>NZ_CP022282.1 GCF_002216065.1 Chryseobacterium sp. T16E-39 | reverse complement strand
ATTTATGCCCCGATTGTTGTTAAGTTAGTACTGTGTTTAGAAGGAAGACAAAGGTCTAATTTTTTATTTTCAAAAAAAAATATTGCAGGTATTGATTATTTAAAAATATATTTGTATGTATAATTTGAGACCCAAAATGATACACACAATACACTCAATACGAGTACGTTACGCAGAAACAGACCCCATGAAATATGTCTACTACGGCAACTATGCAGCCTATTTCGAAATTGGCAGAGTAGAGCTATTTCGAAGCATAGGAATGTCATATGATGAGATTGAAAACCAGGGAATTTGGTTACCCGTTTCTGATTATAAAATTAAGTATTTAAAACCAGCTTTGTACGATCAAAAATTAGAAATTCACACTTATATAAAAAAAATACCCGGAGTAAGAATAGAATTTGAATATGAAATTTATAATGAGGAAGGTCTAAAAATTACAGAAGCCTCCACTACCCTATTCTTCTTAGATTCAAAAACCGGTAAAATCATTAAATGTCCGGATCAACTTCTCCAACTTATTGAAGAAAACTGGACTACTCCATAAGATCTAACAGATATAAATACAAAAAGGATTTTTTTTAAAATAAACAATTCCTTTCCTTTGCTAAACTTTTTTAATTAATTGAGATATGAAGATTGCATTTCTAGGTCCGCACGCCAGTTTCACACAGCTGGCAACCACACAACTTTTTCCAAACGAAGATCTTTTGCCACAGGCTAATATTTTAGACTGTTTTGAAGCGGTAGAAAAAGGAGAGGTTGATAAAGCTGTTGTCCCTTTGGAAAATTCAATTGAAGGTACGGTATCTATGACACTGGATTATTTATATAAAACACCATCAATAAAGATAGAGGCAGAGGCAGTAATGCCTATTGCTCACCATTTAATGATCCACCCTAGCAACAGAATTGAAGAACTTGAAAAAATTTATTCACATCCTCAGGCTCTAGCTCAAAGCTTCCATTCTTTGGATACTCATTACAAAAACATTCAAAGACAAGATTTTTCATCAACTGCTGCTGCTGCAAAATACGTATCAGAAAATCCTGATCAAAAGATTGCCGCTGTTGCCAACCAATTTGCAGCCAATCTTTATGGACTAAAAATAACCAATAGAAATATTCAGGATTTTGAACAAAACCATACCCGATTTATCGTTATTTCTAAAGAGCATAATCTTTACACAAATGAAAACCTTGAAGTTTTAGGAGAGAAATCAGGCTTATTAATCACCCTTCCCGAAGATCATGCCGGGGGGTTACATCAAGTATTATCCGTATTTGCCTGGAGAAAAATGAATCTTAGCAAAATAGAATCACGAACTTTAAAGACCGGGCTTGGGAATTATTTTTTCTATATTAATGTAGCCGGAGAATGGCATCCTATCTTACACGAAAATGCAATACAAGAATTAGAATCCATCCACGCAAGTGTAGATTTCCTGGGTAACTATAAAGAATTTTTACTGGAAAGTTAGAGGTTTAAAAAAAACATAAAATAATGGTATTATGATGCATAAATGCCATTATTTTACGAAAAGCTGTTGGTTAATACGACAGCTTTATTTTTATTATTAACGAAAAATTATTCAACAAAAAGGGATTTATTAATTTTTTTTTATTTACCTTTATTCCAAAAATAATTTTAAGTATATTTACTCATAGTAAAAATACGTAGTGTTATATTAAATATAATTCGTAAATTGTTAAAATATTTTAACAAACCATAGATTAAATTTAAATAATATATAACGCACGGGCATGATTTTTGCTTATTTTTACAAAACTAACTAGTACCATAACAATTTAAACTTTTATAACATGAAAACTAAAATTTCCACTCTGGTTCTATCTTTGATAGCAGCTCAGGCATTCTCACAGGTAGGAATCAACACGACTACACCAGCAGCAACATTAGACGTAAACGGGGACGTGAAAGTTAGAACAGTTCCTACAACCGCAACTACAACTGGATATAATGTCTTGATGTATAACACAGCAACAGCTGAAGTTGAGCAAGCAAATCCGGCACTATTAGCAAGTGGTGCTACAACGAACCCGACTATTTTCGCAGCTAAGAAAACAGCTGGAATCAGTTTATTAAGCTTAGGATTATTTCCATCTGGATTTAGAGCTGTAAATTTCCTTAATGCTGAAAGAACTTTAGGAAGTGCTGCATTATTTTCGGACACAGACAATACTTATACAATACCAAGCACTGGGGTATATGCGATAGGATTTACATTCCGTTATGGTACTGGATTACAGGCATCCATATTAGCAAACTCTCCAGGGGTAGGAATTGTAAGAACAAGAGCAGGGGTAGCGACTACAATTGACAGCCGTGCTTTTAGTGGCGCTAACTTAATTCTACTTAGTTTAACGATTTCAGAATCTAGCTTGAACTCATTATATTCTTTACAAGCCGGAGACAAGATTTCATTTGGACTTGTAGGATCTTCAGTTCTTGACGTTGGATTATTAGGATCAAGTGTAGCTTCATTCTATATTTATAAGGTATCTGAATAAGATTTAATTTAATCACTATACACCGTTAATCCATCATATGTCTATATGATGGATTAATTGTTTATAACCCGTCATTCCAAACATTTATTTATATTTGATTAAACAAGTAAAACTATGATGGCAAATTTCCTGGTTATTATATTAATTATATTAGTTGTAATTATTTACAACAACTTAAATAATAAGATAAAGGGGCTTGAAAGTAAAATTTCAGATCTACAGGAAAATACGCCTAAGCATATTACTACTGGCGAGACAAAAGAAGAACCCGGAATCCTCACTCAGGAAATTCCTTCATTTGAAACCCAACAAAGAACACAGTCATCGCCCGAAATTAATCCCGTTATCCAAGAGGAAATTCCGACAAACCCTCAGAAAGATTGGCTGAGCCCTATATTTACTTTTCTCAAACAAAACATCTTAGCCGTTATAGGAATTTTCACACTAGTCCTTGGGATCGGTTATTTTGTAAAATATGCTATCGATAAAAATTGGATCAATGAAACAGCAAGAGCAGCAATAGGCCTGTCTATCGGTTCTATAATAATTATAATAGGTCATTTTTTACGGAAAAATTATACTGTTTTTTCCTCTATCATCTTGGGAGGAGGAATTGCGATCCTATACTTTACCACTACAATAGCATTTCGGGAATACCATCTGTTCACCCAAAATACCGCTTTTATCATTACATGCTGCATCACTCTGCTATCTATAATCCTTTCTTATCTTTATAAAAGTGAAATCCTCATTATCTTTTCATTATTTGGTGGATTTTTAGCTCCCCTGATGATAAGCACAGGACAGAGTAATTATTTATTTTTGTTTACCTACATATCTGTCCTTAATATAGGAATGCTGATCATTACATTCCTAAAACAATGGAAAAGCGTTGGTGGAATCGCATTTTTTTTCACCCACTTATATCTTTTATACTGGATTATGGAAAAACCAGAAATACAAAGTATATATTTTTACCTTATAAATTATGTCATTTTCTATGCTTTTGCATTATTGAATTATAGCAAGAAGAACATCCTCTCTTCTTTCGATACCATATTACTGGTTCTTGTTAATTTCTTCAGTACATTGAGTTTAGTTTATATATTCAATACGCTTGGCTATGAACCTGTCATTATTTTTCCCGTTGTTTTTGCATTGGTTAATGGTGGATTACTTTTCAAAGAATACAGAAATAAAAGTTTTGGAAGTGCATATTCTGTTTTTGCAGGACTTACAATAAGTCTGGTGACAATTGCTGTGGTTTTACAATTTAAAACACATTTAATTACCAGTGTGTGGGCCATTGAAGCTACCCTACTTCTTTTCATCTGGAAAAAAACTACTATCAGTATTTTCAAAACATTCTTTTACATTCTTTTCCCTTTGGTCTTAATTGCACAAATTATTACGTGGACACAGTATTTCGATTCAAAACAGCTTACTGCTATTTTGAATCCCGTTTTTTTAACGAGTGTCATAACAATTGTGACGTTATTCTTTAATTTAATGTTACTTAAAAGGTTGCCTGGAAGTAATTTCACGAAAAACAGCTTCTTTGAAAATGCCTTTAAAATTATAAGCTATGCAACTATTTATTTTGCTTTGTTATTTGAACTGATATATCAGGTTTCAGAAAAACCCTTTGCTATTATTCTCTGTTTGGGATTATTGCTTAGTTTGTATTATATCTTCATTTTACTATTGCTAAATAAAAAACTGGAGATGAACAGATACACCGAAATTGGGTTGATCTATATATTCTTTTTTCTTACGATAATTCATGTTTCATTTTGTGCATCAGAGCTTATTACTTCTATTTTATTAAAAAAGATAACAATTACCACCTACGCCATTTATTTACTATACGTAATTCCTATCATTTATATTTACCGGAAACTCAGACCGACACTGCATTTATCAAAAACACGGGTATTCTATTGGATATCCGCATTTATCTTGGTTGTTATAGTAAGCTGTGAGATGTATCATTTTTATATCCTGGGAACCGCAACCATTTCTACACTTTACCCGTTGCAAAAACATTTCAGCATTTTATATCTACCAATTATTTGGGCCATCCTTTCCAGCATTTTCATTTATACCGGTTTAAAGAACGACAACCCAGAATTTAACAAAATTGGATTTACACTCATCGGAATTACAATCCTCAAGCTTTATGCCTATGATGTTTGGCAAATGGACAATATCTCCAGGATCATTGCTTTTATTCTGTTAGGAGTTATTTTATTATTAAGTTCTTTTATGTTCCAGAGATTCAAAAACATGATCAAAAATCTGGTTGATAAAAAAGATGACAGCAATGGAAACCAAAATTTAGAATCTTAGCGAAATGCGTTATCAATACAAAATTTACAATTTAGATCAAATTTCCATTTTAATTTTATAAAAAATACTTATATTTAGCAAGTTTTTAATAGTTACTTATTCTATAGATTATGAAAAAAATACTTTATTCTTTTTTGTTATTATCTTCCGCCTTTTTGTTTGGCCAGAAGAACCCTGCTGCTAAATTTGCTGTCGCTAACGATATCGTAGGAACTGTAAATATGTTCAAAGACAAGCCTGATTTCATCCAAAGTATGCATGTGTATAAAACTCCCGCTACCTTACCGCAGAACCTTAAAAAATTCAGTTACATTGCGGAAAATGGAATTACTGAGTTTAAAATTAAGAAAGGTTATGAAAATCTGGATAGGATAACATTAGCACAGCTTAATACACAAAACGATCTGCCAAAAGAAACCCCGGTAATTATTGAAGGCTATGAATTCACTAATACTGACACTCCCATCTACGCGGATATTTTAGCGAAGACTGAAGTAAAGGATTACAATGGTAAGAAATCATTATTCATTACGACTACTCAGAAATAATATTTACCGATATAATATAAAAGGATACTCGAACGAGTATCCTTTTTTTTAATATTTATTGTTCCACTTCTTCTTTAGTTCATCGTAGATCTTTTTTTCGGTTGCATTATCTCCCGGCTCATATAATTTTGTATGTTTAATTTCTTCCGGCAGGAAATCCTGATCTACAAAATTACCTTCATAAGAATGAGCATATTTATAGTCTTTGCCATAGTTAAGATCCTTCATTAATTTAGTAGGAGCATTTCTAAGGTGTAGAGGCACAGGAAGGTTTCCCGTCTGCTTTACCAAAGCCAATGCGTTATTGATAGCCATGTAGGTTGAATTGCTCTTCGGAGAAACGGCAAGATATACAGCTGTTTCGCTTAAGATAATCCTTGATTCCGGGTTACCGATTACATTTACTGCCTGGAAGCAATTATTGGCAATGACTAAGGCATTCGGATTCGCCAACCCAATATCTTCGGCCGCCAGAATGAGCATCCTTCTTGCAATAAATTTGATATCCTCTCCCCCTGCAATCATTCTTGCTAGCCAATATACCGCTCCATTTGGATCACCTCCACGCATAGATTTGATGAAAGCAGAAATAATATCATAATGTTGTTCTCCATTTTTATCATACAGCGCCATCGTTTCCTGCAAAACATCGAGAACATCTTCATTAGAAATCTCCTTTGTTTCTGAATTCTTATACTGATTGAGAACAAGTTCTACAGAGTTGATAAGCTTTCTGCCATCACCCCCGGAATATTGAATAAATGCTCCTTTCTCAGTTATTTTTAAATCCACACCCTCTTCCTTATTATATTGCTTTAAAGCAATATCAACAAGTTCTTCCAACTTTTCGTAAGTCAAAGCTTTCAGGATATAAACCTGACTTCTTGAAAGCAAAGCAGAAACTACCTCGAAGCTGGGGTTTTCTGTAGTAGCACCAATTAAAACGATCCACCCTTTTTCTACAGCATGGAGTAACGAGTCCTGTTGTGATTTGTTAAACCGGTGAATTTCATCAATAAATAAAATAGGTGATTTTCCGGAAAACAAATTCTGCTTTTTAGCTTCATCGATTACATCACGGACATCTTTTACACCGGACGAAACTGCCGAAAGTTTATAAAACTTCCTTCCCGATTTTTCAGAGATAATTTCGGCTAACGTTGTCTTTCCCGTCCCTGGTGGCCCCCATAAAATAAGAGAATTCAATGTATCATTCTCGATCATTTTTCTTATTGTCCCTTTCTCACCTGTAAGATGTTCCTGCCCAAGGACTTCATCTAAAGTTTTAGGTCTCAATTTCTCAGCTAACGGAATATTTTGATTCAAGATACTTTAAGATTTTTGTTTGATTGTTTCAGTTTTACCCTCCCGAAACTTATAACAAATTTAAACTAATTTTCATTTTTTTACCCTATTTTTGCATTGTTTTGAAATTAACAATCAATAAAATCATTACTTTTCCTTTGGTAATTTTAATTAAATTTTACCAATGGTTTATCTCGCCCTTACTTCCTAAAAACTGCCGTTACGAACCTACATGTTCTCATTATATGGTAGAATCATTGCAGGTTCATGGTATTTTTAAAGGATTTTGGTTGGGTATAAAAAGAATTTTGAAATGCCATCCCTGGGGAGGAAGTGGATATGACCCTGTTCCCCCAAAGAAATAAAAATTCAATATAAACTATCAAAAAAATAGAAATGAGTAATATCTTTTTCAGAATGTACCTCGTGGTATTTGCGTTCATAGGCCAATGTCTTTTTGCACAGGAATATCCAGGTGGTCTTTCGGACGGAACTTTAAAAGTGAATTCTACAGAAATTCCAGTAAAAATCTATTCAACAACTGAAATAGTAAATCTGGATTCTTTTGTTGACAGGCCAATAAACAATAATGTTTTGGTTATTCTGAATAAATCCAACTTTGAACCAGCTTATGAATCCGGCTCTATTATTTTGAGCAAATATAAAAGCGCCAAGTATCAATTTTTCGACAAGAACTTCAAATTAATTGAAACTGACGCTACTAAAGAAAACATTGAAACTTTTAAATATGCTGTAAAATCAGACAAACCGATTGCAGCTTCTGATAAGGTTGAATTGGAAACTCCTTTTAAAATATGGGATCCTTCAAACGGAATTAAGCTGGGCCCTGTTACTCTTCATTTTTATAGCCTTATGTTCATTTTCGCATTTGGACTGGGTTATATTATAATGGCAAGGATCTTTAAAATTGATAATGTAAACATTAAATATCTAGAACCTCTCTTTACATGGACTTTAATTGGAACTATTCTTGGTGCAAGATTGGGACACGTTATTTTCTATCAGCCAGAATTGTTCAAAGAGGATTTCTGGAGTGTATTTTTACCCATCAGCACAAAAAACGGATTGAAATTCACAGGGTTTTCAGGATTGGCAAGTCACGGTGCTACTATCGCACTGATCTTCACTACGCTTTATTATTCATTTAAAATCATTAAGAAAAATCCATTTTGGGTTTATGACAGAATCGGAATTGTCGTTGCATTAGGAGGTGCTTTTGTAAGAATGGGTAATTTTTTCAACTCAGAGATTGTAGGAAAACCTGTTGATCCCAATTCACCTTTTGCTTTACTTTTCCCACAGCAAAGCAGCGAATATGGTATTACGGTACCGCGTTATCCTACTCAACTGTTCGAAGCATTTGGCTATGTGTGTCTGTTTATCCTTTTATGGGTTCTTTACAAAAAGACGGATAAGAAATATCAGCAAGGATGGTTATTCGGATTATTCTTCATCATTCTTTGGGCAGTAAGATTCTTTGTAGAGTTCTTAAAGGAGCCACAGGGAGATGAGTTTATACAGATTGGGAATTTAAATACAGGTCAGGTACTTTCTATCCCTTTTATGATTGCCGGAGTAATTATTATGTTGATTTCTAAAAAGTTCAGAATCACCCCTGAGCAAAATGCCAAACCAGAATAGGAACCAACTCTTTTAAGATACAAAAAGCCACAATTGAATTGTGGCTTTTTTAATATGTTTCAGCTTGTAAATCTATTTTTGAGGTTATAATTTAACCGCTGTTTTTTTATTCAGTTTTTCAAATACATTCCCAAATTCGTTAATTAAATCAGAAGGAAGCATCGATTCTTTTGAATATTTTTCTGCTGCATAATCAGCCGCTTTTCCATGAATCCACACACCTAAAACAGCTGCTTCTTCCTCCGAATATCCCTGTGCCAATAATGAAGCTAATACTCCCGTAAGAACATCTCCACTCCCACCTTTAGCTAAACCAGCATTTCCAGTGGTATTATAATACACTTTACCTTCCGGACTTACAACCTGTGTGTGGTGATCTTTCAATACAATGTAAATTTGATACTCCTTTGCTTTCTGACGAGCCAATTCCAATCTTTCAAAAGAATCTTTAGTTTCTCCAAACAATCTTTCAAATTCTTTAGGATGAGGAGTAATGATCGTGTTCTTTGAAATCAGGTTCAGGTTTTTCTTATTTTCGGAAATCATATTCAGTGCATCTGCATCTAAAACCAAAGCCCCTTCATATTCTTTTAAAAATTTCAAAAGTGCTTTTTGTGTTTCAGAATTTGTTCCCATTCCTGGCCCGATTCCATAAACTGAATTTTCATTGATCTCCCAAGTGTTTGTAAATTGATCACCCGTTTTTATAAACATTGCTTCGGGGCACGAAGTCTGTAAAATATCATATCCGCAACCTGGAGTCATACTAAAAGTAAGACCGGCACCAGTCTTTAAAGCAGCCTTTGTAGCAAGTACCGCAGCTCCCATCTTTCCATAACTACCCGCAACAATATTTACCCTTCCATATGTTCCTTTGTGAGAAAACTCCTGTCTTGGTTTAAAGATGCTTTTGACCAATTCATCATTAATAGCGAAGTCGTCAGTTTCTGTGATATAGATATAATCCTTATTTAAGTCTATATCTAATATCTCAACTTTTCCAGTGAATTTTCCACTTTCAGGATGCATAAAACTCTTTTTCCAAAACTGAAAGCTTAGTGTATAATCTGCTTTAAATATACTTGAAGTGTCATCAGAAATCTTATCTGCAAAAAGTCCTGAAGGAACATCTATCGATATTTTAACGGCATTAACAACATTTAAATAGTCGATGAGCTCTTTGTATTCTCCCTCCGAAACTCTTGATAAGCCTATTCCAAAAAGTGCATCGATAACAACCGTATCATGATCAAACTGATATTGAAAAACCTCACTGAATTTCTCTATTGAAATTCCAGATACTCCCTCTAATCTTTCAAAATTAACCTGCGCATCATCGGAAAATGTTGATTTTGGGCTGCTGACAAATACATCGACCTCAAATCCTTCTGCATGCAGCAGTCTAGCAATAGCAAACCCATCTCCTCCATTATTTCCTTTACCGCAGAAAACGACAAACTTTTTATGATTTTTACAGTGTTCAGACAACCAGCTGACACATGATTGTGCAGCACGTTCCATTAATTTTATAGAAGATATCTGATCATTTGATATCGTGAATTGGTCACAATCTTTTATTTGCTCCTTCGTAAATATTTTCATTTCATATTAGTATTCGACTAATGTATAATATTTTTTATTAATGCCAAATGCCATGATACCACATTCATTTTATTTAAAAAGAATACAAATAAATATCCCATAAGAGCGAAAAAAATAACAATTTTAGTTATATTTGTGTAATACACAACATAAAAAAAATAAATTATGGGATTTATAAAAGAATTTAAAGAATTCGCAGTCAAAGGCAATGTCATTGATCTTGCAGTAGGGGTAATCATTGGTGCAGCTTTCGGAAAGATCGTTTCATCATTTGTAGAAGATGTTATTACACCTCTTTTACTTAATCCTGCTCTAAAAGCTGCAGGCGCAGAAAACATCAAAACATTAGTCTGGAACGGTGTTACTTATGGTAACTTTTTGGCAGCAGTTATTAATTTCTTATGTATTGCTCTTGTTTTATTCGTGATGATCAAAGGAATTAATAAAATATCCAAAGCAAAAGAAGAGCCTGCTCCAGCAGGACCAACTGATGACCAAAAATTACTAATGGAAATCAGAGATCTATTAAAGAATAAAAATAATATATAACAAAAAACACCTCAATTGAGGTGTTTTTTTATTTGGATATTCAAACATCTATTAGTGAATTTGTAAGATGCTGGAAATCTGTTCTGCTAAAGAAAGACCAATTCTATCCTGTGCTTCCAGAGTCGATGCTCCTGTATGTGGTGTCAGTGATATTTTAGAATGGTTGAGGATTTCTTTTGAAGGAGTAGGTTCATTAATGAAAACATCTAACCCTGCAAACCTCACTTTTCCTGCATCAAGTGCTTCAATTAAAGCAACCTCATCAATTACTCCTCCTCTGGAACAGTTAACAATAGCAACTCCATCTTTCATGATTTCAAACTCATTCTTTCCAATCATATACCCATCTTTCTGTGCAGGTACATGGAGTGTAATAAAATCTGAATGCTTTAAAACCTCCTGTAAAGGTTCAGTTTCTATATCTACATTGATGAACTGATTATTGTAAAACTTAACTTTAATACTAGCTTTTCCTACATTATTATCAGCAGCAACTACCCTCATTCCTAACCCCAATGCAATTCTAGCTACCTCCTGTCCAATTCTTCCCATGCCTACAATTCCGATGGTTTTTCCTCTCAATTCAATTCCTTTGGCATATGCTTTCTTAAGTCCTGCAAACTCAGTATCCCCTACTAAAGGCATCTTTCTGTTGGAATCCTGTAAAAACCTAGCTCCTGAAAACAAATGGGCAAATACCAATTCAGCCACTGATTCCGAAGAAGCGGAAGGCGTATTGATCACGTGAATTCCTTTTTCTCTTGCATAATCTACATCAATGTTATCCATACCAACTCCCCCTCTCCCAATAATTTCAATCGATGGACAATTGTCGATAATATCTTTTCTTACATGTGTCGCGCTACGAACCAGTAAAGTACGGATCTTATGTTCATTAATATAATCCACCAAAAATTCCTGTGGTACTTTTGCCGTGATTACTTCAAACCCCTTTTCAGTCAGTGCATCAATTCCAGATTGATCCAGACCGTCATTTGCTAAAACTTTCATAAATACAGTATATATTTAAATTAAAAAGATTTAAAAATTAAAAAATTTAGTGTGGTACCTTATTATTTAATTTTTAAATCTCTGAATTATATTTTAATCTTCCTTGAAAACTTCGATAGTTACTTGTTTTTCGACCAGATCAGTAAATTTCCCTTTGTATCTTGTGGCTCTTACCAGGTGATTATCAATCCAGTGATAATTTCCTCCTCTTGGTTTTCCGCATAAAACACTGTGGTATTTAAATCCATGTTTGTCCAGCCAGTCAATGGTAATTTGTTTTAAATTTTCAGTTCGTGAAGTAAAAAAACAAATCTGATGTCCTTCATCGTACCACTTGTTTACTGTTGCCAAAGCATCCGGATAAGGTTCACAGGTCACCATTCTTTCAGGTTCTTCGTTAGGAACATCATCTGTAATTGTCCCGTCAATATCTATTAAGTAGTTTTTTACCCCGTCCTTAAGTATAGGACTTACGTGTTCGATATAATCTAACTCCATCATAAAAATTTGAATGACAAAGTTACGATTTTTACAATAAAAGGAGCTGTTAAACTTCGTTTATATTAAAATTTTACTATTAAAAACTATAATATATGAATAAATTAAACATTTAATTAATCAATTTTGCAATTATGATTGAAAATTTTCCGTTTTGCTTCAGGTTAATTATTAAACTTTCCCTGAAAGGTCTTTCCAAATCCAATAAATATCCAAGGATATGCATTATTCATAATTTCGTCTTCTACAATTATTCTTCAGAATTTTTCACCTAAGCTTATTCTCAATCTGTTCAAGGCATTCATTAGAGAAATACTGGCAGTAAGCTCTACAATCTCTCTTTCTGAAAACTCTGACTGTAACTTTATGAATAGCTCATCTCTGTTATCTGTCAAACAGGTCACTGCATCCGCCCATTTCAGGACTAAAAGCTGTCTGTTATTAAATGATTCAGAATGTTTGTATCCTGGAATTTTATCAATTAAAGACTGCTCTATGCCCATATCCCTTAACTCCTGTGAGTGAAAACTGCAACAATAAGCACACCCATTCAATTGAGATATCCTTAATTCAACCAATGCAATAAGCGAATTGTCTATTCCGGAGTTTCTGATGCTCGAGTGAGCTTGATACAAATGTCCAAGTGTTTTTTTTGCTATACTTTTATAATCCATCTTTTTTTTACAAAGCTATGCAGGCCTGTATCATTAAAAAGAGTACAAAAAATTGAATATTGAGTACAAATAAAAGATTTACTTTTGCATTAACCTGTCGATGTAGTAATGGATCATATACATGAGCTTATTGAAATAGAAATAGTGGAACTATCGGAATGGAAAGACCGTTTCCGGAAAAACAGTTTTTTTGAACTGGTATTTATCCTTTCCGGGAAAGGAATCCAGAGTATGGAATATAAGATTCAGAATTATCAGCCTGATGATTTCTTCCTGCTCCCTTATTCAAAGTGTCATGCTTATGAAATCATCGAACCCACCAGATTCTTATTCATCCGATTTACAGAACATTATTTTAAGAACCTTAAAAACACTTCTATTAATTATTCAGAATGGTACAGTAAGCTTAATTATATTATAGGATTTTATGACTTTACCACCGGGCTTCCTTTTGCTGAAAGCAGGGACAAGGAACAGGTAAAAAGATTATTCGATATTATTGTCCATGAAAAAGATCAGAATGCAGAATATTCTGAAACACTGATCGCCAACTCACTTTCATCTATCCTAACCATTATAAGCTCAAAGCTAATCAGCAGCAAAGAAAAGAACGAAAGCAAATTTTCGGGGATTATTCAGCATATCAACCAGAATATTATTAATGAAGATCTGCTGTCCATTGTTTATCTCTCAGAAAAGTTCAATGTTTCCCAAAAGTATTTCAGTGAATATTTTAAAAGAAATGCCAATGAATCGTTAAAAGAATATATTCACAAGACAAAGCTTCAAATAGCAATAAACAGAATAAGATATACCAATACTCCACTACAAGAGATTGCATGGAGTCTGGGATTTACGGATGGAAGTCATTTGAATAAGACGCTTAAGAAATATTTTGGTTTTTCATCATCTGCATTGAGAAAAGAAAAAAGGAGCATTGAACTATAGAAGTCATAACTTTTAAGGTTTCAGTCGAATAATTTGCATCCATATGATGTTTTCCCAAAAATTTCCAAAATACATTTATAAGACTTACATTTGTAGGAATGGAAGAATTGGTAGTCTTAGTAAATCCCGAAGACAATGTTTTAGGTTTAATGGAAAAACAGCAGGCACATATTAACGGCTTGCTACACCGTGCTTTTTCAGTATTTCTATTTAATGATAAAGGCGAAATGCTTTTGCAAAAGAGGGCTTCAGAAAAATACCATTCACCTAATCAATGGACCAATGCAGTATGCTCCCACCCACGAAATGGTGAAAGCTATCTCGAAGGTGCAAAACGCAGAGTAAAAGAAGAGTTAGGAATAGAGGCTGAACTTTCAGAAAAGTTCAATTTTATTTATAAAGCTGATGTTGGCGGTGGACTTTGGGAACATGAATTAGATCATGTATTCGTAGGAAATTATGATGCTGATTTTGCTTTAAATAAAGAAGAAGTTGAGGAAGTGAAATATATTTCCATGGCTGATCTGGATAAAGAGATCTCCAATAATCCGGAAAACTTTACCGAGTGGTTCAAAATCATTCTGGAAGAATATAAACACCATTTTTAGATGAAAAAAAATCTGATCGTAGTACTAACCCTGATGCTTGGTTATTTCACATTTGCTCAAAAAGCAACTGTTTATGATAGTCCTACTTATTCAATCAATGTTCCTGAAGGATGGAAATCTACGAATGACAATGATATTGTCAATATTTTTCCTACCAATGAAATCGGAGCGATCACCATTTCAGAGTACCATGATCTGAATTTACCCAAGGAGGAAACAAAAAAATTCATCCTTGCCCTCTATAAGTCTAACGATGAAGAAAAAAAGATAAAATCTAGTAAGGGCAAAAAAGGATATACCGAATACTTTTATGAATATCTGGATGAACATGAAAAGCTTTTCTGGGTTACAAGAGTTTTCCAAAAAGACCAAAACCTGTTCATTGTTTCCATCAATTGTGGCCAGAAATACTGGAATGGTAATTATATGAATCTTTTTAACGAAACCTTCAATAGTTTTAAAATAAAGTAATAGAAATAAATATGAAGAAAACAGCCTTGTACGACAAACACGTTTCTTTAGGAGCGAAAATAGTACCTTTCGCAGGATTCGAAATGCCTGTACAATATTCCGGAGTTACGGAAGAACATTTTGCAGTAAGAGAAAACGCAGGAATATTCGATGTTTCTCACATGGGACAATTTTTCATTGAGGGTCCCGGTTCTAAGGAGCTTTTGCAATTCGTTACTACGAATAACATAGATGCTTTAGAAAAAGGAAAAGCTCAATATTCTTGTCTTCCTAATGAGGACGGTGGTATTGTGGACGACCTTATCGTTTATCAGATGGATGATGAGAAATATTTTGTTGTAGTTAATGCTTCAAATATTGAAAAGGATTGGAATCATATCTCAAAATATAACACTTTCGGTGCTAAAATGATCAATGCTTCAGATGAGATGTCTCTTCTGGCTATTCAAGGTCCTAATGCTACAGCAATTCTTCAAAAACTAACTGATGTCAATTTATCTGAGATCCCTTACTACAATTTTACAGTAGGATCTGTGGCAGGAATTAATGATGTTATTATTTCGAATACAGGCTACACAGGAAGCGGAGGTTTTGAAATTTATTTTAATAATGAAAATGCAGTAACGCTTTGGGATGCAGTTATTAAAGCCGGAGAAACTGAAGGGATTATTCCTTGCGGTTTAGCAGCAAGAGATACTTTAAGACTTGAAAAAGGATTTTGCCTGTATGGAAACGATATCGATGACACAACTTCACCCATTGAAGCAGGTTTAGGATGGATTACAAAATTTGATAAAGATTTTGTTTCTAAAGATACGTTTGCCAAGCAAAAAGAAGAAGGAGTTACCAGAAAGTTAGTTGCTTTCGAACTTCAGGATAAGGGAGTACCAAGACACGATTACCCTGTTGTAGATGCTGAAGGAAATGTGATTGGAAAAGTAACTTCAGGAACTCAGTCTCCAATGAAAAAGATTGGTTTAGGGCTAGCATATGTTGCTAAACCTCATTTTAAATTAGGATCAGATATCTTTATTCAGGTTAGAAATAAAAATATTCCTGCGAAAGTAGTAAAAGCTCCTTTTGTATAAATAAAAAAGCATTTTAAATATAGAAGCCGTAGAATAATCGTTCTACGGCTTTTTTTTAAGAAATTACAAGTTTATATGATACGTTTCGTTTCTGTGTTTACCCACACCCCATTTAAAAGGCCATTTTATAGCAGAAAAATATACCCAGCCAATAAAAATTACCTGCAGTGGAATTCTGTAGAATAAATAGGCAGCACCCTTTCCATCATAGCCGGCACTTTGCATATTAACGTGTTTTATAGCAGCGTAAATATTAGCAGGTACGATCAAAATAAAAAATAAGATGATACCCCAGCCTACCCATTTCTGATATTTTGGTATCAATAGTAAAATTCCGGCTACAATTTCCAGTATTCCGGTAGCAAAAATTAAGGTTTGTTTAAATGGGATCCATTCAGGAAGCATTAAGGCCATTCCTTCCGCATAGACGAAATGGGCAATTCCTGTTGTAATAAGCATAACCATCATTGCAATACGTCCGGATAAACTGAAATCATATTTTTTTGTAGTTATTTTCAAGATGATCAAAGAGATCACAAATACGATAGGTAAAATAGATTCTGGCATTTTTATTTACAAAATTGCACTATCCATTTTTTCAAAACAATGAACCTATGTTAAGAAATTTTACGACGAATTCTACTCAATGCCTGTGGGGTAATTCCGATATAGGAAGCAATGTATTTGAGAGGAATTTGCTTCAGAATATGACGTTGTTCTGAAAATAAATTCAAATATCGCTCTTCAGCGGTTTGCGTAAGTAGTGAGATCTCCCTTTTAAAATTTTCAAGGTACAGTCTCTCACTTGCTAATCTTCCTATCTTATTTCCTATCTCTGTCTCGGCATAAATAAGATTGAGATCCTCATAAGCTATTCTCCACAAAACGGTCTCCTCCAGTGCCTGTATACTGTATGAACAGGGCTTTTGTGTAAGGAAGGAATCATATGCACTTACAAATTCACCCGCAAACGAAAACGAAAAAGTAAAATCTTCAATCTCTTTGGGAATAAAAAAACGAACTGTCCCTTTTTCAATAAAAGAAAGATAGTGCTCTGTTTCATTGGCATTGATTAAAAATTGCTTTTTAGAAAATTTTTCAGTTTTCAATTTTGATGCAAACAGTTCCCAGTCTTTATCAGACATAGAAACAGATTGTTCAAAATAGTTTCGTATTGCTTCCATTATTAAAATAAAGATAATTAAATATATTCCAGACCCAGATAATAAATTTTAGCGATACACCAGAATATCCTTAATTATTTTGCTTCCATATAGCTTCCTTTCTGCATTTGTAAAATAATATTTATTTCTTTTGCTATAAATATCAAGTGTCTTATAAGAAAATCCTGTTTGCCATGTAATCAGCATTTTGGTCTCATTTAAGATCGGATAATTGATGTCATAAAAACGGAACAAGGACTTTTCAACAGTCGTACTATCGTTCATAGCCGGTGTATTCCAAACTGTTTTCGGCTGTATTTTCAGCATTTTACTCAGCAGACACGAAAAAGGTTTTCCAATATACTGCCGTTTTTTGATTTCAAAATTACTTTTGAGATACTCTAAAGTATCTAATGTTTTAGAGGTATCAGCTATTTTTAATGCTGTATTTCCTTGTGCATGAGAAAGACTGCACACAAAACAGGACAACAACAAAATAAATTTCATCTGGTTAAATAATTAAATGCAAATATTGCTAAAATATTTCTTTTCGATGGATACTACTGAAAAGAAAAAAGACTGTACATGATACAGTCTTTTTTAATCTATAGGCAAATACAACATAGTCTCCTGTCCGGAGTACAAACGTCACCAACTCCCGGAGTGTTCGAAACAACTCCACCTCCGCCACCACATAAAACATTGCAGTTGACAATTGGTCTGATTCCTCCGTCAATCTTTTTTAGGTCTGCTCTGCCTAAACTTTTAATTTTTTGAACATTTTTAAACATAGTAATAGTTTTTTGGTACTAACAAATATAAAAATTCTGATACACAAATTCTTACTTACCCAAAAACATCTTTAATTAAATGTTTAAATAAAAATACAGTCAAAAAAAATAAAGTATTAATTATGAAGAACTTCCATCCACCTTTTCATCTGTACTCTATGAGTGGGTGTTTCTTCAACACCACTCACCAAAATGTTGAGTACTTTATCCCATAAATTCTTTCTTCTGGATTGGGACTCTTTTAATTTATGATATGCTTCCACATATTCTTTCTCATATAGACAAGCCTCTTCATCAGAGTAGTTCCATGGAATATGTTTAAGAATATCCAACGTTAAACCATCAATTTCTTCAGGCTGCAGATTTTCCATTAATGCCAATTTCAACCTGTATGTTTCTGATATAGAAATAATTTTGTTTATGTTTGATGAAACGGCCTTCCAAATATCTTTCCAATTTTTAAGATTCTCTGACACAAAAATGACATCTCCGATCCTCTTTAATTCTTTCAAATTATTGAACACAACATCTTTATAATGGTTGTGAGCCTGCCAGGTTTCCGTCAAAAACGAAGAGTCTTTATTTTTGAATTTATCTTCAATACTTTTAAAAATACACAAGAGTACAATTGTATTTTCGACCAGTTTCGCTTTATCATTAAGCCATAGATTAATGATAATACTATCATTGGAGGCAAGAATGAGTTTGCCACCTTCTGCAATTTGTTGCATAATCACATCATTGCTCTCTACAATTTCTTTATTGGTGAGCATGACATCCATACTAAGCTTTCTTAAGCTCTGTACCGTTTTTATTACGGGATTAAAATTTTTTTCCATCATAATTTCTTTACTATTTCTGTGTTTTATAAAATTAAAGATGAAAAAATATCCCCATATCAATTGATATATGTGGGAAAAAGAATCAGGGTATTTTTTTCATCATCGCTAAAATACAAAAAAGGCAGAAATCAAAATTCAAATTAAAATCCTATAAAAAAGTAAATATCCGGTATAGTTTACCAGATATTTAACCGTGTTTGCCGATTGTTTTGTCTGAAATACATCAGAATCCTAAAATAAATTCGCTACGGACTGACCGTTTTCAATTTTATATTTTTTTTAAACTTAGAAAGGAATTAATTAACACCAAAGAACTCTTTTAAATTCTCAACATTATTTTTGTCATTTCCTATAAAAATTTCTTTGTCTGTTAAAAAAACAGGGCGCTTCAAAAATGTATAATGATCTAATAATAAGTTTTTGAAATCCTTTTCCTGTAATGCCTTTACATCTAACCCCCGTAGCTTGATCTGCGTTGATTTTTTGCTGAACAATGCTTCGTAAGATTTTGTCTTTTTGTACATTTCAGCCAACTCTTCTTCTGTAACCGGTTCTTTTTTAATCTCACGAAGTTCCCAACCGGTAAGGTCAAACTGTGCTAATATTTTTCTACAGGTATCACAGGTATTGAGATGGAATACTTTTTTCATCTTTCATTATCATTTTTAAGTTATTCTAAAAGCTTCTTATAAGCTTTCATCCTCCAAAATTATGATTTAATCTATGATTTTGAAAATTATTAAATATCTTTATTCAAATTTTATACAATGCAGAATAAGCCAATTACGTTTCAGTTTATCTCGGAACCATCGGATGTTAATTATGGAGGAAATGTTCACGGAGGAAGCGTGATGAAATGGATAGACCAAGCGGGTTATGCTTGTGCAACCACCTGGAGTGGAAATTATTCAGTAACTGTTTATGTGGGAGGAATTAGATTTTATGAACCCATTAAAATCGGAGAGATTGTAAAAGTAGAAGCACAGGTCATCTATACAGGTTCTTCCAGCATGCATATTTCAATCAATGTATTTTCCAGAAACCTCAAACAGCCTACTTTTGATAAGAAAACGCACTGTATCATTGTTTTTGTAGCTGTAGATGAAAATGGGAAAAAACTTCCTGTCCCAAAATGGATCCCCGAAACTGACGAAGAAAAACAACAGGAACAGTATGCAAAAAGACTGATGGAGCTAAGAACCCAAATAGAAGATGAGATGAAACCTTTTTTGTAAACTTAAATTCGAGTTTCGTAAACCAAGCATAGTGAGATAGAATCCCTTTTTAAATAAAAACTTTCTTCTACCATGAAAAGTATTTTTACATTAACTACTCTATTGATCATCTGTTTATTTCAGTCGCAGACGCATCGTTTTATATATGAACTTCAATATAAAATGGATTCCACTGAAACTGGATATCAGAAGCAGAATATGATTCTGGATATTGGCCCAAAAGAAGTCAAATTTTATGGACAAGATCTGGCAATTACGGATTCTTTAAATAAGAAATTCGGACAAAATTCCAGTTATACCGATATGTCCGGACAGGTGGTTAAAAGGAAGGTCAATTCTTTTGATAATGAAAATTTCATTAATATAAAAGCCGGATACTATTCATTTAAAACTACGGACAAGATCAACTGGACTATTTCTAATGAAGTAAAAAAAGTTGAGAATTATACTTTGCAAAAAGCGACCACGAGATTTGGCGGAAGAAACTGGACGGCCTGGTTCTCTAAAGATATTCCCCTTAATGAAGGGCCATTCAAGTTTCGTGGATTGCCGGGCTTAGTTTTTGACCTGTCAGATTCTGGTCATAATTTCATTTATCATCTGGTAAAAAGTCAAAAACTAAAGGAGACCTATCCTACACAAGACTTTCTGGAGGCCAACTTTGGGAATAAGGCTGTACCTATTAATGAAAAACAAAAACAAAAACTGATGATGGAGTTTTATAATGATCCTTTTGCCTTTGAGAGAAATACCATAAGCAAAACGGCGACAAATCTTAATATCAATATCAACGGAAAAGAAATCCGTACCGTGGATGAGCTCAATACGCAGACAAAAAGTATGCAGGAGGTAATAAAAAAATATAATAATCCTGTTGAGATCGATAAAGCAATGCATTACAATTAACAAATAATATCTATCTTTGTAACTGAAAAGGAAATGGTGTTCTTCCTTACCCAACCGCTTTACATAAGCTGATGACGCCTGATTAATAGATTATCAACTGTAATTAATCAGGATTATTATGTCAAAAAATTCACGAACGATAAGTAAAAAAATAGTATTTCAATTAAGATTTTTCTTTAGAAAATTCCCGGCAATTCCTTATATTTTAAAATGGCTTTGCATCAGCATCATTATTGGAGCTTTAGTTGGAAGTGCTTCTGCTGGCTTTTTACAGTCTTTAGAATGGGCTACGAATTTCAGAGAAAATCAAATCTGGCTGATTGCTTTTCTTCCCGTAGCCGGATTTTTAATCGGATTAATATATCATTATTTTGGAAAAGATGTTGAAGCCGGTAATAATTTACTAATTGACAATATCCACGATCCAAAGGAGACCATTCCATTTAAAATGGCCCCGTTTGTCTATCTTGGAACAATAGTTACTCACTTTTTCGGAGGTTCTGCAGGCCGTGAAGGAACAGCCATACAGATGGCTGGAGCTATTTCGGATCAGTTGAGTAAACCATTCAGACTGGATAAAAATGAAAGAAAAATCTTACTCATTTCTGCTATTGCTGCAGGATTTGGCTCTGTTTTCGGAACACCTTTAGCGGGTGCATTATTTGGTCTGGAAGTTTTTTTAATTGGAAGAATACGTTATAATGCCATATTTCCTGCATTTGCATCTGCCATTCTTGCTGACTGGGCAACTAATTTATGGAATGTTAAACATACTCACTATCATATTGATCTTATTCCTAAACTTGAACTCCCATCTATCTTATACAGTATCTTAGCAGGAATTGCTTTTGGAATATGTGCCGCTGCATTCAGCAAAATGATACATTGGGCTGGAGGTATTTTCAAATCAAAAGTTACATTTCCACCATTCCGCCCTATCATTGGAGGTAGTATTGTTGCTATTGCCGTATTTGCATTAGGAACTACAAAATATATCGGATTAGGTATTCCTGTCATTCTGGAATCATTTGAAACCCAACTTCCACTTTACGATTTTGCTTTAAAAATGATTTTTACCATCATTACCTTATCTGCTGGATTTAAAGGAGGTGAGGTCACTCCGTTATTCTTTATCGGAGCAACATTAGGAAGTGCATTATCCCTATTCATTCCTCTTCCTTTTGGTCTTTTAGCAGGAATGGGATTCGTGGCTGTATTTGCCGGAGCCACAAATACTCCCTTAGCCTGCATGCTTATGGGTATTGAACTGTTTGGTGCTGAATCCGGAATATATATAGCTATAGCCTGTATTGTTTCGTATTTACTCTCAGGACGTAACAGCATTTACACTAACCAGAGAATTGGAGACTCAAAACATCGCAGATATGAAAGTGATCAGGATAAAAGTTTTTCAGATCTCTGAGATTAAGATCAATTCTTGTTTTCATTTTAAGTAAGTTTGTATATCTAAATTTGTTTTACAGAATGTTTGATTACAGGCTCAAGGTTTTTTATACGGTTGCTTCAAGACTCAGCTTTACAAGGGCATCTGAGGAATTGAATATCTCACAACCAGCGGTAACCAAACACATTAAAGAAATAGAAAATCAGCTTACTACTAAACTATTTGACAGAAAAGGCACTTCTATTCAATTAACTGCGAGCGGTGTCATACTTTATGAGTACGCTGAAAAAATACGCAATATTTACAGGGACCTGGAGTTTGAAATTCACCAACTAAACTCAGAACATAAAGGAAAATTGATTATTGGAGCTAGTACAACGATAGCTCAATATATTCTTCCCGAGATTCTGGCAAAATTTCATTCGTATTATCATGATATTAAAATTGAGCTGTTAACTTACAACACAGAAACAATCTCAACACTGCTGAAAGAAGGCAAAATCGATTTGGGGCTGATAGAGGGGGAATCTCAATCCTCCTATTTTGATTATAAAATCTTTAAAGCAGATGAAATTGTATTGGTAGCAAAAGCCAGTCACCCACTAGTAAACAGAACTTTAAATCTGAAGGATTTATATACCATCGATCTCATTTTCCGTGAGCAAGGCTCAGGAACGCAAGAGTTTATTCAAAACCGGATTAAAGAAAAAGGGATTGATATTGAAAACCTGAATGTAATCATGCAGCTCGGAAGCAGTGAAAGCATTAAAAACTACTTACTACATTCTGATTGCATGGCTTTCCTGTCCGTAAGCACTGTTTTAAATGAATTGAAAAATAATACCTTAAGCATCATCGACATTAAGAATTTCAGTGTTGAAAGAAACTTTCACTATATTCTTCCTAAAGGCGGGCAATCTGAGTTGATCAAACTTTTTCTGAGATTTAGTAACAGTTAAAAATTGAAAATTGAAAGTTGAGAGTTGAAAATGGATTCTAGGTACGAGGTTCGAGATCCGGGGTGTAGGGTTTGGGTTATGAGATTCGGGATTCAGGATACGGGATTCAAGTTACAAGGTTCGAAGTCTATATTACGATCTATAATACAATGTTAAAAATTAGAGGATTGTTAGTATTGGCTTGTATGAAAACGATTTTGCCTTTCCGCAATTTTGCAAATCAGCAATTTTGCGATTTCACTTCACTTCCAGTTATAACCAAAAGTTATCCAATATAACAAAATACAATTTACTTTGTAATGATTAATTGTAGAATTTTGAAGCATGAATTCAAGACTTTACAATATGAATGGTTTCATTCAAAACGAAAAAACAAAAAAGTTAATTTTCCTTGCATTAGGTATTATTACTCTTACTCCATGGGTTTCATCCCCGATTGCATTGGCACTGGGTTTTCTATTGGCTATTTCCTTAGGTAATCCTTTTGAAAAGTATCTTCATCGATACATCCATTTGCTTCTTCAGATATCGATCGTCGGACTTGGTTTCGGGCTGAAACTAAATGAAGCCTTAGAAGCTGGTAAAACAGGACTTATTTTAACGGTTATAAGTATTGTTACGGTAATGATCCTGGGATATTTTCTGGGAAGAATATTCAGGCTCGAAAAGCAATTATCTTATCTTGTTTCAGTGGGAACCGCAATTTGCGGTGGAAGTGCCATTGCAGCAACCTCTCCTATCATTAAACCAAGCACGAAACAGATTTCACTGGCACTGGCCATTGTTTTTACTTTAAATTCTATTGCATTGTTTGTATACCCTGCGATTGGTCACGCATTACATCTTTCCCAGGAACAATTCGGATTATGGTGTGCAGTAGGTATTCATGACACAAGCTCGGTAGTAGGAGCGGCAAGTAAGTTTGGGGATGATGCTTTAAAAATAGCTACCACAGTCAAACTAGCCCGTGCCTTATGGATCATTCCGGTTTCGATTATTACCATGTTTATTTTTAAGAATAAGGAATCCAAAATTAAAATCCCTTGGTTCATCGGCTATTTCATCCTTGCTATATTATTGAACACCTATATTCCTTTGTTCGATAATTTTAGCACAATCATTACCACTGTTTCAAAATCAGGACTAAACTTAACCTTATTTTTAATTGGTTCTACCCTGTCCTTGCAAACTTTAAAAACGATAGGTCTGAAACCTTTGGCTATGGCGGTCATTCTATGGATTACGATAAGTGTTGGAAGCTTACTGTATATTATTTACTAAAAGCACAAAAGCCATTTGGATAACCAAAAGGCTTTTGCATATTAAATGTGGAAATGTTTATTTCTTGTTGAAATAGATCTTAGATCGCTGATTGATCACAAGTATATACTTGTGGACAAGCAATGTACTGAATACAGTATTTTGGACCTGTTACAGAACCTGAACAGCTGCATCCGCATAAAGACAGATCTGGATTGCCTATACCACCTACGATGTTTCTAAGCGCTCCTTTGTTTAATTTCTTAGCGTTTTTAAAAATGTTGTTTGACATACAATTTGATTTTGAGATTTAACAATATAGTTTTTAGTGATTTCAAATTTAAACAAATAATTAATATACAAAGCATAGTTTCTTGAAAAAATTCATAATTTATTTATATACTTATAGTTATTAATTAAAATAAATAAAATCAGTATTTCCAAATTATTAAACACCAGATCTTATTCTGTAAATTCAAGGTCTTTATTATGGGTTTCTGAAATCGTAATTGCAGAATAAAATGCCAGTCCAAAAACCACTAATCCTACAATGGCTGCACTGATGATCACCGTAAAATTATGTTTAAGAAGATCAAATGCCAGGATCATTACCGGAACCAAACCTCTTACCATATTTGGAACAGTGGTGGTTGCTGTATTTCTGATATTCGTTCCGAACTGCTCGGCAGCCAGGGTAACAAACATAGCCCAATACCCAGTTCCCAATCCTAACCAGACACAGAAAATATAATATTTGGTCTCTGTATTTGTATTTCCAAAAAGCATGATCACAACTCCTACCAAAGTAAATGCAAGCATATAAAAAATAGCCATTTTTCTGGATTTTAAAAGGTGGGAAATAAATCCACTCATCAAATCACCGATTGATATCCCTACATAGCCCCACATAATCGCTTTTCCGGGATTTACCTCTTTGATTCCCATTTCCGGAGCGAACTGATTAGCCAAAACAGCCAGAATACCTATGCAATACCAGGTGGGAAGCCCAACGGCAATACATTTCATATATCGGATAAAACGGTCTTTATTCGTAAAAAAAGAAAGGAAATTTCCTTTGGAAACAGTGGTCTTATGTTCAATATTTTTATAAATACCTGATTCGGAAACGCTGATTCTTAAAAACAACAACATAATTCCCAGAACCCCTCCAATAATATAAGAAATATTCCAACTACCCGCCAATTCTACCGTGAGCTGGGCTACTACTGCACCCATTAGTCCAAAACCAGCAACTACCGAAGTTCCAATTGCTCTCAGACTTTTTGGAAGACTTTCAGAAACCAGGGTTATTCCGGCTCCTAACTCTCCAGCCAGTCCAATCCCTGCAATAAATCTTAAACCTGCATATTGATACACTAAATGCGCTTTAGGGAAGTATGGAAGGAAGCCACAGGCTATATTCGCTAAGGAATACACAAGAATAGAACCGAATAACACAGAAAGCCTCCCTTTTTTATCTCCAAAAATACCCCAAAAAACACCTCCAATCAATAATCCTATCATCTGGCAGTTCAAAATAAAAGTACCGTCGACATCAGGGTTTAGACCTAAAGCTTTCAAACTGGGAATCCTTACGATACCAAATAAAAGAAGATCATAAATATCTACAAAATAGCCTAGGGCAGAAATAATTACGGGAATTGAAAAAATGTACTTCAGTTTTGAAGACATGGATAGTTCTTGCATTTTTAAATTTTGATAAAAATAAAAAACCTTTCAATTTCTTGAAAGGTTTTTACTGAATATATTTATTAAATTATTATCTCGCAATATTCACAGCTCTCGTTTCTCTGATCACTGTAACTTTTACCTGTCCCGGATATGTTAATTCGTTCTGGATTTTTTCAGAAATATCATAAGATAACTGGGAAGCTGACTCATCATTTACTCTTCCACTTTCTACCATCACCCTTAATTCTCTACCTGCCTGAATAGCATAAGCACTGGATACACCCTCGAAACTTAAAGCTGCTGATTCAAGATCTTTCAGTCTCTGGATATAAGATTCCAATACCTGACGTCTTGCTCCCGGTCTTGCACCTGAGATAGCATCCGCTACCTGAATGATCGGCGATAATAAAGAAGTCATTTCTACTTCGTCGTGGTGAGCACCGATGGCATTGATTACTTCTGGATTTTCACCATATTTCTCCGCCCATTGCATTCCTAATAAAGCATGTGGAAGTTCAGATTCCTGTTCAGGAACTTTACCAATATCATGTAAAAGACCTGCTCTCTTAGCCAGTTTTACATTTAATCCTAACTCAGCAGCCATTGTTGCAGCAATATTAGCTACTTCTCTCGAGTGCTGTAATAGGTTTTGTCCGTAAGAAGAACGGTATTTCATTCTACCTACTATTTTAATCAATTCAGGATGTAATCCATGAATTCCTAAATCTATAATGGTTCTTTTTCCAACTTCAATAATTTCCTCTTCAATCTGCTTTCTTGTTTTCTCAACAACTTCTTCAATTCTTGCAGGGTGAATTCTTCCGTCAGTAACCAATCTGTGAAGGGATAATCTTGCAATTTCTCTTCTCACAGGATCGAAACATGAAAGTAAAATAGCTTCCGGAGTATCATCTACAATAATTTCCACCCCTGTTACCGCTTCTAAAGCACGGATATTTCTACCCTCTCTACCGATAATTCTACCTTTCACTTCATCAGATTCAATATTAAATACTGATACAGAATTTTCGATAGCCTGTTCTGTTCCAATTCTCTGAATGGTCTGAATAACGATCTTTCTCGCCTCTCCTTTAGCATTCAGCTGAGCTTCTTCCATGATGCTTTGAACATGAGCCTGAGCTCTGGTCTTCGCTTCAGCTTTCATAGATTCTACCAATTCAGCTTTTGCCTCTTCAGCAGTGTAATTAGATATCTTTTCAAGGATTTCAACTTTCTTGGAAGTTACAGAGTCCAGTTCCTGTTGTTTTCTTTCTAAGATCTCATTTTTCTTGGCATAATCTGCAATCTGTTTGTCTAAATCTTTCTCAAGTTTCCCTGTTTTACTCAGATCATCATTCAGCTTATGTTCCTTATCTTTTGTTCTCTTCTCAGCTTCCTGCATTTTCTTCTCACGAACCTGAATATCAGCATCATGCTGAGATTTCAATTCAAGGAATTTTTCTTTAGCTTGAAGATTCTTTTCTTTTTTTATGGATTCGGCTTGTACGTTAGCTTTTTCTATAAGGTTTTCAGCATTCTTCTTTGCATCATTTATAATAAATTTCCCCTTAGTATTGAGCGAGCTTTTAGAGAAAAGAATCCCTATAACCGCACCAACTACCAAGCAAATAACGCCGACTATAATGGCTGTTGTCATATATATTGAGTTTTAATTGTCCTTAAAATTTAAATAAAAAAAGCCTACAATAATCCAGTGATATAGAGTAAACTCCTAATCAACACGATTTGAACTGATTTCCATTGTCTGTAATCCGGAGAACCGGCACGCCATTCGATGGACATTTGTTCGGTAATTGTTTAGCGTTGAGTTTACCTTTAATGTGTTAGAACTATTGTAGGCAGTTGTTTCAGGAAAAAAAATCTATTTCCCAATTTCATTCAGCGTCAGATTAATTTTTGCTAATCTTTCGTTGGTTGAATTTATATTTTTTTCGTAGTTAAGAGAAACCACTTCGGCATTTGTTCCTAATTTAAGGGCACACATGGCTAAAGCGTCTTGTTTATCTCTCACATCGAAGTTTTGTTCAAAATCTTTAATCATACTTTCAATCTGCTTCCCTACTTTACGCAAAGTTTCTTCCTCTGCGGCCGGTACGTTCAGCGGATACACTCTTCCTGCAATGTTTATGGTTATTCTCCTTACCTCCATTATAATCCACTGTTTTGAAGCTGAGCAATACAGAAATCAATTTCCTTCACCAATCGGTTGATATGGTTTTTCATTAATCTATTGTGTTCAGGATTTCCTGATATTGCTGAATAAAGTTTTATCTTTTTTTGTTCTTCTGCTAATACCTGACTTTTTTTTCTTTCTTCATCATACTTCTTCTTCAATTCATCATGCTCTGTATTCAATTCTGTAAATTTCTCACTGAGATTCTGATAGTTTTTATGTAAATTCAAAATCTTTTTTTCCAGCTCTGAAAAATTATTTTCTAAATCTTGAAGCATTTCAGGTTTTATATATTCTAACTATTAGCAAAAATATAAAAATATTGACAGTAACAAAAATAAAAGTCCCTATATTTTGATAACGGCAACAAAAAAGGAGATGCTTTTGCATCTCCTTTTTATATTTTAAGTTTAATTCTTATTCAAATTTCAATACAAACATGATTGCTCTTGTTTGCAAAGTAGACATTGCAGCAGACCAATACGGAGGTGTATTTGCATTATCAGCCACTACTTCATTATTCATGATGAATGTTCCTCTGATCGCCGGAGTCAGTTTAAATTTATTGAAATAAAACTGGATTCCCATTTCTGCAGACCACGCAAAGTTGTGGGTAGTCGATCTGAAAACCTGCTGTAAGTTATCATCAGTAGATGTAGAATTGGATTGAAGGTTTACAATATAGTTTACCCCCGCCGCAACGTAAGGTCTAGAATTATACCATCTCTGCCCATGAAGTTCCAACATTACCGGAATATCCACTAAGGTAGATTTTACTTCTCTTACTCTGTCCTTTTCTGTCATCAGAAATGGAGTAAAAGGAGCGTTCGTTAAGCTACCAGCCGCATACTGGTCATTTGACTGCGTATTGAAAGTGAGTTCCCTTTGAGCAAATTGCAAGCCTGGTTCTACTCTTAGATCTAAATAATCGTTCAATCTCCATTTACCGATTAATCCGGCACCGAAGCTTGTACTGCTTTTAGATGTAACGAGATTCTGATTCCCATTCATACCATATCTTGGGTTAAGTACAATACGGTAGTCTAGTATATTACCATTCAGATAAAAACCCCAACTGAACGTCTGTTGATCGAATTCCTCCAACTTATCCATTCTGTTTCGGGTTCTGAATTGCGCATCCGCAAAGATTGCAATATTTACTGAGGCTAAAACCAGTGCTTTTAATAAAAATTTATTCATAGGTTACTTTGTTGCTTTATAAATTGTGGCTATACCTAAACTTAGTTTTTTATATTCAACTTTTTTAAATCCTGTATCTAAAAGAATTTGTCTCATCTTTTCCCCGAAAGGAAAAGCATTTACAGAATCCGGAAGGTATGTGTATGCCCTATTATCTTTAGAAACCAACTTCCCTATGGCAGGTAATATGTTTTTAAAATAAAACATATAAAATGGCCCCAAGAACCCCTCAACCTTTGAAAACTCAAGTATAAAAACACTTTTGTTATCTTTAACTACTCTTCTTAACTCTGATAAACCTTTTGTAAGATTTTCAAAATTCCTTACTCCAAATGCAACGGAAACAGAGTCGAATCTATTGTCCTCGAAGGGTAAATTTTCTGCATCCCCCTTCTGCATGGAAATTTTGCCGTCTAAATTAAGTTTTTTTATTTTAATAACGCCAACATTTAACATTTGTTGCGATAAATCCAAACCAATTACTTTTGCACTGGTTCCTTTTTCGATGGTGATTGCCAGATCTCCCGTTCCTGTAGCCACATCCAGCACTTCCTGGGGGTTATCACTTTTCATCCATTTTACCAATTTATTTCTCCAGATGATATCAATTTTCATTGATAAAACCCGATTTAAAAGGTCATATTTGGGTGCAATATTGTCGAACATATCCTCTACCTGGCTTTTCTTTGTAGCCTCAGAATTGTAGGGAGTTACTTGGTTGATATCTTTTGTCAAAACTTGTAATATTCTTTATAGTAATTAAGGTAATCTTGTTTTCTGAAAATTTTTGATCGGGATTCCACTTTATCAATATTTTTGATTATCCTGTCATAATCTTCATCTACATTGTAATAAAAATCATCCGTAAATAATTTATTGAAATGCTTAGCTCCGCCAAAATATTCTTTTCCGTCGATTACAGTCTTATTGAGCTCCAAAAGTAATGAATCTTTTTTAAGATTGTATCCATAATATTGTCGGTTGATGTAATAATCCTGATGGGCAATATTCAAAAGTCCACGAATTTTATTTACCTGGAAGGCAGAATCGTAAAGTATTTTTTTATTTTGATCGAAAACTTTAATAGAATTTTTTCCTTTATTTAAATCAACCGACACCGACTGTCCTGCGGAAATAATTCCCTCAGAACCGTTGTTAATCCTGTAATAATAGGTATTGGGAGTTGGGTTATCTACTAAGTAATAGTTTCTCTTAGCTAAAAAAAGGAAATAAATCCCAAAGGCAATCATAAACGCCACAATGGCAATAAGTAAACCTTTTAAGGAGGGGTTATTTTTCATAGACTGTAAAGTACAATTTTTGCAAATTTAATAATATTTTTAATTCTTTCTTATTAAGATTAATTATTAACTTTGCATTTTTAAAAAATCATTTAAACGAATGCCGAATACGATCATTATTGGTTCTGGATCATACCTTCCTAAAAGGATTATCGGAAGAGATTTCTTTCTTGATTCAGAGTTTTATACAGAAGATGGGGTAAAGATTGACAAACCTGCTGAAGAAACGATTGCAAAATTTGTAGAAATTACTGAAATAGAAAATAGAAGATTCATTGACGAAGGTCTTTCCAACTCACAGATCGGGTATGAAGCTGCTAAACTTGCTATTGCAGATGCTAAGATTGATGGTGAAGAACTGGATTATATTATTTATGCAAGTAATTTCGGAGAAGTTACTGTAAACGGATATGCAGACTTCATGCCTACAATGGCTGCCAGGGTAAAGAACAAGCTAGGGATTACCAACAGAAAGTGTGTAACTTATGACATGCTTTTCGGATGTCCGGGATGGGTAGAAGCAATGATCCTTGCTAACAATCTAATTAAAGCTCATGCAGCAAAAACAGTTTTAATAATTGGTGCTGAAACATTGAGCCGTGTTACAGATCCCCACGACAGAAACAGGATGATTTTCGCGGATGGTGCCGGAGCAGTAGTTGTAAGAGCTACTGAAGAAGAAAATGTAGGAATCATCGCTCACAATACCATTTGTGATAATGGAATTGAATTGAATTATCTGGCCAACGGACCATCTATCAATAAAGATTCAGATCAAACCCGTTTATTCGTAAGAATGCAGGGAAGAAAGATCTATGAATATGCATTGAAAAATGTACCTGCAGCCATTAAAGAAACCATAGACAGCGCCGGGCTTTCTATTGAAGATATCGACAAAATATTAATCCACCAGGCTAACGCAAAAATGGATTATGCGATGATAGAGCGACTTCATAAACTCTATGACGTTAAGGATTATGATCACAGCATTGCGCCTATGACCATTCAGGAGTTTGGAAACTCTTCTGTAGCAACTATTCCTACGATGTATGATTTAATAATTAAAGGAAAAATGGCTGGTCATTCGTTTAAAGAAAAAGGTAACGTTGTTATGACTTCGGTAGGTGCCGGAATGAACATCAATGCTATCGTTTATAAATTTCCTTAAACAATAAAATAATTTAAAATATTGAAGCACAAAGGGAAATTTCTTTTGTGCTTTTTTTAAACCTGATTATGCAAAAAAACTTTTTAATTATTGCCGCTATTTTCCTGTTCCTGGAAATTTACATCTACCAGGCAATAAGAACGCTGACAGACAATTCATGGGTGAAAATTGGGTATTGTGTGCTATCATTAGCTATTTATGGGATCTTCGCTTATGAAGTGATGCATTTTCAAAAAGCTGACCGGAGTTCCGTAAGAATCCAGTGGATGATGTCTCTTTTTCTGATTTTCATTCTCCCTAAAATTTTCATTGTATTATTCCTTTTGATTGATGATATTTTCCGAACCGGGACTTATATTTTGGGATTCCGAAACCCGGCAGAAAATTTCTTCCCTGAAAGAAGGAAGTTCCTTAGTTTAGTAGGTTTAGGCTTAGGAGGTGTCCTTTCCGCTCTTTTTATCGATGGAATTACTTTTGGAAAATACCGTCATAAAGTGAGGAAGGTAAAAGTAAAAATAGCCAATTTACCCAAAAGTTTTAAGGGTTATAAAGTCATACAAATTTCAGATGTCCACAGCGGAAGTTTTGCCGATCCAAGCAAACTGGAACACGCCATAGAGCTGATCAATGAACAGAAACCTGATCTTGTCTTATTTACCGGAGACATGGTTAATAATGTTTCGGAAGAATTCAAACCATTTATCCCTTTATTTTCAAAAATAAAAGCCAAGGATGGTAAATTTGCCGTACTTGGAAATCATGATTATGGTGATTATGTGACATGGTCGTCTTTGGATGCCAAGAAAAAGAATCTGGATACCCTGATAGAATATGAAAGACAGGCAGGATTTGACATGTTGAGAAACGAGCATCGAATCATTGAAAAAGACGGTGAGAAGCTGTACATTCTTGGAGTTGAAAACTGGGGGCTTAAACCTTTCCCGCAATTTGGCGACATCGATAAAGCACTCGAAAACGTGCCGGAATCGGCAGCAAAAATATTAATGAGTCATGACCCCACACATTTTGATTCTATTGTCAAACAGCACCCAGGAAACGTCCAACTGACACTATCCGGCCATACCCACGGGATGCAGTTTGGATTAGATCTAAAAAACATAAAATGGTCACCGGTTCAGTATCGGTACCCAAAATGGGCCGACATTTATGAAAGTGAAGGAAAATTCCTTTATGTAAACAGAGGATTTGGGGTTTTAGGATACCCGGGAAGAGTGGGTGTATTACCGGAAATTACGCTTTTTGAGCTGTCTTAAATTCTGTATTTTAGCAGAAATCAAATAATACAAGATGAAAGACACTGGTGAAAGGCATATTTTAAGTGAAAATTTCAACAATAAATCTGAATTATATCTTCATCTGATGCATATTGCTACTTACGAATATGCCAGAAACTTTGTGAAAAACAAAAAGGTTTTGGACTTCGGATGTGGTTCAGGTTACGGCACTCATATGTTGTCAGAGAACGCAGGAAGCATTATTGGTATTGATATAAGCACTGAAGCTATTGATTATGCAAAAAAGGAATATCGCGCTTCTAATTTAAGCTTTATGACAATTTCTGAATTGGAAAATGAAAAATTTGACATTATAACATCTTTTCAGGTTATAGAGCATGTTCCCAACGATCGTGAATACACTGCCCATTTAAAAAAGATGCTGAATCCCGGTGGCATCCTGATGATTTCAACTCCGGATAAAAAACACAGACTTTTCAGATACATACAACAACCCTGGAATATTTTCCATCTCAAAGAATATACTCCTGATAGTCTGCAAAAAATGCTTCTAAAACATTTTAAGAAAGTAGAACTTTTAAAAATAGGTTCTGAGTCGGACCTGGTTTTGGAGGAGATCAAACGAACCAAAAAACAAAGAACAATCACATTGCCGTCAACTCTGTTTTTTTATCCCTATTCCTTAAGGGTTTTTCTCTTAAAACTTCAAAAAAATCTATTCGATTTCTTAAAAAAAATAAAATCCGGTAATCAGCAAAACGTTGTACAAAATACTACTAAAAGCGATGCTTCATCAGAATATTCTTTTGAAGACATTCTTTTTAAGGAAGAAATGCAATACTCTACAGATTTGTTGGCGATCTGCAAGAATGAAGAATAAGACTAAAAAATATAATCTTTCATACGGGAAGTAGCCATTTCCTTTTCGTTAATCCAGGTAAGGAGGTCATTTAATTTGTCCTCCATTTTTTTTCCAGAAAACAGACTTCTGTAAAAAGGAATCTCAAAAGGGTGCTCTTTAAAATCTGTAAACTGCCAGGAATCAAGGTAGATCAAAACGAATTCATCATTCTTCAACGTTTCAAAAACCATGTTCTGATAAAACCTCATGGGCAATATTTGAAATACAAAATCATTGTATGGTAACTGGCTGTATGGGGATATACTTTCCGGAACAATGCTCAATCCATCTTCTTCTGTAATTTCCGTATCTCTTTTTAATCGTTTTAAAGGAAAAAGAATATTGGCGTTATCAATATTCGAAACATAATTAAACTCCAATAGTTTCAAATTTTCCTGAGGAAGCTTGAGGTCTTTTTGTCGGATACCCCGGATCTGTTTTCCGAAACATTCCTCTATATTTTTCTTCACTCCTTCAATTTCCGGAAGGGAAGAGTTTTTATTATAAAAAGCAATTTCATGCCCACGGCCTGAAATTGCTTTTATAAGATGATGAAGTTTTTCAACGATAGAAATCTCAATAAAAAAAGTAGCTTTCGTATCATGAATATCTAAAATTCTGAGAATAGCTTTTGCATTATCAACGGTTATTTTTAATTGGTCATCATCCGAAATCTGAGCGCTATTTTTTGCTTTTGCTTCGATATTCAGAATGTTAAAAGTCAATAATATCATTTAAACTTAATTTTATATAAATTTCATAATTAATTAAAAATGAGAAGTTAAAAACACTTTTAATTAAAGTTTTACTTAAGGTAGATTAATTCTTACCTAATTTTACTTTCAAATTCTTGATCATATCCTTTGTCATTTCAGAAATTCCGAAATCATAAGTTAATCCCCAGTCTTTTTTAGCAATTGAATCATCAATTGAAGCTGGCCATGAATCTGCAATTTGTTGTCTGAAATCAGGTTTATAATCGATCGTAAATTCTGGAATTTCTTTCTTAATTTCTTCTGCCAGTTCTTTCGGAGTAAAAGACATTCCACCCAAATTATAAGAGGAACGAATCGTTAAACTTTCTTTCGGAGCCTCCATTAATTTCAAGGTTGCATTAATAGCATCGTCCATATACAACATAGGCATTCCTGTATTTTCAGAAATAAAACTTGTGTATTTGCCCTCTTCTATCGCTTCATAAAAAATCTCTACAGCATAATCAGTAGTCCCACCACCTGCTGGTGTTTTCCATGAAATCAATCCAGGATATCGGATACTTCTTACATCTACTCCATGTTTATCAAAATAATATTCACACCATTTCTCACCTGCCATTTTAGAAATCCCATAAACGGTAGTTGGGTTTAATACTACATCCTGCTCCACATTTTCTTTAGGAATCCCTTTTCCGAAAACAGCTATTGAACTTGGCCAGAAGATCTTTTTAAGCAATCCTTCTTTAGCCATCTCACAAAAATGAAGAAGGGGTTCAAGATTTAGCTTCCATGCAAAAATTGGCTGCTTCTCTGAAGTTCCTGATAACAATGAAGCCAGGTGATACACTGTAGTAATATCATAATCTTTAATGATCTGTCTTACAAGTTGCGTATTAGTAACGTCCATTCTTTCATAATATCCGGCTGACGTAATTCCTTTCTGCCATCTGTCGAGGCCGGAAGCTACTACATTTTCTGCTCCGTGAATTTCAACAAGTCTATTGGTAAGTTCAGTTCCGATTTGCCCTAAAGCCCCGGTAATAAGTATTTTTTCCGTATAGGATTCCATTTTTATTTCTTTTAGGTTTGAATCTTACAAAAGTAAAAAAATCATGCTTATCATAATAAAAAAAGGTGTGTAAAAACACACCTGTAGAAGATTGATAAAGTTTTCTAAAAATTAAAATTAAGCCTTGTAAAAAGAAATCTTCCATTCATCCCGAACTGCGAGATATTTCTGGAATATACAAATTGGTTCTGATTAGATAAATCAATCGAAGCTGGCGTATATATAATATTACCCGAAGCATCCATAGAAGGCCTCTGCACTGTTGTCGGCCCATAATTCTTATCCGGATAAATATCAAACAGATTGTTCGCACCAATTGTCAAAATAAAATTTTTATTGAACTTGTACCCCACCGAAAGATCGGTTATTATTTTCGCTCCCCAAACCGGATGTTCATTTTCCACTACACTTCCATTGATTATTTCGTAACCAATTTTACCGTCCCCATTGGCATCCATTGTATTGGGATCCGTTACTTTTCCGAAATACACATTTCTGACTAATACACTAAACTTCCCAATTTCCAATCCATTATTCAATGATGCTTTAAATCTGGGAACAGCTTCCTCAACATACACCCGACTTGTTTCAGAATAATAACGGTTGATCTGTCCGGCATTAATTAAAAGATCAGAGCCATGAATCTCTCCTACTCTATTTGTTTTAGAAACCGTTACTGCTAAATCAGAATTCAATGAAACCGTTGGAGAGAATTTAGCCCTGTGAGAAACTACCCCTTCCAACCCTTTGGTCTGTGTATCAATAGCATTAGCAAAAAAAGTAGCCGCATTCGCATTGGCTTTATCAAATTCCCTTTGAAGCTTATACAATGGACTTCCATCTGGATATGTTCCGCTTGGTCTTAAAAACTGATCAGTAAGAACGACTCTGTTTTTAATTTTAATGTAATATCCATCCACTGTGAAAGTAAGGTTAGCATTAGGTATTTTAGCCGTAAATCCCGCAGAATAACTTACAGATTCCTCTTGTTTCAATTGAGGAATTCCTAAATTCTTCGCTATATCAGAATCGTTAGAGAATGTTCCCACTTCATAAGCAACGCCTCCTACAAACTGAGTTGATGTTGCATTATAATAAATCTGCTGCAAAGAAGGTGCACGGAACCCCGTTGAATGTGCCGCTCTGACGTTAATCTGATCCGTAAGTTTATATCTTGTTGCAATCTTATAATTAAATGTAGATCCAAAATCAGAGTAATTTTCAAACCTCACCGCACCACTTATCAACCATTTATCTGTAACGTCAAGCTCAGTATCCACATATCCTGCCACAGAACTCCTTTCCTTATTTAAACTATTCGCAGGCCTGAATCCCGGAAAAACCTGTGCTCCCCCAGGTCTTACAGCTCCAAAAAAATCAGTTGGTTTTAAACTTGCAGGAGTTAAAGCATCCTGGATATTACCATTAATATCATATAGTGCCCAAGAATCCTGCTCTCCATTTGTAATTTTATATCTTTCAAACCTGGCTTCACCTCCGAAAGCAATATTAAAACCTTTCAGCCAATCAAGCCTGGTATCAAAATCAGCATTAATAGTGTTCTGCGAAAAACTTAATCCTCCCGCGTCAAATTCTGTTTTACTGGGAAAAAGCATTGAAGCGTTTGCTGTATTTTTGATAGTGTAATCAAATGTATTTCGGCCATATGTATTACTCACATCATAATTAATATTTCCAACTTTCCCCTTGACACCAGCAGCAAAAGATAGATCAATAACATCGGATGCAATTTCCGGAAGGAATCCATTGGAGTAAATTGAGGTAGAAGTCCTTACATCATTTGGTCTACGGAAAAATCCACCTGCATTTCCACTTCTGTATGAAATCCCTCCAAAAGCATATCCTTGCATAGCGGATGACAAGTCAAATTGAGAATTCATAAAGAATTGTCCAGATGTCAACCTGGACTGCCCGACCCTCATGTTAAAATCATTTCTATCAAGCCCTCTGTATGCTAACTCATTCTCTGTAACATCAGTAAATAAAAGAGTCTGCAAGCCGGAAATAGTGTTTTCATTTTGAATCTGCGACTGGAAAGCAGGATTAAAATAATTCACATTTTGCGCATATTGATGGATATAATTAATAATCTGCTGTGAATTAGGAGTATTATTAATATTACTAAATAGAGAAGAAATATTGACTCCATCCTCCAATGCTCTGCGTTCAATAGCATTATATGCTCGAAAAATCCCTCCTGTAGCAGCATTAGCTCTTCGGGTATCATCCCTCTTCATCAAACTTCCGGTAAAATTGATAAATCCCTTCTTTCCTATATTTGTACCATAGTTAAGATCTACCTGATACTTACCTCCATCCCAACCTCCATCATGATCATTCGACCCTTTAGAATTGAAACCTCCCGCAGTGATTGCAGCGGTAAATGCATTGGTATTTTTTTTCATGATCACATTGATAACACCAGCAATGGCATCAGATCCATACTGGGCAGATGCTCCATCTCGCAATACCTCAAGACGTTCAATTGCAAAAGCAGGGAGTGCATTTAAATCTGTACCTACAGAGCCTCTTCCGGGAGAACCATTAACATTGACCAAAGAGGAAGTATGTCTTCTTTTACCGTTTAACAAAACCAATACTTGATCTGGTCCTAACCCCCTCAATTGAGCAGGATCAATATGATCGGTTCCATCGGCAACGGTTGTTGAGTTTGATGTAAATGAGGGTGCGGCATAATTTAAAATCTGATTCAGGTCCATCTGCGGTGTCATAACGGATTGAGAGCCGATATTGATGACATCAACAGGTACTGGCGTATCCGTTGCCACTCTTGCTTTGTTTCTGGAACCTAATGTAATTTTGATTTCCTCTATATTTTTCGTCTTTGTAGAATCCGTCTGCGCGTGAGCGTACATGGAAACTAAAAATAACGCAGCCAGAGAAGTAGCCTTTTGGTAATTTTTGGTCATATGCTTTTTTTCCAAAAGTAATGAATTATCTTTTAAAAACAATTTAAACTTAAAAAAATGTCAATTTTGTTAAACTATACTTAACCAATACAACTAATAAATAAACATACACTAACACTTGTTCGTTTTTACTAAAAATTAGATAATTTTTAAATTTATCAATTCAGAGACCCAGATTTTCATGAAAAAAATATATACTTTTGCTTCTTAGAAAAAACAAAATGATATGAAGAACCTATTATTTGCGGCTGCATTTTTAAGTATACACCTTTATTCGGGACAGTTTACTGATTTCAACATTGTAAAAGAAGTCAAAGTAAAAAATAAAGGAGTGGTCGTTTCTGCGCACCCATTAGCCAGTGAAGCAGGTACAAAAATGATGAAATTGGGAGGAAATGCTTATGATGCCATTGTTGCAACCCAATATGCATTAGCCGTTGTTTATCCTCAGGCAGGAAACATCGGTGGTGGTGGCTTTTTAGTAGGTGTAAAAAACAATGGTGAGAAATTCACTTTAGACTACAGGGAAACCGCTCCAAAACATGCCTCCAAAGACATGTATCTTGATAAAAATGGAAAAGCCAATACCGACTGGTCTCAAAATGGAAGATTAGCCGTAGGAGTTCCCGGAAGTATCGCCGGATTTTTTGCTACTTTAAAATATTGCAAACTGCCGATGGAAAAAATTATCCAGCCGGCAATAGATTTGGCTGAAAAAGGCTTTGCAATTACTGAAAAGGAAGCAGATATGCTTAATAATCATAAGGAAAGTTTTCAGAAACATAATACATCCAATATTTTATTTGTAAAAGAAACCCCGTGGAAAGCAGGAGATCTTCTCATTCAGAAGGAACTTGCAGAAACCCTGAAACGTATTCAAAAATTAGGATCTAAAGGTTTTTATGAAGGAAAAACTGCTGATTTTATTATTTCTGAGATGAAAAAAGGAAATGGTATCATCACTTATGAAGATCTGAAAAACTATAAAGTTGCTGAAAGAAAAGCACTGGAATTTGACTATAAAGGAAACAATGTAGTTTCTATGCCACTCCCCTCTAGCGGCGGAATTCTTTTAGCTCAGATGCTTAAAATGGCAAGTTATGAGAATCTTGAAAAGTACCAGTTGAATTCTACTCCCGCTGTGCAAATTATGGTGGAAGCTGAAAGAAGAGCTTATGCTGACAGAGCGGAATACATGGGTGATCCAGATTTTATAGAAGACAAAACAAGCTATTTAATCTCTGATGATTATCTTAAAAGCAGATGGAAGAGTTTCAGTTTTTCTAAAGCAACACCAAGCTCTGAAGTTGGAAAAATAATAAAACAACCGAAGGAATCTACAGAAACAACCCATATTTCAGTAATTGATAAAGAAGGAAACGCAGCATCGGTCACCACAACCCTGAACGGGTATTATGGAAGCAAGGTTCTTGTATCAGGTGCAGGATTCTTCTTAAATAATGAAATGGATGATTTCTCCATAAAACCTGGAGTACCAAATATGTTTGGTGCTGTGGGTGGCGAAGCTAATGCTATCCAGCCTAATAAAAGAATGCTTTCTTCAATGACTCCTACTATTTTACTGAAAAACGGTAAACCTTTTATGGTGGTTGGAACTCCTGGTGGAACAACGATTGCGACCTCTGTTTACCAATCTATTGTAGATGTAGTCGATTTTAAACTAGATGCGAATATCTCTGTAAATTCCCCAAAATTCCATCATCAGTGGCTTCCGGAAACCGTATCTGTGGAAAACAATTTCCCGGAATCTACCATTTCTGACCTTAAAGCTAAAAATTACGTTATCGAAAAAGTAAAACAACTCGGCAAAATGGAAGTGATTGTCATCGATGGTAATGGGAATATTCATGCGGTTGCTGACGGACGGGGTGATGATTCCGTAGCCATAGAATAATTCGATTTTCGAAATATATGGCAAATATTTTCAATATCTATTTTATTCTTAGAATCAAATATTGAATAGATTTTCATTAGTGAATCTATCATAAATCACAATGTTTTCCCATTATTATATTTTTAAAAATTAAAACACCTTAATGAAAGCAAAACAATTCTACCAGCAACTTTATTTTCAAGTAATTATTGCTATTATCGCAGGTATACTTTTAGGTAACTTTTATCCCGAACTGGGAGAAAAGATGAAACCACTAGGTGATGGTTTTATTAAACTGGTAAAAATGATCATTGCTCCGGTAATCTTCATTACCCTAACGTTGGGAATTGCTCATATGACCGACCTTAAGAAAGTTGGAAGAATTGCTATAAAAGCAATGATCTATTTCTTTACCTTTTCAACGTTGGCGTTAATTATTGGCCTGATCGTTGGAAATGTTTTGCAACCCGGTTCCGGATTAAACATTGATCCCGCTACGCTCTCAGGTGATGTTTCCCAATATCAGCAAAAGGCACATGATTCTACCCTTACAGGATTTATGATGAATATTATTCCTGAAACATTATTCAGTCCATTGGTAGGCGAAAATGTTCTTCAGGTTTTACTCGTCGCCATTTTAATGGGAATTGCTCTTGTTTTAACCAAAGAAAAAAGTCAAAAAATAACAAATTTCCTTCAAGATCTTTCAACACCCATATTCAAAATAGTTCATATGCTGATGAAACTAGCTCCCATCGGAGCTTTTGGAGCAATGGCATTTACAATTGGAAAATATGGTCTTCATTCTGTTCTAAACCTCATCTTTTTAGTAGGGACTTTTTATATCACTTCCATCCTGTTCGTTATTTTAGTGCTGGGTGCTGTTGCCTGGTACAATGGTTTTAGCATTTTTAAACTGATGTTTTACCTTAAAGAAGAGCTTCTTTTGGTATTAGGAACGAGTTCTTCAGAATCTGCATTACCCGGAATTATGGAAAAGCTTGAAAAGGCAGGATGCTCTAAGGCAATTGTAGGATTGGTTGTACCTACGGGCTATTCTTTCAATCTGGATGGTACTAATATTTATATGACGTTAGCTTCATTATTTATAGCCCAGGCCCTCAATATACATTTACCGCTTGAAAAACAAATAATACTCCTTCTTGTTGCCATGCTAAGTTCGAAAGGAGCTGCTGGAGTTACAGGAGCAGGATTTGTAACCTTGGCAGCTACATTGGCAGTAGTTCCTGAAATTCCAATTGCGGGAATGACCCTGATTCTTGGAATAGATAAGTTTATGAGTGAATGCAGGGCACTTACCAATGTTATTGGTAATTCTGTAGCTACTGTAGTTGTAGCCAATTGGGAAAAACAATTGGATAAGAACCAGCTGCAGTATTCCTTAAATCATCCTCAGGAGGTTGAAAAGAAATTGGAGATTTAGTAGGTTTTCCTGTCACAGATTCTCGATCATTTTTCTTCGCTTCGCTCCGTAAAACACTCGAACTGACGAGGTGTCACCTAGATTAAAATAGTCAGGCTTGCGGGAAGAACTTTAACATGGATCGGAGATTTTATCTTATTAAATTCACCATCCAAATGCCAGTTTTTGGTATTGACACTAAATTCAATCTCTGAAACCGGAAGATAGGTAACATAGTCGTCATCTTTCAGTTTTTTAGTAAACATCCTATAGGCAAACAGTGCTGAATAGGTCAATGGAAATTTTTTAACCAAAACCATATCAACTAATCCATCGCTTTTACTCGCATTGGGAGCTATATAAGCATTATTGCCAAACTGCCTCGTATTGGCAATGTTTAACATTAAATACCTTCCATTATACTGCTGATAGGCTTCATCAACAAACTTAACTTTAATCGGTTTATAATTAAAAAATGTCTTTAAAGAAACCTTAATGTAATTTTTAAAGCCACGATCCGTCTTTTCAAATTCTTTCACAACTTTGCCGTCAAACCCTGTCCCTGAAACGTTAATCGAAAGACGGTCATTCACTGTGAACGTATCAATTTTTCTGGATTTTTTACTTTTTATCTTAGCGAGTAATTCATCCAAATTTTTGCTAAACTTGGTTTCGTTGGAAAATCCATTCCCTGATCCTGCAGGAAAAATAGCCAGAATTTTAGTTGTATTGATCAATTTTCTCGCTACCGTAGAAATCGTTCCATCTCCTCCTATTGCTACAAAAATATCAATTTCATTAAAGTGCATTTCAATAAAATCATCTGTCCCCTGAATGGATTCTGAGATATAATAAAGAGGATTTTCTACCTTTTTCTTCAGCTCATTGAGAAATGGCTGATAATTTTTTTTGGCAGAAAACGGATTGATGATAAATGCTACTTTTTCCATTATGGCAAAATTAAAAAATGCTTCCTGATTTGGAAGCATTTTTTGTTATTTAATTTTCATTCTTTCTTTAAATTCAGGCTTTAAGGTCCCCTTTAAGTCTTCCCATGATACAGGAACAGTAATATCTCCTGCAGCAAAAGCAGCAATTTCATAAGGACTGTAATGGAAATACAGGTTTTTATCATCAAAATAGAAATTATTGGTCGCCGGGATTATTTCAACCAAAAGCATATCAGAGTTTTTCACTTCTCCTTTTTCATCCGTTGTTCCACTATTGATCTTATTAACATTCTTCATCAGAATCCCCTCAATTTGTTTTTTAGGCATAGTGGTAATATCTCCCAGTTCAAGTTTTTTATTATTTTTCAGATCAAATACCCTCTCTGAAAATCCATAATTATCATGTGCCCCACCTTCATATGAACTTCCTACGTATTCTATATGCATATATTCATTGGTCGTAGATTTCCAGTTCATATAAGTACTGGTATACCAATCCTGTGGAAATGTTACACTCAGATCTTTAGCTTCCTTTTTCATAGAATTGAAATAATCTGTTTTTTCCTTTTCCAGATAAGACTGAAGCCCGTTTTTAGAAAAATCTTTAGCTCCTTTACTAATAAAATAAATACTGTCTAATAGTTTCTGGTCCTTTAATGATGGAAATACAAGAAGTCTGGAAGTGTACTTTACTCCCAAAGAGTCATTAATCTTTATGGAATCATTCACTTTAACTGAATCGATTACAAATTTTTCTGATTGATTATTTTCTGTTTTTCCGGTAGGCACATCTTTTTTTTCATCTTTTTTACAGGCTGAAAAAATAAAGAATGAGGAAAGTAAGACTGTTGCAAGGATATTTTTCATAATTTTTGATTTCTGATGTCAATACAAAAACCATTCAAAAGATGAATGGTTTTATATAATTTTTTATTTTTTTTTAATTTGCAGGAATCTTCTGTCCATCAAATTTATCATCATTAAATGCTAATACCGGAATAAATATAAATCCTAGGAAAAATAATAGGATTGTATATAAAGGTGTTTCTTTACTAAATCCTTTTGCAAGTCCGTCATTAACCATCCACGAAGCAAATAAGTTCACAAATGGAATAAAGAACAAGATAATCCACCATGTCGGTTTTTTCACAATATCAAGAAGGACAATAATATTATAAATAGGAATAAAAGCTGCCCATGCGTCTTCGCGCCCTGCTTTCTGAAATATTTTGTACATACAATATCCATAGAACAGATATATAATTAAGTAAAAGAATAACATTCCGATTCCTACACCTGCCGCAGCTGCAGAATCCATCCCATCATAAGGATCTGTTTGTAAAATAGTTAACATATTATTAATTTTTATTGGTTTGGTCAAATATAAAAAAAAGCTTCTATATTCTAGAAGCTTTTTAGTTTATTTTTTAATTAAACTGATGACTTGATTTTCAGTTTTTGAGGCAACACCCCAAATCTGCTTAAATGCAGGGTAATATTCTTTATCGTAATCAGGACTAAGCACTTTGGTCATGGAAGTAACTTCCAGTTTATTTCCTTTCTGCTCGGCAATATAGCTATATTCTATTTCCTTATCATCCGTAACGATCTTTTTATTCTTAGGCATTTCCTCAATAACGTAGCCTTCAGGAATTTCAAAAGTTATTTTCTTTGTTCTGGTATAAGCAGATATGAAGTCTATCGGATATTTTCTAACTTCCGTCTGATCAAACTCATTAGAATTTTTGTTCAGGAATAACATTGGGTTGATAATCATTTTCTTACCAATCCTATCAATTAAGTTTTCCGAAGAAAAATTCATTGTGCTTTCAAAATCACCATTTTCAAGAACTTTAGAATCTATATTTGTAAAATCTATAGAATAATTTTCCTTATACTGTTTTTTATATTTTTCTGCATTTTCATCATAATTTTCTTTAGCAAACATAGCATAGCTTCCTGTGTCTTTATCAGAATACGTTCCCGAAATACTTCCATCTTCTCCTATTTTTGCTACAGCAGTCAGATAAGTAAAACTTGGTTTTGTATTGACCATCGACAATTGCTGTACCTTCTCCTTGGATATTAAGATCCCAAATTGATTCCAATCTCTCATAGGTAACATATCCATTGAAGACTGCTTTGATGTGGCATCATACAAATGAAACTGATCTTTAATTTTTACGGCAGCTAAGACAAAATTTAAATTGGAAACATTTGGAGATGCAAGGTTGATCATTCCGTTATTGACCGTAGAAATTGCTAAAGGATCAGCTTTTATTCCAGCTTCTCTTAGCAACATAATCAAAAAGAGATTAATTTCGGCCGCATTTCCCGTTTTTGTCTCAAGCATTTTCTTTATTCCATCACTCGTTGTTACTCCCGAATATTTATTCCATGTAAAAGTTTTCTGAACATACTTAAAAATAGCATTAGCCTTTTCACCTTCACTTAATCCAGAGATATCAGCCGGCATGTTATCTTTTGCTAATCTTGTCTTTTTTAATTCATATCCAAAATCATCGCTGTCGTACAGCCTTTCTTTGATTTGCTCCCAGGATGAAGAATACAGTTTCAGTTCTCTAAAGTTTGTTGAATGCAGTTCGGCACTAATTTTAGTTCTAAAATTTCTGTCATTTTTTATAAAGCGTTCAGTTTTAAACCCTTTTAGATTTTCATACCCAAATCTGTAGGTTTTATAATCTCTTCCATATAGAATTTTTTCCTCAACCTGTCTGTATTTAGGATCAAGTGATCCTGTATAATTAACATTATAAGCAATATTAGAAGGAGTATCCAAAACATATTCAGTGTATAGAGAAGGAGTATCAGATTCTATTACTATCTCCGGGACAGAATATAAAAAAGGTGAAATTACCTCATATTGATATTCGATAATGGAACCATTTTTCACATTAGGAAACGCAAACTTAGTGACGGAAACATATTTATTCTCTTTACTTTTATATTTTGAGCTTTTATCTACTTTTGTTGTTACTACACTTCCATTTTCCAAATTATAGGTATAAGCTCTCATTTTAGAAACACTTTCTTTATCACTTCCACTTTCATAAAGAGGAATTTCAAGATTAAGTAAATCTTCAGCCTTATCCTTATCATAGATTTTCACTCTATAAAAGACCTGCTTATGAAGCATTATAGTAGAATAATCAACATTAAAATGTACAGACTTGTATAATATTTCAGCTGGAGCATTTTCATCCAGTGTCGATTTTTGTTTTGAAAGATCCGCATCATTAAACTTTGGAGGATCAAGAAATTCTTTCTTTTGAGCACCAATAAAAATAAAATTTATTGAGCTTATAATGATTAATACTAATTTTTTCATGTTTAGATTTTAGAAATTAAAATTTTAGAATTGTCCATGTTTAGCGTTTTTTTTCTGAACTTGATGTAATCATTGTATTTTTCTTTTGGATACATTCCTTTATTCACTCTGATTGTTCTGGTAACCGTAAGCTCTTCTCCATTTTTCACAAAACTCAATTGATATGTTCCAAACTCAGAAGGTAGTTTAACGTCAGTCGGAACTTCTTCGATCTTATAGTTTTTAGGGATCTCGAAAGTAATCTTATATTCATCTTCAAAAGACTGCATGATCTCGAACGGTAAATCTCTCTTCTCCTCTATTTTATAATTTGTATCTGAAAAAATAGGAACTGCTCTGAAGACCATACTACTTCCAGCATTTTTAGAATAATTAATCGCTTTAAAATCCAAATTGTATTGAGCAACCGCATTCTCTCTATCATTTACAAAATCCTTCATTTCAATATTCTCAAAATGTAAAACATTTAATTGATTTTTTATGAATTCATTTTTTTCCTTAGGAGACAATGTGGTAAACCTCAAACTGTAATCGTATTGATTTCCGGTAAACGCAAACTGCCCCTGCCCGTTAATACTGTTATCTTCGTTAAGCTTAATTTTTAGCGTTTGCTTCTCCTTATTTTGATCTGCAGAATAGACAGGAGTATTGATAAGTTCTATCCCCTCTTTTTTTACGGAAAGTACATTACGATCCGTAGTCGTATAACCTAAATGATTAAAAGCGATCTGTTGAGAGGTATTTTCCAGCCAGATATTCCCTTTTTCAGTTGGAACCATAAGAATAGCATGATTTCCACCCATCTTAGGAAAATCAGGATCAAAAGATTCTTGTGAAGAACTTGAATTAATCACCGAATAATAAGACGGTATTCCCGCTACGTCTAACAGCGTTTTCATATAATTTGTAAGCCCCTTACAGTCACCATACCCTTTTTTCTGTACCTCATCTGGCATCATAGGCAACCATCCGCCGATTCCTAATCCAACAAAGATATATCTGGTCTTGCTCTGCATGTATTGATAGATCTTTTTAATTTTTTCTTCTTTAGTTCCGGATAAATTTAATGATGCAATTTCAGCCTTAATCTGCGGGGTAGAAACTGACGCTGGCGTCACTAAGTTTTCATAATACCACACTCCAAAATCTTTCCAACTCGTTATACTGCCTTGTTTTCCCTCCAGATTAAATTTAGCAAGTGAGAAACTTACTTTGGGCAAAATTTTCACAGGTTTAGGGAGTAAAAAAGCATCATCAATAGCAGGAACATTTTTATACGCAAATACCTTTCCCGTTCCATCGCTGCTTTCTACCACTGATGTATAATTGTATAGGGAAGGATACGTTTTTGTACGGAGTTCAATCCCCGAATTATTGACAATTTTAAATTGACTTTCTTCCAGTGAGACATTAGTATTAGTGAATGGTACGAAATCTGGGATGAAAATCGTATTTTCATTTGTTATCTGGTAAGAAAACTCAACCGTATATGGATATTGTGTAGGGGTATAAGTTAATGCTAGATATCGGTTATCTGAATAAAAAACTCCAGAAGAGTTATTAGCAAAATCTCCAAAATCTGATTTTGAATATGATTTTACTTTTTTACCGGATTCATCGTAAATTATAACTTTAACATCTGAAATATGATCTCCTTTTTCATAAGGAATATACGTTAGTGCCTCAGAGTCTCCTCCTTTATTTAAAACAGTCGTTACCGTATTCATTTGATATTTGATCTCATCAATCTTGTTAATCTGGATCGTCGTAAAATCTTTCCGGATAACTGCATTGGCATCTTTCTTCAAATTTTCAGGAATTGCTGACACAGGATAATTCTGTGCATAGTAGACCGAAGCTATACATAAAGCTCCTATAGTCAATATTTTCATCATTATTATAAAAATTTAGCAAATGTAATGAAATCTTAATAAATGTTAAAATTAATTTTTCATCATAAAAAAAGGCTTCATTTCTGAAACCTTTTTTTATTTTATATCTACTTGAAAAATTGATTATGCATCAATCTTCGCATATTTTGCATTTTTCTCGATAAATTCTCTTCTTGGTGGAACTTCATCTCCCATCAACATAGAGAATACACTGTCTGCTTCTACCGCATTATCAATAGTTACCTGCTTCAAAATTCTGTGTTCAGGATTTAATGTTGTTTCCCAAAGCTGTTCAGGATTCATTTCTCCAAGACCTTTATAACGCTGTACTTCAACACCTTTTCCATCCGGAGACATATCTAAAGTAAACTCTTCACGTTCTTTTTCATTATACGCATATACCTTTTTGTTCCCTTTCTTTAATAAATATAAAGGTGGTTGAGCAATGTATACATAGCCATTCTCTATAAGCTCTTTCATAAAACGGAAAAAGAATGTAAGAATCAAAGTAGAAATGTGAGAACCATCAATATCAGCATCGGTCATGATCACCACTTTATGATATCTTAATTTAGCCATATTTAACGCTTTACTGTCTTCTTCTGTTCCTACAGAAACCCCAAGAGCCGTATAAATATTTTTGATCTCCTCATTATCATATACCTTATGAAGCATCGATTTTTCAACATTCAGAATCTTACCTCTTAATGGTAAAATAGCCTGAAAATGTCTGTCTCTTCCTTGCTTTGCAGTTCCCCCTGCGGAATCTCCCTCTACTAAGAAAAGTTCAGATTCTTCAGGGTCTTTTGATGAACAGTCAGACAGTTTCCCTGGAAGTCCAGATCCACCCATTGGTGATTTTCTCTGAACCATTTCACGGGCTTTTTTGGCTGCCTGTCTTGCTTTTGCTGCTAAAACAACTTTCTGAACGATAATTTTTGCTTCATTAGGATTCTCTTCTAAAAAGTTAGTAAGCATTTCTCCTACTATTTTATCAACAGCACCAGAAACCTCAGAGTTCCCTAATTTAGTTTTTGTTTGTCCCTCAAACTGAGGCTCCATTACTTTTACTGAAATAATAGCCGTTAAACCTTCACGGAAATCGTCTCCAGTGATTTCAACTTTCTCTTTTTGAGGAATACCCAGATCATCAGCATATTTCTTTAATGTTCTCGTCAAAGCACGTCTAAAACCTGCCAGGTGAGTACCTCCCTCATGGGTATTGATATTATTTACATAAGAGTGAAGATTTTCGTTGAAAGATGTATTATAACGCATTGCTACTTCAACTGGAATCTCGTCTCTTTCACCTTCCATAAAAATAACGTTCTCCATGATAGATTCACGGTTTCCGTCAATATAGGCAACGAACTCTTTTAACCCTCCTTCAGAATGAAAAATTTCAGTTTTGAAAGATCCATCTTCTAATGCTTCTCTTTCGTCAGTAAGGGTAATTGTAATTCCCCTGTTCAAATAAGAAAGCTCTCTCAGACGGCTTGCCAAGGTATCATAGTTATATACTAACTCTGAAAAAATAGTGTCATCAGGCTGGAAAAACTGCTTTGTTCCTCTTTTGTCACTGTTCCCTATCTCTTCAACTTCAGTTTGCGCTTTTCCTTTGGAATATATCTGCTGATAAACGTTTCCGTCTCTGTAAACAGTAGTGATCATTTGGTTAGAAAGTGCATTCACACATGACACCCCTACACCATGAAGACCTCCAGAAACCTTGTAAGAATCCTTATCAAACTTACCTCCCGCTCCAATTTTCGTCATTACAACTTCAAGAGCAGATTTTTGTTCTTTCTCGTGGAAATCAACCGGAATACCTCTACCGTTATCCATAACCTCGATTCCGTTCCCTTCCTTAATGCTGACAAAAATGGTGTCACAGTATCCTGCTAACGCCTCGTCAATAGAGTTATCTACTACTTCATAAACCAAATGATGAAGACCTCTTACTCCTACATCACCAATGTACATTGAAGGACGCATACGAACGTGCTCCATTCCTTCCAATGCCTGAATACTACTAGCTGTATATTGTTTCTGACTCATATTTTTTTTAGATTTGAGATTGAAAGATCTGAGATTGAGATTTAATAATTGATTTTTAGTCTCTTATCGCACATCTAAATGTCTCCTTTTTCATCTTTCGCAAAGACCTACAAATATCGTGATTTTTTTCGAAATATGAAAGTTAAAATATGTCAAAAAAGTTGGAGTTTTCAAGACTCAAGAAAGGAATTTTATCTTAAAAAAATACAAAGTTATTATGTATTTCAACAATACGGGCTGTTTTAAATCATATGCTCTTCTATAATTAATGCTTAAATTTATTTACTCAAAAATTGATATTATGGACGATTTCATTGCAGCTCGTGCCCAGATGGCCATGTCACTTGGCTTTCACATTATTTTCTCGTGTGTAGGGATGGTGATGCCTTTTTTAATGGCTTTTGCCCACTGGAAATATCTTAAAACCAAAAATGAAGTCTATAAAGGGCTTACGAAGGCATGGAGCAAAGGGGTCGCCATTTTATTTGCAACGGGTGCGGTTTCGGGGACAATGCTCTCTTTTGAATTAGGCCTTCTGTGGCCACAGTTTATGAAACACGCCGGCCCTATCTTCGGAATGCCTTTCTCACTTGAAGGAACTGCATTCTTCATAGAGGCTATAGCCATTGGTTTTTTCCTTTATGGATGGGATAAGTTCAACAAATGGTTCCATTGGTTTTGTGGCTTTTTAGTAGGACTTAGCGGACTGGCTTCCGGTATTTTAGTGGTTGCCGCCAATGCATGGATGAACTCTCCGGCAGGCTTTGATTACATCAACGGACAATATGTAAATATAGACCCCATTAAAGCAATGTTCAATGAGGCCTGGTTTCCACAGGCACTGCATATGACCGTAGCTGCTTTTTGCGCAACCGGATTCGCTGTAGCCGGGGTTCATGCTTTTTTAATTATGAGAAAGCGAAATGTAGAATTCCATACTAAAGCTTTTAAAATTGCAGCGGGCTTTGCATTAATCGGAGCTTTCGGAGCTCCTTTAAGTGGAGATGTTGCAGCAAAATCTGTTGCAAAAAGACAGCCTATCAAATTAGCCGCTATGGAGGCTCATTTTGAAACAGAAAAAGGGGCTGCTTTTGTCATTGGAGGAATTCCTGATGAAAAGAAAGGCGAAATAAAATATGCATTAAAAATCCCCAAAGTATTAAGCTTTTTGGTGAGTAATGACTTCAATGCAGAAGTAAAAGGACTGAAAGATTTTCCAAGAGATGAATGGCCACCCGTTGCCGTCGTGCACTATTCATTCCAGATTATGATCTTCTTCGGTGTAGTGATGATTTGTATTGGTATTTTATATGTATACTCCTTTTTCTTCAGGAAAGAATGGCTTACCAAAAATTGGCTATTAAAAACTTTCCTTATTGCTACCCCTTTTGGGTATATTGCATTGGAAGCCGGCTGGACAGTAACTGAAGTTGGCAGACAACCCTGGATCATTTATGGAATCATGCGAACTGTTGATGCCGTTACTCCAATGCCGGGAATTCAATATTCATTTTATTTCTTCACTGCAATTTTTGTTTCCTTATCATTAATTTTAGTTTTTCTTTTAAAAAGACAAATACAAATGGTTCCGAAACTTTATGACCCTACTGACGCTCAGTTTAATTCTAAAAATACAAAATCATGATCTACGTTGTTATAGGTTTTCTTTGGCTATCAATTTGTTTGTATGTCATTTTGGGAGGAGCTGATTTCGGGGCCGGGATTGTGGAATTATTTACCAATAAAAGATCCCGCCATAAAACAAAAGAGATCATGTACGAGTCTATAGCTCCTGTCTGGGAAGCAAATCATATGTGGTTGATTATTGCTATTGTAATCTTGTTTGTGGGATTTCCTGAAATCTACACCACCATGTCAACCTACCTGCATATTCCCTTAGTATTGATGCTTGTAGGAATTATAGCAAGGGGTACCGCTTTTACATTCAGACACTATGATGCCGTAAAAGATGACTGGCAATTTTTATATACTCAAATCTTTTATTATGCAAGCCTCCTGACTCCTTTTTTCTTAGGCTTAATTGCAGCTGCAACTGTTTCACAGTCGATAAATCCGGATGCAACCACCTTTTTAGATTTATACATATTTAGCTGGCTTAACTGGTTTGGAGTTAGCGTTGGTTTATTTACCGTATCTCTTTGTGCCTATCTGGCTTCTATCTTTTCATTAAGAGAAACAACGGATAGATTGGAATTAAATTTAATGATCCGAAAATCAAAGCAAACCATGATTTTTGTGGTCGTTACCGGTGCACTTGTTTTTCTTTCAGCTTATCTTTCCGGAATCCCTTTAATAACCTGGGTTTTCTCAAAACCATTAGGAATTATGGCTATTGCCTTTGCAACTGTTGCCTTATTACTAATTTTCCGGGCAATGAGCCAACGAAAATTACTACCTGTTCGGGCGCTGGCAGGATTTCAGGTTATTATGATATTAATTGCAGCAACTTATCAGCATAACCCTAATATAATCCTGTTAGGGAACGGGCAACATCTTTCCTTAATAGAGCATGTAGCAGCTCCCAAGACAATTTCAGCGTTAGCATGGGCATTAATGCTTGGCTCGCTGTTTATTCTTCCGTTTTTATTTTATCTGATGGCTTCATTTAGTAAGTTGAGAAAATAGGAGCTTATTTTTTCAGTAAAACGATTTCAACCCTTCTGTTGCTGGTCCGGTCTGCTTCCGTTTCTTCTGGATAAGCGACCGGATCAAGATGTCCCTGGCCACTCACCCTTATCCGGCTGGAATCTATCCCCTGCATCTGAAGAAATTCTTTTATTGCATTAGCCCTGGTGTAGGAAAGATTAAAAGTATTCAAATCAAGATCTTTACCATCAAAATTATCGTAGTCGCAGCAAATATGCCCTTGTAACTCAACCTCCAAGGTTGGATGATCTCTGAGTATTTTAAGTAATTTAACAATTGTTTCATTACCTGTAGGAAGCCAGACGTGACGGCCGCCAATAAAATTAACGTTAGGAAGAGAATAGGTATTTTGAATCTTCATATCCAAAACATTCATATCTACAAAGCTCAAACGGGTTTCCCCTGAAATTTTTTCTCCCGTCATCAATACCCTATCAATAAAAATATCTACCCTCCTGTTTTTCCTCCGTAATTCTTCTGAGCTGTTATCATTGATCTGCTTTTCTTCACCGAGACCTATAACGTTTTCTAAAGTAATATTGCTTTTAATTCTTGTCTGTAAATATTTACTAACTGTATTGGCACGATTTTCAGACAATATTTTATTATAATTTCCATTTCCTATGGAATCACAATTTCCAAAAATCCTGAATTTCAAATTACCTTTTAATTGAGCCAGACTATCCAGTTTCTTTTCAGATTCCCGATTTAATTTATATGAATCATGCTCAAAATAGATAGATTGGATCATTTGTGCATGAATGATCCCAAAGAAAAGCACAAAAAACAAAATAAAGAATTTCATCAAAACTGAGTTTTCTAAATAACGAAAAATACCAAAGTATAGTTTATCAAAAAAAAATCCTGAAAAACATTTCAGGATTTAATTTATTGTTTGAGAATTTCTAAGCAAGTTTCATTAAAACCTGCTCATCAATTTTTTCTACTTTGACTAAATTATTCTTAGTTAAGGTCTTAGAAGCCTTATCCCATTTTTTACCGGATAACTGACTTCTTTCTTTTACTTCAGCTAGTGAGAATGCTTCTTCCTGAGAGTTTAAGATTTCAAGAATCACTTTTTCATCTTCTCCTAACTCAATCTGTGGAACCGTTTTTTCAGGTCTCATCTGAGGGAAGAACAATACTTCCTGGATCGATGCATTATCTGTTAAGAACATGATCAATCTGTCCATACCGATTCCTAATCCTGATGTTGGCGGCATTCCATATTCTAAAGCTCTTAAGAAATCCTGATCGATAAACATCGCTTCATCATCCCCTCTTTCAGAAAGGGTCATCTGTGCTTCAAAACGTTCTCTCTGATCAATAGGATCATTTAACTCTGAATAAGCATTAGCAATCTCTTTTCCACAAACCATTAGTTCAAAACGCTCTGTCAAGCCTTCTTTGCTTCTATGTTTTTTGGTCAATGGAGACATTTCAATTGGATAATCGGTAATGAAAGTCGGCTGGATAAAGTTTCCTTCACATTTTTCACCGAAGATTTCATCAATTAATTTTCCTTTCCCCATTGTTTCATTAACATCGATTCCGATAGATTTAGCAAAAACGAACAATTCCTGCTCAGTTTTACCTGTGATATCAAAACCTGTATATTTTAGGATAGCCTCTGTCATAGAAACTCTTGGGTAAGGTGCTTTCCAGTTAATTGTATGCTCACCAAAAGTAGACACTGCACCTCCATTAACCTGGCTTGCACAGAATTCCAATAATTTCTCAGTGAAATCCATCATCCAGTTGTAATCCTTATAAGCAACATAAATCTCCATTGCTGTAAATTCAGGATTGTGCGTTCTGTCCATTCCTTCATTTCTGAAGTTTTTGGAAAATTCGTACACTCCATCAAATCCACCAACAATCAATCTTTTAAGATAAAGCTCATTAGCAATTCTTAGGTATAATGGAATATCTAAAGCATTATGATGCGTAATAAACGGCTTTGCCGCAGCCCCACCAGGAATCGACTGAAGAATCGGAGTCTCCACTTCAAAATATCCTGCGTCATTAAAGAAAGTTCTCATGGCATTGAACAGTTTTGTTCTTTTTACAAAAATCTCTTTAATATGTGGATTTACCGTTAAATCAACATAACGTTGTCTGTATCTTAATTCAGGATCATTAAATGCATCGTGTATTACCCCATTCTCATCGGTCTTAGCTTGTGGAAGCGGACGTAAAGATTTGGTAAGGAGTGTGAAATTTTTCACCAATACCGTCTTTTCTCCTACCTGCGTAGTGAATAGCTCACCTTCAATACCGATGATATCCCCGATATCTAAAAGGTGCTTATATACTTCGTTATATAACGTTTTATCTTCTCCGGTACAGATTTCGTCTCTGTTGAAATACACCTGAATTTTACCGGTAGAATCCTGCAATTCAGCAAAAGAAGCCTTCCCTTGAATTCTTCGGGACATCAATCTTCCAGCAATCTTCACCTGTTTACTCTCAGAAAAATCCTGTTTTATAGATTCTGTTGTATCTGTAATTTTGTATTCATCTGCCGGGAATGCGTTGATCCCCATTTCAACAAGCTTGTTAAGCTTTTCTCTTCTAATGATTTCTTGTTCTGATAATTGCATTTCTTATTTTTCTAAAAGCCTACAAATTTAGGCATTTTTGAGTTGACTGTCAATGACTTTTCCCAGAAATATAATTTATTTCCGTAAAAATGCAGTTAAAGGGAAAATGAGATTATGAGAACTGATCTTTTTGATCCTTCTGAGGAGTGAATGTCCACGCAAGGATTCTGCTTATTTTCTGGCCCTGAGCCATCTCAATAGTTTTAAAATCTACGGCTTTTACTTTTTTTAAGAGATTCGTAAGGGAATGTAAATTATCTTTTTTAGAAACCAAACACGTAAACCATAAGACCTGAGAAGCATAAGATGTACTTTCGTTGATCATTTTTGTAATAAAAGCAAGTTCCCCGCCTTCACACCACAGTTCAGACTGTTGCCCACTAAAATTAAACAGGGGCTTTTTAACTTTTGATTTGTTGAGATTCTTAGTTTTTCTGACATTTCCCTTTATCGCAGATTCTTCAGAATCATGAAAAGGAGGATTGCACATCGAAAACATGAACCGGTCTTCAACACCGATGATATTTTTAAATATATGATTGGAATCAGGTTGATGCTTCAGCTGAATAGCTGGCAAAAGATCCGGATTATGGTCTAAGATCTGTTGGGCATTTTTCAGTGAATCTTTATTGATATCAGTTCCTAACATGGTCCATCCATAAGAGTTATGGGCAATTAAAGGATAAACAAGATTAGCCCCCACTCCTATATCCAACCCAACAATGGAAGCTCCTGTTGGAATCCCACCTGATTGCGTTGTCAGTAGATCGGCAAGATAATGGATATAATCCGCTCTTCCAGGAATCGGCGGACATAAATTGGATTCTGGAATATCCCAGCTATGAACATTATAAAAGTGTAATAAAAGGGCTTTATTAAGCAGTTTCACTGCTTTTGGAAGACTGAAATTAATGGTTGGTGTTCCGTAGGCATTTACAAAAACATAATGTTTCAGTTCTGGCACACAAGAAATGAGCTGATCAAAATCATAAGGACTACGATGAGGATTTCTTGTGTGCAGACTGGATTTTTCAGCAGACATATTTTATTTCTTCTGACTTAAGATATATTCTACCATTTTTTTGGCATCTTCTTTAGATACCTGAGGGTGAGGCTGCATAGGTACGCTTCCCCAAACCCCGCTTCCGCCTTCAATAATCTTGGAAGCCAATACTTCAACATCCTTTTCAGAATATTTATTGGCTATTTCCTGATAAGAAGGTCCTATCATTCTTTCATTAACCGTATGACATCCTGTACAATCTAATGTTTCAATCATCTGACTTCCTGAAAGATTAGTTTTTACAGGCTCGGAAACAACAGCTGTTTCCGAAGAAGCAGTATCAACCGGTGTATTTTCTTTTTTGGAACAGGAAAGGATCAAAAATCCTACGCATCCTGTCAAAAATAATTTCTTCATTATTTCTTTGCCGTAGAATCTGTTTTAGCTGCTGGTGCTGGTGTTGCAGCAACAGGTGCAGCGGCAGCAGGTTTAGCTTTTGTAGAATCTACAACAACAGGAGCTTCCGGCTCTTCCAGCATGGTGTTGCTGTCTTGTAAAGAATGATCCGGTTTTTTAGAGCAGTTTACTACGAATAAACCTCCAATAAATGCAAGTGCTAATACTTTTTTCATTATTTTTTCTATAAAATTTAAGCAAAAGTATAAAAAATAAATTTTTAAAGTGATGATAAATATCCCTTTTAATAATAATTTATATGGAATATAATCACTAAATGGAGGCTCATTTAAATAAAAATTTTAATTTTAAACTATGATTCTCATTTCTAAAATCTTATTTTTCACAAGCCATCACGGTTTTTATACTGTGGTTCTTTTGTTTGTTATTTTCTGTCTTCTGTCATTTCTTACAAAAAAATGGTGGATGCTGCTTCCTATCCTTCCTTTAGGAATTGCTAACGGAGTTGCCGGACAATTTTTAAACGCATGGTTTTTAAATAAATACGGCATCGAAAGTACTGCCATTATCACTTCGGATACTGAAACAAACTCCACTTTAAATGAACAGTATATCCATGATTATGAAGCTATTGTAAAGAACCAGAATGGAAAATACACTTCAACCAACTTTTCGACCACCTCCGCTTCAATATATCCAATTGAAAATGCGATACGGATCCCTCAGGTGAATCAGCCCTTTCCCGTAAAATACATTCCCGGATACGAAAAGAATATAGTAATCCTCTACAACAAGTCTGAAGAAGGTAAAAGGTTGCGCCAATATGAAATGCAAGCTCCCATAAACAGTGCAAAGATCAAATATGAAGCTGATCCCAGAAATAAAGAGTTTATAGAAGAATACATCTCAGCCTTAGAGGATTATGTACAAGTATATGATGATGAGAATTACAAAATAAAAATTGAAGAATTAAAGACTGCATTAAAACAAGCGGAATAGTTAATTTTATCTTAAGTTTTTTTATTTTCGGTTCTTTTTGTTTTTTGTATTAAAATTATTATCTACATTTGTCCCATGTTTAATACGAGCAATAATTTTTGGTGGTGGCATTCAAACTCTTCGTCGGGTCTGAAGTTATTATCATGTTGCTAAATGCTAAGCTACTCTTACAACAGAATAAGATAAAAACAAAATATAAAGACTTTGACGGATTCCGTTGAAGTCTTTTTTTATGATTAAATCTCAAATAAAATAAAAAACATCAAATGTTTAATAAAAAAATAAAAGTAAAAACCGTATCCAAGAAAACGTTGGGAGATCTCCAGACTCCGATGAACATCTATCTTCAGATTCGTGATAAATTCAGGGATACGATCCTCTTGGAAAGTTCTGATTCTAAAAATATAGATAATAATTTCTCTTTCATCGCAGTGAATGCAATAGCGGGAATTGAGGTAAAGAATCTTAATGAATTTGAAATTAAATTTCCAAACTCAGAACCTGTAAAACAGTTTATTATCAATCATAAAGTGGCTGATATCCTTCATGAATTTTCTTCAGTATTTGATTGTGAAAAAGCCAAAGATCCTATTGAGGAAACAGCACAGAATCTTTTTGGATATACCAGTTTTGAAGCCGTTCAGTTTTTTGACAATATTAATTTTAAAGCACAAAGTGAAGAAGTTGAAATTCCTCTGGTAAGATACAGGCTGTACCAATATGTAATTGCGATCAATCACTATAATGATGAGATGCATTTTATTGAAAATCAAATTGAAGGGATAAAATCTGAACTGTATACATTAGAGAATTTAATCAAAAACAAAAGCTCCGTTGTTTACCCTTTCGAGAAAACAGGTGAAGAAACTTCAAATATTACCGATGAAGAATATCTGGAATTGGTAAAAACAGCTCAGAGACATTGCATGCGTGGAGACGTTTTCCAATTGGTATTGAGCAGAAGATTTGAACAGAAATTTTTAGGAGATGAATTCAATGTATATCGTGCTTTAAGAAACATCAATCCTTCACCTTATTTATTCTTTTTCGATTACGGAGACTATAAATTATTCGGTTCAAGCCCTGAAAGCCAGCTGATCATTAAAGATCAAAAAGCGATCATTCACCCAATTGCCGGAACATTCAAGAGAACCGGTGACTTTGATATAGATCTTCAATCAATCGAAGAGCTCAAAAATGATCCTAAAGAAAATGCAGAACATACAATGCTTGTAGATCTGGCAAGAAATGATCTTGGAAAAATGGGGAAAAATATTACCGTAACAAAACTGAAGGAGATCCAGCTCTTTTCTCACGTTATCCACATGGTGAGTGAAGTGACATCGGATTTACCGGAAAATACCAATCCATTTGAAGTCGTAGCCTCTACTTTTCCTCAGGGAACCTTAAGTGGCGCACCAAAACATAAAGCACTTCAACTGATTAATCAATATGAAAAAGATTCCCGGGGGTATTATGGGGGCTGTATCGGTATGGTAGGATTAAATGGCAGCTGTAATCAGGCGATTATGATCAGGACATTCTTAAGTAAAAACAATACCCTTTTCTATCAGGCAGGTGCAGGTTTAGTGGCTAAATCCAACCCGGAAAGTGAGCTGCAGGAGGTGAACAATAAGCTTAATGCATTAAAAAAGGCAGTAGAAAAGGCAGATAAACTCAATTATTAATGATCACTGATCTATTTTACAAAGTAACATATCAGGATATGAATCACTAAAAGAACAAAAAATGAATAAAAATAAAGAAGAACAGTCCACATCTAAAGTTTTAGTTTTTGATAATTACGATAGCTTTACTTATAATCTTGTACAGATAATTGAAAGAATACTGAATCAAAAAGTAGATGTCTACCGCAATGATGAAATCAGTCTGGAAGAAGTTAACAAATATGATAAAATCATTTTGTCTCCCGGTCCCGGAATTCCTGAAGAGTCTGGCATCTTACTGGATCTGATTAAAAAATATGCGCCTACCAAAAGTATTCTTGGAGTTTGTCTGGGACAGCAGGCTATTGCAGAAGCTTTTGGCGGAAGATTAATCAATCTGTCAGAAATTTTTCATGGGGTGGCAACCACTACTGAACTGGTAAAAGGAAAAACAAAACTTTTTCAAAATCTATCGTCAGGTCTTGAGGTAGGAAGATACCACAGTTGGGCTGTAGATCCGGATCAATTTCCAGAAGAGCTGGAAGTGACTGCGGTCGATAAAGATGGAATGATTATGGCGCTGCAACATAAAACTTATGATGTGCATGGTGTTCAATTTCATCCTGAAAGTATTTTAACTCCTGATGGAGAAATAATCATTAAAAACTTCCTTTTACATTGAAAACACTAGAAACTCCCTCAACCATAAAAACACCTCAAATGAAAGAAATTCTGCAATATTTATTCAATCATCATACCTTATCAAAATCAGAGGCTAAGGCGATCATGATTGAAATAGCTCAAAATAAATTTAACTCTACAGAAGTCACTGCTTTCATCAGTGTTTTTCTGATGCGTAATATTACACTGAAAGAACTGGAAGGTTTCAGAGAAGCTCTATTGCAAATGGCAGTACCTGTACATATAGATGCCAGTGATGCTTTGGATATTGTGGGAACCGGAGGTGATGGGAAAAATACAATCAACATATCAACTTTAGCAAGTTTTGTAATTGCAGGAGCAGGACAGAAAGTAACAAAACATGGAAATTATGGAGCTTCTGCGGTCACCGGTTCTTCTAATGTTTTAGAAGAGCTCGGCTATCAGATGAATAATGATTCAGATAAATTGAACAGGGATCTGGAAAAAGCCAATATCTGCTTCTTGCATGCCCCATACTTCCATCCTGCCCTTCAGTCTGTCGGAGCATTGCGAAAGTCTTTAGGCCTTAGAACCTTTTTCAATTTACTGGGACCATTGGTGAATCCTGCGAAGCCAAAATTTTCTGTAATTGGGGTATACAATCTGGAAATCGCGAGAATTTACCAGTATCTTTTACAAAAAGAACAGCAGGAATTTATTCTGGTTCATGGCTTAGATGGATATGATGAGATCAGTTTAACCCATGACAGCAAGATTATTACAAAAAAGGGAGAGCGTATCTACTCCTCTGAAGATTTAGGATTTGATCCGGTAAACCCGGAAAGCATACAGGCAGGTAAAACGATTCAGGAAGCTGCTGCTATTTTCAGGAATATTTTAGAAGGAAAAGGTACAGAATCTCAAAATGCAGTTGTTTTAGCAAATGCTTCAGTAGCACTTTATCATACCGAAAAATTTGGCACCTATGATGATTGTCTTCTATTAGCGCAGGAAAGTCTGCAAAGTGGAAAAGCTTTAAGAAGCCTGGAATTATTATTGGAATAATTCTTATAAAATATCATACGGGAAAGAAATAAAAAACACACAACAAATGACCATATTAGATAAAATTATATCGAGAAAAAAAGAAGAAGTTCATTTTTCAAAAGCAAACATTTCTATAGAAGAACTAAAAGATTCTGCTTTTTTTGGAAGAAAAACCAATTCTTTAAAGGCTTCTATCAAGGAAAAAAGTGGGATCATAGCTGAATTCAAAAGACAGTCTCCTTCCAAGGGAGTGATTAATAACAGCGTTTCTCCTATAGAAGTGGTTTCAGCTTATGAAAATTTCGGAGCGAGTGGAATTTCTATTTTAACGGATGCCGATTTTTTTGGAGGAAGTTTTAAAGACATCCTTGGTGTGAGGGATCAGATTACGATTCCTATTCTAAGAAAGGATTTCATGATCGATGAATATCAGTTTTATGAAGCGAAAAATATGGGAGCTGATGTTATCCTGTTGATTGCAGCCTGTCTCTCCCCTTCACAAGTTGCGGAATTTACCCATTTATCACATGAGCTCGGTCTGGAAGTTTTACTTGAGATTCACACTGAAGAAGAATTGGAGCATTATCATTCTGCTATTGATCTGGTCGGAATTAATAACAGGAATTTAAAAGATTTTAAAGTAGATCTTCAGCATTCTGTCAGATTAAAAAACCAGTTACCCACCCAAGCTTTATCAATTGCTGAAAGTGGAATTTATACTATTGAGGATTTTACTTATCTGAAAGAAAAAGGATTTGATGGATTTTTAATGGGGGAATATTTTATGAAGAATGAAAATCCGGCCCAGGCGTTTGAAATATTCACAGACCGTATAAAACAATAGAATGAACCAACAGTTGCAATTAAAAGTATGTGGTCTTACCCAATTGAATCAAATTCAGGAATTAATTTCTTTGAATATTGATTTCCTTGGATTTATATTCTATAAAAAATCGCCTAGATATGCACTTAATCGTTTAAGTTTAGAGGATATTTCGAAAATTAATCATCCTAGAAAAGTGGGTGTTTTCGTCAATGAGAGTATTGAAGATATTTTAAATATCACTAAGAGCGCTGATCTTGATTTTATTCAGATTCATGGTGATGAAAATGAGGACTACATTTCAGCATTAAAAAGGGAAATGGATCCTAAGGTCAAAATCATCAAGGTTTTTCGAATTGGTGAGACAATTGAAGATCTGAAATTTAAAATTGAACACCTACAACCTCTTGTTGATTATTTACTGTTTGACACAGACAGTCAATCTTTTGGAGGAACGGGAAAAAAATTTGACTGGTCATTATTAAATGATTTGAAGATAGAAATCCCTTATTTATTAAGTGGAGGTATTTCTGAAGAAAATACAAAAGGTATAGAAGTTTTGCATCAAAAGCCTTTCGCCCTGGATATCAATTCAAAATTTGAAATTCAACCAGGAATTAAGGATCTGAACAAAATAAGCGCATTTAAGTTGAACCTATTAACCTTAGCGTTATGAATATAAAATCACTAAAAAAACAGTTTTACCGGACATTATTTCCACCCCGTTTTGAAAATGAGAAGGTAAAAAAACTGTACGAATTTATATCCGAAAATGACAGCACCACAGATTTCTGGGAAATGGGTGGCTTATTATCTCAATTCATAAGGATCATTGAGGATTTCAACGAAGATGATATTCAATATTTTTTCCAAACAATTCATTTATGGGACGGCTATCATTTGGTTATCATTGCAGACAAACTGATGGAAAAAAAGGTCAAAGAGAATGTCAATTACGATCTGGGGAAAATATACTTTAAGATCTTTTTATCTTATGAAAAACTGGATTCCTATTATTTACTGGATAATCTGGAATTGATCTTCAAAATGTATCATTCAAAACTGGATATGGAAACTTTAATCAGCATTGCAAGCAAAATAAAATTTCTCTATCAAAATAAACAGATAACCCGACAGCAATTTGATCAAAACATGTCATACATTAATAACTTAAACCATGGTTTGTAGCATTAAAAAACCTGAAGAACTTACCGATCAGGAAATAGAAATAATTATAAGGCTTTGGGAAAATGATGCATGGGCCGGAATGACTCCAGATGCTTTTAAGAACTTATTCAAAGACTCTGAATTTCATTTACTCCTGGATATCGATGGAAAAATTGCTTCAGTACTGCGTCTGAATTTCGATTTTACTTTAGAAATATCTGGAAACTTATATCCTTTTGTCGAAATGGGTGGCTTCGCTTCCGATGAAAAAGGGAAAGGATATGGAACCCAATTACTGCAGTTTTCATTGGAAAACAGTACTGAAAGAAAATTGCAGATCATAGGTTTTTGCTTTTCAGATTTACGTCCGTTCTATGAGAAATGCCATATTGAAATATTATATGATCAAGCCAAGAATATCCTGGAAAGAGAAGGAAATCATTGGATAGCTTCTGAAGATGATGACATCCTTATCATTCACCTGTCTGAAGAAAACAAAACCCTTTTCAAGAAGCTTGATTCACAAAATCCTGCTTATTTAATACCATAACAACAATGAAAATGAATTATAAAAATCCTGATCAAAACGGATACTACGGCGAATTCGGCGGTGCTTTCATCCCGGAAATGCTATATCCCAATGTAGCAGAACTTCAAAAGAACTATCTTGAAATTATTGAGTCCGAAGAATTCCAGACGGAATATCAGGATTTGTTAAAAAATTATGTGGGAAGAGCTACTCCGCTTTATTTTGCCAAAAATTTAAGTAATAAATATCAAACCCATATTTATTTAAAAAGAGAAGACCTTAATCATACCGGAGCTCATAAAATCAATAATGCTCTGGGACAGGTTTTATTGGCAAAACGTTTGGGAAAAACAAGGATCATTGCTGAAACAGGAGCCGGACAGCATGGAGTTGCTACCGCTACAGCCTGCGCTTTGCTTGGTTTGGAATGTATTGTTTATATGGGCGAAGTCGATATCCAGAGACAGGCCCCTAACGTTGCAAGAATGAAAATGCTGGGAGCCGAAGTCGTTCCTGCAACTTCCGGATCCAAAACACTGAAAGATGCAGTGAATGAAGCTTTAAGAGACTGGATCAACAATCCTGTAACCACCCATTATGTAATAGGAAGTGTGGTTGGTCCCCATCCTTTTCCCGATTTAGTCGCAAGATTTCAAAGTATTATATCAAAGGAAATTAAGGAACAGCTTTATGAGCAGGCCGGAAGAGAAAATCCGGATTATGTGATTGCCTGTGTCGGTGGTGGCAGTAATGCGGCAGGAACTTTCTATCACTTTGTAGAGGAAAAAGATGTAAAAATTATCGCCGCAGAAGCAGGAGGCTTTGGAATCGAATCAGGAAAATCAGCAGCGACTACTTTCCTTGGAACTTTGGGTGTTTTACATGGCAGCAAAAGCCTTGTCATGCAGACCAATGATGGTCAGGTGATAGAGCCCCACTCTATTTCTGCAGGTTTGGATTATCCCGGAATAGGACCTTTTCATGCCCATTTATTTAAAGAAAAACGCGCGGAATTTTTCAGTATTAATGATGATGAAGCTTTACGATCAGCTTTTGAACTTACAAAACTGGAAGGAATTATCCCAGCACTGGAAAGCTCTCACGCTCTCGCTGTTTTAGATAAAAAGAAATTTAATGAAAACGATATTGTTGTAATCTGTCTGAGCGGACGTGGTGACAAGGATATGGAAACGTATTTAGCTAATCTTTAATTTGTAAAATGTAAAAGTATTTATGTAAAATGATTTTGGTAGTTGTAAGGAAGTAATAAACCTATTTATCAGATACAACATCAACAATCAAGAATACATTTTACGTGAATACACTAATACAACTCTAACCCCCTATGAAAAAACTCAACATATACTTCACCGCAGGTATTCCACAGTTGGAAGATACTGCCGATATTATACAACTGATACAGAATTCCGGAGCTGATATGATGGAAATCGGAATGCCCTATTCGGATCCCGTTGCTGATGGGCCTGTTATCCAGAAAGCGCATGAACTGGCATTACAAAACGGAATGACCATCGAAAAGCTTTTGTCACAATTAAAATCTATTAAAGACGAAATTAAAATTCCGATCATCTTAATGGGCTATATTAATCCGGTCTTAAGCTTTGGTTTTGAAAATTTCTGTAAAGAATGTTCAGAAAGCGGCGTTTCAGGATTAATTATACCAGATCTCCCTCCTATTGAATTTGAAAAGAACTATCAACAGATCTTGAAGAAATATAATCTCAATTTCACATTTTTGATTACTCCCGAAACTTCAGATGAAAGGATCTTATATCTGGATTCTTTAAGTTCAGGCTTTCTCTATGCTGTAAGTTCCTCATCCACAACAGGAAATAAAAATGCTGTATTAAAAAATGAAGACTACCTTTCAAGGATAGCATCTCTTTCATTAAAAAATCCGGTAATGATTGGTTTTGGAATCAAATCCAAAGAAGATTTTGAAAACGTAACCGAAAAAGCAGATGGTGGAATTATAGGAACAGCATTCGTTAATGTTTTACTGCAAAGTAAAGATTGGAAGATCGATGCCATAGATTTTATAAATTCAATAAAGAATTAAAAATCACTAAATTTGTATGTCAAAAAATGGTTGGAATTATGATTCCCTATAATCATTAAAAAGAAATCGACATCCACACATGAATACAAATCAAAATAAAGTAGTAGAATTCGAAGATTTAGGTATTAAAGATTATCAGTCCTCATGGGATTACCAGGAAAAACTGATGAAAGATATCATTGATACCAAAATAAAAAATCGTGATTTACCTGCTGAACAGCATATGATCACTCCCAATCATTTACTTTTAGTTGAACATCCTCACGTTTATACTTTAGGAAAAAGTGGACATGAAGAAAACATGCTTGCGGGCATCGATAAATTAAAAGAGATTGACGCTACTTTTGTGAAAGTCAATCGTGGTGGAGATATTACTTATCATGGTTTTGGTCAGGTTGTGGGGTATCCTATTTTAGATCTTGAAAACTTCTTCACAGATATTCATTTGTACATGAGAAATCTGGAAGAAGTGATTATCAGAACCATCGCCGAATATGGACTTAAGGGAGAGCGTTCTCAGGGAGAAACAGGCGTTTGGCTGGATCCTGGAAAACCTTATGCAAGGAAGATCTGTGCCATGGGGGTAAAAGCTTCCCGTTGGGTGACTTTACATGGTTTTGCTCTGAATGTCAATACCGACATGCGTTATTTTGAATATATCATTCCTTGTGGTATTAAAGACAAACAGGTCACTTCTTTAAAAAGAGAATTGGAAAGAGAACTTTCTGCACAAGAAATGGAAGATATAAAATCTAAGATCACGAAGCATTTTGCTGATGTTTTTGGAGCTGAGCTTAAAAATTAATAATCTCTTTCTACATACGTGGAAAACAATCACATCGAATTAGAGGCTGGAATCGAGAGGAAAATTAAAATTTCCTTTGCTGTTTTCTTTGCAGTTATTATTAGTTTCATTGCTATTTATGAATATTTTTATGGAGAAAAAGATACAAAAAGACAGATTTTGTATTGGGAAAATCACGTAAAAGTCATTGATATTTATAATAACAAAGAACAACATAACTTTCCATATGTAAAATACTCCAACGGAAAAAGAGAACCTCTAGAATTTTCTTATAAAATTGGTGATTCCATTTCAAAAAACAAAGATGATTCTATCGAGTATATTTTCAGAAATGGAGAAATAATTGAAAATAATTTATTTGAAAGATACAGGAAAAGGTTTGATCCTTAAAGAATGATTAATTGCGTTCGTTTTGTCATTCTGTAGGAATCTAGACTTTTATATCTAAGACAAGCTGAGATTCCTGCGGAATGACAAGGTGTAGTTGAAACTGTAACACATTAATTAAATCCACCAACTTAAATCCATCAGCTTTTTTCACACTTCAATAAAATTTTGAAAATTTTATGTGTCATTTTAATTTTAAAATTTATTTTTGAATATTGGTACCTTTCTTTGGTAACCTATTTTAAATAAACTTTAATCTTAAATCCGAAAACTTAATGAAACCAGCTGCTCAATTCTTTTTTTACTTTCTAGTATTCTTTTCGCCTTCTTATATCTACGCACAAAAAGACGATTACACAAAAAAGATTGACAGTTTAATTGAGATCAAGAGTCCCAAAAAATTCAATGGTGTTATTTTAGTGACACAAAACGGGAAAATCAAATATTCCAGAGCACATGGCGTAACTAACATTAAAAAGGGAACTCCTTTGAAGCTGGATGACCAGTTTGAAATCATGTCCAATACCAAACAAGTCACTGCAGTTCTGTTGTTGAAAGAAGTGGAAAAAGGAAAAGTTGATTTACAGTCTCCCATAAAAAAATATCTTCCTTCTTTAACCCAGCCATGGGCAGATTCGGTTACGGTCCATCAATTATTGAATCATACCCACGGAATTGTAGATCTTGACAAACCATTAGCTTTTAAACCTGGCAGCGATTTCAAATATGGTAACCTCTCGAATATCCTTCTAGGTAAAATCATTGAAAATACAAGCCACAAAACGTATTCTGAATTGGCCAATGCGCTCTTTCGGGAACTCCAAATGAAAGATACTTTTTGCTATAACAAAGCAAATATAAAACGTCTTGTTTCAGGACATATCAGTAATGATAAAGGATTGACGGTAGTTGAAAATTCATTTATCAACGATGAAAATATGCCGGCAGACGGAGTAATTACTACCACAAAAGATTTAGCTGTTTGGAACAGCCTGCTTCATAAGGGCAAAATCTTAAGTCCTAAAACCTATGCATTAATGACCACTCCATCGGTCATGTCAGAACATGATGTATTCGGAAAAGGAAAAATGGGTTATGGATATGCAATCCGCATTGTAAAGGATCATGAAATCAATTATTTTGGGCATACCGGTTTAGGAGATGGTTTTGCATCATTAAATGTTTATATTCCCTCTTCGGATATCAGCATCGTTATCATGGAAAATCAAATGAGCGAAAGCAGCGATCTGTACTACTATTTTGAAAAATCAATCAGAGATATCATATTACAAAGTAATCTGATTAAGAAATAATAAACAGATCATACCCTATATATTGTACAATTGAAGATTCTGATTTCCTAAACCTATCACTTTTTTATTGAGATATAAAAAAGACAAATTCACTATTATCACTTAACGAAACAGCATTTTTTTGATAAAAAAACAATACAATTGTTTCAGATAATTTGTTTTTTTTCAAAAATAACTTGTTTATATTCAATTTTTTGTTAATTTTATTTTCACCAAAAAGTGAAGTAATTCACAAAAAAATAGTCAAATTAAAAAAACTTTTTGTTCAACCACAAATTACAATTACTATGAAAAACTTGTTTTTATCAATGATGGCCTTCGTGACCATCTTAACATTTAATTCGTGCTCGGATTCTAAAGATGCCCAGGACGTAAACGGAAAAGAAAAAACGACCTTAAACAATGCTTCTTTGAAAGATTTCGGAAAAACTGTTCCGGTAGGGATAGAAGAGGAAAACGGAATCCTGAAAGTATCATTTATTCTAAGTGCACAATTCTACGAGATTAAGCCTACAAAAGAAAATGAACAGTACATCGGTATGATCAGACAAGCGGTAAAAACTGAATCACCGATACAAGTTTTCCTGAAAGGGAATACCAATGAAATAGGGAAAGTAGAATCAGTGGGTCAGGAAGATGTAAGATATTTCAAATCGATCTTAACAAAAGAAGAAAGGGTTACAACTAACAAGCTGGCCAGCGTTATTCCAGATGTAGCTACATTAAACTCTTTATTTAACCAGATCAAAAATCAGTCTTGTGGTACTTCTACTGCTTCTTCACCTTGTATCACATTCAGATATCCGGTAGATGGATGCTATGCAAGAGCTCATAAAATGAGACAAATTTTAATCAATAATGGTTACGACTGCGAAAAACAGTTTGTATATGGAAACCTAAAAGCATCTACCGGTACCTGCTGTGTAGGGTGGAATTATCACGTAGCTATTTTAGTAAGCTATAAAAATGCTTCAGGGGTGACTGAAAAAAGAATTATCGACCCCTCATTATTTTCAAGCGGTCCTGTAACGGACACGGCATGGAGAAATGCATGTGTTAACACATCTTGTGGTTCAGCATCAGTTTCTTCTTATACCAACACTGCTGGAAATGTATACTACAGAAGTCCTAGCAATTCTTACCTGTATGATAACAATTTAATCAATACGAACTGTGTACTGACTAAGTTTTCATCACTTTCCGGCTGCTCTCCTTCACCGGCTCCGGATGTGTCAGCTTGTGGATTCTAGTCAATTTAATAATTTTACAGCACCTATCAGTTCATAGAAGAATGAATAGGTGCTGTTATTTAATCTCTTTTTTATGAAAGCATGGACATTTATATTATTCCTATTTATGATAACATCTTGCTCTGGTAGTTCAGGTTCGCAGAACTTAACCTGGTACAAAAATGCCACCATCAGTCAAATTACCGAAGACCCTGATCATCCGGAAACTTTTCTTCGTGTTTCCATTGGAATCAGTGCACAGGTTTTTTATATCTCAAAAAAAGATCCTTCCTACGAATCTATTCTTGCGAAATTAAATCTGAGTTTAAAACAGGGTAAAACATTTAATATTGGTATTGAGAATAAGACCAATATAATTAGACAGGTGGATGAAATTAAATAAGCCCTATCTTATTACAGAAATTCCTGCATCTACTTTTATTTCTGCTCCATGAATGTAAGAAGCTCCCTCTGAAGCAAGAAAGAGTACGGTGTTGGCTATTTCCGAAGGATCTCCCTGTCGTTTAAAAGGAATTGTTGGAATAATATGTTGAACAGCCTCTTCAATTTGTTCTTCATTTAATCCCGTATTATTAAAAATATTGGTTTTTATATGTCCCGGGCTCACTCCATTCACCCGGATTCCTTTTTCTACTAATTCGGTTGCAAAAGTTTTAATAAAAGACTGTACAGCAGATTTTGCAGCAGAATAAATTGAGAAATTAAACATTGAGATCTCAGTGGCCACAGAAGTATTAAAAATAACTGAACTTCCCCTTTTCATCAATGGCAAAACCTGTTGAACGGTAAAAAAGGGTCCTTTTACCAATATGTTGAAAAGTTCATCGAAATCCTCGCCATCAACATTTTCAATCGGCTTAAACTTTCCATAACCGGCATTGGCAAACACAAGATCTATTCTTTCTGTGTATTTTCTTACCTCATCCTGCAAGCTCATCAGGTCTTTCATATTACCTGCATTGGATACAATTCCAAAGGCTTTATCTCCTAACTGCTTTACACCTTTTCGAACTGTTTCTTCACTTCTTCCCGTTATGATCGCATTTCCACCTTCGTCAATAAATTGCCGGGCAACTGCATATCCCATTCCGTTTGTTCCGCCTGTTATTAAGGCAAATTTGTCTTTAAATCTTTGCATACTATTTTGTTTAAAATTCTAAGACAAAGATTGGAATATCCATTGTTTAAGGAAATCCGAAACTTGCGGAGTTGAGATTATTTTAAATAAATTGACTCATTTCTTTAGCCTCATCAAAGACGGAGTCATAAACGAAACTATACCTACTACGAAAATAACAGATCCTAATATAACGAAAGTACTGTTGACACCTATCGAGTCGGCAACAAACCCTGTACATACAAGACCTATGACCGTTGGTAAAACTTCAATACTGAAATACATTGAAAACACACGGCCCAAATGACCTGGCTGTACTTCTTCCTGTACAATAGCCGTAAATCCGGCACTGTAAAAAGAAGCAGCAACACCTCCAAGACCGGTCAGCAAAACAAAAAATACGAAACTTCCCGGCGATAACAAGCCTGACCAAAGAAAAGCAATTCCAATCAGGATATGAGACAGATTTACAATGACTACTTTATGGATGGAAAACTTCCATATTCCCAATATCCCACCTCCTATCAGTGCTCCTACTCCCCAGACCGTTTCAACAATACTCATCTCAAATTTTCCGCCATGAAAATGTTCAATGGTCATCAGAGGAAACAGAACAGAAATGGGCATAATACAAAACCCAGCAATAATCGAATATAGAAAGAGAAAAGTTAATCCCTTATTTCTGATCACTTCTTTAAGCCCACTTTCCATGTCTTTCCATACACGGAGTACATTTGATTGTTTGTCACTCTCTTTTTGGGGAGAAGGTATTGAAATGAAAAGCAGAGAGGAAATAGCCAAAACAGCTCCACCAATATCCAGAAGCAATACATTTCCAATAGACAATAATCCGATAGCTAGGGCCCCAAGAGCCGGACCGGCAATATTGGACACAGATTTTATAATCTGATTGATTCCTGCAATACGCAGCAATTCAGACTTTGGAGCTAAAAGCGGTATGGTTGCCTGCATTGCCGGCATATGAAATGCTGAACCTACAGAGCGTAATCCAAGTATTATATAAACCAGCTGCAGATTTTCATACCCTGAATAGAAACTTATAGACATCACCAATGTACATAAAGCAACAAATCCATCAGCAAAAATCATTGTTTTCTTCCGGTCCCAACGATCCACATAAACTCCTGCAAATGGACCAATCAAAGCCTGAGGAAGCAACCCTGCAATGGCTGCATAGGCTAATACTTCTGCAGATCCTGTCTTCAAACTTAACCATATAATAATTGCAAAACCTACAGCTGAACTGCTTATCAGCGAAAAAAATTGTCCGGTCCATAAAAAAGCAAATTTCCTTTTCCAGTGATGATCTATCATGTTATTCTTTTAGATTAAAGGCAAAGGTAAAGTAAAACAACAATAAAACAACTATTTTGTTGTTTTATTGTCTATAGACACTCTCTATCATATTGTAAAATATAATCTTTTAAAATAATATTGTACGCAATTTAATTTACACTACCTTTGTCAAGATAAAAGATGAAAAATTAATCTTACAAAATTATTTCATTAAAAAAGTAGAACAATGTCATTAATAGAAAATTTAAACTGGAGACATGCGGTAAAAGCATATGACCCATCAAAAAAAGTATCTGAAAAAGATTTAAATACAATTTTAGAAGCAGCTAGACTTGCTCCTACCTCATCAGGCTTACAGCCTTTTCGTATTATTGTTGTAGAAGATCAGGAATTGAAAGAGAAAATGGTTCAGGGCGCTTTAAATCCTGAAGTAATGAGAGATTCTTCTCATGTCCTGGTATTTGCTGCCTGGGATAGCTACTCCACTGAAAAAATAGATCAGGTTTATGATCTTCATACTGATGTAAGAGAATTGCCAAGAGGACGTTTTAATAGCTATACCGATCAATTAAAAACTATGTATAATGCTCAAACTCCTGAGGAGCATTTTCAACATACTGCACGCCAGACTTATATTTCTTTAGGACTTGCTTTAGCGCAGGCTGCAGAGTTAAAAATTGACAGCACTCCTGCAGAAGGATTCAGTAATGAAGTAGTGGATGAAATTCTTGGGTTAAAAGAATTAGGATTAAAGAGTGTCAGTCTTTTATATCTCGGATACCGGGATGAAGCAAAGGACTGGTTATCTTCGATGAAGAAGGTACGTATTCCTATGGAAGAATTTATCATTAAAAAATAAATAAAAATCCCGAACTTTCCCGTTTTAATTATCATGGAAAATTCAGAATCTTTAAAATTAGAAAATCAGATTTGCTTTCCTCTTTACGCGATAGCAAAAGAGATTACAGGACTTTACCGCCCTTTTTTGGATGAACTTGATATTACTTACCCACAGTATTTGGTAATGATGGTTCTTTGGGAACAGGATGGTCTTCCCGTTACTCATATCGGAGAAAAACTTCTTCTTGATAGTGGCACATTAACTCCTTTACTGAAGAGGCTGGAGAATAAAGGCTTCATTTCAAGAAACCGAAAAAAAGAGGATGAAAGAGTGGTACAGGTTTTTCTAACGGAAAAAGGAAACATACTGAAAGAAAATGCGTGCGGTGTTCCCGATAAGATCATGAAAAAAATAAATGTTCAGCCTGAAGATCTATTACAGCTGAAAGATTCAATCAATAAGATTTTAAGCAAGATCGAAAAATAGTATCAACAGGTACATCATAAAAAATGGCAGCCATTGTAAGGCAGCCATTTTTTATTTTACTTTTTGAAAAGCATCCACTTTAATCTACTTATTTTTCTCAATCAATATACCAATTGCTTTTTTTAATACTTTAGCTATATTAAAAATATTTCTTAAAACATATCCTTCATTCAAATTAAAAATACAAATTACTTTTCCCTTAAACTATTATGAAACGAATTACCTCAATTCTAATTTTATTATTTACACTAATTTCCTGCAGAAAAGAAAATAATCTAGGTTTTAATTCTTCTGAAGAAAGTACACAATCGGTACTGAAAAAATTCCCAATGATTGATAAAAAACTAGAAAAAGTAAGAAAGTTAGATCTAGATTCCTTATCTATAACACTTTATAAAAATCCTGAAAAAGAAGATTATGATGAAATCTTAGTTTTCGAAAAAAAACAAAAATTTTATTCAATCCCATTTTTTTCAAATATGTATTTTGATTATTGGCATTTCACAAACGAACCTCAACCTCAACTTTACCCGAAAACAAATACAACTTTTGAAAAGCAAATGAAAACCTTGGTTAAAGAATTAAATCTAAGACCAGAAGAATTTCAGTTGATAATAAAAGAGTTAATGGGGAACATTTTAAACACGGAAACTAATCTTTATTTAAAGCCAAAAATTTTTGAAAATTATATTTATTCTACATACAGAGTTGACAAATATAAAATTGATGAATCAGACTCCTGTATGATCAGAACAAAGAAAATTTTCAATCATATAATGGATGAATCAAAGAAAATACCTCAATATAATCAATTTTTTCTAGATTCTGAAAATGGCAGGGTTTATGAATTTACAAATGATTCTAGAAAACGGGGTGAATTAAAATTTAAAATCAAAACATATAGAATCGATTGCTTTTCATATATATTAAGCATTTAAAACCTCGTAATTCCTATTTTATTTTTGAATCATCTTTTTTATAAGTATCCACTTTCAAATAAGAATTATTTTTATCCTTCTCTTTTTTATCAGAAATTAAGATTCCAAAAAGATGGTCAATCTCATGCTGGAAAATAACCGCTGTAAAACCTTCTACAATTTCTGAGTACTTCTGACCTTTCAGATCCGCATATTCCAGCTGTATCACTTTACTTCTGTAAAACTGATCTCTGAATTCAGGTATTGATAAATCGCCCTCAGGTCCGAGATTTTGTAATTCCGATCTCCATACAATCACAGGATTTATGAAATATTCTAATGGGTTATCTTTCTTATCGAAACGCTGAACCCATATGATCTTACGATTAATTCCAACCTGTGGGGCTGCAATTCCTACTCCTCCATCTGTTGTCAGAAGTGATTCTTTCATTCTTTTAACCAATGTTACCGTATTGGGATCAACCGGATCAATTTCAGTAGAAAGGTTAAGCAATGTTTTATGTTGAACAGCATCTGTCGTCTGATAAATGGGTAATGCAGCATTGATATCCCCCTGATTGATTATGGCAAGCTCATTTGGTGTTATTTTTTGAGCATTCGTCCAAACAGCGAAATAAAGTAGCAGGAAAGATAGTTTTTTCATTTTTTACATTGTACAGCTTTTAATAATCAAAATTAAAAAGTTTTCGTCATATCAGCTGGAATAATCAGATTGAAATCTGTTGGGATGTATTCCTTTTCCGGAACTTTCAATGCAGGATCTTCAGATTCAAAAACAGAGATCACTGCCATTTTTAATTTGGGATTCTTTTGTTTGATATACCAATAGGTTCCTCCAAATTCTTTGCTGTGATAGTTCCCATTATAATGGATGAAGGTTTTTCCTGCCTGAATATTTTTCAGAATAGATTCAGCCATGGTAGCATCTTTGGTAGCCTGCGCTGAGATAAAGTTCATTACTTTGGTACCTTCTGCATGGTCACCCATCATTTTTTTCATTTCAGGATAACCGGGGGTGTCCAAAGTTACTTTGATCGGGAGCTGGGCTATATAGGTTTTCTCCTTTGCCGTTAATTTATTTAAAGATTCCAATCCCTCTTTTGCCGTTTGTGAAGCATATCGTCTTGGAATATTCGTTGCGATGAAATTCAGTTTTTTATCTTTAGCAAAATCAACCAACGGTTTGTAATCAGTTGCATAATTATTCCATAATCTTGCTGAATCTTTCAAGGTCTTAGCATCAAACTTTCCACTTAAATACTGGTTCAACTGTGATTGATTATCTCTTTCAAACATTTCAGCACCCAAGATAATCTGTCCGTTTTTCTTTTCATATAAAGCTTCTGTTAGTTTCAACTGAAGCCAGTGATTAATAGAACTGTTGTGATTTTCACCAAAGAAAACCACATCATAATCCGCCAGTTCTTTTACTAACTTGTCTGTCTCTATTTCATTTCCTTTTTTATCATAGAACTGATAAGCCTTTAAGTTTTGAGCATTAGCGATACTAAAACTTATGAGTAGAAGTGCGATGAAAATATTCTTCATTTTAATTAATTTTTGGTTAAAGGCGAAAGGGCCGAAAGGCAAAATCGCTAAATTGCTGATTCGTGAAACCACTCATTTGTAAAATCGTAAAATCACAAAATTGTCGATCTGCTTTTAGCCTTTTTGCAATTTCGCCTTTCGCGATTTTACTATTTTACAATTTAGCAATTTAGCAATTTAACAACTAAAAAAAAGACCGCTCTGATTTACAAAAAACAAAACGGTCTAAATCAAATCATCTAACTATTACTTTTCCAGTCCTGCTACAAGGTCTTTCCACTCTTGTAATTCAGGAATTCCAGGTTTTCTTTTTCCAAAGAACTGAACGATGAAATCTCCTTCACTATTAAACACCTCAATAGCTGTTACTTCTCCATCTTCAGTTGGTTTTTTAACAATCCAGGCTTCTGTAATTTTAGTTACATCTAAATGCAGGTTAAAATCAGGATCCATTACATTAAACCACTGCTGGTGCCAAAGGGTCTTTTTCACGTTTCCGGTATGGATCTGGATAATCCCTCTGTTTCCTACGAAAGCCATGATTGGAACATTCTTTTCAGAAGCATCTTCAAGAATGTTTACCACTTTTGCATTATCTATTTTTTTAGCAAATCCTTCCGGAGCTAATCTTAAAGCCTGAGTTCTGCTTACCCCGAATTTTCTTGTCATCATGAAAAACTCATGAGTATCTTTTAATTCAATCCAAGCTTTTTTGAACCCTTCAGCATCAATTTCAGAATCTGGTTTTTCAGCTGGTTTTGGTGCGATCGCCTCAAAAGTGAAAACTTCATTTTGATCTTCTGCCTTATATTTTTCAACAATAGCTTCAAATGCACTTTCATTGCTGTCTTTTGTTAAATAGATCTTGTGAAGAGCCAAGCCGTCTTTTCCAAAGAACTGAAGACTTTTCTTATCTCCCTCTACTACAGCAAAAGCAAATTTCCAAGAATTAAGGAAAATTCTAAGATCGATGTCTTCACCAACAAAAAGCTGGGCATGAGGGCTGCTGAAATCACCATTTAAATAAGTCCCTTTTCTCTCATGAACACATTCGTCGTTGCGTGTAAGTGCCATTACTTTTCCTAATTGTTCTACTTCGGTAAGGACATTCTGAAACTCCGGCTTTAAAACCGTTACTCCTTCACCGATATTAGTTACCAATAAATCAGCTTCGCTTACACCCAACTGTAAAGCAGCATTTCTTATTCTTATATGTGGATTTTCTGCTTTTAGAGCGTCCCACTTTTCTCTTAATTCGTTAACTAATGTGCTCATTTTATTTATTCTATTTTTTTATGGTTAAAACTGTATAAATTCTATGTATTGTTTCGTTTCCTGATTTACTTTGTATGTCTTCTTCTTTTTCTGAGATCTTCATTCTCTTGAAATGGCTTTGGGAAACTAATTCTTCCATTTCGCTATTGCTGTACATGGTAAAATTATATTCTGTAAACGGCAGAGTTTCCATGAATCTTCTCTGTCCGAAAGTAAGTACGAAGGTTCCGTCATCTTTTAAAACCCTATAAATTTCATTAAGAAATGTTACGGGGTCTTCCCAGAAGTATACGGTATTGACCGTAAATATTTTATCAAAAATCTTATCCTTAAATGGAAGCTTTTTCCCTTCGTATAGTACAAATTCAGCTTCGTTCGCAAATTCTTTATTTAATCTTTTAGCTTCTTCATGCATGGTTTCAGAAATATCAATCCCCGTATACCTGATATTTTTTGCTTTATCAAAAATATTTCTCAGGTGACCTGCATTTCCGTGTCCTATTTCAAGAATATATTCATCATCTTCTATCAGTAGTGTCTTGATACTTTCCGATGTCATACTGATATTGGTGGCATTCATCATTTCGCCTATCTCAATGCCTTTTTCTCCTTGAGGATTGGCTAAGTTTTGAGCCAGAATTTTAAGTTCATCTTTTTCCATGGTTATCCAAAAATGATCATTGGGTTATTCGTAATTGGGTGATCACAAATGGTACACGGGAAATTGTAAGCATTGCTTATATTTTCAGCAGTAAAAACTTCCTGTGGTGTTCCATAAGCTGAAACCCGTCCTGATTTCATTAATAATATTTTATCAGCATACTGAGCTGCTAAATTTAAATCATGTAAAACGACAATGGCACTGTTTGCTTTTTTAGTAAAATTCTTTATTATTTCCAGTGCTTTATACTGATGCTTAACGTCGAGATTATTCAGAGGCTCATCCAGGAATAATAGCTTATGAGCAATTTCATTTTGCAATTGTGCCAGCACTCGTGAAAGATGAACCCGTTGCTTTTCACCACCAGATAAAGTGTTATATTCTCTATCTTTCAAATGATAAACATCTGTTTCATACATCATATTATTCATCGCTTCCAAATCCTCTTTTCGGGGTTGTGCATCGAAATAAGGATATCTCCCCATCATCACAACATCTTTTACTTCCAGAGGAATATCATTGCTATTGTGTTGAGAAAATTTGGCTTTATGTTTTGCTAATTCTATAACATTCCATTCAGAAATGGATTTGTCTTTGAATAAAACTTTCTGTTTTCCTGATTTTATTTCATTCGCTAAAACACTTAACAGGCTGGATTTCCCTGCACCATTGGGTCCTACAATAGCTAAAAACTCACCATATCCCAATGAGACATCCACTCCATCAAGAATATGAAATTCTTTATGTTTATAGCTGATCTGATGTGCCTTTATCATTAAAGTGATTTTTTAAATTTAATTAAAATAGCTATAAAGATCGGTCCTCCCATTAATGCAGTAAGAATGCCGATCGGTAATTCTGAAGGTTCTACTATACTTCGGCTGAATGTATCAGCTGTTAAAAGCAAAACACTCCCACATACCGCAGACAATGGCAGTATAAATGCATAATTAGACTTGAACAACAACCTTAAAATGTACGGTACAATAAGACCCACAAAGCCTATCGTCCCGGAAAATCCTACTGAAGTTCCAACCATTAATGCAACAATAACGATGATCTGTTTCTTAAGTCTTTCGACATTAATCCCTAAATGCTGAGCATCTTTCTCTCCTAACATCATCGCATTCAATGCTTTTCCTTTTGGTATTAAAATTACATAAGAAATAATCAAAACAATACCTAAAACAATATTCTTCGTCCAGGTGGCTGCTGCCAGACTTCCCAGATTCCAGAAAGTTAAATCTCTCAATTGCTCGTCTTTTGAAATGTAAATCAAAAAACCCGTGATTGAAAATCCAATGGCGGTGATAGCTACTCCTGTAAGCAACATCATGACCACATTTGTTTTTCCACCACTTGTAGAAATCCGATACACCAGCATCATGGATAGAAAAGCTCCTATAAAAGCAGAAATACCTACCAATGAAAATTGTATTACCTCAGGAAGATATTGTTTGAAATACCCTCCTAAAACAATGGCAATAGCAGCAAGTAGTGTTGCTCCGGAAGTCAGTCCTATTAAATCTCCCGTCGCTAATGGATTTTTGAAAAGCCCCTGCAAACCTGTTCCTGAGACTGCCAGCATGCTTCCAATTAAGATTGCCATGATGATTCTTGCAGCACGAACATCCCATATCACATATTTATCGCTAAGCGATACATTTTCATTTCCTTTTATAACCTCCCACAAAATTTTATACGGAGAAGCTCCGTTAAAATTATAAACCCCTGTATTAAGTGACCATACTGCTATAATGACAAGCAGTATGGTACTTATAGTTAAATAAAAGTATAGTTTACTTTGTGTTTTCAATTAATAGTTTGTTTAATCCTACTGCAGCCTCTCCTACTCTTGGTCCGAAACCTGAAACCAGGCCTCCATCCATAGCAATAATCTTTTTATTTTTACCGGCATTTGTCTGAGAAACACCTGGCATTTTAAGAGCCCCTTCATTTCCACCAGCTCCTTCTAATCCTGATGAGAAGAAGAATAATACATCCGGATTAGCTTTTACAACAGCCTCAGGAGTCAATGGTTTGAAATCTTCGAATTCTGTCACAGCATTTTGTCCTCCTGCAAGAGTAATCAAAGCATCCATGGGTGTTTTTGTCCCGGAAACCATCAACATGTTTCCTCTCGCGTAGATAAACAATACTTTAGGCTTTTTAGCAAGAGGCTGAACCTGCTTCAAATCAGCATCAATTTTATCATTTAATTTCTGATAATCTGTATTACCGATAGCTTTTGCAACCTGTTCGATTAATTTTTTAGTTCCTTCAACAGAATATTCCTGTTTGAAAACTTCAGCTTTAATCCCTGATGATTTAATTTTTCCCATTAATTCAGGATTGATATCTTTATCAGACGCCAATATTAATGTAGGATTTACCGCCATAATAGGCTCGATCGTTATTGATCTTACATGGCCTAAATTTTTAGCTGTTGTCTTTAAACTTTCAGGATATGTACTTGTAACGTCGGTTCCTACAATTTCTTTTTCGTGACCTAAAGCACTTACAATTTCCGTAATTCCACCGCTTAATGTTACAATTTTGTTATTGCTTTTTGGTGTTTCAGAGGAAACAGCCTCTGTTGTATTTTCTTGTTTAGCTCCTTCTGCCTTTTTGCAAGAATATACTGCTAAAAGCACGGATACCACTAAAACTATTTTCTTCATGATATACTATTTATTTGATTTATTATAAAGGTTCGAATTCGAAGCTGGCATGTCCACGGTTTCCTTGAGGGTCTTTCATTTTATTAAACCTTAGTTTAAAATAGAAACCTTCAGCATCTTTTAATACAAAGAAACGATCAGCATAAACGAAAGCACCTGCAACGTCACTGGTTCCGGTAGTCGTCCTCCACTTATCTCCGATTGCTCTTTGATCATTAGAAACAAGCTTGGTAGGATCTACGTTACTTAGCTTAAATGAATTATATGCCTGATCTAAACTACCCGTAACTGTCACCTGATAAGCACTTACTCCACTAGTTATATTGGTAATAATAAAATCAGCATAGAAATAACTTCCTGCACTCAATCCTGTTGCAGGATCTACCACTTCATTAGTAAAAGTAGTAAAAGCCAAATCCCAATTCTTTTTCTTTGGTTGAATATTAGCAGGAGTTCCAGTCTTAAGATTGAAAAAATTAAAATTATACTCAGTATCTTTCGTTATAATATATTCTTGATAATTCAAATCATTTAAATCTGCATATCTGATTTTATATCCATTGGGAGCTCTTAAAATTTGAATTTTTTTCCATCCTCTTGGATCAGATGACAATGAAACAGAACCTGCTGCGATGTTAGAATTTGGATCAGCTAAGTTTCGACCTAAATTAACCAGATAAATGGGATTATCAGCATCATTTTCTTTTATGGCATCAATACCCGAAGATTGAGTCAAAAAATTACCATTAGGATTATCCACATATTGCATATTCGCAGGATTAAATGTTCCCACCTGAACAATTCCCTTAAGATTAGCGACATCAGATTCTTTCACGGCATTAATATTAGTTGCATTAGGAATTTTTGCAACCGCCATCGCCAAAGAACCGTTTAAAATGACTCTATAGTCGTCTCCTGTGTAAAATGCAATGTCCCAGTCTGTTCTTTTGTTGGTAGTAAGCTTTTTTGAATCGCTAAGATCTATCCAGACTTGATCAGATTCTGTCGGTCCACCGACATCAGCATCAATTACTGAACCTGTAATTGGTGGCACTTGAACAGGATCTTCATCTGCTGAAAGACATGATTGTACAGCAATTATGATGAATAGAAATGAAAATATCTTTAAAAACTTCATGATATGTTTATTTTTAGAATTGATACATTAATCTTGCGAAATAGCTTCTTCCGTAATATAAGTTCAGACGATCAGAACCAGCACTATGAGCATTCCCCCCATTGGCAGTAGTATTAATTGAAGTTACATCAAAGATGTTTTTAACCCCTACAGAAAGTTCAAGCTGATTCTTCCAAAACGGCTGGCTTACAATAAAGTCCATCATGTGGAATCCATCGTTTTTTCCCAAACGGAAAGAGTTTTCTTCTAATACATATAATCTTGAGGGACCTGTATATTTATAATAAAGGTTGAATCCTGTACCACTATTTTTCAGTTTGTAAGAAACATTAGCTCCTGCCTGGAAATTATATTGAAAATCAGTTGGAGAACTAATATCCATATCTTGTTTTGATACAGAGATTCCGTTTAATGAAGTTCTTAACCCCAAAGTAAACTGATCCTTTACAATGTTAGCATTTGCCGCAAATAAAAGACTTCTGTAAGTATCAATATTCATATATTTATATGTAGAAGGCCTTTTTATCATTACCATTTCAATTTTATCCTTAAGATCAACATACAAGGCCTCCAAACTGTAATTGAATTTCCATCCATCGCCTATAGGAAAACCTTGATCCCAGAATGCCCCGATAGAATATCCTTTTTCAGGATTAAGATCCGGATTTCCCTGGATATCATGATTTACATTCACAAAATAAGTAAATAACTCATCATAGGTAGGATATCGATTAGCTGTTCCGAAAATACCTCGGAGATTTGAATTTTCAGATGTCTTTAAACGAGCTGAAAGTGAGTAATTAAATTGATTATCAAATTTATTACTTAATGATAACCTTGCTCCCGGTCTTAATGAGAATTTATCTGATACATTCCATTCTGCTGAAATAAAATTACCATAAGTGAAAATTTTTCTTCGGATATTCTCTCCATTAAATTCACCTGCTATTAGCGCTGCTGAACCATTGGTATGATCTAATTCATAACCCAGCTGGAAATCAAATTTCTTATTATCTAAAAAATTACTGAACATCCCTCTTGAATAGAATACATCTGTTTTGTAATAAGACCTTTCATCAAAATTTGTATCTCTTGCTCTGCTAGGTATATCATAAACATAATCAAAATACTTCCTGTCCTGATTCTGATAAGAAAAGTCTCCTGTATAACGAATCCCACCTAAATTAGTCTGAACATTCAGCTGATGAAGCCAGCGTTCTGTATTATATTCCCGGTCGGTACTTGTATAAGTTACACCACCCTGCCCATCATTGAGAGAAATTCTCTCCACTTTTGGATTATAAAAATTAAATTTCTCACTTAGATAGGATACCTTATAAAAAATTGAAGTCTTATTTTTAGTATATTTAATTAAGCCGGTTGCCTCATATTGGTCTTTAGGATTCCATTCAAGACCTCTTTTATTATCCTGTCCATAATATTTATATCCCTCACTGTTTCCCTGATATCCCATAAACTGATTATGGTTGAAGCTGATATTCGTAAACCAGTGATCATTAAAATTATATCCAACATTGACGTTCTGAATGTGTCTACCCTTACCTCTCTTTCTTAAGTCATAACCATCTCTAACTGTTTCTTCCTGTACAGCTGCTCTGATACTTAATTTTTTACTACTGCTCTTTTTTGTAATAATATTGATAACTCCAGCCAACGCCCCATTACCATATTCAACCCCCATGCTTCCTTTCACAATTTCTATCCGCTCAATATTACTCAAACTGATTTTGGTAAGATCAATATTGCTTCCCAAACCAGTATCTCCTACTACAGGGATATTATCTATCAATATTTTCACATAGTCTCCACCCAATCCCATAATATTCGCGGTAGAATTTCCGGAATTTGTATTTGGTGTAATTTGTATGTTTAAGGTTTGGTTAAGAACATCAGCAGCATTAGTAGCCGCCATATTTTTTATTTGCTCTGCATCAATTACCTCAACTTTATAAATAGATTTATTAATGGATTGCTGCATATATTGTCCCGTAATGACAACTTCTTCTATTTTTTTTTGATTTAGAGAATCTTTTTCCTGTGCATTTATCCACAAGACCGTGGATAATGAAAGTATAGAAAGCACCTTCTTCTTCATAAACGCAAAATTTTCGACAAATATAATGCTTTATTTAGAACAGTTAAAAATAATTTATTACTTTTGTCAAATAATTCTAAATAAAAATAAAGTTATGAACATAAAACTACTTTTTGGAGCTTTGCTATTTTCAACAATTACTGCTACTGCACAAGTAGCAACGATTAATGAAAATTTCTCTACTTTCTCAGGAGCCTCTCTTCCTCAAAATAACTGGACTTCTAATAGACCAAGTCCATATGCGCTAGTATCACCTAATAATTTTGTTCAAGCTTATAGTTCTACAGATATTGTAAATCCAACATATATCATCACTCCAGAACTAATCATAATTAATGGGACACAAACATTAAAATTTGATTCTCAAATCTCTACAGGTTCTTTTCCTGGAGCTGCAGGAACCATACAGGTTGGAACTGTAAACAGTGCTGGTGATGCATCTTCTTTTGTTGCTATTACAACTCCGGTTGCATTACAATCAACTTCTCAAACTTATACATATACAATTCCTGCAACATCCGCAAAATTTATAGCATTTAAGATTCAGCCATCAACTATACATTCTGCATTTCAGATTGATAATGTGATCTTTGCTCCAACCTCTACTTTAGCAATCTCTGACAATCTTAAACCAGATAACATTATTAGATTCGCTGTCAACACAGAAAATACTGCTTTACAATTTGTAGCTAAAAAAGATCCAAAAAATATTCAGGTTTATTCGGCAGCAGGACAAAAAGTAGCTGAGGGAAAATTAAATAATCAAAGATTTGATATCAGCAGACTACAAACAGGTATTTATTATATCGCTATCCAAACTGCTGAAGGAACAATAACACAATCAAAATTTATAAAAAAGTAAGATTTATTAGATATTACCTTACATTTTATTAAGGCTGGCTTTTCTAAGTCAGCCTTTTTTATTTACAAAAACACCCGAAACACTCATCAATACAGAGATGTTAATAAAAATTAAAATAAAAACACGATAAAAATCATGTTTTTATTTAGAATCATTAAAAATAAAAACATATTTTTGTAGAATAATTCTAAATAACAACAATAAGGAGATGAGAACAAAACTACTTTTGGCTTCAATGTTTGCATTGAGTGTTCAGCAGACAGTACTGGCACAAACAGATGCTAATGGATACAGTACCGTGAATTTAACAACTGGAGCGGATTACCAAAATCGTGTATTTTTTGATTTTAGTGCAAACAATATTGTATCTCAACCCGCTAATACCTGGGATATTGCCTTCTTTCGAAATTCAAGTATGAGTTTTGGGACAAGAATTAATGATGCCCAAAGAGTAGAAGTCTATCAGGCTTCTGCAGTACCAGCAGAATGGGATAATATCAATATTGCCAATATAGCGTCGTGGGGACCTATTTTGTATAATCCGGATCAAACCACTTCTATTCAGGAAGGAGCATTTGAACAGGGATCTGCAGCCTATGGCTGGGGTGATTACAATGGTGCAACTCATCATATAGATGGAAAAGTAATCTTTGTATTAAAGTATACCACTGCGACTAATACAAACACCTATATTAAATTTATGATCACCGATTACTTCGGTGGGTATACTTTTAAGTATTCAAAATGGAACGGAACAGCTTGGGGTACTACACAAACCAAAACTATAGCTAACGGAGCAGATGATGCTTACTTCAATTATTTCTCATTCGCAACAGAAGACAAGGTAGCTAACCTTGAACCATCAAAGGCTAATTGGGATCTTATGTTTACAAGATACTGGACTGACTACACTTATCCTGGGGGATCCATGATGTATAAAATGGCTGGGGTTATCCAAAATCCATCGGTTACTGTAGCAAAAGTACAACCTGAAACGCAGGCAACACCTACTTCCAACTTACCGGCAGCTGGAGCTTTTTCAAATAAAATTACCGCCATCGGTCATTCATGGAAGCCTGTTTCAGGGGTTTACAACGATGCTGTTTATTATGTAAAAAGAGGATCTGAATATTACAGAATGTATTTCATCTCCAATGAAGGTGCTACTACAGGTAATATGTATTTCAAGTACAAAAATATTACAGCAACTTTAGGGGTTAAAGAGATTGGTACAAAAGCATCTTTTGGTATTTATCCAAACCCAACAGGAGCTGATAAAAAAGTAACAGTTCTGTTTGATGTAAAAGAAAAAGCAAACAGCAAAGGAAATATTGAAGTATATGACCTTTCAGGAAAACAAGTTTATAAGGCTGAATTAACGAATCAATCCGGTTTTTATAAGCAAGACCTGAACTTATCTACCCTTACTTCAGGAACGTACCTTGTTAAAATAACTTATGGTGGAAACACAGAAACCAAAAAGTTAATTGTAAAATAATTTCAATTTTAAATTTTAATACTTTCTATTTTTTCTAAAAAAGGCTGTTTACAATCGTAAGCAGCCTTTTATTATCTTTCTTTTAGTAGATCTTAAACCCTTTGTACACTTCAGTTGAACTTTCCATCATTCTTGAAGTATCCCTGCGGAAATTAAGAAGATGATCCTGTCCCATATGATTATTATGGTGTTCTACTGTTTCCCATAGTTCAATCATAAAGAAGGTTCCCTTATTATCTTTATCTTCGATAAGGTCGTATTGCAGACAGCCTTCTTCTTTTCTTGTTTCTCTTACCAAATTCTGAAACAATTCTACCGCTTCCATCAAATAGTTTTCATTAAACTTGAAAAGCGCAATGATATGTAAATTCATTTTCCGTTTATTATGATGTAAAAGTAAAATATTTTCAAAATCAAACGCATCATTAGGGTCTTTATTTTTCCACAATAATCATATGCTTATTTGAAAACAGATTTATAGATAGTAATTAAACTCATAATAATAACTAATGATCCAATGAATAAAAACATTCTTTTTACAGGCAACCTTGCTGTAAGCATCGCAGAGAATGGAGCAGTAACGATCCCTCCCATTAAAAGTCCAAGAATAATATTCCAATGCTGAATTCCTAAAGTAAAAAAGAACGTAACCGCGGCGGTTATGGTTAAAATAAATTTGGCAACGGTCGAACTTCCAACTGCAAATCTTGGAGTAAAAGCATTTTTGATTAAAGTCCCGGTTACTAAAGGTCCCCAACCTCCACCGGCAAAAGAATCTATAAATCCACCGATCACTCCTAATCTTGTTAAGTTGGTCTTCTTTTTTAAAGCTTTATTCTGCTTGGGTTTAAAAGCATTGGACAAGATTTGAATTCCCAGATATAAAGTATAAAAAGCAATGATGGTTTTGGTAATTTTTGAATAATATTCTCCAAGATAGGTTAGAGACAGAGCACCGATGACAGCTCCAATAACTGCCGGAACAGCTAATTTCTTAACTAATGTTTTGCTTACATTCTTTAGCTTAATATGACTGATACTACCTGCAGCGGTAGTAAAGCTTTCTGCAGAATGAATACTTGCACTTACAATATGAGGAGGAATATTCAGAAAGAGCAAGGTCGTTGTACAAATCACTCCATATCCCATACCCATTGATCCTGCTACGATCTCTGCAAAAACACCTACTAAGATCATCCAGTAAAAAATGTAATTGTCTTTAGCAAGGATATTCAAAAGTTCATCCAAATAGCCCAAACTATACATTGAGGATATTACAATTAACAATAATGCAACAGTAACCAACAGTACATTTAATCTTACCTGAACTTTTCTAGAAATTACCATACCCTCTCTTCATTACTATAAATACCTCAACACTTAAATCCAGCATACACTGCTCTGCATTACTTTGTGACCTTACAAAATGTCCAATTGAAAATTCTCTGGTGATTATCTTATTCTTTGGTAAAATCAGTTTTACGGTATCCGCATCATCTTTTGCAATCATAGTCTGTTTATTTGGCGTGTTGCAAATATCAAACAAAATAATTATCCTACCAAAAAAGTAGACTATTTATTCAAAAAAAAGGATCAGATCAGTCGATCAAATCCATTAATGTTTTTTCTTCGAGAATTTTAAGGGATGCATCCCGAACTTCAATCAGGACATCGTGCAAACCACAATGATCTTCATTGCAATCATCACATTTTTCATAGAAATTAAGACTTACACATGGAAGCATTGCAATAGGACCGTTCACTAAACGGATAATTTTAGCCAATTTTACATTAGCCGGGTTTTCTTTGAAGAAATATCCACCACCCTTTCCTTTTTTACTATCGAGGATACTCGATTTTTTAAGTTCAAGCAGGATATTTTCCAAAAACTTAAGCGGAATTTTCTTGTGTTCTGCAATTTCGGAAATAAGAGTAGGTCCTTCATTTCTTTTTTCTACAAGATATGAAAGTGCCTTAAAAGCATATTGAGATTTTTTAGACAGCATTACAGCAAATTTAAGAAAATAGTTTCATATTTGGTAAAAAGGCTGATTTGCTAATTTGCTGAATTGTTAAATCGCTGATTTGCTAAACTGTAAAAACGTTGGTATACGAAGTCACCAAATCGCTTTATAGCTTTCGTAACTCAATTATTCCATTCCTTGGCAGGCTTTTTCTAGCTCCACACCACTTTAACAGTTTTACGATTCTGCAAATTTGCTATTTTGCTTTTTTGCTTTTTTGCCTTTCCCCATAATTCATTAAATTTGTGCTATGTTCAGTAAACAAGAAGCACAGCAATTAAAGAAAGAGTTTTGGACCGCTTTTGGAAAGTCATTTCCCAGGAAATGGATATTATATGATACAAAAGTCAAAGACTTTTCCTTTAAATTTAATGCAGATAACAAGAAGGCTGAGGTTTCCCTGGATATTGAAATGAAGGATGAAATTTTCAGAAATGCCTACTATGAAAAGATCTGGTCCTTAGAGGATATTTTAAAAGAGTATGTAGGGACTTTTAATAAGGAAGAATATTTTACTCTGGACAATGGAAAAGTAATCAGTAAAATATGGATTGAAAAACATCAGGTTTCCATTTTCAATAAAAATACATGGAGCGAAATATTTGAATTTTTTGTTGAAAAAATGGATGGTTTTGAAAGGTTTTATTACGAATATGAAGATTTTATAAAAGACGTATAATACAGGTCAATTCCCTACCAGATTAATATTGGAAATACTTTGGGTCCTTGTAGAAATCTTCTTCACAGAAATTATCGGAGGCATCAATTCGTTTACAGAAAACAAAGCAATTCCTAAGCACCTCTTCACAGAAAGATCTATTTTGCGATTACTTTTAACGGGACTGATGATAATTTAGCTTTTGCTTTCAGCTGAGAAGCAGCTCTTTTTGCCTTTCTCCATTCCCAAGGGGAAACCGTTTCGTTTTCCGACCACAATCCCAATTTCATTGCTCTTGCCTTTGATTCAAGCACCCCCAGGTTTTCGTTATCAGAATATTGGTAATACCACCATCCAAAACCTCCTTTTATAATTTCTTCAGAAAGATACTTTCCATTATCAAAATAAACTTTGGCGATTATTCTGCCATACCTGTCTGTATCTGTTTTCTCAAACTGAATAGATTTTCCATAAACAAGATCACTTGTGAACTGTTTTGCATTTTTCCCAAATGGTTGTCCTTTTTCCGGGCAATCTACTTCTGCAAGGCGTAATGTGGTTTGATTATTATTTTTATCGAGAACTAAAATAGTATCACCATCTTTAATACCAATCACCTTTGCAGCAGTTTGTGACAGAACTAAACCTGAAATACCAATCAACACTAGCAAAAACACCTTTCTGAATCTCTTCATTTATTACCTCTCTTTTAATTAAAAATATAGCCTTGAATTTCGAAATGCAATTTTACTTATTTTTTCGGCGATATGTGGCCATTTTTCCCATCTTTTTTATAGTACACATTCAATTGTAGAAACTACCTATACAGATCAAGCAGTCCCTTTTATCTCCACATTCACGATTTGATTACATCATTCGTTGATCGGGCTACATTTCCTGTTTTGTATCTTTTCATCTTTGCATCATCATTTAAACAAATAAAAAATGGAAACAAAAAAAGTATGGTTCATCACAGGAGCGTCGAAAGGTTTAGGACTAGCTTTAGTTAAAAAGCTATTAGAGAAAAATTATCGCGTTGTTGCTACAAGCAGAAATTCACAATCATTAATTTCGGAAATCGGGGAAACATCTGAAAATTTTCTGCCATTGGAAGTTAATTTAACGGATAACGAAGATGTAAAGGCAGCAATTTCCAAAAGTATAGATCACTTCGGACGCCTTGATGTCATTGTAAATAATGCAGGATATGGACAGATTGGAACTTTAGAAGAGCTCACAGACAAAGAAGCCAGAGCTAATTTTGATATTAATGTCTTCGGGACTTTAAATGTGATCCGAAATGCAATGCCTCATCTTCGTGAGCAAAGATCAGGACATATTTTCAATATCTCGTCTATTGGAGGTTATTCAGGAAATTTTCCGGGTTGGGGAATTTACTGTTCAACAAAATTTGCAGTGGCTGGACTTACGGAGGCTCTTGCAGAAGAAATTAAAGATTTTGGGGTAAAAGCTACCGTGGTATATCCCGGATATTTCCGAACCGATTTCTTAAGCAAAGATTCCATAAAGACACCAGAAAATGTTATTCAGGAGTATGAAACAGCAAGAAATTCGGAACAGTCCCATCTTGATGAAATCAATGGAAATCAACCCAATGATCCAGGAAAAGGTGCTGAAGCTTTAATTGCAATCAGTGAAGAACAAAATCCACCCGTTCACTTTTTATTAGGAAGTGGTACTTCTGACTTTTTGGATAATAAAATCAAGATCATCACAGATGATGCAGAAAAGTGGGAAAATCTGACTTTATCTACTGTCATTTAATTTAAGAGATTCATCAGCTGGCTTGAATGAGAACCTACAATAACCACGATTATTCATCAGTAAATTGTAACCGTATCAGCCAGGGCCTGGACGAAGAATATTTACCTAAAATCAATTCAAAATAATTAAATAACTTAGTATCATGAAAAAGACATTTCGCTTTAATTCAATTTCTGAATTTCATGCTTTTTGTAACCTGCCCAATCCTGAGCATCCTTTAATCAGCCTGATCGATTACAGTAAGGTGAACTATCCAACGGATGACAGTGAACTCAAATGGATACAGAATTTTTATTCTATTGGTTTAAAACGGAATGTCCATGCTAAGTTTAATTATGGCCAGCAGGAATACGACTTCGATTCCGGGGTTTTATGTTTTGTTTCACCTCTTCAGTTTCTGAAACTCGAGATAAAACCGGAAGTTGAAGTGGAACCTACCGGCTGGTTATTGGTAATTCATCCTGATTTTTTATGGAATACTTCATTGGCCAATAAGTTAAAGTCCTATGATTTCTTCAGCTACCAGGTTAAAGAAGCCCTTTTCCTTTCCGATAAAGAAGAACAGACCATTGTAGATATTTTCAAAAGTATCGAAAAAGAATACCAATCAAATATTGATAAATTCACACAAGAATTAATTGTGGCACAAATTGAATTATTATTGATTTATTCCGAACGGTTTTACGAACGTCAGTTTTTAACCCGGAAAAAGTCCAGCCATGAGCTTCTTGATAGATTTGAGCAGGTCCTTTCACAATATTTTGAAAATGGAAATCTTCTGGAAAACGGAGTTCCTTCAGTAAAAGATATAGCAGAAAAAATGAATATTTCTCCCAATTATCTGGGAACACTATTGCGTATCCACACCCAACAAAATACCCAACAGCATATTCAGAATAAATTAATTGACTCCGCAAAAGAGCGCTTGAGTACAACGGCCCTTTCAGTGAGTGAAATTGCATATGAGCTTGGATTTGAACATCCGCAGTCTTTCAGTAAACTATTCAAGCAAAAGACTAATCAGTCGCCATTGGAATTCAGGAAATTATTTAATTAAAACTAATGACTTCGATACTTTAATTTTACTTAGTTTATCTATTCATGCAGATATTAAATTTTGCTTTTCATTTCTTATATGCACTTTATACACAGTCTTTGTCATTCTGAAAGAATCTAAACATCAATATTCTAAAAACTTCTGTGCTTTTTGTAATTGTAATTCTTGATTGAGATTGCTTCACCTTCGGTTCGCAATGACAGAGTGTTTAAAAACTTTTGTGACTTTGTGGTTTTAATTTTAACAATATAAGACCTAGATTTGTCCAGATGCTTGCTACTTTTTGCCAAATGGCAAAAACTTAACCATTATCTTTGACTAAATTTCGGGCATGAAAGAACTATTCGACTTTATCTTAAGGTTTGGGAATTTGAACCAACAGCAGATCGACTTTATTGCAAGCAAAGCAACTGAACTTCATCTTGCAAAAGATGCCTATTTTTCGGAGGCGGGAAAAATCGCACGACAGGTGGGATTTACAGTAGATGGTATTTTACGGGTATGCTATTATGATAATAAAGGGGAAGAGATCACTAAATATTTTATTGAAGAAAATAATATGGTAGTAGATCTGGAAAGTTTTGATAATGAAATCTGCTCCAGTACTTATGTTCAGGCAGTAACCGATTGTACAATGATTGTTTTTTCAAGAAAAGACTGGCTGGAACTTTTACAAACGATTGTTGGATGGGAGGCTATTGTTCATAAAATTATTTCAAGAGCACTGATCCAAAAAGTAGAAAGGCGAAGCCCACTTGTTTCGGAAGATGCAACTACCCGATATCTTAGGTTTCTTGAAATCTATCCTACCGTTGTCAATCGTATTCCACTCTCCTATATTGCTTCTTATCTTGGTGTTACCCAATCTTCATTGAGCAGGATAAGAAAAAATATACGCTAAAATCACTTTTTGCCAAATGGCAAAAGATTTCATTTTTAATTGTGTGACCTTTACATTATTAAATAAAACAAGAAAATGAAATCAGCATTAATAACAGGAGCCAACAGAAGCATTGGTCTTGAAACGACAAAACAATTATCAGAAAAAGGATTTTTCGTTTACTTAGGAAGCCGAAGCCTTGAAAAAGGAGAAGCCGTAGTAAAAGAGCTTAATGAAAATGGATATCAGAATATCAAAGCGATTGAAATAGATGTTACCAACCCCGATTCAATTTCAGCAGCCAGAAATATTGTTGAAAATGAACAAGGGAAACTGGATATCCTGATCAATAATGCAGGGATCTTGGGAACGAATCCTCAAACTGCAACAAATGCCTCTATTAAAGATATTCAACAGGTATTTGATACCAATTTCTTTGGAGTGATCAGTGTAACACAGGCTTTTTTAGACCTTCTAAAAAAATCCGATAGTCCAAGAATCAGCAATATCACTTCCGGTCTTGGTTCTTTAACATTACACAGCGATCCTAACTGGAAATACTATCATGTGAAAGGAGCAGCTTATGGTCCGTCAAAATCAGCCTTAAATGCTTACACAATCGTTCTCGCTTATGAGCTAAGGGAACTTCCATTTAAAGTCAATGTCATTGATCCCGGATATACTGCAACCGATTTCAATGCTCACAGTGGACCGGGTTCTGTAGAAAGTGCAGCCTCCTTTATTATCAAACACACACTTACCGATGAAAACGGGCCGACAGGTCAGTATTTCAGTAATGATATTGAGGATGAATCAGGAATCAGTCCGTGGTAGTTTTAATTGTACAATGTATTCATGTACAATGTATTCATGATTTAAGAGAGACCTGAAGGTTTCTCTTTTTTGTTTTCTATTTTTGCTGAATAAAGTAGTGTTATGAATATTTTCAGTAAAATAGAAGTTAAATACATCATCATTCAAATTATTGCATTTAATTTTATTGTTCTTTCACCGCAAGTATTTTCATATTTAACGGATATGCAACTTTCCGAACTCTTCATAAATTCAGCTAAAAGTTCTGAAAACATAACCACTTTTTTTGATAGAAATAAAATCGATATTTTAAAATTTAACGATCTCATCAATACGATCAGAAACTATCAAATTTATGGGTTTGTAATCGGATGCTTAATCAGCATATGGATCTCTTCAAAACGAAAAATAAGCTGGATCAATTCTTTAATGGTTATTATTCTCAGTTTTGTAATCATTTTTATAAAATATGCTTCATCACCTTTTAAACCTTTGTATTTTGAAAATTGGTTTAATGATTTTAAGATCTACTTATATTTCAGTGGGAGTTTATTTTTAATAATAAGTTTGTCGCTGTTTTACTTGAGCTATAAGGTAAAATTGAATGAAAAAATATAAAATCAAAAATATTAACGCTTGGCTTTAAAGAGTATTCCTATTTGGGAGCAGTTCTCGATACAAAATGATTTTCCATTGCATTTCAAATCATTTCACTCGAACTGACGGTGTACACAAATCTCGAATCATGGTCGTCACTTCGAGTAGATTTTCGAAGAAAACCGTATCGAGAAGTTGGTGAAGTGATAACCAGAATTAAAAAGTTCAATGATCATTTTAGAGTGAAGTTTTTACATTGTAGAGATTTTTCGCTTCGCTCAGAATGACAAGTTGTTACCATAATCTTTGTCATTCCGTAGGAATCTATACTCATACTTTTGTGATTCATTTTTTTTAACACAAAGTCTTAGATACAAGCACTTTTCTATTATAAGTTTTTCAAAGAGTAGCGACAAAGTCGTTTATTAAGCTAGCTTCTTAAAGTCAATTTCATTGATTTAAGGTCTTTGCTGTCTTTATATGTATACATCTAATTTTTCTTTGCGTTAAACACATCTTCTTTATTAAAAATCCTTCTTCTTCCATCTATTAAAAAGAAACCTTAAAAATTCTGACTCATTTTTTTCTATATTTGTACAAAGCACAGATATAATCTCACTATGGAAAAGCTACGAAATCTAAGAAAACAAAGAGGATTCTCTCAGGAGAAACTGGCAGGCATTATCGCAACAGATCCTTCCAACTACTCTCGTAAGGAAAGAGGAGAAATAAGAATATATGATGATGAATGGGAAAAGTTGGCGACAGCTTTAAATGTGTCCGTAGAGGAGATAAAAGAAGAAAAACCAACCGGTATCGTACATAATGAAAACTCAACTTTCAGCGACAACTCAAATTCCGGTAATTTTTACAATCAACAGTTTAATATTCCAGATTCTGTTATAGAAAACTTACAAGATTATATTAAGGTTTTAAAAGAACAAATTGAAACCTTAAAAGAGGAAAATCAGAAATTAAAATCTAAATAGACAGCTTTACACTTGATCTTATTTCTAAGTTCTTACAATGACATCCGTTATGACCACAGAAGAGAAAATTATCCATTATATTTCCACTCAACCAGACTCTAAATGTCGTGATATGGAAACATTACATCAATACATTCTACAAACTATGCCAGAATGTAAGTTATGGTTTCTTGATGGTAAAAATGAAGAGGGAAAAACGGTTTCCAATCCCAATATAGGATATGGATTTCAAGTCATGAAGTATGCTGACGGAAGTACGAGAGATTTTTATCAGATAGGTCTCAGTGCAAATACAAGCGGAATTTCTGTATACATCCTTGGTATTGACGACAAGAACTATTTACCCCAAACCTATGGAGAGAAAATAGGAAAAGCGAGTGTAACTGGGTATTGTATTAAGTTCAAAGCCTTGAAGGATATTAATATTGAAGTGCTTGGAGAAGCAATAAGGGATGGGCTAGAAAAGAGCTAAGTTTACAGAGGAATACAAAATATTAAAATTTTTAGGGAATAATAAGTTTATAATTTAGGCAACCTCCACAATCACTAAAAAAATGAAAAAAACAGTATTGATCTTCTCGTTGTTGACCATCGCTTTAACTAATGCAAAAGCTCAAACAATTGTAGTAAATCCTGATGGTACTCACTCAACCGTAATTGACACCGGAGCAACACAGACAATTGTAAACCCCAATGGAACCCATTCAACCATCGTCGGTACAGGAATGACAAAGACAGTCGTAAATCCTGATGGGACTCATTCTACTCTTATAGATAATGGAACGACAGGCACAATTGTAAGTCCCGGAGAAACCTTATCGGAAGAGCCAAAAAGAAAAAGAAAAAAAGTGATAAAAACTACCGCAAACAAGGTATTGCTGAAAAAAGAAAAGGATAGCCTAGATTAAACTTACACATAAACAGAATAACAACATTGTTGTTTGTACTTCTAAATAAAAAAGAGAAACTTCACAGTTTCTCTTTTTCTATACTTAATTAAATTTTCTCTTCCTTAACCAGAAGAACAATCCTCCCAGCAATCCTATAATTGCTAACGGAAGCAGTAAATTAAACCACTGCCAATTGGTCTTCTCTTCAGTTATTCTCTGCCTATCTAACAATCTTTCTTCAATGTTTCGATTTCTCAGTTCCATCAGGTTGCTGTCATCTAAAAGAAAATCTAAAGCATTTTTTAGAAATTGTTCGTTTCCGAATTGCTCATTTGTCATCAAATCTACTCCTAATGGTAGCGGTTGCCCCTTGATTACTTTATTTCTTCCAACATCCCCGTCTGCAATCACAATCATTTTATTGTTTGGACTTTCTCCTTTAAAACCCGGATATGATTTCCTTTCAATTCTTGAGGCATAAGCTGAAGTAAATTTCCCTTCCAATGCTACTGCAAAGATTTTCGGTGTACTTGGTTTTTCCATTTGACCCAGACTGTCAACACTTGAAATTTCTTTCAAATCCACATAATTGGGAACCTGTTTCAGTAAAGTTCTCTCGCTGGATTCAAAAAGAACTTTGGTTTTAATATTCTTTCTGCCTAACGTATCAATCGATGTTGGAAATTCAAATTTTACCGGATTGATATTCTTTGTGATCGGATCGTTCTTTTCAGCAATTCCCAATGGAAAATAGGGCCATGGAAGGCTTGTATACTGTGGGTTGCCACTCACCTCTCCAGTCACCAATCTCAACAAAGCAAATTTCTTTACATCTTTTACCAAAGCAGGATTGATCCTGATTCCATAGTTAAAGAAGAAATCCGTCATATTAATATCAACAGGGAAAGGCATTACCTTTTTAGACCTTGTCAGTGTATCCATTTCGGCATTCACCGCATCAATCATCCATAAGGTTTTTCCACCATTCATGATGTACTGATCGAGAATTACTTTTTCGCCGTCAGTAAATGCTTTTCTCGGTTTTGCAATAACTAAAGCACTCATCTGCTTTAATAAAGGAACATCTGCAACACTTAGCTCAACCTGATTTTTAGGAATAACCGGTCCTGCATCGTAATTCTCTAAAGCAAGATGCATGAATCCCTGAAATTCACCCGGACTTAATTCGTCCTGATTGACCAAAACTCCTATTTTCTTTCTTTTATCAGTTGCAATATTTTTGATATTGGAAACCAGATTGTATTCTAAATTCTCAATAGATTTTGTCAGCTGTTCATCTGCATTAATATTAGCCTGTTGTACGACTAGGGGAATAGAAACTCCTCCCTTATTGTATTTAAGCACAGCATACGGAAACAATACGATCTGTGAAACTTTACCATCTTTCACATCCGGCAGAACCGAAGGCTGCATTCCCATCGCCATTAAAGTGTCCTGGGACATCTTTGTCTTAATAGGATCGATAAATTTAAAATCTATTTTTGGATTGATCTTTCTGAATTCCTCCAGCATAAACTTTGTTTCGCTTTGCAGCTGCTTGAAGCTTGCAGGAAAATCTCCCTCCAAATACACCTCAACAGTTAAAGGCTTTTTTACCGATTCCAGTACTTTAATGGTATTATCGGAAAGGGTATATCTTTTTTCTTTTGTTAAGTCCAATCTGATTCCCGAAACAGCCAGGATGATCACCAACGGCAGGATTACAAACAGTAAAATTCCTAATGGAGACTTTAATGATATCTTCTTCATAATTCTACTTCTTTTTATTGATAAAATGATTGGACAATACTAACGAAACACCGATGATTAAAACAAAATAGGCTACATCTTTAAAATCGATCAACCCTCTTGTAAATCCAAGAAAATGCTGATAAAAACCGATATTCTGTAAAATGAAATCTGCTCCGCCCAATAGCTTGTAACTTGCTAACTGTTCGATTCCGAAATACATGATAAAACACATGAAAACACCCAGCAAATAAGCCATGATCTGGTTTTGAGACAACGATGATGCTAAAATTCCTACTCCAGAAAAAGCCGCAATAAGCATAATCAATCCGATATAACTTCCGAAAGTCATTCCAAGATCAATATTCCCTGCTGGAACACCTAAAACATATACTGTATATAAATAGATCAGTGAAGGAATCAGACATAAGATCCCAACTACCCAAACAGAAAGGAATTTCCCCAATACCAGATCTGAGACTTTTAAGGGCTGTGAAAACAACCAGTTTAAAGTTCCTGTTTGTTGTTCTTCTGCAAACGTTTTCATGGAAAGTGCAGGAATGATGAACATCAGTAACCAAGGGACTAAAACAAAATAGCTCTGTAAAGAAGCCATCCCAATCTCAAAGATATTAGAATCGTTATCGAAAAAAAACAAAAAAAGAGTTGCTATCAGACTGAAGGCTGCGATAATGATCCACGCACTCCAGTTCCCGAAGTAACTCCAAAGTTCTTTTTTAAAAATTGCAATCATAGTTTTTTTGTAAAATGTAAAATGTAGAATGTATTCATGTAAATACAGTTCCTTTTACTATTGTTTCTTTTTTTTGTTTTTATTGACAAGTTTTACGGTCATCATAATTAAAAATACAAGAACGAAAAATCCGGCAATTAATTGCCACCAGTATTCAATTACTGAAGATTTTAAAATAACTGTAAAGACCACCAGGAATAAAATGAATGTGGCAATCTCATTGGCCTGCCTTAATTTTATATTCGCTGTTTCTAAAGTATTTCCGTTCAGGGCTTTTAATTGTAGAACTTTTTTCCAACACCAGTAGTGGTAGATCGCTAACCCAACCAGGAAAGTTAATTTTAAATGAAACCAGGGCGTTTTCATTAATCCCGTATTCAGGAAGATCATCACCAATCCACAAACCGTCATAATTACTCCCGCCGGAACGGTAATAATATTCCAGAGCCTTCTGGCCATGAAAGTGTACTGTTCTCTTAAGATACTTTTCTTTTCTTCAGAGAATTCGTCGGTATCTTTATAGTAAACAAATATTCTGACGAGATAAAAAATTCCCGCAAAATAGCTGACCATAAAAATAATGTGCAGCGCTTTGATTATTGTGTAAAGCATTTTAAAACTTTCTATTTTTTATAAAATGACAGGCGACCACGCTCCCACTCCCGTCTTCAATCTTTGAAATAATATTGGGATCATTAGCCATATAAGTAGCTGAACAATCCCAAAGTTTTCAATTCTATTTTTTTCAAGATACCAAAAGGTACTGACTTAAGAAATCACATTCAGCTCTTTCCCCACTTTTTCAAAAGCTGCAATAGCTTTGTCTAAATGCGCTCTTGTGTGCGCTGCAGAAAGCTGAACTCTGATTCTCGCTTTTCCTTTCGGAACCACAGGATAGAAGAATCCAATCACATAGATTCCTTCATCCATTAATTTCTCCGCCATTTTCTGAGCCAACGGTGCATCATAAAGCATTACCGGGACAATTGCAGCATCTCCATCAGGAATATCAAAACCTTTTGCTTTCATTTCTTTTCTGAAATATTCTGCATTTTCCATCACCTGATCACGAAGTGAAGTGTCATCAGAGATCATATCTAAAACTTTTAAAGCAGCACCAACAATCCCCGGAGCTAGTGAGTTAGAGAATAAATAAGGACGAGAACGTTGTCTCAACATGTCGATGATCTCTTTTTTACCGGAAGTAAATCCTCCTAAAGCTCCACCCAATGCTTTTCCTAATGTTGAAGTGATGATATCTACTCTACCCATTACTTCATTTGCTTCATGCGTTCCACGACCTGTTTTTCCAATGAAACCCGTTGCGTGAGAATCATCCACCATTACTAAAGCCCCATATTTATCGGCCAGATCACACACTCCTTTTAAATCAGCAACGATACCATCCATTGAGAAAACCCCATCAGTAACGATAATTGTAAAACGGTGATTTTTTTCAGAAGCAGCTATTAACTGAGCTTCCAGATCCTGCATATTGTTATTTTTGTAACGGTATCTTGCTGCCTTGCAAAGACGAACCCCATCGATAATTGAAGCGTGGTTCAACTCATCGGAGATAATAGCATCCTCTTCTGTGAATAATGGTTCAAATACACCTCCATTCGCATCAAAACAAGCTGCATACAAGATCGTATCTTCCAATCCTAAAAACTGAGCAATCTTTTCTTCCAACTGCTTGTGAATATCCTGAGTTCCACAAATGAAACGAACAGATGACATTCCGTATCCGTGAGACCCTATCATATCCTGGGAAGCTTTCATGACTTCCGGATGATTAGATAATCCTAAATAATTGTTCGCACAGAAGTTCAACAGTTTTTTACCGTTAGCTTCTATTTCCGCACTTTGCTGAGAAGTGATAATTCTTTCTCTCTTATAAAGCCCGTCGTTTTCAATATTTTTAAGCTCGTTCTGTAAATTTTGAAGATATTTTTCAGAGATCATTTTTAGTAATTTTTTAGATGCGCTAATTTAGTAAAAAGGCGGTAAACAATCCTATTTTATGATTCTTATTCTAAAAAAATGAAGTAAAACACTCATTTTAACAAATAGTCTACTAATTTAGTAGGATAATAATTTTATATTTGTCCTTTAAATTCTGAAAATGAAACTATCAACGGTACAAAAAGTTAGAAAAATATCATCCCGAACCTTCCTGAATCAATATATGAAACCTCGTCTGCCAGTCATCTTAGAAGATTTTGTCGATCCTAAAAGTCCCGCCTTTAAAAAGTGGAATTACGAGTATTTTAAAGAAATCGCCGGTGATCATCCGGTCAATATTTATGGCAGTGACCTGGAGTCTTTAGACCGCGTGGCCAGCAAACCCATTTCTCAAACCCGTTTTTCCGAATATCTGGATCTGATCAGCACGCAGCCAACGGAACACCGTCTTTTTCTTTTCAATCTATTAACAATAAGGCCCGAAATGAAAAATGATATTCATTACAATGACATTACCAATGGAAAAATTCTAAAATGGCTACCTTTTATGTTCTTTGGAGGTAAAGGGTCTATCACCAGGAATCATATCGACATCGATATGTCGCATGTTTTCATTACTCAATTTCAGGGGATCAAAAAAATATGGTTATTCCCATGGGAACAATCCAGCATCATGTACAAATTACCTTATAATTTTCACAGCCTAGCCAATGTTAAGGAACCCGACTATAATGAATTCCCTGCATTGAAATATGTAAGAGGCTATGAAGCTGTTATTCATCCTGGAGAAACCTTGTATATCCCTTCCGGATGGTGGCATTATATTCAATATGAAACTGAAGGCTATTCCGTTTCCATCAGGGCTCTACCTTCCAGTTGGCTTGAAAAATGGCGTGGGTTTAAAAACCTTGTGATGATCAGACATTTCGATGATGCTATGCGTAATTTGTTTAAAGAAAGATGGTTTAATTTTAAAGTTAGGAAAGCACATCGGAAAGCAAAAAGAGCGGTTGCAAGGATTTCGAAATAAATAAAAGCCTTCATTATGAAGGCTTTTATTTTAATATATAGTTTTTTAACTGCAATTAGTTTTCCCTTACCGGCAGATATGTATTAAGCACTTTTCCGCTTTTAAAAGCAACAGAATTTTCTAATTTTAAAACTGTTCTGCCATTAAAAATAGGAAGCCCCTTTCCGATCGCAACCGGATTTACAATCATGTAATATTCATCAATAAGATCCTGATCAATCAAAGAGCTCACGAAGTCAGCACCTCCATACACCAGAATATCCTTTCCTGATTCTTTTTTCAAAGCTTCAACCGTAGTAGCAAGATCCCCGTTTTCAACTTCTAAATTTCTTCCTTCCATATTTGTTTCAGTATGGCTAAATGTAATCTTCCGCATATCCACAATCATTTTTGCCAAAAGATTCGTCGGATGATCCGGCATGTTATCCGCCACATTTTCCCAATGGTCAATAAATTGTCGCGTCATTTTACGCCCCATTAAGAGGGTATCACTGGTATCAGCCAGTTCAACTATTTTCTGAAAACCTACCTCATCTGGTGGACTTAGCCATACCCAATCCTGTTCGCCATTCGGCCCACATACAAAACCATCAAGGGTTATCTGCATTTGTAATTTTAATTTTCTCATAGAAATTATTTTTGGTGATTGTGTACTATTGTTATTTGGTGCATTACAAATTTAGGATTTTAAGCCACATTTCGGTAATTATCCTTTTTGTATTTTGTTAGAGGTAATTTATTTCAACTAAAACAACAATTGCTAGAAGTTAAAAATAAAAAATACATGAAAAACAATTCCTGAATTGAATTGTTATCTGCATGTTTATGAAGTACATTTTCAGCTCAAAGTCACAGACTTTGCGTAGCGGATTCGTGCGGCAGCAATGGAGAATGTTTCTATAAATTCTATTGTAATGTAATTTTATTAATCTCAAGTACACCAGTAAATAATCTATATTTTTTCAATTTTTGTTTTTGCGTCTTTGTAAGGTAATTATAAACTGACGTATCAATATTAAGTGTTAATGAACTATTATAATTTTTTCCCTTTTCAAGTAGATAGGAATCATGTATACTATTTTCTTGATTTGTAACATTTAACAAATTAAAATTTACTGAAAATTCTATTTTATCTTTTGGTTTTATAAAAAGTAAACTTTTAAATAAATGATAATTTATTTGGGCTATATAATCTTTCTGTATATTATTAGCTCTTTGCCATTTTCTTAATAAGGAATTATGAACATTTTGAATAGAATCCGTCTTATTTTTTAATTTTTCAAATTGCGATAAATCAAAATATGGTGTACTTGAATAAGTTTCTATTCTATTTTGAGTATCGCTATCATATACATTTAAAGTGAGAGCTAAAAAAGGATAACTTCCGTTCCAATTTTCTTCTGATATTTTATTACTATCAACGAAATAAGCCTGAAGCGATAATGTATCAATAGGAATTATAATATTTTCTTTACTATCATTATAGATTGTAATATCAGCACTTTCCTTTTTTTTATCCAGTTCCCATCTAATATAGACCTGAGAATAAAACTTATTTGAAAATATAATTAGAAAAAAGAGTGGAAAGTATATTCTATAAATCATTATTTTTATTTGTTTTTACATTTATTATATTCTAGATTTCTTTCTCCAATTAATCAGAATAAAAAGCAAGACGAAAGGATTCTTGCCATAATGAAGGTGACGCTCAGGCAAGCATGGGGCAGCAATTTAAGCTTCAATTTTATTTATTTGAAGAATTATCAATTTTACTTTTCATTTGTTTTCTATATAAAAGTATTTGTGGTATAAATAACAGTAACACAGAGAAGGCAAATGGATTAAAGCCTTTCAAAATTGTAAAAATTATAATCACTATAATTGATACAATTAAAACAAACGAATTTATTTTATAAGCTAACCTGATATATCCCTTTTCATCAAATTCGTCCCAACTATCAATTATTCTAATATTGTATTTGTTAACTTCACCCTTTAATTTATCAATAAATTTATCTGCATCTTTTTGTTTGATTTTGGAATTATTGATGTAAATCGTAATAGTATCTGTTTTAATTTTTCGTAAGAATTGATCTTCGTCCAAAACAATAGTTTTTATATCACTAATCTTAATAGGAACCATGGATTTAAAATTAAAAATAAATTTCTTTTCCCACTCAAAAAACATTTCATCATCACTTCTAATAATTATTTTGAGATTTCCAATGACAAAATAATACATGATCATAAGACCCACAATAAAAAGTAGAATTGTAATTATAAATGAATTTACCTCACCTCCAATAAATAATGAAATTATAAAAAGTATGGGAGATAAAAAAAGACTTAATAAAGCTCTAGACTGTCTAAAAATAGTAATATTATATTCTTGCATTTCTATTATTAGGGCTCATTTATTAAATTATAAATCAATTGTTACTGTTCCATAAAGTAACATCCATTACTGGTGATAGCAATGCCCGTTGCCCATTCAAATATTACAAATTTAAATTTATTTCCTAAAGTAGATAATAACTATTTTATTGCGCATTTCCATAATACAAAGTTTATAAATATTAGCAAACAAAAATCCAGGAAAATATTTCCTAGATTTTTGTTTTTTTATCTTACGCGGATATGACCAATGGGTATATAAAAACTTTAAAAAAAGTGTAGTATTTTTTTTATAATTAATACCATTCCTACCATTATGAAAATTATCCCTCCAACATATATTTTAAATCTAGAGCTCGAATAATAAGAAGTAACAGCTGCTGGCTTTTTTGCAGTTGACCATATAAAATAAATTCCAACTAGAATTGCTATTATTCCATATAATATATCTAACATAACTTAATTTCTGGGTTCTTTTTTATTTGCCACTTCTTACTATCCTCCCCGCTCATTGCCATTTCTATATTACAAATTTAAGGTTTTAAACACATTTCACTAATTCTCATCTTTATTTTTATCATAGATAATGTATTTTCAACTAAAGCACCAATTGCTGGAAGTTAAATGCAAAAAATCCAGGAAAATATTCCCTGGAAAATTATTTTAATTTAAACTCACAGACTTTGAGACTTTGCATAGGAGCATTCGTATGACAGCAATCTAGCTACTTCAATTATCATAAAAAATAGTCCCTAGAATTATACTAAAATCTTCACTACTGAAAATGGAGCAACTTTTATTATCGCCCTCAACGACAGATAATTTTACATTTTTTAATGGTGAATTTTTCATTCTTTTTACAGTCTCTGCTAAACCCTCATAATATTCTTTTGAATAAGCACTGAAATCTAATCTGTCATTATAGATTTCAAATAAGTGCTCTCTTGTTTGAACAAATGAAAGTTCAAAAATATCTTTCTTATCTTTAATTAGATTAACATAATCTTTAACTTGATCTAAAAAATTTCTTATGCTGTATAATTCATTAATTATATTATCATTCATAGTTTAGTAATTTTATTTTACATATGGAGTTCAAGTGTCAGAACCCACACTGGCGTAAGCATCACATTCGTTACCATTCTTACATTACAAATTTAAATTTATTTCCTAAAGTAGATAATAACTATTTTATTGCATACAAATACTAGCAAACAGAAATCCAGGAAAATATTCCCTGGATTTTTGTCTTTTATCTTACTCGAAGACGAGCGTGACGCTCACGATAGCTGGGCGAAAACGCCGCATTCGATAAGGAGATCGTACAGCGTAAAATGATATCCAAAAAATTGATCCTGATACGAGAAGTATTCTTTTTAATGTTATTGATACCTACATACAAAATTTTAAAACCAAACAGGCTTTTAGATAAACAAGAACCCCGCTCAGTGAGCGGGGTTTGTTTTTATTAACTCAAAGTCACAGACTTTGCGAAGCGAGGGTTTTAAGCCACATTTCGGTAATTGTCCTTTTTGTTTTTTGCTATAGGTAACTTATTTCAACTAAAACAACAATTGCTAGAAGTTAAAAATAAAAAATACATGAAAAACAATTCCTGAATTGAATTGTTATCTGCATATTTATGAAGTACATTTTTAGCTCAAAGTCCCAGACTTTGCGTAGGTTTGTATTTATTATTCCAAGCACGAGTAAGATACTCGCTCTAGCATAGTTTTTTTTATGTTTCTATAAATTTCAAACGAATTGTTTTGTAGAAAAATAAAACAAATAAAATTAAATATATTATAACTTTTATAATTGCTGATTGATTACCATATATCCAACTACTAAAAAAATATTCAATTATAAATACAACTGTGAAAACGAGATAAAAATATTTTTTTTCATAATTTTTATTTTTTAAAATAAAAATTATGGGCAATCCGATTAAAAGAAAATCAATTAATACAGGAATGATAAATAACCAAAAAAAATAAAAATAATCCTCAATTTTTTTTAAATCAGAAAATTTTACAACTTTTGAATCTTTATTTATTACAAGCATCGTTAACATAAAAATTACATAACAAATAACTATATAAAGAATAGTTTTAACTACTATATTTTTCATATTACTATTTTTTATAACGGGTGTAAAACGAAGGTGATGGAGTCAAAGATCTGTAAACAGGTATTGGCGCATCATTACCATAACTCCTAGATTCTCTATATCCCACAAATTCCTTTCCAAAAGTCGCTTTAAAGGATGGTTGATTGTATTTAAACAATTGAGAGCTATTTACAGTTAATTTCGCAGATGGATAAACATCTGTCGCAGCAGTAACCGATAAATTATTACCAGAAAGGCCAATAGATAATTTTTGAGCAACATTAGGAGCACTATAGCCCATAGCCTCAATACCTAATTTATCAAAACCATTTACTCTAGCATGTTGTTCATAAGTAGCAGATCCATTTTTCATACCTTTTATATTTAAGCCTACATTTTGTTGCCCAGGGAAATAATCATTATTAGGGATTAAACCGCCTGTTTTGTGAACAATAGGTTCAGAAGATTTTATATCTATCGACAATAAATTATTATCAGCATCAGTATTTGAACTAACTGTAATTGTAGAAGTTAATTTATCTCCTGTGGCAAATCCTCCTAATGGGCCATCCCATAATTTGGGGTCAATATAACTATTAAAAGTGAACGTGAGATCTTTGCCTAGATATGTCTCTCCAGCTTTAGTAGTAGCTTGAGAGGTTGCATTTTTATCCCAATAGATAGAACCGTCTTTCCTTTGAACAAAATCATTTCCACTTAATCCTGTCGGATCTCCGTAACGGACGGGATTGTTATAACTATAAGCATAAGGTTGTAATGTCTTTTCAGAAAGAGGGTCATGCTGTCCAAAAACCACAGCATCCGGCATATAAAAACGAGCATTTAAATCGTAAAAACCAGTCTCTTGCAATTCCTTACCAAGGTACTTATACTGATAAGCTGGGTTTCCAGCTAAACCATTATACCCCTCATGTTTCAATCCAAATGGATAGTAATTATTTTCTTCAATAATCTCTAATCCAGATGTCCCCTTCTGATAGCTTAATCTTACATTTCCTAAATGGTCTGTATAATTGTAAATATACTTATTTTTTACAAAATCATAATAGCCTTCTGCTGAAGGAGCAAACTGTAATATATTATCTTTATATTGAAATCCGTCCAAATAATCTGTCTGGGTCACGACACTGCCAGAAAAAACCTTCCGAACCTTTACACCATCTGCCCTATATATATAATCAGTTAACTCTCTGTTTTTACCAGTGCCTTTTTCTATGTTACTAGGCAAATTAAGGTAGTTATAGATTATCTTTTGGATATCTTTATCCCTATAATTTGTCATATTCCCATTCAGATCATAGCCAATTTCAGTTGGGCTCACGACATACGGGTAGCCAGAGGGATTCTGTTGTTCATCAGTAACCTTAGTGAGTCTGTTTCCCAGGTAATCATATTTAAGATTATCTATCATTCCAGCAGTTGTTCCACCAGTTATTCCCTGAGACCTTTTTAATCTGGAGATATTTCCATTAAGATCATATTCTACCTTTTCAAAATACTCTTTTGCTGATGGATTGCTTCCCTGGTAAAAGCCTGCTGTAAGCCTGTTAAGAGAATCATATACATATCCATAGCGTCTTAGAGGCTCATTTTGACCTGTTAGGGTTTTCCAGGATACTTCAGCAATATTTCCATTGAACTTAGGCTTTACTTTTAATGTTGCATCTAATGCATCAGGAGTTTCTAATCCTTCAACCTGATTATAATTGATTTTATACCCAAACAGATCACTTCCTAAAGCAGCAGGATCATTAATCTGGGTCATCCAGCCTCTTATATTATACTTATAATCGATCTGTTGGAGTGGATCTGTAACAGTACCTCCTACTTTTTTATATTCTAGTTGAGAAAGTTCGTTGTATTTGTTTCGTGCCAAAAATTCAAGAGGTCCACTATCTACCTGATGACTGTGAGCTATAAGCCTGTTCTGGCTATCATAAGTGAATTTTTCTCTTATTATCTTTTCTGTATCTGTGGCGAGTCTTTTATGTTGGGTAATAACTTGTTGCTGATTTCCAGAAAAATCCAATTGCTTCTCTGTATTATGATATCCTCCCAAATGATTGAAAGCAAATTGTCTTATGAGCCTGCCTTTAAAATCATAATAGAAATAAGTTTTTGTCCAATTGTCATCTTCAATATTCTTTACTAGACTGGAGAGAGGAAGCCCTTTTGTACTTTTTCCATATTGCTGTACATCCGAAGGGAGTACAGTCTGATCAAATACCATAGTAGGAAAAGGATCGCCTACCACGTAAAAATCGTAGTAATTAACAGATAATAAAGTTTGTATCTCGTTAAACAATATATTAGTGTAGTAAACCTGGATACCATTTTTATTAAAACCTACCATATCTCTTGAATCGGTAACAACAAAATTACTTGCAGTTTTTTGCAATGACGCTCTGGGAGCAGCCAGTATAATCCCGGTATAAATAACTCTTCCTACATTATCATATTTTGTAAAAAGCCATTTCCCTTGTTGTCTCAGCACATCATCTTGTGTAAAAATAAGCCTGTCTGCTTTATCGTAAACCATATGCTCCCATCCTTTACCGGGTAGTTTCTTCTCTGCCAGTCTGCCTTTTCCATCATATCGGTACTGATAGCAGAAATTATTCAGTGCGGTATCATCTATTGTAGCCGGTGCCGCAGGGGGAATCACAAAAGCCAACTGATTGTACTCGTTATACACATAATAAGTATCGGCATTGACAGTAGCACTAACTACCTTTCTTACCAGGACAACCTGCCCTTTTCCATTCTTGAACTCTACCGTTTTATTACCATCTTCATCAGTAACTGTATTTTTATAGAGCTGGTTAGCTCCATAATTAGCAGTTGCTGAAACCAATTTTGAAATTGTAATATCATCCGGAAAGGTAGTTACTGTTACATATTTTTTAACTTCTGTAGATGTATTTGTACCATATTCAAACTTTACAGGTTTATCATTCCAGGCTGTTCCAACTTGTTTTTGTTCAAGAAGTCTGTCCAGAGGAGAATTTTCTAATGTCTTTTCAGCATAGATCTTCTCCTGTCCGTAAGGAGTACTTGTTACATTTGCTAAAGGAGTTGGAACAATAGCTCCATTTAATGTATTAGACTGTGGGACGGGTAAATAATCTTTCACCTGTCTTCCGAATCCATCGTATTCAATAGGGGTCACCACATCTTTCCCGGTTGGAGAGGCTTTTATATTGACCACCTGTTTAGGTCTTCCTAATCCATCGAAATATTGGACGGTTTCTGCAGTTTTAGTTGCTACATTGCTGGTATTGTAATCGAGGTAAGTTTTTGAGTACACATAGTTTTCTGTTGTAGAAAGCTGTGCATGAATCAAACTTGCCGTAAGAACACAGGCAATGGATATGATTTGTTTTATCTTTTTCATCAAGTGTTAATTTTTATAATTGTATTTAAATTCTTTAATCAGATTACCCGTTTTGGAGTCCTGTCTTATTTCTTTGAGCCTGTTGGCTGTATCATAGATATAAACTTCTCTAATTCCTGAAGGAGCGGTAATGCTTGTTACTCCAATTAATGGATCGTAGGTATAAGTAGACACCTGATAAGCAGACAGACCTGAGTTTTTTCTGAAAGTATCCAATGCGGTAATGAGTGCCGGCTCATTAGCCGGGTTAGAGGCATCTGCATTAGAAGCATTTACAATTGCAGTAATAATTCCTAAATTAACCAGTTGGTCATACGAAACACCTTCTACTTTTGCAATGGGCTGGGTATTATTATATCCCCAGACAATAGCTGTTGGAATGCCATCTTTGGTAGTGTACTGCTGGATATTTCCTTTAGTATCATATTTATTGTAGGTAACTTCTGTAGAGGATTCGCTATTTAGCACATTATATGATAATATGGAAGTAGGAAACAAATGAGCTGGGTCGTCATACTTTGTTTCGGATCTTGAAACTGTCTTTCCAGCAACAGTAACATTTGGTTTCTCTACAACACTTGTTTCTAAAGGAATACCAATCATATTGGCATTGATAAGTTTTTGATTGCCTTTTTCATGAGCATATTGGTATGTCGTCTCCGAAACTGAATTATCCGGAGATTTTATGGAAACAGTCTTAACATTGATAGGTTTATTAATGTCCGTATCGTAATATGTACTTATACTATTTTTTTCAATTACCTGTCCTGATAAGAAATCCTTTTCAGTGGTTTTTGTATTTTCAATTTTTGCTGACTCTATAAAATTTACCTTATTCTCTACAATAAAAATATCTCCTTCTCCTCCCTGACTCGGCGACAACTGTATCTTAGAGGGCATAACCAACATGTCTACTGCAAATGCAATCTTAGATGGATCATTCGTATTAAAGCCAGAAAGTCCGTTTTTTATGGTATTAAATTGATACTCATATTCAATGGTTTTTACTGTTTGTCCATTCTTATTCACATATTTCTGGTTTAGGGGTAAGCCATACTTCCAATCATTATAATTTCCGATATCTGATGACAATATATTTTGAATCTTGTAATCTTTATCTGAAAACTCATAGTATATCTTCCCAAGTCCATTTTCTTCAATAACATAAGGATAGGTAACGATATCTGAAGAGCCATAACTATTTGAAGACTGATCGGAATTTGAAACAGTAAAAAAATCCTGTACATTACTAGGATGTAATTCCTCTCCAGAGCTATCAAATTTACGGTAAGGTTTTTTATCTATCCTTGTAAAATTAAATGGCCGCTTCAGAAGAGAAATTTCCTCAAACTTATTTTTAACAATGTCAAATTTCCCATATTTGTATTCGAAGATATTTGAAACATTATTCTGATCTACATCTTCAATTTTTTTTATTCTTAACCCTGATAGATAATTAGGTGTAGTACTTGTTTCTGTAATTTCTTTTTTCCAGCTTAGGCCGGCATTTAAACCACAATTACAATAGCCCATTCTACTTAATACCATCTCCACTTTTATAGGAAATGGAATATTTATCATTATATCTCCTGAAAAAGGTTGACCATTAGAGCTAAAATGTCTGGTATCGCTGGGTGAATTAACTGATGTGATTTTTATATCTCCAAAACATTCTGTGTAATTTCCATTATCTGGATTTTCTGGCAGTCCAGATCCAGGTCCAGGATTTTCAGCACTCAGACATCCGCTGTCAAATCCATAAGTAAATACTGGATTGATGGCATAAGAAGGAATATCACTAGCATTTAAAATAAACGTTTTAGTTTCTCCTCCATTATAAGTAGAAATATCATTAACAACACCATGACTTGAAATATCCTTATTAATACCTTCTGAAACCAAATATGAACTGGTATTGATCTGTTCTGTTAGTGGATTCTCATAATACAAATTCTTCTTGCCTTTTGTAGGGTATTCAATGGATTTTAGAATTCCGATCTGCGAAAAAGCAGGATTAGGGGCCCTATCTCTTCGGGTAACCGAAGGCATTCTACTTTCTATAATTGGAACGTCTGTATAAATTCTAATGGGAAGATTAGAATTTAAAGAAGTATTTCCAAGATTATTAATATATCCCCAATAATCGTCATTGTGAGAATTACGGGCGGGCATTGGAAAATCTTCATTATAGCTAAATCTATAATAAGATTGAGATAATGCATCATAAATATTGATAAGTTTAAGTCTATAATCCTCATACGTCTTGTTAGAATTATTACTACTGAAATAATTGTAGTTAAGTCTTTGATCTAAAATAATTTTATTAGATTTATCCTTTACAACGATCTTTCTTAAAGCCACTCCATTGTTTATATTAAGATCTTTCCTCACAAGCACTCCATTCTCAATAGCTAATGTCCCATTTTCATCATTAGAATATTTAAATTCTACTATTCCTTCAGGAAATTCAATTTTCGAAATAAGATTTTCCGTATTTCCTGTTTCAGTATTCCATCTTTCATATGGCGGAGGTAATTGGCTAAAATAAGTTCTTCCAGGATCATAGTCTACTGCTGTTTTGGTATAGATCCTTTCTACAATATTTTTCTCTACATATCCGAAATTTTTTTCATAAAAAAACTTTACTGTTTTGTTAGATACAGTTCTAATACTGTCCAATCTAAATAATGCAGAAGTGATAACATCTCCTGCTATAGGATTAGTTGGATCATTAGAGGAAGATAGATTCTTAGGAGATAGCCAAAACAAATTTCCTGAAGTGTCCGTTACTCTAAATTTTCTCTGAGTTATATATGGTGAAGGAATCTGTTCGATTTTAACATTTTCAAATGGAATTGTTAACCCCATATTATTACCATCCATGATAAAACTTCCTGATAAACCAGGTAGGCTATAACTATATAGATCTGGTTTCAAATCATAATTTCCTTCATAAATACCCTGCAAATTAACCCTTCTTTGCGCATCACTAATCAAATGGGAAACATACCCATTGTAAGACCCATAAGTATTAATATCTTTATTGAAAAATGGAGTAACATTATCATCTTTTCCTATAATACTTTTATTGATAGTTCCAGGAATATTTAATGTCCATCCCAACCCAACACTGCTTGCTACCTCATTAAGTTTAATACCTCCAGTATTATATGATATAGATATTGGCAACTCCAGACCATCAACTTTGATAGAGTAAAACGGGATAGAAATATTGGCCTTACCTCTAAAAAGATCCATTGGTAGCTTACCTATTTTAGAGAAACTATATGCCTCTGCTGTAGAAGGACCAGGAAAAATATTTTTACTTTGGAAACTATTATCATTTCCTATTCCTGACTGACTGTAACCAATAGAAAAAATATAGATAAAAAGAAAAGTAAGAACTTTCTTCATTTGTGCTTATTATTTATAATTGTATTTAAATTCTTTAACCAGACTACCTGTTTTAGAATCCTGTCTGATTTCTTTAAGCCTGTTGGCTGTATCATAGATATAAACTTCCCTAATTCCTGAAGGAGCGGTAATGCTTGTTACCCCAATCAAAGGATCGTAGGTATAAGTAGACACCTGATAAGCAGATAGACCTGAGTTTTTTCTGAAAGTATCCAATGCGGTAATGAGTGCCGGCTCATTAGCCGGGTTGGAGGCATCTGCATTAGAAGCATTTACAATCGCAGTAATAATTCCTAAATTAACCAGTTGGTCATAAGAAACACCTTGTACTTTTGCAATGGGCTGGGTATTATTATATCCCCAGACAATAGCTGTTGGAATGCCATCTTTGGTCGTGTACTGCTGGATATTTCCTTTAGTATCATATTTATTGTAGGTAACTTCTGTAGAGGATTCGCTATTTAGCACATTATATGATAATATGGAAGTAGGAAACAAATGAGCTGGGTCGTCATACTTTGTTTCAGATCTTGCAGTTGTCTTTCCAGCAACAGTAGCATTTGGTTTCTCTACCACACTTGTTTCTAATGGAATGCCAATCATATTGGCATTGATAAGTTTTTGATTGCCTTTTTCATGAGCATATTGATATGTCGTCTCCGAAACTGAATTATCAGGAGATAATACAGAAGTAGTTTTCAGATTAATAGGCTTGTTAATATCATCAATAGAATAAGCATTAGCCACTTTTGTAGAAATCATATTTCCATTAGTATAATCATTTGTCATAACTTCATTCAACAAGAATTTTCCCGCTTGAATAGGATAATGAGATAATATTCTTGTTGTATACACCGCATTTTGCAAACTACCTGCTGCTGTTTTATATATTCCCATTACCGTAGAAGGAATAATTTGGCCCGCATTTCCTGAAGAATAATTACTCGATAAGGTATTCTTAAAATAAGTTGGCGTATACTTGTATATAATTTCTTTTACCGGTGTAGTACCATTGAGAAGATAGCTTGTTTCGCTCAAAAGATTCTTATTATTGAACTGATAAGGATTAAATCCATTCCCTCCAACAATAGATATATCCATTGCATTATCAATCACGTTATATTTAAATACTTTTCTTCCTTTTCCCAGAGTATGCTCTGTAACATATTCATAGTTTACTACATCCTTTCCCATCAAACTAGAATTGCTCGCCTGATCTGCACTTAAAGCATATGGGTTACAAAAAACATCATAAGTAGCTCCTGTATTCCTGAATACTTTGTATATACTTTTTAAAAATTCTAACGGGGAGGCAAAAAAAGCAGAAGACCTATTTCCTGAAAAATTGGGATTATTATATTCAAATTGACGTTTTGTATACGATGTTGTCCCATCAGAATCTGTAATTGATTTTATCCTCAAACCACCAACCGGATTATTTTGTCCATTGCTTTTACTATATGTTGTTTTATAAATCTTGAGATAAACAGAACAGTTCCCCTTTCTTACTGTTCTTATTCGTTTAGGAGCACTAGGATTCAGAAAGAATTTATTGTCCGAAAGCACTCCTGTTGTATCAGGTCCATCAAATTGAGCCAAAATTATCCAATGATTATTTACAAATTCTTCCAGATATGCTGTTCCACTACTGCTTCCGTTTTCTGGAAGCTGGTTAGGAATCTGATTGGAACAGGAATTCATAAATTCTACCCAGAGTTCTTCTCCTTGAGTCCCCTGATTAATATAAAAATATTCACTGGAAGGAGTTGTCTTTGTTATAAGATCATTCTCATTTTGACTATTATCATAATAGTTGTTAATCACACCATATGTGATTTCCTGTTTCTGTGGAATGAGCAGCTGATCCCAGACCGTATTATTTTCAAATTCAAATGCTGAAGTTCCTCCTGTAGGATAGGTTACTTTTTTTAGCATGAACGCCTGGGAATATTGAGGATATACATTCCTATCCCCGCCTTTGGTATAATTAATATTAAAATAGCGCATATTGGGGATAAGTCCTCTATTTTCAATTTTCCCGTTATAATACCCCCAAATATCCTGCCCAAAACTTTCAAGAGCTGGCTGGTATGCTTCATTGTAGTCAAAAGAATATCTATTATTCTCCAAAAGATTATCTACCCTTGTGAGTTTTAATCTGAAGTTTTTATAGTTTGGGCCGTTTCCGGAACCAAAATAGGTTTGGTTCAATTTGAAGTTCCCAATTGTATTCCCAGCTGAATTATTAATGATTATCTGATCCAACGCAAAAGAATTCTCTACGCTGTCTGCATTGATATCTTTTCTTCCAAGAGTTCCATCAATTGTATTTTTATAGGTAAATGTAACCGTTTCATTCTCATATTTTATTTCAGTGAGCAACCTATCTGTATATCTATTGGTTGTTGCATCACTGGTATCTTCTACTGCTCCTCTACATTCTACGTTATCATCTGCCTGAGCATATACGTCCTGATAACTATATGTTGTTGTTTGATACAACATCTGCTTTTCATATTTGAAGGAGATCTCTTCATTGGTAGGAAGTTTGATTTTGGACAGAAAAAAAGAAGAGAGCGAGGAGTCCGATGATAATCCTGCCATTGAGGAGATTCTATTTCCCCTTCCAAATGTATATACAATCCCTTTGGGATCAGTTATTTCAAATGAATTGGCATCAGAATAAGAGATTTTTATATTTTCATAAGGAATGGTGTGAAAATTCCCATTAGAATCCATCACAAAAGAACCTGAAATAGTAGGTAAATTATAATGAAATATATCAGGCTGCATATCTTGCAAACCATCAGCCAGTGCATATAATTTTGTACGGATATCTACTGGAAGGGATTCTAAATTAACACCTGTGTAAACATAATCAAATGGGTTAGTGGGAAACCATTTAGCAATATTATTTAAATCACTTTTTCCATGTTGTTCTACAGAAATACTATTCGGAACAGCCAGGGACCAACCTAATCCGACCGTACTTGAGGTTTCATCTACTTTTATCCCTCCGGTATTATAAGTTAGATTAATAGGAATCGATAAACCATATCTGGTATTAATAGTGTAGATCGGGATAGATATATTGAGTTTTCCCGTGCGGTAATCTACTGGAAAATCCCCAGCCTTAAAAATGCTATAGGTCTCTGGTGTAGCCGGAGTTATTTTGTCTGGTTTAGCACTACCGGTAGATTGTTGACCATAAATAGCTCCGGAAACTGAAACGAAAGCTATACTTTTTAATAATATAATCTTATTGATTATTCCTTTCCTCAACAAATATCTCTTCATATTCTTATTTCTTTATCAGTTTAGCGTTAGCTGTTTTATTAGTATCCGTTTTTATGGATACGAGATAAGCTCCCTGGATCAGAGGTTGAGTATTGATCTTGGTAACCTTATTCTTGGTTTTTATATTTTGAAGTTGTCTTCCTCCCATATCGTAAAGGGTAATATCTGCGTCTTTAAAGTCAAATCCTATTTCGACATAAGCGTAATCAGATACCGGGTTCGGATAGATCTTGATATCATGTTTCTCGATCAACTGATCCAATTGTTTATCCCCTAATTTGATGATCTTCCAGTTTTCCTTTCCTAGTTCCTCTGCACTGGTTCCCGCTAAAATGATCGATCCATCTCTGTTGAGTTTAATATCAGAAAGTCTCTCTTCTCTTCGTCTCGAGTCTCCACTCACATATTTTCTCCACTGTTCCTGCCCGTCCTGATTCAGATACAGCATCCAAAAAGTTTCATCATCGGTTTCTATCCTTCCTTCAGCTTGAGTGTATCCTCCTAATAATATTCCTTTAGAAGTTTTATCGTCACTAGAAGCAATAACACTCATTCCCATCAAAACATCTCTGTTTTTGAAATTGTAGGATTTTTGCCATTGTTCATCACCTCTTTCATTCAAGGAGATTAGCCACAAATCAGTTCCTTCTTCAATTCCAACGGTTTTATTTCCTGATTTATCTGATCTGGATTCTCCTCCAACAATATAGCCAGTTGATGTCAAAGCCAGTGTTCTCAAGTGATCATCACCTTTACCCCCAAAATTCTTTTCCCATTCTACTTTCCCATCCTTATTAAGTTTTACGATCCAGTAGTCGCCTTCACCTTCATTATTAGTGGTTTTTGAATAGCGAGATACGCGGTTCGAAGTTTCTGGAGTTGAGCTTTGACCTTCGGAACCCGAAACCCGAAACTCGGAACTTCTCGAATAAATTCCTAATAATGCTCCCCCGTCCTTCGTTGGAATCATTTTTTCAACCTCGTCTAATCCCCTTCCTCCTAAAGCCAATTGTGAAATTTCTTTTCCGTTTTTATCCAATTTGACGATCAAAACATCTTTTGAACCATATCCTTTCATTTTGGAATCCTGCGCAGAGCCGAAAGATCCGGCTACAAAAAATCCTAAATCTGTAGTTTGAATTACGGCTTTAGCTTCTTCGTCAGCAGAAGTTCCTAATGTTTTTTGCCACAGTTCATCTCCAAATTCATTGATCCTGATGAGCCATATATCTGATCCTCCTTTAGAATCTTCCTTTTTGTCTAAAGATTTTCCAGAGAAAGAAGTTCCCGAAATCAAAAATCCACCTTCCTGAGTGGTCACCGTTGCCGATAGATAGTCGTGGTTATTTCCTGCAAAATATTTTTCCCAAACCTGATTTCCTTGCTGATTCAATTTCACCAAATGAAAATCATAACCATTATTTTGCTTGGCATTACTTCCAGCTTCCTTCTTCTGGCTTCCAGCTTGTATAGCACTTCCCGTAATTAAATACTGCTGATCAATGGTCGTCGTAACCTGGCTTAGAAAATCCTGAGTATTGGATTTAATATCTTTCTGCCACATCACTTGCTGAGCGGAAATGCTCAGAATTGTGCACACCGAAAATGCACTTAAGTAAAGTTTTTTCATCTGTCTGTGTTTAATAAATTGAATAACGTTTTAAAACTTCGCAAAAATAATCTTTTTACCTCACGCCCAAAAGACTTATTAAAAAAAAATAATTTTATCTTTTTCATTTTCACAAAGATACCCCACTAATACGACAAAACTCGTCGTGATAAAATTATATTTAAATCGATATTATTAATCTTTCTCTCTACACTGTCTCTAAAAAAATAACACCCATCAACATTATATTGAGGGTGTTACCAATTTGTACTATTTCGAAGGAGAAACCTACTCTTTCACAAACTTAATATTCCTATCGTTTATTTTGAATACATAGACTCCAGGAACCAACTCGGAAATACTAATAGATTTATTAGGTTGGTATTTCCCGGCCTTTACCAATTTTCCATCAATTGCATAAATGACGAAATCCGTTGATCTTTCAATACCTTTTAGATATAATTCATTTTTAGCCGGATTGGGATATAGTGAAAATTGATCTTTTGTCAAGTCCTCAACGCCTAAAGTCAAATCCTTGGTTACTGTAGAGTTTTTCTCTAAAATCTGAAATTCGTAATTAAACTGTACACTGGCAATTGGAAATGGCACAGACTCCACAAAATATTGATTATTGGATGTATTATTCAACTTTAAATAGGCAACCTGACCTGCAGTTCCATTTACTTTTATTGGAAGTGGCATTTCATAGAAGCTTACCGAAGAATTGCTTTGAGCCTGAGCTACTTTTATCGTAATTGTTTGATTTGAAGACTCTTTCCATCTGATATCATAAGTAGGATATCCCTCTCCATAGATCCAGTCATTAAAGAATTCTGTAAAGTTTTTACCGGTGGACTGTAGCAGAGAAGCATTCAGGTCAGCTGTTTTTGCATAATTATAGGCTAAATTAGGTCTTGAGTGATACTCTTTAATTGCCTGATAAAAAGCGGTATCTCCTAAAATCCATTTAAGCATTCTAACGACATACCCTCCTTTAGCATAAGATAATCTACCACTAAAAATGGCGTTTTGATTTCCTAAATCAGCATCATCTACATAGATGCTTCCTCCCGGAGAACTTGTAATATAATCTTTTTGGCTTTCCAGATAATCCATAAAATCGCTTTGAGTCATTAGCAACTTTTCATTTGCAAGATGTTCTCCAAACGTTGCAAACCCTTCATTTAACCAGATATCATTCCATGATCCACAGGTTACCTTATCTCCAAACCATTGGTGAGCAAGTTCATGAGCTATAACTGATCTCCCCCATGAACTCATAGAAGACATCGTCTGATGTTCCATACAAACTCCACCGTATTGAAACTCCATGTGCCCATATTTTTCATTGCGGAAAGGATAAGGACCAAAGTAGGTTTCAAAAGTATTCATGATCTGCTTTGTCCATTCAATATTAGACATTACAGCAGTATTACTTTGTGTAGTGGGATAAACATAATTTACAAAAGGAAAAGGTGGATTTCCCATGGTATCATTCAGTTTAACAAAATTGGTGATAGCAAGAGCTATTAAGTATGCACTTGTGGGATACATCGTTCTCCAGAAGGTCAGCTTTTTACTATTGGGAAGCGTTGTCTCAGACATCAGTTTTCCATTAGCTGCAACACTGTATTGGTTGGGTGTTGTAATTTTAAAATCAAAACGATCAATTTTATCATTCAGGCTTTGCTTGGTTGGAAACCAATCCTGTGCTCCATAGGGCTCACTTAGAGTAGAAAGAATAAGGTTTCCATTTTGTGATCCCGTTGCAAACGCATTATTATTTGTTGCGGGTGGACCTGCATATTGTATCGTTAATGAATCGAGCACATTGGCTGGAAGAGACGCCGGAAAATCAATTTTGACTTCTTTCGTAGGCAATTGTTGGAAAACAAGATTTGCCCCATGATATTTTACTGCAGAAACCGTTAAAGAATTGGCAAGATCAAAGTAGATACTACCCATCGCCTGATTAGGTTTAAAATGTGAAGTGACAGAACCGGAAATATTATAGACTGCAGGATCCAGGCTAACATCCATTCGCTGATACTGCAAATCATAATTTAATGTATTGGGATTAACATTTGGGGCTGTCATCTTTTGAGCATAAGACTTCATTTCCTTTGCGATTAATCCTTTCATTTCAATATTTTGATCCTGACTATGCAATGATCCAATTGAAATAATGCACAAAACGATCAGATAAAGTTTTTTCATTTTTAATTTTATAATGGATCAAAGATAAAAAAAACCTTCTAATCATTGATTAAAAGGTTCTTATGATATTAAATTAAATATTTTAAAGATCTAAAGCCGGTTCCAGAAGTTTTTCCATTCTTTTCTTCACCATATCTACTGATCCTGCATAGTTATTTACCATTAAAGAGAATACCAGTGTTTTCCCGGAATTCGTTTTCATATATCCTGCTAATGTCTTTACTTTATTTAAAGTTCCCGTTTTAGCAAAAATTTGTCCGTTTCCGGTTCCGATGAACATTCTCTTCAAAGTTCCTGACTGACCACCTACAGGAAGTGATGTTAAATATGTTTTATAATATTTCTCATCCATTAATGAAGTTAAAAACTTCGCCTGTGAAATTGGAGTTACGGTATTGCTTCTTGAAAGCCCGCTTCCATCGATATAGCTTAAGCCATTGATATCAAAAGCATGTTCTTTTAAGTGGGTGGTTACAACTATTCTTCCAGATTCTGAAGTCTGATCTCCCAATTTCTGAAAACCTACTGTTTTTAATAAAGCTTCAGCTAAAGAATTATCACTATGCTGGTTCGTATAAAAGATAATATCCCCTAACGTTGGTGACTTATAAGCCGAAATCAGCTTTCTGGATTCAGGCATTGGATCGGTCATCTTAGGACTTACTTTTCCGCTGACAGCGATTCCGCTTTTAACCATACTTGCTCTTAAAGTATTGGCAAGATAAGCCGGAGCATCCGGTAATTTGGTCGTCAAGATACCATCTCCTTCATATTTATCCGCATATACCATTTGATTGGCATAAGGCGAAACATAAAAGTATTTTTTCTCAGTTGAAAAATTACCTGCTTTTTTTACAATCAGTTTTTCGTTTGCCGGGCTGATCTCACGGGTAGTTCCTACAGGCAGATAGTAATTATTATTCTCCAGCCAGACTACATTTTCCGGAAGTCTTGAAATATTTCCTTTAAAAAGAGCGGTCTGAATAATAATATCACCATTTACTCTTTTAATTCCTTCATGAGAGATCCCACTTATGAAATCTGAAACGATTTCTCTATAGGATAAAGCTCCACCTTTGTTAGTTCCAAGGGATGGATCTCCACTTCCCACCACATAAAGATTACCATTTAAAACTCCATTTTCATCTATACTTCCTGAATATTCCAACTGCGTCATCCAACGATAGTTTTCACCTAACAGATTCAATGCTGTTTCGGTTGTTAACAGTTTCGTTGTGGAAGCCGGAACTAAAGGAGTATTTTCATTGTACGAAGAAATTACTTTCTTTGTTTTAGGGTCATACACTACAAATCCCCACTCAGCATTTTTGAGTACGGGATCTGACACCATTGTGTTTACATTAATATCTACAAGTTCTTTAGCTGACAAAATTGTTCTCTCCACAACCGAAGTCACGGGAGAAGGTAGGTTTAAATTTGTTTTTTGATTGTCGTAAGCCTGAGAATAAAGAACAGTAGAAACGGTAGATTGAGCAAGGAAAAACCCAGAAGCCAACACCGCTACACCTGAAATATATTTTCTGAAATTTACCATCTATCTTAGTTTTGTTTCTATGCCTGGACACCATAAAAAACGATTCATAATAATCATCCAATAAAAGCGCCAAACAATTAATCAACGACCAAAAGTAGAAAATATTGTTAGAAATCAGATCATTATAGTCTAATAAAAGGCTATAAAGTTTGTTAAAAATTGTTAAAAATCCACGAAAACGTCTTTTTTGATGCTCTGGTAAGCAGTAATTTCATCAAAATCTTTCAAACTTAGCAAAACCTGGCTTTTAAACTTTTCATAGTTTTTTCCACGTGGAAGTTTAAGTAAAATTTGAAATTGATAGAGGTTATTGATTCTTGCAATCTGAGATTTTTCAGGTCCTAAAACACAGTCTTCTGGAAGGTATTTTCTTAATACAGAACCCAAAAACTGGGAAGCCCGGTTTACCTTATCTTCTCTCCGATGTTTTAGCTCAATCATAATAAGCTTGGTAAAAGGGGGATAATGAAACTTTTTGCGTTCTTCCAGGAAATAATAATAGATCTTAGAAATCTTATTCATTTTGATCAGCTGAAAAACAGAATGCTCCGGATTAAAGGTCTGAATATAAATTTTACCTTTTCCAGAAACCCTCCCGGCCCGTCCTGCCACCTGAGTGATCAGCTGAAATGCTCTTTCTTCTGCTCTGAAATCCTGAACATATAATAAGGAATCAGCTTTTGGGATAGCCACCAGTTCAATATGGTCGAAATCCAATCCTTTGGAAATCATCTGTGTCCCGACAACAATATCTGTCTCCCGGTCTTCAATCTTTTCGTATAGTTTTTCATAAGCAAACTTCTTTCGCATGGAATCTACATCCATCCGATCTACTTCATTATCCGGAAATAACCGGGAAACTTCCTCATGAATCTGCTCAACGCCTACTCCTCTTTCATTTAAGTTTTCAGAATGGCATTTTGGACAGGCTTTAGGTTTTGAAGCGCGCTGGCCACAATAATGGCATTTCATTTCATTAGCCGCTTTATGATACGTCATGACAACATCACAATTGGAACAGTAATTCACGTAGCCACAGGATTCACATTCCAGAACGTTGGCATAGCCACGTCGGTTATGGAGGATAATAGCCTGATTTCTTTCTTCCAGTACTTTTTTTATTTCCTCAATCAATTGTAACGAAAAGTTTCCGGAAACTTTTTTAGAGTCCTGAGCTTCTTTAAAATTGATCAGCTCAAATTCCGGTAACTGTACATTTCCAAACCTTTCATTAAGAAAAATATATTTCATTTTTTCCTTCCTGGCCAGGTAATAACTTTCTACAGAAGGTGTGGCAGAGCCTAATATCACTCGCGCATCATAGAAGTTTCCAAATACCAATGCGGAATCTTTTGCATTAAAATAAGGTGACACCTCTCTCGCTTTGTAAGCAGAATCATGTTCCTCGTCCACAATGACCAATCCTACATTCTGATAGGGCAGAAACAAGGCATTTCTTGTTCCGATAAGGATCTGAATGTCATTGCTTTTAATTCTTCTCCAAACCTCGACCTTTTCAAAGTCGGTCAGTTTTTGATGATAAAAGCCTAATTTCCGGCCGTATTTCTTTTCGAGCCTTTGTGTAATTTGTTTTGTCAGAGAGATCTCAGGGAGTAAAAACAAGACATTTTTCCCCTGATTCACGCATTCTTCGATTTTTTCTAAATAAATATGGGTCTTTCCTGAGGAAGTTACCCCATGAAGCAACACATTTCTCTTTTCCTCAAAAGCTTCATCAATATCTTCTTTTGCTTTTTTCTGGGATTCCGAAAGCTCTTCGATCTCTTCAATCTCTCCTTCATAGCTTTCCAGTCTGTCTTTTTGAAGATAATATTCTTCAACAAAATTCTTATCCACTAAAGGTTTAAGATGTGAATGTCCAAATATTCCATCTTCAAAAAGATCTGATTTTTTGATATAAGTATCAGGATTCTCTGTCTGATTAGATAAAATAAGAAGAAACAGATCCTTTTGTTTAGGGGCTTTGTTTAAATTTCCTAAAATTGCTGTAAGGCTTTCATTATTCAGAAGGTTTTCGTTGATCTTTACATAAGCAACTTCTTTGGCCTTATATTTTTCTCCTATTTTTTCATCAATTTCAATATATTGAAGATCAATAAGCGAATTAATGGTCTTGATAATATCCTTTTTAGGAATAAAAGCTTCGAGATCTGTAAGATTAATCAGCTGTCTAACCTCAAGCGCCTGGATGAGATACATTTCATTGACATCAAGATTTTCAAAATCAACTGTTACATTGGGTTTTAATTTCAGATAAGTCTCACTCTCCAGTTTCAGAGAAGATGGAAATGCAAAACGGTAGATTTCTCCTAAATTGCACAAATAATATCCCGAAAGCCAGTTCCAGAAATTGATTTGTTCTTGAGGTAAAATTGGAGATTCATCTAAAATACTGATCACCTCCCTGGGTACAAAACTCTCGGGCTCTATGTCATGAATTTCAAAAACAATCCCTGTGTAAATCTTTTTTCCACGAAATGGTACTAAAACCCTCATTCCGGTTTGTATAACAGATATGAGCTCTTCGGGCACTTTATAAGTGAAAGACCCTTTTAAATTTAATGGTAAAACAATCTGGACGTATCGCAAAAGAGATGATTAAACTGTAAAATTAATTCATTCCTGACAGAATTGCAATTTTTTATAAGCCATTACCTGTTTTGTACCTTATATTTGTTCATCACTTTTTGTTCATGGAAAATTATATCCTTCTATTTTTTATTGGACTTATGGCTGGAGCAATTAATGCTGCAGCCGGCGGTGGATCGTTCATTACTTTCCCTGCACTCATCTATGCCGGAGTACCTCCTATTCAGGCGAATGCTTCAAGTACTGTGGCCTTATTTCCGGGAAGCTTAGCCAGTGCGTGGAAATTCAGGGAATTTATTAAACCCTTTCCAAAGATTTCCATAACAGCAATGATCATTCTTACCCTTTTAGGTGGATGTGCAGGAGGATTATTATTGTTATATACCCCTTCGGCTGGCTTTAAACTTGTTGTCCCATGGTTACTTTTATTGGGTTCATTAGCTTTTGCTTTTGGAAAACAAGCGGGCAACTGGCTGAGAAAAAAAATGCGTATTGGCTCAGGATTAGTATTGGGAGCTCAATTTCTTTTAGGAGTCTATGGCGGTTATTTTGGAGGGGCAGTAGGAATTATGATGATGGCTGTTTGGGCGCTATTCGGTTTATCAGATATTAAAGTAATCAATGCCAATAAAACTCTTTTTACAGGAATTGCTAATGCTGCAGCAGTTATTCTATTTATCTGGGCCGGAAAAGTATACTGGCCGGAAACCTGTACAATGATGGTTGCAACTATTCTGGGAGGCTATTTTGGAGCACATTTTACCAAGAAGCTAAATCCCGTAAAACTAAGAATGGGTATTGTCATTTTTAACTTTCTAATTACTATTGTTTTCTTTATTAAAACTTATCTCTAAGAAAAATCAATCATGAAAAAAACTATTTCTTTATTGTTATTATTTTTAATAATAGGTATTCAGGCTCAGGAAAAAACATTAATAAACAAAGGAGAAATAACAATTCCCATTGGAAAGAAGATAATTCTTAAGCCATTGTTAGAAGGCGATAAAATAGTTAACCTCGAGATTGTTAAAGAAGAAAATATCACAGACAAGATCGACTTGATGTCAACGCTTAAAACCTTTAAAAAAGATAATACAACGGATAATAGCATTGAGTTTTCTTTTTCTGAAGCAAAAATGATGGACCATTCTCTTTTTGCTTTAATAACTGTACAGAAGACTGCTAAGCTGATGACCTTTAAAGCTAAAATAAGATTAAAGGGAAGTTCATTGTATACTTCAACTTCAATAATGCCCGTTCCGAGCAATGCCAATTCTGTAGAAGAATGGCGAGATACTATTGATTCAATTTTTCTTTACGATTTTAAACTTGGAGATGAGTTTAAAAAATAAAATCAAGTAAGTGATACCAGATAGCTGTTGTTGCAAATCCTACTATTATGCTGAATCCAATGGTTAAATTCGTCAGTTTGGTGTTCAGTCTAAACTGTTCGACGATAATACTGGAAGTAACTACCGTAGGCATGGCTGCCTCAAATATGGTAATTTTAGCGATATTTCCTTTTATTCCTAATAATAATGCGAGTCCTAAAACAATTGCCGGAGCTAAAATTAATTTATACAACATTGAGATCGACATTTGAGGAATTAATTTTTTCCAACCATTAAATTTCAGCTGCAATCCTACAGAAAATAAAGCTAAAGGACTTACCGTAGCAGCTAATTTGTCAAAAAGAGGTTCTGCAATCGTAAAATCAATAAACTGAGAAAGCACCAGCGCACTGATACATGCCACTAATGGAGGAAAAGTGATCAGTCTCTTTAAGATAAACTGAGGACTTACCTTCCCTGATCTGCTCCCTCCTTTCACTGCTGCAATAATTCCCAGAGTTGAAAGACTGAAAAACATGGTCTGATCACAAATGATCGCAATACTTAAAAGGCTCTCCCCATAAAAAGCACTGATTAAAGGGAACCCTATAAAGGAAGTATTACTGTAGCCACTGATGAGTTCCATCGTACTTTGTGAACGTCTCGAATAGCCTTTTTTCCTGCTGTAAAGCATCATAAAAACAAAGCTGAATACAGCAATAAGAAATGTAGCAACAATAGGGAAAAGCATTTCTACTGTCCAGTGAACTTTAGGTAAATACTTAAAAGAAACCGCTGGCAAAGCAAGATAGAGGATCCAGGTATTGATCCCTTTATGGGCGTCGGGATGAATAGATTTTGTTGCTTTGAAAATCATTCCAGCCAAAATACATACTGCTATCAAAACAAAATTCACCATAATTGTGTCGGACTATGCTGCAAATTTAAGACTGATTTCTTAGGTAGAGATATAAAAAATAGATTTTTTAAACAATAAAGTATGCGACGACTATTTTTTTCAGCTCAATAATATTTCACTGATTTTGCAGATCACTCAGATTTTAGACTTAATCATTAATCGCGTCCCACAAACTCATTACCTCAACTTTTTCTAAAGGTTTTGATACTATAATCCGTTTTGAACGGTTAGGAAGAAGATCAAAGAAATTATCGCTAAAATGAGTATCTCCTATTAAGTATACATCTTTTGCTAAAACATCAGTAGAAACTTCAATCTCTTTAGAAGAGATCATCTTGATTTTTACAGTTGGTTTTGTTAGTTTTAAATTCTTAGGCTTTTCAAAAAAATGAATATTATGTGCAATTTCTTTCCCATTTTCATCTTTTAACCTGATCCTTAAAAAGATCTCATCTTTAGGGAACCTACCAACTATACTTTTAGTTTCTTTTGGATCAAATTTTACAATATCTCCCAAATTCTTTTTCCCTAAACCTATTTGGTTAAGAATTTCTCCGTTGAATTTAACAACTTCTATCGTCGCTTCAACGTTTTGAAATGTTTTTGAAAGATCATTAATCGCATAAAGATTTAGAATTCCCTCTTTCTCTTCAACCAGAATAGCCTGTTGTTCAAAGCTTCTTTTAACCTGATAATGCAAGGCTTTCCAGTTTCCTGAATAATCAATAGAAGACCACGAAATTACAGGCCAGCAATCATTCAATTGCCAGTACAAAGTCCCCATATTATAAGGTTTTGCCCGGCGATGCGCCTCAATAGCAATCTGCATTCCTCGAGCCTGTAGTAATTGAGAGACATAATTATATTTTACAAAATCGGATGGAACTGGATAATCGCGCTCCATATATTTGTTGATGATCTCCCAACCCCGTGCATGCTTTTCATGCGCCTTTATGGTGGCGTTATTCAAACTGAGATCAGGAACTCCGGAAAACATTGCTTTAGTGGTTTCCAAGCCTGGCATTCCCTGAAATCCATATTCAGACATAAAACGACCGACCTTTTCATTATACATTTCAAAAGGCTGCTCTCCCCACCAAACGCCCCAATAATGAGAATCGCCCTCTGTCAGACTTTCTTTATGTCCCCAACCAATAGATGGTGAACTTGGCCAATAGATATTTTTGTCAGCCACCAGATTTTCTTTTAAAGTATTTGGAATTAAGTCATGAAAAACCTTCTTATAATCTTTCCATACCTGTAAGGAGTCTTCTTTAGAATATTTCAATTGTTTCTGATATCCCCAGTTAACAATTGCCTCATCTACTTCATTGTTTCCGCACCATAAAGCAATTGATGGGTGATTTTGTAACCGGTTGACCTGATCCTTTACTTCTTCTTTTATATTATTCAAAAAAGCATCATCAGCCGGATAAAAGCTTCCGGCAAACATAAAATCCTGCCATACTAAAATTCCATTTTCATCACACGCTTTATAAAATTCATCATCTTCATAAATCCCACCACCCCAAACACGAATCATATTCATATTCGATTCTTTGGCATCTCTGATCAGTTTTTGATATTTTTCCTTCGTAATTCTTGGAGAAAAGCTATCTGCAGGAATCCAGTTCGTCCCTTTTATGTATAATGGATGCCCATTGACTTTAAAATAGAAAGATTTCCCTTTTTCATCTTTTTCCTGCACCAATTCTACAGTTTTCAATCCAATCCTTAAGTTTTCACTGGAAATAGTTTTTGAATCTTTTTGTAAGGAAACATTGATGCTATATAGGTGAGGATCTCCCCATCCATTAGGTTGCCATAATTTTGGATCTTTTATGACAAACGGGATATCAATACGGTTACTTCCTTTCTTTAATTGGAATTGACTTTTTTTATCATTAATGGAAATATCATACTTCCCTTCTTTGTCAGTAACAACCGTAAGGTGAATACGTAGATCGGCATTTTTTTTCGTCAGTGTCTTTTGTTCGATCTTTAGGTTTTCAAGTTGAGCATCATTCCAGAAATTTAATTTTACCCCTTTCCATATTCCTGCTGTTACTAATCTGGGGCCCCAATCCCACCCAAACTGATACTGAGCTTTTCTAACAAAACTTCTGGGGCTTTCTGGCATTGTAAAAGGAACTTTCTTTGCCAGCTCCTTTCCAGTATTCACTGCCGATCTGAATTTAATCTGCAGGAGGTTGTCCCCCGACTTTAAGTCTTGCTTAACAGGAATCTCCCATTTTCTAAACATATTATCTGTTTTTTTCAGGAGTTTTCCATTGAGGTAGATTTCAGAAAATGTGTCCAACCCATCAAATACAAGATTTATGTTTTGATTTTCCAGTTCTTTAGATGATATTTTAAAATGGGTTTGATACTCCCAATCTTCATTTTCTACCCACTGAACTTTCTTTTCATTTTCATCTTTAAAAGGATCAGGGATCAATGCATTATTCATTAAATCCAAATGCACCATTCCTGGTACCGAGGCACCGAGCCATTTTTGTTCTTTTGAATTTTTAAATTCCCATTTTTCAGAGGTCAGACTTCGCTCTGAAAACTGAGCACTCAGAAAATTTTGAACGAGAAGAAAAGCAAAAAAAGCCGTTTTATTCATTAATTGGATTGTTTGTTTGTAAGCAATTGTAATTTACCAACTTTGTCATTCCGAATGAAGCGAAGCGAAATGAAAGAATCTCTGTGTAATTGGTGTAGATTCCTTCGTTCCTCGGAATGACAGGCTGGGTATTATTTACTCTTCAGGGCAATTACTTCATCGACATTCGCAAACTGTCCACCATCTGTAATAGCCGAAGAGTGGAAATAGGTTGCGTTTGTAAATTCCCTGATATCCTGAATATTAGTTGATCTTAATCCCCCGCCGATAAGAATTTCTATTCTACCATTGGATAACTCAACTAATTTCTTAAGATTTTCTTTTCCTTCCGTAACATTAGGTTTTTGCCCTGAAGTAAGAATGGTTTTAAAACCACATTCAATCACTTTCTCTAAAGAACCCTCAAGGTCTTTTGCCCTGTCGAAAGCCCGATGAAAAGTACATGGCAGCGGATGAGCCAGATCTATAAGGATCTTGTTTGCCTCCATATCAACCTCATCATTTTCAGTTAAAATACCAAAAACAAAACCATCAACTTTAAGCGTTTTTAATTCACTGAGATCCTTTTTCATTTGCTCAAACTCTTCATTTGAGTAGGTGAAATTTCCACCACGGGGGCGAATCATTACAAAAATGGGAATATTTATTTTTTCTCGAAGCTCTTTTGTTATTTCAAAACCCGGTGTTGTTCCCCCTTCACTTAATCCATCGCATAATTCTATTCTGTCTGCTCCATTTTCATAGGCAACCATTGCAGAATGAGGATTAAAACATGCTATTTCTATTTTTGACATTTTCTTATATTCAATTTTATGTTTCGGCTAAAGCCAATGGATGATAAATATTAAAATTTGAAAACGGGCTAAAGCCCGTTTCTATTGATATCTTATGGTATAAAATATTTATTTCAATGCAAATTCAGGAGTTTCCAACCGGTTTCCTTTCTGATCATGAACCGCAAAATTAAATCCGTCCTGGATACAGTAAGATCCATATTCCCCATTTTTATTTAATGCAATAAACCCAACCTGAATATCTTTCAGGTTTTTGTTCCTTCTTTGCGTAATTTTTACAATTCTCTCTACTGCTTCTTTACAGGCCTGTTGTGGATTTCTTCCCTGTCTCATGAGTTCAACAACCAAGTGAGTTCCCACAGTTCTTATCACTTCTTCACCATGACCTGTTGCTGTTGCTGCTCCCACTTCATTGTCAACAAACAATCCGGCTCCGATAATGGGTGAATCTCCCACCCTGCCATGCATTTTAAAAGCCATTCCACTGGTAGTGCAAGCTCCCGAAAGGTTTCCTTGTGCATCCAATGCAATCATTCCGATCGTATCATGGTTCTCAATATTGACAATAGGTTGATATTTACTGCTTTTAAGCCATTCTTTCCATTCTTTTTCTGATTCTGGAGTTAGCAGGTTTTCTTTCTTAAAGCCTTGTGATAAAGCAAACTGAAGTGCTCCATCTCCTACCAGCATTACGTGCGGTGTCTTTTCCATCACTGCTCTTGCTACCGAAATTGGATTTTTAACATTTTCAATGCAGGCAACTGATCCGATGTTATAATTTTCATCCATGATACAGGCATCCAATGTCACTCTTCCATCCCGGTCAGGGCGTCCACCATAGCCGACACTTCTCTCTGTAGGATCCAGCTCTACCAAGCGAACTCCTTTTTCAACAGCATCTAATGCACGTCCGTTTTTACCAAGAATTGTCCAGGCTTCTTCGTTGGCTTTTAATCCGAAGTTCCATGTTGAAAGAACGATAGGCTTATTAACGATTTTGTTTGTTTCAGGTAATTCTTTAGCGATCAGATCTAAAGGATTCAGCAGCAATGCAGAAGAGGCAATAGCTGTATTTTTTATAAATTTTCTTCTTGAGTTCATAATTTTTCAGAGTTTAGGTTATAGGATTTGGGTAGATTTGGATATTTAATTTGCTCCTATTTCATCTACAAAAAGCCAGGCTTTAGAATCAGCTCCAGGATTTCCAGCTGGAATAATTCCGGCATTTTCTATTTTTATTTTAATGTACTTTGAATTTTGATTTCCCACATTCAATTTTACTTTTCCTTTTGAATTCTGAATTTCATCTTTTCCGATCTCTTTAATCATTTTAAAATTGACATTATCGTCAGAAACAGAGACCTGTGCTGATTTTGCCAAATGAATCCAGCTTCCTTTATTTTCCAGGGTGTTGAAATATACTTCTGAAAACTGGGTTTTCACTCCCAAATCGATAACTGCCACTACATCTTTTCCATCGAAACCTAACCATGTTTTTCCTAGCTGTTTTTGATTTCCAAAAATCCCATCTACTAAAGTAAAAGCACCTCCAAAAGAATAATTTTCACTCGGTTGCTGCTCTAAAACAATCTTCTTTCCCGTTGTTTTGGAAGGATTAAACTGTTGGGAAGAAACAGCACTTTTTATCACCCCATTTTCAAAATAGGCAGATTTAATCGTCATTACTTTTGATACCGGTATAGCGTTGTGATAAGGCATTGAACTCGCCGTTGGATCCGTTCCATCCGTTGTATATTTTATTCCATTGGAATTCTGAGAAGTGGATAATTCATAGGCCACTCCATTAGCAGAAGGAATGACTTTTCCTAAAATATTATAAATACTTTTCGCATAATTGATTTTCTTTTTATCTAAAATTTTAAACTGCTGTATAACCCTGTTTTCAAAATCTTTATATTTTTTTGAATCAGCAGTTCCCCAACCTACTTCTGAAAGTGCCATAAGCCTTGGAAAAATCATGTACTGAACATGTTTAAAATCCAATATGTATTCGGTCCATAAATTAGCCTGAACTCCCAAAATATATTTTGCCTGCTCAGCATTAAGCTCTGAAGGGATTGGGTTGTAAGAATATACTTTATCTAAAGGGGTAAATCCTCCGAAAGCATTAGGCTCTGATTGCGGATCACCCTGATAATGATCAAAATAACAAAAAGCTCCGGGCGTCATTACTGCAAAATGTTTTGATTTAGCGGCTTCAATACCTCCATTAACCCCGGTCCAGCTCATTACTGCCGCATTAGGAGCAAGCCCACCTTCTAATATTTCGTCCCAGCCTATTATTTTCCGGCCTTTGCTGTTTACATATTTTTCAATGGTATGAATAAAGTAGCTTTGAAGCCCGTGTTCATCTTTTAAATTATTCTTTTTAATTAATTCCTGACAATGAGGGCACTCTTTCCATCTTGTTTTCGGACACTCATCACCTCCAATATGAATATACTGGGAAGGGAAAAGCTGCATAACCTCATCCAAAACATTCTCTAAGAACGTAAAAGTCTCTTCTTTAGGACAGAATACATCATCAAAAACGCCCCATTTTGTTGCAGCCTCAAAAGGACCTTTTGTACAGGCCAATTCCGGATAAGCAGAAAGTGCAGCCAATGCATGCCCGGGCATTTCAATTTCCGGAACTATTGTAATGTGTCGCTGTTCTGCATATTTAACGACATCTTTGATCTGCTCCTGTGTATAAAAATAAGGACCATATGGCTTTCCGTCAAATGTATTATCAACATAGGCCCCGATCATCGATTCTTTTCTTTTAGACCCAATTTCAGTCAGTTTTGGATATTTTTTGATTTCAATCCTCCACCCCTGGTCGTCAGTTAAGTGCCAGTGAAAAGTATTAAGCTTATACATGGCTAAATAATCAATGTATTGTTTTACCTCATCCACTGTGAAGAAATGACGACAAACATCAAGATGCATTCCGCGCCATGCAAATTTGGGCTCATCTTCAATTTTTAAAGCAGGAATATTTTTATCGTTCTGATAGTTTTCAAATAACTGGATCAATGTCTGAAGAGCCAGGAAATATCCCTGTTTCGTATATGATTCTATCAGGATTTGCTTTGGAGAAATTTGTAATGAATAAAACTCATTCTGATTATTACCATTAACCTTCTTCAGTTGGGTATAGACCAATTGTGCTTTTCCTTTTTCAGTTGTCTGAAATTTCAGATCTGAACTTAAGCTTTTCTTTAAATACTCAGTTTCCTGTTTTGGCAGGTCTTTGTCCAGAAATAATGTTTCAGGAATGCTAAATCCACCATTTAAAATGGTAACATTTTTTGGGTAAGGAATTAAATTCAGTTGAGTTTGCGAAAAAAACAGATTGGAAATCATAAGAGAAAATACCAGTAATGAACGCATTATTTTGTGTGATTAAGATTTAAGCGAATATAATTATTTTCTGAAAAATTCCGGTGAATTATTTAACTTATTCCCATAATAAAGATCTAATTTTGCAAAAAATATACAATGAGAAAAACATTTTTTTTGGCAGCGAGCTTGGCATTTTCAGTTTCAGCACAAGCACAACTTTTAGATATTATAAAATCTACTGTTAAAGAAAAAACAGGTGTCGACCTTAATAATCCACCAAAAACAAAGACTACATCCGCAACAACTAATGTAAATACACCTTCTACTCCTTCGCCCAACAGATCTTCTTCTGTCAATTTGAATAATCTTACGTCTACACAGATTTCATCCGGGCTAAAAGAAGCTTTAAACCTGGGCGTAAATGAAGGAGTGAAAAAATTAGGGGTAACGGATGGTTTCTTAAAAAATGAGGCTGTAAAAATATTAATGCCCGAAAAACTAAGAAAAATTGACACCACATTACGTTCTCTCGGAATGGGAAAACTGGCTGATGAAGGAGTAAAATTATTAAACAGAGCTGCTGAAGATGCAGTAACAGAAGCTGCTCCTATTTTTACCAATGCCATTACATCCATGACGATTACAGATGCTAAAAACATTTTATTAGGCTCTAATAATGCGGCAACTAATTATCTTCAGACTAAAACGCAAAGCCAGCTATTTACAGCATTTGAGCCAAAAGTACAGGCATCACTGGGAAAAGTAGGTGCTGATACGGTTTGGAAAAATCTTATTTCAAAATACAATATGCTTACCGGACAGGCTGTAACAACTGATCTTAATGAGTATGTAACTACAGAAACGATCAATGGTGTATTCAAAATGGTTGCTGATAAAGAGAATGGTATCAGAAATAATTCTGTTATGAGAACAACGAGTATTTTGCAGAAAGTTTTTGGAGCACAGGACGGAAAATAGTTGATAGTTGATAGTTGATAGTTGATAAAATTACGCTTATTCTATCACAGAAAATAAAAAAAGCTGTTTCATAGTTCTGAAACAGCTTTTTTTATGTTTTTTATTAGAATTGCATTTCAGGAATTTCGCCTTCAATGATCAGATCTGCTTCTGTAGATGCTATAATATGTTCTACTGAAACCCCCGGCGCTCTTTCAATAAGCTTAAATCCAGCGGGAGTAATATCTAATACAGCTAATTCAGTAACTACTCTTTTCACACAGTTTACTCCTGTTAAAGGAAGTGTGCATTTTTTAAGTATTTTACTTTCTCCTGCTTTATTTACGTGCATCATCGCTACAATAATATTTTCAGCCGAAGCTACCAAATCCATTGCACCACCCATTCCCTTCACCATTTTTCCAGGAATTTTCCAATTGGCAATATCTCCATTTTCAGAAACTTCCATTGCTCCCAGGATCGTAAGATCTACTTTCTGGCCGCGAATCATTCCAAAACTGAATGCTGAATCAAAAAATGATCCCCCTTCTAATATCGTGATGGTCTGTTTTCCAGCGTTAATGATATCTGCATCTTCTTCGCCTTCAAAGGGGAAAGGTCCCATTCCTAAAACACCATTTTCACTTTGAAATTCTACGGAAATGTTGTCGGGAACATAGTTGGCAACCAAAGTAGGAATTCCTATTCCCAGGTTTACATAATAACGATCTTTTAATTCTTTTGAAATTCTTTTGGCAATTTGTTCTTTTGTGAGCATAGTAAAAACTTAGACTGCAATTTAAATATTTTCAATCGAATACAAAAGGGCTTTATTATTCAAAATTATTAACATCAGAAGTCAAAATAATATCTTTAATTTTGCAACATTATTTATTAGAATGAAAATACTTTTAAGATACCTAAAACCTTACCAATGGTTGGTTGCTCTCTCTTTATTATTAGCGTCAATTAATCAGGTTTTTTCTTTATTTGCCCCGGCAATTACGGGTAATATCCTGGATAGACTGGTTACCCATCCTAACTTTTTCGATAAAGAAAAGCTTTTACCAAGAAATATGAACCAATATTTATATGGTGACAGTATATATCATGGCGTTTTTTATTTTTTAGGATTGCTGATTGGAACAGCGATGGTGAGTAGAATCGCTAAAGCTTTTCAGGATTATGCAGTAAGTGTTATTACCCAAAAATTTGGTGCTAAAATCTTTACAGACGGTTTAAAACATTCAATGGCTCTTCCTTATCAGGAATTTGAGGATCAGAGAAGTGGTGAAACCTTATCGATCTTAACAAAAGTAAGAGAGGATTCCGTAAAGTTCATCACAAGTTTTATTAATATCTTCTTTGGAATATTAGTCAGTATTATTTTCGTTTCTGTATATGCTATTCGTCTCCATTGGTCGATCATGCCGGTGTACATTTGTGGGATTTTCCTGATTGCCTTTATCACTAATTTATTAAGTAAGAGGATAAAAAATATTCAGAAAAATATCGTTTCAGAAACAACGGCTTTGGCCGGAAGTACTACAGAAAGCTTAAGAAATATAGAAATCGTTAAAAGTTTAGGATTAACCAACCAGGAGGTACTCCGGTTAAACAATAATACATACAAGATTCTTGGGCTTGAGCTTAGAAAAGTTAAAAGTATCCGTTCTTTAAGCTTTATCCAGGGAACAATGGTTAATTTTCTTCAACAGATGATTACCCTGACCCTATTACTGTTGATTTTCAAAAACATCGTTACTCCGGGACAATATTTATCTCTGATGTTTTATGGCTTTTTTATTTTCGGTCCGATGCAGGAAATCGGTAACATCATTATTTCTTATCGTGAAGCTGAAGCTTCCCTGAATAATTTTGACCGATTAATGAAAAAAGAAGTGGAAGAAAAGCCGCTTCATCCAAAGCAAATTGGTGCTATTGAAGAACTGGAATTTAAGCATGTCTCTTTTAAGCATCAGTCAGCTCAATATAAAGCTTTAAATAATATCTCCTTTAATGTTAAAAATGGAGAGACTATCGCTTTTGTGGGACCAAGTGGTTCAGGAAAAAGTACATTAGTGAAACTGCTTGTAGGACTTTACAGACCCCAGGAAGGGAATATTTTTTACAATTCTATCAATGGAAAAGAATTTGATTTTGATGAGTTGAGAAATCAAATAGGTTTTGTCACTCAGGATACTCAGCTTTTTGCAGGAACGATCAAAGAAAACCTTCTTTTTGTGAATCCAAAAGCGACACCGGTAGACCTTGAAATAGCTTTACAGAAGTCAAGCTGTACTGCATTGTTGGAAAGAGCAGAAAAAGGAATTGAAACAGTGATTGGAGAAGGCGGACTTAAACTGAGTGGTGGTGAAAAACAAAGAATTGCCATTGCACGAGCACTTTTAAGAAAACCTCATTTATTAATTTTTGATGAAGCAACTTCAGCTTTGGATAGTATTACTGAAGAGGAAATCACATCTACTATAAAGGATATTTCAAAAGAAAAAGAACAGATTACGGTTCTTATTGCTCACCGTTTAAGTACTATTATGCATGCAGACCGAATTTATGTACTTGAACGCGGTCAGGTCATAGAAATGGGATCTCACGATAATCTGATTTCCGAAAAAGGATTGTACTACGCCATGTGGCGACAACAGATCGGAGAAAGAAAAATGCTTGTTTCCGAAGAATAAAACAAACAAAGCGCTGAAAGTATTCAGCGCTTTGTTTTTATGATCAATTGGTCTTTCCAAAAAAATTATTCCTTTGTTCTGACTGTTCTTTGTTCAATTCTTTTTTCAAATTTTTCACCTTGAAATATTCTCTGAATCATAATTCCGGGAATATGAATCTCGTTAGGGTCTAACTCTCCAGGTGCTACCAATTCTTCCACTTCAGCAATTGTAATTTTCCCCGCCCCAGCCATTGGATGATTAAAGTTTCTGGCAGATCCCTTGAAAATTAAATTCCCGGCATGGTCTCCTTTCCAGGCTTTAACAATAGAATAGTCGGCTTTATAGGCATGCTCCAAGATATGAGGTTTGCCATTAAAATCTTTAACTTCCTTGCCTTCCGCTATTTCTGTCCCATATCCTGCAGGCGTATAAAAGGCCGGAATTCCAGCTTGTGCCGCTCTGCATTTTTCAGCAAGAGTTCCCTGAGGAGTAAGTTCAACGTCCAATTCTCCCGAAAGCATTTGTCTTTCAAATTCTGCGTTTTCCCCTACATAGGAAGAAATCATTTTCTTAATTTGTCTTTTATGAAGAAGAAGTCCTAATCCGAAATCATCAACACCTGCATTATTTGAAATGCATGTTAAGTCTTTCACATCACTGTCTACTAAAGCATTAATGGAGTTTTCAGGTATTCCGCAAAGGCCAAATCCCCCCAACATTAAAGTCATTCCATCCTGAATTCCTTCAATGGCTTCCTTTGCATTTTTTACTCTCTTATCTATCATAAAATATTAGATTTTCTGTTGGCTAAATTTAATAAATTTTCTCGTAACTACGGTACCTGAATTTTATAGGAGTCTATAAAAATGTAGTAAAACTGTAAATTCATATTAATCGAAATCCAATAATCCATCAGCAAGAGCCTTCCATTGAATTTTTGAAATTCCTATCATTCCGCCAACTGCAATAAATACATTTCTTATCTTATCCATCAATTCAGCATCTGAATTAGGTACTTCATTACGCCCATAAATACCTGCTGTTAATTCATTATTCTCTTTTGAGATGATAAATGTTGATGTCGATTGCTCAGAATAAAAATGCGCAATATGGTCATTATTCTTATTTCCCGGAATTTTTGAGGGCCTGCAGGTCATTATGAAATATTCGGAAAGTTCGGAAAGCTGATGAGACCAGTTAACAACCTCAACCCAATCATATCCTTTCGCTTCAATCTCACCGGGCCCCGGAATATCAATTCTTATAAAATCCCCTATTTCAGGAGATCTCTTCACAGCTTTTCCGGCAGAATCATAAAGCCTGAAATCCGCTGAATTTTCACCTGTATATTTCTTCCAACTATTAATTGAAAAAAATCTTTGCTTAAGGATCTCAAAATTTTTTGATGCAGATGCTGAATCATCAAATTGCCTGTGGCTTTCAGTGTCATGTGATCCTCCCTTTTCCTGATCCGGAACTCCGAAAATCTGTTTCGGTTTCATATATTCAAATTTAGGATTGAAAACGATTTTAATGTATTCTAACAAAAATAATCAAAGCGATAAGAAAACTTTATGATTACACGCACATCTGTTGGGCATAGCAGGTTTGGAGTACATTTTATTATCTCAAAGCTTATGACTTTTAAGATACGAAAAGAAAAACAAGATTGAATGGTCTGATTTTAGAATTCATTATATCTACAATACTCAAATACTATTATTATGGAAACTAAAGATATTTCAAGAATAGCATTAGGTACTTTTCTTATTACAGCCGGAATTGGCCATCTTACATTTGCCAGAAAAGAGTTTCAGGCCCAGGTTCCTGACTGGGTTCCCTTAAAAAAAGATGATACCGTAGTCTATTCAGGAATTGTAGAAATACTTTTGGGAACAGCAACTATTGTCACTCCAAAAAAGTACAGAAAGACGATGGGAAAAGTGGTCGCAGGATTTTTCGCGGCCGTCCTGCCCGGAAATATTGCTCAATACAAAAACAGAAAAGACTCTTTTGGCCTCAATACGGACAATCAAAGATTTGCAAGACTTTTTATGCAGGCTCCCTTAATAGCCTGGGCACTAAAATCTACAGAAAATTAGATAATCTTATTATAGGTAGCAAAAGCCAGTGCTTCAGTGAAATTTTTAACCCCAAAACTTTCAAAGATCTTTTTCCTGTAATATTTAACGGTATCCGGGGAAACAAATATTTTCCCGGCAATCTGATTGATCGTCAGTCCCTGGGCATAAAGCCTGAGGATCTCCAATTCTTTTTCTTTTAGTTTTGATTTGTTTTCTGCGATCCAGACTCTTCGTGGTACATCCAGTTTCCACAACAAATCTGAACCTTGTTTATTAATCGTTACATTTCCTGCAGTCTGATTATTTGAAACAGACACCAAACATAATGATTTCCAAAGAGAAGCATTAGAAGTAAGAAAAAGGGGTGTCAATTTATGATTAATAAGTACCGGCTTTTTATACTTGCCTTTTAAATGGAAATCATAAGAGATGCTGTATAATTTCCGTTCATCAGACTGAGGCAGTTTATCATAAAAATCAAACCCAAGATCGTTGATAATGTTCAATAGTTCTAAATCATCTTCAGGAACGTTATTATAATAGAATTCGTACCCCATTTTGAGCACCTCTTCAGAAGAATAACCGGCCAGAAACAGTGGATTATCAGAAACATATTCAAATTTCATTTCTTCATAGTCAATGACGTAAACACTTTGGTAAGTTATTTTGGCAAAAGATTTTACGACTTCCAAATAATTACTAAACTGTTGCTCATCCTCATTGGATGTCATTTTTATCTTATTTCTGTTTAATAATGATCTTTTTTCATCTTCCATTGGATAAAAATATCAAAATTTAAACAAAGGTGTAAAGTTTATTTAAAATCATTTCTCTTTTTTTGCTTTACAATTTAGCCTAGCCATGAGTGAAGAGTTTTGTTCAAACTGCAGACAAAATGTAAAACCCAAAAGAATCGATGGTCGTTATATCATCCATGAGATTGAACACGTACTGCATTTTGAGAGGGGAATTTTATATACAATACGGGAATTACTGATAAGGCCCGGAGAAAACATTAAGCATTTCATCAGCGAAAACAGAAGCAGACTTGTAAAACCAATTATATTTATAATTGTTACTTCACTCATTTACACTTTAATTAATCACTTATTTCATATCGAAGAAGGCTACATCAAATTTGAAGATGCCAATGGCTCACAAGCCAATCCCATTAATAACTGGATTCAGAGTCATTATGGATATTCCAATATTATCATGGGTGGATTCATTGCTTTTTGGTTAAAAGTGTTTTTCAAAAAGTATGATTATAACTTTTTTGAAATACTGATCCTCTTATGCTTTGTTCTGGGAATGGAAATGTTGATATTTTCAGTTTTTGCAATTTTGGAAGGGATAACCCACATTCATTCGATGGCAATAGCTACCGTAATCATTCTTGTATACTTTTCGTGGGCTGTAGGACAATTTTTTGATAAAACAAAAACAGCGAGCTATGTAAAAGCTCTTGTTTCTTACATTCTCGGAATGCTTACGTTTGGTATTGCATTACTTATCTTAGGGACTTTAACCGCTTTAATCACAAAATATTATATATGATTATCGTCATTTCAATTTTAGTGGTTCTATTTTTAATAAACAGAAAAAGCAGGAAATAATTTTCCTGCTTTTTAGCTATTCATCTTACAAATTTATGTATCCGTATTTCCAACAGACTCTTCCGTAAAATCCCTGATTTTAGCCTGTAAAACTTAATTTTTTTCTTATTTTCAATCAAATTAATATATATTTGATGGCACAAAATCAATTACTAAGACGACCAAACCATTAAAATAATTAATGATAGAATAATATTTTATCAGTACAACACAAATTCCATGAAAAAAAAATTACTCTGTTTCAGTATGGCAGTTCATTCTATCTCATCCTGCTAACCTATCCAATCACTTTTCGACATTAATATTATAAAACTAACACCTACCTATGAAGAAATTATTTGCTTTAACACTATTCGCATTACTTTTAAATATATCCGTCTTTTCACAGGAAAAAATCTATTTTGATGAGAATTGGGAAAAAACAACCCAAGACAAAATGGAATATTACCGCCAAACAGAACCAAAAGGAAAGTTGACGTTAATTAAAGATTATTATAAAGACGGCACCCTTCAGATGGAAGGTCTGGCTTCAGATGCCACTCCACAAGGCGAAGTATATGAAGGAAAAGTAACCTGGTACACCCGGGAAGGAAAAACGTTAAGTTCTTCCACTTATTCTAAAGGTAAGCAGCTGGGACCTTCTCAATCATTTGATGAAAAGGGAAGATTATTAGAGGACGTGAGCTATACCAAAGATGGTAACTTCACTGGTAAGATTTATACTTATAAGGAAGTAGAGAATTCACTTTATTTTAATTCAGTTACCATATATGAAAGCTCTCAAGTATACAAAACCATAATCTACGATGATGACCTTAAAGGAATCAGATATGAAACGAGCGTTGATAAAGATGGAAATTCTGAAACTAAATATTATGGTGATAAGGGTAAATCTATTGGAAGCAGCAGCTATTCTTCATCATCAGCGAATAATGGGACACTGGTAGAATATTACTATAATCCTATGACGGTTTCCAAAATTGAGAAATATAAAAATGGAAATATTGTCGAGACTACAGTATTTGGAAAGAACGGAAAAACCTTACAGGAAGAGAAAAAAAATAAAAAGGATGGCTATAAAACCACGTATGATGAATCTGGGAAAAAAATTGGGAATCTGATCTATAAACTGAATACAGAGGGTGAATATATTATACCATATGAAGGAGAAGATTATCAATTTACCTATGATTTTTTGCAGATTTCTGCCGTTGACGTCTATAAAAACGGATCCCTTGTATCCAATAAAAGTTTTAGTGAAAATGGAAAGTTATTTTCAGAGAAAACCCTCAAAGATAATTCTGTACAGGAAATAAAATATTACAATGACAACGGATCTTTGAAGTCAAGCATAACGTACAAAGAAGATATGCCATATAATGGTACTTTATATGAGGGCAGTAATGAGCAAGTCTATAAAGATGGGATTTTAATTCATTCAAAGGTATTTTCGGAAGGAACTACGCTTCAGTCTGAAAAGAAACTCAATGCAAATAAAAACGCATACGAATCTACGGTCTATAATACAAAAGGAGCTATTGTATACAGTTACACTCAGCCATTAGAACAGGATTATTCTTTTTCAGCGCAGATTGTACAATACATCAATGGCAAACCTACCAACAAATCTGTCGTAAAAAGTGGAATACTTCAAAGCGGAAAAATTAAAATGAAAACAGATTCCGGTACAAAAGAGATAGAGCGTAGCGGAAAATGGATTCTTTTAAAAATGTATGATGCCACTGGAAAGCTTACTCAGGATTCAAAAATCTTAGCCAATTCCGAACAGGACGACATCAATTATAATGATCAAATTATTATCTCGGAAGATAATTTGCTTTATAATACTCTTTAATTAATAAAAATAAACATAAAAAAAGGGCCTTACGATGTAAGACCCTTTTTTGTTTATCTAATTCTTATTGTATAATAAGTTTCAAGGTAAATAATTTTCTGGTATGAACTTTAACAAAATAGACTCCTTTTGGAAGGTTTTCATTCACTAAAGAGAATCTCTGATTATGAACATTTTTAGATTCATAAAGCAGATCTCCATTCGCGGATAACAATTCAATTTTATCAATCGGATAATCGCTTTTAATAAATGTAGGTTCACCTGGCTTTGTTGGATTCGGGTATAATACTACATTTTTCTCAGTGCTCTTTTCAACTTTATCTATTCCTAGTGTTGGTCCTGACGTCACCTGAAACTGTTTTCTGTTGGAAACTTCAGTATAGGAATCATTGGTAAACATGACCATGTAATAGTTTCCTGGAGTTGTAGGTAATGCTGCACCGCTTAATGCTTTTGTTCCCTGAGTGACTCCGTCAAAATAAGTATAAGAAACAAAGTTGTCATCAGGGGTCTGAACACTTTGCGGATAAATTCCCAACCAATCTTTGATAATTCCCGGAGAATCTGTCCATGAAGCGGTAATATTTTCACCTAATGTATAAACCGGTTTATTGATCCATAATTCTGTAACGATATCTCCTACTTTAAAGAAGACCTTCTCTCCAATGGCTGTATACCCATCTTCCAGGAAATACTGTGCAAAATAATATCCTTTTGGCAATCCTGTAAAATCAAGACTTCCTGCAGGAGTTGTTACATATTTGTAAGTAGCTGATGTATTGGTTCCGGGTGTTTGTCCCATTTTATAGATACCAATCCAGTCTTTTACAAGATTGGGTCCGTTACTGAAATTTATTTTCACAGTCCCTCCTACCGGATATGCATCTGCTGTTGCCTGTAAAACAACTTTCGGTCCTACATAGAAGTTTTTCCTTGGGGTAATTTCTGTATATCCATCATTAGCAAAAAATCCTGCAAAATACTGTCCCTTAGTCGCCAGTCCACTATTGAAATTGGCTGTTCCTGCGGTTTGTCCATTCGTATAAATATACGTTTGAGAAGTTGAAGTTGCAGGAATCTGTCCTTTCTTATAAATTCCAACCCAGTCTTTAAGATTACCAGGTCCGCCGGTATAAGTAGCAACTATCGGTGTATTTTGCAGATATTCGGTTTTATCTAAAGTAAATGTAGGATTCGAAACAACACTTCCTGTTATTTGGAACTGCTTAACATCACTCCAGTCACTCCATTCCAGGTTTCTATCTCTGTAACGTGTTTTCACATAATATGTCCCGTTAGAAATCGAGTTAGCAGGAAAAGTAACTTTTGTAATATCTACACCGGCATTTAAATTTTTAGCTTTATCCGGTGTTCCATCTTTACCAAACCAGTTTTCAAAATCACGGTAAAACTCTTTTTCAATAACAGAAAAATCAGCTGCTTTACTGATCAGAAACTGAGTTGTATTTAAAAGTTCATTATTAGGCGATGTAAAATTACTTCCATTTAAAGTTAATGGCAGTGTTACGGGACCTGAAAATGTATTGGTAATATTTGGTTTTGCGGGTTTTGGCTGATTTTTGTATCGGTGGAAAGAATCTACAAGCTCATTGTATTTCTTCGTATAAACACCTCCTATAGAATAACATTCTACATCTACTTTGCCATTAGTGACATCAACTTCTACGATCTGGTAGGTCCAATCCGTTAATGTTTTCTGAACATCATCAAAATCCTGCTCTGTAGACATTCCCCAATATTGATCCCATGCAGTTCCCCCTGAGATGATCTGATAATTTGGTGTATCTTTTAGCTGCCCTCTGTGGTATAAATGGTGATGTGCTCCTACATGCATTAAATATTTGCTTGATGAAGTAAGCAAAGGAACAGCATTGTTTCTCACCCATGTTGAAATATCACCAACATATTGCTCTGCCTGATAAGGTCTGTGGCTTAATGAAATGATCCAATCTACTGTGGGATCATTATTGGCAGCAGTCAGAATTTCCTGTAACCATGTTTGCTGAGCCGACCCTGTATGTTCGGAACTTAAGCTTACAAACAATACGTTTCCAGCTTGCTGTGCATAGTAATTTTCATTTCCTGAAGCAATATTCTTGTATCTTATTTCATCGATATAAAAATGGGCATAATAAGAATTCATTCCTAAAGTCCCATACGTTTCGTGGTTTCCAACTGTGGTCTGAATAGGCAGATATGGTGATAATTTAATGTTCTTTTTAAAGTGAACATTTTCATAATGATCCAAAGTCCCAACATCTACCTGATCTCCTACCATAAAAGTAAGGGCAACATTATCCGAAGGATCTGAATTGGGGCCAAATTTTTCTTTTAATTTTTTAAACGCATTCAAAGTAAGGGTATCATATCTTGGTTCTGCCTTAATCTGATTGTCACCCATGATAAAGAAGCGAATTTTGCCATCCACGGTACTGGGCTGTCCGGGTAATGGAAGCGTACGAAAGTTGTATACCGCAGATTCGTTCGTACCTGTTTTTATTTTATAATAATATTTTGTATTGGGCTGAAGATTGGTAATCTTGGCTGTATGATAGAAATAATTGTTATTGTAGCCTGTATCGGAAAAAATATTTGTTGTTCCTGTTACGGTAACATTCAAATTGGTAGGAGAACTTCCATAAAGTACAGTGGTTTCATTATTGGATCCTGTTTTCCAATTGACAATCATAGAACTGGGTGTCGGATTTTGCAGATAGGGAAATAAAGCTTGTCCGAATGTCATTTGGGCGACGACAAAACAAAAAAAGAATAAGTAATGTTTCATAGAATAAATTTTTTTAGATTTGTACTCCCTAATAATTTATTGTTTTTCAATAAAATAAGAGAATAATTTATAATTTTTACTTCGTGCAAAAGTAAAATTCCCCTATAAACACAGTTTCACGGGAAAGTAAAGGATATGTTAAGTTTTGGATCAGAAATCAACAGAGAAACTTATAATTAATAACATAAATTTATTTGGATTATTCAAAACTAATTTTGTACATTTGCAACCTGTTATTCAACCTCTGACGAAAAACGTGTAAGTTGCTTAGCCTTAACATTATATTATCATTAATAATGGATTTATTAAAGTACGTACAAGACAAGTACATTGCGAAAAAAGAATTCCCTGAATTCAAAGCAGGTGATACAATTACTGTGTATTACGAAATTAAAGAAGGACAAAAAACAAGAACTCAGTTCTTCAAAGGAACAGTTATCCAATTAAGAGGTACAGGTTCTACAAAAACTTTCACTATCAGAAAAATGAGTGGTGATGTAGGTGTAGAAAGAGTATTTCCTATCAACATGCCAGCTCTTCAAAAAATTGAAGTTGACAGAAGAGGTAGAGTTAGAAGATCTAGAATTTACTATTTCAGAGATCTTAGAGGTAAGAAAGCAAGAATCAAAGACGCTGCTTACAAAAAGAAATAATTCAGACAACAATACATACGAAAAGAGGCTTTCTAAATTTAGAAAGCCTCTTTTTATTTGTATAAAGTCTTTATTTAATAAAATCGTATAAAGCATCAAAAAACTTTGGGTATACTTCAATGTGCGGAAGATGCCCCACATTCTCCAGCTCAACCAGTTTTGATCCTTCAATTTCCTGTTGGGTTTTCTTTCCCAATTCCTGATACTGACCCATTTTTGCCTGAACGTCCTTTGGAGCCCTATCCTTCCCTATTGCGGTCCGGTCTCTTGTTCCTATAATTAATAAAGTAGGAACTTTAATATTCTTAAATTCATATACCACAGGCTGATTGAAAACAATATCTGTAGTTAAAGCTGCATTCCATGCAACCGAAGGATAATCTTTACTTAACGTCCAGCCTGCTAGCAAATTTAACCACTTATCATATTCAGGTTTCCATTTATTATCATAATAAAACTTTAATTGATAGTCCTTGTAGCTTTGGTATGTATTTTTTAATTCAGCCTGATAAGCTGCATCAATTGTCTGATACTTTGCCAGAACTTTATAATCTTCCAGCCCAATAGGATTTTCAAGAATTAATTTCTCCACTGCTTCAGGATACATTAATGTAAATCTGGTTGCCACCATACCCCCCATAGAATGCCCTAAAACGATTAGCTTATCGATTTTAAGTTCATCCAGAATCGCTTTGGTATTGGTTGCCAGCTGTGCAAATGAAAACTGATAATTCCGAGGTTTAGAAGATTTTCCAAATCCGATCTGATCAGGAATAATTACCCTGAAGCCTTTATCTGAGAGATCTTTTGCTGTTTGCTCCCAATACGCTCCATTGAAATTTTTTCCATGAAGAAGCATAATTATTTTCCCGTTAGGCGCTTTAGGCTGTACATCCATATAAGCCATTTTTATGTGCTGATTCTGAGAATTCAAATCAATAAAATGAACCTCATAAGGGTATTTATAATTGGTAAGTTCAGCATCCAAAGGCTTTAGTTGGGAAAGTAGTAAAGAGGGCATCAACATAAGCATTAAAATCGTAACTGCATTTTTAAAATGTATCATCTTATTTTATTATCTATTAAAATTAAAAAATTGTTCTAAAAGAAACGGCTTATATATTACTATTTTTCAAGTTAATGATATATTTAACAAAATTTAATTAAAAAAAATTATGATCTCCAACAGTCCCATTTCACAAAATCAACGACTGCCCATTATAGATATTTTAAGAGGCTGGGCATTATTCAGCGTGGCGATCATGAATTACTCAACAATCTATACATGGAATACCCATTCTTCAAAAATTGAAGCCGACTATTTAACCTCCTTTATTGAAACCACTTCTGAAATTATTTTAGGTTCCAAAGGCTGGACGTTATTAGCCGTTTTATTTGGCTTTGGATTCTCTATCGTGCTTAAAAAATTCAATGATAACAGCCAGGATAAGTATATATTCTTTATAAAACGTATGTTGTGGTTGTTTGTCTTCGGGTTTGCGAATACATTATTTTTCGGCGGTGACATTTTAAGTGATTATGCTTTTATGGGACTTGTTTTATTAGCCTTTTATAACCTACGAACAAAATCACTTTTTATTATTGGAACTGTTATCCTGTTATTAACACCGGTACTTCAATCCTACTTAGGCAGACAACATTTGCTTTTTGCTCCAAAAGATCGGGATTTCTTTTATGAACTCTACAATAATAACACTTTTACAGACCATATAAAGGCCAATCTTTTCATGAGGTATAAATGGATGCTTCGTTTAAGTTATGCCATCATACTCCATCTCATACAATTAGGATGTTTTCTATTAGGAGCCGCTCTGCACCGCAGTAATTTTTTTCTACGAATAAACCTTAACCGAAAAATCTTAAAAAGAATATTCTGGATCAGTTTAGCTTTATCAATAATTTTATTTACAGCACAGCGGGTAATTGAAACAAATGAATGGACATTTAATACTTATTATGATCTTTATTATCCACAAATTATAAGTATCATGATTTTTTCTTCCACCGGTATTATTTGGCTATTTATGGCAGGTCAGCTAAAAACCCTTTTTTCTGCGTTGCAGGTAACCGGTAAAATGACATTGACGAACTATATCACACAAAATGTAATTGCATTCTTTTTGCTTATTTATACAAAAATAGATTGGTCATTATCATCTTATGTGCTAACGGGGTGCATTATCTTTGTATTGCAGATATTCTTCAGTAAGTGGTGGCTCAAAAAATACAATTACGGCCCACTGGAATGGCTATGGCGTTGCTTAAGTTACGGACGAAAATTCCCCCTAAAAAAATAGAGATCCAGAGTCGGTATAAAAACAAAAACCGCTCCCAATGGAACGGTTATCAGTTATGATCTAACCAGATATATTTTAAGATACTTCTGCAAGTTTTAATTCTTTTTTTGTCGGCAAATTCATTAATACAATAGCAAAAAGGATTAAAGCAATTCCTGCCCACTGAACTAAAATTACCTTTTCACCTAATAAAACAAATGCCATCGTTACAGATACCGGAAGCTCCAGTGATGAAATAATACTTCCTAATCCGAGCCCTGTATTAGGGAATCCCATATTGAATAAAATCGGTGGAATAATAGTTCCGAATACAGCAAGTACAAAACCATAAGTCCAGAATATTGAATAATCAAAAGCATGGATATGCTGGGTATTTTCTGTAAAATTAAGATAGATTGATTTTAAGCCGTCAAAGTACAACGGACCAATTTGAGCAAAAAATAAAAATACCAGGACAACTATTGAACCTCCCGCAAGCATTACCATACTTTTCCTAAGAACGGGTAAGTGAGTAGCGAGGGTATTGGAGGTAAACATTGTTAAGGTATATGATGAGGCCGCCATTAATCCCCAAAAAACACCATGCCAGTCTAGTTCTATATCAACATTAATAAGATTGGTTGCCAAAACTGTTCCCAGTAAAACGATCACTGTAGCAACGATCTTTCTCGCATTGGGAAACTTCTTCGTTAAAAAGCTTTCCACCACAACACTGAACCATACAGACTGCATTAAAAGTACAATTGCTATAGAAACATTGATATACTGAACCGCTATATAATAAAACAAACTCGTACATCCTAGTGAGGTCCCCGCAAGCATCAGCATTTTAATTTCTTTTTTGCTCGGTGATGATAATTTTGATTTTGATGTTAGGGTCTGGATAAAATTAAGGATTAAAAGCCCTATTAATCCTAATATAAATTGGGATGTAGTAACTTCGGAAGTGGTATACCCCTCGTGATAAGACATCTTAACAAAGGTTGCTAACATACCATAAACACTGGCACCAATTCCCACAAACAATACTCCTTTCAGTAAATTTTTCTTCTTCATAATCTTTTTTACAGCCTGCAAAGGTACAATATAATAATTTAATTCACTTAAGAGTTATCAATCCTATAGATAAATAAAATCACCTCAGGATACCCCAAGGTGATATAAAAGTTGATATTTAAATAATCTATTTCTTTACAATTACTTTAGATACAGCATCAAAACCTAGGCCTTTTACTTTTACCATATAAGTCCCGTTGATCATTCTGTCAGTAGAAATTGCTTTCTTAGCATCCGGAGAAATTTTATCTTCAGAAGAAATCAATTTTCCAGACATATCATAAATTTCAACACTCACTTTACCCATCGTATTGCTTGGGAAGTTGATATAAAATTCATTTTTAGCAGGGTTCGGATAAATAGAAATTGTATTATTTTTTACAGATTTCACTTCATCGGTAGCCAATAGAGGACATTCTGCAGGAACGCTAAAGTCTTCTACCTGATCATTGATATTCGTTTTAACTCCAGCAGTTGCATTCACTCCAAGACCTCTTTTTGCAAAAACTCTCCAGATCATACATTTATCTTCACCCAGTGTTGTTGCCTGTTCAGCAGCAAGTATAGCATTTCTACCATCTATAAATGTAGGGTTACATGCCTGAAGTTTTAACGCACTGGTAACAAGTTGTAATACTCTTGAGCTACCATTCGTTGTATTCGCAGTTACATCAGAAGAATAGCCGTATTTAGCTACATACTGCCAATGTAGATCCCACAACATTGTTGCCCATACAAATCCTATTGAGTGTACATCCGGAACAATTGCTCCACTTTGATTGGTGTACTCCATTCCATTTGTATCTCCATATGTAAAGCCATTTATTGCAAAATTCGGAGAATATTTTGCCGGACGAATTCCCTCTCCACTTGGAAGCTCACCAGCTGCATAAGTTGCCATTCCTCTTGGCACAGAAGCATTATCTCCAGGCTTATTCGTAAGCATTAAAGCAAAGAAATCAGACCATCCTTCTCCCATTTGTTCTTTATCAGCTCCAGAGTTCAGACAATTGTAACCAGTCCCCGTTAATCGGTTAGAAATTCCGTGACCATATTCATGTGTTACAATTCCGTTATCGAAACTACCATCCGGAGTTACACTTGTTGCCGGATCATTCTTCAATGTTACATTTACTGTTGTAGCCGCTGAAAGCTGTGATTTAATATATTCTCCTTCATCATTTGTAATTAAAACTGACGGAATAGTGACAGTCGCATCAGTTCCTGACATATTACCTATAGTAGATCCATTAACTGCATTATTATAAATAATAGCAGCAGTAGCTCCAGCATCCTGTAACATCTTTGTTTTAACCACAAAAGAACATGTTCCCCGCTCTACCAAACCAATTTTCCCAGTAAGTGAATTTGCAGGTAAAGCCGTACATCCGTCTAATACAGAAGACAACTGTACATTTCCTGTAACTCCGGTAGGATTTAACACCGGACCATACAAGGCAACACCAGCCGCAGGCTGACGAGGAACTGCAGCAGCAGGAGTATTGTAAAAGAACAGTCTGTTAGTCGCAGACCATAAATACATCTGCATTACAGGATTATAATTATCCGGTGGACTTGAAAAATTTGCATTATTGGTACCTCCGCCATCTTGAGCCTCTGCAAAAACAGAGTCATCATCCAATCCTCCTAATCCAAAATTATTCTGTTGGAAGTTTTTAGCTGATTCCGTGAATCCAAACTTATAGAATACATCATGCACTCTATTACTGATATAAAATAAATTAGTAATCGCAGCACTTTGATTTGCTGCAGGAGTACCATTGATATTAAATGGAAAGTTAAAATTTCTCGAAGCTCCACCATCAGGCGAAAATCCTGGTACATTCGCATGGGCCGTATCTTCATAAGCATACACATTATTCCCTCTTGTAGTTGTGTAATGTGTAGTTCCATCCGAATGCCATCCTTCTGGTGAAGAAGCTAACATCCAAGGATTGGAAACAATCGATCTCGGGGCGAACGTAGGTGCTTCTACCGGTGTTGCAAAGATATTATAGCTCGCCGGATCAGCCACAAGCACTAAATTTTGTTGTGAGAAGTTATTTTGCGGACCTTCCAATACATTGTTTTGAAGAGCGATCTGATCAGAAGCGTATGAATCTGGTTTAAAATTACAAGATAATGTAAGATTATTCTTCTCAATAACATTTCCATTGTGCGCATCTACCAAAATATTCCAGTAATTCGAAGACTTTGGCTCTCTCAAAATATACTCATACGCTAAACGAAGATCTCCGTTAGTGGTACTTGTATATACCAGTCTTTGCTTGGCTGCTTTTGTATTGTTTGCACTTTTTTCAAAAAATCCAAGAATTGTGAAATCAGAAATCTCAGAATTACCTAATTCATTGGCTATTTTTTGAAGCGCGGCAGTTTTATTGATCTGGGCCGAGCTCGAAGTAGATTCAGTATAATTTTTCACAAAATTATCTGTATAATAAACAATCTTATGATCTTTAATAAGCACGGTTCCTACAGAACTGTATACAGGAATTCCATTGTACGTCTGTTGAAACTTAACGACATCACCATTTAATGATTTTGATGGGTCTGTATTGTCAATAATAAAATTATTGAGATCCGATTTCTTATATTCCCTGATTTTATTTTGAGAAATATAATCTTTGATTATCTGGGTATTCTCCTGTGAGAATAATTGTAGGGATGGAATTACTGCAAAAGCAGCAACCATAAGAGGTAGTTTTATTCTTTTCATTTATACTTACTAAAATTTTTATTCTTATTTATTGATGGTTAAAAAGAAAAATAATCATTTTTTCAAACAATTATTTTTCTTTCTTTATTAGGAATTATTTTTTAACGATCACTTTTGAAACAGCATCAAAGCCAAGACCTTTTACTTTTACCATATAGGCTCCGTTGATCATTCTGTCAGTAGAAATTGCTTTTTTTGCATCTGGCGAAATTTTATCTTCAGAAGAAATCAATTTTCCAGACATATCATAAATTTCAACACTTACTTTCCCTATTGTATTGCTTGGGAAATTGATATAAAATTCATTTTTAGCAGGATTAGGGTAAATAGAAATTGTGTTATTCTTTACAGATTTCACATCATCAACTGCTAATACAGGACATTCTGCCGGAACAGTGAAGTCTTCCACCTGATCATTGATGTCTGTTTTAACTCCGGCGCTTGCATTCACTCCCAAACCTCTTTTTGCAAAAACTTTCCAGATCATACACTTATCAGCTCCCAAGGTTGTTGCCTGCTCTGCTGCAAGTATTGCATTTCTACCGTCAATAAATGTCGGGTCACATGCCTGAAGTTTTAATGCATCTGTAATCAACTGTAAAACTCTTGAACTTCCACTGGTGGTGCTGGTCGTTACATCTGAAGAATACCCATATTTAGCAACATATTGCCAATTAAGATCCCACAGCATGGTTGCCCATACAAATCCTATTGAATGTACATCCGGAACAATACCTGAACCATTATTGAACTCCATTCCATTTGTATCCCCATAAGTAAAGCCATTAATAGCAAAGTCCGGAGAATATTTTGCAGGTCTTATTCCGGCTCCTGTAGTAGGCTGAGCTGATACATAGGTTCCTATACCTCTTGCAACAGAAGCGTTATCTCCTGGTTTATTGGTAAGCATCAATGCAAAGAAATCAGACCATCCTTCGCCCATTTGCTCTTTAGAATAAGTAAGGTTTCCTGTAAATGGCAATGCATTAAGGCAGCTGTATCCATCTCCAGTCAAACGATTAGAAATACCATGTCCATATTCATGGATCATAACCCCGTTATCAAAACTTCCGTCCTGCTTCACATCATAGCTCATAGAAACATTTACAGGTGTATTAGCTGTCAATTGAGACTTAATAAATTCACCCTCTGCATTATCAATTAGTTCAGCAAGTATTGTAACATTTGCATTTGTTCCCGCCATATTTCCTGGCGGCGCAGAAGTTGGGGCATTATATATGATAGCAGCGGTTGCCCCTGCATTCTGCATATTCTCCACCTTAACGTTAAAGTCACAAAAACCTCTTTCAGCCAAGCCAATAAATCCGGTTAGTGAACCCGCAGGAAGTGCAGTACAAGCATCTAAAACGGGTGATAATTTCACCTGACCTGTCACTGGCACTCCGGTTATCTGCTTTCCGAATTGAGCAATAAAGGAAGCGGGTGTCCTCGCAACAGCCGCAGCAGGACTTGTATAAAATAGTTTCTGTGCTGTATTAATCCACAGATACATCTGCATTCTTCCACTTCCACCATCTGCTGGTGTAGCAAAATTTGCATTATTATAGTTAGAAACAGTAGGAGTTACAGGTGTACCTGCACCGTCCTGAGCTTCTGCATTTACAAAATCATTTCCTACCCCTCCTAATCCAAAGTTATTTTTCTGGAAATTCCTTGAAGTTTCTCTAAAACCAAATTTATAAAAGACATCGTGAACCATATTATTGGCATAAAACAAATTGGTAATAGCAGCGTCTTTATTATTTAATGCGTGTACACTTGGATCGTAAGGAAAATTAAAGTTTCTGCTTGCCCCGCCATCTACGGTTATTCCCATAAATACATCATTGTCATTAATATCCTGATAGGCAAAAACATTATTCCCACGGGTTGTTGTATAATGAGTGGTACCATCCGAGTGCCATCCTTCCGGGGAAGATGCCAGAATCCAAGGGTTTGAAACAACTGATCTTGCACCAAACGTTGGGGCTTCTATAGGAAAAGGGAATATATTATAAGAAGCGTTGTCCGGAACGAGGAACAGACTGGTGTCTGCTTTTTTATAATTATTATTAGCTACTGGAAATGAAACCAGGCTATTTTCATGTGAGTGTTCGTAAGGATGATCTGCAAAGTCGCAGCTAATGTTGAGATTGTTTTTCTCTACAACTTCTCCGGTAGATGCGTCTACCAGTACATTCCAATAATTTGAGGTTTTCTGCTCAGGAAATGTAAATTCGTAGCAAAGTACCAGATCCTGATTTTTCTTTGCATATACTAATCTTGATTTTGCAAATAACATATCACTGGTATCTGCATCAAAAAAGTTCAAGATCTGGATTTTACCCGGATCTGTAATACTCGTCCCTTTAGCTGCAGATTCAAAAGCTTTTTCTTTGGCAATCTTTGGTACAGAAGCATCTGCTTTTTGATAATCTTTTTCAAAATTATCATTAAAAAGAACAATTTGCCCATTCTTTACCAATACAGATCCAAGAGATCCATACACCGGAATATTATTATATACCTGCTGGATTTTAATAATATCCGCCTTCATACTTTCAGAATGATCTTTTAAATCAATCGTGAAATTCGTTAAATCTGACCTTTTATAATCTCTGATCTTATTTTGTGAAATATAATCTTTGATAAGTCTTTCGTTATCCTGAGAAAATAAATTGGAAGATTGAAATACTGCGAATGCAGCAAATAAAATAGGTAGAGTTATCTTTTTCATATACAGTAATAAAGCCGCTAATTTACAAATATTTAACAACCAAAAATCATTTTGATTAATTTTATTATAAAAAAAGCACTATATGCATACTTTTATACTATTCAATGCGATTTCAATGATTTATACCATTCATTTCCAATACTTAAATTATATTAAATCGTAACAGATTTGCATTAAAAAAATAACAAAACAGACCATCTATTTCCATTGGACACAAGATTACAAAATAAAAAAGCCACTCTTACGAGTGGCTTCATTATCATAAATGGGTTAAGGATTATTTACCTTCTTCCATTTTTCTTTTTAATTCTGCTAAAGCATCAATATCTCCTAATGTAGATCTTTCTTCGTTAGAAGAAGATGAAGAAGTAGTATTAGATCTGTTGTTAGATTCTTTTACATTTTTCTTTTCTTCGTCTCTGAAGATACCTGTGTGAGATACTACTACTCTCTTGAACTCCTTGTTGAATTCGATTACTTTGAACTCAGCATCTTCACCTTTTTTGATTTTAGATCCATCTTCTTTCTCTAATAATCTTGAAGGGCAGAATGCTTCAACTTCAGCATCTTCGAATTGTACAGAAGCACCTTTATCGTGTACTTCTACAGCTTTACCAGCGTGTACAGTTCCTTCAGCATATTTAGTTTCGAATTTATCCCAAGGGTTTTCAGTCAATTGCTTGTGACCTAAAGATAATCTTCTAGCCTGGATATCTAATTCCAATACAATAACATCTAATTTGTCTCCTACAGCGCAGAATTCAGATGGATGCTTGATTTTCTTAGTCCAAGAAAGATCAGAAATGTAGATCAAACCGTCGATACCTTCTTCTAACTCTACGAATACACCAAAGTTAGTGAAGTTTCTTACAGTTCCTACGTGCTGAGATCCTACCGGATACTTAGCTTCGATATTTTCCCAAGGATCTTTAGATAATTGTTTCATACCTAGAGAGATTTTTCTGTCTTCTCTATCTAAAGTAAGTACTTCAGCTTCCACTTCGTCACCTACTTTTACAAAATCACCAGCAGATCTTAAGTGAGTAGACCAAGACATTTCAGAAACGTGGATCAATCCTTCTACACCTGGAGCAATTTCTACGAATGCACCATAGTCAGCAAGAACTACTACTTTTCCTTTTACTTTGTCTCCAACTTTCATGTCAGCAGAAAGAGCATCCCAAGGATGAGCTTCTAATTGCTTCATACCTAACTGGATTCTTGTTTTCTCATCATCAAAATCAAGGATAACAACTTTTACAGTTTGTCCATCTTCTAAGATTTCAGATGGGTGGTTCACTCTAGACCAAGAAAGGTCTGTAATGTGGATCAATCCATCTACACCTCCTAAGTCAATGAATACACCGTAAGAAGTAATGTTCTTAACAGTTCCTTCAAGAACTTGTCCTTTTTCAAGCTGAGCGATGATTTCTTTTTTCTGACCTTCGATATCTGCTTCGATCAATGCTTTGTGAGATACAACTACGTTTTTGAACTCAGGGTTGATTTTCACAACTTTGAACTCCATAGTTTTACCTACGAACTGATCGTAATCTTTAATTGGCTTAACATCAATTTGAGAACCTGGTAAGAATGCTTCGATTCCGTGTACGTCAACGATCATACCTCCTTTAGTTCTTGATTTCACAAAACCGTTAACGATTTCTCCAGTTTCGTGAAGTTCGTTTACTCTATCCCAAGCTTTAAGCGTTCTAGCTTTTCTGTGAGATAATTGTAATTGTCCAGTTTTGTCTTCTCTTCTGTCAACCATTACTTCTACCTCATCACCTACACTTAGGCCTTGGTTGTAACGGAATTCGTTAAGAGAAATAACACCTTCAGATTTGAAGTTGATGTCTACGATAGCTTCTTTATCAGTTAATCTTACAACTCTACCAATCAAAACGTCGTTATCGTTTAGGCTGTTTAAAGATCCGTTGTAGATTTCTTCTAAATCACTTTTTTCTTTTCTCGCATCTGCATCAAGACCTGATTCGAAAGAATCCCAATCAAATTGTTCTGGTGCTACGTTTTGGTTTAATAAAACCTCTGCTGAATTTGTCTCTTTTGACATTTTCTAATAAAATTTGTATTCCTTCTTTTTTAATGGTCTGAATAAATGTGGATTTAAAAAATACGGAAGTAATTAATTTTTAATAATTTACTCTTCAAACCTTTCCCACAAAAGTGGGTGCAAATGTACGAATTTTATTTGAATAAACAATAGTTTTTATCTTCACAAAATAAGACGTAAATCACTGAATATCAAATTTATTATTAAAAAATTAAATGATTTAAAGAATTTAAAGATTGAAAGCCCCTTCAACTTCCAACATTCCATCCTGCAACTTCCTTTCTTTTTCAGAAGCTATTTCCCGCTATCCACTCATACTCCTCGCGCAGCTGCTTTTCCTACACTTGCTGTGGGGTACCCGTTTCTATCGGGGCTAGGTTTGGGTGTCGTTTTCATGCCCCTGTGTATTGTACAGAATTGAATGAGATTGCTTCGTCGCTTCGCTCCTCGCAATAAGATACCCCTCACTCGGTTCAGAAATCAAAGGCAGACATCGTCAAATGACAAAAGCTCTTATCAACCACCCAATTTTCCACTCTCCATTCTCCACTTTCAACTTTCAACTTTCCACTTTCAACTTTCAATTTTCCACTCCCATCCAACCTGCCTCCTAATTCACTATCTTTGCAAAATGGAATTAGAATCAATTTATCAAAAGCTGCAGATTCAGGATATGAATCAGATGCAGAAATCTATATATAAAGCCTCAGAAAATAAAACCGATATCGTTTTACTCTCCCCTACAGGGTCTGGAAAAACACTTGGCTTTTTATTTCCTGTCCTTCGGAATCTTAAAAAAGATACTTCAGGAATCCAGGCATTGATTTTAGTTCCGGCAAGAGAATTAGCTCTTCAGATAGAACAGGTGTTCAAAGCTATGGGAACTGATTTTAAAATTTCCGTATGTTATGGAGGTCATGATAAGAAAATTGAAGTTAATAACTTAATTGAAGCTCCCGCTGTATTAATTGGTACTCCTGGAAGAGTTGCCTATCATTTGCGAAACAACAACTTTGACCCTAAAACGATTCAAACATTGGTTCTTGATGAATTTGACAAAGCATTGGAATTAGGTTTTCATGACGATATGGAATTTATCATTCAATCTTTAAAAGGTCTTTCGCAACGTATTTTAACTTCCGCAACAGCGATGGATAAAATTCCTGAATTTACAGGCCTGAAAGATGAAAAAGTCATTGACTTTTTAAAATTAGGTGAAGCAAAACCAGACATTCAGCTGCGAAAAGTAATGACCATTTCTGAAGAAAAGCTGGATACCCTTTTCAATTTAATTTGCAAAATAGGAAACAAAAGAACACTGATATTCTGCAACCACCGTGAAGCAGTCGACCGTATTTCGGAACTTTTGCGTGAAAAAGGAATCGATAGGGAAACCTTCCACGGCGGAATGGAACAGGACGAAAGGGAACGCGCATTACTTAAATTCAGAAATGATTCTGCAAGAATTTTAATTACAACAGACCTTGCTTCAAGGGGATTGGATGTTCCTGAAGTAGAATCTATCGTCCATTATCAATTACCCCCTAAGGAAGATGCATTTATCCACAGAAACGGACGTACAGCAAGGATGAACGCAAAAGGCTTTGCGTATTTAATTATGACCGCGGAAGAAAATTTCCCATTTATTAAAAGTAATACTCCCGAAGAAAGTCTTTCAGGATTTCATGACATCCCTCAAAAGACGCCTTTCGAAACGATCTACATCAGCGCAGGAAAGAAAGACAAGGTAAATAAAGTGGATATTGTCGGTTATCTTATTAAGAAAGGTGAATTACAAAAAGAAGACATTGGTTTAATTGAAGTAAAAGATACCACGTCTTACGTTGCTGTTTCCAGAAAAAAAGTAAAAATTCTATTAAAAAAGCTAGCTAACGAAAAGCTTAAAGGAAAAAAAGTAAAAATGGAAATCGCCTATTAGGTATTAATCGGAATCAATCGTTTAAAAATAAAGATAGCGGCCAATGCACATTGGCCGCTATCTTCTTACAATAATATTAAAAACTTATTTAATGATCAGTTTTTGGCTATACACCCCTTTTGAAGAGTTGATATTGATAATATAAACTCCTTTAGGAATATTCAGATTAAATTCTTTAGTGAAGTCTCCATTACTTTGATAAGCATCAGAAGAGATCAGTCTGCCACTTGCATCCAATAGATTTACTTTAACTTCTCCAGATAAATTTCTGGATTTAACAAAGAAATTTCCGTTACTAGGGTTAGGATATACTTTAATATCATCTCCTAATTTAGCCAAAGAGGCGTCTTTTAACCCTAAAGTTTGTGTTTCTCTTGTACAAACCTCAAGTGACCAGGAGTTAATTGTACCTGTATTACCTTTATTATTATCTGAAGCAAAAAGTTTCCATTCTCCTTGTGCTTTATGCCCCTTAAAAATAGCTAATGATTCATTAGATAATGTTTCTCCCTGTATTGGCGAAGTACATGCAACTGCATTCCCAGCATCACTAAATGTAGCCGTAATACCAGATCTGTTATTACATTGTCTGTTCCAGATCAAAGCTGATGAACCAGCAGGACTCTCAATTCCAATAGCTAAATCTCTGACATTAGTATGTGCAAGAGAAGGTGTTACTTTAATTTTAGTGATAGTACCTGTATTATTTACAGTTAATGGGATAACTACCTTTGGAGAAGAAATATCACTACCTCCCGGACCATCTGTTATAGCAACAGCCGCTCCATTATAAGTATATGTATTACAAGTTTCGCCTGTAACATTATAATCTATCACGAAGCTCGGACTAACAGCATAATAAATATTGCCAACTGCTTCAATTAGAATATAAGCATTTGCTGATGTAGATCCTGCAGGAATTGTAATCTGTTCACTCCCGTCATTAGGTGTATTTGCTGCAATCGTTGTAAATGTCTGACCTCCGTCAGTAGATAATTTGATATTAACATTGGCTGTGCTTACAGGAGCCTGCGTTGTACCAGCAACATCCCATGTTACAGTAACTGCATTTCCCGAACTGGTTGACTGTCCGAACACAGGGGCAGTAATTTTAAAGGGGCCGGAAGCAGCATTTATAGTTATTAGGGTTTCATCTTTGTTAGTCTGTGGTGCAGTAGGATGGTTATTTCGTACTGTACATGTAAAGTTCAGATTCCTTGCAACGCTGGATACTGATTCCCAACGCGTAGAAAATACTCCTGCCAATACTTTATTAAAATCAGGAAAGTATCTTACTGGTGTACTTACCGGTGGTAGAGATCTGAAAGTTGGTCCCGCTGGTTTCGCTGCATACGCTAGAGAATTAACATCTCCTGTTTGTGTTGCACCAGAATCCATCTGTTCCCAGGTATAGGTATAAGAGGCATTATTTGCATCTGTCGTCGTCGCTTTTAATACAAATGGAGTAGATTTTGGAATGGTGTAATCTGCTCCTGCATTCACTACTGGTGCAGGATCAGCAAATGGTACATTGGTACCACATGCAATCCCCCCGATTACATCCTTAATTTCCTTAACATTGAAAGCATGAAAATAATCAAAGGAGTTAAACTGTACATCACTATTTCCTCCCATAATACCTGTATAGGCCATAATTGTAGAGCCACTTCCGGGTTCTAATAAAGAATCATCCGTGTAACTCCCATTATACAGTGTAAATGTATGATTAGCTCCAAGCTGGTGACCCATTTCATGAGCAACATAGTCTATATCAAATTTATCTCCTTCTGGAAAATTATGTGCAGTCCATCCACCCGCTTTAGCATTATCATTACAAATTACTCCAATGTCACCAGCTTGCCCATTACCATTCTTTTTATCCAGCAAATGTCCCATATCATAATTCTGAGCAGGAATACGTGCGGAGATCTGAGCCTGTGCCTCAGTAGGACCTCCATTAGTATATGGATCGGTAGCAGCATCTAAAAAGATAAGAGTGTCATTGTTCGCAATTAAATTAAAATGTACAGACAAATCTTTCTCAAACACTCCGTTCAGGCGGGTTAATGTTGTATTCATGGCGGCTAATATCACTGCTTTTTTCTGTGCATCCGTCGCATTCGCCGGAGTTCCGGCAGCTGTTAAGTGATATTGTGCATACTCTCCGGTACAAGACATGGCCAATCTGAAGGTGTTAAAACCTGCTGCCTTTTTATTTCCTGAATGGTTTTTATTTCCAACTGAATGCATCCCTACATCTTCAGCTGTAGAACATTTAAAAGGCTCTATTTCCTGGTTTTTTCTTGCTTTTGAATCGAAGACTGCATACACCGATCTGTCTTGAGAGTAGGGTTCGATAAATTCAGAAATTCCGGATCTTGTAATCATTGATGAAAAGCCCACAGGAGAAATACTGAACCTCAGATATGCAGAATGATCTTCCGTGCTCGTTCCTATATAAGATTTAATATCTGGATACTTTTCCTGTAGTTCAGGAGCCAAATTGGAATATTCCCATACCTGAAATCTTTCCATTTTCCCATTTACGCCAGGAATCGAAATAACAATTCCTTTTTCCTTAGCAGTGCGGGATGATGCGTTTTTCAAAGTCTGTTTTAAAAGATTGACATCCAGTGTATATAAACCAGAAAACTGCAATTTTTCCTGAGTTTTTTTCACGCTTTGGGAGCGTAACTCTGTTCTTTTCCACTGTGCAGATCCTAAAAACGGGATCATTGACAGTGCAATTAATACGTAAAATTTCATATCTATAATTTAAACGGGTTGTGTCGAACGATCAATGTGATTTTTTATTCAAAATTGTAATTACAAGTAAAAAAATAAACATTACCTATCTATCTCGTTAAGCTTTTAAATACTTTACAAAAAAAGCAAAAAAATAAATACAAAAATCACAAAATCAATAATAAACAGCACTCGTTATTAACATTTTCACAATTAACTTAAATAATTTTACAATAAATAAAAACAGACGAATGATTTTAAATAAAAAACATAATAAAAAGTAAAAAATTCACACCTACCTCATGCATAAAATGAAAAATAAATAAAACAACTGATCATATATCATTATTTAACAGATGTTTACCCATAAAAAAAACAAAGCGAGGTCACTAATCAGTGACCTCGCTTTGTTAGGATACAGTATATAATCAATTATTTTGTTCCTTTTACTCTCGTTGGTAAAGTATATACGGATTTCGAAGCTGTAATAAATAAAACATCATTATGCTTTCCTCCAAATGTTACATTAGAAGTCCATTCTTCATCTATCGGAATATGATATATTTTTTTCCCATCACGATTAAAAACGGTCACCCCTTTTCCGGTCAGATAAAGATTCCCATGTTTATCCAATGTCATTCCATCTGAGCCCATTTCACAAAACAGTCTCTTCTCTGAAAGTTTTCCTTCCTCCAGAATATCATACACATAAGTTTTTCCTGCATCAATATCCGAAATGTATAATTTTTTATATTTTTCACTTCCTGCAATTCCATTAGGCTGTGTAAAGGTATCTATCTTGCTAACCTTCCCTGCCTTATTTCTGTAGTAAAGACTTTTATGAGTGATTTCCTGCTTAAAATTCACCCAATAGTCTCTTTTATACAAAGGGTCGGTGAAATAAATTCCGCCAAAAGAATCTCCCCAAACATCATTGGGTCCATTAAGTCTCTTACCTTCAAAACCTTTTAGTAGGACCTGGACTTTTTTGTCTTTAGAAATTTTCCAGATTTCACCCTGATCATCAGAACAGGTGATCAGATTATCATCTTCATCAAAATGGGTCCCATTCGCTCTTCCTGTTTTATTCAAAAATTCTTTGATTTCATTTGTTTTCCAATCCCAATAATAAATTTTGTCATTGGGCTGGTCAGTAAAATAAACATTTCCTATTTTATCCGAAGATGGTCCTTCAGTAAAACTGAATTGATCTGAAATCTTCTCTGGTTTAACATCATGATAAAACATATTGGCATAATTTACTGATTGACAATTTAGTAGTACTAAAACCAAACCAATCCAACTCATTTTAAAGAGACTCTTCATTTCTTTTTCATTTAATACGCACAATGTACAACATGAAAAAATAAAATTCAAGTTTTATTCTCTCATTTTGATACAATAAATCCAAAAGACAATAAAATGTCCTAATAGTCCTATTTAATAAGTATATACTATTAGTATTCAATCTATTTAATAAAGAGCTTTGCAGTACGATAATCAATAGATATTTCTTATAGAGAAAAACGACAAAATAAGAGATTATTTACATGATATTTAAATTGACAAAATGAGCACAGGGACCAACGCCGAAAAAACAATAGCCATAGAGAATGAATCTTTCAGAAACTCTGTAGGAACAATGGATGATACCGGAAAAAGAAAATGGGTATTCCCCCGAAAACCTAAGGGAAAATACACCAACTACAGAAATTATACCAGCTATATCTTACTTGCCCTATTTTTTGGACTTCCATTTATTACCATTAACAACAATCCTTTTCTTCTCATCAACGTTATTGACAGAAAGTTTTTTATTGTCGGTCAGCCATTTTATCTGCAGGATTTTTTCATTCTTGCTTTAGGAGCTGTTACTTCTGTCATCTTTGTCATGTTATTCACTGTAGTTTTCGGACGGATATTCTGTGGATGGCTCTGCCCTCAGACCCTTTTCATGGAAATGGTTTTCCGAAAAATTGAATACTGGATTGAGGGTGACCGGAATAAGCAGATGAAATTGGATCGCCAGGAATGGGATGCTGAAAAAATCAGAAAGAAAGGATTGAAGTGGTCGGTGTTTATTTTGATTTCTTTGGTTATCAGCCATTTTATGTTCATGTACATCGTTGGTTATAGAGAGGTTTTTAAAATTATGAAGGAGGGACCTGCCGAACATTCACTGAAATTCATTGTGATGTTGTCTTTTACGGCAATTTTCTATTTTACATTTGCCTGGCTTCGTGAGCAGGTATGCACACTGGTATGTCCTTATGGACGCTTACAGGGAGTTTTGATCGACAAGCAGACCATTAATGTATATTATGATTTCAAAAGAGGAGAAAACCGTTCCAAATGGAGAAATGGGGAAGACAGAAAACTGGCAGGAAAAGGTGACTGCATCGATTGTCAGCAATGTGTAGTCGTTTGCCCTACCGGAATTGATATCAGAAACGGGCAACAGCTGGAATGTATTAATTGTACCGCATGCATTGATGCCTGTGATGAAGTTATGGAGAAAGTAGGCCTACCAAAGGGGTTGGTTCGTTATGCCACAGAATCCGAAATTGAAAATCAATCAAAATTCCACTTCACTTCAAGGATGACGATAACAACGATCTTTCTTGCTATACTGATAGGGTTTTTAGGATTTTTAATGTATGATCGTGGATCTATGGAAGCTAAATTTATCAAACCAGCCGGGTCAACTTTCTTTATTAAAAACGGAAAAATAACCAATACATTTATTTACACATTCCTCAATAAAACTAATGAAACTAAGGTGTTAACAATTAAAGTAACAAGCCCGAAAAATGGTGAAATTACATTCTTTGGTTCGGATCATATTATTTTAAAAGGGGACCAGATTCTGAAAGGGAACATTAATATTACTTTCCCTGAAGAAGAGATCAGGTTTTCAAAACAAAATATGGTGATTTCTGTATTCGATGAAAAAGGGAAAATAGTAGATACTTTTGAAACCACTTTTGAAGGGCCTTTTAAACTCCTTTTATAAGCTCTACATCTAAGATTTATAGTCGTGAATAAATTGCGTGGGTGTTATTCCGGAACTTTTCCGGAACACTCTTGCAAAATAGGAATACTCTTCATAGCCTAACCTGAACGCAATATCTACGAGACTCTCATTAAGATACATCAACATACGCTTAGCTTCAAGCATGACTCTTTCCGTAATTACTTCTGTAGCTGTTTTTTGAACAACAGTCTGTGTGATCCTGTTTAAGTGCTTTGAAGAAATATTCAGGGAGGAAGCATAATAAGAAATTGATTTTTCAGTAGCAAAATGAGTTTCAAGCATATTTTCGAAATCCTGATAATGTTTAAAATAAGAGATACTGGTTTCAGAATGCAGAGCTGTATAATCTCTGGAAAACTGTCGTGAAGAATGGATATATATTTTAGTAAGAAGAGAAAGAATAAGTTGCTCTTTCATTAAGTTCTGGGAAAGATATTCATCTTGTATTTCCTCACAGACTGCGATCATATTTTGCATATCCGTATCTTCAAGCTGAAGCTTCCTTGAAAAAGCAGTTGAATTAAAAAAAGGAAAATTTCTGAGATGTTGGTTTACATAGTGCATATCATAAAATTCCTGTGAGAAAAAAAAGATATAACCATCTGTATCATCTGAAAGCTCCCAGCTGTGCACCTGTCCGGGAGACAAAAAGAAAATACTTCCAGCTGAAACATCGTATTTCTGAAAATCGATTTCATGTACTCCTTCTCCCTTTGTAAAAAGTACAGTAACGTAAAAATCATGGCGATGTGGTTTTTCAATATGTTTATGGCTGGTAACCAGATGATCTTTCATTGTATTGAAATAAAAATCCGAAGGATTATTCTTTCCGGAATGAAAAAGATCGATATGAAGGACTGATATAGAGCTCAATTTTTTATTTTATTCAAAAATAAAAAAAGAGTTTCACTTGATCCTTATAAGCATTAAAATATAACGTATGCTCATGGAAAATAAAGTCTTTTAAAGAGAAAAGCTATCACAAAAAAGAAATCAGAAAAGACATATTTTATCACTTTACTTGTAATAAATTTTTAAAAAAATTATCTTTGAGGTTTAGGATTTGTAAAATGAAAATAAATTTACCTGATAAGCTGTATTATTCAATTGGAGAAGTTGCAAAAGCATTCGATGTAAACGCCTCATTAATACGTTATTGGGAACAGGAATTCCCTATTATCAAACCTAAAAAGAACAAAAAGGGAAACAGATACTTCACTCCTGAAGATATCAAGAACCTTCAGATCATCTATCATTTAGTTAAAGAAAAAGGCTATACACTGGACGGAGCAAAAATTGCTTTAACAACCAATAGTAAAATTTCTGAAACGATTACTCTTATTGACCGGTTAGAATTTGTAAAAGCAGAATTGCTAAAGTTAAAAGATTCTTTAGTAGAGACCGATTCCGAATAACATAAGGGAAACACGCAGTACTTTCTATCTCTTTTATTTCAAATTGAACAATAGTGTTTGATCAATCCGAAATATCTAATGATCACCCTTTTTTGATTTATAATATGCTCAAAAAGGCTTATTATTAAAAGAATTTCAATTATTTTCCTCTTTATAATTATTTTTCTTTGGCACTATTTTAGTTAGTAAGAAGGCATATTAAAAACCTTTTTATGAAAAATTTATTTGTAGCAGCTCTTTGCGCATCGTTCATCGGATTTACTTCTTGCAGTACAATGAATAAACAAACTTCCGAAACCTCAACGACTAAAGTTTCCACTTTTATGGTTGGAACATATAGCGGAATGATCCCTTCCGGGAATGCAAAAATGAGTACTGAAATCACTTTTAAAAGTGATAATACTTTCACATTGGCGGAAACTCTTCCGGGAAGCACAGACCCTATGTCAAGTACTGGAACATGGAAATATGACAAAAACTCGAATAAAGTCATTTTAATCTATTCAAATATTGCTGACAGGGTAACCACATTTACAATTGTTAATGATAAAACAATTCAAATGCATGCAGGTAGTGCATGGACAAAAGAAACAAAAGGATCTGAGTACAATTTAGTTCGTCAATAATAATCCTCATATTAGTTAAATACAATCCTCAAAATATTTTTTGGGGATTTTTTTGTTGTAAACAATAAGAATCTGTCTTCAAAATCCAGTACTCTCGTTGAAATAATGTAGTCAAAATTAAATTTGGACTTATTTTTATAATCAATACCCGGCAAAAATCTTCTATTACAATCACTAAATCAAATTTCCCATCTCATTCTTTTAAAAAGGTAATTTTATTGATAAGTTTACTTTATGATGAAAAGAAACTATTACCAAAGGATTGGACTTTTAGGTTTCCTGTTACTCATATTGTTTATCTTTCAGGAATACACCAGTAAAGAAAAAGAAAATTTTCCAGACATACATTTTGTTTCGGAAGGAGCGGAAGCAGCTCTGATTGTTGATTTTAATCCTAATAATTTCGATGAAAAACAATGGGAAGATCTGGGGTTCTCTGAAAAACAGGTATCTACCATCCTTCATTATAAAAAAATAGTGGGCGGGAAATTCACTTCCAAGGAGCAATTAAAAAAATGCTATGCTATTTCTGAAGAGAAATTTTCTGAAATCAGTGCCCATATTTTACTTCCTGAAAATAATACTGAAGCTGGAATTTATACTGTAAAAAATACAGATAAAAAAACAATTTCAGTAGTGAGAAAATTCGACCCGGATCTTCTTTCAGTAAAAGAATGGATAGATCTGGGATTCAGTGAAAGGCAGGCCGAGGCAATTTTAAAGTACAAAAGCTATTTAGGGGGCAGTTTTATAAGTAAAGAAAAATTTAAAGATTGCTTCATCATTAGTAATGAAAACTATCATCGAATAGCACCTTATCTAATTCTGCCGGAAAAAACTCCTGCACATGACAAAAGCTTTGCAAGCAAAAGCAACAATCTAAAATCGACACTAAAACTTAGTCCTTTTGATCCTAATGTTTTAGATTCGCGGGGCTGGCAAGCTCTAGGTTTTTCGGAAAACCAGGCAAGGACGATCATCAATTACCGTGACAGGAATTTAAGAGGTCAGTTTAAGAGCCTTGATGAGATTAAAAAGTGTTTTGTAATTTCTCAGGAAAAGTTTGAAGCTTTAAAGCCTTATATTAAAATTGCATCATTACAATCCGATGAGAAGAAGAAAGAAATTCCCCTCCAGACAACAGATTTTGCTAATATTGATCTGAACCGGATTACTTTTAAGCAACTTTTAGAATTCGGATTAGACGAAAAAAGTGCAGGCTCTATCATTGGTTTCAGAAAAAAACTGGGTGGATTTATCAATAAGAAACAAATTTTAGACACTTACAATATCGATATTGATCTGGTTCAAAAATTAATTTCCATCTGCAAATTAGATTCATCTGATATCATAAGATACACATTAGCTGATGCCCCTGAAGAATGGTTAAAGAATCATCCGTATTTCAAATATTCCGCAGATAAGATCATCTTCTATCGCGTGAGCAATGCTGATGATAAGAAGATATGGAAATTACTTAAACTTAAACCTGAATACGAGGAAAGGATGAAATTGTATTTGAAATGATTATTTGTAATATGTAAAAAGTATTCATGTATTAATGATCAATTCTGCAATAAGAGCAAAGAAGCTGATACTTGTTAAATAAGTTGATATTCGATAATTTTTTTTCTAAAAAAATCTCTTTGCATTTAACCGTTATTCGTGTTTTATTGCCTTATGAGCTTACTCTACCGTTTTACTGGAATCCTCAAGAAGTTCATTTAAAGCACCCAATTCTTCATCCGTTAGATCCCTCCATTTTCCCGGAGGTAAATCTAATTTGATGTTCATAATACGGATTCTTTTAAGCTTTTTCACCTCATAACCAAGATATTCACACATGCGACGGATCTGCCTGTTAAGCCCTTGTGTAAGAATGATCCTGAAGGTCATATCATCTACTTTCTCAACTTCACATTTTTTTGTCACAGTGTCCAAAATCGGAACCCCATTTCTCATTTTATCCAAAAATCTTGGATTAATGGGTTTATCAACTCTTACCAGATATTCTTTTTCATGATTATTTCTGGCTCTTAAGATCTTATTTACGATATCTCCGTCATTGGTAAGAAGAATAAGTCCTTCACTGGGTTTATCTAATCTTCCAATAGGAAAGATCCTTTTAGAATGGTTGATATAATCGACAATATTATTTTTTTCCCTTTTAGTATCTGTTGTACAAACGATCCCGACAGGTTTATTGAAAGCAATATAAACTGGTTTCTCTTCTGACTCACGAATTGGCTTACCATCTACTTCTACAATATCTTCATCGGAAATTTTTGTTCCCAATTCAGGAATTTTCCCGTTGATCTTTATTCTTCCTTCCTCCAATAGTTTATCAGCTGCTCTTCGTGAGCAGAAACCAACTTCTGATAAGTATTTATTAATTCGTGTTTTTTCCATTAATCGCCTCCGTAACCTATGTCGTTTTTATTATTAAGATTCTGTAAAATTATGATTTTTAAAATAAGTCTTCATTTCTGACTTTATTCTTCTAGATATCGGTATATATACTTTCAAACTTAAAATCGTTTTCTAAAAATTGATCCGTCCCATTCTCTATCATATATTCCCCAATTTTTGTTCTTCTTAATTGAGTCAGATAGGCTCCTACACCTAATTCCTGTCCAATATCATGAGCAAGACTTCTGATATAGGTTCCTTTGGAACATCCTACAGTGAAACTTACTAATGGAAGGTCGATCTTAATATTGTTAAGATAAAGAATAGTGGTCTTCCGGGATTTCATCTCTACTTCCTCTCCTGCCCTTGCAAGATTGTAAGCTCTTTTACCATCGATTTTTATTGCCGAAAATACGGGTGGTTTCTGATCTATCTCACCTATGAATTTGTGTAACGCCTCTTTGATCTGCTCTTCAGAAATATTTGAAATATCTTGATGAAGAATCTCAGGTTTTTCAGTATCGTAAGATTCAGTTTGTACCCCTATTTTAATTTCCGTCCAGTATTCTTTGGGAGCATCCTGTATTTCAGGGATCTTCTTTGTAAATTTCCCGGTACATACGATAAGCAATCCCGTTGCTCTAGGATCTAAAGTCCCTGCATGTCCTATTTTAAATTTTTTAGGAAGGTTAAACTCACTTTTGAGTTTATATTTCATTTTATTTACCGCTTGAAATGAAGTCCAATCCAATGGTTTATCTAATAAAAAAATATATCCTGATTGTAATTCTTCGCTAGTCACTTAGTCTCTATTAAATTATTTAAAGCTGATTTTTAGATGTTTGCAGATAATCATAGATAAGAATACTATCATTTCTGTATATATAATAAAGGGTAGAACTTCTTTTTTTTGAAATAGAATCACCTTCTTTGATTCTTTCATAAAAATTAGAATCAATATCCAATTTTTCTTGGTCATAAAAGATGATATAATAGGGCATATATCTATTTTCAGTATCCAGCCTTTTCTCAACTATCCGCCCTTCCTTACTATATTCTAAATTTTTTTGTAAATCCAACAGCATATTACGGCTATAATCAGAATCACGGTTACATTTTTGGATAACAAAACCTACCATAACAGCACCGATCACCACAACTATTACAAAATATCTTGTATCAGTAAGTATTTTCTCAGCAATCCTTTCATTAAGTTCCTTACCAAACACTTACTTGAAAAAATAAAAATAAATAAGCAAGGCTATTCCAACGAAAATACGGTACCAGCCCCAAGGTTTGAAACCATATTTATTAAGTACTCCAATAAAAGCTTTAATAGCAATTAATGCAACAATAAATGCCACTACATTTCCCACTATAAAAATAGTAAGATGATCATGTGATGACAGAATCATCTCGTATCCTTTTTGAGGGGTAGCCGTTTCTTTCCCCCATGTTTTCACAAAAACGGAATATACGGTAACAGCGAGCATAGTAGGAACAGCTAAAAAGAATGAGAATTCTGCAGCCGCCTTTCTGGTCAGCCCCTGAGTCATCCCTCCAATGATAGAGGCAGCACTTCTACTGGTTCCCGGCATCATGGCAAGACATTGCCAAAATCCTATTGTAACTGCTTTTTTAATGGTAATCCCTTTTTCATCATCAATTACCGGGTTTTTAAACCACTTATCTGCAAACAAAAGAACAATCCCACCTAAAACCAAAACAGATGAGATCGCAATCTGATTACCAAGAATTGCTTCAATCTTATCATCAAAAAGATACCCTAAAGCTAAAGCAGGTACTACTGCAAAGGCCAGTTTATAATAAAATTTAATATTATTAAAGTCAAAGAATTTCTTCCAGTAAGCAACTACTACCGATAAAATAGCACCAAACTGAATAGAAACCTGAAACATCTTTAAAAACTCATCCTCCGGTAATCCCATTAAGCTGGCTGTAAAACCCATATGAGCAGTAGAAGAAATTGGAAGATACTCAGTAAGACCTTCTATGATGGCAATAATTATTGCTTTGAATAAATCCATATCTATAAAATTAAAAAATTAAGAAACCTGAAATTCAGACTGTTCCAAATTCCAGATTTCTTAATCTTAAATAAAAAATTATTTTCTTTTTAAAATCGCATATACTTCGATCGCGAAACCGATCACCACAAACAACGGAGCTATTCTGATTCTACGAATAGAGAAAATACCATCGTTCCAGGAATTCGGATCGTATTTACCATCTACAGTATTTGCATCCGCCCCCATCATAAGTAGAAAACCAACCACTATAAATGCTAATCCGATCAGCATCCATTTAAAATTTTGCTGTCCGAAATAAAATGCGTTTTCCTGTGGAGCTTTAGTATCAGTACCAAACTCTGCTGCAGAAAATTTATTTGTTTTTTTGCTCATTTTTTTAAGAATAATATAAGTCGTCAACGTTTGTTCTTAAGAATCTCCATGTTGCAACAATCGTACTTAGTACCGTAATAAAAATTCCAACTCCAAATACTAATACAACCAGCCAGAAATACTGTTGATTATCTTGAACGAATGTAGATCCAATCTGACTCGTGAAATAGTACCATACCCCAAATAATGCAAGAAGTCCAATAACAGAACCTATACATCCTAAAATTAGGGCTTCCACAATAAATGGTTTCAAAATAAACCTTCTCTTTGCACCTACCAGCTGCATGGTTTTAATAATAAATCTCTTAGAGAATATCTTCAAACGTATTGAATTGTTGATTAAAACTACCGCTAAAACAAGGAAGAGTATAGAAAATCCTAAGATCCATTTTAATATCCTATTCAGGTTATTATAAACATCTACCATCAGGGTACTGTTGTTCTTCACATCTATTATACCCGGAACAGATTTTAATGTTTTTATAGCTGCATCAATTTTAGCAGGATCTACATATTCAGGTTTTAAAGCCACTTCTATAGATGAAGGAAAGATGTTATCTTCAAAAAGTGCATCACTGTCAATCCCCATACTTGCTTTGGCTTCTTTAGCAGCCATTTCCCTTGAAATATAGGTTGCTCTTTTCACAGGAGCTAAAGTCTGTACTTTTTTAAAAGTTTCTTCTTCGAGTTTCGCAATTTTCACAGAGTCCTTAGCATCATAGTTTTCATCGAAATACGCATTTACAACTAATTGCTCTTTGATATAGTCAGAATATTTCTGGGCATTAATTAAAATCAATCCCATTAATCCTAACAAAAATAGCACTAAGGCAATACTAATTACCACTGTAATATTGCTGGACCTAAGTCTTTTCTTATTAAATTCATCTACAGATTTCGCCATTAATATTAAAATTTTTGGCTAAAATAGAAAAAATCTTCCGAAATTTGGGACGAAAAAGAGAAAATCATTGTTAACGAAATCATAAAAAACTTTGAGTGTAAAAGCAAAAAAACATCTCGGTCAACACTTCCTGACAGATGAGAATATAGCGAGAAAAATTGTAGAGGGCTTAAGCTTTGAAAACTACAATAACATTATGGAAGTTGGACCTGGTATGGGTGTTCTTACAAAATATCTTTTGGAAAAAGAGCAGTACATCTACCTTGCGGAAATAGATAACGAATCTATAGAATATTTAAAAAAGCACTATTCTAAGATCACAGAGAAAAATTTTGTGGGAGATTTCCTTAAGCAGGACTTTGCATTTATAAACAATGAGCAACTTGCTATTATTGGTAATTTCCCTTATAATATTTCTTCGCAGATCCTATTTAAAATTATAGATCATTATGAACTCATTCCTGAAATGGTAGGAATGTTTCAAAAGGAAGTTGCCGAAAGAACAGCAGCTGTTCCAAGAACAAAAGACTACGGAATTTTATCTGTCCTGATCCAGGCCTATTACGATGTTTCTTACATGTTCACGGTTCATGAAAATGTCTTCAACCCTCCTCCAAAAGTAAAATCAGGAGTTATTAAATTGTCCAGAAATCCTAAGGAAGGACTAGCAGGCAATGAAGTTCTATTTAAGCAGATCGTAAAAGCAGGATTTAACCAAAGAAGAAAGAAGCTTTCTAATTCCCTTAAAGTATTGAATATTCCGGAGGTTCTAAAAACTCACGAATTTCTGGATAAAAGAGCTGAAGAACTTAGTGTATCAGATTTCATATCCTTTACAAAACAATGGAAGGAGAATCTTTAAAAATACAATCATAAACAAACACAAAAAAGCCTTTCAGATACTGAAAGGCTTTTTATTTAAATATATTCGTCGAATTTTTATTCTCTGTTTTTAAGCATAATCCAGCCAGACCAGTTCATCTGAGCTTTTGATTTCGGATACTCAAAATTAAACTTATACCAATAGGTTGCCGTTGACAATCGCTTGCCTCCTACTGTTCCATCCCAGATCGGAGTCTGTTTAGAAAATCTGAACATTTCAACACCATATCTATCATAAATAGAACCGGTAAAGTTATTGAAGTCCCCTAACGAGGTAAGATCAAGAACATCATTAACCCCATCCTGATTTGGAGTGATAATATTAGCAATTTTTAAGGTAAAGAAGTCAAGTGTTCCTACACAATGAGTTCCCACTATTCTTACCTGCAGATGGTAGGTAGTGTTATCCAGTAGTCCAGGAAATACATTAGAAGTTTGCCAGGAAACTCCATTATCAATCGAATATTCCAGTACTCCCGGGTTATTATTAATCGACGGGTTTACGGCAGTAATTGTTAATGTATTGCTGTTGTTATAATCTAAACCGTTAATAAAAGGCAATGTTGCTGCCATTACTTTGGAGGTGAAAACTCTTGTACAGTACCCGTTATCAATGGTAACAGAATATATTCCCAATTGATCCACAAAAATCGTCTGAGTCGTTTCCCCTGTACTCCATAAGTACTTATAATTAGGACCGGCACCAGCATCTAAAGTAATTCTATCCCCAACACACATTTCAACATCTTTCAATGGAGAGGTAATTTCTGGTACCACTTCTACAGTAACCGTAGCAGGTTGAAGTGATTTACATCCTTTTGCCCCAATTGCATATACTGTAAATGTTGTTGTATTGAATAAAGTTACCGTCTGAGAGTTACCAGTACCTGTAAAGTTACTCCATAAATAAGTCACCCCTCCTGTTGCTGTAAGGCTTACCGAATCTCCTGGGCATATCTTAAGTTTTGTAGAAACAACATGAGCCGTAGGGGTCACTTCTTTTGCCAAAGTTAATTTAACCAATCTACTACAGAATCCTCCATTAGATACTACTGTATATAAGATCTGGCCATCATTACCATTATAATTAAGTGGAGTTGTAATATAATTGTTGTTTTGAGCTAAAGCGTCAGCTTGATTTTCATAGAAATGAACAACAACATTCGGGGTCGTAGTAATTGAAGGAATTGCTGCAATAAGATCGAATGTTGTAACATCCGGTGTTGTACAAAGTAACAAGGTCGCATCATTCGCAGTAGGTGTAGTACCCCCGTGAATCTGAATAGACGCTTTCCCCGGACATGGGTTTCCAGGGAAACTTACTTCAATAGTATAAGTTCCCGGTTGTGTTGCAACGATAGAGTTAGTTGTAGCTCCCTGTACAATAGCTCCATTATAATACCATTGATAAGCCATATTCGGATCACTTACTGATGCCGTCAGTACCTGAGGAACATTATCACACACATTGATATCGGATGGTAGTGTACCTCCATCCGGATCTAATAGTTCCACACCTATATTGAAAGATCCACCTTCTAAAAACACTGCGGAGTCATAACTCGTATCAATTGCATCTGCCAGAACCATTTTAAAGTGGTACGCCTGTCCGGGAATAACGGTAGCTGTAGCAGTTAAAGGAACGGTTCTTCCGTTAAAGTTAGTTTCAATATTCGTGGTATTATATCCTCCAAAAAAAGTCGGGTTAACAGCACCACAACTTAGCGGACTTCCACTAAACTGGGTATCCGGGTGGATGTTTGTTACACTTACGGGTCCTGCCCCACTTGGCAATACAGCCATATTTACATAAGGAGCTGCACCCGCAACAGGTTTAAGCAATAAGGCAAATGCATCTGAATAGCTACAAGGAAACGAAGTTGTATATTCTTCAGAGGCAAATAAATAATTAAATTTCACCTGTGAAGAAGTAGGAACGAAATCAAATTCCAGTACTACTGCATCATTTAAATTTACTGAGGGATTAGTAGCCGCAACCAGGTCAGGATCACTTCCTGTTCCAACAAGATCACTTAGAGGGCTATCAACATCTACGTAGGTATTTCCGGTTCTATTTGCCTTTCCGGTCACTAACACAATTCCGTCTTTAAATGGAAAGTTCGTGGTCCCTTTATGAAAATATCCCCAAGCTCTGTTGGCATCACTGGCTGGCAAATTAGGATTTACAACAACATTGGATACATTGGGAGTTACACAGGAATTTGTTCCCGAAGAAATTAATACATCCTTTACAAGCTGCGTAATATTAAAAGCCGATTCATTATATCCCGGAGCATTTACATCAATAAAAGCTCCTGCTTTGGCAGCTAAATTAGGTTTTGGTTTCGGGACTTTTCTAGGATAAATATTTTGTGAATGATAAAAATTCAACGAGACTAAAAAAAAAGAAAACAATAGTAGATATCTCTTCATAATATTTTTGTTTCAACAAATTTAATTTTTTTTTAAACATCCCACACACATATTTAATAATATTATGTTAAAAAACAAAGTCTCCCTTTTATGGAAGACTTTATTATGAATGTATATTTTTGAATATTAATTCCTATTTTTCAATAATATCCAGCCAGTTCGTAATTCCAGCTTTTTACTTGCCGGATTTTCCCATTGCACTCTATACCAATAAGTAGCTGTAGGCAGATTAAGTCCTTTTACATTTCCTCTCCATATCGGTTCCAGTTTTGTCGCTTTAAAGAGTTCCTGACCGTATCTGTTGAAGATTGACGCTGCAAAATTATTATAATCACTTATTCCCGAGAAATCAATTGTATCATTGAGTCCATCAGAATTAGGTGTAATAGCGTTACTAATTACAAATGTGAAGTAACTCATTGATGTACTACATTTAGCTTCCTTCACCCTTACCATTAAATTATAATTTGTATTGTTTAGAACATTATAAAATATATTTGAATTCTGCCACGTAAGTCCTCCATCTATAGAATATTCTAAAACACCACCAGTAGGATTGGTTGCCGTTAACGTAAGAACGTGATTTTCAAAAACAATATTGGTAAATTGTGGTAAATTAGGATTCAATAATTGAGCTGTAAAAGCTTTGGAACACGTCCCGTTACTGATCGTTACGGTATAGGTCCCTGTAACATTTGTTGAAATGGTTTGAGTTGTTGCCCCATTACTCCAAATATACGTATAGTTAGGTCCACTTCCCGCATCTAAAGTCCCAGTATCTCCCTTACAAACATATACATCTTCCAGGGTAGAAGTAATGGCTGGTACCACTTCAATGGTAATCGTTGCAGGGTTAATTGAGCTACATCCATTTCCTCCCAATGCATATACGGAATACGTAGTGGTAGCGGTTGGAGAAACGACCTGTGTATTGCCATTACCCGGCAATCCAACCCAATTGTAGGTAATCCCGCCGGAAGCTAACAAAGTAACAGATTCCCCTGCACAGATTTTAGATTTTGAAGCACTAACAGTAGCTACAGGAGGTCCAACGATAACGGTAATTGTTGCAGGATTCACCGAAATACATCCATTGGCCCCAACTGCATATACCGTATACGTAGTGGTTACTGTCGGAGATACAGTTTGTGTACTCCCATTACCTGGTAATCCTGTCCAGTTATAGGTTACTCCACCACTAGCCGTTAAGGTAACAGATTCTCCCACACAAATCTGTGGATGAGATGATATTACAGTGGCTACCGGAGGCGTTTTATTTTCTATTACCGTAACTGTCGCCGTATAAGTACAACTTAAGTTTCCAGGCTGTGTAGTATTCTGTACTGTTAAAGTATAGGTTCCACCTGCATTAACTACAGGCGTTAATGTATTCGCTCCTGAAACAATATTACCTCCGACTGTTGTCCATACTATGGTAGAACCTGCAGGAACTATCGAAGCTGAAGCATTTAAGGTCAGCTGTGTTGTTGTACATGTAATACTTTGAGGAGTGGCGATAGTAAGTGTTGTTTCTGCCGTTTTTAATAATTGTAAATTCACAACATAAGAACATCCTCCATTTTTAACTAACACATAAATGGTTACGTTACCCGGAGTTGAATAAGCTGTGGGTGTGGCAATCGTATTTGCATTTCCCGCATTAGCATCTGCAAGATTTACATAATATGCAAATGTAGCAGTTCCAACAGTGGTTATTTGCGGTTGAGCAGAAGTAAGATCGTATGTTAGATTACCTGGCTGGTAGCATTTAAGCAATGTTGCATTCTGTACTGTAATGGGCTGTGAAACTACAATTGTTATGGTTGCAGGATTCTGAGAAACGCACCCATTAGCTCCGACAGCAGTAACAGTATAAGTAGTTGTAGTAGCTGGTGTTACAGTTTGTGTATTTCCAGTACCCGGTAACCCCGTCCAGTTGTAAGTCGTCCCACCTGAAGCGGTTAAGGTTACTGTATCTCCGGCACAGATCAACACTTTAGTTGCAGTAAGAGTTGTAGTTGGAGGTGCACTATCTCCTATTACGGTAACAGTTGCAGTAGCAGTACAGACTACACTTCCAGGTTGATAGGTATTAGAAATGGTCAGAGTGTATGTTCCTGCCGTATTTACGATAGGAGTTAAAGTATTACCTCCTGACACAATATTACCTCCGGTTGTTGTCCAGTTGAATGTAGATCCTGGAGGATATGCGGATGTTGAAGCGTTAAGAGTTATTTGTGAATTTGCACAGGTTAAAGCCGTCGGAGGAGCTATTGTAGCTGTCATTTGTGGTGCTTTTATAAGCTGCAGCTGAGCAACCTTTGAACAAAATCCATTTTTTACAAGCACATAAACAGTTTGTCCACCAGGGCTTGAATAAGCCGTTGGCGTAGCAATAGTGTTTGCATTTCCTGCATTAGCATCTGCTAAATTTGCATAATAACTAAATGTTGCCCCTGGCGTTCCACTAATTGATGCTTGTGCAGATGGTAAATTAAAAATTGCATTCCCTGGAGCATAGCAGGCAGTTAGTGTTGAATTTTGCACCGTCGGTGATGTTCCTCCAACGATAGTAACAGTAGCCGTTCCCGGACAGGTATTTCCTGCAAGCAGGACCTGAAGAGTATAAACACCAGGCTGTGTTGCGGTATAAGTAGAGCTAGTAGCCCCTGGAATAGCAACATTATTTAAAAACCATTGATAAGTAGCTGTTGAATTCTGAACTGAAGCAGTAAGCACTTGTGGAGCATTATCACAAACATTGATGGATGGAGGTAATGCAACACCTGCTGGACCTAAAATCTGAACTCCTATGTCGAAAGATCCGGCTTCCAAGAAGACAGCTGAATCAAAGTTCTTATCCTGATAATCCGCCAAAACTATTTTGAAATGATAGGTTTGACCAGGAATTACTGTTGCTTTAGCCGTTAATGGAACCGTACGTCCATCAAAATTAGTTACCACCTGAGGATTATTGATCGCATCAAAATATTGTGCATTTTTAGGTCCACAAGGTAAACTTGAAGGTATAATATTGGTTACACTTACAGGGCCGGCGCCATTAGGCAACACAGCTAAATTGGTATAGTTGGGATCTCCTACTTTTTTCAATAATAAAGCAAATCCGTCTGCGATACTACAGGTAAAAATATTTCCCGTAGAATACTCTTTTGAAGCAAATAAATACCGGAATGAAACCTCAGTAGAACTTGGAACAAAATCAAATTCTATTGATGTTGCATCTCTTAAGGATCCATTATTAACATTTAAAGCAGTTGCCAAATCAATATCACCGCCCGAAGGAAGAGGATCACTTAAGGTGTTCTGAAAATCATTTCCCGCTTTTCTAGCAAATCCGGTTACAAGAACAATACCTTTAGCAAAGGGAAAATTGGTGGTTGCTTTATTAAAATAACCCCAACTTCTGTCTGCATCACTTGCTGCTAAATTAGGAGATACCGTAACATTACTTACATTAGCTGTTGTACAAGTAGATCCTCCTGTAATAAGAACATCTTTTACCAACTGAGTAATATTGTAGTTTGATTCTGGGTATCCGGCTGCATTTACATCAATAAAAGCTCCGGCTTTCATACTTTCAGCTGAAGGTTTTTTCAATGTAGTATTTTGCCCCCTATTTTGAGAGAAAATAAAATTACCTACAAGAACTAAAAATAAAGCCAGAAATAAACTTCTCGTCCTCCTATTTAACATTTTATATTGTTTTCAACAAAAATACTATTTTTTTTGATTGAAATTCAAATCAATTCAAATTGTATTATTAATAATATAAACATATTTATACTAAAATATTTCTTTTAATATAAGTGAAAAACAAAAAAAGACTAACAAATAGTTAGTCTTTTTACAAATATGATTAATACATTATTCGAAATTTTTCAATAAAATCCAGCCTGTTTTTACGGCTTTTTCTTTACTCGCAGGATCTTCAAAAGTCACCTGATACCAGTAAGATGAAGAAGGTAATCGTTTACCCTGGAAATATCCATCCCAGTAAGGTCTCACCTTTTCAGCTTTATACACCTCACGTCCATAGCGGTCAAATATGCTCGCTGTGAAATCTTTATACTCGTTGATTCCTCTAAAATCAATAATATCATTCACATTATCTCCATTTGGTGTAATTACATTTTTCATTATGAATGTAAAATACTCCAGGAAGCCAACACAACTAGTATTTTTCACCCGAACTCTGATTGTTATTAATTTATTATTTGGAACATTATGGAACACGTTTGATGGTTGCCATGTTAACCCATTATCAATTGAATATTCCAGAATTCCATTACTTGGATTACTTGCTGTAATAATCATTGTTCCATCAGCATTATAATCAGCTTTGATAACTACTGGAATGATAGCCTGGATTACCTGAGTAGTAAACACTTTGGAACAAACACCATTATCAATAGTTACAGTATAGGTACCTGGAGTGGCTGCTGTAATCGTTTGAGTGGTTGAACCAGTATTCCATGTATAGCTATAATTCGGTCCTGCTCCGGCATCTAAGGTAATCTGGTCCCCAGTACATATCATTCCACCACTAAGATTAGACGTGATTGCTGGTACTACTTCTACTGTTACAGAAGCAGGTAATAATGATTTACATCCTTTTGCTCCAATAGCATATACGGTATAAGTAGTAGTCTGAGTAGGGCTTACGGTTCTTGTCGGTCCACTTGTAGAAACATCGCTCCACAGATAAGTAACACCACCCGAAGCTGTTAATAAAACAGATTCACCTGAACATATTTTCATTTTTGATGAAATGAGCTGAGTAACCGGTGTGGCTTCTTTTACTAAAGTCAGCTTTACCATTTTGCTACAAAATGCTCCATTAGAAACGACCACATACAAGATTTGGCCATCCGTACCATCAAAACTTGACAAATTAGTGATAAAGCTATTATTTTGTGCAACAGCATCAGCCTGATTCACGTAAAAATGGAATACAGCGCCCGAAGTTGTACTTATTAATGGTATTGCTGTATTTAAATCAAAATTGAGAGCGTTTGGAGTAGTACAAATCTTCAATGTAGCATCGTGTGCTGTAGGCGTAGTCCCTCCTATGATAGTAATAGTCGCTGATCCAGGACATTGATTTCCAGGTACAGAAACTTTCACCTCATATACCCCTGGTTGGGTTGCTACATATTGAATATTGGTAGCACCTGGAATAGCAACCCCATTTTTAAACCATTGGAAAGTCATTCCTGGTATCGCACTAACCTGAGCTTTTAAAATTTGAGGGGTATTGTCACACATATGAATTGTGTCAGGCAATATAGTTCCGGCTCCGTCAGTAATTTTAATTCCAATATCAAAAGATCCTCCTTCAATAAATACAGCAGAATCATAACCCGTATCTCTGTAGTCAGATAAAACCATTTTAAAATGATAAGCAACTCCTGGTGTAACATCTGCAATTGCAGTTAAAGGAACTGTTCTCCCTTCATAATTTGTTACAACATTAGCTACAGAATTATATCCTGCGAAATAATTTTCGTTGATAGCAGCACATCCTCCAGGTCCCGTAATAACAGGGTGAATATTCGTCATACTCACGGGTCCTGCCGTTCCTGGTAAAACAGCAACATTCACATAAGGACCTCCACTAACAGGTTTAATCAATAAAGCAAATGCATCAGAATATTGACATGGATAACTTCCTGTATATTCTTCGGAAGCAAAAAGATAATTAAACTTCACCTGATTAGAGTTGGGTACAAAATCAAACTCCAACATTACATTATCTTTATATTGATCACTAGGGTTGGTGATAGGAACTGCTGCTACCAAATCAGGATCATTAATCCCGGCACCAACAACATCTACACTTACAGAGGATGCTACATTTCCCGCCTGCACGGCATGACCTGTAGTTAAAACAATACCATCTGTAAAAGGAAAATTTGTCGTCCCTTTGTTGAAATACCCCCAAAACCGATCATTATTAGTTGCCGGATGATTAGGAGTCACTGACACATTTGTTACATTAGGTACTGAACATGTTGATCCACCATTAATAAGAATATCTTTCACAAGTTGATCCGGAGAATAACTGGACGGTGCATAACCGGCAGCATTTACATCTATAAAAACCCCGGCTTTGTTGTTTGCTGACGTCACTATACTTTTGAGAGGTTTTCTCTGAGAAAATACAGAAACAGAAACTAATAACAATACCAATAAGAAAAAGTAGTTTTTCGGTCTATAATTTAACATTTTGTTGTTGTTTGTTCAAAAATAGCAAAAAATACTTTCATAAGACTATTATTTTATCAATTAACCCAATATAAATAAGTTGAGTCAAATTTATAAATTCACAATAAAACTCTAATTTTCAACAACTATATAAACTATTTATTTAAAAATCAACAATCATACAAATAAAAAAGACTGATAAATCATCACACTCCAGAATTTATTTTTTTAATTTAAATGATAGATTTAACTTAAAATTAATCTTTCTTTAGCTCATTAATTTCATTTTTAAGCTGCAAAATTATATCTTTCAATGCTTTAATTTCGTTCTTATTGGAATTTACACTGCTTTTTAATATTACTTTCTTTGCTCTTTCATTGTGATCTTCATCATCTTCATCTTCGTTGATCTCTTCAATGTCTTCCTGAATATCTTCAATGTCCTCATTGATCTCCTCAATATCTTCGCTAATCTCCTCGATATCCTCACTGATCTCCTCAATATCTTCACTGATCTCTTCGATATCTTCCTGAATATCTTCAATATCTTCCTGAATATCTTCAATTTTTTCGTGGCTTCGATTGACAGACATCTGGATAAAAATAGCAAGATAAATTGCCTCCAATGACACTACTGTTGTAAGAATAAGAAGCATCTTATCAAACTCTACAATATGCAGTATCGGAAGAAGAAATGAAATAATAAAAAACAATGTATGGGCAATAAGAGAAGGAATAGAACCAATCCACCAGGTAATCCCATTAGCAATCTTTTCCAGAGTTTCTGTTTTCTCAATATGCGATTTCATTACTTCAACTTTATAAAAATTCTTTACTTACTCCTAATCCAAACAATGCAAAATCATATTTTGCAGGATCTTTATCATCAAATTGTCTGATGACCCTGTCCAGCTCTTCTACGGTCTTCCAATCGTTCTGTGTTCTGGTTATTAAATTCAGTTTTCTTGAAATATTTCCCGTATGTACATCCAATGGAATAGATAAATATTTTTGGTCAATATTTTCCCAGATCCCGAAATCTACACTCCGTTTGTCTTTCCTTACCATCCAACGCAGAAACATCACAATTCTTTTTGAGGAAGAGTTTTTATAGGGAGAACTTATATGTTTATGGCTTCTATGCTTTTCTGTTTCTAAAAAAGAGCTCCTAAAACGCTCTATGGCATGCAGAAAATTAATTTCAGAATCCTTCACTTCAAATAAGTTTTCCAAACTGTCATTTTCTTTATAAATTTTATTGAACTGTTTAATGAAATAAATAAAATCTTCACCATTAAAAGTTCTATGAATATTTTTCTCCCGAATGGATTCCAAATCTTTTTCTGAAAAATTCATCACAAAATCATAGGGAGAGTTCCCCATAATATCCAGCATTTTTTCAGCCGATTTAATAATAGCCTTTCTGTTCCCCCAGGATATCGTTGCAGCCAGAAAGCCGGCTATTTCAATGTCCTGTTTTATAGAAAAACGATGCGGAATCTGAACCGGATCATTTTCAATAAAATCAACACTATTATACTGATCAGATTTTTCATTCAAAAAATCTTTTAACTCTTCAAAATTCATAGTTTCTCTCAAATTTTCACACTTTCCAGTGCTTTTGGCAGAAATGTGTTGGGGAAAATAGTTCTGGCTTCATCTGTAAATACAGTCAAATCCCCATATCTGTTTGAAAAATGTCCTAAAATTAATTTGCCTACTTCAGCTTTCTGTGCTATAGTGGCAGCTTCTAAAGCTGTAGCATGTCCTGTATAATCTGCCATTTCCTTTAAATCATGTAAAAAGGTAGATTCATGATATAAAACAGTTACATTCTTAATAATCGGAATCACTGTTTCAAGATATCTTGTATCGCTGCAGAAAGCATAAGAAACGGACGGCATAGGATCAACAGTTAATACTTCATTTTTCAAAACATATCCATCGCTGAGAACAAAATCCTTTCCTGCTTTTATATTATGATAATCACAAACTTCAATTTCGTTGTATTTCGAAATCTCTTTCATGTTAATATGCCTGTCTTTTGGCTTTTCTTTAAAAAGATAACCATTGCAGTAAATTCTGTGATCCAAAGGTATCGTATATACTTCTACTCTATGATCCTCATAAATCTTTTCAGAATAATCTTTATCCAACTCATGATAAACAACTTCAAAGCCACGATGAGTTTCTGTAATGGTAAAGATAGTTTCAAGCATTTTTTTGATTCCCTTTGGTCCGTACACGTGAAGGGGAGTTTCCCTTCCCAACAATCTAAAAGATGCAATAAGACCCGGCAGTCCAAAACAATGATCACCATGAAGGTGTGAAATAAAAATATGATTAATTTTCGAAAACCTTGCCTTTGCCTTTCTCAACTGTACCTGTGTACCTTCCCCACAGTCGATGAGAAAATGTCTTTCTTCCATTTCTAACAACTGCGCCGTAGGAGAAGTGTTAATGGTCGGAATTGCTGAATTAAAGCCTAATATCGTTAAATAAGTACTCAAATCAATAGTTTATAACAAATGTACGACAGAAATTCTGGATATAGCCACTTCCAGAATCATTATTGCTGCTCATAAGCAATTTTCAAATGATCTAAAAATAGATCCAGTGCCTGCTTACGGTGGCTGATCTTGTTTTTATCTTCAGGATTCATTTCAGCAAATGTCTTTTCATATCCTTCAGGAACAAAAATCGGATCATATCCAAATCCTTTATGCCCTTTATTTTCGGTTAAAAGATTTCCATTTGCTCTTCCCTCAAAATACTGGGCTCCATTTTCATCATAATAGCATAAAACAGTGATAAAATAAGCTTTCCTGTTTTCGACCCCCTCCATTTCAGACAACACTTTTTCAATGTTTTTACCAAAATCATGATCCCCTGCATACCGTGCAGAAAAAATACCCGGCCTTCCGTCCAAAGCATCCACAACAAGTCCGCTGTCATCTCCCAAACTTGGAATTCCAGTTTTCTCGAAACAATATTTTGCTTTGATAAGCGCGTTTGCGTTAAAGGAGTCCCCATCTTCTACAATTTCCTCATGGATATCATAATCCGTGAGACTTTTAACAACATAATCTGTTCCCAGTATTTGTTGAATTTCTTCTTTTTTATGCTGATTGTGTGTAGCCACTAATAATTCCATATCCTTTTTCATTTTTTTAATTAAATTTCTGAGTAATGTACTTTATACTTTTTCATAAAAAGATAATAGAATAAAGAAAAAAGTACAATTCCAACTGCTAATAATATCCATTCAGAAACTTTGAATGCTCCTGAAAAACTTTCATTTTTTGTATAAGTAATCAATAACGAGGAACAAAGGTTATTAAAGCCATGCAAAAGCATTGGCAATAAAAGGGATTTGGTTTTATAATACACAAGTCCTAAAACACAACCTAATAGAACGGCACCTACAAACTGCCATGGATTCCCATGTACCAATCCGAAGATAATGGAAGCATATAAAATCGCTTTCCATGGTTTTACTCCCTTATTGATTAGCCCCCTCTGAATAATTCCTCTAAAAATAATTTCCTCAAAAATAGGAGCCATAATTACAGCCGTAATAATCATTACAACGGGGTCATCTGTCAACTGATTCATCAGGTCGCTGAAAAATTCATAATACTTACCAAAAAAAGGACCCGTTATTGGAATTTGGGAAGTTATAAATTCAGCAATAAGCATCATTCCGATCATTAAAGGAAATATGAGGAGATAAGTATAAAAATTAGTTGGTGAAAAATTAAAGTTCAGTTTCTGTTTTGTGGTTGGCCTTACAATGAAAAAATCAAAAAAAGCAATGGCAGTTAAAAAGCCTGCGGCATTTGAAAACATAAAAAACCAATCTTTTAATTGCAGGTTTTCTTTAAAGATAATCATCCAAAAGAAATTTAAAAAAGTAACGAATAACGTTCCTACAAATAACCCACCTAGCAAAACAACACCTCCGATCCATGTGAAAGTATAGTTTGGATATTTGCTGTTTTCCATGTTTTTTCTTTGTAATAATTGAATAAACAAAGGTAATTTTTTTAACAGCCTTAGGCAACAAAAAAAGAAAATTCTTGTCCTAAAAAGCTTTTCTCCGTTCATGAAAAGTAAAGTATTTCAAAAAATCCAGCTTTTTTGCTGATATAAAAACAGACAGTATAAGATCAATTCCCCTGCAAAAAATAGGGACTTTGATTTTTGTTTTGTAATTAATTTGACAACCTCATAAAAAATCACGATTTTTGCAACTTCAAAATACACTATGTCAGACTTAATCAAAGAAATACAAAAAAGAAAAACATTTGGGATCATTTCTCACCCCGATGCCGGAAAAACCACTCTTACAGAAAAGTTACTCCTTTTCGGAGGAGCTATCCAGGAAGCGGGTGCTGTAAAATCCAATAAAATAAAAAAAGGAGCAACTTCCGACTTTATGGAAATCGAGAGACAAAGAGGAATCTCGGTAGCTACTTCCGTATTAGCTTTTGAATATAAAGGACACAAAATAAATATTCTCGATACTCCGGGTCACAAAGATTTCGCAGAGGACACCTATAGAACATTAACCGCAGTAGATTCTGTGATCGTTGTTATTGACGTTGCAAAAGGGGTCGAAGAGCAAACTGAAAAATTAGTTCAGGTTTGCAGAATGAGAAACATTCCAATGTTGGTTTTCATCAACAAGCTGGATCGTGAAGGTAAGGATGCTTTTGACCTCCTTGATGAAGTTGAGCAAAAGTTAGGATTAAGTGTAGTTCCTCTTTCTTTACCTATAGGAATGGGAAGTGATTTCCAGGGTATTTATAATATCTGGGAAAATAATATTCAGTTATTCCTGGAAGAGAAAAAACAAAAAGTCGGAGAGACCGTAAAGTTTGACAATATCAATGATCCAGCAATCGATGAGTTAATCGGAGAAAAGGCAGCGAAGTCTTTACGTGAGGAACTTGAACTGGTACAATCTGTTTACCCTGAATTCAGCCGTGAAGATTATATGAAAGGTGATCTTCAACCTGTTTTCTTTGGTTCAGCTTTAAATAACTTTGGAGTACGTGAGCTATTAGACGCTTTTATTGAGATTGCCCCAATGCCACAACCTAAAGAAAGTGATACGCGTATTGTAAAACCTGAAGAAAATACTTTTACAGGATTCGTATTTAAGATCCATGCCAATATGGATCCAAAACACAGAGACCGATTGGCATTTGTAAAGATTGTTTCCGGGACCTTTAAAAGAAATGAAAATTATTTATTGGTAAGAGAAGGTAAAAAGATGAAATTTTCATCTCCAAATGCTTTCTTTGCGGATAAAAAAGAAGTTGTAGACGAAAGTTTCCCAGGTGATATTGTTGGATTGCACGATACAGGAAGTTTCAGAATCGGTGATACTCTTACCGGTGGAGAAAAATTAAGCTTTAAAGGAGTTCCTAGCTTTTCTCCTGAACATTTCCGTTATATTAATAATAATGACCCACTTAAAGCTAAACAATTGGCTAAAGGTATTGATCAGCTTATGGATGAAGGGGTAGCCCAGCTATTTACCCTTGAAATGAATAACAGAAAGATCATTGGAACGGTAGGTGCACTTCAGTATGAGGTTATTCAATACCGTCTTGAACACGAATATGGCGCTAAATGTACTTACGAGCCATTATCCATGCATAAAGCATGCTGGGTAGAAGCCGATGAAAAATCTGAGGAATTTAAGGAGTTTGCAAGGCTAAAACAGAGGTTCTTAGCCAGAGATAAATACAATCAATTGGTATTTTTAGCAGATTCTTCTTTCACCATTCATATGACACAGGAAAAATTCCCGAATGTAAAGTTACATTTCATCAGTGAATTTAATCAATAGGAGTATTTATCTTAAAAATATGGAAACCGTTCAGTATACTACTGAACGGTTTTTTTATGATCAAACCAGACAAAACCTTTTTTAAAAATCAGTAAAACAAACTATCAGTTCTTTGTAAAATCCTTTTACAAAACTTACAAAAACCTCATTATATTACACTTACGAATTTACCAAAAGAATACATGCTTTTTACAAGTACAGCTTTCTTCACCCTCCTAATTTTACTTCATCAAAAAAATAAATCCTATGAAAAAGCTAATCTTACTTATAACCCTATCCAGTACATTCATTATGTGCACTAAAAAAAGCGAAGCAACCAATTCTCCGCTTAAAGACGCTGTACGATCAGCAGACAGCACCCTGACAGCCGCCTCTGAAAATATTAATGAAATTAATAATACGGCGGAAGCTGTTTTTGATTCTGCAAATGTAAAGATCAAAGAATTTGATGCGACTAAAAATGATATCAAAGAAAAAATTGAAGCCACTTCAAAAAGTGTAGATTCTTTATCACAAAAAATTGCTGCTACCAAATTAGAATCAAAAAAAGAAAAGAAAGATTCAACAGAAAAAAAATCTGAAAAAATAGTGATCAATGTTCCTTCGCCCAAGGTGATCAAGGAAACCAAGGTGATTTACAGAAACAAAACCAATAAGGAAAATAATGACATCAGTCTTTCCAAAAACAAAATGGTAAAGACAGGGACCTTAGAGCTAAATGTTGAAAATGTTGAAAATGTGGAAACTGCCAAAGAAATAGTCCAACAGGAGGTTAGAAAATATGATGGTTTTATCAGAAGTGAGAGTATTTCATCAAATAATGATCATAAAAAAATAGCTTACTTAAAAGCAAAAGTTCCTATTCAAAAATTTGAATATCTGATGGATGACCTAAGCAGTATTGGCACTGTTGAAAATAAAGGAATTGAATTGTCCGGACAGAATTATCTGGAAAACACCATGTGTGACCTGGAAATCACTCTGTATGGAGCAGCGGAAGGATATGCTAAGAATGATGAACCTAAAACTTTTGCAGACCGGTCTTTTGCCGCAATCTCTTCTGGCTGGGATGTTATAACAGGTATATTTTTATTCATCCTTCCCTTCTGGCCTTTATTCCTGATTGGAGCAGTCGGGTACTATTTCTATAAAAAGAAAAACAAAAATGCTACTGGCGACCAGATTAATTAAGATTTAAATCCATCATTTCTGATGGATTTTATTTTAATATTATTTTAATCAGAAGTTACCTTTTGAGAAAAATAATCTTCACTAACTTTATGCTATTAAAATAAAATCTCAAAAACTGACATCCGTGAATAATCTTCCCAATTTTAAATATGAGCTGGAAAAAAAAGAACCACGACTGGGTCCTGGTGGTATTACAAGAGGTGTTTCAGTAAAAGAATTTGAAGCATCACAGAATCTGGCTGGGGTAAGCATGCATTTAGATCCCGGAGCCATCCGTGAACTTCATTGGCATGCAAATGCTGCAGAATGGGGATATGTTCTGGAAGGCCAGATGAGAACTACTGTAATTGATCCGGAAGGTACTGTTTCAACAGATATTTTCAATCCGGGAGACGTTTGGTATTTCCCAAGAGGTTTTGGTCATGTATTACAGTGTATCAGCACTGAAAGCTGTCATTTCATACTCATATTTGATAATGGGGATTTTTCTGAGGATCACACCTTTAGTATTACCGACTTTGTATCGAGTGTTCCCGTAGAAATTGCTGCACAAAACTTGGGAATTACCCCCGAAGAAGTAAAGCAACTGCATCAGGGAGAGGCTTATTTCGCACAATGTGAGCTTCCTGATATCTATTCGGGTCTCGCTTCTGCAAGAAGTGAAATAAGTCTTGTTTCAAAGCACCGCTATCCTCTTGGCGCACAGCAACCTATTGTTGTTCCTGGTGGAGGCATCCAGAGAGTGGTGACTCAGAAGGAGTTTAACATTGCTAAAACCATTACCGGAAGCATATTTGAAATTGAACCAGGTGGATTAAGAGAAATGCATTGGCATCCTAATGCAGATGAATGGCAGTACTACATTCAGGGAAAAGCGGAGATGGGTGTCTTTCTGGCAGAAGGGCAGTTTGTGAAAGATGATTTTGAGAAAGGTGATGTAGGGTATGTTCCAATGGGGGCCGGACATTACATCAAAAATACAGGTACTGAGAAACTTATTGTGCTGCTTGGTTTTAATAATGGTCTCTATGAAGCCATTGATCTAAGCAGTTGGATTGGTGGAAATCCGAGAGATATCTTAAAAGGTAATTTTGGGGTGGGTGATGATATCATCGATAAGTTTCCAAAATCGGGCCAGCTGATCATTAAATAAGCGGTCAATCTTTTTTAAACGGCTTGCTTAAAAAAGAAAATTATAAACAATAAAATAATATTATATCTTAATATTTTGTGGTGCGTGTATGTGAAAGGCTCTCAAACTGAGAGCCTTTTACTATTTCATATTTACTACTTTATCTACTACATATCTTGTGTTTCCCCTCCATGGCAATGTTCCTTTATATTCTTTATAATGGAGATCAAAGCTTTTACCACTATTCGCCTCCAGTTGTTTGAATACATCCGGATCACTGACTGAAAACTCAAATTCATAGCTGGTAATACCTCCGGCTTTTCCACGGCCGAAGCCTTCCTGAATCAGTTTACCTTCATACGTTTTGAAAACATACCCTTTTTTGATCGCATAATTCAGATAACCTGATTTTACCCCTTCACCAAATACAAAGAAGTATTTATACCATACGAATACTCCTAAAAGAAGTAAAACTATACCTAGAGAGATCCACCAGCCTTTTTTCATAAGTAGTTGTGTTTGTTTTATTTTTTATTTTGAAATACTTCTGGAAATCACAATTTTCTGGATTTCAGAAGTTCCTTCATAGATCTGAGTGATTTTAGCATCACGCATAAATCTTTCTACATGGTATTCTTTTACATATCCATATCCACCATGAATCTGAACAGCTTCAATAGAAGTATCCATTGCCACCTGAGATGCATACAATTTAGCCATCGCTCCACTTTCAGAAATATCTTTTCCAGCATCTTTTTCAGTTGCTGCCTTAAAGCAAAGCATTCTTGCTGCCGTAATCTGAGTCGCCATATCTGCCAATTTGAAAGCTATAGCCTGGTGGTTGATAATTTCAGTTTTAAAAGCTTTTCTTGTTTTAGCGTATTTAAGTGCCAATTCATAAGCTCCTGAAGCAATACCTAAAGCCTGGGAAGCAATTCCAATTCTTCCCCCATTTAATACTGCCATTGCAAAATTGAATCCAAAACCATCTTCTCCGATTCTGTTTTCTTTCGGTACTTTCACATTATTAAAGATCAAAGAGTGGGTATCACTTCCTCTGATTCCTAATTTGTCTTCTTTTGGTCCGATTTCAAAACCTTCCCAACCTCTCTCTACAATAAATGCATTGATTCCTTTGTGTTTTTTCTCTGGATCAGTCTGTGCAATTACAATATAATAAGAAGCTGTACCTCCGTTGGTAATCCAGTTCTTGATTCCGTTTAAAAGGTAGTAATCTCCTTTATCTTCAGCAGTGGTTTTTTGCGATGTAGCATCTGATCCTGCTTCAGGTTCAGATAATGCAAATGCTCCAATTACCTGGCCACTTGCTAAAGGTGTAAGATATTTGTGTTTTTGCTCCTCTGAAGCAAATTTTTCAAGACCAGCACAAACTAATGAATTGTTTACAGACATTACAACCGCTGCAGAAGCATCTACCTTTGCAATCTCCTCCATTGCCAAAACATAAGAAACACTATCCATACCTGCTCCACCATACTGAGGATCTACCATCATTCCTAAAAGCCCCATTTCCCCCATCTTCTTTACTTGTTCTGTTGGGAATTTCTGATCGCGATCTCTTTCAATAACTTCTGGTAATAGTTCGTTTTGTGCAAAATCTCTTGCTGCCTGCTGAATCATCAGCTGTTCTTCGGATAAATTAAAGTCCATAAAAATTAATAATTAGATGGTCGTAAATTTACACTTTTTAAGCAAACCTGAAAAAATATTTGGCATTTGAAAATTACAGGTTGATTAACGCTATTTTCACAAAAATGCTTATATTTAAAATTCCTTAAAAATTACATAAAAAATTATGACGATCAAAAGATTATTCGATATACCTCACTATGCTTTGGAGAAATATCCTAAAACGGATATGTTCGTTACAAAGCATCAGGGTGAATGGAAAAAAACTTCCACACAAGAATTTATCAATCAGGGGAATAAAATATCCAGAGGACTTTTAAAACTGGGAATAAAACCGGGTGATAAAATTGCCCTTATTACAACGAATACCCGTACAGAATGGGCTATAATGGATCTGGGACTCTCACAAATAGGTGTGGTTTCAGTGCCTGTTTATCCCAGTATATCTCATGAAGACTATGAATTCATTTTCAGTAATGCTGAAATACAATATTGCTTTGTTTCTGATAAGGAATTACTTGACAAAGTAATGAAAGTAAAACATAACATTCCTTCTTTACAGGGTGTTTTCACATTTGATGTAATAAGTGGTGCTCCCAATTGGCGTGAAATATTGGATCTGGGGGAGGATGATTCTACCCAAATTGAAGTGGAAGATCTATCCAATGCAATCAATTCTGAGGATCTGGCTACCATTATTTACACGTCAGGAACTACAGGAAAGCCTAAAGGGGTTATGCTGACGCATCATAATATTGTTTCTAATGTTTTGGGATCCATTCCCAGAATTCCTAAGAAAAAAAGCCTCGACTATAAAGATACACGGGTTTTAAGCTTCTTACCTATCTGTCATATTTTTGAGCGAATGCTTTTCTATCTGTTTCAGTACAATGGTTTCTCCGTTTATTTTGCAGAAAGCATTGATAAAATGGGAGAAAACGTAAAAGAAGTTAAACCTCATTATATGAGTGTTGTTCCCCGATTAGTAGAGAAAGTATATGACAAGATCTACAATACAGGATCTTCTGCAGGTGGATTAAAATCAAAAATATTCTTTTGGGCATTGAATTTAATCTCAAAAAAGAAAGAGGTTTCAAAACCATCGGGTCTTTTAGAACTTATTGCTGATAAGCTTGTATTTTCTAAGTGGAGAGAAGGTTTAGGAGGTGAGATCATCACATTAGTTTCCGGCTCTGCCGCTCTTTCTACAAGATTGAATCTGATGTTCCAAAATGCAGGAATTCCTATCCTGGAGGGATATGGACTGACAGAAACTTCTCCCGTGATCTCTGTAAACAGTTTTGACAAAATGAAAATCGGAACAGTAGGTTTACCGTTAGATAATTTGCATGTAAAAATACAGGAGGATGGCGAAATAACAGTAAAAGGTCCCTCTATCTTTATCGGTTATTTTAAGAATGAAGAAATGACAAAAGAGGTCTTCACAGATGATGGATACTTCAAGACAGGAGATATTGGAAATATAGATGCAGATGGATTCTTGCAGATCACTGACCGTAAGAAGGAAATGTTTAAAACCTCTGGTGGAAAATATATTGCGCCACAGATTATAGAGAACCTTGCTAAAGCTTCTAAGTTCATTGAGCAGGTGATGGTTGTGGGTGATGGCGAAAAAATGCCATGTGCTCTTGTACAGCCTGATTTTGAATTTGCTAAGAGCTGGGCGATGCGAAATAATTTAAATATTGGTTCTACTCCACAGGAGATAGCTAAAAGCCAAGAATTAAAGGAAAGAATAGAAAAAGAATTTGATGGGATTAATGAACACCTAGGAAATTGGGAAAAAATTAAAAGAATTGAACTTACTCCGGAAGTTTGGAGCATAGATGCAGGTCTTCTGACTCCTACTCTAAAACTAAAGAGAAAAGCTATTAAGGAAAAGTTCATTGACTTATACAATAAAATGTATGAGCATCATGAATAAAAAATATAAGCCGCTTTATGGAGCGGCTTTTTTTTGGCTAAAAATATCTTCTCGCAGATTTTGCAGATCTGATTTCAATGATAATCATGGCACCCGTCATTCCGTAGAAATCCAAATTCCTGCCTTTATATAGCTTATAGAGATTCCCCTGAGCAAAACAAGATGTAGATATATAAAACAAAAAAGCTGTTTCATTTCTGAAACAGCTTTTATATTTAAAAAAAACGGTAATTAAAATTTAATCACAGATTTCATTCTTTCATTTTCTTCCATTACCAATTCGTCATCCACTAAGATTTTTCCAGAATGCTCATCGATAATAATTTTCTTTCTTTGAGCAATTTCCATCTGCTTTTGTGGTGGGATGGTAAAGAATGATCCTTTTGGAGCTCCTCTTTCTAATCCTACAACCGCTAAACCATTGATTGAGTTGGTTCTGATTCTGTTGTAAGAAGCAAGTAATCTTTCGTCAATTTTACCTGCAAATTCTTTTGATTGCTCTAGCAAATAATCTTCTTCTTTCTGTGTTTCAGAAACCAATCCTTCCAATTCTTCTTTTTTGAATTTTAAGTGATTTTTAAGATCGTTGATTTTCGCATTCAACTCTTCTACGGTTTCATTTTTATGTGTGATTTTGATACCAAATTCTTTAATTCTTTTTTCCGCAAGTTGGATTTCAAGATCTTGGAATTCAATCTCCTTACCTAAAGCTTCAAACTCTTTATTGTTTCTTACGTTATCTTGTTGAGATTTGTATTTCTCAATTAGAGTTTTTGCATGGTTAATTACTTCATGCTTTGTTTTGATCTGATCGTCCTGATCTTTGATCTCTGCATGAAATTTTTCAGCTCTTTTTTCAAGCCCTTCAATTTCGATTTCCAGATCTTCAACCTCAATTGGCAATTCTCCTCTTGTATTTCGGATTTCATCCAATCTTGAATCTATGATTTGTAAATCGTATAAAGCTCTTAATTTCTCTTCAACTGAAATATCGTTGGTTTTTGCCATATCTAAAGGAAATAATTTACTGGGTTTGTTTTTTCGTTGGATTTTGAGATTGCAAATGTACTAAATTTTTGTGACAAAATTTCAAATAATTGTTTTACAACCCATTGTTCTGATTCATAATGCCCTATATCACAAATTAACATTTTAGATTCCGCTAAAAAAAAGTCGTGATATTTAATGTCTCCTGTCAGGTAGGCATCACATTTTTTGGATAATGCTGATTTTATTCCACTAGCTCCGGAACCTCCTAAAACACCTACTCTCTTGATTTTCTTATGATTCAATCCTGAATGCCTGATCACTTCAAGATTGAACTTTTCTTTAACAAATCGTAAAAAATACTCTTCACTCACTTCCTCTTCCAACTCACCATACATTCCCAATCCTGAATATTGATTTTCATTATCCAAACTGTAAATCTGATAAGCAACTTCTTCATAGGGATGTGAAGATTTCATAGCAGAAATAATCTGCGATTGTTTATAGCCTTCAAAAATCACAGAGATCATATTTTCATCCGTGTTTTCTCTGATGTCTTTCTGTCCTGAAAATGGATTAGAACCTTCAACAGGTCTGAACGTTCCAGCGCCATTGATACTGAAGCTACATTCATCATAAAAACCTATATTTCCTGCTCCCGCAGAAAAAAGAGATTCCTTCACCTGCTCTGAATAGTCTTTCGGAACATATACGGTAAGCTGCTTCAAATTATTTTTCTTAGGTTGAAGGATTTTCACATTCTTTAAGCCCAAATGATCACATATTCCTGCATTTACTCCAAAGAAATCATTATCAAAGGCTGTATGGATTGCATAGATGGCAATTTTATTTTCAACCGCTTTTAGAACCGCTCTTTCCACATAGTTCTTTCCGGTTAAAGATTTTAGCCCCGAAAAAATAATAGGATGAAAACACACAATAAAATTTAGTCCTTTCTGAATAGCTTCTTCAACAACATTTTCCAAAGCATCGTGGCACACCAGGATTCCACTCACCTCACGATCAGAAACCCCACACAACAAACCTACATTATCAAAATCCTCTGCCTGCTGTAGCGGAATACGCTTCTCTATTTCCGAGATTACTTCACTTATTGTCATTTATTATGTATGTTTGCTACGAAAATAGGGATAATTTCTTAAATTAGAAAAACTCAAATTATGGAAAAAGAACACAATCTTGTCCCAGAGGATACATTATGGAAAAAATTTCTTTATCGTGTTATATATCGCGCTGACACAAAGCTGGGCAAGCTTTTTGATATTATATTACTCGCTTTAATCCTTGTCAGTACATTGATCATCATGATGGAAAGTGTACCTCAGTTAGACAGAAGGTTCCATTTAACATTTATCATTCTTGAATGGATCATCTCTTTGTTTTTCTCTGTTGAATATGTGACACGTATAATCGTGGTAAAGAATAAAAAAAACTATATTTTCAGTTTCTTTGGAATTATAGATTTCCTCGCTCTTGTTCCATTTTACTTAAGCTTTTTCTTTCCGGTCACAAAGTATTTTTTGATATTCAGAATGCTTAGAATGTTGAGGGTTTTCAGGATCTTCAACCTATTGGATTTTATGAATGACGGGTATCTTATTGTACGTGCACTAAAAAACAGCTCTAGAAAAATCTATATATTCCTTCTGTTTCTCATTATCTTTTCAGTGATTGTCGGCTCATTGATGTTTATGGTAGAAGGGGGAAGAACAGGATTCGAGACCATTCCGCAATCCATTTACTGGGCTGTAGTTACGGTAACTACAGTTGGTTATGGGGATGTTTCCCCTATTACCCCGATGGGAAAGTTTTTTGCAGTGATCCTGATGCTTGCCGGATATTCTATTATCGCAGTCCCAACCGGAATTGTAACCGCAGAAATGCGAAACAAAAGACAAAACCTGGAGATGGTCTGTGAAAGGTGCGGAAATGAAGATATTGACGACGATGCACGGTACTGTAAACAGTGTGGCAAGAAATTAGCTTAATATTGTATATCAAATTAATCTATTAACCCAATACCACAAAATCATGGAACCACAAAAGAAAAACAAACCCAGCAGTTTTATAATTATTCTTTTCGCCTTAATTGCGTTAATGATCATTGTTTATTTTATACTCGTCATGTTTTTCCCTACTGTTTTTGAACATATGAGTACTGGAGATATACAACCTGTTCCCAATAAATAAAAAAGGTGGCAATCAGCCACCTTTTTCTTTGTATTTAAGTTATTTTACTTTTTAATTATTTTTGAGGTCTTTTTAGAACCATCCTTCATTTCAAGAGTAATCAGATATATGCCTGAATTCAGACCACCTAAATGAATCGTAGAATCAGGATGAGTGATCACTTTCACGGATCTTCCGGAAAGATCAGAAACTGAGACAGATCTCACATTTGCACTATCTGAAATATTTAAAACATCTGTAAACGGATTTGGATACACCCCAGTGCTCTTTTTACCTGCTATAGCATTAGAAACCCCTAAAGCATTTCTGTCAGAACTTTCTTTGAACATATTGATCGTAAAAGGTCCTTCCATTTCATCCGTATACTGACTGTAATGTCCGACATTCACATAATAAACCGTTCCCAATACTGTTGGGACGGCTATTGTTTCTGTCTCTCCATCCCCCATAGCATCTACCGTATTTTCACATGATAAACTATTGCAAGTACCACTATAGACACCAATCTGAGGATCAAAATCACTTCCTGCCGGCATGCTAACTGTAATATTAACCGTTTCACCATCTCCGACAAATGTAAACCATGTTCCATCATTCATTCCATTATCACAAGCTGTAATAAATCCTCCGTTATTCGTTGCACCCCCTCCATCGGCCTGTACATACGTGTAAGGGAAAGAAGATGCCAACAAAGCTCCGGAGCATTCATCATTTACCGGTGGAGGCGGAATACTACCCACACAAATATCAAAACTTTGGTTGCTTCCGGCTCCATAATAACTGTATACTCTGATATAATAAGTTTGTCCCACTGTAAGTCCTGAAACTAAAGACGAAGTGGCATCAGAACACAGGATACTTGATAAGATACCACAAGACCCACTAAATACCTGAAAATAGATATCATCATCATCAACTGTTCCAATAGAGGTAACATTTAAAAGGGAAATTTTCTGAGTTGTTTTCGTAGCAACGAATTTAAACCATACATCATCATCAGGATCACCATGACATGGAGCCGCAGCCAATCCGGAACCTGTAGCCCCCAATGTGTACCCGGAAGTTACAGTACCACAATTCAGATCAGGATTTACTGTTAAAGCAACAGCTCCAAGACATTGATCATTTAAAGGTAAAGGCGGCGCTGTTTTAAACGCAGTTTCAGAGCAACCTGATGATTCACCGGCGGCTGATACAGAAACTACGCGGGCATAATACGTGGTATTCGCACTTAACAAAGAAGGCAAAACAAAATTACCTACAGTTACTGACTGCTGATTAACAATATCAGTTCCACCCGGTGTTGTGCCTATGGATATTTTATAGCTTGTAGCTCCGGTTACCGGATTCCAGAGAATCGTAGGCAATAATGGAATATAAGCTGCATTATTTGTTGGATATGTTATCAATGGACAAACCGGAATCGGCTTTTTAATAAGTCCGTTTATAGTTATCACCGATTTATATGACTCCAAATGCCCAACCGGAGGAAAAGAAGGATTCGGATTGGTCCCATCATTTCTAAAATAAAGTGTTGAATTAGACGTTGAAGGATACACATACATTATTTCATCACCATTATCATCGTAGTCCGGAGAGTTTTCGTCAACAGCTACTACCAAATTATCTATGTTATTATAAGGAAACGGTGTCGCAAAAGTAACGTTCACTACCCCACCGACATTAGCCACTGTTCCGGCATATACCTGTGTTAAGTCAGCAACAGGTATCCAATCTGACTCAGAAGAAAAATTCGATTTTGTTGTAAGTCCCAAATACACTACCCAGTCCGAAGAATGAGTCATAGACAATGTAGGATTACTGTAAAACGTGAGCCCTGTTATGTCTCCTGCTGCATTCGTGTTAATTTCCTGTTTTGAGAAAATCTGCTGTACATATGAGTATCCATAGTACGTACTTATCGGAGCTGCTCCAACATCAGTACTTCCTGTTCCCAGATTAATCTGAGCATTTAAAGCCATGCTTAGAGTCAACAAGCATGAAAGTAGAATTTTTTTCATAATTATAAGTTTGGTATCGAGTCACTAATTTACCAATAAAAAACGTATATCTTAAAAAAATGACAGCTAAAAAACTTAGCTGTCATCATTATTTATAAATAAAAATTGATTTTACTTTTTGATTGCTTTAATGGTTTGTTTGGAACCATCTTTCATATGTAAAGTTACCAAATACAGACCTCCCTGAATACCAGTTAAATAAATCACTGAACCAGGATTATCTATCGTCTTAACCAGTCTTCCTGACATATCAGAAACAGAAATAGATTTAACTTTATCAATATCTGAAATATTGATCGAATCGGTAAATGGATTAGGATAGATCGTGATTTCTTTTTTATTTCCTGCCACTTCAGAAGTTCCCAGGTTATTTTTACTGATCGTAATTGTAAAGGCTCCTTCCATATTATCTGTAAATCCACTAAAATCTCCAATATTTACATAGTAAGTATTTCCTGATAATGTAGGGATAGAAATTGTTTCTGATTCCCCAGAACCGGTATCATCTACAGTATCTTCACACTGCAAACTTCCGCAGGTACCACTGTAAACACCTATCTGTGAATCAAAATCACTGCCAGCAGGCATTGTAACCGTAATATCAAATACTCCTCCATCTCCTACAAATGTAAACCAGGTGCCATCATTCATACTGTTAGAACAAGCTGTAACAAATCCACCATTATTGGTAGCTCCACCTCCGTCAGCCTGAAAATAAGTATAAGGGAAAGCCGATGCTACAAGGGCTCCTGAACATTCATCATTTGCAGGTGGTGGTGGAATGCTTCCCACGCAAATGTCAAAACTTTGATTAGAACCTGTATCAGAATAACTATATACCCTTACATAATAAGTTTCCCCAACAGTAAGCCCTGAAACTACTGAAGAAGTAGCATCTGAGCACAGGATACTTGACAATGTCCCACATGCACCGCTAAATACCTGGAAATAAGTGTCATCATCATTAACTGTACCTACAGAAGCTACATTTAAGAGAGATACTTTGTGTGTGGTATTTGTAGCAACAAACTTAAACCATACATCATCATCAGGATCACCATCACAAGGATCTGGAATCAATCCCGAATCTGTTGCCCCTAAGGTATAACCTGCAGTTACTACACCACAGTTAAGATCAGGGTTTACAGTTAAGCTGATCGCTCCTGCACAGTCATCATTTGGAGGCAATGGTGGAACTGTTTTAAATATGGTTTCTGAACATCCTGTCGACTCGCCGGTACCTGATACAGAAATTACCTTCAAATAATATGTGGTATTTGCAGTCAATGCCGCAGAAGGTGTAAAGCTGTTAGTTGTTACAGACAATTGATTGGCAATATCAGTCCCTCCAGAAGTAGTTCCTATAGATACTTTATAACTCGTTGCTCCGGAAATGGCATTCCAGCTAATGGTTGGAGACAAGGAAACAAAAGTTGCATTATTCATCGGACTCGTTACAAACGGGCAGGCAGGAATTGGATTTTCTGTAAGCCCCAGAAAGGTAACCACTGATTTATAATCCGCCAAATCCCCTCCTGGTGGAGAAGCAGGATCAGGATTCGTTCCATCACTTCTAAAATAAAGAGTTGAATTTGAACCTCCGGGATATACATACATGACCTCATCATTGTTATCATAACCTGCAGAATTTTCTTCAGCTGCTACCACTAAATTATCTGTATTGTTATAAGGAAACGGTGTTGCAAAAGTGATTTCCACGACACCATTTGCGTTGGTAACGGTTCCTGCATATACCTGTGTCAGTTGGGTAGATGGTATCCAGTCTGTATCAGAGGTAAAATTAGATTTTGTCGTATGTCCCAGATAAACCACCCAATCAGATGAATTAGCTAAAGACATTGCCGGGTCTAAATAAAATTTCATGCCGGTAATGTTTCCTGCAGCATTGGCGTTGATTTCCTGCTTTGGATAAATCTGCTGCACATAGGAATATCCATAATAGGTACTGATAGGAGCAACTCCTACGTCGGTGCTTCCTGTACCCAAGTTAATCTGGGCATGCAAAGCCACGCTTATTATCAATAAGCACGATAGTAAAAATTTTGTCATAAATTAAAGTGTATAGTGTTTAGAATACTAATTTACTAATAATATCACATATAAAGTAAAAAAATGACAGCTAAAAACTTAGCTGCCATCATTATTTATAAATTAAATCAAGATCTATTTTTTGATCGTTTTTATCGTTTGTTTAGAACCATCTTTCATCTCAAGTGTAACCATATACATTCCTGATTTTAATTCTCCTAACTGAAGAACTGAAGTAGGATTAGTGATTGTTTTCACCAATCTTCCTGCCACATCAGAAACGGAAACAGATTTCACTTTAGAAATATCAGAAATATTAAGATCGCTACTGAAAGGATTTGGATATACTTTAATATTGTTTTTAATATCCTTCACCTCACTTGTTGCTAAATTTGATGTAAGATCAATATTAATATCATCAACCATTAAATAGAATCTGTCAGCTATTGAATACGCCTGGAATCCAAAATAATAAACTCCGGTAGTAGTAGGTGTAAAAGTAAGAGATTCTGAATGTATTACTCCATCATTAATATTAGGATAATCCGCAAGTACGTTGGTCATTCCAGCTACATTGGAAGAAGTTCCGTAAGCAACTTTTAATTTCTCAGCGTAAGTGGTACCGCTATTGGCATATTTATAACTGATTGTATAAGAAGAACCAGCTGTTAAATTAATCCCCTGAGTGAAAAACCAGGTATTCGCAGCAGAAGAAGAATTCCATTTATATCTCAATACTTTTCCGGAACTATTAAAAGGAGCATATCCTGCCTCTGTTGTCCAGATATTTCCTGTTCCCACATTAATTGCGCTGGAACAACCAGGCAATGAAGAAGCCGGCACATTTTCAAAATCTAAAACATAAGGTACATTGGTTGCCGGACATGCCGTTGTGAATGTTCTTTCTGAACAAGGTGTAACCGGACCAGCAGTTGTAGAAGTATTTGCAGATAAAGAATAATAATATGTCGTAGAATTTGCTAATGTTGTAGTAAGCGTATAGCTAGTTACTGCACCTCCCAGCGTCACATTAGCAACATCGCTGGCACCTGAAGTAGTTCCCACTTTTAACGTATAACCCGTTGCACCGTTTACAGCAGTCCAGGTTATTGTAGGAGTAGTACTTACACCACCTTCAGCTGTTCCCGGAGATGTAACTGTAGGACAAAGGCTTAATGTTGTAAAGTTTGCAGAGCTGGACCACACCCCTTTATCTGTTCCATTACAATTTGCTCTTACCCAATAGTAATACTGTGTACCAGGAAGTAATCCCGATAAGTTTGCTGTTACAACAGCTGCAGCAGTTACACCTGATGGCGTTGTAGCATTTGTAGGAGCTGTAGACGATGTACTATAATAGTATTCATATCCATTAGTCGGAGGAGTTGTGGAAGCCGTCCAGTTAATAGTTCCTGTATCCGGTGTTAATGCAGAGGAAGTAAGACCTGTAACTGTACTTGTACAATTGGCTAAAGTTATAAAAGAACCAGCCGTAACATAACCATTACCAGTTCCTGCTAAATTAGGTATATGAGAATACGTAGCCTGTGTAGTACCATTTAAAGCCTGCACCTGAACCTGATATGTCGTGTTTTGCGTTAAACCTGTAATTGAAGCAGTCGTTCCAGAAACAGGATTACCACTAAAATTAGTCCAGTCACAGCTTCCTGAATCTCTATACTGAACATTATAAGCGGTAGCACCTGTTGGAGCTGTCCAATTAATTGTTGCACCACTATTGGTTATTGCAGTTGTTGCAGCAAAAGTTCTCACCGGCAACTGAGTACCAGGCGTCCATGTATACTGCAAACCACTTGGAATCTTTACGTTCACATTCGTGCTTCCTGAAAAAAGCATATTGCTTGAATTTGAATTCCCGGTAACAGCTTTAGACCAATCACAAGTTGTTCCAGCCGGTACATTACCAATCATAAGCGGACTTACATTGGTTGAGTAAGAAGTACTGTTTCCTCTAATACCAACTTGTGGAACCTTAGTAGTAGAAACTGTTCCCGGATCGGTACAATCACCATAAACGATATTAATTGCACCTGTGGCATAATTTAAATGAATTTGAAAATTAAGCCTTTCAGTAGCTCTATTGTCATAGTTTGCATGATCCTGCCACTGAACTACAAACTCAGTTCCAAAATCCTGATATCTGACTTCATGATTGCCCGGAGGCTGAGTAGTATCTGATGATGAAAAACCTCCATCCTGTCCAAAAGCTGAAATTGCCCCAACGGTTGACCCCAAGGTTGATAAAGGAGTATAACTTGTTGTAGATGGCGCAGCTCCAAAAGTTATAAAACCATTTGAACTAATATAGACCGTATTCACTGCAACTCCCCCAAAGGTAAAAGGTGAAGTAAGTGTAATGGCAGAGGAAACCTCATCATCATACGTTGTATTAGATCCTGAAGGAAATACTTTAGTCCCACCTGTAATAGGTGTGTAAGTCACGCCCGTGGTCTTATTAAAAGAATAACCAGCGATGTTTGTCTGTGCGGATACCCCAATCCCTAGAGATATCAGAGACGTTAGTAGAAGTTTTTTCATATACAGTAAAAATTTAAATTGGACGGTAAATGTAAAAAATATTTCAATTAAATTCAATAAAATATTAAAATCATTACTAATTACTACACAATTTAACCATTTTTATTATAAAGAATTAAACAAACATTTAATTTTAATTAAAAAGTCAACAATTGTTGAAATAACACAAATTGCTGATAAACAAATAATTACAAACACAATTAAAACATATGAATTTCACCTCAACAGGATAAAATCATTATTAATTCCTTTTTAATTATTTTTAAATATTACCTTAAATAACACAAAAAAAGCGATCAAAGACCGCTTTTTTTATACCATAATTCTATTTTAGTTTAAATAAAATTCATATTTATTAAGTAACTGAATTTCTTTAATGAGATCCCCGTTGAGATCAACGGAATGTTTCATGGATTGGACCTCAATCTGAGAATCATCATCCATATCTTTTATATAAAATTTAAACTTTTGATCCCCTTTATTCTTATCGAGAACATTTCTGAAAAATTCCAGATCTTCCGGCCTGAAGTCCATCACATCCATTACTAAAGAAATACTTTTAGCAAACCGTTCAAAAGCTTCCTGAAGTTCAATTACATCATTTACATTTACAAAAACACGTCCATCCTTTACCTGAGCGAATTTTATTTTAAAAATAACAAAACGCTGAACTTCCAGCTTTTCTTTTAATTTCATATAATCCCTATCCCCCAATCTGAATGAATAGGACCCAGAGTAATCTTCCAGTGTAACAAAGGCTACTTTTTCACCACTCCTGAACCCATCCTGAACCCTATATTCAGTAATCAGACCTGCAACAGTATACTCCTTTCCGCCACCTCCATTCTCTCTTTCTTTCTGCAGAGTCTTCCAGTCCTTTTTCTTCTCTTCAAACAATTCCTCCTGCTTGTTAGCAAAAGCCTGCTCTTTATAAGCATCTACTTCATCAAGATTTAAGAATAGAAAATTACCTTTCGGCTCAGCTTTCTTAGTCACTTCTTCAATAACTTCCTCACCTGTTAAAATTTCATCAGAAACAATTTCTGTTAAATCAACAGCTTCTTCCGGAGAATCCACTTCAAGAATCGGAGCCTCATCTACCACCGCTTTACCGTGCTCTTCTTTTTCTAAAACAGATTTTCTGGAAAGACTTCCCTGAATAAACTGGAACTGATATTTAAATTCATCCAAAGGGTGTGCAGAAAGATAGAAACCGATAATCTCTTTTTCTTTATTCAGTTTGTGCATATTCGGCCATTCAGGGCAAGGCGCTAATTTTGGCTGTTCTATCTGAACCTCTTCTGCAAAATCAGCAAAAAGTGAATTTTCCATTTCATTTTTACCCTCCTGAAAACTCTGTCCATATCTTATCAATCTTTCCAGATTTGTTCTCCCCGCAGGATCGATATCAAAATATTGTCCTCTATGGAAAGAATCCAATTCATCAAAAGCTCCGGCCAGCACTAAACTTTCCGCTACTCTTTTATTCATTTGAGAAGGCAAAATCCTTTCAAAGAAATCATATATATTTTTAAATCTTCCGTTTTCTCTTTCTCTGGTAATACCTTCACTAGGTCCTTCTCCAATCCCCTTGATCGCTCCTAGACCAAAACGGATCTGTCCTTTTTCGTTTACCGAAAATTTGTATTGAGATTCATTAACATCAGGCCCCAAAACATCAACACCAATACTCTTACAGTCCTCCATGAACATGGTAATAGAATCTGTATTGTTAATGTTATTACTCATTACACTTGCCATATATTCCGCAGGGTAATTAGCTTTCAGGAAGGCAGTCTGATAGGCAATAAAAGCATAACATGTCGAGTGGGACTTATTAAACGCATATTCCGCAAAAGCTTTCCAGTCATTCCAGATTTTCTCTAACCTCTCTTCATTCAGATCATTCTTTCTTCCTCCTTCAATGAACTTAGGGTACATCTTATTCAGAACATCAATCTGCTTTTTACCCATCGCCTTTCTCAATGTATCAGCTTCTCCCTTTGTAAAGTTGGCCAACTTCTGAGATAAAAGCATTACCTGTTCCTGATATACTGTAATTCCGTAAGTCTCCTTTAAATACTCTTCTGTTTCGGGTAAATCATACACAATCTCCTCAATCCCGTGCTTTCTGTTGATAAAGTTTGGAATATATTTAATAGGACCCGGTCTATACAATGCATTCATGGCAATAAGGTCAGCAAAAACAGTCGGCTTTAACTCACGCATATATTTTTGCATCCCGGGACTTTCATACTGGAAAATCCCCACAGTTCTTCCTTCTTTAAACAACTGATACGTTTTAGCATCATCTAAAGGAATTTCATCCGGGTCAATATCAACATTATGCCTTTCCTTAACCAACTTTAAAGCGTCTTTAATAATCGTCAATGTACGAAGACCCAAAAAGTCCATTTTTAGCAATCCAGCACTTTCTGCTACCGAGTTATCAAACTGCGAAACGAGAATATCAGCATCTTTTGCAGCAATTGTAACGGGAACCAGATTACTAACATCTTCCGGAGTGATAATAACCCCACAAGCGTGAATCCCTGTATTCCTGATACACCCTTCCATTTTCATAGCACTGGCAAGTACATCAAAACGGGGATCTTCGGGACTATCCAGAACATATCTCATTTCATCAACGAGCATCTGTTCTTCAGGCTTTAATTTATCATATTTCGCTAAAGCTTTGGCGATATTCATCCCCGGCGTTGAAGGAATCAGTTTTGCAATATTATTAGTATCCGGAATCGGAACATCCAATACCCTTCCGGCATCTTTAATAGCTGATTTCCCCCCTAAAACCGAATAGGTAATAATCTGAGCAACCTGATTTTGCCCATATTTATCAATTACCCATTTAATAATTTTATCCCGTCCTTCATCATCAAAGTCAATATCAATATCCGGCATGGAAACCCTCTCAGGATTCAGGAATCTCTCAAAGAGGAGGTCATATTTAATAGGATCCACATTGGTAATTCCAATGGTATAAGCAACTGCAGATCCTGCGGCTGATCCCCTTCCAGGACCTACCCAAACCCCCATATTCCGGGCTTCATTACAGAAATCCTGAACAATTAAGAAATACCCCGGATATCCTGTATTGGCAATAACTTCCAATTCGAAATCAAGACGCTCTTTAATTTCATCTGTAATTCCTGTTTCAACATATCTCTTCTTCGCACCCTCATATGTTAAATACGTTAGATATGCCATTTCACCACGCTTACCACCATCAACATCATCTTCAGCATGAACAAATTCCTGAGGGATGTCGAATTTAGGAAGCAATACGTCTCTTTTTAACGTATACGGTTTAAATTTGGCGGTAAATTCTTCGTAAGCATCAAAGGCATCAGGATACGCAAGAAAGGTTTCTTTTATTTCATCTGAATTTTTGATAAAATATTCACCAGCCGTAAGACCACGTCTTTTTCCAAAACCTTTACCAACAGGCGTTGACAGTTTTTCACCATCTTTAATACAGCTTACGATATCCTGAATATTAGAATCGTCCTTGCTTGTATAAAAAGTTTCATTCTGAGCCAATATCTTTGTATCATATTTATCTGCCAAATACAATAAAACTTCATTTAAATGCTCTTCTTCGGGCAGATTATGATTCTGAATCTGAACATAAAAATCATCCTGAAAAGTATCTTTCCACCATTTAAAAAGCTCTTCACCTTTCTGTTCCCCGGTATTTAAAATAGCACTTGGAATATCTCCTAAAATACCAGAGGTCAAAGCAATTAACCCTTCTTTATACTCAGCAATGAGTTCCCGGCTGATTCTCGGAACTCCAAAATAGAACCCCTTTAAAAATCCAATACTGGAAAGTTTTGCTAAATTTTTGTAGCCATTAAAATCCTTAGCTAGTAAAACCACCTGAGTCCTTCTATCAGGATCATCTTTAGTAAATTGTTTCTGTTCATACCGATCAGAAATATAAAATTCGCAACCGACCACAGGAATCAATGGCTCTGAAACAGGTTCTTCTTCATTAAATTCTGTTCCATTTTCTTCTGCTTCCTGTTTTTTTGCTATATATTCTTTATGTTTTTTAGCTCTATCCCCATTTGCACCCTCTACAGCAGAAACGAATTTAAAAGCCCCCATCATATTCCCCAGATCTACCATACCAACAGCTGGGAAATTATCATCAGAAGCCCTTTTAATTAAATCATTAATGCTCGATGTCGCCATTAATGTGGAAAAGACGCTGTGATTATTAAAATTGAAATATTTACCAAGATCAATTTCATCAACACTGCCAAAATCCTGCTGTTTTTTCTTATTATGGAAATCCGCAACCTGTCTTCGGATAATAATTCCAAAAGGCTTAATAGGGTCAGGATGCAAAGATTTAAAGTAAGCAAGCTGATCTTCAGAAATTTTTAAAACATCCGAAGGAACCACTCCTATCCTCATCATTTCGAAGAAAACCTGAGCAGTAGCATTTACGTCCGCGGCTGCATTGTGAGCTTCATCAAATTTATTTCCATATAACTTTTCATAAAGCTCTTCCAATTTTGGAGGTTTGAACCTTCCTCCTCTTCCCCCTCCAAGCTGACAAAAATTCGTCCCTAAGATCATGGTATCTGCCTTAGGCTTTTCCTGAAGGTTATCTGTTATATTTTTTCTAAAAAATTCAGCACCAACGATATTGTAATCGAACTCTACATTATGTCCGGAAACAACTCTCACTTTATGAAGGACTTTGGAAAATTCCTGAAGAATTTCCTCAAGATCTCTACCCTCTTCATTCGCAATTTTCGTTGTAATTCCGTGAATCCTCGCGGCATTAAAGGGAATATCATAACCTTCAGGTTTAATGATATAATCCTGATTTTCAATCAATACCCCATCATCATCATGCAATTGCCAGGCTATCTGTACCATTCTTGGCCAGTTATCTGAGTCTGAAAGGGGAGCATTGAAATTCTTTGGTAACCCTGTGGTTTCTGTGTCAAAAACTAAATACATGTATTTTCTAGCTTTTTAATTAAAAAAGAGAATGTAAAGTTACTCCAATTTTTTTTGGTATTCAATTAGTTTTTATGAATACTCTCCAATTAAATTTTGTATTGTGATTAGTTGAGTTATTCTTGAGTATGCCGGCATAAAATTCATATACAAACATCATAAAAATGCTTACCACACTCTATTAAAACAACTTACAAGCTATTATAAAAAAGAAAAAAAATAAACGATCTCAGAAAAAATTTTGAAATCATAATCAATAAAATAAATAGATAATACAAAATACTAACGATTGTTAGTATTTTGTTTTTTTATGTATATTTGCTTCCTATGGAAAATACACTTCACGAGAAAGTTTCTCAGGATATTTTACTTAAAGCTTACACCCATATGATGCTTGCAAAGGCAATGGCAGACATCTACGAAGAAAATAGAAATGTCTGTAAATATGTCCACAGCACTTCAAGAGGTCATGAGGCTATCCAATTGGCAACAGCTTATCAATTAAAAAAAGAAGACTGGGTATCTCCTTATTACAGAGATGAAAGCATTTTACTTGGTATCGGCTTTGAACCTTATCAATTGATGTTGCAGCTATTAGCTAAGGCCGACGATCCTTTTTCCGGAGGTAGATCTTATTATTCACATCCATCAAGCAGAGATGAAAAGATGCCGAAAATCATTCATCAGAGTTCTGCTACAGGAATGCAAACCATCCCGACTACAGGTGTAGCACAGGGAATAAAATATATTCAGGATTTTGAATTGCAAAATTTTGAAAACAATCCCGTTGTCGTATGCAGCTTGGGCGACAATTCCGTAACTGAAGGAGAAGTAAGTGAGGCATTACAATTTGCAGCACTACATCAACTCCCGATCATATTTCTGGTTCAGGATAATGAGTGGGGAATTTCTGTAACTAAAGAAGAGGCCAGAACATGTGACGCCTACGATTTTGTAGCAGGATTTACAGGGTTAAGCAGAATGAGAGTGGATGGAACTGACTTCGCAGAAAGTTTCGAGGTCATGAAAAAGGCTGTAGACTTTGTAAGAACAGAAAGAAAACCATTGGTAGTATGTGCAAAAACAGTACTTATTGGACACCATACATCAGGGGTAAGAAGAGAGTTTTACAGAGATGATGAAGATTTAGAAAAACACAGAGCAAAGGACCCGGGAGAAATTCTGAGAAAACAGTTGTTGGAAACCGGAGCTGATGAAGAGCTGCTAAAACAAATCACAAAGAAAACACGATTAGAAGTTGAGGACGCCTTTGAAAGAGCCCAAAAAGCTGAAGATCCGAAACCCGAGACCGTAATGCAGCATGTTTTTGCTCCCACTCCTATTACAGAGGAAACAGGGACACGCGAACCTGCAGGTGGAGAAAAAATCGTGATGGTAGACGCTGCGATTCATGCCATTCAGGAATTGATGTGGAAACATCCGGAGGCATTGCTATATGGTCAGGATGTTGGAGAAAGAATCGGTGGTGTTTTCCGGGAGACTGTTACATTAGGTAAAAAGTTCGGAAGCAAAAGAGTTTTCAATACAGCTATTCAGGAGGCTTATATTATAGGTTCCACTGTGGGAATGAGTGCTGTTGGTCTAAAACCAATCGTTGAAGTTCAATTTGCAGACTATATCTATCCTGGGATTAACCAGTTGATTACTGAGATTTCAAAATCAAATTATTTAAGCCACGGCAAATTCCCGGTAAGCAATATCATCAGAGTTCCAATCGGGGCTTATGGTGGTGGTGGACCTTACCATAGTGGAAGTGTGGAAAGTATTTTAGCTAATATTAAAGGAATTAAAATAGCTTATCCTAGCAACGCAGCCGATTTCAAAGGTTTGTTAAAGGCGGCCTATTATGATCCGAATCCGGTAATCATGCTGGAACATAAAGGATTGTACTGGAGTAAAGTTCCTGGAACAGAAGATGCAAAAACCATAGAGCCGGCGGAAGACTATGTTCTACCGTTTGGAAAAGGGAAAGTTATTATTGAAGCTGATAAGGACGAAACAAATAAAGGCAGAACATTATTGGTGGTAACTTACGGAATGGGAGTTTACTGGGCAAAAGAGGCTGCTAAAAACTTCAACGGAAGAATTGAAGTAATCGATCTGAGAACATTAATTCCTCTTGATGAAGAACTTGTTTTCGAAAGAGTGAAAGCACATGGAAAATGTATCGTTCTTACAGAAGAACAGATCAATAATTCATTTGCTGAAGCTTTTGCACACCGTATTTCTAAAAACTGCTTCAAATACCTGGATGCTCCGGTAGAAACAATGGGATCACTAAATACCCCGGCAGTACCTATCAATTTGGTCTTAGAAAAAGAAATGCTTCCTAACGCAGAGAAGCTGACAAGGAAAATTGAAGAAATGCTCCAATATTAAATTTATATAAAAAATATAACCTCTATTTACTTAGAGGTTTTTTTATGCAATTTTTTATTACTTTTAATCAACATTTATCTTCTTCAGAAAATAAAATGTAAGGAATAATAATGTAAAACAGTTCTTTAATACGATGAAGAATAAACTCCTAAGCACTTAGGACAACTTGGTATTCATTTTGATAAAGACACACCGATAAAAACACATCCATTTCTTATGATTACAACCAAGTATTTCAATTACAAACAAATATTCAATCTTGCGGGTTCGCATTTAATATGGCTTACAGCTTGGTGTACCCTTGTTGCTACGATATATTATTTTTTCAATTGGCAATGGATGATTATTCCCTGGGTTCCTCTCGCATTAATTGGTACCGCGGAAGCGTTTTATGTAGGTTTTAAAAACAATCAGGCTTATGACAGATTATGGGAGGCCAGAAAAATATGGGGTGCAATAGTTAACTCAAGCCGTTCTTTTGCAGCAATGCTCTACGCCTTCGAAACTGAAAATGGCGACCAGACCGATTTAAACGAGAGACGGAAGGTAATCGCATACCGTCACATAGCCTGGCTATATACTTTCCGCGAGCAGCTGCTCACTCCTACTGAATGGGAGCATATCAGCCTGAAAAGACATTTTGGCGCCATTAACATCAGACGTCACAGACTAATGAAAGCAGGCTTTCCTGATTATGGAAGAACTCCTATTTTTTTGCATAAATACCTCTCCACAGAAGAATTTGCACTGCAGTCAGAATATAAAAACTTTGCAACCTATCTGATTTCAAAACAGGCAAAGGAAGTCAATGAACTAAAAAATGATGCAGTAATCTCAGATTTTAATCAAATGCAATTGCAAAGCTGTCTTAATCAGTTTTATGATTTTCAGGGACAGGCAGAAAGAATTAAAAAATTTCCTTCACCAAGACAGTTTGCAAGTACAGCATTCGTATTCAATGTAATTTTCATTATGCTTCTTCCATTAGGTTTGGTTAATGAATTTGCAAAATTGGGAGACTGGGGAATCTGGACAAGCATTCCTTTTTGTGTAGTGGTGGGGTGGATCTATATCGTTATGGAGCTTGTTGGAGATTATTCTGAAAATCCCTTTGGAGGATTAATGTTTGACATTCCCATGCTATCCATCTGCCGAACTATAGAAATTGACGTATTACAAATAATGGGTGAACAAGACATCCCAGATCCTATCTCTTCTAAGAACGGAGTTCTTGTATAATATAAATTTATAGAATAACAACTGTCGTATTCTTCACCTCAGAGATCATAAAAGAACTGTGGGTACTTGCAATATGCTGTAAAGTAGTGAGTTTCGTCAACATAAAATTTCGGTAATCTGTCATATCCTGAACGCAGATCTTAAGAATATAATCATAATCACCACTTACATGAAAACATTCTGTAACCTCCTGCAGATTCATTACTTCTTTTTCAAACTGCAGGACATATTCTTTTTTATGCTGAATCAGTTTCACATGACACAATACCATAAAATCTCTTCCAATCTTATTTTTATCCAATAATGCCACATATTTTGAAATAACCCCTGAATTTTCAAGTTTACGAATACGCTCATATATTGCAGTCACGGATAAACCAAGCTTGTAAGACAGCTCTTTGGTGGTTTGTTTTGAATCTTCCTGTAAAAACAATAACAGTTTTTTGTCTATTTCATCAAAGCTCATAGATTTTTTTTTTGAAAAAGATTATTTTAAACAAATATAACAAACATATTTTCTATAAAAATATAAAATAATAGATTTAAAGTCTAAAATTTGAGAGAACCATTGTAATAAAACTTAAAATAGTTCAAATTTAAAACAAAAACAATGGAAGATTTCAACGCAGCAAACGAAATACAGGATTTACAATACTTTGGAGAATTTGGCGGAGTAAATCCTTCAATTTCTGACAGTTCAACTTATACCTTTCTTTCCGCTAAAACAATGTTTGATACATTTGAAGGAAATGCTGAAGGCTGTTATTTATATTCCAGACATTCATCTCCAATGAATCTTTATCTGGCTCAAGCTTTAGCTAAACTGGAAAACACGGAAGCTGCTAATGTTACCGCCTCAGGAATGGGGGCTATCACTTCTGTTCTCTTACAGGTTTGTAAAAGTGGGGATCACATTATTTCCAGCAGGACCATTTATGGCGGCACCTATGCATTTCTGAAAAACTTCCTTCCTCCTTTTAATATTGACACAACTTTCTTAGATATCAATAATATCGAAGCCATTGAAAACTCGATACAGCCAAACACTAAGGTGATCTATTGTGAAAGTGTAAGTAATCCACTTCTTGAGGTTGCTGATCTTAGAAAGCTTTCTGAAATATGCAAAAAACACAATTTAAAACTTATTGTTGATAATACTTTTTCGCCTCTTTCAATTTCTCCAACGTTATTGGGAGCTGATATTGTAATTCACAGTTTAACAAAGTTTATCAATGGAAGCAGTGATACCGTAGGCGGGGTTTACTGTGGAACACAGGAATTTATCAATGATACTAAAAATGTAAATAACGGGGCATGCATGTTATTGGGTCCAACAATGGACAGCTTCCGCTCTGCAAGCATTTTAAAGAACCTCAGAACACTTCATATCCGCATGAAGCAGCACAGCTACAACGCTCAATATCTCGCTGAAAGATTTGAACAGGACGGATTGAAAGTTTCTTATCCCGGATTGTCATCCCATAAAAATCATGAATTAATGAAAAGTATGATGCATGAAGAATACGGATTTGGGGGATTGATGACTTTAGATGCAGGAACAACAGACAAAGCTAATGAACTAATGGAACTGATGCAGCAGGAAAACTTAGGGTACCTTGCAGTAAGTTTAGGATTTTACAAAACATTATTCTCATGCTCGGGTAGTTCAACATCATCTGAAATTCCTGAAGAAGAAAGAGCTGCGATGGGAATATCTGATGGATTGATCAGATTCTCAATAGGCCTTGATCACGATATTGAAAGAACTTACCAAAAAATGAAAGAATGCATGATAAAAACAGGCGTTCTCCACCATGAAAACACATCCATATACTAATCATTATTGTAATAAATGCTGTTGAAAATTCAACAGCATTTATTTTTTATGGTAATGTTTTGGAAATGCATCTTCAGGTTTCATTCGGAAAACATTAAGCAGAATCCATGATTTTAAAAATCCGTAACCATAGGAAAACATCTGAACATACGTAGAAATAACTGCCATCCCGGCAATACTTATATTCCTGGTCACCCATAAAGCATGAAAGAAAACGAGAAACGTATATAAACCATATAAAGCAAGGATAATTCCCCTTCCCAGTATAAAATACTCAATGAAGCCAAGGATATAACCTAATAAAAAAAGACTTGGAAAAGCAAAAGAAAGCTTTACATAATCAGGATGTCTTTGATTAAGGATAGGTCTTGCACAACCAAACTGAAAGACTTGTTTAGAAAATTTTCCAAAATCAACTCTACGCTTATGATATACGGCAATATCATCAAAAAAAGCTGTTGTAAAACCATTTTCCCAAAGCGTCATTGACAAGTCCGGATCCTCTCCTATTCTCATTTCAGAAAAACCTCCAACCTGATCGAAGACCTGTTTCTTTACCCCCATATTAAAGCTTCTGGGCTGAAACTTAGAGACTGCTTTTTTATTTCCACGAATACCTCCGGTAGTAAATACCGAAGTCATAGAATAGGAAATTGCCTTTTGCATAAGATTGAATCCTTTATGAGCCTTATCTGCACCACCAAATGCATCACAGGGAATTTCCAAAATATCTTTCTTAATATTTTCGATATAATCTTTCTCTACAATAACATCACTATCCACAAAAACCAACCATTCATTTTCTGCTCTCTGAGCTCCGTAATTTCTGGATAGGCCAGGTCCTGAATTATCTTTTCGGAAATATTTAATCGACAACATTTCATCAAAGTTCTTGATTGTTGGCTTAAGGTCAATCACAGAACCATCATCTACAATAATAATTTCAAATACCCTGTCCGTTTGATGAGTCAGAGAATTCAGAAGCTCGAAAAGTTCATCTTTTCGATTAAATATAGCGATGACGATGGAAATTGTAGGTTTCAAATTGAAAATTTGTCAAAATTAACCATTCAGAAAAGAACTTACAAACAGTTTAACAGGTATTCTTCTAAATTAACACACCGAACAAGTAGTAGCCTACAAAATAACCGAGGTGTTCAAAATAATTATGAAACATTTCTTAATTGCTAATTATTCATGAAATTTTAAACAAAGTAAATTGACATTCTAAACAAAACAGAGAACTTTAACACCCTTTACCTTTGTCTTACAATTAAAAATAAAAAAAATGATACAAGACAAAAATTTACAGAGTCCAATCCACTCAGGTTTTAATGCACAGTCTACAACTGAAGATGTGATTCAGGGAATTGATCTCAATGGAAAAACAGTAATTATTACTGGTGGTTATGCCGGAATCGGTTTAGAAACAACAAAAACATTGGTTTCAGCTGGAGCCAGAGTAATTGTTCCCGCAAGAGATCTCGAAAAAGCTACAAAAAATCTTTCCGGAGTTCAAAATATTGAATTTGAATTATTGGACCTGATGGATTCTGTCTCTATTGATGCTTTTGCAGAAAAATTCATTGCTTCAGGGCGGAAACTTGATGTATTGATCAATAACGCCGGAATTATGTGGGTTCCATTACGCAGAGACAGCCGGGGCATTGAGTCCCAATTGGCGACTAATTATTTAGGTCAATTCCAGCTTACCGCAAGATTATGGCCTAGTCTTAAAAAAACTGATGGAGCAAGAGTAATTAATGTTTCTTCTTATGGACATCAGATGGCTCCGTTTGATTTTGAAGACCCCAACTTTGAACACCGGGAATATCAAACATTACTGGGATACGGTCAATCAAAAACAGCAAGCAATCTATTCGCTGTTGAGCTGGATGCAAGAGGAAAAGCATTTAATGTAAGAGCTTACGCTTTGCACCCCGGATCCGTTTATGGAACCGATCTGGGAAGAGAAGAACCTATTGAGCTTTTTAAGCAAATGGGAACCCATGATTCAGACGGAAAAATAAAACCGGAAGTTGAAGCAAAATTAAAGACAATTCCCCAGGGAGCAGCAACCACCGTCTGGTGTGCAACAAGTCCGTTATTAGATGATATCGGAGGAATTTACTGTGAAAATTGTGATATTGCAGAAATAGATAATGGACAAATCGAACACCGATATGATGAACCATCTACCATCAGAGGTGTACAATCTTATTCTATAGATAAGGAAAATGCAAAAAGACTATGGAAACTCAGTGAAGAAATGATTGGAATTCAATTCAATGTTGAATAACTTAGTTTAAATGAATAATTTTGTTACTGAAAAACTGAAGTCAATGGATTTTCATATCAAATATATCACACCGGATATTAAACTTTCTTCCTATGAAGACAAGCTATTCAAAACAGAAACTGTTTTTGAATACCATATGCTGGTTTGGTTTATATCCGGTGAAACAAAGATTATCCAGGCCGATCGTTCATATCACTTTACATCAGGAGATATATTCCTTATCCCAAGAAATCAGCTGGCAACGATTATTAATTATCCCAAAGATGGACGCCCACATAAAGCAGTGGTCATGCATCTAACAACAGAGCGTTTAAAAGAATTCTATTCTACATTAAACATCGAACATCCAATACTTCGTAAAGAACCGGAAATTTTCAGTTTTAGCAATCATCCTTTATTAAAAAGTTGCTTAGCTTCATTGATCCCGTATTTTGAGATGACACAGTCTTTCCCAGAGCATATAGCTTCATTAAAAATAATGGAATCTATCAGTATTATAAGAGAAATCAATCCAGATATCGATAGGGTTTTAGCTGATTTTGAAGAACCGGGAAAAATCGATCTGATTCATTTTATGGAGAAAAATTACATGTTCAATATGCCACTGGAGAGATTTGGCTACCTGACTGGCAGGAGCTTATCGACTTTCAACCGGGATTTTAGAAAAATTTTTCAGATTACACCTCAACGATGGCTTACCAGGAAACGTCTGGAGTTGGCCTACTATCATCTTACTGAAAAACATAAAAAGCCCTCTGATATTTTCATGGAAGTGGGTTTTGAGGATTTATCACATTTCTCTTACGCATTCAAAAAACAATATGGCTATGCACCCTCCATGATCAGATAATTAAAAACAAAGAAGGACAAATTTCAATTTGAAATCTGTCCTTCAAAATTAAACTGAAGAAATTATAATTTTACCAACTTCCATTTTTGTGCGTTGCCTGTATTAGCCGTCCAAATCTGGATTTTTGTTCCATTTGTTGCAGAACCATTATTTACATCAAGATTAAAACCTGACGCATGAGCAGGAGACAATGTATAATAATCGTTTCCTACGGATGTTATTTTCCACTTCTGAGCATTAGTTCCATTATCCGTATAGATTTGTACCTGTGTTCCATTTGTTGTCCCGGAATTGGATACATCTAAAGATTTTGTAGGAGCATTAAGCGGTTGAAGTTTGTAATACCCTCCTCCTACATCAGTAATTTTCCATTTTTGCGCGGTATTACCATTAGACGCCCACAGCTGAACTTTGGTACCATCTGTAGTACCCGCATTCAAAACATCCAGCATACTCGTTCCATTACTTCCTGAAACCAATTGATAAGTAGCACCAGATGTTATCCCCGTTGTTGGAGTTGTTGTTCCATCCCCATATACTGTATTTTGACCGTAAAGTACATTGGTCGCCCCTGAAAAATAAGATGCTATATTGGTAGATCCCAAATCATAACACAGAAAAACACCATAGCCATCATCTTTAGTTCTCTGTGCATAGTTTGTAGCTGTAGAACTGCTGGTAAAAGTAGAGGTTCCTGGGTTTACATTCACTGCTGCTGCACCTTTATGAGCGTTATCCAATCCTGGTATATTGGGAGCAGAGTATGTGCTGTAGTATGGATTCCATGCATAATCTACCTTTGATCCAACCGTTACTCCATTGTAAGAAAGATTACTGGCAGAAGGCCCAATATTATAAAAAGAAATGATCTTATCAGGAAGCAAGTCTCTAAGTGCCGTTACCAGATAAACAAATGAAGACTGATTAGGCTGTCCGGTTCCGTTAGCTCCATAATTCGCGTACTCATCATCAAAATCAATCCCATCTAAGCCATAGGTAGTAACTGCGTCAGCTAATTCCTGAGCAAAAGCCTGAGCTGCTGCCTGATTAGGAAAATTAGCAAACCCGGCACCCTGATGATTACCAAGAATAGACAACATGACTTTGATCCCTTTATCCTGTAAAGGTTTTATATACATATTTTTATTAGTAAGCACATTTGTCACCTGAGTGTTAAAAGATAAGTAGGCTTTTTGAGTAGAAGTATTATAGTTGATATTAGCTGCAAAAATTATGGCCACATCAAAAAGCTGCCTTCCGTCTGCCAGTTTATATTTACCTACTTCCCTGATATCATTACTGTTGACTTCAACATACATAACAGAAAGTGGATTTTTACCGAAAGCAGCAACTTTAGCTCCCATATTAGTCTTTGCCGAGGAAGGTTGATTATCGGGAGTTACTGAATCATCTAAACGATCAGAACTACATGAATTAATACTGAAAATACCTATCAATAGAGTAAGTAGAGATAGTAGGCTAATTTTTTTCATAATAAAAAGTATTTAACTGTTTATTACGAAACTAAAACAAACCTTAACAATTAATTAATAATAAATTATCAAAATCCTCTATTATTTTATCAATGAAAACTAAAATCCTTAATTAACAATAAAATAAAAACCTCAATCACATTAAAAATTCACAAAATAATATTTTAATTTAAATTACATATTTATTAATAAAAGGCAGGTTAATCAAACAAAAACATAACATAAACTGATATTAATAAAAATAAAGACATAAAATAAAAATTATGGCCGTCTTATTTTAACAGCCAGAATTCTAAAAGTTTCTTCATTACATAAAATACCATAAATAGCTCCTTACAATAATCCGGACTTAAAATACATCCATAATACCATTGATGTTGAAAAAAGAATGAGAGAACAACAGAAAAAGAGCATTGAAAATATATTTCTGAAATAAAATAATGTCACAAAATAGAGTCCGAGACAGATTACTGATGAGATGAAAACACCGATTGAAGCAATGATAACAATTGTTTGAACAGGATGCTGGACAGGCAGTGGATCTTTAAGAATAGAAAACAGGATGACAGAACTTATAAAAGCCATACCAGCACTCATACATTCTACATTATACTTATATCTCTTTCTTTTTTCGGATTTGCGTGCAATATCCGATCTGGGTGTAGCAGATGAACCACTTAACCCATCTAATACTTCAAGAACGATATCTACTGTATCAAAAATATTCCAGGACATAAAAAAGTGCTTTAATTTTACCACCAGAAAGCAAAAAGCCTTCCAGATTGGAAGGCTTTATAAAATATTTATTGATTTTCGAGTTTATGGACCTTTTTAGTTCCCTCATACATCTCGTATTGTAAAAATCTTGTTTCCAGTTTTCCATTGAATAACTTGATTTTTCTGGATGGACGAAGTCCTATCTTCTTTACTGCTTCCAGATCTGAGGAAATCAGCCAGGCCAAAGTGTTTGGATAATGGGTTTTGAAAGTATCTCCAATCTTCTTATAAAAGTCATCATCATTGATAGAGATTCGTTCATCATATGGAGGATTGAAAACCATTAATAAAGGAAAAAGTTCTTTTTTAGATTCAAAAAAGTTCTGTCTTTTTACTTCAATAATATCTTCCATTTCTGCAGCCTCAATATTTGTTGCCGCTGCATTGAGCATCCTTCCATCGATATCATAACCGACAATTTTCCCATGAAATTCCCTTACCCTGTTCACTCTGAACTCTCTGATCTTGGTAAATAGATCCGCATCATAGTTACTCCAGTTTTGGAAAGCAAATCTTCTTCTAAAAATCTGCGCCGGGAGATCAAGAGCAATCATCGCCGCTTCAATTAAAAGAGTTCCCGATCCACACATCGGATCAAGAAAGTTTCCTTTTCCATCCCAACCGGCAAGCTGAAGCATCCCGCTCGCCAAAACTTCATTGATCGGTGCTTCCCCCTGTTCTCTTCTGTATCCTCTTTTAAATAAAGGATCACCGGACGAGTCTAAGGAAATAGTTACCAATTCTCTATCGATATGAAGGTGGAATTTGATATCCGGATTTTTAGGCTCTACGTTGGGACGTTTTTTAAATTTTTCCTGAAAGTAGTCCACGATTGCATCTTTCATCTTCAAAGTCACAAACTGAGAATGCTTGAATGTCTCAGAGTTTACAGTAGCATCAATCGCAAATGACTGGTCGACATCCATAAACTGTTCCCATTCCATTTTAAAAAGCTTATCATAGAACTGATGTTGGTTAAAAGCCTTAAACTCAAAAACAGGAACCAAGATTTTCAAAGCGGTTCTTGCCGAATAATTGATTTTATAAAGAAAACCTAAATCTCCTTCACAGTTTACTGCACGATTTTTAACTTCAACATTCCGTCCGCCCAATTTTTTAATTTCTTCAGCTAAGATCTGCTCCAATCCGAAGAAAGTTTTTATCTGAATTTTTATATTTTCTGTATCCATAAATAGTTATTAAAAGATTTAATAATTTAAAAATTAAAAGATTAGCCCTTCAATATTTTGAATAATTGAATTTTTCAATCTTTCAATCTTAAAATACTTTTCCTTTTACCGCACAAATTTAGTTATTTTTGCATTATGGAATGGTTTGAATCTTGGTTTGATACCCCTTATTATCATTTACTTTATAGCAACAGAGACTATACAGAAGCTGAAAACTTTATTACAGAGCTTACTGCAAGCCTTCAATTGCCACCTTCTTCTAAAATTATCGACTTAGCCTGCGGAAAAGGAAGACACTCTGTTTTTCTTAATAAATTGGGGTATGATGTTTTGGGGCTTGATCTATCAAGACAAAGTATAGAATTTGATAAGCAATTTGAAAATCAGACGCTTATATTCAACGTCCATGACATGAGAAATCCTATAGATGCGGATCCTATGGATGCTGTTTTCAATTTATTTACAAGTTTCGGGTATTTTGATCACGAAAGTGATGATCGGAAAGTTTTTCAATCCGTTTATTCTGTTTTAAAACCCGGAGGCTATTTTGTATTGGATTATCTTAATGAAGAATATGTCCGGAGCAAAATGGTTCCTGAGTCTGTGGTCAGTCGTGGAGACATTGATTTTAAAATCCGGAAAAAAATTGAAGGAAGGCACATTGTCAAAGATATACGATTCGAATCAGAAGGCAAACCTTATCATTTCTTCGAAAAAGTGAAACTTCACACATTGGAAGAGATCAATTCTTACGCAGTAGAATGCGGCTTTGAACGGATCAAAATTTGGGGTGATTATCAATTGAATGATTTTAAAAAAGAAACTTCACCACGCTGTATCAATTTATTTAAGAAAAAATCATGATCATAGTTCTTTTACTGATTCTAAGTGTAATTGCAGGGTTATTCCTTGGAAAGCATTTTGGTAAAAAAGAAAAGCTCGCTAAAAACCTTTTGATTTTAAGTGCGGGTTTCCTGATTACCATTTGTTTAAATGAAGTTTTCCCACAGGTATACACTTCAGAAAAAAGCAATGTTATTGGTATCTTTGTTATTTTAGGAGTCTTACTGCAAATGATCCTGGAAGCTTTAACCAAAGGTTTTGAGCATGGTCATTTCCATCACCATAGTGAACATAATATTCTTCCTGCAGCTTTAATGGTAGGCTTATTCGTCCACGCTTTCATAGAGGGAATTCCTCTTGCCAATGAAAAAGTGGTGTTATCTCCTTATCTGTTAGGAATTGTTTTTCATAATATTCCGATTTCTTTTATTCTGGGTGCATTTTTATTCAACAGGAAAGAAGGTCAAAGCAAGCCGTTGTATCCTACTTATATGATCATTGCTTTGTTTGCTCTTGCTTCTCCCCTGGGAATGCTATTGGGTAATTATTTCAATCCGGATCTGCAACCTTACTTCTTAGCTATCGTGGGAGGAATCTTCCTGCATATCTCTTCAGTAATTATTTTTGAAAGCAATAAAAATCATAATATTGACTGGGTAAAAATAGGACTGGTCATTGTTGGGGTTTCACTGGCCCTTAGCATGCATGTTTTCCATTCCCATCCTCCTGTTTCCCCACACTAAAAAATAATTAAAACAATTCCGGATAAACTATAAGTTCCTGAATACAGAACCATTACACAATTTAATAAAATTAAATATTATACAACATAACACCACCTATCACCCAATAAAATAGTCAAATCCTTTAATTATTGATAATTTTTACATCAAATTAATATTGATGTAATTTTTTTTGTACATTCGTGCGCACCATTAAATCACGCACGTATGAATAAACAAACAAAACGTTTGACAACGACTGTGTGTTTTTTTTTAATATACAGTTTGGCATCCGCTCAGACTGGTAAAAAAAAAGACACACTACGGGAAAAAAACATTGAAGATGTTGTAATTATAGGGTATAAAGCTCAGAAGAGATCCAGCCTTACAGCAGCCGTTTCCACAATCTCAGACAAAAAATTAAAAGATGCCAACACTTCTGATGTGTCGAGTCTTCTGCAAGGAAAAGCCGCGGGAGCACAAATCATGCAGGGAGGAGGGCGCCCGGGATCTTCAGCAACTGTAAAAATCAGAGGTACCGCTACCATCAACGGCCCCAGTCAGGCCTTATGGGTCGTAGATGGTGTTATGATGAACGGAACTCCTAATCTTGACCCTAACCAGATTGAAAGCATTAACATTTTAAAAGACGCAACCTCAACCGCTTTGTATGGTTCCCGCGGAGCTAACGGAATTGTACAGGTCTTCACTAAATCAGGAACCACAGGAAAAAGTTCAATGAATGTTTCTGTAAATAATTCTTTTAATACATTCAATAACGGACGTTTTAAACTGATGGATGGGACACAACTACACGATTATTTCACTTCTTTAAAAAATGCACCTGCAATACCTTCCCAACTCAGAAATCCAGGCTACGATTGGTTGAAAAATGGAACCCAAACCGGAGCTGTCCAAAACTACACCATAGACTTCAGAGGAGGTTCACAGAATTCCAAGACTTATATTTCAGGGAACTATTATGATGAAAACGGAACGATAAAAGGTTATGAATACAATAGAGTTTCCTTTAGAATCAATCATGATCACACCGTAAAACCCTGGCTGATTTTAAAACCAAAAGTAAGTTTATCCTACACCACCGGGAAAGACCGGCAGGGTTCTCTCTATCAGATGTATCTCAATATGCCATGGGATAATCCAAGAGACTCTAACGGAAATTTAATAAATCCGAATTCTTACAATGGAACCTGGTACGGAAGAGATTATTCCAACTATCTGTACGATTTACAATGGAACTACAGCAAGAGCAACCAACTTGATCTTATAGGGAATTTTGATGCAGAAATTAAATTTACAGATTACTTAAAATTCGTCACAACCAACAATGTCACCTATAGAAATTACGACGACATGTCCTATACAGATCCGAGATCCATTTCAGGAGAAAGCAATAAAGGTGAATTAACGGAATCCTATTTTAAAGATGTTACTAAGTTTTTTAATCAAATGTTGAGATTTGATAAAGATTTTGGAGTTCACAACGTTAATGCCTTAGCAGCATACGAATACAATGACAGAATGTATAAAATATCAAAAGCCGGTGTGTATGGGGTCGTTCCGGGAACAGATATTTTTGATAACGGAGCTACATCGGGAAGAAAACCCTCAGGTACAAAATATGACAGAGCTTACAATGCCTTCTTATTCAATGCTGAATATGTATATGATAAAAAATATTTCGTTCAGGGTTCTTTAAGGAGCGAATCTTCGTCTGCATTTGGTGCCAGCCAAAGAAATGGACTCTTTTATTCTTACAGCTTAGGATGGAATATTCAAAAAGAAAGTTTTTTCAGGGTCAAGCAAATCAATGAATGGAAATTACGGGCCAGCAGAGGACTTGTAGGGAATACACCAAGCCCGAATTATGGATGGCAGGATCTGTATGCCCTAACACAAACATATAATGGCCAAATAGGAGCTACATGGAACCAATTAGGCAATCCGAACTTAACCTGGGAGTCTATTTATCAAAACAATATTGGAATGGATATCAGAGCATTTGATAACCGATTAACTTTAAATGTTGATTATTTCAACAATAAAACTAAAGATCTACTAATGCTGGTTACACTACCTTCACTGACAGGTGTTGACAGGCAATATCTGAATGTTGGAGATGTAAGAAATAAAGGATGGGAATTCAACCTTAACTATGCTATTATAAAGTCTGAAAATGTTAATTGGGACGTAGGCTTTAATATCAGCACCTATAAAAACAGGGTTCTTTCAACAAGAAATAACAGTACACAGCTATTGTTAAATAATCAGGTAGCAATAGCAGGAAATGATGTCACTTCCTTTTACATGAGAAAATGGATGGGTGTAAATCCTGATAATGGTGCCGGCCAGTGGGAAGTCGTCAATGCTGATGGCAGCAAAAGTCTTACCTCCAACTACAATCAGGCTACCCTGCAAATTGTAGGTGCTGCTACCCCGGATTATTACGGATCATTTAGTACCAATCTTACGGTAAAAAAGTTCTATCTCAATGCCAATATTTATTTTTCACAGGGAGGTCAGATCTACAATTCGTACAGAGAATTATTTGATTCAGACGGAGCTTATCCGTATTACAACCAAATGGTCTTAAAAGACAGTTGGAACAGATGGGAAAAACCAGGTGATATTGCAACACATCCCGTAGCAATTTTCAACAATAATACGTTGACCAATAAACCATCTTCACGTTATCTGGAGGATGCAAGCTATGTAAAACTGCGATCTTTGAGACTGGGTTATAATTTCCCGGATGCTTTGGTAGAAAAAATTAAAGTCACTTCTGCCAGTATTTACATTATGGGGGAAAACCTCTTTACCATTACGAAATTTTCGGGAGTCGATCCTGAAGCGGGTCCTGCTGACAGCCAAACTGTCTATTCAGGTAACGCAGGAGCAATATATCCCATTCCCAGAAGATTTTCCTTAGGATTCACTTTCACTTTTTAAAATGTACAAAATCATGAAAATAATATTTTTATCACTTATAGCGCTCACTTTAGTGGCCTGTAATATAGACCGTTCGCCCTATGACTCTAAAGAGTCTGATGAAATATTGGCGGACCCAACAGGGTTACAAACCATTACACTCGGAAACTATGCCCTTTTAAAAGGAGATGCTGAAGGAGGAGGATTTTTCAACAATCTGTACCGGGTTGGTGAATATGGCGGAGATAATATTGATATCAGCGGAACAACCACTGATCAGTTTTTCTATTATTATAATTACAGGAGTATTAAAAACAATGGGAGATCCAATACCATATGGAATGCCGGTTACAAGGCAATCGTTGGTTGCAACAGGGTTATTTCGAAAATATCAGAAGGAAAAGATGCCAGTACCGACCAGCTCATCGGCGAAAATTATTTCCTTCGGGCCTATGTCTATTTCTCTTTAGTGAATGTATTTGGAAAGCCCTACAATCAGGGAACGGGCAATCCTGGAGTACCATTGAAAACCTCCGATGATGTAAACGATTTGCCCGCCAGAGCAAGTGTTGGTCAGATTTACGATCAGATTGTTAATGATCTCAAAAAAGCAGAGCAGCTGATGAGTCTTGACAAAAATAACACCTATGCATCTAAACAGGCTGCACAGGCGTTACTTTCACGGGTATATCTCTACATGGAAAATAATGACAAAGCGATTGAATATGCTGAGAAAGTTATCAACTCCGGAAAATACTCACTATTAGCCAATTCTGAATTACCTTCTTATGCGATCAAAGCACCGGAAATCAATAAAGAAACCATTTTTGCATTCAAATACAATAAAGATGGTGATTATAATGATGGCTGGTATACGATCGGATCAATGTACGCTAACATTCAAAATGTAGGCTGGGGTGAAATGTATGCATCTTCCTCTTATTTAGATCTTATTAATCAAAACCCTCAGGATGCCAGATTGAAATTTATTTCCAAAAAATACAGCATCCCGGCTACTCCTGTTGCCTATTGGGTACAACAGGGAACTAACACGTCCGGAGGGATCACCTATAATTACAGTTTCCAAAAGACTTTTCAGCAGGGTGGAAATACCTATTTTACGATGAATAACATAAACTATCAGGTGCAATCTGAAGTTTTACCCAATAAGACAAATTATTACTTCATTAATTCAAACAATGCGAAGGTTTATGTAGATCTGGATAATGACATGGATAAAAGAAACGGATATCCGAAATTTTACATTTTAAAATGTTCATTACAGGAAGGTGTCCCACAGCTGTGGTCTCCCGTTATTTTAAGATTGGCCGAGATGTACCTCAACAGAGCAGAAGGCTATGCTAAAAAGGGAAATTCAGCATCAGCACTTGCTGATATCAATGTGATAAGAACAAGGGCCGGAATTCCAGTCTATTCTTCAGTTCCTGCAGGGCAGACTATTCTAGACGTTGTTCTACAGGAAAGAAGACTTGAAATGGCTTTTGAGGCTCAGAGAAAATATGATGTTTTCAGGAACAAATTAACCCTGGACAGAAACTATCCCGGAACCCATCTCAATGGAAACAATCCTTTTTACACAGTTCCTTACACAAGCAACAGGATTATTGAATATATCCCCGAGCAGCAAATACAGATCCAGCCAAATCTCACTCAGAACCCTGACTAAAATTATCATTTAAATTGATCCAATAAAAAGCTCCGGATTGTAAAATCCGGAGCATCAATTTAATCACTCATTACACAACTGGAAATTAGAATTTCCAGCCAAATGTAAGGAAGAAGTTATTTCTGTTATTTTTTACACTTGAAACAACAGAAGTTGGTGTATTTACATCGAAGTCTCCTGAATAATATCCAGTTCCATCAGCTGCACTTCCTTTTAAGAAAGGATTATTATATTTAGAGCTTATATTTTGATAGGCTGCATCTACATAAAAATTTCCAAAGTCATATCCTACACCTGCTCCAATCGTATTTCTTTCTCCAAGAACCAAATTACTGTAATTATTATCCCCTGCAACACCCGCATTTGAATAAGAATTGATCGTCATTGCATCAATAGGACTTGACATGTAGGAGTACCCACCTCTCAATCTGAATGCTTTAATTCTATACTCAGCCCCCACTCTTACTTCTGATAAATTCTTGTAGTTGTCATTAAAGAAAGAATTCAATTCTCTTTCAGCATTACCATCTACAGTATATTTAGGTTTTGTTAGACCTAAAGTATAGTCAACATTGATTGCAAAGTTTTTATTTGGAACAAAGGCACCACTCACCGTCGCTTTCATCGGAGATCTGAAATTTCTGTCCTCAACATAATTGCTGTAATAAATACCATCATTACCATCAGAATATTCACGGAAAGCCCTGTCGATATTCCACCATGTAGGCGTTTCTATTGAAGCTCCCAATCTGAATTGATTGCTTAGTTTTCCTATTACCCCAATGGTAGCAGAAAAACCATTCGATTTTTCAGAGAAAGGAGTATATTGCTTATCAAAGCTGTTGACAGAGTTATCCAGATCTAATCCAAATTTTGCACTGTCGTACTGATCAATCTCCGCATAATGCATATTGATGCTCGCACCCACATACAATGAATTATTATAATTCGCACCTACCCCTAAATTAAATTTAGTCTGATTTCCATATCTGTTATAAGCATGTCCCAAATAAGACATATTACCCACAACTGGATTTCCACTAGAATTTATTAAATTTTTAGGAATAATAACATTGGCATTCCCCGGGCTTTCTACATAATCCTCTAAAGACTGCATAGATATATTGGCACCAATATTAATAAACTTCCATGCACTTTCGGTCATTAACTGAATGGTAGCTACTCCACCAGCATTCCCAAGAGTAAATTTATTGATATTATAATTTATTGAAGAACCTGCCAATGAACTTGTATTCTTATTATTGCTAAGAAATAAAGTAGCAGATGCATCACCTGCAATAGCAACACCTAAACCGGCAGGGTTGGTCATGAGTGAAGTTGCATCTCCTCCTAAAGCTCCATTTGATCCAGCCATCGCATTAAATTTTGATGAACCTATCATGGGAGTATTAGAGTAAACCTCAAGAGAGTTCCTAATCGTAGAAATATTCTGAGCCTGCGCAAAATATGCCACAGAAATGCTCATTATTACTAAAGATTTTTTTAACATTATTTTTTGAAATAGTTATTAAGTTTGAAAATTATCTACCACCGGATCTGAATCCGCCGCCGCCACCGCCGCCAGATCTGAATCCACCTCCACCACCGGAAGAACCTCCTCTGAAGCCACCGCCGCCGGAACCAGAATTGAATCCACCGGATCTGAATCCACTATCGTTGGATCTGAAACCACTATCATTTCTATATCTAGGTTGACTATCGTAATTAGGTCTTGGACCCTGAGTGTTCATATTATTTGGGTTACGGTATCCTGAATTATTATTTCTAAATCCTCCATTATTAGCATTTCCATTTCGGAATCCGCCGGTGTTATTTCTAAATCCACCATTATTATTTCTAAACCCACTATTATTATTTCGGAATCCGCTGTTATTATCATTTCTGAATCCAGAACCATTGTTTCTGAAACCTGAATTGTTTATATTATTTCTGTAGACCGATCCATTACTTCCGTTATACCCGTTGTTAAGGCCATAGCCCAATCTTCCGTCTGCACCACTTCTTCTGTAAACTCCTCTGTTGTAATAGCCATTACCCCAGTAGCCGCCACCCCAACCCCAATATGGGTTTCCATAGTAGCCACCACCCCAGAAAGGATCATAAAAGCCTCCATATCCAAAATTCCAGCCCCAGTATGGGTTACCCCAACCCCAAGAGCCGCCCCAGCCCCATGAACCGCCCCAACCAAAGGACATACCCCAGCCTCTGTTCCAGCCCCAATAAGGACTATATCCGCCATACCAACCTCCCCAGCCCCAAGGCGAACCCCAGGAATTGTCATAGTAATTGGTTTGGCTTCCGGCAAAAGAGCCCCAGTCAGAATCTGTAGCTGTATTGTTCCATGAGTTTCCACCCCATGTGCTGTATTTATTATCCTGGTCTTTAGAATTGGTTTCTGCATTCTGGATAACGTTTGAATCTTGGTAGTAATCATAATATTCACCTACCCTGTTTCCGCCATTGATAATAACTCCCTCTGGCAGCGTATCTTTATTGGGATCGTAATAAACCCCATCGGTCTCGCTGTACCCTCCCATTTGTGCACCACAAGACATCAACAGTAATCCACCTGATATCGCTAAAACGCCTTTGGATTTTAGCATACCGAGTAAATTTTTATGTATATTTTTTTTCATGATAACGTAAAGATTTTTAATTTAAATTATATTTGCAATGTGTACCAAAAATGTACCAAACATCGGTTAAAAAATCTATCAAAAATAGATTTTTATTTTTAGATAACAATAATGTTAAAAAGTTAAAAAAAATTTAAAAAAATAATGGCAAAATTAACCTCAAGAAGCGAAGATTACAGCAAGTGGTATAACGAGTTAGTTGTAAAAGCAGATTTAGCTGAAAATTCAGGAGTGCGGGGAAGTATGGTTATAAAACCATATGGATATGCAATCTGGGAAAAGATGCGTGATGAAATGGATAGAAAATTCAAAGAAACTGGTCACGTTAATGCTTATTTCCCGCTTTTTGTACCCAAAAGCCTATTCGAGGCGGAGGAAAAGAATGCTGAAGGTTTTGCAAAGGAATGCGCCGTTGTTACTCATTACAGATTAAAGACCGATCCTAATAATCCTCATAAACTCATCGTAGATCCAGATGCTAAACTGGAGGAAGAACTTATTGTTCGCCCAACTTCAGAAGCGATTATCTGGAATACCTATAAAAGCTGGATACAATCATACAGAGATCTGCCTATCCTTATCAACCAATGGGCGAATGTTGTACGTTGGGAAATGAGAACCCGTCTATTCCTGAGAACTTCAGAGTTCTTATGGCAAGAAGGTCATACTGCTCATGCTACCAAGGATGAAGCAATTGAAGAAGCAGAAAAAATGAATAAGGTTTATGCAGATTTTGCAGAAAATTTCATGGCAATGCCTGTAGTTCAGGGATTAAAAACGCCATCTGAAAGATTTGCAGGTGCTGATGAAACGTATTGTATAGAGGCATTAATGCAGGATGGAAAAGCTCTTCAGGCTGGTACATCTCACTTCTTAGGTCAAAATTTTGCAAAAGCCTTTGATGTAAAATTCACCAATAAAGAAGGTAAAATAGAACATGCATGGGCAACATCATGGGGTACATCTACCCGTTTGATGGGAGCGCTTATTATGACCCATTCTGATGATTTCGGATTGGTATTACCTCCAACTTTAGCACCAATACAGGTTGTTATTGTTCCTATATTCAAAGGTGAAGAACAATTAAATGAAATCAGTGAAGTTGCTTTAGATATCCAGGCTAAATTAAAAGCCAAAGGTATTTCTGTTAAATTTGACAATGATACCCAAAACAAACCAGGCTGGAAATTTGCTGAATATGAATTAAAAGGTGTTCCTGTAAGAATTGCAATCGGACCAAAAGATCTTGAAAACAAATCAGTTGAAATAGCAAGAAGAGACAATCTGACCAAGGAAACTCTTCCTCTTGAAGGCTTAGATTCTTATATTGACCAATTACTAAAAACGATACAAAAGGATCTTTATAACAAAGCTCTTAATTTCAGAGAGGAAAATATGACTAAAGTAGATTCTTATGAAGAGTTTAAAAAGGTTTTAGAAGAAAAAGGAGGTTTCATCTATGCACATTGGGATGGAACAGCTGAAGAAGAGGAGCAAATTAAGGAGGAAACAAAAGCAACGATCAGATGTATCCCTTTAAACGATGATGTAGAAGAGGGTATTTCGCTCGTATCAGGAAAACCTTCCAAGAGACGGGTACTATTCGCTAAAGCTTATTAATAATTTTAATCATTTACAAAAAAAACGTTGAAATTCAAATAAATAATTAAAAAAAATGACATTTGGACAGATTTTTGTTTAATTTTATGTCAACATTAATCTAAAAAAATATTTATTATGTCTTTAAACGTTATTGATTTAATTAAAGGACAATTGGGTCCCGCATTAGTTTCCCAGGCTGCTTCACAGTTTGGAGAAAGTGAGTCTGGTATTTCAAAAGCAATTGGTGGGCTATTGCCTGCAGTTGTTGGTGGATTAGCTAATAATGCTGATAATCCGGGTGTTTTAGATGCAATTTCAGGAGCTTCATCTAGTGGAATTTTAAGTAATCTATTAGGAGGCTCTTCTAACAACTCTGTAATCACTGGTTTATTGTCCTCCCTTTTTGGCGACAAGGTTGGCGGCTTAGTAAATTCTATTGCTACATTTGCTGGAATTAGTAATAATACCTCTAGCTCTTTACTTAATTTAGTGACAGGAGCTACAGTAGGTACAGTAGGAAAATATGCTGCTGATAACAACTTAGGCCAATCAGGAATTTCAAGTCTATTGAATGACCAAAAAGGCATTGTTTCTTCTTTATTACCAGCAGGGCTTTCTTTAGCCTCTTTTGGGCTAGGAGCAGAAAACTGGTTTGGTGGAGCTAAGGAAACGGTTGCTTCAGTTGCTTCTACAGCTAAGGACAACATCACTGAAAGTGTTGCTTCAGCAAGAGAAAGCGTTACAGAAGGAACAAGAGAAATAAAAGAACAATTCAACAATAATAACAATAATCAAGGTGGAGGTTCAATCTGGAAATGGTTGCTTCCACTTTTATTATTAATTGCTGCAGGATATTTCTTATGGAAGCAGTGTGAGAAAAAACAAACAACTACCACTACAATGGGAGCTGATTCTACAGGAACACACTCTGATACAGCTACGGCAGTATCTCCTGCAGACACAGCAGCAACAATGCCTGCCACAACTGCAAAGGTTGATGAAAATATCGACCTGAACGGTGTAGCTCTTAAAGGTTACAAAGGAGGAATGGAAGACAAAATGATTGCATTCTTAAAGTCTGGAGGTTATAAAAACGCAGCTGATGACAACGCTTTAAAAAATACCTGGTATGATTTCGATCATGTAAACTTCAAAATGGGTAGCTCTACAGAATTAGAAGCAGGTTCTCAAGGTCAGCTTGATAATTTAGCAGCTATTTTAAAAGCTTTCCCTGATTCAAAAATCAAAATAGGAGGATACACTGACAAAACAGGTAATGAAGCTTCAAATGTAAAACTTTCTACTGCAAGAGCTAATTTTATCAAAGATTGGTTAGGCAAACAAAACCTTGGAGCACAAGTTTTAGGTGCTGAAGGATATGGAAGTAAATTTGCTACGGTAGATGCTAAAGCTTCTGATGCAGAAAGAGCTGCAGACAGAAAAATGTCTATCAGATTTGCAAAATAATCTAAAAAAATACATTCTTATATAAATCCCGAAAGTTTTTTTCGGGATTTTTTTGTTATTAAGTTTTCTATTTTCATTTATTTAATTAAATTTGTTAGTCATTTCTAACATTTATGAATTTAAATACTAAGGCGCCTTGGCGAAAAGATAAAACACTCCACTCATTACCAGAAGTATATTCATCCATTAAAGTTCCAAAAAACGGTTCTTTCTGGAGGAAATACCTTGCCTTTGCAGGACCTGGATTAATGATTGCAGTTGGATATATGGATCCGGGAAATTGGGCGACAGACATTGCAGGTGGCGCTCAATTTGGCTATACCCTACTTTCTGTTATACTAATCTCCAATATCTTTGCGATGGTTTTACAGCACTTATCAGTAAAACTAGGTGTCGCAACAGAAAGGGACCTTGCACAAGCGTGTAGAGATCATTTTAATCCTACCACCAATTTTATTTTATGGATACTCTGCGAAATAGCCATCGCAGCCTGTGATCTCGCCGAAGTGATAGGTTCAGCAATAGCTCTTAACCTGCTTTTTCACATCCCACTCACCTGGGGTATTGTGATCACTACCGTAGACGTGCTACTTATTCTTTTACTACAGGCAAAGGGATTCAGGTGGATAGAAAGTATTGTAGGCGGACTTATCTTTATTATTCTTGCCTGTTTTATCTATGAAATTGTAATTTCTAAACCTGCAATTAATGAGATGCTGGGAGGCTTGATCCCTCAAAAGGAAATCATCCAGAATCCTGCAATGCTGTATATCGCGATCGGAATTCTGGGAGCTACTGTAATGCCCCATAATCTTTACTTACACAGCAGTATTGTACAAACAAGAGATTATACCCGTGATAAAGAAGGTAAAAAGGAAGCTATAAAATTTGCAACACTGGATAGTACGATTTCTCTGATGCTCGCTTTTTTCATTAATGCCGCTATCCTTATTCTAGCCGCTGCTACTTTCCATATTACAGGAAATAAACATGTTGCAGACATCCATGATGCATATAAGATGCTTACCCCTATCCTGGGAGCTTCCATGGCAAGTATTGCCTTTGCTATCGCTTTACTGGCTTCAGGTCAAAATTCTACATTGACAGGAACCTTAGCAGGACAAATTGTAATGGAGGGCTTTTTAAATATCAGACTAAAACCCTGGCTGAGAAGATTAATAACAAGACTTATTGCAGTGATCCCGGCTTTAATAGTAGCCATTTTGTATGGTGAAAAGGGAACTACAGACCTTCTGGTCTTAAGCCAGGTTATCTTATCCATGCAGCTTAGCTTTGCTGTAGTTCCACTTGTCATGTTTACCAACGACAAAGCTAAAATGGGAGACTTCGTTAATAAGCCATTAATGAAAATCTGTGTTTGGGCTATCTCCATCATCATTATTGTTTTAAATATTTATTTGTTATATCAGACATTTTCCGGAGAATAATTTTTCTGCCTTAATGTCCATATTTACTATTTGGCAGAATCTTTGACAAACAACTCTTTAAAATAGTTATTGAATATGGAAAATCAGGATATCAACGAAGAAAACATCAATAAACAACAAGAAGGCAATATTCAGAACGAAAATATTTCTGAAGAAAATGTGACAAATACTCCGACTGCAGAAGAACTTTTGTCAGCAGAAAAAGACCGTTATATTCGTCTTTATGCTGAGTTTGAAAATTATAAAAAGAGAACTTCTAAAGAAAAAATGGAGTTCTTCCAATATGCTAATCAGGACATGATGGTTTCTATGCTTGGAGTACTGGACGATTTCGAAAGAGCTTTAAAAGAAATTGCGAAAAATGGAAATCCAGCAGATCTTCAAGGGGTTGAATTAATCTATCAAAAATTCAAGAATAAACTTACAGAAAAAGGACTGAAGGTAATGGAGGTAAGAGCCGGGGATTCTTTTAATGTAGATCTTCACGAAGCAATTACTCAAATTCCAGCTCCATCTGATGATTTAAAAGGTAAAATCGTAGATGTAATCGAAACCGGTTATATTTTGGGAGATAAAGTAATTCGTTTTGCTAAAGTAGTAACAGGAAACTAATATTAATAAGTGATGAATGGTGAGTAATAACTGGTGAATGACCAATTAAATACTCTTAACATCTATTGTCATTTATCTAATCAATTATACAATTGTCATGTCAAAAAGAGATTATTACGAGGTTCTTGAGATAAGCAAATCTGCTTCAGCCGACGAAATAAAAAAATCATACCGAAAAATGGCTATCAAATATCACCCTGATAAAAATCCGGGGGATAAAGAAGCTGAAGAAAAATTTAAAGAAGCTGCTGAGGCTTATGAAGTCCTGAGTGATGACCAAAAACGCGCAAGATATGACCAATATGGTCATGCCGGTGTAGGTGGAAATGGAGGATTCGGTGGTGGCGGATTCGGCGGCGGAATGAATATGGAAGATATCTTCAGTCAGTTCGGAGATATTTTCGGTGGCCACTTTGGTGGCGGCGGCGGATTTGGTGGCGGTGGACGTCAGCAGGTAAAAGGTTCTAATTTAAGAATCAGAATTAAGCTGAACCTTGAGGAAATGGTAAATGGAACCCAGAAAACTCTCAAAGTAAAGAAAATGAAGATGGCAGAAGGTGCCACTTCAAAAACCTGTCCTACATGTAACGGTTCCGGAGTTCAGTTGAAAGTGATGAACACCATGTTCGGGCAAATGCAAACACAAACTACTTGTGGAACTTGTCAGGGTATCGGAAAAGTTGCTGATAAAATTCCGGCAGGAGCTAATGCACAGGGGCTAATAAAAGATGAAGAGGAAATTACCATCAATATTCCTGCGGGAGCAAGAGATGGAATCCAGCTGAATGTAAGAGGAAAAGGTAATGATGCTCCTTTCGGAGGTGTTCCGGGAGATTTGCTTGTTATCGTAGAGGAAGAGGTAGATAAAACAATTAAAAGAGAAGGTGATAATCTTCACCAGGAATTATATATTTCTTTTGCAGAAGCTGCATTAGGAACTAAAAAAGAAGTTTCTACAGTAGGCGGAAAGGTAAAGATTACTGTTGACCCTGGAACCCAATCAGGAAAAATCTTAAGATTGGCAGGAAAAGGTCTTCCAAGTATTGACAGTTATGGTAAAGGTGATATGTTTATACACATCAATGTATGGACTCCACAAAAATTAACAAAAGATCAGAAAGACTTCTTTGAAACGCAAATGTCCAACGGAGAAATGGTTGCAGAACCATCCGGAAAAGAAAAGACTTTTTTTGATAAAGTAAAAGATTTATTCAACTAAATATATTAAGGAACCTTTTAAAAGGTTCCTTTTTTTGTCCGTTTTGTTATATTTGTTTGTGAACTGAGAAGAAAACATTTAATCATAATGAACACTAAAACGATATTCCTAAAGACCTGTAATGAGATTTCCGATAAGCTTGAAACATTTAAGACTTTTGAAAAAGGGCAAAGGATAAGAAAAATTTCGATTGATAAAGATCTCTATTGTGAAGTGTATTTTCAATCCAGTTCCAAAAACACTTCCTCTTATATTCAGATTCTCCCCCATATTGCTATTTTTTCAAAGGAACTCAAGAAATGGCAAATTGAGCACACGAACAATGAAAATGTTCAGGGTCTTATCTTCGGAGAGCAAATAGGTTATTTAACTCCACATAAAAACTGGCAGGAATGGAATTTAGCCGATCTTTCTTTTGAGAAAAGCATACATGAAATAACAGACCAAATCAAACAATACATTCTTCCTATTTTCAATCTATTTAGCACAAAAGAAAAAGCTATTGAGTTTTTGAAGATCAACGGGACAAAATTCAACCCCTATTCCGAATACTCTCTTCTTCCATTGGATTTTTTACTATGTTTTGCTGAAAAAGAGACAGCTCAGAAATTCTTTAATGACTTTATGAATACCTGTTCTTATAAGAGTAAAATCATTAACCTTTATCAACAACTAGAAACAAAGGAAGAAATCGATCTTAATTATTCAGAATTTACAGGAGCCAACAAGGTTAAGCTTGCATTTATTAATGGGTTGAAAATTATAGGCAATTAACCCAAACATATATTACAACAGGTACTTTAGTTTCCTATTGACCAATACAAGAATAAAACTGGAAATCAATACAATGATGATAAAAATGGGAATTTCGAATGGATAATATTTATCCAATACCCACTTCATGATCAATGGATGTATAACATAAATCGCTGTGGAAAGACTTGCTAAAAGCTTTGTATCCACCATCACAGAAAGGCTTTTACAATAGATAAACAATAAAGGACAGGCAATTAACAGAGAAAATAATAAATCAATATTTTCCCTTGAATTGATCATCTTATAATTGAAAAGCGATTCTAGCGCAACAAAACCCATTGCAATAACCACATCTATCCATGAAAGCTTGTATTTCATATCCAGATTCAGTTTATTGATCAGATATCCTATTGTCAAAAAAGGGAAGCATACCAAAAGAAAGTTTCTGTACGATGGAAAAAGGTTGATCACCGAATCGGTTTCATATTGAAAATAATGCAGGTTTCCCAAAATTTGTATTCCATACCCCAGGCTAAATAATAAAACAACAAGTCCTGCTAATAGGTTGACAGATATTTTCCTGATAAAAAACAAAATAATCCCGGAAAAGAAGGTTCCGATTAGATACCACAAATGATGATAACCAAATATAATATTCATCCAGGCGTCTCCTTCTTTCCAAAAAGGTATATAAACGATGGACCAGATCAGGTATAGTAAGAATATCCTTAGTAACCATTTTTTCAGCTTATTCTTATCATCAACATAATAAAAATAATATCCTGTAATCACTAAAAATGTAGGGACAGCCATTCTAAAAATCCCATTAACGAGTACAAAACTCAAAACAGGATGAGAATCCCGAAGGATATGCATATGCAGGAAAACAACAAAAAAGGCCAGGACGATTTTCAGTATATCAATCGATAAATTTCTCATAATAATCAATGAACAGGAATTTCATCCTCAGATCTTCGTTAAATAGTTTTATCCCGTAATTTAAATCTAAAGATTAACTGCCTTTACGTGTTGCTAATGTGTAGGCTTTTTTCCCAACTGTAAAAAGCAGAACAGCAATCAATCCCCCACTTAGTCCAAAGACAAGCTCTTTAAGCGCGGTCGGCCATGAAGGAAGAAAATGATGCAAATAGCTAATATTATGGGCAAAAATTCCTCCTGACACCAAAATAAGGGCAATTGTTCCAACAATGGCAAGAATTTTTATAATTACGGGTAATGCTTTCACTAATAAATGCCCCAGCTTAGAAAAGAAACCTTTATCGTTACTCTTTTTGATCAGTTTAAAACCTGCATCATCCATTCTTACAATCAACGCTACAATTCCATACACCCCTACCGTTGCCAGAAAGGACACCAGGCTCACTGTAATGATCTGCGTTAATAACGGGTGTTGCTCCTCAAGAACAGTTCCCAGAGCAATAATTACAATCTCTATGGAAAGAATAAAATCTGTGGTAATTGCTGATTTTATTTTTGATTTTTCAGAATTTTCGGCATCTTCATTTTTTGTACTTTCTTCTATAACTTCATGACCTTTTTTATCACGGTGAAATAGAAATTCAATAATCTTTTCTACGCCTTCAAACGCTAGATAAAAACCTCCTAAAATAAGGATAATCTCTATTGCGGGTTTATAAAGCCAATGCAGTAAGAAGGCTATCGGAAGAATAATCAACTTATTAATGAAAGAACCTTTAGTGATCGCCCACAAAACAGGTATTTCACGAGATGATATAAAGCCTGTTGCTTTTTCTGCATTTACCGCAAGATCATCCCCTAAAATGCCCGCCGTTTTCTGAGTCGCTATTTTACTTGTTACCGCCACATCATCCATAAGAGCTGCAAGATCATCTAAAATTGCAAAAAAACCAGACGCCATATTTATTTTATTATTTAAAAGCAAAAATAACCATTTAATTCGATTTCTCATTTTCTTTTAAAATCAATTTAAAAATGAAAAAATATAGAATTCAAAAAAAGAGTTTTGAAGATCCTGTATTATTTTTTTCGCTTTATCCTTGTTCTTCAAAATCTCATCAAACCCCATTAAAATTATTAAGCAAAGTTGTCTTTACATTCAATTATCTTCTCATATTTGCATCACAAAGATTATAGTACAAAATGGAAGAAACTGAGAACTGGGAAAATGAGCTTCAATTGATCTGGCAGCAATTAGGGACTGTAAACAATGAATATTTTATTCAGCGGATAAAGGAGCACACCCTTCATTCGGATCAAAAAGCTATTGGTGATTTTGAGCTTGCCTGTGCTTATGATTCAACAGGGCACGAAAAAGAAGCAGAACCTTTGTATAGATCCGCATTGGATCAAGGACTATCCGGCTTGCGAAGAAGAAGAGCAAGAATCCAACTGGCAAGTACTTTAAGAAATAATGAGAAAATTAATGAAAGTATCCAGATTCTCAGAGAAGAAAAGGCAAACTATTCTGATGAATTAAATGATGCTGTTGATGCCTTTTTAGCTCTTTCCCTTTATTCTGCAGGAGAAGATCGGGAGGCTTTATCTTTGTCCCTACAAGCATTATCAAAACATTTACCCAGATATAATCAATCTTTATACAGATATGCTGAAAATTTAGAACAAAAAAATAAATAAGCCTTAATGACCACCGACCTCGAACGCAGCCTTACGTCTCACTTTTCCCATATTGAAGCTGACGACCTCAAAACAATTGTCTCTTTTTTTAAACCAGAGATGGTTAAAAAAAATGATTTTTTCTTGAAATCAGGAAAAATAAGTACAAAATTAAGTTTTATCCAATCCGGATTTTTAAGGATATTCTGTGAAACCGAAAAGAAAGAGATCACCCAATGGATATCCACTAAAGGGTTCTTTGTTACGGATCTATCCAGTTTTATGTCTGATATTCCTGCCAGATGGACTATCCAGGCTCTTACTGATACTCAGCTGTACACCATTGATAAATCTGATTACGAAAAATTACAAGAGTGTGTAAAGAAATGGCATACACTGGAAAAAGCATTTATTGTTCATTGTTTTACCACCATGGAAACAAGAATCTATGGACATTTATCAATGACCGCTGAAGAAAGATACCGATGTTTTTTTAATGAAAACCCTCAGTTATTCAATCAGGTTCCTCTGCAGTATATTGCTTCTATGCTTGGGATGACTTCTGAAACCTTTAGCAGAATAAGAAATAAAATTGCTTCAGGAAATTTTTGATTTTTGTCAAGTGGATTTTTTTTAATCTGTCCGACCTTTGTTCCTATAAAATATTTGTCCCATGTCGAAAACAATTGAAACAGAAGTTATCATTCACGCCAGTCCAGAAAAGATCTGGAAAATATTAACGGATTTCGAAAGCTATACCACTTGGAATCCTTTTATAAAAAGTATTCAAGGAGTTGTAGAAATAGGCAACCAAATACAAGTGAACATTGAGCCAAAAGATGGAAAAGGAATGACCTTTAAACCTGTAGTCTTATCAAAAAAGAATGCTCAAGAATTAAGTTGGCTGGGAAAATTATTGATCAAAGGAATATTTGACGGAGAACATAAATTTGAATTATCCGATAATGGGAACGGTACGACAAAATTTGTTCAGTCAGAGAAATTTTCAGGATTGCTTGTTCCGTTTTTCAATTTTGACAGTACCGCTGCAGGATTTAATGCAATGAATCAGAAGCTAAAAGAATTAGCAGAGCGCAGCTGATACAATACAGTCCTCTCTACTCATTAAATCACCATATTTTTCTTACATTTGATCTATGAAAAAGCTCATACTCAGATATCATTTTTTTGTTTTAGGATGTATCAGCTTTTTATTAAATTCATGTAATTCAAGATTCAGAGTTTGGGTGGGGGATAACAATCAGCAGAAAATTTACAATTTAAAATACGGCGAACATAAGAGACAAAAGATGGACATTTTTCTTCCATCCGGTTATTCTGAGGATTCGCCTGTTGTTCTTATTGTACACGGAGGAGCCTGGAAATATGGAAGAAAAGAGCATATGATCCAGATCCAGAAAATGCTTTTTAAAAATAATATCCCGAGCATCAATATCAACTACAGATTGGTTTCAAAACCCCAAAACATCACCTATCGTGAACAGCTGGAAGATATCAGCGCTGTTATTAATAAATTCAATTCCTTAGCCGGAAAAGCAGAACTACGGGCAGATAATTATATCATCCTGGGAGAAAGCGCCGGCGGGCATCTGGCTTTACTGTATGGCTACCAACACCCCGATCAAATCAAAAAGATCATCTCTCTGAGCGGCCCAACGGATTTTTATTCTCCGGAATTTATGCAATCCTTTTATTCAAAATATACCTCTCCAACCCTGCAAAAGGTTGTAGGAGAGAAATTTGAACGGCATAATCTGTCCGAGGAATTTAAAAAAGCAAGTCCGATAGCGAACATTACCAATGTTCCAACATTAATCTTTCAGGGAAACCAGGATTTTCTGGTCAATAAAAACCAGGGGCTGGCACTAGATTCAGCGTTAACAAGCCAGAATATTGTCCATAAATTGGTTTTTATGAAAAATACAGGTCATGCACCCAGATTTTTCAGCAAGCGAAAAAGAGACAGTATTATCTATCCAAATATTTTGGAGTGGATAAAAAAATAACCTGCAAAAAGCAGGTTATCATATTTTAAGTTTTGTGTTTACATTATTCTGGTGAATTGTCCTCATATTTACTATGGTCCACTTTCTTTCCAAACAGAAATTTAATAATGATCGGTAGGGTTGTAATAAGAACGATAACAATGATGATCAATTCTAATTTTTCCTTAAGATTGATTCCGAACTGCTCCTGGAATAATTTATCTAGGTAATGGCCCGCGAAGATCAGGATAAATGACCATAATACAGCCCCAATAATATTATCTCTTAAAAATTCTTTTTTATCCATCTTTACAATTCCTGCAACGATAGGGGTAAAAGTTCTTACCACCGGTAAAAACCTTGCCATGATAATAGCCAGTGCTCCATGCTTTTCAAAAAAGTCATGAGCTTGATACAAATATTTTTTCTTGAATAGAAAAGAATCTTGCTTTTTGTATAACGAAGGACCTGCCTTCACTCCAAAATAATATCCGACTTCATTACCAACAATCGCAGCAAGAGCAACAGAAGTAGCAAGAATGGTAGTATCAAGCAGATCGCTCCCTGTGGAGCCAAAAGTCTCTTTGATAATTTCAACAGCATAAATTCCTGAAACAAACAATAAAGAGTCTCCTGGTAAAAAAAATCCTACAAAAAGACCAGTTTCGGCAAAAATAATAAATAGAATAAGCCAAAACCCTCCCATTTTGATATAAAACTCCGGGTTTAGTAAATCTTTCCAGCTATTGAAATCTTCCATACATATTGATAAGTAACAAAAATAAGTCTAAAAAGTCTGATTAAGAAATTAATTATAAGATTTTAACTAAAAAACCGGAATAATATTTTACAGATCTAAATCATCATCAGAAACTGCGGTTCCATCGGCCATTAGAAATGCTTTCAGGAATGGAGTAAGGTTTCCATTCATCACAGAATCCACATCTGAAGTTTCATGTCCGGAACGTACATCTTTTACCAATTTATAAGGATGCATTACGTAATTCCTGATCTGACTTCCCCACTCGATTTTCATTTTATTGGATTCGATCTCTGTTCTTGCTCTCATCCGTTCTTCAAGTTCCATTTCATATAGTCTGGAACGAAGTAACTGCATTGCTTTTTCTTTGTTCTGAAGCTGTGAGCGTGATTCTGAGTTTTCAATGATAATCCCGGTAGGTGCGTGACGAAGACGTACGGCTGTTTCTACTTTGTTTACGTTCTGCCCTCCTGCTCCTGAACTTCGCATGGTTTCAAATGAAATATCTGCAGGATTGATATTGATTTCAATCGTATCATCTACCAACGGATATACATATACGGAAACGAAACTCGTATGTCTTTTTGCATTACTGTCAAAAGGAGAAATTCTAACCAATCTATGAACTCCGTTTTCACCTTTAAGGTATCCAAAAGCATATTCACCATCCATTTCCAGAGTAACTGTTTTCACACCTGCTACATCTCCTTCCTGATAGTTCAGTTCACGAATCTTATAGCCTTGCTTCTCTGCCCACATGGTATACATCCTCATGAGCATAGCAGCCCAATCACAACTCTCAGTACCTCCTGCTCCTGCAGTGATCTGTATAACTGCTGAAAGTTCATCACCCTCATTAGAAAGCATGTTTTTGAATTCTAAATCTTCGATTTTTTCCACTAATTTTGGAAAGGCTTCATCCAGCTCTTTTTCAGAATCCGGATCTTCTTTTGCGAATTCCATTAAAACCTGCAAATCATCAAACTGGGTCGTGATCTCTTCATAATCTTCCACCCATCTTTTTTTAGAACGAAGCTGCTTTAAAAAAGCCTCAGCTTCTTTGGGGTTATCCCAAAATTCAGGGGCTGCAGTTTTCTCATCATCATTGGAAATTTCTATTTTCTTCTTTTCAATCTGAAGGTATTTATGGAGATCTTCAATTCTAGTCTGAACATCTTTTATATGGTCGTTGTTAATCACGAATTTTTCTTTTGTGCAAAAATAAGGATAAAAGTGGGATTAGTAGTTATAAGTTGAAAGTGGAAAATTGAAAGTGGAGGGTTGAAAATTATAGATGGGTGAATAAAATTAGAAAGCTTCTGTTTTTTCACTTTCCATTTTCAATTTTCAACTTTCCATTCTTACTGATTATTATAGAATCAAGCCGGCAACGATCTCACCTATTTTCGGAGCTAGCGCAACACCCATTCCGGAGAGCCTTACAGCACAAAACTGTCTGTCAGATAACTGTTTTACAATTGGAGTTTTTTCAGATCCCATCGCCATAATTCCTGACCAACGCAGTGAAATTTTAAAATTCTGATTGGGCAAAATTACTTCTTTTAAAAAACTTTCCAAATGACTTTGCAAAAATTCTGTGGTTTCAAAATCTGTCGTTTCCTCGGTTTTAAAATCCTGATTTCTTCCGCCTCCCAATAAGATACGATCTCCTAAATTCCTGAAATAATAAAACCCTTCATCATAATGGAAAGTCCCTTTTAATTTTAAATTCTGAATAGGTTCTGTCAATAAAATCTGGCCCCGTGCCGGAATTATTTCTTCACTTTCTAAAAATCTTGAGCTAAAAGCATTAGTACAATGAATAAGTTGATCTGTCTGAATGGATAACAGATCCGAAAGTTTGACAAGTATCCCATCTGTATTTTCAATTACATCTGCTACTTCAGTTCCAAAAATAAATTCAATTTTGAGATCATAACATTTTTCAAGGAGTTTTTGTAAAAGCTTTCCTGACTGTAAGCTTCCTTCACACGGGTTTTCAATAAGAAAATTAGATTTCCCTAAGCCAAATTCCCGTATTTTACTTTGTTGTAAAGAATATGTATTAGCAATTCCTGTTATAGACTTAAGTTTTTCATTTACCTCTGCCATCTTTTGCAAAGGTTCATCGGTATTAAGGATTTCATATCCTCCACTTAAGTCAAAATCGATTTCTGAGCTCCGAAAATATTTTTGAATTTTATGAAGTCCCTCAAACCTCATCCTGACAAGTCCCAGAGTTTTATCCCAGCCCATTTTTTTCTGATCAGCAATAATTTCAGTCAGGCTTCCAAAACATGCAAAACCTGCATTTCTTGTTGATGCTCCCAAAGGAATTTGGTTCCTTTCTATCATTAAAACGGATCGTTCAGGATATTTTTCTTTAATGGAAATAGCAGTCCAAAGCCCTGTAAAACCGGCTCCTATAATAATGATATCTCTTTTTCTATAAAAGGTTTCAAGTTCCCAAATGCTAGGATTAATCATAGATAATTATTGATCGTTGATAAAAAAGGCAATAGAGATAAATGGGTACACAACTACCCTTTATCTTCTTCGTCTTCCCCATTGTGATGGAAACCTATTGCTCTGGTAGGTTCTTCTACCAATTTGTAAGTTTCAAGTTCAGTTCTCAGGGACTTTATCCTGTACTGGAAGTCATCAAAGTTATTAATGATTGTATCATTTAAAAATTGTTCAACCTGCTGCAGATACTCTTCTGTAAGTTTACCTGCAGCATCTCTTAATGCTCCATTTAAAAGAGTTCCATCAATAACCAGTTTTTCATTTTTTGTTCGCTGATAAAGTTTCTTGATCCTTTTTTTCAGGCTCTGTGTAAAATCCATCAGCATGGTATTGCTAAAAGCTTTCATCTTGCCAGCTGTTTCACTCCAGAAAGGCACTTTATCCGCTTTATTATTTTTCAGGATCTTATAAAGTAAAGAGTCACTTTCCAATCCTTTGGTCATGCCATAAAGGATAATCTCCGAACGCTCTGAAGCATTGGGTGGAAAAACCGGGATCATAACATCAAACCTTCCTGGAGCCAATATCTCTTCATCTATTTCAGAAACTGATTTGGCTGATCCGACCATAAGAACATCTTCTTTAGCAAACTTTCCAATATAATGCAAAACAATCTCCTGGGTTTCCAGATTACAGGAAGCCACGTTATTTTCTGCATTTCTTTCCATCATAATTTCATCAAAATCATCCATGAAAAGAAGCACTTTATCTTCTGTCAGCATATTCATCAGGAAATCGTTGAAATTTGTTTTATTCCCATCGATCAAAGATGTTCCGAGATAATGTTTTTTAACTTCTTTAAACTGATAGCTGATTATTTCTGCAATTTTATTCGCCCAGAAAATTTTCCCACTTCCAGGAGGTCCATACAGAATAATTCCCGCAGGTTTATTAATCCCCCAATCTTTAATCTGCTGTTTATCTAAGAAAGGTTCTAAAACACTGGATATATAAAAGAAAAGATCTCTGTAGCCAATAAAATCCCGGTGCTGGAGACTGGTTTTATGTCCAAAATAGTTGTATACGAACTGATAATTACCGCCTAATTTATTATCAATTCCATAACTTGAAATTGAGGAACGGAAAAATCCGTTATCAAAAATATTCGGCGTAGAATCCTGTATTGCTTTTTCTACCTTTTCTTTAGGCTGATTGATTGTTTCTGCAATTTGCTCCAGCGTTTTATGCTTATCCAGATCTTTTTCGTATCGTTTTAGAAAATCTACATTTTCCCGGGCAAATTTTTCAAAATCCTGTTTGATCTCAAAATTAGTACTCATACAGATTCCTAATTCAAGATCAAAATCCTGGATAAATTGTTTGATCGCTTCTGCGGAAATATTTAATTCTTTTGCAAGGTCAATTAACTTCATATTCACGAATTATACGATCAAATTTAATATTTTAATCTTAAAAAAGATCAGACAAAATGATTAAATATTGTAACATTCTCTTAAAAACAAAGACTACTACTATGTAAAACAAATTACATGGAAAAAGTTTTGTCAGTAAAGAATTTAACTAAAAAATTCAAAAGAGTTGTTGTGAACAATATCTCCTTCGATGTGGAAAGAGGTAATGTTTATGGTCTGCTGGGACCCAATGGAAGTGGAAAATCCACTACATTTGGAATGCTTCTTTCAACAATAAATCCCACCAGTGGCGACTGGTATTGGTTTGGAAAAAAAGGGACAGATCCCGATACCCTAAAAAAGATCGGAGCGATTATTGAGCAACCTAATTTTTACCCTTACCTAAGCGCTGAAACCAATTTAAAGATCGTAGCTGAAATTAAAGGTGCACCTTATGAAAGGATTGACGAAGTCCTTACAACGGTTAATCTTATCGAAAGAAAAAAAGATACTTTTAAAACGTTCTCACTGGGAATGAAACAGCGTTTGGCAATTGCTTCAGCGATGTTGAATAATCCTGAAGTAATGATCCTGGATGAACCCACCAACGGGCTTGATCCAGAAGGTATTATTCAGATTCGAGAAATCATATCTAATATTGCGAAAAAAGGCATTACCATTATTATCGCAAGTCACCTTTTGGATGAGATCGAAAAAATATGCAGTCATGTTATTGTTTTAAAGGAAGGAAATTCAATTTACAGCGGCCGGGTGGATGAAATCACCAATAATAAAGGCTTTTTCGAATTGAAAGCAGACAACAATACCGCACTTTTACATGCCCTTGAAGAGCTCCAATGGTTCAGTTCTGTGAATATGGAAAATGATATTATTAAAGCTCAGATTCGTGAAGACGCTTCTATTTCCGCTTCAGCCTTAAATCAGAAATTGGCAGAAAAAGGTATTTTCCTGTCTCATTTGTCCAAGAAAAAACTGTCTCTTGAAACTCAATTCCTTGAACTTGTAAAAAACACGAATACCCATGCTTAAATTATTAAAACTTGAATACTACAAAAACCTGAACTACAAACCGTTCAGAGTTTTTACGATATTATACTTTGCAATTTTGGTAGCCCTTCTTTTTATCGGACTCGTGGATCTTGACATTTTTGGAGCCACTATTAATTTAAAAGAGCAGGGAATCTATAATTTTCCTGAAATCTGGAATTTCACTACCTGGATCGTAGCATTATTAAAGATCTTTCTAGGGCTGATCATTGTTTTTTCGATCTCCCAGGAATTCAGCAACAGAATGTTTAAGCAAAACACCATTGACGGGTTGAGCAGAAAAGAATTTATAGGATCAAAGCTACTGATGATCACTATTTTCACGGTTGTTTCAACGGTTATTGTCTTTATTATTACACTTCTCTTAGGTTATAAATATTCTAAAATAACCGACTCAGCAATGGTTTTTAAAGAAATGTTCTTTATTGGAAACTATTTTGTGAAGCTATTTGCCTTTTTCTGCTTCCTGATGTTTCTTTCTGTACTTTTAAGGAAATCGATGTTTGTATTTCTTGGTTTCTTTGTGTATTGGATTGGTGAAGGAATCTTAACAGCTGTCGAAGTATTTTTAAAGGTTCGCGGTACACAGGAACTGGAAAGAATGAAAATCCTCAAAGAAGATTTTTTCTTTACACACCTTTTACCATTAGACAGCATGTCTAACCTTATACCTAATCCCATCATGAGATTAAATATGGCAAAAATGATAGGAATGAAATATGAGTTCACCTATCCTACTGAAAGCTTAATTGCTTGTATCGTTTGGAGTGGACTTTTTATTTTTGGATCTTACTGGATCTTGAGAAAGAGGGATTGGTAGTTTTTTCTTAATTTAAAGGTTAAAAGATTAAAAGATTGAAAAATTAAAATATTAGAAAGTGGTTCATTTTGAATCACTTTTTTGTTTATGTGCTCTAATTTTTTCTAATTTTATCAAAATGCTAAGGATGAAAAGAATATATTATGTTCCGGGATTAATAAGTGCTGTACTTATTCCATTCTTATTCTGGTATTATGCCGGTCAGAGAGCCCATCTTCCATATACTTTTTTAGAATTCGGACTTCCCTCCAAACATAGATATAATGACAGCATAGATAATACGTTTGAATCTTTCAGAACTTGGAAGTTTAAAAAAATCATTGTACAACCAAATACTGCGGTACAAAATCAGCAGTATTATATTTCGGAGCTTAAAAAGCTTCAGAAAAGGAATGAAAGAGAAACAGGTATAGAGTTTATAATTGGAGATAAAAACACTTTACAGGATTTTACCACATTAATAGATGCCATGAGTTTGGCAAAACAAGAGGCCTATGGATTGGACGTTGGCAATACGGATCATTTTTTTGCCATTCATTTTTATAAAGACCCTAATGAAAGAATTCACCCTATTTGTGGCGGTACAGTTGGAGATGTTAATCATAATTATAAAGCAGAAAATTATTATACAGGGTATCAAAAATTTGAATACGAGCTCAAACAAGTCCCTCAACAGGCATATTATGTAATTTTCGGATTCTTACTATTTCTGAATATTTCAATGTTGAGTATTAATGAAAATTTTCAAATTAACAAGAATCCCTTTAAGTACATACATTGAGCGATAGTAATCAACCAGACCTTGTCATTCCACAGGAATCTAGATCAGCTATTTTGATTTGTGTGGTGAGATCCCTATGGAATGACAAGTACACTCTATCAACTCACGCTATGTTTTAAAAAAGTGTTTATCACAATTAATTGATACAATAAAAAAAGGTTGCCTTTCGGCAACCTTTACAATTTATTTTTTATCCAATAACGGAAGATATTCAGCATATCCTTTTTTCTCCATTTCAGCTTTTGGTATAAACTTAAGAGAAGCACTGTTGATACAGTAACGTAGACCTCCTTTATCCTTAGGTCCATCTGTAAAAACATGTCCTAAATGAGCATCCCCTGTTTTGCTTCGAACTTCCACTCTGGTCATACCAACAGACTTATCAATTTTTTCTTCAATGACTTTTTTAGTAATTGGTTTTGAAAAACTTGGCCATCCACAACCTGATTCAAATTTATCCGTTGATATAAACAATGGTTCTCCTGTGGTAATATCTACATAAATCCCTTCACGAAACTCTTTATCATATTCATTTTGAAAAGGTCTTTCTGTAGCATTTTCTTGCGTTACGCGGTATTGCTCATCAGAAAGTTTTTCTTTTAAAACCTTTTTATCCTGCTTCTGATATTTAGCTTTTGGAAGAGGATTCGCATTCCTGGCCATTTCAAAAAGCCCCGGTTCAATGTGACAATATCCGCCTGGATTTTTATCAAGATAATCCTGATGATAATCTTCTGCTTTGTAGAAGTTTTTCAATGGAATTGTTTCCACAACAACCGGCTTTCCGTAATTTTTAGCCAACTTTTGAACTTCTTCTTTTACAATAGCTTCCGTATCTTTATCAGTAGAATAAATTCCTGTTCTATACTGATCCCCTCTATCATTCCCCTGCTGGTTCAAACTCGTTGGATCAATTGTTTTGAAATATAGATCGATAAGTAGTTTTAAATCCACTTGTTCAGGATCATACTTTACTTTTACTGTTTCTGCAAAACCTGTCGAATGACTTACTACTTCTTCATAAGTAGGATTTGTTTTATTCCCGTTGGCATAACCAACTTCTGTTCCTACAACGCCGCGAATCTGTTGGAAAAAGTGCTCTGTTCCCCAAAAACATCCACCTGCAAAATAAACTTCTTTTACATTTTTACTGTCCATATTGGTCTCATTTTCTTTTTTAATTTCTGTCGATTTCTTTGAATCGCCACAACTTCTTGCAAATACGGCAATACCTAAAACTACTGCCAGTAATATTAATATACTTTTCATTTTTATCTTTTTATTCATTATTTATTTTTTTGAAATATCATTAATCCAAATCCTAAAAGCATCAGGTCTTTGAGAATAAAGAAATCCGTTACGGGTACTCCATCCACCACTTTCCAGATTCCGGGCGTTGTAAATAAATAGCTTAAAGTAACGAGGAAAGTAACTATCATTCCTATTCCAGCATACTTCTTCAGAGCTACAAATTTCGGACTAAATATGAGTAGTAATGCAATGATAATTTCTATCGTTCCGATAGCATTTGATACTGTTTGGACACTTGCTATTTTATATACGAAAAAAGTAAGAAAATGGTTTTCAACCAGGCTTTTTATTCCTTGCGCTTCGGTCGGGGTAAATTTGAAAATTCCAATCCACAGTAAAATAAGCGCTGCTCCATAAAGAGAAATATAATAACCAAGCTTATACGTCGGGTATTCTTTGGCTAGTTGTTTAGATGTTCCGTTCATTTTTTTAAGATTTTGAATGACTACTTTATTATTTTCAAAAGTATAGTCGGAACAGTTTCAAAATCCTGACAGAATTTTTATTAAAAATCTATTTTCTTAATTAAACCCTCTTTAAACTCTTGAATATCAGCATCATTAATTTTATCATTTTCTTTTGGGGTAAAAGTTCTTTTCATGATATCATCAAGAAGCTCCAGTTTTTTTTGATAAGCCCGGCACCATTTGCAAATTCTTAAATGCATAGAAAGTTTCCGATCCTCTTTTGGAGAAATGGATCCTGCATTTTTCTTTTCCATAAGTAATGTAGCTGTACTACAGGGAAGAAACAATAAGTGTATAATTTTCCTAAGCATTTTTAAATAGTTTATGATTTTGCAAACCAATTAAAATCCAGACACTCTCGCAGCTGCATTCTACTTCTTTGTAAAATCTTCCACAGGTTAGTCGTAGAAATATCCAATTCCTGACTTACTTCGGGAGCTTTTTTTTCCTGAATATAATACATTTTCAGTGGAATCTTCCATCTGGAGGGCAATTCCTCAATGCATTCTTCAAGAGTTTTATTAAAATTGACATCATCCAGAAGTTCAGGTTCTTTATCTGAAATATTCCAGTCGTTCAACACATTATTATTTTTCCATGAACCTGTTTCATCAAAAAAATGATCGAGCCTGATCTGTGGCTCTGACTTATACTTTCCACGATAAAAATCGGCAACTTTCCGATTAAGAATGGTGGTAAGCCACGTCAACGGCTGGCTTTTCCCTTCAAAAGACTCGTATGATGAAAGTGCTGAGAGAAAAACTTCCTGAACAACATCTTTTGCATCATCTTTGTCTGAAAGAAGATACATTGCTCTTTTCAGAAGAGATTCAGAATACTTTTCAACCCAGCTCTTCAGGACTTCATTTTTCTTCATAGTCAACTTTTATCTTTTCAGATACTCACGAAGATAGTAAGTTAAATGGAAAAGTACAAGAAAATATACAGCATGAAAATTCCTTTTCTTTAGAGGTGGAGAAAATTTTAAAAGAATTTTTGAGAGGGGTGTTTTCAATTATATTTTTCGTCTAGCCCCGATTGCAGCATTTGTTTGAGCTCATTTTTCTTTGCAAAAGAAAAATAGCGAGTGCGGAAAGCGGGAAATAGCTCCTCAAATTGTTTCAGACTATTGATACAAATCTTTTCAAAAGTATTAATAAATTAAAACTGAATCACCTAAAAACATTAAATTTGCATCTTATCTTAAAAGCAAAGCAATATACATACTTATGACATCACAAGAGATACGTCAAAAATTTTTAGATTATTTTAAAAGTAATGACCACCTTATCGTTCCTTCAGCACCTATCGTGTTGAAAGATGATCCTACCTTAATGTTTTCCAATTCAGGAATGACGCAGTTTAAAGATTTTTTCTTAGGGTATAAAACACCTACTGCCCCTAGAATTGCCGATACTCAAAAATGTTTGAGAGTATCCGGGAAGCATAATGATTTGGATGATGTAGGTAGAGATACCTACCACCACACGATGTTCGAAATGTTAGGAAACTGGTCTTTTGGTGATTATTTTAAAAAAGAGGCTATTGCTTTTGCCTGGGAATTGCTAACCGGAGTTTATGGAATTCCGAAAGAAAATTTATACGTAACCATTTTTGAGGGAGATGCTTCCGAAAACCTGGAAAGAGATCAGGATGCTTATGATTTCTGGAAATCTCATATTTCTGAAGACAGAATTATCAATGGAAACAAAAAAGATAATTTCTGGGAAATGGGTGAAAGTGGGCCTTGCGGACCATGTTCTGAAATCCATATCGACCTTAGAACTCCTGAAGAAAAAGCAAAAGTTTCCGGACTGGAATTGGTAAACAACGATCACCCGCAGGTGGTGGAGGTCTGGAATCTGGTTTTCATGGAATTCAACAGAAAGGCTGACAAAAGCTTGGAAAAACTTCCACAACAACATGTTGATACCGGAATGGGATTTGAGCGTCTTTGTATGGCTTTACAGGGAAAATCATCCAACTATGATACCGATGTTTTCACGCCGCTTATTGCTAAAGTTGAAGCACTTTCAGGTAAAAAATATACCGGAATTTTAGAAGACGAAAAAGATATTGCTATCCGTGTGGTAGTAGATCATATCAGAGCTGTTTCTTTTGCAATTGCAGATGGGCAATTACCATCCAATGGAGGTGCCGGATATGTGATCAGAAGAATTTTAAGAAGAGCAATCTCTTATTCTTATCGATTTTTAGAAATGAAAGAACCTTTCCTTTTCGAACTGGTATCAGTGCTTAAAGATCAGATGGGACCTTATTTCCCTGAATTGGAAAAGCAAGGAAATCTTGTGACAGAGGTTATTAAAAGTGAGGAAGAATCATTCCTGAAAACAATTGAAAGTGGTTTGGTAAGAGTTGAAAGACTGATTCAACAAACCATCACTGATAATTTAAAAGTATTACCTTCTGTAGAAGTTTTCGAGTTATATGATACGTATGGTTTTCCAGATGATTTAACAAGAATCATTGCAGAAGAAAAAGGATTGACCATCGATGAGGAAGGATTTAAAGCTGAAATGGAAAAACAAAAGCAGCGTTCTAAAAAAGATTCTGCTTCAAAAGTTTATGACTGGGTAGTTTTGGAAGAAAAACCGGAAACTTTTGTTGGATATGATCAACTTGAATCTGAAACGTATATCACAAGATACAGAAAGGTTGAAAATAAAGACGGAGAATTTTATCAGGTAGTTTTAAGCAACTCTCCTTTCTATCCTGAGGGAGGTGGACAAATTGGTGATAAAGGTATTTTAGAAAATGCTACTGAAAGCTTTGAAGTATTGGAAACTAAAAAGGAAAACGGATTGATCATTTCACTGATCAATGGTCTTCCGAAAGATGCAGGAGCTGTTTTTTATGCTAAAGTAAATGCTACAGATAGAAAAAACTCTCAGGCCAACCACTCTGTCACTCACCTTTTGCATGAAGCTTTAAGAGATGTTCTTGGAACTCATGTTGAACAGAAAGGATCTTATGTGGGACCTGACTATTTGCGTTTCGACTTCTCTCATTTCAATAAAATGACCGAAGAGGAACTGGCTTTAATAGAAGAAAAGGTCAATCAAAAGATCAAAGAAAGCATTGCTTTACAGGAATTCAGAAATATTCCTATTCAGGAGGCTATCGACAAAGGGGCAATGGCTTTGTTTGGTGAAAAATATGGGGATAGTGTGAGAATGATCCAGTTTGGAAGTTCAAAAGAATTATGTGGAGGAACGCATGTTAAGAACACCAGCGAAATCGGTCACTTTAAAATCACTTCTGAAAACTCTGCGGCTGCGGGAATCAGAAGAATCGAAGCTATTTCCGGAGATCAATCTGCTGAATATTTTAAAAATCTGGAAAAGCAGATAACAGAACTTTCTCAATTGCTAAAATCTAAAGATGTTGTACGGTCTATCGAAAAGTTAATCGAAGAAAATACTTCTCTAAAATCTGAAGTGGAAGCTTTCAAGAAAGAAAAAGCCAAAGGAGAAATCGGTGATTGGAAAAATGCTTATGAACAGAAAGGAGATAAACAATTACTCGTTAAGAAAACTTCATTGGATGCCGGTTCTGTAAAGGATATTGTTTTCCAGTTAAAAAAAGAGATTCCAACCTCAGTAACGATCATTCTATCCAATGCTGATGATAAACCAATGATCACTGTAGGAGTGTCTGATGACCTTGCTGCAAGCTATCAGGCTGGGGCAATTATAAAAGAGCTCGCTAAAGAGATCCAAGGTGGTGGAGGTGGAAACCCTGGTTTTGCGACCGCGGGTGGAAAAAATCTAGCTGGGTTAGAAAATGCTTATCAAAAAGCTTTAAATATTTAAATAGCAATATTTTAACAATAATAATAAAAACTTCCAAAATTCCTGGAAGTTTTTTTATTTGCTCTAATCCTTATAAATAAATTTATTTACATTTCTATCAAAACAGAGCTTTTCCTAAAGATGAAAATTATATTAATAACTATATCAAAACTTTTTCGGAACAAGAAATATCATTAATTTTGATTTACATTTATTGCATGAAAAGGGTTTTAATTATTATATTTTTCTGGACATTTATTTTTGGTTTTTCACAATCAAAAATTAAAGTCATCGATGAAGTAGACAAAACACCGATTCTTAATGCAAAAATATTCTGTAATGATAAGCTTCTGGGTCAAACGGACTCAAATGGTATTTTTGAATTTAAAACCAAATGTAAAAGCATTGAAATCCAGGCAGATCATTATCAGAATGAAATTGCTTTAATAGAAGATTACATAGAGGTTTCACTCCTAAAAACCTCTTCAAAGACTACCGCCATTGAAACCGTGATCTTACAGGATAAAAGTGACCCCAGAGCACTCGAAATCTTAAAGAAGGTCAACAAATACTTTAAAGATAATTCTCCTAAAAGTCTGGGCTCATACACTTACAAATCGTATGAGAAAGTTTCGCTGGATATCGATGAAGACAGCATTACTCAGTTCAATCAATTTTTTAATGACACCAACTTTTTCAAAAAGAAAAGAGAAAAAGATTCATTAAATAATATTTCCGCCAGAAAGATATTCTCAAAAAGTAAATTGTTTCTCTGGGAAAGGGCTCAGGAATTTTTATATTCAAAAAAATATGGTGAGAAGATCAATATCTTAGATAACAGAATCTCCGGTCTTAAACAGCCTATTACTGAAATGATCGCTTTACAACAAAGTAACAGAGACCGTATTCCTAATCAGGTCAAACAGGAAAACCGGGGTTTATACCGGTATTTTCTTACTGATACGATAGAACTGGACGGGAGAAAGAATTTTGTGATCCGTTTCCGTGAAGTGAACTACAAAAAATCTGATAAAAAAAGAAAGTTTAACGGAGCTATTTATATCGATACAGAAACGTATGGTATTAAAAAAATTGAAAACATCAGCAAAAATAAAAACGACGGAATTATAACCAGTACGTGGATCTTTTATAATAACAAATGGTTCCTAGCCCATGAAAAGGTAAAACTTCGGATGAGCAAAATGGCCGTGAAAGATGAAACCAAAGAACATTCCGAGGACGCTTCTGATAAGAAAAATAAAAAGAGTTTTGGCACCTATGCCTTTCTCACCTCCAGGTATTTTGATTTCGAATCTCCCATTGAGGAAAACCCTAAAGACTTCAGGGGTTATACTTTTTCCGTAAAAAATGCTGATGGGAGATCATTGGACCAATACAGAACAGACCCTTTGACAGAAAGGGAAAGAAATACTTATACAACGATTGACAGCCTTGGAAAAATTTATAATATTGACAAGAAAGCAAAAATATTAACCGGACTTCTGAACGGGCAGATCAGAATGGGTATTGTAGATTTTGCGGTAGACGAAATTGTAAATTATAACTTATACGAAGGATTCAGATTAGGTTTAAAGGCTAAGATCAATGAAACCTTTAATCCCTACTTTTCTCCAGATTATTATTTTGCCTATGGGTTTAAAGATGACAAATGGAAATATGGAATTGGTTTGGACATAAAGACCACTCTTGAAAAAAATTCATTTTTCAGAATTGAATATTACAATGACGTTACTGCTTCAGGGGAATTTTACAGAAGGCTTTGGAATTTTAAGATGAGGACGATGAATTATGGAAATAACCTTAATAATGACCGATATTATCATTTCCGGGGGGCTTCCTTATCTTACCAGAATGACATTACTAATGGACTTACATTAATTTTCGCCGCGAGAAGAAATTTTGAACAGGCCATGTTTGATTACCAATTCAGAAACGGAGGTTCCTCATTTGAAAATTTCAACACCTTATTAACTTTAAAATATTCTCCGAATTCCACCAATATTATGACTCCGCAGGGAAAATCTATTATTGACCAGAAATATCCGGAGCTCTATTTTAATTATGAACAGAGTTATAAAACTTTAGGTGGAGATTTTAATTACACCCGTTTTGATGCACTTTTTGTTCATAACTTTAAAACAATTTTAGGTACGACAGGTTTTAGACTATATGGCGGAATTGTTCTGGGAGAGGCTCCGATATGGAAAAACTTCACCATGAATGGATTGGCATCTCCAAGCAGAGATATCAATTTTAACCTTACTTCATACTTAGGGTTTGCCACATTGGAAGGTGGAAAATATTATAATGATAAATTTGTAGCCTATTATTTCACCCATAAACTTCCACTTTATCTGAAAAGTATCGGACAAAATGTGTCCAGCTTTGATTTTGTCTTAAGAGGAACTATTGGAGATATGAAACACCCTGAATACCATGATTTCAAATTTAAAAAACTGGATCATTTGTATCAGGAAGTAGGCTTGGAATGGAATAACTTCCTTTCCAGTTATTTTAACCTGGGTATATTTTACAGAGTAGGATATTATACAACACCCAATTTTAAACAGAATTTTGCCATACAGTTTAAATTAAAACTGTTAGAATTTTAATAATCAAGACATGAAAAAAATAGAAATAAAAGCAGACGATTTTTTTGAGTTATTACGACTAAAAGACGTTTCTATGTGGGAGATCTTTCTCCAAATGATTGATGGTGAAGAGAAAGAGATCATTTTTATTGATCGGGAAGAAAAAATTCTTTTCAATTATATTTTACCTGCTGATAAAGAAAAACTGGAAGAAGACAGAAAAGAATTTTCAAAACAGTTTTCTGAAAAATTAGCTCCACTTAATTAATAGCAGCCCAATGAACAAGAATTATTTTTTATCCCTGTTGGGTATATTAATCCTTTCTTTTGGAAATGCCCAGAGCTATAAAAAGCCATTGGTATCTGCCATAAAGGAGTCTGATATTAAGAAAGATATGTACGAAATGGCTGCAGATCAGTTTTGGGGACGTGAAGCAGGAACCTTGAATGAACTTAAAGTGTCCATGTGGCTGGCTGATAAAGCTAAGGAAGCCGGTATGTCTCCTGCAGGCGATAACGGAACTTTTTTCCAGTATTTTGATATGTACAGGCATCAGGTGATTCCACAGAGTACCATGAAACTGGGAGGAAATACATTAAAATTGTGGAAAGATTTTCTTGTTGCGGAACCTGTAAATGCAAATCTGGATACCGAAATTGTATATGCCGGGAATACGGAACCCGAAGATTTATCAAAACTGAATCTTAAAGGAAAAGTTCTTGCTGTAAATGCTTCAGACAAAAATATAGAAAAGGAAATGACCCTTTTTGTAAGAAGATATCCCGGTTTTGTAAGAACAAAGTATTATAATACGGCTCAAAAATTGGGTGCTCAAGCTATTATTTTCATCACTGATGACACTTCTGAAAAAAGCTGGGTAGAAGTTCTACCTCAAATGACGCGAGGATCATATGGTGTAGAGGGGCTGAGAGAAACCATTACCAATAATATTCCTGTTCTGTGGATCAAAAGAGAAAATGCCAACTGGGTAAAAAATAATCCTAAGATTTCTTTAAACCTCATCACTGAAACCTATAAATATCCATCTGTGAATGTGATCGGAAAAATTGAAGGAACAGATCCGAAGCTTAAAAATGAATATGTTTTGATCAGTGGACATCAGGATCACGATGGAATAAGGCATCCCGTTAAAAACGATACCATCTACAATGGTGCCGATGACAATGCAAGCACCTGCGTTGCTATGTTAGCCATAGCAAGAGCTTATAAAAAGCAACCCGGAAAAAGAAGTGTTCTTTTTGTTTTCCACGGCGCAGAAGAAAGAGGCTTACTCGGCTCAAGATGGCACGCTTTACATCCTGTGGTTCCAAAGGAACAGATCGTTGCTGTTTTAAATGGCGATATGATCGGTAGAAATAGCCTTGAAGAAGCAGCTTTGTTAGGTGGAAATGCACCCCACAAAAATTCTGAAGAATTGGTAAAAATGGCTGAGGATGCAAACAATGAAAGCACAAAATTTAAATACCTTAAAGATTGGGATTCTCCTAATCATGCAGAATATTTCTATTTCAGAAGTGACCATCTCCCATATGCTAAAGTTGGAATTCCCGCTATCTTTTTCACGAGCGTTTTGCATGATCAGTATCACACTCCTCAGGATGAATCGGAAAACATCAATTATAAAAAGTTATACAAAATGACGGAATGGATGTACAGAACTTCATGGAAAGTAGCTAATGAAAATGAACGTCCAAAAGTGATTTCTAATTTTACACTGGAAAGATAAAAACAAACTACAGATGTAGATTTGTAATTTTAAATAGAGCTTTGCGTTAGGTTTTCTTAACGCAAAGTTTTTTTATAATACCTCAATATCTGAGTTAGCAAAAGAGATTTACTGATGACGCTGAATTCTTATAAAAAATCATAGATTTTTTTAAAACTTATGTGTACTTCTTAATTGAGATTGCTTCACATTCGTTCGCAATGACAAAGTGTTTAAAAACTTTTGTGACTTTTGTGGTTGAGCTTTTTCTACAGATTCATCAGACTGTACAGATGTTTATGGCTATTTTTCAATAATTCCCTTGTAAGAACACCTCTAGTGTTTTCTTCGCTTCTGCCACATCATGTACCCGTAAGATTTTAGCTCCTTGTTTTAAAACTTTTAAATGCAGTTTCTGAGTTTCCTCATTAATATCTAAGGGTGATTTCCCAAGCGGTTTATAAATAAATGATTTTCTTGAAATACCAATCAGTAAGGGAAATTTTTCAAAACCCAAATACTCTATTTCATCAAGCATTTTCATTTGGTCTGCCACAGCTTTTCCAAAACCAAATCCCGGATCAAGAATAATATCTTTTACTCCTTTTTGTAAAAGCTCATGAGTTCTTTCACTGAAATACCTGTTAACTTCCACTACAATATCTTTAAACTTAATGGTATCATGCATCGTTTCATAGGAAGGATTCACATGCATCAACACATAAGGAAGTTTTGTTTCTGCCGCTACATCGAACATTTTTTGATCGAATTGTCCTCCGGAAATATCATTGATCATATCAATTCCCTCATTAAAACCAAATTTTACAGTTTGAGAATAAAATGTATCCAATGAGATCAATGTTTCCGGAAAGAATCTTTTAATTTGAGAAATTATATTTCCCAGTCTTTTAATTTCCTCTTCAGCACTAAGAAATTGTGCATGAGGACGAGTCGACTGAGGGCCAATATCAATCAATCCCGCTCCCTCTTTCAGTAATTTTTCAGCATGCTCTAAAGCCAGCTTTTCCTCATTAAACCAGCCACCATCAGAAAAAGAATCCGGAGTAAGATTTAAAATACCCATTATTTTTGGGACCGTTAAATCTACGAGTTTACCATTACAGTTGATGGAGTGAAAGGGTTTGAGAGTCGGAGCGTTTGAGAGCATATTGAGTGGTGGGTTTGAGCGTTTGAGTGTATTAGGGTTTGAGTGTAGGAGTAATGGTTACGAGATTCGAGTTGTGGGTTGTGGGTTTCTAGCTACTGAATTTTAATGCAAAGCTAAGGACTAAAAGTAAGATGAGCAAGGTAATTGGTCCGTTACGGGAACAAGTAATAAACAGTTTTAGAAAATGTAGTTTCTATTCAATACTCAAAATTCTTTCAAACTCTACTATCTCAAAATACTCACTTCCACTGACTCTCTTACCTTTGCACTAAAACCCCAAATTTTTCCTACTCTCCCACTCTCTTACACTTACAGCGACTCCCTTATCTTTTAGTAAAGCTCCAATTTTTGCCTACTCTCTTACTCTCCCACACTCCGACACTCAAACCTTATGCCCTAAAGCACTCCTGTTCAAAATCACTCCCGAATTCCCACAACCTAACCCCTATTTTTGTATATTTGGGCTATTAAGAGAATTTATGTTAAAAACTTCAGTACAATTCGGGAAAATTATCAATCAGTGTCGTGATCTTTTCAGCAAAAAATTACAAGATTATGGGGCAGCATGGCGGGTTTTAAGACCCAGTTCCATTACGGATCAGATCTATATTAAGGTCAATAGGATCCGTACATTGCAGATGACTGATAAAAAAATGGTAGAAGAGAGTGAGGAAGATGAATTTATCGCGATTGTTAACTACTCAATTATTGGACTTATCCAGCTTGAAAAAGGTTTTTCCAACGACTTCAACGAAAATAATGAAGAGATCCTAAATCTTTACAACAAATATTCTGCTGAAGCACAGGCATTGATGGAAAGAAAAAATCATGATTATGGCGAGGCCTGGAGAGATATGAGAATTTCTTCCATAACTGATCTTATCTATCAAAAAGTTTTAAGAACAAAGCAGATCGAGGACAATCAGGGGAAGACTATTGTTTCTGAAGGTTTAGATGCCAATTATTTTGACATGCTGAATTATGCTGTTTTCTGTCTGATCAAATTCTCTGAAAAAGAAAATAATTTCGAACCAAAAACTATTTAAAATGATTAAAGGTGTACTTCGTTTTATTCTTGCTGTTATTTTTATCCTTTCCGGCTTTGTAAAAGCTGTGGATCTGGTAGGTTTTTCCTTTAAAATGGAAGAATACTTTTCGCCCACGGTTTTCAACATGCCGTTCCTGGAAAAATTTGCCTTACTGTTTTCAATTATTGTTGTCGTATTGGAACTTTTCCTTGGATTTATGCTGTTAATAAAACTAAAACTTAAGTTCACCTTATCTGCACTTATTGCTCTTTGTATATTCTTTGGATTCCTTACTTTTTACTCAGCCTATTTTAATGTCGTGACAGACTGCGGATGTTTTGGAGATGCTGTAAAATTCACTCCATGGCAAAGCTTCTTTAAGGATGTTGTACTTTTAATAGGATTGATTATTTTATTTGTTTTATACAGAAAGGAATTTGTAAAAAAAGATGAATACAGCAATGCGGTAGTACCCTCTTCAAACAAATTTAAATACTATATTTTAGGTGCATTTTCTTTGGTGATGATCTACATAATGGCACAAGGACTTCTTCATGAACCAATGATTGATTTCCGTGATTATAAAATCGGTACAGACCTTAAAACTGAAAAAGAGAAAATCGCTAAAAACCCTTCCGAATATAAAACCTTCTACTCTCTTAAAAACCAAAAGACAGGGGAAGTTTTAAAAGTAAATCAGGACGATTATATTAAAGAAACCAAATATTGGGCAGATGGATCTCCATGGAAGATTGAAGAAGGAAAAAATGAGTCTGTATTGATAAAAGAAGGTTATAAATCTGAAATTGTCAAGTTTAAAATAGAAGATCCTAGTGGTCTTGAGGTTACTGATGAGATCATAAAAGCTCCAAAAGCTGTTTTGGTATTTTCCTACCATCCAAAGGAAGTTCCTCAAGAACTGATTCAAAAAATAGAAGCTAAAGTGAATGCACAAAAAGGGGCACTCATTTATGGGGTTTCCACAGATCATAATACTTTCAAAACGATTAAGAATGTAATGATGGACGGGACTGCCATTAAGACTATTGCCCGAAGTAATCCTTTTATATTGGTATTACAAAACGGGAAAATTGTAGACAAACAGCCTGCAAAAGATTATATTAAATAAAGGGGAAGCATAGAATTAATGCTTATCATCCTAGTACAATTAAACACTAAACTTTAAATCAACTCATGCAAAAATCAAATAAACCCATCGCTGGTTACCACTTACTTATGATTCTTTCTTCTGTAGACGGAGAATTTGCTCCTGAAGAAGGAATGCTTGTTCAGCAATATTTAGCGGATGAATTTCCTTTTAAAATGAATTTGGATAATGAACTGGAAACAATCGCCCTTTTAAAGCCTGAAGAATGGAAAGACCATTTCGAATTTCACGCCCGCTGTTTCCATGACGATTCTACTGAAGAAGAGCGTGTAAAATTTGCAGAATTTGCCAAAACACTTATCAAAGCTGATAACAAGGTGACCGATGAGGAACATACATTCTATAAGCTTTTAAAGAATATGTGGGATCTGAATTAACATCGATATCCAAAAACAGAATATTAGCATGAAAAATTTATATTTAGGACTATTAATCATGAGTGCTTCTACCATCCAATCTCAAAAATTCCCTGACCTTAAAGCACCTGTTGCAGAAAAGAAGGAACATATCAGAATCAAACACGGAGACAAAGTAAATGATCCTTATTACTGGATGATTGACTACTTCAAAAAAGGGAAAGATTCAACAAAAGTTGTTGACTATTTAAAGGCCGAAAACTCCTACTGGGAAGGAATGATGAAAGATACTGAACCTTTCAGGGAAAAACTTTTCCAGGAAATGAAATCCAGGATCAAAGAAAAGGATGAGTCTGTACCTTCTTTTAAAAACGGATATTACTATTATACCCGTACTGAAAATGGGAAACAATATTTCAAATATTGCAGAAAGAAAGGAAACCTGAACGCTCCTGAAGAAATACTTTTAGATATTGATCAGCTTGCTGAAGGTCATCCTTATTATTCAGCCGCTGGATTTAGTATAAGTCCGGACAACACTAAACTTGTATATGGCGTAGATGATGTCTCACGAAGACAGTATAAGTTGTTTCTGAAAGATCTATCATCCGGAAAAACAACTGACCTTGGCATTAAAAATACAGAAGGTGAAGCTGTTTGGGCTAATGATAACAAAACCCTCTATTACACAGAAAATAATCCTGTAACCCTATTATCTGAAAAGATTAAAAGACATACACTAGGAACAGATCCAGAAAAAGATGTTGTGGTGTATGAAGAAAAGGATAAATCCAATTACATAGGCGTAGGTAAGTCAAAGAACGAAAAATTCATTATGATTTATTCTGCTGCGACAACATCATCTGAAACAAGATATCTGAATGCAGATGACCCCAATGGAACGTTTAAGGTTTTTCAGTCAAGGATAAAAGATGTATTGTATGATGTCACTCCCCTGGAAGATAAATTTCTGATCACAACCAATAAAGATGCCCTTAACTTTAAAGTGGTAGAAACTCCTTTAAACAAGACCGGTGTTGAAAACTGGAAAGATTTCATTCCTCACCGAAAAGAGGTATTGATGCAGGGAATCAGTGAATTTAAAAATTATCTGGTTTTCAGTGAAAGACAAAACGGCCTTTCCCAGCTGGTGATCTATGACAGAAAAACAGGCAAAAAAGAGTTTGTAAAATTTGATGAGCCGACCTATACAGTGTCTCCCGCAGGAAATCCAGAATACAATACCGATAATTTCCGTTTCGGATATACTTCATTGATCACTCCTAGTTCTCAGTTTGAACAGGACTTAAAAACCGGAAAAAGAATATTATTAAAACAGCAGGAGGTTCTTGGAGGCTATAATAAAGACAATTATGTAACAGAGAGACTTTTCGCTACGGCTAAGGATGGTACCAAAATACCTCTTTCTATTGTTTATAAAAAAGGATTTAAAAAAGATGGGAACAGCCCTCTTTTACTTTATGCTTATGGTTCATATGGAAGCTCTTCTAATGCAGCATTCAGCAGCCCGAGATTAAGTCTTTTAGACCGGGGATTTGTATATGTAATGGCACATATCCGTGGTGGCCAGGAAATGGGCAGACAGTGGTATGAAGATGGCAAAATGATGAAAAAGAAAAACACTTTTACAGACTTCATCGATGCCGGGGAATATCTGGTTAAAGAAAAATATACCTCTCCCAAACATATGTACGCGCAGGGAGGAAGTGCTGGAGGTCTACTCATGGGGGCTATCGCAAATATGAGTCCCAATCTGTGGAATGGAGTAATTGCTCACGTTCCTTTTGTAGATGTAGTCAATACGATGCTTGATGAAAGTATTCCATTGACAACCAACGAATATGACGAATGGGGAAATCCAAATAATAAAGAGGCTTATTTCTATATGAAATCCTATTCGCCTTATGAAAATGTAGAAAAGAAAAATTATCCTAATCTTTTGGTAACAACAGGCTTGCACGATTCTCAGGTACAGTATTTTGAGCCTGCAAAATGGGTAGCTAAACTGAGAGATATGAAAACAGATAAAAATGTATTGTTCTTAAAAACAGATATGGCATATGGTCATGGTGGTGCTTCGGGAAGATTTGACTACCTGAAAGATACCTCTCTGGTGTACGCTTTTATGTTTAAACTAGAAGGAATTAATCAATAAATTTATGAAAAGACTAATGGCCCTATCCTTACTTTGCATTGGAATAGGAGTAACAGCACAACAGAAGGCTTATGATCCAAAAATGATAGGATGTTATAAGGGTTCTGAACAAAACCAGCAGATTGAAGGATTCTCAAAATATTGGGTTTCTTGTCGATTGGAAAATGGAAAAAGTATGCTCTTGTTTGTTTCTATTGATCCTGATGGCACTGTACAGCAAGCAACAGAAAATGGCAGCTGGTGGACAGAATCAGGTAAATATTATGAACTCCACAAGTATGATAATGTGACCGACGTGTATCATTATGAGGTACTGGATAATGGTGATGTAAAGTTCCAATCAATTGAATTAATGGGTAAAAAAGATAACACCTATACATTTATAGACACTAAAATAGAAGAAGATTAAAATAAGTGAAATAATTATGAGAAGAAAAATAGTTGCAGGAAACTGGAAAATGAACAAAAATGTAATTGATGCTCAGCAATTAATGATCCAATTACTAAGTTACAAAAATAACAATCCAACCAACTGTGAAGTTTGGATAGCACCTCCATCTTTGTACCTTATGATGGCTAAAGACATCTACGAAAAGGATGAAATTGGTGTTTTCTCACAGGATATGAGTGAGCATGAAAGCGGAGCTTACACTGGTGAACTTTCTGCGGATATGCTTGAGTCGATTGATGTAACCGGATCCCTTATCGGACACTCTGAAAGAAGACAATATCATGGTGAAACAGACTCCCACTGCAACAGAAAAGTTAAATTAGCTCTTGATAAAGGCTTGATCCCTGTATACTGTAATGGGGAAACTCTTGAACAGAGAAAAGCAGGTCAGCACTTTGAAGTAGTAAAAAACCAAACTGAAGTCGCTTTATTTACCCTTTCAGCCGAAGAAATCAAGAAAGTAGTAATCGCTTACGAACCTGTTTGGGCAATTGGAACGGGTGAAACAGCTACTCCAGAGCAAGCTCAGGAAATCCATGCTCATATCAGAAGCATCATTGCAGCAAAATATGGACAGGAAGTGGCTGACGAAGTTTCCATCCTTTACGGAGGTTCAGTGAAGCCTGACAATGCAAAAGAAATTTTCTCCCAGCCTGATATCGATGGTGGATTGATTGGAGGAGCTGCTTTGAAACTTGAAGATTTTTCTAAAATTATTGAAGGGTTTAATTAATATTAGGTAGCAGGTACGAGGTAATAGGTAACAGGTAAAATTATGCATTTTAGCTAAAGCCCGTCCCCCTATCGATATTCAATTCAAATAATAATAAAAAACGGCAGAATAAAATTCTGCCGTTTGCTTTTTAAAAAATCTAATTATTGAATATCGACTACATACATCGTTCCTTTATCTACTTTTCCTGTCTTAGGAAGAATTTTAGCTTTAGGATTTCCGTTTCCATCATCTGTAACGCCAAAATCATCATCATTGAAAACAGCCAGTTTATTTCCTCCTAAATAAACAATTCCTTCGAACTTATCATGTTCATAGCCTAACTTTGTAACCAAGTCTACAGCTAACATTTTAGAAACAGGCTGTAATCCAACTGCTGCAATCTCTGTCCAGGTGGACTGTTCCAAAGCTTTGTTATTAATTTTCAATCCATCAACCGCTGTAAGGTCAGTTCCACTCACATCGGAAGCCCCCGCTAAACTAATCCTGTATACTTTTTTCAATCCGCCCTGAGAACCGAATTTCCCATCTCTTTCAATCACCAAAAACTCAGTATTGCTTATCGCCGTGATGTCACATACAGAGTCTGATGCTCCCCCATCCTGTTTATATAAATATTGCTTTGTCTTTCCTGTTGCAAGATCAAACGTTACGATTCTCGTTAAGGTGGTATTGGTTGCCAAAACCTTCGTAGGTACATACATGGTCGACTGCATTGTACCAACCAACATTTTTCCGTCCGGAGTCATACACATTCCCTCCATCCCGCGGTTGGGTCTTCTTTTTGCAAAAACTGCCGGTAATTTTCTGTTCCCCGTATTCACTCCAATAGGACTGATTCGCTCCATCTCAACACCGTCTGCATTATAATGCACTATATGAGGTCCATATTCATCAGAAACCCAGAATGTGCCATCCGCTGCAGCTACAATACTTTCACTATCCAATCCATAATTATCCGTACCCAAAGCATTCCCATTCAATCCGTACGCAATTTCACCGGTACTTCCCATTCCCTGAGGGTTTGGAAGTCCTGTAATAGGCTGCCCGGAAGGATTTTTAAGTTTTATATATTTCAATACTTCAATATTTCCTTCAGCATTGATCTTAAAATGCATGATCGTTGGAGTAAAGTTGGGAATAAGGAATTTAATTCCATCTGAATAGGCCGTATTCGGACCTCGATCTGTGATCACATAAAACTCTCCCTTTCTGGTAGGGTGTGCAGTTGCTCCCGAACCAAAACCACCATTAATTACCGCTGCTCCATTTACAGTGGCCAGTGTAGTAAAGGGAAATTCCTGTGGCAGTTTAGAATAATTAATGTCCTGGTTGTTTACGTTGTCATCATTATTATTACAAGACCATAAAGCTCCAAGGATAAGTGATGAAAGAAGAAGTTTTTTCATGTTTACTTTTTATGGGTGCGAATGTAAACAGCGAGTATGAACTTATCTTGAATTGAATAATAATTGTATTTTAATTTTATAGCGGATTGGATGGGTTGAAAATTCTTCAAGTATTTTTTTCTCGCAGATTAAGCATATTTTTTAGATTTTGTTTGTGATACTTGTTTGTATCTTGAAAACATTAGCCTTTGATAAGCTTTAAGCTTTTGCAACTCATGAAGATAACACTCAAAAAAATCTTTGATTTTTAAAAAACTTATGTGTACTTCTTATGCATTATATTTTAAACTTAAATAAACTAAAGTGTTTAAAAACTTTTGTAGCTTTTGTGGTTGAATTTACAGAGGTTCTCGATACATTTTTCTTCATTTCATTACGAAAAACACTCGAACTGACGGAGGATCAATATTCCGAGAAATTTATTGCTTCACATTCGTTCGCAATGACAGCGTATTCAAAAAATATTGTGGCTTTAGCCGGTATATAAAAAAGAAAAGCGCACCTATGGGTACGCTTTCATTATGATTTTAAAGAAAATTACTTTTTCTCTTTAGATCTTTGTAAAACCTCATCTACCATTCCGTAGTTTTTAGCTTCCTCAGAAGTCATCCAGTAATCTCTGTCAGAAGATTTTTCAACCCACTCGTAGGTCTGTCCTGAATGTTCAGCAATAATGTCATAAAGCTCCTGCTTTAATTTCAACATTTCTCTTAAGTTGATTTCCATATCAGAAGCAACCCCTTGTGCGCCACCTGATGGCTGGTGGATCATTACTCTTGAATGCTTAAGTGCAGAACGTTTTCCTTTTTCACCTGCTACTAATAATACAGCTCCCATTGAAGCGGCAATACCTGTACAGATTGTTGCTACATCCGGTTTGATGATCTGCATAGTGTCATAAATTCCTAAACCTGCATATACACTACCTCCAGGAGAGTTGATATAAATCTGAATATCTTTTGATGAATCAGCGCTTTCTAAGAATAAAAGCTGCGCTGTAACGATATTAGCAACCTGGTCATCGATTCCGGTTCCAAGGAAAATAATCCTGTCCATCATCAGACGTGAAAAAACGTCCATTTGAGCGACATTCAATCTTCTCTCCTCCATAATGTAAGGCGTAAGATTCGTTGGACCATACATTCCCATATACTGATCGGTAACCAAACCGCTGTTTCCTAAATGCTTTACAGAGAAATCTCTGAATTCTTTTTTAATGTCCATATTTCTATTGGTATTATTTTAAATTTTTCTAAAGTATAAGTTACAACTTTTATTCCTAAAATTTAATAGGACTTTTTGTCAGAAATGATTGACGAACCTCCTGACGTTTGTATGAGAAATATTATTTCCTCTCTCTGTAAACACCTTTAATAGGGGAATATTCAATAATATCGCTTAGTTTCATTGATGCCTGCTTCAGCAAGGTAATTTTTTTGATAAGTTCAAAATATTTTTCCTCATTGCTTCCGCTATGCTGATCAAGCTCTTTAGCTGTTTCTTTTATTAAATAATCGATATACCTGTATTTATGAAGTAATACATCTCCTTTTACCTGTTCTGCAACTTTGTCTCCATAATTGGGTGGGTAAATATTCCGGGAGGCCCAGTTTTCAAGTTCATCCGGTGGAATTAATGCATCCACCACTTTGCTGGTGATCTGTTCGTCCATAAAAGATACAAAAAAGTTTCCGCTTCGCAACTCATCTTCTTTAATTCCTTCTCTTACCTGATTAATGATGATCTCATTTCCTTTAACTAAAAACTCATATCCCTCTTCTTCAAAATGATGCAGAATCTCTTCAATCACTGTGATCTGATACTCGCCATTATTTTCATCCGTTCTTTTCAGAACGATATCTCCAAACATAAGCATGTGATCAACCAGCTTACTCTCCATAAAAAGGACATCATACAGAAAAGGATCACCTTTGTCATCATCCAAAGGCACAATATCCATTTTTACAGGGACATTCTCCTTCTGCTGCTGTACATGCTGAGTCTGATTTTGAATGATTTGCTTCTGAACATCCAGCTCATTAAATAAACTCTGCTCAGAAAGACCAAATTTATTGGAAACCTCCTTTAAATAAACCTCTCTTTTAAGGGCGTTTTGAACAAATCCAACTGATTTTACAATATTCCTGATCGCCTCTGCTTTCTTGATCGGGTCGTTTCCTGCTTCTTTTAAAAGTATTTCAGCTTTAAAGTCAATAAAATCCATCGCTTCATTTTCGATGAATTTTTCAACATAATCCTGGGGGTGTTTTCTCGCAAAAGAATCGGGATCATCACCTTCCGGAAACAAAAGCACACGAATGTTCATTCCTTCTGTGAGTAGCATATCAATGCTTCGGAAGCTTGCTTTAATTCCAGCATTGTCTCCATCAAAAAGAATCGTTACATTTTCAGTAAGCCTTTTGATCAGTTTGATCTGCTCCGTAGTTAAAGAAGTTCCAGAACTAGCGACCACATTTTCGATCCCTGACATATGAAGTGAGATTACATCCATATATCCTTCCACTAAAAGACAGATGTTTTTCCGGGAAATAGCCTGTTTACTTTGATTTAAACCATAAAGAACGTTCGACTTATGATAGATCTCGGTTTCCGGAGAATTGAGGTATTTGGCTGTTTTGACATTATTCTTAAGAATTCTGGCACCAAATCCCAATACCCTTCCGGAGAAACTATGAATCGGAAATATAACCCGCTCGCGAAAACGGTCAATCCCATTCGGAGCATTTTCAGGGAAAATAGAAAGTCCTGATTTTTCTAAAATCTCCTTAGTATAGCCTTTTTCCAGAGCATGCGCCGTAAAAGCATTTTTCTGTTCAGGAGAATACCCCAATTGAAACTTTTTAATGATATCATCTTTCAGCTCACGCTCTTTAAAGTAAGCAAAACCGATCGATTTACCTTCTTCAGTTTCCCACATGAAGTTTTGAAAATAATCATTCGCAACTTCATGAATTTTATAGAGCAAATCCCTTTCAGACTGTGCATTTTTTGCTTCCTCAGAAAATTCCCGCTGATCTTCTTCAATCTCAATTCCATATTTCTTAGCAGCATGGCGAAGAGCTTCAGGATAGGTGAAGTTTTCAATTTCCATAAGAAAAGAAATGGCAGTTCCTCCTTTTCCCGTTGAGAAATCTTTCCAGATCTGCTTACTGGGTGAAACGACAAAACTGGGAGATTTTTCTTCATGAAAGGGACTGAGCCCTTTGTAATTAGACCCTGCCCTCTTCAACTGCACATACTCACCCACAATCTCTTCTACCCGGATCGTGGAGAATATTTTATCTATGGTCTGTTTAGAAATCATGATGTAAAAGTATAATATTTATACTGTAAAACAAAAAATCCCCATAGCGGGGATTCATGAATTTATTGTATTCCGGGTATCTATTTTTTAATGAATACTTTGGTAGATACAGTATCAGACTTATCGGTAAACTCTACGATATAACTGCCTGCAGACAGATCATCAACAGAGATGGTATTACCGTGTACCTTATAAGATTTTATTTTTTTCCCTTCCATTGTATACACATTTGCAAATACAATATCTTTCGGAGATTTAAAACTCAGGTCTTTTCCGGCAGGATTTGGATATACGCTTGTCTGTTTTTTCGCTAATTCCGTATCCTGTACTGCAAGATTAAGGGAGGTCACATTTAAAGTATAAGATACCGTCTGGGGATCTGGCCAGGAAGATATTAGTATATAATAAGTCTGGCCCGCCGTTACAACAAAATTATCAATCGTTAATGCATCTCCGTCACTGACATTCCCCTCACATGCAGCATAATTAAGACCAATATCTGTACAGCTATTATACACAAACATGCCTGTCCATCCTATTGCTGCTGAAGCCGGTATTTCTATTTTAATTGTTCCGGTCGTAGTTGGTGTATAGGAGTAGATCACATCATTTCCCCCGTGATAAAAATTTCCAAAATCATCTGCAGAACCACTACAGGGAGGGTTATTACTCTCATCAGGGTCATAATTATCTGCATAATTTGCAGTATCATCTGTCGTCGTATAAGGCAAAGAACCGATCACAATTGGGTTGGCACATGTAGTACCTACCTGACCGGAAAGAAAACTTATGCCTAAAATTGAAAATAAGAAGAAAGCTTTTTTCATGTAATTATATTTTGTTGGTTTATATGCTAATATACATTTTTCAGCACATTTAATCATTATTTTTTGCCCTCAAAATATAATTCGCTATGAGCTTTTTTTTCTATTTAAATAAAAAATAATTTAGATTAAATTTGACACATGAAAGTAGCGTACCTGAATTTATGACGGAAGATTATAAAATTTTTACTATTTATAAACCGACTAAAGGTTTTGTATGGACGAGAGCAAGAATAATCTATGTTTTATTTGCTCTTCCATTACTATTTATGGCTCCTGCATTTATTCTTGGAATACCTGATAAAGAAATTCCTCATTGGCTTTTGTGGATAGCGTTCCCACCTATGTTTATTGCTTTGATTGGAAGTTGTATAAATATTTTTTTTCCAGAAGAATTAAAAGGTCAATTACAAGGAAAACTGATCTTTGAAAAAGAAAAGATTACAATTGATAACGAAGTTTTCTCGACAAAAGATTTACAATATATTGAAATCATCCAAAATGACCATAAAGGCAGATATATTGGTAGAAACGGATTAGATGGTCAATTTTCCCAGGGATGTAATAACCAACTCAAAATAAGACGGTTGAATTATGAAGAAAGGCTCGTGTTTTTTCAAATAAAACAAATAAGAGAGCTTCTGCAAATATCCAATCAGCTTAACTATTATATAGAACTGGGTCTCATGACAAAAGAAGCAAGAAACAGTACATTAAATTATAAATGATAATGGAATTTAAAATAAATAAACTCGAAGACTGGCAGGACGTTGTTGAACAAATTGTCCCCCATTTAAAACATAATATTCTTCTGTTAAAAGGTAACCTAGGAGCAGGGAAAACCACTTTCACTCAGTTTTTACTTAAAAATCTCGGAAGTCAGGATGAGGTTAACTCTCCTACTTATTCAATTGTCAATGAATACAGTACTCCAAAAGGAAAAGTCTATCATTTTGATCTTTACCGTTTAAAAAACATTGAAGAAGTTTATGATATAGGCATTGAGGAATATCTTGATAATTCTTTTTTATGCATTATAGAATGGCCTGAAGTATACGAAGAAGACTTATATGGCTTAAAATATCATGCAATGAGTATTACCAACACAGGGGAAAACAGAGAAATCATATTCGAGTAAATATTATGTATCTTTGCTCTCTGAATTCGATTATAAAAACAATTATCTGTAAGACATAACTAATGTAAAGAATGAGTACTACAAATATTTTCACTCCTTTTACTGAAGAAGAATTAATGCCGAAAGAGGAAAAATTGGAAGTTATAAAAAAGGGAAAACAATTTAGTATTGGTGTTCCCAAAGAGACCTGTCTTCATGAAAGAAGAACTTGTATAACCCCCGATGCAGTACAGGTATTGGTAGACCACGGCCACGAGATCATCATTGAATCCGGAGTTGGCGTGGGTTCTTTTTTTACAGATTTACAGTATTCCGAGTCCGGAGCAAAGATCACGAATGATCCTAAAGAAGCTTTCGGGCAGGATTTAATTTTAAAGATCAATCCGCCTACAGAAGAGGAGATTGACTATATGAAACCTAATACCTATCTGGTTTCTGCCCTTCAAATTAATTTAAGAGAGAAAGAATATTTCTTAAAGCTGGCTGAGAAAAAGATCAATGCGATCGCTTTCGAATTTATCGTTGATGAATATAAGCAGCTTGCCTTAGTGAGATTGGTAGGAGAAATTGCAGGAACTGTTTCAATCCTATACGCATCAGAATTATTGGCTTTATCTAACGGGCTGATGCTTGGTGGAATTACAGGAGTACGTCCTTCAGAGGTACTTATTCTGGGAGCCGGGATTGTAGGTGAATTTGCTACAAAAGCAGCTATCGGGTTAGGAGCAAGCGTAAGGGTCTTTGATAACTCACTTTCAAAATTAAGGAGACTTCATACCATCGTTGACAGCAGGGTTCCTACTTCTATTATCGATCCTAAAGAGCTTGGTAAGGCTCTAAGACGTGCTGATGTTGTGATCGGAGCACTTCCGAGGTTGAATATGCAGCCTATTGTTACCGAAGATATGGTCATGAAGATGAAAAAAGGAAGTGTGATCATTGATATCACCATTGATAATGGTAAAGTCATTGAAACTTCGGAACTTACCACCATGGAAGAACCATACGTTATCAAACATGGGGTGATCCATTGCGGACTTCCGAATCTTACCTCTAAAATGCCTAGAACGACAACGAAGGCGATTTCTAATTTCTTCTTGTCTTATATTTTAAATTACGACGAAGAAGGCGGTTTCGAAAATATGCTGATCCGCAAAAACGAAATGAAACAGAGTCTTTATATGTACAAAGGGAGACATACCAAAAAAATCATCTGTGACCGTTTCGGACTTACTTATCATGATATCAATCTTTTAATTTTCTAATGAAAAAACTGAAGTTCTATTTAATTGGCCTTATTCCGGGTCTTATTATTGTATTTTTTATATTAAACAAAAAAGGGGCAAGCTGTACAGGTTATTTACCCAACAGCCGGGTGATTGCAGAAACTCTTTCAAAAGATTTCAAATACTCTGAGACTTTCGCCAATGACATGAAAACCTATAAAGTGGATGAAAAATTTTTAAAAGACAGTATCATTACTAAGGGTAAAATAGATTTCGACCGAAGTCATGCGCAGAAAAAACCTTGTCCGAGCTATTTACTTATTTATCCGGAAACGAATCCAATCTATGAAGTAGAATACGAAAAATGTGAGGAAACGGTAACATTGAATAGCCTTAAAAAACTGAAATAAGCAGGCATCATTTAAAGAAAATTACAATGGACGGCAATTACTATATGATTCATGATTATCTGATATTCATTGGAGTCTTTGCTATTTTCTTTTTTCTTACGGTAAGTATTTACCTGTTTGGCCAGAATAAAAAATACAAACAAAAAAACACCAAACTCTCAGAAACCAACAAGATCATCGAGCAGCGGCTGAATGAGGTTCAGCTGGAGCATATTGGAACCAAACTGAATCCGCATTTATTTAAAAATATTCTTAATTCGGTACAGTCCCACGCGTATCAGACCTATATGTCATTGGATAAACTGGCAAATGTCCTGGACTATATTTTATACGAGAGCAACAACAAATTTGTAAGTCCAAAAGAGGAACTTACTTTTGCATTGAGCCTTATTGAAATTAATAAGATCAAAGTCAACCCACTTTTTGATTTCAGAATTAAATCTAAGATTGATAAATCGGACCGTATTTTTGAGGAAAAAGTCTTCGCTCCCCTCATCTCTGTTGATCTTATAGAAAATGCCTTTAAGCATACTGATTTCCTGGCTCAGGATTCATTTATCTCGATTCATCTGGAGCTTGAAAACGGGATCTATACCATGAAGGTGAGCAACAAAGCATCAGTGAAAAATGTTTTAGAAAAGGAAAAAAGCGGTTTCGGCAGCCAATCCTTAGACCAAAGGCTGAAAATGATCTATAACACCTACTATCACCTTCATAAAAGTTCAAAAAACGGTATCTTCACCGCTGAATTACAAATTAATTTAGGAGAATTCTATGATAAAATGCGTTATTCTTGATGATGAATTACTGGCTATTAGCTATTTAAAGCTTCTATGTGAACAGATTGATAACGTAGAAGTAGTCAAGGCTTTTAATGACCCTAAGATCTTCCTTAGTGAAATACATTCCATCGACTGCAATGTCTGCATATTAGATATTGAAATGCCGGGAATGACCGGTTTACAGGTGGCCGAATTAATCTCTGATTCCAAGAAAATCATTTTCACTACCGCCTACAAAGAATACGCGGCTGAAGCATTTGACCTTAATGTAGTCGACTATGTCCGGAAGCCCATCAAAAAAGAAAGGTTGATACAGGCTTTTGAAAAAGCAAAAGAACTGGTTGCAACTCCACCTAAAAAAGATTTTATTGAATGGAATACTAATATTGGGAAAACCATTATTTTCACAGAGCAGATCGCCTATATTAAAACTTCAGAGATCGACAGCCGGGACAAGGATATTATTCTTAATGACGGCACCAATATCGTCCTGAAAAATCTGAATTTTAAAAACCTTCTGGAAATGCTTCCGGCAAAAGATTTTGCCCAGGTAAATAAAAAAGAGATCATTGCTTTGTCTTCCATCAAAGTATTTTCTACCAACGAAATTATTACCACAATTCCCGGAGAAGATGAAAGTTTTCTCAAACTGCAAATTGGAGATACCTATAAAAGCTCCTTACTGGAATTGTTTGGAAAGTAAATCTTTCAAACAATCCGGTTTTCACTGCAGAATTCAGCTGCTTTATTACAGCCCCCCATTTAGAGCTATGATTCCATGTACTTTTGTGTCAGATTAAATGATTTGATCATGAAAAGATTTTTCTATGTGTGTGGAATTCTCATATCCGGTTGGTGCTTTTCCCAGGAATCTGCTCCTCAACTGAAAGCTGCATTTTTTGATGGTGTGGCAGTGGCCGGATATGTAGATCATGGGGCTTTCATTAATTTTACGGGGCCTAACATCAATATGACCTGGCATCAAGTAAAATTTGTTTTAGGAATGCTTCCTTCCCTGAGAATAAAAGAAGACCGGTCTGAGGGAACAAAAAATAATGCCATTACTCCTAATCTGGGAGCTGGCCTTACCTTTGTCTATAAAAAGATAGCACTTCAGGTTCCCGTTTACTATAACACGAAGACTTCTACACAAAATGGCAGCTGGAAAGTAGGTATTGGCTTGGGGTATTCTTTAAAATAGATTTTTCATTACATTATTTATGGTATTTATTACATTTAATTTAAAAAAATATCTACCATTCATATATTCTTTAGAAATTTACACTAAAATTAACGGACTATGAATTTGGGGAAATACAGAAATATAATTTTTTATATCGTTACAATCGCCGTTTTCTCTTGTCTGATGTACTTTTTCATGATAGAAGGTCAGACGTTGGAAGTAAAGGGAAACATTGTAGCTAAAACTAATGGCGGCTCAAGTTGGGATAACTTTGCCGAAGCATTCAAAACCAATATCCACCATCCTCTGGCATTACTTTTGGCTCAGATTGTTACAATCATCCTGGTAGCCAGACTTTTCGGATGGATCTGTATGAAAATAAAACAACCGACCGTAATTGGCGAAATGATCGCCGGTATTGTTTTGGGACCTTCTCTTTTAGGAATGTATTTTCCGGAATTTTCAGCATTTATCTTCCCGAAAGAATCACTGGGAAATTTACAGTTTTTAAGCCAGATCGGCCTGATCCTTTTCATGTACATCGTCGGTATGGAACTGGACTTGAGTATTCTAAGAAAAAAGGCCCATGATGCAGTGGTTATCAGCCACGCGAGTATTATTATTCCTTTTGCGTTAGGAATCGGACTTTCCTACTATATTTATCAGCAATTTGCACCGGCGGGAATCCAGTTTACCTCATTCTCTCTTTTCATTGCTATTTCAATGAGTATCACCGCATTCCCTGTTTTAGCGAGAATTGTTCAGGAACGTAACCTGCATAAAACGAAAATAGGAACCATTGTCATTACGTGTGCTGCGGCAGATGATATTACCGCATGGTGTATTCTGGCTGCTGTGATCGCCATTGTAAAAGCAGGCTCTTTCTCTGGTTCGGTATTTGTTATTTTAATGGCAATCCTGTACGTTTTCATTATGATCAAGGCAGTAAGACCATTCTTACAACGAATTGCAGAATCACAGAAAGGAAAAGGATTTATAAGCAAAGCATTGGTAGCTATATTTTTCCTTGTTCTTATCATTTCATCATATGCGACAGAGGTTATCGGAATTCACGCACTTTTCGGAGCATTTATGGCGGGTGCCATTATGCCTGAGAATGTAAAATTCAGGAATATGTTTATCGAAAAAATTGAAGACGTTGCATTGGTTTTATTACTTCCTCTGTTCTTTGTATTTACCGGATTAAGAACGCAGATCGGACTGCTTAATGACAGTCATCTCTGGAAAATAGGTGGAATCATTATTCTAACTGCAGTGGTAGGAAAATTTGCAGGAAGTGCACTTACCGCCAAATTTCTGAAAATAAGCTGGAAAGACAGTCTCACCATAGGAGCCTTAATGAATACCAGAGGGCTTACAGAGCTTATTGTTTTAAATATCGGTTATGATCTGGGAGTTTTAGGCCCTGAATTATTCGCTATGCTAGTGATCATGGCATTATTTACCACTTTTATGACCGGTCCTTGTCTCGATCTTATCAATTACCTTTTTAAAGGAAAAAAATCGATGATCGAAGAAGAAGACCAGACCGAAGATAATGATGCAAAATACAGGGTTCTTTTATCTTTTGAAACAGCAAAGTCAGGAAGTACACTTCTCAAACTGGCTAATAATCTTACCCATAAAATGAATGGAAACAAAAGCGTAACAGCAATGTATATTGCTCCCGTTGATGAACTCCATGCCTTCGATATTGAAGACTATGAAAAAGACCAGTTCAAGCATGTTATTGAAACATCCCACGAACTTCAGCTTGAAGTAACCACCCTCTTTAAAGCCTCCACCGATGTGGAGAGCGATCTCACAAGCATAACCAATAAAGGGAATTATGACCTCCTTCTGATTATGCTGGGAAAATCGATGTATGAAGGAAGTTTACTAGGTAGATTATTAGGTTTCACGACCAAAATTATCAATCCTGAAAAATTATTGAATACGGTAAAAGGAAAAGGAAATATCTTTAACAACTCTCCTTTCGACGATTTCACCCTTCAGATTTTAGACAAGACCAATATCCCTGTGGGAGTTCTCGTGGAACGAGGTTTCAAAAGCGCAGATAAAGTATTTGTCCCGATCTTCAATCTCAGCGATTTCTATCTTTTGGAATATGCTAAAAGGTTGATCAACAATAACAATTCACAGATCATTATTCTGGATGTTGCCGGACAAATCCGCAATAATATCGAAGTAAAAGAACTTATCAGAAGCATCGAACAGGTTGCCCCTAATCACATCACTTTATATAACGAGAAAAAGATCGAAAAGGAGTTTTTAAATTCCCAGGATCTTATGCTCATCAGCAGTAAAAGCTGGAAAGGATTGATCGATACCAAAAGTATCTGGCTATCCGACATCCCTTCCGCTCTTATAATATCTAATCCATAATTTGTTTGATCGGTACTTGTATGGATTCATACAAGTATAAAAGACCAGCTGTAGAGTTGGTCTTTTTTATCGGAGAAGCAAAGCAGCTAGACTTTAAATAGCTTGTGGTTACTATTTTAGCTTAAAGTTATAGCAGTCGAAATGTAGCTAAGCTCATAAAGAATATCTATGCTGGATCTGCAAACCCTACTGAAAGCATACCAAATAGTATTAAAAAATAATAATTATATTCATCTTTTCTCTTAAATGATATATCATATTTATTGTCTAAAAAAGTAGATTTATCTTTTATTAATCCAATCACTTCATTGTTTAATAAACATGTCGCTTCATATTTTAGTATACTAAATTTTTCATTTATAGAAAGTATATTATTATTTATAATGAGCGTATTATCTTTTACTAAAAATGTTTTGTTTAAATTTTGATCTAATATCTTTATTTTTCTTTTAAAGAAAATATTAAAGATTTTGAAAACTAATAATTCTTCATTATTGACTCCTAGAATTCTTTTTTTACTTAAATAAAAGTTTCCAAATATTACTTTTAAAATCAATTTATTATTTAAAAAAAATTCTGAACTATCAGAATAAATGTTAACAGAATAATTCATAATATTATTATTTAGATCTTATCACAATTCCCTCATAACACGAGCATCTTGCTCGTTACGCATTTGTACATTACAAATTTAAATCAAAAGATAAAAAAACATCCGAGAAATTTTATTTTCTCACATGTTATAACTTATTCTATTTGGACATGAGCAAAGACACTCTTAATATCGAAGGGGGAACCCTTGCTTAATAATATTTCAACATGAAAGGAAACAAACTTGCCTCAATAATGGAATCAGTTTGAAATTACCATTTATGAACTAGATACTCATCAAATGGAGTACTCCAAAACCACGGAGGTGAGTAGAATTCTGTTAATTCCGAAAGAATATCTTGCATCCCTTCTTCATAAAATGAGATAGTTTATTAAAAATAATTAGAATTAAATACCACACGAAACGATTCGTGCAGCAGCGAAGGATTTTAAATCAAAAGATTTAGTGAATAATAAATTATTAATAATTGAATATGAATAATGAGTTAATTATTATTTTCACGAGTAAAATCACTTAAACAGAATCCAAAATAGATTAAATTTCTCCAGATTATTTAGCAAAAGAACAATACCTTTATACTCCGTTAAAATGTCTGTTAGAAATATATCTTAAAATCATCATGACCGATGTTCTACTAAAAATTATGAATAAAGAAGAAATGTTAGAAGTGAATGGAACACAAAAAATGAAAAATAATCTCCAGATCCTGAGATCAATCCTTTTGATCTTCTTTATTGGCTCATTTACAATGAACTGTAAAAAAGAGTCCCAGGAAGGGAGTCCCCACTCTCTTGAACTGGAAAAAGACAGTATTCAACCAATGCTTGCCAAGCAGCTGAAAGCAGGAGCTGAAAAGGATTATGGGAGTTTTAAGGATTACACACAAAAGGATTTAAATGCTTTAATAGAAGTTCAGAAAGTCATACTGGATCAAAGTAATTTTAAACCGCTCAGCAATGAGGATTTTATTAAAAGAATTGAATATATATTTGGTATAAAAGTAGACCGGTCATCTTCTTTAAACTATATAAAGATCAACATGTCGGACAAATGTGATCAAAAACTTTCTTATAAACCTTTCACTTTGGCTTCACAGGATCTTTATATATCAAAAAAAGACAGACTCATCACTTACTTTTACTCAATACCGGAAATTCTGGAGTATACAAACCTCTTCCCTGACCTGAAAAGCCTCGAAGCATCTCCCATTAAATACAGTAGTGATGATGGAGAAATGTACGCTAAAAGATGGCGGGATATTGCTGACTTAACAGAGCTTCGAAGCAGAAATATCATGATTACCGCTTCCATAAATAAATACATTTCCAACGATGACAGGTCTGCTTTAACGTGGCTACTGGGTAATGATAAAGACTTTTTAAAAAAGCTGGTTGCAGAATACGGTTATGACAAGGAAGAAAAAATCAATTCCCTGGTCCTACAATCATTTTTTGAAGAATATGCAGCCGAAAACGAACAGTCCGGCGGAAAATTGGGAAGGATTGTTTTCGTAAAAAATTGTGCCGGTAAGCTCGAAATAAGAAAAGGCCTGTTAGACTATATCGAAAAAAATACAACAGAAAATAACGATAAATATATTACTTCTTTAGGAGATTATATCATTTCCTATCTGTATAAAGAGGACAATAATAAGTTCACACCTGTAGAAAAAGCAGAAATAGTTGCCTATATCAGTAATATTGAAGGGCCTGCTTTTCATAAGTTCAAAGGAAAAAGTGACAACGCCTGGAGCCAGGCCGCAACACCGCTATTTTTCCTCCAAAGCAAAACATCAATGAATCAACCGGAAGTTCTTCAAATCATTAAAAAAAATAAATACTTTGGGCTTCAGCCACTTAAAAACTATATCGAAAGCGGACAATTGCAACAGGAGGATCCATCTTTGATAAAAAATAATTGATGTTGGTTATCATTTCAAAAATATTTTATACCTTCGCTTCGTGATTACAAATAACGGAACATATTACTATAGAATATTTAGCTCAGACCTGGGATAGAGATTCTTATATATGATATACAACCTCGTCCTAGGACGGGGTTTTTTATTTTAAAATTTAAAAAAATGAAAATAAGCATTATTGGTGTGGGACTCATTGGGGGTTCTATTGCTTTAAAACTAAGAGAAAAAGGGATCGCGGATTTTATATACGGAATAGATAACAGCAGCAGGCATCTTGACGAAGCATTAAACCTGAAGATCATCGATGCTAAAGTAGATCTGGAATATGGTATTAAAAATTCAGATTTAGTTATTATTGCGATTCCCGTTGATTCTGCAAGGAAACTTTTACCAACCGTTTTGGATCTGGTTTCAGATGACCAAACTGTCATGGATGCAGGATCCACCAAAGCAGGAATTGTAAATGGCGTAAAAGACCATCCGAAAAGATCAAGATTTGTAGCATTTCACCCGATGTGGGGTACGGAGAACAGTGGTCCAAAATCAGCTATCGCTGAGAGTTTCTCAGGGAAAGCAGGAGTGATCTGTAATAAAGAAGAATCTGCTGCTGATGCATTGGCCCTTGTCCAGCAAATTGTGGAAGGTCTTGATATGCATCTTATCTATATGAATGCGGAAGATCATGATGTTCATACCGCATACATCTCCCATATTTCACATATTACGTCTTATGCATTAGCGAATACGGTTTTAGAAAAAGAAAGGGAGGAAGATACTATTTTTCAGTTGGCGAGTTCCGGTTTTTCAAGCACGGTGCGTTTAGCAAAGTCGCATCCTGAGATGTGGGTTCCGATCTTTAAGCAAAACAAAGAAAATGTCTTAGATGTTCTTAATGAGCATATTTCCCAGCTTAGAAAATTTAAAGCTGCTTTAGAAAAAGAAAATTACGAATACTTAACGGAGCTGATCTCCAATGCTAATAAAATAAGAGGAATACTTGATAAGTAATCCTCTTATTGAATATTTTTAATATCGATTGTTTATAACGTAAAGGTTTATGTTGGCATTGTCCTATTGAAGACAGCACAGAGAAGTTTTGCTCATTAAGCTCATTTCAGATAAAAATCTTCGATTTTTTTTAAACTTATGTGAACTTTCTATGCATAAAGCATTAGACTTAAACGAACTTCAGTATTCAAAAAGCTTTTGTGACTTTTGTGGTTTTAAAAATCAGCAAATCACATTCTTATTTACTAACACTCAGGAACATTCACCGCAATAGCCAATCCGCCTTCTGAAGTTTCTTTAAACCGGTCACTCATCGATTGTGCTGTTTCCCACATGGTCTGAATAACCTCATCAAGAGTTACTCTTGCCTTTGTAGGATCGCTTTCAAGAGCGATATTCGCTGCTGTAATTGCTTTCATGGCACCCATTGTATTTCTTTCAATACATGGAATCTGCACCAAACCTTTGATAGGATCACAGGTTAGACCTAAGTGATGTTCCATTGCGATTTCAGCCGCCATTAATACCTGTCCTATACTTCCACCTAAGATCTCAGTTAGGCCTGCTGCTGCCATTGCGGAAGAAACGCCCACCTCAGCCTGGCATCCCCCCATTGCTGCAGAAATAGTGGCATTCTTTTTAAACAAAGTTCCAATCTCTCCAGCAACTAATAAAAATCTTACGATATCATCTTCGTTCGTGAAAGGTGTGAAAGCTTGTGCATACATTAAAACAGCAGGAATTACTCCACTTGCCCCATTAGTAGGAGCAGTGATAATCCTTCCGAAACTCGCATTTTCTTCATTTACTGCTAATGCGAAACAGGCGATCCATTTATTGATATTTGTAAAATTCTCTTCTGCATCAACAACCTGTTGAAACCATTCATCAATATTTTTATAAATTTTATCCCCTAAAAGTTTTCTGTTGATTCCGGCAGCTCTTCTGGTAACGTTTAACCCTCCAGGTAAGATCCCTTCTTTATTTACACCTTTATAGATACATTCTTTGATTTGTGTCCATATGTTCAATGCCTCCTGTCTGGTCTCTTCCTGGGTTCTCCAGCTTTCTTCATTGATAAAAATCAAATCCGAAAACTTTTTAAATCCTAGTTTTTCACAATATTTTACAATATCCGAACCGTGGTGACATGGGTACAATGTCCGAACACAGTGTTTTTCTATGGAATTTTTTTCCTGACTTGCAATAAACCCACCGCCTACAGAATAAAAGTCCTGAACCAGTTCAGTTCCATCTTCAAAAACAGCCCTGAAGATCATCCCATTAGGATGAAAGTCTAAAGATTTTTGCATATTGAGAACCAAATGATAACCGTAGATAAAGGGAATTTCCTTTTCCCCTCCCAGATTAATCATCTGGTCACTTTTTATCTTCTCTATTTTCTCATCAATTTTTGAAGTATTGATCGTTTTAAAATCTTCACCGTTCAATCCAAGCATTCCGGCGATATCTGTTCCGTGTCCAATCCCCGTTTTTGCTAAAGAGCCGAAAAACTCAAGGAAAACTTCCTTTACTTCCGCGATTGATCTTTCTCTTTTGATAATTCTGATAAATGCAGAAGCTGCATTCCATGGCCCCATCGTGTGCGAACTGGACGGACCGATCCCTACTTTAATAATTTCAAATACTGATATTGATTCCATAAAAGATTCATCATTTTTCCTCATAACAAAGATACGTGATAAATCCTTATTTTAATTCTCCTGATACAAGGATTAAATAAATATTTAAACGTTGCCTAGCAGTTGAGGCTTTCTTCATGCTGAGACCTGTCCAATCCGATATTTTCAGATTCTTCGGATACCCTTAATGTAATCATTCTATTGGTCACCTTATACAAAATCAGAGATCCAAAAAAAGCAAATGCTGACACCAGTACCAAAGCGATCATATGATGAATGAAAACCTCAATTCCGCCATGTAAAAGACTAGCCTTTTCACCATGTGCAAAAATGGCAGTTAAGATCATCCCCATAATTCCCCCTACTCCATGACAGGCAAAAACATCTAATGTATCATCGATATTTTTAAGTCTTTTCCAATTCATCATTACATTAGAAACAATAGCTGCAATAAATCCGATAAACAAGCTTTCAGGAATAGATACGAAACCACATCCGGGAGTAATAGCAACCAACCCTACTACAGCACCAATGCATGCCCCCAGTGCAGACACACTTCTTCCATTGATCCTATCAAACAATATCCAGGTCATCATCGCTGAAGCGGATGCTATTGTTGTTGTTCCAAAGGCGATAGCAGCTGTAGCATTAGCTCCCAAAGCAGATCCTGCATTAAATCCAAACCAGCCAAACCAAAGCATTCCGGTTCCTAAAAGCACAAATGGAATATTCGAAGGTTCATGATGCGGATTTTTCCTTTTTCCAACAACTATCGCTCCAGCCAAAGCTGCAAATCCCGCACTCATATGAACGACAGTTCCACCAGCAAAATCCTTTACGCCAAAATATTTATTCAGCAACCCATCAGGATGCCATACCATATGACAAAGCGGAGTATAAATGCATATACTGAAAAGGATCATGAACAACAAATAGGAAATAAAACGTACCCGTTCTGCAAAAGAACCTGTAATCAGCGCAGGAGTAATCACTGCAAACTTCATCTGAAAAAGGGCAAATAAAATAAAAGGAATAGTGGATGCCATCTCTTTATGTGGCAAAACACCAACATGATTGAAAAATGGATAGCTAAAAGGGTTACCTATTAAACCATAATGCTGTCCGTTTATTTCAAAACCAAGAGAATCACCGAACGACAAAGAAAATCCAACAACCACCCAAAGAATGGAAATAACCCCTAAAGCAATAAAGCTTTGCAACATCGTAGAGATCACATTCTTTTTTCCCACCATTCCACCATAAAAGAAAGATAACCCGGGGGTCATAAGTAATACCAGACCTGCAGCCGCCAAAATCCATGCAACGTCAGCACCTACAATTTTATCGTCACTTAAAAATTCCCCTGAATTAGGCAGATCCGTTGCCGGAGTCCAGAACAAACCTCCAATGGCAACCCCTGAAATGACAGTAAAAGAAACAATCCATTTTAAACCAATTTTCATAAAATTAATTTTTAACCCTATCAAAAATAGGAATTAATTCCATAAAAATCAATTTTAAAAACAACAACCCCTAATATTTATATAGTAAAAATTAAAAAATATTATTTATTGAAATATTTCATTTAAAATTTTCGACACTTCTTTTGGTTTGGTAGCCGGAAAAAGATGAGTCCCTCCCTTAATAACATAATTGGGTTTTGAATTTTTCACAGGAAAAACAATATCCTTATCCCCTAATATCTGAATTACATCAGGATTTTCTTCAAAGCTCCAGTCAGAGATCTTCTCGATTGACCATTTCAGGTAATAAGGATCTTTGACTCTAAAATATTGTAAAACCTTAGGGTTCTTCGGATCAAAAAACTTCCTCATCACAGAATAAGCTGTAGCGCTCTTCTCATTAAAAAAACGAACCGGCAGCATTTTAGGAATTCCGGTGATTTGTCCCGCTCTTATTAATTTAGATTTTTCTTTGTCTGATTTTATGCTTCCTAAGATGACTACTTTTTCAGCATGCTTTATTTTATTGATCTCCTGCACCATTATTCCACCAAAAGAATACCCTAAAAGATAAAATGGCTCAGAATCATCGATCTTAACCGCCATTCTCTCTACGTATTCAGGAAAGCTCTCATTCAGCCCCGGTATCAGCCAATCAATGAACACAACTTCAAGATGATCCGGAAACTGCAATTTTTCCAGTACTTTAAAGTCTGCACCAAGTCCGCTTACGATATAGATTTTCATATTGCTAAAATAAAAAATATGGATAACTATTTAAAGTTACCCATATCTAATTTATTGTTAAAAGTAATTCCTTTATTTTTTCTTTACAGGAACTCTGTTATCATTATCTAACTTTTCTGTAGAAACTTTAAACTGAATATCCATTTCGTCCTTAATGAAATAATCCTTCAATGAAGACTGATAGAATACTTTGAAATCTCTTCTGTTCAATGAAAATTTAGCAGATTCTACGACTACAGTAAATTGGGTAACATATACGTTAGCAGGGAAAGTAATCGTCTTTCTAACTCCTTTTATTGTAACATCTCCATACACCGTTGAATTGTACTCACTGTTTGCCAGAGGAATAATTTTAGTTAAATGAAATATCGCGATCGGGAATTTTTTAACTTCAAAAAAATTAGTGCTTTTAAGGTCGTTGGTCAGTTTGATCTGATCTTCATCAGAAACATCTCCTGCCATCAAACTTCTCATATCAATTGTGAATTCACCATCTACCAAAACCGTCTTATCAAAATTGAACTTCCCGCTTTTCAGTTTTACTGTACCGGAATGTGATGAAGCAACGGTTTTTACAACTTTGTACCCCCACCATCTGATCTCTGAAGAAGTCACTTTAGAAACCTTATCAAACTTTCTCTGAGCAGAAACAAATGATATGCTTATACACATCATAGCAAACAATAGTAGTCTTTTCATTCTTTTTTATTTACAATTCAACAAAAATAAAAAAAAGTGTAGAACTTCTACACTTTTAATAATCTTTTTTTGATTAAATTATTTAGCAGTCACTTTTACAAGCATATCGATATCATCTTTCACAAAAACGTCTTGCATTGTTGATTTATAAGCAACATCAAATTTTTGTCTGTCGAAAGAGAATTTATTAGACACTAAACTCGCTACTCCTTTGCTGTAAGCAATTTTCGCAGGGAAAGAAATACTGCTTGTTTTTCCTTTTACTGTAAGATCTCCTGTTACTAAAGAATTGTAGATTTTATCATCATTTTTCTTTACAGAAGTAATTTTAAAAGCAGCTGTCGGATATTTTTCAACCTCAAAGAAATCTCCTGTTTTAAGGTGACCATTTAATTTAGTCTGATATTCTCCTGTAAGGTCTGTAGAAGTAATAGAAGTCATATCAAGAACAAAAGATCCGCCTACAACATCATTCCCTTTCATGATTAAATTTCCTGACTTTACTTTTACAGTACCATCATGAGAACTTGCCTCAGATTTTGCTACTTTGTATCCCCACCAGTGAATGTCAGATGCTACTACTTTTTTTGACTGTCCGAAAACCAATCCGCTAGCTAAAACTGCTAATAAAAATATTTTTTTCATTGAATAAAGTTTATTTAATTGTTTATTTAACAATACAAATGTAGCCATCTTATTTCATAGATTTTATTGATATAGATCAATAAAATCAATTATTTTCATGAATAATATCAGGTATAAAAAAACTCCGGAATTTCCGGAGTTTATATTTTTTTATTGATAATAAGCAGTATAAAGAGCGACGCCATGTAATCCTGTAAGATTATTCTTGGTCAGATAGATTGGAATGTTTCGCAGCATATCCTCCATTTTGTCACTTATCTTAAATTTCTCGTAGAATTTAGCCTTATCCATATATTCATTCAACATTTGTGGAATATCTCCTGAAATGAATAGACCTCCGGTAGCTTTAAGTTTTAGCGTAAGGTTATTAGCCTCTCTTGCCAGGAACTCCAGGAATGTATCCAGAGCAATTTTACAGATCAGTACATCCTCTTCTACAGCCGCTTTATAAATCTCTTTTGAAAAATTACCATTCGCAAGACGATCAGCCAGCCATTCAGGTTCAGGATGTCTTTTTACATCTCGCAGGAATCTATAAATGTTAAATAGTCCTGTTTTAGAAAGAACATTTTCCCAGCTTACAATTCCATAAATGTTATTTAAGAACTGATAGAATTCCACTTCAACATTTGTTCTGGGTGAAAACTCAGAATGACCACCTTCAGTAGCAAAAGGTCTCAAATATTTTCCATCAAAGAAATAGCCGGCTTCTCCCAGTCCGTTTCCTGGAGCAAGGATGGCAACATTCCCTTTTTCTAAATGCCCGCTTGTATAAATCGCGTCTAAATCACTGTCTTCAAGAAGCCCCATTCCATAAGCAGAAGCTTCTAAGTCATTAAGCATATCTACTTTGTCGAACCCGAATTCATTTTTAAATTCTTCAACATCGAAACTCCAGCCTAACCTTACAGGGCTACTTTTCCCATTAAGAACAGGTCCCGGAACCGCAATCCCTAAACGCTTTACATTAGTAAGCTGATTCTCCTGAATAAATTTTTTCAGGATTTCCGGGAAAGAGCCGTGCTCTTTCGTTGGATAGCTTGTCTGTATTTTTATATCAAGTCCTCCGTTACCAGAGACGTAATATCCTAATGTCGTAATATCTTCACGCAAGTTTGCTCCAATGATAGATACATCATTATTACTACTGTCTTTTACACCCGGTAAATAAAGGGGAAATTTTGGATTCAAATTCATAATCGCAAATTTTATCAAATATAATAATAGTTTTCGGAAATCGTATATGGTAATAAAAAACCTTTTCAAAAAGATGAAAAGGTTTTGGCTAATAATTGTTTATATATAAATCTAACTACTTTCCTAATGCAATATTGTAAGAAAATCCGACACCAATGTTACCTACATTGTAGTCCTGATTCACTAAATCGCCTTTGCTTCCAGTAAATACCTTCTGATATTGTACGAAGAAATTCCAGTCTTTGTTATGGTATCCTATTTCAGGTTTGATATAAAAACCTCCGCTTGGTCTGTCAACCAAAGTATTTGAAGCTACTTTATCATCTCCTACAAGGAAACCGTATCCTAAGTCAGTTCCAAAATAGAAACCAGTTTGTTTAGGATAAATTCTTATTAATGCAGCAACAGGAATTACTCCTACGTCATTATTTTTATATCCGTTGTTCTCTTTTCCAAAATAATGGGAATAACCAGTTGCGATACCTAAACCAAACCCTGGAGTAATCAGATTTTGGTAAGCCACATCCACTCCTACAGCAGCTGAAAGGTTATCAGAAGGAACAGCTAATCCAACATTCGCTCCTACTTTAAGCATATTGTTCATCTGTACGCTCTGTGCACTTGCAACACCTGCTGTTAAAATTCCAGCCAATAAAACTGCTTGTTTAAACATTTTCATAATTTCTGATCTTTAAATTTTACTATTCTGTATGATGTAAAAATCATGCCAAGCAGGCACTTTTCAGCGATTTTAACACCAGTAAAGCATCCAAATCAATGAAAATCAAATAGTTAATTTTTGTTAAAATTTAAATAAATGTTTAATTAATGCTAAAAAAGAAACATTCAAAACCTGAAAAAAATTCAAAATTTAATTTAGATCACGAAAAAATATTCACTACAAAACCACAATCAGCAGGCATAAAAAAGACTGCCTTTTAAGAAACAGTCTTTTTTATCATGATCAATTACGCTTATATTAAGCAGTAATCTGCTTTTTCTCTTCTTCTTTCTTATCTAATTTTTCACTCACTTTTTTTACGATATATTCGATCACAAGCGGTGCAACTATAGCAATGACAGCTTTAAGAATTCTTGATTTCATATTTATTTATTTTGATTTATAATTACAATTTTTAAGCCATTATTGTATCAGGCCTGTTCATCCCTATTAAGATTCTGATAATTCTCATACGCTTCTTTCAGACTGGTCTGGATTCTCCTTCTAAGTTTATCCGGCTTTATAACGGTTATAAACTCGCCCAGCCCCAATATCATTCTTTCTAATTCGAAATTTAGCTGAACACATATTTTAAATATAGTTCCTGCTTCATCTTCTTTAACAATCACCTGTGAATGATGAAAAGGTTTTGTTTTAACATAAGGGGCATGTTTTGCATTCACTTTAAAAACAACATTTTGGGGACGCTGCCCATCTGAAACAGTAACCCCAATAACTTCACCGAAGTATCGATCAGAATCAAACTCTTTATCAATATAGGCTGTCTTTTCATCAATAGAAATCTGCTCCATCCTGTCTAATGCCAGGTTGTACATTTTATTTTTAAACCAACAGATAAGGAACCAACGGTTGTTATATTCTTTCAGCAGTTGTGGGTGAACGGTATAATAATCAGATTCTTTTGCTTTAAAACTTTTATAGAGAATCCTCAACACTTTCCTGTTTAAGATACTTTCATATAGTATATCAATATGTTCCAGCCCCTTCAACCGTTCATTCTTATCGAGATGAATGATCGACTTCTGGCTGGTAGAGTGAATCGAGTCTTCCAGTTTCTGGATCACCCCATTCATATCTTTAAACATCGAAAAATCTTTAAACTGCTTTAAAATCTGAATGGCATTATTCATTGCTTTCAGATCACTTTCATTCACAGAAATATTATGGATACTGTATTCCGGATCACTATACCGGTAGTATTTCCTATCATACACTTCAATAGGAGCCTCATATCCGAATTTCTCGCTGCGCATATTCTGCAGATCCAACTGTACCGTTCTTTTACTGACAAATGATTCTTTGCCCTCAAATTCAAAAAGCGCTTCCGAACACTCATCAATAAGATCTTCCAATGTATATTGGCGGTATTTATTTTTCAGACATTTATCCAGTGTCTTGTAACGGATGAGTGCATTTTTATTGGATGACATATTCTTTTGTTTACTTGTATAGTTTGATTGTCATTGCGAACCGAAGGTGAAGCAATCTCATTCGTAATAATCTAAATTAACTAAACTTACTTCTTTTTTAAAGCTTCTCCATCAAAGACAATCCCTTCCCAGCCAAATTCCATAAAATTTCTGATATTCTGATGATCGTTACCGCCAGGATTCTTCAACACATCTTCTCTATAAAAATCACCAAAAAGACTTAAAACTTCATCTTCAGACAAATGATTCAGTTTTCCAAAACTGAAAACTTTGCACGATCCATTATTTTGATCAGCTTCATTTACCGTATTTCCATTTTTAAATTTCGTAGGGGTAAAATCATAATTCTCATCAATGTACGCAATAACTTCTTTGAATTGAATGGTTTCCGGAGATTCTTTTAATTGTTCTAACAGCATATTTTTTTATTTGTAAAATTGAAAAGGGGCGAAAAGGCAAAATGGCAGATTGGCTAAACTGTAAAACCGTTAATTCGTAAAATCGTCTATTTGCATTTTTACAATTCAGCAATTTTGCAATTCAGCCTTTTTGCAATTCAGCCTTTTAGCTTTTTCGTGTATTCGTCTTTTGTAAAAATAATTAAAATTTTTCATACTACGCAAAAACATTGCACACTTATGTAATTACTTTGCATCAACAAAATGAGAAAACATATGGAATTTAATGGAAATCATTTAATTGAATTAGGATATAGACCAGCAAAATGGTTTAAAGACGCAATAGAATATATCAACGAAAATAAACTGGATGAATCTGAAATCAGAATCTATCTGGAACAATTTAAGCAAGCGGACGTTATTCCCTTGCATGAAATTCCAAAAGATTTCATCATTAATATCAGAGCTGAACATGAAAGTGAAAAAGATAATGTAGAAAAAGTAATCAGAACCATGCAGGTTTTAATGAAAACACCAACCCTGGTTAGTGGAGCTTTGATGCCAGATGCATGCCCTACAGGTCCGGAAGGCCAGATTCCTGTCGGAGGAGTAGTTGTCGCTAAAAATGCAATCCACCCGGGATTCCATAGTGCAGATATTTGCTGTTCGGTCATGTTAACCGATTTTGGAAAGGCTGATCCTAAAGCAGTATTGGATACCGCCCATTCTGTAACGCATTTCGGATATGGAGGAAGAGCAAGAGGAGAACAGATGCCAATGTCTCAGGAATTAATGGATGCGTTTAGGGAAAATTATTTCCTGAATGATGAAAAGCTCATCAGTATTGCGCGTTCCCATATGGGAACTCAGGGAGATGGAAATCATTTCTTATTCGTTGGAATTTCTAAAAATACAGGAAATACGATGCTGGTAACTCATCACGGATCAAGAGCTCCTGGTGCAGCCTTATATGATAAAGGAATGAAAGTGGCCAACCGTTTCAGACAGGATATTTCACCGGAAACATTAAAAGAAAATGCCTGGATCCCTTATGATACGGAAGACGGAAGATCTTACTGGGAAGCCCTTCAGTTGATAAGAACCTGGACAAAGGAAAACCATACTTCCATTCATGATGCTGTTTTAAACAAAATGGAAATAGAGAAAGAAAACCGTTACTGGAACGAGCATAATTTTGTTTTCAAAGATGGAGATCTGTTTTATCATGCAAAAGGAGCGACTCCATTAGATGATAAATTCATGCCTGATATTACAGGACCAAGACTGATTCCTTTAAACATGGCAGAACCCGTTTTAATCGTTCAGGGAAAAACCAATGAAAGAAACCTTGGATTTGCCCCTCATGGAGCAGGAAGAAATTTCAGCAGAACTCAACATAAAAAATCATTGGCCCATAAAACCATTGAAGAAGTTTTTGCTGAGGAAACAGAGGGATTGGATATCCGATTCTTCTCGAATGAAATTGATATTTCCGAGTTACCAACTGCTTATAAAAGCGCTAAAAACGTACGGGCTCAGATCGAGGAATACGGATTATGTGAAGTATTGGATGAGGTGATACCTTACGGATGTATTATGGCTGGTGATGTAGGAAAAAATGCTCCCTGGAAAAAGAAAAGAAAATTTAAAAAAGCACAAAACTAAGTTTGATTGATTATGGATCAATCGACCTATTTTATTCTCGCAGATTTAGCTAATCAGGCAGATTTTAGATGATATTCATCTGCAAAATCTGCGAGATATTAAAACAATGATTCTTAATAAAAATCATGGAGCAGTAGCTCAGATGGTAGAGCAACAATAACTTTCCGCTATTGGCACAAAAAGTTCCTATACCGTGTGTCGCAGGTTCGATTCCTGTCTGCTCCACAAAATGATGAAAAATATTTATATTTAATCCACAATTGTTTTTGATCATTAAAAAGTTAAGGCATAGAAAGTTCCTATATTTTCGTTATTTACTTTCCGCCTTTTAAAAATTTCGAGCAAAGGGAGTTCCTATAATTTTTTTTGATAAAATCTACTCCCCGCTCTTTTTAAATTATAGGTAAAAGGAGTTCCTATACAGATTACACAGAATTACTCCTCACTTATTATTTTATAAAAACAATGAAAACACTTAAATTATTCAACGCTGTATTAGCAAAGGAATCTACTGAAGATCTATTTATTTCGGAAGAGGGATTTATCATTGAACCTGGTGCAATTTGGGCAAAACAAGACATTATCAATTTCTATTCAAAGGAAAGGTTGAATGGCGATGGTCTCAACAAGACTTTTCATAAATCCTGGAAGAAAATTAAAAAAAGCACCCGCTTCGAGTTATTGCTTGAGCAAATCGAGCATTATATTTCTACCTATGGAAGTCAGTTTCAGGAAGAAATTTACATTCCGGATGAAATACTTGATGTTCCTGGCTTGAAATTGACTTTCAAAATCGTTAAAGCATATACAAAAGAAGAAATGCAGGAAAAGTGCCTTTCCCTGTTGAAATCCGGAATTGCTCTGAAAGAAGAAACGATTGGTGACCTTCTGGATATCCTGCATCATGAACTGGGTTATATTTTCACAGGAAAAGAAAACATTAGAAATAAAGAAGCTATAGTAAAAATTGCCGATTTATTTCATGTTTATCCCGAAAACCCTGCAGAGTTCTTCCGATATGTAATCTATAAAACGACAGACACAACACTTTTAATCAAAAACGATGAGCTAATCAACGCAATTAAGGAAAGTAAATTTAATGCAGCACCTTTGTTTGAAAATTTCGGGCTGGAAAAACTTGCAGAAATCTTCAACAGATTCAAGCCATTGTTTCTGGCCTATAAAAAGAAATCACCCAAAACAATCAATAAGATATCCAAGCTATCAAAAATTTACCATCAGCCACTGGTGTCAAATCCACTGAATGATGCAACAAATACTTTACTGGAAGACAGCGATCTGCACTGGCTGGAAAATGCGACACCTTTTGCTTTGTTTAAGGCTTTATCCGCATGTTATCAAAGAATGAAAGGCCAGGATACTTTTGTATACAGAATAAGAAATGGAAAATCCTGGGTGAAGAAAGGAGGAGAAACGTATGTTAACGATTGGAATTATGAGTTTATTTTAAACTTTTTGAAAACAAAATATGACCTTTCAGAGAAGAAATTCTATTTCCCTGAAAATGTAGACTACGGATTACCTACCTCAGAAAAAATGTTTGTTGCGAACATTCCTACCGGAACAAGGTTTTATGATGAAAGATTAGCTGTTGGAGTGTATTGGGAAGATGAATGGGGTGCTTTTGATCTCGATCTTTCCGGATTGAATATCGCTGGAAAAATAGGCTGGAATGCATCTTATAATCTCGACAACGGACAATTGATGTACTCAGGAGATATGACATCTGCACCTAATGGTGCTGTAGAATATCTGTATGCCAATAAAGGATTTAATACACCTACCCTCATTATGAACAACGTGTATTATGGAGATAGCAATTGCGGGTATAAGATCGTAGTTGGAAAAGGAGATGATATTTCGCGTGAGTATATGATGAATCCTAACAACCTGTTTGCCGAAATCAGGTGTACCTCTGTACAAAAGCAAACTATTTTGGGAATGCTTTTGATACACGAAGGAAAACAATGCTTTGTATTACTGAATTTCGGAGCCGGACATTCTCACGTCTCGGGAAATTCAGAAGTTTCAAAAATGGCTACAGATGCACTGTACCAACAGTGGTACGAGCCTTTATCTTTTAATTATCTTGTTGAAGAATTAGGGGCAACTATTATATCAGAAAAAGAGGAAGCTGATTTTGATTTTTCTTTAGAAAGACTGGAAAAAGATAGCTTTATCAGGATTTTCAAGTAATTTTTTTTAGTGTCAATACAAGACAAGGATTTTTTCTCTCGCAGATTAAGCAGATGAGGCAGATTTTTTTTCTAACATTAATCTGCAAATTTGCTTAATCTGCGAGAGATTATATTATTATAACTGGTCTACAAACCTTATAATTAAAAAAATTACGAAAAGAAAAATACTACGCATGATCATTGCGTAATTATATTATTATTTTGTATCATCAAAAAATAACTACAATGAAAAACAGAATAATAGAAAAACTAAGAGAAGTTGAAGAAAAACGTGGTATAGAAATACTTCTTGCTGTAGAGTCCGGAAGCAGAGCCTGGGGTTTTGCCTCTCCCGACAGCGATTATGACATACGGTTTATATACCGACACGAAAAAGACTGGTATCTTTCTCCATGGGATAAGGATGAAACGATAGAATTTATGACGAAAGATGACCTGGACGGTTCCGGTTGGGATCTAAGAAAAACTTTTCATTTATTGCTAAAATCTAATGCTGCACTTTTAAGCTGGTTCTACTCTCCTATCGTGTACATGGAAAACAAAAAATTTACAGAATTGTTTAAACCTATAGCAGATTCATGCTTTTCTCCGATAGCGGTTTCTTACCACTATTTAAGCATGAGTAAGAAGTATCTCGAAGCCTGCAGACACGACGAGGTAAAATTGAAAAGTTATTTTTACTGCCTCAGAACTGCATTAACCGGAAAATGGATATTGGAAAAAGGAACCGTTCCTCCGGTTTTGTTCAGCGACCTATTAATATTGGTTAATGATTTTACAAGAACTAAAATAGAAAACCTTGTTGCTCTTAAAGCGACCAAAGGAGAATCTTATTATCACGCTAATGATTGGGAATTATTTGGATTCTTAGAAAGTATGGTTACTGAGACTGAAGAAAAAATGAAGACCTTATCTTGTGGCAAGTCAGATAAAGTAGAAATGGAAAAGGTTTTTAGAGAGATATTACACTAAGGAAAAAGTGTCAGTATTTCTATATATTCACCCATTAAAAAAACTCATACATACAAACACACCACCATGACAATTCATGATCTTAAAACTCAGAATATGATCCTTTTCGAAGCCATTTCCGGAAGCCGTGCTTTCGGATTGGCAACGGAAACATCAGATACAGATATCCGTGGAATATATTATATACCGAAGGAAGATTTTTTCGGGCTCAATTATATTCCACAGATTTCCAATGAAACCAATGATATTACTTATTATGAAATTGGAAGGCTGGTAGAATTGCTTCAAAGGAATAACCCAAATATTCTGGAGATTTTAGCAAGTCCTGAAGATTGTGTTCTAAAGAAAAACCCTTTAATCGATCTTTTAAAACCTGAAGATTTCCTTTCAAAATTATGTAAAGATACTTTTGCAGGATATGCCGTTTCGCAGATCAAAAAAGCAAAAGGACTCAATAAGAAGATCCTTAATCCCATAGAAAAAGAAAGAAAATCTATTCTTGATTTCTGCTTTATTCTTGAGAAGCACAGTTCATTACCTTTAAAAGAATGGCTTTTGAAAGCACATAAAACTCAGGAAAAATGTGGGCTATCCGCCATTGACCATACGAAGGGCGTGTTTGCTTTATTCTACGATGAAAATTATTCATTAGGATATAAAGGAATTATCATGAATGAAGAAGCCAACCAGGTCTCTGTATCTTCTGTTCCAAAAGAGGAAAATTCTATAGCTTATTTATTTTGTAATCTGGACGCTTACTCTACCTATTGCAAAGACTACAGGGAATACTGGAAGTGGGTTTCTGAGCGAAATGAAGACCGTTATAATGTGAATCAAAATCATGGACAAAACTATGACAGCAAGAACATGATGCATACCATTCGGTTATTGCAGTCTTGTGAACACATATTTAAAACAGGTTCAATGGAAATTCGTGTAGAAAATCGGGATGAATTGCTGGACATAAAAGCTGGAAACTGGTCTTATGATCAGGTTATGAAAAAAACTGAAGATCTTATTAAGTCGATTGAATATTATTATTCAATTTCAAGTCTTCCTGCTGAGCCGGACTTAAAAAAGACCACCAAGGTTTTAGTAGAAATAAGAGAAAGATTATACCATTAAAGTAAAGGTAATTGAGATTCCTTCGTCGTATACTCTTCACACTGACAACTATAAGGCTTTACATTTTACAATCTTTGGTACAACTACTTTAAGAAATATCCATTGAGATCTGTCTGTTTATTTGATTGGGGTTCTTTGATAATAGGCCTTTTTATTTTGAAAGAAGACTATTCATTGCAGCATCTGAAAAAATTAATAGAGTAAGCTAATAATTGAAACCTCCATATCCGTGGGGGTTTTTCTAATTCATAACTTATTTTGTTAAAATAAAATATAAATTAATTATTGTTTTACGATAATTAATTATACATTTGCAATATCAATTAATTATTATGCTATGAACCAGACTAAAATTATTGCAAGAATTCTTTATTACCTCTGTCTTGTTTTGTCGGCGGGTTACCTGCTTACGGCGGTCTACTCCATCTTATGTCTGATAACAGGCGCAACTACGCCCTATAAAGAAAATAAATTTCTTCATATTAATTTTCCTTTTACAGATCAGCCTTTCCTGAATATTGAAAATAATTATCCCTACATCATATTTTCGTTCATGACAGTTTTACTGACCTATGGTGTTTTTTTCTGGTTTTCAGCCAGCGTTTTCAGGGTATTTTTTCAGACCAAACTATTTACTCAGGAAAACATTCACAAGCTTAAAAGATTTTACATATATAATATCTTCTTTCCTCTTCCTATAGTGGTTATAGCAAGTTTCTTCGTAGAAGTCGAAAGTATGATATGGGGATTGGTTTTTATCCATTTCATGTTAGGAATTTTCTGTCTGTTTCTTGCTAATATCTTTAAGCAAGGACTACATTTGCAAAACGAACAAGACCTATTTATATAAAATGCCAATTATAGTCAACTTAGATGTGATGCTTGCCAAGCGAAAAATGCAGAGTAAAGAATTGGCAGAAAAATTAGGAATCACTCCCGTTAATCTCTCTATTCTTAAAACAGGAAAAGCCAAAGGGGTTCGCTTTGATACCCTTGAGGCAATTTGTAAAATTTTGGAATGTCAGCCCGGAGATATTCTGGAGTATAGGGAGTAGAGGTACGAGGTGTGGGATAAGGGGTGCGAGATGCGAGGTGTGGGATAAGAGTACTAAAGTTTAAGTTCAAGGTCTTTTTACTTTTTGCTCTTTATTCTTTATTCTTTATTCTTTATTCTTTATTCTTTATTCTCTACAGTATAGATACGGCCTACCATCATTAACTAATCACTACATATATAAAAAAAAGAAAAGCAATGTAAAAACATTGCCGGTTATCCTATTACCCAAACTCAAGATTATGAACACACTATCTATTAACCAACTAAGTCTGACCTATAAGAATGGTTTTCAGGCTATCAAAGACTTGTCACTGGAAATTGAAAACGGGATGTTCGGCCTACTGGGTCCGAACGGAGCCGGAAAATCTTCTTTAATGAAAACGATTGTCGGGTTACAGAAACCCAGCTCCGGAAATATCCTATTCAATGGTGTTGATATCTCCAAAAATCCTGATTTCATTAAGCAAAACCTTGGCTTCTTACCACAGGATTTCGGAGTTTACCCAAAAGTTTCAGCTTACGATCTCCTGAACCATATTGCCCTACTTAAGGGTATTAAAGATCATACTGAACGTAAAAATCAAATACTAAACTTATTGGAGAAAGTAAACTTATCAGATTTTAGAAATAAAGAAGTTCATACTTTTTCTGGTGGAATGAAGCAGCGCTTTGGAGTCGCTCAGGCTTTATTGGGGAATCCAAAGATCATTATTGTGGATGAACCAACAGCGGGTTTAGATCCTGAGGAACGCAACCGTTTCAACTCTTTACTAAATGATATCAGTAAAGAAGTGATCGTGATTCTTTCTACCCATCTTGTGGAAGATGTTAGAAATTTATGTTCGGAAATGGCTATTATGAAGAAAGGTCAGCTCCTTCGAAAGGGAAAACCCAATGAGCTTATTTCAGAATTACAAAACAGAATCTGGTCCAAACCTATTCGCCAGGATGAGTGGGAAGCTTACCAATCCAATTATCAGATTATCAGTCAGCAATTGATCGAAAGAGAATTGTATATCACGACATTTTCAGAAAAGCAGCCAGAAAATTTCACTCCCGTTTCTCCTCTTCTGGAGCATGTTTACTTTCATACTCTTACTCAAAAACCATAGTCATGAATACTTTATTTTTATTTGAAGCCAAACGCACCATTAAGCATTGGCTAAGTTATCTTATTGGCCTAATCCTGGTGTTTCTTGGTATTTTTTGTGGAAACCAATTCAACCTTAGTGTTGGTGAGGGCATTTATCTCAACTCACCCTATTCAATAGGTTTTATGGTCGCAATGCTAAGTCTTTCCATCTTATTTTTTGCCATCATTTATGCGAGTCAGCAGTTATTTAAAGATTGGGATTCGAAATTTGACAGTATATTATTCTCTTTTCCTTTCTCAAAATGGAATTATCTTAAGGGAAGATTTACAAGCTATTTCCTGCAAACTTTTATCAGTTTCCTATTACTGATTTCAGGTTTTATCATTGGCCAAAATTTGCGAACGGGAAGTGAAATCCAGCACTCCTTTAATCTTTGGCATTATATATATCCCTTACTAATTTTTGGATTTATTAACTGTCTTTTGGTCTGTAGTTTTTTATTCCTCATTTCTTACAGCACAAAAAGAAAACTTCTGGTTGTTATTGGAGGGCTACTGCTCTATGTTCTGTATATGGTTGTTTTGTTATTCTCTAACTCCCCTTTTATGGCAGGAAGCCTCCCTCAGTCGGCGGAAGCTCAGCAATGGTCAGCTTTATTGGATCCATTTGGAATATCTGCCTATTTTTTTGAGGCCAGATCTTCTTCAATCCAACAAAAGAACCAGCTTATTGTTCCACCTTTAGGATACTTATTAATTAACAGATTAGTTTATGTGATATTATCTGGAATGCTTTTATTCCTGTCCTATTATTTATTCTCATTTACAGCGCATTCGGATAAAAAATCTAAGAAAAGAAATGAATTATTTCCACCTGTTATTTCAACGCCCACAGATTACCATATTGCACAATCAGATTTTGGATATAAAACCTCCTTTAAATCAATCCTTTCATTCGCTAAAATCGATCTGATCTACCTGTTCAAAAGTATTACCATTATAGCAATATGTATCCTTTTATTATTTGCAGTTGGTATGGAAATGTATGCTGAAATTGAAAAAGGAATACGTTTGCCACAGAAATACGCGGGTTCTGGTTTAATGGCTTCCACTATATCTGAAAATTTCCATCTTTTGGGGCTACTGATTATGACCTATTTCATCAACGACCTCTACTGGAGAAGCCAATCCTCAGGATTTTACCTTATTGAAAAAAGCACCTATTTTGCCAAAAACAAGCTCATTGGACATCTTCTTTCTTCCGGTATCCTGCTCTTCTTTTTCACGGGAATCCTTATCATTGAAGGATTAATTTTTCAGCTCGGTTACCATTATTTCCATATAGATTGGAATGCTTATTCAGGAGTCATATTGTTCAATACGTTACCAATATTCTTATTTTCCGCTTTTCTACTCTTAATCAATGATCTTATTAAAAACAGATTCGTTGCACTGGGAATTTCCGTTTTAGCTGTTTTCATGTTAGCAGGTCCGGCTTCCCACAAACTGATCAGTCATCCATTATTTAGAATATTTTCAGATTTAAAAGGAGTTTACAGTGATTTTAGTGGATATGGAATATATGTAACTGCATTTTCCGAAAGACTTTTATTTGGTATGGGTCTGATTATTTTGTTATGGATGATTAATGAATGGGGTAAGACCAAAAAATGGTCACTCAAGAAATTGATTTTTAGTACTGTCATTTTGGTGTCCGGGATTTTCGCAGGGTATCAGTTTACAAAAGGCTATATTGCTAAAGACGAAGAAAAAATGATGGCAACAGCCGCTGAATATGAGAAAAAATTCAAATTTTATGAAATGCTTCCTCAACCTACGATAACCGATGTGATTACTCAGGTCAATCTATCTCCTTCTACCCATTCCTATACCATTGAAGGAAAATATATACTTACCAATAACACAAATACAACAATAGATAAGATTTTAATCAACTTCGACCCCAATTTAAAAATACAATCAGCCATTTTCTCAACTCCCTTTGAATCTGAAAAAATCAATACTAAAGTACATGAAGTTCATTTAAAACATTCTTTACAACCTAATGCTACAGCAACATTAAGTTTCACATTATTCTATCAATGGCATGCCGTGAACGGTCATGAATCATTCAATGCAATTATTCAGAATGGTTCTTTTATGCGAATAAGCAGGTATTATCCAAGTATTGGCTACCAGAAAAATTATGAAGTCGAAGATGAAAAAAGAAGAATGGATTTCAAACTGGGAAAAGCATCAAAAATTAAAAGACTTGAAGCTCCTGAAGTATCACAAAAGGATTTCATTAATCTGGATATGACCATTTCAACGGATAAAGATCAAACTGCAATTGGAACAGGCGACCTCATTAAACAGTGGACAAAAAATAACAGAACTTATTTCCAGTACAAGGTCAGCCAAATCCCGTTTCGTTTTGCGGTTTCTTCGGCAAAATACAGTCAAAAAAGCATCAATTACAAAGGCGTCACCATCAATTTATTTTATCATCAGAAACATTCCGAAAATGTAGATCACCTTCTGAATAACGCTAAAATCACGCTGGATTACTGTACACAGAACTTTGGGAAGTATCCGTTTAAAACCATCACATTCGCAGAGATTTCTTCGTTTACAAAAGGTTTTGCAGCAACAGCATATCCTTCGGCGATATTTATGCCGGAAGACATGGTTTTTCATTCCAACATCCATGCTGACAAAGAACAAGACGTTATCAATGAGCTGGCGGGCCACGAACTTTCCCATCTATGGTGGGGAAACAGCCAGATCGATCCCGATGATAGAGAAGGTTCGGTAATGCTTACAGAAACATTGGCAATGTATACCGAAATGATGTTATATAAGAAAATGCATGGAAAGCTAAAGATGATGGACCGGATAAAAATGCATCAGCAGATTTATGATAATGAAAAAGGACTATCTGAAAATGAGCCGATCTACAAAGTAACAGGAGATAACCCCCATATTGCTTACTCTAAAGGCGCGGTAGCAATGGTACAGCTGAGTAATCTCCTTGGAGAAGAAAAAGTAAACACCGCCCTCAGAAACTTCTTGTTACATAATCAGTATCCTAAAAAACCAACAAGTCTTGATTTACTTTTGGAATTTTATAAAATATGCCCCAATGATTCCGCTAAAAAAGAAGTGGACCGATTATTTAAAAAAATATAATAATTGAAGCTTCTCCAACAAAAAAATCCCTCTAAAAGAGGGATTTTTTATTATTAAGGATACATCTTATGCTTCAGTTGAAGGATTTTGATTTTCCTGTGGAGCCTGAGCTGCAGGTTTATCACCTTCAGGTCTTGCCTGTTGTTCTTGTCTTGGTTTTTGCTCCGGTCTTGGAGGTCTTGGTAAAAGAACTTTACGAGACAACTTCATTTTTTTACGGTCATCATAGCCCATAAATTTCACTTCCACTTCATCTCCCTCTTTATAAGGTACCTTGTCTAGACGAGCCCATTCAATTTCAGAAATATGAAGCAATCCTTCCGTTCCTTTTGCAATAGCTACAAAAGCTCCGAAATCCATTACTTTCACTACTTTCCCTTGATAAACTTCACCTATAACCGGCACAAAAGTAATTTCGTTAATTCTTGCAATAGCAGCATTGATCTTCTCTCTGTCTGTTCCTGCAATTTCGATACGTCCGATCTCACCAACTTCTTCAATCGCGATAACCGTATCCGTATCTTTTTGTAATTGTTGAATAATTTTTCCACCAGGTCCGATTACTGCGCCAATAAAGTCTTTAGAAATTTCCAATACAACCATTTTCGGAGCGTGAGGTTTCACGTCTGGTCTTGGTGTTGCGATTGTTTCAGTGATTTTATTAAGAATGTGTAATCTTCCGTCTTTAGCCTGCATTAGAGCTTTTTCCATGATGTCCATAGAAAGTCCCTGGATTTTAATATCCATCTGACAAGCTGTAATACCATCTGCAGTTCCCGTTACTTTAAAGTCCATATCTCCAAGGTGATCTTCATCTCCTAAGATATCAGAAAGCACCGTGAATTTTCCAGACTTAGTATCTGTGATAAGTCCCATAGCAATTCCCGAAACTGGTTTTGTAATCTGTACACCGGCATCCATTAATGCTAATGTTCCGGCACAAACTGTAGCCATAGAAGAAGAACCATTAGATTCTAAAATATCAGAAACAATTCTGATGGTGTATGGATTTTCAGCAGGAATAACTGCCTGTAAAGCTCTTTGAGCTAAGTTTCCGTGTCCAACCTCTCTTCTTGAAGTTCCTCTTAAAGGTCTTGCTTCACCCGTTGAGAATGGAGGGAAGTTATAATGTAAGAAGAATTTCTCGTCATAGTTTGCCATAACGCTGTCCACCATATTAGCATCTTTTACAGATCCTAAAGTAACAGCTGTTAATGATTGAGTTTCACCTCTTGTGAAAACCGCTGAACCATGTGCTCCCGGAAGATAATCAATTTCTGACCAGATCGGACGGATCGTCTTAGGATCACGACCATCAAGACGGATATTGTCCTCTAAGATCATCTGACGCATTGCTTCTTTCTCTACGTCGTGGTAATATACTTTTACAAAAGGAGTTACTCTTTCCAGTTCTTCTGCATTGTCAACATACTGAGCTAAAAATTCTTCACGAACCGCTTTGAATTTTTCACCTCTTTCTTCTTTCCCTGAAGGAGTTCTTGCTACTTCATATACTTTATCATATGTTTCTTTCCACACTTTCTCACGAATATCTTCGTCGTGATTTTCGTGGCTATATTCTCTTTTCGGGAAAGCTTTACCTACTTTTTCAGCCAGTCTTTCCTGAGCTTCAATTTGTTTTTTAATTTCAGCATGTCCGAAGATAATAGCTTCTAACATTTCCTGCTCAGAGATCTCTTTCATCTCTCCTTCTACCATTACAATTGAATCTTTTGTAGCTCCAACCATAATATCAAGTTCAGAGTTCTTAAGATCTTCATAACTTGGGTTTATAGCAAGTTTTCCATCGAATCTTACTACTCTTACTTCAGACATCGGTCCGTTGAAAGGAATATCTGTAATAGCGATTGCAGCTGAAGCAGCTAAACCAGCTAAATCATCAGGAATAGATTGTCCATCATAAGAAATAAGAGAAATCATTACCTGAACTTCAGCATGGAAATCTTCAGGGAAAAGCGGACGAAGAACTCTATCCACCAAACGCATTGTTAAAATTTCCTGATCAGAAGGTCTTGCTTCTCTACGGAAAAAGTTTCCAGGAATTTTTCCTCCCGCATAAAATTTTTCTCTGTAATCAACTGTTAATGGTAAGAAATCTACACCAGGATTAGCTTCTTTATTGGCTACAACTGTTGCTAAAAGCATTGTTCCACCCATTTTTACTACTACAGAACCATCAGCCTGTTTTGCTAATTTACCTGTTTCAATTGTGATTTCTCTGCCATCTGCAAGAGTAATCGTTTCTGTAAACGCTTGAGGTATACTCATAAATAATTTTTGTTTAAACACTCCGTATTGAGTGTGATTGATATAAATTCGTCTAAATTTTGTTTGCAAAGATAAACTATTTTCCCGTTAACTGCCATTATAAAAAAGAAAAGAGATTACCGCATTAAACAACTATCCATCAGCTACTTATTTCAACTTTTAAAACTCTGAGCTTATTTTAAACTTTTTAACCTAAGGGACGGGAGAACCAACAACCACTTTCTAAATCTGTCATTTCCAGTTATCTTTACTTTTTAATAATAATTTCATAACAATAAGTCCTCTTTTTCAGTTTTTTGTCTCAATCAGAGATAATAATTGTGTTTAAAGATAAAATTAACATAAAAAGCGTCTTAAAAGTTGCAGAAAAAAAAGTTGTTCCCCTATATTTGCTCTGCTTTTCAAAATCTATTTTAGACTGAACATAATAGTTTTGAAAATCCAACTTTTATAACTCATGAAAGAGCAGGTGATTCTCTCTTTCTTTTAAATAAATTTTATGATTAATAATAAAGAAGTAAAGTCAGAAAGTAGAAATTATACAATTCCTTTGATCACGATTACGTTGCTATTTTTTATGTGGGGATTTATCACCTGTATGAATGACATTCTGATCCCTTACCTGAAACAGCTTTTCAACCTTACGTTTTTCGAGTCCATGTTGGTACAATTCTGTTTCTTTGGGGCTTACTTTATCGGCTCACTCATCTATTTCTTTATTTCTATCTCTAAAGGGGATCCTATTAACAAAGTGGGATATAAAAAAGGAATTATTTTCGGTATTTTCCTGGCAGCATTTGGGTGTATTCTTTTCTATCCTGCAGCTACTTTTTCCTACTATCCTTTATTCCTGGGAGCTTTGTTTATTTTAGGACTTGGTTTTACCGTATTACAAATTACGGCTAATGCATATGTTTCTTTGCTGGGAAGTGAAGAATCTGCTTCCAGCCGTTTAAATATGACCCAGGCATTTAATGCCTTTGGAACTACAATTGCTCCCGTATTGGGCGGACATTTGATCTTTGAATTCTTTTCATCTCCAGATGGATCATTCAGTGCAGTAGCAACAAGGATTCCTTACTTAATTTTCGCTTCAATCCTCCTGTTAGTCGCTTTATTGATCTCAAGAGTAAAGCTTCCCTCTTTCCAAAGTGAAGAAGAAGAAATTGTAAAAGGATGGGGAGCTCTGGAATTCAGCCATTTAAAATTTGGAGTTTTCGCCATGTTCTGTTATGTAGGCGGAGAAGTTGCAGTAGGTAGTTTTATTATCAGCTTTCTGGAACAGCCACAAATCATGGGCTTTAATGAAATTATAAGCAAGAATTACCTTGCTCTGTATTGGGGAGGTGCTATGATTGGACGTTTCCTGGGAGCTATTTCATTAAACCAATCCATAAGTCAGGGGAAAAAGGCTATTTATATGTTGGGAGCAGCAAGTATTGTTTTCCTCGTTATCTTCAGCATTGTTAATCTTACTTTTTCTCAGATCAGCTTTTTCCTGATCTTCATCATTCTTAATTTTATAGCGTTCTTCATTGGTAAAGCTGCTCCGGCAAGAACATTATCAATATTTGCGGCAATAAATGTTGCCTTGCTGATTTCAGCAATGGTGAATCATGGTGAACTGGCAATGTACAGTATCCTAGGTATTGGAATTTTCAATTCCATCATGTTCTCCAATATTTATACGTTAGCTATTTCGGGATTAGGAAAATACACAAGCCAGGGTTCTTCTTTAGTTGTAATGGCTATTTTGGGAGGTGCTATTGTTCCTATTTTCCAGGGATACCTCGCGGATCAGTTTGGAGTACAGCACTCATTTATCATTCCGGTATTCTGTTATCTTATTATTCTGATCTTCGGCGCCTACTGCACGAAATATCTCGGACATGTAGAAGCTACGGAATCAAAATCAGGACATTAATAATTTTAAAATAAATGTAAAAAATGAGGTACTTCTTGTATCTCATTTTTTTTATATACGGTTAAAAAGCAAATCGCCATTCAAAAAAGATTTAATCCTCCCTATTCCAGGCCTTCCTGCTTCCCAAATCTTTAATAAACCTCCTATTCCTTAGATTTGGTTTCCCAAACTTCATTAGTTTGTATTTACACTATTTTGTGCCGGTAATAAAAAAAGCAACTTCTTTCGAAGTTGCTTTTTATTTTGAAAATCTTTGTAGACTATTTTCTTAAACCTAGTTCAGCAATAATTGCTCTATATCTTTCGATATCTTTATTTTTAAGGTAATCTAGTAAACTTTTTCTTTTACCTACTAATTTCACCAAAGATCTTTCCGTTGCAAAATCGTGACGGTTAGCCTTTAAATGCTGAGATAAATGATTGATTCTGAAAGTGAAAAGAGCTACTTGTCCTTCAGCACTTCCTGTGTCTTGTGCAGATTTCCCGTGTTTTGAGAAAATTTCCTGCTTTTTTTCTGTTGTTAAGTACATTCCAATATTGTTTAATGATTATTATGTAACGGGTGCAAAAGTACGACTATTTTTTAAGTTAGCAAAACATTATTGATTTCATATATCAAAATTGATAGAAAAAAATGTTAAAAATTTCTTAATAAATTTTATGCCATCCCATTAAAAGACAGTAATTTTACAAATGAATACAAATGAGAAAAATTTTACTTTTTACAACAGTTTCTACCCTTTTATTGATAGGCATCACTTCAGTAAAAGCACAAAAAGGTGCTTCTGAGGATAAAATAAAAAAGGTTTTATACTTCAATCCAGAAGTAGAGCCCGATATTGAAGAAATAAAGGAGCCTACGAATCACGCGTTTTTCAGTGCTGTTTCGGATAACTTAAGTGGTTATAAAAAGAATAAAATGCTGCGAACCGAAATCCAGATCCCTTTTGACAGTGTGGATACTCAAACGATTGTTGATTACTGCATTAATAATGATGCTGATTTTGCAATCGTTCCAAAAGTAAAATATTTCAAAGTAGGCATCGGAAAATATGTTTTCTCAAATCAGGTTATTGTAAGCATGAAACTATTTGATGCTTCCGGTAATTTAATTACAGAATCTGATTATGATACTTACCGTAAAAATATGCGTCTGTTAGGTTCAGCAGAAAATTCTATTAAAATTGGAACAAACGGAGCTATAAAAGCTATTCTTAAAAAATTAAGAAAAATAAAACCATCTTCAGAAGCGGGGTTCTAACATCTTTCGAACACTTCAAATTTCACACATCTCATTACAAATCAAAATTTTAATAAATTTTGACAAAAAAAATTGAATTTATTTGAGAATAATTCAAATATTTTTGTTAATTTAGTTTAGCATTAATAATCCAACAAGTATTAAGATATAATTTGAGCTGGATTATCAACATTTTGAAAAGTAATTTATCAAACAAAATAAATCTCTTCATTTTTTAAATTCATTATTACACCCACAATTTCTTTGTGGGTGTTTTATTTTAAGCAAAACACCTCAATACCATAACGCACTGATAATGAATAATTAATTCTACTATTTAGTGAATAATATAAATATTTTTCAGTATTTTAGTTTCACATTACAACCAAAATATCTTACTCTATGAAAAATTTAAAAAAACTCAACAGACAGGAACAAAAAACAGTTAATGGTGGAGGCATCATAAGATGTACTGAGAATTCTCAATGTTTTGGAGGATTCTGCTGCAACAGATTTTGCATGATAGATGCATGTATCGAAGTTTGATCTTATTATTTCAACTGATTTTTACAATCTAAATACCAAATACTATGAAAAATCTAAAAAGACTTAACCGACAAGAACAGAAAGAAATCAATGGGGGTGCTCTTAAAAGATGTACCAGCCATGGACAGTGTTTCGGGGCATGGTGCTGTAACGGAATCTGTGTACCTCAGGCCTGTATTGAAGATTAATTTAATACACGTAAACGACTATGAAAAATGCAAATCTAAAAAAACTAAGCAGGCTGATGCAAAAGGATATTAATGGTGGTGGGCTGATCAGAAAATGCAAAGATTCAACTCAATGTTGGGATGGAGAATGCTGCAGCGGAGGCATGTGTATCATCTCTCCTTTTCCGGTTTGCGAACCGCTGGAATAATCAAGCAAAAACCTTCAAACAGTTTTAAACTAATTTAAACATCCGTTTTTTACGGATGTTTTTTTTATTTTTATATCCCTACAAATGCATGTTAATTAACATTTTCGACAAGAATAAAACTTTAATAAATCCTTAATTTTGCAACATCATTGGTCAATTTTAAAAAATTGAATTATTTTTGCATATCCAAAAATCTCACGTTTTGAATTATACTGACGAACTTATCTTAAATCCTGCCGATATTGCCGAAACTCTTAGCAACCTTCCTGCTGATGAGAGGCTCCTGGCATTTTTGAAAGTTCCTAAAGAATATAAGGCAGAGGTTTTTTCACATCTTGATCCTGACTTTCAGGAAGAAACTATCCGAAGCATCGGAAGTGATGATGTTTCAGAAATCCTGAATGCAATGACACCGGATGACAGAACAGCATTATTCGAGGATTTCCCTGATGAGCTTATCAAATACTCCATCAATCATCTGAATCCACAGGAAAGAAGGATTGCCTTAAAACTGCTCGGATATCATTCTGATTCCATCGCCCGTCTGATGACTCCCTATTACATCCAGATCCGTAAAGAGTGGACCGTAAAAAAATGCCTGCAACAAATAAAAAAAGTAGGAAAAAGGGTTGAAACGATGAACCACTTGTATGTGGTGGACGAAAGAAACCGACTTATTGATGACTTAGCTGTTGGAAGTTTACTATTGGCTGAAGAAGATACTTTAGTATCAGATCTCACCGATAATCATTTCGTAGCCATCACTACAATGACCTCAAAAGAGGATGCGGTGACCTATTTTGAAAAATATGACCGCACGGCACTTCCCATTATCACAGAATCCGGGGTTCTTGTAGGGATTGTAACCATTGATGACATCCTCGATCAGATTGAGCAACAAAATACGGAAGACATTCAGAAATTCGGGGGTCTTGAAGCCTTAGATTTACCTTATACACAAACTTCTCTTATCGAAATGGTAAAAAAGAGAGGAATGTGGCTGATCATATTATTCTTTTCCGAAATGCTTACCGCATCAGCAATGGGATATTTTGAAGATGAAATTCAAAAAGCCGTTGTACTGGCATTATTTGTCCCTCTGATTATTTCCAGTGGTGGAAACTCAGGTTCACAGGCAGCTACACTTATTATTCGAGCTATGGCACTTCAGGAGATCGGTTTGAAAGACTGGTGGTACGTCATGCGAAAAGAAATTTTCACAGGCTTGTTCCTAGGGGGAATATTAGGGATAATCGGTTTTTTAAGAATTATGATCTGGCATGAAGCAGGATTCTTCAGCTATGGTGACCATTGGGTATACGTAGGCTTAAGTGTTGCTGTTTCTTTAGTATTGATCGTACTTTGGGGAACTCTCTCAGGTTCAATGGTTCCATTTATCCTGAAAAAGCTAAAATTGGACCCTGCTACCTCTTCAGCTCCTTTTGTCGCTACTCTGGTAGATGTTACAGGATTAATTATTTACTTTTCTGTAGCCGGACTTTTCTTAACCGGCAAACTTTTGTAATTTTAGACAAAGTCTGACAATGAAAGTTATTTCTCTGGTACCCTCTATTACGGAGGCCTTATTTGATTTGGGGTTAACTGAAAACGAAGTTGTAGGAAGAACAAAATTCTGTATTCATCCCAAAGAAAAAATCAAGAACATTCCCATAATAGGTGGAACTAAAAATCTGAATATCGAAAAGATTAAAAGCCTGCAGCCCGATCTCATCCTTGCTAATAAAGAAGAAAATATCAAGGAGCAGGTTGAAGCATTGATGGAGGATTTTAAAGTTATAATCACTAATGTTGAAACCATTGAAGATAATTATTATTTATTAAAAAGCCTTGGCAATATTTTCCATCAGGAGGAAAAGGCAAAAGCCTACAATCTGAAAATTTATGAGGTTTTAAATCTGGCTAAAATTAATTCTAAAATTAAAGCAGCTTACCTGATCTGGAAAAATCCATATATGACCATTGGATCTGATACATTTATTCACAGGATTTTAACAGAAATAGGCTTTGAAAATACTTTCAAGGATAAAACGCGTTATCCGGAAATTACCATTGAAGACCTTGCTGATACCGATCTGATCATGCTATCTTCCGAACCTTTCCCATTTAAGGAAAAACATATTGCAGAGCTAAAGGAATATTATCCTGACAAGAAAATCATGATCGTGGATGGGGAAGCTTTTTCCTGGTATGGAACACATATCGCGAAGTGTGAAAATTATTTCAGAGAATTGATATCTGAAATAAATTCTTCTTTTTAAGTTTTGGCTAAAGCCAATCGATTTTAGATACTTTGTTTTTTTAAACGGGCTAAAGCCCATTTCTATTGAATAAATAAGCATATTGTTTTTGCTCGCAGATTGCGCAGATAATGCAGATTTTTTCATGTTCACTCATCTGCTAAATCAGCTTGATCTGCGAGAGATTAAAAAAAACTCCGACTAAAGCCGGAGTTCTATTTTTCTTTAAGATATTCTTTATTACAAAATTTTAGAAACTTCCTTACAAAGCCATTCTAATAATTCGCGATCTTCATCTGTAAATGGATCTACTTTGTGTGAATCAATATCGATCTGACCGATATTTTCTCCATTTTTAAAGATAGGAACTACGATTTCTGCTTTTGTATCGATTGAACAACTTAAGTAATTACTTTCCTGGTTTACATCAGGAACTACAAACGTTTCATTAGAAACAGCGACCTGTCCACAAATCCCTTTTCCATAAGGAATAATTGTATGATCGGTCTCAGCTCCCACATAAGGACCTAATATTAGTTCTTCCTTATCTCCATTTTTAAAATAGAAACCGGTCCAGTTGAAATAGGAAATCTCCTGATCCAGCAGGTGACAAACTTTCTGAAGTTTCTCTTCTGTATTATGTTTTGGACTTTCAAGAATAGAAGAAAGTCTTTTCTTTAATTCTGACATTATATTATTGTTTTAAGAAAATTGTTTTAATGAAAGTTCTTCTTTATAGCCGAACATTCCACGCTCTTTGATCATTTCTGCAACCCCCTCAGGAACCTGAGTTTCCCAACCTTTGATATTACAAGCTATTTTCCTTAATATTTCTCTGGAATAGATCTCCAGGAATTCCGGATTATAATTTTTGATATCTACAATACGGTTATTCAGTTTGAAATATTTATACAGTTCTTTTAGGTTTTCTTCTACCTTAAGTGTTGATGCATCCAACAGTTCATGGGTTTCAGGATCTTTATACGGATAAAGATACACCCTCATCCCATTACGGAAAAATTTACCAAAAGCTTCAAGAATTCCACCGGATAAATTTTTATAATATTTCTCATCAAATACCATCAATAGGTTATTTACTCCCATTGCCACCCCAATATTCCCTGTGGTATAAGAGGCAAAATAATCGATCAAACGATAATATTCAGAGAAGTTGGAAACAATTACAGTATATCCTAATTTACCCAGGATATCTACCCTGTCCATAAAATCTCTCTCATCGATATCACCATCAGCACGTAAATTTGAAATGGTAATTTCAATTAAAATTTCTGTCTGATCTTCTGTACAGGCTGCATCTTTCATAAACATATCAATACCATTTTGAAGCATATCAATATTTACCTTCGTTACAGGTCTGAAACTTCCCCGTACGGCAAAAATATTTTTCTTGTATAAAATATCAGCAGGTAGCATGTTATTCCCCTGACTGTTGAAAATAACCGCATCTGTCATATTGTTCTTCACCAACTGTAAAGACATCAGTCTATTATCTACATAATCAAATGCAGGCCCACTGAAATCGATCATATCAATTTCAAGATTGTCAGTCGCTACATCATCATACAATGACTCGATTAAAGTTCGTGGGTTGTCGTAATAAGTAAAAGCTCCAAAAATAAGGTTTACCCCTAAATTCCCAAGAGTTTCCTGCTGTAAAGTAGCATCATTTTCTTTGAATTTAACGTGGATAACAATTTCGTTATAGCCTTCATTTTCTTTCACCTGAAAACGGATTCCTACCCAACCGTGCCCTTTAAGGGTCTTATCAAAGTTAATGGTAGTAACGGTATTTGCATAGGAAAAAAACTTTCTGTTCGGGCTGTTTTCTCTGGAAATTCGTTCTTCGATCAAAGCTACTTCATAGCGAAGCATTTTACGAAGTCTGTTTTGGGTTACATACCTGTTTTTAGCTTCTTTCCCGTAGATGGCATCACTAAAATCTTTGTCATAAGCTGACATCGCCTTAGCAATTGTACCGGAAGCTCCACCTGCTCTAAAAAAATGTCGAACAGTCTCCTGCCCTGCTCCAATTTCCGCGAAAGTACCATAAATAGTAGGATCTAGATTAATTGTTAATGCTTTTTGTTTAGGAGTTAGTTTCTGATACATTAGGACATTAAATTTTTTGTAAATTTACCAAAATAATACCAACCTCAAAACAAATGAAGTTGAAATTTTTAGGAACTGGTACTTCCCAAGGCGTACCCGTTATTGGCTGCACTTGTGAGGTCTGTACTTCGGATAATCCAAAGGACAGTCGCTTACGATCTTCGGTAATGATCTCTACAGAAGAAAACCGAAAAATACTGATCGACTGCGGCCCGGATTTCAGGCAGCAGATGCTGGTAAACCACGAAAACACAGTAGATATCGCGCTTATTACCCACGAACATAATGACCATGTTATCGGCCTCGATGATATGCGTCCGCTTATTTTTAAAAGTGGACAAAACATGCCTATTTACAGCAACGCAAGGGTAGGAAATGAAATCAAAAAACGTTTTCCCTATGCTTTTGCAGATGTACGTTATCCGGGTGCCCCGGCTTTTGATTTACATGAGATTGAAAACAAACCTTTCACTATTTTAGATACAGAAATTATCCCGATTGAGGTGATGCACCATCAGATCCCTATTTTCGGTTATAAATTTAAAAAACTTGCCTACATCACAGATGCCAGTTTTATTTCGGATACGGAAAAAGAAAAATTAAAAGATCTGGATGTTCTCATTCTAAACGCCATTCGGAAATTTGACCCTCATCCGGCTCATTTTATCCTTCCAGACACTATTAAACTGTACGAAGAGCTGCAACCTAAACAATTATTTCTTACCCATATCAGTCATCATTTAGGACTGCATGACGTTGAAGATAAATTACTTCCATCCGGAATGCACCTTGCTTACGATGGTTTGGAAATAATTTTCTAAAGAAAAGTTCATAAAAATTTTCAGATTTTCAGAAAAGTTTCTATATTTGCACACCAATTTAAAGCAAGCCCAGTTGGCGGAATTGGTAGACGCGCTAGACTCAAACTCTAGTATCGAAAGATGTGCCGGTTCGATTCCGGCACTGGGTACAAGACCGGAAAGAGGTGATAATTCACTTTTATTCCGGTTTTTTTCTTTTCCTAACTCATTGTTTATCTGATATATATACGAGAGTAAAACATTCGTCCTGGTGGTTCGATAACGATTTTCAGAAAATTCCAATTTTTCAGGGAATATCGAACCAATCATTTTACGTTTTTCATTTATATCGCCATCAGTATAGACTTTAGCAAGGTTTGCTATGTTCGATAATGCTTGGTCTAGTAATCTTGGAAAATCTATTTTTTTGTTATCTTTTCCTTTGGTTAACTTGGCTTCTAGTTTTTCAATTTGATTTTTACATTCGTTCTTAATTTCCAGGTATTCATCACCATCAATAATATCCTGTAACAATTTGTTCCTTGCCAATTTTAATCTATTATTCAAACCATCGATTTCTAAAAGAATTGTTTTTCTTTCATGTTGGGGATTAGTAATCAACTTCTCAAAATTTTTTTTCAGGACTTTTTTCAAATAATTTTTTATGGACTCCCTCATCTCCAAAGCCTGAAGTACCTCTAAAAATTTGCTGTTTATAATTTCTGATTTATAACGATATTTACAAGGGGACTGACAATGATAATAATAATATTTTCGCCCTGTGCGTCCAGTAGATGCACTGCCTGTTATCAAATGTCCACATTCAGGACAGATCAAAAAACCCCTTAATGGTAGATTATCGTCAGACAGTATTTTAACATTGGGTCTGGCTAGATTTGCATTACCATCCATTATATTTTGAACCTTTTCGAATAGTTCGTCACTAACCAAAGGCTCATGAATGCTTGCAATAAAATGAGCATCCTCTTCATGGTATTGTTCTATAAATATTTTTCCGCAATAAGCAGGATTTCGTAGGCCAGCAAGGAATGCACTGACCTTTACAGATTTCCCCTCTCGCCTATTCATCATTTCCATAACTTGACTAGCAGAAAACACACCCTTCGAAATTTCATTGAAAGCCCATTTCATGTTGGAAGCTTCTGGTTCTTTTGGAGTAACATACTTTCTCCCATCCTCAGTAATCTTATTGGCGTAGCCATAGGGTGCCCTCCCCATCAACCTTCCTTCTTTTTTGGCACGACGCATTCCATGGTATGTATTTAAAGCACGCCTATCATTTTCAACTTCAGGTGCAGCAAGGTAGATAGCTAACATCATTTTGTTCTCAGGAATGGAAAGATCTAGCGGTTGCTCTATTGCTTGTGGCTCAACATTAAGTTTTTTAAGAATATTGATCATCTGATAGGCATCACCTGCATTTCTGCTAAAACGGTCCCACTTTGTAAATAGCAATAGATTTGTTCTTGAACTTTTCTTCTTAAGAGTTTCAAGTAGTTGGCTCCACTCGGGTCTGTTGAAAGTCTTGGCTGAATAATCTTCATAAATAATCTGACCAACTACGATACTATTATTTTCACAGTAACGTCTTAATCTCTCCTCCTGATCTCTTTGAGAATAACCTTTATCTGCCTGTTCATCAGTTGAAACACGAATATATAAATCGGCTTTTTTCATCTTTATAATTTCTAATATATTATTCATCTAAAAACCGGTTAACGGTAATTTTCAAGAGCATTGTTAGGAAGGTTATGATTTGCTCCGCTTCCTCAAGAGTTAATTCAATTCCCTCTACTCTAAAAATTTTGATAACCTCATCAATGCTTATATTCTTAATTCCAACATTCGTATCCATTTCAATACCTTTTTAAATAAAAGTATCAGGCAACTCAAATATTAATGAACTAAGTCACTTTCTTGATGTACTTGGCTTAGAATTGCCAACTTGTTCATCTTTTATAAATATAGATAGACAACAGTTTCCTATTTTTAAGTATTTATACAAAAGATTTGACTTTTCACAGAAACTCTCTCCTGCAGCTACAATATTTACAGTTTCAATAAAATTTATTTTTAATTAGCAACAAGCGAAAATTGTTGCGAAGAAATTCATCATTCTTATAGTCAACTAAAATACAAATAATCAATCAGATGTAAAATTCTTTGAGCGTAAGATTAGCGATAATGTATAAATTTCGATAAATTCTTCTGGTTGCTTTTCATTAATGTTATAGCCAGTTCCCTATCACTGTCAGCGATTTTCGAGACGAACGCAATAAAACTATCTGTTTATATTCATCTATTACCTACCAAGAAAAAAGCCTATCAGAAGACAGGCTAAAAAAACACATAATTTGAAAAAAATTACATTGTTCCTAATAATATAAAAAATGTGCCAATAAATACCTGATCCACCATCTTAAACGAACTTAAAATTCCTTATTTTAAAAATTATTAGCATCACATACCACATCATAAATAAAAATGGCTTATAATTTGATAAGCAATTTAAATCAATCTTTATTAATAATTATTTTTTTAACCTAAAAGCTTACGATTATGATAATAAGTGAAGATTTATTAGTTGCACATGGTGCGGTTTATAAGAATTTTCAACCAGGAGAATTAATTTTCGAAGAAGGAAATGTTCCAAAGTATTACTTTCAAATAGTCGCTGGTATGGTGGAGTTATTTAATTATCATCAGAATGGAAAAGAATTCACACAAAACATTTTAAACGACGGCCAAAGCATAGGCGAATCTTTATTATTTGCAGAAAGACCCTACCCAATGAGTGCAATGTCAAAGACCGATTGTAAAATATTGTGTCTTTGCAAGAGTGATTTTGATAATTTATTGAGTCAAAATGTGCATGTGATGCAAAATCTATTACACTGCCTTTCGGAGAGGCTTTATTACAAATATTTAATGCTATTTAATTTATCTGGTATAGAGCCATCTGTAAAGATCAAGACTGTTTTAGACTACATCAAAGATTATAACTTAAGAAATGTATCCGATTCTTTTCAGGTTCCATTTACAAGACAACAAATTGCAAATCTCACTGGTCTAGCGGTAGAGACAGTTATAAGAACAATTAAGAAAATGGAAACAGAACAGATTTTAAAAATAGAAAGGGGTAAGATACTTTATTGATGCCAAAAATTAAAATGAAACAAATTTCAATTGTGAAAATATGATCATGATCATAAAATAAACACAAAATAAGTCTATAAATTTGAATTACTTAAATCCATTAATAATAATTTTTCATCATTTTTGCAGTCATATTGCTTCCCTGCCCCGGGAAGCTTTTTTAGAACACTTTTTAAAATTATCATAAATACTGGATAGGAGTCTTTCGATTTGAAAGACTCCTTTTATGAGCTTTTAATTTAGAGACTCCTTAGAAAAGGACTCAATACATCTAATTATATTTATGATGTGAAGTATAAAATAATTTAAAAACAAGTTTCTAAATTTAAATAGTTAAACTGAAAAATATAAATTTTCATCATTTTTGCTTACTTTACTTTTCTGCTATGAGATGCTTTACGAAAACACAGAGAATAAATGTGCCTCCTGGAAGTCTTTTAATATGAATGGCTCCTTTAAGATCATTTAGTAGTAATTTTTACAGTGATTTTTATTTACATAAATTTATTGTCGGAAGAATTGAGATAATAATTGCCTACTTAGACCATAAAGTATATCAATTGTAGGAGCAGCTATCTGCAGAACCATTACAAGAAGTAGCCTTAAATCTAATAATCCATAGTAGAGTTTTATTGACTTTGGTATTTCTTCCTAAAACAGTAAAAAGGCAACTAAGGTATTGTTGACAGCCAACCGCTTAAACCACCAAAAGACTACGGCATAAACAGCACCCTCCCCTACTGACATCCTCCCATTATTCCGTTTCCTTTTGCCTTATATTATTGTCAACACTGCGTATCTGCTTTCTTTTTTTTGGTTTTTCTTTTGAAAAATATCCAGTAAAATAATCAAGTCTTTCAGGTAAATAATGGATAGGAGATTGAAAGCCAAATAAAATGTGTAATCTTTTAAAAACAGCTAAAAACGTTTATTTTAACCTGCATTAAAGCAGTAATTTTTTAATTATTTCATTTCTGTTCTTGGGCAAAAATACAAACCCAATTTAGCATTGGGACAGTATTTTTGCAACCTGAAATAAGCGCAACAACTTTGATTCCCACCCAAACTTTAGTCTACATTGTCGTCAAAAATGTTGCAATATAAAGTCGACTATCTCTTATAGTCCATAAATTGTAGTTGACATAATTATCAGTCAGATTTATTCAATTGAAAAATAGAAATTGATATAGTGTTCTAAATTTTAATATCACCATGAATATTGTTAAACAAAAAACGCTTAGGGTTAACATAAGCAATTGTATCTAATTCCGCATCACCAAGATTATGATAACATTCCGCGAGCATATATTTTTCCGTTTTATGATTTCTTACAACATAAAAGTCAGTTCCAAAAAGTATTTTATCTTTAAGCTTTGGATTTTTTAAAGAATGTTTCAGCAATGGATTAATATCTTCGCTATGAATTATATAGCTAATATCTGCATAAACATTTTCATACTGCAACATCATACTTGAAATAAGTGAATACCAGTCCACATATTTCCATAATTGCTCCATTTTTCCTGGGGTAGGTTTTTCATTCTTAGTTGGGAAAAACTTAATCCCCCTATCTGGGTTTGTAATAATTTGTTTACTAAAATCATAACGTTCCATTTCAAGAAATCTTTTCCATTCATCATCTCCCCCATAATGAGCAAAACAAATTTTTAGTTGGCTTAAATTACACGTAAGTTCTGTGTCATCATTAGTATATCCAAATAACTCGCGAATTTTGGGATCTTTCGCTTTCTTTACTATCTTTCTTAAAAGTGTTTCATCCAGTAAACACAAGTAGTTTAAAGGATGTGTGAAATTATTTATAAAATCAATATTTTTAGTTTGTTTCAGCAAAAGAGGTTCATAAAGGTCACTCCCAATACTTTGTTGAAAAATAGGATGCCTGTCCCATTCTTTCTTTTTGGCTCCTCTATAAAAAATAGTACCTCTTATGCAATGTGTCATAATGGGCAAATTTTGATCCGCAGCATATTTCCATAATGGCAGCAATCTTTCATCAAATGGATAATATCCTAAAGCCGGGTAAATCTTAAAGCCACTAAAATTATTATTGATGATATAATCCTTTACATGACAGTTTAAAAGTTCAACATGATTATTGGAGATCTTACATCTAAAATAGTCATCTTGCTTTTCAATACGTCTTGGATCTACAAAAACAAATGGAAATACATATTCTGAAAACTCTGCATTCTTTTTTAGATCTATAAGTTCAGCCATTTGATCAAGATAACCACTACCCTTTTTTAACTTTCCAGCATCCATATATTCCATATCCATCGGAAGAATAATAAAACCTGTATTTTTAGGGTATTGGTCCCTCAGATCCATGTAGGTAGAACTTTGCTGTGTATGAAAAGCATACCTCCCAATATTTAAATATCTTTCCAAAAGTTCTTTGGTCTGCTTGCCGGGAAGAATTCCTAAAAAAGAATATATTTTTTTGAAGATGAAAAAAATAAAGTTTCGCCCACTTTGAAAGAGTATTAAAAAAATAAGAACCAATATAATTTGAATGTAAAATGGTTGGAAATTTTGTATTAAATGGTAAGAAACAAGCAAAGTCCTAATTGTTATCAATTCTTTTCCTAATATAGAAGGTGAAAAGCCTATTAAGCTAATCCAGTCATAAATAATATAAAAGACATTTATCGCCAGTACTATCCCTAATAAAAACGCAATAGCTCTTCCTATTATCGTTCTACCAGTCCGAATTCTAATATTATATAACACAGCTTCAACACGCTTGTATCTTGGCTTAAATCTCCACTTTCCTAATGTATCATAATATATCCTAAAGCCTTTAACTATTATTGATAGAGATAAAATATAATATAAAGGCCAGGGAAGAAATGTTTTGGCTAAATAAGGGGGAACATGATCTCCTGTAAAAATATGAGTATGACAATTGATTAAGGAAGTTTTCTTTTCCATAATATAAGTTCGGTTTTAGTTTTTGTTGATGATCTCTGCAATATTGAATCTGATCTTGTTCAAATCTATTGAATAACAATAATATTTGCAATAACTATTTTTCGGGACTGTACCGAAGTGAAAAAAAGAAAAAGAGGCCAAAATCTGACCTCTTATATAATTTCAGTATATTATTTGAGTTGGAGATGAATATTCTTAACAACTTTCGCATGGATCAAATCTGAGTTTTCAACCCGTATGGTCTGATAGCGACCTCCTCCTTTTTCCCTCAGCTCAATTTCCAGAACCTGCCCATCCAGAAGCGTAAACTGATCCAACAGGTATAAAAATTCACTGTTAGATTGGAATTCTACTTTTGAATTCAACGGATAGGTACGAAGTGGTGACAGGATTTTGTCTTGAACTACTGTTCTTTTAAGATTCTTTTTGTCAATAATCTTAAAACTGATAAAGTCAATATCATAAGAAACATTGCTTTTGTTTTTGATCTGAAAGTTAAAATAGAATTTTCCTTCATGAACATACAGTGACTTTAATAGGAACTGAATTCCAAAGCTTTTTGAACTAATATGTTTTATTGTCCTAGCAGGTAATTCATTTAATGTTTTAATTAACAATTCAGTGAGCGATGATGACTTACCTTTAAGTTCCTCAAACAATACTTCTGTAGAATAATCTTTTTCATATTTTCTTTGTAGCTTTAAAAGATCGTAATTTAACGCATCAGGAGAAACACTATAAAAAACATCGAAACTGTAAAATTTACCATCTTGTGTTATCACTGAAAAATTAGTCTCCTCTTCAAACCCTTTTACAGAGGATTTGATTCTCAGAACATTGGAAACATCTTCAGACTTACTGGCAATCAGACTTTCATTTCCTAAGTCGACGTATCGGATAGGTGAGGGAAATAACAGATGGCTGGTTTTATTATAGGTCACTTCCATTTTAAATGGCTCAAGCTTCGCTTTATCAAGAGAAGCAAATCCAGTATTTACCTGAGCTTTAATACCTATAATGGTAAGCATGAAAAAGAAAATTGAGCAAAATATTTTGAATGGTATTTTCATTGTTTTGTCATTATTTTTGTTAATAAATTATTTTTTTTGACCCAGAAAAACCTGATGTCCTGCTTTCACAGTAAATTTGGAAACTTTAATCTTTTTTTGAAAGTACCCTGAAACACCCTGAACTAAACCTCTTGTTAGATCTGCGGCAATCTGTTGTCCCGCAGACTGGGTCATCATAATATTGGTTCCTGAATTCTGTCCCATATTGATAGCGATATCTTTTATAGCATTCTGCTCTGGAGAATAATAAATATACAATCCAAGCTGTCCATCATTATCATAGATATTGATTTCAACAGGGCTAATATTACCATTATATGATATACTTGATATCTTTAAAAACAGTCTCCCATTTTGAACCTTTCCTGTTGCTTTTAAGATGGTTCCTGAAGGAATCACTGATTTCCCAAGCATCATCGGTTCAGCAAGCCTCAAAGAAATGCTGCTCTCGTCCGTTAATTTTTGGGTTTCATGAATGACCGCACGTATATAGTTTTTCTTTTCAGTGATAGGCGTCTGATTTGCCTCTAGACCGTAAAATTGATTGTAATCCATTGAAGTTAAAAAAGAACTATCTGAAGGTTCCCTATATAATCTTGAAACAATAGTGCGTTTCATAGGCTTTACATCTATTAGATTAACCTTTGCTACTTCTTCTATCTCAGGATTTCTTTCTGTTTCATTTTTATCCTGAGGCTTTGAAGCAGGCAGATATTTTGCAGCCATTTGATAAGACTTTTCCATAAGCTGCAATTGATCTTCCACCGTAGTATTTTTCGGCTCTGAGTTATTTTGTACAGCCTCATTTTTTAATCTTGAAATTTCTCTTTTCAGATTATCTACTTCAGTATTGTCCTTAACGTAAAAGTTCCCAAGAGTCTGTTGAGCATTCCTGTAACTGCCAAGTGCATTTTGATCTGATTCTATCATTTTGGTAGTATTCCCCGCAATAGAGGACTGATCATTGAAAGCATTTGTTGAATTGGCAGCTGCCCAATAATCAGATAATGAAGTAAGCTCATTTCTTTTCCCTTCATTTTTCTGCTCGAGCAACTGCTGCTCATACGCTTTCTGTTTATCCGATTGCAGTTTGTCAGCGGCAGCCTCTGGTATTGCAGAATTAAATCCGACATTGTCTGTAGGATGATCTTGCTTTTTCGGTTTAAAAATGAGATACAAACAACCTGAACAGACCATTGCCATAAAAAAGTAGATCAAGGTTTTTTTTAATTTTTCACGTTTTTTACTAGAGTTTAACTGTTGCTCGCTCACATCATTTTTGGAACTACCCTCAGTAATCCTAATACTGTTTCTGTTTTCTGAATTCATGGTACTGCATTTTTTAGAGTTGTACTTTTAGGAATTCCATCAATATGATTTATTGAAAGTGAACCGCATTTTCCTGACCATAAATACATCACCGTAATGACTGTTAACAGAAAATAAACCACTAGTAGTAACTTTGTTAATGTTCTCTGCCGCTTATTGCTTAACGAGTTCCAACGCTTTTCTAATTGATGCATATTGCTGTCAATTTTCTTTTTGAATTTTTCCATAGTTAATTTTTAGCGCTTTACCGTTTCTATATCTGTATTTTCAATGACATTGAATTTCTCGATCGTGAATCCTTGAGGATTATTGTCAGACCGGACTGAGTTAACAAGAACACAGTTGGTAATTAAGCTCCTTTTAGTAAGGTTACTCGATCGAATGATGTACTGTTTGGCAAAAGTTTGTACTTCATAAGGATAGCTGTTGAAGTTAGCCACCATACTATCGACTTCAATTCTCTGCTGAATATTCCCACTGATAATCCGGTTATAGTATCCTTTTTCAGAAAGGTCTTTATAATAATTGAAAGCAGATTGATCTGCCAGGTTAAATGCTCTTTTGACATTGCTCTCAATTGCATTCTTATCAGGAGCTATAGTGAAGAACAGTTCGTGAAACCTTCTGACATGCTCCCTTGCTTCCACAGGTCTGTTAATTGACATATCCTGAGAAAGTGCGACCATCAATGACTTTCCATTGTCCAATACATAAATCTTTTGTCTTTGTTCTTCTGCAAAGCTGTAGGATTTGTAGACAACGACACTGACCACACCAAAGCACAAGAGTGTAAATACAAAAGTGAACAACCTGATCTGCCTGAAACTGTTTTCTATATTTCTTAAGATTTTAAATTCCATTGTTTATGATTTTATTATTTAAGAAGTCTACCTGAAATATTTCCTGCTGCGGAACCCGCTGCTGACCCAGCCACATTTCCTGATCTTTGTGCCATTTGGGTAACATTACGCATAAAGTTTCCGGCACCACCTGCCTGAATAACCCATCCGGTAACCGTAGGTACCGTAAAATACCCGATGATTCCAATAATCATATAAATGATATAGACGGTATTAGAGGTGTCAGGGATAAAATTCGGATCAGCAAGCATTTGAATTGTTGGAGAGCTACTCACATATACACCCTGACGTATCAAAAGAGCTAATGCAATACGATGTGACAATGCTAGTAGAAATTATTCAAAAGCACTTGACGCCAAGTTCATTCGAACATTGCAAATATGTTCAAGAGCAGATAAGTTGGTGCAAAAGAAATTCTGTTTTCCATTCTTCATTTCCCGAACTGCTAAAGAACTTTAGAAATAGTACATACGATACATTCCTGAAAATTGATTGGGACAGGTTACGTGATAAAGAAATGTATGAATTTGATGATTATAGAGAATACGAAAAACTTAAAGAAGCAGAAATAAGAAGTTCATTTGTATTTACTAATAAAGATCAAGCATTAGAGTTTTACAAAACATTTGTTTATTTAAAAAAACTGACTAAAAACGAGTGGAACTATACGACAACACTTGACCACGTAATTGATGAAAATTGCTCAAAAAACTTTAAGGTTGGTTGTAGCTTACTGCAAGTTATAATTGAACATAATAATGAAATAAACTACGTTCCAAGAATAGTGTTTAGAAATCATTTAAAAGAGGAGCAAAAAGCTGAAGTTATTTGGAAAATAATAGAACAAAATAATTTTATTCATAAACCATTATGGGAACTTTCTTTTTACGATTATCTTGACGATTCTCTTCTGAGTTCAAAATATGTTCATTCATTATTGAACACAGTAAGGAGTATGAATGATTCATACACTATTCATTTTGACAGATTGAAAAGGTTTTTGATGATTGAACAAAACTTATTTCAAATCATTTTAAAAACTATAGTTCAAAAAAATGAAAAAGATGGAACAAAACTACAACTATGGATGGACTTTTTCATTGAATATTTTGATCAATTAGGAAACGATATTGAACTTATAAAAAAAGCATATATACAGCAAGACAAAATTTCAAACCACTTTGATTACGAAGGAAAAGGAATGCTGAATATTTTGAAAGAAGACCCCGACTTTCTACTTGAATACATAAACAGTTTATATAACGAAAAACAATTTGGTATTTCAGGCGACCGCAAACATCTTGAATTTATTTGGCAAGTTGAAGGGATAGAAAATGTGTTGTTAAAAGTTTTTGATTTAATTGTTGAAAAAGAGCCATATTTAGGTTTTGGAGAACATTTCTGTAACTCATTTTTCAGAAATCTAAAAAGCGATCAAAAAGAAAAAGCAAGTCAATTTATTATTAATTACATCAAAACAAATTATGCAAATTCTAACAAAATGAATATTGTAGTTGACATTGCAAGGCATTCCATGCGGGAATTGTTCGATGATATTCTTTTATTGTTTCTAACACTGACGCAAGACAAGAATATTTTTGATAAAATTTGGTGGCGAGGAAATGGAGGGACTTATTCTGGTAATGTGAATATTGGAGATATCGAAGCAACTGACTGGAGAAATATTCTTTCCATAGTTGAAAAATCTAACGTAGGAATAAATTTAATTCCAATTAAAAGATATATAAATGAACAGATTGAATATTCATTGAAACGAGCTGATTGGGAAAGACAAAGACGATTTTTAGAAAGATATTAGAAAGGAATAATATTAAAACGGAAATACTGATGCAATTTATAGATTATCCATCGTCTCAGAATTTCAAATTAACTTGCAATAGTTGTAAATAACCATTGATTATGCAAAAATCTACTGCAAATAACTTTAGAAAAGAAGCAATCTACATTGATGGTAGAGACAGAACGGATGAGATAGACTCTTATTCTTTTGAGGCCAATAAGTTTGTAGTGGTGTATAAAAGCAGTGATAAAGCCTATTCTTATCCTCAACATAGAATTAAGATTGTAAGATCAGCTATTCAAAGTGAGAGAGCAGGAAGTATTTTCAGTTATTTAAAAGAGATTGCAGAAAGTGTTGGTTTGAAGACCGAGGAAGGCAATAACATTCTTGCTAATAGCTACGGCAGTATCCGTTTTATTCCTGAAACTTCTATTCTTTACAATTTCCTTAACGAGAAAGAACCCAATAAGAATTATAACGCCTCTCCTGTAGAAATCTTCCCTTTTGGTTTTAATCTGAGTCAGAAAACGGGAGTTGACCATGCATTTTCAAATCCTTTAAGTGTTATAGAAGGTCCTCCCGGAACAGGAAAGACCCAGACTATTCTTAATATTATTGCTAATGCAGTGATGAATAATCAAAGTGTGGCTGTTGTTTCAAGCAATAATTCGGCGACAAAAAATGTTTTTGAGAAGCTGGAGAGCAATGGCGTTTCTTTTATAGCGGCATTGTTGGGAAGTAGCCAGAACAAAAAAGAATTTATCGATGCTCAGACTGAAATCCCGGATCTAGCAGATTTTAGATTAGAGGAAGAACAGGAACAATCCCTTATTCAATGTACTCCCATTCTTTTTGCTGAGCTTGCTGAAAAGTTGGAACTAAAGAATGAGCTAGCTCTACTTGAGCTGGAAATCGATAAGATCAAAACAGAGCATCAGCATTTTACGGATGATGTTGCTTTGACAACCGAAATCCGTTTTAAAAAGAATGTTAGTTCAGATCAGCTGCTTTCTTTATGGGTTATCTTGGAAGACTATGAGAAAACAGGCAAGAAATTTTACTGGTGGCGCAAATTGATATTTCCTTTTCTGTATGGAGTAAGAGATAAGATTTTTTATACCTTATCATATGAAGAGATGATCAGGATTGTTCAGTCAAAATACTATGGGGTAAAAATTTCAGAGCTTAGTCTCAGAAAGCATAAGTTGCACAATACGTTAAAACATTTTTCCTTCCATGATAAAATGAAAGAATATACGGAAGGATCGATGCAGCTGTTTAAAAACAAACTCTACCAAAAATATAAGGGAGAAGAACGTTCAGAATATACCGAATGGGATCTTCGTTTTAAATCAGAGGAATTTATTAAAGATTATCCTGTCATTATGAGCACCACCTACTCATTAAGAAGAAGCCTTGCTGAAAATGTAGTCTATGATTATGTCATTATTGACGAATCTTCACAGGTGGATCTTGCAACAGGTATACTCGCATTATCGTGCGCAAAACAGGCCGTGATTGTAGGAGACTTAAAACAGCTTCCTAATGTAGTGGATTCTGAAACAGCAGAAAATACAGATCAGATCTTTAAAAACTATGATATCCCGGAACCTTATCGGTATTCCAATCATAGCCTGCTTTCTTCTATCACAGAAGTATTCCCGGAAGTACCAAAAACACTGTTAAAAGAACATTATCGCTGTCATCCTAAAATCATTGATTTTTGTAACCGTAAGTTTTATAATGATCAGTTAATAATACTTTCGGAAGGACAGACGGAAAGAGAACCTTTATTAGTCTATAAAACAACCGAAGGTAACCATGCTCGACAAAGAGAGAATCAGCGGCAGATTGATGTGATTATTCAGGAAATCATTCCACAGCAAAAGCTGGAAGGTGTGAATCTCGGAATTGTAACACCTTACCGAAATCAGACCATCGCACTGCAAAGAACCTTTCAGGGAACAGATATCAAAGCAGATACAGTAGATAAATTTCAGGGAAGGGAAAATGATGTGATCATTCTTTCTACAGTAGATAATGAGATCTCTGAATTTACCGACAACCCGAACCGACTGAATGTAGCCATTTCTAGAGCCAAAGATCAGCTGATTCTATTGGTGAACGGAAATGAAAGTGATAATGAAACGAATATCTCAGATCTGATCCGTTATATTGATTACAATAATTTCACCACGATCAACAGTGAGGTACATTCTATTTTTGATTATCTGTACAAAGGCTATGAAGAAAAAAGAAGAGCCCTTTTATCGGATCAAAAACAGATTTCTGTTTTTGACAGTGAGAATCTTATGTATGCGTTAATCAGGGAAATATTGTCCGACGATCAATTTTCAAAATATGGCGTTATTCTGCATCATCCATTGAGAAATTTACTGTTAGATTTTTCCAAATTAACTGCTGAAGAAGAACGATACGCCAGACATCACGCAACGCATCTCGATTTTCTGATCTATAATAAGCTGGGGAAAAATCCTGTATTAGCCATAGAAGTTGATGGGTATGAATATCATAAAATAGAAAGCCGTCAAGCCGAAAGAGATGTTATGAAGAATGAAATCTTGGAAAAGTATAAAATACCTTTGTTAAGGTTTTCTACTACGGGAAGTGGTGAGAAAGAGAGGTTGATTAGCAAACTCAATGAAATGAAGTATAATTCTTGATAAGATTACGGTTTCCCGTAAACTTTTCTGTCTGTAGTAGTTTAGATTTGTGACTACAATCATTTTAAAAACTATATCATGGCTTGGTCATACAGAAAGAGAATCAAAATAATTCCCGGTGTACATTTGAATTTCAGCAAGAGAGGAATTTCAACGAGTATTGGGGTTAAAGGTATGAGTGTAAATTTTAGTTCATTAGGCACGAGACTTAATACCAATTTTTCAGGTTTTTCAAATTCATATAGTCTTTCCAGTTCTTCATCACCAAGGACTCCCTTGCAATCTTATCCTGATCCACAACCTTTTTACACTGAGTTATCAGATAACATTTTTAGTGCCGATATTCATGAGATCACATCTCAAAATATGACAGGTATCAAAGAATCTATCTTAATGGCTCAACAGCAAAAAGTGGAATTAAAGATGGATTTGAAGAAAATAAAAAAAGCGTTAATCTTTACCAAGACCAAGAAAGTTGCAAGTTATATCTTTATATATGGGTTGGTAAATAAAAATATTGTACAACAGATAAATGAGGATATTAAAGCACAAAAAGAAGCTCTTAAAGAAACCAAGATTGTAATTGATAACTCGGCTGTTAATATAGACATACAGTTCGATGATCCCTCTAAAAGAAAGTATGAACAATTACAGCATTCTTTTAAAAATCTAACCACAGCGCATAAAATATGGGATATTACCGGAGCGCATTTTCAAGATCGTGTGGCTGCCCGGTCTAGTGCCAGCACGTTGGTCAACAGAAAAGATGCAAGAATTGGTTTTAAATCACTTCCCATCATCACATCAAACTATGAAGCCCTATATTTTCAAAATGTGAACGGGGCGGATTTATATTTCTATCCAACATTTATACTGATGTATAAAAATGATCACAACTTTGCAATTATTGGGCTTGATGAACTTAATGTTACATTTTCTTCTGTAAGTTTTACAGAAACCAGCAGTGTTCCTCGTGATTCAAAAGTTATTAGAAAAACATGGGCGAAAGTCAATAAAAACGGAACTCCTGACAAAAGATTCAAAAGCAATTATCAGATACCTGTTGTTCAATACGCAAGGCTAAGGTTTTCTTCCAGCAATGGTGTTAATGAGGAATATCAAATAAGTAATTTCGAATTCGCCCAAGAGTTTGCAAATTCATTTCAAGAGTATAAAAGTTTGTGCAAGGAAATAGCTTAAGGTTGATCGCATAAAGTGATCGTATTTCCAAATTGGGTAATAATTGACAACCAACAAAATAGCTTTATGTTATTCATATAAAATTAAAATCTAGAATTTGAGAATCTAGCAAATCATAAACCATTCGTTCAATATTTGTTTGTTTAAGATTATAAAATATTGCGGTTTAAGTTTACTATTTAGCGTATTAATTTTAACTTTATAATTCTGCAATTAGAATTAAGTATAGTATAGCTTAATTTTTCATATAAAACAATCTAAAGCTTTTTACCTCTTGATATATTAGATTTTTTCTGAGCATTACTCACTTCCTTACCCGGATTCTTAAACGAAAACTCAAACTTCCCCACCCCTTTATCAAATCTCAAATATCCCTGGTATTTCTTCCCTCCCTTATCCACAAGCCCGCTAATATAAGCTGTCTCCCCAGCATTCAATTTATCCATCTGCCATGAATACAGTTTCTTTCCCCTAAATACACCCGGAACCTCTGCTTTCCCATTACCATCCAAATCCCGCAACCTAAGGCTCTTAATATTCTTCTTAAACAAAAACTCCACATACCTTTTATCAGCATTAAACTGAACAATAGCATTAAATAGTGTTACCCTTTTAGAAAGCATATTCTCAATAAACAAAGCTTTCCCTTCCAACAGCGTCCTCCTTTGTTCCATGTCTAAAGTCACCCCTTTAATCACCAGCGGAACCCTTATAAATTCAGCCCGTAAGGCAATAAGTTCATTGGTCAGTCTGTCCTTACTAACCACAGAGGGAATAACTTCATCAGTCCTGGGGTTAATAAGATCAACCACCCTACCCATATTCCCTGATTCAAGAAGATTCCTCTTATCCTCCCTGGTAAACTCATGGCCAAAGAACTTTGAAGTAAGATCGGGCTCTTTACGGACTCTATGCAGGCGTACACCCACCCCTCCTGAATCCTGTACATACAAAGAAAGCCTTACCTCCATTGTACTTACTGCTGTTCCCAGGTTAATGGTAACAGGAATAAGCATCGGTGTTTTAAATCCTCTTAATAGGGATTCCAACGCATTCATCTTTTCAAGCTTCTCCCTGTTGAGCCCAAGCTTTCCCATGGTGTCCCAATCAATATGCCCTACCTCATACCGATACAAAGAATTATCTTTATCAGAACCTATCAAAGTTTGATTCTTATAAGCCTCTACTCTGTCTATAGAAACTTCATACTGCTTTAAACCCAGTATTTCCTCCCCAGATGCCTGATTAACAAACTCCTGTAACTCCTTAGCTGTTTCCACCGCTTCATATTCCGTTACTTTAAAAAATGAAAACTCAGAAGGGTTTTTCAGCTGGCTATAAAAATCTGTAAAAAAACTGGTGAATGAATCTTGGTCAGTATCAATACGAATCGCATAACCTGAGTTTTCACCTTCAGGCAAAACCTCCTTAATATTACCTTCCTTATCAACACCCTGAACAAGTCCAATAGTATTGATCGTATTATTTAATACCAGTAAAGTATCCCTTATTTTTTCTACAGACTCGTTTATATTATTTTCTCGTTGCATATCTTCATTACATAAGTGTATAAAGTTATACACAGAGGATATAAATGGGGATATCTAAGTATAATGTAGAATTGTTTGGCAATGAAAGGTGAGATCCACTAACATCTATTTCCATAAAATGAGTGACACTTTTTGTTACTAAATACTTTAGGAGTCTATTTATTCTTTAATGATAAAAGTCAAAATTAGCTATTCAGTTCTATCAATTATTGATTGCCTACCTTTCTTTAGCTTAGATATATCTTGATTTATCTTTTCAAAAAAAGAATCGAAAAAGTCAATAATCTGTTTATCTTTTTCTTCACCCAAATCAAAGACTATTAAAGAACCTTTATAATTATAAGTCTTAATCCTATTAGAGATATTATCATTATAATTCATTTTTGCAAAGCCGAACAAAGATTCGATAAAATATATTTTCTCGAATCTAATTATAAATTATTTTTTAGTCGGATATAAGCGTGATTTGCACGCCATTAAAGAAGCTTTTAACTATTTTAGACTTATATAGTTCAAAACATCTGGATTATAATATTTTGAAAATTTTAGTCCCTTTTTCATCAGTTTTAGCCTGATGTCTTTGTTTCCGTTTAATGGGCTAATTCTTTCAATATAGTTTTTAGAATCAAAATAAATTACCCATGTTATTGGGTCATATTCAACAACACTTGTTCCTAAGTTGAAATTTTCATACTTACTCTTTTTTAAAAACCTTTCAAATATCTTTGATCTATTCATTTTTTCATCTGTGATTACATTATATCCTTTAAAGTTATATACTTTGGTATAATCAAAACCTGACAATATATACTTATTATAAAAGGAAGCAACAATATAATATTCTCCTTTCTTATTTTCAGCATCCTGGGCTCCGACTATTAAAACATATTTTGAAGGATCAATATTTTTCTTTGAAGTCATATCTTCGACATAGGTTGAGATGATACTTTCATATATATATTTATTCTGTGATAGCAAAATACTATGACAACCTGTTGTCATGATTAATATATAAATTATTGATAAAATTTTTCTCATACTTTATTTCTTTGTTTTTCCTATAAATATTGCAGTATATTATATCTAAAGTATTCTGCTATCTAACGAATTCTTTATAAACTTTATATAAAGGTGTAGTTTGAATTTGATTATTAGGATCTATTTTTGAATTAGCTGTCTTTGCTTCGCTTTAAACTTTAATACATTTAAATGAAAAATCACAGGTTTTTCTGGCTTACTATTAAAGATAAAAATATAAAAATTGCGTCCTAACAAAGTTAGCAGCTCCAGCATAAAGAGTGTACAAATTTTGTCTCAAAAATAGTTGCAAGTCATTTCTAAAATCAAGTAAAATAAAAGACTCTGGAAAAGTAAGTTTTATTTTTTCTGCTTATAAAAAAAATATTGTTTTTACTTGTAAAACCATCGCATTGCGATGGTTTTACAAGTTTCTGTACCAAAGTAATAAAATTTGTGCAGGCTTAAAAAATCTTATTTTTCTACACCAGAGGTATATTTTATTATCTTACAATTTAATGTGTCTACATTATAATACCCTATAATCTTTTTATTCCCTATAATAGGCTCTCTCTTATCGAAATGAATCTTTCGATTTTCAAATCGATAGCAATTTGAAAAATTATTCTTCTTGTCTGTAAATAAAAAAATAGTATCCTTATTAATTATTTGACATCCTTTAAAATTTAAAGCTGGTAAGACCTCTTTATATTTTACTATTTCACAAATATTTTTTTCATTATCAGTAAATAAGCTAACTATATAGACTCCCGATTCTTTTGAAGAAATTGATTCTTTCTCTATTTCTTTTATAATATTGTGCGGAAGAGATATTTCTTGAAAAGATATTTTTTCTTTACAAGAAACTAGTAACAATAAAAATATAATATAATATTTATGCATATTTAAATATTTATTGATGAACATTTTCCTTATTTTGATTTGGAAACCAAAACCTTTGGTCATTATAATAAATCATATTTGGATGTTTTTGAGTTGGTATAAAAATCCAAGCTTTATCAGGCATTACATCTTTGTCTTGTTCATAAGTCTTTCTGTCACCACTATCAGAGTTTAGAGTTCCATCACGATTAAATCCTGACGGCCAATTATTTTCATAAGTAGTAGACTCCCTCATGAGAGTACCCATAGGATGGTCATGCCCAGTTTCTAACCACGTATATCCTTTATTTCTTGCCAAATCCGCTGCAACACCATGATCATTTGCATCCTCTGCGCGATGCTGTGAACGAATTAAGTAAAGAGTTGTGTCTCCAAATATTCCCTCTTTTGATAATTTATCAAAACTCCATTCTTTACTAGTGTTTGCAGCCAAGAAATAATAATAGTTCTTAATTTGTTTTGAGGAAATGTCAGGATTTTCCAAAACTATATTGGTTTCTGTTGGATAATACCCTCTGAATGGGGCCCATTCAACATTTTGCTTAAAGTTTTTTGTAAATTCCTTACTAACCTTAATCGACTTTGATCCATTTTGATTGTAATAACGATCAAATTTATCTTTAGTATGCCTTATAAGTTCTTTTCGTCCATCAACATATATTCGAAAATCATCTTTCGGTGCTCTTCCATCAGGATCAATAAATCTGATTGGATTATCAAATGCATAATTATAGGGAGAATGTCTTCTCATCTTATCTGACAATGGATCGATCACTCCCCATCTACCTATATCCGCCATATACATCCTCGCACCATAATCATACATACCAGAGTCTGTTTGCAATTCTTTTCCATTATAACTGTATTTATATGTGGGATTTCCTGCCAAAGTATTATATCCTTCATGCTTCATTCCAAACGGATAGTAATTGTTTTCTTCAAGAACTTCTATGCCATTACCATTATTGAAATAACTTAATCGTACATTTCCCAAATGGTCTGTATAATTGTAAATATACTTATTATTTTCAAAATTGTAATATCCTTCTGCAGTAGGTACAAATCTCAACATTAAGTTGGTTGTGACTCCTGATTTTCCACCCATCTCACTCTCGTATTGAAAACTATCAAGATACTCCGTTACTTTTGACGAAAGTTTAGTAATTATTCCCAGAGGATTAAATGGAGCAAAGTTATAGGTCTTTCTTAATTTAATTCCATCAGCACGATAAAGATTTGAAGTGTTTTCGCGTATAATACCTGTTCGTGTACTTAACCCATTTTTAAATAAAAAGGTACTGGGTAAATTGAGATAATTATAACTTATATCGAGATATCCCTTATCTGCATTTATAGTCATGTTTCCATTGTCGTCATATACAATGGCAGAAGGGGTTACTTCATAAGGGTAACCAGATAAATTTTGCTGCCCTTCCGTTATCTTATTAAGCCTGTTGCTATTATTATTGTTAAAATACTCATATGTTAAATTGTCAATCAATACTGAAGTTGTGTTCCCGTCTAAAGAGCCTGTTCTTTTCAAATTAATGATATTTCCGTTTAGGTCATATGTCATTTTCTCAAAGTACTCTCTTGCAGAAGGATTATCTTCTCTTTCATAAAACCCTGCTGATAACCTGTTAAGTTTATCATACACGTAGCCATATCTTCTTAAATAATCATTAGAGATTGTTGAAGTTTTCCAATCAACCTCGGCAATATTTCCATTGTATTTTGGCAGTACCTGTAAGCTAGTATCAAAAGGATCAGGCGTTTGCTCACCCTCCACCTGATTATACTTGATCTCGTAACCAAATAATTTTCCGTTCAAGTTTTTAGGGTTATTGATCTTGGTCATCCAACCACGGATATTATAACTATACGTAATATCCTGTAAAGAAATAAAAGGTGTAATTCCTCCAACTTTTTTATTGGTTACTTGAGAAAGTTCATTATAGGTATTTTGAGTCAAATATTCAACGGGATTACTGTCAACTTGATGGGTGCGGGTTAATAACCTATTTTGAGGATCATAGGTGAAGTTTTCAGTAATCACTTTATCCGTACCAGTATCTAATCTTTTGTGAGTTGTTATCGATTGCTGAACTATTCCCGTAAAATCCAGCTTAGAGTCAACTTTAGTGCGTCCTCCTAAATGATTGATGGAATAAGTACTTATAGTTCTCCCCTTTTTGTCATAATAAGTATAATTTTTTGTCCAGTTGTCATCTTCAATATTTTTGATATAAGAAGCTACAGGCAGACTTTTGGTACTCATAGATGAGTTTTGGCTATCTTGAGATAAAACTTCCTGACCTAAAACCTGTAAAGGAACGGTAGGAGTTCCCACAGGATATGAGTCATAGTAACTAACACTTAATAATTTACTAATAGAATTTGGATAACTGGTATTAACATCATTACTATAATAGACGTCCATACCACTATTTGTAAATCCGGTCGTCGATAATCGTTCTACATTGTTACTTCCTTTTGAATCCACAATAGTTTGCTCGGCTTTTCTTCCGGCGCTCTCATAATTTTGTGAACTTATATAGATCCCTGTATAAACACTTCTTCCAAATTGATCATACTTTGTAAAAAGCCATTGCCTAGATAATCCCATATTAGCGTCTTGACTCATTACCAATCTGTCTTGCTTATCGTAAATCATATATTCCCATCCTTTGCCGGGAACTTTTTTTTCGGCCATTCTATTCCAGCTGTCATAACGGTATTGATAACAAAGATCACTTAGCACAGAATTGGGATCTAAAACAACAGCAGCTTTTGGTGGAATGACAAAGGCAAGTTGATTAAATTCATTATAAACATAATATGTATCTGCATTTTCTGTAGCACTGATTACTTTTCTCACCAATAAGATCTGTCCTTCGCCATTTTTGAATTCTATTGTTATATTGCCGTCTTCATCGGTGACTGTATTTTTATACAGCTGCGCTGCTCCATAATTAATAGTTTGGCTGACAGTACTTATGGTTGCTGCGTTCTCCCAATTGGTAACAGTGGTATATTTTTTAACGGCATCTCCTGTAGTATTGGTGTCATAACCGAACTGCACAGGTTTGTCATGCCAAGCAATTCCGACCTGTTTTTGTTGTAAAATTCTGTCTAAGGGAGATCTTTCCAATATTTTCTCTGAAAAAGCTTTTTCATTCGTGTACGCTGACGTAGGATCACCTACTGGAAAGTCTCCTGAAGTTTGAGGATAGATCGCTCCGGCGTTTGTCGATTGTTGTGGTACAGGTAGATATTCTCTGGTTTTTTTTCCATATCCATCATATACAATAGGTATTACGACATCTTTCTCTAAAGGAGATGTTTTGATATTGACGGTCTGTTTTGGCCGGCCTAATCCATCATAATACTGAACGGTTTCTGTACTTTTTGTAGGAGTATTGCCATTATAATCAAGATAAGTTTTGCTATAGACATAGTTTTCTACTGTGCTTAGCTGTGCATATGTGGTACTTGAAAAGAGTAAAGCACCTATAGGAATTATTATTTTTTTCATGTAATTAGTTATTATTTATCATATTCAACTGAGAATCCCCCTGGAGAATTAGGTGGTGGGACAGATCCTGTATTAGAATTTACGACAACATACCCGTCTGTAGTAATTGTAATTCTGTAACTTCCACTATAAAGAGTTTTAGTAGTTGTAGGTCTACAGAAAGAACCAATATACCCTAATGAAACACCTCCTAAATATGTCATTCCCGACGGTGGATTAGCACTGTAAGTTAATATCATTGAAATATGATTAGGCGCTGTTTGTTGTATTGAAACAAAGTTGGCATTTACATAATAATTGGGGGTGAAATTACAACTGATAAATCCGCAATCTGCATTTGCATTTGCTGCACTTTGCCCATTTAAATTAATCTCATTTTGAGCTTGTTGATCTGCATCTGCTTGACTAATAAGAGACATATATTTATATTCCGGAACTTTATATTCATATGATGATCCGACTTTCCAGCTTGGACAGTCATTTTTATAGAATGTTTGGCTTAACGCATTATTACTATATCTTATAGGGGCATTATTATATTTATATTCTTTAATCAATTTTCCATTATAATCCACAACTTTCTCTAACCGATTGGCCAAATCATAACTGTAGTTTTCTCTTATTCCAGTTGGTGGAGTTATGCTTGTCACCCCGATTAATGGATTATAAGTATACGTTGTTATGCTGTAGTTTGCAAAGGCAGGTTTTTTTCTAAAATTATCCAGCGCCTCAATTAGCAACTGCTCAGAAGGCACATCAATATCTTCATTGGATTTTATGTAAATAGGAAGATTTGTATATCCTGAAGGTGAACCGTTTACACCTAAAACAGACATGATGTTGCTGTATGTTCCTCCTTCTATTTTAGCAATAGGTAAAGTTTGGTTATACCCCCAAATAATTGTGTTTGGTTTACCATCTTTACTGGTATACTGTAGAATATTACCTTTCGGATCATATAAGTCATAGGTAACTTGTGTTGTTGGAATAGGAGAAGGACTATTCAAATCTTTAAGATTATGTGATATTACCGATTTTGGCAGAGGCATACCACCAGTATTTATATTAGCATCTGCTTGAGAAACAGGATAAACAGTTTCCCACCTCGTTAGAATTTTATTTGTAGGGTTATCTATTTTTGTTGTCTCTGTAACCAATGGAATTCCCACCATATTCTTGCCAATCAAATACTGATTATTTATTGCAGCATCATTCGCATATTGATATGTTTTAGAAATTACTTTATTATCTGGATAGGTCGTTTCTTCTTTTCTTAGAAGGTCATCATTAGAGTTATCATAAAAATACTTTGTATTAGTGGTGACGTTTCCATTGTCGAAATAATCTTTTCTCGTCTCAGAATCTAAATAATGATTGTAAAAGTAAAGTTTATAAGCCGAAGCATTAATGACATCACAGGTGTTATCTAAGGCTTGACCTTGTGCATTCCACCCCATTGGGACAGGGCCAAAAGGACGTCCACTAATTTCGACTATTCTCGCATATTGCGAAAATCTTGTGGGTGTACTATTATAATTATACGTTGTTTCAGATAATAATGTCTTAGTGTTCGTATACTCTTTTTTAAATAATATCTTCATCCTTTCTTTTTGGAGAGAGCTGAAAGAATTTACTCTAGTACCATTATTTTCAAAATATTCATTATATGGGCCAATCCATACATAATTATTGGTTCCTTGTGTGATTCTTTGCATTTGCGCAGTAGACATTACTGTGTTATCAGCTTTTTGATCAATAAAGCCATTATCTTGATTGCTGAATGCATATTCAGTTAGTCCACCATTACTTTTTTCTTCATAAACTTTTGAATATACAATATGTGACCCATTTGTGTAATTTAATGGCCAACCTACTGGTGAAATTTCTCTATAAACATATTGATTATGATTGTAATCTGTCGTATTTGACAATACTCCGCTAGAATTTATATTATTGCCAATAAAATCCTTAATGTAGTAAAACTTTCTTTGGATTGGTACGTTTGAAAAACCATAATCAACCATATGATTAACCCTGAATCCTCCGGCTAATCTTCTAGGGGTAACCTCACCGATGTAAAAATCATTATTATAATTAGTTACTTTTATATATTCATGAGGTTCATAATAAAAACGGGTACTTCCTCCAGTTGGATAAGAGATTTTTTCCAAAATTTCGTGTAACTTAAAATTCGGTTCTTTTGCTTGTTGGTATGCTGTCGCAATAGCATTAATATCTGTAGAATTTACTGCATAAAAATTAAATGTCTTATCATTGAAATAACCCCAATGATCGGTACTTCCACTATTAAATTTTGGAAATAAGTTATTATTATATTGGAATTCGTATTTATTGTTTACTGCCTCACCAATTCTTATTTTCTTTAATTTTAATCGCCTTCCAGGGTTTTCATCGTACTCAAAGTATATATTTTCAACATTTTTATTGTTTGCGCTGTAGGAAATATTATCAAGTTTATACCAATGCTTAGAATTATAATAACTATCTGGAGCTTTAATTTCATTTCCATCAATTAAGTATACATTCTCATTGGTAAATTCAAGGCTATTTGCCAAAGATCTATTAAATTTTATCTCAACATTATCAAAATTAATTTTATCCAAATAACTAAACTGCCCTTCTTCAAAACTTGAAAGGTTAAAACAGTTGTGTTTATCTAGATCCTTTACGCAGCCACTAATATCATAACCACCATATGTAAATTGTTTGTACCCCGAATATGAACTTCTAAAATAAATAGGTTCCGTAGATTTATTATAGCTGAAATCAACATTTTTCCCAGTTGAATACTCAATTTTAGTTAAATGCCAATTTTTAACATATTTATAAGTTTCCGCGGCGAGTTTTGGATTCTGATTCTTTTTTCTACTTCTATACACCTCAATTGCCGAATATTGATTTCCAAAAGTATACTTGTTTCCGAAACCATCCGTAATGATAAAGGAATATATGAAAGAACCCATATCGAACTCATTATTTTTTAACGTATTGGTAACGGACAAGTTAGGTGTATCCGAATTTACAATCCATTTTCCTTCATGGTTTTTAATAAAAGTACCTGATATTCCATTCACAGAAAAACTAAAAGTATCAGGGTTTAAGGCTTTTTCATTATTTTCATATTCAAAACGAGACGAAAAGGATTTTAGCTTATCTAACGAATTCCAATCACCTGAATTCAAAAGGCCATATTTATAATAATAAGCTTCTGGATCAGACTCATCTGCCATACCGCTTAAATTTCTTGTTATAGTTCCTGAAACGCCTAAATTCCATGCTAAACCCGTCCATGAAGGGTAAGTATCGGGCTTATTCAGAGCAACATCATAATTAATATTTACATCAAGATTGTTTATATGATCAATTTTTAAAGAAAGCAAGCTGATATTAATATCAGGTTTACCTAGTGAAAGATTTAAATTAGTTCCTCCATATACTTTAAATTCACTTGAGTTTGGACTTTTAGAAAATTCAGGACTATAAAAGCCTTCCTCACCATTAAACTGTCCTTTTATTAATGATACTGAAATAAGACAAAATAGAAAATAAAATTTCATAATTTACTGTTTAATAATTTTTGCATTAGCGGTTTTGTTGGTATCCGTTTTTATCGTAATCAGGTAAGCTCCCTGTATCAAAGGCTGTGTATTGATCTTGGTGACCCTGTTCTTAGTTTTGATTTGTTGAAGCTGTCTTCCCGCCATATCATACATCGTAATATCCGCTTCCTTGAAATCAAAGCCAATTTCTACATAGGCATAATCGGAAACTGGGTTTGGATAGATCTTGATATCATACCTCTCGATTAACTGATCAACCTGCTTGTCTCCCAGCTTTACAATCTTCCAATTCTCTTCACCTAATTCCTCTGCGCTCGTTCCTGCCAGAATAATGGAACCATCTCTGTTGACCTTTAAATCGGAAAGCCTTTCTTCCTTCTTTCTGGATTCTCCTTTTATATACTTTCTCCACTGTTCATTACCATTATAATCCAAGTACAGCATCCAGAACGACTCATCATCCTTTTCAATTCTTCCTTGAGCCTGAGTATAACCTCCGAGTAAAATTCCTTTTGAAGACTTTTCATCTGAAGAATGCAAAACGCTCATTCCCATTAAAACATCTCTGTTTTTAAAATTGAATGATTTCTGCCAGATTTCTTCACCTCTTTCATTTAAAGAAAGAAGCCACAAATCTGTTCCTTCTTCGATTCCGACAGTTTTATTTCCTGACCTTTCTGATCCTGATTCCCCGCCAATTAAATATCCTGTTGATGTTAAGGAAAGTGTTTTTAGATGATCATCTCCCTTTCCTCCGAAATTCTTTTCCCATTCTACTTTTCCCTCTTTTGAAAGTTTAATGATCCAGTAATCTCCTTCTCCAAAGTTTTCAGTTTTCTTTGTCCCTCCTGCATTGCTTCTTGAATAGGCTCCCAATAAAGCTCCTCCATCTTTTGTAGGAATTATTTTCTCAACTTCATCAAGTCCTTTTCCACCTAAAATGATTTGTGATAATTCTTTACCATTTTTATCCAGTCTTACAATCAGAACATCTTTAGATCCGTAACTTTTTATCGAGTTTTGAACATTTCCAGCAACAAAAAATCCTAAATCTGTAGTTTGAATAACAGATCTTGCTTCTTCATCAGAAATTCCACCAATAGTTTTCTGCCACATTTCATCACCAAATTCATTGATTCTTATGAGCCAGATATCAGATCCGCCTTTAGATTCTTCTTTTTTATCCTGTGCCTTCCCACTGTAAGAAGAACCTGCTAAAAGAAATCCTCCTTCTTGGGTATTGACTGTTGCAGATAGAAAATCATGGTTATTTCCTGAAAAATACTTTTCCCAGACCTCTTCTCCCTGCTGGTTAAATTTAATCAAATGAAAATCGTAGCCATTATTTTGTTTGTTTTCTGTAGAAAGTTTCTTCGATTGAATCGAGCTTCCTGAGACCAGATACTGCTGGTCGAAAGTTGTAGTGACTTGTGAAAGAAAATCCTGTGTCGAGGATTTAATATCTTTCTGCCAGATCACTTCTTGAGCAGATACGCTCAAGACGGAGCATAATGATAATGCCCCTAGGTAGAATTTCTTCATACTTAGCGTCTATATTTGAGTTATTGTTATTAATTTTTTAAAGTATAGCAAAACTACATATTTTATATCACATTTATGAATGAGATTAATGTTAGTATTATCAGCTTTTCCTTTTGTTAATCGATTTAAAGTAAAAATATATCTATGACTGTTTTTATTTTCAATTGAAAAAAATAAAAACAATTAATGTCAAAGAAGATAGTTGAAGTTTAGCATACAATGTTTTCTTTTGCCAAACAGGTAAAACCAATACAGGAACTTGAACCCGATGAAAGATCTATGGTTTTTAAAATGATTGATACTTTTATTAACCAGAAAAAATTTAAAGATTTTGTAAAGCAAAATGTCGCTCTATAAAACACAAAACCCTCGCAAAGCGAGGGTTATTTATCATTGCTCACGGATTACAAATCTGCGAGATCGGGTTATCTATTAAATTAGCAGATGTGTTTTCATCTAAATTATTTTTTATCTTGCTCAGTATATATTTTGTTTTCTATTTTTTTGCGACTATTTTTATTATTTACTCTTTCATTCCAAATTTTTTCTTGTCTTTCTTCCTTAAACCACACATAATTCCAATAAAAAATTAACTTTTTTATTAGCATAAAACTAATAATAAGTACGAACAAAACTATTACAATATTCTTTATCTTCTTCATATACTTTATTTAGTAGGATTGGTTATCGGAACATATTTAAAAATTTTACTGAAATTGTTTAAAAAAAATCCATTTCTAATAGAACGTAGGTCAGCACCAGAATCATTGGAGTTATATAATTTAGCGGCTTTTATAGTGGTACTATAATCGTATTTCATAGCGTTCATAAAATAGCCCCATATGAAATTACCTGCATCCATATGATTATAAGCTTGATAACCATCTCCCTGAAATATATATAGTGGACCTTTGTCTCCTAAGATTTCTTTAGAAGACCAAGTATCTCCTTCTCCTTGTTGGAGTAAAAAATCAGATAAATTATACATAGCTGGATCTAATTCATTTCCGATTGATCCCCAAGCTGTCTCAAAATACTTTCCTATTGTGCTCTTTTCATAAGCTCCAGAATCGAATTGAAAATAAGACATCCAAGAACTAGATACGGAAAAAACAAATTGATGGTTTTTAAAATTATTCCCAAATTTTTTAATGTTATAATTTATTGCTGCAACATCTGTTTTCGGGTCATTAAACTGATAAGTTGTTTGTTTTTTTGTTTTTGAATTTTCAATTACTAGTTGATCAGGCTTTCCAGTTTTATCTGTTCTCACATATTTGCCATTTTCATTAAATACATAATCATCTGGAGGATTATCACTAATTGTATTTCCGTTTCCATCAGAAAAATTTCCATTTCCAGTATTTGTCCACGTTGTACCACTAGCAGAACTCATTAACTGGTCTATAAAAGATCGCGATAGCATACCATCTGGATCTACAAAATTTATAGGACTATTATATGCATATGTGTACGGATTCCAACGACGAGAAGTTTCCGCGAGCGGATCTACAACGCCCCATCTTCCAATATCCGGCATATAAAACCTAGCTCCATAATCATACATCCCGGTCTCTTGTAGTTCCTTGCCGTTGTACTTGTAATTTAAATATCCTCCTAACAATCCTTTATTTGCTCCTATATGGTTTAATCCAAAGGCATAATAGTTATTGGTATCAATTGTTTCAAGAACGCCTGCGCTGTTTTTTGCATAACTGACCCTAGCATTTCCTAAGTGGTCTTTATATTGGTAAATATAACGGTTTTCTGTGAAACTATAAAAACCTTCTGAAGTTGGTACAAAATCAAGAATCCATTGTGCTGTTATAGGCTTTGTTAGGTCATTAATAGGAGCATCTTTATATGCTTCTTGCTCAAATGCCACACTTGTACGACACCAAGTACATTGAGTGGTTTCAGAATACTTATACTGAAAGCCATCCAAATAATCTGTTACATTTTTTGTTATTGTAGGATTTCCTTTATTTCCCCCAGTGGTATTCGTTTTACGAACTTTTACACCATCTGATCGGTATAAATAATCCAATTCAAAACTGGTGACTCCGCCAAATGGATCATTCTGAGTAATTGAATAGGAATCAGGTAAATTAAGGTGATTGTAAGAAATAGTATTAATACCTTTATCTTTCATATTAATCATGTTCCCATTCAGATCATAATCAATTGTGTTATTTCCACCTTCATATCCTGTATCATTTAATGAATTTTCAATTACTTTATTAAGGCGATTTCCTGTATACTGGTAGTCAAGACTATCTATAACAGTAGGAGTTACCTGACCTATTGGAACAGCTGTTCGCTTAAGGTTGCTTATATTCCCATTTAGATCATAAGTAAGGTATTCATCAAACTTACCGTTACTTCCTGTAGTAGGTTCTTTATAAAAAGCATTTTTTAGTCTATTTAATGGATCATACTCATAATTATATCTTTTCAAGATATCTTCCGAAGCATTTTTCCAATCAACCTCTGCTATGTTTCCATTGAATTTTCCAGGAGCAATATTGGAATTAACAGGATTACTGTATTTAATTTCATATCCAAATAGTTTTCCGTTGAGAGTTGTCGGATCATTGATCTTTGTCATCCAACCTCTGATATTGTATTGATAATCTATTTGCTGTAATGGAACGGCTATACTACCACCCACTTTTTTAGATTCTAATTGCGAAAGCTCGTTATATTTATTCTGTGTTAAGACTTCAACAGGATTATTGTCTACTTGGTGGGTATGTGTAAGAAGTCTATTCTGAGGATCATAAGTAAATATTTCAGTAATAGTTCTTGGAGTATCACTGCTTAATCTTTGATGCGTCGTAATGATTTTTTGAGGTATTCCTGAAAAATCTAGCTGCCTCTCTACATTAGTATATCCTCCCAGGTGGTTAAATGAAAACTCTCTTATACCTCTTCCTTTAAGATCGTAATACATATAGGTTTTGGTCCAGTTGTCATCTTCAATATTTTTTACAAAACTAGAAACAGGTAACCCTTTTGTATTTCTCCCATATTGTTGTACATCCGAAGGAAGTACAGTCTGATCAAATACCTGTGTAGGAAAAGGGTCTCCCGGAAGATAACTATCATAATAATTAACCGATAAAACAGTTTCTATATCCACAAAATCATTGCTGTAAAAAATTTGTATCCCGTTTTTGCTAAAACCCTGAGCATTTCTATATTCTGTAATTACATAATTATTAAGTAAACTTTGCAGACTGGATCTGCTTTCTAAAGATGGGAAAATACCTGTATAAATCACACGCCCAAATCGATCATACTTGGAAACAAGCCATTTCTTTTTCTTATTTAATTCAGGATCCTGTGTCATAATAAGCCTGTCAGCTTTATCATATACCATATATTCCCAACCTTTTCCAGGGAGTTTTTTCTCCAATAACCTGTTTTTACCATCGTATCGATATTGGTAACAAAGATCATTTAAAGTAGGATCAGTCTCGACAATCTGCGTTCCTGCACTCAAGCCTTTAAGGGCAAAAGAAGCCTTTGGTGGAATTACAAAAGCCAATTGATTATATTCATTATAGATATAATAGGTGTCAGCATTATCCGTAGTACTAATTACTTTTCTCACCAAAACGGTTTGTCCCTGTCCATTTTTAAACTCTATCGTTTCATTTCCATCCTCATCTTTCACAGAGTTTTTATAAAGCTGATTAGCTTTATAAAATCCACTTGCTGTATTTGTATCATTTGGAGCAACTCTCAATGCAGAGTTTGTTCTTCCATCCAAAGGAGTCGTGGTAGTAATATATTTTCGAACATCTGTAGTAGTATTGGCTAAGTATCCAAACAAAACAGGTTTTGTAGCCCATGCTGTTCCTACCTGCCTTTGTTCCAATATTCTTTCTAAAGGAGATTTTTCCAATTCCTTTTCAGCATAAACTTTTTCTGCAGCAGGGTAAACACCTGTTGGATCAGAGATTGGTAATGGAACCAATCCTGGATTCTGTCCATATATCGCTCCATTGGTTGTTGACTGTTGAGGAACAGGAAGATAATCCCTTGTTTGCCTTCCAAATCCATCGTACACAATAGGGGTCACAACATCTCTTCCTAAAGGGGATGCTTTTATATTGACTACCTGTTTAGGTCTTCCCAATCCATCAAAATACTGAACAGTTTCTGCGGTTCTAACATTAGGAAGCGTAGGGTCTGACAAATAGGTTTTTGAATAAATATAATTTTCTGTAGTGGAAAGCTGAGCATGAGCCATCCCAACAATAAGTATCGTGCTAACAGCGATTATTTGTTTTATTTTCTTCATCATGTCTTAGTTTTTGTAGTTGTATTTGAACTCTTTAACCACTTTATATACCATATTTCCAGAAGTATCTTTTTCCTGCTGACGTATTTCTTTTAACCTGTTAGCTGTATCATAGATATAGACTTCCCTGAATCCTGACGGAGGCGTTATGCTGGTCACTCCAATTAAAGGATCATAAGTATAGGTTGTTACCTGATAGGAAGATAAAGCAGAGTTCTTTCTGAAATTATCTAATGCTGTAATTAAGGCAGGTTCATTAGTTGGATTTTCTGTATCCAAATCTGAGGCATCAACGATGGCTGTGATAATTCCTAAGCTTGCCAATTGAGCATAAGTTGCACCTTGTACTTTTGCAATAGGCTGGGTATTATTATATCCCCAAACAATCGCTGTCGGGACTGCATCTTTTGAAGTGTATTGTTGCAGATTTCCGTTAGTATCATATTGATTATAGCTCACCTCTATAGAAGGTGTATTGTCAAGAACATCATAGGATTTTAGGGATAAAGGTAATATTAAATTCCCAGCCTCGGGAGTAGGGAGTGAAGTGGGATAAATAGTTTCTACCTTTGATAATGTTTTTGTAACCCCATTATCCGTTTGGGTAGTCATTGTTTCCAGCGGAATTCCTACCATATTTTTACCAATCATTAATTGATTATTTTTTTCATTGGCATATTGGTAAGTCGTTTCTGTGACTTTTCCATCAGGACTTGTATTCTTAACTTTGGACAAATTCACTCCATTGGCCGATTGATAGAAATTTTCTGATTTAGATGATAATAAATTATTGTTTAAATACTGTTTAGTGACATTAGAACTCATGAAGTTATTGTAATAATAGTTCCTTAAAGGGTTCATCCATGCATTTGATATGTTCATTGAAATATGATACTTATCCAGCCTTGACGGGTCTTCATTATATAAATAAACTTGTTCTTCCAAAAGTGTTCCTGATTCATCTTTAATAAGTCTTTTAGAAAGCTTATCTCTTTCAATACTCCTGCTTGCTGGCATGAATAAAAGATTCCTGACGGCTGGCAATGGACTGTAATCCCCTGCTGTAAGTTGCACTGAATTATCAAAATGCACGTCTGGCTTATCTATATAACTTGTAAAATAATCAGTAGTGCTTCCATTACCAGAGAGCTTTTCAATTACCCTTGAATAACTTATAACAGCTCCTTCCGTTAAACTTCTTGAATAACCTGAGGCAGTCTGAATGTTTTTTGTGCCATTAAATGCCCATGGAACACAGTTTAACCAACCACTACCTCCTGAACAGAGTGCACCACTTGTCTGTGCGTTGAAGGAAAAGAAATATCTTGGCCACTCGGTAAGGATACCGGAGGACTGGTCAAGATCATTTGTGTATATAAATTCCCTGGTATTTTGATTCGCGTTAAGATCATAATCATAAATTTTCTGTAACCTTGTTCCTCCAACGATCCCATTTACTGCGTAAAGCTTAGGGAGGAAACTATTATCAGATCTTCGTTCTAATCTAAAACTGTAGCTATGTGGTTCATATGTAAAGAAAGAGCTTCCTTTTGTGGGGTATTTAACACTTTGAAGGGCATACATCTTTGAATAAGAAAAATTAGACTCCCTTACATCTGAAGTATACTGATAATCCCCATTACTTGAGTAATTTACCGAAGGAAAAATAGTAAAAGGAGCATCGTTAGAAGTCTTTCCATTATAATACCCCCAGTAATCGACAGCAAAAGTCATAGGGCTTGGTGTATTAGCCGCACTGCTGGTGTCATACGAAAATTCGTAGGGCTCTTTTCCCATTTCTTTTACCGTTTTAAGAAATATTCTTGGGTATTGGGTATTGTATACTTCATATCCAAAATCAATCGTGTTAGTCAGATTGGTTTGATTATATAACTGTATTTTGTCCAGTTTCTTTTGAGGCACTTTTCCAAACTGGCTACCACTAATGTCTACATTTTTATAAAGGTTATCCTGATCAGAGTAGGAGAAAACGATTTTGTAATCCTTATATTCAATATTTGATAGATAAGTCTTTTTCACCACGTTAAAAACGTGCTTCGAATTGCTATCTCCCATAGAATGAAGATCCAGAAACTTTTTCAGATCACTGTACTGTGGAAGTGGCTTCCAGAAATTATTTTGATCTATAATACAAAAACTGCTATAAACATTATTGGGAGCAATATTATCTGCCTGGTAATTATATTTTAAAACATCCCCATTCTGATATTCTGTTTTATATTGATACCAGCTGCTGATTACAGGAGTTTGAGCATTACTACCTGTTGCAGTTGCTCCTAAAAAAACATTATACTCTAAATTTTTACTTTCTTTCCCAAAGTAATATTTATTTCCTACTTCATCTGTAATGATGATTTCTGATTCACTTAACGGACTACAAACACTGTTATAAGGCTGGGAATTCATTCCCGAAAGGTCTACTTTAAGTTTATGAGGTTCACTGGTAACCACCTCGACTTTACCATCGGGGGCTATAAAGAAACTTCCAGAAATACCATTAAAATTAAATGAATATTTATCAGATGTTGTTTCGTATCGTGTAGAATTAGTATTTGGATAGCCATTTAATCGGACTTCAAAAAAATCGTCCGTCAAATTGTCTACTGCGGCAGATAATTTATTAGGATTCATGGTTGATAAATCATTATCTGTTGGAAGCTCAGAGATATTGGTTCCGAATTGCTTTATTCCGACCAGATATCCATGCTCATAATGACCATACATACCACCACCCGTTTGTGGAGATCCTGCTTGATCATCAGCTTCGCCTACAACACTTCGTGTAATAACTCCTCCTGACGTCAAATTCCAGTTAAATCCTACAATACCAGACTTCTTGTCAGGTATAAAACCTGATGCATTATAATTAAGATTCAAACTTACAGCACCTCCATTTTGTGTAGGAATTGATAATAAAGGGATGTTTAAATCAAGTTCTCCTATATTCTTTTTGATAGGGATATTACCATATCTTATAAAGTCTGTAGCTTGTGGGCTTTTTGTATTTTTACTAAATGAGTTGGTTAAGTCTTTAGCAGATTGAGCATTACCTAAGATACCAGACAATGTAATTGCCAATAGTGTTAGCTTCTTCATTATTTCTTGATTAATTTAGCGTTAGCCGTTTTATTAGTGTCTGTTTTTATGGATACTAGATAAGCTCCTTGGATTAATGATTGAGTATTGATCTTCGTAACTTTATTTTTTGTTTTTATATTTTGCAACTGCCTTCCTCCCATATCGTAAAGGGTAATATCAGCGTCTTTGAAATCAAAACCTATTTCAACATAAGCATAATCTGATACCGGGTTCGGATAAATCTTGATATCATGTTTCTCGATCAACTGATCCAATTGTTTATCTCCTAACTTGATAATTTTCCAATTTTCTTTTCCTAATTCCTCTGCACTAGTTCCCGCTAGAATAATAGAACCATCTCTATTTAATTTTATATCAGAAAGTCTCTCTTCTCTTCGTCTCGAGTCTCCACTCACATGTTTTCTCCACTGTTCGTTACCATCCTGATTCAGGTACAACATCCAAAAAGTTTCATCATCGGTTTCTATCCTTCCTTCTGCTTGAGTATAACCTCCTAATAATATTCCTTTAGAAGTTTTATCATCACCAGAAGCAATAACACTCATTCCCATCAAAACATCTCTGTTTTTGAAATTGTACGATTTCTGCCATTGCTCATCGCCTTTTTCGTTTAAGGAGATCAGCCAAAGATCTGTACCTTCTTCAATTCCAACGGTCTTGTTTCCTGATCTTTCTGATCTGGATTCACCGCCAATAATGTAACCAGTTGAAGTCAAAGCCAGGGTTCTCAAATGATCATCTCCTTTACCCCCAAAATTCTTTTCCCATTCTACTTTTCCATCTTTGCTGAGTTTTACGATCCAATAATCACCTTCGCCTTCATTATTAGTGGTTTTGGGATAGCGAGATACGCGGTTCGAGGTTTCTGGAGTTGAGCTTTGATCTTCGGAACCCGAAACCCGAAACCCGGAACTTCTCGAATAAATTCCTAATAATGCTCCCCCGTCCTTCGTTGGAATCATTTTTTCAACCTCGTCTAATCCTCTGCCACCTAAAACCAATTGTGAAATTTCTTTTCCGTTTTTATCAAGCTTTATAATTAAAACATCTTTTGAACCATAACCTTTAACAGCATTTTGCACATTTCCAGCCACAAAGAATCCGAGATCCGTTGTTTGAATAACTGATCTTGCTTCTTCATCAGCACTTGTACCTAAAGTTTTTTGCCATAATTCATCTCCAAACTCATTAAGTCTAATGAGCCAAATGTCTGATCCTCCTTTGGAATCATCTTTTTTATCTAAAGATTTCCCAGAGTAAGATGTCCCTGAAACTAAAAAGCCCCCTTCCTGTGTAGCTACAGTAGCAGATAAATAGTCGTGATTACTTCCCGCAAAGTACTTTTCCCAAACCTGATCTCCTTGCTGATTCAGTTTCACCAAATGAAAATCATACCCATTATTTTGCTTGGTATTACTTCCAGCTTCTTTCTTCTGGCTTCCAGATTGTATAGCACTCCCAGTAATTAAATACTGTCCATCGATTGTTGTTGTAACCTGGCTTAGAAAATCCTGAGTACTGGATTCAATGTTTTTCTCCCACACTATATCTTGAGCTGAGAGACCTAAGCCTATGCATAAAGTAAATGCACTCAAGTAGAGTTTTTTCATGCTTATGTTATATATTTTTAATTTTATTTAGGTTGATTTAAAATCGTGCAAATTTAACGCTTTTAAGCATTCATTAATTTCACTTTAAAAACATTTAATATGAATTACATCATGTTTTTACTTTCTCATTTTTAAACTGTTACATCTATATAATACAAAGGTATTTTAGATAAGCGACAGAATATGTCGTATTAAATTTTAAATGCAAAATTTTTAATTAGAAATGTTTCAAAAATACCAATATCAAAGAATACCTTATTACGGATTACCATAAGAATGCTGATCTTTTTGAAATAAAATTATATGTTCATTTCATGGGATCATAATAGTTTACTTAAAAGCTTGTATTTCTATCATACCACATTCCTTTTATTTATATTTTGAGTTTTATATTTTTGTTTTCATGATACCATACTATTCTTTCTTCTGACAAATTTTTAATGAACTTGACTAACTATATAAATGACCGTTACTTAAATGAAGTACTTTACAATACTTCACTCAGGAATCTGACAGGTGAAAAATGGAAACCTATTGAAAATTTTGAAAACTATGCTATTTCAAATTATGGCCGTGTGAAGAGTCTGGAGCGCCTGATTACATCTAAAGATAGAAAAAAACGTAAAGCGCCGGAGCTTATTATGAAGCTACAATTCATGAAATTTTTCAATAAATACCTGGAGAGAGATTTTTACAATATCACCTGCTTGTTATCATCAGAAGGAAAAAGATTCAGGAAGTCAGTACCCCGTTTGGTGTACCATCACTTTGTTGAAGATCTTAATACAAATACCAAATCTTTTCTGATTTCATTTAAAGATGGTAACAGATTCCACCTACACGCTGACAATCTGGAAAAGTTATCTGTGAGTGAAGACCATTTTAAAAGAGTTCAGGCAAACAGGGTTACTAATAGCAGGGAATGCATGAAAAAGCAGTGAACCAATATAGTGTTGAAGGTGAACTTATAGCCACATTTGATACTATTGATGTTGCCAGCAGAGCCCTGGGAGTTGTCAGTAGGAATATTCTTCATGCACTAGATAAGAAGCGCTTAACAGCAGAAGGATCCAGATGGTTCTTTAAAGATTACCATCCTAAAAAAGAAGATTTTACACCTATAAAAAGAAAGTCCGAAAGCAAGGATAAATTACTAAATGAATCCCTTTGGCAAAAACTAAGTAAACCATCCATTGATAAAAATAACCCTCCCCCATGCATAAATTTATCTCTTGAAGATCTTCCTGGGGAGAAATGGAAACCCGTGAAAAACTTTGAAAAGGGATACCTAATCTCTAATAAAGGAAGGATAAAACGACTCGGCAGCTGGACTAAAAGCAAGAATAAAAGCTTTTGGCAAGAAACGATTATGTCTATTAATCTAAACAATAAGGATGGCGGGCATAATCCATACTTTTATATTGTGATCAATCGTAATGGTCAAAAAAATATGTTATCAATTACCAGATTATTGTATTATTCCTGGGTAGAAGAATTTGACATGAATGACAAAACACCTATTGTGATTAATAACAATGAGCCATTATGGAACCTTGATATATCCAAGCTTAGATTACGCCCGAGAATTTCCTTACTTAAAGAAAAGATAAATAATGAAAAAGATTGATCAAAATATTTGATAAACAGCATAATGATTGCACAATATATTAGAACTTAGATATAATCTTGACATTGGATAATGCTGTTATGATATCTTCATAAGCTTATGGTATAAAGGGAGCCCTTTTATTCCAGAAGCAGATCAGTATGTTCCGAGAACTTTTGAAGATCCAAAAATTTATGATGATACTTCACAACAAACAAAAAGTCTACCTTGAAAGAAGTTATAGATTGGTTCTGAAATGTGTATATCTTTTCTCAAATCAAGAAGTAAAATGAAATAATCTTATTTTATTAAAATACTATGATAATGTATTAATTACATATTGTACACTTTGATTCTCCTTTAAGTTTACCACTCGCATTGATCTCGTACTTACAGCATTGCACAAAGTTATTTTTTAGCAGATCCTTCGCTCTTCGAAGCCTGGCCTTAACATTGGCAAGCGATAATTCTGTTTCTTTAGCAACTTCATTTTGGCTCTTTCCTTCAACATAAATTTTAACTAGTACCATTTTATAAATTTCAGGAAGAGCTTTGATAAAATGATCCAAACAACATGCTTGAACATTATCAAAAGTATCACTTATGTTTTCATCGATAAGATATCGGGAAATATTCTTGTTTTGTTGTAAAAAATTAATAATTTCATTTCTAACAATTCGATAAGCCCAAGCTCTCGCTTTTGATTCATCCTTAAGCACACTGATTCCCTGATGGATTTTCAGGCAACTGTTTTGAAGAACTTCCTCAGCAACAAAGCGATCCTTCACTTTTTTTAAAATAAAGTGATACAGTTCGTTTTGATATTGGGATAACAATTGTTCAGTTGTCATAATATGTAAATATAATAAAAGGCTGATTTAAAATCAACCTTTTACATTTTACTCTTTGCAGCAACTGCATTTTGTGCATTCACATTTTGAACATTGGCAGTTATTTTCTGCGCAATTTGTACAGTTGCATTTTTTGCAGTCGCAATTGGTGCATTTACATTTTGACATAATTAATTTATTTTAGTTCTTACTATGTAGACCGAAAAGTGTTTAAAAAGATACATTTTTAGACAACTTTTTTACATCTAAAAAGTAGATTACTCTAAACTCAATTTAATTCCTCCATTGATAAGGAATCCATCAAGCGGTGCATAAATATCTCTGAAGGTAGGGTTGGTAACAGTTCCTGTATAAATAGTGTCAAATCTAGTCTGCCTGGAATCTAAGAAGTTTTCAAAATTAATATAGATTGAAAAATTTCCAAAAATTCTTTCAGCCATAAAACCGTACAACCAATATTGCTTCCCGATTGCATTATCATTCAATTTTTGTTTGCTAAAGTAATAAGCTTCCAAACCTATTTTCCATTTATCTTCTACTTCATACATTAAAACTGAATTGATACGATGTTTCGGTGTTAATGGATTTGCTGACGTAATACCATTCTTATTCAACTGCGTATCTGTGTAGGTATAACCCAATAAAAGTTTAAAATCATCGTACCCCAATTTAATATTGGTTTCCGTTCCTTTGGTATCAATATGTCCTGAAGAATTAACAAACTGAAATGCATTATTTGATTGCGTTTCCAGCATCAAAGGATTATTCAAATAGGTATAAAAGAAAAGTTGATTGATACTGAAGCTAAATTTATCCCATAGTTTTGTGCGGTAATTGAAGTCAATATTTCCCCCATAACTTCTTTCAAGTTTATTTACATCCCTATCAACAGGCAATACATTCCTATATTGGATACGCTCACTTTCTTCTGTAAAAATAGTTGGAGATTTATATCCGAATCCACCCCCGATTCTTGAAGAGAATTTGTCTGTAATTTTAAATAATGCAGAAATTCTTGGCAGAAAAACAGCTCCGTAGTCAATCACATAATCTGCTCTTAATCCTGTTTCAAGATTCAGCCAATCTGTTACTTTCCAAAGGTTTTGAGCAAAAGCTCCAAAAGTTGTCTGATTATAGTTTCTTAACGGGAATGTTGAAAATTGTTTTTCCTTAAAATTATCCGTCCACAAGTTTATACCCGTTACCCATTCTGTATTTTCCTGCCTATGGGTGTAACTCGCTTCACTGAATGTTGCCGTTTGTGTTCCATCAAAAGTGTAATTGGGAACATTGATAATTCTATTAAAGTAGCTTATGCTATTTTTTACGTTGATAAAGTTTTTATCATCAATTTTATGATCAAACGATAGTTGTGTAGAATAACGCTGCGTCTTGTTTTCTTCAAAATAACTGTGAACAGCATCTCCATTTCCTCGAATGTACTGAATATCTCCTCCGATACGGTTTTCAACGGTTGTATTGATCCCAAAATTTAATTTTGTATTGTCATTAAAATAAACAAACAATTTCGGGTTTAAAACATATCGTTCAAATTTTGGGATGGCTGTAAATCCTGTATTTGAAGGATCATAAGCCCAATTTCTGTTGTGCGATGCAAAAACCGTTGTCCCAATTTTTCCAAATTTCTGACCGTAGAAACCGTTAATATCAAAAGCACCGTTTGAAACTCCATTCAAGTGAAAACGTAGCTCACGTTCTTCGGTTGGAGTTTTAGAAATTAAATTGACCAAACCGGCTATGGCTCCGCCACCGTAAAGAGTTGAAGCAGACCCTTTAATTACTTCTACCTGTTTTAAATCTAGTGGTGGAGTTTGTAGTAAACCCAATCCACTAGCAGCTCCTGAAAATAAGGGAAATCCATCCTTTAAAATTTGGGTATATCTACCATCAAGTCCTTGAATACGAATCGAAGCATTGGCAGAAGTTGCAGAGGTTTGCTGGGTCTGAATACCTGTACTTTCAGCCAAAAGCATTCTTATATCTCCCGCTTTCATATTCCCTTTTTCTTCAAGCTCCTCTCCTGCAATAAATTCAATTCTTGTTGGAATATCTTTAATACTTCTGTTACTTCGTGTTGAAGAAATCTGAACTTCTTCTATTTCGTCCTCATGATCGTGTTCATGTTCACTGGACTTCAAATAGATAATAAGGGGATCCGATGATGTTAAAGGAAATTGATAAGTTTCCGTTTTCTTTTCATATTCCAAAAAACTAAACTCTATGTTTTGTTGTCCGTTAGGAATATTAGTCAGTATAATTTGTCCGTTTATATCAGAAGTAGCAGAAATTGTAGTATTAATTAACTGAACCGTAACACCGCTTAAGGGTTGTTTAGTCTCTTCATTCTGGATAATTGCTTTAAATGTATTTTGTCCGAATACAACGGTATTTATTGCTACCAAAAGCAGCAAAATAAATTTTGACTTCATTTTTTATTGATTCTTAATGTTATAAAGTTGAAAAAAAATGACGTTTTACGTCACGAAAAAACATTAAGCTATTTTGGGAGGCTCCCAAATTGAAGAAGAAAATTCTGAAGTTTTGAAAGATTTGTAATTGCTAAATATCTTAGCAAAAATATGTTTAACCTCATCATCATCGACTCTGAAGTCAATTTTCATTGAAATAGTAAAGCTACAACAAGTGTGACAGCACATAAAAGGACAACAACTATTACATTTATCATGCTCCTTACTGTCTTGCTGATTTCTTGTATAAGATATATCATCATTGCATTCATCTTCGACAACTCCCGAAGATATTGACAGGAGCATAATAAAAACAGCGAATATAAAAGCAAAAAATTTCACCGCGCAAATTTAAGATAAAGAAATGAGACCTCCTTTATTATCGGAATAATATGATAACCTAATTTATATTTTCAGATTAAATTTTCTTTCTTATCAAAAGTACAAACAAAAGTACTATGCCTAATAGCGGAATTGCGGCAATATTGACACCTTCCCAACCCCAGTATTTCAATAGTGCACCAGCTGCAAAACTTGAAGTACTCATCACTGCAAAAACAAAAAAGTCGTGAAATGCCTGAGTTTTTTCTTTCTCTTCAACCCGATATACACTAGTCAATAATGTGGAGCCTCCCATAAATATAAAATTCCACCCAATTCCTAATAGAATCAAACCTGAAATGAAATGCATAAAATCACTTCGGGTTAATGCAATTGTAATGTGAATAAATAAATGATAATTCCAGTGATGATAATCTTATGAACTCCAAATCTTTTTATAAGGTTACCTGTTTATTATCATCAGAAGGAAAGAGATCCAGGAAGCCAGTATCTCGTTTAGTATATCATCATTTTGTCGAAGATCTTAATACAAATACCAAATCTTTCTAATTTAATTTAAAAACGGCAACAGATTTCACCTGCATCTGATAATTTAGAAAAGCTATCTGTGAGCGAAAATCATTTTAAAAGAGTTGAGGCAAATAGGGTTTCAAATAGCAGAAATATTTATGAAAAAGCAGTAAACCAATATAGTGTTGAAGGTGAGCTTATAGCCACATTTGAAACTATTTATGCTGCCAGCAGAACCCTGTGTTGCCAGTAGAAATATTCTTCATGCATTAGAAAGAAAGCGCCTACAGCAAGAGGATTCAGGTGATTCTTAAGGATTACCTTCCTAAAAAAGAAGATCTTTTCATAAAAGAATAATTCCGAAAACAAGGGTAAATCATTAAACCAATCCCTTTGGCAAAAGCCAGGTAAAACATCAATTGATAAAAATACTCCTCCTCCATTCATGAATTTATCTCTTGAAGATCTTCCTGGGGAGAAATGGAAACCCATAAAAAAAGTTGAAAAGGGATACCTAATCTCTAATAAAGGAAGGATAAAACTACTCGGCAGCTGGACTTTGAAACAAAAAAAACTGTCTTTTTAGACAACCTTTTTCTTTATTTAGATTTTTGCCAGTTAAGATTTAACACTTTATTTGATAATTATATATAGTTTCACTATCTGATTGAAGCTTACATTTTATAAGGACATTTCCATCTTCGGTAGTTTTAAAATCTTCACCATAGTAAGTAAACCTAAAGAAGGAGTGAAAAATTTATTTAAGTATATTTGTAGACATTCTATATGGATATAGATAATGGAAAACACAAAATTAAGCACAATTTTAAGCCAGCTTTTCAATATTAGAGATCTTAATACAGAGGTACAGCAAAAGATAAAGTTTAAAAGGCATTCTCTTATATTGTTCATTATTGTATTTCTATTTCTGTTTTTGTTCAAGCCGTTTACTGTAAATGAAGCAGAGCTCAAATATCCTTTTTTATTTATATGCTTTTTTCATTCGTTATCTCCTGCTTTAATTACCTTTGCCTATTTCAATACCAACATAAGTTTTTACAAAACAAAAACTGATACAAACACGTTTTTTAAGTTTCAGTGGGGACTGTCGGTCTTGTTATTACTTTTTCTTTATGGGACAGCCAGTTTTTTGATGCGTGATCTATTATATAAGAATGAAAGCAATTGGTCTGTGCATTATTATATTGAAGAACTACGAAATACTTATCTGGCAGGGGGTTTAATTTTTTCATATTTCATTTTTGCAGATTTCTATTTCAGGAATAAGAAAAAAAGAATGCACGATGTGAATCAATATCCTCTCATTCAGTCGCAAATTCCTTGCGAGAAACAACTGATTTTTATTAGAACTGAAGTAAAGGCAGATAATTTTAATTTCGAGCCGATGCAATTAATCTTTGCAAAAGCTGATGGTAATTATACAGAAATTACCTTCAAGACATCAGACGGAATAAAAAAAGAAGTCAAAAGAATTACATTAAGACAGTTCGAACTCCAAATTATGGAGTATAAATCCCTATTTAGGTGTCATCGCACCTATTTATTAAATGTCAGTTATATAAATAGTATTTCCGGCAACTCCCAAAATTGCTTTGTTACGCTTATAGGAACAACAGAAAAAGTGCCTGTTTCGAGAGCAAAAATAAAAATGTTCCATGAACTTTATCCGCAAAATAAAAACATCAATTGAATATATTCTGGACAGCCTTAACCCTCATCACAAAAATTAACCATTCGTCACAAATACTGTGTTAGATACTTATTCCTAATGTATGTTTGCATCATTAATAAATATTACATAGTATGAAAAATAACAACCGTGCTGTCTGGATAGATTACCTCCGCGGATTTATTACCTTACTGGTGGTAGCCCATCACTCCTCGTTAGCATATACAACATTTGCCTCCTTTGATAAAGCAGCCTACAGTAATTCTACTCATCCAATTGTAGATCGTTACCGATGGGTCGGTCTTGACATATTTGAAGATTTTAATGATATCTTTTTTATGTCATTAATGTTTTTAATAAGTGGAATTTTTGTAATAAAAGGTCTTAACAAAGGAACTCAACTCTATCTCAAAGAACGTTTTTACAGATTGTTCATTCCTTTTTTAATAGGTGTTTGCATCTTAATGGTTATAGCACATTATCCGGCATTTCTATTGGCCTATGGGAAGGGTGATTTAAAAGATTATTTAGTCGATTTTTTTACAGTTGAGTCCTGGCCTGTTGGACCACCTTGGTTCATTTGGGTTTTGTTTGCTTTCAATATTATCATAACCTTATTATATCCATATCTAAAAGACAGAATAACATCTTTATCATTAAAGTTTAACAAACTTAAAAACAGTCCATTAAACGTATTACTTATATTTTACTCTTTAACGTGGATACTATATCTACCAATGATCCTCAGTTTCGGATCAGGAACCTGGAAAGGAATAGGACCTTTTGATTTTCAGGTAAGTCGTATATTACTGTACTTTGGCTATTTTTCCTTAGGTGTTATAATAGGTGGCATTAAGATAGAACAAGGTTTGTTTGGGGATACTTCAGAATTATTTCGTAATCCAATTCTTTGGATATTAAGTTGCATTTCAGTCTACGCCATAGTAAAAGTTATAGAACAACCACTTGAAAGTATGATTTCGAGAAATATACTTACAAACTTTCAGGCGACTCTGCTATATCGTTCCGTCTGGACCTTTTCTTGCAGTTTAAGTTGTTTAACATTTTTAATTTTTTTTAAAAGATTTTTTAATTATCCTACAAAGTGGTGGCAATCGCTTTCCTTAAATGCCTACGGCATCTACCTAATTCACTATATTTTTGTACTATGGTGTCAATATGAATTATTGGATGCAAATATCCCTGCATTTGGCAAATTTATGATTACATTCTGTATTTCATTCTCTGTAAGCTGGTACCTCACTTTCTTATTAAGGAAATCAAAATTTGTTCAGCGATATCTTTAGAAAATTCTGAATTACTGTAATGATTTAAATTCACTAATTTTCTGTCGTACCACATATGGTTAATAATAAAGATAGTGTAAAGAACTTTTGGCAAAAAGATGTATATCGGGACTACGTTCAAATATAATAAAGGTAATAAGGTAACATGGTACCTTATTACCTTTATTATTTATGAACAACGTAATTACTTATATTTCACATGGAAGTCTTCATACTTTAAATCACAAACCAGCCCGATAATTGTAGCAAATTTTCATTACTTTATTTTTTATAGCTTTACATATGAAAAATAAAGAACAATTATCAAGAAATGAGGAAATAACTCAAAAATTCTTATTATTGGTCGATCGATATATTGCTGATCTTCTTGAGAAAAAAATAGAAAAACAACTTTCTACTTCTGATTTTGCAAATTCATTACATCTTGCTCCAAGGCATCTAAGCAATACTCTTAAATTGACTCTTAATATTTCCCCATGTGAAGTTATTGAAAAACGCATTATCGATGAAGTGAAAACTTTATTGATACAAACGGATTCTTCAATTGCTGATATCAGCCATCAATTTGCTTATAGAGATACAACCAACTTTATTAAATTTTTTAAAGGTATTGTTGGAGTTACACCTCTTCAGTTTCGCAAGAGGGAAATGAATGTTGGAAATCAAGATTAGCATGTACATTTTCTGAAGTTTACATTATTTTAAAGGATTGGGCAGGCGTAAATTTGCTGAATAAATTAAAAAACTTTAGATATGAACAAGCTGAATAAAATCGCACTTGTCACAGGTGCAAGCAGAGGATTAGGTAAAAATATGGCTATAAATTTAGCAAAGAAGGGAATCGATGTTCTCTTTACTTATCAATCAAAAGAAGAAGATGCCATTGAAACAGCAAAGGAAATCGAAAAATATGGGACACGTACTGCTTTTTTACAGTTGGACATCCAGAATACCAGTAGTTTCAAACAATTTTTTGAAAGACTAGAAACCTGCCTTAGAGATAAATTCCAAACCAATCATATTGATTTTTTAATAAATAATGCCGGAACTGGTACTTATGCTACTTTCCAAGGAACTACAGAAGATCAATTTGATTCCATGTTTAATATTCACATTAAAGGAGTATACTTTTTATCGCAATCCGCCATTGAAATAATGAATAACGAGGGTGCTATTATCAATATTTCTAGTGGCCTGACCCGTTTCTGCACAGAAGGTTATGCAGCTTATGCAGCTGCTAAAGGAGCGGTTGAGATACTTACAAAATATCAAGCCGCTGAACTTGGATTCAGAGGTATCCGTTCAAATGTAGTTGCTCCCGGTCCTATTGAAACGGATTTTGGTGGTGGTATCGTTAGAGATAATAAAGATCTGAATCAAATTATTGCATCACAAACAGCATTAGGTCGCGTTGGCCTGCCTAGTGATATAGGTAGTGTTGTTACCTTTCTATGTACTGATGAAGCAAAATGGATTAATGCGCAGCGTATTGAAGTTTCAGGTGGCTATTACTTGTAGTATTTAATAATTAAATCCATTCTCTTTTATACTATTTAAAAGAGAGTGGTAATACAAATTACATTTATCCAGAAACATATGGAATTCATTTATAGTATTTAATATGAGTTCCATATACTTTAAAAATACATTTTTAAATTTTAAACAATTCGTTCAACAACCTATCATTTCTTTTTAATTTGCTCCCTGTGCTGTTTTCCCCATTTTTCCATTGCCTGTAATACTTCGGTAATGCTGTGACAATAATCCGTAAGCAAATACTCTATTTTTATAGGGTAATCATTATACACTTTTCTTGCAATAAGTTCATTTTCTTCCAGATGTCTTAGTTCTTTTGATAGTACACGATTCGTTATCGGTGGAATCGATGACAGGATCTCATTAAACCGCTTATTTCCATGATATATGGAAATAATGATCGGCAATTTCCATTTACCCCCGAGTACATATTGTGTATCCTGTACAAATCTGATTTTATCTTCAAAATTAAACTCTTCCATTTTTATTTAAGTATCCTTTTGTATACAGGTATCAAATGTATATCTTTTTTAGCATAATTTTGATATCATAATTAAATATTCAAACATGAAAAAGACTTGGTTTATTACAGGTGCGTCAAATGGCTTCGGATTAAGTCTGGTCAGACAATTGCTGGAACAGGGACATCAGGTTGCGGCAACTTCAAGAAACAAAATCAGCATTGAAGAAAAAACAGGAAGACATCCAAATCTATTGGCCCTTACCGTTGACATTACCAGCAATAGCGATGTAAAATCAGCAATTGAGAAAACAGTAAAAAAATTCGGAAAAATCGATATTGCAGTGAACAATGCCGGCTATATGCTCCTTGGTGCTTTAGAAGAGGTTTCTTCCAAAGAATTTCAGGAATCAGTTGCCGTAAACTTATTTGCTTTTCAAAATGTAATCCATAGCGTGATGCCTTATTTCCGTAAACAGGAAAGCGGACATATTTTTAATTTCGCTTCATCAGCCGGCTATTCAGCAGATGCTGGTGCCGGAAGTTACAATGCCGTAAAATCGGCTATTATTGGTCTTTCAGAAGCATTATCGAAGGAAGTAGCACAATTTAATGTAAAAGTAACCATCGTTTCTCCGGGACTTTTCAGAACAAATTTCTTGGGCGCATTTCCAATAGCCCAAAATAAAATTGAAGCTTACGGGACGAAACACCTAATTGATACAATGAACCAATATAATGGGCAGCAACCTGGTGATCCTGATAAACTAGTAAAGGTTTTAATTGATACTGCAGGAAAAGAAGATGCACCTTTACATTTGTTGATGGGTGGTGACGCCTATGAAAGAGCTATTACCTATTACAAATCCCAAATTGAAAATCTAGAGCAGCTGAAAGCATTAAGCTTTTCAACAAATTTTGAATAAGATCCTGAATGTAATTTTAAGAGATTTGGATATGAACAGATTTTTGAGATTGTTCAATTTTATATCATATTTAAAAAAAATATAATGAGAAATCATCAAAATGTTCTGCCTGTTGATTACGGGCAGCTAAAAACAGGAAAAAATAGGCTCTACTTTATGAGCCAAGGCTACAAACTGGCTGGAGATTTATATCTTCCAAAAGGATTTGATGCTGAAAAAAAATATCCAACCATTATCTATACCCGGGTGGGTACGCAGGTAAAGGAGCAAACAGGTGCTACTTATGGAAAGAAGCTTTCGGCTAAAGGTTACGCCTTCTTTGTTTTTGATCCCAAAAATTTTGGAGACAGTGAAGGAGAAGTGAGAAATTATGAAAGCATTCATAATATGGTCCCCAATACCACAGATGCCATTAGCTTTTTAAGGACTTTAAAATTTGTCAATAGAGATGAGTTTTATGGTTTGGGAGCTTGTGCAGGCGCGCCTTACATCTGTAATGTTGCTATGAGTGACGCACGTATTAAAGCTGTAGCAACATTAGTAGGTAATTTTGATGCGGCTGCAAGCCTTTTTGGCGCTTATCCGAAAGAAATGCTGGATAAAATGCTACAAACAACTGCAGAAGCTAAACAGAAATATTATGAAACCGGAAATTATGAAATGGCACCCATGTTTGGAGGAATACCACTACCTCCACCAGACACTGCTTCAAAAGCGATGAAAGATGCATACGGATATTATTTTCTTAGAGCCGGACAGGACAAATGTCCTAACTATACCCCTAATTACCCTACAATAGGCCTCCCCGTTGATCCATCAAGGGTTTTTATGACGCAAGCAAAATATTTTACCACACCTTTTTTGGTCATTGCAGGAAGTGAAGCATTTACCCATGACATGGACAAAGAGGTTTACGACATGGCAGCCGGGGAAAAAGAATGGTTTGTTGTAGACGGAGCTTCACATATGGACCTATACGATATTGACAAATACCTCGACCCAGCTCTGGATAAAGTTAATGACTTCTTCAAAAAGTACTAATCGACTATACAAAAGGATTGTTTTTAGTAAATAATCCTTTTGTTTTAATAATCATTCTGTTATTTTTTTTTGAAAGATTATAGGTAAAGGCTAACACAATGCCAGCCCTTCCCTTTAATCAATATTGTTTTCGATTGTTACGTAATACTTTTTGTTTAAGATACATATCTTCTAATTTTTATACTTATTAAAAAATTCCTTCTACAAGGACTCCGTTATAAATTGCCCCTTTTATCCTGTGTGCTGCTGCTGCTTTATACGAATCACTGTAATACCAGTTTTTCGCAGATGCCATATCGGGAAATTTTGCGACAACGATTCCTTCGATATCCTCACCTTCCAAAACATCAAAATTACCATAAGACACAAGTACTTCGATAGCGTGACCATTCATTGTTTTCTTGATCATTGACCAGTATTTCTCTAATTCTCCCCTGTCAATAGTTTTTGTTCGTGTAAAAATTATATATGCCGGCATAATACAAATATTTAAAATTATGATTTTTTTGGTTAGGTGGTTGGAATAGTCCCACCGTCTATAACATATTCAGTCCCTGTTAAATAATTAGCTCTAGGACTTACCAAAAATCCGACCAGTTCAGCAACTTCCTCTGGCTGAGCAGGTCTCCCGTATGGAATTCCACCCAGCGCTGACATAACACTTTCTGTAGCTTCTTCAATTGTTGAACCCGAACTTGAAGCAATCCTTTCCATCATCCTTTTAGCAGATTCCGTCATGATCCAGCCTGGCGAAACGGTAAGTACTCGTACACCTTTTGGGGAAACTTCTTTCGATAAACCTTTACTATAGTTGATTAGAGCCGCCTTTGCAGCAGCGTAAGGAAGGGTTGAATCATATAACGGCAAACTACCCTGAATAGAGGCAATATGAATAATGACTCCGCTTTTATTAGCAATCATTTGCGGTAAAAATGCCCTATCCAATCTAACAGGTGCCAGAAGGTTTGTTTGGATTGATTCTTCCCAATGGTTGTCATTTAAAATCGCAAATCCACCGCCTGGTGTTTCCGAACCTCCCATATTGTTGATCAGAATGTCAAGTCTACCAAATTTATCCAGAATCTCCTCAGAAACTTTCTGGCTACTTTGTGGTTTGCTTAAATCTGACGGTATAAATATAAATCCATGCTCATTATTGTCGGGTGCATTTCTTGCCGTTACGATCACTTGGGCACCAGCATTTTTTAAGCGCTCTGCAATTGCCTTACCTGCCCCCTTTGTTCCTCCGGTGATCAAGGCAACCTTGCCAGATAATTCGTTTTGATAATCAAATTTTGCTTCCATAATGTTTTGTTTAATCTGTCTACAAAATTGCAGCGTATAACCGGGGCACACAAGTAGGGAATTACGAATCACATAGTGATAAATTTATCACCTATTGTACAGCTATCTAAGGTATTTTATATTTGCAGTATGTATGAGAGAAAAACAATACCTAATTTAAATTGCGGTCTTGATCTTATTGGAGAAGTGCTCTATGGTAAATGGAAAATTCGTTTGTTATATTTTATTGACCAAGGCTACAAACGTCCCAGTGAATTACAAAGAAAAATTCCTGATGCATCAAAAAGGGTTTTAAATTTTCAATTAAAAGAATTGGAAGAACATGAACTGATTGACAGGATGGTATATGCGGTAGTACCTCCAAAAGTTGAATATAATTTAACTGTTTTTGGAAAATCGCTGATTCCAGTTATTGAAGCACTAGGACAATGGGGTGATGCAAATGAAGAAATATTGCGACGCGTAATCATCAAAAAATTAGAAACTAAAGACCTTGAATTTGGAATTAGAACAGATTCTTGAGATATAATTCAATATATATATTGAATTTTATCTTTTTTTAAAAGCTCTATATAAAGCTGCATTTTAACAAAAAGATTAATCACTTGAACTACCAGCTTTTCGCAAAATGATCTATATTGCCATTGCTCAGTAATAATTTTATTTGCGTATTAAAGAAAAGGTTTTAATGAATTTTTTGGTTTCTATTCTTTTTATAATTTTTTCAAATTTTTAGCCAGACTGGTCAGTTTATAAGATAAAAATGAAAAGCCTAAGGTTAACTTGAGGTATAGTCGATAGAAATAAACACATTTCAAATATCTGATCATATAGCCGAGATCAGTGTCAATTTCTTATTTGATGAGATTGTTAATTTACCTTAATGATCCTATTTTCAGGTCTACCTAAAATAGCGAGTCCCAACGGTTGCAACAAAATTGCCGTAATATTTCCCAATGGTCCTATTTGTGTATTAATTGTTATACTGGTATTTATTATTATTCGGAAATTCAAATGTTGTGCTATAGTCATCCTGTAGACATATGTATGCATCAAATTTTTTCCCGTTTTTGCTTTTCATATTTCTTATTAATGGCGTTTTTTGCTTCGTGAGTAAGGAAGTAATATGATTAGCACTCAGCTGTACATCACATACCATTCGGAATAAAATCCAATTGCACTTTTTATCACGACATTTTACGGTCTTACCTTTGATAATCAATTTTCGTTGCTTACATTTTGGGCAATGTAGTTCAGATATATCTCCTTCTACAATGCTAACTGATAAAAGTTCACTTGTTATTTCTGCCGTATAGTTTTGGATGCCTTCTATAAATTGATTTTGGTTGAGCTCACCTTTTTCAATTTTATCCAATGCCATTTCCCATTCTGCGGTTATCTGAGCATTAGCTATTTTTTTATCCTTGACAAGTTCATAAACTTGTAAGCCTTTATTTGTTGGACAGAGTATTTTACTTGTTCTGGTAATATAGTTACTGCTAAGTAAGGTTTCTATAATAGACGCTCTTGTCTCTGGTGTTCCAATACCAATATTGGAAATAACCTGCTTTTCATCTTCATTTTCAATAGATCTGTCTGCATTTTCCATAACTGATAAGAGATCAGCTTCTGTATATAGTTTCGGAGGTTGTGTTGCTTTTTCCAATAATTCTCCTTTTGATATTTTCAGCTCATCTCCGATTTTGAATTCCGGAAGTTCAGTAAGGGCTTCATTTTTATTATTGGAATTTTCATTGTCTGATAGAATTCCTTTGATGACTCGCCAACCTTTGTTGAGTATTTTTAATCCCTTGATCTGGAATTCATAATGATGTACTTTGATGGTGATGTGACTGACTTGTTTGGTACAGGCATGGGATAAGGATTCCAATAAACGGTAAGCAATCGTATCATAAATGGCTTTTTCCGTAGCGCTAAGTGCGGATGGAACTTTCGTAGTGATGAGTAAACCATGATGGTCTGTCACTTTTAGATCATTCACAATCCGCTTGTTGAAATTTCCGAACTTTAAATTAGATATGGGTGACTTGAAATAATCGGTTGCATTGAGAATTCTGACCAGTTCAGGAATTTCAGGCCATAAGTCTTCACTAATATACTTGCTGCCGGTTCTGGGATAGGTAATGAATTTCTTTTCATATAAACTTTGGGCTATCTGTAAAACCTCATCGGCAGAAAGACCAAGCTTTCTGTTGGCTTCTTTCTGTAATTCCGTGAGGTCGAAAAGTAACGGAGACTGTTCCTGCACTGTTATAATGGATACATCTTCTACAACAGCTCTACCCTCCCGTTCTATGGATTTTTGGATTTGTTCTGCCTGCTTTTTCTCTTCCCATTGTAATAGTGAGAGGCTGGTAAAGTCTTTATATTCTTTTCTGTGACTCAGCTGAATCTGAAAGTACTTTTGCTTAGTGAAGTTTTGATGCTGAAGAAACCGATAACAGATCAAGGCAAGAGTTGGGGTTTGCACTCTGCCTAATGAATAAACATCTTGGTTTCCTACAATGGTTAATGCCTGGGTGGCATTGATTCCTACCAGCCAGTCCGCTTCGCTTCTGGCTGTAGCAGCTTCATACAAACTGTCAAAGGTATCGCCTGACTGAAGATTCTTAAAACCTTCCTGTATTGCCTTTTCGGTAAGGGAACTGATCCAGAGTCTTTCAAAAGGTTTATTGCAATGTATGAAGTGATAGATATAGCGGAAGATCAACTCTCCTTCTCTTCCTGCATCTGTTGCTACAATGATGCTATCGCATTGATTGATGACTTGTTTTATAACATTGAGCTGTTTTAAAGCCGAAGGGTCAGGTTCATAGCCGTTAGATTTCTTTAGTTTTTTGGGAGTTAGAATAAAATGTTTTGGAAAGATAGGCAAAGAGGCTTTGTTAAAGCCTCTTATACCATAATCTTCTGGTATTCCTAATCCTATCAGATGTCCTAATGCCCAGGTGACACAATATCCATTACCGGATAAATAACCATCTTTCTTTTCATGGGCTCCTAACAATTGTGCGATTTCTCTTGCGACACTCGGTTTTTCTGCGATGATTGCTTTCATATGATGGATATAGATGATTATTATAGTTTTTGTCCTCTGGGTTTTCTAACCTTTTTTTGCTGATCCTCCTGCTGTTTATTGGCCGGCTGCTGCTGTTTTGATTCTAAAGGCTCATTCACATTTTTAGTAGCTTCATTGGTTTTACCCTGGGTATTAACCGCAGTTTGAGTTTTATGTTCTTCCGAAGGTGTAGCTTGTTGTTTAAATTTATCGGGATGGTTGAAGGAGAAGTCTGTTTTGGAGGTTTCTTTATTGAAGGTAATATAGCCCTGATAAGCTTTACCTTTACCGTCGGTAAGACCGTCAACGTATACGGTTTGTCCGGCTTTGAACTTTTCATACTGTGAATCGTCCAGCTCCTTTCCTCTGAATACTTTGGGTGCTTCTTGATCCGTAGATTGAGTTTGTTGTTGATTCTGGTTATTGCCAAACAGAAATTCTACATACCGCTTATCTGCATTGAACTGTACGGTGGCATTAAAAAATTCTCCTTTTTTAGACATCATTCCTTCAAGATACAACGGTTCCCCCTCTAATAATGTTTGTTTCTGGTGTTCGTCTAGTTTCACTCCTTTGATTTCATCAGGAACTTTTATGTACTCTGCTCTATAGGCAACTAGCTCATTGGTTAGACGGTCCTTGCTAATGACTGATGGAATAATTTCATCTGTCTTAGGATTAACAAGGTTTACTATTCTACCCATATTTCCTGTTTCTTTAAGATTTTTTTTATCCTCATCGGTAAATTCATGTCCGAGGAATTTCATATTCAGATTCGGTTCTTTACGGATACCATGCAAATAAACAGCTACCTGTCCTGTATCTCCTGTTTGAAGGGATAGTCGAACATCCATTTTACTGACTGCAGTGCCAAGATTAATGGTTATCGGAATTAATGTATTAGTTTTAAAACCTCTGAGTAATGAATCCATGGCATTCATCTTTTCAAGCTTTTCCTGGTTAAGTCCGAATTTTCCCATTGTCTTCCAGTCTATTTGTTCAGGCTGAAAACGGTATTCCTGATTTTCTGTGTTGTTTTCCATTGTATTTAGATTTTTTAGATTATTGTCATTTTTAGGTAAAACTTCGTAGTCTTTCAGCTTTTCTTTTTCTTCGGGTGAGGCCTGATCGACATATTTTTGAAGATCGTTAGCGGTAGTAACAACATCGTATTCCGAAACTTTGAAAAAGTTGAAATGCGTGGGATTTTTAAACTGCCGGTAAAAATTGGAAAAGAAGTTGGAGAAGACATCTCCGTGTTTATCCACCGTGATGAGCTGATCATTATCATTTTTATCCTGCGGTGAAACCTTTTGAAGATTTCCTTCCCGATCAATTCCTTTAACCATCTCAACCTGGTTGGTATGAATGTTCAGGACAAGGAGTGTGTCTGTTGCCGGTTTGAGTTCATTGGGTTCCTGAGAGTTTATCAATTCATCTTCCATTGTATTTCATTTTAATGGAATAAAGGTAAACGCTCAGTCAGAGACTTTTAGAAATTGGAATGATGATGAATGGTTTTGCTGTTGATGTCTTTTATTACTGTCAAGAGTTTAAGCATTCCCTAATCAATTGATGGACATCAGAAAGCTTATAGTATAATTTACCACTGATGGTATAGTAAGGCAGTTTTTTATCAGTCCGGTACCTTTGTAATGATCTGGAACTTATTTTCAAAAGCTGTAAAACATCCTGGTTATCCAGAAGTTGCTCTCCATCTATTTCTATAAATCTGGATTGGTTTTTAATCATTTGCTCTTTCAGTAGGTCAAATCTTTCCATGACTCTCTCCATCCAGGCTATAAATTCTGTTCTTTCGATATTCATAATAGTAATTTTTATGATTGCTGGTGATGTAAAGTTGGAAAAGAGAAATCATATACAATCACTACTTTTTCGTAGTTACGAAAAGATTTTTACTGATTATTTTTTAAATAGCTTTTAATGACGATCCATAAGTTGACTAATAAAATAATAATGGAAAAGATAAAATTGTTTTTATTCGAAATTTCAATTCTAAGTATCTATCCAGATATTTTTTATTTTGAAACTAATACCATATTTTAGTAATGATTTAAATACACCACCTCACATAGGGAGTATATATGTTTAGATGTATTGAGGTAATTTTATTGTTCTCTTATTAATATCAATCATTAATGGCCAATAATCGCAAATCAATTTACAGTGCGCTTGCCGCTAACCTACTAATCGCTCTAACAAAGTTTATTGCAGGAGCATTTACAAACAGTTCTTCGATGATATCTGAAGGAATCCATTCAACAGTAGATACCGCGAATCAACTGCTGCTTTTGTATGGAATCAAAAGGAGCAGAAAGCCTGCAGATGAGTATCATCCATTTGGATATGGCAAGGAACTGTATTTCTGGTCATTTGTGGTTTCAATTCTTATATTTGGTTTAGGGGGAGCTTTATCCATCTATCAGGGAATTTTACACATTATGGAACCTGAGGTAATGAAAGATCCATTCTGGAATTATATTGTACTAATACTTTCACTTATTTTCGAGGGTACTTCTTTGTTTATCGCTGTAAAAGAATTTAACAAAACCCGTAATGGGTTGAGATGGTGGGATGCGATCATCAAAAGCAAAGATCCGGGAAGCTTTCTTGTGGTTTTTGAAGATGGTGCCGCAGTAGCCGGTCTGCTTGTTGTCATGATATTAATGGGGGTCAGCCACTCTTTCCAAATTCCGGAATTGGACGGGCTGGCATCTGTAATCGTAGGATTAATATTGGTTTTTGTCTCGCTTATCCTGGCAAGGGAAAGCAGGAGCCTTCTGATGGGCGAAGGAATAGCACCTGAAACAAGAGAAAAGATTGCTAAACTGGCTGAAAAAGATACTGCTGTAGTTAGAACAAAAACTATACTCTCTACCTACCAGTCACCTGAAGAAGTGGTATTGATGCTGATCATTGATTTCGAAGATCATCTTGATACAGAAGAAATCACTGAGGCCATACACCTTATTCGTGACCATATTAAAAATGAATTTCCATTCGTAAGGTTCGTTATTATTCAACCCGAATAATTCAAAATCTTTATTGATCCTGGGAATTTTCCATTTTTGAGCAAATCCGTAAAAATATGAATGCTGGCATCTTTACTTTTATAGGTAATGTATGTGCAGGATTCATTATTAAACATTTCTGGTTTGGAAAACAAAAAAAGAATGGATTGGTACGACCACTATTTGGAAAATTACCGTGTTACAATGGTGAAGATAATAGTAATTTTCCAATTTACTATTTAGTATTTACCTTGTAAAAATGACATTACTTTAATATTGTAAGATTCAATCTTATTTATCATACTAGGACTATAACCGGAAAACATTTTAAAATCATGTATAAGATGCATCTGGTCGTAGTATCCGGAATCATAAGCTATGTACGTCCAATTTAAATTTGGATTAAGTTCTTTGAGTCTGTAGGCATTTCCAAAACGTGTTAGCCTGGAAAAAAGTTTTGGGGATAATCCCAATCTTTCTTTACACTTTCTTTCAAATTGTCTTATACTAAGCCCAGCAACAGAAGCAAGTTTACTAATTTGTGTATTTCCGTTAGCTTCAACACACTGTTCAATTGATAAATCAAATAAAGAAAATTTCCCCATAAGATATAATCTTTTTAAAAGAAAACTTTCTATAATAATCAGTATTTCAATATTGCTATCAGCCTCTTTAAGCCTTTCCTCAACTTCTTGAGTTTCTCTTCCAAAAATTTGGTGCAGATCTACGTTTTCTTTTGTTAATAAATTAACAGGTACTCCCATTAAACGCTGAAAACCTCCCGCTTTAAAAGTTATGCCAAGTGTACGTCTTTTGTTTCCAAAATTGATAACATCATTCACTAATCTTGGCCCCACTACATAACATAACGGAAGGGAATAATATTGATTATTTTGTTTCAAATAAAGAGGATCATTACTTAAGGTGAAAAAAATACTTGTAGTAGCAGTCCAGGGATAACAATATTCAGTATCTAGATTGTAAGCCAATAAATCTATGTCAACAATAACGATTGATTGTATAACTTGTTTTAAAGCTTGATGAATTGGTAGATAAGTAAACGGATTCATATATTAATTATGGTTGTATGATTAATAAAAATAGAAAATGCATAAATTATAAAATTGTAAAAATGCAATTTATAACTTAATTTTTATTGTCCTCAGTTTGGAGAATTTTAATAACAAAACTCTCATAAAGAATGTACTTATATGAGAGTTCAATAATTCAATTTTCTTTTCAAAACAAAATTTCGATTAGGGATGAATTACAATTGAAGGATTGCTTTCTAATTTCTGTCTTTGTTCAATAGAAACAAATTTCCCATTTTTAAAAGTTAAAATATTGGTTATCGATCTATTTCCTAAGGTAAAGCTTTCTTTATAGTATAGAAAAATGAATACGAAACCTATGAAGCAAGTAATTTAAATTTTAATATGCTTATATTAAATTATTGAGGTCATACTATCAAAAATTCCCTTTACGAAATAAAGGGAATCTCAAAATGTTATTACTGCAAAAAGGTTACATCTCCTTGAAAAGTTTTCTCCCCACTGCAGTTAGTCAGTTTTAAATACCAGGAATAAACTCCGGGAATATTGACATATGGGCCCGGATTACCATTTGCATCAGGTGTATATCTGCCATTCCAAAAAATCTGCCCATTATAAAGTCCCAAGCAATTAGCTTCATACTTATAATATACACGAGTTCCCCATCGATCATAAACACTCAATTCATAAGAAAAGGCGTTATAAGCTGGTCTAACAAGTTGATTCATCATGGTATTGTAGATTACAAATGGATTAGTCATAGACATTGCGTTTGGAATAAACAAGTTTGGAAAGGCCCCAGTCAAAATAGGTGGATTTACTGTTGAGGTACTGCTTCCACAAACACTTGTTATTGTAACAGTGCTAGGAACGTTTCCTGTAACATATGAGGTGTCAGAAGTACTTCCTGTACTCCATGAATACTTCACGGAATTAATTGCTTGTTGCATATGAAAATTATAATCTGCTCCAAGCTCACTTTCAGTGCCACATATAATTACGAGCGGAGTATATTTAACCGTACCAGATCCTGTGCAATTATTGTAACTTACACAGCTAAATGCTCCTCTAGTGGTAGTCTGAACTAATGTAACATAGATCCATTCTTCATTTTTACAACCGTTATATTCAAATACGACTCTATATTTAGTGCTTTTTGTGGGAGTTACGGGAATTTGATTATTCGAGACAAATGGTCCTCCAATATTACCTGAAAACGATACCATTCCATTGCCTATGAAATTACCATTTTCATCATACCACTTATAATTTGCCTCACTTGAATTGCCTGGGCTAGTTGTTGAAGCCTTTAGCCTGACTGTAGAACCACAACATATAACTTTGTTCCCAACTGCAAGTACAGGATAATCTATTTTAATTATTTTATAGGTTTCTATCCAGGCACTACCACAGTTACGAACCCTGAGCCTAACCTTATAATAGTGTCCACTTTTCAAGCCAGTGTAATTTCCCCTAAGACTGAAGTTTCGCACTGGTCCATTAGTAAGAATTCCTAAAGTTTCACTACCGATTGGATTGCCTACAATATCACACTCTTGGGCTGTCCAATAATATTGAGATTCATTTGTGGTAGTACTGCCATCAAATAGAAGAGAATCATCAATGTTACATGTTGAAGTAGGTCCCGTAATCACAGGAGTTGGAGGAATCGATTTGCACAATCCATCAATATACGCATATCCAAAATGACCCCCATCTCTACAGTCTGCTGTGGCAAAATAAATAGTGAGCTGCTGCCCAGCATACTGAGGAGGTATAGAAATACATGCCGTCTGCCACTCCTTCCAAGCAAGAGGTTCTCCGGCATATGTCATTGTTCGAAAATATGAATCGAAAATATTTGCATTTATCTTGGTAGGTGCATATATGAGATTTCCTGGGTCTGCACTGTTAGCAAGGGTATTAGATGTACTAATCCAAAAACCAAAGAACCCATTTATTTCGGGATCAGAATGTGCACCTTGCAATACCACTGCATACATAAATGATAATGAATTGCCAGCCGTAAAGGTGTAAGATAAGACTTCTGCCCCCCTACCTGCTGCTGTGTTTCCCAAACGAATAGCATGGCTGCCCTCTGCTACAGTTGGTAGTGATGGGCCAACAATAGGATCACTACCAACACCTGTAATCATATGCTGTGTAGGTGTAATACCAGAGGTAAAAGTAGGCAAATTTAGATTTCCCCCTATATTACTTCCAGTATATCCTTGCCAATTAGTAAAATCATTCATTTCAACATCTCCATTAGGACATTGCGCATAACTGTATGTTATTGAACATACAACAAAAAATAATATATTAATTAATTTATTCATGATTAGTTGTTTTTTTATTGAACTATAAGTTTTTGAGTACTGGATTTTTGACCTGTGATAAATTGCACAATATAGTTGCCTGTAGGAAGTGTAATCAACTGTTGAACTGTATAACGACCAATTGGTATTTGTTTATTGCTAAAAATGAGAAGTACGACACGTCCATTCATATCAATTATTCTAAGACTACTTTGTTCCTGCCTTTCAACTTGATATGTAATATTAATAAGATCTTTAGCAGGATTAGGTGAAACAATAAGAGGATATTGGGTGTAAGAATTACCTTTATTTACAATTTTATATTGAGATTTTAAAAATCCTACAGTCCGGGTAATATAATATACCGATGTAGTTATATTATCTTTGTCTTTGAAATGGTAATACGTATTATCATAACGATAATCGATATTTGTATTTTTTTCCCGGAAAGCATATTTGTCACTTATCTCATAAACTGTTAAATTATCATTTAATTCGTTATCAAAAGAAATTGTTCGGCTATCATAGCGTTGAACATTACTTTCATGCCCCTGCGGAATTTTCCTATTCCCATCATCATCCATCAAGAAAAGCTCGGAATTGAAATAGTCCTGACCCAATAATATTTTTTTTTCTTTTGTAGTTCCGCTAAGGATATTGAGAGTTTTTGTCACTGAATTTTGCTTAATGGATTTTGATAACTCATTCCGTTCATCATCATATATTGAAGTTTTTATTTGAGTATTAAAATCCCTTTCTAACGGCTCCTTTGAAAATTTTTGGGCATGCAAATGAAAAGATAAAAAGAATAGTAATACTGTAATGGTCTGGGAAAAAAAAGCATTTGTTTCTTTAAAAAAAAATTTACTTCTTTTGTGATTTGTTGTGCCATCTGATATGATAAAATATCTCATATCAAATCTGTAGTTTGTGATTTTCATAGTAATAATATTTTTATTGATGAGTTTTAAATATGGTAACTAGATATTTTTAGAACATGTCTCTAATCCAATATAAAAGTAATTGGCTATCTAATACTTATATAGTAGAAATGCGACATCTTTAAGAAGAAAAATCTATATGGCTGATTTTATTGATAGATAAATCAGATTATTTTTTATTATAGATTATAATGCTTATTTCTTTCATTCATTAAGCATATAAATGGTACATGAGGTTCAGAATGTAAAATGCCATTGGCATATTAAAGACTAAAAACCAAAAATAGAAAAGTAGAGTGTTTAAATTAAATGAATGTTGAATAATGGTGCGAATAAGAGCTTTTTAAAGCTTTAAAGAAAAATGTAAAAAATATTTACAAGAAGAGTTACCTATCATTTTAATGGTGAAAAACATTTCGAAGATTATTAAAATACATTACTATACATTAATTTCATCAATAAGGCTGAGCATGTTTCTGATTTAATAAAATCAGTATAAAATCTTTCTTCCTTCAAGTTTAATCGTATTACCCTCAACTATTCTTTTTAACCATTCTAATAACTTTTTCAATGTGTAATTCTGTTAAATCAGCAATTTGCTGACGAGTAAGTTCTATAGGAAAACAATTTCTGCAGAATGTTTTTCAAAATTAGCCCTACAATAAAAATTTTAAAGAAATTACCGAAAATAATCTCGCCTTTACAAAGTTTGAGTATAATATAAAGAAGAAATATTAAAAAAATACTATTTGTTCATCTCCCAACAATTACTTTGCGATGTTCAGTGCCCCAATCAGCCAAAGTGTCGATGATTTTTTTTAAAGTCATACCATATTCAGTCAGTTGATATTGAACTGTCACTGGTTGTGTGTCAAGAACACTACGTTTTATGAGCTGATTCATTTCCAGTTCTTTCAATTCTTTGCTTAGCATTTTGTTAGAAATGCCTTTCACATCATTCAAAATATCGGAAAAACGCCGTTTGTTGTAATAACAGACTGACGATATTATTGATATTTTCCATTTACCATTCAACACGTCCATTGCATCGTGAACAGCCATAATTTGTTTTTTGTTTGTGTCGTTATCTGAGCATTTAATTTCTGTCATAAGTTACTTTGTTACTCAAAAGTTACTGTTACTTTTAGTTACAAAGTTACTAAAATAAATTTATTCATTTTAAATTTGCATTGTTAAAGAAATCGATTTCAAAACACAAACAGATTAAATAGTCTGAACATAAAATAATTTTTCAATCTTCTAAAATTAAAAAAAATGAATTTCACGAATAAAAACGTAGTGATTACAGGCGGAAGTACAGGAATAGGATTAGCAACCGCAACAATATTTATTGGAAAAGGAGCAAACGTTTTGATAACAGGAAGAAATACTGATAGTTTGCATAAAGCCTCAATTAAAATTAATAGTCCAAAATTAAAAACTTTAGCATCAGATATTTCCAAAATTGCAGATATCGAAGCATTGGAAAAAGAAGTCGCAGAAAGCGGAAACAAAGTGGATGTACTTGTTTTGAATGCAGGAATTGCTAAACAATATTTAATAGAGGATACAAGTGAGGAAGTCTTTGATGATTTGTTCAACATCAATGTAAAAGGACTGTTTTTTACTTTGCAAAAATTAATTCCTCATTTAGCAGAAGGAGCCTCTGTTATTCTTATTTCCTCAGGAGTATCAGTTAGCGGATATGCTCAAATGGGAGCTTATGCCGCAACAAAAGGTGCAGTTGATGCAATTGCGCGTACTGCAGCAACAGAATTGGCAGATAGAAAAATTCGAGTAAACGTTGTGGCCCCAGGATTAACTGACACACCAATGAATCAACAAACACCGGTAGATATTAAAAATGCTATTGCAGCAGCGGTACCACTGAAACGAATAGGAGATGCTGAAGAAATAGCAAATGCTATTGTTTTCTTCGCTTCAAGTGAAGCTTCATACATTTCAGGTTCATACCTGGCAGTTGATGGAGGCGTTACTATTCGCAGATAATCTTTATTGTTATGGTTATGATATACTTAAATTTACCGGCTAAGTATATCATAACTTAACTTTATAAGCTGGTTAAAATCACAGCTATATATTTTGATTAGTGTTTATTAATTACTTTGTCAGGAAATTGATCCAATCTCTGTAATCTATTATTTATTTGATAAATTTTATCAACTTTTTGTTCATAAAAAATTCATCAAGATATTCTTTGACGTGTTTTACAGCTGTAAAATACCCTTTTTTGCCAACTTAATATTAATTGTAAATCAATTTATATTTGTCTACTGTCACCGGTCAGTACTTTTTTATAAGTCTCCAACGCTCTTTCTCTATAATAAACCACCAGGTCATATTTATTTAATTATTATATTTCTCTTTCTAACGCTATGCGCAGAAAAATATCCTAATCCCCCATTAGTAATATTGCTCGATGGGTTTGAAGAACTTGCATCAAAATTAACATCATTATTTTCGATAATCTTTAGAAACGTATTATAATAGGCAAATATATTATTATCAATACATTGCATTTCAACTTCAATAACATCACCCACTTTAACTGCATTAAACCCAGAGTTGGGTAAAGTGATAGCTTTTTGATTTAGAGTTCCATTATTTACGTAATCAGAAAATAATTTATATTTTTTATCATAATTATTAATAATAATATTAAATAAATATCGATTTCCCAGGGCTGGCGGATCTTTAAAGATGGGTAAAAGTTTATAAGTTATCCTTCCTTCAGGTATAAAAGAATCCTGCTTCAAGTCTTCAAAATCTACGGCAGTAGGCATGGTACTCTGAGCACTATACTGTTTTCCATCTGCTTCTACTTGTAATGTATAGGTTCTGCCAGCAACTCCTTTAAAATCGGTAGTTTGATATTTTCCATCACCTGCATACGTTAAGGTTTCGGTTTGACTTGTATTGTCGCTGACGATAACCTTAGCATTAGTAACGATTTGGTATTGACTATTTTGTATCATACCCGTAGATCTGGTTATTCTTATTATGTAAGGCCCAGGTTGATCCGTTATATTCCCTTCAATAACGATGTTTCCACTTTTGTCAGTAAGATTTAAATCAATCTCATTTACACAAGAGCTTAATAAAAGTAGAAATAATGTGACAAAAAAAATATTTTTCATAATTTAAAATTTGAAGTTGTAAGTGATATTAGGTATCCACCGAAATAATGAGGTTTGCATAGTACGGATAGCTCCAGGATTAATTGGATTATCTTCAAAGCTAATGGTATAGGTATTAGCATTGCCATAAACATTGTAAATACCAAAAGACCATGATCCACGGAAGCGCTTGTTTGTGTTATCACTAGGTTCATACGTAGCACTTAAATCCATCCTGTGATATACTGGCATCCTATCTGCATTTCTCTTATTGTATTGGAATAAAGAGTAACCATCCATCTGATATTTTCCAGTCGGAAAAGTAACTGCATTTCCAGTACTGTACACAAATAAACCTGAGAAAGACCATTTTGGATTTAGCTAGTCGCGACTATTGACAGATCATGGGTCTTATCCATTCTGGCATTGTACCATTCGTTATCATTAATATCATTAATACCATTTATTTTTCTTTCAGTTTTAATTCATAATTATTGTTTTTAAAGTTTCTATTGTAACCAAGACTTAGTTGATCTGCAATTTCAGGTTTTATGTGGTAACTGTAGCCAATCCATTGATCGGTGGGATTTCCACTGCTGCTGTTACTAAGAAGATGTAGATTCTAAGTATTACGCGAGTATCCTCCTTTTATACTGCTGCCTTCGTTGATTCGATAATTAGCTGTAATACGGGGTTCCAGATTAACGTAGGTTTTTCCAAATTTCCCTTTTTCAAGATATCTGCTTTGTGTAAGGATTCCATTTTCGTAAGTATTAAAAGTATCCCCTCCTAAAATACTAAATGCGGCAAGTCTAACTCCATAATTAAGAGTCAGCTTTTCTGTTGCTTTAAAATCATCATTCATATATACTGCATTCTCCCATGAATATCTCGGATTTCTTAAAAGAGTCTTTCAGTCTTTCACCCAGAGCGGGCAAAATTCTTTAACTTTTAGCAACCAATAAAGATAATCTCCTTCAACGTAAAGAAGCACTTATAGATCTCTGGGGTGATGACAATTTTTTCAATGGCAGAAGCCTGGATGTATGTATTTCGAAATTACGAAAACAACTCTCACAAGACCCTCGAATTGTTATCATAAATATTCGTGCAATAGGATATCGATTAATAATCGTTTAGAAAATTCTGATTATTATGGGTTACACTAGCTAAATCAGAAAAAAGACTGGGATAAGCAAATCATTCTTTAGAATTATCAAAACAATGGACATAGGTTAAATCTCCGTTTGCTCGTATCGGAAATTTCGAGCGACAGGTAGAATACATTTTTAACAGCATTCAAAACAAGTTGGAAAATGCAGGTGGAAGCATGAAAAATATTATTAAACTGAACAACTATTTTACTGATATCTAAAATCTTCCAGCATTCAGAACAGTAAGAAATAAATACATAGACACCACACAGCCTCCGGCCCAGACCTCAATAGAAGTATAACAGCTTTTCAGGAAAGATGTTATGCTGGAGGTTGAATTCACGACGGTAATTAAATACTGATATAATTGAAAATATTTCCTTTAGAAGTCAACATCTATTTTCATTAGGTCGGACTGAAATCATATTATTAACACAATAAGACTGAAGATCCACACGATTTTAGCAGAAAGTAACTCTGCTTTGCTCCATTCTATGCTTAATTTTATAATACCCATAATCTTTATCTTGCAATTCAAATTTCCGAAAACAAAATGAAATTCAACTTTCTAAAAAGCTCAAATTATAGTTTCTAAAAAAGCTCATCTTGCAAGCTCTTAATACATACTCTTATTATTTTATTTTAATAACCCTAAGTTTTTGCAAAAAGATCATTGTTTGGAAACCCATATCCCATTCAAACCACTTTGTTGCATTGTTAGGTCTTTGTGGATGTTTATGATGATTATTATGATATGCTTCCCCCCAGAAAATGAAATCAAATGGCAGAATATTTTTTGAAGTATTGGTTAACTTATAATTTTCATAACCAAATTTGTGAGCCCACCAGTTTACAGCCATTCCTTGTAAAGAACCCATAATTATAGTTGCAGGAAGAAAAAGCCATTGCCACCAGGCTGTTGCTAATAAAGCATAAATAATGATGTATATCGCAATCCAACAAAATCTGGTAATATAATTGTGTGCGATCTTATCAAACCTCTCCCAATCCGGAAGATTCTTTTTATATTTTTCTGCAGCATCTGTTTTTCCTATGTAAAGGTTAAAATAGTTGTTTCGAGTCGTCCACATCATTATAAAAGGATTAGGATCATTATGCGGTGAATGTGGATCTTGCACTTTATCCGTATGTGCATGATGCAAACGATGCATTAAACCATAAGTATAAGCACTGATATAGGAAGAACCTTGCGTAAAAAAGCAACCTATATAGAACATTCTTTCCCAAAATTTTGACATGGTAAAAAGATTGTGTGCTGCATACCGATGATGAAAAACCGATTGAAAAAAAAGCGAAGTATACCAATGTATAAGTATAAAAATGAATATTGCCATAATTATATAAATTAAAATGAAAGATTTTTCGTGGAAGTATTACGGAAGGCAAAGAAAAATTATGCTTTATTTATAAGCCACTATTCACACGAAAATTTATTTTCATTCTGCAATATCTTTTGTAAGATACGACAATTAATGTGAAATGGTTTTGATTTTCTTAAAATAAATAAAACATTACTTTAAGACCGTAGAAATTACAGTAACCAATCTTTTTGAAAACTCTAATGATTAAGGCACTATGGAAATAAAAAGATAAATCAAAAAAATTCCCACCAGTACAACCCCCTGCATAATATTGGTCTTACCTGTTGCGAGAGACACCGTAATTATAAAAAGGGAAAGCCCTAAAAGCACAGTCGATTTGATATCTATTCCCAGCGTCATGCGTATTCCGAAAATGACTGATATAATGGCAATCGCAGGAATACTTAATCCGATACTTGCCAATGCAGAACCAAATGCGAGATTTAAAGAGGTTTGTATCTGGTCATTCTTTGCAGCTCTGAAAGCAGCAAGGCCTTCCGGAAGAAGAACGATTCCGGCAATAATAACTCCGACTACGGATTTTGGTGCTCCAAATGATAGAACAATATGCTCTACGTCTTTAGAAAGCAGTTTTGCCATCATCACAACGATTCCCAGACATAAAACTAACATAAAGCAACTGACAAGTGTTTTTCTGCGGGAAAGTTGCCCGTCACTGCTTTCTTCCTTTTGGTCTGCCAGCAGCTTGTTTTGTGGAGATATAAAGAAGCTCCGGTGTCTTATTGTCTGGACCATAGTAAATCCAAGGTAAAGCGCCAATGAAACCAAAGCAATAAAAAGTAATTGAAAAGAAGTATATTCACCTCCAGTATGGCTTACCGTATAATTCGGCAAAATGAGAACAAAAACCACTACCGCCGTAAGTGTTATCAGAGCTGTGCTTACTCCCTGTAGAGTAAAAGTTTGCTCCCTGTATCTCAGGAAGGCATTCTAGATTGTATTAAGTTTTTGTCCTGATAACTTATTTGCAAACAAAATTAAAATTAAAAAAAATTAATTTTAACCACCTTTCTTTTTAGATGCATCATCTTCTTTCTTTTTTTCAATGCACCCAGGTACATTTTTCTCACTTATTTTATATATTATAATTAATATTAGTTTTTTACTTAAAAAATTTCCCTAGTCTAACGTTTTTTAGCATCCATTTTTCATACTAAATTATTTAAAAATTCAGTTAAATCTGTTTCTTTATCTAACTTCATCTTAGATTTTATATTAGTTTTGTATACTCTTGCTGTTACATCTTTAATATTTTCAAGTAGTGAAATTTCTTTAGAAGACAAATTTAATTTAAAATAAACACATAGTTTTAACTCCTGAATCGTTAAAATCGGAAATCTATGAGAAAGCTTTTCCATAAATAATTTATTTTCTAAAGAGCTTTCATTAATGATATCATTATGTTTTTTATCGATTTGAATCAGATTATTGATCTTAAAAAACAGATCTTTCACGGTTTCCTCAGGATCAATATTTTTAGACTTTTTTATCTGCCTGAGGTTTTCAAGAAATGCCTTCTCTGTCTCTATTTTTAAATTGAGACTAAGATGTAACTTCTCTATTTTGTTCCTGTGGAGTTGAAGATCCTGTTCTAAAATTAATTTTTGCCCCTCTCCCAACTCTTTTTCCTTTTTATTTTTCTTATACACATTTATGAAAGCCAGCGCAAGAATAGTAATCACCAAAAGTGAGGAAACAAATAACAGCAAAATGTTCTTTTTTTGAATACTTACTTTATAATCATATTTTTGATTGATGTTCTTTATAAAATAATCATTCAACAGGTCAGAAACTTGAGCCAGATCTTTCTGTTTTTGCTGGTTATAAAGGCTAATAAGATGTATTACTTTCTTAGAAGACATTTTTTCTTTGTCATGGTCATTGATTTCCAGGTAATGATCCTGCAATATCTCATAGAGTATTATTTTATTAGACACATGTTGGATTTTTGATTCAATTCCTAGTAAGAAACTCACTAAATTATTTTTTTTAACGTTCTGGTGAGTTGAATTATATAGATTGAACAGCATTTTGGAAATCGACATAAATTCCGAATTATACTGCTTTACATTCTGATAAAATTCAAAGCCTTGATTTAAAAATAATTCCGCGTTTTTATAGTCATTTAGTTTAAGGTAATATTCACTTAGATTTTCCTTCATATTAGTAATGAAAAGGAGATCTTCTTTATTGAGATTTTTTTTACCTTCTAAAATCCTAATTCCCTTAAGAGTTTCCTGTATAGCTTTATCCTGCTTATTTAACTTATTAAAACACAATCCGAAATTATTATACATTGACGCAATAAAAATTTCATCATCTTTTCTTATCTTATAGGTTTCTAGGGCTTTTTTAAAATATATCATAGCCTCGGAATAATTTTTTTCATTATAATAAAACCTTCCTTTTGTATGATAGAGATGGGGAAGGAAATATTTTTTTCCTACTTTTTCATCCATTTTTATTGCTTCATTCAGGCACTGCATTGCAAATTTTGGAGAATTCTGTTCCATATTCAGTGCTAATCTAAAATTACATGCTATAGAAATATATTCATATTGATCATTATTAAGCTTCAGTAGTTCATAAACGAGAGGTATTTGATTTAAGATGTCGCGGGTATCCGTATTATAATAAAGAAAAAGTTCTATATACTTACTGCTTAAGATATATTTCTTATCCCCTGTCTTTTTATATTTTGCTAGCTCTTTATTGTATTGTGTCCGGATATTGGTTAAATTGTAATTAGTATATTCTGCAGAAACATAATTGTTAAGGTTGTAAAAATAGTCGTTGTTATCACTTGATTGACATGAGTTAATTAGTAATAGAGAGAACAGGGAAATAAAAAAAATGACTGTTATTTTCATAATTTAAAAACTACGTTTTCGATTCGTTAAAAGTGAGTTATTAATAATATTTATTTTCTAAGGGATAAATTTTTATTTCATATCAACAATTTAGGATTAATTTCATCTTCCATCCGAAAAAAATTGAATAAACCCAAAATTAATGGTGTTTAATTTTTAAGTAATTAATTATCAATGGGTTTAAAAAATTAAAACTAACGTTTTAATGGCGGTTTTTGTCTTTTAATTAATGATTAATAATGTCTGAAAAAATACAACGATCACGAATCGGCTATACATTTGTAAAAGATTTTTAAAGCGAGAATAATTTATATATGATTTGAAAATCATTACTAAGCACTAACATATTGTAAGGATGAACAAACAATAAAATCTCTGATCTTTTTCCCTGAAGATTAAAAAAAATATAAGCCAACTATTTTCAGTTTTACAATATGCTTGTTTTTAATAAGCAATATGCTATTCGTGCGATAAATTAAAAAAAAAATATTAAAAAAAATTATTATGACAATTAAAAAACAATTTGCAATTACAACTTTGCTATGTCTGCTTTTTGCATCATTAGGGATTTTTACCTCGGCACAGTCCGGAAGTGTAGGGATTGGAACTACTTCTCCGAATAGTTCGGCACTCCTAGATCTTACTGCTACGGATAAAGGATTACTTTTAACGCGTATAAGTCTTACAAGTACAGGTACATGGGGGCTTACAGGGACTTCAGTTGCCGGAATGACGGTATACAATACCAATGCTGCTATTACCTCGTCAAGCTCTACGAATTCACTTTCTGCTGGAGCATATCCAACTACTGTTAATAAAATAGGATTGTATACGTGGGACGGTTACGGATGGGTAGCACAAAATTCAACTGCCGAAGTAATGAAAATCCCTGTTCCCAATTACCCTCCCGGAGCTAGCTCAAACGGTGCAGGGGGATCTACGGCAGGTGGGATAACAACACTCCCCCTTAATGCTCCGTCATTTAATACCATTTCCGGTGCAGCTGTTACTCCAGCTACGGGTGCAGTAACTCTTCCTGCAGGAATTTATAGAATTAGCACCAGTTTATCAGTTGCGATAAGCAATCCTGGAACCAATTATAAATATCTTCAATTAATGGTTACTACCACTCCTAACGGACAAGGCGATGTACATGGTTTATATGTTCAGCCAACAACAATGACTGGCGTTCCTGGATATATTAATGGTAACTCCATCATCAGAATAGGTGCGGCAGGTGGAACAGTTTATTTTAATGTTTTTGTTAATAATCTTGGAGTTGGAGATACGTGGGTTGTAGCCACTGCTTCTCCACAAAGTAATTTTACAATTGAAAGAATACATTAATTTCTTATTACTAGAAGGCTTCGAAAGATGATATGTTTTCTAATTTAACAAACATACAACTTTCTTATTTTCAGCAACATAAACATATAAAAAGGTCAATAACGGTTATATAAATTACTTAAAAACACAATTAAATATAATTATTATCTAAGGATGATCATCAATGATATACTTTAATGAAGATAACGATCATTTCAAAAGCTTTATTTGGTATAATTTACCTCCAGCTAAGTACATTTTTTTTCAAGGTACTGTGTTTTATCATTGGCTTAGTTGGAGGATTTTCAACGAATCTTAGAAAGAATGAAGATATATAATGAATAATAATTTTAAAGATATTCACATAGGAAATCTTATTAAGAAAAGAACATCAGAATTAAAAATAAAAATGCCCAGGATTTGTAACTTTCTGAAAACCAATGAAAATGAAATTAACAAAATGTATCTGGCCGGTAATATAAATACTGAAATCCTGCTCAAATGGAGCAAACTGTTAGAATATGATTTTTTCAGAATATACTCCCAGCATTTAATTTTATACTCCCCTCCGGCCAAGTATAACCGGGAAGATGACAAGGTGAAAAAAGTATCGAAATTACCCAAATTCAGAAAGAGTATTTATACCGTTGAAATTATCTATTTTATTCTGGAGCTTATAGAAACTGGAGAGAAAACAAAACAGGAGGTTATTGAAGACTATAGAATCCCTAAAACAACACTTTATAAATGGATCAGTAAATATAAAGACAGAAAATAATGTCTTTAATTCTTAAAATATGTGACAAAATGTTAATCAGAAAAATAAATAAGTATGCAAAGTGAATATCTCAATCTTATAGGGGTAAGTAAAAAGAGTTTAATAGAAAAATTAGATGACGGATGCAATTTCTATCCGAATACAACCTGGACGTATCTCCTGCATAAAAACGTCTTGGGTCGAAAAACTTTCCTGGTGATAACATTCGAAAATGAAATAGTAAGTCGCGTAAATATTATAAAAACATATGGAATCATTAATACCGAACTATAAAAAGATCTATGAAGATATTTTGAAATTAAAGCATCCTGAGAAAATTAAGGACTGTAAATCAATATTATCTAAACCAAAACTTTCAGCAAATGATATTATGAAAATGAATCATATTATCTTTTCCAAAGGTGGTAAAATAATGATATCCGTAGATCAAAAACATAGGTCATATGATAAGTCTGCTATTTTTGAAATATTGGATTATCAAAAAAAACATGGACTTAATAATTCACAATTGGCTGATCATTTCAAACTCAGCAGAAATAGTATCACAAAATGGAAAAGGATATTTTTAGTGTAATAGTAGATAATGATAACTTGAAAAAATAATATTTGAATTTAATAATCAAGCAAAAAGCAAAAACAAGACTAATCATTTGTAAAAAGATCATTTTTAGGGATGTCAAAAAAAGAAGGTGAACCCTTTTAGGAATTGAGCAAAATTGTTATGGGTGGAAATTATGATTAAGGCACTATGGAAATAAAAAGATAAATCAAAAAAATTCCCACCAGTACAACCCCCTGCATAATATTGGTCTTACCTGTTGCGAGAGACACCGTAATTATAAAAAGGGAAAGCCCTAAAAGCACAGTCGATTTGATATCTATTCCCAGCGTCATGCGTATTCCGAAAATGACTGATATAATGGCAATCGCAGGAATACTTAATCCGATACTTGCCAATGCAGAACCAAATGCGAGATTTAAAGAGGTTTGTATCTGATCATTCTTTGCAGCTCTGAAAGCAGCAAGGCCTTCCGGAAGAAGAACGATTCCGGCAATAATAACTCCGACTACGGATTTTGGTGCTCCAAATGATAGAACAATATGCTCTACGTCTTTAGAAAGCAGTTTTGCCATCATCACAACGATTCCCAGACATAAAACTAACATAAAGCAACTGACAAGTGTTTTTCTGCGGGAAAGTTGCCCGTCACTGCTTTCTTCCTTTTGGTCTGCCAGCAGCTTGTTTTGTGGAGATATAAAGAAGCTCCGGTGTCTTATTGTCTGGACCATAGTAAATCCAAGGTAAAGCGCCAATGAAACCAAAGCAATAAAAAGTAATTGAAAAGAAGTATATTCACCTCCAGTATGGCTTACCGTATAATTCGGCAAAATGAGAACAAAAACCACTACCGCCGTAAGTGTTATCAGAGCTGTGCTTACTCCCTGTAGAGTAAAAGCTTGCTCCCTGTATCTTAGTGATCCTATTACAATACAAATACCGATTATACCGGTAAGAATAATCATCACCGCAGCGAAAACAGTATCTCGTGCAAGAGTAACGGTCTCAAGACCTTCTGCACCCATCATAATAGAAATTATCAGCCCCACCTCTATAACCGTAATAGCAAATGCAAGAAGCAATGTTCCTAAAGGTTCACCTAATCTATGGGCAATAACTTCGGAATGGTAAACCGCTGCCAGAACACTTCCCAAAAGTAGTACTGTAAGAAAGAGCGAATAAAATCCCGAAGAAAATACCGCACTTGCAAAATAGAAGATCCATGCCAGAACCGGAATAAGAATTGTCCAACTAGAAAGATATTTTTTTTGAATCATCTGTTACATTTAATTTTACTAATTGTTATATTTACCCTCCTTTTCACTATTATGAAAAATGATATAGAAACAGAACATCTCCTGCATAAGCAGGTTTTATTTGGTTTTTAATAATCAATTTAGCTCCAACCACAACTTTTACGATTCCTTTAAGGTTATTTACTGTCTTAATAGTTGCCTCAAGACTTATCTCATCATTAGCTTTTACTGGTAAACCAAATCTAAAATTTTCTATTCCATAGTTGATTTCCATACCAATGTTTCTCACCTCTGCAATTTGCTTCCAGAGATAAGGAATTAACGAGAGTGTTAGATAGCCGTGAGCAATGGTTGAATGATAAGGACTGTCTTTTGCCGCTCTATTTTCATCAGTGTGAATCCACTGATGATCTAAGGTAGCATCTGCAAAACGGTTAATCTGGTCCTGATCGACAATATGCCATGAAGATGTTCCGACCATAGTTCCCTCCAGCATTTTATATTCATCAAAATTGTTAATAATAATCATTGTATTATTTTAAAAATAAGCTCAATGAATGTACAAATATATCTTCACTCCCGTCTGCATGAAAAATAAATACGAAGCCTTTTGCCTCATTGAAAAACTTTACTATGCCTTGTTGCATTGCAATTATCATTAAAATTATATATAATCCATAAACTTTACAGCATTATTCCCAAACCGTACCGACAGGTATAGTAAAACCTATCAAACTCTGAATATTTTTTAAATCCATGTGCTCGTCTGCCGTACAGAATGAAATTAAAGAACCTTCACTTCCCAACCTTCGAATCCTTTCAATCCTTTGGACATAAGTTTGAGGAATAGCAGGAAGGTCAAAGTTTATGATATGGAGTAGTTCATCAAGATCAATTCCTTTTGCTGCAATATCTGTAGTGACTAAAGCTTGAATTTTCCCACTTCTGAAATCATCCAATACATTATTTTTAACAGCCATTGTTATGTTTCCATGAATCCATCCTGTATTGACTCCCGCATTCTCCAGCTGTTGTACCAGATCATCGGCAATATATTTACTGCGTGTAAAAACCATGAATCCTTTTATTTCGTTTTTTTGGAGCATATCAATCAAAAATCCTGACTTATCTCTTTTCTCAATAAAAAATACTTCCTGCGAAATACTTTTTATTGATGCCGATCTTGCATTTATTACAATCTCTACTGGATCTCTAAGAAAAGGAGAAACAGATTTTTTTAAATAACCTGAAGTTTCCCTACAAAATATTAAGGTTTGTATATTGTTAGGAATTAGTTTCTGAATATTTTTTATTCTGTTTATTAATGTTTTTTCAATCATTTTATCAGCATCATATAAAACCAGAATTTCTAGCTTGGAAAAGTTGATAGGCCTTTTTTCCACAATCTCCAACAGCCCTTCAGGACTTGCAATCAATATGTCTATTCTTTTTCTGAAAAAAGCAAGCTGACTTTCAGCTGATTCTCCATCATTAATTCGAAATGTTAAAAGAGAAAAGTATTTACTACACTGCTTGATCTTTTCTTCAGTCTCAACGCCGATTTCATCTGTAGGGACAATTATCAAAACCCGGATATTAGTATGCTCAGTAGGATTTCTACCCAACAATTGTAATATTGGAAGCGTAAAAGCTAATTTTTTTCCGCTTCCTTTGGGAGCAGAAGCCAAAATGTCTCTTCCCTTTAAGATAATTGGAATTACAGCATTCTGTAATTCAGTAGGCTGAGAACATCCTGATTCCGTAATTGCACGGATTACGGGATTAATTAATTGTAGATTCTTGAAATTTATCATAATTTTTTCAGTTTCCGATCATTTTTCTGGTAGGTGCATTTTAATGAATTATTTGTATTAGTAAAGATTAATATTAATTCCATGGGCTTATTCATCATACTAATCTTTTTCCATCATATCATTAAAAGCTCAATATAAAATCTCAAAGAAATCATTTGACAATAGGAAATCTGAAAAAGCAAAACTGAATGATAAAAATTTGATTTAAATTATTGCAGAGTAGCAGAGGCAGGTACCTTTTTATTGATACTTTGCAAATGTATAATAAAACAACCAAATAAAAACACAATATAATTAATTGATTATCAAAAACATATTTGTAACTTATGCATGTACATTTAAATTGTTTGCAAAGTGCGGATGATTTTAAAATTTCAGCATATGCAAACTATGGCACTCCAATCCCAACCCTCGACAAGAGCATCACACAGCCCTCTGTCTTCTCAAATCCGAATTGCTTATTTTATCATGATACATCATAAACCTGATACATTTAAGGCAATGTTTGAGAAAATATATACCCGTGATCAGTTTTATCTGATTCACATAGACAGAAAAGCCAAAGAAGAGTTTACTGAAGAAATTCAACAATATCTCATCCATTTTCCCAATGTCTATATTCTGGAGAGTATGAATATTGTAGCAGGGGGATTTAGTATGATTCAGGCTGAACTTAATGCGATGGAATATCTTTTGAATGTAAGCCATGACTGGGATTACTTTATCAACCTGAGTGGTGAAGACTCCCCACTCAAGTCACAAAATATTATCCGTCAATTCCTTACTGTTAATAACGGAAGAAATTATCTTTTTTATTATGACCAAAAATTTTACAGGCCTGATACACTTCAAAGGATACAAAATCATTTTACAGAGCTGACCCATAAAATATCTTCATTTATTTATAAAAGAGAATTTATGACCGAAGTCACACCATATATTGGTGGGAAATGGCTTATCCTTACAAGAGAAACCTGTGTATTTTTAACCAATAATAAAAGGGTAATGGATTTTGAAGATTATTACCTTCACACTCTTTTGCCGGCAGAATCCTTTTTCCAGACAGTACTCCTTAACACAGCCTTTAGTGACATTATTGTGAATGACGATAAAAGAGCAGTCATTGAAAAAACTTTTTTTAATAAAGACCAATACGCGGACAACTTCATCGAAAATCTAAAATCCTCCAACAACCTTTTCATCAGAAAAATAGATGATAAAACAAATAAAAATATTCTAAAATATATTAATGACACTTATCTTCTTGCTTTACCTGAAATTAATGAAGTTGAAAGAGAACTTAAGAGAAATGATTACGACCACAAATGGTCTTAAGAAAACTTTGTTCACATGTAAATAAATTAGGAACTGTACACAACGTACTTTCACATGAATAATTAAAATAAAAATTGATGCTGATAAAAGAGGAGCTTTTGATGAACTATGGAGCTAAAATTGTAAATTTTACAAAGGGAAAATATGTATTTAAAGAAAATGATGACGTAGTCTCTTATTTTCAAATTTCAACAGGAAGTGCAAAGATTGTCGGTGAGAAAAAAGCGGGTCGTGAATTTATTCACAACATTTCTATTCAAGGTGATTGTCTAGGAGCACTGTTCCTGTTCTTAAAACACCCATATTCTGTAAGTGCCATTGCAATGGAAAATTCTAGGATAATCAAATTGGAAAGATTGGGCTTTGATTTAATGCTAAAAGATAATCCCAAAATACTGTTAGATTTATACAAATATACCGCAGAAGATATGCATTATACCTACCTGATGAAAGGATTTGCATTAGAAAGCCCGTCAGAAAAAATAACGAATCTATTCAACTACTTAAAAAAATCAAAACCTCCGACTGATTCTTATCAAGTATTGCTCACCAGACAGCAAATTGCATCGCTAACAGGATTACGAGTGGAAACTGTTATAAGAACAATAAAAAAACTGCAAAATCTAGGAATACTCCTGATTATCAATCGCAAAATATTTTATTAACAATATATCTTTTACTTGAATAAAAACTTCCAAATTGAATATTATAATGACTACAGAAAATAATGAGGTTTGCTTTTCATAAAATTTATTTTTGATTGGTTAATAATTATCTATTCAAAATCTTTCTATTTCCATTACTTATGATACTCTTCTTCTGTCACAGGTTGTAACCATTCTACCGAACCATTCTTATTATCAGTAACTACAATCTGAACGAAATATGAATTTTCACTTGCACTGTGCCAATGTTCAACATTTGCGGGACATTTGATAACATCTCCTTTATGTAAAATCTTTTTCGGCTACCCTTTTTCCTGATAATATCCTACCCCATCAGTTACAAGGATAATTTGTCCACCGGGATGAAGATGCCATTTAGTTCTCGCTCCGGGTTCAAAAGTTACATTACCCCACCCGTATTAAGTGTCTCTTCGTCTTGTCCAAGCATTTGCACCCAAACATTGTCTATAAAATTGCTGTTAGTTACTTTTTCACCTTTAGGAAAAATATTAATCCTTGCTCTTTCCAATGTGGACTTACTGCAACAGTTTGATACAATTAATATTGATAAAAGTAATGTAACTATTTGTTTCATATTTAAATATTTAATCTTAATTCTTTAATAAAAAGAAGGTTTGTTATAATTTGCCTTGCCACACTTAATCTATAAAAGTGTTTGAAGATACTTTCGTCTTGGTCACATTAAAGGATTATTTAATTCTACGATTCTTTCTAAATCTTCCACCAAATGTTTCGATATTTCTTCGGTTATGGGTACAAGACCGGAAAGAGGTGATAATTCACTTTTCTTCCGGTTTTTTTTTCCTACCTCGTTATTTATCTACCCGAAAGTAAAACATTGGTTCCGGTGGTTCGATAATGCATTATATAGTCGTTTTGGAAAATCTATTTTTTTGTTATCTTTTCCTTTGGTTAATTTCGTTTCGAGTTTTTCGATTTGATTTTTACATTCGTTCTTAATTTCCAGGTATTCATCATGAATGATATCGTGTAATAATTTGTTCCTTGCCAATTTTAATCTATTATTCAAGCCATCAATTTCTAAAAGAATTGTTTTTCTTTCATGTTGGGGATTACAAATCAACTTCTCAAATTATTATTGAGTAATTAACCCGCTATTTATTTTTACCACTTTTATTTAGAATAATCATTTAAAAGTTTAGAATGTGTCGACTTATTGATAAAGATTAAATAATCAAAAGAATCTGCAACATTAGTCTTTAAAAATTCATTTTTTTCAGTTCCAGATCCTGTTTTACGAAATAAAATATCTTTTAAAATCCATTTTCCAAGCTTATTATTTTCTCTCTTAATGGATTTTAAATCCAAAATGAAAATTGGAATTTTCAAAGAATTAAGTTTGTATTCCAATGTTCCGGGATAGGCGATTTGCGAATTATAAGTCCCTATTTTCCGATCAATACTGGCAGAATAACTCCCTTCATAAAAAGCAAAACCAAAATTAATATAATCCGCAAAATCTTTTTTAATCCAAAATCCCATTCTATCAGTACCAAGTTTAGAAACATGATAATTATGAGCCGAAACTATAACTTTAGAATCAGGATAATGGTCTGCCATCCATTTTACATTTTGTGCCATAAAATCATCACGTCTAATAAAAGTCAACCGAATATATTGTTCAATAATTTTTATATTGAGCAAAAAGCGGGCTTTCTTTTCTAAATCGGAGATCAGCTGAGATTTTTGCTTTATTGGATTCAGATGTTCCGAAATCAACATCTGACTTTCTTTCTTATATGCTCTAAATCCTCTATTTTTTTCTTTCAAAGTTGTTTCTAGAAGGTCAATTTCTTCTTCTGGAAAATTATTTTCTTTATAGATATTTTTTATTTGTTCTAAAGCACCCTTTGCATATTGCATGTCAAAACCATCGAAGTATACTTTTGAATTATGACTTGTGTTATAGTTTTTCAGCCATTCAATGAAATTTAAAGTTTCTTCAGTTTGCCACAACCAGAAATACATTCCCTTTAATATCCCTTTAGGATCATTATTCTGACCACCTAAATATTGATTCATTAGATAACTTTCAGGCATATTTGCTTCAAGAGAAAAGACATTAAAATTTTTATTTGAAATTAAATATTGACTAATTCTATATTTCATCTTGTAAACCTCGCTTGAGCCGTGTGTCGATTCTCCTAATCCAATGACTTTAGAATCTCCTATTAATTTATTTAGAATCAACAAATCACTATCATCTTTTTCCGTTGGGTCGAAGGTTTTAAGAGGGTAAATAAATTTTGAAATATATTCTTTTTGTTCATCACTCAAATCATTCTTTGATTGCGCATTTGTTGCTAAATAAAATATAGTTAATAATAAAGTTAATTTCAATTTCATTGATATGGCAATTTTGAGATTACAAAGTAATTAAAAGAATGATTAATTTTTTGACTTTGTAAGAAAAAAGATTTTTATCATCTTAACCTGTCTTTACACACTGAAAACCAACACAATCGAATCATCTTGTGAACAAGATTATATTTATGAAACTTAGCTCATAAAAACTCACCGGTTAATAAAAGAGTTTTTCAATTCTTTTATTTGGCTCAATTCATCTGTAAAAAGTGTTTGCAGATACACTTTTCCGGTCAAAAAAGGGATCATCTATTATAGAAATTCTTTCTAAATACTCTATCAGTTGCTCCCAGATTTCTTGGTGGTGGATACGAAAAACCTCTGAATAATTTCAGAGGTTTTTTTTAGTATTTTTTAAATTACTTTTTTTCTAAGCTCAACCTACTGGAAAAGTTTTAAGAACTAGCGCACAATAGACCAAATTAAAACACCAATACCAGCATAAGCAAGCACAGTAATAATATCAGCGATGGGCTGCGAAAAGCGTTTCTCAGCAATTTTCTCACTGTTGATCTGACCTTTATGAAATTTCAGAATTTTTTTAGGATTACTAACCGCATGCGCAACCAGACTGTCACTTTCCCACTTGTCAACTATTATTTTATAGGATTTGCCATCAACATCAATTTTAAAATTTTTACCAGGTATAAGTTTCTCCTGAACATTGACCGGGGCAGGCGTTTGTTGTACACTCAGGTTTTGAGATTCAGTCGATATACTTTCCGCCTGTGTAGGAATAGCATTAGCAAGACCCGCGCGTTTTTTAGATTCTTTCTTATTATCAGTGGATGCATCCACTTTTTTAACCTGATAGGTATAGCAACTCACAAGAAAAAATGATATAATGATGAGATAAAGATTCTTTTGCATGAGCCAAATTTAAGAATTAAACGGAATATTCAGTATTTTCTTTTGAAAGATCCAATTAAAAAAAATTTGTTTGATGCTGAAAAAAGAAATCGATATGAATGAAGAGCCTTGGTTGTGGGTGATCACGCACTACATTCTATAACTTATTTTTTGTATTGGAAAGGTAATAATGCCAGAGTATCATAGAAGCCACTGACCTGAAAGGCTTCCATTGTTCACTTATTTCAATGATTTCTTCCCTCGACACCTTAGGAGGAAGCCGTTTCAAACGTTTCAAAGCATTGACCGCCGCCAGATCCCCAACAGGGAAAATATCAGTCCGCTGAAGGGTAAACATCAGATATACATCAACGGTCCAATTTCCTATCCCTTTTAAATTCACCAATGTTTTACGGGCTTCATCATTGGACATTTCCGACAACTTTATAAGGTCGATTTCGCAATTTGTTATTGCCTGTGCAAGACCCTTGATATAAGACGTTTTCTGACGACTCACATAGCATTCTCTCATTTCTTCATCGGTAAGTGGAAGAATATTTTCAGGAGTAATTTCCTTTGTTTTTTCTTTCAATTTATTCAAGGCAGCCAGGGCTGACGCTAAAGAAACCTGTTGTTCTAAAATAATATGAACAAGTGTTTCAAAAGTATTTTCGCGTGTCCACATCGGAGGGTAACCATGACGATCCAAAATGCTTTTTAAATCCTGATCCTGGCAAGCTACATGCTCACATAGCTGATGAAAATTTTCAAGATTGAAAGTTTTTGCTTCTAATATCGGATTCATATGGTCTATATTTTTTGTATTAAATTTAAAATAAAGAAGGTATTCTAAAATCTTTCTCCAAATCAAGTAAGATTGATTTATTTTCTAAACCACCTGCAAAACCTACCAGCTTTCCTGAAGCCCCTACCACTCTATGACATGGTACAATAATCGATATTGGATTTTTATTCAAAGCTCCGCCAACTGCACGTACCGCTTTTACATCACCCAGAATTTTGGCCAATTCACCATAAGTTTTTGTTATCCCATAAGGAATATCCAGTAAGGCTTCCCACACTTTGATCTGAAATTCAGTCCCCTGAAAGTCCAGCGGAATATTAAAAATCTTCCTTTTTTTCTCAAAGTATTCTTTTAGTTCTTTTTCTGTCTGTACAAGTATCGGATGTAAATCTTCTCTTACAGGAGTAGGAAGTTTGGTTCTTTTATAAGTCTCGCCTTCCCAGATTATTGCCACAAGACCTTTATCTGAACTAATACTCCTGATCAGTCCAACAGGAGAAGAAATATCTTTGTACACCAGTTTTTTGTCCTCCATGCTTTATGTTTTAATGACTTTGCCAGCATTTTCTGTGACCGATTTCCTGCCTGGAAGCAACTGCAGCATAAGCCCTACTATGACTACACAAATTAATAAACAGACTATTCCGAAATGATACGCTGACTGCCAACCTTCTTTTGAGAAATAAAAAAACACGCCTCCAATGATACTTACTCCTAATGCAGAAGCTGTTTGCTGAAAAGTTGAATAGATACCTGCAGCAGCACCGGCATATTGGGGTGGTACATTTTTAAGAGCGATATTTAATAATGAAGGAAGAACAAGCCCGTTTCCAAATGCCCATGTTCCCATTAATCCTATAATCAGCCAGGTACTGATTCCAGGTTTCCAAAGCGTCATTTGAAGATAAAATGCAATAAATAAAATAATGACACCCACCTGCAATACCCTTTTTCCAAATGTAACGATCAACCGTGAAGCCATCATAGAAGATATGATAAATAAAATTCCGGGGATGACGAAATACAGTCCACTATCTAAAGCCGAAATGCCCAATCCATTTTGTAAATATACTGCACTAAGCAACAGATACGCTGTATGCAGCATAAAATGAAACAATACTGCAATTAATCCGATATTGAAATCTTTTATCTTAAATAATCTGATATCAATTAAAGGGTTTCCATTTCTTGAAAGTTTAACTTTTTGATTATAAATGAAAAAAGCAAAAAGAACCACAGATAAAATAATCATTCCAAAGCTCCACAAAGGCCATCCAGCCTCTCGCCCCTGAATCAAGGGATAAATTAGTGAAAATAATGCGAATGTTAAAATCAATATTCCGGTATAATCAAATTTTGTACTTTGATGTTTTGCGGTTTCAGTAAGGTATTTATGAGCTGCCCAAAGAGTTATAATCCCTATTGGAAGGTTGATAAAGAAGACCAACCTCCAGCCATCGATGAACCAATGCGTATCTGAGAAATACCCACCCAGCATTTGCCCGATAGCAGCGGCTGTTCCCAGTGTAATTCCATATAACCCAAATGCTTTTGCACGTTCTTTCGTATCTGTAAAAAGCACCTGAATAAATGCTATCGTTTGCGGTACCATAAACGAAGCACTTAGTCCCTGAAAGATCCTGGTCACATTCAGTTGAAAAGCTGATTGTGAAAGCCCACATAAACATGAAGCAACGGTAAAGGCAAACATTCCCCAAAAGAAAACTTTTTTACGGCCAAAATGATCACCGGCCCTGCCACCTGTTATAAGAAAAGCCGCATAACCCAAAAGGTACCCTGCAATTACAAACTGCATTTCTCCATCTGTTGCATGGATTCCCTTTTTAATGGTGGGTATCGCAACATTGATAATAAAAACATCTATTACAGAAAGTAAAGGAGCTGCCAATACAATGACCAGCTCCAACCATTTATTTTTAACCTCTTTCATTTTAGATCAGTTTTTCAATGATTTTTTTTGCAGACCGGATTTCATCAGGCTTTTTAAAAACAGAAGCGGTGACAATAGAACCCTCCAGCATAACGTAGATGGTTTCAGCCAACTCGTCATCCGTAAGAATTTTTTTATGACCTGAATTTTCAACAAGTGTTGTTATAAATTGTCTGCTATGAATTTTTGCCGACTGTATTTCTGCCAAAACTTTAGGATCACTCATTCCAGCTTCATCATTAGCTTTGATGAATGGACAGCCTCCATATAACCTAACTTTCTGCCTTTCCATATGGTGATCGAAAAGTGCAAGTAATTTGCCCTTAGGATCCGTAACTTTATTTATACTGGCTTCCAATCTGCTAAACCAAAGCTCGTGGGTACGTCTAACATAAGCAATCAGAAGATCTGTTTTTGTGTCAAAATGCTTATATAAAGATGCCTTTGCAATATCAGATTCCTCAATGATCTGATTAATGCCGGTATTATTATAACCCTGTGCATAAAATAGCCGTTCAGCGGTATCTAGTATTTTGTCGATCACGACTTGTCCTCTCTGTTTCATGCAACAAAGGTAAACTTAAATAGACAGACTTGTATATTTAAGTTTTAAATTATTCCTATTACTTATATCAATAACCTCCAAAAAACAGTTTAAGCATTATGCATTGACAAAATAGCATTATTCGGATTCCAACCCATATATTTGCAAAAACATCAAGTTATGAAGCTATTCCTGTTGGTATTATCCTTATTTGTATTTACTTCCTGTTCAAGTAATTCTGATGATACTCCTACTGCCCCAGGTACAAAATCGACTAAATACTACGTACATAAATCACTCACGAAAAAAAATGGTATTGTAACATCTACTACACTGCATGATGGCACATGTACAGCAAAATCATATTATCAGATTGATCAGCTTATTGATACTACACCAGTAACTTTTGTATCCTATTCAACTTGTGAAAATTATCAGATACAGAAAGGATCGTACAACAGCGCACAAGCAAGTATGATCCTTGATTTTGTTATTTATCGGGCTTCAATAAATGGAAATGAACTCACTGTTTCAAAGATCACTACTAATATGTGGGATACTTACGAGGAGACCACTATTGCAAAAGCTAATTAAGTAAAACAGCTCATCCCAACATCACTTAAAGGAATAAGCATTTACAAACATTAATAATCCTTATTATTAAAAAGTAAATATTAATTCTGGCAATAAGCGCATTGCACATTAACAAATCTTAAAAACTCTTTCTACAGGGGCTATTTTCATTATTAATAACTATCTTTACGGTGAATTATACAATAAAAAATTATCTCGAAACAAACTATCATGAAATCTATTTTCACCCTCCTGGCAGCCACCGCTGTTATCATCTCATGCAGCGGAAATGATGATATTTCTGAAAATCCAAAGCCCACAGAAAAAACCGTATACAACTTTGAATATAAAAATTACAGCGTAAAAACTGTTATTCTTTTTAAAGGACCTGTTGCCAGTCCGTCCCATCCCGGCGAATCCTATTTAGCGACTTACTGGGATACTTATCAGGAACCCACATGGAAAAAGATAAGTATTGATACAAAAAACAATTCTCTAAAACTGATCTCCGGAACATCCGCAGATGCTGCATATAGCATTAAAACTTCAAAAGATTCTGTATTTATTGTCCGGAATAATGAAGCTGAATACATAGGTATGTTCAATAAAGCTGAAGCCTCTTTTACATTAAAAAGAGCTTTTAAATACGTAAAAAAAGTACCCAGAAATGATTCTCCGGCATTATCTATTTCAAGTAATACCATTTTTGGGACTTTCCAGTATACTACTATTTTCGGTTTCAGTGCATTTAATACTCCATCGGAAATGACAGAACCCGGTGATGAAGTGTTATGGGGAAATATTGAATATGGTTATCATTCTTTATAAAGAAACAATATTTTAAAGCCTCTGAAATTTATTTTTAGAGGTTTTTTTTAAACTTACCTAAAAAAAATAATCTCATTTGGCGTTTAAAATGTAATTTTAGTTATTCGAATTACTTTAACAATGGACGATGCTTTAATCTCTGCAATAAAAAACATTATAGAAATAAGTTCAGATGAAGAAGAAATAATTAAGAACTTATTCACATTGAAAGAATATAAAAAAGGAGAATTTTTTCTTAAAGAAGGCGAAGTTTGTAAATATGTTGGCTTCATCAGAGATGGTCTGGTCCGTTATTATATTAATGATGATGGAGAAGAAAGAACTTATGGTTTTTCAAAAGAAAATGAGTTTACCAGTAACTTTGAAAGTTTTGGCCCTCAAACTCCTTCCAACCAAATCATTCAGGCTTTAGAAGATTCCACTATCTGGACGATCACTTACGAAAATCTTCAGAAGCTGTATGCTCAGGTAAAAAATGGAGAACGATTTGGACGACTCTCTATTGAGTATGTCCTTATTAAAACGCTAAAAGACAGAAATTCATTTCACACAGATTCACCAAAATCCCGGTATGAGAAATTTATTAAGGAGCATTTTGATTTACAGCAACGTTTATCTCAATATTATATCGCCTCTTATGTTGGGGTAAAACCACAGTCTTTAAGCCGAATCAGAAAAAGAACATCACTTTGATGATTTATTAACCTGGGTGCATTAATTTTTATTCAACGTTGAGGAATTTTGTATCAACAAAAACAAAGTTCTTATGAAACGTTTACAACAACAAACCTCATTCTGGCTTAGCCTCATTTCTGGCATTGGCCTTCTGTACATCGGCATCCGCTTTTTTATCAATCCTATTGGTGCCGAAATAGATTATGGCATTCGTACCGTTACCAATGGCGATTTTTCATTTCAGTATATTAAAGGAATCCGTGATTTTTTCTTTGGATTGATTATTATACTTCTTTTGTGGAAAAAACAATACTTCGCATTAGGTTTAATCCTCATTTTAGGAACCATAGTTCCTGCTGCGGATTTCTATATCGTGCTATCAAATCCCAACTTTAAAACCGGTCATTTAATTGCACATTTGATTGCTGTCATCATCTGTTTATCATGTGGATTTTACTATTTAAAAAACTATAAAACTATTGTATCATGATTTTATTTAATATCATTCTGGCTCTTCATTTCATAGCCTTTTTAGTATTTATTATTCAGCTTGCCCTGTTATTTCCCAAAGAAAATAAGGTACTTCATAAAAGAAACATCCTCATTGGAGTTACCATTTTATTAACAGGAATTCTCCTTGTCGTTTTGAAATATCCTCATATCAATTTGTATAAGATCATCCCAAAATCAATTTTATTTTTAGGAATTTCAACTTTTTGCGGGATATACAGTGGGAAAAGTGTTCCAACCAAGGTATTCTACCTTTTATTTGGAATGGCCGTTCTTGCAAGCCTTATAGGAATCATTAAAACGTAAGAATTGTTCTCTACATTTTCAGTTTGGAACCATATAGTCATTACATATTAAAGCCTGAACTTCATGATCAGTCCAGGCTTTAAAAAAAAATCAAATATTTATTTTCCTCTAAAATCAGGGCTTCTCTTTTCAATAAAAGCACTGATTCCTTCGTTTTGATCCTCACTTGTAAATAACTCACCAAATAAATGAGCTTCCTGCTGTAATCCTTCTCTCATATGTAATTCGAATCCGGTATTTAAAGATTGTTTAGCTTTAGAGACCGCTACCGGTCCCCTGGAAGCAATAGTTGAAGCCAATTTTTGAGCTTCATTGATTAGCTCTTGCGGAGCTACTACTCTATTCACAAAACCAAATTCTTTACATTCTGTGGCCGAGTAAAACTCACCGGAGAAAACCATTTCCCTTGCTTTGTACAATCCGATGGCTCTTGGCAAACGTTGTGTCCCTCCAAAGCATGGCAACAACCCCAAAGTAACTTCAGGCAATCCAAATTTAGCTTTTTCACTGGCTAAAATAATGTCACAAGACAACGCCAGCTCACAACCTCCACCCAACGCAAAACCATTGACAGCAGCAATGACAGCAAAAGGTAATTCTTCAATTGAATTAAATGCTGTCTGAGCAAAAATTGAAAATGATTCAGCTTCTTTCGGACTCATTCCCTGCATTGCTTTAATGTCGGCTCCTGCTACAAACGCTTTTTCTCCTGATCCGGTAATAATCAGAACCCTTATATCTTTGTTGGTTTTGATTTCATCAGCAAATTGTTTCAGTTCTCTTAAAACATCTTTATTAAGGGCATTTAATGCCTGTGGACGATTGACGGTTAAGGTACCGATAGGTCCGTTCTGTTGATATAGTAATGTTTCGAAATTCATTTTAATTAAGTTGAAAGTTAAAAGTGGAGAGTTGAAAATTTAGATGTCATTTCGATTTTCCATTCAAAAATTGAATAATGCTCGAAAAGTCTATTTTCCCATTTCCTGTTTCGCTCCACATTCTGTAAAGATTTAAAGCTGTATTTCCTAAAGGGGTGGATGTTTTGGTTTCAAGTCCAGCCTCTGCTGCCAGCCCTAAATCCTTGGTCATCAGATCTACTGCAAAACCTCCAGAATATTCTCTGGATGCCGGAGCATTTTCCATTACTCCGGGATAAGGGTTGTACACTTCCAGGGACCAGTTTCTTCCGGAACTCTTTTGCATGATCTCACTCAAAACAGCAGCATCCAGTCCGTGTCTCGTTCCGAGGTTAATAGCTTCAGAGGTACCAATCATATGAATGGCCAAAAGCATATTATTACATATTTTAGCGACCTGTCCGGCACCGGAATCGCCGGCATGAAATATATTCTGCCCCATACATTCTAGAATAGGTTTTGCAACTTCAAAACTTTCCTGAGATCCACCAACGATAAATGTAAGCGTCCCCGCTTGCGCTCCTGCTGTGCCGCCTGAAACTGGAGCATCAATCATTTTATGTCCTTTGGAAACAGCAATATTTGCAACAGATCTAGCTGTTACAGCATCAATGGTACTGCTATCAATGATTAGTGTATTAGGTTGTAAACTATTAATAAATTCTTCAGAATATAGTTCGTCAACGTGTTTACCGGATGGTAACATTGAAATAATGACTTCAGCCTCTTTTACAGCTTCTAAAGCTGAATTTGATATTTTCCCTCCAACAGATGCTAAAGAATTCAAAGCTGTTTCTGAAAGATCAAAACCAACGACCTGATGTCCTTTTTTGACCAGATTAGCTGCCATGGGACCACCCATATTTCCTAATCCTATGAATGCTATTTTTTTCATTTTAATAACTCATTTTTTTATTTAATTGAAAGTGGAAAGTGGAGAGTTGAAAGTTTAGAGATCATTCTGTTTTCCACTTTTCATTTTCAATTTTCAACTAATTAACAGTCCAATCTCCTACAACCCATTCAAAATACCCATCTACCCAATCTTTAGTAATTTCATTCAAAGAATTGGGTTGCCATTTCGGAGCCAGATCCTTATCTACCAGTAAAGCTCTTACACCTTCAGCGAAATCAGGATGAATGCAGCATTGGCAGGATAAATTAAGCTCTGATTGAAATACTTCTTCTAAACTTAATTTTCTGCCCTGTTTCAGTTGTCTGAAAATAATATGGGCAGAAGTCGGTGAACCTGCTTCAAAACTTTTTAGTCCATTTAAAATCCAGTCATCTTTTTTAGGATAATCAGTCAGTATTTCGGCAAACTCCGCTAATGAATCCACTCCTTCAAACCTATGAATAAAGGCTTGATATAATTCTGTCTGGGCCTCAGGAATATCTATTCCTTTTGAAAAGTTTTCCAGAATTTCAGAAACTATTTGATGATTCTCTCCATTCCATACAGCCTGTTGTAAAGCATCAAGAATTTGTTCTTTTAATGAAGAAGAAAGATAAAAATCTGCTAATCCTAAAAATTTGCAATCAGAGCCGTCAAGTCTTGCGCCTGTTAGTCCCAGATATAAACCATAAGCAGATGGCATTTTATTTAAAAACCAGGTTCCCCCAACATCCGGATATAATCCAATAGTGATCTCAGGCATCGCAAGCTTGCTTTTTTCTGTCACGACACGATGTGACGCACCAGCTATTAACCCTATACCACCACCCATTACAATTCCATGTCCCCATACTACAACCGGTTTAGGATAGGTATGAATCATATAATCTACCTTATATTCCTTTGAGAAAAAATCAAAGCAGTCCTGTGGTATTTTATGGACATCAATACTCCTTTGTGCGACAATTGCATCATGCAGCTGCCGAACATCTCCTCCTGCACAAAATGCTTTTTCACCAGCTCCCTGCAAAAAAACACAGGCAACCTCATCATTAGTTTTCCAGACAGACAAAACGATTTTCAACTCTTCTATCATGGGTAAAGAAAGAGCATTAAGTGTCTTTTCGGAGTTGAGGGTAATGATTCCCACTCCATTCTTTATATCGGTAAGTATTAAACTCATTGTATTTAATTAAAAGTTGAAAGTTGAGAATTGAAAGTTGAAAGCTGAAAGCTTAAAGTTATTGAGTTCGATATCTATTTGTTCGTTTTCATTTTTCCACTTTCTATTTTCCACTTTTTATAGTTATCTGATTTGCAAAGTAGCTCCTTCCTCTAATATTTTTCTTGAAATAACGAGTTTCATAATTTCATTAGTTCCTTCCACAATCTGATGCACCCTTGCATCCCGCATCAGTCTTTCTACCGGAAAATCCTGAGTACAGCCATATCCTCCCAATATCTGTAAAGCTTCGTTACAAATATTGAAACACATATCTGTAGCTAATCGTTTCGCCATTGCACAGTATGTAAGTGCATTAGCATCTTTGGAATCCAGCTTAAAGGCTGCAAGATGCACCATCTGACGGGCTGCTACTAACTCAGTTACCATATCAGCAATCTTAAACTGCAATGACTGAAAATGAGTTAAAGATCTTCCGAACTGATGTCTTTCGTGCATATACCGTTGTGCCTGATTGATTGCTCCCTGTGCTGCACCTACAGAGCAGGTAGCAATATTAATACGTCCGCCATCCAGTCCTTTTAATGCTATTTTAAAACCTTCTCCTAGCTCCCCTAAAAGATGATTCTCATCCACTTCTACATGATCTAAAAATACAAAACGGGTAGGTTGTGTATTCCAGCCTAGTTTCTTTTCTTTTTCACCAAAACTGATTCCCTTTGTATCGGCCGGAATCACAAAAGCACTGATTCCTTTTGCTGTAGAATCTCCGGTACGTGCCATTACAATTAAAATATCACTTTCCCCGGCACCGGAAATGAATGCTTTGGTTCCGTTGATAATGTATCGATCTCCCTTTTTAGTGGCGGTTGTTTTAAGGCTGGCAGCATCAGAACCGGAACCTGGTTCAGTCAGGCAGTAAGAACCCAGTAATTCTCCGGATGCCAATTTTGTACACAAGTCTTTTCTGATTTCATCTTTACCAAATTCATCAATCATCCATGAAACCATATTATGTATCGTAATATAAGCTGTTGTAGAAGGACATGCTGCCGCTAATTCTTCAAAAATAATTGCGGCATCCAGTCTTGAAAGCCCTAATCCGCCAGCATCCTCGCTGGTATAAATTCCACAAAACCCCAGCTCGCCTGCTTTGGTAATAGCTTCTCTTGGAAACTGTTTTTTAGCATCCCAATCAGAAGCATAAGGAGCCAGTTCTTTTTCAGCAAAGCTTCTCGCTGCATCCTGAAATGCACGTTGATTTTCATTTAGGTTAAACTCCATTTTTATTGAGTTGAAAGTTAAAAGTGGAAAATTGAAAGTTGAAATGCTGTACGATCTGCAACTTTCAATTGATTGGTATTATTTTAAAGCGATTGTCATATTGACATTTCCTCCGGGAACATCTTCCTCAAACCAACGGGCTGTGATTGTTTTGGTTTCCGTATAAAACCGTACTCCCTGTTTTCCATAGGAATGCAAATCGCCAAAGAAGGATTTTCGCCACCCGGTAAATGAAAAGAAAGGAAGTGGAACAGGAATCGGAATATTGATACCAATTTGTCCTACTTCAATTTCATGCTGAAATTTACGGGCTGCCGCTCCTGAATTGGTAAATATGGATGTACCGTTTCCGTACGGATTATCATTGATGATCTTAATTGCTTCATCCAATGTATCTGCTTTTAAAAGTAATAATGCAGGTCCGAAAATTTCTTCCTGGTAGATATCCATATCTGTGGACACATTGCTAAACAAGGTTGGACCTACAAAATGTCCATTCTCATAGCCTTCTATAGTACAATTGCTTCCATCTAACAAAACTTCTGCTCCCTGTTCATACGCACTTTTTATTAATCTCAAAACCTTTTCTTTGGATTGCTGATTGATTAACGGACCATAAGCAGCCGATTCATCAGACCATATTCCCGGTTTAATTGTGCTTAATGCTGATTTAATATCTTCAGTCCAGTTTTGAGCTTCTCCTACAAGCACTGCTACACTTATCGCCATACAGCGTTGTCCTGCAGCCCCACATGATGCTCCCACCAAATTATTGATCACCTGTTGTTTGTTAGCGTCAGGCATTACCACCATGTGGTTTTTAGCGCCCCCGAAAGCCTGTACTCTTTTTAAGTTATGGGTTCCGGTACGGTAAACATGCTCTGCTACAGGAACAGATCCAACAAATGAAATCGCTCTGATTTCAGAATGATTGAGGATATGATTTACCTGATCTTTAGAACCATGAACTATATTGAGCACTCCTTTTGGAAAACCTGCTTCTAAAAACAGTTCAGCCAGTTTTACAGCAGTCATGGGTGTCTGTTCTGAAGGTTTTAAGATAAAAGTATTCCCACAGGCAATTGCCATTGGAAACATCCAAAGCGGGATCATTGCCGGAAAATTGAAAGGAGTAATCCCTGCACACACTCCTAATGGCTGGATATAACTATAAGTATCAACTGCTCTTGCCACATTTTCTACAGTTTCCCCCATCATTAACGTTGGAATATTACACGCGTGCTCTACAACTTCGATTCCACGCCATACATCTCCCATAGCATCAGCAAAGGTCTTCCCATTTTCTTTTGAAAGAATTTCTGCGATCTCTTTTTGATGTTGTTTCAATAAGTGCTGGTAAGCGAGAAACAACCTTGCCCGTTCAGGAGTTGTATATTCCTTCCATGTTTTAAATGCTGTTGTTGCAACCTCTATCGCTTCATCAATTTCTGATAATAACGTCAAAGGTACTTCAGCAAGAACTTCCCGGGTAGCAGGATTTTCAACAGGCAAATGTTCTGTGGCCTTACTCTCTATAAAAGCCCCGTTGATTAGTATTTTTACTTTTTCTGACATAATATTTTAGTGAATTGAAAGTTGAAAGTTGAAAATTGAAAGTGGAAAGTTGGTTTTCATTTTCCACTTTCAATTTTCAACTTTCCATTAATTAAATAACTAACAGGTCTACAAATTCATTGACATTCAAATCAATTAGTCTATCATATTCCAATGAGTTCTCCAATACTTGTTTCTGTTGTTTTTCCGGGAAAATACGAGCCAGGTTAACTTTGTATTTTTTGATCAATTCAGGAATACCTTCGTCTCTTCTTCTTTTATGACCGATTGGATATTCTACCACTATTTCGTCTAAAACAGTTCCGTCATTTAATTCAACGGTTAATGCATTGGCGATAGAACGTTTTTCAGGATCGTGGTAATCTGTAGTAAACTGAACTTCTTCCACACATTCTATTTTATCACGAAGAATATCGATCCTTGGATCTGAAGCGACACTGTCTTCATAATCCGCTGCTGTCAATCTGCCATAAATAAGAGGTACTGCAACCATATACTGAAGCGCATGATCACGATCTGCCGGATTGTTTAACGGTCCTTTTTTATCGATAATCCGGATAGCAGCTTCATGTGTACGGATGGTTATTTTTTTAATATCCTCTGTTGTTTTACCCAGTTCTTTCAGCTTATGATGTAATGTCATTGCTGCCTCTACCGCTGTTTGTGAATGGAATTCTGCCGGGAAAGAAATTTTGAACAATACATTTTCCATGACATAAGAGCCATATTCACGTTGAAATTTAAATTCATTTCCTTTAAATGAAACATCATAGAATCCCCATGTTTTAGCAGTAAGTACTGAAGGGTATCCCATTTCGCCGGTTTTAGCAATCAATGCCAAACGCACTGCTCTGGAAGTTGCATCTCCAGCAGCCCATGATTTACGGCTTCCTGTATTGGGAGCATGACGGTAAGTTCTTAATGACTGACCATCTACAAAAGCTAATGAAATAGCATTGATCAACTCATCACGGGTTAGTCCGATCAATTTCCCTACTACAGCTGTGGAAGCCAGTTTCACTAATAATACGTGATCTAAACCTACTCTGTTAAACGAGTTTTCAAGAGCAATTACTCCCTGAATCTCATGGGCCATGATCATTGCTTCCAATACCTGCTTCATTTTCAATGGTGCTTTTCCTTCTGCAATATGGGTTCTTGATAACCAGTCCGCAGTGGCTAAGATCCCCCCTAAGTTATCTGAAGGATGTCCCCATTCGGCAGCTAACCACGTATCATTAAAATCCAACCAACGAATAATAGCTCCAATATTGAAAGCCGCCTGAACCGGATCTAACTGAAATTGAGTTCCCGGCACTTTAGCTCCATGAGGTACAATCGTTCCTTTTACAATAGGCCCCAGTAATTTAGTACAAGCAGGATAAGTTAAAGCTTCAAGCCCACATCCAATAGTATCCAGAAGACAATAATGAGCTGTTTTCAATGCTAAATCATTTTTGATTTCGTAGTTTAGTACATAATCTGCAATATCTGTTAATACTTTATCCGGTTGTGGTCTTTCATTTGAAATGTGTGATGACATCTTTTTATTCTGATTTAATTATTATTTATTTTGAATTAATTGTGTATTATCTGCTTCCGATAGGAACGAATTCTTTATTTTCCGGTCCTGTGTAATTGGCACTCGGGCGGATAATTTTCCCATCCTGTCTCTGCTCGATGATGTGAGCACTCCATCCTGTCACTCTTGAAATCACAAATAATGGCGTGAACATCAGCGTAGGAACTCCCATTAAATGGTAAGATACTGCTGAGAACCAATCGAGGTTAGGAAACATTTTCTTTTCCTCCCACATTACACTTTCCAATCTTTCAGCAATATTGTAAAGCAGCATATCTCCGGCTTCTTCGGAAAGTTCTTTAGCTACTTTTTTTATGACTACGTTTCGTGGATCTGAAATGGTATACACCGGATGGCCAAAGCCAATGATCACTTCTTTATTGGCAATTCTTTTACGGATATCTTCTTCAGCATCATCAGCAGAGTTGTAACGGCTTTGGATTTCAAAAGCAACTTCATTGGCTCCCCCATGTTTGGGACCTCTTAAAGCACCAATGGCTCCTGTAATACAGGAATAAAAATCTGAAGATGTACCTGCAATAACACGGGCAGTAAAAGTAGAAGCATTAAATTCATGTTCAGCATAGAGATTAAGAGAGATCTCCATTGCCTTTATCCAGGAATCAGGAGCTTTTTTACCGTGTAACAAGTGTAAAAAATGTCCGCCAATGGTATCATCATCAGTTTCTACATCAATCTCTTTCCCATTATGAGTATAATGATACCAGTATAAAAGCCCTGAACTGAATGATGCTAGTAATTTGTCCGCAATATCTCTTGCTCCCGCTACATTATGATCATCTTTTTCAGGCTGAATGCTTCCAATCGCTGAGACCATTGAGCGCATAACATCCATCGGGTGTGCAGCTGCCGGAATACTTTTTAAAATATTTCTTACAGAGTGAGGCAATCCTCTTAATGATTTTAATTTGGCTTTATAGTTTTTTAATTGAGCTCCAGTTGGTAATTGCCCATAAATAAGAAGGTAGGCTACCTCTTCAAATTGTGCTCTTTCTGCAAGATCCAAAATATCATAACCTCTGTAATGGAGGTCATTTCCACTTTTTCCAACACTGCAAAGAGCAGTATTCCCTGCTGTAACACCAGAAAGCGCTACACTCTTTTTTGGCTTAAATATAGGTTCATTATCCATTGCTATTTTTGTTGTTTTTAAATAGGTTATCTAATTTTTGCTCATAATCATGATAATTGATGCTTTTGTAAAGCTCATCGCGGGTTTGCATGGTATCCAGCACATTAGCCTGGGTACCTTCTTTGCGGATATGGTCGTAAACATTCTGAGCCGCCTTATTAGCAGCGCGGAAGGCAGAAAGGGGGTATAAGATCAAACCGACACCGGCATCTTTCAATTCATCTACAGTATACATTTTGATCATTCCGAATTCGGTAATATTGGCTAATACAGGAATGCCTGTGGCATCAACAAATTTTTGATAAAAGCTTAAGTCCGGGACAGCTTCTGCAAATATGAAATCTGCTCCTGCTTCTTTGTACGCGATAGCTCTTTCCAGTGTACTTTCCAACCCTTCGTTGGCAAATGCATCTGTTCTAGCGCCGATAACAAAATTTTCATCTGTTCTGGCATCAACTGCGGCTTTTAAGCGATCTACCATTTCATCTTTGCTCACTACTTCTTTACCCGGACGGTGTCCACAACGTTTCGCCCCCACCTGATCTTCAATATGCAAAGCGGCCGCACCTGCCTTAATTAAAGACTTGACCGTTCTTGCGACATTAAATGCCGAGGGACCAAAACCCGTATCTACATCCACCAATAATGGGAGATCACATACATTGGTTATTCTCTGAATATCTATTAATACATCTTCCAGGGTGGTTATTCCCAGATCAGGAATCCCTAAAGACCCGGCAGCAACTCCTCCTCCTGAAAGATAAACAGCATTGAAACCTGCCTGTTGTGCCAGTAATGCATGATTCGCATTAATAGCTCCTACAATCTGAAGAGGATTTTCTTTTTGCATCGCCTCCCGGAATCGTAATCCGGCAGAACCTAAACTTGCATTTTTACTCATCGTTAATATTATTGTTCGTTTTAATGTCTTTAACTCACATATCATCAACAATTTAAAAAAAGTATTTCCTTTAAATTGCTAAATCAATCCAACGACTTATAAACCTTAGTGAACGGCTGCATGATGAGTATTCCAATTGATTATTAATGCATAATCATCATATCAGAAGGTCTACTCTAATCAACCCCTTGCTATTTATAAATCATTATAAAAGTTATCGATAAACTTCACAATACTTTGTGGTAGAGAAAATTATGGAAAGGATTAATACGACAGAACTATAGATACAGCAGAATTCTGAAATTAAATCCTCTGAGACTATCTCTGAAAAATGGTAATGTGCACGTGAAAAGTGTTGAGCATGTACCAAAACGTATCATACCTGACTATAAGCTTCAAATCGCGAAAGCATCGTCAATTCGAAATAGGCAGGTCTCCTGACTTGTAACGATTTTTATCGTCCTTCCCATTCACAAGAGCGAACAGTGGACCTTATGTGATAAAAACCTTTTGAGTGTTACTTACAGTTGCGCGACAGTTCGTGATTTACACACGATTCCCTTTTAATACACAGCTAAGTGTTACCAATTCCGGTTGATAAAGAAGTCTAAATGAACTCCTTGGTGGTAAATATAGGTATTTTATTGAAACGCCAAAATATTTATTCACGAACAACCGTTAGGGATTTACAATAATCTGAAAATGCGATCAATACAAATAATTAAAATTTTCAAAAATCCAATTAAATGATATAAATCATATAAAAATCAGGTCCCAAAACATCAGGTCAGGGAAACTTTTTCAGCAAAAAATTTGGTAAAGAGTAAAGAAAAGGTCTCTATCAAAATTGATAGAGACCCAAAAAAATAACCACTTATACTTAAAAAGAAAATTTATAGCAAAGCCTGATAACCTGATTGACGATTCTGTATAATCGTTTTTCTATGATTATCAGTCATAAGTGCGTGCAAGCTTTTTGGAGAGCGTATCATACCAGCTTTTATAGTTATTATGGAGTCGCATGATATAGGCATTAAACTCATCAATTTTATATTTTTTAAGGTTCCATTGTTGACTGTCTTCTTCCACGAAACGGATAGATCCCAACATGACAGATTCGGTGAGATGATCTACTGCAAATTCTTCAGTTTTCTTTGTTTGATGTTCACTCTCATATAAATCAAGCGCTCCAAACAGATGTAATATTTCATGAGGAACAAGGTAATGCTGACTTTTATCTGTAATAGGAACCTCATCGAAACTACTAAATATTGCCGCATATTCAACAAAACTGTCATCCTCATCCCCCTCTTTAAAACTGATATCACAAGGATTCGCATAGGGCTGCCCCTGGCCATTGATAAAAAAGACGATATACATCTGATCAAAATCATTCTTGCTTTTCAGGTCGTCATAAAAATCAATAAGTGAATTATAGCCCATTTGTTTAATTGCTTCATTAGGCCATCCATAATCTTTTGCATCAACATCCGGATTCGATTTCAAGATAATATCTCTATCAATTCCAAAGTTTTTATTCCTAATATCCATGGTATGACCGTATAATCCAAGTTCTCTTTTAAGCCATGTTTCTGATTCAGGTAATATCTGAAGTACTTGTTCTTTTCCTTTCCTGCTCCAGGTTTTATTCTTATCAAGAGAAATAAATATATTCACTTGCAAGGCTTTACCTTCAAGGCTTCGTGCTGAACCCGCTTTCTGGATTAAACGAATTTTATCAGTGGGATTATTTTTATTTTGTCCCAAAAACATCGAGCTTATTAACATTGCGATTAAAAAAAAATTCTTTCCCATCATTATAAGATTAAATTGGAGGATTTGCTTTTTGTTGCTTATTCGGCCAGAAGATCTTTTTCCATTTTGACAGACTATTCCGACTGATTTTAAAGTGTCTTGCGGTTTCCATATTATTTAATCTATTTTCCTTTTGATAGTTTAATATTTCTAAAATTGTTTTTTTATCATAGAACCGGTGTTTTTGGTTAAAAACAAAAACAGCCCTGTCATTCTTTTTAAATAGCAGTGTATTAAAATTAATAATATCCAAAGCTGAATATCTTTTTTTTTGCAAAAAGAAAAGATACTCTGCTTTCTTTTCTGGATATTTAACATCAATCAAATCACTGTAAATCTTTCCATAATCCGGTGGTAATTTTTTCATATAGTATTCAGTATCGGTAGACAACTTTTAGTATTAATCTTTTTAGTATTCAAATCATTGTTCTATAACTTATTTTGATCATTCCAATCAAAATTATTATTTATACTTTATAAGCCATTTGTACAGGGTCGCCTTTGGAATTCTATACTCTTCTATTACCTGTTTTTTTGTTTTATTCCCTGAAATAATCTGTTCTAAAATAAAATCAATGATTTCCTTCGTATAAATATTTTTCCTGAACCTGGGTAGAGGTGACTTTTTAATCGAAACTGCATTATAATTGGTACTGCCTGGAGGCGCATATAATATTAAATATTGAGAATACACTCTAAAAAAGTCGTATTTCAATAAAATACTGAACTTTAACAAAAGTGCTGTATCAAAAGATTTCCACAGGAACATCTCTTCTACTTCTTCCTGTGAACAGTTAAAAAATTTACTGATACGTGATAGGTCCATCCCACATTCTTCGATGCGGTATTTTATTAAAGAACCCATGTGAGTGTTCTTAGGGTCAAAGCTCATATTATATTTAATTATTATTGTTTTTGTTATCAGGCAGTTCCGGCGGTAAAAAAAATTTAATTTGAGGCAACAGATGGTAGTTTTACAGTATTTTCTCTAAGCTGACATTGCTCTCCGATGTTCCTCCAAATGTATACCCTGATAAGGAAAGCCCATTATTATCTATCGTTATTCTAAAATTGACATTACTATTTACATCCAGGAACAGAACGGTATCTGCAGAAGCTAAATAATTATCTGTACTGATAAAAGCTGCTTTCGAAGACATATACCCTTTTTCCTCTCCGTTTACAACAATTGCAATATTGATTCTTACCCCTGTAAACCCAACATTGATCCCGTTGAATAAAGCATTAAAATTCACTCTGTATAAACCTTTTTGCCTTATCCTGAATGTGTCTGCGGAATTGTGTATCGACAAGTAATCTGCAAACTGAGCGTTATTAGCAGGAATAGAAAACGGTAAATTATTTGAGCTGCACAAAAGAGAAATACATCCTACGGAAGTGGCATCAATTCTGGCTCTTGTCCATGTAACGGATTTTATTTTAGGTATAAAAGCCTGTTTCCAGGTAGATCCTTCATAAACTTTTGTGAGTCCCGCATTCTTATCATACATCAGCATGGCTTCCATGGCAGGATCATTATCATATCCATCTGCTTGTGATGCGTTGTATTTTGGTAAGGAGGTATTATTCTCAGCAGCCGGTAAAATCAGAACTTTCTGCCCGTTTGTATTCTGTAATTCTAATTGAGTATAGGTATTTGAAGGAGTACTTCCTCCAATTATAACCTGAGCACTGACGGATGTTCCTAGTAATATACTGGTGATTAATAAATATGTTTTCATTGTGTACGGTTAAGAGTTATTTTAATTTCTGGATATTAATAAATGTATCCCTATGATCTATAGAACTGAAATAATTAGATATCGTTGCGCTTGTAGACACCATTGCCGCTAATCTTATTCTTGCATTGGCAGGTAAAGTAACGGTAGAAGATACACTTGCACTTTTATTGCCCGCTTGCCCCAGATCAATGAAAATTCCACCATATTGAAGCGTTTCACTATAAGCCAATGTGGCCCAGGTATTTCCATTGTCATAACTTACATCGAGATTTACCCAGTAAGACACATCACTTCCGAGTCCTAAAATGCTGGTCCCCCCAAAACCAATAACTCCTGAGATATAATATAATCCGGCAGACGGTATGGTTACAAAATTGGAACCTGCTGTAAGGTTGAGATTATTGACAAGAAGTTGGGAACGATTGATTGTATTTGAAATAGAAATGGTTTTCCGGTTGCTGTTTCCAAGTAAAGCACTTATATCACATGTACTTATACCCAAAACACCAATACATGTCCAGCTTTCCGAATTGCTGGAATTTTTACGGGTTTCAAAAGGATTATAAAACCCACCCAACTGTAGTGCCGGGCTCCATACTGTTCCATCGTATTTATAATATTGTTTATCTTCTTTATTATATACAATGGCACCCTCCAGGGAAGGAAGATCATTAAAGAGATCTTCCTGGAGAGCATTGTACAGAGGAAAACCGCTAATATTGTCTGCTTTGGTAAAAATGACCCCTTTTTTTGAGTCTTTGATATCCAATAGCGCGTTAGCGTGGGGTAAACCCGGGGTTGTAGATATCCTTACCTGTGCTTCAACATGAATTGAAAACAGGAAGGAAAAAAGTATTCCGTATAAATATATTTTTGTATTCATTTTTGTATTTTTTTAAAGCACTATTTTTTCAAAGGTCACTTCTCCCGTCCCATAGGTATTATTGTTCTGGAAGGTTGCTGAAGAGGAAGATATCGATGCGCCTGCATTTATAAAACCCTGTAGCCGGAATTTATCCCCTGAATTAGCAAACAAAACAATCGAGCCATTAAACACAGGAGTATATCCTAATTCACGGCTCGTATCTGTGTAGGATTGGGAATCTATCGTTGCAAAAGATGTAGGAGTTGCTACATTCGCCTTTTGTAAACGAAGTTCAACATCAACATCTCGTCCAGTAACTACTGCATAAGATCTGTAGGTGATCCTGTACACTCCCTGTTCATTCACTGTTAAAACATTGGAGGTAACAGATACATTAATCAGATTTCCTTTAAAATCAGAACCGCCGGTGTTAGAAATGGACATGATACCCGTATCTGTACAACCAAGTATACCACAGGAAAGGTTTAAATTAGCGGGTCTCGAAAAATGAGCAAGATATTGCGGTTTTGTTTCTACTATATAATCATAAACACTTTGCCATCTGTTACCGTCATGCTCATAAATAGATGCATTATTTTTATTGTAAACGATAGCTCCTTTAAATGTATCATCTGCATTTGGATTAGCTGCAATACTAATCTGGGACACATTGGGTAGCAGAACAGCTGTCGCCGGAGTTGTGGATTTTACATCCAGTATTGCATTAGCGTTGGGTTGGTTATTGGCACCGGTCCTGGAAATTCCCACCTGAGAATAAACCAGTGAGCTCAATAACATTAAAAGAATACTCAAAACATTTTTTTTCATTATTATTTATTTTTTGTGATGATATAGCAGAAGAGTCTAAAAAGTAATTTTCGAGAAAATTTCCAGGTGAAAATCTTGAAAAACAACTGCAGGGAGTTTTTGCATAAGCAGCTCCCCCAGTTGTACTATATGTGGAATTGTGCCTTTCATTTTAAGGATAGATTTACTGTAATTGGATTAAGCTTATAAACTGGGCAGGAATTATTTTTTCCATTTTTATATAGTTTTAAAATTAATCAACATGACTATATAGGGATAAGTATAACATTGAAATCAAAACAATTCCAACTCCGTTTAATAAAATTAATATTTCAAATATAAATAGTTATATCACGTAAAATTTTAATCTATCTTAAAATCTCAAGTTAATTTTTTCCCATAATCAAAAAGTTAAAATACGGTCACTATTCATTAAAATATTAACATTTAACGATTTGAAATTCTTCTATTTTTGAAAAAAAATAAGACTGGCTATTATAAAGCCAGCCATGATATGTACCTATTACTTTTTTTTTGAAAATAATTTGGAAAATTCATGTCAAAAAAGTCTATAAAATAAATAGACTACATGCTAAAAATGTACAGCCGGGAGCTTTGAGTGCATATTCAATATTGTAAAAAACATTTATTAAGAGGAGAAAAAATATATGGAATTAAGTAAATATCTTCAAGGGAAACTGGATCTAATGCCTACGACCATTTCTTTTCTCGATAGCCAATTTGATCATAAAGAATTACAAAAAAATCATATACTGTTGTCCAGTGGGAACCACTCTAAAGAAGTCTTCTTTATAGAAAAAGGATTAATACGCAGCTTTTATTATAAAGATGGAAAAGACATTACTGATTTCTTTTATAAAGAAGATACTTTTTTATTTTCTATAAAAAACATCTTTCTGAATCAGACAGATAGTTATAATTATGAATTGCTTGAAAATTGTAAGATCCGATCTATCCATTACTCAGCATTTGAAAAACTTCTGGACCAGTTTCCTAAACTTAATTATTCCATGCGTATTTATATGGCCAGAAATATAAAATTCTTGTCGGAACGGGTGTATGATATTCAGTTTCAATCGGCTGAATACAGGTACAGAAAGCTTATTGAAGCATCACCGGATATTGTACTCCGTGCAGCTTTGGGAGATATCGCTTCTTATTTAGGAATAACCCAACAAACGCTTAGCGTTATCAGAGCCGGAATTTTTTCAAAAAAAAAATAAACTCATCAATTGTTTACTTCTTAAAAGCACGCTCTTTTTTATATCCTGAATTAGAGAAGGTCTTTAGCTTTCGTACCTGCATTTTCCAAAGATTGAAAGCTATTAGAATTAATATGTTCAGCAAATACAATCCTAAAATAATGATGAAACTTATCTGTAAAGGTAAAAATATCACCTGGAGTAAATAATATTCTTTGATTTTCACAATAGGTGTAGAAAGATTTCATATCAACTTGCTCCGGTAAACTTCCCCAAATACTATATCCCCCGTCGGGAGTTTGAAAATATGAACGGTCAGGAAAATACTGACGTAAAGCCTCCAGGACTTCTTTTGCCTGTTTTTTCAATTGCTTACGAAATGACCGTAAATGTTTGTCATAGCTACGGTCTTCGAGCAATCTGATGAGTAATTCCTGATATATCGGAGCCACAGACCTTCCCAAAGCGAACTTTAGTCTTTCAGTTTCTGCAGTGTATTTACCCGCATGCAGCCAACCAAGCCGGATTCCCGGAGCCAGTGTCTTTGAAAAAGAAGAAAAGGTCATTACCCAACCATCTTCATCAAAATTACGAATATTAGAAGGTCGTTCATTTCCAAAATAAAGATCTCCATAAATATCATTTTCTATAATTGGAAATTGATGCTCAACTGCAATCGAAAGCAATTCTTTTTTGGTATCATCCGACATAAGAATCCCGGTTGGGTTATGAAAATTAGGAGTTACCACAAGAGCTTTGATCGGATGATCCGAACATACTTTTTTTAAATATGCCGCATCAAATCCATTTTCATTATGGACAAAGATTTCAATTGTCTTAAGCCTTAGGTTGCTGATTACTTCTAAAACAGAAAATACACATGGACTTTCAACCGCAATAAGATCACCTGGATTTGTAACAGATGCCAAAGCAATATAAAGCGCCTGCAAAGCCCCGTCTGTAATAATTAATTCTTCAGGATTAAGCATACATCCATATTGAGATGCTCTATCCGCAATTTGATTTCTCAACTCCCATGATCCATTGACAGGATAATAACGGAGAAGTGAAGCTCCTTTTTCCCGAATCACTTCCTGCATTTTTTTTAAAATCAGATTTTGAGGAATCAAAAGATCTGTTGGTGTGGCAGAATTAAATGAGGTATACTCCGAAGGTCTATTTCTTGGCGAAATTAATGTAACATTTCTGCTAAAGACTTCATTTTTTGCAGTATATTCATTCAATAAAGGTTTGGTTATATTTTGTTTTCTATCTGAAGCTACAAAATAACCGGAACGTGGAATATTCTTTACTAACCCTTTTATGACCAGATAATCATAACCGCTTTGAACAGAACTGGTACTGAGGTGATAATTGTTCTTAATTTCTCTGACAGAAGGAAGGCGGCTACCCGGTCTAAGTATTCCCTTTTTTATTTTGCTCTCAATGACAGAAGTAAAAACTTCATATCTGTACGTTTGCATACTGATTCATCTTTTCAGAACAAATGTACAAATGTGTTCTTATAAATATCAATTAAAAACCAACTGTACTGACTCAATTGTATAGAACTGTACCTATATAATCGATTCACAATCCACTAACTTTGAAAAAAAAGAAATCTAAATGGAGATTATTTCAAAATTCACAGTAGGATCAGATCAGGGAATCGACTATCTTTTTTCTGTAATGAGACCGTACATCAGAAATAGATATCAGGAAATTATTTCACCCGAAAAAATAGAAGAATACCTTGCCGAATATGTCGAGTATAAAAAAATGATCAATGTACTGAATGATCTTTCCACTCAGCTCATCATGGTGTTTGTGGATGATGAGCCTGTCGGATATTGTCTTTTTAAAAGTGGCTCCAGCTATTCCGGCTCTCCAGAAGGAAAAAGAATGACAGAAATAATAGATTTTGCTCTACTTCCGGAATATGATCTACCCGAAGTAAGACAATCACTCTGGAATAAAAGCAGATCAGCCATTACCTTTACAGACAGCATTTGGATCAATACAACTGAGAATGATCCCATCGTTAGATTTTTTAAAGACCTGGGATTTCTTTTTGTAAAAGATACTGTATTAAAGAATTTTTCTGTTCCATCAGGAATTTTTGAATTGGAATTAAAATAATAAGGTCATCATCTCTTTTTATAAATAATATTTATTAAAAATTCAAATAGAATACATTCAATAAAATATGTACCATCTTTCGCTGTAAAATATATTGAAAAAATGAAGTAATTTTATGTACCTGATAAATGTAATCTGAATTACCTTTTTCAATTTTCAGCATTAAAACGAAACGAAAGCAATGGATCATTATTACGAAACCTTATTTAACTATATAGAACAAATTATTGCGTTGCCAGAATCTGACCGGGCTAATTGCCGTAGTACTTTCAAACCTGTTTTTGTTCCCAGGGATACGCTTCTCGAAGAGGCGGGTACAGTTCCGAAATACCATAATTTTATAGTATCAGGTCAGATGCGTAATTTTTATACCAATGAAAATGGTGAAGAGGTAACGGTTGATCTCAATAATGATTCAAGATTTTTCACTTCTTATTTTCACTTTATTAACCAAACTGTTTCTAATCAGACTCTTCATTGTATAACCGAATGTGAGCTTCTAAGAATTACACATGAGGATGCTATTGCGACAGCCCAGAGGAGCAAAACTCAAAAAGATTTTACAATTAAGCTATTTGAAAAAGTACAGGAAGAGGACAGGCAGAGAATGAACGATCTAACGACCCTTACAGCCGAACAGAGATATTTAAAATTAATCAACCAACAACCCAATATTATTAAAAATGTTCCCCTTAAATACATCTCTTCTTATTTAGGCATTAAACCTGAAAGCTTAAGCAGAATAAGGCGTGAATTATTTTCCTAACAAATGTTAAGTTGAGCACAGCAGGGTATCAAATATCTTTGTTAGAGTTTAACCTGATATACTTATGGACTCCCAAATAAAAACCGCAAGAATCGCCGGATTTACCTATTTAATTGTTATTATAACTGGTATCCTTTGTTTACAATATATTCCTTCAAAACTTAAATTACCAGATGAGGTAACACAGTTTAAAGCTGAGATTCCAGCTTTTCTACCTCTATTCAAAATTGGAATTGTTTGTGAAATAATTTGTTGGACTTCTTTTTTAGTACTACCATTTATTCTTTATAAACTTTTCAAACCCGTTAATGATTTCTACGCTAAAATAATGGTTGCTTTTGCTCTTGTGCAGGTTCCCATTTCCTTCGTCAATTTATCCAATAAATTTGCTGTCATCAACTTATTGAGTAACTCGGGTTATCCGAAAATGTATACTGAAGGGCAACTTCATACCCACGTTAAGTTTTATCTTGATTTATATCACGATGGTAATTTTGTAAACCATATATTTTGGGGACTTTGGTTACTTCCTTTTGGTTATCTTGTTTATCGATCAGGATTTATTCCCAAAATATTAGGAATTCTTTTAATGGCGGGATGCTTTGGATATCTAATCGATTTTTTCGGAACTTTTCTCTTCCCCACCTATGATCAAACTTTTATTCCCCATTATATTATGCTACCGGCCAGCCTAGGTGAAGTAGGAATATGCTTATGGCTCATGATTATAGGGGTTAAAAAAAAACAGTCTAACAATACTCTATTTAACTAAAGAACAGGTAATCAGAACACAATCAAAATGAGGGGCAATATGATGGGCAATGTATTAATTTTAGTAAAATGATTCCCGTCCGATATATTGTATCCTTAGTAATGGCATTTCATTATTAATCATAACATGTTTGAAACAATTTTTTGAAAATCAATCAATTAAAACACCCTCATTCCATTATTTTTTCGTATATTTGCGTTTAATAAATAAACAGGCCTCTGCCTTTGCTCTCTGTTACAGTTTAGAATACTTATTTTTTTCTTTCAGTTTTTGCTTTTTCAGCTGCCAAAAATTAACCCTTATTTATTTCATAAATGAATATTTATATAGGCAACTTTAAAACTCAAACAATAGAAAAACAATTTGAAGATCCTTTTACTCCTTTAGGAGATTTACTCTCAGTAGAAATTACAAAAGAAGACCACTACGCAGACTCTAGGGTTTACGGGCGTAAAGAAGTGCTTATTTAATTGAAGCATGGCACGCTATTGCAAACTCAGCAACTGATCTTTATTATTTTTAGATTATTGGTGAACAAAAGCAAGATAAATAATGGGAAAACAAAGATTATTTCTTAAATTTAACCATAATACACCAATAACAAAATAAATATTTCAATTTCTGCAAAGGATTGATCAAAGGTCGAAGATTCGGCAACCCTTATAAATGAATTTCAAAAATTTAAATTTAATAAACCCCATTATCCGAGCCGCAACAGAGACAGGATATTCAAAACCTACAGAAATACAGAGTGGTGCTATTCCACAGATTCTGAAAGGTAGAGATTTTCTTGGTTTTGCACCGAAGGAGAAAGGGAAAATAGCTGCATTTGCAATGCCGGTTATTCAATTATTAAAAAGAAGTTCTCCGGAACATAAGGAGATCCGAACGCTTATTTTAACCCCGACACAAGAACTGGCCATCCAGATCGAAGAAGATTTTAGAATTTACAGCAAATATCTTCCGCTTTCTCAACTGACTATTCATGATGGGACATCACAGGGAAATCAACTTGCTGCTTTAAGAATAAGAGTGGATGTTCTCATTACAACTCCTACGTCGTTACTCGATCTGATCAACTACAGACCTATTAATCTTTCCAAAATCGAAATTCTGGTTTTGGATGAAGCTGATAAAATGCTCGACCCGAGCTTTGTGAATGATGTGAAGAAAGTTCTTAAACTTATTCCTCAGAAAAGACAGACCCTACTTTTTTCTTCAACAGTATCAGATAAAATCAGGAAATTCGCTGATATGCTATTAAATAATCCCACAGAAATTGAGACAGCCTCCATTTCTCGTACGGAAAAAGATATTGAACAGCCAATGATCCCTGTTGAAAAAAAAGCAAAAACGGATAGGTTATATACCATAAATCCAACCCAATACTTAATACAATAACTAAATAATAAAATTAATTTATGGCAGATTCTTTCTCTAAAAAAGAAAATTTCAAGAAAAAAATTCAAAAACAAAAAGAAAAGGCTTTACGTCGTGAAGACCGCAAAACTAATAACAACAAAGGAAAAGGACTAGACGAAATGCTAACGTATGTTGACTCATACGGAAGACTTACTTCTACTCCACCGGAAGAAACACAAGAAATCAATCTTGACGATATCCAGCTAGGAGCAGCACCTATTCCTGAAGAAGAAATCCGCAAGTCTGGAATCATTACTTTTTTCAGTGAAAAAGGATATGGTTTTATCACTGAAGATAAAACTAAGGAAAATGTATTTTTCCATAGCAACAACTGTGCGGAGCCAGTAAAGAAAGGAAATAAAGTATCATTTGAGAAAGAGAGATCTCCAAAAGGGTTCTCAGCTATCGATATTCAATTGGTAAAATAATAAAATAACAACAATTTTAATAACAATTACAATGCAAGAAGGCACAGTAAAATTTTTTAACGAAACAAAAGGTTTCGGATTTATTTCTCCAGCAGACGGAGGACAGGATATCTTTGTACACGCTTCAGGATTAAGCACAAGAATTATTCGTGAAAACGATAAAGTAACTTTTGAAGTACAAAAAAGTGAAAAAGGATTAAACGCAGTAAATGTAAAACTTGCATAGTTTTCCAGATATTTTTCAATAAGATAATATCAAATCACACATGAGACCCCAATTTTGGGGTCTTTTTTTTGACCCTGTTTTTCTTTGTAAAAGAACCTCTCAACAAAGTAAATCTGGACTTTTAAACAAAATATCTGCCATCAATTTTATCGAAATTTGTTCCAGTAAAAATCACCATAATGGAAAGTTTAAACAATAATCAATTGGTATTGGTAACAGGAGGTACAGGGTTCGTTGCCATTCATACTATTTTGCAGCTTTTACAAAAAGGATACAGAGTAAGGACCACATTACGTTCCTTATCCAGAAAAGATGAAATACTGGCTATGCTGACCAATGCGGGTCTCTCATCTTTTGAAAATCTGGAATTCATTGAAACAGATCTTTTACAGGATAAAAACTGGGATGAGGCTGTAACCAAATGTACCTATGTATTGCATATTGCATCACCTATCTTTCTTCATTTACCCAAACATGAAGATGAGATGATACGTCCGGCTGTGGAAGGAACAGTAAGGATATTAAAAGCAGCAAGAAATGCAGGTGTACAGCGCGTTGTAATGACTTCAAACTTTGGAGCGGTAGGTTACAGTCATAAGGATCCAACCCGTCTGATCACTGAAAAAAGCTGGACAGATCCTAATGAAAAAGGATTATCAGCTTATAACAAATCAAAAATACTTGCTGAACGTGCAGCATGGGACTATATCAAAAACGAAGGAAATGGTCTGGAGCTAAGTGTTATTAATCCTACCGCTATTCTGGGACCCTCATTTACTGATAAGCTGTCAAGTGGCTTTGGACTCCTGAAGAGTATGCTCGACGGAAGCATGAAGCTGATCCCTAATATAGAACTTGCCATCGTAGATGTCCGCGATCTGGCAGATCTTCATATTCGTGCTATGGAAGACCCAAAAGCTAACGGAGAACGTTTTCTCGCTTTGTCAGATGGAACGATGACATTACCAGAAATCGCAGATTTTCTCAAAAAAGAGATGCCCGAAGTATCCCAAAAAATTTCGAACAAAAAAGTAGCTGACTGGGTGATCCGTTTTGCAGCAATTTTCAATTCGAGAGCAAAAGCTATTGCGCCCTTATTAGGCATAAACAGAAAGGCAAGTAATGCTAAAGCTAAAAATGTTTTAAGCTGGAAACCGAGAACAAATAAAGAAGCGATAATAGCAACCGTAAACAGCCTGATAAAGTATAATAAGTTATAAATCGTCTTATATAAAAAAGCCAAAAAAGTCAATGGATAAAGACAATTTTATTCAAAAATACTATCTTTATTTAATGCAAATGAAGAGATGGTAATCATTGGACGGAACAAAAAACATTGAAAAGTAAAAAATAAAGCACATTGAAAAAAACTGTAAAAGTACTCAGGAAAATACTTATCCTGCTGACGGCTATAATTGTTGTTCTCAGCATCGTTACCTTTTTCTACATGAGGAAAGAAGAGTTCGGAGCTTTGCCAGAAGGAAAGCGTCTGGAACTGGTTAAATCATCTTCTCATTATAAAAATGGCAGATTCAGGAACCTGATAGAACGACCAACACTCACTAAAGGATATAGTATGCCGGAAGTATTGTATGAAACCCTGTTTACAAAATTCCCAAACAGAAGCCCGGTGGACTCACTTCCCTCAGTAAAGACAGATTTGAAAAGACTGGATCCCTTCGATAATGCCTACGTATGGTTTGGGCATTCTTCTTTTTTCCTTCAGCTAAATGGGATAAAGATTCTTGTAGATCCCGTATTCAGCGGAACAGCTTCCCCAATACCAGGAAGTGTAACAGCTTACAAAGGAAGTGATATTTATACGGTAAATGATCTGCCAGATATTGATTACCTTTTACTATCCCATGATCATTATGACCACCTGGATTATGAAACGATAAAGGCTTTACAAAACAAAGTAAAATTCGTAGTCTGCGGATTAGGGAACGGAGCTCATTTTGAACGATGGAGATATACCCAAAAACAAATTGTAGAAAAGGACTGGTATGAATCTGTAGATGTTAAACCAGGATTTAAAATATTCACGGAATCCACCCATCACGATTCAGGCAGAGGTTTTAGAAGTGGACAGGCACTATGGCTTTCATTTCTGATTCAGTCCCCATCCATGAATATTTATTACAGCGGTGACGGTGGCCGTGATGACCGATTTAAAACAATAGGATCAAAATACGGAAAAATAGACTGGGCCATTATGGAATGTGGACAATATAACAAGGCTTGGCAATCGGTACATGAGCTACCTGAAGAAGTCGCTCTGGCTACAAAAGAATTGGGAGCTCAAAATTTACTTCCCGTACATAACTCTAAATTTACTTTAGCCAATCATCCATGGAAAGAACCTTTAGAAAAGATTTCTGCGCTGTCAAAAAATCAGTCTTATCGATTAGCAACGCCGATGATAGGAGAATTAGTTCATTTGAATCAACAGGATCAAAAATTTACTGAGTGGTGGAAAAATGTAAGGTAGCATTTTCTTGTCCATAGTAAAAGTACAATAATGTGAACCAAAAAAAATAAAATCTGGTTACTAACTCTTATAGTATAGAATCATTTTTCAACCTATTTGAAGTTACCAACTTTTACAGTCTAATTTCTTAACATCACTTATTTTGTCAGAACATTGAGTCTCTTTAAGAATTCCTAATATATCTTTAGGTAAATCACTTATGATTAAAGCTTTTATAGGTATTGCTACCAAATGATACTGACCGTCAAGAAAATTATTAAAATTGGTTTTATCAAATGAATACAATCCCTTCTTTGTCATTGATATATAATCCTCAAGATATCTTTCATCTGCACCGCTTCCATGTATTTTGGTCAATATATCATCTAGTTCGGGATTAACTGTACAAGCTGATATTTCAGGTAAACCCCTGAAATAAGAAACTAATTTTTCATTATTTTCCGAAGACCTTGCTACAGAATCAGGCAATCTTCCCCCACCAGAAGCCATAAAACCTATGTGATGACCATCGGTAAGAAACCAATCGATATCTAGGGTTTGTTGTTCTATTTCCGTTATCATTTTAAATTATTAAGTATAGTAGGTAATACAATTCTCCTACTTATAGTGCCTGAATATCCCAAAATCTGTAGCAGTCCACAACGCTGCTTTTTGTCCTGCTGCTTTTAATGCATCATTCGTCCAGGTATTGCAGGTATAAGAGAAGTTATAACTTCCTTTCGCATCATAAAATGCATCATTATCACTGTATACAGCAGTTGTAGGAATGACCATAAAATTACCATTTTTGTCTCTGTCAAATTTAGCTTCCACGAATTCTACTAATTTTTTATACTGTGATCTGCTGATCATGATCATTTTACAGTCGTCTCCTTCTTTCATTGTATTGTAATAGGTACAATGCATAGCCGAATCACTTAGCCAAAAAGCAGCTTTAAAAGCTGTAGAAAATTTTAAATCAGCCCATGTAGGAGTATCAAGATAGAATCCCTTATCTCCCCAGCCAATTCCTATATACTGGTAATCAGTCTTTTTTGAAGTGGTATTAGAAAACAGAACTTTTGTACTCCAGTCCTGCAAATCATTTTTTACAGGCATTACAATATCCGTATGTACTCCATTCGTATAAATGTAGATGGGAATTTCTTTCTTCTCTCCGTCATCTTTTGCTGAAACCCCGATAAAAGGAATTAAAAGAACAAGAACAACGTATAAAGCCACAATCCCAAGAATGATTCCTAAAGCTTTTAAGAATATGATCACTATTTTTTTCACAGATCTGTTTTTACAAGGTTACGTAAAATTAATTTTCAATTTATCACAAAAATATTTGTTTCAATCGGAAAAATCAGTATATTTAAGTATGAAATAGTTACAAATATGCGTAAAAACACTAAATCCCAAAAAAGATTTAAAGTAAGAGTAAAAATAGCTCCAAAAAGAATACAAAAAAGACGTTGATTTTCTAAAAGATTTTATCTTTTTGAAAGTCAATTTTTCTTTTTAGGAAAGGCTTTTCAGCTAATTTTCACTTATCAAATCTTCACCTCCTTAAACGTCTGAATTTAAGGAATGGTCGTTTACCCTCTTTAATTTGGAACACGAAAAATTCCAAAAGAGGATTTATCACCAAAAATTTCAAAACTTTCTTCCTTTTTAAAATTTATTCTTCTTACTTTTTTATTCATTCTATTATCCTCAACTCTCTTTTCGGATATTTTCTCGCTAATTTAAATTTTTAACACTTTTTTAATCTCCATTTTTTTGTTCCGGTTTTGAAGTTTAATTACCTTTGCTTTCGGGATGCGAGGAAGATTTCATCAATATCTGTTTACCGTTTTATTTGCTTTACTTACCGTTTTGGGTTTGTACTCTGGACAGATATCTACGTATACTACCTTTGATATTGATTTCACCCCTTACACATCCAGTGCTTCTCCGGGGAACGGCAATAGCTCAGATTTTTCCCTTAACAATCAGGAATTTAAAGATCAGTACAGTATTTCCCGCCCGCCTTATCATAAGCTCAGGGCCAACCTTTCCGAAAACGAAAATGAAAATGATGATACTGTAGAAACATCTGCCCTTCCGGAATTGTTGGTGTTTTTCAGGGAATCATCGCTCTATTTCAGATCAGACCTTGTCAGCATATTTCACAACAGACAAAGTGCTGTATTTTTTGCTAATTCCGAACATCTAAAACTTTCCACCGATGATCTGTACATCCAGTACAGGGTCATCAGACTGTGATTTTATATTACTTTTTTCGAAAATCTTAAGGCTTTCTCTTAGAGAGCCCGTAACTCTATTTTTTCAAATATAAATTATTATAAATATTACCATGGTCAAGAAAAGTCTCATGTATATAAACCTGTGCATTATTCTACTATGCATTAGCTGTCAGTCTGAGAAAAAAGAAAAAGCAGAAGCAGCCGTTTTTAATGTAACAAGTCCACTTATTAAGGATACATTAATCGACAAAGATTATGTGGCACAGATCCGGTCTATTAATCACATTGAGCTTCGTGCTCAGGAAAAAGGATATATCCAGTCCCTATATGTCGACGAGGGGCAATATGTACAAAAAGGGCAATTGTTATTCAAAATCATGCCCAATCTTTATGAATCCGATGTCAATCGGGCGAAGGCCGAAGCAAAATATGCTCAAATCGAATATCAGAATACAAAAAATCTTTCAGATAAAGATATTGTAGCACCCCAGGAAATGGCAATGGCCAAGGCCAAATATGAGAAAGCACAGGCAGAACTTTCTTCAATGAATACCCATTTAAAATTTACAGAAATACGTGCTCCCTTCAACGGAATCGTAGGTCGTTTACATGTTCGTAAAGGAAGCCTTGTCGATGACGGAGAGCTTATTACAGAACTTTCCGACAATAGTAAAATGTGGGTGTATTTTAATGTTCCGGAAGCTGAATACCTCAACCAGATGAGTGATAGAAAGGACAACGATCCTATGCATGTCCGCTTAAAAATGGCGAATGGCAAAACATTCAGTCAGGATGGTGTTGTTGAAACCATTGAATCTGATTTCGATAATGAAACAGGAAATATTGCCTACAGAGCAACTTTTTCCAATCCAAAAGGACTTCTCCGGTATGGGGAAACCGGAAATATTCTGATCACCTCTCCCTACGACAATGCGATGCTGATTCCTCAGAAAGCTACTTTTGAGGAATTGGAGAAAAAATATGTATATGTTATTACCAAAGACAATAAAGTAAAAGCGCGGGAAATAAAAATTACTGCTGAATTGCCGCATATCTATGTAGTTGCATCAGGACTTGGAAAAGATGAGAGAATTCTCCTCGATGGGTTGCGAATGGTAAAGGAAAACCAAAAGATTTCTGCCCGTTATCAAAAACCTGAAAAAGTGATGTCCAACCTTGAACTCTATGCAGAGTAATTCAAAAGCAGAATTATGTTTAAAAAAGTAATACACCGGCCGGTATTCGCTATCGTGATATCGGTCATCATCCTATTTGTAGGAGGATTGGCCATCAAACAGCTTCCTACTGAACAGTTTCCTAAAATTGCACCCACCACCGTTGCCGTATCTATTGCCTATCCGGGAGCGAGTGCTGATGTATTGGTGAAATCATCCTTGATTACTATTGAAAATGCCATAAACGGTGTGCAGGGAATGCGTTATATCACAACCGATGCCACCAGTGCAGGAGAAGCAACGGTGAACGTTGTTTTCGATCCGGGAACAGATCCCAATGCAGCAGTAGTCCTCGTAAAAACCAGAGTGGACCAGGTAATGCCACTACTTCCGGAACTTGTACAAAAGGAAGGAGTGGTTGTAAATCCTATTCAGCCCAGCATGTTGATGTATGTGAATTTATTCAGTACCAACAAAAGCATGGATGAAAAGTTCCTGTATAATTATGCTATGGTGAATATCATTCCTGAAATCAACCGGATCCATGGAATTGCCAAATCCCAGATCCTGGGGAGCCGGAGGTATGCCATGAGAATCTGGCTGAATCCGGACCGTATGCGTGCTTATTCTATTTCGGTAGATGAAGTCATGAAAGCCATTGGTGAACAGAGTATCATTGGCCGTCCTGGAAGGATCGGTCAGAGTTCAGGAATTGCCGCTCAGTCCCTCGAATATGTACTTACTTATAAAGGACAGTACAATAAGCCGGAAGAGTACGAAAATATTATTGTACGCTCTAATGCAGAAGGAGAAAATATTAAGCTTAAAGATGTTGCCAAGGTCGAATTGGGAAGTGAATTTTTTGATATCTATTCCAATCTTGACGGACATCCATCCGCTTCTATTGTCCTTAAACAAAACTATGGAAGTAATGCAAATGATGTCATAAAGGATGTCAAATCAAAACTGGAAGAAATGAAAGGGAATTTCCCTCCCGGAGTGGATTATAAGATCAGCTATGACGTTTCCCAGTTCCTGGATGCATCTATAGAACAGGTTGTCCATACATTGAGGGATGCATTTATCCTGGTTGCTATTGTAGTGTTTATATTTTTGGGAGACTGGAGATCAACACTGATCCCCATCATTGCCGTTCCCGTTTCTTTGGTAGGAACTTTCTTTGTGATACAGCTGTTTGGTTTATCCATAAATCTGGTTACCCTTTTTGCGTTGGTACTCGCCATCGGAATTGTTGTAGATAATGCCATTGTAGTTATTGAAGCGGTTCATGCTAAAATGGAAGAAAGTAATATCTCCCCGTATAAGGCTGTAAAAGAAGTTATGGCGGAAATTGCAGGAGCTATTATTGCTATTACAGCAGTGATGGTTGCGGTATTTATTCCTATTTCATTTATGACCGGTCCCGTAGGAACTTTCTACCGTCAGTTTTCCATCACTATGGCAAGCTCTATTGTTATTTCAGCTGTTGTGGCACTTACACTGACTCCGGTTTTAGCGGCTATGCTTTTGAAAAATAACCACGGAAAACCTAAGAAATCCAATCTGTTTACAAAATCACTTGATGCATTCAATAAAGGCTTTGATAAAATAACAGGTAAGTATGCCCAACTACTGAGAAAGATTGTTAACAGAAAAGTAGTAACCTGGGGAATCCTGATTTTATTTTCTGCAGGAATTTTTGTGATCAATAAGACTCTTCCCGGAGGTTTTATCCCGAATGAAGATCAGGGAACTATTTATGCTATTATCCAAACCCCTCCAGGATCTACGCTGGAACAAACCAATAAGGTTTCCAGGGCTCTACAAAAGATCTGTCAGGGTGTAGATGGTGTGGAATCTGTATCGTCACTCGCTGGATATGAAATCATGACAGAAGGACGGGGTTCCAATGCAGGAACATGTCTGATCAATCTTAAAACCTGGAGTGCCCGTGAACATTCTGTAAAAGAAATCATGGAAGAACTTGAACAAAAATCTAAAGACCTTGGGGCGACCATTGAGTTTTTCGAACCCCCTGCAGTACCTGGATTTGGATCTTCCGGAGGTTTTTCAATGAGACTGCTGGACCTTAACAGAACTACAGATTATCAGGATTTTGATAAGATCAATAAAGAGTTTATAGCCAATCTTAAAAAACGTAAAGAACTCACAGGAGTTTTCACTTTTTTCGCTGCTAACTATCCACAATATGAACTCGTATTCGATAATAATGCCGCAATGCAAAAAGGAGTTTCTATTGGTAAAGCAATGGATAACCTTAATATTTTGATTGGAAGTACCTACGAGCAGGGATTCATCAGGTTCGGACAATTCTTTAAAGTTTATGTACAATCTTCTCCTGAATTCAGAAGACTTCCTACAGATATCATGAAACTTTATGTAAAAAATGACCGTGGTGAAATGGTTCCCTATTCAGCATTTATGACGTTGAAAAAAACACAGGGACCAAACGAAATTACGCGCTATAATATGTATAATTCTGCGGCCATACGTGGATTGCCTGCAGCAGGATATACCACTGCTGATGCGATCACTGCGATTAACGAAACTGCGGCGAAAACTTTGCCTCATGGATATAAAGTAGCCTGGGAGGGATTATCTTATGATGAAGCGCAACGTGGGAATGAGGCTATTTATGTATTCCTTGTTGTCCTTGTATTTGTATACCTTGTATTAGCTGCCCAATATGAAAGTTTTGTGATTCCTTTCGCTGTACTCTGTTCACTTCCTGTTGGAGTTTTCGGATCTTTCCTTTTACTTAAAGCAATGGGTCTCGAAAATGACATTTACGCTCAGGTGGGACTTATTATGGTGATCGGATTGCTTGGTAAAAACGCCGTATTGATTGTTGAGTTTGCCGTACAGAAGAGACAGTCAGGAGACTCCATTTTTGAAGCGGCAGTAGAAGGTGCGAGAATCCGTTTCCGTCCGATTCTGATGACTTCTTTTGCTTTTATTGCAGGTCTTGTACCATTGATTTTTGCCGGAGGCGCCGGAGCTATCGGGAATCATACCATTGGTGCATCAGCATTGGGAGGAATGCTTGTAGGAACTTTATTGGGAGTTATTATTATTCCCGGATTATACTACATTTTTGCCAAATGGTCTGATGGCAAAAAAATGATCAAAGACGAAGATGAATCACCGCTAAGCGAAGATATGATACACTATGAATAAGAATAAAATATATCAATATACAGGTATTGCGCTGGTCTTTTTAAGCCTTGCGGCTTGTAAACCAATAGAAATAGAGCAACGTGTTGAAAATAAAACAGTACCGGAAAAATATGGCAGTACTGATGATGCTACCTCAAATACCGGAAAGATCAAATGGAATGAATATTTCAGTGATCCGAATCTTCAGGCACTCATCAATGAAGCACTGAAAAACAATCAGGAACTTAATATTGTTCTTCAGGAAATAGAGATTTCTAAAAATGAGATCAAAGCCCGTAAAGGAGAATATTTACCCTCTGTAGGTTTAAAAGCGGGAGCTGGTTTGGATAAAGTCAGCCGTTATACCAACATCGGCGCTATGGAAGCGAATACAGAAATTGAACCTGGTAAAGAAATGCCTGATCCTTTATTTGACTTTGCAGTTGGCGCTCAGGCAAAATGGGAAACCGATATCTGGGGAAAACTACACAATGCAACCCGGGCACAGGTACAGAGATATCTGGCCGGTGTTGAAGGGAAAAACTTTATGACAACCAATCTTATCGCTGAAATAGCTGATTCTTATTATGAGTTATTAGCTCTGGATAATGAACTGGATATTCTCCAACAGAATATAAAAATTCAAAATGATGCCTTGCAGGTGGTAAGAGATTTGAAAAAGTTTGCCCGTTCCAATGAACTTGCTGTACAGCGTTTTCAGGCACAGGTATTAAAAACACAGGGAATGCAATATGACATCCAACAAAAAATTGTAGAGACCGAAAACAGAGTTAATTACCTGGTCGGAAGATTCCCGCAACCAGTGGAAAGAACTAAAAATACCTTTAATACTCTTGTTCCTCAACCTGTCTACAGTGGAATACCTTCAGAACTGTTGGAAAACAGGCCTGATATCAAACAGGCTGAATATGAACTTGCTGCGTCCAAACTGGATATAAAATCAGCAAAAGCCAGATTCTATCCGTCCCTTGATATTTCCGCCGGAATAGGTTTTCAGGCTTTCAATCCTTTGTATATTGTTAAACCTCAGTCTTTCCTGTATTCTCTTGCCGGAGAACTTACTGCTCCGCTGATCAATAGAAATGCTATTAAAGCGGCTTATTATAATGCCAATTCTAAGCAGGTCCAGGCAGTTTATCATTATGAACAAACCGTATTAGCAGCCTATATCGAAGTTGCCAATCAGCTATCAAAAATTCATAATCTAGAAAGTAGTGTTGATATTAAAACCCAGGAAGTGAATGCACTAACCAAGTCTATTGACATCTCCAATGATCTTTTTAAATATGCCCGTGCAGATTATATGGAAGTTCTTTTAACCCAACGGGATGCATTGGAATCTAAATTTGAACTGGTTGAAAAGAAAGTAAATCAGCTTAAAGCCAGTGTGGCCATTTATAAAGCATTAGGTGGAGGATGGGATCAGAACCCTGTTGCAACGCCTGATATTATCAAGAAATAATTTAACCAATCTAATTTTTTCTCAAGGAAGCTTACCGAAAGGTGGGCTTCTTTTTTATAATTCCCAACTTTCATTTTTGAACTTTAAATTCTCTATTACTTCCCCTTTTCCAAAAACTCAATATTCCTTTTCAGACCTGCAAATTTTGTTCTTTTCACTGGTGATTTTCTAAAAATATCAGAAAACAATTCCTGGGTCAGCTCTTTCCATTCTCCTTTCTTGAAATTTTTCAGGGTTTCATTAGGTTTAAACCGGCTTTGCAGATTGGGAGCCGAGAACCGATTCCATGGGCATACATCCTGGCAAATATCACAGCCAAACATCCAGTCCTGCATTTTATCTTTGAAATAATCAGGAATTTCGCTTTTCAATTCTATGGTTGCATAAGAAATGCACTTACTCCCATCAACAATTTTATCAGAAATAATAGCGTTCGTGGGACAGGCGTCGATACATTTTCTGCATGTCCCGCAATGATTGGTGGTTTCGTGATCCGCAATCAATTCAAGATCACAGATAATTTCTGCCAAAAAATAAAAAGATCCGTTTTGTTTGGTGATAAGATTCGCATTCTTACCGACCCACCCAATTCCTGATTTCTTTGCCCAACTTCTTTCAAGTATTGGGGCAGAATCCACAAAAACCCTGAATCCAAAATCGCCAATTTCTTCCTGTAGTTCAGCAACCATCTCACGAAGGATCTCTTTGATCACTTCATGGTAATCTTCAGCATAAGCATATTTTGAAATCTTATAGTTTTCAAGTGCCGAAATTTTTTCTTCGGGAAAGTAATTATAAGATAATGAAATCACTGACTTAGAGCCCTCAACCAACAATCTGGGATCTAATCTTTTATCAAAATGATTTTCCATGTATTTCATTTCTCCATGGAAATTATTCTTAAGCCATTTTTCTAAGTGCCGTGCGTCGTCTTCAAGGAAATCAGCTTTTGAAATACCACAATTCTGAAATCCAAAACTTTGAGCTTTGGACTTTATCAGTTCAGAATATTTTTCAGCAGTTGAATTCATGATTTCCCGTTGCAAAATTAAGATTATTTTATAAATTTGCCGCTTTCATATTGATCAAAGAATATGAATACAAATTTACTACTGAAAAATTAAAACTATGAAGAAACTAGGGCTCCTTATCGGGCTTTTTACTGTTGGCATGAACTATGCCCAGATCAAATTTGAAAAAGGATATATTATTAATAATTCCGGAGAAAAGACTGAAGTATTAATTAAAGATTTAGATTGGAAAAATAATCCTACAGAGTTTGAATATAAACTTAACGATGTTTCTCCGGTAAAAAAGGAAGATATAAAAAACATTTCTGAATTTGCGGTCAACAATTCTGAAAAATATGTAAGAAAAACAGTAATGATAGACCATTCTTCAGATATCATTGCCTATATTTCAAAGAATAAAACACCTGATTTTAAAGAAGAAACCCTATTTCTAAAATATGTGGTTGAAGGAAAAGCTAATTTGTTTTATTATCAAAATACTGACACCAAAAGGTTCTTTTACAATATTGATCAATCTGATGTAAAGCAGCTTGTATACAAGCCCTATTATGTGAGTGAAATTTTGGTCCGTTATAACAATGAATATAAAAAACAGATCTCGGAAAATCTTACATGCGGTATCGAAAATAAAGAAATTGAAAATGCAGACTACAAAACAAATGCGCTAACAAAAATTTTCGTCAAATACAATGCATGTTCCAACGGTGGTTCTGTAAATTATGCTGAGATAAAAGAAAAAAGAGACTTTTTTAATCTGAATATCAGACCGGGAATCAGCAGTTCGAAATTTCAAACGACATTCAATTCTTATGATCCGGCTGGAAAAGCAGATTTTGACAGAAAATTTACTTTCAGGATCGGAGCTGAATTTGAATTCCTCCTTCCTTACAACAAAAATAAATGGGCCATATTCATTGAGCCTACTTATCAGTATTATAAAACCGATTCCGAAACTACAGTCAACCGTGGAACGTACTTTGAAAGAAAAATCACTCAAAGTATAGACTACAAATCGCTAGATACACCTATTGGAATCAGACACTATATGTTCCTAAATGATAAATCCAAGATATTTGTTAATGCTGCATTTATTCTTGGGATTGGTCTTAATTCTTCTTTCAAACAGGACAATGTTGAAATGGATATAAAAACCGCCAATAATATTGCATTTGGGGCAGGTTATAAATACGATGATAAATTCAGTGTCGAGCTCAGAGTGAATACTTCAAGAAACCTTTTAAGAAATTATGTAATGTGGGACTCTGATTACAGTACGATGTCATTAATTTTCGGATATACCCTTTTCTAAGAATTAAAGCTTTTGCGAAATACTATATCCAAAAAAATTGTGTATTTTCGTTACTCTTTTAATGTTTAAAACCAAAAAAGTTATGTCTTTAACAGAAGTATTAAAATCAGGAAATTATCAATTAATAGACGTTCGTGAACCAATGGAATTGGAAATGGACGGTAATATAGAAGGTGCTCAAAATATTCCATTAGGAGAAGTTGAGGACAGAAAGGATGAAATTTTATCGATCGAAAAGCCAGTTGTTATATTCTGTAGAAGTGGAAACAGAAGCGGAAAAGCATTGGAATATTTAAACTCTCAGGGTTTAAAGGATGGCTATAACGGCGGTGGCTGGGCAGATCTGAAAGCAACAATCGAAGCAAATCAAGGAACTTTTTAAGTTCCTTTTTTTATACCGTTCAGAGAAATGAATTTGCAAGAAAGATTTAAGAAGAATCTCCTCCTCCATACCCAGGATCAAAATATTATTGATATTCTATGGAAGGAAATTGAATCCCAATATTCCCAAAAAGAAAGATATTATCATAATCTGGAACATCTGGACAATATGTTTTCAGAAATCGAATTGGTAAAAACCCATATTTCAGATTTTTCGAATATTAGCTTTTCTATATTTTACCATGATGTAATTTATGATGCATCCTCAAAATTAAATGAAGAAAAAAGCGCTGAGCTTGCTAAAAAGAGACTTCAGAAAATCAATAGGGAACAAAAATCTATTGATGAGATTTTTGAACAGATTTTAGCGACCAAAGCCCATCAAAAATCTCATGATAGTGACACCAATTATCTGCTAGATGCTGACTTGTCTATTTTAGGACAAAGTAGTCAGGTTTATCTTGATTATACCAAAAAAATCAGAAAGGAATATTCCATATATCCGGATCTTCTCTATAAACCTGGCAGAAAAAAGGTGCTCCAACATTTTCTGGACTTAGAATACATTTTTAAGACTGATTATTTTAAAAACAGATATGAAAACCAGGCAAGAATGAATATCGAATCTGAATTGAAAAAATTATAAGTTTTGGCTAAAGCCTGAGGCAGGTTATTAATATGATAAGCGGGCTAAAGCCCGCTTCTATTAATTATATCATTTTAGTTTAAAGATTCTGAATAAAATCCACTGCTTTATTCAATACTAAATCCGGAACTTCTTTATGGGGAGTATGCCCGACACCAGGAATAATGTATTTTTCTGATGATCCACTTACCTGCCCGATCGTTTTTTCCACCTGTTCAAGGGTTCCATATTCATCTGATTCTCCCTGGATAAATAATAAAGGACAAGTAATGTCTTTCAGCAGATATTCGATATTCCAGTCTCTGTAGCCTTCCCTGGTCCATGTTTCCGTCCAGGCCTTAAAAAGCATTTCGACCTTATTTCCATGGTATTTTTGTAAACGTTCGGAGAGGTTTGTTGTTTTGTAGGCCTCCCAAGCATCATATACTCCTTTTAAGGTTACTTCTTCCACGAAGATATGTCCAGCTTCACAAATAACAGCTTTTACATTTTTCGGGTATTTACTGGCCGTGATCAAAGCTATCGTCCCTCCATCGCTATGCCCGAACAAGATCGCATCCCTGATATTCAGTTCGATCAACAGATCATTTAGCAGATCCGCTTCCAATTCCATATAGTTGTTGGGCCTTTCTGAGGTTGGCATCGGACTGGATTTACCATACCCCAGGCGATCATACACGAGAACATTACATTGAGAAGCCTCTGAAAGTTTCATGGGAAAATCCCGCCATAACTGGGTACATCCCAGGGAGTCGTGCAGAAAAACCAATGTAGGTCTCTTTTCAAGTGAATGATTGTATTCTATATATAGACTTTCTTCTTTTTCTTCTATTACATCAATCGACATTACATCAGTACTTCATTACAATTTAGGCATTTTCACCTCTTCAAACTCTTTCAATAAGTTGGCAAAGACTTTCTCAACAGGAAGCACATCATTAATCAAAGCAGATACCTGCCCTATTTCCAATTCACCATCTTCCATATCCCCTTCGAACATTCCCTTTTTTGCCCTGGATCTTCCTAATGATGCAGCTAAAGCTCCGGCATCTCTTCCTGACTGGTAAATATTTTCCAGCTCATTAAAAAATTTATTTTTAACCATCCTTACCGGTGCTAATTCTTTTAATGTAAGATGGGTATCTCCTTCGTTCAATTCTGTAATTTTCTTTTTCCAGTTTTCATGAGCACTTGCCTCGTTTGTTGCTGCGAACCGGGAACCAATCTGTACTCCATCTGCCCCCAGGATCATGGCAGCTTTCATTTGGGAACCTAGCGCAATTCCTCCTGCTGCAATAAGCGGTTTAGAGACATGCTGTTTTACGTTGGGAATAAGGCAAAAAGTTGTGGTTTCATCTCTTCCGTTATGGCCTCCTGCCTCAAAACCTTCCGCAACAATAGCGTCTACTCCTGCATCTTCACATTTCACCGCAAATTTCGTTGAAGAAACAACATGTGCTACTTTTATTCCTTCTTTTTGCAATGTTTCTGTGTAGGTTTTGGGATTTCCGGCCGAAGTAAAAACAATTTTCACCCCCTCTTCCAGAATAATCTGAATAATCTCCTCGATATTGGGATAAAGCATCGGAACATTAACCCCGAAAGGCTTATCTGTTGCCGCTTTGCATTTCTGAATATTCTCCCGTAATATATCAGGATACATACTTCCGGCTCCGATCAGACCTAACCCTCCGCAATTGGAAACTGCAGAAGCAAGTCTCCATCCGGAATGCCAGATCATTCCCGCCTGAATAATCGGATATTTTATGTCAAAAAGTTTTGTAATCCTATTTTGTTCTGATTCCATAGTATGCAGCTTTTTGGCTGTACTAAAATCTATAAAATTGCTCATGCTGTAAAAATACTAAAAACAAAGATTTTATTGATTTCTATTGTAAAAATATTCGCTTTAATTTTAATTAAATTTTGTAATGTTTCAGGGTCTCATCAATCATAAAACTGATATCTAAAAACTGTTGAATCAATTCAGATGCATCCCTTTCAATGCTTTCATCATTTAATTCAAACCACCCTTCCATTAGGGTTAGTGGTCCATACTCCATTCCTGCATTAGGCCAATTATTTATCCCATTTGAAAATTGTCTTCTAAACCTATCAGCAAAATCTCTGCTGGTTATTTTATATCCTTTTAATTCTCTAAGCTTGAATGCATGAATATTGTAATATATCCTGTTTTCTCCAATTGTTTTATCGTTAACCCAAATTGAAAAAAAAATCCGGCTTACCGCATTCAGTGGGAATTGCGGATCACCAGACCATTCAGGTTTATAAATTTTAATGACAATAGATTCCAATACCTCATTTACAGCGATGTGAAGACCTAAACGCTCCAGTTGTTTTTTAGAAACTTTAGAAATCACGGACTGAAACTTAGTTTGGTAAAAATTATAATCCATATCAATTATTTTTTAAATGAACAGACCATTATTTGATATCATTCTTTTAAGATCCATTCGAATGAGCAATAAATAGAATAGGCTAAAAGTAATAACTTTTAGCCTATTCTATAAAAAAACCTTCAGAGATTCTGAAGGTTTTTCATTTATTTCTTTAAAGCCTCTTTCTTCCAGTTTCCTTTGAACTTACAAGAGTCATAACGGCTATCTATTGATATGAATGTGGTTGGTAATTTTGAATTAACAAATTTTTCAACCATTTCATTTCGCTTTTTATTAAGTGCCATTTGCTTTATTCTGTCGTAGTCAGTTTCCAGAGTGATCTGGTGAGAAGGAATTACTTCCTCGATTTTTACAATTTTAACTACTTTTCTTTTTCTTTCATCTTCATCATCAAAAGCATTTGTAATGTCATCTTTATTTAAACCTGCCAACTCATAGCTGATCGTTCCAGGAATGCTTTCTCTTTCGATCTTATTAGAACCGTCAGATCCTGCAATCACCCCACCATTGAACTTGGTCTTCTTGTCATCAGAATATTTAAAAGCAGCATCTTTAAATGTAATTTTACCTCCAGCAATTAAAGTCTTGATACTGTCTAATTTTTTTCTGGCAGTTTTCACTTCATCTTCTGTAGGCGTTGCCATTAAAAGAATATGTCTTGCATCATAAATCTTACCTGATTTTTTCACCAATTGAATAATGTGATAACCAAATTCTGACTCTACAGGGTCTGAGATCTCTCCTTCCTGCAGGTTAAGTGCAGCAGCTTCAAATGGCTTCACCATCTGCCCCTTAGATATGTTTTTCATTAAACCTCCGGTAGATGCTGAACCCGGATCCTCTGAATAGATCCTTGCCTGGCTTTCAAATGACTCTCCACCAGCGATATCCTGTTTGATCTTTTTCAATTTATTGATCAATTCGTCCTTATGAGCTTCTGTAAGCTTTGGGTACATCATGATCTGAGCCAGTGAAACCTCATCTTTGATCTCAGGTAACTGCCCTTTATACAAATTATAGAAATCGGTTACCTCATTAGGGGTAACGTCAGCTTTATCAGTAATTCTCTGATATTTCGCCTGTCCATAATACGTATCGGTATCTATTTTTTCAATAGCATTTTTCATTTCATACGCATTTCTGAACTTATAAGCGGTAAGCATTGATTTTTCATCAGGAAACTGAGAAAGCAGCTGCGAATACTTAGCATTTGCCTGGCTCTTAATCGCTGCAGATCTATTTTCAATCAATGTATCTTTTCTAGCTTCAAATACAAGAAGTTTATTGTTGATCAGATTTTCCAAAAACTCACACTTATCCGTCTTGGAAGCTCCCTGCTGTTTCGCATAATTCATCTGTTCGTCTACGTCAGATTCAAGTACGATTTCATCTCCAATTACAGCAGCAATACCATCTACCAAGTCCCCTTGTTTTAGCTGAGCCTTCATGTTGGTAGCAAAGAGCATCACAAAAACTCCAAAAAGAAAAGTGATCTTTAGTTTATTTATCATTTTAATATTTTAAACAAGTTGCAAATTTAGAATTCTTAATGAATTACACTCAATTTTTTATTATAAATATTTCTTAAAAACATTGATTTATTGAAGTTCAATATCAAATGTTGTTAATTCCTTAAATTGTTTCAATCTGCTGAACATATCAGACTCGCTTACTTCCTCAATTCTTTCAGTTCCGAATTTTTCTACAGTAAAGGAAGCCATAGCTGAACCAACAATTAATGCAGATTTCATCGTATCGAAATCAATTTTCCCTTTCTTTGCCAGATATGCAGCAAATCCACCTGCAAAAGTATCTCCGGCACCGGTAGGATCGAAAACATCTTCTAATGGAAGAGCCGGAATCGCAAATACCTGAGTATTATTGAAAAGTAATGCTCCGTGTTCTCCTTTTTTGATAATAACATATTTAGGTCCCATTGTAAGGATCTTCTTAGCCGCTTTCACCAATGAATATTCTCCTGAAAGCTGTCTTGCCTCTTCATCATTAATGGTAATTACATCTGTTTTAGCGATCATATCCATCAAAATATCCAAAGCAGTATCCATCCAGAAATTCATGGTATCCAAAACTACAAGTTTAGGACGTTGATTCATTTTTTCAAGTACTGAAAGCTGAACTCCAGGGTGTAGGTTTCCTAATAATAAGATCTCAGCATCCTGCATAGAATCCGGAATCTTAGGATCAAAATTCTCTAAAACATTCACTTCAGTCGCTAAAGTATCTCTTGTATTTAAATCGTTGTGATATTTTCCTGACCAGAAAAATGTTTTTCCTTCTTTTACAATTTCAAGGCCTTCGATATTGACATCTCTGTCTGTAAACATGTCAAGATGTTCTTGTGGAAAATCTCCACCTACAACAGAAACAATTCCTGATTTTACGCCTAATATTGATGAAGTGATTGCAATGTAAGTGGCTGCACCTCCTAAAATTTTATCTGTTTTACCAAACGGTGTTTCGATTGCGTCAAATGCAACACTTCCAACAACTAAAAGTTTCATATATTTTTCAATGTATTTTAAACTGATTTATTTTTTCCATTCAAAAGTATCCAGCAGGTGTTTCATATCATTCTTGATATAATTTACTGCAGGAGCTAGTGAATCCGGTTTCGGTCTTGTATTAAAGTATAGGTAAGCAGTGACAAAGTGTTTTGTACTGTCTGTAATGTAAAATTGAAGATTAGAAGCACTCTGGCCTTTTAACTCATAAAAGTTTCCGTATACTTTCTTTTCAGGATATTCAAAAGATTTTGTATCGATAGCACTTGCTTTGATCGTGTGTTCGTAGACCATTTTTTCAGCTTCCTTGATATGGTCTGCAAAATCATTCTGAATGGGATAATAGGTAACGAAGATCTTAGCCTTCATTTTCGGATAATTCAGATAATACCAGCACGGCTTTTTAGCATTTGTCATCGTTGCAAAATCTGAATACTCAAAGCTGTAGGCACAGTTAGATTCAAATTTCTGATATTTTGGTGTGGGATACTCCAGACGTAATTCTCCGTACGGCTTTGGAATAGGATCTTTTCCACATGAAAGTAAAAGCAATGAAGCAAATATAAAAATGACTTTTTTAATCATTTTGCAAAAGTACAAATTAGATTTCAGATTTAATACGACAAATTTCAGTCTTTCAATGAGTTTTGAACATAGTTTTCCAAAGGCTTCGGAAAAGATTTATCCTGCCACGCATAGAAGTCCGTTATGAGATATTGATGTTTTTTAATAAAGTCGTCCCAAATTTCTTTTGAGGTGATCCCAACATTATAAATATCTATCGTTACATTTTTATGAGTCAGTTTATGACGAACTGTCTTAAGACCACTTACAAATGGTTCCAATTCATCAGGAATAAAAGCCGGAAACTCAAAAAGTTTCTTCCAGATAAAATCATCTTTTCTCTGCTGAATAGCGAATTGCCCATTATAATGAACAAAATAATACTGCAGATGGAGATCTTCTGTTTTTACTTTTTTTGTTTTGACAGGAAACTCTGAAATCTTATTTAAAGAAAATGCAAGACAGTCATCCTCCAGGGGGCATTCATCACACAGAGGATTTTTAGGTTTACAAATTTCAGAACCGAGATCCATCATTGCCTGATTAAAATCGCCCACATTTTCTGGCATAATTAAAGTGGCCAGCTCGGAAAAATAAGCAAAAGCCCTGGAATTGGAAATATCGAAATCATCAGCGAAAATACGGCTTAGCACCCTGTAAAAGTTTCCATCTACTGCAGGCATATTCCCTGCGAAACAAATACTCGAAATTGCCGCAGCTGTATACTTTCCGACTCCTTTTAATTGTAAAATATCTTCATACTGAGAAGGGAAAACACCATGATAATCGGTCATGATCTGCTGGGCAGCTTTATGAATATTAATAGCTCTGGAATAATACCCCAGTCCTTTCCAATGAAGCAGAACGTCATCTTCTGCAGCTCCTGCCAAAGATTCTACATTTGGAAATCTTTTGATAAAATTATTGTAATGATTAAGCCCCTGTGCTATTCTTGTCTGCTGAAAAACAATTTCACAAATCCATATTTTATAAGGATCTTTTGTTTTTCTGAACGGCAAATCTCTGGCATTTTTCTTATACCAAACCAACAGCTTGTTTCCCACATTAAGAAAGTCGGAACTCTTAAAATTCTTTTCCAAAAAAATGACTCTATTTAAATAATTCAATTTGTGATGCAGTAAAAAGAACCTTCAGCAGGATACTAAAACTGAATCAGGGCAAATGCAAAGATAGAACTATTTACTTTCAGTACCTACAGTGTATACCGGCGCAGATTTAAGCCACTGGTATTTAAGCTTCTTCTCTTCCGCTATAAAGCGATAGCCATTAAGTTTTTTAAGAAAAATATACATGGAGTCTTTTTTAAGTTTCAGTCGCTGATTGGAAAGAAACTGTAATGGATAAGTAACCACAGAATCTCTGGTTGTCTTTTCTGTCATCCCCGACTTCAGTCTGTAAATAAAAATTGATCTTCCCCTACCCGAAGAACTATCCACAAGTTTTATATCTGAGCTTACAAGAACCATATCGCTGCCATCAATGCATTCCTTTTTATTCATAATGTAAGCCTCTCCCTCATGTCTTTCATCTTCAAAAAGATCTTTTTTATAGTAATTCGGACTTTTGTACTCCTTCTCACAACTTATAAAAAACAGAAGGAAAACAGGTATGCAATAGAGAATCCTGAATGTATACATATTAATTTTCATATGAATTGGTAGAAAAAAACCGATGTAAAATTGCATCGGTTTTTATGATTAAGTTAAGATATACTATATTAGTCCTGAGTATACTGAGACTCCCATTCGTTCCCATCATCCCCTTTATGTCCGTCCAATTTAATAACGAAACTTTTTGTAGGGAAATACGGTGTTAAACGAATATCCAGCCATACTCTGTCTTTGTTTACTTTATCTTGCTCGAAACGAACAATTTTGAACTTTTCAATCAGTTTATCTGCTCCTTTGATTCCATCCAGGAAGGTTACAATCTGTCTTCTAAGATCATCCTCATTTTTTGCCGTCCAGTTTTCAAACGCTCTTCTGTTTAAGAAATCCAATAACACTTTTGTTACATAGTCAAATACACGAACTACAGAATAAGTCTGAAGTCCAATATTATCACCAGTAAATAAGGTTTTTGCAGAGAAAGCCATGATCTTACCATATTCATTAACCATAGGAACCAATCCCATTTTTTCCAACTGAGAAATTTCACTTTTCTTCAATTCGAATTTTACAGCATCTACTTCATTGATGTTACCATGCTTTTTACCTGCCGCTACCTGAGACATTAAAGTTTTGTGGATCTTTCCAGCCAGTGAAGTCGAAGGTGGAAGCTCAACATTTTCTTCTTCACCTACTTCTTCTGCTCTTCCACGGCCTACAAGCCAGTTACAGGTCATGATTACATTACTTCTGTGAAGTTCTCCGCCTGTAAGGTTTGCAGAATGGAATAAATCTACAACGTCATCTGGTTTATCAAGATTAGCAAAATCTGTAACCATCATCACTTTGTTTTCGTTACAGATCTTAGCCCATTTTTCGATCACTTTATTAGATCCCAGATATCCTGGAATTGCTAAAAGAGAGTAATTATCTCTGAGATCTAAACGGTCATAATAACTTTTAAATTCTTCAGCAATAGCATCGATGAAGATAGGATTATCCAAATCTGAAAGCTGATCCAAACTTGCGTTAACAATGCTCACATTATCAACTTTATCAAGTTCTGTATTTTTATAAAACTGAGCTACCGTTCTGTAAGATGTTTCCAACTGGCGAACAGTATCCAATGTATTTTTTAAGTTTGTTTTTAAACTATTTTCTGCCTGTTGTGCTTTATTTTTGCACACATCTGCCATTTTATCCGCAGATTCAGCACCTTCTAAAAGACTTACCCAAAGGTTGATCTTTTGAAGCAATTCTTTTCTCTCGTCTCCTTTATTATTATCGGTAAGGAATATTTCTTTCCTGGCCTTTCTTGTCGGATTCATGTTGGCGATACCATCAACAACAGATTCTACAAAACCAAACCCACCAATTTTGTTGAGCTCGGCAAGTGGATTGCCTTTCGGTTGTCCCGAATGTTGCTGCTGCCCTTGTTGCTGGCCTTCTGCCGCCTGTAATTTACTATCCATGATTTAATGTAAAGTCTTTAGGTTATTTTTCAAGTTCTTGTGCCACTTCTTTTAATACTTCCACAAAAGCAGCTCTGGTCTGCTCGTTTTCCAGCATATTACGAAGAATTTTATTTGTTTTTAGCTGGCGTACAATTTTATTATACTGTTCCTGCTCCACGCTAAGTTGTTGCAAATATTCTGATTTCTGCGTAAGATTTTTGGGAGTGAAGTCCGCAAGATTCTGAAAACGGAACTCTTCCTCCACTGCAGTACCATCTTCTGTTTCATGTTGTACACTGATAGAAGGTTGAAAATGCTTGAAGACGTCGTCCACAGTCTTTAATCCTGTTACAATTTCCGGGGTATAAGATTCATCGGTGGTAAGCTGGCTTACAATTAATGACTTATTCTCTTGTATTTCTTGAATAGCTTCATTAGCGTCTACTTTTATCTCGTTTCCGCCAACACCATAATTAAACATTGCCATATTATTATTATTTTGAGATTTTTGATTTTGGTTAGGATTGTCTTTACCCGACGAATCGAATAGGTCGCCAATCCAGTGCTTAAATTTAAAAAAAAACTCTAACATACAAAATTTTGTTAAGATTTTTCTTGAATTATTTAATTATATCTATTTTATCCAGTGTAACTGTGTCATTTTGACTTCACTAAACTATGAAAAATAAATAAAAAAACACATCATCTCTGATGTGTTTTTCTTTTCTAACAATTTTTGGTCTGTTACCAAATTTTTATTCTGTCCTGAGGGGCTTTGTACAGCTTATCTCCAGGTTTTATATCAAATGCTTTAATAAAAGCATCCTGGTTTACCAATGGTCCAAATGCTCTGAAATATCCCGGAGAGTGAGGGTCCGTTTTCACCTGATTCACCATATACTGGTCTGTAGATTTTGTTCTCCATACCGTAGCCCAGCTCATAAAGAATCTTTGATCCTGATTAAATCCACTGATCAATCCCGGATTCCCGTGGTCTTTAAGGTACATTTGTAATGCGTCATATGCTACAGCTACTCCGCCAAGATCCCCAATATTTTCACCACTTGTAAATTTGCCATTTACAAAGCTTCCTTTTACCGGCTCATATCCATTATACTGTGCCGCCAATTGTCCTACTTTTGCATCGAAGTTCTTACGGTCTGTATCTGTCCACCAGTTATTCAGGTTTCCATCACCATCGAAACGGGATCCGCTATCATCAAAACCGTGAGAAATTTCATGGCCGATAACTGCACCGATTCCACCAAAATTCACAGCCGCATCTGCTTTAGGGTTGTAGAAAGGTGGCTGAAGAATAGCAGCAGGGAAAACGATCTCATTATTAGAACCGCTATAATAAGCGTTTACCGTTTGTGGAGTCATTCCCCATTCTGTTTTATCAACCGGTTTTCCAACTTTCTCTAAACTTCTCTGATATTGCCATGCTGAAACATTCTGCAGGTTTGAATAAAGGGTTGCACCTTGACTTGGAGCGTCTACTTTCAGCGCCGTATAGTCTTTCCATTTATCCGGATAAGCAATTTTCACCGTGAATTTTGACAATTTCTCCTGAGCTTTTACCTTTGTTTCAGGCGACATCCAATCCATATCATTAATATGGGTTTTAAATGACTTTAAAATATAATCGATGTAGGTTTCCATCTGCTGTTTTGCTTCAGGAGTAAAATATTTCTCTACGTACAATTTTCCAAAAGCCTCACCCAGAACTCCATTTACAAGACCTAAGCCTCTTTTATTCATTGGACGCTGTTCTTTTTGGCCCTGAAGATATTTTGAATAAAAATCAAAACGGATTTGTTCTAACCCTTCATCAAGGTTACTGGCATTTCCATTAATCAGGTGATATTTCAAATAATCTTTTAATAAAGGTAAATTCTTTTGTGTCAGGAATTGATCCATATTCTGGTAGTATTTCAACTCACCGACAATTACTTTATCTGTTTTTACCCCTGCATCTGCTAAATATTTGGCAAGGTTGATATTTTTCACCAAACCTGATAACTCAGATACATTTTTAGGGTTGTATCTTAAATTAGCATCTCTGTTCTGCTCAAGAGTTAAAAGATAATTAGCCAATTGTTTTTCAAAAGCAACAACATTTTCAGCAGACTGGGTAGAATTTTTGTACCCCAATACCCCAAACAGCTTACCAACATACGTTGTATATTCAGCTAATGTCTTTGTATTGGCATCATTTACTTTTTGATAATAATCTCTTCCCAACCCAAGGTCTGGTCCGCCAAGATATACTGCATTCATTTTAGAATTCTTCATATCTGCACTTACTCTCCATCCGTAGAAAGAATTATCGCCTAATCTTGTAGCTTCTAAAAGATACTTCTGTAAATCATTAAGGTTTTTAATGGCATCAATTTTAGCAAGATCTCCTTTTATAGGAGCAAGACCGTCAGCATTTCTTTTACTGGTGTCCATAAAAGATGCGTATAAATTCTGAATTTTTTGTCCTTCAGATCCATCGGAATATTTTTCGGATAAAATTTTATTTAAAATATCCAAAGAAGCATCATCTACATTTTCTCTCAATGCATTAAAAGATCCCCAACTTGCTTTATCAGAAGGGATCTGAGTAGTTTTCACCCAGTTTCCATTCACATAATTGAAAAAGTCATCTTGTGGACGGATGCTTTTATCCATGTATGATAAATTAATTCCTTCTTCTTTCATCTCTTCTTTTACTGGTTGTACAGCAGCAACCGTAGTTTCTGTCTTAGTTGTTTTTTCGGCAGTTTTAGTCGTACCGCATGAATTTAAAAATACTATACCCGAGAAGGCAAGTATACCAATATTTAGCTTTTTCATTAAAGATCGTTTTTAATTTTACACAAACTTATCAAATATACGAATTTTAGCAATGTGGGAATGGGTAAATTGCGAACTCGTTAAAAGTTATGAATTATGAGTTGTGAGATATGAATTATAGGGTTCGGGCTCCGAGATCCGGGGTTGTTACCAAGGGTTGGAAGATTTAATTCGTCTATATCATCAACTATTACCTGCTATCTGCCACCTAATACCTAATAAACAAAAAAGCCGCTCATTTCTGAGCGGCGTATCATTTATATTACCAGATTTTGATTCTGTCCTGAGGAGCTTTGTATAATTTATCTCCTTGTTTTACGTCGAATGCTTTATAGAATGCATCAACATTGATTAGCGGACCAAAACTTCTGAAATATCCAGGAGAGTGTGGGTCTGTTTTAACCTGGTTGGTCATGTATTTCTCACTTGACAATGTTCTCCAAACTGTCGCCCAGCTTAAGAAGAATCTCTGATCTTGTGTAAATCCACTGATTACTCCAGGGTTTCCTTTATCTTTCAGATACATTTGTAATGCATCATAAGCAATATTTACCCCACCTAAGTCAGCAATATTTTCACCGTTTGTGAATGTTCCGTTTACGAAAGTTCCTTTTACTGGCTCATATTTGTCATATTGAGCGGCTAAAGCTTTTGTAGCTTTCTCAAAGTTGGTTTTATCTTCCGGAGTCCACCAGTCAACAAGGTTACCATCAGCGTCAAATTGTGCTCCTGAATCATCAAATCCATGGCTCATTTCATGACCAATTACTGCTCCAATTCCACCAAAGTTTACAGCAGCATCTGCCTGTGGATTGAAGAATGGCGGTTGAAGAATAGCAGCTGGGAATACAATCTCATTATTTACCGGGTTATAATAAGCATTTACAGTTTGTGGAGTCATTCCCCATTCTGTTTTGTCTACCGGTTTTCCAATTTTAGCTAAATCTTTGTTGTATTGCCATTCAGCAACATTCTGAAGGTTTTGATACAAAGTTCCTCCTTTAGATTCCGGAGTGATCGTCAATTTAGAATAATCTTTCCATTTATCCGGGTAAGCAACTTTTACTGTAAATTTATTAAGCTTGTTCAATGCCTTTTCTTTTGTTGTAGAAGACATCCATGCTAAGTTGTTGATGTGTACAACAAAACTTTTCTTTAAATAATTAATCAATTCCACCATCTGAGCTTTAGCTTCAGCCGGGAAATATTTTTCAACATATAATTTACCAAAAGCTTCACCTAAAGAACCGTTGATCAACTCATATCCTCTTTTGTTCAATGCTCTTTGTTCCTGCTGACCTCTTAGATATTTACCATAGAAAGCAAATCTCATATTTCCAAGGTTCTCACTTAAATAAGCAGCACTGCCATTGATCAAATGGAATTTCAGATAATCTTTGATTACAGGAAGGTTGTTAGTACTTACCAACTGGTCAAAGTTTTTGTAGTATCCTAATTCCCCAATGATCACTTTATCTGAATCCACACCTACCTTTTTCAGATAAGCAACAAGATCAACATTTTTTACCAGGGCAGAAAGTTCAGCCATAGTTTTAGGGTTATACTGAAGTGTATTATCACGGCTTTGCTCGTTTGTTAAATAGGTCTTAGCAATGCTTTTTTCATAATCAACAATCCCTTTTGCAGCTTCATCCGCATTTTTATATCCTAATTCTTTTAACATTGAAGCCACATACTTTTGATATTCAGCAATCGCTTCAGTGTTTTTATCATTTACTTTCTGATAATAATCTCTTCCAAGACCTAAAGATGCATTTCCAAGGTAGATTGCATTCATTTTAGAATCTTTAAGATCGGCATCTACACCCCATCCGTATAAAGTGTTCTCCCCTTCTTTTGTTACAGAGATCAGATAAGTCTGCAAATCAGAAAGATTTTTAATCGCATCAATTTTAGCTATGTTAGCCTGAATAGGCTTAATACCATCTGCATTTCTCTTCTGCAAATTCATGTAGGTAGCATACAGATCCTGAATTTTTTTCCCTTCACTTCCGTCAGCAAATTTATCTTTCAGAAGAGAGTTTAAAATTGTCATTGAATTATTATCTGTATCATCTGCCAATTTATTGAAGCTTCCCCAAGTTGGTTTATCAGAAGGAATTTTGGCTGTTTTCATCCACGTTCCACTCACGTAGTTATAAAAATCATCCTGTGGACGTACAGATTTGTCCATCAAGCTAAGGTCTAAACCTTTATCTGTTGTACTCATTACTGTTTTAGTTGTTTTAGCCTGAGCACTCACCATATTTTGTGAGCAAATTCCCGCTAATAGAAACAAAGAAAGCGTTAGTTTTTTCATTATAATAACAATTTATATAATATGTCTTTTTATTTAAACATTTGTTACGTTTACAAAAACAAATTTAAACAAATATTAAGAAGTTGTTATCTCTTTTACATTTCCTGTTCTTTTCAGGAATCCCCAGGCCTGCATTTCTCCCTTCAATGCCTTTCTTAAGCTTCTGAACAATACAATATACATTAACCATCTGTATCCGAATCTCTGCGGGATCACATACAATAAATTAATTAATTTCTCTCTCTGCATCAGAAAAGCAACAATGGCAAGTGAGGCATCTACTAAGAGGAACAGCAGATAATAAATAAATATCTTCTCTCCATTTCCAAATAAAATCCCAAAAAACATAATCACATCCGCAAAAGGTGAAAAGAACGGGATGATATACTGAAATAATAAAATATTCGGCATCGCCCAAAGACCCAGTCCTTTATATTTCGGGTTTAGAAATGTCTGTTTCTGTTTCCAAAACATCTGCATGATCCCATACGTCCACCGAAACCGTTGTTTTAAAAACTGCTTCACGGTCTCTGGAGCTTCTGTTACGGCAATAGCACTGTTTTCATTAGCTACCGTATAACCTTCTTTCAGTATTTTCACTGTAATATCACAATCTTCTGCCAGGGTATCTGAAGAATATCCGCCAACCTCATCAATTACTGATTTTTTAAATGCCCCAATTGCTCCTGGAATCACGGTAATAGCATTAATGTTAGCATACGCTAATCGATCAAAATTCTGACTTGTTGTATATTCTATAGACTGCCACTTGGTAAGCCAATTGACCTGATTACCCACTTTTACATTCCCTGCTACCGCTGCAATCTTTTCCTCAGCACCTGCATTTAAGAATCTGGCAATCAAATATTTTACAGCATCCTGCTGAAGTTTTGTATCCGCATCTATACACACCACATATTCTGCATCCGTCTGAGAGATTCCAAAATTCAAGGCGGTTGCTTTTCCTCCGTTAACCTTAGTGAATATCTTAAGTTTAGGATGATCCGAAAACTCTTCTTTGACTTTTGAAAAAGTATGATCCTTACTGCCATCATCAACAAAAATGACATCAAAATTAGGATAGGATTGTCTTAGTAAATTATGTAAAGAGGACACAATATTCACTTCTTCATTGTACGCAGGAACAATAATGGATACTTTGGGATAGTTTTCCAGTATAGGAAACAATGAAAGCTTTTTCTCTTTTTTTCTTTCTTTAAGCGCCCAGTAAACCATGAATAACAATCGAATAATCCCTAAAATAATAAAGATCGTGAACAGTGCTACCAGGAAATGACTTATCCCGTAGATCACAGTAGCCAGTACCAGATTCAACTGCATAATATAGTAAGACTTGGTCTTCGGAACTGCAGGCATCAGCTCATTTTTACTTTTATGTAAAATACTCGCCAGATTGGTAAAGTGATAACCTTGTTTTTGCAAAGTAGGAATCAGAACTTTTAAGGCTTTAATCGTTTCTTCTCTCGTGTCTCCTCCTGCATCATGAAGTAAAATAATATTTCCTCTCTCTTGCTTTATTCCCATCATTACTCTTCGTATAATTTCATCGGCTTTGATACCCGGCTGCCAATCTTCGGGGTCTATACTTTCACCGATATCGAGATAATTCTGCTGTCTGGCCAAAGCCACCGGAATGATCTCTTCAGAAGTAGTCGGTTCTGAATCCGCATTATATGGAGCTCTGAATAATATGGTACTGTGACCTGTTATACATTCAAACAGCAGTCTTGTCAGTTTGAGCTCAAGTAATGCTCTTTCAGGGCTTACTTTTGCTACATTTTCGTGCGTAAAGGTGTGATTCCCGATTTCATGTCCTTCTCTGTAAATACGTTTTACAAGGGGAAGGTTTTTTTCGGCATTTAAACCTATTAAAAAGAAAGCAGCCGGCACATGATATTTTGATAATATATCGAGAACCTGCGGCGTATAGGTTTCATCGGGACCGTCATCAAAAGTTAGTACCAATTCTTTTTGCGGTGCTGCCCCATATTTTTTTACTTCATAAGAACTTGGATAGGTTACATAATTCTCATCAGTAATAATTTTCTCTTTTGGATCAATTTCTAAAGATATTTTTCCATCATGGGGTGTATTCAAGACATCCAACACTTCACCATCCCCAATATAGTCAACCATAGTCTGCCCCTTAACGTTCTCAAGTTTTTTCAGGTCAAGCTTTGGTAAACCTGCAAACGTGAGATCTTTATCATAGAAATTCCAGATTCTGCTGTCTTCACTACCCAATCTCCAAAGCGCAGTTCCCGCTAAAGGATATTCTGAAGAAAAACGCATGGTATTAAAAATGGAAGCAGCATCATTGAAAAATACGGTATGTGTATTATTTTTAAAGTCTGTGTAGGAATAATTAAGATTAAAGGTATTGTCATCAAAATTCATAACCGACTTACTGGCACTCGCTTTCGTGATCGCCTGCATGTATGAAACCGAAATATTATCGTCAGGATTTGAACTCCAGTCATACCCATAAGCTCCAAGACCTAAAATAATTTTATTAGCCGTTGTTTTCTTTAAAATTTTTCCTGTCTGGGCTTCAATCCACTTTTGTGATGAAATAGGCCCTGCATCACCGGAAGCAGAATATTCATCATACGCCATCAAAACAAAATAATCCACGTATGGGTTTAGTCTTTGAATATTATAATCGTCATTATCCGTCATAATATCCATTGTCACCAATAGTTTATTTTGTTTAAAGGTATCTGAAAGCTCTTTCATGAAAGCAATAAGATTTTCATCAGAATCAAGATTCATGTCCTCAAAGTCAATATTAATCCCTTTGAAATGGAACTTTAGACATTCATCAGTCAGTTTTCGGATCAATCTGGTTCTTTTTGTGGGATCATTGAGGACTTTCGCTAAACCTTCTGCACGGAATTCCCTGTCTGAGTTATTACTTAAGATAGGCATTGCCGCCACCCCTGTTCTTTTGATGACTTTATATCCTTCGGGATCGATATTGGTTTTCAGGTCTCCAGTTTTTGGGTCAAGAAAAAACCATTCAGGGAAAACTAAATTGATGTGTTTAACATTTCTTTTAAGGGACATCAAAGATTGAGGATCCCATGCAACATAAAATGCAGAACGGATGCCCCCCGGAAACTGGGCCCAGTTTCTGTTTTGGTTTTTAAGTCGTTCTGCCCGTGCTTCTTCGATTTTAGAAAGACTGGTACGAATTGTTTTTTCTGAAATAAAGTTTCTGAATCCTTTATATTCTTTTGAAATTCTGTTCTCCTGAAGGTAGGGTTTTCCGGCAGTAATTATTGTTTTATAATCTTCATGAAAGGGTATTTTTGGACTTCTGTCCAATTTCATCATTAATGCCAACGCCAGGAAAAGAAGGATCCCAATGAAGATGAAGATACGGGATCCCCACTGTACATTTCTCCAGCGTTTTTTATTAGTAGTCTGAAAAACCTGTTTTGAATTTTCCACGTTTTAATATTTTTTCTGAAGGGTTTCAAAAAGTATGAAAAACTATGGAATTTAAAATTAAAAAAAAATTAAAAAATCAGTAATCTACTTAATCATTTATAAGTAAACCCACTAAATCCTGAATAATTTTCTGAGAAACAAAATTCATAAAGTCAAGTCTTTCCAAATGAGGCATGTATAATTTGAAACTCTCCTCTCTATTCTTAATCCTGATCGTATAAAAAACAGTACCCACTTCTTTCCCATCTTCACCCTTTCCAGGACCTGCTACTCCTGTTGTAGAAATCGCTATATCCGTACCAAATAAACGCTGACACCCTTTTGCCATTTCCCGGGATACCTGCTCACTTACCACCGTGAACTCATCAACAGTTTCTTGAGAAACTTTTAAAATTTCAACTTTCTTCTCGGTAGCATAAGGGACGATCCCACCAATAAAATATTTAGAACTTCCGGAATTTGAAGTAATCATCCTTGCCAACTCCCCTCCCGTACAACTTTCAGCTGTAGAGAGTGTGAGTCTTTTCTCATTTAAGAGCTCTCCTAATATTTTCTCAATCTTGTCCTCAGTAGTGGCAATAATTTTTTCGCCAATTATAGGAAGTAACTTCTGGATCTCTTCTTCCAGTTGTTGTTTTAAAATAACTTCATTATCTCCGGATGCAGTTAATCTCAACTTGACACGAGTTCCAACCGGCAGATATGATAATGCTAAATTTTCTGGTAGTGCAAGTTCCCAATCTTCAATTTTATCTGCAAGAATACTCTCAGGAATTTCAACTACAGAAACAATTCTTGTACTGATGTAATGCAGGCTGAAAGTATCTTTTAAATAAGGAACAATCTGATCTTTGATCAATGGTTTTACTTCGTAAGGAACTCCCGGCAGACTGAAGCTTAATTTATTATTATACTTCATCATCATACAGGGTGCGGTTCCATATTGATTCTGAAAAACGGTAGATTTTGTAGGTACAAAAGCCTGTTCTTTGTTCCTTTCCAATATATCAGCCCTTCCCCTCTTTTCCATATAATTTTTCAAATGCTCAAAAGTAACTTCGTCTAAAGCTATTTCATCATTAAAAAATTCAGCAAGGGCCTTTTTTGTTTTATCATCTCTTGTGGGACCTAATCCACCCGTTGTAATTACCAAATCCCCAATTTCAAAGGCGGCATGTAAAGTTTCTTTAATGGTTTCAATTTCATCAGATATTGTATAGATCTGTGAAACTTTTATTCCAATATTCTTAAGCTCGGTAGCAATAAAATTCGAATTGGTGTCTATCGTATTTCCTGAAAGGATCTCATCTCCTATAGTAATGAGAACAGCATTTTCCATATTGTCAATTTTTTGAAAAAATCTAATACAAATGACGGGAAAATCTCTGGTTAGAGCAAGCAAAATCGCGGAATCGTTAATTTGTAAAATGGCAGAATCAACGAATGGCAGATGGTGAAAAGATAAAAGGTTTAGATCTCAACACCATTTAAGTTATAAATCACAAAATTGCGAAACGATTTTACCCATCAACCATTTCGCAATTTTGCCTTTCCGCCCTTTTGCAATCAGCTTATCCTCGTTTTTATTCATTACTCTACCATTAATCCCTCAACCCATTTTACAATTTTACGAATCAACACTTTTACGATTTTGCCTTTCAGCCTTTCCGCTCTTTTTCAATCAGCTTTTCCACATTTTTATTCATTACTCTACCATTAATCCCTCAACCCATTTACGATTTTACGAATCAACAGTTTTACGATTTCGCAAACCAACAAATGAACACATCCGCCCTATCACTAATTATGTTTCACCCAGATCAATTCATCAATATTATACCCTATCTTCTTAGCTTTTTCTAAAAAACGCTGTTTTATACTTTCAGGAATTTCTGTGGTTCGGGATAATATCCAAAGGTATTTCAAACTATTTCCGGCAACTAAAGCATATTGATAATTTTCATCAATGTCGATAACATTATACCCTGACCAGATGGGTTTGAAAAAAGAAACTTTTAATCGGCCTTCAGTTGGAGCTTTTACAAATTTTGCTTCTCCTATAGACTCTTCCCAAGCTTTTTTTACATAATTATAGCCCTTATTATCCACTCTAATGCTCCCATCTGAATTTTGGGAATAGGTAGCGGTTACGTTATCCATATCTTTTTCAAACTTATAATCGAAGCGTGCAATTTCATACCATCTGCCCAAATACTTTTCAGCATCAAAATGAGTTACGGCAACAGCTCCTTTGGGGATCCTTACCGAATAGTAATTAAAAACTAATAATCCTAAAACTCCAACCGAGACAGGAATGGCTATTTTGTGAATATTTTTCATAACAATACGATTTTTGTGGTGCTATGAAAAAGTCCAAAAATAATGCCCTTGAGCCGTTAATAAGTAATAAATCTAAGAGAAAACTTTCAGGAAAGCATCTTTAAAAGTCCCGGAAACCTCAATTTCGGCTTCATCCAGGAGTGTTACCGTTCCACTTTTATGATAGGATTTCACAAAACCTGTATTGATAATATGTGAGCGGTGAACTCTTACAAATGGTGCTTCGAGGAGATCGTCAAAATGTTTTAAAAACCTGCACACCATCTTTTTAGATCCATCTGTGAGATAGACCTGGGTAAAATTACCATCTGCCTGCAACCTTACAATATCTTCTGTTTTTACAACATCAAATCCCTGCAGAGTTGGTAAAATGAGCTGTTGCTTTTCAGGCTTTAATTTTAAATTTTCAAGCAGAATTTTATTCCGGTTGAGTTCCTCCTTCTTCTCCAGACTTTCTACCACTTTATTAACTGCAAGGATGAGTTCCTGAATGTCTATCGGTTTTAAGATATAATAACTCGCTGATTTATTAAGCGCCTGTAAAGAATATTGAGAAAAAGCTGTAATGAAAATAGTTTCATAGTGGTAATCCTTAGTGGCCTCCAAAACATCGAAAGCATTTCCATAAGGCATTTCGACATCCAAAAAAACAAGTTCGGGCCGTTGTTCAGCAATAAGAGGGACAGCATCTTTTATGTTTTCAGCCTCACCCAGAATTTCAACCTGGGGACAGTACTTCGTGAGATAATTCCTCAGAACATCTCTTGCTATCGCTTCGTCATCTACAATTACCGCTTTTATTTTCATTGATACAGATCCGGCTAGTGTCCGGTTTCCCTGTAAAAATATAAATATTTAGCTTTAAAAACAACTTAAGAATGAATCCTCTTCCACTTCCAGGAATACCACACAATTAATAGGGTAATAATACTTTCAACAGCTGCTAAAAACACATAGAATCCATACCAACGGGACACTGAAGTCACTCCTATCAACACCATAATTGCTGTAAAAAATATTCCCACAGAAATATTAAGAATCCTGTTAATTCCAGGCTTTAATACAAGAGAAAGAAATACCATCACCGCAGGAATGGACAGGAGTAATGCTGCAAAAAAAAGTTTTAATGGAGTATCCAGTAGATTAGTCCCCTCTACCAGACCATGTACTTTTCCAGGGGTATACAGTTCAAAATAATCACCGTACAGATAACATAATGTTACAGAAGTCCAAAGCCCTGCAAGTTTGATCTTAATGTTTACAGGAGCATCTTCTAATTTTCCAGAGATATTAGTTTTCATTGTAAAAATAGTTTTTATGTTAAGAAGTCTATAGCTTATAGACAATACCATTTCCAATTAAGTTACAATGAGTCCTGAAAATATTTTCGAAAACTGCTTACAGTTTATACTGTATTTCTACGGTGACACCCTGTTCATTTTTTTTATCTGTCACTTTACATTGGATATCCCGTTTATACAAATCGTTTAGTAAAGCAATCCGCTCCATCGTATTTTTCATTCCGCGTCCTTCTCTTGTTTTCTGATGTTGTGTTTTCAGCTTTTTACTTTCATCAATTCCAATTCCGTCGTCATCAACACTTATTTTCAAATACTGATCATTTCTTGTAAAACTTAGCTTTAAAAATCCTTTTTCCTTTCGATATCTCAAACCATGCCAGATAGCATTTTCCAAAAATGGCTGAACCAGCATTCCGGGAACCAGTAGGCTTTGTAAATTAAGGTTTTCATCTACATTGATTTCGAAATCAAATTTATCCGCAAAACGTGTTTTTTCCAATGCCAAATAATTTTGCAACAGATCGAGTTCCTGCTGGAAAGGAATGAAATCCTCAGCCGAATTCTCCATAACGCCCCGCATAAGTTTTGAAAACTTGGTTAAATACTGATTGGCTTCCAATTCATTATTGGTAGCGATGAATTGATTAACACTGTTTAAGCTGTTAAAAATAAAATGAGGGTTCATCTCCCGACGGAGTGACTGCAAAGCGATCTTCTTATTCTTGATCTGAACTTTTTTTAATGTCCAGAAGATAAAACCTACTAATCCCAGTAATAAAATCAACGTTCCGATAAGACCATAATTAAAGATGTTTTTCTTCCTGATTAGTTCATCTTTTAGTTCTCTTTCCTTTTCTAACTGTGAGATTCTTTGTTCTGTATCTTCAAGGACTTTATTATCCACCAGACTTCTGTCTTTTGAAACGAGATCAGGAAGTTTTCCAAGGAAATCCCTATACAGCTCTACCGAAGCATCGGTGTTTTCGGAGACACTGTAAAGACTGTCCAATCTCTTAACGCTTTTTTGGGCTTCCAAGGTGTGTCCTTTTTCCAGAGCAATTCCATATGCACTTTTTAATGCTTCAATGGCATTTTTAGGATCATTCTTTTTAATATAGATATCTGCAAGCTCCTGGATCTGCTCCACTTTTTTCTGGGAGTCATCTTTTACAAAATCCTCTTTCAGAACTTTTTTCTTGGCTTCAATTGCTTTATCAAAATCTTTATTATCTACGTAAAAATTCGTTAGTTTCTGATTGATCTCTAAAGCTTGTTGCGGTTCCAACTGCTTTTTAGAAATGGTGTAGGCACTTTTCAGGTTCTCCTCAGCTTTAGGAATATTATTTTGTTGAATATTTACATCAGCTAACTGGCTGTAACTGGCCGCCAGATCAGCTTTTTCATTGTCCTTCCTACTAATATCAATATTACTTTGAATAGCCTCCGCTTTTGCTTCCTGAGAAGGTGATGAAAGCCTTGTAACATCATTTGAATTAACGCTTCTGCTTTCCTTTGAATAACCTATCTCTGCCGCTCTACTATAATTGATTATCGCAGGAGTTATCTTATTTTGCTTTTCCTGTGATTGTGCTAATCTTCGGGTGACAAGCTCAATATTTTTTTTATCATTCAGGTTCTCATACAGATTTTTGGCTTTGATCAGATATTCTTCACTTTTCGCATAATTTCCCTGGTTATAATAATCATTTGCCATTCCAACATAGGTATCTGCAACACTTTTATTATCGTTATTATCAACCGCTTTTTTAAGTTTAGATGCTGATTTTATAGCCTTTAAAACCCGCGTAGAATCCTGAGCAAAGGAAAAATGTCCCAATGCCAGTGTAATGATCAGTATTATTTTCAAAAATAGCTTCACTTACCTTTAATCTATAATGCAAAGTAAGTAAAACTTTATATATAGTCTCTTATCATTCACCAAGTCAAAACTGCATTTCACCAAGTTTTAAAGTGATTATAACCAATACATCCGTTTTCATATATTTGTGAATTAACAAATTTATAAACGAAACTCATGAAAACCTCCCTGAACTTATTATTCATCCTGTGTTTCCTGACCATTAAAGTCCATGCGCAAACCTATATCCAGAATGTAACCGTTGTGGACGTTATCAATAAAAAAATGATCCCCAACCAAACTGTAGTCATTAATAAAGACATTGTTACCGAGATCAAACCTGTCAACAAAATAAAAGTTCCTCAAAATGCAACGGTCATTGATGGAAAAGGTAAATTTCTGATGCCAGGAATGACTGATGCCCACGTTCATTTCTTTCAAAGTGGAGGTTTATATACAAGACCTGATGCATTTGATCTCAGAAAACAGGCTCCGTATGAAAAAGAGATCGATTGGGTGCATCAGAATATGGAAGATTTCCTACTGCGTTATCTGAAAAGCGGAATTACTTCTGTAATCGATGCTGGCGCAACCTATAATTTCCTTAAGCTTAGGGATTCATACTCAAAAAATACGACTTTACCATCTGTATATATGACGGGTCCTCTTATCACAACATACGAACCCGATGCTTTCAAAAATCTTGAAAAAAATGAACCTTTTAAGTTGGTGAAATCCATTGAAGAAGCAAAAAAAATGGTTCAGGAGCAGCTTCCTTATAAACCTGATTTTATTAAGATATGGTATATTGTAATAGCAGATCCTAAAGATATGGAAGCCACTGCAAAAAAATATGAGCCTATTATAAAAGCAACCATCGATGAAGCTCACAAAAACAATTTAAAAGTTGCAGTACATGCTACAGAGAGACTAACGGCACAAATTGCTGTGCAAAATGGTGCTGACTTTTTAGTCCACGATGTAGAAGATGAAGTTGTACCGGATGATTTTATTAAACTCCTGAAATCAAAAAAAGTTGTTTTGAGCCCTACCCTTACGGTAATGGATAACTATTATAAAACCTATGCACAGAAAAAACAGTACAACACTTATGAACTGGAGAATGCAAACCCAACAACGGTTGGCTCCATCTATGACCTGAAACATTTGTCTGATTCTTCGGATTCAACGACAGTCAATAAGTTGAAAAAGCGCTTTAATCAGCCTCAAATAGATGCTTATGCCCGAAAAAAAGATTCTATAAGAGTCATCAATTTAAAAAAGCTTTCAGATGGAGGAGTCACTATTGCTGCTGGTACCGATGCCGGAAATATAGCAACTCAGCACGCCACCTCTTTTATTGCAGAATTAAAAGCAATGAAAGAAAGCGGAATGACCAACTGGCAGGTTCTTCAGTCAGCCACGATCAATCCTGCAAAAATATTTAATAAAGAAAATAGTTCGGGAAGTATTACACCAGGAAAAATTGCAGATATGGTACTTCTGAGTTCAGATCCAAGCGAAAACTTAGATCATCTTACTCATATCGAAATGGTTTTTAAAAACGGACAGCCATTAGAGGCAAATAAAATTCTGAAGGTAACACCTGAGATTCTTGCTCAACAACAGTTGAACGCTTATAATGCAAGGAATATTGATGCTTTTCTGGAACCTTATTCTGAAGATGTGGAGTTATATACTTTCCCTGATAAATTAATCAGCAAAGGGAAAGAAGCAATGAGAAAAAGTTACAGTGCCATGTTTGACAGAGTACCGGAACTGCATTGTGAAATCAAAAACAGAATCATCCATGGTAATTTCGTTATAGATAAGGAAAGTGTTTCAGGGTTTCGAAAAAACGTAAAAGTGGAAGGAACCGCTATTTATGAGATAAAGGATAATAAGATTTCGAAGGTTTACTTTTTACCGTAATCATCTGGGAAATTGAAAGTTGAAAGTTGAAAGTGTAAAATTAGTGTTTAGAAAGCTCTTTTAATCTTTTAATCTTTTAATCTTTTAATCTTTTAATCTTTTAATCTTTTAATAAAAAAAGCGACAGTTCTCACCAGCTGTCGTTTTTTTTGTCTTTCACCAAGTGAAAACTTCATTTCACCAAGTCTCTTCATTTCCGGTTTTCAATCACGCTAATTTTACTTCAGAATTTAAAACAAAAAATTATGAAATTGAGACATTTTTTATTAATCGGATTCCTTACAGCAGGAAGTTTAATAAGCGCACAGGAAATGAAGAAAAATGCAATTGAAGTAACAGGAGTTGCTGAAATGGAAGTTGAACCGGATGAAATCATCTTCAATATCGGAATAAAAGCTGATAACAAAAATGAGCTGGCAGAGAATGAAAAGAAACTGTTTGAAACTCTAAAAAGCAATGGTGTAAAAAATGAAGATATTACCTTCAAATCGATGTACCAGAATCTTTATTCAAAAACAAACAAATTTACCAAGAGCTTTCAGTTTAAAGTGAATGCAAAAACTAATCTAAGTAAGGTATTCGAAGGACTAAACCAAAAATGGGTAACCAACCTGAATATTTCGGAAGTAAAAAACACCAAAATTGCCGATTTCAGAAAAACCGTAAAGATCAATGCTTTGAAAGCAGCTAAAGAAAAGGCTGATTATTTACTGGAAAGTATGGGTAAAAAGGTAGGTGCTCCTCTGGAAATTGTAGAAATAGAAGACTATACCAGCGATACTGTTGTACCTATGGCAGCCTACATGAGAAAATCAGGTAATGCACAAATGGAAGCCGATGCAGGAGTTGACTACTCGTTCGACAATATTGAAAATATTAAATTAAAGTATAGCATTAAAACAAGATACGAGATACTTTAAAACAAGTAAAAAGGCAGTTCAAAAGAGCTGTCTTTTTCTCTCTCTGTTCATTCACCAAGTCAAAGCGAACACTCACCAAGTCTTCTGATTTTAAGCCTGAAATTCGGATAATTTTACTTTAGAATTTTAAATAATACGCTATGAAATACTTCTTATTACTCCTCAGCCTTTCTGTTTCTCTTTTTAAATCGCAGGAGATAAAAAAAGAAATTGAGGTCAAGCAAGCCACCCTATTCTTACAAGGCGCCAAAGTTTTTGGCAGCACTCCTATTTCCTTACAAAAAGGAAAGAATACGGTAAGGATCATCAGCCTTCCTAATGATATTGATGAAAATACATACAAAATTAATCTTGAAAAAAATACAACCCTCTTATCCATCACTCCACAGAGTAATTATCTGAAAGATGATGAAATGTCGGAGGGTGAAAAAAAGCTGGAAGATGAAAAGAAAAAACTCCAGAGACAGATCAGCTTGCTCAATATTCAAATTAAGAACCTTACCGGCGAGCAAAATATTATTAATGACAACCTGAAGGTTTCTACTAATGATAAGTCGACTCCACAGGATCAGCTGATCAAACTGACTGAATTTTACAGAAAAAGGATGCTTGAAATTGATAACCAACTATTCTTACTTAATGAACAGAAAATGGGATTCGACGAAAGTATCGCAAAGATCAATAAACAATTCAATGAAGAACAGACTCATAAAAATCAAAATAAAAAAGAACTTCTTCTTGAGATCCTTGCTGATCGTGAAATGAGCATCAGCCTGGGCGTAAGTTATATTGTTTCTAATGCCGGCTGGGTCCCATCTTACGATCTGCGTGCAGAATCTACAAAGAAACCTCTTGAGATTGCATACAAAGGAAAAATATATCAGAAAACAGGTCAGGACTGGAACAATGTAAAACTTTTTGTTTCGACCTACAAACCTTCATATAATCAGAACCGGCCTATTTTGTCTCCACTGTATGTCGCGGAATATACTGCATACGACTCGAAAAAAGAACTGGCAGGATATTCTATGAAAGCAAAAGCAGATATGACCAATGCATACCAGATGCGGGCTGAGGAAGTTGCTTCAGTAAGCCAGGTTCCTGTAGCAACAGTATCTGACAATCAAATGAACGTGATGTATGAACTGAAGTTTAATCAGACGATTGTAAGTCAGGAAAAGGAGCAATATGTGATATTAGACAAAAAAGAAGTAAATGCCACTTACAAATACCACACAGTACCGAAACTCAATAACCAGGTATTCCTGATGGCTTTTGTGAAAAACTGGCAAAACCTCAACCTGATCTCTGGTGAAGCCAATATCTATTTTGAAGATAATTATATCGGGAAAACAAATATTACAAGCAATTATATTAAAGACGAATTCCCAATTTCCCTTGGTGTTGATGAAAGAATTACAGTAAAAAGAATAAAACAGGAAGATAAAACTTCACAGAAAACACTGAGTTCAAATAAATGGGAAACGGAATCTTACCAGATACATATCAGAAACAACACGAAAGAAAGTATTGATCTCGAAATCCTCGATCAGCTTCCAATCAGTGAAAATTCTAAAATCTCCGTAAAGTCTCTGGAAATAGGTAATGGAAATTTAGATGAGAAAACAGGAAGCATCCTTTGGAACAGAAAAATCAACAGTGGAAGTTCGGATACCATTAGCTTTTCTTTTGAAGTAAAATATCCGAAAGACATGCAAATTCAATATTACAGTAGATAACCAAATTAAAAATGTAAATAATGACAACTTTTAAAATTTTAACATTGACAATAGGCACCGCTTTTTTAAGCTCGAATAGCCTTGCAGAGATTCGTTGTACCGGAAAAAGTAACAATCCGGCAACCGAACCCATAACGATACAAAGTACGGCTTTGACTCCAGTAGAACCTGCCATATCAAAGGATAATAAAATCCAGGTTGCGCTTTTATTAGATACCTCAAACAGTATGGATGGGCTGATCGACCAGGCAAAATCAAGATTATGGAATATCGTCAATACACTGACAACCTTAAAATATGATGGAAAAGCCCCACAGATAGAAATTGCTCTTTATGAATACGGGAACGACGGGATTCGGGATGAAAATTTCATCCGGCAGGTTACTCCCCTGACACAGGATTTAGATCTGGTTTCCGAAAAGCTATTTGCCTTAAGAACCAATGGGGGAAGTGAATACTGTGGTGCCGTAATCCGGGACGCAACCATGAACCTGAACTGGGATAAAAATGAAAAGAGTATGAAGCTGATCTATATTGCAGGAAATGAGCCCTTCGATCAGGGAAAAATTAAATACAAGGAAGTGATTTCATCTGCCAAAGCAAAAAAGATCTATACCAATACTATTTTTTGTGGTGACAGAAATGAAGGAATAGAATCTTTTTGGCAAAACGGAGCGATCGCTGGTGACGGTAAGTACTTTAATATTGATAGCGACAGAAAAGTAATATACATTGAAACACCGTATGATATCCGAATCTCAGAATGCAACACAAAGCTCAATGACACTTATATCTATTATGGAAGCAGGGGCTCGGAATACAAAAGCAAACAGGCAATGCAGGATAAAAATGCAGAAATCCAATCGGCTTCCAACGCTGTAGAAAGAACTGTGGCCAAGAGTAAAAAGAATGCCTATAAGAACGATCACTGGGATCTTGTAGACAAGGCAGAAAAGGATGTCAATTTCATTACAACCGTTAAAGAAAGTGAACTTCCTGCTGAGCTAAAAGGTAAAAGTAAAGAAGAAGTAAAGAAACTGGTAATTAAAAAATCCGCTGATAGAGACAAAATACAGAAAGAGATCGAAGAACTTTCCAAAAAGAGACAGAATTATATTGATGCCGAAATGAAGAAAAGAGGGAATTCCGATTCTGACGATCTTGGAAAAGCAATTGAGAAATCTATTTTGGAATTGGCAAAGAAAAACGGATATGATTCGTAATGGTGGCTTCGAGAGCCTCAGTCACCACTATATTCTAGAGCTTCAATCACAATCAGATTTTATGCATACTAATTTGCTGCATTAATCGATCTTCTAATTTTAGTTTTAAACAGGTGGCTGAGATTCTCACAGCCACCTCTTTTTTATCTTCCAAATTTAAAATATCTTGATAAAGGATGTTTTTTATTTTTCATAAACAGCGAAGCCATTTCCATGCCGGTGACTGAAAAAGTAATCCCATTTCCGCCAAATCCCAGGACAAAGTAAGAATTTTTAAATTTCTCATGCGTCCCAATATAAGGCAAACCATCTTTTGTTTCTCCAAAGGTTCCGGCCCAGACAAAATCAGGATAGAAATGATAATCAGGTTTTATTTTTTTTAAGGTCTTTAAAATCTCCTTTTCCTTTTTATTCAGTAGTGCATCACGCTTTTCAGCATCATAAAAATCTTCATCGCCTCCCCCGATCAATAATCTTCCGTCATCCGTCGTTCTCATATACATATAGGGATCATCGGTATTCCATACAAGAGTGCTGGAAATATTTTTAAATTTCTCATGATCGATTTCAGACACTACCGCAAAAGTACTTTTTAAACTGACAAAATTCTCTTTAATTAAGTTTTTGCTTTCATAGCCTATACAGTAGATTATCTTTTTAGCTTTGATCTGAGGACCATTAGTGGTGCTGACCAAATTATATCCTTTCTCATATTTTACAGACTTCAATTCCGTTTTATCAAATATGGCAAGCCCTTTTTTAGCATTGAATTCCAATAATTCATGAGCAAATTTAAAAGCATCAATACTGGCTCCCTGTTTTGAAACAATGCCTCCAAATGTATTACGGAAACCAAACGCTCTTTGAATTTCTTCAGCTTCCAGCCACTCCACCTCAAATCCATATGTTCTCCTGGCCTCAAATTCCTGTTGCAGCCATGAGACATCCTTCTTTTTCGACGCAAAATACAGGGATCTTTTTCTTTTAAAACCTGCTTTTGTCTTTAACTCTTTAGCAAGCTTTTCTATCATATCTATTGAATCCGAGCATGCCTTATAGCTTTCAACAGCTCCTTTCTCTCCTATCTCAGCAATAAGTTCGAAAAGAGGAAGGTCTATTTCATATTGTAGCATAGATGTGGTTGCTGAGGTACTTCCATTACAGATCTCACGTTTATCAATAAGGATCGTCTGATATCCATCCTCAATCATTTGGTGCGCAATAAGGCTACCGGTTATCCCTCCTCCAACAATCAATACATCACACTCCTGATCAGACTTTAATGAGGGATAAGAAGCTACAAGTCCGTTCTTTAATAACCAAAACGGTTCATTAGATTTTAAATCCATATTGATATTTTAAACTAAAATACTAATATTTATGAGTATTTTAACGAATTAAAGCCGATTAATGGTGTAATTATTGTTGGTGAAATAAAACCAAACCATAAAAAAAATATACTATGATCACGATTATTCCAGATGCCCCGGAAAATGTTGCAGCATTCAATGCAACGGGAGAAGTAACCCGAGAAGATTTTGAAAAACTGGTTATTCCTCATGTAAAACAAAAAGTAGATCAGTTTGATGAGCTTAATTATTTATTGTATTTAGACACCGATCTGGATAATTTTACCATGGGAGCATGGCTACAGGATGCATTTTTAGGTTTAAAGAATCTTACCAAATGGAACCGTACTGCCATTGTAACCAATAACACAGGAGTTCAGAACTTCACGGATATATTTAGTGTTTTAATGCCTGGTGAATTTAAATCCTTTCCCAAGGAAAATGTATATAACGCCCTTTATTGGTGTAAAAATGGTAATGAAGTAGAAGCATAAAGGGAGTAAAAGAGAGGCTAATACCTCTCTTTTTTATTATATAACCCTAAAGCTGTTTAGATTTTTAATCAGTTATTCCTGCTGATTCTAAACGTGCATCCCTAAGCTACTATAAACATTAGGATAACCGTTATCATTGGGTTTGTATCATGACAATCAATAATACTGTATACCGTTATTATTGATCACCTGAAAGACATTCTATTGCGATCTCTTCTTTTTCAACTTTTGAAGATCTGTATAAATACATATACCGGACGCTGATCATTAATCCTATAAACGTCATTCCCACCCCCACAAGAGATGGATACTTAAATGAAAATCCATGCTCCAAAGGGATTCCTCCCAAAAAGGCTCCCATTGCGTTAGCAATATTAAAGGCTGCCTGCATAAAAGCAGCGGCCATCATCTCACTTCTTGGTGCAGCTTTCATCATCATGATATTGATCGGAGCTGCAACAGACATAGATAATGCACCACAGATAAAGGTGAGCACCAATGCTATTGACCTGTTTTCTGAAAAGAAAAATACTCCTGCCAGAGAGGTCATCATTAAAAGAAGTAGTAGAGAACATGTTTTCTCAGGACCTAGCTTATCTGATAAAAATCCTCCCGCCAGATTCCCAACAACCATTCCCGCACCTGCCAAAATCATCACGTATGCCATCTGGCTGGCTTTAATTCCTGCAATAATTGTCATCAACGGTGTAATATAACTAAACCATGTAAAAAGTCCTCCAAATCCGATTGCCGTAATCAATAATACCAACCACGATTGCTTATGTTTAAGAAATTTCAGCTCTTCTAAAAAGTGGGTATCCTGCTTGGTTTCCATTGAAGGAAGCCAGAATTTTAAAAATAATAAGGCGAATAATCCAATGACGGCAACGATCACAAAATACCATCTCCAGTGGAACGTATGTCCAATATAAGTGACGAGGGGAACCATCGCAAGATTAGCCACAGTAAGCCCTGTAAACATTAAGGAAATATAAAATGCTTCCTTCCCTTTTCCGGCAAGCCTTGAGGCTACAACTGTTCCAACTCCGAAAAATGCGCCATGGGGTAAACCGGATAGAAACCTGATGATCAACATCGATGTATAATCCGGTGCAATTGCTGATAATCCATTAAATAGAGTAAAAATCATCATAAGAACAATTAACACCTTCTTAGGTGGAAACTTCACAGAATAGCCAATCAGAATTGGTGCTCCAATAACCACTCCCAAAGCATATGCTGAAATTAAGTGTCCGGCTTCAGGAATACTGACCTGTAATGTCTTTGCAATATCGGGGAGTAACCCCATAATAGTAAATTCTGTCGTTCCAATCCCCAAACCACCAATTGCCAGTGGTATTATCCGCTTATCTATTCCCATATCATTAAAGTTTCTTGGAGTTGCTGTTTTCATTGTATTCAGGATACCAAAAGCAATCTCTATTTTGAAAGTGCAAAAATCGGCAGAAATATTTATTTTCACTTCTACTCAAATGATAAAAATTTGCTCCATATTGACCTTTTTACTTAATTTTAATTCTTAAAGTAATCAAGATAGAACCAAATGGAAATCCAGAAAGAAATTATAGAATTTGAAAAGGGGAAATCATTCAAACTTTTTGCGCCTTCACTGAAAAATTGTTTTTTCTGGCATTATCATCCGGAGATAGAATTGGTTTATGTAGAGGCTGTCAATGGAATCCGGCACGTCGGTAAAGATATTTCAGGTTTTACAGACAGTGATCTTTTACTGATTGGCTCAAATGTTCCCCATCTTAATTTTGACTATAGAATTCAAACCGAATGCAAACAGTTGGTCCTTCAAATGAGGGAAAATTTTCTTCAGGATATTATTACTCCCGTCCCTGAATTTGGTACTATACAACGTCTTCTGGAGCGTTCTTACCTGGGATTTTCTTTTTCTGGTGAAACAAAACGACAGGTTGTAGAAAAAATGCACCGTATGATGAATCGTGGAAATTTTGATTCTTTGATAAGCCTCATTGAAATCTTACAGATCCTGGCTGGATCAGAAGAGGTAAAAGAACTGAACAAAGATGACACCAGAATCAAATGGTTCCTGAATGACAAAATTAGAATGGGAACGATCTACGATTATATTCACGAAAATTATGATAAAAAAACCAATGTCAATCAAATTGCAGAAATAGTAAGTCTAAGTACTCCTGCTTTTTGCCGTTATTTTAAAAAACAGACGAATATGACATTTACCGATTTTGTAAACAATTACAGGATCAATCAGGCCAGAATATTTTTACTGAAAGATTCTTCAATAACGGAGGTGTGTTTCCAGGTTGGTTTTGAAAGCTTATCTTACTTCAACAAATTATTCAAACAACATGTGGGAGAAACGCCATCGGAGTTTAGGAAAAAGCATTTGGAGAAGATTGAAGGATGATTTTTTTGGGAAAAAGGCGAAAAGGCTGAAAGGCAAAATTGCTGAATTGTTAAACTGTTAAATTGTTAAATTGTAAAACTGGGAAGATTTCTATGTTATTGGAGATTTGTATTTTTTATCCAAATCTTTTAGAATTTGATAGTTTCTCATCTTTTACAAAGGCTTTCATCGCATTCTTGTCATTCCTTAAGAATCCCTGCAAAGCAGTAAAAAATAAATTTAAATTTTAGTAAGGGTTCTCGATACAAAATTATATTTCATTTCATTACAAATAATTTCACTCGAACTGACGAGTATTCGTGTGTTTATCAAAATAGGTAATAAAAAAAATCGCTCCAAAATTGGAGCGATTATATTTTTAGTGAATATGTTTTTCAGCGTGGTAAGAACTTCTTACAAGTGGTGAACTTTCAACATGTCTGAACCCTAAACTTCTTGCAAAATCACCAAATTCATCAAACTCTTCAGGTGTAATGAATTTTTTTACAGGTAAATGTTTTTTTGTAGGTTGTAAATACTGCCCCATGGTAATAACATCAACATTTGCATTTCTGATGTCTTCAATCGTTTGGAAAACCTCATCTCTTGTTTCTCCCAAACCAAGCATAACGCCTGTCTTTGTTCTTCTCTGTCCGGCTTCCTTAAGATATCTTAATACCTCAAGACTTCTTTCATACTTCGCCTGAATTCTTACTTCTCTTGTCAAACGTTTTACCGTTTCCATATTGTGAGAGATCACTTCAGGTGCTACATCTATCATTCTGTCAAGATGTTTTGTCAGACCCTGAAAGTCCGGAATCAAGGTTTCCATTGTAGTTCCTGGAGAAATTCTTCTCACAGCGTTTACAGTTTCTCCCCAAAGTATAGAACCCATATCTTTCAAATCATCACGATCAACTGAAGTAAGTACAGCGTGTTTGATCTTCATTAATTTGATAGAACGTGCTACTTTTTCAGGTTCATCCCAGTTCACATCCATCGGTTTTCCGGTTTTTACACCACAAAACCCACAGCTTCGTGTACAGATGTTCCCCAAAATCATGAACGTTGCTGTTCCTTCACCCCAACATTCACCCATATTCGGGCAGCTTCCACTCTGGCAAATTGTATTTAATTTATATTTATCAACCAAGCTTCTCAGTTCTCTGTAATTCTTTCCGGTAGGAAGTTTTACGCGAATCCACTTTGGTTTTTGAACGGTAGTGTCTTGAACTAAATTTTCCATTTCTAAAATTGAAGTTCAAAGTTAAGGAATTTTTAATGGAAACCATCTAATGAAGAAATTGATGGAACATATAATTAAAAATATAATTGTAAATTGACCCCACCAAATTTCACCTATGAGAAGTACTTTCTGCCTATTATCGTTATTATTCAGTATCATCTGTTTTGCTCAAAAAGAATTTCAGCCTCAAGGTTCTGAAATAATTGAAACAGCAGATGGCGATCTGGATGGTGATAAAATACCTGAAAAAGTAATTGTTTACAATACAAAGGACACTACGGATATGGGTAACATTCGTGAAATTCAAATTCTTAAAAAAGCCAATGGCAAGTGGACTGTTTTAGAAAAATCCAGAAATGCCGTTCTGGAAAGTAAGCACGGAGGAATGATGGGAGATCCTTACCAGGGAATCACTATAAAAAAGGGCATTTTAGAAATTACTCAGGCGGGAGGAAGCAGCTGGAAATGGGGATATACAGACAAATACAGATTTCAAAATGGCCATTTTGAATTGATCGGTCACTCTTTAAGCTATGGAAGACCCGGAGATTACTGGGCTGATATGGATTATAATCTTTCCACAGGACAACTTATTTACTCTAAAGAAGTAGAAGGTAAAGACAATCCTGATAATGGAAAGTCGGAAAAAGAAACAGTGATCAAAAAAGACTGGAAAGTGAACCTACAAAATAGAAATTCGAAAGACAGAACTTTTATATTTCCAAAAACAAAAGCAGAATTTCATCTGTAATCAGTCTTCATCAAACTCATTGTTTTTCAGAAGCTCGGCTAATACTTTTTTAGCACGCATTACTCTTACCTTGGTATTGGCAACGGAAATACCCAATTCCTCAGCAATTTCTTTAATACTCTTCTCTTCAAAGAATCTCAGCTTGATAATATCCTGATAATTGGCATCTAATGATTCAATTGTTTTAATGATCTTCTTTTGCTCCTCATTGGAAATCATCAGTTCCTCAGGTGATTTTGCAAACTGGTTTTTTACTTCATCAAGATTTTCGGTGGGGTCTTGATTTTCACGACTCCTTTTTCTCCAAAAATCAATCACAGTATTCTGAGCAATGGTTAATATCCAGGTCTTAAACTGAAAATGAGGATCATACATATCCAGTTTAGTCAAGACTTTTGAGAAAACATTCACTGTAATCTCGTCCGTATCATTCTCATCCCTTACTTTTTTCATCACAAAAGAAAACACATCCACCCAAAAAACATTAATGAGTTTTGTCTGGGCTTTCTGATCTTTTTCTTTAGCCTTTTGAATAAGTGAAAATAACTGTTCGTCGTTCATTACTAACAAATATAATTTATTTTTAGGGAAATGGCAATAATGTAAAACTGCAGATTTGTTGATTTGCACAATCGTGAAAAGGCTGAAAAGCAAAACCGTAAAATTGTAAAATCGTGCAGTCATATAACTGTTAAATTATCAAATTGCTACACTCCGGAAGAGAAACCATGGAAGGGCAAATTTACCAATCTGTCGTATAGTTCTCTTGCCTCTCAGCTTTTTTGCCATTTTGCAATTTTACGAATCTACAGTTTTACAAATCAACAAATCTGCAATTTTGCCTTTTCGCTCCCTCCACATACACTCCATACCCATGAATTTACTATCTTTGCACAGTTAAATTTTAAAGAAAATTATAATATGAATTCCTTTATTGAAGAATTAAAATGGCGTGGTCTTTTTGCTGATATGATGCCAGGAACCGATGAGCAACTGAATAAAGAGGTAACGACTGCGTATATTGGTTTTGATCCAACCGCTGATTCTTTGCATATCGGAAGTCTTATTCAAATCAAAATTTTAGCACACTTTCAACAGCATGGCCATAAGCCTATTGCTTTGGTAGGAGGTGCCACAGGAATGATCGGTGATCCTTCGGGAAAATCGGCGGAGAGAAATCTTTTGGATGAGGAAACTCTTTTACATTATGTTGATTGTTTAAAGAAACAGCTTTCAAATTTTTTAAATTTTGAGGGAGATGGTCCTAACAAAGCTGAATTGGTAAATAATTACGATTGGATGAAAAATATCTCATTTTTAGATTTTGCTAAAAATGTGGGTAAAAACATCACTGTAAATTACATGATGGCAAAGGATTCTGTAAAGAAAAGATTTTCTGGAGAAGCCGGAGCTGATGGGATGAGTTTTACAGAATTTACTTACCAGCTAATTCAGGGATATGACTTTCTTCACCTATACCAAAACAACAATGTAAAGTTGCAAATGGGAGGTACTGACCAGTGGGGAAATATCACTACAGGAACCGAATTGATTCGTAGAAAGGCTCAAGGTGAAGCTTTTGCTTTAACCGTTCCTTTGATTACGAAAGCAGATGGTTCCAAATTCGGAAAATCTGAAAGTGGTGAAAATTACTGGTTAGACAAAAAAAGAACTTCTCCTTATAAATTCTACCAGTTCTGGTTGAATGCTACTGATGCTGATGCTGAAAGATTCATTAAATTCTACACATTCCTAGCTAAAGAGGAAATCGAAGCTTTAATCGAAGAGCATAAAACAGCTCCTCATGAAAGAAAACTACAAAAGAAACTTGCAGAAGAGGTGACCGTTTGGGTTCATGGAAAAGAAGAATATGAAAAAGCTCTGAAAGCTTCTGAAATTCTTTTTGGAAGGTCTACTGCTGAAGATCTGGTAAGTCTTGATGAAGAGATTTTCCTTGAAGTTTTCGATGGAGTTCCTCAAAAAGAAGTAGCAAAAAATGATGTTTTGGGAATCAATATTGTTGATCTACTTTCAGAAAAATCAGGATTTTTAAAATCAAAAAGTGAGGCACAAAGAGAAATCAAAGGAAATTCAATTTCCATAAATAAACAAAAAGTAGACGATACATTTACAGCAAACGAAACAGATCTTATTGACGGTAAATTTCTTTTACTACAGAAGGGAAAGAAGACCTACTTTATTCTTAAAGTTCAATAATTATAAAATATAAGAAACCCCTTTGGCTAACCAAAGGGGTTTCTTTTTAAAATAAACTGACCATACTTATTTTTTGATAATTTTCTTTATCTGTGTTTTCTCATTTTTCAGGTCAATTTTCAGATAATAAACACCACTTAACAATTTAGATATATCGATCGTACTTATTCCTTTAAATTCTGAAATTTTTCTACCCTCTGCATCGCTTAATTCAATCTTATCAATTATTTTTTCATTTTTTACAGTGACAAAATCAGAAGTTGGATTAGGGTAAATCACCAAAGATTCCATATCCTTAACTTCCCCGGTTCCTAAAACAACACTATTATTGGTATACTGAAATCTTGAAGGCAATGGCTGTACAATGGGAGACAACAAATTACCCACTGAAAATACACCAATCACTTCTCTGTTATTTTTATACCAGCTGTATGTTGTAATCTTTGTTGTAGAAGTCGGTACCCCACTTGTAGTGATCGTAATTGTACTTTCTTTTTTTATTCTTAAAACATTAGAGTAAGTTCCAGCCGGAGTTTTAATGGTACCATATCCATCTGCCGTAATAATGTCATTTGTATTTGTTGTAACCCCATTAATTGTTGAAGAAGAGGTATCAGCAAACGAGTTCAGATAAGTAACTGGAAATTTAAGTTGAATGGGTGTATCAGTGTAAGTTAGTGTGAAATTAGTAGTGTTGTTTCTAGCTCCTAAATGTTCCAATTGCACGGTATTAAGCTTCAGTAAATTTTTATCCGCACTTTGATTCCCTGCATTATCTAAAACAGTTACATATTGATTAGCTTGTGGAAAAAATGTACATTCCGGAATACCAGGACAGGTACCATAAAACATTCTGTATATTTCGTTTGTACCGCTTATGTTTGTAAAATCCCATGTGATATTGGAACCTCCATTTCCTGGTGCATGCATTCCCTGATTAAAAGTAAACGCTGTAAACTGAAAGGTTCCGGTAATCATATCTGCACTGGTAATTGTGGGCTGCGCTTGTATTTGTACATTAAAAAAGATACAAAAAAAGACAAAAAGTAAATATTCTGTTTTCATACTTTAAATTTTAATTAGTGATTTTTGCTATTTCATCTTGATCTCTATAATTCCATCGTCGAAGCTTTCAATATTTTTATCTGTAAAAATATTCTTTGCATTGGGCTGTATATTCTCTAATAATTTTTCCGAGCTTCCTGAATGCATTACTGTGATTGTAGACAATGAAGAGTTATACTTCATACTGGTATCAGATACCCCTTTAGATCCTAAAATTATTTCGTTAAGCTTTTTCAAGTTACCAAGATCTATGTTGGAAATTTTCACAAGGGTTGTTTTATTGTCTTCGGTTGCCTTCACGGTATTCTGCTTGTTCTTTTTACCAAATAATGAACTTAATTTTCCGCCTGTTTTAGAAGCTTTATCTGCTGTATTTGAGGCATCATCAAGTTTGCTCACTGCCCGGTCAATTTTATCTAAAAAGCTTTGCGCTTTTATTGTTGAAATGCTTAATACTGATAAAGCAAAACTCATTACTACAATTTTTTTCATGTTATTTATTTTTAAGGACTTAGTGTTAAGTGACTGAGTATTGTAGAATTCTCAGTACAAATTTTGCTAAAGGACAGCTCAAAAAAAACACAACCCCAGAATATTTTATAAAAAGCAACAGAACTTTTTATAAAAAGTAAGTTTAAAAAAATAATATAAAACAATAATTATCAACCAATTAAATCAATGATTAAGAGATCATATTATTCATTATGATAATTATAATTTTCAGTAAACATTAATTTCTAATTTTATATTGTTGTATAACTGAAAAAAAATTGAAAAAAAGCAACACTAAATGAAAACTAAAATCAAATCTACTTTTAAACAATTAACTAGAAAAAAATTACAGGGTATTATTGCCGGGAATGAACTCGTAGAAGATCCTACATATGGTAATGGGGGTGGTACTAATAACGGAGCTGGTTCAGGAAATGTCATCCTTTTATGCCCGGACCCAAGATCATTGGACTGTTCATCCTCCTAAAGTTCATAATAAAATACGAATTGAAATATAGAGGAATCAAATCCAATATCTGAAATCTATAAATATTAAATTAAAAAAAACAAATATGGAAACTCAATTAAAAAATGGTTTAAAAAAACTTTCAAGAAAAGAGCAGCTAAAAATTATTGCTGGAACTACCGAATTAAACGGAGGTACAAATGGAGGTGGTACAAACAATGGTAGTGGCTCAGGGAATGTAGTAGGTCCCTGTACACGCATCATTATTACAGAATGTGTCTATCAGGATAAGTGTACAAAAGAATACACCAGAATTTGCTAAAACAGTAATGTAAAATATGTATTCATCAGAAATTTATTATGTTACGCATTTTCGGCATTCAATTTTTCAATATATTGAAACGGGGTAACGCCCGTTTTTTCTTTGAATGTTCTGGCAAAGGATATCCCGCTTTTATAGCCTACAATATCTGCTAATGCCTGAGTAGTATAATTTCTTAATTTTTTATCTTGAGAGAGAGCATTCAGTATATAGTTAATTCTTAATTCATTGGTATATTCACTGAAAGTCTTTTTCATGTATTTGTTAATCGTCTGCGAAAGATAGGTAGTATTGGTTCCTAATTTTTTAGCTGCAAAAGCTTGATTATATTCATTTTTAAGATAAAGCTTTTTGTCTTCCAACTCCATAAGTTTCCCCATGATCTCAGCCTCTTTTTCATTGCTTATTGAAAAATTATTTTTGTTTTGATGACTATTCAAAGTGTTATTTTTTACTTGCAATAATAGATCATCAAGACGCTGTTCAACATTCTTTTTCTTTTGCATCTGAACGAGCAGATAGCCAGTAATACATCCTATCAATAAAATCAAAGCAATAATAATAAACGTACGACTTTTAAGAATAGAAGAACTTTTATTGATCTCATCATTCAAATTCTTAGAATTGATTTCTTTATAGATATTTGCAATATTCTTTCTCTCAATTTCAGAATTCTCTTTGTATAGCTCAATGAATTTATTATTATAAAACTCTACAGAATCCCTTTTTCCTTCTTTTAAATAAATTTTCGATAAATAATCCTGAGCAAATATATAATCTGTATTTACAAGAGAATCTTTTTCAACTAAATGAGACATTTCCAAAAAATGAAGTTTCGATTTTGAATAGTCTTTTGATTCGTAAAAATTAACGCCTAAATTATATTTAAGATTAAGAATTTCATCTTTAAACTCTAAAGCTTTATATATATCTAAGCTTTTTAAGTAATACTCAGTCGCTTTACTATAGTTCTTTTTTTTATTGTTAAGCGTTCCCAGCTTTAAGTAGGTAACTGCAAGCAATTTTTTATCTTTTGTAGAATGAAGAAGTTGATTAAAATTCATCAATGCACTATCTGCATACTTTTTATTCTTCTCAGTATCTGAAATATATTTATCAGAATATAAATGGCCTAAATTGGAAAATACAGTATTGTAGATAATCTCAAAATTTTCCTTCTCATAAAGATTTTTATTCTTTTTTAAAAGCCCTAGAACCTCATGTGTTTCTGTAATAGCATCATCGGTTTGCTTGATATTAAGTTTTACAAAAGCAATATTTCCTTTGATTTTTATATGTTGCCGAATATCATTATTCTTCTGGGCAAAATAATCTGCCTTTATAAATTTTTTCAAAGCATCATTCGGAAGTTGGTTAGCCATATCAGTATTTCCCAAAATATTGTATATCTGGGAGAGGCTCGAATAATTCCCTTCCTCTTCAGGAATTTCCTTTAGATAAACATTAATTTTTGAAAGATAATCTTTGGAATCCTGATCCTTCCCCGTAATTGTCAATAAATATCTTTTTGCCGAATAAGCAAATGCCTGATCTGCGCTATTTTTTGAAGAAAAAATCTTATTTACATAAATGAGTGCACTATCAACTCCAATTTTCTGATAGATAAAGAACTTATCTTTATAAGACTGTATATCCTTTTGATTCTGAGGAAACACAGAAGAAAATATCATTAAAAATACAAAAACAGTAATTCTTTTCACCATTGATTTTTCTAACTAAAGTTGTATTCTAATATACTTAAATTTATTCTTTAATTAAAAAAAACAAATGGTTAATAACCTCAATTTAAACCCATTCACTATAAAATGATTATCTTAATTTAAAATAAAAGCCATGAGATTTCTCACATGGCCTTACCACTAAATAAAATATCGGTATGATTAGAAACTATAGCTAGCCGTTGCAGAAAGAACTGTTCCACTTGCTGTTGCCTCTTTTTTTAATTCGCCATCTACAAAGACCTGTACTTTCAATGTAGAAGTTGCATTAGCCCCTGTGCCGACTACTCCTCCGTTTACCATAACAGCTCCCGCAGGAACAGTAATTTCAGGACTTGACCAACTAGTTCCGCTAAGGCCTGTTGCTTGTGTAATATTAGCATCATATCCGTATGCAGCATTAGATATATTGCTTCCTGGAGATGCCTGTGCTTTAAAAACTACTTTATGGCTAGTTCCCGAACCACCTCCATTATTATCGTCATCATCATCATTGCTACATGATGATATAAATCCTAAAAGCACCGTCGCAACCATTGCGATAAAGGCTCTCTTTAATCTATTGTTTAACCACATTTTTTTCATAAGTTTTTGTTTAAATATTCTACAATTGTTCAATTCTATGATTAGCTGATTTGGTATCTACAAAACTATTCCAGTACAAAGTGATTATCAATCCTTAAAAAACAGTAATTATTTCTACCTAATCTCAGGTATTTTCAGAGCTAAAATTTTTAAGTACATTGGATGACATATAATAAAAAATACTTAATTACAATTAAAATTCATAAAATTGAAAAGAGTTAGCCTTGTACTAAGCATTTTATTTTCACTGGCATTGCGATCCCAGCAGATTATGCCGCTTAACGAAAAGTCTTATTTGGACAGTTTGCAGAATGTTATGCAATCGAAAACGGATAACCAATCTAAAGCAAAGGCTTCCTTCCTGCTCTCTACTTATTATCGAAATATAGATTCAGTCCTAAGCAAAAAGCATTTGGAAACAGGCCGGTTATTGGGAAAATCCGATCCATTAATTTCTGCACAGTACTTTTATTATGAAGGCCAATATCATGCAGACCGTAATAAGGAAAAAGCTTCTGCATCTTATTTGAAAGGAATAGAATTATTAACCAAATTCAAAAATAAAGAATCAGATCTACTACAGGCAATGTCCTGGTTTGGTTATGGTCTCGCTCAAAAGAATAAAGAAGGCTACCCATTCTTAATAAAGATCATGCTTGAAAAAAGCATTCCCCTTATTGAAAAATATGAAAACAGCAGAAACTTAGGCTTTGAGTATACCCAGCTAGCTCTCATGTTTACCTATAATGCAGAATTTAAAAAAGCAGAAAACTATAACAGAAAAGCCCTGGAAATTCTTGAAAAAAATGCTCCTAACTCTTCTGAATTATTCTTTACTTATTTAAATATTGCAAGTAATTTCTTTTATCAGGCAAAAGGAGATATGGGGAAATCTTACCTTGATAAGGCAGAAAAGCTCATTCAACCGTTTCCGGATTCTTCGTCCAATTCGTATTATTTTTATGGTAAGGCTTTATATTTTATTACAAAGCAAAAAAACGAGGAAACCTTGGCCCCTATTGAAAAAGGGCTTTATTATACTAAAAAATTTCATCAGAATTTACTCACTCAGATGTTTTATCTGAACAAATATGACATTCTCCGAAAGCAGAAAAAATTTCCGGAAGCAAGGGATTTACTGAAAAGTATATTGAACGAAAAAACCCTGATCATTGATGCCAGTAACAGAAAGACCATCTATCTTCAGTTATCAAGCATTAATGAACAAATGGGGAACATCAAAGAAGCATTGGCTTGGCAGAGAAACTATTCTAAGCTCAACGATAGTTTAAATTCTGAAAATGTAAAACTGGAAATCAATAAACTGGAAACAAAATACAATACTGCTGACAAAGAGAGAAAAATTGCCAATCTCAACAGTGAGAAAAAGCAGAAAGAACTCGAAGTAAGCAGAAAAAACTCCTATTTATGGGGATTAAGTTTGATATCACTCTTCTTTATAAGTCTTGCCATTCTTCTGTCTATCCTCTACAGAAATAACAGAAAATTATCTGAGCAGAAAGAAATTAACCTTCAGCAAAAGATAAGTGATATCAAACAAAAAGAAGAGCTTACTCTTACAAAAGCTATTCTCGAAGGTGAAGAAAGAGAACGGGAACGTATTGCAAAGGATCTGCACGATGGGCTTGGAGGAATGCTGGCTGGGGTAAAAATTAATTTTTCAACATGGTCTTCAAGTAACCTGGCAGGCGAAAAGCATGAAGACTTCTATAAGATATTAGGGCAATTGGACAGTTCAGTCAATGAATTAAGGCATATTGCCCGGAATTTAATGCCGGAGTCTTTATTAAATTTCGGACTGGAAGCAGCACTTCATGATTTATGCGAATTTTATACAAGAAAGAATCTGGAAATCGATTTTCAACCTATTTGCATCAAAAAAGATCTTTCTCTGTCCACACAGCTTAATATTTACAGGATTGTACAGGAATTACTGGCTAATGCAGTAAAACATTCAGGAGCTACAAGTATTCTGCTACAATGCTCACAAACCGGCAAAGCTTTTTTCATAACAATAGAAGACAATGGAAAAGGGTTTCAGAAAGATCTTATAAAACCTACAAGTATGGGACTTCAAAATATCAAAAACAGAGTTAATTATCTCCAGGGGAAAATGGAAATTAATTCTGACAATGAAGGAACAAGTATCAACATTGAACTCAATTCTTATGAAATCTGATATCGTTAAAATTGTTATTGTAGATGATCACCCTATCGTTATTGAAGGGTTAAAAATGATGCTTAAAAATGAGCCTTTGTTCTCCATTTCTGAAAGCTTCATAACCGGATCAGAAACGATAAATTTCATTACTCACAACAAAGCAGATATAGTTCTTTTGGACATTGCCCTGCCGGATTCTAATGGCATTAATCTTTGCAAAGACATCAAAAAGATATCCCCAAGCACTTCAGTTATTATGTTCAGTAACAGATCCGAGAGAAGCATTATTATGCAATGTATTCAAAATGGTGCCAGTGGTTATTTACTCAAAAATACGTCTATTGATGAATTGGTAAAATGTATAAAAGGAGCACTCTCCGGGGATATTGTATTTTGTAATGAGATCAAGCAGGTCATAAGCAGACCTTCCCAAAATGAATTTACAATTCCCAGACTGACAAAGAGGGAAAAACAAATTTTACAACTATTAGCCCAAGGTAAAACCAGTGGAATAATCGCTGACGAACTATTCTTAAGTTCCTTAACGGTAGATACACATCGTAAAAACTTGCTGCAAAAATTTCAGGCTAAAAACTCCATTGAACTGATAAGTCTTGCCTTACAGCAAAATATAATCTGAACCAAAATAAGAAAACCGCTTGTAAAAGCGGTTTCTCTATAAGTAAATTTGATTTTTTTATAATTCTAAGAAGTTATGAAAAACAGCTACACTTAAAACTCCTTTACCTGTAACAGTTTTGGTTTCAGAAATTTCTCCATCAATCCAGATCGTAACCGTCAGTTTAGAATCATCGTTCGGCATATCAGCATTAGCGGAAAGGTTTAACTGAGCCTGGCTGGAGTTCACAAAAAACTCACCACTTGTCCAAGGCAAAGGAAGTGGAGTCAATACGGTATTATACATTGTATTTGATGTCGTTCCAACCTGAGTTACAATGGTTTTTGACACTACATTGGTAGTACCTTTCACTTCAAACTGAATAATGTGATCTTTAAATTCCTCATCGTCGTCATCTTTTTTACAAGAATTGAGAACAGAAATTGCCGAGAATAATACGATGAATAAGAAAGAGAGTTTAAATAAACTTTTTGATTTGTAAAATTGCTTCATTTCTCCAAATAGATTTTTTAATGTTTCAAATATAGGTTTTTTATCAATATAAAAATAACTTTCATGAAAAACTTTCAACAAAAAATTCCAAACAATATCAAATCAGCAAAAAGATAAATTGCCTTAAATTTCAGTAATTATCTCTGTTTTATATTTATTATTAAGCCTGCAAAGATTCCATACTTAAAGATTTACTAATTTGATTTATTAATTATCTTTGCAGTATGAATTTAGATTATATCGTAAGAGAACCCGAACATATTAGTCCTAAAACCCCTATTCTTTTTATGCTTCATGGCTATGGAAGTAATGAACAGGATCTTTTTAGTTTTAGGGAAACTCTTCCAAATGATTGGCTTATTATAAGTTTCAGGGCTCCAATGGAAACTCAGTTTGAAGGATTTTCATGGTACGATATTGATTTTAATAATCCTGAAAATTTCATAGATATTGATCAGGCAAAAGAGTCTCTCAGTTCCGTTTTAGAAAATATTCTTAAAATTATAAATCATTATGGTCTTGTTGAAAGCAGGGCTCATTTATGCGGATTTAGCCAGGGAGGAATCCTTTGCTATGCATTAGCTTTAAAATATCCTGATTTATTCAGCCGTGTGGCATGCTTAAGCAGTTATCCTGAAGAAAAACTCTTAGAAGACATTGTCAGGGATAAAAAGAAACTGGAACAGCTTAGATTTTTTGTTTCGCATGGCACAGACGATGCGGTTATTCCTTTAGAATGGGGAAGAAAAGCCGCAGATTTACTCTATGAACTTAGTTGCTATTTTACTTTCAGGGAATATATGAGTGGACATGGAGTCAATCAAAAAAACTATATTGATTTGATGGATTTCTTTTCAAAGTAATTTATTAAAATCTAACTATAACAATTAAATCATTATAAAATACATAAACATTCTCAAAATTGAGAATGTTTTTTTATTCCAATTACCAATAAATTGACTATATTCAGTAAATGAAATTTAAGCATTTTATTTGGTTTTTATGTTTAAGCATTTTTATAAATGCTCAAAACTCTTTTGAAATTAAAGATGCTAAAAAAACTGTTATTCCTTTTAAACTAATTAATAACCTCATCTTTATTCCCGTTAATATTAATGGAGCTGAACTCACTTTTTTATTGGACACCGGAGTAGCGGAAACTTCAATATTCAGTCTTGAAAATAAAGAATTAAAACTGACTACACTTGAAAAAATAAAATTTTCGGGGTTAGGGGGAAACGCTAGTGTAGATGGATTTCGTTCTGATAATAATATCGGGAAAATAGGAAAAAGTTTCATCAACTACTCTCTAAGCCTTTTCATCATCGTCAATCAGGATTTTAATATCTCCTCACATGTTGGTATACCCGTTAATGGAATTATTGGATATCATTTTTTCAAAAATCATCCTGTTTCTATAGACTATATCTCAAAAAAGATCACGATCTATAATGATAACGACCTTTTTAGAAAAAAAACCAAAAAATTTGAAGAGCTTCCTATTACTATTGAAAAAAACAAACCCTACATTGAGGCAGATGTAGAAATGACGAATGAAAAGAAAAGTTCCAAATTACTTATAGATTTGGGCAATAGTGATCCTATATGGCTTTTCCCTACACTCATTAAGGATTTTGTCTATAACCGTCCCAATATTGATGATTTTTTGGGAAGAGGATTCAATGGTGATGTGTATGGGAAGAGAAGCAGAATTCATAATTTCTATCTTGGAGATTTTAAATTTGAGAAACCCCTTACTGCAATGCCTGACGAATTTTCTATTCAGCATGTAAATCTGGTTGAAAACCGAAGAGGTTCCGTGGGGGGAGAAATTCTTCGTCGTTTTACCGTAGTTTTTGATTACCCTAGCCAAAAGATATATCTTAGAAAAAACAAAAATTATGATGACCCTTTTCACTTTAATATGAGTGGTCTCGACTTTCAGCAGGATGGATTGTCGTGGGAAAAAGATTTTGTTTCTCTTGAAACGGGTAAAAGTAAAGTGGGTAGTGAAGTAGAAGTTATTAATAATAATTTACAATACAAATTTGTTTTAAAACCTTTATTTTCGATTGCCGGAGTTCGAAAAGATTCCCCTGCCGATAAAGCAGGTTTAAAAAAAGATGATAAAATTATTACGATTAATGGAAGAAAAACCATCGATATGACTCTGGAGCGCATTATAGAATTAATGAAATCTGATGAAGGAAAAAACATTACCATGGTCATCAAAAGAAAAGATCAGGAATTGACATTAAGCTTTTTTCTGGAAGATCCAATCCCTTATCAAGACTAATATGAAAACGGAAGAAACGACCTTAGACAAAATACGAACACGACCAAGGTTCAAAATGTTTACTCATCTAAGCAAAGAAGAGTATGCTGAAAACCTGAGCAAATATCTCAAAGAACATAAAGGTGAATTTTCAGGTAATGTGAATAAAGAGGTCGCGACTATCTGTGTCGAAACAAAATATGACAATTACTGGAAACCCAGACTTTCTTTACGTATAGAAGCTGAGGAAGACGATATCGTGATAAGAGGAGTATTTGGGCCCAGCTCAGCAGTATGGACTTTCTTTATGTTCCTTTACTTCTCATTTTCAATCCTATGGATGACTTTTTTCACCATGTACTATGTAGAAAAGCAGATTAAAAGCTATGAGTTTCCCTGGGCCTTAAACGCTTCGTTTCTGATGTTGATTTGTATTGCAGCTACTTACGCAGCTGCAAGATTTGGACAAAGCAAAGCTAAAGATGAAATGCAGAAGCTCAGAAAATTTGCAGAAGAATCTACCCTGCAATTTGAAAAGAAAATCTAAGGTGCTAGAATCTCAGGTTTCTTTGCAGGTTCCTGAATTTCCATGGCCTTTGCAGCTTTAAGAGAATCTGCCACTTTTTCTCTGTTATCCTGCTCTTTTATTATTTTTTCGATATGAGGTTCTATCAGCTTATTCATTTCCTCCACAGAAATATTATTGGCATTAGGATCATCTAAAAGATTTCTCCACGGCTTTCTATGCCCCCATTTATAATCTCCAAAAACCATCACAGCCGTTCCTTTTGCCTTTGTAGTTGCTCCTCCTGGATTTAAGATCCATGTATCAGCATAAGAATATAACCACTGAGCATCATTCTTCAATAGCCTTAAACATGAATGTGAAGCAGGATAACCCGGTAAATCATACTGATGCCAACCTATTCCTCCTGTATTAAAGATATTGAAATTATAAGGCAGCTTCCACTCACTGCTTACCGTAGAAATTGATAATTTCTTTTTCCAGTTTGCAAACGTTAATCCCCTTGTTGTTTGTGCCGCTTTTTTACCCATACTCGTTGGGCCCCATTTCACGAGACTCCCATTGGAATATACTCCATAAGCCTGAATAGGATAGGAAAAAACAACAAATTTTTTCACGTTACTCAATACATCCAACTGCATTGGAAAAGGTGAATAAGACATCAATGTGGTGTCAATTTTCGCAGGAACTACCAGGGTATCTGAGTTCCATTTATTTTTAGAATCCAATCTGTTTAAAGCTAAAATAGCGTATCGCTCCCTTTCATTATATTTCTTACTGAATACCGAATATATGGAGTCACGCATCTTTTTATCTTTCGGTAATACAAAAGCATTATAGAAGCCATTTTCCTGCATTGCCGGAGGTACAGATTCTTTCCTGACGACAGAGTCCTTTTTTACAGAATCTGTTTTCGCTATCGGCTCCTCTGTAGTCGCCGTATCATTACCTATCGTATCATTAATTTTTTCAATTTCCTTTTTACATGAAACCAAAAATAAAACCAGCACTAGACTGAATAAAAAAGATTTTTTCACAAGTATGTTGTTCATAAATTTAAAAGGTCCTTAGTTTTTCCTATTCAGTGCAAATATCAGACCTAAAACCTAATAATCATAATGCTGATAAAAATTACCGTAAAAATACGGAGTAAATAAGAGCTCTACGACTTGTATCAGGGGGATACCGCCATTTTTTGACCAGTAATAAACGTTATCCGTGGGATCTCATTTTTTTCATTTGTTTGTTGTCTTTGAAGAGGATTCCCTTTATAAATTTCATAGTTACATTTTCCGTTGTTCTGAAAAGTTATTTTCTCTACTGAAAAAATATCCTTAGGAACATTAGCTCCATACCATAGCTCATCAGGCTTCTGTTTCCAGGTCACTTCATAAAGTACTGCCCCTTCGGGATATTGGGAAGCCGAATTATTTTTGGCATATTTTTCAGCTATCTGATTTCCGTACAATGTAGACATTGTGCTGTCTTTTGGCTGAATAGAAGATGTGATCGGAGTCATAAGTAATGGATTCTCTGCCAGCCCATCGTTTTTCTGAACAGAAGCTTCTTTATTAAGGTTCTCTTTGGAATCCGAATGACAAGACAATACAGCTACCAGAACCAGACTTAAATAAATTATAATCTTCATTTTTATTTTATTTTTTTAAGTTGTGAAATAAGGTATAAAGGGGATGTAAAAACATAATCCTGATTTTTCGTGGGCTGATGGCATTCTACACACTCTTTGTCAAAATCCGAATGATCACCATAAGGTTTAAGGTCACTTCCTTTCCATCTGCCCCATCCCCATCCTTTGGTTTTCGAATATTTTTCTGCATTTTTCACCATGAATTCCACCTGAATAAATTCTCCTGTTGATATATTTCCATCCGCATGAACCTCTTGTTTCCAGGCCGTTTTAGCGAAAACGGTTCCGTCAGGCCATGGATTGGTATGTTTTGTTTGAATAGCCTTCACTGCAATCTCGTTTCCGAAAATAATACGCATTGTTCCATTATCGAACCGATCCGTTGTGCTTATAGCCTTCCATTCTCTGTAATTTGGGATGTATTGTAACCCATTTGGAGACGGTTTTATGTCAGAATATTTATGATTACTATTCACCCACTCCTTATATTGCTTTTCAGCCTTCTGAACTTGAATACTATCCGTCATCTTTCTTGGAGAAAGAGATAAAGCGTATTTTTTTAAAACCTGAATCTGTTCGTTATTAAGTTTAGCAGATGAATGTATTGCAGCATAACTTGGTAAGGGCATTTCTCCTGACAGTACTTTATTAATGGCGTAATAAATCGTAGAATTCTGTTGCGCCTTCGGCCATGTTTTCCACTTCGAAAAATCCAGAGCCTTCCTTCCCTCTTTAATATGCGAAATGACAAAAAAATTAGCGGGAGTCAACTGATCATACCATTTTAAGCGAGCCTCGGAAGAGTGGCAGTCAAAACACGAATTTTTTATGATGGCATTCACTTCTTTCGGAACATTGTCTAAGTTTTGAGCAGGTACTCCATAATTAACCTTTTCAGGACGAAAAAACTGAATCAAAACAAATACAATCAATAGGATTCCAAGTATTTTAGTATTTCTTTTCATTATAAATCGTTTTATAGTTTATTAAATATTACACTTCAAAATTACTAAGAAACAATGCTTTGCAAATCTAACTCATCCTTAAAGGGGAAAAATTGGCCGTTAAAGGCGAATATATTCTTCCGAATAATGATTATTTTTGGTCAAGGAATATTTCACAATCCCCTGGATCTATCAAATGAAAAAAATCAATCTTTATACCATTACCTTTTTCGCTGTAAGTATTGTTATTTTACTTATCAGCTTTCTTTCTTTCCGTTATTTATATTCCTCCTCGAAAGAAGATCTTTTAAACAGTAAAATTGAGGCTGGAAAACGGGAATCCCGGGAGATTGGTAAATTATTAGAGCTTCAGCTTAAGCAGGGACTTCCAAAGGAGACCGTGATTCAGAATTTACAGAGTAGTATCATCAATACAGACACCCAAACTGGTTTTATCTGTATGTATAATAGAGGTGGAATTGAGCTCTGTCATCCCAATCCTGCCCTTGTCGGCCAGAAAATTGACAAAAATAACTCCGGTTTTATTTCAGGTAATAAAGATCAGGTGGACTTTGCAGATATTCTAAATTCCGGACAAATCACTTCAGGAGTTCGAAATTTCCCTGAACAGATGAAACGCAGTTCGGAGATCGTAAGTGTATATCCGGTACAGGGAAGTGACTGGATGGTTGCTTCACATGCCAATATCAGCAGTATTGAGCAACAGACAACAGATTTATACATGAAGTTCTTATTAGTATTCATAACCGCTTCCTTTATTATCCTAGGGATAAGTTTTGTTTTGATACGATGGATCTATAAAAAATATGAAACTGGAAAAGAGAGCGAAATAAGCGATCTTAATAATGAGATCAATAATCTAACCGTTATCAATACTCAGCTTAATACCCTACAGGAAAAATATCATGAATCAGCACAAAACATAAACATAGCTGAAACTGACCCCACCGAAAGTTCAAAAAAAAGAATGATCACCTACCATAAGGATGAACTAATCTCTTTGGAAACCTCAGAGATTGCCTATTTCTGTTTAGACAATAATATAGTTTCCCTTACCACTCTTAAAGGAAATCAATATACAGTCAACTCAAGTCTTGATGAATTGATTAAAACATTAGATACCGAAATTTTCTACCGTGCCAACAGACAGTTCATCATTAACATCAAGGCTATTGAAAGTATTCTGATCTATGGAAAAAACCAACTGAAACTGAATGTAAAGCCTGAAAGTTCTGAAATGATCCTTATCAGTAAAAATAAAGTAGCAGAATTCAAAAAGTGGATTGAACAATAAATAGCTGCATAGCACTTCTTCTTCATAAAAATGACTTTACACGTTATTTTTAGTAATATTGTATAGTAATACGATTAATAAACACAAAAAACACATGATTAAAAAAACCATTTTTTCGATTTTGGCGGTTATTTCTGTCATTTCCTGCAATGGAGATAATGAATTCAGTAATGGCCCGTCTGATTACAATCACACCCGTCCTGTAGGTGCTTCTGCCAACAATTTATTAAGCAATAATCGCTACACTTCGTTGTTGATAGAAATCCAATACATGCCCGGATATGCACCCGATTCTCAGGCAGTGGAATATCTAAAGAACTTTTTGTCGGCCACTCTTCAAAAAAATGGCGGAATCACCATTACACAGCGTGAAATTTCTGGAACCTCATCTGCCAGCTTATCTGCTGAAGATATCAGGCAGATTGAAAATGCAAACCGTAAGGTATTCACGGGCGGATCTACGATGGCAGTAAATATCCTATACACCAATGGGCAGTATAGCGGAAGCTCTAATACGCTAGGGATTGCTTACCGCAATACTTCTATCGCTTTATTCGGAAAAACCATTCGTGATAATTCCGGGGGAATCGGACAGATAAGCAGAGCAAAACTCGAGGCTACAGTACTGGAACATGAAATGGGCCATTTAATTGGCTTGGTTGATTTAGGCTCACAGATGCAGTCAGACCATAAGGATAGTGCAAATGGAAATCATTGCAATAATCAAAAGTGCCTGATGTATTATGCTTCTGAAACTACAGATATTCTAAGTTTTCTTACGGGAGGCAATATTCCTCAATTAGACAACAACTGCAAAGCAGACCTCAAAGCTAATGGAGGAAAGTGATATGAAAATAGTATAAAAATAAGGCATGGTACAAGAATATACAATAGATCCTTGTAGTGGTAAAGGTATAGACATACTAAAAGGGCAAAAATTAACTATTATTGATTTAGAGGGGCAGCAAGTCGCTGATTTTTTTGCAGAAACAAAAGAAGATCCTAAGGAGTTCCTATCTACATCTGTTACCATTGATTGCAATGAATCTTTAAAACTAAAGATCGGAGACTTCATTTATACGAATCTATACAATCCTATGTTCAGGCTTATATCTGATGATGTCGGTGAGCATGACCTGTTATATCCATGCTGCAGAAAGGAAACTTATAATTTCTTCTATAATAACGGAGACGGTCACCCCAATTGTTTTGATAATATAAATATGAATTTGCGTGACAAAAGATCGGTTATTTCACCAGTGAATTTTTTCATGTACACAAAGATCAATACAGATGGGACCTTATTTATTGAAGCTCCTCTCTCTAAGCCAGGCGATAAAGTAATTTTGATAGCAGAAATGGATGCCTGTTTAAGTATCGCAGCCTGTAGTGTATCAGAAGGATTATGCAATGGAGGAAAATGTTCTTCAATAAAAGTCATCATTGAAGATTAACATCAGTTTTCTTTAGAGCTTTTTAAAAACAAAAAATGCTGTAAATTAATTTACAGCATTTTTATATTGCGATCCGGACGGGACTCGAACCCGCGACCTCCGCCGTGACAGGGCGGCATTCTAACCAGCTGAACTACCGGATCAGTAGTCCTGAGTTTTTTAATCAAATTTGATATGCGATCCGGACGGGACTCGAACCCGCGACCTCCGCCGTGACAGGGCGGCATTCTAACCAGCTGAACTACCGGATCAGTAGTTACTTAATTTCAAATAAATTTGATTGCGATCCGGACGGGACTCGAACCCGCGACCTCCGCCGTGACAGGGCGGCATTCTAACCAGCTGAACTACCGGATCATATTTGATGTTTGTAAGAACTCGTTTCTTTTTTGTGATTGCAAAATTACACCTTTTTTAATTACCTGCAAATTATTTGTTAAAAAAATACCTTCCAAAAGCGGAAGGTATTCATTATCAAAGTTATTTTTTTTATAAGTGTGCACTTAATTTCTCAGCGATCACCTCTTTTGGCGTTACACCAACTAATTTATCTACTACCTCACCATTCTTAAAAATAAGAACTGTAGGGATATTTCTGATCCCATACTGCATAGAAATCTCCTGGTTGTTATCCACATCTACCTTTCCTACTACAGCTTTTCCTTCAAAATCTGTTGCTACCTCTTCAATGATTGGTCCCAGTGTTCTACAAGGTCCACACCATACTGCCCAAAAGTCTACCAATACCGGTTTATCTGATTTTAAAACCGTTTCCTGAAATGAGCTATCCGTAATTTCTAAAGCCATTTTTTTTATTTTATTTAAATTAATATTCTATTGTTTTTTTAATCCTTAATTGGATCATCAAAATTACTACTTTTCAGCAATAAGGTTATCTATGCTGAACATTTGTTTTTTCTATAACAAAATCTACTGAAATTTCTTTCAGGGCATTGACTAAAGCATCAATATCAGATTTCGTCGTAAGATGGCTAAATGAAACACGCAGTGGTGTACAATGATCCATTTCGTCCTCAGACAATACCATCATCATCACCATAGAGGGTTTTGAGGCTCCGGAAGAGCATGCACTTCCCTGGGAAATAGCAATTCCTTTCATATCCAGTTTTAATCCTATTAAAGGATCTGTATAAGGCAGCAAAACACTTAAAACACTGTCAACGCTATTCTCCATTTCTGCACTGCGTCCATTATACTTAACGTTTGGAATTTCCGCAGATAATCTTTCGATAGCGTATTCTTTAATTTCTCTTATGTGGTCAGCGTAAGCTTTCATATTGTTGATGCATAGCTCTAATGCTTTCCCTAAACCAACAATACCAGCAACATTCTCAGTTCCAGCTCTAAGACTTCTTTCCTGAGGCCCACCGGTAATTATTCCTTTCAGTCCTGTGGCTTTTCTTACGAAAGCAAAACCAACTCCTTTTGGCCCATGAAATTTATGAGCGCTACAAGAAGCAAAGTCAACAGGAATATCTGAAAAATCAAATTCCATATGCCCCATTGTCTTCACTGTATCTGAATGATAAAGGGCATTATTTGCTTTGCATAACTCTGCAATTTTCTTAATATCAACAATATTTCCGATTTCATTATTAGCATGCATTAAGCTTACTAATGTCTTTTTATCGGAAGATTTTAAAAGTTCTTCTAATTTATTAAGATCGATATCTCCTTTTTCATTCGGGCGGATATAAACAACCTCTGCTCCCTTTCTGTTCTTCATATCCATGATACTCTCAGAAACACACTTATGCTCAAGTGGAGAGCTAATGATTCTTTCTACCCCAAGGTTTTCTACACTGGATTTAATGATCATATTATTGGACTCTGTCCCACAAGATGTGAAAATAATCTCAGCGGGAGTAACATGAAGATAATCAGCCACCTGTCTTCTTACATTTTCGATAAGGATCTTAGCATCCTGTCCAAAACTGTGTGTAGAAGAAGGATTCCCAAAATTCATCTTCATGGTGCTTACCATTGCATCAATAACTTCTTCAGAAAGTGGTGTTGTTGCTGCGTTATCTAAATATACTTTATTCATTTTATTTTGAATATTTTAATACGACGGAATTGAATTGATAATTCGAAGGAACGGTGAAAACCACCCAAGGATTTGATATAACCTGTATTTCCATTCCTCCCGATTCACGTTGAGGAACTTCTACATACAGTACATTATCTTTCACAGAAAGATTTTTGATTTCAGTGATTTTGTGATCTCCGGATCTGAATGTTCCTAAATTGTATAAAACAGCTTTTTGGTCTTTTGGAAAGGAAGGATAACTCACCGTTGTTTCTTTGCCCAATTCAGCAAGACTGGAGTTCCCTTTTATTACTTTCTGTAGTTCTTCCTGATTTTTTAAAATAGTAAAACCGGCAGTTTCACTACCACCCTGAGATTCAGAAACTAGAATTTTTCCACTTTTCTCTGCATTATTTGATGCTGAAGATGGTGCACTGGTACAGCTCATGAAGAAAGCAAGAAACCAAATAAACAGTTTATTCATTTTTAACATTTTTACCATCCAAAATTAGTGAAAAAATTGATAATGTCCTTCATTTGCCCACTTAAGCATCTGTTTATCTCCTGAAGTATCGCCAAAAGCGATTATTTTGTCGTATTTTGTATTATTAATTTGTTCCTGAATTCGTATCAGTTTTTCTTTCCCGTTGCAATTTTTTCCAATAAAATTTCCGGTAAAAATACCGTTCTTAAACTCTGCCCGCGTAGAAATCAGCTGCATTTGAAGTTCTTCAGCAAATGGCTTCACCCAAATATCCAATGACGCTGTAACTAATAGACTCTGAGTATTATTACGATCTATATTTTTAATAAAGTCCAGTGCATTTTCGCGAACAATTCTTGGGTAATGGTGTTCAAAAAACTGTTTCGCTTTTCTTTCGATTTTTTCCTGCGATTGCCCTTTTAATATGGAACCAATAAAACTCTTTTTTACTTTCTCCGTTTCAGCAAGTTTTAATTTTAATAAAATAAAAAGAGGAACGTGTCTCAAAAATTGTATATGATATTTTGTAGAATCATAAAACTTAAGATACATAAACATGGTATCTTTATAGGTAATTGTCCCATCAAAATCAAAACAATACAATTTTTTCATTTTATTAGAGCTTTAACTTTTTAAATATAAATTCTGGAATGTTCCTTATGATCATCATGATAATCCCCCAGACAGGTAATACATAGGCAACATTCTTTTGTTTTCTATAAGCATTATAAATACCTGCAGCTGCTTGTTTAGGCTTGGCTGTCAGTGCAGGATTCAATGGAAGTCCTTCCGTCATTTTGGTCTCCATAAAACCTGGTTTTATCGTAATTACATGTACCTTTTTATCGAAAAGATAATTTCTTAAACCACTTAAATAAGCTGTAAAAGCAGCTTTTGCACTTCCATAAATAAAATTACTTTGCCTTCCTCTATCTCCTGCTACAGAAGATAGCCCAATAATGGTTCCTGACCTTCTGCTTTCAAATTTTTGAGCAAAATAATTCATTAAAGGAATCAGCTTTGCGTAATTAATATCAATGATCCGCTCGGTATTCCTATGATCATACAATCCCTCTTCTGTTCCATCACCCATATATCCCACTGCACAAAATAATACATTTGAATTGATATGGTCAAATTTTGTATAATCTATTTCTTTCATAAGGTCCAAATCGATCACTTCTGCCTGTTGCAGAAACTTCACATCGAGATGCCTTGCAAATCTTTCCGTAGTTTCCTTACTAGAGGTAAACAGATAGATTTTTTCATATTTTTCTCCTTCCTGTAAAGCTTTTTCAACAAAAGCCTGCGCCACTTCAGAGGTACTTCCGAGAACTATCATTTACTACTTATTATTTATGATTCTTTTGTGCTGTAAAGACACAAATTTTGAACTTTGAACGTTTTTAAGATAATTGGTCAGAGAAGATTTACTCATACTGTCTTTGGTTAAATAAACCCGTCCTCCAAACTCCTGAACAATTGCATCTAACTGGTCAACAAGTTTTTTAAGCTTAGAGTTTACTTTAAAATCTAACGCTAAAGTATATCCCTCTATCGGAAATGAATTATAAGCTTCCTGATTATCTTTCCCAAAAAGCTTTAAAACAGCCAGAAATGAACCGTTTCCACTATTTGCAATTGCTTCAAGAATCTTCTTCATTCCTTCCTTTCCTGATTTTTTGGGGATAACCATTTGATATTGGATAAATCCTGATTTTCCATAAATCTTATTCCAGTCATGCACCAAATCCAGCGGATAAAAGAATGTTTCATAGTCGATAAAATCTTTAACCTCCCTTTTAGTCTGTTTCTTATAGTACAGGAAATTAAAAATCTTCACTGTTAAAGCATTCAGAATAAAACCTGGAAAATAGAAAGGAACAACAAGTTGAAATTTTTTCTTAAGTCTTAAGGGGTTTTTAGTCATACTTTGAGGAAGTTCATGTTGAAAAGCATGTTCTCCCCGCATTAGAATACTTCTTCCGATATCCTTCCCTTTTTGCAAACAATCGATCCATGCTACGGTATAGGTCCAGCTTTCACTTTCTTCAAACAGCCTGAAAATCTCATCAAGGTTTTCTGCTTTAATACTTTCCTGTCGGATATAGGCTGATTCGATATTTTTAAGCTTAAACTTTGCAGTGAGGATGATCCCAGTAAGCCCCATTCCTCCCATAGTTGCCCAAAACTTATCTGCATTCGACTCTCTTGAGCATGTGATGATTTCACCATTTTCTGTCATTAACTTAAACTCAATGACGTATTCTGAAAAGCATCCTTCGGAATGATGGTTTTTCCCATGTACATCTGAAGCAATAGCACCACCAACGGTAACAAGTTTAGTTCCTGGCGTTACATATAGAAAATATCCCTGAGGGACGGCAATCTCCAATACTTCAGAAAGAAGAACTCCCGATTCACACTCTATGATACCGTTCAAACGGTCAAAACTGATAAATTTATTTAATTTTTTTGTTGAAAATATATGTTCCCCTAATGAAGCATCCCCGTAACATCTTCCATTTCCTCTTGCAATGACTTCATTATGATTTAATACAAATTCCTTAATTTTTTTAAAGCTGTCTTCAGACTTCATTTCTTTTTCCACTATGGGAAAATTACCCCAATTGGTAACTTTTTGGATAAAATTTGGCTTCATTTCTTAAAATAAATTTGAATTAAAAATGTAGCAACCCATAATAACAAGGTAACCTGTATATATCTGTCCCTGTATACAATTTTTGTTGGAGACTCTGTTCTGTTGTATACTAATGTTTGCTGAAGATACCTTAAAAATGCAAATACAACAAAAATAACAGTATAAAAGACTCTTTCATGAAACTTTGCCTGTACTTCCGGTGATAACGTAAACATCAAATAACACATAATAGCCAGCGTCACAGAAATTGAAAGTGCAATATCTGCAAACTGTACATTATAGCCGTCCAATGCTTTTCTCGTTTTACCGGAAACCTGTGCGTTGATCAGCTCACCTCGCCTTTTTCCTATAGCCAATACCAAAGCAAGTACAAAGGTAAGTAAGATGGCCCACTGTGAAATACTGATGCCTGTGATATACCCCCCAGCCAACACTCTTAAAACAAAACCAATAGCAATAATAAAAATATCAATAATGGGAACATGTTTTAATTTGAAGGTATAAGCAAGATTCATCACAAAATAAAACCCTATGATTGTAGCGAATTTCCAAAGCACCTCTTCAAAATAAAATTGGGCAAAAAGAATAAGTACAATATCTATAATTACCAATCCTAATAAAATCCCGATAGCTTTCGACTTGGAAACCGCTCCACTTGCAAGAGGTCTTCTTCTTTTTTCAGGATGTTGCCGATCAGCTTCAATATCGTTATAATCATTCAGGATGTACACCATACTGGCAGCGAGGGAAAAGATAATAAAAGCAAAAATACTTTTGGAAAGGAGATCAAGGTTTTTGATGTTGCCCGAGAAAAATAATGGCACAAAAACAAATAGATTTTTGACCCATTGCTCTACACGTAGCAGTTTAAGATATTTCTTCATTTATGTTATTTCAATTGCAAAAATAGTAATTTCAAGATGAGTAGCATAAAAGTACAAAAAAAACCGCCGTGGCGGTCTTTTAAGAAAATATTTATATTTTAATTAATTATTGCCCTTGTTTAGCATCATTAATCATTTTTTCATTTGCAGTAATAGCAAACTCTACTCTTCTGTTTTTAGCTCTTCCATCTTCAGTGTCATTGCTTGCAACAGGCATATTTTTACCTTCTCCTTTAGTAAACATTCTGCCAGATGCAATTCCTTTTCCAGTTAAATAAGCTTTTACAGCATCTGCTCTTCTTTGAGAAAGTGACATATTATAAGCATCTTTACCTACACTATCCGTGTGTCCGTAGATGTTAATATTTGTATCAGGGTTGTTTGCTAATACCTGTACCAATTTATCCAAGTTCGTTTGAGCCGTTGAAGTAAGATTTGATGAATCGAAAGCAAAATTAACGATACTTTCATTCATTGTTACTTTAATACCATCACCTACTCTTTCAACCTGAGCCCCTGGCAAAGTTTCTTTGATCTCCTTAGCCTGCTTATCCATTTTATTACCAATAACGTTACCAGCAACACCACCGATAATACCACCCAATACAGCTCCTAAAGCACCATTTCCACCTTTACCTACATTATTCCCTAAGATACCTCCAAGAACAGCTCCAGATGCAACACCTACTGCTGTACCTCTTTGTTGGTGATTAGAATTCTGAACAGCTTCACAACTTGTTAATAATAAAGTTGACGATAGGAAAATCCCTGCGATATATGATTTATTAAATTTCATCTTTTTTATTTTTTATGATTACTAATTATTTCATTCCAGTTCTCTGGAAATTATAAACTACTCTTACTGTACTTCCATCGAATGGAACGTTTTGTTCAAGTGAAAACTGATCTGTAGACTGATTGATCATGTTTAGAGAATATCCTACTGTATTTTGTTTAGCTTTTGTTCCCTCAGCAATTTTCTTGAACATAAAAGTATTTCCACCTTTAACTTCAAATTTAATTGGCTGCATTACGCTGGGACAAGATCCCCCACCATTTAAAGTATAAGATCCTGTATAGTTATTGGGAATTAATCTCCAATGACTTCCTACAAAACATTGTGCATCTGCTCCTTCATCAAAAGGTTTGATCTTAAATCCTTTGTCATAATCGATGCTTACAATTTCCCAATCACCTTTAATTTTTAAAAAGTCTGATTTTTGATTTTGTGATGTTTGTGCATTTTTCACTGAGGAACAAGACACTGCAAAAAGTGATGTTCCCAACATTCCTGCAAGTAGTAACTTTTTCATTTTGTCGTTTATTTTTTGTTACATTAAAGTTACAAAAAACCGTGCCAAAATTGAAAAATAAAAACAAAAAAGTCCGAAAAATTCGGACTCTTTATTATATACACTGTAATACAGTGAAACATGTTACTTTTTAACAGTCTTTCTTACGGATTTCGCAGCTTTTTTTACTGCTGAAGTTTTCCCATTATAGAAATTGGTATAAGCATATTCAGCTGCTTTCTTAAGATCTATAACACCTCCAGCCTGTGAAAGATCAACAAATCCATTTTCTGTACTTGCATTACTTGATTTCACTAATGCTTCAATAATCTGATTCGGTTTTAAATTAGGCATATATGCTAACAAAACAGCTGCTGCTCCCGCAACAACAGGTGATGCCATTGAAGTTCCCTGTAGATATTCATAAGTGCTGGTAGGAACAGTAGAGTAAATTTCTTCACCAGGTGCAAAAACATTCACCATCTTTTTATTGAAGTTAGAGAAGCTTGCTCTTAATTCATTATTTCTATTTGTACTTGCACCTACAACGATTACGTTATTGACAAATGGATTTTCGTCTGTGATATTTTTAAAATTAGTTGGGTAAGCAAGATGCTCAGCAACATCCTCATTTTCATTTCCTGCAGCTTTAACCAGAAGAACTCCTTTATCCTCAGCATATTTAAATGCATCCCATACTTCATTTTTTCCTGGAGATACTGGTTTTCCAAAACTCATATTTAAAACTTTAGCACCATTGTCTACAGCATATCGTATAGCATTAGCCACATCTTTATCTCTTTCGTCTCCATTAGGAACAGTTCTTACAGACATGATTTTAGCTACTCTTGAAGCGACACCATGCTGAACCTCTTTACCTTGTGGCAAGCCCGCTATGATACCCGCAACGTGAGTTCCATGCTCTGCATCAGGTCCCTGATAATGATTGTTCCCATAGTTTCTCTGACCATAATCATCATAATTATCCCCAACGATCTCAGCTCTTGTATCATAGCTTAGATCGTATTGTTTTGCTGCAGGAGCAAAATGATCAATAGCTCCTTTCATTTCCTTCTTCATTGCCACTTCAAAATAAGCAGAAGATTTCCCTTTAAATTCCGGGCTTTGAGCAACCTGACCCAGGATATTAAGGGCAATTGCATCTTTTTGGTCCGTTGGTGCTTTTATGGCAGATACATTTTCAGCAGTTACTGATTTTCCGTCCAAAAGCTTCACCATATTAGGAATAAGATCATTGATCATCGTGTATTGCTGAAGACTTTGTTTTGCCTCGATACTTTTCTTTCCAAAAAGCTCTTTAGCCTTCATATACATAGCAAATTCTTCAGGCATTTTAGCTTGATTGGCTTTGTTCTTAGTAGAATCATCCCCTTCAAATACAGGTTTATATTTTGCAACAACTCTGGTTACTTCCATATTATCGATATCTACATCACCATTTTTCCCACCAATAAAATTCCATCCGTGAACATCATCAACATATCCATTTCCATCATCATCCTTTCCATTATTAGGAACTTCATTAGGGTTTGACCATATGTTTTTGATCAACCCTGGATGATCTACCTGCACACCACTATCTAAGACACCTACAACCACCGTTTTAGGTTTAAGTCCTTTAGATTCTAAATATTTATATGCATTTTCTGTATTGATACCATATACTTTAGTAGTGCTAAAATCTTTGTGATACCAGGTCATCAAGTCTTTATCTTCTTTCGGGTCAACGCTCTTTGTCTGTGCTTTTTGTGCAAAAGCAGAATTAAAGCCTGCTAAAAAGACAGCAGCTAGTAATACCTTTTTCATGCTAGTATAATTGTTTAATATTTTTAATATAAGTCAAAGATTCAGGTCCTTTGTTACAAATAAGGTCCAGAATCGATAAGTCATTTAAAAATCCTAATTTATCGGAGAATGTTTGATAGTACGTATCCATTTCATATTCTGAAGGGACTTTTGTGGAAAATTTTTCTCTAAAATTAATTTCTTCAGGATTTTTGATATATTCTTCATTCAAAGAGTATGCCTTTTCTGTTTTCAAGATCTGCTGTATAATCTCTAAACCCTTTATATTAAAATCAAAAAGATTATTTTCCTTTAATTCAAACAGTTTTATTAATCTATCTTCATAAAATTCAAAATAGGGAGAACTTTGATAAGCAGTCTTAATAGATTTCCAATGAAGTTTCCTCCAGTCTTCCCTGTTCGAAACTTCTATTTCTTTTAATTCTCTTTTTCCTGTATGACTGATTGGGATAATTAGCGAAAGTTTTCCGTTAGCCCCATAAATATTAGTTCTGTTTCTATAGGTCTGCTTGGGGAAATTTTCAAACTGCTCAAAAGTAACTTCGTTTTCAGCATTTAAAAAAACTGAAAACCATGAAATCGGTGGTAAATAGAACACCGGCAATAGTACATTCTTCATATTCATAATACAAAAATGAAGTATTTTTCCAAATACTTCATTCTATTTTAAATTTATTTTATTTATAAATCTTCTTCTGTCTTTTTCTTTCTGAACAGTTTAACAAAGTAATCCCATCCAAAGAATAAAATAAGAATCATCGCTGCAATCCACCAGTAAGAGGTTTTATTAGTCTCTCCAGTGTTGGTTGCTTTAAACATCCTTTCCCAACGGATCTTAAATGGTGCCTGATAAGATGAACTCGCATCCTTGAAAACACCTTGTAAGCTCATCCAGGTAAATATTGGTTTTCCTACAATATTTTCTTCCGGAACAAAACCAAAGAACCTTGCATCCAAAGATGCATCCCTGTTGTCTCCAACCATCATATAATAATCCTGCTTAATGGTATATTGAGTAGCCTCTTTTCCATTGATGAAAATTTTCCCATTTTTATTCTCCAGACTATTGTGCTCATATTCAGAGATAATCCATTGATAGGTTGGAAGTGTTTCTTTGTTGATTGCTACAACATCCCCTTTCTTAGGAATTCTAAGTGGTCCATACCAATCCTGGTTCCAAGGTTTATTGATTGGAAATATGGATTGCGTGGTATCAATACTTTTTGTGTAGGCTGTTTTATCAGCATTTAATTTATGCTGAACCGTTGCAGAATCTTTTGGAAAAATACTTTCTTCCATATCGATTACACTTGGTAATGCTTTAATTTCCGCCGCAGTTTTATTCGTTAACCCCTGGAACATGTAAACAAAACCTTTGTCAGTCTGCATTTCTCTTACCGGTAAGAAACCATATGTATTATACAATCCCGGAATATCTAACTGAGCTCCAGTATTAACAGTATAAGCATGCTGAACTTCCTGATCTCCTAAAACCGTTTCAGGCTTTCCGTTGACAAAAAGTCTTCCTGATCTCATTTCAAAAGTATCCCCTGCAACAGCAACGCATCTTTTTACATAAGGATCTTTTCTATCTATCGCCGTATGTACTGAATCCTGAGGATAGTTGAAAACAAGAACATCATTTTTCTGAGGTTTGTTGAATTGCATAATCCTTGCATACGGTAATTTTACACCATCTACATAAGATTTAGGATCATCCTTCGGATTTCCCGGCTCCCCGGTATCCATAATAGTTCCCTGTAAAAAAGGTATTGCTAATGGACGCATTGGCAATCTATACCCATAGCTCCATTTGTTTACAAATAAGAAATCACCCACCAATAATGTTCTCTCCATTGATCCGGTAGGAATACCGAAAGGCTGTGTTACGAAAACGTGGATGATCGTTGCAAAAACAACTGCAAAAGTAACAGATCCCAGAAAAGAGTCTTTCTTTTTCGCTGTTTTTTCTTCGTCTGTTAAAAACAGATCATTTTCATCTTCCAATTCTACATCTTTGCCATAATTTACTACAGCCATGTAAATGAAAGGAAGGATTACAGTAAGCAATTGGTCTTTGAAAAGAGACTTACCAAATTTTTTCATTAAGTATAAATGAAAAACGGACATCATAATCGGACCCACAATTGGAAAATATGATAAAATAGCCCACCACCTAGGGTGTTTGGTTTCTTTTAGAATAATGAAATAATTGTAAAAAGGGATAAAAGCAAATAATGGACTATACCCTAATTTTTTGAATAGTTTCCATGTCGAAATCCCCATTAAAAGGGATAAAATGAGAACGTATACTGTATATGTTAAAAAATAATTCATAAATTTCGTGCCTATTCTATTAATTTACGTTGAATAACTGCTGTATTAGTTTGTGATTTGGGAGATTTGTTACAATTTAAAGACCCAAAACATCTTTCATTGTGAAATTTCCTTTTTTATCTTTGATCCATTCTGCAGCAACTACTGCTCCCAATGCAAAACCATTTCTGTTAAATGCTGTATGCTTGATTTCAATTTCATCCACTTCACTTTTATAAAATACGCTATGGGTTCCTGGTACCTCATCTTCACGAACCGCAAAAATACCCAACTGATTTCCCTGGGTTTCTTCAAGCTTCCACGCGTCAAATTTAGGATTGTTTTTAAAGATACCTTCTGCGAGGGAAATAGCGGTTCCACTCGGTGCATCTAATTTATGGATATGATGAATCTCCTCAAGCTGACAAGAATATTCATTAACATTCTTCATTAAGTCAGCCAGCTTTTCATTTAATGCAAAAAATAAATTAACCCCTAAACTAAAATTAGAACCGTATAAAAATGCAGTTTGATTTTCTATTGCAATTCTCTCAATTTCTTCCTTTTTATCCAGCCATCCTGTAGTTCCGCAAATAACCGGAATCTTATTTTCCAGGCAGGCCTTTATATTGCTAAATGCCACTTCCGGGAGTGAAAATTCGATAACAACATCAGGATTATTAAGATTTTCAGCAGTTGGAGTTTCTTTCAGACGGGCAACGACTTCGTGCCCTCTTTTCATAGCAATTTCATCGATGATCTTGCCCATTTTTCCATATCCAACTAATGCTATTTTCATGTAATGTATATTATTTATTAGAATCTGTAACTTAAACTCAGTCCTGTTTTAGGAGGTTCTATACTGAACTGATCCTGAATAACAGCGGGTTTAAAAGTTAAATCAGGGTCATGGCGGCTTTCGTAAAGATGTGCATCTACAACGGCATCAACAATACTCAGAATATAGATCAATCCTGTAATTGCTATAGCATAGTCTCTTTGTCTTTTTGCCCTGTCCTGAACATTGGCCAATGCGATTTTATCCAGCCAGGGACGGCTATCGATGAATTCATTGGGAGTTCCATTTAATTTGGCAATATAATACTCTCTGTATTTCTTATATTGTTTGTCATTCCACATTGCAATACCAACTCCGGTTCCGACAGCTCCCCATACAATAGGAATTTTCCAGTACTTTTTATTATAAAACTGGCCTAACCCTGGAAAAACTGCAGAATATAAACCGGCCTTTGTAGGATTTAATTTTAAAGTTTTCGCTGTAGGGCCGTTGGCTTTTTCAAGATCTGAAACCACTTTTGCTTCAGACTTCTGTGGTTTTGCCGCAGAAATACTATCCTTCGGATGGTGCTCTACCCGAATAGTATCGTTAGGATTTACTTGTGAATAGGCTAATGCATACAGACACAAGAAAAAAGTGAACAATAATTTCTTCATTTATTTAATATGAGATAGAATGTATTCCAACTCATCCTCATTCTTAAAGTCAAGAACAATTTTACCTTTTTTACCATTTCCAGTTGTTTTGATCTCCACCTTTACTTCTAAGATGTCAGAGATCGTCTTCTGGGCTCTCTTATAGTTATTTGAAAGCTCAGCTTTTACTTTTTTGGCTGCAGGTGATTTTGGATTCTTTAAAGCTGTAGCAGCTTGCTCAGCCTGACGTACATTCAGCTGTTCTTTGATAATAAGGTCAAATAAAATTTGCTGTAACTCATCATTATCCATACTGATGATTGCTCTTCCATGTCCTGCAGAAATCTCACCACTTCTGATGGCGTTCTGAATATCCGGACTTAATCTCAATAATCTGATAGAGTTGGTAATGGTACTTCTATCCTTTCCTACTCTTTGGCTAAGATTTTCCTGAGTCATTCCGATCTCATCTAAAAGTCTTTGGTAAGTTAAAGCAATTTCAATAGAATCAAGATCTTCTCTTTGAATGTTCTCAACAAGAGCCATTTCTAAAAGCTCCTGGTCGTTTACCAAACGGATGTAAGCAGGAATAGAAGTTAAGCCTGCAATTTTACTTGCACGGAACCGTCTTTCCCCAGATATAATCTCAAACCTTTCACCTTCTTTTCTTAAGGTAATGGGTTGGATTACACCTAAGTTTTTAATAGACTGTGCAAGTTCATTCAGTGCCTTTTCATCAAAATAAGTTCTTGGCTGCGTTGGGTTAGGATAAATATCTTCAATCGCTACTTCTACGATATTCCCTACAAATTTATCTGCTCCTTCATCAGTAGCAGAGTTAACAGTTGCTTTGGATTCAGCACTTAAAATAGCCCCCAAACCACGTCCCATAGCTCTTTTTTTGTCCTTCATAGATATATTTGATAAATGATGATAACCTATGTGATAAGTGATGAATGATCAATAAAAATCAAAAATCAATTCATCTGAATTTCAGTATTATCTATTATTTATTTTAAATTTAATTCTTTACTAAATTTTCATTTTTCAACAGAACTTCTTCTGCTAACTGAATATATTGAATTGCTCCTTTACTTTCAGCATCGTAGTTTAAAATACTTTCTCCAAAACTTGGTGCTTCGCTTAATCTTACATTTCTACTGATGATCGTTTCAAAAACCATTTCAGGAAAATGGGCATTCACCTCTTCTACCACCTGATTCGATAATCTTAATCTGCTGTCATACATTGTTAAAAGCAATCCTTCAATATCAAGATCTTTATTATGGATTTTCTGAACGTTTTTAATGGTATTCAAAAGCTTTCCTAAACCTTCTAACGCGAAGTATTCACATTGAATCGGGATGATCACAGAATCAGCTGCTGTTAATGCGTTTACAGTAATCAGACCTAAACTTGGTGCGCAATCGATGATAATAAAATCATAATCATCTTTTACACTTTGCAATGCTTTTTTAAGCATATACTCACGGTCATCTTTGTCAACCAATTCAATTTCCGCGGCTACTAAGTCTATATGAGATGGCACAATATCAAGATTGGGTGTTGCCGTTTTCTTGATACAGTTGATTGTTTCCACACTGTGTTCCAAAAGATTGTATGTAGAATATTGTACATCTTCAACACCTAATCCCGAAGTAGCATTTGCCTGAGGATCTGCGTCAATGATTAATATTTTCTTTTCCAATACCCCTAATGCCGCAGCAAGATTTACAGCTGTTGTTGTTTTTCCAACTCCCCCTTTCTGATTAGCGATACCTATGATTTTTCCCATTATTAGAACTTTAAGCCTCAAAAATACACATTTTTCTTTGCTCTTAATGAATGATGAAAAGTAAAAATGAGTTAAAATATTGTTAATAAGGAAATTAACGCTAAAAAAAATTATCCACAAAATATAGTATTTTGTGGATAACTGTCAAGAGTTGTTTGATATATATTATTCAAACTTCATTGAAATCGGAAATTTGAAATAACTTCTTACATTTTGTCCTTGCTTATTTTTTCCAGGCACCCATTTTCCTCTGATCGATTTTATCGTTCTCATCGCCTCGCTATTGAAATCTGCGTTGGTACCATTAGCCTTAATTCCTGAGATTGTTCCATCAATTTCTACGATAAAAGTAATAGTAGTCTTTACTATTCCACCTGTTTCAAATCCTGAACCATCAAAATTATTCATTACTTTATTTCTGAATGAATCGATTCCACCTACGAAATTAGCTTCAACGCTAAGTTCACCTTGATCTGCTATTGAATTGCCAGGATTTTTAGGAAGTGCTGGCGGTTGTTGTACTGGCGGCGCAATTGGCCCATTCCCAATAGTTGGAGCCGGAGGAATATATGTGTTTTTAACGGACTCACCATCTGGATTATTAATCAATCCTGGAGCTGCATCAGCAGGTTTTGTAATTTTAGCCGGTTCTATTGCATCTTTTACTGGTGTTGGAACCGAACTATCATATTGCTTTGTATTCGGAGGGGTAACAGGCTGGACAGGTTTTACAACTTGTACAGGCGGATCCTCCGTATCATTAATAATAACCGGCGGTGGTAATACAAAACCCCCGTCTGTAATTATTTCGGGAGTCCTGAACGCTGAAATTACCAACGGTGTAATTGAAATAGCAGCCAACAAACTTACTCCCACGAATAGTGCTTTTGTTAGTATTCTATCTGATTCATTTCTTAAAACATAAGCACCATATTCCTTGTTACGATGCTCAAAAAGAACTTCATTGAAGCGAAATTCCTGATTAGTGTGTAGGTGTTTCATCACTTAAAATATTAAAACGGTTAGTAAATAATGTGATTATTAGTTTTTATAGCACTTATCGATAAGTACTGGTATAATATCAAAACATTTGCCAAATTTTTAACAAAACATTAATATTTTAAAAAACTTTATGACAATAGTTAAAATTAACTATGCAAGCAATAGTAAAGCCTAAAAAACACCTCTTTAAAACTTCATATTATTCAATAATAACATCAATTTGATTAATAAAATTCATTATAAAATAAAAAATAGTGAAAACCACATCTTAAAACAGGAAAAATACTGAGATATCTAATTTAAACCCAAAATATATTTGTACCATACAAAACCGGGGATGCTGAAAACCGAAAAGAGTAAGCAAAAAAAACAAAAACTAAATAATTATGCCAACTTTAACTCAAGAAGCAAAATCGAACTCATTAATGAGCATGCTTTTAAAACAAGTGTATGACACAGTAACTAACGGTGGAGATCCGGACTCTCTGGGACCTAATGATTTCATTGCATTTGACCCGGTAGGGATTACTCTTTCCGAAGATACCTTTGACTATGCTCTTAACGGACTTTTCGGAGATGCCCCATCACCGAAACCAATGCTAGATGCAAAAGGAGAACCTATCCTTGACGCTAACGGAAACCCTAAAATCGATATGGAAGCCTATCAAAATGCCTTATCGAACAGTAAATTCAGAAAGTATCTTCAAATGGAACAGTTTGCTGCAATGGTTGATGTTATTCCTTCTCAATTACCTCCTTTAACAAGTTCTGGAAACGGAAGATCAATGTCTATCATGAGCATTATGAATGATTCTCAGAAAAGAGTATCTAAAGTATACGAAGATCTTTTACAATGGTCTGTCGTTGTTGACACTCAGTTTGATGAAAAAGTAGAAAAGAAACTGAATACATTAAGAGACAAGCTTTTCAAAATCAAAAAAGTAAAGAACACAGATTTTGATCCTAACTCGCCTATCGACGATATGAACAAACCTGAGATCTTCCACACTTTTGTGTCTCCAACTTATTCTAAGTATGTGGAATATCAGATGAAGTATTACGATATCGTAGATGCTAACAATGAAATAAGAACAGCAGCAGACAACGGAGATGCAGAGGCAATGGCCAAGCTATCAATTGACGGTAAAAACATGAAGAAAAGAGAGGACGCCTCCCTTAAAGCATGGCAATCTTTAGGATATAAAGAGGCTGTAGAAAAAATCCAGAACTACCTAAGTGAGGTTGAGCAAAAGAACATGCTTGTGATCAAAAAAAGAATGGAATCTGAATTTAGAAACAGTCAAAGAACAAGGGTTTTAGACTATACCAATTATTCCCCATCTATTCCGGTTGCTGCTAATGCATTAAAAGAATCCAAAGGATGGCCAACAGTAACTATTGTAGAGGGTGAATCTAATTATGACTACTCAAAATCAGTTCATAACTGGAGTGCCGCTGCAGGATTTAGTTTAGGTATTTTCTCAATCGGAGCCAGAGGTGGTGGAAAACACGAAAAAACAAAAATCAATACTGATTATACTAATATGAAAATCTCTTTCAAACTTGGAAAAGTAAGAGTAGAAAGAGGATGGCTTAACCAAAACTTCATAGAATCTAAATACTGGAAGCTTCACGAACAATCTCCACAAACTTTAAGTGGTGATGTGATCAGCGATGGAAAAGGTAAAGGATTAATGCCTTCTATGATCACAGAACTGATCATTGCAAAAGATGTTTGCCTGGATTTCGCCAATAACAGTACTGCTTTTACTGACGTTAAAAACTCAGTAACTTCAGGAGCAGCTGTGGGAATCGGACCTTTCGTTTTCGGAGGAACCTATAGCTATGACAATCAGGATGTACACTCCAATTCTAAGTGGAATGGTAAGAAATTAACATCTGATGGAATCTATATCATTGGTTATAAATGCCATGTCGTTCCAAAATCTCCAAATCCAAATCCAGAAATCAAGAAATGGACTGACGGAAAATCATAATATCCTTCTCAATAAAGAATAGCCGGCAGAAATCTTTTCTGTCGGTTATTTAAAAATCAATCAAAAACCAATGCCATGAAATACTTTATTGCTGTTTACCAAAAGCTAAAAAACACTTACCTGTCCCAAAGCTCGATGGAAAATGACCTCCCAATGATCTGCCCATCTCTTAGAATCTATGAAAATGAAGAGCTGGAACTTCTGAAACCGCAAAGCCTGCTTAATGATGACCAGAAAAAAGCACTTTCTATTATCAAAAAACAGAACATGGCGTATGAACTCAATTCAGTTCCTATTTCATCTCAGTTTTGGGACCTGAATCCAAATAACTCTCTGTTTGATATTTACAGGGACATTTTAGATAAAAACAATTTAAAAAATCTGGAAGAAAGCCTGGATCAGGTGATCGCCACTCAAAGCACGATCCTTTTTGATGCAAAAAAGAGTGACACCAAGGAATTTAAAGCCTACAAAAAATACAGAACAGTTTATGAACAAGCCGTTGATAAGATTGCAGCTCATCTTGAGCTTTTTGACAACCTGAACACAGATGAAGAAAAAAACAATTGGAATGATCAATTGGTCAATTTCAATACTCTTAAAGAACTGGCTTTTTCTGATTGGAAAATAAAAGGAAATAAAGACCTTATTGAAAAAGAACTGACAAGAATCAACAAAGCTTCTGACGCAGATCTCTATTTAGCGATGGCTCAAAATGCCAAAAACACTTTCGAAGCAGCAGAAAAAACTGACGTAATCAGCAATGCTTCTATTCATGACATCAATTTCATTCCCTATGATTTCATGGAAAACGAATCCGGATGGAATAGCATGAGAATTGAAAAATCGGAACTTGATATCCTGCATACAGAAGCCAAAAACACGAATAATAATCTACCGGCAGAGATTTTATCGATAGATTATGATGAAAATGTTATCGAGGCTGTAGAATTAGACTACTCTTTTGTTCATTTAAAAAGAAGCTGGTTCAATAAAAACTTTATGATGTCCGATCTTTTTGAATGGAACGAACCCAAAAAGATATCAGATGGGCAAAATATTTCCAATGATTTTAAGCTGCCCGCCTTTCCAAAAACGATGATCTTAATTAAGAATTTAAAAATAGTTTTAGATCCCTCTATTACGAATGATACCATTAACAACCCGAATCAATTGATCTATTTTGGACCTCTTATCATGAAACAACAGCTTTTCGTAAATAAAAATAATAATCAAAAGTTTCTGAAAGCTATTACGAACGTTAAAACGATCAAGTCTGACCAGCTCAACAATCTAACCAGGAAAACAACCAGTGTTGAAAACTCAGGAATAGCTACTACAGAATTTACTGCTAAAACCATATCCGAACCTGTTGCTGAAACAGCTAAAATAAACCCCAACATTGCATTTAACAACAAAATCAATATGAGTACGCTCAACAGTGTAAGAAATTTAAGACCTGTTACTCCCATTGTAAGACCTCAGCCGATCGATCCGATCCAACCTACAAAACCGGTAATTCCAATCAGAAATACAGGAATTTTTGTCCCAATAAAATTCCCTATCCAGGTTCCATCAACAGGAGCGAATGTACAGTTCAGGGTTTTTGATAAAATAAACAATGATCCTATTTATAAATGTTCGATCTCTATTAAAGGAACCAACAACAGCAGAATTTACGAAATAGAGACAAATGAAATAGGAATGATCAATCAGGTTATTGCCATCGGCGAATATAGCATCGAATTGAGAATTGATGATTATGCCATTTTAAATCAAAATTTCAGCATAACAAGTACAACACCTCTCAACTTAGAATACAAACTTCAAAGAGAGGAAGTGAAGTTCAAGTCATTCTTCCTGATCGGAATGATTTGTGAGAAGATGCCGAAAATACCTGTTAATTGATTTGTTGTAAAATGTATTCGTGTACAATGTATTTATGACATCTAACAAGAAATCTTTTAATCTTTTAATCCAAAAAAAAACATAACCATGAAACTTTTAAAATACAACACAAGAGCACCAGAAGTTCTCACCTTATGTGAGCTTCTTTATAAATTGGGATATCCCATTAAAATTTCTGATTCTTTCACTTTAGAAGTTGATGCCGCCATTAAAGATTTTCAAAGCAAGAATTCTTTAGTTGTTGACGGAATTGTCGGTGTGAAAACATGGGCCGTTTTGCTTCAGAAAAACTCAACACCAATAACTTCAACCGATAAATTCCTGAAAGAAAGTGATCTGATTGCATTTGCAGATCAATATGGCCTTGAGTTGGCTGCAGTAAAAGCAGTCAATGAAATTGAAAGCAGCGGAAAAGGGTTTTTAATCAACAATCAGCCTAAAATCCTTTTTGAAGGACATATTTTCTGGAATGAGCTTAAAAAAAGAGGAATTGATCCGAATTCTTACTACAATGATTCCAGTAAAGATGTCCTCTATCCCAAGTGGACCAGAATCTATTACAAAGGAGGCGTAAGAGAATATGACAGGCTGAATGAAGCGATCGGATTAGGAACCGATTCAAAAATCAAAGAAGCCGCCTTATCTTCAGCTTCCTGGGGAAGTTTTCAGATTATGGGCTTTCACGCCAAAAACTTAGGTTATACAGATGTCAATGACTTTGTTTCTAAAATGGAGATCAATGAAGGAGAACACCTGAAAGCATTCGGCAAGTTCCTGGAAAAAAATGGGCTACTGATCCATTTGAGAAATAAAAACTGGGCGAATTTCGCAAAAGGTTATAATGGTGGTGGCTATAAGCAAAATAAATACGATGAAAAGCTTGCTAAGGCCTATGCAAAATATTCTTATAATTAGATGGTTAAACACGTAATGCATTGATCATAAAAGTTCCCTTTGCATTACAATTAAAACTTCCATGGATTTCAAATCTTTGTAGAGATTATGAAATCTGTGGGAGTATTTATTTCTGTAGATTGCTTCGTCGCTTTGCTCCTCGCAATGACAAGTTTACAATAAAAAAGAGACCGTTGATTCAACGGTCTCTTTTTTATATGTATATATTATTCTGTCTTAGAATAATTCTTTTCTGATAATGTTCTGACTTCTTTCAGGCCCTACAGAAACTAAATATACGTTAATTCCTAAGTACTGCTCAATAAATTCAATATATTTCTGAGCGTTATCAGGAAGTTCGTCATAGCTTCTTACTTTGGTAAGATCTTCATTCCATCCCGGTAAATCCTGATAGATTGGCTCGTAATTGTATAATTTCTCTGTTGAAGAAGTGAAATAATCAATGATTTTACCATCTTCAGTTTTATAGTGTGTTACGATCTTTAGGTTTTCAATTCCTGTAAGAACATCAAGTTTGGTAATCACAAGGTTATTAATTCCGTTGATCATACAAGCATGTTTCAATGAAACAAGATCTAACCAACCTGTTCTTCTCGGTCTTCCGGTAGTTGCTCCGAATTCACCACCAATCTGTCTGATGCTCTCTCCTAATTCATTGTCTAATTCAGAAGGGAAAGGTCCGTTTCCTACTCTTGTACAATATGCTTTAGCAACACCAATTAAATTCTGAAGTGAAGTAGGTGGAACACCAGCTCCCGAACAAACTCCTCCTGTAGATGGAGAAGATGAAGTAACGTAAGGATATGTTCCGAAATCAATATCCAACATCAACGCCTGAGCCCCTTCAAACAGTACATTTTTACCGTCTCTAATTGCTTCATTCAATTCAACTTCTGTATCAACGATTCTGTCCTGAAGTTGTTTTCCTATTTCTAAAAATTCATTATAAATTTCTTCTACATCTAAAGTAGGCTTTCCGTAGTATTTTTCAAAAAGAGAATTCTTAATCTTAAGGTTTTTCTCAATTTTTTCTCTTAAAATCTCAGGATTTAAAAGGTCGATCATTCTGATCCCAACTCTTGCTATTTTATCTTCATAACAAGGACCGATTCCTTTTTTAGTTGTTCCGATTTGAGTTCCTCCGTGTTCTTCTTCACGGTAAGTATCCAAAAGAATGTGGTAAGGCATGATCACATGCGCTCTTCTGCTGATAAAAATGTGGTCAGTTCTTAAGCCTTTGCTTTCGATCTGTCCAACCTCCTTAATGAAAGACTTAGGATTTACCACTACTCCATTGGCAATGATACACTTCCCTTTGCACTGTAGAACTCCTGAAGGAAGAAGATGCAAAACAAATTTTTCTTCACCTACATACACCGTATGACCAGCATTGTCTCCTCCCTGGAAACGAACTACATAATCCGATTTAGCAGATAAAACATCCGTGATTTTCCCTTTACCTTCATCTCCGTATTGAAGACCTACAACTACGTAAGTTGACATATTTTTCTTTTATTTTTAGATTCATGCAAAATTACTCTGAAAAAATAGGGTGGGCAAATTATGGGTGAAATTTATTTTCATTCTTGTTTAAAATCATGGAATTATGACAGATTTCATACCATAAAATTCCGGTCAACAAAAGCTAAATACCCTCTGTTCGTTTATTTATTATGTATATTTGAGTATTCTCTAAAACAATCTAGATCGTCTATCATATGGGAACATTACATCAATCAGGATACTTATCTAAAAATACCAACGATCAACCAAAGCTTTTCTACAACCTGTTTATTCCAGAAACCCATGCTATAAAAGCAACTCTCTTAATCATTCACGGAATGCAGGAACACAGCGGAAGATATTCTGAAATAGCAGAATATTTTGCGAAGCAGGGAATAGCTGTTCTTACCTATGATCATCTGGGACATGGAAAATCTGTAAATGAGAAAAAAGATATTGGATTTTTTCAATTGAACAAACCTGATAAAAAGCTGATCTATGACGCAGAAATGATGAGCAATCATTTGGCCAGCCAATATCCTGAAGTTCCACACTTTGTCCTTGGACATTCTATGGGATCTTTTGTTACCCGTTGTCTTCTTCAGAGAATGGGAAATCAATTGGCCGGAGCCATTATCGTAGGTACCGGAGGCCCTCTAGCCGGGATTACTCTCTTGAACACTTATTTTTCAATAGCTAACAAAATAGCACCCCATCAAAAAACATTTTTCAATTCGCTTTTTAATTTTGTTAACAACAGCCATTTTAAAAAAGATAAAAATTTCAGTGATACAAGCTGGCTGAGTATTAATCAGGCCAACAGAGATGCGTTTACTCATGATGAACTTTCCGGGATTCCTTTCACCAACAATGCTTTTTACACCTTATTTAAACTGTATAATAAAGCTACAAAAAGAAATTGGGCAGAGCCTATTGCTAAATCGCTACCCTTTTTATTTATAAGTGGTAAGGATGATCCGATTGGAGATTTTGGAAAAGGGGTTATGCAAACGGTAAATAATTTAAAAAAGGATGAATTTACTCAAGTCAATTTTAAAATCTATCCTGAAATGCGGCATGAAATCATGAATGAAGAAATAAGAGAAGAGGTGCTGAATGAAATTTATGTGTGGATCGAAAGTCATTTGTAGATCACTTCCATTAATCCTTTTTGATTGTTGTATATTTAGCCCTAAATAACGACAAAAACGAAAACAAATATGTCTAAAAAATTAATACTTCTTGTAGTTCTATTCTTCTGCTCGGCACTTCCTTTAAAAGCACAGAATAAAATCAATGATTATCTCAATATCCCCGGACCTCTCAAAATTGATAATAAATCTTACAACCTAGTATGGAGTTCTCATCCAAATGACAACTACTATAAGCAAGAGTACTTAAGTCCAAATGAAAAAATTGAAAAATACAATACTTTAGTTATGATTGATTATATCCAGGGAAATCTAAAGCCTGAAGATGTAATTGATCAAAAAGTAACTGAACTTGAGAATCTGAAGAAATCAAATCCGGTTGTCAATTACAAAACTTATGAAAATAATGGAGAATATATATTAGACTTTCTTATTACTGAAAATTCAAAAGATGGAAAAGAAATACTTATTGCGGAAAGAAATGTTTATCGTTATAAGCTTATTTCAAATAATAAAAACAAAGGAGTTTTACTTTTTGCTGTTAGCGAAAGAGGCTATAAAGAAAATATAGAGAAGTTTTTTAACAACCTAAAAAATGACACTTCCAAACTAATAGAAGCTGTTGGGAATTATCAATTACCCAATATTGAGATCAAATAATATGTAAAATTGTCATTCTGTAAGAATCTAAGCTACTACTTTCATATTGACTACTTAGTTCCCTACGGAATGACAAAAGTTACATTATAGATGGTCATCACAAATAAAATCCTTGCACATTAAAAATATATACCTTATAATATAATTTGCGTCTTTGAGATTAACAAAAATCTTTATTAATCTAAAATAATCTCCTTTTCTATCCCGATCTCCTCCAGAAAAATTTCATCATGGGAAATTACTAAGAGTGTTCCCTTATAATCCTTAATAGAATTCGTTAGAATTTCCACATTTTGAAGATCTAAATTATTCGTAGGTTCATCCAGAACAATAACATCGGGAGCTTTATTACTGATCGAAAGTCCGCAGAGCAAAAGTCTTAAACGTTCTCCTCCACTTAACATCTCCCCCTTTTTATCCCAGGTTTCTTTTCCGAATAAAAATCTAGATAATATCGTCTTCACTTCCGATTCCTGCAATGCGTGATCGTTAAATTTTTGAGCAAACTCATAAATTGTTATTTCCCTGGCGATCAATGAATACTCCTGATCAATATATAATGTATTAAAATCGGTTCTTGCTATAGAACCTTTGGAAGATTCCAGGGCTCCAATTAAAAGCTTAATCAAAGTTGTTTTTCCTGATCCATTAGAACCTTTTATGGAAATACGGTCTCCACTTCTGATTTCCAGAGTAAGATCTGCCGGCCAAAGAAATTTTTCATTGTATTTGAAATTAATATTCTCAGCCTTTATTAAAATCTTTCCTGAATGAAGGTTAGAATTATTAAAATTCACTTTCATTTGCTCAGTATTTTTCACAGACAAACGCAGTCCCCGAAGATCGCCGGAAATATCATTGATCTTTTCGGTATGGACATTCTTTAATTTGGAAGTATTCTTTTCGGCATTATTTCGAAGTGTATTCATCATTATTCTGGCCACACCCGATTTTTCCTGCTTCTTTTTTCCTCTGGCATCCAGTTTTTGTTTCCTTTCCAGTGTTTCCCGTTCTTTCTCTTTTGCTTTTTTCAAAGCCCTCTCTTTGGCATGGATATCATGATGGAGTGCTTCCTCTTCTGCTTCCTTTTCTTCTGTATAAAAATCAAAATTCCCTCCGTAGGTAGAAATGCCCTGATTACTTAATTCGTATATCGTATCGACCTGATTTAATAAAACCCTGTCGTGACTTACAATAACCACTGTTGAATTCGTTTTATCCATATAGTCATATAACAAATCCCTTCCTTCCACATCAAGGTGATTGGTGGGTTCATCTAATAGTACGATATCCGGCTGATTGATTTGTATTCCGGCAAGAAAAACCTTTGTCTTCTGTCCTCCGCTTAAGCCTTCCAGTTTTTGGTTTAAATCCAAATGACCGAGCTTCCAGTGATGCAATGCCTGGAGACCCCGATCTTCGATGTCCCAATCGTCATTAAGGATTTCAAAATAAATTTCATCGACTTCACCATTGGAAATTTTATGTAAAGCCTCGAGTTTTTTGTCAATTTTCAAACATTCAGCGATGGTAAGATGATTCAAGTTCCCAAACATCTGGGGAACATAATACAGGTGTCCCTGAATATTTAAACTCCCCTCTAAAGGCTGAATTTCATTTGCAATTAATTTAAGCAACGTGGATTTGCCCATACCATTACTTCCGACTAAAGCCGATTTTGAGGATGTTGGGATCGTTATATTGATATGATTAAAGAGAAGGTCTCTGTTGGGAAATCTATAGGATATATTTTGTAGAAAAATCATAATTTCTTTCTAATTGAAGTTAAACATCAATAACCAGAATAGTTATTGTAAATTAAATCTGAAAGAAATTATATCCTACATGTGCGTATTTTTGGGTTTTGTGAATGCAAATATAATGCAAATAGTGGATTAAACAGAAAAACATTTTAATGAAAAATCAAAAAACCGTAACTTTGCCAACTACTAAAAATTTTTATGGAAAGCATTAAAGTTCACGACAAAACTTTTGTTCCTTATCTAAAGGACGCCGAAATTCAGGAAATAGTAAAGGCCACAGCGCTGAAAATTTATGAAGATTACAAAGATGAAGTTCCTGTCTTCATAGGAGTTTTGAACGGAGTTATCATGTTCTTCTCAGATCTTTTAAAGCATTATCCGGGAAACTGTGAGATCGCTTTTATTCAAATGAGCTCTTACGCAGGAACAGAATCTACAGGAATCGTTTATCAAAAAATGGAACTGACGAAAGATGTTAAAGACCGTCACATCATTCTTGTTGAAGATATTGTAGATACAGGAAATACGGTTGAAAGCCTTTTCAAGTATTTCAAAGAAACACAGCGTCCGAAATCAGTAAAACTAGCTTCTTTCTTATTGAAGCCTGAAGTTTATAAGAAAGATTTCAAACTGGATTATATTGGAAAAGAAATTCCAAATAAATTTGTTCTTGGTTATGGATTAGATTATGATGAATTGGGAAGAAACCTTTCAGATCTGTATCAATTAGAAGAAGGAAAAATCAATCATTAGATTGCCGATAGCTATCAGCTACTGGCTTTTAGCTTAAATATTAAATCGAAATAAAAGTAAAATATTAACTAAACAAAGCTAAAAGCAAGAAGCCAAAAGCGAATTGCCAAAAGCAAAGCAACATTATGATAAACATTGTTCTGTTCGGGCCTCCAGGAAGTGGAAAAGGAACACAAGCTCAAAACCTCATCGAAAAATTCAACTTAAAACAAATCTCAACAGGTGATCTTTTCAGATTCAATATGAAGAACGATACTGAATTGGGAAAATTAGCTAAGTCATACATCGATAAGGGAGAATTAGTTCCAGATCAGGTAACAATCGATATGCTGATAGACGAATTAAGAAAGCCAACGGATGCAGCAGGATTTATCTTCGATGGGTATCCAAGAACAGCTGTACAGACAGAAGCTTTGGAAAAGATCGTAAAAGAAGAGCTGAATGACGAAATCGATATTTGTCTTTCATTAATTGTAGAGGATACGATTTTGGTTGAAAGATTGCTAAAAAGAGGAGAAACCAGTGGAAGATCTGATGATAGCAACGAAGAGATCATTCAAAACAGAATTAAAGAATATTATACAAAAACAGCAGAAGTTGCTGAATTGTATAAGCAGCAAGGTAAATATGTAGAGGTAAACGGAGTTGGAGAAATCAACGAAATTTCCGAAAAACTGTTTGCTGAAATAGAAAAAATAAAATAATCGGGATTCGGGGGACGGGATGAGAGTTTCCTATCCCGTAACTCGCAACTCGTAACAAATACTATATGTCTAATTTTGTAGATTACGTAAAGATTCATTGTAAAAGCGGCCATGGTGGTGCAGGTTCTGCGCATCTTCGCCGTGAAAAATACATTCCTAAGGGTGGTCCTGATGGCGGAGATGGAGGTCGAGGCGGTCATGTGATCATGAAAGGGAATTCCCAGGAATGGACTTTACTTCCCCTTCGTTATACCCGTCACATAAAAGCGGAACGTGGAGAAAACGGAGGAAAAAACCAGCTTACAGGAGCTTATGGAGCTGATGTTTATATAGAAGTTCCTATCGGAACTATTGCTAAAAATGAAGATGGAGAAATCGTCGGAGAGATTTTAGAACACGGACAGGAAATCATCCTTATGGAAGGTGGAAAAGGAGGTATGGGAAATGAATTTTTTAAATCATCTACCAATCAGACCCCTCGTTATGCCCAACCGGGAATGGAAGGCCAGGAAGGTTTCATTGTTTTCGAACTTAAGATCTTAGCTGATGTAGGTTTGGTAGGTTTCCCTAATGCAGGAAAATCGACTCTTTTAGCTTCTGTTTCTGCGGCTAAACCTAAAATTGCAAATTATGCTTTTACCACTTTAACTCCTAACTTAGGAATTGTAGATTACAGGAATTACAAATCTTTTGTAATGGCCGACATTCCGGGAATTATTGAAGGAGCAGCTGAAGGAAAAGGTCTTGGACACAGATTCTTAAGACATATTGAAAGAAATTCTATTTTATTATTCCTTATTCCTGCAGACTCTGAAGATCATTTCCAGGAGTTTAAAATTCTGGAAAATGAATTAAAAGAATACAATCCGGAATTATTGGATAAAGACTTCATTATTTCTGTTTCAAAAGCTGATCTTCTTGACGATGAGCTGAAAAAAGAAATCTCAGCGGAGTTTCCTGAAAACAGGCAACCGTTATTTTTCTCTGGTGTAACCGGAGAAGGGCTTACAGAGCTGAAAGATTCCATCTGGAAGAAACTTCATGGATAGATAATTATATAATCTTATTATAAACAAGAATAGAGTATGCACTAGTATACTCTATTCTTTTATCATCTAATCATTAAAAAACAATAATCTAAATTTAAATTTTTATGAAAAAGGATTTTCTCTTTATTTTACTTTTGATTAGCGCTTCAGTTATTCTAAAGGCACAAATAAACTTTGGTGTAAAAGCTGGGTACAACCTTTCAACTGTAAAATTTACCGGTGAAAAGCTCGATCCTAAATCATTCTTTTATGCTGGTGGGCTTGTAGAATACTCTCTGTCTCCCAAAGTTGCCGTTCAAGGAGAATTGCTTTATACACAGATTGGAGGAAAAATGAGTACAGAATGAATACACATATTTGACAATCAAGTTGTTAATTTAGGCTCTCTTTCTTATGACTACCAATTTTCTCAAATTCAAGTTCCTCTTTCCGTAAAATACAGCATCATTCCCCAGCTCTCCGCATCCGTTGGAATAAATATCGCATTTAACGTACCTACAAAAGTAAAGACAACATTCCTGGGTAGCGATATGTATGATTTTGATGGGATAAAAACAGTAAACCTCTACCCTTTTTTAGGAGCAGAATACAAATTCAACAAAAAATTCTTTGTAGATGCCCGTTATAATTTCAATTTTATTGAAATGAATAAAGAAAATAGCCTCCCTGTAAAAGCAGGCTTTTTACAAGCAGGGGTAGGTTATCGATTTAAATAATACAAGCGAATTTACAATAGAGAAGGGTAAAATGATGTTCTTCAATTATTTTCCCTACCTTTGCATTATATTTCGCGGCATTCTCAGCCCTTTCAGTAATTAATTTTACTTAAAAATTCTGTTAATCAATTTTAGCAGATTCGCTAAAAATGATGAAGTATACTACTTCGACCGCATTATTTTTAATACACAAACATATTTTGTTATTTACAGATTTAAAAATCATTAAGCCCATTTTAGATGCGCTTCAAAAGGAAGGTTATGAAAAACCAACTCCTATACAACAAAAAGCTATTCCTTCTATTTTAGAGAAAAAAGATCTATTGGGAACAGCGCAAACGGGAACAGGTAAGACCGCAGCTTTTGCTATTCCTATTCTTCAAAACCTTGCAGAACGTCCAAAAAGCAATCAGATAAAAGCTTTAATTCTAACTCCAACGAGAGAGCTAGCTATACAGATTGAAGAGAGTTTTAATGCTTATGGAAGAAACCTTCCTTTAAGAAAATTAGTGATCTTCGGAGGGGTAAAACAAGGTTCTCAGGAAGCTGCTTTAAGAAAAGGAATAGACATTCTGGTAGCAACACCGGGTAGATTACTCGATTTTATTGCCCAGGGAATTATCAGCCTTAAAAATCTGGAAATTTTCGTTCTTGATGAAGCGGACAGAATGTTGGATATGGGGTTTGTACATGATGTAAAAAGAATTATAAAACTTTTACCACAACGAAGACAAACTTTATTTTTCTCGGCAACGATGCCTCCTGAAATACAAAAACTGGCAGGTTCTATCCTAAACAACCCAGTACAGGTGGAAGTAGCCCCTGTTTCTTCAACCGCAGAAACTATTAAGCAGTCTGTATACTTTGTGCAGAAAGAGGACAAATTAGGCCTTCTTACCCATATTCTGAAAGACCATATTTCCGAATCAGTTTTGGTTTTCTCAAGAACCAAACATGGAGCCGATAAAATTGCAAGAACGCTTCAAAAAAGTGGCATCTCTGCAGAGGCTATTCATGGAAATAAATCTCAAAATGCACGTCAGAATGCATTGAATAATTTCAAGTCCGGAAAAACCAGAGTTTTGGTTGCTACAGATATTGCCGCAAGAGGAATTGATATTGATGAGTTGAAATATGTAATCAACTATGAGCTATCCGATGTTTCCGAAACCTATGTTCACAGAATCGGAAGAACCGGAAGAGCGGGTGCGGAAGGAACTTCTTTATCATTTGTAGATGGTCTGGACTTATTGAACCTAAGAAACACGGAAAAATTAATCGGTCTCAAAATTCCGGTGGTAAAAGATCATCCATTCCACACGGAGAATCTTGTAGCACAAAAAAGAGATTCTAATAACAAACCTGTTAATCCAGGCCAGGCAAGACCTAAGCCAACACAAAAGAAAGATGTAGGCTTTAAAAAACCTAAGAATAAAAGCTTTTTCAGAAAGAAATAATAGAAAGCCTTCTCATGATTGAGAAGGCTTTTTTATATATAATATCCTGTATATAATAGCATTCAGCTTCTTCTGTGATACTGTTTCATTCTCAGAAATATTTTCTCGTAGTACTGATAAGAAATATGGGCTATCAAAATGGTTATTCCAATCACCATTGAAAAACTCATTATAATAAGTGTAGGATCATTTAATTGATAGTTCACTAAAAACTTTATAAAAATAAAACCCACTAATTGTATGACAATGGGGTGAAACATATAAATCCCGTAAGATATTTTACCCAGATATACCAAGGTTTTATGCTGAAAAAAAGAATAGCTCTTTTTTGTAAATGAAATAAGAAAAGTACCGAATAAAACCATACTAAAGATATGATACTGCAGATCTGTAAAATGCTCTTTAAAAATATCGGTCGTAAAATAAACAGTCACTAAAATAAAGATAAGAATATCTACAATACCTGAATATTTATAATCTTTAATTCTCATGACAGAACACCATCCGGCAAAAGAAAAGTAAAAGAAAAGCATCCGATATTCAGCGAGAAAAGGAAGCTTTGCATCGTTATACAAAAACACAAATACAAAGCTGAAGAGCAAAAGAAGCCATTTTATGTATTTCACAGGGATCACAAAAAGTGGGGCTATTAAAATATAAAACTGCTCTTCAATACCAATGGACCACAGTACTTCCAATATTCCACCCGGTCCATAGCTGGCAAGGATATTTGGAAAAAAGGTCAGCAAAAGGATAATTCCATTTACTAAATCATAATTCCTTTCAAAAGGCATCCCCAATCCCGGAAGAACAATATTATAATAAATAAGACCGATAAATACCACCAGATAATAAAGCGGAAAGATCCTGAGAATTCTTCTTATGTAAAACTTCTTCAGATCAATTTTCCCAAACAGTTCTTTTTCTTCAAAAAGCTGTCTTATAATAAGAAAGCCACTTAGGGAAAAAAACATATACACCGCTTCCCCCCCCTTATTGAATACCGGTAAACTATTAAAAGTAACAATTCCCCTGTTATGAAAAAACTGCGGAACATGCAACATAACAACCAATAGCGCCAGAAAAAATCTTAACGCGGTAATGTTAGGAAGTATTTTTGTGTCATTATTCATTAAATGAATAATTTTTTTGCATTTTCTGTTGTTATTTTGTCTATTTCCGAAAAATCTTTATTGTAGATATTAACCAATTTTCCAACCACCAGATCGAGATAAGCACTTTCATTTCTCTTTCCTCTGTGGGGAACCGGAGCTAAATAAGGAGAATCGGTTTCCAGAACAATTTTCTCCATTGGGATTTCCTGTAAAAACTGATCTATTTTCCCGTTCTTAAAGGTTACTACTCCACCAATTCCTAATATAAAATTTAAGTCAATTGCATGTTTTGCCTGTTCAAGATCACCTGAAAAACAGTGAAAGATCCCTCTGAGTTTTGGATGCTTTTTTCTTTCCAATACTTCAAAAGTCTCATCAAAGCTGTCCCTGGTATGGATTACAATAGGCAGATCCATCGCTATGGCCCAATCGATCTGCTGTTCGAAGGCTTTCACCTGAATATCCAACGTTGACCGATCCCAGTATAGATCGATACCAATTTCTCCAATCGCAGGAAAAGATCTTTGGTCCAGATAGGTTTTAACAATATCTAATTCTTTTTCCCATGATTCTGGTTTTACATAGCAGGGATGCAAGCCCATCATTGAAAAAATATGTTCCGGATATTCACTTTCCAACTGAAGCATCTTTTCATGAGACTCAGAATCGATGGCCGGAAGATAGAATTCCGTAATTCCTTTATCTAAAGCTCTCTGAATTGCTTCATTTCTGTCCTCATCAAACTCTTCAGCATATAAATGGGTATGTGTATCAATCATTATTTTAAAATTTTAATAGATCTTCATAAGGATTCTCCAAATTCATCAATAAACCAAAAGCTGGTTCTGTCTTGATCCCTTTCTTCTTAAGTTCTATTATTTGTTGTTTAAATATATCTCCTTTTTCCTCTAATATTTTGTATTCGGCAATCATATGGCGATAGGCATTTTGCATGATCGTCGGTTTATTTTGTCCGAAAATTTCGACAGGAAACTCGTCAAGCATAAAGTTTAAAACAATACTCTTTTCACCATTGATAATCATTTTTTCAACTGTTACCTCCACTCCAAAAGGAATAAGTTTACCGAGCATGATTTCATCCAGAAAATCTTCTTCAAATGTAAGATTTACTTGACAAATGATATCTAAATCACTTCCCTCCACATCAATTTCAATCGGAACCGTTCCTGCTAAAATGGGAGAAAAATTTTCCAGCTTTTCAAAAACTTCATATTTTTTAAGAACTTCATATGCTCTTCGCTGTCTCTGATTGCCACTTTGCAAATAATCAATTTTTGTAAAGTCTATCATGATCAACTAGAATATTTTGTGTTTTACTTTTTTCTGCTGGTTTTCAATCTTCTGCTTTAATTTCTCCTTAAATTCAAGGTATTTAGGATCTTTTTTGTCAGCCGCTTTATGCTCCAAAGCTTTATTGATCTTAAAGTTTTCTCTGATAAATTCTTTTGTGTCTTCTGAGAAATAAGCAGATCCGAACTTGTCAAAAACATACTGAATAGACTGAGAATTTGGGTGAATCATATCTTCTTTATAAAAACGGTAATCCCTCAGATCATCCATCAGAATTTCATAAACCGGAAGGTAATGGCAGTTTTCAAAAGCCGAAATAGCTTCATGAACAGCGGTAATTAATTTTGACTTACTCAATTGATTTTCCACCATTCCATCCTTGGTATGCCGTACAGGAGAAACCGTAAAAAGGATCTGAACATTTTCTTTACAGATATCCTGAAGATTTAAAATAGTTTTATAGATGGAGTCTGTAATTTCCTGATGCGTTAAAAGTCTTTTTTCAAAATATTTTTGCGGAATTTTATGACAATTGGCCACCATTTTTTTCTTCGGCTGAAATTCATAAATAAAGGAAGTCCCATAGGTTATAATTACCCAATTGGTTTCTTGTAGAAAAAGATTTCCTTCTTCCAATTTAGCATTGATTTTACTCAGTGTCTGATGAATATATCTTGTATCAAAACTGGTGTGATGATCGAAAGAGATATACTCATCATTAAAGGTGATTAAATCATCTTCTGCATAGAACTCCGAATCATGAAGCCTCTGGAGGGCATTATTGATAGAAAACGGGTTAAAAATCGTCCCAAAAGGATTATTTACTGTCTGAAGCTGTCCCTGTTGGAACAAATCTGACATTTCAGAAGCAAAGCACGAACCTATTGAAAATATTTTATCCTCAATGGTGATCTTTTTTTCGGACTCCTTGATGTCAACTTCAGTTCTGAATTTCATTATGTAGGTATTAGGTTATAGGTATAAGGTTGCAGGTAAATCTGCTGCTACCTTCAATCTACGACCTGTATTAACTCTCCCTGCTTAACAGATAATTAGCCAGTTCGATAAATGGTTTTTTCTTCTCCTCAGGAATATTTATTTTCTTAAGGTAGCTCTGTCCTATTTCATTGTGTTTTTCAATTAAACGTAAAGCTTTTTCATCCACTTTTGTTCTTCTGAAAATTTTCTCTACTCCGTATACTTTATCAATATTATCGGTCTTTTTAGCATACCAGTGATCCAATTCTTTTCTTTCTTCATCAGTTGCATGCTCTCTGGCCATCAGGTAAAGAACTGTTTTTTTATTTTCATAGATATCTCCGGCATGTTTTTTACCAAACTGGGCCTGGTCTCCAAAAACATCCAGATAGTCATCCATGATCTGGAAAGCAATTCCAATGTGTTTTCCAAAATTAAAAATAGACTTGGCATCTTTAAAATTCGCTTTAGCTATTAAAGCACCGATCTCAAAAGAAGATGCACTTAAAACCCCGGTTTTATAAGTGATCATTCTGATGTAATCATCAAAAGTTACATCTTCCTGTGTTTCAAAATTGATATCATATTGCTGACCTTCACATAATAAAAGTCCGGTATGAGTAAATATCCTGATACATGCTTTAAATATTTCAGGCTCCAGATCTTCGAAAAACTTGTATGCCTTCAGCAGTAGTCCGTCACCGGAAAGAATTCCTACATTAAGACCGTGCAAAGTATGGATAGTGGGTTTGTTTCTTCTTAACGGAGCTTCATCCATAATGTCATCATGGATCAGCGTGAAATTATGGAAAAATTCAATTGCCAAAGCAGGCTTAATTGCTTCTTTAAGATCACCACCAAACAAGTCACAAGCCATTAACACCATAATTGGACGAAGGCGTTTCCCACCATGAGAAATGATGTAGTTCATCGGATCGTATAATTCCGTAGGTTTGTCTTTAAAAGTGTACTTAGTAATGGCATCAGCAACCAGCTGTTGGTACTTGTCTAAAAATTCCATAAAATCCTATAATTTCCAACAAAAATACAATTTTTCAAGTCGTTATAAAACAAAAAACTTTGCCCATTTGGACAAAGTTTAGTATTGTTATTTTAAATTTTATTTAAGAAAGAAAAGTCACCAAAAGATAAGTAATTCCTGCAACAACTGCTGAAATAGGAATTGTTAATACCCAAGCCCAAAGTAAACTTACTGTAATACCCCATCTTACGGCAGAAATTCTCTTCGTTAATCCAACTCCGATAATCGAACCGGTAATTGTGTGGGTAGTAGAAACCGGAATACTTAGCTGATCCGTAATAAATAAAGTTATTGCACCCGCTGTTTCAGCACTCACTCCTTCCAGTGGAGTCACTTTCGTAATTTTAGTCCCCATGGTTTTGATGATCTTCCATCCACCACTCATCGTCCCTAAACCAATCGCAAGAAAGGAAACTAAAGGAACCCAAAGATAATGTTGAGCAAAATAATCAAAACGACCTGCTGAAGGTATGTTAAGATAAACAGGATCGTGCAACATCTCAACGTGATAATAGATCAATGCCGCTCCAATAATTCCCATTACCTTCTGAGCATCATTCAAACCATGCCCTACGCTGAATAAAGCTGATGATACAAGCTGCAATCTTTTAAACGATTTATCCGCTTTATATGGATTTGATCTTTTATAAAGATGAACAATAATTAACGTAATAATGATCGAGATCACCATCCCTATAACCGGTGCCATAAAAATAAACAGGAAAATAGGTATTACTTTGTCAAATTTCACAACACTCTGCGTTGTTAATTGATGAAAAGCCTGTTTTAATGTTTCAAATGAACCAAGATTAGGTTGTGATGCTACTACATCATGATAATCCAGCATAAAAGCATGCATTAATGCAGCTCCTAAAAATCCTCCAATCAGCGTATGAGAAGAAGAAGACGGTATACCAAACCACCACGTTAAAAGGTTCCAGGCAATAGCTGCCACAAGGCCTGAAAATATGACCTCAAGAGTAATAAAGTTTTCATTAACTGTTTTAGCAATGGTGTTTCCAATTCTAAATTCACCTATTACGTAAGCAGCTAAGAAGAATGCCGCAAAATTCCAAAGCGCTGCCCAAAGTACAGCCTGGAATGGAGTTAAAACCTTTGTAGAAACAATAGTAGCAATAGAGTTGGCCGCATCATGAAAACCATTAATATAATCGAAAATTAAAGCTAAAGCAATAATAACCGTAAGTAAAATCGGAAATTCCATTTTTTGTTATATTGTTTATGCGTATTTGATCATGATGTTCTCAATAGTATTGGCAACATCTTCTGCCTTATCAGTTACTATTTCAAGATAATTAAGTACAGATGAAACTTTGATAATATTGATTGCATCATTCGTTTCAAACAATTCTACCATTGAATTGGAAAGTAAATCATCCGCAATATTTTCAATAGAATTTACTTTAATACAAGCTTCTTTTACCTGATCCATATTCTTAAACCCTTTCAGGTTTTTCATCGCATTCTGGATTTCAAGACATGCTTTGTGAATCAATAGTGAAAAGTCTGCATAAGCCTTCATTAGTGGAGATTTATACAGGAAAATATATTTTGTTGAAGCATAGATGTAATCTGCTATGTCATCCAGACCTGTCGCTAATGTGTGAATATCTTCACGGTCAAAAGGAGTTATAAAGTTTTTTCCAAGCTCAATAAAGATCTCGTGAGTAAGCTCATCATTTTTATGCTCATAATCACTCATTTTCTTCAACATAGAGTCATCATTAAGGTCAAAATCTTTGATTCCGTTGTTGAATTCCTCAGACATTGCCACTAGGTTTTCAGTTACTTTTTCAAAAAGTACGAAGAAGATTTTATCTTTAGGCTGAAAAGCGTGGAAAATATTTCCAATTCCCATTTTTTAGTATTTATAATTTCGTCTGCAAATTTCCTAAAAAAGGACCTTACCCAAAAGCATATAACATTAAGTTTTGTTAACATTGGTTTAAGTACTGATTTTCAAATAAAAAAACCGGCTGTAAAGCCGGTTAATATGACGAAGAATGAGTTTTTAATTAGCCTCTTCAGCTCTCATATCTTTTCCTCTGAATTTCATTGAAGAAATATTATTTAAAAGTTCTCCTTTAAATGATTTTTCAATCTCAAAGAATGAAAATTTCTCTAAAATTTCAATATCCCCAATTTCAGCTCTTTTTTTACTGTTTCCAGCAGTCGCTTTATTGATAATATCTAAAACATCCAGTTTCTTCAATTGGTCTTTTTTTCCAAGATTGAAGAAGAATCTTACCATATCATCATTCTTTCTTCTTGGTTTTCCACCACGATCTCTTCCTCTGTCTCCACTTCTGTTATCGCGATCTCTTCCTCTATCTCTGTCTCTTCCATCTCTATCACGACCTCTGTCTCTTCTTGAGTAATCATCGTCTCTACTGCTTAATTTCTGCTCGGCAAGATCATGTTTATCTTTGTAGTACAAAGCAAGATCTTTTAGCTGAAACTGCAATAACTGATGTACCAGTTCCTCTTTTGTAAACTTACTAAGATCAGGAATCAAGCTGTCATCAAATTCAAACAAATCTTCATGTTCAGTGAATAGTTTTTCAAAAACTCCACCAACCTGAGCTTTAATGATATCTTCTCCTGTAGGGATAGTTTTTTCAACGATATCAATTTTCGTTGTTGATTTGATCTGTTTTAGCTTTCTGCTTTCTTCAGGCTTAATTAAAGCCATAGAAATACCGTCTTTTCCAGCTCTACCCGTTCTACCACTTCTGTGAACAAATACTTCAGGATCATCAGGTAAAGAATAATGAATAACGTGAGTTAAAGAGTTTACATCTAATCCTCTTGCAGCAACATCAGTTGCCACCAAAATATCGATATTCTTCAATCTGAATTTCTTCATTACCGTATCTCTCTGCGCCTGAGAAAGATCACCATGAAGAGCATCGGCTGCATATCCATTCTGCATTAAGAAATCTGCAACTTCCTGAGTTTCCATTCTTGTTCTACAGAAAATAATGGAATACTGATTAGGATTTGCGTCAATTAATCTCTTAAGAGCTTCTTTTTTGTTACGGTATCCTACAACATAGTATTCATGCTTAATATTCTTCTTAACTTCGTTAATAGAACCTACTGAAATACGATGTGGCTTTGTAAGATAATTTTTAGAAATTCTTTCCACTTCTTTATTCATCGTTGCCGAGAATAAGAATGTTTGTTTTGTTTCAGGAGTTTCTCTCAAAATTGTTTCCAATTCGTCTTTGAAACCCATTGAAAGCATTTCGTCAGCTTCATCTAAAACCAACCAATGAATAGCCGAAAAGTCAAGTGCTTTTCTGTTGATAAGATCAATTACTCTTCCCGGAGTTCCCACAATAATTTGCGGTTTATCCTTTAAAGAACGGATCTGATCCATAATACTGCTCCCACCATATACTGCTGTACTTTTGATGTTCTGCATGTACTTAGAATAATTTTTAATGTCTTTAGAAATCTGAAGACATAGTTCGCGTGTCGGACAAAGCACCAATAGCTGGATTTTGCGACTCGTATCGTCAATCATATCCAAAATCGGAAGCGAAAACGCTGCAGTTTTGCCTGTCCCAGTCTGCGCAAGTGCGATCAAGTCGCGTATATCTGAAAGAATAAAAGGGATAGTCTGTTTTTGGATTTCTGTCGGGCTTTCATAACCCATTTCGCCAATTGCCTTAAGGATGTCAGGACTTAAATTGGACTCCGTAAATAAATTCATTAAATATTTTAAAATTTTTGCAAAGATACAATTAATATTTGACTTTTTTTTGAATAAAGTGTTAAATAACGAATCTTAATTTCAGAATCCTTTAATGTATTTTTAATTTTTAAAAAATTAAACGCAAAAAATCATGCTTTATGTTAAAAAACTATTAAACAATATTTTTTTTTGTTAAATTGGATTGATTTTTTCTTTGGTATTAATGAATTTTCAAAAATAAAATCATGAAACGCAAATTTTTCTTTTTGATATTCCTTTTCAAAACAATTGCATTTTTTTCCCAAGCATCTGTTTATCCTGAAAAGTGGACCCTTGAAAACTGTATAGGGTATGCAAAAGAAAATAATATTTCCATCAATACCCTCAGGTTATCAAAAAACTCAGCTCAGCAGGACTTACTACAGGCAAAAGATTCAAAATATCCTAATCTGAGCGCTTCTGTATCCCAAAATCTTTTTGCTGTAAACGGATCCAACGGACTGCAGTTGAATGGCGCTCCTTCTCAAAATATAAGTGCAAACTCTTCCATGACCCTCTATCATGCCAATTACATTAAAAATAATGAAATCTCGAAAGATCTTTTAGTAAAAATGGCTGATCTATCTGTACAGGAGGCAGAAAACAATATAACTTTAAGCATCACTCAGGCTTATTTAAATATTTTAATGTCGCAGGAAAATATCATTTCTTTCGAAAATGTTTTAAAAACAACCCAAACTCAGTTAAAACAAGGCGGCCAGTTTTATAAAGCGGGAAATATTTCCAAATTGAATTTTCTTCAGATTCAGGCTCAGGTAGCTCAGGATGAATATAACCTTGTTTCTGTCCAAAATAATCTCAGAACCAATATTGTCAACTTAAAACAACTCCTTCAGTTGCCTTCATCCTATGACTTTCAAGTTGCAAAACCCGACAGTATTATTGTAGACAACAATTTAAAGACCCTACAGGATGTTCAGAATTTGGCACAGGACCAACGTCCAGAGGTAAAATACAGTCAACTCAACCTTGAAAATTCAAATGTCAATTTAAAAATGACACGTGCTTCTATACAACCTACACTTAACCTGGTCGGAAGTGTTTCTACGAATTATTCCAATGGAAACGGAGGTTATTTTAATCAGCTGGGAAATAATTTTTATTTACCCGTTGGGCTAAGCCTCGGAATCCCGATCTACAATAACCGAATCTATAAAACTGAAATTGAAAAATCAAAAATTGCCATCAAGCAAGCGGATCTCGAGTTGCAGAATACTAAAACACTGCTCAACCAACAGGTCGAACAGTCTTATATCAATTTACAAAACTCACTTGCCCAATACGAATCTGCTCTTAAGCAAATGAACATCAGCAAGGAAAGCTACGACATCGTAAGTGCTCAAATGAAAATCGGAAGCATCGATTACGTTCAGCTTCAGCAACAGAGACTGGCTTATATCCAGGCCATACAAAATTATCTGCAGGCAAAATATTCCGCGGTACTTAATAAACAGATCTATGAATTTTACGAAGGTAACCCTATAACACTCAAATAACTATGAAATCAAAAAATAAAAAATGGCTCATTTGGATCATCGGTGGCATTGTTGTTATTGGAGTAGCCTGGTATTTCTTCTTTAAAGAAAAAGAAGTAAAAATCCGACTCGAAACCGTACAACCTGAAATGGGTGAAATTTCCAATTCAATTACTGCTACCGGAACCATTCAACCTGTAGATACCATTGCAGTGGGTACCCAGGTTTCAGGAATTATTAAGAATCTTTACGTTGATTTTAATTCGCAGGTTAAAAAAGGACAATTATTGGCTACTTTAGATCCGGAATTGCTTCATGACCAAATGTTACAGATCAATGCCAATTTACAAAATGCAAAAAGCAACCTCGCCTACAACAACACCAACTTCCACAGACAGTCGCAACTTTATGAAGTAGGTGCGATAAGCAAAGCTGATTATGACAATTCATTAAATCAGTATAATGCAGCAAAAGCACAGGTAAATTCAGTTAATGCTCAGCTTGCCGCAGCCAATAAAAATCTATCCTTAACAAACATCTACTCCCCAATTGACGGAACTGTTTTGAACAGAAATGTAAGTGAAGGACAAACTGTAGCGTCAAGCTTCAGCACTCCTACTCTTTTCAGTATTGCAAAAGACCTGACCAAGATGCAGGTTCGTGCCTCTGTAGACGAAGCTGATATCGGTAATGTAAAAGTAGGTCAGAAAGCCACTTTTACGGTGGATGCATTTCCCGATGAAACTTTTAATGGAGAAGTCTCAGACGTCCGGCTTCATCCTACAGTCTCTTCAAATGTAGTGAATTACACCACTATCATCAATGCGGATAATTCAGGTCTGAAATTAAAACCTGGTATGACAGCAAATATTACCATTTATACAAATGTTTTGGAAAACGTAATGAAAATTCCTGTTGCAGCAACCACTTTCTGGCCGGATAGCCTGGTTATGAAAAATTACAAAATCAATTCTCCTTTTGCCAATGGGAAAAAGAATGGAAAAAAATCACGAAAGGCTACACTTCCTAACAGCAATAAAAATGAAGCAGGAGTCTGGATCATTGCTAAGGACAGTATTATCTCCCGTAAAAAAATAAAAACAGGATTAGACAATGACACTGAAATACAGGTTGTTTCAGGATTGGCTCAAAATGATAAAGTGATTACAGGATATAAAGCATTATCTAAAAAATCTTCAGGCAACGCTGGAAAAAGCCCATTCCTGCCTCAACGATCAAGAGGTAACAACAAAAACAGCGGCGGCGGTGGACCAAGATAGTTTTCAATTAAAAAATAAAGATCATGGCTGAAAAAATTCTGGAAATAAGAGATCTGAAAAGAGATTTTAAGATGGGTGAGGAAACTGTACACGCTTTAAAAGGGGTTACTTTCACTGTGGAACGTGGCGAGTTTGTAACCATTATGGGAAGCAGCGGGTCGGGAAAATCGACACTCCTTAACATTCTGGGATGCCTTGATAAACCCACAAGCGGAGACTATATCCTGGATGGTGTTAATATTAAAAACCTGAATCGTGATGAACTGGCCGTTCTAAGAAATCAGAAAATCGGATTCGTTTTTCAGTCATACAATCTCTTACCCAGGACGACAGCTAAAGAAAATGTAGAACTTCCTCTGCTCTATAATCCGAAAATATCTACTGAAGAACGCCATAACCGTGCTTTAAAAGCTCTTACAGCCGTTAAACTGGAAAGCAGAATAGACCATCTCCCCAATCAAATGTCTGGCGGTCAGCAACAAAGAGTTGCCATTGCCAGAGCCCTGGTGAATGAGCCGGTCATGATATTAGCTGATGAAGCGACAGGTAACCTGGATACAAGAACTTCTTATGAGATTATGGCCCTGATGCAGGATCTTCACTTACAAGGAAGAACGATTGTTTTTGTAACCCATGAACCCGATATTGCTGCATTCAGCAACAGAACCGTGACACTGAGGGATGGCAAGGTTATTAAAGATATTTCAAATGAAAATATAAAGTCCGCTAAAGAAGCGCTTGAACAGCTTCCTGTGAATGATGATTACAAATAATCCCAACCAAAAAAAGAAAAGCAATGAATACTTCAAACCTTTTTCGAATTGCATGGCGGGCACTTTTAAGAAATAAACTCCGGGCATTCCTTACAATGCTTGGAATCATTATAGGGGTAGCCTCAGTTATAGCGATGACCGCAATTGGTGAAGGTTCTAAAAAAAGCATTAGTGACCAACTTTCATCTATGGGTTCTAATATGATCACCATACGGCCATCAAGTAACATTAATGTTTCCGGAGGTGCAAGAATCGGAGCTTCCGGACTTCAAACCCTAAAACCACAGGACGTTGAAGCAATCTCAAAGAATGCTCCCGACGTATCCTATGTTTCTCCCGCCGTTCAGACTAATGGCCAATCTATTAACGGTCCCAACAACTGGCCTACTCAATTACAGGGTGTCAATGCGGACTATTTCAGCATAAGAGATTGGGCTGTGTCAGATGGTACTTCATTTTCCACGAAAGACGTAAGTACATCAGATAAAGTTTGTCTTCTCGGACAAACGGTTGTTACAAACCTGTTTCCTAACGGTGAAGACCCTATCGGCTCTGTTATCAGATTTAATAAAGTCCCGATGAAGGTAATTGGTGTTCTCGCCTCAAAGGGATCTAACGCATTTGGCCAGGATCAGGATGATGTCATCATTGCTCCGTTCAGTACCGTACAAAGAAGGTTTTTAGGAATCACTTACGTACAAACTATTTATGCTTCATCAACCAATGCGAGTACTTCCCAGAAAGCCACAGATGAAGTCTCTGAAATTTTAAGAAAACAGCATAAGCTTTCTGCAGATGGAAATAATGATGATTTTTCTGTCCGGACCCAGGCAGAGCTTATCTCTACAATGAGTTCTACAAGTCAGCTCCTGACTGTTTTACTATCCGCTATTGCCGGGATTTCTCTGATTGTTGGAGGAATCGGGATCATGAATATTATGTATGTATCCGTTACTGAGAGAACAAAAGAAATTGGTTTAAGAATGTCGATTGGCGCAAGAGGTAAAGATATTTTATATCAGTTCCTTATTGAAGCTATACTGATCAGTATTACAGGAGGAGTTATAGGGGTAATTTTAGGAATACTGACTTCAAAACTGGTAACCGCATTTTTATCCTGGCCTACATTTATTACAGAATCATCTATCCTTATTTCATTTATTGTCTGCGCAATCACTGGAGTATTTTTCGGATACTACCCCGCTTTAAAAGCGTCTAAACTTGATCCGATCGAAGCATTGAGATATGAATAGATTTAATTAAATTTGATTAAAATAAAAAAACATGTCGGCAACCATTTCTACAAAAACTTTTGATTTTCTAAAAAAACTTACCAAAAATAACAACCGTGAATGGTTCAATGAAAATAAAAACCTGTATACTGAATCACAGGAGAATGTCATTGCTTTTCTGGAAGATTTAACAAAGGAAATGTCTGGGTTCGACCAAGAACTGGCCAAGATCGATGCAAAAAAAGCACTATTCAGAATTTATAGAGATACGCGATTTTCAAAAGATAAAATTCCTTACAAAACGAATTTCGGAGCTTCATTAGGAATGGGGAAAGGAAGTCAAAAAGGAGGATACTATCTTCATTTGGAACCCGGGAAAAGTTTTTTGGCAGGCGGAATTTATATGCCTGAATCCTCTCTTTTAAAAGAAGTTCGAAAAGAGATTTCATTATATGGAGACGATTTCATTAAAATCATCAACAACAAGGATTTTAAAAAACATTTTCCTGAATTAGACCAGGAAGACAAATTAAAAAAGATCCCACAGGGATTTGAAAAGGAAGATCCAATGGGAGAATATCTAAAACTGAAAAGTTTTATTGTCGTTTACAAAGTGAAAGATGAGACTATTCTGGATAAGAACGCGGTAAAGGAACTCACAAAAGTTTTTAAACTGATGAAACCTTTCAATGATTTCTTAAATGCTCCTTTTTTATAGTTTTATGACATTTTAAAAAAAATGATCATCAATATTGATTCCACACCAAACACAAAGCATTCACAATCATACGTGTACGCAATAATAGCATAATATAACACAGGGAATTAAGACCCTTTTCCAATATAAACAATCAGGCAAATAACTACTCATAATCAATGATTTAGATTTAAACAAAATTAACATGAGTTTAACATTTTTGATTATCTTTGCTTCCTGTCAAATAATCAAGGATGTCTTTATACCAAAGAATTGCAGAAAACTTACAATACATAAGTCCAAGTTTTTATAAAAGTAGATATTTTAAGAGTTTACACCACCTTTCAAAAGATAACTTTTCAACGCGTAATGTTGAACCTGAATTAGTGTGGATCAAAGAATATTTATCTGAAAACGCTGTGATCCTAGATATTGGAGCGAATGTAGGAACATTTTTGTACCAACTGGAAAATAAGCTTAAACATCAGCACATTTATGCGTTTGAACCGAATCATAAATTGTTTGTGCGTTTAAAAAGGCTTTTCCCTTCCATGAAAGTTCTTTCTTTAGCGCTTTCGGATGAAAATACAACTGCCGAATTTAAAGTTCCCATCATTAATGGGAAAATGGTGGCATCACGAGGGACGTTAAATACTTCATATAAAGAAAAAGGGGAAGAAAAAAGCTATACAGAAAAAGTAGAAGTAACAAAGCTTGATGACTGGGCAGCCAAAGAACAACTTCAAAAATTGGATTTTATAAAAATCGACGTTGAAGGAAACGAAATGAAAACCTTGTTGGGTGGCAAAGAAACCATCAAACAATTTCAGCCTACCCTTATGGTTGAAATGGAACAGAGACATCATGACAAACCAATCTGGGGCGAGATTTCTGAGGTTGAAAGCTGGGGATATGAAGCACAATATCTAAACCGTGCTCATTTCAAGCTTGAAAAACTGACTGAAGAAATTTTAATACAGAACACAAGCGACGAAAAAAATAAAACCGAATACATCAACAATATTATTTTTATACCAAAAACCTTTTAAAATATCTTTATGAGTGTAGTAGCAAGACAGGGATTCAAATATTCCATTATTGGTTATATTGGTTTCTTGTTGGGTACCATTTCAGCTATATTTATCTTTCCCAATAATTTTGAATTTTATGGGAAGCTACGCTACATTTTGCCCACAGCAGAAATGCTGGTTCCTTTTGTTGTATTGGGAATCTCCTATTCTAACGTTAAATTTTTCCACAGGGTAGAAAGAGATGGCAAGAAGCAAAATATGCTCTCACTTTCATTGCTCACTATCCTTATCAACTTTGTTATATTTAGTATTGTTTTCTTTATTCTTCCACTATTCTATCCCAAATTCACCAAATTGGAAGCATGGAAGAGCAAAGAGATCATCTTACCGATGGTTCTGATCCTTTCACTGTGCGCAATATTCAATAAATACATTTCGAATTATAAAAGAATTGTTGTCTCGAACGTATTTGATAATCTGTTTCCTAAAATTGCTAATTTAGGTGCCTTTTGCCTATTTTCATACTTACTGCTATCTCAAAGAATTGCCTTTGCTTTCTTCTTTGGAATGTTTTCGCTGATGCTTGCAGGATACGTTTATTATACCAACAGACTGGAAAAAATCCAATTGGATTTCAGCACAGATTATTTCAAAAAAAATAACTTCTGGAAAGAGTTTTCCAATTACAGTTTCTTTGGGTTTTTGGGAACTTTCGGAAACTATTTGGCGATCAATAGTTTTATGATTGGGGAATTTATGGGAATGGAGGAAAATGGAATCTACGCTGTTCTGTATGCTCTTATCTCTCTTATTTCGATCCCACAGCTGGGATTGTTCAACATATCGGCACCAATCATTAGTAAAACCCTTGCAGATGGAGATATGGAAGAATTGGACCGGTTCCACAAAAAGACTTCTTTATCCCTATATTTTTTGGGCGCTGTGCTGTTTTCATGTATTATGGTAGGATTTCCTTTTCTTACGCAATTTATGCCTAAAAATGGGGTCATGCTTAGAGAATATGAGCCCGTAGTATGGATCTGGGGTTCTGCGGTTTTAGTAGACCTTGCAACAGGATTCAATGGAAATATCATTTCTCTTTCGAAATATTACCGTTTTAATATTTTGGTTATGCTTTTATTGGCAGGTTTAACGATCGGATTGAATTACTATTTTATCAAGCATACCGATTTAAAATTAATTGGAATTGCTTTATCTACAGCGATTTCACTAACCACTTATAATGTCATCAAAATTGCTTTTAATTATTTTATGTTTAAAGTTTCCCCTTTATCTATTGAGATGATTTTTGTATCCATTATTTGTACACTGGCTATTACAGTAGCGATTGTTTTGCCAACCTTTAACAATAATCTTATTAATTTATTCTACAAACCAGCTGTCGTCCTGATATTGATCTATATAGGAAATTACTTCACAAAAATATTTCCTGTTGAGGATTATTTAAATGCAACGTTTATCAAAGGTATATTTAAATTTAAATAAGGCGATCCAAGAGTTCCCCAAGCTTTTCCTGAATATTCTTTTTGCCGTAGTTTTTTTGAAAATCGAAATTCTGTGTTTTAAGCTGTTGAAACTGCTTAATAATATCTTCCTCTTCCGGAATGATAAATTCCAGCTGTGAAGGATAATTTTTAGGAAATACAGCCCATTTTCCATATTTAATGGCATCACCAAGATTTCCGGTCATTTTAGTCTTTCCATAGATCTCTTTCTGACTGAAAAATTCCGTTTGCTGCTGAATGGGACACCACAATACATCAGCTTTCTCCATCCACAGATCATAATCATCAGAAGAGACTCTTTCTTTAAAATAGTTTACAGTAATATTTTCAGGCAGATTCCCTGCTAATTTGTCAAGTATTTTCAATTCCTTATCCTGAGCCTTACCAAGAAATACAAAAGTGAATTTTTCATCGGTTGTCAGCTCCTGAATTGTTTTAAAAATGTAATTATAATCTCTTCTTTTTTGCGAAACTCCTCCAGGAATAACGATAACGATATTATCCTGTGTCCCTGTTCCGAAATACGAGGTATAAAACAATGGCAGAAACTGGTATTTACCTACACACAACTCATTATCCAGAACCAAAAGACTCCTGCTTTGTTTGTACACTTTAGAAGAATAAAAAAGACCTTCTTTCCACCATAATTTAATTCTGTAAATCAAATCTTCTTTGAAGATGCTTTTAATTAAGCTGAATTTTGAAGATTGGGGAAAGTTCAGATTATGGGTAATAACTGCCGTATTATATTTTTGAACAATCGTGAGGAAGGTATTAAAATACCGGTGAACAGTTCCTATGATAATCAGATCATAATTTTTTGCTTTTAACTGATCACTGATCATCGAACTGTCACTTAAAAAAACAGTTTCCCCTTCTTCCCTGACCTGGTCTTTAATTTTTTTTGAAAAATAATAATCTACTTTAAATTCCTGCGAATCTTTCATAATATCTATGAAAGCCTGTGCAATTTCGGCATGGGTATCAATTTCTATATAGGCTATGTTTTTCAAAATATTTATGATATTTTTTTTAAACGCAAGGTTCGCTAATTTTTAATGATAGTTTGCTTTTTTTAAGATCGCAAGGGCGTTAATACTTAGCAAAAATTAGTTACTATAATCTAGAATTTAAATCTTTAACCATTTCTTTTTTAAAGTTTTCCAACGGCGCTCATTAATCATTTTCTGCTCATCCTTACTGATTTTTAATTCAAGTTTTTTAGATCTGCAGTCTTCATACGTTTTAATAATCGCGAAGAAAAATGAAATAGACTTGCTTTTCATAGCTTCTTTTGAAGATGCGATATAAGCCAAAAATCTATTTAATCCTAAAAAATAAAAATATCGTCCGTAATAATCAGATTCTTTTACCGTATAATCGGCCCCTTTCACTTTAATCAACTTCACTTTCAGCTCCGGTAAAACAATTTCTTTCCACCCTAAATTTTCGAGTAATAAAGAATCGATATTATCCCAGCCTAATGTTTCTCTAAGACCCCCCATCCCAAGAAAACATTCTTTCCGATAGGCTTTCATCGGACCTCTGACATGGTTTTTATTTGAATTACCTTCATACACCCATTCGCCTTCCTTTTCTACATATAATAAACCGCCTACCAAACCATATTCCGGATGATTCCTGAAGGCTTCTTCTATCTTTTCAAGATAGTTTTCCGCTAAAATAATATCGGCATCAAATTTACAAATGATATCAAAAGTGTCAAGGTCTTGTGTTTGTAAACCATTTTTAAAAGCATTGACCACCTTTGATCCTGGCTGATGTGCCGATTTCTGAAGATTGATGGTTTCAAACCTCGGATCAGTATCGGTGTACTGTTTAATAATTTCCGGTGTACGATCTGTGGATCCATCATTCGTGACCACAACTTTAAAATCCTTATACCGTTGTTGTTGCAAAGAGTTTAAGGTAAATGAAAGATTATCTTCTTCGTTATGTGCAGGAATTACAATTAAAAACCTCAATTTTCCAGAATGTATTATAAAGATCACCACTAGAAAATATTTCCGGTGATGATCTTTGTATTATTATTTTAAAAGAACAATAAAAATATTATTTATTGTGTGGCATCAGCATATTCTTAGGATCAAGGATCTCATCAAGCTTTTCCTGAGTAAGGACTCCTTTCTCCAATACCAAATTGTAAACACTTTTTCCAGTTTCTAATGCCTCTTTAGCAATTTGTGTGGATTGTTTATATCCGATATAAGGATTAAGAGCAGTAACGATACCAATGCTGTGTTTTACCATATTCAAACAAACTTCTTTATTGGCCGTAATTCCCACAACACATTTAGTGCGAAGCGTGTCTAATGCATTGGACAGAAAGTTGATATTCTCCATAATTGCATGAGAAAGTACAGGCTCCATCACATTTAACTGTAATTGTCCGGCTTCAGCAGCAAAAGTTACCGTAAGATCATTCCCGATTACTTTATAGCACACCTGATTTACTACCTCAGGGATCACAGGATTTACTTTTCCAGGCATAATTGAAGACCCTGGCTGCATCGGAGGTAAATTGATTTCAAACAACCCCGCCCTCGGGCCTGAAGCCAATAATCTTAAATCGTTACAGATTTTTGATAGTTTCACAGCAAGACGTTTCATTGCGGAAGAATAAATAACATAAGATCCTGTATCCGGAGTTGCTTCCACAAGATTAGGAGCAGAAACAATCGGGAAACCTGTAAGCTGAGCTAAATTTCTAGCACAAAGTGCAGCATACCCAATCGGAGCATTAATTCCAGTTCCAATTGCAGTCGCTCCCATATTAACCTCAACAAAAAGGTCAGCATTATTATTCAATTTAGAGATGTCTTCTTCAAGGTTCGCAGCAAAAGCTTCAAATTCCTGTCCCAAAGTCATCGGAACAGCATCCTGCAGCTGTGTTCTCCCCATTTTAATAACATCCTGAAATTCCTGACCTTTTGCACGAAAGGCATCTACTATTCTTTCCAGTTTATCTACTAAACCTACGTTCATGCGCAAAAGTCCCATCTTAATGGCTGTAGGATAAGCATCGTTTGTAGATTGGGAAAGATTGATATGGTCATTAGGCGAGCAAAATTGGTACTCTCCTTTATTTTTTCCTAATTTCTCTAAAACCCTGTTAGCTATTACTTCATTCGCATTCATATTGATCGAAGTCCCTGCTCCTCCCTGGATCATATCTACAGGAAATTGATCATGCAGTTTTCCGTCGATAAGCTCATCACATGTTTCCGCTATCTTGAAATACAGATCTTCCTCTAATAATCCTAATTCATAATTCGTTTTGGCTGCTGCTTTTTTCACAAAAGCTAGTCCTTTAATAAAATCAGGATATGAAGACAGAAGCTGTCCCGAAATTTTGAAGTTATCGATCGCTCTCTGGGTTTGCACTCCATAATAAGCGTCTACCGGTACATTAAGCTCTCCCAGCAAATCGCTTTCTTTTCTGAAATTTTCCATTACAGATTTTTTATTTTTTTATCGTTTAAATATAGCAAAAACGCATCGTTAACAGATGCGCTTTAGATTTTATTTTACAGGATATTTCTGATTCAGGGCCTGTAATATGGCCCATGTTTCAGCATCCATGATTCCATCATAGTTTTGAGGACGGAAGTGATACTGGAAAGCCTCAATGGTTTTCTTTGTTGCATCATCCCATTTACCGCTCTGCTCCACTCCATATCCAAACTTCTGAAGCGCAGTCTGAATTAAAAAGATAAATGAAGGTTCATTATATCTGGTTACAAAATCGGTTTGTGCCAGTTCAAAGATACTTTGTTTTGCCGCTTCATCATACCACATTCCTATCTGATATTCGTCATATAATTTTTTCCATGGAAACATAGGTCCGGGATCTTGTTTTCTTGTGGGTGCAATATCAGAATGAGCCAAAACATTGGTTGCAGGAATCTGATATCTGGTCGCAATATCTTTTGCTAAAGCCGCCACCTTTCTTACCTGCTCATCACTAAATGGAGCAAAAATCCTTTTTCCCGTCCCATCAGTCGTATATCCTGCATTGACAATTTCAACACCAATTGAATTGTCATTAAGGTTTTTATCGTTTCTCCATGAGCTTATTCCTGCGTGGTATGCACGTTTATTTTCATCTACCAACTGATAAATTTCGTTATCTCCGGTATTATTAACTAAATAATGTGCGCTTACTGCCTGTTGAGTAAGCACCGTTATAGATTTATCATCTGGTAAAGCAGTATAATGGAGTATTAGATATCTCTGTCTGAAATTCTGAGCGACAGCCGGAAAATAGGTTTTCACCACCTTATACCCCGCTGGTTTCGCAGAGACAATTGAACCATAACTTGCCGTGTTATCATTTTTGGTTGGATCGGCAACGTTCGTAGTAAAAAACTCTACTCCATGATCGTTTGTAATTTGTGGTTTTGGTTTTTCAGTAACAGGAGTTTTTACGACAGTTTTTGGCTGTGTCACTGGATTTTTTGGCTTATATGTTGTTTTCACAACTTTCTTCTGAGGGGCGCAAGAAAAAACAAAAGCACTTAATCCGATGATATATAATGTTTTACGCATTAGTCTAATTTTTTAATCATTTATTACCTCAAAAATACGTAAAATTTTCTTGAAATTTATTTGGTAAATAAAGAAATCTATTCTATATTTGCACTCGCAATAACGGAACAGCGATCATTAAAAAACGTTATTAACAGGAGAGTTGCCTGAGAGGCCGAAAGGACATGTTTGCTAAACATGCGTACTGGAAACGGTACCAAGGGTTCGAATCCCTTACTCTCCGCGACTATCATTTTCGGGGCGTAGCGTAGTCCGGTCATCGCGCCTGGTTTGGGACCAGGAGGTCGCAGGTTCGAATCCTGCCGCCCCGACTTTTTTAATGCGCTTATTAACTAAGCGAGAATCAACTTTTTTAATGGGTGCGTAGCTCAGCTGGATAGAGCATCTGCCTTCTAAGCAGACGGTCAAAGGTTCGAATCCTTTCGCGCTCACTTAAACTCACAATTTTTATTGTGAGTTTTTTATTTTACAACTAACTCAGTAAGGATAGAGCATCCCGATTAAAATCGGGACGGTCAAAGGTTCGAATCCTTTCGCGCTCACATACTTTATTCTAAATCTCTATACAAATATAACCTGATCGATTTGACACTTTAAAATTTATTTACATAATTTTATCATATCATTTAGTTTTGTATTATGCTTGAGCAAAAAGATTTCATTGTTGTACCTTTTATGGAAATTAAAAGCAGATTTGGTTTACATATCCAAGACTACAGTTCTGATTTATTTTTATCGAATAACCCGACAGATGAGGCTGTATACCCTGATCCAGCGACAAATACCTTTGCTGTTTATGAGGGTGATACCACAATGGATGAATTGGACTTAACTATTTTAGGATATGGTTTAGAGCAACCTCAAAATAGAGCCATTTTAGTCATTGGAAATCTCCATATCAATCACCATATCAATATGTATGGAACAGATGTAGGATATCCGATATGCCTGTATGTAACCGGAAACTTAACTGCAGAGAATGTGGTCATGAGTTCATTATCTGACATTGTTGTTCGTGGAAATATCGAGATAATAAAAGATTTTTATGCAATCAATACAGACTGTGGGTATATTGCCTGCGGAGGAAATTTCAACGCTATGAATGCATATGTAGAATCCTTTAGCTTGACCGTTCAGAGCACTTTAAATGTTCCGAATTTCTATTATCATGTTAATCTTTCTAGAAATGACATTGATGCATCATTAGACGAATTGAGTATAAGTATTCATCAATTAGGCAGTTCAAAACCTGTTGCCTGTGGGGAGAGTGGGATTAAATATTTTGATTTGATGGAGGACATTGAAAATGGGGATCTCGATTTTGACCATATGGATCAAAGTGAGACAGATAAAATAAATGCTCTTTACCGGGAAAATTTTGTTTTTAAACCCCAGTTTTATTCTAAACACAATGAATTTGACTTATCCAATATAGCCTATAAAGAAATCCTGAAAGGTGAAAATATTTTTGCCTGATATAAATTAAGGCATCGATGGCATTCTTGTAAAAGCATATGGGAAGATAATATACTTACGACACATTTAAAGTATCAACTTAGCCCTTTATCCATTCTTCTTTTAATAAACCAGTGATATACTCATCCATAACCTCTCCATTTGCCGTACAAACGAAACCATTTCTTCTTATTCCTTCGAGTTTATAACCAAATTTTTCCTGCATCTTAAAGGATGATTCATTTCCCTTAAAATATCCATTATCCAATCGTCTTAAGTTTAATTCATCAAAGGCAAATTCAATTCGTTTTCCAAAAGCTTCGGATCCATATCCAAGACCATGATATTTTGTATTGATCCAAATTCCACCACCAGCAGTACCTTGATAATTATTGATTTTATCTAAACTTATACCCCCAATAACTTTTTGCGTTGATTTAAGTTCAATCGCAAGATGATACGCCATTCTACCCTTTTCTTCATTTGAATTTTTCATGCAATACTGAATCCATTTTTCCGCATCAGTGGCTGTATATGGGTAAGGCACAAAAGCTAACCATTTTGCTACCTCGATATTATTTAACCCTTCTACTAAATCATCAACATCTTCCAATATCCAGTCTCTTAAAACTAATCGGTTTGTTTCTAATTTCATTGTAATTCAGTTTTTTGGTTACTTTTTGATTGTCGGTTGTGGCTTCAAATTTCGTATAAAAGTTTCAAATCCCATGAAAAATAATTCGAATTCTATTCAGAGGAATCAGCTAAAACCCACAATAAGAAATTGTGAGTTTTCCAATATCCCCTATCACTAAATATATTAATCTATATTTTTCGCAGTATTATTTCCCTTTGGGAGCAAGAGGTTATCTATACTCCAATTGAATTGATGTAGACTCGACAACAATAATCCAGCTCCAGTAAATACAAAAACAGGATATTTAAAAGGCGCACCTATTCCAAGACTAAAAATCATAATAACAGCAAAAACAAATGTAATTATAGCAGCTCCCAATGCGACTATTTTTGTTTTAAAACCAATTAATAAACCTATTCCTATTGCTATCTCTGCTAATGTAGCCAACATCCCCACAACATCGGCTCCGGTTTTATTGAGAAATGGCATTAAAACGTTGGTATAAGCAGAAAAATGGGACCAGTCACCCCAGGCAACTTTTCCTGAGTCAGGAGCTCCAATCAAACCAAACCTGTCCATAACCGGGATTATAAAACCTAGACCAAGTGCGATCCGTAAAAAAAGTTGAGGAATTCCATGTGAGTTTTTCATAATAGTTGATATTGTATGAGTTTATATTAAAAATCGTAATTGCTATTTTATTTGTAATTGAAAAAAAACCTTACTTTTTCTCAGGAACTATTGTGACTCCGGGATCATCCTTTATAAAAAATGCCAACAGCTTAGCTGGTTTTGTCCGGCTTGGGTTTCGTGTACTATTATGCAGCCCTTCCGGCGTTTCATAGAAGCTGTCACCAGCTTTATAAGTATGTGACTTCCCTTCAAATACTGAAACTAACTCTCCCGAAAGTACATATCCGAAAGTCGGACAGGGATGCCTATGTGCTGCAGAGGTTCCTAATGGTGGAAAATCAACAATCATCATTTCTACAGACTTGTGATCAAATCCTTTTCCATTAAGTACCTGCTCCAGAATAACATAATGTGAGCTTATCGGTTCTTTTACATTCTTTTGAGATTGGGCCTGAGTACTTATTCCATACAAACTGCATAGCAGTAATAATTTGGACAATAGTTTTATATTCATTTCTTTTTAAGTGTTACCATCTAACTTCTTCACTAAGAAGGTTAGCAAAATTTGACAACTCAAAATTAGAACACACAACAACCTATTTAAGGGACCAGATTAAAATTCATAAGTGTACCACAGAATTTTTCAAAACAGAATAGGTGATTTTCAATTAATATCTAATATCCCAAAATACTACTGAGTTTATTGAATATATTCAAGAGGATACACTCAGTACTCAAACATTTTTTTTTCAGATTTAACATAATGATTAAAAGACTTATAGCCATTAACATTTGTAATTCAAAAATATTTTATTTGTTTTTCCTTTTTTAATTCAAAAAAACTATATATATTTGCACCCACAAAAAACAAGGTAAATCTTGTTTAAGATGACCTTTAATCGGGGCGTAGCGTAGTCCGGTCATCGCGCCTGGTTTGGGACCAGGAGGTCGCAGGTTCGAATCCTGCCGCCCCGACTGTTTTAGTAATTTTCTCAAAATTACCAATGGGTGCGTAGCTCAGCTGGATAGAGCATCTGCCTTCTAAGCAGACGGTCAAAGGTTCGAATCCTTTCGCGCTCACTCAAAACTCACAATTTTTATTGTGAGTTTTTTATTTTATAACTAACTCAGCAAGGATAGAGCATCCCGATTTTAATCGGGACGCCCAAAGGTTCGAATCCTTTCGCGCTCACTTAAAACTCACAATTTTTATTGTGAGTTTTTTATTTTATAACTAGCTCAGCAAGGATAGAGCATCCCGATTTTAATCGGGACGGTCAAAGGTTCGAATCCTTTCGCGCTCACTTAAACTCACAATTTTTATTGTGAGTTTTTTATTTTACAACTAACTCAGTAAGGATAGAGCATCCCGATTTTTAATCGGGACGGTCAAAGGTTCGAATCCTTTCGCGCTCACTTAAAACTCACAATTTTTATTGTGAGTTTTTTTTGTGTTCATTAGCTTCATGCAATACGTATATTTGGATTATGGAAATTAAAACCTTGAAATTTGATGATGATCTGTGGAATCCAGTAGTTGAGTATGCCCGAAATTGCTCATGGAGGGCCGGAAAAATGCTGGCAAAACTCATGCAGGAAAACAGATTTTTAGACTGGGAAAGAGTTTTTGTTGCAATTGATGATCAAAATATTGCAGGTTACTGTACTATAACAAAAACTGATACTATTCCCGATGTTAACTATACGCCTTATATCGGGTTTATCTTTGTTGGAGAAGACTACCGGGGAATGCGATTAAGTGAGCAATTGATAAAATCAGCTTTGAGCTACGCAAAAGATATAGGATTAAAAAAAGTATATCTTGTGACCCGTGAAAAGGGGCTTTATGAAAAATATGGTTTTATTAAAATTGATGAGAGAAAAAATGCGACAGGTGATCACGACCAAATCTTTCATATTGACATCTGAAACAAGCTGACATTTTATTGCAATTAATTCTACTGTACATATCTAATTTAATACGATTGAAAGTTACCCATCTTATTTAATCTTACATTATAATAACGACAAAGGTTTGGATAAAAAAAACCACCAGGTGTTTGGTGGTTTTGATTCTTGTTGTTAGGCTATTTCAGCTTATAAGCATTCCCATCCCAAAGATAGGTTTTGGAAGAATGTTTCTTTTTTTTCTTATCATGGTCATCTTTCTCCATTTCTTCCATTTTAAATATAATTGTATTAGGAGAACCACCTTTATCATTAGGAAATATAAAACTCTCACTATGATAATAAACATCGGCATCTCCGACGTTCATGAGTTGTGGTAATACCATTAATTTTTTATCCTTAAATAAGACATACTGATCATAACTTGCAATTCCACAGGCTTCACCTGAAACCATTGCTTTTAAGGTCAATTCTACGTTTTGTAATTTATGATTACTTTCGACTGTAAATGTACCGTAACTCAGCTCCTCACCCTGTCCGGTATTGAAGAAAACCTCATCGATTAGTGTACTTCCTTCAAGCGCTTTAATGCTGGCAATATTCTGTTTTAAATTTTCTCCTGACCGTTTATCTTTTTTATTTTCTGTTTTTGAAAGTCCAAAAAGAAAGTCGTATCCATTTTTATTGCGGTATCCTACACAAAGGTTTCCACCCCAGATATAGCCTTCTGCTATTTGCTCTCCCTTCTGATAGGAGATCTTATACCAGTTAGAACGCCTCTCCCCCAACTTCAAAATAGCTTCATCTTTTTGTAGAATGAGAATCTGTTGATTGGTTTGTAAAGAATCCAGGATTTGAGCATCCACTTTAGGTTCCTGTCTAACTCTTGTCCAGTTAGTGAATATTTTTTGCGCCTTATTTTCTTCATATCCAAAGACACCATTGGCATAAGCTTCTTCCTGAGCGGAAAAAAACTGAATTGTAAACAAAAATAAAACAGTAAATAAAGCCTTCATATAATTAATTTGAGTACTACTTTTCAAGCAATAAGCTTACCCACTCTTCTCTTTGTAATTGCTTTTTTAATTCAAGGTTATTTTCCTTACATACTTCCAGAATATCATCTACATCAAAGAAACATAATCCTGACAGCAATAACTTGCCTCCCTCATTTAAAACAGAAACATAAGTCGGAATATCTGAAATCAAAATATTTCGGTTGATATTCGCTAAAATAATATCGTAATTTTCTTTTCCCAGATTATCTGCAGTTCCTTGCTCAATATCAAGAACAACTCCATTTCTTTCAGCGTTTTCCTTAGAATTTTCAACTGACCATTCATCAATATCAATTGCTTTTGTATCTCCTGCTCCTTGTTGCTTCGCAAAAATTGCCAATACTGAAGTACCACATCCCATGTCCAACACTTTTTTACCCTTCAAATCCATATCCATCATCTGTTGGATCATTAAATGTGTTGTTGGGTGATGTCCGGTTCCAAAGGACATTTTAGGCTGAATAATAATCTCATGCATTCCAGGTACAGAATCATGAAACTCTGCTCTGATCAATACTTTATCATCGATATTAATGGGGGAGAAGTTTTTTTCCCATTCTTCATTCCAGTTGATGTTTGGCATTTCCTGGAAAGTATATTCAATTTTTACATTCTCATTCTCAAAAAGGGGTAATGCTTTCAGCTCATTCTCATTAAATAAGTCCTTCTGTATATATCCTAATATCCCTTCCAATTCTTCCGTGAAACTGTCGAAACCTATTTCAATAAGTTCTGCCATTAATATTTCATTCCAAGGTTGAAGTGGGGAAATCTTGAAATCGAATTCTAAATAATTTTGCATGTGATCAATTTGGTACAAAAATAAAGAAAAGCGGATTAAAACCCGCTTCTATTGATATAAAATAAATCATTTAAAATACAGATCAAGGATCTATATTGATAAGAATCTATTCTTAAGGATTGGTTGAAAAAATAGAACCATTAGCAATTAACGCTCGTCTGTTCATTTTCAAAATATCCCTTACCCATTCTGCAAAATCTTCAGGCTGTAAAACTTTATCCGGGTTTCCATCAGTCAGTCCTCCCTGAATACTCATGTCAGAGGCAATAGTACTTGGTGTCAATGTGATCACACGGATGTTTTGTTTTCTCCATTCAGCCATCATAGACTGTGATAGAGACACTACGGCTGCTTTAGAAGCTGCATAGGCAGACATATTCGGTCCTCCTTTTAAACCTGCTGTAGAAGCTACATTCACAATATCCCCCTCTCCTCTTTCTTTTAAGAATGGATATACTGCTTTTGCAGCATAATATACCCCAAAAAGATTGGTTTTAATAACCTGTTCCCAGGTTTCAGAAGGCATTTCCTCAATTGTTCCGAAGTCTCCGATTCCTGCATTATTAATTAAAATATCTACTCCTCCAAGATCTTTTGCTAAAGATTCAATTCCTGATTTCACTGCCGACTCATCATCAACACTGAAGGTTGCATAAGCTGCATTTACTCCCAAATTCTTAATTTCTTCAGCAACAGCTTTTAGATTCGCTTCGTTTCTACCTGTGATTGCCACATTCACTCCCTCATTCGCCAACGCTAAAGCAACTGCTTTACCCAAACCTCTTCCACCACCAGTTACAATGGCATTTTTTCCTTTTATATTCATAATAGTACTTTTTCGTTACACAAATTTACGAAGCAAATTTGTTTAGGCATGAACAAACCAAAAGTTTTTCATCATCCCTGTTAAAAAAATAAAACCGACTCGTACAAGTCGGTTTCTTTGAAAAGTATAGTAAAAATGAAAAAATTAAGGAATAATGATAGGTTCTTTAACCTCAAATTCTTCTGAAGTGGAAAACTGATTTCCATACATATCTATCGCTCTCACTTCAACTTTATGATTTCCTTTAGTTAGCTTGTTCGTAAATCCACCAATCCAGATATGTTTTGCCATTTCAGGATTTGAAGGTCTCCTCCCTGGAAAAAGGTTTTGGGTAGTATCCCATTTGAAAACCGACAACGCAAAATTAGGATCGATCGTTTCATCGTACTCCATGTCTTTCCATTCCGCATTATCAATTCTGTACTCTACTTTATCTTTCTTGCTTCCCATAAAGAAATTAGCCAGTATCTTAGCAGAAGTTTTTGAAGGATATGGAATTACTTTGGGAACGTATAATTTAATTTGATAATCCTCCGGTTTTCCGGCAGTCTTATATTTAACCTTGTATTGATTATCTGTAAAACTGATAAACGAATACCCTTTTGCTGTACCATCCCTCATCGTAGAAGTGGGTAATCCCATTTCATCCGGTGTCCCGGAATACCAATCGCCACAAGTTGTTCCTACATTATATTCATGTAAATCCTTCTCGCCATTCCATCCTGCTTTTTTTCCATAAAAAATCTGCTGCTGGATATGGGTGTGTGCAGATAAAAGAAGTGCGTTGGGAAAAGGACTTAGAAAATCAAATAATTTCTGACGGTCAGCATCTCTAAAATTGTCTTCATTGTGATGTTCTAAAGGAATATGGAAAGAAATCACAATCAATTTATTTTTATCTACCAGTTTAAGATCATTTTCAATGAATTGCAGCTGATCATTACGGAATCCTCCCCAATATCCTTTTCCATCCCTTGGGTCCGGATAAAGAATATCATCCAAAATAATAAAGTGCACATTTCCATAATTAAATGAATAATTAGCCGGTCCAAAATTAGATTCAAATGTCTCATCAGAAAACTGATCTTCTTTGGCGTCATAATTCATATCATGATTACCCATCACATTATACCATGGCAGTCCGATCTCTTTCATTACATCAGCATAAGGTTTTTGCAAACTCAGGTTATCTCCAACCAGGTCTCCCAGACTTATTCCCAAAACAGCATTTTTCTTTGTATTCTTTACTTCATTTACAATCCCTCTTTTAAAATAATCCAATTCTTTTTCTGTGTAAGGCTGAGGGTCTCCAAAAACCAGAATATCAAAATTCTTCTCCTCCTGCTGTCTGTGTAATGCAAAGTTGAGTTCTTTTGGTAATTCTCCTGTTGGGAGCGTACCTTTGTATTTCAAATCTGCAGGTGAACCTTTGGGCTTATACTGATAATAATATTGAGGTAGATTATTCGCATTTAGTGGTGTCATATAGCCGGATGGCTTGATCACAAAAATGGTTTGGTTTTCAGTAACAGGTAGACTGTATTTTCCATTTTTATCCGTTAAGATAACCTGAACACCGTTTGATATAGCAACTCCTTCAATTCCCTTTTCTCGGCTCTCTTTTTTTTGATTTTTATTGGTGTCTTCATACACGTATCCGGATACTGAAGTTTGCGAAAGTGCCATTGCTGAGATCAGCACGCATGGCATTAAAAATTTTATGTTCATAATATGATTGTATTTAAAATTAGAGGTAATCAATTATTTATTCCACCAGGTTTTTATATTGATATCATCACCTCCCATTTGTTGTACAGCTGCCTGATAATTTGCTGTATTGAGCACTTTAGGATTGGGAGGATACATTAATCTTTGAGGAAGATTTCCGTTATTGAGAAGCCCTCCATTGTTTGGAAGTACCGGATATCCTGTTCTTCTTTTCTCAAACCATTGCTGTTGATCAACAAAGAAAAGAGCAATATATTTTTGAAGCATAATCCTTTCCGGATTTCCATTATAAGCTACATTAGGATTTGCAAAGTAATTTGCAGGCATTACAGATCCCCACTGTTCTATTGCTGCTTTTACTCCATTTTCATAATACGTCTGGGCACTTCCCTGAATTATTCCTTTATTTGCAAGCTCAGAAAGTGTAAACTGTAATTCTGCATAAGGATAAATGAGAATATTCAAAGGTGCTTTTGCCAGGTTCTGATTCATATTGGAAGGCTGATAAGTAAATACAGTACCATATGCATATCCTGACGGAGCTCCTTTATATCCAATATTTTGTTGAGAAGCAATATCTTTAGCCTGACCAAAAAACATGGCTAATCGTGGGTCATTATTGGCTTTTAAAGTTTCAACAAAAAACTCTGACGCCGCTCTTCCTGTTGTAAAATCCTGTGGCCTTGCAATAGGTGGAAGAAGTGGTGAAACTCCTGTTATATTTAGCTTTGTTGTTTCCGCATTACTTTGAAAAACAGGATATGTTGCAGGATCATTAACAATCTCCTGTATTCTCTGATGAACATTTACTTCACCATTTTTCTTTAAGATCCTTGTTAATAATCGCAGTGAAAGGGAATTACAAAATTTCTTCCAGTTTAAAATACCATTGGCATCTGATTCAGCCTTATAAAAAAGGTCATTTCCTGTAAGGGGTTTATTAGTAATAAAAAGAGTATTTGCCGCTTTTAAATCATCAAGCAACTGAACGTAAATATCTTTTTGTTTATCGAATTTAGGCTGGGATATACCGTCATCTAATCTCGAAGCTTCCGTGAACGGGACATCACCATATGTATCAGTAAGATTGGAGTAGATCCAAGCATTTAAAACCATGGCAATAGCCTGATAGTTCTGATCATTTTCTTCTATAGCAGCCTCTTTAAGATCTTTTACCTGTTTCAGCCATTTGTATGAGTTATTCCAAAATCCCGATCCTGTATTTTCAGTAAGATAATACCGGCTCAAAGAATTCCCTTCATTTGGGAAATCAAGAGAAACCTGCATGATATCAAATGTAAAATCATTGGCTCTCATATAATTTATGGTAGCCATATTATATTGAATGGGCACCAATAATTTGGCTGCTACAGGATCGCTTATCCTACTCTCGTCAATGTTAACTTCATCCAGACTTCTGTCACAGGAAACAGCAATAAGGCTTACACTTGATACCAGTAATATATTGAATAGTAATTTTTTCATGATTGCAAATTTTAAAATTTAACGTTAAGTTGGATTCCCACTGTTCTTGCTGTGGGGAGCTGCCCCATTTCAACTCCGGGCGTTATTTGACTGTCATTTAATGTCGCAGCTTCAGGATCGAATAATGGAAACTTGGTCCACATCCAAAGATTCCTTCCAAATAATGCTATAGATAAATCTGTCAATTTCAATTGCTCTGTTACACTTTTAGGAAAAGAATAAGATATTCTGGCATCTCTTAATTTGATGAAAGAAGTATCAAATGAATTGGTTTCCACATTGGCTCTTCTATAATAATCAGCATAATATGCTGAAACCGCGACCCCTTTTGTGTTTGGAGAATAAGATCCATCAGGATTTTGTACTACACCCTCTCCTACGATAAGACCATTTGGATTATCCCTTCCGATTAAAGTATGTCCTAATTTACCCTGTTCAGTCATTTTATGATGAGACTGCGAGTAAGCCATTCCTTTGTACTGTCCGTCAAATGAGAAGCTTATTGCAAAGTTTTTATATCTGAATTCATTTTGTAGGCCAGCTCTCCATTTTGGGTAAGCATTCCCTATTTTTTTCATTTCAGTAGGTTTTGCCGTTAAACCATCGGTCCCAAAAACGACCTGTCCGTCGGGTGAATACATTAACCCATATCCATACATATCTCCTAGGGAGCCTCCAACAACAGCATTATAATATACTACTCCTCCTACGCTTGCTAAAGTATAAGGCTGTCCCTGAAATTCATCAGGAAGGGACAAAATCTTATTTCTGTTCATCGACCAGTTAGCATTGATGCTCCAGGAGAAGTTTTTATTCTTAACAGGAAAGGTGTTTAAAGTCATTTCAACTCCTCTGTTTCTTACCTCTCCGGCATTGATTGTTCTTTTGCTATACCCTGTTTCATACAAAGCAGGAATATCTACAATCTGATCTTTTGAGTTGTTCTGATAAGCAGTAATGGAATAACTTATCCTGTTTTTAATAATGCTGAAATCCATCCCGGCCTCAATATTCGTCAGCATTTCAGGCTTCAGGTCAGGGTTCGGAAATAAGGAGGGTGCTTCCACTGACCCTGAAAAGACACTGTTGTTATAATACTTGATCAGTTTATAAGGGCTTGTATCATTTCCTACTTTTGACCAGGAGGCTCTTAATTTCCAATAGTTAAACTGGTTTGAACTTAGTTTGAAAATATCTGAAAGAATAAAGGAAAGCCCTGCAGATGGATAAAAATAAGAGCGGTTATTTTTTGGAAGTGTACTGCTCCAGTCATTTCTTGCAGTAAGATCAAGGAAAATTTTGTTCTGATATCCTAAAGTTACCAAACCATAAGCACTGTTTACCTGCTTATCACTTGGGGTTGCAAACTTTGTAATATTTGAGATCCCATTAGGAAGGGTATAAACTCCTGGCTTAAGAAGTCCGTCTGCCAGATAATCATACATGGTATATTCTGAATAACGGATATTTCCTCCAACGGATGCACTGAAGTCAAAATCTTTAAATGTGTTTTTATAAGTAAATAATAAATCGTTATTAAGATCCATTTGCCTGATATGCTGCTCTCTGTACATTCCCTGAAGGTAATTAGCAGAACTCCATGGTCTTTGTTGGGTCCGTTCTTCATTGGTAAGTTCCATCCCAGATCTGAACATAACCTCAAAATTTTTCACAATTTTATAATTAAGGTTAATGTTTCCGGTAATGAAATTTTTATCCACTCCATTCAGCATTTCATAAGCGATCATATAAGGATTATCAATGTAGGAACTAAACGGATGAATCTGATCAACCTGGTACTTATCTTTTTTCCAGATGGGCTGGTACCATGCCAAATCTACATTCGGGTTCTGAAAGATCATGAAGTAGGAAATTGACTGATTGCTATAACCTGTTGCAGGCAAGTTATCACTCTTTGTTTTATTGTAATTAAATTTAACACCTACTTTTAGTTTTTCATTAATTTTATGATCAAAAGAAAGTGCTGCATTAAATCTGTCAAACCCCGTATTGGGCATCATCCATTCATTTTTAAGATAGGTTAATGATGATCTGAATGATGTATTTTCATTAGATGTTTCTACTGCTATATTGTTTGAAAATGTAGTCCCTGTTTGCCAAAAGCCTTTTATATTGTCTTTGTAGGGTCTCCATAGTTGTCTTTCTGCGCTTTGGCCTTCCAGTAACGGATCATATTGGAAATAAGACTGGCCAGCGAATCTGGGACCAAAAGCACTACTTGTTCCTCCCGTACTTACTCCGTCCGGGGAAGCTCCATATGAATAGAAATAATTCCCTTTGGTATCTTTCTGCATGGTTCCCTGTCCATATTCGTACTGATAATCAGGCCATTTCAAAACAGTATCATAGCTTGAGTAAGAATTTAAAGTAACCTGGACCTTACCTTTTTTTGTTTTCCCGGATTTTGTAGTGATCATTACTGCTCCACCCGCCCCTCTGGAGCCATAGAGGGCTGCAGCTGTAGAACCTTTCAGAATGGTTATGGTTTCAATATCATCCGGATTGATACTGTTGATTCCGTTTCCATAATCGATTGGTAAATCAGCTTTGGCTCCTGCACCGTAAGCAGAGAACCCTGTACCTGTTGTTGAATTGCTGAGAGGAACTCCATCTACAACGATAAGTGCATTATTCTGGTCCATATTCATAGAGATATCTCCTCTCAATTTGATCAATGAGCTTCCTAAGGGACCTGCTCCGGCGGTCTGTATTTTTAGGCCGGCAACTTTTCCTTCCAGAGCCTGCGACCAGTTATTGTTCTGGGTTCTTAAGATTTCCTCCGATTTAATGGTCTCAGCCACATATCCAAGGGATTTATCCTGTCTTTTAATACCTAAAGCAGTTACAACAACTTCATCAATGTTTTTAATGGTATCCTTCTTCGTCTTTTGTTGAGCCGCCAGGTTAACGCTTATTAATCCCAACAGTGATAAAACCAGTAGTTTCTGTGTCTCTTTACGCATATCCTTTTTTGTTTGTGCAAAAGTAAAAGGACCTGCTCAAGATGATTTTAATATTATTTTAACATATATTAAAAAAATATTAAACACAATATGAACGTATCATCAACAATATTCGATATCATTCTGGTTAACAATATCTTAACTCAATTAAGTCTTTTTAATATGATTAGCATAGCTTAATTATCTATCTTTATTGTCTTTTTTTGATTAATTAGCATTGTAAATTAATCAAACATTTCATTTTCAGTGATTTAACAATTAAATCTCCTTATTGATTAAAAAGAATCAGCTTGCCTCTACGAGGCAAGCTGATTCTTTTTAATTGACCGGCTTTTAATCTTTGATGCTATTTATTTTTTAGCTGATCAGGAATATTAGTGGTGATAAACCCAATTCCTTGTCCTTTCAATTTTTCATATACAGTAACATCATTCACTGTCCAGGAATTGGTAATTAATCCTAGTGCTTTAGCTTCAGAGATCCATGTCGGATTTTTCTCGAAAACACTATAATGATAATCCAGCCCGTCTAATCCCTCATTTTTAATTTGCTCAGGGGATAGTTCTCCATTAAGATACTGAACTTTGAATTTTGGCTCTGCTTTTTTAATCTCTTTGCAAATGTTTAAACTAAAAGAAATAAATTCACTTTGAGACTCCAGTTTCATTCCTTTAATTTCTTTCAGTGTCTTTTGAACCAATTCATCTTCCAGTTCTTTTGTTTTTGCAGGTTTGATCTCTACGATTAATTGAAGAGACTTATCTTTCTTTCCTTGTTTCAGATAATCCTTTAAGGTTGGAAAATTTTCACCATTTGATAATTTTGCCTTTTCCAATTCTTTGAAATCCGTTTCAGAGATTTCCATTTTGTCATGATGCTCATCATGATTAACAACCAAAATACCGTCTTTAGTCATTCTTACATCGAATTCAGCTCCGTAGATTTTTAGCTTCTGAGCGTTTTCCAATGATTTCAGTGAATTTTCTGTGGTGGGAGGTTGTGTTTGCCAATAGCCTCTGTGTGCGATAATCTGAGTCTGTGCCTTCATTACAACTGTACTTAAAACTGCTAACCCTAAGATAAAATTTTTCATAATATAATCAGATAATTAAAAATGTCAAAGTCCAGGACTTTGACATAAAGGTAGTATTAAAATTTTAGAAAGTATATTTTGCTCCTAATTGAATTTGGTAAGGATTCCCTGATAAAGGCTCTAAACCACTTGTATTCAATTTATATTGATATTGTTGTGTGGCAGCATCAAATCCCGTAATTCTATACAATGCTGTATTTCCGTAAGATTTATTCACCCCCCATTCTTTGTTAAGTAAATTGGCCACGTTAAAGATATCAACAGAAAGCTCAAATCCACCTATTTTTTCAAACTTGATTTTTTTAGCAATACGGATATCCCAAACTCCATAGAAGCCATTTTTACCTCCATTACGCTCAGCAATCTTATTATTGTAATCAGTGATATAGTTTTTTAATGCTTTTCCTACTTCAGGGTTATCAATTAAAGTCTGGGTAAGATTTGGGAAGATATAAGCAAGATCATTCGTATCTACAAAATCTCCATTTGTATTTCCTCCGGAAGTTAATGAGAATCGTGTCCCTCCTATTCCTGAATATCTTATACCCACTGTAAATCCATAGAATGTCGGAGAGTTTCCGTACAATACCACTTTATTACGGAACTGGTTATCTGAATAAGTCATTCTCAGATTTCTCGGATCACTCTCTACCATTGTAGATAATGTCGCTGAGTTGGCTACATTCCCGTTGTAAGAAGTATTGTCTTTGATATCTGACCAGGTATAACTTGCTGTAATTTCTCCATCTTTAAAATAACGGTAGCTGGTATCAAGTACAAACGAGAATTGATTTACTTTTCCATCACTTACAAGCTCAAGAACCCTTCCGAAATTATTATTAATTCTGCCTGCTTTCCAGTCAACAGTTCCATTAGCATTTACTGTACTCAAAGGAACAAAAACACCTCTTCCACCTTCATTACTCAATGTAAAATAAGGATTAGCTACCATGTTTCTGTCGTAATAGAAATAATTATTTCTTCCTAAAGCAGCATAACCAGCCACCCCTGCCCTGAATCGTTCGTTAAAGAAGTGAGTATAAGAGATATTCGCTTTATAAACGATTGGAATTTTAGCATCTTTACCTGTGTAATTAATGGTAGGAATCTGATATTGTGATAAACTAGGAACAGTTCCATAATCATTTCTATAATTATTGAAGTTCGGGATAGGAACATTATTACCGGTCACATCTACCGTTGCTAAATGTCTTCCGTCAAATACAAGGTTGTTGATCACCATATAATTATTGATATCAGAAGAGAAGATTCCCGCACCAAATTTCAGGAAGTCTTTACTTTCTTCATTGATATTCCAGTCAAATTGAAATCTAGGCTGAATAACGAATGATTTAATACGATTATCGGTTCTGATTCCCATTTGATCATATAGCTTTTGATTAAGCTCGGCTTTCGGGTATCCACCATAATCTAGCCTTAAACCAGCCATTAAGTCAAGTCCTTTGGCAATTTTAGTTTGAATTTGTCCATATACCCCAATATTCCAGATATTTGATTTTACTGAAGGATCATCCATTAAGGGAACTTCTCTGTAAAACCTGTAAGGTGTAAGGTTATTAAAATTATCAACTCCTAAGAATTGAAACCTTCCGTTCACCTCACTACCATAAATAGACTTTGATTTTGTATACATTAAATCTATACCAGCAGTGTATTTGATTTTATCTGTATTATAGTATAAATTATCAACGATCTGAAAAACATTGTTTCTAAAACTTTCCTGCCCAAAACGATGTCCTCCTATCTGAATATTAGTGGTAAGGTCTTTTCCATCAATTGTGGACGGAACACGCTCTACAATAGCTCTTGGAACAGCATGTCCTAATTCACTATTTTGAAAACTATTCTGGTAAGTATATAAATATTGTGCTTTTAATTCATTGGTGAGGTTAGGTTTTAGATTTGATCTTAAGGTTAACAATAAACTGTTATCTAAGTTCTTATCATTTCCATAGGATTCAAAAAAATTGATTGCAGTATTATCTGCCAACCCATTTTTGTTAAAATCATACGTGAAATTATTCCTTAATGTCAATAAGTTTTTAGGGTTAATCTGCCAGTCTAAACGTAAAAAACCTGCATCAGAATTTCTTACTTTATCAAAACTACCAAACTGTGGTGTATTTCCAACACCATATTTAGCTCTACCGATGTTCAAAACCTGATTAAGCGTTTCATTAGTAACATTGAATCTTAAAGCATCATCATTAGTTCTTACATCAGCTATAATCAAAGGTCTGGAATCTAATTGGTGATCCCAGGCAGCAAAAAAGTGCAATTTATTTTTAATAATTGGACCTCCTAATGACACTCCGAACTGCGAAGTTGAAAAGTCGTTGACTCTTTCATTCCCTCTAATGTCATATTTACTGGATAACCATCCTGTTCTAAGGTACTCCCAGGCACTTCCTGTAAAGGTATTTGTTCCTGATTTTGTTACAGCACTTACTGTTCCACCACCACTTCTACCCAGCGTTACATCATATTGGTTTGTTGTAATTTTAAATTCGCGTACAGCTTCAATTGAAATAGAATAGGGAGCACCACTCCGGCTTGTGGTAGATCCTGCAGAAGTTGGATTCTTCGCAGTCATCCCATCAATAGTAAAGTTGGTAGAAGAACCTAACTGCCCGGAAAGATTTCCGCCTTTTCCGCTTAAAGGAGATAGCTCTGTAAGACTGGCAAAATTCCTTCCATTTACGGGTAAGATTCCTATATTTTTAGCTGAGATAGCAGTAGCTGCTCCCAGATTTCCGATTTTGTTTTTTAAATTTCCTGTAACGACTACGGTTTCTATCGTTTTTTCGCTACCCAAATCCATATTGACAGTAACCTGATCACCAAAGTTCACATTGTAGCCTTCTCTTTTTTCGTCATTCACGATAACGGTGTAAGGTCCACCTAAAGGAATTTCTTTAAAGATATACTCACCTTTTGAATTGGTTTCTGTTTCTGTTTTGAAACCTGTTGACTCATTAACAATAGTTACTTTAACTTTTCCCTGTGCATTATTCCCCGTATTTGTAATTTTACCAACAATAGAAGCTTGTGTGGTTTGAGCATATGCCATTGTTCCAAAGCTCAAAAACAACAATCCTAATACAATCTTTACTTTTCTCATCTTTTCAAATTAGCTGGGGCAAAGGTATTAGGTCTTATGAAGCTTCTATTTAAGAGAATTTTAACATTTCTTTAATTAAATTAGAACGTTCTGTTAAATAATTACTAACAAAATATATAAAAATTTGAAAACCAAATAATTAAATAATGTTACATACTTTTAATCTTTCTACACTATTTAATTATCTTATTTTTTAAATGAAATTAGTTTTAGCTATTTTTGCTTAAAAGAAATAATAGCAATGTCTGAAAACATTCAACAAAAGATAGAGCAGCTTCGTAAGGATCTTCATCAACATAATGAAAATTATTATTTACTGGATGAACCCACTATTTCAGATTTGGAATTTGATCTGTTATTAAAGGAGCTTCAGGATCTTGAAGCAAAGCACCCGGAATTTTATGATGTAAACTCTCCAAGTATGCGCGTGGGTGGTGGAATAACTAAAGTTTTCCCTACTATTCAGCATCAGTTCAGAATGTATTCTTTGGACAATTCTTATGATTTTGATGACCTGGAAGATTGGGAAAAACGAATTATCAAAACAATTAACGATCCGGTCGAATTTGTCGCTGAATTGAAATACGATGGTGCTTCCATTTCTATTCTTTATGAAAATGGAAAATTAGTACAGGGGGTTACCAGAGGAGATGGCTTTCAGGGAGATGAAATCACTGCGAATGTACGGACCATTTCAGATATTCCTTTAACTTTAAAAGGAGATTTCCCCTATCGTTTTTTTATGCGTGGTGAAATTTACCTGACAAGAAAAAACTTTGATAAAATCAATAAACTTCGTGAAGAAGAGGGATTGGATCCGTTTATGAATCCAAGAAATACAGCAAGTGGAAGTTTGAAAATGCAGGATAGTGGTGAAGTCAGAAAACGAGGACTATCTTCTGTTTTATATCAATATATTTCTGAAGAAGTCCCTGCAGAAAGCCATTGGGAATTACTTCAAAAAGCTCAGACATGGGGTTTTAAAACTTCTCAACAGGCAAAGCTTTGCACAACATTAGATGAAGTAAAGGATTTTATCACTTTCTGGGACACAGAACGGCACAACCTCCCTTTTGAAATTGATGGTATTGTATTAAAAGTTAATTCTCTGCAACAGCAAAGACAGCTTGGATATACAGCAAAATCGCCTCGTTGGGCGATGGCTTATAAATTTAAAGCCGAAAAAGTAGAAACAGAATTACAAAGTGTTTCTTATCAGGTGGGAAGAACAGGAGCCATTACCCCGGTTGCCAATCTGAAACCCGTTTTATTAGCTGGAACGATTGTTAAAAGAGCATCTCTCCATAATGAGGATATCATTAAAAAATTAGATCTTCACGAACATGACTTTGTCTATGTAGAAAAAGGAGGTGAAATTATTCCTAAAATTGTTGGAATCAACACTGATAAAAGAAATAAGGAAAGTAAAGAAATTGAATATATTAAACATTGTCCAGAATGCGGGACAGAACTTGTAAAAGTTGAAGACCAGGCGATCCATTTCTGCCCGAATGAGCTTCACTGCCCTCCTCAGGTAGTTGGGAGAATGATCCATTATGTTTCCAGAAAGGCTTTAAATATAGAAAATTTAGGAAGTGAAACTATTGAGCAATTGTATAGAGAAAAACTGATTGAAAATCCAGCTGATTTCTATGCTTTAACAAAAGAACAACTGCTTCCTCTAGAAAGAATGGCTGAAAAATCTGCCCAGAACATTATTTCAGGAATTGAAAAGTCAAAAGAGATTCCGTTCGAGAAAGTTTTGTACGGTATCGGGATCAAACATGTTGGGGAAACGGTTGCCAAGAAGTTGGTTAAAAATTTTGCCACCATTGATGATTTAAAAGCTGCTACCGCAGAAGAGCTTTGCCAGGTAGAAGATATCGGATCAAAAATAGCTTACAGTATTGAGGCATTTTTCAATAACCCTGAAAATCTGTTAATGCTGGAACGTCTGAAATCGTATGGTGTTCAACTTGAAAAAGGAGAAAGTACCAATGAGGTTTTATCTAATGTTCTTGAGGGAAAAACATTTTTGTTTACAGGTAAACTATCTTTATTCACAAGAGAATCGGCAGAAGATATGGTAGAAAAACATGGGGGGAAGAATATTTCAGCCGTTTCCAAAAACCTCAATTTCCTTGTGGTGGGTGAAAAAGCTGGAAGTAAGCTAAAGAAAGCTCAGGATATAGGGACGATTGAGATTCTTGATGAACAGCAATTTCTGGATTTGATAGAAAAACAATAAATTAATGTTAAAAAAAGACTGTCAACTGAAGGCAGTCTTTTTTTATGAGCTTTCACCATCACTTAAGAATTTATCGTATTTTTATTTAAGGTTTTAATTGTACACCAATGGATTTTTTGCAAGATCATTATTCTATTCAAAACGAACTCTTACTGATATTCATTTCAGTGATACTTGGGCTTTTTATAGGTGCTGAGCGTGAATACAGAAATAAGTCAGCTGGGCTTCGTACATTCATTCTGGTTTGTTTCGGATCGTGTCTCTTTACTATTTTATCAATCAAAATAGGAGTTCAAAATCCGGATCGTTTAGCTGCCAATATTATTACCGGAATTGGTTTTCTGGGAGCTGGGGTCATCTTTAAGGGAGACAATAAAATAGATGGAATTACAACAGCGACCACAATTTGGGCAACGGCTTCTATTGGAATGGCTGTAGGTTCAGGATATGTTTACTTTTCTTTATTAGGCACGGCCTTAGTCCTTTTGATCTTGAGCTCGCTTAGCTATCTTCAGAATTTTATTGATAATAATCACAAGATCAGGGAATATAAAATATCCATTTCAGCTTCAGATCATATCAGCCATTGTGAAGAGTTATTCAGAAATAATCATCTGAAGTTTCTCATTATGCGCCAACAGTATTCACAGGGAAGTTTGATTACAACCTGGAGACTAACAGGAAATACAAAACATCACGAGCTATTGATCAGACAAATGATGAATGATCCTAAAATAATGTCCTATCAGTTTTAGAACAAAAAAACTCTCTATTTTTTCTTGAAAATATAGAAATCCTTATTGGGTCCCGTAATTTCCTTACCTTCCAGATCAAGCTGGTTAAGGTGGTTTTCGCCGACCTTATATTTGTAATTAGCCAATTTCCCTTTTAAAGTAATAATACTTCCGGCTTTATCCCATTGAAACGTACCTTTATCTTCATTTATTGATTTTCTGTCAATATATTCCTCTGTAATCATAAATGTGTTGTCTTTATTTAATGTAAGAGAGGTTTTTATTCCCGGACAATCTGCACAAGGAAGTACGGCTTCATAAGTTCCGCTCCAATCTAAAGAAATTTGGGAATTATGCCCATCTGCTACAGAGTCAACTGTCACAGAGTCCATTGGCTTTTGAACAGTTACTGAATCTGTTTCCGGCTTGGAAAATAGCTCCCTTTTCTTTTCATTTGGCGAACATGAAAGTAAAAATATAGCCAACACTCCTCCTGATAAAATTGCTTTGTTCTTCATAAAATGTTGTATTGATATTGGTTTTACAATAACGTAAACATCTCAATTATATTTTTCAATACGAAGTATTAAATGCTCTTTAATTTAATTCCACACCCGTTTTCCGTGCATTTACTAGCCTATAATCTCAATTTTCTTCGTAAATTGGACAAAATTTTTGATTATGATAAAAAAGATACTTTTATCTGCATTTCTTTTGCCTGCTGCGATGGCTTTTGCCCAGCAATATGGAGGAATGTGGATTCCCACGGAGCTGAATGAAAAGGAAATGAAAGACTTGGGAATGAAAATCTCTGCAAAAGACATCTTCAATCCTCAAAAAGCCAGTATTAAAGATGCTGTTGTTCAATTCAATGGCGGCTGTACGGCTGAAATTATTTCCCCAAAAGGATTATTATTAACCAATCATCACTGCGGTTATGGGCAGATTCAGGCTCACTCTACGGTACAAAATGACCTTCTTTCCAATGGTTTCTGGGCAACCAATATGAGCACAGAACTTCCTAACCCGGGAGTAACAGTAGATTTCATTGTAGATATCAAAGAAGTAACCGACCAGATTTTAGAGGGAACCGACAATCTTACAGAACCTGATCTTACTAAAAAAATCAATAATAATATTGAGATCTATAAAAACTCTCAAAAAATTGAAAATTATCAGTCGATTGCTGTAAAATCCATGTATTATGGTAATAAATATTATGCCTATACAATAGAAACATATAAAGATATCCGTCTAGTTGGCGCTCCGCCACAAAGCATCGGTAAATTTGGTAGTGATACTGATAACTGGGTATGGCCGAGACATACGGGTGATTTCTCAATGTTTAGAATTTACGCTGATAAAAATAACAAGCCTGCAGAATATTCAAAGGATAATGTACCTTATGTTCCAAAACATTTCCTTCCCGTTTCCATTAAGGATAAAAATGAAAATGATTTTACTTTCGTATTTGGCTTCCCAGGAAAAACAACAGAATATCTTCCCGCAGTTGCAGTTGAGAAAATCATGACCGAAATTGATCCGGCAAAAATTGCTGTTCGTGATATCGCTTTAAAAACCCTAGACGAAAAAATGCGTGTAGACAATGCAACACGTATTAAATATGCTTCCAAATATGCTTCCGTAGCCAATTACTGGAAAAAGTGGATTGGGGAAGTAGAAGGCCTTAAAAAGTCCGGCGCAGTTGATAAGAAAGTAATGTATGAGGGATCTTTGGTTTCTAAAAATTCTGAAATCAAAACAACCCTTGATCAACTTAATAAGCTGTATACAGATCAAGCTCCATACGCCTTAAACAATGCCTATTATTCTGAGGTAATCAGAAACGCAGAGACCTTAAAGCTTGCCAGCGATTATTATAACTATATCAGTTCTGTAGAAGCTGGAAGAATGGATGAAAAAGCTTTGGCATCTCTAAAGGATAAACTTAGTTCTTTTTACAAAGACTACAGCCCTGAGCTAGATGCAAAAGTAACAGCGAAACTCCTCGCTTTATATGCAAATAAAACAAGTGCCCAGTTTTTGCCTTCAGGATTTGATAAGTTTAAAAATGAAAACCAAAATATCCAGAGTATAGAAGAAATATCTAAAAACTCCGTTATTACGGGAAGAGCTGCTGTAAATGGAGCAAATCTGAGCACTGATATTGATAAAGCTTTTTCTAACCAGGATAAGTTGATCAAAGTACTTAAGAAAGATCCGGTATATCAATTATATCTTTCCATAAGAGATACCTATATGAAAACTGCTGATCCACAATTTACATCCATTCAGACAAAAATTGATGCATTGCAGAAAAAATTCATGGCGCAGCAGATAACGACAGATAAGGATAGAAAATTTTTCCCTGATGCTAATTCAACACTTCGTGTAACCTACGGTAGAGTTAAAGGTTCAAGTCCAAGGGATGCTGTTTCTTATGGATATCAGACCCATTTAGCGGGAGTCATAGAAAAATATGTACCTGGAGATTATGAGTTTGATGTTCCTAAAAAACTTATTGATCTTTATAACAAAAAAGATTTTGGAAATTACAGAGATAAAGCAGGTGACGTTCCAGTAGGATTCACCGCCACCAACCATACAACAGGAGGAAACTCAGGAAGTCCCGCTCTTGATGCCTATGGAAATCTGGTTGGATTGAATTTCGACAGACAGTGGGAAGGAACAATGAGTGATATTAATTACGATCCACGTTTCAGCCGAAATATAATGGTTGATACCAAATACATCTTATTCATCATTGATAAATTTGCAGATGCTAAATGGCTCATCGATGAAATGAAGATTATAAAATAATTGTTATCTCGACAATAACTGACAAGACCTATTTAATTTATTTTAAATAGGTTTTTTTATGATTTGTTTCAAATAAAATTGTCGGGAACTAAGAGATAGTATTAGGCATAGGTAAAATCTATAGAAAAATATTTTCCAAGGTCAAACCTCTATGTAACTTTAGTAAAAACAATTTATGAATGGCAATCATCTTAAAATCTGTACTGAATGTGGTACACAATATCCAAATGATTATAATAATGACCTGTGTATAATTTGCAAAGACGAAAGGCAAGCTATGCCTCAAAGCGGACAGACATGGACAACCCACGAAAAGCTCTTGGAAAAGCACAGTGTGAAAATAAAAAAGATCAATGAACACCTTTATGAATTATTAGTTAATCCAGGATTTTCTATCGGTCAACGCGCTTTACTTATACTTTCCGAAAGTGGAAATATATTATGGGATTGCATCCCTTTATTAGATGAAGGACTAGTGGAATTTATTAATACTAAAGGAGGTTTAAAAGCTATAGCTTTTTCGCACCCACATTACTATTCCAACATGAAAATGTGGGCTGAAACTTTTAACTGTACAATTTACATTCATGAAAATGACAGACAATGGGTAGCCAATGGTGGCGATTTTATAGAATATTGGCCCGGTAATCAACTTGAACTATGGGATCAATTAAAACTTCACAATATCGGCGGACATTTTGAGGGAAGCTCAATTATAGAAATACCATGGATGAGTGAAAACGGAACTCTTTTAATTGGAGATACCATGTATTTATCACCTTCAATGAAACATTTTGCAACCATGAGAAGCTATCCCAACCGGATTCCTCTCCCATTACATGAAATTAGAAGAATTGAAAAGCGCTTTGAAGAAATCCAGTATGATACGATTTATGGTTTTTATCCATATCAAAATGTGAATAATAATGCGAAAGAGATTGTGAGGAGCTCATTTGCTGCTTATCAGTAATCGACTAAAATTGAAAAGTTGAAAGTTGAAAATGGAGAGTTGAGAGTTTGTATGGTTATAGGTAAGTTTTGGCTAAAGCCAATAAGCTTTTGCATTTTTTATTGAAGGCGGGCTAAAGCCCACCTCTAGTGATAAGGCAATCAGTAGTAGTAGTAGTAGTAGTAGTAGTAGTAGTAGTAGTAGTAAGGAATATATTAGAAGGAATCATTGATCAATAATGACAGATTGCCTCGCCCTCATAACTCATAACTCCTATGATCAATTATTGATTATTGATTGGGTATGTATGGATAATGATAATGTATGTACCAAAAAAAAGTCTCATACAAATAAATGTATGAGACTTTTAAATAAAAACTGGCGGCGACCTACTCTCCCGCTTTCGCAGTACCATCGGCGCTGGTGGGCTTAACTTCTGTGTTCGGAATGGGAACAGGTGAGCCCCACCGCTAAAACCACCCTAAAGAAGGTATATAAGACTTTGAGATTTTAAGAGTCGAGACACGAGACTTTTAGTCTCTTTTCTCTTATCTTTACATCTCTTGTCTGTTTTAATCGATAAAAACAATCACAAAGAGGTAACCTTGCTGCACTTTCGTGCGCCTTATTAGGCTATAAATCTACGGGTAATTAGTACTACTCGGCTATGACATTACTGCCTTTACACCTATAGCCTATCAACGTGGTCATCTCCCACGACCCTTAAAAGATGTCTCATCTTGAGGCGAGTTTCGCACTTATATGCTTTCAGTGCTTATCTCTTCCAAACGTAGCTACTCAGCAGTGCACCTGGCGGTACAACTGATACACCAGAGGTTTGTTCAATTCGGTCCTCTCGTACTAGAATCAAGCCCTCTCAAACATCTAACGCCCGCAATAGATAGAGACCGAACTGTCTCACGACGTTCTGAACCCAGCTCGCGTGCCACTTTAATGGGCGAACAGCCCAACCCTTGGGACCTTCTCCAGCCCCAGGATGTGACGAGCCGACATCGAGGTGCCGAACCTCCCCGTCGATGTGAGCTCTTGGGGGAGACTAGCCTGTTATCCCCGGAGTACCTTTTATCCTATGAGCGATGGCCCTTCCATACGGAACCACCGGATCACTATGTCCTGCTTTCGCACCTGATCGACTTGTAGGTCTCACAGTCAAGCACCCTTATGCCATTACACTCTACGCACGGTTACCAAGCGTGCTGAGGGTACCTTTGAAAGCCTCCGTTACTCTTTTGGAGGCGACCACCCCAGTCAAACTACCCACCACGCAATGTCCTTCTAAAAGAAGTTAGGCTCCAAGTAAGTAAAGGGTGGTATTTCAACGTTGACTCCACAAACACTAGCGTGCCTGCTTCAAAGTCTCCCACCTATCCTACACATTACTTACTCAAAGTCAATACGAAGTTATAGTAAAGGTTCACAGGGTCTTTTCGTCCCATTGCGGGTACTCGGCATCTTCACCGAGACTACAATTTCACAGAGCTCATGGTTGAGACAGTGCCCAGATCGTTACACCATTCGTGCAGGTCGGAACTTACCCGACAAGGAATTTCGCTACCTTAGGACCGTTATAGTTACGGCCGCCGTTTACTGGGGCTTCAGTCAAACGCTTCGCTTACGCTAACGCCCTTCCTTAACCTTCCAGCACCGGGCAGGTGTCAGACCCTATACTGCATCTTTCGATTTTGCAGAGTCCTGTGTTTTTGATAAACAGTCGCCTGGGCCTCTTTACTGCGGCCACCATTGCTGATGGCGTCTCTTCTCCCGAAGTTACGAGACTATTTTGCCTAGTTCCTTAACCATGATTCACTCTAGCACCTTAGGATTCTCTCCTCGACTACCTGTGTCGGTTTTGGTACGGGTTGCTTCACTTCGGCTTTTCTTGGAAGCACTTTCCCTACAGCAGCTTCGCCCGAAGGCTAGGCCTTGACTATTCCGTCAGTCTCCAGTAAGTACGGCACTCCGTCCCCTTTTTAGTGTGAGCAAGTATGGGAATATTAACCCATTGTCCATCCACTACCCCTTTCGGGTTCGCGTTAGGTCCCGACTAACCCTCAGCTGATTAGCATGGCTGAGGAAACCTTAGTCTTTCGGTGAGGGGGTTTCTCGCCCCCTTTATCGTTACTTATGCCTACATTTTCTTTTCTATCCGCTCCACAATACCTCACGATACTGCTTCGGCGCAAATAGAATGCTCCCCTACCAGATACAACCCAACGGTTGTAAATCCATAGCTTCGGTAATATGTTTATGCCCGATTATTATCCATGCCGGACCGCTCGACTAGTGAGCTGTTACGCACTCTTTAAATGAATGGCTGCTTCCAAGCCAACATCCTAGCTGTCAATGCAGTCCAACCGCGTTGCTTCAACTTAACATATATTTGGGGACCTTAGCTGTTGGTCTGGGTTCTTTCCCTCTCGGACATGGACCTTAGCACCCATGCCCTCACTGCCGTAGAACATTTATTAGCATTCGGAGTTTGTCAGGAATTGGTAGGTGGTGAAACCCCCGCATCCAATCAGTAGCTCTACCTCTAATAAACTTATATACGACGCTGCACCTAAATGCATTTCGGGGAGTACGAGCTATCTCCCAGTTTGATTGGCCTTTCACCCCTACCCACAGGTCATCCGAAGACTTTTCAACGTCAACCGGTTCGGTCCTCCACTCTGTGTTACCAGAGCTTCAACCTGCCCATGGGTAGATCACAAGGTTTCGCGTCTAATCCTACTAACTATACGCCCTATTCAGACTCGCTTTCGCTCCGGCTCCGGACCTGAAGTCCTTAACCTCGCTAGTAAAATTAACTCGTAGGCTCATTATGCAAAAGGCACGCCGTCACCCAACTTGTGGGCTCCGACCGCTTGTAGGCGTACGGTTTCAGGTTCTATTTCACCCTTCTATTCGAAGTGCTTTTCACCTTTCCTTCACAGTACTTGTTCACTATCGGTCTTTCAGGAGTATTTAGCCTTGGAGGATGGTCCCCCCATATTCAGACAGGATTTCACGTGTCCCGCCCTACTCATTTATCACTTAAATATGCCTTTCATATACGGGGCTATCACCCTCTATGGCTGTTCTTTCCAGAACATTCTATTAAACATATAAAAGCTTTTGGGCTAATCCGCTTTCGCTCGCCACTACTTACGGAATCTCTTCGATTTCTTTTCCTCCGGGTACTTAGATGTTTCAGTTCTCCGGGTTTGCTCCTCCTAAGAGGTGACTGGTCTTCAACCAGCCGGGTTGCCCCATTCGGACATCTCGGGATCAATTCGTGTGTGCCAATCCCCCGAGCTTTTCGCAGCTTACCACGTCCTTCGTCGCCTCTGAAAGCCTAGGCATCCGCCATACGCCCTTAACGATTTCTTTCCTAATAATTATATTAGTTCAGTATTTTTTTTATCCAACAATTAATTGTTGAACTCTATTTTTATAAACTCGGCACTCGAAAGTGCTCGGTTATCTCTTTGTGATATTTTTACCGTTAATGTCAATGATCTTTATTCTATTGATGATATAATCCGCAAATATTGTATTTGGCTCTATTTGCTTTTTTAAGTTTAAACCATCTATAGTGGAGAATAAGGGAGTCGAACCCTTGACCTCCTGCGTGCAAGGCAGGCGCTCTAGCCAGCTGAGCTAATTCCCCCTCTAGTTAGACTTGAAGATGAAGAGATTTGAGAACTGAGACTATCATTTGTCTCACATCTCTTGTCTTTTTATCTCCCGTCTTTTCAATTAGTAGTCTCGGGCAGGCTCGAACTGCCGACCTCTACATTATCAGTGTAGCGCTCTAACCAGCTGAGCTACGAGACTGTCTTTTAGACTAACAGATCCTAGATCCTAGACACAAGACTTTCGTCTTGATTCCTGGCTCTGGGCTCTTGTATCTCTTCCCTATACTAATTTCTAGTGGGTGTGTATTTTTTTTAATATATCAACCAAATAAAAAACTAAAGCTTCTCTTTAAGTAAGTGCATGGTACATTTAAGTACCTTTGTTTTTTTTATCGTCTAAAGACGCTCTAAAATGAGATGTTCCAGCCGCACCTTCCGGTACGGCTACCTTGTTACGACTTAGCCCTAGTTACCTGTTTTACCCTAGGCAGCTCCTGTTACGGTCACCGACTTCAGGTACCCCAGACTTCCATGGCTTGACGGGCGGTGTGTACAAGGCCCGGGAACGTATTCACCGCGCCATGGCTGATGCGCGATTACTAGCGATTCCAGCTTCATAGAGTCGAGTTGCAGACTCCAATCCGAACTGAGACCAGCTTTCGAGATTAGCATCCAGTCGCCTGGTAGCAGCCCTCTGTACTGGCCATTGTATTACGTGTGTGGCCCAAGGCGTAAGGGCCGTGATGATTTGACGTCATCCCCACCTTCCTCTCTACTTGCGTAGGCAGTCTCACTAGAGTCCCCAACTGAATGATGGCAACTAGTGACAGGGGTTGCGCTCGTTGCAGGACTTAACCTAACACCTCACGGCACGAGCTGACGACAACCATGCAGCACCTTGAAAAATGTCCGAAGAAAAGTCTATTTCTAAACCTGTCATTTCCCATTTAAGCCTTGGTAAGGTTCCTCGCGTATCATCGAATTAAACCACATAATCCACCGCTTGTGCGGGCCCCCGTCAATTCCTTTGAGTTTCATTCTTGCGAACGTACTCCCCAGGTGGCTAACTTATCACTTTCGCTTAGTCTCTGAATCCGAAAACCCAAAAACGAGTTAGCATCGTTTACGGCGTGGACTACCAGGGTATCTAATCCTGTTCGCTCCCCACGCTTTCGTCCATCAGCGTCAGTTAAAACATAGTGACCTGCCTTCGCAATTGGTGTTCTAAGTAATATCTATGCATTTCACCGCTACACTACTTATTCCAGCCACTTCTACTTTACTCAAGACCCGCAGTATCAATGGCAGTTTCATAGTTAAGCTATGAGATTTCACCACTGACTTACGAGTCCGCCTACGGACCCTTTAAACCCAATAAATCCGGATAACGCTTGCACCCTCCGTATTACCGCGGCTGCTGGCACGGAGTTAGCCGGTGCTTATTCGTATAGTACCTTCAGCTTTCCACACGTGGAAAGGTTTATCCCTATACAAAAGAAGTTTACAACCCATAGGGCCGTCATCCTTCACGCGGGATGGCTGGATCAGGCTCTCACCCATTGTCCAATATTCCTCACTGCTGCCTCCCGTAGGAGTCTGGTCCGTGTCTCAGTACCAGTGTGGGGGATCACCCTCTCAGGCCCCCTAAAGATCATTGACTTGGTGAGCCGTTACCTCACCAACTATCTAATCTTGCGCGTGCCCATCTCTATCCACCGGAGTTTTCAATATCAAATGATGCCATTCAATATATTATGGGGTATTAATCTTCCTTTCGAAAGGCTATCCCCCTGATAAAGGTAGGTTGCACACGTGTTCCGCACCCGTGCGCCGCTCTCAGGTTTCCGAAGAAACCCTACCGCTCGGCTTGCATGTGTTAGGCCTCCCGCTAGCGTTCATCCTGAGCCAGGATCAAACTCTCCATTGTATGTTTGTCTGACTCACTCAAAGTTTTGACGCTTTAGTTTTTCCTTACTTGGTTGTTATATCTATTTTTCAATGATCTCTTTTCTTCCGCTTTATACTGTAGCTAATTTTTCTGTCGTTTTAGCTACCGATTTGCGAGTGCAAAAGTAATAAATGTTTTTAATATGACCAAATGTTTTTTAAGAAATTTTAAAGTTTATTGTTAACCCTAAATCTTAAATCATTCATTCAATCTTCTCTACTCCTGCGCTCCCTTAATTGGGATTGCAAAGATACAAACTTTTCTCACTTTTCAAAATAAATTCTCATTTATTTTTTTTTAAAAGTTTCTCTTTATTACTGTTCTTCTGCGCTACCTACTATCTCTCGTTTTCAGTGGTGCAAAAGTAGAGCTTATTACCCTACACTTCCAAATCTATTTAACATAAAATTTACTTTTAATTCATATTCACCCTTAACTAACTGAAACGCAAGCTTAAAAATTTTAACCAAAATCCTAAAACTAATAAATGCCAGACCCCCTTATGTATTTATTACCTTTCAAAAACAAAAAAACTGACTTATTACGTCAGTTTTTATTTTACTACATTATATATATTAATAATGATGGACTATATATTCATTCTCAAATGAACCATCATCATAGAATTTCAATATAGCATATCCCGGAGGTGTCTCCTGATAATAGAAGGGCTTTGCAGAGCGTTTGTCTCCTTCTCCCCACCAGAACCCAGACATTGCACCGTTACAGAAATAGTACACATCATTATACCAGGCTCTATCCAACAGATGCTGATGTCCGCTAAGACATCCTTTTACTTTATCCTTATGCTTATAAAAAAGATCTTTCAGGGCTCCATGGTCTTTATGCTGTCCTCCCTCCCAGCTTCCTGTAACAGTAAGTATAGGATAATGGGACATGATCAATGCATATTCTCCCTGAGGAATACGTTCGAGTTCATGCGCTAGCCAATCCATTTGCTCAGGATCCAAAGTAATCCCGGAATTATTGCCATCCAACATCATGAAATGCCATTTCCCCTTTTTAGCACTATAATAACGTTTAGGCATTTTAAGTCTTTTGGCGGCATAAGGTACTCCATACATTTCATCAGATTTATCTCCTGCCCACCAAATATCATGATTTCCAACACAGCTGTACATATCGTAATCCGCAATTTCTTTAATACAGGTATCCCATGCATTCCATTGATCATGGACTTCCTGTCGTGTAGAATTGTCCCGATCTACTGTCATAATAGAGTCTCCTGTATTAAGAAAGAAATCTACTTTTTTAGTCTTTATTTCTTTAAGGCATTTTAAAAACCGCTCCATTACTTTAGGATCTGCAGGCAAATGAACATCAGTAATATGTCCTACTGTAAGCAAAAGCTTCTTTCTACGATCTGTATTGTTATTTTTCTGAGGTGCAGCCAAAAGATGGGTAGCCGCTCCGCTTAACATTAATGCAGAAGCTGCAATTGGGGTTTTTGTCAAAAACTTTCTTCTGTTCATACTTGGTTCTTATATTCCCTAATAATTTGAAAGGGACAAATTTGACCAAATATTTACAGATGAACATTTTTTATATATTATAAAATTATTAATCCCACATTAACTTTCATTACCCAAGCAAACAATTTTACAATCAGAAATCGCATCAATAAAGTTAGGGCCTGAAAAAAATAACCCCGGCCTAAGCCGGGGTCTGTATATCTAATGTCCAAAAATATCTTTTAAACTGACTTCTTTAAAGGTTCCCATATCATTGGCAGCTTCCATATTCAGGTTTTCTTTCTTCCCGAGGATAGCTGTATTAAAATGCAATGGTTTTATTTCTGTTTGATAGAACTGTTTTACCTCAGCAAAATCCAGTTTTTGAATTTGCTCGTAAATATCTTTCCTGAAGTCATGGGTAATTCCAATTTTTTTCAATCTCAATGTATTGAAGAAAATATTTGTTCTGGTAACTCTGGTTGATGCGATCTGTTTCAACGCAGTACTTTTAGCATTATCAAATTGGATAGGTACCTCAGGAAGCTCACTCATCAGTTCCGACATGGTATCCACAGCAATTTGAAGCTTATCCGGTTGCGTTCCAATATAGGTTGTCACATAATCTGGATGCCCGGATTCTGAATTAGCAGCATAAGAAACATAGGCTGAATAGGCTAAACTCTTACTTTCACGGATTTCCTGAAATACTATAGAAGACAATCCTCGTCCAAAATATTCGTTGAACACATTAATTTTACCCAAATTGGCGGTATTGATATCATGCCCTTTTCCTATTTTACTCATTTCCACCTGCACCATATCATAATCTATGAAATTAACTTTTCCATTGGTTTCAGGCTCAGGATATTTCTTAGCGTCAGGAATTTCGAAGCTCGCTGGCTTGACATAATTCTCAATATAGCTTTTAAAGTTTTCGAGATTTTTTCCGTAGAAAAATATCTGGTATGGAAACCCAAACATTTTTTTTATCCGGTCTGTAAACACTTCTACTTTACTAGTTTCAAGCTCTTCCCTCGAAATGACATCTGTAAACCTGGAAAACTCACCCAGCTTTGTATAATTCGTTAAAGCGGTCATGATCCGGTTTTTATCCTTTTTCATCGCTTCCCGGTTTTCCAAAACGGTTTCCACAAACTGGTGGTAGATTTTCTGATCGGGTTTTACGTTATACATCCAATGCTGTAGCAACTCAACTCCTTTCTCAATATTTTCTTCCAAACCACTCAGTGAAATCACAAGCTGATCATTTGTTGTCTTGAAATCGTTGCTTACTCCAATTTTAAAGAATTCTTTCTTCAGGTCCTCCGGAGAATACTGTTCAGTTCCCAAGTATTGCAATAGCTGTGTTGATATTGCCAAATCACGATCGTTATCACTTCCAAAAGGGAAAATAAAATAGGCCTGGGCAATATCATTGTACTTATTTTTGACAAAGCTTAGTTTTTTGTCTTTAATTGCCCCCGTTATGATCTCTTTGTTATAATCGATAAATTCAGGTTGGATATCCTCTGTCTTCTCTGCTAAAATCTGTTTTAAAAACTCTGACTGCGCATCCCTGTTAATTTTAATGGGTGTAATACCGGGATTTTCAACTCTGACAAGCTTATCGTTAATGCCTTTTTCTTTATTAATGACTACATAATTATCTTTAAAAAAACTTTTAGCAAAATCGATAACGTCCTGTTTCGTAAATGAGGCATATTCATCCATTTCATTAAGTTCTTCCGCCCATGTCCTTCCTTTTATATAAGTATCATAAAGATTGGTGGCCAAGCCGTCAGCCGTTTCTAGCGCCTTCATTCTCTGAAGTTTGAAATCATTGATAATTGAAGGAAGCATCCAATCGGGAAATTCTCCTTTTTTTATTAATTCAATCTGTTCTAAAACCATATCCCTTGCTTCATCCAAAGTCTGGGTTTCTTTAGGTACGGCAACAATTGAAAAATAACCGTATTGTTTTAATCCCACAGAAAAAGCCTGCGCCCAAAGCATTTTTTGGTTTTGATTGATATTAAGATCTAGCAGTCCTGCTTCTCCCCTGTTGCTCATGATATTTACTGTAATATCCGCCAACATCGCTTCTCTGGTTCCATAACTTTCTGTTCTCCATGCCAGCTGAACCCTTGGTGTGGTTGGGCTTTTCACCGTCCGCTTTACAATTCCTGTAAGAGGTTCTTCAATAACAGGAGATTTCTTTGGGAGTTCTCTATAAGGAATGGTTCCGAAATACTGATCAATAAGCTGGATCGTATCTTCGTAATTCAAGTCCCCTACCATTACCATCGCATAGTTATTAGGAACATAATATTCATCAAAATATTTATGAATAGCTTTCATAGAAGGGTTTTTCAAATGCTCGGGTCTTCCTAAAGTAGTCTGCTGGCCATTGGCATGGGTAGGGAAAAGCGCATCCATCAGTTCATAATTCACTAATCTGGAATCATTATCCTGAGCCCTGTTGAATTCTTCATAAACAGACTCAAGTTCTGTATGGAACAGGCGCAAAACAATTTCCGAGAATCTTTCCTTCTCAACTTTCAGCCATTTTTCAAGCTCATTATTAGGAATATTATTTTTATAAACAGTTTCATCGAACCATGTATGGGCATTGGTTCCACTAGCTCCTAATGAAGAAATCACTTTATCATACTCATTGGCGATAGCATATTGGCTTGCCTCCTGAGATACCTCATCGATTTTTTTATAAATCTCTTTTTTTCTTTCAGCGTTCTCTTCTGCTTTATGCTGTTCATATAATTCCGAAATCTGATCCAGTAAGACCTTTTCTTTATCCCAGTTTTGAGTTCCTATTTTAGAGGTCCCCTTAAACATCATATGTTCAAGGTAATGTGCTAAACCAGTATTATCAGAAGGATCGTTGTTACTTCCCGTCCTTACGGGAATATAAGTCTGAATCCTTGGGGAATCAAAATTTTGAGCAAGAAAGACCTTCAGTCCATTTTTCAGGGTATACATTCTTACCCCGTTTTCGTCGTGAGTGACGGCTATATATTCGTAATTATTTTTGTCTGTGTGAATCGTCTCCTTATATCTTTTGTCCGTCATATGTAATATGTAAGTTCATTTTCATTCTTTAAAACAGAATGCCTTACAAATGTAAGCAATACAAAAATAAAGCCTGTTAATTTTATAATTATTAAATCTATGATGGTGATTTGAAATAGCGAAGTGGATAGGCTGGATGCCTGAATAGCGAAATGGTAAAATGGTAAAATTGCAGATTTGTAAAACTGTTGAATTATCGGTTGAGTTTTCAATGATGCTCTGCTATTCAAATACATTGTACATTAAATAAAAATCTCTAAGATTCGGTTTGTATCTCCAAGTTTGATTAAGTTTGCATAAGGTTTTACCTAAAATTTATACCATGTCCGGAAATATTCTGATCATCGATGATGAGCTTAAACTTCTCAAACTTTTGGGAATGATCCTTTCTCAGGAAGATTTTAATGTCAAAGAAGCTTCTACTGCCCGTTCGGCGATGACGATGCTTGAGCAATACGAATTTGATGTCGTTTTAAGCGATGTCCGCTTACCCGATGGCTTTGGCGTTGAACTGGTAAGATCCATCAAAACAAAATATCCACATCTGGAAATTATTCTGATGACTGCTTTCGGAAATATTACGGACGCAGTTCAGGCGATGAAAAATGGTGCTTACGATTATATCGTAAAAGGCGATGACAATGACAAAATCATTCCTTTAGTATACAAAGCTTTGGACAAAGTACAAGATAATAAATCTAAGATTGTTCAGAAAGGTGATGTACAAAAGGGATTCAATCAGATCATGGGAAGCTCTCCATCCATTCTTCAGGCTAAAAAACTAGCTGAAAAAGTGGCCCTAACGGATGCCACTGTTCTGTTAACCGGAGAGACAGGAACCGGGAAAGAGGTCTTTGCGAATGCCATTCATGAAGGAAGTGACCGAAAGAAAAATAACTTTGTCGCAATAAACTGTTCTGCATTTAGCAAAGAAATCCTCGAAAGTGAACTTTTTGGGCACAAACAGGGAGCCTTTACCGGAGCGATCAAAGACAAAAAAGGATTGGTAGAAGAAGCCAATGGTGGGACTTTATTTTTAGATGAGATCGGAGAAATGCCTATTGAGCTCCAGGCTAAACTGCTCCGCGTTCTTGAGACCCATGAATTTATGAAAATGGGTGAAACAAAAGTTTCAAAATCAGACTTCAGATTGATCGCTGCAACAAACAGGAATCTTGAAGATGAGATCAGGCAGGGAAATTTCAGAGAAGACCTTTATTTCAGATTGAATGTTTTTGAGATCACTCTCCCTCCTTTAAGAGAAAGGAAAGAGGACTTAAAAGTGTTGGCTAAAAGCTTTATTGATATTTTTTCACACAAATTACACTTAAACTCAGTACAGGTTTCTCCTGACTATTATAAAACACTGGAAAAAAATGACTGGAAAGGGAACATCCGGGAATTAAGAAATACGATAGAAAGAAGTCTCATTTTAATGAATGACCATATTCTGGATACAGAAAGCCTTCCCCATTATTCAGAAAAAGTAAACAGTGACAAAGATTCTTTGAGCATCAGATCACTTGAAAAAGAACATATTCAAAAAGTTTTGCATTACACCAAGGGCAATAAAGCGGAAGCAGCAAGACTGCTGGAAATTGGTATTGCCACGTTATACCGCAAGCTGGAAGAATACGGATTACGATAAAACTAAGCCTATCATTTTAATAAAGAGCCTATCATTTTGATAGGCTTTTCTGTTTTTAGTACTATTCCATAAAACACATAAATAACTAATAAACAACGTATTAAATTAAAAAATAACAAAATGGATTCTTTTTTGGCATTAGGGATAAAAAATAAAATATTTCAAAATGACTATTTCAAAAAGAACATTCAAAAAACGGGATCATTCGAAGTTGAGCTTGCTGATGGTGTCGTATGTACTATTTACCCTATTAACCTTAATTATAAAGATATGATGCTTATTAGTTTAGTGCTGCTTTGTGCAGTGATGTTTTGGCTTTTGTACAAATCCGTTGAATTTTTTGATAAAATATAAAGCTATGTGGAGTTTATTTTTTCTTTCAATACTGGCCTTCGTGTATATCTGCTATGTTCTTATAAAACCAGAAAAATTTTAATCAATCATGAACACAGAAATTTTAGGCATCATAGCGATGTTTGTCATCACATTAGTAATAGGATTATTTTTAGGTAAATATATTGCTAATGTTTATGGCCATAAAAAAACCTTTTTAGATTTTATTTTCCAGCCTATTGAAAATCTAATTTATAAAGTATCCGGAATTAATCCCAACCGTCAGATGACCTGGAAGCAAAACATGTTTGCGATGCTGACGATCAATCTTGTTTGGTTTATCATTGGATTTTTTATTCTGTTAAATCAATCCTGGCTTCCATTAAATCCTGATGGAAATCCAGATATGTCACCTGATCTTGCTTTCAATACCGCAATTTCTTTTCTGGTGAATTGTAATCTACAGCATTATTCCGGCGAAACGGGAGTAAGCTATCTGAGTCAATTATATTTAATGTTTCTTCAATTTGTAACTGCTGCAACCGGAATGGCTGCTATGGCGGTACTTTTTAAAGCATTTAAAGAAAAAACAACAACAGAGTTAGGAAATTTCTTTGATTTCTTCACAAAATCCATGATCAGAATATTGATCCCAATAGGTATTATTGTGGCACTTATTCTTTCTGCTAACGGAACTCCAATGACGTTTGAAGGGAAAGATCATATTACTACTTTAGAAGGTCAAAAAGCTGATATTTCGAGAGGTCCTGTTGCTGCTTTTGTTTCTATTAAACATTTGGGAACCAATGGAGGTGGTTTTTTCGGAGCCAACTCAGCACACCCGCTTGAGAACCCTAATTATATGACCAATATGACTGAAATGGTTACTCAGATGATCATTCCGTTTGCTTTGGTATTTGCATTAGGGTTTTATTTAAAGAAAAGAAAACTTTCATGGACGATTTTCACGGTAATGACTATTGGTTTTCTGGCTCTTACTGTTCCAAATGTAATCAACGAAACTAATGGAAACCCCTTGATTACCCAAATGGGAGCTGACAGTCACCTGGGAGCAATGGAAGGTAAAGAAATCCGTTTTGGAAGTGCTGCTTCAGGATATTGGAGTATCGCTACGACGGTCATTTCTACAGGATCTGTAAATGCAATGCACGACAGTACAATGCCACTTTCAGGAATGAACGAGCTTTTGGCTATGATGATCAACTGTTTCTATGGAGGTTGTGGTGTAGGAATCCTGAATTATTTCATATTCATCATTCTCGCCGTATTTATGAGTGGTCTGATGGTTGGAAGGACACCGGAATTTATGGGTAAAAAAATCGAAGCCAAGGAAATGAAGATCGCAATGATCGTAGCTTTATTCCACCCATTCTTAATCCTTGTGGGAACAGCTTTAACCGCCTACCTGCCGGAATTCGGAGCTAAAACATTAAACAACCCCGGATTTCATGGATTCAGTGAGATGCTGTATGAGTTCACTTCCTCTTCTGCTAATAACGGTTCCGGATTTGAAGGACTCGGTGATAATACTCCATGGTGGAATATTTCAACAGGAATTGTTCTTTTACTTTCAAGATTTATCCCGATCATTGGTCCTATAGCCATTGCAGGTTATCTGGCTCAGAAAAAATATATCCCTGAAAGTGCAGGTACTTTGAAAACGGATACGGCAACCTTTGGATTCATGACTTTAGCCGTGATCCTGCTTATCGCAGCCTTATCATTCTTTCCGGCACTTACATTGGGTCCTATTGCGGAACAACTTCAATATTTTTCTAAATAAATGTGAACCCCTACAATTAAAATCAATCGTAAGCCATTAAGGAAACTGATAAAGCCAGATACTAGTCTACCTCTCATAAAACATTCATTCGAATAATATTATCCATATCAATTCTTAGGTCTTTTTATCACCTTAATGGTTCACATTGGTTTCAAATTATATAACTCTTTCAAAAAAATGAAAAATCAATCACAAACATTGTTTCAAAAAGATTTGGTAAACGAAGCGATCAAACAGTCTTTCGTAAAGCTAAATCCGAAAATCATGTTTAAAAATCCTGTTATGTTCCTGGTTGAGATCGGAACCATCATCATGTTTGTTGTGAGCTTATTTAGCTTAACAGGAGATAAAACACAGGGAAGTTTCTCTTATAATTTTTTAGTATTTATCATTCTATTTTTCACTGTTCTTTTTGCCAATTTTGCAGAAGCTATCGCAGAAGCAAGAGGTAAAGCACAGGCGGATACATTACGTAAAACACGTGAAGAAACTCCGGCAAAATTAATTATCGAAAATAAACCCGGATTTCAGGTAGACACTACGTTAAAAATGTCTGCTGAAATGAAATTAGGGGATATCTTTTTATGTGAAACCGGTGATCAGATCCCAATGGACGGAGAGATCATTGAAGGTTTGGCTACCATAGATGAATCTGCAATTACCGGAGAAAGCGCACCAGTCATTAGAGAAGCAGGAGGCGATAAAAGTTCAGTGACCGGTGGTACAAAAGTACTTTCTGACCGCATAAAAGTGAAAGTGACTACAAAACCCGGTGAATCTTTCCTTGATAAAATGATTGCCCTTGTGGAAGGTGCTTCAAGACAAAAAACACCTAATGAGATCGCATTAACGATACTTTTAGCAGGATTTACTTTAACCTTTATAATAGTTACCCTTACTTTAAAACCCTTTGCAGATTATGCGCAGACGCCGATTACCATTGCGGCATTTATATCACTTTTCGTTTGTTTGATACCCACAACGATCGGAGGTCTGCTTTCTGCAATTGGAATTGCGGGGATGGACAGAGCTTTAAGAGCCAATGTCATTACAAAAAGTGGAAAAGCCGTTGAAACAGCAGGCGATATTGATGTCTTACTATTGGATAAAACGGGAACGATAACGATAGGAAACCGTAAAGCAACCCAATTTCACCCTGCCCATAACATTAAACTGGAAGAATTTATAAAAGCTTCAGCATTAAGCTCAGTGGCAGATGAAACCCCGGAAGGAAAGTCAATTATTGAATTAAGCGAACTACAACCAAAAGACCTGATTGTGTCGAGTCCCACTTATATCGACTTTACTGCTGAGACGAGAACTTCAGGGATCGATTTTGAGAATACAAGAATCCGAAAAGGAGCTTATGATACCATTAAGAAATTAACTGAAAAAGCAGGAAATCTCTTTCCTCAGGAAACTCAGGATGCTACGACTAAAATTTCTGAAAACGGAGGAACTCCTTTAGTCGTTTCTGTAAATGAAGAAGTCTGGGGAGTGATTGAACTTCAGGATATCATTAAAACCGGAATTCAGGAACGTTTCCAACGCTTGAGAAAAATGGGTGTAAAAACCGTGATGGTAACAGGAGATAATCCATTGACAGCAAAATTTATCGCAGAAAAAGCTGGGGTTGATGATTTCATTGCAGAAGCTAAGCCGGAGGATAAAATGAATTACATCAAGAAAGAGCAGCAGTCAGGAAAACTGGTAGCAATGATGGGAGATGGAACGAATGACGCACCCGCTTTGGCTCAGGCAGATGTCGGTGTAGCAATGAACAGTGGAACACAGGCTGCAAAAGAAGCCGGAAACATGGTAGATCTTGACAACGACCCTACCAAGCTGATTGAAATTGTAGAGATTGGAAAACAGTTATTGATGACCCGTGGAACACTTACCACTTTCAGTATTGCGAATGATGTCGCTAAATATTTCGCCATTATACCGGCCTTATTTATCACGTTCATTCCGGCTCTTCAGAAATTGAATATTATGAATCTTCATAGCCCTGAATCAGCCATATTATCGGCTATTATCTTCAATGCTATTATTATTCCGATTTTAATTCCATTGGCTTTAAAAGGGGTTGCGTACAAACCCATCGGTGCCAGTGCGCTGTTAAGAAGAAACCTTTTGATTTACGGTGTTGGAGGTATCATAGCTCCATTTATCGGAATAAAAGTTATTGATCTACTCATCAGCTTATTCTTTTAAAAATTTTAGAAAAATGAAAAATTATATAATATCATCATTGAAACTGACTTTCGTAATGGGACTTCTTGTTGGAGTTTATTTAATCATTGTTTATGCAGGTTCAAAGATCTTACCTACCCAGGGAAATGCAGAAACCATTACTTATAAAGGTCAGAAGTTTTACGCCAACATTGGACAGGAATTTAAATCCCTGAAATACTTCCACAGCCGCCCATCAGCGGTGAACTACAATGCATCAGGAAGTGCAGGAAGCAATAAGGGGCCCAGCAATAAAGAATATCTGGAAACCGTACAAAAAAGAATAGACACTTTAAGAATGCAGAATCCTGAAATGAACAACGAAAAAGTGCCTGTTGAACTGGTTACAGCAAGTGGAAGCGGTTTAGACCCTAATATTTCTGAAGCAGGTGCTGCTTTTCAGATCAAAAGAATAGCAAAGGAAAGAAACCTTTCGGAAGCCACTATTGAAAATCTTATTAAAACACACACAGAAAAGCCCCTGCTTGGACTTTTCGGACCTTCTAAAGTGAATGTCTTACAACTTAATATCGCTTTAGATCAATTAAAATAATGCTTAAAACTAACATGAAAAAATATATTGTCGCTGGAATATTAATGGGAATTTATTTTCCAAAAGCTCAATCTTCAGATTCCGTGAAAGTAAGTCCAAAAGTGAAATTTTCTGCCTATGCAGAGTTATTTTATACTTATGATTTTAATGAACCAGCCAATCATCTTCGTCAGAATTTCCTGTATTCATACAACAGGCATAATGAACTTAATCTTAATCTGGGCATGGTAAAAGCTTCGTATGAGAGTGATAAATTCCGTGCTAATATGGCCTTAATGGCAGGGACGTACGCCCAGGATAATATGGCAGCAGAGCAGAACGCTCTACGTTATGTAAATGAGGCTAATATTGGAATTAAAATCTCCGAAACCAAAAACCTATGGATCGATGCGGGGATAATGCCCTCTCATATTGGTTGGGAAAGTGCGATAGGAAAGGATAATATCAATTTAACAAGGAGTTTTGCTGCTGAAAATTCTCCTTATTTTGAAACAGGAGCTAAAATCTCTTATACTTCAGATAACGGGAAATGGTTTCTAAGCGGAATGGTATTGAATGGATGGCAGCGTATTGCAAAGCCAGAAGGGAATCAAAGTATTTCTTTCGGACATCAGGTCACTTTTAAACCTAATGATAAAATCACCTTGAACAGCAGCTCTTTCATAGGAAATGATAAAGCAAAAGAAGACAAGAGAATGCGGTATTTCCATGACTTATATGGAAGCTTCCAATTGACCGAAGCGTTTTCCACAGTGATAGGTTTTGATATCGGTGCTGAGCAGAAATCAAAAGGTAGTGACCAATATAGTCTGTGGTACAGCCCCAACCTGTTGATGAAATATCAACTTGATAATCGATGGGCTCTTGCGGGAAGACTTGAATACTATAGTGATAAGAACGGAGTAATTATTGCGACCAAAACACCTAATGGGTTTCAGACTTTTGGATACTCCTTTAATATAGATTATGCAGTTTCGAAAAATATTGTTTTTCGTACAGAAGCAAGAGCATTTAATTCAAAAGATGCGATCTTTGTAAAAGGTGATGATTTTAAACAAGGAAACTTCTTTGTTACAACGAGCCTAGCGGCGTGGTTTTAAAAAATAAATCTTTTTTAGACTTAAATACCTCAGCGTGTTTAGGTCTAAAAATTTTGTTCCTTTTATGGTTCAAGAAAAAATAAAATTAAAAAGAATAAAATCAATGTCATCAGCAAAACAATTTTTAGAACTGATTCAAAAATCAAAAAAAGGAAAATTCAAGATCTATATTGGAATGAGTGCTGGTGTGGGGAAAACTTTCCGTATGCTTCAGGAAGCTCATGCCCTGCTACGAAATGGGATTGATGTAAAAATAGGCTATGTCGAAACACACGGCCGGGAAGAAACAGTTGCATTGGTTGATGGCATTCCTGAAATAGCAAGAAGATCTGTATTTTACAAGGGCAAAAATCTCGAAGAAATGGATCTTCAGGCTATCATCAATGAGCACCCGGAAGTTGTTCTTGTAGATGAACTGGCACACACCAATGTAGAAGGTTCTAAGAATAAAAAAAGATGGCAGGATGTATTAGAGATTCTTGATAATGGAATCAACGTCATCAGTGCGATGAACATCCAGCATATTGAGAGTCTGAACGAAGAGGTAAAAAAGATCACCGGTATAGAGGTTTCAGAACGAGTTCCTGACAAAATTCTTGCCCTTGCTGATGAAGTGGTGAATATTGATTTAACCGCTGATGAACTTTTAACCAGACTAAAAGAAGGAAAGATCTATAAGAAAGAGAAAATTCAGACGGCACTGAACAACTTTTTCCAAAGCGGACACATTCTGCAACTCCGGGAACTTTCTTTAAAGGAGGTAGCTACCCATGTTGAAAGGAAAGTAGAAACTGAAATTAAAACTGAAAACTTTAAACCCATCAAATTTCTAGCCTGCATCAGCAGTAATGAGAAAATCGCCAAAAATATTATCAGGAAAACAGCGCGTCTGGCCAGTTATTATAACAGTCCATGGACGGTTTTATATGTACAGAAACCCTCTGAAAATCCGGAAAAAATAGCCTTAAATAAGCAACGATATTTAATTAATAATTTTAATTTAGCACAAGAAATGGGTGCCAAAGTAATCCGGATAAAGGAAAACAGTGTTCATAAAGGAATTCTGGACTATGTCATTCAACACAATATCACAACAGTATGTATCGGAAAACCGCACTCTCATTTCTGGCAAAGACTTTCCGGTTATAGCTGGATCTATACATTAATGAACCGATTGAACGAACGACAGATAGACATTATCATTTTATCTTAAGAGTAATGAAACTTAAAACTAAACTCACACTAGGCGTAGGTCTTTTATTTTTGCTGATCGTTTTACTTTCAGTAGTTGGCTCTGTATATATCAATAAACTGAAATCTGACACCGAGAAAATTCTTACCGCCAATTACAATAGCTTAGAATATTCTAAAAATATGCTGATCGCCTTGGATAGGATGAGTACAGACAGTGTTGTTTCTGTAAGGGATTTTGAAAAAAATAACACTTTACAGGAACATAACCTATCAGAAATCGGAGAAAAAGAAGTTACTCAAAATCTTAAGATCCACTTTGCCAGTTATCTGAAGCAGCCAGACTACAAAAAAGAAAAACTTATCCGTGAAGATTTAGTAAAGATCATGTCTCTGAATATGAAGGGGATTGAACGTAAAAGTGATACGGCAATTATCACTGCTGAACGTGCCACTTTCTGGATCGTCAGCATAGGAACTGTTTGTTTCCTGATTGCGTTTACCCTTTTATTTAATTTACCACAAACGATTGCTGAACCGATTAATCAATTAACGTTTAGTATCAAACAGATCGCCAATAAAAATTATAGCGAAAGAGTTCATTTTAAAGGAAGTGAGGAGTTTAATGACCTTGCCAATTCCTTTAATATTATGGCCGAGAAATTACAGGAGTATGAAAGCAGTTCGCTTTCTACCCAGCTGATGGATAAAAAGCGAATTGAAACACTCGTCAATAATATGCATGATGCCGTCATTGGCCTGGATGAAAATCATCATATCTATATGATCAATGATGAAGCTTTGAATATTACCAATCTTCGAAAAGAAGAGATCATTGGAAAAACGGCTCATGAAGTTGCTGTCAATAATGATCTGATCAGGGAACTTCTTAAAAATATGGATCATCCGGTAAAAGATCCTATCAAAATTGTTACGGATAATAAGGAGAACTATTTTGAACAGGAAATCGTTCCCATTAATATCGCAAAGACAGGAGAAAAGGAGAAAAAATATATTGGAAAAGTAATTCTCCTACGAAATATCACTCCTTTTAAAGAGCTTGATTTTGCAAAAACCAATTTTATAGCAACCATCTCGCATGAGCTTAAAACCCCTATTGCTGCTATAAAGATGGGAGTCCAGCTTTTAGGAAATCAAAAATTTGGTGATTTGAATAGCCAGCAGCAAGAGCTTTTAAAAAGTATTAATGATGATGGTCAAAGGTTATTAGATATTACCGGAGAATTACTCAATCTATCACAGGTAGAAACGGGAAACATCCGGTTAAATATTAAAAGCTGCTCACCAAAAGAAATCGTCCTTACAGCTGTCAAAAATGTAGAAAAACTAGCTGAGCAAAAGAATATTGCTGTTACAACAAATTTCCTAATGGCCGATGATGATTTTGTTTCCGCAGATTTTGATAAAACGGTTTGGGTAATGAATAATTTCCTGAGTAATGCGATCAAACATTCTTTTCAGGATGAGAGTATTAAGATTCAAGTGGAAAAATCTGACGCTATGATTCAGTTCAGCATTACAGATACCGGAAGTGGCATCGATGAAAAATACCACCGTCAGATCTTCGACCGATATTTTCAGGTTCCGGGAGAACATCAGAATGGAACAGGTCTTGGTTTGGCCATTTCAAAAAACTTTATCGAAAAACAGGATGGTAAAATTGGGGTGAAGAGTTCTCCAAATCAGGGAAGTACTTTTTATTTTGAGCTACCATTGGCATAAATTTAAATTCTCTAAATTTTATTTAATTTCACTTCCTGAAATTATCTTGTTAAAAAGACAAGTGCAATATTAAATAATGGCTATTCATCAGTTTAAATTAAACTTAATCCCCGAAAAAGGAGTATTGGATATATTGGGAATGATTCCTCCAAAATTAGATATTAATTTTGAAGAAAGAATTGAGCATTATCATCTAAAAAAGGATAATCTCTTGGAATCGTCAGACTTTTTCGAAGATGCTTTAAGTATAGATTGGTGGGACTCAATTCATGTTTCACCTACCGAAATAATTTATTATATCAGTAAACTATTCCCTACTCATGTTATAAAAAATTCTAATTCCTATTATTGGAAATATTATATTGTAAATAGTATTGATCACGATGCCTCTTTAGTACTAGACAAACAATCTGAAAAGATAGAAGAGCTTTACTTTAGAGCTGATCTAAGAGAAAGTGGTTTAGTCTTTTTAAATCAATTTATTGAAATTGCAAAAAAATACAACTGCCTATTATTGGATGTGAAAGGAAATCTGATACGGCCGGAACGAAATGAAGTATATAAATTAATTACTTTATCTGATAATTACAGGTTTTTAGTAAACCCTGAAGATTTTTTGAATAACTTACGCAATCAACAATAATACTAATGATCGCAGAAGACCTTACTGAATTTTTATATTGGGTATGAGAACTTATATTCCTGAAGATGGAGAAAATCAACAAAAAACTTTTGATAATTTTGAATAATTTAAATCGCATTTACTTTATAAAAAAAATCTTTTTTTTGCTTGATGAATGATCTTATTTATAACTCTAAACTTCCTGATCCCTTTCTCAAAGACTTTGTAGAAAGTTTCTGGATGTTGGATAATCCTTCGGACAATAAAGAAGTTGTTCTTTTACCTGATGGACGGATAGATGTGATTTTCTCGCAATCCCCAACGCAGCCTTTCCATATTGTTCTTTTAGGTATCGGCACCCACCCTGAAGAAATTGTCATTGCAGAAAAAATCAAAACTTTCGCGATCAGTTTTAATCTGCTGGCCACCGAATATATTCTGCATGAAAGTGTTTCAGAGCTTTTAAATTATGCTAAAAATCTACCCATTGATTTTTGGGGATTTACGGTTGATGATATGACAGATTTTGATCAATTCTGCTTGAAAGCATCAGAAAAAATACAAGCTGAACTTTCTCATCAGAAAATTGATGAGCGAAAGTTGAAGCTTTTTAACTTCATCTACTTATCCAATGGGGCGATTCCCATCAAAGAACTTTCAGAAAAGGTAATATGGAGTGAGCGGCAGATCAACCGGTATTTTAATCAACAGTATGGTATTTCTTTAAAAGCCTATTGTGGAATTCTCCGTTTCAGAGCCTCTTTCAAGCATATTAAAGAAGGGAAATTATTTCCTGAACAAAACTTCAGTGACCAGTCCCATTTTATTAAAGAGATCAAAAGGCTTTCCGGATTTCTACCCAAAGAACTCAGTCAGAACAAAAACGACCGATTTATACAATTTTCCGTTCTCCCCAAAAAGTAATTTTGCATCATTAATTTAAATATGATGATTATACAAAATAAAAAAATAGCCATTATTGGAGGAGGTCCGGGAGGGCTAACTTTAGCAAGACTTTTACAGCTTCAAAATGCCGACGTTCATGTATATGAGCGTGACGAACATAAGGATGTCCGCGTTCAGGGTGCTACTCTCGATCTTCATGAAGAATCTGGACTGGAAGCGCTTCGAAGAGCTGGATTGATCGATGCTTTTAAAGCTAATTACCGCCCGGATGCAGGGAAACTAAAAGTTGTAGATAAAAACCTTAGCCTATACCTCGATGAACATCATTCAGGAAGTGCTCATGAAGAAGACCGTCCCGAAATCGACAGAGCTCCGCTTAGGAAAATGTTACTGGAAACCTTAAAGCCGGATACTGTAGTTTGGGATAGCCAATTCCTATCAATGGAGAAAAATGGTGATGGCTGGGTATTATATTTCAAAAATGGCAACTCTTATTATGCAGATATCGTAATCGCTGCAGATGGGGCTAATTCTAAAATACGACCTTATATTACAGATATCCTGCCTATTTATTCAGGAGTTACAATGGTTGAAGGAAATATCTATAACGCTGAAATGAATGCACCGAAGCTTTGGAAACTTGTTGAGGGAGGAAAAATGTTTGCTTTAGATGAGGGAAAAACTTTATTATTCAGTACAAAAGGAGATGGAACTCTTACCTTTTATACAGGATGTAATGTAGATGAAAACTGGGCAAAAGAATCCGGAATTGACTTTAACAATAAAGATCAGATTTCTGAATGGTTTAAGAAAGAATGTGGAACATGGGATGAGAGCTGGCAGGAATTATTTACCACCAATGAATCTTCATTTGTGGTTCGTCCACAGTATCATTATCCTCTTGATCAAACCTGGGAAACACTTCCAAATCTTACAATGCTTGGTGATGCTGCCCACCGAATGCCACCCTATGCCGGAGAAGGCGTAAATATGGCTATGCAGGATGCGTATGAACTCGCTGAATGTTTAACGAGCGGAGCATTTGAAGATGTGAAAACAGCTATTTCTCATTTCGAAAAACAAATGCAAAAGAGAGCCTCTAAGGTGACTAAAATTACTTTGGATAATACTGCCATGCTGCATTCTCAGAATGCCATTGAAAATCTTCTAAAAATGTTTGATGGCAAATAAAAGCCATCTTTTGTAATTAATACGAAACATGTATATTTGACCCGACGGGCTGAAACTTTTTCATCCCGTCGTTTTTACTTTTTTAAACACACATTTATGAGAAAAACGATTTCTGACTTTTTAAACCTGCATACCGGTGAAGAAAACCCGGCTCTGGTTCTTGAAAATGTTACCAGTAATGTTTCCTTCCGGGGAGCTAACCTTTGGATTCTTTCATGCGCCATACTTATTGCTTCAGTAGGATTAAATGTAAACTCAACGGCGGTAATTATCGGTGCCATGCTGATCTCCCCTCTCATGGGACCTATTGTAGGAGCAGGTTTTGCATTAGCCACTTTTAATTTCAGCCTTTTAAAAAAATCCATGAAAAATTTGCTGATCGCTACGGTGGTCAGTTTAACCGTTTCCAGTTTATATTTTTATTTAAGCCCTTTCAAGGACATCCAGTCCGAGCTACTGGCAAGAACATCTCCTAATATCTATGATGTCCTGATTGCCTTTTTCGGTGGAATTGTAGGTGCGGTATCCATTACCCGGGTTGAAAAAGGAAACCCTATTCCCGGAGTTGCTATTGCGACTGCTTTAATGCCACCATTATGTACCGCTGGTTTTGGTATCGCAACGGGTAACTGGTCATTTGTAGCGGGTGCATTTTATTTATATACCATCAACTGTTTCTTCATTTGTATCTCTACATTTCTTATTATCAAGTTTCTTAAATATCAGGCTGTTGAGACGACTAACAAAGCTTTTGAAAAGAGAATCCGATATGGAATTTCGATATTGATCATTGTGATGATTGTTCCCAGCTGTTATTTAGCATATAATTTATTGAATCAAAAAAAATACAACCAAAACGTAGAAAATTTTGTTAATGAAGAGTTTTCAAAGAAAGGTTATACGGTGATCTATAAAAAAGTGGATTACAATGCAAATCCTAAATCTATTGAGCTGGTCTTTTTATCCACTAAATTTGACAGTACAGAAATAAAAAAATTCAATGCCTCACTCCCTGATTTCGGAATAACGAACACCCACCTTGTTATCAAGCAAAACACCAGTGATCTCAAGAAAGAAATTTTAAGTGAAATCAATCTTCAAAAAAACAATATCACCGAAAAGGATTTACAGGTCAATGAATTGAAAAACGAGCTGAACCTCTATAAAATGGATAATCCTGAATTGGTAAAAGAAGTCAAAATTCTCTTTCCTGAAGTTCAGGAAGTAGCGATTGGAAAACTTCAGAATTATTTTACGGCTGATTCAACAAGTTTGGAAACTGCATTTGTATACCAATCTGAAACTAAAATAGATGAAGAAAAACTGAAAGCATGGTTAGCCAACAGGCTTAAAACAAATAATATTATTTTATTCAATACAAAAAGAGATGATCCTATTAAGAAAAAGAATTAAACAGGTTAATCTTACTTTACAACAAGCAAAGCAGGTGATAATTTCATCTGCTTTTGTTTTTCTGATAATTTATGTACATTCGGAATTAAATATTAAGCGATACCTGATGAAAGTTAATAGGAATAAATACCTTCTGCTCAATTATGTTTTTGTAGTTTGTCTGTTCATTTTATTTCTGAATGATCATTTTTTTAAATATGAATTTTCAAACTTTCTGACAGGTAAACTTTCAGACATTGTTGGAATTATTATTCTGCCCTTATTATTAACCTACATCTTTCCAAAACTTAAAGTTCACTCTCTATGGGTAAGTGCTTTATTATTTCTGTTCTGGAAATCGAGCTATTCTGAAGGGTTTATTAATTTGTACAACCAATATGCGTTGATTCCTATAACAAGAGTCATAGACTATTCTGATTTGGTGGTTTTCCTACTTTTACCAATTCCTTATTATATCATTAAAAATGTAGAAAATTGGAATAGTATCAAAGTTATGCATTTTCATCCACTCTTTGTTTTCATTCCTTCATTGTTTACATTGATGGCTACATCTCCCCCGCCAAGTTTCAATTATACCCGGACTAAAGGCAATTTACATTGTTTCAAGTGTAATATTACAGTAAATTATTCACAGGAAGAAATCGTCAGGAAACTAAGAAACAATAATATCGTTTTCGATACGATCTTTCCAATGAACGAAAAAGTACTTGAAAGAAATCCCTATTTTCGTAAAAACAATATTTATTTTTATAAAATCAATCAATTAGTTATTGATCAAGATACTTTACGGAACCTTGATTTTGCGATGAGAAGTATTGATCGTAATAAAACCAAATTTTACTTTAATGGCATGCAGGTCAATGAAAATGTTTCTACAGCCAAACTTATGAGAAAAGCCAGAAAGCATTACAGAAAAATGATATTCAAGGAACTAAAAACATCCTTAAAAAATTAACCAATGGAGTACGATACATATTGGTCTATTCTCGATACGCCCGGTAATTCAATAAAACCTTACTCTATTTTCCTAATAATGCTAATTATTTCTGTAGCATTACTTATGTTAGTATTAAGGTCAAAAAATAATCCTGATAAAAAACTACTTTTAATTTTAATAAGTTTATTTATTGCATTATCACTTCCTGCATATGTTTATTTAAAATTTATTTTCGAAGATACTACAGAAAAAAGATTAACCGAATTATTAAATTCTGATAAAGTAAAAAAAATAGAAGGCCGAATTACGAACTTTAAAAGAAAAGTTGCATATCCGAGAAATGGAGAATCAACTTCAGAATCATTTGATATTGATTCTCTTCATTTTTATTATATTGATAATGGCTTATATGAATTTCACCATTTTGGTGGTAATCATAGTAATGTTTTGCATAATGGATTAAAAGTAAAAATTACATATGGTCAGGGTGATAAATTTGTTGAAATTCTAAAATTAGAAATAGCAAAACAAAATACATATCAAATTAATCCATAAAATAATCTAAATGGAAGCACTCTTTTTCGCTACTCCCCAGGAATTCAGAAAATGGTTGGAGAAAAACCATGAAACAGAGAAAGAAGTCATTATAGGCTTCTATAAAGTAGGCACCAAAAAACCATCTATGACCTGGTCAGAATCTGTAGATCAGGCTATATGTTTTGGATGGATTGATGGGATTAGAAAATCAATAGATAAAGACAGCTATTCCAATCGTTTTACCCCCAGGAAACCTACCAGTATTTGGAGTACCATCAACATAAAAAAAGTGGAAGATCTTACTAAAGCCGGATTAATGAAGCCTGCGGGCCTCAAAGCATTTGAATTACGGAAACAGGAAAAATCGTCAATCTATTCTCATGAAAATAAACTGGCTCAATTGGATCCTGCCTATGAGAAACAATTTAAAGCCAATAAAAAAGCATGGGATTTCTTTACTAATCAGGCCCCGTCCTATAAAAAGGTGATGCTGCATTGGATCATGTCTGCTAAACAGGAAAAAACACGGTTATCACGATTGGAGAAGACTATTGGAGAAAGCGAACTGGAAAAACGAGTATTGTAAATTTCTATGGAAAAAACTTTTAAACTAACAGGCGGTGCAAGAATCGGACTTGCTAATGCAACGTATCCTTTTGCTGATTTGTACGTAGATGAAAATACATTGAAGATCAATGCGTCCCTTGTCGGCAATCTCATTTTTCAACCGCAGGATATTATTTCCATACAACCTTATACTTCTTTACCTCTAATTGGCCAGGGAATCAAAATCAATCATAACGTTGAAAACTATAATTCGAATGTGATTTTCTGGACTCTTAAAAACCCTGATACTGTTATTAATGAAATAAAAAATACAGGATTTTTAGACAATAAAAATGCGATCCCTATTCCAAGAGATTCCAAAATCATCGAACGACAGACACAAGGAGGATTTCCTCTAAAACCAATTGCATCCATCTTTTTTATTGTTGCCTGGAATGCTCTTTTTATTTTTGATTTCTTTCCTGTCTTTAAAGATGAAGATTCTCCGCCGACGTTTCCCGGCCCGGGAGTATGTTCTGCTTTGGGATTGATTTTTATCTCTACCCTTCTTACACTCATATCAAGTGGTTTCAGAAGATTCATTTTAAAGGATGGACGAACGCTTGAGGATATTAGAAAATTAGCAATCTTCATTTTGGTTTTAACTGGCTTTATACTGACAGTTTTCTTAGTTATCAGCCTTGTTAATTAACATCCAAAACCTGAAATTAATGAAACCAACAATCTTTGATCGTGACCAATATCGAATTTATGTTCCGTTTAGGAAATATCTGCTACTGGAAATTAAGTTAATTGATGCAGGAATTGGATATTATATAGATTCTGAAATGCAGCACACGACTTCTGGCTATATTAGGTTTTATTTTAATAAAAATGACGAAGACGCCGTTGATAAGCTCCTTAAAGAGAATGAAATTCAAACTACGGATGATTTTAAAGCTCCTGCAGATTATTTATACAACAGAAAGATTTATTTTTTTGCTATTATTCTGGCTATAGCACTTTTTGTAATCGGATTTATTCTTTTAGAGGCTTACTATTTTTTATTTACATGATCAATAAAAGAAAGAAACTCTTCGAAATGGATAAGTAAATATTGGAAATCAAATATAAAAACACCGGATTATCTCCTAGCAATCCGGTGTTTTAGTTTTACTTGATCCAGCTATCAAGGCTGATAACTTCGGCCTGCATTGGAAATACTTTCGTAGCTAAAACCTGATGAACTTCAGGGTCTCTGTCAGCACAGCAGTCTTCAATTACCGTCAACTGATAATCTTTATCAGCAGCCTCCCGAAGCGTTGAAAGTACCACTCCTGAAGTGCTTATTCCCGTAAGAACCAGATGTTGAATTCCCTGCCCTCTTAATACTACTTCAAGATCACTTCCTGTAAAAGCACTGAAACGGCGTTTGGTTACAGTAACTTCATTAGGTTCTGGCTTTAAGTCAGGATGAATTTCTTCCCATTGTGCAATAAATTCCGGTGTCCACATTTCTTTGTTATTAAATCTGGAAAAACTTTTATTATGCTCACTGATTTCAGGAGCTCCCGGTCGGAAAGAGACCACTACATAGATAACAGGAATCCCATTTGCTCTTGCATGGGAAATAGCCTTAGCTATTTTAATAACCAATCCTGAATGATCTTCAATATTCTGTACAATGGAATTTTGCAAATCCATTACCAGTAAAGCACTTTTTTTTGATTGTTGCATTTCTTTACTATTAGATTGTTGTATTAGTGAGCTCTTCCGTTTTTAGGGAAGAGACTTGTTTCTTTTTAGACGCAGTAAACAATCTGTAAAAACATATTGCTATCAGAATAGCGAGAATTCCCTGAATAAAAAGTGTATTGCTGCTTCCAATATGTTCTGACGCAAACCCAGTCAACAGACTACCTAAAGGCAGCATTCCAAAAATAGCAGTTAATAAAATACTGATTGCTCTTCCTTTCATATGGGCAGCAGCTTCAGACTGAACAATGATATTACAACTGGTAAATTGCATTACACTCCCAAATCCTGTAAAAACTACAAATAACATAGCCCAATAGAAATTAGTGGTTTGTGAGAAAAAAATGAGTCCAATTCCAAGTATCACTGTACTCATGATGAGATAAAAACGAAGGTTGTCATTTCTTTTCAGCGAGGCGAGCAAAATCGTTCCCGATACGGCGCCAAGTCCAATAAATCCGGAGATATATCCAAAGGTTGCAGCACCGCCCTTAAAGGTCATTTTTGCAACTTCAGGAATTAAAGTATCATAAGGAAGAACAAACAATCCTATTAACGATAACATCAAAATAACCAATCCAATTCTTGGCTCATTTTTCAGATAGCTAACTCCCTCTTTAAATTCTGAAACCACTTTTTTATCTGTTACTCTTTTTTCATAAGGAGGAAGCTTCATCATGGCAAAGCATCCAATTACGGCCATAAAACCGATCGAATTCAGCACAAAACAAAATCCCACATTCCAATGTTCCAATACAAATCCTGCTACGGCGGGCCCCAGAACTTTACTTACACTTGACATTGCTGCACTTAATGAAAGCGCGCTTGGAACATCACCTTCTTCGCTCACCACTTGCCCAATCATGGTCTGTCTGGCAGGAACATCAAATGCGTTGATTACTCCCAACACTACACTCAGGCTTAAAATTTGCCACACCACAATATGATTAGTCAGAAACAGAATCGCCAGCAAAGATGTTTGAACTACTGCCGCAATCTGTGTCCAACGAATAATAGTACTCCTGTTATACCGGTCTGCAGCGACACCACCAACAAATGAAAATAAAAATGATGGAAACTGTTCTGCAAATACGGTAACTCCCAACATAAATGAAGAATGGGTCAGCGAATAGACCAACCATACAATTGCCGTTCGCTGCATCCATGTTCCAAATTGAGATATTGACCGGCCTGCAAAATAATATTTAAAATTATCACTCTTAAAAGCCCTGAATGTACTTACATTACTTATACTCATCATACCTTACTTCAACTATGTTCTATTTTATATATCAAACAATTCATTTACCTATTTGACAAAAATCATCAAAACGTCAAATTTTATTTAAAAAAATTTATCCTTTAATTTTTTCCACAACCATTTTGGCTAACATTTTTGCACCTTCTTCCCATTGATCTTTGTAGTTCTCACTTACGGATTCACGACGAATACCACGAATACTGCTCAACAATACAAATAATAAAGTATCAATATTTTTAGAATCTGGTTTAGCAATTTCACCGTTTTCGCTGGACTCACGGATCACTCTTTTCAACAGCGCTGTTTCAGACTGCATCATTCTTTGATGAATCTCCCAGATGATATCAGAATATTTGGATCGTTCTTCACTATCCATTCTGGCTTCAATGGCGGATATAAAATTTCTGGTTTTATTAAACCCTTTAACCTTAGCAATACAAAACGCCTGAATCCGGGATTCTAGTTTTTTCTCTTTGTATATGATTTCTTCTAATTCATTTTTCACCTCATCAACTAGCGATATCATCACTGCTTCAAAAAGTTCATCCCTGTTTTTGAAATAATAATAAAGAGCACTTCTTGTTTTTCCAACTGCTTTAGCCACATCATCCATCGTTACTTTTTTGATTCCATAACGTTGGTACAGATCCTGTGCGGTCTGTAAAATCTGGCTTTTTAAAATCTCTTCCTGGGAAAGTAGTAGGTTCATTTATTTTGATGATTAGAATCCTGCGTAGAAATATTTGACAAATTTACAAATTTTGTCGAAATGAAAAATTATTTTTTCCATTTTTTTTTGAAAAGTATTAAAACCATTGACTACGAAAGAATAAAATCCTTGTATTTAAAAAGATATAATTGAGTATATTCGTTTTAAGAATTAAAACCAAATACAAGCAAAACAGCAAGACTATGGGAATATTTGATTTTATGAAAAAGAAAGCAGGTCAGAAGCATTTACCTGCCGATCAGTATTTAAATCACTTATACCAAATCTTCCAACAAGAACCAGAGTTGTATCTGGAAGAAAGCTTAATAAAAGGAATTCCTGGTATAACAACAATCGTTTATAGAGACATTCCAGAAAAAGGTTGTATTACAGCCTTTACTTATGGGTTATCATTAGTTGAACATCCAGACTGGAAAATAGGACGAGCGGAACTTTGCATTTCCGTTAATTCATCACATTTAGATTGGGCTCAAGCTATGGGATATATTGCCAATCAACTTCGTGGTGACTGTCCTTTTAGTTATGCCCAGGTCATTAATTTTAAAGAAAAGATCAGTCCTGATTCTGAAATGGATGCATTTTTTATCTTTGCCCCCAGTACAATCGATAAAGAAGATTATCTCTATATTGACATTGGAACAGATTATAAAGTAAGTATTGCCAGTCTCTATCCAATGTACTCCGACGAGATTGAAATTTATAATAATATTGGTCTTGAAAAATTCTGGCACCATCCTAGTTTTGATAACTATAAAGTGAATAGGAAAAAAATTAAAGGTTAATAAAAGTTTAAAAAATGGAAAGATGGACTCCAATTACCGAAACCGAAATTTATACAGAGCTTAACAAGATCCAGTTTGAATTAACGGGAGATTTGTGGAATTTCTGGCAACTTATGAGGGTGAAGCCACAAAAATGGAATGAAAAAGAATATGGAAATGAAGGAAATGGTTTTTGGGTAGTTGCCATTGTTGGACAAAGGGTAATCTGGTATAATGATATTGAAGAAGGATTCAATATTTCAAGTTACAAGGAATATGGTGAAATTGAAGAATATCTTTGTAATCAGGATGAATTAAAATATGCCGTTATGAAACTTTATAAATTAATAAAGTTTGGAGAAAATGAAGCAATTTATCAGGATAGCCAAGGATAAACTAACATATCGAAAATTCAAACTAACAAGAACCATAAAAATGGCAATTGCAAAAAAAGGTCTTAGAGCTATTAACCATAACTATAAGATCTGATACTCCTCCAAAACTGTTACAGTATTTTAAATATAGAAGATTTAACACCTTATAAAATAAATAAAGGGTAAAACGAGATGAATCTAAGATTATACAGTAATAGTAGACACCTCTATAAAGGGAATTAAAAATAAACTCCAACAAGTACAAAATATCTGGGAAGATAAAAATATCATCTCCCTGTTATTTTTTAAGAAGACATAGAAAAGTTTTATCTTTTTCTTATCCTGATGTGAAAGGTCGATCATACTATTATTATACAAGGGAAAAGCTAAGATCAAAAGTCAAGATATTCATCACAATAATTAACATAATAAAATTCCCTGAGTAGTGACCAAAGTATTTTATATATTTACACCTTAATTTTAAAATACTTATTATGAAAAATCTTAAAAAATTAAATCGAAAGGATTTAAAAAATGTTATTGGTGGTACTAAATGTGAACAATCAAGAGGAGCTATAGGTTGTGAAGAACCAGGAGAGGGTGGACCTCTAAATACATATAAATGTTGTAGTGATCTCTATACTTGTGGTGGATGTAGTACTGGTAGCAATTGTCCATCAGGATATTTTTTACGAGCTTGTTAAGACAACCAAAATTATTGAGACTGTTGAGTAATTATATGACAGTCTTTTTTTAATAAAAAAATATAATGAATATAATTAGAATTATAACTCTTACTCTTATCTCAATTAATGCTTTTGGTCAAAACAAACAATTTTTCTATGAATACAAATTTGTTCGTGATTCAACAAACGCGAAAAGTTTAGAGAAAGAAATAATGGTTTTAAATATTAGCAACAATAAATCAGAATTCTACAGTTTTGAAAAATACAAATCAGACTCAACATTGAATGCAGATTCAAAGAAAGGAATCCTTTCCATGCCCTCTAATATAAAAATGAATAAAGATAGAGTAGTCAGAGATCTTAATACTCAAAAAATTGAATTTATTACACCTCTTGAACCTTATAGATATTCAGTTAATCAGAATATAGATTTAAAATGGAATATACTTGCGGAGTTTAATAATATTTTGGGGTATGATGTACAAAAAGCAACCACAGAGTTTGGAGGTAGAAAGTGGATTGCGTGGTTTGCAAAAGAGATTCCGATACAAAGTGGTCCATATAAATTTTTTGGACTTCCAGGATTGATTCTTAAAATAGAGGATCTTAACAAAAGTCACATTTTTGAACTTAAGGGGATAAAAGCCACAAAAGGAAACTTTAATTATCCCAACGTAAATAATTATAAAGATGTGAAAATCACTTATCAAAAATATGTGAAAATTTATGAAAATTTTAGAAAAAATCCGATGGCGGGCTCAGTTGGAGCTTTCCCAGACCAAACAGATGCTAATGGTGTTTTTCACTCCGGAAATGAAATTTTTCGTGAATTTGAAAAAAAAGCACTTGAGGGCTTGAAAAAGGATAATAATATTATAGAATTAGATTTATTAAAACAATGAATAAATTACAATTATTGATTCTTTATCTTTGTGAAAAATTATGATTCCTATCCACGATCTTTTCTTTTTCTTCTTAGCCGCATTTATATTGGTGATAAGCCCCGGACCAAATATGATTTATCTTATCTCACGATCGATAACGCAGGGAAGAAAAGCAGGATTAACTTCACTTGCAGGTGTGGTCTGTGGTTTTTTATTCCACATTGTCATGGTTTCTTTTGGACTTACTGCTGTTCTGTTTGCCGTACCTTATGCCTATATCGTCCTCAAAACATTAGGAACAATATATCTTTTATATCTGGCTTATCAGGCTATAAAACCGAATAGTAAAAATATTTTTGAAGTTGATAAAAACATTTCTATAGATAGACCCCGAAAATTATTTGCAGTAGGCTTTTTAACTAATGTTCTCAATCCTAAAGTTGCCGTCTTCTACCTCTCTTTTTTTCCTCAGTTTATTAAACCGGAATATGGATCTATTTTTACTCAAAGTTTAGAGCTAGGGGTCATACAGACCTTTACAAGCTTTACAATCAACTTCATCATTGTTTTAACCGCAGCAAAGGTAGCTACCTTTTTCGCTAAAAATCCTATGTGGATAAAAGTACAAAAATGGTTTATGACAAGTGTCCTGGTCTTTCTTGCTGTGAAAATGGTTCTTTCGAAAGCGAAGTAGTAAGAAAATTCTTAGACTTTTCAATAGTTATGGGAAACCGTAATTAATCAATAATTGCATTCCATAAATTTGAAATACTTAAAAAAGAATTCATCATGAAAAGTATTTTAAACCTGTTAAGCTTTGTATTTCTCTGTATTACTACGATGTCATGCTCGACAAATTACTATACAGTTTTGTTATCTGAAGATGCAAAAATGTATAGTTCAACAGATTCCAGTAACATTGTAACTTTAATCCCAAAAGACACTCAAGTTTTTGTTTCATCTAAAATCAACAAAAGGAATTATAGGAAAATAAAATGGGGAAATTACTCTGGCTGGGCCTATAATCCAGTTTATACATCCTATGGTAATTATACTCCTCTTAAAACAACTACAAGCTCCTCAACATATAATTACAATTCGAACAGTTCGACTTCAGGAGGAACAGTAAGTGTAAAAGGATATACCAGAAAGGATGGAACTTATGTAAGACCCCATACAAGAAGTAGCCCATCGAGAAGAAGATAACCTGATCATTGATAAAAGCCTTAAACAATGTTTAAGGCTTTTTTATTTTTTAAAATAGCGAAAAAGGGTAATTGAAATTCAATGGCAATAGCTTCAACTTTGTTTGACAATAAATATCAGCCTGCGATTGATAAATTTTGTAAAAACAAACTAAAAATAAAAGCCATGAAAAATTATTTAACAAAAGCCTTGGGCATACTCTGCATCGTGATCTTCTTATGCAGCTGTACACCCTTAAAGACAGCATTAAATGAGAAATTCCCTCCTATTTCTACAATTGATCAACAATATACTTCAGTAGAAAGGAATCTTTCTGAACTCTCAGATTTCAAACCACATGTTGGTGTGCATGTAAACAAAGAAATTATTTTGCAGTATTTGCCTCGGGAGTTAAAAAAGGCCACAGAGGGAATAAATGATGAAAATATTATTGTACAAAACGTTGAGCCTATACTGTCCTTTGACCGACAAGGCATCTCTATTCAAGCTGATTTTTTAATTAGATTTCCAAAATACGATATAGAAACTAAAGGAAATTTTAAAGGTGTCACGGCAATTTCAACCCAAACAGATACTCTTTATTTGAGAAGTGCATTAACCTCTTTAAAAATTGAGAGTATCAAATTTTTAAAACATCCTAAAATCTCTCAAAAAGCACTAGCAAAATTAATTGCTCCAATTCTTAAGAACTACATCGATAATATTAACGGCCAGATCTTTAAAAAACCAACAGTTATTGATATTGGCTGGGGCGAATCTTATCAACTAAGTCTTAAGGAAATGTTTAAAAATCCGGATACAGAAGTTATTGCTGATCCTTTAAACCTATCCCGATTTGTGAAAAAATCTTCAGTAAGAATACAATCAGATGGTATTTCAATAATGGCAGAGCTGATAAAAGACAAACCAACAATTGTAAATACTGCCCTGGCCTCATCAGCTAAACCAAGAACCAACGCCGAATTATCAAAATTGTTCAAAGCATTTAATGAAAAGTATGAAAATCTATGGCTGACCGTTTTTGAACCTATTGATATAAAACCCTCTGTAACAGCGAGTATAAGCAAAGAAGAAGTTTCTACTATATTTAACGAAGCTTTTTCTAAACCAATTACTTTAAAGCAGAACTTCATTATTCCTGAGACAGCATTTAATGAAAAACTGGAAGTGAAAAGGGGTGATATCAATTGTCAAAAAGTAAGAACAGATTTTAAATATCCCGATTTTAATGGTGCAAGCTGCAACTGGAACTGCATGCATACCATAACGGTTGGAGTTTGCCCATTTTGCAGAAGGGTTCGTGTCGAAGATCCTGTGTGTGCGGCAACAAGAAGAGCCTGTAAATTGAGAGTGGAAGCTGAAAGGTTAGCATGGCAGGCAGCCCGTGAGACAGCCCGTATTGCTCACCAGGTAGAAAATGAAGCAAAGGTAGCAGCCTGTAATGTCTGGAGGGAAACTTTAGACTTCCTTGCTTTGGGGAAATTTAAAGGGGAAATATCTGGAAATGGTAAAGCGTTAATTAATCTTCAGTCTCTTACTTTTAACCGGGATCTTTCAGAGATAACAATGCCTTATTCAGGACAGGTTGATGCAACTTTACAATCTAATTTGGAATTAAAACCTATGGATTTAGGATATATCTTCTTCTGTTTTTCAAATTATGACAAAAAAACGACAAGTGACATCGATATCAATATTCCCCAAAATGTTTCGAAGATCAGTATAAACTCATCTCGTGATGGGGAAAACCTATTGTTACATATCAAACCGGGTCATGTTTCCTACAAAGCTTCCATTAATCCAAGCCCACTCCATAGCCTTCTTTTAGATCCTAAGTTTCAGGTACAGTGTCCAATTAGCCTTTTGCTGACACTGGGTCAAATTGGAATAGCAGCCGGTGAATTTTTAAATATGGTTAAACTGGCTCCAGAGCAAAAACTTTTGCTTCTTGGACAAACAAATGGTGTCTATAGTATTGATGATTTTAGAATTCCTTTCAAACCCATTGAATTTAAAGTAAATGGAGAAAAGAAAAAATCATTGATATTCTGGAACAGCAGATCAATTCAGTTCAGCTACTTTAAGCCACAGCCTTGATAATTTTAAAATGCAATAATGACTGTAAAAGAAAAAATGCTGAATTTTATTCAGCATTTTTTTATCGTATAAACCAAGGTATTTTTTTAATGTGCTTCCAGCCAGTTGTTTCCTACTCCAACTTCAACTAATAAAGGAACCTGCGTTTCAATTGCACTTTCCATTTCAGTTTTGATTAATTTGGAAGCAACCTCAATTTCTTCGATTGGAGACTCAAATACCAATTCGTCATGTACCTGTAACAACATCTTGGTTTGAAGTTTCTGTTCATCCAGTTGCTTATCAATTTTGATCATCGCCATTTTTACGACATCAGCAGCACTTCCCTGCACAGGAGCATTTACAGCATTTCTTTCTGCGTGACCTCTTACGACAAAGTTCCCGGAATTAATATCCTTCAAATGCCTTTTTCTTCCTAAAATGGTCTCGACATAGCCAATTTCGCGGGCTTTCTTCACCTGCTCAGCCATATATTCTTTTAGTTTCGGATAGTTTTCAAAATAGGCTTCGATCATTTGCTTGGCCTCTGATCTGGATAAACCGGTTTGCTCAGCTAATGCAAAAGCACCCTGTCCATAAATAATCCCAAAGTTCACCGTTTTAGCCTGACTTCTCTGGGTTTTTGAAACTTCTTCCAAAGGAATTTTAAAGAGCTTAGCTGCCGTAGAAGCGTGAATATCTTCACCATCCTGGAATGCTTTGATCATATTATCTTCACCGGAAATTTCAGCGATGAGACGTAATTCGATCTGTGAGTAATCGGCAGAGATAATTTTCTTTCCATCTCCGGAAACAAATGCTCCACGAATCTGTTGCCCCCTCAAAGTTCTGATCGGAATATTCTGTAAATTCGGATTCACACTTGCCAGACGACCTGTTGCAGCAGTGGTCTGGGAAAAGTTGGTATGTACACGCTCATCTCTGTCAATCTGTGATGGTAATGCATCTACATAAGTTGACTTTAATTTCTGATAGGTTCTGTACTCAAGAATGTGTTTAATAATTTCGTGCTTTGAAGACAGTTTCTGTAATACATCTTCAGAGGTTGCGTACTGGCCGGTCTTCGTCTTTTTAGCTTTTGGATCAAGCTGCATTTTTTCAAATAAAATCTCACCCAATTGTTTTGGAGAATTCATATTGAACTCTTCTCCAGAAAACTCAAATATCTTGGATTCTAATTGTCTTAAATCATTTTCAAGATCAATACTTTCCTGAGCCAGCCATTTTTCATCAAGAGAAATTCCGGCCAATTCCATTTTGGCTAAAACTTCCATCAACGGCATTTCAATTTTAAAGAACAGGTCTTCTAAATTTTCCTTTTTTAATTGGGGAGCAAACAGCTCATATAACTGGAAAGTCACGTCCGCATCTTCTGCAGCATAATCTGTTTGTGTTCTTACATCTGCATCTCTGAAGGTTCCCTGGTTCTTTCCTTTCTTCCCAATAATCGTTTCAATTGAAACAGGTTTATAATTTAAATAGACTTCTGAAAGATAATCCATTCCATGTCGCCCATCCGGATTCAGTAGATAATGAGCAATCATTGTGTCAAACATCGCTCCTTTTACCGTGATATCATATTGCTTTAAAATTTTATAGTCAAATTTTAAATTATGAGCTACTTTCAGCAAATCTTCTTTTTCAAAAAACGGTCTGAAAATTTCCAATGTTTTTAAAACCTCATTTCTATCTTCCGATAAAGGAATATAATAAGCCAAACCTTTTTTATAAGAGAAACTCATTCCTACCAATTCAGCTTCCAACTCATTCAGTGATGTCGTCTCTGTATCAAAGCAAACCACTCTTTGCTGTAATAAATTATTGACAAGTATTTTCTGAGCTTTTGGATTATCTACGAATTGATATAAATGTTCGTTATGTTCTATAGTTGATTTTGTAGAAGTTGCCTGATCCAATTCTTCATAAGTAGCAAAAAGATCAAGCTGGGTAACCTGCCCTTGTACAATGGTTCCTTTTGACGTTTGAGCTACTTCAACCTCAGCAACTACAACAGTTTCTGTAGGTGCGAAGGCTCTGTATAGGTTTTCATACAATCTTCTGAATTCTATCTCATCAAAAACCTCCTTTACTTTTTCAAAATCCGGAGTTTCAAGGTCATATTGTTCCTGATGGAATTCAATTGGAGCATCACAAATAATGGTTGCCAGTTTTTTAGATAAAATCCCTCTTTCTGCTGATGCTTCTATTTTTTCTTTTAATTTCCCTTTTAACTGATGAGTATTAGCTAGAAGGTTTTCAATGCTTCCGTATTCTTTGAGAAATTTCATGGCTGTCTTTTCACCAACCCCGTCCAATCCCGGAATATTATCTACAGCATCCCCCATCATGGCAAGAAAATCGATCACCTGTTTAGGATCTTCAATTTCATATTTGGCTTTTACTTCTTCTACGCCAAGAATTTCAATATCTCCACCTTTTAAGCCAGGTTTATACATTTTAATTTTATCTGTAACCAGCTGGGCAAAATCTTTATCCGGTGTTACCATAAAAGTAGTATATCCCTCTTTTTCGGCTTTACAGGCAATAGTTCCAATTACATCATCCGCTTCATATCCTTCCACTCCCAAATAGGGAATATGCATTGCTTCTAAAATCCTATGAATATAAGGAACTGCGATTTTGATTGCTTCGGGAGTTTCACTTCGGTTAGCTTTATAGTCGGCAAAATCATCCGTTCTTACACTGGCTTGCCCCACATCAAAAACCACCGCTAAATGGGTAGGTCTTTCTCTTCTGATCAATTCGATCAAAGAATTGGTAAAACCAAAAATAGCTGATGTATCGATTCCTGTACTCGTTAATCTTGGATTTCTGATCAATGCGTAATATCCTCTGAAAATCATCGCATAAGCATCGATGAGAAATAACCTTTTATCTTGAGTTGCGTCCATATTTTCTATAATGAACAAATATAAGAAAATAGGAATATTTATGTTCTACAATTAATGGGTAGATTTTTAATTTTAAAGTTTCATAAAATAAAAAAAAACTCCTGAGAGGTTTTCGTATTTTTTACTTATTCACCATAATTAAGATATGGATTATTGATTTTAAATTCGTAATTAAAAACTTCTTCATCGGACATTTTTAATAGCTTTTTGATATATTCCGGCAGAGATTCTCCATATTTATCTTTATAAGAAGCCGTTTCCTGAATTATCCCGTCAAGAACTTCCACAGATTTCAGGTACTCATTATTAAAAACAATACTGGCTATCATAATATTTCCGTTTTCATCATACTCTTTAGAAATCCCATACATTACATTTCCTTTATTTTCATTGGTCTGTTCTAAATTCCCATCTGAATCATAAAGGTATTAGATTCCATTTTTGTAGCCATTTTTATATTGAGCTTCAGATTCCAAAACCTCTTTAAACTGCACATATATTTCTCCTGTAAAAGGTTGTGTGAATTCCTGATCTAAAAAATATACTGCGGATCCATTAATATCATTTTTGGTATATAAACGGTCATCAATATCTTCTAATCTTAATTCTGCATTTTTGTCAATCATAAGTTTAGAAGGGCATTTTATAAAAATTTTTGAGCCTCTTCGATATTATATACTATTCTGTCATCTTTAAGGCTAAGATCCTCAAAAAACACCTTATATTTTTCAAAATAAGAACGGTCAGCTTTTACTAAAACGGGAAAAAGTTGGCTGGCTTGGTAGGGCTCTCCCGCTTTGACAGTTTTCAAAACTGCTTTTTCAATTTCTGCAAGGTATAAATTCAAAGTATTCAGTGATAATAAAAGATCCTTAAAAAAGCTTTCAAAAAAAACCTCATGATATAGCTCCAAAAACCGATTTATGTAGGGCATTAATTGAGTTTCGGTATTGCCGTTGAAGACTGATATTTTAAGTGCATGTGAAAATTTATCATACACCATATCTCTTCCATATATTCTATGCGGATCAAAATTTTCAATGTTATCCCATCTTTCATTGATAAATTGCTGAAGTTTAGAAAATCCTTCTTTTTTATTCCAGGAAACCAATATAAGAATTGCCTGGTAAATTATTTCTTTATCATCTGAACTTAATAACTGTACGAGCTTATGTATTCTATCTGTATCATTTACATTATCAAGAAGCATAACCTCGCTAAGATCATACCCTATTTCTCCTTCTTCATCATAATAGTATAGGGTATCATATGTTTCTTTTGACATGTTTTCTTCCATGATTGTCTTTTATTTGTTGGGATAAACTTTAATATACTCTGCGGGTACCTGACCTTTAATTAAGACTTCTCTATCTCTTACGGTATTATTTAAATCTCTCTGGGCATTTTCCAGTCTCTCCAAATTTTTCGCAGATGGATTCGCATCATATCTGGCTTTTGCCGCGTCTACTTTACTTTGTAATTCTGCCTGAACCTGTTCGGGTCTCAGAACTTCCACATCTTTAACTTTACCATTCGCAATATCTGCTTCTAATCTTTTAACATCAACTTCTATTACATTATCCCCGTACTTTTTACCTATACCCGGTTTTCCTTCAGAGAAGGAAGTGTATGGGCTGTCACTTTTCTTCGGTTCCGAACCTCTTATATGATCAGCAACGGTAGCTTTTCCATCTTTATTTGCAGGAACAAGATCTCCATTTTCATCGATACTTGATTTAACCCTTCCTGGTTTAGAACCTTCTGAAGAATTTGGACGGCTATCCTGTCTATAAACAGACTCTTCATAAGCACTTCCTCCTCCTCCCTCGTCGGCTTTCGGCTGGTTTTCTCCCTGTCCTTTACTTCCATTGGCTCCTTCATCTTCCGGGGCTTTATTTTCTTCTTTTTGGGGCTGCCCATCATCTTTTTTATTATCGGCATTTCCATCTTTATCAGAGGGTGTGTTCCCATCTTTATCGCCGCCACCATTTGATTCTTTTATAGGTGGAGCAGGTTCTTTTACCTTTATGTTAAGCAAATATAAGAAAAGAAGATAGTCCGAAGGATGGGCCTGCCCTGTAAAAATACGTTTTCCCATTCCAATTTCAGGAACTCCTCCGTTCACCAAAGCAGCTCCAGCATCACCGGCGTTCTGAACATTTCCATATGCATGCTCATTGGCTAAAGAGTTGAGTCCAAAGAGAGCACGGCTTCCGCCCCAAATTCCTGTAAAGCTTCCTGCCACATTCGATAAAACGCTCGAAAATGTAGGTGCTGCAACTGCTAAAGATCCACCTGCCAATCCTGAAACCAGAAAACCTCCGGCTCCGACAGCTGCACCTCCTAATGCACAGCTTGCCAATTGAGTAACGTAGTTAAATCCACCCAGGGCGATGGCATGGCTCCAGCTTTTGATCTCAGGGGCAAATTTTACCACCCCGCCAATAGAGCAGGTCATTGTTCTATTTCCAGTAATACCAGGAGTTCCGGTAAGAAGAAGATCGCTTTTACTGGAGTCCCAGGTTCTTGCAGTAGCATTTTTTTGTCCACATTTCAGTGCCCCGTCAACTGCTGCAATGACTCCTCCGGCTACTCCCGCTGCCGCCCCAATAGCCATCATTCCAATGAGGCCAATGGCTGCAACTCCACCGGTGCCTACGATTAATGCCACAACAACGACAACCGCAACAGCGGTTAAGAGTGCAGCCCAGAGCATGTTTTTTGTACAGCCGAAGTCTATCCAGCTGCTTGTTGCCGTATCTGCAACGGTGATATAGACTTCACCTGAGCTTTTTTTATTGCTTTTTCTGGTTCCCTGCAGCTGGGCGGGCATGGCTCCACTTGAGCACATCCAGAAATCTTTTTCTGTAATAATCTTATTTCCCATAACCAGATCCTACGGTTTATATTTATATGGGTTTATATTTTTAATTAAAAAATAAGACAATTCCTTACATTTCCAAGGAACACCCTCTTATTAAGAAATTTCATTTTATTATCCTCTATTTTATAAACCAATCCGAAAGAGTACCCGGATTCTTCATCTACATTATAGACCTGAGAAACAATGGCATCAAAACTGCCATCATTAAGGGTAATTTTATTTTTGTAGATCAAAACTACCGTCTCTTCACCGATATCCTCTATTTCTTCTTCCGCCATTTCTAATGCTTCATCCAAAGAATCAGCAACAAGTTTCTTAATATTTTTCTCACCAAAATAAATAAACGGAGAAAACTGAACACCACTCTGAATATATTCAATTGCTACTTCTTCTCCTCTTTCCACTTCAGATTGTAACTCTTTTTCTAAATCTTCGAAATCCATGATCTTTTTAATTTATAATTTTTATTTTAATAGGCGGCGGGCTCTTCAATGCTTCTTCCAGAGCTTTGGAAGGTCCTTTATCTTTAAACACCCATTCTACATCCCATCCTTGTTCTGCAAGCTTTTTATCAAAATCTACCTCTGCCTTAATATCTTTATCGTAAGGAACTTTTTTGCTGGAATAATCTTTTACTTCTACTGCTTTTTTGTTTGGAACATCCCCAATATCCAGATTTCTCGTCTCCTGTCCTTTTTTTACTTTAACAGGATTACCGTTCTCATCGATCTTCATCGGAACTTCCCTGTCACCCCATCCGATTTCCTGTTGATATTCATCTGCGGATTTGTTTCCTTTCTTCGCATTCTTCATATTCGCTTCATAGCGATTGCTCCACTCTTCGTATGATTTTTTATTTTTAACCTTCGGATTATTCTGATAAGCTTCCCATCTTGCCGCTTTATGTTCCGGTGAGCCAGCCTCTGGTTTGGAAGCTTTAGGCTTTTTCGCTGGAATACTTTTGCCATCAGACTCTGCAAAAGCATCTCCTTTCCCGTCTTTTTTAGGTTGGGGCTGCTCTGCTTCACTCTTAGGTGCCGGCGTACCCTCTTCATCGGGTGTCTTTTTATTTTCTTCTTTGGCCTGTCCTTCTTCCTTATTATTGGTATTTCCGTCTTTATCAGAAGGTGTATTTCCATCTTTATCCCCTCCGGCATTAGGTTCTTCAATAGGAGTAGGTCCTTTTGCCCGTATGTTTAACAAATATAAGAAAAGAAGGTAGTCCGAAGGATGTCCTTGTCCTGTAAAAATACGCTTCCCCATACCAATCTCAGGTACTCCTCCATTTACTAAAGCAGCTCCTGCATCACCGGCATTCTGAACATTTCCATATGCATGCTCATTGGCTAAAGAGTTGAGTCCGAATAATGCCCTGCTACCACCCCAAATACCCGTAAAACTCCCGGCTACGTTTGATAGGACACTAGAAAATGTGGGTGCTGCAACCGCTAATGATCCACCTGCCAATCCTGAAGCCAGAAAACCTCCGGCTCCAACAGCTGCACCTCCTAATGCACAACCTGCTAATTGGGTAATATAATTAAATCCGCCCAGAGCAATGGCATGAGTCCAGCTTTTGATCTCCGGGGCAAATTTCACTACCCCACCTATAGAACAGGTCATCGTGCGGTCTCCGGTAATACCCGGAGTTCCGGTAAGAAGAAGATTCTCTTTACTGGCGTCCCAGGTTCTGGCTGTGGCATTTTTCTGTCCGCATTTCAATGCCCCATCAACTGCTGCAATGACGCCTCCGGCTACTCCAGCTGCTGCTCCAATGGCCATCATTCCGATGAGGCCAATAGCCGCAACTCCGCCAGTACCAACAATTAATGCGACAACGACAACAACCGCAACGGCGGTTAAGAGCGCAGCCCACAGCATATTTTTAGTACATCCGAAGTCTATCCAACTGCTTGTTGCAGTATCTGCAACAGTAATATACACATCACCAGAACTTTTTTTATTGCTTTTTCTGGTTCCCTGTAACTGGGCAGGCATAGCTCCACTCGAGCACATCCAAAAATCTTTTTCTGTGATAATTTTATGTCCCATATCACTGCTTTTTTAAAAGTTGTTTTCTAGTATGGGCTTTAATTCTATTTTTATCATTAATCCGGTGATGTTCTATCCCATACCCCGTCTTTCTGATAAATTTTTCATGGTCTTTTTCATATTCTTTTTCAATGAACAGGAAAAAGCTTTTAATACAGTTTTTCTTATCGAATTTTAAATTAAACTCGAAATGATAGTTTCTTATAGAAATACTTTTAATATAAGACTTTACATCAGGAACTTGCTGTATTGTATTCATTCGACATTTTATATTTTAAAATTTCGTCGCTATAAAATGTATATTTCAATTTCGCATACAGGTTGTCAGGATCTGCGATCTCTTCTCTCGTTAAGGAAGCTTCTATAATTCTTCCTGTAGACTGCTCTGACCGGTATATCCCTTTTTCTTTCAGCGAAGTTTCTAATTTTGAAACATCAATCTGATTGGCAAACTGAATGTAGGCACGATTGTAAAATCCTATATTCAGTAATATGGATGGTTCTCCCAAAAGTTCTACAATAACCTCATCTGAAGATAGCAGAGGGTTACTGATATTTTTAAGATCAAAGCTCCAATGAACCGTTGCAGAATTAAAAAAGTTTAAGGCATTTTCTTTATAATTTCCGGGAATTTTCCTTCCATAAATTTTATTAAAATACATCAGGAAAAACTCATTATTCTGAATCCCTTCTATTAATTTCTTCTCATCCTGAAAAACATTATCATTCAAAACAATAGCATTTTTTATTTCAGGATTATTTTCTGCAATCTTTTCCATCTCAACTCTCGTCTGCTGCCACTTGGAGCGAATAACATCCATATTGCTTACCTCAACCACTTTTCCTTCTGTATTTATTTTTAAATACAGTTCGTTATACAGTCTGGAAAAAGCGTTAGTTAAAGCTGCTATTTCTTTAATCAAAGGATTATTCGCTTCCAGTAAAATATGGTCGAGTACAATTATTTTCACTTTGATATAATCTCCACCGACTTCTAAAACTGTAAAATCCCACCTCAACTGTGAACGGGAAATCATGTGCACGTTCACCGCTTTAATATCTGAATCTATGATTAAAGTATATTGTTCAGAAAATGTATTTTTTATGTTAAATGAATCACTCATAGATATGTTTAATTAATAAAGGCATCCCCACCGTCGATTTTAGTTTGCCCACCACCAAGATGATTGGCAGGAGAAGACAGATCGATTCCTTTTGAACCTACAACCCCGATTCCCTCACCGCTAATACCAATTATTTTTCCACTAAGAATAATCGTCCCATCAGATTTTAGAGTAATTGAACTGGCGCCTGTCTTAATAGTAACGTTGGTATCACATTCTAAAGAAATATTACCGGCATTGTCCATAGACATTACAGAATTGGCACCCCCGCCATCCTTACTTCCAACATTAATAACGTTTTTACTACCCGTGTTTACTGTATTATTATTTCCAATTTTAACGGTTTTATCATTATTCGCATTGGTTGTAACATTTCCTGCACCATCAAATTTCATATTAGCACCGCCCTGATCTGTTAAGTAGACTGAACCTGCACCATCATCCAATTCCAGTTTATTTCCACTTCTACTGCTTAAACTTTTGATATTGTTTCCTGCACCGCCTCCGCCGCCTACACCACCGTGAAACATTCCTCCCATTACAAAAGGACGGTCCGGATGCTGATGGACGAAATTGACGATCACCTGATCTCCAACTTCAGGAATAGCCATGAATCCTCGGTTTTTACTTACTTTTTCACTGCCACCAGCGTCAGGGGTCATTACCCGGATAAATTCTGTGGTCGTAGATCCATTTTGCCAATCGAACTGTACCTGTACACGTCCCTGATTCTTTGGATCGGTATTAGAGATTACTTTTGCAAATTGGGCTTCAGCCTTTGGAGTTTCAAATTCAGGACGCGGAATAAATCCGGTATCAGAAGCAATAGCATCAAATGTTCCGGTATAATATCCTCTCGCATCAACTTCATGATTCACTTCAATGATCATTAATTTCGTAAAATACGAAGTTTGATTGCTGTCAGTTTTGCGCATCTCGATATCAGCTGTACATCCCGGATACAAGAAAGGAACGGTAGTTGTTCCCGAAGTAATGAAAACACTTGATGCTTTACTTCCTGCTGTTCCTTTTTGAGAGGCATCAATATCCATAAATGAAGAGGCCTTAATCGGAGCTACTCTTAAGGATGGCGTTGTAAAAGTTTTTTCTGATATTTCATACGCACGTTTTGCAATGTCAGAAGTATGAGAAATTTTCGAATTTCCGGTTGTTAATTTTTCATTTTTACTGCTGTTATAACCATAAAATGTAGGATTAACGTGTTGTGCTTTCATCTTTATCTTCACATCCTGAACACTGCTTCCATAGGTAAGCTTAATAGGTTTTTCCTGCGGAGGTAATTTTCCGAAATGTAAAACTTCACCGTCGTAATAGAATTGTTCTCCATACGCTTCAGCCATTCTTGCCAGATAATTGTAATGCGTTTCTTCGTATTGGGAACTATAGGAGACATTTCCATGTTGTGAATCAACTCTGAAATCAAATTTATTCTGACCCAATCCCTCTTTGATAATCTGATCGGCAATACTGTTCAGGCTTATTTCCTGAGCTCCTCCAAAACTCTGAATATGTGGAGCTGCATCCAATAATACTGTGGGACTTGATCCAGTAAGAACAACGTTTCCAAGGCTGCCTTTTTCCTGACTAAAACCGACTTCGGTAATAACACCTACAAAGCTTCTTTCCGGCCCGGCCTCAACATCTTTGTATTTGAAGACTACTGTAATTCTTTTTCCAAGGAAGTTTTGAGCTTCTTCGAGATTATGGTTTTCAGGATTTCCAAGCGTATCGTGAGCCAGCATTAAATCGAATTCATGATGCTTGGTAGCACTCTGTTTGAGTTTGAAATGTTTGAAATGCTTTACAATTTTCCCTTCAATGATGATTTCGAGTTTAACCACCCGGTTAATACCCATTATCTGACTTTCGGGAATAGCATTCGCATTAAGTATTTTAGAGGTGGGCTGTTTCGACCACACTTTATCTTCTATAACCGAAGGAGTGTTGGGCTGTACCACCTGATTCATGAAAAGGCTGGATGCATTTTGAGCCATCCCTGAATAAGCTTGCGCCTGGGCAAGTTTCTGGGTTACTTTCTGAACTTTCCCACTTGTTTTTTCCTGTAGTTTTTCTGTAGTTTTCTGTACAGCCTGGTTCTTAACTGTATCCCCTAACTGTTCTCCAGGATTCTTTATATTTTTAGGAGCCGATATTTTCGGCGATTTATCATCCTTAAACATAGCCATAGTATTTGATTTGATAAACTTGATATAATGAATTCAATTATCAGGCTATCGCCTGGATAATTTTCCTTATTTCATCTAAAGCAAAAATCATAAACACTTAATTAATAAGCATATATGATAATATATTAGATTAATGGGTTTCAAAATGAAAAAACAGAATAGTAAACTCTGGTGAGTAAACTATTCTGTAACAATTTTATTTTTACTAGGATGTTTTTAATTAATTATCGCTTGCACCAGGCCATATACCTTCGTAAGCAGAATTACCATAATTAATTTTCTCTGCACTTACGATAAAGCTGATCAACATGCTGTTTTCGTCAACAGCGTCGAAGTCAACTTCATGCTGAATTACATATCCATTCTCCCAAGTTAAAGTAATCAATGTTCCTTCTTCGTGAGATTTGTTGAATGTAATTTCTCCGGTTGTAGGCTTGTATTTTCCATTAAGTAAGCTTTCAAGGATTTCAGATTTCTCTGTTGCCTCAATCGTTAATTTAATGATAGCATTGGAAGGATCTGATGCTACACGTCCTGAAACGTCTGTAGATCTTGATACGCTGTAGTTAAGCTTTAGTAATTTCTGTCCTTCGCTTCCGTTGAATTTTAAGATTCCTCTTGAATTTGATGCCATGATTTGTAAATTTTAATCGTTAATATTTTGTGATGTGGTGTTTGATTGATGAAGCAAATCTATATTCTTTATTCTAAACTTAAAAGTTTTTAAACACCAATCTGAATATTTGTAGTAATTCTACGATTTGGTGTAGTAATTCTACGACAATAGAAATAATTTTTCATATAAATAATTGAAAATCAAAATATTGAAATTAAAAACAAGCTCATGATGACTCTTAATTTTAACACTAGGATGAGAAATATTAACAAATATTTAAGACAAATTAATAACTATTATAACTTAAATAATCAATTAAATTTTACAATTCCAAGGATAAGCAATAAAAAAAACTGTGGAAAATCACAGTTTTTTTAGAAATATCATTAGTCTTTTAAAAGAGTGACTGAGAGCTACTCGCAGATTTTATTTTCATTACACTAAAGCAAAACTTTCTTTTATGATGCTGCTATTATTTCACAATTTTATTTCCCTCTTTAATAGAGCGGCTAAGGATCTTGTTTTTCTTCAACAGGAAATCAGGCATTAAATCAATAGGCAGGTAAAATATACTTTCACCACTCTGCTGAAGCTCATCCATTATTCCCGGATTCCAAGCTAATATTTTATCAACATCTACGTCAAGTTCATCGGCTACAATACTTAAGTCAAAACCTGCATTAATATCTGTTTCTGCTAAGGAAGGGCCGTCCGTATTAGGTCTTGCCCCATTTTGGAATACCATATTCATCCGGGAATTGTTATAATCATTCAATACTCCCGTTAATTCCCCTGTTGCATAGCATGCATTCAGGTATTTCTTAACATGATTAATCGTCTCTAATGGCAAATACTTGCTGAAAATATGATATTGTGAAGATCCTGCAGCATCCATTGCCCTGGAAATATTTCCCTCTCCACAGTTATATGCCGCAACTACCGTCACCCAGTTATTGTATTTTTTATACAGTTGGGCCAATGAGATCATCGCTGTTTTTGTACTTCTGTACAAATCAGACCGGCTCTGTTCAGAAAGACCATACTGATTCGCATGAGCGGTCATAAACTGCCATACACCAGCTGCTCCGGCACCTGATATCTGCTTTCGATCGAAACCCGATTCAATCAATGCTAAATTTCTCAAATGCTTGGGTAGCCCTTTTTGAGACAGGGAATATTCTATAAATTCAACAATTTCTTTATTTGAATTAATGATACTTTTATATTTTTTCACACTGTTTTCGGAAGTATCTGAAGCAGAAAGAAACTGCCCGCTTACAACTTGCGCAGATAATATCAATAATAGACCTGTTACAGTATGTTTGAAATTAAAATTCATTCTAATATTTAATTATTTACATTCTTGGTATACAATAAGACATTACACGACTTTCCATATTAGCTTTTCCTCCTCATTATTCCAGTCTACATGGATGGCCTGTCCTGATTTCACTTCTTCGCGAACGATCATTTTTGAAATAGGTCTTGCCAGCTGGGAACGTATAACACCAGAAATCTGTCTTGCTCCATATTTACTGCTAAATCCTCCAAGAGCAAGATTTTTCACAGCCTCTCCGCTTATTGTAAGCGTCATTCCCAATCTTGTTAATGACGTATGCAGAGATTTCAACTGAATATTAAAGATCCTTTCCGCAATAGACTCTGTAATAGGTGCAAATGGAATAATTTCTGTGATCCTGGCTAAAAACTCGGGTCTGAATCTTCCGGAACCAGACATAATCTGCATTAATGAATTGGATTCTGGAATTTTACCTTCTTCAAACTGTTTTACAATTTCCTCACTTCCAATATTGGATGTAAATAATATCAGGGCATTACTAAAGTCTCCTTCTTTTCCCAGTTTATCATGAACCTTTCCTTCATCCATAATCTGAAGAAATACATCAAAAACAGAATGGTGCGCTTTTTCAATTTCATCAAATAAAACGACTGTATAAGGCTGTTGTCTGATTTTATTAACCAACATTCCACCTTCTTCATATCCTACATATCCTGGAGGCGCTCCATACAATAATGCAGCTGAATGTTCTTCTTTAAATTCTGACATATCAAAACGAACCATAGCCTTTTCGTCATTGAAAAGAAGCTCTGCCATTGATTTTGCAAGTTCTGTTTTTCCGGTTCCTGTAGGTCCGAGAAGAAAGAAAGATCCTATCGGCTGTCCAGGTTTGTTAAGTCCACTTCTGTTTTCAACAATAGCATCTGAAAGTATTTTCAAGGCATGATCCTGCCCCACTACACGATTCAGTAACAGAGACTCCATATTCAGAAGCTTTTCTTTTTCCTGAGCCTGAATTTTACCAATTGGAATATTTGTTTTTGCAGCCATTACAGCAGCCAGTTCCAGCCTGTCTACTTTCTCTCTTTTCTTTGAAGCATGCTGAAGAAGTTCAGCATAGGTATCATCAATGATCTTTTTGATCTGATCTACCGGCATTGAATTGTCAATAGCAGGCTGCTCACTTAAAGATCCCCATAAAATAGGGCTGATTTTATCTCTCAATAAATTGTAGGTCCAGATCAATTCATCTGCCTGATCCTTGGCATTAAGATATTCTTCTTTTACAATTGCTTCATAGCTTTCTTTCCAGCTTTCCAATTCTTTTTCTGAAAGTTCGTCGAGCATTTTTATAGCCGCCATTGTTCTGTCTAAAAGATCAATTGCTGCATCTGGTAATTTTTTACCTTTTGCATAACGTTTTGCCAAACGCACACATTCAGGAATAGCTGTTTTCTCAACTTCAATGTTATGGTGTTTTTTATAACCTTCAAGAAGGACATCAATCATTTTTACGCAGGTCTGCTCATCAGGTTCATTCACTGTAAGCACCTCAAAGCGTCTGTTGAAAGCCTGTTCCGGCTCAATGATCTTTCGGTATTCCTCCTGAGTAGTTGCCCCGATAACGGTGATCTCACCTCTTGCCAATTCCGGTTTCAGAAGATTGGCAACATTTCCTATACTTCCCTTAGGATCAAGAAGCGTATGAATTTCATCAATAAACAAAATAGCTTTTTCTATTTTTTTACATTCATTGATTACCTTTTTAAGTCGGTCTTCAATCTCGCCTTTATAAGAAGTTCCTGCTAATAATGCTCCTGTGTCCAATTCTAAAAGAGTTCCGTTTTTAAGCATTTCCGGAACATTTCCTTTTGTAATTTCAATAGCAAAACCTTCAACAAGTGCTGTTTTACCAACACCGGGTTCCCCAATGATAATGACATTCGGTTTGCTTCTACGGCAAAGAATTTCAACGAGCATTCTTAACTCTTTATCTCTACCAATGATATTTTCCAGAGTTCCTTGTCTGGCTTCCGCAGTTCTGTCTACACAATAATTTTTAATCGAAGGAAAAGAGGAGTCCGAAAAACCTGATGTATTGGAAAAAAGTGAGGAAAATTCACCATTTTCAGAGACTGCAAATGGAGTGTCTTTTCTATATAAATTTAAGATTTCATGTTCTCTAAGCGGTAAAGATTTCAGCTGTTGCAATGAAAATGCAACCTGAGGTTTTACGATCGCAGTAAGGATGCAGATTGGGGTAATTTCATCAAGTCCCAGCTTTAATCTGATATCATCTGCTTCTTCAGTAATTTGATTTACATTTTCATCCTGTCCGACTTCATCGGGAAGATGGGTTGTTTTAGGATAATCTTCAATACGTACATCTGCCCATTCATAAAAATAGCCCGGATCTTTATCAATATTCTTTAAAAATTCATTAAGTCCGATATCTTTATGCATCAAAGCTTGTAAAAGATGTGCTCCCCCATAGGTAGCATTATAATTTTCTCTTGCTATTGATTGTGCAATATGAAAAAGCTGTTTTACTGTTTCGTTGGTTACTAGTACTCCCATTGATAATTTTCTTATTAATATATGTTGTGTTGTATGTAATAATTTGGTTATTTATTCCCTAAATAAAGTCACAAGCAGCTGTTATTAAACAGGAAAAACTGAAACTTCACTTAAAATAATTATATCAGACCACTGCACCATAATCATCCGCGATCAAAAGGTTCCAAAAGACCTCATTATATAGGTCTGATGATCCAAAAAATATTCTATGCAGCTTCTCAGATATGATTAACATAATTGATGATTGTGGTGAGGTTTAAAGGTAAAAAAAAATATCCAATCCCATTTCCCTTTAGCGAAAGTATTCTTCTATAAAAGGCCGCATCATTCCGATGCCCCATATGCTGAAATAACCTCAGGCAAAAAAGACTGTCTTTTGATGGACAGTCTTTTTCTATGAATGTGGATTAAATGTGTCGTTTTTGGATTAGCTCGGCCATAAACCTTCATATGCAGCAAGGCCATAGTTAATGGTCTCTGCACTTACCACAAAGCTGATCAGCATACTGTTTTCATCTACTGCATTAAAGTCTACTTCATGCTGGATTACATATCCGTTTTCCCACTTTAAAGTAATTAATGTTCCTTCCTCGTGAGATTTGTTGAACGTAACCTCTCCACTAGTTGGCTTGTATTTTCCGTTCAGTAAACTCTCAAGAATATCTGATTTGTCTGTAGCTTCTACTGTTAGCTTTATTAAAGCGTTCGAAGGATCTGAAGCCACACGTCCCGATACATCTGTTGATCTTGAAACGCTGTAGTTCAGTTTCAATAATTTTTGACCTTCGCCACCGTTGAATTTTAAAATTCCTCTAGAATTTGCTGCCATTATTGTAAATTTTTAATCGTTAATAAGTATTTTGTGACTCAGTGAATGCTAAAACAAAGATAATATGCCTCTTCTTTTCTTAAAAGCTTTTCAATGTATTTTTAAATTTTTGTAGTAGTTCTACGATTCGAGGTTTTTAATCCGGGAAAAAAAGGATATCGACCTAGTCACACCATCTTCTGCAAATAGTTTTTTATATTCCTTTAAAAATCAAATATTAAACAGATTCATGGAATTAAGAAATACGATCATGTATGCCCAAAAAAGAGGCGGAAATAAATTTCCGCCTCTTGCCCATATCTAATTATAATAATTAATGTTTCGTATATTCTGGTGCCTCTACAGGAAGCATTGTTGGCATAAAGTATTCGTTCAGCCAATAGAATGTCTGTCCGTTTTGCTGAATTTTCACAGCAGGATCATTTCTATGGGTCAGTAATCTTTCGGCTAAATTCTTATAGTTAAGGAAATACGTTCTTACCGTTGCATTTAAAACAATTTTAGATTTCTTCCAGCCTTTAAGCTTATATTTCGACATTAATTCCTCTTCAGAATTATCAAAACCTGTAGTCAATCCAACCGCATACGACATAGGCTGCTCATACAAATCTCCTTTGTCTAAAAATTTAGTCGTTGGATTATACTTTTTAAGAAGTCGAACATATTCTTTTACTGCTTTAGACTGATTAAAATCAGATCTTTCTGCACCTGTTTTTTCATAAACCTCTTTATAAAAAGCTTTAAGATTATCATATTCAGTTTCAGAAATCAAAATACCTTTTTCAAGTCCTGGCTGATAGTCTTTCAGTTCTTTTGGAATATATCCTTTTACTAAAAACGGACTTCCGTAATTGATCAGCTGAGCTGCAATTCCTGCAGGAACAGGGTTGGTAAGACCAGGATACAGGTATTTGTATTTCAAATCCACATCAGTTCTTCCCGCCCCCACTGAAGAATGGAAATAAGCATTAAGAGAATTATCGATCGTTGTATTATCCAGAGTAACCTGGGTGATCAAACTATCAACTGATTTTTTCAAATAACCCGGTGTTGCAACATCCCCTTTTTTAGGGAAAATTACAAACCCCTCAGACATACTCTGCTTCGGATAATCTAACGAGAAGAAGCCTTCATCTCCTTCTACAAGACTGAAATTATTTCTTGTTAAAACATCATTTTGGTTAATGATTTTTTGTTTTTTGAGTTCAGCAATATTTTTCGCTGTATTGGTAACGATATTTTCAGCAAGTAAAACAAAGTCGTTATAGGTGTCTGAAGATCTCGCACTCGTTTGGAACATAATCAGTCTGGCCTGTGCCTGCGTAAGAGAGTTAATAACTCCAAACATATTACCACTCTGATTTGCAGAAGTACCCACTGTAATAACCAGATTGGTTTCATCAGGAACAGTTGAAAGAAGATTTCCTGCTGCCATTAACCCCTCACCAACGGGTTGGTATCCACTATTCGTAGGACAGTTCATTTCATTGATCTTCTGATCAATAAACGTAGTAATTTTACTGTAATCCTGGCTTAAATTAGACACCATCACATTCTCGCCACATGAATTGTTTTTATACAAAACAACCCCATATTTTACGGCATTGAAATAAGAAGGTTTTTCAAATCTAAGTTGTAAATCCTGTAATAAAGATTTTACTATTGGAGCGTAAGGGATATTAGGCGCACTTACATCCAAAGCAAAAACAATATTTATTTTTTTATTTCTTTCTGTAATCTCACGATAACGATCAAAGTAAATAGGCTCCCCTAATACATTGAAAACATAATTTTTACTGTAATCTAAGATATTTGTAAAATATTTAGTTTTCGAATCCGGAGTTGGAGCATCTTTTAAAGCGAGCTTAACAGGATAAATATTTTCAAGAGGTGTTCTTCTATTGACGTCTGTAAGAAGTACTGCCGTTCTGTTTACCGCATCATTCCCTCCTGGAGAACCTTCATGTAAACCTAAAGTAGTTTCTTTAACTTCAGTATTATTTTTCATTTTTACAGCTGAACGCTCACCCCATGCTGAAATCACATTAGAGCTTACCCAGCCATACAAACCTTTACTGATGCTATCAATATCTAAACTAGGTTTTTTACCTACTAAAAATCTTTTATTATTTTCAGCCTGTTTATAGACATAAACAATTTGTCCGTTAGGAATCTTTACGTTGGCATTTTCAATTAAACTTGGGGAATTGAAAACCATAATAGAATCGTTTTTGTAGTATCTTTCTGCACTTCTGATTACATCACTATTGCTTGGCACTACTGCAACCCTTACCGGGTAGCCGGTTCTTTCATCTTTTAAAGAACTGTTCCAAAGAAGAAGCTCAGATTCGGGAATCCAGCCATATGTTTTAATAGACTTTGAAGACACTTTTTTCATTAAAGCATCGGGAATATACTCCGCTACCTTTACCATGCCATCTCTATGTTTTAGAACCATTAAAGGTTCTAAGAACTTAACTTCTTTATATGATTTTTCATCATTTTTATCAAGATAAGCTGTATTTCTTGACCGGTCTGAAATCGCAATCCATGGAGCCGATTTCTTTGGATATCCATTGATAACTGTAGAATTATCGATTTGTCCGTATTGTGACGGTTCAGGAGTTTTTTTCGAAGGCAATTTCACTTGACAACTGATTAGTAAAACCGAAACTCCTATGTAATATGCTGCTAGAGGAAATTTATTTCTCATCCTATTTTATCTTTTATGATTTGGTATGCCCAATAATTGGGGAATAGTTTATTTACTTTGATTGATATCAACCTTGGTTACACAGTTTTGTGCATCATCAAAATTTACCTTCACAGTCTGGATAACAGTATTTTTATCAAACTGAAGTCCTGCACAATACATGTAAAAGTTATTGGCTTTGCTATCGTTTACTTTTACAACAGTATTTTCGTTATTACAAAGATATTTTTGAAGTAAGTAATTATAATGTGAATTGAAATTGTTTCCATTTGCTATTTGCTGCAAATGACGTTTAAAATCATCATCAATTTTAGCATAGGCATCTTCTACACTTACATCCTGATCATTTAAGGCATCATAAGAAGGATTAATTTTGATTCTGTGTATGATGGGCTCAATACTCTCATCCGTATACAAGGTAACAATATAATCCCCTGGTTCCTTATAGGAATAGATTGCCAGTTTATCTTTGGAATCAGTAGTTCCACTTTCTCCAAATTTCCAGCTAAACTGCTTTGCATCGGAAACAGCACGGAATTGTACATTTTCGAATTGCATAGCCTGCAACGGTGCTTCTATCGTTGTTTTCGCCAATGCCGTATCTTTTGCCTTCTGGAGCGCTCTCGCAGAAACCAATACAGGAAAGGATTTTGAGTATTTATTGTCGATAATAAGTGTCACAGGATAATATCCTGGCTTACTGTAAAAGTGAATACCACTACTCTTTTCAGAAGTAGACCCGTCTCCGAAGTTCCATTTTTTGCTTTTTGCAAATTGAGTTTTATCTTCAAATACAAGTGTATCACCTACGCTTAAAGTAGATGGATATACTACCCCTACAATATCATCTGCAGAATGAATGACCTTTTTCTGCAACCATAATGCAACAAGAGCCGCAATTAGCAATGTTGCAATAACACCGATAATAATGTTCTTTTTGTTTTTTTGAAAATAATTCATAGTTATAATTGTGATGTGTTTTGATTGAGTATTAATTTTTTGCCTACTGAGTTCTCGCTTTTAATGCATTCTGTCTTTGAAAGACACGGTCTTTAGTTTCCCGAAGGCCAATCAGGCAATCCTGATATTGCTTCTGAAAGAGTTTGATATCTTCTGTTGTTCTGGAGATAATTTTTTTGTCCTCAAAATACATTTTATAAAATTGTGCGATCTGAGGATACGCATCTTTTCTGATATCAATAAAATCAGGGCCAAAAGTATTATTAATATCATTGATCCCTGTTTGAATAGAATTCTCTACGAAAGGTTCTGTAGTTTCATCTGTAAGCCTGCTGATCTGAACGAATGTGCTGTCCTGCAAACGCTGGGTTAGCTTTCGTTGCTGATCAAACTTTGCCTTCTGTTCAAGTTTCTGAATGGCTATAATATCATCCTCGGAAAAGGGCGATTTAAATCTTTTTAAAAAAATAATTCCTAAAAATATGAGTGCTGCTAAAAGCATTAAAATCAAATAGAAAAATTGATATTGCTTTTCTTTTTTAGATAATGTAATGTGTCCTTGCATAGCTTATCTTTTTCTTCGACTACCTGTGAATTTTCTTGTAGGGTCTTCTTTCAGTACATTTTCCATACTGCCTACTCTTCCCATACACCCATTTACGTCTCTTATTGCGATCTTTTTCTTATTGGAAACTTCTACAATATGATTTTTCAAAGTCAACATCGGGCTTATCTGTTTCATTAAAACAGAATAATGCTTGAAATTATCAGCACTATCTTTTCCCATAATGTTTTTAGCATTATTAACATTATCAATAATATCATTCCTGAGGAAGATATCATTTTCGACCCTATTGAGCCTGCTCATTCTGCTAAAGATGGTATCAACCTGTACTCTGAGGATATCACTGCGGCCCAATAATTCTCTATAGGCCTCAGCATCGCGGCTAACGCCGTCTGTTTGCGCATCATAACTTTTGAAAAAGAAAAACACGCTGGTAAAAGAAACAGCGGCTAAAACGACAAAGGATAGAACAAATTTCCAAATGCCTACTCTGACGTCCGACTTATTTAATTTTTTCTCTCTATTTGAAGACATACTTTGTGATTTGTTTTGGGTCTGTGAAAGTATAAAAAAAAATTATCCTGCACAATATCTAACTTTTCCGTGATATAACGGACTGTTTTTCATTTAAATTAAGATTAATTTTACCATTCATAAGTTTTTATTAATTTAGAACCCTAAATTTAATTATCATAAGCCAAATAGATATTAAATATTAAAGTGAATAAAATTTTAACCAATACTGTACGATTCTCTATTGCCGACAGCGATTTTTATTTTAAAAAGATACTTGTCAAAACGCTTTTAGAAAACCCTTTTTACATGCTCCTTAATGACTGTAACAATGGGCATGAACTCGTGAATAGAATCTACAGAAGACAGGAAGATGTCTTTGTCATTGAACTTTTCATGCCCGTACTAAGCGGAATTGAAGCCATAAAGTATATCCGAAAGAGCAATTCTGAAACACCAATCATTACGTATTCCGGAACCTACCAGGAAGATATGGCAGAAATACTCTCCAAGATCCCCAATATTTTTTATTGTGAGAAAAAAAGCAATATTATCAGAGATATTATAAAAGGACAGGTCGCCTCAAATACATTCGATTATGAAGCCTATTCTAAAGAATGGGAACAGCAGCCTCTTGCTGTTATGGAGTATATGGACCGACAAAAAAAGAGCCAGGAAGAGCTTTCTTCTACAGAAATACAACTAATGAAATTCTGCTATGAAGGCTTTAGCAATAAGGAAATCGGAGAAAAATTAAATCTCAGCACAAGGACTATTGACACCTATATCAATAGACTTACAGAGAAATTAGGACTCAAGACGAAACTTCATCTTATTCGATTCTGTGTTGAAAACGGATATTACAATTCAAGCATGTAAATGCATCTTAATATAATATTCATATAGAGTAAACATAAAAACCTCAACCCGTTACCGAAATTTTTTTGCCACTAATTTGCTAGTATTCAATTTTTTTAACTAAATTTGCACACCTAAAATTTAAAATTAAAAAAGGAAATGACAAAGGCAGAATTGGTAAACACCATCTCAAATAAGTTGGGAACAGAAAAGAATGAAACACAGAAAGTTGTAGAAGCTTTTATGCAGGAGATCAGGACTTCTATGTATAATGGAGATAACGTTTATCTAAGAGGTTTCGGTTCTTTTATAATTAAAACAAGGGCTGCTAAAACAGGAAGAAACATTTCTAAGAACACTGCAATCGAGATTCCTGCTCACAATATCCCTGCTTTCAAACCATCAAAATCTTTTGTTGAGAAAGTAAAAACTAAAGTTGCAGTAAAATAAAAATTAACTGAATATTAACTAGTTACTAAAAAATTTAAAATTATGCCAAGCGGAAAGAAAAGAAAAAGACACAAGGTTGCAACTCACAAAAGAAAGAAAAGAAGAAGAGCAAACAGACATAAGAAAAAATAATCTCTTTTTTTGAGATTTATCATATAATAATATAGTTGGTGTTTTTAATATTTTTATTTACACCGACTATATTTTTATTTGTAACTATAGGATTCTTAGGGATCAGTATTGATTTTATTTATGAAAATAAATAGCATAACTTTAATTACAAATTCTTAAATTTAAAAATATTTATTTACAAAAAGTCATGCCTATTTCCTATAATCTAAACAATTTTATCTTATAACAAAATGAAGAAAGAACTAATAGTTTCGCATGAGGATGAACTTACAAAGATTGCATTACTGGAAGACGGAAGACTATGTGAACTTCATGAGGAAGAGGACAAAAGTGATTTTATAGTTGGAGACTTATTCATAGGAAGAGTAAAAAAACTGGCACCCAACCTAAATGCTGCCTTCGTAAATATTGGCTATGATAAAGATGCTTTTTTGCATTATCAGGATCTTGGCCCACAATATCTTACGTATAAAAAGTTTTTAAAAGACACGATTTCTAAAAAACAAAGCTCCTCAAGCTTAAAGAATTTCGAGATACAACCCGAAATAGACAAAAACGGAACTGTAGATAAGGTCATTGTAAAAGATGATATTGTTCTACTGCAGATTACTAAAGAACCCATATCGACTAAAGGACCGAGAATTTCAACACAGGTTTCTTTAACGGGTCGTTTTTTGGTTTTAATCCCTTTTGACAATAAAGTTTCTATTTCCAAAAAAATAAGAAGTTTTGAGGAAAAAGAAAGATTAAGAACACTTATTGAAAGTATCAAGCCTGAAGGTTTTGGTGTTATCATAAGAACTGTTGCCGAAGGAAAAAAAGTAGCGGATCTCCACAACGATATGAATCAACTGATTCAAAAGTGGGAAGGTACTTTTAAAAACATCCAGAAAAACAAAGTTCCATCTAAAGTCTTAAGTGAAGAAGATAAAGCTTCAGCTATATTAAGGGACAATTTCAATCAGGACTTCGTAAGTATCATTTGTGATGATGAACAAATGGTAGAAGAAATGAAAAACTATGTGGAGGTCATTGCTCCCGAAAGAAAGAATATTGTTCAGTTTTACAATTCTCACATTCCTCTTCTGGAATATTACAACGTTGAAAAACAGCTTAAACAAAGCTTTGGAAAACACGTCAACATTCCAAGTTCAAAAGGAGCTTACCTTGTTATCGAACACACAGAAGCTTTACACGTAGTCGACGTGAACTCCGGAAATAACATTACGACCGGAAATGCAGCCAATAAAGAACACGCGCTTAACGTGAATAAAATGGCAGCAACAGAAATTGCAAGACAATTGCGTCTCCGTGATATGGGCGGGATTATCGTAATCGATTTTATCGATATGCCAAACGCCGATCACAGAAGAGATTTGTATGAACATCTGAAAGAAGAAATGAAACGCGACAAAGCTCGCCACAAAATTTTACCTCCAAGTAAATTTGGACTTATACAGATTACCAGACAGAGAAATCGTCCGGAAAAGCAAATCGAAACCAAAGAAGAAAACCCTAACAAAGACGGAGAAATTGTAGCTCCTATTGTTATTGTAGAAAGGATGGAAGAAACCATCAGAAATATCATGCAAAAAGATAAAGGAAAACTTTATCTGCATGTACACCCATTCGTGGAAGCTTACCTTACGAAAGGTATTAAAAGTATCCAGGTAAAATGGTTTGTAAAATATAAAAAATGGGTAACCATCATCCCAAGGGATTCTTTTAAATATTTGGAATACAAAATTTACAATTCTAAAAAAGAAGAAGTATCAGGATATTCCAATTAATACGACATTATAACCTCTAGTTTTCTAGAGGTTTTTTTATTTAAATTAGCTATATCAATTTCGTCATTTCAACACATCAGAAAACAATGAGTAAAGAGCACCACTACAAAAGCGTGATCCAGTGGACTGGAAACAAAGGATCAGGGACAAGTAATTACCGTAATTATGAAAGAAGCCACACGATTTCCGTAGAAAATAAAACGACCATTGAAGGATCTTCCGATCCGGCATTTCGTGGTGATAAGACCAAGCATAATCCCGAAGATCTGCTCCTTTCATCTTTATCCTCCTGTCACATGCTTTGGTATCTTCATTTTTGCTCAGAAGCTGGAATTATTGTGACTGATTACACTGACGTTGCAACAGGAATTATGGTAGAAACGGCTAATGGCAGTGGTCATTTTAAAGAAGTTACATTGAATCCTACGATCTCTGTTACAGAAGAGTCAATGGTAGAAAGAGCAAAAGAACTTCATGCGAAGGCTAATGAATTTTGTTTTATCGCCAATTCCGTTAATTTTCCTGTCAAACACCTCTCGACTGTACTCGTTAAACCTCTTTAATATTTCGATAACTTTTTACAACTGTACAGATTCGCAATTTCACAGTTTTACAATTTTACAAATGAACGATTCAGCAATTTCAGCATTCTGCTTTTTAGCAATTTCGCCCTTTAGAAATGGTTAATTAATGTTAATGGCTATTCAATTCTTCGAGATATATTACTAAATTTGAGCTATGGAAAGTTTTGGAAAAGATTTATTAAGAAAAATTAAAAATGTGGAATTGCCAGGGGAAAATGCTCATGGTGTATTTTCTCCACCTTATCGTCCTGTGTTCAATCATGATGAAATTCTAGAAAAGAATCCAAAATTTGCCGCTGTAAATATTGTTCTCTATTTAAAAAATGATGAATGGTATTTCCCATTAATTCAGAGAACCATTAACGAGCACGACCGGCATAGCGGGCAAATATCTTTACCAGGCGGAAAACGTGAGGAAATGGATCGGGATTTCGCAGACACTGCTGTCCGGGAAACTTCAGAAGAGATAGGAATAGATAAACACTATGTAAGGATCATAAGAGAGATGTCTCCTATTTATATCCCACCAAGTAATTTCTACGTCTACACCTATATTTCGTACACCAAAAAAAATCCAACTTTTGTTCTGCAACAAAGTGAAGCAGTAGAAACCATTGAGTTTCCGATCACTTCGTTTTTAAATCTTCCTGATCAGCCTGAAATTATGGCTCTAGAGAGTGCCGGAGGCCATGAAGTTCCCGTCATCAATTTTAATGGGTATATTATCTGGGGGGCTACAGCAATGATATTAAGTGAATTCAGTCAGTTGCTGAAAAAAATGTAACTTTGCACAACCGTGTTTAATTGAGAAATGGCGAAGAAAAATATTTTCACCGATGCATTCGGAACACCTTACTTTTTGAAAAGGTTAATTATTTTTATTTTGGGCTTTGTGTCTTACAGAAGATTCAATGGCTTTAATAAATTAAAAATAACCGGTACTGAACACCTTGTGGATCTCCCTGATTCTAATGTGTTGTTTGTATCTAACCATCAGACTTATTTTGCAGATGTTGCAGCCATGTATCATGCATTCTGTGCAGTAAACAATGGCTATTTAAATACCATTAAAAACCCCATCTATCTTCTTAATCCGAAGATCGACTTTTATTACGTAGCAGCAGAGGAAACCATGAATAAGGGTATTCTTCCTAAAATTTTTAAAATTGCCGGAGCTGTAACTGTAAAAAGAACCTGGCGGGCTGAAGGTAAAAATGTAAACAGAATGGTAGACCTTACTGAGGTTGATAATATAATGAAAGCTCTTGATAACGGCTGGGTAGCAACTTTCCCTCAAGGTACTACTTCAGCTTTCGCTCAAGGACGCAGGGGTACTGCCAAATTGGTTAAAAACCAGCGCCCTATTGTAATTCCTATTAAAATCAATGGCTTCAGAAGAGCATTTGACAAAAAAGGATTACGGGTAAAAGTAACAGGCGTAAAACCCACCATGGAGTTCAAAGCACCTCTGGATATTGATTATGATAAAGAAAATGCTCATCAGATTCTTTTGAAGATCATGACTGCTATAGAGCAAACTGAGGATTTCAATTTACTACACCAATATGATGAAGAACTAAAAGCTAAAAAATTAGAACAAAAGGATTCAGATAATTAAAAAAAGGTAAATTAATATGAAAAGGATAATAGGAATCTTATTCGCACTTATAGTATTAGTTTCATGCAATAGCCAAAAAGTATATTCAGATTTTGATATAAGCTACTCTAAAAGCGGAGGTTATGCTCCCGTTTATGAAAACTTACTTATCAAAGATAATAGTGCTCACTATTCTTTTGAAGGCGAAGGAAAAAAGATCAAACAAGATTTTAAAGTATCAGATGAAGATCTGAAAAAACTCAATACCGTTCTTTCTCAAAATAATTTTAGAAGAATACAGGAAGATCATAAAAAATTGTATGATAACGTAACTACTTCTATCAATATAAAAAAAGGACCTAATGAGGGCAGTAAAACAGACGCCAGTCTGGTTATGCCAAATTTCAAGACCAACTGGGCAAATATTATCAATGCCTTCCATGAGATTATTAATAATAATGTAAAAAACACTAAATAAAATTGAAAACCCATTTCATTGCTATCGGCGGAAGTGCCATGCATAATCTTGCCATTGCGCTAAAAGATAAAGGATATCAGGTGACAGGCTCTGATGATGCTATTTTCGAACCTTCAAAAACCAGGCTTGATAATAAAGGAATTCTGCCCAACGAATTGGGTTGGTTTCCAGAAAAGATCACATCCGATATTGATGCAGTTATTTTAGGAATGCATGCTCATCAGGATAATCCTGAACTGGCCAAAGCAAAAGAATTAGGTTTAAAAATATACTCATATCCTGAATTTCTTTACGAGCAGTCAAAAAACAAAACCAGGGTCGTTATCGCAGGATCGCATGGAAAAACAACAATCACTTCCATGATCCTTCATGTCCTGAATTTCCACCAAAAAGATGTGGATTTTATGGTGGGAGCTCAATTAGAGGGTTTTGACTGTATGGTCAAGCTGACTCCAGATAATGATTTTATGGTATTGGAAGGTGACGAATATCTTTCGTCTCCAATCGATTTGCGTTCGAAGTTTTTGCTATATCAGCCTAATATCGCTTTATTAAGTGGGATTGCGTGGGATCATATCAATGTTTTCAAAACATTTGATGATTATATTGAACAATTCAGAAAGTTTGTTGCAAGCATTACTCCTGGTGGTGTTTTGGTATATAATGAAGAAGATGCGGAAGTTGTAAAAGTAGTGGATAATGCGGAAAATTTCTTCAGAAGAATACCTTACAAAACCCCTGAATATGAGATCAGTAACGGTAAAGTATTACTGAAAACCGAAATAGGAGACATTCCACTTTCTGTTTTTGGTGCCCACAATTTATTGAATCTGGAAGGAGCCAGAAATATTTGCAGACATCTGGGTATTATGGATGAAGATTTCTATGAGGCTATTATGAGTTTTAAAGGAGCTTCAAAACGTCTTGAAAAAGTAGAAAGAGAAGATGGGGGTACACTTTATAAAGATTTTGCACATGCTCCAAGCAAAGTAAAAGCGGTAGTTAAAGCTTTTAATGAGCAGTTTAAAAAAGAGAAGAAATATGGCTTTCTTGAGCTACATACCTATTCAAGTCTAAACCCTGCTTTTTTAGAGCAATATGACCATGCAATGGATGGCTTAGATGAAGCAATAGTATTCTATTCTGAAGATGCTTTAAAAATTAAAAGAATGGAGCCTATCTCCTCCGATTTGATCAAGGAAAAATTTAAAAATCAGAATTTAAAAGTCTTTACCAACGCCGAGGAACTTCATGCCTATTGGGATATTTTAGACAAGACTCAAGGAGTCTTTCTGATGATGAGTTCCGGTAATTTTGGTGGCTTAGACCTAACAAAATAAATGACAGCCATGTCTATCGATGCTCCCTTCTTTAAAAAGAAGGGAGCTTTTTATTTAAAAAAGGGTGACTATTTTAGCTTTCAAAAAACATAAAAATGATCTAAATGAGAAAATAAATGCTAGGTAACAATTAATTAATCTAAAAAATAATAACTGAAGAATCGTTTTAAAATTACTATTATCCAATTAAATAATTTACCCATATATAAAATATGATAGAATTAAATCTAAATAATTAATTTTATTCTTCATAAAAGTCAAAACGAAATAACATATATCTATGATAATCAATATGTTAAAGTTCAATATTCTTCCTTCAGATTAAATATTTTAATTATTTTTATACTATTAAAACATTATAAAAATGAAGAAAATTTTATTCTTACTAGTGATCATATCATCGAGTATGAGTGCGCAGGTAGGTATTAACACAACACAACCTACAAAAACTCTGGATATCAATGGTGAGCTGAGAATCAGAACATTGAATCAGGGTGCAGACAATGATGTCATTTTATCAGCAGACGGTAATGGAAATGTAAGGAAAATTTCCAGAGATGAGTTAAACGGAGGTGGTTCATCGGGCTTTAATTCCACTATTTTAGGCTATGATCCGAAACCTGTTGCCAACAGGCAGCAACCTCCAGGTCCGGTTCCTGGTGGAGGAACAGCTACAGAATTTGGCTGTAAAAAATGGGCTGTCAACAACCATACCTATTGTGCCTATCAAATTTCACAATCCATCAACTGGTTCAACGCATTTAATTTTGGTAAGCAGATGGGAGGCTATTTAGTAACCATGCCGAGTGACGCTGAGAGAGCCTGGGTTAACACGAATATTGTAGCATCCGGAACCGGTTATAACTTAGCTAATAATATATGGATTGGTTTTAATAAAATCAGAAGACCGGGAAATCCTGATCAGCTTCAATGGATTACGGGAGAAGAATTTAGAATCAACTGGTCTACTAACCCCGCGACCACGGAAAACTGGTTTGCTGCCGGAGAACCCAACAATGCAGGAGGAAACGAAGGAGCGACCCACATACTGGTAGGTGGTGAAAGAAGGTGGAATGATCTCGCCGGAACAGTTACAAGCTCTAACAGCAGCCCAATGAATCAGCTTATTATTGAGTTTAACGAATAAATATAACATCCATTTTTCCACATAAAACTCCTTTCAAATTGAAAGGAGTTTTTGTTTAAACCATCTATTGTTATTCTTTAAAATATCTTTTCCACCTCAAGTATAAGCTCTTTTAAAATATCTGTAGCAGAGCTCTCACTGTAAGTATGGATCGACTGTCCCACCCATATATTTACAAAATCTGCATTATTCATCGCCTTCGCTACTTTCCGTAATTCACCGGTTAACTTATTCTGATATGGATAAGGCAGAATATAATCTGTCTCATCCAATGCTTTTGTAAATTGATTTCTGATTCCTCTTGCAAATCTTCCTGAAAAACTCCGGGTTAGAACCACTTCATTTTCAGTTACTCTTTGAAGCCTTTCTTTCTCAAATGGCTGGAGGGCGCTTTCCTGAGAAGCCAATAAAATACTGCCTACCTGAAATCCCTGTGCCCCTAACTCTTTTGACGCCCATAATGTTCTTGCATTATAAATACCACCTGCATATAACAGCGGAACCTTTACAGAGTCAAATACCTGGGATAATAAAGAAAAGCCACCAATTTCCGGAATGTTTTCTGGATCAAAAGTTCCCCGATGACCTCCTGCTTCAATTCCTTGTACACAAATGATATCAATCCCTGACTCTTCCAGCATCAAAGCCTCTTCTACAGATGTACAACTTCCGATGAGGGTAATATTATGTTCCTTCAATTTCCTGATGCTTTCAGCATCCAGATTCCCAAACGTAAAGCTCACTATCTTACACCCATGTTCGATAATCACATCAACTTGCTCATGATAACTGTTGACCTTGATATGTTCAAGATCTGGAAGATTAATCTCCAAATGATTTTCTTTCGCCAGTTCTTCGATGAATCGTTTTGTTTTTACAAATTTCTGTCGCAGATCATCTGTAATTTCAGGAATATGATGAGCAAAAATATTGACCGCGAAGGCTTGATCAGTTAATCTTTTTGTTTCTTGAATCAATTGAGCTGATTGGGCCGCAGACAGATCAGCCAGAGCCAAAGTTCCCAGACAACCAGCCTTTGCGGATGCTGCTACCATTTGGGGAGTGCTCACCCCAAACATCGGAGCCTGAATAATAGGATATTTTACGCCTAGTTTTTCAATTAATGTATTGGGCCAGATCATAACGTTATTTTTGATTTAAAATTTACGAAAAAACACAAAGAATTACAGGGAACATTCTATAAAATAGCTTGATAAATATCAGTTGCTATTTTATTTCTTACCTGCACCAGATTCTCTCTACGAAACCTCTGAAAGAAAAAAGCGGACTAAAGTCCGCTTTTGATACAATTTTATGATTAAATATCTGCTATAGAATTGAGCATCTTCACCTCCCATTCCGGATCTTTTGGATCAAAGAACAATCTTTTACCAGTATCCAATGAACGCACTACATTCATTTCATCTTCTGTTAATTCAAAATCAAATACATTAAAGTTCTCTTCAATTCTTGAGGGTGTAATAGATTTTGGAATAATAACAAAGCCTTCCTGCAGATGCCATCTCAAAATAACCTGTGCAACAGTTTTGCCATACTTTTCAGCAATTGATTTCAGCTCAGGATTTTGTAAAAGTTCAGCATTACCATTTCCTAAAGGGCTCCACGGCTGGGTAACAATGTTATTTGCACGGTCATATGCCTGCATTTCTTTTTGTTGGAAAATCGGATGTAACTCGATCTGATTGATCACCGGAAGAACAGTGGAGTTTGCTTTCAGTTCATCTAATTTCTCTACCGTAAAATTACAGACTCCAATGGCTTTGATTTTACCTTCATGGTATAATTCTTCCAGTGCTTTCCAGGCACCTAAAAAATCACCATACGGCCAGTGAATAAGATACATATCCAGATAATCCAGTTGCAATCTGTCTAAGGTTCTCTGAAATGCAGCTTTTGCTTTTTCATATCCATGATCCTGTACCCATAGCTTTGAAGTGATAAACAAATCATCTCTGTTTACACCACTATTTTTCACAGCACTTCCGACAGCTTTTTCATTAAGATAAATAGACGCTGTATCTATCATTCTATATCCTGAGTGAATTGCTTTGATTACTGCTTCTTCACAAACTTTCAAATTATCAATCTGCCAAACACCAAATCCTAATGCCGGGATATCAATTCCGTTATTCAAAGTAACAACAGGCTGCCCGGTGTACGTTTTTTTCTGCATAATTCTTTATTTTAATTTTTAATATAAAGTCTAACAAATTTGCAATAAAAAATTGAAATTTTATGTCTTAAATCCTCGCTTTATGAAATTTAAAATTTATTTATTTTTGCATGAGAATATAAAACAATGACCAGTCAGATTATTAAAGCAACATCAGAAGATTATCCCCGAATCATGGAAATCTGGGCATCATCAGTGAAAGCAACTCACGATTTTCTTGCAGAAGAGGATTTTAATTATTTTCAACAAGTAATTCCGAGAGATTACCTCCCTCATTTGGATGTTTATCTGATAACGGATAATAATAACGCAAAAGGTTTTGCTTCCGTAGCTGAAGACACTTTGGAAATGCTATTTATTCATGATGATTTTCGTGGACAGGGATATGGTAAGAAGCTATATCAGTTTATGAAAGACCAGATAGGCTTCACCAAACTGGATGTGAATGAACAAAATCCGCAGGCAGTCGGGTTTTACGAAAAAATGGGGTTTAAAAAGGTGGGAAGATCAGAAAAAGATAGCTCTGGAAAAGATTATCCAATAATTCATATGAGCATATAATGGAGTTTACATTTCATCAGATCGAAACCGATGAAGAAATCCCTTATGAATTGCTTCTATTGGCAGATGAAACAATAGAAGCGATTCATCAATATATTTTCAGGTGTGATGTATATGTTCTCAAAAAAGGCCAACAAAGCATTGCTGTAATGGCGCTTTTCAGGAGTAGTGATACAGAGTTGGAAATTAAAAATATCGCAGTAGCCGACCCCTATCAGAATAAGGGCATCGGTGGTATTTTAATCCGTAATGCAAAAAAGATAGCCAAACAGAATCATTATTCCTCTTTGCTTGTAGGAACTTCTGATACGGGGTTTCAGCAAATCAGATTTTATGAGAAAAACGGATTTGTTAAAAAAACGATACGTAAAGATTTCTTTATCGAAAACTACCCTGCTCCTATCTTTGAAAATGACCTTCAGATGCGGGATATGATCGTTTTAGAGTTTTTAACTCATAACTTCCCTGAATAGTTTTTTGATATGACCGATCTCCGATTGATAACTTGTTTTCTTGCGGCAACCAAAATATAACGTATTTTCAAGCTTTTTATCTCCTTCCCAGATCAGCTTAACATCCCCATTCTCAATTTCATTTTTACATAAAAAATCAGGTACCACAGCAAGACCTGTTCCTCCTTTCAGGCAACGGATAATTGAATTGAGATTAGGAACAATATAATTTGGACGGAAATTAGGTTTATGTCCAAAATTCAGAATCCAGAATTGAAAAAGGTGCTCCATATCTCCTGTGGTTCCATACCATTTTTCCTGCTTAAGCCAATCTTCTATCTGATCAAAATCTTTCGTTTTAAGTACTTTTTTAAAGCTATCCGTATCCACATCCTTCCCTCCTACCAAAATAATTTGTTCGGACGAAAAAGCTTCGTGTTCTATATTCAGTGATGATCCTTTTTTGGGTGTAATAATAAGATCTAAGATCCCTTTATCCAGTTGGTCGATCATTTCCGGATACTCTCCAAAACTGATAATTAAATTAAATGGCAACGTAGAGACATACTGTTCCAAAGTAGTTTGAAAAGTTTCAAAACACATTCCTACGCTGATCGTTGGGGTATGTTTTTCTGTAGATTTCTGGAAATTTTTCTCGACATTTTCAAGTTTCAGAAGTGGCTCAAAAACGGCATTATAAAGAACCTTCCCTCGTTCTGTAGGGATCATTTTCCTTCCTGTACGGTCAAATAATTTATATCCTACATACGCTTCCAAAGAACTTAAATGCAAGCTCACTCCCGGTTGGGAAATGAATAAGCTTTCAGCAGCGCCGGTTAAAGTCCCGGTCTTGTAGATCTCTTTAAAAGTACGGTACCATTCTAAATTAACCATATTTTAGTATTTAAATTATGATACGAAATTACAAAATAATCAGAATATTAATAGATAGAAGATAACTATTCCTGGGATTAATAATTGTAATACCTTTGTATAAAGGCTTATTACCATTATGAAAAACAATATGCAGGCATTTCATCATTTTCTAAATTCTGTCGAACAATTTTCTACTGAAGATTTCAGTCTTATATGGCAATATGTAGAGATAAGGGAAATTGCATCCGGCGGTATTCTTCTGCATGAAGGTAAGATTGCCAGGGAATTGTTTTTTGTATTAGAGGGTATTTTGAAAATCGTTTCCACTAATGAAAAGGGCAATGAGGTGATCCAGTTCTTTATTAAAGAAAATAAGTTTTGTACCATCCTTTATAGTTTCGACGAAGAAGTTATCTCCAATGAAGAAATTATAGCAGTGACTCACGCTCAAATACTAGTATTCTCAAAGAGAAAACTGAATGAGCTTTTTGAACGGTTACCTCATTTTAAAAACCTTATTGAAAGTATTACTCAGAAAACCTTAATGGAAAAAATTAAAGGAAGAAATTATCTGATGGGAGAAGAAGCTTCAATACGCTATCAAAAATTCATTTCCGAACATCCAGACCTCATGCAACGGGTTCCTTTAAGTGATATTGCCTCTTACCTGGGAGTCACCCAACAATCTTTGAGCAGAATCAGAAGAAATATTGATTTTTAATCACGCAATAAATCATTACCAATAAGATTATTACCTAATTTTACAGACTATAAATCAAAAGGGCCCCTATCGCTATCATGAAATTCATTAATTATTACGAGTACAATCATAAAATGTTTGGTTATCTTATTATTGATGATCAATCTTTACAGGATATTAATACCGACGAATACAATGAATATATAAGAATACTCTTCTTTCCGAAAGCCTCTCAGGTTACTGTAGATTTTGATGAATATAACAATGATGGTCCTGCTTTATTTTTTGTAGGGCCCCATCAAAAAGTACGAATTAGGGAAGCGGATCAACAGGATGCACATTTCATCTATTACAACCGTGATTTCTACTGTATACAGATCCATGATGCAGAAGTTGCCTGTGATGGGATCCTCTTTAATAATATTTATAACCTTCCCCGTACACTCCTCTCAGATAATGAATCTCTTTTTGCTGAAAACCTTTATGTTCAAATTAAAGAAGAGCTTATAGCAAAAGAATCCTCGCAGGAAGAGATGATCCGGACTTACCTTAAACAGCTTATCATCAGAGCCACACGTGCCTGGAAAAAACAACAGCTGGGAAAACTAAACGATGAACCGGCAAAGGAAATGGAATTTTTCCGCGATTTCAGCAGACTGGTAGAAATACATTTCAGAAAAAAACATGGGGTTGCAGATTATGCCGACTTATTGAATATGGCTCCCAAGACTTTATCAGCAAAATTTAACCGCCTCAACCTCGCCTCGCCAAATGAAATTATCAAAGACAGGATTGTCCTTGAAGCAAAACGTTTGCTCTGCTATTCAAAATACAATATCAAAGAGATAGCTTACCATCTGGGCTATGAAGATCCAGCCTATTTTAACAGACTTTTCACCAGTAAAACAGGACTCACTCCTGCATTTTTTAAGAAAAACAACCACAAAACGGAAAAAGTACAATAAATATCCACTTTTTAATCTTTTATCGCCTCTCCACCTACCCTATCTTTGCCATGTTAAAAAAATATACAACATGGAAAATTCATTAGGGCAATCACAAAAAGACGAAGTATTTCCTTCCGATTTTAAGCCAAATGTTCAGTCATCTTAACATTTCAGATTCCCTATGCCAACCATTTGTATGTCCATGCAAATATTAATCTTAAAATATATTACAATGAAAAAATCATCATTTTTAAAATCATTCGGGTCAGTATCTTTCTTAGCAATTTTATTCGTACTGATTAGTGGCCTTTCGTCTTTTTCAGCCCAATCCAAAGTCATCAAAAATGTAGTACTCGTACATGGAGCATTTGTAGATGGTTCAGGTTATAAAGGGGTTTATGATATTCTTTCCAAAAAAGGATACAATGTGACTGTTGTACAAAACCCGTTAACTTCATTAGCTGATGATGTACGGGCAACAAAGGATGCCCTTGATAAACAGGATGGGCCAGCCATTCTTGTGGGACATTCTTATGGAGGGACGGTTATTACAGAAGCAGGAGACCATCCTAACGTAGCCGCTTTAGTATATGTAGCTGCTTTCCAACTTAATGAAGGAGAATCTGCTATTGACTGGGCAAAAACAGAACCCGCATCGCCAAAAAGTGGAATTTTACCTCCAGACGAAAAAGGATTTCTTTACTATGATAAAGCTAAATTCCATGAAGGTTTCTGTGCAGATCTTCCTAAAGAACAGGCTGATTTCATGTATGCATCACAGGGACGTTTCTCTGCTGCCGCGCTAGCTGCAAAAGTTACAAAAGCTCCTTGGAAAACAAAACCATCTTATGGTATTGTAGCCACTCAGGATGAAGCAATTCTCCCTTCCATCCAACGCAAAATGTACAAAAATGGGAATTCGAAAATTACAGAAATAAAAGGAAGCCACGTAGTATTTATTTCTCATCCTCAGGAAGTTGCTGATGTTATAATCAGAGCTTCAAAGGAAGTAAAATAATCCACACTGCATTCCATCATTAAAAAAGCTGCTTCATTAATTTGAAACAGCTTTTTTTATGAATTTATTTCTTTTGAACTTCCCTTACTCTAAAACTTTTATTTCCTTTTCATTTCTTAAAAAAGCAGCGTAATAATTGGGGATCTCACTTATTTCAATCTGTTTTGCGACTTCCTCAACGGGATAAGCGAGCTGAACAATCTCAGGAATGATCTCTTCTTCATTCAGCGTAAGAATCAAATAAGAAGCTAGCCTGTTCTCTTCTTTTGACCGTCCTACCGAACCCGTATTAATGGCCCATTTTTCACCAATTTTCTTTTTAAAAGAAAGATGAGTATGTCCCATCAATACAACATCTGATTGGGAAACATTCAGCATTTCACTAAAAACCTCATCGTCTTCAGATTCATACAGATACGTATCATTACTATCCAGACCCGAATGTACCAGCTGAAGCTTCCAATGTTTCTTTCCTATCTTATAATTTAATTTTAAGTGAAAAGGCAACTGTGCTAAAAAAGACTTATTTTCTTCTGTAATATTTTTCTTTGAATGGTCAATAGCTACAAATCTTGCCTCTGTTTCTTCTTCCGAATGCTTGCTTAATGGAATGACTGACAGATCAAAGGCAATTCTTTCATCATGATTTCCCAACAAACAAAGGATGTTCTCTTCTCTGATCTTCTCAATGACTTCATTCCCCCAGGGAGCAAAATCCACCAAATCTCCCAAACAGAATTTCTGTGAAATTCCTCTTTTCTTTATATCATTCAACACGATTTCCAAAGCAGGAAGATTCCCGTGTACATCGCTAAAAACAGCTATCTGTATCATACTTCATTCAATTTTCCAAACAAAGGTACAGGACAAAAATGAAAATAAAACAGAAGACAGGAATGATATTTAACCATAATTCATTAAATTTAATGTATCATTTTTCTGATATTAAACTATAATTTATATTATTTTTATCATAGCATAACTCCGCCTAACTTTGCACTATCAATTTTAAACAATCATAAAACAATGAAAAAAGTATTAATAATTAATGGTGGTCAAAACTTTGGACATTCCGGAGGAAAATATAATACAACAGTTGCAGATAACACCCTTGAAGCATTGAAGAGCTTTGAAAATGTAGAAGTTAAAGTAACTAATATATCTGAAGGATATGATAAAAATGAAGAGGTTCAAAAATTCGTTTGGGCAGATTATATTATTTATCACACTCCGATCTGGTGGTTTCAACTTCCTAACGGGTTTAAAAAATATATCGACGAAGTTTTCACGGCAGGACATGCCAAAGGTATTTATCTCAGTGATGGAAGAACCGCAGAGAATCCTAAAATCAATTATGGAACAGGAGGAATGCTCGGAGGAAGAAAATACATGGTAACAACCAGCTGGAATGCCCCGGAAACAGCCTTTACCCTTCCCGGAGAATTTTTTAGTGAAACAAGTGTAGATAATGGACCGTTATTCGGATTTCACAGAATGAATGCCTTCGTCTCTTTACAAAAAATGGATAGCTTCCACTTCCATGATGTAGAGAAAAATGCAAACATAGAGCGTGACATGAAGCTATACCAGGATCACGTTAAAAATGTTTTTGAAAAAGAATTAAAACCACAATTAGTATAATGAAAAAAGTACTCATCACAGGAATTACCGGTTATATTGGTGGGACAATCGCCAAGAAATTACTGGAGAAAAACTATCATGTCACCGGCTTAGTCCGTAATGAAGACCACATAAAAGAATTGGAATCATTAGGAATAGAATCCATTATGGGAAGCATACATGATGAATCGGTTTTACAATCTGCCATTGATGAGGCTGATGCAATTATTCACAATGCCGATTCTGCTGATGACGCTTATGCTGTAGACAGTATTATTAATGCTTTGGAAGGAAGTGGCAAGACTTTAATTTTCACATCAGGATCAGCTATTCTGGGAGGAAAAGAAAATGGAGAGAAAAGTGATTTTATTTTCACTGAAGACATTCCGTTAAGTCCACGGCTGGAAATGGCTTCAAGAGTACTGATCAACAATTATGTTTTGCAGTCTGCTCAAAAGAATATCAGAAGCATTGTTATTGTACCCACAATGGTATATGGGCAAGGTTTAGGATTAAAAAAAGATAGCATCCAGGTTCCTGCATTAATCCAATTTTCGAAAGAAAAGGGTTTTGGAGTGTATTTCGGAAAAGGCGAAAATATATGGTCAAACGTTCATATTGAAGATCTGGCTGATTTATATGTACTTGCTCTGGAAAATGCAAAAGCAGGCACTCTATACTATGCAGAAAATGGCTCATCGACAATAAAGAATATAGCAGAAAATATCAGCGAAAAATACACCTTGCTCCCTGCACAATCTTTAAGTGTTCAGGAGGCTGTGAATAGATTTAGTCCCGCTGGAGGATATTTCGGATTTGCTTCTAATAGTTTGTGTAATGCTGACAAAGCAAAAAGAGAGCTTGGCTGGAATCCTCAATATAACTCAATCGAAAAATTTATTTAAATAAAAATTATTATGAAAATATATCTTACAGCAATCATCAAAGCAAAAGAAGAACATCAGGCTGAAGTATTGGAAGTCCTTCAAAATATGGTAAAAGAAACACGCAAAGAAGAGGCTTGTGAGCTTTACAGCCTTCATCAGGGAATAGAGGATAAAAATGAATTTATCTTCTACGAAATATGGAAAGATGAAGCAGGACTTGATCAACACAATCAACAACCATACATCCAGGCATTTGGAGCATTGATTGATGAAAAACTGCAGGAAATCCCTCAAATTTATAAAACCAATATTCTGTAATCATGAAAAAACTTGCGCTTTTAGTTCTCAGTTTATTTATGATGGGATTTGCCAATTCACAAACCAAAAAATCAATTAAAATGAAAAAGAAAATTTTATTCGTCGTGACAAGTCATGACAAAAAAGGAGATACCGGAGAAAACACCGGATATTATTTGGGAGAAGTCTCTCATCCCTGGGAAGTTCTTCACCATGCGGGATATGATATCGATTTTGTAAGTCCAAAAGGAGGAACACCTCCTGTAGATGGATTTGATCTTAAAGATCCTGTAAACAAAGAATTCTGGGAAAATAAAGAATATAAAAATAAAATCGATCATTCGCTACAACCTTCTGAAGTGAAACCCGCTGATTATTCAGCAATCTTCTACGCCGGAGGACATGGTGCCATGTGGGATTTTGCTGATAATACAGAATTAGCATCTATCGCTTCAAAAATTTATGAAAACGGAGGAATTGTAGCAGGAGTTTGTCATGGACCTGCAGGCCTGGTTAATATTAAACTGAACGATGGGAAATACCTGGTGGATGGGAAAAAGATCAATGCTTTCACCAATGAAGAAGAAGCTGAAGTAAAGCTTACGAATGTTGTTCCTTTCCTTTTAGAAGAACAGCTTAAGGCCAGAGGAGCAAAATTTGAAAAATCAGGGCTTTGGCAAACTCATGTGGTGACAGATCAAAGAGTGATCACAGGACAGAACCCTCAATCTGCAAAAGCAGTAGGTGAGGCTATCTTAAAAGAATTAAACAAATAATTTCAAAAATTTTAAAACAAAATGGAATATAGAAAATTAGGCAATACCGATCTTGAATTATCAGTGATTACACACGGTGCTTTTGCCATCGGTGGAAACATGTGGGGTGGAAATGAAAAACAAGATTCCATCAACTCTATCCATGCTTCTTTAGATAACGGAGTGACATCCATTGATACGGCACCTTTTTATGGTTTCGGATTAAGTGAAGAAATGATTGGTGAAGCTATTAAAGGAAAAGACCGTTCGAAAATCCAGCTTTTAACCAAATTCGGTTTGGTTTGGGATGGAAGTAATCAGGGTAAAGGTGAATTCTTTTTTAATGCAGAAGATAATGGAAAAACCCTTCCGGTATATAAATTCGCTTCTAAAGAAAACATTATTAAAGAAGTTGAGGAAAGTCTGCAACGCCTGGGAACAGATTATATTGATCTTTTACAGTTGCACTGGCCGGATAACTCTACGCCGATTAGCGAAACAATGGAAGCGTTAGAACTATTGATTCAACAAGGGAAAATCAGAGCAGCAGGAGTAAGCAATTATCTTGTAGAGCAGATGGAAGAAGCATCTGAAACAATTCAACTGGCAAGCAATCAGGTTTCTTACAGCATGCTGAACCGTGCAATCGAAAAAGATCTTGTCCCTTATTCTTTAGAAAACAACACTGGAATTATCGTTTATAGCCCTATGGAAAGAGGATTATTAACAGGAAAGTATTTCAAGCAGGCTCAATTAAAAGCTGATGACCATCGTAATGGGTATTTTGCTCAATTTGATCTTGAAAAAGTAAAAACTTTCTTAGAAACTCTGGAAGGTATAGCACAAGAGAAAAACGCTACCGTTTCACAGTTGGTTTTACGTTGGACAGCACTACAACCCGCAATAAGCGTAGTATTAGCAGGAGCTCGTAATGCACAGCAGGCCATTGAAAATGCACAGGCAATGTCTGTAGACCTTTCTCAGGAAGAATTAAACATCATCAATTCTGCACTGAAAGGAATTTAATAAAAAAATTGAAAGAGGAAAATTGAAAATTGAAAGTTATTAAAGCCTGTTTGAATAAATGATATTTAACTATAGAGTTGAATCCATTAAACTTTATAATTTTTAATAAAATAGCTGCTCTTTTTTATTATTAACTTTACAGTACTTTCAACTTTCCTCTTTCCTCTTTCCATTTTCAACTTTTTCTAACTTCTCTTTTTAACCCTAAATCATAGAAAATGAAAAATAATCTGATCACAATGTTCGGGTTGGGAGTCTTATTGGCTTTCAATACGATATCTGTAAAAGCTCAAAATCTGTATGTCAATCCTGAAGATCAGTCATGGTATCCTTCTTCATACGGGGCTCATGATGTAATAGGAGCTGCTAATTTATTAACTCCTGAAGTAGTAAAAGGAGCAATTACATTGGTAAAACAAGGCAAAACATTACCCTTAGCAGTTGCTATTGATAAAAATCTTCCTGCTTTCCGTCACAGAAGTTTTAATTTATATAATATCCAGCCAGGAGAACAGGCTGGTCAAAGTATCGGTCCCAATAAATTCACATTCAATGATGAATTGGTAAATGGATGGACTGGTGTCGGAACACAACTTAACGGAATTGGACATATCGGCATCAACAATATCTACTATAATGGTAACAAAGCTGCTGACTTTGTAACTGTAGAAGGAGTTAAGAAGCTGGGTATTGAAAAAGTTCCACCATTTGTAACCCGCGGTGTTGTCCTGGATATGACAGCACATTACGGAAAATCTGTTATTCCCGGAGGAACAGAATTTACAGTGTCCGATATTAAGACTGTATTGAAAAAACAGGGAATTACTTTAAGAAAAGGAGATGTTGTTCTTTTTAATACGGGATGGCTTGAACTTATCGGCAAAGACAATAAACAGTTTTTGGAAGTTGAACCCGGCATTGGGATGGAGGCTGCACAATGGCTTGCTGATCAGGGAATAGTCGCTTTTGGCGGAGATACCTGGGCTTCAGAGGTATATCCAAACCCTAAGAGTAAAGAAGAATTTCCGATCAATCAGTTTATGCTTGCTAAGAAAGGAATTTATAATCTGGAACTCATTGACAGCCGACCTTTGGTGAAAGAAAAAATCTGGGAATTTCTTTTCGTTTTAGGACAACCGTTGTATAAAGGATCTACACAGGTGAATATCAACCCTGTTGCTATTTATTAAAACAGGACATTCCATTTTATTAATCAATCCTTGGAACGATTTAAATCAAAAAAGAGCTTTTCAAAAATGAAAAGCTCTTGCTGTTAATAAACAATTTTAAAAAATTACTTCATAATGGGTAAATGCGTGCTTATAGCAATTCTATTCCATGCATTAATCGTTATAATCGCCATAATGATCTGTGCAATCTGATTGTCATCAAAAAATGACGTTGCTTTTTGATACGTTTCTTCAGTTAATCCTTTGTGGCTAATCAGTGTAATCTCTTCCGTCATTGCCAGTAAGATCTGCTCTTCTTCTGTAAACAATTCCAAAGCTTCTCTCCATGCATTTAAAAGGTATATCCTTTGAGGCGTTTCACCATATTTCATAGCGTCTTTTGTATGCATATCCAAACAAAAAGCACAACCGTTGATCTGTGAAGCTCTGATTTTAATTAATTCTTTTTGAATAGGGTTTAAAGAAATAGTCTGAAGATACCCTTCTAATCCCATCATTGCTTTATAAGCCGCTGCATCTGTTTTTGCAATATTGATTCTAGTACTCATAATATTATATTTTTTTGGTTAATTGATCTAAACTCAATGAAAACTGTTGTTGACCCGCTAATAGAAATCCTGCTGCACTTCCTACCCAGACAGAATAATCAAGAGGAGCCTTTACTCCCAGAGCAATTGTCATGGACAGTGCAAAAATCAGCAGTAAAAATCCTGCGCCATAAGCTGCTATTCTAGTTTTAAAGCCCAAAAGCAAGAGTAGCGGAATAGCAATTTCAAAGAATGTCGCCATATATGCTGAAAATTGACTTAAACTTTCCGGAAGGAAAAAGGTTAGCTGCCGGGTATATTTTTCAAAATTCTCCCAGTTTCCCCATGCTGCATTTTTGCCCCAGAAACCGAAACGATCTGCTACCGCAGAAAGCATACTGACCGCGATTGCAATTCTTAAAAATAATTGTGGAAATTGTATTTTTTTATGAGTCATTGTGTTAGCTTTTAATAACATGACAAAATTGCGACTTTTAAATCTTAAAAATCTTAAACTGGTTTAAGAACGTAATTTCGCCCGTATTTCACTAAGATACTCGGGAGTAAAACCGAGAAAAGAAGCAATTAGATATTGTGGGATCCGTTGGATAAACCAAGGATATTGTGTACTGAAATGAACGTACAGCTCTTCTCTGCTCATTTCATATAAATAGCGGATTCTTCTTTCAGAAGCGGCATAGGCCCTCTGATAAATCATTCGGAAATAGCGCTCCATTACCGGATGCTTTTTTAACAACAATTCCTGAGTTTCAAGATCAATGACCAAAAGAGAGGAACGTTCTACTGATTGAATATTAAATTCAGTTTTTATTTGTCTTTCGTAAGCAAATGTATCTGTGATCCACCAATTTTCAACTGCAAATTCAGTGGTTTGTTCAACCCCTTTTTCATTAACGAAAAATTTTCTCAGACATCCCTTTGAAACAAAGTACATGGATTTACAAACCTCACCGTCAAAAAGTAGGGTCTGCTTTTTTTTCACTTCTACAACCTCAAAAAAAGACAGCACAGAAACATACTCCTCTTCCGAGATCGTAATGAATTTATCCAGATGGGTTTTAAAAGTATCCATTTTGCAATTTAATAATCAAACTTAACTTTATTTTTTTAGTTTTACAATCACAAAAATAATTAATCATGGAAATCGTTGCTAAAATTTTGATAGCAGTAGTCGCATTAGAACACATTTATATTCTCTGGATGGAAATGTTTGCCTGGGAAACCAAAGGGAAAGAAGTTTTCAAAGCCGCCCTACCCGCTGAGATGTTTAAGCCAACAAAAGGATTAGCAGCCAACCAGGGGCTTTATAATGGTTTTCTTGCTGCCGGGCTGATCTGGTCTTTTTTTATCAAGGATGTAGAATGGCAAACGAATATTGCACTCTTCTTTCTCGGATGTGTAGCAGTTGCCGGAATTTATGGAGCTATTTCTGCCACAAAAAAAATCTTTTTCGTCCAGGCTTTACCTGCTATTTTAGCGATCATCGCTGTACTTTTGAAATAATATCTCTTTTTTGATCCATATAAAAATGCAAAGAATTATTCCCTCGCAGATTTTTTAACGCAATCATCTGCAAAATCTGCGAGAGTCTTCTAATTTTTAAATTTTTCAATAATTTAAATTCTTAAATCTTTAAATCACCAACTCCCATCGACTGCCTGATCTTTTCGCGATGGATAATCCCCCAGTTCACTAAGGTTTCTGTAACCGGAAGCACTGACTTTCCATATTCAGTCACCGCATAGGTTACGGTAATGGGTTTCGTATCCTGGATCGTACGTGTAATGAGCAAATTCATTTCAAGTTCCTTTAATTCCTTACTCAGCATTTTTGCGGAAATCCCATCAATCCCTCTTTGAAGTTTTTTAAAATGAATCAGCAGATCTGTACGGTTCGTTAAATAACGCAGAATCATCAGCTTCCATTTCCCTCCTAGAACATCCAGGCTATCGCGCATGGCAAATAATTCTTCCGTGCACGTTGCTTCACGTTCGATTCCGTTTTCTATAATTTTTGACATAATAGTATCCTTAAAGTTACTAGTTACCAATAGTTAACTAGTAGCAAATATAAACTATTCTGGTTTTACATTTGTCTTATAAATTTTTGATAATGAAAACAGTAATCCTTAATAAAAACTTTCAGTTAGAAGACGGCATTATTGAAAAACCTCAGCCTAAAAACAATGAGGTTTTAATTCAGATAAAAGCCAGTGGTTTTAATCCCATCGATTATCAGATGATTGAAAATGAACTTGAACGACGATTGGTCAGCTCCCCGGTTTTAGGGCGTGAACTCTCCGGAGTTATTGTGGGCAAAGGAGAAGATGCTTCTCAGTTTAATATTGGTGATGAAGTAACTTGTGGCAGCGGTTCCATGGGAAGTAATGGCTCTTACGCTGAATTTATTACCGTTCCGGAAGCTATCGTGGTTTTGAAACCTAAAAATATCTCTTTTGAACAGGCTGCGGCCATCCCATCTGTTGGAATGACTGCCTTACAAACCTTTGACCGCATCCCTTTAAAACCAGGCGACAGCATTTTAATTACAGGTGCCACTGGTGGCGTTGGATCTTTTTTAATAAAACTATTGCTAGCTGATCACTTCAATAATATCGTTGCGACGGTAGGATCAGAAGAAAACAGAACCTTATTGCTTGAGATGGGCTTAAAAAAAGACCAGATCATCAATTATAAGGAAGATCATTTGAAAGAAAAATTAATTAAAGCAAACGGCAATCAGTATTTTGATTTCGGAGTGGATCTCGTAGGAAATTATATGTCTGAAATAACTGCTGAAGTATTGAAAGTACATGGAATGTACGTTGACGTAACAGCACTGATTAGTAAAGATGCTAAAGAAATCCTATTTAATAAAGGAAATATCATCATGAACATTTCCAACTATACCCATAGCATGACAAAGAATTATGATTATTATAAAAGTAGCTTAACAAGAATTTCTAATCTTATTGAAGAAAAAATTATTGTTCCTCCAAAATATAAAGTCCTTGGAACTCTTTCTTTGGAAACAGTCCTTACGGCCCATCAAATGCTTAAAAACAATCTTACTCAGGGAAATAAATTGATCATGACCCATTAATTATGAACAAAATACCAAGACGCATCGTAACAGGAATACAAAACGGAAAATCGGCTATTGTTGAAGATCAGCAAGTAAACAATGTCGTAGAACATCTGCCAGGTCTTATCATTTCGGATATATGGAATACTCAGAAAACTCCGGCAAGCCTCGACGTTGAAACCAGAATTCCCAACACAGGATTTCCACAAACTCCAAAAAACGGAACTTACTTTCGTTATGTAGTTATTCCACCCGATAAAGATCTGGGAGTTGAATTCAAAGCTGGAGAACCCCACCCAATGATGCATCAGACAGAAACTTTAGATTATATCATTATTCTTTCCGGGGAGCTTTATCTGATTATGGAGGAAGGTGAGACTCTTCTTAAAGCTGGAGATATCGTTATTCAGCGGGGAACAAACCATGCATGGAGCAATCGTTCTGAGCAGCCTTGTATTCAACTGGCTGTATTGATTGATAGTGGAGGTGACTGAAATATTGAAGGATTTAAATTATTTAAAGTTTGAAATGACCTCTTGTTGTACACAGATTCAACAATTTTAGTATTAAAATCTGCGAGAGAAATTATTAATTATATACAGTCGAAATTTCTGCAAGCTTTTGTTTCATCAGTTCAGGTTTAAACTCCCCTTCATGATAATACAGCAGATTCTGATTAGCGTCCAATATGATCCATAGTGGATAAACCGGCTGACTTTTATTTTTAGATAATGCTAAAGCCAGTTCATGAATCCCTGAATTCCCATTGGGTAAATAGCTGAATTCTTTACCTTCAAAACGGATCTTTTCTTTAGTTTTTTCCGCTTCAAAATTGATAAAATAAAAGTGATCATTAATCAGGTTGACCAAATCTTTATCTTTATTCAGATTAAAAGACTCAATTTTACAAATTGCACACCAACCTGTGTATAAATGAATGATAATAGGCTTGGGGTGTTGATTATGCAAATTTTCAAGTTCAGAAAAAGTGCCCTCTCTCATCTTTTGAGAAAGACAAAAGAGAGGCACTAACATTAAAAATAAAATCAAAAATATTTTCATTTCAAAGTATATCTTACTCCAAAAAATCCACGTATCCCCTGCATTGGCGCATATCCGTAAGCAGTATCAAATTTGTAATTATTTGGATTATTAATAGGATCATTTACATGTTGATCAAACGGATCAAAAGGTCTCATTAAAGGATCTTTAGGTCTAAAATTCAGGAGATTTTTAATTCCACAATAAACTTCAAATCCAGAATTAAAGGCTTTTGAAACCTGAATATTAGCCAATGAATAAAATGGAGAATACTCAGGTCGGAAGTCATCCGGTAAAACCGGCAATCTCATCGGTCCATAAAACTGACCTGTAAAATCCACAGTTAAAGCATTCGGGAACTTATACGTCAGACTGTAAGTTCCACTCCATTTCGGAGCATGCAGTTGCTGAACCTTAGCATTTTCACCATCCAACTTCTGAAATACTTCAAGATAAGTTACCCCCAGATTGACACTCAAAGGAAAACTAAAAGTAAAGTCTACATTCATCGAAGCTCCTTTAGAGATCCCGTACCCATGAAGATTGTCATAAATAATTTTATCAGGATCCGTATCAAAATCCCCTACGATCTTATTACTGAAATAGGTATAAAATGCTGAAGCGTCAAGATTGATCAGGCGATTGCCCACTGGAATCTTCCAGATGTAATTTAAATTTCCATTGATAGATTTTTCAGGTTTCAGATCAGATTTGATAACCACTTCCCGGGAACCCGTCAAGGCTGCGTGGTCTTCTGTAAATAAATTCACAACCCTAAACCCTGTTCCAAAGTTAAAACGGAGCGTGTGATAAGGATTAGGCGAAAATTTCCATGCGAATCTTGGTGAATGTACTGAATGATGGATTCTATCGTAATCATATCTGTACCCTAGCAATATTGTGTTTTTAGAACCGATTTCCCATTGATCTTGTATAAAAGCTCCTAAAATTGGAGACTTCATAGGCTCATTGATCAGACCGTCTGCCGACGAAGTTCCCGGGGTGTTATCATCATAAAATGTTCTCTTATAGGTAACCCCCAGTATCAGATCATGGTTTCCGAATTTTCTATCCCAATACGTCTGCACGAAAGCTACTTTCTGCTTGGCATCATAAGGATTGGTCCCATAAAAGGAATTCTGGTTGTGGTAATTATAAGAGAATTGAGTAATTATCTGTTCTTTCAAAGGCCATTGGTATACTCCCAAAGCTTCCACTCTGTTGGTATAAATACTTTCACCATATATTTTATCACCTCCCCTGTTTTCTTTTGTCCACTGCATTTCGCCCCCAAAACGGTCCTCATATAAATACCTTAGCGCTAAACTGGCTAATCTGTTTTCCTTTCTCTGGAAATTCCATTTATTAAAAACAGAAATCCTGTTCTGAAGAGTTGCATCTGTAAAGTTATCTTTGTTCTGATCTATTCTTTTTGTAAAATTGAAGTAATTCAGACTTAACAAAGAAGCTGCTTTTTTTCCTACATTAAATTTGGTAGATAAATCGATATTATCCTCACTCCAGGTACTGGTCATCAGATCCAGACTTAATTTAGGAGCCGTTAATGCATTTTTAGTAATGATATTAATTACGCCCCCCATCGCTTCCGAACCATAAATAGATGAAGCCGGTCCCTTCACGACTTCTATCCTATCCACGAGACTATTTGGGATTCCACTTAATCCATACACTGTAGATAATGAACTTACAATAGGCATCCCATCAATCAGGATCATGGTGTAAGGTCCTTCGAGACCATTAATATGAATATCTCCTGTATTACATACAGAACAGTTCAACTGAGGACGCACGCCATTGACCATAGAGATGGCTTCAAAAATATTAGGAGTCGGATTCTTTTGGAAAAATTTCTGACTGTAAATTTCCACCGCTACCGGGCTTTTAGATCTACTCATTGGTTTTATGGTTCCGGTAACGACCACATCATCTATCAGTTTTGTTTTGATTTCCTTTTTTGCAACGGTAATGGAATCTGACATATGGTTTTGATTTAAACTTAAGCTGTCCTTTTCCTGAGAGAAACAATACGAGGATAAAAGTACAACAGAAAATAATATTCGCTTCATGAAATAATAATTGTTAGGCAAATCTAACAATTATTTTCGAAACAAAAAACTTCATGATAAATATCCTTTAAAATAATTCGTCAAAAATTATTAAATTTGAGAAAATATAAAGGTAAAATGCGATATAACCATTCCGGGAACATCCCACAGAAAAGACATACGATTTTTAAATCTCCTGAAGATAAATTCTACTATGAACAACTTTTCGGAACGGAAGGTTTTCATGGCATCTCTTCTTTACTTTATCATATTCACCGCCCTACGCAGATCAAATCTATAGGAACGGCAAAAGACGTTACTCCCAAAATTGCGGTTGAAAAAAATGTAACTCCCAGAATGTTTAAGGGAATGCAGGTGACTCCGGAAGATGATTTTCTGGATAGCAGAAAGTTCCTTTTGGTGAACAATGACCTTAAAATGGGATTATCAAAACCTAGAAAATCCACTGACTATTTCTACAAAAATGCGGAATGTGATGAACTTTTGTTTGTTCATCAGGGAAAAGGAATCTTAAAAACCTTTGTCGGAAATCTCGATTTTTCAACAGGTGATTATCTGATCATACCAAGGGGAACCATTTATCAGGTAGAACTTCATTCTGATGATACTGTATTTTTTGTATTGGAAAGTCATTCTCCAATTTATACACCAAAACGATACAGAAATGAATTCGGACAATTATTAGAGCATTCTCCGTTTTGTGAAAGAGATATCATCGCACCAACATTCGTTGAACCAAAAGATGAAAAAGGAGAGTTTTTAATTAAAGTAAAAAAAGAAAATCAGATCACTGATTTCATTTATGCAACACACCCTTTTGATGTTGTGGGCTGGGACGGTTACTTCTATCCTTATAAATTTAATATCAAAAATTTCGAACCTATTACAGGTAGAATACACCAACCGCCACCAATTCACCAGAATTTTGAAGGGCATAACTTTGTAGTCTGCTCTTTCTGTGCAAGAATGTATGACTACCATCCATTGGCTATTCCTGCCCCTTACAATCACTCCAATATAGATTCCGATGAGGTATTATTCTATACCGAAGGGGATTTTATGAGTCGTAATCACGTAGATCTTATGGATTTCAGTTTACACCCGGGAGGAATTGTTCACGGACCACACCCCGGAGCAATGGAAAGAAGCATTGGTAAGAAATTCACTGAAGAATATGCCGTAATGGTAGATCCATTCCGTCCACTAAAAATAACCGAAGAGGCTATGAAAGTGGAAGATCCGACTTATAAAACATCCTGGTTGGAATAAATGTAAAAAAACACAAATGACTGCAAAGAGCAGTCGGTATAAATGTTATTTCAAAAAAAATATTATGTACAATTACATTAGTGCAGAGGAAGCCGTATATACTGTAAAAAGCGGAAATCGAGTATTCTTTCATGGAAGTGCATGTACTCCTAATTATCTGATCGATGAGTTAGCGAGACAATCTCACAGATTAGAAAATGTGGAAATGGTGTCCATTACCCAGCAGGGCAATGTTGAGATTGCAAAACCTCAATATAAAGACAGTTTCTTTGTTAATTCCCTGTTTGTTTCCACTCCTGTACGGGATGCGGTAAATTCAGAAAGAGGAGATTTTGTGCCTGTATTTTTAAGTGAGATCCCCATTCTATTCAGAAATAATATTTTGCCGCTGGACGTAGCACTTATTACTGTTTCCCCTCCGGATAGACATGGTTTCTGTACATTAGGAACCTCCGTAGATGTTGCCAGGGCTGCTGTGGATACCGCAAAAATAATTGTTGCCATCGTAAATCCATTAATGCCAAGAACCCATGGAGATGGAATGATCCACATCAGCAGGATCAATAAACTGGTATGGCATGAAGAAGAATTACCAACAGTAGATTATGGATCAAAAGTTGGCCCTGAGGAAATGTTGGTTGGAAAAAATGTAGCTGAACTTATTGACGATAAATCCACCATCCAAATGGGTATCGGAACAATCCCGGATGCTGTTTTGAAGTGTTTGGGAAACCATAAAGATTTAGGCATCCACACCGAGATGTTAAGTGACGGGGTGATAGATCTTATTCAAAACGACGTCATCAACAATAAATATAAGGGCTATAACGATAATAAAACAATTACCAGTTTTTGTTTTGGGACCAGAAAGCTCTACGACTATGTAGATGATAATACTGTTTTTGCATTTAAAGATGTAAGTGATGTCAACTTCCCGATCAATATCATGCGAAACAAAAAAATGGTTGCTATTAATTCTGCTATTGAAATTGATTTAACAGGACAGGTTTGCGCAGATTCCATAGGAACCTTACAATACAGTGGTATTGGTGGACAAATGGATTTTATGAGAGGAGCTGCTTTAAGTGAAGGAGGAAAACCAATTATTGCCATTACTTCCAGAACCAAAAAAGGGATTTCAAGGATCGTTCCCTATTTGAAACAGGGAGCCGGTGTTGTAACCACCAGAGGACATATCCATTATGTGGTTACTGAATACGGAACCGCTTATTTGTACGGAAAAAACCTTCGTCAAAGAGCCCAGGAACTAATCAGTATCGCCCATCCCGACGATAGGGAAATGCTGGAACAAGCTGCTTTCGAGAGGTTTAAACATTAAATAATCTTCACTTTTCCTAAACAGCTGTGCACTGAACAAAAAGGGATCGATAAAAAAGCAATCTGAGGCTTTGGCAGTATTTTTGATAAAACCCTTCTAAAGTAAGGAAATTGAAAACCATATATAACTCAATAAGAGAGGAAATAGTAAAACATTCTAAAATAAAAAATTCAGTCTTAGGAAATGTTAAAGACTGGAAGAGAAGTCATTATATCATTCTTTCCGAAATTATCAAAGATGAACTGTCGGAATCGGAAGAACTAAAAGGAGGGAAAAAATTCGAAATAGGAAATACCATTTCCCATGTTACTTTGCAGCGGTTTTTTGAAAATGATTATCAGGATAAAACCCACAATGACCTCCGTTTTTTAAAAACCCTTGATAAGATCTGTATCTTCCTGGGTTTCAAAGATCTGAATGCCTACATCCAGTTTGTAAGAGAAAAGAAACAGGAAACGGAATCCGGTGATGAAGCTTTTTTCAGCGATATTGTATACAAATACTGCTCAACAGCATTTGAATTCTACAAAAAATTTCCCGAGCATAATACTCACCTTTTCAAAGAGCTTGTTTTCGATGACTCCCCTTTTCTTGAAAGAGCTTCCCAGTTTAGTAAAGAATTATGTGAAAGAGAGTTTCAGCTTGTCACAAAAAATAACCGTTCCAACTTTGAAGTTTTCGATATCCATATGGTTACTGATGAACCTGATAAAAAAATATTAGAAACGCAGGAATTTTGGAATTTGTTATTTAAAGTAGGGGAAACAGGTGAAGAAAATTTTGTTAATCAACTTAATACGCAGATCTACTTTATCAGAAAAATAGATAACGTCTGGAAGATATGGGATAATTATAATCCTGATGCAGGTAGATTAAACAATAAAAAATGAAAGCCGTAGAAATCTACGGCTTTCAAATTTTCGAAAATATCTTTCTTTCACTTGTCTTTGTAATACAAATGTAATTAACCAAATTGGAAGATATTAAACTTAAAATTACTTAAATGAACTCTTCTTTAAGATTATGTTAACCCTATTTAAGGATTTCCCATTAATACTTTTGCCATATCTAAGATTTTTGTAATTTGCATACCTATAAAAATAAAAGTAAAAAGAAAATATGTCAACACTTACATTTGCCGAAAAAATCGCTCAAGCAGAGAATTTTTTGCCAATTAATGGCACAGATTACATTGAGTTTTATGTAGGAAATGCTAAACAGGCTGCTCATTTTTATAAAACCGCTTTTGGTTTTCAGTCTGTAGCATACGCTGGTCCTGAAACAGGAGTAAGAGATCGTGCTTCTTATGTTCTTCAACAGGGAAAAATAAGATTAATCTTAACGACAGGACTCTCTTCTGAATCACCAATCAATGAGCATGTAAAAAAACACGGAGATGGAGTAAAGGTTTTAGCACTTTGGGTGGATGACGCTTACAAAGCTTTTGAGGAAACTACAAAAAGAGGGGGTAAACCTTATCTAGAGCCTGTAACCTTAACTGACGAACATGGTGAGGTAAGAATGTCCGGAATCTATACGTACGGAGAGACTGTTCACATGTTTGTAGAAAGAAAAAATTATACAGGTCCATTTATGCCTGGTTATGAAAAATGGGAAAGTGCATATCAACCTGAAGATGCGGGATTATTGTATGTAGACCATTGTGTAGGAAATGTAGATTGGAACAGAATGCTTCCGACTGTAGAATGGTATGAAAAAGTAATGGGATTTGTAAATATCCTTTCTTTTGATGACAAACAGATCAATACGGAATATTCAGCGTTGATGTCTAAGGTAATGTCGAACGGAAACGGATTCGCTAAATTCCCTATCAACGAACCAGCGGAAGGAAAGAAAAAATCTCAGGTAGAGGAATATCTTGATTTCTATGAAGGTGAAGGTGTTCAGCATATCGCGGTTGCGACAAGAGACATTATCCACACTGTAACAGAACTTAAAAAAAGAGGGGTAGAATTCCTTTCTGCTCCACCAGAAGCCTATTACGATATGGTTCCTGAAAGAGTAGGTCACATCGATGAGGATCTTAAAAAATTACAGGATTTAGGTATACTTATTGATCATGATGAAGAAGGATATCTTTTACAAATCTTCACTAAGCCGGTAGAAGACCGTCCTACCCTTTTCTTTGAAATTATTGAAAGACATGGTGCACAAAGCTTCGGAGCTGGTAATTTCAAAGCATTATTTGAAGCATTAGAAAGAGAACAGGATAAAAGAGGAAATCTATAATTTCCAGATATCATACTAAGTTTTGTCAGGATACAAAGTCTTGACAAAACTTTTTTTTAAAACACTTATTATGAAAAAAATTGTATTCGGAATTTTATTTTTCAGTGCCTTAGGCGTAAAAGCTCAGTACGGAACACTTAATGAAATTCTAAACAGACTTGAAGAAAGAAAAGGCATTAATCAACATCTGGAAAATGTAAATGTAGACGACAAAAAGTTTGTCTTTATTAAAGATGCTGATGATCACACAGAAAGGGATTTTATTATCATTAAAGGAAATAATGCAACCTATGTAGAGGTTTTCGATGATAAAGCTACCGGTGAAAGCAGTTCCAATGTTTTTACAGGAGATATCATCAGGAAGAAAAATATTCTTTCTCTAAGAGCCAACATTCTTGAAGGTAAAAAAGTTCCTATCCCCGTGACCAAAACTTTATTATTAACCAGACAGGATAATATCCTTTACCTGATCGACGTTAATACAAAAGACAGGTGGATTGATGAAGCCTCTTATTCAAAAAAATAATACAAATATCTTGAGGGCGCTCGTTTTTGCGAAGAGCGTAGTGAGAAGGTAATTTATTTAATATCTCAACATTGAGTTAGTACTTACGATATTGATTTTAATCTTACAGTACTAATGAGTTTTAAGAATATTTAGCTGGAAAACTTTGCTTTTCTGCTACGGCCACTTGAGATATTGGAACCCAAATTTTAACAGATTTATTAATCTCAATTAAATTACAATCTTATGAAATCATTTGTAGAGTACTCCTCAAATTCAGACTTTTCTATACATAATATTCCTTTTGGAGTAGCCGTTTTCAATAAAGAATATATTGGATGTTGCACAAGAATCGGAGATCAGGTTGTGGATCTTGCCAGTTTATATGATCTGGGCTATTTTGAAGACATCACAGGACTTGAAGACAATGTCTTTGAAGCTTATACCTTAAACGAATTTATCGAACTGGGAAAACCGGTTACCAATGCCGTTCGTGCTAAAATTCAGGAATTATTACAGGAAGGCTCCACTTTATCAAAAGATCAGAAAACAATAGAAGATGCTTTTTATGATCTGGACAAAGTAAGAATGATCATGCCGATCCACATTCCAAATTATACGGATTTCTACAGCAGTATAGAACACGCAACCAATGTTGGAAAAATGTTCCGTGATCCTGCCAACGCCTTACTACCTAACTGGAAACATTTACCGGTGGGCTACCACGGTAGAGCATCGTCCATCGTTATTTCAGGAACAGATATCAACCGACCAAAAGGACAGACAAAACCCGCAGATGCAGAGAAACCAATCTTTGGAGCTTCCAAACAACTGGACTTTGAATTAGAAATGGCTTTTATCATCAATAAAAATACCGATATGGGCGAAAGTGTTTCCACAAAAGAGGCAGAAGACGCTATATTCGGGATGGTTATTTTCAATGACTGGTCTGCAAGAGATATTCAGGCTTGGGAATATGTTCCACTAGGACCATTTTTAGGTAAAAACTTTGGTTCATCTATTTCTCCATGGGTTGTTACTTTAGAAGCCCTGGCTCCTTTCAGAACTACCTCCCCTGCACAGGACCCTGAAGTTTTAGATTATTTAAAATTTGAAGGTGACAAAAACTATGATATCAATCTTGAAGTTTACTTACAGCCTGAGAACGGAGAAGAAAATCTAATCTGTGAGAGTAATTATAAGTTTATGTATTGGAATATGACGCAGCAACTGGCTCACCATACCATCAACGGCTGTAACCTGGAAGTTGGTGACCTGTATGCAAGTGGTACTATTTCAGGAAGTGATCCAAAATCATTTGGCTCTATGCTTGAATTATCATGGAAGGGGCAAAATCCTATCCAGTTAAACAATGGTCAGGAAAGAAAATTCATTGAAGATAACGACACTGTTACCATGAAAGCCTGGGCTGAAAAAGACGGTGTAAGAGTAGGCTTTGGTGAAGTTTCAGGAAAAATAATTCCAACGTTATAAAGCTTAACCACAAAAGTCACAAAAGATTTTATGATTACGCAATCTTACTTAACCGATTTGACTTATAAAGTAAATGGAGCTTGCATAGAAGTTCACAAAATATTGGGTCCCGGTTTATTGGAAAGTGTATATCATAAATGCTTAGAAGAGGAATTGCAATTACGAAATATCCGTTTCAAGACCCAGCTAAAAATCCCTGTAATATACAAAGGCAAAGAGCTGGAATGTGAATTCTTCTGCGACTTTTTGATTGAAGATCTCATTGTTGTAGAATTAAAAGCAGTTGCTGAGTTAAATGATATTCATCGTGCTCAAATTCTTAACTATATTAATTTAATGAAAAAACCCAAAGGCATATTAGTTAATTTTAATGTAAAAAATTTGTACCACGAAGGTCAGGAAACGTTTGTAAACCAATATTACAGCATGCTTTTTTGAACTTAAATGATCTACACTAAATTTCTTTAAAATTAACTTTTGTGACTTTTGTGGTTAATAAAAAATATGAAAACAGTTATACCATCAGAAATAACCGCCGTTCAATTACAAACAATCATGCAGACTGCTGTTGCACCCCGACCAATTGCGTTGGCTTCAACAGTAGATAAAAATGGGGTTATTAATTTATCACCATTCAGCTTTTTTAATATGTTCAGTACGGTTCCTCCTATCCTGATTTTTTCACCATCAAGAAGAGTTCGTGACAATACCACAAAACATACCCTGGAAAATGTTTTAGAAGTCCCGGAAGTCGTGATTGGAACCGTTAACTTTCCAATAGTACAGCAGATCTCTTTAGCTTCAACGGAATATGAAGGTGGAGTAAATGAATTTATCAAATCCGGACTTACGATGAAGGATGCAGACCTGGTGCAACCAAAACTCATAGAGGAGTGCCCGGTTAATTTTGAATGCAAAGTTTTAGAGATTAAATCTTTGGGAGATCAGGGAGGTGCTGGAAATCTTGTCATCTGTGAAGTTCAAAAAATTCATATCAGAGAAGAATATTTGAATGAACAAGGAAATCTTGATCAGGCAAAACTGGATATGGTAGCCCGTTTGGGTGGAAACTGGTATTCCAGAAATAATGGGGATAATCTTTTTGAAGTTCCCAAGCCTCTCGTAACAAAAGGAATTGGTTTTGATCTACTTCCTGATGCAATAAAATTAAGTAAAATCTTTACTGGAAATGATCTGGGAATGCTCGCTAACATTGAGGTTTTACCATCAGAAAACTGCCATGCAGATGAAGATATCCATAAAAAAGCCCAGGAGTTTTTATTGAATAATAACATTGAAGAAGCCTGGAGAATTTTAGTACTTTAATACGTTAAAATCTAAAGTGGATAAAATTAAATATATAGGATGACTTAATTACAAGTCATCCCTTTTTATTTCAGCCTACATTTCTTTATTATTTTTTTCATAAGTAATTCTTTATCATCTATATTTTTAATATTGATATTGAATACATTTTCAAGCAGAATAAATAATTCTTCTGGGTTATTAATATCAATATTCTCTCTTACCCCATTATTGTAGCGCATATGAAGTGATGTATTATTCAAAGTATACCGGGCTATTCCATCAACTTTAGTCACGATCAGGTTTTCTCTGAATATTGAAGAGGGATTGGTCGCAATATACCAATTGGCAACTACAACATCAGATTGTTCTACAGGTTCCAGAGAAAACTCATAGATTGGCATTTTATCTTCAGCTATTAAGGTCAGAGTATACAGATTATTCTCTTTTGATAGCTTAAAAATTCCATTAGGTGTTATCTGTTCCTCTTCAGAGTCCAAAACCAATGGTGAAGTGAGCGTTACTGTACCAAATCCTGAATCAACAAGGTATTTTTTTTCATCAAGAGATACGATAAGCAGCATATGAGTTCTGGGAGGCTTATTTTCCTTTTCTCCACCCCACAAAACTCTTCCCAGATGACTTGTGACAGCAAAGCCAATTGTTTCCAGCACATTTTTCAACAAAACATTTTGCTCATAGCAGTATCCACCTCTACCTCCAATCACCAGTTTATTGAACACAGATCTCCAATCTACCCTTGGAACATGATCTGTATACGTATCAATATTCTCAAAGGTAATGTATTGTGGTTGCAGAGCGTGAATATCTTTTAAAGTTTCAATAGTAAGTTCTGCATTTTTAGAATAATGTATTCTGTCGAAATATTTTTTCAATTCTGTATTTTCCATTGTATATTATTTTTTAATTCATTTTATTTGAAAAGTCTTGCCGCAACAAAAACTCCAACATTATTTTTTATCATCCTTTCCGGACCATAAGCATCAAAGTTGGCTCCAAGTCCAAAACTATAGTCTTTATAACTCATCCCTGCTCTTACCATTAGGTAGCTTCTTGCATGGATTCCGCCCTTTAAAGATTGTGCATATAAACCCTGCAATCTTGAATATACTTTCCAATGATCATTTAACTTAGGCTTGTACTCCACCATTCCAAAACCTTCCAGATTACTGTTATCCGCTAAGTCAATTCTGGGTCCAATGACAACTGTAATTTCATCCCCCACATATGAATACAGCATCATAACACTGGGTCGCAAGCCCGTTGATGGTGTATAATGAATACCACCGAACACCCGAAAACCCTTTACAAATTCATATGCCAGATTAAACTGAGACATCGCATCTTTAGCATTCTTTTCATTCCATTTTGAGGAAATATTACTGACACTGAAAAAAGATAAACCTGGTATGTCTTTAAAATTTTTACTGATGTTTAATTGTGAAGCAATCCCTACATTTCCGGTGAGTATTTCAAAAACTACAGGAGGATTTATATCTTGCTTTGCATCATTTGATTGGCCTTGAACGAAAACAGCATATCCAAAGGAAAGCAGCACTAAAATTTTAAAATTCATATTATCAAACTATTATACTGCAAATTTCAGCAGGATAACAAGTCCGAACATAGAACAAACAAAGCAATTAATAGGACAAACCAATCCTTTTTCTGTACTGATTGGGAGAAACTCCGGAATGCTTCTTAAAAAAACGGGTAAAATAAGAGGGGTCTTCGATTCCTAGAGAAAAGGCAATATCTGCAATACTCAATTGAGTATTTGAAAGTAAAGATCTGGCCTCCATGGTCAGGGTTTCATTAATGATTGAGGAAGCAGTTTTTCCTGTGGCCATTTTAACCGATTTATTTAAATGATTAGGAGAAACATGAAGCATATCCGCATATTCCTGGATACTGTGAACTGAATTGATATATTGTGTGATTGCCTTTCTAAAATGAAAAGCAGTTGTTTCATTAGTTGTGAGAATAATGGGTGGAAGATCCTGTATGATAGATTTTATTTCTGCTAAAAAAGTTTGCAAATAGGAACTTATTAAATCATTATCATTTTGTATATAAGATTCCTTCATTCTCTTCAGGATAAACAAAAGATTTTCTTTCATAGCATCTGGTATTGTGATACGATGATCATTTTTCAGATCCAGATAATTAAGTATCTCCTGCAAACTTTTAAAACCATTGTCTCTTGAAAGCAATTCGTCAGGAAAATGGCAGTAATAGCCTTCTATATCTTCAGAAAAAGTTTCCATCGTCCTTATCTTATAGGCAGGTAAAATCATCAAAGTACACCCCGGAATAGAATAAGAATCTGAGCATACTGTTTTTACCAGTTCCCCTTTTTTCACAAAAACAAAATCATTCATTGTAAGACGATGAGGAAGAAATGGTAAATTCAGCTGATCTTTCTGAACAGACAGGTCAACAATGTAAAAATCGGATGGCTCTTTATGAACAGATTTCTCAGAACCACTTTTTACAGCTGCTTTAAAACCTTCCGGATTATATTGTGGAATGAGTGTCATATCTTAGAAGGTATTATCTCGTCTATAGCATTTTCAGATTAATAAAATCAATACATTTCTCGGTAACCGTATTCAAATCTTTTGGAAGACCAGGCTCGGTCCACGGCTCTTTTGCTCCAAAAGTGTGGTTGGCATTTTCTATTAAAAACAACTCAGAATTAGGATTTAAAATATGGAGATGTTCAGCCTCTTTTACTGCAACACTTTCATCGTCCGTCCCGTGAATGATCAGAACGTGAGCTTTTGCCATCTCCATCGATCTTTCAACATCAAAACGATGCACATCTTTTTCAAAATCCTGATAAAATTGATAGTAATGAGGCATCTCTTGTTTCGTTCTTCCGTTCAATACATAATAAACGCCTTCTTTTTTCCAGTTTTCAAGATCTTTGTCCTTGGGAAAACGTTCTAACGTATCTACACTTGCTAAGGTGATCAATCCGTTAATCCTTTCATCTTCAAAAGTTTTTATAATCGAAATTCCTCCTCCTCTACTGTGCCCGATTAAAACCACCTTTTGGTCATCTACTTTATCATTTGCAGTGAAATAATCGATTACAGCTCCAAGGTCTGAAAGTTCTTTGGAATAATTATTATTTCCAAAAGCTTCCAAATCGCCAAAATTATGAGGATCCTCTACAGTTGTTCCATTATGAGAAGAATTAAATTTAACAAAGAAAAAACCTGCCTTCGCAAATTTTTCAGCCATCAGGTTCCAGGCACCCCAATCTTTATAGCCTTTATAGCCGTGAACGAAAATCACTAATGGCAGTTTCCCGTTGGTTTCAGGATAGTATGCATCTGCAAGAAAATCCTTCGTTTCAGGATTTGAAATAATAATATTCTGTTTTTTAATGATTCCCATATTTTGTTTGTTATAGTTAATCCCAAAAGCAAAACCAGATAATCCTAATGCGTCTTTGCGATCGACTTATTTTCACTTAAAAATATTAAAAATAGAAACAAACACAAAGTAAAATCTTATTTTTGCTGTATGTTGGATTTAAGAACAGTAACCGTTACACGTTATATCCTGCCGTTAAGAGAAGGTGGATCACTTCCGGCTTTGGCAGAAGCAGATGATGATTTTAAATATGTGCTTAAATTCCGTGGTGCAGGCCATGGAGTAAAAATGTTGATCTCAGAACTTTTAGGGGGCAAAATAACGGAAGTTTTAGGATTGAAAATTCCTGAATTGGTCTTCGTACATCTTGATGTCGATTTCGGAAGAACTGAGGCGGATGAGGAAATTCAGGATTTATTAAAATTTTCTGAAGGATTAAACCTTGGACTTCATTACCTTTCCGGATCAATCACTTATGACCCGGGAGTCGTTATTGATCCTCTTCTTGCTTCAAAAATTGTCTGGCTGGATGCGTTCATCACCAATATTGACCGTACTTATAAAAACACTAACTTATTGATGTGGAATAAGGAACTTTGGGTGATTGATAATGGAGCATCTTTCTATTTCCATCATTCATGGCAGAATTTTGACACTGCAGCAAAAACACCATTTAAATATGTGAAAGATCATGTTTTGCTTCCTAAAGCTAAAATGCTGGATGAAGCAGACCGATGGGCACATGAAGTTCTCAATGACACTGTATTCAGAGACATTGTTAATTTAATTCCTGAAGATTGGTTACACTGGGATGATGCTGAGGAAACTCCGGATGAGATCCGTGAGGTATATTTCCAATTTATGAAAACAAGACTGGAGAATTCACAAATCTTTTTAAACGAAGCGAAAAATGCAAGAGGATAAAATATACGAATACGCTGTGATCCGTTTGGTCCCGAAAGTTGAAAGAGAAGAATTTTTCAATATTGGACTCGTGATGTTTTCAAAAAAAGAAAAGTTCATCCGTTCTGATTTTTATCTGTGTCCTGATAAATTTAAGCTGATGCACAGTAAACTGGACTATGAGGATATTATACAGAATCTGGAAAGCTTTAAAAAAATTGCCAATGGGGATAAGGGTGGCGGACCTATCGCTTTACTCGAAATCCCTGAGCGCTTCCGTTGGTTAACCGCTGTCCGAAGTTCTGTGATACAGACCTCCAGACCTCATCCCGGAAAATCTAAGGATCTGGAAAAGACTTTTGGTAAACTTTTTGAGGAATTAGTTAAATAACCAATCGCTCAAACATATCATATGAAATCATTCAAAAACAATACAATAGCACACAGGTTTTTATTAAACCTGTTTTTTATTTTATTTTTAGTTGTATTTAATTTAAGTTTTTCCCAGAACCTGGCTCTGCCAAAAGGTGAAAAGAGTACTCTTTTGCCGGAAAAAACTCTCTCTTCAGAAAATATCTTTTACAAAACAAATAAAGAAGGCTCAATGGCCCTGGATATTTATAGCCCCAAAAACATTTCTGATAAAAAGTATCCCGTCCTCATTTATGTACATGGCGGAGGCTGGGTTGGTGGTGATAAAATAGTACACGCAGATACCTATATCGAGAACATGATTTTAAAACTGGTAGAAAAAGAGTATATAGTGATAAGCATCAACTATACACTGGTAAACAAAGATGTTCACTTCCCTCTTCCCATTCAGGATACTAAAGATGCCATCCGATGGGTGAGAAAAAATGCAGATCAATATCATTTTGACACCAATAATATCGGCCTTTTCGGAGTATCTGCCGGAGCCCATCTTTCATTATTGGCAGCATATACCCAGGATAATGAATTCACCGGAGATCCTGGGTTATCGAACTATTCTGCCAAAGTAAATTATGTTGTAAACAATTATGGCCCAACGGATCTTAATAAACTCCTCCATACCCGTATAGGAAAAGTAGGTGCTTTTTTTGTCAGTCTGTTTTCAAAGAAAATTGTTGACCTCAGAGAAAAACTGATTTTAGGAATCTCCGGGTATGATATTAAAAAAGATAAGCGTAAAGTGATCAATTATTTTGACACGCTATCTCCTGTCAATTATGTTGATAATGCAACGCCTACTCTTATTCTACAAGGGAATAAAGATAAAATTGTTCCTTTAAAACAATCAGAAATATTAGAACAGGACCTTAATAAAAAGAAGGTGAAAAACAATCTGACTATCGTGGACGGAGGTATACATGGTTTTGGGACAACAGATAAAGCTTATCTTAACCAACTGGTTGACGAGATGGTAACCTATATCGTATCTCAGAAAAAGTAGAAAAATAAATTATCTGCTGTTTACTTTCATATATAGAAACTTACAATATATAGTTCTAAAACCAATTCAGATTACTACTTATTGATTCATAAATATTTACAAAACAAAAACATCACATAATTTATTAATTTGCTAGATTGATATACATATTCATATTTTTTATTCATAAATTAATTAACTTGGCCATTGTTTAAATTATTCAAAATAAAATAAACAAAAAATTTAATTATTTATTTATAAAAAACTAAGATGATATGGATTTCCTAAATAACATTAATGCTTTAACTTTAGTTTTCACCTCGCTCCTTATTTTCGCAATAGCATATCGTATTTATGGGATTTTTCTTGCCAATAAGGTATTGCGTCTCAATGATAAAAATACGACCCCAGCACTTGAATTTGCCGATGGTAAAGATTATGTTGCTACGAATAAAAATGTTCTTTTCGGGCATCATTTTGCAGCTATTGCAGCGGCAGGGCCATTAGTAGGACCTGTTCTTGCTGCACAATTCGGATATCTCCCCGGAGCTTTATGGATTCTGATAGGATGTGTTTTAGGAGGAGGAGTGCATGATATGGTGGTGTTATTTGCATCTGTACGGCACAAGGGACAAAGTTTAGCCACGATTGCCTCTAAAGAAATTGGAAAGACAACAGGAACCGTAGCTGGTTTTGCCATTTTATTCATCTTGATTCTTACATTGGCAGGTTTATCATTGGCCTGTATCAATGCAATGCATGAGGCATCATGGTCTTTATTTACGGTAGTGATTACAATGCCTATTGCTATCATCATGGGATTAATTATGCGTTATAGAAAAAACAGTGTCACTTTTGCAAGTATACTGGGTGGAGTACTTTTAATAGCAGGTATCATTGGTGGGCACAATCTTATGCAAAATGAAACCATGAATAGTTTATTCTCATGGGATATTACAACTATTTCCATAGCAATACCTTTATATGGCTTTTTAGCATCTGTTTTACCTGTTTGGTTATTGTTGGTACCGAGAGATTATCTTTCTACCTATTTAAAAATCGGAACCATCGTGATGCTTGCCATTGGTGTTATTGCGATTCACCCAACGGTACAAATGCCAGCAATCAGTCAATTTGTGAATGGTGGAGGACCTGTAATAGGAGGACCTGTTCTTCCTTTTATTTTTATAGTTATTGCCTGTGGAGCTATTTCCGGATTCCATGCTGTGATCGCGACCGGAACTACCCCTAAAATGCTAAATAAAGAAAGAGAAATTCTTTTTGTAGGATATGGAGCGATGCTTGTTGAAGGATTCGTAGCTCTTATGGCTTTAATTGCTGCATGTACTTTAATGCCAGGCGATTATTTCGCGATTAATACTCCGAAAGAATCTTATGATGCTTTCCTTGCTGCACATCCAGCACTACATGGAGTAGACATTGATTATTTTTCTCAAAAGATAGGAATTGACCTGCATGGAAGAACCGGAGGTGCAGTATCTCTGGCCGTAGGAATGGCTCATATTTTCAATAAAATCCCATATATGGATCAATTGATGGCGTACTGGTACAACTTCGCGATCATGTTTGAAGCTGTATTCATTCTTACCGCTATCGATGCAGGAACAAGAGTGGGGCGTTTCTTTTTACAGGAAATGCTGGGGTCCGTCATTCCAAAATTTAATGACAAGAACTGGACTCCTGGAATTATCATCAGCAGTCTCCTCTTTACTTTCGCATGGGGATACCTCGTCTTTACAGGAAATGTAAGCAGTATTTGGCCGTTATTCGGAATCAGCAATCAGCTTTTAGCAGCGTGTGGACTTATTGTTTGCACAACGATGCTCATCCGCCTGAATAGAGGGAAGTATGCGCTCTGTTCTGCTATTCCTGGTGTTTTCATGGCCATTATCACATTTTGGGCAGGTTACATTCAGGTGACAGACATCTACCTTCCCAAAGGACAATATCTTCTCGCCACATTAGCAGTAGTTGCTATGGTTCTCATGCTTATCGTATTTATCGGAGCGTTTAGAAAATGGTATGAGCTTTTAAAAATCACTACATCGGAAACTGATTTTTATGGAGAAACGGTAAAAGAGCTTGTGGAAAGGTAAGAAGCTGCTAGTTATTGGTTGCTGGTTTATGGGGTTGTATCTTATATTTTTCATACATTTGTCTTGCTTTAGGGGTATTCTGAAAAAGAATTGAGAGAGTCCCTTTGAACCTGATACGGCTTACACCGACGTAGGGAAAAGCAAAAAGACATTCTTTACAATGTACTTTTGTTTTGGATTTTTTCCTAAAGCTATTTTTATTTAAATAATAACAATGGACAAAAATCTTTGGGAAAAGGTACAGTTTGTAAAACAACATTCTCCTCTGGTGCATAACATCACGAATTATGTGGTGATGAATAATACAGCTAATGCTCTTTTAGCTGTCGGAGCCTCACCGATCATGGCTCATGCAAAATCTGAAATCCATGAAATGGTTAATATTGCTCATTCAGTAGTTATCAATATAGGTACTCTTGATGAATATTGGTCTGAATCTATGTTAATGGCAGCAGAAGCCGCACATTCAGCAAAGAAACCCTGGGTATTGGATCCTGTGGGTGCTGGAGCAACCTCTTTTCGTGATCGCACTTTAAATAAACTATTACAGTACCACCCTACCGTCATCAGAGGTAATGCTTCTGAAATTATTGCATTGGCGAAAGCGAATACAACAACGACAAAAGGAGTTGACAGCACCGCAAAAAGCAGTGAGGCTTCAGAGGCCGCACAATTTCTTGCAGAGCAATATAATACAGTAGTTTGTATCTCGGGGGAAACAGATATCATTATAGATACCCAACAAACCATTTTCATCAATAACGGGCATTCAATGATGACCAAAGTAACTGGTCTTGGGTGTTCAGCCACGGCCCTTATCGGAGCGTTCATCGGAATCACAGAAAACATAACCGAGGCCGTTGCTGCTGCGATGGCGTTAATAGGTATTGCAGGCGAAATTGCTGTTTCAGAAAGCAAAGGTCCCGGGACCCTGCAGGTAAATCTTATTGATAAGCTTTACAATATGACAGAGGAAGAATTTATTAGTCATTTAAAGATAGAAAGACTATGAATTTCCATTCTTTCCCTTATCAACTTTATCTGGTTATTTCTGAGGCAGATTGCATCGGAAGAAATTTTTTGAAAGTAGCCGAACAAGCTATTCTTGGAGGTGTGGATATCATTCAGCTAAGAGAAAAAAATAGCCCAACAAATGACTTTATCAGAAAAGCCCAACAACTCATCGAAATTACAGATAAGCATAACATTCCTCTTATCATTAATGACAATATCGATGTTGTTGAGAAAGCAAATACCGCAGGTATTCATGTAGGAAATAGCGATGCCAGCCCTGTCTATTTGAGACAGCAGCCTTTTATTCAGAATAAGATAATTGGCTACTCTATTGAATATCTTGAGCAACTTGAAAATGAACAAACCAAAGTATCCGATTATCTTGGAATAAGCCCTGTATTCAGAACCAACACAAAATCTGATACGGTAACAGAATGGGGTCTTGAAGGAATAAAAAAAATCAGACAGCTCACAGAAAAACCTTTGGTTGCTATTGGCAATGTAAACCTAACGAATGCGAAGGATATCATAAATGCCGGCGCAGATTGTATTGCTGTGGTTTCAGCCATATGCAGCGCTCATGATCCTCAGAAAGCAGCCTACGAATTAAAAAATGAAATTGTAAAATGAAAAAATACACATATCCATCCGTATTAACGATCGCTGGATTTGACGGAAGTGGAGGCGCAGGTATTCAGGCTGATATTAAAACTACATCAGCATTAGGCTGTTTTTCTACATCAGTATTAACGGCATTACCTGTACAGAATACACAGGGAGTGAGAAAGATATATCCTATTCCTGTAGAAGCTGTTGCCGATCAGATTGAAGCGATTTTAGATGATATTTTCCCTGACGCTATTAAAATTGGAATGGTTCACACTCCTCAACTGGTTGAAACCATTGTCTCAACGCTGAGCAGGTACAAAAAGATCCCTATCGTATTTGACCCTGTAATGGTTGCCACCAGCGGACATAGATTGATTGAAGAAGATACTATTACTGCTATTATAGAAAAGCTTTTCCCTATTGCTGATGTTATCACTCCCAATATGGATGAAGCTGCAATTTTAGCTAACATGAAAGTAGAAACTCTTGAAGACCTTTATACAGCAGGGAAATATATAAAACAATTAGGGTGTAAAAGTATTCTCCTGAAAGGTGGCCACCAGGAAACCTCAACGATCACTTCCCTATTTTATGATGAGTATGAAAATTACCATTCATTTGAAACATTAAAATTTAGTACTAATAATACCCATGGCTCCGGCTGCACCCTCTCTTCTGCGATAGCTGCCTATCTGGCGCAGGGGAAAACTTTATATGACTCCGTTTCTCTTGGACAAAATTACGTTTATCAGGCCATAGAGAATGGGAAAGATGTCAAAATTGGACTTGGAAATGGTCCGCTTAACCACTTTTTTAACCCTCAAAAACTGATCAAAAATGAAATGGTCTGAACACACCTGGCAAGCTATTGAACCAAAATACCAGTCTATTCTGGAAATGTCTTTTATCAAAGAATTATCAGATGGTACTTTACCGCTTGAGAAGTTTAAATTTTATATGGCTCAGGATTCCCTGTATCTTGAGCATTTTGGAAGAACGCTTTCTCTTATTGCAGCAAAGATTCCTGACCTTCAGCATGTACTTACCTTTATGAGATTTGCTGAAAATGCTATCGTTGTAGAAAATGCATTACATGAGCTATACTTTACCGATTTTGGCGTTACTGATAAAGGAACACTACAGCCTGCCTGCCACCATTATACTCACTTTCTAAGAAGTACTGCCGCTTTAGAGGCAGTCGAAGTGGCTGTAGCGGCTGTATTACCGTGCTTCTGGATCTATAGGGAGGTGGGAGATTATATCTATAAGCATCAAAACGCTATAAACAATCCTTACCACAAATGGATCGAAACCTATGGAGGAGAAGAATTTTCTATCGCTGTAGACCAGGCTATTGCCATTTGTGATACTATTGCTGAAAAGGCAACGGAAGAAACCAGAAATAAAATGACAGAAGCTTTTATTATGTCAACCCGAATGGAATATCATTTTTGGGAAGCTGCTTATGAATTAAAAATATGGAAATAAAACCAGCAAGAGCTGTCATTTTTGATATGGATGGCGTTCTTATCGATAGTGAAAAATTCTGGAAACAAGCGGAAAAAGAAGTGTTTGGTTCACTCGGCGCAATCATTACGGATGATCTTACACAATATACCCAATCGATGACGACCAAGGAAGTCACCCGGTTCTGGTATACAAAATACCCTTGGAAAAACATTGCTTTAGATGTTGTTGAACAGCAAGTCATCTCAAGGGTCATTGAATTGATACAAACAGAAGATTGTTCCGTTGTTGGTATAAAAAAGTTTATAGAAGATTTAAAATTAAAGCAGTATCAAATAGGCCTAGCCACCAACTCTCCTTACAGGATTATTCAAATCGTTTTAGATAAACTGGAGATCGCTCATTTATTTGATCATATTACTTCTGCAGAGTTTGAAGAACAGGGGAAACCTCATCCAGCTGTCTATCTTACTTCAGCAAAAAACCTGAATATTGAGCCACAATATTGCTTTGTTATTGAAGACAGTCATTCGGGTATTCTTGCTGGCAAAAATGCAGGAATGACTGTTATTGCTTTCACCAATCAAAATACAGAAATTGATTTTGACCTTGCAGATGATAAGATCATGAGTTTTGAAGATCCCTTACCTTTAATTTTCAACTAGCTGTTCGTTTTTAAAAATTAAAATTCAATCTTGTAAATACATATCTACCATTCTGTCCGAATTGCGATGTAGAACGGGAGTAGATAAATTGGTCGTTATTCGTGGAGGCAGGGAGGTTTTTAGTAGGATAAATATCAAAAATATTATTTACCCCTAATGTTAAGCCTACATTTTTTGTGAACTGATATGCTACAGAAACATCGGTAATCACTTTATCTGCAATTTTCTGATGCTCATCAAATGCAATAATACCATCTCCGTTTGCATCTAAAACATCTGCTCCCGTCACCTTTCCAAAATAGGTATTTCTAAGATAGAAACTTGCATTTCTCCAGGAAACACTATGGGATAAAGTCGCTTTCACTCTTGGAACAGCCTCTTCAAGATATATCCTTGATTTTTCAGAAAAATAAGTATTTTCAAGATTAGCAGATTCCAACAAACCTGATGAATGAACATTTCCTACTTTTTTGGTCTGATTAAGATTAACCGCAAAACTATTATCGAGTTTCACCTCAGAAAATCTTGCATTATGAGTGATCACAACATCAAGACCTTTAGTTTCTGTATCGATGGCATTCGTAAAGAACTGAGCTGCGTTAACTCCTAATTTAGAATAGACATTTTGTGCTTCTAATGGAACATCTTTTTTCAGGAATTGATCCGTAAGAATAATTCTGTTTTTAATTTTAGTAAAATATCCATCTGCAGTTAAGGTTAGATTAACCGATGGGATTTTGTACGTAAATCCTACACTAGCAGATTGGGATGTTTCCTGTTTTAATTTTGGTATACCTAATAATCCCGCAATCGGAGAATCATTACTGAACGTTCCCACATCTAAAAGTTGACCATTTGTAAATAAAGTAGAGGTCACATTATAATAGATCTGATGGATAGAAGGCGCCCTAAACCCTGTAGATCCTGCCAATCTAAGATTTAAATTTTTATCAATCTTAACTCTTGATGCAATTTTATAATTAAAGGTAGATCCAAAATCTGAATAATTTTCATATCTCGCAGCAGCATCTACCAACAGCCAATTGGTAAAATTGAACTCAAAATCGGCATAGCCCGCCACTGACTGTCTATTTTTATTGACTGCATTTTCCGGTCTGAAACCGCTAAATACTTGTGAACCTCCGGGAAGAAATTGAGTTCCATTTCCAAAGAAATCAGTTGGTCTGGAAGTAGTACCATTCCATACATTTCCATTTACATCGTAGGTTGCATAAGAAGCTTCCTCGCCTGCTGTTATTTTAAAATTTTCATAACGGTGCTCCGCTCCAAATGCGATATTGATTCCCTGCCAAACATCATATTTTTTTGAAAAATCAAGATTGATCGTATTTTGAGAAAACCTCAATCCTCCTGCACTAAATTCATTTGGGGAATTAAATCTTAGAGAAGTATTTCCTGTATTCTGAATATTGTAGTCAAAGGAATTTTGTCCATAGGTATTACTGAAATCAATATTCCATCCATCCCAGTCGCCTTTAATTCCTGCAGAAAGAGATAAATCCTGAATGTCTGTTGCAATCTGCGGTAAATATCCATCCGGATAAAGCCCCGTAAAAGTCCTGCTTTGATTAGGTCTTCTGAAAAAGCCTCCAGAAGTACCGTGTCTAAAGCTATAGCCGCCAAAAGTGTAGACTTTCCAACTGTCATTAATTGGGACTTCTATGTTGGCAAAAAGTTGGTGGTTATTCAGCTTGGACTGCCCCACCTGCATATTGAAATCTTTCCTGTCTAATCCCCTATAAGCCAATTCCTGATTGGTTACATCAGCACCCAATAACCCTTGTAATGCTCCAATTGTATTAGCTCCCTGGATTTGGTTTTGAAAGTTTTGAGAAAAATAGCCTACATTCTGAGAATATTGATGAATGTAATTTACAATTTGTTGCGAATTGGGGGTGTTATTGATGTCAGTAAACAACGAAGAAAGATTAACTCCGTCATTCAAAGCTCTTTTTTCAATAGCGTTATAAGCATTGTATATGGCACCACTTTCTGTTCCCGCTCTATAGGTAGGATTTCTAAATTGTGAAGTCCATGTGATGTTATAAAAACCTCCTTTCTTGCCTATTTTATTCCCGTAATTTAGATCCACCTGAAAATTTTGTCCGTCAAAGTTTCCGGTATGGTCGTTGGCAGCAGGGGTAAGATTTCCGCCATATGTAAATTGTCCGGTTAGTTTCCCGGTATCTCTTTTTAAACCTAAATTGATGACTCCGGCAATAGCATCCGACCCGTATTGTGCAGAAGCGCCATCCCTTAAAACTTCAATTCTATTGATTGCAAAAGAAGGAATTGCATTAAGATCGGTTCCTACGGTTCCCCTTCCCGGAGTTCCATTTACATTTACCAATGCTGAAGTATGTCTTCTTTTACCATTTACCAAAACCAAAACCTGATCAGGACCAAGTCCTCTAAGCTGAGCCGGATCTAAATGGTCTGTACCATCAGAATTTGTCTGAACCGTCGAAGTAAAAGAAGGCGCTATAGCATTTAAAATCTGGGAAATATTGGTTTGAGGCAGAACCAGTGAAGATTCTTTTATATTAAATACATCCACAGGAACCGGGCTGTCTACTTTAGATCTCGCTCCGCTTCGGGAACCTAAAATAACGACCTCTTCTACATTAGCAGTTTTTACTGTATCTTTTTCCTGTGCGTAGGCATATGTCGTTCCCAAGAAAAATAAAACAGAAGTGGAAAAAATGGTCTTTCTATTTTTCATACATTCTATGTTAAATTTTTTTAACTTTTTTGAGGAGCAAATGTATGTCATATTTATAAGTCTACAAAATAAGTAGACTTATAATTTATAAAAAATGTTAATAGCTGATGTCTATTTTTTTTAAATTTTAGTTAGTTTGGCGTATTTGAGAATAAGATTTTTCTCACCTTCATGCATGAAAATAACTTTTGCTTTAATATTCTGAGGATCTGTTCCGTCTAAAAACGTAACCTCACCAATTCCAAATCTGTCATGTCTTACTTTATCACCAATTTCAATATCCTGGGAAGAAGCTCCACTTGGATTAATAATTTTAGCCGTACTTACAGGTTTCAATTTTCGTGGCTCAGCAATAGGCTTTGAATTATCACTCTTCTCAATTGTTTTCTTCTCCACCCTTTTAAAGCTCTTCATTTCTGAAGGATGCTCATCAAAAATATTGGATTTAAGCCCGCTCTGATTAATGAATCGTTTTTCCATAGCCGGATTAATGAATTCCAGATACTCTTCATCTACCTCACTCAAAAATCTTGAAGGTTCCGCATCTGTAATTTTTCCCCATTGGAAACGGGAAATGGCATAGGAGAAAAAAGCCTGCTTTTCAGCCCTTGTTAAAGCCACATAAAACAAACGCCTTTCTTCTTCCAGATCTTCTCTGGTTGCAGAACTCATAAAACTAGGGAAAAGATTTTCCTCCATCCCTACAAGGTGTACGACAGGGAATTCCAATCCTTTAGAAAGGTGAATGGTCATCAGGGAAACCATATCGTCTTCCTCTTCTTTAGCCTGAGTATCTGCAGAAAGTGCAATATTTTCCAGGAAATTAGATAAGCTTGGATCTCCATCTTCCAGCTGCATCTGCTCTTCAATAAAACCCTGCATCGAGTTCATCAATTCCTGAACGTTTTCAACCCTTGAAATTCCTTCAGGTGTTCCGTCATCTTTCAGGAATTTAATCAAACCGCTTCGTTTAGCCACTTCCATAGCTACACTGTAAGCTGTTTCAGTCTTTAACAATACTTTGAAAGCCTTGATCATTGACCAAAAATCGCTCAGCTTATTAAGAACTCCATTATTGAATCCCAAGTGCTGAGAATACATCGGAAGATTATCCAATACTTTTGAAACAGACACATTTTGAGCATCTGCAAAAACAACCAGTTTATTTTGAGTTGTTTCTCCAATTCCTCTTGTAGGATAATTGATAATCCTCATTAGCGCCTCTGAATCATTTTCGTTGATCAATAGTCGCAAATAAGCAATCAGATCTTTTACTTCTTTCCTCTGGTAGAAAGATAAACCACCATATACTTTGTAAGGAATATTTTTACGTCTCAGTGCATCTTCAAAAGCACGCGTCTGAGAGTTGGTTCTGTATAAAATAGCGAAATCATTATATTTCCTCTGATCCCTGTTACGAAGCTCCCAGATATTTCCAGCCACAAAATTAGCTTCATCAGCATCGGAAAGGGAACGGTAGATTTTTATTTTATCTCCCTCCTCATTTTCACTGAATACATTCTTTTTAAACTGCTGCAGGTTTTTAGCAATCACCACATTCGCTGCATTTACAATCGTTTGTGTAGAACGGTAATTCTGTTCCAGGGAAACCGTTACCGCATCAGGATAGTCCTTTTTAAAATTTAGGATATTGTAGATATTGGCACCACGGAATGAATAGATTGATTGTGCATCATCACCCACTACACATATATTTTCAAATTTTGAAGCGAGTGCTTTTACAATAAGATACTGTGAATGGTTAGTATCCTGGTACTCATCTACCAGAATATATCTGAATCGATCCTGATATTTCGCTAAAACTTCCGGGAAACGGGTAAGCAGTTCATTTGTTTTCAACAACAAATCATCGAAATCCATCGCTCCGTTTTTAAAACAAGCTTCTACATATTTCTCATAGATCTTGCCGATAAATTTCATATTTGCCTTTTCATCCGCTTCCATTAATTCCGGATTATTAAAATAGGCTTTTACCGTGATCAGGTTATTTTTATAATTGGAAATTCTTGCCTGAACTTTTTTGGGTTTGTAAAGATCAGCATCGATATTCATATCTTTCAGTACCTTTCTGATCACATTCAAAGCATCCTGCTGGTCGTAGATGGTAAAATTGGAAGGATACCCCAAATAATGAGCCTCGCTTCTTAAAATCCTGGCAAAAACCGAGTGAAAAGTTCCCATCCAAAGACTTCTTGCATTTCCTGGTCCTACCACTTTTGCAATACGCTCTTTCATTTCTTTTGCCGCCTTGTTGGTAAAGGTAAGCGATAATATATTGAAAGGATCGATCCCATTTGTAATCAAATGGGCGATACGCATAGTCAATACACGTGTTTTTCCCGAACCAGCTCCTGCAAGTACCATTAAAGGTCCTTGTAAAGTGGTAACGGCTTCGTATTGTGATTCATTTAATCCTTTCAGGTAATCCATCTGCAAAAAATTTGGGAATACAAAAATAATGTATTAAAAGGAGAATTCAAACTATATATAACATCTATAGATTTTAAGTTCAACCCGTGGTAATACCCCTAAAATATTTTTTTCCGTTGCAATATCCTGATCAATAAAGTACAGTTTATCTCAGCAAAGGGAATCAACTTACATTTAAAATTCAGATAATCAAACTTAAAATAATCAACTTTAAAATTATTTATATATCTTAGTAACTAACTAAAAATTAAAATCATATGAAAAACTTAAAGTCAATTTCAAGACAAAATTTAAAAATGATCAAAGGTGGACTTAAATATTGCGGTGATGGTACGCCATGTGGAACTGGATGGTGTTGTGATGGAAGCGCTTGCCGACCAATCAATTCTTCTTACTGTTCATTTCCACCTATAGAAGAGTAGAACAATAGCTTTTCTGGTGATCACCAAGTTTAAAACTAAATTAAAACGATATGAAAAACTTAAAATTAATTTCAAGACAAAGTTTAAAAACCATTAAGGGAGGACTTAAGCAATGCGGTGAAGACTTACCACCATGCGGAACAGGCTGGTGCTGTGCCAAAAACAGCTGCCGACCTCTAAGCCATCCTTTTTGTCAAGAATAATATCACGTTAATTGATATAAAAATTACCTCTGTAACCTACAGGGGTAATTTTTTTTAATCAAAAAAATGTAAAATCCTATTTAACATAACAAAGAAAAACAAGCTGAACTGTAACAATTAGAGCATTTATGGGACTTATTGGCAAACAATTCCGACTTTATGAAAAAACGACTTCTTTCTGTTGCTGCTGTAGCTTTCTTTGGAATGATGCTGAATGCACAACAAATCAAATTCGAAGAGTATGATTTACCAAACGGTTTACACGTGATTCTTCATCAGGACAATACAGCACCAGTAGTTACCACAGGAGTAATGTATCATGTAGGCGCTAAAGATGAAGTAAAAGGAAGAACCGGCTTCGCACACTTTTTTGAACATCTTTTATTTGAAGGAACCCCTAATATCAAAAGAGGAGACTGGTTTAAAATTGTTTCTTCCAACGGAGGGCAAAACAATGCCAATACAACCAATGACAGAACCTATTACTACGAAACTTTCCCTTCCAACAATGAGCAATTAGGACTTTGGATGGAAGCTGAAAGAATGCGTCACGCTGTAATCAATCAGGTAGGTGTAGACACTCAGAGAGAGGTTGTGAAAGAAGAAAAAAGGTTAAGAATGGATAACCAGCCTTATGGAAATCTATTCTCCACCATTCAAAAGAATCTTTTCACCAATCATCCGTATAACTGGCCGACTATCGGATCTATGGAAGATCTTAACTCCGCAAAACTGGAGGAATTCCAGGCATTCTATAAAAAATATTATGTTCCTAACAATGCTACATTAGTCGTTGCAGGAGATATCAAACCAGACCAGACAAAAAAATGGATTGAAGAATACTATGGTGGGATTCAAAAAGGAACTGTTACTCCTAAAAATTTCCCGAAAGATGCTCCTATAACACAGGAAAAAGAAGTTACCGCTACGGATCCTAACATTCAGCTTCCTGCCTATATTTTTGCCTACAGAACACCTGCTAATAAGGAGAAAGATGCATATGTTTTAGATATGCTTTCAACTTATCTTAGCAACGGAAAATCTTCAGTATTATACAAGAAACTGGTAGATCAGGAGAAAAAAGCACTTCAGGTAGCAGCTTTCAACCAGGGGCTTGAGGACTATAGTATTTTTGCCTTTTTCGCCATCCCGATGGGACAGACCACAAAGCAGACTTTACAGTCAGACATCGATGCTGAGATCAAAAAACTTCAGACTACCTTAATCTCTCAGGAAGATTATCAAAAAATCCAAAACCAGTTTGAAAATCAGTTTGTAAATCAAAATTCAAGCATTCAGGGAATTGCTGCTTCACTGGCAACAAACCACGTATTGATGGGTAACACCAACTTAATCAATAAAGAAATAGACATTTACAGATCAATCACAAGAGAAGATCTTCAAAATGCTGCTAAAAAGTACCTGAATCCTAATCAAAGAATAATCATTAATTACGTACCTGAAAAAAAATAATCCCAGAGTACTTTAGGTTTAACAGTGATTATAACAAACAATTATTTACAAATGAAAAAGCAATTAACATATATAGCAGTAGCATTTTTATTTACAGGAATGCTTTCCGCACAAAAAATAGATCTTAATGCAATGCCTAAACCAGGACCTACTCCTGCCATCAACATTGCAAAGCCAAAAACGTTTCAACTGAGCAACGGTCTTACAGTAATGGTCGTTGAAAACAACAAATTACCTAGAGTAAATGCCAACCTTTCTATGGACAGACCTCCATATTACGAAGGGAACGTGACCGGGGTAAGCGAGATTATGGCAGAACAGCTCGAAAACGGAACAACCAATATCTCCAAAGATGAATTCAATAAAAAAATTGATTTCTTAGGGGCTAACCTTAGCTTCTCATCAGGAGGAGCTTTTGCAAATTCTCTTTCAAAATATTTCCCTGAGGTATTAAACTTAATGGCTGACGCTATTATCAACCCTAAATTCTCTGCTGAAGAAATTCAAAATTCTAAAGAAAGAACAATTGAGGGTTTAAAGTCTGAAGAGAAAAATGCATCATCTATTGCATCAAGAGTTTCTAACGCTTTACAATACGGAAAAAATACAGCCAGAGGGGAATTTGAAACTATTGAATCGATCAATAAAATTCAGTTGGCAGACGTTCAGAATGTTTACAAAAAATATTATGCCCCTGACAATGCTTATTTAGTGATCGTTGGAGACGTTAAGTACGATCAGGTAAAACCTTTGATCGAAAAGGCATTTAACGGATGGAAGAAATCAAACACTGCATTTACAGCTTTAGAGCCGGCATCCAATGTTGCAAAAACGGAAATTAACGTTGTTGATGTACCTTCCGCAGTACAGTCTGTAGTTTCTGTAGGTAACCTGAACACACTGAAAATGAAGGATGCCAATTACTTCCCGGCAACGATAGCCAACTACATTCTTGGAGGTGGTGGAGAAGCAAGACTTTTCATGAACCTTAGAGAGAAAAATGGATTTACATATGGAGCTTATTCAAGCATGAATGCCAGTAAATATTCTCCGGACTTTTCTGCTGAAGCAAGTGTAAGAAACGAGGTTACAGACAAAGCTGTAAAGGAATTCATGAATGAGCTTAATGCAATCTCAACCGTAAAACCTGAAGAACTGGAAAATGCGAAAGCTAAATTAAAAGGAAGCTTCATCATGTCTTTGGAAAAGCCTGAAACTATTGCAAAATTTGCTTTAAACCAAAAAGTCCAGGATCTTCCTTCAGATTTTTATACCAACTATTTAAAATCTATCGATAAAGTAACTGCAGCGGATGTTGCTAACGCAGTAAAAACGACCATCCTTCCTAATCAAAGCAGAATTTTTATCGCAGGTAAAGCATCTGATATTTCTGAAGGTTTAGAAAAATTAGGGTATCCTGTAAAATATTTCGACAAGGAAGCTAATCCTGTTACAAAACCTACAGCACAGAAAGTTGACGCCAGTGTTACTATTGGATCCGTTGCAGACAAATATATCAATGCAATTGGAGGTTTGGCTGCTGTTCAAAAGATCAGTTCTATTTCTATAGAGGCCACTACAAAAGTACAGGGAATGGACATGACAATGAAAATGATTCAGGGGAATAATGGAAAAATGGCAATGAATATTTCGGCAATGGGAAATACATTACAAAAAATTGTATTCGACGGAAAAGATGGCTATATGGAGGTTCAAGGAAAAAAAATGCCATTACCCGAAACTGAAAAAGCTGACATGGCAAAAGAAGAGCTTTTCCCGGAATTATCATTTGCAAAATCTCCTGAATATAAATTAGCAGGAATTGAGAAATACAATAATGATGATTCTTATGTGGTAAAAGGTGCTAAAAACACTTACTATTACAGTGTGAAAACAGGATTGAAGAATGGTGAACTGAAAGGAACCAGCCCTACCACTTATTCAGACTATAAAGATGTTTCCGGTGTAAAACTCCCATTCAGCATTCTTAACAATATGGGTGGTATGGATATCAACTTAACGGTAAAATCATATCAGATCAATCAGGCAAAAGATGCTGATTTTAAATAAGAACAACTTACTTAAAAGTGAAAACAGCAACAAATGTTGTTGTTTTTGCTTTTTACTAAAATCTTATTTTGCTATTCGGTAAAAAAAGATTAAATTTGCCCATTCAAAAAGATATCAAATTAATGGATTCTATATTTATACTATTGATGGTTCTTGTTATGATTGCTAGCATTTTACTGGTAATTATTGTTATGGCTCAAAACCCTAAAGGTGGAGGCCTTTCCAGTACTTTCGGAGGTGCTTCATCAGCTCAATTTGGGGTACAGAGAACCAATGACTTCATGGAAAAAGCAACATGGACTTTAGGAGGAACGATCATTGTTCTTATTCTTATAAGTGTTGTAATTACAGGAAAGCCATCACAAACAGCTCCGGTTCAGCAACCTGCTAAAAAAGAAGCTCCAGCAAAACAAGATGCACCTGCTTCTCAAACTAGCACACCTGCTAAGACAACGGTTCCTGCTAAATAAGCAAATAATATTTTTATATACTTAAAAAAAGCAACTCAAATTGAGCTGCTTTTTTTATTTTAACTTGATTTTCTCTATTTTATGCCGAAGCTTTAGCCCCGCTTTTAAAAATGAATACTGCAGAGGTTTTGATTCCTTGTAATATTTACTGATAAAAATATGCATCGCTCCATAAAACCGCTTCAGATAAAGCTCATCTTTTACTGTACTTTCTCCTTTATGATGTAATATGGAAGCTTTACCGTAGTAATAATTTTTAAGCCCTTCTCTTAGCAAAGTATAACACAAATCAATATCCTCACCATACATGAAATATGCTTCGTCCAAACCTCCAACTTTTTCGTAAACCTCTTTTTTAACAAGAAGGAAAGCTCCTGTTATAACTTCTACCTCACTAATTTCATTTTCTTCAATATCGTTCCGGTAATAAGACTTCGAATCATTGTTTTTAAATTTAACAAACAGCTTTTCAAAGGAATTGAACATATCAGGAACAGAACGTTTACTTTCAGGTAAAAATTGGCCTTTAGCATCATGCATTCTTACTCCTAAACATCCAAATTCAGAATGAGAGTCCGCAAAGTTTAAAATATCATCCATATAAAATCCCTCCAGCTCTGTATCAGGATTTAGAATAAGAATATATTCTCCCTTTGCTGTTTTTATAGCAGCATTATTAGCTTTCGCAAAACCATCATTATTTTCAGAAGCGATAAAATGAAAATCCGGGAATTCCCTAATAAGATCTTTCCATGAAACATCTGTAGAAGCATTATCAATAACCACTACTTCATATGCTACTCCTTTTATATACTTCTGAATAGATAAAAGACAGTTTCTAAGTAATTGGGTAACGTTATAGTTAACAATTATAATTGATAGCTTTGTGTTCATTTTAGTCCTTTTCGTTATAAGGAAGTCTATTGATAATTGATCTGCCTAAAGAGATCTCATCTGCATATTCAAGCTCATCCCCAACTGATATACCTCTGGCAATACTGGAAAAATTCACCTCAAAATGTTTGAACTTTTTATAAATATAGTAAGCAGTAGTATCCCCTTCCATTGTTGCACTCAAAGCAAAAATAAATTCTTTTACGACTCCCGTATTTAATTTTCTTTCAATACTTGGAATATTTAACTGGCCTGGCCCTACTCCTTCCATTGGAGAGATCTTTCCACCCAAAATCAGATATTTTCCTGTATATTTTCCTGTATTTTCGATAGCAATCACATCCCGGACATCCTCTACAATACAAATCACTTCATCACTTCTTTTAGGGCTGCTGCATATTTCACAAATATCGAAATCGGAAAAATTATGACATTCTTTACAGTATTTTATTTCATTAACCAGATTGATAAGAGAGTTTCCTAATCCCATTGCTCTGGAACTAGGCTGTTTCAATAAGTGAAGTGCTAAACGCAAGGCTGTTTTCCTACCAATTCCCGGAAGTCCGGAAATTTCGTCGACAGCTTTTGCCAAAACTTTACTTGGGTAATCCATAGATACAAAAATAATATAAAAAGATGAGTATTTACGGGTTTATAAGGCTTAAATCATCACCTTTCCAAATAAAAATCTATCTTTGGAAAATATATGAAAAAAATAAACTAAATGGTACTTAAAAACCTTAATTATCCACTAGATTTTAAATTTAAAATCACAACATTAGCAAGTGATTTTAACATCACAGACAAAAACGGAAACTATGTTGCCTATGTTCGTCAGAAAATGTTCAAACTAAAAGAAGATGTGATTGTTTTTAATGATGAAAGCAAATCCAAAGAACTCTTCAGAATACAGGCTAATAAATGGATTGACTTTAATGCATCCTACTCTTTAAATGATCTTGTTGATCAAAAGAACTTTGGAAGACTGGCAAGAAAAGGAATGCGTTCCCTATGGAAATCCACCTATAATATTCTGGATTCAAATGACCAGCCGAAATTCACCGTATCAGAGGATAATGCATGGACAAAGTTCTTTGACGGAATGGTAAGTGAGATTCCTATTATTGGAATGTTTACCGGATATTTTCTTAACCCCGCTTATACTGTAAAAGGAGTTGATGGAAAGGAATATTTTAAACTGAAAAAAATGCCATCATTTTTTGGCAGAAGATTTCAGCTTGACCGAATGATTGATATTGATGATGAAGACGAAAGCTTAGTCGTTCTTTCTCTATTAATGATGGTTCTACTCGAAAGAGCCAGAGGATAAACACAATAAACCACAAACAATGAAATACCTAATTATTTTCTTTTCAGCGTTCTTAGTAATTGCTTGTAAAAAAGACAAAGAAACCATTTCCGTCACTACCAATCAGGACTCAATGAACCATGTTCAGGATTCTGCAAAAATAGAGACCTCCGGAAGCATTTTAATTGAAACCATCACATTCCCTAAGGAAATTAAAGAATGTTCGTGTTATTTTGCAAAAAACAAAGCTGACTTTGAGGAAGAAAAATATATCTATGCCGATGATGCCGGAAAAACAGCCTATATGAAATTGGATGGAAAGAGACTCACCATGAATCTTATCTCATCCAGTGACATGGAGGCTGATGAACTGTTAACAAAAGAAATTGAAAGCGGAGATTATAAAATATCTGTAAAAGGAAAAAAAATAAAAGGTGAAGAAGCTTTATTGTTTGAAGGAACGATCACCATTGAAAAACCTGATGGCACTGTAGTTACCTCCCCTATTTACGGAGAGTGTGGGTGCTAAAGGCTGAACTGCAGAATAGCCAAACCGTAAAATCGTCAATATGTTGCACTATTGAACTATTCACGGTTTTACAAATTAGCAATTTCACGATTTTGCTTTTTTGCTTTTTCGCTATTTTGCTATTTTGCCTCTAAAAGATTTATAAATAAAAAAGACTGCTCCTGAACTTACAGGAGCACTTTTTATTTCGTAATTTTGATAAAAATAAATTTTATGGAATTATCCAATATAGAACCGCAAATTATCTGGAAAAATTTCTCCAAATTAAATGCTGTTCCAAGACCTTCAAAAAAAGAAGAAAAAGTAATCGCATTTATTAAAGGATTTGGTGAGAGTTTAGGATTACCAACGACGGTAGATGAAGTAGGAAACGTTATTATTAAAAAGCCTGCTACTGCAGGAATGGAAAATCGCAAGTCAATCGTACTGCAATCCCATCTTGACATGGTATGTCAGAAAAACAGTGATGTAAATTTTGATTTCGATACGGAAGGAATTAAAATGGAAATTGACGGAGACTGGGTGAAAGCCAAAGGAACTACACTGGGAGCTGATAATGGCTTAGGGGTAGCTACTATTATGTCTATTTTAGAAAGTTCTGATATTCCACATCCTGATTTGGAAGCTCTTTTCACTATTGATGAAGAAACTGGAATGACGGGAGCCCTGGGATTAAAACCTGGACAGCTTACCGGGCAGATTTTATTAAATCTTGATACGGAAGAAGATGACGAGATCGATATCGGTTGTGCCGGAGGAATCGATGTTACCATTACTCAAAACTATGAAGTAGAGGCTGCTAAAGGACAAATTGTAAGAATTGAAATTAAAGGATTACAGGGTGGTCATTCAGGAATGGATATCCATAAAGGTTTCGGAAATTCTAATATTATTTTAGGCAGATTACTATACAACGGCTTAGCTAAAGAAAATATACAGTTAATTTCAATTGACGGAGGTGGATTAAGAAATGCTATTCCAAGAGAAGCTGTGGCTACTATCTCTGTAAGAAATGCCAATGAATTCATAGAAGAACTAACCAACGGTCTTAAAAAGGAAATTTTAGAAGAATTTGCTACTGTTGAACCAGGCCTTCAGATCAATATTGAAAATTCAACAAGTTCAGATAAAGCAATTTCAGAAGAAGATTCCAAAAAGATCATTTTAGTTCTAAAATCTCTTCATAATGGTGTTTATAGAATGAGTCCTGACGTAAAGGATCTCGTAGAAACATCAAACAACGTAGCCAGAGTAGAATTAAAGGGTGGAAATTTAAGAATATTAAACCTTTCAAGATCATCAGTAGATTCTACAAAATACGCAGTTGCTGAACAATTAAAGTCTGTTGCTGAATTAGCAGGAATGGAAATAGAATTTGGTGGTTCTTATCCGGGATGGAAGCCAAAACCAGGTTCTGAGATCGTTCAGCTCATGGAAAAGATTTATATTCAAAAATTCACAGAAAAACCTCATGTTGTAGCTTGTCACGCAGGTTTAGAATGTGGCATCATTGGAGCTAATTATCCTGAAATGGAAATGGTAAGCTTCGGACCTACCATCAGAGGGGCTCACTCTCCGGATGAAAAAGCAAATATCCCTTCAGCACAGAAATTCTGGACTTTCCTAAAAGAGATTTTAGCGAATATCCCTCAGAAATAAAAAATACAATCAAAACTGCAAAGTGTCTAAAATTTCTAAATTTTAGACACTTTCTTTTTTAGAAACAATGTATACCACTACATATTACGAAAACGTTACCGGATAATAAGAGAAGTCGTATTTATTACTTCTCTTCTATATTTAATGTCATAAAGACTCTTCCAAATTTTACAATTATTTATGCAAATTATATTTTATCTTTATCTTTTTAAATATCCCACAAAAATGAAATATACAATCCTGTTAATGGGCACTTTTCTCTCTCAGCTGTGTAGTGCTCAATATCATTATCCAGCGACAGCAGAACATCCTGTAGTCAATGATTATTTCGGAACTAAAATTACTGATAACTACCAATGGCTGGAAGACATTAAAAATCCTGAGGTTCAAACATGGTTTAAAGCCCAGTCCGACTATACTAATTCTGTCATAGATAAAATACCTAACCGCGACGGACTTTTCAAAAGAATGAAGGAGGTACAGGAAATGGGAGGTGATTCCTATCGAAATATTACTCAAAACGGAAACACTTTCTTTTATAGCAAAGTGGTAAAAAATGCAAAACTTTCCAAGCTCTATTCAAAAGACGCAACTACCGGAACTGAAACGCTCATTTTTGACCCTGAGACCCTTGGAAAAAATACTCAGATAACAAGTTTCTCCGTAGATCCGGAAGGCAAAAAAATAGCAATCCTATTCTCCAAGTCAGGAGCCGAAGTATGTGAACTTAGAATATTAGATCTTACGACAAAAAAGCTGCTTAATGATTCATTGAGTCCTATCTGGAGTGAATTTAGTTATGAATTTACAGCAGATGGTAAAGCATTGATCTATACAAAAATGAGTACGGGAGATCTCAATAGCACCGACCTATTAAAAAATATGAAAGCGATGCTTCACCAGATAGGAACGAGTACAGATAAAGACATTGTACTTGCTTCGAGAGAGCAATATCCTGAGCTGAACATCCTACCTGAGCAATTCAGTGATGTTTCTTTTTCTGATGATTACAAATATATTATCTTAAGAATTACCTCAACAAAATCTGAAAATCCTGTTTTTTATGCTCCTTATTCCTCCATAAAGGATAAAAAAATAAACTGGAAGCTCCTGATGAAGCCTTCCGACGAAATTACAGAATATCACTTTGCTGGTGATCAGCTTTTCTTCCTTACTCATAAAGGCGCTCCCAACTACAAATTAGGAGTTACAGATCTTAAAAATCCAGATTATAATAATGCTAAAATTATTGTTCCGGAAAGCGGTAAAGTCATTACAGGAATTCATCATTCGAAAAATTATCTTTTCTATGCATTGAGTGATGGCATCAGCCAGGAAAAGAATCAGATTGACCTTAGAACTTTTGATATCAAAAAAATCCCTTTACCTGATGGGGTTAATACTTCGGGATCTTTAAACCGCAGACAAAGCGATGATATCCTATGCTATAATTTTGGCTGGCTTAGTCCTTATAATATTTATGAATACAACCCTTCCCAAGGGATTGTCTCAAAAAGCAAAAAATTTGATGTCAGTGGCAGTTATCCGGACTACAAAAGCTTATATGAAGTTAAAGAAGTAGAGGTTAAAAGCCATGATGGCGTAATGGTACCACTATCCATCATTTATCCTAAAAATATGAAAATGGATGGAAGCACCCCTACTTATATAACAGGCTACGGAGGGTATTCTATATCTTATGTCCCACAGTTCTCTACCCGGTTATCAGTGCTACTTGAACAAGGAGTAGTCATCGCAATTGCCCACGTAAGAGGTGGGGGTGAAAAAGGCGAAAGCTGGCATGAATCAGGGATGAAAACCAAAAAACCCAATACCTGGAAGGATTTTATTGCCTGTTCTGAATATTTAGTAAATCAAAAATATACTTCTCCATCAAAACTAATTGGTAATGGAATGAGTATGGGCGGTATATTAATAGGCAGAGCCATTACTGAAAGACCTGATCTTTTTGCTGTAGCCCTTGTGGAAGTAGGAATGACCAATATCCTTCGTAATGAAACAACCGCAAACGGACCTAATCAGATTCCAGAAGTAGGAACCATACAAAAAAGGAAGATATACAAGCCTTGATAGAAATGGATGCTCAGACAAAAGTAAAAAAAGGAGTAAAATATCAGGCTGTTTTAGTGCGTACGGGTATGAATGATTCGAGAATTGTACCGTGGATGCCTGCTAAATTTGCAGCAGCATTACAAAACAGTACAACTTCCGGCAAACCGGTATTGTTTGATGTAAATTATGAAAATGGACATTTTACCGGAGATCTTGATGTTACCTTCCGTGAGTATTCCAATATGTATGCTTTCGCCTTATGGCAGATAGGGCATCCAAAGTTCCAGCCCACAAAATAGCAACCGTATTTTTAGCGATATTGAAAATAAAAACTCACGAAAAATTTTCGTGAGTTTTATTATTTTAGATTAAAAAATTTCTTAAGGGTACGGAGCAATCTCCACTTCAAGTCCTTCCATTTCTTCCACCATATGCAGCTGGCATCCCAGTCTGCTGTTCTCTTTCACATGGAAAGCTTCTGCAAGCATTGCATCTTCTTCATCTCCCATTTCTACCAGTCCCGGATCATTGATCACGTATACCTGGCAAGAAGCACACATCGCCATTCCTCCACAAACACCAATTGTTCCTTCTTCTGCTAATTCATAGGAACGGATAATTTCCATTAAGTTCATGGACATATCCGTTGGCGCTACAACATCATGAGCGACCCCCTCCCTATCGGTGATTTTTATATTGATATCTGACATAATTTTGCAAAATTAGTCAATTTTTTTCACAACTGCCTTCTCTGCTTCTTTTCGGCTTCCGTCAAAACCATCTACTCCACTTACGGTGGTATATTTTAAAACGTATTTTTTACCTGGATTCAGTCTGTTGTAAACACTTTGGCACATCAGTGTCGCCTCATGGAAACCACATAGGATCAATTTCAATTTTCCCGGATAGGTATTGATATCCCCAATTGCATAAATCCCTTCAAGATTGGTCTGATAGTCTAAAGCATTGTTTACAACAATAGCATTTTTCTCAATATTCAATCCCCAGTTAGCAATCTCTCCTAATTTCGGTGTCAGTCCGAATAATGGAATAAAATAATCAGTTTCAAGATCATAAGCTTCTTCTCCATCTTTTACAATCGTAATCGCTTCAACCTTTCCATCACCCTTGATTGCTGTAACTTCAGCCGGAGTGATCAATTTTATTTTACCTTCATTCTTAAGATCCTGTACTTTTTCTACAGAATCCAAAGCACCTCTGAACTCATTTCTTCTGTGGATTAAAGTAACCTCACTGGCTACATTTGACAAGAAAATACTCCAGTCCAATGCAGAATCACCACCACCGGCAATCACTACTTTTTTATTTCTGAAATGTTCAGGCTCCTTGATGAAATATTCCAGACCTTTTTCTTCATAGTCAGCAATATTATCCATCGCAGGCTTTCTAGGCTCGAAAGTCCCTAAACCTCCAGCAATAGCAATTGCTTTAGCTCTGTGTACTGTTCCTTTGTTTGTAATCACTTCAAACCATTCGTCATCTACTTTGGTATAAGAAACCGCCGTCTCACCCAATGTAAATCCTGGCTGAAACTGCTTGATCTGTTCCATTAAATTATCTACCAATTCTCCAGCATTTACCGAAGGGTAACCCGGAATATCGAAAATAGGTTTTTTAGGATAAAGTTCAGCAAGCTGCCCTCCTGGCTGAGGAAGAGCATCTATAATATGACATTTCATTTTAAGCAAACCTGCTTCAAATACTGCAAAAAGTCCAGTGGGTCCGGCTCCTATAATCAATATATCGGTAGTAATCATAACAAAATTTAATTTTACATATAACTGCAAATTTACTAATTTTAACGCGAAGCTGATTTAATTGAGTCTAAATAAAAACCTGAGATTTATCAAATAACGGGAAAAACAGAATTTTTTAAATTTTGGCAGCGTTTTTGTAAAAACCATAACATGAAGAAAATCCTTACTATTATTGCGTTATTCGCATTCTATCTAGGTTTTGCCCAGATCGATAACATTGCAGATGGTGAATCCATTACTTTTAGAATCCATTACGGAATTTTAACTGCTGGAAACGCAACATTAACAACGCAAAAAACTACTTACAAAGGTATTCCACATCTTTATGTAAAGGGAACAGGGCAAACTTCAGGTGCTGTTAAAGCTTTTTTCAAGGTAGATGATTTGTATGAAAGCTTTATCAATACAGAAACAGGCCTTCCTAGTTTTTATGTACGAAATGTAAAAGAAGGAAGCTACCGTCAACATTTTGAAACGGTCTTCAACCATGATAATAACACCCTCATCCTAACAGATAAGAAAACTCCTGCCAATGGTTCTAAAATAATCAAATCAGTAAAAGGAGTACAGGATATGCTTTCCTGTTTTTATTACCTAAGAAGTCAAAGCCAGAGTGAATTAAAAGTAGGAACCGTAATTAACATGAATGTATGGATTGATGATGAAATGTTTCCTTTTCAGCTGAAGGTGGTAGGAACAGAAAATCTTAAGACAAAATTCGGAGTCATTAACTGCTTAAAAATAATCCCATCAGTAATTAGTGGAAGAGTATTTAAAGAAAAAGAAGGCGTGACTATGTGGGTTTCCAATGACGCTAATCACGTTCCTATGCTATTGAAAGCAGAACTGGCAGTAGGTTCTTTAAAAGCAAGTATTGATGATTTTAAAAATGTAAAGTATCCTTTAAAATTTTCTAAGTAAAAAATCGAGAAAATAGGATTAGAAAATAAAAAAAAGCCTCCGATTTAACCGGAGGCTTTTTATATTATAAAGTTTTAAACTGTTCTAAAGTTCTGATATCATTTTCAAAGAACATTCTGATATCACTCATCTGGTAAAGAAGCATTGTGATTCTTTCAATTCCCATTCCGAATGCATATCCTGAATATTTTTCAGAATCGATATTTACATTTTTTAGTACGGCAGGGTCTACCATTCCACATCCCATAATTTCCAGCCATCCTGTACCTTTCGTGATTCTGTAATCTGTTTCAGAATTTAATCCCCAATACACATCAATCTCAGCACTTGGCTCAGTGAAAGGGAAGAATGAAGGTCTCATTCTGATTTTAGATTTTCCAAAAAGCTCAGTAGTGAAGAACTGGATTGTTTGCTTTAAATCTGCAAAGCTCACATTCTCGTCAATATACAATCCTTCTATCTGATGGAAAATACAGTGAGAACGTGAAGAAATTGCCTCATTTCTGAAAACTCTTCCAGGAGATAAAATTCTAATTGGCGGTTGGTTTTCTTCCATGTATCGGATCTGTACAGAAGAAGTATGAGTTCTCAATAGAATATCCGGATTCTGTTCAATAAAGAAAGTATCCTGCATATCTCTTGCCGGATGATATTCTGGAAGATTAAGTGCTGTAAAGTTATGCCAGTCATCTTCAATTTCAGGTCCATCTGCTACAGCAAATCCAATGGATTTAAAAATCTCAATAATTCTGTTCTTTACAAGGTTGATAGGATGTCTTGATCCAAGCTCCAAGGGAAAAGCAGGTTTTGTAAGATCATCTTTTTCTACTATAATAGAAGATGCAGAAGCACTTTTCAAGTCTTCTAATTTTACAGCAATAGCCTGCTTTAAAGAATTAACCTTTTGCCCGAATTCTTTCTTCTGATCATTAGGAACTTCTTTTAATGTTTCGTAAAAATCGTTTAGAACTCCCTTTTTACCATTATACTTGATTCGGAAATTTTCGATTTCCTCTTTAGATGTAGTATTGAAGCTGTTTACTTCAATGAGTAGTTCTTCTATCTTTTCTATCATTATTTTACCCTTTCAAAATGTTTTGCAAAAATACGATTTTTCAGTTTAAAAACTTTCTTATTTTATCATAAAAAAATCTGCCCCTTATTCAGAGGCAGACTTCAATCACTTATTTCACTTAAATAAAAAAATTATTTCTTTTCTAAAGCTTTAACGTTGATCTGAAGAGTTACCTCATCTTTAATGACCCCGTTTTCAGCAGGAGCCTGGAATTTCACCCCAAACTCTTCTCTTTTAATATCTTTTGGCTCAGTTGCCACGCTGATCTCTCCTTCTTTTACAGAAACATTAGCCTTAAGCTGAAGAGGTTTTGTAATTCCTTTGATCGTCAGGTTACCATCTAACAAAGTATTATAATCACCTTCAGCAGCTGGTGTTACTTTAGTGATCTCATAAGAAGCTGTTGGGAATTTTTCAACTTCAAAAAAATCACCGCTCTTCAAATGTCCGTTTAGTTTTCCTAACTGATCAGCATCATCTTTCAAGTCTACTGACGTCAGAGAATTCATATCAGCAACGAATTTTCCACTTTCAAGTTTTCCATCTTTAACCGTAAGATCACCACTTTCAAACTTAATTGTTCCAAAGTGGCTTGTACTTTCAGATTTAAAAACCTTATATCCTTTCCATTCTATTTTACTATTTAAAGTATCCAATACATATTGGGCACCATCTTTTGTTGTTGCAACGTCATTACTCTCACTTGTAAGCGGTTTATCTTTTTTACAAGAAACAACCACAGCGGTAGCAAAAACGGCAGGGATAACGAAATAAAACAGTTTTTTTCTCATCTTTGATATTTATTTATTACGTTCGCTAAGATAATAAAAAAAATAATTCTTTTATAAAAATACTACATTTGTACTATGCTATTAGAGATAAACAATTTATATTTTTCCCATCGTAAAGATCAGCCCCTGTTTCAAAACCTCAATATGAGATTTGAAGAAGGTAAAATCATAGCATTGGCAGGCGAAAGCGGATGTGGGAAATCTACATTACTCAATTTAATTTATGGACTTTTAGATTGGGAAAAAGGAGAGATCATCTTTGACAATATCCCGCTTTTAGGGCCAAAAGGAAATCTTGTTCCCGGAGAGCCTGAAATGAAATTTGTCGCTCAGAATTTCGATCTTATGCCCTATTCTACAGTTGCTGATAACGTAGGAAAGTTTATTTCAAATATTAACCTGTCTAAGAAAAGCGAAATCGTAACTGAGCTACTGGAAGTAGTAGGACTGGAAGAATATGCTCAGGTTTTCCCAAAAAACCTCAGTGGAGGCCAACAGCAGAGAGTTGCTATTGCAAGAGCCCTTTCGGTTCTGCCTAAACTCCTTATCCTGGATGAACCTTTCAGCAACATCGATTTTCCCAGAAAAATAGAACTTCGTGAAAGGCTCTTCAGATATGTAAAACAACACAAAATTTCTTTAATTATTTCTACCCACGAACTTCAGGATATTATGCCTTGGGTGGATCAGATTGTAATTCTCCAAAACGGAAGATTAATTCAGAATACAAGTCCTGAAGAAACCTATAAAGATCCTTATAATGCTTACGTTGCCAAACTTTTTGGAGAGGTCAATATTTTCACTGAAAATGAAATGAAAGATTTTGGCATTCCTAAATTCTCTTATTACCCCCATGAAATAAAAGTTTCTGAAAGTGGTTTTGATGCTGAAGTACTCGAAAGCAGATTTGCCGGAAACCACTATTGGAATAAAATCAATGCTAACAATAGGGAGCTTATTGTTTATAGTAGTGATAAGCTGGAAAACCCTGTTAGGATCACTTTTGGTTAATGGGTAAAATGTAAAATGGCTGAAAGGCAAAATCGCAAAATTGCAGAATCGTTAATTTGCCAATGAATCGTTCAACAACAACCAATTTTACAGTTTTACAAATTAGCAGTTTCGCTTTTCAGCCATTTTGCCTTTTCACCCTCCTCTTAATTAACACATTTTATGACACTTATTGTTAATTTGTGGATAAAATTCCCCATCCCTTAAATTCGCTCTGAAAACTTTTCCTTACATTTGTGTTTCCACAGCATAAGGAAACTTTTGGTTAATTCTCTTTCTGCCTCCAGGACAAACATTAGCAGATTCCTGCAATCTAGTCTTTGAAAGATTACACTGTCCAATCTTTTCCTTTTTTTATGCTCTGTAAATAAAAAATGCGTCTTAAGACGCATTCATAATATATATAATCAAAATTTTTCTACGCTTTCTTTACAAACTCTGATTTCAGAGCCATTGATCCAAAACCGTCAATCTTACAGTCGATATTGTGATCACTATCAGGTCTTAAGCGTATATTTTTTACTTTAGTCCCCGCCTTTACTGGTTTTGGAGCCCCTTTTACCGGTAGATCTTTAATCACTACTACGGAATCACCGTCCTGCAATTCATTTCCATTGGAATCAAATATTTTCCCTGCATTGGCAGATTCTGAAGCCGCTTCTTCAGCATTCCATTCATAGAAACACTGAGAACAAACCGTCATATTATCACTGGGATAAGTAAATTCAGAACCACACTTTGGACAAAGAACAACATCACTCATATCTTATTTTTTTACAAAGGTAGGGCTTTTTGAATGATGGAATCAAGAGGGAAATTAAAAGTGGAAAGTTGAAAATGGAAAAGTGAAAGTGGAAAAGTGGAAAGAATGTTGCGAAATTTATTATTTCTCATTATTCTTTATTCTATGTTTATATTCTTTGTCCTATGTCCATCACTGCTTATCCATCATCCTCTCCACTTTCCATTTTCAACTTTCAACTTTCCATTTTCAACTCCCATTTTCATCTCTCCACTATAATTTGTACTTTTGCAGATTGAAAACAGGAGAAGCAATTATGGAACTTATTCACAGAAACTTAGCAATCGGAATTCACGATGCCCTACAGGAAACATTTTTTGAAAAAAACAAATACGCCGATAAAGTAATTGAAAGACTTTTGAAGGCACATAGAAAATGGGGAAGTCAGGACAGAGCTGTCGTTTCTGAGATTTTTTATAATATCATCCGTTGGAAGAAACGTTTGGAATACTATATGGGAGAAGGTGTAAAGCCTAACAACATTTACAAACTCATTATTGCCTATTTACTTTGGAGTAAAACAAATTACAAAAGATTTGAAGAATTCGAAGGGATAAAGATCGCTGATATTATTACTAAGCTGAAAAAAGATACCGTTCCAACTAAAGCGATTGAACATTCTATTCCCGAATGGTTAGCTGAAACTCTGGAAAAAGAATTAGGTTCTGGCTGGGAAAAAGAAATGAGAGCTTTAAACGAGCAGGCTCCAACTGTTTTAAGAGCAAATTCTCTAAAAACAACACCAAAAGAACTGATTTCAGATTTATCTGACGAAGGTGTAGTTTCTTTTACGGTAAGAAATTATCAGGACGCTGTACAATTGGAAGAAAAAAAGAATGTTTTCTTAACTACTGCTTTCAAAGAAGGATTGTTTGAAGTACAGGACGCTTCTTCACAAAAAATAGGATACTTTCTTGATGTAAAAGAAGGACAGCGTGTCGTTGATGCCTGTGCCGGAGCTGGTGGAAAAACACTTCACCTTGCTGCTTTAATGGAAAATAAAGGACAAATCATCGCGTTGGACATTTTTGAATGGAAGCTGGCCGAATTGAAGCGTCGCGCAAAAAGAGCGGGAGCACACAATATTGAAACCCGTATGATCTCTGATAATAAAGTAATCAAACGTCTTCATGAAAAAGCTGACAGACTTCTGATCGATGCTCCATGTTCAGGTTTAGGAGTTCTAAAAAGAAATCCGGACAGCAAATGGAAAATTGACCAGGACTTCATTGACAGAATTAAAATCGAACAACAACAAATCCTTCAGGATTATTCCAAAATAGTAAAAAAAGGTGGAAAAATGGTATATGCTACATGTTCTATTTTACCATCAGAAAATACAGGACAGGTTAAGGAATTTCTTAAAAACAATCCTGACTTCAAACTGATTAAAGATGAAAAAGTAATGCCTAGCGAAGGTTACGACGGATTCTATATGGCTTTGATTGAAAGACTGGCTTAAAGGTACATCCTAATATAAATTATAAAAACTACTCCACCTGCTGGAGTAGTTTTTTTTAAATCAATCCTTAATTTCAGAATATTTTTAAGAGAAAAGTTTTTTCATTAAAAAATATTTTTGTTTTCCTGTAACATTCTCACTATTCTGTGACACATATTCAGACAAAGTCTTTTTTTTTATTAACAGGTAGATATTGACACTAAAATCTATCTTTGTGATAAACCACGATCTCTATGTATAAAAGAATTTTATTCGGTTTCTTTTCTTTCCTGTTTTGTATTACGTATGCGCAGACCTACGAAATCCAATACACAAGCTCTTATAATGGAAAAATACAGACCGAACAATCACCTACTTTTATCTGGGTGAATGAAAAAGAAAACTTCATACTCAATAACTCAATCAGAGAACAAAAAAGTAATTTTCCGTTTGAGATCACCCAAGTGGAAAAACCATCCAATACAGTTGTTTCTTACGCTTTTTTAAATCCCGGTGAAACTATTTCTACATCGGACAAAGAATCGGTAAGCAAACAGACTTTTGAACTGACCAATGAAACTAAAAAAATACTGGGCTACACTTGTAAAAAAGCGATCACTAAAATAAATTCCAACACCATTGAGGTGTGGTATACCAATGATCTGAAAATAAGTGGTGGTCCCTCAACATTGGGACAAAACTTAGGACTGGTTTTAGAAACCGAAAGAAATAAAAATTCATTGATTACTGCAACTTCTATTAAAAAAGTAAAAAAAACAAATATTGAGAATATCATAAAAGGAGCTATCCAGGATACTGATATTCTAGGATATAAAGACCTTCTGTGGAAAAGCAGATTTACAACATTGAAAATCTTTGAAAATGAAACGATTAATTTTTCGGATGAATCAAAATCAGATGAAAAAATAAGGAGATTTGCCAATGGAACCATCATTCTAAAAAAAGTAAAATTCCCTAAGATATCAGATGGTGAAAACATTTTCGTTGAATTAAAACAACAATCCAATGGAGATGCTTATGACAGGACAGGAACTGTATTTTTCATTCCACAGGATAAGTCTCAATCTTTTTTTGATGGCCTGGAAAAAGGAGCAAAGACACTTCCGGTTTATGAAAATGGAAATGGAAAACAATACTATGGCATCACTTCTACTGAAAACTACGATCCCAGTATTGAAATGATGCGTTTTTTTACGGCCTTTGGGATTCAGAAGTTTAATCATATCCAGCTAAAAGGAAAAGACTGGCAAACAATCAGCCCGTTCCGTCAGGATATTACGGATCTTAAACCCTCTTTATCAGAAAAGGAGCTCTGGATCGGCACTTTTATAGGCAACTATGACAAGGGCGGACATAAAGTGAGCCTTGAAATCACTCTTCATAAAAGTGATCAGACCATTAATAAAAATAATATTGCTCTTCCCCTATTCAATTCTGTAAATATTATGGAAATGGCAGGCCAGGACTACTCTACCATGTTTGATAAAGACAAAGGACTTTTAGTGGAATTCACCCTGAAAAAAGAGGTGAAAAATGCACAATTAAGATATATTACAACAGGTCATGGCGGATGGGAAAATGGAGATGAATTTGTACCAAAACTAAACTCTATATTCCTGGATGGAAAAATGACATTCTCTTTTATACCCTGGAGGACTGACTGCGGATCCTATAGACTGTACAACCCTGCTTCAGGAAATTTTCCAGACGGACTTTCATCGTCAGATTTAAGCAGATCGAACTGGTGCCCGGGAACAGTCACCAATCCTGAATTTATTCCTTTGGGAGATCTAAAAGCAGGTAAACATACCATTCAGATAAAAATTCCTCAGGGACCTACCGAAGGGACGAGTTTCAGTTCATGGAACGTTTCGGGAGTTTTATTAGGGATTCAATAAAAACAAAACCTTCTCGTGATATTAATCACAAGAAGGTAAAAACACAAATGATGAAAAAAAATTATTTCGAGCCACAAAGTAAAAGTAAAAATTCATATAATTAATTACCATATATTAATAAATATCCCATTTTAATTTCGTATGTAATTCACCACTATTTTTTCTTGTGAAAAATATCAATCAAAATCACGCTTATCATTTGAAATAATTAATATTTTTAACCAAATAAAACTAATTGATTAAAAATATTAACTTATATCTAATTTATGTTTTCTTTTTTAAATTACAATTCTACTTTTGCTTCTAAATAAATGATAAAAAATGTGTGGAATCGTATGTTTGTTTGATGCAAAACAAAAAACCGAAATATTAAGACCGCAGGTCTTAGAAATGTCAAAAAAAATCCGTCATAGAGGTCCGGACTGGAGCGGTGTTTTTCAAAATGAGAAAGTAGTATTCTCCCATGAAAGACTTGCCATTGTAGATCCTACTTCAGGAAAGCAGCCATTATTTTCCAAAGATGGAAATATCGTTTTGGCTGTAAATGGAGAAATCTATAATCATAGAGAATTAAAAGAAGAATTTCCCGATTATGAGTTTCAAACGCAATCAGATTGCGAAGTTATACTGGCCCTTTATGAAAAGTACGGAAAAGATTTTCTTGAAAAACTAAATGGTATTTTTGCCTTCTCACTCTATGACATCAAAAATGATGTTTACCTTATCGCCCGCGATCATATGGGAATCTGCCCTCTTTATCAAGGGTGGGACAGAAATGGAAACTACTATGTTGCTTCTGAACTAAAAGCTCTGGAAGGGGTATGTAAAACAATAGAACCCTTTCTGCCCGGCCACCTGATCTACAGCATAGAAGGAAATGAACTCCAACAGTGGTACACAAGAGACTGGACAGAATTTAACGATGTAAAAGATAACGAAAGCGACATTAAAAAGATCAGACAAGGTCTGGAAGAGGCTGTCCACAGGCAGTTGATGAGTGATGTTCCTTATGGTGTATTATTATCTGGAGGTTTAGATTCTTCAGTAATTTCGGCCATCACAGCAAAATACGCCAGACAGAGAATCGAAAGTGGCGATACCCAGGAAGCATGGTATCCCAGATTACATAGCTTTGCAGTAGGTTTAGTAGGTTCACCTGATCTTGTAGCCGCTAAAAAAGCAGCTGACCACATTGGATCAGTTCACCATGAGGTTAACTTTACGGTTCAGGAAGGATTGGATGCTATCCGTGATGTCATTTACCATCTTGAAACGTATGATGTAACAACCGTACGAGCTTCCACTCCTATGTATCTCCTAGCCAGAGTGATTAAATCTATGGGAATTAAAATGGTACTGTCCGGAGAAGGTTCTGACGAGTTGTTTGGCGGATATCTATATTTCCATAAAGCACCTAATGCAAAAGAATTCCATGATGAAACCGTAAGGAAATTAGGAAAACTCCATCTTTACGATTGTTTAAGAGCCAACAAAGCATTAATGAGCTGGGGAATTGAAGGTCGTGTTCCTTTTCTGGATAAAGAGTTCATGGATATAGCCATGACGATAAACCCAAAAGATAAGATGATCAACACTGTCGAGGGGAAAATTGAAAAATGGATCCTTAGAAAAGCATTTGAAGACCTCCTTCCGGAATCTATTGTCTGGAGACAAAAAGAACAGTTTTCAGATGGTGTTGGATATTCATGGATCGACACTTTACGAGAGGTTGCTGAAAAAGAGGTCACAGATGAAATGATGGTCAATGCAAAATTCAGATTCCCGCTGAATACCCCACAAAACAAAGAAGAATACCGATACCGTACTATTTTTGAAGAACATTTTCCAAGTGAAACAGCAGCGGCAACGGTTCCTTCGGTCCCATCAGTAGCATGTTCAACGCCTATTGCCCTGGAATGGGATGAAGCATTTAAAAAGATGAACGACCCAAGCGGCAGAGCTGTAAAAGTACACGAAACTTCTTATAGGGAATAAATAAATTAAGACTCCCTCATTTGATTTTTTAATCGTCAAAATACAATATTCAGGTCTAATTCTCAGCTCCCCGATTGGCCATCTAAATTTAAAAATTTATTAATCCTGTAGCAATACAGGATTTTCTTTTGAATAAACAGCAATAATATCAGCAGATTTTAACCGACAATCAAAAATAGTATCTAATAAATAATTATATTTGGAAAACGAAAAAATCAATTTTATAAAATGAGAAGAATCATTACTATCTTTTTTGCTTTATTATCCATAAATTTTGCTTTCGGCCAAGGGAAATTTGGTAAATACCTTAACTCAAAAAAACTTGCCTTAACTTATAAGACTGTAAAGGATAACGAAAAAGAAAACTACTATCAACAATATTACTGGTTAGCAAAAGCTGAACAATTAAAAACATATCCACACCTTAAGGATATAAAACCAGTTGTTTTATATGAGTTTGTAAAGAAAGTAAATCCTCAGAATCCAACAAAAAAATTAGATGCAAGAGGTAAAGAATTAAGAGAAACTGCAGAATTATCTTTAAATCAGTATTTCAAAAATAAAAATTTCGAAAACAATGCAGTATTAATGTACAATCTTGAAACGTATGTAGATCCTTCTCAAGGTGAATATTTTACAAAAGTAGATCCTGAAAAAATCAAAGAACTGGTACCAAAAGAATTATTTGCCTTCAATTCTTTAAACAGAAAAACTCAGGAAGAGGTTACCTACTACCTTTGGATAGATAAGAAAAAGGATGATTTTAATATTGTAGATATTATTCCAAAAGAGGATGACAAGAAATTCTATGCTTCTTTAAAACAATACCTTCCCAACTACAAGTTTTCAAAATATGTTCCTTCTGTAAAAAAAGGAAATAAGACAGATAAAACAGATGTTGATTTTTATTACATTATGCCTTTTGAACAAAACACTGATAACATTGAATATAAGACCACAGATTTCAAAACTTTTATTCTAAGCCAGTACCGAAAAGCCGGGGATGAATGGAAAGGAGTAGAAAAAACCAGAAAATAAATGAAAAAGTCCTGTGAAATCTCACAGGACTTTTTTAATTTTATAGATATTTCTTTATCTAAAGAACAGATTCTATTCAATTTTAATATATAAATTTTCCTGTCCCCCTTCAAATCAACCGGAAGTTATCATATACTTATTATTAATGGATTCAGTTGTATAAAGATCCTAGCTGCTATAAAATGTCTGAGACCAATTCATCCATAACGTCAATTAAGAAAATCCTTCCCCTGATTCTTGCTACCGCTATTTTCATGCAGATGCTGGATTCAACGATTCTAAACACCTCCCTGCCTTCCATAGCAAAAGATCTTAAAGAATCACCTCTCAATATGCAGAATGCGATTATCAGTTATGTTTTAACATTAGCTGTTTTTATGCCTGCAAGTGGTTTTTTGGCTGACCGATTTGGAACAAAGAGAGTTTTTATTTTTTCGCTGGTCCTTTTTAGTTTGGGTTCTTTATTTTGTGCATTATCCCAAAATCTTACCCATCTCGTTATTTCACGAGTGATCCAGGGAGTTGGAGGAAGTTTAATGACTCCGGTTGGAAAATTAGCATTAATTAAAACTTTTGATAAAAATGAATTATTAAAAGCAATGAATTTTGCCATTATCCCCGCACTTATCGGACCTGTATTGGGGCCTCTCGTAGGAGGTTATATGGTAGATTACCTCTCCTGGCACTGGATATTTCTTATTAATATTCCTATTGGAATCCTTGGAATTATTTTGGGGATTAAATTTATGCCCAACTACAAATCAAGTGATGTAGATTTTGATTTAAAAGGATTTATGATTTTCGCTGCAGCCTCACTTCTGCTTTCTATTTCACTGGAGCTTTTCGGAGATCTGCAAAATACGACTCCCGTGCTTTTGGTTTTCATTCTGGGATTTTTGTTTCTTTATTATTACTATAGACACGCAAAAAGAGGTGGAAATCCTATTTTTCCATTAAATTTATTTCAGGTTAGAACTTTCCGTGTCGGAATTGTTGGAAACCTTGCCACCCGGCTGGGGATAAGTGCCGTACCTCTATTACTTCCCTTAATGATACAAATTGCCTACAAACAATCTGCAGTTACTTCGGGTTGGATTGTTGCACCAATGGCATTAACAGCCATATTTGGCAAATCTTCAGTTATCAAAATTTTAGATAAATTCGGTTACCGCCAGACATTAATGGTCAACACCTTTATTATCGGAACATTGATCTGCCTGCTTGCTATTCCGAACATTCATACTTCCTTATTTTGGTTTATTCCGATCATTGCTGTTTTAGGATTTTTCAATTCCATTCAATTTACCTCGATGAATACGATTTCCATCGCTGACTTACGAAACTTCCAGACCAGTAGTGGAAATTCTCTGATATCCGTCAATCAACAGCTTGCGATAGGTTTTGGGATTGCTTTTGGTCTTATTGTATTAAAAATATTTGAAAGCACAGACCTCATCAAAGGAGAAATACATAATGCATTCCGTTACACATTCCTCACAGTTGGTATCCTGACAATATTATCAGGTTTAGTTTTCAGAAGACTTCATATTTCAGATGGAAAAAATATGCAATCTAAAGAGTAACTTATTTATATTCAGTAATTAATACTTAACACCACTTACCCTCGTCCGAACTTATCACAGGTCAATGCAATTGATCTTAATCTGCTCTATTTTTGTTCATATAAAAAATCAACATTATGATGACAACTAAAAAAGTAGAAATGGTGGTATCACCAAAACCTGCTCATTTTGTAGGTGATGGCTTTAGAGTGCACAACTTTATACCAGGAGCATCAGGATTGGATATGAAAAGAATGGATCCTTTCATTATGCTCGACTATAATTCAAAATTTCATTTCAACGGATCAGAAATACCAAGAGGTGTAGGTGTACACCCACATCGAGGTTTTGAAACCGTAACAATAGCTTACCAGGGGAAAGTGGAACACCACGACAGCTCAGGCGGAGGGGGTGTGATCGGACAGGGAGATGTTCAATGGATGACCGCAGCAAGAGGAGTTCTCCATAAAGAATACCATGAAAGAGAATGGTCTAAAACCGGAGGAATTTTTCAGATGGTACAGCTTTGGGTCAACCTACCCGCTAAAGATAAAATGAGTAAACCAAAATATCAGGCTATTAAAAGTTCTGATATGAAGATAGTAGACCTTGGCGAAAATGGATTGATCGAAGTGATCGCAGGAGAATATAATGGAAATACAGGTCCTGCCTCTACTTTCACTCCTGTACATATGATGAATGCCAAATTAAAAACTGGTGGAAAAGCCGAATTTCATTTTCCTGCCAACTACAATACTGCAGCTCTTGTGATTGAGGGAAGCATTATCGTAAACGGAAATGAAAAAGCAAAAACGGATCATTTGGTGTTATTTGAAAATCATGGGGAAGCATTCGTTATTGAGGCGAGTGAAGATGCAATTGTATTGATCATCAGTGGAGAACCTATCAATGAACCGATATTTCCTCACGGCCCTTTTGTAATGAATAACAGAGAAGAGATCATGCAGGCTTTCGAGGATTTCAATACCGGAAAGTTTGGATATTTAGAAGATTAAATCAACTGTTAAGCAATAATTAAATAATCTTAATCTGTAGCAGGTTATTTAATTATTGCTTTTTATTACCTTTAACATTATACTTTTTAAAGTAGAACCCAAAATTTAGACGATGAAGCCAGAGTTTGAAAATATTCCCGTTGTAAAAAACGAATCCAAGAACAGATTTGAAATAGAAGTGAACGGGCACTTCGCATTTATTGATTATCGCGAAACAGAAAATCAGATCATTTTAGTTCACACTGAAACGGAACCAGAATTAGCAGGAACCGGAGCCGCCGTGGCAGTTGTAGAGAAAACATTAAGTTATATTGAAGACAGCACCAAAAAATTACTTCCATTCTGCCCCTATGTTTTTGCTTACATCAAAAAACACCCTGAATGGAAACGTATCGTTGACAAAGAGTTTGAAAGATATGACCAGCTTTAATATCTGAAAAAACAATAAAAAATTTAATTAAAGAACATCAATCCTAAAAGAACACATTATTTATGTCAAATATTGGACTTATTATAGAAGAGAAAGCTGCAGATATAGGAAATTTCTTAGTCGGAAGACTTTTACCTTTCCGTGAAAAAAGAGCAGTTGGCCCCTTTGTATTTATTGATCACATGGGACCTTCAGAGTTAAAAGATTATCAAAATCTTGACGTTCCCCCGCATCCTCATATCGGACTATCAACATTAACGTATTTGCTTGAAGGATCTATTTTCCATCGTGACAGCATTGGAAGTGCAATGGAAATAAAACCCGGAGCTGTTAACTGGATGACTGCAGGAAAAGGTGTTGTTCATTCTGAAAGAACTCCTGAATATTTAAGAGATACAGATAAAAGATTGCATGGCTTTCAGATCTGGGTGGGGCTTCCAAAGCATCTGGAACAGAGTGAGCCTACTTTTCATCACACAGAAGCAGATGAGCTCCCGGTTTGGGAAGATGGTGAAATTCATTATAAACTCATTGCAGGAGAAGCCTTCGGAAAGAAATCTCCGGTTCCCGTTCACAGCAAGTTATTTTTCATTGAAATTAAAACTAAAACAGCTCAGAAAATAAGTATTGGAAAAGATCTATATGGTGAAGCTGCCATGTATGTTTTGGACGGAACAGTAAATATTGAAGGAAATACTTATGGTTCAAAACAATTGTTAATAGCTAAGGACACTAAACTTTGCGAATTCGAAATGAGCGAAAATGCTACCGTGTATCTTTTCGGAGGTGAACCTTTTGAAGATGAACGGTTTATATTTTGGAATTTTGTAAATTCGGATAAGGAATTAATAGACCAGGCAAAAGTGAACTGGAATGATCAGAACCATGATGCATTTCCTTTGGTCCCTGGAGATGAAAAGGAATTTGTTCCACTTCCAAAAGCAGTCCTGAATAGAAAATAAGTAAGGATCAGAGCCAATAATTTAAAGCAACCCATGAAAATATTAGCATTTGCAGGAAGTACTTCTTCCACCTCCATCAACAGAGAACTGGTAAAGTTTGTTTTGAAAGATTTTCAAAATGAAGAAATCAATTTAATTGATCTTAATGATTATACCATGCCCGTTTTCTCTGTAGATCTGGAGAAAAAAGGTTTCCCGGATGAGGCACATCAGTTTTTGCAAAGAATCGAAGACTGTGATGTTATTGTATGTTCCCTTGCAGAACACAACAGATCATACAGCTCTGCATTTAAAAATGTTTTTGATTGGGCCTCAAGAATCAACGTTAAGGTTTTCCAGAACAAGCCCATGTTTCTGATGAGCACTTCCCCTGGTGGCTATGGAGGCGGAAATGTAATGAATACCGCAAAAACCTTCTTCCCGCAATTTGCAGCAGATATTAAAGATACCTTTTCATTACCTAAGTTTTATGAAAACTTTGATCTGGAAAGTGGTGTCATCAATCCTGACATGCTTAAAGAGCTGACTGAGAAAATTGAAAATTTCAAAAACCAGATTAAAAACTGATGACTAAGGGAAGACTGGAAGCATTCAGTGATGGCGTACTCGCTATTATCATTACCATTATGGTACTCGAACTTAAGGTACCGGAAGGTGATAGCTGGGCGAGTCTGAAACCTATCATACCGAAGCTTTTAGCCTATATCTTCAGCTTTATTTATGTAGGAATTTACTGGAATAATCACCATCATCTGTTTCAGGCTGCAAAAAAGATTAACGGAACCATACTTTGGGCCAATTTACATCTGCTTTTCTGGCTTTCACTAATGCCTATTGCAACAGAATGGATTGGCAATACACACTTTGCTAAAAATCCGGTTGCTGCTTATGGCATCGGATTGATCATGTGCGCTATAGCATATACGATCATGGAAAATTTAATTGTCCGGTGTGAAGGAGAAAATTCAAAGTTAAAAGAAGCAATACATTCTAAATTTAAAGAATATATTTCAATTTTATTCTACGTAACCGGAATAGCCACTTCATTTTTTTATCCTTATATTGCTATCTGTTTTTATTACATTGTTGCTCTTATATGGCTGATTCCGGACAGAAGAATCGAAAAATTACTAAAAGAAGAATAATATGGAAACACACGAATATAACAACGGCGATCTCGCAGTGATATGGATGCCGAAAAAATGTATCCATTCCACCATGTGTGTAAAACTGTTGCCTAAAGTTTACAATCCAAAAGACCGACCTTGGATAAAAGTAGAAAATGCAACTACACAGGAACTTATAGATCAAATAGAACAATGCCCTTCAGGAGCATTAAGTTACAAATTCAATACTGAAAAATAATGGGCGTAACCGTAAAAGCAAGTTTAGGAAAAACAAAATATTATACGGAAGTAATAGCCGGCGAAAACACGATCATTACAGACGAACCCATTGATAAAGGTGGACAAAATAAGGGTTTTAACCCTTTTGAAATTCTGGCTACTTCACTGGCAAGCTGTACCGCTGCTACTTTAAGAATGTATATTGACCGAAAAGAATGGGATGTGGAGAAAATCAATGTAGAAGTTGATCTTGAAAACTATCCGCTTACCAAAAGGGCTGTCTTTCAAAGAAACATTAGCTTTGAAGGAACTAATCTGGATGAAGAACAGTTGAAAAGGCTTCATACGATTGCTGATGCCTGTCCGATACATAAAATACTAACTAACGATATAGAAATACTAACCAAATTCTCATAATATGATAGAGGTAAAACAAAACAACGACGAAAAACACGGAAGTTTTGAGGCTTTCATAGACGGAAACCGCGCAGGACTTATGACCTATACCTGGGCTGGAGAAGAAAGATTCATTATTGATCACACAGAAGTAGAAGAAGATTACAACGGCAAAGGCGTTGGTAAGGAAATGGTTTTAGCGGCGGTAGATTTCGCAAGAAAGCAAGGCAAAAAAATAATTGCCCTTTGTCCTTTTGCGAAAGCTACTTTCCAGAAAAACGAAGATCTGCAGGACGTCGTAGTCTAGCCAATGAAAAATATATTTTACAAACCTTTCAGGGATCTATCCTGAAAGGTTTTTCTTTTTTATCAGAACATAAAAAAACTATATTTGTAAAATTTTAATTACAGAAAATATGTCTCCAATTATATTATTGTCCATTATCGTTGTATACTTCGCACTGCTTCTTTGGGTAGCTTATAAAACAGGTAAAGGAAGTGATAATGAAAGTTTCTTTATCGGAAACAGAAAAAGTAATTGGATGCTTGTTGCTTTTGGAATGATTGGGACTTCCCTTTCAGGCGTAACTTTTGTAAGTGTTCCCGGAGCAGTTGGAAAAGACAGCTTTTCCTATTTACAAATTACTCTGGGTTACCTTATTGGTTATATTACTGTTGCATACGTTTTACTGCCGCTCTATTACCGCCTTAAACTTACCTCTATCTACGGCTATCTTCAACAGAGGATGGGTCAGCTGTCCTATAAATCAGGAGCATGGATATTCATCGTTTCTAGATTAGTAGGTGCAACAGCCAGATTATACTTGGTGGTCAATATCCTGCAGGTTACCATATTGGACAGTTTAGGCGTTCCGTTTATTGTTACCACTTTGATTATTCTTGCCATGATTATCCTTTACACATACGAAGGAGGGGTGAAAACTATTGTATGGACAGATACTTTACAAACGTCATGTATGCTTTTAGGGTTGATCATTTGTACAGTCTACATGCTGAATCATTTAGATTTAAGCGTAGGGCAAAGCTTAACAGCAATGAGTGATAAAGGCTATACCAAGATATTTGAAATGGATTTTAATTCTCCCGGTTTTTTTGTAAAACAGATTCTTGCAGGGGCATTTATTACCATTACAATGACCGGAATTGATCAGGAAATGATGCAAAAAAGTCTTTCCGTGACTAAACTTAAAGATTCCCAGAAGAATATGGTTACCCTTGGATTCATCTTGTTGGGGGTAATTTCATTATTCCTTTATATGGGAGGACTTCTGTATCTGTTTGGAGAAAGCCAGGGAGGACACCTTACCGAAATCATCCAGGATGGAATTCCTAAAAAAGAATTTCTTCTGAATGGTAAGGATATTTTTGGAGATAAAATCTTTCCTGAAGTCGCACTGAATCACATGCCGGGCTTTATCTCCATCATATTCATTATCGCATTAATTTCGGCATTATTCCCAAGTGCAGATGGAGCTATGACAGCCCTTACTTCTTCTTTATGCATCGATATTTTTGGGATGAAAGAAAAGAAGGATTGGACGGAACAGAAGAAGGAAAAATTCCGTAAAAACATACATCTTATCGTAGCATTTTCCTTCCTTGTCATGGTCGTTATTTTTAAAATGATTAATGACAATTCCATGATTGGTTTGATCTTAAAACTTGCAGGATTTACTTATGGACCACTTTTGGGGCTTTTCGCTTTTGGTATTTTTACAAAATATAAAGTTGAAGACAAACTTGTTCCTTACGTCTGTATTGCAGCACCCATCATATCTTATTTCATCGATAAATATCAGGCAACTATTTTCGGGAATTTCAAAATAGGTTTGGAATTATTAATCATCAATGGATTGCTGACATTCCTCGGATTATGGCTGATCAGAAAGAAATAATTTAACTCACATCAAAAACAAAATATAATAAACATGAAAAAAATTATTCAACTTTTATTCGGGTTGTTAGCTTTCAGTTTTCTATCTGCACAGGATAACTTCGAAGTTTCAACGTTAAGAATAGGGCCTTATAAGGTATTTATGAAAAGTTCGGAGATTGAAAAATTTTCCGGAGAAAGATTAAGGCTAACGAATGGGGAATATAAGAATTCCGTAAAGTATAACGGCGAAACCATTATGATCAGTACCACTCAGGAATATGACAATAACGGAAAGGAAACCAATGGTTATAGCATATACGGCATCTCTACCACCAGTAAAAAATTTAAAACCAAAAGTGGTATTGGAGTGGGAAGCACAAAAGATGATATCATCAATGCCTATAAAAATTATCCGAGTTACAGTGCATACACCGGATGGGACGATAAAGGCAAGCCTGTAAAAAATGAAAGTTACTTTGTACTGAATGATACAGATGCATCCACAATATTATCTTTTAAAATGATTAATAATATTGTGATAGAAATCTCAGTATCCCTTAACGAAGGTTGTTAAAAGGTTTAATTGTTTAAATAATTCAAAATCCGGGTCTTATATCCGGATTTTTACATTTTTATAAGCCATTAAAAAATCGTAAATTCGCGTGCAAATAAATCAGATATAATGAGTAAAAGTATTGAAGAGTTAAAATCTCTTGCTACACAAATCAGAAGAGACATTTTAAGAATGGTTCATGATGTTAATTCAGGACACCCAGGCGGAAGTTTAGGATGTACAGAATTCTTCACAGCGCTTTATGGAAAAGTACTGAACTATCATCTTCCTTTCACTATGGAAGGTAAAAATGAGGATCATTTCTATCTTTCAAATGGTCACATTTCACCGGTTTTCTACTCTACATTAGCTAGATTTGGATTTTTCCCGGTTGAGGAATTGAAAACTTTCAGAAAGCTAAATTCAAGATTACAGGGTCACCCGACTACTCATGAGGGATTACCTGGAATCCGTGTTGCTTCCGGATCTTTAGGACAAGGACTTTCTGTAGCTTTAGGTGCTGCTTTAGGTAAAAAATTAGATGGTGACAAATCTTTGGTTTATTCGCTTCATGGAGATGGTGAATTACAGGAAGGACAAATCTGGGAAGCTTTAATGTTCGCTGCAGCTAAAAAAGTAGACAATATCATTTCTACGATAGACTATAATGGTCGTCAGATCGATGGTGATACTGATGATGTATTAAGCTTAGGTGATCTACATGCTAAATTAGAAGCATTTGGATGGACTGTATTAGAAGAGAAAAACGGAAACGATCTTGAAGCTGTAATTGCTATTTTAGAGAGAGCAAAAGCTGAAACAGGTAAAGGAAAACCAGTTGCAATAATGCTTCATACCGAAATGGGTGCCGGAGTAGATTATATGATGGGAAGCCACGCTTGGCATGGTAAAGCTCCTAATGATGAGCAGTTGGAAACAGCATTCAAACAACTTTATTTGGAAGCTCCTGCAGATTACTAATATCTTAGATGATCACATTTATTAAGTTTTTCATGAAAAAATTCATCTTAATCTGCTTACTAACATTTTTTGTTTTAGGTACTGCACAGGAAAAGAAAATTTCATTTGCTAAAGTATTTAATTATCAAATGATTGATAAGAAAGCTCCTTTGCTTACTTTGAAGATGTTTGCAAGTAACAATAATGAATTTCTTACCCGTTTGAACATCAAGGATGTTCCAATGTATTACTATACTGATGCATTAGGAACAACAGCTGTTTCATTAGAAATGAACAGCCGTCTTGCCGGTTCAGGTTTGAGCGCATTAATGTATTTGGGCTATAATAGCTATGGCGGGTATGGAGAAAAGGAAGAGTATACCCTTGAGGCAAAAAAACTGGATACAAAAGAAACCATTCTAGGCATTCCATGTTCTCATTACATGATCAATTACCGGTCAAAAGATGGCACAAAAAAGGAAAATGAGGATTTGAAGCTGTGTATTGATGATCGCTCATCAATTAATAATATGTTTGTATTTAGCGGACTTTTGAATCAATACCTTCCGGGTATCAAAATGAAAAGCTCAGGTTTAAGCGGTCTTATTTTAAAAGCAGGTCCCGAGAAAACTTATGATAAAGAATATTTTATACTGGAATCTATAAAAGACTCCAAGGATCAGGTATTTTTTGATCATAAAAAAGCAATGACAGACCAGCAAAGAAAACAGGATTCTATCATGATTGCCTATAAAAAACAGGAAGAGGAATATGCAAAAAATGACTCTGTATATGCAGCAACCGATGCTACAGCAGTGGTAGCCGATTCTGCAGCAACAGCTGCTATAGATCCATATTCAGATCAAACCTATTATTATATTCCGGATTATACCTCTGAATATAAAAAAGCTCATGACGAGGATGGCAGTTTAGCAATTACCAATATCCCCAGTGAAAATCTTTGGAAAGGATTGCCTAAACACTGCAAAAATTTCGAAAAGGATCTTCCCATTTTTAAGCTTAAAGAAGTAAGAGGACATTTGCGAAATTATGTAGGCCAGATGTGTGATATGTACCTTACACAATCCGCTGGTCATAATGTAGGCATTAAATTAACCCTGGACGAAATAAGACGTGAGGTTCTTTATCTCAATACCATTCAGGAAAAACTCGATCAATCTGATAAAAAGAAATTAAATAATTATTTAAAAAATCTAGATTAAAAAAATAAAAATGAAATATACATATACAGAAAAAAAGGATACACGTTCAGGATTCGGAGCCGGATTAGCTGAACTTGCTGATAAAAATCCAAATGTTGTAGCGCTTTGCGCAGACCTTATCGGTTCTTTGAAAATGGAGAAATTCATTGAAAAAGCACCGGAAAGATTCTTCCAGATAGGAATTGCAGAAGCCAACATGATTGGTATTGCTGCAGGTCTTAGTATCACAGGAAAAATTCCTTTCACAGGAACTTTTGCGAATTTCTCTACTTCAAGAGTATATGATCAGATTCGTCAGTCCGTAGCTTATTCAGGGAAAAATGTAAAGATCTGTGCTTCGCATGCTGGTCTTACATTAGGAGAAGATGGAGCGACTCACCAGGTATTGGAAGATATCGGTATGATGAAAATGCTACCGGGAATGACGGTAATCAACACCTGTGATTACAATCAGACAAAAGCAGCAACTCTCGCTATTGCTGATTTTGAAGGTCCGGTATATTTAAGATTCGGAAGACCTGTGGTTCCTGTATTCATTCCTGAAGACATGCCTTTCGAAATTGGAAAAGGAATTATGTTACAAGAAGGAACAGATGTAACCATTGTTGCAACAGGACACCTGGTTTGGGAATCTCTTGTAGCTGCAGATGAGCTTGAAAAAGAGGGGATCTCTTGCGAAGTGATCAATATCCATACTATTAAGCCGTTAGACGAAGAAATCATCTTAAAATCAGTAGAGAAAACTGGTAAAATTGTAACTGCTGAAGAGCACAACTATTTAGGAGGTTTAGGAGAATCTGTTGCAGGAATGCTGGCAAGAAAAAGACCAACAAGACAAGAGTTTGTTGCCGTAAACGATACTTTCGGAGAATCTGCTACTCCGGCTGAGCTTATGAAGAAATATAAGATTGATTCTGCAGCAGTAAAAGAGGCAGTAAAAAGAATTTTAGACAAGTAATTTTCTTACAATATATTGTAAAAGCATCCCAATGGGATGCTTTTATCATTGTAGCCACTATGAAAAATATTGGCTATTACCTGAATTTACGTTCTTCTTCTTTTATTGCCAAGTCATTAATGCTTGCATATCTTTTCTTCATCAGCCCATTCTCATCAAACTCCCAGTTTTCATTGCCATAAGCCCTGAACCATTCTCCATCTTTTGTCTGATACTCATATTCAAAACGGACTGCTATTCGATTGTCCGCATGTGCCCAATATTCTTTCTTAAGTTTGTAATTAAGTTCTTTTGCCCACTTTTGACGAAGAAATTCTACGATCTCCTCTCTCCCATTCACAAATCGGTCCCTGTTTCTCCACTCACTGTCTTCGGTATAAGCTTTGGAAACTCTTTCAGGATCCTGACTGTTCCAGGCATCTTCTGCTAATTGGATTTTTTCTTTTGCCGTTTCAAGAGTGAAAGGCGGAAGCGGATGTTTCTGTTCCATTTTTATATTAATTTGGTAATTATTTTTTTTGACTTCTCTATTAGTTCGTTTGATTTAAATAGCTGGCTCTCTATGATACAGCTTTCAAAAAGCATATAGATGTGATCACTTATTTCATTCTTACTTAAAAGCTCCCGGAAATAATTTCGAAGGTCCAATTTATGATGTTGAATCACATCCAATATTTTAATATTATCCATAGGAATCTCCGATAAAATATTGAGAAAGCTGCACCCTCTGAAGTTCTCTTTCTGATTCATATAAATCAGAAAATCAAATGCTGCAATTACTTTGGCCTTATATCCACTTTTCAAAGCGATAAAATCCTCTAACTCCTTAAACCAATACTCATGTCTCACATTAAGAAATTCAACACAGAGATCTTCCTTAGATTTAAAATGTACATAGAAACTGGCTTTGGCTACATTTGCCTCCGAAATAATCTGATTGATTCCTGTAGAGTTGTATCCCTGCATGGAAAATAATTTCATGGTCGTTGCGACGATTCTGTCTTTTGGAGATTTCATAGCAATAAATTTATTACGTAACAAATTTAAAAAAAATTAATCACATACAGACAAGTCTGTCTGTAAATTTTAAATAAAAAAAGCCTTCGCGAAGAAGACTTTATATTTATTATTTAAAGAATTTCCATTTCGGAATTATGGCAAGCATACCAAAGCCTGTAAAGAGGAAAAGATTGGTAACATCTGTATATAGAAAAGTAGACAGATAATAATTATGCATAAAGAAATGCAATACCAGCAGTACCGGAAAAGTAAAGATCCCTATCTTTTTATAAAAAAACATAAGAATAAGACTCACCATCATCAAAATATCTAATGAGAAGATAATATAGAAATACCACCTCGGAATATTAAGATATTCATGCTGCAAATACTCATCAACATCTATCCCCAATCCCATGATTGTAAACAACATTAAAGAAGCAAATGCTAAAATAAAACCCCATCCTTTCTTTGGATCCTCATCAAAATAACTGTATTCTTCCATAGGTACAAAAATAAAGAACTTATGAGTAATTTCATAAGTTCTTCTATAATTATTCGTTTAGAATTTGATTAAATAGAAATAGCGTTGATCAATCTATTTTTATCACTTAAGTATTCTTCCATAGAAATCATACTTTCTGTTCTCATTACGTCCTGAATATCATCAATTTGATAGATAATTCTTTTCGCATCTTCAGTATTCTTCGCTCTTACTTTACAGAAAATGTTATACTTTCCGGAAATCACACTTGCCTCAATTACGTTAGGAAGAGTTGATAACTCTTTTAAAACTTCCTGAGTACGGTTTGATTTAGTTAAAAGGATCCCGATAAAGGCAGTGAAGTGATAATCCAATTTCCCATAATCGATATTAAGGGATGATCCCAAAATAATACCTGCATCTTCCATTTTTTTCACTCTTACGTGAATTGTACCCGCAGACACATCCATCTGTTTAGCAATTTCAGTAAAAGGCATTCTTGTGTTTTCTACTAAGAAATCAAGAATCTTTTTGTCTATTTCGTCCAGTTGATAGTTCATATTAGTTAAATTACAATTTTCTTAAAAAATCTATGTATTTTTTGCAAATCTATAAAAAATAATTTAACTATAAAAATTATAACAATAATTAACAATAATTAACACAGATGATAAAAATCATTAAAATATTCAAATTATTTACCCTCTGCTTTTAGGGAATCTGTTTTTATTTCTTTTGTTACATCTGGTTGTTTTTTATCTTTTTTCCTTCTTTTAAATAAAGAATTAAAGCTTTTACTCCACACAACACCGCCTCCATAGGCTTGATTTGCAGATCCGTTAGTCCCTGCACCGGCCATTCCCATTCCGATATTCGTAGGTTTAGAGTATCCCCTCAAAACTAAACTTCCGTCATTTTTCTTAGAAATATCATATTCAATAGATCCCTCACCGGAGAGATAATTTGCCTCAGTACTTTCAGTTTTGGTTAATGGAATACCTAAACCGGTCTTCACTTTTATCCTCGGAGAAAGTGCAAAACTTACCCCGGCATTTGCCCTGTCCCCTGTATTCGAATTCTGATCTCCCTTAACGTAATTTAAGTCGATCTGAAATTCATTACTCATCGTATTAAGAACAGACCCTAATTGCTTTAAAAGCATATTATATCCTGAAGATTCTGCTACTCCAGCTACATCTACTCCTACTCCTCCTGTATTTGAAATATTAAAACTATTCAGCAATAATATAGAACCAAACTGGAGAACCTTCTCTCCTTCCTGACTCATTTTAGCCGCCAGGGTCTCTTTTACCTGGCTTGAAACATCCAGAGCAGAAACATCCAAATCAATCTTTGGATCGACAAGAGATTGCGTAATATTGGCCTGCAGCAAAATACTAATAGGCTGAAGATTACCCATATTTAAATATTGCCCCGCATTAGACACCATCCTTACATAATTGGCTGAAATACTTAATGCTGGTTTCATAGCGTCCCCATCCCAACGGATGCTGCTTCCTTTTTCTATCTGGAATGTTTTATTAAGAATCGCTTTTGAAATAAAGGTTCCATTTTCGACTTTATATGTTCCTCCCATGGCAATGGCTCCTTGCCTATTCATCAGAAATTTTAAATTTTTAGCCTCACCTTTTACCGTAATATTCCCAACATCATCTCCAACCAGGACATTCACAGTAGTTCCTTTATCAACATCAAGAGAGAAGTCAATATTCATATTGGCTCCGGTTTTTTTCTTTTCTTCAAGCGTTACCAATCCATCTTTACCTTCTTTCAGGAACCTCAACATTTTAAATTCCTCAACATTGGAAGTCGAACTCGAATTAAAAGTAAAAGTACTTCCGGAAAGGGCCTTCATATTTGGTGTTGAGATGCTTAAGCCAGAAACGGGACCATCGATATACAAATCACCCTGTCCGTACACTCTACCCCAAAACAAATCGAGATCTTTTTGTGTACTGTTTAATACCAACAAATTATCTGCCCTCATTACCAGGTTGACCCCCATCGAAGAAAGTGTTTCAAACTGGATCGCCCCTGATATGTTACCTTTAGAATTTGATCTTCCATCGTGAACTTCAATATTATTCAAAATGGCCAAGCCTTTTGATAATGGAATTACAGTATCATCAAAAGAATAATCCACTCCCGTAAATAAAAGCTTTAATCCAAATTCTTTTAAGGCAATATCACCACTGTAATCCAGATTTTTTAGGGTTCCGGTTATTTTGAGATCTCCTGTTGCTTTCCCTCTTAAATTTCCAAATATAGTCCGTACAAACTGCTGCGCAAACGAGATATTAAAATCACGCATTTCTGCGACAAGATCAATAGTTGGAGAAGGAGTATTATTATTAACAGTTCCGGTTAGATTTAAATTATTATTTCCAAGAACTCCCGCAGAAGTAACCTTTACATCAATGTCATAAACATTAAGGGAGAAACCATTGGTGGCAGATATGGTAAGATCCCCCATATCGGTTCCGTTCATCTGAATATCATCTACCGTTAAATCAACCAAAGGCTGCAAGGTACTTTTATCCATTTTTATCTTTACACTTCCGTTCGCAAGTCCTGTGATATCCATAGAATTTCCACCGGACTGCATTTCCAGAAGTTTTTCAATAGAAAAGTCGGTAATATCTGCATCTACATAAAAATCTTTAGCCGATTTAAATGTTGATTCCTTGATAAATAAAACACTTTTATCAGAAAAGATCTTAAGGTTTCTTATTTCAAAGTCACTTGTATTTTTCCTGTAGGTAATAGAATGATCAAGTTCCGGACTGGTGTCAATAGCCCAAACGACATCATTAAACTTTACCTCAGTAGGATCGAATTTGAACACAAAATCTCCGGAAGCATTTGTAGATTGACTTACATTGATCGCATATTCTTTTAGCTTATCTTCGAGTTCATCTTCAGGGCTTCCATACTTGAACTGGGTAGCCAGATGCAGAACCGTATTATTTTCATTCTTTCCACTAAGCGTAATATCCTTAATAATATTTTTATTATACTGTACTTTATTTATTTTGGCATACAGCTGTTGTTCAAGATTGGCAGTGTTTATCCTCACCATGACACTATCAACCATTGCACTATCTCTCGACATATTCTCCCTGTCATTAATTTTATAAGCAGGATTCGCTTCTGCTAATGCCTTGTCCGCTTCTGTGATCTCAACTTCTTTGGTCATCATATACTTCAACGAAGCTGCATCAACATTCAGAATAAGATTATTTGCATCTCCGTCATATTGCCCTTCTACTACAGCACCCTGAGGCAGTTTCAAGTCAGGAAGAAAATAACTTACCAATCCCTGTTGAACATCAAAATTCATCGTAAAGTTCTGACCGCGATATAACTTTCTTGGTGGTGGACCTACCAGAATTTTCCCTATTCCATTCTCTACCATTCCAGCTAAATCGGCCAAACTATATTTCCCTGATATCTTTCCATTGGCGGCACCAGGTGCATCTACAGAAATAACCCGGTTTCCGGATTCCACAAAAGTTTTCAGCTTCGCATTGGGAATAATATATTTTTGAGTGGCTGTCGCAAAGTTCACATTATTAGCTTCAACATCTAAGGTTAAGTCGTTAATAGATGACATCGCCATTTTCCCATTTACCTGACCACTGACAATTTGATTTCCAGGTTTATTGGTGAAGTAATTCATGTTCAGGTAACCAACATCAGCATTGACATCCATAGTAATTCTTGAAGTACTGAAGTCAATAAGCCCTTTCACAGTGGCTTTTGCCTGTTCATCATTTACTGTAATGATCCCATTATATTTTTTATGATCCAGTAAGCCATCAAGATAAAGATTGTTAATCTCTTTATTCATAATCTCAACACTTGAAATTTGAGATTTTGTAGTTAGCCGCATGGTATTCACATCAAAACTCTGTCCGTCAAGATCAAATTTTCCTGAAATTAAACCTACCGATTTATTTTTCGTAATGACAGAAACATTTAAATCAGTTGCTTCCACATATCCTGAGTATTTTGGCATTGCCGTACTGTACCCGGTAAGAGAAAGTTTAGAAATTTTAGCCTGTCCAATCCCTGTTATCAAACTTCCATTAGGAATAAAAATCTGATCCGGATTAACCCTTGCAGCGCCATTATATTTTAGTTTTCCAAAATCATCAGCAAAGTTCTTCATTTTTCTAGAAATGAATGAAGGCATCATTGCTTTCAGATCTTTATACGTGAAATCAGTAGAAAGGTTATTGGTTTCAATAAGGAATTTACCCTTTAAAAGGTTATTCACTTTCATCGTTTTCGTAGCAATATTCACATCAGGATTTCTGATAAGAAAATTCTCCAGATAAAATTTATTTAATGGGCCAGTCATTTTTCCTGAAACATTAAATGGTTTAAAATTATCCCAGTTCGTTACAAAATAGCTGATATCATACCCACTCAGTTGACTTCCTTGCTGAAGATTCATATCCCAGCGTACTTTATCTTCAAAACCTGCCCATGACCCATTATTGAGATTAAATTTAATGTCTCCCTGTAAGAGTGTATGGTCAGTATTTAACGTAAGATCTTTAAGCGAAAGATGTTTATGAGTAAGAGATAATTCTGTGGAAAAGGTATCTACAAAATGAGACTTCCCCCATCTTGTGGTTACAAATGATAAATTGTTGATCAGTGCTGAGACATCTGGCCCATTAACTTTAAGGTTAGGCGCCTTTAAATTAAATTTCGTAGCGGTCAGCCATTTGCCGGCTTCTCCAGGTGAATTTTGATTAACAATCGAAACTTTGGAATCAATGATCTGTACTCTTGAATTCAATTGAAAAGCAGGCTTTTTAGGGTCTCTTTTCTTTCCATTATCAAACAATTGAGTAAACCGTATGAAGTTAGAAATACTGTCGCCTTTGTAAGTAATTACTTTAACATCAGCATTGACCATTGTAAGTGAATTAAAGCTCAGGGAATTGCTCTTTCCTGAAATCGCTCCACTCGCCAGGGATAACCAGTCAGAATTTGCACGGAATTCACGTGCTTTAATAAATTCAAGTCCTTTATAATCTTTAACTCTTAAGCCTTTTATGGTAACATTTCCGAAATAATTCACTTCCACACTTTCTGTGGACATATCTGCTTTGAAGTCTTTATTAACAATTTGTAACGCCTGATCGGCAGCCCATTGTTTAGTAACGGGAAGATTAACAATAACTATGATTGCCACAATAAGTGAAAAACCGAGCCAGAATAAGATCAATAAAAGTCTTGCCCACCAGGAATAGCTGGTTACATCTTTAGCAGCCTGCTTTCCAAATTCCTGAACAGTTTCTACAGGGTGATGCACTGCATCCGAAGCAAGTTCAGATGCTTCCTTTACTGTTTCCTTTACCTTTTCCTCTACATTCTCTACGGTTTTATGTACCTGATCACTTAAGTTTTCAGTTACAGATTTTTTATTCTCATTTTCGTTATTATTCTCTAACTTTGCCATTATTATGAGCGAGTCTATAATTTTAGGTATCGAATCGTCTTGTGACGACACATCAGCAGCTATCATCAAGGGAAACACCATTCTTTCCAATATTGCTGCAAATCAAGCAATTCATAAAGAATATGGAGGTGTAGTTCCTGAGTTGGCATCAAGAGCCCACCAGCAAAACATTATCCCTGTTGTTGAAAAATCCTTCACCAAAGCAAATATACAACAAAATGCTATTTCGGCGATAGGATTTACTCGCGGACCGGGACTTTTAGGTTCACTTCTTGTAGGGACGTCTTTTGCTAAATCTCTGGCTATGAGCCTGGATGTTCCTTTAATTGAAGTAAATCATCTCCAGGCCCACATTTTAGCCCATTTTATTGACGATGCAAATCCTATGCCGCCTAACTTTCCTTTTTTATGCCTTACCGTAAGTGGTGGTCATACCATGATCGTTTTGGTAAAAGATTATTTTGACATGGAAATAATTGGAAAAACTATTGATGATGCAGCCGGAGAAGCATTTGATAAAATTGGAAAAATCTTTGATCTCGATTACCCTGCCGGACCTATTATTGACAGACTGTCAAAAGAAGGAAATCCTGATGCTTTTAAATTCAATAAACCCAAAATGGAAGGGTATAATTATTCTTTCAGTGGGATAAAAACTTCTGTATTGTATTTCATTCAGAAAGAAGTGAAAAAGAACCCTGATTTTATCAAAGAAAACCTTAATGACCTCTGTGCATCGGTACAAAAAACGATTATTGAGATATTGATGGATAAGCTGGAAAAGGCAGCAAGTGAACTTAATATCACAGAAGTCGCTATTGCAGGTGGAGTTTCAGCCAATTCTGAATTAAGAAATGTAATGCAGGCTAACCATAAAAAGTTGGGCTGGAATATTTACATTCCAAAATTTGAATATACAACCGATAATGCCGCAATGATCGCTATGGTGGCACAATTAAAATTTGAAAGAGGAGAGTTTACAGATTTAAGAACGAGTGCAACATCGAAATATGATTTGTGATTTTTTGCTAAATTGTAAAACTGCAAATTTGAAAAATCGTAAAAGGTGTATCAGTTTTATTTTGAAAAATTAGAAGTATGGCAAAATGCCAGAAAATTGGTTAAAGAAGTTTATCTTATCACACAATCTTTTCCTGAAAACGAAAAGTTTGGTATTACTAATCAGATAAGAAGAGCAAGCACAAGTATCACAGCAAATATCGCAGAAGGTTTATCAAGAAAATCAAATAAAGATAAATCCCGTTTTTTAAATGTTGCTTTTGGTTCAACAATAGAGGTAATTAATTTCCTGATCCTTTTAAACGATCTCAGTTTTTTGAATGACACAGACTACAAAAGTTTAAGAGAAAAATCAGAACATATTTCAAATCAGATCAATTCATTGTACAAGACTATAAATACTGAATCTTAAATTTATTTTCGTTGCAGTTTAACGAATCCACAATTTAACAATTTAACAAAAAAATGAAATTATTTTACGGACACATAGAAGATAACACAGTTACTATTAATGATGAAGAGCAGCAACATATTGTTAAAGTTCTTCGAATGAGGAATGGAGAAGAAATTCATGTAACTGATGGTAATGGTAATCTTGCTTCCGGAAAACTGATTTTAGAAGGAAAAAAGGCGAGCCTTGATGTTTCGGAGATTAAAACAGGTATTGCCGACTTCAATCCAAAACTCCACATTGCTATTGCTCCTACGAAAAACATAGATAGAATAGAATTTTTTGTAGAGAAAGCTGTAGAAATGGGTGTTTCGGAGATTACACTATTAGTGACAGAAAAAACGGAGCGAAAAAATACCAATATTGAAAAAATAAGAAAACAGAGCATTGCAGCCTCCAAGCAGAGCTTAAGATTTCATTTTCCTAAGATCAATGATTCTGTAAAATTTTCAGATTTTATTAAAGTTATAAATCCTGAAAATACTTTTGTAGCCCATTGTCATGAAAACCTGGAAAGAATTGAGCTTACAAAAATTCCCCAATCAGATCAGTACACATTTTTAATTGGCCCCGAAGGAGATTTTTCTGAAAAAGAAATTCAATATCTGGCAGACCACAAAGTAAGAGCGGTTTCCCTGGGAAATCAAAGACTCAGAACAGAAACGGCAGGGATATTTGTAGCATCATGGAATTATCTCCATTTAACAACATAATATTATATATTATTAAAACAGGATCAGGCCTTTAAATAATGTTCCAGAATTTCACTTCCACTTCTGATGGAGTTTACTGCCCAACGTATTTTCATTTGTAAGAGCTTTTCTTCAGTAAGCTTATATTCAATACCGGATTTAAGAAGTTTCTGTTTCAGCTCATACATGCAGATTCCTGCAGCTACCGATACATTAAAACTTTTCGTGAAGCCATACATGGGAATGGCCAATGTTTCATCAGCAAAATCCAAAACTTCTTCTGAAACTCCCTCCAGCTCAGTTCCAAAAACTAAAGCAATAGGCTCTGTGATCTGATAATCCGGAAGCATCACCGCATTCTTTTCCGGTGAAACGGCAAGGATCTTATACCCGCTATTTTTAATTTCCTGAAGGGAAGAGATATTTTTAGGCATCTTTTTTACCTCTACCCATGTTTCGGCCCCTTTTGTAACGGTAAGATTAGGGTTAAAAATATTTTCCTCTTCCATAGCCACTACTTTATGGAATCCACATGCTTCTACTGACCTTACAATCGCCGCAGCATTCCTAAACTGATAAATATCTTCCATGACTGGAAGTACAAAATCAGAGCTATCCTGAGAAAAATGTTCTATTTTCCTTAATCTTTCATCCGTTAAGAACTGTTTTAAATATTCAAAAGTTTGTCCTAAATCTTTCATCTGCATTCAGTTATTTTTTTCGATGGCCCAATATAACGCCTGGAATAATAACTTTATTTTTATAAAATTCTTCCATAAACGTTCATTCATTTTCAAATCTTTGCAAATTAACGTAATTTTGAGTTTATAAACCTGAACAGGGTTCAACTTCTTAATAAAAAGTAATACATGAAACGAAAAGTTCTGTTGATATATACTGGTGGTACTATTGGTATGGAGAAAGATTATGAAACCGGAAGCCTTCGTGCGTTTGATTTTGGAAATATCTTTGAAAAAATGCCCGAAATGAAACTAATGGAATGTGAAGTTTTTGTTCATCCTTTTGCCAAACCACTTGATTCTTCAGATATGGGGCCAGAAGAATGGAAAATTATCGCCCATTACATTCATAAAAATTACGATAATTATGACGGCTTTTTGGTTCTTCACGGAACAGATACTATGTCTTATACCGCTTCTGCTTTAAGTTTCATGTTAAAAGGGCTAAAGAAACCCGTTATTTTTACAGGTTCCCAACTGCCAATAGGTGATTTGAGGACGGATGCAAAAGAAAATCTTCTCACAAGTTTATATTATGCCAGTCTGTACGAAAATGACGAAGCGGTTATTCAGGAGGTTGCCATCTATTTCGAATATAAATTACTAAGAGGAAACAGAACTTTGAAATATTCTGCTGAATATTTCGATGCGTATTCGAGTCCGAACTATCCTATCCTCGGACAATCGGGAGTACATCTGAATATTATAAAAGATAATCTATATCGTTGTGATCCCAACGTAGAATTTCATGTTGATGATCACATTTCAGAAGATATCTTATTCTGGAGAATTTTTCCGGGAATGCATCTTAGCTATTTTAAAGAAATCCCTAAAATGAAAGTTCTTATTCTCCAGGTTTTTGGTTCGGGAACCATTTTCAGCAGCGAAAAAACCCAACAAACTCTGGAAGAAATCCGAAATAACGGAACTGAAATCGTAGTGGTAAGTCAGTGTATATCAGGCGGTATTTCGTTTGGGAAATATGAAAACAGTAATATTTTCTCCAGAATCGGAGCGATCAGTGGCAAAGATATGACGGCAGAAACTGCGATAACAAAAGCAATGCATTTAGTGGATAACCCAAACTACTCTGGGAATTTTGCTGATAACTTCTCTAAAAGTCTTTGTGGAGAAATTACAGACTAATTGCTCTAAATATTTGTTAATTCAAGAAAATAGATTACTTTTGCAATCTCGAAATAGAGAGGTGTCCGAGTGGTTGAAGGAGCTACCCTGGAAAGGTAGTATACGGGTAACTGTATCGAGGGTTCGAATCCCTTCCTCTCTGCAAAAATAATTGTAATCAATTAAAACATTTACACCCAACAAGTTGGGTGTTTTTTTATGCTTCGTTTTCAAATATTTTTCTATACAATTCCAATTGGAAGAACTTTAAATAAAGCTGCCCGATACATAATGAAATAAAAAAACGACTTCTGTAGTTGAAGTCGTTTTAGATATTTTTCTGAAAATTATTTTTTTAAATCTGCTTTTACATCTTTATAACCGTCTGAAACTGCATCAGCTCCTTTTACTGCGGTGTTTTTAACACTTTTCGCACCTTTGGTTGCTGTTTTACCAACCCATTTCGTACCTTGTTTTACACCTTTTTTTGTGGCTTTTGCTCCTTTTACAGTTTTATCTCCTACCCATTCTGCACCATCTTTCACTCCGTCTCCTGTTGCTTTTGCGCCTTTTTGAATTGCAGTACCAACGTTTTTCACTTCTTGTTTTACAGTTTCCTGGGCATTAACAGCTGTTGCAAATAAACCAAAAGCTAATAAGCCAAATAACTTCTTTTTCATATTTTTATTTTAATAATTAATCTAACTATCTATTACATAAAACAAGCCAAATTTATATGACCCCGAAATATTCATGAAAATATTTTAGCCAATTTGATAAAATGATACATAATAAACAGGAGTTTAGCCGGATTAAAAACAAACCTTTTTTCCTATTCATTGTAGATTCAAGTAAAAGTTTCCCCCTGAATCGTGATCAACATAAAAAAATAAAGCAATGAAATTCATTGCTTTATTTTCTTCTTTTCCATATTGCAAATAGCAAGCTATCATTAATCTGATCTATAGACGGGTAACAGTTAATTGATATGTTTTTGCAATATTTCCATTATTGGTAATAGTATAGGAATCTGTAGTAGGTTTTACAACCGTAAAGTCAAATTGTGTCCCAGTTCCACCATCTGCGCAAGTGGTAACATTTGAGAAGGTTACAGACCAAATCCCTGAAGAGTTCGCAGAAACAGGTATGGGAGCAATAGTTGCATTTCCAATTTTATCCCTTGCAACACCGGATACATATCCCAGGGATAATCCATTATATACAAAACTGGTTATCATGGCTCTTGAACAGCCATTTGTAGATTTCACAACAAAAAGACCAGTGGCAATATTCACGGTGGCCGGCACTGTAACGGTTGCACTTGCACCAGCCGCCACTGTTACAGCTTCCGTATAGCTGTATGATGTTGCAACAACATCACCCGTAGTTATATCTCTTGTTAGAATATCATAACTCATTGGTACTTGCCTGATCAAATTTCGAACTCTAAGACTTTGATTTTTAGCATCTACATCTAATGATCTTTGGGGACTGGCATTACCAATACCTACATTACCAGTAGCCGTCACAACTAAATCATTAGCCTCCTGAGCAGCCGTTGGCGCACCAGTAGTAGCATTATCTTTAGCTCCGTCTACATGTAATACAGCCTGAGGGTTTGTTGTTCCGATACCAACCTGTGAATAATAAAATATTGGTAAGCATAAACAGTAAAATAAAATAGTTTTTCTCATAACTTGATTTGGTTTTAAAGATTAGATATTATAAATAGTTCAATTTTAAATAACCTAAATGAAAAAAAACAAATTCTGATACAACCTAAATTCCTCTGCTTCACCTATTCTGATAAGAATATTTTTCAGTGTATACTCAAAGATACAAAAAAAGAAAATCGATATTAAAAAATAAGTTAAAGTTTATTAATTAAATAATAACAACACCATAAATTTTGAATATTTTTTGCAAAATTTAAGTAAATTGTACTAATGAATATCAAAAATCAATGACTTTACAAAAAACTATAACATCAGTATTTCTGGCTATCAGCACGGTAATGATCTCCCAAAATAAGAAACAAATGTCCGAACTCATTCAGAGTGAGTTTCAATTTGCTGATAAGCAATATAAATATTTAATGAAGGAGATTCCCGAGGATAAAATGCCCCAATCCTACAATTCTTCTACTGAAAAAGTTACCACTAAAGATATTACCTGGTGGTGTTCAGGTTTTTACCCCGGATCATTGTGGCTGATTTATGAGCAGACCAGCGATCCTGAAATCAAAAAAGAAGCAGAGAAAAGACTTCAATTAATAGAGCCAAATAAAACATTTACGAGAGATCATGATTTAGGATTTATGATGTTCAATAGTTTTGGAAATGCATACAGGGTTACCAGGGATCCAAAATATAAGGCTGTCATCCTCAAATCAGCTGAATCATTATCAACCCGGTTCTATCCGGGAATGCAAGCTATTTTGTCCTGGGATAAAATGGCTGATTTTAAAGGTCCGGTAATTATTGACAATATGATGAACCTGGAAATGCTGATGTGGGCGGCAAAAAATGGTGGGAGCATAAAAACTGAAGAAGTAGCAATTGCTCATGCAAATACGACCATAAAAAATCATTTCCGTCCTGATTACAGCTCTTATCATGTTATTGACTACGATGTAAAGACAGGTGAAGTTTTAGGCAAAAAAACATTTCAGGGCTATTCAGATTCCTCAGCCTGGGCGAGAGGACAAGGCTGGGCATTATATGGATATACGATGATGTATCGTTTTACGAAGAACCAAAAATATTTGGATCAGGCCCGTCATATCGCAAAATTCATTTTGGATAACCCTGCCCTTCCAGAAGATAAAATTCCTTACTGGGATTTCAATGACCCAAAAATCCCGGAAGTTCCAAAAGATGCCTCTGCCGGAGCAATTATAGCTTCTGCTTTATTGGAATTGGGTCAGTATGTAAATAAAAGTGAAAAGAAAAATTATGTAGATAGTGCCAGAAAAATTCTTGTAAGCTTATCTGGAGAGAACTATCAGTCCAAACTCGGAGAAAATGGAGGATTCCTTTTAAAACACAGCACAGGAGGATTGCCCCTTCACTCAGAAATTGATGTTCCTTTGATCTATGCGGATTATTATTTTCTGGAAGCTTTAAAAAGATATAAAGACTGGTATTTAAACTAAAATTAATGAGATCAATACAATGGACCTTAATAATGGTGAGCATGACATCATTATTTAATGCTCAACAATCCACCCTATTATTGAAATTACAAATCAGGAATACCCTTACTATTTCCCGAAATACCGAATCAATAGAAATCCCTTCCAAAAAAGTAAGACTTCTAGCTGGTAAAAACTTCAGTATCATTGAGGCTGCGACAAAAAAGGAAATACCCTATCAATGGCTTTCAAATGGAGATCTCCTTATCCAGGATGATTTTAATGCGAAGGAGATAAAAAAAATAGAATTTTACCAGACACCACCAAAATCTGTGGATGCTAAAGTATATGGACGCTTTGTACCGGAACGTCTGGAGGATTTTGCCTGGGAAAATGATAAGATCGCTTTTCGGATGTACGGAAAAGAATTAGAAAAAGTCCCGGAACAAAACGGATGGGGAATGGATGCCTGGGCGAAGAGAACCCATCGAATGGTGATCAACGAATGGTATAAACAAAACAATTATCACCAGGACAATGGAGATGGCCTGGATTTCTTTCAGGTTGGAAGAACTTTGGGAGCTGGAGATATTTTGCCTTTTATATCTGATGACTTTGTTTATCTTGGAAATTACACTTCATATAAAATTGTTGAGGAGGGCCCGCTTCGATTTACATTTGATCTTACCTATTCTCAAGTCAAAAAGAATGGGTATGAAATTTCTGCTGTAAAAAGAATCAGTCTGGATGCAGGTTCACAACTGAACAAATCCGTTATCAAATATGAATTTAAGGGTGAACAAACGCTTCCTCTTTTTGCAGGTATTGTTCATTGGGATGGTAAGGGTGAAAAAATAATAGATCAGGACAATCATTTAGCAGCTTATTGGCCGGAAAATTCAAAAAATGGGATTGTGGGAACAGCTATTATTTTCCCTAATGCGAACTATACTATTACAGATAAAAACAAACATCTGGGCTCAGAAATTATCTTAAAAAATAAACAGACCATCACCTTCTATGCGGGAGCTGCCTGGGACAAAGCAGGCGAAATCACCTCAGCAAAGGACTGGCAAAAGTATCTTCAGGAATTTTCTCTTAAACTGAAATATCCTATACAGATATCCGAATATTAAAAACAAAATCCTGATCTCTCGATCAGGATTTGTTTGTCTGATAAATATTAAATATCAATCAAACGGTAATTTAGTTATAATGAATGTTTTGGTGTCTTTTGTAAACCTGCAATGCTAATTGCAAATCGTTAGAAACTGATGACTCATCTGCAATTTAAACCTTGCATCTGATTTCAATTTATTATAGATAGTAGATTCTATTGCGTCAATAGCTCTCAATTTCTGATCAATGAATTGAGCGATCTGCACAACCGAAAAAACAAAATCCCGATATACTGTAATGTCTACAGTTTGTCCATAACAAGGTAGGTATGCTTTTAAAAATGAAATGGTACGCTGATGGCGGCTATAATTTACACAGTACCCTGCACCATCTCTGGAAGTTACTATTTCACAGTTATTAATATAGTCAAGAACATTTTCATTTTTAGGAGAAATCCCATTTTTCAAAAAATAACGGTTGATCTTATCCAGGACATGTTGCGCATATTCCATCATGGAAATGGTTTTCCATTCAAAAACATGGTTCATTTCTTTTTTATTGCTCTTCTTATCTTTATCATTTTCACAGTTGGTACAAAAAGATAAACCTATTTTCTCATAATATGGAAAAAAGCAGTCTTTGATTTGTGTAGAAGCATCCGCCTGAACTCTGTCATTTGCAAAATTGTAATATAAATAGGGACGATACATATCGGCCATACTTTTTAAAAAATCTGTTTCACTGGTATTGAGATATTCTTCAAACCATTTTTCAAGATTATTGTAGTACTGATTTTCGAATTCTTTATAGCTTAAGTAAAAAGGCAATTCCATAGCTTTATGTTTTGATAGGACAAAGCTATTTCTGTAATGCGACAAAACTCGACGTGTAATATTTAATTATTGAAAGATTGAAAAATTAAAAGATTGAAAAAATCGCATAAGTATCATCCGTAGCCCGAAACTCATCAGATACCACCTAATTACCTGATTATTACCACCTAACACCTACTACCTAATCACTCCTACCTATCATAATTTTTCATGATAAATTCAAAGTAGTGAATCATTTTCATATAGTTTTCTATGCTGATGTATTCGTTGGTACTGTGAATACTTTGTTTTTCGGCATCGGTAATCCTGATGGGCATAAATCTATAAATATTCTTGCTAACGATCTGGTATTTATAAGCATCTGTTCCGGCAATCGTCAAATAAGGGGTTGTAATTGAATTCGGATAAACTTCCCTGATTCCCTGTTCAATGATCTGATATGCTTTAACATTCGTTGGTGACACAGCAGAGGCTTCTCTGGTATTATCAATTTCTTCCACTTCAACATCAAAACCTTTTGTTGCTTTTGCAATATGATCCCGGATGTCTTTCACAGAGTTCCCCGAAAGAAGCCTGAAATTAACTACAAATTCAACTTCCGGAGAAAGAACATTTGTTCCATCACTCCCCTTCATCATTGTAAGTGCTGTTGTTGAGCGGATCAATGCATTCGTAGAATTATTTTTAGCCAGCTGAGAGAGCAATACGGATTTTAAGAGCCACTGATTTGAAATAGCAAGTCTATTTGCAAATGACATCGTCCCTCCAATGTTATCAAAGAATTCCTTAATAAGTGGAGTAATCGTTGGTTTCATCTGATCATTCTCCAATCTCTGCATAATAACAGCCGCTTTACCAATAGCACTTTCCATTGGCGGCATTGAGGAATGTCCCCCCAGGCCTTTTACTTTTATCTTTGCAGAAAGAAATCCTTTTTCCGCACAACCAATTACAGCCACATCAGCATCAATCCCTTTGATCCCTCCCTTCTGTAAAATCAAACCACCCTCATCATATACTGCATCGAATACCAAACCTTTATCTTTAAAATGCTTGGCAATTTGCTTAGCCCCTTTTCTTCCTCCTACTTCTTCATCAAAACCAAAAGCCAAATAGATATCCCGCTGTGGAACCTTCCCGCTTTTTATCATGTTTGTAAGAGATTCCATCAAAGAAAACAACATTCCCTTCATATCAATTGCCCCTCTTCCATAGATCCTTCCGTTAGCAACGGCTCCTGAAAAAGGTGCAAAATCCCAATCTTCTGCAACTTTTGTCACGCCTGGTAAAGCTTTATCATCGGGTCTGAAAATATTCTGATCATTGTTTATGATATCAGCATCTCCAGGTGGTACTACATCCATATGTGAGAGAAAAAGAATGGGTTCAAGATTTGCCTTGCTTCCTTTTAGCCTAAAAACCAATCCATAGGTATTGACTTCATAATTTTCGGTATTTTGATATACCAGAGGGTAAGATTTCTTCAGGTATTCTTTGAATTGAGCAAACGGCTCATAATTGAAAACGTCGAGGTCACCTCCAGACACTGTTGGGATTTTAATTCCACCGGAAAGTCTTTGGATTGCAGAATCATTTTTTACCCATTTTGTTTCAGGAACTGTATTGGTACTGTTTTTTTTAAATGGATACGTAAATGTTTTAATCAAAAGTATAGCAACGATAACAACTATAATGGCTACAATTGCCAAAAGAATTTTTTTCATGGTAGTCTGGTTTTGTGTTGGCTTCTTCAATAAATATAATAAAGATATTTATATAAAAAAAACTCAAAGTAGTCCACATTACAAAACTCAAACGGAATTACCTATTATTTAAGCCGGATTGAAAGCCGAAAAATTATTTTTATTGTCAAGTTCCTGTCTTCTTTTTCTGATAAAATCGGTAGGGCGGATCCCATTAATTTCATAAAATAAATCTGAGAAATTTTGCCTCGATGCTATTCCACATTCTTTTGCCAGGGTTTCTATTCTATATTTAAGGTATTCCTTATTTTCAAATAAAAGCCCGGTTATATAATTGATGCGCAGTTCGCTTAAGTATTTATTAAAATTGACTCCTTTACAGTCGTTAATAACCTGTGAGAGATAATTGGAATTAGTTCCCAACTGACCGGCAAGTTTATTGATAGTAAGTCCTTTTTGCGTATACTCTTTTTTATCTTCAAAAACCTTCAATTTCGTCAATAATTCTTCAACTTTGTTTTCATCCAATCCTGTCTTTTTTTCTTCTACATCTATATTAACAAAAGATTCTTCTGAAACCACAGTTTGTTGTAAGCTAAATTTTTCTTCTAAAAGAATATATTTCTGTTGAATATACTTTTCTCTTTTATATCTTACGATTAAAAGAATTAAAAGAATAATTGCCACCACAATCAATCCTCCGATAATAATACTTCCCCAGGAATTTGCTTTCTCAAGTTTTCTCTTTTCTTCAAGCAATGCTTTTGTGTCATATTCTTTATGAATCTTACTCGACAAATAAATAAAGTCTTTTGAGATGATACTGTCTGCTTTTAAGAGCTGACTTGTAAAATAGAGCTGTTGCTTCTGATTGCCCTCCTCTTTATAATGTTTGATCAATAGCTCATAATTCTCCCTAAGTTCCGGAAGAATGAATTGATGTTTCTGAAAAATGGAATCAACTTTAGTAAAATAAGAAATGGATTCTGTATTCTTATCTAATCCGGCATAACTTTTACCTACATAAAAATAATCAACTGAAAGCCTCGCGAAATCTCCACCATTACTAAGAGAAGGAATGCATTGTTTTAAATAATCTTTTGCCGCTACATAATTTTTTTTATCATATTCTGAAATCCCTTTTGAGAGTAAAAAATATCCTTTTTCCTGTGCGTAGTCACGATCATTATTTACTTCATCAAGCCCTGTCTGTATAGCAAGATCTGCTTCTTTATATTTATGAAGATTGCGATAGCAAATGATGAGTTGATGTAAACTATTAAGATAACCCTTCTTATTGTTATATACTTCATTGGGGTGTAAAGCTGACTGAGATTTGGGCTTATAATACGCAATACACTGTTCAAAAAGCTTCGAAGCTTCTTCATAATATCCGAGATAGCTCTTTACAACACCAATATGATACAAATTCTGGTATCTCAGGAAATCATTTTTTGTATTCTTAGAATACTCGTATGCCTGAAGATATTCATTTAATGCTGCCTGGAATCTCTTATAATGGTAATAGTATACAACTCCCTTTTCTATATAGGCAGTGCTTATGAGGTCCTTATTCTCAGATAATCTGGCCGCCCATATCGCGCTGTCAGCATACACAAGTTTTTTTTCATTGGAAGAAGAATAGAAAACTCCATCCTTATAGCCCTGAAGAAGCTTTTCATAGTTTTTGTCTTTTTTCGCCTTATTGATATACGTTTGAATGTAAGGAAAAGCCTTCGTATTATTTTCTTCGAAATCTTCATATTTAACGCGCAACTTATAATAATCACTATACCCCTCTTGAGAAAAGAAAAGTTTAAAAATTACTAAAGAAAATATAAAAAGCAGTTTTTTTATCACCTTGAGAGATTAATAGCACCTGTTTAGTAATCAAAAATACATAAAATCATTTAAATCTTAACACACATTAATGATTTAATACAGCCTGTTTTAAAATTGAAAAACACTCATTCAACAAATTGATTATCAACATTATAACATTGTCCTTATTTATGAATTAGGACGTCTTAATTGCCGAATAGAGACAACAAGTACTTTTTTTTATCATTTTATGCCTATAATTTCGGAGTCAGAATTCTGAATGATAAACCTGGCCGGGATAACCTTTTAACTCTGAAATTTTATGAAAAAGTTTATCTCATTAAAAACGTTTCCTTTATTAATTGCAGTAGCTACCCTTATGACCTTAGGAGCTTGCAGACAAGATGATGAAAACGACTTTCAACAGGCAAAAACAAGTGCTATTAGTAATAAAACAATACATAACACTCAGTCAAAACCAAACAACGGGGAGGAACTGAAAGAAGCTGATCCGCCAGTAAAGAATGGAACTCATTGGAAAACCCAGCAGTAATATTAAAAGAATCTGAACGGGGTAATATTATGAACTAACAACCATGTTTATATATAATTTAGTTGCTAATGGCAGGTAAATTACAAAGGGTTCGGTTTAATTACTGAGCCCTTTATTTTTTATTTAATCTCATTCACAAAAAAAAGAGACTGTCAAACGACAGTCTCCTTCTATTAAAAAAACATTAAAGATTTATAATCACTTCCAGCCTCCGCCTAAGCTCTTATAAATATCAACAACTGTACTCAGCTGTTTTTCTTTAGCCTCTACCAATTCCATTTTGGCATCTAAGGCATCTCTTTGATTTAAAAGTACTTCAAGATAATCTGCTCTTGAATTTCTGAATAGCTGATTGGCAATATCTATGGATTGATCCAAGGCATGCGTTTCTTCTGATTTCAGCTTATAGTACTGATCTATATTCTTAACCTTTGACATTAGATTGGCTACGTCCAGATAAGCATTTAAAATTGTTTTATCATACTCATACAATGCCTGGATCTGTTTTGCGTCAGCAGTCTGAAAATTAGCTTTAATCGCTGTTTTATTGATTAATGGACCTGCTACCTCTCCTACCAGATTATACGCGATAGATTCCGGCATTTTCACCAGGTAAGATGGCTTAAATGCTTCCAAACCTAATGTGGCTGATATTTCTAGAGAAGGATAAAATTCTTTTCTGGCAGCTTCTACATCCAGTTTTGCAGATTTCAATTCTAATTCAGCCTGTTTTATGTCGGGACGATTCGCTAATAACTGCGAAGGAATCCCTGTGTAAACCGTTTGTGGAATTGTTGACATAAAGCTCTCTTTCGTTCTTACAATCGGCTGAGGAAATCTTCCTAAAAGAGCATTGATTCCATTTTCCTTTTCAGTGATCTGCTGACGGATCGTGTATTCAGTAGCTTTTGATTTTGCCAATTCAGCCTCAAATTTCTTAACAGCCAATTCTGTGGCTGCAGCCGCCTGCTTCTGAATTTTAGAGATCTCAAGCGCTTTTTCCTGAAGTTTAATATATTGCTGAATAATATCCAGTTGGTTATCAAGCGACAACAGTTCGTAATAACTATCTGCCACTTCCTCGATAAGGTTGGAAAGAACAAAGTTTTTACCTTCTACAGTGGACAGATAATGAGCCACCGCAGATTCTTTTTCAGTTCTTAATTTTTTCCAGATATCAACTTCCCAGTTAGCCATCAAGCCTCCTTCAAAATTCCCCAGTGGGTCCGGCATTTCTCTTCCGGGTTCAATTTCAGTCGTTGCATCACCAGCCCCTTCACTGGTATACCGGCCGGACTTTTTAACTCCTGCGCCTATTGAGGTTGCAACTGTAGGACTTAATTTACCTTTCTTATAAAGGACTCCACTTTTTGCAATTTCAATTTCCTGCAGGGTAATCATCAGCTCCTGATTATTTTTCAGGGCAGTCTCGATTAGGGTTACCAGATTAGGATCTGTAAAAAACTGTCTCCAGGGGGTCGTACCACTATTAGCGTTCGCATCCTGTTGGTTGTTTTCACCAAAATTCTGAGGTACATTCTCTTTTACCTCGTCTTTTATAACTGTCGCCATAGGAGCTTTACAACTTGCTAAAACAAGTGATGCTGCAATGGCTGTGAGTATTGATTTAGTCTTCAAATTTTCCATCATGTTCATAAGGTTCAGTTTGTTCTGTTAAAGGATTCTCTTCTTCATATCTGGCCAGTCTTGATTTTTCAGCAATCGTTCCGAATATGTAATACAATCCAGGAATGATCATTAACCCGAAAATAGTTCCTATCAGCATTCCTCCAGCCGCTGCAGTTCCAATCGTTCTGTTTCCGACTGCTCCCGGCCCTGTTGCCATTACCAGTGGTATAAGTCCGGCAATAAATGCAAAAGAGGTCATTAAAATAGGACGGAAACGGATGGTCGCACCTTCAATGGCAGCCTTCATCACTGGTATTCCCTCTTCAGCCTTCTTCTGCACCGCAAACTCGACAATCAATACCGCATTTTTCCCTAATAGTCCTATGAGCATCACCATCGCCACCTGAGCATAAATGTTATTTTCTAATCCTAAAAGTTTCAGACATAAAAATGCACCAAATATACCTGTAGGAAGTGAAAGGATTACCGGTAAAGGAAGTATAAAGCTTTCGTACTGTGCAGAAAGGATCAAATAAACAAATCCTAAACACACAAGGAAAATAAAGATCGCCTCATTTCCACGGCTCACTTCGTCTTTAGAGATACCTGCCCAGTCAATACCAAATCCTCTTGGCAATGTCTTATCGGCAACTTCCTGGATCGCTTTAATTGCCTGACCACTACTATAGCCCGGTGCAGGTGTTCCACTAACCTCAGAAGAATTATACATATTATGTCTTGTGATCTCCGATAGTCCATACACTTTTTCAAGCCTCATAAAATCAGAATAAGGAACCATCTGATCTTTATCATTTTTAACGTACAGTTTTAATAGATCGCTCGGTAAAGCACGATATTGCGGTCCAGCCTGAACAATTACCTTATAAGGTCTGTCGAAACGGATAAAGCTGGTTTCGTAGTTCGAACCAATTAAGGTTGAAAGATTATCCATCGCACTTGCAATAGTTACTCCTTTCTGCTCTGCCAGATCATTATCAACCTTCAGCATATACTGAGGGAAACTTGCAGAATAAAAGGTAAATGCAGATCCCAGTTCAGGACGTTTCTTCAGCTCCTTTACAAAATCATTACTCACCTGCTCCATCTTATGGTAATCTCCACTTCCCGCCTTATCTAATAAACGGAGCTCAAAACCACCGGCTGCACCATATCCCGGAATAGAAGGCGGTTGGAAAAATTCGATGTTGGCACCAGGAATATTTTTAGCTTTTTCTTCCAGCTTTTCGATAATCTCTGCAGCAGATTCTTTACGGTCTTCCCAGCTTTTCAGGTTGATCAAACAGGTTCCCGAATTTGATCCGGTACCTTCAGTCAAAATTTCATAACCCGCAAGGGATGATACAGACTGTACTCCATCAATGTCTTCCGACTCTCTTAAAAGTTCCTTTGCTATTTGATTCGTTCTTTCCAAAGTAGATCCCGGAGGTGTCTGAATAATAGCATAGATCATTCCCTGATCTTCACTTGGAATAAATCCTGAAGGAAGAGAATTACTTAAAAAGAACGTACAAAGACAGAATGCTAATAGCAATGGCAATGTAAACATCTTTTTGGTAACTGTTTTGTTCAATAGCTTCTCATATTTCCCAGCTCCTTTAGTAAATAATGCATTGAATTTATCCAGGAACATTGAAATTGGTGTTTTCTTCTTAACTTTTCCGTGGTTGTTCTTTAAGATCAAAGCACATAAAGCAGGAGTCAGTGTCAAGGCCACAACTCCGGAGAGGATAATTGCTGAAGCCATTGTAATAGAGAACTGACGATAGAATACTCCTACAGGACCCGACATGAATGCAATTGGAATGAAAACGGATGCCATCACCAATGTAATTGCGATAATAGCCCCACTGATCTCATGCATCGCTTCTTCTGTCGCTTTTAGGGGTGAAAGATTTTTTTCTTCCATCTTGGCATGGACTGCCTCAATAACAACAATTGCATCATCCACAACAACCCCAATTGCCATTACCAACGCAAAGAGCGAGATCATATTCAAAGTAATTCCAAATGCAGACATGACTGCAAATGTTCCTACCAACGAAACCGGAACTGCTAAGGCTGGAATTAATGTTGACCGCCAGTCTCCCAGGAAGAGGAATACCACAATTGCTACCAAGATAAATGCTTCAAACAAGGTGTGAACTACCTTTTCAATCGAAGCATCAAGGAATCTGGAAACATCATAACTGATATCATAATGCATACCCTTAGGGAATGAGGTCTTCTCAAGGCTAGCCATTAAGGTTTTTACATTTTTAATAACATCACTTGCATTCGAACCATACGACTGCTTTACGGTGATTGCGGCTGAAGGTTTTCCATTCAATGTTGAGTAAATATCATACATTGAACTCCCAAATTCGATATCAGCAACATCTTTTAACCTTACAAATTCTCCAGCTGATTTAGCTTTTAGAATAATATTTCCATAATCCTTTTCACTACTGAAACGCCCTGGATATTTTAAAATGTATTCAAATGATTGAGAACGTTTTCCAGAACTCTCTCCCGTTTTTCCAGGAGAAGCTTCTAAACTCTGCTGATTTAAAGCTTCCATTACTTCATCTGCTGAAATATTGTAAGCCGTTAATCGATCTGGCTTCAGCCAAACACGCATCGCATATTCCCGGGTTCCCAGGATATCAGCAAAACCAACTCCACTTACCCTTCTCAATTCGGACATCACGTTGATATCTGCATAATTGAATAGAAATTTCTGGTCAGCCTTAGGATCATCACTATACAAGTTAATATACATCAACATGTTAGGTTCTTCACGAGTGATCTTTACTCCTTCACGAACTACCAATGGAGGTAATTTATTAACAACAGAAGATACACGGTTCTGAACGTTTACCGCTGCGACATTTGGGTCAGTTCCTAAATCAAATACAACCTGAATAGAGGCTTCACCATCGTTTCCCGCATCTGAAGTCATATACTTCATACCCGGAACACCATTTAACCCTCTTTCCAAAGGAATAACCACAGATTTAATCAATAGCTCGTTATTAGCTCCCGGATATTCTGCGGTAATATTTACTTTTGGAGGAGAAATTGAAGGGAACTGCGTGATTGGTAGTTTCACCAACGACAAAATTCCCATAAATACAATAATCAATGAGATTACAATAGACAGAACAGGTCTGCGAATGAATTTCTTAAACATACAAACTTCATTTTAAGAGTACACTACTCTGCTTTTAATTTCAATGATTGAATCACTTTATTAGGATCCTGGAATTTCACTTTTACTTTTTGATCATCTTTCACTTTCTGAACTCCTTCCAGAAGAATCTGATCACCTACAGCAAGTCCTGATGCCAATACATATAAATCCGGTAATTCATAGGCAACTTTAATATTTCTGGATTTCAATACACCATTTTTTCCAACAACAAATACATATTTCTGATCCTGAATTTCATACGTTGCCTTTTGTGGAATAATTAAAGCATTTCTGAGAGGTAATGTCATTCTCACCTTTCCGGTTTCACCATTTCTCAATAACTTATCTGGGTTTGGAAATTTTGCACGGAAAGCAATATTACCTGTTTCATTATCAAATTCTCCTTCTATTGTCTGAATTTCCCCTTTTTGAGGAAGAGCATCTCCATTGGCCATAATCAGTGTTACTTCTTTACTTCCTCTATCCGCAGCATGGGTCTGATAGTTCAGATACTCAGGCTCTGAAACATTAAAGTAGGTATACACATTGGTATTATCCGATAAACTTGTCAAGAGATCACCTTCGTCAACAAGACTTCCTAGCTTTAATGGAATTCTGTTGATAATTCCGGAGAATGGAGCTTTTATATCCGTAAATGACAGATGGATCTGGGCCAATTTCATTTCTGCATTGGCAGCATCTAATTTAGCTTTTGCCATTGCTCTTTCATTCTTTGAGACAATATTATTACTAGCCAAAGTACTTGCATTTCTCAATTCAATATTGGCTTGTTCTACTTCGGCTTTAGATTTCATTAATTCAGCCTGGTACAATTGAGGCATGATACGGAACAAGGTCTGGCCTGCATGAACGTACTGGCCTTCGTCTACATAAATTTTTTCAAGAAATCCTTTTTCTTGTGCACGTACTTCAATATTCTTAACTGATTGAATCTGAGTAACGTATTCCTTATTAATCACAGTGTCCATTTTTACTGGAGATGTAATCGGAAAAGTTGTTACTTCTTCTTTTTCTTCTTTTTTGTTGTTACAACCAACAAACAACAAGAGGGTGCTTAGCGCTATGCCTGAGGCAGCTCTTTTCATAATTTTGAAATTATATAAATCGTTAATGTTTAATAGAATAGAAATGGTAACTGAGAGTAAACGCTATGCCCATTACCAAAAACACAACGCAGGATATTCTACTCCATATTTAGAGCAGAAAAGTAAATCGAAAAATAAATTTTAAATTCTGATAGAACGTATCAGAATGAATTTTTTTACGGAAGAATAACTTGAAATAAACCCTTGTATATTGGGTTTTAAACGTCTGTAGTTAAATAGACCAAAGAAATAGACCAAACTAAAAACACCCACAAAAAGGACAGCATTTTGTGCAGTATCCGATAACTGAAAATCATCTTCGGTAAGTTCTAAAGAAGAATTATCCACATTATCCAACATTTGTTGAATAGATAATTTATCGTAGGTTTGATTTAAGCGGTTTGCTTTTTTAGGTAAATGATGGGAAACATGGTCAGGAAGATGATTATGTAATGTTTTGACATTGATCTTACTCTCTACTATAAAAAGCAGAAATAAGCTTGTCAAAAAATACACAATATAGTTTCTCATTTTGAAGTGGCAAAGGTAAGCTTAGATTTGAATATTATGATACAGATTAACAAAATTTAACTCACCTCTAAATATTATTAATGGGAATATCCTCTTTTTATTTCAATCAGAATATCGAAAGATTATAGATTTAAAGATACTTCCCAACACTTTTTATACAAATAAATCTCAACTCACCAACTATGAAAATTATTCTTAAATGAATAAAAAATAGTTAAAAAAGCAAAATTACCCTTTTTGAAACCAAAATATTTTCTCAATAATTCATATGAATATTCAATTAATTTATTAAAAATTAACAAATATTCCATAAAATAATTGTAATTTTACAGTCCACAAATGTCCAATCGTGAAACACCTAATCACAAATAATTATGAAAAAAATATTTCAATCCATCATTCTTGTTCTGGCTGTAGCATCAGTAACAGCATGTAAAACTTCAGCTAAGGAAGAACCCGAAATTGTTGCAACACAATCTGTGGAAACAGATGAAATAATCAAAGATGTTTTTACAGACAACTACGGAGACAAAATAGAAGTTGCCATTAACAATACAGATAATACAGCTGTAGTGCACTTAGACGGCAAATCCTATGAACTTAAAAAAAATAAAGATCTGCCTGATTATACTGCCTCAAATTCGGAGTATCAATATTCAAATATCAGGGGAAATATTACTTTTCTGAAAAGAAATGTTGATATGGTATTATTCCACCATAAACAAGATAAAAAAGCACAAGGAGACAGTAAAATGGCGTCTTACTAAATAAGTAGAATTTTAGGTGTTCCATTCCAATTAAAACCAATAATCATGAAAAAACTATTCAAATTCTCATTTGTATTTTGTCTTTTTTTATTTTTGATGTGCTGCACAAGCAAAACAACTGTACAAAAAAATGACACCGATATTGTCGGGAAAACATGGAAATTAACTGAGATTAATGGTCAACCGATAAAGCTTAAAAACCCAAAAAACAACCCTTATTTTTCATTAAATACAAATGATATGAGATATAGTGGGAATGCAGGCTGCAACGGTATTGGCGGCACTTTTGAAATCAAACCGGATATCATGCGTATAAAGTTCAATCAGGGCATGTCTACAATGATGGCTTGTGATGATTTAGAGACTGAACAGCTTTTCACCAAAGCTCTTCTTGCTGCAGACAATTATTCATTAAATGGGAATACTTTAACCCTTAATAAGGCTAAGATGGCACCACTGGCAAAATTCATTTTACAGAAGTAAAAAACTTAGCATATAATAAAAAAATAAAAGGCACTCCATTTTTATAGAGTGCCTTTATTATTTTTTCCTGTAAATTATAAAACAAATTAAAAGTGACATATTCAATAGTACAGCAAACGAATTAGATAAAATAATAGGCAACTCATCCTTTAATATCCCATACCAGACCCACAAAGAGAGTCCGCCAATAAGGATCAGCAGCATAAGCCAGGAAATATCATCAACATTTCTTTCTTTTATTACCTTTATAAGCTGCGGGATCATTGAAATAGATGTAAGTACACCCGCTGTAATCCCCAGAACATTTTCATTCATTTTAATATCGATTTCTAAAACTTGAAGATAGTTGAAATTCCGAAAACCGCTTCAGAATCTTAAGAAAATCTTGAAAGAGAAACTTCGTCAGGCAAAGAGATTCCTTCTTCAATATGCTGATATAAACTTTGCGAAAAATAACACCCATTCAGAATTCCCCGTGCTCCAAGTCCATTAAGAACATAAAAATTTCTATATTCAGGATGATTTCCTATGATAGGCCTTCTATCTTTAACAGTAGGTCTGAATCCAAAATGAACTTCGCTTACTTCAAAATCACCAGGATAAACTTCAGACAGCCCTCTTCTAAGTTGTTCGACAGCAGAATCGTCAATATGGTTATGCAATTGTTCCCTGTCATAGGTTCCGCCATAAAAGTGAAGCCCACCATCTATTGGAAACAAAAAATGTTTCTTTTTTATTGTAACATCAGTTTGAATGGCTTGCAATAATTTAACTCTAATATGATGTCCTTTATTCGGGATTACAGCAATATCAGAAAAGTAAGGATTATTTTTCACTCCCATTCCTTCACAAAAAATAATATGTTTAAAAGAAATATCTTTATAAACTGAATCAAGAGCATTTACTTTTTCGTATTCAAACTTTTCTTTGATAAGCTGTCCATGTTCATTAAAATAATTGAAAAGGTCGCCAAAAAAGCCATTTACATTCAGCCTTGCAGACTGATTAACTTTTCCTGTATGAAAAGGATTGTTAATTCCATCTAAATCATAAAAATCTTTGTTTAAAAACCCTGATAATTCGCTGTTATCGGATTTCTTTAACCATAGTTTTTGTTCACTCTCATCATGAAATACCCGATGAATCGGAGCATTAATTAAATAGTTCTTACCCGTATATGATTCAATCTCACGAAGACTTTCCTTAAGAAAATCTATTTGCTCCTGGGCCAACCAGAATGTTGTAAATTTCTTTAGAACTACAGGATTAATAATTCCCGCAGAAACCTGTGATGCACTTTTTCTCCCCTCAGAAAAAATAACAAATGACTTATTATTCTTTATCAGCTGATGAGCAAAAAAAAGTCCGGCGTATCCATCCCCTACAATAATATAATCTACATTTTTCATAATAAAAAAACCTGAGTAAAAATACTCAGGTTTTGTATAAATATCAAGTGAAATTTAATAATTCCACATATCATTTTCCATGTCAAGAATCTGCGCTTTAATTCTATCGCTTTCTTCTATCTGCTCATCAGCATTTCTTGGAATATAGTCCTTAATCGTACCATCTCCTAAACCATTTGATGATTTGTAGATAATAGCGGAGAAACGTCTTGCGTTAATAATATCATCGAATGATAGGTCAGCAGAAGAGTTCTTTCTATTATAAACATAGTTATTAGCTAATATTTCTCTTGCACTTGGATAATAGATCCAGAATAGATCGATCAGCTCATTAGCACCTGCTAAAGGTTGTCCGTCTGGTCCTGTTCTTCCTTGTACAGCTGGATCTGGTCCCATAGCAGCAATACCTAGAGGTCTGTATTTCATTTGACCATCTCTCTTGTCGATGAACCACATACCCATAATTTTAAGAACTTTTACTTTATCAGTCGTAGTTTTAAAGATATCAGTATACTCTTTTTTCTCCTGATCCGTTAACTGTCTTCCTGAGTTTAAGATATCAATCGCAGCATCGGAAACTCTTACACTTTCCAATCTTTTTTGAATCCCTTCAGGGCTAAGCTTAGTTACAAAGTTTTCGTCGTCATATACTTCCTGAATCTTACCAGTAGTAGCAGCATCTAAAAGCAACTGATATAAAGATCTTGTTTGAGTTGCAAGAAGACCATCAGGATTATCATAATACAATGGCTGATTAATCTTATCATTCATATCAATAATCTCCCAAACAAACATACTTTTCAGGATATCTTTATCTTCTACAAAACCGTATTCCAAAGGCTTTACTGTTTTATCGACAATTGTATCTCCAACTTTTTGCTTGTTTTCAGCTCTCATTTGTCTGAATTCTTCAGGAGAAGAGGCATTCAGAATAGTCTGGGAAAAAGCAACCCCCGAAACTACAACTAAAAAAGCGCTTATATATTTTTTCATAATATTATTTAACTTATTAAAATTATTGAACATTGATTACAACAGGAGAAATATTTTTCAATGTTTGATTTCCTAATCCTGTAGCAGTCGCTTTAATATCAAAAACATACACTACATCGCCCGCTCTCAAGTTTCTCACTAACCCTGCAGCTTCATCAAGACTGTTGCCTTTAATTAATAATGCAGCCTTTCCTGGAACTTTAACCATAAACTGATTTACAGTAAATGAAACCGGGAAGTCGAAATCTGGTAAAGCAGCCTGTACCATCTGATTTGGAATCGAAGATGCAGGAATGTTCAATACCGTCTGACCTCTCATCTGACCTTGTGGAGGAGGAACGTTTTTAATTCTATATTCAAATACCTGAGAAACTGTTTTACCATAAGGATCAGTTCCAGATAATGTCAATTTAATCGTATTTCCAGTAGAAGGAGTAACATTCCACTTTCCTGGACCAGTACCTTTTACAACAGCTCCGGCAGCAGATAATGATAATTTAGAATTATCAGCACCTAAGATAGAACCTGATAAAGGATTCTCTAATCCTCTGTAAAGTACATTCATTTTATCCGGAGAAAGCAATAATCCTTTTTCAAGTTTTACTTCTCTTGGTCCTGCAATTACATTATATGTATGTGTCCAAGGGAAACTCTGAGGTTTACCAGACGCATCTGTTAAAGTAATAGTACCATTTAATTTATGCTCTCCAAGACCTGATCCTGAAATTGAAATAGTTCCTTTTCCATTCTCTAGTTTGCTAACACCTGTAATGTTAATCTTATTACTTGTAGAATAAGTTCCCAACATTACTTTAACTTCAGCTTGTTTTCCAGACTGAATATCTACAGGTCCTGAAACAATTGGTTCATAGCTGCTGAATTTAATACTAGCATCTACTTTTTCTCTTAGTAATAAAGCTAATGCATCTGATTGTACATTTCTTGCATCATTCTGGATAATCTCTAAGTTAGAGATCGCAGCAATCAAAGGCTGATGATAAAATTTATTCTGTAACCAGGTTTTATCATTTGGTGATTGTCCTTTACCATATTCAGCAATTAAAGATTTATTTGCTCTTTCAACTAAAGCCTGTAACTGAGGATTATTTGAAAAAGTTGCATTAATGTAGTTTCTAACATCATCAATTCTTTTCTTTAAATCATCAGCTCCTGTTGAAGCAGAGTTTTCATCTCCATCTTTAAAGAAATAATGGGTTGTAGCTTCATTATTATTTAATGCAGAGAAGTTTTCACTAACATCTGTTAATTTTCCTGTCGCTGCATCTTTCTCAACAAATTCAGATTCAGTTTTTAATTTGTCTTTGATCTTTTCAGCATGAGAAACCAATTCGTTAATCTTCTGCTTTAATACTTTATATTGCTCCCAAGGCTGAGAATAAGTATCCGGTACCTGTTGAGCTTTTGCTTCTAAAGTTTTTTCAAAGATATCTTCATTTTTAGCTTCAGTCAGCTTTCTAGTTTCTCTTAATGATATAGTAGAGTCATAATATGATCTGATAATTTCTGCATCAATATTTAGGGCCATCATAGCGATGAACACCAAATACATAAGGTTGATCATCTTCTGACGTGGAGTCTGTTTTCCTTGTGCCATTCTTTTTTTTTGTTTGGATTAAAAATTAAATTTAAAAATGGTTAGGAAATTAAGATTTCATAGCAGTTAACATACCACCATAAACTCTGTTTAAATTATTTAAGTTTGATGTTAAACCTTGTAACTCCTGATTGAATTTTTCTGAATGTTCAGCTGATTTCTGCATATCTGCTACATACTTGTTGGCAAATTCAGATTGTTTTTTTCCATTCTCGATTTGCATAGTATATAAAGCGTTCATGCTTTCCATATGTTGAGCAGCTTTATTAAGTTGGTCATTATATTTGTGAGTAGATGCAGAAACGTCTACTGTTTGATTAATCTGATCTACAGAATTTGAAAATTTATCAATCCCTGTTCTTAGTCTGTCAAATAATTGAACATCTAATTTAGCATCCTGTAACATTTTATCCAATTTCGTAGATAAAGAGTTTTCTAATTCTGCAAATTGAGCTGCTGCATTATTTCTAGAAGAAACATTTGAATGTAAAGGGTTCGGGTTTGCATGTTTATCTAAAAGTTCAGGATATACATTTTCCCAAGCATAAGACTCTTCAGATTTTGGAGGGTCGAAAGCGAAAATAATGAAGATGATAGCTTCAGTAATAAGTCCTACCGTAAGTGCAACGTTACCACTGATTGGCCCTATGTTAATGTGAGTAATCTTAAGCCAAGCTCCAAGGATTACAATTGCAGCACCGAATGAATAAAAGAAATTCATCCAAGCATCTTTAGTCTTAAACATATAAGTTAGTTTTTTTAATGATTAAAAATAAATTGTATAGAAAAATAAATTAAGTTATCTGATTATCTGTTAACTCTTCTTGGTTTAACAGCAGCCTCAGGAATATCCTGTACAGTTCTGAATCCAATATAACTTCTCGCGGAATCTTTTCTTTCCCAATCTCTTGCACCAGTCATAAGCATTGCACCTATATCTTTCCAAGAACCTCCTCTTACAGATTTTTTAGAATCTGATTTATCTTTAGTAGAAGGATTTAAAGTTGAAGAAAATCCGTATGAAGAATTGTTATAAGAAGATTCTGTCCATTCAGAAACGTTTCCAGCCATATCAAATAACCCAAATCCATTTTTCTTAAATTTCTTTACTGGAGCTGAATATGTATAAGTCCCTTTCTTATCATCTTCCATGTAATTACCTCGTTTAGGTTTGAAGTTTGCCAGGTAGCAACCTCTGTCATCCATTAAATATGGACCTCCCCAAGGATATGTAGCATTTTGCATACCGCCTCTTGCTGCATATTCCCATTCTATTTCTGTAGGTAAACGGAATTGTAATGGTCTTTGTTTTTTTCTCTTTAAGCTTTCATTGTAATCTGTCTTTAACTTTGATCTAAAATTACAATAAGCTCTCGCCTGATCCCAAGTCACCCCAACAACTGGATAATCTTTGTAAGCTTTATGCCAAAAATATTGTTCGAATAAAGGCTCGTTATATGCAAAATGGAAATCTTTTACCCAAACTGTAGTATCTGGATAGATGGCAATGCTTTTACTTTTAAGGTAGTTTACTCCTCTTTCGTTGTCAGCAAGTGCAGCATCCATATCTCCCCACTGATAATTATATTTTAATTTACTAACATCTAGGATTCTTTCATTACCCATTCTAGAAGAAGCTGGCAAATATAAAGACTCCAAAACCTCTGCATATTCTACATCAGGATATTTTGTAGTATTCCAATGCAAAGGGATTTTCCAGTCTAATCTTTTGCTGGCATCATAACTCCCGTCTTCTCTTCCTCCTTGTCCTTCTAAATACTCCTGATACGGGGTAAGATTTTCTTCTTTTTTAGCAAGGTATGCATAATCACCGATGCTTGCTCCTCTTCCTCCACCTTCACCACCTTCTCCGGCAGCTTCAGCAAGTAGAGTTCTCGCAATAGAATCTCTTACGTAATTAATGAATACTCTGTATTCTGCATTAGTAGTTTCAGCTTCATCCATAAAGAATGAGGAAACAGTTACTGTTTTCAATGTTGATTTTTCAGGAGTATGTGTAATATCCTGATCAGCCAAACCTGCAATAAATGATCCTGCAGGAATTGCAACCATACCGTATGGTCTTTCAGCAACAAATGATTTAGTTTTTTCTCTTGGTATCAATTCTCCTTTTGTTCCTGGCTTCCCTACAGAAGAGCTACCACCACCTGAACAAGATACCGACGCTACCGACGCAGACAATAATAAAAGAAATATCCTTTTCATGTTAATTTTTATAATTAAGCCGTAAATATATAATTTTTTTAAGAAACTTTTAAGATTTTTTTTGAAATAACGCGAGAAATCTAAATTTATTTTATTTCCAAGTATTTTTATTCTACAGTTACCGACTTAGCTAGATTTCTGGGCTGGTCTACATTGGCTCCTCTGTACACCGCAATGTAGTAAGCAAGCAATTGTAGCGGCACAGATGCCACGATTGGAGAGAAACATTCTGAGGTCTCCGGAATCTCAATAACATAGTCTGCCATTTCACTTACCTGTCGATCTCCTTTATTAACTACAGCAATCAATCTCCCTTTTCTAGCCTTTATTTCCTGAACATTACTTACAATCTTATCATAATGCCCTTTTTTAGGAGCTATAATCACAATTGGCATGTTCTCATCAATGAGTGCAATTGGACCATGCTTCATCTCCGCAGCAGGATACCCTTCTGCGTGAATATAGGAGATCTCTTTTAATTTTAAAGCTCCCTCTAAAGCTGCCGGATAATTATATCCTCTACCTAAATAAAGGAAATTAGTAGCACCTACGAAATCTTTTGCAATCTCTTGCGTAAGTTCATTGGTGGTATTTAATACTTCTTCAATTTTCTTAGGGATAGCATCCAGCTCTGCAATTAAGCTCATGAATTCTGCATTTCCTAAGTTACCATTATGTTTACCCAGTTTCAATGCAATTAATGTAAGAATGGTAAGCTGAGCAGTAAACGCTTTTGTAGAAGCAACACCAATTTCTGGTCCTGCGTGAGTATATGAACCTGCATCTGTAATTCTTGCAATAGACGAATCTACTACATTACAAATACCGTAAATAAATGCTCCTTTTTCTTTTGCAAGCTTTAAAGCTGCCATTGTATCAGCAGTTTCTCCTGATTGGGAAATTGCTATGACAACATCTTTATCTGTGATAATAGGATTTCTGTATCTGAATTCTGATGCATATTCTACTTCTACAGGAATCCTAGCATACTCCTCTATAAGATATTCGCCAATTAGACCTGCATGCCATGAAGTTCCGCAAGCAATGATAATAATTCTGTTAGCATTCTTGAACTTCTCAACATGGTCCCAGATCCCCGCCATTTTGATCACCCCTTCATCTACCAGTAATCTTCCTCTCATTGTATCATGAATGGACTTGGGCTGTTCAAAAATTTCCTTAAGCATGAAGTGTTCATAACCTCCTTTTTCAATCTGCTCTAAGCTTAGTTTCAATTTTTGAATTTCCGGCTCTATTTTAGAGTTTTCGTTGATCGTTCTGATATCGACTCCTTTTTCTAAAGAAATTGTTGCCATATGTCCTTCTTCTAAATAGATCGCTTCTTTTGTAAATTCTACAAAAGGAGATGCATCGGAAGCAATAAAATATTCTTTATCACCAATTCCAATAGCCAAAGGAGAGCCTAATCTTCCGACAACTAACACCCCAGGGTAATCTTCATGCATTACTGTGATCGCATATGCACCATATACCTCGTTAAGAGCATATCTTACCGCTGTAGGAAAATCCGTTTCAGCATTCATATCCATAAAATACTGAATAAGATTTACTAATACTTCCGTATCTGTTTCAGACTTAAAAGTAAATCCTTTCTCAGTAAGCATTTTTTTTATGGTATCATAATTTTCTATGATTCCATTATGGATAATTGCTATTTTATTATTATTTGATAAATGCGGATGTGAGTTCCTGTCACTTGGAACCCCATGGGTTGCCCAACGTGTATGCCCCATTCCCATTTTTGCAGTACCTTTCAGTTGATGGGAAATATTGAAAAGATCATCAACTTTTCCTTTTGTTTTCTCAACTTCAAACGAATTGTTTTCATTTTCCAGAACAATTCCCGCACTGTCATACCCTCTGTATTCTAGTCTTCTAAGACCATTAATAACTATATCATAAGCATCTTGAAAGCCTGTATATCCAACTATTCCGCACATAATTTATTTTATTTGGTGTATTTTGTAATTTTATTTTTTAGCGTAAGTAACAATTAACTGAACTCTTTTGGCATCTGCCGGATCAGAACCCACAAAGACAGCTCTGTCTCTTGTGTAAGATCTTGATGTGAATTTATAACCTGCTAAACCTGTATTATCTGAATTTGCTAAGAAACCACCAATATCAATTCTAAAATATTTATTAGTATTGTTTGATGTATAATCTTCCGGTTTTCCTTCTACTAGATCTTTTACTGATTTTGTAACGATAAAATCATAGTGAGCAGGATTTTTATCTAAATCGAAACTTTTATAAATTGTATAATTAGGAGAACCCACAAGCGTAGCTACATCGCTGGTGAACGCCGTAGTAGTTACATAAGGTGTCACCTGTTTTTCTTTTCTGTCTTTTTGTAAGAAAGTAAACAGATTAGGTTTCCCATAATTATTACTCCAGGTTGATGCATCTGTATATATTCTGATTTTAGCACTGATAATAACAGCCTTATCATTCTGATATAAGGTTTTTAATTTATTGATTTCTGAATCAGGAATTTTCACTCCAATAGAAGGGCCACCCATTCCCTGAGCAAATAGTTTTTTATCACCACTGTCACGGTTTCCTACCATACCACTTGATAATGCCGTTCCATATCCAGATCCAGATCTGTCATATGTATATTGTCCGATATGCGTATTCCCAGCTCCTAACGAAAATGCATAAGTTGCTTGCGGTCTTGTCGTTGTTCCATTATCTGTCTTGTCATATTTATAATACATGATCAATTCCATGTCATTAGGAGAGAACTGAAATAAATACCCATCGTTTTCCTGAACAGAAATTCTAAGACCTTTGAAATGTCTGATAAAGTTCGAAGCATCTGCCAATTCAGGCTTTCCTTTTTTATCAATAATTTTTTCCTGAAACAGGGTCTTGGCATTATCCAAAGGAATTCTTATTCCCGGTGTAGTTGTTGTAAATATGGAGCTATTATCAGAATCTTTAGTAATAGCTACAGTATTAATTGTTCCTTTAAACTCTTTTGTTCCCAATACGGTTGCGTCGTAAGCAAAATTCTGATTTGATTTTACACTATCCGTTGCAGATCTTAAGAAATCAGTAACCTCGTTTACATTAATATGGAAAGTTGTTTTAGCCTTACCATATTTATTAATAGGATATGTTTTCACTTCCTTTTTAGCAGCTACATTTCCATCCGGATAAATATAATCCTCGTTGGTAGTGGTTGTAAGAGAATCCGAAGCATAGGTAGGCTTCAGAACTAAAACGACTGAATCTACTTTAGCATTAGCCCCAAAATCAGGATTATAGGTAGATAATCTCAACTGAGTAATATAAGATGCCTTTTGCATCCCAAATTGCCCTTCTTTAAAAGCACCTAAAACTGCTGATCCTAATTGAGTAGCATCACTCTTAATAGAATCCTTATTATCGATATTAAAGGCTATAATATCATAAGGTACTTCTTTACCCTGAGCTGCTCCATCAAGAAATAATTGTTCACCCAAAGAATCCGGATCCGGTTCACAATTATAAAGTAATACACTGCCGAAAATTGCCAGAGAAAGTATGGCAAAAGTTCTTTTAATAGTACGAGTCATTAAATGTCTTTTTAATAAAGTTTGTTTATAGAATCTATATCCAGATATTCCGATTTGGAAATTGATGTTTCATTGAAGGCTTTATCCAAGTCCCCATCCAAAAATTCATCTCCTTTTACAACACCGTCAACATAGTTCATGCTTTCAATGACAAAACTCTGAAAGCTTGGTTTATCTAACGCTTTTAGTCCGGAAATATTATCAAATTCCAGTTTTTCTCCAATCTTATCATTAAGAGGAGCATCTTTCTCATTGTACAGAGAAAGAACAATTTTAGCGTCTTTAAAGTAAGTATCTGATTTGTAGTAAGTCTTAAGATAAATAGGAACAAAAGAAGCCATCCATCCATTTAAATGAATAATATCCGGAACCCAGTTAAGCTTTTTAATTGTTTCTATTACTCCTCTTGCAAAAAATATTGCTCTTTCGTCATTATCCTCGAAAGGGGTGCCGTCATCTTCAAAGTAATATTGTTTTCTTTTGAAATATTCTTCATTATCTATAAAGTAAACCTGAAGTCTTTCTCCTGGAAGAGATGCTACTTTAATGATCAAAGGCTGATCCAGATCATTAATAATAATATTCATTCCTGAAAGACGGATTACCTCATGAAGTTGAAACTTCCTTTCACTTATTTGTCCAAATCTTGGCATAAAAACTCTTACATCATTGCCTTCATTGTGCATTTTAAGTGCCATTTTGTTTACCACAGTAGCCATGTTTGTATCTTCCTGATATGGATACATTTCCGTAGTAATGTACAGTATTTTTTGATTCGGCATAAATTTCTATCTAATTTTTTGTAAAAATGCTTTAATGTGCAAAATTACAAAAAAACATCCAACATTATTTTAATTAACATTTTTTTACGAAAATTACCTTTTCCAAATTATCAAAAACGCATTTTATTATCTGATATTTTTACTATTTTTGAATTGCTATTAAAATTAATTATGGAAGTTTTAAAAAATAAAAAAACACTTCAGGATTTCATTGAGAGACAGAAAGAAATGGGAAAAAAAATAGGCTTTGCACCTACTATGGGAGCTTTGCATAATGGACACCTATCCTTATATGAAGAAGCCAGAAAAGAAAATGACCTTGTTATTTCTTCAATTTTCGTTAATCCAACGCAATTTAACAATCCTGATGATCTGTCAAAATACCCACGTGATATTAATAGAGATCTTCTTATTTTAGAAAATTCCGGATTAGTAGACGCTGTATACATTCCTGAGGTTGCAGACATTTATCCTGAAAAAGCTGAAAGTCAGCATTATGATTTTGACGGTCTTGAAAATGAGATGGAAGGCAAATCCAGACCAGGACATTTTGATGGAGTGGGCACCGTTGTAGAAGAGCTCTTCAGACAGGTAAAGCCTGACAATGCTTATTTTGGAGAAAAGGATTTCCAGCAATTAGCCATCATCAAAAAAATGGTAGAAAAGAAACAGCTCCCGATAAAAATTACAGGAGTACCTATTTATAGAGCTGAAAATGGTTTAGCATTAAGCTCAAGAAACCAAAGACTGCATGAAGACCGGAAAGAAGCATCAAAGGTAATCTATGAAACGCTGAAAAAAGTTAACGACTGGTTTAGGGTTATAACAGTTCCTGAGATCAAAGAAAGAGTCATTGATATTTTCGACCAACAACATGGGATGAAGTTAGAATATTTTATGATTGCAGATGAAAACTCATTAAAAGAAACAGATTTCTTTTATAAGGATAAATCTTACAGAGCTTTTATCGTTGTGGTTGTAGATGATGTACGATTGATTGACAATATGCACTTAGATTAAGAACAGACATAAAAATCAAAGGCTTCCGGAAGGAAGCCTTTGAACACCAAATCACAAAATATTAATATGAAAAAAATTTACTTTTCAGTAAACTTGTGACCCGGCTGGGATTCGAACCCAGGACCCATACATTAAAAGTGTATTGCTCTACCAGCTGAGCTACCGAGTCGGTCATCAATTTCTAATTTACAAATTTTAAATCAATATACAATCTAAAATTTATTTTCTTTGCAGTGCCTGCGACTGGACTCGAACCAGCACATCCTTAGGAAACCACCCCCTCAAGATGGCGTGTCTACCAATTTCACCACGCAGGCAAAAAAATTACAGAATCTAGTAATATTTTTTGCTAGTGACCCGGCTGGGATTCGAACCCAGGACCCATACATTAAAAGTGTATTGCTCTACCAGCTGAGCTACCGAGTCGGCCACTTATTTCAAACAATTTTCATTTAAGTAATGTCCCTTGTTTTAAGTGGTGCAAAGATATAACTTTTTTTAATTTCTCAAAACTTTTTCGCAAATTTGTTTAAAAATATTTCATGATAATTTCACTAGTCGGATACATGGGTTGTGGCAAATCACACATTTCCAAAATTTTAAGCGAAAAAATAAATTTTAAATTAATTGACCTAGATAAAGAGATTTCCAGGCGAAATAAATTAACCATTCCGGAAATCTTCGAAAAAAAGGGCGAAATCTACTTTAGAAAGCTAGAAAGAGAAACTTTAGAAGAAATACTTGCGACCGAGGAAAATCTTATTTTAAGTCTTGGTGGAGGAACTCCTGTTTATTATAACAATATGGAGATTATTAATAATAATTCAAAAAGCATATTTCTCCGTGCTTCTATTGGTACATTAACAGAAAGGCTTTCAAAACAAAAAGAAAAAAGACCGTTGATAGCCAATATTTCTGATGAAAACCTTCCTGAGTTTATAGCAAAGCATTTGTTTGAACGAAATGAATTCTATAACAAAGCTTTAATCAGTGTCAATACCGACTCAAGAGAGCCGCAGGATATTGTTGATGAAATCGTTGAGAAACTCTACTTATGATTTCTCGTCTCCTTCATCTTCCTCATTACTGTTTTCACCGAAAAAGTCGTCCCAATCCGTAAAATCTGAAGCAACATCATTTTCAACATATCCATCCATGTCTCTTCTATCTTTTTTAGTGGGTCTTCCCTCCCCTCTATTTCTGTAATAGTCCTGAGTCATTTTACGTAATCTGAGCAATTCATATTGTTCTTTATCCGTAACGTCTTTGATATGGAGGGGCACTAATTTGGCACCCATCCTGCTTTTTGGAATCTGAATTACTTTGATTTTGTAGTCTACCTGATTTTTACGGATTTTTATTACATCTCCCTCTTTTACCTCTTTAGATGACTTTACAACAGAGTCTCCAATAGAAACTCTATTTTTTTTAACCTCCTCAGTTGCAATAGTTCTCGTTTTATAAAAACGAATGCTCCATAAAAATTTATCTATTCTCATAATTTTTTATACTTTTGCCGTTATATTATTTGTAAAGTAATTAAAGTTTTTGAAATGAAAAAAATATTTTTATATATCCTTGCAGGATCTTTATGTTTTTCTGCTTGTAAAAAAGATGACGATCCACAAACATTTGTAGAGCCAGATGATGTAGCAGTACGAAATACCTATGATGATCAGGCAATCCAAAAGTTCTTAAATGATAATTATCTGGATACTCAAGGAAATATAAAAGCATTCAGCGCGACAGATACCATTGATGATCATGAGAAAAAATTAGCAGAGCTAAATCCTATAAAACTTCCTTCAGGGGTTGTTTATATTGTAAGGAATGGTGCACAGCCTTCTCCGGCAAAAACCATAGGGGGAACAGATGTTCTTAAAATGATGGTTAGAGCGGGTAATTATCTTGCCACTAACATAGATGGCACTGTTTCTCTTACCATTTCTCCTGTAGCTCCATATCTTGTTAATACGATCAATGGAGGAGGATCTCCAATTTCTGATCCTATGTGGTATTATGTAAAGAATTCAGTTTTGAATGACCCTAATGTTACCGGAGCAGCAAAAGAAAGAAAATATTATGAAATTGAAGGGCTTCAGGAAGGATTAAAGTATTTCAAAAGCTATGACGACAGACCTGATGGTGCAGCCTATAATTTACAGGGTGTGATCATCGTACCTTCAAGAGCTGCTTTTGCAAGAGATGCACACTATAACTACATAGGATATTCTCTTCAAAACAGAACATTCGTTTTTAACTTTCAAGTTTATGATACGAAAACCAGACCTACCAGTCAGGAATAACAATAAACAAAAAAGCGCTTCATCAATTGAAGCGCTTTTTTTATATTCTGGTTTTCTGCCTTACATTTCCTAAGACATCCGGAAAATACAGATCCGCAAGATGATCAAATTCATCTCCTCTCATAAACATAGAAGCATCTACTTCTTCATAAGAACTTCTCCCGGCCGCAGCAATCAACTCATTACAGGTATGAAGGGTATTTTTATGAAAATGATACACTCTTTCACTTTTATCGGTAACATCCAGCCCTTTAATCAACATTTTGTCCTGTGTAGCAACACCTGTAGGACAATTGTTTGTGTTACATCTGAGCGCCTGAATACATCCCAAAGAAAACATAAATCCTCTGGCATTATTACACATATCCGCCCCCATAGATATAGCCCTCAAAATATCAAGACTCGTTAGTACTTTACCACTGGCAATAACTCTTAATTTATTTCTTACATTATAGTTATTAAGTGTTTTGTTTACAAAGATAAGAGCAGGTTCTAATGGCATTCCTACTCCATCAGAAAACTCTGGAGGTGCTGCTCCTGTTCCTCCTTCTGCACCGTCTATCGTAATAAAATCAGGATAAATTTTCAGCACATTCATCTGAACACAGATATCTTCAAATTCCTTTGTATCCCCTATACAGAGTTTAAAACCTACCGGTTTTCCCCCCGAAAGCTCTCTAAGTTGTTCCACAAACCTCAACAGTCCTGCAGCATTAGAAAAAGACGAATGAGATGGTGGTGAAATAATAGTCATCCCTGGTGTTACATGACGAATTTTTGCAATTTCAGGTGTATTTTTTACCCCTGGTAAAACCCCTCCATGTCCTGGTTTTGCACCCTGAGACAATTTGATTTCAATCATTTTCACATTGGGAAGCGTTGAATATTTTACAAATAAATCCGGATTAAATTTTCCTTCTTCATCTCTACATCCAAAATACCCCGTTCCAATTTGCCAACATAGATCACCACCCTCTAAATGATGGGGAGAAATTCCTCCTTCACCAGTGTTATGGTAAAAATTCCCCTTTTTCGCACCCCTGTTCAAAGAAATCTGCGCTCTATCGCTCAACGCCCCAAAGCTCATTGCTGAAATATTAAATAAAGAAGCATGATAAGGCTGCGTACATTGTTCTCCTCCTACCCATACTCTCGGCAATTCTTCTGAGGGCGATTTAGCATAAATGGAATGTTTAATTCCCTCATATTTTCTTTGATTAACCTCCAGCTGTGTTCCGAACGGAACAGTATCACTAAGGTTTTTTGCACGCCGGTAAACAGCAGATCGCTGATTTCTTGGAAAAGGCTTCCCATCTGTTTCCCGCTCAATAAAATACTGCTGCATTTCAGGAGAGATATCTTCAAAGAAATATCTAAAATAACCTAACACGGGAAAGTTCCTTAAAATGGCATGCTTGGACTGTGTAACATTATAAACTCCAATAGCATAAATAATAGTAAATAAAATAGGAATCCACCAATCTGCCATTATCAAAAAAGCAACTGCCCAGGAAACAATTAAAATAATTGCTCCCCACAACAAAAATTTATCTCTCATATCGTTTTTGAATTTTATCAAAGTTAAAAAAATACAAAATACTTTCCCTCATCTAATCCATTAAAAACAATTGAATTTTACAGTCATTTTGCTTTTCTTGGTCTTCGATCGAACAACAGAAAATCTGTATCTTTAAAACAAAACAAGGAAAATCATGCCACTACGGGCGACTAAGGAGAATTATCTAAAAATAAACAGTCTATAGAATTATAAAGTAAACGATTGTAGTTTTTCGATAAGTAATTTCAATCAAAATCAAATTGATTATCAAACGAGTAGGACACATCTTTCAAAATTTCAAATAATTTCAAAAAGATAAAGACATCAAAAAAATATGATGAAGTATTGGATTAAAAAAAATATTAGTACGATGATGAAACCTCATCAAAAATGATTCTTCAGCAATAGAAGGTAAAAAAGATTCACCTCCATTTCATAATGTTGCTCAAAGATAAATGTTCGAAAAAGTCTGAATTAAATCTTTTCCAGAAAACTTTCGAAAGAATTCAATACTGAAACGATACCATCCGTTTCAATTTTTTCAAGCTTTAAAAACTCGATTTGGTTTACAGATTTCTGGTCAAAATCTTTTTGAACTCTTACATAATTTTCTGTGAAGCCGTACATCTTTCCTTCTTTATTTTCATGCTCCCAAAGAACGGGAAGTGTTTTCCCAAGCTGAGTTTGATAAAATGACATCTTTTTCTTTTCAGAAAGAATACGAAGCATTTTATTTCGTTTTTTTCTTTCAGGAATCGGAACCACACCTTCCATTTCTGCCGCTTCCGTATTTTCTCTTTCAGAATATGTGAAAACATGCAGATAACTGATAGGAAGTGCATTCAGGAAATTATATGTTTCCATAAATCTCTCTTCAGTTTCTCCCGGGAATCCTACAATCACATCCACACCAATCGCTGCATGAGGCATAACCTCACGAATTTTATTAACTCTGTCGTTGTATAGTTTCGTTAAGTAGCGGCGTTTCATTTTTTTCAATAAATCGTCGCATCCGGATTGTAAAGGAATATGAAAATGAGGAACAAAGCTCCTGCTTTTAGATACCAATTCAATACTTTCGTCCTTAAGAAGATTAGGTTCAATAGACGAGATGCGTATTCTTTCAATACCTTCTACCTGGTCGAGCTCTGAGATCAAATCAAGAAAGGTATGTTCATGCCTTTTATTACCGAATTCACCTTTTCCATAATCACCAATATTGACCCCTGTAAGCACAATTTCTTTAATATCTCTTGCTGCAATTTCCTTAGCATTTGTTAAAACATTTTCAATGGTGTCCGATCTGGAAATTCCACGTGCTAAAGGAATTGTACAATAAGTACATTTGTAATCACATCCATCCTGAACCTTTAAAAAAGCTCTGGTTCTGTCTCCAATAGAATAGCTTCCGATAAAAAAGTCAGTTTCTTCAATCTCACAAGAATGGACAATACCCTCACCTCCGGACTTTTCTACATCATCCAGATAGCTTAAAATATTGAACTTTTCTTTAGCTCCTAAAACTAAATCAACTCCATTTATTTGTGAAATCTCTTCAGGTTTTAACTGTGCATAACAGCCAACAATTACTACCAGTCCTTCCGGATTAGCTTTCATTGCCCTTTTTACGTGAAGTTTACATTCACGATCAGCATTTTCAGTCACTGAACAGGTATTGATCACATATACATCAGCCTTATCATCAAAACCTACCTTATCATAACCTGCACCTGTTAATTGACGGGCAATAGTAGAAGTTTCCGCAAAATTTAATTTGCAGCCAAGGGTATGAAAAGCAGCGGTTTTATGAAAATTTGACATTGTATTAGTCCTGAATTTTATGAGTGCAAAGATAGTAATTTAAATAAAGACTCTAAATTGATTCCTTCTATTGTTTGTAATCGTCCCTAACTTCAGGATTATTTTCAAAACAAACCGGTGAAGAATTGGCGTTAAGTTCATCCCCTTCGAATTTTTTTTTCATTTCTGCATTAAATTCCTGAGATTTATTTCTTGGTATTGAAAGTGTTTCCCAATCGGCATTTGTGATCATTTTCGCAATGTAAACAATCTGTCCAATATGATATGGATAATGAGCCAATTGACGGAAAACAGCATCTATTACCGGATGTCCCTCTCCCCGAATATAGATCGTAGTATATAAATTTTCATCATTAATAAGATCTAAAGCATCAAAAAGACACTTCCAGCCTTTCTCCCAGAAATCAATAACCTCTTGCTTTGTTTTAAAAGTATTAATAAACTCTTCATCGCGGTTTCGGTTCTGTTTTTCCCCATCCTCCGTTAAAAAGTGAGTCCATCTTGAAAGCATATTCCCTGCAATGTGCTTTACGATCACTGCAATTGAATTACTTTCTTCATTAAACTGCCAGAACATTTGTTCCTCAGAAAGCTGTTCAAAAGATTTATCCCCCAGGGATTTATAATAATGAAATCGTTTAATAAATAATTCTTTCATGAACTAAATTTAAGAAAAAAAACCATCTTTACATAAAGATGGTTTCTTGTTTCTATTCATTACTCTCTGTTTTTCACCATAATCCAGCTAGAGAATTTGATTGGCGTATTTTTCTTATCATTTTCATTCCAGGTCACAGAGTACCAATAGGTTCCTGTCGGCACTTTCTTACTTCCATTGGTGGTACCATCCCATTTATAACCATTTGTCTTATCCGCCTGATGGACTTTATTTCCGTATCTGTCAAAAATGTTTAATATTAAATTTTGCTTATGGGCTAATGCAGAATAATCGATCATGTCATTAATTCCATCACTATTCGGAGTGATTACATTAATTAAATTAGGAACGGTTACTGTAATATCAATAGGATCACAATCATAAACGTCTTTTACATAAATATGGCTATCCCCTCTTGGAATATTATTAAAAACATTGGAATCCTGCCAGTTTATATTGTCTAATGAGTATTTGTAAGGTGGTGTTCCACCATTAACGGTAACGGTTATAGTATTCGTAGAAATATCTATACTATTGATAACGGGCTGTTCAGTTGGATACACTTTTACCTCCTGTGTTGTAATACAGTCTCCGGTTTTTAATTTCACCCAATAAGTTCCTACCGTCACACCCGTAATTGCCTGAGTGGTAGCTCCTGTACTCCAAAGGTAGGAAGCAAAGCCCGGCCCGGCATCGAGAGTCGTAGTATCTTCCATACAGATCGTCTTATCAACAAGAACTGTAGATTTTACCGGAGACAATACAATTAAGGTAACTTTTGCTACAGCGAAACAATTGTTTGAATTGGATACTCTTATATAAATTACCCCATTCGGAGCAATATAAGCAGTGGGCGTTGTAATTTCATTTGTTCCATTGATTGCATCTGTAAGAGAAGGATAGTATTTTTTAGTCACAGGTGCCTGTGTCGTTACAGAAGCCGCAGTCAGGTTAAAGGACGCTGTTGAAGGATTGCCTTCAATGAAACAAGATCTCAAAGTAGCCTCATTGACTATAACTACAGGATAAAACTTAAGATAGATCTGTCCGGTCCCAATACATCCCAGTTGAGAAATTATCTTCACATATACTGTCCCCTCTGCAGATATATATGCCGTTGGGGTTAAAATTTCATTGGTCCCTGCATTAAGATCATTCATTGTTGGATAATATTTCTTAATTGCAGTAGGATCACTAAAGACAGCTGCTGTTGTGAGATCGAATGTTGCTGTACCGGCATTATTGTTGTTACAGGCAAATAAAGAAACATTATTACCCGTTATATTTCCTTGTTTAAATTTGAACGTACCCACCTGTCTGCAGGAATTGATCGGGTTACTAGGATTTGCAGGATCCTGATAATGTATGCTATAATAGTAGATACTCGTTGTATTAACGGTAATCGGTGTTAAAATAGGGTTGGCACCGGAAAGAGCTTCATTTTGTGACGTATGATAGCTTATCAGGAAATTTGGATTTGCATTTAAAATACCTGCTGTTAAAGTACTGAAATCAAAAATAGCAGGATCAGTACATATAATCACCTCTCTTGGATCAGCAGGATTTGCAGCAGGAATCCCGGGAGGAATAAATGGATGAGGCTGTATTGCCGGATCTGTAAATGGAGATGCTAATGCAGCCGTCCCACCCCAGGTTAAGGAAAATGGTGCCATTGTAGTACTCGCTGGTCCCACCCAATTGTCTATATATAAATAATAGCTTTGACCCGGTAAAACATCTAGATATTTGCAATAAGGAGTAAGCGAACCTCCCGGAGCATCTAAAATAGTACTTGTCATATTCAATCCTGTAGATGGCCCTGGCCCAATTACAGTTGCAGCATTGCAACGTATTGGAGCTCCGAGACTTCCGCAGGCAACATTAGGCCCGTAAATTGCCCAGTCATAATCTGCATCAGGGTCATTCGGAATCAGGTCGAAAGTAAGCGTTCCCCCTGTGGCAATCGTAATTTTATACCATATTGAATTGTGCTCACCTGTGATTAAACACCCTCCTAAACTTTCGTTAACGGCTCCAATTCCCAAAGGAGAATAGGTAATGCTCGAATTTCCGCAAACGGATAATGCCGATGAACAATCTGCCTGAGAAAATACAATTTGTGATAAAAACAAAAAAGCAATAAGTAGATTTTTCCTCATAAAATACATGTTTTTATTAAAAATTAATCAATAATTAAATCAATACACAACACATATATCAAATATACTTATTATTTCATTAAAAATAATAAAAACAGAAAAATCATAAATTATTTAATGTAAATAGAAGAAACTAATAAACGTAAAAGCTTTAAACAAAGAAATTATTTTATACTCGTCATGTTTCCACACAGATTTTCAAGATGGAAAATTTTATGAAAAGGGCTCTTCACTTCATTTAAATGTTCTTTATCTTGAATGAAGGTGTAACGGGATGCTATAGAATTCATATCTGATACAATAACGAGCCAGCATTCATCTACAGACGTATCATAATAGGGGAATTTTTCATTTTTCTTTTCAATCAGCTCCAGTATTTTATCAGAACATAATTCATCGAATAAGTTCATACTGTACTCATGGGTAATAAAAACATTCCTTCGATGGAATGATTTTCTCAGACCTTTCACACAACCTACCGGCTTATTCTTTTTTATGCTTTTATAGATCGCAAGAATATTTTCCTGTTGTTCTTCTAAAACATCAAACTTAAAATCTGAGTGGAATTCTAAAAAATAAACACCACGATATTTCGTAGTGTCCTCCTGTTCCAATAATATTTCAGCCTGACGGAAAATCTTATTTAAATTACTTTCAATTTTCTTCATTTCCAGATGATTGATTACCTCCGTAAGTTCAATCCCAATCTTTTTGTCGTTTAAATTTGCAATAAAGTCAGGACTTTCGCAGGTAAGGTTTTCAAATTTTACATCGGGGAAATGATGCATAAAGGAATTCAGCAGTAAAATTTCTGATTTTTTCTTATATTTTTCCCTGTCGTGAAGCTGGGATTCATCTATTTTACGATGATACTTTTCTATCGGCTTTTTTTTCAAATGTCGATTCAGGTAATATAAGCTTAGATTCTTGATTAAATCTTCATCCGAAAACACCTTTTTCATGTCTGCCTTTTTATTACGGTTAATAAAATATGGAACCTAAAGTTTCATCTGAGAAGTTTTTGATTATCAAAAAATTACACTTAAAGGTAAGTAAAAAAACTATTCAACAGATACTTTTAAAAATAATTTGTCAAATAATTAATGTATAGTTTACTTTCATAATCAATACCTTTGAACTTTTAATACAAAATTGTGATACATGGATTTTAAAAACTTTAAAATACCTTTCAACATCAATCCTCAATATTCTAAAAAAGTTGCTTATTTTTCAATGGAATTTGCTCTTGAGCAGGTTTTAAAAATATACTCCGGCGGACTTGGTTTCCTGGCAGGTTCACATATGAGAAGCGCTTACAATTTAAAACAGGATTTTATCGGAATAGGAATACTGTGGAAATTCGGATATTATGACCAGGCAAGAAATCACGACCAGACTTTACAGCCAGTCTGGACAAAAAAAATGTACAGTTTCCTTGAAGATACAGGAATAAAATTTCAGATTGAAATTCACAGTGCCCCGGTCTGGGTAAAAGTTTGGTATCTGGATCCCGAAATTTTCAATACAGCACCTATGTTCTTCCTTTCTACAGATGTTCCTGAAAATGATCATGTTTCAAAAACCATTTGCCATAAATTATATGATGCCAATGAATCGACCAAGCTGGCCCAATATATCCTGTTAGGAAAAGGAGGTGCTCAATTACTTGATGAAATGAATCTCGAAAGGGATATCTACCACCTTAACGAAGCACACGCGCTTCCCGCAGCCTTTCATTTACTGAAAAAATACAATGGAGATTTAAATAAAGTAAAAGAAAAATTAGTCTTTACAACACATACTCCCGAAGAAGCAGGAAATGAAAAGCATAATTTAAAACTATGCTATGATATGTCTTATTTTTCAGGTTTTAGCATGGAAGAAGCAAAAAACATTGAGGGCTCGGACGATGACCGCTTCAACCACTCTCTTTGTGCCCTGAAGATGGCCATGGTTGCCAATGGAGTTTCCCAGCTGCATGGTGTTGTTTCAAGAGCAATGTGGAATAAATATCCCGGGATTTGTGAAATAAAATCAATTACCAATGCTCAGGAGTTTAAATACTGGGCAGATAAACGTCTCTATAATTCTAAAGATGAAAATGATGATGATGCATTTGATTACAGAAAAAAATATTTAAAAAAGAGGCTTTTTAAGATCGTTGCTGATCAAACCGGGAATCTATTCAATCCAAATATTTTCACCATTGTATGGGCGAGAAGATTTGCTGGCTACAAAAGAGCTGATTTACTTTTACACGACAAAGACAGATTTTATAAGTTATTAAATAATCCTAAATATCCGGTTCAGATTATTTGGGCTGGAAAACCTTATCCAATGGATTATTCCGCCATTTCAACTTTCAACACTTTAGTAGAAGAAAGTAAAAACCATAAAAACATGGCTGTATTAACGGGTTATGAACTTGCTTTAAGCAAATCATTAAAACAGGGTTCTGATCTTTGGCTCAATAATCCAAGAGTTCCAAGAGAAGCATCAGGAACTTCAGGAATGACTGCAGCAATGAATGGTTCTGTAAACCTATCAACTGATGATGGTTGGATTCCGGAATTCGCCAGACACACCATAAATTCTTTTGTTGTTCCGAAGATTGACTATATGAATATGAGCATTTACGAGCAGGATAATTATGATTTGAATAAATTATATGAAATTCTAGAAAATGAAATCCTGCCAACTTATTATGACAATCCGAGCGGCTGGAGAAAAATTCAATACCATTCTATGGATGATGTCAAAAGCCAGTTCAATAGTGACCGTATGGCAGATGAATATTATCATGTAATTTATAATTATAGGGGATAATTCAAATTAAAGATGTGATAATTCTTAAATAAATAAAAAAACGTAGATTCTGTCTACGTTTTTTTATTTTGGATCAATCTTTTTTCTTTTTAGGTACTTTTAAGCCTTTTTCTCTTGCTTCAGAAATCCCTATAGCAACAGCCTGTTTCTTGCTCGTCACTTTTTTTCCAGAAGAGGACTTCAATGTACCCTCCTTGAATTCGTGCATTACTTTTCCTACTTTGTCCTGAGCTTTATCAGAATATTTTGTCTTGCTCATGATATCATTTTTTAAGATTTTGGCAGGGATACCCCTATTTCATAAACTTCAGCGTGCTTCAAATATTTTGAACGCTCTCTTGAAGTAACCGATTCTAAGCGATCATTTTTAATCACAATAATCGGGTCTTCTGTATTTTCGATTTCAAAATTGGCGAAATATCTTTCTTCCGGGCTGGTGGTATCATTTTTAGCTTTTATCTTTTGTAACTCATCTGCATATTTTTTAAAACCCGGATCCGAGGAGTGGATAAATCTATATTCATCCCCCGCATATACATAATAATGGAGCTTTTTTTCAATAAGACCTGCTTCATCGGAAATTTGGGGATTATCATTTCCATCTTTAAAACTTACTTCAACTAAAGTTCCCCCTTTTTTCTGCGCACATGCTTCAGCATCTTTAAAGCTCGAAAACCCCGTATATACAATTTGATCACTCAAAACGTAACGGTTTAATTTCTGATTGAATGCATTCGTTTCCATAATTATTATTTTAGCTTGATTTATAATAATACATTCAATTTTTTTGCCAAAGCCTTACATTAAAAAGCTTTTTTGTGCATTTGATAAAATTATTATCTTTGAATCTCTTTAAAATTAGAAATGAAAAAAATACTCTTAAGTCTTGCTGTTCTTACAGCACTTCAACATGTATCGGCACAGGAAATCACTTTAGATAAAATATATTCCGGATATTACCGTGGGAAAAACATTGCGGGAATTACTTCTATGAAAAACGGAGAAAACTATCTGGTTATTGAACAGGGAGGTATTGCTAAATATGCTTATAAAAATTCTCAGAAAGAAGGAAATATTGTAGACGGACAATTTGAAAGTTATGAATTTTCAGATGATGAATCTAAGATCCTTTTACTAAAAGAGAGTCAACCTATCTACAGACATTCTTTTCTTGGGAAGTTTGAAGTAAAAGACCTTAAGTCAGGAAAGGTCATTTCTATTAACGATGGAAAAACAGTTCAGGAGCCAAGGTTCTCACCTGATGCTTCAAAATTGGCATTCATTGTTGATAACAATCTGTTTTTCCAAGATCTGAATTCAGGAAAGATCACTCAGATTACAACTGACGGAAAGAAAAACTCGATTCTTAATGGATTGGCAGATTGGGTATATGAGGAAGAATTTGGCCACGCAAGACAGTTTGAATGGACTAAAAATTCAGATGCTATCGTTTTTGTAAAATCAGATGAAAGCCAGGTTCCTGAAATATACATTCCTATTTACGGAAAATCGTTGTACCCTACGGAAATGCGTTATAAGTATCCTAAAGCAGGAGAAAAAAATTCTGTTGTATCCGCACAGCTATATCGTCTTGATTCCGGGAAAACAATTCCTTTAAACCTAGGCTCATTTAAAAATTATTACATCCCGAATGTTTTCCAGACTGCAAAAGCTGACGAAATTGTATTAATTACTTCCGAAAGAATTCAGAATGCTTCGGATGTCCTTAAAGTAAATACAAAAACAGGAGCTGTTCAGAAATTATTTACAGAAACCGACGAAAAATGGATCGATACTGACAGTCCAACACTTGAATTCCTTGAGGATGATTCTTTCCTTTGGGGGTCAGAAAGAGACGGACATCGTCATTTGTATTGGTACGATCAGGATGGTAAGCTAAAAAAACAAGTAACAAAAGGAAATTGGGAGGTAACAGACTATTATGGTTACAATCCAAAATCTAAAGAAATATTTATTCAGACTACTGAGAAAGGAAGCATTAATAAGGTCGTTTCAAAAGTGAATATTGAAAATGGAAAATCACAATTGATTTCCAATGCCGAGGGAAATAACGCTGCAAATTTCAGTAAAAATTATAATTATTTTATTGAAACTTCTTCGACAGCCTCAAAACCATACACCTTTGTCTTAAAAGATGGAAATGGAAAGACAGTAAAAGAACTTCAGAACAATAATGACCAACTTCAGAAATTAAAGGCTGATAATTTCGTAGACAAAGAATTCATCACCATTCCAAATGCTGTAGGCGACCAAATGAATGCGTGGGTAATGAAACCTAAGAACTTTGATCCCAATAAAAAGTATCCCCTGTTTATGTATCAATATTCAGGACCGGGATCTCAACAGGTTGCCAATTCCTGGGATCAGGGAAATGCGATATGGTTTAATCATTTGGTTCAAAAGGGATATATCGTAGCTTGTGTAGACGGGCGTGGAACTGGTTATAAAGGAGCAAAATTCAAGAAAGTAACCTACATGAATTTAGGAAAATACGAAATTGAAGATCAGATCACCGCAGCAAAGTGGTTTGGAAACCAATCTTATATTGATAAAAGCAGAATCGGAATGTTCGGATGGAGCTTTGGTGGATATATGACAAGTTTAGCGATTACAAAAGGAGCTGATGTATTCAAAGTAGGAATTGCAGTTGCTCCCGTTACAAACTGGAGGTATTATGATTCAGTGTATACCGAAAGATTCCTAAGAACACCACAGGAAAATGCTGATGGATATGATAAAAATTCTCCTACAGAATACGCAAATCTATTGAAAGGAAAATTACTGTTAATCCACGGTACAGCTGATGACAATGTACATTTCCAGAACTCTATGGAATTCTCTGAAGCCTTAATTCAAAATAAAAAACAGTTTGATTTCATGGCATATCCGGATAAAAACCACGGAATATATGGCGGACAAACCAGACCTCAATTATATCAAAAAATGACAGATTTTATTTTGAATAATTTATAATGCTCTAATGAAAAAAATTATTCTATCATTATCCCTTATATTTTCATTTTCTGTAAAATCCCAAATTAAAGCTTTAACAGAAGATGGAAAAGAAGTTATTCTTTTTGATAATAAAACGTGGAAATTTGTAAATGACAGTGATGAAAAAACACTTGAAACGATTTCTACCAATGATCAACCCTTTGAAAGATCTAAAGATGCCAGCTTTTTAATTAAAAGCAGAAAATTAGATGCTGGGCTGTACTTTAATCCGAAAATATGGAAGATAACAAAAAGTCCATTTAACTCCCCTTCCATAGAATATGTTTTTACCAATAATGCAAGTCCAACTGTTTTTGGGGTATTTACAACTGAAAATGCTCCCATACAAACACTTAAGAACCTAAAAGAAATAATCATATCGGGGATTCAAAAAAATGCAGATTATTTTAGATTAAAAGAGTCCGAGTACAGAACTGTTAATAATATCAAAGTACTTTATCTGGCATACAGTGCTAATGCAAAGGGAATTGATTTTGAATACATTTCCAATCTGTACTTAACTCCGGAAGGATACTGCAGTATATCCTCATATACATATGGTAATAAATATGAGGAAAATAAGAAAGTAATGGCCGATTTTATTAACGGCTTAGTACCCTCTGAAAAAGGAAAAGAAGTTGTAGAAACGGCTCCGCCGCCGCCTATGTCTACAAAAAAATAAATAAAAAAGCTTTCAAATTTTATTTGAAAGCTTTTTTATTTATTTTATTAATCGTTTTCTCAAAGAGTATTTATTTTATCAATTAAAATTAAAAACTTATTTTTGGGAAATTTGAAATTTGTATAGATGAAGACTAAACATCCTAAAGGCCTGCCTTTTCTCTTTTTTACTGAAATGTGGGAACGTTTCGGGTATTATTTAATTCTCGGAATTTTTGTATTGTATGCCATTGAACCAACAGGTTTAAAAGGAGGTCTTGGACTTCCAGACAAAACTGCTGATGATATTTTCGGAACTTACATTGCATTGACCTATCTAACCCCTTTTATTGGTGGTTTTTTAGCAGACAGAGTTTTAGGATACATCAAATCTATCTATTTAGGAGGAATCTTAATGGCGGCAGGATATATAGGAATGGGAGTTTTTAAAGACTTACCATTATTCTATGGGTCTTTAGCATTAATTATTATTGGAAATGGCTTTTTTAAACCTACCATTTCTACACTTTTAGGAAATCTATATTCAGAGGAGCCTTATAAGGCCAATAAAGATTCAGGCTACAATATTTTCTATATGGGAATAAATATTGGAGCATTTATATGCAATATTATTGCTGCTTTTATGCGTAATAAATTCGGATGGGGTGAAGCTTTTATTGCTGCGGGAGTAGGAATGCTTATTGGTATGATCATTTTTACGATTGGAAGGAAACATTACATTCATGCCGCTCAGATGAAGCCGGTACAAGAAGGGGATACCAAACTTTCCGAAATCCTACTGAAGGTTTTCTTACCTGCAGTTATTGCCGGAGCAATAGGCTGGTCTATTCCAAACAATATTTTTGGAAGCGATAGTACAGATGCATTTATTTTTGCATGTATTCCTGTTATCTACTTCTATGCTTCCCTTTATTTTAAAGCAAAACCGGAAGAGAAAACTTCTATTGGGGCTTTGTTGTCTGTATTCTTAATCAGCATGTTCTTCTGGGCAGTTTTTAAACAAAATGGGACTGCGTTGACACGTTGGGCCAATTATTACACTGACAGAAGTGTTCCTGCTTCTGTAGAAAAACCTCTTGAGAAGATTTACATGGTTGACGGGAAAAGCTATAAAGACAAAGAAGTTCCTGTATACGATGATCAGTATCAGTCTCAAAAAGATAAAGATGGGAAAACTATAAAAACAATGGGTAAGGATGTTTACTTTAAAAATATCTCCCCTGCCCAACGTGCGGAACTAGAGAAAAATCCGGAGAAACAAGTTTTCTTATACAATACCGAACTGTTTCAGTCTATTAATCCGTTTTGGGTCATTGCCCTAACGCCTTTGATCGTTGGATTCTGGGCATTATTAAGGAGAAAAGGAAAGGAACCTTTGACACCTACAAAAATTGTTATAGGGTTATTTATTACGGGACTATCCTGTTTGGTAATGGTTTTAGCAGTTATAGCCGGAGATAATGGAAGTGTAAAGGTTTCTCCCTGGTGGCTGATCGCAGGTTATGGTGTGGTTACCGTAGGTGAACTCTGCCTCTCTCCAATGGGGTTATCTTTTGTTTCAAAGCTTTCCCCCCAAAGAATCACGGCTTTAATGATGGGAGGATTCTTCCTGGCCAACTCGGTGGGAAATAAACTTTCGGGAATATTAGCGAGTACGTGGTATAATTATGATAATAAGGTTAATTATTTCCTTGTCAATTTTGCTTTATTAATTTTTGCAACATTATTAGGCCTCTCTATGTTAAAAAGATTAAACAGGATCATGAAAGAAAAAGGACATTAATTACTCCTTTTTAACAAATAATAAAAGCTGTAGCAGAGTTCTACAGCTTTTTTATTTAAATATAAAATTAAAATCTTGCCAAAAACTCAAAAAAAACTATATTTGCTAGTCTTAACAAAAATTAACAATAAGAATGGATAATATTGAAGCATTAAGTCCGAAACCGGATGAATTTGTAGAGAATAAGGGTTCCAGACATCCAAAAGGGTTATGGGTTCTTTTCGGAACAGAAATGTGGGAGCGTTTCAACTTTTATGGAATGAGAGCACTTTTAACGCTCTTTATGGTCAACTCTCTATTAATAAAAGAAGCTGATGCAGCGATCATTTACGGTGGATTTTTAGCTTTATGTTATTTAACTCCCCTTTTAGGAGGATTTATTGCGGATAAATATATTGGTAACAGATATGCTATTATCATCGGTGGATCCTTAATGGCTATTGGGCAGTTTTTACTTTTCCTCAGTGCATCAACTTTTTCAGCGAGCGTAGGAAATGCTAAACTGATTATGTGGCTTGCATTATTCGTTATTATCTTTGGTAATGGATTCTTTAAGCCAAACATTTCCTCAATGGTAGGAAGTCTTTATCCCAAACAAGAAAAATCAAAACTTGACTCAGCGTTTACCATATTTTATATGGGTATTAACATTGGGGCTTTCTTAGGTCAGTTTATCTGTCCATATCTTGGTGACGTAAAAGATGCTACGACAGGAGTAAGAGATATTTTTGCTTTTAAATGGGGATTCTTAGCCGCTTCAATGGCAATGATCGTAGGAACGGTAACGTTCTTTTTCCTTAAAAATAAATATGTGGTAACTCCGGAAGGAAGACCTATCGGAGGATTACCAAAACACAATACAAGTGCAGACTTTGAAGAAGGAGAAACGCAGACCGCAAAATTCTCTGGACAGTTTCTGGCTTTTACAGGGATTATATTTGTTGTATTATTTTTTGCTTTCAGGTATTTACTGGTAGGAGAGTTCGGATTTAATTCTGTAGAAATGGGGCAGCTGATCAAAGGAATTATTTATCCTTTTATCTATGCAGCTGGTATTTCGTTAGCTTTCCTGATCATGAGTTCTGCAGAAAATAAAGTTGAAAGACAAAGAATTTGGGTAATCTATATCGTTTCATTCTTTATCATTTTCTTCTGGGCTGCTTTCGAGCAGGCAGGATCTTCATTAACATTCATTGCAGATAACCAAACAGACAGAAGCATTTTCGGATGGAATATGCCACCTTCAATGGTTCAGATCTTTAACGGGATCTTCGTCGTTATACTAGCGGTTCCATTCAGTTTGATCTGGGATAAATTAAGAGCAAGAGGTAAAGAACCGGTATCTCCTTTTAAACAAGCTATGGGATTGGCATTAATTGCACTTTCTTATTTCATCATTGCCCACAATGTAAAAGACCTTGGAAGTTCAGGTTTGCTGGCAATTAAATGGCTGATGTTATTGTACTTCATTCAGACATGTGGTGAGCTTTGTCTTTCTCCAATCGGTTTATCATTAGTAGGTAAGCTAGCTCCAAAAAGATTTGCTTCATTGCTATATGGTGTTTTCTTTATTTCCAATGCAGCAGGTTATGCATTAGCCGGTTCATTAGGAGCACTTATCCCTGCAACAGGTGATAAATTCAAAAAGGCTGAAGAAATAGGAGTAAACCTTCAGGATGTTTTAGATAAAAAAGTAACCTTAACAAGTGATCAGATCGCTGCTTTTGATAAAGCTCAGCTACCATTACACAATCCTACATTTGCAGGATTTGAAATCCATAACTTATTTGAGTTCTTTATGGTATTCGTTGTCCTTTGTGGTATTGCTGCTGTAATTTTAGGTTTAATTTCACCACTCTTAAAGAAAATGATGCACGGCGTAAAGTAGTTGCATAAATAAAATACTATAAAACCTCTGCTTAGTCAGAGGTTTTTTTATAAATTAGCACGCTGTTTCAAAATGAAACATCTTATCGTTTATTTTCATTAACTATGTATACATTAGAAGAAATACAAAATTTTAAAGGCAAGTACCCTAAACAACTTTGGACGCTATTCACAGTAGAAATGTGGGAGCGTTTTTGTTTTTACGGGATGCGCGGGGTTCTTACCATTTTTATGGTAGACCAATTAGGTTTATTAGAAGACAAAGCCAACTTGCAATACGGGGCCATCCAGGCTTTCATTTATGCCTTTACTTTTATAGGAGGTATTTTTGCAGATAAGATCCTTGGGTTTAAAAGATCCCTGGTTTTCGGAGGTCTTATTATGTCTATCGGTAATCTTATTATTGCCTTTTCGCCTCATGATTTCTTTTATTTTGGTATCACCTGCTCCATTATAGGTACAGGATTTTTCAAGCCTAATATTTCGTCCATGGTAGGCGAGCTTTATAAGGAAGATGATCCAAGAAGAGACGCTGGATATGGCTTATTCTATGCTGGAATTAATATCGGTGGACTTTTAGGTGGTGCATTATGTGTGTATTTGGGAAAATATTATTCATGGTCCTGGTGCTTTTTAGCAGCTGCAGTTGTCATGATTCTGGGATTGATTACCTTTTTTGCTACAAAAAAAACCCTGGGACCTATTGGTGATTCTCCATTACAGGTACTTCCACAATCCAAAAGAACTTTACGTGAAGTATTAGTCTATATTGGTGCATTGCTAAGCATGCCTCTTATATTCATCATGGTAAAGAATACGGATTACACAGACTATTTCATGTATTTAATCGGTATTGTTGCTGTGGGATATTTTGTCATAGAAACCCTTAAACAAACTACCCCCTATCAGAAAAAGCTCGTTGCTGCATTTATATTCATCTTCATGTATTTTGTCTTCAATTCTATCTATGAGCAAAGTGGCGGATCTTTATCACTATTTGCAAAAGATAATCTTGTTCACAAATTATTAGGCTTTGGAATGGACCCTAATGTTATTAACAATAGCGCTAATTCGTTTTTCATTATTGTTTTCAGCCCCTTAATTGGACTGGCATGGATTGCTTTAAATAAAAGGAAACTTGAACCTAATACAATCAATAAGTTCGGAATAGGATTTCTATTTCTGGCTGCAGGATTCTTCATATTCTATAGTTTAAGATACTTTGCAGGTGCAGATGGAAAATCTTCTCTTAATTTATTTACATTCACATGGTTGGTGATCACATTCGGGGAATTGTGTTTAGGCCCAATAGGAATGTCAATTATAACCAAACTGTCTCCAAAGAAAATGTTCGGTATGATGATGGGATTATGGTTTCTGGCCAGTGCGTTTGGACAATTCGCTGCCGGAAAAATTGGAGCTAGCCTCTCTGAAGCCAACACAGGAAATACCAATATGAGTAAACTCTTAGCCTATACGGATGGATATAAAACTTTGGGAATCTATGCATTAGTTGCGGGTGTGGTATTAATTTTGATATCCACGTTCGTGAGAAAATTAATGCAAGACGTAAAATAAAAGATAAGCTTATTATGCTTAATTTTATTAATAATTAAATGATATGAAAAAAATTCTAAGCATAATAAGTTTGTTATTGTTAACTTTCAACTTTGCCCAGGTAAAATGGATGACCATTGAAGAGGCATTGAAAGCTCAAAAACAAAATCCAAAAAAAATCCTTGTTGATTTCTATGCTGATTGGTGTGGTCCATGTAAGATAATGGATAAAAAAACCTACGGACATCCGGTTATTGCTAAGATCTTAAATGACAATTATTACCCTGTAAAGTTCAATGCTGAAGAAAAAAAGGATATTGAAATTTTTGGAAGAACATTTTCAAATCTTAATACGGAGCACAAAAAAGGAAAAAATTCGCTTCATGAATTTACACAGTATATGAATGTTGCTGCAGTTCCAAGCACCGTATTTCTTGATGAAAATGGGGGCCCAATTACAATTCTTCAGGGAGAACTTTCAGCGATAGAGCTCGAACCCTATCTGGAGTTTATTTCTAAGGATTTGTTTAAAAAAATAAGATCTAAGGAACAATGGGAGGATTATCAAAAGAAGTTTAAATCGAAAATAAAGAACTAACCGTAGATTCAAATTTCGAGTTTCCAAAATACAGAATTAAGACTTTCAATTTTTTTGGAAGTCTTTTTTTTTTTGCCGAAATTCGGACTTTTATTTTTGCTTTTGAAACCCGGATCTCGAAACTCGAGTCGTAGCCGAAATTGAATCTTGAAACTTCCATAGAATATGTTAAGGGTATAGGACCCGAAAAAGCCAAGCTCATAAAAAATGTGCTCGGAGTTTCCACTGTAGAAGATTTACTGAACTTCTACCCTATTCGTTATCTGGATAAAAATAAAGTATATCAAATAGCGCAACTTCAGGAAAGCAACCTTGAAATTCAGTTAAAAGGAAAAATCACGCACGTCCAGGAGATACAAACGGGGAAAACCAAGAGACTAACTGCTAAATTCAATGATGAGAGCGGAGCAATGGATCTTGTTTGGTTTCAATATTCAAAATGGCTGAAAGAGCAACTCCCCATCAACAAGGAAGTCTATATTTTTGGGAAGATCAATCTTTTCAATAATCAATTCTCAATGCCCCATCCTGAAATTGAAATCGAAGAAAAAAAAGAAAATGACAATCGGCTGAGACCTATTTATCCCAGTTCGGAAAAACTAACCAAAAGAGGCCTCAATCAGAAATTCTTTCAGACAATCCTACGGAATATCTGCAAAGAAATTCCCAATCTCATCGAAGAAAACCTACCCGACTATCTCATAAGGTCTTTTAAATTCCTGTCGAGACAACATACTTTTTTAAATATTCATTTTCCACAAAATCTAGACTATTTTGAAAAGGCTAACAACCGGTTAAAATTTGAAGAATCCTTCTTCTTTCAATTAGGTTATGGCTTAAAAAAAATTCACCATAAAAGTCAGGCATTCGGAAACCCCTTCCCCATTGTGGGTGATCATTTTACAGGGTTTTATGAAAATCACCTTCCTTTTGAATTGACTAATGCCCAAAAAAGGGTTTTAAAAGAAATCCGATTAGACATGAAAAAACCTATTCAGATGAACCGGTTGCTTCAGGGAGATGTAGGTTCCGGAAAAACGATGGTTGCCTTACTCACTATGCTCATTGCCATGGACAATGGATTCCAAAGCTGTATAATGGCTCCTACCGAAATTCTGGCACAACAGCATTACAATGGGATAAAAGAACTTTTAGAAGAAACCGAAATCAATATCCGTCTTTTGACGGGATCTACAAAAGCATCTGAAAGAAAGGTTATTCACCAGGAACTTGAAAACGGAGAACTCTCAATTCTGGTAGGAACTCACGCTGTTTTAGAAGACAAAGTAAAGTTTAAAAATCTTGGCTTGGCTATTATTGATGAACAGCATAGATTTGGTGTCGCACAAAGAGCAAAACTATGGGCAAAAAATAAGATCCCACCGCATATTTTAGTGATGACCGCCACACCTATTCCAAGAACGCTGGCCATGAGTTTTTACTCTGATCTGGATGTATCGGTAATCGATGAAATGCCGGTAGGAAGAAAGCCTATCATCACTGCTCATAGGCGGGAAAAGGACAGAACATATGTCTATAATTTCTGCAGAGACGAAATTAAAAAAGGGAGACAGGTTTATTTTGTTTATCCATTGATAGAGGAATCCGAGACATTGGACTATAAGAACCTCATGGAGGGTCTTGATCATGTTATGAATTCCTTTTCAGATTATAACGTAAGCATGCTTCATGGCAGAATGAAACCAGATGAAAAAGACACTGCGATGAATTATTTTGCTTCCGGAAAGGCAGAGATCATGGTTGCAACGACTGTTATTGAGGTTGGAGTAAATGTACCCAATGCATCCGTAATGGTTATTGAAAGTGCTGAAAGATTTGGATTGTCTCAGCTGCATCAGTTGAGAGGACGTGTGGGCCGTGGTGCAGAACAAAGCTATTGCATATTAATGACATCGGACAAGCTATCCACAGAAAGCAGAACCCGGATCAAAACGATGACTGAAACCAACGATGGTTTTAAAATTTCTGAAGTTGATATGCAGCTCCGGGGACCTGGCGATATTTTAGGAACCCAGCAAAGTGGTGTTGTCGATTTTAAAAGATTAGATCTGGTAAAGGATTCTGAAATTATAAAAACTACAAAAAAAGCGGTAGAAAAGATATTAGAAAAGGATCCGCTTTTAACTTTGGCAGATCATCAGATCATAAAAATATATTATCTGAAATATTACAAAGGGAAAAATAAATGGAGTAAAATATCATAAAAAAACCGCAAAAAGAAAAAGATCTTTCCGCGGCCCCCTTATAAAACTGTTATTTAGAAGAAATTATTCTTATCATAAAAATTTATTTAGTAGAATGCTTACTATTCTGTAATTTGGTGTGGAGTGAAAATATTTATAGCATTTGCATTTTATTTAAGCCACTACTAAATAAATTTAAAAAAACAAAATGAATTATGTTTCCAACTTACTTATTATAAAAACTAACTGTGTTTGTTGAAAGGATTTTAAAAGAAACGAATATAATTTCCCTCCAACTTTTTGAGTTTTCATGATTGTACCGTTTTGTTTAAAGATCTTCTGCGCTCTACATTGGAAATTGATAATCCATTTTGTTTTACTAACATTGTGATGAATATAATTTACTCTCAAGATTCAAAGAAAAATTATTCACATTAATTGTTTTATATGATTAATTTTTGTTAGCACGTTTCTGTTACAAATTTCATATATTGTTACTAATAAGCATTTATATTATTATATTTAATAGTTATAAAATTTTCACCTTTTAGTGAGTATTAACCGATAAAATACATCCCAACCTTTTTACTGAAAATTCAAAAATTCCAATATCCATCATACTTTAAGAATTAAATTATCTTTGTTTAATCCGGATGTATGGTATTGCCAATTCAATGTAATAACCTCCGAAACTACCCGTTTCATGTCCTTATAATTGTCCGGCTTTTTAATATAAATATTAGCACCTTTTACAAATATTTTCTCAATATCTTCTTCCGATAAGACATCAGAATATATTCCTGTAATCATCCCGCTTAATCTAAGGTCCAATTTTATTTCATCCAGACATTCCATACTGTTTTTATGCGGAATATTATAATTCATCAATAGTATTTCGGGAACAAGAACTTCAGCATTACTAAGGTATTTCATTAAATCTCTTCCATTTTGAAATGACTGAACCTTAACTGTAATCTTTAAATCTTTGAATATATTTTTAAATAAAATAATATTCCCTTCATCATCATCAACAAGTATTGCATTAAGATATTCTTTATTCATAAAGCATTTTATTAGTCATTGCTACACTCTGCTCTTTCCGTCTTTTACCGATGATTTTTTGAAACTGAGAGGGTGTAATGCCGGTTGTATTTTTAAATTGTGTACTTAAGTGGGCAACGCTGGAATAATTAAGCTTATGAGCAATCTCAGTAAGGTTAAGTTTATTTGTAATAATAAGTTCTTTGGCGTATTCTATCTTCTGTAAGATAATGAAATTCTCTATTGATGTATAAGCTACCTCTGAAAAAAGATTGGACAGGTAGCCATAGCTGTGATTTAATTTTTCGGCAATATAGATGGAAGCTTTAACAGCAATCGTATCTTTAGAGAATACCAGCTCTACAATAGCATCTTTGATTTTCTGTACTAAAGCGACTTTCTGGCTTTCTATAATTTCAATACCATAATCTTCAAGGTTTTTTTTGAAGATATCGTGCTGTTCTTGCGTAAACGCTTCATAAAACTCTACCTCTCCAAAATTCAGCAATCTATATTTTAAACCTTGTTCTTTAAGTTTTTCATCCAACACTTTTTTACAAAGAGCATTGAAATCGAATTTCACATACATTTTCATCCTAGTATAAGTGTGTTAATTATTTTGTAAATATAAACTTTTATTTCATATAAATGTGAAATAGTTCAATAAAGTTAAAATTATATTTATAAACGCAAAAAACTCCTGTATTAATGAATACAGGAATTTAAACACTAAGGATGAAAAAAATATACTGATAAAAACCAAAATGGTTTAAAACCAAGTATATGAATGTTTTATTATAAAATGATTTGGTTCTTTTGCAAATATGCTACTAATAAACAGGTCACCCGTTATAGAATTATGAGATAATGTTACAGAATTATAAGTCTATTATATGTGAATTATAAATTCCATAAGATAATCATCCATAACGAAATTATTTCCTATATCGAAAACCCCTTCACCATAAATTTTATATCCCTGAGATTCATAAAATTTCCTTGCTTGGTTAAATTTATTCACATTTAAAATAATTCTGCGATCCCCATATTCCTTGGTTTTTTGTGCTAAAAAAACAAGTGCTTCTTTTCCTAACCCTTTTCCTTTACTTTCAGGAACCAAATAGATCCGGTGAAGTTTTGTTGTTTTTTCCTCATAGTCATTTTCGTAACCGATAAACCCTTCCAGGGAGTGGCTTATTTCATCTTCGATTAAATAATAATGATAATTTACACTCTTTAAGTGTTGTGAGATCTCTTCTTTCGAGTACATGGTAGTAAGCATGTATTCCATCTGTTCATCTGAAAGGATCTCTGCATAAGCATTTTCCCAGGATCTCCTCGCCAATTCCTGAATTACAGGAATATCATTTTCTGTTGCTTTTATAAGTTTCATAATTTTGATCTTAAAAAAAGTGAAAGGCATATACCTTTCACTCTAAATTATTTATTTGAAATTGAAAATAATGGATCCATTATTTCATTATTATAAACACTTTATCAGATATTATTCATCTCTGCTTTTATCTTTGCATACAGTCCTTCGGATGCAACAACCAATGGAAGTCTTACATAGTTCTTAAGAATACCTTTCTCAGCTAAAATAGCTTTTACACCACATGGGTTTCCTTCAGCAAAAATCAAACGTGTCATTTCAACAAGTTTATTGTGAATGGCATAAGCTTCTTTTACTTTACCCTCGAATGCCAATTCTATCATTGTAGAAAATTCCTTTGGATATGCTTGTCCGATCACAGAAATAACACCATCACCTCCTGCTAACGTTACAGGCAATGCAAACTCATCATCTCCGGACACTAAAGAAAATCCTTCCGGCTTTTTTCTCAGAATATCAAAATATTGAAGAATACTTGGGGCTGCTTCTTTAATTAAAAATAAATTAGGAAACTCCTTAGCTAAGCGAATCGTCGTATCTGCCTCAATATTCTGTCCGGTTCTTGAAGGCACATTGTAAATAATGATATTTTTTCCGGTGGACGCTAACACTTTATAATGTTGATAAAGTCCCTCCTGATTAGGCCTGTTATAATATGGAGAAACAGAAAGAATAGCCTCGAAAGAAGAAAGATCGGTTTCTTCTATTTGTTTTTTAACTTCAAGCGTATTATTTCCCCCTATTCCTAAAACTAAAGGAAGGCGTTTATTATTTACCTTAATGATATGATCTATAACCTGTTTCTTCTCCCCTTCGGAAAGAGTTGCAGCTTCAGCTGTAGTTCCTAAAACAACTAAATAATGGGTTCCGTTCTCAATATTAAATTCAACAAGTTTTGTTAAACTATCAAAATCAACGGATAAATCTTCATTAAAAGGTGTTACCAAAGCGACACCTACTCCTTTTAAAATGTTCATCTGTTAGAATTATTTTTTCCAAATTTAATAATTTAGACTAAGAATTTATAATAAATAATAATGTTTTATTATACATATAATTATATTTGCATATACTAAAAGAAATTATGAAAAATAAATTCTTATTACTAGGAATTGCATTGCTTTCGCTGGGATCTTGTAAAACAACTTCTTTACAGGTAGCGAATGTAGAAACGCAAAAAAATATTTCTATTAATAAAGATCTAAAAAGTGACGAGGCTTTTGTAAAATTTATTGAACCTTATAAGCAAAAATTGGACAAAGAAATGAATCAAAAAGTTTCTCATACCAATACAGATCTTACAAAACAAGGGGACAATAGCAACCTTGGAAATCTTTTAGCAGACTACACCTTTGAAGGCGCTGATGAATGGGCAAAAAATCACCTCAAAAAAAACGTTGATGCTGCGTTAATTAATATCGGCGGAATCCGTACTTCAATTGGCAAAGGCGATATTCTATTAAAAAATGTTTTTGAAGTAATGCCATTCGAAAATGAAGTCGTTATCGTTAAAATGAAAGGATCAGATCTTCAAGGCTTATTTGACTATTATGCAAAAAACCAGGTTAATAACCCAGTCTCTCATTTGTATATAGAAACCAGCAACGGACAGCTATCTAAAACTTTGATCAATGGTAAAGCGGTAAATTCCAACCAGGAATATTATATTGCCACCTCTGATTACCTGGCATTAGGTGGAGATAATATGATCTTTTTCGCAAAAGGGGAATCAATCCCAACAGGAATCAAGATGAGAGATCTATTTATTGAATATTTTAAGAAAAATTCCGAGGTAGTCCCTAATACAGATATTCGTTTAAATTTTATTGGTAAGAAGTAATGGATAGAAAAAGTTTTTTAAAAGTACTAAGTGGCGGAACTTTAGCAATGGCTTTAGCTCCCAATATGATGATGGCAGAAGAGTTAAAATTAAAAGGACTTTCTTCTGCAAACAAGCTTACTATACTTCATACCAATGACCAACATAGTAGAATAGAACCATTTGATGAAAGCTATACAAAAAATCCTAATCAGGGAGGTTTTGCCAGAAGAGCAAGCTTAATTCAACAGATCAGAAACCAGGAAAATAATGTCTTATTATTGGACTCCGGAGATATTTTTCAGGGAACCCCTTATTTTAATTTTTTTGGAGGCGAGCTTGAGTTTAAATTAATGTCTATGATGAAGTACGATGCTTCAACAATGGGAAACCATGATTTTGACAATGGGCTTCAGGGATTTTTAAATGTTTTGCCGAACGCTCAGTTTCCGTTCATCTGTTCCAATTATGATTTTAAAAACACTGTTTTAGATGGTAAAACCTTACCATACAAGATTTTTAATAAAAATGGAATTAAGGTTGGGATTTTTGCAGTAGGAATCCAACTGGAGGGGCTGGTAGGTAAAAAACAGTATCAGGAAACCGTGTATTCCAGTCCTATTGATGTCGCACAACACTATTCCAACTTTCTGAAAAACGAACAAAAATGTGACCTTGTGATCTGCCTGTCCCATATTGGTTACGACTATAAAAATGAAGCTGATAAAGTAAGTGATAAAATACTGGCAGCCAGTACAGAAAACATTGATATTATTCTGGGTGGCCATACTCATACTTTTCTACCAGAGCCGCAAAGCTTTAAAAACCGACAGGGCAAAAATGTCCTGGTTAATCAGGTTGGATGGGCAGGACTCCTGTTAGGAAGAATCGATTTTTATTTTGACAATAACAAAAACGTACAACATATTTCTTGGAACAATCAGGTTATAGACAGCAGTATAATAGCATAATATGAAAAAACTCTCCATAATTTCCCTTGGTATTTTAGCATCCGTGCAATTCGTAAATGCACAAGTCATTTCTTCAAAAAAGTGGTCGGATATATTTTCTTATAATAATGTTATCTCCATGAAGGAGGATAATGGAAAAATAATTGCAGCAGCAGAAAACGGACTTTTCTATTATACCATTTCCACAGGTGAAATTACGAAGTTATCCAAAGCAAATGGCCTTCACGAGGTCGGTATATCTGCCTTTGACTATAATCCTCAAAATAAAATAGGGCTTATTGGTTATCAAAATGGTTCTTTGGATATTGTAACTCCTGATGGGGTTACTTATGTTGTTGATATTCCTATTGCTACAGGATATAATGGAAGTAAAAAAATAAATCATATCTCAATTACAGGAACAAAAGCCGTTATTTCTGTAGGATATGGCGTTTCTATTTTTGATCTGAAGAAAAAAGAGTTTAATGATTCTGCTTTTTTTCTTGTAGGGGGTAGTTACCAAGCCAGTAACGAAGCTACACTTGTGGATAACAAAGTTTATTCGGTTACCAATACAGGTTTAAAAAGCCACGAGATTAATACTACCTTCCCTGTGTATTCTACATGGACCACTGAAATGCCTGGTACATTTACCCAGATTGATTCAGAACCTGTTCTTAGTTTTTCTTCAGAAAATACCGCTTACATTTATAACAATGGGGTATCGACTCCTATTTCACAGACTTTTGGTAAGGTTCAGGATGTGGTTGTAAGCGCTAATAATATTATTGTCACAGATGGGAGTAGAATTTATACTTTTAACACGAATGGAACCTATGCCGGTACTGCAAGTGTTGGAGAAGAATGCAATACAGCAATAAAAGTAGGTTCAAAGATATATGGTGGAACTATTGTTTCGGGAATTAAAGATGAAACCAGTAAATCATTTAAGCCAGATGGACCTTATTTCAACAATGCTTACAAGCTAAGTTTATATGGTGAAAATCAGCTTCTAATATCTTCTGGTGGTAGAGAATCGAGATTCAATACCCCATTATCAAATCCAAAAAATCCAGGTTTTTATTATTTCAATGGACTGCAATGGATCTACCCATCCTATTTTATAGGCAATAGCCAAGCATTCAATATTTTAGATGTGATCGCCAACCCAAGTAATCTTGATGAAGTATACGCGACTAATTATACTTTCGGCGGACAGGGTGTTTACAAACTGAAATACAATTCCGCAAATAAAGATTTCGATTTTGTAAAATTTTATGATTTATCACCACCTAATATGTACGCAAGACGCCCGGTGGGATTAACTTATGACGATCAGAACAACCTGTTTGCTACGGTGTCATTTATGGAAACCGGTTCTATTGCCCTAGCTCCTTATGATAAATCAACAGACAATTTTATCGTAAAAGATCTGGGAGTTCTAAGTATTGGAATCCAAAAAGCTTTATACTATGAAAACTTATTATGGATCCCCATGCCAAGAACCAATAACTTCATGGTATATGATTATAAAAAAACACCAACCAACGTATCAGATGATACTTCTTATGTTTTAAATCAATCCAATGGATTTGCTACTAATTCGGCAGGAACATTGTCAGTTGCGATAGACAAAGCCGGAGATGCGTGGATCGGTACAGATTCGGGTTTACGAATTTTATCCAATGCAGCCTCTGCAATTAAAGAGCCTAACGTCAGTGTAAAGCCTATTATTATTGAACAGAATAATCTTGGAGAAGAGCTTTTCCGGGATTCTCAAATTTTACAGATAGAAGTAGATGCAGGAGATTATAAATGGATCTCGGTAGATGGAGGGGGTGTTTATTATATGTCTTCAGACGGACAACGGACCATAAAACATTTCACAAAAGAAAACTCACCATTACCTACCAATAGCATCACTGATATTAAAGTAGACAGAAAGACAGGAAAAGTATATTTTGTTTCCTACAGCGGAATTGTAACCTATCAGGGAGATATCGCTGATGTAACTTCTAATTTTGGAAACGTTCTTGTGTATCCAAACCCTGTGGTATACTCTAATTTCAAAGGAAAAGTTACGATTAAGGGCTTGGCTGAAAAGACCAACATAAGAATTACTGATGCCGCAGGAAATGTCATTCATTCAGCAGTGGCCAGAGGGGGATACTATGAGTGGGATCTGAATAATCAGCGAGGTAGTAGAGTTGCTTCAGGGATCTATTTTGTATTAATGACCAATGAAGATGGTTCTGATAAGGCTACCGCTAAAATAGCCGTAGTTAATTAATGAATTCACAAAAGGGATTTTTACTTTCGTTTATTAAATATGGTGAGAACGATGCAGTTTTGCATTGTTTTACAGAAGAGGATGGTTTTCAGACTTATTTTCTAAAAGGAATTTACTCCAAAAGAAATAAGAAGAAAGCATTACTACTGCCTTTAAATCAACTTATATTTTCCATTAGCAATGGAAAAAGCAGCGGAATCCAATCTATTGCAAAATTTGAACTGGTAAAAAACAATGACATATATACTGATATCAAAATCAATACGATCATCTTTTTTGTTTCAGATTTTCTCAATCAGATCTTAAGAAATGAACAGAAAAACCCCAGCTTATTTTTAAGCATTGATGAGTTTATTGATAAACTTTCTTTAAAGAACTACCAATCCCATTTTATATTTTTAATTAAGATCTTAAAAATTCAGGGAGTAGCTCCTTTAATTGATGATCATCCCTATTTGGATCCTGAAACAGGAACCTTTTCACCTCAGCAGGTTCATCAGCTATTTAATCATGAAATATCCGGTTTCTGGAAGTCAATTGTCTCTTCAGTGCACCCTTATGAAATAAAGATCCATTCATCTTTAAGAAAAGATTTCCTTGATAGCATCCTCGTGTATTATCATTATCACATTACAGATTTTAAGATCCCTACTTCTTTGGAGGTGATTCAGCAGATATTTGAGTAATGGTGAATATGTGAAAACGTAAAACTGCTGAATTGCAAAATCGCTTACTTCCCGTTTTTCATTTACAATATTTGCCATTTTGCTTTTTTGCCTTTTCGCTAATATCTCCACTGTTCAAATCAAAAGTCCTTTTTAGTAAGGTATTTTATTTTGGGGCATCTTCAGGCATTTCCGTTTGAGATTCGGCGATTTCTTTTTTAGGGAATTTAGGTTGGAGAATTTTTGATATGAGCCCGGTCCAGCCCGTTTGGTGTGAGGCTCCAACTCCACGTCCGCTATCACCATGGAAGTACTCATAGAATAAGATGTAATCCTTAAAATCAGGATCTGTTTGAAACCTCGGGTATTGAGAGTTCACAGGTCGGTTCCCTTTTTCATCTTTTAAAAATATTTTTGATAGTCTTTTACTTAAAGCATCGGCAATTTGTTCGAGATTAGAGTAATTCCCACTTCCTGTAGGATATTCGACCATAAAATCGGGACTATAGTAAAAGAAAAAACTCTGGAGACTTTCAATAATTAAAAAATTAATCGGAAACCAGATAGGGCCTCTCCAATTGCTGTTTCCACCGAAAAGCCCACTATCACTTTCAGCAGGGGTGTATTTTACTGAGTAATCAATACCATTGAGATTAATAGCATAGGGATCTTTCTCATATACTTTAGATAATGCACGGACTCCATATTCACTTAGAAATTCATTAGGATCCAGCATCCTGTTGAGTAATCTTTTTAACCGGTGTCCCCTTAAGAGAGAAAGTAAATGTTTGGAATCCTGTCCTTTTATTTCCCAATGGGAAACCAGTGCTGCCAATTCCGGTTTATGCTCCAGCACCCAATGCATTCTTTTTTTAAAATTAGGAAGTTTCTCAATGACTTCATCATCTATAACCTCAACGGCAAACATAGGAATAAGCCCAACAATAGTTCTTAATTTCAAATACATATGATTTCCATTAGAAGAGATTGCATCATAAAAGAATTCATCTTCTTCATCCCAAAGCCCAAACTTTTCATCACCCATATTATCCAGTGAGTGTGCAATCGATAGAAAATGCTCAAAAAACTTCATCGCCATTTCTTCATATACCGGATTATACAAAGCCAATTCCAAGGCAATTCTCATCATATTCAACGCAAACATCGCCATCCAGCTCGTTCCATCTGCCTGCTCCAACTGTTCACCATTAGGGAGTGTACTGTTTCTATCGAAAACTCCAATATTATCAAGTCCCAGAAACCCACCTTCAAAAATGTTATTCCCGTTCTTATCCTTTTTATTGACCCACCAGGTAAAATTCATCAATAATTTCTGAAAAGCACTTTCCAAAAATTGCAGGTCCGGCTTATCTTTAAGGTACTCATCAATTTTAAAGACCTTAAAAGTAGCCCATGCATGTACCGGTGGATTTACATCACTAAAGTCCCATTCATAAGCAGGAAGCTGTCCGTTGGGGTGCATATACCATTCAAAAAGAAAAAGCTTCAACTGGTATTTTGCAAAATCCGGGTCGATCAATGAAAAACTAATCGCATGAAACGCCAGATCCCAGGTAGCATACCACGGATATTCCCACTTATCGGGCATTGAAATGATATGTTCATTATTGAGATGCTTCCAGTCATAGTTTCTTATTTTCCCACGGGATTTAGGTGGTCGGACTTCTCCGGGATCCCCTTTCAGCCATTTTTCGACATTATAATGATAATACATCTTATTCCAAAGCATCCCTGCAAAGGCCTGTCTTTGAATTAGCTTTTCATCATCAGATTGAATCCCCTTTTGGATTTCATGATAAAATTCGTCAGTTTCTTTTTGTCTTTTATTTAGTATTTCTTCAAAATCTTTGAATGGGTCTCCCAGTATTTTATCCGAAATCCGAAATTCAAAGGTTTTTGTTTCTTTAGCTTTAAAATTCTCATCAATATAAAAAGATGCTTTTGTTCCCGTATCATTAGGGTTTATTGCTGACGAATTTTTATTGATAATAAAATCATTGATTCCATCTTTGCAGTATCTGGAGGTATTGGCTGATCGATATAATCTCTCATTATTGGTTTCATTATCACAAAACAGTGTTTTTACAGACTGCTTCGAATAGACATTTTTAATATCAAGATCTTTATGATTAACTTTAATAGAGGTTGCTTCTTCCGAGCTTAGCTGCGGTTTATATTCATCATATCCCCAATTCCATGTATTTCTGAACCAAAGCGTAGGTAAAATGATAATCGGAGCTTCCTTTTCAGATTTATTCGTGATTGTCAATTTTACTAGAATATCCTGCTGGCTTTCTTTGGCATATTCAATAAAAATATCAAAATATTCATTCTGGTCAAAAATACCGGTATCAATTAATTCGTATTCAGCCTCATTCTTACTTCTTTCAGCATTGGTCTTCAATAGATCTTCGTAAGGAAAAGCATTTTGAGGATACTTATAAAGCATCTTCATATAAGAGTGCGTAGGGGTAGAATCGAGGTAATAAAAATATTCTTTAACATCTTCACCATGATTTCCCTGCCCATTTGAAAGGCCAAAGAAACGTTCTTTCACCATCTTATCTTTTTTATTCCAGAATCCTACTGAAAATACCAGCTTTTGCCAATCGTCACAGATGCCACAAATTCCTTCTTCTCCCCAACGGTAAGTCTTCGCCTCAGCAATATCATGATTGGTATAATTCCAGGCATCTCCATTTGCACTGTAATCTTCACGTACCAGTCCCCACTCCCTATTGCTTACATAAGGTCCCCATTTCTTCCATGTTACATCTGAAAGTCTTTGTTTCTCAATCATAGATGATAAGTTTTGAATAATAAATAATGGGGCAATTATCCGCCCGTAGAAAAGCTCTCGAAAGTAGTCATTCCGCCATCCACGAAAACACTAGTTCCCGTAATATAATCAGCCAGGTCACTTGCTAAAAATGCCGCCAGATTTCCGATATCTTCCGGTTGTCCGATTCGGTTGTAAGGGATAAGGTTAAGAAGGCTGTTTAATGCCTCAGGAGTACTCCAGGCATCTTTATTAATAGGAGTTTGAATTGCACCCGGACAAATAGAATTAACCCGGATCTTATCTGCTCCATGTTCCTGAGCTAATGTTTGCATTAGCATTCTGATTGCACCTTTACTGGATGCGTAGTTCGCATGTCCAGCCCAGGGAATAATTTCATGAACGGAACTGATATGGATGATCTTTCCACAAGCTTTTGATCGGGAAAGATCTATTCCACGGCGTAAAAATTCTTTAATAGCTTCGCGGGCACAAAGAAATTGTCCCGTTAAATTGACCCCGATCACGGCATTCCACTGATCAATAGTCATTTCTGTAAACTTAGAATCTTTCTGGATACCCGCGTTATTAATAAGGATATCTACAGTTCCAAATTGCGAAACAACATCCTGAAACATGGCTACCACCTGATCTTCTTTCGAAACATCACATTGATAGGTGATCCCTGAACCTCCGGTGTCTGTAATTTCTTTCAAGACTGCCTTTGCTTCATCTGTAGATCTTTCCGAAGAGTGGTTGACTATTATTGTAGCTCCTGCAGAGGCAAGAGATTTAGCGATTCCGGTTCCAATTCCACTTGATGCTCCCGTAACGACAGCCACCTGATTACGAAGTGATATTTCCATACTTATTATTTGATGTTACTCAAAGTTAGTGGAAAGAATCAGGCTAATGAAGAGATTTTATTTTAAATTTTTCTTAAAGTTTTTTATACATCAGAAGTTGTGGTCCGCTTCGCCCTATTCTCGTTTTACCCTCATAGATGTATCCGACTTTTATATACAGTTCATAAGCGGAGATATTGTTCTGATTAACTGCCAAAACAATTTCGTCACAGTTTTCAAAATGAGTTCTTACAAAATCATCCACCTGAATCATCGCAGCTTTACCGACTCCTTTCCCCTGAAACTGAGGATTGATAGATAATGACCTCAACAAAACAGAATTAGGATTATCCGTTAATTCAAATTTATCATCTCCAAAATCCAAAGCAAAATAACCTGCCGGGTTCTGATCTTCAAAAATAGTAACCGAAAAACCTTTTCCATCATTCCGTTCTTTGATCCTCTCTATTGCAAATTCAACTGTTGATGTGTATTGAGACTGTACCTCATCTAAGGTATAACTTAACCCGGAAAAATCTTCAGGTTTGTAAAAATGCAGACTGATCATATTTTAATGATGATAAATATCGTTATACATAACACCTGCACGGATTTCTACTGGAAGTTTATTTTCTTCAGGAACGATCGGGCAGTTATAATCATAGGCATTATATGCGCAATAAGGTTGGTATGACTGATTGAAGTCCAGAATAATTGTATTTCCTTTTGGGATTTTGAGATCCATGTACTTTCCGCCACCGTAGGTTTCCTTTTCATTTGTTGCATCCCGGAATGGAAGGAAAAGATAGTCTTTGTATTTCTCCAGCTTTATTAAATCAAGACTTTGGTACAATGTCAGGGAATACGACTTACCATCTAATTCAAAAGTAGCTTTTCCATATTCTTTGTATTGTTTTGTTTTACCAGATGAAGTAGGAATTTCAAAAGGTTCTGCATTTTCCGTTTTCACAAACTTTGCAGTCACTCTGTATTTTAAATCAATCGGAAAGAAAGGATGTTTCTCGAAATTCTTAAAGTTATCCCCTCTTAAAGGAGTTTCTTTAGGATTTAAGTATTCTGCATTAAGGTCTTTCTGAAATTTTTCTATTTCTGCGGTCTCTTTGACAACTGTTTTTTGAGAAAAGGCAAATAAAGGAAGAAGCAAGAATAACAAAAAGTATCTTTTCATAAAATTCGTTTATTAAAGGTTAAAATTACAATAAAAAGTCGCACTTACTTTAATTAAAAATTATATTTTTTTGTGTTTTTCTAGCATAGTTTTTGGAAAATAATGGACATGGATAGAAAAGAGTTTATCAGAGCTGGTATTCTTGGAGTATCAGGTTTTTATTTTTTAGGTACGGATCTTTTATATGGTTCTAAATCGGAAATAACCTTGGAAAAAGAAATCATTGAAGCACCCATCATTATTATAGGTTCGGGATATGGAGGTGCTGTAGCAGCTTTACGTTTATGTGAGGCTGGAAAGAAAGTATTGATTCTTGAGATGGGTCTTAATTGGGAAAAGTCAGGAATCCCATTTTCCAATTTATTAAAACCTGGCAAAAGCGCTGCTTGGCTAAAAAAGAAAACCATAGCTCCCTTCATGAATCTTTTCTCTTTAACACCTTTTACAGGAGCCTTGGATCGGCTGGATTTTGAACACATTAATATCTGGGTAGGAAGAGGTGTTGGCGGCGGATCTATCGTTAATGGCGGAATGGCCGTAACACCTAAGGAAAGTTATTTTAAAGAAGTTTTTCCGCAACTCGATACCGATAAATTTTATAATTACTATTTTCCTCTGGCTCGAAAAGAATTGAAGGTGAATGTGATCGATGAACAGTTTTTAAATACTTGTCCCTATTATAAATTTACAAGAGTAGGTGAAGAAGAGGCTCATAAAGCCGGTTTTAAAACCATCAGGGTTCCGAATGTATATGATTTCAAATACATGGAAAAGGAATTTAAAAATGAGGTTCCGAGATCAGCTCTTAATACGGAGGTTATTTACGGAAATAACCATGGTAAAAATAGCTTGGACAAAACCTATCTAAAAAAAGCATCAGATACTGGAAACCTCGAAATTCTTGATCTGCATTCCGTCGATTCTATCAGATTAAATGAGGACAAAACTTATACATTGGAAGTCCACCAGATTAATACTTTAGGAGAGGTTGTAAAAGACAAAACTTTCCAATGCAAAAAGCTGATATTATCCGCAGGAACTATGGGAAGTTTAGAGCTTCTTATGAAATCCAATATTAAAAATCAGCTTCCGCTTAATGACAATGTAGGAGAAAATTGGGGCAATAATGGAAATTTTATGACCGGTAGAAATTGGGTAAGACCATTATCCGGTGGTACAGGAGTTCAGCAATCCACAATTCCTGTGGGTGGAGTTGATAATTGGGATGATCAAGAACATCCTTTTTTCACTGAGATTGCACCATTGCCAATGGGAATGGACGTAGCCACCGCATTATATTTACTAATCAACAGAGTAGATAAAAAAGGAAAGGTTTCTTACGATCCTGTTACTAAAAAACTGGTTATTGACTGGAACGAAAGTCACACCGAAAAGATGAAGGCCAATGCGGACTACTTTATCAAAAAAATGAACAGAGCCAATGGAGGAACGAGAAGTCATTTCCTTTTTAAAAATGGTTTTGGTCCTAATATATGTTATCATCCTTTGGGAGGCTGCGTATTAGGTGAGGCGACCAATCAATATGGTAAATTAAAGGATCACGAAAACCTTTTTGTTCTGGATGGATCTTTAATTCCTGGAACTATTGGAGTCAATCCTTTTGTAACGATTGTTGCGATTACTGAATATTGTATAGAAAATTTAATCCGGCAGAATGAGTTTGCTTAATTATTGAGCCTTGATTTCATTAAGGTATTTTCTTACCCTATTTTCAAGTTCCTGAGGATATATTGAATTAATTTTCTTAGCCAGATCAACTCCTATTTCATGAAACAGATCTGCATAGGCAAATAAGGCTTGCCAATTCTCTTCGATGCTGCTTCCGGAAAAGGTAGCTTCCAGCTTCTCCCAAAGTTCAGGAGAAAGATATTTTTTAAAGAGTCTTCCGTGTTTGTTGGTCGTGATATCCTTCCAATCATTTTCACTGGCGATATACCACTCTATCAAAGGAACCAGATAATCTGTTCTGATAACATCTTCAGTCATAAATTTAGCGTAAAAAATTTCATCACGCTTAAGACATTTCGCTACGTAAGTAGTATCCCACCAGAAATCATTGATCAACTGCTGAAATCTCTCAGGCGTAGGCTTCTGAATCATGATAGACTGATAACTTGGGGCTTTTAAAACCTTTGTCAATCCATCTTTATCAATCAAAACTTTATAACCGACATCCCAATCTTCCGGAAGCTCTTCTTGCTGAACTTCTTTTATAAATTCAGATTTCTGGTAGAGTTTGAAGTCCACTTTTACATGATCCTCATACAATACCATTTTCATGGCGTGCTTCCCATCAAAAAAAGTATCATCTTCTTCAACCATAGAAATAGGTGTTCCAAAAAGCTCTACCCATTTTTTATCTGATTCATAAGATTTCATATTTTCAAAAACGAACTCAACATCCAGATCACTGAAGTCATCTACCGGAGCATAAGGATTCACTAAAGAACTGGTCAGTAAAACCACGCGGATATCCGGGTTATTTTCTGCCCAATTAACAATCTGTTGCAGTTTTTCTTCTCTCATTTTCATTTAGTAAGATTCTGAAATTTTTACCCGGTATACATCCATAGAATTTCTTTTAATAGACTCTACAAAAAATCCACCTTCTTCAGGAATGACTTCCTTAAGATCAAAACTTTTACAGCCTTTCGGCAATCCTGAAAATATTAACGTAAACCAAAAATCCTGCATAAAAGGCACCGGCGTCCAATCCGGAAATATGGTAATATTCTCTGCATGGATCAACTTACTTTGATGCTCTGAACTATTATCAAAAAGATAAGTGGTATTCCAGATCCTGATCAGATTCCCTAAAAAGGGCGATGCAGGAAAACAACAATGTACAATAACCTGCTTCTCCTCTTCCACTTTCGTTTTAAGAGATGCCAGAAGTTCTTTAGCAATAATAGGCTTTATAACAATTTCTTCCACGGTTCTTTATAGATAATGAGTAATGAATATCCTGCAAATTTATTCAAATTTCATTTGATACGGATATTTTGAATGGATTATGATTGTGTTAAGGATTTCGTACATCAAAATATAAAAGCCAACTGATATCAGATGGCTTTTATATCGTTTTTATTATAGCCCAAAGTTTGCAGAGCTATATGATCTTTTTATCTGAACTAATACTCCAACTCCAGTTTCTCCTTCGTATAATTTCTCAACTTTTCCGTAAGTTCCGGATGATCTGCTAGTTTTTGTCCGTAAGAAGGAATCATTTCCAGTAATTTGTCTTTCCACTCTCCATGAAGTTTCTCTCCAAAACATTTTTCAAGAACATTCAACATAGCATAAGCTGCAGTTGAAGCACCTGGCGAAGCTCCTAATAAAGAAGCGATTGTTCCGCTTTTGTTAACCACTACTTCAGTTCCGAATTCCAGTTTTCCTCCTTCTTTCTCATCTTTTTTTATCACCTGAACCCTTTGTCCTGCTACTTTCAATTCCCAGTCTGCTTCATTGGCATCTTTAACAAATTCTCTTAAGTGCTGCATTCTTTGAGCCTTGGTCATTGCCACCTGTTGAATCAGGTATTTCGTTAAAGGAATATTGTGCCACCAGGCACCAAATAGAGACCTGATATTTTTGGTATTCACACTTTCAGGAAGATCGAGATAACTTCCTTCTTTCAAAAATTTAGTTGAGAAACCTGCAAAAGGACCAAAAAGAAGTGCTTTTTTTCCATCAATAATTCTCAGATCCAAATGAGGAACAGACATTGGTGGTGCATCCACGGTTGCCTGCGTGTACACTTTTGCCTGATGTTTTTCTACCAATTCAGGATTGTGCGTTACCAGCCATTCACCTGAAACAGGGAACCCTCCATAACCTGCACTTTCTTTAATATCTGAACTATCCAGCAATGGAAGCGCATAACCACCGGCACCGATGAATACAAAATCGGCAACTACTTCCTGTTTGTGACTGTGAATTCTATCTTTTACTTTCATTTCCCATTGTCCGTTTTCCCGCGGATCAATATCTTTTACCTCATGGTACAGAAACACCTCAACATTAGAATCTTCCAAAAGATGTCTTCCCATTTTCCTTGTCAGGCTTCCAAAATTCACATCTGTTCCCAGATCCATTTTGGTGGCTGCCATTACCTCAGACTGATTTCTTTTACTCATTATCAATGGAATCCATTCTTTCAACTTTTCATGATCTGTTGAAAATTCCATTCCGGAGAACAGTACCGAGTTTATCATAGCATCATGCCGTTTTCTAAGATATTCAGCATCTTTATCACCAAATACCAGACTCATATGAGGACATGAATTGATAAAATCTTTAGGATCTTTTATATAGCCTTTCTGGAGCAGATAAGACCAAAACTGTTTAGAAATTTCAAATTGTTCTGCAATACTTTCCGCTTTGGAAATATCGATCGTTCCATCTTCTTTTTCCGGAGTATAATTCAATTCACAAAAAGCCGAATGTCCAGTTCCTGCATTGTTCCAGGCTGCTGTACTTTCTTTAGCAAACCGGCCAAGCCTTTCGAAAATGGCGATCTCAAGATTGGGATCAAATTCATGAAGTAATGTGGCTAAAGTGGCACTCATGATACCACCTCCTATGAGAACAACGTCATATTTTGGTTTTGGTGTTCTGCTTGTAAGTGAATGTGACATAAACATTAAATTTAATACTAATTTCGTGAAAAGTTTTTACAACAGAAATGGGTTTAGGTATTTTAACATAAAGTTAATTGAGTATATTTTAATCCAAATCTGCATTAGAAAAAGAGGGAATTTGAGATTGTATTTTATCCGAAATTTAAATTTATTCACCAATATCATGAAATGATGCATAAATTTCATCTTTATCTATAAATCTATTTTTAAATCCCCAAAGTTTTAACCAATTCCCTTGCTGCTGCACTTCCTGCTCTGTTTGCTCCAATGGTAGACGCTGAGGGGCCATACCCTACCAAATGAATTCTCGGTTCTTTTGAAACTTCGGTCGCCAATCTTCCGGACATGATGATACCACCACCTTCTTCTTTAGGTAAAACAGCATCTAAATGGGACAGAGACCATCGGAAGCCCGTATTCCAAAGAATGACATCGGCTTTTTCTTCCTTTCCATCTTCCCATTTAATACCCTCTTTGGTAATTTCACTAAACATGGGGAATCTTTTAAGTACTCCTCTTTTTTCCATATCTTTAATTTCAGCAGTAACAGGCAATCCAGTTACTGAAACGACAGACATCGGTAATAATCCATTTCTCACTCGTTTCTCAACCATAGCGACCGCTAAACTTCCCGCCATATCATCAAACGGTCCCTCCCGGAATTCCGGTGGTCTCCGTGTAACCCAGGTAGTAGTGGTTATTTTTGAAATTTGATCAAGCATTTGAATTGCAGAAATACCTCCACCAACAATGATTACATGCTTTCCTTTGAAATATTCAGCATTTTTAAAATCCCGGGTATGCAATTGTTCGCCCTGAAAAAGCTTAGCTCCCGGATATTCCGGAATGTAAGGATTCTCCCAAGTTCCCGTGGCATTAATTATTCCTAATGCAGAAAATGCAACCGAAGAAGTATCAATATAGAATCTGTCTCCATTCAAGGTGACTTTCTCAACTTTAACCGGTCGATAGACCTGTAACCCAAATTCTTTCTCGTACAAATCATAATAATGTGGAACTGCAACATTGGCCCGAACTTCAGTTTCATCTCCCTGAACCGTTTCTTCAAAAGACATTCCCGGCAAATCATGAATTCGATTTACTGTCCCCAGAGTCAATGAGTCCCAGCGGGATTGCCAGGCACCACCTGGAGAAGGCGCTTCATCTAAAATAATAAAATCCTTTCCGATTTCCAATCCCATTTTTTTGAGATGATATGCAGTAGAAAGTCCGGCTTGCCCTGCTCCAATAATTGCAATTTTTGTTTTATACCAAATTTTTCCTGCCATTTTCCCTTTTTTAACGCCAGCCCAACTCAGGAGCAATATATTTCAAAATAGATTCCAGTACGTGTACATTGTAATCAACGCCTAAAGTATTAGGAATTGTCAACAATACCGTATCTGCCTCCTGAATAGCTTCGTCCTGTGCCAATTCTTTAATAAGCTGTTCCGGTTCTGCAGCATAACTTCTTCCGAAAATAGCTCGTTGATTCCCTTCTAAAACACCTATTTGATCCGTTCTACCGGCTTCCTGTCCAAAATAATATCTGTCCTGGTCATTGACTATGGCGAAAATGGATCTGCTCACAGAAACTCTTGGCTCACGGGTATGTCCCGCTTTTTTATAAGCTTCTCTGTATAAACGGATTTGTTCAGCTTGCTGAATATGAAAAGGCTTTCCGCTTTCGTCAAATTTCAAAGTGGAACTCTGCAAATTCATCCCAATTTCTCCTGCCCAGACAGCGGTTGCATCCGAGGCAGATCCCCACCAAATGCGGTCGCGTAGCCCTTCAGAATGTGGTTCTATCCGTAATAAGCCAGGTGGATTGGGAAACATCGGATTGGGATTTGGTCGCGCAAACCCCTCTCCTTTTAACAAGTCAAAAAACTCAAGGCCCTTATGACGTCCCATATCTATATCCGTTTGACCTTCTTCCAAATCATATCCAAAATACCGCCAGCCATCAATAACCTGCTCTGGTGAACCTCTGCTAATTCCTAATTGTAACCGACCTCCCGAAATCAAATCTGCAGCGCCAGCATCTTCTACCATATACAAAGGGTTTTCATAACGCATATCGATTACCCCTGTTCCTATTTCAATTTTTTGGGTTTTGGCACCAATAGCTGCCAATAAAGGAAATGGTGAAGCCAACTGGTTAGCAAAATGATGTACCCGAAAGTATGCTCCGTCAATCCCTATTTCTTCAGCAGCTACTGCTAAATCTATAGATTGCAGCAAAGTATCACCTGCTGTTTTATTGTCGTACGAAGGGTGGTTTCCCCAATGTCCGAATGATAAAAATCCTATCTTTTTCATGTATCTAATTTACAAAATGTAATCCCTAGAAATAATATCATATGGTAAGTTTGAAATAAAACTGATAATACTTAACTCCAAATAAATATGGATTACAAAAGCAGGTAATATCTAAATAAAAAGCATCAGCAAATTTGCTGATGCCTATATTTTTGTCGAGAATTTTCAGATCCTCTTAGTTTAATTTCGTCGTCAATTTTTTGAATTGTTTCTCTGCATTTTTCCCTTCATATAAAATTCCGTAGATGGTATCTACAATAGGTAATTTCAGTTTCTTTTGCTTGGCTGTTTTATAAATGGAATCAGCAGCATAATATCCTTCTGCAACCATATTCATGGATTGTATAGCTGATTTCACCGTATATCCCTTTCCAATAAGATTTCCTAAACTTCTGTTTCTTGAGAACAGGGAATATGCGGTTACAAGTAGATCTCCTAAATAAGCACTTTCATTCACGTCTCTTGGTGCTTCATAGATAGCTTCCAGAAATGTTTCCATTTCACGGATCGCATTCGATACAAAAACAGCAGTGAAATTATCTCCATAGCCTAATCCACTTGCAATTCCAGCTCCAATAGCAAAAATATTTTTAAGGATCGCACTGTATTCATTTCCTAAAATATCCTTACTGGAATGCATTTTAATGAAATCGGAATTAAAAATACCCAGCAATTTTTCAGAAACCTCGTCCTCCACTGTAGCTACAGTAAGGTAAGAAAGTCTTTCCATTGCGACTTCTTCCGCATGACAAGGTCCTGCAATAACCGCCTGATTTCTAAAACCAATCTGAAACTCATCTCTGAGATAATGCGCTACTACATCATTCACTTTAGGAATGATCCCTTTAATTGCAGAAACAAAGATCTTATCTTTATATTCACAATTCATCTTTTCCAGCGTATCTGAAAGGTAAATGGAAGGAGTTGCCAATACCACAACATCACAGGCAGAAACCAATTCATTAATATCTGTCGTTAGTTTTAAATTTTTAAGATTAAAATTAACCGCTGTTAAATATGTAGGATTATGTCCCCGAAGCTCAATAGCTCCTTTTACAAACTCACTTCTTACACACCAGTGCACCACTTTACAGTTTTCAACAAGCATTTTTACAATTGCAGTTGCAAAACTTCCACTCCCTACAACCCCTACGGAAACTTCATTTTTATCCTTTTTCGGATTCGAAGATTCTGAAATTGTTTTCTTTTTCGCCATAATTCAAATGTGAATTGCAAATATATTAAAACAAAGAATTAACATCACTTTTGTAAGAACGATAAAAGTCAATTTTTTGAAAAAATTAACACTTCAATACAATTAAATATCAAGATCAACGTTTATTAATGATATAAATAAATTTTAATTAAAAAATAATCCTAAAACTTATTTTTAATTAAATTTGCAATCTTTAAACCGTTTTTTAATACTAAGTGAAAGAAATATGAAGAAATTTCTAAGCCGCAAAAAGAACGTAAACATTCTCCTGGGAGGACTTTTACTAGTAGTTTTTGCACAAGGAATTTTCATAGCCAAATTATCTTCTGAAAAGGATGATAAAACCTATGAAGTCAACCTTGTAAAAATAAACACTGAAAAAGACAGTGTAGATTACTTAAAAATGAAAACAGATCTCACTTTAGTGGATGAGACTGTAGCACAGCTTAACTCTTTTTTAAAATCAAAAGATGTCCCAAGTGAAAAGCTGATGTTTCTAAGCAAAGACAGTATTTCAAACTCTGTCTACCTGGCAAAACAAGCCAACCGATACAGCCAATATTTAATGGATTTACAAAAGAAACTGATGCAGGTTCCATTAGGGATGCCTACTGATGGTTATATTTCCTCGAACTTCGGGGTCAGAAAAAATCCTATTCCGTTTAAAACCGTATATGCCTCGGTAGGAACAAGCGTGGCTTCTGATTCTAAGCCAACAGTGGCAGCTGCTTCAAAACCTGAAGTAAAAGCTGAACCTGTAGAAAAAACCATTGAACTGACAGACAGCTATGGAAATAAAAGAGAAGTAAAAGTGATGGTAACACCAAAAGCAACGAGCACGGCATCCGCTTCCACTCCTGCTTCGACAAAATCGGTTGCAGCTACTTCTTCATCTTCTAAAATTACTTCAACAGAAAAAAATAATCCTCCTGCAGAAGCTGATCAGATGCAGTTCCATAAAGGATTGGATATTGCGGTTGCTTATGGATCTGATGTAAGAGCCTCTGCGGCGGGAACCATCATTTTTTCAGGACAAAAGGGAGGATATGGAAACTGCGTAATTGTCTCCCATGGAAATGGTTTAGCAACCTTATATGGTCATTTATCTGATCTGATTGCAAAAGTAAATCAAAAGGTAAAAGTAGGACAGGTCATTGCCAAGTCCGGAAACTCAGGACGCTCTACGGGTCCACACCTTCACTATGAAGTACACAAAAACAATACGCCGGTTAATCCGAAATTGTTTATGAATCTATAATAAAAAACGGCTGCCAAAAGGCAGCCGTTTTTTTGTTTTCTTGTAAAGCCTATTACATTAAAAATTAATAAGAGAGTTGCTAAATCTGCGAGAAATTTATTTACACAAAGATTTTATTTTCTGTCATTTCAATTTTAAGCAGGCAAAGAGGAAATCAACTTGTTGATTTGATTAAGCTGCTGATTGGTTTGCCTCGTTAAACAACTAAAAATAGTGGCTGCCATCTGGCAGCCACTATTTTTAGGCCTTTTTTTAATTTATATCTATTTTAAAATTTTGAATGGAACTTTAAAGTGGCTAAATGAACCATCTTTTGCAGCAATATTCGTATAGATGATATTCTTATTATAATCCTGAACATGGGTTACATTCTCTCCTGTTTTAGGTTCGTGCCAGTAGACCATGAATACATTTTTTGCTACTTCTGTCACAGTATACTGAACAGTATCTGAAATTCCTTTAAGAGTACCTTCTGTTCCGGTAAAAGACATGGTAGTATTATTTTTATAATCCAGAACAAACTTTCCATTTCCAAAATCCACTTCAACTTTTTGTCCTATGGCTGGATATGGTGATTTTAAATCCCACTTCATCTCACCCAAAAATACCTTTACTCCCATTTCCAACTCATCTTTGCCGGGAAGATTCGGATATTGACTGACCATATATTTTACAATTGCATCTGAAGTCTTATTATCAGCAACCGCTTTTTTATAGTTTTCCAGATAGGTTCTAACGAAATCCAGTGACTGCGGTGATAGGTTCAGTTTAGCAAAATGAGAGGGTACTACCTGCTGTGGTTGCAGTGCTTTCATTGCATCAATCTGTCCAATCCATTTGTCAATAGCTTCTTTATTCTGAGTATCTGCCATCCATATATGAGAATCCACTGAAACAGAAATTCCACCAACGATAGTTTTCAATGAAGGAATCCAAAGAAAGCTATGCGCTGAATCATCAGGATTCTGTCTGATCTCGATTTTATTTCCTTCTAAATCCGGGATAGAATTAACCGCTTCCGGTACGAAAACTTCTGAAGGAGCATCAGCTTTCAATTGCGGATTCCAAACTGCTAATTTATCATCTTTTGAAGCAGAGATAAGATAAGCTGTCTGAGCCGTAGAAATAATCTTCACATTAGGAAATGCTTTTTTAATAACATCCAGTCCAAAGTAAAAATCTGGATCACTATGAGAAATAAAGACTGTTTTAAGGTTTTTTCCCGTTGCTTTTATTTCTTTGACCAATTCTTCTGCGTACTGCTTTTGAAACTGTCCATCTACTAGTATTGCATCCTTATCTCCGTAAATCAGAGTTGAAGAAATGGGAAAAATCGCCTTAGTTCCGGGATTATAAACCTTTATCTTAAGATTTCCAGCTAATAGAGTACTTACGAAGGCCAATACAGCAATTAATGATAATAATTTTTTTCTTAACATCATTGTATATTTTAATTAGTATGCCGCTGTAAAACGTTCACGAATATGATTATTTTGCTCTAATTCGTCTACTAAGGCCACCGCCACATCTTCTACAGAAAGAATACTTCTTCCGTTCTCATCAAAAACCGGAGTTTCCAAAGAAGTTCTGTATTTTCCCGTTCTTGTTCCTACATTAGCCTGATTCATTTCAATCGCCGGGCTAAAGAAAGTCCAGTCCAGTGTATTGTTTCCTTTGATCTTATTTAGATAATCTCTGGCTGCTGTTGCTCCGGGTTTATACGCCTCAGGGAAATCAGGAGTATCTACAATTTGTACATGATCCGGAGTATAGAGACTTCCAGCTCCCCCAACTACGATTAATCTTTTAACGCCTGATTTTTCAACCGCCTTTTCAATATTTTCAGACCCAGTCAGAAAATCATTATAAAGATTTGGGTTTGTCCAACCTGCATTATAGGTGCTAATTACTGCATCAGCTCCTTGTAAGCCTTCTGCTAACTGATCTACATTGTTTACATCAATGATTTTTGCTTTTACTTTGTCATTTTGTTCGATTTTAGAGGCATCTCTCACGATAGCTTCTACTTCGTATCCTCTGTTTTCCAATTCTTTCACAACATGTGAACCTACAAATCCTGTTGCACCGATTACTGCTACTTTTTTCATAATATTTATTTTAAATTAAATTGTAATAAATCTTGTTACATTTAAGGATAAAAAATTTTTACTTGAATTGATTACAAAATTCCTGTAATGACTTATCTCCTAAAAATTGAATAACCAATTTTTCCGTTTCACCGAATAAAGTATTTAAATGATTGTTAATCTCCCTTCCAACACTACATGCCGGATTTGGATTTTGATTTTTCTTTCCAAGAACTTCAGTGTTCTTTACCGCCGAATAAATTTCGGAAATACTGATTGATTCTGCACTTCTTGAAAGCTGGCTTCCACCCTCTTTTCCTTGTCTGCTTATCACTAAACCTGTTGTTCTTAAAACACTTAATTCTTTGCGAACAACTACAGGATTAATATTAATACTACCGGCCATCCATTCAGAAGTTAGCCACTCCTGAGGACTTTCTGCCAATAAGGTCATAATATGTACTGCCGTAGCAAATCTTGTATTGTTCATTATAATTACCGGACAAAGGTAAAACAAAATTTTAAATGTAACAAATTATATTACAGTTAAATTTTTCCTAAAGTATTAATTTATCTAAATCCAATAATAAATAATTGATATTCTGATTGATTGTCCGTGTTGCCGATTGCATCTGATTAAGCATCGCTGCACGGTTTTGTAAATCATCAGCACGGTAAAAACCTCCATCACTAAAAATTACAGAACCATCAGCTTCTTTTTGGTTATCATCAAACTGATAGTGAAGCCATCTTTGCTTCATACTCTGAATAATCGAATTTGATTCTTTATTAGAAAACTTCTTTTCTGTGTACATATACCAGATAAAAGGTGGGAAATTTGGAGATTCAAGTTTTTCATGCCATATATCCCTCAGAAGATTTCTCTGATGAACAAATTCTACTTTTTTTCCTTTAGGATTCAGTGTTGCCAAACCAAATCCAGCTCCTAAGGCTCCCCCTCCAATATCTATAGCACTACTCCATCCTTCGTCTTTTACAATTCCTCCTGCAATAGATGCCGCAGCTCCGGCTACAATAGAATATAGAATCAATTTATTATTTCTTGAATTGTTTAAATTATCCACATAGCTTCCAATCTGGGCAACGCGTTCTCCCTCACAGTCAAATTCTGCTGCTACGGCATCCAGCTCTGTGAGAGCAATGGTTATCTTACTGTTTATCTTTGTTTTAAGCTGCAGAACTTTAACCTGTGCGCTTAAAGATGAATCTTTTTTCAGTTTCATAATATCATGAACTTCATCCAGATTATCTAACGCATTCAAGATCAAAATGCTCTGGTCAGAAAATGTTCCTTTAAGTTCCTTATTCGCTAATAAAATAGAATCTGAATTGTAAGAAGGAAGTTTTTTACTGTAATTATATTGAAACGGTGCCTTGCAGTAGCTGTCCTTCAATGTGAGGATATTCTGCTTTATGGCCTGATTTTTTTTGGAAACACATGAAGTCAGTAAGCTAAAAATAGCAAAAAGGTAAAGTAGCTTTTTCATTCAATCTATTTTTGTGTAATCAGTTAATTGTAATTGTATGGTAGATTATGATAAAAATAATCTATCCCCTTTCCAATCAACTTAAAATCTAAAATACGAATTTAAAGTAAATAAAAAAATTTACCTGGAATTCAGGTAAATTTTAAGCTTTATTTAATAAGGTCAATTATTTAATTCCTAACAATTCAACTTCAAAAATAAGCGTACTGTTTGGTCCGATTTCTTTGCTGATTTGCTCTTCACCATAGGCAAGATTTGGAGGAAGAAATAATCTCCATTTACTTCCGACAGGCATTAACTGTAAAGCTTCTGTCCATCCCGAGATCACTCTGTTCAAAGGAAAAGATGCCGGAGTTCCTCTTTTTACAGAGCTGTCAAAAACATTTCCTTTGATCGTAGTTCCGTGGTAGTGACATTTTACGGTGTCCTTTGCTTTTGGCTGAGCTCCATCACCTTCTGTAATGATTTCATATTGCAATCCACTTGGTAACGTTACAACACCTTCTTTTTTGGCATTTTCCTCCATAAAAGCTTTTCCTTCATTAAGGTTTTTCTCAGCCAGTTCTTTTTTACGTTTAAATAACATATCTGCTACTCCCATTATTTAATTTTTTACAAAGATAAACTTTCTAAAAAAGAGCCAAAACTATTAATTAAAGAAGATGAAGCAGTAAAATAACATTATCGTAACATTCATTTCAAAACTTGGTGTTATAATTGAATTTAAAAAACTAATGCCAAGCACAATAAGATATAATAAGAAATTTGATCAACTTACTGACGAGGAAAAAGCACTCTTTGAAATCAACAAGAAAAGCATAGCTGATTTTGTTGAACAATCATCTTCAGTAAGCGATGTCAATTACGCAACCCGAAATGCACATGCAAAAACATATGCCGTAGCCCATGGAGAATTTAAAATCAACCCGGGTATTCCGGAAGAGTTACAGCAGTTCTTTGATAAGGACAAATATGACTTAATGATCCGGTTTTCAAATGCCCATCCCCAGGTCGGTAAAAACAGGAAAGAAATCCCGGCTTATGGTTTTGCTGTAAAAATAAAAGACGAAAATGGAGATCTACTGGCTAATTATCCTATGGTCAATTTTCCATTATTTCCAATTAATTCTGTCAGTACTTTTTTACAGTTATTCACTGCTGTCAATCGATTTTTCGTTAAAAAATGGAACAATGTATTTTCATTAACAGCACAGGTGATAAAAGCAGCGCCTTATTTTTTCACTCCTTCAATGATAAAAAATGTCTTTAGGTTTATAGGAAAAAGAAATGATTTCCTTTTAGCATTTGACTATTATTCAGTCGGGGCATATCGAATGGGAGAATACGTCATGAAAATAAAACTTCAACCCCAATCCGTCAAAAAGAATTTCGGAAGGAAAATGAGTATGCAAAAAGCCCTTGAATCCTATTTTGAATCAAATGATTATACTGCTGATGTTATGATCCAGCTATGTTATGATCTGAATGACCAGCCTATCAACAAGCTCAATCAGGAATGGAAAAATTCACCCTTTATAAAGGTAGGGGAAGTAAAAATGATGAAAGGCTGCTTATTGGATCCCAGATCCTGCGAAACGGAACTATTATCTTTTAATCCATTTGAAAGTAAATCTATTTTCCATCCGGTGGGTAAAATACAGAAACTACGGGATGAAGCGTACAAGGTTTCATTACAGACCAGACGTAAGATCAATAAATTGTTGCATGGATGATTACTAAATGTAAAGATTTAAAAATTGAATGATTTAAAGATTAGAGTAGATTGAGCGTAGAATTGGAAATCATTTTAAGTTAATTCTTATCGATTGTAAACAATAAAAAAGCCTTACTTTTCAGTAAGGCTTTTTTGTATTAATTTTCTTCTAATTTTTCTTTTTCATCTTCCTTTTTCTCAGGGAACATAATTGATAAAATAACCGAAATCACTAATACCCCGCCTACAATTCCTAAAGAAACAGGAGACGAAATATGGATCCATGGTGCAATTAACATTTTAACTCCAATAAAGGATAAAATAATCGCCAAACCATATGGCAGCTTGCTGAACATATGGATAAAGTTCGCTAACAGGAAATAAAGCGATCTTAGTCCTAAAATAGCAAAAATATTCGAAGTATAAAGGATGAATGGATCATCAGAAATTGCAAAAATTGCAGGAATTGAATCTACGGCAAAAAGAACGTCAGTGAATTCAATTACTCCTACCACAACCAAAAGTGGCGTTGCCATTTTAATTCCATTCTGGATGGTAAAGAATTTATCTCCGTCATAATTATCCGAAACTTTCCAGAAGCTTTTTATTAACCTTGCTCCTGCGGTATTACTGTAGTCTTCATCGTCATCATCATCTCCATCACCCCAGGATTTAATACCTGCATACACAAGGAATAAACCGAACAGCATCATAACAATATTAATTTTAACAGCTTCACCAAAAATGTTCATCTCCGGTAAATAAGTTAAATTGATAAGGCCAACTCCAGCAAATATAAATATTGCCCTGAAGATCAAAGCTCCTATAATTCCCCAAAATAAAACTTTGTGGTGTAAATATTTCGGAACTTTAAAGAATCCGAAAACAAGGATAAATACAAACAGGTTGTCGACCGAAAGAGCTTTCTCAATCCAATAAGCCGCCTGATATTGTGTGAATTTTTCCACTGCAAGCGCATGACCGTCCGATTGGTTAAACACCCAATACACCACTCCTGAAAAAATCATAGATAATGAAATCCATACTACAGACCAGATGGTAGCTTCTTTAGATGAAACTTCGTGACTCTTTTTATTGAAAACTCCTAAATCCAGAAGCAACATGATAACAACCGTTATCGCAAATCCCCACACCAAACCTGGATGCAGTTCTAAAATACTTTGATGTTTTTCCACTTTTATTATGTGTTATTATATGATAAAAAGCAATAGCTGTACAAAGTACAATTATTGCTAATTTATTTTAATTTTCGTAAATATAACTAATTCCGATATAACTCAACCTGACAAAACCCCATTCCACATATTATTTCTATATTAAATAGATGTCAGGACTGTTATTTGGGGATAATAGCTTATTTAAAAATTTATATCTTATAGATACTTTTGCTGAACAGTCTGAATCGTTTGCTCCAATTTTCTATCTGCTGTCGGATCACCAATTGCATTGAACTTCCATTCACCGTTTCTTCTGTAGAAAACTCCCATTACCATTGCAACATGCCCGCTAAATGATTTATCATTAGCGATGTCATATTTAGCAAAAACCTCTCTTACATTTGTAGGAGTTCCTTCATAAATACGGATAGAAGCAAAAGGAATTGTACCGAAATCCTGACCTCTGTAGCTGTTCAAAACCATTGCAACATATTCAACACTTGAATCCAGCTGGCTGAAATCTACTGTGATCACCTCATTATCAAGACCATCATCTCCATCTACATCCCCGGTAAGATCATCTCCACTGTGTTTTACAGATCCGTTTTTAGATTTCAAATTTCCGAAGTAAATAACTTCAGTAGCATTTTTGTTTGAATCGTACAAAATACAGCTTCCATCTAAGTCTACTGCTTCTTTTTTACTGCCGCCAAAAAAACTTTTTTTCTCTATAGCACCCCAGTTTATTCCAACACAGGCTTGCGTAAGAGCTGTCCCGTTTTCTTTGGTCAGGTTGATTCTTTGACCTTTTTGTAAGTTAATAGCCATCTTTTTTATGTTTAGTTATTTTTTTGTTAAATGGCGAAATTGCTAAACTGCCGAATTGCAAAATCGCTTTCTATTCTACTTCATTGCAATAACACTCTTCTTTAACGATTTTACGGTTAAGCGATTTTGCTATTCTGCCTTTTCGCTATTCTGCCTTTCCGCCTTTTCGCTAATTTTTCAAATTCAAGTTGAGCATTGCCCGAAGAATATTCGTTTCTTCATTGACATCAAATATTTTGCTCATAATATCAACACTTTCCAAGTTCCGCAAATAGTCTTTTAAAACAGATTCTACATCTTCCGGAAGCGTTCGCTTTCTTTCATCTATAGATTCTTCCAATTCCTCATTTTTCCTTTTCAGCTGATTGATGACCAGGATCTGATTGGATTCATTTTCAGAAGTATTTAAATAGGCAAGTTCATCATCAATGAGATATAATCTTTTTTCCTCAACGTTGAAGATAAAGTGTTCATCAGATTGAAAAATCTTAAACAATTCATACTCATTTCTATCAATGCGATATCCGCACATAAAGCGAACTTTAAAGTTCTGTATATTGAGCTTACCCAATAATTTTCTTTCTATGGAATAATCCTGGTACTGATAGGAAGGAACGGGATGAAACTTAAGTTTAGATTCATCTGCATCTGTTCTGTAAAACTCTGCTCCATATTTTTTCTGGAAATACAAAACATCATTCCAGTTCAGGGTAAACTGATCTTCCGTCAAATCTTTATACAAAGCCTTCAGATGTTTGGAAAATATACCACTGTACATCTTCCTGTCCATTTCAAAACTATCAACTTTCCTTTCTTCAAAAGTCAAAATATATTGGCTATTGATATTGATCTCGTTAATAACAGCCAATAGATCGTTTTCCTTTTTCTTCTTTATTTTGGTCAACAATTCTATCAGACTATCTGTATACTGCAGATGAAAAAGCTCAAGTTTCTGAAAATCCAATGTCTTGTTTTCATTAAACAAGTTGTGTATAATATCTGTCTTAATATAAATGGATATTATATCAACGTTTTCAAAGAAGTTAGCAAGAAGTTTAAGCTTTGTTAATCTTCTTTTACTTTGAGACATTATGATTACAGCTTCATCATCCACCGGTATACCGTCTTATTAACCTCTAATATTTGCTTTTAATTCGCTTTCTAATGACTGAAGATCCTGATCCAGCTTTCTTCTGTTCTCTGTTCCCTGTTTCTGAATCTGTTTCACTTCATTAAGCGTATTGATCAACATTGCTGTTGTTTCTTTCAAGGTCTCAGCAGAAACAATTGTCTGTTCATTAGCCTTAGCAACATTTCTTGAATTCTGTCCAAGACGTTCTGCATTCTTTCTCAAGATCTCTTCTGTAGTAGAAGAAACTTTCTGCTGGATCTCAATATTCTGCTGTTGCCTGTGCATCGCAACAGCTAAAGAAAGCTGATTTTTCCATACAGGAAGTGTCGTTGTAAGGATGGTCTGTGCCTTCTCAGCAATAGAAACATTATTATTTTGTACCAGTCTGATCTGCGGAAGAGACTGCATCATGATCAAACGAACCACTTTAAGGTCAGCCAATCTTCTGTCTAATCTGTTGATAAAATCTCTTTTATCAGCGATCTGATAATCAGCATAATTTTGAACATTAGTCTCCATTTCGGAAAGCTCTCTGCCTGCTCTTTCCATTCTTAAATTTCCTGCAATAACAAGATCTTCAATCTGCTTGATCGAGTTTACATTACTATCAAAAATAGTCTGCAATACAGCATTATCTTTTGTAGAAGTAATAATTCCTGCATTTACTTTATAAGAGATCTGATCTATATTATTAACAATTTTATCGTACTTGGCAAATAAGTTTTCTACCTGAGTGATCATTTTCTTCATGAATGGCAAACGACTGAAAAAGCCTTTTACTTTATTTCCGCCATTGATTTCATCCACATCCACATAGTTAAGTTCAACCAATAAATTATTGATTAACTCTCCTACTTCTCCGGAATTTGATCTTCTTACATTATTTAAAAAACTATCACTCTGATTGGCTAAAGTCTTTTGAAGTTCAGAACCAAAGTTCACGATAGAACCTGGGTTGGTTTCATCTATTGCATTAGCCGCAGTTTCATATTTTTGAAGATCTGCATCCTGTATCTGAGTTAAATTCACATTTCCATCTCTGTCAACCAGAACCGGAGCAGCTCCCTGAGTCGGCTGGACTGGCGGAGCGGGTTCAAATGTTTTAAGAGGTTCAATCGGCTGAATTGGATCAGTAGGTTGATTTGATTGATTATCCATACTAAATTATTGATAGATTGACACAAATTTTTCAAGACCTTCTCTCTGTCCGCTTCCTACAGCTTCGAATTTCCATTCTCCGTTGCGGTTATATATCCTTCCGAATTCAACAGCGGTTTCGATAGAGAAATCTTCATCTAATTCATATTTCAGAAGCTCTTCATTGGTATCTGTATTGAAAATTCTGATGAAAGAATTTCTTACCTGTCCGAAATTTTGTTTTCTTGCTTCTGCTTCGTGGATCGTAACGACTACCGTGATTTCTTTTACTGCAGAATCTATTTTAGTTAAATCAATTTTGATCTGTTCATCATCACCATCTCCATCACCAGTTAAATTATCACCAGTATGGATCACCGCTTTATCCGGAGACTCCAGATTGTTGTAAAAAATAAAGTGATTGTCTGAAACTAGTTTTTTGTTTTCTCCTAATAAAAATAAAGAAGCATCCAGGTCAAAAGCTCCGCCTGTAGATGTATTATTGATATCCCATCCTAAACCTACTGTAAATTTAGGGGCATTTATATTTTCTCTTTGTCCTTTTTGTAAGTTAATAGCCATAATATAATTCGGTTTGTGTTAAAGTATTGATGTTATTTTCGTATTCTTTTATTAAATGATAATTGTTGCTGATTGCTAATTCCAGCAAGTCATCCATATGTTCCTTTCTTACTTTAGACGTAAGATATTCAAAATTACTTGAATTCAACCCTAAAATATATTTTACAATCCTGGTATTGAACTGAAAACTTGGCTTTATCATGACTTCAGCAATATGATCTACATTTTTTACTGCGTAATAATTGAAATAGTTTTCAATAGTAGGATCAATATCAAAGTTCATGAGTTCCGCATAATATAAGAACATAAAATCTGCGTTCACAGCATATTCGTTTAATATTTTATTTACAGTATGTTCGTGACTTCCTGTGATTTTAATATCATCTATAAAAATACAAAGTTTTCCTCTTAAAAAATCCTTATCGATATAATAAGTATCGTTGGCAATCAAATTTTTACGATCTTCAAAGCTAAGATTTCCATAATCTGTGGTATAGGTGTGATTGCGGTTGATCTTCGATAAAACACTTGATTTTTTCCCTTTTTGAAACAGATAAAAGTCTAAGCATTTTTTAAAGTAAAAGCATAAAAAATTTGAAGCCGTAGGAATTGCCATATAAGGACTGGGCAATATCACAATTTCTTTATCTGTAGTGAAAATTTCCTCATGGTGAGTAATAAATCCATCGAACAGTTCTTTAGCAAACTTTTCAGCATAAGACCTGTCTCCATATTTAAAATAACTGTATTCCGCAGGAGAAAAAGTGAATTCCTCTGCAGAATGAATGTGATGTAAACTATACCTCGTGTTCATCGTTATTATCTTTAATGTTTAAGTAAGTGTGCATTGAAACCAAAACTCTTCGCTCCGTTAAAATCAGCAATCACATTATCACCAATATGTAAAACCTGATGAAGTTCAATATCCTGATTTTTAATTTTATTTTTCACTTCCTGAAAAGCAATCGGATTGGGTTTTGAACAGTTAATCTCATCAGAGTAGATATGGAAATCGATATACTCATCGAGATTTTCTTCAATCAGAAATTTCCGAAGTGTTTTCCCCTTTATAAATCCCGTGTTACTTAATATATTAATTGTTTTTCCCTGATTTTTGATCTCATCAAAAAACTGATGAACATTTTCAAAAATAATCACAGGTTTATATTCAAGAAATAATTCTTCACTTTTGGTATAAAACAGAGTCAGATCATCTCTGTTAATTTGTTTTATATCAACGTTCAGAGCATTTAATATGAGCAAATAAATTTCAAAAGTATCCACATTTCCTCCTATTACCTCATTGATTGTATTGCATAAATCATCGTAGTATTTTACCGTTTTTGCCACCTCCTCTACGGGTTGGCTAATACTAAAAAACGAGGTGAACAGCTCAACTCTTTTTGCTTTAAATTCAGGGTGAGATTTTATTAAGGTAAGCCACAAATCAAAAGAAAAATGATGGTGGTTGTGGATGTCAATATCTGCTTTCAAAATGGTACCAATTATAATGTATATGAAGCTCCTCTAAAAAAATAGAATGCTTAATACAATTTTATTTTTTGTTGTTAGTTTTTAATAGAATTATTCAATTCCTCCCAAAGATAATTTTTTAAAACCAAAGTCTGTTTTTTTTATAACTTTTTAAGATTTATCAAACGTTCTTTTTAATAGGAATGACGATTTTTTTGATATTTTAAGAAATTTCACTATTTTTGCAACCGATTAACAATCAAGCATGTCAACAAAAATGATACATATTATTACTTTAAGCAATCCTATCAGAGCGGTGTACTTTGGTAGCATTAAATATTTATCTGAATAGTTTACGACCTTAATTTTACAAAAATATATTGAAGGCCTTTCTATTTAGATAGGCCTTTTTTGCTACCCTATTTCCAGATCTTACAATAAAGGAGATTTCGTTCCTGAAGTCTCAAAAATCAACCATTTAATTTTAAAAAAAATGAAATACAACACAAGAAATATAGGGATAATAGCGCATGTAGATGCAGGAAAAACAACTTTAACGGAAAGATTACTGTATTACACGGGAATGATTCATAAAATAGGGAATGTTGACGAGGGGAATACAACAATGGACAAAGACATCCAGGAAAAAAACCGTGGAATTACCATTTCTTCTGCCGCAATTTCTACCCAGTGGAAAAAAGAAAACCAAATCTATAATATCAATATTATAGATACTCCCGGGCATATTGATTTTGCTGTAGAAGTAGAGCGTTCATTAAGAGTTTTAGATGGCGTGATAGCTGTTTTTTGCGCCTCTTCCGGTGTTCAGCCCCAAACGGAAAACGTATGGTTCCAGGCCGAGAAACATGGTATATCACGAATCTGTTTCATCAATAAAATGGATCGTATTGGTGCAGATTTCTTTAATGTAATGAGAGAAATTGAAAAAAAACTTAGTATAATCCCTCTTGCACTACAGATTCCAATCGGTTCTGAAGATGATTTCGAAGGAGTGATCGATCTGATCAGTCAAAAGGCATTGTACTGGACCGGTGAAAATGGAGAGATCATTGTAGAAAAAGAAATTCCGGAACATTTGAAAGTAGAAGCTGACGAATACAGAATGAAGCTAATGGAAACTTTGGCGGAATATGACGAGTCTTTTTTTGAGCTTTTCATGAATTCAGAAAATCTTATTTCTAACGAAGTAATTCTGGAAACTATTAAAAGAGTCTGTCAATCTCAGATGATTGTTCCTGTTTTATGTGGCTCTGCCTTTAAAAATAAAGGGGTTCAGCCTTTACTTGATGCAATTGTCAATTATCTTCCAGCTCCGGATCAATTATCTCCGGTACAAGCAAAGAATCCCGAAACAGGAGAAAATATTGAACTGGAAAGAAATCAGGAAGAAATTTTTTCAGGATTGATTTTTAAAGTCGTCATCGATAAGCACATGGGTAAGTTAGCAATGCTTCGTATCTATTCCGGAAAAATAAAATCCGGGGATACCGTTCAGAACGTCAGAACGGGTGAAAATTTTCGAGTATCGAGAATTCTGAAGATGCAATCTGATAAGACCCAAACGGTGGATGAAGGAAGAGCAGGTGATATCGTTGCTTTAACAGGAATAAAAGATGCAAAAACCGGAGATTCTTTATCAAGTCTCGAAAAACCTGTATTGTTAGAATCTATTACGATTCCAACTCCTGTTATTCGTGTATCAATAGAACCTAAGACCAATAACGATGAGAAATCCTTTGGTTTGGTTTTAGCAAAAATTCAGGAAGAAGATCCTTCTTTATTAGTAGAGAGAGACAGACAGACTGGAGAAACTCTGTTGAGTGGTTTAGGCGAATTGCATTTGGAGGTTACTTTGGAAAAAATTCGGTTGAATTATGGTATTGAAGTAAATCAAGGCAAACCAAAAGTTTCGTATAAGGAAATTTTAACTCGAACCATAATCCATAGGGAGAAGCTTTCCAAACAAAATGGAGGGAACGGACAGTTTGCTGATATCACTTTTGAAATCGGGCCTAGAGATGATAATGAATTCGGACTTGAATTTATTAATAAAATTAAAGGTGGTGTAATTCCTAATGAATTTATCCCTTCCATCGAAAAAGGATTCAGAGAGGCTATGGAAAATGGCCCATTGAGTGGTTATCCTTTGGAAAGTATGAAAGTTACATTATTAGACGGATCCACACATAGTCAGGATTCAGCTGCTTATGATTTTGAAATTGTCGCAAGAGATGGCTACAGAGGAGCCTCAAAAATGTGTAAACCAAAATTAATGGAACCCATCATGCAGGTTGAAATTCAGAGTATTGAAGAATATACAGGAGTTATAACTGCGGATATTAATAAAAGAAGAGGGATCATTACTTCCATTGACGAACGTTCAGGAAGAAAAATATTTACTGCAGAAGTCCCATTAGCTTCTACATTCGGATATATTTCTGATCTGAGAACCTTAACGAGTGGAAGAGCTTCCATAAGTATGAAATTATCACACTACGCTTTGGTGCCGGAATTCATCACCAATATAGTTGTGACCTAAAAAGATAAGGACTGTAATATAATTACGGTCCTTATTTGGTTTAATCCTTTTTTATCTTTCAGGCATCACCTTATAGGTTGGATCATTTTCAATATTAACATCAATGACCGCTTCAGCTGTTTTTAGGATTTTTCTGCAATCTTCACTTAAATGGCGCAGATGCAATGTTTTATTAAGATCATGATACCGTTTGGACAACTTATCCAGAGCATCGATTGCACTCATATCTACAATCCGGCTTTCTTTAAAATCCACAACCACTCTTTCGGGATCATGCGCCGGATCAAATTTATCCGTAAATGCAGTTACTGAACCGAAAAATAAAGGACCAAATATTTCATAGTGTTTCACTCCATTTTCATCAATATATTTTCTGGCTCTTATTCTTTTCGCATTATCCCAGGCAAAGACCAAAGCAGCAATAATCACTCCTACTAAAACAGCCAATGCCAGATTATGAAGGACAATGGTTATTAAAGCAACCACTACTCCCACAAATATATCAGATTTGGGCATTTTATTGACAATCCTTATGGAAACCCACTGGAATGTACTGATTGCGACCATCATCATTACCCCTACCAAAGCCGCCATAGGAATCTTTTCAATAAAAGGTGCTCCAACAAGAATTATGATCAAAATAGTGAGCGAAGCGATAATCCCTGATAATCTTGCTCTCGATCCGGCATTAAGATTCACTAAGGTTTGAGCCACCATTGCGCAACCACCCATTCCTCCGAAAAAACCGTTGGTAATATTGGCAAGTCCCTGGGCCATAGATTCGCGGTTGGCATTCCCTTTAGAATCCGTAATTTCATCAACCATCGATAAAGTTAAAAGTGATTCTATCAGTCCTACTCCTGCCATAATAAGAGCGTAAGGGAAAATAATAGTAAGTGTTTCCAGTGAAAATGGCACTTTTGGGATATGGAATGCCGGAAAATTTCCACTGATGTGTGCAATATCTGCAACTGTTTTTGTATTAATATTTAATCCTAAAACAAGTCCAAAAACAATAATGATAGCAACTAATGATGCGGGAACCACTTTGGTTATTTTAGGAAAAAAATAAACAATAGCTATAGTTAAAGCGGTAAGCCCAACCATACTATACAAAGGAATTCCATGAAGCCAATGAACAGCACCGCTATGGTCGACAAATTTAAATTGCTCGACCTGAGCCATAAAAATAATAACGGCCAAACCATTTAAAAAACCATACATTACTGGCTGTGGAATAAGACGAACAAATTTTCCAAGTTTAAAAACACCAACCATTATCTGGAAAAAACCAGCCAATGCAACTGTTGCAAATAAATATTCTATTCCATGGGATTTAGCTAAAGCAATCAGGACAACCACAGTAGCCCCCGCACCCCCGGAAACCATTCCCGGTCTCCCTCCAAAAACAGCAGTGATCAGCCCCATTAAAAAAGCGGCATACAAACCAGTAAGAGGTGAAAGTCCTGCTAAAATAGCAAACGAAAGTGATTCAGGAATCATAGTCATTGCAACGGTAAATCCTGCAAGCAACTCATTCTTATAGTTTATCTTTTTAGAAAGATCAAATAGATTGGTATAGGCACTCATAACTAAGCACAAAGGTAAATACTTGAAACATTATATCCAATAACTAAATTTTCAAAATAGCATAAACGAATAAGCATTATTCATAATAATTCATAAATAAATTTATATTGTTAAAAATAAAAAAATTTAACACCACTAATTTTCCGTATAAATCATTTTTTAACATTATTTAGTATTATATCTTTTGCATCAAATTCATTTTTTTCTATATTTGGAAACCAATAAGTTAATTATTTCTTGTACATCTTAAATTAAAATAAGCATTACTAATTTAACTTTTGTATAAAAAATTAATCTACGAGTAAACAATATAAAGAAAAATTGCATGAAAGGGCTTTAGGTAATGTATTATCGCTACAATCATAAAATCTGATCTATATAGCATTTTACTAGACGAGACAAAAAGAATTAAATAATCGCTAAAAGCATCGATGGAATTGAGAAGGATACGCAAGTAATTCTTTTAGATACTCAAAAAATCCTGCACCAGATCGTGTAGTTTTACCATCTTTGAAATTCAACAAAAGATTATATATTTTTTTTACACATTCTATTATAACTATATATTTCAAAATTTCCATGAAAGTGTAGCCTGGTGCTTTATCGAAGCTATTTACTAATAACAAAATTTTTATTTAATAGATGTTATACAAAGACATACATATAGGACAATTCATTAAAGAAAGAGTTGATGATAAAGGAATTACATTAGAAAGGATTTGTAATTTTTTAAATAAGGACGAAGAGTTTGTTGAAAACATGTTCAATAGCAAGTCGATAGATTCTGAAATTCTGTTAAGATGCTGTAAATTATTGGAATATGATTTCTTCAGACTGTACAGTTCTCACCTTATTTTATATGCTCCACCAGCAGCCGTAAATAAGAACACGGAAAAATCAGAGAAAATCCCTTACTTCCGAAAGAACATCTACACTCAGGAAATCAAAGAGTTCATTATTAAAAGAATTCAATCCGGAGAAATGAGCCTGAATGACGTTATTAAAGAATATTCTATTCCCAAAAGCACACTTCATCGCTGGCTTCAAAAGATAAACACACCAATTAAATAAGATATAATGCGACCAAATTACAGTAAAATTTATCACGACATGCTCCGCCTGGAACATCCTGATAAATTGGAAGAACCTAAAATCAGGGAGCTACTTAAAAGGCTTAATACATCCGATGATGTTCTGAAGTTTAATGAAAGACTTTTCGAACAATCTAAAGAAAGCTCAAAAAACAACCAGAAGCTAAAGACGTATGACAAAAAAACAATGCTTAAACTGTTACAATACCAAAGAAAGCACGGTTTTTCTACCAGTTATATGTCTAAAAAGTACAAAATAAGTAGAACCACCATCGCAAAATGGAAAAAGAACTTTGAGGAGGAAATTAATTAAAATACAAAAGCCGGTAAAGAATATTTTACCGGCTTTTATTTTGTTATTTTTATTGATCACAATATATTAACTCATATTATCTATCATTCTTTTTATATAAAGGAATTGATCCTTTACTATTTTTAAAAAATTCATTTATACTTTTGTTCATATCTATAGCATTAAAACAATAAGATTATGATCAAAGGATTATACGAAACCCATATTCAGGTAAGTAATTTAGAAGAGGCGATCCTATTTTATACAGAAATTCTCGGCTTAAAGCTTGCACATAGAGACCCAACAAGACCTATTGCATTTTTATGGGTAGGCCAAGACAAAGAATTTATGCTTGGGTTATGGGAGCAGAAAGAAAATTTACAACCAAGGCATTTTGCCTTCTCAAGTGATAAAGATGATATTTTGAATTATTCTGCTGATTATTTAAAAAACAGAAATTTGAAACCTTACAATTTCCTGAAAGATGGATTAGATAAACCCATGGTTTTCGCGTGGATGCCTGCTTTGGCTATTTACTTTAATGATCCTGATGGAAATCAGCTGGAATTTATCTCCATTCTCGAAGGTGAAAGTAAACCGGAATGGGGTGTAATCTCATATGAGGAATGGCTTGAAAAAACCAACGCTTAACTATCCCCATTCATCTGTACAAGTTTAATAAGGAATTTTACAGGTGGTATTTTCATTTTAAGCTACAAGACTTTATTACATAAAACAGGCTTCATCTTTCAATGAAGCCTGTTTATATTAATGGTTATTAGTGTTATTTAGCAAAAATCTCTTTTAGCTGAGAAACAATATTGCTGTTTCCGGATACAGTAATATCTCCGATCTTATCGGCAATCTTTTCCATATATTCCATTTCTTTCAACTTCCACAATACCTCATTTTCCTCCATCAATTTTGCAGTGTTCAGTAAACTTCTTGTGGAAGCTGTCTCTTCACGACGCATAATGCTGTTGGCCTGAGCTTTTTTCTCAGCGATCAGGACCTGATTCATGATTTCTTTCATTTCTCCTGTCAGGATCACATCCCGGATTCCGGCATCTGAAGCTTTTAATCCCAGATCATCTGCTTTATTCCCCAGATTATTAAGAATCTCTTTTCCTACACTATCTTTTTTCAACAATAGGTCATCTAATGTTAAAGCACCCACAAACTCACGCAAAGCTAATTGCATAAGGATATACAATTGTTTATCATACTCCTTATTATTCATCAGTGCTTTCACAATGTTTTCCACCTGATAACGCACATAAAAATTGATCCGAAGCATTGCCTTGTCCTTTGTTAAAAGTTCCTGACCTGCAATTTCCATTTGTTGCATACGGGTATCAACACTTTTCACCTCAACGGAAATTTCGTTCATCCAGAAGTAATAAGTTCCTGCCTCCAGCACCTTTACCAGCTTTCCATCGATGATCAGTAAACCTTTATACTGATTGGTCACGACAAATTTTCTGACAAGATTTTTCAATTTTGCATTTTCAAGGATTGTTTTGGAAATTTTCTCTGTAATTTCCACCTTTGTGAGATCAATTTTCAGGAATTCCCTGTTCATTACTCCTTTCCAGATCGCATATTGACCTACATGCAGCACTTCTTTAAAGATTCCGTTTTCATACACCAAAACAAGTTCCCCATCTTTTACTTCAATAAGCTCCAACATAGTGTTCAGCTCTTCATTTTTCAACAAAAGCAATAGATCATCATTAGCTTGTAATAATGTTTTCATTTCATAGGTTTCTAAGGATTTATTACCAAAAATCCAGTGACTACCTTCTTTTAAGATCTCAACCAGGTTCCGGTTTTTAAATACCAAACCAACTTGATATGCTTTAATTTGTACATTTCTAAACATCATATTATATTTTAAGGTTATTTATGATAACAAAAAGGAAAAACTGAGGTTCTTTCTTCCAAAATTGGCGGAAGAAAAGGGATTCAGTAAAAAATCATTCATTTCAGAACAAGAGTCTTAAGCTTATTTCCAATCATTCAAATCTTGGGCGTGCCCCTTTGCCATTGCAAAAGCAACAGCTTGGGTCGCTACGTTCACTTCTATCTTTTTTGCAGAGCAAAAAAGGATATCCGTTACCATCGCTCACGCATAGACCTCTTTTTTAGAAAATCTACTTCGTCATCATTATTCGTTAATTAATTCTATTCCTGAAAAACATTTTTCTTACAAGCTTTTTTAAAATGTTGATTCAACAACTGAAAAAGCTCAGGTTTTCCATAGCAGATATTTTTTTATGAGAACATCCGAAACTCTTCCAAAAATAGATTTTGAGTCTATTTAAACTACAATGATAGTGTAGTGCTCTACCAACTGAGCTATCTCAAACCAAATGAGAGTGGGAATCGAACCCACGCATAAAAAAGCTATTACTCTAACCAACTGAGTTATACTCCCGTACGGAAATAGAAGGATTCGAACCTTCGACCCATAGCACATGGTAGAAGTTTTTTGGAAAACTCCTCAAACCTTCAAGTCAAGCTGAACAGAAATAAAATCATGTTTCTTAACAAATTCTTCTGCAATGGTGATATACTGAAACACTCAACTGGACTTCCCTGATATTTTGAGTAAAGCCTGTTTTTCAAAACTTTACTATTGTTTCTTTTTGACAATGCAAAGTAATCACACAATCGCGCAATCTATTTGCGCAATAAAATTATGATCATAAAAATTGAAGATTTCTATGTGAAAACAAACCCATCAGCAAGCAAAAAATCAGTAATTAATTCATTTACCCAATACACAAATTGAAAAAAAACCGTAAATAAAATATTGTAATTGATTAAAATCATTACATTTGCATAATTAAATTACTTGATAACTCAAATATATATCAATGATAAGTGACGATTTATTACTTTTAATTAATATGAACAAAGTGCAGTCCATTATTTCAAGAAAGTTTGATGCACTCAGTGTACATGGGCTCAGCTTCAGTGATTTTATGATCCTGTACGTTCTAAATAATACCCAGGATCATAAGATACGCAGGATCGATCTTGCAGAAAAAATAGGTTTAACGGCTTCAGGGATTACAAGGCTTCTTAATCCTCTTGAAAAAATTGGCCTTATTTCCAGAGAGAGCAACGAAAGAGATGCCCGTGTGAGCTACGTTGTGATTACAGACACCGGAAAAAGAGTATTTGAAGAAGCACAAAAAACAGCAGAAAATATTACTTCAGAAATATTATCATTTAAAAAAAATAAATCACTCAAAACAACTATTGACCTGCTATTTGAGTTAGGAGGAAACATACAATAATTAACAGATAACCGAATTGAAATGAAAAATTCCATTAAACAGCAACTTAAAGAAAAAGCCAAAGACTATCCTGTAAAAATGGGTGTTCTAGCTGTTAAAAACAAGGTAACCGGGAGGCAGCTTATTCAAGGGGCACTGAATATTGAAGCACTGGAAAACAGAATGAAATTCTCTTTAAAGATTGGACAATACACCCATCAACAATTGCAGGCTGACTGGAACGAATATGGAGAAGATTCTTTTTTATTCGAGTGTATTGCTGTAGTGGAAGCCCAAAACAATCCTTATATTAATTATCGTCAGGAAGTTTTAAAAGCAGAAAAATGCCTGATAGAAAGTCATGAATTTCCTCAAAACCTTTACTGATAATTTAAAAATCAACTAGAACTATTGTGCATAAGCAATAAATAATGAAAACCGTAAAAATCAACAGTGTAGATTTATGCTACGAAACCTTTGGAGAAAATAACAATACAACTGTCGTTCTGATCTCAGGATTGGGCAGTCAGATGATACGATGGGATGAACCCTTTTGTGAACAACTGGCTTCATCCGGATTTAAAGTTATCCGTTTTGACAACAGGGACTCTGGAAACTCTGTTTTCCATGCTGAAAAAGAGATCAACCTACAGGGTAATATCCAACAGCTCTTTTCGACGATTAAAAAAGAAGACATTCCTTATTCATTAATGGATATGGCAAAGGATGTTATCGGACTTCTTGATCATTTACAGATTGAAAAAGCACATTTTATAGGACGTTCTATGGGAGGTATCATTGCCCAGCTCTTAGGTTCTTATTTTCCGGAAAGAGTTTCGTCACTTACAATTATTATGTCAACTTCTTTACGCCCTGATTTGCCACCCACGGATCCGGAAATTATGTCAATGATGACCAAACCTCCTACCGATCCGGCCATCAATAAAAAGGATTACATAAAAGAAAAACTAGATTTTGCTAAAAAAATATCGGGTATTTTCCCTTTAGATGAGATTTACGAAGAGGAAATTATCGAAAAGGAGCTGAACCGTTCTCAATCCAAAAATGGCATATTCAGACAATTACTGGCTATGGGCTCGTGGATATACGACCCTAAAACCCTCAAGCAAATAGGAGCTCCTGTTCTCATCATCCATGGTACAAACGATCTTATTTTTCACCCCGATTGTGCCAGAGACCTTGCTCAATCTATTCCTAATTCCGAGCTGATGATTATTGAAGGAATGGGGCATTCTATTCCACCGGAATTATACACCCCTGTGTGTGAAAAAGTTAAGCAGATAGTGGGACGATCAGAAAAATAAAAGCTCCCTTTTAGAGGGAGCTTTTATAATGAGTAATTCTGAAGACACCAGTGTAAGATCTTGGCAATATTTCGGGCATCATCCACGCCTCTGTGATGGGTTCCCTCAAGTTTAAAATTGAGTTCTCCCAGCGCCCGGCTCATTCCAACGCTTTTCCTGATGGTTGGATGTACCTGTCCAAATAATGTTTTCACATTGATATGATCATCACTTAAAGGATAATCTAGATTAAATCTTCTGGCCTGATTTTTAAGCATGGTCAAATCATAATTCCCATAACTTGCCCAGGTGAGGTCCTCAGAATTATATTCAGCTCTGAGAATATCTAAAGCATCATCGAATAAAATGCCTTCTTCATCGAGCATTTTTTGAGTAATCGTAGTAAGTTCGGTACAAAAGGGACTTACCCTGGAATACTGTGGTTTTACTAAAATTCCTTCATTTTGTGTGATCTTACCGGTTTTTACATCCATGATGCAAATTCCGATCTCTATGATCTCACTTTCCTGACCTCTTGGTGGCCGGTCATCCCAACAAGTAGCTTCGAGGTCGATAATTAATATAGTATCTGTTGTTTTCATTGGTTTAAAATTTTTTGTTGTTAATAATTACTTCAAAATTTCTCTCAAAATTCTGGCAGCATTGTAAGCATCGTCTGCTCCACTGTGATGATTTCCCTCAAAATCCATTTTCAAATAATCCAGGCTTCTTTTTAAACCCATCATTTTTGGAAGATTAAAGTGATCTTTAAATTCATACATCACATTCAGATAATCGTAGGAGAAAGGAATTTCTATTCCGAGCCAATCACATTGTTCAAAGATTTGCTCTTTATCAAAGTTTCCAAAACCTGCCCAGCTAAGTGATTCTGAATGGTATTCATCTTTGATTTTTTCACAAGCTTCTTCAAAATAAATCCCTTTTTCTTCTATTAATTGTGGAGTAATTCCTGTAAGATTTGTACAGAACCTGTTGATCTCGGATCTTTCAGGAATCACATAAATACTTTGTTTTTGAGAAATTATCTTTGATGCTATATCTAATTTGCAAATTCCGATTTCTATAATATCAACTTTTTGCCCGGTAGGAATTCTATCGTTTTCCCAACATGTAGCCTCCAGGTCGATAATTATTATTTCATTTGTTGTCTTGTTTTTCATTGTTTTTCATACTGCATATTATTTCTAATATCGTTTACATTTTGTTATTCAGTTGGTGAGTGGAAAAAGGATAGGAGAAGAAATATCCTGAGAAGAAATACTTTTAAATTTCTATGCAAAGAAAAAACACAAGTACGCAATCTTTTTACGTAATATAAAAAGTTCCGGTAAAAATTACCGAAACTTATTGTAAGAGTCTTTATTAACTTTTTTAAAGTTTTCTAAAAGACTAAGTATATTCTCCTTTCCTACAGGATTCATTGAGTGACTGTAAAACTTTGGCAGATTCAGATGATTATCCATACAATACTCAACCAGCCATTTTGCACAATCATATCCTGTTTTCTCTGTAAATTTTAAATTATCAGAGTCTGAGGAATTCATATCAGCAAGATCATGATCAAAAGAGATCATTTCAGGAAGTCCATTTTGTATAATTTGATTAACGAACTGTCTGTAATTTCGGACAATATACCAATCTTTATTAAGGAAAATCTTCTCTCCTGTATAATGATAAGCTTCCACTGGAAATCTTATATCATCCAAAAACAAAAATCTTTTTATCATTTTCATCATGTGAATTTATAGCTGTATTATACCATAATGTCAGCACAATTAGAACTCGCAAAAGCAAAAGGTTTAGCCCTAAACACATATCCCATTCCTAAAATATATCCCATTGCATCTTTTAATGCCACATTGGATTTAAATTCCGGGTCTGTATTGATATCTGCATGCACTTCCATTTCCACTCCGTACGCATCCAAAACAGGACAGATTGCATAAGCAATTTCTACGGACTTGTTCACTTCATTAAGCATTCTTTCTTTAATACTGATGGTTTGTAATTCCTTTTGTTTTCTAATAAAAGTAAACGCTCCTTTTCCCTCGCGAATAAATACTACTGCTGTAGCATAGCTAATAGAATCTCCATATACATGAGAGTCTGATCCTACACAAACTTTAAGTCGATGTCCATTAGCCTGTTCACGGATGATGGCTTCTTCTACCAACTGAGTGATAGCCTGGTGGAAAAATTTCCCTCTCATATTTTGCCATATTTCTTGTTGCGTTTCCATTTTTTTAAATTTTTTAAGTTTTACACATTTGTTTTATTATTGATAAATGAGGTTTGTAAATTATTTTGTTGACCCATCAGGACTCGAACCTGAACAACAAGAGTCAAAGTCTTGTGTGCTACCGATTACACTATGAATCAATATCTTGAGTTATGAGTTATAAATGATAAGTTATTACCTATATTTTCGTGGAACAGACAGGAATTGAACCTGTACCTTCAGTTTTTCAGACTAACGTGCAGACCTACTACACCACTGATCCGGATGTTATTATAAATGATCATAGATAAGTGATAATTATTTATAAATACCACATTATCATTTACATTTTTATGAATTAACAATATTGTACGGGAAAAGGGATTCGAACCCTTAGTATCTTGATTCTAAATCAAGTGCGTCTGCCAGTTCCGCCATTCCCGCGGATTTTACCAATGATAAATAATAAATTATAATGGATAAGATATAATCTTTATCATCTGTCACTGATAATTAAGGTTAGAGAAAGCCTGTCTATATAAACTTTTGCTTGTTAGTGTTTGTAAAGATCTTCTGCGCTTGACAAACTTTTCTCTTTCCTCTTTCTTTATGTATAATTGATAAATGATTATTGATAATTGATCCTATATTGGCATTTAGGCTTATCAACCATCTTTTATCGTTTATCTTTTATCTCTTATTAATAATAATCAGCTGACTAGGAATCGAACCTAAGCGACAAGAGTACAGTTCCTGCATGCTGCCATTACATTATCAGTTGATTGTTGTGGAAGTGGTAGGATTCGAACCTACTCAGCAATAAAGCAACAGATTTACAGTCTGCCCCGACTCTCCAACTCCGGCGCACTTCCTTTCTTTATGAATGATGATCGATAATAGCTAAATGATATTTTACTTCACTCTATTATCTAACCCCTGCCTAAAATGTGGAGTCAGAAAAAGCTTGTCTTGATTTTTTTGTTTGATATAAGAACTTCTGCGCTCGACAAACTTTTACTTTTTCTCCGGAACTAATCTCATTTTAGTTATTTGAGATGGCTATGGGATTCAAACCCACTCAGCTTATGCAACGGTTTTGCAGACCGCCCCGACTCTTCCACTTCGGCGAACCATCAGATTTTTATTGATTATAAATGATAATTGATAGTTGATAGTTGATAGTTGATAGTTGATAGTTGATAGTGAATGTATAAACTCTCTATTATTCATCTTCTAATAATATTTTCAATTTCATAAAAAAGAAAAAGGCAGTCGGTATTTTCTGTATTTGGCGTAAAGATCTTCTGCTCTTGACCTACCTTTTTTCTTCTCTTTCGAAACAATTAACATTTAGTTGTCTGCGATTCTGGAAAGATTCGAACTTTCAACTTCAGGCTTAACAGGCCAGCGCTCTACCATTGAGCTACAAAATCTTTTTGTAATTTCGGAAGGACTTGAACCTTCAACCTTCGGCGTATCAGACCAATGCTCTAACCAATTGAGCTACGAAATCAAATTGTCTGGAAAATAGGATTCGAACCTATGGCCTCCCGCGTCCAAGGCGGGTAAACAACCACCGTTATCTTTCCAGTTTTAAGGTTCAGTTTCCAACTTCTTTTCCGAGAGACAGTCGGAGCCAAAGTTTTCCATGAACCTATGCGGTCTATGCGAGAATCGAACTCGCAGTGCCCAAGAGACAGTCGGGCAGGTTAGCCATTACCTCAATAGACCTTTTTGTAATCCCAGAAGGAATTGAACCTTCAACCCCCGGTTTAAAAGACCGGTGCTCTGACCAATTGAGCTATGAGATTGTACTTTGGGTATCTTCGGGGATCGAACCCTGTTCTCCGGTGCCACAAACCGACGCTTTACCAAATAAGCTAAAGAAACCATAAAAAAAAGCACCTCTTTTCGGGAGGTGCTGTATATATTTTGACGGATCAAGCCGTTAGTCGACCCACGTATATAAGCACCTTTCATTCATAAATTCACGATCAAGAATACAAGCGAAGCCCTTCGGCTCTTGTCCCTGTAGTTTTGAATTGCGGTTAATTATGTAATGTAATTGTTTCATTATATTTTTTTGTTTTAAACATTTTTGAAAACCAGAAAGCCTGTTGCTTTTAATTTTCGGTTGCAAAGTAAATATGATTTTTTCGAATTCGCAAATAAAATTTTAATTCAACTATTTGAAAATCAGTAATTTAAACTCAAATAAAGACATGCAAATTCCTGTCCGCAATTTTTTGCAGATCCTTTAATTACCTAAATGACTGTCTCTCACCGGTTTTCTTATCACTCTATTTTATTGTATTAAAATTCCATCGTTAATTAAAAATTTTCACTTTTTTGGTTATTTTTTTTCATTCTAAATAATTTCTCTTCTAAAAACGCAAAAAACGCCCCGATAATCGAGGCGTTTTTGCAGTATTTTGATTAAATCTTTACGAGTTTACAGTAAATAATTTCCAAAGTCAGCACATTTTGCCTCATTCCATATCGTCCATTCATATCCAAACGATCCCTTTAGTATAGGGCAATCGCATAGATTTACATTGATATGTGCGCTTTGTTTTGTCATAATTTTATGTTGGCAAAGATAATATTTTTCTTAATAAAATGGTCGCTTCAGGAACCTCAGCTTCTCTGCAGATTATAAAAAGTACTTATAAAATGAGATTGAAACATCTAAATCTTTCAATTTTAAATCCTAATTCCTAAACATTTTATTCCTTCCTGTCTTATACCTGGAAATATCTTTTAAAATAAGCGGATCATCAGGATTAAAGTACTTTAGCTCGTTTACAATTTCTGAATGGGTTTCCACTTTTTCCGAAATGATCTCATAAGCTATGTTTCTTGTCACCAGCTGCAGGGAAGAATTCTTTTTAAACTCATACTTCATTGCTTCCAGATAGATCAGTTTTTTGTCTGACGGTGTTTCGTTATACAAAGCCTGGATTTCAGTTTCTAATTTTTTATGGTCAAAAATATTAGCAAAGTAATTATTCAAACAGTTGAATGTATCTTTATTTTCCTGCCAGCCTTTTAACAAAACCTTTTGAGCCTCTTCCGGCATTTCCATTTTTTTCCGGTATACCAGTGAGGCCTTTACCATCTGACTATTTTCAACAAAATCATCCGCAACCATCCGGTAATAAATATGAGCATTTTTTATATCATTCATCTCTTTATAAAGATCACCCACCTTTTCTTTCTGCTCCAATTCTTTGTAAAGATCAATTGCTTTTCTGTATTGTTTTGCCTTCTCATAGCAGATTGCAGCATCCGATTTATTATTTAACCTTTTAAGATAAATAACCGCAGCTTCATTATATAATCCTCCATTCTCCAGTGTTTTAGCAGCGCGGTAATTGTCCTGAAGAAGGTTCATATAAACTTTTGCCGCTTTTTTATAATCACCGTCCGCTATATATTTTTCGGCCAGTTCTTCATATTTACTGCGGATCCTGTCAAAAAGTGAATTTTCAAGATAGAAGCTTCCACCGGAGCTTCCTCTCCTTCCTGAATTCCGATCCCCTTTTTCTTTATCCTTAAGACTAATTATGACAAGTAAAATAATAACAGCTACGATAAGAAAAATCCCCAGGGTACCTAATACACTCCAGAAACTCTGATGAAACAGCTGGGCAGTCAGTCCCAACATCTTAAGAAATACCAGGATAAAAAATGCTCTGATAAATTTATCTATAAACTTCTGCTTATTCATCTTTGTCGGATTTTAAAATGGTTTTATCTTCACTGAATAAACGATAGATAAGCAGGATCACACACACAACCAAAAGCCATACAAACCAGTTGTAGCCATACATTTCAATCAGTGGGTAGAAAAGATAGATCAGCATTCCTACCAAAATAATAGCCAGGAATATTTTAACCCCACCTGGAACGTTTTCTCCTCCTATATTTAATGTTTTTTTTCTGAAGAAATAGGAATACAGACCTACACTTCCAATAATCAGAATAATTAACCAAACAATTTCAGAGAATGAAATCTTTTGTGATGAAGAGTTTTCAGTATTCAATGTTTTCTTTGTATTGGTATTCTGACCAGACGTAAATTGAGGCTCTATACCTCCCAACGTTCCGTACAGCCGTCCTAAAGAATCTTCCATAAGGACCCGCTTCTTCGTCCAGACACTTTTTACGACACCTTGGTTAACAGGCTTGTCCGGATTTTTTCTTTTAAGAGAATCCGAAATCCTCCTTTGAAATTCCGTGGATTTGCTTTCAACATGCTTTGCGATTTTCCTGTTGTATATTTTTTTAAGAAAATCTCTTGTCTTATTTTCTTTTGTTCTGTAGTTCTCGAGCTTCTTTTCTACTTCTATCAATTCCTTGGCACGAGGCCCTTTCGAAGCTGCAGCCGCATATTCTTTTGTTAATTCTTTTCTTTCATCATGGTAAAGGGAATCAATTTTCATATCAATCTCAGTTAGCCCAGATTCAAAAGCTATTCTATCCGGATTCTGATTTTTTAAAGCATCTTTAGATACTACATTTCCTGAAGAAGCAGGAGCTTCAGTCTTGGGGGTATCTTTGGTAAAACCTATAATTACCCTTCCACCAATAATCACAATCCACAAAGCAACCAGAACCCATCTGTAATCTCTGGGTTTGCCGCCTCCATTATTCCTTCCCAGTAATCGGTTCAGCCAGCTATTATTAAATATAAATTTTCCCCAGCCATCTCCTCTTGAAGTCCCGAGAATATCCAAAGGAACACCCAGATCTACAGCTCTGTCCGGATATTTCTCAATATACTTTAGGTATTTCTCTATTTCTTTTTTATTCCCCGCCATCACTTTCTTCATATCAAAAGGAAGATTTTTCATCCACTCTTCTTCTGTCTGAGATTGTTGGAGTGATTCCATCATTTTCTCATCATCAATCTCGACTGTATAACTCTTAATTTCCTTGGGAATGTACACTCCATTCAATGGCTTTTTAATAGAAACCTGAGCTTTTACAGATTCATCCAGTAAGGAGATCCAATCTATTTCTTCTTTTAATTTCACCATCCCAAATTCGGGATGGATGATAAGAAATATAGAATCAATATGATGCCAGTCTTCAGGATTAACCTTGGGATAAAAAGTAGAATTTTCCGGAATAAACAATACATCATCCACACATTGAAAATAAGAATTCTTTCCAATTTCCTGGGGAGCGGAATTATTAAAAACAATAAAACATCCGTAGAGGACATTAGGCTCATTAGAGGGGATCGCAAATGTTTGTACCTGATTAAGATCAATTTCCAACACATCCATTTCTCTCAGCCACACCGATGGTGAAGAACTCTTAATCAAAAGACCCTTCTTGGGATAATTATTTTTTGGAAAAGGTTTTATTCTAAGTTCCATATTCCAAAATTTGAGTGATAAACGGTTCCATATAATCGGAATACATGTCCCCGACTGTTTTCATTTTGAGTAGAGTCGTTTCCGGCAGATAATATTCTGCTCCTCCAAACTCGGTATTTGTTGCCAGAGAAAGAAAGCCATGTTCTGTGGAAGGAATATAAAATACCGGAATGTTTTTATTACTGCTTTTAAACGTTAAAATTCCACGGGAGTCTGTAATGATCTCGCTTCCATCTGAAAAAGTAAATTTATTTTTATACTGATTTGCAGCTATTTTTATCGGGTGATTATTCCTGTATAAGGTTAAAGAATTATCATAAACCTTTGTCAATCTGTTATTCGAGATGACCAAGCTATTTTCTGAATTGATTCCGATATTATTAAAATTGTTTAAAACCTTGATCCCGTTATTGGCCAGTTTCTTCATCTCCGTTTCCACTTTCGAGTGATTCTTAGCAATTTCCTTATCATTTTTCACAGATTCGATTGAAATATTCCCATCAATGTTGATATGATAAATCCAGTCAGATTCAGCATGATGCATATAGAAACTTTTATTGAAATAAATCAATTGGTAATCATCAGGAATATTTTTCCCAGTCAGATTAAGCTCAGAATATTCTTTTGTATTCAGGTTGAGTTTAGAAATAATATTTTTATCAGATTGGTACTGGCATAAAATAAACTGCTGCTGCTTGTTCTTCGCCAAAGCAAACTGCCCCCGGGGCTTAATGGAAATATTTTCAATTAAAACTTCACAACCCCGATGTATTCTGTAACGGTCATAATAGTCTTTGTTATAATAATTATCGGATAAATAGGTTCTAAGCAACTGCTTTTTATTGCTTAAAATAAAAAACTCACCCTCATATAAAAAGGTAGCTATTTTATTAACCGGAGTGGGAAACAAAATAGGATAGTTTTTTGGAACATCGGTTTTCTTACCACTTACAGATTCCTGATCGGCTTTCTGTTTCCGCTGTGGTGGATTGGCCCATAACTCCTGTAATGGAAGTACAATTTTCTGAATATGCTTCCGTGTTCCTTTATGATGTTTGAAAAAATTGACCTCCCCTTCAGTTGAAGTGGTTACAACAAACTTAAGCCGATCCCTGTTTTCATGAATGACCCTTTGTAAATTTTCATTGGCCAGATTTTCCTGATTGGTGATAAAAAATACTTCAAGATCCTTATCCGTGTGTTCATCTTTAAAAAATTGATCAAGCGCCTGAGAAACATCTAATACCGGGCTTACCTGATTCAAATGATCGACCACATTTTCTACACGGTCAAGAGAAATAGGAACACTCGTTTGTCCCAGCGTAAAAACCTGACACTCTGAATGAGCTTTTGGATGTTTTATAACTGCAATTGCAGATGCATAAGCTATCACTTTTGGGGTTCCCCAGTTTCTCAAAGAAGTGTCTATTAAAATAATTCTCTCAAAGACATTTTCTTCAGGAGGTACTTCCCTTTGGATATAAAGTGTTTCATTGTTTGCTACCCTGCTCATAAAAACCTCATCTTCATTGGCAAATTCTGACAAGAGCATCCTGTGAAAATCTCCTTTATTTGACATATCGGAAATCCCTCCTATTGGCTGTTCACCAGGAGAAAGATGACGCATCGGAATTTTGAGTCCACTCCAGATTCTTTTAATCAGACTCCCTACCTGAAATGTTTTAGGCTCCTCGGTTAATTCCTGGATAAAATCCTTACTTGATTCCACCGTTATTTCTTCCTCTGCGATCTCATCATCCAATTCCGGTTCACTGCTAAACCCTTTCATTGCATAGATCATTGATTCAACCGTCGGAAATTTTTCATTGAGCCAGACTAAAATTCTGGTGTCTCTCAATACAAATAACGGTGTCATTGGTATTTTTTCAGCACTCTTGGAAAGAGCATATGGATTTTTCGCAAACTTTTTCAGAAGAATAGCACTGGATGCCGGAGACATCCTGTTATGTGCATCATTAAAAAGCACTTGTAACAGAAGAATTCTATTCTGTCCTTTTTTATAAGACTTTCCTAATTTATTAAGATTTTCTAAAAAATTGATGATGCAATCAAGCTCAATATTAGCTTTTGTCTCCTGCTCAATTTTCTTTAAATAATAGGAAAGTCCATCAAAATTGAGGTATCCTTCCTGCGTTGCGTACAGCACCAGCAATAACGTTCCAAAAGGGGGAATTCCCTGTTGCTGTAATTCTTTTAGCACCTCAATGAGGTAGGGCCTGTAAGCGATAGCACCAACATTTGGAATAGAAACAAGATTATTCTCATGATAACCTGAGTCATCATGGACATCTACATCCGTATTCCATTCCCAAAAATACCCTTCATAGGATTGGAAATATTCATTTAATTCCATTCTTTCGCTTTTTGTGTGAGGCGGTAAGAACTTGCTGACAACTTTTTCAAATCTTTTTTAACAATAGATAAATAGCTGCCGTCTTCATTCCATAAAAGCCATTGATCCAGGTGTTCATTATATTTCCGTTGAAGTAAAGGACTTAAATTTTTAAATTCAAAATCAAATCCGGTGGGTAAAAGATGTCCATCTTTCTCCCAATATGTTTTTCCAGGTAAACTCAATAAAGGTATCCCCAGGAATAGTGCTTTATCTTCAATAACGATCCATTCATTTCTCTCGAGTTTAAATTTTGGCAATGCAATGACCATATCATTAATCTGCGATATCAGACTTAATAATGCTACGGCAGGTTGTTCTTCAGTACTCGGTTTTAATTGTATTTTTATTTTTTCCTTTATTCCAAAAAAATTCTGATTAGAAGGTGGAAAAACAAGGCGTAAAGCTTTATCAATTGGCGACCATAACAAAGCCGTCCTTATTTTCTTCGCAGGAACCAAAGCCGACTTTTTAAATAATAATCCATTACGGAGTTCATATAAAATGAAATCCGGCAATTGCTGTACCTCCGGAGAAACAGCCTGTTCTTCAGTAAAACCTTTAAGCCAGATCGTATCATCCTCCACTGCTATCTGAATATTCTTCCAGTCCCTGATAGATCCTAAAAAATCTTCATCAGCACGAGGCAGTTCTGCCCAAAAATCTATTATACGCTCTGTAAGATCCTTTGCCATAAACGTTCTATTTCCTGTTGGATATATTGCTTCTGTTCAGGATTTTTGATCCAGTCACAACGAGTCTGGAGGTATCTCAGTTTATCCTTGATGACGTTCTGCTCTTCAAAAGTTGATGATCCGTTGTCCCATTTCTCCGTAAGAATCTGTACATCTTTCATTACTTCTTCAGGATTCGGTGTTTTATTGTGTAATGCCTGAGGATGGCTCTTTGGATTTTCGTCTTTTTCAATGGTTCTGTTAATGATTCCTTCCAGAATTTCAATCTGTTCTTCTGTATCCCAGATATGTTTCAATACCCACAGATCAGAAAGAATGGCTTCATTTCTTCCACAAATCAGGGCACTTGCAGCAATCAGATTCTGCATTTTTACTGCTCTACGATCAGAAATGGCAATTCCCGTATTTCGGAGGCTCATGATCGTATTCAGATATACTTCATAAATAGGTTTCAGATCTACTGTTTTACAGAGGTTCTGAAGTTCCCTGATTTCATCTGCCTGAATCCCTGGAATATCTGTTTCAACTATATTTTCCAATTTCCGTCCCGCCAAAAGCACCTGCTGAAGAAGTTCCGGATTTACATAATCTACATTAATCCTGATAAGAAAACGATCGAACAATGCGTTTAATGCTTCATCTTCCGGTAATACATTGCTTGCTCCCACAAACATTAAAGCGGGAAGGTGCTTGGTCTCCTTACCTCTTTTAAAGATCTTTTCATTCAGAGCCATTAGCAGGGAATTGAGAATCGCTGAATTGGCATTAAAAATTTCATCTAAAAAAACCATGGAAGCTTCGGGCATCATTCCTTCCGTATTGGTAAGAAGCTCCCCTTCTTTCAACTTTCTGATATCAAAAGGACCAAAAATTTCATTGGGTTCTGTAAAGCGCGTCAGTAAATATTCGAAGTTCTTTCCATCTTTAACGGTCTGTGACAAGGTTCTTATAATAGCAGATTTTGCGGTCCCTGGTGGGCCATATAAAAAAGCATTTTCTCTCGCCAAAAGGCAGATCCCCAAGAGATCAACGACATCATTTTTTCCTACGAAAGTATCTTTTACGTAATTAAGTACGGTATTGAGTTTTGTAATATTCGGAATCATCTGTTTTCTTCTTCGTTTATAGTTTTTAATTCTCGCCAAAATTCGTCTTTATGCAAGCCAAATTCTGCCATCAACAACTGATTAATATATGGAATCTCAGCCAATCTATAGGCTTTCTTTTCAACAATTCTTTCTATGTATAATTTACGGTATGTTGGTTCTTTCAGCTCATCCTCCCAATCTATTTTTCCAAGATCAAGATCATATCCAATTCCTGAATAGTGAAACTGTAGCAAAATACTTTCCAATCTCCCTATCAAAGGATCGACAGGATCCAAAACCTGAAGAGCTGATACTATTTGTGGTAAAAATCTCAGGGAGAGATCAGCAGATAGCTGAGAGAATGCATTTTTCGTTCCTGTAAACTCAGGGATTAAAAGGTCCAGGTCTTTTGCTGTATTTTCTCTGATCAAATATAATTGAGCAGCATAGTAAAGGACCTTTGCAGCCCAGATAGCCGATTCTTTATTATAGGTTATCCGGTCGGACAGAAATTCTAACCTTTCTTTTTCAAATTCTGCTTCAAAATAATCAGATGCATCCTGCTCTTCTTTTGCCGAAATCTTTTGAATATCTGAAAAAACAGAGATACATTCTTCCTTACGGAGAAGAAAAAGGGTATCCAGAAAAGGAGATGTGTTTTCGGTCATCTAACAAAAATAAAATTATTTCTTTGAGAATAAAATTTTTATATAAATGATTCAGAAATTAAATAATATTTACTTTTTTGATCAATCCATAACAAAAATACATGTGAGCTTTTCGTTGGCTAAAATCTATAAACGCTATCTTGTCATTCCGTAGGAATCCAGATTGTCCACAATTTGGTTAAAAAAATAATAACAGTTTTAATTTGTTTAGATTCTTACAGAATGACAATTCTGCTGTGTGGTCCTACCTAGGTATTCTGTGAGAATTTAGTTTTATTTTTTAGTATTGAGATTCTTTCAATGCGTTCAGAATGACAAATATTGTATTGTAATAAAAAAGAACACTCCTATTTTTCAACTTTTTAGTCTTTTTATTGTCTTTTTGCTTATTGAGATCATTTTGTTGCTTCGCTCTCCACAATGACATTGTCAAACTAAAAGTTATTATCTTTGTCCCCATTCAAAATAAGATTATGAGTATTCACATTAGTGCAAAAAAAGGAGAAATAGCTAAAGTTATATTGCAGCCGGGGGATCCGCTTCGTGCACAATATATTGCCGAAAACTTTTTAGAAAATGCAAAACTGGTAAGTAAAACAAGAGGTATTCTATATTATACGGGCCTTTACAAAGGAAAAGAAATTAGTGTAGGAGCAAGTGGAATGGGCTTTCCAAGTATAGGAATTTATTCTTACGAACTGTATACGGAATACGATGTAGAAACTATTATCAGAATTGGTACCTGTGGAGCTTATACAACTGACCTGAAAGTATATGATATTTTAAATGTTGAAAGTGCAGCAAGTGAGAGTACCTACGCAAAATATGCCTGGGAAATTGAAGGTGATAATCTTTCTCATCAGGGAAACATTTTTGATACAATCAATGCAACAGCAGAAGAACTTTCTTTAAAAGCTAAAGCCGTTACGATTCACAGCAGTGATATTTTCTACAGAAAGGATTTTACAGTTCCTGCCATTGCAACGAAATATGATTGTCCGGCTGTAGAAATGGAAGCTTTCGGATTATTTGCCAATGCCCAACATTTAGGAAAAAATGCAGCTACTATTCTGACAGTAACCGACATTATCCCTACTCACGAAAAGATTTCAGCAGATCAGAGAGAAACTGCTTTAAAACCGATGATTGAATTGGCGCTGGAGTCTGCGTTGAAGTGTATTTAATGGCGAAAATGCTGATTTGCTAAACAGTACAATCGCTTAATTACAGAACCTTTTATTAAAAAGGGTATTAAGATTTAATGATTCTGCAGTTTTTCGATTTTGCCTTTCAGCAACCATTTAACCAAAATAAAAAAGAGCTTTACTAATTGTAGTAGAGCTCTTTTTTATACCTTAAAAAATTTCCTGGCAACTTCTGTGGTTTCTTCTGCCACTTCAGAAATGCTTATTTTCTTTAACCGGGCTATTGTCTGTGCAACATACGGTAAAAAAGCAGGCTCATTTCTCCGGTTCTGATTTCGGGATGAAACGTTTTTCGGCAGCATAAACGGTGCGTCTGTTTCAATCATCATCCTGTCTAAAGGAATATACCTGATGACATCTTCCAAATGTTTAAACCTTCTTTCATCACTTATTGCTCCCGTGAATCCGAGATAAAAACCTTTATCCAGATATATTTTTGCCTCTTCTAAAGTACCTGTAAAGCAATGGACTACGGCTTCGGGAATACTTGACAGGAATTCGTCTGTGATTTCATTAAATTTTTTAAATGCGGATCTTTCGTGAAGAAATAAAGGCTTATCAGTTTCTATAGCCAATTCAAGTTGTGCCCGATAACATTTTTCCTGAGCTGGTCTGGGTGAAAAATCACGATCAAAATCCAATCCGCATTCTCCTACGGCGACGACATGAGAAAGCCTCAATAAATCCCTGAGTTCCTTACTACTGTGATCATTGAACGATTTTGCATCATGGGGATGGATTCCCGCAGTGGAAAATAAAATTTCAGGATATCCTTCTGCAATGTCAGCAGATTCTTTACTCCCGCGCACGCTGGTTCCCGTAAGAATCATATGTTCCACTCCATTATCCAGAGCCCGGTTAATTATTTCATCATGTTCATTATTGAACTGTTTATTGGTCAAATTAATGCCAATATCAATGTATGTATTCATTTTTATTTTGTTGTTTTATCAGTCATGTAAAAATATCTTACAACGTGGGGACTATTTACAGCACTTCTTAAAGATTTTTCGGTATAAAATTTTTTATGATGAGAACGTTTTGTACCATTGATTTCTTTAGTGATTTTTACCCAGATCATTCTTTGTTTTCGCTTTCTTGATTTCCGAAATTTTATAAGCTCACAGAGCTGATCCTCTATTTCAGTCTGTACAGTCCTTCGCCATTTCTTATTTCCATATCTTTTCAGATAAGGTCCTATTTTACCATATTCGTGGGCACGAAATGTTCCTTTGTTATAGATATTTTTCATGATCTGAAAATTTTCACAAAATAAACACGTTACTACGCAATCTTTTTACGTTGCATATATTAATCATTGATAAAAGTTTCAAGAAAACCAATTAGTTGGGTTCCTCCATGACTCCAGCGAATGCCATGTCCTTCTCTTTCTCTTATTTCATAAACGAGGCCATGCTTGTAATGAAAAAATACATTCCACCATGTTTTATTGTCGATGATATAATGAATTTTCTCCATCACTTTTCCCTGTTTTTGCAGGTTATTACCAATACTTTTACCCCAAAACAGATCTTCGGTTCTTCCAATATGTTTTTCCCAGGCTCTCTGAGCAACCGTAATTTCTTCATTAAAGGGCTCCAGGCAACTATCAATCAGAACATTTTTCAGCGGAGGAATGGCTGTTTCATCACGGATACTTGCTGACGTAAACCGCTGCCCCAGAATATCAAGCCAGCATTCAAATGGAATTTTTTCCAGGTTTCCAGCTTTAACTGAATCGGAGTTTTTACTATCCAAAATAGAAATAAAACGATTGAAGCTTTGCTCACGGTTTATTTTAATCTCTTCATTGAAATACGGAAAATCCCAATCTAAAGTCCCAGTCTTCCATCCAAGAATATTTTTGTCCACGTTCTGTAGATGCTCGTCTTTAACAATAGCTCCATAGTTTTCTTTCCAGGAGTTTGAAAAAAATAAAGAACATGGTTGAATGCTGCTCATTTAAAAAATTTAAACAAAATAGCAGATTTTTTCTCTTTAATAAAAATATAGCTATAAATTCCTCTTATTATTTTTATCTTTCATCCTTTTAATAACAACAAAGACCTCATAAACAAAAGCATTGATGAGTAGCATGGTCCAAAAATTAAGGGAACAAAAAAATCTGACCCAGAATGAACTTGCAGAAAGATCCGGATTATCTTTAAGAACTATTCAGCGTATTGAAGCAGGCCATATTCCCAAAGGATTTACTTTAAGATCCCTTGCTGAAGCTCTTGAAGTATCGCCGGACGGAATACTGTCACCTAAAGGTCATGAGGAGGCAGATATCAGCCGCGCAAAGCTTATTAATATTTCAGCTTCATTATTTTTGCTTATCCCATTTACTAATATTATTCTTCCCGCTTTTTTAACTTATAAAACTAAAGATCTTAATACCAGAAAACTTGGCAAAGACATACTATCCATTCAGATTATATGGACTGCCCTTACCAGTATTCTGATGATCATCTGTCCTTTTATTCAGAAATCTATTTCCACCCGAGTTCCCATATTTCTTCCCGTATTGATTATTCTCATTGCCATCAATTTGTTTATCATTTTTAAAAATGGAATGAGTTTAAATCAAAAAGGAAAAGTATACATAAAACTGAAAAACAACATTTTATAAAGCTGGCACACAATTGACGTAAGATTGTCATCTCATTTTACCAATAATTCTTCTGATAAATTCCGAATCTTGAAGAAAAAAATAAAATGAAAATATTTAAGAAAATTGTAGTGATATTTTTGCTTATTCTTATTCTTTCAGGCATTGGTGGATATGTTTATTTTAATAAGAAATTTACACCCCCTGAAAATTATTTAACGGTATCAGGAAATGCAAAAAAAATTCCTTTATTGTGGATTTCGGATGGAGATACACCTTATGCAGCTGTACTTCTTCCCATCAAAATTAAAGGTGTAGATTACCCACTATATATGCAGCTGGATTTTGGATCTCCGGTCACTGTTTTTTATTCTCATTCCCTGCAATCTATTATTACAAATTTTCCGCATTTCTCTCCGTTAAAGAATATTGACCATAGAACGGCTAATCTGAATATGAATGTTGGTGACATGATTATTTCATCTCATGATTTTCAACTACTTGACTATGGGAGCAAGGTGAATTACCAAGATCCTGATGCCAAAAATATTATCGGGACAATAGGGACAGACCTTCTGGAAAAGAGGATCATTGTTTTGGATTTTCCCAATAACTATTGTTCTTTTGTTGATAGTGTTTCAGAAATTGATTTTAATGATTTTGAATTTAAAAAAAGGAAAATACTTCTTCCCACAAAAATCGATCAGAAGAACCTGAAAGTAATGTATGACAGTGGAACCAGTGCATATGAACTCATTACCAACAAAGAAAACTGGGAAAAATATAAAACGAAAAACAGTATTTTAAAAAAGGAAAAAGGCAATTCGTGGGGGGCGACCCTGGACATTATTTCTGCTAAAGCTAATAAGGAAATCCAATTTAGCAATACCCGTTTAAGGCTTCAGGAGGTAACTTATATTGAAGGAACTTCCGGTGTTCAAAATTTACTGATGAAATTTTCCGGTATGCAGGGAATGGTTGGAAACAAACTGTTTCTACATCATAAAGTGATTCTTGACTGTAAAAATGAAAAATTTAAAATACAATAAGATGCATTCTATCCATTGAAAGTAATTTTAAGAACTAATAAAAATCCCTATCATTTATCGATAAGGATTTTTTTTTCCATGAATGATTACTGATCGTTTTTTAGATGTGCTAAAACAACTGATAAATTATTAATCCCCCAATGTTCTGCGTATTTTCCATTTTTAAGACGAACAATATCAATAACATCGATGCTTATTCTTCTATGCGATGGTGCAATCCCCATGAAATTTCCGGTGTGGGTTCCAGAGATATTTTTTCTTGTAGTTACAAGATCTCCCTCAGCAATTTGTTGAAGAATAGTCACCTGAATATCAGGCATTGCTGGCCTTAACACCCCATTAAAGGTATTAATCATTCCCTGTTTTCTATTATCAGCACCCTGCGGAGCGGAATGGTTGATGAAATGCTCATCCATTAATTCTTCAAAGACCTCAACATTACCTTCCTCAATAACTTCCTTATTGAAACGTCTTACGATCTCCTTGTTCTTTTCAAGTTGTAAATCCATATGCTATGGTGATATTTTTCATTTATATGTAAATTTACAATAAAACGGTCTACTCACTCCATGGAGAATGTAAAATACAATTGCAGAAATTTTTTCTTTCAAAATTAGGAATCATAAAAGCACATACATCAGCTTTTATATTACCAAAAGTAGTTTCCGTCTTGTGTTTAAATCCATCAAAGAATGTAGGAATAATTTTATTTTTAAAATCATTTCTAGGAAAAGCCTCTATAATTGCATTTCGGTTGGCCTCGCTTAAGTGCTCATAGCCTTCTCCCATAACATCCAGTCCTACCCCCGAATACATAAGGGCAACTTCATTTTCTTTGTGTTCTGCGATTCCAATTGTTGTATGAAATGCTATCGTATCCCAAACCAATTGTAGCTGATCTTTTGGAAGCCCATGACTTTTCAGGAAATCCCTTGCTGCATTCGCTCCATCAACCTCGAACCTTAAATCTGGACTGCTATAATGAGGTACCAAGCCAAGGTCATGAAAAACAGAACTTACATAAAGAAGTTCTTCATCATAATCCATATTGTTCCTTTTTCCATTCAATGAAGAAAAAAGAAACACTCTCAGGGAATGATTATAGATGAATTCGGTTCCGTGTTCTAATAATAACTCGGTAGCTTCTGTAGCAATTTTACTGTCCGGAATGGCAATTCCTGCAACATTTTTTAATCTTTGAACTGACATATTTTTATATTTTAATAGATACAAAAATAGGTGAGTATGTCTATGACCGGAATGTCAGAATCTTCGTATTACCTGCCAATATTTACGAAAATCTTACGGTAATCAAGCGGTGATGTATTGGTTTGTTTTTTAAAAAAATGGCTGAATTGTTCTGGTGTACTGAAGGAAAGATCATAAGCTATTTCTTTTACGGTTTTAGCCGAAAACTGTAACTGGCGCTTCGATTCGGCAATCACCTGTCCTGCAATAATTTCCTTAGCGCCTTTACCACTTTTCTTTTTTGATATTTCGGAAAGCTTACGAGGTGTTACAGACAGTTTTTGCGCATAATATAATACATCATGCATCTGGTTGTAGTGGGTATTGACCAGTTCCAAAAACCTACGATAGATCTGATTATCAAAATCATCAATTCCTTGCTGAAATGAGGGCATTGCATTGGCCAGTTTAATCATCAGAATTTTTAAATAAGCTGCCATAGCATCTAACTTATTGGGATAGTCTGCATCGGAATATTCCTTTAAAAGAATTTCACAAACGGGATTTAGATCGTAAAAATCCTTCTCACGTAAGGGCAATCTCTGATGAAGAGCAGCGTCATTAAAAAGCAATAATTTACAGTTAGATGCGCTTGAAGGTGCTTTTTCCCAGAAACAATCCCCAAAGCTTATCTCAAATCCGGATAATTGAGTAAGAGAAGAAAAGGAAAATAGCTGACCTTTGGATATGACGAATACTTCTGAGCCTGTAATATCATATTGCTCGTCATCAATAATAATTTTCCCATTTCCTTCATGAATAATCAATACACGATTATAGATAACACTTACCATACCGGCATTTTTAAAAACCGAACGGGTAATTTTCCTGACCTGAAAAGAATCCTTTATCTCTTTATCAAGAATAAGCGTTTCATCATACATGGTATATTCTCATCTTGGATTATCAAATGTACAAATATCAAAAATTTTTATTGTTGATCAGCTATATCATTTTTGATATAACTGAATAGCAATAATCAATGATATTTTTTACAACAAAAGAAATAGTTCATACAATCTTTTGATTCTTATAAAGGATAAGTTTGTCCTGTTTAAAACCTATCCATTATGAAAATATTAAAAAAGTTATGTTATTTGCTGACATTATTAGCTGTCATAACGACAGTTGCCTCGTGCTCTGACGACGAAGAGGAAATCGTGATTACGGAACCACAATCCACTCCTTCACAGCTATTATCCTCCACTCCTTGGGAAACAACCAATGCTAAAAATCAGGAGGGAGCATCCGTAGCCTTAACCGATACCAACGTCTCTAATTTTGTAGGATTTGCTTATTTTAAAACAAATGGTACGTTTACCATGTTTAACCTGGATAATTCTCCAAAAATGCACGGGGATTGGTCGGTTTCAGCTGATGGTTCCACCAGAACGATTACTACAAAAGATGCCAATGGAAATGCTCTTTTCACCAGAGTTGTAAAAATTATCGTTTTAACAAAACAGGAATTTACATACAGAATATACCCTGATGCTAATAATCTATCTGTATACTATGATATCATTCACACTCCAACGAATCATCCTGAGCCTTAGTATTCTTTTTAAATAAATAACAAAACCTGCTAGTTAAGCAGGTTTTGTTATTAAGGCAGCCTGATTTCCTTAAATATCTACTTCATCTAACCCCAAAATATCAAATAAACATCACTATTTTTTAAATTTAAAGTTAATTTTTTCATTTTTTTTAATATCTATGTAACATATATCACCTAACAGTTGTCTTATTAGTTGAAACTTCCCAGGAAAATGAAAAGAATTATATCGATAATCACCATATTAACTGCTTCTTTAGCTTTTGCTCAGGCAAAAAAAGATACGGTTAAACAAAAAGATATAGAAGCGGTCACGTTAGTAGTAAGAAAACCAACGGTAGAATCTAAAATTGACAGAACGGTTTTTAATGTCTCCAACAGCTCCATTCTGGCTGGAAATACGACATGGGATGTTCTCAGAATGACTCCTTTGGTAAGTATTGATAATAATGATGCTATTAAAGCAGAAGGCGAAAATGTTACTGTTTATATCAACGACAGAAAATCGGTTTTTACAGGAAAAGAACTAAAGCAATATCTGGCTACGATACCGGCAGACAACCTGATGAAAATCGAGGTAATCACAAGCCCCTCTTCACGTTATGAAACGACTGGATCAGTCATCAATATTGTTTTGAAAAAAAGGGACGATGAGGGAATAAAAGGAAGTGTGACCTTGAACAACAGACAAAACAGAAAAAATTCGCAATACTCAAACTTTAATCTTAATTATCATAAGAAAAAATTTACTCAAACGGTTATTGGAGGTTACAATGACAATACATGGGTTCAGAGAAATTCGATCACCAATTCCTTGTATAAAAACAATGAAGTGACAAGCATCAATACATTAAATTCAGATAAAAGTAAAACTCCTTCTATTTCTTCTACTTCTGAATTTGAGTTGAATGATAAAAATAATATTGGATTTATTCTGGAATATAACCAAAGTAAAGTAATTTCTTCATCAGAGGCTAATGCGACCAACTATGCCAATGATTCTTTAAAATATTCTTATAATCAGAATCAATACTTAACGGGTACAAACCGTACTTTGGGAACCAATCTTTTTTATAAATATTATGATAAGGAAAAGAACAGAATTTTAGATGTTAACTTGGGCACCAACTATAATTCACGAAAAGAGGATAATGAATTTACAAAAACTTTCAGTAACCTCCCTATTCCTGATGAGATAGGAGTCAATATTCATAATCAGACCCGTAATTATTACCTAAAAATAGATTACACGCAATCGTTGGGGAAATCAGGAGCAACTTTTGAAGCGGGAGGAAAAATGGATTTCAACAATAATATCGCACCTAATGACCTGACTGGAAATAAACTGGGATCACTCCAAAAAAATGATCGTTTTCATTATGAGGATAACATCAATTCCCTATATGCTAACTTCAGTAAAACCTTCTTTAAAAAACTGGAAACCAGAATCGGAATACGCTATGAATATATTGATTTCAAACTGAGACAGGACGTGGCAGGTACTTCAAGAAGAGATTCTTACGGAACTTTCCTCCCTAATTTATTATTGAAATATTCTTTTTCAGACAAATATGATCTGAGCCTAACTTATAATCGGAATATCTGGCGTCCGTGGTATACAGAGTTTAACCCATTTCTTATCCCGAATAATGATGGAATTTACTCCAGAGGAAATCTCGACTTACAGCCTAATCCAAGTGACCGTCTTTATATGAAGTTCGGAATTTTGAAAAAATATTTCCTTTCTGCAAGGTATATGTTCACCAAGCAGGACTATTGGACAACCTTTACTACTGAGGGAGACAAAACAATTACCTATCCTGGTAATTTCAGTGGAAAAGTTCAGAAATATTACCTCTTTGCGAGCACCAATCAGACTTTCCTAAAGAATAAATTTAGTGTAAACGTAGGATTTGGCTGGTATTATATTGATAACAGTGACTTTAATGAAAGAAATGATTTAAAGGCAAGAAACTACGTCAGCTATTGGGGAGGATCCACCAATCTTTCCTATACCAATCTGTTTAATAAGAACATTAATTTAAGTGCATGGGTTGAAGTATCTAATCAAAATAATGGAAATTCTTATGCAAATAACACCAACATCTTTCATAATATTTCGGTAACAAAAATATTTCCAAAAACAGAAATGGAAGTCAGCCTTCAGCTGATGAATATCTTCCAGCGACCTAATTTTGACACAACCACCTTCAGTCCGGTGGGAACTTTCAGAGATTCTGCACAATCGGATTGGTACGGAATTTCACTTTCCTTTGTAAAGCGTTTCGGAAACCAGAAAGTAAAAACCAACACCAAGACCGATGTTGAAAAAGGTGGCGGCGGTGAAAAGTAAATAAAATTTTTAATTGTTAATAAATCGAAAGGAACTTTTTAAATTCAAAAAGTTCTTTTCTGTTATATTAAAGGTCATCCCATGACCAGATAAAGACCAAATGTAGTTTACATCATAAAATGGAAACATACATTCCCAATGTAACAAATTTAACTTCCACATTGTTTTATAATAAAAATAACTAATGAAATCAGTTTTCCTCTTCCTTTTCACGTTCTTATTTGGACTCTTTCATTCCCAATCTTCAAACAAAATTTTCACATCCGATATTGACAACTTCTGGGTGGCTTATGACAGCATCCAAAAAACTCATGACTTTTCAAAAAAATTGAACTTCATCAATAAGCTTTATATTGACAAAGGCACAAAGGGTTTAAAAGAATTTATGAAATTGAGAGATTATAACGATTCTCTTTACATAAAATCAATTGAAGAATATCCAAAGTTCTGGAATTCCATCAGGTCCAATACCTTAACAGTTAAAAATAAGATAACGGAATTTGAGAGTGCAGTTCAGAGCTTTCAAAAACTTTATCCGGACCTCAAAAATTCTGATATGTATTTTACAATAGGTGCCCTAAACTCAGGAGGAACCATCACAGATAATATGGTTCTGATAGGAGCAGAAATTTCAATGGCGACACCTGAAACAGATGTTTCTGAATTTAAAAGCAATTGGCTGAAAAATGTTTTTGCCTCTCAGGATCTTAACAACATTGTTTCTGTAAATATCCACGAATATGTTCATACCCAACAAAAACCAAGAAAAGGCAATACACTTATAAACCAAGTCATCAGGGAAGGCTCTTGTGACTTCATTACAGAATTGGTTCTACAAAAACCTCTGCAAAGAAAATATATCACTTATGGTAAAGCTCATTTTCCGGAATTGAAAAAATTATTTAAAGAAGAAATGTTTTCTAATTCATACACTAATTGGCTTTATAATGGTAATCAGAAAGGAGAGGCTGCCGATCTTGGTTATTTTATGGGTTACGAAATTTCCAAAAGCTATTATAAAAATGCTAAAAATAAGAAACAGGCAATAAAAGATATCATAGAATTAAATTATGGTGATGATCACACTGTGGAAGAGTTTTTGAGAAAATCCAAATTCTATAAAGAAGGTTTTAATAAAGAAGAATTAGTAAAAGAGTATCAGAAAAAATCACCTTATGTTATAAAAACCCAACCCTTTGAAAATGGCTCAGTAAATGTTGATCCCGCGACGAAAGAATTCCGAATTGTATTTTCAAAGGAAATGAATACAAAAATAATGTCAATAAAGCTTTCTGAGAAAGGAAAGGAAGTATTTCCTTTTAAAAAAACAATCGGATTTGAAAACGATGATAAAATTCTTGTTATGGAAATGAGTCTAAAACCTGACAGCGAATACGAATTTATTATTGGCAATGAATTTATGTCAAAAGATGGGCATCCTCTTATCGGTGATAGTCAGACTATAAGATTCAAAACGAAATAAAGACCAGATATTCTTACAAAAAAGCCATTGACTTTATTTGTCAATGGCTTCTATATTTTTTAAATACCAAATTTTTTTAATTCAATATTCCATTCATTTCAGTTAAAATGATTGGCTTACCATCAGTCACTACAATCGTATGTTCATGTTGCGCCATATATCCCCCGTTATTTCCTACCATTGTCCATCCATCACTCAATTCAACAGCTAAATTGGAAGAGGTCGAGATAAATGTTTCAATTGCAACAACGGAATTTTTCTTGAATCTCCTTGAATCAAAACGATTTTTATAATTAAACAATTCATCAGGCTGTTCATGCAGACTTCTTCCGATGCCATGTCCTGCTAAATTTTTAATAACCTTAAAACCTCTTTTTTTAGCTTCAGTCTCCATAAGCAATCCAATATCTGCTATTTTGACCCCGCCCTTTATGTTACTGATTGCTTTTTCTAAAATATCCTTAGAAGCGTTCACCAGTTTCTGGTGCTGGTTGATGTCCTTTCCAATAATAAAAGACCCTCCATTATCTGCCCAGAATCCATTTAATTCTGCGGAAACATCAATATTAATCAAGTCTCCTTCTTTTAAAACTCTCTCTTCAGTCGGAATACCATGGCAAAATTCATTATCTACGCTGATGCACGTCCATCCTGGAAATCCATATGTAAGATAAGGTGCCGATTTCGCACCAAAATCGGAAAGTATTTTTGCTCCAAACTCATCAAGCTCCTTAGTCGTCATACCAGGCTGAGTATAATTGATCATCTCCTTTAAGGTATAGGCAACCGCTTCACTTGCTTTTTGCATTCCTGCTAATTCGGATTCGTTTGTTATTGACATTGTTATATTTTTAATTCATATAATTTTCCAAGCCTCATGACTATGGCTGACATAGTTACGTGCTCATTTGGAGCAACAAAGTTAGTGAATTAAAATGTTTTAGTTTAAATGTAGTAGCCTTGCCGATTTTGAATTTTGAATTTTAATTTTTAAGTCTTTCAATGGGTACAGTATCACATGCTTCCCGAAGTAAAACGATCTTTCCGTTTTTAGAAACCAGTCGTCCCATATACAATTGTTTGTAAGGCTTACCATTAAAAACTGTATTGATTTCGTATTCTGCAAATACTTGCTCCGGGGTTTCAATCAATACTTTGATATTAATAAATTCGAAAGTTGGAGCCTGCTCTAAGAGGTCTGAAATAAAAGTTTCAATCTCCTTCTTCCCCTGGTATCTTGGAGGAATGTTAACTGATTTAAAATAAGGCAATTCTATCGCGCCATCTTCGGCAAACAATTCTGCTACTCTTTGGGGGTTTTGAATGTTCTGCAAATATTCCAATAATAATTCTTTTGCTGTCATAGAATGTGAAATTTAATTGTTTGGACTGTCTGTACTGCTCTGCTTACAAGATGACAGTATAAGTAAAAGCGATAGTGAGAATAATGTTGAGCTTTCATTTTCGCTATTTATTTTAATTAGATCTGAATTTTCATAATCATTTACAAGTACAAAGTTGCATGATCAATAAGAATATTTTCATTGATTTTTGACCGAAAAAAACATTGACAAATATCAATATGAACCTATTGGAATGACACATATAACAAGAAATAGAATAGAGAGAGAAAAAAATTAAACCAACAAACACAAACAACTGAAAAACAACTAATTAAAATATTACAAATCATAAAATCACCTATATAAATTCATGAATCTATAAAGTATTTATTTGTAAGGCAACGAAAATCATGACATCTTTGATTATAGTAAAAAATAATAACCATGATTTTCAAAATATCTTAAAAAATCGATTAAATCTTTAAAAAGTCACAAAAAAGTGATGAAAAAGAACACCAGATACACCATGGATACTACAAATTCAAAATTACACAAAATAAAATATCAACTAAATCATAATTTTAGTTAATTTAACAGCCAATTAAAAACTAACAATCAAATTTACCACGACATGAATACCAAAAGTAAACATTTCACATGTCTATCAATACTTTTCGCTGGATTCTTTTCGCTACAAGCCCAAATCGTCAATCAGGAAAATAAAGCTTGGCAAAAAGCAAAACCTGAAATGTCCCGTAATACTAACAAATGCGACAAGGAATCTCTTCTTAATTTTCACTGTAATATCAGAGAACAGATTTCGCAACCTATAAAATATAATAAGAATGACTCTCAGACTCTTATTGTTGTCCACAACTCAAATGATGAAGAAAATATATGGAACAACAAAGATGTGATTGCCGAGCTTAACAGCAACTCTTATAAAAGCTCAAAAAATGGAAAATCTATAACGCTTAGGATGAAGCCAAGCATCTTTTCCTATCTCGGTTCTAAAAATGCCAGAAGTTCTGCAAAAGATACTTTAAGTGTTAGATTGAAGGATACTAATCTTTATGAATCATTATTTATTCCCAAAAAGATTAAAAAGACCGATTTAGAAAGGATCCACACTTATCTTTCCATTAAATATGGGATATCACTGGAAGGCGTTAAGTATTTTAGCAGCAACGGTGATGTGATCTGGGACCCTGAAAAACACAAAGAATTCAAAAAAAGACCCACAGGAATAGGTCGGGATGATTCCAATGAGCTCTATCAAAAACAATCTTCAAATCAGGAGGATAAAGTTGTAACCATTGGCAGAGAGGGAATTTCAAGAACCAATTTTGAAAACACCTCAGCATTAGACAATAACAACTTTGCTATCTGGTCAGATGATAATAAAGATCTCAGTTTTGAAGATAAAGAAGGTTTAAAAGTCTTAAAAAGAAACTGGGAAATTAATTTTGTCGGCAAATCGATTCCTAAAAAAGGATATGCCGTTCAGATTGGTAAAAACCTGATGAACCCTGATGATCTTTCCTTAGACTATTGGATGCTTATTAAAAATGATGATGGTACAATTCAAAAGATAGAAGGTAAACCCAAAGAGGACTTCATAGAGTATCCAAATGTCTCATTTCCTGAAGAAAAAAACAGCTCTCTCTTCACTTTTGCCACAAACATAAGCAAAGAATCCCAGCCGGGTGCCGGAAATCCGAATGGAAACCAGGTTCCTATTCGGACAAAGGGACCCGGAGACGGCACTTCCGATTTAAAATATCTCCTGTATCCCAACCCGGTAAAAATGAATGCTCTTTTCACTGTTAAATTCCCACCCACTGAGGGCTTAGAAATTTTAATATACGATGGAGGTGGAAGAATACTCTCATCCGAAAAAATTGCCTCTAATTCCGAGATATATCAAAACAAACTTAATGTACAGGGTGTATACCTTGTCATTCTTAAGGAAAACAAAAAAATAATAAAGGCTTTTAAAGTTATTGTTGACTAACTAATACCATTTTCTCGTTCTATGGAAACCAAATTTAAATTTAGGCTTAGAAAAAGTCTGCTCCTTAAACTATTATTCTTTGCGAATATATTTGTTTTTGCCAGCTTTACTAAAGAAGACCGGCTCAAAGTAAGAGCCTTCAAATTGAAAATGATGGATAAATATATCTATCATCATAAGATAGAAGATGGTACTTCAACAGATAACCCAAAAAAGGACAGTCTTACAAATGATATTCTTTCACCTATACCAGGAAAGGAGATACAAACAGGAAATAATACATTTACCTCATTATTGCCTAGGACCTCAGAATACAAAAGCATTGATAACGTTTTTGATTCTGAAGAAAAACAGGGAATGATTGGAGAGTTTTCTGATGAGGAGCCTGACAGCCCTTCTGACAACTTTTTCACCATCAATATTCCTGAGATAAAAAACCAAAATACCAGAGCATACTTAGTATATGATCTATTGGGTCTTGGTTCATACCATTCTGTTTCGAGATCTATCAACAGAAACATTGCTTTTGGAGGTAATATTATTGTTTCGGGGAATACGTGGAGTCCACAAAAAGAAGAAATCAGTTTAAATTCTTTAAAACAAGGTAAAAACAGTATTCTTTTTACTTCTTCCGCAAATGGCATCAAGTATAAAGTTAAAAATGTAAAAATCATACTGGAAAATAATGGAAATTCCCAACAAGATGTTTCTTCATTATTATCAGGAGACCAGCTTTACATAAAAGGTGTTGAAAGCACAGCTACATTGAATCCTGTTCAAATTAACAATAAAACAATTCCATCCCTAAAAGGAGAATATGAAACTTTAGTTAAATTAACAGAAGAAGATAAAGTCAGAGGTTTCGTAACAATTACAGGGGCTAAGGGAGTAAAAGAATACAAAATCCCACAAAATACAAGTTCTTTCAAGGTTTTAAGCGAAGAGAAGTTCAATCCGCTTACTATAAATATCTCCAAAGATTCTGAATACAAGGAAAATTATGAGAACACAACGATCTCCATTGAAAAAAATTCCGTGGCAGATGTTGCTAGGATACAGGTCCTAAAACTTAGAAAAAAGGACTACCCTGCACTTTCCGGAGACATCAAAAACCTCACAGCAAATTCTTATGCGTATCGTTTAGAAACCCAATCAGGAGAGTTGACCAAGGCTGTTAAATTCTCTTTTCCGTACGATGAAAAGAAGTTGGGAGCAAGATCAGCAAAAGAGATCAAGGCGTTTTACTTCGATTATGCATCAAGGAAATGGAAAGTAGATCCAACCTCAGTAGTCGACACCGAGAAAAAGGTTATCACCGTTGAAAATAAGGGTGATGGAGATTATATCAACGGGATCATTTCCGTCCCTGAATCATCACAATTGGAGGCCTTTGCTCCAACCAGCATCAGTGGACTAAAAGCAGCTGACCCGACTTCCGGGCTACAACTCATGGAAGTCCCAACCGCAACACAAAAGGGAGATGCCAATATGAACTACCCTATTCGTGTTCCTTCAGGCTTAGGAGGCCTGCAGCCTTCTTTATCTATAGGATATAATAGTGGCGGAGGCAACGGCTGGATGGGTGACGGTTGGAATATCAACGGCCTCTCCTCTATCAGCGCAGATACAAAATGGGGGGTCCCTTCATTTGGAAGCGGGGAAACAGAACTCTATTCTTTGGATGGAGAAATGCTGGTATATCCCAATGGATATATGCCTCACAGACATAACGATGTGAGTGAGACCAATACTGCCATTACTACAGAAAGACAGCTGAGAACCGACTACACTACCGGTGGTGTAAAGCAATTTTATCTTAGAAAAAATCATGACTTTACACTTATCGAAAGAATCGGAACCAGCCCAAGTGATTATTCCTGGAAAGTAACTTCTACTAATGGAACGAAAAGCTATTATGGGGGTACGCCAGATTCTGTACTTTATGGCTCCGGAGGAATTGTTCATTGGGGTCTTCGAATGATTGAAGATGTCCACGGAAACACGATGGAATTCACCTATTACAACGAATCTGTATCATCGGCACCTGCCAGCGTTTCGGGTGGAAAATTCTTCCAGATCAAAAAAATCGCTTATGGAAAAAACAAGGATTACAGTGTGAATTTCAATAAAGAGACGACTATTACCCGCAAAGACATCAGTATCAATGGAAAACAAGGCTTCAAAAGTGTTGAGCCTTATTTACTGAAAAACATCGAGGTTAAATATAAAACGGAGATTATCAGAACCTATAAAATGGATTATATAGATGGAGAGTTTTATAAAACTCTTTTAAAAAGACTATATATAGTTCCTAATAATCCTTGTTCAACTACTCTTGCCAATAAGGCTGGTGAACGCGATCCCATGGATGATGGGAGTGGCGGAGGCGGAGGTACCAACGGGGGTATCGAACCCACCTGTAACGAAATTAGTGACAGCTACGTTTTCGAATATCATAATGACGTTAAAGATGCCCAAGGAAATGTAAGAATATTTGGACCTGACACTCATATTAATCTTCAGAATGACAAAGAAGCGTACTCAGGTTTTATAAGAGGTCTTGTCAGTCCTTCCAAAATTAACGGTAACATTTCTTCAGAAAAAGGACTTAATTTCAGACCTGCTGCCGGATTAAATTTCTATTATCCTTCAAGTGATGCCTACGGACACCTGATGTTTGGGTTTCCATTCGGATACTCGAATGCTGAGGCAAGAAATGCGCAACAGCTTATCGACTTCAATGGTGACGGAATACAGGATATGATCTACAGAGTTCCCGGCGAAGGACTTTTCTTAAGATCCGGAATCTTAGACGCTCAGGGCAACCTTACGTTTTCTCTTTCGAAAAAGATTTCCAATTATGGCGGCGATTTTTCTTATACAGAAACCAGCACCACCAATTCAGGTTGGGACATGGGAGCAATCGTTTACAGCCATTCTAAAACAAGCTCTTCAAGTACAGGTAAAACACCTATCTATCTTACAGATGCTAATGCTGATGGATTAATAGACATTGTAGATAATGGAGACGTTTGGTTTAACAAATACACTCCCAGCACTGGTATTTCAGAAATGACAAAACACTCTGAATACACCGAAAATATGGTAGTCAAAGCAAAAGCTATACAACCTCCAATTATCAATCCGGGACCTAAAGATCCTATCGAGCCTGTATACCCTCCAACTTCTATCACCGATGTTGTTAAAGTTTGGGTAGCTCCTATGGATGGCTATATTAAGTTTACAGATAATATAGTAATGTCTTCTTATGGTGTGATTCAAACTCCACCACAAAAAATGTACTATTCAGTGGAGATTCAGGATCCTACTCCTAATGGAAGCACCAATATTTACAAAAACGGAAGAATTTATCTTACCGAACTCCATGCGGGTGATCCTTATCAATTCATCACTATAGAAAGATACAACAGCTATTATGCCCAAATGCAAACCGTTCCTCAGTTCGCATCCAATAATGTATGGGGTATTGACAATCCTAACAGATTGTTTGTTAAAAGTGGGGATAAAGTATATGTAAGACTGCATAAAAATATGGTAAAGAATTATGCTGTATCATGTGATCCGAATATTACTTATGTTGATTCAATGGGAAATGCCATTCCAAACACTGTTGAACTTTCCCAAAATCAGTTTCAGTTAAATAATGGTAGCTATGGCAGCAATATGCTTTTGAATAATCTGTCAGCACCTATCTATCTGGATGCACAGGGAACAGCTACCATTAATGTGGATAGTGTTATGCTTGGGAATATCAGTGATGATTTTACATTTAAGATCGTAACTGAAAATGCAGTTACTGGTGCAATTACAAACTTAATTACACCAGAAGTATACCTTCATAACACCTCAGCATTTACACCTTCCCATTCATTAACACTTAACGTTAATCCAGCTGAACCCGTTTATTTGAGATTTATCGTAGAATCCGATTCTCACACTAATTTCCTTAATTCAAACTGGACGAATAAGATAACTGTTGATTATAATGCATCAACGACTACCAATCAAAATGTTAATGTTAACTTTTTACCTATCGTAGAGTATCCTTCGTTTGCAGTTACTCAATTAACCAAAAAACTGGATATCAGAAATGTATCCATGACAGGTATTCTTGGCAACCATACTTTTGGCGTACAGATCAAAAAAGATAACATCAATTTCTCCAGCTTAGGAACAGGATCCTTTTATTATATCATCAAAAGAGGGAATGAAGTTCTCGGTAAAAGGAAAGTTGTTGTATCTCATACCAACAGCATCCTCATAGAAGAAGATATGGTTTCAGGGCAAACTATTTCCGGTACTTCACCAGTCGAAATCTTTAATGGAGATATTTCCACTGTTGCAGGAAATAATCTTTTAGTAACCGTTGAGGTATATTGTAAAACTGGAGGTGATTATGCTTTATTTAATAAATATTCAGAGTATTTCCAGGGTAAGCCATTTACTGTTTATTATGATACTACAAGCTTTTATGCTAATACTTCTGCAACAGCAGTAAATACGGCCATGTACAATACAAAAACACCACTTTTTAACAACTGGGGACAATTTTTGTATCAACCTGGAATCTTAAGTGATTACGCCTATGGAGGACCAATTGAAATATCAGCTTTTTCAGCGGCAGTTTCAACGCAAAACCCATATCAGTCATGTTATAGTATAACCAATGATAATGCTGCTTTAGCTCAGTGTATTCTAAATGCAACCAGCGATCCAAATGCCGGAAATAATACTGTTTCTCAGAATATTGCTTCCATGAAGCCAAGTATACAAAGAACCAGAGGAATGTATTTCAGAAGTTACTGGGTAGGTATAGCTCCAAATCAATATTCAACAGATTTAGGATTTCAAAATGATGAAACTGTAGATTATTTCAGCAACCCTGTACCTTCTACACCTGCCGTAGTACCTACAACGTACACATCTGGGCAATTATCGGTAAGTACTACGATGAAAGCAATTAGTAAAATACAGAAAAGCAGCTCACGTAATACGACTGATGGATTAAGCTTCAATATGGGAAGCGGAGGAAATTCTGAAACCTATCTTACAGGAATCGGGAGTGTGGAAACACAGATGTTCTCTGACCTTAACGGGGATGGATATCCTGATATCATATATCCTAAATCAATGCAGTTTACAAACTCTACAGGAAGTTTAGAGGATATCCAACTTATGTCTGTTGATGATTATCCAACAAGCAATTCAAGTCACCTGAAAATGAACTCTGTAGGATTCTCTTATAATGCTTTTTCTGTTGCAGGAAGATTAGGCGCTCAGGGTGACCTGGGAACGTCTTCCAAACCAGATTCAGGATTACCATGGTCAGGAGGAGGATCCATAAGTGCAGGAGCAAATTCTTATTATGACTCTAGTGACTCTGGGATTAATTTCTGGATGGACATTAATGGGGATGGTCTCCCTGATAGAGTGGTTGGTGGCGCTGGTGCCAATATGGGATATGCATTAAATCTTGGAAAAGGATTAGGGGCCGCAGCTCCATATGAAAATATGATTACCTATCGTTCTCACCCTAAAGGAAGCTTAAGCCTTGGAATTGGCGGCGGACTTGGTTCATCTGCTAATCTGGGAGCTTTAAGTAGTTTTGGTTTCGGAATCAGTGCAAGCGTAGGAGCCTCTGCCTCTATTGGAACTGGAGATGTTGTATATGAAGATGTAAATGGGGATGGCTTAATAGATATTCTTGAGATCAACAATTCTAATAACTCAACTACCGTTCGATATAATCTTGGAAGTAAATTTGATACAGCTGTTCCTCTAGTAAAAAGCACAGGAAATGTGGACTTTACAGATGAAACCAGATCATTTAATGGTTCATTCTCTTTTGGAGGGAACTATATGTTCAATATTGGTCCAATTACCCTTATTCCCCCTTTCATTGTCCTTATCCTTTATATTAAGGCAGGACTTGGCGCAACAGCTAATTTAGGGCTCAATGTATCTGAAACGAGAAAAGCGTTTAAAGATATGAACGGTGATGGATTTACAGATCTTGTAATCGATGACAACTCAGGTTTTACGGTGAATTATTCATTAATTGGCAGAACCAATAAACTTAAATCCGTTACCAACAGTTTTACAAAAGGGAAATATTTACTGGATTACCAATTCGCAAGGGCTAATTATGCTAACCCTCATGCTAAATTAGTTGTGAGCAAAATAAACGTTGTCAATCCAGATATGTATTCTTCCGGTTACACTACTGAGCAAGGAAATAAAATGGAAACCAGATATTCGTTTAGCAATAGAAGGTACGACAGAAGAGAGAGAGAAGACTTTGGGTTTGGAACTGTGACAAAACAAGAGATGGATGGAAGTTCAGTTGTAAGAACATCTACAGATACTTATTTCACCAACACTTATTTACTGAACGGTCTTATAAAACGAAGCACAGTTAGCGGTGGAAGCTCATCTTCAGATGTAAGCTACACCTATAAACTTCGAAAGTTCACAGATAATGTGACAAAAATAGACCTTGCTTCAGATCTATCATTAGATTATGATGCAGGAGGTAGAGAAGGAAGGAAAATGGCTATTGCTTTATTAGATAAAAAGACAAAAACAATTTCTGAGCCAGGAGGCAGTATAAAAACTACTGAACAATTTACCTATACAACCAAAGGGCAAATTTCAAAATATCAATATACCAGTCCTTCTGCTATTTATAATTCTAATATTAAATACCAGGCACTTAATAATAATATTATCGGAGTCCCTACCCTTATTGAAGTGTTTGAAGGAACTACTACAGGTCAGCTGTTAAGAAGAAGAAAAGCCTCTAATATCAATTTGAATACAGGAGATATTGGAACTTTTTCTACCTTTGATGGTTCACAGTATATCGCTACTGATATAAAGTATAATGCTGCAGGAAATATTATTAAAGTCACCTATCCTCCGAATAATAACAACGAGCGATATACATTAGATTATACATATGATGATACAGTAACGGGAAAATATATCATCAAAACAAAGGACACCTTCCAATTAACTTCTACTGCTATTTATAATCCTCTTTTTGATGTGGTAACCAGAAAAGTAGATACAGGAGGAAATGCAATGGTCTTTTATTATGATGGATTTGGAAGAACAAAATCAATTATGGGACCTAATGAGATCGCAAGTGGTTCTACTGTCCCAACAGTAGCCTACCGTTATTGGTTCGATCATGCAGGAATTCCAAACAATGACGCGACAGTTAAAGTATACCGTGCATCAACGGCCAATTTTGATCCGGAATATGCTGCTGCCGGAAATAAAATTATGACAGAAACCTATTCTGATTTCCTTGGAAGAATCATACAGGTCAAAAAGGATATTGAACAACAAGGTGCTGAAAGCAGATCCGTATCAGGGAAACAAGTATTTGATAATTTGGGAAGAGTTATTCGCCAGTATCATCCTACTTATGAAGCTGCAAGTATGCAAAACTTCAATACTGCTACGGGATATGCATCTACCTCAAAGCTATATGACAGCCAGGATCGGGTAATTGCAGATACCGATGAAGACAACAACACTAAAAAGACAACGTATAGTATTGAAAATAATTTGTTAAAAGTGACTGACGAGTTTTTGTCAGAAAAATCAGAAATCTTATCTAATGTTGAAGGGAAAATGATTCAGAAAAACGATTACCTTTACACTCAACCACTTTCCACCAAATTTAAATATAATACTATTGGTGAACTCATGGTTGCTGAAGACCCTCAAGGATTGAGAACTGAATACTCCTACAACCTTGCGGGAAGGAAGACACAACAAATACATCCTGACAAAGGAATTACAACGTATCGTTATGATCCTTCAGGAAATCTTACTGAGTTGTTAACCAATAATCTGAGCGCTGCAGGACAACCCGCTATTCAATATACATATGAATACAACAGGCTTACTGACATTAAGTTACCGGACCTTCCTAATGGACACCCTAATCCCAATAATGTTTCTTATCAGTATGGATACATTGGAGCCGGTAATAACAACCTAGGAAGACTTATTGCAAAATATGACGGTACAGGTAATACAAAATACACGTATGGAAGAATGGGAGAAGTTATTTCAGAAGAGCGATTTATACGCGGTTATTATTTCCCTAATATGTACTTTAAAACCTACTTTAATTATGACAGTTGGAACCGTGTGACCAAAATTAAATATCCTGACAATGAAATAGTTTCCTATCACTATGATCTGGGTGGTAATCTTAAATCAGTAAATAACGACAGAGGTGAAACTTATATCCAGAATATAACCTATGATCATTATGAACAGCGAACATCAATTATCAATGGAAATGGAACTTCTCATGATTATTATTACAATGATAGCAACCGTAGATTACGAAATTATGGGCTGAGAAACTCTTCCAATAATCAGATGCTTAGAAATACCTACGAGTATGATGATTTTGGAAACATTACAACAATTAAGAATGAGGCTTCTCAGCTAGCTAATGGAATGGGAGGAATGTTTTTATTTGGTTTCAAATATGATACCCTTAACAGACTGATAGGTACTGGTTCCGAAAAAGTATTGACGGATGGAGAAAACCAACCTATCCCAGTTACGATGAACGTTCCTACATCCTATAAATTGGAAATGAAATATAATGAATCAGGAGGAATCATATCAAAAAACCAATTCCATGAAAGAGACCAAAACGTTGTCCATGAGAATACTTATGAGAATAAATATGAATACATTCCAAAAACTCATCAAGTAGCAGAGGTTGCGGATGGAGCTTCCGGAAATGTTGAAAAATTTGAATATGACTTAAACGGAAACCCTGTCCGACATATTGATCCTACTGGAGAAAAACGAATGTTTTGGGATGAACAAGACCGTATGAAAGCATTTTATAATGATAACTCGGGACTATATCAATACCATGTATATGATGATGAAGGGGAAAGAACCATTAGATATGGATTAGAACGTCCTGCGGATCTTTATCAGAATGGCGAATTGATTAATCCGGATGATGTAAGACTTATTGATTACAAAATTTATCCAAATGCATATGTTACCGTAAGCTCTACCGGGCAGTATACAAAACATTATTTTGAAGGATCAAAAAGATTTGCAAGCCGACTCCTTGATAATGCCTCTATTTTTGAAAACCTTCCAACAACTACAAAAATAGCAGATCAAAGCAATAAAAAGGAAACAGTAGATCCTGAAGTAGATTTCAAAGCTTATCTTAAAAAAGCAGGACTAGGCAAGGATATTTCTACAGAATTGAGAGAAACGAATCAAAATCCTGGATTATATTACCTGCATGGAGACCATCTCGGAACATCTACATTTGTAACCAATTCATTTTCACAAGCTACCCAGTTTTTTGTAAATTTACCTTTCGGGGAAACAATGTTGGAACAAATGGATGGTTCATACAACAATCCATATAAATTCAATGCAAAAGAATTAGATGAAGACACTGGATTATATTATTATGGAGCGAGATATTATAATCCGAGATTGAGTATCTGGTATGGAGTTGATCCATTAGCTGAGAAGTATCCTGAAATGTCTCCATACGTTTATACAGCTAATAACCCCGTAAAATATGTTGATCCTGATGGGCGAGATTTTATACTTGGAATTTTAGGAATGTTCCGTAAAGATAGAACTGTATCTAAAATGGAAGTAAGAGCAACAGTTTATATTACTGGAGCAAATGCATCAGCAGCACGAGCAAAAGAGTTGAACACTTTAGCAAAAGGTACATTTAAAAGTAAAAAAGTTGATGGAGCGGAAGTAGGATTTAATATAAAGTATGTTTATAAAAAGAATATTAATTCTAATGATTTAAAAGATGGAGAAAATATTTTAAATTTAGTTAATAAGAGTGGGAGATCAGAAGTCAATGGAGTTATATCTGAAGACTCATTTGATGGCAGTTTAACACACTTTACAGGTAATACAGGAACTATTTATTCAGACGGTGATAATATGACTATCATGCATGAAACAGGTCACTTTATCGGTTTACCCGATAGGTATACGGATGTTACTGATAAAAAAGGTAATGTTATTTCAAAGGCGCATTCCGGCTTCGTTGGTGATTTGATGGGTGATAAAGGAAAAAAACTAAATAGCAATTATTATAAGGATTATCTTGAAAGGGCAAATAAAAATAAGGGTAAAGATACACCATCCTATATTCAAATTGGAAGAGATAAGAAAGGAAACTTAATTAAATAATGAAAATACATTTATGCTAAAGAAAAAAATTAAAATATTATGTTTCTTACTTTTGCTCATTTTTACATTTGGATGTACAAATAATAATAATAATAATAGTATTAACGAAAACTCTTACAAAGGTTTAGGTATTTTTTATTATTTTGAAATAGATAGTGGAAGTTATTATGACATGATCTTTATACCATTTCATTTTAAAATAAATCTAGAAGACCCCAAAGAGATCTCCAAGCAGAAAATATTACAAAATGCAAAAAGTATTATTTTTGAAAGAGGATTGGGTTTTGGTACATTTAGAAATGGGGATATTTTTGATAAAGTGTTTTTAAATTCAGAATCATGTGAAACTAAAAAATATTGTTTTGCCTATGTGGATTTTGTACAAAACGACCAAAAAGAAATAAAAAAATGGAACTACGATAAAAAAGAATTATCCATTAGAATATGCATAGATAAGGATATGAAAATTGTAAAGTATTATCATACCAAAAATGCCGCTAGGAATTTGATAAAAATAAATACTTTAAAAATAATAAAATAAAGTTCTCTAGGCCTGTGCGAGTATACTGCACGGGCCTTTGTAGATAACAGAGCCTTCGCTTTTGCGAGGGTTTTGCTTTTAATGCAACTATATTTTATTAAAGAACTGAAAATAATTGCAGAAAAGATAAAGAACTTAGATTTCAGTATGATGACCAGAAGATAAATTCCACATTCGAGACCAATAAACAACAAAGGTTCGTGGATTATGATTGTGACGGTATTGTAACAGTAATAAAAAACATTCTAAGAGATAAATGGGTTGACAATCTTGAACAATCGTTTCCTGATAATATTGAGGGTCATTTGATTAATAATCTTTATCCTTTCAAAATACTGTTGAGATGTTATACTTTTTAACAGTATTTAATTTTTATTTTCACTTTAAATACCTTATAATAAGCTTTTACCGATCTATTTACGAAGGCTATAAACACTACTTTTATAATATCTGAATAGATAATCATAGATCACCATTTCAAATACTCTCTGATTAGAAACAAAAAGCCTGTTGATGTTCATATGAAATATGCTTTGGAAAAAATTCTGCAATGGCATTCCCAAAGACTGGTTTTCATGGCAGCTGTATATATTTTGAAATTCAGCACTACTCTCTTCAATATTGGCAATAACCTCATTTCTCTCTTCTGAAAATTCTTCAGAATTAAGAAATTCAAGAAACTTTGGTTTCAACTCCCGATACTTTTTATCAAGCTGCGAATTAAGTTTTTTATCTGCATTGAATTCTTCTTTAAAAGAAAAATTAAAACCTTTGATCCATTCCAATTTTTCCTGAATGGGAAGATTTAATTTATTCAGAATTTCATCAATATAAAATAGGGAAATAATGATTTTTTCTTCATCATCATAATCCAGACATTCTACTACGAATTCACTGTTTTGATGGAATAATACCTCAGCATTGTGATAGGTATTTACTCCGTATCTTTCAATCTCTCTGTGATAGCTGTCAAATAGTATATTGGATATTTCCCCACTTTCTACATATTCATAAAAATCCTTATTAATCTTAGCAAAAATTTCGCTATGATTCTGAGTATTACATTTAATTCTTATTCTTAAATGAGACTTAGGATCGTTATAACGAATGAAAAACCAGCAAGAAATACCATGAGTTTGTTTCAGATAATCAATTAAAGGCAATACTGCTTCTTCCAAAATAATATCAGCAGTCTTGACCCCCGTGTAAATTTTGAGATATATCCATTCTGACCCAGGTGTAAATTTTCTTTTCATCCTTAAGTGTTTATTTTATACATAGGAAAGATAAACTCACGTTTAAAATCATCATTTTCATTGTACAAAAACTCCTCTATCAAAATTGTTTTTTCCTTAGTAACAATTTGAATGAATAATTTTAACATTTCATAATTCTCTAAATTCAAGGTTAAGGTATTATCATTCCTTACCCATTGTATCCATGTAGGAATTTTTCTTTTTCTTCTCCACTCATTTGCTTGCTCTAACAATTTTATCTTGTTGTCAGCTATCTTATTTATCTCCTCAATTTCTTTTTCATTAATTTTCCAGCATGCTTTAGAAAAAATAATATTCCGGTACTCTATTCTAGGAAAGAAGTTATATAAAAACTTCATGTCTCCCCAATCGAACTGCAATCGTGGCCTACTATTTTGTGAATGTAAATCACACAGAAAATGATAAACAGGTAGTGAATTCGCTGAATAATTATGAGAATTGGTTAAATAAGGTCGTATTTCTTTATTTAATTTTTTAGACCGTAAAATGATTTTATTTTCCCGCACGGAAATATATAAATCATCAACAGGTATTTGATTTTCTTTAGGTAGAATAGATTGTGCTAAATATGGAATTTCATAAGTTCTAAGCGTTGGCCTTCTTATTATATTTCCAATTCGGGCTTCTGGTAAATGAATGATTTCTGCCAGAATATAATCAGAATTTAATTCGGCTTCTTTTTCTGTAATTTTTTTTAATACATCCTGTATATCAGATTTTTCAGAACAAAATCTTGCTAATAAGTTAGCAGCACTGCCACCCCTAAATCCTTGCAATACAATTTTTTCTTCATTATTTTCAGAAATAATCTCTGCAACGATAGAAAAAGTATCTGGGATATCCTCCCAATTTTCTGTGTAATGGCTACAATCTTCATTTGTTAATTGAACAATCGTCGTATTTTCAAGCTGTATTTCCTGCAGCTTTTGATTAAGGAGAAGTTGTATGGGAGTTAGTTTTATAGTTAGCTCTTGCTTTACTTTAGACTTACGTTTAGGCAGATCATCAAGATATGGATGTACACCTTTAGCTAGAATATCCTGTCGATATCCAATTCCTATTTCCGTATCTAAAGCAAAAAGCAATGGAACTTCTTCATGCTCAAATCTTTCAAGAAATGCTTTTTTAAAATTATCAATATAGGTATCTGTATTAGCTGATATTATTTTATTTAAAAAGCTTATTCCTGTTTTTATTTCTTTTTTCCAACGTACTGGAAGTTCTGCTTTATTCTGATAATATAAATCAGTTTGGAAAAGAAATTTACCTTCATATTTTATCTTAAAAGATTTTATAAGATCTTCAATTTCGTGGTAAAGCTGTATGTTATTAGAAATATTTTCATCCAATCTTTCAAGCTTTTTCCGGATGGTCATCAAAATAGTATATGCTTCTGTTATTTCCTTACTTTTTAACAGAGAAATAAGTTTAGATAAAAAGTCTACTCCAGATACACAAGGCTCTAATTCACTAATTAATATCTGATTTTCTATAAGTTCATTAATAAACTCTTCTGCTTCTTCCTTTGTTATATCCTCATTAACCAGAATATCTGCAATTTGAGAAATGGCTTTACCTTGTCTGGAAAATTGCAATACTTTGTCTAGTTCATTGGAAAGAGCTGCAACTGATGTTACATATTCTCTTCTTCCATTAAGGTTTTCAAATTCTATGTACCTTAGTTTATTTCTTGTCTTATAAATAGAGGTATTCGGGAAAAACAACAATTTTTCCCTAATTTCAGGCACTTCAGTAAAATGTTGAGATAGTAAAACAAGAAAATGCATATCCAATGTAGTATTCCGAACTATTTTGAATTCCACATTTTCTTTTTCAGATAAAATTGAAATATCTTTATTGAATTCTCCTAAACTTACTCCAGCGAACAGTCCAAACGGCGTACATCGTGAACTAATACGACTGAAATATTTTAAAAGCGTATTTTTTAATCTGTATTGATCCTTATCCGAATATTCTTTTTCCCCACTAAACCATTTCCTTAATTCATTATACAGATCTGGTGAGGCAAGATAGACTGCTTCTTGAAAAGAAGCATCTGAATAAATCTCCTTGAGTTCATTATCTGAAATGTCGTCCTGACTCAAACGACTCATAAATGTTTTATATGAAAATAAGGGTGTCCGAACTGCGAATTCTTCAAAAAACTGATACGGAAAACTTGGCATTTACTTTCTGCTTTATTTTTTCTGATAATTTGGGTGCCCCAACTGCCAGAAGGCAAAAGCAAAGATCTCGCTTAAACTTGTGTATCTTTTCAATACTGTGATATCACTTCCATGCCCTCCTTCATAGTCAATATTTAATAAAATTGGATTATCAGATGTGCTACTTGCTAGCGCCTTTGCAGAAAATTTAGCGGATTGCCATGGTGCAACTCTTGGATCATTAATTCCTGCACAAAGCAACATAGATGGATATTTAATACCCTTTTTAATATGCTGATAAGCGTCCATTTCAAGCACCCCTTTAAACTCAGTTGAATCATTAGGATCACCATATTCTTTAATACTGGTTCCTCCATTACCACTCTTTTCTACTCGAAGTGGATTTAAAACTCCCGATTCTGCAATAACAGCACCAAATAAATCAGGTCTTTCTGTAATGGCTCTACCCACTAATATTCCCCCTGCACTTGTACCCCATACAGCAACTTTTTTAGCTGAAGTATATTTTTCATTGATTAAAAATTCTGTACAAGCAATTAAATCTTTCCATGAATTCGGCTTCTTTAATTTTTTTCCATCAATATGCCATTGCTCTCCTTTTTCTCCTCCTCCACGTACATGAGGTACTGCTACAATTCCTCCTTGGCTTGCCCAAGACAGATAGCTAATGGCAAAAAATGGAGAATAAGATTCACCAAATGCCCCATAACACTGCATAAGCACTGGTGCTGAACCATCTCTTTTAAGGTTCTTACTATAAATTATGGATAAAGGAACTTCGGTCCCATCATATGATTTTACGGTTATTTCTTCTACTATAATATCTTTAAATTCCGGATATTCAAGAACCGGAGCAATATTCTCTTTAGTAAAAGTGTTTGTATTAAGTATGTATCTGTACCTTTGTTCTGCATTTGCCCAGCCTGAACATTTTACCCATATATCAGAAAAATCTTTCCCTTTTGATGACAAATCAATATTTCCAGAAACAAATGGAAGCTTAATAGAAATTTCTTTATTCCCCTTCAATACATACAATTTTGCCTCTACTCCGTTTTTAGTAGTATTGTAATAAATTCCATCTTTAGTGATCGAATAACCTTTTATCACTTCGTCTTTCTTTTCAGGAACTAATACCTCTGGATTTTTGAAGTCTGGATTTTTGAGATTGGTTTTGCATAATTTATAATTGGAAGAATTTAATCCTGACAAGAAATAAATTTCATTTCCAACAACTCTTAAAAAAAATACCTTACTATCCTTATTATATAAAGGTTTCCAATTTTTTTTGCCAGACAGAAAGTCTTTTTTATCTATAATAAATGTCTTCCTAAAATCTTCTGCATCAACTAATATCCCAATGTAATACTTATCACTAGGATCATACGTTAGTATTGCAGGATATTCATTCTTTGTAATGTTTAGGTCAGGATTATGAAGGTTTGAAAAAACAACATTCCGTTTATTAGGATCTTCCCCAATTTTATACATGACGGTTTGGGTATTTTTTGCAAACAACGGAGACTTCACATCTGCATCAGGATAGTGTACATACAAAAAGCCAGAGTTGTCCTCCAACCATTTAATACCACCAATTGTAGATGGATTAAGTTGTGTGATAATTTCAGGATGAACAGCTTTGGTTTTTACCTCCATAATGACTACTTCGGATATTTCTTTTCCCTTTTCAGATAAGGAAATAGCTAACCTGCTACCATCCCAACTCGGACTTATTACATTGATTACAAATTCGTGACTGCCCGAAGTTTTGTTTGCACCTGCAGAAACAAAATTAGATGGATCATATAATAGTTCTTCTTTACCCGCAAATCCTTCTCTATAATATACTTTTGCTGTCTTTTCGCCAGCATTTCTTTTTAAATAAAAATATTTATCATTACTTGTAATTCTTAAATCAGATATAGAATATCCTTGTTTTTTATCCAATTCAGTTCTTAGATTTAAATAATTATTCCAATTAGGAATACTTCTAAGCGTAGAATGTGTATAATCTGTTTGAGATTTCATCCATTGCTTAGTTAAAGGATCATTTACATCTTCGAGATTTCTGTAATCGTCTGTAATTGAAATTCCAAAATTTTCCTCTATTACTGGTACTGAAGGTGCAAGATTTGTTTTCTGCGCATGAAGGAAAACTGACAAAAAAGAAGTAATAATAAATATTCTGTGTTTCATAAAGTTTCTACAAAATTATTGTGTAGGTGGTTTAATACCATGGTCTACAGGAGCGCTGGCATCTTCTGGAAATATACATCCGTCAGAACCATCACCAATTACTTCTTGAATTGGTAATCGTATACCTCCATGAATACTAGCCATGTTATTAATTTTACTAAGCTGTAATTTTATCAAAGATAACTTTTTTTCACTTTGAACTTGCTTTCGTTTTTTCATTTTTCAAATTATTTTAAACTAAAATCGTTGGCAAATAAAATAATATTTTTTCAATATACTAAAGAGTACTTCTATAAATTCAAGAATCTATCAACACAATACCAACAATAAATATCTAAATGACAATCATTTACTATAGAAAATCAAAAAAAAATGAAACCATTGGACTTATGATAAATTAAAATAATATTTTTACAACATATTTGAAAATTAATAATGAAAATTAGACTTATTTTTTTACTCCTTCTATCTTTTCGTGTATTAGTAGCACAAACTAATCAGCCCGACACCCTAAAAAAATACTCATTCTCCGAATTAGAAACAAAATACTATGAATACAACAGTATTGATAAGATTAAGGATGCAAATTTGATCAGTCATTATTATCTTGAAAAAGCCAAAAGTGAAAAAAATAGTGAAAAAATTGTGGAGGGCTATGTTCTCATGCATTTTAATGAATCATTTCCCAATGCGCTAAAATATCTTGATAGTGTGCAAATATCTACAAGAAATTCAAAAAAAGAAACTTATCCTGCACGTCTCTATTTATTAAGGGGAAATATATATTTCCGCTACGATCATCAAAAAGAAGCCCTGAATAACTATGTATTAGGTTTAAAGTTTGCTCAGGAAAAAGGTAATAAACGACAAATTGCTTTTGCAGAAGTAAGTATTGCATACCTTAATAACTATATTGGAAAACATTATGAAGCTGCAAAAAAACTAAGATTTTATTTATATAATGCTCCATACCTTAGTAAAAATGAACTTTCTGATATTCATTTAAGTTTAGCAAGTACTTATCTTGATATTGAAAAGCTAGACTCTGCTAAGGTACTTATCGGAGAAGGCCTAAAATCATTTCAAAAGGATAATATTTATCGTTATAATCAATATTTATCATTATCCGGACTGTACAATCTAAAGGTAAAAAATTACAAAGATGCTGTCAATAATTTAATGAGTTCCAGGCAATATTTTATTAAATCCGGTTCAGATGCATTAAGTATAAATTATGCGACATTCTATCTTGGACAGTCATATGCAGGAATGGGACAAAAAGAAAAAGCTATGCAAAACTTTTTGGCAATAGACTCTTTGATAAAAAAGAACAATAGTACTTTCCCTGAGCTTCGTGAAGTGTATCCTTATATTATAGGATATTACAAGGAAAAAGGTGATAAAGAAAAGCAACTTTATTATATTGATCGGTTTTTAAATATTGATAAGCAGCTTGATTCCCGGTTTAGGTATGTATCAAGAGAGCTTCCCAGAAGATATGATACACCAAGTCTTGTTAATGAAAAAGCTAAAATCATCTCGGAACTTGAAAACAGAAAAATAATTCTCTATTTTTCTATTGGTATTCTAACATTGGTACTTGCTTTAGTATTATTCTTATATTATAAATCAGAAAGGAAATATAAAAAAATTGCTCAGGAATTATTGCAGTCTGTATACAATAAGGTTGAAGTACAAATAACAAAGGACGAATTAGATGATCCGCCATCTAAAGTAGTAAATTTTGAAAATACAGAATCTAAAATTATCAGAGCTACTTCCGAGGATGTTGCACAAAACATTCTAAGAGAACTCGATTCTTTTGAGGCAAAAAGGCAATTTCTTCAAAAAGGAATTACTTTAAATAGTGTTGCAAAAAAAGCAAAAACAAATTCCCGATATCTATCTGAGATTATCAACATTTATAAAGAAAAAAATTTCGCAACCTATTTGAATGATCTTCGTATTGATTATGCAATTAGCAGATTAGCAAATGATAGAAAATTCAGATCCTATAAAATACCATTTATTGCTGAAGAACTGGGATACAATAACGAGCAGGCTTTCACATTAGCTTTCAAAAAAAGAACAGGAACAACTCTTTCCATTTATTTAAAAGAAATTGAAGCCCTAGAAATAAAAAAAGCATAAAACACTCATTTTACACTATTTAAAACTTATAAATTCAAGAATCTATACCTATTGATTCTTGAATTTATAAAGCGATCACTTGTAAAGTAATTTCGCTTTGCTGCATCTTTGCCTCAGACAAAACATAATATTTTCTTTTCATAATGCGCAGTATGAAAAGTATAAATAGAGCTGATCAGCAAACCCATGTCAGGGATCATATGACAAAAAAATAATAGCATATTTTAAATAGTTAAAAAAATGAAAAAAGTATTATTAGGAGCAATCTTATTAGGCGGAACAACTTTAGGGTTCGCAAAAGAAAATGTTGTAAACATTAAGACTAATGTAGATTCTAAAACTAAAGAACAAAAAGAGATTGATGTACAACTTCGTAAAATCTGTACAACAATCTGGAGCTGGACTACTGAGACTACTTCCGTAGGAATGGATGGTCAGACATATGTTAATACACAACAGCACACAGCACAAACATCTAGCTGGTGTGGAGCAAACGATCCAAGAACTACTTTTGTTGACGGAAATCCAAATCCTTAGAACTAAACTGAATAGTGTGTATAATTTTAATACACACTATTTTTTAAATATAATAAATATGAAATTTAGAATTAAATTAATTTTATTAGCTACATTACTGATCAACATCCTGATTTCCTCCCAACATCTAAAGGTTGAATATGAAAAATATGACCTAAAAGATATAGACCATAATAGTAATTTAACAAAAGAATACCAGGACAAAGTAAATACCGAGCGTAAAAAGCCGCAGAAATATTTTCTTTATTATACAGATGGATATTCATTTTTTAAGTCCATTCCCCGTAATTCAATATCCCATAATGCAGGAGACAAAAAGGAAAATGATGTACAAATTCATAAAAGAGAAATCTATAAAGAAATCGAACTAAAAATGTACCATAATAAAAATGATGACGGCAATTATGCTTATCATAATTTTAAAGATACTAATGAAGAATTTTACGGCTATAAAGACACAAAATTTGCGAAAATAGAGTACAAAGATGATACGATGAATATAGACAACTATGTTTGTAAACTGGTTGAAGTAAGTTTTGATTCAATGACAAATTATAAAGTTTGGTATACGGAAGCGATTCCTATTTCTGCTGGTCCTTTTTCATTTAATAATTTCCCGGGACTCGTTTTAAGAGTTGAAACTGAAAACTATACCATAACTGCCACAAAAATTAGCAATGATGCAAAAGAGTCTGATATTGAAAAAATTAATACAAGATTAAAAGTATTTAAAAATGAAGACTATGATAAAAAATTAAAAGAGGTTAATGAGCAAAGAAGCAAACCTACTTTTGAAGAAATAAAGCTTTAAAATAATGCAGAAATTACTATACGTTCTATTTTTAATGAGTTTTTCAATAGCATGGTCTCAAAGTATTCACATTAAAATAAAAGACAATACAAATAAATCTTCTGAAAATGTAAATGTACAACTCATTAAAAATGGTAAAACAATAGATTTCAAAAAAACTAATAATGCAGGACAATGTATATTTGAACTCTCTGAAAAGGGGGTTTTTTCTTTAAAATTCACTTCTGTTTTTTATAAAACAAAAATCCTTGAGATCAACACTCTTGATCAATCTGATTTTGAAATCGTTTTAGAACCACAGGTACAAGAAATACAGGAGGTCGAAATAAAATCCCGTCCTAAAATAGCAAAAGCAAAAGAAGATACAATTTCTTTTAACTTAAAAGCTGTTCGCGACGGAACAGAAAGAACCACGGAAGATCTGATTAAAAAACTTCCGGGGTTAGATATTTCAGATAATGGGAAAGTAACCTACAAAGGAAATACAATTGGTCAGGTTTTGGTCGAAGGAAATGAATTTTTTGGAAAAAATCATAAAATAGCAACTCAAAATCTTTCAGCTGATATGATTAGTGGGATTGATCTCTGGCAGAATTTCACTACTTTAAGTGGAAACCAATCCACCGCTTTAAATTTAAAATTAAAAGAAGAATACAAAGGAAAAATAACAGGAAATATTGAAGGAAATTATGGTACTAAAAATTCTTATCTTGCTCATTCTAATCTATTTAAGCTTGGTAAAATCGGTAATCTTGCTTTAATTGCAGATGCAAATAATATTGCTAAAGACCCAATTAGCTTTATGGATTTCTATGAAATGAATTCTCAGGAAAACATAGAAAATTCGAGCAGTTCTGTGGATGTGGAGATCCCTTCTTTTTTAAATAATGATAATAAAGTAAAATCTAAATCTAATCAGTTTGGAGCTTTACAATATTCCAAATCAAAAAAGAGTTTTAGCATCACTGCATTTTCAATTTTAAATAATGCCAGTTTGGAAAAACTTTCAACTACAAAAAGAACTGCATTTGAAGGGCAACCGCAAAATTATAATTTCAATGAACAAAAGGCAGAAAAAAATAAAGGTTATTTAGGAACAACCCAGATTAAAATTAAAAAGAGTTTTGATGACAAAAGCTTTTTATATTACAATTTTGGATACAACCCTACTCAGGATAATTTCAATCAACAAACTGAACGTTATTCTGAAGCTTCTACTTTTTATGACATCCGGAATACTGTAAAAAATAATAATCTGAGCAACTTTCTATCCTGGAATAAGCAAATGAATAATTCAAAAATAATATTAGCCTTAAGCCAATTAAATGAAAATTATTCGGGTAGATTGAATGTGCTTTCCAATAACAATCTGTTCTTAACGAATAACGATTTTCTTTCTCAAAGATATGATATCACTTCAAATAAATATTCGTTAGATGCTTATTTGAAAAATAAAAATAAGCTTGTAAATTTCAACTTTCATTCCGGGCTTTCTTACAAAAAAGATGCATCTGAACTCTTAGAGTTTGCTTCTCAAACCAATGAAAGCAAAAAGATAAAGATATATCATTATATAAATGATTTAAGCTTCTATAAACAGTTTGGTAAATTTGATTTTTCCGGATCGTTAAGTTCTCATTTTCTCACCATAAATGAGTCCGAAAAACACTATTTTGAAAAAAGCTTTAAAATAAAATATAGCCCGAAATCGGAAGCTAGCACGGAGATCGGAATAGAATATAATTCCAGATATACAACTCCCAACATAAGACTTCTTCAATATAGCCCTGTATATACAAAAGAATTATCTTCTTCCCAAAATGGATTACTGACGCCTGATCTGTTAAGTAATATCGAAAACTACAAATTCACCTGGAACAGGTTTAATATGGAAAAAGGTTCTTTACTGTTTTTTATTTTTATATATGAGAAGATTAAGCCAAGTATCACTTCTGATTTAAAAAACTTTGGAACATTTTCAGCTTTACAAAATACTATAGGACAATCTAAAGACAGATATGTCTCAGTGCTTTCCAGTGACAACAGACTATCAAAAAGTCTGAATTTGAAATCAAAATTTTCGGGATCTATTTTTAAAGATTCAAATTTTATTGCAGGAAATAATAATGTAACTTCTATTTACAACTTTGAGCTTTCTCAAAAATTATCGACTAATTTTAAAAACAGACCTTTACAATTTGATCTGGGGTACACTTTCACAAAAGGTATTTTTGAGCAAAGTTTCTTTAATACAAACTCTAAACAAGATAATCTAAAAATATCATTGGGTATAAGAACGAATATAAAAAAGAATTAATAGGAAATATTCTGGGAGAGTATTTAATCCAGAAAACTGAACAGAATACATTAAGAAATTTTTTAATTGGTGGACAGGTATCTTATCGAAAAGAAAAGTCTGACTGGGAATATAACATAAGATTTAATAATATTTTGAATCTTAAATCCTTCAATTATATAAATAGTTACACTTCACAATTAGGTACCGATGAAGCCTCTATAACAGCTTTACAAGGCTACATTACCGGTGGGCTGAAATATAATTTTTAATTGGCATTGAAAAGTAATTTTATTTACGGACCTTATAATCTCACTAATAGCACATATATTCCTGGCAGATAGTTCAACTGCCTAATCTTTTCATCTGATTTTGCAGTCATTATAAAATTTGATGGATCGATCGTCGATGTCCTTTGCTTAAATACCAGTAAATAAAAGCAACAGATATAATATTACATTTTATATCAAAATACTATACAGAATGGCTGAGTAAATAAAATTTCAGGAAATGTAGGTGACTGAACAACATAAGCTGAAAAAGATAAAACAATCATGATAAGTGAACTGATGCTTAATATCCATTTACTTGGTGAGATTGTTTGGGTTGGTTTAGTAAAAACTGGTTTATTTATTCACTGACATTGAAGTCTTCAGCCCAGTCTACAATATCAGTATTATCAGTAGAAAAAATAATAGTTGCACTATCACCTACAGTATAGTTTTTCTGACTTAAGTCTGTAGAATATTTCTTACCATCAAGATAAAAATCGAAAAACGCATAGGGATCCCCCTTTCCTTTATGCTCAATCGTATTGATTTTCACTTTCTGAATAAGTCCGTAAGTTTTCAGTTGATATTTTTCATATTTGTTTACAGAAATAACCAATCCAACGGCTGTAGCAGCAAATAAAATCAGAAATAATGAAATGTAGCAAATATTGATCATTTTTAGTTTTTTCTGACCAATAGAACGTTTGAGAATTTCATATTTATCTTTTTCTGAAAGAACTGAAAAACTAATATCTGCCTGGATTGGGATCATAATTTTTGTCAAAGAAATACTTAAAAAAAGAGAACCACCAGCAATAACAAAAAAAGCTATGATCCCCAAAAATCTTCCTCCACCATGAGACCACCAAACATTGAATATTATGAAAGCACCTAATAGAATGGCAAAGAAACTAAGTAAAATATTTTTCATGATTTTTTTTGATATAATTATTATTAGAATTGAGATAAAATTTTGACATTACCTTACAACCTATAAAAAAGCCACTCACATCTACTGTAAGTGGCTTTTTGTGTGGTCCCACCTGGGCTCGAACCAGGGACCACCTGATTATGAGTCAGGTGCTCTAACCAACTGAGCTATAGGACCTCAAAACTTGGTTAAATTTTGTGCTTGCAAAAATAGTAAAATTTCTTTCACTACAAAACTTTTTATCACTTTTCTTGACAAAGTTCTACGAGTACTCCATTGGTAGATTTGGGATGAAGGAAGACAACTAATTTGTTATCAGCACCTTCTTTCGGCTCTTCGGAGATAAATTGAAAGCCTTCTTTTTTTAATCTTTTTACTTCTTCCACGATGTTTTCAACACCAAAGGCTAAATGATGGATACCCTCCCCTTTTTTATCGATGAATTTTGAGATCGGACTCTCAGGATTGCTGGCTTCAAGAAGCTCGATTTTGCTTTCTCCTGTTTCATAAAAAGAAGTTACCACTCCTTCCCTTTCTACGGTTTCTTTTTTATAAGAAGATTTTCCTAAAAGCTTTTCAAAAAGTTCATCGGAAACACCTAAAGATTTCACGGCAATGCCGATATGTTCTAACTTCATAAGTAAAATACTATAATTAAATCGTAAATTTGAAATACCCATTACATTTCAAATGAGCAATTCAAACAAAAGTAGTAAATTTGCATAAATTATGGAAAGTAACAGACAAAGAAAAGTAGCACAGATTATACAGGAAGATTTTGCAGAATTGTTCCGCAAACAGTCTGCTGAAAGCAAGCAGAATATTTTAGTTTCTGTTTCTGATGTTAAAGTAACTGCAGATTTAAGTATTGCAAAAATTTACTTAAGCATTTTTCCTCAGGAATTCCGTCCTAACATTATGAAGGAGATCGAGGAAAATAAAACCCAATACAGAAATTTCATAGGTCAGAAAATGGCTAAACAGGTGCGTATTATTCCGCAGCTTAATTTTTATCTGGATACCACTCTGGATGATGTTGAAAAAATTGAAAAAGAATTAAGAGGAGAAGGAGATAATCCTGTACTGTAGATCTTGAAAAACATTGCATTTTATATTGCTTCCAGATACCTTTTAGCTAAAAAAGGAAGCACAGCCGTTACTTTTATCACATGGTTATCCGTGGGAGCAATGATGGTTGCTGTAACTGCAATGTTTGTTATCATATCCGTTTTCTCAGGACTGGAAGATCTTAATAAGGATCTGATCTCCAATCTTCATGCTGATCTCACCATTAAAAGTTCTTCAGGAAAAACTTTAAAAAATCTGACCAAAATTGAAGATATACTAAAAAAGAATCAGGATATCGTTAGTTTTTCAAGAGTTATTGAAGAAAAGGTTTACATCAATTATAACGGCAAAGGAGACATTGCTTATCTGCGGGGTGTTGATTCCGCTTACACCATTGTAAATCCTATTAATCGAGATGTTTTTTACGGAAGCTATCCAAGCTTCGAGTATTCGAATGAAGTACTAATGGAAAACTCTTTAGACAACAGATTATCAATTCCGGTGGCTTCCTCAAAAGATTATGCCACGATCTTTATGCCTAAACCCGGATTAGGGATTATTAGTAAAGAAGAAGATATTTATAATAAAAAAGATATTCTGGTTACAGGTATCTTTCCTGGGAAAGACCAACTCGACAGTTACATCATTTCCCCTATCGAACTGACGGAACAGCTCCTCAGTCTCCCGAAAAATTCTGCTTATCAAATTGTTGTAAAATTAAAAAGTCCGGAAAATGCAGACCAGATCAAAAGTAAGCTTCTTTCCACATTAGGAAAAGGTATTGATATCAAAACCAAGGAAGAAGAAAATGCGGCGTTCTGGAAAATGATTAATACAGAAAAGCTTTTTATCTATCTAATTTTTGCTTTAGTCATATTTATTACCACTTTTAATCTCGCAGGCGCCATTATTATTTTACAGCTTGATAAAAAAGAACAGGCAAGGTCACTGATCTCTTTAGGGTTCCCTCTAAACCATTTAAGAAGGATCTATTTTTATACAGGTCTCCTGATCGTTATTTCGGGAATTATTTCCGGATTGATTTTGGGAACAGCACTTTGCTATTTCCAATTGTTCACGGAATTTTTTAAAGCTAATGAAACACTTCCATTCCCTGTAAAAATCGTTGGCAAAAACTATCTTATTGTTGCGGTCACTGCATCATTATTCGGCTTCATTATTTCATGGGTGTTCTCAAAAATAAGCAAAGAGTATATTACTAAAAGTTAATACACCTCGCATACGTTTTTTTGTACCTTTGGCTCCCAATTTTTAAACAATGAAACGAATTTTACTCTCTTTTTTACTTGCTTTTGTCTCATTTTATACATTTGCACAGATTCCGGCAGGATACTATGATCCGGCTGCCGGATTATCAGGAGCACCCCTAAAGACCAAACTAAAGGAAATCATTTCTACCGGATATGTTCAGCACACTTATAATGACCTTTGGGGAGCCTATCAAACGACAGACAAAGACAGTTTTTACGAGAACGATGGGACTGTTTTAGATATTTATTCTGAAAACCCAACAGGGGTTGATCCATACAATTTCAATTTCACAGTCAATCAATGCGGAAGCAATAACGGACCTGAAGGAACCTGCTACAATAGAGAACATATAGTTCCTCAAAGTCTTTTCAGTGAAAACCTGCCTATGAAGTCGGATGTACACTTTATCCGCCCTACAGATTACAAAGTAAACGGCATGAGGTCTAATTATCCGTTTGGAGTTGTAGAAACACCTACATTCGTTTCCCAAAACGGATCTAAACTTGGAAACTCAGCTTCTGCAGGATATACAGATACTGTATTTGAACCAAACAATGCCTTTAAAGGTGATGTTGCAAGAATGGTTCTTTACTTTGTAACAAGATATGAAGACCAGCTTTCCACATTCAGTACAGGAAATATACTGGGTGGTTCTGCTTTTCCAGGTTTACAGCCTTGGGAATTGAATCAACTCTTAGCATGGCATGCCGCAGATCCTGTTTCACCAGAAGAAATTGCAAGAAACAATGCATCTTACATTTACCAGAATAATAGAAACCCTTATATTGATCACCCTGAATATGTAGCTCAGATCTGGGGAACACCTGTTATCGACACTCAGGCACCGACAGCAGCTACAAACCTTATCGCAAGCAATCCAACATCGAATTCGATGTCTTTAAGCTGGACTGCAGCAACCGACAATATTGGAGTGCTTGGTTATGATATTTATGCGAACAATACTTTCAAAACTTATGTCACAGGAACTTCTGCTGTGGTTTCAGGATTATCTCCATCAACAAACTATGATTTCTATGTTATCGCCAAAGATGCCGGAGGAAATTCATCTCCGCAAAGTAATATTGCCCAGGGAACAACATTAGCAGGGCAAACAGGAGGTAGCTGTGGAACAGAAACTTTTGACACGATACCAACAACCCCTACTCCTAGTTCTTACATTGACAGAACGTGGACTAATAATGGCATTACCTGGACTGCAACTTCAGCCAGAACAGACGAAACGATTAACGGAAAATCAATCACAATTCGTAATGGAGTACTTACAAGTTCAACAATTTCCGGAGGTGTACAAAGCTTAACGTTAACAACACAATTAAAATATACCGGTAGCGCAGGAACATTAAATGTCGAAGTTAATGGAACCGTTGTAGGTACAATCCCATATAGTGCTACAGTTAACACAACAACGATCAACAATATTAATGTTGTAGGAAATGCTGTAATTAAGATTATCACGACTTCTTCTTCGAGCAATAGAATAGCAATGGATGATCTTAGCTGGACATGTAATTCAACATTAGGAACAGTAGACTCCACTAAAAACCAATCTCCTTTCATTGTATACCCTAACCCGGTTAAAAACAATGAATTGTATGTAAAAGGAGATCATTTAAGTAAAATTTCTAAAGCTGAGATCTATGACCTTTCAGGAAAATTGATCGAGGTCTTTGTAAACCCATTCAAGAACTCTAATAAAATTCAGTTAAAAGGTTTAGTAAAAGGAAATTACATCCTTAAAACAGATAATATATCTACAAAATTCATTGTAGAATAATCTTAAAAATTTTTTAATCTTTAAAGACCGATTTGTTCGGTCTTTTTTTTATTTTTGATAGATGGATTCCAATAAAAAATTAGGCTTAGTAGGAAGAAATATTTCGTATTCTTTTTCTAAAAAATTCTTCGAGAATAAATTCCAAAAATTAATGTTAAAAGGTATTTCTTATGATATTTTTGATCTTAAAGAAATTGATGAAGTTGAAAATTTATTTTCACAACCGGAGGTTTTAGGGTTTAATGTTACTATTCCCTACAAAGAAAAAATCATTGACTACCTGGATGAATTAAGTGAGGAAGCTGAAAAAATTGGTGCAGTCAACTGTGTTCTGATTCAAAACGGAAAAAAAACAGGTTACAATACAGATGCCGTTGGATTCGAGAAGACATTGCTTTTACATAAAAAAGAACATCACCTATCTGCATTAATTTTAGGAAACGGAGGTGCTGCAAAAGCAGTGAAGTATGTATTAGACAAAAACGGAATTCCCTCAGAAATTATTTCAAGAAATTCTATATTAAATTTTGATAATCTTAGCACAGAGATGGTTCAGGATCACAAGCTCATTATTCAGACTACTCCGGTGGGAACTTTCCCTAACATTAACGATTGCCTAAAATTCCCATTTGAGGGACTTTCTAAGCAACATTTGGTCATCGATTTAATATATAATCCCAATTACACGAGGTTCATTATTAATGCATCCGAAAAAGGAGCGAAAACAGTGAACGGATATTACATGCTTGAACAACAAGCAGAAAAAGCTTGGGAAATTTGGAATTTTCAAAAAAAATAACATAAATTAGTGCATTAATTGGCATTTTAGCTACTTACAAAAGATATTAACGCCGCTCACATAAAAGATTTGCTATGACAACAGAAAATAATCTTTCTGAAAACGAAGAAAATAAAAATTCGATCGAAGTACCTCAAGAAGAAACCTTGGAAAACGCTGTACCTCAGGATGAAAATCAGCATGAAGATGTTGAGCACCTTGAAGAGCATGCGGATGCCGATATTTCCCTTGCTGATGCATTGAAAGAAATGGAAAAAATCATCAACGCTCCCAACGCAGGCGAAGATAACAGAAGATTCAATCAATTAAAAGAAAAAGCAAGTCATTACATCCACGACGAAGTAGAGGACAAAAAGCATGATTATGTAGAAGCAGGAAACCCAGCTGAAAACTTCAGCTATGAACACCCTTCACAATCAAAACTTTCGGCTTTAGTTAATATTTTCAGAGAAAAGCATGACAACTTCCAGAAAGGACAGGAACAGGAGCAAAAGAAAAATCTGGAACACCGTCAGAGCATTATTGAAAGACTTAAAAATCTATATACCAATTCAGAGCCCAATACTAATTTATTCAAATCTATCCGTGAGATAAAAGAAGACTGGTCTAACGCAGGGCAAGTTGCAAAATCTGAATTTAAAATTCTTAACAATAATTATTTCCACCATTTGAATCAGTTTTATCAAATGCTGGATCTGAATAAAGAATTTCTGGAGCAGGAATATGGTCATAATCTTGAAAAAAGACAACACATCATTGCCCGTGCAAAAGAACTTGAAAATGAACCCGTGATCCAAAAGGCGTTGAATGAACTTCAATACCTTCATAAACTTTGGAAAGAGGAAGCTGAACCTGTAGCTGAAGAATTCCGTGAAAAAACATGGGAAGAATTTAAAGAGATCTCTAATAAAATTCACGAAAGAAAATCAGAACTTTCTGCTGCTATTGAATCCGAGCAAACTGAAAACCTTGAAAAGAAAAACAAGGTTATTGAAGAAATTAAAAAACTCTCAGAACCTTCAGAAACACCTAACCACAACTATTGGCAAAATGCGATTAAAAGAGTTGAGGATTTACGTTCTGATTTTTTAAAAACCGGTAGTGTTCCAAGAAAACTATCCAATCAAAACTGGAATGATTTCAAAACGACACTCCGAAACTTTAATACAACAAAAAACAATTATTACAAGTCCTTAAAAGGCTCTCAGCAAACCAATTTAGAAGAAAAACTAAAATTGATTCAAACGGCTCAGGACAATATGAATAACGAAGAATGGGATATTGCCGTTCCATTGTTCAAAAAGCTTCAGGAAGACTGGAAAAAAATTGGCCATGTACCAAAAAGCATGACCAATAAAATATGGGATGAATTCCGTGATGCCTGCAACACGTTCTTCAATAACTACAGAGAAAAAAGTAATGCTTCCACCGATAACTGGAAAGAAAATTACAAACAGAAAAAAGAACTTCTTGAAGAACTGAAAACTATTTCTAACGATGAAGGAAGTATAGAGAAAATTGAAACCATAAAAACATCGTGGAATAATATTGGTAAAGTTCCTAGAGATAAAATCTCGATCAACTCCGAGTTCAATAAAACTTTAAGAGAAAAATTAAAGCTGAATAAGATCAACGAACTTGAATTGAAAGAAGATGGCCTTTCTGAAAACCAATTGACAGATAAAGCAAGAAAAATGAAGAGTCAGATTTCTGATCTTGAATCTGAAATTGTAAAATTAGAAAACAACCTCGCATTCTTCAATAAGCCTTCAAGAGATAATCCTTTATTAACAGATACTTTCAATACGATTGATGAAAAGAAAGCACATCTGGAAACTTTAAAACAAAATCTTCACAATATTATTGTAGGAGACTAATTCATAAAAAAATTATAAGGGCGAAGCAAAGAAATTTGTCTTCGCCTTTTTTATATCATGCAGGACGAACTATATTTACAAAGATGTATTGAACTGGCCCAAAAAGCTTTGGGCAGAACCTATCCCAATCCTTTAGTAGGAAGTGTTATTGTTTACAAAGATGAAATCATTGGGGAAGGATATCATCACAAGGCCGGTGAACCTCATGCTGAGATCAATGCCATCAATTCTGTAATCGACAAAGATCTTATTCCTGAATCTACCATCTATGTATCTCTTGAACCATGCGCGCATTATGGAAAAACACCTCCATGCGCCTTAAAGATCAAAGAACTTGGATTCAAAAAAGTTGTAATCGGAGCTATGGACTCCCATGACAAGGTGAATGGTAAGGGTAAAAAGATTATTCAGGATGCAGGAATAGAAGTAATTTCTGGTATCCTGGAAAAAGAATGTATTGCACTCAATAAAAGATTTTTCACCTATCACGAAAAGAAAAGACCTTATATTATTCTAAAATGGGCGGAATCTGCAGATGGATTCTTAGATAAGGATTTTAAACCGGTATCCATTTCAAATTCGCTCGTCAATCAGTTTGTCCATCAATTACGAGCCGACGAACATGCTATTTTAGTAGGAACCCAAACTGCACTTAATGACAATCCTAGCTTAACGGTCAGAAATGTTGAGGGTATCAACCCTGTAAGAATTTTAATTGATTTTGATTTAAAGGTTCCCATTGATTTTAAGATCTATAATAATGAAGCAAAAACATTAGTTTTTAACTCCATCAAAGAAGAAGAAAAAGATCATATCCACTGGATCAAAATTGAAAAAGATAATTTTATCCCTACTCTAATGAGCGCTTTATATAAAGAACAGATCCAATCTGTTATTATAGAAGGAGGAAGCTTTACCTTACAGCAATTTATTAATGCCGGCCTTTGGGATGAAGCGATCGTTATTAAAAATGAGAATCTAAAGCTTGATAGTGGAACAAAAGCACCTCACTTAGATTCAAAACCATTTAAAAATCAAACAGTAAGAGATAACACATTGTCATTTTACTCTTCTGACAATTCTTAATTTCTCATTAAATTATCACAATGATTTGAAATAATATGAGTAATTTGGCTTAAACTAAACTATCATATTATGAAAAATCTTAAAAAAATCACCAGAATCAATTTGAAAAGTATTACTGGAGGAGCACGGGTAGCATGCATTTTACCAAACGGACAAACGACTACTTGTAAAGATCACTGTCCAGCAGATTTTTGTGGTCCAAATACCAATATGTGCCTACTCCCAATGGATTTATGTGACTAAACCGTCCCATATATATTAAACAATTTATACATTCCAAACTAAGTAATATATCATTATGAAAAATCTTAAAAAAGTGACACGTCAGAATTTAAAAAAAGTAACCGGAGGAGTGCACGCTCAATGCTGCACCTATTACCCACCATCATTACAGGCAAAATGTTGTACAAACTCACAGGACATGAACTGTCCACCAGCCTGGGTTGAGGGTAGTTTCCCTGAAGCATGTTAAAAAATTTAACTGACAATGATTATAAGAGCGGAAACGCTCTTTTTTTGTGTAAAATCTTACCTTTGTAAATCAGCAAAATGACAACTGACTAAATGCACGAGTATAAAACAATCGAAAACCCTATTGAAAATACATTAATAAAGGAGAAAGGAAGCAAGTTTATAGGATTTGCTTATCCTGTTAATAATGACAATGAACTTAAAAATGCTCTGGAAAAAGTAAGAACTGAGCATCCAAAAGCCACGCATCATTGTTACGCTTTCAGAATGGGATTAAACGGTGAAAATTACCGTGCAAATGATGATGGTGAACCTTCAGGCAGTGCTGGCCTGCCCATCTACAATCAGTTGCTTGCTCATGAAATAACAAACGTCCTGGTTATTGTTGTCCGTTATTATGGAGGGACTAAACTGGGCGTTTCGGGTTTGGTAAAAGCATACAAAGAATCTGCAAAATTCACATTGGAAGAAGCCCACATTATTACCAGAGAACTGGAAACAGAAGTTGAAATTCAATTTAACTTTAACCAGCAGAACACTATCTTTACCCTGTTATCAAAGTTTGATGCAAAAGTCTTGAATTTCGATGCGGATGACAACTGCATTCTTACCGCTTCCTTAAAGACAGCACAAAAAGAAAACATCTCCGATAAACTATCAGAGATGCAATATGTTTCTTTTGAATTTAAAGATTAATTTCTTCGTCCCCCCATCAATAAGGATACCCAATAGAGAAGTTGAACTAAAGATCCAATCGCCGCCACAACATATGTTCTTGCAGCCCATTTTAAACTATCCTGTACACCTACATACTCTTCGGCTGTTACTGTTCCGGTGTCTTTTAGCCACTTCATCGCCCTGTTACTTGCATCATATTCCACAGGAAGAGTTACAAATGCGAAAAGAGTAGTAACTGCAAACAAGGCTACCCCTATAGCTAATACCGTTGTATTCCCGTTAGGGTTTTCAATACTTCTACTGGCAACCATTACAGCAATACCAGCCATAATAACAAACTGCATCAAATTAGAGCTTATATTAACAATGGGCACTAATTTTGACCTCAATTGCAGCATCGAATATCCTACTGCATGCTGTACCGCATGACCACATTCGTGAGCTGCTACCGCTGCTGCGGCTGCATTCCTCTGCATGTACACCCCTTCTGAAAGGTTAACCGTTTTATCTCCTGGATTATAGTGATCTGTTAATTGTCCAGGAACTGAAATTACCTGAACATCATTAATTCCGTTATCTCTTAGCATTTTTTCGGCCACTTCTTTCCCAGATAGGCCATTTCGAAGGTGCACATTGGAATAATACTCAAATTTAGATTTCAATTTTGATGAAACATACCAGCTCACCAGCATTGTAATCCCAATAATTACATAATAACCAATCATTTTTTATTAAATTTTATAGATATTTTTACCCTGTAAGATGTAAAAACTGTGCCAAAGTATTACATTTTATTATTTATCTTTGTCTTTTAAATTACCCTCAAAAACTATGTCAAAAGTTTCAATTCTAGAAGTAAAAACCCAGAACGATTTAAAACAGTTTGTAAAATTCCCGATGGATTTATACAAAAACAATCCGTATTACGTTCCGTCTTTCATAAAAGATGAATTTAAAATCTGGAATGCTATAGAAAACCCGGCACTTAACTATTCAGAATCAAAACAGTACCTTGCCTTTAAAGACCAAAAAGTAGTTGGAAGAATTGCGGTAATTATTAATCACAAAGAAGAAAAAGAACTTGGCATAAAGAAAGTAAGATTTGGCTGGATAGATTTCATTGATGACAAAGAAGTTTCTAAGGCACTTATTCAAAAAGTGATTGATTATGCCAAGGAACATACAATTGATATGATTGAAGGGCCAATGGGCTTCACAAATCTCGACAAAGCAGGAATGCTGACCATGGGATTTGACAAACTGGCAACAATGATAGGGATCTACAATCACGAATACTATCCAAAACATCTTGAAGCACTGGGAATGGTCAAAGAAAAGGAATGGGTAGAATACGAAATGAACTTCCCAAAAGTTTTACCCGAAAAAGTGGAAAAATTCAGTGGGTTGATTGCACAGAAATACAAACTTAAGGTCCTTAATTTCAAATCTAAAGAAGAGATTCTTCCTTTTGTAGAACCTATGTTCAAATTACTGGACGAAACCTACAAACACCTGTCTACATACACACCTATTTCTGATGAACAAATAAAAACATACAGGGAAAAATACTTTCCTTTTATAGATAAAAATTATGTAATCTGCGTTGTTGATGAAAATAACCAACTTGTATCATTCGCTATTACCATGCCATCTTATTCAAAAGCTTTACAAAAATCAAAAGGTAAACTTTTCCCATTTGGATGGTGGCATTTTTTACAAGCTGGCAAGAAGAATGACCGCGCTAATTTCTATCTTATCGGAATACATCCGGAGTATCAGCGAAGAGGTGTTACCGCAATTATTTTTAAAGAAATTTTTGTCCGTTTTACCAGTATGGGAATTGAATTCGCTGAAACCAATCCTGAATTAGAGGAAAATAAAAGCGTACAGGTTCTTTGGCAGGATTATAACCCCGTGAATCATAAAAGAAGGAGGACGTATTCTTTAATGGTAAATGGCTAATAAGATTCGAGATTCGGATTGTGAGATTGGAGAAAATCCTATCCAAATTTGAAATGAGATCATCATTTCTCATCCTGATCACAACCCCGAAATCCACATCTGATAACCCGAACCCCGCATCTCGTAACAAATAAAATACAATTCTCCTCATGAAACCACATCTTATCGTTTTCGCCATTCTTATTGCCGGGTTTATCGTGTACAACTTCTTTTTTCAAAACGGAGATGACAAGACGAATACGGTAATCAACATTGCATATGCAAGTATTCTTTTTGGTTATATTTCATTTATGGCTTACTCACTTCTTAAAAAAATGAAGAAGTAACAGCTCCTTACAGAGTATTTTTTAGTTTTGTTAAAAATATTTTTATATTTTTACACTACACTAATACACTGTATACCATGAACTTATTATTAAAAACTATCCTTTTAGGAGCTTTTTTTATTTTAATAAAAATAGATTCCCAGGAATTTTATGTAAGCACTACTTTAAACTTCACCAGTAACGTAAATAAGGTATATAAGCTTAACGTTGCAAATACAAATGAAATAGAAGAAACTTTCTGCCCGCCTACGAATCCCGCAAACGAAGTGTATACAGATATTGCCATAGACGCTTCCAACAATCTGTATTATGTAACTACTTCAGGATCATTATACAGAAAAAAAAGCTCTAACGACACCTGCGAATTCCTTGGTGATTTCACTAATCCATACGGCTCAATTAGAGCTTTAACTTCCGATTCCGGACCCTATTTATACGCAGTAGGATCTCCGGCCAAGCTTTACAAATATGAAATTAGTACCGGAACGTTTTCGTATATGGGCGATCTGCCGTCCGGACAATACGTAGCAGGAGATCTCTTTTTTTATGACAGGAGGCTTTTCGTAACTACGTTAACGGGGATACTTGAAATCAATATGAATACCCCTTCGGCAAGCTGCCCGTTTATCAATTTCGGTACCTTATCAAACCTATACTCAGCTTTTTCAATACATTATGGAAGCTATTCCAAAGTATATGTTATAGGCTCTTCAGGATATAACTCTACCCTACATGAACTGGACATGATCACTAAACAAGTTGGACCACCAATCAGAACATACAATTATCAGATTAACGGTGCAGCATCCTATTATGACTTAACGGGTATAGAATCGACATGTATACCAACTTTGGGAGTTCAGGAAGCCAATACTACAGGTATCTATTTCAATGTGGTTAATCCAACCAAAACCAATATTATTTGCAAAACTAATATTGAAAGGCAACAAATCACGTCCATACAAATGTTTGATAGTTCCGGAAAGCTTATTAAAGATTTTTCAAAACAGAACAGCATTGAAAAATTAGATGTCTCTGATATAACACATGGACAATATCTTTTGATAGTGACTACAAAAAATGGTGAAAAATACACTAAAAAAATAATAATCAGTCTCTAATTTTTATTCATTCTAAATTACCGGTTTTCCCTATTTTAACTCCACATTTAAGCTTATTAATTTCATGCTTTCTTGTTTATTCGCTAAATTTGCAAATTGAGATAATAATGCAAAAATGAATTTACCTGAAAGTTATATTCCGATCCTTATCCAAGCCGGTGTTGCAATTGGTTTTGTGGCTGTTTCTTTGCTTGGAGCGCATTTCTTAGGACCTCGTCAGAAGAAAGGAAATTCTGTAAAAAATCAAAGCTGGGAATGTGGTATACCTGTAGAAGGTAATGCCAGAACACCTTTTTCTATTAAGTATTTCCTTACCGCTGTATTGTTTGTTCTATTCGATATTGAAATCGTATTTTTTTATCCGTATGCTGTTAACTTCAGAGAATTCGGATTTGAAGGATTTCTAGCGGTACTTACATTTGTAGCTATTTTCTTTGTAGGATTTATCTATGTGTGGAAACGTGGCGCATTAGATTGGGATAAATAAATTTTAACATTAAAAAGGTTTAATTATTTAACGAATTTAAAAATTGTTATGTTTTTAAATTTTAGATTTTTAATCTTTAAATATTTAATAAAATGTCAGATCAAAAACCAGTAATAAGAACAGATGCACCTGCTCCGGAAGGATTTGAAGGAGAAGGATTTTTCGCAACAAAATTGAGCAGTGTAATCGGGATGGCAAGAAAGTTTTCTCTCTGGCCGTTACCATTTGCAACCTCTTGTTGTGGTATCGAGTTTATGGCTACCCTAAACCCTACTTATGATGCTTCAAGATTTGGTATGGAAAGAAACTCTTTCTCACCAAGACAGGCAGACATGTTGATGGTTTGTGGAACTATATCGAAGAAATTAGGCCCTGTCCTAAAAGAAGTATACACCCAGATGGCAGAGCCAAAATGGGTGGTTGCAGTAGGAGCTTGTGCTTCTAGTGGTGGTATTTTCGACACTTACTCTGTTTTACAGGGAATAGATAAAATCATTCCTGTAGACGTATATGTTCCTGGATGTCCACCAAGACCAGAGCAGATCATTGAAGGAGTAATGCAGGTTCAGGCTCTTGCAGAAAGCGAAAGCATCAGAAGAAGAGATATGCCTGAATATCAGAATTTATTAGATTCTTACAACATAAGCAACTAAACGGAAATGACGAACGAATTTGTATTAGAAGCAATAACAAGAGAATTTCCGGATACTGTACTTTCCAGTTCGGAACCTTATGGAATGCTGACCGTTGAAGTGAAAAAAGAAGATATTAAAAAAGTAATCCATTACCTTAAGGATTCGTCTTTAGAAATTAACTTCCTTACAGATATCTGTGGAATACATTATCCTGAATTCCCTGAAAAAGAAATCGGAGTAGTTTATCATTTGCATAATATGATGACCAATTTCAGAATTCGTCTTAAGGTATTCATGTCCAGAGAAAATATAGAGGTAGATTCTCTTACAGAATTATATGCCGGGGCTAACTGGATGGAAAGAGAGACTTTTGATTTCTTTGGAATTAAATTTAAAGGACATCCGGATTTAAGAGCAATCTTGAATATGGAGGATCTGGGTTATCACCCAATGTTGAAAGAATATCGTCTTGAAGATGGTACCAGAACTGACAAGAACGATAGCATGTTCGGAAGATAAAAAGCGAATGGCCAATGGCAGGTAGCCAATAGCCAGAAGCAAACAGCTAAAAGCAATCATTATGAAAGATAACTCATTATCTAATATACTTAACCAATACGAAAGTAAGGAACAGATTGACGGACAATTATACACCCTCAATTTAGGTCCAACTCACCCTGCAACTCACGGGATTTTCCAGAATGTCCTAACGATGGATGGAGAAAGAATTCTTCATGCAGAGCAAACAGTAGGATACATTCACAGAGCATTTGAAAAAATTTCTGAAAGAAGAAACTATACTCAGATCACTACCCTTACCGATCGTATGAACTACTGTTCTGCCCCGATCAACAATCTGGGATGGCACATGACGGTTGAGAAGCTTATAGGGATTGAGGTTCCTAAACGTGTAGATTATATTCGTGTAATCCTAATGGAGCTGGCAAGAATCGGAGATCACCTGATCTGTAATGGAGTAACAGGAATGGATGCCGGAGCGATTACAGGTCTTACGTATATGTTTATTGAAAGAGAGCGTATCTATGATATTTATGAGCAGATCTGTGGAGCAAGGATGACGACCAATATGGGAAGAATCGGAGGTTTTGAAAGAGATCTGACCCCAAAGTGTCATGAATTAATCAAAGACTTCTTAAAAACTTTCCCTAAAAAGTTTGCTGAATTTGGCCAACTTCTGGAAAGAAACAGAATTTTTATGGACAGAACCATTGGTGCAGGAGCCATTTCTGCGGAAAGAGCATTAAGCTATGGTTTTACAGGTCCTAATTTACGTGCAGCGGGTATAGATTATGATGTAAGAGTTGCACAACCTTATTCTTCTTATCAGGATTTCGACTTCATTATTCCAGTGGGAACAGCAGGTGACACTTACGACCGTTTCATGGTTCGTCAACAGGAAATCTGGGAATCAATTAAAATAATCGAACAGGCATACAGCAATCTTCCGGAAGGAGATTTCCATGCTGATGTACCTGATTTCTATCTTCCGGAGAAGGCAGATGTTTATAATAAAATGGAAGCTTTGATCTACCACTTCAAAATTGTAATGGGAGAAACTGAAATTCCTAAAGGAGAAGTATACCATGCAGTAGAAGGAGGAAATGGAGAATTAGGATTCTATTTAGTGAGTGATGGAGGAAGAAGTCCTTACAGACTGCACTTCAGAAGACCATGTTTTATCTACTACCAGGCATATCCGGAAATGATTACAGGTGCTGTAATATCTGATGCGATTGTAACAATGTGTAGTATGAATATTATTGCGGGAGAATTAGACGCATAAAAAAATTACAGATTTTGGATTATGAATTTTAGATTAATCCAAACTAATATAAAAATTGAAATTTTTTAGAATCTAAAATCTAAAATTCAAAATTTAAAATTTAAAAAAGTGAGCGAAACAATAGCTTTTAAACCGGAAAGTTTAGCACAGGTACATAAAATTATCGCAAGATATCCTGAAGGAAGACAAAAGTCTGCTCTTCTTCCTGTTCTTCATTTAGCACAAAAAGAATTTGGAGGATGGCTGGATGTTCCGGTAATGGATTATGTTGCAGAATTATTGAGTATTACGCCAATTGAAGTATACGAAGTAGCTACTTTCTATACCATGTTCAATATGAAACCGGTTGGTAAATATGTTTTAGAAGTGTGCAGAACGGGACCATGTATGGTTTGCGGAAGCGAAAAGATTCTAAATCATATCAGAACGAAACTGAACATTAAAGATGGACAGACTACTGAAGACGGTATGTTCACATTAAAGCCTGCTGAATGTCTTGGTGCTTGTGGATATGCACCGATGATGCAGTTAGGAAAATTCTTTCATGAAAATTTAACGATAGAAAAAGTAGACGAAATCCTTGATCTTTGCAGAGAGGGCCAGATTGCTTTAGATTAATAGAAATTTTAAATTCTAAATTTTAGATTTTAAATTATTCACTTAACGTTTAATAATAATTAATGCAAGAAGCCAAAAGCCAATTGCAATATGCAAATAACAATGAGTAAAAAACTTTTACTTAAAGACGCACATATAGAAGGCATTCGCTATTTCGAAACATACCGTAAACAGGGAGGTTACGAAGCTGCAGAAAAAGCCTTGAAGATGACACCCGATGAGATTTTAGAAGAAGTAAAAACTTCAGGACTTCGTGGTCGTGGTGGTGCAGGATTTCCTACAGGGATGAAATGGAGCTTTTTGGCAAAACCGGAAGGTATTCCAAGACACTTGGTAGTGAATGCAGATGAATCTGAGCCGGGAACTTTTAAAGACAGATATTTAATGGAATTCCTTCCTCATTTATTGATTGAAGGAATGCTTATCTCTTCTTTTTGTTTAGGTTCAAATGTTTCTTATATCTACATCCGTGGAGAATATTCTTGGATTCCGGATATCTTGGAAGAAGCGATTGAAGAGGCAAAAGCAGCTGGATTTTTAGGTAAAAACATTCTGGGAACAGGTTTCGATTGCGAAATCTATGTTCAGAGAGGTGGTGGAGCTTATATCTGTGGAGAAGAAACAGCATTGCTTGAATCTCTTGAAGGTAAAAGAGGAAACCCAAGATTAAAACCACCATTCCCAGCTGTAAAAGGACTTTGGGAAAGACCAACTGTGGTAAATAATGTTGAATCTATTGCAGCAGTAGTTCCAATTATCAACATTACAGGAGCTGAATTTGCAAAAATAGGAGTAGGAAGATCTACGGGTACTAAATTGATTTCCGCTTGTGGAAACATCAATAAGCCTGGGGTTTACGAAATTGATATGACAATAACCGTTGAGGAATTCATTTACTCCGACGAATATTGTGGTGGTATTCCCAATGGAAAAAAACTAAAAGCCTGTATTCCAGGTGGTAGTTCTGTTCCAATTGTTCCTGCCAATCTATTGCTAAGAACAGTAAACGGAGAACCGAGATATATGAATTACGAATCTTTAGCTGATGGTGGCTTTGCTACCGGAACAATGATGGGTTCAGGAGGTTTTATCGTTTTGGATGAAGACCAGTGTATCGTAGAACATACCATGACACTTGCGAGATTTTATAATCACGAAAGTTGTGGACAATGTACTCCTTGCCGTGAAGGAACGGGATGGATGTACAAAATTTTGAAGAAAATTGAAAGCGGACAAGGAAAAATGGAAGACATTGATCTACTTTGGGATATCCAAAGAAAAATCGAAGGAAATACTATTTGTCCTTTAGGTGATGCAGCAGCATGGCCTGTTGCAGCAGCTATACGCCATTTCAGAGATGAATTTGAATGGCACATTAAAAATCCTGAGTTGTGTTTAACTCAAAATTATGGACTGGCCAATTATGCTAATCCAATTCCTGCTGTTGAAAAAAATGCGTAGTTAAAATGAAGAAGTTATTAGTTGTTAGTTTAGTTATCTCGAATTTTGTGTTTGCACAAAAAACTAAAAGTGATACTTTACAATTATCAACACTAGGTTCAGCACCTATTGAGAAGAAACAAAAACCAGAACCATTATCAAAGAAAGGTCAGATGTTCGTTTTCTTTGGTTGGAACAGAGCTGCTTTCAGCAATTCCGATATCAATTTTTCAGGAAATGGTTATAATTTTCAGTTGAATAATGTATCAGCACAGGACAGACCTACAAAGTTTGGTATCGTTTACGTAAATCCAGGTTGGTTTACGGTAGTGCAATATAACTTCAGAGCGGGTTACTTTATTAAAGATAATTTGGCTTTGGTTCTGGGAATTGACCATATGAAATATGTAATGGATCAAAATCAGACCGTTGGCTTTAAAGGACATATTTCAGACCCTGAATATGCTGGAATGGTGCAAAACGGACAGGTAAATTTAGCAGACGAAAAGTTTCTTACTTTCGAACATACTGATGGACTTAATTATGAAAACTTAGGTCTTGAGAAATACCAAAACCTTATTAATAAAAAGAATATTGATTTGGTATGGTCTTATGGAGCTGGAATCGGGGTGATGTTTCCGAAAAGTAATATAAAACTTTTTGGTAATGAAAGAAGTGATCGTTTTCATGTAGCAGGTATGGGAACCGATGTAAGAACCAGTTTAAACTTAGTTTTCTGGAATCATTGGATGGCAAGGTTAGAGGCTAAAGCGGGTTATATTAATATGTGGGATATTAAAACCACATTGAATAATAAACCGGACAAAGCCAGACAGGATTTTGTTTTCGGACAGGTTCTGGCCGGAATTGGATATACATTTAATACGAAAAAATATAAATAACAAGGCCTATTGCTTACTGCATAAAGCTTAAAGCGTATAATATGAGCGAAGAAGTTAAAAAATTCAAAATCACTATAGACGGACAGACTGCTGAAGTATTGCCTGGAACTTCCATTTTGGAAGCAGCAAGACAGATCGGTGGAAAATCAGTCCCTCCGGCAATGTGCTATTATAGCAAATTGGAAACCAGTGGAGGAAGATGCAGAACTTGTTTGGTAGAGGTTTCTAAAGGATCTGAAGCAGATCCTCGTCCCATGCCTAAATTAGTGGCAAGTTGCAGAACTAATGTAATGGACGGGATGGAAGTGAAAAACCTTACATCGGATAAAGCTCAAGAAGGTAGAAAAGCCGTTACTGAATTTTTATTGGTTAACCACCCGTTAGACTGCCCGGTTTGTGATCAGGCTGGAGAATGTCATCTTCAGGATCTAGGGTATGAGCATGGGGTTGAAAGTACCAGAACTGAGTTTGAAAGAAATACCTACGAAGCAGATGATCTTGGTCCGAATATTAAGCTGAACATGAATCGTTGTATTCTTTGTGCAAGATGTGTACTTACAGCGAATCAACTTACCAATACCAGAGAACACGGTATTCTTTTCAGAGGTGATCATGCTGAAATTTCAACCTATTTAAATAAAGCCCTGGATAATGATTTCATCGGAAACGTAATTGACGTTTGCCCGGTGGGAGCTTTAACGGACAGAACAGCACGTTTCGCAAGCAGAGTTTGGTTTACCAACCCAATGAATGCATCATGTAAATGTGATAAGTGTTCAGGAAAGGCTGTTGTTTGGATGAAAGGTGATGAAGTGGTAAGAGTTACCGCAAGAAAAGATCAGTGGGGAGAGGTTGAAGAATTCATCTGTGACACTTGCCGTTTCGAAAGAAAAGAATTGAAAGACTGGAATATTGAAGGTCCTAGACATATCGACAGACACTCTGTAATTTCACTCAACCATTATGAGAAGCCTAAGGATCAGCTAAGAGTTCTTGACAATCCAATGGCAAAGGAAATTAGTGAAAAAGACGAAAAATAACTTTAATAAGATTTCAGATATCAGACTACAGACATCGGATTTAAGATCTGAATCTAGCATCTAATATCTCGTATCTAACATCTTTAATAATAAAATGGATTTAATTACATTTAAATTAATACTTGTACTAGCGCTTTTCTTGCTTTCACTAACGATAGCAGCCTACTCTACCTGGGCAGAAAGAAAAGTGGCTTCTATTATGCAGGATAGAATCGGACCAAACAGAGCAGGTCCTTTCGGATTGCTGCAGCCTCTTGCTGATGGTGGAAAGTTTTTCTTTAAAGAAGACTTTACTCCTGCCAATGCAGAAAAATTCCTTTTCGTATTGGGGCCGGCATTGGTAATGTTTATTTCATTGATCACGGGTGCCGTTATCCCTTGGGGTAAAAGCTTAAATATTGGTGGGATGTCTTACGATCTTCAGGTTGCCAACATTGATGTTGGTGTACTTTTCATTATCGGAATGGCTTCTATTGGTGTTTACGGAATCATGATCGGAGGTTGGGCCTCAAATAATAAATATTCATTATTAGGTGCTATCCGTGCTTCTTCACAGATGATCTCTTATGAATTAGCAATGGGGTTAGCTTTGCTTTCTATCATCATGATGACAGGAAGTTTAGATTTAAAAGTAATTACTGAAACTCAGACTACAGGAAAATTATGGGGACTTATCCATATTGATGGGATGAACTGGAATATTTTCTATCAACCATTAGCTTTCCTTATTTTTATGGTTGCTGCGTTAGCGGAAACCAACAGACACCCTTTCGATTTACCTGAGTGTGAATCTGAATTGGTAACAGGATATTCTACGGAATATTCTTCAATGAAGTTAGGGTTATACATGTTCGGAGAATATGTGAACATGTTTATTTCAAATGCTTTTATGGTGGTTCTATTCTTTGGGGGGTATAACTACCCTGGAATTGAATGGGTAACACAACATTGGGGTGAAAACATTGCTGGAATCTTAAGTATTGTAGCATTTTTAACCAAAACCATTGTCGGAATTCTGATCTTTATGTGGATCAGATGGACGCTTCCTAGATTCAGATACGACCAGTTGATGCATTTAGGATGGAAAACATTAATTCCATTGGCGGTTGTAAACCTTGTTATTACCGGAGCTTTAATTTTAGCATTCGGACATTAAAAATTTGATAATTTGAAAATGAGCTAATTTGAAAATAGAATCAAAATTTTATCTTTATTTAGCTTTTATTCAAACATAAAATATTAAAAATTAAGATAAGAGACAAGATTAGTCTAGAATCTAATGTCTAACATCTAACATCTATAATTAAATGAAACTTACTAACAGATCCAAAGTTGTTTCTAATAAAGAAATGACCCTTGCTGAAAAAATCTACCTTCCGGCGATTTTCAAAGGTATGGGGATTACATTCAAGCATGCTGTAAGAACCGTAGTAAAAGGTGCTCCTGCAGTTTATTCGTATCCAGAAGTACAGAAACCAAGAGCTCAGGTTTGGCGTGGCCAGCATGTACTGAAAAGAGATGAAGAAGGAAGAGAAAGATGTACAGCTTGTGGACTGTGTGCCGTAGCTTGTCCTGCTGAAGCTATTACAATGACAGCTTCAGAAAGAACAAAAGAAGAGAAAGGTCTTTACAGAGAAGAGAAATACGCTTCTGTGTATGAAATCAATATGCTAAGATGTATTTTCTGTGGAATGTGTGAAGAGGCCTGTCCAAAATCAGCAATTTATCTTACCGATAGATTGGTGGATGTGGAAACCAACAGAGGTTCTTTTATCTATGGAAAAGATAAACTAGTTGAAAAGATAAATGAAAGGATTGACATCACAGCGAGACAGTCCGAGAAACAAAAAAATGCGGTAAAATAATGGATCAGTTTTTATTTTTCTTGGTGGCGTTTTTAGCAGTGGCGAGTGCAGTATACTTCGTATTTGCAAAAAATCCTTTATATGCTATTTTGTCATTAATTGTTACAATGTTTTCTATTGCCGGAATGTACATCCTTTTAAATGCACAATTCCTAGCAATTATTCAGATTATAGTGTATGCCGGAGCAATCATGGTATTGTTCCTTTATATTCTAATGATGCTTAATCTTAATAAGGAAGACGAAAGTAAGAAGAACAATACTTTAAAATTTATTGGAGTTTTTACAGCTGGTCTCTTATTGATTGGTATTTTAGGAGTATTCAGAGGAGTTCAGGACAACCACATTGTAGTAGAGAATGTAGACAGAGGGGTTGGACTTACTAAAAATCTGGGTAAGCTTTTATTTAATGAATATGTCTTACCGTTTGAGCTTGCTTCGATCCTTATTTTGGCAGGTATTGTAGGTGCGGTATTAATCGGTAAAAAAGATTTATAAAATTATGGGAGAAGTAAATACATTTATACAAAGCGTCCCTTTAAATTATTTCATCATCCTCTCTTCAGTATTATTCAGTTTGGGAGTGTTGGGAGTATTATTGAGAAAAAACGCTATTGTTATTTTGGGTTGTGTAGAGCTTATGCTCAATTCTGCAAATCTTTTATTAGCTGCTTTTTCAGCATATAAAGGAAATAGCGATGGACAACTTTTAGTTTTCTTCATTATGGTGGTTGCTGCTGCAGAAGTTGCAGTAGGTTTGGCAATTATTGCTATGCTATATAGAAATACCCGTTCTGTAGATGTTAGTATATTTAATAAATTAAGAGGATAAAGAATGGAAAATTTAGTGTATGCAATAATACTTTTACCACTTTTAGGCTTTCTTATAAACGGTTTGTTCGGAAAAAACCTTCCAAAAATATTAGTTGGAGGATTAGCAACAGCAGCGGTTTTCGGATCTTTCTGCATTGCTGTAAGTATTTTCATGAATTTCAATTCTGAAAGTCAGCCGATAATCGTAAAAGCTTTCGAATGGTTTAGAGTCAATGGAGTTCAGATTAACTTTGGTTTCCAGATCGATCAGTTATCTTTAATGATGATTATGATCATTACAGGTATCGGATCATTGATCCACTTATACTCTATCGGATATATGAGTCATGATAAAGGTTTCTATAAGTTCTTTACTTATCTGAATCTTTTCATCTTCTCTATGTTACTTTTGGTAATGGGAAGCAATTACCTGATCCTGTTCATCGGATGGGAAGGTGTAGGTTTGTGTTCTTATTTATTGATCGGATTCTGGTTCACAAACGAAGAATATGGTAAAGCTGCAAGAAAAGCATTTATCATGAACAGGATTGGTGACCTTGGTTTATTGATCGGTATCTTTATGATCGCTTCTCAAACCAACGCTATTGATTTCCTTTCAGTAGCACAAAATTCTTCAAAATTTGAATTAGACGGAACGGTAATTATCTTTATTACGGCAAGTTTATTTATCGGTGCTACCGGTAAATCTGCTCAGGTTCCTTTATATACATGGTTACCGGATGCAATGGCGGGACCAACACCTGTTTCTGCGTTAATTCACGCAGCAACGATGGTAACTGCAGGGATCTATTTGGTAGTAAGATCTAATTTCTTATTCACTTTAGCGCCAACTGTTCAGGGAGGAATTTTATTGATAGGATTCTTAACTGCAGCGTTAGCAGGTTTCTATGCACTTCGCCAAAACGACATCAAAAAAGTATTGGCTTATTCTACAGTTTCACAACTTGGATTTATGTTCATTGCTTTAGGATTAGGAGCTTATACAACAGCTATGTTCCACGTAATGACACACGCATTCTTCAAAGCTTTATTATTCTTAGGTGCAGGTTCTGTGATCCACGCTATGAGCAATGAACAGGATATGCGTTTTATGGGTGGACTTAAAAAAGTAATTCCAATTACCCATGCTACTTTCCTTATCGGAACTTTAGCAATTTCAGGATTCCCTTTATTATCAGGGATGATTTCTAAAGATGAAATTTTAGTTGCAGCATTTGCTAAAAATCCAATCTATTGGGTAATGCTGTTTATTTTAGCGGCAATTACGGCTACCTATATGTTCAGATTGTATTATTTAACTTTCCATGGGGAGTTCAGAGGTACTGAAGAGCAAAAACATCATTTGCATGAAAGCCCGATGAATATGACATTACCATTGGTCGTATTGGCTATTCTGTCTGTAATCGGAGGTTTCATTAATTTACCACACTTTATTGGTCACGGTCATTACGCAAAACTAATGGAGTGGTTGAAACCTGTCTTGACTGAAGAAAGTTTCAAGCAAATGGAAGCTACCCTTTCAGGAGTTGATTTTAATACTGAAATGATACTTTTAGGAGCAACGGTTGTGATGTTCTTCTCTGTATGGTTCATTGTTAAAAATACGTATGTGAATAAGAAAAAGAGAGCTTTACCGGAGGAAAGTTATACCGGATGGGAAAAGCTTTCTGCTAAAAAATTATATATTGACGAACTTTACAATGCATTAATTGTAAAAACTGTTGAAGGATTAGGACGTGGAGGTAAAATGTTTGATAAGGGTGTTCTAGATCGTTTTGTAGACTTTGTAGGTGAAGGTGCCGAAGATAGCGGAAAATCTATGAAACGTATTCAAAACGGAAATGTTGAGACATACATTCTTATCATGTCTTTAGCGGTGGGAATTATACTGATTGTTAACTTTATATTACAATAATGTCTGGTTTATTATTAACATTATTACTATTACCTCTAGTAGGTTCGGGATTAGTTTTTGCCTGGAAAAATAAATCCAGCAAATATTTGGCGTTAGGAATTGCATTGGTACAAATGCTTCTTACATTTTATATACTTTCGGATTTTGATTTTACGCCGACTGTAGATAGTGTATTGCAGCATGAGATCAATTATCCTTGGTCACAATTTATCAAAAGCTCTCTTCATTTCGGTATTGACGGGATGAGCATGTTGCTTTTGTTATTGACCAATATTCTTTCGCCTTTAATTATTTTATCTTCATTTAATGAGAATGTAAACTACAGAAACTCTTTTTACGGTCTGATCCTGTTGATGCAGTTCGGACTTGTAGGGGTTTTCACTTCTTTAGATGGTTTATTATTCTATATTTTCTGGGAGGTAACATTGATTCCTATCTGGTTAATCGCTGGACTTTGGGGTCAGGAAAATAAAAGATTTGAATTTACAACGAAGTTCTTCGTATATACATTTGTAGGATCACTGTTCATGTTAGCAGGATTGATTTACGTTTACAATCACTCTGCGTCATTTGCTTTAACAGATCTATACAATGCTTCATTGAACGAAACTCAGCAAACGGTCGTATTTTGGTTTATATTCTTTGCTTTTGCAGTGAAATTACCCATATTCCCGTTCCATACGTGGCAGCCTGACACTTATACCTACTCTCCTACTCAGGGATCGATGTTGTTATCAGGGATCATGTTGAAAATGGCAGTATATGGTGTAATCCGTTACCTATTACCAATCACTCCTATTCCTATTATGGGAATCTCCGGACAGATCGTAATTATCCTGGCAATTGTAGGTATCCTTCACGGAGCACTGATTGCCATTATCCAAAATGATATGAAGAGAATTATTGCTTATTCATCTTTTTCTCACGTTGGATTAATGGTGGCAGGTATTTTTGCGTCAGCTGTTTTGACACTGAGAGGAACTTTTACAACTGAAGGTGCTGAAGGTGCTCTGGTACAAACTTTTGCTCACGGTATTAATGTGGTAGGTTTGTTCTACTGTGCAGATATTTTATATAAAAGATTTAAATCAAGAGATATAAGACAAATGGGAGGTTTAGCGAAAGTAGCTCCTAAGTTTGCAGTATTATTCCTTCTTATTCTGTTAGGCTCAATGGGAGTTCCATTGACTAATGGTTTCATTGGAGAATTTATTTTGATTAAATCAATTTTTGATTTCAATGTTTTAGCTGCTGTTATTGCCGGTTTAACCATAATTCTTTCTGCAGTTTACCTATTGAGATTCTACGGAAAAGCAATGTTTGGTAAAGGAGATGAGGCAGTATTAAATACAGCAAAAGATTTATCAGGCGTAGAATTTTCTGTGTTGGCTAGTTTGGCGGTTTTTGTGATAGTACTTGGTATTTTCCCTCAGCCGGTAATCGAAATGGTGAGTAGTTCGTTAAAGTTTATCTACCAATCAATGGTTAGTTAATTTGATATTTTAAGAAATGAGTGTTTTAATTATTGTTTTCCTAACTGCAGTTGCTGCGTTATTTTCAGGAGTTTTTGAACAAGGGAAATTCGCAAGATACATTGGGATTTTGGGGTTAATCATTGCATTATATGTTAGCTTCCTGCCTGAATGTTCATTCTTCGAACATTACAGACATATGTATGAATATGGTTCTAATACGGCTTTATTCACAAAAATTTCAATTGTAACTACTTTACTATTGTTCTTTCTGGGAGGTTTTGCGTTCAGCAACCATAGAAGTCACCAGTCCGAACTGTATGCATTAATGCTATTCGCACTCTGTGGTGGTATTATTCTTTTCGGTTTCCAGAACTTAGTGACATTGTTCTTAGGTATTGAAATTCTTTCCATCCCATTATACGTAATGGCCGGTGCCAATAAAACTGATTTAAGATCTAATGAAGCTTCTATAAAGTACTTCCTGATGGGTGCATTTGCAACCGGATTCCTGTTATTTGGTATCACATTCATCTATGGTAGTGCAGGAACTTTTGATCTCTATAAAATACATGATTTCGGAGCAGCAAATCCTAAAAATGTAATGTTCATTCTTGGAGTAATCCTGATGTTATGTGCATTGGCATTTAAAGTGGCATTAGCTCCTTTCCACATGTGGAGCCCTGATGTTTATTATGGTTCTCCATCATTGATCACAGCCTTTATGGCAAGTGTAGTAAAGATCTCCGGATTTTTTGCATTTTTCAGATTAATGACGATAGGGTTTACAGGAGTTACGCATGAATGGATCAACGTTCTTGGTGTATTTGTGATCATTACATTACTTTTAGCCAATGTAATGGGACTTGCGCAAACTAATGTAAAAAGAATGTTAGCCTATTCATCTGTTTCTCATGCTGGATATATTGGATTGGTATTCTTTGGAATGACAAATCTGTCTACTTATAATCTTGCATTCTACCTGTTTGCTTACTCACTATCTACTGTTGGAGTATTTATGTGTCTGATCTGGGTAGAAAAATTAAAAAGAGAAACCTCCTTTGGTGCTTTTAAAGGATTGGCTAAGTCTGAACCTCTTTTAGCAGTTGTTGCAGCTATTTCTATGCTTTCAATGGCAGGAGTTCCATTAACAGCTGGTTTTATGGGTAAATTTGCCCTATTCTCTCAAGCGATTAATGGAGCAGCATTTCTTGTTTTAGTCGCAGTTCTGGGTTCTGCAGTTTCGATTGCATACTACCTGAGATTAATTATTGCTATGTTCTTCTTCAAAGAAACAACATTCAAAACTTCAGAAAAGGTAACGCTTACTTATAATGTTGTAGCAGTTGTTATTATTGCCTCGATTATTATTTTAGGTGTCTTCCCTGACATGTTTGCTAAACAATTTGGTTTGTAAGAATCATCATAAAAATAGAAAAGCACAACCAAAAGTTGTGCTTTTTTTATAACTTTACTTTATAATTTCCAGCATTGCTACATCTTTACAAAAAAGACGCCCCGTTTCAGGTTTATATATCATTCGAAAAATATTTGGATGTTCTTGAGCATATCCGATATAATGACCGTTTAGAATACCGGGTGAATTATGCAGAGTCTCTTATTGACAGAACAAAGAATTTCAAAGAACTGAAAGAAGGCTTTCAGGATGTAAAATTATTAGAAAAGCACGAAGATCTCATCAGGCTTTTACTGGCAGATCTTTTTCCAACCGGCTTGACGAATAATGAAATAAAAGCAGCAAGTATCCCTCTCTCTAAGATCACCTTCAATTACACAGAAAGGTTTAAAAGTATTCTTAAAGATGCAGGAAAAGATTTTGAAATAGAGCTTAGAAATATTGATGATAATGAATTTTATGTTTTCTGTTGCTGTCTGATTCTTCAGGCTTATTTTAAAAGAGATGTAAGAAGTTTTATTCCTTTCTATTATGATATCCCTAATAAACAGGGAATCATGAAACACTATAAGATCACTGTAAATTCGGATTTTACTGATATTTATCCTACTGAAAGAGCTAAAGTTCCAACTGATGATGTCATAGACATGCTTTTAGAAAATTTAGATGATTTCAGATTGTGGAAGAAACATTTCCCACCTAAATCATGGGTGCTAAAAGGATTTACAATTATTTCCCTGGTAGACTGTACCTCAGAAGTGGCTTTATCTGATTTGAAATCAAGTATGATACAGATCGATCCGGAAAATCTGACACCAGATGAAAATTTAATTGAAATCTTCAAATCTTATTTTGATGTGGCAGATCTCAATTTCGGATTAATGCTCTTTAATAAAAAAGACAATAGACTGGAAAAGATTCCCATCTATGAAAGTCTGTTCACTAATCATATTCTTGATTTCTGGATCAATACTTTTGACGAGGAAACCCAAAAAAATACTTTTGAAAATTTAAATAACAACTCTAAGCCGATTGTTATTTCCAATGTTGATAAGATGGGGCAGGAAATAAAAGATCAGCCCTCGTTCAGTATTTTAAAAGAACATCATATCAACAGTTTTATGGTAATTCCTATTATGAGGGATAATGAATTGCTGGCGATCATGGAATTTACTTCTTCTATTCCCAATAGTTTTAATGGATTAAAGCTAAAAAAACTGGAATTTTTCACGGATATGATCCTTTTCTCTCTTAACCGGTTTAGCTTTGAAAAAAATTACCAGATTGAAGCCATCATTCAGCGTGAATATACTTCCATACATGACAGTGTGGTATGGAAATTCAGAAATGAAGCTGAGAAGTATTTTAATGCCTCTTTAGCAAAAAAAATATATACTTTAAAACAGATCTCCTTTAAAAATCTTACACCATTATTTGGATTCTCTGATATACGTTCTTCTTCAGAAAAACGATTCAATCTGATGCTGGAAGATCTTAATAAGCAGATTGACTGCCTTCATGATATTTTTTCTTTGATCAACTCTGATTCAGAGAAATACCTACTTGCCCTGGAGATTTTTGAAAATGAACTGAACAATGAAATAAAAGCTGATACAGAACAGCGCTTCCAGAGATTATTGCGTAATGAAATTCACCCATACCTGCAGGGACAGCTGGAAGTACATTCTACAAAAGAAATAAAAACAAAAATTTTAGAATACTTTGAGCAGGTTTTCATTCAAAACGACCTGTTTTATAACAGCCGGAAAAGTTTGGATGATTCTATCACCCTAATTAATAGAAAGCTTGCAGATATGCTTGATGAAAGTCAGGCAAAAGCACAATTAATATTTCCACATTACTATGAACGTTTTAAATCAGACGGTGTGGAGCATAATTTGTTTATCGGTCCCACTATTTCACCTGATCTTCATTACACCTCTAAAGTAGTTCATCAATTGAGATACTGGCAATTGAAAACCATATGCAGAATGGAACAGGAAATTCAGACTTTTAAAAAAGAACTTCCCATTCCTTTGGATATTGCTTCTTTGATTTTTGTCTATAACGAAAAAATAGATATTCGTTTCCGAATGGATGAAAAGCGTTTTGATGTAGACGGAGCTTATAATTCTTATTATGAAATCATAAAAAAGAGAATTGATAAAGCACACATTAAAAACTCAACGGAAAGAATTACCTGCCCTGGAAAAATAACCATCGTTTATTTTGGAATGGAAAATCAAAAAGAATATCTGGAATACATTTACAAGCTTCAGAGAAAAGAAATTCTTCAATCTGATATCGAATTTTTAAAGGTAGAAGACCTGCAGGGAATTACAGGTTTATTAGCGTTAAGAGTTTCAATTGTTTAATGATCTAATCAACAAAATAAGTATCCGGTTTCTTCAATTCGCCTTGTGGAATTCCTGCCTGTTCGAAAATTGAAAACTCAATCGTTCGGCATATACTATTCAGTGCGAGATCATTCTCCTCTTCTCCAAATGGTTCCCCTATCTCCTGAATTATTGCATCTAAAGCTATAAAAGTATAACTGATTAAGAGCACAATCAGCGGCATCATCCAACCCAGGCTATCGACCAAACCAAATGGCAGCCAGAAACAATAAAGATAAACGGTACGGTGTAAAAGAACACTGTAAGCAAAAGGTAAAGGAGTGTTATAGATCCTCTCACAACCTCCTGAAATATTGGAAAACTGATTGAGTTGCTGATCCATTGATGCCATTACAATGGTATCCATATTTCCTTTTTTATTCTGCACTTTCAGCCAATCGGCGATGAAGCCCAGGATAATGCTCGGAATAAATTTTTTGTTTTTAAGTTGTTCCACCTGTTCCGGGGAAAGCAGTCTGGAAAGATGCTCTGTTCCTGATTTATCACGTAACTGATAATTTAAAGACCAGGAAAAAGCAGAGATCATTTTTACAATCTCCTTTTTTTCATCCAATGCCTGCGTCGAAGAATCATTAACGTAAGATAGTATCTGTCTGGTTAGTGACCTGGTTTCTATGACTAATAACCCCCAAAGCTTCCGTCCTTCCCAGAAACGATCATAACTCGCTGAATTACAAAATCCCATAAAAATGGCCAACGCCAAACCTATCAATGTAAAAATGGTAGGATTTAAATGAACTTTGTAATCATATATTTTTCCTTTGAAAAAATAAACTCCAATAGAAAACAACGTAATCGCAATAAGCTGAACAATTATTTTCTTCAACACTGAACCCCGCCATATAAATAACATTTTAAGCCAATTGGTACGCTGCCTTACAATCATCTCCTATACAATTTAAAAATTAAAGCGTAAGGAATGCAAATGCAAAAGAAAGTACAGAAATAATAATTCCTGCCATAAAAATCTGATAAGTGATTGATAAAAGCTTATACTTTCTATCTAAAACTTTACCCAGATAATATAAATCTTTTACCATAGAATCATAAATGTAATCCCTGTCTTTAATAAGATCCTTCATTGCATTATGATAATCATCAAAAATCATTTGATGAAAATTTCCAAAGAATAAAAGATTCACTTTTCTGTTCTGAATATCCTGATTCGTAAACCTGGTCTTTGTAACATTAGGCTTTGTGGATAATATGGCAAAAATAATGGTCATTACACTTGAGATCAACAAAAGAAAACTTGGAATGATCAGATGTGCATTTTTAGGAGCATCTAATTTTGGAACCAATACAGACAAACAGACTGAAATAATAATTGCATTTACAGAAAGTAAGATGTTTGCTTTACTATCCGCAATATCACTCAACCGGGTGTGATTGTTTAAGGTAACTCTGAATAGTGTATCTACACTCCTGTCTGACTTCGGTTCTTTTTCCTTTGGTTCCTTTTTACTTTCTTTAGCTTCAGAATTCATTTTTTTATCCTCTTCTTTTTCCAGCTTTTTCTCAATTTTTTTGATATTCTTCTGCTTTAAAGGTTCCCAATTTTCTTTGGCATAGTCCGTGTAATATTGATGCTTATTTTTCAGCATATCAAGATTTCCGGAATTCCACTCGTCATTGGAAAAGCATCGAACATTGGTAAGTTCCCACTCCTTTCTCAGAGCATCAGAAATATCGTTGTAATCATGACTGGCAAAGTGACTGCAATCAGCATCCTTAGCTATTTTCTCCAGTAAATTCTGAGGCTCGTAATTGATTTTTGTTGCCAGAATCAAGCGAGAGACATCTTCGATATAATTTTCCGGATAATTTTCATTAATCAGAAAATTTTTCATAATCTCAACGCCTTTCTCTTCATGATTCTGTGCGCATTCTATATATCCCGTATCATGAAACCAAAGTGCCAATATTACTTTCTCCTGATCTTCCTTAGAGACCGGAGTATTTTTCATTATTTCTTCGGCTTTATTAACCGTATACGTGGTATGAATAAAATTATGATAGAAATATACAGAAGATAACTTATCTTTGAATAAGATTTCAACATAATTTTTAGCTTTTTGTAAAATATCCATTACTGAATTTTTGTTAATGTAAATTTATGAATTTATCCTTTAAAACTCATTTAAAAATAATTTCTGTTCCATTTAGGTTCTTGTTGGTGTCAGGAGTCCTGTATTCTTGTGCTACCTATAACGTAAAAAAAGGCAAAAACTTACTGGAAGCTAAAAATTCTAATATAAAATCTGAAAATGATTTTAAGATTTTCTTAGTCGGAGATGCTGGTAACCCCGATGAAGCTCAGGGAAAGCAGACGCTCAATCTCTTGAAAACTCAGCTGGATTCGGCAGATAAGAACTCTATGCTTATTTTTCTTGGTGACAACATCTATCCTTCAGGAATGCCTAAAGAAAAGGACAAAGATTATCCCCTGGCCAAAGATAAAATGGAAAAACAGCTTTCCATTACAAAGAATTTCAAAGGAAAAACGCTCGTTATTCCGGGAAATCACGACTGGTATCATGGAATAGACGGGCTAAAAGCGCAGGAAGAATTTGTTAAAAGTTACCTTAACGACAAAAAAGCATATTTACCGAAAAATTCATGCCCTATTGATGACATCAACCTTACTGATGATATTAAATTAATCGTAATTGATAGCGAATGGGTTTTAGCCAATTGGGACCGGTATCCGGGGATCAATAAAAACTGTACAATAAAAACCCGGGATGACTTGTTTTACGAATTCCAGGATCTGATTACTAAAAATCAGAATAAAAGAATTATTGTTGCTTTGCACCATCCTGTGATCAGCAGTGGAACCCATGCTGGATACAATTCTGCAAGATCCCATCTGTTTCCGTTTAAAGGAAATATTCCTGCTCCCGGAATTGCAACTGTTATTAATTTTCTTAGAAATACTTCTGGTGCCAGCACACAGGACATAAACAATCAGCATTATGCCGATTTGGCTAATCGGTTAAAGAGTATTGTTCAGGATAAAGAAAATGTCATTTTTGTCTCCGGCCATGATCATAATTTACAATATCATTCAGAAAGAAATATCAGACAGATCGTTAGCGGAGCTGGTTCTAAAGTTGATCCGGCTACAATAGCTGAGCCAACAGATTTTTCTTACGGAGGGAGTGGTTTTGCCGTCCTGAATATCAGAAAAGATCAAAGCAGTGATGTTGAATACTTTTCTACTAAAGATGCTCAACTAAAATCTCTGGCTCATATTGATGTCATTGCCAAGCCTGATAATTTTGTAAATAATTATCCCAATTCTTTCCCCGCAACCATCACTTCGACAATATATCCTAAAAATTTAACCGAAAAGGGAAAATTTTACAGATGGCTATGGGGAGATCATTATAGGAAATACTATGGAATACCTATCGAAGCAAAAACTGCTAATATTTCCGAATTGGATGGCGGCTATACCCCTTTTAGAGAAGGTGGGGGAAATCAATCCAATAGTTTAAGGCTGAAAGCCAAAGACGGACAGGAATTTGTGATGAGAGGGATCAAAAAAAGTGCAGTTCGTTTTCTGAATAATATGGCCTTTAAGAAAAGTACATTTGGAGATGAGCTTGAAAATACATTTCCGGATAAATTTTTACTTGATTTTTATACAACCAATCACCCCTTCACTCCCTTTGCTGTAGGAAATCTGGCAGACAAATTAGATCTTTTCCACAGTAATGCCCGATTATTCTATATCCCTAAGCAAGAAGCTTTGGGGGAATACAATGAACATTATGGTGATGAAATGTATATGGTCGAAGAGCGTTTCTCTTCAGATCCTAAAACACTTCAATATCTGGATAATGCCAGAGATATTCTTTCTACTGATGATGTATTGAAAAATATTTCCAAAAATTACAAATATTCTGTTGATAAAGATATTTACATAAGAGCCAGAATCTTTGATATGCTACTGGGAGATTGGGACAGACATTCCGATCAATGGAAATGGGCGGAATATAAAGATGGTGACAAAATAACTTATAAACCGATTCCAAGAGACCGGGATCAGGCTTTTAGCAAATATGATGGTGCAGCCTTTAAATTGATCATGAATGTTCCGGCAGTTCGTCATATGCAAACATTTAAGGATGATATTAAAAATGTAAAAGGCCTGGCCATGGAACCTTATCCTATTGACCTGGTATTTTTAAAGGGATCTACACAAGAAGAATGGATTGCTCAGGCGAAATATATTCAGGAGCATTTGACAGATAAAGATATTGACGATGCTTTCAACAATTTACCAAAAGAAGTTAAAGATGAAACGATAACCGATATTCAAAGAAAGCTAAAATCAAGAAAAGAAAAATTACAGAATTATGCAGCACAATACTACGATGTATTGCAGGAAAAAGTTCCGTTAGCAGGTACTGTAAATCAGGATAAATTTGTCATTACAAAAAACGGACATTCGGTTGAAGTAAAACAATATAAACTTGATAAAAAAGGTGAAAACCCTGAATTGGTATTTGAGAAAACCTATCACGATAATAAAACAAAGGAACTCTGGATCTACGGATTGGAAGATGATGATATTTATGAAGTATCGGGAAATGGAAGGCCTAAGATGACTATAAGACTTGTTGGTGGCCCCAATCATGACGTCTATAATGTTGCCAACGGAAGTAAGGTGAAAATTTACGATTTCAAATCTCAAAAGAATACGTATAACGCTGATACAGCCACCAAAAATATTTCCGACGATTTTGATATTAATACCTACAATTATAAACATCCGAAATACAATTTCTTGGCAGGATATCCTAATGCTGATTATAATCCTGATGATGGGCTTATTATTGGACTTCTTACCAATTATACAGTGAATAATTTTATTCGTGATCCTTATACCCAAAAGCACAGCTTAAAAGCTAATTTCTATACAAACACGGCTGGTTTCAATCTGGCGTACAAAGGAATCTTTAAAAAGGCTATTTACGGGTGGGATTTTAATATTGATGCGGCCTACACAACTCCCCGATTTTCTGAAAACTTTTTCGGACTGTCCAATGAGAGTGAGTACGATAAAGATGACACCAAAACAAAATACAATAGAGCGAGAATTTCAAGATTTAATTTTGCACCCTCAATTTCCAGAAAAAGCTGGCTTAATCTGCAACATCAGTTCCAGCTTACCTTTGAAGACAATAAAGTACAAAGAAATGGTGATCGTTTTGTAGACCAATCTCCGGATGTAAATCCTGCGGTCTTCAACAGCCAGCAGTTTGGAGGAGCTAATTATACTTTTAGCTATAAAAACCTGGATAATAACGCCTTTCCTACGCTAGGCCTAGAGTTAGTTGCTAATGTTAACTGGAAAACCAACCTTTCAGATTTTGACAGAAACTTTTTAGTTTTAAATGGCTCATTAAACCTTCACCATAGAATTGATAAAAGAGGAAACTTCGTTTTTTCAAACTCCAACAATGTAATGTGGATCAACAATAATAATTTTGAATTCTATCAGGCTGCCAGTATCGGTGGGAATAACGGCCTTCGTGCTTTTAGAAATGACCGTTTTTCAGGAAAATCTTATTTCACCAATAATTCTGAGATCCGTTGGGATTTTGGAAGAATTAAAAACAATATCATCCCTGCCAATATGGGTATTTTAATAGGCTATGATTTGGGAAGGGTTTGGAATGACAACGAATATTCAAGAAAATGGCACCAGGCTGCAGGAGTTGGTTTATGGTTAAGTGTTGTTGAAATGTTTTCAGCAAGGCTAAATTATTTCTATGGTTCCGATGGTGGAAGGATTTCAGCAGGTATAGGAATGAATTTCTAAGATACAATTAATATCCAATCCATATTAATTTCACAAAACCCATTGTACTTTCCACTACAATGGGTTTTGTTTATAAATTTCATAAATAAAAAATTCTTGTATTTTTATTTTCTATTTCTAAATCATTACTTATAAAATAATTACAATCAGCAACATAAGAGCATATTCCCATCTTTACAACTCAAACTCAACCATAGCTGAATATGCTTGTTAAATTTTAAAAAAAATCAATATTTTTTAAAAATTTATATTTGTAAAAATTATTTTAACACGATAAAAATGATGAAAAAACAGCTATTATTTATGGCATTATTTGCCATATCTTTACAATACCGTGCGCAAGTAGGTATTTATACTCCCACTCCACAAAGCACATTCCATATCAATGGATCCTTACAGGTTGTAAAAGACTTCAATGTTGGAGGAAATGCCAATACAAAAGGGAATTCCGGAAACCGGGGCGAGTTCCTGATGTCTAACGGTTCTGGAAATGCACCTGTCTGGAGAAATATTGAATCTGAAAATTTTTTAAAGGTAATTTTTGTAGGCAACAAAACTGATATCAGTCCAGGTAGCGGCAGTTATACAGGAACCGGGAGTAATCCTATCAGCACACATGAAAACTATACCCAGACCTATGTCTTCAATATCAGTAACAAAATTGATACTGCTTATATAACTTATAATTCAACCAGCGGAATATTTACTGTGGTCAAACCCGGCTTTTACAATATCGTACCCTATGTCACCTATGATTTAAACTTAAACGGTAATGGGAGAACAGCCGGAACCGCAAAATCATCGATTCAAAAAGTTTCATCTCCAACAGCTACATTGGCAGCCATATCTACCGGTCATGGAGAACGCACCACAGGTATTAATCATAATCTTTCCTCAATTACTTATTTTAATACCGGGGAAACCTTTAGAATACGCTGCGTATACACCCAAAGTTTCAGGTTATCGAGCGGTAATATTCACATCTCTTATCTTACTCCATAGAGATAGGGATCACATTCAGAATAAAGAATCCTCACAAAGTCTATTTGTGAGGATTTATATTAAATAGATAAACGTTTCCGCCTACCTTTTTCGCCTTTTCATCAGCTATTAAAAGAGTTTTATCATCTAGAAAAACAACAGCTTCTTTTTGCGAATTATGGTTCAATGCTATCTTTTGGATTTTAGCCGTATTGAAATTATCCGGGGTAAATCCGGAAAGGATACGCACATATTTGTGATTTAATAATACAATCTGATCCTGTTTACTGTTGATCGATGCGGAAGTGATTGCGGCATCATTATATTTTCCATCCAGCTTCAGTTTACCTACTAATTTAGCTTCAAAATCTCCTTTCTGATTAGGAACTTTGAAAACCAGAAAAGTGCCATCAAAACCTTTACTTCTATTCTTGGTAAAAAGATAAAAATTTCCATTCATTTCTACGAATGCCTCGCAATCATATAACCAATTCGATTTCTTAGGAGGAAATTCCGTCTGCCCCTCATAATGGAATTTTGTGGTTTGGGTGACTTTTGTAGTGTTCTGCGAAGGATCTTTCAGGTCAATCTTCAAAATAGCCAGATTCCTTCTGTCATTGTCATTATTCCCAAAATCACCGATGTAAATATTCCCTTTGGAATCTTTTGTAATTTCTTCCCAGTCATTATTTTCGGTATCTTCTACAAGAACATCTTTTATTAATTTCCCCTGTCTATCCAATCCATACACCATATTTTTATTTCCCTGATCTTCTATTACCCAAATTGTTTTCTGGTCTTGGGAAAGGGTAATTCCAGAAACCTCTTCCAGTTTTTTAGGTAAGGAAAATTCAACTTTTAAGGTATCTCCTTCAACCTGTTCATTTGAAGATTTAGGATGGCATCCTAACATTAAAATCGCGGTTACAGCACACAAAATATACATTTTCATCAATTTTTATTTAATATTTTAACCTCATCCCAAAGCAGGTCCATTTCTTCTAAAGACATTTCTCCTAACTTCAAATCCCTTTCTACAGCCATCTCCTCCATTTTTTGAAATCTTGAAATAAATTTCAAATTGGTTCTTTCCAATGCGGAATCCGGATTAATTCCTGTAATGCGGGCATAATTGATCAGGGAAAAAAATACATCTCCCAGTTCCTGTTCTTTTTTCAGCGGATCTGTTTCAGCATGAAATTCTCCAAGTTCCTCATCTACCTTTGCCCAGGCATCTTCAGCATCATGAAATTCAAAACCGATTCCCTTTACTTTATCCTGAACCCTATAGGCTTTTACCATACTTGGAAGGCTTTTAGGAACACCACTTAAAATGGATTTGTTGCCTTCTTTGAGTTTCAATTTTTCCCAGTTCTGCTTTACTTCTTCTTCATCTTTTACCTCAACATCACCGTAGATATGAGGATGACGGAAAATAAGCTTTTCATTTAAAGAATTAATGACATCAGCAATATCAAAACTTCCTTTTTCAGAACCTATTTTAGCATAGAAAACCAGGTGTAGCAATACATCTCCCAACTCTTTTTTTATCTCCAGTAAGTCCTCCTGCAGAATTGCATCGGAAAGTTCGTAGGTTTCTTCAAGAGTTAAGTGTCGGAGAGATTCTAAGGTCTGTTTCTGGTCCCACGGGCATTTTTCACGCAGGTCATCCATAATATCCAATAATCTTCCGAAGGCTTCTAATTTTTCTTGTTTGGTATTCATAGGTAATTGGAAATTCAATCTTATACAAATGTAAGGGATATTTAGCTTCTGTGGAAGTTGGAAGTTAAAAGTTGGAATTTGAAAGTTGAAAGCTAGAAGTTAGAAGTTAGAAGTTAGAAGTTAGAAGTTAGAAGTTAGAAGTTAGAAGTTAGAAGTTAGAAGTTAGAAGTTAGAAGTTAGAAGCAAAATTACAAATACCACCAAACTGGCCTCTTTCAATTTTCAATTTTCCACTTTCAATTAAAAAAAAAAGCCTTGTCAAGAAATTCTCAACAAGGCAATATTCTGTAATTCAAATCAATGAATGAATTATCCCATTTTTCTGTGTGTGCTTTTTGTAGCAGCTTTTGCTCCGGTTGAAGCCTTTACTTTCGGAGTAACTGGTTTATCAGCCTTTGGAGCTGCTTTTTTCGGAGCTTCTTTGTCCGTTAAAGTTACTTCTTCATTTTCATTTGCCGGATCTAAAGTTTCAGGTTCAGCTTTTACAAAACTTTCAGGAGTAATGTATCCAGCTTTGTGAAGAATGTTATACCACTGCGCTAATTTTTTGATATCAGAAGCATATACTCTTTCTGTATCATAATTAGGAAGTGAAGCGCCCATAAATTCTTTCAATTCAGCATCAGAAGATTTATGAGATATTGTTTCTTTATAATCCTGGTTTTTAGCAATATTTTCAAAAACCTCAAACAAAGGAACTTCTTTATCAAATGTAAACATCGCGATATTATCCAGCAAACTTACCTGACTTGAGTTTCCAATACTTACTTTTTTCTTTGTAGTTACATCTTCAATAATAAATCCGTTTCTTAATTGAGAAACTAATTTAAAAAGTCCCGGTTTTCCAGAGATTGAAATTATTTTTTCTAACAACATAATTTTATTTTTTTTAATTTTAGTAATCAGTGCGAGACTTTTTACTGCCTATTATTTTTCTATTTAATTAATTACACTTATTATTTCGGAAATCTCATTTTATAATTGATACTTACGTCTCCCTGAGATATCTTCGTTAATTTACCTTTCACCAATTTCTTTTTCAAAGCACTTAAATGATCTGTAAATAGTGTCCCTTCAATATGATCATATTCATGTTGAATTACGCGGGCTCTAATATCGGAAAAAGTTTCTGTATGCTTAACAAAATTTTCGTCATAATATTCTATAAGGATCGTACTTTTTCTTTTAACGTCCTCTCTAACATCTGGAATAGAAAGACACCCTTCGTTAAACTTCCATTCTTCTCCGGATTCTTCAAGAATTTTAGCATTGATGAAAACCTTTTTAAAATCCTTCAACTCGTCTTTGATGTCTTCATAATCCTCATCTTCTGCCAGGGGAGTTACATCTATTACAAACATACGAATATCAAGACCGATCTGAGGAGCGGCCAATCCAATTCCGTTCGCACTATTCATAGTTTCGAACATATTATCGATAAGTTCTTTTAAATCGGGATAATTTTTGTCTATATCTTTGCCTACTTTTCTTAAAATAGGATCCCCAAAGGCTCTTATTGGTAGAATCATCTTGTTTTTTGTTCTAAAAAATTCTGCAATATAATAGTTGCGCTTATTTTATCTATTAACCCTTTTTCCTGTCTTTTCTTTTTATTTTTCCCACTTTGAGAAATAAAAAAAGAGGCCATTTTAGATGTAAATCTTTCATCAAAACGGTGCACAGAAATGGTTGGAAATTCTTTTTTAAATTCTTCAATGAATTTTAAAATATCAGTTTCCACTTCGGAAACATTTCCCTTCAAATCTACTGGAAGGCCTATTACCACTTCATCTACTTTATTTTCATTGAAGTATTTATTCAAAAAAGTCAGTAAATGATTTGTTTCTATAGTATCAAGGCCACTCGCTATAATCTGCATATCATCCGTTGCAGCAATACCACAACGAGCCTTTCCATAGTCTATTGCAAGGATTTGTCCCATAGGTTTGCAAATTTAGTAAATTTTAATGATTTTATTCATAACGTAGTTTTTTTATAAATCGTGTTCTATTCCATATTTTTTTTTATAATTTTAATCTTCCAAAAAACGAAATTATGAAGAGACTCATTCTTGTGAGACATGCGAAAAGCGACTGGCCGGAGGAAACTGAAGACTTCGACAGACCTTTGGCAGACAAGGGTTTAGAAGACGCTATGAACATGTCCAGATTCTTAAAAAGCAATAGTATTTCTATAGATTACCTGGTATCAAGCCCCGCAGTCCGTGCATTGAATACCTGTAAAATATTCAACCAAACCTATCAGTTAAATATTTTAACTGACGAAAAGCTTTATAATCCCTCAGAAAGGAATTTTGAATCTGTAATTTACAGCCTGGATGATCATCATGATTCTGTAGCATTTTTCTCACATAATAATGGGATTTCGAATTTTGCCAATTCTATATCTGAGGATATTTTTCATTTTCCTACATGTGGTGTTGCCGGTTTTGAAATAGACTGCAACTCGTGGTCTGAATTTGATGGGGCTACTAAGAGATTATTATTTTTTTATGAACCCGGAAAGATCTAATATTATTTTCAAAATTTAATATTTACTGTATTAGTATTCTTATTTTCATGTCCAAAGCATGAAAATAATTATTGTGAATTTAATTAAAAAAGATTTTTTTTTATTTATTCATTAAAAAGCATCGCCCAAATCCCTTATCAATCTGGGAAAATATCATGTTCTCCTTTTTGTCATTCCATTTAGAATAAAATACTTTTGCGTTATATATAATTATTCTAAATAAAAATTACAATGAAGAAGCAACTCTATTTCTTATTTTTTGTCCTGTTATTTGCAGGAAACAAAATGTATTCACAAATTTCGGCCAGCCCTATTATCAGCAATTTGAATACTCCAAATCCAATGGTAATTGATGGAAATGAAATGTTTATCGGGCTTTACTATCTGGATAAGGTTATAAAAGTAAATCTTGACAATCCTTCGGCACCTGCTGTAGATGTCGTGACTGGTGTAAACCGCCCTTATGGTCTAGCCTTAAAGGATAACGTTCTATACATTTCAGAGTTTGGAGGAAATAAGCTTTCCAAAGTCAATCTGAACGCTCCTACTCCCACTCGTGAGATTGTCTTAACGAATATAAAGAGCCCTCTGGGACTTGAATTTGTAGGAAATGATTTGTATATGGCCCTTGAAGGAGACAACAAGATTGCTAAAATAGATGTAACACAACCAATACCACAGTTAATAGATATAACTCCGGCATCTTCTCCATTTGAAATCGAAATCATTGGAAACGAAATTTTCTTTACCGAAAGATTTGAGGGAAGAGTCTCCAAATTTAAGCTTAACAGTTCCACTTCACCAACTATAATTGCACAAGGTCTAAATTATCCATCTGGATTGGCATCATATGGAAATGAGTTATTTATTTCCGAAGCGGGAGCCTCTAAGATATCAAAACTGAATTTCACCAGTGGAAACCCTACAGTATCAGATGGCATAGTTTCCAGTCAGTTTAGCTACCCATCGGGATTAGCTGTGAAAAATAATACCATCTACATTACTGACTTTTTTAGCAATTCTTTGTTAAAAGCTGATTTAGCCGCTTTATCAGTATCTGAACAGCAATACAAAAACAAAACTCTTATTTATCCAAATCCAGCCAAAGATCTTCTAAATGTTCTGAACACTAAATCAAAAGACTATAAAATATTTGATATGGTTGGGAAATTAGTTCTTTCCGGAAAATTGGAAAGAGATACTGTCAATGTAAGCCAACTTATAAAAGGGGCTTATATTATTCAAATAGGAGATATTATTAAAAAATTCATCAAAGAATAAGTGAAAAATAAAAAGCTCCAACCGATGTTGGAGCTTTTTATTCTTTAATTTTAATTACCTATTTTATTTTCTTCTAAGGTCCAGATCATCAAAATCAAAACTGAAATCTGTAACATCTGATATGGGTTTTAATCTTGCAGATACTGCTTTTCCATTTTCATCGTAGTTAAAAATAATATAGGCATCTGCATCATAGCTCCTATCATCCCATTTAATGATAAAGGTATTATTCGAATAAGGCAACATCTCCCCTTTTAATCTCGGTGAATTTTTACACGAAATTCTATAGCTGCTACCTTCCTGCGTTATTTCTACATCGCCAAACCAGATGTCATTATATTTTCCTACAAACTGATCCGCCTTTGGTTGTAAATTTTTATCTTTTTTAAAAATCTCTGATTTGGCAAAAGCATCTTTCTTCTGTTTCTCAAATTCGCCATTCATTTTTGCCATTCTATCACTATAGGTCTTTAGCCAGTTTCTATCAGCTATACCCAGGTAAGAATCTTTCAGTGTATTGGTAATTGTATTGAATGCGGCTCCAGACTGTTGGTTGGTTAAAACCACAATACCTAGCTTCATATCAGGAATTAAGGTAAACTGTGTAACAGTTCCTATTAATCCTCCTGTATGCTGGATTTGTTTATGTCCTTTAACATCACTTAAAAACCATCCCATCCCATATCCATAAAAGCTTGTATCGTATGGATTCTTCATCGCCACATTACTAGGAATCTGTAAACTCCACAACTGCTGAACCTGTTTATCAGAAACTAATTTTTTCCCATCCTTGGTGGTAAAATTATTCAACAGGAATTTCGCCCATGTCGTCATATCTTTGATATTACTCAAAATCCCACCGGCAGCATTTCCTGTTTCATTCCAATCATGGGGAACGGCAACAGCTTTTCCATCTACCGGAGCATGAGCATCAATTTTATTGGTTACAGCTTTTGCTCTGTTATAGCTTCCAAAACTGGATGTCATGCCTACAGGTTTCATGATTCTCTGCTCGATAAACTCAGCCCAGTTTAACCCGGAAACCCTATGAATCACTTCTCCGGCCACAATAAACATAATGTTGTTATAATCCAATGTCGTTCTGAATGGATTTTCAGGCTTCAGATATCTTACGTTATGTACGATATCATTCACCGTTACACTTCCCCCTTCAGGAAAGAACATCAAATCTCCCTGTCCTAAACCTAATCCGGCTCTGTGAGTAACCAGATCTTTAATAGTAACATTTTGTGAAACATAAGGATCATACATCTGAAATTCTGGAAGATATTTTGAAACTTTATCATCCCAGTTCAGTTTCCCTTCATCTGCTAAAATAGCCAGTGCGGTACAGGTAAACCCTTTGGAATTTGAAGCAATACCGACCAAAGTATTCTCATCCATCGGTTGCTTTGAAGTTAAAGAACGGACACCAAAACCTTTTGAATAGATTAATTGACCATTTTTGATGACTCCCACAGACATTCCGGGAACGTCAAAGGTCTTTATCGTATTCTGAATAAGTTCATCCAACTTTTTCTCTTCAACCTGAGCATTGAATACACCTACTGTCAAAAGAAAAATGAAAAAAGAGATTTTCTGTTTCATTATTTTATAAATTTTCTCAAAGTTAATCAATTCGACATTTATTAAGTAAATTTGAACTTTATTTTAAATACATAAAATAGTATTGAAAATACATCAAGATAATGACTAAAATCCTCCTTCTCTCCGATTCCCATTCCTATATTGATGATCGCATTTTAGCATACGCCAAAGATGCAGACGAGATCTGGCATTGTGGAGATTTTGGCAGTTTTGAAATCATCGAACAGCTTGAAAAAATCAAACCCTTAAAAGGTGTTTACGGAAATATCGATAATGCTAAAATCCGCTCCGAATTTCCGGAGGTGAGCCGTTTTTTCTGTGAAAACCTTGAAGTTTTAATGATACATATTGGAGGTTATCCGGGAAAATACACGCCATTGGCTAAAAAGGAAATTGGTGAAAAAGCTCCAAAACTATTTATTTCCGGACATTCTCATATTTTAAAAGCAATGTTCGATTCCAAGAATAATTTGCTCCATCTTAATCCGGGGGCTTGTGGAAAACAGGGATGGCACAAAATAAGAACGATGATGCGTTTTGTGGTTGATGATCAGGAAGTAAAAGATTTGGAAGTTATAGAATTAGGACCTAAATAGTTTGAATATGAAAATTGGTGATCAGGTTTCTGTAGTAGATGAAGATTTAAGCGGAGTTGTAACTTCAGTAAAAGGCAATATTGTTGTTTTAAAAGATGAGTATGGATTTACCCATCAATATCCAAAGGAAAAGCTTGTTCCAAAAAACGCGTCCCTATATCAGGATATTCAGGTCATTAAAAAGGCTGAACCCAAAAAAATAATATCAAAAAAACATCAAAAGGAAGCCATTATTTTAGACCTCCACTTTCACAATCTGGTCAAAAACCCAAATGATTATGATGGTTTTGAAAGACTTTTCATTCAAAAAGAAAAACTATTGGAGGTGATTGCTTTTTGTAGAAAAAATCACCTTAAAAGGCTGGAAATCGTTCATGGTATTGGTGACGGAGTGCTTCAAAGGATGGTTTTTGATGTCCTGGAAAGCCAGACCCATCTGGATTTTTATAATAAGGAGATACTTCACCATCAATCAGGTGCTGTAATGGTAGAATTTCACTAAATTTGCATCATTAGAATATGAACGTACTCAATTTACTTTTTACAAAAGACGGATTAATCTACCAAATTGCGAGAAACAAAAGCATTTTGGAGGAAAAGTCTTATTTCGTCAATGAAGAGTCTCCTGAAAATTTTATTGCTGATAAACTGGATGAAGTGTTAATCAAGCAGCGATTTGACGAGATTTCTGTCATTTCTGCTTTTAATCATTTTATGTTAATGCCTGAAGGTTTTTCAGAGCACGAAACCGGATATGATCTCATTGCATTCAACGCACCTGTAGATAAAGAAAATGAAGAACTAATGCTTTCCCTGAATAAAAAATTCAGGATCCAGTTTTATTATACTTTTCCTAAGAACTTTTACAGGAAAATAAAAGAATTAGCTATTCCTGTTCATTTTAATTTCTCCGGTGAAAAGTTTCTCAATTCTATCAATCATAAAAGCAATAAAGAAATTCATATTAACCTTTATCATAATCAATGTGAGTTTTTCGCTATTGACAACAAGAAACTTATTTTATATAATAACCTTGATGTGAATTCAGAGGTAGATTTTCTTTATTTTGTAATGTTTACACTAAGTAAAATAGGTTTTGGAATTAATGAAACCAATTTTTATGCTTATGGAGAGACTACGGAAAACGAAACTTTCATTTCTGAATTACAAAAATTCGTAAAGAATCTAAAAATTGTATTCGATAACGTTCCTAATAAGAATTTCATACTTAATTAGGTCGTAGGTTGCAGATGAACACCTGCTACCCATTACCTGCCATCTAATATCTCGACAACATGTACAGAATAATATCAGGCCGCTGGAAATCAAAAAAAATATCCGCCCCAAAACACTTCGATGTAAGACCCACAACAGATTTTGCGAAGGAAGCTTTGTTTAGCATCCTGGAAAACACATATGATATGCAATCCATATCCGTATTGGATCTTTTTGCAGGCATAGGTTCTATTTCATTGGAATTTGCATCCAGAGGCTGCAAAGATGTTTTTTCTGTAGAGCTTAATCCTAAACATACCAGCTTTATCAATTCGACCGCTTCAGAATTGGATATGTCGTCACAAATCAATGTGCAAAGAGGAGATGTTACTGATTGGCTTAAAAAGTTCAGAAATAAAAAGTCATTCGAAATTGTTTTCGCCGACGCTCCCTTTGAAACAGAAGAAAATAAATATCAGGAAATCCTTTCTCTGGTTTTAAACAATAAATACCTGAAAGAAAACGGAATTTTGATTATAGAACATCAGAGCCGATTAAAGCTCGATCATCCTAATTTAATCGATACAAGAAAGTACGGAAACGTAAGTTTTAGCTTTTTTAAACCTAATACATCAGATACAGATAACCAGGAGATTTAATCCCTGGTTATTTTATTTGATTGCTCTATTGCTCCATTTCCCCATTTTGTAATTTCATTCAAGACCGGAAGCAGCGTTTCCCCAAAATCTGTCAATGCATATTCTACCACTAAGGGTGGTTTCTCTGTAAAAACTTTTCTGCTGATAATTCCATCTTCCTCCAACTGCTTCAACTGGAGACTTAATGTCCGTTCAGTAATCGTAGGGATTTCTTTCCGGATCTCATTGTATCTTTTAGCACCTTCAATGAGATGATATAAGATCACAGCTTTCCATTTTCCACCTATAAATTTCATGGTAACGCTGGTACAGCACGGATATGTTTTATTGTCTATGGTATACATTTTACTACTATCATTTTTGACCGTTATTGCAAATGTACTAAACTTACATTAGTTTTGCAACTATAAAAAATATAGTATAAAAATATGAACTTTTTAAGCAAAATGAAAACAAGATATACTGTAAAAAAGTATAACTCACAAGGCAGAATAAGCGACGAACAAATTGCACAGTTAAAAGAGATTCTCAACCTGAGCCCTTCTTCTATCAACAGTCAGCCCTGGAATTTTGTTTTTGTAAACGATACGAAAATAAAAGAGCAATTAGCGGAAGCGTCCTATTTTAACAAAGAAAAAATAGCAGACAGCAACCATCTGATTGTTTTTCAGGTTTTAAAAAATATAGAAGATTTTGAAAAGCAAATAGAAGAAAACCTACCGGAAGGTTCTATAAACTATTACCGAACTATGGTTCAACCTAAAGGAGAGGCTGTTATAAAATCCTGGTTGGCTCATCAGGTATATCTTTCTTTAGGCGTTTTACTTTCAGCCTGTGCAGATATGGGAATAGACTCTACTCCAATGGAGGGAATTGAAACAGATAAGTATGATGGAATTCTAAAAAATGACTCTTATGAAACGTTATTTGCTGTTGCCATTGGTGAGAGGTCAGAACATGACTCTAATCACCCTGCAGTAACTCTAAAGAAAAGATTAGAATCTGAAAAGATCATTGTAGAATTGTAATTCTAAAAACGGGGCACAATAAAAAAGCTGTTACATTTCTGTAACAGCTTTCTATTTATAATACTTTTAATTCAAGATCAATACTTTTACCAAAGAATTTTTTAGAAATCTTTTCGAAATTTTTCGTCAAATCTGAAAGATAGAAATGATAGCTTGGCTTTATATTCTGATCATTTAAAAGGTTGTATTTATCCAAAATAATTTTTAAATGACTTGCAACGATATTAGGCGAATCAATAACCCTAACCCGGTTCCCATAGTATTGCTTGATCTCATCAATTAACAAGGGATAATGCGTACAGCCTAAAATCAGGGTTTCAATATTTTTTAATTTGCTATTGCTTAAATAATTATAAATGATCGCATGTGTGATAGGATGGTTTTTAAAGCCTTCTTCTATAGCAGGCACCAATAATGGTGTTGCCAACTCATCTACTTTGATCCATTTATTATGCTTTCTGATACTCTTTTTATACAAACCCGAATTTACAGTCGCCTTCGTCGCAATTACTCCAACATTAGTATGAATTTCATAAGATACTTTTTCCGCAACAGGATTAATAACATCAATAACGGGAACTTTTCCAGCTACGGCCTGCATAACTTCGTTTAAAGCGTTTGCCGTCGCAGTATTACAGGCAATAACAATTGCCTTACAATTCTGTTCCAACAGAAAGTTAGTAATCTTTGTAGAATATTCTATAATTGCCTCACGAGACTTCTCTCCATAGGGAAGATGTTTTGTATCACCAAAATAAATGAGGTCCTCATTAGGAAGGAGCCTCTTTATCTCCTTAGCAACCGTTAGGCCTCCCACTCCACTATCAAAAATTCCGATAGGTTGTTTTGCTGAAAGATGCGAATAGTCTTGTTTTTTTGTTTTCAAAGGAATTGAAATTTTATACAAAAATAGTAAATAGTACGATAAGTTAATTAAGATTACTGATCGAATAATCCTTTGGATACCTTACTTTATAGCTCACTCTGAATTTTTTGGTTTCAGATGGAGAGATCTTCACCTTCCAGGTCATATAACCTTTCTCTTTATCAATTTCAGCATTATCACTTTGCAAGAGTTCAACTTTTACTGAATCATCTTTACTAAGAGGAATTAGATCTTTAAGTTCCATATCTATAAGATCTTTTTTATTATTACGCACCACAATGTCGTACGTGTATGTTTTTTCCTGATAAGATGAAAATATCTTGACACTATTTTTATCATCAATAAGTTCTTTTAGAATACTTATTTTTTTATCATCCCCTAAAGTGATGCTAAGTTCATTGCTGGTTTGGTCCGGTTTAATATTTGTTTCTCCAATAAACATATTTTCAAACACTACCGTAGCAGGCGCTGAAATCAGATTGAATTTATTAAAATCTTTAATCTTTGCAATTAAAAATGCATCATTATTATATTTTGGAATTGCATAATATTTATAAATAGCAGGAACTTTTATTTGCTTCAGATTAATGAGATGATCTTGGTTATTACCTAATATATCATATGGAACATCCACATCAAAACTAATATTAAATTGGTTTTCAACAGAGGTAAATCCTACCGCTGTAACAACAACTTCTTCTATCTCTTGTTCTTTAGCCGTAGTATCGGTTTGAACACCGTATACTCTCCCTACAAGAGCTTTTTCCTCATTCTTATAAGAATTTAGAAACCAGGGACTCAATACCGGTGCAGTATTCTTGCGAGAGGCTCTTCCATTAATTAAGGATAGCTTTACTCCTTTCCAGTCTAATCCGGTATCTTGTTTTATTTTAGCCTTGAATATAATATCTAAAGGCTCGGACAGCTTATTCCCCCTTACTTCATAAAAAGGCTGCCACGAAGCATTCCTAGCCAAATAATTTATCTCGGCTTTCACGGTCACAGCAGCACTACTCATCAATTTTAAAATTAGAACTCCATCTGAAGATGTCTCTTCCATTTCAGAGTTTATTTTCAAACTGCTTTTTAATCTTACGAGCTTTTTTTGAAGTTCAGTGTTCTTTTTATTAATTAGATTGATAGCATTGCTTATTTCAACCCTTTTATTTTTATAGAATTCTGTCAATTGCATTAACTGTGAAACATTTGAAGTATTGCTACCAACCAAAACAGTTTGATTCTTATCCAAAAGTTCAAGAGTTTTATTATTCGCTTCTAATTCTATATTGGATTTTGAAACAAGATTCTCTACTATAGTTATACTGTCTGTTACCCTTTTAATCATCGGATTCGTCTTATCCATATCATATTCAGAGCTGTAGTCATCTGTAAATTGGGAAGACAGAATAGATACATTTTTATTATTAATATTTATTTGCAGTGATTTTTCTTCGATATCATCAGAAATATTAGTGATTACAACTTCCGACATGCCAGCTGGAAGAGAAAAACCGGCTAAATTCTGTAGCTCTGCTGAACTTCTATATACATTCACTGCATTAACTTTTGCCTTCGTAAAAATTGGCTTTTGGGCATAATGTAAGGCACCCACCAATAGGAAGAAAAATAATAAATTTATTCTCATAAAAGTTTTTCTTATTTAATTCAAATATAATGTAATAGTTACACAAAAAAAAGATCTGAAGCAATCCCATCCGCCATAAACCAATGCTTTTCAGGAATTTTTAAATGGCTATCTTCAATCACTAAAGTACCATCTGCAATCTTTTGCTTGCTCTCATTTTGAAATTTTTGCAGTATGTCATCTGAAAACTTAGAATTCAGGCTGTCTAAATCAACTCCCCACATAGTTCTCAATCCAATCATAATCATTTCATTGAACTGATCTTCCTGGGAAAGAACCTCTGTCTCCTTTGCCAGCATATTGGCATTGAGCTTTTTTATATAGTTTTGATTATTAGCAACATTCCAGCTCCTGATATCAGATCCATTATAGGAGTGTGCAGAGGGTCCGATCCCCAAATACTCTTTGTACTTCCAATATGCTGAATTATGCCTGGAATAAAAACCAGGTTTAGCAAAATTAGACACTTCATAATGATCAAATCCATTATCTTTTAAAAAGTCTGATAAGTAATAAAATTCCTTATTTTGCTCTTCCTCTTTCGGATTAGCAACTTTTCCTTTTAAAATCCAATCATTCAAGGCGGTCTTAGGTTCCACGGTCAGAGCATAGGAGGAAATATGAGGAACATCTAAAGCGATCGTTTTATTAAGATTTTCCTTCCATATTTCTAAATTAGATGTCGGAGATCCATAAATAAGATCAATGCTTAAATTTTCAAACCCAAAGTCCTGAGCTCTTTTAATCGAACCCTCTGCTTCCGAAGCATTATGAGCACGGTTCATGAGCTTAAGATCTTCGTCGAAAAAGCTCTGTGTGCCTATGGACAAACGATTGACCGGTGACCCCGAAAGATCTTTAAGAAATCTTTTATCCAAATCATCCGGATTAGCTTCCAAAGTAATTTCTATCCCCTTCTCAAAATTATAATATTTCAACACCTCATCGACGATTGAATTAATTTCATCACCGGATAGTATTGATGGCGTGCCACCTCCAAAGTATAGGGATTGAAGTGTTTTATTTTCCAGTTCATCTTTTCTCAAAAAGAGTTCTTTCTTAATAGCAGCAAGCACCTCATCTTTAGATTGCAAAGAGGTTGAGAAATGAAAATTACAGTAACTGCATTTTTGTTTACAGAAAGGAATGTGGATATAGATCATAAAAAAAGCCCTGAAAAATTCAGAGCTCAAATTTATTTAAATTAAATTAATTAATATCTATATCCTCTATGATTAATGAAGTTATCAAAATTATAACCTAATCCGATCATAAAGCTGTTTCCTCCATAAGTCTGAATATCAGACAATCCAAGGTTATAAGTAGCTCCAATCATAAACTTATTGAATCTTACTTTCACAAGTGGAGAGATACTCAACTGTTGATTGTCAAATCTGTTTTGAACTGATCTATAGCTAACTCCAAAAGAGAATGAATTGACATCATTAAAGAAGGTCGCCATTAAATTACCGTCAATCGTTCTTGTAGAATTGGTATTTAAGTTAATTAATACAGATGGCGTAACATACATATTATCTGCAAAATGCCAGTCATATCCTAAGTTTAAGAAGAACTTGATCGGCGATGGCTCACGGCCATTAACGATAGACTCATCATTCGTTAAAGCAATATCATTAACAGATACTCCAGCAAAGATATTTCTGAAAGTAGCTGCTAAACCGAAGTTAGCATATGCCATGAAAATATTACTTTCTGTTCCTTGTAATAAAGGATCATAACCGTCTTCTGTATTAATTTTAGTATAATCAAAATTCATATTGTAAAAACTAACACTCGTACCGAAAGAGAATTGATCTTTTCTTTCTCCCTCGCTGCTTAATGGGATAAAATATGAAGCACCTGCCGTAATACCTCCTGCTGAAATAGGACCATTACTGTCTCTAAAAACAGATATCCCTGCCCCAACTCTATCAAAAATATTAGCATTAATCCCTACAGATTGTACATTAGGGGATTCGTTAAATTTTGAAAATTGTTGTTGATAGTTGAGGTTGAGCTGTACATAGTCTGTTTTACCGTATTGTGCTGGGTTGAACAGGAACTCACCATCCAAGAGATATTGTTGATAGTATGGTAATGTTTCTTGTGCTTTGTATGCATTTGACAAAAGAGCCAAACCCACTATAGCATATAGTTTTCTCATAACAAATCTTGATTTCAATTCAACAAATATAAAAAAAATCTCAATATATTTTTAGTTTTCCAAATAATTTCTCCATTTTTTTACAGCATCCGCCATATCTTGAGGCATTGGGCTCTCAAAATACAATTCCTTCTTAGTCGTTGGATGTATAAATCCTAAAGTATGGGCATGAAGTGCATGTCTAGGCAGAATTTCGAAAACATTCTTAATAAAATGCTTGTATTTTGGCAAATTAACCCCTCTTAAAGGTGTATGCCCCTCATATCTTTCATCATTAAACAAAGTATGTCCTATATGTTTGAAATGGGCTCTGATCTGATGGGTTCTTCCTGTTTCCAGTTTACATTCTACCCATGTCATATATCTGAACCTTTCAAGAACCTTATAATGTGTTACGGCATGTTTCCCATGACTTCCATCTTCATAAACCGACATCTGCATCCGATTCTTCGGATGCCTTCCAATATGCCCTTTTATAGTACCTTCATCATCCTGCACGTTCCCCCAAACGAAAGCCCAGTACAACCTTTTTGTTTTTCTTTCAAAAAACTGCTTGGCCAAAAAGCTTAATGCATATTCATTCTTAGCAATCACCAAAAGCCCGGATGTGTCTTTATCTATTCGATGAACAAGTCCTACCCGATCTAAATCAGATTTCTCCCCATTTTGCGCAAAATGAAATGCCAAAGCATTCACTAAAGTACCATCCCAGTTTCCAAATCCCGGATGTACAACCATCCCCGGCTCTTTATCTACTACCACAAGATCATCATCTTCATATATAATATTGATCGGTATATCCTGCGGAATAATTACATTCTCTCTAGGAGGATGAGCCAATAAAACAGAAATCTGATCGCCTGGTTTTACACGATAATTTTGCTTTACCGGAGTACCATTTACAACAACATTCCCTGCCCTGCAGGTTTGAGAAATCTTATTTCTTGAAGAGTTTTGTCTGAATATCAACAGGAACTTGTCTATTCTTAAAGGTTCCTGATTTTTATCGACAGTAATATTAACATGTTCATACAATCCTTTATTTTCCTCATCAATATCAATACTATTGGAGTCTAATAATTCTTCATCTAAAAAATCTTCGTTATCTTCTGTCATGATTTTATTTTTTACACAAAAGGCCTCAACATAAAAAGTTGAAGCCTTTATTTTTTATAATCAATAATGGTTATTCTACTACAACTTTCTTAGCTTTTGGCTTTTGAGTAGGTTGCTGTGTACCATTTGTCGTCGGTTTGTTAGTACTTCCAACACTAGTTCCCGCAGGAGAAGCATTAGTGGTCTTTGGCTTATTTTCTGTAACTTTTGGTTTTGTTTCAGCAGTTACAGGCTTTGAAACTGAAGCTTTTGGAGCTTCTACCTTCGCCGGTTCTACTTTTTTATGAACAACAGGTGTTGGAACTGGTTCATAAACGGGTTCTTTATGAATAGGAACTTCTTCATACTGTATCGGTGGAAGTGAGGTATCCACTTTCAAACGATATATAGAGTTTAGTTCCTCTATTTTAGACCGCAGTTCTGCTGGTGTTTTTTTACTAGACCAGAGATCCATCTGCATTCCCTGATCCCTTACATCTCCTGCTGCAGGATCCTGATAGTAAATAATATCAGATTCATCTTTTCCTCCATCTTCATGTTCTACCAATCCTACTTCAAACATACTTCTGGCAATTACTGCCCTAGCCTCTTTTACAGATAAACCAACAACGTTAGGAATAGAAATATTTCTCATTGGTCCGGAACCAACTACAACATCAATCGTTGAGAATCTAGGAATTAATGATCCTGGCTTCACAGGATTTCCTTTAAATAAGATTCTAAGAATTGCATCCTTTTGGATACTCGGCTCAAAAATAGTGTCTCCTACCTTTAATCCAACCTGATCTATTCTCTGGAAAGCCAATCCTGAATATTTATTAATAACATCCGGAACCGCAACCGGAGCCCAGCTTCTAGGATTGACAATTAAATAAATTGCCCGTCCATCTTTTACATGGGAACCCGGTGTAGGGGACATTTTTAAAACCTGAAAAGGCTTATATTTAGGATCATAAGCAGCACTATCCACCTCATAGCTCAAGCCAGCATCATCTAATATTTTCACCGCCTCGTGTACGGATTTATTAACAACATTGGGAACCGGAATTTCCTGACCATGGTTAGTATGGTATTCTAACCAACGAAATGTAAGCCAGACCAACCCCACAAAAACACCGATGGCTATTAACAAATTCAGTAAAACTTTCCAGTTGAAAAGTGATTTAAGCATACTTAAAAATACTTTAATTATAATGGCAAATATAGCTAATAATTTTAGAATGTACTTTTTATTTATCACAATTCATATTTGGTTTCAAAATTTTGAATTTTCACTTATTGCATTGTATAAAATGATTAAATTTGCCCTAATTGATACTATATGGTTATGAGCAAAAAAAATGTTGCCGTAGTTATGGGTGGCTATTCTGATGAATATGTTGTTTCCCTGAAAAGCGGTCAATTAATTTATGATTCGTTAGACAGGGATCTGTATAATGTATATAAAGTAGTTGTTTTAAAAAATAAGTGGTATTTCTTAGATGAAAATGATAAAGAATATCCGATCAACAAAGGAGATTTCTCTGTAACATTAGAAAACAACAAGCATTTAACATTTGATGTCTGCTTTAATATTATTCATGGTACACCAGGTGAAAATGGTATCCTGCAGGCTTACTGGGATGCTATTGGACAAACATATACGGGATGTGATTTTTATCAGAGTGCACTCACGTTTAATAAAAAAGATACTTTGTCTGTACTATCAAAATATGGTATCCCATCCGCAAAAAGTATTTATTTAAGACAGGGACAGGATATTCATGTAGACGAAATTATCAATGAACTTGGTCTTCCGGTTTTTGTTAAGCCTAACCAATCCGGTTCATCTTTGGGAATTTCAAAAGTAAAAGATAAATCCGAATTACTTGCAGCAACTGAAATCGCCTTCAAAGAGGATCATGAAATTCTTATTGAAAGCTTTTTGGACGGTATGGAAGTATCTGTAGGAGTTATCGACTTTAAGGGAGAAACGATTGTTTTAGGAATTACAGAAATTGTCCCTACAAATGAATTTTTCGATTATGAAGCTAAATATGAAGGGGCTTCAGAAGAAATAACCCCTGCCAGAATAGATGCGGAAACAACGAAGAGAGTCGAAGAGATTTCGAAAAAAGCGTATGATTCTTTAGGCATGAGTGGTTTTTCCCGCAGTGAATTCATCTTGATGGATGGTATTCCCTATATGCTGGAAATGAATACAAATCCAGGGTTCTCCCCGGCAAGTATTTTACCACAGCAGGCAAAACATTATGGAATTTCTATTATGGATCTTTGCGGAAATGAAGTTGAAAAAGCATTAGCGAAAAAAAAGAACTAGTTATGAAGATTGCTGTTTTTCCAGGATCATTTGATCCTATTACTTTAGGACATTATGATATTATTGAGAGAGCTGCTCCACTTTTTGATAAGCTGATCATTGCAATTGGGCAAAACTCTCAAAAGAAATATATGTTTCCTTTAGAAAAAAGAATGGAATTCATTCAAAATTCTGTTGCAGAATTTCCTAATGTGGAGGTCGATTATTTCGAAGGCCTGACAGTAGATTATTGTTTTGAAAAAAATGCTCAATATATTATCCGCGGATTAAGAAATCCTGCAGATTTCGAATTTGAGAAAGCCATCGCTCATACAAACAGGACTTTAGCCCATAAAAAATTAGAAACGGTATTTTTATTAACCTCATCAGGAAAATCTTTCATCAGCAGTAGCATTGTAAGAGAGATCATTAATCATGGCGGAGAATATGAATTATTGGTTCCTGATTCTGTGAGGGTAGAAAAATAGGCGCCAATCGAGGCATTATAAAAGATCATTTTTTTGAGGTTTTCAATTTTTGCATTGGATTACAGATGCAAAAATTGAAAACCCTATATAATATTTTATATAACGGGATTATGATTTCAATAAAAGACAGGCTTAATCAAATACTTTCAAATTCATTAAACGAAGAAATTGTTGATTCAATTATACAGCATGCAACAATTTTGGAGTTAGAAAAAAATGAAACTCTTGTTTCTTGGGGAGAAATAAAGAAGACGGTCTACATTATTCTTCAGGGAAGCCTGACAAGAAAAATACTAAACAAGGATGGAATTGAAAAAACAGTCATGTTTCACACATCAGAATTCCTTCCCATAGTAACCTGTATTGACAGTTATGTTTTAAATAAACGAACAGAATATAGCTTATTGATTAATGAGCGTTCTACGATTTTAGAAGTACCCTTCGATTTTGTAAACCAGCTACTTCAGGAAAGCCATGAGTTTGCCATGTTTTCTTCAAATTACGTTACCTATAAATACTATATTATTGAAAACATCAGAGGAGAGCTTTTATCAGAAAGTTCTGAAGAATTTCTACGCTGGCTTTATTCAAATTATTCCTTTTTGTTTCAAATATTTCCACTAAGCAGCATTTCTAGTTTTATGGGCATCACTCCAGAGTGGTTAAGTAAAATAAGACGCAAGCTCTTTTCTTGAATTAATTCAAGAAGAAAGTTGACCCATTGCCCTTCCTTTGTATTAATAAAATTAGAAATAATGAATACAAAAGAAGAAATTTTGGAAAATGGCGCTACAAGTTCAGAAAAAGCCATCTTATTTTTCGATGAATTACCCGCAGTTTCCATTGATTTTATGTTAGGTAGATGGAAAGGCGAAGAATTATTTACAGAACATCCGATGGACGGACAACTAAAATCAACAGGATGGTATGGAAAAGTGTTTGAAGATGCAGAAAGTGTAGGACCATTATTGTTCTATACTGATCGTGATCATAAAGAAACCTTTATGGTAAATCCAATAAGCATTATGAATGAAAATCAGGAGCAATACAGAAAAGAAGGCGTATTCCTTGGAGATTTCAGAGAACAGCTCGAAACAAAAGAATTCAAGGCAAGATTACGAATGCTGGAGCATCGGGGAGTAATTTCTGCTACCATGATTTACGATGAGGCACCTATTAATGATATTTTCAGAAAAATTGATGAGAATACTGTTTTAGGAGTAATGGATCTTAAATACGTTCCTCAACCCTACTTCTTCTTACTGAGAAGAGATTAAGTCATAAGCAATACAATTCTATGGAAACAATAGCTGCTGTCATAAAAGAAAAAGGAGGTGACTTTGTATTTGAAAACGTTACTTTAGATAGTCCTCGGGAAAATGAGGTATTAGTAAAAATTGTTGCTACCGGCATATGCCATACAGATATAGCAGCAAGGGACAATATTCTCGGCCAGACAAAATATCCGATTATTTTAGGACATGAAGGATCAGGAATCGTTGAATCTGTAGGAACAGGTGTAACGAAAGTAAAAAAGGGGGATCATGTTGTTCTCACTTTTGGATACTGTGGGGGCTGTGGTAATTGCGAAAATGGTCTTCCTGCTTATTGTGAAAATGCTGTACAGCTAAATATGGGTGGAAGCAGACCGGACGGATCACATCCGCATCACAATCATGGAATGACTTTACATGGAAACTTCTTTTCTCAGTCTTCATTTGCCACCTATTCAATTGCTACTGAAAAAAATGTAGTTAAAGTACCTCATGATGCCCCATTAGAATTATTGGGTCCATTAGGCTGTGGAATACAAACCGGTGCCGGCGCAATTATTAATTCTTTGAAGGTAACCCCTGGAAAGTCAGTAGTGATATCCGGTGCTGGTGCCGTAGGGCTTGCAGGAGTGCTTGCTGCAAAAATCTGTGGAGCAACGACAATAAGTGTCATAGATATCAATGCAGAAAGATTACAGCTTGCAAAAGAATTAGGAGCCACTCATATTGTAAACAGTAAAGAAGTAGATGTCACAAAGACACTCCTTGAAATAGTACCTTCAGGGTTTCATTTTGCATTTGATACTACGGGCAGAAATGAGATTGTCAATGCTATACTGGCTTCTTTACGTTCGCTTGGAATCTGCGGGATCGTAGGAATTTCAAAACACCCATTAGAACTTGATATGAATAGTTTTATGCTAAAAGGATTAAAACTCAAAGGTATTATTGAGGGAGACAGTGTTCCTGATGATTTTATCCCGTCATTGGTTCAGTTATATCAACAGGGGAAGTTTCCATTTGATAAATTAATTAAAACCTATGCATTTAAAGATATTAATCAAGCTATATCTGATACTCAAAAAGGAGATGTTATTAAACCCGTTCTTTTAATTAATTGATGAATTAACCGGATTTTTTAGCCTTTTAAAATAATCAAAAGGAAATATCGGTAAAATGTCATTGAGCAAATTATAATTACCTTATCAGTCCTTCAATTTTAAACAAATCAATCTAAACCGTACATTTGTTATTCTTAATTGATAATATATGCACGAACAGTTCAATTTTGCAATAGAGGTATTGGGAACTATTTCCTTTTCAATGTCCGGGAGCTTTGCAGCTATGCAAAAACGCCTTGATCCTTTTGGGGTTCTTATTATTGCATTTGTAACTTCTGTGGGAGGAGGAACTGTAAGGGATTTATTATTAGACATTCCGGTCTTCTGGATGCATGATCTACTGACCTGTGCTGTGATCATTATGACCAGTATCTTTACGATGGTATTTAAATCTTTTGAAAAAAACTTTCGTGTGACACTGTTTATTTTTGATAGCCTGGGTCTTGGTTTATTTACCATAATAGGGGTTCAAAAAGGTCTTAATGCAGACATTCATCCTTTAATATGTATTGGCTTAGGAACCATTACTGGGTGTTTTGGAGGGATTATCCGTGATATCCTGCTCAACAGAATACCATTAATCTTCAGAAAAGAAATCTACGCCACTGCATGTATCGTGGGTGGGGCTGCATTCCTATTAATGACTAAATATACGGCCCTATCTTATACATTTATCCAGATATTTACAATTATACTGATTGTTACGATACGGACACTGGCCGTAAAATACCATTGGCAGATGCCCAAATTTTATGGTTATGATCACAATTCCGAAATGTAAATGGTAAAAAAGCACAAAATAGCGACAAGAAAAAAGGCAGAAAATAAATTTTCTGCCTTTTATATTTTAACGTGGTTATCTTATTTTCCCTCCTCGCTGTCTCATGTTAGGGTTATGCATATGCTTTTGCATGGTTGGCATCTTCAACTGATCTTTCATCATTTTGATCTGATCCGTCATCATACCGGCACTGTCTAACCTCTTTGCTTCTTCTAATAATTTTTGCCCTTCCTGCTTTCTTCCTTTAGAAATTGCTGAAGCGGCTAAATTCAAAGTAGCCATAGCTCTGTCATGTTTCATATTAAGGCCATACTCCAATGCTTTTTTCATTAAAGGCTCTACTTTTGTTGGATGTTCCTGAGCTAAAGTAAGCCCCTGCAAATAATGGAAATATCCATATTGAGATTTATGAAGTTGACTTTGGTAATTGGTAATATGATCTAAATAGGTCACTGCTTTCTCCATATTCTGTTTTCTCAGCTGCCAGAATGCCAAAAGGATGTATTCATTTTTAAAGAAAAGAAAAATAGGAAGCGCTGCCAGGAGAAATATAACAATCCCCCAACCTAAGTTTCTTGTGAAAATCATCATAGCAAGTCCACCAAGTATAAGAAGAGCTGCGATAATTATTTTTATGTACTTATTCATTATTCAATTTTAGAAGTGCAAAGATAAAAAATTTAGAGGTTAGAAGCTAGAAGTTAGAGATTAGAATTTACAACTATTCACTTTTGATCTTTTCAAACGTCTGAAAGTAGAAATCGTATTGATTTTTTTCATCTTTTTCGTGATACACTTCGCTGGTCTTCTTCCAGACCTTCCCATCAATTTTAGGGAAAAATGTATCGGCTTTAAGATCTGCTTTTACTAAAGTCACCTCAAGTCTGTCTGCAACATCCATTGTTTGTTCATAAATATTTCCGCCTCCAATGATAAAGACATTTTCATCAATTTTCCTGGCAAACTTTACAGCTTCTTTAATACTTCCTACAATTAGGACACCTTCTTCAAACCAATCTTTTTTGCGTGAAATAACAATATTGGTACGATTAGGAAGGGGCTTTCCAATGCTTTCATAGGTCTTTCGCCCCATAATAATCGGATGTCCTGAAGTTATGTCTTTAAAGTGTTTTAAATCTTTAGGAAGATGCCAAAGCAACTGGTTATTAAAACCAATCTCATTCTTCTCTCCCATTGCTACCACTATCGTTGTCATTCAAATTATTTTCTACAAAATTAGCACATAATTTGTATATTTGATTAGCACAAAAAATTTAAAAAAAATAAACTATGAAAAATAAGGGCTGTTTGAGCGCCGGAACCATTGGCATCGCTCTTCTTATTATTATTGCTGTCATCTTCTTCTGGGGAAAAAGCGGATATAATAATTTCGTAACCAAAGAACAGAATGTTAACAGCAAATGGTCTAATGTAGAGACTGTTTATCAAAAAAGGGCCAACCTAATACCCAATCTTGAAAGAACTGTAAAATCATATTCTAAATTTGAGCAGGAAACTTTAACTAAAGTAGTAGAAGCACGTTCTAAAGCTACTTCTATTAACGTTGACCCTACGAATATGACGGAAGCAGATCTTGCTAAATTCCAGGCTGCCCAGGGAGAATTATCCGGAGCTTTAAGCAGATTAATGGCGGTTGTAGAATCATATCCTAATTTAAAAGCGGATCAACAATACATTAATTTCCAAAGAGAATATACTGCAATTGAAAACAGTATCCGATCAGAAACTGTCTATTTTAATGACGCAGCTAAGGATTATAATACATCCATAAAAACTTTCCCAAATAATATTTTGGCAAATTTTACAAATTTTAAAGAAAAACCATATTTCAAAGCAGAAGCCGGAGCTAATAAAGCACCTGATGTTTTCTCTGAATAATGAGCAATTTCCTAACAAATCAGCAAATAGCTTCCCTCGTGGAAGCTATTCAATCTGCGGAAGAAAATTCTACAGGCGAAATCAGAGTGCACATTGACTCCAATACAGAAGCCCTGCATGCGAAAACGGCATTAGAAGTTTTTAAAAAACTCGATATGCATAAAACTGCAGAAAGAAATGCAGTCCTTTTTTATGTTCATTTTGAGCAAAAATATCTTACCATTATCGGAGATATTGGAATCCATGAAAAAGTGCAGCAACATTACTGGGATCATTTGCATGATTATATTACATCTGAATTTGTAAAAGGAAACTATTACAGAGCACTGAAAAGTGCTATTCTGGAAACCGGTATTGAACTAAAAAAATATTTTCCTGTAAAAGGAGAAAATCCCAATCAACTTCCCAATGAAATTACGTTCTCTTAAATTAGTATTTTCATTTCTACTGGTTTGCTTTTACAGTTTTGTATCAGCACAATATACGATACCAAAAAAGCCAGATGTTCTATACCCCGTTTATGATGAGGCCAATTTACTTTCCCAACAGGAAAAAAATGATCTCAACAATAAACTGATCAAATTCGCAGATTCTACCTCAACAGAAATTGAGGTGATTATTATTCCAAGTACAAAAGGTGAAGATGTCAATTTTCTGGCCACCATGTTTGGTCAAAAATGGGGAATCGGAAAGAAAGGAATCGATAATGGAGTCGTGTTTCTTATTGCTACCCAGGACAGAACAATGTCTATACAGCAAGGGAGAGCTGTTGAACAATATCTGACCGCTTCTGTTTCGGGACAGATATTAGACTATCTTGTCACTCCAAATTTTAAGCAAGGACTTTGGTATGAAGGTATTAACCGAGGTACTTCTGCCATTATGGAAGCGGTACAGGGGAAATTTAAACCCATCAATGAACCGACAGGAGGCGGAAATGGAAAAGCTTTCAAGGTTCTTATCATTGCCTTTGTCATATTCATTATTCTTGCCATCCTTTTCGGTAACAGAGGTGGTGGCAGAGGAGGAAATAATGACGACGATGATGTGATCCTTACAAGAAGAGGCCGAAGAAATTATCCTGGTGGATTCTTTCCTTTCCCTGGTAGTTTTGGCGGCGGCGGTTTTGGAGGGGGAAGTTCTGGAGGGGGCGGCGGATTTGGAGGCTTCGGCGGCGGTGGAAGTTTTGGTGGCGGTGGTGCTTCCGGAGGATGGTAATAGAAAACATACATAAATACAAATCAGTCATCATGTGGCTGATTTTTTTATTTAAAAATTCAAAATAAGTGCATTTTATTGCTATATTTTAACAATAAATTTAATTTTACATATTAATAAATTAACAAAACCTCTTAAAAACTACCGTTTATTCATTAAATTTTTAATATATTTACTAAAAACAGGGGTTATGAAAAAGACATTGGTGGTTTTTGCACATCCATATCTGGAACATTCAAACTCGAATGTAGAGCTTATCAATTTCTATGTTCGTCATCAGCACTTTACCTTACGTGATCTTTATGAGGATTATCCCGACTTTCATATTGCTGCATTCAGAGAGCGGAAACGCCTGAATCATTATGAGCGTTTTATTTTTCAATTTCCAATTATCTGGTTTGGGATGCCTCCTCTGCTAAGATTATGGATCGATGAAGTTTTTGATCGTGATTGGTTAAAAGAGGGAGAATATAATCCATTAGAGGGCAAAGAAGTTTATATTCTGGTTACAACAGGCGGAAAAGAAAGATCTTTCAGCAAAACAGGAACCTATAAGTACACGATTGACGAGCTAATCAGTGGATTGATTGTTTCTCTGAATGTATTTAAAGCCAATATCAAAAATATTAAAATCGTCTATGAGGCAAACAAGCTCACAAAAAAGGAAATTATTCTCCACAAAAAAGAATTTATGGAATTACTGACCCAATAAAATATGGAATCTTCTTTAGCAATGAATACGCTACTTTTCCTTGGTGTAGCCATTATTATGGTTCCACTGGCAAGGAAATTTGGATTAAGTTCTGTGATCGGATACATTGCAGGAGGGATCATTATTGGCCCTTATGTTCTCAGGCTTACCGGAAAGAATGTTAATGATATTATGCATGCCAGTGAGTTCGGAGTAATTATGCTGCTATTTTTAGTAGGACTTGAGCTGGAACCCAGGAAGTTTTGGGAAATGCGGAAAAAGATTGTGGGACTGGGACTGACTCAAATGCTCCTCAGTATTTCAATTTTATTTTTAGTCTTCACTGGTGTAGGATGGAGGATTGATCAGGCAATAGCTATCGCTATGTGTTTCGCTTTGTCATCTACGGCAATTGTTTTACAGACCTTACAGGAAAAAGACAATTTCAAAACAACTGCCGGAGAAGCATCTTTTTCCACCTTGCTATTTCAGGATATTGCAGTGATTCCTATTCTTGCCATTCTTCCGCTTATAGCCCATTATAAAACGACCAATCATAATAATGAAATACAAATTATCATTCAAAAGCTTCCTGAATGGTTACAAGCAGCTACCGTCCTTTTTGGAGTCGTTTTTCTGATCCTCTTGGGCAGGTACGTTTTTGTACCATTTCTGCGCTATGTTTCAAAATCAGGAATGACAGAATTACTAACCGCCTCATCCCTATTTCTTGTTATCGGAGTTTCAGAATTAATGGTCGCAATAGGATTATCGCCGGCATTAGGAGCCTTTTTAGCTGGAGTAATGCTTGCCAACAGCGAATTCAGACATGAACTGGAAGCGCAGATCGATCCTTTTAAAGGGCTATTGTTAGCCGTTTTCTTCGTAAGTGTAGGATCAACAATGAATTTTAATATCATTCAGCAAGACCCTATATTTATTTTTAGTACTGTCTTTGCGGTTTTAACTGTAAAATTTGTCGTTCTATATGCTATTGGAAAGTTTTTCAAAATCGATACTCCGCAGAGTTTATTTTATGCATTTGCACTTTCGCAGGTTGGAGAATTTTCTTTTGTCCTCATTAATTATGCCTCAGACCTTTATCTTTTAAGTCCGGAATTAAATGCTCAAATGATGGCTGTAACGGCGATCACTATGTGTATCACCCCATTCCTTCTTATAGTAAATGATAAATTCCTTACCCCAAAATTCATTAAAGAAAAACCGGAAGGTGAACATGATTATAACATTCTTGAAAGCGATGTTGTTCAAAAGAAAATAATCATTGTAGGCTTTGGACATTTTGGAAGTACCGTAGGACGGCTGCTTAAAGCGAACAAAATTCCGGCTACGGTTTTGGATCGGGATTCGGATCGGGTAAAATTATTAAGAAGCTATGGTTTTAAAGTATACTATGGGGATGCAACCAGAATTCCGATTCTAAGAGCAGCAGGAATTGAAGATGCAGAGTTGCTGGTTCTCTGTCTTGAAAATGCTAATGACAACATGTTTATTGCCGACCTGGTTCGTGAACATTATCCAAAGGTGAAAATATTTGTCCGGGCAAAAAACAGAATTGATGCTTACGCCTATCTCAATAACGGTATTGATAATATTTACCGTGAAACGCTGGGTACGGCTGTAGACATGGCTATTGACGTCCTTAACGAAACAGGAATGAGGAAATATGCAGCCAGACGGCTGGGCCAAAGGTTTATGGCTATCGACAAAGCTTCGATCCGAAAATTAGCCAAAGCTAAAGAGGAAGATGAAATTCTTCAGTTTACCACAAAAGAAATCCTCCAAAGAGAGGAGGAATTATTAGCATTTGATAATCTTAGCTTTGATAATAAAGATTGGGAAGGATCCTCAACTGCCGATGAAGACGAAGAAGAGGAATCCGAAAATTAATCCTTAGTGTACATTAACACTACCGCCACTGCTTTCTTCTTTGTTTACAACAGTAACATTCCCTTTTTTACGTATGTCAATACTACCTCCTGAAGAGGCATTGGCTTCAATTTTTGATGTTGCACTTATTTCTACACTTGCTCCACTTGATGCCTCCGCTTTTACATTTTCAGCAATAACATTTTCAGCAGAAATACTACTTCCCGAAGAAGAAGTAATATCAGCATTCTTAGACTTACCGGACAATGAAATACTTGCCGCAGAAGAAGCATCGATCCCAAGATCAACAGCCCATATTTTCCCATCGAAACTACTGCTGCTTCCCGCAGAAATATCCAGATTATTGGCTTCGATATCTCCGCTAATGCTTCCAGCACTAGAAATCTCTATCTCCGTTTTTTCCTGGGTAAATTTATCTTTAAGCGTGATCTTACCTGCAGAATTAGCTTCAAGTTTAGTGAAATCTTTAGTATAAATTTTTGCTGATACATTGCTTGAATTCATCACTCTTATTCCAGGCTTATAATGTATATGCAGTTTTCCACCATTGTTATCAACAAGAATCTCATTGATAATATTTTCAGGGGCTGAAATAACAACTCTCTCTGTCTCGGATTTTATAATTTGAGCATCAATAGCCTGCGAAATCTCAATTTCATCAAAATCTCCTTTATACTCCTTCTCTCTGGTAGGACCACTCCCTTTTTCTACCACATTATCTACTGTTTTAGACACCCAGTCACTTTTTTCGTTGTTTTTTCTATCGCGTCTTTCATTACATGAGGACAACACCACAAATGCTGAAAAAATAAATAGAGTTGTAGTTTTCATATGTATCATTTTTTATTAAGTTTTAGTATTATATAATTATAACAACTAAAATATAAAAAATATTACAACCGTTTTGATAATTATATTCATCCATTACCAGAAAGCACTACACTTTTTATAGAAATGAACTTTCTTCAAATACTTGCCAATCTTTTTCATAGAAGACGTTCGTATCAATACGTTAGTTTTTAATATCTTTATGCTTCAATAATAACTAATTTTATGAAAAATATTTCATCGGTATTATTAATTTCTGCTTTGGCATTTAACTACTCTTGTACAACAATGAAAAAAACCGATACCCAACAGGAAGTTCCTGTTCCAGACCCTTCTCTTTCGTCAAACCCTTTTATGAAAAAAAGTAAGCTCCAATATGAAGCTCCTGAGTTTGATAAAATCAAGAATGAAGATTTTAAACCTGCTTTTGATTTTGGATTAAAACAGCATGATGCTGAAATCATTAAAATTGCGAACAACCCCAGTGCTCCTACTTTTGAAAATACTATAGTTGCATTAGAGAAAAGCGGTGAAGTCTTAAAAAGAGCAACAATAGTATTTTCAAACTTAACAAGTGCAAATACGAATACTACATTACAAGCTCTTGATGAAGAATATGCACCAATTTTTGCGGCACATTCTGACAAAATGTATCTTAATGATAACCTGTACAAAAGAATACAATTGATCAAAGATGATGGTTTAGATTCTGAAAGTAAAAGGTTATTACAATTCTACAAACAGAATTTTGAGATCGCGGGTGCTAATCTATCTGCTGCAGATAAAGAAAAATTAAAGCAGGTGAATCAGGAACAAGCTTCTCTTTCTACCCAATATTCAAATAAATTATTAGAAGCAAGGAAGCAAGGAGGCGTTTTCTTTTCGGATGCAAAAGAACTTGATGGCCTTTCTGCTGATGAAATAGAAGCAGCTGCCGCTGATGCAAAAACAGCAGGACAGCCCGGAAAATATTTGTTGGCATTACAAAACACTACACAACAACCATTATTACAAAACCTTAAAAACAGAGCTACCAGAGAAAAACTATTCAAAGCTTCTTGGTTAAGAGCTGAAAAAGGTGATGCTAATGATACGAGAGAAACAATAGAAAAATTAGCTAAATTAAGGTTGAAAAAAGCTCAGATTTTAGGTAAAAAGAGCTATGCAGAATGGAAACTTCAGGATCAGATGGCAAAAACTCCGGAGGCTGCTACTCAATTAATGAATCAGATTGCAACTCCTGCCGTAGAAACTGCAAAACGTGAAGCCAAAGATATCCAGGATCTGATCGATCAGCAAAAAGGTGGTTTCAAAGTAGAACCCTGGGACTGGACTTTCTATGCAGAACAGGTAAGAAAAGCAAAATTCGATTTGGATGAAAATCAGATTAAGCCTTATTTTGAGGTAACTACAGTTTTAGAAAAAGGAGTTTTCTATGCTGCTGAAAAATTCTATGGGCTTACATTCAAAAAAAGAACTGACCTTCCGACCTACCATCCTGATGTAGTAACCTATGAGGTTTTTGATCATGACGGAAAATCAATTGCGATCTATTATTTGGATTTCTATACCAGAGATTCTAAAAATGGTGGTGCATGGATGAGTAATTTTGTTGAACAATCATATCTTTTAGGAACAAAACCTGTAATCGTCAATTGTTATAATTATCAAAAACCAGCTCCGGGAAAACCATCCTTAATTAGCTATGATGATGTTTCTACAATGTTCCATGAATTTGGGCACTCTATCCACGGAATGTTTGCAAGTCAAAAATATCCTTCTCTTTCAGGAACTAATGTACCAAGAGATTTTGTAGAGTTTCCTTCACAGATTAATGAGCATTGGGCTTTAGATCCTATTATTCTAAAAAACTATGCCCTTCATTATGAGACTAAACAGCCTATCCCACAAGCATTGGTTGATAAAATCAAAAAGGCGGGAACTTTCAATCAGGGGTATATGACAACAGAATTAGTTTCTGCAGCAGAACTAGACATGGACTGGCATACTGTAACTAATGACAGTCAGCTTATTCCAGTGTTGGATTTCGAAAAACAGTCATTGGCTAAACACGGATTTAATCTGGCAACTGTTCCGCCAAGATATCACACTCCTTATTTCGCTCATATCTGGGGCGGTGGATATTCAGCAGGATACTATGCTTATTTATGGTCTGAAACTTTAGATAATGATGCATGGGAATGGATTGAAAAAAATGGTGGACTAACAAGGGAAAATGGTGACCGTTTCAGAAAATATATCTTATCTGTAGGAAATTCCGTAGATCTGAATCAGGCATTCAGAGACTTTACTGGGCATGATCCGGATATTAAACCTTTATTGAGAAACAGAGGATTTATTAAATAAAATTGTAAAGCATTCATTAAGTTGGATGCTTTTCTTTTTTTCAGACACTAATAACACAAATAAATCCACGGATAACCACAAATAATTCTTTTGATTAACACAAACTTTGACTCCCTATCATTCCGGTGGATTTGGTCAATTGTAATAAGCAGATAAAATTGTGTCATTTGTGGTAAAAAATTGTGATTTTTGTGTTTTAAAAAATTTAAAACAATGAACTGTCCCTGCTGCTCCGGAAAGTCCTATGAAGAATGTTGCAAACCTTATCATACTGGAGAAAAACATGCTCCCACTGCAGAAGCTTTAATGCGTTCCCGGTTTTCTGCGTTTGCTATCCCTAACGGAGAATATCTAATGGAAACTACTCTGCCCGGAAAGCGTAAACTGCATAATAAAAAAGACCTTCAAGAATGGGGAGAGATCAATCAATGGGTAAAACTGGAAATCATTCAAACACCAGCTTTAAACCATGTGGAGTTCAAAGCACATTATATCGATCAGGATGGGAACTCTCAGCTCCATCATGAGTTTTCTATTTTTCAAAAAATGCATGACCGATGGTATTATGTTTCAGGAGAATTTTTAGATTAGAATCCTCATCAACAATAGTATATTACAAAAAAATGTCCGATAAAATCGGACATTTATATTATTCTTAGTGAGCTTCTGTTCCGTCGATTCCGTGAGAATGACCATGCGCTAATTCTTCTTCCGTAGCCGGACGTGTATTTAAAATTTCCACCTGGAAATCTAAAACTTTACCAGCCATTGGGTGGTTAAGATCTGCTACCACAACTTCTGGTGTTATTTCTACCACTAATGCTTGAAAATTATTCCCTTGATTATCAGATAAAGGCAAAATAGCTCCAACAGGAGGAACTCCAGATTCTTTAAACATATCAATCGGTAATTGTGCAATAGCATCCGGTTGTCTTTCACCATAAGCTTCTTCAGGGTGAATCGTAAAGCTTGTTTTATCACCAGCTTTTAAACCAAGGATATTTTGTTCAAACTTTGGAATCATCATTCCTACACCATGCAAAAATGTAAGTGGATTTTCTGCTGTTGTTTCTTCTACAAGAATCTTACTTCCATCCTCTTCGATTGTGTGAAGTATGTAACTTACAGCTACAACATGATTGTTTTCGATTGTCATATTTTTTCTTTTTTTCGTGAGTTTTTCACGATTAATAATGTGCAAATATACTATTTTTGATTATTTAGAGAAAAAACGCTAAAGAGTTTTAAAACAATATCCTGTCTTCTACTTTCTCTTTGCTTCGTCACGTTTTTTCTGTCTCAACATAAAGAGATACAGACTTTCAACTTTTGTTCTTGCCCAATCAGTTTTTCTCAAAAATTTCAGAGAAGAGCTGATACTTGGATTATCTGTAAAACATTTGATGTTGATTTGTTCACCCAGCTTCTCAAACCCTTTATAATACTCCACTAATTCTTCAAGAATAGCATCAAGTCTTTTTCCGTGTAAGGGATCTGGAGATTTTTCGTGCATATTTTTTTTGTAAAAATAAGGATAAGACTTTAAACTATAAAGAAATATGATAAATCACTTCTCAATATACCCCACTTCATCCCAGGCTCGAAGTCACAATAGCCCAACCGTCAGTTCGAGTGAAATTATTCGAAATGCAATGGAGAAGAATTTTGTATCGAGAACCTTAACTAAACAGGCTAGTTAAACCACTTCTCGATACACTCCACTTCGTTTCGTACTCGAAGTGATGTAAGTTACAAGCAACACTATTTAATAATCGAAATCTTTATCACCGGAATTAATGAAATCATCTTTAAATTTCACTTTCCCTTTTTTGTTTCTTACATTTGAGATATGAAAATTCTGCATACTGCCGACTGGCATTTAGGGAAACGTCTTGATCGATTTTCACGTCTGGAAGAGCAAGTCCAGGTTATGGATGAAATTGTTCAGATAGCCGATGATCAAATGGTTGATCTGATTATTGTTGCCGGAGATTTATTTGATAATTTCAACCCAAGTGTTGAAGCTGTTGAGTTATTTTATAAAACTTTAAAACGTTTATCTTTAAATGGGCAACGTCCCGTCATTGCAATCTCGGGGAATCATGATTCTCCTAACTTAATTGATGCTCCGGATCCTCTTGCAAGAGAATGTGGAATTATTTTAATTGGCTACCCAAAGGCCAGGGTTAATCCATTTGAATTGGAAAATTTCAGAATATCAAATTCACTTGAGGGGCTGATTGAATTACAGCTTAAGGGTTTTGATTTTCCTATCCGAATTTTGCATACTCCTTATGCGAATGAAATCCGGCTAAAAGAATATTTTGGAGAAAATAAAGAAGAAGAATTAAATAAAGTTTTAGCTGAAAACTGGAAACAGCTCGCTGACGAATTTTGCGATCATAAAGGTGTTAATATTTTATCCGCCCATTTATATATGAATAAAAGAGGCGCGGAACTCCTTGAGGAACCGGAAGGTGAAAAACCAATTAAAGTTGGAGCTGCAGATCTCATTTATTCTGATATTATTCCGGATCAGATTCAGTATACCGCATTAGGACATCTTCACAGTTTTCAGAATATTGGATCTAAAGAAAAGCCCGTTATTTATTCGTCCTCACCATTATGCTATAGCTTCAGTGAAGCAGGGCAGACAAAATATGTGAATATTATTGAGGCAGAACCTAATAAAGAAGTTTCGTATGAAAGGATCACTTTAAAAAATGGAAAAGCTCTGATCAGAAAAACTTTTGATTCCGTGGAAAATACTGTTTCATGGTTGCTTGAAAATCCTAATACCTTAATTGAATTAACTTTGGAAAGTGAAACTTTTTTAAGGGCAGAAGACCGAAAACTTATTTACCAGTCTCATAATGGTATTGTTCATTTAATTCCTAAGGTCAAAAATCAATATCTTAATGAAAATCAACTGCATGATATTAATTTGAATCAGGATATACAGTCTTTATTTAAGGATTATTTTAAATCTAAGAATAATGGACAGGAAGTTAATGAAGACTTAATGAATCTGTTTAACGAAATTCTAAACGCTTAACTATGCTCCCCATTCAATTAACAATAGAAGGTTTATATTCTTATCAGGAGCGTCAGACCATTGATTTTAAAAACCTTACAGAAGCCGGTTTATTTGGCATATTCGGTTCGGTAGGATCTGGAAAATCATCAATACTTGAAGCTATTTCTTTTGCTCTTTATGGAGAAACAGAGCGCCTTAACATGCGCGATAAAAGGGCTTACAATATGATGAACCTTAAATCGAACAGCTCATATATTGAATTTGATTTTGTAAATCATGAGAATAAATTGTTTCGCGCTACCCGGGATTTTAAAAGAAATTCAAAGAAGTTTGAGGATGTAAAACCATCTTCGGTGACATTTTATGAAAGTAAGAATGAGAAATGGACACCCCTTGATCACTCTGATGCTGAGAAGATTATAGGATTAAGCTATGCAAATTTTAAGCGGACGATCATTATTCCACAAGGTCAGTTTAAAGAATTTCTGGAGTTAGGAGCAGCAGACAGAACAAACATGATGAAAGAGATCTTCAATCTGCAAAGATTTGATCTTCAAAATAATGTTTCAATTTTAAGTAATAAAAACAGATCTGAACTCGATCAACTTCAGGGTGAGCTAAAAGGTTTTGAGGAAATAACCGAGGAACATATTAATTCCCACAAAGAACACCTCAAAGAGGAACAGCAAAAATTGAATGGGATACAAAAAGAGCACGAGCAAGTTTCAGGAAAATATCAGCAGTTAAAAAATTTAAAAACAGATTTTGAAAGCTTACAGCAAAAAAGAGAAGATTTTGAAAAAATATCCGCTGAGAAAATAAAAATTGATGAGCTGGAAAAGAAAACAGAGCTCTATGATATCATATTTAGGCTTTTTAGCCCTTTACTTGACATAAAAAACAGGCTTTCTGGTGAAATTTCAGACCGACAAAAGGAACTGCAAACTCACACAAAAGCTGTTGAAGAAACAGAAAAAAGCTTCACCAGTATAAAAGAACAGATCCATGCACTTCAACCTGAATTTGATGTTTTAAACCAATCAAAAATAACGGAAAATGATCTGGGGCTGATCTTACAAATACAAAAGTATTCAACAGAGATAAAAGCACTTGAAGAAAGGACACAGAAAGGTTCTGAAAAAGTCCAGGAGATCGAAGAAAAGCAGAAGCTCAGTCAGTCAAAAATAAATACTCTTACTAAGGAAACAAATGCGTTACGGACTAAAAAGGTCGAAGCGAACGTATTAATCAATGTTGGAAATTGGTTCGTTCAAAATAAGAGCTTAAATGATCTACAGCAGAAGCAATCTCATAAGCTAATTGAGTTGAAAGGCTTAATCGGGAAGGTTTTGGAAGAGCTGAAACCTCTTACTGTTGATCCTCTTAATTTTAAAGAAGAATTTAAAAGAAAAACTGAGGTTTTAGAGCTTAGCAGAAAAGAATCACTGCAAAAACTGGATCATCTTAAAGTACAGAAAGAGTTATCCCATTATGCCAGTAAACTTCATGAAGGTGAATCCTGTCCGCTTTGTGGTTCTTCCGAACATCCTCATATTATTGAATTCCATGATGTACATACAGAACTGAATGAAATTCAGGAGAAAATACAGTCTGATGAAAATGCCATTTCAAAACTCCAGAAAGAACATACGGAAATTGAAAAGATTTTAGATCGTAAGAAGATTTTTGAAGATCAGTTGCAGGCAGAAGAGGGAGTTTTAGAGCAGGTTCAAAAGGAGGCTCAAGTTCATCGCAAAAACTTCATATGGATAGACTTTAATGCTGATCATGAAAATGATTTTGAATTAAAAAGACAGCAGTCATTTACGATTGAAAAAGAAATTGAACAAATTAATCAGCAGATCTTAAAGGAGAGAGAAATTTTTGAAAAAGGACAAGAGATCCTTGAAAAATATAAAAAGGCATTAACTGATTTTAAAGTAGAAGAAGCAAAGAAAGAAGAGCAAATCAATACTAATCGCTCCAATTTAAAGACTTTAGATTGGAATGATTATGCGGGTACATCCTACCAGGAAATTCAGCAACTTCATCAAAAATTAACTGAAAAGAATCTGGAAGTTGAGAAAAAATATCATATCCTGATCAATCAGGAAAAAGAAGCGGCACCTAAATTAGCTGAACAAAAAACAATTGTCAGCCAGTTAAATATCCGAATCACAGAGCTGGAAAAAGAAAGATCTTCTAATGAAGAGTCTTTGCAATTGGCTTTGTTACAACAAAGAATCACTGAGCTCACAGAGGTACAAAATATTTTAAAGGAAGAAGTTCCCGTTCAGGAAATACGAAATCAAATTCAAGTATTCAGAATTCAGTTTGAAACATTAAAGAATGGGATTAGTGAATTGGAGACAAAACTCAAGGACTTTTCTTTTGACCAAGAGCAGTTTCATTCTGTTGAAGAGCAGTTTAAAATTTTGGAAATTACATTAAAACAAGCAAATACCGCCGTTGTAAAAACAACTTCTGAAATTGAAAGACTTGAAAAAGAGTTCCGGAAAAAAGAAACCCTTTTAAAAACCCTGGCTGAACTTCAAAAACGGTCTGACAATTTAAAAGTAATGACTAACCTGTTTAAAGCAGCTGGTTTTGTTCAGTATGTCTCTTCCATCTACCTGAGACAATTGTGCGATCATGCGAATATACGATTCCATAGAATGACAAGAAATCAATTGAGTCTTCAATTAAATGAAAACAATGATTTTGAAATCATTGATTATCTGAACGAGGGACGAAGCCGTAGTGTAAAAACGTTATCCGGTGGCCAGGCATTTCAGGTTTCTTTGAGTCTAGCTCTGGCTTTGGCAGAAAGTGTTCAGGCTTCTACAAAAGCAGAAAAAAACTTCTTCTTTATAGATGAGGGCTTCGGAACTCAGGACCTGGAGTCCGTGAATATTGTTTTTGAAACACTGATGGGCCTTCAAAAGGAAAACAGAATCGTTGGCATTATTTCTCATGTTGAAGAACTCAAAGAAAAAATTCCGATTTCCCTAAGTATTATCAAAGATGAAGAACGGGGAAGCCTTATAGAGAAGGTATAAGCTATTTTTACAGGTTCTGTTTTAAAACATCTTTTCGAATATTATATTGAGTGTTATTCAATTAAAAAACTCCATTGATTTTCAATGGAGTTTATATTTTTATAATGCTTTTACTTTTGGAAGAACTTCCTTACCAAACAGTTCTATAGATTTCATCATCAAATGATGATCAGGATCCCCTACATCCATATGTCCGATAAATCTTGTAATTCCAAAAATCTCTTTCATATAAGCAATCTTATCAGAAACCTCAGCCGGATTTCCAATAAATAGAGCGCCATCTTTACTTCTTCCTCCTTCATATTGCGCCTTTGTATAAGGAGCCCAACCTCTGGAAGATCCAATTCTGTCCATCTGTGACTTATAATTATTGAAATAGCCGTCTATTACATTCTGATCATCGCTAACGAAAGTATGAGAATGGACGGCAATCTGCATCTGAGCGACATCATGTCCTGCTTTCTGATATTCCTGTTTATAAAATTCAATCAGATTTCTAAATTGGATTGGCATTCCACCAATAATTGCTACCACCAATGGCATTCCTAGTTTTGCAGCACTTAAAACCGACTGTGGAGTTCCCCCAACAGCTCTCCAAATAGGAAGTACACCTCCATTCTTTGCTCTTGGGTATACGGTCTGATTTTGCATGGGTGCACGAAGCTCCCCTGACCATGAAACATTCTCTTCAGAATTGATCTTTAATAACAATTCCAATTTCTCATCAAAGAGTTGCTCATAATCATTTAAAGAATATCCATATAGAGGAAAAGATTCAATGAAGCTCCCTCTACCGACAAATATTTCAGCTCTTCCATCAGAAATTAAATCCAATGTCGAAAAGTCTTCATATACTTTTACAGGCTCAGATGAACTCAAAACGGTAACACCACTTGCCAATCTAATATTTTTTGTAATGCTGGCCGCAGCAGCCAAAACCATTTCCGGAGACGAAACAGCATAATCCGGACGGTGGTGTTCTCCCATTGCAAAAACATCAATTCCAACCTCATCCATTAATTTTACCTGTTCAAGAATCTCTCTGATCTTTACTCCTGCATCTTTGTATTTTCCTGTTGTTTGGTCTAAAGCCAAGTCCCCAAACATTCCGATACCTAATTCCATATTGTATGTTTTTTATTGATCCCAAAATTACAGGAATCAAAAATCAAAAACATTGATCAATGGTAAGAACGGAAATCAGTCTTCTAAAGAAAAAATCCAACCTTATCGGTTGGATTTAAAATTATTTTTTCAGATTCTGATCAAAATAGTCTGTAATCTTTTGCATCAAATGTACTCTGTCTTTCCCAATTACATTGTGAGGATGTCCCGGGTATACAAAGTAATCTAACTGAACTCCGTTATCAACGGCAGATTTGATGAATTTAATTGAGTGCTGCCACACGACAACATCATCTTGGGCACCGTGGATCATTAAAAGTTTCCCTTTTAAATTCTGAACTTTGTCCAGTAAGTTTGCTTTTGCATATCCTTCAGGATTTTCCTGTGGAGTATCCATATATCTTTCACCATACATGATTTCATACATCTTCCAGTCAATTACCGGTCCTCCAGCTACCCCAACTTTGAAAACATCAGGCTTGCGAAGCATAAAGCTTGTCGTCATAAATCCACCAAAGCTCCATCCATGAATTCCCATTCTCTCAGCATCTACATAAGGAAGTGACTTTAAATATTCCACTCCTTTCATTTGATCATCCATTTCTGTAGTTCCCAGATTTCTGAATACTGCCTGCTCAAATTTCAATCCACGGTTTGAAGAGCCTCTTCCATCCATCGTGAAAATAATGTATCCATTCTGAGCCATATATTCGTACCAAAGATTTCCTGATGCAGGAAAAGTATTAGTGATTAACTGAACGTTAGGTCCATTATACAAATAAACGATCACCGGATATTTTTTATTAGGATCAAAATTCGTTGGAAGAATAATTTTCCCATATAAAGAGGTGCCATCATCTGCTTTAAGGCTTACATTTTTAATCTCTGGTCGCTGATAGTTCTTCAATGTATTTTCAGCGGTAAGAATATTGGTGTATTTTAGGGTATTGGTATTAATAATATTGGCAACTTTTGGAGTTTTCGCATTGCTATATACATCATATAAATAATTTCCATCACTGCTTAAAACTCCTGAATGCATTCCTTCCGCATCATCCAGCTTTTGCATTCTGAAATTCGTCCAGTTGATTTTATACAAGTGTCTTTCTAAAGGAGTTTCTTTAGTTGAAACAAAATAAATTTCTTTTTTCTTTTCATTAAAACCTAATATATCAGTAACCAACCAATCGCCTTTCGTTATCTGCGAAATCAATCCTTTTTCTAAACTATAATGGAACAGGTGATTGTAGCCAGTTCTCTGACTCTGCCAGATAAAATCGGTGTTAGAGTTTGGGAAAAATACAAGTGGATGCTGAGGTTGCACATATTTATCATTTGTTTCTTCAAACAGGGTTTTCACAAAACTCCCGGTTGCAGCATCATATTGATTCATTTTCAAATGATTCTGACCTCTGTTTAAAACACCAACAAAGATATATTTTGAATCGGGGCTCCAGGTAATGGCTGTTAGATATTGATCTTTTTCACCTTCAATCTTTAAAAAAGTGGTAGATTGATTTTTAATGTTATAAACGCCTAAAGTCACCTGATGTGATACATTTCCTGCCATCGGATATTTCACATTGTGATTCACCGCGGGCGTTACAGACCAGTCGATTACAGGATAATCAGCTACCATAGTCTGATCCATTCTGTAAAACGCTACAGATTCAGAATTTGGAGCTGGAAAAATTCCTGTGTCAATTCCAAATTCATTTCTGTGAACAGCTTGTCCATTAATGATATTTTCATCGGTATCACTGGTAATAGCAACAGGTTTCCCATTTCTATTAATGTATAAATTATTTTTAACAGTATACACCAGGGTTTGGTTATCTCCTAAAATCCTTAAATTCGACGCATTTTCATCAAGTACTGAAGTACTTTTTACCTTCCAATCGTTTCCTGATCTTTCGACCCAGAACATTTGGTTGTTCGCATTAAAATAGCCATTTGAACTATTTAGGAATTTAACAGAAGGAACTGCATTTAGTTTATTTGTTGATAATTGTTTGTTTAATTGATTCAGGGACAACAAAGTATCCTGTTTGTTAGTCTTTAAATCAGTAATTAAATATCCTCCCTTTACAGCCTGAATGTAAGATTTGCCATCTTCAGACCAGGAAAATTGAGAGATATTTTTTACCGCTAAATTCGTTCTTAACCCATTTACAGCCTCTGCCATTGTAAATTTTTGGGTCTGAGCAAAAACAGATCCGCCCAAAACCACCATCAATAAAGTAAACTTATGTAATTTCATTATATAAAATTGAATCCACCAAAAGTAAGAAATAAATATCACCCGTTAAGAAAATGTTAAATTAAAAACATTCATAAAATGATATTATTATGTTAATTAAATAATTGCTTAACTTAATATCTGGATTTTGTTGCGGGTGTTTAGTTGATGGATAGTTCCCATTCAGCGCACAGGATGAAATCATGCGAGCATGGTTCCGAACAGAAGCCTGGAATCTAAATCCTGATTTTAATAATTCCTATAAGTGAAATGTTATATCAAATAATCTGCTGGTCAGTTTTAAGAATGCTTCGCTTTGCTCACAATGACAGGAAGAACACCCTAGCCCCGATAGTAACGGTTACCCCACAGCAGGAATAGGGAAAAGCTTTGGAGCGAGGAGTAAAAGTGGATAGCGGGAAATAGCTCCGAAAAACATGTGACCAATATGAATAAATAGTTAAGCTTAATTTCTTATCCTATATCAATGATTTGTACTCTATTCTTAATGTAGATTTGCAATATAAATAACAATAAAAAATACAACACAATGGCAACAAAATGGAATTTAGACCCAGCACACAGTGAAATTACTTTCAAAGTAAAACACATGATGATCTCTAATATTAAAGGAAACTTCACCAACTTCAATGCAGAAATTGAAGCTGATGACGATACGTTTTCCAATGCTAAAACAACAGCTACCATTCAAACGAACTCTGTTGCAACTCACAATGTAGACAGAGATAATCATTTAAAGGGTGAGGAATTCTTTAATGCTGAAGCAAACCCTACAATTACCTTCGAATCTCAGGCATTGAACGGAGATGTAACCGGAAATCTTACCATCAACGGAATTACAAAACCTGTCACTCTTGATGTTGATTTTAATGGTATTAATGTTGACCCTTGGGGGAATACAAAAGCAGGTTTCTCTTTTGAAGGGAAAATCAACAGAAAAGACTTCGGATTAAACTGGAATGCTGCTCTTGAAGCTGGTGGTGTGATGGTAAGTGAAGAAGTAAAATTAGCTGGAGAACTACAGTTTGTAAAACAAGCATAATTTTCATTCAGATATTTTTTAAGGTTCAGGGATTTTCTAAAGCCTTGAACCTTTTTCTTTTTAATACAACGCTATCATGAACCTCAACGATCTACAAAATATCAGCGATAATTTCAACAATACCGAAAGGATGCCAGTTCTATTTTTGGGACATGGCTCACCGATGAATGCAATTGAAGAGAATCAGTTTGTACAGGGATTCCGAAAAGCAGCTACGGAAATTCCTACCCCCAATGCGATCTTATGTATTTCTGCTCATTGGTACACACCGGGAACTTTTGTTACAGCAATGGATATGCCCAGAACAATTCATGATTTTGGAGGTTTTCCTCAAGCCTTGTTTGATGTGGAATATCCCGCTCACGGGAGCCCTGAACTGGCAAAAGAAACAGCTGAACTTCTGACTCCTGTTTTCGTTGAAGAGGATCATAATTGGGGACTTGATCATGGTGCATGGTCGGTGATCAAACATATGTATCCGGATGCCAATATTCCAGTGGTTCAGTTAAGCATTGATTACAGACAGCCCCCGCAGTATCATTATGATCTGGCAAAAAGGTTACACCAACTTCGGGAAAAGGGAATCTTAATTATTGGAAGCGGAAATATTGTTCATAACTTACGATTGATCGACTGGAGAAATATCAATACCGTTGGAGCTGGCTGGGACTGGGCCATAGAAGCAAGAGAGAAAACCAACAACTGGCTTCTTGACGGAAATTTCCAAAATATAATTGATTATCAGAAACAGGGTGCCTTTTTACAGTATGCTGTTCCAACACCGGATCATTATCTGCCGCTCATGTATACTTTAGGATTAAAAAATAAATCTGAAGAACTTGTTTTGTTTAATGATGAGTTGATTGGTGGTTCTTTAAGTATGACCAGTGTAAGAATCGGCTAAAATTAAGAATATTTTTCTTCTTTTTTTATCACTATAAATTTAGTAATATTGTTTACCATGAAAAAAACACTAGTACTACTTTTATTTATTCTGCCTTTTTACATTTTTACTGGTCAGGTGATCAAAGGTAAAATCGTTAACGAAATAGAACAGCCTATTCCCAATACCAGTATCTATCTGGATGGAACAACTATAGGAACAACCTCTAAGGAGGACGGAAGTTTTACCCTTGATATATCCTCAAAGAAAAATGCCAATCTTGTTTTTCAAAAAGAAAATTATGAAACCTCTACCGCTCCCATTGAGAGCTTAATTAATAAAATGGTTAAGGTGGTTCTAATGAAAGCCCAAACCATTGAAGAGGTTCAAATCATTCCTTATACTGAGGAGTCTTATAAAAACTTTATTAACTATTTTCTAAGTTCTTTTATAGGTTCCGACAGGGAAAATGTAAGAATTAAAAATCAACGGACCTTAAAGTTTTCCTACGATAAAAAAAACAAAATACTTAACGTAAAAGCTCCGGCAACGTTAATTATAGAAAATAAAAATCTGGGATATGAAATTGAGTACAATCTTATGAGCTTTTCTGCTGATTTTAATGCTAATATGTTCAATTATACCGGAACAAGTTTTTTCAAAAAAACAAAAAATACAGATCGGATAAAACTCAACAGGATGAATGCCTACGAAGGAAGTTTACTTCATTTCTTCCGGAGTGTATTCAACAATACTGTTTACGAGGAAGGCTTTATTACAAATAAGGTGATCCAGGTCCCTAACCCAAAATATCCTACCGAAGAAGAATTGACTAAGCTGAATGATTTCAGAGAGATCATGAAAAATTCAAGGGATCTAAAAATACCCGAAGATATTGGCAATATTATGCGTAGGAAAAATACTGAAAAACAATATGCTTTAGCAATTACTCAGCTTAAAATCCCTACGTCCAATTATACGACAAGAAATGAAAACAATGTAGTTTTCAGTTTTGCAGATATACTTCAGGTGAACTATGTTAAACATTTTTACGAACTTAAGGGTGGGCAATTTGTAAAAAGTACTATTCCTGTAGTATTGTCTTCTTACCTACATCCCGAGGGTGAAACTTTTGAAGTTTCTAAAGAAGGAAATATTACCACTCCTGACCTACTGATCAATGAAGGAGATTTTTCAAAAAATAAAATTGAAAACCTGCTCCCTTTGGACTATCAATTAAAAGATTAATGTAAGATCGAATAAAAGTCTGAAGATTATTTGATAAAGATTAAACTAAGGTGTATGCTTTCCAAAAGTAAAAAAGGAAATATTTCGTTTGAAATATTTCCTTTTTTACATTATTATTTATTGAACAGCATTTAAAACATTAATATTTCCATATCCATAACTTGAATTCGGATTAGGATAATAAGTTGCCGACTGTCTCATTTTGTTAAGCACCTGCTCTCTTGTCCATGAAGGATTTTTAGACCAAACCAAAGCCGCAATTCCTGCCGTTGCTGCTGTAGCAACAGAAGAACCGCCTACATAATCGGCCTGTCCGTTATAATAACTTAGAACAGGAACGGTATTTCCTGAAGCCCTTTCCATCTGAAAAGTAAAGTCTATCTGACTTCCGGAGTGGCAAACATCACATTTCTGATTGGAAGTATTTTCTTTTACTCCTGTGATCGCCTGAGTTTCTGACATGGATGCCGGGAATATTACCCCCACAAAATTGGTAAAGCTGGTAGATGTCCCACCTGCACAAAAAATCAACTTCCCTTTAGAATAGGCATACTTTACACCATCCTCAATTTTGCCCACCGAAAATATATGCCCCATCGACATTGAAATAATTTTTACATTGGTATTATTAGCCAGTTCCGTAAAAGCTGTCTTAACACCAGTCTGCTCACTGGAAGTTTCCAATACAACGTTTTCAGCAGCCCGGTATGCAATTAAATTGGCATTATAGGCAACTCCCACAGGCAATCCTGCATTATTTCGTGGAGCAGTCATTACAGAAGCCATTTTTGTTCCATGCCCACACTGATCTGCTGATCCGTCAGAATTATACACCCCAAATTTACTGATTGTTCTTCCGGAAGAAGCTCCATTATTAAAGCTGCTTCCCAACAAAGTCTGCTCGGGAGAAACCCCTGTGTCAATCAGACCGATAGTAATTCCGGCTCCTGTACTGTAGTTCCAGGCATTAGGAATATTATGTTTTGTGAAAGCCCAAGGAACTCTTGCGCTTGGTGTTGTAGACGTATAGTCTGCTGCGGTTAAAGTGGATGATGAAAAACCACATCCCGAAGAACCACTTCCTGAAGATTTCGCTGTTGTATTATTTGCAGATTCAAACTCAAAATAATGGTAATCTCCAGGTTCCACATAGCGAATTATTTTCATTTGTCGGAGAGCAGCAATTGTTTCTTCTTTTTCAATGATAACATCCATCTGGTTGAGGTACTCATCAGAAAGCAGAAGAAATCCTCTTTCATCTTTTCCTTCATATTTTTTGATCACCGAGAGAACTTCTCGTTCCATATCGCTGTGGTTCGGGGATTTACTTCTGTCGAAATCATCCTTGGAAGAACCAAAGCCGATAGATACCATTCTGTTTCCCCGGAAAACAGCACTCCAAAGAACATGATTGGAAGACTGGCTCCAATTAAAAGAACCTTTGTTTTTGATGGATTGATTGATCTCAGCGTTGATCTGTTTCCCTGTTAAAGGATCTTTTTGAAAAGCCTCTGTACCAGCCGTCTCATTTTGGATACCTTCCCTGTTACACGAAACAACAAAGAACAACAAGACTAAAAGGTAAAATACATTTTTTTTCATATAAATTAATTTTGATTGGTCAACAAAAGATATCACTTTCTTTTGAATTACAATTCTTTAAAAATTAATTTAGTATTTCCCGAATATTAATTTTTCCGAATGAATAGAAGATGTAGTAATTGATGTTATATCAATTTCTCAAAACAAACACTGTTTTCAACTCCAATATATTGTCCATAATTAGAAATTTTTCTGTATCCTTTCTTTTCATATAAAGCAATCGCTTCCGGTTGCATGATCCCGGTTTCTAAAATGCATTTCTTATAACCGGATTCTTTTGCCCACGCTTCAAGTTCATCCAGTGTTTTTGATGCTAGTCCCTGTCCTCTGTATTCAGGGTTTGTATACATTCTTTTGATTTCAACCGTATCCCCGGAGAAAGGTTTGATTGCTCCACAGGCAACAGCTCTGTTATCAATATATGCTACTACACAACTTTTAAGCATATCAATTCCGTTGAACTGATGATAGAACGCATGATCATCACCATCACGAATAGCCAGATCTGCATCAAGGAATTGTACAAGGTTTTGAAAGTCGATGTTTGAAGAGTCAACTCTTTTTGTTTCCATTATTTTTTGTTTAAACAAAGATAAGGAATCGAGGATTTAAAGATTTAAGGTCGTTTAAAAATTGAAAGATGGTATAATAGAAAAAGCTTCCTTAATGGAAGCTTTTTATTATTTTTACGAAAAGATTCGAGGTTTCTAATACCTTTTCTCTAATCAATTTTCTTCATTAATTTCGAAACTGTTTCTTTTCCCATTTTCTCTCCGGCCTTCATACCCTCTTTTAAAATTAATGGCGTAACCTCCATCATTTTTTTACCGGCAGAGGTATTATAGAACTTTATCAAATCATCTATTTCAGATTCAGTGTAATATTCACTATAAATCGGTGCATAAAGATCTGCAAACTTTTCAGGACTCATTTCTTTTAAAAATTCTTCCCAAAATTTATTTGATGCTCCTGGATATGCCTTTTGATATTTTCCGATATTTTGTTTCACTTCTTGAGAAGCGAGTTTATCAACTTCTGTAAGAATAATAAGTTCTTTGATTTTTGACTCTTTTACCTGAGAAAAAGTGCTTATTCCAAGAAATAAAGCACATACAATAACCGCCTTCTTCATCCTAGTCACTAATTAATTCACTACAAATTTTCTATCATTAATTAGTTCTGCAATCGCCAGCATATCCTTACCAATTAATCTATCATCCTCTAGCTTCGCTACTTTAGAACGAAGAATTGCATAATTTTCTTCGATAATTTTTGAACACTTAGCAGGTCTTCTGAATTCCAGTCCCTGAGCGGCAAACATTAGTTCTACAGATAGGATATTTACCAGATTCCCTAAAACCTGATTGAATTTTCTTCCTGAAATACTTCCCATAGAAACGTGATCTTCCTGACCTAAACTAGTAGGAATGGAATCTGCGGAAGCAGGGAAACATAATGTTTTGTTTTCAGTAACCAACGCAGCAGAAGTATATTGTGGAATCATGAATCCAGAATTTAATCCGGAGCTTTCTGTTAATAATCTAGGAAGTCCATATTTACCCTCTAATAATAAATAACTTCTTCTATCAGAAATATTTCCTAATTCTGCTACTGCCAATGTTGCATAATCCAATGGTAAAGCCATAAGCTGTCCATGGAAATTTCCACCTGAAATAGATTCTTCGGCACTTAATACAATTGGATTATCTGTCACAGAATTTAATTCAGTCTCAGCCATCATTTTCAAATGCTCAAAGGCATTTCTGCTTGCTCCATGGACCTGGGGTACACAACGCATGGAATAAGGATCCTGTACTCTTTCACAATCTTCATGCGCTTTCATATTTTCAGACCCCTTAAGGAACTTCAACATTCTCGCTGCTACTTTTTTACTTCCTTCAAACGGCCTGATCTCATGAAGTTCTTTTTTAAATGGACTTTCAGATCCTCTGTAAGCTTCAAGGCTCATTGCGGCAGTCATATCAGCAAGATCTAATAAATACTCGAATTTCTCCAAACCTTTAATTGCATGAGCTAAAATGAACTGGGTTCCATTAATTAGTCCCAGCCCTTCTTTTGGCCCTAAAGCTAAAGGCTCCAGATTATGTTTTTCTAAAATCTCTGAAGTTTCATAGATATTATCTCCTTCCCAAACCTGTCCAAGCCCTAATAAAGGTAGTACTAAATGTGCCAGGGGAGCTAAATCACCCGATGCCCCAACAGATCCTTGTTCTGGTACCACAGGAATAATATCTTTTTCAAGCATAAGTATCAGCCTTTCGATAACATCAAGAGAAACTCCTGAGAATCCTTTTGATAAAGCATGAACTTTTGCAATCATCATGATCTTAGAAAACTCCTTGTTAATTGGTTTACCAACTCCTACCGCATGAGAAATAATTAAATTATATTGTAACTGCGCGGTTTCGTCTGCAGAGATCTTAGTATCACAAAGAGGTCCAAATCCTGTATTAATTCCGTAAACACAACGATCCGATTCTACAATCTTCTGAACATTTTTCTGGGATTTTAAAATTTGATCTTTTGCTGCCTTATTAAGTTTGGCTTTATTTGGTTTTTTACAAATTTCCAATACATCATGGAAACTGAAAATATCTACTCCGTATATCATTTCTAAAAATTTCCTTAAAAATACGCATTTAACAATAATTGTAAAAACTAATTTTCAACAGAACATATTTTATTTACAGGTCGTTTATTTTATTATTTTTACGCCCAATAAAATAATAACCTATGAAAGTTAAAACTCTACTACTTGCGCTATGCTTTGTAAGCACAGCCTCCTTTGCACAAGACAAAGTAAAATACTCAAAAGAGCAGATTAAAAAGATGGAAACTTATCTTTTTAATGAAGGCTTCAATCTTCCATCTCCAAAAAAGACCTCAACTATTATTCTAAAAGATGGAAGTACACACAAAGGGTTTTGCGGCAAAATTGAAACAAAAAAAGGACAGATCTACGAAGTGTCCATAAAAGACAGTATTTCTAAAAAAAATGAGGCATTTAATGCTGACCAGATCAGTGAAATGTATCTATATCCCAGCAATGTCGAAAAAATTGCAAAGGTTGCAAAGTACATGGGAAATATCCGAAACTTTGGAACTAAGAAATTAACTAAAAATACAACGGGAGAGCGAATTCACTTTATCAATCAAACCGTTTCATTAAAAAATAAAAAAGAGGATAAAGAATTTTTGATGCAACTCATCAATCCTGATTTTAGTGAAATCATTTCTGTTTATCATGACCCAAGAGCAAAAGAAACTGGTGGATTTTCAATTGGAGGTTCTCCTCAGCTCGGAGGTGGGGTTATTAAATCTTATTATGTAAAAAAAGGAGACAAAATTATGTGGCTTCATAAAGATGATTTCGAAGATAACTATGATTTCCTTTTCGGAGACAATGCAGAATTCATGAAAAAATATCCGAAAAAATCTACTGAATGGGATTACTTCAGTTTTTTGGTGAACGAGTACACTGAAATGAGTAATGGATAAAATAATCTAAAATGATACTTTAAAAGCTGTAGAAAATTCTACAGTTTTTTTGTTCTTTTAAATCACGATAGGATTCCGTATTTTTGTTATATGAATCCTTCTTTAGAATTACAACTCAAAACTTTACCTTCTGAACCCGGTGTTTATCGTTACTATGATAAAAACGATCATCTTTTGTATGTAGGAAAAGCAAAAAACCTAAAGAAAAGAGTTCTCTCTTATTTTAATAAGAATCTGCCAGGCTACAGGATAAAAATAATGGTTGGAAAGATCCAGCGATTGGAGACGACGATCGTTAACAGCGAATATGACGCTCTTTTGTTGGAAAATAACCTGATCAAAGAGCATAAGCCTTTCTATAATGTAATGCTCAAGGATGATAAAACCTATCCCTGGATCTGTATTAAGAATGAAGCTTTTCCACGAATTTTTCTGACGAGAAATATCATTAAAGATGGTTCAGAATACTACGGTCCTTATGCCAAAGTACGCCCTGCAAAAATATTACTGGATACGATAAAGCATATTTATAAACTCAGGACCTGTAATCTAAATCTTGCTCCCAGTAAAATTGAAGATGGTAAGTATAAAGTCTGTCTCGAATACCATATTAAGAACTGTGAGGGACCTTGTGAAGGATTGGAAAGTAAGGAGGAATATGATGAGAAAATTGATTCCATCAGGGGAATAATAAAAGGAGACTTCAGAAAAGCTAAAGATTATCTGATCAGCCAGATGATGAAACATGCTTCCAATCTACAGTTTGAAGATGCCCAGATCATTAAAGAAAGATTGGATATCCTGGAAGATTATCAGGCGAAAAATACCGTTGTAAATCCGAATATCGATGATGTAGATGTCTTCGGAATGACCAGTGACGAAACTGCGGCTTACGTCAATTTCTTTAAAATCAGAAATGGAAATATCATTCAGAGTTTCACTACCGAAATCAAAAAAATTCTTGAAGAAAGTGATGAAGATATATTAGAAGAAGCATTGATCGAAATTCGTCAGAAGTTCGGTTCTGACTCCAAAGAAGTATTACTTCCCTTTCATTTATCCGTAGAGATTCCCAACGTAAAACTAATTGTTCCTAAAGTAGGTGATAAAAAAAGGATCGTTGAACTTTCTGAGAAAAATGCGAAAGAATATCGCTTGGAAAAATTAAAACAAGTTCAGATCATAGATCCTGACAGACATACCAACCGGATAATGGCTGAAATGCAAAAGCTCTTGAGAATGCCTGTAGAGCCTAGACATATTGAAGGTTTTGATAACTCCAATATCCAGGGAACGAATCCTGTTTCGGCCTGTGTTGTTTTTAAGGACGGAAAGCCCAGCAAAGCAGATTACAGAATTTTTCATCCAAAAACAGTAGAAGGCCCGAATGACTTTGCAACGATGGAAGAGGTCATCTATCGTCGCTATAAAAGAATGGCTGATGAAGGTGAAGCATTACCACAGCTCATTTTGATAGATGGAGGAAAAGGACAGCTATCTTCTGCTGTGAAAAGTTTAAAACTATTAGGCCTTTACGGAAAAATTACCATTGTAGGAATTGCCAAGAGACTCGAAGAAATCTTCTTCCCTGAGGATTCTATCCCATTATATTTAGATAAAAAATCTGAAACATTAAAAATCTTACAGAGGGTTCGGGATGAAGCTCACCGTTTTGGCGTGAAACATCACAGGACAAGAAGGAAAAATTCCACCATAAAATCCGAATTAGAAGAGATTCCAGGAGTTGGAGAGAAAACAATTGAACTGTTATTATCTAAATTAAAATCCGTTAAAAGGATCAAAGAGTCCAATTTGGAAACTCTGGAAGAAATATTGGGTAAAAGCAAGGCCAAAGTAATCTGGGAATATTTTAATGACTAGATAAACTTAAAAAACAAAAAACTCTCTTTCGAGAGTTTTTTTATATTCAGCAGAAGAATATAGCTTTATATTCCTCCCATTACATACATGTTTTCCATTGTCGGCACATCACTCCCCCCTGCTTTCTCAAGAGTAATAGCGAATGCCTGCGCTTTTGGTATGTTGGCTAAGGCAATCTTACTGTCTTTTTCTTCTGTATACATTCCCGCACTTACAGGTTTACCATCCGCAATAGCCCAAAGCTGATACTGCATCCCTTCCGGTGCTTTTGGCAGATCTTCTGCATTAAGGTAAACTTCTTTCGTTTTTTTATCCCAAAAAACCATGGCTTTAGAGTCTTCATGTTTCTCCACTCCCTTCAACATCACCATCTGCATATCCGGACTGGACAGCATTTTCCACTTGACATTCATTTTTTGCAGGGCCAGATCTTTAGATTGTTTTTCAGCCTCTAATTTGGCCAAATCAGCTTTGTTTTTAGATTGATTATTCATCCAGAAAAGATTTCCCGCAATACTTACCAAAAACAAAACCGAAGCAGCAATAGCATACGTTTTCCAGTTGTTATTTTTTTGAATGGCAATTGGCTGTACTTCTTTTTCTGAATTTACATTCGATTGATTTTGTAACACTACAGGTTGGGCGTCTTCAATCGTTTGTTCCTTTTGAATCTTATCCCAGATTTTAGATTTTAAATTAACCGGCGGGGCTACAGCTTGTGCCGTTGCCAGATCCTCCAAGGTTTTTTGTGCTTCCTCAAAAGCAGCCTTTACTTCAGCATTATTTTTCATCACACACTCCAAAATGCCTGCCTCCTCGGGAGAAGCAAGACCTAGAATATAAGATTCTATAATTCCGGATGATATGTATTCCTTAGTGTCCAATTTATTGATAATCTTTTAACAAATCCTTTAATTTTATTAATGCATTTCGCATCTTCGTTTTTACAGTACCCAAGGGTATTTTCAATTTATCAGATATTTCATTCTGTGTATATCCCTGATAGTAAGCTAAATCAATAAGCTCCTGTTTATCAGACTCCAAACTTCCCAGCACATTATTAAAACCAATAAAATCAGATGCATTATTTGTGGTAGAAAGTTCCGCACTGTTATATACGAAATCTGGAATTGATTGGTTTTTTAGTTCGTTTTGAAAACTTTTAGATTTTAAATAATCAATCGCTGTATTTCTGGCAATATTGATCATCCAGGTATAGAATCTTCCCTTACTGATATCATATTGATGAATGGAATTCCAGATTTTGACAAAAACATCCTGAATAATTTCCTCAGTATATTCTTTTGATTGTACAATTCGGAGTACTACACCATACAGTGCACCAGAATAGTGGTCATACAAGTAATGAAAACCAGCTTCGTTTTTTTCTTTCAATAAAACGATGAGTTCGTCCTCCGAATAAGTTGTTTTAATAGCGAATATTTTTCAATCCAAATGTAACGAAATATTACAAATAACAAGCAAAATCTGAAAATTCTTTTATTTCGTATATGATTTTAAGTAAAAATTCAGGAATATGAAAAATATATTTTTAAAAACAATTGCTATATTCTTAATTATAGGCTGTGGAAAATATGTGGCACAATCCCAAAATTTCAAAACCAAGAATCCTTATTATTCCCGCACATTAACCGCTCCCCTACAAGTAAGCAATACGGAGTGGAAAAAAATTCTAAGTCCGGAATTATATCAGGTCGCCAGGGAAGGTGCTACAGAAACAGCTTTCACTGGAAAATATTATGAATTTGATGAAAAAGGCACCTACTATTGTGCTGTTTGTGGAAATGCATTATTTCTTTCTACATCAAAATTTGCAACAACCTGTGGCTGGCCCTCTTTCTACCAGCCTGTCCGTAGTAACAGCGTAAAATATAGAAAAGATACTTCGCATAATATGGTTAGATCTGAAGTTCTTTGTGGAAGATGTGGTTCTCATCTCGGGCATATTTTCGATGACGGGCCCCAACCAACAGGAAAACGCTTTTGTATGAATTCAGTTTGTCTGGACTTTGTTCCTAATTCAAAAAAACAAGCGGAGCATTTAAAATAATTTAAAAAAATAAAAATCTTTTAAATCTAAAACTTCATCAATGTCGTAAATGATGATAAGAATAAGAAATCAAATACTATTTAATTTAAAAAATCAAAAAAATGAACACAAGATCAAAAATCGCAGTATTCGGAATGGTTGCTTTATCATTCGCATTTAGTGGAACAGTAACTGCACAGACAATGAAAGAAAAAACAGTAATGGTAGGAGGAGCTCCTATGTATCCATCAAAAAATATCATTGAAAATGCTGTAAATTCTAAAGACCACAAAACACTAGTCGCTGCAGTGAAAGCTGCCGGACTGGTAGAAACATTGCAGGGAAGCGGACCTTTTACAGTATTGGCTCCTACTGATGCAGCATTTGCTAAACTTCCAAAAGGAACCGTGGAAAATCTGGTTAAGCCTGAGAATAAAGAAATGCTTACTAAAATTTTAACCTATCATGTGCTGGCTGGAAAGTACAATGCTAAAGAAATATGGGCCGCAGTAAAAGCTGGAAATGGAAAAAGTATGATGAAAACGGTAGAGGGAGAAGATGTAACTTTCTGGACAAAGGGTAAAGATCTTTACATTAAAGACGCTAAAGGTAACAGTGCCAAAGTTACAATAGCCGACGTTAATCAGTCTAACGGGGTTATTCATGTCATAGACACAGTCCTAATGCCATAGTTTTAATTTTTTTATGGTTTAATAAAACCCCTTATCTTTTCAGGTAAGGGGTTGTTTTATTTCTTAGATACGATAACTTATTTTATCTGCCCGAAAATACATCTTTAGAATATCCTCCATTTGCGGTAGGAATTTCGATCACTATATTTCCATTTTCGTAATAACCAATTGTTGTATCCCCATTTTCAAATTTCACTCTGAAAACGTCTCTTTTTGTAGTTTCCTTAAACGTTGCGTAAGGAACTGAACTGTCGGATTTCACCAAAATAAACTGGCTATTATCAATTTGTACCTTCTGTAAAACAAGAGTTCCATTACTGTACTTACTTGCCATACTTGCATTGGAGGTATTTTCAGTTGTCGGAGTAGTTTTTACAGGTTCATTAGTTTTTGTTTCAACCGGAGCTAATATCGTAGGGTTAGAAACAGGAACTGCTAAGAGACTTTGTCTTAAAGCATCCTGAAATCCTTGTTCATAGTCTTTAATATTTGAAGCTCCTTTATTGGATTGTATAACTTTGTCATTGCAATCCTTAAACTGCAACATAACTTTGTTTCTCAAGAAACCACTGTCATCTATAATATCTGCATTTAAAACATTGCAGGAATTTTCTTTTGCTTCTGAAGGCCATTGGTCTTTACTGCCTTGAAGGACAACATATTTTTTCCCTTTTAAAGATTTTGCCAAAAAGGTATCCATACCGAACTTTTCTTTAAAGGTGCTAAACTTTTCCGGAATAGAAACATATTTATAATCTGAAACCTTCTGCCCGAAAGCCAGTACTGAACAAACTGTTAATATAAATAGTGATGCTTTTTTCATTTTTTTATTTTTTAATCATTTCTAAAAGTTCCCATATCCAGCTTAAGCGAGAAAAAGTTGGAGTAAAAATTAGATCCTCCAATTCCTGAGTTGGTAATGGCATAATCAAGAGTAAGACCTCTATATCTAATTCCTATACCCGCACTTGGCTGAAAGGAAACTTTTCTTTTTAAATCTTCAATATCTGTAATAGACTGGAAACGATTTACCCCAAGTCTTACAAAGATCATTTTCTGATATCCTAATTCAGCACCGGCGTAAGGCGTAATACTTGCAAAGTCCGTTGAAACAAGCGCTGCTGTTTTTGCAAAATCTACATTGATCCCGGCTTCAGGTAACACGTATAAACTGCTGTTAATTTCAAATACTTTACTTGCTCCCACATTCAGCTTAGGCATCGTAAGTTCCATTTTATCCTTTGGAGCAGGGTTAAACTCTTCCCCATTCACAATGGTCGATAATTCTTTTTGATTGATACTCCAAAAGTTAACAGTTGTTGTCGCGTCACGAAGCATTCCTCCAAATTTCCATCCATTATCTGCTTTATAGATTGCCCCGATATCAAATCCAAATCCATATCCATTGGCAAATTTACCTACATTTCTATATACTATTTTAGCATTTACCCCCACATCAAGCCTTGTATTTCCACCAGGATGAAAGGCGTAAGAAAGAATCGCCGCATAATCCGATTGTGAGAATTTTGTAATTTTATCGTAATCAATGTTTCCTTCCGTATCAATCAACTGGGTAGTATTCAAAATATTATCAACACCAAGTCTTACTACTGAAACTCCAAAAACTCCTTCTTCCAAAACCTTTGCATAGGCCAGGTAATCATATTTTGCAATAGACTCAAAATACTCGGCGTGCATAGCCGCCCCCTGCCAATCCCTTTCAATAGACATCAAACCTGCCGGGTTCCACATGGGTGAATAAACATCATCCTGATTTGAGATGACCGCTCCTCCCATCGCCAATCCTCTTGCACCAGCTCCAATATTGAGAAATTCGTTGGAATATTTCCTGATGATCTGAGATTGAGACATCCCAAATAACAGGGAAAATAAAAATAATAAGTATTTTTTCATCATATAAATTTGATGCTTAATTAGTTTTTTGTTGTTTCCTGGCTTTTATCAATCCATTAGCAATAATTGCCAGTATCATCACAAGTGAAGCAATATAAAATATTGAACTCATATGCTCTGATTCGCCAAAGATAAAAAAAGCTAGTATAATTCCGTAAACTGGTTCTAAATTAACTGTTAAAATTAGTGTAAATGGAGAAATATACTTCATCAGATTCACAGATTCCAACATTGGAAAAGCCGTAAAAACACTTGCTAACAAGCATATTAACGCCAAATCCCTGTAGTTTATTTCGTTCATTTGAAAAATTTGTCCGGAAAACAGATAAAATATCAACAAAACGGACCAACCACAGAAAATTTCGTAAAAAATAATGTTTCCGGAGCTTGTCTTTCCAAACATTTTACCGTTAAAAACGGAAAAGATCGTTCCAAAAATTGCACATAAAACCCCGAAAAGAATACCTTCCTTATATTGAAACTCTGTTTTGAAAATTAAAAGAATACAAGCCACAATTACAACTCCCATTATGACCTCTGAAATATCAATTTTTCTTTTAAAAATAATAGGCTCTAATATCGAGGCAAAAAGAGTAGATAATGATAAACAACTTAAAGCTATTGAAACGTTGGAAACTTTTATAGAATAAAAAAAACAAAACCAATGGGCGGCCATAGCAGTACCAATAGCTGCTAATTGAAAAAATATTTTTTTTGAAACTTTAATACTTTCTTTCTTATAAATTCTGATATAGGCATACAAGAAAATAGCAGCAAACAACATTCTGTAAAATACAAGAACCTGAGCGTTAGCATCAATTAATTTTCCTAAGATCGCTGTAAACCCCCATAAAAAAATAATCAAATGCAATCTGAAAAGTGCTAATTTATGCATAACCTCCTTTAAATTTTTAAGATGCAAATTTACGAATAGGCTTTTATAAATCTTTCAAAAAATATAAATTTACTTTAATAAAAAAATAATGTCAAACAAGGAGATAAAATACCCATACTCTTTTAAAATATGATATTACATAAAAATATTACAATCAAAACAGGGCATCTAATTTTACAGCCAGTTGATGACTTATATATAGATGATATCCTGCAACATTTTACTAGTGAAATTACCAGATATATGCCCTTTAACCCTAAAGGTAATAGAAATGAAATTATCAGTTTTGTTAATGAGTCAAAAAGAACTTTATTAGAAAACACTGATTTGGTAATGGTCGTACTAGACTTAAATAAAAATTTTATCGGATGCTGTGGTATTCACAATATTACAGAAGAATCCATTGAGCTTGGATTGTGGTTAAAAAAAAGTGCTCATGGGAAAGGATTCGGAACCGAAATTATAAAAAATCTAATTCAGTTTGCAGAAGATAATTTTACTTTCAGGTATATTTTATATCCTGTAGATCAAGACAATATAGCGAGCAGAAAAATTCCTGAAAAATTTGATTTTAGCCCATTTAAAAAATATAAGAAGGAGAAAGATTCAATTACAGATCTTAATATTGTTGAATATAGAAAATATTACTAGTTAATTTTCAATTACAAATGGCAATAAAAAACCCCGAAAATTTATTCAATTTTCGGGGCTTTCAAATAATAAACTATTAAAAAAATAAACTAGGAACAGAGTACTGCAAGAGGCAATAAAACCTCCTTCATACTCTTACGTAAAGTTAGCAAAAATATCAATTAATCAAAAATAATTTCCTGTTAAATATTTCACAATTTTCTGTAAACCAAAGTATTAAACATGTGTTTTATTACAATTAATATTCTCTTTAAAAATAGTATCTTTAGGCGTAAAAAATTAAAATTTTATGGATATCGAATTCAACAAACGAGAAGATCAAAATAGATTAAAATTATCCGAAATAAATCGTTTACTTGCCGAAATAAAAAAGGGGGGTGGAGAGAAAAAACTTCAGAAGTTACGTGAAGAAGGAAAAATGACAGCAAGAGAAAGAATTGATTATCTTCTTGATAAAAATTCAGATTCCATAGAAGTAGGAGCTTTTGCAGGTTATGAAATGTATCCTGAACATGGTGGATGCCCCGGAGGAGGAGTTGTAGTTGTCATCGGATACGTTTCAGGCAGACAATGTCTTGTTGTAGCCAATGATGCTTCAGTGAAAGCAGGTGCCTGGTTTCCCATTACAGGAAAGAAAAACCTTAGAGCCCAGGAAATTGCAATGGAAAATAAACTTCCCATTATTTATCTGGTAGACTCTGCAGGTGTTTATCTTCCAATGCAGGATGAAATATTCCCTGATAAAGAGCATTTTGGCAGAATTTTCAGAAATAATGCTAAAATGAGCTCAATGGGAATTATCCAGATTTCTGCGGTAATGGGGAGTTGTGTAGCAGGAGGAGCCTATTTACCTATTATGAGTGATGAAGCAATGATCGTTGATAAAACAGGTTCTATTTTCTTAGCCGGCAGTTATCTTGTGAAAGCAGCAATTGGGGAAAGTATAGATAATGAAACCCTGGGAGGAGCAACAACGCATTGTTCTATTTCTGGAGTTACTGACTATAAAGCCAAAGATGACAAAGATGCTTTAGACAGAATTAAAAATATCATGAAATCTATCGGAAGTACTGAAAAAGCAGGTTTTGATAGAATAGAAAGTTTCCCACCTAGAGAAAATCCTGAAAATATTTTTGGTATTATGCCAGCTTCAAGGGCTGAACAGTATGATACATTAGATATTATAAAATGTATGGTTGATAATTCTGAATTTGAAGAATATAAACCCGACTACGGTAAGACTATTGTCTGTGCTACGGCCAGAATTGATGGCTGGTCCGTTGGAATCGTTGCCAACCAGAGAAAACTGGTAAAAAGCGGTAAAGGAGAAATGCAGTTCGGTGGGGTTATTTATTCGGATTCAGCTGATAAGGCAACAAGGTTTATTGCTAATTGTAATCAAAGAAAAATTCCTTTAATCTTTTTACAGGACGTTACCGGATTTATGGTAGGTTCAAAATCTGAGCATGGGGGAATTATTAAAGATGGCGCTAAAATGGTCAATGCTGTAGCTAATTCTGTAGTTCCAAAATTTACAATTATTACCGGAAATTCCTATGGAGCTGGAAACTATGCAATGTGTGGTAAGGCATATGATCCAAGATTAATTGTCGCATGGCCATGGGCAGATCTTGCAGTAATGGGCGGATCACAGGCTGCAAAAGTTTTAGCTCAAATTCAGGAATCTACCTTAAAAAAACAAGGGAAAGAAATTAGTGAAGAGGAGCACGACGAAATTTTAGACACTATTTCTAAAAGATATCAAAAGCAAACTGAAGCAACTTACGCTGCTTCAAGATTATGGACTGATGCAATCATTAACCCTGTAGATACCCGAAAATGGATTTCCATGGGAATTGAAGCTGCTAATCATTCCCCTATTACCGAAAAATTCAATTTAGGAGTAATTCAGGTCTGATACCAATTTTGTTCAGCATGATAAAAGGCTGGAGCATATGTGCTCCAGCCTTTTATTTTATGATATATAAATGAATCCTATCCTTTTATGAAAAGAATACTCCCGTCCTGAATCGTTCCTTATTCAGTTTTTTATTGACAGCAAGTCCCCAAAGGATAAATTCTTTCATAAATAGAAGGTCTTCCTTCTTCGTTTCCGGCTGATACTTCTTAATAATAGCATCAAGCGGACTTATCTTATTTAAATTTTTTGCATAGGCTGCATCTGGAGATTCATCCGTAATTTCCAAAAAGCCATTATCATCCAAAAACCAATCGGTAATTTGATGAAACGGGCCTGCAACTTCTCTCTTTTCCAATTTTTCAACTTTCGGGAAATAAGATATAAATAAAGCCTTGACAGCATTATCAATAAGCATCTGAGCCACAGCTTCCGCACCTTCCTGTTCACCCTCATATACCAATTCAACTTTTCCTGTAATCGCTGGAATTACTCCGACAAAATCACTTAATCTTACGGAAGTTTTTTCCTGACCTGTTAAAAGAGATCTTCGCTCTGCGGTACTTAACAAATTTTCAAAAGCTGTAATACTCAAACGGGCACTCACACCACTTTTTGAATCTACAAATTCACTATCCCGTGCTTCAAAACTAATCTGCTCCAAAAGATCCTTAGCTAAAGAAGGAACATACACTGTACTTGCCTGACGATCATCCATACTGGATTCGTATTTTGTAATTTCCTTTGCGACATGTATATTTTCCGGATAGTGCGTAAGAATCTGCGATCCGATACGATCTTTCAGTGGAGTCACAATACTTCCTCTGTTCGTATAGTCTTCTGGGTTAGCAGTAAAGACAAATTGTATATCTAAAGGCATTCTAACTTTGAAACCACGAATCTGTACATCACCTTCCTGTAATATATTAAATAATGACACCTGGATTCTCGCTTGAAGATCCGGTAATTCATTAATAACAAAAATACATCTATTCGCACGGGGGATCATCCCGAAATGGATCACCCGGTCATCTGCATATGAAAGTTTCAGATTAGCTGCTTTGATAGGATCAACATCACCAATAAGGTCCGCAACTGTAACATCCGGCGTTGCTAGTTTCTCGAAAAATCTTTCATCACGATGCAACCAATCTATCGGAGTATTATCTCCTTCTGCATCAATGAGCTCTTTAGCATAACGTGATATAGGATTGAACGGATCATCATTAATTTCACTTCCTCCAATAAAAGGAATCCATTCATCCAACAGCGTCGTCATCATCCTTGCCAACCGGGTTTTAGCTTGCCCCCGAAGACCCAATAAGTTGATATTATGACGACTTAGAATGGCTTGTTCTAGCTGAGGAATAACTGTATTTTCATATCCGAAAATTCCTTTAAATACAGATTCTTTATTGAGAATCTTACTTCTTAAATTATCCCTTAATTCGTCTTTGATACTTTTTACTTTATATCCTGTTGCTTTTAACGAACCTAGTGTTTTTATATCTGGCTTTTCAGTCATTTTAATTAAAATCTGATTTATAACTTTTTGAAATAATAATTCGTTGACCTTTTAATTATCTATAATTAAATATCAACACTTAATTTTTAACGTATTCTTTTTTTGCGGTTGGCTTCATAATCTTCAAAGATCATTTGACCGAGTCCATTAAGTTCTGTGTAAAAGGCTTTTCCTTGATTAGCTTCTGTAAATTCTCTTATGAATTGTTGCAAATAAGGATCCTGCGCAATCATAAAAGTGGTAATTGGAATGTGTAACCTTCTGGCCTGGCTTGCCATATTATAGCATTTTTGGACAACGTATTCATCCAGACCATAAGAATTCATATAGTAAGTACCATCTGCCTGACGTACACAACTTGGTTTTCCATCTGTGATCATGAAGATCTGCTTATTGGTATTCCGTTTTCTTCTTAGTATATCCATTGCCAACTGTAATCCTGCAACGGTATTGGTATGATAGGGACCAACTTGCAAGTATGGCAACTCCTGAATCTTAACCGGCCATGCATCATCTCCAAAAACAATAATATCTAAAGTATCTTTCGGATAGCGCGTAGTAATCAATTCCGCCAAAGCCATCGCCACTTTTTTAGCGGGTGTGATCCTGTCTTCCCCATACAAAATCATACTGTGACTTATATCAATCATTAAAACGGTACTCATCTGAGACTGATGAATGCTATCTTCTACAACGAGATCGTCTTCTGTAAGGTGAAAATCACCAATCCCATTATTGATCTGTGCATTTCTAAGACTTTCAGTGATAGAAATTTTCTCTACAGGATCACCAAAATTATAATTTCTAAACTCTCCTATTGAGTCTTCGCCAATCCCACTTTTATTCGTTTTGTGATTTCCATTACCACTGCGCTCAAGATTTCCAAATATTTGCTTTAAAGCCTGCTTACGGATATTTTGTTCCATCTTTGCACTCAAGCCTATACCGGTTCCATTTCCGCTAGGATCTACTTCCTCACGAATATATCCTTTCTTCTTAAGGTCTTCGATAAAATCATCTATGGTATAATCAGGTGTCGTTAATTGGTATTCATCATCCAGCATTCGAAGCCAATCTATCGCTTCATCAAAGTCTCCTGAAGTGTGGGTCAGCAAATCTGTAAAGATTTCCAGCAACCGATCAAACACTGATAGTTCTGGAGCTTTATAAGTTTCAAATCTGAACCCTCTCACAATATGCTCTTTCATAATATAAAGTTACAACTTAAATTGAAAGGTTATTAAAAGATTTGTTCTATAATATTTATTCATTAAAGTAATCCAATTAGGAAAAGTTGAAAGTTGAAAATGGAGATTTGAGAGTTTTGTATGTCCACAGCTAAGTTTTGGCTAAAGCCAATAAGCTTTTGCACTTTTTATTGAAGGCGGGCTAAAGCCCACCTCTAGTGATAAGGCAATCAGTAGTAGTAGTAGTAGTAGTAAGGAATATATTAGAAGGGAGCATTGATCAATAATGACAGATTACTTCGCACTCATAACTCATAACTCATAACTCATAACTCCTGTTACCTATTAATCAACATTTATCTCTTGTCTCTTATCTCTTATCTTTTATCATTAATCATTGATCATTTATGATTGATCAATTATTGATTATTGATTGGGTATGTATGGATAATGATAATGTATGTACCAAAAAAAAAGTCTCATACAAATAAATGTATGAGACTTTTAAATAAAAACTGGCGGCGACCTACTCTCCCGCTTTCGCAGTACCATCGGCGCTGGTGGGCTTAACTTCTGTGTTCGGAATGGGAACAGGTGAGCCCCACCGCTAAAACCACCCTAAAGAAGGTATATAAGACTTTGAGATTTTAAGAGTCGAGACACGAGACTTTTAGTCTCTTTTCTCTTATCTTTACATCTCTTGTCTGTTTTAATCGATAAAAACAATCACAAAGAGGTAACCTTGCTGCACTTTCGTGCGCCTTATTAGGCTATAAATCTACGGGTAATTAGTACTACTCGGCTATGACATTACTGCCTTTACACCTATAGCCTATCAACGTGGTCATCTCCCACGACCCTTAAAAGATGTCTCATCTTGAGGCGAGTTTCGCACTTATATGCTTTCAGTGCTTATCTCTTCCAAACGTAGCTACTCAGCAGTGCACCTGGCGGTACAACTGATACACCAGAGGTTTGTTCAATTCGGTCCTCTCGTACTAGAATCAAGCCCTCTCAAACATCTAACGCCCGCAATAGATAGAGACCGAACTGTCTCACGACGTTCTGAACCCAGCTCGCGTGCCACTTTAATGGGCGAACAGCCCAACCCTTGGGACCTTCTCCAGCCCCAGGATGTGACGAGCCGACATCGAGGTGCCGAACCTCCCCGTCGATGTGAGCTCTTGGGGGAGACTAGCCTGTTATCCCCGGAGTACCTTTTATCCTATGAGCGATGGCCCTTCCATACGGAACCACCGGATCACTATGTCCTGCTTTCGCACCTGATCGACTTGTAGGTCTCACAGTCAAGCACCCTTATGCCATTACACTCTACGCACGGTTACCAAGCGTGCTGAGGGTACCTTTGAAAGCCTCCGTTACTCTTTTGGAGGCGACCACCCCAGTCAAACTACCCACCACGCAATGTCCTTCTAAAAGAAGTTAGGCTCCAAGTAAGTAAAGGGTGGTATTTCAACGTTGACTCCACAAACACTAGCGTGCCTGCTTCAAAGTCTCCCACCTATCCTACACATTACTTACTCAAAGTCAATACGAAGTTATAGTAAAGGTTCACAGGGTCTTTTCGTCCCATTGCGGGTACTCGGCATCTTCACCGAGACTACAATTTCACAGAGCTCATGGTTGAGACAGTGCCCAGATCGTTACACCATTCGTGCAGGTCGGAACTTACCCGACAAGGAATTTCGCTACCTTAGGACCGTTATAGTTACGGCCGCCGTTTACTGGGGCTTCAGTCAAACGCTTCGCTTACGCTAACGCCCTTCCTTAACCTTCCAGCACCGGGCAGGTGTCAGACCCTATACTGCATCTTTCGATTTTGCAGAGTCCTGTGTTTTTGATAAACAGTCGCCTGGGCCTCTTTACTGCGGCCACCATTGCTGATGGCGTCTCTTCTCCCGAAGTTACGAGACTATTTTGCCTAGTTCCTTAACCATGATTCACTCTAGCACCTTAGGATTCTCTCCTCGACTACCTGTGTCGGTTTTGGTACGGGTTGCTTCACTTCGGCTTTTCTTGGAAGCACTTTCCCTACAGCAGCTTCGCCCGAAGGCTAGGCCTTGACTATTCCGTCAGTCTCCAGTAAGTACGGCACTCCGTCCCCTTTTTAGTGTGAGCAAGTATGGGAATATTAACCCATTGTCCATCCACTACCCCTTTCGGGTTCGCGTTAGGTCCCGACTAACCCTCAGCTGATTAGCATGGCTGAGGAAACCTTAGTCTTTCGGTGAGGGGGTTTCTCGCCCCCTTTATCGTTACTTATGCCTACATTTTCTTTTCTATCCGCTCCACAATACCTCACGATACTGCTTCGGCGCAAATAGAATGCTCCCCTACCAGATACAACCCAACGGTTGTAAATCCATAGCTTCGGTAATATGTTTATGCCCGATTATTATCCATGCCGGACCGCTCGACTAGTGAGCTGTTACGCACTCTTTAAATGAATGGCTGCTTCCAAGCCAACATCCTAGCTGTCAATGCAGTCCAACCGCGTTGCTTCAACTTAACATATATTTGGGGACCTTAGCTGTTGGTCTGGGTTCTTTCCCTCTCGGACATGGACCTTAGCACCCATGCCCTCACTGCCGTAGAACATTTATTAGCATTCGGAGTTTGTCAGGAATTGGTAGGTGGTGAAACCCCCGCATCCAATCAGTAGCTCTACCTCTAATAAACTTATATACGACGCTGCACCTAAATGCATTTCGGGGAGTACGAGCTATCTCCCAGTTTGATTGGCCTTTCACCCCTACCCACAGGTCATCCGAAGACTTTTCAACGTCAACCGGTTCGGTCCTCCACTCTGTGTTACCAGAGCTTCAACCTGCCCATGGGTAGATCACAAGGTTTCGCGTCTAATCCTACTAACTATACGCCCTATTCAGACTCGCTTTCGCTCCGGCTCCGGACCTGAAGTCCTTAACCTCGCTAGTAAAATTAACTCGTAGGCTCATTATGCAAAAGGCACGCCGTCACCCAACTTGTGGGCTCCGACCGCTTGTAGGCGTACGGTTTCAGGTTCTATTTCACCCTTCTATTCGAAGTGCTTTTCACCTTTCCTTCACAGTACTTGTTCACTATCGGTCTTTCAGGAGTATTTAGCCTTGGAGGATGGTCCCCCCATATTCAGACAGGATTTCACGTGTCCCGCCCTACTCATTTATCACTTAAATATGCCTTTCATATACGGGGCTATCACCCTCTATGGCTGTTCTTTCCAGAACATTCTATTAAACATATAAAAGCTTTTGGGCTAATCCGCTTTCGCTCGCCACTACTTACGGAATCTCTTCGATTTCTTTTCCTCCGGGTACTTAGATGTTTCAGTTCTCCGGGTTTGCTCCTCCTAAGAGGTGACTGGTCTTCAACCAGCCGGGTTGCCCCATTCGGACATCTCGGGATCAATTCGTGTGTGCCAATCCCCCGAGCTTTTCGCAGCTTACCACGTCCTTCGTCGCCTCTGAAAGCCTAGGCATCCGCCATACGCCCTTAACGATTTCTTTCCTAATAATTATATTAGTTCAGTATTTTTTTTATCCAACAATTAATTGTTGAACTCTATTTTTATAAACTCGGCACTCGAAAGTGCTCGGTTATCTCTTTGTGATATTTTTACCGTTAATGTCAATGATCTTTATTCTATCGATGATATAATCCGCAAATATTGTATTTGGCTCTATCTGCTTTTTTAAGTTTAAACCATCTATAGTGGAGAATAAGGGAGTCGAACCCTTGACCTCCTGCGTGCAAGGCAGGCGCTCTAGCCAGCTGAGCTAATTCCCCCTCTAGTTAGACTTGAAGATGAAGAGATTTGAGAACTGAGACTATCATTTGTCTCACATCTCTTGTCTTTTTATCTCCCGTCTTTTCAATTAGTAGTCTCGGGCAGGCTCGAACTGCCGACCTCTACATTATCAGTGTAGCGCTCTAACCAGCTGAGCTACGAGACTTCATTAATTTTAAATTTTAAATTTTGAATTTTAAATTAATTTTCAAATCTAAAATCTATAATTTATAATCTAAAATCTCTCTCCCTCTGATACTAATTTCTAGTGGGTGTGTATTTTTTTTAATATATCAACCAAATAAAAAACTAAAGCTTCTCTTTAAGTAAGTGCATGGTACATTTAAGTACCTTTGTTTTTTTTATCGTCTAAAGACGCTCTAAAATGAGATGTTCCAGCCGCACCTTCCGGTACGGCTACCTTGTTACGACTTAGCCCTAGTTACCTGTTTTACCCTAGGCAGCTCCTGTTACGGTCACCGACTTCAGGTACCCCAGACTTCCATGGCTTGACGGGCGGTGTGTACAAGGCCCGGGAACGTATTCACCGCGCCATGGCTGATGCGCGATTACTAGCGATTCCAGCTTCATAGAGTCGAGTTGCAGACTCCAATCCGAACTGAGACCAGCTTTCGAGATTAGCATCCAGTCGCCTGGTAGCAGCCCTCTGTACTGGCCATTGTATTACGTGTGTGGCCCAAGGCGTAAGGGCCGTGATGATTTGACGTCATCCCCACCTTCCTCTCTACTTGCGTAGGCAGTCTCACTAGAGTCCCCAACTGAATGATGGCAACTAGTGACAGGGGTTGCGCTCGTTGCAGGACTTAACCTAACACCTCACGGCACGAGCTGACGACAACCATGCAGCACCTTGAAAAATGTCCGAAGAAAAGTCTATTTCTAAACCTGTCATTTCCCATTTAAGCCTTGGTAAGGTTCCTCGCGTATCATCGAATTAAACCACATAATCCACCGCTTGTGCGGGCCCCCGTCAATTCCTTTGAGTTTCATTCTTGCGAACGTACTCCCCAGGTGGCTAACTTATCACTTTCGCTTAGTCTCTGAATCCGAAAACCCAAAAACGAGTTAGCATCGTTTACGGCGTGGACTACCAGGGTATCTAATCCTGTTCGCTCCCCACGCTTTCGTCCATCAGCGTCAGTTAAAACATAGTGACCTGCCTTCGCAATTGGTGTTCTAAGTAATATCTATGCATTTCACCGCTACACTACTTATTCCAGCCACTTCTACTTTACTCAAGACCCGCAGTATCAATGGCAGTTTCATAGTTAAGCTATGAGATTTCACCACTGACTTACGAGTCCGCCTACGGACCCTTTAAACCCAATAAATCCGGATAACGCTTGCACCCTCCGTATTACCGCGGCTGCTGGCACGGAGTTAGCCGGTGCTTATTCGTATAGTACCTTCAGCTTTCCACACGTGGAAAGGTTTATCCCTATACAAAAGAAGTTTACAACCCATAGGGCCGTCATCCTTCACGCGGGATGGCTGGATCAGGCTCTCACCCATTGTCCAATATTCCTCACTGCTGCCTCCCGTAGGAGTCTGGTCCGTGTCTCAGTACCAGTGTGGGGGATCACCCTCTCAGGCCCCCTAAAGATCATTGACTTGGTGAGCCGTTACCTCACCAACTATCTAATCTTGCGCGTGCCCATCTCTATCCACCGGAGTTTTCAATATCAAATGATGCCATTCAATATATTATGGGGTATTAATCTTCCTTTCGAAAGGCTATCCCCCTGATAAAGGTAGGTTGCACACGTGTTCCGCACCCGTGCGCCGCTCTCAGGTTTCCGAAGAAACCCTACCGCTCGGCTTGCATGTGTTAGGCCTCCCGCTAGCGTTCATCCTGAGCCAGGATCAAACTCTCCATTGTATGTTTGTCTGACTCACTCAAAGTTTTGACGCTTTAGTTTTTCCTTACTTGGTTGTTATATCTATTTTTCAATGATCTCTTTTCTTCCGCTTTATACTGTAGCTAATTTTTCTGTCGTTTTAGCTACCGATTTGCGAGTGCAAAAGTAATAAATGTTTTTAATATGACCAAATGTTTTTTAAGAAATTTTAAAGTTTATTGTTAACCCTAAATCCTAAATCATTCATTCAATCTTCTCTACTTCTGCGCTCCCTTAATTGGGATTGCAAAGATACAAACTTTTCTCACTTTTCAAAATAAATTCTCATTTATTTTTTAAAGTTTCTCTTTATTACTGTTCTTCTGCGCTACCTACTATCTCTCGTTTTCAGTGGTGCAAAAGTAGAGCTTATTACCCTACACTTCCAAATCTATTTAACATAAAATTTACTTTTAATTCATATTCACCCTTAACTAACTGAAAGGCAAGTGGAAAAATTTTAAGCTTTTAACTGGGGATTTATTATAAATGCGATAGAAACAGAGCAAAATGTAATAACTACGAGGAAAAACTAAGCAAGCTGGAGGAAAAAATACAGAAGAATAACTGGGAAAAAGATGAAAACTATGGTGGAAAGTGGAAATTTGAAAAGGGAAAGGAGGATATCCGAATGGAAAATAGTAAAAAGTAAGGGTCTTTATTTTTGATTTTGGGAATAAAAAAGAATATTCGACTTAAAAGGACCTATACTTACGTTGGGTTTTAGAAAAATAAAAAGAGTTTTACGATATAAGGAATGAAAATATTGTAACAGCTATAAAAGTATTTGGATGTATATTTCTTATTTATTATTAGCTATTATTTTATTCTTTATTCTTTATTCTTTATTCTTTATTCTTTATTCTTTATTCTTTATTCTTTATTCTTTATTCTTTATTCTTTATTCTTTATTCTTTATTCTTTATTCTTTATTCTTTATTAAATCTTTTTCTCTTTTCTCTTGCCAGGTGATTAATCGCCCTAATTATAAACCGGGTATATTCTTTACTGCTAAAAGTTGAAGAAAGGCTTTTTGTTTGGTCTTTACTGTACTGATGTTCATAGTCCATATCATTATGTCCAATATTGGAATAGATCATATTGTATTTTGTACTGGTCCAAATGATGGGGTAAAAACCCTGGGTCCATATTTCATGTTGTTTGGGTCCTGTTCCTAAGGGAAAACTTTTGGGATCGATAGCATATAATATTTGGATATCTTTATTTTTGGTAAGATCATTTTTCCAGGAATACCATTCATTGGCTGGTGCATGCAATAAAGGTAATGATCGGGTGAACTTATTTTTAGTGATCCGCTCAAGGAATGCTTTAGTGGGTCTCCAGGTATTACTCTTATATTCCCCGGAACCCAGGAAAGTATCATGATACCAGCTCCAATTATTATCATATGCGGATGAGTGTAATGAAAAAGCGGCGAAGTGAAATCCCATCCATCCCCCTCCCTTTTCCATATACTGTCTAAAAGCTTCACGTTGTTCTGGTTTTTCGGGACGGGTGTCTAAAAATAGGATGACATCATATTTCGAGAGGGTATCAATTACCATTTTCTCCCAATTATTTGTTGAAGTGTAATCTAGTTTTTTAGTTTGGGTCAAAGAAGTAAAATATTGATTCGCTTCGTCTACATAACTGATATGGGCAAGATCATTTTTAGCGGTATAAAAAGCCAGGACTTTAGGAACTATTAATGATTGGGCATAGGTATGCGATACAATGAGAAGGAAAAGGATGAATAGAGGAATTTGTTTTTTCAATGGGAATTAGCTTTTGATAGTTATTATTTAAGTCCGAGTTTTTTATGGGAGTTTTATTATCAAAAATAAGAAGAATCAAATGAATCTTATTCTTTAAATAACAGTATGGTTGTAAAATTGAAAGTTGAAAGTTGAAAATGGAGATTTGAGAGTTTTGTATGTCCACAGCTAAGTTTTGGCTAAAGCCAATAAGCTTTTGCACTTTTTATTGAAGGCGGGCTAAAGCCCACCTCTAGTGATAAGGCAATCAGTAGTAGTAGTAGTAGTAGTAGTAGTAGTAGTAGTAGTAGTAAGGAATATATTAGAAGGGAGCATTGATCAATAATGACAGATTACTTCGCACTCATAACTCATAACTCATAACTCATAACTCATAACTCATAACTCATAACTCATAACTCATAACTCCTGTTACCTATTAATCAACATTTATCTCTTGTCTCTTATCTCTTATCTTTTATCATTAATCATTGATCATTTATGATTGATCAATTATTGATTATTGATTGGGTATGTATGGATAATGATAATGTATGTACCAAAAAAAAGTCTCATACAAATAAATGTATGAGACTTTTAAATAAAAACTGGCGGCGACCTACTCTCCCGCTTTCGCAGTACCATCGGCGCTGGTGGGCTTAACTTCTGTGTTCGGAATGGGAACAGGTGAGCCCCACCGCTAAAACCACCCTAAAGAAGGTATATAAGACTTTGAGATTTTAAGAGTCGAGACACGAGACTTTTAGTCTCTTTTCTCTTATCTTTACATCTCTTGTCTGTTTTAATCGATAAAAACAATCACAAAGAGGTAACCTTGCTGCACTTTCGTGCGCCTTATTAGGCTATAAATCTACGGGTAATTAGTACTACTCGGCTATGACATTACTGCCTTTACACCTATAGCCTATCAACGTGGTCATCTCCCACGACCCTTAAAAGATGTCTCATCTTGAGGCGAGTTTCGCACTTATATGCTTTCAGTGCTTATCTCTTCCAAACGTAGCTACTCAGCAGTGCACCTGGCGGTACAACTGATACACCAGAGGTTTGTTCAATTCGGTCCTCTCGTACTAGAATCAAGCCCTCTCAAACATCTAACGCCCGCAATAGATAGAGACCGAACTGTCTCACGACGTTCTGAACCCAGCTCGCGTGCCACTTTAATGGGCGAACAGCCCAACCCTTGGGACCTTCTCCAGCCCCAGGATGTGACGAGCCGACATCGAGGTGCCGAACCTCCCCGTCGATGTGAGCTCTTGGGGGAGACTAGCCTGTTATCCCCGGAGTACCTTTTATCCTATGAGCGATGGCCCTTCCATACGGAACCACCGGATCACTATGTCCTGCTTTCGCACCTGATCGACTTGTAGGTCTCACAGTCAAGCACCCTTATGCCATTACACTCTACGCACGGTTACCAAGCGTGCTGAGGGTACCTTTGAAAGCCTCCGTTACTCTTTTGGAGGCGACCACCCCAGTCAAACTACCCACCACGCAATGTCCTTCTAAAAGAAGTTAGGCTCCAAGTAAGTAAAGGGTGGTATTTCAACGTTGACTCCACAAACACTAGCGTGCCTGCTTCAAAGTCTCCCACCTATCCTACACATTACTTACTCAAAGTCAATACGAAGTTATAGTAAAGGTTCACAGGGTCTTTTCGTCCCATTGCGGGTACTCGGCATCTTCACCGAGACTACAATTTCACAGAGCTCATGGTTGAGACAGTGCCCAGATCGTTACACCATTCGTGCAGGTCGGAACTTACCCGACAAGGAATTTCGCTACCTTAGGACCGTTATAGTTACGGCCGCCGTTTACTGGGGCTTCAGTCAAACGCTTCGCTTACGCTAACGCCCTTCCTTAACCTTCCAGCACCGGGCAGGTGTCAGACCCTATACTGCATCTTTCGATTTTGCAGAGTCCTGTGTTTTTGATAAACAGTCGCCTGGGCCTCTTTACTGCGGCCACCATTGCTGATGGCGTCTCTTCTCCCGAAGTTACGAGACTATTTTGCCTAGTTCCTTAACCATGATTCACTCTAGCACCTTAGGATTCTCTCCTCGACTACCTGTGTCGGTTTTGGTACGGGTTGCTTCACTTCGGCTTTTCTTGGAAGCACTTTCCCTACAGCAGCTTCGCCCGAAGGCTAGGCCTTGACTATTCCGTCAGTCTCCAGTAAGTACGGCACTCCGTCCCCTTTTTAGTGTGAGCAAGTATGGGAATATTAACCCATTGTCCATCCACTACCCCTTTCGGGTTCGCGTTAGGTCCCGACTAACCCTCAGCTGATTAGCATGGCTGAGGAAACCTTAGTCTTTCGGTGAGGGGGTTTCTCGCCCCCTTTATCGTTACTTATGCCTACATTTTCTTTTCTATCCGCTCCACAATACCTCACGATACTGCTTCGGCGCAAATAGAATGCTCCCCTACCAGATACAACCCAACGGTTGTAAATCCATAGCTTCGGTAATATGTTTATGCCCGATTATTATCCATGCCGGACCGCTCGACTAGTGAGCTGTTACGCACTCTTTAAATGAATGGCTGCTTCCAAGCCAACATCCTAGCTGTCAATGCAGTCCAACCGCGTTGCTTCAACTTAACATATATTTGGGGACCTTAGCTGTTGGTCTGGGTTCTTTCCCTCTCGGACATGGACCTTAGCACCCATGCCCTCACTGCCGTAGAACATTTATTAGCATTCGGAGTTTGTCAGGAATTGGTAGGTGGTGAAACCCCCGCATCCAATCAGTAGCTCTACCTCTAATAAACTTATATACGACGCTGCACCTAAATGCATTTCGGGGAGTACGAGCTATCTCCCAGTTTGATTGGCCTTTCACCCCTACCCACAGGTCATCCGAAGACTTTTCAACGTCAACCGGTTCGGTCCTCCACTCTGTGTTACCAGAGCTTCAACCTGCCCATGGGTAGATCACAAGGTTTCGCGTCTAATCCTACTAACTATACGCCCTATTCAGACTCGCTTTCGCTCCGGCTCCGGACCTGAAGTCCTTAACCTCGCTAGTAAAATTAACTCGTAGGCTCATTATGCAAAAGGCACGCCGTCACCCAACTTGTGGGCTCCGACCGCTTGTAGGCGTACGGTTTCAGGTTCTATTTCACCCTTCTATTCGAAGTGCTTTTCACCTTTCCTTCACAGTACTTGTTCACTATCGGTCTTTCAGGAGTATTTAGCCTTGGAGGATGGTCCCCCCATATTCAGACAGGATTTCACGTGTCCCGCCCTACTCATTTATCACTTAAATATGCCTTTCATATACGGGGCTATCACCCTCTATGGCTGTTCTTTCCAGAACATTCTATTAAACATATAAAAGCTTTTGGGCTAATCCGCTTTCGCTCGCCACTACTTACGGAATCTCTTCGATTTCTTTTCCTCCGGGTACTTAGATGTTTCAGTTCTCCGGGTTTGCTCCTCCTAAGAGGTGACTGGTCTTCAACCAGCCGGGTTGCCCCATTCGGACATCTCGGGATCAATTCGTGTGTGCCAATCCCCCGAGCTTTTCGCAGCTTACCACGTCCTTCGTCGCCTCTGAAAGCCTAGGCATCCGCCATACGCCCTTAACGATTTCTTTCCTAATAATTATATTAGTTCAGTATTTTTTTTATCCAACAATTAATTGTTGAACTCTATTTTTATAAACTCGGCACTCGAAAGTGCTCGGTTATCTCTTTGTGATATTTTTACCGTTAATGTCAATGATCTTTATTCTATCGATGATATAATCCGCAAATATTGTATTTGGCTCTATCTGCTTTTTTAAGTTTAAACCATCTATAGTGGAGAATAAGGGAGTCGAACCCTTGACCTCCTGCGTGCAAGGCAGGCGCTCTAGCCAGCTGAGCTAATTCCCCCTCTAGTTAGACTTGAAGATGAAGAGATTTGAGAACTGAGACTATCATTTGTCTCACATCTCTTGTCTTTTTATCTCCCGTCTTTTCAATTAGTAGTCTCGGGCAGGCTCGAACTGCCGACCTCTACATTATCAGTGTAGCGCTCTAACCAGCTGAGCTACGAGACTTCATTAATTTTAAATTTTAAATTTTGAATTTTAAATTAATTTTCAAATCTAAAATCTATAATTTATAATCTAAAATCTCTCTCCCTCTGATACTAATTTCTAGTGGGTGTGTATTTTTTTTAATATATCAACCAAATAAAAAACTAAAGCTTCTCTTTAAGTAAGTGCATGGTACATTTAAGTACCTTTGTTTTTTTTATCGTCTAAAGACGCTCTAAAATGAGATGTTCCAGCCGCACCTTCCGGTACGGCTACCTTGTTACGACTTAGCCCTAGTTACCTGTTTTACCCTAGGCAGCTCCTGTTACGGTCACCGACTTCAGGTACCCCAGACTTCCATGGCTTGACGGGCGGTGTGTACAAGGCCCGGGAACGTATTCACCGCGCCATGGCTGATGCGCGATTACTAGCGATTCCAGCTTCATAGAGTCGAGTTGCAGACTCCAATCCGAACTGAGACCAGCTTTCGAGATTAGCATCCAGTCGCCTGGTAGCAGCCCTCTGTACTGGCCATTGTATTACGTGTGTGGCCCAAGGCGTAAGGGCCGTGATGATTTGACGTCATCCCCACCTTCCTCTCTACTTGCGTAGGCAGTCTCACTAGAGTCCCCAACTGAATGATGGCAACTAGTGACAGGGGTTGCGCTCGTTGCAGGACTTAACCTAACACCTCACGGCACGAGCTGACGACAACCATGCAGCACCTTGAAAAATGTCCGAAGAAAAGTCTATTTCTAAACCTGTCATTTCCCATTTAAGCCTTGGTAAGGTTCCTCGCGTATCATCGAATTAAACCACATAATCCACCGCTTGTGCGGGCCCCCGTCAATTCCTTTGAGTTTCATTCTTGCGAACGTACTCCCCAGGTGGCTAACTTATCACTTTCGCTTAGTCTCTGAATCCGAAAACCCAAAAACGAGTTAGCATCGTTTACGGCGTGGACTACCAGGGTATCTAATCCTGTTCGCTCCCCACGCTTTCGTCCATCAGCGTCAGTTAAAACATAGTGACCTGCCTTCGCAATTGGTGTTCTAAGTAATATCTATGCATTTCACCGCTACACTACTTATTCCAGCCACTTCTACTTTACTCAAGACCCGCAGTATCAATGGCAGTTTCATAGTTAAGCTATGAGATTTCACCACTGACTTACGAGTCCGCCTACGGACCCTTTAAACCCAATAAATCCGGATAACGCTTGCACCCTCCGTATTACCGCGGCTGCTGGCACGGAGTTAGCCGGTGCTTATTCGTATAGTACCTTCAGCTTTCCACACGTGGAAAGGTTTATCCCTATACAAAAGAAGTTTACAACCCATAGGGCCGTCATCCTTCACGCGGGATGGCTGGATCAGGCTCTCACCCATTGTCCAATATTCCTCACTGCTGCCTCCCGTAGGAGTCTGGTCCGTGTCTCAGTACCAGTGTGGGGGATCACCCTCTCAGGCCCCCTAAAGATCATTGACTTGGTGAGCCGTTACCTCACCAACTATCTAATCTTGCGCGTGCCCATCTCTATCCACCGGAGTTTTCAATATCAAATGATGCCATTCAATATATTATGGGGTATTAATCTTCCTTTCGAAAGGCTATCCCCCTGATAAAGGTAGGTTGCACACGTGTTCCGCACCCGTGCGCCGCTCTCAGGTTTCCGAAGAAACCCTACCGCTCGGCTTGCATGTGTTAGGCCTCCCGCTAGCGTTCATCCTGAGCCAGGATCAAACTCTCCATTGTATGTTTGTCTGACTCACTCAAAGTTTTGACGCTTTAGTTTTTCCTTACTTGGTTGTTATATCTATTTTTCAATGATCTCTTTTCTTCCGCTTTATACTGTAGCTAATTTTTCTGTCGTTTTAGCTACCGATTTGCGAGTGCAAAAGTAATAAATGTTTTTAATATGACCAAATGTTTTTTAAGAAATTTTAAAGTTTATTGTTAACCCTAAATCTTAAATCATTCATTCAATCTTCTCTACTTCTGCGCTCCCTTAATTGGGATTGCAAAGATACAAACTTTTCTCACTTTTCAAAATAAATTCTCATTTATTTTTTTTTAAAAGTTTCTCTTTATTACTGTTCTTCTGCGCTACCTACTATCTCTCGTTTTCAGTGGTGCAAAAGTAGAGCTTATTACCCTACACTTCCAAATCTATTTAACATAAAATCAAGCAGCGTGGAAAAGTATTCGCATAAACAACTGATATCACATAACTTAAAACACAAATACAGTTATCCACATTATCAAATTAATTTTTCATTTTATCGGAAGATGGGCTTAAGGGATCAGATTGCCCTTCTGGAGGGAGACAAATATCTTAAAAAAGGTATTCTTTAAGGCCCTATAACTTTCTCATCCCAACAACTATTAAGAATCGAAGTCCCTTACGAAGGCTCCAAGTAAAGCGACAAAGGAAAATTCATTTGATAAGGAATCTATATATAATATATTAGTACAGCAATAAAACGCCGAACATCCTAGCCCCGATAGTAACGGTTACCCCACAGTAAGCATGGCTCTGAAAGAAAACGCAGGAACGAGGAGTAAGAGTGGATAGCGGGATTAAGCTCCCAGGAAAGGAAAGCTAAAAAGCTTTTGATTCTATAGTGAATGATCTGATGAGAAAAAACGCTTGACAAGCACCTTATATATATAGTACCCCAGTAAGCATCCAATAACATCTGCAACTACATCTAAAGTTTCCATGGATCTACCCCAATGCATTTCTTCCTGTAGTATTTCTGTAAGGAATGCATATATAAGGATGATCTGAAAAAAATAAGAAAATTTGATTTTTGGAAATGCCGCAATAAAACAGAAACTCAGCATTGCAAATATACTCAGATGCAAAACTTTATCGAACCCATTGAACATAAAGAAGTATTCACGGTTCTCTTCTCCGGGCTTGAGAAGCATATAAGTAAGAAATGCCCAATAAATGGGCAATATCTTACTAAATATTTTTGAAAGCCTATCCAATGATAGCCTGGTATTCTTCTGCAGAAAGTAATTCAGACTGATCTGCACCATCAGCAATCTCTAATTTGATGATCCATCCGTCTCCATAAGGATCCGTATTTAACAACTCCGGTTGAGCTTCTAATTCTTCATTAAACTCTTTAACTTTTCCAGCAATAGGTAAAAATAGATCTGAAACAGTCTTTACTGCTTCTACACTTCCAAAAACAGCTCCAGCCTCAAGATCGTCATCAACAGTGTCTATATCAACATATACGATATCCCCAAGCTCTCCCTGTGCAAAATCAGTAATACCAATAGTAGCGATGTTTCCTTCAATCTTGATCCACTCGTGATCTTTAGTGTACTTTAATTCCGATGGTGTGTTCATTTTTTGATTTTTATTATTCTACAAATTTATTCAAAATTCTATAAGGTCCAAAAAAAGTATGTTTGTTTATTTAAAATGTTTTTTGAGTTAACTAAAATAACAAACTTACCCAATACATAACATTGGTAAATGCAATACAAATTGTTTATTAATTCTAATTTTGTTCTTTCAATATACTTTTATATAAAAAATATCCCCTTCTTAATTTAGAAAGGGATATTTTTTTTATATATGTTACTCATTAAAAGCCTCCGGAATCTCCGAATGTAAACGTTGCCGATAACCCAGCTCTAACTGTTGATAGCGGGAATGCCGTAGAGATCTTATACTTAGAGGTCATTTGTTCGTAGAAGACCCTTAGATTTAAATTCTCAGAAACATTGTAATCTGCAGAAATTTTTATGTTCATTAATTTCTGTCCGCCTGTAACCTGAGAATCATCTAGCAGTATATTGGTAATACTGGTTCTGCTGTCTCTTAACGAGAAGTCTCCACGGATGTTAAGATCACTTCCTTTTCCTTTACCTCTTCTTCTGGTATCATTCACTCCTAATCTGAAGTTACGGATAATGTATCCTAACCTAACTACGTATTCTGTATTGGCATCTTCTGTGAGTGTTTGATTAACTAATCCTAGTAACAACATTCTGTTTCTATTATACTGGATACCAAACTGCATATTGTTTCTCATGGTGACATCAACCCCGATCAGTGGCGAGAAGGATTCTACATATCCTACCTGAGAGAATGTGAATGGATTAATTCTATTCTTGTTAACATCAAACAGACTTCCTCCTGTAGAAATTGCATTAAAATAGTCTATACTTGATTGTATCCCTGTGGCTGTATAAGTGGCATTATAACTATGTAACAAATCAAATTTTGAAAATTGTCCGTTGATAATTGGAACATTTCTTAAACCAGAATAGATTACTTTCCAGTTTGGTATTGGTAATCCTGCTTTCTTAGCATTACCAATTCCCCTAGGAGACTTTCCTTCTACTGCTGCTCTGAACGCAGGGATTAAAACATATGCATTACCAATACCGTATCCAGAAGTGAATCCATTATTATCGACAGTTGACATATCTCCCATTTTTTGTGAAATTGCCCTGGCATTTTCTCTGATTGATTGATATACTGCCTGCCCATCTTTGAAAGAAGTCTTCAAAAGTATTACAGAGTTCGAATAGGTAATCAAATCATTAGCAAAAGCATAATCATGATTAGCCCTACCTAAATTTAATGGATTATTAAAACCTGTTTGTGAGAAGTTCCTATTATAATTATGCAATACACTGACATCAATTCTCAAATCATTCATTGGTACGACTTGTAAATTGGCCCTCAATTCGCGTGTTGACATCCTTACATATGGATCTGTCATTAAATCTCTTGTACTTACCCAGCCATTTTCAATAACCGTTCTTCTGATGTCTGCCTGAGATCCCAACAAGAATCCGATTGTAGGACCACCCAAAGTCTGACCATACCCATACCAATTCGGAGCAGAAAGTAAACCAGGTAATACCGTACCATTATTCTCAGAATAATTAACATCCAGCTGTTTGAAAGAAGTCAGTAAAAATGCTGCACTTTGTAAAACTGTCAGTCTATTTTTAAATTTATAGTTTTTAAACTTGTATCTTTTCTTTTCCCACTGCTGGGTATATACATTATTTAATGAGTCAATTTCCTGTTTACGTTTTGAAAGTTTGGTCGCTATATTTTTGAAATACTTGAACTGACCAAAGAATTTTGGAAAATCTGCAGTTGCTGTAGCCTGAATAACATTGGTATTCTGACCCACAGAACCCAAACTTCCTTCTTGATCATATAATAAAGCAGTAGATCTGGCATTCCAGTTATAAGTAAATCCATACCCCAATTCTGCGTCGATAAAATCAAGATATGGTAAATACTGGAACGGAAGCTTATAGTTCAACTGTACTCTATGATTGTATAGTACGGGCCTTCCGGATCTGAATACATTTCCAAAGATGGAAGAGTTATCCATTGTATTCACATCTACATTATCATTCAATGTTCTTGTTGCAGAATTGATTTCCAGTTTCAATGATTTTGTAAAATTAAATCCTAAACCGTACTGCCATCCAAAATAGAAATTTCTATTTCTTATCGCCTGAGACTCATCATTGAAATTTCCATTGATAATCGCATCAACGCTTCTGAACTCAAGTTCATTATAATTCCTGTCGATTTCAGTTCTGAAAGAAAATCTCGTTGGAATTGGGTTCAGGTTAAATTCTTTGATCCATCTTAGGTATTTTGTAGACTTAGCCGTGTCGCTGATCATTTTGTTGAACGGTTTAATCACCCAAGGTTTGAACGTATAGTTATAATCTACATACCCTCTTAGGTATTGTCTGTAGTTTTTCTTCGTATAAATATCCCTAAAAAAATCATCATTATAAACAGCGGTAACCGAAATATTCTCCACATCATAAAATTTAGGTTTTTTATTTGGATTAACCCTTTCTTTATGCATATTTACAACCCCCAAGCTTCTCTGCTGCGTATAAGTCCTTGCCACTTTTTTAAGCTGTTCTCTGTTCGCTGCTTTCTTAAACTCAACATCCGTATCTAAAGGATTATATTTTGGGTCTTCAATCGTTTGTGAGTAGGAATAGTTGACCGGAATTTTAACCCCTGTTTTTTCCGGAAGAAGTTTATCTAAATTGACAGCGGTATTAATACTGAAGGCTGATTGTGTAGATTGATTTCTTTCAGCAGGTTTTGAATCTATATTACCAAATCCAACAGAGCTATAGGAAGCACTTGTGTTAACTACTGCAAAATCACCCAGGTTAAAGTTTAAGCTTGCATTTCCGGCATACCCTCCTTTATTGTCAATCTCAGAAAGACGAAGTTCATTAACCCATAACACTCTATCAATTGATGTGCCCTCTTCACCTCTTGGCACTCCATTTCTTATACCAATTACAATAGTGGTGATGTTCCCTAAACTTGGGCGTCCTTTAATGTAAATATTTTTCAGTTTATCCGTAGTACCAAAGACTGGATCTAAAATTCTTTTCGCTATATCGTTTGGAGAATTCTTATCTCTCCTGATTTTAGCATCTACAAAATTCTGAATTTCTAAATCAACATCATTCTCCATTGGCCATATTTCCATTGGTGCTGTCGCTGTTTTAGGTGTTATCTTTAATGAAGCTTCATATTCATAATAATTATCTGCAGCATCACTTCCAAAACGAATAAAAAATTTAGTTTTTTCATCCATACCTTCTACTCTTCTTGTAGGGTCTTCTGCATGTACAAAAACTTTTAATTTCTTATATCTTCTCATATCCAAGGTTGTATTTTTAAATACACCTCTTGATTCGCTCTTTGGAAGTTCTGTTACTTTTAAGTATAAAGAACTTTCATTTTGTCTTTGTACCCCAGCATTTCCACTTAGAATTTGACGGTCTATTCCAGGAGGTAAAACATATGGAGGTTGATTTAAAGCATTTTCTTCAATATTAACACTCCCTATTTCAAATTTTGCCAACTCGCCGTCAGAGACATTTGCAGCACCTTCATCTCCTGGATCATTTGGAGCTATTTCTCCAGTTGCCGCTGTTTTTTTAGGATATTTTCTCCAATCCGATCTCACAAGATCCATGGTTCCAAATCTTAATGTAGAAGTCTGATCAAAACCAGTTAATAGCATTCTTGCAAATCTGACGTTATTAAGAATACCAGGATTATGATCACCAGCATCCATCACATATGAAGCAACAGGAATTCTAAATAAATACCATTTTACAGGTGCAGTCTGCCCATTCTGAAATTGCGCCTGGACAGTTTTCATGTCGACGATATTATTCTGTCCTACAGCTAAGCTTCCCTGATCTAATTTAATTTGATACTCATTATAGTTTTCACTTTGATCAAGGTTATAATCTTTATTGATATCTTCAGCATCAGGAGTTTGTGAAGCCACTTCTAATGAATTGCTTTGAGAATTCCCTTCGGGCCCTCTGAAATATTTGTACCTCTGAATCAGTGATGAAGCCTGACCTCCAGTAAATTTTGCTGACATATAGAATACAAAATCATCAACCGCAGGGTCAGCAATATTGGTCACCGGATTGGTAAATGTATTTCCGAATCTCATGGATTCCTGATCTGATGTCAAACCATCAAACCCGGCATCCTGTATCGTTCTATCCTGCCCTTCACTAGAAAAGGCGTAAAGAATAGGAGGTTGTTTTGGCTGTGTTCCCCAATTTGAACTCGTTGTAACAGACGGTGCAGTAGCTGTAGGTAAACCATTTTCATACTGCATAAAACCATCTTTCAAAACATCTTCAGACACATTCCCTAATTGAAGTAATAATTTTGGATCAGCACCAAGATTGTTTCCATCTGCATAAGGATCCATCATCCAGAATTCTACATATTCAATATTTGAGTTTGTAAAATTGGAAACAGTAATAGGTCTCATCATCCCTGCCCATCTCTGCTGAGTCGTTTCATTATTAGGGTTAACGTTATACGGTCCTTTTTCAGCAGGATAATAAGAAATATCCATCGTATTCAAAAAGGTTTGCTCACCCGCAACAAAATCTCTGTTATTATAGATCTCAGAATACTGAACTCTTCTGGATGCGTGATTAGATACCGATTGAGGAGTTATTCCAGCAGGTGCTCTTCCTCCAATCCCCCAAAATCTAGGGTCAATGGTATACCAGGATAAAAGTCCCCTTCCATAGCCGTTGGTAATATCATTACTTGCGCCTGCTCCCTGGAATACACCACCGGATTTTTCTGGTTTAGACGCTAAGCTCCATGCAGCCGGCTCTTTTAGTGATATTTTAGATGTTGTCTGTTCGAAATCATCAATATAAGATTGATCATTCGTTCCTTTATTTAGCCCTGGTAGCAAATAAGCGCCCTCCATTTTAAAATTCAAATTGGAAGGGGCTTCGGTTTTCACCATTGGAATTTTATTGGTAAGTCTTGTAAGGAAAGGAACCTGATTATTATACATCAAATTAATCCCAGCCATTGTATTGTTTACAGCCTCCTGACCATAATTTACCTTTTGAGTAAGTGGTGATTCAGAATAATTAACAACAGTAGCTCCTAAGATGAAATTCTCATTAAACCTTCTCTCCAAGTTTAACCCTAAAAATCTTTTTCTCTGGGTATTGAAAGTTAACTGGTTTTCCAATGAAATATTGATTGCCTGACCAGACTGTTTTACATTTTCATTGATGATCGTAACCGTTCCCAACATGTAGTCTACGGTATAATCTATTCCTTCTGTCAACTGAACCCCGTTAGCGGAAACTTTTACAGAACCTTGAGGGACGTTCACAGCTCCTAAAGAGATTCCCTGTCCTGCAGTTCCTTTATATCGTCCTTCTAATGTATATCGTTGAGGAATTGATGTTGGAAGATTCTTCTGTCGGTCATAAATGTCTTTTTGAACGTATTTAGGATCACTGCTTCCCAATACTCCTTCCATATAACTACCAAAGGGTTGAGTCTTTGTGAAGATAATCTTTCCTGTTTCAGGTCTGATCGTAATACCATTGACAAAATCAAATATACCATCCCCAGTACCTCCGCCACTGTTATTTTGAATATCCCCGTTCATGTTCAAACGGTCCCAATTTAACAGCTTTAGTAAATTGATATCTTTAACACTTGTATTCGGAAGATAATTTACTTTACCCCCGCTATCTCCATCTCTATACAATACATTCAATATAAACCCATCCTGGCTGATTTGCCCTGCATCCAACGCATAGATATTCTTCATCATCAATGGCCACATAGGAGAAGCCACATTTACGGTAGTATTGGAGCGCAAAACTTTGGTCATCAAAACCGGACTTTCTTCCGAAAATTCTCCCACTTTGTAGACTTTGTTGGAACCATCTGTGTAGGAATACGAAACCGCCAGCAATTGATTATCATTTAACTTTTGGTTTAATGAAATATATCCTAATTGTGGCTGTAGTGTATATTCACTTGCATTTAATCTTCTTGCTTTTTTATTAAAAATAAAATGTTCTCCTTCTATGTATGGAACTAAAGCTCCTGTTGCATCAGGTAGTGATTGATTTTTTATAAGATCATTATAATTAATCCCAGGGTCCCGAGTCCCCATCGTCGTTGAAATCGTTTGGTAAAGATTGTTATTAGGATTGTCAGGAAATACACCCGCCTTATCTCCCAGATCCCTGATCCCTACAATACTTTTCTGAGCTGCCAGATTAGTGTTCCCTTGATCCAGCACCCATACTTCAAGTCTTGTAATATTAATCTTCGAATTGATCTGCGGATAATTAGCCAACGATCGATCGTAGTTGTCTAAAAAATAATGTCCTAAAAAGTAATGCTGATTATCTTCATAGTTGATCGCATCGATCTTAAAGGTATTGACAGCTCCTCCACCCTGTACAACAATATTACGCGCCTCTCCCTGTTGTTGGGAAAGTACTACGGTACCAAAAGTTTTCCCTAACTGGAATTCGGTTTTTACCCCGAATAAAGATTGAGAACCCCTGATTAAACTTGTAGAAAGTGGCATGTTTACGTTACCAAACTCTACCCTTTTTATAATCTTATCTTCAGATCCGGCCCCAGGTGCATTGACATCGCCCAGACCTTTTGTCTGGAGATCTTTCCAGCTTCCTTTGGCTTGCCATACAAGATTCATTCTATTCTCGAACGCAAAACCACTTTGCGTGTCATAATTAGCCTTTAACTGTAGATTTTCTCCTACTTTACCTAAAAGGCCAAGTTGAATCCTCTGATTAATATCGAAAGTAAAACTGGTTCTGTTTTGAGGTAAAATTAATGGATTATCAATTTTCTGATAAAGCCCGGCAAAATCAAAAGATGCAAATCCGGTGGGAATTATTTCAATTTTATTGCTTCCAAAAATAGTTTCGAAAAGCTTGTTACGAATCGTTAATGCAGGAATTAGCCCTCTCCTTTGCGCATCGGTCTTATCTTTTCGGAAAAGTAAATTGTATTTATCGGATTTATCTTTATAATAAGCCTTTGTCTGACTTGCCATCATAAACTCCTTATATTCCTGAGGAGACATGGCAGTTGGCGGCCCTGTTACCGTATTTCCAATTTTAGGATACACATAGTACATTCCGGTTTTTATGTCGTAAAAAGCTTCGAATTGTGTAGGGTCAGCCAGTTCGTAGTCCTTCTTAATAATTGCAGTGTCACGTCGTACCTGTGCAAAGGTACTTACTGACATGCATAAGAACGACAGGAACAGAAATATATTGAGATACTTGTTATTTGCCACCAAATGTTAAAGGTTTTTTAAAATTTGTTTTACCAATTCTTCCACTGAAATACTTGGATTTTGTTTTATCATACGATCTGCAATCTTCTCGCTCATGCGTTTAGGAATTCCTAAAACTTCTAATGCAGATAACGATTCCTCCTTGATTTTATTATTCGCAACCGTAGAAATATTTTCTTCGGGGTTGCTGAATTTTTGGACTTTATCCTTCAAATCCACAATGATTCTTTCTGCCGTTTTAGTACCAATTCCTTTGGCTTTTTGGATGAGTGCACTATTGCTTGAAAGGATCGCTGAAGCGATCTCATCGAGGCTTAATGTTGACAACAAAATAAGGGCAGATACGGCACCTACTCCATTAACACTTATTAACAGATTGAACATCTCTTTTTCCAAACGACTGTTAAAGCCGAACAGCAAATGTGCATCTTCCCGAATAATCTGTTGAATAAATAGAAAAGTCTCCTGATTGAGCTTCAGAGTCTGTGAGGTCATTAAACTAATGCCTGTATAATAACCAACTCCATTGACGTTGATTACTGCATAAGTTGGCGTAAGTTCTTGAACAATGCCTTGTAAAGAAAATATCATTATTAAGTTTTAAAACTCCCAAATATAGTAATTTAAACTAATTAATGTTTTCATTTCACGTACGAATGATTTTTAACTTAATTTTTGAGGTGATATTCAATCATTTGATATAAAAACGAAAAACTCCAAAATTTGGAGTTTTTCAATATTTAATTCAATAATTTTTAAAAAAAAGTTATTTTTTTGTTTCTCTTCTCTGCGCGTCAAGAACCGCTACAGTAGCAAGATTTACAATTTCATCTACACTGGAACGCATTTGTAAAACATGCACCGGCTGCTTTAATCCCATAAGAATCGGCCCAATCACTTGTGCCACCTTCATCCCTCTGATAATTTTATATGATAAATTAGCACTTTCCAGATTCGGAAAGATAAATGTGTTTGCTGGAGTTTCTCCTAATTTTGAGAAAGGATAATCACTAAGGTGATCTGCATTCATAGCAAAATCTGGTTGAATTTCTCCATCAACAATCATTTTTGGATATTTCTCGTGTAATATGCTAACCGCTTTAGCCACTTTTTTGGAAGTGTCAGAGATCGCTGCAAAGTTTTCAAATCCAAGCATTGCAATTCTAGGTTCGATTGCAAAAGATTTAACAGTGATTTCAGCCATTTTAGCAATGTTTACAAGATCTTCAGCCGTCGGATTATTGTTGATCGATGTATCAGCAAAGAAAATCGGTTTCTTCTCTGAAAGTATCATCATCATAGCTGCTACTTTATCTACCCCTTTTTCTTTCTCTATAATTTCTAAAACCGGGCGTAAAACAGATGCGTAATTTTTAGAAAAACCAACGATAAGAGCATCAGTATCTCCATGCTTTAACATAAGTGGACCAAAATAATCTCTCTGACGCACATATCTCTTCGCTTTGTACTCATTCATCCCTTTTCTCTGACGAAGTTTCCAAAGTGTTTCTCTATATTTTTTTCTATTTTCCTCCTGATCATCATCACTTGGATCAATAATTGGAACATCAAGGTTAATTCCATAACGCTCCATCTGCTCTTTGATGTATTTCTTTTCACCTAAAAGACTTGGATAGGCAATCCCTTCTTCATAAAGAATCTGAGCTGCTTTCAACACATTATACTCTTCTGCATTTCCTAAAGTAACCCTTTTTGGATTAGATTTAGCACGGCTTTGCATCATTCGTACAAGTTTCTCATCTCTTCCCATTCTATCGAGAAGCTGATTCTCATATTCTTCAAAATCGGAAATTGGTTTTCCGGCAATTCCACTGTCAATAGCCGCTTTTGCCACAGCACTTGAAACTCTTGTAATCAATCTGTTATCAAACGGTTTTGGAATAAAATATTCTCTGCCGAATTGAAGATTTTGAACATTATAAGCTAAAATTACAGCTTCCGGAACGGGTTCTTTTGCTAAATCAGCAATAGCATGGACAGCCGCCAATTTCATTTCTTCATTGATCCCTTTTGCCTGTACATCCAAAGCCCCTCGGAAAATATAAGGAAAACCTAATACGTTGTTAACCTGGTTAGGATAATCGCTTCTTCCTGTAGCCATGATCACATCCTTGCGCGTTTCAAGAGCAACATCATAAGCAATCTCAGGATCTGGATTTGCCAAAGCAAATACGATAGGATTTTCGTTCATACTGCTCAGCATTTCAGGAGTCATTACGTTTCCTTTAGACAAACCAACAAAAACATCTGATCCTTTTACCGCATCTTCCAGACTTTCAATATCTGTCTGAGCAATAAAATCTAATTTTTCAGGAGTAAGATTTTCTCTTTTATGATTAATCACCCCTTTACTATCGCACATCAGAACATTTTCTTTCCTAAGACCTAAAGAAACATAAAGTTTTGTACAAGCAATCGCTGCCGCTCCGGCACCATTTACAACCATTTTCACATCCTCTATATTCTTATTAGCGATCAGTAAAGAGTTGATTAATGCTGCCGCAGAAATAATTGCGGTTCCATGCTGGTCATCATGCATCAAAGGAATATCCAGTTCTTCTTTTAATCTTTGCTCAATATAGAATGCCTCAGGAGCTTTTATATCTTCCAGGTTGATCCCCCCAAAAGTAGGAGCAATCCCTTTTACGATCTGAATAAATTTATCCGGATCCTTTTCATTGATTTCGATGTCAAAAACATTGATATCTGCAAAAATTTTAAACAAAAGCCCTTTTCCTTCCATAACAGGTTTTGAAGCCTCTGGTCCGATATCACCCAATCCTAAAACAGCTGTACCATTAGAGATAACAGCTACAAGATTACCTTTTCCTGTATAATCATAAACAGTTTCCGGCTTTTCGTGAATCTCCATACAAGGAACTGCAACTCCCGGAGAATATGCCAAAGACAAATCTCTTTGAGAAGAATGCGGTTTTGAAGGAATTACTTCAACTTTTCCTTTAGGCTCAGCTTTATGATAATCTAAGGCTGCTTGATTAAAGTTCTTTTCGTCGCGATGGATTTTATTTGACATAGAATTTATTTTTTTAAAGTATATATTTAATATGGTAATTTACTAAACTTTCAATAGGTTTTTGTACAATCTTACCAACATTTAAATTAAGTTCTGCAGCTGCAGATCGAAGAGTTTCTTCATAGTAATATGCAATAGAGCCGATAAAATTAATTTCGGCTTCCTGCGATTCTTCATAGGGAAGAACCTGATATTCAAAGAAATTTTTCATTTCTTCGAAAACCATTTTTTGAAAATAAGGATGATCCTTCCTTTCTACAACAAATTTATTGAAATTCGCCAAATAGGCATTCGGCCTTGAGGTATGATACATATTTTTAAGGGCATCCTCAATAGTTAAATGATAAGTATCTTCAAATTCTTCATGAAGATCCTTCGGGAGTTTCTGCATGAAAAAGCGGCGTACCAATTGCTTACCAATTGCACTTCCACTCCCCTCGTCTCCGATAAGGAACCCAAGAGAAGGAAGTTTTATTTTTAGGTTCTTCCCATCAAAATAGCATGAATTAGATCCTGTACCCAAGATACAAACAATAGCAGGCTTACCAGTATATGCAGCATATGCAGCAGCCATTAGATCTTCTTTTGCTAAAACATCTGCCTTAGTAAAAAATTTACTTAGCTCTCTTTCGATGGTCGCACAGTTTTCAGGTATTCCACAACCTGATCCGTAGAAAAAAACTTTAGTTATAGAGTTCCTGACAGCGCTAAGGTTGATGTTCTTTTCAATTTCAGGTACGATGAGTTCTGCAGCAATATTATTGGGGTTAAAACCAATAGTTTCTGTCTTCATAAAGACTTTTTTAAAGTCATCTAAAATTACCCAATCACATTTGGTAGAACCACCATCAACAATAGCAACCATATATTACATTTTAATTTAAGGATGCTAAATTATGAATTTTATCTCTAAATCACTTTACAAACAAGCCATAAGGTGGCCTCTACTAAGAATGTTTTATATCATCTTTTTTTTCATTGAATTGTACCAGCCAATCCTTAATTTCATCTTCAAGATAAGAAGTCTGTAGAATCATAGCATTGATAAAATCATCTGGTACCTGTTCACCCTCTGAATTTTCAAGATTCCATAGCTCGTCAGACATATTTTCATATTCAGAATAGACTCTTTTGAAGCGGGAGTTTTCTTTCTCAAGAGCTTCAATATTTTTTTGCTGGAGCTGGAATTTTCTGTATTTGTTTTGACTTTTCATACAAATATTGTTATAAATTGGGTTACAAAGTTGAGGAGAATGCTTTCAATCGCGCATTACAAGATACAAAAAACCATCAACACAACTGGCTGAAAATGAATTTATTATCAGGTGCTTTTTATTTACTTCTGAAATTAAAATTAGAACATTTTTTGATTTAAAAAAAATATTTAACATCTTTTTTTACTGTTTAACATATAGTTATAAATTTGCACATCAGATAAATTCGATGAGAGAATTACTACTACGTCAAAAACAGATATTGTTCTTCATATTAGCAGGAGGACTAAGCGCTATTATGGAAATAGGAAGCTTTAAAATTTTCAGTACCTATCTTCCTCAAATTTTGCATTCGGAAACCAATTTTCATGGAATACATTATCCATTGAGTAATATTTTCTCTACCAGCTGCGGAATCATTACCAATTATTTTTTAAGTATCTGGTTTGTTTTTGAAAGAGGAAAACATTCGAAGAGAAAAGAATTTGCCTACTTTATGGTGATCTCTTTTATTTCAACATTATTAAGCCTTAGTTTCTTTCAAATATTCTACAGTTTTATATTTAAAGATAATATCAATTTAATTTTTTATACCTTAAGCCCGGAAATACTCAGTAAGATCGCTGCGATCCTATTGGTTTCCATTCTTAATTATTCTGTCAAAAAGAAAATAATATTTAATGGTTAATCCGTGGTAAAGATCTTAAATTATTTATGGAGGTTCTGGCTTCTGATATTAGCCTTTGTTTTAACTATTGTTTTTGGAGTACCCGTTTACATTTTATCCTTTAACAAAAAACATTATAAATACGCCTATCGGTTTATCCGTTTTTGGTGCTATGGAATGTTCTATGGAATGGGGCTCCGTTATGAGCTCATTAATCTTACGGATAAAAAAGTTGATCCTGGCAGACAATATGTGGTTATCTCAAATCATACTTCTATTATGGACATCATGCTTCCCTGCATTTTATTTCCCAATCATCCCCTTTGCTATGTCGGAAAAAAAGAGTTGGTAAAAATTCCCATTTTTGGAACGATATATAAAAGAATCTGTGTAATGGTAGATCGTGGCAGCGCAAGAAGCCGTGCAGATGTGTACAGAAGGTGTGCCGAAAAAATGGAGGAAGGGAATAGTATTGTTCTATTTCCGGAAGGCGGTGTTCCTGATGACACCTCAATCCTTTTAGATGAATTTAAAGACGGGGCCTTCACTTTATCTACGAAACATCAATCTCCAATAGCAGTTTATACTTTTGTAGGGCTAAAAGAAATATTTCCATTTGACAATTCTAAGGGTCGTCCAGGTAAAGTAAAGGTTTATTTCAATGATATTATGGAACCTTCAGCTTCACAAAAGGATATGAAAACAGCCGCTTTTAACGAAATAAAAAAAACCTTGCTAGAACGTTCTATTTAAAAGAAATAATTATATTTGTTATTAAGAAATCTTTAACAAACATGTCGAATTATTCTAAACAAACTAATTGGGGACAATTCATCCCATTAGTCACTGTATTTTTTTTCTGGGGATTTGTTGCAGCTAGTAATGACATTCTGATCCCAGTATTCCAAAAAGCTTTTAACTTAACTCAAACCGAAAGTATGCTCGTACAGATTTGTTTCTACGTTGCTTATACGGTCGGTTCTTTAATTTATATGGCGATCTCTAAAGGCTTAAAACAAGATCTTGTCAACAAGATCGGATATAAAAATGGTCTTATAGTAGGGCTTCTTATTTCTGCAGCAGGAACATTATTATTTTATCCCGCTGCGAATATGGGATCGTTCCCATTAATGATTTCAGGTTTGTTCATTGTAGGACTTGGATTTTCTTTGCAGCAGATTGTAGCAAATCCTTTGGCAATTGAGGTTGGTCCCACAGAAACAGGATCACAGAGATTAACAATGGCTGGAGGTATTAACAATCTGGGAACAACCATCGGTCCTTTAATTGTTTCTTTTGCTATTTTTGGTTCTGCTGCCGCAGCGAATACGGAAGCAAGCATAGAAAGTGTAAAAATACCTTATTTGATATTAGGTGTTGCCTTTGTTCTGGTTGCTATAATGCTTAAATTCTCCTCTCTTCCAGCAGTAACGCCAACTAATCTTGAAAATACTGATGATGCAACTCCTGGAGAGCACAGAAAATCAGCCTTCCAATATCCACAACTTGTATTAGGAATGATTGCTATTTTCGTATATGTGGGTGTGGAGGTTTCTACAGCAAGTAATCTACCGGCTTATATGGAAAAAAACTTAGGATTCGCTACAAAGGATGTTGCTCCCTACATCTCTTTATATTGGGCTTCTTTAATGATCGGACGTTGGACCGGAGCTGTTGAAGCATTTGACCTGAGTTCCGGCTTTAAAAAGATCTTACGATTTTTAGCTCCTTACCTTGCTTTTGGGGTGTTTTTATTGGTTAATGCTATTGCAAAACACGATTTATCCCATTTCTATGTTTATGCTGTAATCATCATCGCTATGATTATCTGTGATATTATGAGTAAGGGAAATCCGGCAAGAATGCTTCTTATATTTTCCAGCGCAGGAATCGTAGCTTTATTAACAGGGATGCTTACCACAGGAATGGTTTCTGTATACGCATTCACAAGTGTCGGTTTGTTCTGTTCTACCTTATGGCCATGTATTTTTGCCCTTGCGATCAACGGGCTTGGAAAACATACCAACCAAGGTTCTGGATTCCTTATTATGATGATCATGGGTGGAGGTATTGTAAGTATCATTCAAGGGTATATCGCCGATTTAACGAACATTCATTTCAGTTATATCGTAGGCGTAATCTGCTTCGCTTATCTGGCATTCTATGCAATTCGTGTAAGTGGAATTCTGAAATCTCAGGGAATTAATCTGGATAAAATTTCAAAAGGAAGTGGACACTAATAATATGCATATATATAAGAAAAAAAGATTTTGGGCAGGTATATTACTTGCCCAATTTCTTTTGTTTTTCCTTTTTTCAAAATCGAAAACCATCATTTCTTTTTTTGAAAAGTTTTTTGAATTTCAAAAAGGATTTCATCAGGTTATCTTTTCGTGGATTCCTTTTTCATTTGGCGACGTCTTATACATCTTACTAGGAGTTTTCTCTTTATACTTTATACTTAAATGCTTCAAGAAAAAGAGCAGAAATAATGCCTTATTAAAGCTTTTACTGATCATTAATCTTTTTTACTTTTCCTATCAGATTTCATGGGGAATGCTCTATTTTCAAACTCCGATAATTAAAAAACTTAAAAACCAGGAAAAACCTAACATAGAAAAAGCTAAAAGACTGGCCGTAATATATCTTGAGAAATGTAAAGCCACACGAAAGCTTGTATCTGAGGATAAAAACGGAATCTTTGTAGTCCATGATTTAAAAAATGTTCAGGAAGAAATTCTTTTACAACAGCAAAAACTTCCCCTATATATTTCAGATAAAAATACAACCGAGATTAATTCCATTAAACCAAGTTTATTTGGATATGTGATGAACTTTACAGGAATTCTAGGATACTACAACCCTTTCACTGCAGAAGCACAGTATAACTCTAAATTACCTTCGTCATTTACCCCTTTTACACTGGCTCATGAGAGCTCACACCAATTGGGTTTTGCAAGAGAGCAGGAAGCTAACTTTGTTGGCTATTTAGTGGGTATTCATTCAGAGAATTTGGATCTCAGGTACAGTACTGAATATTTTACGTTAAAAAGCCTTTTACGATTCATCGTTGAAGAAGATCCAGCATTCGTAAAATCCGTAATAAGGAACTATTCTATCGGGATGAAAAAAGATCGATTATACGAAAAAAGCTTCATGCTCAGACACCAGGGATGGCTGGATGATTTTTTTGGTTTTACAAACAATCTTTTTTTACAAAGCAATCAACAAGATGGCTCGATCACCTATTCTTATTTCATTGATTTACTGTTGAATTATGAGCAATAAAAAAGAATCGTATCAGGCGATACGATTCTAAAAACACAAATGATGAAAAAAAATTTATTACCTTGACTTGTTCCCTCATTCAAGGCGATGTAAAAGTACAACATTATTTATAAAAACAAAAACATTTTTATTCTTTTGTAAAACTTTATGAAAACTTTATGATTTTTTAAGTTTTTTTGAGTTTACACCAAATAAGCATTTTTTATAGTAAAATTTTAATTCCTTCAAAAAAAATATACAAACAGTAAGAATTATATAAAAAAACAATTACATAAACACATATTGCTTAATCTAAAAAAACAGCTTTTCCCTAAATAACTCTACTTTTCGATTGTGGGAATCTCTATAAAACTGTCATTACACCGTTCTACTTCCCCGAGTCTGATTAGCATTTTCAATTGTTTTATCGCTTACCTGTTTCTCCTGTCCCATATTTGACTTTTATAATGGATTTTTACTAATTCCCGGAATTACTATCATAACTCATCTTATTTTCATTTTTGATAATATTTTCCAGGAAAAATATTCATTTCAAAGCTCTTTAAAACAATATTTTGAGGTCTAAATCATCAGCAGCAATAAAAACAAGTCTATTAAAAACCTCATTATTTATAGAAATAGCAATATTTCAATACAATTCGTCCAATACTGATCAATTCCTAAATATATAATTATCAGAAATTTACAATAATAGTTTTTTAGTTAAATAATTAAAAAACACGATATATCCCATAAAAATGAAAAACCGTTTGGTTTTTTAAAACATCTTTGTATTTTAGATAAAAATATTAATATGACCTTAGATAAACTAATTAGCTATTTAAAACTAGATAAACAGGAGTTTCTTTTTCAATTTAATTCGCATCCGAATTATCCTTCAGCCTTAGCTTTCAGTGATACTCTTAACTTTTTGGGAGTTAAAAATGATGCATATGAACTCGATAAAGAATATTGGGATGAGCTTCCTGAAGAATTTATTGCGATTGTTGAAAATTCATTTTCTTTGGTCAAGAAAACTGGAACGCAATATTCCGTTTATTCTGATAAATCCAAGACTTTAAATAAAGAGGAACTTCATAAAAATTCAACTGATTTTGTATTATTATTTGAAAAGACTGAAAATGCGGAACAAAAGATATCTAATTATAAGCCTTTCATCTATGTAATTCTCGGAGTAGTCTTATTATATTCTCTTCTCAACTTCTCCTGGTATGGAATTCTTTTTAATCTCTTATCACTTGCCGGGGTATATATTTCATTGGAAATCTTCAATCAGAAATTCGGAAATACTTCAGCAGTTATTGGAAGTATTTGTGGTGACACTTCGACAAACAAAACCACCAATTCATGTAATAAAATCATCAATGAAGATAAGACCAGCATATTGGGATTAAAATTTTCTGATTTTTCCCTGATCTACTTTATAGGAATTACAGTACTGGGACTTTTTTTACCCGCTACAGGATATATCATTAAAGGCTTTACAATTGTTTCATTAATTGCTGTAGGCTATTCTTTATATGTTCAGGCTTTTGTAGAAAAAACATTTTGCAGGGTATGTCTTCTGATCATTTCAATTTTAGTTGCTCAGGTGGTACTTACCTTATTCTTTTTCGAAAATTTTTATTTTAATACAAACATTGCTGTACTAAGTTTATTATTATGGGGCATCATCTTTTTCATTGTTTCTTACTTCAATAATTTACTTAATGACAAAGAAGCTCTTCAAAAATCTAATGCCAAAAATCTAAGATTCAAAAGAAATTATGATCTATTTAAAAGAGAGCTTGTAGAAAAAGAAAAAATTACTTTTACTGACAATCAAACTTTTTCACTTGGAAATAAAAGTGCAAAAATCAATATTGCTGTCGTTTCAAATCCATACTGTGGTTTCTGTAAAGGGGCACATGAAATATTAGAAAATTTATTAAAGAAATATCCAAATGACATTTCTGCTCAGATAAGATTTAATTACTTCTCTGAAAAATCGAACGAAAAATCGACAGCGCTTCTCTCCGATTTCATGAGTATTTATAAAAATAAACATGAAAGTGAATTTCTAAAAGCTGTAGAGACGTGGTTCGAAAACAAAGATGACAAGCAGATCAGAGATCTGGCGGGCATAAACGGACAGTTAGAGGATCTCAGCTCTCTTAATTCAATGTCGTTAGAAAATGCGAACGCAGGGTTAAATTTCACTCCTATTTTAATCATTAATGGATTTCAGTTTCCGGACAAGTATGACCGTGAAGATATCCATTACTTCATTGACGAATTGCTTGAAGATGATGAAATTTAAAATAATTCAATTAATTTAACAAATTTCACTAATTTAGGAAAAAAATAGACAGGCTACTAAAAGTCTTACAATAGAAAGATATATCAAAAACTTCACCATGAAAAACTTAAAAGAACATTCAATACAAAATCCTAAAACCGGAACTGGAGGAGTTTTGACCGTGTGCTCTTTGACAAGTGAAGGAGAAGTTTCCCTATATTCGAACTATTGCCCTATAGAGATGTGTAATGCAATACTGTCCAGATGTATGAACACTGATGGCAGTTACAGGTAGTAAAAAATTGGTATTAATACTATTAATAAAAAATGTCGTCAAATATGACGGCATTTTTAAATGATTATAAATTTTGAAGAAATTTCCCTTTTACAGACAGCCGGATGCAAAAGATTGCGGTCCTACATGTCTTAGAATAGTAAGTAAACACTATGGTAAGAGTATATCTCTACAACAAATCCGTAGTCTTTCAGAAACGACCCGTGAAGGAAGTAGTTTACTCGGATTAAGTGATGCTGCCGAAGATTTAGGATTCCGTTCCTTAGGAGTTCAGGTTGATTTTAATACATTTGCTGAAGAAGTTCCTTTTCCGTGCGTAGTCCACTGGAACAAAAATCACTTTGTCGTTGTTTATAAAGTTGACAAGAATAATAAGGTATACATCTCGGATCCAAGTTATGGTCTGATTACCTACACCAAGGACGAATTTATTAAATTATGGATTGGTGAAAATGCCAATGAAAGTACAGAAGAAGGGATCGTTCTTATTTTAGAAACGACTCCTGCCTTTTTTCAAACTGAATTTGATGACCAAGAAAGTAAAGCCAGTTTTTCTTTTCTTTCCAAGTATCTATTAAAGTATAAGTCACTGGTTATTCAGCTTGCCGTTGGACTTTTAGCGGGAAGTTTATTATCCCTTATATTTCCATTCCTTACTCAAAGTATTGTCGATGTTGGGATACAGAATCAGGATATCCATTTTATCTACCTTGTGTTACTCGCTCAGATTATGCTTTTCTTAGGAAGAATGGGGATCGAAGTTATCCGAAGCTGGATCTTACTTCACCTTTCAGCAAGAATAAATATTTCTATTATCTCGGATTTCTTTATCAAGCTTATGAAACTTCCCATCAGTTTCTTTGATACCAGAATGACGGGAGATATTATGCAGAGAATTAACGACCATCACAGAATTGAACAGTTACTTACCAATTCTTCACTCAACACGTTATTCTCCTTAGTAAATTTAATTATTTTCAGTATTGTACTTTTATTTTACGATTACAGACTGTTTGTTGTTTATCTGGTAGGTGCCATTTTGTATATCGGATGGATCACCTTCTTTTTAGCCAAAAGAAAGGAACTTGATTATAAAAGATTCTCCCAGGTTTCCCAGGAGCAAAGCAAGGTGATCGAACTGATCAACGGAATGCAGGAAATTAAAATGCATAATGCTGAAAAACAAAAACGGTGGGATTGGGAATTCTTACAGGTCAAATTATTTAAAATCAGAATTAAATCTCTTTCTCTGGAGCAATGGCAATCAGTTGGGGGTAACTTTATTAATCAGATGAAAGATATTCTGGTAAGTTTCCTTTCTGCAAAACTGGTTCTTGACGGAAACCTGACTTTAGGGATGATGTTATCCGTACAATACATCATTGGCCAGCTAAACAGTCCTTTACTACAGCTAATTGATTTCATAAAACAAACTCAGGATGCCAAGATTTCCCTTGAAAGATTAGGTGAAATACATGATAAAGACGACGAAGAAAGTAAAGATGAACAATACGCTACAGAACTCCCTCAAAAAGACATAGAAATTGAGGATCTTTCATTCAGATATATTGGTTCAGATGTATATGTTTTTGAAAACCTAAGCTTGACCATTCCGTATCAAAAAACTACCGCTATCGTTGGAGCCAGTGGAAGTGGAAAAACAACTCTTTTAAAGCTTTTAATGAAGTTTTATGACCCTAATAGCGGTGATATTAAAATCGGCAATACAAAGTTAAAAAATGTTTCCCCAAGGTTCTGGAGAGACCGTTGTGGTGTTGTAATGCAGGAAGGATACGTTTTCAATGATACCATCGCTAATAATATTGCTATCGGAGAAGATACTGTGGACAAGCAGAAATTACGAAAAGCTGTAGAGATTGCCAACATCAAAGATTTCATTGAAGAACTTCCATTAAGCTATAATACCAAAATAGGAAATGAAGGTGTTGGGGTAAGCGGTGGACAAAAACAAAGACTCTTCATAGCAAGAGCTGTTTATAAATCTCCTGAATATATCTTTTTTGATGAGGCTACTTCTGCATTGGATGCAAATAATGAAAAGGTCATTATGGAAAATCTGGAACAGTTTTTTAAAGGAAAAACAGCAATCGTCATTGCCCATAGACTCTCTACAGTAAAGCACGCTGATAAGATCATTGTTTTAGACAAAGGAAAAGTAGTGGAAGAAGGAAGTCATGTTGAGCTTGTTGCATTAAAAGGCGAATATTACAGACTTGTAAAAAATCAGTTAGAATTAGGAAGTTAGTCTTAGCTTTTTACTAACTTCACTAAACTAATCCTAAAAAATATTAACTATGAAAGATTTAAAGAAAATCAAAAGACAAAATTTGAAACAGGTTTACGGTGCTGGGCCCATTCCCGCTTATCCTTGCAATTGTTTTTGTATTATCGGAAGTAATAAAGTATGGAATGCGTGCAATCAGTACTGTCCGGGAGGAGTAATTCCTGGTGTTGAAATGGGCAATGACCCTAAATGTGATTACAAACTACCTCTATAGATCAATTTATATAGAGATTAAAGCAAAATCCTCGTTTTGAGGATTTTTATTTTCAATTGTTTATTCTAATATGGAAAAAGAAATTTTAGATAATATTGAGCTTCGTTCAGAAAGTGTTCAGGACATACTTACACGACCACCTCACTGGATGATCCGTTGGGGAAATACCATTATATTCATTATCCTCATTCTCATTTTGATTATGAGCTACATCATAAAGTATCCTGAATTTGTTTCAGCGCCAATCGTAGTTACCTCTCAAAATCCACCCGAAAAAATAGAGGCAAGAACGAATTCTAAAATTGAAAAGATATTTATAAAAGACCATCAGGAGGTTAAAAAGAATGACATCCTCATGGTTATGCAATCTGCGGCTAATTATAAAGATGTTCTTGCATTAAAAAAGATCATTGATTCCCTTTCTCCCAATCAGCTTTCCTCCTTCCCGATGAATGAGGCTTCACACTTCAAACTTGGAGAACTTCAGGGCGATTATAATAATTTTGCGAAAGCATTTCAGGATCAGGATCTATTTACAAGGCTTCAACCGTATGCACCTGAAAGTCTGGCGGCCAATCAAAGCATTTCTGAGTACAGAGTTAGAATTGCGACCACAAGACAACAGAAAAAGCTGGAACAGGCAAAATACGAACTTAGCAGGAAAAGCTATCAGCGATCTCAGGAACTTTTCAATCAGGGCGTTATTGCCTCTGTAGAACTTGAGGCTGAAAAAATAAAATATATTCAGGCTCAGCAAAATGTGGAAAACATTACAATTTCCCTATCGCAGATGGAGGAAGCAATTTCCAATCTTAACAAAACTAAAAGCGGAACAGCTATTAATACAGAAAAAGATAAGATCAATTACTCTTCTCAAAGTTTACAATTATTTGAACAACTAAGGAAGTCTATGAAGCAATGGGAACAGAATTTTCTTGTCATTTCTTCTACAGATGGTATTGCCAGCTTTCAACAATTCTTTGGTGAAAATCAATTCGTAAAAACGGGTGACGCAATTTTATCTATATTACCCAGAAACAAAGAAAACTTAGTGGGAAGAATGTATGTACCTCCTATTAATTCAGGTAAAATTATTCCGGGAGAAAAAGTATTGATCAAACTAGATAATTACCGGTTTCAGGAATATGGTATCGTAGAAGGAAAGGTTCAAAACATCTCCCTTTCTACAGATGACAAAGGAAATTATTATGTCGATGTAATCCTGCCTAAGGGCTTGAAAACATCCTATAACAGAACGCTCACTTTTGATAAAGAACTTAAAGGGAATGCTGATATTGTAACTCAGGATTTAAGGCTTATTGAAAGGTTCTTCTATCAGATAAGAAAGCTTTTGGGATATCAAAGTACCTAGTATAAAAAGATAAAAACCACAACATATAGTTGTGGTTTCTTTTTTTATAATAGAATAGCTAATATCTTTTTCATAGCAACATTTCCAAGGCTTACCATTAGTCTTTATAGCACCTTGCCCTACTATTAATCCAAATCGGATATCGTATACTACATCTTGGCTATTTTAAAACAATATCCATTACAACTGATCAGCATGCTTTATCGGTTGAATAAATGATAAATAAATTCTCATCGATAAATCACGAAGAAAATAACCAAGATTAAATTCAGGAGAATACTGATCGTAAAATTTGTGCATATTGTTTTGCAACTAAAGAACATAAAAAAAGGAAAAGTAAATTAATTACTTTTCCTTTTTAGTAGCGAAGACGGGAATTGAACCCGTGACCTCAGGGTTATGAATCCTGCGCTCTAACCAACTGAGCTACCTCGCCTTTTTGGTGGTGCAAATATATAAAATATTTCTATACCTCCAAAATTATTTTAACTTAAAAAACTCCAAAACATCGGCAACATGGTCTGGTTTACTGATTATCTTATTGTTAGCATCTAAAATAAAATAAGTAGGTGTTGCATGAATATTGTACGTTTCGCTATAGCTGCTATTCCATCCTCTTAATTCAGAGTCATTGATCCATGGAAATGCAGTAATCCTCTTAGAATAAGAGTCTTTATCTACATCCAGAGACAATCCAATGATCTGCACATTTTTAGATTTTAAATCGTTATATTTTTCAAGAAGCTTAGGCAATTCAGTTTCACAGTGTGAACAAGTCGAAGACCAAAAAACAACAACCTTTTTATCAGCTTTTACATCGTAAATGGACTTAGCTGTTGTATTGACCGGTGATTGAAATTTATAGTTAGGAAAAGCAGCTCCAATCTGCACATTAGCATTTGATTTAAGCGTTGATGCTAATCTATCCGTAATGGTACATTTAAGGCCTTTAGCCTGATCTAGATATTTCTTCTTTAGATCAGCCATTTCATAAACATCAAAGATATCTATTAACTCGGATAAAACAGTTTGTCCACGTGGTGTTTCAACCTTCAACTGATTAAGCAATTTATCTACAGAACCATCTACATTAGTATTCCCTCCTGAATTAAGATAGGAAACCAGCAATGGTCTTAGCAGAGATGACGTTTCAAGCATATCATTCGACTTATCAATAAAATTAATGATTTCGTCTTGTGATACTTTCTTGGATGGATCATTGGTCAAAAATTTACTATAATTAGTATTGTAGTAAGAGATAAATGGATGATCCGTCTGGTTCAATTCAGTACTACCACCTGATAATCTGGCAATTTCAGTTTTTAAAGCCTTACCAAAGTCTGTATTATCTTTATAATATTCTTTGATTTGAGTCAAAGCAGGAAGTATAAGCTCCTTCTTTTGTGATCCCTCCTGTTGCTTGCTCATTAAGCTGTTAGCCTCATCCTGATAAATAACATCTTTAATTTTATTGCCTTGAGTATCTAATTTAATACTCACATTTTTATTTTCAGAAATAAAATTAAAGGTATTATTGGTGTTAGGAAAATACATTTTCATCATACCCACATAACTTTGAGGATATTTAAAAGTCCACACATTATTTTTACTTTGTTCTTTAGTAAAAATAACATCTTTAGAACCATTTAAAGTATATAGAATTGCATCTTGATCTTTAAAATCTGCCGGCGCCTGAACGGTAACTGTAAATTGTGCCTGTAAAGAAAAAGCAGATAAAACTGCTGATAATACAAATATCTTTTTCATAATGTAAAAATAAAAAAACTCTCTGACTAATCAGAGAGTTTTATTTATTTTAATAAAAATTTTATATTTTTTGACTTTTGTATTTTTTTGTGAAAAATACAATAAATGCTACCGCGACTATTGACAGTACATAAACATACATATCAATTGGCACTGAATCTCCACCAGGACCAGTAGGTGGTCCACCTGGCTGAGGAGGTTGTCCCCCAGGGCCTGTTCCTTGTGCATTTAATACACAAAAGGCAAAAAGAAAAAGACTATATAATAGTTTATTTAAAGCTTTCATATATTTTATTTTAAGATTTTAGTGTTAACAGTTTCTCCCTTATCTGAAACAATTTTTACTACATAAGAGTTTTTAATAGAATTGCTTAATTCAATTACAAAATCTGTAGAAGTATTAACTGCTTTTTTAGAGATTACTAGTTTACCACTCATATCATAAACTTCAATATCTGCTTTCTTCCAATCCGGATCAAATCTTACTATATAATTTGTAATATCCGGGTTATAAACTACTTTAGTTCTTGATGAAGGCTTAATATTTGCTCCATCACTTGCAATATTTCTTGCTGTGGATGCCTCAGGTGCACCGTAATATAAACTGTACTCAGTTCCGGCAGCAGGAATTACATCTCCTTGTTTTGCTTCAGTTACTGTTCCGTTTGGAGCTTTGTAATAGAAACCTGTACCTGAAGATAATTGGTGTGTCCCTTTATTTACCAATTCAGCATTCTCTCTAATTTCAAATTTAAAAGATTTAATATTAGCACTGTAAGTCGCTAACATTACATTTTTCCCTTTGAAATCATTTTCATTAGCTTCATTGATACGTAACCAATATTTTGAAGTATAGTCATTGTCGTATCCTCCAGCTGTGTTTTCTTCAAAAGTACCAATAACATCAGCTGTTGAAGCTGCATATTGTGTTTTTGCATTTGCAGCATGACCAGTAGTACCATTAGGATAAACTACATAATAAGTTTTTCCTATTTCAGCACCGTTAGCATCAAGAGCAATAACTCCTAACTGCTTTACAGTACCGTTAGTATTAGCCGATGCAGATCTGCTTGCATTAACATTATAATCAGTATTTGCTGCTCTGCTGTAGTAATTAAATCTTCTAAGATTACCAAAGTTTAATACATCAGTATTATTATTGTTATTAAGCTTAATGGTAAAAGCACCAAAAGGTCTAATCATCATATAATCGATATCTCCTGTTGGAACACCAGCATTGAATGTGATCGCTTTAAAAGCACTTGTAGTTGTTCCACCCTGGTTATTTACAACTCCGGATACATCAAGTACTACACCATAAATATTACTAAGATTTACGCCATCACCATTAGCAGCAGGCTCGTTATATGCAATCTTTGATAGGTCAAGGTTGGTTAAAAATGGATTACCAAACTGATACATGTTTCTGGCATAATTACCTGTCCATGCTGCTCCACCTGAAGGAATTTCGAATGGATCATATGCATAGGTATTGTATTTTTCTCTATATGCATTTAGATTATTTCCACCTGCTCCAAAGTTAATTCCAGCTCCTGCATTTTGTAGTGTAGGGCTAGTTCCAAAAACACCTGCTCCGCTGACATCACTCACAGGACGTCCCTTTACAGTACGTGTAGTATTACTTACATCTAGTGTAGCTCCACCCAATGCCCAATAAGCGTAAGGAGGTGCAGCATCACCAAATTTGTAAATACCATTGACTGGTGATAAATGAACAAATTGTACTGTATTGTTATTCCAATATAGAACATCATTTTTTGACTTTCTTACTGGAGTGAATGTTTTACCCAATTCAGTACTTAAAGTAGATGGAGTTTTAAAATAGAATGGCATACCAACTTGTTGGTAATCACCGTGACGAACTTGTCTGAACTCTTGATCAACTATCCCAGTAATATTCGCTTGTGGAATACCTGTGATGAATAATTGTCCATACGTATAAACGGGAGTAGCCGCAGAGCTATTGGTATTTACAGATGCATAAGCAGTTGGCTCATTAAGCTTATTAATAAAATTTCCCCCTCCGTTAGCTTCTGTTTTATCAGCATTGGAAGCATCTATTGTTTTAATAAGATCAGTACCTGTACCAGAAACCATAAAATTCCCATGGTTTTCGATAGTACCATTAGCTTTCATTTGTAAACCTCCACCACTATAAACTAGCGTGCCCTTACTTACATACATATTAGCATTAGCGTCTACGTGACATAATATCTGCGCCTGAACAGAATAACTAATTGCTAAAAGACCTATAGCAAATAAACTTTTTCTCATTGTATAAATTATTTGTGTGTGTTATAATACAATCTCACCCGCAAAGGTATGATTTTTTTCATAATAAAAAAATTATTTTTATTTATTAACAATAATATTATCTTCAGTTAATACTATTTTTTTCTCCTCACCTATTGCAAACATATGATCCTCCAAGACTTTTTCAGTTGTTCCTCTAAGTCCCCTGGCTCCCAATCCTTTGTCAATAGTTTCGTCAACAATTTTTTCAATAGCACCATCCGTAAATACCAATTCTGTGCCATCCATTTTAAAGAGCTCTATAAACTGGTTTATAATTGAATTTTTTGGTTCCTTCATAATACGGACCATCGTTTCCTTTGTCAGTTTTTCCAGATATGTTATGATTGGAAATCTACCCAAAAGTTCGGGAATTAATCCGAAAGAACGAAGGTCAATTGCATTAATATTTGTTAATACATAGTCATCCTCATCTATTTTATTTATTTTTTCAGAGCTAAATCCAATAGCTTGTTTATTCATTCTTCTTTCGATGATTTCTTTGATCCCATCAAAAGCACCACCGGCAATGAATAATATATTTTGTGTATTTACCTGGATGTATTTTTGATCAGGATGTTTCCTTCCTCCCTGAGGTGGAACATTGACAATACTCCCTTCTAATAATTTTAATAAGCCCTGTTGAACCCCTTCTCCAGAAACGTCTCTGGTTATACTTGGGTTATCAGATTTTCTGGCAATCTTATCTATTTCATCAATAAATACAATTCCCTTCTCTGCTTTTTCCACATCATAATCAGCAACCATAAGGAGTCTCGACAAAATACTTTCTACATCTTCCCCTACATATCCCGCTTCCGTTAATATTGTCGCGTCGACAATACAAAAAGGAACATTAAGCTCTCTCGCAATAGTTTTTGCAAGTAATGTTTTTCCAGTTCCGGTTTCACCGATCATGATAATGTTAGATTTTTCCAACTCAACTTCACGGTTCTCGTCCTGGGCATGAAGCAATCTTTTATAATGATTGTATACTGCTATTGCAAGCTGTTTCTTTGCCTGATCCTGTCCAATTACGTATTGGTTCAGAAATTCTTTAATTTCTTTAGGCTTTTTAAGGGTGTCTATATTTTCTGCAGGTGAAAATTCAGTTTTACTCCCACTATCTTTAACAATGGAATGTGCCTGCTCTATACAATTTTCGCAAATAAATCCGTTCTGTCCTGAAATAAGCATCTGTACTTCATTTCTTTTTCTACCACAGAAAGAACATTGGTTTGAATTCATACTATTATATACTATATATGTTAAAGAAAATCGCAAAAAATTTCTTTTTCACGATTTTTTACTTTTTTAAGAATTAATGATTGAGTTTTGAATTTCGGTGTATTCTTCAGCCGTTAGCTTCAATCTCTCATTTCTGAAATTCATATCTTCCACTTTATTTAATGGTATCAAATGAATATGTGCGTGAGGCACTTCCAGTCCTACTACAGCAACTCCAACTCTTACACATGGAATCGCATCTTTGATCTGTTTAGCGATCTTTTGGGAAAAAGCCCAAAGATTCTTATACTCTTCACTTTCCAGATCAAAAATCAGGTCAACTTCTTTCTTAGGAACTACTAAGGTGTGTCCCTTCACCAAAGGCATTACATCTAAAAATGCGATAAAGTTCTCATCTTCTGCAATTTTATAAGAAGGAATTTCGCCATTAATGATTTTTGTGAATATCGTACTCATAATCAGGTTCTAGAAGTTAGTCTTTACAAGGTAATTTCAAGTACTTCGAAAGATAATTTATTTCCGTTTGGTAAAACAATTTCTGCTGTTTCACCTACCACCTTACCCAATAAGCCTTTAGCAATAGGCGTATTAACTGAAATTCTACCTGTCTTCAAATCACTTTCATTATCTGGGACCAAGGTAAAAACCTGCTGTTGCTGTGTCGCATTATTTTTAAGTTTCACGGTTGTTAAAATGGAAACTTTTGAAGTATCTAATTGACTTTCATCTATAATTTTAGAACCAGAAATAACGTCTTTCAATTTAGAAATTCTCATTTCAAGCATTCCCTGCGCTTCCTTCGCTGCATCATATTCTGCATTTTCAGACAAATCGCCTTTGTCTCTTGCTTCTGCTATCTGCTGAGTAATCTTAGGTCTTTCTACAGTTTCTAACTGTTCCAGCTCAGCTTTCATTTTATCTAACCCCTCCTTTGTAACATAGCTTGCCATAATTTTCAAAATTTAGTTTTAGTATAAAAAAATAATCCGACATTTGTCGGACAATGTTTTCGTGTTGTAATCGTTTAATTTTTACAAATATATAAAAATTTAAATTGAAATGAAAAAAACTTTTTCAATCTCATCCTTTTTTATTTTATTGATAACCAGCATATTAACTATTAATTCTTGTGGAAGCAGAGAAGATACTGTAAGCTGTTTTCCCAATAGTCCGATTAACGTAGTTTTAAACCTTAACCTTCCTGCCTATTATAATTTAACACAACCTCAGGGTTGGGTCTATATCAACGAGCAGCAATCCGGAACACGGGGTTTAATTGTTGTGCGCAGATCTGAAAATCAATTTATGGTGTTTGATAGAAATGCACCCCATATCTGCCCAGATGCTGATACCACTCTTGAGGTAAAAGATAACATCAGCATTGTTTGTCCTAAAGATAATGCAAAATGGATCTTGCTTACCGGTCAGCCTTCAGCAGGCACCAACCTGCCACCCAAAACTTATCCTTATAATTACAATGCAGCAAGCAGAGTCTTAAATATTTATTATTAAATCGTGAAAGTAGTAGTACAAAGAGTTTCTGAAGCTCAAGTAAAAGTAGATGGAAAAATCGTAGGAGAAATTAACAAGGGATTTATGCTTCTTGTGGGTGTTGATGAAAATGATGAAAATACTGATGCAGATTGGTTGGTACAAAAAATCTTAAATCTTAGAATTTTTGGTGATAAGGATGAAAAACTCAATCTTTCCATAAAAGATATTTCAGGAGAAATTCTTTGCATCAGCCAATTTACTCTTATAGCAGATTATAAAAAGGGGAATCGTCCGTCTTTTATAAAAGCAGCAAAACCTGATAAGGCAATACCGCTTTTTGATTATTTTAAGCAAGAGATTGCTCAATCAGGCTTAAAAACAGAAAGTGGGATTTTTGGAGCGGATATGAAGGTTTCTCTGACCAATGATGGCCCTGTAACAATAGTATTAGACAGCCAAACAAAATCATAAATTTCTAAAACTTCATTCGTTTTTATTAAAATATCAATAGAATTTAATACATTTATTTCACCAATTATTGAAATTTTAATACGAAAACTTATGAAAAGAAAAATTCTTATTTTATTACTTTCCGTCTCTGTCCTATCATTTGGACAAAGCAGAAAAGGGCAGTTTGAGCTACAAAAAAATTCGAGATCTCACTCCCTGTATGTCTGTTTTACGAAAACAAATAACCCGGATGATCTCATTAATGATGTGTTACGCAAAAATCCTTCGTTAAGGGATTTTGTGAAAAAAAATGAGCTTTCATTTGTCTATGAACTGGATTTCAGCCCTAAAAAACTGGATGAAATGACAGAAGCCAGTAAAAAGAACAACAACTCGGGAGAATCCGTTGAAAAGCTGAAACGAATTTATAAAGTGGAAGCTCCTGTAAAAGATAATGACCATATTATAAAGCTGGCTCAGAACTTTGAAAACTTTAAAGAAATTGAATATGCCTCAATACTAAGCAATGAGCCCATTGTTCCGCCATTCATCAATACTTTTGTTGCAACTCCAAACCTGGAATCCAATCAAACTTATCTATTGGCTAATCCAGGGATCAACGTAAATTATGCATGGTCCAGGGGAATTACCGGCCAAAACGTAAGGGTCCGTGATGTGGAATATGGTTTCCATAAATCCCATGAAATGCTTGTTAATCAAAATGCTATACAATTTGAATCTGGAGTATCTCCTAACTCATCTTTAACCAATCCGAATAGTTCTTATTATGGTTTTCTTGATCATGGTACTTCCGTAATGAGTATTCTTGGTTCAGCAAAAGATAATATCGGTCTTTCGGGAGCGGCTTATAATGCAGCTGAAATGAAAGGCTTTTTGGAATGGACAACAACTTCATACAATAGAGCTGCCGCTGTTTCACGTTCAATAAATGCGTCGCATGCTGGCGACATTATTTTATATGAAATGCAAACCGGAGGACAAAATTCCAACTACGTTCTCGCTGAATATAATAATGTTATCTGGGATCTTACAAAGGCTGCAACTGATTCAGGAATTATTATTATAGCTGCTGCCGGAAATGGAAATGAAAATTTAGATGATCCATTTTATTCTGCTTACAACGCAAGGGGAAATAGTGGTGCCATTGTGGTAGGTGCCGGATCCGATACAGCTCAGCATTCTAAATTAAGCTTCAGTACTTATGGTTCAAGAGTAAATGTACAGGGTTGGGGTCAAAATGTATTGGCTGCCGGTTATGGCTCCTGGGCTAAATATGATAATGATAATAACAGAACTTATAATCTCTTTAATGGAACCAGTTCTGCAACTCCAATAGTTGCTTCCGCAGCTATACTGATCCAGTCATTTAATTATCAACAAACAGGGCAATACCTTACTCCTGTTCAAATGAGAAATATTTTGATTAATACAGGTATTCCTCAAGGAGGTAATTTAGCGACAAAAATTGGTCCTCTTCCGAACATTAAAGCTGCTATAGAATATTTAGAAGGAAGTCGAAATACTCTTTCTGCTAAAAATCAGATTTTAAGTCCTTTAAAAGTTGAAGTCTATCCAAATCCAGCTTCAAATTTCATTTCAGTCAAAAATTCAGAGGATAAAAGTCTAACTTTCGAGATCTATACTATGACAGGACAATTAATGTTTAAAGGAACTCCTTCGGCTGATAAAAAAATAAATATTTCTCATCTTCCAAAAGGAAACTATCTTCTCAATGCAACAGACGGTAAGAGAAGAACTGTTGAGAAATTCATTAAAGAATAAATAGTATTAAAAAACGTCTCTCAAAATGAGAGACGTTTTTCTTACATAAACTTTTATAAAAACTAATTTGCAGGTATACTGCTAAAATTAAGTGCCACTTTTAAGTTCATATCTGAACTTGTTTGATTTTTCAATTCATAAACCGTTCTTACGGTCACTCCATTGCTTTTCACGACCTCATCTAAAAATCCGTTATTATTCAAATCCAGATTTAAACTGGAACTGTTTGAGGAGATATTGGAACGCGAAGCAACCAATTTTTCTCCAGTTCCTGAGGAAGAAATATATACTTTAATATTTTTAAAAGCGCTTAAATTTCCGCCAGATGGGGAGACTACAGAAATTTTGGCGTCGGCTAACCTTACATCTTTTATTTTGGCATTGTTATTTCCTCCAAACCACGTTTGCACATTAGAGGCCGTTGCGGTAGAAGAAACTTCTTTATCCGCCGGAACTCCCGTTGAAACTAAAACACTGGCAGTATAAGGAAATGTATTTTGAACTAATGACTGTACTGTTCCACAGCTAACAAGAGCAGCCGAAGCTACAATTGCTGTCAAAAATATATGTTTCATAATTGTAAATCTTAATATAACAATTACATTACAGAAACTATACCAAAGATCATTCTACAGTTACAGAAAAACTTCCTTTTGTATTCCCGGACGCCATATTACTTTTCCCGATAATCAACCATATTTCTCCTTTGCCTGCAACCTGATAAAAGATCTCTCTTCCAAAAGGACCATCGTAATCCCCATTCGGTAATTTTATCTGATTAAACCTGATATTAAAATCTTTTTCTTTAGTAGAAATAGAAGCTTTAACATCACTCTTTTTATAATTTGTAATTTTAAGAATCAGCTCCTGCCCTTCTTTAGTAAATTGTTCCCCTACGGTAAAGGGAAGTTGGGAAGCATCAGCAGTCCTTATAATTTGTCCGTCCTTTTCACTTCGCATCACTCCTTTTTTTAAGACATGCTTAGTGACAGGAGAATTATTAATAATAGAATCTCTTTTTCTTATTTCAGCAGAATCAACTGTAGATTCAGGATGCTTATCCGCAACCATTACTGAATCTTTGTTAACTGCTTCTGTCAAACTTGGTTCTTTTTTACAAGAAATAATAATTAAAGGGATTAACAATAAGGACTTTTTCATAATAACTATTCTTTTAGTGTTTCATAGTAAAGAATTTTTGAAAGAAAAGTTGGCGATATTTCTTTTCTAACTTTACTTATAATTTGTTTTTTTAATATTTGATCATTTTTTTTCTCAGCAAATTCAAGTATTTCTTTTTCATTGAAATTGATAGAATCTAAATGGTACTTGACTACAAAATCATTTCTTTTCATGTTTTGAGAAGTTATAAATCCTCCCCAATTGATATAACTAGTAGCCAAAACTGTTCCATAAAAATACCAGGTCATGGTATTAAAAAGAAATGCATTCCTTTTTTTATAATGTATTTTGATAAAAGTCATTATAAGTCCTATTAATGATAAAATGAGGAATGCGTAAACTCCCAGTCGTTTATACGTGAAGCCATAATTGATTATATATTCTGAATTTTTTATCATTGCAGAAATGATCAATACTCCATTTAAAAAAATCCAGACCTTCGCCAGGGTTTTCATTAATCCTGCCTTTGGATCAAAATTAAAACTGGATTTAAAATAAAACATAATCACAAGAATGGCCATAACAATAGACATAATTACTGCATTTACTCTTTCATGCGTCTCTTCTGATAATTGATTGGGAGTCTTCGACACTTCATAAAACTGTTCATAGTTATAAGAAATGATAAAGAAAACCAGCAATATATTTAATGAAAAAAAGGAGATAACCCCACTCATTCTCTCTACATCAAGATCCAGAAAAGAATAGGTGGATTTTATTGTTTTATTTTTCTCGTGAAAGTCATTATCTAAAAAATGATTCTGTTTATAAATAAGCTTCTCAACCGTGTAATTCCAATAATTGAACGCTATAAAAATCCCTAAAACAGTAATGCAGAATAATTGCCAGAAATTAACATCTATTTCAATATTGGTAAATAGATTGGCAAAATGATTACTGCCCGCAGAATAAATTCCAAAGAAAACGGCAATCAATACCAGAGGGATTAGAATAAGAGCAAAAACTTTTTGCCACAAACCTGAAACGTTTGTTTTTGGAAGCCATTGCTCAAAACTAAAAAACCGACATAAAAATGTAAAGCAATTCACAACAAAAACGGGAATTAATAAAAGAGGTTTCAATCTTTTATTTTTAGATCTATAGGACAAAAGTAATAATGAACTTACGATCGCCAGAAATGAAGGAAAATCGCCATACCATGCAAAAGCAACGGAAGAAACAATACTTGTAACAGTTAAAACGTAAAAGATTTTCGTTCTATTTCTTTCCGGTGTTTTGTACAAAGTCAATAAGGAATAAACAATTCCTAAGATCCCTAAATTCAACCCTACATTCTCATTGTAAAAGAGACTGATAAAGATGGCGGTCGTAAGTAATATATAGTGATGTGTTTTCATGATGTATTTAATAATATGTTATTGTATTTTTTTGCTGAATAAAGTTTTTGAGATGCTCAAAATCCTGCCATAGCAATGCTTCAAAATCCCACTGATAAAATGGCCTCATACTTTGACCTTTTTTAAATGCTTTTATATACATTTTGAAATATTCAGGTAAGATCAATGTGCCCAGTACAATAGCTCCTAAAAGATGTGCATTGAGTTTCCCATTTCCTAAAAGAAGATATTGCATTGCAATTTCATCTTCAAAGTTGGTCCCACAGCCCGTTATCAAGTGGTGCACATCATGATTTTCCATTTTAGGAATCATGGTAAAACCATAGCGTTTATAAAATTCTCCAAGTTTTCTGCCCAAAGAATCTTCGCGGAAGCTTAGCAATTGTTGTTCATTAAATTGCCACTGCCTTTTCTTTTTTTTAAAGTATTTCCTGTATAGCTTCTGGGTTTTCCCATATACAAAAAGTAAAAACTGAACACGTAATTTTTTCATAGTTTGATTATTTTAATTAAGCCTTTCTTAATGTGAAAACTGTAATTTCTGGACGAACCATAAACCGGACCTGATAGGAATGTCCAATAGCCCTATTGATATAAAGCATTCTCCCATCCTTAAGATCAATTTCCCCAGAAACATATTTCTTGTTTTTTACAGGGAGAATAGGGGTGATCACTCCGGGTATCCTGCACTGACCTCCATGGGTATGCCCGCTTAAAATCCAGCCTTTATATCCATTCCATACATCTTTATCACATACATCGGGATTATGACAAAGGACGAGGTTGGCTTTCGAATGATCTAAATCTTTCATGACAAGCATAGGATTAAAATTGGGTGAAACCATATCCTCAAAACCTATAAAGTTGAGACCGTGCTTTTCATATTGCTCATTATTCAGCATTCTGATTCCAAAGTCACCTAAAATTTCACAGATACTTCTGGAAAGTCCAATGTCATTCCAGCTTGATCCATAATCATGGTTTCCTAAAATTCCGAAGGTTCCCAGACTTCCATAGACGGCTTTTTCCATTACTGTTTTTAAATCCTGTTGTTCCTGAATGGTTCCATGATTAACAAAATCTCCAGTATACACTACAAATTCAGGTTTGAACTCCTGCGCTTTTTGAAAAGACTCGATCAAAAAGTTCCAATCAAAGCGATTCCCTACATGTAAATCGGAAATCTGCATTAAAGTCTTACCTTCAAGATTCGCAGGTAAATTCCGGATTGGAAGCTTGTGTTCAACAAATTCAACCCAGAAAGGCTCTACCTGCCAGGAATACAAGGCCGGAAAAGATCCGATCACAGAAAGCTGAAAGAGCCTTTTTAAGAATGTTTTTCTTGTCATTGCTATTTTTCTAATTTTAAACAAAACAAAGAACTTTGAAATACAAAGTTAATTGGTAAAAAAATATAGCAGTTATCTTGCTATTAATTTTTCAAGCGCATCCAAATGCTCTGTGAAAGCCTGTCTTCCGCTTTGGGTAACACGATAGGAAGTTTTTGGCTTTTTCCCTACAAATTCTTTCTTCACTTCTATATACCCTGCTTTCTCCAATGCATTACTATGACTTGCCAAATTCCCATCTGTAATTTCCAACAATCCTTTCATTTCTGAGAAGTCAACCCAGTCGTTAACCATAAGAACGGACATAATGCCCAATCTTACGCGACTTTCAAATTCTTTGTTGAGTTGATTTATTTTAATCATAATTTAAAGATATCAGGTATTAGGTTGCAGGATTTAGTTCTTCACCCCCAAAATTCATATATCTATTTATATTTTTTATGCATAATTAATCCATACACAATATGTAAGACTCCAAATCCAAGCGTCCAGGCAATTAGTCCCCAACCTAAAAAGAATAAAGTAATTAATCCTAATATAATCTGGCAATATCCTAAATATTTGACATCGGTCAAAGTATATCTTTCAGCGCTTACTAACGCTAATCCGTAAAAAATCAATGTTGCAGGCGCAATTAATGGAAAAAGATGATGATACAAGAGCGCAAGACATACGACACCTCCTGTTACTAATGGAACAGAAAAGGTTAACAAAAGACGTTTTGTTGTAGCATCCCAGATTTTCAATCCTTTTCTTCTACTTTTGTTGGCCGTAAAAAAATATCCGCTAAGCACCGCAACAAATAAGATCAAAGTCCCTATGATCATCAATTCTCTAACTAATGCAGGGCTGTAAATATTCCGGTCACCATTAAAGTAGTCAATCCCTTCTCTCTGGAAAACAAAATAGACGTATACTGCTCCAGCAATAGCAGCAAGACCAGCAAAAACGCCAGACAACCCACTCAGTGAAATAAATCTGGATGACCGTTCCATCATAGAACGAATATGGGACAGATCTTCGTGATAATTTTTTGAATCCATATAAAGAACTTTGAATTACAAAGTTAAATATTTTTTTTAATCTCCAAAATATTATCTAAAGTTTTTAAATAAAAAAACCGCTGGCATCATCAGCGGTATTAATTATTTAATACTATCTATTTATTTTGCTCTCAGTCTCTCCTTAATAGACTCAATATTTTTCTTTGCAGAATCTTCCAGGATCAAGCTCGCACTCATATGGATTCTTGCCGGCATTAATTCATTAAAATGCTCTGTTCCTTCCCATGATACTTTTTTAATTAAAGCTAATGCATCACTACTTCTTGAAGATAATGTTTGCAAAAATTTCTCAAGTTTAGTATCCATTTCCTCAATATTTTCTGAAACTGAATGATACACATTATGTTGTTCTGCCCATTCGGCAGATCTGAAATCAGCATCGATAGCCATTGCTGAAAATTGGGATTTTCCGATTTTTCTTTCAACGTAAGGACCGATCACAAAAGGCCCAATCCCTAAATTAATCTCCGTTAGCGCCAACGCAGAATCTTTTGTTGCAAAACAATAATCAGCACCGCACGCAATACCAACTCCCCCGCCTGTCGTTTTTCCCTGCACTCTTACCACCACTATTTTGCCACAATTTCTCATTGCATTTAAAACTTTAGCAAAACCTCCAAAAAACTTTGTGGAAGCATCTAGCTCTTCGATAGCCAGAAGTTCGTCAAAACTTGCCCCTGCACAGAAAGCTTTCTCCCCTTCACTTTTTACGAGAATAGCTTTAACCTCACTCTTTTCACCTTCATCTAAAATAGTCTGTGCAAGTTTTTCTAAAATTGCTCCGGGAAGTGCATTACTTTTAGGAGTTCCGAAAGTAATTTCGGCGATATTGTTTTTAATTTCTGATATTACGAACTCGTTCATTTTTAATTTTAATTGGATTGTCACAAAAATACTAAATAGAGGCTGTTAACGAAAATTAAACCTATAAAATTTACTGCTTTGATCCGGTATTTATTTTATAGCAATTTAAAACCAATTCCATCTTATAAAGTCAATACGTAAAAATACGGACTCTACAATTTAGTAATTTCTACTCTACCCTTCCATTTAGTTATGTTGTTCCTTTGGGATACCAAAACAAGCTACTCAGCGATATTCTAAAATCATTCAAAGAGTAGTAAAAAGCTAACACCGAAAAAACTTATTATTATGGAAGAATACATGGGCATAGTAAAGCTATTTGCAGGAAATTTTGCACCAAGAAATTGGATGTTCTGCGATGGAAGGCTTTTAAGTATCGCACAGAATAGCGCTTTATTCTCTTTATTAGGGACAACATATGGCGGTGATGGTATTACCACTTTTGCTTTACCAAATTTAATTGGACGTATGGCATTAGGCGCAGGTAATGCAAGTGGTAAATCTTATCCTCTAGGTATTATTGCAGGGAGCGATACCACAACTCTATTACAGCAGAATATGCCAAGTATGGGAGGTTTTCAATTGAAAGTGGCTAACAAAAATGCCAACTCATCGGCACCTACTGCATCATCGGCTATTGCTATGACTGGAACACAGGTAGGAAGAGATTTCAATGCAGTACCTAGTTTTGTGAATGATGCAAATCCAGATACTGTTATCAATCCTCAGTCAATCTCATTTACAGGACAGAATATGCCCGTTAATAATATGCCACCATATCTTGGTTTGAATTATATTATCTGTATTGCTGGCATCTATCCTTCAAGAGAGTAAAAATTCTACAAATACAATAATCTAAATATTAAAATTATGAAAAGCACTACTTTTTTAATGATCTGTAGTATGCTCATTTCTATTTTTTCTTTTGGGCAGACGAGTACAGAAGTATTTGAAACAGAATCCAACGGTAGTACCAACTTTACTGATAATGGAGTAATATTCAACATAATATCTCATGTATCAACTTTTGATATACAAGCAAACTACCCAGGAACTGGCTGGAACGGAACAGCAAATGATAACAGATATATTGATAATTCAGGATCTGTAGCTGCAGGAGCTTCTTTCAGCATTAAGACTACCTCTAACTTATTCAAAGTAAACCGGTTTTGGGTATTCCTATCCAACAACGCTTTGAATCAAAATGTCGTTGGAGATCTTACAGTCATTGGTAAACTGAACGGGGTAACAAAGTTTATGCAGACGAAAATTACCGGTTTTGCAACCTCTCTAGGAACAACAAATGGACATACCTTAGTTGATTTGACGAATCTTAATGGGCAGAACTATTCAAACATTATTATTGATGAACTTCAACTCACATTAGGTGGAGCATATACTTATGCAGATTTTGATGCCTTTACCTGGGTGAAAGATACCGGAATTGTACTTGCTACAAATGATGCAAAAGCAACAGTGGACAAAGTCAGCATTTATCCTAATCCAACAACCGGCCCCCTTACAATAGAAACTCAAAAAGATTCAAAAGCTGAAATATACAGTCAGGAAGGCAAACTGATAAAAAGTATCAATATTAAAAAAGGAGTGACCGATGCAGATATTTCCGAGTTCCCTACAGGAGTATATCACATCAAAACTTCTTCCGGATCCTACAAGATCATAAAAAAATAGCTTACGACAATAAAAACTAATAACCATGAAAATTATATCATAAGCTAGATTGTACCGTGAAGTATTCTATTTACACAAATGGAAAATCCCTTGAATAACTCAGGGGATTTGTTTTATCTGCTCCATTTGTGTAAATGCTCAATTCTTGCATTCCTTTTCATTAGTGATTGAAATCTCAATTTTATAAGTATTTTTCTTCCCTCAATTGTTCTTGTAAAAACTAACTCTGACTTGTCCATTAATTCACTCCAAGTCTTATTAAAAAATTCAGCGCTCTTTTTATTTTTGGCAAATACTTCAGGAAGCGGATAATAATTATCACCTTTTATAAAAAATGAGAAAGTTTTTTGTTTAAGTAAATACCTGGGATTATCAACTGGTGAAATTAGTTCTTGTAGAGTCATTATAAATTGAGCCTTTTCATAGTTAGTTCCACCACTCAGATAGCAAATTGCATTTCCTTCACTATCTTTAGTACTAATAACATTTAATTTTTCAATGGGCGTGATTATAATCTTTTCTTTTAAAAGATTCTTTAAAATAATATCTCCAAATATTTCAATATGCTTTGCAATATTTTTATATTTCAAATATTGCTTCAGCGCTCTGTAAAACTTTCCACTATAAGTCACAAATCCGACAAATCCAAATATCAAAGCGAACCAAGAGAAGTTATTTTCAAAATGTACTGATTTTGCAGACTTAAACATTCCTACAAAGAAATCCCACCAAAACATTACAAAAGAAGAGATTATCATCATTGAAAAATTACTCATCATCTTACTGAGGTAACTCAGTTTCATTTGTTTAGCTTCTCGATTACTTTCAAGAGGTATTTTAATTTCTTCTATTAGAATATTCCCTTTATCCAAAGCTAGTTTCCATTTCTTACTTAATTGATTTCTTTCATTAGCTAATAAAAAAGTGCTTTTATTAATCGATGCTATATCATTAACATTCCCTATCGTTTTAATACGAAGTCTTTCAAAATTATTTTCTATAATAGGGTCATCGTCATTAGAAATCCCAACGAAAGTTTTAAAACGTCTTTTCAGCACGTTAAAATCTTCTCCTCCTGAAGTATTATTTTTATCAAAACATACTAAATGCCAAATATTTCCAGTTTTATCCGGATTATCTTTTTGAGTTCTTATCACTCTTCCCCTCATCTGATTAGATAGAACAAAAGAGCTTACAAAGCTTGCCAAAACTAAAGAATTCATTTTAGGAGCATCCCAGCCTTCCCCTAAAAGAGACTTTGTTCCAATCAAAATTTGAATTTGCCCCCATTGAAAAATTTCAGTAACGATATGAACTATATGACTTCTTAATTGATCATTAACATGAATTATAAAATAGTTTTCATCATAAGGCAGTAATGACATAAACTCGTTTGAAATAGAAATTTTAGAACAAAGCTGATCGAAGCTACCTTTAGCTGTCATAGGAATAATAATTATACTTCCTGTTAAAACCCCAATTTTTGCATTGTGAGTATTTTCCCTTCTTAATTTTTCAAAAATTGGGATTGCGCCTAATTTATCCAGATTAAAATTATTTTCAATCCCATTACTAAGATACTCCTTCTTAATAAAATCAGTAAGGATCACCATTTTTAATTCGTCTTGCAATGCCGAATATTCAAAGTCTACAATTTCTTTTATTCCATTAAATTTTCCAACACTTGAATTTAAAGTTTTAACTAAATTTTTATTATTAAAAAAAACCACCATTTTGTCTTCGATAAAACCTTCTCTTCTAAGTTTATTTTCTAATTTTAAACGATGTTCTGTTACATTTTTATCATCAACAAATAAATAAAAATCCAATAGTTCCTCCATCCAAAAAAAATCAAACTCAGGAATGTATTTTTCCTGATCTCCGATAATTTCAAAATGTACTTCGGCAATTTTCCTTCCTCTAAAATGTAAATAAATCAAAACGGATGAATAAGATGAAATATTTTCATATATCCATTCCAAATGCTCTTGTGGAGCTCTATAAACGGGGTGATTTTCAAGAGTATTAAGAAGCATATCATCATTTCCGATTTCGTCAAAAAATTGATTTGCGGATGTGTAATAATGTTCAATTTTCAGATGCTCTTTTTCTGTTGGAAGTGTAAAATAAACCAAATCTTGATGTGGACATAAATCACCTTCAAGCATTAACTCCGGAACAGATATTTCCACATCAATGTTACCATTAAGTTGAATGTACCTTTGCCATTCTAAAGCTGACACATCAAACGGAGGAGTTGCAGTAAGGGATATAATGATAGGATTAACTTCATGCTTCAGTTCTATCAGGCTTTTCCACCATGCCTTCTTTAAATGATGAGCTTCATCGAAAATAAAAATCTCAATTTTATTTTTCTTTAATTTTTTTACAATCTCTGAAACATTAAAATTTGAGGATATTTCATCCTGTTCTCTATCCAAATCCATCGAGTTAGTAAACGCAGAATAAATACCCTGATAAGTAGTAACTGTAACAAAACCCAAGTTTTTAAGATCCGTAGATATCCATTCCGGCATATCTTCAACTTCTAAAAACAATTCGCAAAATCTTTGCACCCATTGGTTTCTGATTGCAAGTGTGGGAGCAACAATTAATGTTGGCTTGTTAAGCCTTAACATAACCTCTAGTCCTAATACTGTTTTTCCAGATCCAGGAGGCGCAATAATATGCAAATGATTATCAATGAGATATTCATTAAGGTGATTCAAAAAATTCTTCTGATAAGTACGCCAACTGTATTTAAATTTGATATTTTCAGGAAAGGATTTCATACAATCTAATAAAAAAATAATTTAAAACTGTGGGATTAACACATAAATTGATAAGTAATTACAGGAACTAAAACTCGATTTTACTCTTTAAAGCTAGAATATATTTATCAATATACCATTCCTTTTCTTTCAGTTTATACTGTTGTATATATCTCGGATGTTCCAAGATGGTCATTTTTTCAAAGAGATGAGCTTCTTTATTGAGTTTTGAAATAAAATCAGCGTTCTTTTTCCCCAGAATAAAAACCTCTGAAGTATCAAGGCCTAAACTGATATGCTTTTTTAGAGATGTAATCATAAAACCTTTAACATCTTCAAATAAACTGCGATCGTCATAGTAATTGGCATTTAACCAACCATTTTTTGATTTTTTTACAATAGCTAAAGGAAAGGGGGAATTGATGTAATACTCCTTATAAAACTCATCCGGGCCTCCATATTGTTCAATCATATCATACATAAAAACAGATGAAATTTCATGGGTATGGGCAGATTCCATGGGTATTCCACAGACGCTTTCCAGTCGTTTTGTATCTGTGAATGGGATTCCAGTTACTCCTGCTCCGTTCCGACTGGGATTAATCCCAATGATAAATCTTCTACGTTCTGAATCATGGTAATATTTGTGATAAAACTTTTGCATTACCCCCATTGTTTCAGGATTGTCAAAATAAGGATTCAGTACATGAAACTCCTCTGGTAAGTCTCCATGATAATGAAGACTTTTATTAAATTCAATGACTTTATCGGCAAAGGTTATATCTTTCATTATTCGACTCTTACTTAATCAAATTCTTCATCATCTTTCAAACCTTTAATAAAAGTTTCAAAATTCTTAGCAACGAATGTCTTTTTATAATCATCTTCCTGATCTACATGAACAACTTCCGGTTCACCATTTTTACCACATTTTGAATAATCCAACAAAATCATATCATGACCTGCAGAGGGACAATCACAAATATAAATTCCATCATTAGGATATCCCCATTCGGTAATCATAAATTGACTTCCTAATTCTCCACAAAGAGAATATCTTTTATTTCTTCCGATTCCCATAATTCCTGTAATTGCAACGTGATCTTCTGCCCAAGAAGTACTTTCAAAAGTTGGAAAACAGGTCTTTTTTGGAGTTCCTCCATTTTGTAGTTTCATTAATTCTATATAGGAATCTGATAATTTATATCCTAAATCTCTTTCAATTGATGAAATTAATTCGTCATCTGGATGAACATCAATATATTCCTTTATTGAATAATCATCATTATCCCAAAAAACAGTTAAGTCAAAGTCTTTAAAAAATTTTAATTCCATAATATTTTGTTAATTAAAAATGGAGCCATATAACTCCCTCAAATATCATTATTTTATTTTAAACCAGATCAATCTAAACTGATCAAATGATGGATAAAATGTTTTCTATATATAAGTTCCCACATTTCTTTATTTAATTTCTCAAACACAAAATTCATATATTCTGCTTGTGGATTTTATTTATAATAAATTGAGAGTCTTTTCGAATTATCTATGAAAGACTGCTTTCATTCTTTACTTTATGATTTTGTATTAAGTTTTAAAAATATAGTTTATTTGAACCAAAGTTAATACCCATTTGTGATCCATATCTTATTATGATAAACATTTTGATTTTTAATTAATTTAAGTAATTTTAGTTTTAAAATAATAGCACAACCTGTTATTTTAAAAAATAACTTTTAACCCATGATCGGAATTATAGCTGAGCTTATCATTTCCTGGTTTTTGCTTTGGATTATTGATAGGAAAAACCTATCTGTCCTGGGATTTAAGCTGTATAGAAAAAGAATACATCAGTTAGGTGCTGGTTTTTTGCTAGCCGTTATCTGTTGTTCTCTTTATCATTTGATGTCCGTTAATTTCACTGACAATAGCTGGGTATTGAACAAAAAGGTGACTGGGTATATTGTTTTAATCAGTTTATGGTTTACAGTAAAATCTGTTTTATTTGAAGAACTTATATTCAGAGGAGCCTTGCTTTATTTAGCTATTGAAAAGTTGGGAATAAAAATAGCCTGCATCCTGTCCGCTGTAAGCTTTGGCATCTATCACTGGTTTTCCTACAATGCTTTCGGAAACCCATTTCAAATGGGAATTATTTTTTCAATGACAGCCATTTTCGGATGGATATTGGCTTACGCCTTTGCAAAGACAGGTTCACTCTATTTGCCGATAGGATTACATCTGGGATGGAATTTAATCAATATCGTTATTTTCTCGAACGGTCCTTTAGGAGATCAGATCCTCGTTAAGGCTAATGAAAATAAACTTGAAGGTCTTTTATCACTATTCGTTTTCATATTTCAGATACTTGCCCTTCCTGTTTTAACTTATTGGTATTTAAGATATATAAAACCGAAAACTAAGGAGATTACTTCATAAAAAATCAGCAATCTTTAATGGATTGCTGATTTTTGTATTGTTAATAAAGGATTAAATCAACCCAAACTGATCAAAATGATGGGTAAAATGTTTTCTATGCATCAGTTCCCACATTTCTTTATTTAGTTTCCCAAACACAAAATTCATATGTTCTGCTTGTGGATTTTCTTTATAATAAATTGAGAATCTTTTCAAATTATCTATGAAAGACTGCTTTGCTGCTTCCAGATTTTTATGACGTAGATCTAGCAGAGTTTCATCTTCAGCTAAGAAAGGTGCTGGAAAATCTTTTGGCATTTTTCTGTGATTATAAAGAGAGTCCTGCCATTTTTCCAATTGCTCTTCTGGTGTAAAACATTTTTCAGCTTCAGGCTCACCTAAACTTACCAAAACCGCGTGCTCAAGATGTTCAATCATCTGTTGTGCAGACATTTTTCCCCAGTTAGGCTGAGTATTTTCAGATAAACCATTTAAAGTTTTCTGAATATTTTTTAGGTTTAAATCGATGAATGGAGATTTTTTTGCAACTAATGTTAAAATCGTAGCCACACAAACCACCTCATCTCTTTGGTTTATTACTTCAACCATCCATTTTACAACACCAGAAGGAATGTTTCTGCCTTTCACGCCTCTGTTGATCTTTTCTTTAGCTGTTAAATAAACCGTAATTGTATCTCCAGCATAAACAGGTTTGAAGAATGAACAGTTTTCCAGTCCATAATTAGCAATTACAGGTCCCTTTTTACCGGAAACAAACAATCCTGCTGCCGCTGAAAGAATGAAATATCCATGAGCTACTGTTTTATCAAAAATAGTTCCTGTTAAACTCGTAGCATCAGTGTGTGCATAGAAATGATCCCAAGAAACATTGGAGAAATTAACGATATCAGCATCGGTAACAGTTCTACCCGCCGTTTCAAGTGAATCTCCAACCTCAACATCTTCAAAATATTTTTGGAACGGATGTTTATCTGCAAATTTTTTCTCAGCTCCCTGTTGATAAATTTTAGTGATCGCTGTTAAAATATCCGGTGATCCCTGAATTGCTGTTTTTTGAAGGAAGAAATGAAGCCCATTTAACCCACCCATTTCTTCTCCTCCTCCAGCTCTACCAGGTCCTCCATGCATCAATGTAGGAAGTGGTGAACCATGACCTGTACTTTCTTTTGCACTGTCTCTGTTCAGAACAAAAATTCTTCCATGCTGTGAAGCCATTTTCCATGAAGTTTCTGCAACGAATTGTTCATCATGAGAAACAATAGAACCTACCAAACTTCCCTTTCCTCTTTTTGCCAGTGCTGCAGCTTCTTCTGCATCTTTATAAGGCATCAATGTAGAAACAGGTCCGAATGCCTCTACGTCATGAGATATATTTTTTTCAAAAGGTCTGTCGTTAAGAAATAATTTCGGGCTCATAAATGATCCTTTCTCATAATCGGCATCTACAAGTTCATGCTTTCCGTCATATACAAGTTCTGTTTCAGTTTTAAGTATATCTACTTTTCTAAGAACTTCATCATATTGTTGTTTTCCAACCAAAGATCCCATTCTGGTTTCTCTGCTTAAAGGATTTCCGATTTTAGTCTGATCCAAAGCTTTCGATAAAGCACTTTGTACATCCCCAATTAAATGCTCAGGAACAATAATTCTTCTGATTGCTGTACATTTTTGCCCTGCTTTGGTTGTCATTTCATTACGAACCTCTTTGATAAACAAATCAAATTCAGGTGTTCCCGGTTTTGCGTCTAATCCAAGGATTGAGCAGTTTAAAGAATCAGCCTCCATATTGAAACGTACTGCATTTCCTGCCACAGAAGGTAAAGACTTTAATTTTCTTCCCGTATTGGCAGAACCTGTGAATAGGACTGAGTCTCCATCCTGAACATAGTCGAGAATATTTCCGGGTTCACCACAAACTAATTGCACAGCACCTTCAGGAAGAAGACCACTTTCAATCATATCCTGGAATACGGCATTAGTAAGGTAAGAACCAAAAGGAGAAGGTTTAACGATAGAAGGAACCCCCGCCAATAATGAAGTGGATAATTTCTCCAACATCCCCCAAACAGGGAAGTTATAAGCATTGATCTGAACAGAAACCCCTTCACTTGGAGTCAGAATATGTGTTCCTAAAAAAGTTCCGTTTGCAGAAATTTTCTGTGTTTCACCATCTACCCAAAACGGTGTGTTGGGAAGCATCCTTTTTGCTAGTCCGGAATAGGTAAAGAAAGTACCAAAACCACCTTCAATATCCACCCATGAATCTACGTGAGTTGCTCCTGTTTTATATGATAAATCGTAATATTTTTTCTTTCTTTCCAAAAGATACAATGCTACTTTCTTCAGCATTTCCCCACGATCATAAAAAGTCATTGAGGATAAATTTTTGTATCCTACAGTTCTTCCAAAATCAAGAGCATGCTCAAATTGAAGGCCTTCAGTATCCGAAATAGCTACCTGCTCGCCGGTTACGGCATTATAAAGCGGAATACCGGCTCCGGTTCCTTCTACCCATTCTCCGTAGATGTAATTCTTTAGTTTTTCCATAATTTAAAACAGAGTTTACTGTAATATAGGTTGGTCTTATTTATTTTATGATATATATTTTCTTATCAGGAATACTGATCGTTATCTTCTTCCCGATCCACTCGATTCCGGTGATCCCCTCATAGATGAGCCCATCTACAAAACGGGCGTTAAGATTTTGAACTTTAGCGAGTCCATTCGCTGTAGAAATCTGAGCAATACTGCCGCTGTACACTTTATTGGATTTTGCATCATTAAAATCACTCTTTGCTTCTGTAATTTTAAAATCAGCTTTATTCAATTTCAAAACATCTAAAAACCGGGAACTAAAACTAAATGCTCCTTTTCCAGATCCTGAATCAAGAGAAACCTGAATCGTAATTTTATCATTTAGCTTGACATTCGTAAAAATATCAATTGCTTTTCCTGCCTGATCAGCAACCTGAATATCAATAGATTTCTTTTTATCGCTATTCTTCAGTTCCCCAAATACCAATTTACTCTTTTCATAATCAATGGTTACGGGTATATTTTGAAACATCTGAAGAGAAATTAACCCATCAATACCAGGAAAATCGACATCAAAGGTACTGTATGTCTGATTCTTAAACTCACTTTTACCTATTACCAAACTTTCAGAATGATAAAGAGGACAATCTATCGCTTCTCCGGTGGCTCTATGTCCAACAAAAAAATTATACGATTCCTTTTTAGAAAGCTTTTTGGCAAATTTATCAAAGTACACATTAAGCCCGGCTCCGGTATCAAAAATAAAGTTTCCTTCTACATTATCCACCTTTACTTTAATCATAATATGCCCATATTCATTAAGGGTAAAGGGTATAGAATTTTGAGCGTATACGATAAAGCTTAAGAATATACTTAAAATTAACAATAGTTTTTTCATGATAAAATACTTGTATAAAATTATTATCTATGATACAACAAAATGCTTTGTAATATTACAGAAGCGACTTCATCTTCCTGAAACTTAAAAGAGATTAATTATTTTCTTCTAAATTATTTTTGTTCTTTGTAAGGAAAGAGTTTTACCAGTCCATCATAAAGGCTTCTATGAAGTATCGTAGCGTGATTATCAGTTTCCATTACCTTGTATTCAACCGTCCAGTTTTTCTTTCCTGCCTGTTTGAGAACATCATATAGAGATGCTGCATCTTTTACCATGACAGGGTGCTCCTCTTTTCCTACCGAAACATAAACGAATTTTTTAGCATCTGCAGATTTTGCAAGGAGCTGTGGTGCCTGCTTTAACAAACTCTCATCATCCCACCACAAACTTGGGCTAATGATAAAATAATTATCAAACATCTCTGGTTTTTTTAGAAGAATTTCTGTTGCTAAAAGTCCTCCAAGAGATTGGCCAAACAAATATTTATCTGTGGTTTTAAATTGGCTTTCCACATATGGTTTTAATTCCTTTTCAAGAAAATTAATAAATCTATCGGAATGCCCTGTTGTAGGATAGTCTTTCTGTAAATCCTTTAAATCAGTATGAAAAGTAAAATCTCTTTTTCTGTCGATATTAGCTATACCTACAACAATAGTCTGTGGCATCGCATACATTTGATTAAAAAATTGTACTAATCCACTCACATGTATAAAATCCTCATTGATGCTTCCATCTAAAAGATAAATTACGGGATAAGCTTTTGTCTTATCATAACCATTAGGAAGATAAATATTTAAGGTTCTATCTTCCTTTAAAACATTGGATTTTAAAGTTCTTATTTCTCCAATGGTAAGAGGTTTTACAGTTGTAGTTTGCGCTATACTTACAAACTTAAAGGTCAGTAAAATACCGCATACTATAAAAATTTTCTTTATCATAATCTACCTTCCTAATTATTTAATGTCCGCCCAAATGCTGTAATCAACAATTTTGGTGGGTGTTTGTTCTACAAATTCAGAGAAAGGTTCACAAGGTAAAATAGCCTCTTTTCCTTCTCTCGCTAATTCCTGATACAATTTTGTTCCTTCCGTCTTCCAGCGTATCATATCATCGGAAACATCACGGATAATCTTTGCGGGACTTCCTACGATCAGCTTTCTGGGTTCAGATATAAAATTCGCAGGAACAAAAGCTAATGCACCAATAATACATTCTTCTCCGATTACCGCTTTGTCCATTACAACGGCATTCATCCCAACAAGACAGTTCTTCCCAATATGTCCGGAATGAATAATTGCTCCATGACCAATATGTGCCGATTCTTCTAAAATGGTTTCAATATTTGGAAATACATGTAGGGTACAATTTTCCTGAACATTAGCACCGTCTTTAATAATTATTTTACCCCAATCCCCCCGGATTACAGCATTGGGACCGATATAAACTTCTTCGCCGATCTCCACATTTCCAATAATCACCGCTTGCGGATGAATATAGGCAGATGGTTTTATAACCGGACGAATTCCATGATATGAGTAGATGTTCATAGTTTTTAATTTAACAATATATCAATGTAACAGTATACCAATTGGGTGCTTCGACTACGCTCAGCATGATAATGGATTGTTACATTGCTACATTTTTAGATTGTTACATTTTTTCAATTACCATTGCATAACCTTGTCCTACACCAATACAAAGGGTACACAAAGCATATTTTTTATCTTGCTTATGAAGTTCCATAGCCGCAGAACCAATAATTCTTGCCCCTGAAACTCCAAGCGGATGTCCGATTGCAATAGCTCCTCCGTTTGGATTCACTCTTGAGTCATCATCTTTTAATCCCAAACTTCTTGTTACTGCTAAAGCTTGTGCAGCAAACGCCTCGTTTAGTTCAATAACATCCATATCTTCTAAAGAAAGATCTAATCTTTTCAGTAATTTTTGAGTAGCTTCTACAGGACCAATTCCCATAATTCTTGGTTCAACCCCAGCTACGGCAGATCCTAAGATCTTAGCTTTTGGCTTTAATCCATATTTTTTAACTGCTTCTTCGCTTGCCAGAATAAGTGCTGCTGCACCATCGTTCATTCCTGAAGCATTTCCTGCTGTTACGGTTCCTTCTTTTCTGAAAGCCGGACGAAGTTTCCCCAACCCTTCTATAGAAGATGTAGGTTTTATGAATTCATCTTTATCGAAAATTTTAGGTTCTCCTTTTTTCTGTGGAATTTCTACTTTCACAATTTCTTCTGCCAGCCTTCCACTTTCCTGAGCTTTTGTAGCCTTCATCTGGGACCATAAAGCAAACCGATCCTGATCTTCTCTATTGATCTGGTGCATATCTGCTAAATTTTCAGCAGTATCTCCCATCCCGTCAACCCCATACAACTCTTTCATTTTAGGGTTGACAAAACGCCATCCAAATGTGGTGTCAAACATCTGACTGTCTCTTCCAAAAGCGGCGCCTGGTTTTGACATTACATAAGGTGAGCGTGTCATATGTTCTACTCCCCCAGCAATATAGATTTCTCCTTCACCGGCAGCAATTGATCTGAATGCATTAGCTACAGCTGACATTCCTGAAGCACACAACCTGTTTACAGTTTCACCTCCAATTTTGTACGGCAATCCAGCTAATAAAAGAGCCATCCTGGCTACGTTACGGTTATCTTCTCCCGCCTGATTAGCACAACCAAAAATAACATCCTCAATTTCTTCTACAGGAACTTCAGGGTTTCTGGCAACAATTTCTTTAATGACTACAGCAGCCAGATCATCCGCCCTAACTTCTGACAAACCTCCCTGTAATTTTGAAATAGGAGTTCTGATATAATCTATGATGTATACGTTTTTCATTTTTATTTTAGATTTTGAGATTTCAGATACCAGATGTCAGACATTTTTAATCTAATATCTGGTATCTGACGTCTGTTATCTTTTTATAATTCTGTTACTTTTTTTCCAATTTTATAAACGGTTCCTACAAATTTTGCAATCAGTTCTTCATTTTGATTGGTAATCTGGATGTCATAGACGGCTGTCTTTCTGGTATCATTTACCAATTTACTTTCTGCTCTGAAAATATCACCTTCTTTTCCCGCTTTGGTAAAATTGATGATACAGTTTAAAGCTACCGCTGCATCCCCGGAATTATTGGACGAAAATGCAAGTGCAGAGTCTGCAAAAGCAAATGTAACTCCCCCGTGAACGGTTTTAAGCCCATTGATCATCTCTTTCCTGATGGGCATTTCTATTAAACAATAATTCTCTTTGACCTCAATCATTCTGATATTCATCCATTGGGAAAAATAATCCTGATTGAGCATATAATCTGCAACTTGTCTTGGATTCATTTTTAATTTGCGCTTGTTATTTCTTCATATAATTCATCGGCCAACTTATCATAAATATCCATTGTTTTACCAAGAATTATTTTTTCATATGAAAAATCTCCGGATTGATACTGAGCATTGAGATCAATCCTATTTTCATTGGCTATCCTTTTTGTAAGCTCTTTATATTGGTCATTGAATTTCCCTAATAATTCAAGTCTTTCCTGATCATCATCAATCGAGGAAAGCTCCTGAATTAAATATTCTTTTGCCATCAAAAGCCTTTGCTCCAGTTCAGACCTGAACAGGTCTAAATCCATTGTATCAGTAGTACTCAAACTATACAAGCTTTTTCAACAAAGGGCTTTGCCTGTATCTTTCTTCCTGATATTCTTCGTAAAGGCCTTGTAAGGTTTCAGATATTTTGGAATAGCCGATTTCTTTTCCCCAACTTAACAATCCTTTCGGATAGTTCACTCCTTTCTGCATTGCCAATTCAATATCCTCATCATTAGCAACCCCTAATCTTTTAGCTTCTACTGCTTCATTGATCAACATTGAAATAATTCTTAGGAAGATCTCCTGATATAAAGTATCATCCTTTTGAGCAACAGGTTTTTCAGCTCCTTCACTATAGTCGAAGAAACCCTTCCCTGTTTTTCTGCCATGAAGCTTAGCTTCAGACATACGTTGTTGTAATAGAGAAGGTTTGTATTTCGGATCATTAAAATAATCCTTATAAACAGTAGTGGTTACAGAGAAGTTTACATCAACCCCAATAAGATCCATCAATTCAAAAGGACCCATTTTAAAGTTTCCTAATGTTCTCATTGCATCATCTACCTGTTCCGGTGTTGCTAAATTCTCTTCAACAATCCTTAAGCCTTCCCCATAGAAAGGGCGTGCAATTCTGTTAACGATAAATCCTGGGATATCTTTAGCAATTACAGGAACTTTTCCCCAGTCTTTCATGAGGTTATACATTTTCTCCGCTAAAGATTTCTCGGTTAGTAAAGAAGGTATAATTTCCACTAAAGGCATTAATGGCGCAGGGTTGAAAAAGTGAATTCCAATAAAACGCTCAGGTTTTTGTAATTCTGCACCAAGAGAGGTGATAGAAATGGATGATGTATTAGAACCTATGACACAATTTTCTGAAACATGACTTTCCAGCTCTGTGAAAACTTTGGTTTTGATTTCTTTGTTTTCTATAATCGCTTCAATGACTAGTTCACAGTCTTTAAAATCCTTTAATTCTGTAGCAATGGAAATATTAGCTAAAATTTCAGTCATTTTCTCTGCCGAAATTTTCTGTTTATCCACCAATTTGGTTAATGTTTTTTCCAAACCTACAGTAGCCATTTCTACCTGTTTTGGATTGGCATCATATACCCAAACTTTGCATCCATTCGTTGCAGCTACTTGTGCGATGCCTATTCCCATAGTTCCGGCACCGATAATTCCTACATTCATTTTTCTTGTACAATGTATTTATGTAAAAAGTATTCATGTAAAAGATGTGAAATTCTAATTTGTTCTTATTAAGAGCTCCCATAGAATCATCAAGACATTTTACATGAATACTTTAATACGAAGTTTATCTTCCTTTATAATCAGGTTTTCTTTTTTGTAAAAAGGCATTTACTCCTTCGATGAAGTCTTCTGTTTCAGCAGCTTCCTGTTGTAGATCACCTTCTAGCTCAAGTTGTTCTTTTAGTGTGTTGGTATATGATTGAGCGAAAGCTTTTTTAGTTAGTTTTAGGGCAGCAGTTGGCATATTGGCCATCTTTTCTAATATTTCCATAGATTTTGGAACAAACTCTTCTTCTGTGAAAACTTCTGCTACCAAACCATGGGCTTTTGATTCTTCCGCGGATAATCTTTTCCCTGTAAATGCCAGGTAATTAGCCAGCTGTCTTCCTAATAATTTAGGTAAGAAGTAAGTTCCTCCAGTATCTGGAATCAATCCTATATTTGAAAATGCCTGAGCAAAATAAGATTTATCAACAGCTAAAACAAAGTCACAAATAAGTGCTAACATAGCACCAGCTCCCACTGCAGGGCCATTTACCAGTGCAATAACAGGTTTTCTGCAATGTGTCACTTCTGTAACCAAAGGATTGTAATAGTCTACGACAATTTTTCTTATGATATCGTTATCATGATGTTCGTTACCCTGTACGAAAGCATCATCTAAATTCTGACCTGAGCAGAATGCTCTTCCTCTTCCGGAAATTGCCACACATCTTACCGTATCATCATTATTACAATCACTAATAAAATCTTTTAAATCTGATAAAGATGGCTTTGTAAGAGCATTCATCGTTTCTGGTTGATTCAGGTAAGCGATTTTGAGTTTTCCGTCAAAATGTGTTTCAATATCAAGTTGTGTATACATAGTTTTTTAATTTATTATTTAACAATGCTCTAATTTAACAATATAAAACAATGTAGCAATGTAGAATAATGTAACAATTAAGCAGTTTTACAATGCAGCAAATAAAATAGCCAATTCAATCCTACAGGCACGTATTTACAGGTCAAATCAATGACATTTAAAATAGTCAAATGGCTCTAAACAGTCTAAGCATTGATAGGAAGCCTTACATAATGTAGATCCGAATCTGCTTATCTGTTTTGAATTCATCGAACCACAGCGTGGACACTTTTTAGGTTTCCCAATATGATGTTCATCTGCTCCTTTTTCGGGAGGTGTAATTCCATAAACACGAAGTTTTTCTCTTGCTTCATCTGTCAACCAATCTGTTGTCCAAATCGGAAACATTTTAGTCACTACTTTTGCATCCCAGCCGTTTTCCTTCATGATCTTCATGATATCTTCTTCAATGGTAAACATAGCAGGGCAGGCAGAATAAGTAGGCGTAATTGTTACCTCAACAGAATTCTCACTGGTAACCTTCGCTTCTCTTACAATACCCAGTTCCACAATATTAATTACCGGAATTTCCGGATCTGGAACCATTTCTAATATTTCTAAAGGATTTTTCATTTATTAATTTGAGAATTAAAAAATTTGAAAATTTGAAAATTAAGGCAGTCCGCCATTTTCAAATTAGCCTATTTTCAAATTAACTCATTTGTTGTTACCAGGTACATCCCGGATAAGCTCTCTGCATATATTGTAATTCACAAAGAATAAATCCAAAATATTCAGTATGATATCCGGTTCTTGATTTTGGCTGCATGAAATGATCTTTCGGGTAGTCTAATCCAAAATCAGCAAAATCCTTTTCTGTAATCGCTATAAATTGCTCGTAAAGATTATCAGTATCAGGAACGATATTCAGAGCTATTAAATCATCCTCACCTTCTGTTTTCGCAAATAATCCTTTTGTATATTCCCAGATATTTTCAATTGCTTTAACCAATCGGGTTTTACTTTCTTCTGTCCCCTGGGCAAAAATTTTCATCCACGATGCAGCATGAGTGTAATGATATCTGACTTCTTTAAAAGATTTCTGAGCAATCGCTGAAAGTTCTTCATCTGTAGAGTTTGACAATGCTTCATACATCAGTTTCTGATACACAGAAAAAATATACACTTTAAGAATTGTCTGTGCATAGTCTTCATTGGGAAGTTCTGTAAGATGCGCATTCAGATATTCATGTTCATATCTTAAAAACGCCAGATCATCTTCACTCTTACCGTTATCGATCACTCTTGAAGCATAAACGTAAAAGTTATTGGCCTGTCCAAGTTCATCCAATGCGATGTTTGTTAATGCAATATCTTCCTCCAAATAAGGACCTTCACCGCACCACGCAGACAAACGCTGTCCCATAATGAAACTGTCGTCTGCTAGTTTTAATAAATAATTATATAATGGGTTCATTGTTTAATAAATTTCAGATTTCAGACACTAGATTTCAGATGTTGACATTAAGTCTGGGGTCTGATATCTCATATCTTCAAATCTATATTAATTACATGTTTTTTACATCATTAGGAATCTCATAGAAAGTCGGGTGACGGTATAGCTTGTCGTCTGCAGGATCAAAGAAAGATTCCTGATCTACCCCTTCTGAAGTCACTATATATTTGCTTGGAACAACCCAAACTGAAGTTCCTTCTTTTCTTCTTGTATAAACGTCCCTTGCATTCTGCAAAGCCATTTCTGCTGTTGGTGCCTGTACTATTCCGGCGTGTTTGTGAGATAAACCTGGTTTAGTCTGAATAAACACTTCCCACATATCTAATTGACTCATTTTTCTTTATTTTTAATCTAACTGAATGTTAAAATTATTTTCAACATATTTTAAAATTTTCATGAAGCTTTCATATTCATCAATTCCTGGAGTATCTTTTAAATAAGATTTAGGATTAGAATAATGAAATTCATTTTCTTTTTTATTCGATTTATATTTTACTGAAAAGCCTACCCCATCTGTAATACTAATTTCACGCGTCAATAATACATATCCATTTTCATCATCATAAACAGCTTTTGATTTAGATGTTTTATAATTAAAATTTTCCTCTTTTGGCAGGTGGCCTATATTCATAGCTTCAATATTTACAAAGGCTTTCTCAAGTATATCTTTGGATTTTAGTTTATTTACCTTGGCTGGAATCATTTCAAACTCATCTTCACTTATCTTTTCAGGTAAAAACCATTGTATAACTTCTGCATTCCACTTATTGTTATTCTCTTGATAAATTCTAAAAATTTTTCCGCTATTTGTAATTCCATTATCTACATAAATTCTTATTTCTCTTTCATTTTCTATTTTAGAAGAAAGGTTTGCAAGTTTGTTTAGATCCTGTCCTTTAAAAAAGGAAATACTTAAGAAAAATAGTAATTGAAATAAAACTCTCACTAATTTCCTATATTACTTCTTTTCCTTGTTTCTCTGCAAAAGCTGCCGCCGCTTCTTTTACCCAAAGGTTTTCCTGCTGCGCTTTTACTTTTGTCTGTAATCTTTTCTTATTACAAGGCCCGTTTCCTTTTAAAATGGTCATGAACTCATCCCATGGAAGCTCTCCGAAATCATAATGACCTCTTTCTTCATTCCATTTCAAGTCTTTATCCGGAACCGTTAATCCTAAGAATTCAGCCTGAGAAACGGTAACGTCAATAAATCTCTGACGAAGACTGTCGTTACTCTCGCGCTTTACTCTATAGTTCATTGAAATTTTAGAGTTGGGTGAGCTGTCATCATTAGGTCCAAACATCATTAGAGCTGGCCACCAGAAACGATTTAACGAAGCCTGAGCCATTTCTTTCTGTTGTTTCGTTCCACGGCAAAGAGCCATCAGGATTTCGTACCCTTGTCTTTGGTGAAAAGATTCTTCTTTACAGATCTTCACCATTGCTCTGGAATAAGGACCATAGGAATTCCCCATTAGCATTACCTGATTCATAATAGCAGCACCATCTACCAACCAGCCGATTGCTCCGATATCTGCCCAGCTTAATGTAGGGTAGTTGAAAATACTTGAATATTTCGCTTTCCCTTCAAGCATATCATCATATGTAGCATCTCTATCAGCTCTGATCGTTCCGTTTCCTAAAGTTTCGGTAGCAGAATACAAGTACAAACCATGTCCTGCTTCATCCTGAACTTTAGCCAACAAAGCCATTTTTCTTCTCAATGAAGGAGCTCTGGAGATCCAGTTAGCTTCCGGTAACATTCCCACAATTTCAGAATGGGCATGCTGTGATATCTGACGAACCAATAGTTTTCTGTAATCATCAGGCATCACATCTTTTGGTTCTACTTTATTTTCTTCGTGAACGTATTGAACAAATTTTTCTAAGTCCATATCTTTTATTTTTTGTAAAATGTAAAAAGTATTAATGTATTCATGAATACATTTTACAATGAATCAATAATACAATTAAACGTCGTAATTAAGCATCACCACATTGGTAGTTGGGTGACATTGGCAAGTAAGAACAAATCCTCTTGCTACCTCGTCTTCGGTAAGCGCAAAGTTTTTCTCCATGAAAACTTCTCCTTCCAGAACCTCTGCCTTACACGTACAGCACACTCCTCCTTTACAAGCAAACGGTACAGGAAGATTGTCTTTCAATGCTTTATCTAAGATACTCTCTTTTTTAGAATTAAGGTGGAACGAATATTCATCATCATCAATAATTACCGTTACCATACTTTCAATATTGGCAATAGCTTTGAATTCATCGCTCATTTCCTCAGAATTTTCATCATCCGGAGCCGTAAAGTATTCAAATAAAACCTGAATAGCAGGTACTTTTTTCTCCTTCTTTAGATAATCAGAAATTCCTTTGATCATCTCGGCAGGTCCACAAATGAAAAAGGTAGATTCTTTTACATCGATGTCCGTATATCTTTCAAATAAATGATCTAATTTTTCAGGAGAAATTCTACCTTCAAAAATAGGATCTTCATGTTTTTCACGGCTTACCAGATAAACAACGTTTAGCCTTCCTTTGAAATGCTCAACCAGTTTATCGATTTCACCTTTTTTCATAACATGATTCATGCTTCTGTTGCTATAGAACAGGTAAGCTTTGCTGTCAGGTTCCTGATAAAGGCTTTCTTTAATATTGGAAAGAACCGGACTTATTCCACTTCCTGCCGCTAAACCAACATATGTTTTGGTATTCGTTGGGTGATAGCTTGTATTGAATCCTCCCATTGGTGGCATCACCTCCAAGAGTTCATCCATATGAAGATGCTCATTAAAATATCCAGAAACTTTTCCTCCTTCTAAAAGTTTTACCAATACTTCTAATGTATTGCTTTTTTCACTTGGAGCATTACAGATAGAATAAGAACGTCTCTCCTCGTTTCCGTCGATCATCATTCGGAAGTTAAGGTATTGTCCCTGCTTAAACCTGAATTTATCTTTTAGCTCATCAGGAATTTCCACTGCAACATTTACAGCTTCATCAGTATCTTTCTGAACTTTTACAGTTTTTAGTTTATAAAATGAATTCATTTTTTCTTAAGTATTCTATTAATTTTTCCACCCTCGCATTTCGGCAAGCTGTCCTGAGTATGAATTTTAACCTTCGTGGTTATCCCTACTCTTTTCTTTATTTCGTTTTCTATATTTTTTCCAAAGTTCCCGACAAAAATAAGATAATCATCGGTATTTATTTCAAGTTGTTGAGATTTAACAAAATCATCATCTATTTCGAGATCAATATCCAAGGCTACACACATCTGTTCTTTTTCAATGGGCGTGAGATAATAGTTGGGAACTACTCCTTCTACGTGTGAAAAAGCTTCTTCGATCTGGCTTGGATAAACATTCACTCCTCTTACAATCAGCATATCATCTGCTCTTCCCAGAAGGGGTCTCATTTTCACCATTCCTCTTTTTCCATTCTCATCATAATAAAGACTTGTAATATCATTCGTCCAATATCTTAAAAGAGGCATTGCTTTTTTCGTTAAGGTAGTAATGACTAAAACTCCTTCCTCTCCAAAAGGAACCGGTTCTTTTGTAACGGGATCTAAAATTTCCGGATAAAAGTGGTCTTCCCAAATGTAAGATCCTCCTTTCTCTTCAAAATCTTCCATCGACACTCCCGGTCCGATAATTTCACTTAAACCGTAGATATTCGTTGCATGAACACCTAGTCTTTCTTCAATATGGTGTCTTATAATCTCCGTCCAGGGTTCAGAACCCAGAACGGCATATTTTAAACTAATCTCATCTGCTGAAATCCCCCGTTTAGAAAATTCATCAGCAATTGTCAGTGCATAAGATGGCGAACAACAAATCACTTCGGGTTTAAAATCCATAATGAGATCGACTTGTCTTGTTGTCATCCCTCCCGAAATGGGAAGAACACTCATCCCTAACTTTTCAGCTCCATAATGAAGTCCTAATCCACCTGTAAAGATCCCATATCCGTAAGCATTATGCAATTGCATTCCCGGTTTTGCGCCTGCTGCGTTCAATGATCTTGCAACCACTTCACTGAAGAGATCCACATCTTCTTTAGTATATCCTACAACAGTTGGCTTTCCAGTAGTTCCACTTGAGCAATGAATTCGTTGAAGTTCATGCTTTGGAACCGTAAATAATCCGAACGGATAATTATCTCTTAAATCCTGTTTGTACGTAATGGGTAGCTTTGTGACATCTGCAATTGACCTTATCTCCTTAGAGTTTACTCCTACTTCATCAAATTTCCTTTTATAAAAATCCGATTTATCCTCAAGATAATTGACCAAATTCACCAATCTCTCGGACTGGAGCTGTCTCAACTGGTCAAGCTTCAAATATTCAACTTCAAAATCCATAAAAACTAACTAACATTTGTTAGGTGTAAATTTAAAAAGATTTTGGGAGCTGACAAAATTTTTATGATTTTCGTCATATTTTGAATAGTTCTAAATAATCAGGATGTAAAAATTAATTACTTTTTTGATTACCCAAAAGCCCGAACAGTATTTTATTTCTGATCTCGTCGGTAATTTCTGTGGTAGATTCTGTATTTCTTTTGAACCAGAAATAAGAGTTATTTAAAGTATGAAGAATGAATCTCGTTGTAAAAACAGATGATTTTAATTCCCAGTTTTCAGCTTTATAAATGGCTGAAATTAATTGCTCAACTTCTTGCTGATACTTCTTTCTCAATTCCACAAATTCAGGAAGTCTTTCTTCAAGGTGCTTCCATTCATTAGAATAAATATGGGTAACATCGGGATTTTTAAGAACAACCGATAAATGTTTGTCAATAAACAAATTGAGCTTATCTTTTGGATCAATATCTGTGTTCTGTACTTCCTGAAGTTCTATAAAGAAATCCTGTGCAATTCCAAAGCAGATCCACTCAAGAATCTCTTCTTTTGACCGAATGTGGGCATACAGGGAAGCTGCCTTTATATTCAACTGGGTTGCTAAGTCTCTCACAGAGCTGCCCATATAACCTTTCTCTTTGAAAAGCTGAACGGCCTCGTCTAAAATTTTTCTTTGTTTTTCTTTAAGTTCCATCAGTAAAATACAAAAGTAACTTTTTTGATCCAATCTGTCGTTTTTTGGGTTATAAAAGTTTCATTTACTCCTTTTAACCCTACTTGGAAATTATTGAAGATGTCAAAATTTACAACTGGATTTCAAAAAATGGAAATTTTGTCTAGTGAAACCCTTACCCAAAATACAATATTCGGAAATTTTGTCCTAAAAATTTGAAAATTCAATAATTGAACAATTTTTGCGATATGCTAGTCGAATTAAATGATTAAAATTAGATGAAGGCATCAGACTTTAGATAAAGATTTTAAAATTTATTTTAATTCGAAGTCTTATGGTCTGAAATCTGATGTCTGAAATCTAAAATCCAAAACTCAACCCAAAAATATAAAATATGAACTTAAATCAATATACTGTAAAATCACAAGAAGCCATCCAGGCAGCACAACAAGTTGCTATGGAATTAGGCAATCAAAGCATAGAACCACAACATCTTTTGGAAGGTATTTTCCAGGTAGATGAAAACATTTCACCATTTTTACTGAAAAAGTCTGAAGCAGACGCCACCCTAGTAAGAGAACGTAACCGGGAAAACCTGGAAAGACTTCCCAAAGTTCAGGGGGGCAATATATACCTATCACAATCTGCCAATAAAGTTTTATTGGATGCACCCAATATCGCAAAAAAGATGGGTGATGAATTTGTGACCATTGAGCATTTATGGTTATCTCTTTTAGATACATCTTCGGAGGTTTCTAAAATGTTAAAAGATATGGGTGTAACCAAAAGCCTGTTGGAAGGAGCTATAAAAGAATTAAGAAAAGGAAGCAAGGCAAACTCTGCAAGTTCAGAGGAGACTTATCAAGCCTTAAACAAATATGCTAAAAACTTTAATGAATTAGCAGCCGAAGGAAAATTGGATCCGGTAATCGGACGTGATGAAGAGATCCGTCGTGTATTACAAATCCTTTCGAGAAGAACTAAAAATAATCCGATCCTTATAGGTGAGCCGGGGGTTGGTAAGACAGCTATCGCAGAAGGAATTGCTCATCGTATTATTTCCGGCGATATTCCTGAAAACCTAATGGATAAAACATTGTATTCATTGGATATGGGAGCACTGATCGCGGGTGCAAAATATAAAGGAGAATTTGAAGAACGTTTAAAATCAGTAGTTAATGAGGTGATTAAGTCCGACGGACAGATCATTCTTTTCATCGATGAGATCCATACTTTGGTAGGAGCAGGAGGTGGAGAGGGCGCTATGGATGCCGCTAATATCCTTAAACCTGCATTGGCAAGAGGAGAATTAAGAGCAATCGGAGCAACTACATTAAATGAGTATCAAAAATATTTTGAAAAAGATAAGGCTCTTGAAAGACGTTTCCAAAAAGTAATGGTGGAAGAGCCAGATACAGAATCTGCAATTTCTATTCTCAGGGGTATTAAGGACAAATATGAAGCGCATCATAAAGTAAGAATCAAAGACGAAGCAATTATCGCTGCCGTTGAAATGTCTCAGAGATATATCTCAGACCGATTTTTACCGGATAAAGCCATCGACCTTATTGACGAAGCATCCGCAAAATTGAGAATGGAGATCAATTCCAAACCGGAAGAACTGGATGTTCTGGATAGAAAGCTGATGCAGATGGAAATCGAATTGGCTGCGATTTCAAGAGAAGGTAACCAAACTAAAATAGACCATTTAAAAGAAGATATCTCAAAAATTTCTGAACAAAGAAATGAGATCAACGCAAAATGGTTGAAAGAAAAACAAAAAAGCGAAGATCTTACGCAGATCAAAAAAGACATAGAATCTTTAAAGCTAGAGGCTGAAAGAGCTTCCAGAGCCGGAGATTATGCTAAAGTAGCAGAAATCCAGTATGGAAAAATAAAAGAGAAAGAGGATGCTTTGCAGAAACTTGAATTGGAAATGCAAAATCATCAGAATGAGCTGATCAAAGAGGAAGTAACATCAGAAAATATCTCAGAAGTCATTGGAAAATGGACAGGAATTCCGGTTACTAAACTTTTACAGTCTGAAAGAGAAAAATTATTACATCTTGAAACAGAACTTCATCATAGAGTTGTTGGTCAGGACGAAGCTATACAAGCTGTCGCAGATGCGATCAGAAGAAACAGGGCTGGGTTAAGTGACGAGAAAAAGCCAATCGGTTCATTTCTTTTCCTGGGAACAACCGGAGTAGGTAAAACGGAATTAGCCAAAGCATTGGCTGAGTTTCTATTCGACGATGAAAATAATATGACCAGAATTGATATGAGTGAATATCAGGAACGTCACTCTGTCTCAAGATTGGTAGGTGCCCCTCCGGGATATGTAGGATATGATGAAGGTGGACAGCTGACAGAAGCTGTAAGAAGAAGACCTTATTCAGTTGTTCTTTTGGATGAAATTGAAAAAGCACATCCAGACGTTTTCAATACCCTGTTGCAGGTTCTTGATGATGGCCGTTTAACGGATAATAAAGGACGTGTTGTCAATTTTAAAAATTCAATCATCATTATGACCTCGAATTTAGGTTCACACTTAATTCAGGAGAATTTTGAAAATATCACTGAAGAGAATCAGGACCAGATCGTAGATAAAACAAAAGATGAAGTTTTTGATTTATTGAAACAAACTTTACGTCCGGAATTCTTAAACAGAATTGATGAGATCGTATTGTTCCAGCCATTGAGGAAAAAAGAAATTGGAAAAATCGTTCAGTATCAATTGAGAGGTTTCAATGATATGCTCGCTAAACGAAACATTATCATGACAGCTACTCAGGATGCCGTAGATTATCTGATGAATAAAGGATATGATCCTGCTTTTGGAGCGAGACCTTTAAAAAGGGTAATTCAACAGGAAGTTCTAAATAAACTGTCAAGAGAAATTCTGGCAGGAACTGTAAATGATGGTGATAGAATCACTTTAGATTATTTCGATGAAACAGGACTGGTTTTCAGACCAGCAGAAAAATAAAGTAGTTTTTTTCATATATATTATTTTTGTGGTAAGTGCTGTAGACCAAATCTATAGCACTTATTTTTTATTACTAAATAAGTCACCATGTGAATACTTATTCATACATTTATCCTTACCAAATTTTTTAGTAATTAAAACAAAGACTATTATGAAAAAGTTAAAAAGAAATGATTTAAAGAAAATTGTGGGAGCGGGCCCTGCACCAATTTATTGTGATCTCGGAGGCGGATGCCCACCAGGATTATGCTGTACCGCAGACAATACATGTAAAGACATCAGGAGATACCCATGTGTCTAAAAAATAAAAGGTGAGAATAAATTCTCACCTTTTTTATTTCATCTTAATTTATTTTATTTAAGTGCAGAAAGGGTATTAAGAGGATTCCCTGCCATATCTTTCATATTATTCCCTCTAGGAAATGCCGTGAAATAAATACACTGATCTCCTGCCTTTTGCTTTCCTTTAGCCGACACATCTGAACCGAAGCTGTTCTGTCCTATATTGATTGAAATATTTATATCGGTAATTCCTTTCAAATTAGCCTGCTCTTTTACATACTGAAGATAATCTCTTAATACGTTGACACTGTAAAAGTATTGTCGTTGTACTTCAACCCCTTCTGCATTCAATGTCTTTTCATTATTAAAAGTATAGGTATTATACAAAAGCATTGCGGCCTCATCTGTAATTACATAATTTTCAAAATTCTTATCCAACAGCTCTTTATCATAGGATGTTGCATCTGGTGGAATAAGATTTCCATGATTCAGAGCTTCTACTGCGTTATTTACTGAAATAGTATCGCTTGTATTTTTATATGCCATTAAGAACATGGTTTGATATCCTTCATAATCTTGTCTCTGGCGACTATCTATTAATTGATCAAGAGGATACTGTCCTACATTGACACCAATTAATGCATCTTCACCTACTTTTCCGATCACATAATCTACATAGGAACTCAACACTTCTATTGGATAGATTACTTGTTTTGCATCTTCTCCGGATAATCCCCTAGCTGTTCTACCGCCAGACAATAAATGATAGTTGTTAGCCATATAAATGTCTCCAAGTGATTGCGCAGTTTTACTATTGATCAATTGATCTTTGTAATTTTGAGAAATCATTTTATTTTTAGACAAATCATTTTCACTATCACCATTACATGACTGAAATAACACCCAAACCGACAAAAGGCCTAAAAAGGCTACGCTAAAAATTTTTGTTTTCAAAATTATTTTTTTAGAATAGTAAATATATCCAATTCTGTAGAATTAAATGTAATAATTCATTATTTTAACAAAAAAAATAATATAATTAACATAAAGTTTAAATATCACATTTTCAGTAAAAATACCATTTTATACATCGAAAGAATACAATCCGTAAAATCACGGAGAACATATAGGAAAAACACCTGTTAATTAAATTAAAATTTTTCCGAGATTTGCATTACTAACTAACAATGTGTTTAAAAACTAACATTATGGAAACAAAACCTACCCTTGAAGGTGACACTGCCACATTAAGCAGTCCAAACACCATGACAACTGCATTTATTCAGGAACTGATTAACAACTACCGTAATAATCAATTAGAAGCTATTAATTCAAATCTTGAAATGAGTGATGCACACTCTATCTGGTTTGACCTACCTAAATTGAAAAAGTTTATTTCAACCCTTGAAGAAGAAGCTAAAAAAGTAAATCCTACCACAACTGAAAATGATCTGGGCATCAGATTCTACTATGCAGCTTATCCAAAAGCTGAAAACTGGGAAATCATGGAAAACCATACCGTACCAAAAGAATATGCAGAAAGACATACACTGGTAATGGTTCCTACAATGAAAAAGCAGGATGAAAAGGGCCACTTTTTAGACTATGATTTTAATCCGAATTCTAATGGACAAGCTATTGCAATGGCCTTAAAATCACGTAGTGCAGAACCTACTGAAGAAGAAGGACTAGCTCAAAATCACGGAAATCTAATTCCACCGGATGGCGTTAAAATAGAATCATACTAGAAATTCCTCTTACAATTTATTTAAATAACACTAAGCACGATGACTGATTTCCAAAAAGTGATACAAGAATCTATGTTCTGGATAGAGGGGCTTGCAGCACTTATATCTATTTTATCATATAAGCAAATTAAAAATCAATATTGGAAATATTTCATGTATTTTTTAATCTTTATTTTTCTTTGTGAAGCCATAGGAAAATGGGGTGATCAAATCATGCAATACAATAAAGCTGCTTTTTACAATTATTTTGTCATCCCTGTTCAGTTTATATTCTTTTACTGGCTGTATGCAGCGAAGTCTTTTGAAAACAAGAAGCTATTCACTGTTTTATCATTAGTCTATCTGCTTTCATTCATCCCAAGCGAAATTCTTTTTTCCACCAATAAGATCATGTTCTCAGTAAATTATACCCTGGGCTGTCTTATACTCATGATTCTCGTGGTAATGGAATATTATAAGCAGATCAACTCTTCGAGCATTCTTGATTTTGGCAAAAACAGGATGTTTTATATTAATCTTGGTGTCACTTTATTTTATATTGGAACTTTGCCATTTTGGACATTTTTGACCTTAATCAGGGAGTACCGGGGAATCTTCAATATTTATTTTGACTATTTCCTGATATCAGGGATTATCATGTACTTATTATTCTCAATTTCATTTATATGGGGAAAACAGAGCTCTTAATAACCATTATTTTATTCAATATATTCTTTGTACTGTTTGTAGCAGCCGTAATGGTTTACATCAGAAAATATAAACAACGAAAAAAAGAGTATTTGATTGAAATTGAAATAAAAAATGAAATTCATCAAAAAGAACTTCTGGCTACACAATTGGAAATTCAGCAGGCAACCATGCAGCAGATTGGACGTGAGCTCCATGATAATATCGGACAAAAATTAACATTGGTAAGTCTCTATACTCAACAACTTCTTTACGAAAATAAGGTTTCTGAAGTAAACGAGCGAATAGAACAAGTTTCACAGATTATCAACCAGTCTTTACAGGATTTAAGGAGTCTTTCGAAAACACTGACTGATGACAATATCAACCAAAAGGAAATTGTAACTTTAATCCAGGAAGAAGTAGACAATACCAATGCTTTCAAAAGATGCAATGTAAGCTTCACTTATAATTTCAATCAACTTGATTTAGGGTTTGTCCATAAAAATGTACTCCTGCGGATTACCCAGGAATTTATTCAAAACAGCATCAAGCATGCTAAGTGCAAGAATATTCTGATCAACCTAAACACATCTGATGAAGTTCTTTGGGAGCTAAATATTAAAGATGACGGTATTGGATTTGACAGGTCCAATATAAGATCGAATGGAATAGGATTAACAAATATGAAAAACAGAGCCGAAATCATTGGAGCAGATTTCACCCTGGAAAGTTTAAAAAACAAAGGGACTACCGTTAATATCACTTTAAAAAAACAGCCATGAAAAAGACAATTGTTATCGTAGACGACCACGTCCTAATCGCAAAAGCGCTGGAGGGCATCATAGATAATTTTAAAGATTTTGAAGTAATTTACGTCTGTGAAAATGGAAAGGATATGATCCAGAAATTCGAAAATAACAGTAAAATTCCTGATATTATATTATTGGACATTAGTATGCCTATTATGGATGGTTTCGAAACTGTTCTTTGGCTTAAGGAAAACCATCCTGATATTAAGGTGATGGCTTTGAGCATGCAGGGAGATGATAAAAGTGTAATTAAAATGATCAAAAACGGAGCAAAAGGCTATCTTTTAAAAAACACGCATCCAAAAGATCTTGAAACAGCCCTTGTAAAGTTAAATACGGAAGGTTTCTTTTATCCTGAATGGGCATCCCGCATTATATTTTCTAACTTAAATAGCGAAAAAGAAGCCAAGGACAGTGTCAGGATTTCTGACCGTGAAAAGGAGTTTTTAAAATATACTGTAACTGAACTCAGTTATAAAGAGATTGCAGACAAGATGTGCTGCAGCCCAAGAACAGTGGAAAGTTACAGGGATCAGCTTTGTGAAAAGTTAGATCTAAAAACCCGGGTAGGCCTGGCCGTTTTCGCAATGAAAAATGGATTCGATTAAGTTTCTTAAACCTTTACAAAATAGATAACATCAGAAAAGTACATACTTCTCTATGCATCCAAAGGCAACTTAACAGATTACTATTTTTTTCAATATGATATAAAAAAATCCCTTTCTGAAATCAGAAAGGGATTTTTCAGCATATGAATCACGTTACATTCAAGTAAAAAACAAATCCACTAAAATACACTTAATGCTTGTTTTATTTTTACAAAATAAATAATTGAATTTATTTTATTCGTTATAAACGTTATTAAAATTAATATAATAAACAAGAGATGTAATTTATTAATTATTCAATAAAAATAACAATTCATTACATAATTACAATACAGTATTTTAAATACACATGGAAATTGTATAAATAATAAAAACACGCAAAAACAGCTCAGGCAACATATAAAATCATAAAAAACAAAACGAAGATTTAAATATTTAATTACAAAAACATAAAAATAAGTATCAATACATAAATGACCACCTTGTGAAATAGTTCAAAATACTATATTTTCGTTTTTCCACAAAATATATAAATATTGAAATTTATGAAAAAACTACTATTTGGAGTCCTTACCTTAGGATTCCTATCCGCTTGTAATAGCGACAATCTATCCAGCCAAAATGAAGGCCAACTAAACAATCCCGAGTCTTCATCAAATCTAACTGGCAAGAGAGTTTGCCCATCAGACAAAATGAGGGATAAAATACTGAGCACAGATCCTGAAGCAAGAGCAAGGGTAACTGCGATTGAAGAATACACTTCAAAGCACATCAACGACATCAAAGTAGGCAAAGTACTTGCTGATGGTACAGTAGAAATTCCTGTTGTATTCAATGTTGTTTATAAAACCAGCGCCGACAATGTATCTGACGCAAGACTACAGGCGCAGATCAATGTCCTGAATAAAGATTATGGAGCAACCAATTCGGACGTCAACAACACTCCTTCAGAATTCGTCCCAGTAAAAGCAGGAGACACTAAAATACGATTCAGATTAGAGAAAATCGTTAGAAAACAAAGCAATACAAGCGTATGGAATCCTGATGAAAATAAAATGAAATCTGCAAGCACAGGTATTGCAGCCACTTCACCTGACAACTATTTAAATATATGGATCGTGAACAAAATGACAGATGATACATTGGGCTATGCGTATTATCCAGGAACAATCTCTTCTTCATTAGATGGAGTTGTAATAGGTGCTCCTTTTATAGGAACTGGAGCCGGAACTTCGGCACCATTTAATCAAGGAAGAACTGCAACTCACGAAGTTGGTCACTATCTTAATCTGCCGCATCTTTGGGGCTCTTCCGATGCTGGCTGTCAGACAGATTATTCAAACGACACTCCAGCTTCACCTGGTCCAAACTTCGGGACACCTTCTTATCCACTTAACAGAGTATGCGGTGGTGTAAGCCGTTCTCAAATTTTCATGAACTACATGGATTACGTTGATGACGCAGCAATGTTTATGTTTACAGCTAATCAAAAAACAAGAATGCAAGCTGTAGTATCAGCCTCTGGACCTAGATCAGGACTGAGACTTTACTAGAGTTTTTTTATAATATTAGAAAGACCTTTCTCATTCTTGAGAAAGGTCTTTTTCTTTTAAAAAATTAAGAGTCATATTATATTTACACATTTCACTATTTCACAGACTTATATTTAATTTAATGATATCGACATGAGACAATTTTAATTTACGAAGTATGCAATGAATAGCAATTTTCATTACATAATTATTCGAAAAACATGAAATAAAACATGGAAATTATAGAAATACAGAAAACACATAAAAACAGCATCAATAGAGCTAAAATAGATAAAAAATGAAACACATATCTAAATTAATGAATACAAAAAATCAGAAATCATTATCAATTTACAAAAAACCGAATCTTGCAAACTAGCCCAAAATACTATAATTTAGTTTTTCCACAAACTATATAAATATTGAAATCTATGAAAAAACTAGCATTCGGAATCCTTGCACTAGGGTTTATGTCAGCTTGTAACAGCGACAATGTTTCCAATCAGAGTGAAGATGCAGCAAACAAATCAGCCACTTCTTCAGATTTAAATGGCAAAAGATTCTGTCCTTCAGAAGAAATCAGAAAACAAGCGCTTCAAAGCAACCCTGAGCTCAGACAAAAGTATGCAACTATTGAGGCGAATACAGAAAAATTAGCCAATGACATTAAACTTGGAAAAGTTCTTGCGGACGGAACAGTTGAAATACCTGTGGTAGTGAATGTACTATACAACACTGCAGCTCAAAATGTTTCTGATGCCAGAATCGCAGAACAGATTGCAGTCCTTAACGCTGACTATGGAGGCTCAAACAGTGATATTACAAAAATACCTACAGAGTTTCAATCCGTAAAATCCGGTGATGTAAAAGTAAGATTTAAATTATCAAATACAGTTAGAAAATCCACAACGAAGACAAGCTGGAGTGCTAATGACGCGATGAAAAAAACGTCTACAGGAGGTATCAATGCAACCAACCCTACCAACTATTTAAATATCTGGGTGGTAGGCAGTATGCCAAGCAGCCAGGGACAAATTCTTGGATATGCTACTTTCCCGGAATCTGCAGGGTTATGGAATGACGGCGTTGTTATTGCTGCTCCATTTTTTGGAAAGACAGGCGCTTCCTCTCCCTTCAACCTTGGAAGAACAGCAACTCACGAAGTGGGACATTATTTAAATCTAAGACACATCTGGGGAGATGCTAATTGCGGAAATGACCTTGTAGCTGATACCCCTACACAGACTACAGCCAGCAGTGGCAAACCAACCTACCCTAAGTACAATACATGCAGTGGTGTATCTAGATCAATTATGTTTATGAACTATATGGATTATGTAGACGATGCTGCCATGTTCATGTTTTCAGCCGGACAAAGAACAAGAATGCAGGCTGTTGTCACCTCATCTGGTCCAAGAGCAGGTTTAAGAGTTTTATAAAATTTTTTATATGTTAAAAAATCCTTTCACAAAATTGTGAAAGGATTTTTTTTATATTTTTGGCGAAGTTTTAAATTAAACTTCACAAAAAAACACGGAATGATAAATAAAATTGCACTAGCATCTTGCATGTTGCTAACATTATATTTATGTAAAGCACAAGACACCATTCAACCTGAAAATAACTTTCAGAATACCCTTTTAGAAACAGCTCCTCTTCCTAAAAAAGAACCTCTCTTTAAAAAAGAATGGATGAAAAAATCGATTGCTCCTGCTTTATTATTTGCTGCATCAGCTGCCACATGGGGTGAACGAAAAAATATCCGTGAAATCAGAAATCGCTATATCCCCGAATTTAAGGCCAGTTTTGATGATTATCTTCAGTACGCTCCTGCAGCTACGGTATATGGTTTAAAATTAGCCGGAGTTAAGGGTCGGAATAATATGGGAAGAGCGACTTTATCTTATGCCACGAGTTTAGCCATTATGGCAATCATTGTAAACTCAGTAAAATACACCTCAAAGGTTGAACGTCCGGACGCTTCTGCAAAAAACTCTTTTCCATCAGGACATGCAGCAATGGCTTTTACCAATGCTAGTTTTTTACATAAAGAATATGGTCTTGTAAACCCCGCATACAGTATTGGAGGTTATGGAGCAGCAACTCTTACAGGACTTGGCCGGAATCTAAACAACAGACATTGGATGCCTGACATCCTCGCGGGTGCAGGGGTAGGGATTATCTCAACAGAATTGGGATATTTTTTTATTGATAAAATTTATAAAAACAAAGGGGATAATTTAAGCCTGCTTTCACGAATAGAAAGCAATGGCAATCCTTCTTTTCTTTCTATAAAACTGGGATCGTCCCTGGCTACCACCAACTTTTTGAAAGAATCTGAACTTGACGATAGAAAGCAAGTTGGTTTCGAAGCGGGACTTGAAGGTGCTTACTTCTTTTCAAAAAAATGGGGAATCGGAGGAGACCTGAGTTTTAGCAGCTTCCCGATAAAACCCCAAAGATTAACATTAGACGACGAAGAACACTATGAAAACTTTGATATCACAACCCAGTCTTTAGGATTTTTAAATTTTGGGATTGGCCCCTATTTTTCTCATGAGTTTTCTGAAAACTGGGAAGTTACACTAAAGGCAACCGCAGGGTATTCAACCCCGGCAAGCGGAAAAATATTTGTGAAAAGCGAACATATTGACACACCGGATAATCAACTTGAACTAGCGAGCTATAAACCCTCGAATGCCTTTAGATTCAATTTGGGAAGTGCACTTACTTATAAATTCAATCCTGAATTGGGAATTACCGCTTATGCGGAATATAATCAGATAAAATCGACCATACATTATCACTTCAGTGATATTGTCACGAATGATGATGAAATGAATGAAGTTTTTAACACTTCCTTTTCCAAAGAAAAAATCAGGTATATAACAATAGGCTTAAGGCTCACCGCCTACTTCTAGTCAATAAAAAAGCCTTCAAAGTTCTGAAGGCTTTTTTGTTATAAATTTTTTGAATTATTTTCCGGAGTATAATCCATAAAAAGACCTCCGTCCAGTTTTACCGATTTCACCTTTTTCTTTATTGGAACTGTAAGTGTAGTTTGTTTCTGATTTTTCTCCCATAGAGAAGGTGTAAAATGAAGGTTCTCCATTCCACCGTCATCATAAGTGATTATTGCATCAAAAGGGATTGCAAATCCTCCAACATTATCAACATTTACAGTAAGCAGATCATTTTCCTGAACCGCTTTTGTAACCTTTAGGTCTATGTAATTATTGGTATAAAACCAGTTATTCCAGAACCAATTAAGATCTTTTCCCGAACCAGTATTCATTGAATTAAAATAATCCCATGGAACAGGATGTTTTCCATTCCAGTTGTTCATATAATGATGTAATGCTTTTTTAAATAAATCGTCCCCCAAATAGTCTTTTAAAGCTAAATAAGATAATGATGCCTTAACATATGAATTGTTTCCATATCCTGCACCACTTACCTGTGTGCTCATGCTTATGATAGGCTGATCCTGTTCTGCTGAAGGATCGTTGATCCATTTTTTAACTCGGAAATTCTGATAAAATTCTTTTGCTTTGGCTTCACCATTTTCGTCAATCCCAATGAGATATTCCAATGTCGTTGCCCAGCCTTCATCCATAAAAGCATATCGGGTTTCATTAATCCCCATATAAAAAGGGAAATAGGTATGTGCGATTTCATGATCTGCTGTCAATCTCGCATCCTGAAAATCATCAGGGATACTTGTATCATTGATCATCATTGGATATTCCATATCAGCATATCCCTGAACAGCAGTCATTACAGGATATGGATATTCTACCCCCGGCCAGTTTTTAGAATACCAGTCTAAATTATAACGCATCCAATCTACATAATGTTCAAAATCTTTAGCACCATCCTTATAGGCTGCCTGTACACTCGCTCTTTTTGTTTTAAGCTGAACACTTGCTCCATCCCAGACATAATGATTACTAAGAGCGAAACAAAAATCAGTGATATTACCTGCTTTAAATTTCCAGGTATTCCATTTATTCTGTTTAGTGACTTTTCCTGATTTCATGTCATCAAGAGTTGCAATATGAATCAGCTGATCACTTTTTAAAGAAGACTTATATCTTTTTAGATAATTAGGCTGCAAAACTGCTTCAGGATTTAGAAAATCCCCGGTTGCCCAAACTACATAATTTTTAGGAGCAGTGATGGCAAAATTATAATCATTAAAATCATTATAAAACTCCTGTCTGTCCGAATGTGGCAGCATATCCCACCCATTATAATCATCATATACAGAGATTCTTGGGAATGAATAAGCAACATAGAATGTTTCAGGATCTATCTGTCCTTCTCTTCCACTCTGTACAGATAAGGGGTATTCCCATTCTATTTTAATTTCAGACTTTGATTTGGACTTTAAAGCAGTTTGTAATTTAACGCTCTCTACCGTTCCCCAATCATCACTGTTTATATTATACTTTTGCCCGTTCACGACAAAAGATTTGATATGTAAACCTGATGATAAGAAATCTTTTGAGACAAAACCAGATCTTGGAGCCTGTGGTTTATGAAGATTATTGACGAATCTTATGGCTAATGAATGTAAATCATTTGGACTATTATTCGTGTAAGAAATTGTTTCTTTTCCAGAAACAATTTTTGTCCCTGCATCTACTTTTACCTCAACATTATATACTCCTTTGTTCTGCCAGTAATTTTTTCCCGGAGCTCCGGAAATATCACGCGTCCCATTCTCATATGCTTTTTTTATATTTCTCGGCATGTATAGTTCTTGTCCTGAAAAATAGTGCATTGAAGCCACCATTAACCATCCAAAAAGCAGTCTCTTCATATTTAATTTTTAAAAATAAGTCTCAAAATTAGAGAAAATGTAACAGAGAACTGCAATTAATCATGAAGTACAACCTTATTTTAGTAAAATTTAACGTATGTTTTTTACATCCGCCCCTGCTCATCTGTCTTTTTGATCGTTTTTGCATTTTTTACGGACTGATTTCCAAAATTATATTTTAAAGAAATTGAAAAGCTTCGCGTATCACGATAATCCTTATAGTAATTATCCTGATTCGCATATCTGGTACTGATTTTCTCTCCGGAAGTTCTGAAAATATCATTAAATAAAAGACTTGCCTCCAGTTTTTTGTTGAAAAACTTTTTGTTCATCACCAAATAACTAACCGAAGAACTTGAAATTCTAAAAGTCCCTTGTATAGAAGGAGAATTATATCGGTGTCCCACTTCTATTTTCCATTCACTCGCCTTATCCAAAGTAAAACTTGTTGAAACATCAGAAACCCAATTCCAGACTTTATTTTTATACAAATTATGATCAACTCCGATGAAATAATTCTCATTATGTTCTACATTTTCGGATAAACTTAAGCTCCACCATGGCTTTAGCTGAAAGCTTTTATAGAAGCTCAATCCATACGCCTGAGCTTTTTCAATATTGGTATAATGATAAATTAAGTTGTTGTTACCTGGATCCTGATAGGAGATCTCCATAGATGGATCAATTTCTTTTCTGTAATACAGCTCGAGATTCCATTCCTTCCACGTGTAATTAAAATTAAGATTATGAATGATAGTCGCCTTTAATTTAGGATCTCCCTGAAAATATGAAAACAAATTATAATAGGATTTTGCGGGGTTCAGCCAGGAATAAGAGGGCCTGGATATTCTTTTCCCATATGAGAGACCAAACTGATGATTGCTTTCTGTCGTGTACTGCGCATAAAGGGTTGGAAACAACTTCCAGTAATTGTTTTTGTTCACTTCATAAGGTTCAGAGACTATTCCTTCTAAATCAGTCTTTTCTGCCCGTAGCCCCGCCTTGAAGTTCCATTTACCTGGATTATAAGCCAGTGAAGAATAGAGAGCAAAGTTATGCTCTTTATAATTGAAAATATTACTTTTATCTGCCCTGTACTGCAATTGGCCGTTTTCATTATCAGAAAAATCAAGCTGACTATCCGTTTTTACAAAACTATATTTTGCACCAGATTCGATCTCCCAGTGATCGGCTTTCCATTGATAATCTGCCTGCGTAGAATATAATTGTACATTACTTTTATTTTCTGTGATAAAATTATTCTCGTGTGGAGCCTGGTTCACAAAGTCAAGATAAGTAAGAACATCCTGAAACTTTCTGGCATTATTTCCTGCAAAATAATTCGTCCATGTCAATTGACTTTTTTTGTTCAATTTTCGATCCATCTGGAAACTTAATGCATTATTGATCCCTCTTGAATAATGATCATTTATTGTTCTGTAATTGGATTCCACAACATCCTGACTATTATATATTAAAGTCGGCACATCGTAGGTTCCAAAAGATTTCGGACTGAAATATCCTGAATAATTAAGGCTGACGTTCGTCAAGCTATCAATTTCATATTCCAGATTAAAATTTAAAGTATTTTGGCTTTTATTTTTATCTTTCCTATTCATGGTACTTATCCATCGTTTTTGGTCTTCAATATAATTTACATAATCTACACCTTCCCGATAATAAGTTCCGGTCCCAAAGTAATAGCTTCCCATAAGGGATAGCTTATTTTTTTTGTAATATTGGGAAATCCCGGCCACTCCTTTTGCATATTCTGTCTGTATGTATTTAGAAGAAGCAACACCGCGATACCCTTCTATTTTATTTTTTTTCATCACAATATTCAAAACAGCACTTCCTGAGGCTTCATATTTTGCCGGTGGATTCGTGATGACCTCAACGGATTTCACCTCATCTCCCTGTGTATTTTCAAGTAAATTCTTCAACTCATCTCCTGTCAGCATTACTTTTTTATCATTAATGGTAACTAAAATCGCCTGACTTCCTTTTATTCCCAGAACATCATTAGTTGCTGTAACACCTGGTGTTTTTTTTAGGATCTCCCACGCATTCAGAGATGCAATATTGCTATTTTCCACATTAAACTCTAAGCGGTCTATTTTTCTTTTAACCAAAGGCTTTTGTTTCGTCATTACCACTTCCTGAATATCCTGAACATCTTTTTTCAGGATAATAGTTAAAACCCCATTTTGATTTCCCAGATCGAGATTCTTTTCAAACGATGCATATTCAAGATCTTTAATAACCAGCTTTACTGAATTTTCAGATACTCCTTCTATCGTAAAACCACCCGCTTCATTGGTCGTTAAAGTTTTTAGCAATTCATTTTTAGTATTTAAAACAGCAACAGATACCAACGGTAGTTTTTCACCCTGGCTATTTTGAACGGTCCCTTCTATTTTTTGTTTCTGAGAAAACAAAAGAACAGGCAGACATAAGAAAAGTAGAAACTTATACATGATTTTTTTAATTTTAGGTGAAGAAAAATCTCCTGGTACAAAAGTGTATATTATCAGGGATAATTTCGGTTAATAGAAGGTTAATGATGAGTTAATGCCCATTGGGAGAAAGGGAAAGTTTTATATTTGTTCTGATGATTTCTAAAAGTAAAAATCTTATTAGCCTTTTTACGACTGTATTCTTACTTCTATTAGGAATTCAGGGGTATTTTATGTATAAAACATATCAGGTAACCAAGAGAGATGTTTACAAAAATGTGTATAACAAATTAACGATATATACAGATGATCTGGAAGACAACAGCGGGCTCAGAAAGGTATCAGATGATTCGCTGCAGCACACGTTTATTTTGTATCATCAAAAAAAGATCAGCAAAAAGGTATTTTTAAATCTCTTTGAAGAAGCCAGAAAAAGAACAAAAAAGCAATTCAGTCTTTACGTAGACAAACAATTTGAAAAAGAGGGATACAAAGTCGCTGTAAAAATTGAATATCTATCCATTGTTTTTCTTCCTACCAATACCAACCTTATTGATAAACCTATTACCCTTTTTGAAACGGATAATAAACTTATAAAAGCTGGTATTTCAAAAACAGGAAGGTGGCAAACTTCCTCTACATCAAGATCGGACAGTAATCAAAACTATGACCGAAAGAATGTATTTGTAACCAGCAGCGAAACAGGTTTTGAGATCCTGAATATTAAAAGCATTATCTTCAGAGAAATGACCTTACTGATCTTATGCTGTGTTGCCCTTTTATCAAGTGTTTTATTATTATATTTATTCACTTTCAACAATCTGATAAGGCAACAGAAGCAGGTTGAAGTCTTACATACTGTAGTAGATAATATTTCACATGAATTTAAAACCCCAATTGCTACCTTAAAAATAGCATCAAAGGCTTTAAAAAAGAATTTAGACCCGGAAACCCTCCCCCTTATAGACAGACAGATTATGCGGCTTGAAAATCTGATGTCACAGCTCCATAGTGATGAAGGGGAAGGAGATAGTACCATAAAACCTGAAGACTGGGACTTTTTCATTCAGGATCTGGTATTCACCTATCCAGACATACAGTTTATTTTAAAAAATGAAGCCACGCAGGAATTGTCTTTTAAGAAAAGCATGATGGAAACGATCATCAAAAACCTTTGCGAAAACTCTGTAAAGTATGGAGCATCTTCCATCCAGGTCAGTATTTCCCATCTGTCACAGCATTTGGAAATAAAAGTATCCGATGATGGACAAGGAATGGAAAAAAAGGAATTAAAAAATATTTTTGAAAAATTCTACAGGATACAATCAAACAATATCCACAATACAAAAGGGTTAGGCTTAGGCTTGTATTTTATTCAAAAAATTATTGAAAAATATAATGGAAAGATAGAAGTAATGAGCCAGCTAAAAGAAGGAACAACTTTTAAAATACGGATGCCTTATGAAAACTAAAATCCTTTTAGCAGAAGATGATCCAGACTTTGGAATGATCCTTAAACAATATCTGGAACTGGATGAGTTTGAGGTAACCTGGTTTCAAAATCCTGAAGAAGTATTGCCTTTATTAAATTCTGATTTCTCCTTTCATATTGGCATTCTTGATATTATGATGCCAAATATCGACGGCTTTTCTTTAGCCAAAATAATTCTAAAAGAAAAACCAGAATTTCCCTTGCTCTTTCTTACTGCCAAAAATCAGAAAATAGATCGGTTAACCGGTTTAAAAATGGGCGCTGATGATTATATCGCCAAACCCTGTGATCCTGAAGAACTGATTCTTAGAATCAGGAATATCTTAAAAAGAAGCACCCCTCCGGCTATAGAAACACAGCTCAAAATAGGTGATTATTTTCTAGATTCAGAAAAGCTTTTACTATCACATCCCAAAGGAAATGTGCGCCTCACTATTCGCGAAAAGGATCTTTTACTTTACCTCCTTAAACATAATCATCAAACCATAAAGCGGGATGATATTCTTAATAATTTATGGGAGGCTAATGATTATTTTACAGGAAGAAGTCTTGATGTATTTATCAGCAGACTCCGAAAATATTTCAGTGATGACCCTCAAATAAAAATCCAATCCCTTAGAGGCATTGGATTCGAAATTGATTTTCCAAAAAAGTAATATGGTTCTTATAGAGACAGATCTACCATAACCGGAAAATGGTCTGAGGGATATAGCAGATTATTTCGTCTGTCGTTGATATGTCTATGAGACTTCACCTTCATTCCCTTTACAAAAATATAGTCGATTCTGTCTTTTGGAATTTCATTGACGTTAAATGCAGTGAAAGTACCTACAGGACCGTAATGCTTTGTTTCAGAATGATAAAAACTATCTTTTAAATCCTGAGAAATAATCTTAATCGGCTCACTTGTATCTGTTAAATTAAAATCTCCACTTAAAGTCATTGGTAGATTTTTAGGATTCAGTTCTTTTATTTTTTTTAGAATTAATTCTGCAGATTTTGTTCTTGCAACATTTCCTACATGATCAAAATGAAGATTCATTGCCAGAAATTCTTTTTTAGATCTTTTATCCTTAAAGATGGCATAGGTACATACTCTGTTACAGGCCGCATCCCATCCTCTTGAAACTTTTTCAGGTGTCTCCGAAAGCCAGAAAGTTCCGGATTTCACCACTTGTAATCTTTCCTTATCATAAAAAATAGCTGAAAATTCACCCTCTTCTTTCCCATCGTCTCTTCCTACTCCTATGTAGTCATAATTTTTCAGTCCATTTTTAAGATCTCTCATTTGTTCCGGAAGCGCTTCCTGGACTCCAAAATAATCCGGGTGATAGTACGTTAATAAATCCTCTACATCCTGTTTCCTTTCCGTCCAAGCATTTTCCTTATCAGATTCCACCTGAAGCCTGATATTAAAACTCATCACTTTAAGATCCTGCGAAAAACCAATGGTAAAAAACATCACCAGTAAAATTGAAAGCCTAAAATTCATAATCATCTATTTTAAATAATAATTCAACAAAAATAAAGCTTCTCCACAAGAGAGAAGCTTTAAAATGATGACTATATTGTTAAATATTCAGCAGTTCACGAAAAGAAATTATTCCCTGTTGAATTTAAATTCCTTTGAGCCCTGTGAAAAAGTGATTACTTTTTTGTCTTTACTAAAGGTAACCGTCAAGTCGGCTTCATCAAAAGTAAATTTATTATCCCCAGCGTAGCTTAAAGGAAATTCTGGCTGTCCTGTTCCCTGTCCAAAAAGCTGTCCATTCTTCTCAGTAAAGGTTATTTTAATGGGAACTTCTTTACTACCATATGTCCCGTTAAATCCTTTCAGGTCAATCTTTTCGGCAGGTTTTGCGCTGGCAGAGGTCCAGGTGTTATTTTTAGGATTTATATCTGGGATTTGTGAAGTTGGATCCAGTTTTACTTCGTCAATTTCTTTCGCAGAATCTATTTTAAAAGTCCATTCATTATTACGTTTCCAAAGCTCAATAGGAAGTTTTATAGTTTGTGTCGTTCCATCTTTAAACTTCACCTGAACAGTGGTCGGCATAGGAAGCTGTCCAATATTCTCAATACTGATCAGAGCTCCTTTTTTATAATCACCATCCTCGTATTTAACTCCTTTAACAGCTTGGTCGATTTTCCATTTATTGAAGAACCAACCTCTCCAGAACCAATTCAGCTCCTCTCCTGAAACATTCTCCATGGTATGGAAAAAATCCCAGGGCGTAGGATGTTTAAAGGCCCAACGGGCAATATATGTTCTCAGAGCTTTATCAAATTTTTCTGGTCCCAGAATAGATTCTCTCAGAACTCCCATTCCTAAACCTGGTTTAAAATAAGCAAGCACACCAATATTTCTTTCTTTCATATTGTCTGCACCTACCATCATTGTTTCAAAATTATCACTCATCAGATAGCTTCCTGTCTGGGCAATATTTCTTTTTTTATAATATTCACCTTTATTGAAGGCTTCTGTTGATAGCTCATTGATGAACGTATTAAAGCCTTCATCCATCCAGGCAAATAATCTTTCGTTAGACCCTACGATCATTGGAAACCAATTGTGTCCAAATTCATGATCCGTAACTCCCCAAAGGTCATCTCCTTTAGAGTCCATATGGCAGAATACAATACCCGGGTATTCCATTCCGCCTTCATTACCCGCAACGTTAGTTGCCGCTGGATAAGTATATTCATACCACTTTTGAGAGTAATGTTCTATAGCTGCTTTGGTATACTCTGTAGATCTTCCCCATGCTTTATCCCCTCCACTTTCCGCAGGATAAGCTGAAATGGCTAAAGATTTCTTTCCACTTGGCAAATTAATCCTTGCAGCATCGAGAACAAATGCTGAAGATGATGCCCAGGCAAAATCTCTTGCCTGATCAATCTTAAACCTCCATGTTTTAGTTCCTGAGGACGGATTTTTAGTAATTTCAGATTCCGGGCGGATCATGACTGTTTTATCACTATTCCTAGCCTGGTTCCATCTTTCAGTTTCAGTTTTGCTGTACACCTCTTTTTCGTTAAGAAGTTCTCCTGAGGCCACGACGTACTGATTATTAGGAACTGTAATATTGGCCGTGAGATTCCCATATTCTAAATAGAATTCCGAAGCGCCGAGATATGGCATCGTATTCCAGCCTAAAACATCATCATACACACACATCCTCGGATACCATTGTGCCATGGTGAAAACTTTACCATTTTTAGTTTCCTGAACCCCCATTCTGTCAGAGCCATATTCCGGAGATACAAAAGAATAATCAATTGTAATTTTCGCAACACCTCCCTTAGCCTTGAGTTCCTTTGGTAAATCAATCTGCATTCTCGTATCGGTAACCATGTATTTCACATCTTTACCATCGAGTTTTACAGATTTAATTTTATATCCGCCCTCTAGCTTTTCGCCATGAGCTCCATTTCGGCTTCCCGACATCGGGACTAAAGCATTACCACGAGAATCTTTCTGGAATAAATTCTGATCAAGCTGTAACCATAAAAAGCTCAGCTGATCAGGGCTGTTATTCGTATATTTAATTTCAGCAGTCCCTGTAATTTCATTTTTAGCATCATTCAGGCTGACATTCAGATTGTAGTCTGCCGAGTTCTGCCAGTAAGCATGGCCTGGCTGTCCGCTTGCAGAACGGGTCTCCGTACCTGTCTGAGGATAGAAAAAAGGTTTAAATGCTTCTACATAATCATATTTTGGAGTCTCCTGAGCGTATGCAGAACCTGAAAACAGGAATACTGCAATAGCCGAAACAAGGGTTGGGATTTTACAATTCATTAGAATAAATTTATAGTCTTCCTAGATAGGTAAAAAAAATCCCGAGATTGTTACAATTTCGGGATTTTTTAACTTATAGAATTAATTCGATTTTTTTGATTTGATCATAGCTTCTAAAGCATCCCACATCTCCTGTGGAATATCTTCCAGCATGTTAAATTCTCCAGCTCCCTGAAGCCACTCTCCACCATCTATGGTTACGACTTCTCCATTCATATAAGCCGAATAATCAGAAACCAGATAAGCGGCAAGATTAGCCAACTCCTGGTGTTCTCCTACTCTTCTTAACGGAACTTTCTTTCTCATATCAAACTTTTCCTGCAGATCGCCAGGAAGCAATCTGTCCCACGCCCCTTTTGTCGGGAATGGTCCGGGAGCAATTGCATTAAAGCGGATTCCATATTTTGCCCATTCCACAGCTAAAGACCTTGTCATTGCCAAAACCCCGGCTTTTGCACAAGCGGAAGGCACCACGTAAGCAGAACCAGTCCATGCATAGGTCGTTACGATATTTAAAACCGTTCCCGGTACTTTAGAATCTATCCAGTATTTTCCTATTGAAAGTGTACAGTTTTTTGTTCCCTTTAAAACAATATCTAAAATAGAATCAAAAGCGGAGTGCGTTAACCGCTCTGTTGGAGAAATAAAATTACCTGCTGCATTGTTCAGTAAAATATCAATTCTCCCAAACTCTTTTAAAGCAGCCTCTTTCATTGCTTCTACTTCCTCCCAGTTTCTGACGTCACAAGCTACACAAAGAACCTTACCTCCTGTTTCCTCTTCCAGCTCTTTAGCGGTTCCTTGCAGTTTCTCCAGATTCCTTGAAGTAATAACCACTTTAGCACGAAGCTGTAAAAAATATTTGGTCATTGCTTTTCCTAAACCACTTCCTCCTCCTGTGACAATAGCTACTTTATCTTTTAGTGCGTCCTCACGCAACATGGGTTGTGTATATAAATTCATATAATTTTATTTTTTCCTAAAAATACTAAATATTGGATTGATGCCATTTAAAATAATGGGATAAATAATAATGTTATAAATAGTTATTCTCTGGGTTATCTTAAAAAGGTCAAACAAAAAAAAGAACAATAGCTCCATACAATAAGGAGAGTAGATCAATCATGATCAGTAAAGGTTATAAAAAAACAACCCTGTAAAGAATGACAAGGTTGCTTTGTTTTTTATGTGTTTGGGCAGTAAAATATTACGCTACAACCACCCCTTTAAATGAAAGTGTTTTAGGAGTTTTACTTTCGCTCGTTGTAACATTAACAGTTTTCATAAACGGACCTGCGGCAGCTGCATTAAAGCTTGCTTCTACAAATCCTTTTTTTCCTGGCATTATAGGAGTCTTCGTATAATCCGCTGTAGTACACCCACATGATGGTGCTACATTCTCAATAACAACAGGTTTCGAAGAGGTATTCGTAAATTCGAATCTGATCAGCTTTGGTTTCCCTTGAGGAATATTTCCTACATCTATAGATTCAGATTTCCACTTAATTGCATCTGCAATGATTCTTACCAATGAAGGATTTTCAACAGCAAAAGTGTTTGCATAAAATGGCGCGAATGCCAAAACAGCCAAAAGCGCAGTGATTTTTAATTTTTTCATGAGTATAAATTTTAATAGTTATAAATAGGAAAAGAGTCGGTTATTATCTTTTATAATAGTAAATGTAAAGTGGATTACCTATACAACTTGTTAACCGCTGTCAAACATTTGTTAACAAGTTGTTAATGATAAAAGATTAATAGATATTTTTGGATAATATTGTTTCAGAAATGAAAATCAAAAAACTCAATATCATTATAACACTGGGATTCATTGCTATTATAGGAATTTTAATAGCTCAGCTTCTATGGACCCGGCAGGCATACAATCTTGAAGATAAAAAATTTAATCAAAAAGTAAATATCGCATTATTAGAAGTAGCAGAAAAATTGTCCGGAGGAAAAGCTTCTTTTACAGAAAATCCTGTACAGAATATTGCCAATGACTATTATGTGGTTAATACCAACAATGAGTTTCACCCTGTAGTGCTGGAACATTACCTCAGGACAGAATTTACCCGTTTCCAAATAAATACAGATTACGTATACGCCTTATACAACTGCCATAGTGATAAAATGATTTATGGAAAATTTATGTCTAAAAATCAAGAGCCTCCCAGTGATAAGGTCATTAATTTTCCCAAGCACAAAAATCTCATTTATTATTTTTCAATACGGTTTCCTAATAAAGCAACTTATCTGACAAGCTCATTAAGGTTTTGGTATGTACTTACCTTTGCGCTTATTATCATTCTGCTGGTTTATGTGTATTCTATCTATACTATTATTCAACAAAAAAAGTTTTCTGAATTACAGCGTGACTTCATCAATAATATGACTCACGAATTTAAAACTCCTTTATCTTCGATACTTTTAGCTTCGGAATCTCTCAGCAAGCAGAATATTGTACAGGAAAACCCTAAACTGCAAACTTATACCTCCATCATTATTAATCAAAGTTATAAGCTGAATCATCATATTGAAAAAATACTTAATATCGCTAAAAATGACTCTTCCGGGCTATTATTAAAACCCCTGAAAATCATATTACTTCCATTTATTCAGGAAATTGCGAATACCCTACAGCAAAAGAATGAAAATATCACCATTCATGTGGATATTGAAAACAGCTTCTTCATCATGGCAGATGAATTTCATTTCACAAATATCATCTATAACATTTTAGATAATTCTATAAAATATTGTGAAACAAAACCTGAGATTATAATTTCAGCCTATAAAGATTCAAAAGGTTTATATTTAAAGTTTAAAGACAATGGAATGGGAATCCCTGCTAAAAATATTCCAGATATTTTCGAGAAGTTTTACAGGGTAAATACAAAAAGATCAGAGGAAATCAATGGCTTTGGATTAGGGTTATTCTATGTGAAAAAAGTTGTCAAACAGCATAACTGGAAAATTTCCGTTGAGAACAATGCAGATAAGGGAATTACTATAACACTCTTTTTCCCTTATTTAATTTAATAATAATGTGTAGTATGCAGAAATCTAAAATTTTATATGCAGAAGATGATCAAACGATATCTTTTCTCATAGAGGACAGCCTGGAAAGCTATTATGATATCAGCTGTTACTCGGATGGAAAATCTGCACTTGATGCATTCAATAGTCAGAGCTTTGACATTTGTCTCTTAGATATTATGATGCCGGAACTGAATGGCTTTGAAGTAGCCCAGGAAATCCGCAGTAAAAACTCTGAAATACCCATCATTTTCATTTCTGCAAAAGCTTTAAAAGAAGATAGGATCAAAGGACTGAAAATAGGAGCTGATGACTATCTGGTAAAGCCATTCAGCATAGAAGAATTGATCCTGAAAATTGAAGTTTTCCTGAAACGGACAAGGAAAACAGATATTCCCCAGTTAAAATACAAGGTCGGAAAATATGATTTTGATCCCAGGAACTACACCCTCCAGGATATAGAAAACAGAATATCTCTTACACAAAGAGAATCTGAACTGCTTTTATATTTTATTCAACACAAAAATATTGTTGTAAAAAGGCAGGATATCCTGAAAGCAATATGGGGAGATGATGACTATTTTATGGGTCGAAGCCTTGATGTATTTATTTCCAGATTACGAAAAGTACTTATTGATGAACAGAATATTTTGATTGAAAACCTGCACGGAATAGGTTTCCGTTTTTCTGAAAAAAAATAAATACCGAACGAATTCCATCTAAAATAAAGCAGTAAATGATTATTCTTCGATTTTTAATTAATTTTACTGTTGAAAATATCTTAATTCATGAAAAATACGGCAACTTTTGCAGTTATATTCCTTTTACTTCTCGGCCATTATTCAAAAGGTCAACAATTTGAAAAGCTGATACACTATGTAAACCCTTTAATCGGAACTGAAAAAATGGGTCATACCTATCCCGGAGCAACCGTCCCGTTTGGTTCCGTTCAGTTAAGTCCCGAAACAGATACCATTTCGTATGCGCTCAATGGAAAGTATAATGGAGAAGTGTATAAATATTGTGCAGGCTACCGCTACGAGGACAAAACTATTGTTGGTTTCAGTTCAACCCATTTTAGCGGAACCGGCCACTCTGATTTAGGAGATTTATTAATGATGCCGACTATCGGAAAACTACAGTTTAATCCAGGCACGGCTTCCAATCCAGAAAACGGATACAGAAGTCGGTTTTCCCACCAAAACGAAAAAGCAGAAGCAGGCTATTACAAAGTAAAACTGGAGGATCATAATATCTTAGCTGAACTTACTGCAACAACCAGAGTGGGCGTTCAGCGTTATACATTTCCAAAATCTGATCAGGCCCATATTATCTTGGATCTGATGGCAGGAATTTATAATTATGATGGAAAAAATGTCTGGACATACGTGCGTGTAGAAAATGACCACACCCTTACCGGGTACAGGCAGACCAGTGGCTGGGCGAGAACAAGAACAGTATATTTTGCGATACAATTCTCAAAACCATTCAAATCATATGGTCAAAAAAATTATGATGGAAAGCAGGTATATGGAGGATTCTGGAGAAAATTTGATCAGACTAAAAATTTCCCTGAAATAGCCGGAAGAAATCTGAAAATGAATTTTGACTTTGACACCAATGAAAATGAAGCCATCGAAGTAAAGCTTGCTTTATCACCCGTAAGTCAAAATAACGCGATAGATAATCTGGAAAAAGAAGCTGGAAATTTATCTTTTGATCAAGTAAAAGCTAAAGCACAGGAAAGCTGGAATAAAGAGCTAAACAAAATTATCATTAAAGGTTCTGAGACAGAAAAGACAAATTTCTACACCGCAATGTATCATACTTTCATTAATCCAACTACTTATATGGATGCTAATGGAGAATACAAAGGTTTAGATCAGAATGTTCATAAAGCAAATGGTTTTACAAACTATACAACATTTTCACTTTGGGACACCTACCGTACTTTACATCCCCTATTCAACATTATTCAGCCTAAAAGAAATGATGATATTGTAAAATCAATGATGGCACACTATGAACAGTTTTCTCTAAAAATGCTACCCATATGGTCTCATTATGCGAATGAAAACTGGTGTATGAGTGGTTATCACAGTGTAAGTGTAATATCAGATGCTATTATTAAAGGAATATATACCGGTGATGCGAAAGAAGCTTTGAAAGCCTGTGTAGAAACAGCCAATAAAAGAGATTACGAAGGTATCGGACAATATATCGATTTAGGGTATATTCCTTCTGAAAAAAGTGGAACTTCTGTTTCCAATACTTTGGAATATGCTTATGATGACTGGGCCATTGCTCAATTAGCAAAACATTTAGGAGAAACAGAAATTTACAACCAATTCATTAAGCGCTCGGAAAACTGGAAAAATAATTTTGACAAAAGCATTGGCTTTATGCGACCTCGTCTGGAAGATGGAAGTTTTAAAAAAGATTTCGATATTTTAAGTACTCACGGACAGGGTTTTATTGAAGGAAATTCCTGGAATTACAGCTTCTTTGTCCCTCAAAATCCTGATGCGCTCATCACTTTAATGGGTGGAAAGAAAAAATTCGCTTCCAAACTTGATGAATTATTCACAATGCATCTGTCTGATGAATTCTTTGCTGATACTGAAGACATTACCCGTGAAGGGATTATTGGCGGGTATGTTCATGGTAATGAACCTGCTCATCATGTAGCCTATTTTTACAATTGGGCCGGACAGCCATGGAAGACACAGGCCCAGATCCGTCATATTCTGGAAATGCAGTATAAAGCGACTCCGGATGGATTAGGAGGAAATGATGATGCTGGTCAAATGAGTGCATGGTATATTTTAAGCTCCCTTGGATTCTATCCGGTGGCACCAGGCTCCGGAGATTATGCAATTGGAAGTCCGGCAATAGATCACGCAGTATTAAACCTTGAAAATGGAAAGACCTTTGAAATTGAAGCCATCAATCAGAATCCAAAAAATGTATATGTTCAAAAGATTCTCCTCAATGGTACAGAGATCAAAAACTTTACGTTAAAACATTCTGATATTACAAAAGGGGGAAAACTTACTTTCTATATGAGCAATAAACCTAAGAAATAATTTCTATACATAAAAAAAGAGGCTGTTTCACTTTGAAACAGCCTCTTTTTTTATTCCTGAACCTCAAAAAGCAATCGCTCTCCGAATTTTTCTTCAGCTATTTTTCCATTGTCGTAGACCAGATTTCCATTTACAAAGGTATGAGTCACTTTAGAATTGAAGTTCATTCCTTCCAATGGGCTCCATCCACATTTGTATAAGAGGTTATCTCTGGTAACAGTCCAGTTTTCGTTTAAATCTACCAATACCAGGTCTGCTTTATATCCCTCTCTCACAAAACCTCTTTTCTCAACTCTGAAAAGGATCGCCGGATTGTGAGACATTTTTTCAACAATTTTCTCCAGAGAAATTTTACCATTTTTAAAGTTTTCCAACATCACATTTAGTGAATGCTGAACCAATGGAGCTCCGGACGGACATTTTGTATACACATTCTGCTTTTCTTCCAGAGTATGCGGAGCATGATCCGTCGCAACGACATCAATTCTGCCATCCAAAAGCGCCTCCCAAAGTCCATCTTTATCTGCCTGTGTCTTTACAGCAGGATTCCATTTGATCAGGCTTCCTCTTGTTTCATAATCTTCATTTGTAAAAGTTAAATGATGTACACAAACTTCTGCCGTTATTTTTTTATCCTTTAAAGGAATGTCATTTCTGAAAAGTGCAGTTTCCTTTGCTGTTGAAAGATGAAAAACATGAAGTCTTGCTCCTGTTTTCTGTGCCAATTCTATCGCCTTGGAAGAAGATTTATAGCAGGCTTCTTCACTTCTTATCAAATGGTGAAACTTTACAGGAATGTCTTCCCCATACTCATCCAGATATTTTTGAGTATTTGCTCTGATGGTCGCCTCATCTTCACAGTGAACTGCAATCAGCATTTTCGTATTGCTGAAAATATTTTCCAGAGTTTCAGGGTTGTCTACCAACATATTTCCTGTAGAAGAACCTAAAAACAATTTAACTCCCGGAACATTTCTTGGGTCAGTTTTAAGAATTTCTTCAAGATTATCATTAGTTCCTCCCATCATAAACCCATAATTGGCATAAGCTTTTTCAGCACCTAGTTCATATTTAGCTGCCAGTAATTCCTGGGTTACTGCATTAGGTACAGTATTAGGCTGATCTATGAAGCTGGTAATTCCTCCTGCAATTGCTGCCCTTGATTCACTTTCAATATCTCCTTTGTGTGTTAACCCCGGATCACGAAAATGAACCTGATCATCAATTACTCCCGGCAAAAGATATTTTCCCGAAGCATCAATAATTTGATCAGCTTCGTCTGAAATACCGGACTGTATTTTAGAAATTAAATCATTTTCAATTAAGATATCGCTTTCAAAGACCTTTCCTTCATTAACGATTGTTACATTCTTGATAAGAGTTCTCATTTACTTTTCTTTAGACTTTAGATTCCATACAAAATTAAGGTTTATGAATGAATTTTAATATCCTTGATAAAAAATCAATTTCTAAATATTTACATTTGTAAAAAAATTTCGACTTTGTATAAGAAACTACTAGGGCAAACAATCATCTACGGAATAGGAGCCATAGCGCCAAGAATAATTTTATTTATCCTTAATCCACTTTTGATCTATAAAATTCCTAATGAAGGTTTTGCGATTTTCACACAGCTATATGCGTGGATTTCATTTGTTAACATTATACTTTCTTTTGGGTTTGAAACTGCTTATTTTCGATTTTCTGCTGAAAAAGACAATGAAAAGAAGACTTTCAATACCTCATTTTTGTTTTTGTTTTCAACCTCTACCCTCTTCCTTTTAGTATGTTATCTATTCAACCAACCAATAGCTGATTATGCAGGGTATCATGATAATCCTGAATATATCAAATGGTTTGCAATGATCGCTTTTTTTGATAATCTATTGGTGATTCCGTTTGCGTGGTTACGTTTTCATAATAAGCCGATCAAATATTCTGTAGTGAGAATTATTCAGGCTGTTTTTCAGGCTGTTTTCACAGCAGCATTATTTTTTTGGATTCCCGAAAACATTTCAAAAAGCTTTGGTTTAAACCAAAATGTAGACTATCCATTTTTCAGTAATCTTGCAGGAAGTGCCTTAGGTTTTTTATTATTATTCCCTATTATATTAAAAGTAAGATTTCAGTTTGTAGTTTCACTGTTCGGACGAATGGTTAAGTATTCTTTTCCATTAATGCTTGCCGGATTGGCTTTTATGGTGAACGAAAACTTTGATAAATCTGTACAAAGAAATTATATTTCAGACGAAGAAGCGGGTGCTTATGGAGGCTGTTATAAATTAGCAGTACTCATGACATTATTCGTTACAGCATATCGAATGGGTATTGAACCCTTCTTTTTTAAACAAATGGATAAAGGCGATGCCAAAAAAACGTATGCCAAAGTAGCAGAATATTTTGCATTTTTTGCGTGTGCCGTTGCTTTAGGAATCATTGCTAATATTGCATGGCTGAAAGATGTTTTCATTCCCAACAAATCCTATTGGATTGCAATAGACATCATTCCGATTATCGTACTTGCCAACCTTTGTTTCGGAATATATTATAACTTTTCCACATGGTATAAGGTAACAGACAAAACTAGTGTTGGAACTATTATTTCATGGCTTGGAGCCGGTATAAACATTGCTTTCAACCTTTTAGCATTAAAATATTACCATAGTGTAATTGGTTCTGCATGGGCTACTTTTGGAGCATACGTTATCATGATGATTGTGTCTTATTTATTAGGCCAGAAGTATTACCCAATACCTTACAGAATGAAAAAAATGTCTTTCTTTCTGATATTGCTTGGCGTTTTTAGTTTTATCATTGTGAAATATCTCAATTATAATATCTTAATGAGTAATTTATTATTTCTAATTTTTATTGGAATTTTAATCTACACAGAAAAAGATATGTTACTATCAAGAATTAGAAAAAATTAAACTTTGGTCTCTAATTTGATGCTACTGAACTTGAAAAAATTAAACGATTATTTAAAATAATACAAGTATTCTTATCATTTGGCTAAATTATCTTCGTCATAAAAAATCAAAACAAAAACAACTAAAATACCTTAATATAATTTATGAAAATTATTGTACCAATGGCTGGACGTGGTTCCAGATTACGTCCACATACACTTACTGTTCCAAAACCTCTTATTCCTATTGCAGGAAAACCTATCGTACAAAGATTGGTAGAAGATATCGCTAAAGTTGCTGGTGAAAACATCGAAGAAGTAGCCTTTATCATTGGAGATTTTGGTGCAGAGATTGAAAAGTCACTGATCCAGATCGCTGAAAAACTAGGAGCAAAGGGAAGTATTTATTATCAAAACGACCCCCTTGGAACAGCCCACGCTATAAAATGTGCAGAAGATTCCATGCAGGGAGATGTGGTCATTGCATTTGCAGATACTCTTTTCAGAGCAGATTTCCAGTTAGATAAAAATTCGGATGGTGTGATCTGGGTGAAAAGCGTAGAAGATCCATCAGCATTTGGTGTTGTTAAATTAGACAACTATGGTTTCATTACAGATTTTGTTGAAAAACCAACGACTTTTGTTTCGGATCTGGCCATTATCGGTATCTATTATTTCAACAGTGCTGAGAAACTGATGAATGAAATCAATTACATCATGGATAATAATATCAAAAATGGTGGGGAATACCAATTGACAACAGCATTGGAAAACCTTAGATCTAAGGGAGCTAAATTCACCCTTGGAAAAGTAAATGACTGGATGGACTGTGGAAACAAAAATGCTACCGTAGAAACAAACAGCAAAATTCTTGCGTATGAAAAAGAAGAAATGTCTCACTATCCTACTTCAGCAGTTATTGAAAACTCTTTAATTATTCAGCCTTGCTTTATTGGGGAAAATGTAAGAATTTCAAATTCCAAAATAGGTCCAGGTGTTTCATTGGGCAACAATACAGTAATCGTAAATTCAAATATTGAAAACTCCCTGATCCAGGAAAATACAAAGATCAATCATGGAAATTTATCAAACTCTATGATTGGTAATTCTGCACAGTATTTTGGAGTTGCAAGAGAAATTTCTTTAGGTGATTATTCTGTTTTAGATTTCTTGTCTAAATAAAAAAGTAGAAATCACAGTAAATATACCCAAACCACACAAAATGTTTTGTGTGGTTTGGCGTTAATATTGCAAAGTATTATTTTAATCGAAAAAGATAAATACATGAAAAATTGGATCCCATTCGTTTTATTGCTTCTTCTTTTGTCATCCTGTAAAACCCGAAATGCTTCCAAAAATAATAATGGGGGTATTAAAGACAGTATCACAACCGAGAACAATAACAATCCAAAAGATGCAGGTGAGCCGGTAAGGGATAAACTTACATTTTATGAACATGTATTAATCCCACCACAATTTGATCAGATCAAAATTAACAGCAAAGTAAATGTAGAAACAGGAAATTTCGTTCCTACGCTTGACGCAACGATCTATATCGAAAACAATAAGAAAGTATGGATGAATTTATCCGTCTTGTTTATCAATGCAGCAAGAGGACTAGCAACACCTGAAGGAGTAAAAGGATTTGACAGGACCAGTAAATCGTATATAGATTCTGATTTTGAATATTTAAATCATTTATTGAACGTTAATTTCATAGATTACAAATCTCTGGAAAAAATTTTAATGGGTAGAACCTTTGTCAAAATCAGTGATTCCCAATTTACACTTACAAAAAATGCCCAGGGCTATCAGTTGGTATCATCTGTAAATCAGAAAATCGTCACCGAAGAAAAAACAAGAGAGTATAAAATTTCTTTACAATACGATGAAAACTATGATTTATTAAGTGTTCAACTGAAAGATGTTCTATCACCAGATCAACTTGAAATTTCATACAGCAATTGGGATGAATATAATAAAATTCGTCTACCAAAAAATGTTAAAATAATTATAAAAGGTTCAAAAACCAGCCAGATTTTATTAGAAAATACGAAATTTGATTTTTCGAAGATGGAAGTGGCCTATTCAGTCCCAGCCAATTATAAGAAAATTGAAATTAAATGATTAAAAAATTTAGCTTTTTAATAGGTATTTTATTGTTCGGATTGCACAACGGGCAGCAAAACAAGGAGCAATTACAAAAGCAAAATGCTGAACTTAAAAAACAAATCACTCAAATAAATTCCGATCTCGCTAAAACTAGAAACGAATCTAAACTTTCTATAGCTTATCTAAATAACATCAATAAAAAATTAACTTTAAGAGAAAAAGTTTACGCTAATACTCAAAAAGAAAAGAGATTCATCGAAGATGACATCTATCTTCGTCAGTTGGAAATCAACAGGCAAAATAGAGAATTGGCGGTGCTTAGAAAAAATTACGCTGAAGTTTTAGTCAATGCTTATAAAAATAAAGGAGTACAAAATAAAGTAACCTTTATTCTCTCTGCTAAAAACCTGGGTGAAGCTATTCGAAGAGTTCAATATCTTAAGGAATATTCGGATTATCAGGATAAAAAGGCTAACGAAATTACAGATGCAGCCAATCAGATCAAAAAAACAATCGCCCAAAGACAAAAATCAGTTACAGACAAGCAGCAGCTTTTGGTCAATCAACAAAAGGATTTGACAACAATAAATGTTGAAAGAGCACAAAAAGAACAGCTTGTTGCAGATTTCAAGAAGAACGAATCAAAACTAACTGCTGAACTTAAACAAAAACAGGTTCAGTCTAAAGCTCTTGAAGGACAGATCAGAAGCATTATAGCCGAAGAAATAAGAATTGCAAAAGCTGAAGAAGAAGCCAGAAGAAAAGCTGAAGCTGAAAAAATTCGTTTGGCTAAAATTGCTGCTGAAAAAGAAAAAGCGAGAATTGAAGCCGAAAACAGGGCAAAAGCCGAAGCATTAGAAAGAGAACGAAAATTAGCGGAAGCTGAAGCTAAAAAAGCCGCTGAATTGGCTGCTAAAAGAGCCGAAGAAGAAAGAAAACGTACAGAAGAAGCAGCAAGAGCAGAGTCCAATGCAAGAGATGAAGCCCGAAAAATTGCAGCTGCAAAAGCCTCTTCCGAAGCGAATACAAGAGCCAGAGAAGCGGCTAATAAACTTGCCGCTGCGAAAGCCGCTGAAGCTGCTTTAGAGAAAAGAAAAGATGACGAGAAAAAAGCAGCAGAATCTAAAGCAATGACAAACTTCGGAGTGTCTACAGCTGCTGGAAACAATTTTGCTGAGAACAGAGGTAAGCTGGGCTTCCCTGTCGACAAGGGTCAGATCACCCATCGTTTTGGAAGACATCCGCATCCGGTTTTCAAAAATATTGATGAAGAGAATAATGGAATTAAAATTTCTGTTCCTTCCGGTACCCGGGCAAAATCTGTATTTCCAGGATCTGTATCTTCAGTGTTAGCAAACAGTGATGGAACAAAAACCGTTATGCTAAAACATGGAAGTTATTTCACCATTTACTCCAATTTGGGAAGTGTTAGTGTTTCCAAAGGTCAGCAAGTTTCAGCAGGTACTGTTGTAGGTACTGTAGGACAGGATTTTGATGGCTCTTATACTCTTGATTTCCAGGTATGGAACGGAACTACACCAGTTGATCCTTTAGGGTGGGTTTCTTATTAAAAAAAGACTAACTTTGTAAAAAATTTAGAAATGGAAACATTAACAATACTTGCCTTATCATGGCAGCACATCCTTATCGTAGCAATTCTTCTTGTTTTGTTATTCGGAGGTAAAAAAATTCCGGAATTAATGAGAGGAGTTGGATCAGGGATCAAAGAATTTAAAGATGCAGTAAAAGAAGAGGATAAAAATCCATCTGATAACAAAAACTCTTCGACCAATAACCCTTCAAGCAACTAAATTCTTCAGAATTAATGAATTTCACAGAGACTGCATGGAAAGTCTTCAATCAATCTATTGAAGACTACCACGTATTTGATGACGTCAACAATCTAATTAATAATCCTTTCGAAAAAGACAGTTTGGAACGAATTTTGTACGCAAAGAACTGGATTGATACCGTTCAATGGCATTTGGAAGATATAATTAGAGATGAAAATATTAATCCGGTTGAAGCTCTTCAATTAAAGAGAACAATAGATGCTTCTAATCAGCAAAGAACTGATTTAGTGGAGTTTATTGACAGCTGGTTTCTTAATAAATTTAAAAATGTAACTCCTAAACCTGATGCAAAGATAAATACGGAAACACCCGCTTGGGCTGTAGACAGACTATCAATACTTGCGTTAAAGGTTTATCACATGTCATTAGAAGCAAATAGAACATCTGCTTCAGAAGAACATCGATTAAATTGCCAGGCAAAATTAGATGTGCTTCTTATTCAGAAAGAAGATCTATCAACTTCTATTAATCAGTTGCTTACTGATATTGAAAACGGTGATGTTAAGATGAAAGTATACAAACAAATGAAAATGTATAACGATGAAAGTCTTAACCCAATCCTTTATCAAAAGGGGCAACAAAAATGAAAAGATTATTTTTTTTTGGAATACTGTTTATACTAACTTCTTCTTGTGCAACGGAAAAATTAAATTTTTCTCCGTTGTCTAATAGTTTTTATAGTGAAGCAAAAGGTTCAGATTCTGACAGAGGACTTAAGAAAAGCATAGACATTAACATCAAAGAAAATGTAAATGCTTCTGAGATATCGAATTTAATTTCCACCTTTCCTAATTTTAAAACTATCAGTGTAAATGAAGAGGTAGTTTCTCTTAAATACAGTTTACAGAATTACTTATATGCAATAGATGCAAATAATATATCAGGAAAGAACAGAGCAATTAAAAGCTTTGAAAAATCCTATAAAAAAATTCAGAAACTAAGGCAGAACCTTCCAAAAGATGATGATGAGATTCTCAACAGATATCTGGTAAGATTAAAAACCAATATTTCTATTATTGAGGATTCTCTAAAAGGAAATTAAAAACTAGTTCAACTACCTTATTAATGATTAAAATTCAAGCGGAAGCAAACGTTCCTACAGAACATGGAACTTTCCGAATGATCGCTTTCTCTGAAAACGAAAATGACTGGATGCCTCATATGGCAATCATTGCTGAAAATACCGATTTTTCAAAACCAGTTAATGTACGTTTCCACTCAGAATGTATTACCGGCGAAGTCTTCCATTCAAAAAAATGTGAATGTGGGCAGCAATTAGATGCTGCGATGAAATATATCCATGAAAATGGAGGGGTTATTGTTTACCTTCGTCAGGAAGGAAGAAACATTGGAATTATCAATAAACTAAAAGCGTATTCTTTACAGGAAAAAGGATTCGATACCGTAGAAGCTAATCTTCAGCTTGGACTTCCGGCAGACGACAGGAATTTTAATGTAGCCATTGAAATTTTAAATGTACTGGAAGTAAAAGATATTAATCTTCTCACCAACAATCCGGAAAAGGTAAAATATGTTACAGAAAGCAATATTCACCTTAATTCAAGGATTCCTTTACAAATCCCGGCTAATGATATCAGCAGAGGATATTTAAAGACAAAGAAAGATTATTTTGGGCATCTTCTCGATGACAATGATAATTAAGATAAAATAAATAAAAGGCTCCGGAATAAATTCCGGAGCCTTTTTTAATTATAAAAAAACTGAAAAGATATATCTTAATTTCTAGTCTTAATTTTAGACTCGTCAATATTGTAATATTTAATTACACTATAGTAATCATTATAGTCTACAGGAGTTGCTGCATTTTTTGCATTAGCACTTTTAGCACCATTTTTACCAGTATTGGCAGGTAGTATTACAACTCTAAATCTCTTATTTGTGTAGTATGTTGGATTCGTAGTTAAATTTAAAGTAGAATTTACATTAATACCAATATCAAATTTGCTGAAATCAAATGAATAATCCACAGCTACATTATTATTAGTAAAGAATGTATATGGAAGTAATCTCCAGATTGGGGAGTTGTTATTGGTAAGACCAGTTTGTAAATAGATCAATACTACATCAGATTGTACTAAAGGACTATTAAATGCATCAGAATACTGATATAAATTGTCATCAGTTCTTGTGAAAGTCGGTGTAATATCAAAAGCGGTACCCACCGTGTCATTATCTACAAAATTATTATTATCATCGTCTTTATCACAGCTAAAAATAAATAAGCTGACAAAAGCTAATAGAAGGATTGGAAGAAATTTTTTCATTTTTATAAAAGTTTTAATATTATTTATAAAGCACATCCAAAACATATACCAAAAAACTCAAAAACATCCATTATGATGATTTTTTTAATTGTATTTTTGTTCTTATTCAAAAGTTATGAACAAAATAGTTTGCACTTCCCTCTTCATATTCTTATTTGCCACTTCAAAAATCACTGCCCAGTATCTTCCAAAGGGCATTTCTCAGTCTGAGGTAAGCAAAGCCAACCAATGGGTTGATAAGACTTATAATTCTCTTTCTCAGGATGAAAAATTAGGACAACTTTTCATTGTTGCCCTTTATACCAACAAAGATGAAGGCCATATTAGCCAGGTAAGAAATATTGTCACCAATGATAAGATCGGCGGACTGATCTTAATGCAGGATGACGCAGCAAGGGAAATTGCATTGGTTAATGAGTTTCAACAAAAATCGAAAGTTCCTTTAATGATTGGAATGGATGCCGAGTGGGGGTTGTTTCAAAGAATCGCAGCTGCACATAAATTTCCATGGGCAATGACGTTGGGAGCTATTCAGGATAAAAATCTTATTTACCAGATGTCTTCCAAAATTGCTGAAGATTGCAAAAGAATGGGAATTAACTGGGATTTTGCTCCAGTTGTGGATGTTAACACTAATCCTAACAACCCAATTATTGGAAACAGAAGCTTTGGCTCTGAAGTGGATAATGTCATCAATTCTGCATTAGCCTATTCCAATGGACTACAGGATAACAACATACTTGCGGCTATCAAACACTTTCCCGGACATGGTGATACCAATACGGATTCGCATTTAGATTTGCCTGTGGTTTCCCATCAACTAGACCGGCTAAATGCCGTTGAATTAGCACCTTTTAAAGCATTGATGAATAAAGGCATTGGTGGTGTAATGGTTGCCCATTTGTATGTTCCAACCTTAGAGTCAGGAAAAGGAATTCCCGCTTCAGTTTCTAAAAATATCATCACAGGTCTTTTAAAAGAAAAATTAGGATACAAAGGGCTTATTATTACCGATGCTCTTAATATGGGTGCTGTCGCCAATAAATATAAACCTGGAGAGCTGGATGCATTGGCATTCAAAGCTGGAAATGATATTATGCTTTTCTCTCAAGGTGTATCAGAAGGAAAAAAATTAATACAAAAAGCTATTGACAATGGAGAAATTTCACAATCCAGAGTTGAAGAAAGTGTTAAAAAAATACTCCTCACCAAATACTATTTAGGCCTGGAAAAGTACAGTCCAAAAAATCCTGAAAATATTAACGGTGATCTGAATAATGATTCACATAAAGTTTTAGTTCAAAATCTTTATTCTAATGCACTTACTTTATTAAAGGATGAACAAAAACTACTTCCACTGAAAGGAAAACAAATTTACTATGTTCCCCTGGAAGAAGCTCCCTATCAAACATTTGCTAATCAACTAGGTTCTACTGTCATTATTAAAAAAGCTGGAGAAATTAATTCAATACCTTCTAATTCTACAGTAATTGTTGGTTTGCATAAAGATAATTCTACAGCTTACAAACCTTATAAAATTTCAGCAGAATCAAAAAGGATCCTAGCTGATCTAACCAAAAATCAAAAAGTCATACTAAATGTATTTGGAAGTGCCTACGCATTGAAGGATATTGATATTTCAAAAGTTTCCACGGTCCTTGTTTCTTACGAAAACAATGATGATTCAATGGTTGCAACTGCAAACGCTTTAATGGGAAAAACAAAAATATGGGGAAGACTTCCCGTATTAATTAACGATCAGCTAAAAGCCGGAATGGGTATTGATCTAAATTCAACGATGGCTTCTGATACAAAAGTGAACTCAACTATATTTACAACATCAAAACAATAATAATCCAATGAAAATAGGCATACTTTGCTATCCAACATACGGCGGAAGTGGTATCGTAGCAACAGAACTGGGAATGTCTCTTGCTAATAAAGGTTATGAAGTTCACTTCATAAGTTCCGCTCTTCCTGCAAGACTAGATATCACAAATCCTAATATTTTTTTCCATAGGGTCAATGTACAGACGTATCCGCTCTTCCAGTATCAACCCTATGATATTGCATTAAGTTCCATGATCTATAGGGTTGTGAATCTATATAAACTGGATCTACTGCATGCGCATTATGCGATTCCTTATGCTTATGCAGCATTTACGGCCAAACAAATGCTGAAAGAAGATAATAATGATATTCCTTTGGTAACGACTCTGCATGGTACTGATATTACCTTAGTCGGGCAGCATCCAAGTTACAAACATGCTGTAGAATTTTCGATCAATAAATCTGATGCAATTACTTCTGTATCTGAAAGTTTAAAAAAAGATACTCTACAGTTTTTCAACATTAAAAAACCTATTCAGGTGATCACGAACTTCATCGATAATTCTGAATTCGATGAATGCAATGAGTGCCAGAGAACACAATTTGCTGACCCTGATGAAAAAATATTGATTCACGTGTCTAATTTACGTCCGGTAAAACGTGTAGATGAAGTTCTTCAGATCTTCAAGAATGTTCATAAGAAGGTGAAATCTAAATTGATCATTATTGGAGAAGGTCCTGATATGGAAAAAGTTAATCAATTCCTGGAAGAAAACCCAGATTTGATTTCTAAAATCCGTCTTCTTGGAAAAGTGAATGACCTGTACAGAATCCTTCAGCTTTCAGATGTATTCTTACTTCCTTCTGAGCAGGAAAGTTTTGGTTTAGCCGCCTTAGAAGCAATGGCAGCATACACGCCTGTTATCAGTTCTAATGCAGGAGGAATTCCAGAGGTTAATATCCAGGGAGAAACAGGTTTCTTAGCAGAGATAGGAAATGTGGAAGCTATGAGTAATTACACCATTAAGCTATTAAGCAATGATGAGCTTTTATCCAAAATGAAAGCCAATGCAAAAGAGCAGGCTATCAAATTTGATTTAAAAAATGTACTTCCTATTTATGAGGAAATGTACACAACAACCATCGCTAACTTTAAAAATGAACTGACTCAAGCATAGTCAAAAAAGATCCTGATAAGGAGATATCAAAATAAACCTAAGGCTTAGATCAGTGATCTGAGCCTTTTTTTGTTCTAAAGAATAAAGCAACATATACCTTAAAAACTTCTCCACAAATCCTCCATTATTTTCACTAAACTGAAGAGAACAGCAGAAAAAAAAAGGTATTAAGTTTAATTTAAAGTCATAAATCCTTCAAATTTCTGAAAATGCAAAAAAGCAAGCAAAAATTTTAAGAAATGGGCTTAGAAATATAATATTTCAATTATATTTATCCAACAACACAATGACGGAAAAATTACTTCAATATCTTTGGAACTTTAAGGTTTTCAAAAATTTTGACTTCAAGGATATTGAAGGAAACGCTATTGAAGTGATTAATTTTGGAAAATGGAATACTGATGCAGGACCAGATTTTTTATTTGCAACAATCAAAACCAACAACTTAGTCTTAAGCGGAAATATAGAATTGCATGTTAAGTCTTCTGACTGGATCTTTCACAATCACTCTAAAGATCCAAATTATCAAAATATAATTCTGCATGTCGTCTTTCAAAATGATGTAGAAATTGAAGAATTTAATGATAGAAAAATCCCTACACTCGAACTGAAAAATTTTATCGATGAGAATATCCTCTGGAAATATGAAAAACTGATTACTGAGGATCATTTCATTCCTTGTGAAGGCATATTCAATATCAACAGTATTCCCATTAACTTTCACGAAGAAAATATTCTAAAAAAACTGGATTCTAAATCTCAAGAACTGGAAAAAAATTTAGAACAATCTAAAAATAATTTTGAAGCTGTATTATTTCAGAGCCTTGCGTATTCATTTGGATTAAAAGTAAATGCCTTTATTTTCAGACAGATTGCCGAAAGCATTGATCACAGCATCATCAATAAGATCCGACAAAATAAATTTCAGATGGAAGCATTATTATTTGGGATTTCCGGATGGCTTGATAGTCCCCAGGATGAACAAATGGAAATCTGGAAAAGAGAGTTTGATTTTGTAAAAGTAAAATACCAGATATCTGATATCAATTTTCGTCCTAAATTTTTGCGATTACGGCCTCCCAATTTTCCTACGGTAAGGCTCTCTCAATTGGCTGACCTTTATTATCAGCATCAAAATTTATTTTCTAAAATCATTCTTATAAAAAATACTGATGAATTGCTTAACGTTTTCAAGAATGTACAAGCTTCGGAATACTGGAATAATCATTTTAATTTTGGGAAGATTTCAACGATCAACCAACCTAAAACACTAAGTCCTGATTTTATTGAGCTTATTATTTTAAATACGGTCCTTCCATTAAAATACACCTATCATAAATATCATAATGAAGAAATCGCAGATGAGATCATTGAATTTTACAAGAATTTATCTCCTGAAAAAAATTCTATCATTGACTCCTGGAAAAAGCTTGGGATAAAAATGAATCATTCAATGGAAACCCAAAGCCTTATCTATCATTTCAAAAGCTGCTGTGAAGAAAAAAACTGTCTACAGTGCAGTATTGGATTAAGACTTCTAAAAGACCCTACAAATCGTGGAGCTTCTTAAAAATGCTAAACCACTTTTTGCATTCGGGTAGACAACAATGCTTTCTGCATCAGAAAAGTGTACATCCACACTTGCTTTCACCAACCAGGCAGATTTACTTGAATATTTGTCATCCAAAACAATATTTAACTATTAGATTTATGAAAGCAACTAATATCTTATTTCTGGTATTTGCTATGAACTTTTACCACGCACAAACTTATAAAAAACAAAAGTCTGAAATCCAGAACCTTATAACCGTTTTCAAAAAATGTATTATTACTAAGGATACAGCTACTTTCAAAAGTTTATTTACAAAAGATTCATTTAATTGGGTTGCGGTAATTAAGGACAAAAGCCAGCAAAAAAGGCTACAAAAAAAGACACTGCATCCTTCAAATATCTTCACAAAAACCTCAACGGATTTCTATCAGTTCCTTATAGATGAGGGAAAGCAAGAGGAAATATTCAAAAATGTGCGTATTGAAAACGATGATGTTATCGGCTCAGTAACCTTTGATTATTTTTTTCTATCAAACAATAAAACAACCAATTGGGGTAAAGAATTCTGGCAACTCGCTAAAATTGAAGGACAATGGAAGATTATTAGTGCGATGTATAGCTTAGAGTTTAATTAATTAGTTCAAGGTGAAATTATAGCAGATATTTTAAAAATCAGTTTTAGCAATACAAGAATGGTATGAAGAAAAATTTGCTTAAATTGCAGTATTGCATTTAACCTTAAAAAACTCATCAAATGCTAGATAATATTCGTCATAAAATGGAAAGAGAATGGTTTGGTGTCCTTACAAGAATGGGTACTAAACTTGGAATTCCTGTTTCCAAACTTCGGGTATTTTTTATTTATTCAACCTTTGCCACCGCTGGCTTTTTCTTTCTTATCTACCTGGGATTAGCATTTACCTTGTGGATCAAAGATATTTTCATCACAAGAAGGCCTAGTGTTTTCGACTTATAATTATGGAATTTTTACCTATTACTTCGCCAGAAGATTACAAAATAAAAGATATTTACCACTCCTATTCTACAACCTTTCCGGAGGATGAGAGGAGAGACTGGGATCAATTTGTAAAATTATTTACTAATCCCAATGTGAAAATAATTTCTGTATTGCACGAGTCAGAAGCGATTGGTTATCTTATCTTTTGGGAACTGAGCGATTATATTTTCGTAGAACATTTTGAAGTTTTTGAAAAATTCAGAAGTCAGAAGCTTGGATCCCATATTACGGGATATTTATTTAAAAACCATCCAAGAATTATCCTTGAGATTGAGCCTGCCCACTTGGGTGAAGATGCACAAAGGCGATATTCTTTTTATCAGAAAAATGGCTTCTCTTTAATAGAGGAAATGTATGTTCAGCCAAGTTATGGTGAAGGTAAACAACCACTGGATCTCTGGTTACTGGCCAATTATTCGCCCAAAGACCTGAAAAAAGTTAAAGAAGAAATTTACGATGTAGTATATCATTAAAATATAAAATAGCCAGCATTCTTGCTGGCTATTTTTTTATTTACAAAACGGTTCAATTATGACATCCGAAGAAGATGTCAATTTAGTTTACTTCATATTCTAATTTTATGGTAATACTGGCTACCTTTTCTTTTGAAGTTGTATTAAAAGCTCCGCCATATGAATAATCCTCATTTGAATTAGGGGCTGTAATCTGAATAACACCCATTGTTGCTTTTTTAAGACTCCCAAGACTACTTCCTGAGTTTTGAGCAATTTTTTCGGCACGCTCTCTGGCATCTTTTGTGGCTGTAGCAATCATCTCTTGTTTTACAGCAGTTAATTTTGTGTAAAAGTAAGAAGGTGAAGAGGATGTAAATTCTATTCCGCGATTGATAATCTCTGTTATATTCCTTGAAAGACTTTCTATTTTAGTAACTTCCTTACTTTCTATAGAAACTGTTTGAGTCAAATTATATCCGGAAAATTCACCCTGGACACTATTTCCATTTGAATCATTGTAATTTCGAAATTGTTTTTGAATATCTACAGAAGAATAAATGATCTCGTTCTGTTTTATCCCTTTTGAAATAAGATAATCATTGATTACTTTTTTATCTGCTAACAATCCATCGTAGGCCATCTTCAGATCAAAGTTATTTTTGAAAAGCTTCCTGACCAGGTAATAAGATCCGATGTAAATTGTTTGGTCCCCAGACCCGTTACTGAAATCGTATTTTCAGATTTATTTCTGTTTTTAATAGCACTTCCTAAAAGCCCTAAACCGATAATAAAGCCCACGGCAGCAATTGCCATTATTATAATATTTTTATTCATAAAATTTTGTGAATTTGATTGATCTGTCATTTAAATTTGTTTTTTTAATGAAAGTATTACATCAATTTCCATTCCGAAATTTTAAGATTTTTTTAACAAAAATGAATTACTCCTTTTTCAATCTTCCCAGAAAAGCAGGCATTGTTTCTTCTAACCTTAATAATACTCCTGAAAGATTTCTGGCTTTTACGTAAGTCCGTACCTGAGGCTTGGCAACAAAAGAAAATTCTATAAACTCTGAAATCCTTTCTGCCGGAATCCCGGCATTTGTAAAATAATCATCATCTACCCTTTTCCGGATCCATAAAATATTATCCTGCAAGTCATCATATCTATATTGCCGCTTTTGCTTCCTGGCTTTTCCACTTACTAAATCATAAACTCCCTGAACATTCAGCTGCCCTAAAAGTATAGGAAGCAAGACGCTTTTTACTTCTGCAGGTTTTTCTCTCATTTTACCAACAGGCTGCGGAAGTCCAACGGCTTGCTGAACGATTTCTCCCTTATCTACCTTAGCGACTACCCTCGAATCTTTTGATAAATCACCGGATAGCTTTTTAGGTACTTCCACTTCCTCTATTTCTTCTGGGATTCTGACGAGTGTTATAAAAATCTGAGAATTAACTCCATCAGCAAAAACCCTTTTTGACACCCTCTCATATCCAGGTCTTACAAACCTCAGCTCATCATTTCTGGAAGCTTCAATGGAAAATTCGCCTAAAGAATTACTATAAGCTTTTTTATCAGTGGAGATATTGACAATGGTAACCGATCCAAGATTAATGTCGTTATCATCAGTAATTTTACCGGTAACAATCTGCTGAGAATAGGCAACTCCACAAAGGAAACAAGAAATAAGATAAATACTATATCTCATGAGCAGATCCTTCATATGCCATTATCTTTGGGTCTGAGGAGCACGATAAGACGAAACTCTTACAAGTACAGTCCTCTGAAACCTCATAAGATCAGCATCACTACAATACCCAAATTTCAGTATTTGCTTCCGCTCAAATCCCGATTTCAAAACATAATAAATGAAATGCTGTATCAGTGCTTTTTCTATTTTTAAATCAACAAAATACTGATCTCCAAGGCTTTCACGTAAGTAGCTCATAAGATCTACATCATCCCATTTGTTCTTTGCTTTTCCTATAGAAAATCCCTGTCCTTTAGGCTGTACGAACTCACCTGCCTTCGCAGCCATTATTCTTGGATCAGATTTTTGATGTAAATATAAACCAAGGTCAGAGGTCAGCTTTTCTACTTTTTTGGGTCTGTTCAGGTTTTTAGAATCAATTTTTAAATCTCCGGTAAGCCCGCGCTTTACTTCTACCTCTGCAATTAAGGCTGTCTGCCGGACGAGAACAATATTCAAAGGAGCTCCAAGATTGTCTTTTGTTACTTTCTTATCCATTCTTTCATAACCGCTTTTTATAAAGCGAAGTTCATCACCATCTCTTCCGGAAATCATAAAATGCCCATCGCTATTGGTTGCAACACGCTCATCTGTTCTTATATTGATGACCGTAACTTCAGGCATCTCTATACCTTCTTCACTAGCAATTTTCCCAAAAATATAATCCTGGGCATGTATCTGAACAATAAAAATAAATGATAAGAGAAGGAGTAGTTTAAATTTCACGGAAAGTTTTTTATCAGACAAATCTAAACTTATTTTTAACGTATTCCATAAGTTTAACCACAGTTAACGTGTTTTAGGAATTTTTTTAGATTCTGATTTCCAATTTTGTTAAAGTCCTATTTGTAATTGTTAAAATTTCATTTAAATTTTAGCTAACTTGCATCTTCAATTCATCTCAAAAAATGCAAAATTCTTATACAGTTATCAATGCTTCTGCGGGTTCGGGGAAGACCTACGCTCTTGTTCAGAGACTTTTGATGATCTGTCTTCGATATCCCAATCAGCAGCATGCCATCAGAAACATTTTAGCATTAACTTTTACTAATAAGGCTGCCAATGAGATGAAAGAAAGAATCTTATCATGGTTGGGGAATTTTTCAGCAAACAATTTCGCAGATAATAATGATTTAAAAAATATCCAGAAAGTCTTTGAAGAAGAAGGGTTGAAAATCACAATTGATGAACTGCATCATCGCTCAAAAAAGTTACTGGATTATATTCTTCATAATTATTCTACTTTAAATATTGGGACCATCGACCGTTTTAACTCCCGATTGGTCCGGAGCTTTTCTTATGAACTAGGATTGGCTAAAAATTTTAATCTTGAAATTGAAGCAGAACCATTTCTTATTGAGGCTGTAGATAAAATGCTTGACCAGATTGGTGAAAATGACGCCATATCCAATTCTTTTATGGATTATGTTGATTACAGCCTGGAAAATAATGAACGGATTAATCTTAACAAAAACCTTTATGATTCAGCGAAGGAATTTGTAAAAGATATTCATTATGAACAGTTGAAAAACAACACCAATTTTGATGACACCAACTATGAGAATATCAAGAATACAATCCGGAAGGAGATCGTATTCAATAAAAAGCAGGCAGTTGAAATTGCTACAAAATCGATAGATCTTTTTAAATCAAGAAATATAGACATCGAAGATTTTGCCCAGGGAAAGAACGGAATTGGAGGTTTTTTTACTAAAGTTTTAGATTTTTATAATCAGAATAGACCAGGATTCCCTTTTCCCACAACATTAGAAGAATCGGTTGTCAATAATTATAGAAAAGGAGCTGCCTCAAAGGCAAAGAACAAAGAGCCTGAAATTTTTGAAATCCTTGAAGAACTGCTGGAAAATAGAATGCAACTTATCCTTCTTTATATTGAGACTCAGAAAAAGGAGAAAATTCTATCCGCATTGCTCCCTTTAAAAGTAAATAAAGACATCCAGGACGAGTTGAAAAAAATTGAGGAAGAAAATGATCTTGTTCTTCTTTCCAAATTCAACATTCTCATCAATGAAAATCTAAAAAATGAACCATCAGCCTTTATATACGAAAAGGTAGGTTCCCAGTTTCAACATTATTTTTTTGATGAATTCCAGGATACTTCTGAACTGCAGTGGCAGAACTTTGTTCCATTAAGAGACCACAGTGTTTCCACAGAGAATACGACATTTACTTTGGTAGGAGATCCTAAGCAGAGTATCTACAGGTTCCGAGGTGGAGAAAGTAAGCTGATGCTTGACATCATTACTAAAAAGGAAATATCCCCAAAAGAGGCAGAACTTCTCGTATTAAGAGACAACTGGCGAAGTGCCAAAAATATTGTAAAGTTCAATAACGAGCTTTACCAGTACCACTCTGTAAATTTGGAAGAAGAGCACCGAAATATTTTTGGGACAGATGCTGAACAAAATCCAAAATCAGGGATTGAAGGAAGGGTAAAAGTGAATCTTATTGAGAATCTCACCAATGAAGACTTTTATAATGACACTTCTGAAAGGATGCAAAAAGATATTCAAAACTGCCTGGATAATGGATTCCGGTTTGCTGATATCACAATTCTGTGTCGTGGTAATTTTGATATTTTCAGCTATTCTCAAAAACTGGGAAATCTAAAAGTACGATATAAAGCTGAAGAAACGAATATTAAAACCATTTCAGATAAAGGATTGACTTTAGAACTATCCAATACAATACAGGCTGTCATTGAGTTTTTAAAATGGGAATCCAATCCTAAAAACAAAACTAATTTAATCATGATGATGTATTATCTGAATAAATTAGGAAAAGTCAGCATGCCTGATTTTACATTAGGCATGAAAGAAATCCTGGAACTTGAATCCCATGATGAAATCCTGCAGTTCATTCAAAATACGTACTCTTTACAGCTAAAGCAAGATCATTTCCCTCGCTTCAATTTATATAACTTTATCGAATATTATATTAACGAATTTTCTTTTGACAATAAAGAAACTGACTTCCTCCTTAACTTTTTGGAAATGCTTTTTAATTTCACTCAAAATGCAGGAGCAAGCACAAAAGAATTTTTAAAATATTGGGATGAAGAAGCTTCTACCTATACCATTCAGGCTTCTGAAAATATTGACGCAATTCAGATCATGACCATCCATAAAGCAAAAGGTCTGGAATTTCCTATTGTTTTCATTCCTATGATGAATAAAAATCGTGATGCTGAATTTTCCAACTGGTTTGAGACCAACAGTAATGAGGCGTTAAAATCCGTTAATATCAATCAGTTTAATAAAAGCTTAGAAGTATATGATGAAGAAATTGAAAAATTCAACAAAAAGAATTCATATAAAAATCTGATAGATCGGTTATGTCTGCAGTATGTAGCGACTACACGTCCTGTAGAACAACTTTTTTTCTATCTTCAGAAACAGAATAAGACATCGAACAATCTTGAGATCTTAGAATTTATTCAAAGTAAAAATACTGAACAATCGGATGAATTTGATCTTTATGAAGTACATCCTGAGATGCTAAAAAAACATTCAAAGGATAAAACCTCATCTTTCAAAACAAAGGATATCAGGAATCTGAAAAACATCAACGAAAAAAGCACTTCGGTAAAGATTGCCACACCTTCCAAAAACTATCAGGTTCGTAATGAAAAAGTAAGAATCGGTCTTTTTGTTCATGAACTGCTTTCGAAGATCAATTCTGAAAAAGATATTCAAAAAGTATTGGAAAGCTATGTTTTAGAAGGACAGATCACGCTCTCTGAAAAAAATGAAATTCAGGAAACCCTTCAACAGATCGTAACTACTTATTCTGAGTTTTTTGATGAAAAATGGGAAGTGATCAATGAAAAGGATATTATGATCTCTGAAAAAGGACAAAGCAGAATCTACAGACCGGATAGAATTTTAAAAAATGATAAAGAGTACATCATTGTAGACTTCAAAACGGGAGAAATTTCTGAAAAGAATGATAAACAGATAGAAACCTATAAAAAGGTATTGGAAAGCCTTGGACGGAATGTAATAAAAACACAGCTGATTTATCTGTAAAACATCGACTAATAAAGACTTTTTGCCCCTTTTAAAAATACCCGGATCGTAGAACTACTACAAAATATCGTAGAACTACTACACGAAATCGTAGAAACACTACAAAAATCAAAACTTCTATTCAAAAGTTTTTGGATATCATATAAGTACTATACATTTGCTACATAATCACTGACTTATATAATTTAATAACGATTAAAATTTACAACTATGGCAGCAAATTCAAGAGGAATCTTAAAATTCAACGGAAGCGAAGGACAGAAATTATTAAAGCTTAATTACAGCGTATCAAGATCTACAGACGTTTCAGGACGTGTAGCATCTGATCCATCAAACGCTATTATCAAATTAACAATTGAAGCTACAGAGAAATCTGAAATCCTTGAAAGCTTATTAAACGGAAAATACAAGCCTACAACCGGAGAAATTACATTCAACAAATCTCACGAAGAAGGAACATTGATCACTTTAACTTGGGAGAATGGATATGTAATTCAGCATGAAGTTGACTTCGACGCTGTTGACGAAAACAGTATGTTGATCAGCTTTATCGTAAGTGCAGAAAAAATCAATTATGGTAATTCTGCTTACGAAGGTATATGGCCTGGTGCATAATTTATGCATATTGACAATTATAGAAAGATCATCCTTAAGGGTGATCTTTTTATCTCTCTAGGAGAATATTAAAAATCATTATTCCCTTTTTCTTTATGAACTGCTCAACTCTGTTATAAAATATAATATCCTTATTTTATGGCAGGTATTTTCATCTATAAAAGTCGTAATTCTACTACAGTTTTTAAAATTTAACAATTTTCATCAACTCGGAATAGAAAACATTTCTAATTTTAGAGAGACAACACCAAAACATAAGGCATGAAAAACAAAATAACCAATGCAGATAAAATTGCTGAAAATCATATTGCAGGAGTTCAGCGCGTGGTAAAACTGGATGTTGTGATTGAAGGTAAGATTATTAAGCACTTCAAACATTTCCGCTTACAGCAAAGCACACGAAAACATCATAGTTTTGAGCTTACATTGGCTCACGATTCTTTAGGATCCTTACAAAATCATGAACTGGATCAAGCCCAACAATTTCTTGGAAAACGCTTAACTGTCGTTTTTAAATATAAAGATGCAGAAAGTGAAAGCCCTGAAAGAACTTTCGTGGGTATTATTACCAAAGTAGCTTTTAGTCAGGAAAAAATGAGTCTGGGTAATGTCGTATTAAAGGGATACAGCCCAACAATTTTAATGGACTCGGCACCACATACTCAAAGTTTTGGAGGGGATAAGCCTGTGAACACTTCAATTATTGCAGATAGAGTTCTTAAAGAGACTTTAAATTCCGGTAAGTTCGACTATAAAATTGATGCACAGAATAAAAGCTATATCAATTATAGTGCTCAGTATAAAGAGAGCCACTACAACTACCTTGCAAGACTCGCAGAAACCTATGGAGAACAGTTTTACTATGACGGGGAAACCCTCTATTTTGGGAAACTTCCACCAAAAGAACAGCCTATACGTCTTACTTATGGAAGTAATGTAAGTGATATCTCTGTAGAATTGAAAGCAGTTCACATAAAACCTGAATTCTTCGGATACAACAGCAGTAATCACACCAAATTAATGAGTACTTCAGCAAGTATCAAACATCTTGGACAGCTTGCCTCAAAAGCTTATGAACTTAATAACGATATTTATAAGACCCGTTCATTGAACTCCTCACCTATTAACGCTAATATGTCGTTAAATGTGGATGACTCTCAAAAAAGTGCTGCAGGAAGTGCTGCAGTAGAGGTCTTTACCGTTTCAGGTACAACATCGGTTCCTTTTCTACACCCAGGTTGCGTTGCAGACATAGAAATGAGAAAGCCGGATACTAACCAGACTACTTATTTCACCAAACTCATGATCACCGATGTTTCTCATGAGGTCAATACGAGAGGCGTTTATACAGGTTCATTTGAAGCTATTGCGGAAGGAACAGGGTTTATTCCTAAATCTGAATTTATTACTCCCAGTGCTGAACCTCAGATTGCAACAGTAATTTCCAACACCGACCCGTTAAATCAGGGCCGTATACAGGTACAGTTCGACTGGCAACTCAATGATACCACTCACTTTATCAGAATGATGAGCCCCGATGCAGGAGGAACAGATATGATCACTCAAAACAGGGGGTTTGTAGCCGTTCCGGAAGTAGGTGATCAGGTAATGGTCGGTTTCGAATACCATCATCCCGATTTTCCTTTTGCTATGGGAGGAATGTTCCATGGAGCTGTAGGTTTAGGCGGTGGTGTCAATAATCATATTAAATCAATACAAACACGAAGTGGTAATAAAGTAATCTTTAATGATGCTGAAGGAAGTATCTATATTGAAGATCCAAGTGGAAACACCTATTTTATGGATGGAAAAGGGAGTATCATCGTTAATGCTCCAAAAGATATGACTTTTACTGCAGGAAATAACATAAGGATGTCAGCAGGAAATGATATCACTTCCATAGCCGGCAGCAACATCTTTTCAACAGCGAATGTAAATATCGTTTCCAATGCCGGCGTTAATATGGTGGATACAGCGGGGAGAGATTTACTTCAAACTGCTACAGGAAATATTCACGAGTCCTCTGATATGAGAACAGAAATTTCTGAAAACGAAAGAAATATCCAATCGAAAAAGAGCGATTCTTATGCTGAAAAGGTAACGGTAGTAAGTACTAAAGAAAATATGATTCTACAAAGCGAAAAGACCGTAAAATCTCAAAGCGGAGAGCAAGGAAATTCACACTAAACATATTGACATGGCCATTGTAAAAAAAGCTAATAATATCAATATACAGGTGAGTAACGTTTTTACATCACTTAGCAAAACTTCTCATGAAAATTCCGAGGAGGTGATTATTGAAGCCCTCAAACAGAATCTTGAATTATCCAGCCAGAAAAAAACCATAATGCAGGGGTTTGGAAAAGATTCCGAGAAAAAAGATAAACCGGTAGAAAGTAAGCAGCTAGAAATAAAAATTGTAAAAGACACATTTGTTCCTCTGGGCATCCCTAGTTTTAAAGGAGAACCAGAAAATGCTAAGATCAAATTCCAAATCATAATTAAAGAAGGGACTTTTGAAAAACTAACCTTCAAGGTAAAAAATGAAGGGACTGAGATTTACTCGGAAGAAATTACAGAAAGTTTAAAAGCTGGTGATATTCACGATATACAGTGGGATGGCTTTTCAAAAGATAGAAAGTATGACAGCCTACTTTTCACCGAAAACAAACTCACTGCCGAAGTCTCCGACGGGACCAATACTTCTGCAGTAAACGTCTCCGGTCAGAGTAAAATAGAATGGATAGATCTGAAAATAGACGACTCCAATAAAAAAATAGACGTCAACATCAGAGTTAATTTAAAAGATGGTGGGGTCATAGGAACAGATCCTCCAATTTATACATTCTCCGATCTGGAAGGCATGGCTTTAGATGGGATCCATCTATACTGGAGCCGAATAAAAAGCAGGTCTAAGATCTCTACAGATTTTGTAACAATTTCCGGAAAGGAATATAAAGTTGAAGTAAAAGGAACCAATACCCAAGAAAAATCAATGGATGAAGTTTCCCTTGTATATAATGGTTCTGACAAATGGTTGCGATCCAGTAATCCTGGTTCTGTAAGTGGTATTCTTTCTCTTTTCGGGCAGTTTGCTCCCCAAAGAGTGGTTTATAATGCCAAACAAAACAATGAACAAAGAGACTTTACATTAACTTCAGCTCATGAAATAGGACATGAAATAATAAAAGAATTTGGTGGTGATAAATATTCTTACGGACATGAAGGAAGTTCTAACCCCATTTTACAGACGCCAAATACAAACCTGCTTCCTACTTCTGGGGAGGTAAATGTAATGGAATACTATAGCGATGCCTATTATGATTATGACCGTACTATTGCATCAGAAAAAGATGTCTTGGGAATGCTGTGGTGTTCCAAACTAAAAATAAACAAGAAATGAGTAAAACAATTTTTTTATCAGCCATCCTATTAATGGTGACTTCATGCACAAGCAGAATAAAAATTCCCGACATTGAAGGAGTTGTATATGAGGCAAAGACCATCAAGCCAATTGCAGATGCTGAAATTTATATCGATGAAGATAACAAGACAAAAACGGATGCAAAAGGCCATTTTCATATAGAAAAAAAGATGTATTCTGAAAAGATTTCTGTGGGTGGAGAAGCCCCGCCAGTAATTTATAAAATGACTGTATCAAAAAAAGAATACAAAGACACCATCATACATTATAAAAATTTATTTGGTGGAGGTAACAAAAATCTAACTGTGAAATATGACAGTATTATGCTCAAAAAGAAGTAAACATTAATGGTTTATTTAATGTGAGTTTGTATTAAAAAAATTACACTTATGTCAGAAAAAAATCCAGGTGTAGACTATAATTCTAAAAATCCGACAGAGAGAAGTCCTATCTCCAAGTATTTTGTACGTGGCTGGTGGACCTATGAAAATGATGTGCCCATAACTGAGGCCATGTTCGGGGATACGGTAAAGTTTCATTTGCAAACGCAAAACATTCCTAATGGGAAAGATGTAAGTTTAACTTTATTTGACGACGATACCATTGTAAACACTTCCGAAGATAAAAACGATGATAAAATAGTTCTGGTCTATGCATCGAATGGGCAACCAGTAACCAAAGATACTGTACAAGAAAATAAAATTGTAAAAACCATTACTTTAAATAATTTTGAAGGTCTTTTAAAAGAAGATACAGATGGTGCTTTGGAATTGTATTTTAAATGTAAATATGAAAACGAGGAAGTAAAGTTTCCTAATCCTGCTTCCAACTATCTGAAAGTAATAGGAAAACCAAAAATCATTTTTGTTAACGGTCATTGGAATAGAATAGCGCACAAACTGGGAATGTCACCGGGAGCTGGAGGTGAAAGCTATTGGAAGTATTTCACCGGAGATGTCAAAAGGTATAAAAACAGTGCTGATGCATATTTTAATATAAAAAGTGAAGAACCCCTATATATCGATGGTTCATCTCTATGGGGAGGCAGTGAAAGTGGCGGACAACGAAAAACCAGAGGATATGAATATGCCAAAACTCATTTCGACGAACTAAAAAAAGGGCTTGGAAAAGAAAAAGTATATTTCATATCACACAGTGAAGGCGGAGCACATGCAGCAGGAATCTGCCAATATTTAACAGAGAAAGGAATACCAATTGGAGAATCTTTGATGCTATCAACGGATGAAGGAGATGAATTCACTGTAGAGGGCAATTATCCGGCCTATCAGATTGTAGCGGGTTACCTAGATGAACAGTGGCTTACCAAGAAAAAAATGTTTGCCATAGATCCTGTGGTTATGGACAATATGGTGAAGGGAATAACTAAATATGGGGTATACATATCTACCGGAACTTTTACCAGTGTTCACGGAGCCACGATATCGGAATCGGTTTTTAACCGGGTAGCAAAAATGAAGAATACTTTTGTTACTCCGGCATTGAACAGCAAAGGACAGGCGATCTCTATAACCAATCCACTGGATGAGGATTGGTATAGAATAGATGATAATATTCTGCAAAATAAAAGAATAGATTTATATCCGCTTTACCGTTCTACAGAACCATTTAGAGAAAGACAAGATTAATATGAAAAGATCAGCCCTAATAATTATTGCTGGAATAATACTGATAATCATACTGGCATTTATTTTTAATCCATTTTACTGGCTCATGCAGCCCAGTCAGAAAACTGAGCAGCCGGTATTATCATCTCAGGAACAGGTATATTTTAAACAATTGGAAAAAAAGTACAATACTAATACTAAAGTAACACGATTCTATCATAATTATACCAAGAAGGGTACTGATACTTTATATGAAGAAAATTACAGTAAGGTTCCTTTCGAATATGCTTTGTCTATTGATTTACCTAAAAATAATAATATCCCAAATGATTCGATACGTACAATCGCAGAACATATTAACAGTTCCATTTTGGGTAAGAATCAAAATATGAGGAAAATTATTATCTATAAAAACTACGATACTCATGAATACATCATGGATTCAACTAAAGATAATCTAATCGAAAAGAAAAATTAAATCATGATGACGTCTGCCTCAAAATATCTTCCTACCTCAACCTATTTTTTACAGGATAAATGCACTGTGAAAATTGGTAAAGAAGAATATGAAGCATTACTCTCTTATACATTGTATATAGAAACTGGAGAAAATGACGATTATGATGTATCCATCAACAGAACGAACCTTAAAATAAATGATAAGAAAATTGATACCAAGTTCCTTGAAATATCAAATACTTACATGGACGCATTATTTCCTATTCACTGCAAAATAGATCAATACAAACTTGTCATAGAAAATACAAAGGAAATACAGAAACGTATAAAAGAAGCTGATTCTAAAATATATTCCATTTACAGCGGAGAAGGTATAGATCATATCCGCACTCATTTTTTTAATGCTACAGAAACTAAGAATGGACTCATACAGTTCATCAAAGAGCTTCACTTTATGAAAATCATAGAGGCAGGTATGCAAAAGTTCAGCAATAAAAAACAATATGAAACATCGTGGAAAGTACTTCCGATCGGAACCTCCCAATGGAAAGGCCAACCACAATATCAAAAAGAGAAGAATATCTTGTTTTTTGAACCCAAAATAGATAATGCACAGGAAATTATGGATGACGTGATAAGATACATCCATAAACATGAATATGCCGTTGATTTTGAGGAAGACAATCTTCCATTATATGCAGATTTTAAGCATAACATCAATTATACAGGGACAACAGGACGGATAGAAAAATCTGAAACAGATGTCTGCATCGAAGTAGAAGATAAATTTTTCTATCAACACACCATAACCATACAAACAAAATAACAATATGTCAGCACCCATCCCATATACTGTCCAGAGCGGTGAAACGTTACAGGATATAGCCAAAAAATTGGGTATAAAAGACTGGACTGAGCTCAAAAACTACCACAATCAAAATGCGGGTCCCGATCAAAAGGTTCCCAATGTTCCTTATGCCGGATTCAATCTCTTAACTCCATCACAGGAGGAGATTTATAAGATGAATGGTGAAACTCCACCACCCGATCCTTCGGAAGAACAAAAAAGTGCCGAACAAAAACAGGGTGAGGAAAAAAAGAAGGAAGAAGAGGAAAAGAAAGAGGAAAAAGCTTCCAAAAGTGATCATGACGGAAAATATTTTGTGGTACATAATGCAAAATGCGTTTGTGATAAAGCAGAAAATCCAAAGCAGACAGCAGATCTACAGGTTACCACACATAAAATCATTGTCCTCAACGATGACAGCACCAAATTAGCTGCTACAGAAGAAGATAAAACATTTAATCCACCAGTTGCAACTTTTGGAAAGTGTACATTAAAACCATCAGCAGCAGGTAATCTCCCGTGTGCCTTAGCCGCAGCCCCTAAATGGAGTAAAACGTATGACAGCACGCAGGTTATGGGGAAAAATACACTCACCGAAATTTCAGAATTGCAATGTATGGTGGGCGGAAAAATAACGATAGATAAACATGGACAGATAGATTCTGTAAGCAATGCCCATGCTGATAATACCAATCCGGTAGAGCTTGCGATGGTAAATCCGGCAATAGCACAACCGAAGAAAAAAGAAGAATATCCCGTTGTCACCTCTATTTCTCTGACAAAAATTGAAGATAGAAAAGACTTTAAAGAAGTAGATTCTAAGAAAAAAGAGATTATTTATCTCCGTAAAAATGAAGAAGCTGATTTTAAAGCCAATCTAAAAAGTGGTAATAAACAGCTTACCTCATGGATGGTATATAGTGACCATCAGGGTAAAAAAGACAATAGACTCTTCCTAAAGGAACAAATTGGCACTGAATTTTCACAAAGTTTTGCTGATCTAGGAAAGTTTAGAGTAGAAGGATATGGCAAACCTAAAAGTCCTGAATTTGAAAAAGGAAAATATGATAAATGTGACCCTTCATGTTCTATCGATATTGAGGTTATCGAAAATACTCTTCTTGACATTGAATGTACCTCAGGTGATTTTTCAACACGTATTGATCCTTCTAAAAATAGAAAATTCAGACGTGGAGTCCCTTCCGTTTTTAAAGCAAAGTTTTTTATTCCTGATCTTACAGAAGAAGAAAAATCCAGATTAACCCTATCTCTGTTGGATGGTGATGGAAATATTGTAACCGATGGGGTCCAAAACGGAGATATATTAACTTTTACTCCTCAGAATACTAAAGCTAAGTATACCATTGTTGCCAAATATACGAATGACAATGGAGAAGTTATAGAAAAACAAATGTCCGGAGAAACTGAAGGCAATGCTGTAATTGGAATAAGCCATGGAGCTGAGGTAGTAAGACCTGGAACAGCCATGTCCTTCAGTGTTTCTAAAATGAAATATAATTTTGGAACAAATAATCCTGTTTATGATCTGACCTCCGATGAATCTTCTGAGGTTAAATGGAATCTAAATGGTGTGTTACAGGGAACAGGAAAAAGCATTACAATACCTGGGAACCAGCTTATGGCTCCAGGAAAATATGTTGTAGAGGCGTACAGCAAAGTTGCAAACGCAACAGGAAAAGGAGCTAAAGATGAAGAAGATGACTGGCGCTTTGAAGTAAAAAACAATATAGTCACTGAAATAAAATATGATAAGAAGCCTAAAGTAGGTGTCAATATTGTCTTCGAAATAAGTAAAATGCTTATTAAAGATTATGATGCTGCCAAAGATGGAGCCATAGTATGGAAAATAACCGGTCCAATTACAGCAACCGGGACAGGTGAAAAACTGTCTTATAAATTTTCAGCACCTGGAAAATATACTATTAATTGCAGTATGGGTGGCAGAAACTGTGAAAAACCATTATCAATTGATGTAATACAGCCTAAAATAACTGTAGAAACAGCAAAATGGATGGATAATGATGGAAGCAGTGGAAATATTATAAAAGAAGCCGGTTATGGACAGGAAATCTCGGCATATGTAAGATATGAAGGACTCCAAGGTGAGGATGTAAAACTGGAAGTTTATGATAATGACAGCACCGGCAGTAATATAATTTTTGAAAAATCTGGAGTTTTAAATGATACCGCGACTGCTGTATACTGGCCTTTTACATTAGATGATTCTATAAAGCAAAAAATACAGAGTAAGGGAGTTACAAAAAAAGGTGAATTGTTTTTTAAAATGAAATCAACAAATTCATCCCTTATTATTCAAAATTCCGACAAGGCCCTTGCTTCTTCACTTATTGTTTCTGATGTCCCTAAAATTGTAGATGCTTATTTTTGTGATGCTTCAGATACGGAAAAGCGTTATAATTCACCAATAGCTACTCCTCTATATTTTAAAATTTACGCCATTAACATGGTTGATAAAAATGTAGAGGTACAATTTATTACAAAGTCAGACATGTACTTTAGTATAGCCTGGAATCCAAAACAGTGGAAAGATTGGAAAGATGTAAAAGATAAATTTGCTAAAGAGATTTTCTTTGACAAAAAAGAAGGTAAAATCAATAAAAAAGGTGAATTAATACTTAAAGTAGATCCATCGAAATTAGGCAAGCCTAAAAACTATTTTAAAATTTCAGCAATTATTAAAGTTACTGAAGGAGAAGGAAAAGAGGCCAAAGAAAAAGCAATGTATCTCGATCATTCTGACATGGCAATTTTGTATGCAACAGCTACCCTTCCTAATATGGTAGAGAATAAGGGTGCTGTAAAAGTGGGAAGAGAGACATTATCGACAGGTAAAAACGATGATGATGGTATATGTGAAGCAGAAGCAAGAGTAAGAGCCTTCATGAGGATGTTAAGAAAAGGCGAAGGTACAGAGGGAGAAAAAGGATACACAACACAATATAGTGGTAAACAATTTACTGATTTAAGCAAGCATCCTGAGGAAGTTATAACAGCAGGAAATTATTCTTCTTCTGCAGCAGGGGCTTACCAGATAATGCGATATACTTGGTGGTGGGTTAATGGTGAAAAACTAACTAAAGAGAACAAAAAAGCAGGTGTATATGAAGATGCACATGATTACATTAAAAAATATCAAATATCAAGTTTTAATCAAGAATCACAAGATGAGACTTGTATTATACTCTTTAAGTATAAACAAAGTAGAAAATTCCTTGATTTAATAGTCGCAAATAAACCTCAGGAGGCAATGGAAAAGTATGGAAGCTATGAATGGGCTAGCTTACCTCCTGGAAGATATGGGCAACCGACGCAGACTATGGAAGGAGCACTGGCTGAATATGAGAGATGTTTGAAAGAAGAGCTTAAAGGAATTAGTAATTTACATATCAAAAAAGGGTTTTTGAAAAAATTTGGATATGATTGTTGTGAATTAGAGAAAATTGTAGTTGGAGATATCAACAAATACAAGATAGAAGTTGACAAATTCACATATCCAAAAATAATGAAGAACGAGACATCTAAAAAATATCAGTACGATATCTATGAAAATGGTCAATTAATTAAAACCATCACATTAGAAAAAAATGAACATGGGTTATTGCCTTTTCCTGAAACCGGACCGAACTGGGGTCGATTTGGAACAAGAGATTCTGGTGGGGATAATTGGGTAGATGAAAAAGTTTGTGCAGCCTTATTAGGGTTCTTTTATTCATTACCAAAAAATAATTACACAGACAGTTTATATTTCAATGATATCTCAGCTAATGACGGACGAAATATTGGCCATTCCGGACACAATATATCAGGAAATGATATAGATATTAGATATCCTGGAAGTAGTAATGCAGGACAAACCCTTTGGAGTGATGCTAAGAAAGCATATCCAAGTGAAGAAAAGTTTATTGAAGCATTGGAAAACATACTTTCTGTAGGGGTTAAATGGGGCTTTAACAAAAATTATGCATACAAAAAAGATATAAAACATACAACAGGTAAAGCAACTTCAGTACACCAAGATCATTTTCATTTAGGTTTAAGATAACAAATATGAGTAGATTTTTAGCACATCGAATAACATTAATATTTTTATTAATCTGTAATAGTTTTATATGTCAGAATAAAAATAAATTAGAATATCAAAATGATGTTCTGATCCAGAATTTAGGAAATGGATTAGTTCAATTTTTAAAAACAAATGAAAAAATAACCTTATATTCTGATAAAAATCTTTTAAAAATTGAAATAAAAGATGCACAAATTGGTAACAATCTAATTCCACTCCTAAATAAACCTGATTATGGTATTTTATTCTTCCCTTGTATTGAAAAAGGATCTGATTTCTATAAAATAATTATTTCAAAAAACCACTTTGCTTATATAAAGTCTTCTAAAGATATTATGTATTATACTTGGAAAGATTTTTTACTTAATCAAGTTACGAGCATAACAAGTAAAAATTTAGATACGAATCCCCCGCGAACATCTATAGGAGGTAAAGTGATAAATATTGAAAATTGGACTGCTGATGATGAGGTTAGTATCATTAAAGTAGATAGAAACTGGATACAGGTAAAAAATATAACTCAAAACAATCAATTATTTTGGATTGAATGGAAAGATGATCGTACATTAAAAATATTTTTAAATCTTTTAATATAATTATGAAAATAAGAATAATAGTTTCCCTTCTTTTAATTGGTATTTCTAGCTTGTCTTGTAGCCAAACGACCCAAAATAAAAGTAAGGAAACAAAACAAAATAACTTAAGTCCTGCAAACCCAAATCTTACTGAATATGATTCAAATAAAAAAGCATTTTCAGATATTAAAGGCATATGGAAATCTCAATGTGATGACAAAGACTCAAGCATTGAGTTTTATGATGAAACTTCAGCAAGTATTGACTTTCATACAAAAAGTGGTTTACTTGCCAGAGTAAATTTAAGTATTACGAAAAATAATGATAGTTTCCAAATCAGATTTGATGGACTAACAGGTGTTACTAAAGGAAATGCTGATCTAGCTTGGGTCAATTTTTCAAGAAAAGAGATAATTGCAGAAGTAAAAGGAGTTGATGAAAATAATGTGGAAATTGATTGGATAGGATTTTATAATGAAAAAAGTAAACAAAGAAGCTTTGTTGAAAATCCATTCGATCACACTAAAAAAGTAGCTCCCCTAGTGAAATGTAATTAAACGCAAACAAAGATCTTTTCAACAAATTAAGCTATGAATTACCTAACAGAATAAATCCCTACTTAATATTTTTTTCTTACATTTAGTTTCTAAAACAAATTTAAGATGAAACAATTTATAACCTTTATGAGTTTGGGAGCTCTATTGCTGGTAAGTTGCAATGCTCCAAAAAAAGAAGCAATAGCAGATAAAGCTTCTAATGAAAAAAATGTGAAGATCGAATTTACAGGTACAGACAATGTAATTCCAAAAAATGCGAAGCTTAAAGTGAGTTTGTATGGGCTTCAGTCCAATATGGCAGATGTTCCTGCCAGCCTGATCACTGAAAAGGAATATACCCAGGAGAAAATCCCTTTTACAATTGATCTGCCTGTTCCAAACAATCCTGAAAGTCTTATTAAACCGGAAGTAAAAAAAGGAGATCCTTTAAAATACTATGTCACAATAAGCTGGGATTCCAATGGAAATGGAGTTGAGGATAAAGGTGATATTGTTATCGATTATGATAAAAAATTCCCTACGATTGATATTAATGAAAACGTTCAGCAGATCTTTCTGAAAGTATCAAAGTAAGTAATCAATAAAAAAATAAAAGGAGTGAATTTTAAAAATTCACTCCTTTTTTATTCATTGGTTTAAACCTTATGCTCCGGCTGCAGGAACAAAAACTCTTTGAGCCAGTTCCTGATCGAATAAATATAACGCTGAAGGGTTATCACATACCATTTTGATTTTTGTAACCAGTTGAGATGCACTTGCCTCCTCTTCTACCTGTTCGTTAATGAACCATTGTAAAAAAGAAGTTGTAGCAAAGTCTCCTTCATCATTAGCATTCTTTACGATATTAAAGATACTCTTAGTTACTATTTTTTCATGTGCCAATGCCTTTTCAAAAATATCTGTTGCATTATCAAACTCATGAGGTGGTTTTGGAATTTCTCCGATAATAATTTCTCCTCCTACATCATTTAAATAATCAAACATTTTATCAGCATGCATAAGTTCTTCTTTGCTTTGAACCCTGAAATAATTAGCAATACCATCAAGGTCTTTACTTGAAAACCAAGCAGACATTGAAAGGTAATATTGTGCAGCATATTGTTCGTGGGCTATTTGTTCATTGATTAATTTTGCAATTTTTTCGCTTACCATAATAAAAAGATTATATCCAAAATTACGGAATTAAAGCCCGATTTCAAAAAAATTAATGAAAATTAATACAAAAAGGACGGAATTACTCCCGCCCTCAATACATTAAAAAAACATAATTATAAACTATTAGTTTGTATTGGCTTCCGCCGCTGGCATCGGCTTTGTCATCATTTTCTTATCCGTCATTTCAGCTTTTCTTTTCTCCATTTTTGCTTTTCTGTCGGCCTGCCATTTATCATACTGTTCAGGAGTTAGTATCTTTTTCATATCAGCATCCATTTGCGCTCTTTTAGCTTTCATTTGCTCCATCTTAGCCTGTCTGTCACCTTTGTTCTTTTCAAACTCGGCCATCATTTCCGCTTTTCTTTTAGCCTGAAGATCTTTGATTTGAGCAACCTGAGATTGATTCAAATTCAAATCTTTCTGCATTTCTGCCAAACGATCTTGTGCTTTTTGCTGCATTTTTTGTTGCATCTCTGCTTTTCTTGCCTGCTTATCCTGAGGAGTTGTCTGTTGAGCCATTGCAAAGCTTCCCATTCCGATGAAAGCAATTGCCAAAATTAATTTTTTCATTTTTTATATCTTTAATTAATTGTTATACATCTTTTTGATAACTAATAAAAAAGGAAGTTAAATGGTGATATTCATAAAAAATGTTAATTTTTAATATTAAAAACGTAAAATAAATAAAAAAAAGAGCAGGTTATAAAAACCTGCCCTTCACACCACTTAAATATAATATATGAAAATTAATTATTTGCTAATTTCTGCCTGAATCCTGAATTTCTATTGTCATTTCCCTTATTCTGCTGTCTTGGAGCAGAGTTTTCAGTCCTTTGCTGTCTAAAGCCATCTCCGCTTCCATTTCGGAATCCATTATTATTTTCTCTTCTTGGAGCATTATCTCCTACTGCATCCTGGTTTCTGTTAGTCCGGAATCCACTATTATTTGGTCTTTCTCTGTTTCCATTATTATCACTTCTAAACCCGCCATTATTTCTTACGCCATTATTATCCGAATTTCTGAATCCACCATCGTTTCTGAATCCACTATTACCTTGGTTTCCGTTGTTATTATTTCTGAAACCTGAATTACTTCTACTCGATATCACTCTAAACGTTGGATTATCCATACGTCGGAATTTCGCTCTATCTACTCTGTAAATATTGATATTTATGTTTCTGTAACGCGGCAACACAGTGTATCTTGGAGCATAATAGCTTCTTCTGTAGTTCTGGAAATACACGATTGGGCTGGAACCATGATAATAATTATTTTGAAAAGTTATAAATACTCGTGGTCCTAAAATCCTTTGCATTGCATAAAATCTGTCATAATACCATCTATCCGGGTTATATCTATAGAAATTATTCCAGCTTGAAAAACTTGAATACAGGTTGTTCAAATATAAAATCTGATCAATCTGCCAGCGATTTAATCTGTTTTGCGCAAAGAAAACATTCCAGTTGACGCTGGAAACACTGTTTCTATAGTCATTATAATAACTTTGGTAATAGTCATTCGGATAATAATCCTGAGGATAGTTATAGTAATAGTCATCTGGAAAATTCTGATCATCCTGATCACTGTAGTATCCATTATTGTTCTGGTATCCGTCGTCTCCCCATCCATTATTCGGATATTGCTGAGCAAACGACAAAGTCGCCAAACCCAGTGCAAATCCTAAAAGTATATTTTTCATCTTTATATAGCGTTAATTGGTTAGTATATAGTAGAATATCTCTGTTCTATCTCTTTGATATAAATAAAAAAAAGAAGTTAAATCTTTAGATCAAACTTCTTTTAAAATATTATTAATTAATTGATAATCAAATGTTAAATATCATTTCCTACCACTATCTTTCACCCAATGACTGATTTTTTCATTGAAAGACTCTTTCTCAATTAAACTTTCCAGATTCAAATGCATTCTATAACGCCAATAATGTGGGAAAACGGCAGGATCATTAATCCTCTCATTATCCATTTTTGGATTTAAAAGCTCTTCATCTGTAGCGAAATATTCCTGCAGCGGAAAAACAGCTAACATCGAATCGTTATATAAATGCTGCTTCATAATAATCTCAGCCAGGTGAGGCTCTAGCTCATCCGGAGCTTTTCCATATTGTATCAATTGTCTGTTGTAATACTTTTGGGTGAGCTCTTTATCTTCTTTCCACCATTGTCTTAAAGTGGAACTGTCATGTGAAGAAGCTGTAACCACAGTCATATAGTTTGCCGTTTTTGGATTATAGAACGGAATATTCTCAGATGGCATACGCTGAACTTTCAGTGCTACAATACCTAATTCATCCATTACTACAGGAACACAGCCTGGAACCATTCCTAAATCTTCACCACAAATCAACATTTTTGTTGCATTAAGAATTACGGGAAGTTTTTCCATTGCTTTTTCAGACCACAGACGATCCTGTCTCCTGAAAAAATAATCATGGTACAAATCATAGATCGAGTTTTTTTCCCACTCAGATAAAAACTGATAAGAATCGGTATTATAAACATTAAACCTTGGGTGGTACACTTTCTGTCCATTTTTTTCTTCCGTTAGAAATAAAACGTTCGCGCAAAGCGAAATGAGCTTATCCTCAATAGAACCCTGAGGTTTCTTACGAAAGTACTCTGAGAGTTTTCTTTGGGTATCGAATTCTTCCTTAAACGAATAGGTTCCATCTGCTTTTTTATTGATGAACTCTAAAGCTTTATTGCTCTGTTCACCAAAATATTTCCATAAAATCTGATCGTTGATAAAAGGCTTACAATACCGATCAAAATTAAAAGGAATATTCAGTGCTTTAAACTCCTCCAAAACAATAGGCACTGCAGGATAAAAGTATCCCAGAATACCTTGCGTGGCAGAAATTGGCATTCTCCATATTCTGAAAAAGCCTAAAATATGGTCTATCCTCATTGCATCAAAATATTGCTCCAATGCTTTGAACCTGTTTTTCCACCAGGTATAATCATCCTTCTTCATCGCTTCCCAGTTATAGGTGGGAAACTCCCAGTTTTGCCCTAATTCCGTAAACTGATCAGGTGGTGCTCCTGCCTGGAAGTCCATCCCAAAGAGTTCCGGTTCGGTCCATGCTTCCACAGAATATCTGTAAATTCCAATAGGCAGATCTCCTTTTACGGAAACTCCTAAACTGTGAATGTAATCAATAGCATCTTTTAGCTGCTTATGAAGTTGATACTGTACCCATGCATGAAGCATGGCATCATCATAATCCTTGCTCTTCACAGAGAAAAATGGTGCTATTTTTCCTGCAATGTATTTTTTATGTGTTTTCCAATCATTAAAATTGGGTGTTTTATATTTATCCCTCAGAACACAGAAAGCACTGTATGGAATAAGCCAGTTTTCATTGTCTTTTATAAATTTTTTGAAATTCCGATCCTTATAGATTTTCTCTTTCTCAAAATTGAAAACAGCTTTTAAATATTTCCACTTACCAGCAATTACTTTTTCGTAGTCGATCAGTTCTAAAGCATTAAGCTCATTTTTCTCCGACTGATATCCTTCAACTAAATCCTCCGGTAAAGAAAAATCAAGATTTTCCAGTGAAATATATTGCGGGTGTAATGCATAAACTGAAACAGCAGCATAAGGATAAGAATCCGTCCAGGTATAGTTTGCTGTAGTATCATTAATGGGAAGAATCTGAATAATTCCGAGATTGGTTTCGTTAGCCCATTCCGCTAATTTCTTCATGTCGGCAAACTCTCCTACTCCAAATCCACCTTCACTTCGTAACGAAAATACAGGAACAGCCACTCCTGCATCATGGTACATTTGATAAGCTTTAAATTTAAAATAATGGTTCGAAAGAATTTGTAATACATCTTTCTGCAGATTAGGAACAGAAAACCTGTTGTGCCCGGTTTCTACATCTATAACCTTTCCAAAACGCTCATCATAAATACAATATTTATATTCGATAAATTCATTCTCAGGAATTTCAATTGATACTTCCCAAACTCCAAATTCCGTTTGCGATAAAGGAACTACTTTATCATAATCCCATTGTCCTAAAGATTCAGTGTTTCCGAAAAGAACAATTCTCCAATCCGGATTGTAAATAGGAGCTTCAATTCTGAATAAATGGGTGTGTTTTTTTAAAACAGTCATTTTCTCGGCAACGAACTGATTTAGCTTATTGTAAAGAATCTTATTGTTTAGATAGTTTTCAGGGAAGTTCTTACTATTCCATTCATCAAATATTAAAAACTCTTTATAGTTGTGAGGAAAATGGAGATGATGGGCTACAAATTCTTTTCTGAGAAGATTACCTTTTTCATTCACAAGCTGATAATGATAAGAAATAGATTTTGAAAAATAATCTACTTCACACTTCCATAAGCCATTTTCTGTATAAAACATCCTATGGGGTTTGGATACGGCTCCATCCTCAGTGATCACCAGCTGTAAACCCTCTCCCATATTAGCAATGTATCCAACATTAAAGTATAATTTCATCTCTATTTTTTTATAAAAGTACATTATAATCTCGAAAAATAAAACTTATTGAATATCAAATATTCATTAAAAAAACCTTTTCAAGCACTTTGAAAAGGTTCTTAAATAGCAAGAAATTCAGAATATTATTTCGTTATAATAATCTTCTTGTTTAATAATATTTTACCCGAAGCATCAGTAATATTAACAATATATGCCCCACTTACTAAGCTGTTCATATTTATTCTTTGATTCAAAGATCCTCCTTTCACCAATAAGCTATGTTTCATTACATTTTTACCTGACATATCAAAAACATTCAATGTAATATTTCCTTTCAGGCTTTGATCATTACCATCTACCGTAATGAAATGTTCATCCACTTTGGTAGGATAGATATCCAGATGAGCAGCCATATTTGCTGTCATAGACCTGTCATTCGCAAAATATTTACTGGCAAGATCATATATATGCAAATTTAAATCTCCGGGAAGCTGATTGGCAGCTAACGTTTGTAAATCAACCTCATATAGCGCAGCTCCTTTTGCGCTGGCAATAACTATTTTTCCTTTTGAATTTACTGCAGAACCATTCACTGAATAATTTTCAGGAAGACCATTGATTTTACCTACAAATTTTGCTTTAAGCTCTTTTTTAAAGACTTTGAATACATTCCCCGAAGTTGCAAAAACATAGAAATTACCATCGGCATCTGCAATCATATCTCCTCCAAAGCCCGTTTCAATTGTTGTAAATGAATTTTTTCCATTAGAAGCATCATCTTTAACAATTCCCAAATCAATAACTGAGTATTGATTATTCTTTTTTGTAATCTGCAAAAATTGGGTCCCTGAATTGTTCATTGCATAAATATTTCCATCATATCCAGTTGTCATTCTAGTGATGTGAGAATTAATATCACAGGCAGTTACCCTGGTTACATTATTTTCTACCAAAGTAATTTCTTTAGTTTTGGTATTTAAAACGTAAATATTAGAAGAAAACATAGGCATATAAACCAAATTATTTCCCGACGAATCAAACGCTAAAGCTGCCATCGTTGCAGACTGTGCGTGATTGTAGGAATTTTTATCCTCACTAACAGAGCCGTTTCTCGATTGAGAAATGACTCTTGCAGGAGAATCATAGCTGAGAAAGGCTTCTCCTGAAATACCATTCACAACATCAATAGCCCGAAAGTCATTAAAAATAATACTCGGAGTATCTTTTCCGGTAAGTGCAAAAAAATCCTGCTGTGCCGAAGCTTCAGCTGCTAATAACAGCAAGATTAGAGGGAATAAAAGTTTTTTCATAATTATGGATTTAGATCGTAATAAATTTCTTATCACTAAGTTATGAATTTTTTAAATTGAATAACAAAAAATACCATTAATTAAATATTTAATAACATTTAAATCTATTATTTATCATTTCTTCTAAAATCTAATCCTAAAAAGTAGCTTTCATTCTTCAAATCAGCATAAAAAACTCTCGCAGATTTTCCAAATCCAGCAGGTCATTTTATTTTAAAAATCTGCATAATCTGTAAAATCTGCGAGAGATAATTATTTAAAAACGTTTGTTATATTCTAATTTAAAACATAAGTAGTTCCATCTCTTCCGTCTTTTAGCTCAATACCTTCAGCAAGCAATTTATCCCTGATCTGATCTGAAAGGTCAAAGTTTTTAGATTTTCGGGCCTGATTTCTCAGTTCAATTAAAACCTGTAGAGTTTGATCCAGTTTCTCATTGTTATTTTCCTCAATTGCCTGTAACCCCAGAACATCAAAGATAAAGGCATTTAAAGTGCTTTTTAGATCTGAAAGATCATTACTTGAAATGGATTCTTTACCATCATTAATGGCAAAAATATATTTCACAGCCTCAAACAAATGAGCGATTAATACCGGAGAATTAAAATCATCTGTTAAAGCATCATAAGCCTTTGTTTTCCATTCTTTAAGACTGAATCCTGATTCTTTTCCATCATCCGCAACGATAGAGTTCAGTACTTTTATCGCTTCCATTAGTCTGATGAAACCCTTTTCACTTGCAATCATAGCGTCATTAGAAATATCAAGAACACTTCTGTAATGAGCCTGAAGAAAACAAAAACGAACAATTGAAGGATGGAATGGTTTTTCAAAGAAATCATTTTCTCCTGTAACCAACTGCATTGGTAAGATATAGTTCCCGGTTGATTTACTCATTCGCTGACCGTTCATGGTCAACATATTGGCATGCATCCAGTAATTAACCGGCGCAATATCATTGCAGGCTTTACCTTGTGCGATCTCACATTCGTGGTGTGGGAATTTCAAGTCCATTCCGCCACCGTGAATATCAAATTTTTCACCGAGATATTTAGTACTCATCGCAGTACATTCTAAATGCCATCCTGGAAAACCTTCTCCCCAAGGTGAATTCCATCTCATAATGTGAGCTGGAGAGGCTTTTTTCCAAAGGGCAAAATCCGGTGAATTTTTCTTTTCTCCCTGTCCGTCAAGATCACGGGTATTGGCGAAAAGCTCTTCTATATTACGTTTTGAAAGTTCTCCGTAATTCAATCCTCTTCTGTTGTACTCAAGAACATCAAAATACACAGAGCCATTACTTTCGTACGCAAATCCTCTTTCGATTAATTTTTGTGTCAATTCAATTTGCTCTACAATATGTCCTGTTGCTGTAGGCTCAATATTAGGAGGTAACAAATTAAACATATCTAACACTTTATGAAAATCGACCGTATACTTCTGTACGATTTCCATAGGTTCTAATTTTTCAAGACGGGTTTGTTTTACAAATCGGTCGTTATCCACATTTCCATCATCTGTAAGGTGACCTGCATCTGTAATATTCCTTACATATCTTACTTTATATCCTAAATGGGTTAAAGTACGATAAATAAAGTCGAAGGAAAGAAAAGTTCTAACATTTCCCAAATGTACATTACTGTAAACGGTAGGTCCACACACATACATCCCGATGTTTCCCTCTAAAATAGGTTTAAATATTTCTTTTTCAGCTGTTAGCGAATTATATATTTTTAATTGCATTATTATAAGATTAAAGATTTAATGAGTAAAGATTTAAAAATTAGATAAATAAATTCTTTCGCAACAAATAATCGTTGTAACAAAAATTTTATCCGAAACCTTTTTAAATTTTATCATTATTAAATTGTTTTTAAGTGATGCTGTAAATGATCCATATAATCCTGAATCAGATACTCTAATGTATAAATTCTTCGCTCTGTTTTCGTAGTATCACAGCTATTCTGCAAAACCTCATCCGGCATATTTTCAACAATATTGACAATCTGAAGATTGAGATATTTCCATAAATGAATAACATCAGAGGTCGGACTATTTTGATAGTTCTGCGCTCTTACCCAGAAATTCTGATCGTAAACAATATTTTCATTTTCTTTATATTGAGTGACCACAAACCTTCTGATATTCGTCAATGCACTGTCACAAAGATGACCTAAAATTTCCTTTTTAGACCACTTTTCTTCTGAAAATTTATCACTCCATTCTTCTTCAGGGATCGTTTTGAACCTCTCAAGCTCAGTCTCAACCGTATTTTTCAGAACCTGGTAATCCATTTTAATTAATCCAGGGTTGTATGACTTCCCACATAATGCAGGAATTCCTGTCTTGTAATAGGATTGGTTCTGAATATCCCACTCAATTCTGCAGTAATTGTTGAACTCGCTGTATCCTTAATTCCTCTGCAATTTACACAAAGGTGCTTTGCATCAATGATACAGGCTACATCTTTTGTTCCCAAAGCTTCTTTCAATGCATTTACAATCTGCATGGTCAATCTTTCCTGAACCTGTGGTCTCTTTGCATAATAATCCACAATTCTGTTAATTTTTGAAAGACCAATTACCTCACCATTTGAAATGTAAGCAACATGAGCTCTTCCGATGATCGGCAAAAAGTGGTGTTCACAAAATGAATATACTGTGATGTCCTTTTCTACCAACATTTGTCGGTATTTATATTTATTGGAAAAGGTAGAGATCCCCGGTTTATTTTCTGGAAGTAAGCCTCCGAAAATTTCATTCACATACATTTTTGCAACACGCCTTGGAGAATCTTTTAAAGAATCATCGGTCATATCCATTCCTAAAGTTTCCATGATCTCTCCAAAAAGCTGAGTAATTTTTTCTATTTTTTCCTGTGGCGATTTATCAAAAGCATCTTCCCTTATAGGCGTATGTTCTTTTCCAGTGAAAATATCATCGTCGTTATCAGTAAAATCAACCATTTTTTATAATTTGCAACAAAAATACGGATAAAATTGATTCATTGATTTCAATTGAATCCAAAAACATTATCTTTCACCCTCTATTTTTATAAAATTTATGATTATTGTTGAAGAAGTACAGAATGAAGATCAGAAAAAAGAATTTTTACAATTTCCAGCCGAACTCTATCAACAAGATAAAAATTATATCAGACCTTTAGACAAAGACATCGAAGAGATCTTTGATCCTAATAAAAACAGATTTTTTAAAACCGGCGAATGCAAAAGGTTTTTATTTAAAAATAAGGAAAATTCAACCCTCGGAAAGATTGCTGTTTTTATTAATACCCTTTATAAACAAGACCAGCCAACGGGTGGAATAGGTTTCTTTGACTGCATTAATGATCAGGAAACCGCGAACTTTATTTTTGATTATTGTAAAAACTGGCTTCAGGAAAGAGGAATTGAAGCAATGGACGGACCCATAAATTTTGGTGAACGGGATAAATTCTGGGGTCTTCTTACTGAAGGATTCTCACCTCCACTCTTCGGAATGAATTATAATTATCCTTATTACAAGGAGCTCTTTGAAAATTATGGCTTTCAATTATATTTTGAACAGCTTTGCTTTTCCAGACCAATCTTCGCCGAAGTTTCCCGGGTATTTAAAGTAATGCATGAAAAGCATAAAAGAAACCCGGCAATTTCTGCCCAACCCATGAAGAAAAATAATCTTGAAAAGTTTGCAGGAGATTTTACAGAAGTATACAATAGTGCCTGGACAACACATGGAGAAGGGAAAAAACTTGAAAAAGCCAAGGTTTTGAAAATGTTTAAAACCATGAAACCCATTATTAATGAACACATATCATGGTTTGTGTATGAAAACGAAAGGCCTATTGCTATGTGGATGAATATTCCGGATGTAAATCAATGGATCAAATACCTCAACGGAAAATTTGGCTGCATTGAAAAATTAAAATTTCTCTGGTATAAAAAATTCAGGAAGAATGAAAAAATGGTAGGTTTGGTTTTTGGAGTCATCCCCGAATGGCAGCGAAAAGGGATTGATGGATACATGATCTGGGAAGGGACCCAGCATTTGAGAATACATACAGATTTCAAAGTAACTGAACTTCAATGGATCGGAGACTTTAATCCCAAGATGATAAAAATTGCCGAAGCCCTTGATACCACCGTAACCAGAAAACTGGTGACCTATCGATATCTGTTTGACAGAAATAAAACATTTAAAAGACATCCTGAACTATAAATAAAAATCCCTGCTGATCAAACAACAGGGATCCCCTTTCATTTACACCTCTTCATTAGAATAATTCTCCCGCAACTTTCTTTATATTATCACTTTTACCCATAGAATAAAAGTGTAAAACCGGCACTCCAAAATCCAAAAGCTCTCTGCACTGATTGATCGCCCATTCAACACCAATTTGCTTTACCGCTTCATTGTTCCTGGCACTTTCAACTTCATTGATTAAATCTTCAGGCAGATCTATTTTAAATACCTGTGGTAACAGTTTTAAATGTCTCTTCGTAGCGATTGGCTTAATTCCAGGAATAATCGGAACCGTAATTCCCATTTCTCTTGCTTTTTGAACAAATTCAATAAATTTTTTATTATCAAAAAACATCTGCGTTACAATATAATCGGCACCTGCATCTACTTTTTGTTTTAGCCATTTCAGGTCATAATTCATAGATGGAGCTTCAATATGTTTTTCGGGATATCCGGCAACACCAATGCAGAATTTATTTAGCTCATCAGATATCTGGTCTTCGTCATGAAGATATTTGCCACGTCCCAGGTCATTGATCTGATACACGAGATCCATAGCACTTTCGTGCCCACCAGGTGTTGCTTCAAAATACTGATGCCCTTTCATTGCGTCTCCGCGGAGCGCCATAATATTTTCAATTCCCAGATACATACAGTCTACTAAAAGGTACTCTGTTTCCTCTTTGGTAAAACCTCCGCATAATAGGTGCGGGACAGTATCTACATTATATTTGTGCTGAATTGCAGAACATATCCCCAAAGTCCCCGGACGCATTCTTGTAATCTTACGCTCCACCAACCCATTTCCTTTATCGAGATAAATATATTCTTCTCTCGAGGTCGTCACATCGATAAAAGGAGGTTTAAATTCCATTAAGGGATCAATATTCCTATAAAGGTCTTCAATACCAATTCCCTTTTGTGGCGGAACAACTTCTAAAGAGAATAAAGTTTTTCCATTTGCATTTTTTATATGTTCTGTAATCTTCATGTTTGTTTAATCTGCTAAATTAGGTGACAGCCATTTTTTGGCTTCCTGAACGCTACACCCTCTTCTTCCGGCATAGTCTTTTAATTGATCTTCCGTGATTTTCCCTAAACCAAAATATTTTGCATGAGGGCTTCCGAAATAATATCCTGAAACGGCTGCTGTTGGAAACATTGCCAAACTTTCAGTAAGGTAAACTCCAATATTCTCTTCCACTTTTAAAAGATCCCATATTGTTTTCTTTTCCAAATGATCGGGGCAAGCCGGATATCCTGGAGCAGGACGCACCCCTTTATATTTTTCTGCAATCAATTCTTCATTACTCAAACTTTCCTGATTGGCATACCCCCAATATTCAGTTCTGACCTTTTTGTGTAAGAATTCAGCGTAAGCCTCTGCAAATCTATCGGCAAGAGCTTTTACCATGATGGCATTATAATCGTCATTAGCTTTTTCATATTCATTTGAAAGTTCATCCGTTCCAAAGCCTGTGGTCACACAAAAGGCTCCTACGTAATCTGTCTTTCCAGAATCCTGTGGAGCAATGAAATCACTTAATGCCAAATATTCCTTCCCCTTAGATCGCTGTGCCTGCTGTCTTAAAGTGAGGAATCTGGCTAATTCTTCGTTATTTTCGTTAAAGAGTAAAATATCATCGGTCTCATTGGCATTCGCCTTAAAAATTCCAAAGATGGCTTTTGCCTGAAGTAATTTTTCGTCAAGAATTCTCTTTAAAATAACCTGTGCATCTTTGAATAATTCTTTCGCCTGAACTCCGACCACCTCATCTTCTAAGATGTTAGGATACTTCCCATGTAAATCCCAGCTTCTGAAAAACGGTGACCAGTCAATGAATGGAAGCAATTCTCTCAGGTCCTGATTCTCAAATACAGTTACACCTAAATTATTCGGCTCAAAGATCTCCTCATTTGCCCAGTCAATACTGAAATGGTTTTCCCTTGCTTCTTCAATAGAAACATAATCTTTATCGACCTGTCTGTTCAGAAACTTTTCACGGAAATCAGAATATTCATCTTTTAAATCTGAAACGTATTCTTTATTCCTGTCTCCCAATAGTGAACTCACTACATTTACAGCCCTGGAAGCATCGTTAACGTGAACTACCGCGTTTTTATATTTCAAATCGATCTTTACGGCTGTATGCGCCTTTGAGGTTGTAGCCCCTCCAATCAGTAAGGGAAAGTCAAGATTTTGTCTTTCCAATTCTGAGGCGATGTATACCATTTCATCAAGACTTGGTGTAATCAATCCGCTTAATCCGATCACGTCAACTTTCTCCTCAATAGCAGTCTGGATAATTTTTTCAGCGGGTACCATTACCCCCAAATCAACAATTTCATAATTATTACAGCCTAAAACAACGCTTACAATATTCTTCCCGATATCATGCACATCTCCTTTAACCGTCGCCATTAGTATTTTACCATTAGCAGGTCTTGATCCGTCTTTCTCAGCTTCAATATAAGGTTGCAGATACGCAACGGCTTTTTTCATGACCCTTGCAGATTTTACAACCTGCGGAAGGAACATTTTCCCACTTCCGAATAAGTCTCCCACGACTCCCATCCCCGTCATCAAATTGATTTCAATAACGTGCAATGGTTTTTCAGCTGCCTGTCTTGCCTCTTCCACATCCTCTTCAATAAAACGGTCAATCCCTTTTACCAAAGCATGGGTAATTCTATCCTGCAAAGGTCTTTTTCTCCATTCAAGGTCCTCAACGACTTCCTTCTTTACCGATTTGTGCTTTTCAGAATAATCCAGAAGACGTTCAGTTGCATCTTCTCTTTTGTCAAGAATAACATCCTCTACAAGACCTAACAATTCTTTGTTAATCTCATCATATACTTCAAGCATCGCCGGGTTTACAATTCCCATATTCATTCCTGCCTGGATCGCATGGTAAAGAAAAACAGAATGCATAGCTTCTCTTACCGTATCATTTCCACGGAAAGAAAATGAAACATTACTCACTCCTCCGCTTACAGAAGCATATGGAAGATTTTGTCTCACCCACCGCGTTGCATCAATAAAATCAAGTGCATTTCTTCTATGCTCATCCATTCCAGTTGCAACCGGAAAAATATTTAAGTCGAAAATAATGTCCTCAGCAGGAAAATTGAGTTGATTGACCAGGATGTCATAAGAACGTTTTGAAATTTCGATTCTCCGGTCTAAGGTATCGGCCTGCCCCTCTTCATCGAAGGCCATTACAATGACCGCAGCACCATATCTTTTAATAGCTTTCGCCTGTTTTATAAATTCATCTTCACCCCCTTTTAAGCTTATGGAATTCACAACGCACTTCCCTTGAACCACCTGAAGTCCAGCTTCCAGGATCTCCCATTTGGAAGAATCGACCATAATTGGAATTCTGGCAATGTCAGGTTCTGAGCCTATCAGATTAAGGAATTTGATCATGGAAGCTTTTCCGTCGATCAGCCCATCATCAAAATTAACGTCCAGAATCTGCGCACCACCTTCTACCTGATGACGTGCAATATCCAGAGCTTCAGAGAATTTCTCTTCTTTAATTAATCTTAAAAACTTTTTAGATCCGGCAACATTCGTCCTTTCACCAACATTGATGAAATTACTTTCCGGTGTTATGATAAGAGGCTCAAGGCCTGATAATCTTAAATATTTCATATTCTTATTTACAATTTATAAATCTGATCATTCAACAGTACAACACGTACTGATCAGTTATCAGAGAGATACATTGTTATATTTATTAACCTTTCTTGGTTCATATTTTTCCACAAGATCAGCAATCGCTTTTATATGATCTGGGGTTGTTCCACAGCAGCCTCCAATGATATTGATCAATTTTTTTTCTACATATTCTCTTATCTGCTCCGCCATAAATTCCGGAGTCTCATCATATTTCCCAAAGGCATTAGGCAGTCCTGCATTAGGGTAAGCAGAAACATAGAAATCTGAATTATGAGCCAATGTTTCAAGATAAGGAGTCAGCTGATTAGCCCCTAAGGCACAATTGAAACCAACACTTAGCAAGTTCAGATGTGAAACTGAAATTAAAAAAGCTTCTGCAGTCTGACCACTCAAAGTCCTTCCCGAAGCATCAGTAATCGTCCCGGATACCATAATAGGAATTTGTATTCCTCTTTCATCCTGAATTTCATCAATGGCAAATAAAGCAGCTTTTGCATTGAGTGTGTCGAAAATCGTTTCTACCAGCAAAATATCAGATCCACCATCTAAAAGAGCTTCAGATTGTTGCTTGTACGCGATTCTTAATTCATCAAAAGTGATGGCACGATATCCTGGATCATTCACATCAGGACTCAGGCTGGCAGTTCTGTTGGTAGGACCTATAGATCCTGCGACAAATCTTGGTTTATCAGGATTTATTGCGGTGAACTCATCACAAGCCTTTCTGGCAATTTTTGCTGATTCATAATTCAGCTCATACACCAGGTCTTCCATATGATAATCTGCCATAGCAATCGTCGTTCCCGAAAAAGTATTGGTTTCAATGATATCGGCTCCTGCTTCAAGATACTTTTTATGGACTTCTTCAATAGCATGAGGCTGTGTAAGAGAAAGCAGGTCATTGTTTCCTTTTACTAAATGCGGATAATCTTTGAAACGTTCCCCCCGATAGTCTTCTTCTTCAAACTTGTATCGTTGAAGCATTGTTCCCATTGCTCCGTCAAGAATTAAAATTCTTTCTGAAAGTGCTTTATTTAATTGTTCTGAATTTTTCATTTGCAAGTTTTGGCCAAAGCCGGTATATTTTATTTTTTCATCAATGGGCCTTAGCCCATTCTTATTGAATTAATCCAGAGCCTGTTGCAGATCTGCAATAACATCTTCTACATTTTCCAACCCTACAGAACAACGAACAAGACCCGCTGTAATTCCTACTTCATTTCTCTCTTCATCAGTTAATTTCGAATGTGTAGTAGAGGCAGGATGTGTAACAATCGTTCTGGTATCTCCCAAGTTTGCAGATAATGAGCACATTTTTATTTTATCCAGAAATTTTCTTCCTCCTTCGATTCCTCCTTTTATTTCAAAAGCTACAATATTTCCTCCCAGCTTCATCTGTTTTTTTGCTACTTCATAGCTTGGGTGAGAAGGTAAAAATGGATATTTTACAAGCTCTACATTAGGGTGACTTTCCAAAAACTCAGCTACCTTCAAGGCATTTTCACAATGTTTTTCTACTCTGATTGCCAATGTTTCTAAACTTTTAGATAAAACCCATGCATTGAAAGGAGACATTGCAGGACCTGTATTTCTAGCAAAAAGATAGATTTCTCTTATCAGATCCTCTCTTCCTACTGCAACTCCACCTAGTACCCGTCCTTGTCCATCGATTAATTTGGTTGCAGAATGAACAACAACATCTGCACCATATTTAATAGGCTGTTGCAGATAAGGCGTTGCAAAACAATTATCTACAATAAATATCAGATTATGTTTTTTAGCAATTTTACCAAAAAACTCAAGGTCTAAAATTTCAATTGCAGGATTCGTTGGAGTCTCGAGATATAAAATTTTTGTATTAGGCTGTATAAGCTTTTCAACATTCTCTGCATCTTCTGCTTTGAAGTAAGTGGTCTCAATATTCCATTTTGGGAAATACTTTGTAAATAAGGTGTGTGTAGATCCAAAAACTGACTGACAGCTCACAATATGATCACCTGCATTCAGTAAAGTGGCAAACGTTGAATAAATAGCTGCCATTCCCGTCGCAAAAGCGTATCCAGCTTCCGCACCTTCCATTTTTACTATTTTATCGGTGAATTCTGTAACGTTTGGGTTAGAGAATCTGCTGTATAAATTTTTAGGTTTTTCTTCTGCAAAACTTGCTCTCATATCTTCTGCATCCTGAAAAATAAAACTGGATGTAAGATATAGCGGAGTCGAATGTTCATCAAACTGACTTCTTTCAGTCTGCGTTCTTATAGCAGATGTTTCAAAATTTTCCATATAGTTTTAATTTGTCAATGTACCAATGATTGCTAGACTGCACCATTGTTATATTGGTCCATTATTAATATTATTTAGTTTCGCTTACTCTTAAAATGTCTCCAAAAACACCTCTGGCAGTTACCTGAGCTCCTGCTCCGGCACCCATAATTACGATAGGGTTTTCACCATAGCTTTCTGTATAGATTTCAAAAATAGAATCTGAACCTTTTAATTGCCCTAAAGCTGATGTTGCAGGAACAGAAATCAACTTAACATCAAGCTGCCCCTTTTCTTTTTGCAAATCACCATGTAAATCACCTACGTAACGTAATACATGATCAGCGGCCTGATTTTCTTTGACATTCTGATATTCTGCATCCAGTTCTTCCAATCGTGAAATGAATTCATTTTTCCCGATAGAAAGAAGATCTTCAGGAATTAAGTTCTGAATATTAATATCGTTGAATTCATTAATCAGATCAAGCTCTCTCGCAAGAATCAAAAGTTTTCTTGCCACATCATTTCCTGAAAGGTCTTCGCGTGGATCCGGTTCAGTAAACCCTTTTTCCATTGCCTCGCCAATTACTGTTGAAAACTTATCATTTCTTACAGAGAAATTATTGAAAATATAACTTAGAGACCCCGAGAATACCCCTTTAATCCTAGTGATATTTTCTCCTGAAAGGTGTAACAGTTTAATCGTATCAATTAAAGGCAAACCCGCTCCAACATTGGTTTCATAAAGATATCGTCTGTTGTTTTTATTTAACGTATATCTTAGTTTACGATATTCTTCGATAGGAAGTGTATTAAAAATCTTATTAGAAGAAACCAGATCAAATCCATTTTCTGCTAAGGCATGATAATTTTTAACAAAATCCTTACTTGCCGTGTTATCAACTACGATTAGATTTTCTAACTGATTTTCTTTTGAAAAATTGATAAGTTCGTCAACATTAGAAGGGCTTTCCGCTACTGAAACCTCATCATTCCATTTATTATCAAACCCTTTTTTGTTGAATGCTATTTTTTTAGAATTGGCAACAGCCACTACTTTAAGATCGATTTTTTTTCGTCTCTTAATTTCCTCTGAAGATTCCAGCACCTGATCAATTAAGGTTCTCCCTACATTTCCATGACCAATAATTGCTAAATGAACTGTTTTAGGTTTTTTCGATATTTCAGATTCAATGATGTTTTTAGTTTTCTCATCCTGTGATGAAGTAACGACTATATTCACTCTTTTTTCGCTTGCAATTTGATTGAGTAGTAAAGGAAAAACATTATTCCTGGCCAGTTCAGTCAATAACTTATTAAAGTCTTCCACTACAAATCCTAAAACAGAAACGTTATTAATACTATATATCTGGGATACTTTTCCAGACTTTCTTTCTGATTCAAATTCGTCTATAAGGCAATTCACTGCGTTTTCAGAATCATTTTCGTGAACTAAAATGGATATCCCGTTTTCTATGGCCTGTTGTGAAATGACCCCAACGCTAATTCGTGCTAAAGTAAGTGCTTTAAATATTCTTCCATCGATTCCGATTTCTCCTAAGAAATCCTCTCCTTCAAATTTGATGATTGATCTATTTTTTAAAAATTTTATTTCGTTAACATTTTTCATCTGTACATTCTTTATTATTTAGTATTGTTACAAAAAGCTTCGAGTTTGCTCAATTTCTTTCTGTGACAAAATGGTTTTAATGATATTATTTAATTGTTTATATTCCATTAGGAAGGCGTCATGCCCATGAACTGAGGTGATCTCGTGATAAGAAACATTCTCTTTTTTACCTTTCAGTTTTTCAAAACAAGCCTTGATTTCTGAAGCAGGAAAGAATAGATCTGTATCAACGGAGATCATGTGCATTCGTGCCTGGATACCTTCCAACATTTCTTCATCTGCGTTAATATTCATCAACAAATGGTTCATCAGCTTGTAGGATTTCAGACTAAATCTTTCATTAAGTGCATTTCCATGATACTCAAGCCAATCTTCTGATTCCAGTTTTTGCTTTTCGGTATTGTATTTATTTTGAAATCTATTGTTTAAAGATTGTGGCGTCCTGTAGCATAACATGGCATGAATTCTTGCTTTTTGAAGCGGTTCATCATTTCCATTCAATAAAAACTTCTGAACGAGACACTGTGCATGCAGCCAATCGTGTGTTTTGAAATCGCAGGCAATTGGAATAAAGATTTCAGCGAGCTGTTGATTTTTAACAAGCATTTCCCATCCTATTCCTCCTCCAAGAGAACCTCCAATGATAGCATATAGTTTTTTGATATTCAGAGATTCCAGACCTTTTAAAAATATATTGGCTATGTCTGAAGGGGTAAAATCTTCGTATCCTTCAATTAAAAAATCATCAAACCCATTTCCGGGAATATTGAAACACAGAATTGTATACATACTGATATCAATCACCTGCCCATCTCCTACCAATTGTTTCCACCAACCATTTTCCCCTGAAATATTAGAGTTCCCTGTAAGGGCATGATTAATTAAAATAACGGGTGCAGTAAACAGGTCTTTCCCGAAGATCTGATAGCTCAACGGGATATGATATTCCTTTCCGGAATTTGTTTGATAAGAAAGATTAATATGTTTTAGTTCTGTTTCCAATTCTATTATATATTATTTATAATACAATTGAAAATGCCATGAGAAATGGCTGAAGAACTTCAGTAAGTTATCTGTCCAAAAATTAATTCGGTAGAACGTAGCACCTTCTTCGCTTGCGCAAAGGGTTGCTAAGGTTTCATAGGGTCTAATCCCTCAACCTTTCTTGATAACATTTTCAATATGTGAATGATCGAATGGTGCAAAGATATAATATTTTATTTAAAATTTTAAACAAAAAAATAATTTATTCTCAAAAACACCGTAATCATTAGAGTTACAGGGATATGTTAATAATTATTCAGATAGAAAAAATTGGAATTATTTTTCAAAAAAATTACCTTCGTAGTGAAAAATGATGAATTATGTCTGCAGAAAAACAAAGATTACAAGATACAAAATGGAAAAATTGGGGGCCCTATGTAAGCAATAGGCAGTGGGGAAATGTTCGCGAAGATTACAGTCCCAATGGCAATGCCTGGAATTTCACCAACCATGATAAAGCAGAAAGCTACGCTTACCGTTGGGGAGAAGAAGGAATAGCTGGAATATCAGATGCTAAACAGCTTTTTTGTTTTGCTCTTTCATTTTGGAACGGAAAGGATAAAATGATCAAAGAACGTTTTTTCGGATTGAGCAACCCTCAGGGTAATCATGGCGAAGACATTAAAGAGATCTTTTATTATCTGGATAATACCCCTACCCATAGTTATATGAAGATGGTATACAAATATCCCATCAACGAATTCCCTTACGACCACCTGCTATCTGAAAATGGAAGACGCAGTAAAAAAGAAGCAGAATATGAAATTATTGACACCGGGATTTTCGATAATAATGAATACTTCGATATTTTTATTGAGTACTGTAAAGTGGAGGCCGATGATTTTCTGTTAAGGGTAACAATCTGCAACAGAAGCCAGCAAGATGCACCTATTGTTGTTGCACCTACTGCGTGGTTTAGAAACAACTGGAAATGGGGCTATAATACTTATAAGGGGCAACTTCATGCCTCATATGAAGGCTGTATTGACATTAATCACGACAGCATTTCTATTAAAAAGTTTTATTCAAGAAACACCAATGCGAAGAGCATGTTTTGTGATAATGAAACGAACACTCCTAAGCTGTATGGAGCTCCTCTTACAGAAAACACCTATTTTAAAGATGGTATCAATGATCATATCATCCATGGCAGTAACAGCATCAATCCTGAAAAAAGAGGGTCTAAAGCTTCTTTTATCATTGATGAAGTTGTTGGCGGTGGCCAATCAAAAACCTTTGATTTCAGGCTGTCACCCCACGAGATGGATGAGCCTTTTTTTCAATTTGATGAAATCTTTACAACCCGGATTGCAGAAGCCAATGAATTTTATAATGAAGTTCAACATGATGTAACAAATGAGGATGAAAGAAATGTCCAGCGTCAGGCCTTTGCAGGATTGCTTTGGAACAAGCAATTTTATCATTACAATGTTGGTAAATGGCTGAAAGGAGATCCAAATTTTGATGCACCAAGAGATTTCAACCATTACGTAAGGAATACGGAATGGAATCATATGCATAATAAGGATATCATTTCCATGCCTGACAAATGGGAATACCCATGGTATGCCACGTGGGATCTCGCTTTTCATTGCGTTCCATACGCATTAATCGATGCACAGTTTGCAAAGAACCAGCTTCTATTGTTAACCAAGGAGTGGTATATGCATCCCAATGGACAGCTTCCCGCTTATGAGTGGAATTTAAGTGATGTAAATCCCCCTGTTCACGCATGGTCTTGTTTCAGGGTTTTTAAAATCGACGAGAAAACAAATGGTAAACCTGATTTATTATTTCTCGAAAAAGTTTTCCAAAAATTACTTCTGAATTTCACCTGGTGGGTCAACCGTAAAGATAAAAACGGGAAGAATATTTTCGGTGGTGGTTTTTTAGGGCTTGATAATATTGGAGCCTTCGACCGCAATATGGAACTGAAAGATGGTGAGCATCTGGAGCAGGCAGACGGTACAAGCTGGATGGCTATGTATGCACTGAATATGATGAGAATAGCAATGGAACTGGCTCAGTATTATCAGGTATATGAAGATATGGCTATTAAATTCTTTGAACATTATCTTTATATTGCTGAAGCCATGGAGAATATGGGTGATGGAAAAGAGGGATTATGGAATGAGGAAGATGGATTTTTCTATGATGTATTGCAATTGGCTGATGGAGAAAGTGTAACGCTCCGCCTGAGAAGTATCGTTGGCTTGATTCCTTTATTCGCTGTAGAAATTATTGATCATAGCTTATTGGAAAAAATGCCGAATTTCAAAATAAGAATGGAATGGGTATTGAAAAATAAGCCCGAGCTTACAAAATTAGTTTCCCATTGGGATGAAGAAGGACATGGCCGAAAACACCTGATGAGTATTTTACGTAAAAACAGGCTTTCAAAAGTATTAACCAGAATGCTTGATGAAAAGGAGTTTTTAAGTTCTTACGGAATCCGGGCAATGTCAAAAGTATATGAAGAGAATCCTTTTGTATTCTCTGTTCATGGTACGGAAAATATTGTTTACTATACCCCTGCAGAAAGCGACAGCAGGATGTTCGGTGGAAACAGTAACTGGAGAGGGCCCATCTGGTTCCCTATTAACTTCCTGATCGTTGAAAGCTTACAGCGTTTTCATTTTTACTACGGGAATAGCTTAAAAGTGGAATTACCAACAGGAAGCGGAGACAAGAGAAATCTCGATGAAGTAGCCCAAAATATCAGTAACAGACTATGTTCTATATTTTTAAAAGATGAAAATGGGCAGAGAGCGTTTAATGGTGGAAATAATAAATTCAATTATGATGAACACTTTAAAGATTACATCACTTTCTATGAGTATTTCCATGGAGATAATGGCCGGGGCGTTGGTGCCTCTCATCAAACAGGATGGACTGCCACTGTAGCGAAACTCATAAAACCCAGATAAACGTATCGTTTTGAAGAAGCACCTCCCAACTCCCATGCATTACATATAATTCTAATTGATAATAATAATTTAACAACAAATAATCAATTATAATGAATTATAAATAAATAATAACTATATTTGCGCAACAATATATAGAAATAACGCAACACTTTTCTTTGGCAACTTCGTCATCCTTGAAAAGTTTGTTAAAATTCTAAGGTGATAAAACACCTTCAAAAAACTAATAATAAGCAATAAAGCCAGATTTGTAATCTGGCTTTTTTATTTTATATAGAGTATCACTATATTTTTTCCCCATTTACAAAAACTTCATACCCAATTTCTACATTAGGTTCTAATGTTTTAGAAACCGAGCAATATTTTTCAAATGATAACTGGGCCGCTTTTTGAGCTTTACTAGGATCTATATTTCCTTCTAAAAAGAATTTAACCATTATCGCTTTAAATGGTTTAGCATCTCCTACCGGCACTCTATCGCCCTCTACTTCAGCCTTGAAACCTGTAATTTCCTGTCTTTGCTTTTTCAGTATGGAAACGACATCTATTCCGCTACATCCTGCCACTGCCATTAAAACACTTTCCATAGGGGAAACTCCCTTAGCTCCTGGTTCTGATGTATTATCTAAAAGGATAGAATTTCCTTGAGAATTGGTACATTCGAATAAAAAATCATCGTTTATTCTATTGAGTGTTATTTTCATTGTTGAATTGTTATTAAGGATTAGAATTTGCCTTTAACACAAAGGTCTTTAGAAAAGTTTATAGGTACAAAATTATAAAATTCCTCTCGCTTTTATTTCGAGATACTTATTGATAACATCGATATTTAAATTTTCCGGAAGGGTATATACTGTATAAATCCCATATTTTTTAAGTTCCTGAATGATCAGTTTCTTTTCAAATTCAAATTTCTCAGCAATAACCTCGTCATAGATTTCCTGCATACTCTCAGGATTTTTATGAATTAAAGTCTGGAGCTCTGAATTTTTAAAAAATACAACTACCAATAAATGGTTTTTTGCAATGCCACGAAGGTACTTCAATTGCCTGTTTAGCCCATCCAAAGTTTCAAAATTCGTAAAAAGCAGAATCAGACTCCTCTGGTTGATGGAGTATTTTACATCCTGGTAAAGCCGGTTAAAATCACTTTCAAAAAAATTGGTTTTGATATTATAGAGAGATTCAGAAATTTTCTTTAACTGCCCCGATTTATTTTCAGCGGCAATTTTATTTTCCGTTTTCTTAGAGAAAGTCATCATTCCGGCCCTGTCTCCTTTTTTAAGTATAATATGTGCTAAAGCCATGGTTGCGTTAATAGAATAATCAAGCAGACTCAATTCCTTAAATGGCATTTTCATTGTCCTCCCGGTATCAATCAACATAAAAATCCGCTGGGATTTTTCATCCTGAAACTGATTCACCATTAAGCGATTGGTTTTTGACGTTGCCTTCCAGTTAATTGTCCGTATATCATCCCCTGGAACATAATCTTTGATCTGCTCAAACTCCATGGTATGACCAAGTTTTCTTATCTTTTTGATTCCCCCGAGTAAAAATTCACTTTGCAAAGCCATTAGCTCATATTTTCGGAGATGGATAAAGGAAGGATAGGCAGCTAAATTAGCATCTTTCTGAAAGTTAAACCTTTTTGAAACAAAACCGATAGGTGAAGCAGCGTAGATATTTAAGCTTCCAAAATTATATTCACCCCTCTCTTTCGGTTCTAAAATATATTGGAAGTAAGTATTTCTCCCTGACCCAATTTCTTTCTGAATTAAAAAGTCTCTTTTCTGAAACTGAAAAGGGATTTCATCAATAATTTTAGTTTGGATTTTAAATCCGTAATTATTTCTAATATCAACTTTTATCGGATTTTCGTCCCCATTGGATAATTTTTCAGGTAAAATTCTCTGTGCTAAGATTCCATCTTTTTGATTAAAAAGCAAAAGATAATCCACCATTGCTGCTAAAAAGCACAGCAATAACACAGCATGAGCAATATACATAAAGAATGGAAAGAAAAATGATAAGACATAAAGTATCCCCACTCCTATCAGTGTGAAAAAAAACCGGTTATTGATGTATAAGTTTTTCATTTTTCAGGTTGCAGATGGAAGGTCTTAGGTTGCAGCTTTATGAATTTACTGCAAGGAATTAATTAATCCGTTCAACATTTTTGAAATTTCTATAATATCTTTATTTAATTTTGTACACTCATTTTCTTCCAGGAAATTTAGGTTTTTAGAGATGAGTAATTGGGTTTCAATTTCTGAACAACTTCCTGCTACCTATCTCGGTATTTCTATTCCCTCTAAAATTTGTCTTATAATTTCATCGGCACTTAATCCTTCCATTTCTCTTTCAGGCGAAACTATTACTCTGTGTCTTAATACTGCGTAACTTGCTTCTTTGATATCCTCCGGAGTTACAAAATCTCTTCCTCTTAAAGCAGCGAAAGCTTTTGAAGCAGTCAGTAAAGCTAAACTGGCCCTTGGTGAAGCCCCCAAATATAAAAATTGGTTCTCCCGTGTATTGACAATGATTTTAGCAATATATTCCATTAGCTGAGCTTCAACAATGATTTCTTTTACCAGCTGTTGATAGTTTTTTAATTGTTGAGCGGTAATAACACGTCCCACGGCTTCAGTTTTATCTTCTGTTCTGCTTTCGTGCTGATTTTTTATAATTAAAATTTCCTGCTGCAAATTAGGATAGCCTACATTTATTTTAAATAAGAACCTGTCTAATTGAGCTTCCGGAAGACGGTATGTCCCTTCATGTTCGATAGGATTCTGTGTGGCCACAACTAAAAAAGGCTCTTCCATTGTGTACCGGGTTCCATCCATCGTCACCTGTCTCTCTTCCATTACCTCAAACAAGGCTGCCTGGGTTTTTGCTGGAGACCTGTTGATCTCATCAATTAAAATAAAATTGGAAAAAATAGGGCCTTTTTTAAATTCAAATTCTGAATTTTTCATACTGAATACTGATGTCCCCAGAATATCCGAAGGCATTAGATCAGGTGTAAACTGAATTCTGCTAAAGTCTACATCAATTGTTTTAGCTAACAATTTAGCGGTAATCGTTTTAGCTACTCCCGGAACCCCTTCAATAAGAACATGACCATTCGATAACAGTGCCGCTAAAAGATGTTCAACCATACTCTCCTGTCCGACAATCACCTTTGCAATTTCACTTTTTACTTTTTCCAGACTTACCCGAAGTTCAATCATATCGATCCTAGATTGAAAATCATTTTCTTTCTTATCTAAATTGATAGAACTTTGATTTTCTACATTTTCATTTTCAAGGTTTTCCATAAAATTTTAATTTATCATTTGTCAATGTACCGATCCAGCAATCTTCCTGGACTGTTACACTGTTATATTATCAACGTATTATTTCATCCAGAATTCTGTTCAACCTGGTGAGATCTTCTTTCATTACACTTGCATAAGGATCCTGAGCTTTCCGGATGAGATCGATGGCCTCATTAATTACTTCCGTGCTCTTCCCTGTTTTCAATTGCAATTTCTTAGCAAATTCATCATCTAGATTTTGAGTATCAATAAGAAGATCCATTCTTACTTTATTGAGGAAATACTGGGCTTTTTTAGCCATCATATCATGAAAATCTCCCTCCTGCAAATAAAGATTCCCTATACTTTTCACAAACTCAACCGAAGTATTTTTCAAAGGTTCAGTTACCGGGACTATCCTTTGTTTTCTTTTAGCATTGAAAAAGATAAACAAGATAAGCCCTCCTAAAAATACCCACCACGCATATTTCAAAGCTGGTTTTGACAAGATAAATCTCATAAAAAACCGTGAAGAAGCTTTAGCACCTGCTGCCTCTACAAACCAAAGAGTTTCTTTGTCATTAAGATACGAAAAAACATTTTGTGCATATTTTATATTTCCGGATTTAAGAATGTAATAGTTGGTAAGAAATAGCGGCTCACAATGAACGTAAATATTCCCTTTGCCAAATTTCACTTTGATAAAATTAGCCTGATCAGAATTATCTTTTTCAACTGTTTTACCTAAAATTTCAACACCAGGTTTAACATATGAAAAACCACGCCCTGAAGGAAATTTATCTAAATTAATAAAATCATTTTGATATTTCTTATCAGTAAGCTTTAAAACATTTTGATCATTAAATGAGATCTGCGAGTCATAATAACCAATACTATCAGAAATTTCTTTAGGAATTTTACTGACAATCAGCATTGCATCAGAGCCTTTAGAAACTTCACTTAGTATACTTCGCCATGATTCTTTGTCAATCTCTTTTTCTACAATTAAAATATTAGAAGAAGACTTTTTATTCTGGTTATAATAGTCATAAGGCGTCTGATCAATCTTTCGGAGTTTGTCACTAAAAAGATCTTTTGATTCTTTATTAAAGACGAATAGTCCGAAGGGGGATTTTTCATTAACGTCAAAATTCTTCCTCCAATCTGTAACCTCTTTTTTGTTAACTTCAAGCAATGCCAGGATCACCATGATAATGATGAAAATTACAGCATATATTTTGAAAGTCTTATTCATTATTAAAGGTTTAATTAAGGTTTAAATGTTTGGTATTGGCTTTTAAATTTTAAATAATCCTGCTCATTAATACTAAATTCTCCGTACCATACATAATCAAATATATGGGAAAGATTGGAGAATTCTTTTTTCAGATGTTCAGCCTTGAGCTCTGCAACATAATCTTTATTGGTTTTCTGAGGATTCCAGGCAATCAACTTTTTATCACTCAATTTCTTAAGGATAAATAAAAACTGGTAACGAACGGCTGAACGATAATCCCCAGCTATTTCGAACTGAGAAATGCTTTCAGGGAAATTGATCTCGTGAATATTTTCATGCAATTCTTCTGTATGAATGTTCACTTTTTTATTCTTTTTTCCAAAGAAGAAATTTCCATCTTTACTGATGAGATACCTTATGATAAAATATAAGAGAAATCCAATGAGAACAATGGCAAATAATCGCATAACAATGGTAGTGATCTTTGCAGATGTCCCAAAACTATTTTCACCAAAAATACCTTCAATAATCCGGGCCAGTTTCCGCTGTAGTTTTTGCCAAAATGATTCTTTGGGTTTTATAGTCGTATAGTCGAACTCACTTCCTTTATAGCGCTCTTTTAGGTCTTTCTTAAACTTTTTTGGATAAACCGTGTTATCCGAGATTGGATGTTTTATTAATACAGAATCCGCCCGGTACATATTTTTATAATGCCCCGTACTCAATGAATCTTCAATATACTCTTCTACCGGTGAAGAATCACCTCCATTTTGAGCATAAGTAAATCCTAGTGAGAAAAAGATCAGTAAAAAGAAAACAGTTTTATTCATTATTACCGATAGTTTCTATTTCTGCAAATTCTATTTTTTGATGAAGGTCAGCTCTGCTGTCATAATACATCAATCCTGAATTGACATACATTAAATTAGAAAGAAAGAATGAAAGCAACATTGAAATTCCATAGACCACAAAAAATAAGATTCCCATTGTTCCCTGAAAAGGATTTTGTTCGAAATTCCCGTCAGGTGCCGAAGTCAGAATCGAACTGTAAAAAAATATCATTGGGATAAATGTAAAAATCGATGTCACTATGTAAATAATAAGAAATATAATTATTGTTGCTCCCCAATACTTCCAGTAGGGAGATTTCTCCCTTCCGTTTGCATAAGAAAACTGAGATCGAATAGAATAACTTAAGCTTTCAAAAAAGCCCCGTTCACTATTAAAATAATCATACATCAAAAATGTCACAACATTGAAAAGTGTTGGATACACCAACAATATGATAAATATTCCAATAATGATCAGTATCAAAGCATAGGAAATCCCCATCACAATAAATGCCAGAGGGGTCACAATAAATATCATACCCAGGCAAAGAATACCAATTCTACCGGCATTATTTTTAAAGTCGCTCAGAATATCATCTGTCCTAATCTTTTCTTCTCCACGGGAGATTCTTTTCAGATAAAAAACGGGATAAAGATAATTAACAATCATAAGGATTAAGAAAAGTAAAAAAGTCAATAGTCCTACAACGATCAGCATTCCGACATTATCTTCAAAATATTGCTGGAAATAATAGCTATTGCCATTCATATTGGAACCAAACAACTGTGAAAACAATTCTTTATATCCAAAGATAAAAACCGTCACCATCAGGATCAACAGCAATCCATTTAGCAGAATATAGTTTTTAAAATAATTCTTTCCATATAATTTAAAAAAATTGAAACTATCACTTATAAAAGTTCCAAAGTCCCTTTTTTTATAAAACTGCATCATGTATGTTTTTATTAATTTTTTTATTAACCACAATTGGATAGATAAAATAATAATATCCAATGACCGTAAGTGATCCTAATATAATGATTAAATTAAGAATGACCGGCATCTTTAAAGCATGCCTTGTGATGTACCCCTCAATAATCCCGGCACAAATTGTGAAGGGAATTGTACTTAAAAATATTTTGAATGAATCCTTAAATCCATTTTTAAATGAATTGAATCTCGATAATGTCCTTGGAAATAAAATGGATGCCCCCAGAATCAATCCGCACATTGCTTCCACAACCATGGCAAAAATTTCAAAAACACCATGCAGCCAGATCCCTCTTGCACTATCTTTTAGCGCTCCATAATCATAAAAAAAATATTGAAATGAGCCAAGCATTACACTATTTGAAAGAAGCGCATACAATGTACCAACTCCACCAAAAACACCATATATGAATAGCTTTGCCCCAACACCTATATTATTAAAAATAATCCCTATTGTACTTCCCCACGTGGATCCGCTTTGATAAACCCCTACAGCATTTCCTTTTTTGATATTTTCTATAGTTTCATTCACATAACTTTCCCCGAGGATGATCTTCACAAAGTCTTTATCGTATATGGCAGAAAGTACTCCAATAGCAGTAAACAGAGCAAAAAATAAAAACGCATACGTTAAATATCTTCTGTATTGATATACCAGCAGAGGCACCTCAGTCTTGAAGAAATACAGAATCCTGTTTTCCTCTATTCTTTTCGTTTTGTAAATTTTTTGAAATATCTGCGAAGACAAATGGTTTAAATAAACCGTCGTATTGCTTTTAGGGTAATAAGTCTGGGCAAAAGAAAGATCATTGATCAGGTTGATATATAGCGAAGACAGGTCATCCGGATTTTTTTTTATTTTCCCTTGAATAACCTGTTCAATTCCCAACCATTTTTCTTTATTTTGTTTTATGAAATAAACTTCTCTCATAATCTAAGGCTAAAATAATAAAAATTATGTCTCAAATTGCGATTAATACCTCACAAAATGTAAATATTAACTTCAACATTGCCAGTGTTGGAGAAAGAATGCTTGCATTTATTATAGATCTTTTGATTAAAGTCGCTTATGCAGTCATTACTTTCTATATATTTTTCAATTTTTTCGACTTGGGGTATTTATTAAATGGCTTGGATCAATGGTCTCAAATGGCTATTTACATTGCAATTACTTTTCCTATTTATATTTATCCTGTGGTTCTGGAGAGCTTAATGGAAGGGCAAACACCCGGGAAAAAAGTAATGAAAATACGGGTTGTAAAGATCGATGGATATCAGGCTAGTTTTGGAGACTATCTGATCCGCTGGGTATTCAGGATAATAGACACTTCTTTTGCCGGAGTTATTGGCTTAATTTCAATGATCGTTTCTAAAAACAATCAGCGTCTGGGAGATATTGCATCCGGCACAGCTGTAATTTCATTAAAAAACAATATTAATATTTCTCATACGATCCTTGAAAATATACAAGAAGACTATATTCCTTCTTTCCCTCAGGTTATTGCTTTAAGTGATAATGATATGAGGATCATCAAAGACAATTATACAAAAGCTCTGAGAGTAGACGACAGGCAGATCATCAGCAAACTTTCTGACAAAATCAAGAATATTTTAAAGCTTGAAATTGATCCTGTAAAAATGACCGAAAGACAATTCATTAATATCGTCATCAAAGATTACAATTACTACACGGGAAAAGATAGCTAGTAATCATATCAAAGTCCTTTTTACCTAAAAAAGACAGCTACCCTGTAAGTCGGTGCAGTTTTTGTACATATAATTAAAATTAAGCCATAATTATGAAATTTGAAAACAATAAATCCGGAAATGGTGGAGTTCTTACACTAAATAACGAACTTAAAGAAATCGGAAGACTGACTTATACTATTTTCCCAGAGGAAAGTAAATTTATCATTTCTTTCGTATTGGTTCATCCTGAATTCGAAGGAAGGGGAATGGGAAAATATCTGGTGGAGGAAGCCATAAAATTTGCCCGAGAAAACAATTGGAAGGTTTACCCGCATTGTTCTTATGCGAGATCTGTAATGACGAGAATGAATGATGTAGAAGATATCTTTTTAAAGAATTAAAACTTCATTCAAGAGTATATTTTCAATATCATCAGGATAGTCCACTTTTAGATGATGATCAGAAGCGACCCATTCCATTATTTCACCAAGTTTTAATACCTTAGAATTTGGAATCCCCATTTTATCCAAAGCACAGGCATTGCATTCCTGCTCGTATTGATTATGGATTGGGATGACAAATAATTTTTTATCTAAAAAAAGGGCTTCAGCCGGAGCCTCAAAACCTGCGTTACACAGAACTCCATCACAACTTTCAAAACTCTTCAGATACTCAGTTTCATCAATTGGAAAGACTTCTACATTCTTTATTTTGATCCTCACTTTGCTGTACTTCGAAAACACTTTCCATTGTACTGGAATCTGTTTTAAAATTTTGATGATATTTTCATCAGAAAAACTAGGTAAATAAACCAAATAAAATCCTTTCTTATCTGGATTAAGATTTCTAATCTTGTGTCTGATAACCGGTTTTTTTATTTGAGGGTGATAATTTTCAAAATGAAAACCAATCTTCCTTTCACTCGGAACGTAGTATTTTAGAATAAGCTCTCCCAGAAAGTCTCCTTTCTCAGGTTTTGGAGTTTCTGCAAAACTCATTGAAGCCTGATGACTAAGCTCAATCATCGGAAGCTTTTTCAATTTGCATGCCCAGCCTGTTAAAGGCTCATAGTCATTAATGATAAGATCATATTCCTTTAGTTCTAATTCATTAAGTGTTTTTATAGCGTGAACGAATTTATTTTGAGTAAACGTTTTTCGATAGGATAAACCGCCTGTTTTATTGTAAAGCAGGGAAATCCCTTTGTATTGAAAGTTAATGTCAAAATCAGCCTTTAATTGCGACTGGTGACCACTGATCAAAGTATCAACCGCGGCATATTTTTTAAGAATAGGAATAATTTCCTGGGCCCTGGCGAGATGTCCGTTTCCTGTGCCCTGAAATGCATATAAGATTTTCATTCAGAAAAATTAGTTACTATTTTCAAAAGTTCAGTAGTATCGAGGTCCTGAATTTCTTCTGTTTCATCATCCTGAAGTAAGTGCTTATGTTCATCATAATAAAAGATTTTCCATTCTTTATTATCATATTCCAAAGCTGATAGATTTTCTATCCAATCCCCTGAGTTCAAATAGGTACAAGAACCTTTTTTATTGACAACTGTACGGATCTGCGGCTGATGAATGTGGCCACAAATCACATAATCATAATGATTGTCTATTGCTAATTCAGAAGCTGTTAGTTCAAAGTCTCCAATATACTTTACTGCTTTTTTTACATTGTTTTTGATCTTTTTTGAAAATGAGTACTTTTCTTTACCCATTTTCTCCAGGATCCAATTCACAACATTATTGATCACAATGAGCATATCATATCCTTTTCCGCCAAGTTTTGCGATCCATTTAGAATGTTGGACAGAAGCATCAAATACATCACCGTGAAAAATCCATGTTTTCTTTTGATCGATATCAAGACAGATTTTGTTACAGACCTTAAGTTTACCTAATTCAAAATCAGTAAACTTTCTGAACATTTCGTCATGATTTCCGGTAATGTAATATACCTTAGTATTTTTAGTAGCGAAAGAGAGAATCTTTTTAATGACCTTCAAATGAGGTTTAGGGAAGTAAGACTTTTTAAATTGCCAGATATCGATAATATCACCGTTCAAAACGAGAGTTTTGGGTTGAATAGAATTCAGATATCTTAATAATTCTTTAGCCTTACATCCATAAGTTCCCAAATGCACATCCGAAATAACAACTAATTCAACGTTTCTTCTCATAGTTTTATGCAAAGAAACTAATTGAAAGTTAACTATATATGAATGTTATATTATTTTTTTACAAAGAGTTCATTAATTCTTCAGTAATTTCCATATTATGATAAACGTTTTGCACGTCATCATCTTCTTCAAAACGATCCAGCATCTTCATATTAGCTTTGAACTGCTCTTCTGTAACTTCTTTCGTATTGTTTGGAATTCTTTGAAGTTCTGCACTTTTAACTTCAATCTTAAGCTCATCTAATTTATGAGATAAAGAACCAAAATCTTCAAATGCAGTGGTAATCATTATTTCCTCATCATCTTTATCAATATCTTCTGCTCCTCCATCAATCATTTCCATTTCAAATTCATCCCAATCCATTTTTACCTGGGCCAGATCAATGTAAAAGATACCTTTTCTATCAAAGATAAATGCTAATTCTCCATTTTTTCCAAGGTTACCATCAAACTTATTGAAAACGGCTCTTACGTTAGCCACAGTTCTTGTTGTGTTGTTTGTAGTACACTCTACAAAAAATGCAACACCTCCCTGCCCATAACCTTCATAGGTAACTTCTTCATAGTTCTCTGCATCTGCACCACTTGCTTTTTTAATCGCTCTCTCCACATTATCCTTTGGCATGTTTGCCCCTTTCGCATTTTGGATGCATCTTCTCAAAGCCGGATTAGCTTCAGGATCTGTGCCTCCCGCTTTTACAGCCAATGCTATGTCTTTACCAATTTTAGAGAAAGTCTTGGCCATTTTATCCCAACGGGCCATTTTAGAAGCTTTTCTATATTCAAACGCTCTTCCCATTTTAATTTTTAAATTTTCAACAAAATTACTTAAAAGTCAACGAAAAAAAAATACCTCCAAAAAATTTGGAGGTATTAATTATTTAGAAAAATTAATTATTTTTTCTTTTTAGCTGTCGCTTTTTTAGCTGGAGCTTTTTTCTTAGCTGTTGCTTTTTTCTTAGCTGTTGCTTTCTTAACTGGAGCATCCGCGTAATCTTTCTTAGCGATTGTATTCCATTGAGCATCATCTTCGATAGCAGTTACAACTACTTTTCTATCAGCTTGTCTTTCAGCATCTGTTGCAGTTACTGGAACTGTAGCTTTAGCTTTACCAACACCTACTGATTTAAGTGAGTTAGAATCTACACCTCTTGCATCTAAAGCAGCAACTACAGAAGCAGCTCTTTCTCTAGATAACTTCAAGTTGTAAACTTCAGAACCTTTAGCATCTGTTCTACCTTCTAATAGATAGTGACCTCCATCTTTCTTGATGATTTCAGCTGCTGCATCTAACGCTGGTTTAGATTCTGCTTTGATAGTTGTTTTGTTGAAATCGAAATAAACGCTTTTCAATTTAGTTTCAACCTCATCAGCTGTAGCTTTTTTAGGCTTAGGACATCCGTTGTATTCTGGTAATCCAGGAACTGTAGGACAAGCATCATCTTTATCTAAGATTCCGTCTCCGTCAGTATCTGGCCAAGGACAACCGTTGTTTTCAGCTGGACCTGCTACTGTAGGACAAGCATCATCTTTGTCGATAACACCATCACCGTCAGTATCTGGCCAAGGACAACCGTTGTTTTCAACTGGTCCTGCTACATCTGGACATTGATCGTCTTTATCTGGAACTCCATCACCGTCAGTATCAGGACATCCTTGGAATTCTGGTAAACCTGGAGTATCAGGACAAAGATCATCTTTATCTAAGATACCATCCTTATCTCTATCTCTGTTACCAAATCTGAATAATAATGAAGCAGAAGCTTGCCAGAAGTTTGCTACGTTAGATTTATCACCAGGAGTTGATACGTAATCTCCTTGAATACCTAAACCGAAGTTTTTAGTTACCCAGAAGTTAGCACCTGCACCAGTTGAAACTGTAAAGAAGTTAGCTTTACCATTTTCGTTACCAGCATCTCCATTGCTTACCCACTCTCCGTTAACAGATTGTCTTGGGAAAGTTAATGCAGTATAATCGTGTCTTAAATAGTTAGCACCTACTCTTAAGTAAGGGTCAAACCAAGATTCTTCGTTCCATAAAAGACCCGCTGCTTTAGCTTGGAAACCAAGACCAGTCATTAACATGAACTCTTTCCCCATGTTGAATCTTTTGTTTTCAACATTACCTACAGAGGTTTGCCAGTCAATAACTAAACCTTTACCGATGTTTCTCGCAACAGTAAGTTTAGATAGTGGTGGAGTAATAGAGAAGTTGCTCACATTGAACATTGTCTTCGTTAAATTATTAGCAGAAAACGTGTTACTAAAATTACCACGTACTGCTTTATGGTTTTCCGCATGAGCACCAACTCCGATTAACCACGGATTATTGGTAGTCTGTGCGAAAACAGTAGAGGCAACAGTAAGCGCCAATGCTGAAATTCCTAATTTTAGATTTTTCATAGAATTAAATGATTAAATAATTGATATTGCAAAATAAATATAATTTTTCTTTATATACAAAGTTTTTTGAATGATTTTTAACTTTTCTTTAATATTCTGTCGAGGGTTCGTTTATTTTCTCTATCTTTTATCGCTTCCCTTTTATCGAAAAGCTTTTTCCCTCTTGCAAGGGCTATTAAGACCTTCGCTTTTCCTTTATCTGTTATATATAACTTTAAAGGAATAATTGTGTTCCCTGCATCTTTTAATTTTTTCTCGAATTTTTGTAATTCTTTTTTGTGCAAGAGCAATTTCCGTTCCCTTTTTGTTTTGTGATTGTAAAAAGTTCCTAATTTATACTCATCAATCATCATGTTGATGATGTATAATTCCCCATCAATAAACTGACAGAAGGATTCTGCGATGGATGCTTTAGATGAGCGTAAAGATTTTATTTCTGTACCCGTTAAAACCATTCCTGCTTCAACTTCTTCGACGATTTCGTATTCGAAACGGGCTCTTCTATTTAATATATTAACTGTTTTCTCGATCTTCATTATATTAAAATTTCATTAATGAAATATACAAAAATACCTTTCATTTAAAAACTTGACTATTACATTATTATAAATTACCCAAATTCTTTTCGTATTTTTGCGCCAAATTTACAAAACTATATGTTAACAGTATCTAACTTATCTTTACAATTCGGGAAGAGAGTTCTTTTTGACGAAGTAAACATCATGTTTGCTAAAGGGAATTGTTATGGGATTATCGGAGCAAATGGAGCAGGAAAATCTACATTCCTTAAAATATTAACAGGAAAACAGGACCCAACTACAGGAAGTGTATCATTAGAGCCTGGAAAAAGAATGTCAGTTTTAGAACAGGATCACTTTGCATACGATCAATATAATGTTCTGGAAACGGTACTAAGAGGTAACAAAAAGTTATTCGAGATAAAAGCGGAAATGGATGCACTGTACGCTAAGGAAGATTTCTCTGATGAAGATGGTATCAAAGCAGGAGAATTAGGTGTGGTTTATGATGAAATGGGGGGATGGAATTCAGAATCTGATGCACAGACCATGCTTTCTAACGTTGGAATTAAGGATGATATGCATTGGCAAATGATGGGTGAACTTGAGAACAAGGACAAAGTAAAAGTTCTTTTAGCTCAGGCACTTTTTGGTAATCCTGATGTACTTATTCTGGATGAGCCTACCAATGACCTTGACATTGACACCATTGCATGGTTAGAAAATTTCCTTGCGGACTACGAAAATACAGTAATTGTTGTTTCTCACGACCGTCACTTCTTAGACACAGTATGTACTCACATTGGGGATTTAGATTATGCAAAACTGAATCTTTACACAGGGAACTACTCTTTCTGGTACCAGGCATCTCAATTAGCAACTAGACAGAGAGCTCAGGCTAACAAAAAGGCTGAAGAAAAGAAGAAAGAACTTCAGGATTTCATCGCAAGATTTAGTTCAAACGTTGCAAAAGCTAAACAGGCAACTGCTAGAAAGAAAATGATCGACAAATTGAATATTGATGATATTAAACCATCATCAAGAAGATATCCTGCGATTATTTTTGAAATGGAAAGAGAAGCGGGAGATCAGATCTTAGATGTTAAAGGTCTTGAAAAAACAAAAGATGGAGAATTACTTTTCTCAAACATCGATCTAAACCTGAAAAAAGGGGATAAAGTCGCTGTACTTTCTAAAAACTCTTTAGCAATTACAGAATTTTTCGAAATTTTAGCTGGAAATATTGAAGCAGATAAAGGAGTTGTCGCTTGGGGAGTAACGACCAACCAATCTCACATGCCTTTAGATAATACTAACTTTTTCCAAGAGGATATTAATTTGGTTGACTGGTTAAGACAGTTTACTAAGAATGATGAGGAACGTCACGAAGAATTTATGAGAGGTTTCTTAGGAAGAATGTTATTCTCAGGAGACGAAGCATTGAAATCTTGTAAAGTACTTTCCGGAGGTGAAAAAATGAGATGTATGTTCAGCAGAATGATGCTTCAGAAGGCTAACATTTTATTACTTGACGAACCTACAAACCACTTGGATTTGGAGAGTATCACTACATTGAACAACTCTTTATCTAATTTCAAAGGAAATCTTTTATTAGCATCTCATGACCACGAAATGCTTCAAACTGTCTGTAACAGAATTATCGAATTAACTCCTAAAGGAATTATCGATAGAGAAATGAGCTACGACGAATATCTTGCTGATAAAAAAGTAAAAGAATTAAGAGAGAAAATGTATTAATCTCTTTATAAGAAATAAAATAAAAGTCCCATTCAAGATTATGAATGGGACTTTTTTATAAAGGGAATATGGAATTTAATTTTTAATTACTTTCTTTAACATCAATCCTTTATCTGTATATATTTTCATAAAATAAACTCCAGAACCGGCGCTACGGATCGTTATTTTTGTACTGTGGGAATCAACCCCCGTATGTTTTTGAAGTATCCTGCCCTGGCCATCATATACTTCAACAGAAATGATTTTAGAACCAGCTTCAATCGTCACATCTCCTTTAGTAGGAATCGGATAAACTTTCACCGAATCATCTTTTTTTACATCTACAACTTGCAGAACATTTTCAATTTGGGTCATTTCTTCATTTGTAACAATTGGGAAATTATAATCAAAATAGATATTCGCTTTATTCTCGACATGATCGCCAGGTATCAGATTATTTTTAGACATCACTTTCATGAGAACGTTTCCATGACCTCCATTTCCTAAATTAGCATTCTTCATCATAAATTCCACTTTGTTTCCGCTCACTTTTGTATAAACCTGATGGGATGAATTCTGGAGCTGCAAAGTTGAAATATCAAAATCATTAGGATCTATATCCATTTCTACAACGACATTGGCAGCAGGTGCTGTACCTGTATTTTCGAAATTGACGATATAATGAAGATAATTCCCAACCATTGACACAGGAATAGAATTCCCTTCAAGACAGATAATATCATTCGGATCAAAAGAATTCACCACGGTTTGTTTATAATTAAATACATTATCTAAGGGGTTAATGTCAGCGGCAACAGGATTTACCATAGCTGAAAAATTAAGAATATCCCCCGAATGTACCGGATATGTAGAATGTGTAGGTGGATTAATGGTAAATATGATTTCAGACGCTGTATTTCCAAATGGTTTTATATTTGAAAAATTGATTGTTATCTGATCTCCTGAAACTGAAGAAACCGGTAATGAAGAAGAAACATAATTCATTTTATGATGATCAAAAGTAAGAACAACACTTCCAGAAATAGTAGTATTACCCTTGTTCCTCCACATTAATCTATATTTCGAATTAAATCCCGGAACTGCAGCCGTTACAGGTGCTACGACAACTTCCAGATCATTTGAGTTACCAATCGCTTTGACACACATATCCTTCGTAAAAACATGATTGTTATTATCCGCAAAACTCGTACTAAAAGAGGCCGGGATAACCTGAAAAAGTGGTGAGTTTTCTGGCTCTCCAGTGATTGTAAAGTTTCCTGCCTGTGTATAAAAATTATAATTACCCAGATTATTAATAAAAGTATATCCTACATTGGTTCCATCATTTATTTTCAATTTCATGTGTTCAAAAAATTCATCATTGCTATCACAGCCATTATTATCCTCGTCAAATCGTACAGTTCCTGTAATCGTATTGTAATTTCCTCCCGGAGTAAAAGAACAGTATGCATTTACGTTGCATCCAACAATACCAGCCATTGTAACTTTATTTTGAACATACCCTATCTGGCTTGGGTCACAACATACATATTGGAGGCCTGGTAAATTATCAATTGTTAAATTTTCGTTACTGCCATTTTTTATAAATAGCATACTAAGGGGGTTATTACTACAGTTAATGTTTTGAAGAAGAATACTGCTTTCTGCATTGAGCCATGTCAGCTGGTTTGATTGACAATTCAGAGTTAAAAGATTAGTACACCCCAGAAGGTTCAGAGTTGCAAGCTGATTATTAAAAAGTACGGCATTATTGAGATTGGCAAGCCCATGAAGATCCAGGGAAGTCAACAAATTATTATGGCAAATAAGAAAATACAGGTTAGTATTTCCCTGAACATCCAATGCACTTATACTATTATTATCGCAATAGAAATATTCTAATTTGACTGCTCCCTGAAGGTTTACTGACGTTAACTGATTAAAAGAACAGGTAAGATTTTGAAGGCCAATCAATCCTTGAACACTAAGAGAGGTAAGATTATTATAACTACAATCAAAAATCATCAAACTGGTGCAGCCTGCAAGATTTAATGATGTTAATTGATTATACTCACAACTAAGATAAACAAGATTAGCCAATCCCTGCAGATTCATGGTACTAAGCTGATTATGTTTAACTCTTAAATCATTAAGATTAGTACATCCCTGCAGATTTAAGGACGTAATTTGATTGTATTCAAAATCCAAATATTCAAGGCTTGACATTCCAGAAAAATCTAATGTAGGTATCGGATTAAACTGACAATATATCTTTTTAAGATTAGTACAGCCTTGAACATCCAATGCAGTAAGCTGATTATTTGTACAGTCAAGATCTTGAAGATTTATTAGTCCCTGAATAGCTATTGAAGTCAGTAGATTATTTTTACAATCTAAATACTGAAGATTATTTAATCCCTGAAGATCTAATGAAACTAAAGAGTTGTTTCTACAGTACAAATTTTTAAGATTGGTAAAGCTGGAAATCCCCACTAAAGAAGAAATTCCTGAATAATCCACCAAAATATAACTTACTTGTTCAGCTTCTGATATTTGTATTTCTCCATCATTATTTGCATCGATTTTAAAATAATTACCCGATAAATCTTTAGCGGTAAAGTTACTTGAATCTGCACTCAGCAATTTTGTTTTAAAATTCCAGTCAGGAATTGTAACGATCTGCCCCTTACCAGCAAATGAAAGCAGCAGAAAGAATAATAATGAGAGTAGTTTTGTATTCATGGTTGTATTTTTTCTTATATCTTCAATAGTAAATATACTTGAACAAAGAACCCGATCATTGGACAAGTGAGAATTTGCGGGGTGTCATTTAGAATTTAAAGTTTATTTATCAATTCCTGCAATCGTTCTTTTTTTCTTTGAGATACAGGAAGTTGTGAACTATCAGACATCACTACAAACCCGCCGTCTTTTTTTATGTATGACTTTAATTCATTAAGATTGATAAGATGTGACTGATGGATACGCTCAAAACCATGATCCCTTAAAAGGTCTTCATATTCCTTCAAAGTCTTTGAAATAATAACTGTTTTATGGTTTTTGACATAGAATTTGGTATAATTATCTTCACTTTCACAGCGGATAATATCTTTGATATCAAATAGATGAATCCCTTCCGACGTAGAAAGTGCTATTTTCTTAAAACTTTCGGTTTTCTTACTTATGTTGTCCAGAAAAAGTTCAATGTGCTTATAGTTGTTATTTTTATTCTGTAAGTTCTTGATCTTAACAATAACATTCTTCAGCTCATCAGGATCCACAGGTTTCAGTAAAAAATCAAGCGCACTAAAGCGAAAAGCTTTAATGGCGAATTTTTCATGGGCAGTTATAAAAATAATATTCGAGGTGGGCTCATGTTTTTGATTCAGTTGTTCTAAGATGTCAAATCCGGTTCCATCATTCATTAAGATATCCAGAAATATAATTTCAGGTTTTATATTTTCGATCAATTTAATTCCGGATTCCACGCTTTCAGCTTCGCCTAAAACCATTATTTCAGGGGCATATAAACCGAGCATCGCTTTCATTCCTTCGCGTAGATTGGCATCGTCATCTATAATTACAGCACTAATCATAATTTTTAGTTTTTTATATATTGTAAAGGAAGCATCAGCAATACTTTTGTCCCTTCAGACTCTCCTTTTTCATTTTTTAATTCAAATATTTCCAGAGATACTTTTTTCTTTTCAAGTTCTTCAAGGGTTTCGAGCCTTTTCCTGGAGATCTCCAACGCCATGGATTTGTGTACACTTACAGAATTTTCCTTTAGTTTTTTAGAGGTTTCAATTCCCACTCCGTTATCTTCAATCTCGCAGATTAAAAACTCTTGATTCTGAGTGAAATTTATTTTGATCATCCCTTTTTCTTTTTGTGGAACGACTCCATGTATAACAGAATTTTCCACATAAGGCTGAAGCAAAAGCGAAGGCAAGGCTGTATCGTCTTCTATTAAGGGATCTTTATCAATGACAAAATCAAATTTCTGATTGAACCTCAGCTGTTCCAGTTCTAAATAATTTCTTAATGCCTCAATTTCTTTGTCAATTGCTACAGCAGATTCCTGTGAAAAGTCTAATGTCAATCTCATGAGTTTCGAAAACTTTGCTAAATATTTGATGGCATCTTCTTTATCATTTTGCATGATAAATGAAGAAATAGCAGCTAAACAATTAAATACAAAATGAGGATTCATCTGAAGATGTAAAGCTTTATGCTGGAATTCTGTCAGCTGTTTTTGAAGTAAATTTGTTTTTTCGCGTTCCTTATTCCGGTAAAAAAAGAATAATCCCGCCAGTACCGTAGCACTTATTAAAACAGCAAAAATCAATTTTACCTTCTCCCAATCAGCCTTTTCATTTTGTTCAATCTGCTTTTTTTCAAATTCAAAATTAAGCTCTGTTTTTAATCTTTCTTTGGCGTTTTCTATTTTGGAAAGTTTCTCTTTGGCTGTATTGTAGCTTTTGAGATGAATAAAAGCCTGTTCTTTATTTCCCTTTTTATCAAAAATATCGGAAAGTAACTTTTCTCCATTCATATTTGCTTCCGGCAGATCTAATTCTTTAGAAATTTCCAGACTTTTAGTAACAAAATCTAATGATCTATCCAGCTCCCCTTCTTCAAAATAGATCTTTGCTAAAAATAAATAAGTATTTGACAAAGCAAATTGATTTTCTACATCTTTACTGATTTTCACAGCATCAAACAGGTATTTTTCTGCTGTCTTCAGATCTTTTTTAGTAATATAATATTGAGAAATATTGTTATAAAGCTCTCCCATATCTCTCTTGTTAGGATTTTTTTGAAATTCTATTATACTTTCATCAAAAAATGCTTTTGCTTTTTTTAAATCCTTATTATTAAGATAAATCAATCCTATATTTGAGCATGAAACGGCTAAGGCAGGATCCTTAATGACTTTCTGGATATTATAGGCTTTAAGAAAATAATTTAATGCTTTCTCTCCATCATCAATGGAATTGTAGATCACTCCGATATTATTATAAATTTTGGCGAGTTGTACTCTGTTATTAATGCTTTCATAGAGTCTCATCGCTCTGAAATCATTTTCTAGCGCTTTTGCATAATTATTTTGCTCTGAGTATACGATCCCCTTACTTCCAAGCACTTTTGCCAAAATCCCTTTTACTGCTTTATCCTCCTGCTTTAAGCTTAGAAGAATATTTTCAGAAAGATTAAAATTTCCCAATGCCTTATCATAATTTCCAAGAATAATATGAGAGGTCCCTAAGTTTTGGAAAGCCTTTGCCTCCTCCTCTTTGTCATTATTTTTCCTTGCGGAAACCAATGCTTCTAGCGCATACTTTTGCATAATAACAGGATCTGAAGTCTTATAGGCATCTGAAATCATGTTAAGAAGTTCAGTCTTTTTGGAAGTATCTGTTTCTTGTTTAAAAATATGGATCAATGAATCTGCACGGAAATTTTGGGCAGTAATGAACATGGGCAGGATAAAAAAAAGAAGAAAGTATTTTTTTTCCATTTATAAAAATCAATTCGCCGTAAATTTAATTAATCTAACAAAAGATAAAGTGAGAAATGAGAGAATGATGATTATGAATTAGAATTTACTCTTTTGGAAAAAGAAAAATCCTTCCAAGTTAGTTGAAAGGATTTTGTATTTATTAAAAAATAGTTTGTAACAGTACTTATTTTGTAAGTTTTGCTGTTGGTAAAGTAACCGTTCCCGGGTCTTTCCATAAACCATCTTTTTCAGCTTTTTTCTTGATGTTCTGAGCTCTCTTTTCACTATCGGGATGAGAGTTGAACATTTTTTGAAAACCAGATTGGGTACTTCCCTCAGAAAGCAATGCCAGCTTTTTGAATGCAGTATACTCGGCAACAACATTGTATTTATTAGCTTTCATAAAATCATAGGAATAAGCATCTGCTTCAGATTCCTGTTTTTTACTGTGCGAAGCATCCAGAAATGCATTGGCCATCTTCCCTACTTGGCTGTCATTAAGGGTTGCTACTGTAGATGAAGCCGAAGAAGCAGCATCCAGTGCTGCAGCTTTTAAGTAGGCAGATTTAATAGCATCTTTTGTATCCTGATTTTTCACGTGACCGATCTCGTGTCCGATCACAGCCAGCAATTCATCATCGGTCATCACATCCATTAATGATGAGAATACCCTAACACTTCCATCAGCACAAGCAAAAGCATTAATATCCTTCACTTTATATACTTTGTAATTAAGGTTTAGACCATCCTGTGCTTTATGTTTACCAAAAAGTTTATTCAGTCTGATTGTATATGGATCTTTCGCGCCAGCTACCGGATTATTTTTGTCCATCCAGTCAACGGACTCTTTGGATAATTTCACAGCATCTTCGTTAGTAAACGTTAGTGCCTTAGCTCCCTTAGAAGCTACATCTGTAATTTTTCCGAGGCTAATCTTCTGTCCCTGAAATGTATGTATTGCTCCAATAAAGCATACACATAAAATAATTTTTTTCATATTAATTATATTTTGGTTTAGGCAGCGAATATATCATTTTTTTAACAAAAAAAATCCTTTTCCAGAAAATTTGGAAAAGGACTCACACCTAATATTAAAAAATCACATTAGACAATAAAAAGAGAGGCAATTGATGTTGCATCACTACCACTTAAAACTTCATCGTAAGCTGCAGATCCTGCTGCTGCTCCAAATGCAGTTGCGGTATTATATCCAGCCTGAGTGGTAACATCTTCGCCCGCATAAACAGGATTAGTGGCAGCAGGCATATTTCCTCCGTTTGCTAATTCAATCCATCCTTTATTAGCTCTCATTCTCCTTACCTGAGAAGCATGTCTTGCTTCTACGGAGTGAATTTGCAAGGCTGCCTGTAATACCACTTTATTGGACATCACGTTTCCAGCTTGTCCTTTATATGCTCTTACGCCTGTATCTTCAAAAGCCTGGGCAAGAACCAAAAATTGACTATAATCTGAAAAAGGAGCAAAATTACCTCCTGCAGTAAAGTCGAAATTTGGCATTGCTCCTGGTGTAACTCCTAAAGATGTCAATGTACTTTTTAAGAAACCCACATGAGCAGATTCATGTTTAGAGATCTGCATAAAAACTGTACGGTCTGCATTAGGAATCAAACCTGCAGTACCAAGCCCAATGCTATAATATTCATTTTCAAGGTATTCCAAAGTTAACGCCAATTGCAATGCTTCAGTTAAGGCTGTTTTAAAAAAACTTCCGGGAACAGCAGTAGTGTGTGTTTCTGCTTTTACCGGAGTTGCCATGGCGACACCTAAGCCGAGAGGAACAGCTGCAACCGCTGCTTTTTTTCCAAATGCCGAAATATTTGTAATCGTTTCTAATCGCGAAGTTTCTGTTGTAAAGAATTTATCATCAGAAAATTTATCTAGTAATTTAAGAATGTTCATAATAATACGTTTTTAAAAGTGAATAATTTAGTTTATACCTCTTTCTTTCCATGTAAACGGCGTCTTGAAAAAACCACCCGCAGCCATTACGACATCTTTTGGTTCTTTTGCCACATCTAATCCGTTGGCATCTATCACATCATCGCCTGAAAAATCAGCAGATCCGGGGTTGATAAGATTTCTTATTGCTGATGCATGTCTAGCTTCCACGGAAACAATTTTCCCGGCAATCACTAAATAATCCGGATTTGTAATATACTTTCCAGCCGCATTATATGCTGCAACTCCTGTGTCTTCTAAAGCTTTTGCTGTGGCCAGTACTGAACTTCTATTACTAAAGTTTACATTGGGATACTGAAATTCAAGCTTTGGTAAAACATTGGAAGTAACACCGGATATGGCGGCTTTAAAAAAATCACGATGGATGACTTCATGGTGATAGAGGTCTGTAAATAATTCTCTTTCAGCATTGGAAATTCCAGTATAGAAACTATTGACCACTTTTGTGTAAAAGTCTGCTTCGAGCTGCTCAAGGGCATAAGCATAATTTAATACCCCCACATCTCCTTTTCCAAGATCGAATACCTGATTTTGATCCATCTGGAAATCATCGTTATCATCACACCCTACTAGCGCAAGACCTGCCATAGCTAGACCAATACCTCCAAGTTTTAAGAAATTTCGTCTACCGGTATCCAAAGTAGCTCCCTGGTTAGAAACACTAATTGTCTTTTTCATAATATTAATTTTTAAAGTGTTTAGTTATTTAATATCATTTACGACAATTCATTAGGCTTGGATTTACAAAATCTAAATTTTTATTAATTCTTATTAAAGCTTTTTCAATTTTCATAGTAAATAAATAAAATTAAAACTGTTAAATATTTAGATTAAATTCTAATTTATACCGATTTTACGGTATGTATAATCTTTGTTTTATCTTGATATATTAACAACTTATCATTACTTTTTAAAATATATTTTCCCTATTTTTGTGAAATGAGTCAAAAATGGATTTACAGACCTGAACCCGATGAGGAAATTGTAGATAGATTAAGTTCATCACTTGGTTTTGGAACTTTTGAATCTAAACTTCTCGTTCTTAGAGGAATTGACAATTATCAAAAGGCCAGAGAATTCTTTAAACCCAACCTTACCGATATCCACAATCCTTTTTTAATGGCAGACATGCAAAAAGCAGTTGAGCGTATTGCAACCGCAATTGAAAATGGAGAAAAAATACTGGTCTATGGCGATTATGACGTAGACGGAACGACTGCTGTCGCATTGATGTATCTGTACCTCAGCAAAATCGTTCAGAAAAAATATCTTGATTATTACATTCCGGACAGAAATTCAGAAGGTTATGGAATTTCAACAGAAGGAATTGATTTTGCCAAAGAGAATGGTTTTTCTTTAATCATTGCTTTGGACTGCGGTATTAAAGCTATTGACATGATCAGCTATGCTCAGAATTTGGGCGTAGACTTTATCATTTGCGATCACCATTTACCTGGAGAAGAAATCCCAAATGCTGTAGCTGTTCTTGACCCTAAAAGAAGTGACTGCAGATATCCTTTTAAGGAACTTTCCGGATGTGGAGTTGGTTTTAAATTATGTCAGGGTTTAAATACAATTTATAAAATTCCGGATTCTGAATTGTTTGAATTAACAGATCTGTTGGCCATTTCAATTGCTGCAGATATCGTTTCTATGACAGGCGAAAACAGGGTTCTGGCTAAAATGGGGCTTAAAACCCTTAGAAAAACAAGAAACCTGGGATTAAGACTTTTAATTCCCGAGGATAAACTTTCCCACTTCGAGATTTCCAATATTGTTTTTGAAATTGCACCAAAAATTAACGCTGCAGGCAGAATTTCCCATGGAAAGGCTGCAGTAGAACTGATGGTGTCGGATAACCTGAAGCATGCACACCAGATCGTAAGTGACATTATGGGATTGAATGATGAAAGACGTGAGCTGGATATGAACTCTACTCTTTCAGCATTAAATCAAATCATAGAATCCCAACAGGAAACAAAACTTACAACTATAGTTTACCACCCTGAATGGAATAAAGGGGTCATTGGAATTGTGGCTTCCAGGCTTATTGAAACCTATTATAAACCCACTCTGGTTTTTACAGATGGAAATAATGGAGAAATGGTTGCTTCAGCAAGATCGGTATCTGATTTCGATGTTCACGAAGCATTGGATCTCTGTTCTGAATATTTTCTAAAATTCGGAGGACATCATGCCGCTGCAGGACTTTCAATGGAGAAATCTAAATTTGAAGCTTTTAAGGAAAAATTCGAAAAGGTCGTGACTGAAAAAATTCAGGAACACCAGAAAGAAGCATCGATCATCATCGATTCTGAAATCGAAATTGATGAGATCAACAGAGAGTTTATCAATTTTCACAGAAAATTGGCTCCTTTTGGTCCTCATAACATGAAACCTATTCTTTCATTAAAAAACCAAAAGTTGTCCGGATATATTAAGACAATGGGAAAAGACAATAACCACGTTAAATTTTATATCAAACAGGAATCAACCGGTAGAAATATAGAGTGTGTCGGGTTTAAATTAGGTCAATTCTCAGAAGATTTCAGAAACAAATACTTTGACCTGGCATTCACTTTAGAGGAAAATCACTGGAAAGGAAATGTAACCCATTATTTGAATATAAAGGATGTGAAGTTTAGGGAATAGGTATCAGGGTTTAGGGTGTAGGAATAAAAATTAAATAATTATGGGAAATTATAAGGAATTAATTGTTTGGCAAAAGTCCATTGATTTAGTTACAGAAGTATATTCCTGCACTAAAAATTTCCCTAAAGAAGAAACCTATGGTCTCATTAGCCAAATTCGTCGTTCTTCAATATCAATCCCATCTAATATTGCCGAAGGTCATTCACGAAGATCTCAAGCAGATTATATTCAATTTTTAAAAATTGCAAGAGGCAGTTGTGCTGAAGTGGAAACTCAATTAATTATTTCCAAAAATTTAGAATATTTAAATTTAGAAAGATTTCAATACTTAAATGATAAATCATTGGAAATTTCTAAAATGCTTAATGGTCTAATCACAAAAATTCAAACAAATCCTAAATCCTAATTCCTAAAACCTAAGCCTTTATTAATGAAAAAAATCGGTCTCTTTTTCGGATCATTCAATCCGATACATATTGGACATCTTATTTTAGCGAATTATATTTTAGAGAATTCGGATATGGATGAATTGTGGTTTGTTGTGAGTCCTCAAAATCCATTTAAGGATAAAAAATCATTATTAAAAGATCACAACCGTTTAGACATGGTACAGGCAGCGGTAAGAAATTACCCTAATATGCGTGCTTCAAACGTGGAATTTTCACTTCCACAACCTAGTTACACAATTGACACCCTTACCTACCTTAATGAAAAGTACCCTGATTATTCTTTCAGTTTGATTATGGGTGAGGACAATCTTGATGGGCTCCATAAATGGAAAAATTCCGATCTATTGATTAAAAACCATCATATCATTGTTTACCCACGTGTTTTTGAAGGGGAGAAAAAAGATTCTGATTATCTACAACATGAAAATATTTCTCTAATCAAAGCACCTGTCATAGAAATCTCAGCAACCGAGATCCGAAACATGATTAAGCAAGGTAAAAATGTAAGACCTATGCTTCCGCCCGAAGTTTTTGAATATTTGGATGGTAGTAGTTTTTATAAATAGTGCTTATGAAATTTTATACTTTTTTCTTTATTTTTTTTACTCAAGCTTTTTTCTTTGGGCAAGATATACCTGCTAAAATAACAGATTCTTTAAAGAGTGCAAGAGAAATAGAATACAAAAAAATATTTCTAGAGAGACTAAAATATTACAAGGAACAATGCAGTAACGATTCAATAAAAGCAGTTAACAATTCAAAAATTGAAAATAAATATTTTATATATCTTACTGCTCCTAGCGGAGATGATTTTCCCGCAAAGAAAGAACTTGAAGAGGCTTTAAAAAATTACAATATTATTTGGGGAGGAACTATGATGGGCAGTGATATACCGGGACATTATATTAGTGACCTGTGTTACCATCATTACATGAGTTATTTTACAGAAAAAAAGTTTGGTAAAGATTTTATCGAGAACATTGTAAGACAATCACTTTTAAATCATCTAAATAAAAATCACTCTGTAATTTTTGAATACAATGAACATTTAAATTGGATCTATGAAGGAGATCCACAATTAGCTGATGTTTTGCTAAGTCAATATTTCTTTAAAAATTTCAGGTATCCAAAGGGCTATCAATATTCTTCAAAAGAAAATCAATCATTTACTGAAGTTACATTAGAATTAGATGAAGAAAACTATACCTTAAAATTAGAAGGTTTAAATCATCATTTCGAGAATCAACAAAATGAACAGTTTATCCCTTATTTTGAAAAAAAAATTAGAAATTTTATTAAATCAAGTAAATTTGCACTTTCAAGGCAAAACGTCATGCGTAATGGTGTGAAAAAATCTTTTAAAATTTATTACAAATAATTGAAATGAACTTCATCGAAAAATTTTTCTCTAAATATTCTCAGGAAAAAATCATCAAATGGTTTAAACAAATCTGTATTGCAGAGGCAATTACCTGTTTCCTGCTTTATGGAGTAGCCATGATCTGGAAAAGGTATGATGATGAAGGTCTTCTTCCCACTATTTTCATTATTGTTATTGGAAATATCCACGGTCTATTTTTTACGCTTTATCTTTTATTCTGTATTCCGGTGAGAAAAATATTTAAATGGGATGATGAGGATTTTGTTTTTGCTTTATTGGCTGCATTCTTTCCTTTTGCAACCATTTGGGTGGATAAAAAGCTGGCCCGTTTCGACAGAGAATAAAAAAAGAGGTTTTTTTATAAAATCCACTCTCGTTGTTAATAATTTCTTTTCATACATTCTGTTCCATTACAGTATTTGCACCCTCTAACAATCCATATATTTTCCTTTATATGTAAACCAGCATAGGCTATTAAGATTCTTGTGCACTTATTAATTTTATATCTGATGGTATAATTTACAACAGTATTTTACCCAAAAATACTTGTTCAAACCTATCCTTATTTGTTAATTTTCATTTTCGATGTAACAACTTTCATCCGAAAGTTGTCTAATAAGTAAGTCAATCAAAATGAATAAAAATTTTTAACTGAAATTTTAGTAACTGAAAATCAATAAGTTAAAAATATTATAAAAACATTGTAAGTACTTTGTATTGCATAATACTAAATTTATTATATATCTTTGTAATGTTAAATAATAACAAATACAAGCTATTAACAAATAAAAAATAGAATCATGAAAACGCCCACTCTCTTAGCAGCCTTATTTTTCACTGGATTTGTTTTTGCCCAACAGAAATCAGACAGTTTAAAAACTAAAAATATAGAAGGTATCACTTTAAAGAAACAGGTATTCAAAAAACAGAGCGACCGTTTTATTTATGATGTTGCCTCTTCTCCTATTGCAAAAGGGACGAATACTTTCAACTTATTGAAACAGACTCCGATGATTTCCAGTATTGATGGAAAAACATTGAAAATCATGGGAAAATCTGAAGTTGTCATCTATATCAACAATAAAAAATCCAATATGGATGCTGAGGCATTAATTGAAATGCTTAAGAATACTCCTTCGGAGGATATCCAGAAAATTGAGGTGATTACCGTTCCAGGCAGTGAATTCCAGGTAGAATCAAACGATGGTGTGATCAACATTGTAATGAAAAAAAGCAGAAACAATGGGTATAACGGAACTTTAAAAATGCAAAACGAGCAAGCTTATTACAATAATCCTTCTGCCAGTGCATCCCTGAACTTTAGAAAAGACAAACTTGCTGTTAATACAAACATCAGTACCGGAAGCTGGACAGACAGAGAAAAATACAGACTTTCTAACGGAAATTCCACTTTCAAAAATGAATCATTTGGATTTAATGACGATCCTAATAAAAATTTTGGAGGCAGCGTTAATATCGATTATGAAATTAATAAAAAGCAAAGTTTAGGTTTCACATACAATATGAGGTATAATAAAAGCTTTAATTCAATTTTAGATATCACCAATATTCAAAACGGAGTTTTGAAAAACAGAACTGTAAATGATGAGGATGCACAAACAAGAAACCATTCTTTTAATTTAAATTATGAGATCAAGACAGACTCATTGGGTAGTAAATTAACATCTAACATTTCTTACCTATGGTTCAACAGAGATAAATACAGCATTAATGAAACATTCCCTTTTTATGATGCTGACAATAATAAATACGGAGCATTTAAACAATGGGTTCCACAGATCATTAACAATTACGCGGCTAACATTGATTACATCAAAAAAACGAAAAAAGGAAATTCATGGTTAATGGGAATTAGTTATAATAATACTAAAACCGATAACGATACAAGACAGGATGTCTATACAAAAGCAAGTGACAGCTTCGTAAACGATTTCGATCAGACCAATCATTTCATTTATAAAGAAAACATTCTGGGACTTTATCTTACTTATGAAAGAAAATTAAGCGAAAAAGTATCAGGAAAAATAGGAACACGTTACGAGATGACGCGTAGTACTGGTGAAATCCTAGGAAAAACAGGGTTTGATAGAAATTATAATAATCTCCTTCCATATCTTAATTTCAATTACGCTATTAACGCAGATAATAATATTAGCTACACTTTTTCAAGCAGAATCAGAAGACCTAGATTCTGGGAATTGAATCCTTCGAGAACATATTTCACTCCTGATAATTATACCCAAAATAACCCGTTTGTTCTTGCTTCAAAATATTATAATCAGGAGATCAGCTATATGTATAAAAATGCATTCTATGCGAACCTCAGCTTTAACTATGTAGAAGATGCTTCAAATCAGGTTCCATTGCAGGGAACTGTGACAAAACCACAAAAAGATGAAAATGGGAAAGTAATACTTGATACGAGTGGAGATCCAGTTATGGTTACTACAAAATTCCTAAGATATATCAGAACCAATTATGGAAATAATAAGCAACTTGGTTTGACTGTCGGGATGAACAAATCCTGGTTTAAAGATATCTGGACAACCAATTATTCTGTCAATTTAGCCTATGCTATGTATTCAGGTACGGTGTCTGAAGATCCGACATCAAGACCAGTTCCAGGTCAAACAGAAGTACTTACTCCTTATGTTATCAATGTAAAAAACTTCAATATCTCCGCACAGTTCAACAATGTTATTCGCCTTTCTTCTAAAAAAGACTGGTTCCTTGGGGTTAATTATTTCTACGGAGGAAAAAGCCAAATAGAAATCGGAGAACTGGGAACAAGACAAAGCTTAGACCTTAATGTGAAAAAGATCATTGGTGACTGGACAGTTCTTGTAGAAGTATACGATGTATTCAATCAAAACTTCAACAGAATTAAAGGAATTCAGCCTGATGGAAGTTTTAATAATGTCACCAATTTTGAGTATCCAAGAATTTTCAGTGTAGGTGTTACTTACAATTTTGGTAATCAGAAACTGAAAAAAGCCAGAGAAATGAAATCAGCTAATGATGCTGTAAAATCAAGAACTTAATATAATAAACTCTCTAAGATTCTGCGTTGCCACAAGTCAGAATCTCGCCCACCCCTAAAAATAAACTCATGAAAACGCCACTACTCATTGCAGCTCTCTTTTTCACCGGACTTGCTTCCGCTCAGGAAAAAAAATCAGATTCAGTAAAGACAAAAAGTATAGAAGGAGTTACTTTAACAAAACAGGTATTTAAAAAACAAAGTGACCGTTTTGTCTACGACGTTGCTGCTTCTCCTGTTGCCAAAGGAAATACAACTTTTGATATTTTGAAGCAAACGCCTCTTCTTTCGTCAACGGATGATAAGACATTGAAAATTGCAGGAAAGAATAATGCCCTTATCTATATCAATGGTAGAAAAACCAATATGGATGCTGAATCTCTTGTACAATTTCTAAAAAACACTCCTGCAGAAAATATTCAGAAAATTGAAGTGATTACGGTTCCAGGAAGTGAATATCAGGTAGAATCTTCCGATGGAATTATCAATATTGTTTTAAAGAAAAAAATGAGCGATGGATTGAATGGAAACATGAGAATGTCCAACACTCAAAATAAGTATAATGCAAGCTCAGCCAGTTTTTCAGTCAACTATAGAAAGGATAAATTAGGAATCAGTGCTAACCTGAACGGCGGTGAAAACATAGAGCCACAATCTTATATTTTAAGAAACGGAACGGATAAATTAAAGAATGAATCTGTAGGTGACATCGATGATCCTAATAAAAATCTGGGTGGTTACCTGAATATTGACTATCAATTAACCGAAAAAAGTAATTTAGCCCTGTCATGGAATTCCTGGGCAAATAAGAGTAATAATTCTATCATTGACCTGTTCAATACCTTAACACAACCCAATAAGAAAGGGGTTACCGAAACAACACATACATGGACAAAAAACAGAGCTGATGGAAGAAACTACAATAATTCAGTCAACTTAAATTATGAAATAAAATTAGATTCACTGGGTAGTAAGTTAAATGCCAATGCAGCATATCTTATCTACAAAAGGTTTCAGTTTGCTCAAAACAATACGATGTTACCCGATAAGACACGAGGTTATTCCAGACCTGGACAAACTATCACACAGGAAACACCACAGATCATCAATAACTTTTCAGGAACTGTTGACTATATCCAGAAATTCAAAAATGATTTTACGATTTCTGTAGGGGGAAATTTTAATAAAACTAAAACGAATAATGATACTAAAAACTTTACTTATCAATTCGTAGATGAAAATAATAACGACATTAAGAATCCACAGCCCAAACCAGATTTCAATCATTTCATTTATGATGAAAATATATACGGAGCATATCTTACTCTTGAAAAGAAATTTTCAGATAAGTTTTCGGGAAAAGTAGGAGCAAGATATGAAATCACCAATAGTTTAGGGACAGCAGACAACCCTACAAATACAATAGAAAGCCAAAAATATCAGAGAATTGAAAGAGATTATAATAATTTCCTTCCCTATTTAAGCTTTAATTATGCTATCAATGATAAGAATAATATCTCCTATTCATTTTCAAGCAGAATGAGAAGACCAAGTTTCTGGGAATTGAATCCGGTAAGAAATTATATCACAGAATTTAATTACACACAAAACAATCCCTTCGTAAAAGCCTCTTCTACCTATAACCAGGAATTGACCTATATGTATAAAAATTCTTATTTCCTGATATTAAATCATTCTTATTTTAAAGATCAGATCACTCAGGTTCCATTACAGGGTTTTGTAAAATCAGCTGATGGTAAGATAGGTACTCAAAATGTATTGCGATATATCAGAACAAACTTTGGAGACAAACAGGAAATGTCTGCCATGGTCGGAATTCAGAAAAGCTTTTTTAAACAATATCTAACATTGAATTTTAATGCAGGAGTTCAACACAACATTAATAATGGTTCTTTAGCCGGAGATCCTACAAGCGGAGATACATTTGTAGACAAAGACGGAAAACCATTGGTGTATACTAATACTGTAAAATCAACAAGTATTGTAATCACCAGTAACAATACCATCCGCTTGGATAAGAAAAAAACCTGGTTTTTAGGTGTTAATTATTTCTTCGTTGATAAACAGCAAATCGAACTAGGAATGTTGAAAAACCTAATGAGTCTGGATTTAAGTATAAAGAAAAACTGGAACGACTGGACATTTGCCCTCAATGTAAATGATGTACTAAGAACCAATATTGTAGAAATAGAGGATTATCAGCCAAACGGAAATTATAATTACATCAGAAATGACCAGTACAGAAGGAGCATGACGCTAAGTATCACTTATAATTTTGGAAATCAAAAAGTGAAAAAAATGAGGGACATCGAAGGTGCTTCCGACGCTATTAAAAGCAGAACAAGATAAAAAACATTCATTCTTCATATCAATTATTTTGTATTAAACTCGCTGAGAACTCAGCGAGTTTTTTATCTTTAAACCATATGAAAAAAATAATTATTGTTTTCAGCTGTTTGTGTTTATTGTTATTCAATATCTGCTGTAAGAAAAAAACGATACATCTTGGTAAAGAAATCAACTTTGAAAGCCAGGAAAACATTTCATATGGCAATGATCCTGAACAGACAATGGATCTGTATATTCCGGCAGTTTTAAATTCAAAATCAGATGTATTTATAATGATACACGGTGGCGGATGGCGGAGTGGAAACAAATCTCAATTAACTTTTTTTACTTTATCCATGATGCAGAAATTCCCAAAAGCTGTTTTTGCAAACATCAATTACAGACTGGCATCAACATCACGCTTCGGGATTCCCAATCAGACTGAAGATATCAATAACGTCATTCACTATTTAGAAAAAACATTAAAATACAAACCCCGGTTTTTCCTGCTAGGAAATAGTGCCGGGGGACATTTATCAATGCTATATGCCTATCATTTTGACAGGGATAAAAAAGTAAAAGCAGTCATCAATATTGTAGGACCTTCTGATTTATCAGATTCTGGCTTTAAAAAGTATTTTGATTACCCTTTCGTTGAAAAACATCTGATAGATCCAAAAACTATTTTATCAAATGTTTCAATGACCGAATTTTCGAGCCCTGTTAACTGGATTCGTACAACCTCAGCTCCCACCCTTTCTTATTATGGCAAAAATGATCAAGTGATCCCACTATCCCAAAAAGTAATTTTAGATTCTATCTTAAATAAAAACCATATTCTCCATGAGTCCTATGAATTTAATGGTGGGCACCTCGATTGGGACAAAGAGAACAATAGCTCCTTCCTTATTAATAAAGTGGATCAGTTTATAAAGGATCTTGATAAAAATAAAACGCTTTGATCAGATCAAAGCGTTTTATTTTAAGTTTTTTATTAAAAATTTCACTAATATTTCAATGCTTTTTTGGCTTCCAGAGCCGTTGTGTTCAAAGTAGAAAGACATTTTGTAAAGTTGTCCATATTTCTTAAATCCCAAAAAGGAAGGAGAACGACTACTGAAACATCCGTTTCCGGATCGTAAAGCATTGTTGAAAGATAGCCCTCGGTGGCACCATTATGCCCATATCCGACTCCAGGTACATAAGAACAGCCCAGACCATAACCGGAAGTTGTAGCCGGTCCCTTACTTGTCTTCATTTGCTCCACACTTGAAGCATTAAGAACATTCTGCCCTTTCATTATACTTCTTATATAGTCAGAGAGCATAACCATCGTACCTACCCCATTTCCTTCCGCTACATGGGCACTTGCATTTTTTTGATCGGTTATCTCATTATGATCTGCATATTTAATCAAACCTTTAACATAAGGGATCGGCAGGTTTTTGTCTGACGCTAATTCTGGAAACTTAATATCTAATGGCATCATTGAAGAAGGTCCTACAATTTTGTCGTACATGTAGTTTCCATATGTTTTAGATCCATTTGATTTCTGTGAGTACACCCGTGCAATTATTTCTCCTAAAATGGAAAATCCTGTATTTGAATAATGATATACCGTATTCGGTAGTCCATAAGTAAGATTATGCTCTGTAAGAATTTTCACATACTCACCAGTAGAAAACTGATGATCCGGAAAGTTCGCAAGCATATAGTCCGTATAGGTCTCACCATTCACATTGTATTGAGAAGCATCATTTGTCACATCATAAACCCCGGCATTATGTTGCAAAAGTTCCCGAATTGTAATCTGATTTTTATTGGGAAAATTCCAGTCTGAAGAATTGGGGACATAGGGAACATTTGTCCCGGGAATATTGGCTGTAATTTTATCATCAAGCTGAAGCCATCCATCCTGCATCATTTTCAAAATTGCTGTTGATGTAAAGTTCTTGGTATTGCTTGCAAAACGGAAATAGGTTTTCTTAGTGACAAGAGCTCCATTATTTCCAGTAACTGTACTGAAATAGGTTCCTTTTGGGGAAACAATATAAACACTTAATGAAGGAACGTCAGTATTCAATTCCTTCTCAAGATCAGCGTGAATTTTTCTTACTGCCGTATCAAGGTCAGTCTGATACTCTTCAACCTCACTACTCTTGCAGCTCCAAACAGTGAGCAGGAATAATAAGATCGGTAAAAAATTGAGTTTTTTCATGGTTTTATGATTTTAGTTTAGTTTTTATTCTGATTTCATAATTTCCGTTCGTTCAGAAATCCCGTTGGCATTAAAAGCTTCAATTTGGAAATAATAAGTATCGGTTCTGTCTGCGCCAGTGAAAAAGTATTCATTCTTGCCATATACCATAATACTTCCATATAATTTATCCGGAGATTTCCCCCAGTATATGACATAACCATCTGCATCCTGATTCTGTTGCCACTTCATCCATATGCTTCTTCTTTCCCCATATTTCTTTGCATCCGCACGCAGAGGAACAAAATTCTGAACCTGTGAAGGTTTATCTCCCCCTCCTTTCCCAAACACCCTAAATCCACTCAGTGCAAATTTCCCTGTAGGCATTTTAAGGTTTTCCATTTTTAGGAATCTCGCTTTTACAGGTTGTTCCAGCTCTACATAATCGTGAGGAACGTCTTTGATATTTTTACTCTTATCAACAATAACGTTCCATTTTTTACCATCATTTGAACCATAGATTTTATACTGATGCATTTTCCCTAAAGTCTTCCCGAGAAATTCTACATCCTGATCTGCATAATTAATCTGAATGGCATTAATAGTGGAGAGCTCTCCGAGGTCTGTCTGGAACCATTCACCGGAATTTCCGGTTTTAGCACTCCAATACGTTTTAATATCCTCATCTACCGCATAATTGGAATGATAACCTCCTAAAGTAGAGGAAACCTGAACGGGCTTATTATAATTCAATAGCATCCAGCCTGTGAAAAGGCCTTTTGAGAAATCTTTTCCCTGAGCATATTGTGGAAGATAAGTGGGATAATCACCATAGGATGTGTTGCAATACATGACATCATCTTTGTCAAACCCTGCAGGCCAGATCCCTAATCTCCTTTCAAAATTGTTTTTTGTCGAAATAAAAATCGTGGAAATGTGCCACCAGTTTTTGTAATTGTCTTCAAAGGTGGCCCCATGTCCGGCACCTCTTGCGAAACCACCCGGTTTATAGGAGAATGGATTATGCTGTTGATATTCGAACCCTTCAAGAGGGTTTTTACTGACATAAACTCCATCTGAATAACCACTAAATTCAGTAGCCGGAGCTCCGTACTGCATATAATATTTGTTGTTGTGTTTTGTCATCCAGGCTCCTTCAACAAAAGGCTGCAGAAAAACATTGTCATTATATTCTCCAAAACGCTCCCAGCCATGATCTTCAGGCTTCAATCTTAGTATTGGTTTTACAAAACCTTCAGACTGTAAGGTCTTTACTTTCACTTCTGTTCCTAACAGAGGCCATTCATTACTGGATCCCCAATATAAATACAGTTTGTTTTTATCCTCATCATAATGAAAAGCAGGATCCCAGGCTCCGACTTTTAAAGTGTCTACTGCGATCTTCCAATCGTCTTTGGTAGGATTTGTACTTTTCCATATGGGGAAATCCTGCTCCCAGGTCGACCCAAAAACGTACAAAGTATCTTTCATTGCCCAAACTGCGGGCGCATTAAGATCATGAATATATTTATTATCTCTAAGAAACTTTCTTTTCACAAATTTCCAATCAAGCATATCATCACTATACCAATAGCCCTCCTGATTGGTAGAAAAGAGAAACAGCTTATTTTTAAAATTAACGATAACAGGATCTGCCGTAGCCCTGTGTTTCCCTTGCTTGGAGAAAGACTCAAACGGGGTATATCCGTAGTCTATATTAATCGGGTTACAAAATGTTTTCTGTTGAGCATTCAAACCAAATCCCAGTACAATAAGGATCATAAAAAAGTACTTCTGCATCTTCATAATTTTTACTTAATTCGCTAATTTACTTAACTTTTTTTGGTTTTCTTATTATATGGAATTATAACCTTCTAAAAAATAAAAATTCTGGCTTTATTTCTAAAGCCAGAAGAATATGATAGTTATTTTCCTTTTACATTATTTTTTAGGAAGAAAAACTTCCGCCAGCATACAACGGGCGCTTCCACCACCACTTACTTCGATGGTATTCAAATCTGAATAAATGATTTCACAATATTTTTCAATCGCGGCAACCTGTTCTGCCGTTAATGACTGATAAGCTGTCTGGCTCATTACTAAGAATTTTTGTCCTTCTCCATTCTGAACCTGAAGCATATTTCCCGCAAATTGCTGCATTTGCTCTTCCGAAATTTCAATAATTTCTTTTCCAGAATTTTTAATCGTTTCGATGACCTTGCTTCTTTCCAACTCACTGTCAATACAATCCAGGCAGATCACCACGAATTTATCCGCCACACACATCATTACGTTAGTGTGATAGATAGGAAGCCTTTCTGAACCAACTGTCTGAAATGAATGAAAAACAACTGGTGTAAAACCATATTTCTCACAAAAGTCTCTGAATAATTTCTCATCCAGTCTTAAAGAAACAGAACCATACGCAATTTTATTATCGTGATCGAAGATCATACTTCCGGTTCCTTCTAGGAAATGTCCCTGAATTTCAGGAAGAGACCAATCGTCAATTTCAGTTATTTCAAAACCTTTACTTTTTATCGTCTCCAGAATATCTTCTCTTCTCTCTACCCTTCTGTTTGAGGCAAACATTGGATATAGAACCACTTTACCATCATTATGGAAGCTTACCCAGTTGTTGGGGAAAATAGAATCCGGAGTATGAGGATCCAATGTATCTTTGATTGTGATTACATTGATTCCTTTGTTCCTTAGTTTCTCAACAAAAATATTGAATTCTCCTAAAGCTTTAGCCTGAACATCTAAATCTTTCTGTTCAACCTGAAAGTAATTATTTTCTGCGGTCTCCGCATTGTAACCGAAAGCGATCGGTTCTATCATTAATACTGTATCTGTTGTTTGCATCTTTTTAAGTTTGAGAATATTAGGGTTTGAGAGTCTGAGAGTCTTTATCTGATTGAAATTAGAAATTATTTTCTTCTTGATTAAAAGATAAAAATGAACACCATCTTTCTGATTGACCTATCATACTAACTAACATCCCGATTATTTGATTATACTGATTATTTATGTTACTGAATTGTTCTTCATTAATGTATTCGCATGCTAAAGAAAATTGTAACCAAGTTTGGGTCTCTCTTGCTTCACCTTCTGAATCTGTAAGTTTTGCAATAAAAGACTTTTCATACTTCCTTTTTCCCCAGGCTTCACTAATATTAGCAGAAACCTATCTGGATGACCTTCTGATTTGATCTGTAAGAGAGTAAAGTTCTTCTTTTGGAAAAGATTTTGAAAGTTCATAAACTGCCATAGCCATTTCAAAAGACTTTTGAAAAACTCTTAAATCCTGATGAAATTTAACTGTTGACATAATTTTAAATTTTACTTATAAAAAAAAACTCAAACTCTCTTACTCTCAAACACTCTCACCCTCATACTAATTACTACTCTCTTACCAATGGCATTGTAGAGCATCTTAACAATCCACCCATTTTAGAAATTTCGCGGTATGGAATTTCTTCCACTGTCATTCCCCATTCATTTCTTAAGTGGTTATTCATTCTTGTAAATGTTTTATCCGAGACTACAATTTCCGGAGAGATTGAGAAGATATTAGGAAACATTTCAAACATCTCTTCATCTGTAATATGAAAACAGTTTTCTTCTCCGAAAATATCAATGATCAGACGGTAATCGCTTTCATCCACAAAACCATTTTTATAAATAAGACATTTATCTTTCCCAATAGGATTGAATGTACAGTCCAAATGAAGAATCCCCTCAAAAGGAATTTTATCATTTTTCTTTAACTCTAAATCAATAATTCTTTTTTTAGGAAAATACTCTTTTAGAATTTCTATAGCATATTCGTTCGTTCTCGCTGTTTTATAGTTTCTGTAGTCTTCACTGAAACAAGTTCCAATAAATAAAAAGTCATCCCATACAATAACATCTCCCCCTTCGATATGCGCAGATTCCGGAAGATTGATAATTTTTCTCCAGGCTACTTTTTCAAAAACCTTTTTATAAGCTTCCTGTTCATCAGCTCTGTCAGCAATTACATTTGAAATGATCATTTTATCATCAATAACAAATGCTACATCTCTGGCGAAAACCTGATTATAGTCCTTGATAATACTCGGACGCAAAACTTCTACGTCATATTTTTTGAGTACAGCTTCAAAAGCATTCATTTCATCAATGATATCCGATTCTTTCGGATATATATTGTGTTCGATTGAGTAGTATGACTTCGCATCATAACTTTCCTCAAGGGTGGGAACAGGTCCCAGAGAATTAGGTTGGCCCAGAACAACTGATTTTAACCTTCCCGTTTCGTTTTTAATATTTAGTTTCATAAAGATTTATGCAATATACAAATATAGGGAAAGGGCTCTATCTGGAAAACTTTTGAATTAGTTTATCCTAAGAATTAATTCTCTATTAAAATAACATCCAATTTTTGGCTTTTCAAAAAAATACATAGGGAATAAAAAATCTATAAACAACTGTTTATCATCTACAATTGTTTAAAAATTATTGCAGAAAATAAAAACGAATTCATATCTTAGTGATATAATTTCATTGGAAATTAGAACTAAATCATTAACATCAAAAAATCAAAATCATGAACAAGAATGCTTCAGTGCTAAAAAATGCACAAAAATTAGGAAGAGAAGAACAAAAATCAATTAAAGGAGGTATAGGACCTACAAGACCAAGATACTGCTGCGAATGGAATGACGACGGAAGCTGTAGAATCTGGACTTGTGGAAATTGTGTATGTCCTTAATAAAAATCTAAACCTGCTACTCCTAGCAGGTTTTATTTTATCTTGTTCTACCCTCTTCCTCCGACCTCTGAATTTCCTTCACTTGATATTTTGAGCCTCCGAAATTATAGGTTACTGCCAAAACCAATCTCTGACTATCCCACCAATGGGTAAATCGATTATCCATAATCTGTTTATGCCGGAACTCTACCTTCTGATCATAAGAGTCAAAAATATTGTTATAGCTGATCTTGGTGTTCAGCTTATTTTCAAACCATGATTTTTGTAATGAAATATCTATGTTGTATCTGGATTTGATAATATAAAGACTGTTTCCGGTTTTAGATTCATAATTAGCAAAAAAATTTACAGTGTATCCTTTCGGTAAAGAAAATACCTGATTGAATCTTAGCTCATAATTATAAACCTTTAAAGCAAATACTTCATCAAAATAAGGCCGAAATTCATCATTATAATACCCCGCTATCTGAGTGCTTACATTCCACCATTTTGTAATTTTAACGGGAAAGTTCAACTCTATACTCGCGAATTTCCGATAAGGCAAATTTGTTCCAAGATATTCTAAAACATTAGTCTTGGGATCGTATTTTGGATATCTTACCATAACATCCGTTTCTTTTCCAACTGCCAGACTCGCCACCCAGTTTTTATACCGATAGGTTGCTTTAACCTGACTGGTAAATGAAGGCTGCAGGTATGGATTTCCGATCCAGTAATTCAATGGACTAAAATAAAACCTGAAAGGATTAAGTTGAGAGAAAGCAGGTCTGGTAATTCTTCTGCTATAAGAAACAGAAAATTCATTAGATTTATCTATTTCGTAGCTTGCATTTAAGGAGGGGAGCCATTCCAGATAATTTCTTGTTACAACGGAATTCGAACTGACTGCATCTGAAATACTTTTTGTATTTTCAACCCTGATCCCGGCATTAATCTGGAGTTTGTTGAATTTCTGATTGTAAGCCAAATATCCTGCCAGTACCTGCTCTTTATATGAAAACACATTACTTCGGGTAGGATCAAAAATAAATTGATTATTAACAGATAGTGTATCGTATCTGATATTGTTATTGGTATTTGTATTACTGTATTTTACCCCTATTTCAAAATTGGCATTATGTACTTTTTGAGTGATATCAATTTGGGCAGTATAGACATTTATTTTATTGAGTAAATCGGATTTCCAATAGGATAATAACTCAGAAGTAGGAATGTCTCTATTAATAAAATCATCCTTCTGTTTATTGTTTACTAAAAGATAATTTCCCAGGAAATTAAGCTTAAAGTTTTTATTGATAAAAGAATAATCTGTTCCAATTCCGTAATTATTCTGGTTATAATCTATCGGATTTTCACTCCCTGTATTGAAAACTAATTGTGTTCCATCTTTATTGGTCGTATATAAAGATCCGGTTCTCATACGGTCATTATTTCTAAAATTTCCCCTCAAAGAAAATCCCAGCCTGTTTTTATCATTTAACCGGTAGTCAATTCCTGTCTGAACAGTAAGAACTTTTCCAGCATCTTTTTGATAGGTATTCGTTCTCATCACATTCGTATTGGCAAGCCGCTGCAAAGCATTGTAGCGATACGTCGAAACCCCTTCGTTGTATCCCAGCTGCATTTGATACGCAACCTTTTCGGTATTGTATGAGATATTAATTGAATTTTCCCTGTAATTGAATTTATTAATAGAAACAGTTCCATTATAATTTCCTTTCCAGCCAAGATTCCCATTTTTTTTCAGCCTGATATCAATTATTCCTTTAAATTCTGCGTCATATTTAGAAGAAGGGTTTGTATTAACTTCAATAGATTCAACCATTTCCGGAGATAAAGACCTTAAGTAAGCCTGAATTTCCTGAGTACTCATCACAAGAGGTTTTCCGTCTACAAAAATAGTAGGACTTATTCTACCTCCAATGAAAATACCATCTTCCTGGTCAACAGTTACACCCGGTGTTTTCCTGAGCACTTCAAGAATATGAGTTGAAGTCTTAAAATTTTTATTGTTGGCAACATTCATTACCATATTTCCATCACTCAGTTTTACATTCCGGGAGGAGGATTCTAAGACTACCTCTTCAATGACCTTACCTAAAGGGGTCATTTCGATTAAGGAAATTCCATCCAATTGATCCAGTTTTCTGGTTTCATAACCTTCTTTCTGTACAAGAATAAAGGATTCATCTCCTACTATTTCAAACCGAAATTGCCCGAGTGAATCCGTTATCTTTTTTTGAACAGGCTGATTACTCAGTTTATTGAAAAGTGCAATTTCAACATTGGCAAGATGTGTTTTTGTCTCGGAATCCAAAATTTTACCCGTAATAACTTTTTGGGCATTGACAAAAAATGACAAAAACAATAACATGATTAAAGTCCACAGTCTAAGGGTCATAAATTTTATATTTTATGAACCAAAAGTAGGATCAGCGAATAAAAACAGAGTTTTGAAGTTTAAATTCCGAAGTGCGAAATTATAAATTTGAACCTTGAAGCTCTCTTACAGAAGGCATTTGGGACTGTCTGTACAAAAGTGGAGTTGTATTTTTTATTTTCTTGAATGTAGAAAAAAATGTTGATTTAGAATTAAACCCTACTTCATATCCGATCTCTTCAATTTTCAAAAAAGAACCATTCTCAATGATATCACAAGCTTCATTAATTCTGTATTCATTGATATAGGTAGAAAAACTTTTTTCAAGATTATCATTCAATAACTGTGAAAGCTGGTGAGATGAAATGTGCATTTTCATTGCCAGATCGTTTAATTTGAGATTTGGATTTTTATAAAGTTCTTCAGAATCCATTAATCTTTCCAGTTTTGAAACAAAACTCTCAGCCTGTTCAGTTGATATCTTTTTATTGGAATATCTGTTTAATTCCTTTGCCTCTGTTGACTGATCTTTTTTATTAAATAAAATCAGAAAATTAGCATACAAAACAAATGAAAATACAAGGCTTCCGCCTGCACAATAAATTTGAATCCATCCCGTAGCAATTAATTGATACGTTAAAAATATAATAACGTTACTGACTAAGACTGGGAGGATAAATTGATTAGGTTTCTTTGAGTACTTTTGTGACAAGATATAATACTCATATACAGAAAGAAGGACAAAAACTGTCCAAACAGAATAAATAAAAGATCCAAAATAGCTGTCCCAAGTGATAGGAAAAAACAAATATAAAAGTCCAACGACGCCTAAAATCAATGTTAAAATACCAAAGGATTTCCTGCAGTTTTTTAGAACAAACTGTTCTTCCAGAAAAGATGCTTTTATATAATAGTACAATGCAGGACCTGTAAAAAACAGTAACGAAAGCCCAAGATGAGGAATTATTCTAGGTAAGTCCGGATAAAAATACATGCATACCGATATTCCAACCCTAATGCTTAATGTTAACAAAATTAGTCCCAAAAAGAAATCAGCAACATACTTAAGCTTTTTAACAAACAGCAGATAAATCCCAAGCAAAAGCCCATTAAAGGCTCCGACTGCACTAAAAAAGAATAACAGCTGTTGTCCGAAAGTCATTGTATATTAGTTTTTTGACCTAGTAAAAATAATAAATTTCTGATATTCAATTTTATATAATCATTTAATTTTTACTTTTTCTTAGAAAAAGACATCAATAGAAGCAAGAGAATACACCCATTGGAAAAGAAAAAATCCCAAAGTAAACTTTGGGATTTAGATTTATTGTTGAAACAGATATTATCTGTTTACCATATCGATATAGTCTCTTTGTTGAGCTCCTTGATATACTTGTCTTGGTCTTCCGATTGGATCTCCTTTCAATCTCATTTCTTTCCACTGAGAAATCCATCCTGGAAGTCTTCCTAATGCAAACATTACTGTAAACATTTCTGTAGGAATTCCTAACGCTCTGTAGATGATTCCTGAGTAGAAATCTACGTTTGGATATAATTTTCTTTCGATGAAGTATTCATCTTCAAGAGCTACTCTTTCTAACTGCATAGCAATATCAAGAGCTTTATCCTGAATTCCTAATGCGTTAAGGATATCATCAGCAGCTTTTTTGATAATTTTTGCTCTTGGGTCGAAGTTTTTGTAAACTCTGTGTCCGAATCCCATTAAACGGAAGCTATCATTTTTATCTTTAGCTTTAGCAACATATTTAGATACGTCACCACCGTCTTTTTCAATTAATTCAAGCATTTCGATTACTGCCTGGTTAGCTCCACCGTGAAGAGGTCCCCAAAGTGCAGAAACACCTGCAGAAATAGAAGCAAAAAGTCCTGTATGTGCAGAACCTACCATTCTTACTGTAGAAGTAGAACAGTTTTGCTCGTGATCAGCATGTAAGATCAATAATTTATCTAAAGCACCTACAACTACTGGATCTACTTCAAACTGTTCGTTTGGTAGTCTGAAAGCCATTTTATAGAAGTTCTCTACGTAGTTCAGGCTATTGTCACCATGATTAATAGGTAATCCCTGAGTTTTTCTGTAAGTCCAAGCACAAAGGTGAGAGAATTTAGCAATCATCAATTCAGCAGCATGATCCATTTCTTCTTTAGAGTTTACGTTAACAGCTTTAGGGTTAAAGGCAGTTAATGCAGAAGTTAAAGAAGATAAAACTCCCATAGGGTGAGCAGAACGAGGAAAAACATCAATGATCTTTTTCATTTCATCCGCGATGAAGTTATATTTTTTAATATTATTTTCGAAAGAACCGTATTGATCTTTATTAGGTAATTCTCCATGTAACAAAAGATACATTACTTCAGTAAAATTAGATTTTTCAGCAATCTGCTCGATTGGATATCCTCTGTAAAGTAATTCTCCTTGGTCTCCGTCTAAGTAAGTGATGTCGCTTATTGTAGCTCCTGTGTTTTTATAACCTAAATCCAGGGTAATCAGACCGGTTTGGTCTCTTAATTTTGAAATATCTATCCCTCTGTCTCCGATAGTACTATCCACGATAGGATATTCATACGAATTACCGTCGTAATTCAATATAACTTTGTTGTCTGACATTATTTATTTATTTTTTTTAAATTTACTAAAATTCCATAAAAAGACAGCAAACAAATTATCGTTTGCTGTCATTTATATTTTCAATTATCTTTTGATTTTAAATGCTTCTAATCCTGGGAAAATAGCAGTTTCACCTAGTGCTTCTTCAATTCTTAACAGCTGGTTGTATTTAGCCATTCTGTCTGATCTTGAAGCTGAACCTGTTTTGATCTGTCCGCAGTTCATTGCTACTGCTAAATCAGCGATTGTAGAATCTTCTGTTTCTCCTGATCTGTGAGACATTACAGAAGTAAATTTGTTATGCTGAGCCATTTGTACAGCATCCATTGTTTCAGAAAGAGAACCAATCTGGTTTACTTTAACAAGGATAGAGTTTGCAATTCCTTCTTTAACACCTCTTGATAATCTTTCAACATTGGTTACAAATAAATCATCTCCAACTAACTGAACTCTGTCTCCGATCTTATCGGTTAACATTTTCCAACCGTCCCAGTCATTTTCCTGCATTCCATCTTCAATAGAAATGATCGGATATTTAGCTGCTAATTCAGCAAGATAAGAAACCTGCTCGCTGCTTGTAAACTGAGCTGCATCCGGAGTCTGGAATTTTCTGTAATCATAAATTCCATCTTTGTAGAATTCTGAAGCGGCACAGTCTAATGCTAACATAATATCATCACCTGGTTTGTAACCTGCTTTTTCAATAGCCTGAAGCAATGTATCCAAAGCATCTTCAGTTCCTTTGAAAGTAGGCGCAAAACCTCCTTCATCACCCACAGCGGTAGATAAACCTCTTGAATGCAGAATAGATTTTAAGCTATGGAAAATCTCAGTTCCTTTTCTCAATGCATGAGAAAAAGAATCTGCTTTTACCGGCATAATCATAAATTCCTGAAATGCAATTGGCGCATCTGAGTGAGACCCACCATTAATTACGTTCATCATAGGAACAGGAAGAGTATTAGCATTTACTCCACCAACATATTTATATAAAGGCATTCTCAATTCTGTTGCGGCTGCTTTTGCAGCGGCTAAAGAAACTCCAAGGATAGCATTTGCCCCAAGATTTCCTTTGTTTTTAGTCCCATCAAGGTCAATCATGATCTGATCCAAAAGATTCTGATCATAAACCGGAAGACCTACTAATTCAGGAGCAATTACTTCTCTTACATTTTCAACAGCTTTAAGGACACCCTTCCCCAAATATTCAGAACCACCATCACGCAATTCTACTGCTTCATGTTCACCTGTAGAAGCTCCGGAAGGTACCGCGGCACGCCCCATTGCACCACTCTCCGTGAATACATCTACTTCAACTGTAGGATTCCCTCTCGAATCTAAAATTTGCCTCGCTTCAATGTAAGAAATGTAACTCATAATTTTTCTGTTTAAACTGTCTGCAAAAGTGCGTCTAGTTGTTTATTATTAATTAATATACTTGAGTCACAAATTTAATGAAAAAAACAGTGTTATGAAAAAACTAAAGTTTAATATTTGGTAATAAAACATAAAATTCTCCAAAATTTTGAAGCCATTTTGGAGAATTTAAAAATGTGTTGCATAACAACTGATTTTCATCATTGAGTTCAGGGAGTTAAATCATATTTTTTACGTTCTTCAGGGGTCAGCGTTCTAAGTGTCTTTTCCCTTTCTGATTTGGCTTCCGCACTAGCCTTATTTGCTTCTTCTTTTGCAGTTTCCGAAATTTTGCCTTGAAGTGTCGTGATATTATTAACAATATTATTAAAGCTATTCCAATATAAGTCTCCATGGCATTGCTCTTCAAAATTAATGCAATGCTCTTCCAATCTGTACAATGCATCTCTAAGCATATTTACCGGAGCAGTCCTTTCCCCAAGTTTAGATAGGCTTTCTGTTATTTTGGTCATTTGTTCTGCGGAAACACTATCTCCTGAACTCAATTTACCCATCAGCTTACTTGTTATGTCCGTAGTTCTGGCAATAGCAGCATCGGGTTGTACTTCAGATAATATTTTGTTGATCTTCCCATCCGGTTTGATACTTACGATTGCTCCTCTTCGCATAGCATCATACGACATCTGATAATTTGAAGTCGTATTCTTCAGTTCTTCCAATGTTGCCTTATGCAGATTACTACAAGAAGTAAACAATAAGGTAATTCCTACAAATAAAAATATATTTTTCATGGCGCTACATTATAAATTGAGTTATCATTTGAGTCATATTTGGCTTTACCTTTTCCAAGTACATTAGCTAAGGCTGTGAATGTCTCATAATCGAGATCCTCCATGATTTCTTCAGATCCTGCACTTGTAAATTTCAAGATGATCTTTCCACTTTTAGAGCTGATGTTCCACTCTAGTAAATAGTCTGTGATAATTCTAGTCATGATTATTGTTTTTAAGGTTATTTGTTGGGTGAGGGAGCAAGAAGTCCTGCTAAGGCACCAATAGCTCCCGATGAAATTGCTGTGAAAATGGTAATTAACTGTTCGTTAAGTTTCACATTCTCATGTAAGGAAAGTATAATCAAACCGGTTATAATTCCAATAATAGCAAGCCCAAACATTAAGACTATGATCCTGTATATCCAGGTATCCGTTTCTTTGGGGTTCTTGACTTCAATACTGTTTACAGCCTGTATGGGATTATCTTTAAATTCCTGCTGTAATTTATTGTTATTGCTTAATGTTTGTTTGAAATCTTCAAAACTGTTATTAATTGTAGTTTTCATGATCGTGAGTTTTATTGTATCAAAGGTCTCACTAAAAAACGCAGCAGTCAATTACACAAAAGGGTGATTATCTTATTGACAGAAGACCTAGATCCATACTTTAAAAACTAAAAGAGTTCCTTTTTCCAGGGAAATAATTTGAAATTCACCATTAAGTTCTTTCATCCTTCTTCTCATATTCCGGAGTCCGTTGCCTTCGGGCATTTCTTTACTAATTCCAATTCCATTGTCTGAAATTTCCATGGTGAATTCACCATTATTTTGTAAGAATGAAATCTCAATCAGATTGGCCTGACTGTGTTTGTAAGTATTGTTCAGAGATTCTTTTAAACACAAAAACATATTTCTCCTTAGTTCAGCAGATACCGGCGTATGGCTAATGACATCCTGATCTCTTATACTAAGTTTTACGGATGCCTTTTTTAGAAAATTTTCAGCATATATCTTTGAATAACTTACAAAATTTCCTACAGTATCATTTCCAGAATTCAGATTCCAAAGCATTTCGCGCATTGAAACATTCATTTCTTCTGAGGTTTTCAGGAGCTCGTCGATATCATTTTTTAAATCCCCATCCTCTGCTTTTTGTTTTAGAAATTCTGCCTGTAGTTTCAGTGCTGAAATTCCCGCCCCTAAGTCATCATGCATATCATGTGAGATTCTTTCCCTTTCCTGTTCTATTGATTTTTGTTTTTCAAGTTCTTTTTGAAGCAACTTATTTTGGTATTCAGCTTCTCTGAGTTGTTTTTCCCTGAGGTATAAGAGTTGTTTTCTGTTGTATAACAGGACAACAAAAATGATAAATCCAACGAACAACATCATAACAATAATTGCTATAATGTAGGTCTGCTTTATTTCTTCTGGTAACATTTTCATGATTTACACAATAGTCCTTTAAAGAAAATCACATAAGAAGCAATCGTAATCAGTTGAAATATTTTATTCAGAACACCCAGGAATTCATCATCTGTCTTTTCAAACAAATACATTGGAGTGACCCTAAATAGAAAAAAAACAGCCCAGAGTAATAGAGATACACTCACCCAAAAGAATTGTTTAGATATTATTGGGATCTGACTATTATTTTTAAACTGATAAAATAACCAAATCAGACCACAAAGTATATAAACAAAAGACATCATAATACCCAAATGAATAGAGTATCCCTTATTAGTAGGATATAATAGGATCCCCACAATTAATAGGATCGCACTTGACAGATATCTTATAAAATGTTTTTTCGGATACAATTCTTTCAGATAAACATTAATGAAGAATAAAGAATATACGATCGGGGAGGTCGCGTAAATTTCAACGCCGATCCATTTAAAATAAATTAATACTTCATAGAGTAATACGACCAGAAAGTATAACCAAAAGTAATTATGTCTTGCCTTTTCATTGTAGAACGAAACGGCAAGACAAATTACCAGTAAAGCATAGTATATAAAGTCTTGTATCATTGGTTAGCAGCTTCCCGGAGGACAAAGGTGGTAGGTATCGAAATAATAACTCATATCCGGAGTAAATACTCCATCTTCTTCACTGGCAAAATTCATTACTAATGTTACTCTTTGATAGTAGTCACCGCTGGTTCTGACCTGGTTAATTCCCGTCATTAAATGTACTTGAGGATTGTTTTTTCCTGTTTTAAATTGATTAAACTTTTCAAGATCAGCCTTGTCTACTATAATTTTAGTTGGACATTTATGTCCGTTAGGATTTTTATTGATATCCAATATATTTTTCAAATTTCCTTCAAACTGTTTTCTTTGCGTACTGAAATCATTCATTACTTTACCTCCGTTTACTTCATCCGTATAATAATATTTCGTGTCGCCCGAATTCTTATAGGCAATATCAAGGCATGGGCGCCCACCTACTTCTCTTTCCAATAAAAAAATATCAATTTTATTACTTCCTTCTTTCAACAAAAAGTCTACAACATTAGGCTTGATTACAAATACTTTTTGTAAATAGGAAAAACTCTGACTGTTAAACATTCTAACTGAGCCTTCGCCGGTAGGCGCTGGTACAGGATCGGGATCTCTATAAAAATTTAGTAATCGTGCAATATCTAAATCCCTTTCTTTATCTTCAAAATTGATGGTGGAAAGGGATGAACATAGATATGAAATCGCCAGTAAGTCTTCTTTACTTAGCTTTCTTAGGTTATCAGATATCAAATCAATAACCTGTCTTCTTGTTCTTAATGTCTCCATGGTTTATTAGTTTTTAAAATGGTTAAATTTATTGATTGCTTCAACTTTATTGCTCACGTGTAGTTTTCGATAGATATTTCCGACATGCTTTTTTACCGTATCCATGCTAATGCATTTTTGATCCGCAATTTCTTTGTATAGCAAACCCTGAGAAAGAAGTTCCAAGATCTCTTTTTCACGATTGGTCAGTTCATCAAATCCCAGTACTTCGGTAGTTTTTTTTTCAAAATGGTTCAAAACTCTTCTTGCAATAGAAAAACTCATGGGTGCTCCTCCATTATACACATCACGAATAGAGGCGAGAATCTTGTCCATACTTTCTCCCTTAATAAGATAACCCATTGCACCAGCTTTCAGCGAGCTGAAAATTTTTTCATCATCTTCAAAACTCGTACACATGATAAACTGGGTATCTGGCATATCTTTCCGTACTTTTTCTATGATTTCAATTCCAAGCATGTCCTGAAGCTGGATATCCATCATTACTACGTCCGGAGAAATCTTTGGAAGGTTGTTTAATGCTTCGTTGCCATCAAAAAACTGAGCAATCACTTTCATGTCAGCTTGATAATTGATGACTTTCTTCAACGCATTGTTGTAGTTTTTCTCATCTTCTACTATGGCTATGGAAATGCTCATGTCCGTTATTTTGTTAATGACAAATTTCAACAGAAAACAAAGCAGAAACAATTACACCTTTGTGTAATTTTACAATTTGAGATCAGGGTTATTGTTTTGTTTTTTGTTTTTACTAAAATTAATCAATTTTTGCTATTTAACCAACTGATCAAGAATAGGAGTATCCATACTGCTTATTTCGGTTACAGTACTGTCATTAATCTGTTCGAAAACCTGAATAACATTTTTCCCTTTCTTTAACCAAACTCCCGGGACATATAGGGTAAGCTGAGGACCAACCTTACTCCAATATCTTCCGATATTTCTCCCGTTTACAAAAACAATTCCTTTTCCGAATTTCCGCATATCAAGAAACGTATCTCCGGTCTCATCCAGATTAAATTCAGATTCATAGAGTATCGGCGAACGTTGGGTGATATCTTTTTGTTTATGATGGTATTTTGGGAACTGATTAAAAGGAAGAGGAAACATCTCCCAGTTTCCGGAAATTTCTATTCCATTAATTTTTACAGGAGTAATAATTCCTTTTAAATTATGAACAATCTCAGATCCGTAATTGATCCTTCCCATATTTTCAACCAATATTTCAATACGGTCTCCTGCCTTGATTTCAATATCGAGATCATATTTATTATTCACCCTGTTAAGCTCTCCTTTCCAATGTTCATTAATATACACATTTGCATAATCTCTCAGTCCCTTTATCTCCAGTTTTCCTTTTTGGCCCTTATCAAATTTCCGTCTGTACAAAATATACCCGTTTCCAATATTCAGATCTTCAAAAGTTAAAGGTTTCTGCGAGTTTACCGGCTTCTTCTCATTAATTAAATCAAACAAAGAAGTTGTTTTAGAAAATCTCACATTCGAAAAACGAATTACTTTATTTGGTTTTGGGATATCCGGAAGTTTCTCGCCATTTATTTTTTGAAAAACATCTCTTAAAGCATTGTATTTTTCAGTAGCCCATCCGGCTTCACTAATTGGGGCATCATAATCGTAACTCGTAATATCAGGTTGAATGTCATGGTTCTTATCATAATTGGCCCCACTGGTAAATCCAAAGTTAGTTCCCCCATGAATCATATAGTAATTAAATGAAACTCCATTTTCAAGATAAACTTTTGTCTGTTTAACGACATCCTCAGTAGAAACTTTAACAAAAGGTTCTGCCCAATGATCAAGCCAGCCCGGATAATATTCAGCAACCATATAAGGACCTTTACCTCCATTGTATTCATTCACTGTTTTTTTTAAGACCTCTATATTGTCTTCGCCATTTGCGGTAGGTAAAGCTCTTTCAATACTCCCGCCCCTGAAAAGAGAACTCCCATCAGAAGTAAAAAGAGGAACAGTAATTCCAGACTTTATAATTAAGTCTTTTATTTTATGACTGTATATCCTGTGCTTCTCCAATGCAATATCCTTTCGCTGGGAAACATAGGATCCAAATTCATTTTCAGCTTGAACCATTATGACAGGTCCTCCATGATTAATTTGTAATGGAATAATCTGTTTGGCGAGTTGATTGATATACCTTTCACATTGCTCAAGGAAGGCCTTATTATCAGATCTTATTTCTAAATCTTTGTCTTTTTGAAGCCACCACGGATATCCTCCAAATTCCCATTCTGCACACACATAGGGCCCGGGACGGATAATCACATATAAACCCACTTCCTGTGCTGTTCTTATAAACTTTTTTAAATCTTTCTCACCTGAAAAGTTCCATTTCCCAGGTGATTCTTCATGGTAGTTCCAGAAAACATAAGTCGTAACGGTATTAAGCCCCATGGCTTTCATCATTTCAAGTCTATGCCTCCAATATTGCATAGGCACTCTGGGATAATGCATTTCCCCGGAATAGATAGAAAACTGATTTCCATTAAGCCAAAAATGACCATCTCTAATCTCAAAAGACTTATTTGGTTGTTGGGCAAATGTCGAAGTAACACACAGTATAAAAATGAAACAAAGGAGTTTAATCAGACTTTTCATCAGGTATTTTTTGGAGATCCCCAGTTTGGTTTGACTCATGTATTCTTAAAAACTTGTATTTTCCCTCTTTTATGAATATTTGAATTCCAAACTATTGGTTTGTTTTTTGTTTTTACTAAATTTAATTAAATTTCTCTTACCGTAAAGAAATAATTAAATTGAACGTATTAAAAAATAATCAACATGAAAAAAGGAATTCTAACAGCAGTTGCGTTGACTGCATTATCATTGATAGGTTGCAAAAAAGCTGAAAGTGGGAATAAAAGTATTATTAAATCTGATAGTTCAGTTACGGCAGTTACAGATCATAATGGAAAAATTGATTCGGCTTCAGCCAACTCAACCATAGTGGATGTGAATGGAAAAAGATTTGAAAAGACTGATTTTGTTTATAAAGCAACTGACGGAACCTTAGTAAAAGTAGTTTTTAAAAATGATCCAAAAGAAAATACTGTAGCGATCACCAGCAATAAGAAGACTTTTACACTTCCAAAAACTGAAGACAAAGATGGGGAAACGATCTATAAAAAAGATGACATGACCGCAAGAGTAAAAGGAGATAGTTTACATCTTGAACAAGGAAATAATGTAATTGAATTGAAGAAAACAAAAATTTAATCCGGATTTCGGCATCCGAGTTACGAGATTAAAATCATTTAAAAACCTACTATTTGTGAATAAAAAAGAATATAAAAAAAACCGTTCAGAGATCTGAACGGTTTTTTTTATATATCTGAATGAATATTATTCCTCAGTTTTCTCTTCAGTAGAGTCTGCAGCTTCAGCCGTTGGAGCTTCAACTTTTTCTTCTACTACAGGAGCATCAGCAACTACAGCTTCTACTTTTTTAGCAGGAGTAGCTCTTCTACTTCTTCTTGTAGCTTTTTTCTCTTCAGCATTAGGATTGTAAAGCTCATTGAAGTCTACTAGCTCGATAAGAGCCATGTCAGCAGCATCACCTTGTCTGAAACCAGTCTTGATGATTCTAGTATAACCGCCATTTCTTTCAGCGATCTTAGGAGCTACTGTTCTGAATAATTCAGTTACAGCTTCTTTATTTTGAAGATATGAAAAAACAATTCTTCTGTTATGTGTAGTATCTTCTTTTGCTTTTGTTAATAGGGGCTCAACATATACTCTTAAAGCTTTCGCTTTAGCTACAGTAGTGTTGATTCTTTTATGCTCAATTAGAGAACAAGCCATATTAGAAAGTAAAGCACTTCTATGAGAAGCCGTTCTTCCTAAGTGATTGAATTTTTTACCGTGTCTCATTATTAATTATTTATCAGCGTCTAACTTATATTTTGCAACGTCGAAACCGAAGTTAAGACCTTTTGAATGCACTAATTCTTCTAGTTCTGTCAAAGATTTTTTACCAAAATTTCTGAATTTCATCAAATCAGACTTACTGTAAGAAACAAGTTCTCCTAACGTTTCAACTTCTGCAGCCTTCAAACAGTTTAGAGCTCTCACTGAAAGATCCATATCTGCTAGTTTAGATTTAAGAAGTTGTCTTGTATGAAGAGTTTCTTCATCATATTGGATAGATGCTTTTACGGCTTCAGTTTCAAGAGTGATTCTCTCATCAGAGAACAACATGAAGTGATAAATTAATATCTTAGAAGCTTCAGTTAAAGCATTTTGAGGACTGATGGAACCATCAGTTTCTATATCTAATACAAGTTTTTCGTAGTCTGTTTTTTGCTCTACACGATAATTTTCAATACTATACTGTACTTTCTTAATTGGAGTAAAAATAGAGTCAATAGCAATTGTACCTACAGGTGCATTGTTTGACTTATTTTGTTCAGAAGGAACATACCCTCTACCCTTTTCTACATTGAAAGTAATTTCGAAAGTTACATCACTGTTTAGGTTACAAATCACCAACTCAGGATTCAAGATCTCAAATCCGTTGATTGATTTTCCTAAATCTCCAGCAGTAATAATCGTTTGACCTGAAACCTTAGCAACAACCTGCTCATTAGACTGGTTTTCTGCTGTAGATTTTAATCTCACCTGCTTAAGGTTAAGAATAATTTCAGTTACGTCTTCGATTACTCCTGGAATAGTTGAAAATTCGTGCTCTACACCTTCTATTTTGATAGATGAAATAGCATATCCTTCCAGAGAAGAAAGCAATACTCTTCTTAAAGCATTACCTATTGTAAGCCCGAAACCTGGTTCTAAAGGTCTGAATTCAAATTGACCTTTAAATTCATCAGAGTTAAGTAAAATTACTTTATCGGGTTTTATGAATTGTAAAATTGCCATATTATTGGGTTGAGCAAAAATTTGATTAAAAAATTATTTAGAGTAAAGTTCGACGATAAGCTGTTCCTTGATGTCCTCCGGAATTTGGATTCTTTCAGGTGCAGATACGAAAGTACCTTCTTTTTTCTCATCGTTGAATTGTAACCACTCATAGTTTGCTTTATAAGCTAATGCAGTAGTAACAACTTCAAGAGATTTAGATTTCTCTCTTACAGCGATTACATCACCAGCTTTAAGCAAGTAAGATGGAATATTTACTAGCTCTCCGTTCACAGTGATGTGTCTGTGAGAAACTAATTGTCTAGCTCCAGATCTAGTTTTAGCAAAACCGATTCTGTATACTACGTTATCCAATCTAGATTCGCAAAGTTGTAATAGAACTTCCCCTGTTACACCTTTACTTCTGTGTGCTTTATCGAATAAGTTTGCAAACTGTCTTTCTAAAATACCGTAAGTATATTTAGCTTTTTGTTTTTCAGCTAACTGAACTGCATATTCTGATTTTTTAGCACCTCTTCTTTTGTTAGGACCATGTTGTCCTGGCGGTTGGTTTTTTCTCTTTTCGAAGTTCTTATCATCTCCGTAGATTGCAGCACCAAACTTTCTAGCAATCTTAGTTTTAGGTCCAATATATCTTGCCATAATGGGTAAATTCTAAAAATTAAACTCTTCTTCTTTTTGGTGGTCTACATCCATTGTGTGGCATAGGAGTCACGTCAATGATTTCGCTAACTTCAATTCCTGAATTGTGAATAGTTCTGATAGCAGATTCTCTACCTGCACCTGGACCTTTCACAAACACCTTTACTCTTCTTAACCCAGCTTCATGAGCAACGTTAGAGCAATTTTCTGCTGCCATTTGAGCAGCAAATGGAGTATTCTTTTTAGAACCTCTGAATCCCATTTTACCGGCAGATGCCCAAGAGATAACTTCTCCGCTTTTATTTGTTAAAGAAATGATGATGTTATTGAAAGAAGCTTGAATATGCGCTTCTCCAATAGCTTCAACTTTTACTTTTCTTTTTTTAACTACTTTAGTTTGTTTTGCCATAATTCCTAACGATTATTTACTTGCCTTTTTCTTGTTAGCAACAGTTTTTCTCTTTCCTTTACGGGTTCTAGAGTTGTTTTTCGTTCTCTGGCCTCTTAAAGGTAGTCCTAGTCTGTGACGTATTCCTCGTTGGCATCCTATGTCCATCAATCTCTTGATGTTCAATTGCACTTCAGATCTTAATTCTCCTTCTACTTTTACGTTTTCAGAAATATAAGTTCTAATTGCAGCCAATTCATCGTCATTCCATTCGTTGACTTTCTTGTCTTCGCTGATACCGGCAGCTTTAAGGATTTCAGAAGAAGTACTTCTTCCCACCCCATAAATATAAGTTAAACCGATAACGCCTCTTTTGTTTTTTGGTAAATCAATACCTGCAATTCTCGCCATAATTTAATATTAGCCTTGTCTTTGTTTAAATTTTGGGTTCTTCTTGTTGATCACAAAAAGTACACCTTTTCTGCGTACAATTTTGCAATCAGCGCTTCTTTTCTTAATTGATGCTCTAACTTTCATTTGATAGTATTTATTTTTTAACAATAGCCAAATGGAAACCCGGAGACTCCATTTGGCGTTTGTTTAATATCTAAAAGTAATTCTCCCTTTTGTCAAATCATAGGGAGACATTTCTAGTTTTACCTTATCACCAGGTAAAAGTTTAATATAATGCATTCTCATTTTTCCAGAAATATGAGCTATAAGCATATGCCCATTTTCTAGTTCTACACGGAACTGAGCGTTCGAAAGTGCTTCCGTTATTACGCCGTCTTGTTCAATATGTTTTTGTTTCGCCATAAATTAATATCCAGTCGTTCTTGATAATTTAGACTGCATTAAGCCATCATAGTGATGGTTCAGCAGATATGTATTAATCTGTTGAACAGTATCTAAAATAACTCCAACCATAATCAATAGTGACGTTCCCCCGAAAAATAGGGCGAACGCATCTGTCTGAACTAAGCTTCCGTGTACAATTGCCGGAAGGATTGCAAAGATAGACAAAAATATTGCACCTGGCAAGGTAATTTTTGATAAAATATCATCTAAATAATCAGCCGTCTCTTTTCCTGGTCTTACTTTTGGTACCAAACCTCCGTTTCTCTTTAAATCATCAGCCATTTGGTTAACCGGAATTGTAATCGCAGTATAGAAAAATGAAAAGATTATAATCAGCAATGCGAACAATACATTGTACTGCCAGCTAAAAACATTCTTGAAACCTGCAAGAAAAGTATTGGATTCGTCAAATTTCGTTAATAAACCTGGTACGAACATCAATGCCTGAGCAAAGATAATTGGCATAACTCCAGCAGCATTAACTTTCAATGGGATCCACTGTCTTGCTCCTTGCATAAGATTTTTATTTACACCTCCTCTTGCTTGTGCTCTGCTTACATATTGAATTGGAATCTTTCTTACAGCAACAGATAATACCACTGCTAAAAGAACCACCAACATCCAGAATATCACCTCAATAAGGATCATAATAGATCCCATCCCTCCTTTTCCGTTCTGCACGGCCATTTCCTGTACAAATGCTTCAGGTAATCTAGATAAGATACCAACCATAATAAGGATAGAAATACCATTTCCAATTCCTTTATCAGTAATTTTCTCACCTAGCCACATTGCAAATACCGAACCGGCAACCAAAATAACAATACTTGGTAACCAGAACATGATAGAATTTGGCTCTACATAGTATGCAGACTGGAACTGAGCATACGGTAAAAACAATTGAGTAATAGAAGTTAAATAAGAAGGCGCCTGTACTAAACAAACTCCGATCGTTAACCATCTAGTAATTTGGTTCAATGTATTTCTACCTGACTCTCCATCTTTCTGAAGTTTCTGAAGATAAGGAATAGCCATCCCCATCAACTGAACAATAATAGAAGCTGAAATATAAGGCATTATACCTAGTGCCATAACAGAAGCGTGGCTGAAAGCCCCCCCTGTAAACGACGAAAGCAAGCCAAGGAGACCTGCTCCTTGCTTGTTACCGCCTTGACTTTTATAATGCTCTAAGAGATCTCCTACTTGTGCAAGGTTAATTGCAGGTAGAGAGATATAAGATGCGAATCTATACACAAGGATAATACCTAAAGTGAAGATAATTTTATCTCTTAATTCCTTTAGGCTCCAAATATTTTTGAGGGTTTGTATAAATTCTTTCATTAGTTACTATTATAATGTAATTGCTTTTCCACCTGCTTTAGCGATAAGCTCTTCAGCAGATTTAGTGAATTTGTCAGCAGAGATTGAAACCGCAGATTTCAATTCACCTCTACCCATAATTTTCACTATTTCGTTTTTAGTTGCTAACCCATTTGCTACCAAAACTTCTTTAGTAATATCTCCTGTGATAGATTTATTTTCTATTAAAGTCTGGATAGAATCTAAGTTAATAGCTCTAAATTCTTTTCTGTTTACATTTTTGAAACCGAATTTAGGTAATCTTCTTTGTAAAGGCATCTGTCCACCTTCAAAACCGATCTTCTGAGAATAACCAGCTCTAGCTTTCTGACCTTTATGTCCTTTTGTCGAAGTACCTCCTTTTCCACTACCTTGTCCTCTACCAATTCTTTTTGAACTAAATGTAGAACCTGCAGCAGGTTTTATGTTGTTTAAATTCATTTTAATTTCTTTTTAAAATTATTTTTGAACTTCAAGTAAATGACTAACTGCAGCTATCATCCCTAAGATAGAAGGGGTAGCTTCGTGTTCTACAACTTGGTGAAGTCTCTTAAATCCTAATGCTTCAAGCGTTCTCTTTTGGGTTTTTGTTCTTCCAATAGCGCTTCTTACTTGCTTTACTTTAATTGTTGCCATTGTTTTATTATTAACCGTTAAACACTTTAGTTAAAGAAACTCCTCTCATTCTTGCAATTTCTTCAGGTCTTCTGATATCCAACAATGCTTTGAAAGTAGCTTTCACCACGTTGTGAGGGTTAGAAGATCCTTTAGATTTTGAAAGGATATCGTGAATACCAGCAGACTCCAATACCGCTCTTACCGCACCTCCTGCGATCAATCCTGTACCGTGAGAAGCAGGTCTTAAAAAGATATCTGCACCACCGTATCTAGCAGTAGTTTGGTGAGGAATTGTATGGTTCATTACTGGAACTTTCACAAGATTTTTCTTAGCATCTTCAACTGCTTTAGCAATTGCTGAAGCAACTTCTTTAGATTTTCCTAAACCGTAACCAATAACTCCATCTTCATTTCCAACAACTACAATTGCAGAGAACCCGAAAGCTCTACCACCCTTAGTTACTTTTGTTACTCTGTTTACAGCTACGAGACGATCTTTTAATTCTAATCCTCCCGGTTTTACTCTTTCTATATTATCTAGTCCTAACATATTTTCCGAAATTTAATGATTAGAATTTAAGTCCTCCTTCTCTCGCACCATCAGCTAGAGCTTTCACTCTTCCATGGTATACGAAACCGTTTCTATCAAACACAATGCTTTCAATTCCTGCAGCAAGAGCCTTAGCAGCGATAGCTTTACCTACAGCAGCAGAAACTTCAATCTTAGTTCCATTAGCGTCAACTCCTTTCTCTCTAGAAGAAGCAGCTACTAATGTTTTACCATTTTTATCGTCGATTAACTGAGCGTAAATTTCCTTATTACTCTTATATACCGATAATCTTGGCAATTCAGAAGATCCAGAGATTTTTCCTCTTACTCTTCTTTTTATTCTTATTCTTTTTTCTAATTTACTTAATGCCATTTTCTTATAATTTATTAAGCAGATTTACCAGCTTTACGTCTAACATTTTCACCAACGAATCTCACACCTTTTCCTTTGTACGGCTCAGGCTTTCTGAATGAACGGATCTTTGCAGCTACCATTCCAAGAAGTTGCTTGTCGAAAGACGTTAAAGTAATAATTGGGTTTTTACCTTTTTCAGTCAATGTATCAATTTTAACTTCGCTAGGAAGCTCTAATGTAATACCGTGAGAGAATCCTAAAGCTAACTCAAGTTTTTGACCTGAGTGAGAAGCTCTATATCCTACCCCTACTAGTTCTAGTTTCTTTTCGAAACCTGCAGATACACCAACAATCATGTTGTTGATTAACGCTCTGTATAAACCGTGAAGCGCTCTGTGTTGTTTAGAATCAGATGGTCTGTTTACGTTCAGTTCTCCATCTTTTTGTTCTAAAGTAATACCTTCTGTAAGATCCTGAGAAAGTTCTCCTTTTGGACCTTTAACTGTTACAACACCGTTATTTTCAGTAACTGTAACACCTGAAGGAATTGTTATAATTGCTTTACCAATTCTTGACATTTTCCTTTGATTAAAAATTAATAAACATAGCAGATTACTTCACCGCCTACTTTTTCTTCTCTAGCTTTTTTATCTGTCATTACTCCTCTTGAAGTAGAGATAATAGCTACACCCAAACCGTTCAATACTCTTGGAAGTTCAGCAGAACCTTTGTACTGTCTCAAACCTGGTCTTGAAGCTCTCTGGATAGATTTAATAGCTGGTTTGTTAGTTTGCTTGTCATACTTTAAAGCGATTTTGATTGTCCCTTGAACAGCGCTATCTTCAAACTTGAAGTTTAAGATATACCCTTGATCAAATAAGATTTTCGTAATCTCCTTTTTGATTTTCGATGCAGGAATTTCCACCACTTTGTGGCCTGCGCTTTGTGCGTTCCTTACTCTTGTTAGGAAATCTGAAATTGGATCTGTTACCATTTTTCTATTTTAAATTATTGGTTGAAGAACAATCAGTTTTGAAAAGACTTGAAGAGGAAAATATCAGACTTCAGAAATCTTAGGTCTGATATTTTTTTTCTTTAGTATCTCGACAACTTAATTGTCCCGATTATTGATTGTTTATTACCAACTTGCTTTTTTCACTCCAGGGATAAGACCATTGTTAGCCATTTCTCTGAAAGTTACTCTTGAAAGACCGAAAGTTCTCATGTAACCTCTTGGTCTTCCTGTTAGTTTACATCTGTTGTGTAATCTTACAGGAGAAGCATTTTTTGGTAATTTCTGAAGTCCTTCATAATCACCTGCTTCTTTTAAAGCTTTTCTTTTGTCAGCGTATTTAGCAACTAGTGCTTCTCTTTTGCGCTCACGCGCTTTCATTGATTCTTTAGCCATTTCTTAGTTCTTTTTAAATGGTAAACCGAAGTGAGTTAATAATGCTTTCGCTTCTTTATCTGTTTTCGCAGTTGTAACGAAAGTGATGTCCATCCCTTGGATTTTTTTCACTTTGTCAATTACGATCTCAGGGAAGATAATCTGCTCAGTAATACCTAAGTTATAATTACCTCTACCATCAAAACCATCAGCTTTGATACCAGAAAAATCTCTAATACGTGGTAAAGCTGAAGCAGTAAGTCTGTCTAAGAATTCATACATTTTGTGAGCTCTTAAAGTAACTTTAGCACCTACAGGCATTCCTTTTCTCAATTTGAAGGCAGCTTCATCTTTCTTAGAGATCGTACCAACAGCTTTTTGTCCAGTAATATTTGTAAGTTCTTCTACAGCATAATCAATGATTTTCTTGTCTGCAGTAGCATCACCTAATCCTTGAGATAAGATGATTTTTTCCAATTTAGGTACCTGCATTACAGATTTGTACCCAAATTCTTCCATCATTGCAGGAACAATTGTTTCTTTATATGCTTTCTTGGGTCTTGCTATATATTCCATGTGTTATTTAAAATTATAAAGTTTCACCCGTTTTTTTGTCGATTCTTACTTTCTTATCTCCTTCAGTCTTATAACCTACTTTTACAGCTTTTCCGTCTTTACCAACTAAAGCTACATTAGAGATATGAATAGAAGCTTCTCTTTCAACGATTCCTCCTTGAGGATTTGAAGCTGAAGGCTTAACGTGTTTCTTAATGATGTTAAGTCCTGCAACGATTACTCTAGGGTCTCTTCCTTCTTTTTTGATCACTTCAATAACTTCACCAGTCTTACCTTTGATATCTTTCTTACCAGTAGTAATGATTACGTTATCTCCTCTTTTTATTTTTAACTTTGACATTTTCTTATAAAAATTTTAAAAATTAAAGTACTTCAGGAGCTAATGAAATGATTTTCATATATTCTTTGTCTCTCAACTCACGAGCCACAGGTCCGAAAACACGTGTTCCTCTCATTTCTCCTGCTGCGTTTAGTAATACACAAGCGTTGTCTTCGAATTTGATGTATGATCCATCTTTTCTTCTAACTGCTTTTTTAGTTCTTACTACTACAGCTTTAGATACCTGACCTTTTTTAGCATTTCCTGATGGTGTAGAATCTTTGATCGTAACTACGATTTTATCACCAACTGAAGCATATCTTCTTCTGGTTCCTCCCAGAACTCTGATCACCAATACTTCTTTAGCACCTGTGTTATCAGCAACTTTTAATCTTGATTCTGTTTGTAACATTACTTAGCTTTTTCAATGATTCTTACTAATCTCCATCTTTTACTCTTGCTCATAGGTCTAGTTTCTTGGATAAGAACTGTATCTCCTTCTGTGCATTCGTTATTTTCGTCGTGTGCAGTATATTTTTTCGTTTTCAATACGAATTTACCGTACATAGGGTGTTTCACTCTAGTAGTCTCACTTACAACAATGGTCTTTTCCATTTTATTGCTGGAAACTATTCCGATTCTTTCTTTTCTTAAGTTTCTTTCCATAATGTATGAAAATCTTATTGTTGTTTAGTGGTTAACTCTGTATTTAGTCTCGCGATTGTCTTTCTCAAATCTTTGATTTGAATTGGATTTTCAAGCGGGCTGATTTTATGAGCTAATTTCATTTTATTGAATTCAGCTTTTGCTTCAGTTAATTTAGCTTGAATATCTTCTGCGCTTAGATTTTTAATTTCAGCTTTTTTCATTGTATTCAAAGATTATAGAGGTTTAACAAAATCATTAGCAACTACAAAATTGGTAACTACCGGTAATTTTTGAGCAGCAAGTCTTAATGCTTCTTTAGCGATATCGTAAGATACACCTCCGATCTCGAATAAAATTTTACCTGGTTTTACTACAGCTACCCAATATTCCACAGCACCTTTACCTTTACCCATCCTTACTTCGGCTGGTTTTTTAGTAATCGGCTTATCCGGGAATATTTTGATCCATAGTTGACCTTCTCTCTTCATATATCTTGTCGCAGCGATACGAGCAGCTTCAATTTGTCTTGCAGTGATCCAAGCTCCTTCTGTAGCTTTGATTCCGAAAGTACCATAAGCAAGTTGATTACCTCTCTGAGCAATCCCCTTCATCTTCATCTTATGAACTTTACGGAATTTGGTTCTTTTTGGTTGTAACATAATTTCTTAAATTTTAGATTTTAGAATTTAGATTTTAAAAAAGTAACGGTCATTTAAAAACTATCCTCTAAAATTTTATTAATTATTTTTTTTATCTCTTGAAGGTCTTCTGTTATCTCTATCTCCTCTGTTTCCACCTCCTGAAGGTCCTTTTTTCTGTTGTCCCACTAGTGGAGAAAGTTCTCTTTTACCGTAAACTTCACCTTTCATGATCCAAACTTTCACTCCTAGTTTACCATATTGAGTCAATGCTTCTCCAATATGATAATCGATATCAGCTCTGAAAGTAGACAAAGGAATTCTTCCGTCTTTGAAAGATTCGCTTCTTGCCATTTCAGCACCATTCAATCTACCAGAGATCTGAACTTTGATACCTTCTGCACCCATTCTCATTGTGCTTGCGATCGCCATTTTAACAGCTCTTCTGTAAGAAATTCTGTTTTCAATTTGCTTAGCAATGCTATCAGCAACTAATACTGCGTCAAGTTCAGGTCTTTTGATTTCGAAAATGTTGATTTGAATATCCTTTTTAGTCAATTTCTTCAACTCTTCTTTTAATTTATCAACTTCCTGACCTCCTTTACCGATGATAAGTCCCGGTCTAGCAGTAGTAATAGTAACTGTTACTAATTTCAGTGTTCTTTCAATATAAATTTTTGAAATACCACCTTTAGATAATCTAGCTTCAAGGTATCTTCTGATTTTGTAGTCTTCAGCGATTCTGTCTCCATAATCGTTTCCACCAAACCAGTTAGAATCCCATCCTCTGATGATACCTAATCTGTTACCAATTGGATTTGTCTTCTGTCCCATACCTTGATTAATTTTCTTTATTACCTAAGATTAGTGTAACGTGGTTAGATCTTTTTCTGATTCTATGACCTCTACCTTGTGGAGCTGGTCTTAGTCTCTTCAATTGTCTTGCACTATCCACGAATATTTCTTTAATGATAAGGTTTGCTTCTTCAATATCAGCACCCTCGTTTTTAGCCTGCCAGTTTGCCATAGCAGAAAGAAGTAATTTCTCTAATTTGTTAGATGCATCCTTCTTAGAATATTTTAGGATATAAAGAGCTTTATCTACCTGCTCTCCTCTAATGATATCAACTACTAATCTCATTTTTCTAGGAGAAGACGGGCAATTATTTAATGAAGCTTTTACAACGTCTTTGTTAGCTTCTTTTCTTGCGATTGAACTATCTTGTTTTCTTGATCCCATGATTATCTGCTTCCTTTATTTTTGTTACCACCATGACCTCTAAAAGATCTTGTTGGAGAAAATTCGCCTAACTTGTGACCAACCATGTTTTCTGTAACATATACAGGGATAAAAGATTTCCCGTTGTGTACAGCAATAGTTTGTCCTACAAAGTCCGGAGAGATCATCGATGCTCTAGACCAAGTTTTGATAACTGTCTTTTTACTAGACTCTATATTTGCCTGAACCTTCTTATCTAAAGTATGATGAATGAACGGTCCTTTTTTAAGTGATCTTGCCATAATTATTTTCTTTTAGATACGATGTAACGGTTAGACACTTTGTTTTTCTTTCTAGTTTTGTAACCTTTAGCAGGCTTACCGTTTCTAGATCTTGGGTGACCTCCAGAAGAACGTCCTTCACCACCTCCCATTGGGTGATCTACAGGGTTCATTACTACCGGTCTAGTTCTAGGTCTTCTACCTAACCATCTGCTTCTACCAGCCTTACCTGAAACAGTTAACTGATGATCAGAGTTAGAAACAGATCCAATCATTGCATAACACTCAGTAAGGATCATTCTAGATTCTCCTGAAGGCAATTTGATGATTGCATATTTTCCATCTCTTGAAGTTAATTGAGCTGAAGAACCAGCACTTCTTGCTAAAATAGCACCTTGTCCAGGCTTCATTTCAACACAAGAAATTACAGTACCCAATGGAATGTTTTTCAATTTCATTGCGTTACCGATATTCGGTTCTACGCTTTCTCCTGAAACTACCTTTTGATCTACTTTAATACCGTTTGGAGCGATGATGTATCTCTTCTCTCCGTCTGCGTACTCTAATAAAGCGATAAATGCAGTTCTGTTTGGATCATATTCTACAGTTTTTACCGTTGCTTCAACATCATGCTTGTTTCTTTTGAAGTCGATAATTCTGTATTTCTTTTTGTGTCCACCTCCGGTGTAACGCATGGTCATTTTACCAGTTTGGTTACGTCCACCTGACTTACTAATACCAACTGTTAGAGACTTCTCTGGTTTGTTGGTAGTAATTTCCTCAAAATTGTTTACAATTCTGAATCTCTGTCCTGGGGTGATAGGTTTTAATTTTCTAACAGACATTACTATTATTTATAATTAATAATTAATTTACAGCGAAAATATCGATTACTTCCCCTTCAGCAAGAGTAATAACCGCTTTTTTCAATTTGTTTGTCTTCCCTACTTGAAGACCTTTTTTAGTGTGTTTCGAAGAAACCTTCGGAGCATAAATCATTGTTCTAACGTCTGCTACTTTCACACCATAAGTTGCCTCTACAGCTTTCTTAATCTGGATTTTATTCGCCTTAGTTTGCACCAAGAAAGAATAAGCACCTCTTAAATCTGTAAGATAGTTTGCTTTTTCTGAAATAACTGGTTTAATAATAACTGACATGATTTATTTCTTTAGATTTTCCTGGAATTTTTCAACTGCACCTTCTAAGAATACAATCTCACCTGCATTGATTAAGTCATAAGAGCTAATCTCATTGAACTTCATCACTTTAGTCTTAGGTAAGTTTCTTGAAGATAAATATACATTCTTATTAGTATCAGGAAGAATGAATAAAGATTTCTTATCGCTCAATGCTAATGCATTCAAGATTGTGATGAAATCTTTAGTTTTAGGAGCAGAAATGCTCAAACCTTCCACAATTTTAATACTGTTATCTCTCATTTTCTGAGATAAAACAGATTTTTTCGCTAATCTCTTAAGAGCTTTGTTCAATTTGAATCTGTAGTCTCTTGGTTTTGGACCGAATACTCTACCTCCACCTCTAAATGTTGGAGATTTAATATCACCATATCTAGCAGAACCAGATCCTTTTTGCTTCTTAAGTTTTTTCGTAGAAGCAGTAATTTCGCTTCTTTCTTTTGATTTATGAGTACCTTGTCTCTGAGCGGCAAGATATTGCTTAACTTCTAAGTAAACCGCGTGCTTATTTGGCTCGATACCGAATACAGATTCGTCTAGAGTTACTTTTTTTCCGGTCTCTTTTCCTGATGTATTTAATACTACTAATTCCATTTTCTGATAATTACATAAGAATTTTTAGCTCCCGGAACAGCACCTTTTACTACTAAAAGATTTTGTTCTTGATCCACTTTTAATACTTGAAGGTTTTGAACAGTTACCTGCTTACCTCCCATTCTACCCGCCATTCTCATTCCTTTGAATACTCTTGAAGGATCCGATCCAGCACCGATAGAACCTGGAGCTCTAAGTCTGTTGTGCTGACCATGAGTAGCTTGCATTACACCTCCAAATCCGTGTCTTTTAACAACACCCTGGAAGCCTTTACCTTTTGAAGTTCCTGTTACGTCAACATATTCACCTTCAGCGAATAGATCAACTTTTACTTCTTCTCCTACTTTTACTTCATCAACGAATTCCCTGTAGAATTCTACTAATTTAGCTTTAGGAGCAGAACCAGCCTTTTTAAAATGGCCAGCTAACGCTTTACCAACGTTCTTTTCACTCTTGTCATCGAAACCTAACTGAACTGACTTATAGCCGTCCTTTTCAATGGTTCTGACCTGTAAAACCGAGCACGGACCAGCTTGAATAACTGTACAAGGAATGTTTTTTCCTTCTTCGTTAAACAAAGACGTCATACCGATTTTTTTACCAATAATACCTGACATTGTTTATGTTATAATAAAATTTATCCTTTATTTATGCTCATTTTTAGCAAGCTAAAGTAATTTCCACGTTTGAGATGGGCATACTTTTCCCCTAAAATGAGTGTGCAAATTTATGGATAATTTTTAGATTGACAAATTTTATAGCAAAATATTTTGATTTTTAGTCGTTTACAAAATCAAACCTGCTTTTAGCTATTATCTAAAATGACCTTAGAACAAGATCCGGACTACTTGGTAATAACGCTTAAGCCAATTTCTTCGAGCTTCTTTTTATCCTCTCCTAAAATACCATCATCTGTAATCAGATAATCTATTTTATCCAGTGAGGAGATCTTACCGAAGCCTTTTTTATTTAGCTTTGAAGAATCCGCCAATATCATAACCTTATCAGAACACTCTATCATCAGTTGATTTAAATGTGCCTCTGCTGCATTGGATGTACTGATCCCAAACTCCATATCAATACCATCTACACCGAGAAATAATTTATTACAGGAAAACTGAGCAAGAATAGTTTCAGAAATAGAACCTACTATAGAAGTTGAACTTTTTCTCACCTCTCCCCCTAATTGTATAATATTAATGTTAGGATTATTGCATAACTCTAATGCCACCCTTAAAGAGGAAGTAAGAACAGTAAGTCTGCCAAAGTTCACCAACATTCTGGCAAGATAATGCATCGTTGTCCCAGAAGCCAGAATAATGCAGTCGTTTTCTTCGATAAGCTTCAAAGCAGCTTTTGCAATACTTTGTTTCGCTTCTACGTTGATATTTTCCTTTTCATCCACATTCTTTTCATACGCATACCTTACATGCTTACTCGCACCTCCATGATTCCGGAAAAGAAGACCCAAACTTTCTAAATAGTTCAAATCCTTTCGAATCGTAACAGAAGAAACATTATACTTTTCGCATAGCTCCTGAACAAGAACATAGTCTTTTTTATCTAGTTCCTGCAGTATCTCGTTATGCCTTGGTATTAATTTTTCCATTCTTTTTCTTTTACCAAAGTTATTATTTTTTCTAAGATTAGAAAAATTTCGATTATTTTCTTTTTACTTTCATTTTTAATTACTAGCTTTGATTTCGAAACTTAACGAAACATTATGAAACGAAACGAAGAACTCAGCAAATTAACCTCTGTAAAAGAATGGGACTTTTTGGTCATCGGTGGAGGAGCAAGCGGTTTAGGTTCGGCATTGGATGCAGTAAGCAGAGGATTTAAAACAGTACTGTTGGAATCTCACGATTTTGCGAAAGCGACTTCCAGCAGGAGTACAAAACTGGTACACGGTGGTGTACGGTATTTAGCACAGGGAGACATCGGTTTGGTAAAGGAAGCTTTAAAGGAAAGAGGATTGCTGGCAAAAAACGCCGCTCATGTTGTAAAAAATCAGTCTTTTATTATTCCAAACTATACTTGGTGGGGAGGAATTTATTATAAAATCGGGCTTTCGATTTATGATTTCCTAGCGGGAAAACTAAGTTTAGGAAAAACGAAATACATCAGCAAATCAAAAACAGTTGAGAAACTTCCAACCATTGAACAAAAAAACCTGGCAAGCGGTGTCGTTTATCAGGATGGACAGTTTGATGATGCCAGATTAGCAGTTAATTTAACGCAGACAATTATTGAAAAAGGAGGAGCAGCTGTTAATTATGTTAAGGTAATCAATTTAATTAAAAACGATTCTGATAAAGTAATCGGTGTCATTGCAGAAGATCAGTTTACTAAACAGCAATTTGAAATTCATGCAAAAGTTGTGATCAACGCAACCGGAGTTTTTACGAACGACATCTTAAATATGAATAATCCGAAGCACGGAAAATTCGTCGTTCCGAGTCAGGGGATCCATTTGGTTTTAGATAAATCTTTCTTGAAAAGTGATGATGCGATCATGATTCCAAAAACTTCAGACGGTAGAGTTCTATTTGTCGTTCCTTGGCACGACAGAGCTTTAGTGGGAACCACGGACACTCTATTGGAAAGTGAAAGCTTTGAACCCCGTGCATTGGAAGAAGAAGTGAAATTTGTGCTCAATACAGCAAGACAATATTTAGCAAAAAAACCAACACGCGAAGACGTAAAATCGGTTTACGCGGGACTTCGTCCACTTGCCGCTCCTAAAGATGGAAGTAAAAGTACGAAGGAAGTTTCAAGAAGTCATAAAGTGATAACATCTGATACAGGATTGGTTTCTATTATCGGAGGAAAATGGACCACTTACCGAAAAATGGCAGAGGATACTATCGATAAGGCCATGCAGGTTCACCAATTGGGAACAGCAGCTTCTAAAACTGAACACCTTTCAATTCACGGAAATATGAAACCTGAAGCGGTTGACAGAAGCAGCCATTTATATGTGTACGGTTCCGACATTCCGGAAATCAAAAAACTACAACAAAGCAATCCTGAATTTTCAGAAAAAATACATCCTGATCATCCATTTACCATTGCTGAAGCAATTTGGGCAATCCGAAACGAAATGGCACAGACCATTGAGGACATCCTTGCCCGAAGAGTCCGCCTTTTATTTTTGGATGCGAGAGCAGCGATCGACAGTGCACACAAGATCGCCTCTATCATTGCAAAAGAAAACGGCCATTCACAAGAATGGGCAAATGAACAGGAAAGAGAGTTTATCGAATTGGCGAAAGGATATTTACTGACTCCTTATTCACCAAGATCTATTTAACCTTAATTAATGTCACATCATGAGTGAAAAGTTAATTCTCGCTCTGGACCAAGGTACGACCTCGTCAAGAGCCATTTTATTCAATCACAGCGGAGAAATAAAATTTGTTTCTCAGAAAAGTTTTGAACAGATATTTCCTACTCCCGGTTGGGTAGAGCACGACCCCAATGAGATCTGGTCCTCCCAGGTTTCGGTGGCAGCAGAAGTTATTGCCAAAGCCGGAATTTCAGGACTGGAAGTTGCTGCAATAGGAATTACCAATCAGAGGGAAACTACCATCGTGTGGGATCGGGAAACAGGCGACCCCGTTTACAATGCGATTGTCTGGCAAGACAGGAGGACGTCTAAATATTGTGATTCTCTGAAAGAACAGGGATATACCGATATGATCAAAGATAAGACAGGGTTGGTATTGGATGCTTATTTTTCAGCAACCAAACTGAAATGGATCCTGGACAATGTCGAAGGAGCAAGAGAAAAAGCAGAAGCAGGTAAACTATGTTTTGGAACGGTTGACACCTGGCTGGTATGGAAACTTACCCGTGGTAAAATGTTTATCACCGATGTTTCTAATGCAAGCAGGACGATGCTTTTCAATATACAAACATTAGAGTGGGATAATGAGCTTTTGGAATTATTCAATATACCCGCAGCTATCCTTCCTGAAGTAAAGCAAAGCAGTGAAATCTATGGAGAAACTGCCACTACCCTATTTTCAACAAAAATTCCTATTGCCGGTATCGCAGGAGACCAGCAAGCAGCCTTATTCGGACAAATGTGTACGACCCCGGGAATGGTAAAAAACACTTATGGAACAGGGTGCTTTCTTTTGATGAATACAGGTAAGGAAGCTGTACATTCAAAAAATAACCTGCTAACCACTGTTGCATGGAAAATAAACGGAGAGGTCAACTATGCTTTAGAAGGCAGCGTTTTTGTAGGAGGGGCAGCAATTCAATGGGTGAGAGATGGGCTTAAATTAATCAACTCGGCTGATGAGATTAATGGCCTAGCTGAAACAGTTGAAGATAATGGTGGTGTTTATTTTGTTCCGGCACTTACGGGCTTAGGAGCACCTTATTGGGATCAATACGCCAGAGGAACTATTGTTGGAATCACTCGTGGAACAACTGACGGACACATTGCAAGAGCCACTCTGGAAGGTATTGCATTTCAGGTGTATGATATCGTAAAAGCAATGGAGGCTGACTCCGGGACAGGCAGTCTTGAACTGAGAGTAGATGGTGGAGCTTCCAACAGTGACCTGCTCATGCAAATCCAGTCTGACCTGTTCGGCTTTAAGATTACAAGACCAAAAACCCTTGAAACTACAGCATTAGGAGCTGCTTACCTCGCGGGACTTGCTGTTGGATACTGGAAAAGCATTGATGAAATCCAATCCCAGTGGATCGTCGACAAAGATTTCCACCCTCAACTGGAAAAAGAAAAAGCTGACAAGATGATTCATTTCTGGAACAAGGCGGTAAAACGTTCACAAAACTGGATAGAAGACTAATTCTCATTAAATAAAACATAAACTATGACTCCATTTGTAGCAGAAATTATCGGAACAATGCTTATGATACTACTAGGAAACGGTGTAGTGGCAAACGTTGTTTTAAAAGGAACGAAAGGCAATAATTCCGGCTGGATCGTAATTACTACAGCCTGGGCTTTGGCCGTATTCGTTGGTGTAACCGTTGCCGGACCTATCAGTGGTGCCCATTTGAATCCAGCAGTAACATTGGGCCTAGCCATAGCAGGGAAATTTTCCTGGGATCTGGTTCCAACTTACATTGCAGGAGAAATGATTGGTGCAATGTTAGGAGCTTTTTTAGTTTGGTTATTCAATAAGGATCATTTCGCAATTACAGAAGATGAAGGTGCAAAGCTAGCCTGTTTCAGTACAGGTCCTGCGATCAGGAAGCCTATCTCAAATATCATTAGCGAAATCATCGGAACTTTTGTCCTTGTTTTTGTAATCTTCCATTTTGCTGATCCCAGTCTCAGTGTAAGTAATGACCCAACTGCCAAAATCGGTCTGGGAACAGTAGGAGCTTTACCGGTGACCTTATTAGTCTGGGCTATTGGTCTATCTTTAGGGGGAACCACAGGTTATGCTATTAACCCCGCCCGTGATTTAGGACCTAGAATTATGCACGCTATCCTTCCTGTAAAAGGAAGCAGTGATTGGGGGTATGCCTGGATTCCTATTGCAGGCCCTGTTCTGGGAGCAACTCTTGCAGCCTTACTGCATCTTGCTTTAAGTTAAACCACAAAAAGTTTACATCATGAAAAAATTATTTTTTATATGCCTTATTATTTTGGGCAGAGGGAATCTTTTTGCCCAGGACAGTACAGAAACTAAAGACGATGGTCGTTTAGATTTCACAGCCAACATTCAGAACAATCACCTTTGGAGAGGATTAATTATCACGGATAAGCCTGTAGTGATGGGAAATCTTTCTTATGCTTTGGACAAAGAGAAGAAATGGAAAGTCGGAATATGGGGAGCCTCTTCTTTAGCTGATGATAAAGATGGCACTCATTACAAAGAAATCAATTATTATGTACAATACTCCGACGGAAGGCTTTATATTGGATTATGGGATTTATTTAATTCCAGAAATATTAATACAGCAGTTGCATCAGATGATATTTTCAACTATTCAAACAGAAGGACTGCTCATATTATTGACCTAAGAACGAATTACACTTTCGGTCCTTCATTTCCGTTAAACGTTGAAGCCGATATTATGCTCTATGGAGGAGCAAATGCTGGAGAAGTAGTTCTGGAACCTGATGGAAGCTATAAAAAAAATAAATATTCTACGTATGTACAGGTAAGCTACCCTGTGATTGCTCATCAAAAAGTAAATCTTGACGCATTCGTTGGCGGCGGATTCGCTTTCAATGACGGCACATTCCTGTACGGAAATGGAAAAAATAGCTTTGATATCGTGAATGTGGGTATTAAAGCTACTAAAGCTTTAAAAATAACAGATCACTACACACTTCCTGTTTCCATGATGGCTATGTGGAATCCTTCTAATAAATATGCAAGAATTCAATTAGCTGCAACCGTATTTTAAGAGTATTTTTTCTCAAATATAAAAACCATTCCATTATTATATGGAATGGTTTTGTTTTTTCATTTTTTTTTACGCTAAAGCTGTAAAACAAATTAAATACCGGGTTTTCACTATTTAATTCTTAGTTAAATATTTTTAAATTTGAGAAAAAAAAATGAAAAAGGTATTCGGTCTGTTTATTCTTTGCATTAGTATTCTCTCTTTCGCACAGTCGAAAGTACCATTCACAGGAAAAAGATCCTTCAATATTATGGAGGGATATAGCGGTACAGGCACACCCGCCTACTATCTTGATGTAAAAAAGAACGGTGATGTGCATTTTGGATATGTTCAGGTAAACCAGGCAAGCGGAGAGGAAACAGCTGAAGAAATCAATTCTGGAAAATATAATCCTAAAGTAATGAAAGCTCAATTCAAAAAGTTCAACGAAACCTTTTATGTAAAGTTTGACAAAGAAAAGATCTACCTTACAGATGAAAACGGAAATATTCAAAAATCAGAAGACTGCTGTTCAGTTTTAGAGAGTGACAAAGGAAGTTGTACCTGCGAAAGCGCTTTTTATCAATAATGAGAATTTCCACATTTTTATTAGTCCTTATTTTACTTACATCGTGCAGTGAAAAGGATAAACATCCATACACATTCTATTATTGGAAAACAAAACTGGCATTGGATCAGGAAGAAAAAAAAGCATTGGATAAAGCTACTGCTCCCTATCTCTATACCCGCTTTTTTGACATCAATAAGGTCAATGGAAGATTTCAGCCGGTTGCAGTTATTACTGAAAATAAAAGTTTCGATACGGATAAACAAATTGTTCCAACAGTCTTTATAACCAATCAGACATTTCTAAACATTTCAAAAGAAGAAATACAATTCCTTGCTGAAAACATTCATCATTTAATTGAAAAGAAAATAAAAGAATATCACCTGAATGCCGGTCAGGAAATTCAGATAGATTGTGACTGGACAGCCGGGACACGGGATGATTATTTTTCTTTTTTAAAACAGTTAAAAAAAATTTCGCATAAAGGTGTCAGCTGTACTCTTCGTCTTCATCAGGTAAAAGACAAAGCTCTCATGGGAATACCTCCCGTTGAAAAAGTATACCTGATGTGCTATTCTACTTCTTCCCCTCTGGAGAACTCTGATAAAAATTCGATTCTGGATGTTAATATCTTAAAAAGCTACCTCTCCAAATTGGAAGATTATCCGATTAAGAAAATTGAAGTGGCCCTGCCAATCTATTCCTGGGGAATTGTTACCAATCATTTGGGAAAACATAAATTGATCAATGCACTTTCTCAAAATGATCTTAAAAATCCTAACTTTAAAAAAGTTTCAGATCATGAAATTGAGATTTTAAAAGACGGTTTTTATTTTGGAAATTATCTAAACAAGGGGTTTATGATAAAGGTTGAAGAAATTACCAATGATCAGCTTAGAGATGTGATTACGTTTTTAGATAAAAAAATACCAGAGTTTACTATCATTTATTATCAATTAGATGCTAAATTTGTTATTAACCAAAATTTTAAATTGATATCTAAATTTCAAGGTGATTTTTAAAATCATGGTATATCATAAAACACAACGTACAAATATCACAAATCTATATGAAAAAGTATATCCTCTCCTTTGCGGTCTTGTCCCTATTCTATACAAACTCTGAAGCTTGTGCATGGTCAGATCCGGATTATGAATATTTCAATCTTTTTACACAAAGTATTATAAAAGATAAATCTTATTTACCATTTCTACACAGCTACTCGACAAGATTCTATACTGATTTTAAGCCGGGTCAAATTCCGGATGAGAATATTGGCTCCTGGAAAAAGTTTTTTGGAAATCAACTAAGCTACGGAGAAACAGACTATCTGATCAATACCATTGGCCTTAATGAGCTGAATGATCTGAAAAAGGGGAATCCAAACAATCAGCTACTTAAAAAGCTTGGGAACGGTTTTTACCAAAAATATCGTGAGGGAATTGATTATTTAATTGAAGCTAAATATCTTGAACCTTATATGAGAATTAATTTTGTAGAAAATCCTAATTCTTATTTTTATGGAGGAACTCAAAACGATAAGAATGCAACCAGCCTTGACTACAATAAAACGATTTCAGCATTAACCTCTTTATATAATGCAGCTAAAAATCCGGAAGTTAAACAACGATACGGGTATCAACTGGTCCGCTTTAATCATTATACAAGAAATTATGACGCAGCGGTTCAGGCGTTCAAAACTTATGTCGAGCCTATAAGATTAAAGGGAGCTCCTTATTTCATGTCACTTGATCAGCTAGCCGGAGCACAAAGAGGCTTACAGATGAACAGTGATGCCAACTGGAATTTCTTTCAGGTTTTTATGAACAGTGACAGTCGTAAGGAATCCGCTTTTGTCTCTATGAAGCTCTCGGACACTGCTTCATTTAATAATATTTTAAAAAGAGCCGGCACAGATAATGAAAAGAATATGGCCTATTTCCTTTTAGGGTATGAAGATTTTACGAATCCAATTCCTATCATGGAAAAAATGTACGCCATCAATCCAGATTCGGAGATTTTAAAAGTTATGGCAGTACGAAGCATTAATGAGTTGGAAAGAACTTATCTTCCCACTTATTATTATACTTCTGATGACACAGATCACACCACCGCCCAGAAAGATTCCAAAACTTCTGACCCCCAAGCCAAGTCAGAAACTACTGAAGCTAAACCAAAGGAACTTTCATTCTGGCAGAAGATCGTAAGATTTTTTAAAAACCTGTTTGGGGGATCAAAATCAGAAAAGACTGCTGATGGTACTTCCGATCAGAGTGATGATGAATTACTAGATAATCCCGACCGAATTCCATTCCATTCAAAGAATCAAAATTACTGGTATGGTGACAATAAGCAGATAGACTACCTTAATGATCTTGAAAAGTTCACTGAAAAAACGAAAGAGAAATCCAAAGATGAGTATTGGCAGATTGCAGACGCTTATCTTAAATTTTTGAAAAAAGACTATAAAGAAAGTACGGAAATCCTAGAAGATATCAAAACCACAAATCCTGAGTATCTGGAAGAGATCAAAAGGATGAAAGTGCTTAACGATATTGTATCCCAACCGAAGATAACTTCAGAATATGAGAATCATCTGATGAAGGATTATCCTGAATACTTTATTGAAAAAGAAGTGAAAACAGACAGTACAAATAGTGATTATGATAATTATTATGGTCCTGTCCCTTCTACAGCTTCATTCCTCAAAGATGTTTTAGCCAATCGTTATTTCTTACAGAAAGAAGATGGAAAATCATTTTTAATGAGCAATAAATTATCTGACCTCCAGTACAATCCTAATTCAAGCTTAGTGAAGAGCGTTGAAGATTTTTACAGAAAACCAAACAAGAACCAGTTTGAACAACAAATTATTGCTAAGAACATGGATGATGTGGGAGATATTGAAGCATTTTTTAGTGTGATTTATGGAGACCGTGCCATGAGAACGGCAGATTTCGAAAAGGCCAGAACGTATTATCAAAAGGCACAAGGCTTTGTTGGAATCCCACGGATTAACTATGATTGGGTGTCAAATGAAAAACCAAAAGTTCCGCATCAATATGCACAAGGTGAATACAATGGTTTCAGAAATATTTCAAGTTACGTTTTTGGACATAATGTATGGGAGAGCTATGAAAGCGAAGCCTCAACCAGCATGGAAAATGAAGATTATTCTCAATTCCCTTTTATTAAAACAACAATGGATAAACTTGAATTGGCCGACGCAGCTATCCAGCTTAAAAAAATAGCAGGAGGAAAGGATGGAAAATCAGCAAAAGCAAGCCAGCTCATTGGAAACCTATTGTACAACACTTCTATTCTTGGATACTACAGGCAGTTATTCGTAATGGATGTTGATAACACCAATGGAGGCAAATATGACTTCTGGAATACAGATAAGAAAACTCCTTACCAATATTATTATAAGAACTTCCTGTATAAGTCATATATGGAACCTGATAATTTTGACCTCGCTATTAATTACTATAAAAAGGCTTTAGAACTTTCCACCAGTAAAGAAGAAAAAGCAAGAATACTTTTCCAGATGGCCAGTGCAGAACAGGGGAAATATTATCAGTATGAGGCAAAGAATCCGTCTAATATTAGTTATTCCGACCCTAAATACTCTGAGAAAAGTGATGCTTATCAAAAGCAGTTGGATGATACTAAGAATCAAAAATTCCGCACATACTTTGCTTTACTGAAAACACAGTATTCTGATACCGAAACAGCAAAAAGTCTTATGGGAAGCTGTTCTTATTTTAGTTATTTTATGAAGTAATTTATATTTATAAAAACAAAAAAGGAATCATTACGATTCCTTTTTTTGTTTTTCGAGCCATTCTTCATGTTTCTTTTTAAAGAGATCATTCTTATAGTTCTGATTTCTTTTAGCGGCATCAATAGAATGAGAAGTATGAATATCAACATCATCTTGAGCAAAGTCAGCTAATTTTTCGTAATACATATGAAGCTGATCCAATTCTTTTTCAGACAAATCTTCTATATCTACGATCCGGTTACTTGCTTTTTCATGAGCTGCGATCAATTCATTCAATTTAATTTGTATGGCTTTAGAGTCTTTATTTTGAGCTTTCTGAATAAGAAATACCATCAGGAAAGTAATAATTGTTGTTCCAGTATTGATCACCAGCTGCCAGGTTTCCGAATAGTGAAACACGGGCCCTGAAAGAGCCCAAATGATAACAATAGCAGTAGCTCCCATAAAAGCATAAGAACTCCCAGTAAATTTGGTTGCCCAATCCGAAAACCTTTCAAAAAAATTATTAGTCTTATGTCCCATTGTAGTTATTGTTTTAAAGAATAAATGTATTAAATAATCTGGTTCTTTACATAAAATAACTACTGGCGCTTTTAGAAAAAGTAATTTGCTCCAAATTGATATCTGATCCCGTCAATTCTGAAACCGAAGTTATTAGCTGGATCAGTATTGTCATTACGGATATTTTTATCCAATAGATTATACACCCCGAATGTAAAACGAACATTTTTATTCAGTCGGTATACTGCTCCCAGGTCTAATAAAAAGTAAGCAGGAATCGGAAATTCCTGTGCTCTTCCCCTTGATACTCCCGGCTGACTTTCACTTCTATAGTTCATCCTTGACCAAAATTCAAAGCTATAGTTTGCTTTCCAGGCCAAATTAGCGTTAACCATATGCTTTGGTATTCTTGCATATGCTTTATTGTAAAGAAGAGGAACTTCATTGGATTTAATTTTGGTATCCGTATAGGTGTAATTGGTTTTTAATGTTAGATCTTTTGTAACATTAATTCCAAGATTAGCTTCCATACCGATACTTTTAGCTTTACCTAAATTTTCTCTTGTTGAAATAAAATCATAAACGTGATTATATAAGCTTTCGAACTGTGCACACTCTGCTGTATTGTTACATTTCCTTACTTCTACCAACTTGTTTTTGAAGTCCGTATTGAAACCGGTTACACTTAGATTGATGATTTTTTTATTATCCTCAAACATTACAGTTATTTCCTGATTAAAACTTTTCTCTGGCTGCAGGTCTTTATTTCCGATAATCACACCATCCTGTGAGCCTCCGCCTGTTACTTGTCCCCAAGCTGGATTTACCGCTCTCAGTCCCGGTGCCTTATACCCCCAGGAAGCACCCCCTTTTGCTGTAAAATTATTATTAATACTCCATACCAGGTAACCTCTCGGTGTAAAGTTAGAACCGTAATTCTGATCATTATCCAACCGGGCACCGGTAACTACGTTCAATTTTTCCAGAAGTTTCCAGTTTCCTTCAGCAAATGCCGACCAGTTCCAACGGGTCAATTGACTGACCATATCACTCCCGGATTTAAAAGTATTTCCTAAATCATTCAGTCTTTCATATCTGTATTCAGCTCCAAAGCTGATCACATGTTTTTTGATATTAAAATTATTAAGACTATACGCTACAAAAGTTTCATACCTCATATTCCTGTTTGGATTGTTGGTATTGTCATATTGCAAATAAGAATTGGTGTGAAAGTTAGAATAATCTCCTTTATGACTTAACGCAAGCACATTTCTTTCATAATTATTACTGGAACTTTTTGCATTAGCAGCTAATGAATACCCGGCATTCTGATTTCTTTCCTGACGATTAAAATCATAATTTAACTTAAAGGTATTTTTCGTATCAGGAGTAAGACTAAGTTCTGTTCCAAAAGCTTTAATAATACGTTCTGTAAATCCACCAATGAACTTATCTTCATTCCTATCCGAATAACTTCCGGTAAATTTCAATTGAAGAAGATTTTTGATTAAAGATCCTGCTGCATATCCATCTATTTGATAAGTATTACCCGATTCTTTGTGAACTTGCTGTATCAGACTGGTCGCTATCGAACCTTTCCAGCTATCTGTAAGTTTCTTAGTAATAATATTGATTACACCTCCCATTGCATCTGAACCATATAAAGACGACATCGGGCCTTTTACGACTTCTATTCTCTCAATAGTTTCTAATGGAGGCATCCAGCCTTGTTCAATTCCGGGACCATCAGAGTTTGGTCTTGTTTCTCTCGTATTAATCCTCTTTCCATCAATCAGCACAAGCGTTTGCCCGGATTCAGCTCCCCTTATTGAGAAATCACTGGTACTTCCCCCTCCTGTAATAAAGACCCCTGGAACATCCTGCAATGCATCGGTAATATCCCGATAGGCTCTTTTTTTAAGATCTGCTTGAGTAATTACAGAAATAGTAGCTGGTGTATCCTTAATTTTCTGTGCATATCCGGATCCTGTTATCACCACTTCATCAATACTTCCATTCTTTAATGAGTCTTTTACCTTCTGGGCGTCGGAAAAACCAATCCCTAGTATGACTAAAGAGATAGATATTATTTTCTTCATAATCATTTTTTGCAAAATATTATTTTTAATGATTCTAAATAAATAACACCAGGTGATATATCTCATTGGGAAGAATTGTCATTTATAAAGTTTTAATATAACCACACAATTACCGGAAATACTAATAACCATAACCCATTATATCCATTAAACCAAAAAAAAGAAGTAACTGATCAGTTACTTCTTTCAAATGCTCATTTTCTTAGTGGCATTAATATTTTATTGCTTTATCAAGATCAATTGGATTATTACTTTTTCTTAGATACTCCTGTACCTTTACCGTAAGATCTTTAAATTGTTCAATATGAGTAATTTTAGTACCCATTACATTCATTTCGCCTCCTGAGTTTTCTTTAAAATTCTTTCTCATTTCGATAAGGGGATCATTGTACATTTCCAGTCTCTTCCGTTGTCTTACTTTCTCAGAAATCTCCAGTGGCTTCCGTCCATAAAACGTTTCAATAAATCCAACCGTATCATATGTTTCTTTAAGGTTTTTACTCTTAATCAATGTGAATATGAAGTTAGATTTTGAATCTTGCAACTGAAAAATCATACCAGGTAATCCATAAAATTTATAGGGTCCTTCAGACATATTGATGTCTTTGGTAAACCACGCTGTCCAAAACCTACCCCCAAAGTGAGTTGTTGCTTTCTGCAGGGTATACCCACCTACTTTCTTAGTTTCATTGCTTAGGTCCCATATCATTTTATCTTCTGTAGGATAGCTATACATATCTTCTCCGATCAACTCATAATTTTGGTTCTTAAAAGAGTTTCTCTGTCTTTTAATAGATTCAAATCTTCCCCCATAAACATATTCATAGTTGCCATTGACACGATTAATAGAATCTGCTTTAAGGTAATCATATTCATAAAATTTAACATCATTGGGATTAACATCCAATACAAGGTTAATCTTGTCCAGATGATTATTTGTCGAATCACTCCTGTACTGTAGCTCATAAATAAAGCGATGCGTCTGTGCCTGAACAGCCAATCCGACAAACAGCAGTATTAAAAAGAATCTTTTCATAGTAATTTTTTCACAAATATACATATTATATAGAACTATGCAATACCAAATAGTAACTTTTAAATATTAATATGTATAATATAGTCTATTTTAACACAAAAAAAATCCGCCCCTTTACAGGGACGGATTATATAATTAATGCGAAGTATGCTAATTATCACACTTTGATTTCAACATCTACACCGCTTGGTAACTCCAATTTCATTAGAGCATCCACCGTTTTAGAAGAAGAAGAATAGATATCCATCAATCTCTTGTGAGCAGAAAGTTGGAACTGTTCTCTAGCCTTTTTATTAACGTGTGGAGATCTCAATACAGTGAAGATTCTCTTATTAGTTGGCAATGGAATTGGACCGTTTACAACAGCACCAGTAGCCTTTACCGTTTTTACGATTTTCTCAGCAGACTTGTCTACCAAGTTATAATCGTAAGATTTTAGTTTTATTCTGATTCTTTGTGACATTTCTTTAATTTAAAAATTAACCTTTTGCTTTAGCAATGATTTCTTCAGCAACGTTTTGTGGAGTTTGTGCGTATTTCTCTAATTCCATAGAAGAAGTAGCTCTTCCTGATGAAAGTGTTCTTAGAGTTGTTACATATCCAAACATCTCAGAAAGTGGAACTGAACCCTTGATTACAACAGCACCGTTCTTTTCTTCCTGACCACTGATCGTACCTCTTCTTTTGTTAAGGTCACCAATAATGTTACCCATATATTCTTCTGGAGTTACAACTTCCAATTTCATAATAGGCTCCATGATTACTGGCTTAGCAGCACGTCCCGCTTCTTTAAATCCTAATTTAGCAGCTAATTCGAAAGAAAGAGCATCAGAATCCACCGCGTGGAAAGATCCGTCTTTAAGAGTAACTTTAATACCTTCAACTTCGAAACCAGCCAAAGGACCGTTCTTCATTGCAGCTTTAAAGCCTTTTTCAATTGCAGGAACAAATTCTCTAGGAACGTTACCACCTTTGATCTCATTGATGAATTCTAAACCAATTTTACCTTCGTCTGCAGGTCCTAGTTCAAATACAATATCAGCAAATTTACCTTTACCACCAGATTGTTTTTTGTAAACTTCTCTGTGGCTCGCAACTTTTGTTAAGTTTTCTTTGTACTCTACCTGAGGTTGTCCTTGGTTTACTTCAACTTTGAATTCTCTTCTCATACGATCTACAATGATATCCAAGTGAAGCTCACCCATACCAGAGATAATCGTTTGTCCAGAAGCTTCGTCAGTTCTTACTGTAAACGTTGGATCTTCTTCAGCCAATTTAGCTAATGCGTTACCCATTTTATCCTGGTCAGCTTTAGTTTTAGGCTCAACAGCGATACCAATTACCGGATCAGGGAAAACCATCGATTCAAGAACGATTGGGTTTTTCTCGTCACACATTGTATCACCAGTTTTGATAGATTTGAATCCTACCGCAGCACCAATATCTCCTGCTTCAATATACTCTACAGGATTTTGCTTGTTAGCGTGCATCTGATAGATTCTAGAGATTCTTTCTTTATCTCCTGAACGAGTGTTCAAGATATAAGAACCTGCATCTAATCTTCCAGAGTATGCTCTGAAGAAAGCTAATCTTCCCACGAATGGGTCAGTAGCAATCTTAAATGCTAAAGCCGAGAAAGGCTCGTTTACGTCTGGTTTTCTTACGATTTCAGCGTCAGTTCTAGGGTCAGTACCTTTGATATCATCTTTATCTAATGGAGAAGGCAAGTATTTACATACTGCATCCAACATAAACTGTACTCCTTTATTTTTGAATGAAGAACCACAAGTCATTGGGATAATAGATAAATCAATAGTAGCTTTTCTAAGAGCTTCGTTGATTTCTTCTTCAGAGATTGAATCTGGATCTTCGAAGAATTTCTCCATCAAAGTCTCATCGTAGTCAGCAACAGCTTCTACTAATTTCTCTCTATATTCAAGAACTTCAGCCTTCATGTCTTCAGGAATTGGCACTACCTCGAAAGTAGCTCCTTGTCCTGCTTCATCCCAGATGATAGCTCTGTTTTTAATTAAGTCTACAACACCTTTGAAATCTTCTTCAGCACCGATTGGTAAAACGATTGGAACTGCATTAGATCCTAACATAGTCTTAACCTGGTTTACCACGTTAAGGAAGTCAGCACCTTGTCTGTCCATTTTGTTTACGAATCCCATTCTTGCTACTTTGTAGTTGTCAGCAAGTCTCCAGTTTGTTTCAGACTGAGGCTCTACTCCATCTACTGCAGAGAATAAGAATACCAATCCATCCAATACTCTTAAAGATCTGTTTACTTCTACAGTGAAGTCAACGTGTCCCGGTGTATCGATGATGTTGAAGTGATAAGGTTTAGTTTCAGGTAAAGCTTTTCCTTGATCAGTTGGGAAGTTCCAGTTACAAGTAGTAGCTGCAGAAGTAATCGTAATACCTCTTTCTGCTTCCTGCTCCATCCAGTCCATTGTAGAAGCTCCATCGTGAACCTCTCCAATTTTATGGTTTACCCCTGTATAGAATAAAATTCTTTCTGTAGTAGTAGTTTTACCAGCATCAATGTGAGCGGCAATACCAATATTTCTTGTAAATTTAAGATCTCTACTCATTTCTAATTAGAATTTAAAGTGTGAGAAAGCTTTGTTAGCTTCCGCCATTTTGTGAGTATCACTCTTTTTCTTGTAAGCAGCACCTTCTTCTCTTGAAGCAGCTACAACTTCGTTAGCTAATTTCAAAGCCATTGACTTATCATTTCTAGCTTTTGAATATTTGATTAACCATTTCATTGCCATAGAAATTTTTCTATCAGCTCTGATTGGCATAGGGATCTGGAAGTTAGCTCCACCTACTCTTCTAGAACGTACTTCTACGTGAGGCATTACGTTAGTTAATGCATCTTTCCAGATTTCAAGGGAAGTTTTCTCAGTTTCTCCTTTTTTAGTTTCTACGATCTCTAAAGCATCATAGAAAATTTTGAATGCAATTGACTTCTTACCGTCAAGCATTAAGTTGTTTACGAATCTAGTTACCAATTGATCATTAAACTTCGGATCTGGTAACAACGGTCTTTTTTTCGCTTTTGTCTTTCTCATTGTTTCTGTACCTTATTTAATGATTATTTTTTCTTTCCTTTTGCTGGTGCAGCAGCTGCCTGACCTGGTTTAGGTCTCTTAGCTCCGTACTTAGATCTTCTCTGTGTTCTTCCATTAACACCAGCGGTGTCTAATGCACCTCTTACGATGTGGTAACGTACTCCCGGTAGGTCTTTCACCCTTCCGCCTCTTACCAATACTATCGAGTGCTCTTGAAGATTATGTCCTTCGCCCGGGATGTAGGCGTTGACTTCTTTACCGTTTGAAAGTCTTACCCTTGCAACTTTTCTAAGTGCAGAGTTAGGTTTCTTAGGAGTGGTAGTATATACTCTCGTACATACACCTCGTCTTTGTGGACAAGAATCAAGGGCAGCCGATTTGCTCTTCTTGGCAAGCGTGGCTCTTCCTTTTCTTACTAATTGTTGAATAGTAGGCATTTATTGCTTTTTATTTTAAGCTGCAAAAATAGTAATATTTTTTTAATTGACAAGCGGCTATATGCAAATAATTATTTTTATTAAAAATTAAATAACAGACACTTACGATTAATCGAGGATTTTCACCCCATGGTTTTTAAACAAACCAAAACTGCAGAAATTTGATTTTAACTCTACCTATAAAGTTTGATCCGCACCATATAAAGAAACCTCATCTCCTATAGACGGTGTTTACTTTTTAACGGTATACATTACTATATACTATATAAATAAATAGCAGTAAATGTCAAATAACAGAATATCAAAAGACACAAAAACAAAATTTTTAAGTTCCATTATTTTATCATCAATTTTAAGAATACAAGAGATAAGTATCATCAATCACTTACCCGGTACTTCGGCACAATATTTACTGCATATCTACCATAAAAAATAAACGTATGAAAAATGCAAGCATTATCGGCCTGAAAGAAGCCGATTGTAAAAACATTTCAGAAAAGCTAAATGTTCTTTTAGCTAATTATTCAGTATTCTATCAAAACACACGAGGTTCCCACTGGAATATTAAAGGGGATCAGTTTTTTACATTACATCCAAAATTTGAGGAACTCTACAACAGTCTTGTATTAAAGATTGATGAAATTGCAGAAAGAATTTTAACTCTTGGAGCAACACCGGCACATAATTATTCAGATTATTTAAAAGTTTCTACGATAAAAGAAAGTAAAGAAGTGAGTGACGGTACAAAGAGTGTAGAGATTATTCTAAGTTCTTTTAAAGTTGTCCTGGATTTACAGCGGGAGCTTTTAGATATCACTGATAAAGCAGGGGATGAAGGAACCAATTCTCAAATGAGCGACTATATTACCGAACAGGAAAAAGAAGTTTGGATGTACAACTCTTATCTGGGTAAATAATCGAACAAAGATCATCGATATATTTTAAAAAAATCGTCTTACATTTAGACGATTTTTATTTTTAATTATTAAATTTGCGTTAAAATTACACAATATGCACGAGGTACGATTGAATTCTATTCTAGATAATGATTTCTACAAGATAACCATGCAAAATGCAGTGGTAAAATTATTTCCAAGCTCAATTGTAAAATATGAATTCATTAATAGAGGACAACATCTTTTCCCAGAAGGTTTTGATGTTGCTTTAAGAGAAGCTGTTAACAAAATGGCTGAGCTCAAACTTACTAAAGATGAGAAAAAATTCATGGCAAGAACTTGCCCATACATAGACCTACCCTATTTAGACTTTCTTGAAGGATATCATTATGATCCATCTGAAGTAAAAATTGTTCAAAATGGAAGTGAACTCTCTGTCACAGTCGAAGGATTGTGGTACAGAACCATCCTTTGGGAGGTTCCATTGCTGGCTCTGATCAGTGAGTTACACTATGAAATGAATCACATGGAAAGGGATTCTAATGAGGTTGTCATGAACAAAACAATCGAAAAAGCCGATTCGCTAAACAAACTTGGAGTTACCTTCGCAGAATTTGGTACCCGAAGAAGACATTCTTATAAGGTACAAAATCTGGTTATGGAGGCATTAACTCAAAAGAAAGATTCTACTTTTGCAGGAAGTTCAAATGTTCATTTCGCGATGAAGTTTGGCGTAAAGCCTATAGGAACCCACGCTCATGAATGGTTTATGTTCCATGGAGCTGAATATGGTTTCAAAATGGCTAATGAATTAGCTTTAGAACACTGGGTAGATGTATACAGGGGAGATCTTGGAGTTGCTCTTTCCGACACTTATACCACTGATGTATTTTTCCAGCAGTTTGACAAAAAATTCGCAAAGCTTTTTGATGGAGTCCGCCATGACAGTGGTGATGCATTGGAGTTTACGGATAAAACAATTGCTCACTATAAAAACAATGGAATTAATCCGTTATTTAAATATATTATCTTCTCCGATGCTTTAAACCTTGAAAAAGTAGAAGAGATCACTAAATACTGCAAGGGAAAAATCGGCGTCTCATTTGGAATCGGAACAAATCTAACCAATGATGTGGGATTAAAACCAATGAATATCGTTATGAAATTAATTGGAGTACAGGCTCCAAACAAGGAATGGATCCCGACGGTAAAATTATCCGATGAACATGGGAAATATACAGGCGATCCTAAAATGATTGAGCTGGCAAAAGAATTCCTAAGAATAAAAGATTAGATACTAGACCCATAATTAAATAAATAGATCATTATGATGAAACTAAAAATTTATTTATCTCTCAGCCTTCTGGTAGGAATATTATCCTTCGCACAGGAAAAGAAAAAAGAAAAAGTAAAGTTTAACCAGGAATTGGCAACTTCTCTTGGAGCTGATCAATATGGTATGAAAGCTTACACGATTGTAATGCTGACCTCCGGCTCCGCAAAGATTGAAGATAAAGCTAAAAAAAGTGAATTGATGAAGGGACATATGGCTAATATTGGAAAGTTAGCCGACGAAGGAAAAATTATAGTAGCCGGTCCTTTTTTAGAAAAGAATAAAGAAGACTATCGTGGCATGTTTATTTTCAATACAAAATCAAAAGAGGAGGCCGAGCAATGGGTGAAAACAGATCCTGCAGTAAATGCTGGAATTTTCAGTTATGAAATATTTCCCTGGTATGGTTCCGCGGCCTTGCCTCTATATTTAAAGCATCATGAAGAAATCACCAAAGAGAATCCATAAAAATGGGCTTTTATACCAAGTTCTCAGAAAATGATCTCATTGAATCATACAAAAATCAAATTGACTATCAGGGAAAACCAAGTGAAGAAATTTTAGAAGAAATTCTCAAAAGAGGTTCTCTTGAAAAGTTTCAGGCTAAAATTGACAATAATACTCTTTTTCTCAATGAGGTTAACAGGGTTATAAGGGAAACCCATCACCATTATATGAATAACTTATCTATGAATGAATGTTTATCCATAGTAAAGTCTGACATGCTAAACCCTGAAAGTGTACAGCTTATTGTAAAAAGAAAGTATGAGCAGATCCATGTGAATGTTGAAAATTTAAAATTGGATTCTAAAACGTGGACTAACAGTCTTATTGGGGCCTTTATTGCTTCAATTATCAGTTCAATCCTCATTTTTACTATTCTTTATCAATTTATCTTTTTATCAGTTTTTGCTTTTGCCTTACTTATCCCCCTCTATATTATTAATTATTGGATCATAAGATTAATCACAGGAAAAACACGGGATAATCTGGCAGTGTTTATAGGATCATTTATTGCAACTGTGCTGAACTGTATCTATTTTGCCGTTTTTATTTATTATTCATAATAAGAAAACATAAATTTACTTTTATAAATACGAGATAATTTTAAGAAAAAATAAGACAAAAACAATTCGTATTTTATCTTGTCTTTCAACCACCAAACATTCAAATAACAACCATGAAAAGAGCACTATTCGTTTTGATTTTTTTAATATCAACAAAATTGCTATTCGGACAAGCAGTTCCAAAAGAATATACCGATAAAGTAAAGACTGCTGAATCTCTTTACAATAACAAGGATTTCAAGGGCTCTGCTAAACACTATTCAGAAGCATTTAAATCTAATGGATGGAAAGCTTCCTTAAATGACCGGTATAATGCAGCATGTTCATGGGCAATGGCTGCGGTTCCGGACAGTGCTTTTTCTCAACTTAGCAGGATTGCTCCACAATTTACAAATTACGACCACATAAACAAGGATACAGATTTAAACACTCTACATGCTGATGCCCGATGGAAACCACTCATTGAACAAGTTAAACAAAACAAAGACAAAGCCGAAGCAAATCTTAATAAGCCTTTGGTAGCCCGTCTGACAAACATTTATGATGAAGATCAAAAGTACAGACAACAAATTGAGGGCATCGAAAAAAAATATGGCAGTGTTTCAAAAGAATTAAATGATCACTGGAAGATTATCGCCCAAAAAGATTCTTTGAATTTAATAGAAGTAAAAGCTATTCTTGATCAATATGGGTGGCTGGGTCCTGATGTTGTAGGCAGTCAGGGAAGTACTACCATATTTCTTGTCATACAACATGCGGATCTGGCCACTCAGGAGAAATATCTACCAATGATGAGAGAAGCTGTAAAAAATGGTAAGGCTAAAAGCAGCAGTCTGGCTCTTTTGGAAGATAGGGTCGCTTTACGACAAGGTAAAAGACAAATTTATGGAAGTCAAATTGGCCGTGATCCCGAAACAAAAGTCTATTTTGTATCTCCTTTAGAAGATCCCGATCACGTGGACAAAAGACGAGCAGAAGCAGGACTTCCGCCATTGGCAGAATACATAAAGAACTGGCAGATTACATGGGATGTTGAACAATATAAAAAAGACCTCCCAAAACTTGAGGAAAAGTCAAAACGTAAATAAAAGCCTCAATGAATTAAGGTGTTCTGATTCTTCGCTGCGCTTCGTTCTGAATGATAAAAGGGACAATTATTATACAATACTCTCGTATAGATATGAATTCACGTCCTTTTGTTTTTCACCGGCCTTGTCATTCTGAAAGAATCCAAACTATTTATAGATGCTGAGATTCCATACTCCGCTGCGCTTTGTTCTGAATGACAAAGAGGGGATTTTGACATTTACATTGGATTAATTCAAATTGCATGGAATAATTTACTATTTTAGTCTCATAGTTTTACACATACTTATTTAATTATAAGAAGGTTACGACTCAAATTAATTACTAAAAAAATTAAACCATGAAAAAAATGAACTTATCCAAACTGTCAAGAACAGAATTGAAAGATGTATTTGGAGGGACTTTGTATCCTGCACCATGTCCAGGAGGATGTCCTGGTGAAGCGCTGATCAGATGTCCTGATGGCACCACCACGATGACTAACTTTGTGTGTATGGGAAATAGATGCGAACCGGCAGCAATGTGCAAACCGTTGGTTCTTGAGCCTTTCCCGGATCCGATTATCCTCACTCCATAATCTGACCAACAATAAATAAAGTGAGCTTTCCGGCTCACTTTTTTATTTTCCTATGTACAAAAATTGCCGGAATCCTCACATTCCGGCAAACAAAAACAAAACCTATAAAATTGAAAGAATTATAGTGTTGCTCTGTATTTTTTCCGATAGGCATAATAGAATATAATCGGCAACACCGTAAAAGATAATACCATACATATAATCAATCCGCCAACGATCATAATAGCTAAAGGTTTTTGAATTTCAGAGCCCATTCCATTGGATATGGCTGCCGGAAAAAGTCCCATGGAACCCATCAGGGCAATCATTACTACAGGTCGGATCCTACTTTTAACTCCCTCTGCAATTGCTTCTTTTAAAGACATTTTATTCTGCAGATTCTCTTTCATGACTCCAATCAATACAATTCCGTCAATGGTTGCGACACCAAAAAGAATGATAAAGCCAATACCCGCCGAAATACCAAAAATAGTTCCTGTAAACCAAAGTGATAAAAATCCACCAATGAAAGCAAATGCCAATGTTACTGATGAGATTAGGGTATCCTTTATATTTCCAAAGTTAAAATACAGCAGCATCAGGATAAGCACCAGTGAAACCGGAACAACCATTGCCAATTGCTTGGCAGCTCTTTCTTTACTTTCAAACTCTCCGGCCCAGGTCATTTTATGTTTTTTCGGAATATGTACTTCTTTTTCTACCTTTTCTTTAGCATCTTTAATCGTGCTTCCTAAATCACGGCCTTCAATATTAAATCCAACCCCAATATATCTGCTGTTCCCTTCGCGGTAAATAAATGACGGTCCCGTATGATAGTCGATCGTCGCAATTTCTTTCAAGGGTACTTTTTTATTATCCTGGGTAGGAATCAGAATATTCCCGATTTTTTCCGGATTATCACGATATTGTTTTTCAAACCTCAACATCACATCAAACATTCTTTCTTCTTCATAAAACTTTGTTGCGGCCTGCCCTCCAATTGTCATTTCAATAACAGCCTGCGCATCAGCGGTAGAAACCCTATATTTTGCCATTTTAGAATCATGAAGCTGTATTCTTAGTTCCGGTAAGCCTATATTTTTAAAAACATTCACATCGGAGATCCCGGGGACCGTTTTAATAGATTTCGCTACCTGATTGGCGTAGTTTTCAAGCTGAAAAAGATCGTCCCCAAAAATCTTGATGACCAATGGAGCTTTTACCCCAGCCACATATTCTTCCACATTATCCTGAATAGGCTGACTGAAACCAAAGTTGATTCCGGGATATTTTTCCAGTGAAATCCTCATTTCTTCAAGAAGCTCTTCTTTGGATATTTTTTTCTTCCATTGATCTTCCGGTTTCAGCTGAATATTAAATTCAATATTAAAAAATCCGGTTGGATCTGTTCCGTCATTGGGACGACCGGTTTGCGTCATCACAAATTCCACCTCATCGTATTGGATTAAAATCTGTTTCATCTCCTTAGTAAGCCTTACAGATTCATCAAGGTTGACACTGTTGGGAAGTGTTGCCCGAACGTAAATTGCACCTTCATTAAGTTTAGGTAAAAACTCTGATCCATAATTGGAAAACTTCCATCCGCAAATAGCTAAAAGAATACCGAACCCAATAATAAAGCCCTTTCTGTAAGTCGCACTTACTTCATAAAGCTTATAAATGTTTACTCTAAAAAATCTGGAAATAAAATTCTCTTTTTCTTCTATATTCTTGGTGAGTAAAAGTTTACACATGGCAGGAACATAGGTTAAGCTTAAAATCAAAGAACCTAATAAAGCATATCCTAAAGTAAACGCCAGTGGTGAAAACATTTTTCCCTCTACTTTCTGGAAAGAGAAAATAGGCATTAAAGCAACAATCAGAATTAAAAGGGCAAAGAATATATAACTCGCTACACTTCCTGCACTTTTTTTGATAATTCCCAGTTTAGACATTTTATTGAAACGTCTTAATCCCACTTTATTAGCTTTTTGCTCCAGGGCCACAAAAACATGTTCTACAATGACCAGGGTTCCTTCCAAAAGCAATCCAAAGTCAAGCGCCCCCATTGAAATAAGATTCGCGGGCAACCCCTGAATCCTCAGCATGATTATAGCAAAGAGAAAAGCTAAAGGAATAACAGAGGCCACAATAAAGGTCGTACGCCAGTTGTATAAAAAGATGAATACAATGATGGAAACGAGTATGACCCCTTCAACTAAATTTTTAGATACTGTATGAACCGTTGTATTTACCAATTCAGTACGGTCGATGATGGGAACGATCTTCACATCACCGGGCAATTCACCTCCGTTCAGTTCTGCAATTCTATCTTTTAATTTCCCTATAACTTCGCTTGGATTTTGCCCACGGAGCATAATGACAATTCCTTCTACAACATCATCCTCTTTATTATAACCCACTTGTCCCAGTCTCGGTTTGGCAGAAACTTTTACCTCAGCAACGTGTTTTACCAAGATCGGCGTGGAACCTTTCACTTCAATCTGAATATTTTCAATATCATCTTTGCTTTCTAAAAGGCCAATACCCCGGACTACATAAGCCTGATCACCTTTCGAAACCACATCTCCACCCACATTAATATTACTTTTGGATACCGCTTCATAGACATCCAGTGGAGAAAGATCATAATTGTGCAGTTCGGTAGGATTAATCTTTATTTCATAGGTCTTTTCTTCTCCACCAAAGCTCACCACATCTGCAACTCCGGGAACAGCTAAAAGTTCTCGTTCAATTACCCAATCCTGGATTGAAGTAATTTCTTTAATTGGCAGCTTACTTTTAATGATATACCGGTAAATCTCGCCCGTTGCTCCCGACGGAGGTTCTATACTGTAATCTGCTCCATCCGGAAGTTTAACGTTTCCCAATCTGTTCGACGCGTATTGCTGGGCATAAAAATCGTCTACATGATCATCAAAAATAATAGTCACTACAGATAACCCAAACAGGGAAATAGACCTGACCGAAGTTTTATTCGGGATGGTATTCATCTCCTTGGAAATGGGTAAGGTGACAAATTTTTCTATTTCTTCTGCACTTCTTCCCGGCCATTGGGTAATTACCCTCACCCTTGTATTGGTAACATCCGGAAAAGCCTCAATTGGGGTATGCATATAAGAATAAATCCCGCCCGCCAGCAAAAGAACCGTTCCTAAAAGAACGATCAGTGAGTTTTTCAATGAGAAAGAAACGATACTCTGTACAAATTTTCGCATTACTTGGTAGAATTATTGGATTGGTTTTTCATGTTTTCGTAGATAAGCAATCCATTGGATGCAACCACATTTTCTCCTTGCTTCAGGTCTCCTTCCACATAAATATACTGACTGTTTGATGCCACTTCAGTAACCGCTCTTACCTCAAGGGCGCAGTCTTTTTTATAAACTACTACATAGCTTTGGTTGTTATCAAATATTAAAGCTTTAGCAGGAATTGCCAATGCTGTTTTATTTTGCGAATTGATCGGAAGAACAATATCTGCAGACATGCCGGGTCTGAGTTTCATATTATTATTGTCCATGATAATCTTAGCTTTCAAAACCCTCTCATTCTCATTGAAGACCTGGGATATCACATTAATTTTACCTGAAAAGCTATCATCAGGGTATGCCAGAGTTTTTACAACAACCGGCTGATTAACGTATACATGTCGCATATTCGTAGCATACACATTAGCCATTACCCAAACCTTATCGAGATTGGAAATGGTAAAAAGCTGTTCTCCCCCAGCAGTAACAGGCATTCCTGTCGAAATATTCTTAGCGATCACATAACCGTCTGCCGGAGCCTTGACCTGCAAATTATTACTGCCCGCAGAATACAGCTGCATATTTTTCCTGGTCTTGGCGATATTGGACTGTATGATCTGTACTTCAGATTTTGCTTCCTGCAAATCTTTCTGAGATGCAATATCATCTTTATACATTGCTTCAACAGATGACAGCTTTCTTTTTGCTACGGCCAGTTGCGCCTGCAAAGTCTGTGTATCATCCTGCATTTCATTCAATGAAACACTTTTTATACTTGCCAGCACCTGCCCTTTTTTCACATAATCACCCAAAGAAAAATAAGTATCTGTAACTACCCCATCCACTAAGCTTACAAAAGGAACGGTTTTATCAGAATTACTTTCCACTTCCCCCGTTAGCGTAATACTCTCTTCTACAGAGCGCATTTCCACCTTGGCAAGCTTTAAATCTTTTTTTAATTCTTTACTAATACAATACTTTTGGGGCTCAGTATCTTGATTGTCCTTTTTTTCAGAGCAACCAGTGAATGCAAAAAGTGCTGAGAGATAAATTGCTGCTATATATTTTGTAGTATTCATTTTCATATTTATAAATCTTGTCCTACAACATACTGCAGGTTTTCATAATATTGATTAAGTTCTTTTTTCGTATCCAGGATGATCATTTTGTTTCCTATATAAGTATCCAGAAAGTCCATATATTCTAACATGCTGATATTTCTCAATCTGAAATTCTTTTCATGACTGGTCAATAGCCCATCCAGGGTCGTTTCATAGGAGCCATCAAGCTCCTGAGAAATCTGTTGCGTTCTTATGTAATTCTGAAATACGGAAACAATCTCATTTTCTGATTTTAGAATATTTTTGCGGGTTTCAAAGTTGGATTTAGAAATTTCGAGTTTAGCTTCCTGGATATTCCCTTTATTCCTATCGAAGATGGGTAAGTCAAATGACACCCCCACTCCAACAAAGTCTTTCATTATATTACCTCCACGGTCATATCCCACAGAAAATGCCAGGTCCGGAGTTTTTAATGCATTCTGCAGCTCCAGATTTTTCTGCGCATATTTCTCTTTATTTTTAGTGATTAAAATATCAGGGCGATTTTCCTTGGCCATATCCATCCATTTCGGCAACTCCAGTTCTGAAAGCTGTCTTTCCGGCATTACTAACGGGTCCTTAATAATAAGATAAGATTTAGCCGGAAGAATCAACAACGCTTTCAGTTCAACCTGCTGCTCAAGAATATCCTGTTGCAATGAAATTAATTTCTTTTTAAACTCTATTTCCTGGGCTTTCAAACGAACATATTCGGATTTGCTGATATTGCCAAGATTTAATTGGTTCTGATAAGATTTGGTAAGTTTCTCAATGGAAGATATCTGATTTTGATACAGTTTTTGTTGTTCCTGATTGTATATCATCTCAGTGAGTGTATTGCGCAATAACTTTTTAAGTTCACGCAATACTTCCTGCAGTTCGTACCTTTCACCTTCTACTTCAATTTTCTGAAGTTCAATATTCTTCCTTCTTTTTCCTGCAGTCTGAATTACCTGTTCTATTTCAGCGGAAAACTGAGTATTCTTCCCCCAATTTCCAATTAACGCAGGCTGCTGCTCAATATCATATGTCCGCCATAAATTGACTTCACTGATGCTTAATTTGGGATTAGGCCAAAACTTTGCCTGAACCACACGGGCCTCTGCCTGGGAAATTTCTAATTTCTGGGCAATTATATCAAGATTGTTGGTAAGGAATAATGCTTCTGCTTCTTTTCTTCCAATTTGTAATGTATCAACAATCTGAGCAGAAAAGAATCCGAAAAAGTGAATATAAAATAATGTAAAAATAATCTTCTTCAAGGTCTCTGGTTTAAGACCACAAAGCTATTTTGTAAACATTAAAGCCAATTTCAAATAACGTTAAGATTAGATTAGCCTAAAATTAGAATTCGATTAGAACGGTTTATTTAGCTGGAAATACAAGCAGGACACTGGTTCCTGAATCAATAGCTGATGTAATTTTCATTTGAATGTGATGATGATCAAAAATACTTTTAGACAATGAAAGCCCGATCCCACTTCCTTTTACATGATCTACATTTTTACCGCGATAGAAAGTTTCAGTAATCTTTCCAAGGTCTTCTCCGGAAATACCTTTACCATGATCTTTTACCTCGATCAATAATTGACAGTCTTTCTCCAAAAGGGTAATTTCAATGGGACTATTGTAAGAATATTTAATGGCATTTTCTACAATATTATATAATGCCAGGTATAATAAAGTTTCATTACCGGGAAATTCTAACAGATCCGATGCATTAACTTCAAGATTGATTTTAATTGAAATATTATTTTCCTGAGCTTTAACATTCAATTTTTCATAGATCTTCCAGATCAGCTCATCGACTCTTACTTGCTGATGAGATCTTTCAAGTTTCGTAAGTCCGGACATCAGTAAGAGATTATTCAGAATATTTTCAATTTCATATACATTTTCCAGGGACTCTTTAACCACTTTCTGATACTCTTCCGGAGTCCGGTCTTTTTGAGCAAACACTTCCAGATTCCCCGAAATCGCCGCCAGAGGTGTCTTAAATTCATGAGAAACATAATTTATGAAATTCTGTTGCAGCAAAATACTTTCAGAGATTCTTCCAAACAGTTTATTATAAGACTTGATTAACTCCTCAATTTCGTCATGGGTATTTGTTGAAGTAATAGCATTTGAAATCGTCGTATAGTCTACATTATTAATCCGATCTACGACATTGGAAAGAGGCTTATAAACAATTTTTGAAAGATACCTGCTGAGAAAATAGATCGTCAGCAATCCGAGTACTAACACAGAAAGCATGATAATAGAGAGTCTTAGCATCTGTGCTTTAAAGGAGTCATTGGGAGATTTAACGAAAACCACAAAATCTCCTTGATTGTCGGGATAAAAAATTCCATAATAGAAATTATTCCCGGACATAAACTGCACCATCTTATTATTTCTGGCCATTTTCAGATGAAGTGCCTTAATATTTTTATCATTAAGATTCTGGCCAAAAGTAACTTCATTGTATGTATTGTATACCGCTACCTTCTTATTTTCTATCAAATGATTGTATTCTGTCTTTATCTGAGCATGTCTGCTTTTTGGCAATTCATCTTTTTCCAGATAATAAATTGCGGAAATAAGCGCTGTATTCCTCAGTCTTTCAAAATAAGAGATCTTTGTACTGTCATAATAGGCAAAAAACACCACAGCAAAAGTTATGATGGTGACAATGCCAAACGAAAGGCTTGAAATAAGTGTAAACCTGTTTCTTAAAGTCATATTAATCTTTAATCAGATACCCTGTCCCCTTGATGGTATGAATAATTTTCTGTTCTGTTTCATCAATTTTATTTCGGACATAAGAAATGTATACATCCACAACATTTGTTGTATTATCAAAATTAATCCCCCAGACATTATTTAGGATCTGTGTCCTGCTCAACACTTTATTTTTATTCTCTAACAGAAAGACCAAAAGTTTGTATTCTGTAGGTGAAAGATCTATGTCTTTATTATTCTGGATCACTTTATGGAGATTGGTATCTATGGTAAGACTACCACAGCTGAGTATTTGGGATTCTTCCTGATAACTTAGTTTATTTCTTCTTGTTAAAGCTTTAATTCTTGAGATCAGCTCTTCAAAGTGGAACGGTTTCGATAAATAATCATCAGCCCCGAGATCGAGCATTTTTATTTTGTCATCCGGACTATTTAAAGCACTAATAACCAATATGGGAGTATAGTTTTTCTTGAATCTTATAATTTGTGTCAGTTGCATTCCATCCAATCCGGGCAGCATAATATCCATTAAAATAATATCAAAATCATACGTATTAATAAGTTCCCGTGCCTTTTCACCAGATTCTGCCAAAACCATTTGATACCCGGCTTCACCAAGACCTTTTATAAGAAACTTACTGATTCGTTCATCATCTTCTACTAACAAAATGTTCATGTGCTCCGAAATTTCCTATAAATATAAGTATTCTTATTAAGAGATAAAGCCGGAAGAAGAAGGAGAGAAGGAATTAAACTCCGTGAAACACTTACATGCGACTTTTTACATTTTAAAAAAAATTGAAACAAATGGTGAGAGTACATCTGGTTTTTATCCCTTTGAGAGGGAACTTCCGATATCCCTCTTCCAGCTTCCAGCCTTTTTTCATAATTTTGAAAAATGGAGATGACATATTTAATCATAGGTTTTATAGCAGGTGGTATTCTGGGTGCTATTATTTTATATTTTATCTTGAAATCATCAATGGTTTCAAGAACTTCTTATGATGAAATCAACAGCTTATATATAAGAAAGAACTCCGATGTGGAGAACGCCAATCAAAAAATCATAGACCTACAAAAAGTTGTCAATGAGGAAAAAGAGTTCAATCAGCATCAGTCTGATCTGCTGAACGATCTAAAAAATGAATATGCTAAAATTTCTGCGGAACATTCAGCAATAACCAATCAGTTCAATGAACAGAAACAAATCAGCATTAAACAGACTTCTCAAATTGAAAGTCTTTTAAACGAAAAACAAAATATCTTCGCCCGAAATTCTGAACTTTCAGCAGTGAATGAGAGCTTACAAAAATCTCTCGAGACCCAAAAAGAAGAAATCGTTAAGATACAGGAAGATTCAAAAAATCAATTTGAAAATTTAGCCAATAAAATTCTGGAGGAAAAAGCTGAAAAATTTACAACACTCAATCAAAATAATCTTAAAACCATCCTTGAACCTTTCCAGGAAAAAATTACAGATTTAAAAAATAGAGTTAACGAAGCTTATGAGAAAGAAAACAAAGAACGCTTCTCTTTAGCTGAAAAGGTAAAAGAGCTTGCAGAATTAAATCAGCAAATCTCTGAAGATGCTAAAAAACTGACCCGCGCCTTAAAAGGGGAAAGTAAAACTCAGGGGAATTGGGGAGAGATGATCCTGGAAAGTATTCTTGAAAAATCAGGATTGGTAAAAGGACGGGAATATTTTCTCGAACATGAGCTTCGTGATGAAGATAACAAAGCACTATTTTCAGAATTTTCCGGAAAAAAGATGCGTCCCGATGCTGTTGTCAAATATCCTGATGAAAGAAATGTGATCGTAGACTCCAAAGTTTCTTTAACGGCCTTTACTGAATTGGTAGACGAAACTGATCCCGAAATTTATACGATAAAACTGAATCAGCATTTATCTTCGGTAAAAAACCACATTAGCCAACTCAGTCAGAAAGCATATGACGACTATGGCAAATCTTTGGATTTCGTCATGATGTTTATCCCAAGTGAACCGGCTTATATTGCTGCGATGCAGGCAGATCAGAATCTTTGGAATTTTGCATATGATAAGAGAATCCTTCTTTTAAACCCAAGTAATCTAATTACTTCTCTGAAATTAATCGCTGATCTGTGGAAACGCGAATACCAGAATAGAAACTCTATGGAAATTGCGGATCGCGGTGCCAGATTATATGATAAATTTGTAGGTTTTGTAGATAACCTCGAAAAAGTAGGTAAGAATCTGGATCAGGCAAAAAATGTCTTCAATGATGCTTACAAGCAGCTATCAACAGGAAATGACAACCTGATCAACCAGACTCAGAAGCTGAAATCTCTCGGGATCAAAAACAAAAAAGAACTTCCGCAAAGTCTTATAGACACCAGTACTATTATAGAACCCGAAAATTAAATATTATGAAAAAGCGATATACGATTCTTATCATAAGTATTATCCTTTTCAGTGTTGCTCTTGCCTTCCCGGCAGTATATACCCAAAACAGTGAAATGTATGGCCTGGCTTGTTTTATGTTAGGTTGGGCAGACCTTACGGGAGATGGAACTGCATGGTTGGCTAATCCTTTATTTTTTATTGCCGGATTTTTTCTGTTGATTAAACAGGTGAAAATTTCAATTGTTTTCAGTTTCTTTGCAATCTGCATGTCGCTTTATTATCTTTCCGCGGAGACGATAACCGTCAATGAGGCAGGCACCAAATCTCCAATAGTCTCCTATGGTCCCGGTTATTATCTTTGGATCACGAGCTTTTTGTCTTTACTTATTGGATCTGTAATCATTTTAAGATCCTCGCAAAAAGCTCCGGCTGAAAGGATTTCCTAAAAAATAACATGTAAAGGCACTTCAAATGTTTTCTTTTGCATCACACCCATATCCAAAATCTGAATCCCTGAAAGAAATTCTGGTTTCCTCATTTGGGGCCGGATTTTTAGTATATCTGTTTCTGGTCATATTTCAACCGTTTGGAACAGAAAATTTTCAGGATCCTTATAAGTATCTTCTGCTCTTTCCCTACTCTATTATTTTTGGATTTTCCTTTTTTGTTTTAAATCTTTCAACCACTCACTTTAAGGAGTGGTATATCAGTTCGGAGCTGTTGAAAGTAATTCTTGTTTTAGTGCTAGGCTCTGTACTTTCCTATTTTTATAATTCATTATTTATAAGCCATGTAAGGCTTAGTTTTGGGAACTATTTCTATATGCTTCTTTATTCACTGGCTTTGGGAGTGCCTATTTCAACAATTTATATTTTATCAAGATATATTTACTTAAAAAGAATCCATGAGAATACGGCAGAAAAAATTTCACAGCAATTAGTCAGCCATTCAATTGATTCCCAAAAACGGCTTTTAAATATTTCCACTGCCAACACAAAGCTGTCCATTGCCGAACAGGACTTTTTATGCGCACAGTCCATGGAAAACTACTGTACATTGTATATTTTGGAAGATAAAGGAGTAAAAAAACTATTATTACGGACCAGTTTATCTCAGTTACTTCAACAAATTGAAACTGATTCCATAAAAAAATGTCACCGTTCATATATCGTCAACCTGAAAAAAGTTGAGCATCTTAAAGGAAATGCTCAGGGCTACAAATTAATTCTGTCCGAAATTGATTTTGAAATTCCGGTTTCCAGAACTTTTATTTCGTTAATTATCCCAAAATTACAGCAAACTGGAATCTAAAGCTTGTTATTGGTCACTTTTCTTTGTAATTCATCACACTAATTTGACAAGACTTATCTAAAATGACACTTTTGCACAAAAAAATCATGAGCAAAAGTTTCCGTTTCTTTTCAATTTTTATTCTAGGATTTCTTATCTACTATTTTTTTGACTTGTTCTTTTTTAAAAACATCCAGAATTTCTCAAAAGAACATTTCCACAGTAAGGCTTTGGCACACATCATTGCCTACTCTATCACTTTAATACCCTTAATTATTACTTTAAAAATTTTATTGCCTAAAAACAATATGTTAGATCTGTTCTCTTTAGACAAATCCATTCTAAAAGGTTTTATTTTTGCTTTCATAGGAACATTGCCTATGGTTATAGGATATTTGATCCATTTCAAGATCACCCCTAAGCTAAACTTTGAATCTTTATTTATCAATACGGTTTCATCTGCTTTTTTTGAAGAGATTATATTCAGGGCCTTTCTTATAGGAATATTATTCAGATTCACAAAACTGGGTTTCCTGGGATCCATAATACTGGGATCTTTATTGTTTGCTCAGGTGCATTTATATCAAAGCCCAAACCCAACAGAACTTATCGAAATATTTGCAATTACTTTTCTTGGTTCCGTATTTTTCGCATGGATCTATTTCGAGTTTGAGTTCAATATCTGGATAGCCATGTTTGTACATTTCTTTATGAATCTGTATTGGGAAATTTTCAATGTCTCGGAAAATGTTTCGGGAAATACATTTGGGAACCTATATAAACTCTTCTCTCTCATCCTGATCGTAATTATGATTGTGTATTATAAAAGAACCAAAAAGCAACCATTCAGCATCACCAGAAAAAACCTTTTATAAAAACTAAGGAACTTCAATCATTAATTTTGCATAATTTTGCAGGATGCTAATAGAAAGTTTTCAGAACGACAAAATAAAGAATATCACCAAGCTTCTCACCGACAATAGATTTCGCAAAAAATCTAAGGTTTTTGTAGTGGAAGGACAACAGGAAAATGAGCGGGCACAAAAATTTGATTTTGAACCGATAGAATTCTTTATTTGTGAAAATATCTTTAAAGGAGAGGCTCCCTCTACTGGGAAGATACATTATGTAAGCAATAAAGTATACGAAAAGATAGCGTACCGCGGAAGTTCGGAAGGTATTATAGGAATCTATAAAGCAAGGGAATTTGAACTATCCTCATTTAAACCAAAAGAAAATGCTACAATCATTATCGTTGAAGGTATTGAAAAACCAGGAAATCTAGGAGCTATTTTAAGAAGTTGTGAAGCCTTTGGTATTGATGCATTGATTGTCACTGATACAAAAGCTGATTTCTATAATCCAAATGTTATACGTTCAAGTGTGGGATGTCTTTTCGGAATGGAAGTATTTCAAGCAGAGAATAAAGAAACACTTGAGTTTCTTGAAAATAATCAATTTGGTATTTACACCACCATTATGGATGAGAGCGCTGAAGACCTTTATAAAAGAGATTTATCTCAGAAATCGGCTATATTGTTTGGAACAGAACATTCAGGCTTAAGTGATTTCTGGAACGGAAAAGGGAAAAACACATTAATTCCTATGGTTGGAAGTATCGACTCCCTTAATCTCAGTAATGCGGTTGCTATTACCTGCTATGAATCTTTAAGACAAAAGAAACAATAATCACTAAAAAAGTATAAGCATAAAAAAACCGTTTCGCTAAGCGAAACGGTTCTTTTATTTTAGTCTGGCTAAAATTATTTTTTAGCAGCGTCTTTAACTTCTTTAGCAGCTTCTTTAGTTGCATCTTTAGCAGCATCAGCAGCTCCTTTAGCAGCATCAGCAGCTCCAGCAGCAGCACCTTTAGCAGCGTCAGCAGCAGCAGTAGTAGTTGCAGCAGCAGCACCTTTAGCAGCATCTACAGTAGCAGTAGCAGCAGAATCAACAACTTGAGCAGCAGAATCAGCTACAACAGCAGCAGAATCAGTAGCAGCAACAGCAGCAGAATCAGCAGTACCTTCAGTAGAAGTAGCTTCAGTTTTTTTACAAGCAACTAGAGAGATTGCAGCGATAGCAGCTACGAATAATGACTTTTTCATAATAAATTAAATTTAATTTTGTTAATATTGTTTTATAAAATTTTCTTTCGTTCTATTATTTGAACAAGACAAAGGTATAGCAGATAGAAAATTTGTCTATGAAAAATAATTGTAATACCTTTGTAAAACAATTTTACAAATAAATACAACTGATAATCAATAACTTAATCACTTTATATAAACTTGACAGATTTAGATCTATTACACTTTGAGCAGCTAAAAAAGGACGTACAGGCTCAATATCTAGAAGAATACACTCCTTCCTATGATGATATTTCTAAATGGAAGGGGATTGATATTATCTATTTTCAGGAAGACCTTCGCAAAAAAGCAAAAGGAAACATCAGTGAAAAGTCATTTTACACTTATTTTAAAAATGCCCCAGTTACTAAATTACCAAGGATTGACATGCTCAATTTATTGAGTATCTATGCGGGTTACGACTCTTGGTATGATTTCAAAAAACAACATCTTTTTGCGGGAGAATTATTGCTGGATGAGAAAGATCTCAGTGATGAAGAGATACAGGAATTAGAGGAAACAATCAATCAGTTGCCTCAAGTAACAACTTCTGATCTTCAGCCACAAAAAACGGCTACAAAAGAGTCGGAAAATGCTAATTTACAAAAATCAACTACTGATAATCAATCAATTGAAAAAAATAAGAATTCTGAAACTTCCTTTGAAAAAATAACATCAGAACCAGACAAAAAATTCTTAAAAAAGAATGCCTGGGCAATGATCACATCGGTTTTAATTATCATTACCGGAGTTTTAGGTTTTAAAGACGAAATTTTTTCTAAAGAATACAAATATTGCTTTACAGATGCAGACAGAGGGGTTGCTGTAATTAATACTTTAGAAATAAAAGTTTTTAAAGAAAATGAATCCCCTATTTTATTTAAAATAAATCCTGGTGAATGTTTCAGGTATTCCACTAAGGATAAAATTCTAAAAATGCAGATCACGGCACCATTCTACGAGCCTCTTACCGTAAACAGAAGCCTGGAAAATGCGCCAAAGGAGGAGATGATAGAGATGAAGCCGGATGATTATAAAATGGCAGCTTACTATTTCTCTATAAAAGATGTAAAGGGGGGGAACCCGGAAGAACAGTTTGCACTCATTAAACAAAAAAGAAAACAATTAGAAAATCTGATCAGCAATAATGCGGTCATTTATCAGGTATACGATAATGACACTTATGGTATAGAAACCTTAGATAAACAGAAATATATCACGCTGGTAACCACGCCTACCACCTCTCTAAAAAACCTCAAGGTAATTGAAATGAAGAAAGATGATAAAGGCAAAATAATATCCATTAAATTTAAAATTGCAAATACTGATGAAAAGAATAAGTAATTTTTTAATTGCCCTCCTTTTACTGATCGCTTTTGTTTCCTGCAACAACAAAAAAAATGAAGTAAGTGATCTGGATAAACTTAGGAACAGTAACAATACAAAAACTTATCCTGCTGTTCAAATGGACAGCATGCAGGCTATAAACTCTATCACAAAACAAAAAGTACAGGAGCTCCTGGACCTATCTACTTTATATCTGTCAGGAAAAAGGAATACAGAAATTGACACGGTAATCTATTCACAGATGGAAAGCTACTTCCATAAGCCTGATAGCCTTACGTTTAGGAAATTATTTAAAGAATTGGATAGTTTGAAGGTAAAGACCGTGAAAGTAAATAACCTGCAGGTTCACAAAGATTATTATAAAAAAGATACTCTTGATTATGCTGAGTTTAATGTGGAATATTTCGATGATAAGAACAGGTCATTAGGTGTCTTTGAAAAAAATGCACGATATACTCTTATTTCAAAACCTATAAAGTTTAAAAAAGAGTTTAAATTTTATTTCTTAAATTTTTATTCTTCTCCGGCAAAGAAAGACAGCACCTCTGTAGGTGTAACCAAATAATCTAAAGGGATATCATTTTCCCAGATATCATCGATCGTCTCATCGGGGCTGAAATAATTCACTCCGATTTTTTTTGATCCCTCAGGCAGGTTCTGAAAAAAACCATCGTAAAATCCTTTACCATACCCTAATCTGTTACCGTTATGATCACAATACAGTACCGGGGTGACAACAAAATCAAACCCCAGCTCTCCTGAATCCTTATTAGAAAGAGGCTCCAAGATCCCCCAGGAATTGATTTCAAATTCAGTATCTGAAAATATTTCAACCGAAATAAGCTGCTGCCCTACAACTTTCGGGACAAAAACACGAATATGATGGCTTAAAAAGTACTTAACAAAAATTTGGGTATCAATCTCCATAAATTTTTCGATGGGAAGAAAGATGTGTACTTTCTGATTCCTTAATGGATTAAAAAAATCTACGAATTTTTCAAAAATCCTTTCTGACAAGAAGAAAACCTCATCGTGAGACAAGGTTTTCCTTTTTTGCATATATTTTTTTCTAAGCTCAGCTTTTAGCATGATTCAATTATATTTAAAGAAATAACGCTTACCGGACAAAAGTACAACTTTGTTATCCGGTTATAAAAACAATTGCTAGTTTATACTTTTTCAGAAGCTTCTATAATCCGATATAATTTATCCGATAAACGAATTCTAAACGGAATTTCAAAAGTAACCTGATCCCCTTTCTTCGCAATTTCACAAGCGTTTCCATTTGCATAAATCTGAGTAATTGTAAATTCCTGTTCTCCAGTTGTTGGACCAGAGATTAAAACCCTATCCCCTATTGACAGCTCCTTATTCTCAATTAAAAACTGTCCAATCTTTGATTTCGAATAGTAATGCTCACCTTTTCCAATCAATACTTTTTTGACAGCTATTTTCTTACGGATATCTTTTGTTTCGGCTTTTGCTAATGGTTTATCGGATAGGTCTCCAGAATTTTTAAATTTCAAAGCATCGGATTTTCCTTTTCTAAAAACCTTATTTCCAACCTGTAATCCTTTTCTTAATTGCAACTGTTCAGCTAAAGGTAAATGTATTGTTTCCAAACATTCAGTAGAACAACAGTTTTCCATTGCAGCCTTACACTCATCGCATTGAATAAACAACAAGTGGCAAGCATCATTAGAACAATTCGTATGATTATCACAAGGTTTTCCGCATTGATGGCACTGTGAAATAATATCTTCAGTAATCCTTTCACCTAAACGGTGATCAAAAACAAAGTTTTTACCAATAAACTTACTTTCTATACCTTCTTCTTTTATCTGACGGGTATATTCAATAATCCCTCCTTCCAGTTGATAAACATTTTTAAAGCCTTGATGCTTGAAATATGCGCTGGCCTTTTCACAACGAATTCCACCCGTACAGTACATTAAAAGATTTTTATCTTCTTTAAAATCCTGTAACTGTTCATTTATAATAGGTAAACTTTCTCTGAAATTTTCCACATCAGGAGTAATAGCCCCTTCAAAATGTCCTACTTCACTTTCATAGTGATTTCTAAAGTCCACTACAATCGTATTTGGATCTTCAAGTAAATTATTAAACTCTTTCGCTTTTAGGTGAATTCCTTTATTGGTAACATCAAAAGAATCATCATTCAAACCATCAGCAACAATTTTATGTCTTACTTTTATGGTTAATTTTAAAAAAGAGTGATTATCCTGATCAACAGCTACATTTAAACGGATTCCCTTCATAAAATCGTAAACCTCTAGCGTATCGCGAAAATTTTCAAATTGATCCGCAGGCACACTCATCTGAGCATTAATTCCTTCATGTGCAACATATATACGGCCAAGGGCATCTAATGCATTCCAGGCTATAAATAATTCATCGCGAAATTTTTTGGGATCTTCAATTTTGGCATACGCATAGAAAGACAATGTAAGACGTTCCTTACCAGCTTCATCAATAAGTTGAGCTCTTTCTTCTGCGCTTAAGGTGTTATACAGTTGCATGCTATAAACGTTTTAAGTGAGAAAAATATTTTTGCAAATATAAGCATTTTTCAATTGGGTACATTGGCAGGAGAATTCAGAGCTTTGTACATTAATGGATAAACAATCTGGCATTTCATGTTATTCGGCATGAATTACATCTGATAATCGGGTATTATTCTTTAACTTTATGACAATACAACCGGGCATAGGTCATATTGTCTTTAATATTATTTTAAGGTTCGTTAACTGTGATTTCAGGAATTATAGTATAATACATAAATTATCGCAATTGCTGTTAAATTTTAGTTAAAGTTGAAACACTTCATGCTAATTGCATACCTATTTAGCATTAAATTTGTTTACCTTAAAACCTAAATTAATTAATAAAATAAAAGAAGATATACAATGAAGAGTACTTTAAAAAAACTATTACCATTTGCTGTAGTAGGAGTTATCTCAGGAGCTACTACCGTTGGCACGATACAATACTTTGGTCATACTGCCAATAATGGTGACCAGTCTTATTTTACTTCTGCAGCCAATACTTCATTCGTAGGAATGAATACGGCAACAACAGGAGATGATTTTGTGAAAGCTGCAAAAACAACGGTTCCAGCAGTAGTTACCATTAAAAATTATCAAACAAGAACATCGAGCAGAGCGTCCGAGCAGGATTTGTTTGACTTTTTCTTCGGCGATCCATTTGGAGGAAGAGGAAATGGCCAACAAAGACAGAAGCAGCAGCAACAAGCTCCGGAAAATATGCCATCAGGAATGGGATCTGGAGTTATCATCTCTCCGGACGGATATATTATCTCCAACAACCACGTAGTGGCGGGGGCCAATAAGCTGGAAGTTGTTTTAAGCAATAAAAAGGCATATATCGCCACATTGATCGGAACAGACCCCAATACAGATATTTCCTTATTAAAGATTGAAGAAAAGGGATTACCCTACCTGAATTTTGCTAATTCAGATAATATAGAAGTGGGTCAATGGGTTCTGGCGGTTGGAAATCCTCTTGGATTGAATTCAACGGTTACTGCCGGTATTGTTTCAGCAAAAGGAAGAGGTATTGGTATTTTAGGTTCCCAAGGAAAAGCGACCAACCCAATTGAAAGCTTTATCCAGACGGATGCAGCAATCAACCCAGGAAACTCTGGTGGAGCACTGGTTAATGCAAATGGAGATTTAATTGGTATCAACTCCGCTATACAATCTACAACAGGTTATTACCAAGGCTATGGATTTGCCATCCCAGCTAACCTGGCAAGAAAAATTGTTGAAGACATTAAGAAATTTGGAATTGTACAAAGAGGATTCTTAGGAGTGGCTTCTTTAGATCTTTCAGATGATCAGCAGGTAGCCATGTACAACAAACAGAAGAAAGCTAATCTTAAAGTAGGTTCCGGGGTATACGTTACAGAAGTTACCGATAATAGCGGTGCGGAGAATGCCGGAATTAAAAACGGAGATATTATTACAAAAATAGATGGAACTTCAATTACGGATTTTGCAGACCTCTCAATGGCAGTAGGAAGCAAACGTCCTGGTGATAAAGTTCAGGTAACCTATACAAGAAACGGTAAGGAAAATGTAACCTCGGTGACTTTGAAGGATCAGAAAGGAGGAACTTCTACAAGAACCAAGGCTGATTTAAGCGTTACAGAAAAAATAGGAGCAGAATTTGAACCTCTTAGCGATTCATTCAAAACAAGCTATGGGTTAAACAGTGGTGTTATCGCCAAAAATGTATCTGAAGGAAGTGAAATGGCTAAAATAGGCATTGTAGACAATTATATTATCATAGAAGTAAATGGCAAGCCGGTAAATTCACAAAAAGATGTTGAAAAAACTCTGGAAAAATACCAGGGGAATGTTCAGGTGAAGTTTGTAGATGAATACGGAAGAATGTATACCAAAGGGTTCAAAATGCCATAATTGATCAAACAAATATTTATACATAAAAAACGCTGCAATTGCAGCGTTTTTTTATTTTGTTCTATTCATTTTATCAGCGATCCTTTTCTTTTTATTCCGCTCATAAATAATCTCTACAATTTTACCTCCAATCCATGAAAAAGGGAAAAAGGTAAGAAATATTGAAATCTTATAGAATGTAGGATGGTAAGGAAATATAATAACATCCAGCATAGCTATAAATAACATTATAAAACCAATAAGGATAGCATAAGCCACTTTAGCATATTTTACAATAATTGCTGTTGCTACACCTCCTATGGTGGTCCCTAAGCCGGAAATGAATAATAAGAATCCAAAAAAAGCCTCATCATTCCTCATGCTGTAGAGGAATCTTTGCCAATGTTCAAAAGGGGCAAAAGCATCAAAAGTAATCCACTGCGGAAAAACTCTAATTCCCAGAGTAATAATGAGTCCTGCAATACTAAGACCCATCAACACCGCAAATGTGTTTCTAATAAAGCTCATTAATCCTGATGTGCGATCATCGAAATTTCAATATCAACATTCTTAGGCAAGCAAGAAACCTGTACAGTTTCACGAGCCGGGTAGCTTTCAGCATCCAGATATGATGCATAAATATCATTCATCACAGCAAAATCATCCATACTTTTAAGAAATATAGTCGCCTTTACAACATTTTTAAATGTCATTCCAGCTTCTGTAAGGATTGCTTCCAGGTTTTTCATTACCTGATGCGTTTCTTTTTCAATTCCTTCTACTAATTTCCCTGACGCAGGATCTACAGGAATCTGACCCGATATATAAAGTACACCATTAGCAAGATTAGCTTGTGAATAAGGTCCGATAGCTGCAGGAGCGTTAACTGTGTTAATTATTTGTTTCATATGTGGATATTTATCTTTTTAGAATAACGTGCAATCACCATCTATTATATGATCTATTTAGAAAATTTCGTCAATAGTGATTTCTCTATTATAATTTATTTTTGGGTGCAAATATAAATTTATATTTTCAATTGTCAACCTGATATTAGAAAGGTGCATTAGGCTGTGTAAAACTTCTGTCTTTATACTTTAATGCATCGCTTAATATATTAGCTTTTATTCCTATAAAGAAATCATATACCTTATACTGTCCGAAAGGTACCCAGTTAAAATTTATGGTAAAGCTTCGCTGGTCTCTTGAAAATCCTATTCTCGTATATGCTAATTGCTTAGTGATCATATCGTAATGTGTACTCCCATTAATGTTCCAAAATGGAGTAAGCTTCAGACTTCCATCCAATCCTACAGATGCAATTTTACTACCAAAACGGGACAAGCTTCTGGAATAAGCATAGTTGGCGTTAATATTTAAAGTCCAGGCCTGATTAAAATGAGCGTAATTGTCATCATCGAAATAATAGTTTTCATTTCTTATTTCTCCTTTGGTTTGATATTTTTTGGCATAGTCCGTTTTTTCTCCGAAAATCTCACTGCTTAAAGGATAGGACACCTGGATATTAAACCCTTGTACACTAAAAGCACCAAATTTCTCCGTTCTGATCCCCGTATCTGATCCCGGAACGAAAAGAATTTTATAGGGATCCAATGACAAACTTGTATTTACACTTAATTTGTTTGAAAAGAATGAAGACTGACCATTAATGGTAAAGATCGACCATGGATGATCTTTCGCTGCAAAGTTGTAGCTTCCGGAAAGGTTTAAGGATTCAAATATTTTTACTTTCTTAACTCCTGTAGAATCTTTCTTAGATTTAACTTTCATTTCAATATTATTTCCAATATTAAAACCTAAAGACCCTTGCATACCACTTGTAGGAGAACCTACGATTCCCTTATCAAAAATAGAATACGGAGTTAAAGCTCCATTCGCATCATAATAATTCTTATAATATCCGAACCCTGCTCCTCCAAAATCAGGAGAATAGGTAAATCCAATACTTGGAGTCATCATGTGTCTGATCGCTTCTATTCCAGCTCCTTTCTTGAAATTAAGCATTCCATATAATGTGGTCTGTAAACTTGCCGTCGTAGAAAATGTAGAGTACCCTCCAATTTTTTTATTAACCTGATCCACTACTTTATTACTTAACGGATCATAATATCTTGTAAGTGTTTTAGTCGTCAGGGCATTATCTATATTAGCCCCTAAACTGAATGTAAAATACTTAGCTACTGTCGTATTGGTTCCTAATGTAATATTATTCTTTAGACCAGTCTGCAGTTTATCCCACATTGCCTTAGTAAAAAGCTCTCCTTCATTGGTTGTCACAAAATTTGTCAGATTTAAACCTGTATTTACCGTTATATTTTCTAATAAGCCTTGTCTTACTCCGGTTTTTGATTTAAATAAATAAAACTGGTTGATCGCAACATTCATCTGTGGTAAACGAAGATCTGCCAGACCTGTAGCAAAATTCTGTGAATATGATGCCGTTCCAGTAATAGTAGCCGGAAGTTTCAAGAATCTTTTTGTAAGCGTAACCGTTGAGTTTTGCTGGGTATTCAATACATTTTGATTGAATATATAGTTGTTATTTATGGTATTATTATAGAATTTATTACTTACAATATCTACAGAAGCAGAAAATGTAAGAAAAGGATTTGCTTTTGTATCCTGTGTATGTCTCCAAGCAATTCTGTAAGTACTGCTTCTGGAATAATCGTCCAATCCTTTAATTCCTCTTATTGTCGTTCCTATATCCGCTGTAAAATTACCTGAATACCTGTACTTTTTCACGTAGTTCATCTCTGGCCTTACGTTCCAGCTTCCTTTGGTATAAATATCGGCAAGAACCTTCATATCAAAATGTTCCCCAATAGGTTGATAGTATCCAATTCCATTAAGAAAAAATCCTACATCCTGTCTTTCCCCAAAACTGGGGATCAGGATACCAGCAGATCTTTTGCTTGAAAAAGGTAAAATAGCAAAAGGCATAATGAGAGGTGTTGGCACCTGCTCAATATACATTTGTATAGGTCCGGTGATGATCTGTGATTTCTCTTTGGTCTTGATCAATTTGATATTGGAAGCCAATAAATGGTAATCGGCAGCGGTATCTTTTTTCTTCAGGAAATATTCGTCGGTTGTATATAAAGCATGCCTCATGGCAAAAACAGAATCGTTATACTTCTTTGTTTTATTGGCGATAATTACACCCTCACTCTCCTCAGTCCTTGCATTATAAGCAATGGCCTGTTTTGTTTTATAATTGTAATTGAACTGGTCTGTTTCGTACTTTTTCCCAGCCTGCGTTGTAATAACAGGCTCAATAAACTTCTTTCCTAAAGAATCCTGTTTCCCACGTGCGTAGATTAAATTCTTTTGCTCATCAATAGAAATATAATCTGCATCGATTTGCATATCCTGGTATTTCACCTGAGCCTTTTGGTTCAGATAAATCATTTTTTTCGGAAAATCTCTACGGATATTATCTGCCTTTGTCATAAGAACATCATCCAGTGATTCCTTCTTTGCAACAATGGTATCCTTTTTGGAAATAGTATCATTAATTACCGTATTTTTAGGCAACTTTTCAGGCGTTTTCTGTGCTAAAAAATTGTTAAAAATTAGGATAATTAAAATTTGTAATATATTTTTGAGGACGGTTTTGGCCAATTTTATTGTATGTAATTAAGGCTCAAAATTAATATAATTTTTAAAACTGTAAGATGTACAAACAAAAATTTAAAATAATTTTATCATTTCTCCTCATCATTTTGAGTAATTTTATTTTTTCACAAAAAAAATTAACAATCGTTTTAGATGCTGGACATGGGGGAAGTGACTCTGGCGCAAAGAGAACTTATAGCGACATAGGGCTTCTTGCAGAAAAAGACGTAACGCTCTCTGTTGTGTTAAAATTGGGAAGAATGCTTGAAAAAAATAAAGATTTCAAAGTTATATACACTCGTAAGTTTGATGAATACCCATCCCTTTCTGACCGAACCAACCTGGCCAATAGAAGTAAAGCTGACCTTTTTGTCTCGGTACACTGTAACTCAGCACAGAGATCTTCGGCCTACGGAACAGAAACTTATGTTCAGGGACCTGATCAAAACAACACCAACTTAGAGGTTGCAAAACGAGAAAATGATGTGATCTTTCTGGATGAGAAAGATAAACAAACCTTCGGATCTTATGACGCAAGTTCACCCGAATCTTTAATTGCTTTAAAACTTCAACAAAGCAAATATCTGGAATCAAGTTTACTATTAGGTGGTCTTGTAGAAGACAACTTCGTAAATAAAGATAAAAGATTTTCTCGAGGTGTTTTTCAAAAGAACTTACACGTTCTTCGTATGAATGCAATGCCTTCAGTGCTTATTGAAACAGGATTTATCAACCATGCAGAAGAGAGTCATTATCTGGCTTCCGACAAAGGGCAAGATGAAATTGCAGAAAGTATTTATAATGCTATTATTGATTATAAAAAAGCCATTGACCGAAAATCAGGAGGAGCTTCCATTGTCGCTGCCAAAAAACCTGAACCGGAAAAACTGGTGGAGGTTGCCTTAAAAAATGATTTCAGAATCTTACTGATGAGCTCTCCTACTAAATACAACGATGGTGATCCTGCTCTGAAAGGATTGAATTATATTCTTCCTATAAAAGATAATGGACAGTATAAGTACTACTATGGAGTGACGAATATGGCATCTGTAAAAGATATCAACCTGAAGACAGCAAGAGATGCAGGATTTAAAAATGCATTTGCTGTAGGGTTTATGCCTAACCAAAAAATCAGCACAGGATATTACACTATTGAGCTTTATGTGGGAGACAAATTAAATGGTAATTCATTTATTCTTCAAACCCTGAAAGACGTAGAAAGGAACAAAGAAAGTGGAGTTTTCTATTATACTTATGGAAAAGTATACACTTTAGAAGATGCGGTAAAACTACAGAAAGACCTTGAATCTAAGGGAATTAAGAACACCATCATCCAAAAAGTTTACAGATAGTATAAAAAATAATTTTGAAGTTAAGAAGTTAATTATTACTTTTGCAACCTCAAAATTTGGCCTATTCGTCTAGTGGTTAGGACTCAAGGTTTTCATCCTTGCAACAGGGGTTCGATTCCCCTATAGGCTACCAAATTTGATATCATGCCGGATTTAAAAATTCAAGAAGCAACATTGCTTTTTAAGAAAATCCACTCTAACCCAAAAAGTTACGACTTGAAAGTTAATGAAGATGGGATAACAGGCAGAGATGAGAAGATAAGTTTCAGGCTTTACAGGTATGGAGAAAGGGTAGCCTTTGAAGTAACTATAGATGGACTAACCTTCACCAATACAACTGGAGAATGGAACAATGCTATGATAATGTTGGGAAATATTATCAAGAAAATAGATAAAGAACAAGAAAATTTTAAAATAGAACAAGCAATAGACAAACTGAGAAAATACTTATCTGAAGAAAATTGAAATTATTTAAAAATAAATTTGGCAGATAAGAAAAAAGGTTTTACTTTTGCACTCACATTTGAACGATATGGCAAATCATAAATCAGCACTAAAGAGAATTAGACAAAACGAAGTTAGAAAAGTTCGTAACAGATACTACCACAAGACTGCTAGATCAGCTATGAAGATATTGAGAAATGAAGAAGATAAAGCTGCTGCTGCAGGGCAATTGCCAAAGGTTATCTCTTTGTTGGATAAATTAGCTAAGAAAAATATTATCCACAAAAACAAAGCTGCTAACTTAAAAAGTAAATTAACTAAGCACGTTAATAAATTAGCGTAACACGGATAGTTGGCCCGTTCGTCTATCGGTTAGGACCTCAGATTTTCATTCTGGTAAGAGGGGTTCGATTCCCCTACGGGCTACTAATAAGAGTTGTAAACTTATAAAAACAAAAACCTAACGCACTGAGTCAAATTAGTGTATGCGTAGATGGCCCGTTCGTCTATCGGTTAGGACCTCAGATTTTCATTCTGGTAAGAGGGGTTCGATTCCCCTACGGGCTACGGAAGCTTAAAGATCAGAGCTTACAAAAGCTGCAAACAATGTTTGCAGCTTTTTTATTAATATATGCTCCAAAGAAAAACAGATTTTCTTCTTAAGAAGTCCTCTGTCTTAGGCATGTAATATTTCCCCATTTGCAAAGGACCAGTTTTCCCAGGCTGTTTCCTGGAAAGAAACAAATACATCCTCAGGATCGAAAGACAAGTCTCTTAATTTAGCTATTAAACTTTCAAGAATTTCATTTATATTTATTGCAACATCTGAACATCTATATTGTTAGTAATGATAAATCATTCATTTCATTGCTTAAGCCAATTCTTAATGAATTCCACCAAATATAATAGAATTAATTCCTGTAATCATAAATTCGGATTACCTAAGCATTTGTCTGTTTTGTCTTGGAATTGTTCGATTAAAAATTGTCTTGAAATTTTGAAGTAGAATTGCACTCAAATATTCCTTTTTTTGAAACCCTTGTAACATCTTAATCTGTGAATATATTTGAAAAGAAGAAAGAATTTTTCATCACTTACGTTCTTTAAGTCTTTCTTTCATGGGTAGACTCTTTGTATAAGGCTACAACAAAAAAACCTTTACCAAAATTGATAAAGGTTGATTTATAATTATAATTTGTTGATTTTATTGTTTAGTAAATATCAAACCTTTTGTTTCAGGCAAGTAGATATTTATGTCTGTTCCTTGAGGGCACTTACTGCTGTCAAGTATGATGTCATTAGGTCTGTATTCCCATGATAGCTGAGTAGTACTAATCTTTTTTAATTCAATAGCTCCCCAACCAACTCTGCAATTTGTTCCCCCATAATTGAACCATACAATATTCTGATTAGGATAAGTCCCATGACTGTAAATAGTATGTTCAAATTGATTTGGTTGAAAAGTCATGCTTTGTGTGTCTTGAAGAATAGCTCCTGCTGAATTTTTCACAACATATCTTATTGACAACGCGTCTTGATAAACCCTTAAGGCTTTAAAAAACTTTTGTACTTCTTTTGTAATATAGATTGTGATTTCCCTATTTTGAAAAGAAGATTTATAGGTTCCTATATAAGGAGTTAATTCATTATTGGAATCCTTTAAATAGGAATTCTGAGGGACTTCATCAAAATCTGTATTCAATGGATAAACTTGTTGTGAATAGCATGAACTTGAGAAAAGGAATACTGTTAAGAATAATATAATTTTCATTTTTTCGATTTAATTTAAAGATTATAGACATGGTATAGCTGTTGTCGTACCATTATCATTTTTAGTTACTGTTTTTATTGTTCCATCACTTTCTATTCTTTGTAGGGTTACTTTTCCATTTAGCCCCATGTCATTAAGAGATTTGAAAAATAACTTTTCATACCCTTCAGGAGTTGATGGTTTGAACATACCATACCTAGTTTGGTACCTAGTTACATGGTCATCTAAATCTTGTTGCGAAAAAGTTACTAATGCATCATTATAAGTTCCATTGAATAATATTACATAATGCATGCCATTTGGAGCTACCATTCCTAGGTAAGCATTACTTGCATTTGTAGGGTTTCCATTTCCCTGTGCTAGTGCAAATTGTAAAAGCTGTTCTATATCTGGAGGAGAAAGCATTGGTATCCCTGAAGGGGTATGATTATGATAACCTCCCTGATATCCTGTCTTATCACCAAAACCCACATTATGGTCACCACCTGGTATTGTTGCTGAAGGAGTACCATCTGCTTTAAACATCACACCTTTTTCTCCTCCCTGTGTTGATTGTGCTTTCAGTTCAGTAATTTTCGCCTTTATATTAGGGTTTTCTAAGTTACTTTTTGTTTTATCACAAGGATTTATGTTGGGGTTATTATTAGGATTATCCCCACTTCCAGCAGTTCCTCCCGCGTCAGGATTATGTAGGCAATCTTCATAAGGTCCACATCCTCCTGGCGGAACCCAGCCGCCTCCTGGAGGTAAAGAACCTCCGCCACCCCCTCCTCCGATGGTAATAACTACAGTTTCTATATCACATGGAGGGGCACCATCAAAACCACATGGTCCTCCAGCTCCTTTATTTAAATTTTTATTTTTTAAATTGCTTTTTAAGTATTGAGCCCGGAATAATCCTAATATTTCATTATAATTGTCAGCATCAGAAGACATTTTTAGAAATTCTACCTGCGTATCATTCTCTTTTAAAACAGCGATAATTACTCCTTCTACAGTATAATTTTTGATTAGAGGGAAAAGAGTATACTTTTCTTTATTTTTCGTTGTTATATCCTGAGACCGAATATTAAATTCTACAAATTCATCAGCTATTTTTGATGAATTTTTCCAAGCTTTTTTAATTGATTTTAAAGTGTGTTGAACATTCTTGATTTCATCATAACGCTCTAATAAAGTTTTAAAGCCATTCCCATAGTTAACAGCTTCCTCTTTTTTAGAAGTAAATACCTGAAATTTTTTGAATACTTTTCTTCTTTCCTGATGAGGAGGTCTTCCTCAGAGCTACAGGAGCCCATACAGGTAACCAGTGCTATCGAAAGCACCAGTCGAATAATTAAATTTTTCTTCATTGATTGTTTGTGTTTTTACTTAGCTAATATAAAAATATTTTTTAATTCACCCTTTAGGGTTTTCCGTATTGTTTTGAATCAACTTTTTTATGAGTAAATGTACCCTGACAAAGCAACAAAACTTGGCGGAATATTTTTATTCGATCTGTCTTGTCCTTTCAAACTTCAAGACAACAAGCTTCTTTGATTGATCATGGATAAACACATTGCTTTTTGTTGATACTTTCGTGCCCTTATTAAACTTGAAATCATCTGAAAAGAAATCAACAGTAAATAAAAGATCAAAACCAAAATATACACTGTCCAGCACCTGTACTCTTTCTCAAAATGATCTATTTTTTTGATTTATATATGTTGGATCTGTACTAAAGCTTAAATATCAAAGTCTAAAAAAGCTGCAAACAATGTTTGCAGCTTTTTTTATTAATACATGCTCCAAAGAAAAACAGATTTTCTTTTTTAAAAAGTCCTCTGTCTTAGGCATGTAATATTTCTCCATTTGCAAAGGACCAGTTTTCCCAAGCTGTTTCCTGGAAAGAAACAAATACATCCTCGGGATCGAAAGACAGGTCTCTTAATTTAGCTATTAAACTTTCGAGAATTTTACGCTTCACTTTAACGCTTCGACCAACAGAAAGCAGAATCTCAATAACGACAAAGTTCTCTGAACGTCCTTTTTCAAGATTTGGATAATGTTTGTCATAAAGGAAGTTTTCAGGTTCTAGATCCAGAAATCTCTGAAAGCGATCTGCAGGGGGCACCCCTGATTCTACTATCGCTGCATGTATAGCTTCACCTATCTTTTGTTTTTCTTCTTTTGATCTTCCTTTCAGGGAAGTAATTGTAATAAATGGCATAATTATAAATTTAAATGTTAATTACCTGCTTAAAATCAACCAGACTGATTTATCTGCTCCAGTAATGAAATTTTTGTTAGTTGATGATTAGACCTATCAAGTTAGTAATTGCTCTATAATCTTTTAGTGCGGGGATCAAAGGTATATAAAAAACAGATAGACAAGTCTGCTTGTTTATTTATTTTAACTATCTCAAAAATTATGGATTCGACGAGCAATCATAACATCGTATCATCATCTATGTAAAAAATCGGACAGCGGTAAAGCAAAGCTCACTTAATAAGTTTACATTTACATGTTGCATCAATTATTTTCTAAAAACCCAATAAATTATGGAACATCTTGATCCAGAAAATCAGAATTCTATACAAAAGGATTTATTGTTTGATCACTTTGAGAGCTATATCAAGATCAGTGATGAACTAAGATCCGCCTTAGACAAAAGAATGTATTTTGTTACCTTTAAAAAAGGAGACATCGTCCATGATGCAGACAAAGTATGTACCCAATCTTATTTTATCCAGAAAGGCTTATTAAGAACTTACTTTCTAAAAGACGGAAAAGAGATCAGTGAATATTTCCCAGTTGAAGGGGAATGGTGCAACTCTCCAAAAAGTTTATTTACAAGACAAAAAGACATTTACTATATCGATGCTATAGAAGCCACTGAAGCTTTCTGCATCCATGTAAACGACCTGGTTTATTTATTTGACCACTTTCCTGAAATGGAAAGATATTCAAGACTTTCAATGGGAACCGTTGTCGGTCATCTTATGGAACGGATCACCTCCATGCGCTTTTCGTCCGCTAAGGAAAAATATGATCATTTTACCCAAACCTATAAGGGGATCTATCACCGTATCCCTCTGGGAATGATAGCATCTTATTTAGGAATTACACAGGAAACACTAAGCAGGATCAGAACCCAAAAATAACTTTTTGATATAGGTCAAAAGTTTACGGATTATTAAATCCCATCTTTGAAAAAAAAATAACATGGACTTTAATAAAACAACCTGGACATTTCTAATTTTACTATTACATTTTTGTAGCATTTCTATATTTTCACAGGATACTTTAAAAGCAGCTAATGTAGAAGCAGTCCTATACGTCGGAAATAACGAGAACCAACCCCTGATCGTGGGATTAGGAGGTTCAGAGGGTGGAAATCCATGGACAACAGATCATTGGAAAAAGACCAGGCAGGAATTTCTTGATAAGGGATATAGCTTTCTTGCAATTGGGTATTTCGGGTGTAAAAATACACCTGCTTTATTAGACCGGATATCCATTAATGATGTTCATAATGCAATCGTAGTGGCTTCTAAAAATAAAAAAATCAACAAGAAGAAAATTGCAGTTATTGGAGGTTCCAGGGGAGCAGATCTGGCTTTATTGTTAGGAAGTTATTATCCAGATATCTCCTGTGTTATCGGGATGTCTACAAGTCATGTTGTTTTTCCCGGCCATACTCAGGAATTTACCACTTCCTGCTGGACATTCGACAACAAAGAACTACCCTTCGTTCCTGTAAACGAGGAATCCGTTCCATTTTTAATAAAGCATGATCTTAGAAGTGCGTTTAGTGCCATGCTGAAAGATACCCTTGCTGAACAAAAGGCAGCCATCAAAGTAGAATTAATACAAGGTCCTATCCTTCTTCTTTCCGGCACAAAAGATGAAATAATACCAGCGGTACCAATGGGCAATAAAATTATTGAGCGACTTAAAAAGCATCAATTTAAGTATACCTATGAGCATCAGATTTATGAAGGTTCTCATGCTGAGCCTACCAAACATTTTGATACAATATTCGCATTTCTAGAAAAAAATTTCAAATAAGGATACGGCAATTCCAGATAGAGACAGCAACTGTCTAACAGATCATATAAGGGTATTTCCTAAATCTATTATGTGAATAAATGACTAATAAAGAGCACGACTATTCAGTGCTCTTTTACTTCTCAATCCTACTTTCTCTTATTTTTTAAGGATTTGGTTGTAGAATATCTTATAGAAATTGTACCTTTGCATTCATCAGATGATATGATGTTTATGGCACAGATACAAAAAAGAAGTTTAGCCCAGGAGGTTGCAGAAAGACTTATTGAAGGAATTCTCAATGACACTTACGCCATTGGAAATCAGCTGCCTACTGAACCCGAACTGATGAAAATATATGGTGTGGGACGTTCCAGTATTCGTGAAGCAATTAAAATACTATCAATTAAAGGGGTTTTAAGTGTACAACAAGGTGTAGGGACATTTATTGTTTCAAAAAATGTTCAGGAATCTTTGGAACTACAAATGAGCAAAGCAGAAATAGAAGAAGTTGAAGAAGTAAGATCTTTACTGGAATCTAAAGTTGCGGCAAGAGCAGCGGTTAATCATACGGCAGATGAACTTAAGACCATCAAAGAATATTTAGATTTAAGGGGAAAATTTGCAGAAGAAGAACTTGCACAGGAATGTTACCAGGCAGATGTCAATTTCCATTTAGCTATTGCTGAGGCCTGTGGTAATAAACTATTAAAAGAAATATATAAAATTGCAAGCCGACAGGTTCTTCGAATTTTTGAAAGCAGTCACAATAATAATACAGATGCTTTTAGGATTTCACAAAAATTACATAATGAACTCTATACCCATATAAAAAACAGAGATGCTGAAAAAGCTTCTCTGGCTGCAGAAAAAATCATTTTAAAATTACTTTAAAAATATAAAAAGATAATTCAAACATAAAATTCATCAGATGATAAGATGAATATAAATTATTAATTATGGACAATGTACAGACAAAAGCAATTGACACCAGTAAAATTGTTTATCCTATTTTATTTATGATCAGTTTTTCACATTTTCTCAATGACCTGATCCAATCTACAATTCCTTCACTATATCCCATTTTGAAAGGTGAATTCAAACTATCATTTGCCCAAATTGGCATTATTACCCTTGTATTTCAGCTTACTGCATCTATTTTGCAGCCCTTTGTCGGGATCTATACCGATAAAAAGCCGAATCCAAGATCTCTGGCTATAGGAATGGCCTTATCAATGGCAGGATTATTACTTTTAGCTGCAGCACACGAATATTACGTCATCCTGATCGCGGTAGCATTAATAGGAATGGGTTCATCAGTTTTCCATCCTGAAGCTTCAAGAGTAGCCCAGCTGGCATCAGGAGGACAAAAAGGATTGGCACAATCTATTTTTCAGGTGGGCGGCAATTCCGGGAGTGCTATTGGACCTTTATTAGTAGCTCTTATTGTGCTTCCTCTAGGCCAGGGATATGTAGGATTGTTTGCAATTGCAGCATTTATTGGTATTATCGTATTATGGAGAATAGGAAACTGGTATGCTGAAAGACTTTCCATAAGAAAAGCGGCCAAACATTCAGACATGGTGGTACGAATTGATTTGTCAAGAAAAAAAGTCATTTTTTCCATTACCATTCTTTTGGCGCTGGTATTTTCAAAATATATTTATCTGGCATCCATGACGAATTACTTCACATTTTTCCTGATCGATAAATTTCATATTTCAGTAAAGGATTCCCAACTTTACTTATTTATGTTTCTTGCCGCAGTCGCTGTAGGAACTATTTTGGGCGGAAAATTAGGAGATAAATATGGTAGAAAAAAGATTATCTGGATCTCCATTTTAGGAGCTGCACCATTCACACTGTGCCTTCCCTACCTTCCATTGGCATGGACTATTGTATTTGCTGTTTTAATTGGATTGATCATCGCTTCAGCATTTTCAGCTATTCTGGTATATGCTACCGATCTTATGCCAGACAAAATTGGATTGGTTGCAGGCTTATTTTTTGGTTTCATGTTTGGAATGGGGGGAATCGGTTCTGCAGTATTAGGTGCTGTAGCAGATGACACCAGTATTGAATATGTCTTTAAAATCTGTGCCTTTTTACCTCTCATGGGAATAATAACGGCATTCTTACCTAATATTAAAGGATCAAAGAAAAGCTAAGGGGAATACCCTTCATCATATCTATTACAAAACTCTTTACTCAAGTGGTAAGGAGTTTTATTTTTTCAAAGAATGGAGATATCGCAAATTAGGATTAATTAGCCTTTAGTATTAATTAATTATTAAATTAATAACCCTTTTTTATGGTTATAAATAACCAATTTTCAAATTTAAAGCTGATTTCCCGGTGTTTAAAAAAAATAAAGCGACTCTAAATCACATAAAAATGAAATAAATTCAACAACATAATCATTTTATGTGTAACTTTATAAAAACTAAAAATTAAATTTTTACCCATGAAAACAAATCTATTCGCAGGCCAAAGTATGACCAAAAAAGTAGTACTGGCTTCTCTACTGTTCCTTATGAACGCCATGTCTTTTGCACAACTTAATAAAGTGTATGCCAGCAGCCAAACAAACAGAGCTTACGGTATTTGTGTAGCTTGTTTTGTACAAAACCCCGAAAATGCTGTGGGAAGTAATGAGACTGATTATTCTACCTTACTCGTTCCCATTGGACTACTAGGAAGAACAGAGCAAACCCTTATTTTCTCTACAACCAACATAATTGCAGACACCAACAAACTTGTTATTGGAATTGGTACAGATCAATCTATTCTAACTGCTCAGTTAATCGGTGGAGTATCTGTAGAGACATTTCTTGGAGATGTTTCAAACAATGATTACATGAACATTAACGATGACGTTCTTAAGCTTGGAGGCACAGATGCAAGCAGAGGAGCGCTTGAACTTACAATGAACAAGCCTTTTGACCGTGTTAAAATAAGTCTTAATTCAGGTCTTCTTAACCTTAACGGTGGTTTCCGTATTTATTACGCATACCAATATAAAGATCCACACATCAGCTTAATGGCTTACAGCAAGGACGGACAAGTTACCCTTGACGGAAACGTACCTGTAGAAGGATCTGAAGTTGCTTTAATCAATACATCAGGAAAAGAAGTTTATCGTACCAAACTAAAATCAAAAACATTTGAGTCTACATTGCCTCAAGGAGTTTACATCATGACCCTTACGACGAAGGAAGGAAAAGCCTACTCTCGTAAAATTATGATTAAGTAAAAAGATATACATATATAATGAATCCGGCAGGCTAAAAGCCTGCCGGATTTTATTTTACAATTCCCTGCATATGGATCAACACCATATCATCTCATACATCTACTCTCTTTATCACAATCCATCATTCATACCTAATCGAAGTCAATAAGAATATATTATAGCGTAGATATCTATTTCTTATTCTCCAATATTCTTACATCGAAGGACTATCCAGATTAAAAAAGCCCCTACCAGTGTGTGGTAGGAGCTTATATATTTAAAGTATCCTTTACAGATTAGTTCTTAATAAACTTCTGCTGGTAAACTGCTTTATCAGTAACCACCTTTAGAATATATACACCATTAGTAAGTGTACTCACATTAATCTGTCCATTGCTAAAGCGGGTATTAACCACCTTCCCTGATCCATCATAAACCACAGTACTCATTACTTTATCCTGAGTTTTGATATTAAGAATATCTGTAGCAGGATTAGGATAGATACCCAATTCAAGTTTTTTAACCTCAGCTGTTCCCAACGTAGAAACACTTGCATTTACGGTAAGAGATTTTTCAACCACCTTTCCATTAGAATTGAAACTTAATACAACAGTAGCCGTACCCGTACTCTGCGGCGTCAAAACAAGCTCATCGTTTGTATTGATTACCGCTGTAACAACAGCTGAATTCGTATTTGATTTTACAGTTTTTACGATAGCCAATGATAAGTTATCTGTATCAGAAACCACTGTTTTCAGGTCAATTGTAGTTGTGCTGTTTACAGTTGTTTGAGATGGGAATGTACTTTTTATGACTGGAGCATTATTATCCGGGAATACAGTAATTGCAGGAAACCAGTAATAATCATTTAATATTTTAGTATTGGTAAGAACTCCTGAATTATTAAATGTGTGCACCCAGTTTTTCTGATAATGTGCTCCATATCCACTTTCTGTGGTATTCAAAATCAATTCATCTGTAACAGGATTAACACGTAATGCTGCCCCATAAGGAATCTGCTTATATGTTCCCGTCTGCCCTGGAATAGCCGCAAAATTTTCGTTGAAAGTTTTATTAGTAACATCAAATCTCACAATCTGAGTTCCAGAAGCAAAAGCGCTGATAGAGTTGATCCAGTAAAGTGCATTTTGCTGATTACTGTACGCAAGTCTTCCCGCATACCATGCACCCCAGTCACCAATATACTTAGTAGTAGGAATGTTATAATCTGTTGTTGCAAAAGTAGTAGCATTAATATTGGTTAGTTTCTGCTGCTGAACAGCCCAAACACTTCCATCTTTTGCTTGCACGATTGAATAGAATGCTCCTGCAATGGTTTGTACTACAGCATTGGTATTAGGATTAATAACCAATATTCCGCCATTTTGTGTTACCGCAAACACATACTGTGAGGTACGGATCATATTCCCAATCTGCCCCTTTCCACTCGTTCCAGTCACTAAACTTCCAACCTGCAGGTTATCAATATCAAATAAAAAAATTCCTGTAGTAGTTCCTATATACCCTTTATGTTCATTAACTCCAAGAAAAGATCTTCCATCTCCTCCTCCAATTGTATTAAATCCTGCTATCTTTTGCATGGTCGAAGCATTTGCAACAACGAGCCTTCCTCCAGGAGTATACTGAGTATCTCCACCATCTGATGCCTGTTTTGAAACAAAATAAAACTTATCTCCATAGATCGTTCCATATTGGGTTGTAGCTCCAAATGCCTGATTATTGTTTACATTGCTGTAAGCCCGATAATTAATTTGCCCATTGTTTCCGATAAAATTTACCGATCCGTTAGTATGTCCGAACCACTCTTCATTGACCATAAAATAACCATCTGTAAATGCAGTTGGTGAAGAATACGCTGATACTGGTGTCAAAGTTGTTGAAATAGGTTGATCAATCATTCCAGGATAGAAATTCCACAAATCCCATGAATTATTTTCTAAAACACGACTGCTAGCACCTAAACTTGAATATCCAAAAGCAGCATCCGCAGGATTTTTCACCCAGTAAGACCAATATCCAGTGGTCCAACCTGATTTCCAGTGGTCGTTGGCTGCATCTATAGCAGCATAATCATCAAAATCATATGCTGTCGTATTGACAATTCCATTGAGTGGATACAGCGGATATGTTGTGTTACCGCTCTTATAAAGCCCATTGGTTCCTTGTCCGTTCAGATCAAAACCAAGTCCCCCTATTGCAGTTCCAAAAGTTGTTCCCTGATAAAGCAAAGAGTAAAAACGATGGTCAGCTTTTGCAATAGCTTTTAGCATATCCTCTCCTGTTGCATTTCCATCCCATTTAAATCCCCAAACTAAAGCATCAGGATTTTTTCCATCATTCCATTGTACAACAAAAGCAGCTTTTTTAGAACCGGTTCCTACCCAATACTGGATATCAGAAAAGTCAGTAACATTCGTTATCGTTTTAAGCTCATTCCTTTGTATCGAATGTTGCTTAATATCATTACGGGGCACGCCCTGAACCGTTACCTGTGCATTCGTGAAAAATGCAAAAAATAACAGTAACGTTAAAAGATAGATCTTTTTCATTTTTAAATAAATTTATTGTTGAATTTTTATTTTATGTATAAATCATAAGCTCCGGCCACTTCTGTAGAAACTTCTCCAAGCCAGCCAGCCTCCTGATTGATTCCGGTATATACTTTTACAAAATCAATCCCGGGAAGCTTTACGTATTTCCCAGTCTTATCCACAGCCCAGGAGATATCGATATTGGAGGCTTCATCATTATTCGGAGCATTATCTGCGTACCCAAAATCAAAGGACTTACCTACCCAATAAGATCCGTTTCCGCTTTGATCGTAGAAATTATTCTGCATTTTTGTTCCCGATAAACTGTAAGAAGCATCAGAAATCCATAATGGAAAAAAACTGTGATCGTGAAACGCATTTTTAGTTTTAAATCCATTATTCCCAAGATTATCCTGCCATTTAATATATTCTATATCGGTTTGCCATGGCTCACTTCCCGGGACAGGTGGCTTAGTTTCATTAGGTTTAAAATAAGTAATGCTATAATTCTTTATTGTTGTATTTTTAAAATACTCACTTCCTGCAATCTCATACCACTCACCGTCATCAGGCTTTCCGTTTTTATTCTTGTCATAAGCCACCATAATAATTCCTGGTTCACAAGAACCGGAACGGGGATCATTAGCATTGTTTCCCCAAAAAGCATTTCCAAGGATTTTAAAATCCCTCCCATTCATATTCGGAATGGTATGATCAAAACCAAAAACAACATATCCTCCAAAACCACCGAGACTTACCATAGTAGAATTAGACCCTACTAAAGATTCCCTGGCTTTCTGAAGCATGCTCGCTGCGTTATTTCCGGTAATATATTCCGGAATTTCATTTGTAAATTGCCCTACCGCCGGGCGGAAATCTAATACATTAGCAATGTATTTACTGTAAGAACCGGTTTCCTTATTAACAATAATAGTAGATTGATATGTTTTTACACTCCCATTGTTCTCAATTTTTAATGTGAGTGGATAGGTTTTAGCATAAGGGCTGATGAAATCCAGTTCAGAGCCTTCAGAAATAATAGAATCCTTAATGCTCCACGTCATTTTACCTGATACATTCGCCGCGATATTAAGAACCTTAAAACGATTAACTGAATAAGATGCATCTAAACCTTTAAATGGTGATTCTTCATCCCTGTCACTCTTACACGCAGTCACTTCTATTAAAAGAAATATGACAAGCATTGTCTTTATAATTTTAAAAATAGTATTATCCATATTTTGGGTTCTGATTATTTATATAGAAAAGCAAAATGGGCAGGAATATTCCCACCTTCGGTCTTCCATTTGAAATGCCCGCTTTTGTTAAAGCAATAGACAAATCCGGTAGACACATAGTTTCGGGCATCAGTAATGTAAATATCTTCTGTAATAGGGTTTACAGCAATTCCATAAGGAGCTTTAATGGCATCCACATATTCCTGATCGATAATTTTATTGGAAATGATCTGCTCTGTTTTCACATCAATAATTCCAAAATTCTTTGTGTAGGAATGGGTATTATAATTAAACTCATTTCCATAATAATAAAGCTTATCATTCACAATGGTCATTTCGCTTACAGCAACATGAAAATCTTTTTTTACAACTCCTGTAATAGCATCTACCTGATATAAACTCGATGGAACATTGTAATAATCCCCTCTTGAGCTTACATATAAATCTCCATAATTGTCTTTCTTAAGGCGATGAAGATTGATTGCAACGTTTAATTTTTTTGTTTCTGTAAACGTATTCAGATCTACTACAGAAACTGTTTTATCATAATTTGGAACCATATATCCTCCGGAATTGGCAACAAAAAGCTGATTCCCTACGATTTCAATTTCTTCCGGCTGGTAACCAACCGTGACTTGTCTTTGAATAGAAAGCGAAACGGTGTCAATTTCCACAACTTTTCCTTTAGGGGAATTGGGATTGATATCAACAGGCCCCGCATAGCTGCTTGCATAAGCTTTCCCGTCTTTAAATTTCACATACCGGCAGTTTTGCAGTTGAATTGTTTTAATCCGTTTTGCGGTCTTGGCATCCAATACTTCAATTTTATTAGAGACATTTACAACTACATAAAGTTTACTTCCATAGATCTGGATATCATTACCTACATCCCCCAATTCTTTGACAACACTTGGATTTATTTCCGCATAGATATTTCTGCGATAGCTTCCCGTTGTATAATCAAAGAAGTCCAGGGTACATTTATTACTTCCCATGTTCCCCTCATTCAAAACATAAAAACCTTTAATCGCTGTATTTTCTGGTGGCGCAAGACCTTCCACTTTCTCTTCTTTTGGAGTGTATTCGTCTGTTCTGCATGAAAACAATGAAAACATACTCAATACAAGTAGATAATAGTTTATTTTTCTCATAATGTATAGCTTACAATAAGTTTAAAATTTCTGCCGGGCATTGGATAATTTCTTACCACATCATAGTGCTGATTCAAAGTATTATTTACTTCAAAGCTTACCTTAAATTGCTGTGAATACCAGTTGAATTTTTTCTGAATGGATAAGTCGTGGGTATACCAGGGCGTAATAGCGTTATATTCAATATTGTTCTGTTGTGCATCATACCGTTTTCCGGTATACATAAAACTGTAATTAAAGCTCCAGTCTTTATAATCAGCCATCATGGTAAAAGTTCCGGAATGCCATGGAACATAAGGAATCTGGTCTCCATAGTAGGATTCTCCTTTCTCGGTAAAATCCCGGGCACTCTGATAAGTATAGCTCAGCAATGGCTTTAATGTTACCTTCCCTAAGGCCAATTCCGCCTGCACATTAACATCAGCGCCAATAATCTGCACATCCCCAAGATTGGTCATCATCCACCTGAAAAGATTGGTCGTAGGAACTGCTATAATTTTATTTTCAACCTTGTTATAGTACCCATCTGCTTTTAGATAAATTCTTTTCAAGACCTTATTGTCATACTGTTTTTGATAAGTAAATCCAAGATCATACTGATTGGTAAATTCAGGTTTCAGGAAAACGTTTCCTATCATTGTATAATACAAATCATTGAAAGTTGGCATCCTGAAAATTCTTTTATAAAAAGCTCTGATGGTAAGATCCTTTGCTACAAAAGGCTGATAGCTTAAAAATGCAGAGGGTGTCCATTCCCTTTTATCCGGTGACTTCGAATTAAGTTCTACATCTTCCCGAATAAAAGTACCTAAGACACTCCCTAAAAATTTAAACCGGTTCCATTGGTAGGTCGTTGCAAAAGCGACTAATGATGTATAGCGGGTAGGAAAAGAAAACAACCTCAGGTTTGAATCCAGATTATTATATTGAAAATCTACATTGGCACTAACATCCCAATTCGGAGTAATTGAATATATATTTGAAGATGACAAATAAACTTCCCTCTGAATATATTTATTATCCGTCTTTAAAGCTGTTTCAGCGACATTTACAGTATCAATATACCTGGTATAATCGTATGCAAACTTGGCTTTAAGCTGGGTCTCAAATTTTGGAAATATTTTCTTTCTAAAATTACCCTGTACAAAATAGTTCTTATCTAATAGTTTTTGCCCCTTGGGTTCGAATCCATTATTAACAATAGCTGAAGGGATCCCGCGATCCGATACATATCCATACCCTCTAATGTTCCAGCTTCCGTTATTTAAAGTTCCGTTCAGGCTGGTTTCAAATCGTTTGGCGTTAATATAGGAGTCATATCTTGTGGCAACCGTATCATTGGCAACAGAACCATCCGGATTCTTTTTTTGATATTTATATTTATATCGCCCGTCACTTTGTATAAATTCTGAACTGAAACTTGCTGAAATCCTATTTGAAATCTTTTGCTCCAGACGAAAAGAGGGGTTGAACAGATCTATGGAACTGTTCTTCGTTCTAAGAATAAGATTTGTTTTTTTCTTTCCGTAAAAAATGGGTGTCTTTGGCTGTAAGTAAATAGACCCGGAAGAACCAAAATCTTTTGCCGGTTGAAAAATCTCGCTTTTCTGCCCATTATACAATGATATCTCTTCAATATCATCCAGCGAAAACTTCCCCAGATCAACAACTCCATTTTGTGCATTTCCCAATTGAATTCCATCATAAAAAACACCAACATGCTGGCTGCCCATACTTCGGATATTCACTGTTTTTAATCCACCAATACCTCCATAATCTTTGATCTGAACTCCTGAAAAATATCGTAATGCATCTGCTACAGACTGGCTGTTAAGCCTTTCCAACTGCTCACCCGAAAGTGTCTGAGCCGGCAGGATCTCTTTAAAATCCTTTTTGTAAATAGTAACGGGTAAGATCCCTTTCTCTTTTATGCTATCTTTTGACTGGGAAAAGTAAAGCTGAGCGAATAACACAAGAACTGTGATAATCGTTTTAGTAGTTTTATGAAAAGTAAATTTTAATTCCATTAGCTCTTTGAGAATAATTTTGATGCTAATGGATATAAGAAAGCAGCAATGACAACATACAGCAGTACTGCACAGAATCATTGTTGTCCTAAGCTTTATTCCACGAAAGCATCAAACTTTAATCTTTCCGGCAGGTCTTCTGACTTACTCCATTTTTGAAATCCTTCCCATAAAAACAGTGGATATATGCTTCAAAAATTTTGGTTTAGAGCTTACAGCAGCGGGTCTGTTCCGGATTTACACCGGATTCCCTTTTAAGAGCCTTTTACGGCTCACCAGATTGCGGCAAAGATAGAAAATTCTGCCCAGAAACAATACCGGCCTTAATAAAATGATAATCAACCATATAAAAACAAACATTCCGTTACAATTGCAACGGAATGTTTATTTGATTTCCTAAATTCCAAAGTTGATAAAAACACTGAATCTGGATTTGGCTTCAATGTTTCCGCCAGCAAGATTCGAATAAGCCGGAAGCATCAGCTCACTTCCCAGGCTCCATTTACTGTACGACAGTTCAAAACCGACCTTCCCGTATAAAGCGCTTCCTGCAGTATCCGGTAAATCCTCATTAAACTGCTTATTCCGGTCATATACCTCACCCTGCAATCCGGCTTTCCCGGAAAAGATTACTTTTTTATCGGCATGAATCTGATAAAATCCTGTCGCTGCATAGTTCCACTGGTTTCCGAATTGATAATATTTTTTATTTTCACCTTTAACAGTATAATCAGTATTCACAATGACCGCTACTTTGTTCTTCTGATATTTATAATTCAAAACCATCTGGTAATCCCAGCTTCCTGTCCCCAATTGAAAACTGGGATTCACTCCTGTAATTCCTTTTTCATCAAATTTCCCTAAAGGAACCTTCACTCCCAATCCTCCATTTAACTGATGGGAAGTATCTTTCGAATTGATCAGCTGATAGATTCCCATCAGATTGAGATCTCCAATTCCATTAATCCTGATATCCCCCTGCAAGGTTCTTTTTTCATGAAACTGAAACGGTAAGCTTCCATAAACACTCAACTTTTTTGTAATGGGAACTTTTCCCCACAACTGAATTGTATTAAAATACTGATCCTGAGTCAGGTCTTTCACGAAAAGATTCTCTTTCGCCTTATAGTGTTGTGCAAAATATTTTATTCCTATAAACTGAGGGTTAAGTAAAGATTCAAATCCTGATGAACCATTTCCTGCAGCGCAGCCACACGCATCACAATCATCCTCCAGCAATCTGATAGAATTAAAGTTATTTTCAGGGATATAAAGACTATCCTTTACTGGTTCCGCCTTAGCTATTGGTGACATAACCAGACCCAAGAGTATTAAAAATATATTTTTCATGTTTGATTAAAATTTATTCAGAGAATTTAGGATTGGTAATAAAACTCTTATCAGATAATGTTTTCAGGAAAGCAATAATTGATTGTTTTTCAACAGTAGTCATTGCAATTCCGACATGTCCATTTTGTTTAAGCTGCGGATCAAGATTAGCATTATCTTCCACATTATCCGAATAGAAATTAAGAACAGCATCTAATGTGTAGAACCTTCCGTCATGCATATAAGGAGCCGTATATTCAACATTTCTCAAACTGGGAACCCTGAATTTCATCCAATCCATTTGATCCAGGGTTACCCGGTAACGACCTGCATCTTTAAATTGCGTATTATAATACATCCCGGTATTTCGAAAGCTTTCATCTGTAAATAATTCTCCACTATGACAGGTCGAGCATTTCTGCTGAAACAATGCCATTCCCTGCGCTTCAACTGATGTAAGAGTGGCTTTTCCCTGCTTGTACTGATCATATTTTGAATCCGCTGAGATCATTGTCACCATAAATTGGGATAACGCTTTTAAAACTCTTTCTCCCGTAATATTTTCGTCACCGTAAGCTGATTTGAAAAGTTTTTTATACTTATCATCCATATTCAGTTTAGAAATTACTTCCGGCATCGAGCTATCCATTTCATTAGCATCAGTAATTGGAATAATAGGTTGTTCATTCAGGTTATGAATTACCCCGTCCCACATATATCTTTTTAAGAATGCCATATTCTGTATAGGCGGAGCATTCCGTATTCCAATCCTGTCATCCACACCATGACTTACATTATGCCCATGGTGGGTAAAAGCATTCTCCTGGATATGACAGAAACCACATGAAATGGTATTATTACGTGAAAGCCTTCCTTCATAGAACAATTTCCGACCTAGTTCTACTCCATTTTTGGTGACCGGATTTCCCGCTTTATCAAAAGTCATTTCAGGAAAATAAGATGGAAATTGCAGGTTATAAGCTTCGTCTTTTTCCAAGGGTTCAATAACCTCATCAGAGCATGAAATTGTATTAAAAAGGCCGACAATAATTAACCCAATTTTCAGTATACTTCTAATCTTCATCATTATGAACATGATTTACAGAAAACATTTTGGTAAGGTTATTCGTTACATTCACTAAATGTTGGCTTGATCCCATCATCATATCATTATTTGTATCTAATGTAAGTGCTGTATCACCGCTTAGATACTGATTAAGATCTGCCAGAATATGAATCGACGGTCTTATTTTGCCAGTCACCCTGGCTGTTGTTGGAAGATCTAAAGTAATTTCCCGGTATAGATTTGGAGTATTGTTAGCAGTAACATTTCCCATATTCCCGGTATGATTCATGAATTCTTTATCCGCAGCGGCTGTGCCGTATTTCCCTTCCAGCTTCACAAAAACATACCCGGCAGCCCATGACCATGACATCCCTTTTGCTTTTGCTTTATTCCAGAATTCTGCTTGTCCATCCATTCCCAGGAGATAAGCATTCTGGCTGATCCCCAATCCGAATTTTACTTTTTTATAATTGTTTTTAGGAATCCCGGTAAGATTTACATAAACAATTCCAGCTACCGCATCTGCCTGATCTATGATAAAAGCCCCTTTATCAGGATTGTTTTCATTGTATTTGAACTCTTTTCCATTCTCATCGATCAGGCTGATGTTACTCACCACATATTTTAAAGTGGAAAATTGGTGCTTTTGCCCACTGGAAGAGGTTTGAGTCGTTTGATTAAGAACAATTCCGCCCAGATTATTGAATCCGTTTTCAAATTTGATCTGAAGATTTCCGGGTGTGGTATCCTGTGGATTATCATCATCGTCATTGTTTTGACAAGAAGAAACAGCTAATAAAGTAAAGGCAATAAAGAATAATGATAAAAATTTATAAATTTTCATTGTTGATTTTTTAAGTTGTATTTGTTTGAATAAAAATATCTTTGAATGTGGAGACACTCATTTTTTTAACCACAAAAGACACAAAAGTTTTAAACACTTTAGAATCTTTAAAGTGAATAATGAAACGATTATGAAGAACACTTAAGTTTTTTGAAAATCTGAGATTTTCACTTCATGTGAACTTTAAAAACTGAGTGGCTAAAATGGATAAACAACTTAAAAAACCGGAGGCCGGAAAATAGGTTTTAGAAAAAGAAAAGAATAATTCTTTTGGTAAATAAAATTAAAGTTAGAGCTATATTGTTGACATGTGTTTTTTATCTCTGCGATATCCGGAAGAATGTAAATATCAAGAATTTTCTGTCCGGAATTTTTCCCTTTGGATAGGGGTGTTGATTCTGTATCGTTGGTTTTAGCAAGCTCTTTACTCAAATAACATTTACCATTACAATTAAGTTCTGGCTTGTCTTTATTGATACAAAGAGTTTCAACGATATAATCATAATTTACAGCATATTCCATGATGGGGATCAGAGGTCTGAACACCATATAGAAGGTTAGGAATATGCTGCAAATATAATTCATACTTTATTTTTTGCTTATCGCATTTTCATATCTGTTGCTTACCTCTTTCCAGTTTAATACATTCCAGATAGCGGTAAGATAATCAGCTCTCTTATTTTGATATTTTAAATAATACGCATGCTCCCAAACATCAATCCCCAAGATCGGAGTTCCTTTCTCTTCTACCACATCCATTAAAGGATTGTCCTGGTTAGGAGTTGAAGACACAAATAACTTTCCGTTTTTATCAACTGACAGCCAAGCCCATCCGGAACCAAAACGCTCCGCTCCGGCTTTACCCATTTTCTCTTTAAATGCATCTAAACTTCCAAAAGTTTCAGTAATCGCTTTTAATAGTTTAGCAGATGGCTGAGTATTTTTCACAGGAGTAAGCATCGTCCAGAAAAGCTCATGATTAAAGTGCCCCCCTGCATTATTTCTGATGGTAGGGCTTAAAGTAGAAACTTTAGAAAGGATCTGGAATAAAGTTTCTTTCTCCTGAGGTGTTCCTGCAATAGCTTTATTCAGGTTACTTACATACCCGGCAGCATGTTTTGTATAATGAATTTCCATTGTCTGCGCATCAATTGAACCTTCCAACGCATTGTATGCGTACGATAAAGGGGTTTGCTTGAATTGTGCAAAAGCAAATTGCGCCGCGAAAACTGCACTTAAGGCAGCGATTTTCATAATCTTCATAATGTTTTGTATTTATGGTTTAACAATATTTTTTTATAGTAGGAAGCACGATGCTGGAAGAAGGAAGTTAATAAAGCCTGCCAAATAGATAACTCCCGAAACATTCCAATTTCAATTTCCAACTTTCAACTTTCAACTACTTTAAAAGCTTTTTAATATCCTCAATCAGTCTTTCCCTATCCGGATGATATTTTCCGGTAAGCTCCGTTTCCTTTCCTTCAGGATCTTTATAGTTTAATCCGGAATAATATAAAATCGGCATGTTGTCTTTATTATATCTGCATCGGATATTTCCTTCCTGATCCACCAGGGCAATCATCCCACTGTGATTGAGGCTTTCACCTTCATCTTCTTTATCGCCTACATAAATGTTGAACTGATCGGCAAGATTTCCAATATATGTCCTGTCACCCGTTAAAAAATGCCAGTTCGGAGACTTTACTCCAATTCTGTCAGCGTGCTTTTTCAGAGTTTCGGGGGTATCATTTAATGGGTCGATACTGATGGAAATAATCCCGAATTCAGGATCGTTGATTTCTTCCTCGATCACTTTCATATTGCTATTCATCACCGGACAAATGGTGGGACATTTACTGAAAAAGAACTCTACGAGATATACTTTCCCCAGCATATCCTTATTGGTAATCTTTTTATTATTCTGATCAGTAAGTTCAAAATCGGGAACTTTCATGACTGTATAAAAGCTTTTTTTAAAATAGCTCATTCCGAAACCTACTCCAAGAAAAATAATAGCAATAACCGCAATAGGAATGATGATCTTACTTTTTGAACTTTGGGTTGTTTTTTTATTTTTGGACATATTTTTCAGGGTTTTTATTGAATTCGTCCTTGCATGAAGCACTGCAAAAACCGTACACCTTATTTTTATAAGTTGACGTAAACTTTAAATAGTCTGCCGTTTTCATATGGCACACCGGATCTTCAGCATTGACCACTTTTACATTTTTAAGGTTTTCTGTAGGAGTACTCATACTTTTACTATGTTTTACCTTAGGAGTTTCCTGGGCACAGGAAAATAAGGACACCGACAGCAATACTGTCAAAATGAATATATGTTTCATTAGATTGAAATGAAATTAATAATGAATAAAATAGTTTAGAAATAAATTATATACCAATTACATCGTGAATGGTTTTTAAAACGACCATACGCCTAACATTTCAACGAATAAATTAGTTTAATGATAACTATACTATCCTAAAGGAGGATGAAATATTCTGGAAAAATATTCTGAAGTGCAAAAATTGATAGAGCCTGAACTGGCTTCTTTTTGCAGATGATCAGCTCCTATTTTATGTGAGAAAGAGAGGATTTCATTGGAAAGAAATACATCTATCACAGAAATCTTTATCACTTGGGGGCTGGATTGTTTTTCAGTTTTAGCCAATTCTTTTGCTACATAACATTTACCTTTACAGGTAGACTCTGGCTTGTTTCTGTTTTCACAAAGATTCTTAACAATATAATCATAGTTAACCGCATAATTCACTAATGGCAAAACAGGACGTATTGCTATGGTAAAAATAATGAATATGGATATGAAAAACTTCAATGATCAATTCTATCCCGCAAATATACTACTCAAAATTTTCTTATGCCTAATTTATGATGAAAGTCATTGATATTTTTTTTAAGGCAAAAGCTCCACTGAATGTCAGTGGAGCTTTTTATTTAGTTAATTATGTTGATGTTTAAAATTTCATCCGTTGGATTCTTACTGCATTCAGGATGGCAATCAAAGAAACTCCCACATCTGCAAATACAGCTTCCCACATGGTGGCTAACCCTCCTGCACCCAGAATTAAAACAATTCCTTTTACAACAAATGCTAAAACGATATTTTGCCAAACAATCTGTTTTGTCTTTCTTCCAATATTAATTGCCATTGGAATTTTACTCGGCATATCATCTTGTATAACAACATCGGCAGTTTCAATCGTAGCATCACTTCCCAGTCCTCCCATAGCAATTCCTACATCACTTAAAGCAACGACCGGCGCATCATTTACTCCGTCGCCCACAAAAGCAACTGTCTGATTTTTTGCTTTGATCTCTTTTACCTTATTCACTTTATCCTCAGGAAGCAAATCACTATAAGCATTCTGGATTCCTAAAGCGTCTGCCACATATTTTACGACGGAGCTTTTATCACCACTTAGCATCGTTGTCTTTATATTTAATGCTTTCAGTTTGTTTATAGTCAATTGTGCATCTTCCTTAATGCTGTCCGCAATAGTAAGATAACCTACAAATCTTTTGTCATAAGCAACTGCGATTAATGTATAGACAATGTTATCCGGATTGATATCATATTGGATACTGAACTTATCCATTAACTTAAAGTTTCCAACCAGTAAGTCCTTTCCATTAATTGTTGCTTTCAAACCATGTCCCGCGATCTCTTCTACATTTTCCATTGGAATGGAATGATCTATTTCTCCAACATATTCGTGGATGGCAGTTGCTACCGGGTGAGTACTCTGACTTTCTAAAAGGTTGACCAGTTTCAGGATTTCATTTTTATCAAATTCAGATTTAAAATCTACTTCTTGTACTTTGAAAACCCCTTCCGTCATAGTTCCGGTTTTATCCATCACTACATTCTGAATATTGGCAAGAGCATCTAAGAAATTACTTCCTTTAAATAAAATCCCATTTCTGCTCCCTGCGCCAATTCCTCCAAAATAACCTAATGGGATAGAAATTACCAAAGCACACGGACAAGAGATCACAAGAAATACCAAAGCCCTGTACAACCAATCTTTAAATTGATAATCTGCTACAAAAAAGTAAGGCAATAATGTGATACATATAGCAAGAAGTACAACAATCGGAGTATATACTTTTGCAAATTTCCTGATGAATAATTCAGTTGGAGCTTTTTGTGCAGTTGCGTTTTGAACAAGTTCTAATATTTTGCTCAGCTTACTATCTTGGTAAGCTGTAGTCACCTTAACCTGGCTCACCGTATTCAGATTAATCATTCCTGCAAGAACGGTATCGCCTTTTGATTTTGTATCAGGTTTACTTTCACCCGTAAGTGCAGCTGTATTGAATGATGCAGAATCTGATAGTAACTCTCCATCCAGACCTAATTTTTCACCAGACTTCAATTGTATAATTTCACCGATACCTACCGTTTCCGCCTTTACAGTTTGTGGCTGACCGTTTTTTAAAACAGTTACCTCATCGGGACGTTGGTCCAGCAATGATTTGATGTTACTTTTTGCTCTTGTAACCGCTAACGTTTGAAATACTTCTCCAACGGCATAAAACAACATCACTGCCACCCCTTCCGGATACTGAGCAATAACAAATGCTCCAATCGTAGCAATTCCCATCAGGAAAAACTCCGAAAACACATCTCCTTTGATGATGCTTTCATAAGCTTCCCTCAATACGGGAAGTCCCACAGGAATATACGCAGCTGAATACCAAACAATGCGAACCCAGCCGGTAAACCATTCTGTTTTTATATAATTATCTAAAGCGACTCCTATCATTAATAGAACAAAAGAAATTACGGCAGGCAAAAACAGCTGAAAAGTCGTTTTGTCTGAGGTATCATGAGAGTGTCCGTGATCGTGACCATCTCCTTCAAAGTGATTGTGTTCTTTTTTTTGAGGTTTTGTATTACAGCATTCTTCCATAACTTATAATTTTCAACAAAATTAATTTTTAAACATGTGCAATACTATTGCAAACTTTCAAGACAGCTTTCACAAATGCCTTTTGCAAAAAGTCTTATTTCATCGATCCTGAAATTAGCCTGAACATCTTGAGGAAAAGATATATCCTCTCTGCATGTCGTCTGTTTACATATTTTACAATAGAAATGCAGATGCCAGTCTTTATGTGTTTTTTCATCACAGTCATCATCACAAAGTTTATACTTGGTGGTCGTATTTTCCTGTATACTGTGAACGATCCCTTTTTCTTCAAAGGTTTTTAAGGTCCTGTAAATTGTAGTCCGGTCCGCATTTTCAAAATAATCTTCGATCTCAGATAATGACAAAGCCACTTCCTGAGAGCTTAAAAAATCATAGACCAGAATCCTCATACTTGTGGGCTTGGTATTTTTATCTATGAGCTTATCTTCGATGTGTTTTTTCATTTTCATTATTTTTAAAATTAAGAATGGGTCACCCCTTCTTTATACCCCTCCTCTTCAATCTGAAAAGTAGTGTGACTGATTTTAAAGTTAGTCATTGTATCTTCTGTAAGCTTTTCTAACAGCTGATTTTGGGCCATTGTATCATCTTTAACAACATGAGCGCTCATGGCATTAACCCCAGAGGTAAGTGACCACACATGAAGATCATGCAGGTTTTTGACTCCCGGAATCTGTTCTAATGATGTCCGCAGCTGATCTATATCCACATCTTTTGGAGTACTCTCCAATAAAACATTTACAGCCTCTTTGAGAAGTCGCCATGTTCTTGGAAAGATCAGCAGTCCAATTGCTGCTGAGATTATCGGATCTGCATAGTACCAATTCGTAGTCAGCATAATAACACCTGCGATCATGACTCCTATGGAGGTCAGCATGTCAGAAAGCACTTCAAAATAGGCTCCTTTCATATTGAGACTTGCTTCAGAATCTTTTCTAAGAATCATCATCCCTACAATATTTACAATGAGACCGATCCCTGCCACAATCAGCATTGATTTACTCTGCACTTCCGGTGGATTCTGGAATCTTTGATATGCTTCATATAAAACATACAGAGAGATCCCAAGTAATACTACAGCATTAATTACCGCTGCTAAGATCTCCGTCCGATAATACCCAAAGGTCTTTTTAGAATCAGCCTTCCGCTCACCTATTTTTATAGCGATAAATGCTAAAAGCAACCCAACAACATCCGTAAGCATATGTGCTGCATCGGCAAGTAGGGCAAGGCTATTAGTAATAACTCCTCCGATTACCTCAGCAATAAGATATGTTCCACTCAAAGATAATACGATCAGAAGATTTTTCTTATGTTTACTCGCCGCTGAAACGGTCTGTGTATTTTTTTCGTCCATCATTTCAGAAAAGGTTTGATTACATTTCGTAGTATAAAGGATTTTCTTTCTTCATTGGAACATTCTTCTCCCCAATCATTTGTCTTATATTAATCTCAATCGTCTGCGCCAACGAAGTCATTGGTGTATCTACAGGTGTATTTTCAAATGGATCCTGCATAATAATCGAGGTCCTTTCTATTGCAATGAACATGGTAGGAACCAAGATCGTAATTGCAATCTCAACTATTAATTGGTTATCATCAAGACCAAAGGGTAGTATGGCAGCAAATACATAGATTAAAATATGAACAAGAATACTATATGATCTGGGGAAAACGGTATTTTTCAGTCTTTCACATTTTCCCATACTGTCACAAAGCTTAGTAATAGCATCATTAAGCTGTAATTGTTGAAATTCTGAAATAGATTTTACAGAAGCCGCTTCCCTCACCTGCCGGGAATGTTCATCCAGAAGGGCATTAGGAATATTTAAGGCCCGAATTTGATGAGTATCTATATATTCCTGTACCCGATTGGAAAAAGGTAATTTTCTTAAAGATTCCCCCAAAGCATACGTCCAAATAATCTGCCGCTCAGCAAATTCTCTTGTTTCCTTCTCTGGCAAAAACTGCATCACCAATCTGGTTAGCGTGCGGGAATCATTAACAATAGCTCCCCAAACAATCCTTGCCTCCCACCATCTTTCATAAGATTGTGATGTCCGGAAAGCCAATAACAGGGACACCGCAGTTCCCACAAGCGCAGGAACATTCAGTGGAAGTGATATTTTACGAAATCCCGGGAGCAAATCTAAAAGCCCTATGCACACTGCAAATATGAAAATAAAAAGGATTTGGGATTTGATTTCATTGATGAAATACCAAATGGATAATCTTTTGTTTAATAACATAATTATTTTTTTTTAATTAAGTTCTAATCCTTTATTACCTGTTATTCTCTAAAAATCTAGTTTTCATTTTTAATACTTTCAGAACAATGTAAATAATCATTGTAAGAATAGTACCTGAAATAAAAAATAAATTATGATCAGAATGATTTTTTACTGACTCCTGGATTAAATCAAACACCATGAAAACCAGAAACATTGCAAAAAGACCATTCTTTTCCTTCTTCAAAACCTTTTTCATACTGAAGGAGATCTCATTCTTCGTAAACAATCCTAAGTTAGGGATAAAAACCGGTACTTTAGATGCCCATCTTCTATATTTTTCACCGAACTTTCTTTCCAAAAACTGTTCTTCTGCATAAATTATCCTTTCATAGTAGATCCAATAAAAAAGAACAAATGAAATGATAAACCATAAATTCTCGGTGAACATAGCAAGTCCAAGCCACATCAAGAAGTTGCCCAAGTATAATGGATTCCTCACCATACTGTAAATTCCCGTTGTGTTGAGTGTATCAGCCACCTGCCCTTCGGCAGTATTTCTCCCTGATGTATTCCTAGGAGTATATCCCACCGTATATACCCTGATCCCTAGGCCTATAACACTTACTAATAAGCAAGCAAATTCGTAGAGAATGACACAGCTGGTCGTTTCTTCCTTTAAATTGTTTTGAATAGAAACTACTAAACCGATAAACAAAATACCTATCGGTAAAGTACTTCTATATTTAAACAACCAGTTTCCTTGTTTTTCAAGTTCTTCCTTTAGAGCCATCTTAGATTTTCCTGTTTGTTTTTTTGTGGTGACTTATTCCTCATGCTCACCGCCGTTGGTAAGTTTAGCATTAACAAAGAATGCACTTTTAACAACAATCTTAGTCTCAGGAGAGATTTCAGAAACCGGAGTTATCGCTGTATACCCCATATCAGAAGAGCCTTTCACCACTTCTATCTTTTCAAAGTTGATGGATTTCGTCTCTTTCTTGGGCTTTTCTACTTTGGGCTCTTCTTCGCTATGATCCTCTTCAGGTTTTTTATCTGTTTGAATAAAGACATAAAACTTACCATCTGCCTCTACAATAGCTTCATTAGGAATGGCGGGAGTTGTACTGTAGTCGAGACTTACAATTCCTGTAATATTCATTCCATCAATCAATCCCGTTTTATTTCCGGTAACATTACAATGCACTGAGATCGTTTTACTGTCATTCTCAAAAGAAGAACCTATACTATAGACTTTTGCATCGTATTCTGTCTCAGGATTATTGGTTAATTTAAAATGAACAATCTGACCCACCCTCATTTTCGGAAGATCTTTTTCAAAAACCTGTAAATCCAAATGAATCGATTGATTATCAATAATTTCAGCCACCGGAGAGGAAACATCTACATAACTTCCAATCTGTGCAGCAATACTACTGATCGTCCCACTGATAGGCGCCGTAATAACAAGCCCTGATCTCATATTAGCATTACTCACATTACCCGGGCTTATTCCCATCATTTGAAGCTGTCTTAATAAGGAAGCTTTTCTGGTTCTTAATGTTCTTAACTCTGAATCTGAGCTTTGAAGATTTTTCTTCGCTCCGGCATCATTATCAAAAAGTTCCCGCTGTCTTCTGTATTCCTGCTCTGCAAAAGTGATTCTGCTATTCGTAGTAAGATAATCTTCTTGCAGTCTGATAAATTCAGGATTGGCAATGGTGGCAATAACCTGTCCTTTACTGACAAAGCTTCCAACCTGTACATTCAGGGTTTTAATAATTCCTCCGTACAAGGACGTTACCGTTGCTTTGTTATTATTGGGTACGCGCAGCAGACCATTTGCTTTAATTGTTGAAGTAAGTTCCTTCATTTCAATTGTTCCCAAAGTGATTCCGACTGCCTTCATTTGTTCTTCTGTTAATGAAGCAATAGTTTGAGGGACTTCTGCGGGCTTCTCAGTTTTTTGTTCTGTTTTCCCCGCAGCAGTCTCAGCTTCATCTTTCTTTTTCCCACAACTTATGACCAATAAAGAAAGGAATGCAAAATATATGATGATGTGTTTTTTTCTCATTTTATTTATTAATTATTGAATTAATAGTAACTACAGATTGATTAACCCGTTGAATAGATTCTAAGTATTTTAATTGAATATTGGTAGCAGTTTGTAAGGCAAAAAGATACTCTACATAAGTAATTTCCCCTGTTTTGTATCCTAATTGGGCCGCTTTTACAATTTTATCAGCGTTAGGTATAGCCTGTCCGACATAGTAATTATACTGCTGCGTATCCTGTTGATATTGTGTAAAAGCATTTTCTAATTGTATAGAAAGTTGGTTTTTCTGATATTTTGCGTTGGCTTCTGCAACCTGTTTCTGATAGTCCAATGATTTAATTCTGGCCTTTGTAGCTCCAAAAGTCAATGGAATTGCAATCCCCAAAGTCACAGCACTAAAACGTCTTCCTGAATTATAAAATACTTCCTGTCCATTTTCAGGATATAGCCCCATCAATGAAAGATTGGTATATCCAATGCTGAAATCTGGTAATCCCTGTGCTTTCTCTACATTTTTATTTCTTTCAGCAATTTCCATTTCCTGATACAGAGCTTTTATTGAAGGATTATTATCTACAGCATTAGTATCCAGAACATTTTCTGCCTTTAAAGGTTCATAATTTCTGCTATAGGGAATTTCAAAATCTTCAGATGTATTGAGAAGAACCTTCAAATTTTTATATGCATTATTCAGATACACCTGATTTTGATTTAATAAAAGACTAATTTCACCCTGCTGTGTCTCAGCGGTACTTATTTCAATCTTTTTGATATCACCGGCCTTGAACCTTACGGTTGCAATACGGATAAAATCCCGGTATAGGCTGTCCAGACTCTTTAATTGTGTCTGATTATATTGTAAATATTCAATTTGAAAATAGTAAGAACGAACCTGTTTTACCAATTCATTAACTGAAATTTCCTTATCAACCTGTTTACTTTTTACGGTTTCAGAAATTAATTCTTTCCTTGCTTTAAATAGAGTAGGAAAAGGAATACTTTGTGAGATCGTAAAAGACTGATCAAACCGTGGACTGTTGTATTGTCCGAGCTGAGCACTAAAATCCAGTTTGGGTAATTCTTTCGCCGTGGGCTTCAATGCTTCCGCAGACTGAATACTCAAGTCTTTAGATTTTAGGGATAAATTATTCTCAACTGCCGTTTCCACAGCCTGTTCTACAGAAAGTGTTTTAGATTGAGCGCTTGTTATTTGTCCCATCATTAAAAACCCAAGAATAATTACCGGAGTTAATGGTTTCATCTTTATTTTCTTAAATGGAATTTTTGTATTAAAAATGATATACAACATCGGTAATACGAATAATGTCAGGAAGGTTGCTGAAATCAATCCACCGATCACGACTGTTGCCAAAGGTTTTTGAACTTCAGCTCCGGCACCCGTTGATATCGCCATTGGTAAAAATCCTAGTGACGCTACGGTAGCGGTCATCAATACAGGACGTAATCTTGTTTTCGTTCCTTCGATTACCCTTTTTAAAATGTCTTTTTCTCCTTCCTTTTCGAGTTCATTAAAAGTTCCTATCAAAACGATTCCGTTAAGTACCGCAACTCCAAATAAGGCAATGAATCCTATTCCAGCACTGATACTAAATGGCATTCCTCTTAACAACAAGGCAAATATCCCCCGATAGCACTCATTGGAATAGCCGTAAAGATGAGACCTGCCTGTTTAAAAGAGTGAAAAGTGAAGTACAGCAACATAAATATGAGGAATAATGAAATCGGTACAGCAATCGTTAACCGCTTACTTGCTTCCTGCAGATTTTCAAACTGACCTCCATAAGTAAAGTAATATCCCGATGGTAATTTTATCTGTTTATCAAGCTTCACCTGAATATCTTTTACCACACTTTCCACATCACGTCCTTTTACATTAAATCCTATCACAATTCTTCGTTTCCCCATTTCACGGCTTATCTGTGCAGGACCAAGCTTATAGCTTACATTGGCTACCTGTGATAAAGGAATCTGGGCTCCGGTATTGGTTGTGATCATCAGATTATTAACGTCATCTATGTTTGTCCGGTTAAGACTGTCCAAACGAACAACTAAATCAAAACGTCTTTCATTTTCGAAAACCTGACCTGTGCTCTTTCCTGCAAAAGCTGTACTTAAAGCATTATTAACGTCTTCAATATTAAGTCCATAATTGGCAATTCTTGTCCTGTCGTATTCTACATTGATTTGTGGAAGACCACTCACCTTTTCAATTTGTGGGGCCGTTGCTCCGTTAACAGACTGTATGGCTTTTCCAACTTTATCTGCATAAATCGAAAGTGAATCCAGGTTCTCGCCAAAAATCTTCACTGCCACATCCTGTCTGATCCCGGTCATCAATTCATTAAAACGCATTTGTATTGGTTGATTCTTTTCAAAGAACACTCCTGGAATTGCTTCTAATTTTTCACTGATCTCATCGGCAAGTTCCGTATACGATTTCTTTGTTTTCCATTCATTTTGAGGTTTTAAAACAACAATCATATCTGTAGCTTCCGGCGGCATTGGATCAGTTGGCACTTCTGCTGAACCCGTTTTTCCGACCACCATTTTTACCTCATCAAATTGCTTGATAATTCTGGAGGCTTGCATAGAAGTTTCAAGACTTTGACTTAAAGAGCTTCCCTGCGGTAAGATACAATGAAAGGCATAATCACCTTCCTGTAATTGTGGGATAAATTCACCTCCCATCCCCTTAAATATAAGGGCCGCAATTACAAAAATGAAAACCGTTATAGAGACAACCATGTATTTTACTTTAATGGCTTTTTGTAACAACGGCTGATAGATGCGTTGTAGAAAATCCATTATTTTATCACTGATCGTTTTTTTATTTTTAATATTTTTTGAAAGGAACAATGCACTCACCATTGGAATATAGGTCACAGACAAAATAGTTGCTCCTATGATTGCGAATCCTACGGTTTTTGCCATTGGTGTAAACATTTTCCCTTCTACTCCTGCCAGTGTCAGAATTGGAATATAGACAATCAGAATAATGACCTGTCCGAATATGGCACTGTTCATCATTTTTGATGCAGCGGTTCCCACTTCTTTATCCATCTGGATCTGAGTAAGCCTTCCTTTGCTTTTGTGATTGAGTAAATGCAACGTTGACTCAACAATAATTACCGCCCCATCTACAATTAATCCGAAGTCAATAGCTCCAAGGCTCATTAAGTTGGCGCTCACGCCAAAGACATTCATCATTCCTAAAGCAAATAGTAATGATAATGGAATAGCCGATGCTACGATAAGCCCTGCTCTAAGATTTCCAAGAAAAACAACAAGTACAAAGATGACAATCAATGCACCTTCTACTAAGTTCTTCTCTACTGTTTTCATTGCTCTTCCTACCAGATCAGTCCTGTCCAGAAAAGGCTCAATCACTACGTCATTGGGAAGAGATTTTTGAATAGTCGGTATTTTAGCTTTAATATTCGCTACTACTTCATTACTGTTTGCCCCTTTCAACATCATTACCACACCCCCTACAGCATCTACTTTTCCATTGAAAGTCATTGCCCCATATCGAACAGCGCTTCCAAAACGTACATCAGCAACATCTTTTATAAAAATGGGAACACTTCCGGTTTCATTTTTTACAGCAACATTTTTAACATCCTCTAAAGATTTCACCATTCCTATTCCACGAATAAAATAGGCATTAGGCTTCTTATCTATATAAGCACCACCCGTATTCTGGTTATTTTTTTCTAAAGCTGTAAAAATATCTGTAATACTTACTCCCATTGCCTTAAGACGGTTGGGATTGATCGCAACTTCATACTGTTTCAATTCACCACCAAAGCTATTTACTTCGGCAACTCCCGGAGTTCCATTAAGCTGTCTTCGTACAATCCAATCCTGCATGGTACGAAGTTCTTTGGCATTGTATTTTTTCTCACTCCCTTTTTTAGGGTGAAGAATATATTGATACACTTCTCCTAAACCGGTACTTACGGGAGCCAAATCTGGAGTCCCCACTCCTTTCGGAATTTCTTCCACAGCCTGTTTTAATTTTTCACTAATAAGCTGCCGGGCAAAATAGACGTCAACATCTTCTTTGAAAACGACGGTAATCACAGAAAGTCCAAATCTTGAGATACTTCTCGTATCCTGAATACCAGGAACGTTGGCTATACTCTGCTCAATGGGAAAAGTCACCAACTGCTCCACTTCCTGCCCTGCCAGTGTAGGACACACGGTAATAATCTGCACCTGATTATTGGTAATATCAGGTACGGCATCTATGGGTAATCTGGTAGCACTCCAGACTCCCCAGATAATCAATAACAAGGTCATGATACCGATGATAAACTTGTTATTGATGCTGAATTTTATTATTTTATCTAACACGAATAAGATTTATTTTATTGAAAATATATGCACGCTGGCATTGTAATATGTCAAGTGCAAAAATATCATGAAGATCCTTGCAATGTAATTGCAAAGTTTCACGTAAGGTTAGAAAGCATTACTTTCTAAGAGTCAATAAAATTAAATTTTAGGAGGTTGCCAGATATTTTCATATACCTGATAGGCAAAGTCGTTTTTATGAAAAAGGATCTTCTTTGAGAAGTAAGATGGTATTTGTTTGGGAATATTGATCTGAGGTTCCATTTTAAAAGCAGCAACTGTCATCTGACAACAATTGCAAACACATAATGGAGAACAGATATCACCCTGATCCTTTGAATGAGACTCTCCAACACTTAATGAAAAGTCTGTTTTAGAGGAACCCGATTGTTTATGCACATCTTCACATGGCATTACAGACAACACCACAAAATAAAATGCTAAAATCAATCTTAAGAAGTTCACTTTGACAAAGGTAGATTTTTTTATTAAAAAAATATTAAATCGAAAACATTAGAATTTTTTTTAAATAAACAGGCATTCAATTAAATCCGGATTAGCAGGAAGTGCTTTTCATACAGGTATAATTATAAGCAAAATGAATATTAAAACAAAGAAATTTTAAAAATAAACCAATAAAAATAATTTTTAATTTTTCTAATTAAATTTTTACACACTTGCAAATATCACCTTAAAAAAATCAAATAAACAATAATAAAAACATTAAAAAGCATAGAAATTTAACAATTAAATAAATTTAATAATAAAAATCATATATTTTTAATTCATTTTAATGGGATTTTTATTTATTTTCGCTCAATTAAAAACTTAATTTATCATGAGAGCACAAGTACTAACTTTTTACTACTCTTTTTTTTCGAATTCAAATAAAGGATATAATACAATTTTGCCACAATCTTATAATGATGATAAAAAATAACGCGAAAAACAGAGGTTAAAACTTAAAAAATTAAATCCCTTACATATAAAATTTGAAATAATAATCCGAGAAGATAAAATTGCTATTAAATACAAACTCAGCAGCATTTCATCTACTCACCCTAAATAAAACAATATGACAAGAAAATTACTTTCTCTACTATCTTTACTGGTAGGAGTGTTTGGTTTTTCTCAAACCGAAGTCTACTTCAAGTATGACGAAGCTGGAAACCAAAGGTATAGAGGAACAAACGTGAATGGCAAAAAAAGTCCTGATGAGCCAAAAAAAGAGCTACCAAAAATTCAGGAAATAAAAACCGCCACTACAAAACAAGATGTGGTTATCGATGAAAAAACATTTTGGAAACAGATTCGATTATACCCAGTTCCTGTTAATGATGTTCTCACTATTGATTGGACAGATGAAGTAGATGGATTAATCGAATCTGTTTCATTGTACCAACACAGTACAATTCACTGGAAATTTCAACAACAGAACCTTCCAACACTTAATAAAAGTCTAAAAATCAATATGTCCGAATATGATTGGGGTGTATATGTTTTAAACTTCACCTTAAAAGATGGACGAGTCTTCAGCAGAAATATTACCAAACGATAAACTATTAACCATAATAAGAAAAAGAATATGAAAATTCTTTCAGCAATAATACTTTCGCTGAGTTCGGTATGGGGCTATTCTCAGACCCGTGAACAGAAAGAAAGTATATCGAGAACAGCTCAGCACCAACAAAGTTCCGTTCTAGCAAAGACTGGTTCAGTAACAGAAGATCCCGGCGGAGGACCTTCCGACTCTGGGGCTGGAGCCAATAACCCATCTGGAACTTTTGCGCCTCAAAATGAAAGCTTTTATAATACAAAAGGAAATATTGACGTTACCGCATCTGGACAACTACAATTCAATCTACCCATTGCCTTGCCACCAGGAATAAAAGACGTTGCCCCAAGTTTAAATTTATCTTATCTAAGTGGATCAGGAAATGGGATCGCAGGATATGGATGGAGTATTTCCGGGATAACGACTATAACTAGAGCTGGAAAATCAATTGAAAAAGACGGCGAATCAAAGGCTATGCAGTTAGATTATTCAGATTACTATAGTTTTAATGGACAAAGACTAATTCTAAAATCAGGACAGTATGGCAAAGATGGAGCTGAGTACGTAACAGAAAAATATTCTAATGTTAAAATAAAATCTCTAGGGTCTGTATATGCCCAGCCCTGGCAAGGTCCTGAATACTGGGAAATTACTTTTGAAGATGGATCTCAAGCATGGTACGGAGCTACCACTACCGGCAATAGTACCGCAAGAACACCTATAGAATATAACATTGTTAAATGGAGAGATAAAAAAGGAAATTATATTTCTTACAATTATACTCAAAGTAGTAGTATTGCATTGATTAATAATATTCAATGGGGAGGAAATGAAGATGTAGGAAAGCCTCATTTCAATAGAGTTGACTTTCATTATTCTTCCAGAAATATTCCTGAATCATCATATTTAAAAGGTATTGGATTTATACAGTACTCTATACTAAGTACTATTACTGTATATACGGAGTCAACTATTTTTAAAAGCTATACTATTAATTATTCTACTTCAGAAAAAATTAATGATGACAGCAATAGACTTGTCAACTATCAATTTGTAAAAAGTGTTACGGAAGGAAATAGCATCAATGATCCTGCAAACCCCGTCCTTTTCGCAGCAAAACCACTTAAAACCAAAGTGGATGAATATGGTTTTGGAGATTATAGCGATGTTATTACTACCGGCGATTATAATGGAGATAGTTTAGTAGATTTTGTAGTAAAACAGCCAGCTCAAAGTGGCAGACCTGAAGGATACTATATTTATTTTGATGTTTTCAATAACACAAGTCCGAACTATGTATATTTGGGAAGCAGTGCAACATATCAGGCTGGTAAGCTATTAAACTTTAATATTAAACCATCCGATAATATTGTAAAAACCAAGCAAGGATTATTATTTATTAAAGCACTTCCTGTAGATGACCATACCACAGGAAATATAGATTTAAAATACTATTCAATTAAAACTGATGGATCAGTTTTAAATACATTAAATAATCCTTTAATTACGGAATATTCTAAAACGGTAAATCCAACAGCGTATGTCTATCCTACGAATTTTTATCCCTTGAATAATATTCCTGCTAATTATGGCATTTCTGATTTTTCCCAACTGGAAGACCCTAAAGAGGTGGATATTAATTTAGATGGAATGTCTGAACTTATTTTTGCCATTAAGGATTCTAGATGTTTCCGTAGCCAGACAACTTTAACCTGGTCTTGTAATCATTTAGGTTATCGATATGCTGTTGTTGATGACGCTGACATAGCATCGGGTGACATCCATATTATTAGTAATGCCAATACTCAGGTCAATAAAAGTATATTGAGTAAATCAGGGATTATGGATTTTGACAATAATGGAAAAACTGATATTATTTTTGCAGAATCAGCCAGTCAAAATACCAATGTCTCTTTTTCTACAAAAAATTATGTCTTTGATTATTACCCACCTATTGTTAGAAATATTTCTACTCCTCTTAACAATCTGCGTCAATATGAGCTGGTAAAAGGAGGCAATTCTTATTATATCAGTTTAAAAAAGACCCATACTGTTAAAGGGCTTCTCGATGGTATTCAATATGGAGATCTTAATGGAGATAGAAATATGGAAGTTCTTATTCCATTACATGAAAATGCAACCAATGATGATTATCAAACAGGATGGGCAATTTATTTAAATGATGGCCTAGGCTTAAATGAAAGCCTTCAAGGCCTGATGTATTACAGATCTTCTACTTCTGCTTCTACAGGCCTTGTAAATTATTCGAATACGAGCCTAATTGACCTAGATGGAGATGGGAAAAGTGATATCGTCAACTCGATTGTTACCCATGCTCCAGCTCTTCAATTATCTACATGGAGAATAGATAGTTACGGGGAAGCTCAATATAATATTGGCGACCCTGAATTTAGATGGAAATTTAATGCTCAAAGATTATATTATTCTGAAAGACCTAAATATGTTGTGTCACCTTTATTTGGAGATTTCAAAATTAATAATTCAACTTCAAAAGTTCTATTCTTGTTAAAAGGAATTGACAGCGGTGAAAGAAAATTGATCAGCTATCAGCATTTCAATCTAAATAATGATAAGAACATCTCTACAATATCTCAGGCAAATCTCATTTACAATATTGATTACAAAGAGCTTGATCCAGTTATCAACCCTAATATGTATGCCCCTATCAAAAAGGAGCAATATCCTTATGTTGAAATGGATAGACTCTCGCAAACTTTTGCAGTCACACAGATAAGATTATTCAATCGAAAGCAGGATTTCAGATATAGGGGTCATATTGCCCACTTACAAGGAAGAGGAGTAGTCGGTTTTCGTCAGGTAGCCCGTTCATCGTGGTACGCTGATGGATTTGAAAATACAAAGATCTGGAGTGGAACAGAAATAGATCCTTTGAAGGAAGCACTTCCTGTTAAAGAATGGTCAATAAGAACAAACGATGAAAATAAGATTTTCCCTACAGATTTATCAATCAATAACACCCAACTTTTATCATTCAAGTCAACGGATTATAAAATAGATAAATTATTAGACGGGCAGGTTGTATCCACTGTTCCAGATATTGATAGATCCAGAGCAGTAACAGCAATTGTACCTTCTTCCAATCTTTCGAAGGACTTTCTAAACAACACTACAACAAATACGTCTGTCACTTACGGAAATCTTTATTTACCATCTGTTATAACAACTACAGTTAATGGCAACTTCTCTACATCAACTAAAAAATTTGGCTATTTCAATAATCCTACAGGGCAAGGAAAAGATTATTATATAGGTCGCCTATCCGCCAAGATAGAAGAGAAAAAAGCTTATTCAAGCACCCACCTGATGGCGGAATACTATACTTATGAAAATAATCTTTTAAAAACAAATACGACCATTGCCGGAACTGATTTTGACAATGCTATTGTAGATGAATTTACTTACGATGGATTCGGAAATCTTACTGAAAAATTAACACGAACCGGTTATAATACAACGACTCGTATCCAAAAGAATGTGTATGATCCTAAAGGTAAATTTCTTATCAAGCAAATTGATAACTTAGGCCTTGTTACTGATATTACTTATAATAATTGGGGGCAAGTAATAAGTAAAACCGATCCATCAGGAAACAGTATTGTAAGTACTTATAATGAGTGGGGCACATTGATGAAAGTGAAATCAAACCTAAGTGGCTCCACTTCTTATCAGCATATCAGAGATACTAATGGAAACATTACAGTTGTTCAATATGATGCCGATGGAAATATTTCAAGAAAATTCACCAATGCTCTGGGACAGGAATATAAAACTCATACTAAAGGATTTAATGCCGGTACATTCATTGCAACTTACACATTTTATGATGCTATAGGAAGGAAAATACGTGAATCTGAACCTTTCGTTGACATGGCTACTGAAGAACCTCAATTCCCAGTAACTTTACGATGGAATGTAATTAATTATGACGACACAGTCTTTCCTTCTAAAATAACGGCAACGGCTTTGGCAAAGCTTGATAGCCAATGGCAGGTTTCTACTTTTATAGGTAAAAAGGTAGAAACTTCAGTATCCGGTCTAACTACAACAGTTAGAGAGATAAATGGCTACAACAGAACATCCTCAAAGACAGCAGATGCTCTTGGAAACATCATCTCAAGTACAGATCCGGGAGGAATTATTAATTTCCTTTATAATGCAGATGGACAGCAGATACAAGCAAAATATGGTGACAACATTGTAACAACGAAATATGATGCATGGGGTAGAAAAATAGAACTTAATGATCCGTCTAATGGCTTATATAAATATGAATATAACGGATTTAGCCAACCTGTAAAACTTATCAGCCCTAAGGGAACTAAAGAATACAGCTATAATAATTTGAGTCAACTTATTTCTCAAACGGAAATTTCTACAGCAGATAATGGGCAAGCAACTAACAAGACCATCACATATACATATGATGATAAAGGAAGATTAACTTTAAGATCAGGAACATCTAAAGGAAAAGGATTTAGCTCAAATGTGGTATATGATCCTCAAGGAAGAGTTTTGTCTACATCAGAAAATAGTAATGGTAAATATTTTACTCAGAAGGGAATTACTTACGACGACAAGGCAAGAGTAATCTCATATGAAAAAAGCATAAATTCTTCAGGATTGCTTACCAAAGTAAATGTCGAAAATGTTTACAATACATGGAATGGTGAGTTGTATCAGATAAAAGATAAAAACTCAGGGAAAATTCTTTGGACATTATTAGAAACCAATCTTAAAGGACAAACATTAAAGGCAAATTTAGGAAAATCAAAAATTTTTAATACCTACGATGAAAGTGGTTATCTAACTAATATTGATCATCAACATTGGACTCAGCAAGCCGGAATTCCTAGTATTTTATTTGTTAATTATACTTTTGACGGAGTAAAAAATGAGCTAAAAACTAGAAATACATTAGGTGATTTCAGCATCTCTGAGACATTTACTTATGATGATAATAATCGTCTAATTAAATGGACTAATCCAAGAACAGGACAGCTTTCACAAAACATTTATGATGCAAAAGGTAGAATCTTAGAAAATGACCAGATAGGAACCATGAAGTATGAAAATACTTCGAAGGTTTATCAACCGACAGGAATGACCCTTAATAATACTGGCGTACAGAATTATAATAATGATCTCATTCAAAGTATTGTTTATAATGAAAATAATGACCCCGTATTTATTGACGGTGAAAAAGGGGACGTTGCATTCCAATATGGATTAACAAGCATGAGACAACAAGTTACTTACGGTGGTAACTTTGGTAGTAATGGAGAAGGTAAATTCACTAAATATTACAGTGAAGACGGAAGCTTTGAAGTAGTAAGAGAGAATGCTACCGGCAAAGAAAAACACATTCTCTACATTGGAGGCACTCCATATGAAAGCAATATTATTTTTCTCAAAAATTACGATGAGGCCAGTGGTTCATACAAATTTTTACACAAAGATTATATCGGAAGTATACTAGCTATTAGTGACGAAGATGGAAATAAACTAGAACAAAGACATTATGACGCATGGGGTAATTTCACTCATCTTAAAATAGGAAATGGTGCTGTTGTTACCGATAAAAATATTATTGATAATGCTTCGTTATTACTGGACAGGGGCTACACTAGTCATGAACATTTTGCAGAAGTGGGAATCATCCACATGAACGGTAGGCTTTACGACCCTTTATTACGTAGATTCCTTAATGCAGATGAAAATATTCAAGATCCTACCAATACTCAAAATTATAATAAGTATGGTTACGTAATGAATAATCCTTTGATGTTTAATGATCCAAATGGTGAGTTTTTTATTGCTATCAGTATACCTATTTTAATTATCGGAGCACTAAAAGCTGTTATGATTGGAGCATTAATCTATACCGGAATGGCTGCTCTTACAGGAAACGCAAGCAAGGCAGGCTTTTTGAAAAGTGTCCTAACTTCTTTTGTAATGGGAGGCTTATCTGCTGGTGTTGGTGCTCTCAATGTATTCGGTAACGGATTCTGGGGAACAGTAGCTCAGGGTGCTGCACTAGGTGCTGCTGGTGGGGCTATTGATGCTGCCGTAAATAACACCAATGTTCTTCAAGGAATTGTAAAAGGAGCTGCAATGGGAGGAGCAATTGCTGCTGTCAGCTATACTGTAAGATATTACACAACTTCTACCGGTACAAAAACCAGCGCCATAGAAGATACGGCCGAAAATACAGTTGATGGAAAAACTCCTGTTGGTGACAGATCTTATGCAAGGGATTTGTATGAAAAACAATTTGGAACACAATCTGGTCTTGACAAAAATGATATTTATAATAGAGCAATACCTGGTGGAGAAATGACGTGTGATTGTAGTGAGGGTGTAATCAAATATACTGAAGTTAAAGAAAGCGGAGAAAAAGTTGTAAAAAGAGCTCTAGGCGTTACTGAAAGCACTACTGTTGACAGAGGATTCCTTAAGGGAAAGGTAAATGTCCATAAAATATATTTATCCCATAAGGCATTTGCTAGTAGAGAGCAATTAGCCTATGTAATGCAACATGAACTGGGACATGTAAGGATATATAATGGAGGAGAAGATCTAAGAAAAGCAGCAAAAAAGGAAATACAATTGAGTGGCTCAGCCTTAGATTATTCAAGTTTATTAGATAATGCGGGACATTATCATATTCAACAATATGGAACTAGTTTCTTAGAAAATAATGGCTGGAATTTAAAATCTGCAATTCCATCAAATATTTTCAATAGTGCTAACTTTAAAATGTACAATCAAAGTATTTATAATGCATTAAAAAATACTGACTTTAAAATAAATATAAATTTTAAATAGTATGAAGTCAATTATTACAACACTTTTAGTACTATCCTGTATTGCATGTTCTGATAACAAAGATGAATATGTAATTATTAATGATTTTTTGCATTCCAATAATATTAAACTAAAAAATCTATCTACCGAACCATTCTATTTAGAGAAATCTTTAAACTATTTTAAGGAAGAAGAATTTAAAGATTTACATTTTAATATTAAAAGAAATGAAAAATACAAAATAGATACATCGGCAATAAAAAATAAGTTTAAAGACTCAAAGTCTTTTTGCATAACAAAATTATCTAAACCATTAATATCTGAAGACGGAGCAATGGCTATAGTTGGATTAGACAAAGTATGTGGCCTCGAAGAAAATTTAACAATTTATCTTCTACAAAAAGGAAAAAATAAATGGCTACTAAAAACAAGCATTAATGCAACTAAAACAATTTCTCATTAATTGTTTATTTAGGTAACAATTACTTATACTGCCTCATTTTTGAGGCAGTTTTTTATTTATTCTCTATTTATAATAAATATAACCCGGTCTGAAAAAGGATACAGGATCAAACAAATAAAAAAATAACATAAGACAGTAAAGATGTTATACTCATCATCTTTTTCTGCTATAAATTCTTGTTATAATACAAGGAGAGTAAAAAAAATATTAAGCCAAAAATTTAAAAGGGAGTTACTTAAAGCAACTCCCTTTTAAAATCCTATAAATTCGGATTATTCTCCGCCTCCTTCTGTGGAATCGTGAACAAATAGTATCTGCTGTTCGGAGCAAAAGCAGATTGGTCAGGGAAAGAGAAAACAGAATGTCCCCTTCCATTTACCATTTTTACGGTGCCATCCGGAGTTGTAATTTGAACCTTTATTGGTTGTCCGTTAGCATCTGTGTAAGGTTTTCTTACGACAGTACTTTGAGTTCTTATGATATCTGATAATGAAAATCCTTCCCCAAATAATTCTTTTCTTCTTTCAATCAGAACTTCTTTTATCACATCATTTTGTGCTAATGGGCCATTATAAACATTGGCGTGCCTCGCCGATTTTAATTGATTTAAAACTGTTATGGCATTGGTAACATTGCCATTTCTAGCTGCTGCCTCTGCTTCGATTAAATACATTTCAGCCGATCTCATGTACACAATATCTGCAATAAGATTCGCTTTAAATTTAAACTTAGCATATCTCAGAAGTCCTTCCCTTCCCGGAAGCCCATCCCATTGGAATAATTGATATCTGATGTCATTGGTATCAAACAGATCTTTAAAATATGGATCAGCCATAAAACTATAATAAAAACTTCCCGAAGATGAAACATCTAAATAATGAAATGCATAGCTTGCTCCAGATTGCTCTTGTGTCTGACCATGTCCCCATATCCATTCTCCATTTGTAACATCATTGAATCCATCTTTATATTTTTCAGGAGCCATCAAAGGAAAACCTGCTTTTGCAATCTGTGCAGCAGTAACAGCTTTGCTCCATTCACCTGTATTTAAATACGCCCTTGCCAGCAATCCATAAGCAACAGACTTGTCAATTTTATCTTTGTTATTTCGGGTATAGTTATCCAGCAAAAGTCCTGCTTCAGAAAGGTCATTTTTAATTAAAGCATAAATTTCTTCAAGACTTGCTCTCTTTTTTCCCACAGAGTTGGTTGTAGTAGGTTCAGTGTAAATAGGTGCAACCAAAGCATTTTTATCTTTTAAATAACTAAACTGATAAAAACTAGCCAGGTTTAAATAACAAAAAGCACGCAAGGCTTTTGCCTGGCCTTTTACCTGATCTTTTTTGGACTGACTCCCTTCCACTCCATCAATTCGGCTGATCACATTATTCATATTGTTGATTGCCGAATACAATGTACTCCAGAAAAAAAGAGAACGACTTCCTGTATTATTTACCAGATCTGTAAACGCATATGCAGAGCCAAATCCATACTTATTAGTCAAAACCGCGACATCACTTCCCATCGCATCGCTTGTTCTCAACACTGTGGAATAGCCAATATTTGCGTAGGTTGGTCCATCATCATTAAATTTCGCCCATGTTCCATTAACGACAGTTTCAGCACTTTCAGCAGTTTTAAAAACTTCTGCTTCATTTGCCTGATCGGTAGGTGCTGTTTCCAGATCAGTTGTACAACTGCTTAGAGACAGTGCACCGATTAGGATAAGAGATAAATATTTTATTTTTTTCATTGTTTTAATTTTAAGATTAAAGAGTTGCCTGAAGGCCGAAAGTAATTGTTCTCATTGCAGGATACCTGTAATACGTGGTTCCATCAATAGCCTGTTCCGGATCCATTCCTTTATGCTTATAAAAGGTCAGGAGATTTTCTGCCTGTAGGTAAATTCTGAATTTTTTCAATCCAAGCTTTCCAAAATAATCTGATGGCAGCGTATACCCAAGGCTCACACTTTTAACCCTTGCATATGTTCCCGAATATAGAAATCTTGAAGATGTAGATGTCCAGTTATTTGTTTTCGTACTTAGGGCAGGAACATCAGTATTTGGATTTTCCGGAGTCCATCTGTTAAGCATTTCAGCACTCCAGGCTCTTCCCCCGTTGCTTCCGTTAGACATCAACATCGTATAGTCTGTATCAAGGATCTTACCCCCAATGCTGAATGTTACCAGCCCAGAGAAATCAAAGTTCTTATAGGTGATACTTGTCGTAACTCCACCTGAAACTTTCGGTAAAGAAGATCCCTGTAAAGTTTTTGTAGCTTTTGCATATTCAGAAGTCGTTCCTTCTACAGTGTTTCCATTGGCATCCTGATAAATATATTTCCACAAAGGAGCACCATTGCTTGGATCTACACCCATCCATTCAGGAATAAAGAAATCATACACAGAACCTCCTACCTGCAATAATTTAGTTCCTGTAACAATAGGGCCTTTTGGAAGCTTGGTAATTTTATTTTTCAGAGTAGTTAAATTGACGTCAACATCCCATTGGAAGTCATTTGTTTTAACCGGTGTAGTAAATAGTGAAAATTCAAATCCTGTATTTTTTAACTCTCCTATATTTGCAGAATAACCACTGAAACCAAGTGAAGGAGCTAAAGGTCTATCAAATAAAAGGTCTTTGCTTTTACGCTGGAAGTACTCTACATTCCCTTTTATTCTATTTTTAAGTATCGCAAATTCCAACCCTATATTTGAGTTGAGATTGGTTTCCCATTTTAAATCTGGAGTAGGAAGTCTTCTTGCTACCGTACCTCCTTCACCAAGATTATTGTAGAATCCATACAAGCTTTGATAAGCATAATAAGTACTTAGTTTATCATTCCCTTGCCCTCCGTAACTTGCCCGAAGAGTAAGCTGATCAAAGAAATTTAAATCTTTAATAAAGGCTTCATTAGATACTTTCCATGATCCTCCGACAGACCAAAAGGTTCCCCATCTGTTTTCACGTGAGAATCTTGAAGACCCATCAGCCCTTACAGACCCGGAAATGAAATAGGTATTTTTAAAATCATATTCTACTTTACCTAAAAAACTCAATAAACCTAGTTTGTCGCTATTTCCACTAAAGCCCCCCAGTAAAGCAGCGGCATCCGGCTCATAATAGTAAGGCAAAGAAAACTGACTTCTGTTTCCAGATATGGTCTGATACTCATAATGATAAAATTCCTGTCCCCCTAAAATATTAAAATGATGCTGGTTGAATTTTTTATCATAGGTCAAAATATTACTTGTGGTATATGATAAGGTTCTTGAATTTGTTTTTGTCACTGAGCCCCCTGTTTCCCTCCCTTCTCCTAATAAAGCATTAGAATAATAATGTCCATTATAGTTTACAAGGTCTATGGAGAAACTTGATTTAAACTTCAGTTCAGGTAAGAAGGTAAAATCCAAATATCCCTTCCCTGAAAAGTTATCTTCCCTGTTTTCGTTCTTATCTAACGGTAAAGTTGCAGCTGCATTTTGATTTTGCAAAGCAGCTGTTGGTCTGTATTTTCCAAAATCATAAATATAGTTCCCATTGGCATCAAGATGATAGCTTCCATCTGGGTTTCGCTCATAATAAGGATAAAAAGAAGGAATTACCCTCGCTGCATTAATAATATTATCTGTTCTTGAGTCCGAAGAAGGCGGAGCTTCCTGAAGACTGTTTGTGTAGCTTAAATTAGCACCAATGGTCAACCATTTTTTGACTTCATTATTAATTTTCAATCGGGTACTGTACTTTTTGAAACCAGAACCTATAGCAATTCCTTTATCATCCAGATAACCCAGGGAAAAGAAGTAATTTCCTTTCTCATTTCCTCCACTAAAATCCAGATCTACCTGGTTTCTGGAAGCAACCCTTTGAAGAATATCTCTCCAGTCGTCATTCCATAAAGCTTTTGCTCCCGGTAAAAGCTTTCCGTCAGTTCCAACAGGGTTGACATAATTTTGTCCATACGGATTAATTCCCAACTCGTTCACCAAATTGTTGGTTGCCATCTGGGCAGCCTGTTGAGAAGATATCTGACTGGATCTATATCCATTCCTTAAAGCCTCCCAATACAGTTGAAAGTACTGATCTGTATTTACCTGCTCATAATCTTTTACGGCCCGCCCTGAAAACCCCTGACTGATATTAAAATTCACACGCGGTTCTCCTTTTTTTCCGGATTTTGTAGTAACGATGATTACCCCATTGGCTCCTCTTGATCCGTACAAAGAGCTGGCTGTAGCATCTTTTAAAACGCTGATAGATTCAATATCATTAGGACTGATAGAATTAATATTTCCATCAAAAGGAATTCCATCTACCACAAATAAAGGATTACTTGATGCACTGATTGATCCAATCCCTCTGATACGGATGGTTGCCGTAGCTCCGGGTTGTCCGGAAGCGCTTACTGCCCGGAGACCTGCGACCTGGCCTTCTAATGCTTTTGTAATGTTAGTGACGGGTCTGTTATTGATTTTTTCACTTGAGATCGTCGCGACAGAACCTGTGTAACTCGTTCTTTTAGCCTTCCCGTAAGCTACTACTACAACTTCGTCAATATCTTTCTCGCGAAGTGTATCTTTTTTTTGTTTTAATTCCTGCCCATTAATACTTATTATTCCCAAGAAGAATAAAGCGCTTGGTGGAATCAAAACTTTTGCATTAAATAATTTTTTACTATTCATAATCAATTTTGTTTATCAAATATATTAAAAAAAATCACCCTTCGTTGAAATACAGCAAAGGGCATCAATACATTTGACAACCTATTGCTTATCTTTCCTAAAAAGGCTGAATGTAACACCTTGCCCCAGGCAGGTTGTTAAGACTTCACAGGGTCAGTTCCCTCCATCTTTCTTTATAAGCCGATCGAAATATGGATGCAAATCTAAAAACAAATAGTCCACAAAACAAGTAGACTATTCGAAATTTTTGTTTTAATTTTAGAAAAATTAACTTAATTTTTACATAAAAAGCATATAAACAAAGCCTTACAAAAAACATTAGATCATAAAACATGAGAAATATCATTGAAAGAAATGAAGTAGTCGCAGTTTAAATAAAGGGAGAAATTTAACAGCTAATCAAAAAAACTTTTTAATTTTATGTCATGAAAATTTTAATTGTAAACGGCCCAAATCTTAATTTGTTAGGCACAAGAGAGCCTGAAATTTATGGCACCATTTCAATGGAGGAGTATTTAGAAAAATTAAAGTCGGAATTTCCTTCTTATAAATTAAGCTATTACCAGTCTAATATTGAAGGGGAGCTGATCAATAGACTTCAGAAAGACGATTTTGATGCTGTAATAATTAACCCAGGGGCTTTTACCCACTATTCTTATGCAATAGCTGATTGTTTAAAAAATATCCAGAAGCCAAAAATTGAAGTACATATCAGCAATATTTATAAAAGAGAAGAATTTCGTCAAAAATCTGTAACCGCAGCCTATACCGATGCCATATTATCGGGCTTTGGTTTACAGGGATACAGATTAGCATTATTGAGTTTTTAATTTCACTCAAATTAAAAATATAAAGAAAAAAAAGCCTCATCAGTGATGAGGCTTTTAATTTTATGCTTATATCGTCTGTCCTTGTAGTTGAGGTCCTGAAGCAATAAGCTTCTTTCCCTCCTCAGTATTACAATACTGTTCAAAGTTTTTGATATATCTTGAAGCCAGATCTTTCGCTTTTTCCTCCCATTCAGAAGCATTATCATATGTATTTCTCGGATCCAGAATACCTTCAGAAACATTAGGCAATGCTGTTGGAATTTCCAAGTTCATAATTGGGATCTGAGTTTTAGGAGCACTTTCTATAGATCCATCAATGATTGCATCAATAATGGCTCTTGTATCTTTTAGAGAGATTCTCTTCCCTGTACCATTCCATCCTGTATTTACTAAATACGCTTTTGCTCCATGTTCTTTCATTTTACCAATCAATGTTTTAGAGTACATTGTAGGGTGTAATGTTAAGAATGCCTCACCAAAAGCCGGCGAGAAAGATGGTTCTGGAGAAGTAATTCCTCTTTCAGTACCTGCTAATTTGGAAGTATACCCACACAGGAAGTGATACTGCGCCTGATTTTCATCCAAAATAGAAACCGGAGGCAATACCCCGAATGCATCAGCAGAAAGATAAACGATCTTTTTAGCATGTCCCGCTTTAGAAGGCAAAACAATCTTATTAATATGATATATAGGATAAGAAACTCTAGTATTTTCAGTGATAGAATTATCAGTATAATCGGAAACGCCATTGTTTACCACAACATTTTCAAGTAAAGCATCTCTTTTGATCGCTCTGAAGATATCCGGTTCTTTTTCTTCTGATAAATCAATTACTTTAGCGTAACATCCCCCTTCATAATTGAATACTCCGTTATTATCCCAGCCATGCTCATCATCTCCAATAAGATATCTTTTTGGATCTGCAGATAAAGTTGTTTTACCAGTTCCTGAAAGGCCAAAGAATAAAGCAACATCTCCTTCTTCACCTACGTTTGCAGAACAGTGCATAGATGCCATACCTTTCAATGGAAGGTAATAGTTCATCATCGCAAACATTCCTTTTTTCATTTCTCCTCCGTACCAAGTACCACCAATGATCTGTAGTTTCTCAGTAAGATTAAACATAACAAAGTTTTCGGAGTGTAACCCCTGAGCTTCCCAATTTGGGTTAGTTGTTTTAGAACCGTTCACGACAGTGAAATCAGGCTCTCCAAAGTTTTCCAACTCATAATGAGATGGGCGGATGAACATATTAGTAACGAAATGCGCCTGCCATGCAACTTCTACAATGAATCTTACTTTAAGTCTTGTATCCGCATTTGTTCCACAAAATGCATCTACTACATAAATTTTCTTAGAAGAAGAAAGTTGGTCTAGCACTAATCCTTTACAAGACTGGAAGATTTCTGCAGTAGTTGGTAAATTTACCTTACCATCCCAGAAAATTGTGTCTCTTGTAACATCATCCTGAACAATATATCTGTCTTTAGGAGAACGGCCAGTAAAAATTCCTGTTTTTACTGATACTGCACCAGATTCCGTAAGTTCAGCTCTCTCAAAACCCTGATTTTCAGGAGAAACTTCTGCTTGATATAATTCCTCATAAGAAGGATTATATATTAATTCATAGTCTCCTTTAATCCCTAATTTTTGCAAATCCTGGATGATTTTAGCGTGTTTCATTTTACTTATATTTTCTATTTCTTTTTTTAGTCCAACAAAATTAAATATTAATTTATTGTTACAGGTGGTTAAATATAATGATATAAGTCAGAATGACAAAGAAAAATACAGAACGGCAAACACGTATATATCAGCTAATTATGCCGTCCCATTCAAAAATAGCAGTAAAACCTTTTCCCCGAAAATAGTCCTTAAAGCCTCGAAATTTGGTACTCATTACAAAATCTCCGCCCCAGGCGCCAAGACTTTTTACAAAAACCGGACAATCATCAAAGTACTTTTCTTTAACCGTGGGAATATTCAGAAATTGAGAAATCTTCTCTTCATGTATAAGCATGAGCTGTGAAAATATATCCAATTCGGAGCATAACAAAACCTGATTGGTAAGGGATGAAAAATATTCAACCAGTTCCGGAGATTTCATCATAGATTTATAAAGATTGATTCCCTCTCTACTGTCCTGTTTTTTATTTAAATGAATAAAAATCAATTCATTTTTAAACACAGGATCAAAAATTACCTTTTTGTATTGTATTTGAGGTTTGTTCTGATATAAAACTGCAGACTTTTCTTTAGCAACGGCAATATCATAACCACTTCCTCCCAAACTGAGGGTATTTAATTGAAAAGGATCTATATCAGCCCATACTGAAAGATTATTCATTAATGTAGAACTGCTGCCTAATCCAAAGTCAGGGGGGAACTGAAGATTGGTTTTTAAGAAATAAGAATTGTCACCCAGAAATTTCTTATCAGAAAGGTGCTGAACATTTTTTAAAGTTTTTACAAGAAATTCAGCACTAGAAGGGATATTGGTTTCTACAATCTCCCATGTACTATAATCTATGGTAACTTTTAACCAGAGTTTATTTTGATGGTAAGCCTCCCAAAAAACAAATGACTGTCCATCTTTTATCTCCTCAAAGAAAAACTCTTGTCCTAGCTTGGTTGGTACCGCCAGAACAAGAGCTCCATCTATTGCGAAATATTCTGAAGTAAGCATTAGCTTTCCTGGTGAAAATATCTCGCCCATTTTATTTTAATTAAATTGCAGAGGCAACGTCTACAGAATTGTCAATTTTTTTGATCAACCCTTGCAGCGTTTTTCCAGGGCCAACCTCTACGAAGTTAGACGCCCCATCTTTAATCATGTTTTGAACAGATTGTGTCCACTTTACCGGACCCGTTAACTGAGCAATTAAATTTTGTTTTATTTCGTCAGGATTGGTAACTGCTGTTGTTGTAATATTCTGATAAACAGGAATCGTTGCTTTTCTGAATTTAGTCTGCTCAATAGCGGCAGCTAGTCTCTCCTGTGCAGGTTGCATCAGTGGAGAATGGAAAGCTCCGTTTACAGGCAACAATAAAGCTCTTTTAGCTCCTGCTTCTTTTAATTTCACACAAGCTTCTTCTACTGCCGCAGTTTCACCTGAAATTACCAATTGTCCTGGACAATTATAGTTTGCCGGAACAACAATTCCATTGATCTGGGCACAAATTTCTTCAACTTTAGCATCTTCTAAACCTAAAATTGCAGCCATTGAACTTGGATTAATGTCACAAGCTTCCTGCATTGCTTTCGCACGCTCAGAAACCAATTTAAGACCATCATCAAAAGACAATACGCCATTAGCAACCAATGCAGAAAATTCACCTAATGAATGCCCGGCTACCATTTCGGCACCCAGACCATTTACTGCTTTAAGAGCAGCTACTGAATGTATAAAAATAGAAGGTTGAGTAACCTCAGTTTTCTTGAGGTCTTCGTCTGTCCCGTTAAACATCAGGGATAAAATATCGAACCCTAAAATTTCATTGGCAGATTCCATCAAATCCTTTATGTCTTTTCGAGAATCGTATAATTCTTTTCCCATCCCAACGAATTGAGAACCCTGCCCAGGAAATACAAGTGCTTTCATCTAATAATTTAAAATATTATGCAAATATAAACATAATGTTAAGATTATCTTTCATTCAATCGAGTTCTCTAAGGAACTAATCGGATTACACGATACCCTGTATTCACATAAGCTCCATTAGCTTTGGACTTTACAAACTCAAATTTAGTCGCAAGCTGTGTTTGAACTTTATTCATTTGCTTAAAAATCTCTCCTTTTTTATTCTCTCTGGTTAGCATATCATTTACAACATCAAAACCAATGATTGCATATCGAGGAGGAGTTTTGCAATATTTACTTTTATAAGCAGCTAAAATTTCTTTTTCAAAACTTCCGTCTGTATTAATCTTTCTGTCCATTAAATAAACAAGATTAGCCTGGCTTAAATCATCCACCTTCTTCTCAAAACTTGGAACATAGTACATACTGAAAGCCTTCATTCCCTGTACTTCTTTTGATAGAGCAATGACTCTGTTTGAAAAAGCATCACCTGTACTGTCGTTATCACTTGCTAAAATAGCAATCACAGGTGCAGACTGCCCTGTCATCATATTTTGATCTGCCTTAATTTCAGAAGGAGAACTTACAATTGTTATATTCGGATTCTTAACTGCTTTTTCAAGACCAGCTTTAATATAATTTGCATTTTCTTTTTTACCATCAGCAACGATATAGATCTTCTGATCTGAATATACTGTCTTTACTTCATCTACAATTTTATCAGCATAGGTCTGATCATTTGTTTCAATGATCACCAGATTACTATAGTTATATAATTCCGGAGAATTAGCAAATGGTGCTACAATAGGAATTTTCTGAGTTTTAGTAAAATCTAAAACATCAATAACGTTAGACTTAAAGAATGGACCGATAATTAAATCAGTATTATTAGGATTGATCTGAGTTAATGAATTTCTAAATGACGCTTCATTTCCTGAATCCACAATTTTAACATCTAATTTCTGACCCCCTCTGGCATTTCTTTCGATCGCTAATTTCGCTCCAGTCAGAAAATCCATTGCCATTGTACGATATTGGGTTTCGTTGGTACTATATCCAAAAGGAAGCATTAGCACAACACTTAGCGCATCTCCACTTTTCTTTATATATGCAGGATCTAATTTTTTGATTTTTAAAACCATTCCGGTTTTTAATCCATGAGACAGATCGGGATTTAATGCGATCAATTCATCAATGGAAACCCCATATTTATTCACAATTGAGAAAACAGTGTCACCCTGCTGAACAGTGTAAGTCACATATTCATCTGCTAGTTCTGTATTTGTATTGGATGAACCAGTAGAAGACTTTTCGTTTCCGGAATCAATTTTAGTTTTAGAATTAACAGGTTCTGCAACCGTATTCGTAGCATTGCTATTTGATTTCTTAACTTTAATCACCTCACCAGGTTTCAATCCTTTTTCCTCCAAACCAGGATTTAAAGCATATAGTTCCTGCTGGCTGATTCCAAACTGCTTTGTAATTCTGTAATAATTATCCTTTGATTGAATCGTATAGCTATTTTCATCTGCTACTGCATTTACTGCAGGAACACTCACAACAGTTTCTGCTGGCTTAGAAACCACTACCGGCTGTTGATTACCTCCATACTTTTTAATACTTTCATAAGGTAATGTAATCTCATCACCAATTTTCATATGGGTATCTAACTCAGGGTTCAGCTTCCTCAAATCAGTCTCAGAAATACGGTATTGCTTTGTAATCCCATAAATAGTCTGTTTGGGCTGTAAAACAATTTTACCAACCTGAGAAGTAGCTTGAGAAGATGGCTTAGCCTTTTCTATAACAGCAGCCTTATTAACAGAAGCTGTAGTTCCTTTCTCAGTCTTAACCGTGAGAACGTCACCAATTGTCAGCTTACCATCTTTAAATTTTGGATTTAGTTTCAACAGTTCATCCACAGTCATACCATATTTCTTGGCAATATTATAAGGATTATCTCCTTTAACTACGGTATGTGATTGTTGAGCAGAAATACTCAAAACCATACATAAACTGGATAGAATAAAAACCTTTTTATCATAGTAGATAATTATAATTTACAAAAATACTTCTTTAAAATTAAATGGCAACAATTATTAATTTTGATTCTTGAACCACCATTTCTTCTAAACAAGTTTCAAGCCATGAATATCCATAATCAGCAAAAAAGACACTAAAATTATAAACCCTTTCCTGCCATGTCTTAGAAGGGTGTACCTCTAAAAATAAATTTTCCAGCCTTTCAAGCAATTCGCTTTGTTTTATTTTCTCAGCATGAAGAAGTCTTTTCTTCAACCGTTTAAAAGATTTAAGCTGTCTCACTTCTTCAGCCTTAACCATATTCCCAAAAGACTTCTCTGTTGTTTCTGCACGGTTTTTTAGTTGTGAGAAGCTGCTGACCAAAAAATCTTCTTTTTCTTCAAGTAATTTGAGAATAGTATTATCCTCTAAAATTTTACTGTTTGTGATGGTAGTAAAGTTTTGGAAAAAATCTTCTATTTTAAGATCAAGTCTGCCTATTTTCTTTATAATCTTCTCTTGTAAGAACAACATTGAATTCCTTGGAATGAGAATAGGAAACGGAATGTTTACTCTTTCAAAATAATCTTTTAATTCAAGCCAATACATAATTTCAGCATTGCCCCCAATATAAGCCAGATTTGGCAATACTTTTTCCTGATAAACAGGACGCATTAAAGCATTCGGACTGAAGTTCTCAGGTGTATTTTCCAATTCGTTTACAATCTCTTCTTTTGTAAAATGAATAGGAGTGTCAACAATTCTATATCCGTCTCCTTCCAGATCTATTCGATCTCTTGTCTCTGAAAGATAAAACAAATTAATTTCCCTGGGATTTACCTGAACCTTTCCATATTTCTGTGTAAGAAAATTTACTTTTTCTTTAGAGATATTGTACAAACTGGAATTAAGGATCTCGTCTTTAAAAATATCTTTTATCTGATTTTTCAATGCTTTGGAATCCCCATCAATGATCAGTAGTCCAAAATCAGAGAAAAGTCTGTTCACTAAAATCTTAATAGCCTCTGTAAGAGTATTCCCAACTTTGTATGCTTCTTTAAGCATTAAAATAAGTTCGGTCCCAAAAACAGAATCTTTAAATTCTTTTTCAAATTCAGAAATAAAAAATGTATCGCTTACCTGAATCCTTCCAACTGGCCCACCAGACTTTTCATTAATTTCGTAATAATTATTTTCTGTTTTAAAATGATTGATTTCAGCAAAATCATGATCCTCTGAAGCCATCCAATATACAGGAACAAAATTAAAATCAGGAAAATTAACCTTTAAATAAGAACACGTTTTAATGGTCTGTAAAATTTTATAAACAAAAAAAACAGGTCCTGAAAACAAATTCAACTGATGTCCTGTTGTAATTGTAAAAGTGTAAGAAAGCTTTAAGTTTTCTAAATTCTCCTTCTGTTTTGTTGAAAGTTGGAGATTCGAATGTTGCCGTTCAAGCTCATTAAAAAGCTCATTCCTCTGTTCTTGGGTAAAAGATTGCTGTTTTAAATGGATCTGTTTTCCAAAATGATCTAAGGAAAATGTAGATTCTTCAAAACCCTCAATTTTTTGATCTAAAAAATCTTTTATTAATTGAGGGATATTTTCTATATCATTAAATGATATTTTATTGATTGTTTTCAACTGTGATTAAGCTTTTAGTTGAACAAATACCAAACAATTCCAAGGTTTAATCTAAAGTCATAAACCGGATAATGTGGAAATGCATAGGCTTTATTAGGTGATATAACAGTACCAATCTGTTGTCCCTCTACAAAAAAGAACATCTTTTTCACTTTCATATTAATATAAATATCTGCGATGGGTTGGCCTCCAATTGAAAATGAATCAGCTCTTGGCAAAATATATTCGTTAAGTATCGGAAAGTACTCTCTCGAAGCAAACTTTGAAAAATAATAAACTTTTAAACCAGCCTGAATTTCTGCAGCATTTTTAAATGCTTTCGTTTGATAGAAAAAATTAGCTCTTCCTATAAAGCCTGGCATTGGGTATAAATCTTTATTCGTCAATGCGTTTTGAAATTGCACTCTGGTATTCAAATGATATTTACCAAAACTGAATGTAGCGTCTCCTCCTATTTGAGAGATATTCAATGGACTTTGACTTTGTCTTGGTTTAGAAGTAGCATCGAAATAGGTATAGTTGTCGATTCTGAAATAATTAACAAACAATTCTGTTTTAAACCATTTTAGATTAATATTCCCACCAATCTCAGTGATAGATTGATTTTTCACATCCTGAAGAACATAATTAAAATTATTATACACTGAGGTATTCAAGAGATAATTAAAGGAAGGATAAACACTTTGAAAATTCACTCTTGCATTAACAAAATAATCTTTGACAGGTTCAAATTTAATATTGTTCGTCGTTTTTAAATACGTTCCAAATTGACTACCATTTGAAAATTCCAAAAATGAATTAAGTTGGATCTTATTTAAAAGTTTAACCTGTAAATTTCCCACTGCTCCAATTCTGCTTTCCTTCATCTCGGCCGGAATCTGCAGATTAGGCAAAGTAGCTTCGGTTGCCCCAAATTTCAACATCTGATAACGTACCCCAGCATCAAGTTTGAATTTTTCGTTATCCCAAACCAAACTAACTGTATTGCTTAAATTATTTGAATATTTCTTTGTTGAAAGAGGAAAACCATTAACAAGTTCTGTAGGTAAATTATACCAATATCCTTCTGGAGTGTTTTGGGTATAATAATATTTATTTCCCTGATTAAAAATGGTATGTCTGATCCTAAAAGGAAACTTCTCGGAATTAAAAGGAGAAAATTGATGGCTTAAATAATACCGCCTATATCCAAACTGTGAACTTGAAGTGGCGAGATTCACTTCCGCATTCAGTCTGTTACTGAAATCACTGTTTCCACTTTGAAAAAGATCATCAGCTACAATACCGCCGTTCTCCTGATTATTCACATTCTGATGCAGATAATGGGCAAACAATTCATAATTCCCACTTTTACTGATATAATGTCCGGAAAACAAAGTATTATTATTCGCTGCCAGTGAATTCCTATAAAGACCCTGCGACCGAAGTCCCATATACTCTAACGCAAAGTTAAACCGTTTCCCAATATTTTGGGTATACGTAGATTTTAGAACTGCCCCATTCTTTATGGAATTATGATATACAAAAGTCGCTGTTGGTGTTTTTACATCATAATATTTTACATCACTTATCCCAATGATCCCATAAGATTTATTGGATGGTAACAATGATAAATTCTGTTCTGAATTCACTTCATAAGAAAGAGGGTTAAATCCAGAACCTACATTAGGAAACTGAACTCTTCCAAAATTATCTTTATTATTATATTGTGAGAAGATGTATGTTTTTTCATAAGTCATTACCGTATCAAATATCTTCTTTTCAGAAAATTGGGTCTGATACAAATAATCATTAATAGTAGGTTTAAATATTTTTAGGGAATCCTTCTTTCCAGAGTCAATAACCAGTGTATCCGCCAGTTTTTTTTCAAGCTTGTTAGAATCTGTTTTATTAACAACCTGTGCATTAGAAAGAAAACCAAAGAAGATAAGTATAAGAAACAAGTATTTCATTCGCTAATTTTGAAATACAAAAGTACACGTTTTTTTAATAAATTAATGCTGATTTATAAACTCAACTAACTTTACAAGATCTTGCTCCTTATTAAAATTAATTTTGTTTGATTTTGCAAAAGTTTCCAGCTCTTTTTTATCTATAGCAAAAACTTCCGCAGCTTCTGAAACATTCTTAGGAAACTTAAAATATTTTTTGTCTTTTGAAATCAAGTATAGATCTTTGTCTTTGGCATAATAGTCATTGGCATCTGTAGTAAAACCATTATTACTTTTTGTCCCCGCTAAGAGTTCCATTTTTTCTCTTTTATATAATGAAAATTTGGAATTATCAACGAGAAGCAACAGATAACCTGATCTCGTCTTACCATCATAAAAGTAAGTAAGTGATTGGTACGTTTTTTTAAGTCCAGGAAATTCAATTTTGAGGCCATTTGATTTATTTGCATAATATAATTCTTCTCCCATCTTAAACTCCATTTCATCCTGATAAGCGTTATATCGAAGGTCTTGAACATTCTTACTATAATCTTGTATATTTACCTTATCAAATTGATCTCCGTTTACATATGGTGACCCCTCAGTCCGATGATCTTCTTTATTCACTTTTATAGGTTTACTATAAAATCCATTTGGTGTAGTTACTACATTTAGAATGTCACTGTCTTGGGAATAGAGACTTTGTCCCAATAATCCCAATATGATAAAAAATATTTTCTTCATAATATTTAGTTGTAAGAATAAAAAGCCGCTTTACAGCGGCTTTTTATTTATTGATTATATATTATTAATTACCAAATCCAGGATTAGGTGTTACCAATGTTCCAGGAACATTGATTTCAGCTCTAGGAATAGGGAATGTTAACAATTGGTTTCCTACATTTCGAACAGTACCAGCCGCACCACTTGCACTTCTCTGAGTAATAGGTTGGTTTCTTCTAAGTAGATCCCAATATCCAAATCCTTCTCCAACAAGCTCTTTCTTTCTTTCCGTATATACATCATTTAATGTAAGTGTAGTAGCATCTGGTAAAGATCCACCTACAGCAGCTGTACCACGCTTAGACTGAATTGCATTAAAATAAGTTAATGCAACAGTAGAAGACCCTCCATTAAGTTCAGCTTCAGCCCCGTTTAATAATATCTCCTCATATCTAATAACATGAATATTATCAAAACTATTTACATACTTACCATTAAGAACATTTGCTGTTGTAACAACAGACCCTCTAATATCAGTTGGAAGATATGAAGTTCTTAATGCTGGTAAAACTTTCATGTTTCCATAACCAGCAGGAGCAAGGTTTAATTTATTAGCAACAGATGTCGTTCCTAAGTCATTAGTTGAACCTACAGCAATTTCAAAAATTGAATTTGGAGCAGAGTTTGCTTTTGAAAAACTACCAGAGAAATCTGCAGCAGGGACAACAGAATATTTGTTTGCAGCAACAATATCAGCTACCAAAGTTCTAACCTTTGCAAAATCACCTTTATATAAATAATATTTAGACATTAAAGCCTTTACTGTATATTGGTTAATCTCCGTTCTGATTGTATGTACAGATGAAGTTGGTGCTCCCATCAAAGAAAGTGCTTTATCAAAGTCTGCCTCAATTTGAGCTCTTGTTTCTGCAACTGTAGAACGTGCTTGCTTAGCTGTAGGATCATAAACTGTAGGAATAACAACACCAGTAGTTCCTCCTGCATATTCCTGACCAAACAATCTCAACAGATCAAATAAAGCTAAAGCTCTAGCAGCATAAGACTGACCCTTTAAATAATTAGCTCTGGCCTGAATTACCACCGGATCCTGAGATGATTTCCATGTTAATTGTCCTGAAGGCACATTATTAATAACAATATTTGCTTTTGATATAACCTGATACATATTCTGATAAGCTCCAGAAGAATAAGAATCACCTGCAGTCATTGAGTACGATGCTACCGTCTGATAATAACCAGCTCCGTTAGCAAAATCAGAATACATATTATCACTTCTAGCTTCTCCAATCATCAAGAAGTCACATCCATAATAAGAAGCATTTCTCATTGAAACATACTGTCCCTTAACAAAAGAATCTAATTCTTCGATAGTGTTTAAAGGTCCTTGCTGAACCTGCTGATAGAACTCAGTCTCGATGAAATCATCACTACATGAAGTTAATGCTGCAGTCGATAAAACTGTTAGCATTCCATATTTTAAAATATACTTTTTCATTTCTTACTAATTAAAATTGAATATTGAACCCTAATGAATATGTTTTTTGAACTGGTAAATTAAGGTTATTAGTTGAATTTAAGTTGTTTTCCGGATCGAATCGTAAACTCTTATCATATCTATATGTCCAGATATTGTTTCCTTGAACATATACTTCAAACCCTTGAAGACCTGTACCTCTTAACATTTTAGCATCGAATTTGTAACCAACTCGAATATTACTTAATCTCAAATAATCTGTTTTAGACAAAAATCTGGTTGAAGATCTATTGGAGTTTGTTGCATTACCATATATCGGTTTTGGATTAGCTGCATTAGTATTTGTAGGAGTCCAAAAATCCAATGCATCTGTAGATCCAGGGTATGAGTAAGTATACTGACCATCAGACTGCGAATAAGAGGCCCAGTCATTTAAAACTTTACCTCCAAATCCAAACGTCCCCAACGCAGATAATGTAAAGTTTTTGTAGTTTACATTAAGATTTACACCACCAAATACATTTGAATATGATCTACCTTGTACCGCAAGAGCAGCTTCAGCATATTTATTGGTAGTCTCTCCATCTTGACCATTTTTATACCATAGAGGATCTCCATTCTTCGGGTCTACACCAGCCCATTTTCTAAGATAGAAAGTTCCAATCCCCTCTCCTTCTCTAAGAATTGTTGAACCAGTAATAACATCCTGTCCTCCATATAATGAAGTAATTTTATTCTCTAAAGTACTTAAGTTACCACCAATGCTTAAACTGAAATCTTCTTTTCTAATAACATCATAGTTAACTGTAAATTCAAAACCTTTGTTTACTAATGATCCAACGTTAACGTCCATAAATGGATATGTTAAAGTACTTTCAGAAGGAATTGGTAACCCTTGAGACATTTGCAAAGGAACACTAAATACTAAATCTTCAGTTTTCTTGTTATAATATTCCGCAGTAACTGTAAGTCTATTCTTAAAGAATCCCATATCAAGACCTAAACTTAAAGGTTTTACAGTTTCCCATTGTAAGTTCGGGTTATAAACATATTTCATTGATGCAGCAGGTACATCATTATAATTACTAGTGTAATCATATAGAGAATACGGAGTACTGCTAATTGTATTACCTACTTTACCATATGATCCTCTTAATTTAAATTGAGAAATAACATCTAGCTCTTTAACAAATTGTAATCTAGCTAAGTCAACTCCAACTCCTACTGAATAAAAAGTTCCCCATTTTTGACCAGGGGTAAAGTTTGATAGTGCATCTCTTCTAACTGACCCATCAACTAAAATTAATTTATCATAATCATAATTGAATACTGCCGCATAACCATTTCTAGAACTAATAGATCTATCTCCTCTAGCATATGTTGGTTTGATAAAGTTACTCAATGTTTCCAGAAATGGAGAACCTACATTCACTCCTTCTCCAGCAACATATCTCATATTTCTTTGATAAGCTTCCTGAATAGCAGAGATGTTGAATCTGTTTTTCTCTCCTATTGTAAAGTTATAATTCACAATATTCTGTAAGTTCCAGTTAAAATATCTCGTTGTAGATTCTGCTTTTCTACCATTTACCTGGTATCCATCACCATGAATTGGATTTCTATAGATATCATTTTCTACATTATTCAATTCAGCTCCAAGAACTATTTTATATGTTAAATTTTTCAAGATTTGATATTCTCCATTAACATTTCCAAAAATTCTTGCTGTAGAAGCTCTGAAGTAATTATTTTCCTGTGTGTAACCAGAATTAAATAAGTTATTACTTAATCTACCATTAGTTCCAAGATAATAAGAACCATCAGGGTTATAACCCGGATCAGTAGGTCTTGCAAATAATTCAAATAATATTGGATTCGCAAATCCACCACCATTTGGTAAAGTGTTAATCCTACTATATGAAAGTTGAATATCAGTTCCTATTTTAAATTTTTCCGTAGCTTTAATATCCACTTTTGAAGTAAAGCCCATACGTTTGAAATCAGATCCTTTCAACTCGCTTTCCTGAAGGAAATAGTTTGCGGAATTATAATAAGTTATTTTATCATTTCCACCGCTAATAGATGCATTTACTGCATTTTGATAACCACTTCTACTAGTTACATCTCTCCAGTTTGTATTATTTGGAGTTGTAAATATGTTTTTCCCAACTGCTCCATATAACCCTGCCTGCATATCACTAATAACCTGCTCAGGTGATACACCATCAGAGTTTGAAAATGCGTGAGATAATAAGTATCTGTATTGCTCTGTATTTAATCCTCTCATCCCCTCGATAGCACGAGAGTTGGTTCCAGATTCAAAATTTAATGAAATTTTTGGTCTTCCTTTTTTACCAGATTTTGTAGTAATAACGATAACCCCAGCTCCAGCATCAGCACCATATACTGCTGTTGAAGCAGCATCTTTAAGAACCGTTACACTTTCAATATCATCGCTGTTCAAGTTAGCCAAAATGTTAGCCGTAGTAGCACCCGTGGTAAGGTCACCACTTTGCACTCTAACTCCGTCAACCACATAAATTGGGTTTACCCCACCATTAACTGAAGCTATCCCTCTTACACGAACTGATGCAAAACCTCCAGGCTGTCCTGAAGCATTACCAGTTTGAACCCCGGAAACTCTACCTTGAAGCATTTTATCAACCGACGCAACCGGAACATCCTTTATTGCATCTCCCTTCATAGTCCCTACCGCTCCAGTTAATTCCTTCACTGTCTTCTTCTGCCCAAACCCTACCATAACAACTTCTTCAATCTCTTGTTCTTTTGTTGCAGTATCCTTTTTGGTTGTCTGAGCAATCACAGCTTGTCCTGTAAAAAACAAAACACCAGCTGTTAATACACGTAATTTCACATTCATATTAACAAATTTTAATATATTTAAGGGAGCAAATATGTTAATAAATATTAACACTTACAAGTTTTTAACCAAGTGATAATTAAAGCATTTATATTCAATTACGATTTATAAATTACTAATATGAATAAATTTTAACAAAAAATAATATTTCACATTTCAATAAAACAAATTATCCATCCGCCAAAATATCTTTAACAGACTTTTATCATTTATTTAAATATTATTTAGAATCATTATAAATTAACTTTTTTTTAACAAACACAAAAAAAACCACTTTTTTCAAAGTGGTTTTATATATCATAAAAGTGAATTATTTCAACTTTTTCTTAACGGCAACTTCTTCATATACTTCAAGAATGTCACCAATTTCAATATCGTTATAACCTTTTAAATTCAATCCACATTCGTAACCTTTTGTCACCTCTCTCACATCATCTTTAAAACGTTTTAAACTCTCAAGCTCGCCATCGAATTTAACGATACCATCTCTTAAAACTCTTACTTTTGCACTTCTCGTAACTTTTCCTGAAAGAACCATACATCCTGCAATTGTTCCAACCTTAGAAATTTTAAATACTTCTCTGATCTCAACATTACCGATTACTTGCTCCTTAATTTCAGGAGAAAGCATACCTTCCATCGCTTCTTTAACCTCATCAATAGCAGCATAGATTACAGAATAAGTTCTGATTTCAATTTCTTCTTTATCTGCTAATTCTTTGGCATTACCACCCGCTCTAACATTAAATCCAATGATAATAGCATCAGAAGCAGTAGCAAGGTTAACATCAGATTCAGTGATCTGACCAACTCCTTTGTGTAAGATATTTACGCTGATTTCTTCAGTTGATAATCTTTGTAACTGATCTGATAATGCTTCCACAGAACCGTCCACGTCACCTTTTAAGATAATATTCAATTCTTTAAATTCACCTAACGCAATTCGTCTTCCAAGCTCTTCAAGTGTAGTGTGCTTCTTAGTTCTGATTGAAAGTTCTCTTTGAAGTTGCTCTCTCTTATTTGCGATCGTTTTAGCTTCACTTTCATCTGCATATACTTTAAATTTATCCCCTGCTGTAGGAGCTCCATCTAAACCTAAGATCGTAACCGGAATTGAAGGCCCCGCTTCTTTAAGGTTTCTTCCTCTTTCATCAAGCATTGCTTTTACTTTACCATGATTTTTTCCGGCAAGTACATAATCACCTACTCTTAAGGTTCCTGTTTGCACCAACATGGTAGCTACATATCCTCTTCCTTTATCCAACGAAGCTTCAATTACAACACCTTGAGCATTTCTATCAGGATTAGCTTTCAAGTCAAGCATTTCAGCCTGAAGTAATACTTTTTCCAATAGGACATCCATATTATTACCAAACTTCGCTGAAATCTCCTGAGCCTGAACATTTCCACCCCATTCTTCTACTAAGATGTTCATACCAGAAAGCTGTTGACGAATATTATCCGGATTCGCCGACGGTCTATCAACTTTATTTAATGCAATAATCATCGGTACACCAGCAGCCTGAGCGTGAGAGATAGCTTCTCTCGTCTGAGGCATTACATCATCGTCTGCAGCAATTACAATAATTGCAATATCCGTGATTTGAGCACCTCTAGCTCTCATCGCTGTAAACGCCTCGTGACCTGGAGTATCTAAGAATGTTATTCTCTGTCCGTTTTCTAATTTTACATTGTAAGCTCCAATGTGCTGTGTAATACCTCCTGATTCACCAGCAATAACATTCGTTTTTCTAATGTAGTCAAGTAGAGATGTTTTACCATGGTCAACGTGACCCATTACAGTTACAATTGGTGCTCTTGGAGAAAGATCCTCCTCTGTATCCATATCCTCTTCAGATTCCGTCTCTTCCAGATCCGCATCAGAAAATTCAATTTTATATCCAAATTCATCAGCCACCAATAATAGAGTATCGGCTTCAAGTCTTTGGTTCATTGTTACCATTACCCCTAGGGAGAAACAAGCAGAAATAACTTCTGTCGGTGACACGTTCATCAAACTCGCCAATTCTCCTACCGTGATAAATTCGGTAACCTTTAATGTTCTATCTTGTGCGTCAATCTCTTGCTGACGCTCATCCTGCTCTCTACGATAAGTTCTCTTATCTTTTCTGTGTTTGGCAGATTTAGATTTACCACCTTTGTTTGTTAATTTCTCAAGGGTTTCTTTGATCTGGTTCTTAACTTGCTCGTCAGTTAATTCAACTGGCATAGTTCTTTGCCCAGGTCTGTTGTTATTGCCACCAGGACCTTTTTTGAATCCACCTCCCTGACCCGCAGGACGATTCCCTTGATTATTGTTATTAAAAGGACGGTTTCCTCCTTGCCCACCTTGTCCTTGAGGACGGTTTCCCTGACCTCCCTGACCTTGCGGACGGTTTCCACCTGGTCCACCTTGTCCTTGCGGACGGTTTCCTTGACCACCTCCTTGTTGGTTATTATTTCCGCCACCTTGCTGGTTGTTCCCTGTATTCTGTTGATTAGGGCCGCCTGGCTTTTCAATTCTTTTTCTTTTCTTTTTCGCTCCCGAATTTGGTTTTGGTGCAAACTGAGTCAAATCAATTTTTTCACCAACAATTTTAGGACCGTCTAATTTTTGATAAACCGTCTCAATTTTCTGAGGTTCTTGGGGCTGTTCATCATTTTTTACAGGTTCTTCTTTCACCTCAGCAATTGGTTTAGTTTCAGTTTCAACAACTGGTTTCGGAGTTTCTTTCACAACTTCAATTGGTTTTTCTTCCACTTTTTTCTCCTCCACTTTTGGTTTATCTTTTTTTACTGGTCTATTTCTTGTCTCGATTTGTGACAAATCGATTTTGTCCAGAACTTTAAATTCCTGTTTTTCAGGAGTCACCTTAACTTCAGGTTCCACTTCCGTTACTTTTTCTTCCTTAGCTTCTTCAACAGGAGGAGTTACAGGAACAACAGGAGCCTCAGGAGCTTCTTCAGCCTCAGGTTTTTTAGAATCCAAATCTATCTTACCTAAAATTTTAGTTTCTGGTTTATTAGCTTTAGCTCTTATTACTTCAGGGGTTTTCTTCTCCTCAATTTCCAGTTTTTCTTCCGGAACCTTGATGATCACCACCTCATGGGAAGCTTTACGTTGTTCACCATCCTTGGCAAACTCAGCCTCCAATGCAGAATATGCCGCTTCTTCTAATTGAGCGTTAGGATTGTTTTCAACCTCGAAATCCTTTGACTGTAAAAATTCTACTAATCTGGACATCGAAATGTTGAATTCCTTAACCGCTTTATTTAATCTTATTTTTGGCATTTATATTATTTACTGTTTTTTTTAATTTCTAAAATTAAAGTATTTCCTTTCTACTTTTTATTAAAATTTATTTAAAATTTTAATCTTCAAATTCTTCTCTTAGGATGCGTTTTACATCTTCAATGGTTTCTTCTTCTAAGTCAACCATATTTAAAAGACTCTCAGTATCTTTATCTAACACTGATTTCGCAGTAGTAAGACCTACTTTCTTAAATTCATCTAAAATCCATTGTTCGATATCGTCATTAAACTCTCTCAATTCAACATCGTCATCCTCACTAGACTCTCTATACACATCAATTTCATATCCTGACAACCATGAAGCTAATCTAATATTCTGACCTTGTTTTCCGATCACTTTAGAGATTTCTTCTACAGGGGTATAAACCAATGCATAGTTACTATTCTCATTGATGTCAATTTTATTGATTGTCACATTTCCTAATGCTCTTTTCACTAAAATCTCAGGATTTTTAGACCACTGAATAACATCTATGTTTTCATTCTTCAATTCTCTTACAACTCCATGAATTCTGGATCCTTTAACACCCACACAAGCACCAACAGGATCAATTCTATCATCATAAGCATCTACTGCAATTTTTGCTTTCTCTCCAGGAATTCTAACAACCTTTTTCAACATGATTGTTCCATCCTGAATTTCAGGAATTTCCAGTTCTAGTAATTTTTCTAAGAACTTTGGAGCTGTTCTGGAAATGATAATCTGCGGCTTAGAACCTTTAAAGTCAACTGTCTCAACAATAGCTCTAATATTTTCACCCTTCTTAAAGAAGTCAGATGGAATCTGATTTTCTTTTGGTAAAATAAATTCGTTACCTTCATCATCCAGCAAAATTACATGTTTGTGACGAATATGGTGGATTTCTCCAACTACAATCTCTCCAATCCTATCTCTGAACTGCTCATACAACATTGCATTATTGTGCTCCTGCAGTTTTGTAGCAAGTATCTGCTTCAAAGTTAAGATATTTCTTCTTCCCAGTTGTGCAACAGGAATCTCCATAGTAAAGTCTTCACCTACTTCAAAAGTCGGGTCGATTTTTTTTGCCTCAGAAATTTCAATCTCCAAATCATCATCTTCCGACATTTCGTCCTCAACAATCGTTTTATTTAAAAATATCTGAAAATCTCCTTTATCGGGGTTCACAATCACATCAAAATGATCATCTGAATCAAATCTTTTTCTCAAAAGAGTTTTCAGTGAATCCTCAATAATTGCCATAAGATCAATCTTACTGATCCCCTTTTCGTCTTTAAAATCACCAAAGGATTCAATCAACGCTATATTATCCATTTATTTTTTTTCTTTTTAAAATTTAATTACTACTAATGCTTTTTTAATCTCAGAATAAGGAATTTCTTTTTCCTCTTCCACATCTACTTTACCTTTTCCAATATCTTTTGGCTTTCGGTAACGCAAAACAAGCGTGATCTTCTCTTCGTCTACTTTTGACAATTCACCTTCTATTTTTGAAGAGTCCTCAAGTAAAATTTCAATTTCTCTTCCTATATTTTTCTTAAATTGTCTCGGAGTCGATAATGGTTCGCTTAATCCTGCAGACATTACCTGAAGACTAAAATCATGCTCTTCACGATCCATATTGAATTCTATTGCGCGGCTTGCATCAAGGCAATCCTGCAATGAAACTCCATTATCACCATCTAAAATCACTGTAATATCATCCCCTGCAGAAATCTTCAGATCTGTAAGAAACAAATCTTTTCTGGTTTCAAGAAACTCATTTAATAATTCTTCAATTCTCTTTCTAAACTCCATAATTTTATGCTTGATTTACAGTACGAAAAAAGGCTTTCTTCCGAAGCCTTCTCATTTTTTTCCGTAAATCCACTGCAAATATAAGATATTTTTTCTAAAAAAGCAAAATCATCTTATTATCAGATAAATAAGTAACATTAAATTTAACAAGGTATTGAGAGTATTTTTATTATTTTTGTCTTGAATTTTTAAAAACATATATTTTGAATATAACAATTGTAGGAACAGGTTATGTAGGATTAGTTACAGGAACAACCCTTGCAGAACTTGGCAATTCAGTTTACTGTGTTGATATTGATGAAAAAAAAGTAGAAGGCATGAAAAACGGCGTAGTTCCCATCTATGAGCCGAATCTGGAGGAAATGTTTAATAGAAACATTCAGGCAGAGAGATTATTTTTCACGACCGATTTAAAAAAAGCTTTAGACAAAAGTGAAGTCATATACCTTGCACTACCAACTCCCCCGGGAGAGGACGGATCAGCAGATCTTTCTTATGTATTAGGAGTTGCCAATGATATTGGAGAAATGATGACCGATTATAAAGTCATCGTGAATAAAAGTACAGTTCCGGTAGGTACTGCAGATAAAGTAAGAGAAGTTATTTCTTCAAAAACAAATATTCCTTTTGACGTTGTCTCTAATCCAGAGTTTTTAAGAGAGGGCTTTGCTGTGGAAGACTCCATGAATCCTGCCAGAGTTGTCGTAGGTTCTAGCTCCGAAAGAGCAAAGGACATTATGTCAAAAATTTACCAGCCTTTTACAAATACAGGAATCCCTATTATTTTCATGGATGAAAAATCGTCTGAACTTACTAAATATGCTTCTAATTCCTTTTTAGCTGTAAAAATTACATTCATGAATGAGATCGCAAATTATTGCGCAAAAGTGGGTGCAGATGTAGATAAAGTGAGACTGGGTATGGGAAGTGATGACAGAATTGGACATCGATTTTTATTTCCCGGAATAGGATATGGAGGAAGCTGTTTCCCTAAAGACGTGAAAGCTTTGATCAAATCAGGAAAGCAAGAAAACTTTAATTTCCAGATCTTAGAAGCAACCGAAAATGTAAATGTTTCCCAGAAAGTAATTTTGGTCTCTGAAATTGAGAAATATTTTGGAGGTGATCTAAAAGGAAAAAAAATAGCAATATGGGGTCTGGCATTTAAAGCAAATACAGATGACATCCGCGAAGCATCTTCTTTGGATAATATTGAGCTTTTACTGAAGAAAGGAGCTGAAATAATCGCATATGATTTAGTCGCAGAAAATAATGTCCAAAAAATCATTGGCGATCAAATCCAATATGCAAAGAATATGTATGACGCGCTAGAGGAAGCTGACGCGTTATTTATTGCTACAGAATGGCCAGAATTTAAGAACCCCAATTTTAAACTCATGGCAGAAAAAATGCGTAACAAAGCTATTTTTGACGGAAGAAATATGTATCCTTTAGAAGTCCCTAAACAAAATGGTTTTTATTATAAAAGCATAGGAAGACAAACGGTACAGAATTAACAGATTTAAAAAACGATCTGATCATAGCCATAGCTATTACTTTTTAAATATCAGGATAACCAAATTTCATACACCATAAAGACGTATGAATAATGCTTATCTTAATACTTTTATTATCTTTAACACTTAATTTTTTCAAAATATTAAAATGAAAAATATAATCATTACTGGAGGGGCTGGCTTTATCGGATCCCATGTTGTAAGAGAATTTGTAAAAAATAATCCTAATTCAACAATCATCAATTTAGATGCCCTTACTTACGCCGGAAATCTCGAAAATCTAAAAGATATCGAAAATGAACCCAATTACGTTTTCGAAAAAGCAGATATAACAAAACCTGAAGAACTAAGGGTTGTTTTTGAAAAATATAACCCTGATGCTATCATCCATTTAGCTGCTGAAAGTCATGTTGACAGAAGTATTACTGATCCTATGGCTTTTATTAATACTAATGTAAATGGTACGGCAAACCTTCTTAACCTATGCAAAGAATTCTGGACATTAAATCCGGATCACACCCATGGAAGATTCCCTGATGAAACAAGAAAAAACTTATTCTATCATGTTTCCACTGATGAAGTGTATGGAAGTTTAGGGGAGACAGGATTCTTTCTGGAAACAACATCTTATGATCCACAGTCTCCTTATTCTGCATCAAAAGCAGCTTCAGATCACTTAGTAAGGGCATACGGAAATACATATGGAATGCCTTTTATCGTATCCAATTGCTCAAACAATTATGGTCCCAATCATTTCCCGGAAAAGCTAATCCCTCTTTGCATTTCCAACATTATCAATGAAAAGCCATTACCGATCTATGGAGATGGAAAATATACAAGAGATTGGTTATTTGTAATTGATCATGCGAAAGCTATTCATGAGATCTTCAATAAAGCCAAAACAGGAGAAACCTATAATATCGGTGGATTTAACGAATGGCAGAATATAGACCTTGTAAGGGAGCTCATTAATCAAATGGATTCGAAACTTGGAAAACCTGAAGGCTATTCTGAAAAGCTGATAACATTTGTAAAAGACAGACCAGGGCATGATAAACGTTATGCCATAGACGCCACAAAACTAAACAAAGATTTAGGGTGGGAACCTTCTGTAACTTTTGAACAAGGGCTATCAAAAACCATCGATTGGTATTTGGAAAACAAGGAGTGGCTTGAAAATGTGACTTCAGGGGATTATCAAAGATATTATGAAAATCAATATAACTAATCCATAAATAAAAACTACAAAAACAGATGAAAGGTATCATCCTTGCCGGAGGTTCCGGAACAAGACTTTATCCCCTTACAATTGCAGTAAGTAAGCAATTGATGCCGGTTTATGACAAACCAATGATTTATTACCCTCTATCAACTTTATTATTAGCCGGTATTAAAGACATACTTATTATTACTACCCCTCATGATCAGGAAGGATTTATTAAACTATTGGGAGACGGTTCTCAGATAGGATGTAATATAGAGTATATTGTACAGCCAAGTCCGGATGGTCTTGCACAGGCATTCATTCTGGGGGACGCTTTTATTGGAAATGATCCTGCAGCATTAGTACTTGGTGATAATATTTTCTATGGTTCGGAAATGGGAACTTTACTAAAAAATAAAACCAATCCGGACGGAGGTGTTGTTTTCGCCTATCATGTTTCAGATCCTGAAAGATACGGAGTAGTAGAATTCGACAAAGATTTCAAAGCGGTATCAATAGAAGAAAAACCAACTCATCCGAAATCAAATTATGCAGTTCCCGGTTTGTATTTTTATGATAATGAAGTCGTAGAAATTGCTAAAAGCATACAGCCTTCACCTCGTGGCGAGCTGGAAATTACGGACGTAAATAATGTTTATCTCAAAAAAGGTAAACTTGAGGTAGGAGTTTTGGATAGAGGAACAGCGTGGCTTGATACTGGAACATTTGACTCCCTTCATGATGCTTCAGAATTCGTAAGCGTTATTGAAAAAAGACAAGGTTTTAAAATCGGATGTATTGAGGAGATTGCCTTTCGGAATAAATTTATCGACGAGGAAAAACTACTCAACACTGCATTAAAATACGGAAAAAGTGGATATGGAAAATATCTCACTCAACTTGTAAATAAATAGTTCCTATCATAAAAATTTCATAAAGCTGTTGTCTTCATGGGCTACAGCTTTTGTTTATAATAATAAATATCAATATATTAGTTTTTATTTTTCGTTTTTACGTGAATAATAATTCATAATATGATAAGCTATGAAAAAATTAATTATTATAAATTTGCAAAAACTTAACACAAATGAATGAACCACAACAAAAGTGGACAGAAACTATTGAAGCTAATCATACTTTATTTGATTTAAAGCTCAAAGAAGTATGGAGATATAAAGATCTTATTTATATGTTTGTAAAGAGAGATTTTGTATCAAGCTTTAAGCAAACCATATTAGGACCTATTTGGTTTTTTATCAATCCTATTTTCACTACGATTACTTATTTAATTGTTTTCGGAAGAATAGCTAAATTACCAACTGATGGCGCTCCTCCATTGTTATTCTATTTGGCAGGAATTACCCTTTGGAATTATTTTTCCACTTCACTAACAGGTACATCATATACTTTTGCCGGAAACGCAGGTATCTTTGGAAAAGTATATTTCCCTAGACTTGTTACTCCTCTATCAATCGTCATTTCAAACCTAATGAAATTTGGTGTACAATTCTTACTGTTCCTGATAGTTTGGGCATATTATTTCGCTAAAGGTGAAGCACATCCCAATATTTGGATACTTGCTACTCCTTTTCTTGTCATTCTTATGGCTCTTTTTGCATTAGGTGTCGGCATGATTTTTTCTTCACTTACTACAAAATATAAGGATTTAAATATGTTACTTGGATTCGGAGTAAGTCTGTATATGTACGCTACTCCGGTTATATATCCAACATCTTCTCTTCCTTCTGGATTTAAAAGCCTAGCTTACTATAATCCGCTAACTGGTATTTTCGAATGCTTTAAATATGCATGGCTGGGCGTTGGTAACTTTTCTCCACTCATGTTAGGAATTAGTACTGGTATAATTCTAGTACTTCTAGCACTAGGAGTTGTAATTTTCAACAGGGTTGAAAAAACTTTCATGGATACTGTTTAATTTAAATAGTAGAAAACTGTTGAAATCTACAATAAACGTTTAACTTTTAAATTAAAAAAAATGCTGGCTTTAAAAGCTGAAAACATATCAAAACAGTACCGTTTAGGACAAGTGGGTACGGGAACTCTTTCTCATGACCTTAATAGATTCTGGCATAGTGTGAGAGGAAAAGAGGATCCTTATTTAAAAATTGGTGATTCCAATGACAGAACAACAAAAGGTGATTCTGAATATGTATGGTCCCTTCGTGATATCGATTTCGAAGTCGAACAAGGGGATGCCGTAGGAATCATTGGTCGTAATGGCGCAGGTAAATCCACCTTATTAAAACTTTTAAGTAAAGTAACTAAACCTACTACAGGGAAAATATACACCCAGGGAAGGATTGCATCCCTATTAGAGGTGGGAACGGGTTTCCATCCTGAAATGACAGGGCGGGAAAATGTTTTTCTAAATGGTGCAATTTTAGGAATGACCCGCAAGGAAATCAAACGTAAATTTGACGAAATCGTGGATTTTTCTGGTGTAGAAAGATACATCGACACACCTGTCAAAAGATATTCATCAGGAATGTACGTCCGTCTTGCCTTCGCTGTAGCAGCCCATCTGGAATCAGAAATCCTAATTGTAGATGAAGTACTTGCTGTGGGAGATGCTGATTTTCAAAAAAAATGTCTCGGTAAAATGGGAGATGTTACCAAAGGAGAAGGAAGAACTATTTTATTTGTAAGCCATAATATGACCGCAATAAAAGAACTTTGTAGAAGTGGGATTTTATTGAATCAGGGTAGACTAGATTATGCAGGAAATATTATAGAGACCATTACAGAATATCAAAAAAATTCTGAGAGACAAAGCAGCTATATTCATGAAGGCTCACTAGAGACAGCCCTGGGAAATGAAAATATTAGAATTTTAGAATTTTCGGCAAAACCAATAACAGGACAATTTTTAGACATTGAATCTGGTATAAAAATAAAATTGAGGTTCTATAATTTTAAAGAAAATATTAACCTTGATACTACTTTTGAGTTGAGAACTTATGAAGAAGTAGTTGTTTTTCATACAGGAGCCTTTATTACAACGAATAATAATTCGCAAAGAAAAGAATATATGGTGGAGTTTGAACTTCCTGCAAACTTATTAAACACAGGTAATTATTATTTTAAGCTCATGTTCGGAGAAGACCAAAAGATCCCTCTTTTTATTGCTAATGAATTAATTGGATTTGAGATTGAGAATGTTAAAATGGGAAAAAACATTAATGCTTTACCGGGAATTATTAGGCCCAATTTTAATTATGATATAAAATAGGTAGCAATGAATAAAGTGCAATATTTTAATTTAGAAAAGATAGGTAGCTCGTCACTAGGCTTTATCACTGTAGCTGAGAACCTTAAAAACATTCCGTTTGAAATTAAGCGAGTATATTGGACTTATTATACTCCTCAGGATATTATGCGAGGAGGACACGCTCATAAAAACCTTGAACAAATAATATTTGCCGTTTCAGGCATGATAGAATTTAATATTGAAGATAAGGAAGGAAACAAAGAAACTTTTATCCTTGACAATCCTTCACAAGGGTTATATATTCCTAAATTAATTTGGAGAGACATCAAATTTTCACATAATGCTGTTCTATTATGTTTAGCTTCACAGTTTTATGATGAAAACGATTATTTTAGAGACTACGCAGATTTTAAAGATTACTAAACACCAAGCTACCATAACAAAAAACATATATTAAGTATGAAGTTCAACAATATCAATGTATATATTAGCGAAAAAGCTACAATAGGTAAAAACGTAAAAATAGGTGACAATACAGTTATATACGATAATGTGATCATTGGTGACAATTCAATTATTTGTAATGATTGTGTAATAGGTGAACCATTAAATGATTATTATTTTAATAGTAATTATGAAAACCCCAAAACTATTATAGCAGAAGAAGCTTTTATAAGAAGCCATTCTATTATATATGCAGGTTCCAGCTTTGGAAAGAAATTTTCAACCGGTCACCGTGTAACGATCCGGGAAAATTCTAAATTCGGAAATAACTGTAGAGTTGGAACAGTTTCTGATATACAAGGACATGTTGAATTTGGAGATAGCTGTTGGCTACATAGTAATGTACACATAGGACAAAAGTCTAAAATAGGAAACTATGTTTTCATCTATCCATATGTTGTTTTTACGAACGACCCTACCCCACCTTCAGATGTATGTATTGGGCCAACCGTTGGTGATTTTTCTCAAATTGCTGTAGGAACTGTTTTGCTTCCTGCCACAGAAATAGGAAAACACTGTCTCGTTGGAGCTCAGTCATTGGTAGGTGGAAAATATGAAGATTATTCTTTGGTTATAGGAAATCCAGCTAAAAGAATAAAAGATGTTCGTGATCTTAAGTTAAAAGGAACAGACGCATCTCATTACCCCTGGCCAATTAACTTCTCCAGAAATATGCCTTGGGAACAAGAAGGATTTGAGAATTGGAAATTAAAAAATGGTTACGAAAATGATTAGTTTTTTAGATTTAAAAAAGATAAACCTAAAATATCAAGAAGAAATTGAAAATAAGCTTCTGGAAGTTTTTCGAAGCGGGTGGTATCTATTAGGAAATGAGCTTAAAAATTTTGAAGCCAACTTAACCAATTATATTGGTTCAAAATACGCTTTAGGAGTAGCAAATGGTTTAGACGCATTACGTTTAATATTTCGCGCTTATATAGAATTGGGAATTATGAAGCCGGGCGATGAAGTAATTGTCCCTGCCAATACATATATTGCCTCTATTCTTGCCTTATCTGACAATGGATTAGTGCCAGTTTTGGTTGAACCGGAAATCAATACTTATAATATTGATATTTCAAAAATTGAAGAAAAAATCACGTCAAAAACCAAAGCAATTCTTATCGTTCACCTACAAGGAAGAATTATTTTCTCAGAAGAATTACAACGTCTTGCAGAAAAACACCAATTAAAAATTGTAGAGGATAATGCTCAGGCAATTGGCGCAGAATGGAATAATATAAAATCTGGAAACCTTGGGGATGCTGCAGGATTTAGTTTTTATCCGGGAAAGAACCTTGGTGCTTTGGGAGATGCGGGTGCTGTGACGACCAGCAACAAAGAGTTATTTGAAACTATTCGTGCTTTAGGAAATTACGGATCAAACCAAAAATATGTCAATATATACAAAGGTCTTAACTCAAGACTCGATGAGATACAGGCAGCTGTATTGGATATAAAATTAAAATATATCCATGAAGAAAATGATGCCCGTAGGGAAATTGCTAAAAGATTTATCAAAGAGATCACCAATCCAAAAATCATTTTACCTGAAAATCCATCCAACGAAAAAGAACATGTTTGGCACGTTTTCGTAATACGAACTGAAAACAGAGATGAACTTCAGACCTATTTAACTGAAAAAGGAATTCACACGATTATTCATTATCCTATTCCCCCTCATCATCAAGAGGCTTATAAAGAAATGAATATGCTTTCTTTTCCTATTAGTGAAAAAATACATAGAGAAGTATTAAGTTTACCGATCTCTTCTGTTTTAAGAGACGAAGAAATTGACACTATTATTAAGGCTCTAAATGAATATTAATGATGGAGCTTCCCTTAGTAACTGTTGTTGTCATTTCTTATAATCATTCTTCTTATATTAAAGAATGTCTGGACAGTATAAAAAATCAAACGTATAGTAATATCCAATTGATCGTAGGAGATGATGCATCACAAGATAACTCTGTCTCAATCTTTGAAAATTGGTTATCTGATAATAATTTTTTAGCAGAAAAAAAATTTCATTCTAAGAATACGGGTTTGGCAGAGATGCTTAACGAATGTATTAAACTTGCAAAAGGTAAGTATATAAAATTGATTGCTGCTGATGATTTTCTTCACCCTGAAGCTATAGAAAAGAGTGTTGACGAATTAGAAAAATTAGGTGATGATTTTGGAATGGTATTTACAGACACTTATGGAGTAGATGAAAATTCAAATAGGATCGCGGATATTGCAGATTATGATTCTCTTGGGAATATTGATAAAGATATTTTTAGAAAACAGTTAATTAAGGGAAATAGAATAGCAGCTCTGACTGTTGTTATGCGAAAGGAAGCGCTCACAAAAACAGGAGAATATAAATCTGATTTTATTGTAGAGGATTACTTTAGATGGTTAAAGATCAACGCTCTTTACTATATCGCCTATATTCCTCAAAAATTAGCCTATTACAGAATTCATGACTCCAATCTTTCTTCTTCTAAAAAAGAGAGAATTGATATAGAAACCCTAATCCTTCAAATGATGTTTGATAAGGATGGAGATGTAAAAGATAAATTAAATGGTATAACCCAGAAAAAGTATATCGCCGGAGAAAAGATATCTTCACAGTATATTGAAGCTTACAAAAAATATCCTTTTAATATAAAAAGATTAAGTATTGCATTGCAGTATAAAGTTCCGGTGTCTCTCTATAAATTTTTAAATAAAATCATGTAAACAATGGATCCAAAAATTTCCATCATCGTTCCTTGTTACAATCAGGCTCAATATCTTGATGAATGCCTTCAATCCGTTCTTGATCAGACTTATCAGAACTGGGAATGCATCATCGTAAATGATGGTTCGCCAGATAACACGGAAGAGGTAGTGGAAAAATGGATTCAGAAAGATCTTCGTTTTCAATATCTTTATAAAGAAAATGGAGGGCTGTCTTCTGCGAGAAATGCCGGAATAGAAATTGCAAAGGGCACTTGGATATTACCTCTGGACGCCGATGATAAAGTAAGCAATCAATATCTGGAATTGGCAGAAAAAGAATTCGACAAAGGATATACTGTCGTTTATTGTGAAGCTGAAAAGTTTGGATCTGAACATGGGAAATGGGAGCTTCCTGTTTACAGCAGGAAAACGCTGGCTGTAAAAAATATGATCTTTTGCACAGCTTTTTTTAACAGAGAAAATTGGGTACAAGCCGGAGGCTATGATACCAGCTTAATTTACGGCTGGGAAGACTGGGATTTTTGGATTTCTATTCTGAAAAATGGTGGAGAAGTACTTCAACTCAAACACATTGGCTTTTTTTATAGGATCAAAGAGACATCCATGATCAAGGAAATGACTGCAAATGGTGATCATAAAAAATTAAAGACTCATAATATCATTTATAGAAAACATATAGAATTTTTTACGAAGGAATTGGGAAGTTTTGAAAGCTTATATGATGACAATAAAAAATTAACTTCGGAAAATAGTCACCTGAGATCCCTTCTAAATAGTAAAAGATATCTTTTAGCAAATAAAATTTTTAATTTTTTCAAGCTATGAAAGTATCAGTAGCATTATGCACCTATAATGGAGAAAAATATTTATCACAGCAGTTAGATACAATTCTGGATCAAACTCTGCTGCCTGATGAACTTATTGTTTGTGATGATGGATCTTCTGACCGGACAATTGAAATTCTTAATGACTATCAGAAAAAATATCCTCAGATAAAAATATTCAGGAGTGAAAATAATCTGGGATTTATAAAAAATTTCGAAAAAGCAATATTTCTTTGTACTCATGAAATCATTATCATCAGTGATCAGGATGATGTTTGGAGCAAGGACAAGGTAGAGGAAACTGTTCGTTTTTTCAATAACAATCCGCAATTCGACGGAGTATTCCATGATTTACAATTAATGGATGGCGAAACCATACAACCATCATATTTAAACTGGAAACATATCACTTATGATGACGTTATTAAAGATATCCAGAGAAATAATCTTTTTGTTTCCCTCGTTAATAAGGGCAGCTTTATCTTAGGTTGTGCACTTGCTGTAAGAAAGACGGCTTTGGAAAAATATAAGATTAGAAATTTCCCTATTGCCCACGATTATTTTATCGTTCAAAAATTAAGTATTAAAAATAAATTGGGATTTATTCCTAAAGCTTTATCTACTTACAGATTACATCCCGGACAGGTATATGGTTTAAGATATAAATCCGAAGAAAATCAAAACACAGAAAATATTTCAAAGAGTCAGCAATATTTCAAGGACCATGTCTGGCCCTATTTAAAGGCTATCGAAAGATTCCAGGAAATAAATCCTGAAGAAGAATTAAACAAAACTGAAATATATTCATTATTCATTAAATACAGGAATTTGTATTTAAATACAATGAATTTCGTTGATAAAAAAATATACATGGCGAAATGTATCCGTCATAAATATTTAGATCTTAAGTTGACTGATTTATTCATAATCTAAAAGAATTACATGGACATAAGCATCTGCATTACAACATATAAGCATGAAAGGTATATCAAAGAATGTCTTGAGAGTATTTTCGCTCAGGAATTTTCCGGTACCTACGAAATTATTGTGTGTAATGATAATTCTCCGGATAACACAGAATCTGTAATTCAGGATTTAATCAACACCCACCCAAAAGGAGATCGTATAAAGTATTTTAACAATGTTCCCAATTTAGGATATGTAAAAAATACATTATTCTCTTTTTCAAAAGCTTCAGGAAAATATATCGCTATTTTAGATGGTGATGATCTTTGGATTAATTCTTCAAAAATTCAACAGCAATTTGATTTTTTGGAATCACACTCTAATTTTTCAGCTGTAGGAACGGATTCCAAAGTCATATATGAAGACACCCCTACTCCCAGTCACCGTTTTTCCGATCATCCCGGAGACGAATTATCAAAAGATGATTTAACGGATTTAAAAATATGCCAGACCTCCACTTTCTTTTTCAGAAAGGACATTTTAAAAGATGATTTCCCAACAGACATTATTTCAGCAGACAGATGTCTTTATTTATTAGCAGGCTGCTATGGCAAAATAAAAATACTCCCCGAGGAAATGAGCACTTATAGGCAGTTTAGTGCCAGTATTTCAAAAAATGTAACATCCGAAGTCATGAAAAAGGACTTTGCCATTATTCCATTTATAAAAAAATACAATTCAGATTATAGTAATCTGAAACTTAACAGTTATTTTTATTATACGTTAATGAGTTATTCGAATGTTATTTCTAAGTTTGATTTTTTTAAGGCCAGTGCAGGTTACTTTTTTTATAATGTTTTGTCGAAGTTTTCTTTTACGCCAAGAAAATTATATCATGCTATTAAATGGAGCCAACGTACAATTAAACAAAAATATCAGATAAAAAAACAAAATAATAGTTTTGTATAGAAGCTATAAATACACAAATAAATGATCATAGGAACAGGACTTATTGCCAATTCATTAAGGAATATTGATACAAATGAAATCGTATACTTTGCATCGGGAGTTTCAAATTCGCTTGAAACCAAAGAAGCAGAATTCAAAAGAGAATTCAGCCTTTTAAGCAATGTCCTTGAAAATAATAAAGATAAAAAAATCATCTATTTCTCAACATTAAGTGTTCAGGACCAGTCGAAACAGAATAGTCATTATGTCCTGCACAAACTTGAAATGGAAAACTATATCAAAGACAATTCTGACAACTACCTTATCTTAAGGATTGGAAATATCGTAGGAAAAGGAGGAAATCCGAATACTCTTTTTAATTTTTTAAAGACAAAAATTAAAGATAACGGAAAATTTATACTGCATCGGAATGCAAGAAGACTATTACTGGACATTGATGATATTTCTAATTTTTTAGATAGTACGTGCAGGCCTATAAAGAATGAGACCATCAACTTTGCCTACCCTTATTATTATAATTTAAAGGAAATTATCTCTGCGATAGAGGAGAAAATAAATAAAAAAGCCGTTTATGACGAAGAAGATGAAGGTGATTTTTATAAAGTTCTTTTTGATGATAGTACGGACACCTTTTTCTCAGGAATACAATCAGATGATTATTTAAGAATTTTAACTGAAAAATATATCTAAACACTGATGCCTAAGATTTATTTTATTATTGTTACTTATAATGCCATGAAATGGGCAGAACGATGTTTTACCAGCTTAAGACAATCTTCCATTCCCATACAATGCATCGTCATAGATAATGGATCTACTGATAATACACAGGAGTATATACAATCAAATTTTCCTGAAATTGATTTCATCCAGTCTTCAGAAAATTTAGGCTTTGGTAAGGCCAATAATATCGGAATTGAAAAAGCATATAAAGAGGGTGCCGATTTTTTTTATCTGATGAACCAGGATGCCTGGATATATCCGGACAGTCTCGAAAAGCTTCTGGGAGTATATAATAACCATCCCAATCATGAAGAAATTGGAATTATAAGCCCAATGCATGTAGATGGTTCAGAAAAGTATCTGGATATCTTTTTAGACAAATACATCGCCCAGAACTGCGAGAAAACAAGGTTAATATCAGATCTTTATTTTCAGACACTTAAACCTTTCTATGAACTCAATTTTATAAATGCCGCGCATTGGCTTCTTCCTAAAAAAACGATAGAAGTCGTGGGCGGATTCAACCCTTACTTCTTTCATTATGGTGAGGATATTGAATATACAAACAGACTGCTATTTCATAAAAAGAAAACGATTCTGGTTCCAGGTAGTAAAGTGGTACATGATGGTATACAATCCTTGAACAAAATAGATTACAACAAATATAAAAATCTACGCATTGAAACCAATATCATTAACCCTGGTCTCCCTGATGCTCCAAGATTAGAAAAGAAATCTCTCAAACAAAGTATTGTCAAAAACCTTATTACCGGAAATTTCCACACATACAAAAGACTATCTCAAAAGTATAAAGAAGTTTTTGGTGAAGAAAAAAAATTAATTGAAATACGAAATAAAGTAACACAAGTAGGACCCACCTTTCTGAATTTGTAATTTTATCTAAAAATCCCATAAAATATAAAACACACAAATGAAAATTTTAGAAAGACTTAAAAAAAAATTAATCCTCTTTTCCCATGCTGGTTCAAATTATCACTGCCCATTCTGCGGTTATGATTCGAAAGACCTGGAAATAGTTGGACATGACTTACCCGTATTAATCGAAAAACATGTCATAGGAGGGGGAAGAAGAGCTGCAGGATGTTATAAATGTAATTCCAGAGACCGGGAAAGACTATTATATGCCTTTATTATTAAAGAATTAAATCTGCCGAAAAACAATAGCATATTGCATATCGCACCAGAGCCCAGACTATCAAAGATCCTTTTGAATTATAATTTAAAAGAATACATTTGCGGAGACCTGTTTACAGAAAGCTATCATTATCCTGCACATGTAAAAAATATCAATGTTTTAAATATCCCTTACGAAAATAGCTATTTTGACATGGTGATTTGCAATCATGTGTTAGAGCATATTGATGATGACCAAAAAGCTATGAGAGAAATTCTAAGAGTATTAAAACCTGGAGGCAAAGCCATTTTACAAGTTCCTATTTCTAAGAATAACCTGGAAACCCATGAAGATTCAACAATTTCCGATCCTCAAAAAAGAAAAGAGTTTTTTGGGCAGTTTGATCATGTAAGGCTTTATGGTCAGGATTATGTTACCCGTTTGGAAAATGTGGGTTTTATCGTAGAACGACTGAATATTTCTGATAAATATAAAAAATTCGGAGTAAATCCTGAAGAAGATATTTTCTTTTGTAAAAAAGAAATTTCATAGTTTAATAATAAAAAGAATAGTATGTGCGGAATAGCCGGAATAGTAGCTCAAAACGCTAGAAATTATGCCAGTGAAATCAAAAAAATGACTGATGCTTTAGTACATCGCGGTCCGGATTCTTCAGATCATGAATTTTATGAAAAAGTAGCTTTAGGGCATCGCAGGCTTTCAATTATAGACCTTTCAGAAAATGGGAAACAACCCATGTTTTCAAATAATAAAAATGAATGTATTGTACTGAACGGTGAAATTTATGGATACTTGGATATTAAAAAAAAGCATCCCGAATATCCCTATCATGGAAGCTCCGATACAGAAGTAATTTTGGCGATGTATCAAAGAAAACAGGAACATCTGATTCATGATCTACCTGGAATGTTTGCTTTCGCTATTTGGGACGATGAAAAACAACAATTATTCTGTGCCAGAGATCGTTTTGGAGAAAAACCGTTCTTTTATGCCATTGGAGATAATGGTGAATTTATCTTTGCTTCAGAAATTAAAGCCATTCTTGCTTCAGGTTTAATTCATCCAAAGGTAAATTCCGAAGCTTTATCCCATTATCTGCAATATGGATATGTGAACACCTATCAGAGCATTTACAGCAATATTTTTACACTTCCTCCCGCGCATCAATTAATCTGGAAAAATGGCAGACATGAAGTTTCCCGTTATTACAGTTTACCCTCAAAAGATAGGCACATAAGCTTATCAGATGCAAAGGAAGAGTTTTTGTACCTTCTAAAAAACGCTGTTAAAAAACAGCTTATTGCAGATGTAGAAGTCGGCAGTTTCTTAAGTGGTGGACTGGACTCTTCTTCTATTGTTGCATTAGTAAATGAGTTCTTGCCTAAACAAACTACAATCAGTTTCGGGTATGATCATAAAGATAGTGAACTCAAATACGCAAAGGAAATTGCTGAGAAATACCAAACTAATCATATTGAAGTTCACGAGAAAAAACAGGATATCGCTGCTTCACTTCTAAAAGTCTCTCCGTTCTTGGATGAGCCTTTTGAAAATATATCCTATATCCCACACTATGAAATTTGTAGAAATGCAAAAAAAAGCCTTACAGTGGTGCTTTCAGGAGATGTAGGTGACGAGTTATTTGGCGGTTATCATTTTTATAAGGTCGAAAATCAATTGCGTAATCATTTTAGCTATAAAAACATGATCGCTCAATTTGGATTAAAGCTTTATCAAAAGTTTAGGGAAACGTCATTTGTTACCCAAAAGAATTTGCAGTATTCTTCCATTCTCGACTTTCATCAGAATTCTGTAAGAACTGCATTTAATAAAAAAGAAAAAAGCTTGCTAGGAATTCTGGTGGATTATCAGCAACCTTACAGTTTCACACCCGATCCTAACTCATTGAACGACATTATGAGAGTGGATATGGAAAACTATGTTCCGGGAGATATGATGATGAAATCGGACAGGATGGCAATGGCGAATTCACTGGAGGTAAGAACTCCATTTCTCGATATCGATTTTGCAGAATTTTGTATACAATTACCCGAACAGCTAAAACTGGAGAATGACAATGATAAAATTATACTTCGCGAAACGATGGGAGCATATTGGACTGAAACAATTAGAAACCGTCATAAGCAAGGATTTGGGATGAGCGTTAAAACCTGGTTTGAAGAAGATACGATGATGAGTCTTTCCAATGATCTGCTTAAAGACCCTAACCAAAAAGTCTTCAATTATATTGATTTTAACAACACCCAAAAATTTCTGAATAAGGATAATAAACATTGGAATTTGTTGCAACTTGCTCTTTGGGCGCATAACAATCAATCTGTACTCTAATGCTTGAAATCTCTGTTATTATTCCGGTATATAATGCTGCTGAGTTTTTAGAAAAATCAGTGCAGTCAGCATTACAGTTTGAAGAAGTTAAAGAGGTTATTTTAGTGGAAGATAAATCAACCGATCATTCACTTGAAATCTGTCAAAGATTAGCCTCTCAAAATTTAAAAATTATCCTTTTCCAGCATCCGGATAAAGAAAATCATGGCGCTGCAGCTTCGAGAAATCTGGGAATTACAAAATCAACCGGAAATTTTATTGCATTTTTAGATGCCGATGATTATTATTTACCGAATCGTTTTGATGCTGAAAAAGAAATATTTAATGGCCCTACAATCGAAGGTATTTTTGGGGCGATTGGTATAGAGTATTTAACTGAAAAAGGAAAGCAGGAGTTTCAATCCAAATTTAATGATACGCACCTTACCACAGTGAACTATCCTGCTGAAGGTGAAGAGGTTTTCAAAGGACTTTTAGGACTGACAGCCAAAACTTTTGGCACATTTTTTCACCTTAACGCATTAACTATAAGAAGAGCTTCTATTGAAAAAAATCATTTGCAATTCAATGAAATTCTTCGGGTCCATCAGGATTCAGACTTTATTATTAAATTAGCTTATCTCTGTCATCTGAAGTCAGGCATTATCGATCAGGCTGTAGCGATACGGGGAATACATGATGATAACAGGATTACTAAAATTATAAAATATTCTCCTCAATACAACCAGAGGCAGCTTCTGTTCTGGAAATCTTTGAATGATTGGGCAAATCAGCTAAAGATCGCTTCTGAATATAAAGAAAAGATCTATTTAAGATACAAATCCTTCGATTTATCCCAGAAAACCGGAGTAACAAAATATTATAATATCTTTATTGAGGCAATTAAAAATCCTAACATATTAAAAACACAATATCGATTTAACTATCAAAAATAGATGAAATGAAAATCTCAGTAGTCATTCCTGTTTATAACGCTGAAAACTATGTCTCAGAGGCTGTAGAATCTGCCTTGAGGCAAGATGAAGTATTTGAGGTGATTCTGATTGAAGATAAGTCACCGGATCAATCCCTGCAGGTTTGTCAAAAATTATCTGCACACTATGATCGGGTAAAACTGTATCAGCATCCAGATAAAGAAAATCATGGTGCCGGTCCAAGCCGAAATCTTGGAATAGAGAAATCTACGGGAGATTTCATTGCTTTTTTAGATGCGGATGACTATTATCTGTCCAATCGTTTTGATGCCGAAAGACAGCTTTTCAATAATCCGAAAGTCGAAGGAGTTTACGGGGCTCTCGGTGTACATTATTATTCTGAAAAGGCAAAAGAACAATATTATAGTTTGTTTAAAGACTCACTTACTACCGTATATAAAAAACACGAGCCTAAAGAGGTTTTTCCAGGATTAATTCACATGCTGGGCAGCTTTGGGCTTTTTAGCCTGGATGGATTAACTGTAAGGAGAGCATCACTGATGAGGAAGGTAGATCCATTATTCAAACCAATGAAACTCCATGAAGACACAGAGTTTTTATTTCGGCTGTCCTATTATCTTGATTTGTACCCGGGGATCATTGACGAAGCAATTGCTATGCGGGGAGTACATGAGAGCAATAGAATTACCAAAGTAGATTCTAATAAGATGAAACCTTCCATTTCAAGAGTTATCCTCTGGAATGAAGCCTATAATTGGGCAAAAAATGAGAAGACCATTCCTGAAAATGTCAAAACCCATATCAAAAGAATGCAGCGTAGTTTTGAGATCGCCAATGCACCTACATTAAAAAAATGGGCCATGATCATAAAATATTTATTTACAGATTACAAAAGCATAAAATCTGGATTATATAATATCAACTTCAGGTACTCATTAATTTCATAATCTTGTATCTTTGTACCTTACCGTTTTATCCGACTAATTAATTGATAACAATGAAAATATCTGTCATCATTCCAGTTTATAATGCAGAGAATTATATTTCTCAAGCTGTAGAATCAGCCCTTCAATTTGATGAAGTGCTGGAGATAATTCTTGTAGAGGATAAATCTCCTGATAATGCATTGCTGGTCTGTGAAAGCTTAACTAAAAAGTATGACAGAGTAAAACTTTACCAACACCCTGATAAGCAAAATCATGGTGCCGGAGCTTCCAGAAATTTGGGAATTCAAAAAGCATCCGGAGATTTCATTTCATTTTTAGATGCAGACGATTATTATCTGCCTAATCGTTTTGATGCTGAAAAGGAACTTTTTCAGAACCCTGATGTCGAAGGAGTATATGGAGCCATTGGCGTACACTACTATTCGCAAAAAGCAAAAGAGCAATATTATAAAGTCTTTGAAGACCGGCTAACGACTGTATATCAAAAACACTCTCCGGAAGATGTCTTTCCCGGACTTCTTAACATGAGAGGAAGTTTTGGCCTTTTTAGCCTTGACGGACTAACCATAAGAAAAAGCGCCTTAGCTAAAGTCGGTCACTTTTTCAAAACGGATCTAAGACTTCACCAGGACACGGAATTTATTTTCAGATTATCTTATTACCTTCGTCTTTACTCAGGAACACTTGATCAAGCCATTGCAATCAGAGGAGTTCACGAAAATAACAGAATTACTCAAGTAGACATTGGGAAAATAAAACCCTCTTCTACGAGAATCCTCCTTTGGAATGAGGTGAATAATTGGGCAAAAAATGAAAAATCAATTCCCCACAACATAAAAGTACACATCGAAAGAACACTCCGCAGCTATCAAATAGCTGAAGCTTCTGTCCCTAAGAAATGGGGATTAATAACCAAATACCTGTTTACGGATTACCGCAGTATTCAATCCGGGTTGTACAATATTAATTTTAGGAAGTACCTGCTATAGGCTCTTAATGATAAGTATTTTACTTTACAAAAACACCGACATATTTCTCATCAATCTCAATAATGGTACTTTCAATAGCGTTCTTTTCGCAAAAATCCTGATAAGCAGAATTATCACCAATATCATCACTGATAAATACACCTCCTTTTTTTAAATGAGCATATAATTCATTATACGCCCAGAACATACCGTCATAGCTTTTGTCCGAGTCATAATGAACAACATCAAAAATCTTATTTTCAACGAAGATTTTAGGCAAAGATTCTTTGTCAGCGAAACGAAAGAGTTTCCAGTTCTTTTTTAGTTCTTCCGGAACTACATATCCTACATACTGATCTCCATTTTGGCCGAGATAAGGCATATCCGAACTATATAAAGTCCCTTCTCTCTTTGTTAGAGATAATAAAGATGCTAAAGAAGACCATCCGTATGCAACACCCGTTTCTATCACATTCTTTGCTCCGGAGAACTCGCATGCATAATAAATAAGCTCTAATGCTCCGGGACCACCCATTTTGATGGGACACTCTTTTTCTTTTTGTGCGGCGTTATCCAAAACATCTTTATATTCGATTTTGAATAAAGATGCATCTACTCCAAAAAGCCTGGATATGGCCTCTTTCTGTGAAACTGCTTTAGATTGCGCCCAGATATTTGTTTTTTCCTTTCCTTTAAAGGCGTTGTTTCTATTGACCGTATTTTTCAAGATTTTTCTTCCCAGTTCAGGATAAAGATCAGGTCTTTTAAGGTATGCTATAAACGTTTTAAAAACTCTTTCTAATTCACCCATCGTGTTTATTTTACTGCAAAAATATATTTTTTTTTAGCTACATTTGTTTAAACTAAAATCATTTTTTGTATTTAAATGATTAAATTTAGTTTATGGTACTTGCAAAATTTTTGCCAATAATTTTGTGTGAACACAAACAATGATGATTAAAAATATGCTTTCCCAACTTTTTGAAACTTTTCAGAGAAAAAAACAAATCTCTATCCTCCATAAGCACCCTCTAATTTCTTTGGGGGAAATCAAACTAGGTATTAACAACCATTTTGTCATCTATAAGAACATTAAAAAAATCATCTTAGGAAAAGGCATCCGTTTTCGAAACTACATTCATATTCTGGTTCAGGATGGAGCAACCCTGGAAATAGGCGATAATGTCTTCATGAATAATTTTTGTTCTATAAATTGTTTGGATCACATATCTATTGGTGAAAATACATTGTTTGGTGAAAATGTAAAATTATATGACCACAACCATGCCCATCAAAGTTCTCCTGATTTTAAAATTTTCCACAACGAGTTTACCAAAGCACCTATAAAAATTGGAAAAAATTGTTGGTTAGGCAGCAATGTTACTGTCCTGAAAGGCGTTACCATTGGTGACAATTGTATTATTGGTGCAGGATGCATTGTTTATAAAGACATTCCTGCCAATACAACCGTTATGAATAAACAGGAATTAATTTTCAAATCTTATTAAAATGAAATTTTCAGTTCTTATAGCCCATTATAATAATGGTGATTACTTTAAAGATTGTTTTGAGAGTCTTCAGAAACAAACGTACACCGATTGGGAGGCAATTATTGTGGATGACTATTCAAATGACACTGAAAAAGCAAAGGTAAAGTCATTAATAGCCGATGACAGCAGATTTATTTTCTATGAAAACGAAGAAAATAAAGGTGTAGGATATACAAAAAGAAAATGCGTAGAGCTAGCGAATGGAGATATTTGTGGATTTGTAGATCCTGATGACGCTATTTTTCCAACAGCAATTGAAGATTCCGTAGAAGCCTTTAAACATAAAAAAAATGTAGTCCTTACCTATTCGAGGTTTATGGCGTGTGATGAGAATTTAAACCCACTTTATCCTTTTAAAGCAGCAAAACAGGTTCTCAATAATGACCCTCTTTTCTTTAACTACCCTATTCAAATTGCCCATTTTGTAGCATTTAGAAAAGAAATATATTTGAAAGGAGAAGGTATAGATCCTCTTCTAAAAAGTGCTGTTGACCAGGACCTTTATCTAAAAATACTTGATTTTGGTGATGCTCTGTTTATTCCCAAAGATCTTTATAAATATCGGCTTCATCCCAACGGTGTCTCTCAGGCAACATCTAAGGGAAAAGCTAAGGAGTCTTTTGCAAAAGTTATCTTCAAAACGTTCAAAAGAAGAAATATCAGAGTTATTAATAAAAAAGCAGTTCCTGAAAACTATCATAATGCCGAGGAGATCTTCAAATTACTTGACTACCAAACAGAAAAAGCTTATAGATTGAAAGTCAAAATATTAACTTTTTTTCAGGCAAAATAATAGATTCATATATTGAACACAAAAGAAAAAAAATTAAGTACTTTTAAAAATATTCAAACAAAAATGAAGCATCAAAAAAAAATAAAGGTTCTTTTCAGACACCGTTCTATGGAAATGGGGGGTGTGGAAAAAGTCGTATTAAGTATGCTCAACCACCTCAACAAAGATAAATTTGAATTAACTATATGTCTTAATCTTAACCAGGGAGAACTCCGAAATGAGTTTCCTGATGATATTAGAAAGGTATATATTGCTGATGGGAAAGAAGATTTTTCTAAAAACCCTGTTATTCAAAAAATTCAACTTGCGAAAAGAAAAATAAAATTAGATAAGGTTGATAAAAATCCAAAAATTACAGACCGCATTCTGAAAGATGAATTTGATGTAGAAATTGCAACGACCTATGCAGTTTACAAAACCGTTTTAAGATCGACCAATAAAAAATCAAAAAAAATAGCCTGGCTGCATTCTGATTTATCATTAGAAGGTTTTGCCCCGTATCGGGAAGAAATATTCAAAAACATGCAGCAGTTTGATTATATTATTTATGGTTCACAACAATGCAAAGATGTACTTAGCGAAAAATTTCCGGATCTTAAGCTTCCACCTGGAGAAGTCATCTTAAATGCGATTCCAATAAAAGAATTAAAAGAAAAGGCTAAGGCATTCAAACCTGAATTCAACACCATCCCTACATTTGTATCTGTTGGACGATTACACTACAGAAAAGGATACAGGACCTTACTGGAGGTTCACAAAAAACTGATTGATAATGGGTTTAATCATCAGATCATCATTATTGGTGATGGAGAAGACTATAATCTTCTTTCCAAAAGAATTGAAGAATTAAAAGTGCAGGATTCGTTCAAGCTTTTGGGTACTCAGATGAATCCGTATCCATACGTTGCGAATGCAGATTTCTATATCATGCCCTCAGAAAGTGAAGGCTGGCCTCTGATTATTGCAGAGACCCTAATTCTTCAAAAGCCTATATTAGCAACCAATGTTGGAGGTGTTCCAGAAATGATCACCCATAAAGAGTCCGGTTATTTAACGGATTATTCTGAAGAGGGTTTATATAATGGCATTCAGGAGTTTTTAACGAATAAAGATTTGATTCAACATATTCAGCACAATCTAAAAGACATTGAAAAACAATTTGATAATGAGAAAATTTTTAAAGGTGTAGAAAATATTATTGAAGGTGTTTTTCAAAATAAAATGCATACCCCATAATTACCATTAATTTCAGAATACAACACAAATCCGAATAAATGAATTCCTTTATTGAAAATTTATACCAATCTTTTCTCCAAAACAGTACAAAAACCTGTTTTAGTATTGAGGATAAAAATTACACTTATAAAGAAATCTTAGACCTTTCAAATGACATAAGACATCAATTACAGGATATCAACTCTCAGAATATCGGGATTTATCTTACAGATGATGCATACATGTACGCTTCAATTCTTGCTGTTTGGTTTAATGGTAAAACTTATGTTCCTATCCATCCTGATTTTCCACTCAGCAAAAACATGAATGTTATTCAACAAGCTGAAATAGAGTTTATTTTAACATCGGTTGACATAAAGGAAAATTTTGGGATCAATTGTATTGACACAAAAAATGTTTATGATATAGATTTGATTCCTCCGATCGATTCATCAATTAAAACCAACGCTTACATACTTTTTACGTCAGGAAGTACCGGAAATCCGAAGGGAGTCCCGATTCAGTTTTCAAACTTATATTATTTTGCAGAAGCTTTTCATTCAACCTTTGGAAAATTAAATCCTGAGGATACCGTTCTACAGATGTTTGAGCTTACTTTCGACCTATCGGTAATGAGTTATCTTATTCCCTGGTTAAATGGATCGGGAGTTGTAGGTCTTCATAAAAAAGAAACTAAATTCTTACAGATCCTGGATTTATTGGAAGCCAACAAAGTCACTGTAGCACTGATGGTACCAAGTATTTTAAATCTGATCATCCCTTACCTGGATCCTGAAATAAAAAATGAAAGCTTAAGACTTAATTTATTCTGTGGCGAAGCACTATTAACAAAACAAATTGAGGGTTGGAAAAATTTCATCCCCAATGCAGATATCTACAATGTGTACGGTCCAACTGAAAACACCATTTTTTGCACCCATTATAAAGTGGAAAAGCCGGTGAAAGAAAAAAATGGGATCATAAGTATCGGGAAGTCTATGACGAACTCAATGATGAGTTTTTCCGATCCTGAAACCAATGAAGGAGAATTACTATTATCGGGCAAATTACTTGCAAATTCCTATTGGAAGAATGAAGAAAAGACAAAAGAAGCTTTTATCCAAAAAGATCAGGAAGTATTTTACAGAACAGGTGATTGGTGTATGAAAGATGCTGATGGTGATTATTTTTACCTGAGCAGAATCGATTTTCAAGCCAAAATAAACGGTTTTCGGGTAGAGCTGGCTGAAATTGAATATTTTTCAAATCAAAAACTGGAAAATGCGATCAGTACAGCGCTCATTCATAAAGATAAAAACAGCAATGATATTCTGGTTCTATTTGTAAATGATATAAATGCTGACGAGAATATAATTATCTCCCATTTAAAAGATAACCTTCCGGAATACTGTATCCCGTCAAAAATTATAAAACTTGAAAAATTTCCGGTAAATACTTCAGGTAAAATAGATCGTAATGAACTAAAAAAGACGTTATAATGATTCATGTCAGAAAAGCAACCCAGAAAGATATCCCTTTGATTATAAAAGGAATTTTGGCTATTGAAACCAATCCGAAATCTCTATCTGACACCTACACCAATTTATTTAGCACTGATATTCTTACAACAAAGGAATATTTAAATGAGTTCTTTTTAGACGAAGAAAATTTTGACACAGAGCTTTCGTTAAACACATACCACATTGTAGAAGTAGATGGTAAACCTGCTGGTTGTTGTGCGCTTATTTTTACGAATGCAAATTATTATCAAAATAAAAGCGAATTATTCCCCATCCATTTAACAAAAGATCACTTAACTGCATTCGTTAATAATGTAAGTACATTGCCAGAGACCAAAAACGAATCTGAAAATAAATACAGTATTCAATATGTCTTTGTAGATGATGATTTTAGAAATAAAGGGATCGCAGAATATTTACTAAATCATATCATTTCTGAAATGGAAGGTCTGTCTAGCGATCTATACATAGACGTATTGGAGAGCAGTCCACATCTCGTAAAATATTACGCCAAATTTGGTTTTGAGGAATACATCACGATCGTTATCGATACTCCTGAAAATAAAATCTATCCCAGTATCAGAAAAAATATCTTAAGAAAAAAATTAAACAATTAGTCAAATTTTTCTTTTCCAATAGCTCCAACCAAATCGTCAATTGTATTTATACTTCTGAAAGATCTGGGATTAAGGCTTACATCAAACCGGTTTTCAACCAACTGCATGACCAACACAGCTGATAAGGAGCCATAACTTTCCAATTCTTTAAAATGAGTGTCCGGAGTTATTGTTGTTTTTTCGTTAAGTTCTTGTTGTAGCAGTTCACAAAAATGTTCGATCTTCATTGTGTTATAATATTTGGAAAGGCAAATTTATAAAATAATTTCTAACTTTGTTTTACTATGATGATATACAAAATTCTTAACAAAATATCTACCCTTACTCAGGATTTCCAACATTCTGTTTATCTTAAAATCTGTGTGAACAGTGGCTTGAAGCTCGGTAAAAATGTAGTGGTAAGAAATAATGTTTCTTTTGGCTCTGAACCTTTTTTAGTAGAAATAGGTGATGATACAAGAATTGCTTCCGGGGTAACTTTTGTAACCCATTCGGGAGCAACCACCAATATAAGAAAGCTGGAAGGCTACGAAGAGGTAAGAAATTTTGGATGGATAAAAGTAGGTGAAAACTGTGCAATAGGAAGTAATTCCGTCATATTACAAAACGTTGAAATAGGTAACAATTGTGTTCTTGGTGCCAATTCTGTACTATCGGAGTCAATGCCTGGGCACACCGTTTATGCGGGTAACCCTGCAAAATATGTTTGCGAAATAGAAGATTACGCTGATGTTTTGAAGAAAACAACGATTGATTATCCTATTCATCTGGAAAAAAACAGAAAAGAGCTTAATCAATGGCTGAAATTGAATTTACCTCGAAAATTCAAAACTACAAAATAGTGCCAAAGAAAAAGATCCTTATCCGAATCGGTTCCCTTCGCCATGGTGGTGCTGAAAAAGTATTGGTTACTTTTTTGAAAAACCTGTCTCCTGACCAATATGAAATTGATTTGCTTTTAAATTTATATTCAGGAAAATACCTATCCGAAGTTCCGGAATGGATCAATATCATTTATCTCAACAAAGGAGAAATGATTACTACCAATAGAATCCAGGATATTCCTGAAAAAATAGCAAGAGTAGTCTATCAAAAATTCCTGAAAAAATTCCCGGGTGTTCTTTATAGGGGAAAATTAAAAAATAAAAAATATGATATTGAGTTTGCTGCCATCCATGGAATGCGGGATGAAATTTTAAACTCTCCTCTCACATCATCTAAAAAAGTAGTCTGGATTCATAATGACCTGTCACAAGTAAAAGGATATACCGACGAAGAAATTCGAAAATTCTTCGGCTTTGACAAGATTATGGTTATCTCAGAAAAAATTGAACAGCTCTTTCATTCTCTGGCAAAAAATGATTCTGAAAAAGAAAAAATCGTTAAGATTTATAATCCTTTAGATACTGGCGAAATTCTCACAAAATCTGAAGAACCTGTCAAAGAGTATAATTTTGAAAATACAATTCCTACTTTTGTTTCCGTAGGAACAGTTTTTCCACAAAAGGGCTTCGATAGGCTTTTGCAGGCTCACAAGAGATTATTAAATGAAGGATTATTACATAGAGTCCTGATTATCGGTGATGGTTATGATTTTGACAATATCAAAAGATTAAAGACCGAACTTGGTATTGATAAGACCGCTACCATGCTGGGGTTTAGTGATAATCCTTATCCTTATTTCAAAAATGCTGATTTTTATATTTTAAGCTCCCGATATGAAGGATTCCCAACAGTCTTATTTGAAGCCATCACATTAAAAAAGAAAATTATTGCGACAGAGGTCTCCGGAGTACAGGAAATGTTGAATAACGGAGAGCTGGGTTTAATTATAGAAAACTCAGAAGAAGGAATTTATTCAGGAATGAAAAAGGCTTTATTGCAGCCTGAAACCTTTTTGAATTACACTGAAGTATTAAATGATTATAAAATGCCATTTAATCTGGAAAATTCAGTAGATAAGATAACTAGCGTTCTAGATGATTTGTAATTAAATTCATAATTTTAAACTTATACAGACTTACGATATGTCAGATCTACACACCATCATTCAAAAGGATTTTTACAGAGAAAATGGGAAATGGCTTTCCAGGTATGAAATATGGGCAAAATGTGTAAATCCCAATCTTCACTTCATATACATTTTGAGAAAAACTCAGAAACACAAAAAAAAATCCATCCTTGGAATATTTTGGAGATATATCCTGAGACATCATCAGATAAAATATGGTTTTCAGATTTATCCCGAAACTCAGATCGGAGAAGGCTTTTATCTGGGACACTGGGGAAGTCTGGTAATCAATCCAAAAACAAAAATTGGAATCAACTGTAACATTGCTCAGGGGGTCACTATTGGACAGCAAAACCGTGGAAAAAATACAGGAATCCCAACCATCGGAAATGAAGTATGGATTGGGGCTAATGCTGTAATTGTAGGAGGTATCACTATTGGAGACAATGTATTAGTTGCACCTAATTCCTACATCAATTTTGATGTCCCTTCCAATTCTGTTGTGATGGGCAATCCTGGAAAAGTATATCCCAAGCAGGACGCTACAGAAGGTTACATCAATAATAAAGTGTAAGAACAGCTGCCGAGAGTCTCCTTACCATTTAAGAATATTTTAATTGATAAATTATTTCTTTATAATTTATTGTTTGTACTTTTATATTGATTTCGTGTATTTTAAATTATCATGAAGTATTACCAATTCACAATTTTAAAAGCTTAGTTCTAAATTAATCTATGATTTTAAGCATATTTTAATATTAAACTTTGTTAAAAGAGATCAACTTTTCATCAAAAATTATATTTTTGCATAATTATTGATTTAGTCTATTGGATTCGAAAATAATTTAAACGAAATAAATAATCATAAACCTTAAAAATTTATTTTATGTCTCAATCGTATGAAGTTATTTTCGAAAACAACAGAAAATGGGTAGAATCCAAAATTTCGCAGGATCCCAGATTCTTTGAAGAATTAGCTAAAACCCAGCACCCTGATTATCTTTATATCGGATGCTCGGACAGTAGAGCCACAGCTGAAGAATTAATGGGAGCTAAACCTGGAGAAGTTTTTGTTCACAGAAATATTGCCAATGTTGTTAATACTTTGGATATGAGCTCTACAGCTGTCATTCAATATGCAGTTGAGCATTTAAAAGTAAAACACATTATTGTTTGTGGACATTACAATTGTGGTGGTGTAAAAGCAGCGATGACTCCTCAGGATTTAGGATTATTAAATCCATGGTTGAGAACTATCCGCGATGTTTACAGGTTACATCAGGCTGAGCTTGATTCTATTCAGGATGAAGGTAAGCGCTACGACAGGCTTGTCGAGCTTAATGTTGTGGAACAGTGTATTAATGTTATTAAAATGGCTTGTGTACAGGAAAGATATATTTTAGAAGAGTATCCTATTGTTCACGGCTGGGTGTTCGATCTGAGAACCGGAAAAATTATTGATTTAGAGATAGATTTCGAAAAAGTATTGAAAGATATCCAGAAAATCTATAACCTCACGGAATCGGATTGGGTAATGAATAGAAAGAGCTAGTTTTTTCTAAATAAATGTAAGATGAAATTCTGGAGTATTATTGTATTAACGGTTTTCCTAAACTTTACAGCGCTGCCAAGCATTGCTGTCATTGCTGGTTGGGATCTGTTGAGAACTAATATAATACTCAACGAAGAAGAACCTCATTCCCACCCTACCTCTTTTACGGTTTACGAAAAGACCCTTCCAAAAACTTTAGATGTCTTTGATTATCTGAAATTTTTCGAACCATCTCTGGAAGACAAATCTTTTGTATTGATAGATGATTCCTTTCACCTTTCACCATTACTGTCAGTTTTTTCCCCTCCTCCGGAAGCTTAATTTTTATTGCTAGATTTTTTTGATACTATTCCTTATCAAGGTTCTTGATATTGAATACAAACGTGCTTTACAATTAAATTTCCAATCTTTTATAATTGATTTATTTAAGGATAAATAAGTCGGTTATTTCTCACAGCTTTATATCATGAAAAAGACATCATTAATAGGAGGAATCAAGGAGAATTTCCCTTCAGGCCTCGTAGTATTTCTAGTAGCACTTCCTTTATGTTTAGGAATTGCTTTAGCATCAGGTGCTCCCCCATTATCCGGAATTATTGCGGGTATTGTAGGAGGTCTGGTAGTAGGAACGATCAGTAACTCAAATATTTCAGTTTCCGGTCCTGCTGCTGGTTTGACAGCGATAGTGTTAACAGCAATTACAGATCTGGGAGCGTTTGAGCTTTTCCTTTGTGCAGGAATCATTGCAGGACTTATCCAATTAGTTTTAGGGTTTATAAGAGCGGGAAGTATCTCCAATTATTTCCCAAACAACGTAATTGAAGGGATGCTTGCAGCGATAGGAATTATTATTATTTTAAAACAGATTCCACACGCCCTGGGATTTGACAAAGATTACGAGGGTCATGAATCTATTTTTGATAATGGGTTAAACTTCGGATATTTTACTGAATTATTTGGAGCAATTCATCCCGGTGCTATTCTTGTGACATTAGTTTCAGTAGCTATTCTTATCGCATGGGATAAAATTCATGTTCTGAAAAGAATAAAAATGTTACCTGGAGCTTTAGTTGCTGTAATTGCAGGTATTGTTTTAAATCAAGTATTTAAAATGACGGATAGCCCGTTAGCTATTCAAACGCAGCATTTGGTTTCACTGCCCGTTCCTCAGTCTCTTAATGATTTTAAAAATTTGATTACGACACCGGATTTCAATGGCTTTACTAATCCAAAGGTATGGATCGTAGGAGCAACAATTGCTATTGTAGCATCTATTGAAACTCTGCTTTGTATAGAGGCATCCGACAGGCTGGATAGACAGAGAAGAATTACCGACACCAATTTAGAATTAAAAGCACAGGGAATAGGAAATCTTATCAGTTCATTTATCGGTGGACTTCCAATGACTTCAGTTGTAGTAAGGAGCTCTGCTAATGCAAACGCGGGAGCTACTTCTAAAATATCAGCTATAATTCATGGTATTCTCTTACTGATATGTGTTCTTTCTATTCCTTTAATCTTAAACTTAATTCCATTAGCTACATTAGCAGCAGTATTACTTTTAGTAGGATATAAACTAGCAAAACCTGCTACATTTAAACATTTCTGGCATTTGGGGAAATTCCAGTTTATTCCGTTTGTAGCAACTGTTGTTGCTGTTGTAGCTACAGATTTATTGAAGGGAGTTGGAATAGGTCTTGCTATTTCTATTTTCTATATCCTTCAGGGAAATATGAAAAGAGCTTATTATTTAAGCAGAGAAAAGCTGGACGATGCAGATGGAATTAATATCAAATTAGCTGAAGAAGTTTCATTTTTAAATAAAGCAGCGATCAAAAAAACACTTAAAAATATAAAACCAAATTCATCAGTAACCATCGATGCCAGAGACACGTCGTATATTGCAACCGATGTACTGGAAATGATCCAGGATTTTGCCAATATCCGTGCAAAGGAAGAAGATATCACGGTAGAACTTTTAGGTTTCAAAACATCCTATAGAGATTATGAGACCAATGAAGATTCTCACATTCTGGTTACTCACAGAAGAGCGATGTAAGCTCATTTATTAACAATTATTTTTTAACTTTAAAATTCAAACAACAACTCAATTATATGAAAGCACATACATCTGAAACTCAATCTACAATTACTCCTGAAAAAGCATTGGATTTTTTAAAAGAGGGAAACCAAAGATTTGTAAACAATCTTAAAGCAAACAGAGACCTTTTGGAGCAGGTAAATGCAACACGTGAGGGACAATGGCCTTTTGCAGTTGTTTTAAGCTGTATAGACAGCCGTACTTCTGCGGAACTTATTTTTGATCAGGGTCTGGGAGATGTTTTTAGTATCAGAATCGCAGGTAATTTTGTCAATCAGGACATTTTAGGTTCAATGGAATTTGGCTGTAATGTTGCAGGATCTAAGCTTATTGTAGTTTTAGGTCATACTAAATGTGGTGCCTTAAAAGGCGGATTAGATGCAGCCCAAATTGAAGGAATGGGAATGGATAACCTGAACCACCTTATCAACCATTTTGACCCGATTATTAATGAAGTGATCGAAGGAAATGAAGAACGTTCATCCAAAAACAGCTCTCTTTTGGAAAGGCTAAATCAACAAAACGTAAGAAAAGCAATTGAAGATATCCGCAATCAAAGCTCAACGCTTAAAAACCTTGAAGACGAAGGGAAAATTAAAATTGTTGGAGCTAATTATGACGTTGAAACCGGTGCTGTAAGCTGGCTGTAAACCATAAAGATTTTATTTCTTCGTGACGGATTAGAAAAACGGATTGGAAAGTAATTCTAACGAGGATAAAGATTAAAGCCATCGATATTCGATGGCTTTTTCTTTTCGACTATTATCTTCTGTAAGAAATTTGCTGTAGTTATAGATTCAGACATTAAGATGATGATTTAATACAGTTTTAACTAAATGCAAACTCCAATTCATTGTAAAAACACTTAATTTTGATCTCCGAAAATTTCACTGCATAAAAACATATGAAAATACAGGCAAATATATTTTGGGTGAGCATCCTGCTCTTCTTAAGCGGATTTCTTCAAGCTCAGAAACCGGTTAGCGACACTCTTGCTTATGCTAAAAAATTTGAAACCAACAAAGAAAAATATATTGGAAAACCTTTCTCTCTTCTGCTGAAGGATATGGTCCAGCTACAACCACAAAAAGCAAAATCTGACATTAAAGATAACCAGGATAATCCTTTACCAAGTACATTATTTAGATTTTCGAATAAAGATATCAATTCGGATGGCGAGGTAACGCTGGTGATCAAATGGAAGCCAGACAGTTCTCCAACAACTCCAATAGAATTTTTTGAGCAGGAACATAACTATCGCTTTACGGTTAATGAAAGAAACTTCTTTGAAAAGAAAATAGTGAAAGATATTACGGTCTACAAATAACAAAACCTCCATTTTAGGAGGTTTTATTTTTATATTCAATTTCTTTATTTTCCATTAAAAGCAGACATGGTATTATTAATTCCTGCAAATACAAAAGACAAACAGGCTTTTGAAAATGTTTCAATTCTTTCAGCAAGTTTTTCCTTTTCTTCTTCATTCCATGTTCCTAGTACATAATCCACTTGCCTTCCTTCAGAAAAGTCAGCAGATATCCCAAAACGAAGTCTCGCATAATTTTGGGTCTGTAATACTTCATTGATATTTTTAAGACCATTGTGACCCGCATCAGAACCTTTCATCTTCATTCTGAGGGTTCCAAAAGGCAGCACCAGATCATCGGTAACAATCAGTACATTCTCCAGCGGGATATTTTCTTTCTGCATCCAATATTTCACAGCATTTCCGGAAAGATTCATATAAGTATCCGGTTTTAAAACCAATACTTTTCTTCCTTTATATTTTCCTTCTGCCATCCACCCAAAATTAGTTGTATTAAAAGAAGCCTCAATCGTTTCAGCGATCTTCTCTGCAACTTTAAATCCTATATTATGACGGGTATTTTCATATTCAGCTCCTTTATTACCGAGGCCTACTATTAAATATTTCATGTGAAATTTTTTGCAAAATTAAGCGATTAAAAATAAAAAACTCAATCCGATGAAGAATTGAGTTCATATATGGTTTAAAAAAATTTTTATAAAGGTTTATAAATATAGTTGATCCCATATCCTTTGGTTACATAAGTCTGAGGATCATAATGATAATCCGTACTGAATATAGCAGGTGCCGGAATAGGTGTCGTAAGATCAGTTATAGCCATTCTTTTAGGACTATTTGGAGATAAAATCAAGCTTCTCTTATCATTAACTTCCGTTGATAAAATCACAGATACTTTGTAAGCAAATGGAAGCAATGTATACGCACTGATTCGCGCATCAAAATCAGAATAGTCATATCCCAGTTTAGCCGTGGCAGCACCAAAAACTCCATTACTCATAGCCCCATAATGTCTTACTGCTTTAGCAACATTATCTCCTAAATAAGTATATCCTGTTTTAGAATAGTTTTTATAAGTAAATGGTACCCCAGTTACATCCTCCCCTGTTCTCATGATAATAGAATCCAGCTTGCTTGTTGATGCCGCATACTTCAAATCATAAAGTGTTTTACTTTTTCTGAAAAGAGTCTGAGGACCAGGAGGGTCACCAGGAATAACCGGAGGTGTTCTTCTATACACTAAACGACTTTCTGAGATCTTATCAATCTTTCCAGATACTCCATATGTGAAAATCTGAGAATATGATACACTGTCTTTATCTAATTTTCCATTATTATCTAAATCCAGAAAACCTCTGAAGTCAATCTTACTCACTTTATCACCACTATACATTACATCTGTAATGGAAGCACTGTCCGTAAGCACTCTGGATAAAAGCAATCCATTATAGTGATATTCAGCAATAGTATCTGCATCAGTAATTTCTCTATATAATGCTCTCGGACCTATTAATCCGGAATTATTATTTAAATCGATCAGTGGATTTCCATCCTCATCGATCAGATCTTTACAGGAATGAATAGAAGAAAAACCAGCAAACAGTAAAATAAAATAGAAAAGTTGTTTCATTTCTAAAGGGGATTATTTATTTTTTCACAAATATAATTTTTTTTTAAATAAAAAGTATATATTTATTCATATTATAATAAAACTAATAATAAGATATCCATATTACACCTTATATTGGATACATTATAAGCATAAGTTTAATTGAATTCTTTATAATCCAATAAACCATCACTTTATAATGCATTAAAATATTTTAAATAATTTTACAAAAAAAACTAAAAGGTTCGCTTTTAGTTTTTTTTATATTTTGAAAAATTTGCAGGTCTAGTAAGGCTGCAATACTTGCGTCGTCAAAACTGACTGAGCCATATCATCATTCAAATAAGTCGTATTAACTGCTTTCCCGGTTCCTAGTGTTCCAGCGTTCAGATTCCTCTTTGTACAAGCTGCTTTAACGCTATAATTATTTTTAGGACCAAGATTAGTAAGGGTTGCGTTAAGATTAAAAATCTTATTCGTTCCGTCACCTCCTACCAAAACGTCTGTTCTTACAGCTTTAAGGGTATTATCAACGAAAATCCCACACGCATAACTAATTGAAGAGTTTGCATTAGCCGTTTTTTGAGTTGTAGTCTGGAAAGTAAATACTACTTTATTGGTTGCATTGGTAATAGAAAAAGTATCTACTGCTCCCGACAGAACGGTCCAGGTTGCATCTAAAGTAGCATTTTCAGTATAAGGTGCGGTTGATCCGTTTGCCCCATTAAAAGTAGCTCCTACTTTATCAGAAACCGTATTTATAGAAAACAAAGCCATACTTCCCTGCCCATCAGCAATTTTTATACTTTTCCAGTCATTGGCTACTATATCGGAGTTGTTATGAAAAATCTCTCCTGCATTTCCGGCACTCCCTTTTACTGTATTCGTTCCGCCTACTCTTAGTTCTTTATTGACATTTAAATCTCCGTTAATATCAAGTGTATTGACAGGAGTTGTAGTATTTATACCCACTTGAGCTTTAGACAAGCCAATACCCAATAGTAATGTTATTAAAAATATTTTTTTCATAATTTAGTTTATAATTGGGTTAAACACTTGAGGGATTTCGTAAACATCTACTTTCAAAGAAGATTGAGCAATGAAGCTATCGATATTGGTTGCCACATTGATCCCGATTCCTAAAGTAGCATTACTTGTATTGTAAGATTGTAGTCTTGAACAAGCTACACTGATAGTATGTGTTCCCTTTGTAAGGTTGGAAGCTATTCCAATTTGGTTATGAGTCAAGAAAGTGTTACTTGCACTACTTGCCTTAATATTACCCTGTCTTAGATTTACCAGTTTGTTATCTACAAAAATTCCACAGGCATAGTCAATTGAAGTATCTGTAGCTGTATTTGCCGGGAAATTAGTGTGAACTACAGTTTCAAACTGAAAATAGGTTTTGCTGTCTGTACTGTTTACCTGGAAAGGCTGAGATAAAGAAGTAATTTTTTTAAAGTTATTGAAAGTACTAAAATCACTTCCCTTTACAAAACTCGTAGATCTTGTTGATTTAGTAGTTGATTCTTCAGTACCTGTAAAAGTAACTCCGGTTCTATCAGAGAAAGAGTTATTAAAAATCAGATAAAACTGATTTGGTTCGTACTCAGGAATTCTAAGAGTCTTCCATATTGGTGGATAGTTTTCTCCTTGTGAAACTAAGATCTGACCATTAGTCCCTTGAACAAGACTATTGTCTGTTGTATTTAAAACAACAAGTTTATTACGAAGATTTACATCTCCGTTCACATCTAATTTTGCTTTAGGAGTTACTGTTTTTATTCCTATCTGAGCAGAAAGGGAAAGCCCTATTGATAAAAATAGGAACGATAATATATTTTTCATGAATTAATTGGCTTTGTAGGTTACGTATTCAATAATATCAATCTTTAGATCTGATTCTAAAGTAAAGGCATTGGAAACGGTGTTGGTATTCGAGATGTTACGTCCAATTGAAAACTGGTTAGCAAGATCCGATGTTGTAATTTTCCTACAAGCAACTTCAATTTTCTGAGCACCTAAAGGAACATTTTGCTCAGTATAATTAAGGGTAAAGATATAATCCTGGAATCCACCTTTGTCTGTATTGTTTGTTGACGAAACCTTATCTGGTCGAACAGCAACAAGCTTACCACCTCTGAATACTCCACACGTAAAGCTTATATTCTGAGAAGTAGTAGCTGCAGGAGCTTTCATTTCAATTCCTGTCTGAAACTGATAGGTAATTCTGTTTCTTGGATTTTTAACTGTAAAGTTATTTTCCAGACCTTCAATTTTCACCCACTTACCTTTACCGGTGTCTGTAATATTGTCACCGACAGTATTGGTATAGATATTATCACCCGCCACACCGTTGGATAAAGTCGTAATACCTTTCTGATCCAATGACAGGTACGAATTAATTAATTTGTACTGTCCTTCTTCCATAAAAGATACATTGATTGATTTCCAAACCGGAGGTAGATTTTCTCCTTGCGAAACTAAAACTTGTCCGTTTAGTCCGGCATTTCCTACAAGAGTTGGAGTTCCTCCTACTCTTAATTCTTTTCTTAGAGTGGTTTTCCCATTAACATCGAGAGTCGAGTTAGGGACATTTGTGTCAATTCCCACCTGTGCGTGCGCATAGACAGAGCAAAGCCCCGCTATACAGAAATATATAGTTTTTTTCATAATAAGCGCGGCAAAGGTACACAATTTTAATATAAAACCCTATTATTTAATTATTTATCACATAAAAATATGCCTATATACGGATAGAATTCTTTGCATGTAAAGTTAGAATTATCTTTAAAACAGGGGGATAACGGGGCTATAACTCCAATATAGATTTCAATAAAATATTTACTTCATCTACATTTTTAACCTTATCTTTCCTCATCATTAATTGATTTCCTTCTTTTCCTATTTTTTCTTTAAGCTGTGCTTCTGATGGGTTTTGAGTTAAATAATTAATAATATGTCTGAATTGATCTGTCTGATAAAATTTATCTTGTGGATTACCCGGAAAATATCCTAAAAACACCCCATTCTTCATAACAATTTTCTCAAATCCAATATCGGCAGCCAACCATTTCAAAGAAACGCTCTTTAAAAGATTAACAGCTTCCTTAGGTAAAGCTCCGAATCGGTCCACTAATTCTGATTCAAATTTCTGGAGATCTTTCTCATTATCAATTTCTGCGATCTTTTGATATAGCAATAACCTTTCTTCAGTGTTTGAAATATAGAAATCAGGGAGCATCAACTCCAGATCAGTATCAATATTGACTTCTTTTACTGATTTAAAAAGTTTCTGCCTGTCTTCTTCATTTTCAAATAAATTTTCAAAATCTTTATCATCTTTTAATTCCTCCAATGCTTCCTGCATCATTTTCTGATAGGTTTCGAATCCCATTTCATTGATAAATCCACTTTGTTCAGCACCCAGCAAATCTCCTGCTCCCCGGATTTCCAAATCCTTCATCGCAATTTGGAAACCACTTCCCAGATCTGAAAATTGCTCAATAGCTTCTAACCTCTTTCTGGCATCCGAAGTCATCATGTCGTATGGAGGAGTAATCAGATAACAGAAAGCTTTTCTGTTGCTTCGGCCTACCCTTCCTCTCATCTGATGGAGATCTGCCATTCCAAATCTCTGAGCATCATTGATGAAAATTGTATTCGCATTGGGAACATCCACTCCACTTTCTACAATCGTTGTTGAAACCAATACATCATATTTACCTTCCATGAAATCAAGAACATTCTTTTCCAACTGTTTTCCTTCCATCTGTCCATGGCCCGTTATTACTCTGGCATCAGGAACCAATCTCTGAATTAAGCCGGCTATATCTTTTAGATTTTCAATCCTATTATTGATAAAATAGACCTGCCCATCCCTTTGTAGTTCATAAGAAACCGCATCACGAAGAATTTCTTCATTAAAACCAATGAGCTGGGTATCTACAGGCTGTCTGTTTGGCGGAGGAGTTTTAATTACGGATAAATCCCTTGCCGCCATAAGAGAAAACTGCAAGGTTCTTGGAATAGGTGTAGCTGTTAACGTAAGCGTATCTACATTGCTTTTAAGCGTCTTCAATTTATCTTTGACCGAAACTCCAAACTTATGCTCTTCATCAATAATCAACAGTCCAAGATCTTTAAATTTAACACTATTGCTGGCCAACTGATGGGTTCCGATAATAATATCGACCTTCCCGTTTTTCAGTCCGTCTAAAGCCTCCGATTTTTGTTTTGCCGTCCTGAATCTATTCACGTACGCAACCGTCACCGGAAAATCTTTTAATCTTTCTTTGAAGCTTCTGTAATGCTGAAACGCCAGAATTGTTGTTGGCACAAGAACAGCCACCTGTTTACCATCTGTTGCCGCTTTAAATGCAGCCCTGATAGCCACTTCAGTCTTTCCAAAACCTACATCTCCGCACACCAAACGATCCATTACTGTACTGGCCTCCATATCTGCTTTCACATCGATTGTAGCCTTCTCCTGATCCGGAGTATCTTCATAAATAAAACTGGCTTCCAATTCATTTTGCAAATAAGAATCAGGGGTATAGGCAAACCCCTGTGCTGTTTTCCGTTGTGCATAGAGCTGTATCAGGTCAAAAGCGATCTGCTTAACCTTCGCCTTAGTTTTCTGTTTCAAAGACTTCCAGGCCGGCGAACCTAATTTGCTTAAAACAATCTCTTTCCCATCGGGTCCATTATATTTGGATATTTTATGTAAAGAATGAATACTTACATAAAGCAAATCTCCGTTTTTATAAGTCAGTTTAAAACATTCCTGAATTTTACCATCATTATTTACTTTTACAAGTCCCATAAATTTTCCGATTCCATGGTCAATATGGGCTATATAATCACCTACTTTTAAAGACATCAGATCTTTTAAAGTCAATTGTTCAGATTTTGCAAATGTATTTTTAGCCTTATATCTTTGGTATCTATCAAAAATCTGATGGTCGGTATACACAGAAATTTTATGATTATTATCTACAAACCCTTCATGCAGTTCAGATTTAAAGCTTTTGAAAACCATTTCGTGCTCCAACTCCTCAAAAATAGATTCCAGTCTCTCTTTTTGCTTTTCAGTTGAAAAGGATATCCAGGTATCAAAACCGTTACTCTGTTTTTCTTCCAGATCCTGAATAAGCAGTTCAAAATTCTTATGGAAAGAAGGTTGTGAGGTCTGCTCTATACTGATATCAAATGTTTTCAATCCTTCGATTCCAACGCTGCTGAAATCTATTGTTTTGAATTTTTTATAATCAAATAAAAACTCCTGGTCAGAAATAAACAATTCCTGTGGAGTCCTGTGAGCTATATCTTTACTTAAAGCTTCATATTTCTCAAGCGACTTTTCATAAAATGATTTTATCTTTTGCAGGCCAACAACTCCATTTCTGGAAATGACAAAACTTTCCTTTGGTAAAAGCTGAAGTAATGAAACCCTGCTTCCTGTAACGGAAAAATTCATATTGGAAACCAGCTGAAACTCCTTCACCTTATCTACTGAAAGCTGGGTTTCGATATCAAAGGTTTTAATATTCTCAACTTCATTTCCAAAGAAGGTAATCCTATAAGGCTTCTCGTTGGAATAAGAAAAAACATCTACGATCCCGCCACGTACCGAAAACTCTCCAGGTTCAGAGACAAAATCTGCCTGTTGAAACTGGTAATGCGAAAGCAGCTCATCTACAAAATCGAAATCCAGCTGATCTCCCACCTTTATTTGATGCGAAATCGCTTTAAAGTCTTCTTTTTTAAGGACCTTTTCTGATAAAGCTCCCGCGTAAGCAATGATTACTTTTGGGGATTTCCCTGAATTTATTTTATTTAATACCTCGGTTCTTAAAACAAGATTTGCATTCTGAGTTTTTTCAACCTGGTAAGGTTCCAAATGAGTTGCCGGAAAATAAAGGACTTTATCCTTACCTAATAAATCTTCCATTTCTGTATTGGCATACAGAGCATCTTCTTTATCGTCAATCAAATAAAGAATACTTTTCTTCTGTGTCAGAAAAAGCTCAGCTACAAAAACAGATGCCGAAGATCCGGCATTTCCTTTAACAGAAATATGCTGGTGCGCATCCAACTGGATAAAAATTTCTTTTCCAAACTCCTGCTTTAATAAATCCGGAAGAAATTTTTCATGAATAGGTTTTAACTGCATAATTAATAACGGTATAAACGACAAAATCGATTTCGGGAATTATCCGAAACCGTTCAATATGTAAAGGTAACCATATTTTTTCCAATTGAATAAAATTGCGAATTATTTAATAATTAAAATAAATAACCAATAATAATTCATATAATAACTTTTTGCCAATTTTTTTAATAAAAAGTTAAAAAAAGCCCTTTTTTACCTCATGGCACAGTGTTTGAAAATTCATTGACAACAAACACCTAAAAGTAGTATTATGAAAAAAGCAATTAAAGTTTTAGGAATTTTCATGTTGATATTTTGTACAGCTATTACAATATCATCATGCAGCAGGGATGATGATCCAGCGAATAATGACTTCTTCGCGGGTACGTATCGTGGAAGCGTTTCTTATAATGATGGTGGTTCCACGAATACAAGTACAAATGACGGAAGCGTATTCGTTACCAAGATCGCAAGCGGTACAAAATATAATTTTGGCTTTTCGAACGGCATTCCCAACCTTAATGGAATTGAGTTTGAAAAAAAGGGGGATAATACTTTAGTGATGATAGGTTCAACCGCTACATCTTATATAAGAATAGACAATAACGAATTAAAAATCCTGTATATCAAAGATGGTAAAACGTGGACTGCCAATTGTACACGATAATTAAAATTATTTTTTTAACAAAACCTGTTTCTGACATTTCAGAAACAGGTTTTTTTCTTTGTATCACGAGCTACTTTAATCTTTTTTTAATCTGTAATAAACTTTAGTTAAGTTTCACAACGCTAGAATTTTCAGCCCGCTTTTTGCATACCTTTACTCAACAAAAACAAAATAATATAATCTCTATGAAAAAATTATTAACTGCAATGTCATTAGTCTTAGGACTAGGCCTTGCTACCGCTCAGCAAACGGCTCCGGCAACTGCCACTAAAACCACTCAACAAGCTCCAAAGACAATGAAGACCACAGAAGCTAAAATGGCTAAGCCAGCGACTGCTTCTACCTCTTCTGACGGAATGAAAATGAAGAAAGACGGAACTCCAGACAAAAGGTATAAGGCAAATAAACATTTAAAAAAAGATGGCACACCTGATAAAAGGTACAAAGCCAATAAGTAAAATCAACTTATAGTTGTTATTTTCATAATCAAATTTCGAAGAACCGATGAACTCATCATCGGTTTTTTTTATTGCATATTTTACAAAAATGCGCTTAGATTCTTTAGTTATTTATAAATTTGAACCATGTTAAGCTTTCTCAAGAAAAATATTGCACTGGCCTGGGCAAAAAAGCATGTCCAAAAAGCCGAAGAATTTAAGAAAAACCCGGAGAAGGATCAGGAGAAATTACTTTTATCCTTAATTGATACCGCAAAAAAAACGCTTTTTGGGAGAGAGCATCAATTTGAAAATATTCATTCTATAAAGGATTTTCAGGAAAACGTTCCTATTGCAGACTATGAGGAGCTGAAACCTTATATTGAAAGAATAAAAAAAGGGCAAGCCAACATTCTTTGGACAGAAACACCCGAATATTTTGCCAAAACTTCCGGGACAACTTCAGGATCAAAATATATCCCTATCTCAAAAGAAGGTATGCCTTATCAGATTGCAGGAGCCCAAAGTGCTTTGTTTCATTATATATCCCAAAAGGGAAATGCTGATTTTGTTAAAGGAAAAATGATTTTCCTGCAAGGAAGCCCAGTACTCGAAGAAGTGTATGGAATAAAAACAGGACGTCTTTCAGGGATTGTCGCACATCACATCCCTAATTACCTCCAGAAGAACCGTCTTCCAAGTTGGGAAACCAATATCATAGAGGATTGGGAAACTAAGGTTGATAAAATCGTAAAAGAAACGGAAAAAGAAAACATGACACTTATTTCAGGAATTCCACCCTGGTTGATCATGTATTTTGAAAAGCTCACTGAAAGAAGTGGTAAAAAGATTAAAGAACTCTTTCCAAATCTTCAACTTATTGTTACCGGCGGAGTAAACTATGAACCATACCGAGAAAAAATGGAGGACCTTTTGGGAGGAAGCGTTGACATTATTCAAACCTTTCCTGCCTCTGAAGGATTTTTTGCATTTCAGGATGACTATACCAAAGAGGGTCTTCTTCTTTTAACCAATCACGGTATTTTTTATGAGTTTGTTCCTCTGGAAGAATATGGAAAACCAGGCGCAAGAAGATTAACTTTAAAAGACGTCGAACTTAATAAGGATTACGCCTTGATATTAACAACTAACTCGGGATTATGGGCCTATTCGATTGGCGATGTCGTGCGATTCATAGATAAAAAACCTCATCGTATTTTGGTAAGTGGCAGAACCAAACATTTTACATCTGCTTTTGGAGAACATGTTATCGCTTTCGAAGTGGAAGAAGCGATGAAAGCTACCGTGGAAAAACATCCTGCCCAAATCACTGAATTCCATCTTGCACCACAGGTAAACCCCGTAGAAGGACTCCCTTATCACGAGTGGCTCATTGAGTTTGAAAAAGAACCTGCCAATTTACAGTCTTTCAGGGATGAACTGGACAACCAATTGAGAAAACGCAACACTTATTACGACGATCTTATTTCAGGGAATATCCTGCAAAAACTCCATATCAGCTTACTGAAAAAAAATGCATTTCAGGAATATGCAAAATCTCAGGGTAAGCTTGGTGGTCAAAATAAGATTCCCAGATTAGCAAACGACAGAAAAATTGCCGATTTATTGGAAATCTATAAATTTTAATCACTTTTTTTTAATTCCAAAAACAAATATTCAAAAAAAATTATAAATTTGAAAAACTAAATAAAAATAATGAAAGCATCTGTACTTTTAAAATCATCTTTACTGACATCTTTATTTTTCATCTCTTCATGTGCCACCACAAAATACAGTGAAGATGTTTCAAAAAATAACTATTCTAATCTGGAAGCTGGAAGAATATATATTGTCACAATGAAAGACGGTTCTAAAAAACAAAAAATGCTGTTCCGTAATATCCAGGGAGACAATATTGTAGGAACAGTAGGAAAAAAAGACAGTACAGAGGTAATTATCCCTAAAGCAAATATTGCAGCCGTTAAAGACAGATCAAGGGCAAGAGTAACCGGAGGTGCTGTTATCATAGGAGCTGCAGCAGCTGCGGCAATCGTAGTGAGTGCTTCGAGAGCAGACTAAATAGATTTTATCTTTCAAAATACATTTGATTTATCATTTGAAAAATCAACTCCTTAATAGCTCTAAATAAATATTTAGAGCTATTTTTGCGTATGATTTCCTTTACCCCGTTAAAAACTCTAGAAAATATTGAATTCAGAAATCTACTTACAGGAAGATTTTTCATTGTTTTAGCCTTCAGAATGCTCGCTACATTATTAGGATGGTGGGTGTACCAATTAACAAAAGATCCATTCTCAATAGGACTGATAGGTCTGTCAGAAGTTATCCCGGCTGTTAGCTGTGCATTATATGCAGGACATGTAATTGACACGAACGAAAAAAAGAAGCTTTTACTGATCTGTAATTATGCTTATATTTTTCTCATAGGCCTTTTACTTATTCCCGCTTTTTTTAATGTTGAAATGCATTTCACAGGACACCAGATCACCTATTTTATTTATAGTGTGATTTTTTTTACCGGAATAGCGAGAGCTTTCATAGGGCCGATCGTTCCTTCCATGATTCCAAAAATTGTAAAAAAAGAAAATTTACCCAATGCTGTGACTCTTAATCAGGCAACTTTTTTGATTTCTTCCGTTTGTGGTCATGCAGTAGGAGGCTTTCTTATTGGCTTTTTTGGTGTAAAATGGACATTAATTGTTATCATAGCACTCATTTTTACCGCATCTCTATTTTTCTGGCAGCTAAAAAAACAATACTCAGAATATAAAAAAGAAAATATTAATGTTGTAGAAAGCATGCGGGAAGGAATTTCTTATATATTCAAGACTAAGGAAATTTTAGGTGCACTTTGCTTAGACATGTTTGCTGTTCTTTTTGGAGGTGCTGTCGCAATGATTCCGGTATATGCAACTGATATATTAAAGGTTGGTGCCGAAGGCTTTGGATTATTAAACGCAGCTTCAGATATTGGAGCCATGTGTATTATTACCATTTTATCACTTATTCCACTAAGAAAAAACCAGGGAAAAATATTACTTGGAGTTGTTACGGGATTCGGGCTTTGTATCATAGGGTTCGGATTATCTAATATTTACTGGCTATCATTTATATTTCTAGTTCTAAGTGGCATGTTGGATGGAATTTCCGTGGTGATCCGCGGCACGATAGTTCAATTGAAAACACCTGATCACATAAGGGGACGTGTATTAAGTGTAAATTCAATATTTATTATGTCAAGTAATGAAATGGGACAATTTGAAAGCGGATTATCCGCAAAGCTTCTTGGAGTCGTACGTTCCGTCATATTTGGAGGAAGCATGACGGTACTTATTGCACTTATTGTAGGAAGTACAAATCCTAAGTTGAGGAAAATGCAATATTAAACACATATTTACCGTTCTATTAAATAAATCTTAAAAACTTTAATTGAAGGTTAATAATTTTTTATATTTGTCCTATAAATTTCCCCTTATGAAAAAAATTCTATTAATTTTTTGCTTTTTCGCAATAGGCTTTTGGGCAAGCTCCCAGACCTTTACAGAAAAAGCACTACAACAGTCTGTTTTACAATTGAATACTGCCAAAACAGCAACTGAATACGATGCACTTTTCAAAAAGTTCTCAACTGCTAAAACTGAAGAAAAGCGATTAGCCTTTTATTATGCAGCGGTCAGCCAATATCTAAAAAGTGACATAGCATTAAAGACTCCAGGAGGACAACCTGTTGCAGGATCTAATGCTCTAGCAGGAAAATTCGCAGTAGGAGCATTGAACGCTCAAACGAACAATGCTGAACTGGATATCCTTTTAGGATTAATTTACCTGCAAAGAATAGCATTGAACGCTTCTTCAGATACACAGAAAGACTTGAAAACAGCTTCAGAATATATCTCAAAAGCTGAAGCCAGTTCTCCAGGAAATCCACGATTAAATATCCTTAAAGCTGAAATGGCAAAACGTCAGGGTGACAAGGTTGGTGCTGAAAAACTATACCAGAGAGCCTTAGTAGATTTTGACGCCTATACTTCTTCAAACAGTCAGGCTCCTGGCTGGGGAAAACAGATCCTTCAAGCTAAATAAATAATCTTCGGATTAAAATTCAAAAATTGATTAAAATGAAAAAATATATACTGATTTTTCTTTTTTTTGTCAGCCAAATGATCTTTGCCCAGCAAGATTGTATTACTGCTATACCAATATGTAATGACGCTAATATTGCCCTCACCCCTAACGGAACGGGAAATGTAGCGGAGGGAAGCGGCTGTGTATCCAGTGAAAGTAATTCCATCTGGCTAACATTTAGTATACAAACGGCAGGGACGCTGACTTTTCTTATTACCCCAACGGGTCCGTTAGCTCCTAATATCGACTACGATTTTGCTCTTTATGGTCCTAACCATAGTTGCGCTAACATAAATGAAACTCCTCTAAGATGCTCTTATGCAGGATTATTCTCATCTGTCACTCCTCCTCTAACTGGTCTTAATATGACTTCAGTAGATACTACGGAAGATGGCGGCGGAGATGGCTTTGTAAAATATATTGATGTTCTTCCTGGACAGGTTTATCATTTAATGCTAAACAACTTCTCAAGTGATGTTGCTCCTTTTTCATTAACATTCGGCGGTACTGCTTCACTGCTTACTCCATTTGATTATAATTCTGCTCAGATCCATCAAACCCATCCGTTTTTACAACCGGGCCCTACTCAAAATGGTGAAATTACTGTATGTAGCAACCCTATGACTTTTGATTTCTCCACGTTATCAGCACAAATAATAAACGGTAACAGCAATTTTATCGTAAAATATTATAAGACTGCAACCGATGCTATGGATGATGCCAATGCGATCACGACTCCTACTTCTATCAACGTTGCAAACACTTACACATATGCTATTTCCTATGTTGATCCTAACAGTCCAAACAGCTTCTTAAATCAATGTAGAGAATATGGAACCATAAAATTCCTTGACAAATCATTTGTTCTTACTCCGGGAACACTTATTTCCTGTAGCAATAATAACTCAGGAACAGGGACTTATGATCTGACATCAGCTGATGTAGGCGCAGGTGCTATTCCTGGATTAACATTTAAATATTACCCTTCATTAACTGATGCCAACAATGGAACCAGTGAAATTACGAACCCTTACGTTTACATTGCTCCGGCAGGATCTGCTTTTGTAAAAGCAACAAATCAGTTTGGATGTACAGCCATTGCAGAAATTAAACTTAATTTCCATCCGATTGTTGTAGTACAGGATGCCGTTTTAAGATCATGCTTTATCGAGTCTAACCCCTCAACAGCATCATTTAATCTTCCTGTTGCTAATGTAACTCCTAATCCAGCAGGGTTAACAAAAAAATATTACCCATCTGCAACGGATGCTGTAAACGGTACAAATGAAATTTTGCCTGCCCAGGCAGTAGCATATATCGCTCCGAATGGAGTGGTTTATGTGAGAGTATCAAATGCAAACAATTGTTTTACTGTTGCAAAAATTACTTTAATTGTACTACCTCCAGTTAAATCTACAGTTCTTGTGGATAAGATTATCTGTATGGAAGATACAACGACATTAGATGCAGGACCTGGATTTGCTTCTTATTTATGGAGTACAGGCGCTACGACACAAGCGATAACCAATGTAGCAGTAGGCACTTATTCGGTTAAATTAAAAACAGGAGAATGTGTGACTACACAAACGGTAACAGTGTTTCCTAGTGAGCAACCTGTAATAACCAATGTCGATATTTCAACCAGTACAATTACTGTAACAGTAAATGGAGGAACCCCACCTTATAAATATTCATTAGATAATATTAACTGGCAAGATTCTAACGTATTCAACAATATCCCTAGAGGTGACAGTCATATTTATGTAAAAGACTCATACGATTGCGACCCGATCGATATCACGGTTGTAGTTCCAAATTTAATTAATGTTATTACTCCGAATAATGATGGTGTTAACGATGTGGTTGACTATTCCGCATTAGCCAGCAAGCAAAATTTGGTGTTAAGCATTTATGACAGATATGGTGCTAAGATCTTCCAAGCTGATAAAACAAATGGATATAAGTGGGATGGTACTACAAATGGAAGCAAAAAAGTATCTACGGGAACTTACTGGTATTCTGTAACCTGGAATGAGAATGATAAGAAGAGTACTCCTATCAAATTCTCAAGCTGGATCATGGTAAAAAACAGAGAATAATTTATAAATTTTGATGAAAATCGCTTTTTCAAGCGATTTTCATTTATATTAGCGAACAATAAATGTATCACTTTTTGCCTTCGCTATTTTTGTTACATAAAATTCATTTCAAAATGAGAAAATTCTTACTTATTTTTATTTTATTTTTATCTCAACTTTATTTCTCGCAATCGGATTGTATCAGTGCGATACCTGTGTGCGGAAATTCGAACATTTCTTACAATCCAAGTAACTCAGGGACTATCCAGGAGCCAACATCAGGATCCTGCTTAGGTTTGGAACATTTTTCTGTGTGGTATGTGTTTACTGCTGCAACCTCTGGGACTATTGAGTTTAGTATAGATCCAAATATAGTTCCCGGTGTAACCTACTATGATTATGACTTTGCCGTATATGGACCGAATATTGATTGTACTACTTGGGACTTTGGTAATGCAATCAGATGTAATTTCTCTCCTACAAATGGAACAACCGGTCTAAGTTCTACTGTAACCGGAGATCAATGGGAAGCTCCTTTGGATGTTATTGCCGGAGAAACATATTACCTTCTTGTTGATAACTACATTCCTAATAACCCTTATGGGTTTTCATTAACCTGGGGAGGAACTGCAACTTTAACTTCAGCATTTAATGATCCTGCATTGACTCCTAATCCATTTATTACACCAGGAGACCCAGGGCCAACACCATCATCTCCAAGAGAAATAGGTAAGTGCGCATTGCCAACAATGTTTGATTTCAGTACTTTATCAGCTGGTATCATCAATGGTAACCCGAACTTTACTGTTAGCTACCATACCACTAATAATGATGCGATTACCGGGAACGCTCCTATTACAGCACCAATGCTGGTAAATGCAACAGATATTTACTATTACAGATTAAAATACACTGATCCGAATGACCCTAACAATCCTATTAACGGATGTTTTCAGACAGGGAAATTTAAATTCAAGCAGGGAAATATCGTAGCAACTGATGATACTATTTTTGCCTGTAATAATAATGGAGCCGGAACGGCAACATTTAATCTGACATTAGCGAATAATTATTCTGGTCCATCGACTAAGAAGTATTACCCTACGCTTAACGATATGAATGCCGGGACGAATCAGATTATGAACCCTACAGCATATGTTTCAGGAGAAAAAACAGTTTATGTAAAGGTGACAACTCCAGAAAATTGTTCTGCTACTGCTACAATCATATTAAAGTTTCACCCGATAGTTGTTGTTAACGATGCAACGATCGAGTCTTGTTTCATTGATACAAATATTACAACGGCGGCATTTGATTTAACAACGGCTAATGTTTCAAATCAGAATCCAATTACTAAGAAGTTTTATACTACAATGGCTGACGCCATTAGTGGAAGCAGCCCAATAGCTAATCCTTTAGCATACATTTCTACTAACGGCGAGGTGTATGTTCGTGTATTCAGTGCTAATATGTGTTATGCTATAGCAAAAATTACACTTAAAGTTTTGCCTCCGGTAAAATCTGCTGTTCTAAAAGATGTTACTATCTGTACAGAAGATACAACAACATTAGATGCAGGACCAGGATTTGATGGTTACGAATGGAGCACAGGGGCTACAACACAATCAATCCAAAATGTATCTATTGGCTCGTATTGGGTAAAATTGAAAACAGGAAAATGTTTTACATTACAGCAAGTGAATGTAAAAGCATCTCAACAACCTGTGATCAGTAGTGTAGACATTTCAAATAATACAATTACAGTAAACGTTTCAGGTGGAACCCCTCCATATAAATATTCACTGGACGGAATCAACTGGCAAGACTCTAATGTATTCAGCGGACTTCCAAGGGGAGAAAACAAAATCTATGTAATCGATTCTTTTGATTGTACACCGATTGACATACAAGTTACAGTTCCTAATTTAATCAATGCTATCACTCCAAACGGAGATAATATCAATGACTATGTAGATTACACAGAATTAGGATATAAGAAAAACTTAGTCTTTATCGTTTATGACCGATATGGAAATAAGCTATATGAAGCTGATAAGACGAGAGGCTACAGATGGGATGGTACATCAGGTGGAAAAAAGATTCTTACCGGAACATATTGGTACACGATTTCATGGAATGAAAATGATAAAAACAGTACTCAGACGAAATACAGCGGATGGATATTGGTAAAAAATAGAGAATAATTAATATAATTAATCAAAATTTAAAAAATCACCTCAAATTGAGGTGATTTTTTTATCAACATATCTTATCTTTTATTAGTGGTATTTTAATGCAGATTGAGAATAATTTGTTGAATACTATTTTCCAATTATTTTTTAAAAAAACTATCTTTGCACAATGGCGCAGAAAGAAACATTATCATCGCTTACACACGGGAACTTTGCGAAAGAATTATCAATTGCCGACGGAAAAATGCCTCCCAATGCAGTAGATTTTGAAAGATTGATTATAGGAACTTTTTTAATTGATAAAAAAGGTCTCGACCACTCCATTGACCTACTTACGCCAGAAGTTTTTTACGATCCCCGACATCAGACTATCTTTGCAACTATTCTGAAATTATATGAAGCTAACCATCCTGTAGACTTAATGACCATTATACAGGATCTTAAAAAGGAGGACAAATTACATTTGGCAGGAGGAGACCACTATATTATAGACCTGACTATGGGGGTAAGTTCTTCTGCCCATATAGAATATCATGTCCGTGTTATTCTTGAAAAATATATTTTAAGAAGTTTGATCAATGTTTCAGCCAATGTAATTGACTCGTCCTATAAAGAATCCACAGACGTTTTTGAACTCCTGGATAAAGCTGAACAGTCATTTTTTGAAATTACCAATGGTACTATTAAAAAAGGATTCGATACTGCAAATTCATTAGTAAAACAGGCTATCGATACCATCAAGTCTTTAAAAGACAAAGAAGGACTTTCGGGAGTCCCTTCAGGATTCAGAGATGTAGATAAGGAAACCGGAGGCTGGCAAAATTCCGACCTTATTATTATTGCAGCACGTCCTGCGATGGGTAAGACCGCATTCCTTCTTTCAATGGCAAGAAATATTGCGGTAGGACATAAAATACCAATGGTTCTGTTCTCCCTCGAGATGGCATCTGTACAGCTGATCACAAGGATGATTGCTTCTGAAACAAGAATTTCCTCCGAGAAATTAAGAAAAGGAACACTAGATGATGAAGAGTGGCAAAGATTATTCTCTAACGTATCCGAATTAGAAAACGCACCCCTATTTATAGACGAAACTCCTTCACTTTCTATATTCGACTTCCGTGCAAAATGCCGAAGATTAGTTATGCAGCATGGTGTCAGACTCATCATGGTTGACTACCTTCAGCTGATGACCGCCGGAGGCGGTGGAAAGGGAACTGGAAACCGTGAACAGGAAATATCCATGATCTCTCGTTCATTAAAAGCCATTGCAAAAGAATTGAATGTTCCTGTAATTGCACTTTCTCAGCTTTCAAGAAGTGTAGAAACCCGACCTGGAAAAAGACCACAGCTTTCTGACCTTAGGGAATCAGGAGCGATTGAACAGGATGCCGATATCGTGTCCTTTATCTTTAGACCAGAATATTATAAAATCGCTGTTTGGGATAATGATGAAGAAGGACAGGAAACCTCAACAGAAAATCAAGCCGAGCTTATCATCGCAAAACACAGAAATGGTGCTACAGCAGATGTAAGGTTATCTTTCTTAAAACATTTTGCAAAATTCGGTGATGTAGAAGCCGCGATGGGTGGAGGGCCTGGCTATCCGTCCAATTTCAATTCTAATGAACCAAGTGGTTTTGATAAGATAAAAACAACGATCCAACCAGGAGCGGCATTTGACCTTCCCGATAATTCCCAACTTTCAGGATCTTCGATGAATGATTTTGATGATGATGATGATTTTCCTTTTTAATCCTATAAAACTCTTATAAGATCCAAAGTTTTGAGAATTGAAATATACACCGACGGAGCATGCAGTGGAAATCCTGGAAAAGGAGGCTACGGAATTCTCATGCGTGTTCCTGAAAAGAATTACCAAAAAACCTTTTCTAAAGGGTTCCGTAAGACAACAAATAACAGAATGGAACTTCTGGCCGTAATTACAGCTCTTGAAAAACTAAAATCGTCGGAAAACGACATTCACATATTTACGGACAGTAAGTATGTTTCAGATGCCATCAATCAAAACTGGATTGCCGGCTGGATAAAGAGAGGCTGGAAAAATGTGAAAAATCCTGATCTCTGGAAAAGATTCATCGTACTCTATAATCAGTATAATCCAACAATGCACTGGATAAAAGGCCATGCAGGTCATTTTGAAAATGAATTATGCGATAAACTTGCTGTTGCAGCTGCTGCATCCGCTAATTTAGAGATTGACAATTTCTTTGAAAATCAAGAAAATAACTCCCTTTTCTAAAAAAATACAAAACCCAATATTCTTCATTTTTAGGTAAGATAAATTAACTATTTCATCAAGCAAATTAACTTTTGTTAAAAAATTATTAATATTTTCGGCAAAATTAACACCGAATACATATTTATCAGTTAGGATTTAATATATTTACATGTTCAATTTTTAAACATCCTAATTAATGAATAAAAAATTACTGTTTTACTTTACTATAGTCTTATTTTGCTTATCAGGAAAATTATTTTCGCAAACTTATCAGCTCACGGGAAATCCTATTAATACTACGGGATGGACTGTAGTTCCTTCTGCAGTAGCCAGCGGAGATTTCGTTATGCTTACTGATGATTTAACCAATAAATCAGGAGCTATAAAGCTGAATGACCCGATTAATTTGAAATACTGCGATAAGTGGAGAATTGAATTTGATTTCAGACTTGATGGAAACGGAACTTCTTCCGGAAGAGGAGATGGTTTCGCATTTTGGTATTTACAAAATCCCCCGATAACAAGCCAACTGGGTTCAGGATTAGGAATTCCACAAAATGCAATAGGCCTTATGATGGGCTTTGACCTTTACAACAACACAACGGCAGGCCAGATGAATAAGGTACACCTTGCCTATGGTGTTGTACAAAATACAACCGATAATAACAACATAGAATTTTTTAATACTGCTGGAAGCTCATTCCATTCTCCGGACCTTACCTCAACAATTCCATTAGTGGGGCCTACATTCAAACATGTAGAAGTAACCGGGCAGGTAGATCCGGCAACTCCAGCCAACTGGATTATTACTTTAAAGATCGATGGAAATTCGGTTATTAATCAATCTTTTGCTCCAGCAGGAGCTGCAGCAGCAATTACACAGGGATATTTCGGTTTTTCTGCATCTACAGGAGCTGCATCTGTAAGAAGTTCTATTAAAAATGTAAAGATATACACTGATAAAGTTTCTATTTTACAGAATTCTGTAACTCAATCTTTATGCCCTAACCCTTCTACAGGAAACGGCACTATAAACCTAACTACATTCAATTCACAATTTGTGAATACTCCTGCTAATTATACATTTAATTATTATGTTTTAGGAAGCTCTACTCCTATTGCAAACCCAACCAATTATCAATTTAATACCAACACAACTATTTCTGTAGTTATTAAAGATAATGCCGGAGTTTTATGTGACAATCCTGATGGGAAAATCCTGCTGGTTCTTGCTCCATTTACTGCAAACAATGTCACTATTTCTGAATGCAATAACAATAAAGCAGGAACAGCAACATTTAACCTTTCAACCGCAGCTGTTACCGGAGTACCCGGAGCCATTAAAAAATATTATAAAACATTAAGTGATCTTAATGCCGGAACTAATGAAATTACAAATTTTACAAGTTATTTGTCTGCTCCGGGAACTGTATATGTGAAAGTAACGACACCACAAGGATGTACCGGGAATGCAGAGATCACATTGGCATTTCTTCCAGAAGTAGCAGCTAATGATGACACGTTACGCTCATGCTTCATTGATACCAACACAACTTCAGCAGTATTTAATCTAACGACAGCAAATGTTACATCACAGGCGGGAGTTAATAAAAAATACTATATAACATTAGCAGATGCATTAGCTGGCACCAACGAAATTGTAAATCCTGCAGCATACGTTTCTACCAATAGCGTAGTATATGTTAAAGTGATTGACAGTAATAATTGCTATACGATAGTAAAAATTAATCTTGTTGTGCTACCTCCGGTAAGCTCAACTGTCCTTAAAGATCAAACCATTTGCATCGATGAAACGGCAACGTTAGATGCGGGACCTGGTTTTGACGGTTATTTATGGAGCACAGGAGCTACGACACAATCTATTCAAAACGTCCCGGTAGGAATTTATTCTGTTTTATTAAAAACCGGAAGCTGTTTCACAAACCAGATTGTAAAAGTAAATGCAGCTCCACAACCTGTTATTACAAGTATTGATATTACCAATAGTACCATAACAATTAATGTAAATGGCGGCACTCCACCTTATAAATTCTCATTAGATGGTGTTACCTGGCAAGATTCCAATGTATTTACAGGCTTATCAAGAGGAGAACATAAGATTTTCGTCAAAGATTTTTATAATTGTGACCCTATTGATGTACAAATCACAGTGCCAAATCTGATCAATGCAATTACTCCAAATGGAGACAACGTGAATGACTATATCGACTACTCTGCATTAGCCTACAAAAAGAATTTGGTATTCATTGTTTATGACCGATATGGAAACAAGCTCTATGAAGCTGATAAATTAAGAAATTACAAATGGGATGGTACTGCAAGCGGCAAAAAAGTATCTACTGCCACATATTGGTACACTATCTCTTGGAATGAAAATGATAAAAACAATACTCAAACAAATTACAACGGCTGGGTATTGGTTAAAAATAGAGAATAATATATAAAAAGATCACTCAATTTACTGGTAGTGGTCTTTTTTTTAGATAACACTTAGAAGAAACACTTGAAACTAAATAAATGAATTAACATTAACTTTTATCCCACTCACTTCAATGAAAAAAACTTTAGTACTCGTTCTCCTTATTATTGTAATAAATCTACCTGGCTTCCTTTTTTCCCAAACCTACCAGCTTTCAGGAAACCCTGTAAACACAACAGGCTGGGATCTTGTTTCAAGTGCGAATGTAAATACGGATTTTGTACAGCTTACTGCGGACCAAGGAAATCTTTATGGTGCCATAAAGCTTGCTAATCCTATCAATTTAAGATATTGTGATAAATGGAAAGTGGAATTTGATTTTAGAATCGATGGAAACGGAACTGCTCAATTTGGCAGAGGAGATGGATTTACATTTTGGTACCTAGCTAATCCACCAACAGGATTTGTTTCTGGTGGAGGATTAGGAATTCCGGCCAACGCTTCCGGACTCATGGTAGGATTTGACATCTTCAACAACACCACTGAGGGCCAGATGAGCAAAGTTCATATTTTATATGGAACCAACAACTCACTCAATAACAATATTGAATACAATAATACTCCAGGAAGCACATTCCATTCTCCTGATCTTAATGCGACCCAACCGTTTGTGGGAACCAACTATAAGCATGTAGAAGTAAATGGGGAAACAGATCTTACCAATCCCACCAACTGGATTATTAAGGTAAGAATTGATGGTGTACTAATCGCTGATCAATCTTTCGCCCCTTCAGGAGGCGCAATAGGTATGACCCAGGGATATTTTGGATTTTCCGCTGCTACCGGTGGAGCAAGCGCAAGACACTCTATTAAAAATGCGAAAATTTTCGTAGATAAGGTCCCTATTTTACAGAGCACAATTACACCTTTTGTGTGTGTAAATCCTGCTACAGGAAACGGAACTGTAGACTTAACATCTTATAATACTCAATTTGTAAATACTCCCGCCAATTACATTTTTACTTATTATGTTCTAGGCAGTTCAACCCCTATTGCCAATCCAACAAGCTTTCAATACACGGGAGCTACCACGATCACCGTTGTCGTTAAAGATCCTTCTTCAACCCTGTGTGATAATGGAGATGGTGTCATTAAGCTGAACCCAACCCCTTTTGCAGCTGATGATGTAACACTTACAGGGTGTAACAATAACAATGCAGGTACTGCAATATTTGATTTGACTACCGCTGCAGTTACCACTGTCCCTGGTGTTACCAAACAATATTACCCCTCAATGGCTGACCTTAATGCAGGAGTGAATGAAATATTAAACCCAGTTGCCTATGCTTCTCCTACAGGTGCGGTATTTGTAAAAGTAACAACTCCTCAGGGGTGTGTGGATGTAGCTAAAATCACATTAAATATAAACCCTGTTGTTGTCGTTAATGATACTACTTTAAGATCTTGTTTCTTAGAATCAAATCTTGCAATGGCTTCTTTCAATTTAACAGCTGCTTCAGTAACGACCCAGGCAGGAACCAGCAAAAAATACTACCCATCATTAACTGATGCTTTAAACGGCACAAACGAGATCACAACACCAGCTGCTTATATTGCACCTAATGGAGTGATTTACATTAGGGTCACGAACAATGCAAACGGATGTTATTCCGTAGCCAAAGTAACGCTAATAGTACTTGCCCCCGTACTTTCGACAGTATTAAAAGACAAAACAATCTGTATTGAGGATAAAACTACCCTGGATGCAGGTCCTGGATTTGCATCATACCTTTGGAGTACCGGAGCCACAACTCAAACAATTACCAATGTAGGTGTAGGGGTTTATTGGGTAAAACTAAAGACAGGTGAGTGTATTGCCACTCAAAACGTTAAAGTTTATCCTTCAGAACAACCGGTAATTAACAGTGTCGATATTGCAAGCACCTCAATCACAGTGAATGTAACAGGAGGAACACCGCCTTATCAATATTCTTTAGATAATATCAATTGGCAAAATTCTAATGTATTTAACAATATACCAAGAGGGGAAAGCAACATATTTGTAAAAGATGCCTATGACTGTGAGCCTATTGACATTACTGTAACTGTTCCAAACCTGATCAATGTGATCACCCCTAACGGAGATGGAGTAAATGATGCGATCGATTACTCAGCTTTAGCAAATAAACAAAACCTTGTATTTAATATATTCGACCGATATGGTGCTAAAATTCACCAGGGGGATAAATCTACAAAGTACCGATGGGATGGAACCCTAAGCGGAAGAAAAGTACCTACAGGAAGTTACTGGTACTCTGTTTCATGGAATGAAAATGATAAAAAAAATACATCCATTAAATATTCAGGGTGGATTTTAGTGAAAAACAGAGAGTAATTAAGCTCATTACTGAAATGATAGAAAAGAATCACTCCAAAAAATTGAAGTGATTCTTTTTACCACATCAGAAAAAAATACTAATTATCAACAACAACATATAAACAAGCCTATTGATTATAAGCATAACGCTACAAAATAAACAATTCAAAAACTATGAAAAAAACTATACCCTTTTATTTTCTTCTCATTTTGCTCTGTTTTCCCCTACAGCTTATCTCACAAACTTATCAGCTAACAGGGAATCCAGTGAACACAACAGGATGGACAATGGTTGCTCCAACTGTAGTGAATACCGATTTTGTTCAACTCACTCCAGATACCAATGACCAATCAGGTTCCATAAGATTAAACGAACCCATCAACTTAAAATATTGTGACAAATGGAGAGTAGAGTTCGATTTTAGGATGGATTCAAACCAAACATACACCGGAGATGGTATTGCATTCTGGTATTTAGCCAATCCTCCGATTGCAAGTATTTTAGGTTCCGGATTGGGTGTTTCTCAAAATGCAATTGGCTTTATTACAGCTTTTGACACGTACAACAATGCTACAGGAAGCTCAGGAATGAGTAAAGTACATGTTGCGTACGGACAGGTTCAAAATACCACGGACACCAATAATGTTGAGTTTTTCAATGTTCCCGGAAGTTCTTTTCACTCAGCAGATCTGAATGTTACACAACCATTTCAGGGAACCAACTATAAACATGTTGAAGTGAGTGGAGAAGTTGATCCGGCTGCTCCCGCCAACTGGATTGTAAAAATAACTCTCGACGGTAACTTAATCGTAAACCAATCCTTCGCTCCTGCTGGCGCTGCGGCAGCAATGACCGTAGGATATTTCGGATTCTCAGCTTCTACAGGAGGGGCCAGATCAAGACATTCTATTAAAAACGTAAAGGTTTATGTAGACAAAATTCCTCTTTTACAAACTGCGATCACCAAAACCATTTGCCCGGATCTAGCAGGCATGGCTAGTATTGATTTAACGACATTGAACTCACAGTTTACCGCAACTCCCAGCAATTATAATTTTACATATTATATTACAGGAAGTGGAACTCCAATTCCAAATCCCACGAATTTCCAATATAATACGACCACAAATATTTCTGTTGTCATAAAAGACCCAACATCTGTTTTATGTGACAATAACGATGCAACGGTCGTCTTAAAAGTTGCTCCAACCGTTACCGTGAATGAGGCAACATTAAGATCCTGTTTTATAGAAGCGACCCCAGCACTGGCTTCATTTAACCTGACAGCTGCTGTGGTAACACCTACCGCTCCTTTAGGGCTAACAAAAAAATACTACCCATCACTAACAGATGCTACAAACGGAACCAACGAAATCAGCACACCCGCAGCATACATCGCCCCTAATGGAGTCGTTTATGTCCGAGTAACCAACTCAAACGGATGCTATGCCATAGCCAAAGTAACACTCATAGTAATTGCCCCTGTGCTTTCAACAGTATTAAAAGACAAAACAATCTGTATTGAGGATAAGACCACTCTGGATGCAGGTCCTGGATTTGCATCATACCTTTGGAGTACCGGAGCTACAACTCAAACAATCACCAATGTAGGTGTAGGGGTTTATTGGGTAAAACTAAAGACAGGTGAGTGTATTGCCACTCAAAACGTTAAAGTATTCCCTTCAGAACAACCGGTAATTAACAGTGTGGATATTACAAGCACCTCAATCACAGTGAATGTAACAGGTGGAACACCGCCTTATCAATATTCTTTAGATAATATCAATTGGCAAAACTCTAATGTATTTAACAATATACCAAGAGGGGAAAGCAACATATTTGTAAAAGATGCCTATGACTGTGAACCTATTGATATTACTGTAACTGTTCCAAATCTGATCAACGTGATCACCCCTAACGGAGATGGAGTAAATGATGTAATCGATTATTCAGCTTTAGCTATTAAACAAAACCTGGTTTTCAGTATTTTCGACCGGTATGGAGCTAAAATTTACCAGGGTGATAAATCCAATAAATACAGATGGGACGGAACGATTGTCGGCAGAAAAGTATCCACAGGAAGCTACTGGTTTTCTGTAACCTGGAATGAAAATGATAAAAAGAGTACAGCTATTAAATATTCCGGATGGATATTGGTAAAAAATAGGGAGTAATGTAAAATATTCATTCTAAAGAAAAAGGATTGCCTCATTGATGAAGCAATCCTTTTTTATACTATTTGCAGAGATATTTTAGGATAACTCTATTTTATTCATATTCAATTCTTAAATTTGTCATATGAATTATTTGGAAGCTTTAAGCAGAAGATATTCTGTAAAAAAATTCAATAAAGAAATTATTCCTCAGGAAACACTTCATAACATTCTTGAGTCAGGAAAACTGTCTGCAAGTTCTTTGGGACTTCAGCCCTACAAAATCTTAATTGTTGAAAGCGAAGAAATGAAACAAAAGCTGATACCCGCTTTTTATAATCCTTCTCAAATTTCCACTTGCTCCCATCTTATAGTCATTGTTTCAAAAAAAACAATCGATGAAAACTATATCCGAGGTTATTTTAATCATATTTCTGAAGTAAGAGATATCCCTTTAGAACAGCTTGATCTTTTTAAAAAGAGTATCAATCAACATATTACTCAGAAAAAAAATGAAGAAGTCTTCAACTGGGCAGAAAAACAATCTTATATAGTTTTAGCTAATCTAATGTATGCTGCAGCTATTGAAAATATTGATACTTGTCCGATGGAAGGTTTTCGTGAAGATCTGATTGAAAACATTTTAGGTCTTAATCCGGACATAGAAAAAGTAACCGTTACCCTGGCAATGGGCTACCGATCTGAAGAGGACCTCTTCCAACATATGAAAAAAGTGAGGAAACCAAACGAAAAATTGTTTAAATTTATTTAATGATTAGACCACGGTCTTAAAGCAAGCATATGATAAAAGCGGATGTATTAATAATTGGTTCCGGAATCTCCGGACTTTCTTATGCAATTAAAGTTTCTGAACAACTTCCTGATGCCAAAATAATAATAGTAACGAAATCTGATGAGGATGAAAGCAATACAAAATATGCCCAAGGCGGTTTAGCCGTTGTTACCGATTTCAAGAAAGACAATTTCGACAAGCATATTGAAGATACCATGCGCGCTGGTGACGGAGAAAGCAAACGTGATGTAGTAGAAATGGTGGTAAAAGAAGCTCCTGCAAGATTTAATGAAATTGTAGAATGGGGCGCAAACTTTGACATGAAGAATGGAGAATTTGCTTTAGGAAGAGAGGGAGGACATACAGAAAACAGAATTGTTCATCATAAAGATATTACAGGTTTTGAGATTGAAAGAGCACTTTTGCTTACCGCTAAAAACAGCGCAAACATTGAGATTCTGGATCATCATTATGTTATCGATATCATTACGCAGCACCATGTTCCCGGAAAAGAATTAAATGAAGGTGATATCCACTGTTACGGGGCCTATATTTTAGATGAAAAGTCTAAAGCCATTAAAAAAATTACTTCAAAAATAACTCTTGTTGCTACGGGAGGAGCAGGTCACGTTTATAAAAACACAACCAACCCAACTATTGCAACAGGTGACGGAATCGCTTTCGTTGCCCGTGCGAAAGGTAATGTTTCCAATATGCAATATTATCAGTTCCACCCTACTGCTTTATACAGCAAAATTGATGGAATGCTATTTTTAATTTCTGAAGCTGTGCGTGGTGATGGTGCAAAGCTTAGAACAAAAAGAGGCGAAAAGTTCATGCATAAATATGATGAACGTGAAGAGCTTGCCTCCAGAGATATTGTTGCCAGAGCTATTGATAATGAAATGAAAATTTCCGGTGATGAGTATGTCGGTTTAGACTGCAGAGAAATGAACCAGGAAAAATTCTTAGATCATTTCCCGAATATATATAAAAAATGCAAAGAAGAAGCAATTGATCCTTTTACACAACTAATTCCAGTAGTTCCAGCCTGTCATTACCTAATGGGGGGGATTGAAGTAGATAGGGATGGTCAATCTTCTATTAAAAACCTATTTGCAGTAGGAGAATGTACCAACTCCGGATTACACGGAGCCAACAGACTAGCTTCCAACTCTTTACTTGAAGGCCTTGTATTTGGTCACAACGCTGCTATGAAAACGGCAGAATTATTAAATCACAACAACTTTAATTTTGACGACTTAAAGGCTGTCCCCGAATGGAATGAAGAGGGGATGAAGATTATTGACGAAATGGTCATTGTGAGCTATTTAAGAAAACAGCTCCAGGAAATGATGAGCGATTTGGTTGGTATTGTAAGAAGCAACAGACGATTGAAGATGGCTTTACAAAAACATCATGAAATTGCAGAAGCAGTTGATGAAATATACCGCTACTCTATTCTTTCTCCTCAATTATCCGAACTGAGAAATTTAACCACCGTTGCACATCTCATCATTACGCAGTCCATGCAAATGACAGAGAACAAAGGAGCATTTTATAATAAAGATCTAGCTTAAAAGTATACAAAACATGAAAAAGCCAAACTACGTAACAGATAAAGCACTTAAATTATTTATAAAATCAGCTCTGGAAGAAGACATCCAAGAAGGTGATCATTCTACCTTATCTACAATTCCTAAAGATCTGAAGCAAAGTGCCAAACTACTGGTAAAACAAGATTGTATTCTTGCAGGAGTAGAACTAGCTGAGATTATATTCAAAACTTTTGATAAAAACTTAAAAGTTGAAACCTTCATCAAAGATGGAGAAGCCGCAAAGGTAGGTGACATCGCTTTTACCGTTACAGGAAGTGCTCAATCTATACTTTCCACTGAAAGATTGATCCTGAATTGTATGCAAAGGATGAGTGGAATTGCAACGCTTACTCACGAATGGGATGCCAGATTAGTTGGAACAAAAACTAAATTATTAGATACCAGAAAAACAACTCCTAATTTTAGGATATGTGAAAAATGGGCAGTTGCTATTGGAGGTGGAACCAACCACAGATATGGACTTTACGACATGATCATGCTGAAAGACAACCACATAGATTATAACGGCAGCATTACCAATGCCGTAAAAATGGCCAAAGATTACATCAAAAAGAATAAGAAAAAGCTTAAAATAGAAGTAGAAACGAGAAACCTTGAGGAGGTTCAGGAAGCTATTAAGGCGAAAGTAGATAGAATTATGCTTGATAATATGGATGTTAAAACAATGAAGCAGGCAGTTGAAATGATTAATGGAGTTTGTGAATCTGAAGCTTCAGGTGGAATTACAAGAGATGAACTTAAAGAAATTGCCTCTACTGGAGTGACCTACATTTCTGTCGGAGCCCTCACACACTCGGCTGACAACATTGATTTAAGCCTCAAAGCCGTGAAGTAGTGTTGTATTTTTAATAAAAATAACTATGCTTTTTTACATATTATGCAATGCATTTTTTTAACACAAAAACACCTTTTTTACTTAAATAGCTACAAATCAACAGTTTAATAATTCTTAATATTAGTTAAAAATTAACATTGAGTTAATATTGGTTAAATTTTATTTAGCGACTTTTGCATAAAATTTAAATCTAACTATTACTAACGATTATGAAATTAATCAACAAATCGATACTGACTGTAGTAATTACATTGTCTACAGCTAGTGTTTATTACGCTCAAGAAACACAGGACACGATCAAAAGGTCCAAAGACATTGAGGAGGTAATTTTACAAGGTGTAACCGATATCGCTAAAGATAGAAAAACACCTGTTGCAGCTTCTACTATTAAAGCAGCACAGATTATCGAACGACTAGGGAACCAAGAACTTACTGAAATTTTAAATTCTACACCTTCGGTGTATGCAACTAAATCTGGAGGAGGTTTTGGTGACGGAGGTATCGTTATGAGAGGTTTTGAATCTCGAAATATCGCCGTAATGGTAAATGGTATGCCAGTAAACGATATGGAAGGGGGTACTGTATACTATTCTAACTGGACAGGTTTATCTGATGTTACAAGTTTCATCCAAACTCAAAGAGGTTTAGGTTCATCTAAATTAGGAATCGCTTCTGTGGGGGGAACAATTAACTTCATTACCCGTGCAGCAGATATGAAGAAAGGAGGTGTAATAAGATTAGGCGTTGGTAATAATGATTACTTAAAAACATCATTTGCTTATAATACAGGAAAATTAAACAACGGATGGTCTTCATCTTTCTTAATAAGCAGAACAGCTGGTGGTACTTATATTCAAAATACAGATTTTGAATCTTATGCATATTATTTTGCTTTAGGTTGGGAGCCAAGTAAAAAACATAACTTCCAATTTATGATTACGTCATCTCCTCAGTGGCATGATCAGAGATCTTTTGCTCCTTCTATTTCTGATTATATTAAGTATAATCCAGATAAGGACGGAAAACCAGACAGAACGTATAACTCAGACTGGGGATATTATACAAATGGTGAAGGTAGAAGAATTGCACTTGCCAACAGATCTAATTACTATTCAAAACCAGTAATTATGTTTAACTGGGATTGGACAATGAGTGAAAAATCCAAGTTGAGTACTGTTGCATACATGTCTAACGGTAGAGGTGGAGGAACTGCTGATATTGGTAGAGTAAACAACAAAACAATTAACGGTTTTGATGCAAATGGCAATTCTTACTTTAGAGATGCACAAGGTTTATACAATTATGACCAGATTTTTAAAGAAAATGCCGCTATCAATGTAAATACAGCAGGAGCCGGACAAACTTTAATTCGTAGATCAAGTATCAATTCTCATAACTGGTATGGTATTTTAGCTAACTTCCAACATAAGATCAATGACAACTGGAACTTCTCAGTAGGAACTGATGACAGATACTACTATGGATACCACTATCAGGTTGCTTCTGACCTATATGGAGCAAGTGGTTACAAGGATAATACCAATAAAAACATTCCACCTAATGTCATTAATCAGACTTATGATTATAAAAAATTGGTATGGAATCCGTTTGGAGGAAGCCAGGTTCCTTTAGAGAACAGATTAGCTTTCAGTAATGACGGTGAAGTTCTATGGTACAGTGGATTTGGTCAGGTAGAATATACCAACGATAAAATTTCTGCTTTCTTACAAGGGTCAATTTCAAACCAAGGTTATCAAAGAATTGATGAGTTTGTAATTGATGGAGTTACAAAACAGAGAGATCAAATCGTTAATAGAAAGACTGGATTCAAAAATTTATTTGGATACAATGTTAAGGGGGGACTTAACTATAACATTAACGAAAATCATAATGTATTCGGAAACATTGGTTACTACAGTAAGCAGCCTTTCATGAATGCAGTTTACCCAAGTAACCAGCAAGTTGTTAACCCTCAGTTAACTAACGAGAAAATATTCTCTGCAGAAGTTGGATACGGATTCAGATCTTCTAAATTTAATGCTAATGTTAACCTTTATAGAACACAATGGAAAGACAGAGCATTAAGAAGAAATATTACGGTACCAAACGTAACAGATGCTTATGCAGAAATGAATGGTATTACAGAAATCCACCAGGGAGTTGAAGTTGATGCAACTTACAAACTTAATAACTTTGTAGAGTTTAACGGGATGTTCTCTTGGGGAGATTATTACTACAAAGGAAATGCAACCGGATCAACATTCGACGGAAATAACCAACCTTTGACAGTTGCGGGAGATTCAAATGTAACAACACTTTATATCGATAAAGTGAAAGTAGGAGGAACAAGCAACAACAGTATTCCACAAATGACTGCGTCATTAGGAGCAACGATTAAACCTGTAAAAGACTTGAGTATTTACGGTGGTTGGAGATTTGTTGGTAAATTATATTCTTCTATTGATATCGCTACATTCTCAAATATTGCGAATCAAGATAGAGGGGTATTACAATTACCTGATTATAATCTGACAGATATTGGTATATCATACAAAATCAGATTAAGAGATAGCAGCCAATACTTTACTGTAGGAGCAAATATCTATAACCTATTTGATACTACTTATATCGCTGATGGTGCTACAAATACTTTTGGTAGTGATAAAATTACTGCTAATAACGATCCTGACAAAGGGAAAACTTATGAGCAGGCAGGTAGAATGTACAAAGGTATTGCTGATGGAAACCGTGTATACTTTGGTTTCGGAAGAACTTGGTCTGCAACATTATCTTTCAACTTCTAATAACATAAATTTAGATTTTATAAATATCAATCCCGGCTTTCGCCGGGATTTTTTGTTATCTTTGTTCATTAGAAAAATAGAAAAATTAGGATATGGATTTTTACAAGATTTTATTGAGTGCCCATAAAGGATTTGGGTACTTAGAGCTTCTCTTAGTAGCGCTATTCATTATTGCACTTTTAGGAACGATGTTTGGTTTCAGTGGAAAAGTAAATAAATTTTTAAAGAAGACTACCCTCTTCACGATGATTTTCTTCCACGTTCAGTTTCTGATTGGAATCATTATGTTGATTATCAATTTTACAAAAGGATTGGATATGGGATCAGTAATGAAAAATGCAGATCTAAGATTCCAGTATGTAGAACATCCATTTTCTATGCTGATTGCGGCTGTATTGATGACGATCATCAATAAAAAAGTAAAATCCAATGACACTATTTCTTTAGGAATTGTCATTATGGGATTAATTGCAGTTGGCTTATTTGCATTCGCGTTCCCTTGGACAAGAGTCTTCGGGGCATAATATATTAACTTAAATAATTGTAATCATTAAGATGAAAGTAGCTGTAGTCGGTTCAACAGGAATGGTTGGACAAGTTATGCTTAAAGTTTTGGAGGAGAGAAGCTTCCCTATCACAGAATTAATTCCGGTAGCATCGGAAAAATCTATTGGTAAGAAGGTGAAGTATAAACAGGAAGAATATACGATTGTAAGCATAAACGACGCTATAGCTGCCAAACCTGATATTGCAATTTTCTCAGCAGGAGGATCAACATCTTTGGAGTTTGCTCCTAAGTTTGCTGAAGCAGGAATTACAGTAATTGACAACTCTTCCGCTTGGAGAATGGATCCTACTAAAAAATTAGTTGTTCCTGAGATCAATGCTGATGTTTTAACTGCTGAAGATAAAATTATTGCCAACCCTAACTGTTCTACCATTCAATTGGTAATGGTTTTAGGGCCATTAAACAAGAAATATGATCTTAAAAGAGTGGTCGTTTCTACCTATCAGTCGGTAACAGGAACAGGGAAAGCTGCTGTTGATCAGTTAAACTCTGAAATTAAAGGTGATGATTCGGTAGCAAAAGTATACCCTTATCAGATCTTTAAAAATGCATTGCCACACTGTGATGTTTTCAGTGATGACGACTATACCAAAGAGGAAATTAAATTAATGAAAGAGCCTAAGAAAATATTGGGTGATGATACATTTAATTTAACAGCAACTGCAGTAAGAGTCCCGGTTCAGGGTGGCCATTCTGAAAGTGTGAATATCGAATTTGAAAATGAATTTGATTTGGATGAAGTAAGAAAGATATTATCTGAAACTCCGGGAGTTGTGGTAATAGATGATGTCAAAAACAATCTGTATCCTATGCCTCTGAACTCTGAGGGGAAAGATGAAGTTTTCGTTGGAAGAATACGACGAGACCTCTCCCAGCCGAAAACGCTCAATCTCTGGATCGTAGCAGACAATCTGCGAAAAGGAGCTGCAACGAACGCAGTACAGATCGCAGAATACTTAGTATCAAATAACTTAGTTTAAACTAACAAAATAAAAAAGAGTCTCAAAATTGAGATTCTTTTTTTTATCAAACTACGAAGATTATAGAATATGAATAAAAATAAGATAGGCTTTCAAAGATGGATTGCTGTTTTTGGAGTCATTTTGTTCATCGGCAAATTGATCGCCTGGAAACTCACCAATTCAGATGCCGTATTTTCAGATGCGATGGAAAGCGTTGTAAATGTTATCAGTGCCTTTATGGGTCTTTATTCATTGCATTTGGCAGCAAAGCCAAAAGACGAAGGCCACCCTTACGGACACGGAAAAGTAGAATTTGTAACTTCAGGTATAGAAGGTGCCTTAATTGCCATTGCAGGAATTATGATCATCTATGAAGGTATTAATAGTCTAATCGTTGGCAAGACACTCAACCAGTTGGACTGGGGAATCGCTATTATTGCCGCTACCGCTGTAATTAATTATTTACTTGGATATATTTCCATTAAAAAAGGAAAAGCAGATAATTCTCTAGTTCTTATATCATCCGGAAAACATTTACAATCTGATACGATAACTACACTAGGAGTTGTTCTCAGTTTAGTCATTGTCTTCTTTACAAAAATATATTGGCTGGATTCGGTTGTAGCCTTGATTTTTGGTGCCTACATCATCTTTGTGGGGTATAAGATCATCCGTAAGTCATTAAGTGGAATTATGGACGAACAAGACCCGGAAATACTCGTTCAGATTGTTCACATTCTCGAAAATAACAGAAAAGACGAATGGATCGATGTTCACAATATGAAAATCCAACAGTTCGGGGCATCGCTCCATATTGATGCCCATATTACACTCCCTTGGTATTACAGCTTGCGCGATGCTCATAAGGAAATGGAAAATGTGATTATTCTTTTAGCTAAAAACATCAAACGTACTATTGAGTTCAATTTCCATATGGATGATTGTAAAACCATTTCATGCCCTGTTTGTCAGATAAAAGATTGCCCTGTACGCGAAAGAGATTTTATAAAACGGGTAGAATGGACTTCTGAAAATATAACTCTTGAAGTGAAACACTCTGTCGAATAAATAGACCCCGGGAAATTATTTTTGGAGCATTTTTTTCCTGTAATAAAACATTGGAATAATAAGCAGAATGATCAAAGGTTGTATCACAAAGCGTCTCATGTAAAAAGAAAAAAGATATCCAATTTGAAAACGGTCATAGATACAGTACAGATATATAGGAAAAGTGATCAGAAATACAATAACGATCAATGCGGCGCCCTGCATTGTCCATGTTTTATTTTTGAACATAAAGTGAATAATTAAACATGAGAAAAATAAATTCAGAATAAATCTGTATAAATGGCTTAAAATAAGCTGTCCCCATTCAAAAGAAGGAAAAGCTATGCTTTTATCAGCTTCATGAAAGTACTTTAGGAAGGGGTCATAAAACAGCTTATTCTCGAGTACCCGTACACTCATAAGCCCCAAAATTCCTAATATTACTAAAACCCAACTAAGTATTTTCATTTTTTTAAAGCAAAGAATTTAATCCAGACCAGCCAGAGTATTACTACAGTCCCATAAATAATCGCAGGAAAAAGGAAATCATGAGCCATTCTCTCATATTCTTTGTAATCGCTTACCAATAGATTAATTCCCACAATTCTTAATACATTGATCACATACAGTATCAAAAGGCCAATAAAAGCATAAATAAAAGTTTTAAACCCTTTATAAAATGCGAAGACAAAAGAGACAAACAAGATCATCACTGAAATTGCATTACACCCTTCTACCATCCGAGTTACATATACTTTTTTTACATAAAACCATACCTGCTCTTTTGCTACATCATTATAGAGCTGGGTAGGATAATGTAAAGCATTCTGAATGGAACTCACCTGTTCAGCTACCATTTTCGAAAAAGGGTCCAATCCCGATTCCTTGTAGTTATTAAGGTAAAACTGATAGCCCAAAAGCAGCACCAGGTAAATGATGATGAACCTCAACAGAATACTTAAAACAGGCTTAAAATCCTTTAGCATAGTTACAAAGATAAAGAAAAGTCAGAAAGTGAAAAATGTGAAATCTGGAGTTTCTATACAGGTACTGAACTTTAACACATTTTAGTTAAAAATAATCCGAATTCAATACCCTTCTTCCATACCTTTTCACATTCTAAAAGAGTTCTGCATTACAATTTCTCTAACAAATCCGGAGACCGATTCTGGATTTAAAACTTCCTTCTTTCTACCTCCTGCTTGCTTTCAGGAAATTTATTATATTTGTTTCCATATTATGACTTCTGAAAAGGCACAACGATTTTTTGAAAACTATAGTGGTAAAAAATCTTCTGAGTTTGTCACATTGGCTCAAAGCGGATCTGCAAGGGTGAATTTTTGGGCAAAAGTGGATGATAAAAAGTATATTATTACCTATAATGAAAATGTTCAGGAAAATGAAAGTTTTTTTTATTATTCAAAAGTTTTCACTCAACTGCATCTTAACACTCCAACAATTTTTATTATTTCGGAAGATAAGAAGATGTATGTCCAGGAGTTTCTTGGAGAAAACACATTTTCAGAAATCATTTCAGCAGAGGGTTTATCAGATAGGGTAAGATCCCTTGTCAAGCAAACCCTAGAAAAACTTTTTCAGTTACAAACCCAAACCCAGGGGAAAATTGATTTCACAAAAACATTTGAATATGAAAATTATGATGAGCTTCCTGTGATTCATGATCTGTACTATTTCAAAAATTTTATTGGGGATGTTCTTGAACTGGAATATCACAAATCTACCCTACTCAAAGAATTCAAAAGCATCGCTTCTCTTATTGAGAACCTGGAACCAAAAGGAATAATGATCCGAGACTTTCAGGCGAGAAATATTATGGTAAACGAAAACAATGAGGTTTCCTTTATCGATTACCAGTCGGCAATGAGAGGACCTCTGATCTATGATGTTATTTCATTTCTTTTTCAGGCTAAAGCTAACTTCCCTGCAGATTTCAAAAATGAAATGCTTGAATTTTACATTCAACAATTTGAAAGTGAAGAGACAAGACAGCAACTGAAAAATTCAGTACAACCAATTCAGTTGATGAGATTCCTTCAGGTTTTGGGAGCCTATGGATTAAGGGGACTTATTCAAAGAAAACAACATTTTATTTCAAGCATTGAACAAGGAATTGAGAATATTGTACAATTTGCTGAAACCTGGAAAGACATAAAAGATTACCCCGAACTTCAAAAGATCATACAGCAGTTACCTTCGGAAAAAACGACCATAAAAATTAGTAAAATACTGAACACTCAATTGTAAATATTCTAGGTAATCGGCCTTAATCAATCAAACCGCAATGGTTACAACAAAAAAATAATTAAATATGCTACACATAGACATCCACAGTTTTTCATATAAAAAAGGGGGAATCCCCAAAGATGAAACCGGAAATGGAGGAGGTTTTACTTTTGACTGCAGAGGGATACTTAACCCAGGAAGGCTCGAAGAGTTTAAAATTCAGACCGGAAATGACATCGGTGTGCAGGAGTTTTTAGAGAATGAAACTGAAATGCCTCAGTTTCTAGAGTTAGTAAAAGGCATTATATCAATTAATATAGATAATTATCTTTCCCGGGGATTTGAAAACCTTCAGATTAACTTTGGCTGTACAGGTGGCCAGCACAGATCTGTATATTCTGCCATAAAAATAGCAGAATACATTCAGAAAAAATATCCTGAAGGAACCGAAATAAGCCTACATCACGATGAACAGCACCAACTCAATTCATAATTGATAAGCGATTCATTATAAATGATTAATTTACACGGTCCATATTTTATCAATGATCATTCATTATATATCCATTATACTACATGAAAGCTTTAATCTTTGCAGCCGGTAAAGGAACACGTCTTAAGCCTTTTACCGATCACCATCCGAAAGCACTGGCAAAAGTAAATGATGTTCCCTTATTAGAAAGAAATATCAAATACCTTAAAAATTTTGGGATTACCGATTTCGTCATTAATATTCATCATTTTGGGAATCAGATCATTGATTTTTTAAAGGAAAACAACAATTTCAATTGTAATATTGAAATTTCTGATGAAAGCCAGGAGTTGCTTGAAACCGGAGGTGGTTTAATTTTTGCTAGAAGATTCCTTGATCATGGAGAAGATTTCTTAATCATGAATGCTGATATTCTAACCGAGATAAATATCAATGATCTGGTTAGTTATCACAAAAAGATAAAAGATTTTGCTACTTTAGCTGTTTCGGATAGAGAAAGTTCAAGAAAACTGCTTTTTAATGATGATTTGGTTTTAAGAGGCTGGTTAAATGTACAAACCGGGGAGCAAAGGCTTGCAGAATTCAACAAGGGATTTAAAGCATTAGCTTTTAGCGGTGTACATTGCATCAACCCTTCTATCTTTGAAAAAATAAAAAGAAAAGGCAAATTTTCTGTTATGGAAGAATACCTGGATCTGATGCAAACAGAACATATCCACGGTTTTGTACATGACAATGTTTTAATAGACGTTGGAAGACCCGAATCTATAACAGAGGCTGAAAAATACTTTAAATAATTTTGCAATGGAAATTGATGGAACTAAGGATGAGAGTTTAATAAATCCGGAATTTGATGTTAATGAAACAAAACTACAAAATAGTTTAAGACAAAAAACCTGGGATGAAATCATCACCAAAGACAGCTGGATGGTTTTCAAAGTGATGGCCGAGTTTGTTGATGGGTATGAAAAATTAGCAAAAATAGGACCCTGTGTTTCTATTTTCGGATCTGCAAGATTAAAGCCGGAGAGCAAATACTACGAAATGGCAGTAGAAATTGCTGAAAAAATAACAAAAATAGGCTTCGGTATTATTACAGGTGGAGGACCAGGTATCATGGAGGCTGGAAATAAAGGAGCTTTCAATGCTAAAGGTAAATCCATTGGCTTAAATATAGACCTTCCTTTTGAACAACATTTTAATCCCTATATCAATAAATCCTATTCAATGAATTTTGATTACTTTTTCGTAAGAAAAGTAATGTTTGTAAAATATTCTCAAGGATTCGTGGTAATGCCAGGAGGATTTGGTACTCTTGATGAACTTACAGAAGCGATCACCCTGATCCAGACAAATAAAATAGGAAGATTCCCAATTGTCCTGGTAGGTTCTGAATTTTGGAATGGCCTATTGGAATGGTTCAAGGCAACCTTATTAAAAGAAGGGATGATTGCCGAGGATGATTTGGATCTGTACAGAGTGGTAGATACCGCTGATGAGGCTGTAGCACACATTAAAGCATTTTATGACAAGTATGCGGTGAATGTGAACTTTTAATTGGCATATTATTTGTGACTTATAACAAACAATTATGATTGTAAATCTATTAATTAAGATGAAAAAACTTTTATATATATCAGGAATTTTAACATTTTTTGTGTTAATGAGTTTTATGTATGTAGACTTTTTCTCTTCAATGACCAAAGTTGATTATATTGATGGAAGCAAAACATTGAAGTTCACCACGAAAATGAATACAAATCATATTTCCGATGCGATCAAAATAAATCCTAATACTGCAGGATTTGAAGCAGAAGTAAAAAAATATGTAAATAATAATTTTGATGTGTACGTCAATGGCTCTCCAAAGACAATAACATTTACAGGAAGTCAGGTAAGCGGAGAAACTGTATGGGTATATTTTGAAACAGGAGGTGTTTCGGATATCAATACCTTGAAAATAAAAAATACGATTCTTCTAAGCGCTTTTCCAAAGCAGAGTAACATTGTTACCGTATCTTATAAAGGAAGTCAGAAAGTAATGAACTTCCAGCGAGGGAAAGAAGTGAACGAAGTTTCTTTTTAAAAGAATAAATTTAATAAAAAAAGCCACTACATCAGTAGTGGCTTTTTTTATTAAATCATTCTATTTTTAATTTCCTACCACTCTCACATTATCCAGTTGCCATGTTGCAGCAGCAGATGTTGTAGATGTGTATTTAAAGCCAACAGTAATATTCTTATTGACGTAGGCATTCAGACTAATATCTCCGGAGTACGTCCACGTATTAAAAGTGCCCGAATCAGGATCCAATATAGCAGACAGCGGTACCCATACTGTTGTAGAAGGATCTCCACTATAGTTTTCAGTGACAAAAACCTCTAAAGGATTACCGTTATATCTCACATCCGTATCAAAAGACAAAGCGGCAGAAGCAAGCCCCTGTAAAGAAATTGGTTTGGAAATTAACCAGTCTTCATTCGCATTGTTTCCCCCAGCAAAGCCATTCATTACTACACAAGGTTTTGGATTTCCAAACTGTTGGATATTCCAGACCTGAGCTCCTGTTACACTCACATTGAACCAATTATCAAGGTTTCCACTATCAAACCCTTCAAAAAAGAATCTTTTCCCTGTAAATTTCACATCATTAAGGCTCCTTATTAACATTTGCCAAGAAGAAGTATACCGGCTTACAACAAACGTCAGATCTCCTTTTCCTTCAGGAAGCACTGTTGCCCCAAATGTAGAAAATCCTGAATTTCTAAGAACAGTAGCATTTCCAGTAACATCTACAATACTTCGATCTGTATCAACACCTGCTCCTCCGACGTAATTAATATAAGTTTTACCTAATTCCGATACAGCAAACTGGACATTGGGCACTTTAACTAAAATATTTAAATAATCCGTATTCTGAGCAAGTTTGAGATTAGCTAGTTCTACCGGTTTTATGGTTGCAATATCCAATCCCGAACCATTACAAACTCCTGAAAGATATCTGTTCAATACAATTCCTGGAATCCGTCCAATAGCAAAATTAGCATCTACGGAACCTATCTTTACTACTCCCCTGTCAAGTCCTAATCTTAAACCTTTAGCATTGATTCTAATGTGCGCACCTACAGGAAAATCAGCATAGTTGCTTGATCTGTCCACTTCAATTTGTAGTCCTACCGTCGGATTTTCCGGTTTATCCTGAAAAGAAATTGTTTTGTAAAAATTACCATTCTCATCAGAAGAAACAACATATCCGTCAAAAATCTGATCCGTATTGATCAAAATAAAACCACTTGCCGGAGCCTGGGCTTTGAAATCAGCCATTGTTATGGTGGGAGAGGGAAATTTATTCATACATTTAACTGGAGGAGTTTCCCAATCATCTTTTTGTACGCAAGAAGTAATAGAAATTACAGCAAAAGCAATTCCTGTCACGAAACTAAAGTATTTCTTTATATTCATTTTTGTTGTTTTTAAAGTGGTAAAAATTAAAATCTAAACTGTAGATTAATGAAATAAGACCGTCCCTGAGTATACCAGTATTTTGGTCCAAATAGAGTAAACTCACGATCATTATCCTGGACAAAACTTGGGAATTTAGCATTCCTTGTTTGTTCAAAACCTCCGGTAATGTATCTTTTGTTATTTAAAATATTATTAACGGACGCAGAAAGTAATACATAATACTTCCCAATCACCCAGGATTTCCCTGCATTAGCATTAATAAAGAAGGAAGAGGGTAATTTATTCGGTTGCAGTACTCTTCTTAATTCAGATTCTGTAAGATTATAATAAGGAGTAGAAGAATTATTATTTTGAACAAATGATTCTGTTCTGACCAATGCTGAAGGATCTAAATAATTTTCATCAAAATAATTCCAATTGGCTCCAAACCACCAATATTTAGGAGAATTATATCTAAAGCCTAACGAATAAGCATGTTGGGGAGTTCCACCCTGCCTGTATTTCTTAATATATGCTTTTCCAAGATTCATGTAAGAAAGACCATTAGAGAAAACACCGGCAGCATCCGAAGCAAAATAAGTAACCGGATCATTCTGATAGGTAAACTGTCCATAGCTCATTAAGCCTTGTAAAGATAATGTAGGGGTAACTTTTACATCAAATCCCAATTCGGCTCCCATATTCCTTTTTTTGACATCCGTCATTACCTGAGTTACAAATGCGCTTTGAACCAGCGTTTCATTTCCCTGATCATCAGAATTATTGAGTTGTATACCATCTGCAAAGAATCTTTGCACCATTGTTTCATTACTTGTATCAACTAAATATCCTGTTACTCTTAATTTCAAAAATGGAGAAGAAATAATATAGCTCAAATCATTTGCATTAATGATCATATTTTTGATATTGGGAGCTACTGAACCATTAACCCTCGGATTAATAAACAGGTCTTCTAAGTAGGGGGCCTGGGAATAATAAGCTCCATTATATACAAAGAAATTCCTTCCGTTCAGTTTATAAACAGCCTGTCCTTTCAAACCATAATTCCAAAAGTTGTAATCTGCACTTTTCCCTTTAGAGTCTTTATAGAGATAATGATTGAACAGCCCCTCTCTACTGGAGGAAGAGTATCCTGCAAGTCCAGAAACAAATACGTCAAACTTTCCAACTGAAAATTTCAGTCCCGGATTTATTTTCACCTCTTGTCTTCGAAAGATGTAGTCATAAGTCATTCTATCTCCAACCTTTTTAGTCACATCCTGTTCACCATCATTAAATAATCCAGATTTTCCGGGCTGATTTGTTGCCGCAAAAGGATCTCTGTTTAAAACAAAATCACTTCCCAAAAGGTCTTTGACCTCACGGTATAGTTCGGAACGATAGTTTTGATAAGACACATTAAGCAAAAATTTAGCAGTGTCATTAAAGTTGTGAATGAAATGAGTAGATACATTAAAAATTTTATCATCACTGACATCATTGACCAGATAGTATAAAGCTCTTTTTCCGGTTTGTCCATAATATGTTCCAGCAGATTGTTGGCTGTTTCTCCTGTAAAGATTATCCCAGTTTAGCTGAGTAATATTAGGATCTCCTGAGGTCCATGCATTCAAAGAAGTGTGATAAGCATCCTGAACAGTAGTCATTATTCCCCCGGATCCTGCAGGCACTGAGGCATTAGGATCTAAAGAATCATAATAACTTGGAAGGTTTCTATAATAGGTAGGTGATGGATTCTGTACATTCTGCCAATCTAAACGCGAACTTTTATCTTTTCCAAACTGATAGGATACAGAAGTCCAAAGACTTGATTGTTTACCAATTTTCCAGAAATCCTGAATCTGAAATATAGGTTGAAATCCCTGTCTTACTCTTTCACTCCTTTGCTTGCCATCCTGATATCCCCAATAAGAATTGTAATGCACTCCCCTATAGTCATATACTTCCTGCGTGCTTGGGCTTGCCGTTGATCTTCTGTAAGGTGCACCTATAAAATTGAATGTAATACTGTGTTGATCACTGAGTTTTTTCTCAACCCCCAGATAAGCACTATACGCATCATAAAAGGTACCTTCCTGTATTCCTTCATTAGCCCATCTTCTTGCACCCATTACAGTAAATGCCCAGCCATTCTTATTCATTCCTGAGCTGTACCGTAAAGATGTACGGTTTCTATAATTTCTGTTGGTTAAAGATTGGGTAAACTGAAATCCTTTTCTGTATTCACTGGACTTCATATTCTTATAAATAACAGAACTGTTGCCTCCAAAACTATATTCAGAAGGGGAATGATTCACTGCAATTTCAGGATACCGGGTCACTTCATTGAGACCTCCCCAATTTCCAAAATCTACATTACCATTATCTGATTTGATCATAGAAACACCATTCAGCATAGTCTCGCCAGCTCTACCATCGATCCCACGGGGACGAAACCAATAGAAACCTAAGTCAAATGCTGCAATCCTACTGAACACATCCTGAGATGACTGGAGTAATCCTACGGTTGATGTCTGATTATTATCGTCATCACCATCGCTATCAATAATAGCTAAGCCCTGATCCACACTGGAGGATAAATTAGAATACAAAGTAATAATTCCTAAGTCCTTTCGCTTCTCTTCACCAGAAACATCGAATTCCATGACTTTCGTTTCGTAATTGGATTTCGTAATTACAATCTGATAGTGGCCGGCTGCTAAATCGACAAATTGAAAATAGCCAATTTTGTCAGCTTCCACATCATTTCCGCCCCCTTTTAAATCTACTTCTGCCCTTTCTATGGGTTTTCCATCAGCATCCTTCAGATAGGCAAACACGGTTGTTTGCGCAAAATAAAACGATGCAGGAAACAAAGTAAACAAAGAGACTAATGATAATTTTTTCATCATACGTTTATGTTTTTTTGTAGTTGTTCTCTCTTAATTTTCAATGTCTTAAAAATGTAGAGAATTATAAATTTAACAAAATTTTATAATTCAAATAATTTTTAAGATTATATTATCTTAACACTGAAACCTTCAAATAAAACATAAAAATTACTCCATCACATTACTTTAAATTTACTTATATTTAGAAAACAAAGGAGTTTAAAAATTAAGGATAACGACTAATTGAACACAAGATGAAAAAACGTATACTCTTTTTTACTTTTCTTTTTTCAGCACTAACTTTTGCACAGCAAGGGAAAATAAGAAAAGTAGCTACAATCGGTTTTTTAAATGTTGAAAACCTGTGGGACACTATTCAATCTGCGGATTATATTGACGGAACCAAAGCTATCAGCAATCCTGCATTCCATAGAAGTATACCCATTGATTCCATTAAATTTTTGGAAGCAGAAAAATATGATGGACAATGGAGTGATGGATTATTAAAAGGGAAAAAGGTAGTAAGATATCAAAGCGGATCCGGAGAATTCACTCCCAAAAGCCCCAAAAATTACAACACCAAGGTTTATAAAACCAAACTGGCCAATGAAGCAAAGGTAATTTCCGAACTAGGCTCACAATATACCAAAACAGCTCCTGCCGTTGTCGGACTTATTGAAGTTGAAAACAGACAGATAATACAGGATCTTATTAAAGAACCTGCATTGGCTAAATATGATTATGGAATCATTCATTACAACTCCTACGATTATAGAGGAATTGATGTCGCCCTCATCTATCAGAAAAGAAGATTCACCGTGACCAATTCTTTAAAAAAAGAATTAAAAATCTTTAATGAAAATGGAAAGAGAGAATATACAAGGGATATCCTGATCGTAACAGGATTCTTAGATAACGAAAAAGTAGCTTTTTTTATGAATCACTGGCCTTCCCGAAGAGGAGGAGAAGCAATTTCATTACCTAAAAGAAATGCTGCAGCTGCTCTTTTGAAGCAGCAAATGGATAGTGTAAGAGCGATGGATTCTACTACAAAACTTTTTGCAATGGGAGACTTTAATGATGATCCCGTCAGTACAAGCTTAAAGAATCATTTAAAGGCTGTCGGGAATCCCAGGGATCTCAATGAAAGTGTACCTTATCTAAACCTGATGTATCCTTTGTATAAAAAAGGAGTTGCTTCTCTGGCATATCAGGATGCTCCGAATTTATTCGATCAGATCATAGTCTCTAAAAACCTGATCTCTGAGCAAGTAACCAAAGACTATTCTGTTTATAAAGCTGAAATTTATGCCCCTGCTTATCTGGTCAATAAAGAAGGAAACTATAAGGGGTATCCGTTCAGGTCCTGGAATGGTGATCAGTTTACCGGAGGGTATAGTGATCACTTTCCGGCATTTGTAGTTCTCCAAAAAGAACCCTAGTACCAAATACTTTTTTACGTAACTTTATTAGCATGAAAAATCTGATTTTAATTTTACTGATATTCTTTCTTCCTTTTAGCTGCTCATCACAAAGCAATACTAAGACAGATAAAGAAAAGTCTGAAATAAAACCTTCAAAAAATGATGATGGAGAATGGGACATTACTGTGATAGATACCCAATATGATTATTTTTTAAATGCTGTTGCCAAACCGATGAATCAATATTCAGAATCTTATTTAAAATCAAGAAATATACTCCTGGTCAATGAATGGAATTCTTATTTCAGTTCTGGAAAATACCGAAATGTGATTGAATCGTCTATCAGCTATGATCCGAAAGAAAATTATGGATTAAAGTTTGAATATAAGCTCTATCAGGTTTTTGCGTATGTAAACTGGAAATATGGATTAAGAATGAATGGTTTAAGTGGCAGCGATGTTACGAGACAATAAAATAAAAAGGGTTCAGAAATTTCTGAACCCTTTTTATTTATCGAAGTTAAAAAATTATTTATTGAATAATTCTTCTACTTTATCCCAGTTTACTACGCTAAAGAATGCTGCAACATAGTCAGGTCTCCTGTTTTGGTAGTTTAAATAATAAGCATGCTCCCAAACATCTAATCCTAATACCGGAGTTCCTTTAACATCTGCTACAGGCATTAATGGATTATCCTGATTTGGAGTAGAAGATACAGAAACAGAACCATCTGCATTTTTTACCAACCAAGCCCATCCAGAACCGAATCTTGTTTTAGCAGCGTCAGAAAAATCAGTTTTAAATTTCTCAAGACCCCCATAATTTTCGATTGCTGATTTTACATTTCCAACAGGCTCGTTACTTCCTCCAGGAGTTAGAATTTCCCAGAATAAAGAGTGGTTAAAATGTCCTCCACCGTTATTTCTTACTGCAGGTTTATCTGTACCAGTCTTGCAGATCTCTTCAATCGTCTTTCCAGCTAGGTCAGTCTCTTCAATTGCTTTATTTAAATTATCTATATAAGCCTGGTGGTGCTTTGTATAGTGAATTTCCATTGTTTTTGCATCAATAGTAGGCTCTAATGCATCATACGCATATCCTAGTTTTGGTAATTCAAATGACATAATTTTATTTTTTAATGTTATATTCCAAAGTTAGCCATTAATTGATCGATTATCAAAAATAGCGGATTATTTTAATAAATCTTTAACATTGACAGATTAGATTCAAAAGCTCTGTTTAAACATAAAAAGCACAGTTTTTCAATCTGTGCTTTTTACTTAACAATATTAAATTAATCTATCTATTCATAGACATCAGGAATTCTTCATTATTAAGAGTTCCTTTGATGTTTTTATTTACAAATTCCATAGCTTCCACAGGATTCATTTCAGAAAGGTATTTTCTGAAGATCCACATTCTCTGAGAAGTTACTTCATCAAGAAGTAAGTCATCTCTTCTCGTGCTGGAAGAAACAAGATCGATAGCCGGATAAATCCTTCTATTGGCAATTTTTCTGTCCAATTGAAGCTCCATGTTACCGGTTCCTTTAAATTCTTCAAAGATAACTTCATCCATTTTAGAACCTGTATCGATAAGAGCTGTCGCAATAATTGTTAAAGAACCTCCGCCTTCAATTTTTCTTGCTGCTCCAAAGAATCTTTTCGGTTTATGTAAAGCATTAGCATCTACACCTCCTGAAAGAACTTTTCCTGAAGCTGGTGTCACAGTATTATAGGCTCTTGCCAGTCTAGTAATGGAGTCTAATAAAATAACCACATCATGTCCGCATTCCACCATTCTCTGAGCTTTTGCTAAAACAAGATTTGCAACTTTCACATGTTTCTCTGCGGCTTCATCAAATGTAGAAGCAATTACTTCTGCATTTACACTTCTTTCCATATCAGTCACCTCCTCAGGACGTTCGTCGATAAGAAGAACCATCATATAAACTTCCGGGTGGTTGGCTGCAATAGAATTGGCGATATCTTTAAGCAACATTGTTTTACCTGTTTTAGGCTGTGCAACAATCATTGCTCTTTGTCCTTTTCCAATAGGTGCAAAAAGATCTACAATCCTTGTAGAAATAGTTGAATTGCTTCCTGTAAGATTAAATTTTTCTTCAGGGAAAAGCGGCGTCAGATATTCAAAAGCTACTCTATCCTTGATAAATGCTAAATCACGTCCATTAACTTCTGTAGGTTTTAATAACGAAAAGTATTTTTCGCCTTCTTTCGGAAGTCTTACGATACCTTTTACAGTATCTCCAGTCTTTAATCCAAAATTTCTGATTTGAGCAGTAGATACATACACATCATCCGGAGAAGAAATGTAGCTAAAATCTGACGAACGTAAAAAACCGTAGTTATCCGGAAGAATTTCTAATACACCTTCTATACTTACCATCCCATCAAAATGGAATTCTTTTTTAGACTCGTGATGTTCTTCCTGTTTATCAGAATGTCTGTTTTGATTTTGGTTCTGATTATGCCCCTGGTTTTGATTCTGACCTTGGTTTTGGTTATTACCCTGGTTTGAATTCTGATTTTGATTGGGGTTCTGATTTTTATGAGAATTTCCACCGTTTTGTGGATGATTATGGCCTTTTTGAGGTCTTGCCTGACCTGGAGAATTACCTGGCTTTTCTTCTGTTGAAGCAGATTTCTGAGTCTCAGTATTTTTTTGAACTTCCGTTCTTTCCTGAGCAGAAGCTTCAGTCGTATTAGGATTTGGGAGAACTCTTTTTCTTTTTTTCTTTGCTTGTGCTTGTTGCGAAGTAAGATTTTCTTCTGTTGCTGAAGCTGTAACTTCTTCCTGCCTTGGAGTTTCAGCGACAATTTCTTTTTCTTCTATTTTCTCTTCAGCGTTTTCTATTGTCTCAGTTGGAGCCTTTACCTCCGTTTTAGGTTTTACCGTTCTCTTGGGAGCAGCTTTCTTGGCAGGGGCTTTAATTTCTTTCTCCACCTCTTTGTCTTCAGTATTCATACTGCTTTCTGTGGTGTTGAAATAATCTTTTGTAACTTTAGGGTTAGAAGCTTGAAAATCAAGAACAGCAAAAATTTTATCATTTTCAGTGCTATTTCTTGCAACTTTAACGCCTAAATCCTTTAAGATTTTAGTCAATTCCGTTACGGATTTTGACCTTAACGTTTCAATGTTAAACATATGTATGTAAAAATGTAATTAATTGTGAGTAAGAAAAGTAAGTCCGGTGACTTTTGTTTTCAAGTACATTGTATAATGCAAATCTACACTTATTTTTGAATTGTGCAAAATTTATGCTACTTTTGCCCAGAATTTAATATTCGATGCTACAAAGAATACAGACCATATGGATTTTTCTGGCAGTTTTAGCTGCTGTTTTTCTTTTCATCACAGGACAGGATGTGGTGGTTTTTGGTAATATTCCTGTTATAGATATTGCATCTAGTGTGCTTGTTTTAGTTGGATTACTGAGTGTATTCAGTTTTAAAAATAGAAAAAGACAAATTTTGCTGAATAAGATCAGCATCATTATAAACGCTTTGTTGATTGGTGTATTGATTTACTGGTTACTAAACTTACCCGGAGGAATCCAAATTCCTGAGAAGGGTATTGAGCCTGTTTTCCCATTAATCGCGATAATATGTTTGTTTATTTCAAACATCTTTATCCGTAAAGATGAGAGGCTCGTAAAATCTGTGGACAGACTTCGATAACCTTACAACGATTTTTTGAGTAAGAACAGCTTCTTTTGGAGCTGTTTTTTATTTTAAAACCACCATGAACAGGTGTAATTTAATTGTAGGCCTCACTCTTTTAAATCTTTTTTAATAATGAGTGCAACATTTCCGATAATTACGCGACATATATCAATATAAATAGTCACAATGAAAAAACTAGCTTATCTTACTTTCTCGTTATTCTCAATAATTACTTTTGCTCAGGAGGTTCCAACCAGTACAATCAATACTGTTCTTTCTACATTAGCATCAGATGAAATGAAGGGTCGTGAAATAGGAACCCCTGAAAATGACAATGCAGCCAATTATATAGCTAAACTTTTTAAAGAAAATAATTTAGAATACTGTACAGGAAACTCTTATCTCGTTCCATTTGAATATAAGGGGAAGACAGTGTATAACGTTTGTGGGATTAAAAAAGGAAAAACCGATAAATACTTAGGTTTTTCGGGACATTTCGATCACATCGGAACAAGCAAAAAAAGTGGTGACAATATCTACAATGGTGCCGACGATGATGCAAGCGGAATTACTACCCTTGTTGGAATTGCAGATTATTTCAAAAATAAAACGCCAGAATTTTCAATGGCATTTATCGCTTTTAATGGGGAAGAAAAAGGAATGTTGGGCTCAATAGCTATTTCAAAGGATAAGAATTTAGATCCTATCTATAATAATTTATCTGCTCTTTTCAATTTTGAAATGGTTGCTACAGAATCTCAATTTGGGAAAAATGCGCTTTTTATGACTGGAGATGAATTTTCTGACCTTGATGAGCTATTCAATCAAAATGCAGTTAATGGTTTAAAAGTACATCCCGATCCTTACGCTTCACAGCAGCTATTCTACAGATCAGATAATGTAAGTTTTGTAAAGAAGAAAATTATTGCTCATTCCTTTTCTACAGTTGACATGACGAAAGCAACGCATTACCATAACGAAAGCGATGACGTATCCGTTGTAGATTTCAATAACCTTACTCAAATCATCAATAATCTTGGAAAAACATTAGAAAAATTAAACCCTACTAATTTTGCTCCCAAGTATAATGATAAAGTAAAATTCAATTAAGAACGTCTACTCTTTTAAAATTACCTAATTTTGCCTTTCCAATTTTTTATTGATGAACGAATATAAAAAAATATTAAAATTCGCAAGACCACATCAGAAATACATTTATGGAAGTTTATTCTTCAACCTGATGTATTCTGTTTTTCAGATTGCTTCCTTAGGGACTATTTTGCCGGTTTTGGGAATGCTTTTCGGTACTATAAAACCAGAGAAATATGAATCTGCACCTGTTTATTCTGGAGAGGTGCTTGATTTCTTTTCCTACATAAAAGATTATTCAAATTATTTTGTACAAAGCATGGTTACCGAGTACGGTTCTCTGAAAGTACTTGCATGGCTATGTATAATAACTGCCTTTATGTTTCTTTTGAGAAATGCTTTCCGTTATTTTGGGTCTTTTCTTTTAATTAATTACCGGGTAGGTGTCACCAAGGACCTTCGTGGAGCGATGTACCGAAAAATACTTTCTTTACCTGTTTCATTTTTTACCGAAAGCAGAAAAGGAGATCTGATGTCCCGCATGTCAAATGACGTAGGGGAAGTTGAAGGAAATATTTTGGGTAGCTTGATCGATTTGATCAACTCACCATTTATGTTGATAAGTACTTTAGTGACATTATTCTTTTTAAGCCCGGAAATGACACTCTTTTCATTACTTGTTCTGCCTGTAATGGGAACTATGATCGCTTTGGTAGGAAAAAGCCTTAAAAAAGATTCTCATGAAGCCCAGCACGAAATGGGAAACATATTTTCTATTGTAGATGAGACCCTGAAATCCTCAAAGGTTATTAAGATCTTTAATGCAGAGAAAATAATGGATAATAGATTCATGCAATCTATGAGCAAATGGATTTCCAGTTCCATAAGTTTAGGAAGAAAAAAAGAACTCGCATCGCCTATGAGCGAATTTCTAGGTTCAATTACTTTTTTGATCATTGCATGGTACGGTGGAAAGCAAATTATTGTCGAACAAAGTATTTCACCGGCAGACTTCCTGGTATTCTTAGGAATGTTCTTCCAGATATTGCCCCCTGCAAAAAGTTTGTCAACCTCTATTTCTAACGTTCAGAAAGGAGAAGCTTCTCTAAAAAGAGTATTGGAAATCCTGGATGCAGATGTTAAAATTGAAGAAGTGGCTGCTCCTGTTTCAATATCTACCCTTCAAAATAATATCCACTTTAAAGACATTGGGTTTTATTATGACAAAGATAATTTGATTCTCAAAAATTTTAATTTAACAATTCCAAAAGGAAAAACGGTTGCTTTGGTTGGACAAAGTGGAAGTGGAAAGACAACAATTGCCAATCTCCTTGCACGTTTCTATGATGTTTCTGAAGGAGAAATCCTGATCGATAATGTTGACATTAAGCATTTAAAACTACAGGAATATAGAAAACTGCTAGGTATGGTAACTCAGGAATCTGTATTATTTAATGATTCTGTTTACAATAATATCCTAATGGGTAAGCCGGAAGCCACCAAAGAGGAAGTGATTGCAGCGGCTAAAGTAGCTAATGCAGACACTTTTATCAATCAACTCCCAAATGGGTATGACACCAATATCGGAGACGATGGCGGTAAATTATCCGGAGGGCAGAAACAAAGGGTTTCGATCGCTAGAGCAGTCCTTAAAAACCCACCTATTATGATCCTTGACGAAGCTACTTCAGCTTTGGATACAGAATCTGAAAAATTTGTACAGGATGCTCTTGAGAAAATGATGGAAAACAGAACGTCATTGGTTATCGCCCATAGACTTTCAACGATACAAAAAGCAGACTGGATCGTCGTTATGGAAAAAGGCGATATCGTGGAGCAAGGAAGCCACCATGATCTGATTGCAAAGAGAGGGGTTTATCACAAACTCGTTGAGCTTCAAAATTTTGATTAAATCTTTTTAAATTAATTTTTAAAATGAATCCTATACAAGAGTACTTCTACAGAATTAAAGAACCTGACAGAAGTACTCTTTTGTTTTTAAGGGAAAAGATCTTAAAATCTGATACAGAATACATTACCGAAACATTAAGTTTTGGTCTTCCGTTTTTTAAGTATAAAAAGAAAATGCTCTGTTATATTTATTACAGCAAAAAATATAAAAAGCATTATATCAGTTTTTATCACGGAGATCGAATTAATGCTCCCGAATTACTTCAGGAGGGCAGAAAAAAGTTTAAAATACTCTTAATCGACATGGAAGAGGATTTACCTGTCGATTTAATTTTAAACCTCATTAATGAGGTGAAAAAACACATTAAAGGCTAGCCTTTTGCCAAACAAAAAAATATGCAGATTTCTACATCGATATTTTAGCAAATGGAATATCCTGAAATCTGGCATATCGATTAAATTGGAAAATATACGGTCACCACAAACATCTGCTTACTTTATTATCTAATCTCCACGCTATACTTTAAATATAAAATAATTGATATTCATATCAGAGGGAATATCCAGCTTTTTACGTATTCTGTACTTTCTACTTTCAATGGCCCGGACACTGCTATTCGTACATAAAGCAATCTTTTTTGTATCAAAATTCAATCTCATCAAAGCACAAATATTGAGCTCAGAGGCAATAAGTGATGAATTAATGCTTAAAACATTTGGAATAAAATCAGGAAAATGAGCGTGGAATTTTTCGAGAAAAACAGAAGAACCACTTTCAGCAAGGGCTAAAATTTCTGCAATATCTTCTTCAGTTAAGTCATTGATTTTGTTTTTCATCAAGTCATTATTCACTTTTACAAGATCCTCTATAGTACAATCTTTAGCTTTTTGATCGTTTATCAACCCATAGATCAGTCTGTCTTTACGATATAAAAATTTCATTTCCATCAAACAAATGATGAGGGTAAAAATGATATTGATTGACCGTAATAATTCAAAATCAGAACTCTTTATAAACCGGCTTTTAGGTAAAAAACTTATCTCGAAATATTGGCAGCCTACAAAACTAAAAACAATAAAAATTACCAGACCCAAAATAAAATAATAATCCTCTCTATATCTAAAATAAAAAGGCACTGCAAATAACAGGGAAAAATAGAAATATTCGACCCCAGTGCTTTTCCATGTATACACATAAAAAAAATCGATTATAAATGTAAGGAGGACAAATACGACAATAGCTAAAGGTTTTAAAATTCTATGAGATCGGCTTATGGTCTTTCTAAAATTCATTAAAGACGCAAAAAAAAGAGTAAGAAAGACGAAAATAATAGAAACTACGGTGTCTCCCAAAAAGAATAGGTAAAACAGGGAATAAAAAAAGAACAGGGAAAAAAGGAATAAAAAGCAACGATGAATAAGTTCCACATAATAAGGATTAAAATCATTATTGGTCGTCAATTGGTTATCCATTACCTTAGAAAATATACTACTTGACATATACAAAAAACTTCATAATCATAAACCAATGCCCATCTAAACAAGTGCCAAAGTAAATGATGTTTTCCCAATAAAAAACATGAAAAATTATCAAAAATATAGGCCAAATCAATATTTAATTTATCCTAAGCTATATTTTACATCATTTAGTAAAAAAAACAACAATCCTTTATTAAAACTACGCATAATTTTAACCTTCAATTTTCGAAAATAAATTTATCATTTAGATTTGAAAATTCGATTCCATTTTCCGATGGTCCTCCTGCTGATATTGAAATGCATTCCAGTCTGGACATTACTGAGCTGATTTTTTCTTTGAAATTCAATAACTTTCAGAATAGAATCTTTATCATAAGAACGAAGTTTTTGATTTTCGGATTTTGTACTATTTTTTACTTCTCTAAAAATAAGTTCATTAACATCAATAATATCCATTGCCGTCCTAATGGATCTGATTTTTTCTTTGAGAAACCGGTCATTTACCATTTCCGGAAATTTTTCTCTGACAATATCGCTATAGATTTTTTTATAGTTTGGCCCCATCATCTATCTTATTTTCTAAGCCATTTATAAAGAGTTGTTTTTGGTATCTTATATGTTGAAATGACCTCCTGAGGGGTCATTACTTTTGTATTTATTTTTTCAAGTATAAAAGTCTTCAGTTGATCGGTATAAATGTTTTTTCTAAACAGGAGATCATCATCTTTTTTTGTCGCTGGAGATTTGTCCGGTTTTGAAGGCGGCGCATAAAGAATTAAATGCCCGGTGTATATTCTAAAAAAATCATACTCCAGCAACTTGCTCCACCTTAACAAAAGAAACGTATCCATACTTTTTTGTTCATACATGTTTTCAACATCATTTTCTTTGCAGTTTAAAAACTTGGTAATTCTCTGTATTGGAATTTGGAGATTGTTTGCTCTGTCATGTATGAGTTTGCCAATATGTATATCCTTTAATTTATTCATCATTTCACTACTGAATTTTGAAAAGCAAAAATATCATGCAGATAAGCCAAAAACCTCTATAATAGATACATAATTTCACTCATGAGTAGTAAAACTCATTACTAAATACACAAATAAATTCTAATTATACCAGGACTTGACAGAATACTCGCCTGCAATATTATTGAGTGAGGACTTTACTGGGATATGATTATAAAAAAGGCAGGAGAGAATCTTATCGATTCTCTCCTGCCTTTTAAATTAAAATAAGTATTGATTATTCTTTCATTTTCGCTATAACATCAAGACCTCCTTTTGTAATATCTCCAATTTTACAGATGATCTCCGTATCCAACGGTAAGAAAACGTCCATTCTTGAACCGAATTTTATAAATCCGAACTCATGGCCCGCTTTTGCCTGATCTCCATTATTACAATAAAAAACAATCCTTCTTGCCACATATCCTGCGATCTGTCTGAACACTACTTTATGATTCGTCAAGCTTTCAATAGCAACTGTTGTTCTTTCATTTTCTGTAGAAGATTTTTCATGCCATGCTACTAAATATTTTCCAGGATGATATTTTTTATAGATAACTTCCCCCGAAACTGGATATCTACAAATATGTACATTCAGAGGAGACATAAAGATCGAAACCTGAATTGCCTTTCCTTTCAGGAACTCAGTTTCTTCCACTTCCTTGATCATTACTACTTTTCCATCCACCGGTGCAATTACATTCTCTTTGTGATCCAGAATTTCACGGTTAGGAACTCTGAAAAACCAAAACACCAAGCTATAAACAACCAGTAATGGCATAATGATCAAAAGCGACCACATTTTAAGGAAATAAATTGCTAAAGCGCCAATTATAATGAAAAGTATTGTTGCTACAGTGATCGTTCCTTTTGATTCTCTATGTAATTTCATGAGTTTAAATAAATTTTTCTAAAATAAAGTACAAATATACGACAGGAACGCAGATTAAAAAACTATCCAGTCTATCTAATACACCTCCGTGCCCCGGAATGATGTTTCCACTATCTTTAACTCCAAAATTTCTTTTGAGCTGGCTCTCTACCAAATCCCCTAAAGGAGCAAAGGAAGCAACCAGAAAACCGACAACCATCCAGTTTCCACGAAGGTCATGTTGATATTTTTCAATAAAATAAGATAATACTAAAGTCAGGACAACACCGCCTGCATAACCTTCCCAGGTTTTTTTAGGTGATATTTTAGGAGCCATTTTATGTTTCCCAAAAAACTTTCCTGTTAAATAGGCAAACGTATCGCTGCTCCAGATTAAAATGAATAAAAATAAGACCTCTAAAGAAAATGTATCATTAAAGCTGGAATATTTTGGAAGGCCCAGTGCAAAACTAAATGGCAGAGCGACATAAATGACCGTAAAAATCAATTTTCCGCTGTCGTAGTACAATTCACTCGGATATTTAAATAGAGTAACCACAGCAATTGCTATTAAGGCCAATGCCAGTATTTCACTCAACCTAAAATCAAAAAAGAAATCATGGTGAAAATATCTTTTTGAAAACATGTAAAAGATAATTGCAATCACAGGAAGAACCACCCATTTTTCATATCCTTTCCCAAACTTCATAATCTTCACACATTCCCATGATCCAACAACCATTAAAAAGGTTATCAACCCATAATAAAGGTATTGCTGCTTGACAAGGTCTGGTGATATGCTATTAATAAGCTGTGCGCCAAGTGGAGTTGCACAAAGGATAATGACTGCCACATAAACAATCCCCGAAATCGTTCTTTGAATAAGATTTTTGTCCAAAATGTATAATTTAGAAATTATTGCTTAATCTTCAAGCAATAATAAAAACAGTTTTGTATTAGAATTAGAAGATGTATCTAATTTGGATTGACTCCCACTGATAGAAGTCAGATTCTTAATATTGCCATTTCTCTTTATCTTACCCATCGCATCATTAAGGTTATTGACGATCTGTGAAACATTAGCCATAATGATAATTTTGTTGGGCAATCTTGAAGAATGATAATGAAGGATATTATTATGTGATAACATGATCCTTCCATCATAGGCAATAAGATATTCACAGGTAATAAAAGCAGCATCATTGGAATGTCCCAATTCTGATGTACTTGAAGTTTTTACGACATTTAAAAAATTCTGCAGTTCTTTATCCCAACAGAACATATTGTGAATTCCTTCTATTTTAATAATTTGATTCAAAGTTTGTAAAGCCTCCGATTCATCTGCACAATAATTAAAAAAACCACCGGAATGCGTAAATAATTGCGCAAACTTATAATCGAGGTCCGCATTTTTCAACGAATCTCCTAGCTTCTCCAAACTTTGGGAGTCATCCTCCTCAGGTTGGTTTGTTAGTTTGCTTACAATTTTTTTAAATAAACTCAACGTATGTTTTTTTAGTCAACTTTATACAAAAATAGAAAATAAATTACAATAGATTCTAAAAATGTAGCTTTAAATATGAAAAAACCTGGCAATTTTGACATTACCAGGTCTTATTTCTATCTTTTTAAAGAATTTAAAGTTGAGTAGGACTCTCAGGAGCCTGAATCTCACTTTCTTCTTCTTTGTCTTTTATTAATGGAATTGTATTGGTTACTGGTCGCTCTGTCAATTCAGGATCCCATGCTCTTTTACCAAATATTTCCTCAAGATCTTCACGGAAAATAACTTCTTTTTCTAAAAGTTTACCCGCTAAAGCATCCAGTTTATCTTTATTTTCTGTAAGAATCTGTACAGCTCTTACATACTGATTTTCAATAATCGACTTGATCTCTAAATCAATTTTATTTGCAGTTTCTTCAGAATATGGTTTTCCAAAATTATATTCAGATTGACCTGAACTATCATAGTAAGAAATATTACCAATATTTGGACTTAATCCATAGATCGTTACCATTGCCTGCGCTCTTTTCGTTACCGTTTCAAGATCAGATAATGCACCTGTAGAAATATTATTAAATATTACCTGCTCTGCTGCTCTACCTCCTAATGTAGCACACATTTCATCTAGCATCTGCTCTGTAGTGGTCAACTGTCTTTCTTCCGGAAGATACCAGGCTGCTCCTAAAGAACGTCCTCTTGGAACAATCGTTACTTTTAAAAGTGGGGAAGCATGTTCTACCAACCATGAAATTGTTGCGTGACCAGCTTCATGATAAGCCACTCTTTTCTTTTCAGAAGGCTTGATCGCCATATTTTTCTTCTCAAGACCACCAATGATTCTGTCCACAGCATCAAGGAAATCCTGTTTTGTTACAGAGGTATGACTGTTTCTCGCTGCGATAAGTGCTGCCTCATTACAAACATTTGCAATATCTGCACCACTGAATCCAGGGGTTTGTTTTGCCAAGAAATCTCGATCAACATTGTCATCCAGCTTGATCTTCTTCAAATGCACATCAAAGATATCTCTTCTTTCATGTAATTCGGGAAGGTCTACATAGATCGAACGGTCAAAACGTCCGGCTCTCATAAGAGCTTTATCCAGGATATCCGCTCTGTTGGTCGCAGCCATTACAATTACGTTAACGTCAGTTCCGAAACCATCCATTTCAGTAAGAAGCTGGTTTAATGTATTTTCTCTTTCATCGTTACCACCGGAGAAATTATTCTTTCCTCTCGCACGTCCGATTGCATCAATCTCATCGATGAAGATAATCGCAGGTGATTTTGCTTTTGCCTGAGCAAAAAGATCTCTTACTCTCGAAGCTCCTACACCTACAAACATTTCGACAAAGTCAGAACCTGAAAGTGAAAAGAAAGGAACCTTTGCTTCTCCAGCAACAGCTTTAGCTAATAAGGTCTTACCAGTTCCCGGAGGCCCTACTAATAGAACTCCTTTTGGAATTTTACCTCCTAATCTTGTATATTTTTCAGAGTTTTTCAAGAAATCTACAACTTCCTGTACTTCTTCTTTCGCTCCTTCCAATCCTGCAACATCTTTAAATGTCACCTGAATTCTTTCTTTTTCATCAAAAAGCTTTGCTTTGGATTTACCTATAGAGAAGATCTGACCTCCAGGGCCTCCGCCTCCACCCATCTTTCTGAAAAGAAGGAAATAGAATAATCCTAAAATAGCAATCCAGATCAATGCTGAGAATAAAATATCCATAAAAGGATTTTTACCAGCACCATAATCTTTGGTTGTTTTAATAGCTGCATTGTCAGCTTTTATCTGATCAAATTTTTGAAGGAAAAGCTGAAGGTCTCCATATTTCACAGTGTAATCTGCCTTAGGAGCCATTTCGAATGCTGACAAAGGATTGTTTTCTTTGGTAGTTTTACTCACCATTGCTGTTTTAGCAGCCTGTGTCAAAAATACATCAGCTTTTTCAGTGTCTTTATATATAATAATATTCTGAACTTTTCCTGTTTGCATTTCTCTGAAGAAACCATCTTCATCGATAGCTTTTGCACTATTGTCTCCTAAAAAATTGGATCCAAAAAATAACAAAAGAGCTATGATCGCAATTGGAAAAAACCAGTTAAATCCTTTATTGTTCATTTATACTTTTTAAAATTAAATTTCATTTTCGATTTTGGTGATTTTAGCATCACCCCACAATTCCTCAATGTCATAGTACTCACGCACTTCTTTTTGGAATATGTGAACGACCACAGTAACATAATCTACCAAAACCCACATTGCATTTTCGGTACCCTCAACGTGCCAAGGTCTATCCTGAAGTTCATTTCTCACTTTTTTCTCCACACTTCCTGCTAAAGCAGCCACCTGTGTATTAGAGTTTCCACTACATATTACAAACGTTTCTGCTACGGAATTTTCAATATTGGAAAGATCAAAGACCATAATGTCTTCTCCTTTTACATCCTGGATAGCTTCAACGATTTTATCTATTAATTCTTGCTTTTCTACTGTCTTATTCATTAAAAAAATACTATAATCTGCAAATTTATTGTTTTTTCTTTACTTTAGCCTTACTTTTAACCCTTTCATTTCTTAAAGTTTTCATAAATGCCACAATTGTTCTATTTAAAAGAGTGCTCTTCTACTAATGACGAAATATCTAAGTTTTTACTTTATGAAAATTCAGATTTTATTGCTGTACATACTTTCAATCAAACTAAGGGACGTGGCCAATACGGAAATACATGGGCTTCAACAGCTGAAAAAAACTTAGCGTATACGCTAGCTGTGAATACCGATCATTTCACGATCTCAGATTTTATGTTCAATTATTATACCGCAATTATCATCAGAGATTTCCTTGCCAATATGACTGAATGCGATGTAAAGATTAAATGGCCAAATGATATTATTCTTAAAAATAAGAAAATTGTTGGGATATTAATCGAAAAGAAAAAAATTAATCAAAAAAACTATTTCATCATTGGTGCCGGGACGAATATTCTTCAGGAAAAATTTGATGAAATATCTAACGCAGGTTCACTTTTAACACTAACAGGAAAAATATTTGATCTAAAGGAATTCACTTTAAGTTTTCACGAATTCCTTATTGAAAAACTTAAAAGTATACCTTCTGAGGAAGAAATAATGAAAAAGTTCAACGAACATCTATTCCGCAAGGATGAAATTTCGGTTTTTGAAATTGACAAAAACAGACAAAATGGCATTATAAAATTCACCGATGAAAAGGGAGAAATATGGATCGAATTAGAAGACGGCTTACGTTCCTTTTATCATAAAGAAATCAAACTTCTCTATTGATTTGCCCTTCTCAGATACAGATATAAGGCAATAGGAAAAAAGATTAGATTAGGAAACCACATGGCTAATGCAGGAGACATGCTTTTATTTTCAGACACCACCTTTAGAGCTTCAAATGAAAATACAAAAATAAATGCTAATGAGATCCCAATTGCCAGATTGATTCCAAGTCCGCCCCGTTTCTTTTGAGAAGAAAGTGAAAGCGCTAAAAAAGTAAGAATAACGATGGAAATCGGCATGGAAGTCCTTTGATAAAGCTCATTCAAGTGGGTATTCAGGTTACTGTTTCCCTTTTCTTTTTCCCTTTGAATAAATTTTAGAAGTTCAGGCGTGGTCTTATTTTGCCCTAAAAGCTCATTTGGGAAAAGTTCTTCAGGAGCATGCCCGTAGCTTTTCCTCAACTCCACTCCATTTTTAAGCTTCTCGGAATCATTTTTATTAATTATTTTCTCAGAATAATTATTCAAAACAAATTGTTTTTTAGCTACATCCCAATACACGTCCGATCCTTTTAGCTCATAAAGCATCTTTCTGTTTTTATCGAATTTCTGAAATATAAATCCGGAACCTCGTCGTTCCCTTTTATTCCACGAATTGATAAAAATATATTCCGTCCTGCTTAGCTGAGCCGTTACAGGAGCTGTTCCCAGAACTTTTTCTTTATTTGCCGCGTTATAAGTATATGCCTCCAGCTCATTCTTTTTAATATTTGCCCATGGTAATACAAAATGATTGATAACCAGGGACAGAAATGCAATAAAAAGTGAGGTTAGTAAATAAGGTTTAGCAAAGCGGTGAAAGCTCGCGCCACTACTGATCACAGCAACAATCTCTGTGTTATTTGCCATCCTGGAGGTAAAGTAAATTACCGAAATAAATACCAGGATAGACAAGAAGGTCATAACCAGATTGATAATCCAGAACGGATAAAAGTGAACAAGAAAATAGGTCAGATTGAGTTTTGCATCAATAGCCGTTGCATTTTCTATCCTCGGGATTTTCTGCTGAACATCTATGACCAATACAACTATAGACAATAATATAAGCATGAAACCAAAAGTTCCAAGATATTTTTTGATGATATACCGATCTATAATTGTAAACATAACTTTCTTTTATAATCTTTGTCTAAGAATAGGATCAACGGATTTTTTCCATTCGTAGAAATCACCCGCAATAATATGTTCTCGCGCAACTTTCACCAAATCTAAATAAAAAGCCAAATTATGGATTGATGCGATTTGCTTACCCAAATATTCTTTAGAAACAAACAAATGACGAACATACGCTTTTGAATATTCTTTATCAACAAAACTTGTCCCAAACTCATCTAAAGGCGAAAAATCTTTCTTCCATTTTTCATTTTTCAGATTCATTACACCCTGCCATGTGAACAGCATTGCATTTCTTGCATTTCTCGTCGGCATTACACAATCCATCATATCAATTCCCAATCCGATAGATTCTAAAATATTCCAAGGAGTACCCACTCCCATTAAATATCTTGGTTTATCTTTTGGCAGGATATCCGTTACCTCATCTGTAATTCTGTACATTTCTTCTTCCGGCTCTCCTACAGAAAGTCCACCAATTGCATTTCCTTCCGCTCCTGCTTCCGAAATAACTTCCGCTGATATTTTTCTTAGATCTGAATAGGTAGAACCTTGAACAATAGGAAAAAACCTTTGTTTGTGCCCATATAATTCAGGATTTTTCTCATTCCAATCGATGCATCTTTTCAACCATCGATGTGTCATTTCCATAGAAGCTTTCACTTGATTGTATTCACAAGGATACGCCACACACTCATCAAAAGCCATAAAAATATCAGCTCCGATCTGTCTCTGGATCTCCATAGACTTTTCTGGTGTAAAAAGATGATAACTTCCGTCGATATGTGATTTGAATTTCACTCCCTCTTCAGACATTTTTCTGCTTCCGGAAAGAGAAAACACCTGAAAACCACCTGAATCTGTAAGAATAGGAAGATCCCAGTTCATGAATTTATGTAAGCCACCTGCTTCCTGCATGACATCCATTGTCGGGCGAAGATATAAGTGATAGGTATTCCCTAAAATAATCTGGGCTTTAATGTCTTCTTTTAATTCTCTTTGGTGAACCGTTTTCACACTGGCAACAGTTCCTACAGGCATAAAAATAGGGGTCTGAACTTTACCATGGTCGGTAATTAGTTCTCCAGCCCTTGCCTTTCCCTCTGAGTTTTTTTCTATATTAAAAAATTTCATTCGTATATTTTATTAATTCATTGCCATTAGATTGGATATTCTTTCCAATGGAACACTTTCTACATTATTTAGATACATTAGGCGGATTGAGATTCTTCTTGATTTTATCTTTTACAAACTGATCTGCCTTAGGGTCTTTTTTTAACACCAATTTCTGTGCTTCATCCGCAATATCATTCATCTTTTGCTCAACGACATAATACTTAAAACTTGCTACAAAATCATCTGGCTTTACCTGATGTGTTTTAAGGACAAATCTTGTCCCACTCTCCAGGTTTGTATTCGGAAACATAAAAGTTGCCTGGTCATTGACGGCCAGGTCGGCAAGAATCTCCGACATCTTATCTTTAGATACAAGATTTTTAGGCTTGTCAATATATTCTTTACAAGAAAATACAAACATCAAAACAAAAAGAAAAATTAATTTTCTCATCAGTTTATTCTTATATTTTTAATCGCCTGATGGAACTTCGCACATAAATGTTTCTGTATATAAAAATATTTATTCCTGCTCCGTTTCATAGCCTGTTAATTAATGATTTCCATTTTAAATTTAAAACTCCAAAAACCGCTTCATGGATAATCCCTCCATTCATTTTACTCTCACCTAAAATACGGTTGGTGAAAATAATAGGTACCTCTACAATTTTGAAGCCTTTTTTAAAAGTTCTGAATTTCATTTCAATTTGGAAACCATATCCTTTTAATCTGACGTTATCCAAATCAATACTTTCCAAGACCTTTCTTGAAAAACAAACGAACCCTGCCGTTGTATCATGAATAGGCAAACCTAAAATGAATCTCACGTATTTTGACGCAAAGTACGACAACAATACTCTCCCCATTGGCCAGTTTACTACATTGACTCCTTTTGAATAACGGGAACCAATAGCCATATCAGCCTTTAAACAAGCTTCATATAATTTAGGCAGGTCACTTGGATTGTGGGAGAAATCGGCATCCATTTCAAAAATATAATCATAATTATTCTGGAGAGCCCATTTAAATCCATGGATATATGCTTTTCCTAAACCATCCTTTACATGTCTTACAGATAAGTGCAAAGTATGGGGGAACCTCCTTTGGAGATCTTTTACAATCTCGGATGTTCCATCTGGTGAGGAGTCATCTACAACAAGAATATGAAAGTCTTCTTCCAATGCAAAAACTGCGGAAATAATATTTTCAATATTTTCCTTTTCGTTATAAGTCGGAATAATGACAAGTTTTTTCATTTCAGTTTGCAAAGATAGTTTATTTAACCTTTTTATTTTATACAAAATATTCTATAATTTTGCAAAAAAATTCAATTGCTATTATCACAAAACTTCGTAAACCATGTAAGGATTCCTGAAAACAACGATTGGGTAATTTTTATATTGCTGGCTTGTATATTTTTATATCTTTTTATGATGAATATTGTAGAAAGAGGAGCCAATCTAAAGGATTTCCTGCTTCAAAAATATTTTGATGCCAGTAATAATTTAGCGAGCTGGATCATTACATCCTGTGTACTTACGCTTACTCTCGCTGTATTACTTTCACAATACATTCCTATTGTTCCCAAATACATTGCTGATTTGCAGGTTTTAGGGTATCAACTTAATAAATTTGGATATTGTTTATCCGCAATCAGTATTTTTTATTTAGTAAAATCCACTTTAGGCTTTTTATTTTATCAAAGTATAGGTGATAACAAAAAATGGCTTGTTTTTTACTTCACCTCTACCAAATTTTATTTCATTTTGTCATTTTTATTAATAATTTTATGTGTAACCCACTATTATTTCCCAGTTGACAGAAATAAAATCTTTTTTTATTATTTAGGATTCTTTTCTTTTGTGTTTATTTTTAAGGTTTTTTTCTATTTATTTCACAAGAACAACATCTTACCTGAAAAATGGTATTATAAATTTTTGTATATTTGCACCCTCCAAATCGCACCATTATTGTTGCTTTGGAAATTATTATTTTTTTAATAAAAGTCAATGATGAGAATAAAGTCTATATTGGTTTCTCAACCAGCGCCTAGTGAGTCTTCTCCATATCTGGATATTGCGAAGAAGGAAAAAATAAAGATCGACTTCCGTCCGTTTATCCACGTAGAGGGGGTTGACAATAAAGAACTTAGAACACAAAAAATAGATCTAACGCAGTACACTGGCATTATATTTACCAGCAAGAATGCAATAGACCATTATTTCAGACTCGCTGAAGAACTGCGTTTTGCGGTTCCTGATACGATGAGATACATCTGCCAGTCTGAAGCAATTGCCAACTATCTTCAAAAACACATCGTGTACAGAAAGAGAAAAATCAGCTTTGGGGAGAAAAACTTCTCAGATCTTTTACCTCTTTTCAAAAAATTCCCAACAGAGAAATATTTACTACCATCTTCAGATGTTTTAAGTCCTGATACGATCAAAACATTGGATACTGCGAATATTGACTGGACAAGAGCGATTATGTACAGAACGGTGTGCAGTGATCTGAGCGATATCAAAATCAAAGATTATGATATGCTGATATTCTTTAGTCCACAAGGAATTAAGTCACTTCAAATGAACTTTGAAGATTTTAAACAGGACGAAACCAAAATTGCAGTCTTTGGAAACACTACCTTAAATGCAGCTGAAGAAGCAGGGTTAAGAGTAGATGTAATGGCTCCTACTAAGGAAACCCCATCCATGACAATGGCACTTGAAAAATATATTAAAAGCCTTCATAAATAGTTTTTAATATCTTACATACAACAGCCGTCTTTTCAATAAAGGAAAAGATGGCTTTTTTTTAGCTAAATTTGAACAAAAATTAATATTGAATAAAATGTCTTTGTAAAATTCTTTATTAAAAAGAAATATATAACAGCATTCAATACGACCAAATAAAAATTAAATATCAGGATGAAAGCTCCCCAGCCAAAAAAAATAGAAAAACTACTCGAGAAACACGGAGATAAAAGAACTGACAGTTATTTCTGGCTCAATGAAAGAGAAAATCCTGAAGTCACACAATATATTGAACAAGAAAATGCTTATGCAGATTTCATGATGAAGGAAACTGAAACTTTTCAGGAAGAACTTTATGAAGAAATGAAATCCCGCTATAAAAAGGATGATGAATCAATTCCTTATTTTTTTAATGAATACTGGTATATGGTTCGCTATGAAGAAGGAAAGGAATACCCTATTTTTTGCAGAAAACATACCAGCCTGGAAAACCCGGAGGAGATTGTACTTGATGTCAATATCCTTGCAGAAGGAGAAAGCTTTTTTGAAGTTGGCAGCGTAGCGGTAAGCCCTGGCAATAAGTTAGCCTCTTTTTCATCTGACAACGTGGGAAGAAGAATCTATTCGATCAATTTTAAAAATCTGGAGACAGGAGAAATTCTTTCTGACAAAATTGAGAACACAACCGGGAAAGCAGTTTGGGCTAATGACAATCAACATGTTTTCTATATCAGAAAAGATGAAAGCTTACGTGCATTTCAGGTCTTCAGACACAAATTAGGAACGGAATCTTCAGAAGATATTTTAATTTTCCACGAAAAAGATGACACATTTGACGTCAATGTATTCAAAACCAAATCTTTAAAATATATTTTCATTGCCAGCTCCAGTACTATTTCAGATGAGCATCACTTCATCCCTTCTGATAATGTTTTTGCAGACTGGAAGGTCATCCAGCCAAGAATAGAAGATCTGGAATATTCGGTTGAGCATTATGAAGATGAATTTTATATCATTACCAATGCTGATGACGCATTTAATTTCAAAATTGTAAAAGCTAAAATTGACAATTGTGGAATGGAAAACTGGGTGGATGTAATTCCCCACCGCGCTGAAGTCCTGTTGGAAGGTTTTGAGATATTTAAAGATTACCTTGTGCTGGAAGAAAGAGAGCAGGGATTGTTGCAAATAAAAATTATAGACGAAAAAACCAAAGCCTCTTATTATCTTCCTTTTTCAGATCCTACCTACACTGCCTATATTGGAATCAATCTGGAGTTTGACACGGAAATTCTACGTTATGGATACACGTCTTTAACACAGCCAAGCTCTACTTATGAATATAATATGAAAGACAAAACTACTGTTCTTCTAAAGCAACAAGAAGTTTTGGGTGGGAAATTCTTTCCTGAAAATTATATTTCAGAAAGAATCTGGGCTGAATCCAGAGACGGGGAAGTAAAGATCCCTATTTCATTGGTCTATCATAAAGATACTAAAAAATCTGAAAATACTCCATTGTTATTATATGGATATGGAAGTTACGGGCACACTGTAGATGCAAGCTTTTCAAATGTAAGACTCTCTCTTTTGGACAGAGGTTTTATTTATGCTATAGCTCATATCCGCGGTGGAGAATATTTGGGAAGAGAATGGTATGAAGATGGAAAAATGTTGTTTAAAAAGAATACATTCTATGACTTTATAGATGCCGGAAAATATCTGATCCGGGAAAATTATACCTCCTCAAAGCATCTTTATGCTATGGGTGGTAGCGCAGGTGGATTATTAGTAGGAGCTGTTGTAAACTATGAGCCAAATTTATTCAATGGTATTGTTGCACAGGTGCCTTTTGTAGATGTTGTAACAACGATGCTTGATGAAACCATCCCTTTAACAACAGGAGAATATGATGAGTGGGGCAATCCAAATGACGAAGAATACTATCATTATATGAAAGAATACTCTCCATACGATAACGTAGAAGCAAAAGACTATCCACACATGCTGATCACAACCGGTTTTCATGATTCACAGGTTCAGTATTGGGAGCCCGCAAAATGGGTCGCAAAGCTAAGAGAGTTAAAAACCGATGACAATCTTTTACTTTTCAAAACAGATATGAGCTCAGGACATGGTGGAGCAAGCGGAAGATTTGAATCCCTTAAAGAGGACGCATTAGAATATGCGTTTTTACTGATGATTGATAAAAATAATTGATAATTCATAAATGATAAATGATGGATAATGCAGATTACAATCAACTTTTTGCCTCAAAAACAAAACAATTAGCCATTAGCATTATCAATGAATTATCAAACCTTCCTTATCAAGAAGCTTTTGCCATAATCAGAAAACAGATATATCGCTCTTCTACGTCAATGGCGGCCAATTACAGAGCAATGTGTAGAGCTAAGATCAAACGCAGAAAGATATTCCAAAATATCAATTGTGATAGAGGAAACAGATGAAACTCTCTTTTGGCTTGAAATGATTGAAGAGCTTGGATATGTGAAACCTGAAATTTTATTAAATTTAAAAATAAAAACAGAAGAAGTCCTAAAAGCAACTTCTTCATACAGAAAGATGCTAAAGACCTAGTTTTTGCATCATTTATAAATTATCAATTATAAATTATGATTAACGAAGCCGGATATTGGAAAAAGATAGAACAGTTTTTTATAGATAACTTCGAGACTGAAGCCAACCCACCGATTGAAACTTTATTATTTCTAATTGGTCTTCAGGAATTGGGAAGTGGTCATCAGAAATATTCAAAAGATGATAAATTAAACATCCTTCATATTGCTGTTTGCAGATTATTAGAACCTTTTGGTTATTACAAATTTACACATTATGAAGATGGGTGGCCACAGTTTGAAAAACTGGAAGATCTTCCGGAATTAAGAACGAATGAACAGACATTGCTGATGAAAAAGGCAATTATTCAATATTTTCAGGATGAAGAACTGCTTTAGAGCTGAAAACTAAAAATGTGGCAATTGAAAATGATCTTAATTGCCACATTTTTTATTCTAGCTATAGCTCCTTTGATACGGTTATCTTATTTTAAAATTTCTGATAATTGAGACAGTCCCATTTTAAATCCTTCTTCAAAACCCATTTCAAGCTGCTTTTTCATGGCCTCCTGTGAAGCGAAATGAATATTGATGGTCACTTTTGTTCCCTCCTCTATTCCTGTGAATCCGAATAACCATTGTGACTGAGGGAAATCTTCATTAATCTTTCCGTTTTCGTCGCAAAAAGCATCAACTCCATCAAAACTTCGGTGCTCCATAATTTCTCCATATTTCACCTGTCCATACATTTTTTCCCCTTCAGGACCTACCATTGCATAATGCCATATCCCATTTTCTTTAAAATCCATCTTAACGGTTTCACATCTCCATGGTTTTGGAGCCCACCATTGATCTAACAATTCAGATTTGGTAAAATAATCCCACACTTTTGAAACATCGGTGTTATAAATATTCATGACATAAACACTACTTGAGTCAAAATCTTTGTTAAAAATGATACCTGATTCCATACGTAATTATTTTTAACAAACTTACTTCTTTATTTGTGGATGAGGCTTTCCATAGGACAAATAATTTTGAATTTATAAAAAAATGTTAAAAAACATCGTTTTAAGAAAAAAAATACAATTTTTTGGCTCGTTTTTTGTTTATCAAGTCTTAAAACAATTAATTTTAACACTCATCATTCCGAACAACTTAAAATAAGATAATGAATAACAAATTCATCCCAATAATTTCAGTGTTTATGACAATCTCACTGATTGTTTTTGTTACACTCCAATTTTATTGGCTGAAAGGGTATTATGGAGCTTTAGAACAGGACTTTTCCAACAAAGTGTATGCTGCATTAGAAAGTACATCTAAGAATATCTCCGAAATTGAAGTGGAAAAATATCTGAATGATGATTTTAAAAATTTCAGAAAAAATGTCGTTTCAAATAATAACCAGCCTTCTTTAACGACTATTCAGCAAGTTGAAGATTCCGGCGCTCAAAGACAGATTATTTATTCCAAAAATATTATCGAAAAAACACAGCTTCCCATTTCTAAAAAAGGGGATTCGCTCAATCTGACCACCTTATATACTGATGAAGCAGCATACAAATTAAAAAGAGACACCACCAACCGTGAACTTCTTACCGCTGATATCAACCAGGATATAGAAAGTGGTGATTATTCTATGAAAGAGTTCGCCAAAGTATATGGAAACAATCTCCCGATCACAAAAAGAGTAGATGATAAAATATTAGATTCTGTTTTGGCAAAGGAACTGAGAATGAAAGGGATTACGGCTAAATTTGGCTTTGGTGTTACCGATAAAAATAATAAACTAACCACTGTTTTCAATAAAGTTTATAAAGACAAAAAGGATAGTAACACGTATAGCTATCCCCTATTTACCGATAAAAAAGAACGAACCTTGTATAGTCTTGCTTTGGTTTTTCCTAAAAAAGAGTACTCTTTGGCTATGAATAACTGGCCCATGTTACTGGGAACCTTTCTTTCTTTATTAACCATATTAGGGATCTATATTATTTCTATTAACTATATGATGAGACAAAAAAAGCTGGCAGAAATAAAAACCGACTTTATCAATAATATGTCTCACGAGTTTAAAACTCCGCTGGCTACTATTTCCGTGGCTACAGATTCTTTAGCGAATGACAAAATTGCTACCAATCCGGAAAAAGTAAGGTATTATTCCACCCTCATCAAGCAGGAAAACCTGAGAATGAAAAAACAGGTGGAGAATGTCCTCAATATGTCCAAGCTTGAAAGAAATGAAGTTAACCTGTTTTTAAAGGAAACGAATGTAAGGGAACTGATCAAAAAAACAACAGAATCTTTCAACCTCATTGTTGCGCAAAGAAATGGTTCGCTAACACAGGAGTTTACAGCCGATAAATACACCTTTAAAATTGATGAATTCCATATTTCCAATATGCTGGTGAATTTACTGGATAATGCCAATAAATATTCTCCTGACACACCGGATATCAAGATTAAAACAAAGAACGAAGGGAACTTCTATGTGATCGAAATCTCTGATAAAGGAATGGGAATGGAAACCCAGAATAAGACAAAAATTTTTGAGAAGTTTTTCAGGGAAGAAACCGGAAATATCCATAATGTAAAAGGACAAGGTTTAGGATTATCATACGTGAAAAAAATTGTAGAACTCCATAAAGGGCAAATTATCGTGGAGTCCCACAAAGGAGAAGGAAGTATGTTTACGATAAAACTTCCAATGACTTAAAAGAACAGTTGGAACAAATAAAAAGACAAACCAAATAACAAAATATAAAAGAAGAGAGAGTGAGTAAGTTCATTCTTATTATTAATTTTTAATTTTTAAAATTATGAGCAACAGAATATTATTAGTAGAAGACGATCAGAGTTTTGGAGCTGTATTGAAAGATTATTTAACCATCAATAATTTTGAAGTAACTCTTGCAACCGATGGAGAGCAGGGGCTCAAAGAATTCACAGAAAATGAATTTGACATTTGCATTTTCGATGTTATGATGCCTAAAAAAGATGGGTTTTCATTAGCAGAAGATGTTAAAAAAATAGATAAAAATACACCTATCATTTTCCTGACTGCGAGAAACATGAGAGAAGATATCTTAAAAGGATATCAACTGGGAGCAGACGATTATATCACAAAGCCATTTGATACCGAATTGCTTTTATACAAAATCAAAGCAATCCTTCAAAGAAGTTCTACCCTTGAAAATGAAGAGCAGGAGCAATTTAAGATCAGTAATATCTTTTTTGATTCTATGCTAAGACAATTAAGAGTAGGTGACAAAGAATACAAACTTTCTCCTAAGGAAAATGAATTGCTGAAACTTCTTTGCATCCATAGAAATGACTTTATGCCTAGAGACCTGGCATTAAGAAAGATATGGAAAAAAGAGAACTACTTTACAGCAAGAAGTATGGACGTTTATATTGCTAAACTTCGTAAGCTTCTGAAAGACGATGAAGGTTTAGAGATCATCAACGTTCACGGAGAAGGATTCAGACTTTTGGTTAAGAATTAATTCTAAAACAAGATTATAAATATAAAATTAGCAAAACAATTGAAAATGTTTTGCTAATTTTGTTTCATACGAAAGGATATGAAAAATATATATTTAGGTCTTATTGCTGTTTCTCTATGTACAGTTTCTTGTAAAAAAGATGAAAGAGCGACTTACATTAAAGAAGAGGCAGCTATTCAACAACCGGCTGTTGCCGTTAATAATACACCAAAAACTTCAATTCTGGATCAGGCAGGTATCAAAAGTACTCCACAGTATACAGCGTCACCAGCTCCTGTCAGTGCTACAGGCATGAATCCTCCCCATGGACAACCGGGACACCGATGCGATATTCCTGTAGGGCAGCCTTTAAATAGCAAACCGGCCCAGGCCCAAGCTCAGGCCACTCAAAATGTTGTTGTAAATAATAATGGATCCCAGACGATCCAGATCGATCCAAATTCTATGAAACCTGGAAAATTTACTGTGGATAGTAAAACCGGAAAAGCGGTAAAAACAGCTCCGGGGATGAATCCACCCCATGGACAACCTGGTCACAGATGTGATATTCCCGTAGGACAGCCCTTAAATAGCAAACCAGCACCAGCTCCTCAACCGGTTCAGAATGTTATACAGAATACTCCTACTCCCGCACCACAACAAACTCTGGCAAGTGGTGATAAACCAAAGTTAAATCCTGCCCATGGAGAACCTTTCCATAATTGTTCTGTAAAAGTAGGCGATCCTTTACCATAATTTTTGTAATTTTGCCCTCGTGAAGTTAGTTCAGATCTTAACCATTATTTTCTGTCTAGGGATTTTCTTAATTCCTAAAGATAACTTCTTACTAAAAGCGACTCAGGAAACTTGCTGTAAATCAGATTCTAAAAAGAAGGATTGTTGCAAAAATCATCAATCTAAATCTACCAAACAGCATGAGAAATCAAAATCATCATGTGACGATGATTGCTGTTCAACTTGTGTGGCTTGTTTTTCATATATAGAAACTCCTTTTTCAAAAGCCTTTCTATTTGAGTTATCCTATTACAAAGCCAATAAAAAATTACTTTTCCAATATTGTGATCCTCATCTTTCGGATCGTTTAAAAGAGATTTGGGAACCGCCCAAGCTAGCTTAATTAAATACACGTGTGTTCATTAGACTGCTAATGGACTGTTTTTTAATTAATCTAAATTTTAAACAAAATGAAATTATTTATTTCCAGGCTCGTTCTTGGATTATGCTTATTGTCTGCACCCTTTATATTCGCCCAAAATCTTAAAAGCCAGTTTCAGGTAAAAGGAAACTGCGAAATGTGTAAAGAAAGAATAGAAACTACAGCCAAAAAAGCAGGCGCAAAAGCAGCAAGATATTCTATCGATTCTCAAACTTTAACTTTAGAAACTGAAGGTAATGTTTCAGCGGATGAGATTCTAAAAAAAGTAGCAGAGGCAGGACATGACAATGAGAAGTTCAAAGCATCTGATGACGTATATCAGAGTCTTCCTGAGTGCTGTCATTATGAAAGAACACTTCAGCCTTCCCATTTAAATACAAATACAGAGGTTCAGAAATCTAAAGCAGATAATGAATTTTATGTCAAAGGAAACTGTGCCTCATGTAAAGCAAGAATTGAAAAAGCAGCAAAAGACGCCGGAGCCAATTCTGCAGAATGGAGCCCCGAAACACAAACTGTTGTTTTAAATTTTGACAGCAATAAAACCTCAGCTGATAAAATTTTAAAAAAGATCGCTGACGTTGGGCATGACAACGAAAAATATACCTCCACCGACAGTGTGTATAATGGCCTGCCGTCATGCTGCCTTTATGACAGAACTGTCGCATTAGGAGAAAAGGGTCCGAATGTACATTTTGAAGAAGAAACAAAAATAGCCTCTTCCTCAAATAATACATCCATAGAGGTTCAGAATCATGAGAAAAAGATTGAAGAAATAAAGTTATCGGCCTCCAAAGCTTCGACTTCATTAAGTAAAAATGAAGCAGGTTTGGTTTTTAATATTGATAAGAAAGAATTATTGAAAGCGGCCTGCTGTAATTTATCTGAAAGCTTTGAAACCAATGCTACAGTAGATGTTTCTTTCAGCAATGCCGTTACAGGTACGAAACAACTTAAAATGTTGGGTCTTGATCAGAAATATACGAGCTTAACCAAAGAGCTTTTACCGGAAATCAGAGGCCTGGCATCTGCTTATGGATTAAATTTTATTCCGGGAAGATGGATCGAGAGTATCCAATTAACCAAGGGAGGAAGTACCGTAACTAACGGATACGAAAGTATTACCGGACAAATCAATACGGAACTTCTGAAAAATGCAAAAACTCCTGAAACATCTCTGAATCTTTTTTCTGATTTCAATGGAAGAGCAGAAGCTAATATTACAAGTGTTTCCCCGATCAACGAGAAATGGTCACAAACCTTCCTCTTGCATGGAAACGGAACTTTTGGAAATACAGACATGAATGACGACGGATTCCTTGATCGCCCAAAAGGAACACAGATCAATGCTGCTTACCTTCTTAATTATAATGATCTTGAAAAGTCCGGATTTGGCTCTCACTTCGGAATTAATTTTGTGAAAGATAACAGAACTGCAGGACAGACTGATTTTGATAAAAGACTGGCTCAGGACAAGCAAAATGCTTATGGAGTAGGAATTGATATTTCAAGGTTTCAGGTATGGAATAAGACTGGTTATGTTTTTAAAGGAAAACCTTATCAAAGCATAGGCTGGATGAATCAATATGTATATCATCAGCAGGATAGTTTTTTCGGATTGAGAAATTATTCAGGTAAGCAGAATACTTTTTATTCTAATTTAATTTTTGAAAGTATCATCGGAAACACGAACCATAAGTATAAAGCCGGAGCGAGTTTTATGTACGATGGCTATGATGAAACTTATCTTACCACTCCCTATAAAAGAAATGAAATCGTACCAGGGGCTTTTGCTGAATATACTTTAACAGGATTAAAATATACTTTAGTAGCAGGCGCAAGGATAGATTTTCATAATCTCGCGGGAACCCAATTTACGCCGAGACTTAATTTTAAATACGATTTCACTCCACAGACGATTTTAAGATTGTCAGCGGGAAGAGGATTCAGAACAGCTTCTGTTTTTGCCGAAAATCAACAGTATTTCGCTTCGAACCGTACCATCCAAATCATACAGAATGGTGGAGATATTTATGGGTTAAAGCCAGAAATCGCATGGAATTATGGAGCAAGCTTACAACAGGAGTTTAAAATTTTCGGAAGAAAGTCTTCTATCGTCGCTGATTTTTTCAGAACAGATTTTCAGAATCAGGTAATGGTCGACCTTGACAGATCACCTCAACAGTTGTTATTTTACAATCTTGAAGGAAAATCTTTTGCCAACAGTTTACAAGTGCAATGGGATTTCATTCCTTTAAAAAACTTTGAGGTAAAAGCGGCTTACAAGTATTATGATGTTCAGGCTGATTATCTTAGCGGAAGAAGAGAAATCCCTTTTATGGCTAAAAACCGTGGATTCGTGAATCTAGCCTATTCTACCAACAAGAGTGAAAAAGGAGGTTTCTGGAGCTTTGATACGACTATAAACTGGGTTGGAAAACAAAGGCTTCCCGATACATCCAGCAATCCATCTGAATTCCGACTGCCTGGATACTCTGAATCATATGCGATTTTAAATGCACAGATCTCCCGAAATTTCAATAAAAAACTGAGAGCTTATCTTGGAGGTGAAAACTTAACGTCTTACTATCAGAAGAATGCGATTGTAGATTTTAAAAACCCTTTTGGAAATTATTTTGATGGCGGAATGGTATATGCTCCTATCATGAAGGCTAATTTTTATGTTGGTCTGGATGTGACCTTCTAGAATATTACTGACTTTTTCAAAACAAAAGCAGCATCGATATCGATGCTGCTTTTGTTTTGAAAAAGTCCTGACACTCTGGCAATATAGATATTTGTTAAATGTTGCCGATAGCGGTTTTACAAATCCGCGATTTTGCAATTTCACAACAAAAAAAACCATTTACATTAAAAAATTTATATATTTACACTTTCTTATATGTATGAACATACCAACTCAGGATTTCACTATAGATCATAACAGCAAACTTCCTTTACATGTACAGGTAGAAGAACTTTTCCGTAAGCTTATCAAGATTGAGGCTTATAAAAAAGGAGCATTATTACCGAAGGAAGTTGACTTGGCTAATCTTTGGGGAGTATCCCGGAATACCATCCGCCAAGCAACCAATAAGCTGGAGCATGAGGGATTGATTATCCGAAAAAAAGGAGTAGGAACAAAAGTCGCTGAAAAGAAAAGTCTGACAACAGGACTGGATCATTGGTACAGTTTTACAAGGGAAATGCAGGAGAAAGGAATTCATGTGATCAATCAATCCCTGAAGACAGATAGTGTACAGCCTAATGAAGAATTATGCAACTTTTTTAATTGCTCTACTGATAAGAAAGTATTTAGGCTTTCTAAATTAAAAGGAGAAGAATCGGGTGATCCGATCGTTTATTTTGAGAGTTACTTTCATCCAAGAATTGGTGTGGATAAAAGTGATAATTTTGATTTGCCATTATACAGCATGTTACAGGAAAACCATGGAGTTGTAGTCCATCGGTCCCGGGAAAATATCAGCGCCTGTCAGGCAGGAACTGTGATCGGAAAAAAACTGAAAGTCCCAGCTACTTTTCCGGTTCTGAAGCGTGAACGTTTTGTTTATGACATCAATGGAAAGCCCGTAGAATACAATATCGGTTACTACCGTTCAGACAAATTTACCTACACTATAGATATTAATAAATCTTCTTAGTTCAGGATTTATTTTTTTAAATATTAATATGTTCAAACATTCTAACATACAACCATAAAATGAAGTCCATGTACAACAAGTATCTTCTTTTGCTGATGTCCTTTCTTATGACAGGCAATTTTGTGTTTAGCCAAAAAAAAACGCCCTATTTCGGTAGTATACCAACGATCAATGGTTATGCTAAAGAAATAAGTGGCGAGAATATTGATTATTTCTCAGCTTTCCCCGATCATGCAACGCGTGCTTTGCTCACCCGTACAACAGATGGCGCCAAAGCCATTGAGTGGGAAACGGCACCTGCTCCACAAAAAAACAATAGTCCATATGTCTATTTTAGCTGGCTGGTCTCCCATTCGTCAGGAAGCAGCGGAGGTATTCGTCACTTTGATTTATATATTAACGATCAAAAAGCGGTAACACTTACTACCTACCCTTCCAATCAACACCCGGACTGGATTTCCAAAGCGACAGATAGTACGGCATTCGTATTTCATCAGACCAAAATGGATGGGTTGAAAGATTCTTATGGTATTGCTTATCTCAGGGTTCCATCAAATAAAGTAACACCTGGAAAACCATTACGTCTGAAGCTTGTTGGGCAGGCACAGGATAGCAGGGATTGGTTCATGACTTATAAATTTACTTTTCAGGAGAAAATGGATGCTTCTCCTACCCCTTTTATCTTAAAAGATGGCAAGCGCCTTATTACATTGACCACCTTACATTTTGGTGCTGAGGAAAAAATTACGGCAAAAATAAATAACAACGATTCTTTTTCTTTTGTTATGCCGGATGGTATTAAAACTTTTGATATTCCTGTAGAACTAGCACAAGAAGGAGGAAATGTACAGCTAACGGTTACTTCCGGTAAAAAAGAACTTCTTCGTAAAACCATTGAAGCCGGAGCCATTGTTCCCCGAACGTTATATTTTATTCATCATTCTCATACCGATGTGGGATATTCCCATTTACAGTCAGAAGTTGAAAGGATCCATACCCAAAATATATACGATGCTCTGAAAATGATCGGGGAAACCCAAAATCTGCCGGAAGAAGCCCGTTTCAAATATAATGTCGAAGCATTATGGGATGTAGAAAATTTCATGCGAAAAGCAACTCCTGAGGATAAAAAATCATTTGTAAAAGCAGTGAAAGAAGGAAATATTGGCCTTTCGGCAATGTATGGTAATATCTTAACAGGGCTTAGTCAACCGGAGGAGCTTTACCATTATACAGAGTATGCAAAAAAGCTCGAAAAAGAATATGGATTAAAGATCAACAGCGCCATGATGTCAGACGTTCCGGGCTTTGCATGGTCTTTAGTACCGGCACTTACTTCTTCAGGTGTAAAATACTTTTCAAGTGGACCGAACTATCTGGGGAAAACCAATCCTTATTTAGGTGACCGTGTCGGAAACTTTGTAAAAAACTGGGGCGACAAACCTGTATGGTGGCAATCACCATCTGGTAAGGAAAAGATACTTTTCTGGACAGCCGGTAGAGGCTATTCTTCATGGCATGGTATTCATCCTGGAGGCGTATTTGAAAATGGACAGAGAAAAATAGCCGAATATCTCGATGATCTCACTAAAACCAATTATCCCTATGATATGGTACAGTGGCGATATAATATTGTTTCTGATAATGGTCCTATAGATCCTTCAATATCTAAGTTCGTAGATGAATGGAATAAAAAATATACTTCACCAAAAATTGTACTCAGTACCAATGAAAAAATGTTTGAAGTATTTGAAAAGAAATATGGTAATCAAATTCCAGTAGTAAAAGGAGATATCAGCCCACATTGGGAAGATGGAGCGATGTCCACTGCGAAAGAAGAAGGAATTAACAGAAATAGCAGTCTGAAACTACAACAACTGACGACCCTCTACTCGATGCTCAATCCTACCCAATATGACAGTCAAAGTTTTTATGAAGCATGGAGAAATGTGATCTTATTCCACGAGCATACGTGGGGTGCTTTTAACAGTATTACAGCTCCTGATCTTCCTTTCGTGAAAGACCAATGGCAGGTTAAAAAACAATTTTCTCTAGATGGTAGCTCCCTTGCAGACAAGCTGGAAACGAATTTATTACAACCTATAACCAATCCTGCATCCAAAACCATTGCAGTTTTCAATACCTCATCATGGGTTCGTACTGGTCCGGTGACCATTCCGGTAACAACATTGGGGAATGCTATTCAAGATGCTGCAGGTCATCAAATTCCTTTACAAAGACTTGAAGACGGAGCTATGGTGTTTATCGCAAAGGATATTCCGCCATTAGGATCAGCAAGCTATACCATTGTAAAAGCTAAACCGTCTTCTTTAAAACCTTTTTCTGTTACTAATAATAGTATTTCAAATGGAAAGGTTACTGTAACGTGGGATCAAAAGACAGGAAGCATTACAAACTTTACAGATAGCAGCAATATTAATTACGCAGGAAGTTTTAATAATCAAGGACTGAACAGTTATTGGTATGTTCCGGGTTCTGATCCAAAAGAGGCTCAATCCAATACTGAGGTACAAGTAAAAGTATTGGAAAATGGACCTAATATGGTCAAAATATCTTTGATATCAGAGGCTCCCGGTGCTAAAAAGCTGGAAAGGATTCTTACTTTATTTGCTGATAGCGATGAAGTAGGATTGGAAAATATTGTAGATAAAAAACCTGTTCGTACTAAGGAGTCGGTTCACTTTGGGTTTCCTTTTAATGCAGGGTTTAAAAATATTACGGTAGATGCCGGCTATGGTATTATGAAATATCTTACCGACCAACTTCCGGGCTCCAATATGGATTACTGGTATAGCCGCCGCTGGGTAGATGCTTCTTTCGGACAAAAAGGAATGCAATGGATGGTATTGGAAGCTCCACTAATTGAAGCCTCTGAGATGATAGATGAAAGAATGGTTATAGACAACAGTCATAAAAAATGGAAAGATAATGGGACTCCAGGAACCACCAATTGGTTCAGCTACGCAATGAATAATTATTGGCACACCAACTACAAATCAGATCAGGAAGGCCCTGTGCATTACCGTTACGCCTTACGTCCACATGGATCTTTTAATTCAGTGGAAAATGAGAAATATGCAGCTGCCTTTACACATCCTCTTATTGCAATACCAGTCAATGATAAAAATTTCTCTGGTGGAAGTCTTTTCAGAGTAAGTAATGATAAAATAGTTGTAACGAGTGTAACCCCACAAGAAGACCGTAGCTTCATCATAAGATTGTACAATCCCGATGAACAGGAACAGTCAACTACATTTGCCTGGGAAAAACTAAAACCATCACAGCTCATTGATGTAAAAACAGGTAAGAAGATTACAACTAACGAAAAAATTAGTTTATCTGGTATGGAGGTCATAGAAATCAAAATCATTCCGTAATTAAAACAATGTCAAAGCCAGTTATTGCCATAGATATGGGAGGTACGAGAATTAAAATTGGTATCGTGCATGATCATACTTTAATAAGCTCAACATCTATTGATGCCAATTCAGGAAATGGGCTCAGATCCAGACTTCCTTCTATTCAGGAAGCCGTAGAAAAACTAGTGAAACAGCAGGAGCTTTCTTTTTCTGACATTGGAGGATTGGGTATTGCTTCTCCAGGTATTATAGATAGCCAAAGGAAAAGAGTCCTTTCCATTGACAAGAAATTTGGAGATGCTCCTGATATCAATTTAGAAGATTGGTGCCTGAGTGCATTTAATCTTCCATTCTACATAGAAAATGATGCCCGGAGTGCCCTATTGGGAGAATGGAAATACGGCAATGCAGAAAACAATGACAATGTGGTTCTAATGACTTTGGGAACAGGAGTAGGAAGTGCTGCCGTGATAGAAGGAAAACTATTGAGAGGAAAGCATTTTACAGCTGGTATTTTGGGAGGACATTCTGTGATCAACTATAAAGGAAGCACATGTAACTGCGGCAATATAGGTTGTGTAGAAACAGAAGCTTCTACCTGGAATCTGATGAACATTGCACAATCAGAAAGTTTATCAACTTCCTCAGTAATTGATTATGAGATGATCTTCAAGCTGGCAGAAGAAGGACATCCTATAGCATTAGAGATCCGGGATCAAAGCTTGCAGGCATGGTCTGCATGTGCCGTTAACCTAATCCACGCCTACGATCCGGAAATACTGGTACTTACCGGTGGAATTATGGCCAGCAGCTATTTTATCATTCCCTATTTACAAAAGCATATTGAAACTCATTCATGGACCCCTTGGGGGAAAGTTAAAGTAACTGAGGGAAAATTTCCAGGTACGGCAGCTTTATTGGGAATCGCCTACCTCATCAACAACTAAGAAATAATATGACAGATAAAATCACACAAATGAAATCAAATTTTAATAAATTTCCAGTCATTGAAATAAAAGACCATCATTGTTTCGCAGGTTGGGAAAATATTACTGAAAATATAAAAGAAAACAATCCAAAACTCATTGCAATTGAGTGTTATCCCGGTGTATTTCTAGAAGAACTGATCAGTTCGTTACAAGGTTTATTACAGCCCAAATTACTGATCAATACACATCAAGCCATGAAAACGGAAGCTGAAATAGCAACGATGGTACAGCCTTATGTAACTGATGATCCTGTATTCGGCTATTTGACGTCTCTTCAACTGGAAGATTATTTTGATTTTGCTAAAATTGCAGATTTGCGAAGCCTCATGAGTGGGACTGATGGTAGTATCATCATTATAGGACCTGGTGCAGCCTTAATTACAGAGCATGCTGATCTTGCTATTTATGCGGATATGCCACGGTGGGAAATACAAATGCGCTTCAGAAAAAATACGGCTTGTAATCTGGGAAGAACCAATTATACTGACTCTTTCTCTTACCAATACAAGCATGCTTACTTTGTAGACTGGCGTGTCGCTGATCTTTACAAAAAACAAATACTGGATAAGTGTCAGTTTATATTGGACACAACCATACCTTATAAGCCTAAAATGATAAGTACTGGGGCTTTGTTTGATGCCTTGCGACAAACCGTAAATACTCCATTCAGAGTCGTTCCGTTCTTTGATCCGGGACCATGGGGAGGCCAATGGTTAAAAGAAGTTTGTGATCTGGACAGAAGTCTTCCCAATTATGCATGGGGATTTGACTGCGTTCCCGAAGAAAATAGTTTACTGTTGGGATTCGGCCATGATATTGTTGAAATACCTTCTTCCAATCTGGTTTTCTTCCAACCTGAAGCTTTGCTGGGGAAAGAAGTATATGAAGGGTTTGGGGATGAGTTTCCGATCCGGTTTGACTTTCTAGATACGATGGAGGGAGGTAATCTGAGTTTACAGGTACATCCATTGAAAGAGTATATCAAAGAAAAGTTTGGAATGCCTTATACACAGGATGAAAGCTATTATATGCTCGATGCTAAAGAAGGTGCTTTTGTATATTTGGGATTAAAAGAAAATGTTAACCCTGAATTAATGATGAAAGAACTGGAGGCAGCACAGTATGATCATATCCCTTTTGATGCAGAAAAGCATGTACAAAAATGGCAGGTCCGCAAACATGACCATGTATCTATACCTGCCGGAACTGTGCATTGTTCAGGAGCTAATTCAGTGGTATTGGAGATCAGTGCAACTCCTTATATTTTTACATTTAAGCTCTGGGATTGGGGTCGCATGGGACTGGATGGGAAACCACGCCCTATCTCTCTGGACCATGGTAAAAATGTTATTCAGTGGGATCGAACTACTTCATGGACAAAAGAAAATATATTAAACCTCACCGAGCCTGTTGCAGAAGGAGATGGCTGGAGGGAAGAACGAACGGGTCTTGACGAATTATCATTTATCGAAACAAGAAGACACTGGTTCACTAAAAAAGTAGTTCATCACACTCGGGGAGTAGTCAATGTGCTCAATCTGGTGGATGGCAGGGAAATTATTGTAGAAAGCCCTGATCATAGTTTTGAGCCTTACATCATTCATTATGCTGAAACTTTTATTGTTCCCGCACACATTGGAACCTATACTATTAGTCCTCATGGTGAGAGTGAAGGAAAAGAATGTGTAACCATTAAAGCGAGTATCCGGACTTCTATGATTTCACAAAAGGTTTTAAAACAGACTTTATGAAACAATCTGTAAATTCATCTATCATTTATAAGGCAACTCTTGTGGCATCCGTAGGAGGGCTACTATTTGGTTACGATACAGCTGTCATTTCAGGAGCGATTGGATTTATGCGAACCTATTATCATTTGTCAGATCTTATGACAGGTTGGGTTGCTTCTTGCGCTTTGCTCGGTTGTATCCTTGGTGTAATGTATTCCGGGAAACTGAGCGATCGGATCGGTCGTAAAAAGGTATTGATGTTATCGGGGTTACTGTTTACGATTTCATCTGTCGGAACTTCATTCGCTCCCAATTTATGGATATTTGTAGTATTTCGTATTATAGGAGGTATGGGTATTGGTGTTGCTTCGATGTTATCTCCTATGTATATTTCAGAAATGGCACCTGCAGCTATACGAGGGCGTCTAATCTCCATATTCCAGCTTGGGATCGTAAGTGGCATTCTGGTTATTTATTTTGTGAATGCTTACATTGCAGGGATACATGATGAAAGCTGGAATATTTCTACGGGATGGCGATGGATGTTTGGTTCAGGAGTTACTCCTTCTGTCATCTTCATTCTGTTGCTCCTGACTGTTCCCGAGAGTCCACGTTGGTTGGTGGGACAAAAAAGAGAAACGGAAGCTTTGGCAATTCTCAATACCATCAACGGATCCATAATTGCTCAACAGGAATTGAATTCTATTCAGGAATCTTTAAAGAATGAAAAACCATTTTCGCTAACCGCTCTTAAAGAACCCAAGTTAAAAAGAGCATTGGGTATTGGGATATTACTGGCTACATTCTCCCAAATTACCGGCATCAATGCTATTATGTATTATGCCCCGGAAATTTTCAAATCAACAGGAGTGGGATCAGATTCTGCATTCATGCAAACCGTCCTTGTCGGGATTATCAATGTTGCTTTTACTTTTGTAGCTATAAAATATGTAGATATCTGGGGACGTAAGAAACTCTTGCTTCTTGGTATTTCTGGTATGGCTGTTTGCCTGTTTATTATAGGTTTTGCCTTTTTCAAACAACAACAGGGTTATCTGATCCTTATAGCCATTTTGGGATATATTGCATGTTTTGCAATGTCGCTTGGCCCCCTCGCTTTTGTGGTCATTGCAGAAATTTTTCCCACAAAGGCTCGTGGTACCGCCATGTCTGTTGCCACTTTCTTTCTGTGGCTGGCTGTTTTTTTAGTTTCGCAGACTTTTCCTGTCCTTATTGGAAGTATCGGCAACGCTTACACTTTTTGGTTATATATGGTCATTGCCGTCATAGCCTTCTTATTTATCTGGAAAAAAGTACCTGAAACCAAAGGAAAAACTCTTGAAGAAATAGAAGAATCTTTATAAGGAAAAAATAAAATGGATGATTGAAATTCTAATTTTTTAAAATACCAATCATCCACTTTTTATTTTAAGGGCTTTATACTTATTGCAAATCCTCCGCCCGGAGCCACTTTTATTTTCAATTTAGTATTTGATTTTACATATTGTCTGGAGATCTCATAACTTTTAGGATGATGATTCCAGCTGGCGTCTTTTCCATCTTTATAAACTATTGCTTCAAATTTTTGATTCTTTGGAAGAAATGACAAATCAACTGTAGTCTCTCTCGGGTTTTCATCCGTGATACTTCCAACAAACCACTCCTCTTTATTTTTTGCTTTCCTGGCTATCGTGATGTAATCTCCAGGTTCGGCTTCAAGAATATAAGAAGCATCCCAATCCACTGCAACGTCTTTTATAAACTGAAATGCATCAGGATATTTTTTATAATTATCAATGAGGTCCGCTGCCATTTGTAGTGGACTATACATTGTAATATACAAAGCCAGCTGTTTTGTAAGTGTCGAACTTAATTGAGCTTTGTTATTACCATAAACCGATAAATCTCCTTCAAATATCCCTGGTGTATAATCCATTGGACCTCCGATTAATCGGGTGAATGGTAATATGGTTGTATGATCCGGACGGTTACCATTGAAAGATTCAAATTCCGTTCCCCGGGCTGATTCCTGGGCAATCCAATTGGGATAAGTTCTGTATAAACCCGTTGGACGTACGGCTTCATGAGAATCAACCATAATATGGTATTTCGCGGCCATTTCTGCAACATAATTATAATGATTCACCATCCATTGGCTGTCATGATATTCACTTCGGGGAATCATTGGCCCTACATATCCTGTCTTTACCGCAGCATACCCATTATCATGCATAAACTGGAATGCATCTTTTAACTGTTTTTCATAATCCACTACGGAAGATGTTGTCTCGTGATGCATAATAATCTTTACGTTCTTAGCCTTAGCATATGCCTGCAACTCTTTTACATCAAAATCCGGATATGCTTTTGTAAAACTATAAATATGTTCTTTTCTGTAGGCCTGATTATCTTCCCAGCCTTCATTCCATCCTTCCACTAAAACAGCATCAAATCCATTTTCTGAAGCAAAATCAATATATTCTTTAACATGTTGGGTATTAGCCCCATGTCTTCCATTTGGTTTGAGCGTTTTATAGTCTGTCTGGCCAATTCTGACATCCTGATCATCTGAGTATGCCCACGTAGAGCCTCCACCCGTAAAATATTCCCACCACACTCCAATATATTTTGTCGGTTTTATCCATGAGGTATCTTCAATTTTACTTGGCTCATTAAGATTAACAATAAGGTTAGAGGATAAAATATCCCTTGCATCATTACTGATGATCATGGTACGCCATGGACTTACCGAACCTGTTTGGATAAATCCTCGATCGCCATTTTTATCCGGCGTCAGATTGGAAGACAGGATAAAGTTTTTCTCATCAAGATTAAGGGTCATTGCCGCAAAATTTGTCAGAGCCGCTTCATGAATATTGATATAAATTCCATCTTGTGATTTCAGCATGAGTGGTGTCTGGACTGCAAGAGTGGCACTTGGTGCTTTTGCTGCCAATGGTTCTTTTCGAACCTCATCAATCAATTTCGAAATTTCAGACAATTTTGACGTTGTCACAGGAAACTCATTGGTATCATAATCTGCGGGAATCCAAAATGTTTTATAATCCTTTCCTAAATTAAAACTGGTTTTCTCACTGCTGATCGTAAAATGTCTTAAATCCTTTTGAACAGGGAATTCGTATCTGAAGCCTAATCCATCGTCAAAGAGCCTGAATCTGATATCCAGCTTCCAACCTGTTTTATTCTGGATTAAATGGACAAGCATTTCATTGTAATGATCAACTATTTCTTTATTAGGCCCCCAAACCGGTTTCCAGATTTTATTGGAGGTAGAATAATCAACCCCCTCTACTTTAAATTCTGAGAAATAGGAATAAGATGGCTTTAAAACAAATCCTAACTGGCTCTCCTTTACAATCGCTTTATCCTTATAATTCAAAGAATAATATGGAGTTCCTTCTGCTTCGACCTTAAAGTTTAGTTTTAGCTGGTTATTGGGAGAAGTAAGCTCCTGCCCGTTCGTAATGATTACAGACAGGATACTTATACAAAAGCATAGAATATTTTTTTTCATAATAAATTAGTCTAAAAAACACTGTCCGCCATTCTCTGGGAAAATGGCGGACAGAGATCAATTATATATACCGGAATTATCTTCCGAAATCATCCTGTACTCTTACAATATCATCCTCATCTGATGGATTGGATGCATCAGTATGCTGCCAGATCTCAGCAACAACTCCCCAGCCATCTAATCCTATCAACCTGTGTCTCTCTCCCTGCTGAAGTTTGATCTGATCTTTCGGGTTGTATTCTTTCAATTCTCCTTCTTCATCTGTATCACTTTTCTTGATTCCTACGATCCCTTCTACCACCTGCCAGATTTCTGCTCTTCTGTGGTGATACTGCCAGCTCAATCTGGCCTGAGGTGCAACAATCAGAATCTTTGGGCTTAACTTCCCTCCTATTTTCAAGCTTTCCACGTCAATTCCATCAAAATATTGATTGGCAAAATCCTGCGCCTGATTTTCGTCAATCACAAAAAAACCACCCCAAGGTCTTGTTTCATCTTTAGCTGCAAGATTAAACCCCTGAGCTGTCAACATCTTTTCTACTTTCTCAAATATTTCTTTCTTTTCTGCACTCATTGCTATGTTAATGTTAGTTTATAAATTATTCTTTAGACATTGAATAAGGAAAATCTTTTTCCTCTGATCCCCTTTCCTTGTTAGGTTGGCTATCCATTTTAAAATCCAAAATAGCTCCTTTTATCAACTCTTTATGGCTCACCCAGTTTTTGGAATAAGGCTTAAGATTCATATTCAATGATTTTACATATATTTTCTGGTCGTTATTGTCCGGTGCTTTTATTTCAATTTTTTTACCATTTTCAAGATGTACAGTTGCTTCTTTAAATAAAGGAGCTCCTAATACATACTGATCAGTCGCAGGTGTAACCGGATAAAATCCTAATGCAGAGAAAACATACCACGCGGAAGTCTGCCCGTTATCTTCATCTCCACAATAACCATCAGGTGTTGCATGATATAATTTATCCATTACCTGTCTCGCCCAATATTGTGTTTTATAGGGTGCTCCGGCATAGTTATACAAATAGATCATATGCTGAATAGGCTGATTTCCGTGGGCGTACTGCCCCATATTCATAATCTGCATTTCACGGATCTCATGGATCACACTACCATAATAACTGTCATCAAAAACCGGCGGAAGTGAGAATACCTCATCCAGCTTTGCTTCAAATTTCTTTTTACCCCCCATCAATTTTGCCAAACCATCAATATCCTGGAAAACCGACCAGGTATAATGCCAGCTGTTTCCTTCTGTAAAGGCGTCTCCCCATTTAAAAGGATTAAACGGTGACTGAAATTTTCCGTCTTTATTTTTACCACGCATCAATCCTGTTTCAGGATCAAACATATTCTTATAATTATAAGCCCGTTTTTTATAAATATCAATTTCCGAAGCAGGTTTCCCTAAAGCTTTTCCTAATTGATAGATCGAAAAATCATCGTAGGCATACTCTAAAGTTCTCGCCGCATTTTCATTGATTTTCACATCATATGGAACATAACCTAAAGTATTGTAATACTCAACCCCTTTACGACCAACAGCTTCAATAGGCCCTTCGTTATTAGCACCATGTTTTACAGCCTGCCATAACGTTTCAATATCATAACCGCGTAGTCCCTTGATATAAGCATCTGCAACTACAGAAGCTGAATTATTTCCAATCATAATATCGGAATATCCCGGACTGCTCCATTCCGGTAAAAATCCACCTTCTTTGTAAGCATTGGCAAGGCCTTCCTGCATCTCTGCATTAATACTTGGATATACTAAATTCAGAAATGGATATAGCGCACGGAATGTATCCCAAAAACCGGTTCCTGCAAACATTTTCCCATCAAGAATCTTACTGTTGTACGGACTCCAGTGCTTCACTTTATTCTGAGCATCGATCTCATACAATTTTTGAGGGAAAAACAAGGTGCGGTACAAAGAGGAATAAAACGTTCTCATTTGCTGATCCGTTCCTCCTTTTACTTCTATTCTTCCCAGCGTTTTATTCCAAACGTCTTTCGCATTATCTTTTACCTGATCAAAACTACGGTCTGCTATTTCTCTTTTAAGATTCAATTCTGCCTGTTCGAAACTGATGAATGACGAGGCAACTTTTGCATAGACCGATTCTTTATTTTTAAGTTTAAATCCAACGACAGCTCCGGCATGATCGCTGGTAATTTCAAGTTGATCATTGACCAATTTATCATCCTTCCAGGCCGTTGTTACATCAAAATCTTTATCGAACTGAACAACAAAGTAATTTTTAAAGTTTTCATATTTCCCTCTCGCATGTTTAGTAGTATACCCAATAATTTTTCTTTGCTTTGGAAGAATTTTAATATAAGAACCTTTATTTAATGCATCAATTACAACATAAGCACTGTCGGTTTTAGGGAAATCAAATTTGAAAAAAGCAGCTCTTTCCGTGGGTGTAAATTCTGTAGTAACATTAATGTCTGCCAGATAAACACTGTAAAAATAGGGCTTAGCAATTTCTGCTTTATGGCTGAACCAACTTGCACGGTCTTCTTCCTTAAACTTTAGTTTTCCCACTCCCGGCATAATTGCAAAAGCTCCGTAATCATTCATCCATGGAGAAGGCTGATGTGTCTGTTTAAAACCCTTGATCTTATCTGCATCATAAGTATAAGCCCATCCGTCACCCATCTTACCGGTTTGTGGCGTCCAGATATTCATCCCCCAGGGAAGTCCGATTGCAGGATAGGTATTTCCATTGGAAAGCTCTGGTTTAGATTGGGTTCCCATCAATGGATTCACATAATCCGCAGGAGATGGATTCTGGCTGAAAGCCATCGCGTTCAATAAAAGAAAAAAAGTTGAAAATAAAGACTTCATCGTATCATTTTATTAGTTGATCAAGGTTCTTTTCAAAGCATAGCTCGCAGCGCCTAAGATGGCGGCATCTTCAAAAATAGCCGAAATTTTAACAGGCAAGTTAATATTATTTTTTGCTAAATTTTCATTAAATCTTTGTTCAAAATAAGGAAACGTTTTCGCAATATTGCCGCCTATCACTAAGACTTCGGGGTTATAGTTATTCACATACTTTACAATAAATTCTGCAAAAGAATCCGCATATTCCTGAAATATCTGAGCCTGAATCTCTGTTGGTTTATCCAGTAATTCTTTAGTCCCGGAAATTTCTTCTCCGGTTATTTCATTATACCGATTGACAAACCATCGTGTTGCAAGATAGTCCTCACAAATAGAGTCTTTAAATGGAGAATCCCATAGGTCTTCATCTGTTGAAGCTTCACCATTATAAAATGTGGTTCCGAGACCAGTTCCGAGAGTTACTCCAAAAACCCGATTAAAATCCTTTGCACAACCTCCGAAAACTTCTCCTTCCAGAAACGCAGCAGCATCATTCACGAAATGAATCTGTTCACTTGCAATGGAAAGCCTTTCTGCTAATTCTTCTTTAATATTAATCTGGTAGATGTCAATAAATTTACCCTGTTGCATCAGGGAGATTCCATTTTTGTAGTCAAAGGGACCAGGCATAGCAATTCCTATCAGGAGATCTTCTTTAACTAAACCAAAGATGGCCTTTTCTATTGCAGAAACCCAGTCCGAAAAAATAGTTTCACGGGTTCCAAACGAATCGACATGCTCCCTTATGTAAGTAGAATGTATTATTTCACGTTTTTCAGGATCTACCTGAGCCATTGTGATGTGTGACCCTCCGATATCTATACCTACTGCATTTTGCATAATTCTATTCCGTTTTTATTTTGAGTTAACAGTTAATTCTTTAATCTAAAAACAGACAGACAAGAAAACAAAAACAGCTATCACCGCATTATAACCTCATTCATTTTTAGCCGTTACCGCTACTTGCCTGCCCGTCTTAGATCCCAAATTTAAATTCTAACTGTATAATTTTATTAATTTCTTAATGATTTACTCCACTATTATTTTCCCTGAAGATATCACCTGGCTGCTTTTTGATTCCAGTTTGTAGATATAGGTTCCGGTAGATAAATTTTGTGTATTAATTGTTATTTTATCTTTATCAATACTTTGCTTTTTAACCAGCTTTCCTGAAATGTCATACAACGCTACTTCTGTGGCAGAACGGTCGTTAATCACAAAATGAATATCATTTCCTTTTTTAACAGGGTTTGGATAAATGTTATTTCCTTTTTCTAAAGCCACATCTCTTACCGCTAAAGAACTACAAGGTACATCTGTTGTCCAGTTGGAATTTGACATATTGATCAGGGTGGCAAAGTGAGTATTAGTCGTAGCATCCAAAGCTCCACTACCACTTCCTTCATCCATTTTCCAGTTCGCTTCAAGTCCTGTAGTATTAGCTGCAATATTGCATTTATCATTCATAATTTCCTGAGCCGTCAATGCTTTTTTCCACACTCTGAACTCATCAAGGAACCCATTTAATGTTCGGGAATTGTCATAATTTCTCGCCAGGTAAAGGATGCCATTTGCATTAAAGTTACCTGTAGCCGTATTACTTGCATCAAGAGTTCCGTTGATATAGATCTTCATTGAAGTCCCGTCATAAGTAGCCGCTATATGATACCATGTGTTGGTATTCAGTCCCGTATTACTGTTCAGCTTGATTTGCGAAGACCCAAAACTTAAAATAAATTGTAGTTTATTATTCGCAAGATTACCATCTCCAAACCTTAGGATTGCAGAGTTATTGTCTCCTACTTCAATTCCCATTACCGAAGAAATATAAGGGAAAGCAGATTTGAATGCATTTACTTTTACCCAACCTTCAAATGTCAAGGCATTTCCGCTAAGATTAAACTGTCCTGCATTAAGATATTGTGTACTTCCATTGAATGAAAGAGATCTTGGTCCCGGGCTTTGAACCGCAGCAAAACCACTATTGAATGAAGCTTCGGCAGAATATGCACTTACGCTTGATGTGCTGCATACTCCCTGTACTTTCCAAACATAATTGGTGTTTTCCGATAAGTTTTGCAGGTTGTATGTATTCGTTGTAATGTTCTGAACGGTTGTCCATGTTGTAGCAGCAGCTGTTTTATATTGCAGCGTATAGGAAGTTGCGCTTCCTGGATTCCATGATAGCTTCGTTGTCGTTCCCAGGAAGTTTTCCGATTTAAGACCTGCAGGAATTTCACAACCACTTCCTGAATTGAATCTTGGAGCAAAAAGATAAGTACTTTTTAAAGTTGAAGAACAGTTAGACTGTATTCTCCAGTCGTAATCTGTATTCAGAGCAAGGTTATTAACTGTAATATTGTTTCCTGAATACGCAGTCGCAACATTCGTCCATGTTGTTGCAGTAGCTGCTTTATAATCGATGTTATAAGTCTGAGAACCGGCGGAAGTCCAGTTTAATTTAGCGGAAGTCCCAGCTACATTGGTCACCTCAAGTCCTAATGGAGGATCACATGTTGTCCCCTGTGTCCACGAATATAACTGACCACTAAGTTGTGTGTTTTCATTATAAAGAATATTAGAGCCTGTACTCAGGTAGCTTGCGGCATTAGTTCCTTTAAGATCATACCACATAAACACTCCGTATCCATCATTTTTTGAATTGGTTGCCAAAGTAGAAAGCGTTGAAGCAGAGGTATTCTGAATCCATGTTGCCGCCGCAGAAATCTTTGAATTAGCTAAAGGAGGTATGGAAGGTGCACTGTAAGTTCCATAATAAGCATTCCATCCATAATTGATGTAATTTCCTGCATTATCTCCGTTATAAGCCTGTCTTGTTGTTGCAGGGCCAATATAATACCAGGTAATTAATTTGTCCGGCATTGCAAGCTTAAGTTCCTGTAACAGCATAACAAAAGAGCTGCTATTCGCTTGTCCTGTTCCGTTATTCCCATAGTCAGAATATTCATCATCAAGGTCAACACCATCTAAACCATAGGTGTAGACTGTATTGGCAATCTGTAATGCAAAATCCCGGGCAGCTTCACGATTCGGGAAATTACAAATTCCTGCTCCCTGATGGTTTCCTAAAATATCCAACAACACTTTAATCCCTTTTTGCTGTAAAGGTTTCACATAGGTATTAACGTCATTCAATACTTTTGTAACGTTATTGTTATTGGAAATATAAGCCCTGCTTTTGGAAACATCATAATTGATGTTGGCAGCAAAAATAATGGCAACATCAAAAAGTTGCTTATTGCTGTTTTGCAAAGTATATGACCCTGCATTCAGTATGTTACTGTTATTTACCTCTACGTAACATATCCCCAGAGGATTAAGCTGCGCATGCAGTAACGATTTTGCCTGGCTTAGAAATAAGACCAATGCAATAAGAATAGATTTTCCTTTCATAGTATAGTTATTTTAGTTTTGATCTGTTTTTAAGCTTTCTTCACTATAAGCCTTCATCAGAATGCTCCCTCTGTTGACTTTTCCAGTTCTCTGGCAGATTGAAGAAATTCTTCTACGTTCATTTCTTTAAAGAAAAGCAGTCCGTGTGTGGCGCGAAGCCTTGGGCTTTCATTATCATAAAAATAGGGTTTGCCTAGTACCAGCTGTACTGCCTTAAGTTGTTCTACCCAGGTCTGTATCGACAAGTGGCTAAACTTTCCATTGTAACGGTAACTTGGAAAAGAGGCATCAACCTGGCTCAGATAACTGTTGGTAAAACTTTCATCCATCGTACTCATCGCATTCAGTGATACCGGAAAAATATGGGTGATATCAGCTGCATTAAACTGATACCAGACATTTCTGTAGCCCCAGATTTTAAGTTGAGAAAGGTCTTTTTCTTTCCCCCATTCTCTTACCGCTTCTGCGATAGCCTGTAAAACCTTGTAATGGGTATCCGGGCCACTGCCTTCAGGATCGAAAGCTAAACTTATCACTGTCGGATTGATCTCTTTTAACTGTTGTAGGATGGGAAGAACATCTCTTTCTCTTCTGGGCTTTTCTGTGAAAATGGCACCCGTATAAAATCCAAGTCGCAAATGACTTACATTTTTTGTCCGGACTCCAAAATGAGCCCATACCAGTTCTTCTTCATATTCCCGGATCATCCCTTTCAGGGTCTGAATTTTTGGTTCTGGATTTTGCCCATCATAACTGGAATTAACTGTATTAATGATTTCCGTAATCTTTTCAGATAAATCCGATTTGCTCTTCAGATTCCACAGTTCAACAACGTTTCTCACCATTCGATGGGAAACAGCTCTTGATCTTTCTTCTTCATTTTCAGAAGCTATATTGATCAGGTAATGATAAACGTCTTTATCCTTTTTATTTCTATATCCGGTTTCGAAAAAGTCCGGGTAATTAAGCATTTCTATTTCCTCTTTTCCTATAAAGGAAAGGGTATCGCGAAGGATCTTTATTAAAAATTTATTCGTAACTGCAGTAAATCCAGATGTAAGAACCGAATAATGAGATGAATTGGTTTCATTACGCGACTGATAATGAATATAAGGTAACAGCCCTAGGGAGATATCATCGTGATGGGGTCCTGTATGATAAAAAACCTCATTGCTTAGTGGTTTTGTCCCTGTTTTTATTTTTCCTTCGATGGAAGTAATGACCTGTTGTACTGTATCATCATTCAGGTCAGGAATTAATTTTGTGTATTCATCCTGTCTCAGATCATCTAGCGTAAGATGTTCTGCGTACTTGTTCAGTTTCTGGGTCAGGGACATTACTGCCCGGTCTGTTTTTTCCTGAGACCAGTTGCCTGACTGATAGTAATTATCTACAAGATCATTCAACATGCTGGCCGCACCTAATGTCAAATAAAACCGTCCATTAGCAAGCTGAGAGAGAACTGAGGCCGGATATAAATTGGAAGGAGGAAGTTCCAATGCATCTTTTATCATAGGAGCTTTGGCTTCTCCTGCTGCAAAAATAATAGCAACCGCATCCTTGTTATAAATGATGGTTTCTAATCCTATAGTGATGACCAATCGTTCTTTTGAAATTTCAATTCCTCCAAGGTCTCCCGCGGCAACTGCCTGGGTTTCAAAATTGGTAGAAGTTAATCTTGTTGTGGAATAAGGATCAGAACCTTTAATATTAAAAGCAATATGTCCATCAGGGCCGATTCCTCCAAGGAAAAACCCAATTCCCCCAAGTTGACGGATTTGCTGTTCATATGCAGAACACCAATTGTCGATTAGAAAAATAGATTCCTTTTGAAGCTTTTCCATTGGATTTTGAGCTTCACGGTATCTCAACTCCAGATTCACTTTACTGTCCGGGAAAACTTCTTCAAAGCTCTTCCCTTCAGCTAAAAGGATTTCATCACAATTGATAAGCAAAGCATTTTCCTTCTTTAGCCCAAATCCTTCAATATAATATTTGTTTACATAATGATAAAAGCTATTACCCTGTGAAGATTTTATGGGATAAAACTCATCGATCTGTACAAAATGCAGATCAGCCAATGATGGCTTTTCAGCACATAACAGCTGATGTTTCTCTCTGAGTCTGACCACATTTTCTTCTTCCCAGTTATCGAGGATATATTTTGTCCAATAGATAAAATACTCAGGAGTCTTTCCCGTAGGAAGACTGATGACTCCATTGGGGTTTTTGGACACCCATTCCAAAAACCGGAATGCCGAAAGCATTCCCAGTTTAGGAAAATTATCAACAACGATATAGGGAACATTCACCTTATTGTTTCTTGGAACGTCATTCAAAAAGGTGTGCTCTACAGGGGTAAAAACTTTATTATTTTCCATCTTTAAAACTTTTATTTGTGTTGAATGCGGCTATAAAATTTTGAGGCTATCCGAGTAGCTCAGGATTTTCATTAAAGGTTTTCCACAGTAGTTCTCCGAATAACGTGTTGGACCATGCAAACCATTCTCTGGTGAATTTCTTGTCATTATCTTTATGGAAAGATTCATGCATAAAACCTGTTCCACCATGTGTCTTTTGTAATGTTTCAATACACCATTTGATCTCACCTTTATCTTTGGTGGTAAGTGCTTTCATAATGATACTCATTGGCCAGATCATATCTAAACCGATGTGAGGGCCTCCAATTCCTTCTGCCAGTTTACCTTTAAAAAAGAATGGATTATCTTTTGACCAGATATATTTTCTGGTATTGATGTATACCGGGTCATCTGCTTTTACAGCACCCAGATAAGGCAGTCCTAACAAACTCGGACAATTGGCATCATCCATCAGGTTGTAGCTTCCAAAACCATTGGTCTCAAAAGCATATATTTTTCCATATTCAGGGTGATCGTAGATTCCGTATTTCCTGATTGCAGCGTCTACCTCATCTGCAAGACTCGTTAATTGCTGAGCCAGAGCTTTTTCATTTTTGATTTCTGATACCATTTCTGCGGCCTGACGTAAGCTTACGACTGCAAATAAATTGGAAGGAATAAGAAATGCATAAATAGTGGCATCATCACTCGGACGGAACATCGAATTAATCAAACCAACCGGTTTCGTAGGATAACCATATCCTCCCATTGGGATTCCATCAGTAGCCCAAGCTGTTGTTCTTTCAAACTGATACGGTCCTAAACCAGTCTTTCTCTGTTGCTCTATAAAAGTTTGCAGAGTCAGCTTGATTCCCTGCAGCCAGTTATTATCAAATGGTTTGGTATCTCCGGTTGTCTTCCAGAAATGATAGGCAAGACGGATAGGATAACATAATGAATCGATTTCCCACTTTCTTTCGTGGATACCCGGCTTCATATCCGTATGGTCATATTCTTTCCACTTGCTTATTTTCTGATCATCATTATAGAATGCATTCGCATAAGGATCTTTTAAAATAAACTGGGTCTGCTTATTGATCACTCCTGAGATAAGCTTATGCAGCTTTTCATCCTTCTTTGAAAACTGTAAATAAGGGAAAACCTGAGCAGAGCTGTCACGAAGCCACATCGCATCGATGTCCCCTGTGATAACATACGTGTCCGGTACTCCATTGGTTTCGGTGTAGAAAACGGTTGTATCTAATGTATTGGGAAAGCAGTTTTCAAAAAGCCAGCTTAATTCTTTATTCTTCACTTTCTTTTTGAACGCTGAGATAGCAGTTTCTACCGCTTCACTGGTAAAATGTCTTTTATCTTTTGGTACACGGACAATAGGGAATTCTTCTACGCTTAGTCCCTTTGCAAAAGTATTTTGCGCAAATAATAATCCGGCTCCTGCCAGTGCACTTGTTTTAATAAATTTTCTCCTTTCCATTGATACGTTTATTTCGTTATTGTTTATTAATTCTATTTTACAGGCTTACTTCCCATCACAAACTTCAGTTCACCGCCATTCATAATATCGCTGTGGCTGATCTCCCAGCTTTTAAATTCTTTACCATTTAAAAACATTTTCTGAACGTAAATATTTTTATCCGAGATTTTATCTGCGATTACGGTAAATGTTTTTCCATTTTCAAGCTTTAAAGAAGCTTTTGGAAATTGCGGTGCTCCAATCGCATACACAGGTTTTCCAGGAGTCACAGGATAAAACCCTAGTGAAGAGAAAATATACCATGCCGACATTTGTCCACAGTCTTCGTTATTTACAATCCCATCAGGTTTTGCTGCGTACATATTATCACGGATGAACTTGATCATTTTCTGGGTTTTATAAGGAGCTCCCGCATAATTGTAAAGATAAGGAACGTGATGTCCCGGTTCATCTCCAAACCCAAGAGATCCGATAAATCCTGAAATATCGACATGCTGTTCCCCTTCCATTTTAAGAGCTTCAGTAAAAGTCTTATCTAATTTTTCCTCAAATCCTTTTTTCCCTCCATACAGATTCATCATTTCATCAATCTGATGGGGCACGAAGAAATCGTATGCCCAGATATTTCCGGAAACCCAGTGTGGCTGGAGCTTTTTCCAATCATTCAACTTGAAATCAGCAAGGAACTGTCCGTTTTTCTGTTTGGGCCAGAAATGATTGTTTTCTTTATTAAAAGTATTAAGGAAGTTCATAGAGCGTTTTTTGTATACCTCTGCTTCCTCTTTTTTGCCCAGCTTTTCTGCCAATTGTTGGATACACCAGTCATCATAAGCATATTCCAGGGTTGCTGAAACAGAAGCTCCGTTTTCTGATGGCGTATACCCTAATTTAATATAATCATTAAGACCACCGCCACCGTCACTGCTGCTCATTTTGTCTGTTAAGGAAGCATCTTTCATAGCAGCAAATGCTTTTTCCTGATCAATTCCGGGTACTCCTTTAGAAATCGCATCCCAGATCACAGATACACTATGATATCCAAGCATACAGAAATTATCATATCCACAAAGCTCCCAGATTGGCATATGATCTTTACGATCTGTAAATCTGCTGATCAGAGAATTTGCAAATTCCTTGGTGTGTTTCTGATCCATGATGGTAAGCAACGGGTGTGTAGCTCTAAAGCCGTCCCAATAAGAATATGTACTGTAATTGGTAAACCATTTGGTGTTCATGTTTTCCTGAGCCGCCACATAATCCCCATTGGTATCCATATAAAGATTCGGTGCGATGAAAGTGTGATAAACCCCTGTATAGAAAATTTTTCTCTGGTCATCAGTACCTCCTGTTATCTGAAATCTATTGATAAGATCTCTCCATGTATTTTGGGCTGTTTCTTTAGCTTTAGCAAAATCAACATTCTTAGCTTCTGCATCAAAATTTTCCTGAGCTCCTTCCGTACTCACCGGAGACAAAGATACTTTTACCTCAATGCTTTCATTTTCCTGTGTAGAAAATCTTACAAATGCTTTTGCATCTTTCGCCAAAGCAAATTTTTCATTTTCCTGTATTTTACCTTCTGAATAAGTTCCATACGATTTAAACGGTTTTGAAAACTCCATTACAAAATACGCAAATCTCTTACCTCCCCAACCATTGCTGTAACAATATCCTGAGATTTTGTTGTTACCCTGGATTCTTACCAGTGTATGATAAATATTTCCGAATATCTTGTTGGTTGGATCGATGATGATGTTCGCTTCATCACTTTTTGGAAAAGTATATTTATGAAAACCTACCCTCGGAGAAGCTGTCAATTCAGCTTTTATACCATAACTGTCCAACATTACAGAGTAATATCCTGGTGATGCCGTTTCTCTTTCATGACTGAATTTGGAACGATATCCCGTTTCAGGATTTTCTTCTGACCCTGGAAGCATTTGTACTTTTCCTGTAGTTGGCATTACTAAAATATCTCCAAGATCTGCCCAACCCGTTCCACTCAAGTGATTATGACTGAATCCCATAATCGTTTTGCTGCTGTAATGATAACCGGAACACCAGTCCCAGTCACCACTTTTGGTATTCTGATCCGGGCTCAACTGTATCATTCCGAAAGGAGTTGTCGCTCCTGGAAATGTATGCCCATGTCCACCGGTTCCGATAAACGGATCTACCCAGGAAAGAACATCGTCTTTGCGTTGTGCATTACTGGTTTGAAAAAATAGAGCAACAAAAAAATAAATAAACAGTTCCTTTTTCATAATAGAGAGATCTTGAACATTTTTAAGACAACACAAAAAAATGAAAATTTTATTTTAAAAGCGAGAAAATGACGCTTTCATTACAATTTTAAAGCGAATTTTTTTTCATAAAATCAATGATTTCTGAAATATATCCAAAGGCGATGGAAACTACTGTATCAGCAGCACCATAATATACCGTTACCTTGTCACCTTCTGATAATGCTGCACAAGGGAAAATCACATTCGGAACATCTCCTGTAAGTTCATACAATTCTGCCGGCGCCAGTAAATATGGTTTTGTTCTGTATAGTACTTTGGAAGGATCTTCAAGGTCAAGCAATGCAGCTCCCATTGAATATCTGAAACCATTACATGTATTGATGACTCCATGATAGAAAAGCAGCCATCCTTCTTCCGTTCTTATAGGAACCGGCCCTCCTCCGATCTTTGTACATTGCCATGCGCTTTCTTCAAAAGGTGCAACTTTCATTACACAACGGTGTTCACCCCAGTATTTCATATCAGGACTATAACTGATATAAATATCACCAAAAGGTGTATGTCCGTTATCACTTGGACGGCTTAGCATCGCATATTTACCATCTATTTTATCCGGGAAAAGCACTCCGTTTCTGTTAAAAGGCAGAAATGCATTTTCACACTGGAAAAATTCCTTAAAGTCAAAAGTATAACCAATTCCAATCGTAGGTCCGTTATACCCGTTACACCAAGTGATCCAATAACGATCTTCTATAAAAGTGACACGAGGGTCATATTTATAATCAGATTCGATCATTTCTGTATTTCCTGCCTTCATTTCAATAGGATCGTGGTTGATATCCCAATTAACCCCATCCTTACTGAAACCTGCAAAAATATTCATTTGTACTGCCTTGTTATCGCATCTGAAAACGCCTGCAAATCCGTCCTCAAAAGGGACTACGGCACTATTGAATATACTGTTTGATGTAGGTATCGCATATCTGTTGATAATTGGATTTTCGGAAAAACGCCACATAATGTCGTGACTATCTACCGGACGATCCTGCCAAGGGATCATTGCTGATTGAGGTGTCATAAAGTATTTTTTACTTTTATTTAAATTATTATAATAAGTGAGTTATTGTTCTTTTTGTTGTTCCGGATGCGGAAATGGAGCAATCAAAGTGACTAAAAATGCAGGTATGGTGGCAACCAAAACCCAGATAAAAAACAATTTGTATCCTATCCAGTCACTGATCGTCCCACTAAACATTCCGGGGATCATTACACCAAGATTCATAATACCTGTTGCAAATGCGTAGTGAGCCGTTTTATGTTTACCCGGTGCAATCTGCTGCATCATATACAGCATAAGCCCCACGAAACCAAATCCATATCCAAAATATTCTACTACAACGGCAATGCTTACCGGCAGAAGAGTATCCGGCTGATAATGCGCCAATAAAGCATACACTACAAATGGAATATTAAATGCGCAGCATAACCAGATTAAAGATCTTTTCAACCCTCGGGCAGAAATAAAATAACCCGCTAATACCGAGCCTAAAATAAACGCTGCTGAGCCATAGGTCCCATAAATAAGACCAATGTCCGATGTGGATAATCCCAGTCCTCCTGACGCTCTCGGCGCCTTGAAAAACAGAGGGGCAATCTTGATCGCAAATCCTTCTGCAAACCGGTATAAAATAATGAACAGTACAGACCAGAGGATCTTTCGTTTTGTAAAGAAGGACGTGATCACATCCAGAAGTTCCTTTCGAACATTTCCGGCAGTTTTTTCATTTTTCTGCTTTTCCAGTTTGTCTTCTTTTGGTAAAATAGAATAATGATAAACAGCCAAAATGAAAAATAAGAAAGCATATACTCCCATAATGATCATCCACGCATGCGTAACTCCTTTTGTTTTTTCTAAAACTCCAGCGAAATAAACGAGTACTCCACTGCTTATAATCTTGGCCAGGTTATAAAATGCGCCCTGCCATCCGATATACTTTGCCTGTTCTTTGTTGGTTAAAAAATTAATGTAGGTCCCATCCGCAGCTATATCATGTGTTGCTCCACAAAATGCAACAACCGCAAAAAGAGCAATACTGTATTTAAAAAAATCGGGCATAGGAAGACTTAATGCAATCAGAGCAAACAGAATCCCTATAGCAAACTGGGTAAAAACGACAAAGAATTTTTTTGTTTTATAGATCTCAAGAAATGGACTCCACAAAGGTTTTAAGGTCCAGGAAAATAAAATCAGAGCCGTCCAAAAAGTAATCTTTGAATCCGAAACTCCCATATCTTTATACATAATCCCGGAAACTGCATTAATCGTCACAAAGGGTACACCCATTGCAAAATATAATGTTGAGATCCAAAAGATCGGTTGTATTGATCGGGTTCCGGAAATATTTTTTCCCATGTTAAAGTAATAGATGCTAAAGAAAGAGGACATCTCAAAAGTTCCATTCCGATATAAACGAAACATTGTGAGAAATAAAAAATACTGTAGATTTTTACACCGGAATGAAAAGCATGAATTCATGCTTTTCATTTGAGACGGCCTCTGTATTTTTAAATTATTTATTTATAAATTATGGTTTCTTATCCCACCAAAGTTTCGTTCCTCCTGTATCTGCTCCACCTAAATACTGTAAAGCTTGTGGATAGTTAAAAAGTGAATTTTTAGTATCCACGGTGAACGGAATTCTTCGGATCATAGCATCTGTGCTGATCAGCCCACCACTATCATTTTGTCTTACTTTGAAAAGAATAGGGTAACCTGTTCTTCTTTGTTCAGCCCAAGCTTCAGGTCCATTTGGATAAAGTGACAGCCATTTTTGAGTAATGATTCTTTCCAGTTTTCTTTCGTTAGAATCAGCATTATTCCATGCAATGGTAATGGTACTTAACTCTGGGTGTCCAACACCTATATTATTATCTGCATTTTTTGGGTCAACATAAGGTGCTTCTGTAGCTGTTGTGTTAGCCAAATATGCCGCAACGCTTGCACTTTTCCCCCACTCACCAAAGGACTGTTGAACTCCGGCTTCATAATCCGCCTGTATTCCACCTGCTCCGGCATATCCTCTTAATGCTGCTTCTGCTTTCAGGAACCAGGTTTCTGCTGCTGTAAACAGTTTCATTTTACCGTCAGTAGCGGAAAAGTAATCCCCATTAGCTGATTTTGCCTGTGGCTGTGAAAAACCGCCATATGTTGATTTCCCGTTTAACAGATCAATTCCCTGACGGATTCCTATATATTTTCCATTGATCTGAGGATTCGTATCTGTTGCAGGAATTGCATAGGCAGGAAGCCTAGGATCATTATATCCATTCATATAAGCCATTAAAGGTGCTCCTATAAGACAATCTCCCCAAGAATAGATAATAAAGCTCAATTCTGATTGACCAACACTGATCAAGGCATTATCCTCATTCTCAGTAATTAATCCTGCCGATGAAGCAAGAGCCTCTTCTGCATACTGCTTAGACTTAGCAGGATCTGCATAACTCATACGCATTGCTAATCTCAACTTAAGTGAGTTGGCTAGTTTTGCCCACTTACCCATGTTTCCCTGATACACTAAATCCGCTTTTTTTAATGCTGATTTATCTTCTACATTTTGTGTAGCAGGAGAATTTTGTATCGCTTGCAAATCATTTACTGCAGAGGTAAGATCTATAATAAATTGATTATATGCATTTTGTTGAGAGTCAAAATCCGTCGTACCATTGGCATTTGGTGTGTCATATTTACTGTACACAACAGGACCATGATTATCTGAAACCCTTGCTGCAGTAATAACTCTTAATATTTTTTTAACCGCTAAAGTTCCTTTAAAATCTATTCCTTTATAGATATTTTTAGCTGCATTATCCATGTTGATAGAATAATTAAAAATATCCTGTTGTCTTGCAATAATCCTATTGTTCCATCCATCCATCATATAATAGGTCATATTATTTTTCCCCCCATTAAATTGGGATGCTGTACTGAACATACCGCTGAACATATCCGCGCTCAAATTAGGGTATAGCTGGTAATCCGACTGAAGTCCTCTTTGCATAGATACCAAAGGGTCTACTACCAGTTTAAAATCAGCATAAAAATTTTCAGGTCCTCCTAACTTTTCCTGATTATATTGATCAAGTTCACTGGTACATCCAGAAGCAGAAGCCAAAACTATCGCGCCCAGTACCCATGTTTTTATATTAATGATTTTCATTTTGTTTTGTAAAATTAGAAGTTAGCTTTTAATGATAATCCGATAGATCGGGTGATTGGCAATCCAAAAGAATCTACTCCTACACCACCTGGCGTATTTCCAGATACCTGCTCAGGATCGAAAGGAGCCTTTTTGTAGAAGAAAAACAAATTAGTTCCTACAAGACTTAGCGTTGCACTCTTCATATATTTCGAATTTACATCAAAGGTATATGATACTGAAGCCTGGCGTAAACGTACTGTGGTAGCACTATACATATAGGCTTCATCAATCCCTGTATTATTTTCAATTCCTCCCACCGCTTTATAGTATGCTTTAGGATCAGTTTTTCCATTATATACCTGCCCTGCATTAGGTGTTCCAGGTGCATATACTGAATTTGGAATAGATACTCCACCCGCATCACGGGCATTCGCAGAGTTCTGACTCACACCATACACATCATTTGCCTTTTCAGTAAGCGATAAGACCTGTCCCCCAAATTTCCCATCAACAAGGAAGGAAATTCCTAATTTTCCTATATTAAAACTATTATTAAAACCTAATATAAATTTAGGATTTGGGTTCCCTAAATAACCAAGACTCCCTGTCGTTGCTAATGGAATACCATCTTTATCCACTAAAATGCGCCCCTGTTCGTCTCTTTGGTATTTAATCCCATAAATATCACCAAAAGATCCTCCTAATTTCATTTTAGTGAAGTTTCCACCACCGGTTAATGAAAACAATTGATCCTGAGGTATGTTCAGACTTGAAGGAAATAATTCAACGATCTTATTTTTGTTTACGGATCCATTCAATGTAGTAGTCCAGTCAAATTTCCCGGTATTGAAAACTTTATAAGACAATGAAGACTCAAAACCTGTATTCTGTATCTTTCCTGCATTGATATAATATGATCCTGTAGGAATACCCCCTAAATTGGAAGAGATCAATGTTTCTAATAACTGGTTGGTTGCATTAGAATCATAATAGGTAAAATCAAAATTAAGCCTGTTTCTAAGCAATCTCAATTCAGTACCTGCTTCAAATGTCTTGTTAAGTTCCGGTTTTGGAAATAAGTCCTTATAACGAGGATCAGTAACAAATGAACTCTTAGGATAAACAATTGTTCCAGCATCTACTCCAAAAGAATATCCTTTATTGTATTCTAACATTGCGTTTGATATGTTGGGTGGCAATCCTAATCCAACAGTAGCATAAGAAGCTCTTATTTTCCAGAAATTAATCGTCTCCGGAAGTTTAAATACAGAGGATAATATAGCATTTGCCCCAACGGATTCATAATCAAATCCTTTTCTTCCGGTTAAAGCCAGAGTAGAATCCCAATCATTTCTGAATGTCATATCGACATAAAACATATTTTTGTATCCAACAGATGCGCTTGCAAAAACGGATTGAACCTGTTTTTTCAGATTATAATAAATATAATGATAACCATCTCCTGGAGCTCTGTTTCCTGGCCATACAAGGTTATTTAACGCAAATAAATTAGGTGTTGCCAGATAGGAATTATCAATTTGGGTTACTTTGTTTCTAGATGTATTAATACTTCCCCCTACTGTAAAATCTAAAGAAACATCCTCGCTCAATTTAGGATTACCTACTAATAAAACATCTCCGTAAGTAGAAGAATTTTCGTATGTATTTCTAAGGAGCCTTCCATTTGCACCATTTGCTAACAGTGCAGGATCAGAATAGGCAGAAATTCCTCTTTGACTATCTGAAGTACTCCAACTATAGTTCCCTCGTACTCTTGCTGTTAACCACGGATTAATCTGGTATGATAAAGCAACAGCACTGTATGTATTTTTATTATTTACAGTAACCCTATCCCTGTTCAATATCCAATACGGATTCTGTGTAGCAGGATTTCCTTTGAATGACCCGTCTGGTTTTACCTCCCACCAATTCTGAGCTGGAAGTAAACGGTTTTTGTCAATGAATGAATAATTATCAGCTCCATATTGGTCGAAATCTACCCCTCTCGGTAACCAGTATAAACTCGTTAAAGGAGAAAAAGATACACCTGGCGATTGTCTGTTTACACTGTTTTGTAGGGAACCTATGAAGTTAGCATCCAATGTCAACTTATCATCCAGAAATTTACTGGAGTTTCTGAAAGAAACATTATACTGATCAAAATAAGACATAGGAACAACTCCTTTATTGGTCGTATTTCCAATAGAGAAATAATTAGTTGATTTTTCATTTCCTGATTGAAAAGAAAGGCTATTTACCCATGTCGTTCCATTTTGCAGAAAATCTTTTAGATAGTCCTTAGAAGAGCCTTTTGCTCCCCAACTCTGAATTGATGCACCAGGAGCATCGCTCGATACAGAAGGATCATAAGATAGATAACTATGCTGCAACTTAGGTAGGCTATATGCTTGTTCCACACTGAAACTAGAACTGTAACTAATAGAACTTCTACCCGCTTTTCCTTTTTTTGTGGTGATTAATATGGCACCATTCCCTCCTGCAGAACCATACAACGCCGAAGCAGAAGCTCCTTTCAGGAAGTTAATGCTTTCAATATCATCAGGATTGATGGAACTCAAAACATCTCCAGCATCCGGCATACTTGAATATTGACTAATCTCCGGAGCCTTTCCTGCATCATTAATAATCGGAATTCCATCAATCACGTACAAAGGCTGGCTATTAGATACAGATTTATTTCCCCTCATAACCACCCTTACGGAACTCCCTACACCATTGGTTCTATTGATCTGCACATTGGAAACTTTTCCGTTGATGGAATTTAAAAGATTGGGAGTCTTTACCGCCGTCAGCTCATCTCCGCCAATCTGCTGGCTTGAATAGGTAAGTGAGCGTGCTTGTTTTTTGATCCCCAAAGATGTCACAACAACCTCTTCAATATCGGTTGTTTTAGTTGTATCGGCAGGCTTTTTTACTTGTGCATATCCAAACACAGAAAAAGCTAATAAAACCGGTATAGCAGTTTTTCTCATAGGTAGATTAAATAGTGTTTAATTTTTAGAATCAGTACTTTACACCTTGTTTTAATTATAAAGCAAGTTCACTTTATTTTGCTTAACATTTATGTATCATAAACATCAAACAATTAAAGTTTCGTTAAAATTTAATTCATATTGACAAATCTAATTTTTGTGCACAATCAGATATAATACTATTTTGTCATAAAACGATATTATTTTTTCTGACGTTTTCCAGACAGCCTTTTTAACCCCTGAAATCTAGTATTTTACAGCACTATTTACAATTTGAAACATGAGTTATTTGTGATGTTTTTTATAGCCAAATAGTGACTTATGCTTAATTTTTTTCACAATTTCTATTGATTTGGGGTTCAAAAAAGAAAATCCGGACACCAAAATCCGGACTCTAGATTGTAAAAGTCATTTAAAACAAAAATATCATTCTATTTTCTTTACACCTTTGAACTGCTCCCTGAATTCTGTAGGGGTTGTTTTTTTAATAGATTTGAAAACCTTATTAAAATTCGCGATATTATTAAAGCCTGCTTCAAAAGCAATCTCAGAAATGGTAAGATTTTTTTCCATTAGCCATCGTGCAGCATAACTTATTCTTATTTCATTAAGGTAATTGACGAAGGTTTTACCCGTTCTTTTCTTTATGAATCTGTTGAATGTTACATTACTCATATTGACTAATGAGGCTGCTCCTTCTAAGGTGATTTTATTTTCAAAATTTTTATGGACAAAATCATGAATGATTTTCATTTTATCACTGTCCACAAATGTTTCAAGCTCGATGCTGTAAGAAGATAAAAGCGTTTTGTTCTCTGCTGTTGCCAATTCATTAAGGATCTTCATGATCTCTATGAAAGATTCAAAACTACTCATCTTTGATAAATTAAGAAATGATTCTTTCAGCTTTTCAGCAGTTTCTTTTGAGAACATGATTCCTCTGATAGAATCCTTGATCAGGTTATTGATTGGTTTCAGGATATTTTTCTGCATCATGGACTGATTAAAAAAATCCTGATTGAATTGAACTACGATCTCATAGGTTTTCTTATTCTTACATCTGTAGTTCGCCCAGCAGTGTGGAAGATTAGGTCCAACCAGCACCAATTCTATATCACCGATTTCTCCTGTATGATCCCCCACCATCCTGCGGTACCCTTTTCCTTTATAAATAAAATTAATTTCTATTTCCGGGTGATAATGATAAGGGAAATCAAAGGATGTTTTGATCCGGTCAAATACAAGAAAACTATCCTCTGGCGACAAAGGGGTTATTTCTCTCAAAATATTTTCTAAGCTACTCATATTGTTTTTAGCAGAAATTATAATTCAAATGTAAATATTGATAATAGAATTATCGGAAATATATACATTTTTATTGTTACATATATGATATGAAGAATTAATAGGAGCACCATCATTGATTTTTGTACCTTTATAATTAAAGTATATTGATGCTATCACAAAGTTTTATTTTTGAAGACCTGATGCAAAAATTTTGGATTCGATATTTTCCAAGAAAAATACACGCAGGGAAAAAAGTACAATATTTAGCTCTTTTTATCTATTGAAATCAACCACGATACAACATACCTTTGTCATATCAAAAATCAATTAAATATTAAATAAACAACAAAACATTATGAAACGTAACGCAACAGCCGTTTGGAACGGTAACATCAAAGAAGGAAAAGGAAGTTTAACAACTCAAAGCACAACATTAAATGAAACTCAGTATTCTTTCAACAGCAGATTTGCTGACGGAGTCGGAACAAACCCTGAGGAACTTTTAGCTGCTGCTCACGCGGGGTGTTTTACCATGAAACTGAGTGCAGAATTATCTCAGGCTGGTTTTACCCCTGAAGAACTAAAAACAACATCTGTTATTACTCTTGATCCAAGCATTGGAAAAATTACAAAGTCAGAATTGACATTAACAGCAAAAGTTCCTGGCCTTTCAGAAGAGGATTTTCAAAAATATGCTAAAATAGCTGAAGAAGGATGTCCTGTAAGTGCTGCTTTCAACTTTGAAATTACATTGAATGCAACGTTAGCTTAAAACAACCTTACTATTATAACCAATTAACAACCTTAAAAACCAATTATTATGTCACACAATATTCAACCCGCTGAAAGCGATCCTCATATTTTAAAAGATATCCGTGCATTCCTTAAAGATCTTAACAGTGGAGGCGGAAAGCCTATTGAAGAAATGTCTCCCGAAGATGCAAGACAGGTTCTGGTAGGAGCACAAAAATCAGTAAGTTTTGATTATTCAGATATTGAAGAGTCTGAAAGAACGATCACCCAAGATGGAATTTCACTGAATATCCACATTGTAAAGCCTAAAGGAGCAGAAGACAATCTTCCCGTTTTTATGTTTTTCCATGGCGGCGGATGGGTTTTAGGGGATTTCCCTACCCATAAAAGACTCGTACGGGATTTAGTTGTAAAAAGTTGCGCAGTTGCAGTATTTCCTGACTATACTCCATCACCAGAAGCCCAGTATCCTACCGCGATTAATCAGGCATACGCTGCTACAAAGTGGGTAGCAGAAAATGGCAAAGAAATCGGTGTGAATGGTTCAAAATTAGCCGTTGTCGGAAATAGCGTAGGTGGAAATATGGCTGCAGTAGTTTCATTGATGGCAAAAGATAAGAATGGTCCTCAACTTCAATACCAAGTCTTATTATGGCCTGTTACTGATTCTGATTTCTCCAGGGAATCTTATGAAAAATATGGACAGGAAAGATTCCTGACCGCTCCATTAATGAAATGGATGTGGGATAATTATACCACAGATCTTGAAAAAAGAAAAGAAAAATACGCTTCCCCATATCAGGCTTCTCTTGAAGAATTAAAAGGATTACCTCCTGCATTGCTTCATGTGGCTGAAAATGATATTCTTCATGATGAGGGAGTGGCGTACGGAAGAAAACTGGACGAAGCTGGTGTTCCTACAACACTTGCTGTTTATAAAGGATTTATCCATGATTACGGAATGCTGAATCCATTGGCTCATATTCCGGCCATCCAACAGTCAATAACTCATGCAGCTGCTACTATAAAAGAAGCTCTGTTTAAATAAATTATAGTAAGTCTGGGTCATAACATGCCCGGACTTAACTTTTATCTTAAATATACCATTTGGTATATTTTCGTATATTTGCATATAATTTCACGAGTATGTCAAAAGCAGAAAAGACCAAACAGTTTATCATTGAGACCACCGCCCCCTTATTTAATAAGAAAGGGTACCTCTCAACAACCCTTTCGGACATTACGGAAGCAACAGGATTAACAAAAGGAAGCATTTACGGTAACTTTGAAAACAAAGATGAAGTGGCTCTTGAAGCTTATAAATACAATTCCATGTTATTGAGTAAAAGCATGGCCAGATCTTTAGGAGAGAACTTCCCTTCTGCTTTGGATAAACTAAAAGCTTTTGTCAATTTTTACCGTAAAAGCTGGAAAGCAGTATTCCTGAATGGAGGATGCCCTTTGATGAATGCAGCCACTGAAGCGGATGATACTTTTCCAATACTACAAAAACAAGTAACGATCTCTTTTGAAGGCTGGATCAAAAAGATTTCAACAGTAATTACGGAAGGCCAGCAAAATGGAGAATTAAATAGAGAAGCCAATGCTCATGAATTAGCCTCCTTGTTTATTATGCTTACCGAAGGAGGAATTCTCCTTTCCAAAACAACAGGTGACGAAAGCTATCTGAACCTTGCTTTGGACAGAATACTCTTAATCATTGATCAGGAACTCAACATTATTCCATCATAAATTTTATCATATGGAAACAAAAAAAGTGGCCATCGTAGGATACAACAGAATTCCTTTTGCCAGAATGAATACCGCTTACACAGATGCAGGAAATCAGGATTTGCTTGTTTCTGCTTTAAACGGATTAATAGATCGTTACCATCTAAAGGGAAAACTTCTTGGGGAAGTAGCGGGTGGTGCTGTTATTAAGCACATATCCGAAAGCAACCTCATCAGAGAAACGGTAATGAATACCTCTCTAGATCCTGCAACTCCGGCATGTGACCTGCAACAAGCCTGCGATACCGGGATTGAAGCAGCTATCTATATTGGGAATAAAATCGCTCTGGGACAAATAGAAAGTGGGATTGCATGTGGCGTAGAAGCCATGAGCAATATTCCTTTTGAATCTTCTGCAAGATTGAGAAAAGCCCTTCTGAAAGCCAATAAAGAAAAATCAGCTTTTGGAAAATTAAAATATCTTTTAAGTCCATCTTTGAAAGACTGGATGCCTATTCCATACAAAGGACAAGAACCTAAAACTGGTTTGGTTATGGGTGAGCATACTGAAATTACCGCGAAATATTATCAGATCCCTCGTGAAGATCAGGATGAGCTAGCTTTTAAAAGTCATAAAAATATGGCAAAGGCTTATGAAGAAGGATTCTTTAATGATATGATCACACCTGCATTTGGTTTGGAGAAAGACAATAATTTACGCCTTGATACTAGTCTGGAAAAATTAGCTCAACTAAAACCAGCATTTGATAAACAAAACGGAACGCTGACCGCAGGAAACTCTACTCCATTTACAGATGGAGCCTCTGCTATTCTATTAGCTAGTGAAGAATGGGCTAAGGCAAATAACCTCCCGATCCTGGCTTATATCACTTTTTCAGAAATAGCTGGAATAGAGTATGTTGAAAACAAACAAAATCTACTTCTTGCCCCTGTTTTTGCAGCTGACCGAATGCTGAAAAAAGCAGGAATGAAAATTGAGGATTTTGACTATTATGAAATCCATGAAGCATTTGCTGCACAGGTTTTAGCCACCATTAAGATCTGGGAAAATGATGATCTTGCTAAAAAATTCGGGCTCGAAAAAGCATTGGGAAAAATAGACAGAAATAAATTAAACGTAAAAGGTGGAAGCCTTGCTGCAGCTCATCCATTTGCGGCAACAGGTGGCAGAATTATAGCTACCCTTGCTAAGCTTCTGAATGAAAAAGGAAGCGGAAAGGGCTTTATTTCTATTTGTGCCGCCAGAGGACAGGGTGTTACTATGATTTTAGAAAAATAAGAATTACAATATGGATCGATTAGAACAGTTAAAACAGTTTATTGGAAAAGAATTTGATCAGTCCCCTTCACCCTTTATGAAATGGCTGAATCCGATCGTTGTTTCTGTAGAAGAGGGAAATCTCGAATTCCGGTATACCGTCCGGCCCGAATGGCTGAATCCTATTGGCAATCTCCATGGTGGAGTAACAGCAGCTATTGTGGACGACATTATTGGGGCTACTATGTTTTCATTAAATGAAAAATCTTTCATAACAACCATAAATAATGTCATCGATTATTTTTCAACTGCGAAAGAAAATGATAATATTGTAGCCGAAACTAAAATCATTAAAAGAGGAAAGCAATTTGTAAATGCCCAATGCGAAATATGGAACGCAGATAAAACAAGATTAATTGCCAGAGGAACCTCTAATTTATTTAAAATCAATAACTAGGTATGAAAAGAGTTGTCATAACAGGAATGGGTGCAGTTACACCCTTAGGAAACAATGTCGAAGATTTCTGGAAAAACAGTATTAATGGAGTAAGCGGAGCAGCTTTGATCAAACATTTCGATGCAGAGAAATTTAAAGTTCACTTTGCATGTGAAGTAAAGGATTTTGATCCTAAAACACATTTAACTCATAATGAAATAAAAAGGAGCGACCTTTTCACACAGTACGCACTATATGCATCTGCTGAAGCGATCCAGGATTCGGGGTTAGACTTTGAAAATATGGATCCTTTTGATACAGGGGTTATATGGGGAACAGGACAAGGCGGAATGTTAACTTTTGAAAATGAAGTAGCAGAATATTATGGTGGTGACGGGACTCCCCGGTTCAATCCGTTTTTTGTTCCAAAATTTATTGCGAATATGGCTTCCGGAATGATTTCCATGAAATATGGACTTCGGGGGATTAACTATACGACAGTTTCAGCGTGTGCAACGGGTAATACAGCTTTGATGGACGCGTTTAACTATATCCGTTTGGGTAAAGCTAAAGTGATCATCAGCGGTGGTTCTGAAGCAGGTATTACTCCGGCTTCAGTAGGAGGATTCTCCAGTATGAAAGCAATGTCTACCAGAAATGATGATTTTACCACTGCAAGTAGACCATATGACGAAAGCAGAGATGGATTTGTGATCGGAGAAGGCGCAGGTGCTTTGATTCTTGAAGATTATGAACACGCTGTAAGCAGAGGAGCAACTATTTATGCTGAACTGGTAGGTGCCGCAATGACGGCAGATGCTTATCATATGACAGCGCCTCATCCAGATGGTGTTGGTGCCATTAAAGCAATGCAAATCGCTCTTAAAGAAGCAGGTGTAAATACAGAAGACATCGATTATATTAATCCGCATGCTACTTCAACTCCTATGGGAGACATCGTTGAATTGAAAGCAATCAACAGTCTTTTTAAAGAAAGCAAAAAATTAGATATCAGTGGAACTAAATCCATGACCGGACACTTATTAGGGGCAGCTGGTGCAGCTGAGGCAATCCTTTCTATAAAAGCAATTCAACACGGAATTATTCCACCAACGATCAATTTACACAATATTGATCCGAATATTCCTAAAGATGTTAATATCGTTTTCAATGAAGCTAAGGAGAAGGATATCACGTATGCATTGAGTAATGCGTTTGGATTTGGTGGGCATAATGCGACATTGATCTTTAAAAAGTTTAGCTGATCCAGAATAATGATTAAGAGATATCAATCTCTATAGCTAAGTTTTTCATTCCGCAGGAATTCAGCTCATAAAACCATTGAGATTCCTACGGAATGACAATGTTAAGGAAAGAAAAAAAGCAGTCAAAATTGACTGCTTTCTCATTTTATTCATATTCAGGAATAAAAAAATCATCTGCTTCCTCTTCTATTGGAATATAAAGTCTCTCCCACTGATCTCCTTCTATTATTTCCCAACTATGTCCAACACCATCAGTATCCTCTGCTATTAAAATTATTCCTGGTTCAATTAGAAATGTTGAACCATCACTAACTTTAAATAAAATATTTCCTTTTACTGTTACCACATACTGTCTCCTTGGAGCCGGATGTGTATTTTTTTCCCATTCTTCTGTAATTGTACTTATCCAAAAAGTAGTTGTATTCATTGATTTTAAAGTGGGTAGTCTACCTTTTTCAAATCTGCTCGTTCCATCAGGATTACTCAATAATCTAAAGGCAGGAACAGACTCACTTCTATTTTCCATACAAATTTTTACTTTTATTTATAAATCGTCTCTACAATTATAATGGGGTCAATATTAAGCTTTTAACCATTCTGAAGAAGAAAGATAATTCTGGTCAGGATAATAAATGAACAGACAGTTTCTTCCTTTTATGGTATTAATGATGGGAGCTGTAAGATCCTTAGGGATCGCCGGACATCCCCAGCTTCGTCCTATTCTTTTATGCATTGCTGCAAATTCTTCACTTACATAATTGGCTCCATGCATTACAATCGCTCTTTTGTAAGCCGCATCATTGAATCCTTTATCCATTCCCAATAATCTCAAAGAATACCCGTTGTCTCCATTATAAGTAGCGTCTGTAATATAAAATCCCATGCTGCTTTGAAGTGAACTTTCCGTATTCGAGAAATTGGTTGCAAATTCCTCTCCTGTATTTTTCCCGTGAGCAACCAATGAATTAAATAAAACTTTCTTTTCCTGTGTATCAATTACCCAAAGCCTGTTTGTATTGGAAGACATAGAAAAATCGCAAACTGTTAATAAATGCGAATCTTGACTCAGCAATCCTGCTTTTTTTAAATTTTCGAATCCTGTTAAGGCTTTAAAGAACACCTCTTCATTTAGCTCATGTCCAGGTTCAAATGCAATTGATTTATATAGTGCTTCTGATGAAGATACTGTATTTACTGTCTTCTCAGATTTCGTGTCGGATAATCTTTCAATTTTTTCTGTGCTTATGGTTTCACTTCTTAAATTTCCTTTCTCCGGGGAAATATAAAATGAAGTCGTAACCATATACGCAAAGCCTAACAGGCTATATAATCCTTTCATTCAATAACTATGTAAAAATAAATTAGTGGGGCAAAATTATAAAAACATAGCTACGCAGAGGTTAAAATCAATCTAAGTTTAACGCTATTTAAGAAACTTTAACGTCCTGATTCTGTGAATTAAACGACATTTTTAAAGAAATATTGAAAGAATTTCAAGGCCAGAAAATTCATCAAATCCCTCGATTCTACAGGTCATTGATGATTGCGGAAAACATTCCCTACATGAGATTCAAATCACTTAAAATTAGTATTATCCTCTCATTCTGTAAACAGCCGCTTTTCTTTAAGAAATTTCTTAGCTCTAGCAGGTTAAAGCTTTAGAGAGTTTTTACTCTATTTAAAACATCTACTGGGTGTCCATCTGATTATAGGTTTCCTCCAGTTTTTTCCAATATGCTCTATTTATAGATTCATAAAGAATATAAATACATTTGATGGCAAAAATATCCAACTGACTTCTCGTTTCCATCCAGTTCATAATATTTTTGACCAATTTTTTTTCATCGAATCCTCCCCATTCCCCCGCAGGTATTAAAAGATTAGAAAAAAGTACAGGAAAAACTTCATATTGATCTATCTTTTTTATTTCTTCAAAACTAAAAGGACTTTTAACTAAGATGCGGGCCATATATTGAAAATCTGACTCCTGAAGCTCTGTATCCAGATATAATTCGGATAAAGCTTCCCAGACTAAATGCCGGTTATCAGGATATTTCAATCCTTCCATAGAAAATCTAAAGTTTAGAATCCGGAACAAATTCCAGGCTTACTGAATTCATGCAATAACGAAGTCCTGTAGGCTTTGGACCATCATCAAAAACATGCCCCAAATGAGAGTCACATCGTTTACAAAGAACCTCCACCCTTTCCATTCCGTAAGCGGTATCCCTTTTATAATAAACCCCTTCTTTATCGGCTTCAAAAAAGCTTGGCCAACCACAACTGCTCGCAAACTTTGTTGTGGAACGAAACAAATGATTCCCGCAAACGGAACAATAATAGTCCCCTATTTCATCAAATTCATTATATTTTCCCGTGAAGGCCCTTTCTGTTGCAGCTTCTCTTGACACCGCATACAGATCCGGAGCCAGAATTTTCTTCCACTCCTCATTGGAAACATTCAGTTTTGTAGTATCTGTTCTTGAATAGTATGGATTGTTTTTTGCTTCGTTTTCCATAAATGTAATTTTGATAGGTTGTTGATTCTGCGAACATAATTGCAGAAAAACGATTAGATCATTGAAATTAAAAATTTCATAATCAAATTTACTAAATTTGACTATATGAATGATGAAGCTAAAAGAAAACAATTAAGAAAATATAAAGCGTTTGCAACAGGATTATTTGTGTTGATGGCTGTGATTTTTGTCATTACCACATTTCTTCAGAAAACAAATGCTTCTCATTGGATCGGGTATGTCCGCGCATTTTCCGAAGCCGCAATGGTGGGTGCTTTAGCTGACTGGTTTGCAGTAACCGCCTTGTTTCGTCATCCGTTAGGACTCCCTATTCCTCATACCAATCTGATCGAAAACAGCAAAGAAAGACTTGGAGATAATCTTGGCAGTTTCGTTGTGACCAATTTTCTTTCATCTCAGAATATTCGTCCCTATATCCAGAAGCTTAAAATCTCCAACTTTGTTGGGGAATGGCTAGTTAAAGAAAAGAATCAGGATATTGTCATTAAAAATCTTTCTGATATTGTTCTGGACATCCTCAATAAACTGGACGATTCTGCGGTCAGCGGTTTTATAAGCAAGAAAGTATCGGAAATGACGAATGATATCAAATTCAATATTATTATTGGAAACGGGATCAATTATCTATTGGATAAAAATGATCATCAAAGGATTATCACCAACCTCTCAAAACAGATCAAAGAATATATCATTGAAAATGACGAGATGATCGAAGAACGGGTAAAAAAAGGCAGTTATTCTTTTATTCCGTCATTCGTCGACAATAAAATTGCAGAAAAAATTGCCAGCGGACTTTCAGATTTCTTTAAGGAAATAGAAGAGGATCCTCAACATGAGATCCGCTCATTAATTACCACGAAAATTTACGAATTTTCTCAGGATTTAAAAGAAGATCCTAAGTGGGAAGGCGAATTTAAAAATATAAAAGACGGACTTCTAAAAAATGAAAAATTAAATGAATATTCCAGTGACATCTGGATTTCAATTAAAAACACATTAACGAAAGAACTTCATGAAGATCAGTCTTCCCTTAAAAAGTATATTTCCCAGAATTTAAATGAATTTTCTCAAAATCTAAAAACCGACGAAAAACTTCAAAACAAAATAGATCATTGGGTACGGGTTACCGCTTATAAATATATTCTCAAAAACACGCATCAATTCGGAAACCTCATCAGTTCGACGGTTGGAAACTGGAAAGGTAAAGAACTTAGTGAAAAAATGGAACTTGAAGTAGGAAAAGACCTTCAGTTTATCCGCGTAAATGGTACGTTAGTGGGCGGATTGGTCGGATTAATTATTTACACGATAGCCCATTTCTTTATATAACAAAAAACTAAAACTAACCATAAAAACCAATCATGAAAAAACTTTTTTTCCTCCTCCTGTATTCTATAGGGTTCCTCTCGTTCGCACAAAAAGTAGAATTAAAAGAGGTGACTGATTCATCCCAGATATTTAAGGGAGAAATTTCAGGAATTCCGTTTACGATGCAATTAAAATATACAGGAATTGTTGATTGTAACCAATATCAGCATTTTGTAGATGGCTGGTATTATTACGACAAGTATCAGAAAAAAATTCCTTTAACCGGTATTTACGACCATGGTAATCTTTATCTCTATAATTTTGGCAATAAACAAAAACAGAGCGCTAAAATATTAGGCGAAAAGATCACCTCACCACAATTGATAGAAAAAACAGATAGTATTGCGAAAATGCAGAACCCTAAAGAAACTTTAATTTTTACGGATGACCGTTCCAATCACGAAATTTCAGGGTATTTTGTTTTAGGAAATAAAAAACAAACGGCAAAACTATTCACAAAAAACAGCATGATTTACAGATTCAACAATTATCTGATACTTCCTAACAATAAGAAGATCAACACTTATGATTTTATTGATCGTTATGGGGGAAATGAACTCTTATCTTACAGTTCGGATAAGTCAGGAAACAGGGTTTTGCTGTATTTTGAGCATACTTCAAACTTTAATGCCTGTGGGATGTGCGGCGCCAGTGAAGGCGAAAAAGGGTATAGGGTCTTGTATTTTACCCATGACTGGAATTATAAAAGACATGAAGACTTTTAACGGAAAGCTGTATTAACAATATTTATGACACCAGCGTTAGTAAAAGTAAAGATCTGAAAATTTTAAAGTTCAGCATAAAGAAAACTACGACAAGTCCTGCATATAAATTGGTTGTGGATACCACTAATGCATCAGTTGTAAAATCGAAGTAACTTTTTAAATAGGGATTCAGCCTGTTTACAAACTATTGGTGGCTACCATATTTGTCATTCCGTAGGAATCCCGACACGAATACTTCCGCATCTAAAATCTCGTTTAGAATCTTACGGAAATCGAAGATTCGATGTAGTCAATGACAAAACCGGCAAATTATACCTGAGTGTAAATCATCCGATAATTATCTCGGGAGTCTCGAAGCTCTTTTTAAAAGTTCATTATTGATCTCATTGATCAATTCCGGACCTTCATAAATAAACCCGGTATAAAGCTGTATTAAACTTGCTCCTGCATCCAGTTTTTCAATCGCATCTTTTGCAGAATGAATTCCACCCACTCCGATAATCGGAAAAGCTCTTCCACTTTTCTCAGAAAGAAAACGAATTACTTCTGTAGATCTTTTAGTTAAGGGTTTTCCTGAAAGTCCGCCCATTTCAGACTGATTTTCTGAAACCAAACCTTCTCTTGAAAGTGTTGTATTCGAAGCAATTACGCCTGCAGTTTTAGTATCCTTAACGATATCAATAATATCCAACAACTGATCATCAGACAGATCCGGAGCTATTTTTAACAGAATTGGTTTCGGGCTGGCTTTTTCAGTATTCATCTTTTGTAAAGTTCCTAAAAGCTGAGTTAAAGGTTCTTTATCCTGAAGCTCACGAAGATTGGGAGTATTGGGAGAACTTACATTCACCACAAAATAATCAACGTAAGGGAAAAGCTTCTCGAAACAGATCTTATAGTCATTTACAGCTTCTTCATTGGGGGTAACTTTGTTCTTTCCAATATTTCCACCAATGAGTACATTTTTATTTTTCTTAAGTCTTTCAACCGCTGCGTCTACCCCTTCATTATTGAAACCCATCCTGTTGATGATGGCAGAATCTTCCTTAAGACGGAAAAGTCTTTTTTTGTCATTTCCGGGTTGCCCTTTGGGAGTCAGTGTTCCAATTTCTACAAAACCGAAACCAAGATCGGAAAGCTCATTAAAAAGCACAGCATTTTTATCAAAACCAGCTGCCAGCCCAACCGGATTTTTAAATTTCAATCCAAAAACTTCTCTTTCCAATCTTTTATCTACAACCGGTTTCGGAAGAAAAAGTTTTGTCAGGAAGGGAAAATTTTTAAGCATTGAAAAAGTAAAATAATGAACTTCTTCAGGATCGAATTTAAAAAGAATGGGACGGATCAGGGTTTTGTACATGCCTTTTTTTGGAATACAAAGATAGCGGTTTTAGAGGAGAGTTGAAAATGGAAAGTTGAAAGTGGAGAATGGATACCAACATCTTAGGAATATGAACTCAAATCGAAATTCAAAATAGCTCCTACTCTTTTGAATTCATCATCGATCGTTGCATTTATTGTAATTATTTCGTTCGAAACAGGATGATTAAAAACCAATTGATGGGCATGAAGCGTCATTTTGTTGATGCCAAATGTCTGAAGCCACAACTTGTTCTGTTTGTTACATCCATGCTTTCGGCAGCCTAAAATAGGATGCAAGATATGCTTAAAATGCTTTCTCAACTGATGAAATCTTCCCGTTTCAGGAATGGCTTCAACTAAACAATATCTTGACGTCTGATGTTTTAAAAAAGGCAATTCTATTTCTGAAGTCTGTAAACGATGATAATACGTAATTGCATTTTGTTTCACTTCATTTTCATTAACTAAATCATAATCAATCGTTTCCTCTTCTTTTGCCCAACCGCGAAGAATCGCGATGTATTTCTTTTCGACCTGTCTTGAGGCAAACTGCTCACTCATGATTTTCAACATGTCTTTATCTAAAGTGAACAGCAAAACACCCGAAGTTTTTCGGTCAAGGCGATGTACGGGATAAACATATTGCCCAATCTGCTTTCTCAATTCCTGAATAGCATAAGTATCTGCTTCTCCGGAATAAAAAGACTTATGGACCAATAACCCGCTTGGTTTATTGATAGCAATAAGATGTTCGTCGCGATAAAGAATTTCTAACATGGGACAAAAGTAGAGATTTCCGACTGATTTTTAGCCCTGATTGCAGCGGCATCCTTTTGCTCAGCAAAAGATATAGCGGAAAGCAGGTTCCCGGCTCCTGATTTTCTGCATTATAAAAACTTCCATCTTCTCGCATCCTTCTTCCTACATTTTCACTATTTTTGCACTTTAGACGATTAAAAAATTATGGCAAAGCAAGAAGATGTTTTCAAGAAAGTGATTTCTCACGCGAAAGAATATGGTTTTATTTTCCCTTCAAGTGAGATCTATGACGGTTTATCAGCTGTTTATGATTATGGACAAAACGGTGCTGAATTAAAAAATAATATCAAGCAATATTGGTGGAAAGCTATGGTACAGCTTAACGAAAATATTGTAGGTATCGATTCAGCAATTCTGATGCACCCTACTACTTGGAAAGCTTCGGGCCACGTGGACGCATTCAACGACCCTTTGATCGACAATAAAGATTCAAAAAAACGTTTCAGAGCAGATGTTCTGGTAGAAGATTATTGTGCTAAAATTGAAGATAAAGAGAATAAGGAAATCGAAAAAGCTGCAAAAAGATTCGGAGATTCTTTCGACAAAGATCAGTTTGTTGCGACTAATCCTAAAATCCTTGAATACCGTGCAAAAAGAGAAGCTATTCTTTCAAGACTTGCTAAATCTCTGGAAAACGAAGACCTTGCAGATGTAAAAGCATTAATCGAGGAGTTGGAAATTGCTGATCCGGATACGGGTTCTAAAAACTGGACGGAAGTAAGACAATTTAACCTGATGTTTGGAACAAAATTGGGAGCTTCTGCAGATTCTGCAATGGACCTTTATTTGAGACCGGAAACAGCTCAGGGAATCTTCGTTAATTTCTTAAATGTACAAAAAACATCCCGTCACAGACTTCCTTTCGGTATCGCACAGATCGGAAAGGCATTCAGAAATGAGATTGTTGCAAGACAGTTTATTTTCAGAATGCGTGAGTTCGAACAAATGGAAATGCAATTCTTTGTAGCTCCGGGAACAGAATTGGAATTCTACGAACAATGGAAGCAAAAGCGTCTTAACTGGCACCTAGCTTTAGGTTTAGGAGACGATAATTACAGATTCCATGATCATGAAAAATTAGCGCACTATGCAAATGCAGCAGCGGATATTGAATTTAATTTCCCTTTTGGTTTCAAGGAATTGGAAGGTATTCATTCAAGAACTGATTTTGACTTAAAAGCCCATGAAGAACATTCAGGAAGAAAGCTTCAGTTCTTCGATCCTGAAAGAAATGAAAACTACGTTCCTTATGTTGTAGAAACTTCTGTAGGTTTAGACAGGTTATTCCTTTCAATCTTCTCTCATTGTTTAAGAGATGAAGTATTGGAGGACGGTTCAGAAAGAACAGTTTTATCTTTACCTCCAGCTTTGGCACCAATTAAAGCTGCTATCCTTCCTTTAATGAAAAGAGATGGTTTAGCGGAATATGCAGAAAATATCTTCAATGACCTGAAGTATGATTTCAATTTATTTTACGAAGAGAAAGATGCCATCGGAAAACGATACAGAAGACAGGATGCAATCGGTACACCTTACTGTATTACCATAGATCACGATTCTCTTACTGATCATACGGTAACGATCAGAGACAGGGACACCATGCAGCAGGAAAGAGTTCCGGTATCTGAATTGAGAAGGATTATTGATGAGAAAACCAACTTTAGAAATTTACTTTCAAAAATATAGAATAAGAGCCTTGATTTTTCAAGGCTTTTTTATTTTCTAAATCTTAATTCATTATTTTGGAACAAATTATTTTAAATTTGTTTAAGACACATATAAACAAATGCTAAAATATTTTATTGGCGGAGCAGCTGCCACAGTAGCACTCTCCTACTTTTTGGGATATGATTATTTATTCAGCGGGATTGCTAAAACTTATTTGAAGGGCAAATCAAGCGCTAATATTGATGATGGCAAACTCTTTCCCAGTCACATCATTTCTACAGAATCTCCAAAGCTTTGGGAAGAAGATGCTTTATACAATAAAATAGAACTACCTAAAAATATCGTTGATGATCTCACCCATTCAAATACAGCCTCTTTTTTGGTGATTAAAAATGGGAAGCTGATGCATGAACAATATTGGAACGGATATGATCAGCTATCTAAAACCAACTCTTTTTCCATGGCTAAAGCTGTCACTGTAATGCTTTTGGGAAAAGCTTTGGAAGAGGGTAAAATAAAATCAATAGATGGAAAATTTTCTGATATTTTTGAGGCATTTAAAGAAAGAGAACTTGGACATCTCCTTACTTTAAAAAATCTGGCACAAATGGAAGCCGGCTTAGACTGGGACGAGGATTATAAAAACCCCTTCCGCCCTAACGCTAAAGCTTATTATGGAAGAAGCTTAATTAAAGCAACTTTTTCGAAAAGATTTAAAACAGAACCGGGAACCAGATTTGAGTATCAAAGTGGCTCAACACAATTACTCGGTTTTGCCGTAAGAGAAATGATTGGGCAGACATTAGCAAGTTACTTATCTGAAAAATTCTGGATTCCCCTCGGCATGGAACAAAATGCAGAATGGAGCGTTGATGAAAGCGGAATGGAAAAAACATACTGTTGCATACACTCCAACTCCAGAGATTTTGCTAAACTGGGGCAACTGTTCTTGGATGATGGTAAAGTGGACGGAGTCCAGGTTCTTAATTCTGATTTTATCGAGCAAATGAGAACCCCCACAGAAAAGTCAGCAAAGATTTATGGAATGGGGCTATGGATTAATCATGACAATCCTGTTAAACATTATTATTTTCTCGGACTTCAAGGTCAGTATATCATTATGGTTCCTGATCATAATATGGTTATTGTAAGAACAGGAAGCTATGAAAACTCCCCTAAAAATGACAGAGGAAGACCTGATCAGGTAAAATTCCTTGTAAATGAAACCGTTAATTTATTCAAATAGGATCATGGAAAAACACAGCAGTAAAATTGATGAATATATCGAAAAATCTCAGGATTTCGCAAAACCTGTTTTACATTACATTCGTGAAACCGTTCATGAGTTTTGTCCCGATGCAGAAGAAACCATGAAGTGGAGTTTTCCTCACTTCCTGTACAAAGGAAAAAATCTATGTGCGATGGCTTCCTTCAAACAGCATTGCACTTTTGGTTTCTGGCTGGAAAAAGAAATGAAAACCATGCAGCAGATTACGGAAGACATCGAGAAAAATTCAATGTTCAGTTTGGGCAAAATAACAAAAATCGAAGATCTTCCATCAAAAGCACAACTGAAAAAAGCAATTAAAGAAGCCATGGATCTTACTGACATGGGCGTCAAGATCAAAAAAGCTCCCGTCTCCAAAACAGAAACACCCGTTCCTGAGGATTTTCAAAAGGCTTTTATAGCAATAAAAAAGCACTTGACGTTTTCCAGAAATCTTCTCCCTCTTTTAGAAAAGAATATAGCCTTTGGATCGCTGAAGCGAAAACTGAAGCTACCAGAAATAAAAGAATGGACCAGGCATTGGAATGGATTGCGGAAGGGAAAGCAAGAAATTGGAAATATGAAAGAAAATAACAATCTATTTTCTTTCTATTCTGTTCTACCTATTTTTTGATCGTATTCTGCTCAATGTTTCTTGGGTAATTCCCAAAAACGATGCAATCATTCCCAGTGTTAAAAGTTCATTCGCTCTTGGATGGGATTTTACAAAATCAGAATACCGTTCCTCTGCAGTTTGAAAAAGCATCCGGTCAAGCCTGTTTTGGGTCGTAATTAATAAGCTGCTCATGATCATTCTGTACAAATATTGGAGATCAGGAAACTTACCCGTCAGCTCTTCCAGATCTTTATAGTTCATTTTCCATAAAACACTATCCTCCAAAAGCTCAATTCCCCTTTTGTCAGGCTTTTGACGTATAAAACTAAATACAGAAGCCACAAGTGTTTTTTCCCCTTTAAAACCATCTGTTATATCTTTCTCGTCTTTATAGTAAAAAACTCTTGCCGCCCCTTTTTCAATAAAATAAATATACTCACTTACGCTTTCAGGCTTTACAAGAATACTATTTCTGGGAAGTTCGTCTTTTGTTATTTTAGCAAAAACGGCCATCATACTTTCAAGAGAAGGTTTTACAGTATTCATCTTGCTTTCATCGATCATTAAATTGATATCCCGGTGGATGGCATTGAAAATATTAAGCATACTTTTTCTTGAAAAGAATTAATTTGTTTAACTGGTATTTCCAAAAATATTAATTTGATTAAGTAATCTTTACGCTAATTCCTGTTTTACAAGAGAAATAGTATACAATACGTATGAAAGCTCATTAATTAATGCAGTAGCATAATTAAAAGAATCAGGATTTTTAAGTGAAACACGTCGAGTTTTGGCGTATCCCTCATCTACTTTTGTTTTCTAAAATACTAAACATTCGAGATTATGGATAAAGTAACTTTACAAAGAATAGAACAGCTTCACCCTTTGGTGAGAGAAGAAGTAAAACAAATTATTAAAGATTGTGATGAAGCGCTTACCGGAAGAGCCAAAGTTAGAATCACTCAAGGCTTACGATCATTTGAAGAGCAAGAGAAGTTATATGCCATTGGAAGGCTTACTACAGGAAAAAAAGTAACCAATGCAAAAGCTGGTCAAAGTATCCACAATTATGGATTAGCCGTTGATATCTGTTTAATGATAGATGGCAAAGTAGCAAGCTGGGATACCGCAAAAGATTGGGATAACGATGGTGTCGCTGATTGGTATGAATGTGTAAAGATTTTCGCTAAATATGGCTGGGATTGGGGCGGAAACTGGAAAACCTTTAAAGACCTTCCCCACTTCGAAAAAAAGAGCTTGCTTACCCAGAAAGGACTGGTTAAAACGAGCTGGAGAACGCTGTTTAAAATGGCTAGAGATAAGGCCGGATACATTGTAATTTAATTCTCCTTTTTTTGAAAACAATTTATAATACGACAAGTTCTGTCGCTACCTCGCCCTACCTTTGCTTTACAAGAAAACAACAAAAACAATGAAATTTGAATGATAAAAAAAATTGTTTTATCCCAAAGAATGACAATTGGGTTTTGCTATTAAAGATTGTAAGTGTCCTATTAACAATTAATATTATCACATGAAAAAGACAACCATTCTTTCTTTAGACGGCGGCGGAATACGAGGTATTATAACTTGTATTATTTTACGCTATATAGAAGAGCAGCTACAATATTATGATAAGCCCACAGCGAAGCTTGGAGATTATTTTGATTTGGTAGCAGGAAGCAGCACGGGAGGACTTATTGCATCTATAATCCTATGCCCGGATGAACACCGAAAAGCAAAATACTCTATCCAGAAAGGATTAGAATTATATGCTGAAAAAGGTGGCGATATATTTCAGGTGTCATTTTGGGAGAAATTGGTAAATCCTTTTGGACTGCTTAATGAAAAAATCTCCCAGGAAGCTCTTGAAAAAAACCTGAATGACTTTTTTGGACATCTTGAATTAAAAGAACTTATAAAACCCTGCCTTATTACCAGTTACGATATAGAAAACAGAAGAGCTAAACTTTTCAACTCCTGGGAAGCCAGCTTAAGTACCGATAATTTTTATGTAAAAGACGTTTGTCGGGCCACCTCAGCAGCACCTACTTATTTCAGTCCGGTTCAGATCAAATCGATGTATGGACAGCTATTCAGTCTTATTGATGGTGGAATGTTTGCGAATAATCCGGCACTGTGTGCTTATGCTGAAGCAAGAAAAATACCTTTCGCCGAAGTATTGAAAAATCACCAGAAAGCCAATCATCCAATGGTAAATGATATGATCATGGTATCCATAGGAACTGGAATTGAGTCAAGAAGTTATTCTTTTAAAAAATTAGAAAAAGCCGGAAAAATTGGGTGGGTAACCCCAATAATTGACATCCTGATGTCTGCCAACGCAGAAACTGTTGATTATCAGCTTTGCCAAATGTTTCAGACGTTAGGATTGAGAAACCAAAAGAATTATTACCGTATTAATCCGTCCCTTAAAAATGCATCTCCAGCTATGGATAATGTAAGAAGATCCAATATTGAAAATCTGATACAGGCTGGATTAAGTTATATTGACGATAACAGAGAAACACTTAACCAAATTGTGCAAAAACTCATCCGAAACAAAATATAAGCTTTTAAGCTTATATTAGCCCGAAATAAGCTTTTAAGCTTATAAGGTATTGTTCATGATTAAAGTTATTTTTAAAGTATTTAACGACAATAAAAATTACAGAAGAATTATAATACGACGAGTTTTGGCGCCATGTTAAACTATCTTTGAAGTAACAAAAACAACCAGGGAAACAAGAACTAACTACCCTTGCCCCACTCTTAAAATATCCACATCATTTTAATCATTCTAAAATATTCAGGTTTAAAAAACCTGAACAGGATAGATAGTACCCTTATTGAATTATTGAATAATAGTCTGCTAGCACAACTATATATTATTAACCAATTATTAATAACCTTTAAATTTCAAAAATTATGGCAAATTTAGTACAAGAATTAAACAGTTTAGATTTCAGCGTATACATCGGTGGGCCTATGCAGGCAGCTATTAAAGCTCAACATGACGCTTCGATTTCACAAGTAAATTTCATCAAGGAAGTAGGCTTTAACCCAGCCAATCATGCTACAGCTCCAGGAGAGCTTAGATATGTAGATTTTAAATATAAAAAATCAGTTCCTGGCGAAAATGATACGGTTACAGAATCTACTGTTACATTACAGGTTCCTTTTCTTTCAATGCTTACTATTCCAGCCTTGAGAATTGACGAGATGACTATTGACTTTAATGCGAAATTAAATTCAGTAGAAACTCAGGCTATTACAAGTGAATTTGCTGGAAGTGCTTCTATAAGTGGAAAAGTTTGGAAAGTGAAGTTTAATGCTTCGGCTTCTTATAAGAAAACCAATTCAAGTACATCTACAACAGAAAAAACATATACTTTAGGGGTACATGTGAAAGCTGTAAATGATGAATTACCTGCTGGTCTTTCAAGAATTATGGATATGCTGGAAGATGCTATCGTAGCTAAAGCTGCTCCAGTCTCTTAAACCTAATTATTCGGATGGTTGCTTCGGCAGCCATCCATTTTTAACACTTTTATAATTAAAAAAACTTATCATGCCAAAATTGAATGAATACTTAGGAGGTATCGTCTCTGAAATCGCTTCTGCCAGAAAAATGGCTGACATGCAAACCGTACAGATTGCAAAAGAATATGCACAGGATGATCTATTAAAACATTTTTCTATTCCCCGAATGAAGGTTGGAACGGTAGATTTAACGATTCCCTTCGCTACTGCAGGAAACTCCACGCCCATGATCTTTAGGGATTTTATGTACGATGAGATGATCAAAGTAGCAAAGACAGATTATGATCCTTCGGATATAAAAAGCGATCAAAGTCTTAAGGCATTTATAATTGATCTGGAGGTTTACTACAATGATGCTATTAAAAAAGTCCGCGATGAGAATACAACTACCATTACAGATTCGCAAATACAATATTTTGAAATTATTCCACAATACATGAGGGAATTCTGTCAGTCATTGCCCAATTTTAGATGGAAACAGACTAACCCGGAATTTTTTCAGCAAAGCATTTCAAAAAGAGTGATTGGTGAAGCAAGAAAGGTGATTGAAAAAACTGAAGATTATGAAATTATAGTAGAAGCCAGCAAACTCATGGAGCTGGATGTAAAGTGTTTGATTTATGCTAAAATGAGCGTTAGCGAAGCAGGCATGGAATGGTCAAGATATGAAGATATCAATGGAAATATTATAGAAACTTTAATCCCTGAATAATATGGTCAAAAAATCACAATTTATTTTAGTTAGCCAGCTAAAAGAAAAACTGATGGAATTTCCGGGCATCGTTTCTTCATTAGAAAAAAAAGATCCTTTTTTTGTTGAAAAGACACTTTCATGGTTAAAATCAGCAGAGGAAATCTTTTCCAATAATAACATCAGTGAGGTTTCTGAAATAGCCGGTTTTAGAGCTAATATACTAGCAGGAAAGATCAGTGAAGAAAGGGGATTTAATGGCAAGAAAAATCAAGTGAAAATTGCAGCAAACCTTCTTTATAATGCACAAAATTGTGTACTCAACGTTTTGCTGCCTCATGAAGGAAAAATGAATGAATGCCGGGATATTACAAAGCAATTATTAGCATTAACGGCACAAACCAAAACCCAACATTATACTTCAGAAATGAATTTTGAAGATTTTATTCAAAAAGTATGGTGGCATATCCTTTCAAACCCGGATCTGAATATTGGTGGTGTGAAGCTTAAATCAATGCTTTCGGAAATGGATATCATCCTATTGATCGGGGATGAGATAGATATCAACGATTTTTCCTAAAACTAAAATAACTCATTTTTTTGAGTTATTTTTTTTATACGTCAAGTTTTGTCGCACCTCGTTCCTACTTTTGAGATATAAAACAAGACACAAAAGACAATCTTTAAAAACTTTTAAAAACTATTGAATTCACCATTAATTAATGCTGGACAGCCAGAAATATGTTCAACCCATAAAACACCAAACATGGAAACACCAAATCACAATCCAGATATAATTTTCGATACAGATCTCTACACTATTGAGTGGAGTGATATCGAAAATGTAGAGATAGACTATGAAAACTATCTCGACGACATTGAACTCTTCTTCAAAGAAGATTTTGATAATGAAATCCTCGAAGGGGATATCTATTTATAAACACATGTTAGTAATCAAGTTCTATAGCTATCCGATAATTAATCAATTTTAACTCCATAATGTATTTGAACACCCATTCACAATTATTGGATAGCTGGGACTTATTAATTAAATCAATTATAAAACTTATCCACAAAAATAAAACACGACACGTTTTGTCGCAGTAAGATTCTATATTTGTTACAGAAATATAACCCCATGAAAAAAGACTTTTACCTTACCCGATATGCTCTGATCATCAAAAAATTAGAAAGCGCTCCGGCTACCTATTCCCAGCTGGAGGACTATCTATTAAATTCTTTTGAATTTCAGGATGCGGATATTAAAAGTTATTCTATTCGTACACTGCAGAGAGATATTCGCGAGATTTCTGATCTTTTTAACCTTTCTATTCATAATAAAAAGAAAGGCGACAACCGTTATTATATCGAAAGCCGCCCGACAATGGAAGTGGATGAATACAATCAAAAACTTCTGGAATCTTTCCAGGTAAGTAATGCTTTAAACTTACATCCCGATTTTTCAGGTTACATTTTCTTCGAATCCCGAAAACCTACAGGAGTAGATCATTTCTACGACTTATTTTTTGCCATTCGGAATAAAAGAGTGGTTTCATTTGAACACTACAATTATAAAAACAAATTGATGACTTCGCGAAAAGTACATCCTTTGGCGTTAAAAGAATCTAAAGACCGCTGGTACCTAATTGCTATAGATACCAATGATAAAGTATTAAAATCTTTTGGATTGGACCGGATCAATTATCTGGATGTAAGCAAAACCAAGTTTCGGGAAAAATACAATTATAACTTCAGGGAGCACTTTAAGAATGCTTTCGGAGTCATGAATCTGGCAGAACAAAAGCCTCAGAAAATCTCTATAAAATGTACGAGACATCAGGGAGAATACATAAAGAGCTTCCCGCTTCACCAATCTCAAAAAGAAACAAAAGAAACTCCTGAAGATATATATTTTGAGTTTTTCCTCCACCCTACCTATGACTTTATGCAAGAAATCCTTTCTTATGGAAAAGAGGTAAAGGTATTAGAACCTAAGTCTTTAGTTGATGACATCCGCAATCATTTAAAGGAATCTTTAAACAGCTATCTGGAGGATTGAATATGTTTCATTTAAATTAAGTTTTTTTGACTATTTTTACATAAATATCCCCAAATTGAAATTGTTATTTCTTTTTTTAAGCTGCTTTATTTCCTCCTTTTTCTTTTCTCAGCAGAAGGAAGAATTTAAGATGGTGAAATCTTACTATAACCAGCATAGGAATATGCTGAACACTGAGTTTAAGAAAAAATTCGATGCAGAAACAGGCAATTTCAAAAAAGCTTCCATTAAAGAGGATTTTCTTTTTTCATGAAAAAAATGGATAGTATTGAAAATGTAGCATTGATCGGAGCCTTGTTAAAAGTAAAGAATACAGAAGACCTCAGCAGATTACAATTAGAAAATAAGAAAAACTTCCCGGAAAAGGCTGCAGAAATATTTCCTATTACAGATAAATCAGCTGATTATCCAGGTGGTATTAATGCTTTGCGACAGGAGGTCGCTCATCTTTTTATATAGACGGTGTATATTCAGAACTTAAAACCGTAAAAGCTCTTGTTGCATTTATCGTAGAAAAAGATGGAAGCATCAGCCATGTAGAAGCACAGGGAGATAATTTTACCTTTAACCGACAGGCTCAAATCGCATTATACTCTCTTTCAGAAAAATTTTCTCCTGCAATCATCAATGGAGACCCTGTAAGGTATCGGTTTAAGCTTCCACTAACTATGACTATTGAATAATATAATGTTTACTGACGAATATTTCATGAAGATGGCTTTCCAGGAAGCCGAATTAGCCCTTGAAAAAGATGAGGTTCCCATAGGCTGCGTGGTGGTTTCCAACAACCGTGTTATAGCAAGAGCTCATAATCTCACAGAAACCCTAAATGATGTGACCGCCCACGCAGAAATGCAGGCTATTACTTCTGCCGCCAACTTTCTTGGTGGCAAATACCTGATCAATTGTACATTATATGTTACGTTGGAACCATGTGTAATGTGCTCCGGAGCTCTTTCATGGTCACAAATCTCAAAAGTAGTCATTGGAGCAAGGGATGAGCAAAGAGGATTTATCAATAAACACCTCAGCCTTCATCCAAAAACCGAAATAGTAACAGGAGTCATGGAAAATGAATGCTCATCGATTGTTAAGGAATTCTTTAGATCAAAAAGGTAATACTATTCCTTACAGGTAATGGTAAAGATGCTCTTTTCTACTTTTTTATATGAATTTTGATTAGGTTTAAGTTCAATCCGATTGTACTTATACATTGTATCCAGATCATGGTATGCATCATCTTCCGAAGCCCCTCGCGGATATTTTGCGGTATAAATCTCCTTTGAACTATCAAAATTATAATTGTATGTAAGATAGGATTCTTCATCAAAGTCTTCCTCTATCGACCTTTCACCAGGTCCGTAGGCCTCAATATTATACGCCTTGTTGCTTATAATAGATTCTTTGGAAAAACCGGATAATCCATTAGCAACAAATTTGCTCATTTCTTTTAATTCTTCCGGCTGTAGATCTTTTCTGGGAGAGGATGGAGTGTCATCATTTCTGAAATATAGGCGGTCTCCTTTCAAGCGTGCGGTAAATGGCCGTTGCCTTGCCGTAGAGGCATAATACATAATAATAAAATTATTGTATTTTTTATTTTCTGCAACATAAAAAGTATCTTTTAGCTGATCAAACAACCTGACTGACAAGACAATATCATTAAAATCATTATTAAACTCCTTAACCATCGGATAGGAAAAACAGTTGGCATCCTCATTTAATACAGGCTGTACCCCCCGCCCTGTACTTCCCATATACGTTTTGGAACTCCTGTCAAAGTTATCAAACATAATTTTGGTTCCTTTCTGGCCAGCATCATATCTTCCATATACATCAAAAGGATATTTTGGGGTTGAGGGCACAAAAGAAATCAGATTATCCTTATCTATACTCCACGTCCCGGCAATGATCTGTCCGAAAGTAACCATGGCAAAATTATGATTCTCCAAAAGCATCCAGTTGTATCCGCCATCATCAGGGTTCCCTGAATTGACATGATAAGTCCCGGCAACTTTTGTTTGTGCATTGAAAACTAAAGTAAATAGTAAGAAAAGACAGTTCGTTATTTTTTTCATGAAATTAGTTTATGAGATTCAAAAAAGAAAGTCATTCCTAATATAAAGAAAAAAAAGTTACTTTTTTTTAAAAATAGAGTACATCGGAATATCAAAGTATTTCCCATCTTTCTTGAGATGCTGCTTTAATACAGCCTCCTGCTCCATTCCGATTTTTTGCATGATCCTGCCTGAGGATGGGTTATGAAAAAAGTGAGTCGCAAATATTTTGTTATATCCTAATTCTTTAAATCCAAATTCCACAACAGCAGAAGCAGCTTCTGTTACATAGCCTTTATTCCAGAAGGGCACAGCAAGCCAATACCCTAATTCAGCTTTATCGTCACCTCTGTCATGAATCCCGATAGCCCCAATAATCTGATGTTCTTTATCACGGATAGCAAAAGTATATCCTGATTGATTCTCAAAAGCTTCCTGTGAAATTCTCAGCCAAAATTCAGCATCTTTTTCGGTGTAAGGATAAGGAATATTAGTCGTGAGCTCAGAAAAAACTTGATCCTGAAGATACTCAACCACATCAGGAATATCATTCTCTTCCAGTTGGGAAAGAATAAGTCTTTCTGTTTGTATAACCGGAAATTTTTTCATGATTATTTATCTTTGCCTAAAAAATACAGTCCTTTCAAAGTATGGAGCCTGTCTGTAATATGTATTTTGGTGGTTAGAGGTTTATACACATGAGAAACACCTCCTGTTGCAATCACAAAACAGTCATCATTCACCTCCTCATTAATACGGTCTATAAATCCTTCCACCATTCCTAAAAACCCATATACCATCCCACTCTGCATGCATGTTACTGTATCAAGACCCAAAACTGATTTTGGTTTTTTCAATTCGATTTCAGGGAGCTGAGCGGTTTGGCTGATCAGAGAATTTAGTGAAGTTACAATCCCCGGTGCAATAATTACCCCCAGAGTTTCACCTGTCTCTGTTACACAGCTGGCAGTAAGCGCTGTTCCAAAATCTATAATAATTTTTTTCCGATCGGGATACATTACATGTGCTGCTACAAGATTAGCATAAATATCCGTTCCCATCTGTTTAGACTTCGCCTGAACTCCTGATGGGGTACTTCTATCAACAATAACAGGAGCTACAGCATGTATCTTTTTTATGGCAGAGCTTACTACTTTGGTAAGCTGCGGAACTACGGAACCAATAATTACTTTACCAATATCTTTTGGATCAATTTTATACGTTTGGTACAACATCAGCATCTGAACATAAAGTTCATCAGCCGTCCTGTAAGGTTTGGTATTGATTACCCATGAAATATCACAATTATCATCATCAAAAAGACCAAATCGGATATTACTGTTTCCTACATTTATAACGATAGAATTCATTTATTTTTTTAAACTAAATGGGTTGAAAATAATTGTAAAAATAAAGCTTTATGATCAAAAAGCTGAATGAAACATGATATTAATTTTTTGAAAGTAGATTCCGGGGTGCTTCTCATTTAACAGTGCCATGGCTACACTTATTAAAAAATACAATACAGCTATCTATTCATCATTTATCTCTCCTTTAAAATTTATTATATTTAAGACCACTAACCTAATTTACAAATATATACTATGAAAAATTTGAAAAAACTTTCAAGAAACGGCTTAAGATCTATCAACGGCGGAACATATGTATCCTGCCCCATGCCAAGTGGAACTCCAGCCCTATGTCCCGGAACAGTATGCCCACCAGACCCTTGTAAGGCAAGACCATTCTGTATAAGATCTTCAGAAGATTGTGGGACTCCTGAGATAGGATAAGCAGGCATTTAAAAAAAATAAGGGGGAAGAATTTTCAATTCTTCCCCCTTATTTTGCTTTCTGTTCTAATCATTAAAAATGGATAAGGCAGATTATTCGGTTTAATTTTTATATCTATAATCACGGATAACAGTAATTAAGCGACACTTATGAAGATTATCAAAACGCTTATCAATTGGTCCTGTTATACAAGATCCCTTTTAGACTAGATTTGAGATATCAAACTAATCTAAACAATATTATGAAAAATTTCAAGAAAATGTCAAGAGCCGGATTAAGATCAGTACTAGGAGGAAATGTAAACTGTCCTGTACCTGGAAGCAGTGTTCCAGCAATATGCCCAGGCACCAGATGCCCGGCTAATCCTTGTAACACTCCCAACTGCCTCATTCCTGTTGCGTGCGCTCCTCACGGAGGTTTATAAAAAAAAGGGAGTATTTTTCAATACTCCCTTTTTTTTATTTAACTTCAACAAAGTTATTTTCTATATTCACATCAGCTAACCTCTGGCTAAAGTCAATTCCCAAAACCTGCAATTGTGATTGAGTGTATGGAATCGTCAAAGTATATTCTTTTTGTGTCCAGGGCCAATAATTCATTGTTTTGAAATCTCCATATACGTCTTTTTGTTTCCATGTATGGGTAAGATTGGTAGGAATCTGATAAGTGATGATCTTTTTATCTTTAGTCAACACACTGAAATCAATAGGCATCGGAACCTGTCCGTTATTGATTAAAGTAATCGTAGTAGACTTGGCGTCATATTTCACATCCTTGATTCCGTAATCGATTGTTTTTGTCGTATTGATCCAATAGTGATGAAACCATTTCAGATCCATTCCGGAAACCTTTTGTGCGATATGCAGAAAATCTCTATCTGTTGGATGTTTTAAATTCCAGGTATTAAAATACTGCTTCAGAATTTCCGATAGATTTTCCTCTCCAACGATATATCCTAATTCTACCAGAAACAATTCCCCTTTTATATAAGAAGCATAGGTGTAAGATGTCCCATTATCGTGATGATCTCCTAACCATACCGCAGGTTCTTCTATTCCTTTTTTCACAAAACTCCTATACGCATCAAGTCTATCAACAAAAGGATTAGGAAGTTTATCCTTAGGTGGGAATAACTGGTTCATTACGTAACCTTCTGCATAACTGGTAAATCCTTCATCCATCCAGGGGCGTACAGATTCATTGGTAGCCAGCATTTGCTGATACCATGAATGTGATCCTTCATGAGCCATCAGCCCCATCAGGTCTTCCATGTCTTTTGACTCTCCCAAAATCATCGTACACATTCCATACTCCATTCCGCCATCGCCACCTTGGATAAAAGCGTAGGTAGGATAAGCATATTTTCCAAAATGAGAATTCATAATCTGGAAATACTTGGTTACATAAGGCTGAGCCTCTTCCCAAACTTTCGTTTTATCATTTTTTTGATAAACAAGATATACTTTTGGTCCATCAGGAACATCGAATCCTTTCACCACATAATCTCTGTCTGCACTCCATGCAAAATCAAGAATATTTTTAGCCGTCCATTTCCAGATAGCCTTTTTATTTTTATCAGCCTTAATACCAGCATTAGCTACATAACCTTTAACTTCGTTCGGATTTTCCAGAATCCCTCCGGCACCCACTACATAATCTTTATCTATTTTAAGGGTAACATCAAAGTCTGAGAACGGCGCGTGAAATTCTCTTCCTATATAATCGAAAGTTGCCCATCCGTCGTAATCATATTCAGAAATTTTCGGATACCATTGAGTCATGGTCATATCCACTCCTTCCTTGTTATTTCTTCCACTTCTTCGTATTTGCTGTGGAATTACCGCATCCCATTCCATGGTAAAGGATGTTGTTGAATTCGGTTTAATCGGCTCATTTAAATAAACCTTCATAATCGTTTCCTGAATCTCAAACTTCAGATCTTTTCCATTCTGCCTGATCCAGTGTATATTTTGTGCTCCTTCCTGATCTTTAGGAATTGAAGCCAATCTTGAAATTCCGTCCTTTTGCAATCTTGAATCACCATTTTTACCCTGGCTTGCTACCCTTTGATCCATCATTGAGTTGGGTTTAAAAGCATTCCAATACAAATGAAAATACACCACATTCAGCTCATCTGGCGAGTTATTGGTGTACTGTAATGTTTGGTTTCCCTGGTAAGTAAATTTTTCTGCATTAACATCAATATCCATCTTGTACTTCGCAGCCTGTTGATAATAAGGATTCTGCTGCGCATGAAATTGTGAAATGATAAACGCAAAAATGATTGCAATCGACTTTTTCATTTAAAATTTATTTTTTTTAAAGGTAGGTAAATTTTGAAAAAGCTCAAATGGGATTCATTGCAGGAATTTATATCTTTGAGTGAAAATAATCTATTATTCTATTGAAAAAATTTATTTTTTATACTGCCATTTTCTGCGTTTGCATTTATTGCACACCAAAAAAGCACATTTCATCTTCAAATGATTCTGGCAACAAATCCATAATCGAAAATGAAAAGCTCAATATTTTATATAGGGGTATTAGAAATTATTTAACCATTTATACTCCCAAATCGGACAGTATTAAAGTAAATGGACCAGGAGTTTATAAAGAGGAAGAGAATAAATACTACATTACTCCAGCTACTGGCACATCATTGGAAATCACAATAACTAGTTTTATTAATGGTAAGCAAACGGTTGAAAAAAGAGAATTCCGAATACTAAATATTGAGAAACCTTTCGCAAGCATCAAAAACAAAACCGGAAAAATCACTTTATCTCAGGAGGAACTTGCTACTTCTAAAATAGAATATTTTATTCCTCAGTTTGTTATGAAATTAGGGAAGGTGGGGAAATTTCGCTATCAAATTAATAATGAGAAACCTACAGTTAATTATGGGGATGAGTTTAATAAATCTGTTAAGGAAAAGATTTACAATATGAAATCTGGTGATATGATGATTATTGACGAGTTAAATTTTAACCCAGAATTACAAAATGTTGATTTAAAAAAAGCAGCGGAATTAGTAGTTTATATTGAATAGCAATATTCGTGTTATTCGTATTTAAACAAAATCAATTTTTTAATTAAGGCAACTTGTCCCAAATGATAATAACTATGTTCAATCATCCCATCAATATTCCGGCGATATGTTCCATATTTTTCATCTACAAATACCTCATCCATTTTAGCATCTGCCATCTGTTCAAGTAATGTGGCAAACTTTTCCGAATCCACCCACAGCCTGTTTAGCAAATCCTCCCAGTCCTTTTGTGATTCAATCGGAGGAAGATCAAAGCTGTATTTGTCTTTTATTTCAAGATCACCCCCTTCAAATACATTCACAATCCCGGCAATATAATAATGAATATGAAAAGTAAGCATTGCAATCGTATTGAGAGAATCTACTTTTCGAATGGCCTGCTCCCAGCTTACTTTAGAAAGCTGATCTTTAAAATTGGTATTAGCAATCCAGGTCCCATCAAGCAGAACTTCCCTGAATCTTTTTGATAATTGTAAGGTTGTACTCATGCTTTTAATTTTATTTTTCTAAAGATAATTAATTTGAGATTTTCGCTCTTGCTGATTTTGCGGATTCTTTTAAACCACAAATGACACAGGTCTTTACACAATTTCAAACACAAATATGCTCGTGGTATTGGTGAAAAAAAAATTCGTGTTATCCGTGTAAAAAAACTCTAAACCACAAATGACACAAATGCCTGCACAATTTCAAACACAAATATGTTTGTGTTATTTCTGAAAAATTTATGTTATTCTGGGTAAAAAAAAGCCTCAAGTTTTACACTTAAGGCTTTATATCTAATTTTAAATAATATTATTTTTTCGCGGAAACTTCTTTCTTTCCACTTTGCAAAATCTTCTCAAGAATCTTTAAAGTGATGAGGTAGGTTGGTTTTACCCCTGTAAGACCTAATCCTCCTGAAGAAAGGGTACTTCCTGTTTCTAGTGGGTTATCCGAAGCGTAGTAAGCATAACACACGAATAAATCCGGTGCAATGTGGTGTCTTATTTTAGAAGCTACCTGAATTGCTTTTTGATAGTGTGCACCTTCCATTTCAAGACCTATTGCCTTCCATGAAGTATTCATAAAATAGGATAAAATATCTCTGTTTTGAAGTGATGTTCCTAAAACAGTAATCATTGTCCCTTCAAAAGTTTTCAGTTCATCATCCTGAAAATCCTCTAATTTTAAAGCATTTTCAAACGGATAATTATCTGCAGTACCCTCAAAAATGTGGGATGTAGGAATCATAATATCTCCTTTCCCTCCACTAAGAATCCCTGCCTTACCCATGATGGAAACAGATTTTACTTTCATCATATAGACCTCACCTTTATGTTCAAAGGGTCTTAAAAGCTCATCCATTACCTCATACGCCTGCTCCCCGAAAGCATAATCAAAAACCATGATCACATCATCTCCGGAATATTTAATATGTCCGAAAGGTGTATTTTTCAAATCAGTCTTGCTTAAATCAATGATCTGAACATCGATATTACTTCCACTTTTATCATCGATATAGATCAGCCCCTGATCAGCAGCATATTTTGAAACTTTATCGCGAAGGTCTTTTTTATCCGAAATATCACCATATAATTTATAGTCTACTTCTTTGTGGTCTTTTTTCTTTAATGCATCATTAGCGTACAGCATATTTTTTACAGAGTGCATGTTCGCTGAGATGATATGCAATGGACGCATATGAAGATTATTTTCAAATAAAACTTCTTTTACTGTATTGGCCCATTTTTCACCAAAATAATGGTGCCCTACTCTTTCCTTTAATATAGCACTGAAATGAATTTCTCTTTCCCTGCTTTGTTTAGCGTCTTCGAGACTTACTTTTCCTAAGTTGTAAATGATCTTGAATAGACGGTCAGGATTTTCATCATCACCAAAAGTATTGTAAGCCCTTAATGTTTCTTCAAACGTTCTTCCTATTAAAGAAGAAAGATGAATAATCGCTACCTCTTTTTCTTTTCTGCTGAATTTCTTTTCTCCTTTTACTACCTCTTCGATAATTTTAAAGGCACGTGTTGGTTTCCAGTTTTCATCCTGAATGAAAGCCAGATTACGGATCTTGTCCGCTTCTATAAATAAGAATGTTAAGTGAGTAAGAATATCATAGATCTCTGAACGTCCCAAAAGAACTTCAATATTCATCTGGTGTTCATCAATTCTATAACAGTTTCTTCTTCTCTTTTTAGGAACAATAGGTTCGAAACTTCCTTTATCAAAACCCTCATCTGATGTAAGATGAATAAAAGCACATTCCTCTATTCCTTCAGGAAGTCTGTCTAAAACATACATCAAACCATCAAGTTCCAGCTTATTGGGAACATTCATGGTACCATAAATCTCGGGATTGATTGTTTTTAACAAACTTCTGATACTTTCTCCTGAAACACCACCCGGCTTGAAAAATCCTCTATAAAATAAATGTCTCATAGAGATGTATAATCTTTCAATAGCCTCTGTTGTCTCTCTTGCTCTAGAATTTGTCATAAAATAAATTTCACACAAATATACAAAATCTCCCTCCAACTTATTTTAACTATCTTTTAATAAGGAGTTTAAAATATGGATATTTTTTGTAAATTTCGAATGCATAATCTTTTCGTCGCCCTGGATTCTAAACTTCGGTCTCTTTTGGGGCATTCCCATCTAAAAAAAATAAATTTCCGATTAAAAATTATAAATTTCAACCAACACCCCTAAAATTTTTAGGGCCAAAGTATTTTGAATCTATTTTTTTTGTAAATTTGCCCTGTAAAAATTAACCCTATTATGTCAACTTTAAGATTCAAAGCGTTAGAAACATTACCATTCAAGGACTTTAGAAAAGATAATTCTATTGAAGTTCCTGCAAAATTGTCTGAGCTATTCTGTCTAAATGTTTTCTCTGAGGAAACAATGAGAGAATATTTAACGAAAGAAGCATTCAACTCTATTATGGATGCTATCAAGAAAGGAACTAAAATCCAGAGACACATTGCAGATCAGGTAGCAGTAGCTATGAAAGACTGGGCAATGAGCAAAGGGGCAACACACTACACACACTGGTTTCAGCCTTTAACAGGTACAACTGCTGAAAAGCACGACTCTTTCTTCACACCAATTGAAGGCGGAAGAGCTATTGAAAGATTTAGTGGAAATTTACTTATTCAGCAAGAGCCGGATGCATCTTCTTTCCCGAATGGAGGAATCAGAAACACATTTGAGGCGAGAGGTTATACAGCTTGGGATCCTACGTCTCCAGCTTTCATTATGGGAACTACACTTTGTATTCCTTCGATCTTTATTTCTTATACAGGAGAAACTTTAGATTATAAAGCTCCACTTCTTAGAGCTCTAAATGCTGTGGATGAAGCTGCAACAAACGTAATGCAGTATTTTGACAAAAACGTAACAAAAGTAACTCCTACCTTAGGATGGGAGCAAGAATATTTCTTAGTAGATTCAGCATTATATCAGTCACGTCCTGATTTGGTATTGACAGGTAAAACTTTATTGGGTCACTCACCTGCAAAAGGACAACAGCTGGATGATCACTATTTCGGATCTATCCCGACAAGAGTAATGAACTTCATGAAAGAGTTGGAAATAGAATGTATGAAATTGGGAATTCCAGTAACGACAAGACACAACGAGGTAGCTCCAAACCAGTTTGAGCTGGCTCCAATGTTTGAAGAAGTAAACGTTGCAGTAGACCACAACTCTTTATTGATGGATATCATGGCAAGAGTTGCCCACAAGCACCACTTCCATATTTTATTCCATGAGAAGCCATTCGCTGGTGTAAACGGAAGCGGAAAACACAATAACTGGTCATTGGCTACAGACACAGGAGAAAACTTGTTGAGTCCAGGGAAGAACCCTAAGAAAAACTTACAGTTCTTAACATTCTTCGTTAACACGATTAAAGCAGTTCACGAATATGCTGACCTTTTAAGAGCTAGTATTGCATCAGCGAGTAATGATCACAGACTAGGTGCTAATGAAGCTCCACCAGCAATTATTTCTGTATTTATCGGAAGTCAGTTGTTTAGAGTTTTAGAAGAATTAGAGAAAGTAACCAACGGGAAACTATCTCCTGAAGAAAAAACAGAATTAAAATTAAATGTAGTTGGAAAAATCCCTGAAATCTTATTAGATAACACGGATAGAAACAGAACATCTCCATTTGCATTTACAGGAAATAAATTTGAGATCAGAGCGGTAGGATCTTCTGCAAACTGCGCAGAATCTATGACTGTAATGAACACGATTGCGGCAAAACAATTGAATGATTTCAAAAAAGAAGTTGATGCATTGATCGAAACAGGATTGAAGAAAGACGAAGCGATCTTCAATGTTTTAAGAGAATACATCAAGCAGTGTAAAAACATCATGTTTGAAGGGGATGGATATTCTGATGACTGGGCAAAAGAAGCTAAAAAGAGAGGTCTGAACAATTTGAAGACTACTCCTGAAGCTCTTAAACAGGAAATGGATAAAAAATTCCTTGCGTTATATGAAGAAATAGGAGTATTTACTCACAGAGAAGTAGAAGCAAGAAACGAGATCAAACTTGAAAAATATTCTACAGTTATTGATATTGAAGCGAGAGTTTTAAGTGATATCGCAAGAAATCACATCATTCCTTCTGCTTTAAAATATCAAAACAGATTAATTGAGAACGTAAAAGGTCTTAAAGAGATTTTTGGAGACAAAGAATTCAAAACATTAGCGAAAGAGCAAATGAGTTTGATTACCCACATTTCTGAAAATGTTTCTATAATTAAATTGGGAGTTGAGGCTCTTATCAAAGCAAGAGAAGCAGCAAAAGCAGTTTCTAACAGCCAAAAGCAAGCTGAAGATTACTGTAACAAAGTGATCCCATTGTTTGAAGGAATCAGAGAAGCTTCTGACAACCTTGAAATGATGGTGGATGATGAGCTTTGGCCAATGACAAAATACAGAGAAATGTTATTTACAAAGTAACATTTGTATAGTCCATATTAGTGAAACTCCTCGATTTATTCGGGGAGTTTTTTATTTAAATATCAATTAATTTCATTCTCAAAACCAATATTTTACCCAACTTCAAGATTGATATAAAATTTAGATTTAACTTTGCTTCCTTATGAAAATCCTGATCATTGAAGATAATAAAGAACTCGCTCAAAGCATGTCTTATTATCTCGAAGAAGAACATTACATCTGCGAATGCGCCTTTAATTATAATGAAGCTTTGGAACGCCTGAGCTTTAATACTTACGACTGCTTATTACTGGACATCATGCTTCCGGATGGAAACGGGCTGAATCTGTTAAATTATATAAAAAACGAGAAGATCAATAGTGGTGTATTAATTATCTCTGCTAAAGATGCTCTGGACGATAAAATCAAAGGCCTTGAAAAAGGAGCCGACGACTATATCACCAAGCCTTTTCACTTACCGGAATTACACGCCAGACTCAGAGCCGTCTACCGCAGAAAAAAAATGGACGGGTACAATGATGTAAGGTTTAACGAAATCATACTAAACACCGATACCCTTGAAGTTTTCATTCATGAGACAAGATTAGAAGTTACTCAAAAGGAATTTGAATTATTACTTTATTTTTTAGTTAATAAAAACCGCGTTTTATCCAAACAGTCAATAGCGAATCATCTTTGGGGAGATTATACAGATAATTTAGCTAATTTTGATTTTGTTTATCAACACGTTAAGAACCTCAGAAAAAAAATAGCGACTGCACAGGGCAATGATTATGTAGAAACTATTTATGGTTTGGGCTATAAGTTTAATGCATTAAAATACATCAGCTGATGAATTTATTAAATAAAATATCCATTTGGTTTATTACAATTGTGCTATTGGTCACCCCTCTCAGTATGTATATATCTTATACTAACATTAAAAAAAGATTGGATAATGTTGAAATAGAGCGCCTGAGATCCGTAAATAATTATGTGGCAAACCAATTAAAAAGAGGCGAAACTCCTGAGAAAACATCCCAGGGTTTACCCATATCCATCAAACCCTATGCAGGAAGTGGGATCATTCCCACAAATCCGGAAATCATCCACACATGCCTCGATAACAGTGGAGCTTCGCGTAACGAATGCAAAATACAGATCAATTCCTTTGTAACAGCAGCCAACAAAACCTATAAAATTTCTTCGTACAGCTATATAACCTCTACAGAACAAATTATGAAAGGCATGCTAAGTGCCTTAATTCTAAAAGTATTACTCATTACTTTTATTGTTTTCGTTACTGCCAGAATATTATCGCGATACATATTAAAGCCTTTTCATCATGCCATCGATACTATTCATCAATTTAACATTCAAAAACGGGAACCACTCCAATTACTTCCCACAAGTACTAATGAGTTTAAAAAGCTCAACGAGTTTCTTCGGTTAATGACAGACAAAGCGATTGAAGACTATACTTCTGTTAAAGAATTCAGCGAAAATGCTTCTCATGAGGTACAAACACCTTTAGCTGTTATACAAAGTAAGATTGAACTTTTAGCTGAAACAGAAATTAATGGAAAACAAGCTGCTTTACTTACAGACATTCAAAATTCCATAGATAAGCTTAGCCGAATCAACCGTTCATTGGTTCTACTGACCAAACTTAATAATCAGGAATTTTTAACCGATGAGAAACTAAAATTCTGCAGAGTCGAAAAAGAAGCAATATCTGCATATTCTGATCATATTGCACTAAAGAACATCACTCTTAACAGACAGTGTGAAAAAGATGTATTTATAAAAATCCATCCGGCTTTGGCAGAAATTCTCCTAAGCAATCTTTTATCCAATGCCATTCGACATAATGTAAAAAATGGGAATATAGAAATCTCACTTACCCATCAATCCTTTCAGATTAGCAATACAGGTTTACCTCCGGATATTCCTACTCAGGAATTATTTAAAAGATTCAAGAAAAGCAATCAATCCACAGAAAGCATAGGACTTGGGCTATCTATTGTAAAACAAATTTGTGAAGTCAATGCATTTCCTGTTTATTATGATTTTAAAAATGGCTGGCATAGTATTACGGTATATTTCAAAAAAATCGAAAACCACAACTGTCCTATTCTCTCAACACCTTATAAAAGTCCATTGACTGAAACTGAAAATATGCAGCCTGCATTTCATTTTGCCAAATAAAAAATCCATTATCCCAATCAACTTATTTGATTAATTTATAGGGAACTTCAAATTTGCTTCAAAATGTGTTTTTTACTTTGAATAAAGAAAAAAATATATTAGATGCTTTTAAGAGCTTTTATTCTATCCGTCTCAACGATTTTTTTAATCAACAAAGTAAATGCGCAGGAAGTTATTTCTTTACAATCTGCCCTTGAGACAGCCGTTCACAATTATGGAACAATTAAAGCAAAGGAGTCCTATCGCTTGTCCTCTCAGGAATCTGTAGAATTGGCAAAGAGACAGTATTTACCTAATCTGAACCTCAGCGTCCAGCAGGATTTTGGAACTGTAAATGGGCAGAATGGGCCGTTATACGGATTTGGAGGATACGGTGTTGCATCATCCGGACTTCCTCTTCCTGAACAAAACTGGAACGCCTCGTTTGGTGCCTTGTATCTTGCTAATGTCAACTGGGAGTTTTTCTCATTTGGTAAAGCCAAACAAAGAGTAAAGGTTGCCCAATTCAAAAACCAAAGAGATACCAGAGACCTTTCTGATGAGATCTTTCAACACAAAATAAAAGTAGCAGCAGCTTATCTTAATGTACTTGCCGCTAAAAAATTAAAATTATCCTACGAGAAAAATGTAGGAAGAACTGATACTATAAGAAGGATCGTTGAGGTAAAAGAAAGAAATGGTCTTGTTCCTGGAGTTGACCTCTCTCTTGCAAAAGCAGATTACGCTAATGCTATGATTACTTATACAAAATCCAGGGACAATGAACAGGAACAGGAGAATAAGTTAGCTCAGCTTATGGGTATTCCTGCTCAGGAGTTCACACTGGACAGCACTATACTTAAAAGAATTCCGGCTGATCTTCCATCAGAAACAACATCTGTTTTAAAAGACCATCCTCTTTTAGCCTTCTATAAAAGCCGTATTGACGTTAGTGAAGAGGAAAAAAACTTTTTGAAAACTCAATACTACCCATCATTTTCTATGGTGGGGATCATACAGACCAGGGCATCAGGATTCGGAAACGGATACGCCCAGAATCAGAATGATTATTCTACCTCTTACTGGGATGGGATTCATCCTACACGAAGCAACTATCTGATTGGATTAGGAGTGTCATGGAATTTCACACAGACTTTCAGACTATCCAAAGAGATCAGTGCCCAGGATTATGTAAGCCAGGGATTAAAACACGAATATGACTTAGCAGAACAACAGTTAAAAGCTCAATTAGAGCTATCAGAAAATAAATGGAACAACGCGCTGACAGTTTACGATCAGGTTCCCACCCAGTTAAAATCCGCTAGTGACGCTTACATCCAAAGGTCTGCGCTTTACAAAAACGGGCTAACTGATCTGGTCGATCTCTCTCAGTCCATTTATGCATTGATCAGAGCTGAGACTGACAGAGACATCGCCATTAGCAACGTATGGAATGCCTTACTATTAAAAGCAGCTGCAACAGGTGATTTTACAGTTTTTGAAAGTGAACTGTAAGTCTAATTATAAATTACATTCAACAATAGATCAATGAACTTAATAAGATTTGCATTAAGAAAACCCATTACGATTCTGGTACTTGTAGCAGGGCTGTTTTTCTTTGGAATACGGTCAGCAAGCTCTATCAAAGTCGATATCTTTCCCAAACTGGATCTTCCGGTTATTTATGTTTCACACCCGTTTAGCGGATATACCCCACAACAGATGGAGGCATTTTTCGCTAAACAGTACATCAATATTTTCCTGTTTGTGAATGGAGTCAAAAGTATTGAAACCAAAAACATCCAGGGACTCACTTTGATGAAAATCAATTTTTATCCGGGAACCAATATGGCCCAGGCTGCAGCCGAGCTCAATTCATTTTCAACCAGAATCCAGGCAGCATTCCCGCAAGGTTCAAACCCTCCATTTATCATTCGTTTTGATGCCTCTACATTACCTGTTGGGCAACTTGTTCTAAGTAGTGACAAAAGAAGCAACAATGAACTTCTTGATCTGGCAAATGTTTACGTCCGTTCTACTTTCACTTCTATTCCCGGAATTGTTTCCTCACCACCATTTGGAGGAAACATACGAACCGTAGTAATCAATGCAAACCCGGATTTACTCCGTCAACATAATTTAACTCCCGATCAACTGGTAGAAGCATTGCGATTGAACAATCAAACTGCTCCATCAGGAAATGTCCGTATTGGTGATAAGTATTATATCACCCCAACGAACACCATGATCAAAAATGTAAAAGATTTTGGAAACATTCCTTTATATAAGGGTGGAGTACAAAATCTTTATTTAAAAGATGTAGCAACCGTAACGGATGGGGCAGATATGACATCTGGTTATGCATTGGTCAATGGCCGACGCTCCGTTTATTTAAGTATTGCCAAAAGTGCTGATGCATCAACCTGGGACGTTGTTCAGAACCTTAAAAAACAGCTTCCACAGATCCAATCGAATCTTCCGGACGATGTAAAAGTAAGTTTTGAATTCGACCAGTCTACATATGTAATCAATTCCGTTAAAAGCTTGATGAGTGAAGGAACAATCGGAGCCTTACTCACAGGATTGATGGTGATTTTATTCCTCGGAGACATACGCGGGGCTATTATTGTCATTCTTACCATCCCTATTTCTATTATTTCAGCAGTCCTGTTTCTGAACCTTTTCGGGCAGACTATCAACATCATGACCTTAAGCGGGCTCGCGCTGGCGATTGGTATCCTCGTCGACGAAAGTACAGTAACCATTGAAAACATACATCAGCACCTGGATATGGGTAAACCGAAAGCATTAGCTATATGGGATGCCTGTAAGGAAATTGCTTTCCCTAAGCTGTTGATCTTATTCTGTATCCTTGCCGTTTTTGCGCCTGCATTTACAATGGAAGGGATTCCGGGATCTCTATTCCTACCCCTTGCATTAGCGATAGGCTTTAGTATGATCATTTCTTATTTCCTTGCACAGACCTTCGTACCGGTTATGGCCAACTGGATCATGAAAGTAAAACATCATAAAGCAAAAGATGGACATATTATGACAGAAGCAGAGGAATTAGAAGCCGCTGGCTTAAGTGATGAAGGTGATACCTGGAGCCAAAAGGAAATATTGCTGAAAAATATGGATAGTAACAGAGACGGCAAAGTCAGCATGTTCGAGAAAATGAGATTCCGCTATCTGAAGTTTCTGGATCGGATCATGCCTTTCAGAAAGATAATCGTTTCCGCTTATATCTTAGTCGCAATGGGATTTGTTGCATTACTTCTGAACAGTATTGGACGAGATGTATTACCTCAGGTGAACGGCTCCCAGTTTCAGGTCCGAACCCGTATCCCGGATGGTACCCGAATCGAAACCACTGAACTTCAAACTTTAAAATTACTCGATGGAATTAAAGATATTGTAGGAAAAGCCAACGTCTCCATTACTTCAGCATATGTAGGAAATCACCCTAACCTTTTCTCAGTAAGCCCCATATATCTTTGGATGGCAGGTTCTCATGAAACCGTATTACAGGTTGGACTAAAAGAAGGATTCCATGCCAACTTAGACGACCTTAAAGATAAGATCAGAGAAAAAGCTAAAAGTATTAATCCTGAAATGAGGCTTTCATTTGAGCCTATAGAATTAACAGAAAAAATCCTGAGCCAGGGATCTCCAACTCCTATTGAAGTGCGACTCTCCGGAAGAAGTAAAGAATTAAATGAAGCATATGCAAAAAAAATTGAGATAGAACTTAAAAAGATCCCTTATCTGCGGGATGTACAAATAGGTCAGTCAATAAAGTACCCTTCCATTGATATTAATATAGACCGTATCAGAGCGGCTCAGCTGGGAGTGGATATGACTGATATTTCACGTTCGTTGGTAGCTTCCACGTCCTCATCCCGGTATACTGAAAAAAATATCTGGACTGATGAAAAGGCCGGCTACAGTTATAACGTTCAGGTACAGATTCCTGAAAACAAAATGAACAGCAAAGCTCAGATTGCCGGAATTCCGTTACAGAAAAACTCTAACAGACCTAACCTGGGAGATGTAGCAACCATAAAAGACAGCTATACGTATGGCGAAACCGATAACCTTGGTGCCATGCCAATGCTTACCGTGACCGCCAACCTAAATCATACGGATCTCGGCAGGGCTTCAAAAGATGTCCAGAAAGTTATCAATAATCTCGGCGAGTTGCCAAGAGGACTTAACGTAGGATTAATTGGTTTAAGCCAAACACTGAATGACACTTTAAGCAGTCTGCAAAGCAGTTTAATTATTGCCATTCTGGTTATCTTCCTGATGCTGGCTGCCAATTTCCAGTCTTTTAAAGTTTCCGGAGTTGTGCTGGTTACCGTACCTGCCGTATTACTGGGATCACTTGCTCTCTTAATTATTGCAGGGTCCACTCTTAACCTTCAATCCTATATGGGAATTATCATGTCGGTCGGGGTATCTATTTCAAATGCGGTATTATTGATCACCAATGCTGAACAGTTGAGAAAACATAACGGCGACGCCTTGCTTTCAGCCAAAGAAGCTGCTGCCTTAAGAATAAGACCTATTGTTATGACAGCTTTAGCAATGGTAGTAGGAATGGTTCCTATGGCTTTAGGACTAGGTGAGGCCGGGGACCAGGTTTCCCCTTTAGGACGTGCCGTAATCGGAGGTCTGATCGCTTCTACATTTGCGGCCTTATTTATCCTGCCATTGGCTTTTGCATGGGGACAAGGAAAAACATCAACACAGAGCGTGTCACTTGATCCTGAAGACGAGGAGAGTATCCATTTTATTCCAGAACTATCAAAATAAAAATAACCTAACGGCTATTAAAAATTTAAATATGAACCGATTATATCAATATTTCATTCCGGCAGTAGTTTTAGTTTTCACTTTACAAAGCTGCGGAGAGAACAAGGCAGAAGTAAAAAAAACCACAACCCCTTCAGCACCAGAAATAGAAGCCATTAATCCTAAGCAGGGAGATTTTGCATCTTCAACTACGATCCCGGGAGAGCTTCAGCCTTTTCAAAAGGTTGATGTGTATGCTAAAATAAACAGTTTTGTTAAGAAGCTGTATGTAGATGTAGGAAATGAAGTGGTGGCTGGTCAACTTTTGGCTACTTTAGAAGCCCCTGAAATGAATGCACAGCAAAATGCTGCCGCTTCCACATTAAAATCGAAGGAAGCTATATATATTGCAAGTAAAGCAAAATACAACAGATTAAAAGAAACAAGCAAAACTCCCGGAACAATATCAGCTCTTGATCTTGAGCAGGCTCTTGCGGCACAACAGTCTGACATTGCTCAGCTGGAAGCAGCAAAGGCTTCTTATCGCGAAGTAATGGATGTAAAAAATTATCTGCAGATCAAGGCACCGTTTAGCGGAAATATTGTAACAAGAAATGTGAGCGCAGGAGCTTATGTAGGTCCATCCGGAAAAGGATCTGAGTTTCCACTCTTCAGTCTTGTACAGCAAAACAAATTACGTTTGACGGTTAATGTTCCTGAATCATATACAGGAAGTCTGAACAAAAACGGAGAAATAAAGTTTTCTGTACAATCTATCCCGGGAGAAACCTTTACGGCTAAAGTATCAAGATTCGCTGGTGCATTGGATAATCGCTTACGTTCTCAATCCGTAGAAATGGACGTATATAATAATGACAAAAAACTACTCCCCGGAATGGTTGCCAATGTAATCCTTCCATTAAGCGATAATAACAAAGCTTTATCAGTTCCTACTTCAGCGGTTCTAAATTCTACGTTAGGTGTATTTGTCATCAGGGTAGAAAAAAATATAGCGCATTGGATTCCTGTTACGGCCGGTATTTCAAATAGTGATACCACAACGATCATTGGTGAGGTGACTCCTAATGATGTGATTATCAAAACGGCTACGGAAGAAATCCGTGATGGACAGAACATCAAAGTAAAGCTTTCAAAGTAAATAAACCTTAAATGGTTGTTAAAGATATTTTCTATCCGTTTTTTGATAAAGCATAAAATAAAACCCATGAACAAAGGATTACGAATTTACTTTGTTAAAGAATCTTAATAAAAAAAACCGCAGTATCACCAAAAAAGGGATGTTGCGGTTTGTTTTTCTTTAACATACTTAAATAATATGTTAAAATGTGTTAAAGTAAGAACCTGACATTAATCATATCAAAGCTCTTCTGGTTGGAATCTCTACTTTTGTAATGCTTTTGGAAATAAATATTCCTTATTTAACACGGATAATCAAATATATATGAAGAAAAGAGTCTTGTTTTATTTAGTTGCTTTAGTTTCTACGGTGTCTCTACAATCTTGCGTTACGAACTACGTGGTTTCAAAACCAGCAACTTACACTAAAGAATACAAAACAGATGCCAAACTAGCTTCTATAGATACTAAGAAAATGGAACAAGATAAAAAGCAGTTAATCAGCTCTTTTATCTCTGAAAAGGCGGCCGTTTTATCTAATGCAAGAAATACTTTAAAAAATTCTGAGATTGCTAAAGCAATCAAACACAATAAAACAATCGACAATATCCTTAACGAAGCTCAAACATACCTTGGAACTCCTTACAGATACGGAGGAACAACAAGAAACGGTATTGATTGTTCAGCTTTCGTTCTTTCTGTATTCGGAGCTGCAGCAGGCCTTAGCTTACCTAGAGTAGCTGCTTCTCAATCTCAGGAAGGAGAAAGAATAGAAAAGGAAGATCTACAAAAAGGAGATTTGATTTTCTTTTCACATGGAAGAAGAATTTCTCACGTAGGTATTGTAGAAAGTGTTTCTGAAGATGGTGAAATTAAGTTTATTCACGCAGCCACTTCAAAAGGAGTTATGATTTCATCCCTTAATGATTCTTATTGGGCACCAAAGTTCAGGTTTGCAAAGAGAGTAATTAATGAAGAAGGTGATGCATATAACAACTTAGCTGCAACTACAGCATCATCAGCAACAAGTTTTTAATTTTAAATAAATAATTGATTTAAATAAAGAAAGCCATCAAATGTTTGATGGCTTTTTCTTTTTATTAAATTCCCCGGAGTTAAAACTTTCCATTTTCAACTTTCAACTTTCCCCCTTACAAAACTAACTATTCTTATCGATCTCTATATCTAACCTATAAAGGAGACCATGCACCTCAGAAAGTGAAAATTTAGCCTTCTTTAGCCTATTGGAGAAAGGATCAATGTTATAATTGATGGAAGTCCTAAGATCCGCTTTTTCCAGATTAGTATTTTCAAAGATAGCTCCGGATAAATCACAATTCATAAAAAATGCATTTGATAAATCACACTCTGTCCAGTCCACTTCAATTAATTTTGAATTTTTAAATACCGTTTTCTTAAGTGATGTTTTATAGAATACAGAGTTATTTAATGTACAACCTTCAAACTTGAAGGATAAGCCAAACTCATTACAGTCAGTAAACTGCAGCCCAAGCATCTTACACTCCTTGAAAGTAACATCTCTAAAAGCAGTAGATACCAGTTTTATCATACTTAGATTACATCCGGTAAATTCGCAGTCATTAAAATTGAATCCGGAAAGATCAGAATATTCAAAATTGCAATTCGTAAATGTACAATTTTCGTATTCTCCCCTATCAAAAGGCTGTTGTGTAAAGTCAATGTTCTCAAAGCTCTGATCAAGAATATATGTATCTTTCATTATGTATATAAGAGTTGTAAACAACAGGATAGCCTACACTTTGGCAGATCTTTTAAATAATTATATATTCTAGCCTTTCTACCACTTCGCATTTTAACCAAAATACAAATTACACCAAACTGTTCTTATCCGAGTAATTAAGTTTAAAAAAGATAAAAGTCATCGTAGAAAATGCCAGCAACGAACTTCCTCCATAACTGAAATAAGGTAAAGGAATTCCAACGGTTGGGAAAAGCCCCATAACCATCCCCAAATTGATAGAAAAGTGCATAAGCAGGATCGAAGCAAAGCAATAGCCGAATACCCTGTTAAAAATAGATTTCTGCTTTTCTGCGAGATAATAAATGCGTCCAATGTATAGCATGTAACACAAGACTAATCCGGCGCTTCCTAAAAATCCCCATTCTTCTCCCACGGTACAGAAAATATAGTCAGTACTTTGTTCCGGTACAAATTTCCCTTGGGTCACAGACCCTTCACGATATCCTTTTCCCAAAAGTCCACCTGAACCAATCGCTGTCTTAGAATAAAGTAAGTTGTAGCCTGAAGTATCTCTAAATGCCTTTTCACCCTTATAGAGAACTTCAATTCTTTCTCTCTGGTGCTTAGGTAATTTTTCTAAAATGAAGGGGGTCGCAAAAGCCAGACCGCATAATAATATAATGGATCCTGCGATACTTGAAATCGATATGATATTCCATGACATCTTATAATAGTTCATCGCTATTAAAATTCCGGCAATCACCAAAATGGCAATCACAACATAAATGGGATCTACAGCTAATGAAACTAAGAAAACACCCGCAAAAAGAAATCCAATTCCAAAAAGCAATCCACTTAATCCTTCTCTATATAAAGCAATGAAGAACGCTACAAAAACAAGTAATGATCCTACATCCGGAATTGCCAGTACAACTACTGCGGGAATCCCTACGATCGCTAATGATGTTAAGAGTGATTTTCTATTCCCCAGGTTGAAATCAGGCCCCGAAACATAATTCGCTAACATTAAAGCTGTACCAAGCTTGGCAAATTCTACCGGCTGCAAACTTAATGGTCCGAATTTATACCAGTTCTTTTGTCCTAAAACCTCTTTACCGAAAGGAAACAGACCGATCAATAGGAGGACTCCAATTATATAAATGATCCCCGCCATATTCTCAAAAAATTTGGTACGGGTAAAGAAAATGATCAGACCTACAAATACAGATACTCCAAACCAAACTGCCTGTCTCGTCCCACTGGCAGGCTCAACACTGTAGATATTTGCTATCGCAAAGATGCAAAGCAGGAAATATAAACCAAGGCCTAATTTATCTAATCCTTCTGTCCATTTCATTGCTTTTGAGGTTTTTTAGTTTGAATTTCTGCGTCTATTTGTTTCTGTAGTTTTTCCTTCTGTTTTTTGATAAAATCAAGACTGTCCTGTATTTTTTTAAGTTTTACAGAATCTTGTTTAGGGTCTTTATATAAACCTTTACGTTTTAAATCAACAATCCACTGCCTTTTATATTCAGGCATGAAACTGGCTGAGGTCATCTTTTTATATAAATTCTCTCTTTTTAAATCTCCGGTAATATATTTTTCGGCAATGACCGTACTGGCCGGACCAGCCCATGTCGCTCCGAAACCAGCATGTTCCATTACCGCGACCACCACAATTTTAGGTTTATCCGCCGGTGCAATCAGTACAAAAATTGAATTATCTTTTCCCTGAGGAACCTGTGCCGTACCCGTTTTTGCCAATTGGGTAAAGTCATTTGATTTTAATCCTCTTGCTGTTCCATTTAGAACCACAGCTTCCATCCCTTTTAAAACAGGACCAAAGTGTTTAGGGTCAACTAAAGTTTTATGTTTCTTTTTAAATCTTGGATCAGGATTTGGTTTTCCATCAATGGATTTCACAATATGTGGTGTGTAATACCATCCTTTATTTGCAATAGCACCAACATAGTTAGCCAATTGAAGAGGTGTAACCATAACATCCCCTTGCCCCATTCCATTGAAAACCGCACCGGTCGCTAAAACATCCCAATTTTTTGCATCTTTTTTGGAACCACTCGCTTTAAGGATGTTACCCATCCTTTTTTCATAAAATTCCCCTGATGGAATTCTACCTTTAGCTCCCACTGCAAAATCATTATTCAGGAATTCTCCTACCCCGAAGCTACTCATGATGGATTTCCACTCATCAACTCCTTTTGAAGGATTTCCCGGATATTTATTGACAATAGCCAGAAACGCATAGGAGAAATAACAGTTACTGGAAACTTGTATGGAAGGAATCAAAGGAATTGCTCCACCATGGCCTTTAATTCTTAAACCTCTGTAATTAAATCCCCCTCCACAAGGAAAAACCGTATTTTCATCCATCACTCCCATTTGCATACCGGCTAAAGCAGTCAGTAGCTTAAAAGTAGATCCCGGAGGATATGCAGCCTGAAGAGACCTGTCAAAGGTAGGTTTGTTTTCGTAAATCGTATCTTTAGATAAAGCGTATAAGTTTTTTGATTTGGCCGGTCCCTTAAAAAGATTTGGATCAATATCCGGACCTGTTGCAGCAACTAAAACCTCCCCGTTATTAGGATCTAAAGCAACAATTGCTCCGTGTTTATTAACCATCATTTCTTCCGCCATTCTCTGAAGATCGTAATCAATGGTTAAAGTAATATCTTTTCCGGTAACAACATCTTTATCAAGCGTTCCGTTTTTATAGGATCCAATGTTCCGGAGTCTAATATCTTTCTGGATATACTTCATTCCCTTTACACCCCGAAGTTCTTTCTCATAAGACTTTTCAACACCGGTCTTTCCAATGAAGTCCCCAGGAAGATAGTAGAGAGAATCCTTTTTGATCTCCCGTTCGTTAACTTCACTTGTATATCCCAAAAGATTTCCTGAAGTAGAAACCTCGTACTGACGCTGAGGTCTGGAAACAATGCTAAAAGCAGGATACTTGAATATAATTTCCTGAACTCTAGCAATATCTTCACGGCTGAGGTCCTTAATAAATGTCATTGGAGTCAGCTTAGAATAATACTTTTCTTTCTTAATAGTATTGATCTTATTAATGAAATCAGACTTGCTTACTTTCATTAAATTACAGAATCCAAGAGTATCAAAATCAGGCTTCATTAATGCCTGTGTAAAAGAAATTTCATAGGCAGGCTGATTACCCACCATAATTTTACCATTCCTGTCAAAAATAACGCCCCTCTGTGGGATCACGTATTCTATCTTAATAGAGGTATTGGCTGCATTCAATGCATACCGGTCGGTAAATAATTGCAAATAAGCCAACCTTGCCACAAAGATCAGGGCAATAACGGCAACAACGGCAAAGATTTTTAAATAACGTGTGTTCAAACTTTTTGTTTGATTTTAAATATTAGTGCGTAAATAACTATAAATATAAAGGAAATTACACTTGTTACCAACACATTAAACAATATTTCAAAAAATCTGCTGAACTTGAAGAACTCAATATACTGCACTAAAAGCTGGTGCAGGAAGATACTTGAAAAGAGAAACAGTAAAAACTGTCCCCACTGAAGGGACTGAAATGAAAAGAAGTCTGTGGACGTGTCGGTAGACGTCCTGAAAATTAATGTCCTGAAATAAGCTATAAGCGTAGTCGCAAGAGCATTTATTCCCCAGGAATATAAGAAAGCATCTATAGACAGTCCTATTAAAAAACTTAATGCTAAAAATTGAAATTTATTTCTAAAGAAAGGATAGAACATTACAAAGACAGGATACAATACAGGAGTGTACTTTCCAAACAAGGTAATTCTGTTCAAAACAAAAATTTGTAATGCAACAAGAAAAATCATGATCAAAATATCTGTAAAGAGTGTTCTACTAATCATTTTCTTTTTTTATTACTGCTTGTAATGTATCTTGAATCTTTTGAACTTCAGCTTTTTTGAGACTTTTTACAACATATACCTTGCTCAGAGATCCCATCTTCTCACTTAGCTCTACTGAAATATCCCAAAAACCAGTTTTATTATCTACAGAATATCCTGCAATAGTACCAATCATTACTCCTTTCGGAAAAATGGCAGATTTACCATCAGTAACAATAGTATCTCCAATTTTCAAGGCCACATATTTTGGAATATCCGCCAAATGCATGACGCGGGAATTATCTCCACTCCAGGTTAATGTCCCAAAATATCCTGATTTTTTTAAAGAAGCGTTGATCCTGATTCTGTTTACACTTAAGACCGATTGAACCAAAGCATAGCTATCAGTAGAATTAATTACTATTCCAGCAACCCCCTTCGGTGCCATGACCCCCATTTGTGGGAATACTCCATCTCTACGACCACGGTTGATTGTAAAATAATTATTTCGTCTATTAATGCTATTGAAAACAATTTCACCATCTACGAATGTATAAATCTGTCCACCTCCTAACGTGTCATGAACCTTTCTGAAAACAGGTTTTTTCGACCCGTCTTTTCCATACAGTTCAATCATTAAAGCTTTGTTCTGTGCAACAAGATCTTCGTTGATCTGCTTGAGTTTCAAATAAGAAACCCCTTCATCAATATATCCTGAAACCCAAGAATTTAATGCTGCCGACTGGCCTGCAATCCATGATTTCTGCATGGCATTCTTAGAGAATATAAGAACCAGAGCAATTATTTGCAAGAAAATAAAGAAGACAAAAAGAGCGTTCTTCGAAAATAATCTCAGCAAAAATCCCATTCAGATAGTGTTCGTAAAAAGTTAAAATTATTTAATTAAGAAATTGAATTTATCCATATTCTTAAGCGCAATACCAGTCCCACGAACCACCGCTCTTAGCGGATCCTCAGCTACAAAAACAGGAAGTCCTGTTTTCTTGTGTAACCTGTCTGCAAGACCTCTCAATAATGCACCTCCTCCTGCAAGATAAATACCAGTTTTATAAATATCAGCAGCCAATTCCGGTGGAGTCAATGAAAGAGTTTCCATCACTGCATCTTCAATTCTGATAATAGATTTGTCTAATGCACGGGCAATTTCTTTGTAACCCACCATGATTTCTTTTGGCTTACCTGTAATAAGGTCTCTACCTTGTACCGGGATATCTTCAATGTCAACGTCTAAATCTTCAACTGCAGATCCTACTTCAATTTTCACTCTTTCAGCAGTTCTTTCACCGATATAAAGGTTATGATGTGTTCTTAGGAAGTACGCAATATCATTCGTAAATACATCTCCAGCAATTTTTACTGATTTGTCACAAACGATCCCTCCTAAAGCTACCACTGCAATTTCAGTAGTACCTCCACCTATATCGATGATCATATTCCCTTCAGGCTTCTGTACATCTATCCCAACTCCTATTGCAGCAGCCATTGGCTCATAAATCAACCTTACTTCTTTCGCATTTACTTTCTGTGCAGAGTCTCTTACGGCTCTTTTCTCCACTTCGGTAATTCCGGAAGGGATGCAGATTACGATTCTTAAGGCAGGTTGGATAAACTTACCTTTAATCCCAGGAATTTTTTTGATAAATTCTTTAATCATGTGCTCAGAAGCATGAAAATCGGCGATAACCCCATCTTTCAATGGACGTATCGTTTTGATATCTTCATGGGTTTTTCCCTGCATATGTTTTGCCTGTTCGCCCACAGCTATCGGTCTGCCAGTAGATCGTTCAATTGCAACAATTGAAGGCTGGTCAATAACAATTTTATTATTATGGATGATAAGTGTGTTAGCAGTTCCCAGGTCTATCGCAATTTCTTGCGTAAACATATCGAATAAACTCATATTTTTCTTCTGATTAAGTTTACAAAGATATAAATTAAACACTACTAATAAAATTTGACGAGCATATAATTTGGTTAAAATTTTATTAAAATTTAAAATAATTCTTTAACGATTAATTTAATTTCTTATCATACTAAATTCAAACTCAGAACAGCAGCCGATTTATAGTTTTTCACGATAATTATCATACACAATTTCAGAAAGTGTTTAATTAAAAAAAACGTAAATTTGCGCCTGGATATGTTACAATACACTCATACAAATCAAACTTCAAATTTTGCCGTACTTTCCATAAGCTATGAAAAGGCTGATGGGGAAACACGAGGAAAATTTGCGTTTTTTGATGAAAACATAAAAAATTTCGTCACCAGAATCCATGATGAAAACTTAGGGGATGCTTTTGTAGTTTCTACCTGCAACAGAACCGAGATCTACACGACTACATCCAATTACCTCTTAGTTGCAGAGGAGTATTGTAAAACAATTGGAGTAAATATCACAGACTTTTTGCAATTTGCTAATATTCTGACAAAAGAAGAGGCACTAACCCATCTATTCCGAGTTGCTGCCGGACTCGAAAGTCAGATCATCGGAGATTTTGAAATTATAGGACAGATCAAAAAAGCATACAGTCGTTTTAAAAAAGAAAGACAAAATTCCAATCCTTATCTGGAAAGAGCGATCAACTCTGCGATTCAGATTTCAAAAAGAATTAAAAATGAAACCGGCATTTCTAACGGAGCTGCCTCTGTTTCTTACGCAGCGGTTCATTATATTCTAAATAATCAGAAAAGAATTACAGAGAAAAATATTTTACTTTTAGGAGTAGGAGAAATCGGACAGAATACGGTTGAAAATCTTGTAAAGCACGTTTACCAACCTAAAATAAAAATCACCAACAGAACACAGGAAAAGGCAGAGAAAATTTCTGAGAAATATGCTATTCCCCATGTTGATTATGCCGAGTTCGATAAAGAATTGAAAAACACGGACATTCTGATCGTTGCCACGGGAGCAAAACATCCTATTGTGAATGCCTCTCATTTCCCTAATGGAAAAGAAACCCTGGTAATCGACCTTTCCATTCCTCATAATGTTGAAAAAAATGTTACGGATAATAAAAATGTAACATTAATTGATGTGGATGAGCTTTCAAAACAAATCCAGGAAACGATTCAACAGAGAGAAAAAGAAATTCCAAAGGCGGAATTGATTATTAAAGAAATGGCAAAAGATTTCCTTGAATGGGAGAAAAAGAGAAAATTAGCACCTAATATCCATCATTTTAAGGCTGTTTTAAAAAACATGGAACGCAATGAAATGCACCAGTTTTACAGAAAAAATAAATACATCAATATAGACGATATGGCTCTTTCTGAAAAGATGATTCAGAAAATTACCAACCGTTTTGCAAAATATATTATAGACAATCCTTTGAAAGCCGAAGAAATTAGTAAATTAATGCACGAAATATTAGTTGAACAACCTAACAACGAATTCAATGAAAAGCATTAGAATTGGAACCAGAAATTCCGCACTTGCTCTTTGGCAGGCAAGAGAAGTTGCAAGATATTTGCAAAACAACAATTACATGACTGAGATTGTTCCCATCCTATCTTCAGGGGATAAAAATCTCAACCAACCTCTCTACGCTTTAGGAATCACAGGTGTTTTTACAAAAGATCTGGATACTGCATTATTAAACGACGAAATAGATATTGCCGTACACTCCCTAAAAGATGTACCCACTAAATTGCCAGAGAACATTGAGCTTATTGCTTATCTAGAAAGAGATTACCCACAGGATGTCTTAATAAGAAAAGAATCCTCTAAAAATAAAGAATTTCACGAACTTAAGCTTGCAACAAGCAGTTTAAGAAGAAGAGCATTCTGGTTGAAATATTATCCGGACGCCACTTTTTCAGATATCAGAGGAAATATTCAGACCCGCCTTCAAAAATTAGAAGAGCAGGATTTTGATGCCACCATATTATCTTTAGCAGGGATCAAAAGAATGAAGATGGACATTGATTACGAAATGCTTCCTTTGATGATTTCAGCGCCTTCCCAGGGAGTTATTACAATCGCAGGACATTCGGATAAAAAGGAAATCAACGAGATTGTAAGTAAAATCAATCATAAGCAGACACAGATTTGTGTAGAAATTGAAAGAAACTTCTTAAGTACTCTTGAAGGAGGATGTACTGCGCCAATTGGAGCTTTTGCAGAAATATTTGATGATCAGATCCGCTTCAAAGCAGCACTTTGTTCACTAGACGGAAAAAATTGCATTGCCACAGACGAAAGTTTTGTATACAACGATTCCGAAAATTTTGGAGAGAAATATGCAAAAGTAATTCTTGAAAACGGTGGAAAAGAACTGATGACAGAAATAAAAAGCCAGATATAATCTCACTTTTTTTGCTTATCCAGGTTACATTCAATGAAAATCTTATTTACCAAAAATATAGACCCATCCATTTTATCCAAAGATTTAGGAGAGGATGCGGTGATTGATTGTATTGAAGTAATTAAGATTACTCCTGTAAGGGTAAAATCATTTGACTTAAAAAATCATTCCCTTATTTTCACAAGCACTAATGGGGTGAGCTCCTTTTTTCAAAACCAGTTTAAGCCATGTGAAGATTGTACAGCAAAGAATTACAACAAAATCTATTGTGTTGGCGAGAAAACGAAAAGAGCCCTAAGAAAACATGGTTATGGAACCTTCAAAGTTTTAAAAAATGCAGAGGCTCTTTCCGAATTTATTATTGGACATTGTCCTCATGAACACTTCATTCATTTTTGTGGAAATTTAGCGATTGATGTTTTAGATAATGAGCTTCCATTACAGAATATCAAATACCGAAAAGTAACTGTTTACAACACAGAAGAGATCAATCCCTTAATAACTGAAAAATATCATGCTATAGTTTTTTTCAGTCCAAGTGGAGTTCGTAGTTTTGCAAAACAAAATTCATTGGATGGTATGAAAATTTTTTCCATCGGAGAAACAACTTCCAACGAGATAAAAAAACATACCCAACATAAAATTTTCACTTCTGAAGACAACAATCTAATCTCTATTTTAGAGATGATCAGAAGAGAAATTAACAGCAACCTGTAATGGGGTCTACACAAGATCAACACATTACAGATTAGTTTAAATAAATTATGATTAAGAACGACCTATATTTAAAAGCACTTCGCGGAGAGACCGTAGAAAGACCTCCTGTCTGGATGATGAGACAAGCCGGAAGATATCTTCCAGAATTTATTGCTCTTCGTGATCAATATGATTTTTTCACAAGATGCCAGACGCCGGAACTAGCTGCTGAAATTACCGTGCAACCCATTAGAAGGTTTCCATTGGATGCTGCCATTTTATTTTCAGACATTTTAGTGGTTCCTCAGGCAATGGGAATTGATTTTAAAATGAAAGAATCAGTAGGTCCATGGTTGGATAACCCGATCAGAACGATGGAGCAGGTTCAGAATGTGGTCGTTCCCGATGTGAATGATACTTTAGGATACGTTTTTGATGCGATCGAATTAACCCTTCTAAAATTAGACAATGAAATTCCATTGATCGGTTTTGCAGGATCTCCATGGACTATTCTTTGTTATTGCGTAGAAGGAAAAGGAAGTAAAGCTTTTGATATCGCTAAGTCATTCTGTTTCCAACAGCCGGAAGCTGCTCATTTACTTCTTCAAAAAATTACAGATACCACCATTGCCTATTTAAAAAGAAAAGTTGAAAAAGGGGTTTCTGCGGTTCAAATATTCGATTCATGGGGTGGAATGCTTTCCCCTACAGACTATCAGGAATTTTCATGGCAATATATCAACCAGATCGTGGAGGCTCTAAGCCCGCTTTCACATGTTGTGGTATTCGGAAAAGGATGTTGGTTTGCTCTAGAAGATATGACAATGTCTAAAGCTTCAGCTCTGGGAGTTGACTGGACTATTAAACCTGAATTTGCAAGAACCTTAACCAATCATACGATGACACTTCAGGGAAATTTTGACCCTGCAAGATTACATTCGACTCCTGAAACCATCAAAAAGATGGTTCATGAGATGATTAACCGTTTTGGAAAAGATCGATATATAGCGAATCTTGGCCATGGAATTTTACCTAATATTCCTGTGGAAAATGCAGAGGCATTTATTAGAGCAGTTGTGGATTGGAAACCAAACATCTAAAAACATATGAATAATTGTAATCCGAGCTGATTGCAATATGAAATAACAAAATCCCTTTCAATGTTGAAAGGGATTTTTTATGAAGTGATTATATACGTTATTCTTTTATAATCTTTTTGCTAATAATTTCTTTTTTATTATCGATTAGAATCAGATAGTTTCCTTTCGGCAAATCAGAAAGATTGTATCCATCTGCTTCCCCGACAAAACTTTTGACCTTCCTTCCTGCCATATCAAGCACTGTAATTTTGGAATCAAATTTCAAGTTTCCAGATTGGATATGCACAAAATCTTTCACAGGATTTGGATAAACTTCCATCTTATCTGCCTGAGAAACCTCTGAAGTTCCCAACAATCCTGATGTAATAACAATATCATCTACCACTACTCCATACGAATAGTCCCCCACATCATCATATACAAATCTCATCTGAAAATTAGCATTGGCATAAGGAGTCAGATCGATATTAGTCGCAGCATCATAATCAGTAAGTATTAAGGTAAGAGTGCTAAGATCAATATCCCAGGTTCCTGCATCGCCTGAATAAGTAAATGCCTGCACCCATGAGGTTCCATTAAACACTTCTACTTTCAGGGTTGTATCATCATTGTAGATCTGGTTGGCATACTTAAATGAAAGCCTTGGATTTGAAACTCCTGAAAGATTGATAACCGGAGAAACTAATCTCGCATTTGTATTGATACCATTAGGTCCTGCGTCATCATCATCAAAAAATGCTGCTCCGTTAGGAAATGAAGCAAACCCATTTTCATTCCCTACTCCCCAGTTGAAAGAGGTATCGGGATTCTCCGTAGTCCACCCGGCAGGTAAAACAGCTCCATTGAAATTCTCAGAGAAAACCTGCGCACTACATACTCCGCAGATGAAAAGTAAAAAAAGTAAATATTTTTTCATGATTCAATTTATTAGTTGTAACAAATTTAACAATTAAAGAAACATTAATTATTAAATTTAACATAATAAACAGTTTTAATGAAAAAACAACAACTATACACAAGTCGTTTAAAGTCGTTGTCTTCGGTTAACCATGTTGTTTTTCAAGCATACAAATATAATTTTCATTGTACTACAATTTATATTTATATTTGATTACTAACACTTTAAAACAATCACTATGAAAAAACTAGACAAAAAAGAGATGAAATCGATCATCGCAGGAGGTGAAATCTGCCTTGAATGTGCTTATGGTTATTATCAGGTTATTATCCAGGGAAGATGTCAATGTGTTCCTTGGGAATTTTAAAAAATAAAAAAAGCAGTTTTTCAACTGCTTTTTATTTTTTAGCTAAGCATCTTCTTAGCTTTCTTTACGCCTTCTACCAACAAATCGATTTCCTGAAAAGTATTATATACTGCAAAACTAGCTCTTACTGTTCCCGCAATATTAAAGAAATCCATAATAGGCTGTGTACAGTGATGTCCCGTTCTTACAGCGACACCCATTTTATCTAAGATCATCCCTACATCAGAAGAAATACCGACTCCTTCCAGATTAAAAGAGACTACTCCGGTTCTATTCGCTTTCTCTCCATAGATCTTAAGGTTTTCTATCTCTAAAAGCTGTTTCTGAGCATACTCTAAAAGGACATTTTCATGTCTTTGAATATTTTCCTGTCCTACTCGTTCAATAAAATCAACCGCAGCGCCTAATGCTATATTTCCACCCACATTTGGAGTCCCTGCTTCATATTTAAATGGCAATCCGGCATAAGTCGTTTTATCAAAAGAACAAACGGCGATCATTTCCCCACCTCCATGAAATGGTGGCAGCGCTTCCAATACCTTTTGCTTTCCATAAAGAACTCCAGTTCCCATAGGGGCATACATTTTATGTCCTGAAAACACAAAGAAATCACAATCTAATTTCTGAACGTCAATACTAAAATGCGGAGCCGATTGTGCTCCATCAATTACAATATAAGCATTGGAGTCTTTTCTGGTTTTAGAAATAATCTCTTCAATAGGGTTTACAATTCCCAACGCATTAGAAACCTGATTTACTGAAACAATTTTTGTTTTTTCACTTAAGTACTGATCCAGATAATCTAACTGCAGAATACCTTCCTCGTTAATTGGAATCACCCGAAGCTTTGCTCCGGTTCTTTCACACAACAATTGCCAAGGAACAATATTAGAATGGTGCTCTAAGTATGAAATAATAATTTCATCATCCTTTTTTAGTTCTTGGGTAAGAATATAAGCGATGAGGTTTAATCCTTCGGTTGTTCCTTTTGTAAAGATCACCTCAAAATCATGCTTTGCATTAATGAATTTTTGAATCTTTCTTCTTGAAAGCTCCATTTCTTCCGTAGCAAGCTGACTTAATGTGTGAATCCCTCTATGAACATTTGCATTAATTTCAGTATAGTATTGATTCCAAACCTCCAGAACAGAATTTGGCTTTTGAGAGGTCGCAGCATTATCCAGATAAACCAATGGTTTACCATTCACCTTCTGATCTAATATAGGAAACTGACTTCTTATTTCTTGAATGTCAAACATTTATTATAAATTTTACAATTATGGCGTTCTTATTTAGAACACTTCAAATTTACAGCTTTTTTTGGAAAGGGTAAAGAATGAATAGTATGATAGATGTAATCTAAAATAAAAAACCTGTCAAAAATTGACAGGTTTTCTTTATTTTATCTTCAGAAATTATTATTCTGCAGATTTTTCTTCTGTTGTTGGAACGTCAGGAGATTGAGTCTGTACTTCTTCTACTGCTTCTTCATCATCATCATCATCAGCTGCTGCTGCACCTCCTTTCATTGCATTTCTAGACATCTTAACAGCTACAACAACTGCATTGTCAGGGTGCATGAAAGAATATCCTTCTGTTTTAATGGCACCAACATATAATTTGTTACCAATTTTAAGTGAAGTAATATCAATTACGATCTCATCCGGCAAGTTTGCAGGAATCGCTTTCACTTTTAATTTTCTGAAAGACTGACGTAAAACACCACCAGCTACAACACCTTTAGAACGACCTGTAACTTTTACAGGAACTTCCATAACAACTGGCTTATCAGCAGATAACTGATAGAAGTCAGCGTGAAGAATTTTGTCCGTAATTGGGTGGAACTGAATATCCTGAAGAACTGCTGGAATTGTTTGTCCGTCAACTTCAATAGATACCGTGTGTGCTTCAGGAGTATATACTAAACCTTTGAAAGCTTTCTCTTCTGCAGAGAAGTTCAATGGCTCTGTACCTCCATAGACAACACAAGGAACTAATTCAGCATCACGTAAAGCTTTTGTCGACTTTTTGCCCACGCTTTCTCTTTTTGTACCTTGAATTGTAATAGATTTCATTTATAAAAATTTAAAATTTTGTTTTAAAATAAACTCGCAAACCGCAAATAATCAATTAGATAACAAATTTACTACTGATTGACTGATGCTCATGAACCATCTTCATAACGTCTGCAAATAATGGGGCGCAAGATAGCACTTTTATTTTAGATGACAAACTATTTTTCACAGGAATTGAGTCAGTTACAATAACTTCCAATAATTGAGACTTCTCAATATTCTCGTAAGCCTTTCCTGAAAGTACTCCATGAGTAGCCATCGCTCGTACTGTTTTTGCTCCTTTTTCCATTAAAATATCTGCCGCCTTACAAAGCGTTCCCGCAGTATCGATCATATCGTCAATAAGAATAACGTTTTTACCAACTACATCTCCAATCAGGAACATCTCCTCTACGACATTTGCTTTTTTTCTTTCTTTATAAGCAATTACAACTTCAGCACCTAAATGTCCTGCATAGTTTTTAGCTCTTTTAGCTCCTCCCATATCTGGTGAAGCAATAGTAAGGTTATCCAAATTCAGATCTCTGATGTAATCTACAAAAATAGTAGAAGCATAAAGATGATCAACAGGAATTTCAAAGAATCCTTGAATCTGATCTGCATGCAGATCCATGGTCATAATTCTTGTCGCTCCTGCAGCAGTTAAAAGATTAGCAACCAATTTAGCACCTATCGGAGCTCTTGGTTTATCCTTTCTATCCTGTCTTGCAAGCCCAAAATATGGAAGCACAACAGTAATACTTTTTGCAGAAGCTCTTTTTGCAGCGTCAATCATTAGAAGAAGTTCTAAAAGATTGTCTGCCGGTGGGAATGTAGATCCTATTAGAAAAACTCTTCCACCTCTTACAGACTCGTCTAATACGGGCTCAAATTCCCCGTCACTAAACTCCTGGAAGTTTATTTTCCCTAATCCTTGCCCATAATGCTGAGCAATTTTTTCTGCCAAGTCCTTACTGGTTCTTGTACTAAATAGATAACTTAACTGATCGGCCATTTTTACTTTTTAAGATTTTGCAAATTTAAAAAAAAACCACAAGAATTTGTCTTGTGGTTTCTAAGTTTTTATTTTCTTGAAATATTATGGGAATTTTACACCCGAATAATTATTAACACTTACCTGTGGTAGTGTCGATTTATACTTCGCGTTAATCGATTTAATAAATTCATTTGCAACGATAGCATATCCTCTTCCTGTTAGGTGAACCCCATCAAGAGAAAAAGCGCCACCTGTCACAAATTTTGCAGTAAATTTTACTCCATCAAATGAAATTCCTGATTGACTATTAAGTTCAACCATTTTCTTATTGGCATCGACAAAAGCATATCCTTTAGCATCTGCTGCCGCTTTAATGGTAACATTATAAGCATCAATAGTAGTATTCACATCTGTAACTTCAGTTTGTGTTAATACATATTTATCAGCAAATGGGTAAGCAATCCCTCTTGCTCCAAGTGTTGCAGGAACTCCCGGAGGCAAAGTCTGAAGGGTGCCTATCGCCGCTTTTGAAGTTAAAGGAACTAGATCTCCAGCTTTAGCCTGTCTCGCTTGTCCATAAGTAGCACCAAGGTAAGGAGCTAAAGCAATCAAGGTTGGATTACCAGAAGCTAATGCTGCTCCAGTAATCTGAGTTCCTAAAGGAGCTAAGCTTTCATCAACTATAAGCAAAGGATTTGCATCTGTTTTAGAAAGTAATTTTATTCTATCCCCTGCTCCTATTGCTGTTAATATTTGGCTGAGTGGCCCATATAAATTAGCATTTAAATTATCTATTGTTGCATTACCTACCGTTACATTTCCTCCTCCAAGAACGGCAGCCGTCAATGGATTGTAAGGCACGGTTGTTAATGAAGGAATAGAAGTAACGCTAGGAATATTCGCGATCACCCCTTTAGCATTCGTTGATGCTATTTCATTAATTAGTGCGTTGTAATATTGTGTGAACTGTGCAGGTGGAGTAAGGGTTTCAATTGCAGTATCTCCTCCCGCAAGAGCATATAATAAGGCATCATTATTTCCTATCCATAATGAAAAGAAGGTAGGATTTTGTGCTTTAAAATCAGCAATAACAGATGTTGTAGGACTTGAAGCAAATCTTACAAAATAAGGATTAGCTGTTTTTGTAGGAATTCCCTGAATATTTCCATAACCCGGAGCCAGCAAATGAGCTACTTTTGCTCCAGGTACTCCCATATTATTGAAAGGTCCTGTTAGAATTGTATTAACTACTGTGGTAGCAGCATTATTATTTGCATTTTTTATATCTGGTGAGCCATTTACAAAGGCATTGATAAATAGTTTTGTGTCCGCGATCTGAACGGGACCTGCCAGGCTATTTAAAATTAATCCACCATTATTATCACCCATTAATGGTTGCTTGAAGTCACCTCCTCCAACAAGTTTCATTTGTTGAGCAATCATAGATGGATAAGATTCATTTTGCCCATCTAAATAAAGAGCACCATCTCTATATCCTGAAGTAAGTGAATTACCCAATGCAACATATTTAGAAAAGTTTGCTTCACCCTTTTCCACCTGGATATCTTTTACATCCGTATCAAAATCATTTTCGCAGCTTGTCGTAAATAAAAGGGCAGAAACAGCGATTGTAGAAATTATAATTTTTTTCATAGTCTTTCAATTAAAAAGGGTTATAAGATAAACCTAGACCAAAATAAAACGCGGTAGCCTTAGCTTGTCCAACAAACCCAAGGTTAGTATTATTTACGTCTCTAGCTTGAGGCATCGCATAACCTCCTGCGATATCTACTCCAAATTGTTTTAATTTGATACCAACCCCACCGGTTACTACATACGTATTAAATGAAGGTGTTTCAGCGACAAAGTTATCGTCAGAATATGGAGACTCATCATAGTATGCACCTAAACGACCGAAGATCATATTACTGAATGCATATTGAGTTCCCAGTCTGAAGGTTTTGGTATTTCTAAAGTTTTTCGGCGTAACAAGAATGGTAGGATCTGCCTGGTTTCCAATCGGAGCATTTGCAAAATCCAATGTTAACTTGCTGTATCTTTGCCATCCATGATAGTTAAAATCAGCAGAGACCAACCATTTAGGAGTAATTTTGTAGGTTAAACCCAGAGTATATTCTTCTACTAAAGGAAGTGTTGCTGAAAAGCCATCCTGACCGTTGGCACCTAACCCTAATAAAGAATAGATGGATTGTGAAGGGAATGTAAATGTAGCCGTTCCTTTTTTAGCTTTCATGTCTACCGGAGATCGATAAGCAATACTTACGTCCAGCTTATCTTCAGGTCTGAAGTAAAAACCAAAACCATATCCGTGACCACTTGCTTTTTCATCATTAATATTAATCTGTCCTCCAAACTGAGTAACCGCTTTATCCCAATCCACTTTTCCGCGGGCATAAATATAGCTTGCTCCAAAAGCCAACCAAGGGGCTAATTTTACAGAGACCATAGGTTGGAAATAGAAACTTTTTAGTTCTAATTTCTGAACCATTTCTTTTCCTTCCCAATTACTTGGCCATTTTATAGTACTCCCGAATGGAGTTGAAAAACTGAAACCAACTGATAAATTCTCAAGTGGTTTATAAGCAATAGCCGCATAAATTGGTGTCCCAAGAGGGTTATCAGTTTCTGTACTTTCTAAAGTATTTAAATTTTGAAAAGTAACTTTATTACTTGCTCCAAATCCTCCGGCAACTATACTTAGCTTGGAAGGAATGAATGACATACCTGCAGGGTTAAAAAACGCCACACTTGCATCTTCAGCATGAGCACTAGTATGTGCCATTGCCAATTGTTTTACCCCTTGCAAAGAAACTCTGAAGCCTCCAGCGTAAGATAAAACACCTGCCAATAAAGCAGTTGATACTAATATTTTTTTCATAGACTATTATTATATAATCCAAATATAAAATTATTTTGAATACGTCTGTTAATATTTCTTAATATTTTAAACAGAATCCCAAAAGAAAACTATGTTTAAAATAATACTTTAAGGAAAACTCACCTTAAAAGCATATATACTAGTACATTGATAATATTTCATCCGACGATTATCATTTTTGTTTAATATTAATCAAGGATGTTAATGAATATTTGAATTTTTTAGAATTACATAAAGATAAAAATATATAAATTTGCAAGATTAAATATTAGTTATATGAGTTGTGGATGTAAAACATCCGGCGATTCTGCGCATTCTTGCGGACCCAAGAAATCCGCGAATGGTTGTGAAAATGTAAATACCTGTGGTAATAGTTATAAATTAAGTGTTTTCGATTGGCTATCTAACATCAACAATCCCGCCTCTAACAGGTGTGATTTTGTAGAAGTTAGATTTAAAAATGACAGAAAATCATTTTATAAAAATGTAAATAATGTTCCTTTACATATAGGTAGTGTAGTCACTGTAGAATCAAGTCCCGGACATGATGTAGGTGTGGTAAGTCTCACCGGTGAATTAGTGAAAATTCAGATGAAAAAGAAAAAATCTTCTGAAGAGAACTCACTAAAAATATATAGATTGGCCAATCAAAAAGATATTGAAGTTTGGCAGGAAGCGAGAAAGAAAGAAGATAGTGTAAAGATACAGGCACGGAAAATTGCGCACAACATTGGGCTTGAAATGAAAGTTACCGATGTTGAATATCAGGGTGATGCTTCAAAAGTAACTTTTTATTACACGGCTGATAACCGAATAGATTTCAGGCAGTTAATAAAAGAATACGCCTCTACTTTCCGAACCAAGATCGATATGAAACAGATCGGTTTCAGACAAGAAGCTGCAAAAATCGGAGGAATTGGTTCATGTGGACGAGAGCTTTGCTGCTCGACATGGCTTACAGATTTCAGATCTGTAAATACAAACGTAGCAAGATATCAACAGCTGAGTATAAACCCACAAAAACTGGCAGGACAATGTGGCAAATTAAAATGTTGTCTTAATTATGAACTAGACAGCTATCTTGATGCATTAAGCAATTTCCCATCTTCTTCTACAACATTGGATACAGAAAAAGGAAGAGCTTTCTGTATTAAAATTGATGTGTTTAAAAAGAAAATGTGGTTTGCTTATGTTGACAGCTCTGTTGCATGGTATGATTTTGATATCGACCTGGTAAAACAATTTATTTCCAAAAATAAAAGAGGGGAAAGGATCCAACCGTTGGAAGACCTTAAACAACCCGATATTCCATTGCAAAGCATTGATTTGATTCAGGAAAATAGTGTTGACAGATTTGAAAAGAAGAATAAAAACTTCAATAAAAACCGCAACCAAAACCATAATCAGAATAATAACCAGAACAGATCAAACAATAATCAGGGTCCAAGAAAAAACAGACCTGAAAGATCTGAAAATGCTCAGGCAAATTCTAATCACAATCCAAAGCAACCAAGGCCTCAACAGCCAAAAGTGCAGCATTTAGAAAAAACCGAAGCAAATTCTGATCCTGATAAAAAGCCGCAACAAGGTCCAAATAAGAAAAAATTTAAAAAGAAATTTCCTCCAAAAAAAGACAACAATGCATAAATTTTTAGGATTATTATCCCTTATTCTTTTCTTGAGTTGTAATTCTTCAGGAGAAAATGTAACAATGAATTCTGTTGATAACAAATGGAATAAGAAAAGTGAGCAAAAATTTAATCTTGAAATTTCAGACCCACAGAATCCTAAAAATATTATATTTGTTGTAAGAAATAATAACGATTATCCTTATAGCAATATAAGATTTATTGTTAATTTCACTAATCTTCAAAACAAGAAAAAAGAGACTGACACATTGAATTATGTCCTTACAAAACCGAATGGAGAATGGCTTGGAACAGGTTTTGGAGACACGAAGGAAACACTCTTTCAGTATAAATTGAATTATAAATTTCCTGAAAAGGGAAAATATGAAATCGGATTGATACAAGCGATGAGAAACGACTTCCTTCCTGGAATTGAAGATGTAGGAGTAAAAATAGAAACGGCTAAACCGTAACCATAAATGGAAGAAAACAAAAAAAACACAGGGACTAAAGGAAAAACATTTCCTCTTCCCCCCAAAAAGAATAATAAAAATACCGGTTGGAAGAAATGGGTTAGATTTATTTGGCTTGGACTTATTGTAGCTGTTTTAGGAATTTCAGGAACTTTCTTTGCTGTTTCACAAGGCTTTCTTGGTGAAATGCCAGATGTAGAAGAACTTGAGAATCCTGATATTTATGTTGCTTCTCAAATTTTTTCTGCAGATGGGGTTCTATTAGGCAAATTTGAAAAAGAAAAGACCCAACCGATCACTTATAAAGATCTTCCTCCTTTTCTAGTTTATGCTTTACAGGCTAAAGAGGATGAGCGCTTTAAAGAACATTCAGGAATTGATTTACAATCAATTGCAAGAGCTGTGGTTTATGGTGGTGGAAGAGGTGGAGGATCTACGATTACTCAACAGCTTGCAAAATTACTTTTCACAGGAGGTGCTTCGCAAAACAAACTTGCAAGAGCATTTCAAAAGTTAAAGGAATGGGTTGTAGCAGTAAGCCTTGAAAGAAGATATACGAAAGAAGAAATCGTCACCCTATATTTCAATAAGTTTGACTTTTTATACAATGCAAACGGAATTGAAATGGCTTCAAAAATCTACTTTAATAAAAGTACAAATCAGCTTACACTTCCTGAGGCTGCTATGTTTGTTGCTATGCTGGAAAATCCGGTAAAAAACAATCCGATGCGTAATGAAACAAGAGCAAAGGCAAGAAGAGATGTTGTTTTAGAACAAATGCAGAAAACAGGATATATTGATCAGAGTACGTATGACAAGGCAGTAGCAACCCCTATTACTTTAGATTATCATCCAATCAAAAACATCAACGATGACTACTCTGCTTACTATAAGTTTTATTTAAAGAAAGAAATCGACACTTATCTTAAAGATCACGAAAAAGAAACCGGAAAGAAATTAAACCTTTACAAAGACGGTCTAAAAATATATGTAACCCTTGATTCTAAAATGCAAAAATATGCAGAAGAAGCGATCAAGGAACACTTAACGGATCTGCAAAAAAGATTTGATGCAGAGCAAAGAGGAAGAAAAAACAGACCTTTCTACTACTTAACGGATAAGCAAATTAGTGGTGTAATGACCCAGGCGATGAAAAGAACCGGGCGTTATAAACTTCTAAAAGCTGCCGGAGTTTCTGAGGATTCAATTTTAATGGAATTCCACAAGCCAATAAAAACATCACGTTTTACCTGGAATGGGGAGGAAGAAGTTGAAATGTCACCTTGGGATTCTATCAGATATCACAAACAAATTGCTCAGGCAGGGCTAATGTCAATGGTTCCGGGAACAGGTGAAATTAAAGCCTGGGTAGGAGGAATTGACTGGCAACATTTCCAATACGACCATATTAAACAAGGAAAGAGACAGGTAGGTTCCACGTTTAAGCCTTTCGTATATGCAACAGCGATTATGAAACTTGGCATGACTCCTTGTTCAGCAGTTTCAAATGGAACTTACGATCATAATGGATGGCATGTTCCTGGTAGAGGAGGAATGTTGACATTGAAAGATGCTTTAGCACACTCTCAAAACCCTGTTGCAGCCAGACTGATCGAAATGACGGGTGTTGATGCAGTAATACAGACCGCAAGAGATCTGGGAGTTACTGAAGAAATACCAAGAAACAATACTATTGCATTAGGTTCTTCTGATATTACAATCTACGAGATGCTAGGTGCCTACAGTACTTTTGCTAATTATGGTAACTACAATAAACCGGAAATGATCTGGAGGATTGAAGATGCCAACAGCAGGGTTATTAAGGAAGTCAATGTAAATCCAAAAGAAGTAATGAATCCTCGTTATGCCTATACTATGATTGAATTGATGAAAGGAGTTGCCCAGTTTGGTACCGCTTCCGGAGAACTTTCAAGAAGGGGTATTTCGAAAGCCGTAGAAATTGCAGCAAAAACGGGTACAACACAGAATAACTCTGATGGTTGGTTTATGGGTATTACTCCAAAACTTGCTACAGGAGCGTGGGTTGGATGGGAAGACAGAGCAACGCACTTCTATGGAACTGGTGAAGGGCAGGGAGCTAGAATGGCTTTACCAATTTGGGCTATTTTCATGAAAAAAGTTTGGGCTGATAAGAGTTTAGGAGTCACTCCGGACGATAAATTCACAAAACCATCTGATTGGAAAGACGGATGCTCAGACCTTAAAGGGCTAAGCGGAGGCTACGGTGACGATGGTGGTTTACAGACCATTGATGAGATTAAAAATCCAAAACCTGTTGATCCGACACCAAAAAACAATTCTACTAAAAAAGAAGAAAACGTAAATGACAATCTCAATAAAAATGAAGATATAGATTTTAATAAATAATTTCTCTTTTACAAATACATGAGACCTTTCAAGCAATTTGAAAGGTCTTTTTTTATTATTGTATCTTTGAATCATGAATATTAAAGACATCCGACAACCCTTTATAAAAGCTTTTCCCGGAGATTTCTCGGAAAACCCAATGCAAAGAGTTACTCCAAAAGTTCTCTTTTCAACCACCTATCCGGCAGGTTTTGAAAATCCTCAATTAATTGTTTTTAATGAAAAACTTTCGGAGGAAATTGGTTTGGGAACTTATGAAGACACTGATCTCGATTTTCTTGTTGGAAATAATCTTCCGGCAAATATTCAGTCGTATGCCACTGCTTATGCAGGTCATCAGTTTGGGAACTGGGCAGGACAACTCGGGGATGGCAGGGCGATACTAGCCGGAGAGATAATAAACGAATCCGGGCAAAAAAATGAAATTCAATGGAAGGGATCCGGAGCCACTCCTTACTCAAGACATGCTGATGGAAGAGCTGTACTGAGGTCTTCAGTCAGAGAGTATCTTATGAGTGAGGCGATGTATCATTTAGGAGTTCCAACTACGAGAGCCTTAAGTTTATGCTTTACGGGAGAAGATGTCATAAGAGACATGATGTACGACGGAAATCCACAGAAAGAAAAAGGAGCTGTAGTTATCAGAACTGCAGAAAGCTTTCTTCGATTTGGTCATTTTGAATTAGCTTCAGCTCAACAGGAATATAAAACATTACAAGATCTTGTTGATTTTACCATCAAGAACTATTTTCCTGAGGTCACATCATTAGATACTGACAAATACAAAGACTTTTTTAAAAGTGTTTGCACTAGAACTGCAGATATGATTACAGAATGGCTCAGAGTAGGATTCGTGCATGGAGTCATGAACACAGACAACATGTCTATTCTTGGTCTGACCATTGATTATGGTCCCTATTCGATGATGGATGAATATAATTTGAATTTCACACCCAATACGACCGATCTACCTGGAAGAAGATATGCGTTTGGAAAACAAGGCCAGATCTCACAATGGAATCTTTGGCAGCTTGCAAACGCTCTCCATCCATTAATAAAAGATGAAAAGTTCCTTGAGGATACCCTTAATAATTATGGCACCTATTTCTGGGAAGCTCATGATAAAATGCTTTGTAAAAAGTTTGGTTTCGATCAATTATTGGAAGGAGATGAGGAGTTTTTTGGCAACTGGCAAGGATTGATGCAGGAATTACGACTTGATCATACTTTATTTTTTAACGTGCTTGAAAAGCTGAAAGTAGAAAATAACAACGAATTAATTAAAAACATTTCTTATATCCATTTACATGATGACCTACTAAGAAAATTTGAAAGTTTTATTACAAAATACAATGAAAGACTCTCAAAAAATACCATCACAAAAGAAGAATCTTTCAAATTAATGCAAAAGGCAAATCCAAAATTTATTCTAAGAAACTATCTTTTATATCAATGCATCGAAGAAATTAATGATGGCAAAACAGACTTATTAAAAAAACTAACTCATGCTTTAGAAAATCCGTATGAAGAAATTTATACAGAATTTTCTGCAAGGAGGCCAATAGACTATGATGACATTTCAGGATGCTCCACTTTATCATGCAGCTCGTAAGTTTATAATATTAATTAAGATATGTAACTCTTATTGAAAAAATGCTTATTTTTGGTACAATTTAATAATAGCATTATGAAAAAGACTTTACTTTCTTTAGTATTATTCGCAGGGATTTGGGGGAACGCCCAAACCGTTCTGTTAGAAGAAGGCTTCGAATCTTATACTGACTTTGCAATCACTGGGATTGGTAACTGGAAAACCTTAGACTTAGATGGCTTAGATACTTATACGGGAGGTGGACCTGTAGTTGGAGGAACTACTGTACCTGGTTGGACCGCCAACTGGACCAATGCCGGAGCTCCAATGGCATTTCAGATCTTTAATCCTTCTGCAAGTAACGCCACAAATAATCTTACAGCAGTAACAGGCGTTGATGAAGAAGTAAGAAATTTCACGCCACATGGAGGACTAAAAACCGCAGTATCTTGGGCAGCATCTCTACCAGGTGGTGTTCCCGTAAATAATGACTGGCTTATTTCTCCTCCGGTAACACTAGGAGCGGGCGGTAACCAACTAAGCCTTTGGGTAAAAGCTCTTTCTCCAGACTATGTTGAAAATTATAAAATAGGTGTATATGTTGGTAGTGGCACTCCTACAGCTGCGGCTAATTTCACCATAATTTCCGGGGCCAGCCCCTTAGTTGCTCCGTATGCGGCATGGCAACAAGCTACTCAAAACCTTGACGCTTATAGTGGACAAACAATAAGAATAGGTATCCAGTACATGTCTTCCGATAAATATATGTTTATGGTAGATGATGTTAAAATCACGACAGGGACCCTTTCAACAAATGAAGTTTCTTCCAAAACCAAAGCAAGTGTTTACCCTAATCCTACTAAAGGAGAAGTTGAAATTAAAACAGATAAAAAAATAAAATCAGTTTCCATTTTTGATGTTTCTGGTAGATCCGTTTTAAAAACAACATCAGCAAAACAAGATCTTTCTTCGTTCTCTAAAGGAACTTATTTACTGCAAATTGAATTTGCCGATGGAACTTCATCTACAGAAAAAGTAATTAAAGAATAATAACTTTTATCATATAGAACAAAACTCACCATTGTTGGTGAGTTTTTTATTTTACTTTTGCAAAAACTTTAAATAAAGTGAACTTCAAATCTAAACTGATCGATTTTTTCCGGCTTATATTTCCTTCATCCTTAATTGAATTATGGGTGTTTCTATTTTTTATGATAGCATATGGAATTTTAAGCTCTTATATCGCTTTTAATTACACCATTATTTTTGATGATCGGATTCCGTGGGATGCCTACTTTAGTTTTGACAACCGCTCTATTGTAATGACAGGCGGAAGCTTTGAGAGACACCCGCTCTCCTATTACTTTTTTAATTGGATAAGAGAATTTGCATTTTTAGTATCTAACGGAAAAACAGATGCTACTTTCCGGTTAGTATTAGCATGGCTAAGCACTACTGCTGTCAGTTTAAGCGTATTACAGGTCTTTAAATATTTAAAGAACATCATCAGAATTCCTTTGATGATTAACCTATTAATTATATTATTCTTCAGCTTCTTCTCAACATGTATTTTACTTTCTTTCACGCCGGAAAATTTCACGTATACTCTTCTTCTTCTTTGCCTGTATAATCATTATGCAGCTATTAAACTTAAAAAAGAAGAAAAAATATCTGGTTTAGCACTCATATTCGCTGGAATTTCAATCGGCGGGCTTACCATTACAAATATTGTTAAAGCTTTTATTCCTGTAGTATTTGAAAAAGGCCTGTTCAGAAATTGGAAAAAATTTGGAGATGCCACTTTTCGGACAATCCTTACCTGTATATGTTTTATTCTTCTTTACTTAAACCGCATTCATTTTAAGTATGAAAACATCTTTAACAAGACCAATGAACAGTATGAAAAATTTTCTAATGTAAAATCAACCCCAATCTGGGATATGATACTATCCTATTTTTTCGGTGGTAACATCCTGTTTTCAAGTTTCATTATACGCGACAAGCACAATATGAAGGGATTTAATTTCAAAGGATTAATTATGGATGTCTATTCCTCATGGATCCCCTATGTATTTATCGCCCTTTTATTAGGGTTGATATTGTGGAGTTATTTTAGAAACTTCAAAAATAAACTGGTTCAAATAGTCATGATCTCGTTTATTCTGGATATTATCATTCATTGTATCATGAGGTTTGGGTTGCATACTTCATACATTTATGGTGGGCATTTTGTTTTTGTATTTCCAATTTTATTAGGGTGGCTATTTTATTCGTACAGATCTTCTCCCAAAATATTATCGTTTTTAACAGTTACAATAGGAATATTATTCATTTATCTTGCGATAAATAATTACATCAGGATGACAGAATTTTTCTGGTTTTTAAATTCTTATTATCAATAAAAAAGCTGAGAAGAAGATCTTCTCAGCTTTTTTATTTTAGGTCAAAACAAAACTTATTTTGCTTCCGCACAGAATATTCTATATTGCACTGCTACAGCAGATTTAAAGTATTCTCTAATTTTGGAAAGGTCTGAAGACGCGCTCTGTTTTGTAAAATAACTACCCGCTAAAATTTTATAATTAGGTCTTAATGAAGCATCCGTTTCAACCTTTAAATTAGGAAACCTTTTTCTAAAATACGATTTAATTTCGTTTGCTTCATCGTTACTTTTCACAGTTGTAATCTGTATTTTGTACCCAAGAATCCTTGGATTCTTTCTACAGATTTCAGCATTGGTCAATTCCCTATTCGGAACATATATTTTTGTAGGTTTTGTATAAGTTTCTTCACTATTGTCTCTGGGAGTTGTAGTGGTAACCACTCTTGAACATTTGTCTTCTAAGTTCTCTAAAGCATCTTTTACTTTAGGATCCATAGACATTATGAGTTCCGTTCCAGATAACGTATCCTTCTTTACAACCTGCTGGGCTTCAATCTTATAAAATCCAAAAAAGGACAGTATTGACAATATTTTGATTAAATTTTTCATTTAAACTTGTTTCCGCAAATTTATACAAATTAAAAAATTATACCAAACAGAGTTATTTAGAATCAATACAAATTAAACGTAAATGATATTTTCCCCTTTCCTTATGCCGTTAAATTCCTGTTAAAAATATTATTTTTGCGGGATTGATTGAATGTTCAATATTTTACTAACATAAGATAATTTAAATGATTAGTTGGAGAAAGCATTATAAACAAACGTTGATCGCAATAGGCTTATTGCTATCAACCAGTGCTTCATTTTACGGGCAAGACGGCGATCCTAAAAACGGCGAGAAACTTTTCAAAGCGAATTGTACTGCATGTCACGCTCTGGATAAACAAGTGATAGGACCTCCTTTAAAAGGAGTTGTAGAACGAGTAAAGACAGAGGGTGGTAAAGACAGAGATTGGCTTCATAAGTGGATCAAAGACAATAAAGCTCTAAGGGCTTCTGGGGATAAATACGCCAACGAGATTTTTGAAAAATTTAATAAAACTGAAATGTTACAGTTTCCTAATCTTACAGAGAAGGATATTGATGATATTTTAGCTTTTACAACTAATCCTCCGGCTCCAGAACCGGAACCAACTGCTACCACTGCAACAGACACAGCAGCAGCGGCGCCAGCAGACAAAACAACAACCAATGTGGTAATCATTTCACTTTTAGCGATTGCAGGTTTATTGGTTTGGATCTTACTTAAACTAAGACAATTAGTTAAGTTAGGTCAATCTGAAGACTTAGCTGGATTAAACGCAACTAGAGTTCGTTCATTCAGTGAAATCTACGAAAAATACCATTATATAGGTAAAGGATTGCTTGCAATTCTAGCTATTTTGGCAACTTATGGAATTTGGAACTGGATCATGTGGATCGGGGTTTACAAAGGATATAAGCCAGATCAGCCTATCTATTTCTCACACAAAATTCACGCTGGAGAACAAAAAATTGACTGTCAATTATGTCACTCAAGTGCTAAATATGGTAAGGTTTCTGAAATCCCTTCTATGAACGTTTGTATGAACTGTCACAGAACAATTTCTGAATACAATGCAAAACACTATATGGAGCCTGGAAAAGATAAGGCATTCTACGACGGTGAAATTCAAAAGATTTATCAGCATACAGGCTGGGATCCTGCGAAACAACAATATACAGGAAAAACTGAACCCGTAGAGTGGACAAGAATCCACAATATGCCGGATTTCGTATATTTCAATCACTCTCAGCACGTTGTTGCAGGTGAGCAAGCAATTATCAACTCTTTCAACAAGAAAAATCCAAATAACAAAATTGATGTTGTTTGTAAAGCTTGTCACGGAAAAATAGATACAATGAATGTTGTTCAAATGGCTAATGATTTCACTATGGGATGGTGTATCGAGTGTCACAGAACTACTGAAGTTGATATGAACAACGGTTATAATAAAGAATACTTCAAAAATCTACACGACAAGTTGAAAAAACAATACCCTAAAGATGGTGGTAAGATTACTGTAGATGCAATTGGAGGTCTTGAGTGTGGTAAATGTCATTATTAATAACTAAAAATTAGAAGTATAAATGGCTTCAAACAAAATACAATTTAGAAGTATTCATGAACTTAAAGACCCAGCTTTAAATAATAAGCTGGCTCAAAAAGAGTTTCAGGAAGAAATTCCGGTAGAGGATTTCCTTGGAGATGCTGAACAAAACGGATCAGGTACTTCAAGAAGAGATTTCTTAAAATTATTAGGATTTTCTACTGCAGCAGTAACACTTGCTGCTTGTGAAGCTCCGGTAATTAAAACGATTCCTTACGTGGTAAAACCTCACGATATCATTCCTGGGGTTCCTAATTACTACGCTTCAACATATTTTGATGGTTTCGATTTCGCCAGCGTTTTAGTAAAAACACGTGAAGGAAGACCAATTAAAATTGATCCAAACCCAGCAGCAGGCGATTTAGGTAAAACTAACGCAAGAGCTCAGGCAAGTGTACTTTCTCTTTATGATAATGATAAAGTAAAACAGCCTAAGCTGGATGGTAAAGACGAAACTTTTGACAAAGTAGATGATTTTGTTCTTAAAGGTTTAGGAGAGGCTCAGGCAGCTGGTAAAAAGATTGTCCTTTTATCTCAGTCTTTTGCTTCACCAACTTTTAAAAAGTTATTTGCTGAGTTTAAAGCTAAATATCCTACAGCTGAACTTGTAACTTATGATGCTTTCCCTTACTCTGCTGCATTAGATGCTGCTCAGGAAGTATTCGGACAAAGAGCATTACCGGTTTACGATCTTAAAGGTTCTGAGCTGATCGTTTCTTTCCAGGCAGATTTCTTAGGAGAATACAATGCTGCAAGCTTAGAAACATCTTATGCTGAAGCTAGAAAACCGGGAGCAAACATGTTGAGACATATCCAGGTGGAATCTAACATGTCTTTAACTGGTGCTAACGCTGACTCAAGATACAGACTAAAACCAAGTGCAGTAAACAAAACATTAGTGGAAGTTTACAATGCAATTGTGGGTGGCGGTGCTACATCTGATAAAACAGCTACTGAAATTGTAAAAGAACTTAAAGCAAAAGGCAGCAAAGCTGTTGTATTTGCAGACGGTTCTAAAGCAGCTCAAGTTTTAGCTCACTTAATTAATCAGAAATTAGGATCTGTTGCTTTCACTGGTAAAGCGAACTTCTTAAAAGAATTTGATAAAGCAAGATATCAGGAATTCTTAGGATGGGTAAATGCAGGACAGGTTGGAGTTTTAATTACAAACAATGTAGATCCTATTTATTCTCACTATAAAGGTGCTGAATTTGAAAAAGCAATTAAAAACGTTCCTTACGTAATTGCAGTTGCTGATAAGAAAAACGCAATGTATAAAGCAGCGAAAGCTGTAATTCCTGTAGCAAACTGGCTGGAATCTTGGGGGGATATGGAACCTCAGACTGGAGTTTATACATTAATGCAGCCTACTATCCAGAAAATCTATAAATCAAGACAGATTGAAGAGTCTCTATTGGTTTGGAAAAATGGAAAAAACAATGCTGCAAACAACTACTATGACTATTTAAAAGCTAGTGCTGCTTCTATCTTAGGAGCGACTTCTTTCAACAAAGCTCTATATAATGGTATCGTTCCTTCAAACAATGCAACAACGTTGTCTTACGCTGGAGGAAATGCAGCTCAGGCTGTTGCTGAGTTAGGAAACTTTAAAGCTTCTGATTTAGAATTGGTATTGTATACTAAGACTTCAATTGGAGATGGTACTCAGGCTAACAACCCTTGGTTGCAAGAATTACCTGATCCATTGACTAGAATGTCTTGGGATAATTATTTGACAATCTCTCCTAAAGATGCTGAAAGATTAGGAATAGAGAATGATCTTAATGCAAGAATGCAGTTAGATGGTTCTATCGTAAATCTTACTGTAAACGGAGTAGTAATAAAAGATGTTCCTGTATTTATTCAACCAGGTCAGGCAGACGGATCAGTAGGTCTTGCACTTGGGTATGGTAAAAAGGATTCTGGAGCAACTGCTGATACAGGAGTAAATGCATATCCTTTATTTGATGGTTCTAATTTAGTAGTATCAAACGCTAAAATAGAAAAAACAGGTGAAGATCATGAGTTTGCAGGTATTCAGCTTCAAAACACTCTAATGGGTCGTTATGAAATTGCTAAGGAAGTTCCTTTAACAGAATACTTAAATGTAGCATTCGATGATGAGCACAAAGGATGGAATAAACCTTTGGAGTACCACACAATCAGTGGAGCTCTTCCTGCAAGAAAGATAGATCTTTGGGATGCTTTTGATGATACAGACGGACCTCACTTTAACTTATCAATCGACTTGAACTCTTGTACTGGTTGTGGAGCATGTATCATTGCTTGTCAGGCAGAAAACAACGTTCCTGTTGTAGGTAAAGAAGAGATCAGAATGTCAAGAGATATGTACTGGTTAAGAATTGACCGTTACTACTCTGCTAAAGAGAAAATCGAAACTAAAGAAGGTATTGACAGAGGATTAAATGTTCCTAACCTATATGACATCTTAATCGAACCAAACGAAAGTCCAGATGTGATTTTCCAACCGGTAATGTGTCAGCACTGTAACCACGCTCCATGTGAAACTGTATGTCCGGTAGCGGCTACTTCTCATGGTAAGCAAGGACAAAACCACATGGCTTACAACAGATGTATTGGTACCAGATATTGTGCAAACAACTGTCCTTACAAAGTAAGACGTTTCAACTGGTTTACGTATAACCTGAATGATAAGTTCGACTTCAACATGAACAATGATTTAGGAAGAATGGTACTTAATCCAGATGTGGTTGTAAGAACAAGAGGGGTAATGGAGAAATGTTCAATGTGTATCCAGGAAACTCAAGCTACAATCTTAGCTGCTAAGAGAGACAACAGAAAAGTATCAGATGCTGAATTTAAAGCCTCTTGTGCTTGTGCTGCGGCTTGTTCTACCGGATCTATGACTTTCGGGGACATGAATGATAAAGAGTCTGAAGTTAGAGAATTATATTCTAGTAACAGAAGATATTATTTACTGGAAGAGATCGGAACCAAGCCAAATGTGTTCTATCACACTAAAGTAAGAAACAGAGTAGAAAAATAAAGTTTAAATAATAAATAGGTAAAAAATGTCAGGACATTACGAAGCTCCGATAAGGGAACCTCTAATTATTGGTCACAAAACTTATCACGATATCACAGAAGATATTGCACGACCTATCGAAGAAAGAGCAGGTAAATTATGGTGGGTATCACTATATGCAGCATTAGTTCTATTCATCTATGGATTCGGGTGTATCGCTTATACTATCGGAACAGGTATTGGAGCATGGGGGCTTAATAGAACTATTAACTGGGGTTGGGATATTACCAACTTCGTATGGTGGGTAGGTATTGGTCACGCCGGAACCTTAATCTCAGCGGTATTATTATTATTTAGACAGCGTTGGAGAATGTCTGTAAACCGTTCAGCTGAAGCGATGACGATCTTCGCAGTTGTACAGGCAGCAATCTTCCCTGTAATTCACATGGGTAGAGTTTGGGTTGGATATTGGGTATTCCCTCTTCCTAACCAGTTTGGTTCTCTTTGGGGGAACTTTAACTCTCCTCTACTTTGGGACGTATTTGCAATCTCTACGTATTTCTCAGTATCTACAGTATTCTGGTTTATGGGATTAATCCCTGACTTTGCAATGATCAGAGATAGAGCTAAAACGCCTTGGACAAGAAAAATTTATACATTCCTTGCATTCGGTTGGGGTGGTAAAGCAAAACACTGGCAGAGATTCGAAGAACTATCTTTGGTATTGGCAGGTTTAGCAACTCCACTTGTATTCTCAGTACACACTACCGTATCTTTTGACTTCGCAACTTCGGTTATTAAAGGATGGCACTCTACGATCTATCCTCCTTACTTCGTTGCAGGTGCGATTTTCTCAGGATTCGCAATGGTACAAACACTATTGTTAATTGCTAGAAAAGTTTGCCACTTAGAAGATTATATCACGATGTATCACATCGAGATTATGAACATCGTAATCGTTGTAACAGGTGGTATGGTAACCGTAGCATATGCAACTGAATATTTCATCGGATGGTATTCCGGATCAAGATTTGAAGACTTTACTTATCTTTCTCCAGGTGCTGCAACAGGACCTTACTGGTGGGCTTTCTGGGCGTTGATTACTTGTAACTTAATTATCCCGGCTTCTTTCTGGTTCAAAAGAGCAAGAACGAATATTATCTGGACATTTATTGTTGCATTAATTATCAACATCGGTATGTGGTTTGAGCGTTTTGATATCATCGTTATCAACCTTTCAAGAGATTACTTGCCAGGATCATGGACGATGTTTAAACCAACGATTATTGACGTGGGTGTATATTTAGGAACAATCGGATTCTTCTCTGTATTATTCTTATTATATGCGAGAACATTCCCTGTAATTGCACAGGCTGAATTAAAATCGATTTTGAAAATCTCAGGTGAAACTTATAAAGCAAAAGAAGGAGATGAGCACCACTAAAATTGTATACGGACTTTATGCTGATGACGACGATTTAATGAACGGCGTTAAAGCATTCAACGATAAAGGAATAACGATAAACGAAGTTTATACTCCATTCCCTGTTCACGGACTAGATAAAGCTTTAGGTTTAAAGAAAACCAGAATTTCTGATGCTGCTTTCTTCTATGCACTTTATGGTGTTACCATCGGTGCGACTGTAACCTGGTACGTAATGAATCATGACTGGCCTCAAAATATTGGTGGTAAACCAGCTTTTGATTGGGGACATAACATGCCGGCATTCGTAGTTCCAATGTTTGAATTAATGGTATTCTGTGCTGCTCACATGATGTCTCTTACCTTCTTAGTTAGAAATAAGATGTATCCTGGAGCTCCGGCACAAAATCCAGATCCAAGAACTACAGATGACAAATTCATGATGGAGTTTGTAACTGAAGATGTAGAATCTGTAAAACAGCTACTTATTGAAACTGGAGTTGAAGAAATAACTGTTAAAGACGCTTAAAATGAAAAAGAATGTACTAAGAATTACTGCAATCTTAGGTTTAACAACAGTTTTACTTAATTCTTGCGGACCGAAAGAAAATGCACCCCTGGTATATTTCCCGGATATGTATTTCCCGGTAGCTTATGATCCATTGATGAAAGCTCAGGACGCTTATTCAGATCATGAGAATGAAATTCCAGCGTTTGTAAAAAATAGCTTTGCAACAGGACTTGCTCCGGTAGAAGGAAGTGTTGCTCAAAATAAAGACGGAGTTTTCGAAGAAAGTTTACTTCCGAAAAATGTAGATGAGTACAATGCAGGATATGATGCATCAAAAAAACTGACAGCTTCACCTTTAAATCCAGCTAATGCAGCTAAGGATATTGAAAGAGGTAAAATGTTGTTTGATCGTACTTGTGCAGCATGTCATGGAACAGGAGGAGATGGACAAGGTCCAATTGTACAAAGCGGTGCTTTCTCTGGTGTACCTAATTACGCTGACAGAGAAATTACTGTAGGATCTGTTCATTATGTATTAACAAACGGTAGAAATGCAATGGGTTCTTATGCGGGACAATTGAACGCAGGAGACAGATGGAGAGTAGCAATGTATGTAATCAGTGCTTTCAAGAAAAATGCAGCACCTGCAGCAGCTACAACAGCTCCAGCTACACCAGCTGCAGCAACAACAGAGACTACTACCGCAACTAAAAAATAAGAAAAGAAATGTATACTTTTTCACCAAAATTAAAATCAATTTCTATAATACTACTTGTAGTAGGTTTAGTTCTATTTAGTATTGGTTTTTTCTTGAACAAAGGAATCAGCACAGAGAAAATTGAACAGATGATGGAAGCTGTTCATGCTTCAGGTCATAATGCTCCTACTCATTCAAGTGAGATGGTAGGTCCTCAGGATCATGCTGCTCATTTAGAGCATGCAGAATTACAGGTTCACAACCAACCTTTGGCATCATTACACTTTGTAGCTGTATTTTTCTTTGGAGTAAGTTGTGCAGTATTATTTTTCTACTGTATTCAGCATGCTGCTCATGCAGGTTGGCCAATCATTATTACAAGAGTAATGGAAGCGATTGCTTCTTATATTCCATATGGAGGAGCAATTCTGATTATCCTTATGTTATTAAATATCTATCACCAAGGGCACTTATTCCACTGGATGGATCCTGAGTTGACAAACCCGGATTCCCCGCACTTTGATGTGATCTTATTTGAAAAGAAAAGATTCTTAAATATCCCTTTCTATGCATTCAGAACTTTCTTATATGTAATTGGAGCTTCTTTCTTTGCATGGAAACTGAAAGCGCAGTCTAAAAAAGTGGATGAGACAAAATCAAGAGTAGAGTATCAATTCCTTTACAGATGGGCAGTAGGATATATCGTATTCTTCGGCTTCTGTTCAGCTGCTTGGGCTTGGGACTGGTTGATGTCTATTGACCCTCACTGGTATTCTACAATGTATATCTGGTATTCAATGGTAAGTTGTCTTTCTAGTGGTATTGCTGTGATTATTTTGATCAGTGTATATCTTAAGAAAAACGGATTCTTACCTCAGTTCAATGATAATCACTTGCACGATCTTGGGGTATTCCTTTTCGCTACAAGTATGCTTTGGACGTATACATGGTTTGCACAGTTTATGCTTTATTGGTATGCAAACGTACCAGAAGAGGTTAACTACTTCTTTGGAAGATTCCAACACTATTCACCAACATTCTTACCAATGTTAATTATCAACTTCCTATTACCTTTATTAGTATTAGTAAGTAGTAGCATTAAGAGAAACTATAAAGTAGTTACTGTAATGGCGGTGGTTGTTATTTTAGGACATATTTTAGATTACTTCAATATGGTAATGCCTGGAACGGTTGGACCATACTGGAAAACTCCTGAGGTATTCATTTTAATACTGGGATCTATCTTATTTGTAGTTGGGTTGTTCATGTTTACTGTAATGACAGCATTATCTAAACTGAAACTAATTCCTACAGGAAACCCGTTCTTACACGAATCTGAAATTTATGAGTATCCTTTCTAAGGACTTGTAACAAAATAAAACTATAAAAGACTGATTATTAAATAATCAGTCTTTTTTTATGCAAAAAATCGGGTTTTCATGCAACCATTCAGGAAATATGTTGTCTTACATATAAATACCAATCAGTAAACACCCATTATTTACTATGAAAACAAACTATTTATTACAAATTCTTTTTACACTCATACTTAATCTGACCCATGCGCAGACTATTACTTTTGTTTCAGAAAAAGACAATAAACCTCTTCCGAGAGTCTCAGTATTTGGAAAAGATGGAAGCATCTTGGCTTATTCTGACATTGAGGGTAAAATAGATAAAAAGACATTAGATCCAACTCAGGAAAAGTTTCAATTAATCTATGATAATTTCTCGGTAGCATCACTTTCATATGCAGAACTTGATCATGATGTAATAAAGATCAATGATCGTATCAAGGAAATTGAGCCCGTTATTATCAAGAATAATAAACCTGCAAAATATATTTTTATAAAAGGCAATTTCAATTCATATGTAACTGTCAATAACAAACTCAATGCTTATGCTGACGGAATTATAACATACATTTTTGACAATAAAAGTAAAAAGTTAAAAAGCACGAATGTTCAACAATATAGAATTTATAGATTAGAAGATCCTAAAAATGAAAAAAAACATACTTCATCATGGGATTATGGAAATTCTTTAAATCTTCCAAAATTAAAACATATCGGGAATCCTGAAGAGTATAAAACAAGAATGACAGCAATAAAAGAGCTCAAAGGAGAACGAAAAGATCAAATAGAAATTTCCGGTGGTTTGTTGCAGGAGAAAGAGTTTGCCTTCCTGGGATTTCGATTCTACGATCTAAGAACAATTCTGAATCTTTCATTTGAACAAGGCTCCTCCAAAACCTTAAAAGATTTTCTGGAGTATAATGAACTTAACTTTATTAAATTAAAACATAAAAGTGAGCCGAACTTTAATCAAATAATCGCTTATTCAAACTTCTATCCTACTGAATTCAGTTTCGAAAATAACAACGATATCGAAAAAGTAAGATATGATAAGGATAACAGCAATTATCAAACAAAATTCTGGCAAGATGCATCGTTTCCTAATATGCAAACTATTTTCAGTAATTTTTTTAAAGGCGACCTTAAAGAGCAGCTTAACAAAAAATAAAATCAACTTTTTATATGAAATGGATGGTCTCAGAAAGAAAATAAAAAATAAAAAATTTCTATTAATAAAGGTTTTACTAAATTTGTAACAAACCAAATAAAAATGAAAAAGTTTTCTCTTCTACTAATTTTTAGTTTATTGCTTTTTACAGCATGCAAGAAAGATCATGTAGATGCTACGAGTACAAAAACTTTACAGTCAAGTATCAACGACATGGCTTCCAGCCTTTCTACCATTAAACAGATCAAGTTTAATGAAGCGCTTTACATCCTCAAAACATTTGGAGTAGATGCAGATGGCGATATCAATGAAGTGAAGGCCCTGGGTAAACTTATTGATGGAAAAAAAGTTCCTGAAATTTTGTCTATGGCTGATGAAGTTGCTCAAAAAAACAATATCGAATGGGCAAGTACTGCCCCTCCTTCACTTGGTGAAATGAATATCTTTGGAGATGAAAAAGCAAAAGAAAGCGATCCTAATGATGTTAAAGCTAATTCATTGAGTATTATCACAAGACCATCAGCTGACGATGGAAATGGTGCAACAGCAATTCAAATCATTCCTAAACTTGTAGATAATGCTGGAAATCCAGTTACATTTACCGGTGCAGGACTTGAGGCAACCTTGGAAGTTTTCAGTAATGGTGTAAAACTTTCAACAGCTAAAAACCTAATGACGGATAATAATTTTAAAGGATTCAATTTGAGATTTTCGTCACTCTTAGCCTCAAAAGTTGTAGATAACAAAATAGATATCACAGTTTCTGTTAAGACGACAGCGAAAACTTTCAAAATGTCTAAGATCGGATTGGATGTTAATCCTTCAGCATTAAAAGTTCCTGCACCTCCAAAAACAGACTCAACAGTAGTAAATACAGATCCAAACGCAGTAATTGATCCTAACAATCCGACAGGAACTGCTCCTTCGCCGACAGATCCTTCTGCAACTCCAGTGCCTGCTACACCTAAACAACCAGTAGCAGATCCAAAAAACACTGTAACTAAATTTTTAAATAACGTAAGTTCACAGAATTTAAAAGCAGCATTTGATGCTTCAAATAATCCAAGCTGGGGAAGTTATGAATCTTTTTCAAACCCTACTTCAGGATTTGGATCAGTAAAGAATGTTAGCGTTAAAAATATCACTACGAATGCAACCAACACAAGCAGCTCAAGTGTAAATGCGACATACGATGTTACAGACAAAAACGGAAAAACAACTTCTCTGAAAGTAACTTTCGGCCTTAAGAATGTAAACGGCGACTGGAAAATTTCCAGTTATAAAATAAATCCATAAATGGCCTCACAGGAATTAATACAGCAACTGGAAAATACGATTGAAAATGTCCCTGACTTTCCGATTCCCGGAATTCAGTTTAAAGACATTTCACCTATCTTTCTTAATCCAAAGTTGTATGAAGATGTAATTGAAGATCTTGTTAAATTCAGTAAAGGAAAAATAGATGCCGTTTGTGGGATTGAAAGTCGTGGATATCTTTTCGGAATTGCCATAGCAGTCGCTCTGGAGGTTCCATTTATCTTAATTAGAAAAAAAGGGAAACTACCGCCACCCATAATTTCAGAAAAGTATGATCTGGAATATGGAAGCGCAGAAATAGAAACCCGCGAAGGCCAGATAAAAAAAGGACAACGAATTCTAATTCATGATGACTTGCTTGCAACTGGAGGAACAACGGAAGCTGCTGCAAAATTAGTTGAAAAACAAGGTGCGAAAGTAACACAGTTCAGTTTTTTAACTGCTTTAAAAGATTTAAATGGTGATGAAAAACTAAAAAAATTCAACGCGGAAATCTATCATATTTTAGAATATTAAATAATACATTCAAAGTATTTTGTAAATCCCTCAGAAACAATTAAATTTGCAATTCAATTTTTAAGAATTTATGGCAAAACTTGCAAAGAATGCTCAAAAAGAGCAAGAAGGTAAAGAAACAGTGGAATTTTTTAAAGATCTTGACAGAGAGGCTTTAAACACAGAAAGATTCCTTGAAAAGTACTCAAAACCTCTAGGTATTGTTTTTGGGGCTTTAGTTTTAGGAGTTCTAGGTTTTTTCGCATACAAACAATTTGTAGTTGCTCCTCAAAATACTGAAGCAGTAAAAACATTCCTTGCCGCTCAAAAAAATCTTACTGAAGGTAAAGATAAAGAAGCTCTAGGGGGTAAGTCTGCTGCAAACCCAGGTTTTATTGGAACTTACAATGACTTCTCTTCTACTGACATAGGTAAACTTGCTGGTTATAATGCTGGTTTATTAAAATTCAAAGAAGGAAAATTCCAGGAAGCTTATGATCTTTTAGATCAGTTTTCTTCAGATAACAAAACATTAATGGCTATGAAATACGGAGCTATGGCAGACGCTAAATCAGGTCTTAATAAAAATGATGAAGCTCTATCCTTATTAGACAAAGCTTCTACAGCCTCTTCTGATCCTTATACTTCATATTATTTTACAAGAAAAGCAGGGATCGTTGCATTAGGATTAAAGAAAAATGCAGACGCTAAAAAATACTTTTCATCTATTGAAGAAAAATATCAGGACTACGACAACGGAATGTCTGACTCTTATATTGAAATGACTAAATATTATTAAAAAATGGCAACAGTTAATCTTTCCGATTACAAGCCACTTCATATAACCAATGCCGAAGATTTTTCTATCGGCATTGTTTTTTCTGAGTGGAATGACTTTGTAACTTACAATCTTCGTGATGCAGCTTTAGAAATCCTTGAAAAAGAAGGAGTAAAAAAAGAAAATATAAAACTTTTTACCGTTCCCGGAGCATTTGAATTAAATTATGCAAGTATGCAGCTTTGCAAAGAACGAAAATTCGATGCAGTAATTGCAATAGGATGTATTATCAGAGGAGAGACTCCTCACTTTGATTTCGTATCTGCAGGAGTAGCTCAGGGAATAAAAGACTGTAACATTCTAACGGATACTCCAACCATTTTCTGTGTTCTTACTGATGACACCAAAGAGCAATCTATCGCACGTAGCGGCGGAGATTTAGGCAATAAAGGTGTTGAAGCTGCCGTTACAGCCCTAAGAATGATAGATTTTAAAAGGAAACTATCTGAAAAAAAGACTAATATTGGCTTTGGAAATTCTTAAAACCTAAATCATTATGTATCCTCAAAAAATAAAACCATTCTTATACCTGGGATATTTTTATCTTATCGTATCATTGATTGTAAGAGTAGTATTCTTTTTTCACCCGATAACTACCGCAAGCTTTGGCTTTTTTGAGGTACTGAAAGTTTTGGTAGTGGGGCTTGCCAATGATATTTTTGTATTCATTTTAGCAAGTTCCTTTCTGGCTTTGTATTTCCTGTTTCTTTCAGATTCAAAATATAAAAAGCCTTACGGACAAATAATATTGGGAGCTTTACTGCTCCTTTTTTTCTACATCCTGCTTATTCCAAATAATATTTTTAAGCAATATGGTGGGTCGATAGCAGAAATAGCACTTGCTTTTATAGGCTTAAAAATCATCTTCTTTGCTTTAATGTTGTTTCTTCCATCCCAAAGAATTAAGATCAGGAATGTTCTCTACTTCATTACTTTATTTTTATATGTATTGCTTATTGTATTTAATGCCGTAAGCGAATATTTCTTTTATAATGAGTTTGGATTACGCTATAATTTCATTGCGGTAGATTATCTTATTTACACCAATGAAGTAATAGGAAACATTATGGAGAGCTATCCTGTAGTTCCCCTGTTCCTGATTATATTTGCTATTACATCAGCGATTACCTGGTTTATTTACAAGAAAACAAAAAATGAACTCAAAGATCTTCCCAATTTCAAACAAAAATTGATTCTATTAGGTTCTTTTATTCTACTTGCCGGCATCAGCTTAATATGTTTAACGTTCACTACGCAGATAAGATCTTCCAATGTATTTGCTGAAGAGATTGAGGCAAACGGATTTCCAAAATTTTATTGGGCATTTACCCACAATGAATTAGATTATTTCCAGTTTTATCCTCAAATCGATCAAAAGAAAGCAGAAAGTAATTTCTTAAGCCAGTATTCAGAGCCTAACCTTACAAGAAAAATAATCTCAGAACAGCCTGAACTCAAAAAGAATGTGGTGCTGATCTCAATAGAAAGTTTATCTGCAGAGTTCATGCAACATTATGGAAATGAACAAAAGATTACTCCCTTTTTGGACAGTCTAGCTGATCGGTCTATGATGTTTACCAATTTATATGCAACAGGAAACAGAACAGTCCGTGGCCTTGAAGCACTGACTCTTTGTATCCCTCCAACAGCAGGAGAAAGTATTATTAAAAGAGAAAATAACAAAAATAAATTTACTACAGGAAGTATTTTTAAATCTAAAGGATACGACGTAAGATTCTTATACGGTGGTTACAGCTACTTTGACAATATGCAGGATTTCTTTGCTGGCAACGGATATGGAATTGTTGACAGGAATAACTTTAAACCGGAGGAAATTACTTTTGCCAATGTTTGGGGTGTTGCAGATGAAGATATGGCAAGGAAAGCAATTCAGGTGATGAATGCTGAATCAAAATCAGGAAAGCCATTTTTCAACCACTGGATGACCGTTTCCAACCATAGACCTTTTACCTATCCAAATGGAAGAATAGATATCCCAGGTGATGTGAAATCAAGAGAAGGAGGAGTAAAATATACTGATTACTCGCTTCGCCTGTTTTTTAATATGGCAAAAAAACAGGAGTGGTATAAGAACACTGTCTTCGTTATTGTTGCAGATCATTGCGCATCCAGTGCCGGAAGTACAGAACTGCCAATGGATAAATACAGGATTCCTGCAATGGTTTTCTCTGATGGATTTATTCAGCCGCAAAAATTTGATAAACTGATGTCTCAGATAGATCTGATGCCTACCGTATTAGGATTGCTTAATTTTAGTTATCAATCAAAGTTTTTGGGACAAGATGTTTTAAAAAATGGATTTCAACCTAAAGCTTATGTAGCCACTTATCAGGATCTTGGATTTATAAAAGATGGATATTTAACGGTAATCTCCCCGGTAAAGAAAATAAAGCAATATTCCCTATCTCTAAAACAGGAAAAACTAGCACCGGAATTTAGCATTTACTATGATGAAAAACTTTTAAAGGAGACCAACCAAAAAGTTGTAGATGATGCGATCTCAGCCTATCAATCAACCTCATATTGGCTAAAAACCAATCAGCTTAATCGATGATTATATCACAATTTAAATAAATTAATAAGAGGATTTTACAATCCTCTTATTTTATTTTTCAGCTGACAAGATATTCCTGTAATTACATTTTAATTGTATGGTTTAAATTTTTAAATTTACATACACAAAAAAATTGCTATGAAATGGACAGACGATAGAGGTGGAAACGTTGAAGACCGCCGTGGCTCCGGAGGGAGTGGTGGTATGATCGTTGGCGGAGGACTGGGAACATTAATTATTGCCGCGATTGTTTTCTTTTTAGGAGGCGATCCATCCAGCATATTAAGCTCAGGCAGCATGTCATCACCCACTCAAACGGAGCAGAGGGAATTAAATGCAGATGAGAAAAAAATATATGAAATGGTGGATATGATGGATGGTTGGAATACCATTACATGGACAGAAGTTTTCAAAGAAAATGGAATGACCTATACTCCCCCAAAAATTGTTCTTTTTGAAAATACAACGCAATCCGGCTGTGGTACTGCACAATCTGCCATGGGGCCTTTTTACTGTCCGGCAGATCAAAAAGTATATATGGATATGAGCTTCTTCAATGAATTACAGCAAAGATTTGGAGCAAAAGTAACAGAATTTACAGTTGCTTATGTTTTGGCTCACGAAATAGGTCATCATGTACAGACTCTTTTAGGGACGACTCAAAAAGTAGATGCGCTTAGAAGAAGCGGAAGATATACAGAGGCTGATATGAACAGAGTTTCAGTAGCGACAGAATTACAAGCTGACTTCTATGCCGGGCTTTGGGCAAAAAGAACCAACGATAAGAAACATATTCTTGAGCCTGGTGATATTGAATCTGCCATTGATGCTGCAGAAGCTGTAGGCGACGACAACATTCAAAAAAGATCGCAGGGATATGTAAATCAGGAAAGCTTTACCCACGGATCATCTGCTCAAAGAAAAGAATGGTTTATGAAGGGCTTTAATACGGGTGATATCCGACAAGGAGATACATTCAATCAGCTTTTAAAATAAGACATTTAATATAAAAAAATCCCCGAAGAAGTTCTCCGGGGATTTTTTTATTTATGGTAATTCTATCGGATTGCTATTTTTCTTTGCCTCACTCTTCACCCTTTCCTCCATCCTCTTTCGAAGATCTGCTGGATTTCTGCCACCATTACCTCTTGGTCCTGTTACGCCTCTTTCTCCACCGCCAATTCTGGTTTGAGCAAAGCCACCACCGCCCTGAGTCATGAAAGACATTGGATCTTCAAAGAATTTCTTCTGTTGTTTTAAATAGTCGGCTCTTTTAACTTTAATAATATTCCCAAATTGATTCATTGTGGGAAAAGCAGCTATCTTATAATTTTTCATTAAATCAAAAGAATAGTCTCCCTGACTATCTTCTACCTTTACAATCAAACCGGGAAGTCCATTGAATTTATAGGGGCCATCCTGATAGGAAAGATCAGTAGTAAACCATGCCGTCCACTTTCTTCCTCCGAAATCGGTTTCAGCCTTTTGAACTTTATAATCTCCGATTTTTGTAGTCTCAGGCAGTATTTTCCAGGTTAAAGGACGATCTTCCTCATAAGAATACATATCGCGTCCTAACCTATCTTTAAAAAATATTTTTTGATCCTTCTTATCTTTTTCTACTGAGTAATTAATATTACTTCGTAGCCCTTCCATCTGGTCTCTGTTAAAGCTAATCGCTCCTCCACTTTGAAATGTTTTTTGCATAATTGAATCTCTTTTCACTCTATTTTCAGAGTAAAAAACGGACTTTTCCTGTGAGATATCCAAATACGCATTCTCAGTTTTTATATCACTCTTATTTTCAGCATCAGGTTTCATAGTCACCTGATATACAAACCTGTTCACCTGTGCAAAAACACTTTGCATCGACAGAACTAAAGCAATGAGGGTTATTTTTTTCATTTGTAATTTATTTTAATTCAATTGGGTTTTGACTTCCTCCACTAAAAGAAGTATTTTCTGTTCCTGAACTTTGCATTGGGAAGCTGCTATTACCGCCATTCATTCCCATACCTCCTCTATGCATTCCTCCTCCGTGGCGACCACCGCCTTGCATTCCGCCCATTCCACCTCCATCATGTTTTCCATCACCAAAGTTTTGCATTCCCCCTCCGGTTGTTCCTGCTATTGATCTTTTGGTTTTACTCAACTCTAACTCCAACGCTGCCATATCTCCATGGAAATTAATCCTCGAACTTTGTTTTGCATCAGTGCTTATAGATTCTTCAAAAGAATTCTTAATATTAATTTTTTTGACAAGATCAAATTTATAATCTCCTTTATCATCTTCAAGCTTTACAATTAACCCCGGTAATCCGGAAAATTTGTACGGTCCATCGGAAATATTAATGTCTTTTGTAAACCATGCCGTCCACACTCTTCCTCCAAAATCGACAGTTGCTTTCTGGGCAGGGTATCCGTTTTGTTTTCCAACCTCATTTGTTATTTCCCATTTTACAGGCCTGTCTTCCTGATAGTAAATCTGTCTTCCTCTCACTTTATCATAATAGAAAACCTGTTGCTCTGCAATATTTTTAATGATAAAATAATCAAAAAAAGATTCAGCATTAAACTTTCCCAAACCTAGTTTTGAGAAATCTTTTCCTTCTTTCTTTTCTATCTTACCTTCCTGTTTAAAAACATTTACAAGTGAATCTTTTACTAATTTATGTTCACTTATAAATAACGACCGACCTCCTTTAATATCCAAAAAAGTCCGTTCAGTTTTCATCGTCACAAGATTAATTGAGTCTGGATTCACTGAGGTTTCGTATATATAGCGCGTGGTTTGTCCATAAGATATTGCAGCTAAAAACAATATAAAAAAGACCGGTAATTTTTTCTTCATAATATTCTTTATAGATAAAAAATACTATTCAAAGTTAAATGAAAAACAGAATCACTAAATTTGCACTAGAAAATTTATACATTTTTTAACACTAATAATCATATGAATTATGATCTTATTAAGATTCGCATCATTAAAATAGATATCTTCAATTTGAGATTGCGGAAATTAGTTCGTATTTTTGCAGGATTAAATCATTCTAAATAAATACAATGATAACAGTATCAGATCAAGCGAAGTTAAAAGCCATCCAGTTGATGACGGAAGAAGGCTTTAACCCTGCTGAAGATTATATAAGAGTGGGGGTGAAAAGTGGAGGATGCTCTGGTTTGGAGTATGTTTTAAAATTTGACAACCAAAAAGCAGAAACAGACCAAATTATTGTCAACAATGATGTTAAAATCGTTGTAGACAAAAAATCTATCCTCTATTTAGCAGGTACAATTCTTGAATATTCAGGAGGTTTGAACGGAAAAGGATTTGTTTTTAACAATCCTAATGCATCCAGAACATGTGGTTGTGGAGAAAGTTTTTCTCTATAGAGAAAAAATATTAGATGCTGGATGTCAGATAAAGACCTGGTCTGAAATCTGAAATCTAACATCTGAAATCTAAAAAAAATAATGAGCAAATATACAGAAGACGATTTACGCGTCGATTTAGAAAATAAAAAGTATGAATTCGGTTGGGAAACAAAGATCGATTACGAAGATTTCCCAATTGGTTTAGATGAAGATATCATTCGTGCTATTTCTGCTAAAAAAGAAGAGCCGGAATGGATGACAGAATGGCGTTTGGAGTCTTTCAGAATATGGCTTAAAATGGTAGAGCCTACCTGGGCAAACATTAAATATGAAAAACCAGATTTTCAGGCTATCCGTTATTATGCAGCTCCAAAGAAGAATCCAGAACTTGCAAGTCTGGATGAAGTAGATCCGGAATTACTGAAAACTTTTGAGAAATTAGGAATTAATATCGAGGAACAAAAAAGACTTTCGGGAGTAGCAGTAGATATTGTCATCGACTCTATTTCTGTAAAAACTACGTTCCAGGATACTTTAGCAGAAAAAGGAATTATCTTCTGTTCTATTTCTGAAGCGATAAAAAATCACCCTGACCTGGTGAAAAAATATTTAGGAAAAGTAGTTCCTAGAGGAGATAACTTCTATTCTGCTCTAAACTCTGCAGTATTTTCTGACGGAAGCTTCTGCTATATTCCAAAAGGAGTACGATGCCCAATGGAACTTTCCACTTACTTCCGTATAAATCAGGCAGGAACAGGACAGTTTGAAAGAACTCTTGTGATTGCAGACGAAGGAAGCTACGTTTCTTATCTTGAGGGCTGTACAGCACCGTCAAGAGATGAAAACCAATTACACGCAGCCGTTGTAGAGCTGATTGCAATGGATAATGCTGAAATTAAATATTCCACGGTTCAAAACTGGTATCCTGGTAATGAAGAAGGAAAAGGAGGGGTATTCAATTTTGTCACAAAAAGAGGTTTATGTGAGAGAAATGCAAAAATCTCATGGACTCAGGTTGAAACGGGATCTGCAGTGACATGGAAGTATCCATCTTGTATTTTGAAAGGTGATGGCTCCATCGGTGAGTTCTACTCTATTGCAGTGACCAACAATCACCAATATGCTGATACCGGAACAAAAATGATCCATATCGGAAGAAATACCAAATCAACGATTATTTCAAAAGGTATTTCTGCAGGAAAATCTCAAAACTCTTACAGAGGACAGGTAAAAGTAATGCCTTCTGCAAAAGGGGCAAGAAATTTCTCTCAGTGTGACTCTCTGTTGATGGGTAATGAATGTGGTGCACATACTTTCCCATATATTGAGATCAAAGACCCTACAGCACAATTAGAACATGAGGCTACAACCTCAAAAATCGGAGAAGATCAGATTTTCTATTGTAATCAAAGAGGGATCGATACAGAAAGAGCAATTGCTTTGATCGTAAATGGTTTCAGTAAAGAGGTTCTTAACAAACTTCCTATGGAGTTTGCTATTGAAGCGCAAAAATTATTAGAGATCTCATTAGAAGGATCAGTAGGATAAGCTACAATGGAAACTACGGAAAGATTAATTTTAAGAAAACCTCAAAAAGAAGATTTTGAAAGATTTTTTGAAATTAATAAAGATCCGCAAACCAATTTGTATAATCCAAGTGGGCCGATGAGTCTTGAAAAAGCTAAAAATACATTTAATAGAATGCTTGAGCATTGGAATCAAAATAATTTTGGTGCCTGGGCAGTTTTAGAAAAGGAAAATCCGGAAGAAATCATAGGTTTTGGTGGATTAAGCTTTAAAATGTATGGAGAAAAAGAAGAATTAAATCTGGGATATCGATTTGCTCCAGAAGCCTGGGGAAAGGGATATGCAACAGAATTTTCAAAAAAAACTATAGACTTCGGTTTTAATGATTTAAATGTAAAGGAAATTTTCGGTGTCGTTCGTCCTGATAATGTGGCTTCCATCAAAGTATTGGAAAAAGCAGGAATGGAAAAGACAGGAAAACTTAATGATGTACCAGATCAGCCGGAAAGTTTAGTATATAGAATTCAAAAATAATTTGTTTAAGCAAATAAAATGTTAGAAATAAAAAACTTACACGCCAGGATTGAGGATGGCGCACAAATTTTAAAAGGTATTAATCTTGAAATAAAACCAGGTGAGGTTCACGCTATTATGGGACCTAATGGTGCTGGAAAATCGACGCTTTCCTCTATTATAGCAGGAAAAGAAGATTACGAAGTTACTGAAGGGGAAATCATTTTTCAAGGTGAAAACATCAACGAAGATGCTCCTGAAGAAAGAGCACATAAAGGAATATTTCTTTCTTTTCAGTATCCTGTAGAAATTCCTGGAGTTTCTGTAACTAACTTTATTAAAGCAGCTTTAAACGAAAACAGAAAAGCAAACGGATTAGAGGAAATGCCTGCAAAAGAAATGCTTGCTCTGATTCGTGAAAAGTCTGAAAAATTAGGAATTAAAAAAGACTTTCTTTCTAGATCGCTAAATGAAGGATTTTCAGGAGGTGAAAAGAAAAGAAATGAGATCTTCCAAATGATGATGCTTAATCCTAAATTGGCAATTCTTGATGAAACGGATTCAGGATTGGATATTGATGCTTTAAGAATCGTTGCAGACGGAGTAAACCATTTTAAAAATGAAGGAAATGCAGTTCTTTTGATTACTCACTATCAAAGATTGCTGAACTATATTCAACCAGACTTTGTACACGTTCTTGCTAACGGGAAAATCATAAAGACTGGAGACAAATCTCTTGCTTTAGAATTGGAAGCAAAAGGGTACGACTGGCTTCTTAATTAAGAAGAAATATTTTTAGTACAGATTTTATCAATCCTCGCTAAAAGTTTACGCGGAAAAACCGCAAATAGTAATACAATTTTTAAATACATAAAAAAGGTGTGATGGCCGAAATTTCAGTAATGGCTTTATACGATCAAATTATTGACAACCACGATGAGTTTTTGGAAAGTCTTCGTCACAGATTTCTGGATGAGGATAGAAAATCTGCTCTTCGAGCGTTCGAGGGTATTGGTTTTCCGACCAAAAAAGACGAAGAATACAAATATACCAATCTAAAAGAGATCACAGAAAAGGGCTATAATTTTTTCCCTAAGGAAGGTCACAATATCACTAAAGAACAATTGGAACAATTGCATCTTGGTGAGGAGAACTTTGACTGGATCGTTTTTGTAAATGGTAAACTTCATAAGGAATTATCAAAGATTTCTATTGAAAATATAGAATTCCTTTCATTCAACTATGCTTTGAATGATGAGAAACACAAAGAAGTTTTTGATAAATATTTCAACACAATTGCTGCCGAAAAATCAGCTTTTACCGATTTAAATCTTGCTTACTGCAAGTATGGTTTCTTTCTGAAAGTTCCTAAAAATGTAGTGATTGAAAGACCAATCCATGTTTTCTATCTTTCTCAAAACCAGGAAGAAAACACGTTCTACAATACAAGAAATTTACTTATTGTAGAGGAAGGAGCAAAGGTGGAAGTTATTGAAAGTCACCACAATTTTGATGATACTTTTGTACTGACCAATTCAGTCACAGAAATCTTTACTTATCCAAATGCAAAAGCAGATTGGCATAAGCTTCAAAATGATAATGATACATCATATCTTATCGATAATACTTTTGCAAAACAGGAAAAAGATAGTTTAACCACTGTAAATACCTTCTCTTTTGGAGGAAAACTGGTAAGAAACAATCTGGATTTTATTCATAATGGACAGAATATTAATTCATTCATGAATGGAATCACAATCATTGGGAAGGATCAGTTGGTAGACCACCACACGGCGGTTCACCACAATCAGCCTAATTGTGAAAGCTATCAAAACTACAAGGGTATATTTAAAGATAAAGCCCATGGGGTATTTAATGGAAAAGTTTTCGTTGATAAAATAGCCCAGAAGACAAATGCCTACCAGCAAAACAATAATGTTTTACTGAGTGAAGGGGCAAGCATTGATACAAAACCTCAATTGGAGATCTTTGCCGATGATGTAAAATGTTCTCATGGCTGTACGGTTGGCCAGCTAAATGAAGACGCTTTATTCTATCTGAGAGCAAGAGGAATCTCTAAAAAAGAAGCTCAGGCGCTGCTATTATTCGCATTTGCCAATGATGCAATGCAGAATATTGATATTGAACCTTTAAAAGAGAAAATTTCAAAATTACTGGCAGAAAAATTAGAAGTAGACATTGAATTCTAAGAAAATAAATTGATACCAAAAAAAGCACTTCAAATGAAGTGCTTTTTGTTTTTTATCAGGTTGTGATCTTACTTTTTCAACCACCATTGATTATCCTTTCTATCTGATCGTTTTACCCCATTATTAACCGTATAAGCAAATCCAATTCCTAGAGTCTGCTTAAGCTGTGTCTTCTGAATCTGATTATGATCATATAATACATCAACTGTTATATTAGAAGAAATATATTTGTTGATCTTCATATTTAAAACAGCTCCGTAAGCCAACACTAACCTCTCAGGATGATCGAGATAGTTGGAAAATACAGAAGCCGTATTCGTCAGGTTAATATTTTCCATCAACTTCACTTTATACACTGCATTCCCTAAAAAACCAAATTGCAGTAAAGAACTATCTCCATCTGCTTTTAAACCATAATTCCCAGCTTTCTGAAGGTCTGTATCTAAAACAAAAGTCCATCTAGCATTGACAGGACGTAAAGTGACACTTAGATTATCGTTAGGCCGGTAGGTAACCCCCAAACCCATGTTAAAATATCCTGGAGCCATAAAATTGGAGATTTTCTTTGCTTCAGGATTATTTCCATCCTCGTATCCCGCAGAAAACTGGGACTGCAAACTTGCTCCTGACGAAATATACCAGCTTTTAGAAAACTGTCGCCCATAATTTGTAGATATATTAAGCACATCCTGGGTTTTCCTCGTCCCTACTCCTTTTGTATTATTCTCACCGTAACCCATGATGATGATATTTTCCCATAGGTCCTTATCTTTTTCATATGTAAGGTTATAATCAATACCAGCGAGCCAGCCAACATTATTAGCTCCCCCACCAACCCAATTTGAAAAAGCGGCTTGATTAAACATTAAGGTATTTTTTCCTAAAACGGACCAATGTTTTATAGTATCTACAACTACCGAATCTTTTTTTATATCCTGAGCATTTACAAAAATCTGGATCGAAATGCCCACAAGCAATAAAAACTTCTTCATAAAATAAAAAATTTTCAATTACAAAAGTATAAAATATAATTTGTGAAAACCCACAATTTATACAGTATAGAACAGGTTTTTTCTATAAATCATTTTTTAACTAACTAAAAACGAGCCACTTTATTCAATAAAACTCAAAATATTTCTTTAAAATTAAAATGCTGATTAAAATCATTACCTTTTGTCTTGAAAATAAACGACGTAGACTAAAATCATCGCCAAATTTTCCGAAATTTACTATTGGCTTTTGATTTGACATTATTTCTCCATGTTTAAAAATGTAATTTCCAAAAGAGCTCTTATAAGCCCATTGCTAATGCTTGCCGCAATGTGGCTTGGCTACTTTTTACAGACGCAAGGTTTTTTTCAAAGTTGCTTTGGAGCGATCATCCCTTTATTGCCGGAAGGCTTGCTGGGAATAATAACCTCTCCTCTTTTACATGGAAATATGGATCATATCATCAGTAACTCCATTCCTATCGCTGTGCTTATGTTTCTTTTGTACCAGTTTTACCCACTGGTGGCTAATAAGGTATTTATTATCGGCTGGCTCGCGACAGGCTTGCTGTTATGGCTTCTTCCTCCTGTGGATATAATGACTGGCGAATATATGTATACCTGCACGATCGGAGCAAGTGGTATTGTCTATGTTCTTGCATTTTTTCTGTTCTTTAGCGGAGTATTCAAATGGAATATGACACTTCTAACCATTTCTTTACTGGTTGTTCTATATTATGGAAGTCTGGTTTGGGGAATGTTTCCTGAAGAATTGTTTTACAATCTACAGGAACCCAGCAAAATATCCTGGCAGGCTCACCTTTCAGGAGCGGTCGTAGGAAGTATAATTGCATTTGCTTTTAAAAATATTGGTGAAAAAAAGAAAAAATTCATTTGGGAGTTTCCCAATTATTACAGTGAAAAAGATGACAAACTTTGGCAGGAATATAAGGAGAATCACCCTGAAGACTTTTTAGAATTGCCTTATAAAAAGAGAGATGATATCTGGGATCATTTGGATGAACTAAGAAAAAAATAGAACTTAATTCATTACATTTGAATAAAAAGCACACATGATTTCCGAAGAACATCTTTATGCAATCGCATTACGCGAGTGTAACTTAATTGGTGATATCAATTTTATTAAACTTATAAAAGTATTTGGAAGCGCAAAAAATGCCTGGGAAAATGCTAAGAAAGAATATAGGAAGCTGGAAGGATTTGGGCAGAAAATAGTTTCAGATATCGGCAATCCACTTCACTTAGAATTCGCTGAAAAAGAACTGAAATTCTGTGAAAACAATGAGATTCAGATTACCCTGCAGCATCTTAATGAACTCCCCGATCTACTTAGTGAATGTCCGGATGCGCCTGCTATATTATATCAGAAAGGAACCTACCAACATATACTGCAACCATTAAGTATTGTGGGGACCAGAAATATGACCAACTACGGTAAACAGTTTATTAATACCTTTTTTGAAGAAACTAAATCCTGTGATTTCATTTCAGTAAGCGGATTGGCCTTAGGAGTAGACAAGGAAGTTCACGACCAATCTTTACAATATAAAATCCCAACCGCTGCTGTTTTAGCGCATGGCTTTCATACTATGTATCCTGCAAAAAACAAAAAACTATCCGACAGGATTTTACAGGAGGGAGGTGTTTTATTTACCGAATTTAATTCCTCCAGAAAACCGGATAGGGAAAATTTCATCCAAAGAAACAGAATTATTGCGGGTATCTCTCCTGCAACAATCGTTGTTGAGACAGCTTTTGGAGGAGGATCTATAAGCACTGCTACATTTGCGAACAGCTACAACCGAGACGTTTTTGCTCTTCCCGGGAAAATCACTGATCTTTATAGCCAAGGTTGTAATCATCTCATTTTTCAAAATAAAGCATCTACTATTTCTACGATTAAAGATCTCATTTCCAACCTTGGATTTAATAAACCAAAGGAAAAAATAGAAGAACTTTTCCCTCTCTCTTCAACAACAAATCAACTATCTGATAATCAAAGATTAATCTACACATTTATTGCGGAAAATCCGCAAATCAATTTAGACGACCTCGCACAGCAAATATCGCTTCCAACCTATAGAATTTTACCCATAATTTTAGAATTAGAGCTTTTAGGGAAAGTGAAATCATTTTCCGGGAGACAATTTGTAGCAATTTGAAATTTAACTATTTCTTAATATTGCATTATTTCACAAATAACATTTAATTTTTAATAAAATTTAAATGCAAATTATCAATTTAATAATATTTTCTATCATAATTATTAAATTTTCAACAATCATCAATTAAGGTGTTGTGAATCTTGAAAAAAAAATTAAATTTGTTGGCAATAATATTCAACCTTACTATATGGAACAATATAATATTGACCAGAAAATCCAGGAGTTTATTGCAAAAATTGAGGCAAAAAACCCTAACGAGCCAGAATTTTTACAAGCCGTAAAAGAAGTTGCAGTTACTGTAATTCCGTTTATCGCTACCAAGAAAGAATACACAGGAATGAAGCTTCTTGAGAGAATGGCTGAAGCTGAAAGAATTATTATTTTCAGAGTTCCATGGGTTGATGATAAAGGGGAAATCCAGGTAAACAGAGGTTTCAGAATTCAAATGAACTCTGCGATTGGACCATACAAAGGAGGAATCCGTTTCCATCCTACTGTAAACTTGTCCGTTCTTAAGTTTCTAGCTTTCGAACAAGTATTTAAAAACTCATTAACAACCCTTCCAATGGGAGGTGGTAAAGGAGGTTCTGACTTTGATCCACAAGGAAAATCTGATATGGAAGTAATGCGTTTTTGCCAGGCTTTCATGACGGAATTATGCAAACATATCGGTCCGGAAACTGACGTTCCGGCTGGAGATATCGGAGTAGGATCAAGAGAAATCGGATATCTATTCGGACAGTATAAGAAAGTGAGAAACGAGTTTACGGGTGTTCTTACCGGAAAAGGTCTTGCTTATGGTGGTTCATTGATCCGTCCTGAAGCTACAGGATATGGTGTTGTGTACTTCGCTGAGCAAATGCTTAAGACAATCGATCAAACATTTAAAGATAAAATAGTTTCTGTTTCAGGTTTCGGTAACGTAGCTTGGGGAGTTATCAAAAAAGTATCTGAATTAGGAGGAAAAGTAGTAACTATTTCCGGACCTGATGGATACATCTATGATAAGGATGGTATCGATGGTGATAAAATCGATTATCTATTGGAACTAAGATCTTCTGGTAATAACAGAGCTGAAGACTACGCTAAAAAATATCCTTCTGCTGTTTTCCACGCAGGAAAACGTCCATGGGAAGTAAAATGTGATGTTGCTATTCCTTCTGCTACTCAAAACGAACTAGATTTCGAAGATGCTAAAGTATTGGTAGGAAATGGTGTGCTTTGTGTAACTGAAGCTGCCAACATGCCTTCAACATTAGAAGCAATCAACTATTTCTTAGACAGCAAAGTATTATTCTCTCCTGGTAAAGCGTCTAACGCTGGTGGTGTAGCTACTTCAGGATTAGAGATGACACAAAACTCTATTCGTCTGAACTGGACTTCTGAGGAAGTAGATGCAAGATTAAAAGAAATCATGATCGGAATCCATAAAGCTTGTAGAGATTATGGAAAAGAAGAAGACGGGTATGTAAACTATGTAAAAGGTGCCAATATTGCCGGCTTCGTGAAAGTTGCAGAAGCAATGTTAGCTCAGGGAGTTGTATAGAACAAAAATATAAAGGTTGGGAAAATTCCCGACCTTTTTTCTTATAGCCTGTTCCCGGGAAAATGGGAAAAAAGTAAAAAGTGAAAGGAGAAAGCATTGATATAATCAATGCTTTTTTTATTTTTATAAAGATGAAAAATACATTTAAAAATATTGATGAATATATCTTATTATTTCCTGAGGCCATACAGAAGACAATGGATCAACTAAGAGAAACCATTCATTCTGAAAACCCAGAGTTAGAAGAATATATTGGCTATCAAATGCCCGCTTTCAGATACAAAGGAAAACCTCTGGTTTATTTTGCAGGCTACAAAAAACATATAGGGTTTTATCCCGGAGACGAGGGGATCAAAAACTTTGAGAAGGATTTCGTAGAAAACGGATATCCATTTTCAAAGGGAGCTGTTCAGTTTCCCCTTGATAAGGAAATGCCTTTAGCCCTGATCAGGAAAATCGTTGCGTTTAAAATAACCACAATAAACCAAAAAAAATCCTGAAATATAATATTTCAGGATGCTCATTTCTACTTTTTAACAATTTATTTCGACTTTTTCTTTTTGTCCTTTTTCTCTTCTTTTACTACATCAGCAGGCTTAGTAGCATTAGTCTCAGTACTCATTGTCGTTCCGGCATCTGTAGTCATTGTTACATTTGCCGATTTATCAACAGTAGCTGTTGTACTCGCATTTTGGGTTGGCGTAGTCGCAGTTGTATTGGATTGCATTGTTTGCGGCTGCGTTTGAGTCGCCGTCTGCTTAGGCTCAACTTTCTTTTGTGTCTCAGTCTGTGCTGATACAGCAACCACTCCTGCTAAAGAGAATGCTGCTGTTAAAATTAACTTTTTCATATTCTAATATTTTAAATGGGTGTTTGGTATTCTATAAACGCCATTTATTTCATTAAATTATATCTAAAGTTCTTATTTAACGTACTTTATGTTTTTTTAAGATGAATTTTGATTATAGGCTATTTTCCTAAATTTTTCATAATTCTCTCTACAAATTCATATGCAGCAGGGCAAATAACTGTATTTTTTATCATCAACGCATTGATCTGATAAATCTTCTTTCTGTCGGTGTGTGGATACTCTCTGCAGGCTTTTGGCCTCACTTCATATATGGAACAGGTATTATCATCATTTAGAAAAAAACAGGGCAGATTTTGCAGCACTTTATCATTATCCTCATCCACTCTCAAAAATTTTGACTCAAAATCGAGTGGCTTCATACGCAAATGCTTAGCAATACGTTCAATATCCTTTTCTGTATATAGAGGACCTGTTGTTTTACAACAATTGGCACATTGGAGGCAGTCTATCTTTTCAAATACTTCTTCGTGGGTCTCCTGAACAACATAATCAAGGTTTTTTGGCGGTTTTTTCTTCAGACCGTCTAAAAACTTTTTGTGTTCCTTCTGCTTCTGCAAAGCCTGTGTTTTATAAAGCTCTATATTCATTGTCCTTTTTCTACCACCATTGCTGGAATCTCAACTTTCTGGTGTTCATTAATTTTATCAAGATCTAAAATTGTCGATAAATTATCTTTGTTAGGATAATACATTGGAACAAATCTAGCCCCATAAATAATTTCTCCGGTCACATAGGACGACCTCTGAACCACTGTATTTGAAAACACTTCATCAAAAGCCCGAACCTGTACAATAATTTCTATATCGATATTCTTAAAATCTTCTTCAGAAAAGCCATAAAAAGGCGAATCTTCATTTATTATATGAACAACGGTCCAGTTCAATGCCAACGTACTGATCTTATTTAACCTGGTTTCCAGTCTGTAAAAATTACTCTTTGGGACTCCGTCCTCTATAACTTCAATAGCTGTAGATACAATAACATCCGCATCAGTAAGTGCGTTATTTTTATAAGGAGCCAATCTGAACATCAAAGCTGTCGTTTCCTGAAAAGGTGATACAACAGCAATATCAGAAAACCTTAGATAGGCTCTTGGCCTTGAGAACCGTCCATAGAACAAACCCGTTGCAATAGCAAAAGCAAGCAACCCCAGAAAAGCCTCAAAGGTCGCCACTAAGCTGGCCAAAAAACCTACGGGAGCTATTCTGCCATACCCAACAGTAGTAAAGGTCTGTGAACTGAAGAAAAATACATCAATAAACTCGTTAACCGGATCACTTTTATCAATTCCCGTAAGATGCTGAACTCCTATAGAATAATAAATCAGAGCAAAAATGATATTAATTGCAATATAACCAATTACCAAATAACAAATAAACCGAAATCTTGACAGATTCAGCATCGTATGAAACCAGCTCAATCTATTAAAAACATTGCCGCCTTTTCTATAAACATTTGGCAACCCATCTTTGTTGATAAATCTTCCCGAAGCACTGCTCCCAAAACCACTGCTATCGGTATTTTTCTGTCTAATTTTTTGTCTAAATCCTCCTGCCATTTTTTTTAATCATTCTTTTTTGTTGAGATGCCCCGTCATACTATGCAAAGATAAAATATTGTTTTCATGAAATTTATCAAGTTCACGATTGAATTTGTCAATTGATTTTAAATTAACTTTGGGTTATGAAAAAGCTTGAATCAAGAGAAGATATTGAATTGCTGGTCAATTCATTTTATAAAAAAGTAATTCAGGATGAGACTATTGGTTTTTTCTTTAAAGATATTATTAAAGTAAATTGGGAAAAACACCTTCCGAAAATGTATTCTTTTTGGGAGACCATACTTTTCGGCCAAATGAGTTACAAGGGAAATCCAATGGCAGTTCACTTTCCTATTAATGAACTCCAGGCAATGGAAAAAAAGCACTTTGAACAATGGCTTTCACTTTGGAAGAAAACAATAGAAGAAAACTTCGTTGGTGAAAACGCAGATATGGCAATCTATAAATCTGAAAACATTGCAAAGCTCATGGCTTATAAGATGGAAATGGCCCGTAAATTAAATTAAGGAACTATTACGGTAAAAATATAAGCCGCCAAATTCACCAGTAAAACGGTTCCATACAAAATATTGGTTTTTCCTCTGCTTAAAGAAAGCATCACTATAAATACTGATAAAGAAAGCAAAATAATATCCTTCCTGTCAAGTCCCAATACAAAAGGGATATCATACATGATACAAACTACAGATACTGCAGGAATTGTTAATCCGATACTCGCCAATGCAGAACCCAAAGCAAGATTGACACTGGACTGTATCTGATTGTTTCTCGCAGCCCTAATTGCCGCAACTCCCTCCGGAAGTAAAACAACGGCTGCAATAATTACCCCAACCAGGGATTTTGGAGCTCCTACACTCTGTACCATATCTTCAATTGTAGCAGAAAGACCCTTTGCCATTAAAACAACAATAATAAGACAGATGACCAGAAATATAAAGCTTATTATGGTTGCAATTTTTGATGGAATGTAATGCGAATCCGGATCATCATCCGTAGTGATAAAGTAATTTCTATGTCTTACGGTCTGAACCATTAAGAAAACGCCATAAATCACTAAGCAAGCTATGGAAACAAAGATCAATTGAGCAGTATTATAAAAAGGCCCGTTTACACTTGATGTAAAGTTCGGAAGAATTAATGTCAAAACAAGTATGGAAACAATGCTTACCAAATAGGTAGTTGCCGAAGTTCTTGCAAAAAACTGTTCATAGTATTTTACACCTCCTACCAAAATACAAATTCCTAATATCCCGTTAAGAATAATCATTACGGCCGCAAAAATGGTATCTCTTGCCAGGGTAATAGCCTGGTCACCACCTGCAACCATCAATGAGATAATCAACGCAACTTCAATAATAGTGATACAAAGGGCCAGAATAATTGTTCCGAAGGGCTCTCCTACTTTGTGGGCGACTACCTCAGCATGGTGAACAGCCGACAATACACTCCCGGTAAGTAAAATTCCTGCAATAATTTCAAAAACAACACCGTTTTCCATTAATCCTGAAAAATAGTATCCTACAGCGAGTACAGGAAAAATAAAGGTATAATGTAAAAGTTCTTTTAATTTCATAAGTGTTTACAAAATACAAAAAATCGATGAAAATTAAAATCTTAAAAGAAAATATTAATGATATTTTAATGACACCAGAAGTTAAAATCCTGAAAATCGGTCACCATGTGTAACAAAAGTCCGATGCCTATAATTCTGATATTTCCTTTAAAAAAAAGCATCAAAAAGTACACCGCAATTGCATAATAAGAATGTAAAAAATGAAATCCAATACTGTTTCGCGTCGGATCAAAAACAGGATTGGCAAACAAATGATCCAAATCCACCAACATCGTAGCCAGTAAAATAAGATACACTTTCTTCCAGTGATCCCTATAAAAAATTAAAGCGATAAAAACGGGAAATATCAGATGGAGGAAATAATGCACTCCGGTTTTCCAAAATAAACAATCCATCAGATTCTGCCTTTTAAATAATCCTGTCTTACCTCTTCATCCAATTTCTCAATCGCATATCTCAGACATGTTCTAGGCATTTCCTTATAGTGGGTATTCAAATAAACAATTAATTCTTCTTCATTTTTATTTCCCATTTCCCTTAACAACCAACCATTTGCTTTATGCATCAGATCATGGGTATGCAACAGATTTGTCGTTACAAACTCTTTAGTAAGATCAAAAGATCCTTTTTTAATATAATGCATTGTGCCAACTACCGCAATTCTTTTGTGCCACATTTCATTGGAATGCGATAACTCTCTCAACAAGTCTTCTTTCTTATTTTCGAAAGCATATCGTCCTAAGATTTTATAACAACTGGAGTCTACCAGATCCCAGTTATTGACATATTTCAAATGATCAAGATAAAAGTCTATAATTTCTTTTTTCTTCTTTTGATCTTTTGTTTTTTCAAATTGATGGATCAGTATAAACAATGCTGTCAGCCTATGCTCATGAAATTTTGATGAAAGCAATTCACTGAGTTCTTTCAAAGAAATTTTAGCATAATACTCCTTTGCTACCATTCTCTGATCAGGAACTTTTACTCCCAGAAAAACATCTCCCTCTCCATATTCACCTTTTCCGGTTTTGAAGAATTTTGGAAAAAATGCTGCTTTTTCCGGAATGGAAAGAACAGCTAACGCTTCGTGTATATCTTTAATTATATTGCTCATTATAATCAATTAATTAAACAGTATCATCTAAAGCAATACTTTCCTGTTCCTGCTCTTCTTTAGCAATCTTCTTTGGATTGGCAACTTTTGCTATTGTAAGTCCCTGCACAACAATGGAGAATACCACTACACAATAAGTAATACTTAAAATAATATTACTGTATTCACTTTTAGGAATGGACATGGCTAATGCAATAGAAACACCACCCCTGATTCCACCCCAAAACAAAACTTTTATCGTTTGCGGGCTAAACCTTGTTCTGAAAGACATAAACTTTGTCGGACCCCAAATTGAGATGAATCTTGCCGCCAAAACCACAATAATAGCAATAAGCCCAGGAATAATAAAATGATTCAAATCTTTAATCATCAAAAGTTCAAACCCAATAAATAAAAACAATACAGCATTCAGGATTTCATCGATCAGCTCCCAGAATTTAATAAGGTAATCCTGTGTGATCGATTTCATTTTGAATCTCACATTAAAATTACCCATAAACAAACCTGCTGCAACCATCGTAAGCGGTCCGGATATGTGCATCTGCCGGGCAATAAGATAACCTCCCATTACTACAGAAAGAGTCACCAGCACCGAAATAATATAATCATCAACTTCACGCATTAATCTGGAAGTTATCCAACCAAGCAAAACACCCAGCAACAAGCCTCCTCCAGCTTCTTTGATCAAAAGCAGACCAATACTTTCCACACCTAAATCCACTTCTTTTCCAATGGCCAACTGCAATACAACAGTAAACACCACAACCGCCATCCCATCATTAAAAAGAGACTCCCCAGCAACTTTAGTTTCAAGAGACTTTGAGACATTTGCCTGTTTAAGAATACTGAGAACTGCAACCGGATCTGTAGGCGATATCAAGGCCCCAAAAACAAGACAATAGATAAACGGAAGTTTGATTCCTACCAAAGGCAGTAAGTAAAACATTCCAAATCCTACAATAAATGTAGAAATCACAACTCCAGCGGTTGAAAATATGAGAACAGGCCTGAACTGCTCTTTAAGATCATTGATATTAATATGAATTCCTCCGGCAAACAATAGAAAATTAAGCATAGCCCCCATCAGCACTTCCGTAAAATCAATACTATTCATTAATTTATGAAGATGCCCAAAAGTTCTCGGCAATACGGTTTCCCCAAACAAAACCAGAAAAATTGAAACCACGATCGCAATAACCATGATCCCGATCGTACTTGGAAGCTTAAGAAACCTGTAATTAAGATAGGCGAATATCGATGCTAAAACTATTAATGCTGAAAATGAATAATATAATTCCACTAAGTTATTTTTAAATTAAAAACCCAAATAAAGGACTTTGATGTATATTTTTGTATTCTCTTTTTCCCATAGGTCGAGAACCCCATCTTTCATTGTTTTTGAACTTCTAGTATATCCTTCCCCAAGATTCAGAATATTTAAAAAAATATATTCATCTCCAACAGAATTGACCTGGTAAGCAGTTTTCTCAGACTTTCCATCACCAGAGCTCTTTATAGCATCTGCAAGCAATCGAAGTTGCGATAAATGATGAGTGAAATTGCTTACATCTTTTTTGTAATCATAGGCCCGGAGTAAAATCAGTAAAACATCCATATTCGTAGGATCTTTACCATACAAAACTTTCCCTATTTTTATGCAATCATCAAAATTACCGTTCTTAAACGCTTCAGCCAGGCTTTTAAAATCATCATCTGCAGTAGACAATTTATTCGCCTCAAAATTTCTACCATAGTACAAATATTGCGCTTCTATGCTATCTAATGACTTTGGAATTCCTTTATACTTGAAAATCAGCTTGTCATAATTGTAAACTGATTCGGAATTCTTAAGATTCTTCTCTATACTTTTAAAATCGATCTTTGATTTTTGACTAAAACCCGGGACCGATAGACAAAGTAACAGCAGGAAAAAATAATATTTCATTAATCGTTGTTTTCTTCTTCTTCATCATTATCAAAGTATTCAAACAGGAAATCATTATATGGAAATCTTGAAATATGAATTTTCATAACCTCATCATAAATTAATTTCTTCATTTCCGGAAAGTTTTCTTTTTTTAGTGCGGAAATAAATACAGCTGGATATTTGGATCTGGCCATCCATGTTTTTTTCCATTCTTCAAGCGAAATATTCTTCTTTGTGGATGGTGTAAGATCATCATCATCTTTTTTCTCGTAACTGAAGTCATCAATCTTATTAAAAACCATAATCATTGGCTTTTGATGAGCATTGATCTCCATTAATACATTATTTACAGATTCTATATGATCTTCAAAGCTTTCATGAGAGATATCAACCACGTGAATGAGCAGATCTGCCTCACGAACCTCATCCAAAGTAGATTTAAACGATTCTACCAATTGTGTCGGTAATTTTCTGATAAACCCTACCGTATCCGTAAGCAAAAATGGCAAATTCCCAATTACAACCTTTCTAACCGTCGTATCCAGTGTTGCAAATAATTTATTTTCAGCAAAGACTTCAGATTTTGAAAGAGAATTCATTAAGGTAGACTTACCTACGTTGGTATATCCCACTAAAGCAGCACGGACAACTTTCCCACGATTATTACGCTGAGTCGCCATTTGCTTATCAATGGTTTTTAATTTGTCTTTTAACAAAGTAATTCTGTCGCGGATGATACGGCGGTCAGTTTCAATTTCCGTTTCACCGGGACCGCGCATCCCAATCCCCCCTTTCTGACGCTCCAAGTGAGTCCACATCCTGGTAAGTCTCGGTAAAAGATACTGATATTGAGCCAGTTCTACCTGAGTTCTTGCATAGGAGGTTTGTGCCCGCTGGGCAAAAATATCAAGAATAAGATTGGTTCGGTCTAAAATCTTGATCTCCATCTCTCTCTCCAGGTTTTTAAGCTGTGATGGCGAGAGCTCATCATCAAAAATTACCGTTCCAATTTCGTTTTCTTTTACGTATTCTTTTATTTCCAGTGCCTTTCCACTTCCGATAAAGGTTTTGGAATCTGGCTGAGTTAATTTTTGTGTGAAACGCTTTTGTACTGTGGCGCCTGCCGTGAAAGCCAAAAACTCCAGTTCATCCATATACTCCATCAGTTTTTCTTCATCCTGATTTTGAGTAATAACACCTACTAAAACTGCTTTCTCGTAATTATGTTCTTTCTTTTCTAGCATTAAGTTCTATCTATGTTTGTGAGTTTTACAAGATACCCTTTTTAAGGATAAAAAACAAAATGATTTTTTAGTTGGTAAGAAATTTTAATGTTAATTTAAGCTTATAATAATATTGATTTATAGAAAATTAATCATATTATGAGGTGTCATTTCTTATTTTCAAACGTAAAAAGTAAAGAAACAATAAAAACACAAGAACAAACTGCACTGAATAATAAGCTCCTCCATTATCAACATTAATCAGGATGCTTTTATTGATTATTATTGAATAATTTAGTAAAACTTTTTAAAGCAATATGCTATGAATGATCAAACAGAAAACATTTCAGAAAAGAAAATCATGAAACTGAGCATTCTGGATCAGTCTCCCGTAATTGCGGGCACCCATACGGAAGACACCCTGAACACCAGCGTTGAGCTTGCCCAGTGGGCAGAATATTTAAATTATGAAAGCATTCTGTTTTCGGAGCATCATGGTGTTCCCGCCTATGCAAGCTCAAGTCCTGAAATCCTTGCCGCTATCGTATTGGGAAAAACAAAAAAAATAAAAGTGGGCACAGCAGGTATTATGCTTCGTAATTATTCGGCTTACAAGATATCAGAAGTAACAAAATTACTGGCTTCCGTTTTTCCAGGACGTTTCATACTGGGTTTAGGAAAAGCTCCCGGAGGACTTAAAATGTCCTCCCTGGCCCTGAATAACGACAAGCTTCCAACCGTAAGCACCATTAGCGAAAAGTTACAAGACATTGTGGCCTATTTATCTGATGATGCGACGGTCACTCAGGAACGCTATGGTGAATTGATAGCACAACCTCAGTTCCTTCATCAAAAACCAGAAGTTTTATGGCTGGGATCCGGAAGCAATTCAGCAAAAGAAGCCGCAAAAAATGGATTGGGATATTCTTACTCACACTTTTTATTAGACCAGCGCGAAAATGAAAGTACCAATATTTATAAAAATCAATTCCAGCCGGGAAACATCATGAAGATCCCACATTTGCAAATAGCAGTATCCGTTTCAGTAGCAGAAGACTTTGATACAGCAAAGAGAAATGCTTACCCGATGACGTACCAGTTTTTAGAAGCACGAAGAGGGTTAGCCCCCAGCCCACTGATGCATCCCGATGAAGTGGAAGACAGAATATTCACTCCGGAAGACAAAAATGATTTCAACAATGTTTTGAAAAATATTATTATTGCTACACCAGACACCATACACAAAAAGCTCTCTGAAATTACAGATTTTTATCAAACAAATAAGCTGATAATCCTAAGCAATATCTATGATAAAGAGCTTCGATTCAAGAATTATGAATGGATTGCTAACCATACACCATGAAACAATAATCCTTCACTAATTTGTGACTTTTATTGTTAATAATTAGTTTTTATGTTAAAAATTATATATAATTCGCATAATATATATTATTTTAATAACTTTATAAAGGGATTATTGTTTTATCTACATTGAATCCAAAAAAACTAATTAATATCCAGAGACTCATGACCGCCAACATCAAATGTATGATTATTGATGACAACGAACTGGACAGACTCGTTCTTCACCACTATATCAACCAATACGATCATATAGAAATCGTTGCTTCCTTTGATTCAGCCGAAAAAGCAATTCCTTACCTTGACCTTCCTATAGACGTTTTATTTATTGAAACCAAACTACCAGGAATGAGCGGAATTGAATTTTGTAAATTAGCCTATAAAATCCCTATTTGTATTTTTACAAGCGCTCATTGTGAATTTGCCGCAGAAGCTTTCGAGCTTGATATTCTAGATTTTATTAAAAAACCTTTAAAGGCAGATCGCTTCCATCACTCTATCCAGAAACTTTTTGATTTCCTGGAAATGAAAGAAAAAAGTGAATGCCTTGATATCTTACTGGGAGAAAATAATATTAAAATAAAAGAAGGAAGCACCATCCTTCAAATCAAAATAACCGATATCCTTTATCTGGAAGCACTAAAAGATTATACACGAATCGTAACTCCTGAAAAAAAACACTGCATTCTCGATTCTATCGGCAACCTTCTCCATCAAAACTATTTTGATTCTTTCGTAAGAATACACCGGAGCTACGCCGTTCCCAAATACCTGATCCGCAGCAAAACACCTCACGAGGTAGAGTTGACCCATCAAATCAAACTTCCTATAGGTAGAACCTACAAAAACAATCTCGCATTTTTCGACACGCACAATCAGCAATCCCTCTGATCTTCAATGTTTTTACAAGGAAATGTCATTCGTCGATTTTTCCTGCTGTTTATCTATTTTCCTGATATCCGGTTTCTTTATATGGTAATTTAGTCTTCCAAAATTCAATGAAAGAATTTACAGCTACTAACCATAAAAAGACTCCACATGAAAAGAACATCTATTTTTGGCCTCCTTTTCATTATGCTTATCGTAACCGGACAGCTAAAAGCTCAATCAGCAGTTCTAGCGACAGGAACAAGTGTTTCAGGAGGTAACGGCTCCCTCTCTTATAGCGTTGGGCAAATCACTTACCTTTCTAAAGGTAGCGGCTCTCAAGTTATGGAAGGGGTACAACAAGCCTTTGAGATCATAACACTCGGTGTTCATGAGACAACTTCAACAGAAGATGGCATTTTACTTTACCCTAACCCGTTTAAAGATTACTTATATCTGGATTTTACCGTGAACAGTTATAAGGATTCGGATTATCAGCTATTCGATGCTCAGGGTAAATTGATCAGAAAAGATAAGATCACTCAGGCAAAATCTGAATTCAACTTTTCTTCTCTTCCGTCAGCGATGTATATCATCAGAATTAACCAAGAAGGTAAAAACATCAAAACATTCAAAATCATCAAAAAATAACTACCATGAAAAAAATTCTATCTATACTGGGACTGATCCTGGGCTGTTTTTCAGCTTTTGGACAAGTACCCGAAAAAATGAGCTATCAGGCCGTCATCCGGAATCTTGCCGGGCAGCTAACAGTTAATCAAAGTATTGCTGTAAAAGTAAGCGTCCTCCAGGGCTCAGCAGCAGGCCCCGTGGTCTATTCTGAAAGATTGACAGGAAACACGAATGCTAACGGCCTCATTACCCTTGAAATAGGCACTGGAACCGTTCTCTCTGGTACATTTGCAACAATCAACTGGACCACCGGGAACTACTATTTAAAAACAGAAACAGATCCACTTGGTGGAACAAGCTACACCATAACAGGAACAAGCCAGCTGCTTAGTGTCCCATACGCTATGTATGCAAAATCAGCAGGCGGCGGTGGCGGAAGCTTCACTCTTCCCTACTCAGCAACAGTTAATAATGCGGCAAGTTTGTTTGCATTAACAAATGATGGTGACGGCACTTCAATTGAAGGTACTAATAACACGACCACATCAAGTATCGCTGCTGTAAGAGGTATCGTAAGCAGCACTACTCCAGGTGGCTTTTCAACAGGCGTCCGTGGTATCAATAATGGAACAGGCGGTCTGGGAGTAGGTGTATGGGGAAGCCAGGATGGAAGTGGATGGGGTGTTTACGGAACTTCTCCTAGCGGCCTGGGAGTATATGGAAACTCATCAGGAAATGGCTTCGGTGTATATGCAAACAGCAACACAGGAACCGGACTTAATGCAACGAGTAACAATGGTATAGCTGCTAATTTTTCAATATCTAATAATGCTAACAATAACAATGTAATTGTTGCTTCGACTGTAGGATCCGGAACGGTCGTTAATGTCTCATCTACAGGAAACGGAGCCGGAGTTCGAAGCAGCACAGGAGCTGGTTTTGCAGTACACGGGATAGCCAGCCAACAGTCTTCCGCCGGCGTCGTGGCCGATAACAATGGAAATGGCGAAGCTTTAGTAGGAAGAACAACAAGTGACATTGCGGGAGCAGTTGTTGGGAGAAATGATGGTGGCGGATATGGTGTACGGGGATTTATATCAACCAATACTACAGGAACCGCGATTGGTGTATTTGGCCAGGTTGGACTTAATAGCAGTACAGGACGCGCGGGTCGATTTGAAAACAATAACCAAACCAATTTAATTAATACCCTTGAAGTAGAAACTAATGGAAATGGAGATATTCCTGACAATACTCAGGGAAATGCATCGTCATTTCTTGTTAACAACAATAACAGTGTCGCTGCAGCAGTAAGAGGAGAAGTAAAAACAATATTTGGCAACTTTGGTGCTGCGGCCATCTTTGGAGTTTCATCCGGAACAGGTGGTTTCGGAGGTCTGTTTCATGCTTCCAATACATCTGGAAACGGCCCTGCTTTAGTGGCAATTACCGATGGAAACGGAAATGCAATTACCGCAAATGCGAGTAAAGATGGAAATGGTGTAGAAACCAATATTGATGGTGGAGGAAATGCTTTATACGCATGGGTTCCAAGTTTCGCAACTGGACGCGCAGGAAGGTTTGAGATTTTTAATGAAGATAATGACAATGAAGTAATATCTGTAAAAACTGTTGGTAATGGTATCGCAGGTAACTTCAAGGTTGATCGTACTACCGGTACCTCAGCAGCTGTAAAAGGCGAAGTAAATTCAATTTTTGCCAATTTCGGTACTGCAGGTATATATGGTCTTTCATCAGGCACGGGTGGATATGCCGGTTTATTTTATGCTTCTAATGCTTCGGGAAATGGCCCTTCTGTCTTAGCTCTTACAGACGGAAACGGAAACGCGATTACCGCGAATGCCGGTGGCACAGGTGACGGTATAGAAGCTTCTTGTGATGGTACAGGAAATGCTATTTCAGGGTTTATCCCTAATTTTGGTACAGGTAAAGCCGGAAGGTTTGCTAATTTCAACAACGCTAACGGCCAGCCGGTGGTACACGTTACCACTACAGGTACTGGAAACACCTTACTTATTAACCACCAGGGACCTTCTGGTAATATTTCAGTCTACCAGAGTGCTTCAGTGAACGTTGCCCGTATCAATAAGGCAGGAAGAGGCTTTTTTAACGGAGGAACCCAGAATAGCGGAGCCGACGTTGCCGAAGCATTTGATGTCGAAGGAAAAACATCGCAATATGAACCGGGTGACATTTTAGTAATTTCCCTAGATTCTGACAGAACGGTAGAGAAGTCTTCTAAACCTTATTCTACTCTGGTTGCCGGAGTTTATGCTACCAAACCGGGAGTTTTATTAACTGAAGAACATATTGACGCAGATCTTTCCGACAAAGTCCCTATGGGTGTGATTGGAGTTATTCCAACAAAGGTTTGTCTTGAAGGCGGGAAAATCAGCAGGGGTGATCTTTTGGTAACCTCGTCAAAACCAGGAATTGCAATGAAAGCCAATCCTAAAAAGGTAAAAATAGGACAAGTTATTGGTAAAGCTCTTCAGGATTACAATCAGAATGAAACAGGAAAAATTAAAGTACTTGTAAACATTAAATAAAAAACTATGAAATCACTATATACTGTAGCATTACTATTATTAAGCATAGGGATCTACGCACAGGAAAGTAAAACTTCCGACCAACAAGATCAAACATTAATATTAAAAAATGCAAAAGAACAGCAAGCTCAGGTTTTGAAAGACCTGCAACAGAATGCCGACAAAAAAACAGCACAAACAGGTCTGGCATCAGATCAAGGTCTTGAGGTTAAAAAACAAACCTCAAAATCTAAAGCTCCCTCAGAAAGTTCCGGAAAGCTACTTCCCAACACTGCTAGTTTTGAAGAGGTTCTTGCTACAATTCCTAATCGACATTCATCACGTAAGGCAAGTACTTTTAAAAAGCAAAACACTACCGGGTTATCTAATACGGCAACTCTCGCAGAAATAAAAAAAACTATTCCTAAAAACTAATAACCCATAAGATTTTTAACAAAAAGAAGTCCGCAAAATTGCGGACTTCTTTCATATAGACATTTTAGTTAAATAATTCATGATCAATCCCAATCCGAAGCTACAAATTTCATCACCACTCCTTTATTATCTGACAAAGTAAGAAAGTGACCTTCTACAGAATATTGGGTAATCCTTTCAAAGCTATTCACAAATGCACGCTCGAGCTTCATATCCTGACAGGCCATCATCGTACTTCCAACTCCTGAAATCTTCATTTTGCCGTTATTTTTAAATTCTCCTGTAAAAAACATTCTATTACATCCCATAAAAGCTCCGCCCCGAATTTTACCTCCTTCCATTTTTGCAGTGAGATTAATCCCAGCTCTACTTTTAACCATCTGATCCTTACTGAAATTTCCAAAAGAAATAAGCATCCATTCTCTTTGAATCGATGGATTCTTGTCTGGTACCGAAGAACAATTAACCATCATTCCCAAAAACAAAATTCCAAAAAGACTAATAAATATTTTTTTCATGAAATCAATCCTTCCATTTTCATACCAATCACAGGCAGAATATCGTAAAAATTAGTAAATTAGCGACACAAAATTATTTTATAAAATGAAAAGACTATTTCTACTATTCACTTTTTTATTGGGCTTTGCCCAGATGAGAGCGGATGAGGGTATGTGGCTGTTAATGCTCATCAAAAGATTAAATGGTGTTGACATGCAAAAAGAAGGTTTGCATTTAACCCCTGAAGAAATTTACTCGGTAAACAATTCAAGTTTAAAAGATGCTATTGTAAGCTTTGGAGGCTTCTGTACAGGTGAAATCGTTTCCGATAAAGGACTTATTTTCACAAACCACCACTGTGGTTATGGTGCTGTTGCTGCAGCTTCTACTCCAGAAAAAGATTATTTGAAAAATGGTTTCTGGGCAATGAAGCAAAAAGACGAATTTAACGCTAAAGATCTGTACGTTAGATTTTTAGTAAGGATGGATGATGCTTCACAAAGAATCAACGCCAAACTAAACAACAAAATGACCGGTGAGGAAAGAAAAGCTGTGATTGATGCTGAAATAAAAGCAATTCAGGCTGAAAACTCTGAAAACGGAAAATATACGGTAGTAGTAAGAGATTTCTTTAACGGAAACGAGTTCTACTATTTTGTTTATCAAGACTATAAAGATATCAGATTGGTTGGTGCTCCACCTTCTTCATTAGGTAAATTCGGAGGGGATACAGACAACTGGGAGTGGCCAAGACATACTGCAGACTTTACAGTTTTCAGAGTGTATGCTGATGCTGCAGGAAATCCGGCAGAATATTCTCCAAGCAATACTCCTTTAAAGCCTAAACATTTCTTACCTGTTTCTCTTAAAGGAATTAAGCCAGGTGACTTTTCTATGATTTTAGGATACCCGGGAAGAACAAACCGTTATTTAACATCTTACGGGATCCAACAGATGGTAAACAAAGATTATCCAGCTTGGGTAGAAGCATCTAAACTTGCAATGGATGTGATGAAGAAGTACATGGATAAAGATAAAGGAACTCAGCTTAGTTATGCTTCTCAGTATGCTTCAGTAGCTAACTACTGGAAAAACAGACAGGGAACAATCGACGCCGTGATCAAAAACGGAACGATTACAGACAAACAAAAGATTGAAGCTAATTTCAAGCAATGGTCTTTACAACCTGCCAATATAGAATATGATGGTGTATTAGATGATATTTCTATCTATTATAAGCAGGTTTCTAACAGAAATGTTGAAAGAAATTATGCTTCTCAACTTTCAAGAAATGCAAAATATATCAGCCTAGCTTTCCAGGTTGGCTCTGTCCTTAAGTCTTACGCTGAACAAGATATGGCTGGAAGATTAGCAATGAAAGCAAAAGTAGAAGCTTCTGTAAAAGCAGCTTACGAAAACTTCAACACTAAACTGGAAGGAGAAATGCTTAACTCAATGGTTGGCCTTTACCAATCCAGAGTAGATAAAGATGTTGCCTCTCCGACTATTATGGCATTAGATTCTAAGAATCTTTCAAACGTTGCGTATTCTTCAATTTTTGCCAATAAAACATCTGTAACCAACTTTATTTTAAATCCGGACCGTCTGAAACTTGACGCAGATCCACTTTTAAAAATAGCTAATGGCGTTGCGACAGATCAGAGGTTATCTTCTGAAAAATTCTCTAAAATTGATGATAACTTTGCGAAGAACAACCGTATGTTCCTGGCTGGTTTAATGAAATCAATGCCTGAGAAAAAGTTCTACCCTGATGCAAACTCTACTATGAGATTAACTTATGGAACAGTAGACAAATTACCAATCAGAACTGATAGAAACTATTTTGGTGTTACAGACAACTATTATACCGATATGACCGGTTTAGTTGGTAAATACAAAAAAGGAGATGAAGAATTTGATCTTCCTCAAAGAGTAATTGACCTTTACAACATGAAAGACTTCGGCCAGTATGCTGATGCTGCAGGCTACATGCCAGTGAACTTCCTTTCTAATAATGATATTACAGGAGGAAACTCTGGTTCACCAGTAATTGATGGTGACGGTAACCTTATTGGTATTGCATTTGACGGAAACAGTGAAGCATTAAGTGGTGACATTGTTTTTGAACAGGAATGGCAAAAAACAATTAACGTTGATGTTCGTTTCGTATTGTGGACTATTGACAAATACGCTGGTGCAAGAAGATTGATTGACGAGTTAAAGTTAGTAAGAAGTGAAAACACTCCTGCTGATACAAAAACCCGTCCAGCAAAAGCAGAGCACGTAAAAGCAGCTAAAAATAAGAAATAATCATCTACGATATATAAAAGAAAAACCGTGAAATAAGTTTCACGGTTTTTTTGTGTAAAGAAATAAATAAAGTCAGTTTTTAGTCCTATTTTTTGATAAACTTCTGAGAAGACACTGATCCATCAGCATTATTAACCTTAATAATGTAATTTCCGGATGGCAGTTCCTGTACAGAAATCTTGGCCGTCAACCCCTCAACGCTAAAGGTACCCATCTTCTTCCCGCTCAGATCGATTATCGAGATTTCTGAAATTTTAGTCTCTGATGTAATATTTACATAATCAGATGTTGGATTCGGATATAACTTAAACAAATCTTTTTTGTGATTTACTTCAGAAGTTGAAAGTGCCCCTGCACTTACCGTAACTTCATCAACATTAATAGAATATCCATACATTGCAACCCCCTCAAGGGCAATTTGATAAGTCGCAGAGGGAGAAGGAAGAGGCAATACTCCAGAAGACGTCCAAGGCGATACACTAGAATTATATGTACTGATTAAAGTCCATGCTGCCGCAGATGAAGTTCTGTAATAAACCTTTAGCTCATTCTGATCCCCTCCCCAATCTCTGTTTCTGTAATAAAACTCTAAAGAAGGATTTGATACAGAAGACAGGTCCAGTACCGGACTAACATATTTCGTAGTCGCTCCAGTAAATGAAGTAATATCAAATTCAGCCATTAAAGAACCTTGGTATGGTCCAGTTGTGTAACCAGCATATGCTGTTTGAACAGTACTCCACTGCTTACTCCCTGACTCGTATACCTGAGTCCATAAAGAAGCTGTAGAGGAAGACGTTTCAAATGTTTCCACCCATGGGAAAGTAGTAACCTGTGCATTAGCCAATAAAGGTAATAATGCTAAAGAAAGTAAAATTTTTTTCATGGCAAATATTTTTAATTTCAAAACAATTTAACGAATTTTTCGTAGATTACACAATAATAATGGGTTTTAACTAAATTAAACCAAACAACATTGCGAAAAGACTAAATTGAGACATCTCAATTTAGAGCTAAAAACATGTTAAAAAGGATTATATCCACAGGATCGGGCAGGCTAAAAAATTGAAACCCAAGAAAAAAGAAAAATGATCCAGATGATAATCGGTGGCCCAAAAAAGATACAACATCTGCGATACAATATCAATTATATAGGAATATTTTATTCCAAAAAAATAAAAATACCAGATTTTTAACTTAAAAAAGACACAATATTTTAGTTTTTAAATAGAATACGATGTATTATTTGACAGGATAAACCAATTGCTTAACCTTTACTGATAACGGGAAAGCTAACTTTCCTAAAAGAATTTAATCACTCTAAAAGGATTAATTAATAAAATCAATTCAATACAATTTATTTTAATATGAAAAATTAACTAAAAAATAATGGAATGTAAACATATATTTACTATTTTTGATTTCATTGCGTAGTGATATAACGTTTATGAACCATAAATTTGGAATATTATTAAAAAATGAAAAATATTATCGTATTTTTTTTAAGCTAAATTTAAGTTTTATGGCTTATCTTTAAATTGTTAAAAAAAATATATTGTTATGAACCTAAAACTAATTTTATCCGGGGTCATTTTGATAGCTCTTTTGGTAGCTTGCGAAGACAGAAGTAATGAAGAAACCTCTACTACTTTACAGTCTAAGAATACTAAAATAGATATGACAAGCTCAAAAACAGCGATGCCTGTCAGTGATTCCGTGAAAATACCAGCAATCCAAAATGACTCAAATTCAGCAAATGGAGGTAAAAACGAAACAATCGACCCGACGAAGCCGGATAGGCCTAGGTAAGCTTGCGATCCAAATCGTCATGTCAGCTTTTGTGCTGATCTCTGCTATTTTACCATTTTTGAATAACATTGTGGGTTATTTTATAGATGTAAATGTGCAGTTAGCCAATAATGCTGGCGAAAGACGTTTGGATTTAGATTCAGCTATTTACTTTCTATCAATTCCGTCATGTATAATCCTTCTTGCATTAGGAGGGTTATTTAAAGCACACAGATATACATTTTATGTTGTTCTGGTTTCTGGCTATTTTCATTTAGCGACGTATATTAAATTTATATTTTTTAATAAAAATATAATATCCGGATATGCCGATATCGCGATTGTAGTAATTATTGCCCTTATAGTTTACCTGATCTACAGATTAGATAATTACTACAGGGAAATGAATGTAATTGATAAATTTAACAATAGTACATTAGAAAGATTTTCTTCAATATTATTTAAACGTAATGACATCACAAAAAAATGAGTAATCATAGAGAAAGCTTAAAGATTCTTGTTGCTCTTAGTGATAAACTGTGGGAGGATTATATTGAAGAAATTTTGTCCGAAGAGCAATACCTGGAAAAAATGCGATTAGTAAAGAAAGAGATCAATAATGGCTTTATTGGTACCATGCAAGATTTAGAAATCTTCACCAGTGAACTGGGTTACCTGATCTTAAGTGCACCCACTAAAACATTAATGGCCAGTTCCGAAAAAATTATAATTAATAAGAATTAAGATTATTTTAAGTCTACCTTATCTTGTGTCAGGCTTAAAAGTCTTTCAATATTCTTATTTTGCTTTACAATAGCAGCTTCCATTTTCTTTTCCATTTTCGAGATCTGATTTTGGATAAAGAGTAAGCTCTTGTCTTGCGTATTGTATTGTGCAAATATATTTGCCAATAGGTCACCAATTTCTTCGTTAAAACCTTGATATAAAAGATTTCCAGATTGGGAATCTTTTTTTTCTGTTGTATGTTCTTCAGGAGCATTTAAGTCCAATACCCCTTCACCTTTAATAAGCCAATGCAAGTGGTTGTTCAATTCAGGATAAACCGTTAAAACCTTAACCACCTTGTCAATTCCCAGGTCGCTTTTTAGTCCGGATCCTTTGAAATTAGAGGCGGACATACCTGTTTCTCTATAAAAAGACTCCTTTCTAATATTTTTTTCTTCCAAGTAAAATAATATTCTTTCCTTAATGGTTGTTATTTTGTCCATTTATATTTTATTTGGTCTAAATTTTGACTATATTTGTGCAAAGATAATAAAACAAAATTAACATAAATATTTAAATTATGAAAAATTTCACAGAATCTACAAGTGCCTTTTATAATCATTTTGAGACAACAGGGACTTTTCATACACCAAGTTCTCCTTCCGTTTTAAAATCAAAAACCATGAGTAACAAACACCATCTAAGAAGAAATTCTGCCAATGAGCTATACGATGTTTATTCGTACTCTCAGGATCTACACGACTATAAGGATGGCTATAAATTAACAGAAGGAATCAATGATTTGGTAACTTTCGAAGATTGCAGTTGGTTATTTGAAATGATATTGGATGAACAGCTTAACTTGAATTCTGAAAATCAAATATGGATTCTAAAAAGAACGATTCCAAATTCTTTTACGCTTACCTGCAAGAACAAATCAGGACATAAGTTGGCAGAAATAAAAAATCTGGAGGCAAACTTTTATTTTGATGACCTAACTGTTATAAAAAAGGACAAACTATTTTGCCTTCCAACAGAGGAAAATCTTTATTAACCGGATCATTCCATTTGGAAGATTGAAAATAAACCCGTTTTTTACCTACTGAATTATTATACTTGAAGATCTTACAACCGTTAACTTCAGATTTTACAGTCTGCTTTCTTACTCTTTTTCAAAGTTTTAGAATTTTATATTCATTAAGATTTCCAAAACTCACGGTCAAGGCTTCTATATTGTATTGCTTCAGAAATATGATGTGACAGAATATTTTGATCCCCTTCCAAATCAGCAATTGTCCGGGCTACTTTAAGAATCCTGTCATAGGCCCTTGCCGATAAATTCAGCTTCTCCATCGCTTGTTTTATCAACGAAAAAGAAGCCTCATCCAATGCACAAAACTGTTCTATTTGCCTGGAACCAATTTGTGCATTATAACTGATTTCTAAATTGCGGTATCTGTCCTGTTGCACCTCGCGTGCTTTTAATACCCTTTTTCTGATCTCTTCACTATTTTCACCTTTCCTTTTTTCTGTCAACTGTTCGAATTCTACTTTTTGAATTTCAATATGAATATCTATCCGGTCCAAAAGAGGACCTGATAGTTTGTTCATATACCTTTGCATCTCCAGAATACTTGACGTATTATTGGGGTCATCCGGAAAATACCCACTTGGACTGGGATTCATTGACGCAATCAGCATAAAGCTTGCGGGATAATTGACTGTAAATTTTGCCCTTGAAATAGTAACTTCACGATCTTCAAGAGGTTGTCTCATAACCTCAAGAACTGTACGTTTAAATTCTGGCATCTCGTCAAGAAATAAAACTCCATTATGAGCCAGAGAAATCTCACCAGGTTGAGGGTAACTTCCACCACCAACCAATGCAACATCAGATATGGTATGATGAGGTGACCTGAAAGGACGGATAGTCATCAAGGAAGTTTCAGTTCCAATTTTTCCCGCTACAGAATGGATCTTTGTTGTTTCTAGAGCTTCCTTTAAAGTAAGAGGAGGTAAAATACTGGGAACCCTCTTCGCAAGCATTGTTTTTCCACTTCCGGGAGGTCCTATTAAAATTATATTGTGTCCTCCTGCCGCCGCAATCTCCATAGCTCTTTTTGCAGTTTCCTGCCCCTTCACTTCGGAAAAATCAAATGGAAACTGATCAATTTTTTCCTGAAATTCTTTTTTGATGTCTAAAATCACCTTTTCAATGGGAATGCCCTCATTAAAGAAATCAATCACCTCTTTAATATTAACCACTCCATATACATCAATCCCTTCTACCACAGCCGCTTCACGGGTATTTTGTTTCGGTAAAATAATTCCTTTAAAACCTTCTTCCCGAGCCTTCATTGCTATGGGTAAAACACCTTTGATTGGCTGTAAACTTCCATCCAACGAAAGCTCACCCATAATAATATAATCCTGTATATTTTCAGCTAAAATCTGATCCGAAGCAGCCAATATTCCTAGAGCAATACTTAGATCATAAGCAGAGCCTTCTTTTCGAAGGTCGGCAGGAGCCATGTTGATCGTAATTTTTTTACCCGGAATTTTAAATCCTACATTTTTCAAGGCAGCTGAAATTCTGTAACTGCTTTCTTTAATAGCATTGTCGGGAAGTCCTACCAGATGATAACCGACACCACCAGTGTCAACATTGACTTCAATAGTAATAGTCTGAGCTGCAACTCCGTGAATTGCGCTTCCATAAATTTTGATCAGCATAAGTGTGTTTTAATGTAAATATAATTCAATTTTTCTTGAATCCCATTTTTACATTTGTGGTTATAATGGATAAAAAAAACCGGTGCAGGATAAATCCTACACCGACTCCACAATTACTGAAAAAACTAACATGAGTTCATAAGGGGGCACTCACATTTTACTTTTTGATGAATTTATTTTTATAAACTTTATCTTTAGAATCCTTAGAAACTATAATGTAAGTTCCGACAGCCAGCTCACTGATATCTATCGGTTGATTATACGTATGATTCTTCTTTTGCAAAACAAGTCGTCCGGAAGCATCAATAATAGTAACCTCTTTATATACTTTATCAGAATCCTTCCCAATAAATATAAACTGTGCCGCGGGATTAGGGTATACACTTAAGTTATTTCCTTTTTTAGGATCAACTTCCCCTGTTCCGAGATTACAGAAATTCCAGTTCCCAAAATTTAGTTTTACAAATGAGCCAAGCCCCAGGAATTCGCATTGATCAGGACAATAGGCAGTACAGGCATAGAAACCATATTCTCCAGACTGGGTTGCAATATAGGTATCACCTGTTGCTCCCTGCACGATGCAAGCATCAGGAGTTGGAGGCACATTAGTTGGGGCACATTTGTACCATGTATGAACGCCATATAAGTCAGGGAATGTATCGTCAAATTGCACTGATGCTCCTTCACAAATATTATACTCACCAGGTCCTATATTTTCATATGTTCCCGGGGTGAATGTCGTCATCATTGATGGGAGTCCATAGGCAAACCCATCTGCCATAATTTCAGCACTTTGTGCAGTACATCCATTAAGGGTAACCTCTACTTTGAAGTAATAGAGCATATCACTGCCTCCATTAATAGTAAGGGTTTGAGAAGTTGCCCCAGAAATAGGAACCCAAGGATTAGTATTGGGGGACTGCCATGTCCACTCCTGTTTGTACCATTGGTAACTGTCGTAAGTTTGTGTTGAAAGGACTTCAGATTCTGTGTTACAGAACACGATTTTATTGGGGAATTGAGTTCCTAATCTAGGACTGGTAATAGTTGGTGTAAATGTACACTGCGCGCTTATCTTTAAAATACTCAAAAATAAGAACAGTGATAAAAAAATTAGTTTTGTTTTCATAAATAATATTTTCTTGGTTGATTAGTAAACAATGGATCCGATAGAACTAGTCAAGCAATACCCTGATCCCGAATTTGATATTAAAGTTTAATGGTTTCTCTTTGTATATTGTATTTAATGAACCATCATTTTTGAAATGATAGCCAATGCCCGGCTCCGCATAGACCCCTATTTTATCCACAAGTTTTAACTGTACTCCTAATGCCGTATTTAATGAAACCTGTACCGGCTGCTTTTCTAATCGCTCACTTGTCTCATCCGTCACTACATTTTCAACTACATATTTCGTCTTAAAACGTCCAGCTACAGGCTTCTCAACAAGGGCTCCCCCAGTAACATATCCAGTAAACCTTCCCTTCTGAATCACATTGTAATTAACCTGCACAGGAATTCCTATATAATGGATCGTCTGTTCACTTTTCACAAAATTGGACTGACTTCCCGAGTGAAGTTCAGAGGATAATTTGGTATAATTCAACCCTGTTCCGATCCCCCATTTTTTTCCTAAATTATAATACAAAGAAACTCCTAAATTAAGAGGGACTTTATGTCTTACCGTGGCCTCTACATTCTGGCTTTGGTTAGCAACCAGAATTCTCACAAACGGGTCTTCAGAATAACTTGAGGCACTCCATACCTGGTCAAAAGTGAGTGATTCACCATTTATTGTTGCATAACCTGGGAACTGCTGAGAATTGGATGAAGCCTTTCCAGTCAATAAACTTAGCATCCATGACTTTTTAGCCTTTTGTTTCTTTTCTTTTGTAGCACTTGCAATAGACTTATTTTGCTGGCCTATTTCAGATTCAGAAATAAGTCGGTCCACTTCCGTAGCGCGGTCAATAATTTTGTTTCCACTTTCAATAGGGGCATTTGGTTTTTGTATGAAACCTTTATTTTGCGTGAATAATCCCTGTAAGGGTTCTAAATCTCTGACACCTGAAAGCAAACTCTTTTCCGCATTCACATATTTTCCCGTTTGCCGAGCCAAACTATTGTTTAAAATATTTTTGCTTAAAATAGCAGACTCCCCACTTGCTGCATTAGCTGATAAAATTTGATCATTATAATCAGCCTTTTTATCAGTAGAAGACTTTTCCTTATCTCCTACATTATCCTGCTTATTTAATGTTTTATCGTTTTTTAAAAGAGCAACTTTTGGATCGGGCTCTATCTTATCGTTTATTTTAAAGAGCTGTTTTCCAACGACAATAAATAAAACAATGGCGGCAGCGATACCAGCAATTCTATAGACTAAAGCTCTGTTTTTCCTACCTGAAACTCGCTCTTCCTCTCCCTTTATATCATGTTCTTCTGCAGGAATCCCAACAATATAGTTTTCATCTTCATTATTGAACAATTCGTCTTTGATATCATCCCATACTCCATCCGGAACATCATTAGTATGATCTTCCATCTTCTTGCGCAGGTCGTTTAACCACCGATTATTCATATTGCGCTTTTATTAACATTTTATATTCTTTAATTTTCTGAACAAGCAACCCTTTGGCTCTATGGAATTGTGAAGCTGATGAATTCTCAGCTATTCCCAGCAGTTCTGCAATCTGTTTATGGCTTTTGCTCTCAAACACATAAAGATTGAATACTGTTCTGTACCCATCAGGCAGCGATCGAATCATTTCCATAATAACTTCCTGAGGTATTTCTTCAAGATCAGGCTCTTCTTCATCTGTCATATCAGGAATCTCAAAATCACTCGTCACTACTTTAAAATCTGAATATTGCCTGATATGCTTTAATGATTCATTCACGACAATCCGGGTGATCCACGCTTTTAGAGAACCCTTTCCTCTATATTCAAATGAATCTATGGAGCGAAACATTTTGATAAAACTATTTTGTAACACATCATGAACATCATCTTTACCAATGATATAGCGAGAGCACACATAAGAAAGATTTCCGGAGTATACTCCGAAAAGCTCCTTCCATGCAGCTTCTTCTTTTAACAGAAGACGATTCACTAAAATCTGCTCCTTACTTGCCTCCATTGATTACGTTACACTGATGCCTTACTTTAATAATTAATCCTGATGCAAAAATAGGTTGCATCATTACAAAGCGCAACCTATTTTAAACTTGCTTCTAACTATTACTTAATTTTTTATACAATATGGGAAATCATATTTAATGACTTCGTAGGGGGTTAATACTACTCCATCAACTGTTATTTTTTCTCCAACCAATCCAAATTTCATTGCATAATTCTGTCCAACATAAAATCCTTTTTCTTTTGCCGCAAAAGTCACGACCGTTTTTTTAATTGCTCCATCCATAGGAATATTAATTTCCAATACTTTTGGAGTAAACGTAAATTCTACAGCATTATAATTAGCATTCACTACAGCTGTATAATTTATATTATACTTTACTTTCCCAATTGCCGTAAGTGCAGCTTCTGTTTTTACAGGGTCTTTTACTACAGATTTTACAATTTCTTTTACCGGCAGATCTGTAAATTTCAGGGTATCCTTTTTTACTGTAAAACCAATTGTTGCTTCAGCCTTATTCGTTCCCTGGGTTGTTATTAATTTTCCTTTATAATTTCCTATGACATCCTGTATTTTTACAGGCGGAATATCTGGACCATCATCATTACATGAAAGTAAGCTAAGACTTACAAAACAGATTAATACAGCCACAAAAGCTTTAAGTACTATAAATTTTTTCATTTTTTAAATTTCTTGCATTAAACATTTTTTTATTTTGAGTACTCATTTATATAAACCCTCTTTTTTTTGATTCTTGCATGAATTTTTAAAATAAAAAAGAAATACCAGCCAAATCACTGACTATCAATGCTAAAATATATCACATTCATGTTAAAATTTTATCCGCGATAGAATACTTTATCCATAATCAATCTTTTATATATTTAAAATGCATCGTAATCTCTGCCCATAGATCTATAAAATCCCTACCTTAGAACATCATAAAAAACGTATGAAAGCAATTGTTATAAAAGAATTTGGAGAAGCCAACCGGCTTGAAATTATCACCATAGAAAAACCGACAATCAGTGCAGATCAGGTTTTAGTAAAAATAAGAGCAGTTGGTATCAACCCCGTTGAGACAAAAATCAGGAACGGATCTCATATTTCGTCTAAAACACTCCAGCTTCCTGCTATTTTGGGGAAGGATTTTAGTGGAGTTATCGAAGAGGTTGGTCAAAATGTTCAAAACTTTCACGTAGGGGATGCTGTTTTCGGTCTTGCTGCACAAACCTATGCCGAATATATAGCTGTTAGTCCTGAATTTATTGCTAAAAAGCCGGACAATATTAGTTTTGAAGAAGCTGCAGCAGCTCCTTTAGCAGGTCTTACAGCCTATCAGGCGATTTATGACCATTTAAAAGTTTTACCCGGCGAGCACGTTTTAATTCAGTCTGCAGCCGGAGGTGTGGGACATTTCGCCGTACAGTTGGCAAAGATAGCGGATGCATTTGTTAGTGGCACAGCTTCGGGTAAAAATATTCAATTTATAAAAAGTCTGGGAGTAGATCAACCTATCGATTATAAAAACGAGAGATTCGAAGACATCTTATCAGACCTTGACGCTGCTCTCGATACCATGGGGGGAGAAGTATTATATGGATCTATCAATTGTGTGAAACGCGGGGGAAGAGTTGTTTGTTTACCTTCTTATACTAAAGATGACCCAAAAGCAATTGAATTGTCAGAAAATAGAAATATCAATCTAATGTGGACGATGCTCTCTTTTAAAAGAGAAAATTTATTAGCTCTTGCCGAATTGCTTGAGAAGGGGCTTGTAAAAGTTTTCGTCGAAAAAAAATTTCCTATGGAACAAATAGCAGAAGCGCATCAACAAATCGAAACCCATGGAACCAAAGGAAAAATTGTTATTGAAATTCCTTAACTAAAAACCTTTTTTATTCCACGCATCAATTGTCTTACCACGATAAATAGAAAAACGAGGTCATTTCAAAATTGAAGCGACCTCGTTTGTTATTTATAGAATACTGTACTCTTACAATTTGATAATAAGAACGGACTTTGAGTACGACTGCCCCGTTGGCAAATTGATATGTCCATTTGATCCGGAAGGTGTTCCTAATGTCATATTACCAGATATTTGCGGCCTTTGAATGATAAGACGTATTTTTGAGCTTGCATTTAAGTAAGATGCCACTGGAGATATGGCTATTGTAGTCCCTACACCCGCAGCTCCACCAACAAACGAATTTCGTGTTCCCGTCAATTGGGTCCAGCTTGCTCCCCCATCTGTGGAAAGTTCAAAAAATAAATTCATCGCAACAAACTGATTCACCGACGTAAAATCATTTCTGAATCCATTAAAACCCACAAAACCAGAGACCGAATAATATCCATCCTCCAGAATGGTAAAAGTGGAAGTCGCTTCATCAAATGATGTTGCCGTTTCAATAAGCTTATCATTAGAAGAAAGTTCGACCAGCTGTGCTGAAGTACTGTTTCGATCCAAAACCTGTTGAATCGTGGACCTGTAGTTTGTCATTACCGTTCCCAAACCAACAGCTTTTACCACTTTCCCTGTTGAATTATCAACTAAGAGATTAGAGAATCCTGTTGTGGCATTTTCACCTTTTAGATTTTCCAGGTACAAAACGTCACCATTTCCGGTATCTCCTACAATGTGTAATTTTCCATTTGGACTTGTTTTGTTGATCCCTACATTTCCATTGTCCTGGACGGTTACCAATTCTTTAGAAGAAGAATCGCTAATTTTCAACCCTTTACTTGCACTGGTATTTCCCTTACTTAAAATATCCAGGGTAGCGGAAGGAGAATTCGTATTAATCCCAACCTGTGCGTTTAATTGAGAACATAACAGCCCCAAAAAAAGACTTAATGTAATTTTTTTTTTCATTAGATGTGTGTTTTTTATCAAAACAAAAATAGTATGATTTTCGATTGTTTATTTCTTTTCTATCAATTTTAATTTTTTTTTAATAATTATATCGATTATTAAAAAATTACTATTAATAGAACGCTTGTATTTGATTAGATCATATAAATTTTAATTTAATACATTTGTTAAAAACATCATTTGAATGAACCTTGAGCAGATCAATTTACACCTCGACGCTTATAAAGAACATGACCAGATCATAGATGCGGCCAATTATCTGATCCATTCTTTTAATTTAGAGCATGAAAATTTTGCAGGTTTCGGCTTTCGTGAAGAGCTATCCCCTACCTCTATGCTCTTAACTGCTGAAGGTCAACTAGGTCAACCTCAAAAAGTAATGATCCCAAAGAATTTATTTGATTTCGAGTTAAATCTTGTCCTGAATATGGTAGCTCATGAAATGCTTCATGTAAGACAGAAAGCTCCAGGCAACTTTATTGAAGATAAGAATGAAAGGGAATTCCAGGCGTATTCCGAAATGCTCTTTCACAGAGTTTTTCCTCAAATCCCGGATGTTTCAGATTTTCATAAAAAATTCTTTGCCAATAAAGCTTTGGAATATTATAAAAGAATGGGTGAAGGTTCAGATTTACAGAAAAAATATGCCGAACAGAAAATAGAAGTAGAACAATTAATAAACAAATTATCATGATTATAAAACCAGAAATATCCTGGGGAGATTTTGAAAAAATAGACATCCGATGCGGAACCATTATTTCCGTAAATGACTTTGAAAAAGCCAGAAACCCATCTTATCAGATAGAAATTGATTTTGGAAGCTTAGGCATCAAAAAGTCCTCTGCTCAAATTACAACACTTTACCAAAAAGAAGATTTAATCGGAAAGCAAATTTTGGCAGTTGTCAATTTCCCGAAGAAGCAAATAGCCAATTTCTTCAGCGAGTGTCTGGTATTAGGCGTATATGGCGAGGATAAAAGTGACGTAACTCTTCTGGCTCCATCACTTCCTGTAAAAAATGGGATGCAGGTAGGATAAAATACAAAACACCAATGATACAACACATTCCTTTAGAAAAGATTTTATTCCTTGATATAGAAACAGTTCCAAATGCTGGGACATGGGATGATTTATCTGAAACAGATCAGAAGCTCTGGGATAAAAAAACAAGATTTCAACGAAAAGACGAAGTATCTGCTGAAGAATTCTACCCGGAAAGGGCTGGCATCATGGCAGAATTTGGTAAGATCATTTGTATAACGATCGGAATGGTCGAGAAGAATGACACATTAAAAATTAAAAGTTTCGCCCATCACGATGAAAAAAAACTTTTGGTAGAGTTTGGAGAAATATTTAACAGCCCAAGACTCCGGGATGTTATTCTTTGTGCCCACAATGGTAAAGAGTTTGATTTTCCCTGGATTGCCCGCCGTTTTTTAATTAATGGAATGCAACCTCCTTCACCATTTCAGATGTTTGGAAAAAAACCATGGGAAATCCCTCATATCGACACCATGGAACTCTGGAAGTTCGGGGACTATAAAAGCTTTATTTCCCTGGAGTTGCTGGCTCATGTTTTTGGTATTCCGACCCCAAAAGATGATATAGATGGCTCAATGGTTTCATCAATCTACTACATAGAAAAAGACTTGCAAAGAATAGTTGACTATTGTGAAAAAGATGTCTTAACTTTGGCAAATATTTTCCGCCGCATGCGGCAGGAAGATTTATTGAAAAGAAATATCAATCTAGATTAAAAAATGAAATTTACAGACGATCAAATTGCTGATATAGGAGAAGAAATTATAAGAGTACTAAAGTCCGTTTATGATCCTGAAATTCCTGTAGACATTTATGAGCTGGGACTTGTATATGATGTACAGATTTCCGAAGATGGAGATGTAAAGATTATTATGACCCTTACTACTCCAAACTGCCCTGTTGCAGAAACACTCCCTCAGGAGGTAAAAGATAAGGTCCAAAGTGTAGAAGGAGTAAATAGTGTAGATTTAGAACTTACTTTTGAACCTAGTTGGAATAAAGATATGATGAGCGAAGAAGCCAAATTCGAATTAGGAATGCTTTAATCATCAAAACAGAACATAAAAAAACCGCAGAAATTCTGCGGTTTTTTGTTTTTATATATCTTTTGCAATTTCTTTTCCTTCTCTTCTGCTCCATTCGCTCCAGGAGCCTACATATAATTTTGGAATTGGCAGTCCGGCATAATCCAAAGCCAAAATCGTATGGCATGCCGTTACTCCAGAACCACAATGAATGATTAAATCCTCAGGTTTATCACGCAACAATACAGCATATTTTGCTTTTAAAATATCTGGTTGCAAAAACGTTCCATTTTCATCAAGGTTTTCTGAAAAAGGAATATTGATTGCTCCCGGAATATGTCCTGCAACTAAATCGATAGGCTCTGATTCCCCTTTATAGCGGTAAGCATCTCTTACATCAATTACGGTAGAAAAATTGTTTTCTAATTCATTTTCAACATCTTCCAGCCTTACAACAGGAAGAAGCCAACCGTCTTTTTTAATTGAAACAGCTCGCTCAAAAGTTTCTGCTCCTGATGTAAATTCAAGTCCTTCTTTTTCTGCAGCCTGAAACCCACCATCCAAAACCTGAACATTTTCAAATCCAAAAGAACGCAACATCCACCACGCTCTTGCAGCAGCATTAGATCCACTTTTATCATCATAAACAATAATGTGAGCATCTTCAGAAATCCCTAATTCAGATAGTGTCTGGGCAAATTTTTCAACATTAGGAAGAGGATGTCTTCCACCAAATGCAGCATCTTCACCAATTTCAGCAAGATCTTTATCTAAATTGATAAATCTTGCTCCTTTGATGTGTTTTTCCAGATAGGTAGCATACACATCTTTACCCACTCTGGCATCAAGGATGATGAGATTTTTGTTTTGTAAATTCTTTAATTCTGAAGCTGAAATTATTGGAGACATATATCTGATATCATTAAGTTTTGGCTAAATCCAGACGGTTTATATTTAAAAATGAAAAATGTCTTTTGCTTTATTGTATGAGCTTTCAAAATTCAAGAGATTCAGATTGTGATCTATTTTCTCAACGCTCATAAAATTGATCACCTGTTCCGTTGGCATATTCCCCACCAAGTCATCTTCCGCCATCGGACATCCCCCAATGCCTTTTATAGCACTATCGAATCTTCTGCATCCTTTATCATAAGCTGCTTTCAATTTGGAATAAGAATCTTCATACCGATTATGGAAATGACCTCCAAAATTGATTTCAGGATGTTTTACCGGTATTTTTTCGAATAAAAGAGCAATTGTTTCCGGAGTTGCAACTCCTGTGGTATCAGATAATAAAATATTTTCAATTCCAATATCCGAAAACCTCTGAGCCCAAAACTCTACATCTTCCAGTTTCCACATTTCTCCGTATGGATTTCCAAATGCCATTGAAAAGTAAATGTTCAGCTCTTTATTTTCAGCTTTTACCAATTCCTGCATTTTAATAACCTCATTAAAAGCTTCCTCCTGATTTTTATTGGTATTTCTATGTTGAAAAGTTTCAGAAATAGAAAACGGAAACCCCAAAATATCTACTGATTGATGCTTCAACGCTTTCTCAGCTCCTCTATAGTTTCCGATAATGGCAGAAATTTTTGTGTTTGAGAGGGATTTGTCAATATTTTCAGCAACCTCATCAGAGTCAGCCATCTGTGGAATGGCTTTTGGAGACACAAAACTCAGACTATCCAATACATCGAAACCTACTTCCATCAGGGAGTTGATGTAATCTATTTTTTTATTTGTGGGAATAAATTCTCCCCAGCCTTGCATGGCATCTCTAGGACATTCAGTAAGAAACATTTTCACTTTAGATTTTCTCAAATATAATAAAACTAAACAAGTTTATCTACGGTCAATACAAAGCTAACATAATTTTGATTTTCAATTATTTATATCTGATTAAAAATTTCAATAATTGATATTCGATTACAAATAACGTATTCTGAGCATCAAATTCGCTAACTTTGTTAAAATTTATATTGTCTAATGAGTACTATAGAATTCAACCCGTTATGGAGAGAGAAGTTATTGAATCGTTTTCTTAACTATGTAAAAATATATTCAACAAGTGATGCAGAGAGTGAAACAACTCCTTCCACTCCCCGACAGTGGGACATTGCTAAATATATTGTTGAAGAATTAAAAACAATCGGTCTTGAAAATGTTTCTATTGATGACAACGGTTACATTATGGGCTATGTCCCTTCCAATCTTGAAAATGATGATCAACCCACCATTGGATTTATTTCACATTATGATACTTCACCCGATTTTAGCGGTGAAAATGTAAGACCTCAGGTTTGGGAAAACTATGATGGAGGAGATTTGCTTCTTAATCAGACAACAGGATTTACCCTATCCCCATCAAAATTTGAGAGTTTAAAAAGATATATTGGCCAGACTTTAATTACAACGGACGGAAACACTCTTCTTGGTGCAGACGATAAAGCAGGCTGTGCAGAGATTGTAACAGCAGCAGAATACCTGATTGCTCATCCGGAAATCAAACATGGCAGAGTTGCTATTGGTTTTACCCCTGATGAAGAAATAGGAAGAGGAGCACACAAGTTTGATGTTGCGAAATTCGGGGCAGAATGGGCCTACACGATGGATGGTGGAGAAGTTGGAGAATTGGAATATGAAAACTTTAACGCTGCGGGAGCTGTTGTAAAAATACATGGATTAAGCGTACATCCCGGTTATGCTTACGGAAAAATGATCAATGCGAGTCTTTTAGCTGCTGAGTTTGCTCAGACTCTTCCTGCTAATGAAACTCCTTCTACGACTAAAGGATTCGATGGTTTCTATCATCTGATGGATATTACAGCTGATATTTCAGAGGCTAAGCTTCAGTACATCATCCGTGACCATGATGAAGAAAAATTTGAAGCACGAAAAAAATTCATGGAAGAAAAAGTTGCCGAATTTAATCAAAAGCATGGTGAAGGAACTGCCGAGGTAGAAATTAAAGAGCAATACCGAAACATGAAACAGCAGTTTGAGGGTAAAATACACATTATCGACCTCGCCGCTAAAGCAATGAAAGAAGCCAATATTGAACCTAAGATCAAAGCGATCAGAGGAGGAACTGATGGGGCTCAATTGTCATATATGGGACTTCCTTGTCCAAATATTTTCGCTGGTGGAATCAATTTCCATGGCCCATATGAGTATGTGGCATTGGAAAGTATGGAGAAAGCTACCGAAGTTATTATTAATATTGTAAAAAAATAATTCCTATAAATAGTGAACAAAAGCCTCTGATTAATTCAGAGGCTTTTTTATTGGCCGAAACATTACTTTACCAGCATAATAAATACAATAAACTCATTAACAAACTATTACACACATAACAGTTTTTAAATTTTTACTTCTCTTCCTTGTGAATAACTAAAATTAATATGTAACTTAGAAGGACAAAAAACCCACAATTATGAAAAATAATTTTAACTATTTCAAAATGTATAGAAGATTTTTCAATTTTGTATTTCTTTCTATATTCACTGCGTTGATCTTAACATCCTGTTCTCAGGATAATTTGAATGAAGACCCTGTAGCTCCGGCTCCAGAGTCCGGCAATCTTAAAACTCTAGGAAGTCTTACCTTACAAAAAGATGTTATCATTCTGGATGACGAATCTGTATCTGCCATTTCTAACCTGAATAATCAGAATATTACATTCACTAGATCTACAGATCAAACAGACGATATCAAAGCAGGGTCTGTATTGGTTGGAACAAAAGTAGAAGGAGACCAAATTAAAACAATCCTTTCTAAAGTAACTTCTGTTACCAAAACGAACAATCAGTATTTTGTACAGACCTCAAGCGCCAAACTTGAAGAATTTATTTATAGCGGGACTTTAAGCGGGGTATATGATCCATCCGGGAAAGCACCCATTGATGTTAACGGTAAAATGGTCAATTATATTCCTGTAGAGGGATTTATTTCTCAGGAATTGAATAATAAAATTATTAATATTGAGTCTAAGAACCTAAGCAATCAAAAGCTTATTACTTTCAATCGTTTTACCTTTGATAAAACGTTCCCTCTTAGCCAACAGGTAGGGCCAGTGGCCTTAGCTTCAAGTGTTAATGTAAAAGGGGGTGTAACTCCTAAAATTGACTACAATATTAGTTTTTCGTGGGGTCATTTAACTGATTTCTCTGTAAATTTTATCATGGATGATATTAGGTTACAGTCTACTGCGGATATCCAGGCATCTGTGGGATATACTGTTAGTACCACCGATTTTATAAACATTCCGATCGCTCCAATTGTTTTAGGACCAACGGGACTTATATTAAGTCCTACCATATCCGCAGGACCATTTGCCGGAGTTTCCGCTACGGGAAAAGCAAAAGTAAACCTTCTTGATGTTGGAGGAACTGCAAATTTCCTGGTATCTAAAAACCCAGCTTTGAACATTAGCCTTGAAAAAAAATCCGATGTTAGCATAACGTCTCTTGAAGGCATCTTATCAGCTGAAGTAGGATTAGAAGCAAAAGGTGCTGTAGGGCTGCAATTCCTAACCGTTCCTATCGCTAACTCAGGATTAAGAGGCAGAGCTTCTGCCATTTCATCTTTAGGCGTTCAGCTGATTCCTCAGAGAAAAGGCATCCTAGATGTAAAAGCAAAAATTCAGGCAGACATGTTCTATGGATTTGGAGTGTTCCCATTAAGAGTTGAAGGAACCATTCCTCTTTTCCAGAAAGAATTTCCGATTTATCATAAAGAAGTAGCATTCTAAAAACACAATCACTTAAATAAAAATGGGAAGCCACAGCAATTGCTGTGGCTTTTTTATTTGGTGAAGTTTCAACATTTCCACGCAACAGATTGAAATAAAACTAAATACCCTCAAATCAATTCATTTTTTTGCTATATTTATTATCTTTAAAACAAACTATACTATGAAAAAACTATTAAGAAAAGACCTATTAATAATTCTAGGCAATGGAATAAATGAGTGTCATAGCAACGGAGATTCAGCGTATTGTTGGACAGATTGTGAATGTACTTATGGAAAAGCTTGTGAAATGCTTGACGACGGAAATCCGGGAAGTTGCGTTAGCGTTGGAAGTCCTGGAGGAGGTGGAAACCCGGGCGGAGGATGTCCTCCGGGAATAATCTGCACAGAAGAACCTTTTTAATCATAACCAATCGGAAATAAAATTTCCGATTTTTTATTTTGTGTACTTTACTTCTTTTAAGTTGAGAATGTCCCTCAAATAAAAACTTCCATTTATCCTAAGCTCCAAGCCATTCATCAAATAAAATTTTATTCCGCTTTTTACATCCGTTGTTTTGCATCAGATTTAATACATTTTATTTTTATGAAACAACATTTTTTAGCGGTATGCTCTTTATTGCTTTGCATTACCTGCTCAGTGGAAACCAATGCACAACAAACCCCTGTTATTCACATTGGAGTTAAAGCAGGAACAAATTTTACTAAAACTTCATCAGAATCCTCTGATCTTAAAGGAAAATACGGACTGGGCTACCAGGCTGGTGTTATGGCGAGGGTAGACTTTAACCGTTTATATCTTCAGGGGGAAGCGGTATTCAACAAAAGAAAAACCTCGTATGATCTTAAAGACGGGAGTTCTTCACAATTAAAATGGAATTCAATCGATGTTCCTGTTGTAGTGGGTTATAAAATAGTAAACTCATCCGATTTTAATTTCCGGATATTTGCGGGTGGCGTTTACAGTTATGCTTTTAATGATAATATTTCCACTTCAAAAGCACTGCTTGCAGGATTTAAAAAATTTGATAAATCCAATATAGGAATTACAGGAGGAATCGGTGTGGATTATAAGAATTTCACGGTAGATTTGAGGTATGAAACAGGGTTGACAAGCATCAGCAAGGAATTTAAATCAAGACCTCACAGCTTTTCGCTGGGAATCGGATATTTCCTGTTCTAAAAACTTAAATTATCTTTACTCATTAGAAACTGCAGGAATGCGGTTTCTAATTTTTTACATATACAAAATATGCTTAAACCTCTCATCCAAAGAAAACATCTATTCATTATTAGCTTCTGGTTGGTTTTTGGAATAACCATGTGGATTAATTTTCAGGCAGATTCCGGTAGATACAACTCACTCATTCAGACATTAGCCATTGTAATAAGCTCCTTTATTTTCACTCAGTTTTTAACAAAAAACTTGCTTCCGAAAGCTTTAAAACAAAGGAAAATGAAAAAGTTCTTGTTTCAGGCAGCAATTATGATTCTCTTACTAAGCTTTATTTACTCTTTCGTTTTTGCTTATATAGAAGTAGACTCAAGAACTCCTCTATCCTCTGGTCTTGAAAGTCATCTTCCCGTTTTATGGAAAGGATTTTATTTAGCTCTTCCAGCGTCCTTTCTCATTAACGGAACTGCCTGTGGAATAACGTTTTACCAGGAGCATGGGAAAATTGAACGGGATCATATCCTGTTACAACAAGCTCATCTGGAAAATCAGCTTAAATTATTGCAAGACCAGATTAATCCACATTTGGTTTTCAATATCCTTAATCATATCCATATCCTGATGAAAACCAACACCGAGCTGGCTTCTTTTCTTCTTTTGAAGTTTTCTGACATTCTGCGTTATCAATTATATCATTGTAATAAAAATCAGGTTATACTCGGTCAAGAAATTCAATACCTTCAGGATCTCGTTGAGGTCGAGAAATTAAGATGGGGTAATGAACTGGATGTAAAAGCGAAATGGGAGATCAGTAATAAAAAGGCGTTTATTGCCCCTCTTCTTCTCGTTCCTTTTATAGAAAATGCTTTTAAATATGTTTGCCGATTACCCGGACACAAAGGATATATTATTATTTCATGTAAAGAAGAGAATAATACATTATCGTTTTATGTAGAAAATTCTTATTCCAATCTCAACACTCACAAAAAGAAAGACGGAGCTCATGGAATTGGGCTTGAGAATGTACAAAAAAGATTGGGTCTTCAATATCCGGATTCTCATACTTTAAAGATTGAATCAAATGATAACATTTACAAAGTTTCTTTAACTCTAAAACTATCTCAAGAAAATGACGAACAATAATCTTCCTAAAATGAAATGTTTAATTATTGATGATGAACCTTTAGCAAGATTCCATTTGAAGGATATGGCAGACCAAATAGACTTTTTAGAAGTTATAGATACCTGTGCTACAGCATTAGAAGCAAACTCTAAAGTACAAGACAATCAGATCGATCTGATTTTTTTGGATATAAACATGCCTTATTTAACCGGACTTGAATTTTTGGAACAATTGGAAAATCCACCTTTATGTATTTTAACAACTGCTTATTCTGAATATGCTTTGGAAGGCTACAGACTTCAGGTTGTGGATTATCTTTTGAAACCTATTGCATTCAATCGTTTTTACCAGGCTGTAAATAAAGCACAGCAACAATTCATTTTATCTGAAAAATCAAAAAAGAATACCCAACTGGATGATCCTTTTTTATACATCCGCCAATCTGATACTTTTATAAAAATATCCTGGGTTGATATTTTATACATAGAAAGTATGCAAAACTATACTAAGCTTCATTTTAAAGATAAATCTCTTGTTATCCATCAGACCATGAAGGCTATAGAAGAATCGTTATCACCGGAGCATTTCTTTAGAATTCACAAGTCATTTTTAATCAATATCACCCATATTGAAATGATTTCCGGAGGCCGATTGTACATTAATAAAACAGAGCTTCCCATTTCCCGGACCCGTAAAGAGGAATTACTTAATCAGGTGGTTTACAAGAAGCTCATCAGTAAATAGATTATGGAAGGTTCCAGCGTAATGAAAGTGCCATATAAAAAGTACTTGCAAACCTGGGATCTTCCATTTTTTTTGTCTTAAAAATACTTTTGATCTTACGGTCGTTTTCGGTAAAGCTCCTTAATAACGCTGTTCCTCCGGTAAGTCTCAGGCTTACACTCTTGTTGAGCTGAAACTCTGGCCGTAAGCCTGCTGTAATTTGTTGATACCCTAATAATATTGATTTTCCGCCTTTGTTTCTTTCTACGGTCATTCCATTTAAGTCTACTACCGCTTTTAGAGCAAATTGATCTGAGAATTGATATCCTGCTTCCATCCCTTGTGGAAAATTGATATTAAATTTAATTTTATTCCCTGTCTTCCAATCAAAATAAATCCAGGGCATTATCATGGGTACCCCAAAGGCAGTGGTCAAAATCGGCCCGGCACCAAGAGCCAGATTTGGATTAAATTTCTTGATGAACACAACTCCCCCCTGCCCTAAAACATCATCAAAAGTAACATTTTCAAGATCAGTATAAACTCCGACAGAGGCAGAGGCCATCATACTCCATTTTCCTCCTAATGGCCTTATATGCTGTAATCCGACCTGAGCGTTCAGCATCTGATCCGGAAATAAGCTGTTTTCATAATTCTTATGGGACATTTTAGCATAAGCGCCATTCAGTAATAAAGACCAGCCCTTGACCTTCCCATCTTTTGTTTTTTCCATTGACAATGGAATATTCAGGTTTATATCCATTCTCTTAAAATCACTTTTAGAATTTGTTTTTACACTATCCTCCGGACGGATATAACTTGAATAAGGAATATATTCCGTTTTAAACTCTCCGGATATCCCGGTTTGTGCATAAACCATGCAACTCAGATGAGTAATCCCATAAAAGACCGTCAAAAGACCTTTCTTCATAATTTAAAATTTTCACAAAGAGAAGTTTTTCGGAATGCCAAACAAAAATTACTTGATTAAGTGTTTATATATTATGATGAATGGAATCTATGATTCGTATTAAAGAGATTGCTTCGTCGCTTCGCTCCTCGCAATGACAGTGAAACAAAAAAAACCACTGCAAGTGGCAGTGGTCTAACAATATTTAAAAATTAAGTATAACTTATTCTTCCTGTTGATTGCCTAAAAAGGCATCCCATCCTTGTGCTGTAAGAGAAACCAACTGATTAGATCCTCTTGCTACCATAAAGTTCCCTTCCTCTTTTTCTACGGCATGACCAATAATTGTAAAGTCAGGGTGATTTTTAATTTTATCAAAATCATTCGGTGAAATAGTGAACAATAATTCATAATCTTCACCACCGCTTAATGCTGTCATTACAGGGTTTAGATTCATGTCATCTGCGGTAGAAATGGTAAGACTGTCCATAGGAATTTTTTCTTCATATAATCTGAAACCTACTTTCGACTGATCAGAAAGATGCAGAATTTCAGAAGCCAGTCCATCAGATATATCTATCATTGAAGTTGGCTTAATATCCAATTCTTTCAGGATTGTCTTAACATCCGTTCTTGCTTCGGGTTTTAGCTGTCTTTCAAGAATATAATCAAAGCCTTCCATTTCAGGCTGCATATTAGGGTCCGCTAAGAAAACAGCATGTTCTCTTTCTAAAATTTGAAGTCCCATATACGCTCCTCCTAAATCTCCGCTTACAACAAGCAGATCATTTGCTTTTGCTCCATTTCGTTTGACAAGATTTTCTTCATCTTCAATCCCTACAGCCGTGATACTCATTACCAATCCTGTATTTGAACTTGTTGTATCTCCCCCTATTAAATCTACTTTATATCTTGAGCAAGCGGCCTGAATCCCGGAATAGAGTTCCTCTAATGCCTCCACAGGAAAACGGTTTGAAACCGCCAGGGATACTAAAATCTGTGTGGGTGTAGCATTCATTGCTGCAATATCACTAAGATTTACCACCACTGCTTTATATCCTAAATGCTTTAGCGGAACATATCCTAAATTAAAGTGAACACCTTCAGCTAAAACATCCGTGGTAAGAACTACTCTTTTATTCCCCGGATTTATAATTGCAGCATCATCTCCTACTCCAAGTTCTGAAGATTCATTGGATAAAGGAAAATGTTCTGTTAAATGTTTAATCAGACCAAATTCTCCTAATTTTGAGATGGGTGTCAATTCCTGAGATTTATCTTCAAACATATCTTTTATTTATTAAACTCTGATGGGTCTATATTATGAGGATGGAAAGGGAATTTTTTAAAATCCTCTCTGGATAAAACTTCTGTTTCAGCTGTTTTGTATTTATTCATAGCTTCTACAATGTCATCTGGAGGAGTGGTCATTTTTCTTAACATCATGTCAATCCAAACCCCTGTAGCCTCAGACGTTGCACAATGTACTCCGTCTGGTGTATAGAATTTATGAAGAAAACGGTAGATCGAAGAATCTTCTGAGCACCCGTCTATTTCCAAACTTACAATTACTGTCTGGTCTGCATAGATCTCTTTAAAGAAAGAATATCTTTCATGAAGCATAACAGGACCAATCCCCCATCTGCTTAACTGGGTAACTCCCATTTTTTCTTTTGTCATAAAAGCCATCCGGGTTTGTGCACAATACTGTACATAAGATGAATTGGCTAAATGTTTGTTGGCATCAAGATCGCTCCAACGCACTTCGAAGGTATGGTAGAATGTCATTTGAAATCGTATTTAGAATAATAAAATTATAATCTTCAAAAATACTCAAATAAGATGGTTTATAAAAATTGTACTTTTGAAAAAATAATCTTCAGCATAGGATTACAGATACATGAAACAAATTATCATTATTGGAGGCGGGGCAGCAGGATTTTTCTGTGCATCAAACCTCGACGAAACAAAATATAAAATTACTATCCTCGAGCAGAACTCAGACGTCCTTCAGAAAGTAAAAATCTCAGGAGGCGGACGCTGTAATGTGAGCCATGCCTGCTTTGATCCGAAGGAACTGGTTCAGTTTTATCCTCGTGGAAACAAAGAACTCCTAAGTGTTTTTACAAAATTTCAACCAGGAGATACCATGGACTGGTTTGACAAACGAAATATTTCGTTGAAAATAGAGAATGATAACAGAATCTTCCCTGAAAGCAATTCCTCCCAGACTATTATCAACAGTTTTCTCAATGAAATTCGTCGGAAAAACGTTGACGTGAAAACAAAAAGTGTCGTAAAGGAAATTGTAACGGAAAATGAAAAATATATTGTTAAAACCAATTCTGAGGATTTTCTGGCAGACTACATCATTTATGCCACCGGAAGTTCTCCCAAATCTTTAAAAATTCTTGAAAATTTAGGGCATAAAATTATTGATCTTGTTCCTTCTCTTTTTACATTCAATATTAAAAATGATTTATTAAAGGATATTCCCGGAACAAGTTTTGAAAATGCCGAGGTTTCTATACCTAAATTAAAAACAGAAGAAAGTGGGCCATTACTGATAACACATTGGGGACTCTCCGGACCTGCGGTCCTGAAAATTTCAGCCTGGGAGGCCATCAACCTGGCTAAGGTCAAATATAATTTTGAAATTGAAGTCAATTTCGTTTCAAAAACTATAGATGAGGCAGAAGGCTTATTTCAAAACTTCAGGCAAAGTAATCCTAAGAAAACAATCGGACAATCAAAAATCTTCGAAATAACCAATCGGTTTTGGCAGAAAATTTTAGAGATCTCTAAAGTTGATCTTAATAAGCAGGTTTCCAATATTTCTGGAAAGGAAATGCAGGCTATTCTGGAAAACCTGTGCAAAAAAAAATTACAGGTAACCGGCAAATCAACATTTAAAGATGAATTTGTAACTGCAGGAGGAGTAGATCTGAAAGAAATCAATTTTAAAAATATGTCTTCTAAAATTTTACCTAACTTTTATATTGCCGGAGAGGTTTTAAATATAGATGCCGTAACGGGAGGGTTTAATTTTCAGGCGTGCTGGAGTGAAGCATGGCTGATCGCACAGGATTTAAATCTAAAATCATCATGATGTTTTTTTAATAATTGAAAATTAAATAAATTCGTAACAAACGAAACTTAAAACTAATAAGTATAATGTGCTTTTAACGAAAAAGAAATATTCCAATACTCTTAAAATCCTTTTAATTTTAGGATTCGGGTATTTCTTTTGGCTCATGTTACAAATTACATTAGAATATATCCCGTTAAGAGCAGATGTTAGTTTCTTGATGATCAAGCAAACAGAAGTTGATCACAGACCTGAATATCTTCCAATTTTTTACACTCACATTTACACCAGTATCTTTGTCTTATTGTTTGGCTTTTTTGCTATTTTGAGAAAGGATTTTGGACTTAAAAACTTCCATAGAAATGCTGGGAAAATTTACATTCTATTATTACTTATTTTCTCTGCGCCTGCGGGAATTTATATGGGTGTATTTGCAAACGGCGGCTTCTTTTCCAAGGCATCCTTTGTTATTCTCGGCTGCCTTTGGTGGGTTACTACCTTTAAAGCATATCAATACGCAAAACAAAAAAAATTTACCCTTCACAAACAATGGATGTGGAGAAGTTTTGCATTAACGTTATCTGCGATCACTCTACGAATGTGGAAAGTTATTATCGTATATTTATTTCATCCCAACCCAATGGACGTTTATCAGATCATTGCCTGGCTGGGCTGGATTCCCAATATCCTATTAATTGAAATCTTAATCACAAAAAAAATACTATGAAAATTTTAAATTATGTCATGATCCCTTTATTGGCATCCTCCTTACTAAGCTGTAAAAAAGACGCCAAAAATACAAACTCTTCTGCAGATTCATTGACGGCAAAGAAGGACTCTATTATCATCCCTGAAGTTCATAAAGAATATTATGGGATTTATACCGGTAATTTCGGTGCAATTCATATTGCTACCGCAATGGATAGTGAAGGCGAATACGAAGAAAATAAAAAGATATCTTTAAAAATAAACAAGATTACCAAAGACAGCGTATACGGACAAAGCATTGTGAATGGTAACCAGCGGCCATTTCGAGGTATATTTAATGAGGGTACCCAATCTTTTGTTTTAGATGAGCCGGGAAATGATAAGACGGACGGAAGGTTTGAAGTCAAAATAAAGAATGATAGCTTATTAGGAAAATGGACCGCATTTAATAAAAGCGCCGTAAAAGCACCTAGCAAATCTTTAGAATTGGCAAAAAGGGATTTTGTATACAATCCCAATTTCATGCTGGATGAGGATTCTGATCTGGTCGACTGGACAAACCCTAAAAGCTTTGTAGAGAAATACAAAGACGAAGAAACAGGGAAGACAGAAAGTTATACGGCATCAAAAAATAGAGTAGCTACTGAGGCTATTTTTAAGATTAATGCTTCAAAGCAAAAATTAACAGAAAAGGATATCAAAAATCTAAGAAAGCTGGATATGGAGATCATTAAAAACTCTGTTTTTGCCAGACATGGATATTCTTTCAAAAAAGATACCTATAGAAACTTTTTTGAGCGTACAGATTGGTATATTCCTGTGTCTAATAATGTAGACAACGATCTTTCTCCTATGGAAAAAGACAATGTAGCATTATTGAATCGCTTCATCAAATATGCTGAAGATAAATATGATAGCTTTGGAAGATAACAGAAAATGATGAAAAAGTACCTGACATGTATCGTATCCTTTTTTTGTTTTGTTTTGTTTTCCGCGCAGCAGGATTCCACATCGATGCAAAAAACGCCAACAGTAATCTCTCCTGCCGAGCTTTCTGAATCCAAAAATCCTGAATTTCCAGGAGGGCATCAGGCATTTGTAAAGAAAATCTTAAACAATTTTCAAACTGGTGTGCTTGCCAGACTCAATATCTCCAGTGTAAAAGCTGTAGCCTCATTTGTAGTTGAAAAAGATGGAAGCATGGGTGATATACAGATAGAATCTTATGAAAATGAAATTATAAAGAAAGAGTTCCTAAAAGCGCTTAAAAGTGTAAATACGAAATGGACACCCGGAGAAATAAAAGGAGAGAAAGTAAGAATGAAAATGAGGCAACCCCTTATTTTTAGACTGGAATAATTACTTTCTACTAAAGCTGTTCAGCTTTAGCCCTAAATATAGCAATAGGCAGCCAATGGCATAACACGCAATATCAACCCAGGAAAATGAATTTCCAATAACAATATACATCAGGCTTCCCCTTTGGAAGCCTAATTTTTCTGCGATATTAAAATATTGGGCAAATTCAATCAGGCAGGAAAATATGAAAATCTCTATAATAAGTTTTTTATTATCCACAACAACGAAACTTTTGATAAAAGTATAGAGAAGGATCACAACAATAACATCTCCTAAATAGGCTCTGATAAAGAAAATATCTTTTAGTTTGGTAGCAATCAACACTTCTGTGAAAAACAACAAAATAGTCAGCAGGAAATATTTTAGATTGAACTGCAATTTCATTTTATGATATTTATTTTGGCTAAAGCCTTTGTATTAATGGATATAAAGCGGGCTAAAGCCCGCTCATATTTGATATTGATCTGTGTATATAATTAAAATTATTTTTTCACTTTAACTGTACATCCTATAGCGACCGTTTTTGTCATTTTTATCGGTTGTCCATTTATTAAAGCATTTACAGCATCCTGAGCATAATATTCAGAAACGTCGTTTGGATTATCATAATTGTTGTCTATAGCTCCAATATACTTCACAATATTTTTTCCATTTTCCTTTTGTAAAATAAAAACATGAGGTGTTTTGGTCGCTCCGTACTGAGGATAGATTTTCTGCCCTTCATCTATTAAATAAGGAAATGTAAATCCTTTTTCCTTAGCTCTTTCGATCATTTGGCTATATCCGTCTTCTGGCTGTACGTTTGGATCGTTTGGATTAATCGCAATTACTGGATATCCCTGATCTTTATATTTTCTGTCAAGTTCTATAATTCTGTCTTCGTACTTTTTAGCATATGGACAGTGATTGCATGTGAAAATGATAATAAACCCTTTAGCATTTTTATAATCACTAAGAGAAACCATTTTCCCATCGATATTTTTCAGCTTAAAATCCGTTGCTGCGTCACCTACTTCATACCCTTTTTTGACTGTATATATATGGCGTTTACCCTCTTCTTTTATTTCATTCCCCGTAGTGAAGCTTAGTAATCCAACACCAACAATCAGAGCCATTATGATTATTTTTAAATTTTTCATCGTATCTAGTTTAAAGTAAATTTTTATTAATTATGTTTTCCAACTCTTCTTTGCTCATTTCTCCATCATTAAAAAATATTTTCTCTCCGCTTTTATAAAACAAAGTTACCGGTATATTTCCATCCCAGTCTTTTTCAAATCGGGGAATCCATGTATTCATTCTTTTGATATCATCTAATAAAACAACCTCAGCCGTCAGGTTTTTATTTTTGATGAATTTAGTCACTTTTTCTTTATCTGCCACCCTATCCAACGAAACCAGGATCATTTTAAATTTTGGATTGTCTTTATTTTTATTATTTACTTCCATAAAGTGAGGAAGTTCTTTTACACAGGGAGCACAAGTAGTCGACCAAAAGTTCACTACAAGCAGCTTATCATGCTCTTTTTGAATCCGTTTTTCAAGCTCTTCATATTTCACAGAAGAAATTTCAGTCTGCTGCGCCTTTGAAATTGCAACGCCTAATAATAAAAGTAAAACTTTCAGTAAATGCTTCATATTCAAAAGTAATAAAAAGTTTCGTTTATCTATGATTTTCAACTCATTAATATACCTGAATCCAGGTATTTTTCATGAATTTCATTCACTAATAATGGATATATCAAAATTAAAAATGTAATTTAGTTTAATCAAATTAAAAGTTTTTATTATGAAAAAATCAAACACTAAAATGCAAAAATTAACTAAAAAAGAGTTAAAAGAAATTAACGGAGGTAAAGTAGTCTGCCGAATAGTAATCAGCTGCATTGACCGCCGGACAGGTCAGGAAAGAGGCGGAGTACCAGGAGTTCAAGACGATTATTGCTGCTAATTAGCTAGAGATTGTTTAGCAAATCAAATAATAACAAATCTGCAATGACACTACATGCTGGTGTCATTTTTTCTTATCTAAAGTAAAAGATTACCACAATTTTAGTCACAACAACTTGAATTATTGAATAAATAATGTATTTTTAATTCAAATAAATTAAATGTTATAATTATGAAAAAATCAAACACTAAAATCCAGAAATTAACTAAAAAAGAGTTGAAAAAAATTAATGGCGGAATCGGTCATGATTGCCCTGTCGTGTTTAGCTGCTTTGACCGTAATACGGGTGAAGAATTAATAGGGGTTCAGGGAATACAAGATGGATACTGTTGTTAATTAAAATTTAACCTCAAAGAAATTAAATTCGTTTATTATGAAAAAAATAATCATTCAGAAAAAACTGACTAAAAGAGAGTTAAAAGAAATTAAAGGCGGTATAATTAATATGTGTGATATGCAATGTTTATGTACTAGCCCTGAAGGAAACCCTTACATTGGTCTATGCGACATAAAAGGAGGATGCTGCTAACAAAATAAGAAAGAAAGTTATAACAAACTTTCTTTCTTATTTATATCTAACCTCCAATCATTTTCTTTATCGAATTCAGCTTCATTAAAGCTTCAATAGGTGTTAAAGTATTGATATCTATTTTCGTAAGTTCTTCCCGGATATTTTCCAACACAGGATCGTCTAACTGAAAGAACGACAACTGCATATTTTCATCGGTTACTCTTTTAATGCTTTCTGATGAAGTTCCCTGAGTACGGCTTGCTTCCAATGTTTTTAGAATTTCATTAGCTCTATTTACGACTTTTGCAGGCATCCCCGCTAACTTTGCTACATGAATACCAAAACTATGTTCACTTCCGCCTGGAACAAGCTTTCTAAGGAAAATTATATTCCCTTTGTTTTCCTGAATAGAAACGTGGAAGTTCTTTACCCTTTCAAAATTCACGGTCATCTCATTCAATTCATGATAGTGGGTAGCAAATAAAGTTTTTGCCTGACTTGCATGCTGGTGCAGATACTCTGCAATAGCCCACGCAATGGAAACCCCATCATAGGTAGATGTTCCACGACCAATTTCATCCAGTAAGATTAAACTCCTTTCTGAAATATTATTCAAAATATTGGCGGCTTCATTCATCTCAACCATAAAAGTTGATTCGCCCGCAGAAATATTATCTGTAGCCCCTACTCTGGTAAAGATCTTATCTAAAACTCCGATTTCAGCATATTTTGCAGGCACAAAACTTCCTATTTGAGCTAAGAGACATACTATAGCCGTCTGACGAAGGATCGCAGACTTACCCGCCATATTGGGACCCGTTACCATTATAATTTGCTGAGAATCTTTGTCTAGAAATATGTCATTAGGAATATACTTCTCCCCTAACGGAAGTGCATTTTCAATAATTGGATGTCTTGCCTCTTTTAAATCAACAATATAGCTTTCATTCAAGATCGGTTTCGTATAGCTTTCAGAAACGGCTAATTCCGATAAACCTACTGCGACATCAAGCTGTGCAATAATATTTGAGTTTTCCTGGATCTGATCCATATACACCATGGTTTCAGAACAAACATTCCTGTAAAGCTCATTCTCCAAAACACTGATCTTTTCTTCAGCCCCAAGAATCTGACTTTCATATTCTTTTAATTCTTCAGTGATATAACGTTCTGCACTTACCAGGGTCTGTTTTCTTAACCAATCACTTGGAACCTTATCTTTATGCGTATTCCGAACTTCTATAAAATATCCGAAAACGTTGTTAAAATCTATTTTAAGACTTGTTATTCCTGTTCTTTCAATTTCCCGTTGGCACATCTCATCCAGAAAACCACGCCCTTTACTCTGGAGGTTTCTTAACCTGTCTAATTCTTCTGAAATGCCCTCTTTAATTACCTTCCCTTTTGAAATATTTACCGGAAGCTCATCATTAAGGCGATCCTGTAAAAATTTAATAAGTTCATTTAAATCATACAAAGGCTCTAACCATGCCAACACATCAGCAAACGGATGAAGCAATCCTTTGATTGTATGGATATTAACTAAACTTTGACGCAGGTATCCGATTTCTTTAGGCGATATTTTTTCAGCCGCTAGTTTACCCATTAAACGATCTAAATCAGAAATGGATCTTAGTAACTGGGAGATTTCATATTTTAATATATCATTTTCATTTAAAAAATCGATCAGTGAAAGCCTCCGTTGTATTTCGTTAACTGATTTTAAAGGAAGGATGATCCTTCTTCTTAGCAACCTTCCTCCCATTGGGGTGGCTGTTTTATCAATAATATCTAAAAGCGATTTTCCTTGTGGATTACTGGGATAAACAATTTCAAGATTCCTCAATGTGAAATTATCCATCATTAAAAAATCATCCTGAGGAATCACTTTAATTTTAGTAAGATGAGCTAACAGATTATGATGAGTATCCTCTACCAGATAAGCAAAAATAGCCCCCGCTGCTGTAATCGCCAGGGAAAATCCTTCTATACCAAATCCTTTTAATGAATTGGTTTTAAAGTGGCTGGTCAGCTTTTCATAGGCAAAATTATATTGAAAAGCCCAGTCTTCCAGTTTGAAAGCACTTTTATTCTTTAATTGCTCAGGAATCTGAACACTTCTTTGATAAATAATCTCGCTTGGATCAAAAGTAGCCACAATGTGCAAGAGTTTTTCAAGATTTCCCTCGCTTACTAAAAATTCTCCGGTAGAAATATCCACTAAAGCCATCCCAAATTTCTCTTTTTCTTTATGCAGAGAAAGAAGAAAGTTATTCTTTTTCGAACTTAATACCTGATCATTGAATGTAACTCCGGGAGTAACCAGTTCCGTAACTCCTCTTTTTACTATTCCTTTCACTGTTTTTGGATCTTCCAATTGGTCGCAAATAGCGACGCGAAGTCCTGCTCTAACTAATTTTGGCAGATAAGAATCTACTGAATGATGAGGAAAACCAGCTAATTCAATATGACCTTCTCCATTGGCTCTTTTGGTGAGGACAATACCCAGAACCTGAGAAGCCCGAATTGCATCCTGTCCAAAAGTTTCATAAAAATCTCCTACCCGGAACAACAATAGAGCATCAGGATATTTTGCCTTGATGGTATTATACTGAGTCATTAATGGAGTTTCCTTTTTCGAGGGAGATTCCTTCTTTGTTTTTGCCATAGTAAAAAATGAACGTCAAATTTAAAAAATAAATTCAGGCTTAGAAAATTGTTTTGGGATTAATCTTTCCGGAAACAGCTTTGCCGAAATTAATTTTTTATTGTATTTTTCGGTAAAATTGAGTAATGGATTTTCCAATATTAGAAACTGAAAGATTAATTTTACGACAACTCACAGCTAATGATGCTAAAGATTTATTTGAATACTTTTCTTTAGATATCGTTATGGAATATTATGATCTGGCCACATTTACTCAAATTGAAGAAGCTGAAAATGTGATCAATACCTTCAATACAGAGTTTGAGAATAAAAAAGGATTTAGATGGGCTATTGAACTCAAAGAAGAAAAAAAGGTCATAGGAACATGTGGTTATCATAATTGGTTTCACGAGCATTTCAAGGCTGAAATAGGTTATGAACTGAATCCAAAATACTGGCAAAAATCATACATGAAAGAGGCCATACAGCCTATTTTATCTTATGGATTTGAAAAAATGAATCTTCACAGAATAGAGGCCTTCATTGATCCTGCTAATATCTCTTCTGAAAAACTTCTGTTTTCAACCGGTTTTCAGAAAGAAGGAACCATGCGTGATTTTTTCTTTGAAAAGGGAAAGTTTGTAGATGCTACTATTTTTGGACTTATAAAAGAATAGAACCGGCAATAGTTTTATTTATAACTTTCTCAAATGTTTCTCCAGCGCCTCTGTACTTTTTTTATAAGCCCATTTCTGCTTGTAATTTACCCATTTTGATTTAAAAAGCTTTCTTAAAAGTTTATCTGTATATCGCATAATAAATACATGATAAAGCATGCTTGCAAAAACCTTGGGCTTGTTTGGAAGTGCCCGAAGTGATAAAGAAAACCCAGGCTCAAGATACCTGTTAAAATGCCAGAATGCTCCAGGTATAAAAAGAGCGTCTCCATGCTCCATAAAAATCTCATATCCTTTTGCGTACTGGAGGGCTGGAAACTTTTTATAATCCGGATTTTCATAATCTACATCATATACTGTATGTACAGATAAAGGGACTTTATATAAAAAAGCAGATTGCTCCTGATCAAAAAGCAAGATCCTTTTTCTTCCCTCAAAATGAATGTGCATAAAATCTCCCAGATCTACATCATAATGCATCAGAACATGGGCCTCACTCCCTCCAAAAAATAATGTGGGAAGTCTTTTAAAAAATTTTATTCCAAGATCCGGATAGGTAAAGTTCTTTAATAATTCCGGCAGTCTATCAGTAATGATATAAAAGAAGATACGGAGATCTGAAGGTTTACTTTTAATGGTATCAATATAATCCTTCATCTTCATATGGGTTGCCGGAGCATCCGAACTTTTGGATGCATTAGCCGGCTTATTATCATACAAAGGAACCTCCTGTTCTCCAGCTTTTTCACGGATATAAGAAAGACTCCACAGATCAAAACCATCCCATCTGGCTGCAAAGTTTTTGATCAATAGAGGTTTTTTCTTAGTAAAATATTTTTTTTGAAAATCTTCTTTACTGATGTCATTAACCACATCTACTTTTTCGAGAATCATTTATTTGTTGATTTAATGCGAAATAAAAGTAGTGCTTTTTTGAAATTTAGAAAAATTTTTGCTTTTACATTTTCCCTTTACTATTTAAAAATCAGCATTAAAGAAAGAATATGCTTATGAGAGGAAATAAATCAATATAGAAATCATTCCCCAAAAAAAGATGACAGCACAGCCATTCCCTCCTTTCTGAAAACTCTTTTTACTGTATTTGCTGACGTAGTGTCCGCTTACCCATGTTCCGTCTTTTTTATAATGTCCTTTTCTGTAATATCCCATATTATTTTTTCACAAAGAAAAGGAGGGTTGCGCAGACAAATTTGTGGATTCCCGTAAAGAAGCCATAAAATGAAAAAAATTATATTTGTAGTATCAACTAAATTTATGAGAGTTTATAATACCAAGCATTTCCTGAAAATTCTTTTCAGCCTTCACAAAAGTGATACTATGAAAATTCTTTTCCCAACAATGATCCTTGTTGGAATATACTCATATGGAATCGAATATCTGGAAGTTGAATACCTTCATCTCACAACAAAATCAGCGGTAAGCAATGTGGGGATGATTCATTCGCTGCTTGGATTTGTACTTTCTCTATTATTGGTTTTCAGAACAAACACGGCATACGACCGATGGTGGGAAGGAAGAAAACTATGGGGAAAACTTGTTAATGACACCCGAAACATTGCCATTAAGATCAATTTGATTCTTGAAAATGACCGGCAAAGTGCAGAGCAAATAGCAAGATATTTAAAATTCTTTCCTCATTTCCTGGCAAAACATCTGTCCAAAGAGTCCACAAGACTGGCATTGGATGAAGATTATTCTGAAATTGAGAACTCTCTTAAGCATCACGGACCCAGTGAAATTGTCATTCTCCTTAGCCACAAATTGAATCAATTAAAAAAAGAAGGAAAAATTTCAGATGTAGAAATGGTATATCTGGATAGTCAGCTTTCCGGATTTCTGGATATATGTGGTGGATGTGAAAGGATTAAAAATACTCCAATTCCTTATTCTTATTCTTCCTTTGTAAAGAAATTCATCATACTTTATGTATTGGCGTTGCCGGTTGCGTACGTTATCAGTATTGGTCTATTTATGATCCCACTTACTGTCTTTGTATATTATGTATTAATGAGCCTTGAACTTATTGCTGAAGAAATTGAGGATCCTTTCAATAATGATGAGAATGACATTCCGATGGAGACCATAGCACAGAATATCGAAAAGAATGTTCATCAGATCATGGGATTAAAAAATAAAATCAACCTTTAAAGGTTGATTTCTTTTAGTTCGCCATCTTGCTTTATTTCTACAAATTTACTCTCTCTGTTTGAGGAGGCATAATTGTAGAAAAAAGTCTGATATATTGGGGTGGAATATAAAAAATTTCCATAAGCATTATAAGCATTTGATTGTCCGGTTTGCTGCTGATAGTTTGCAGTAGCCGTAAAGTTCACAATCGTTTCTAAATAATATTTGCCTGGTTTCAGTTTTTCAAATTTAAATCTTCCATGCGCATCTGTTAATGCCTCTATTCTATATTTAAAGGCTTCTTCGGACATATAAACGGTTGTCTTTTTGTTCTCATACTTCTTTCTCATACTATAAAACTCTTCAAAATATGGAGTTACAGGAAAAAGCATGACCACAGTCCCCTCCCGGGCGTAATGTTTTTCACCCAATAGAGGCTTTATTCCCCAGCTATTTTTTTGCTTTGTAGATGCTACTCCTTCAATCGTAGAATTCCCGAAACCGATCATACTTTGAGCTAATTTTTTATCAAAGAAAGCCTGCGGATAGTAGGTATTTTGGGCTTTTGATAATATAACAGCGGACATTACCGTTATAATTACAAGTAAATTTTTCATGTCATATTTTTTAATCAAATATAACTATTTTACTATTTTTGAAATAAAAATATCTATGAAATACATTTTTCTTTTATTATTTTCTACATCTTCGCTGGTTTTTGCACAAAAACCTTGTGGGTTTAAGGATGGATTACAAGAAGGAAGCTGCAAGCAATTCTTTGAAAACGGCCAGGTAAAAGAGGTTGCCGAATGGAAAAAAGGAAAGCTGGATGGTGACGCCGTTTTCTATTATGAAAGCGGAAAAGTTCAGGCAAAAGGGGAATACAAAAAGGACTATAAAATAAAAGAATGGGCTTACTACGACAAAAATGGAGTCTTAACCTCTAAAGAAGTTTTCAGAAACGGCGAAAAAAACGTGTATGACAACAGTTCAACAGGAACTTTTTATTCACCTTCAGGCACCATTACCGAAATTTCCAATTACAGACTAGGAAAACTGAATGGAGAAAGCAAGGTTTTTTATGAAAACGGAAAATCTGTGAAGCAGATTGGCTATTATGAAAACGGACTGGCAACCGGAAAATGGAAAATGCTTTATCCATCTGGAAAAGTTCAGCGTGAAACTGAATTTGCCAATGACCAGTGGAATGGAACGAGAGTTCACTACCGTGAAGATGGAAGTATAGAAAAAACAGAAATATACAAAGACGGAAAATTAATCTCTACAAAATAATATATTGGTACATAAATTAAAACTGGAAGAACTCAACAGAATAGATGTAGAAACATTCAAAAAAGTTGAAAAAATTCCTTTGATCGTCATTTTGGATAATGTAAGAAGTATGCACAATGTGGGCGCCACATTCAGAACGGCAGATGCTTTTTTAATTGAAAAAATAATCCTTTGTGGAATTACCCCCCAACCTCCTCACCGGGAAATTCACAAAGCTGCTTTGGGGGCAACAGAAAGTGTAGACTGGGGATATGAAAGCGATATTAATACCGCAATACAGGATTTGAAGAGTCAGGGATTTGATATTATAGGCATAGAACAAACCAGCAATAGTACAATGATTACGGACTTCATAATTGATCAATCTAAAAAATATGCTATAATTCTGGGTAATGAAGTAGATGGGATTAGTGATGAAGCATTAGAAAACATTGATGTTTTCTTAGAAATTCCTCAGTTGGGAACGAAGCATTCTTTAAATGTAAGTGTATGCGGAGGGCTGGTGATGTGGGAATTCGCCAAGGCCCTAAAATAAAAAAACTGCATATGTCTAAGAGACAGTGCAGTTTGAAATAAATCTAATAAAAAGTAAAAATGAAAGGCGACAAAGATACTTTTTTTTTATTTACAAACAAATTTTAGGATCGCATTTTTCATTTTCCCGAAAAAAAAACCGAATATTACAAAACAGTTTCGTTTAATTTTTTATAAATTAGCACAATGTTTATCAAGGACTATATCTCAAAGGATTTCCCATGTTTTAGCCTGACTGACTCGATAGAATCAGCAAGAAGCACATTAGAAGATTTTGGATATACGCATGTTTTCATTAAAAAGTCTCATCATTTTTATGGGGCTATTGCCAAAGACTTTCTTTACGAAACTGAGGGAATACTTAAAGATCTGGAGCATCAGGTTGAAAGGTTCGCGATTCTCGAAGATAATAATATCATGGACAGTATCCGTTTGTTTTACACTTTTAATTCCAACGTGATTCCCGTCATCAATAAAACTGAAAAATATTTGGGATATATCACCTGTGAAGACGTTTTTCAGGATTTATCAAGATATCCTTTATTTTCTGAATCCGGTGCTATTCTTACGGTAGAAGCACCTGCAAGAAAGTATTCAATGACAGAAATTGCCAATATTGTGGAGAGTAACAATTCCAAATTTTATGGTGGCTTTATCAGTTTTATGTCTGAAGAAGTGGTTCGTATTACCATAAAGATCAGCAATGAAAACCTGGCGTCAATTGATGCTACTTTTGATCGATACGATTATAGAATTGTTGAAAAATTCTATTCCGACGAGAAAACGGATCTTTTTAAAGACCGATTCGGTTTTTTCCAAAAATTTATAGAAATATAACATGAAGGCAGCTATATATTCTCAAAAAAAAGATCTCGATACTTTTTTATATTTAAGCAAATTCGTTTCAGAACTTGAGAGCAGAGGCGTAAAATCTGTCCTGTTTGATGAAATGGCTGAGGCCCTTCAATTTTCAAAAATATTTGAAACGTTCAACAACAAGCAGGACCTTATCGAAAAGGAGGTGGATCTTTTCTTCACTTTTGGAGGAGATGGAACGATTGTAAATTCTTTGACATTCATCGAAGATCTTGAAATCCCGATTGTTGGAGTAAACACAGGAAGGTTAGGGTTTTTAGCCAGCTTTACCAAGGAAGAGGCTTTTAAGGAACTGGATGCTATCTTAAAAGGAGATGTAAAAACCAGTCGTCGTTCTGTAATTGAAGTCGTGTCTCCAAGATCAGAAGAATTTTTTCCTTACGCTTTAAACGACGTTACCGTTTCAAGAAAAGAAACGACATCAATGATTACAGTAGATTCATTTATAAACGATGAATTCCTAAATGTATTTTGGGGAGACGGAGTGATCGTCTCTACTCCTACAGGTTCCACCGCATATTCATTAAGCTGCGGCGGCCCGATCATTTCTCCTAACAATGAAAATTTTGTCATAACCCCTATTGCCCCGCATAACTTAAATGTGCGGCCTTTAGTCGTTAATGACAGTGTTGAGATAAAATTCAAAGTAGAAAGCCGGGTATCTCAGTATTCCCTTTCTTTAGATTCGAGACTGATACATATAGAAACGGATAAAGAAATCATTATAAAAAAGGCTGATTTTCAGATCCTTCTGGTTCAGCCTAATAACTTAAGTTTTTATGAAACCATCCGTCAGAAATTACTTTGGGGGCGGGATAAAAGAAATTAGTGATTACACAAATTTTCTTACCTTTACAAACTTTAAAAACACCTAATAATTTATTTAAAAAGTAAAACATGAGCAGAATTTTTCCGGCAGGAGTTGCCACAGGTCAATTGGTTACTGATATTTTTCAGTATGCTAAAGAAAATAAATTTGCGTTACCAGCTGTAAACGTTATCGGTTCTAGCAACGTAAACGCTGTTATGGAGACTGCAGCAAAATTAAACTCTCCTGTTATTATTCAGTTTTCAAATGGTGGAGCTGCTTTCAATGCAGGAAAAGGATTGAGCAATGATGGACAAAAGGCTGCTATTTTGGGAGCGATTGCCGGAGCAAGACATATCCACACTCTTGCAGAAGCATACGGAGCTACTGTAATTTTACATACTGACCACTGTGCAAAAAAATTATTGCCATGGATCGATGGTATCATGGATGCTAACGAAGAATTTTTCAGATTAACAGGAAAATCTTTGTATTCATCTCACATGCTGGATCTTTCTGAAGAGCCTTTAGAAGAAAACATAGAAGTTTCTGCTCAATATTTTGAAAGAATGGCTAAAATGCAAATGACTTTAGAAGTAGAAATAGGTGTAACAGGAGGAGAAGAAGATGGTGTTGATAATTCTGATGTAGATAATTCTAAATTATATACGCAACCAGAAGATGTAGCTTATACTTATGAAAAACTAAAAGCTGTTTCTGATAACTTTACTATTGCTGCTGCTTTTGGTAACGTACATGGTGTATATAAGCCAGGAAACGTAGTTCTTACTCCAAAAATCCTAGATAATTCTCAGAAATTCGTTCAGGAGAAATTCGGAACTGCTGCGAAACCTGTAAACTTTGTATTCCACGGAGGTTCTGGTTCTACTTTAGAAGAAATCAGAGAGGCAATCGATTACGGTGTAATTAAAATGAATATCGATACCGATCTTCAATTTGCTTATACAGAAGGTGTAAGAGATTATATGGTTAATAATATTGATTATTTAAGAGCTCAAATCGGAAATCCTGAGGGAGAAGAAAAACCTAACAAGAAATTCTATGATCCAAGAGTTTGGGTAAGAAAAGGTGAAGAAACTTTCTCTACAAGATTAGTTAAAGCTTTTGAAGATTTAAATAACGTAAATACTTTAAAATAAGACTGTACATTTGTATTAATGTAAAAAGTATTCATTAGGATACCTTTACATTAATACATTTTACATTTATACATTAATACAAGGAAAAATGGCATTCGACTGGTTTAAAAGAAAAGCAAAAAACATTACCACTTCTACTGATGAAAAAAAGGATGTTCCTAAGGGGCTTTGGCACCAAACTCCATCAGGAAAAATAGTGGAACACGAAGAGCTTAGGAAAAACAATTACGTTTCTCCTGAAGATGGATTTCATGTAAGAATAGGAAGTGCAGAATTTTTTGATATCCTTTTTGATGAGGGTAAATTCACTGAACTAGATGCTAGTGTCGAAAGTATAGACATCCTAAACTTCAAAGATACAAAAGCTTACGCAGACCGTTTGAAAGAGGTAAAAGCAAAAACAAAACTTACAGATTCTATCAGAAATGCTGTCGGGACTGTAAAAGGAACTGAGATGGTGGTTTCTTGTATGGATTTCGCTTTTATCGGAGGATCTTTAGGTTCTGTAATGGGTGAAAAAATCAGAAGAGCTGTAGATTACTGTATCGCTCATAAACTTCCCTATATGATTATCTGTCAGTCCGGAGGTGCAAGAATGCAGGAAGCGACTTATTCACTAATGCAATTGGCAAAAGTACAGGCTAAATTGGCTCAGCTTTCAGAAGCTGGTCTTTTGTATATCGCTTATTTATGTGATCCTACCTTTGGAGGTATTACGGCTTCTTTTGCGATGACTGCAGATATTATTATGGCAGAACCAAAAGCACTTATCGGTTTCGCCGGACCTAGGGTTATCCGTGAAACAATTGGTAGAGATTTACCGGAAGGTTTCCAAACTTCGGAATTCCTTCAGGAAAAAGGATTTGTAGACTTTATCGTAAAAAGAACTGAGATTAAAGATGTTGTTTCTAAAACAGTAAATTTATTAGCAGTACATGCTTAAATTTTGTAACAAATACAATATAATCTCTCTCTAATTAGGGAGAGATTTTTATTTATGAGAACTTTTAAAATATTTTTCGATACGATCCGGGCAATGAGCTTTAAAAAGATTATGCGTCTTTTATCTCTCGTTATGCCCCATCCCTTATTCTCGATTTTAAGTTTTCATGCTACCGCGAAAGCCTTTACCATTGCTCAAAAACGTTTTCCTGAAACCGCTTCCAATAACGGAATAGGTAATGCATTCAGACATGCCCTTTGGTGCTGTTTTATTCTGATGTACTGCTCTAAAATTTCTTCACCTCAAAAAGCACTCGACTTCTGTAAAAGAATAACTGATCTGCACGAAGAATTGTTCCCCAACAAACCTTTGGAAACAAAAATGGATCTTCACAACAATAAGATTGGAATGGATTATTTTATGGAGATTCTCCCAGGGATCCATCGTCAGTTTTTTGAAAAAAGCTTCTTTATAGACGCATTAATTAAAAAAATGGATGATGCAAAAGTTCTGAAAAATCTGGATGATGATTTTGAGGGGTATTTGGTGTATCTCGATGAAAAATAACTTTTCATAACATTTAATTTATTATCTTTTCTAAAATTTAATTCAAACAGATGGTTCTCAGCAGAATTTGGTCCGCTTTTATTATTATCGCTATTGCTATCGCTAGTATAAAATATATTTCTTCGAGTCATTATAATACTATTTTCAATGATATGGTTGTTGGAAAAGGAGGAGATACGGTACAGATTGCTTCACAAAAAATGAATACACTCTCTCCGATCATTAAAGACAGTCTCATGAAGAAGTCTGACTTTGCCGATAACAGAATTCATTATAAAACAGATTCAATAAAACAAGAGGTTAAAGTATACCGCGTACAGGAAGCAGATGGTGTTATAGGAACCGCAGAAACAGCTGTCAAAATATGTCTCGGATTGATTGGTATTATGACCTTATTTATGGGTTTTATGAGTATTGCTGAAAAAGCAGGTGGAATTAACTTATTAAGCAGACTGATCCAACCATTCTTTTCAAAATTATTTCCTGACATCCCAAAAAACCATCCTGCATTTGGTCATATGCTGATGAATTTCAGCGCAAACCTTCTTGGGCTTGACAATGCTGCAACTCCATTCGGGCTGAAAGCAATGGAAAGTTTGCAAACATTAAATCCAAACAAAGATACCGCAAGCAACTCTCAGATCATGTTTCTTTGTCTTCATGCAGGAGGAATGACTCTGATCCCGGTTTCTATTATAGCCATCAGAGCTTCAATGGGTTCAAAAACGCCGACTGATATCTTTCTCCCATGCATGATTGCTACGTTTACTGCAACACTGGCTGCAATGATTATTGTTTCTCTATATCAAAAGATCAATCTTCTGCGGCCAATAGTAATTGCATATGTTGGAGGAATTTCGGCTATTATCGGACTATTAGTTCTGTATCTTGTTCGACTGAGTAAGGATGAATTGGATACTTTCAGCAAGGTTTTAAGTAACGGACTTATTTTATTTATTTTCCTAGCAATAGTACTGGGAGCCGTTTACAAAAAGATCAATGTTTTTGATGCCTTTATTGATGGAGCCAAAGAAGGCTTTACCACTTGTGTTAAAATCATTCCTTATTTGGTAGGAATGTTAATAGCAATTTCACTTCTCAGAACTTCAGGTGTTTTTGATGTTATTATTGACGGAATGAAATGGGTAGCCAACATGGCTAATTTAGATGCCAGATTTGTAGATGGACTACCAACGGCATTAATAAAACCGCTTTCGGGTTCAGGAGCCAGAGGAATGATGGTTGACACCATGTCCACTTTCGGAGCTGATAGTTTTCAAGGAAAGCTTGCTGCAGTCCTTCAAGGAAGCTCAGATACGACCTTTTACGTCATTGCAGTTTATTTTGGAGCCGTAGCCGTTAAAAACACCAGATATGCTGTTATTGCTATGCTTCTGGCGGATCTAGTAGGCGTTATTACATCTATTGCGTTAGCTTATTTATTTTTCGCCTAGCATTTAAAAAAAAATTGAACAACAAAATCAAAAGAAATGATTACAGATAAAGAATTCACCTTGCGATTGATTCGTCAATTAACACAGGCATTGGAAAAACTTATTCTAGACAAACCCGAAGAAAGTTTAATGCAAAAAGAACTTGATTTTGATTCTTTAATGAAGGATATCTTCAAGATAGACTTTGTCGAAATATCATCAAAATCAAAAGAGGAAATAATAGAGATCGTTAATGAAAGGCAAGAGAGAGATCATAAAGATTACTACGAAATGCTTGGAAATCTTTTCTATTTTAAAGGAAAAGAAACGAACAATCACAATTTTCTGGATAAAGCAAAAACATTTTACGAATTGTATCTCCAGACCAGCGGAATTTTTGCCCTTCCCATTATCAACAGAATTAATGAAATAAAAAAAGCACTTGAATAAAGTGCTTTTGTATTTTAGAATGTAATCTTATAACTTCCCGTTGATGATGTACTTGCCTTTTCAGCTTTTACATATTTTTTCACCCAAGCCACTGAGGTTGAAGAAACGCATGGATCTGATATCCCACCTACTCTTCTTGCAGAGACTACATTTCCTGCTTTATCTACTGTATAGGCAACAGTAACGGATCCGCTTGCTGTACAACTATGCTGTGGCTGTGCTCCTCCTCTGCCCATTGTTCCCGGTATGTAACCAATCAGCTTTCTGTCGATTCCGACTTTACTGTCTCCATTACCGTCTCCCCCTAGAGGATCTCCATTGTTTCCAACACCCGTCCCCGTGCCTTGACTACCAGCCTTTGTCCCTCTTCCTTTTATAAGATTTCCGATAGCAGCATTGCCTTTTCCATCTCCGTTTCCGGTTTTAGAATTAGCGGTTGTACCAGAACTTTTTTTATTATTTTTAGAAGCCGAAGCGCTTGTCGTTTCTTTTTTATTAGACTTTGATTCTTCCTTTTTAGGGACACTTGTTTTTTTACTGTTTCCGGTTATTACCTTTTCTTTTGGTTCTGATTTTTTAGTTTCAGTCTTTGGTTCCGGCTTTACTACTGTTTTGGTCTCAGGAACAACAGCCTCCACAGGTTCAGGAGTTACCTCTTCTGTTTTGGATGCTAAGCTGCCCTCCTGCTCTGCAGGTTCTTCAATCCCTTTTCCATTACGGTTATCTCCAAAGTTGACCAGCATCGTCGTCACCACTTCGGGCTCCTTATTCTGATCCGGTTTTAACTTATAAAGAAAAACAAAAAGCAGGATTGCAGACCAGACTAAAATAGAAAGTATTCCACTTTTTATCCGATCACGGGTTTCCTCGTTTTTGTCTACACTATAGCTTTTCATTATTTTTAATACTTACCAGTATCCGGTTTATTTATCTTTAACAGTTGCAAGAGCAATATTAAACTTGTATTTCTCTGCAATTTCCATTGCAAAAACAACATCTTTATGCAGTGTATTTTCATCCGCCCTAATTGTAAAAGACTTATTCGTTTGATTTGTCAGGTTATTAACGATTGCCTGTTCAAGCTGTTCTCTGGCAACAAGCTTATCATCAATATAATAAGTTCCATCAGGTTTAATTGTTACCGTAAGTGGATTGGGTATATTATCGTCAGCAGTAGTCGTTTTTGGCAAATTTACATCAATCGCACTTTGATTGGCAGCTGAAGACGTTATCATAAAGAAGATTAGCATAAGCAAAATAACATCAGTCATTGCTGCTAAACTAAATTCCGGATTTGCTTTATTTCTTCTTTGAATTTTCATCTGTTTATTCTAATATTTTTAATGGTCAGATGGAATCGCTCAATTAATTCTTACAAATGAAGTTTCTTTTGATGACGATTTCATAAGAAAGATTTATAAAGGTTTATTGATAAGGTCTAAAAATTCACCCGACATATTCTGAGCTTTCAGAACAAATTTATCAATTCTTGTTAATAGTATATTGTAGAAAAAGTTAGCCGGAATAGCTACTGCCAAACCAACAGCCGTTTGCCCCAAAGCTGTATAGATCCCTTCCGAAAGTGTTTTTGGAGAGAAAGACCCTGTCGCATGAGACAAATTAAAGAAGGCAATGATCATCCCAATAACTGTTCCTAAAAGTCCCAACATCGGCGCAATACTCGGTACCACAGCTAAAAGGTTAAGATTTTTTTCCATATTTGCTACTTCTACCTGAGCCTGTGACTCCATTGCGCTTACAATATCTGAAACAGGTCTTCCCAATCTTGAAATCCCTTTTTCCAATATCCTTCCTTCCGGAGAATTTTGTCTTCTGCAATAATCCACTGCCGACTCAATTTTTCCTTCTTTAATAAAGTCTTCGATATTATTCATAAAATTGGAATCCGTCTTTGAAGACAATCTTTTAATAAAGAAAAAACGCTCAAAAAACAGATATACCGAAAACACACCAAGTAGTAACACGGTAACCATCACTATTTTAGCGAAAGCCCCTCCGTGGAACATGATATTCCAAAATGAAAATTCTAAGTTGTCTGTGGCAACTGCGGGTGTTGCAATTTGCGCAAATAAGATCTGAGTAAGTTCCGTTAACAGCATTAATGTGAATATTTTATAATGATTTTAAACGACAAAAGTAATGGAATATTATCAATTCGTGTCTTAAAAAATGCTTAAAAACAACTTAAATTTTTCCACCGAGACATAAATAGCAAATTTCTTTCCAAAAAGAATTTGAAAAGAAATTTGAATATAAAGGATTGAATAAGACCGATTTTAATCTTCGTCTACCTCAATATTATCCTGTTTAAATTCGCATTTAAGCCTGAAAGCAATGGGGGTATCTGATCCCGTATAGAAATCATCAATGGTTCCTTTCCAGATCAGTTCCAATTCTCCTTCTTCATTTTTCTCAAATAAGAGCTCATTATCATAGATAAAGGCGTCTTCATCATCAAATAGATCTACCTCTGTGTAAGTTTCTTCATCAGAATCATTGATTCTAATTGTTTTTCCTTCAATATCCGCAGAATCTATTGGAAAATCGAAAACTTCCATTGAAAGTTGTGGAAAGTTATACTGTAAAGAATCATCGTCTACGTGATCCAAGCCATCATCCGTAATGACCTCAACTTCAAGGAAATGTTGCTGATTACTATAAATAGCCTTGCAATAAGTGCTTCTTATATTGTATTTTAATGTTTCGTCCGGATGGTAAATTTTTAAAATCCCTTTCATTATTTCTTAAAAAAGAGCTGTAATAATATGATTGTTAAATGTTTTAAGCAAAGATAAAAAATAGATTGAATTTGAAAAATATTTTGAAAATTATTTTTCTAAAATCAGCGATCCGTCTCAATTTAGTTTTCCAATATTACTTACTTTTGTTTTTATAAAGATTCTGAAATGAAAAACGTTTTGTCTAAAAGTATTTTATGTCTGGGCCTGACTGTAGGCCTTATGTCTTGTAAAAAGTCCGATTCTCCCCTCACAAAGGTAACGCCCACCAATCTTGATTCGATTGCGTCAAATTATTATGAACAATATTTGAAACTGTATCCACTAGATGCTACTTCGCAGGGAGATACCAGATATAACGACCAACTATCCATCAATATCGATAAAGATTTTATTTCAGGAGAAATTGCCTTTTACAATTCAATTCAAAATCAGTTAGATAAAGTGGATTATAAAAGTCTTTCAGATGAAGACAAAGTCGTTTATGATGTATTAGATTACACCCTAAAAGATAAAATTGAAGCTTACGCCTACCATCCCGAATATATCCCATTCAGCCAATTTACAGGTCTGCCTCTAAATTTCCCTTTATTTGGAAGTGGTGAAGGAAGTCAGCCATTCAAAACAGAAAAAGATTATACTGACTGGCTACAAAGAATGAATAAATTCCCTTTATGGATGGATAGCGCCATTGAAAACTTCAAAGAAGGGATTAATAATAAAATAGTTCTTCCTAAAAAGCTTATCGTAAAAATGATCCCACAGATGAAAGCTGAAGAAATCATTACCCCGGATTTCGAAAAGAATATCTTCTATGGGCCTATTAAAAAATTTCCAAAAGATTTCTCACAATCTCAGAGAGAAAAATTTACAGCCCTTTATAAGGAGGCTATTTTGAAAAAAATCATTCCTGCCTATACTAAAATGGGCACCTTTTTAGAAAAGGAATATCTTCCTAAAGGAAGGGACACAGATGGTTACAACAGTCTACCTAAAGGAAACGAAATCTATCAATACTATGTAAAAAGCTGGACCACAACCAACAAATCTCCTGAAGAAATCAATAAAATTGGACTTCAGCAAGTGGCTATGCTTCGTACCGAAATGGAAAAAGTAAAGCAACAGGTTGGATTCACAGGAAGTCTGGAACAATTTATAACGTTTGTCAAAACAGATCCTAAGGCAATGCCTTACAAAACGTCAAAAGAAGTTTTAGCAGGTTTTAATGGGATTTTATCTAAAATTACTCCGAAGCTAAAAACCATGTTCAATGTAACCCCGAAAACAAAATTCGAGATCAGGCAGACGGAGAAGTTCAGAGAGGCAAGTGCAAGTGCAGAGTATACTCCGGGAACTCCTGATGGCAAAAGACCAGGTATCTTTTATGTCCCTCTTCCCGATCCTGCCAAGTTCAATGTTACTTCTGGAATGGAATCTCTTTTCTTACATGAAGCCATTCCGGGGCATCACTATCAGGTTTCTCTTCAGCAGGAAAACACAAAACTGCCAAAGTTCATGAGATTCGGATGGTTTGGAGCTTACGGAGAAGGCTGGGCACATTACTGCGAGACTTTAGGTCCTGAATTTGGGTTATACACCGATCCTTATCAAAAAATGGGGTATTTAAGTGACCAAATGTTGAGAGCGGTAAGACTTGTTGTTGATACTGGTTTACATACAGGAAAAATGACCAGAGAAGAGGCAATCAAATACTTTTTAAGTAATATCTCTTATGACGAGGCAGGAGCTACAGCAGAAGTAGAAAGATATATGGCAATGCCTGGTCAGGCTTTAGGATACAAAATTGGATCTTTAAGAATACGAGAATTGAGGGATCAGTATCAAAAACAACTTGGAAAGAAATTCAACCTTGCCAGCTTCCATGATGAAGTATTGAGCCAGGGCTGTCTTCCTTTAGATGTTTTAAACAGAAAAATGGAGCTTTGGGCGAAAAAGCAGAAGTAATTTAAACAAAATATGAAGGCCACAAATTGATTTTTGTGGCTTTTTTATTTTACATTTATATTTTAAATAAAACAAGGAATATTTTAGATAAAGATACTGATCCTAAGACTTTAAGAAAAGTAAAATTCATAACAACTAAGCCATTATACCAACAGTTATCCTCAAATAAAATTTTGATTAAATAAAAAATGATAACAGAATCACTACAATCTCTTTTTATCAGAGATTTAAATAAATTAAAAACAGAAATTGAAGCGTATCAAAACGAAGAATCAATCTGGAAGACCGATAAAAGTATTTCAAATTCTGCTGGAAACCTTTCGTTACATTTAGCTGGAAACCTCTGTCACTTTGTGGGGGCAATACTTGGAAACTCTGGATATGTAAGGAACAGAGAACTTGAATTTTCATTAAAAGATATTCCACGTACTGAACTCATTCGTCAAATAGAAAGTACAATTGATATTGTACAATCTTCCCTTGATCAATTAACAGAATCCGATCTCCAAAAAGCTTATCCTCTCGAGCCTTTAGGGTATAAGATGACCACTGAGTATTTTCTGATTCATTTAATGGGACATTTGAGTTATCATTTGGGTCAAATTAATTATCACAGAAGGCTACTGGACAACTAATTACTTTTCAAACATCATCTTTGTAATAAAATCCTTCTCTCCTTTTCCTCTCGCGGGAGAATATTCCCTTCCATAGAAGATGATCTGGAGATGAAGTTTGTTCCATACCCCCTCTTTCCAAATATTTTTGGCATCTTTTTCGGTTTCAACTACATTTTTCCCGGAAGTAAGCTTCCATTGGGTCATTAGCCTGTGAATATGTGTATCTACCGGAAATGCAGGAAACCCAAACCCCTGACTCATTACTACAGAAGCTGTTTTATGTCCGACACCAGGTAATGCCTCTAATTCTTCATATGTCTGAGGAACCACTCCATTATGTCTTTCCAGTAAAAGTTCGGCCATTCTTTTCAGGTTTTTTGCTTTTGTATTGGAAAGTCCAATCTCTTTGATGAGCTCTTTAATCTCTGAAACTTCAAGCTTAGCCATCTTTTCTGGAGTTCCTGCCACTTTAAATAGCTCGGGTGTTACTTCATTCACCTTCTTATCTGTTGTCTGTGCAGAAAGCGCTACGGCAACCATCAACGTATAAGCGTCAGTATGTGCTAAAGGAATGGGAACTTCAGGATATAATTTTTCTAATTCAAGCTGAACAAGTTCAGCTCTTTGCTTTTTTGTCATTTAACCACTAAATTTGAACAAAAATAAACATTATGCTGAAAGTAGGAGACAAATTACCGGAATTTGAAGGAACTAATCAGGATGGAGAAACGATAAATTCATCCCAGTTAATTGGAAAGAAGCTCGTTATATTCTTTTATCCTCAGGCTAATACCCCCACTTGTACTGTGGAAGCCTGCAATTTAAGCGACAATTATTCGCAGCTAAAGAAGGCAGGATTCCAGCTTTTAGGAATCAGCGGAGATTCCGTAAAAAAACAGAAAAACTTTCACAGCAAATTTGCTTTTCCTTACGATCTTATCGCAGATGAAAACCGTAATATTATTGAAAAATTTGGTGTTTGGCAGGAGAAAAAAACGTTCGGCAAAACCTATATGGGAATTGTAAGAACCACTTTTATTTTTGATGAAAAAGGAATCTGTACAAGAGTTATTGAAAAGGTTACCTCAAAGACTGCAGCCGATCAAATTCTGGAGGGATAATTTTTAAGACAAATAACACAAATCTTTTCACTAACAACTGCATTAAATACCTTTGTTTAGTTTAGAGATTTGTGTTATTTGTTACCAATCTACTCGGTCTCGTAGTATCTGAGTTCTTCACTATCATTAGGAAGAGTTATGTGTTTTTGAAACTTTAATCCTAGTTTCTCAATCAATTTCTGGGAAGAAAAATTATCCTTTGAAGTAATGGCAGAGATTTTTTTCAATCCAAATTCATCCATTCCGATAGATTTAACCTTTACAGCTGCTTCATACGCATATCCTTTTCCCTCGAATTCATCCAGTAGAGAGAATCCAATATCGACAACATCAAGCCCCTCGCGTTCAAAAATTCCAACAGCGCCTACTTTTTCATTTTTATCTTTAGTCACAACAAGGTAGTTTCCGAATCCTAAATTCTCCAGCTGAGGAAGAAATCTATTTTTGATATACTCTTCAGCATCAGAAATGTTTTTAAGGTTACGGTCTCCAATAAACTGGATAAATTTTGGCCTGTTATAAAGGTCAAATATAAATGCTCCGTCCTCCAAAGATATCGGACGAAGGATCAGTCTTTCTGTTTCGTAAAAACTATTTTCTTTTACTTGGTTTTTTAGGCTCATCTTTTGGTTCTTCTTTTTTCTCAATTTTCAAAAGCCTCGGATTATTCGCACATTTCTTATTATAGAGTTCTATATATGTTCCATTATCCTTCACATTGGTAACAGCTCCACTGGTCTTATTTACCGTAAGCGTATAATGTGTTTTCTGATATGGGCAGGCTTTTGATGTTAGTTTTCCTAAGTCGAGATAATAGTTTGTCTTATCTTCATAGTAGTTTCCTGCAACGTCAGTAAATTCCTCATCTATCATATATCCATCCGCCGTAGCTGCAATAGCGGCCTCCTGTACATTATCTATTTTTCCAATAAACTTTTTCAGTCCCTCTAAATTTGTTACATACTCTATTTTCCCACCTGAAGAATAAGCAATATAATAAAAACTATCTTCATCGGGAAACATATCAAACCCGGAGGATTGCGGCACATAATCTTTTTTAGTTCCCGAAATTTTTATTTCCTGATCTTTACCATAGGTATTGTAATTTAATACCCAAAAGTCAATCTTATCATCCGATTGGATCCCCTGAAGAACATTTGGAATGCTTGAAAATTTCTTTTTTGTCTGAGAATAAGACAATACTCCCAAAAGAATAAAAGTGAATATGATAATTTTTGAACTCAATTTTCCCATAGCATATTTCGGAAGTTAATAAAAGAGAATTGATAATTACATAAATTTCTCTCCTTTTTTAAAATTTTTCAGATCCAGAACATAGTCTTTTATCAGCTGGTCGTTGTCTCTCGGACAAATAAGCAATGCTTTATCTGTATCTACAATAATGTAATTTTCCAGTCCGTCTATAATAACAGCTTTGTTGTTACTTTTCATCCGAACAATGTTTCCTTTCGAGTTGTAAGCTAAAAGGTACTTTAATTTTACTGTATTTTCATTATCATCCTTTTCTGCATTTTCATAAACAGAAGTCCATGTTCCTAAATCACTCCATCCGAGATCAGAAGGCACTACATATACATTTTTAGCCTTTTCCAGAATACCATTATCTATAGAAATTTTCTGAACCTTCGGATAAATAAGCTCTATACAATTATCTTCACTGGAGGAGTTATACTCGCAAGCCATAAAATGCTGTGCCATTTCTGGAAGATGTGTTTCAAAAGCACGATGAATGCTTTTAACGCTCCAAATAAAAATCCCTGCATTCCAAAGAAAATCTCCACTTTCCAGAAAACTCTGGGCTATTTCCAAAATTGGTTTTTCAGTGAATGTTTTAACTTTAAAATATTCTGCTCCTTTTTTATCCACAAATTGAATATAACCATATCCTGTATCTGGTCTTGTTGGCGTAATTCCTAATGTAACAAGGTAATCGTTTTTTGATGCAAGATCAAAAGCAAGCTGTACTTTTTCAAGGAATGTTTCTTCTTTTAATATAAGATGATCTGCGGGCAAAACAACAATTGTCGCGTCAGGATTAATTTCAGCAATTTTGTTTGCCATATAAAGATTGCAGGCTGCTGTATTTTTCATCAGCGGTTCTCCGACAATATTATGTTCAGGAATCTCGGGTAATTGTTGATGAGAAAGGCTTACATATTCCTTATTGGTAATAACGAATATATTTTCATTAGGGATAATTTTACTGATTCGGTCATATGTCTGTTGAATCATTGTACGTCCAACACCTAAAATATCCTGAAACTGCTTTGGAAATTTCTGAGTACTCATAGGCCAGAATCTGCTTCCAATTCCACCAGCCATGATAACACAGTACTTATCTGATTTTGACATATTTAACTACATTTTTCTACCCTTGCCAGAGGTTTAAAAGAATACTTCCTTCCACTAGCCAGGTTCTTACAAAGATAGTTTTTTTTAATCAGACCTTCTAAAAAATACTTTTCGTTTCTGTACATAAAGAAATCACCCTTTTCTAGCTCTTCTATGAATTGAAGCTTATCATCTTGTTTCTCAATATGAAAATACTTTACCAAATCCGGACTTGCCATAAAGTTAGCCTTTGGAGACCTTGAAAACTTTATGATGATAGGTCTTAAAGCGTCTTCATATACCTCCACACTTTCCAGAAGCATTCGCCTGAAAGTGTCTTTCCATTCGTTTCCATGGGGAGAAATTCTTCTTCCATATTTTTCAAAGGCAATAAGATGAGCCAATTCATGAGTAAGCACAAAGAAAAAAAGCTGTGGTGCGAGTGTCGAATTGATCGTTATTTCATGGGAATGATCTGGGAGTTTTCTGTAATCTCCCAGTTTCGAATTCCTATTTCGTGTAATTTTGATATGAATATAGTAATCTGAAAACCAGATTTTTAAATATTGAAGTGTATTCTGTGGTAAATATTTTTCTAATGATTGGATCGACATTTTACAAACTTAATGGAATTCCGGCATAGAAATTCAATAATTTAAGACTGAAAAGATAATTATATTTCGCCTGAGCTACAGAGCCCTGTGCATTAGCATAATTATTTCTGGCTACGTTCAGATCAAAAATAGTCGTTCTTCCTGCTGTATAGCTTTTATCTGCAAAGTCTAGCGAAAGCTTTGTACTTTTTGCTGCTTCTACTGCAGCAATATAAGATTCATAGTTTGCTTCTACATCAAACTGTGCTTTCTGTACATTTTGTCGTACAGTCTGTTTTTGTTGTTCCAATGTATTTTTGGCGACACTTTCATTGATTCTGGATTGCTCTACCTGTAATTTTGTAATTCCTTTATTGAAAATGGGAATACTCACAGATAATCCTGCCTGCTGACCAAAGTTGTCTTTATATTGCTGGAAAAAATTACGTTCTTTAATGTAAACTAATGAATTTCCTACATTATCCGTGTTAAGTAAGTTATTATAAAAACTTCCTATTCCTGCACTTGCTGTTACAGTAGGCCAAAAAGCGGTTTTAGACACCTCAGTTTGAGCTTCGGCAGATCGAATTCTGCTCTCAGCTGCTTTTATTTGTGGCTGAGTATCATACGCCGTACTTAAGACATCATCTACCGATTTCAATTGTGGAGAAAGCTCATCAGATACGTTTACATCCTCAACATCAAAATCTTTATAATCCTGTAATTGCAGAAGTTGGGCAAGAGCAAATAAGCTTCTTCCTGTATCAATCTCTGCCGTTTTAAGGTTTTGCTTTTCTCTGGCTAAAGCAGACTGTGCTTCTGCCAATACAGTCTCAGCAGTTGTACCTACCTGGGTCGTTATTTTTGCTCTGTCATACTGTTTTTGAGCATTGTTAAGAGCACTTTGTGATATTTTTATTATTTCCTTTTTCAACAATGTAGTCAGATATTGTTGTGCGATCTGTAAAGAAATATCATTTTTTATCGTTTCAATATCATACTGACTTGCTTCAACATCAAATTGCGATTTTCTAATTGTTTTCTCAAGTCGTCCATTGTTGTAAACTAAAACATCTGCCGACAGGTTTCCATTATTACTAAACCTGTCGTTTCGAATACTTCCAGTTCCTAATGAAGCTTGTCCAAAACTGACTGTGTTTCCAACACTGGCAGATACAGAGGGTAAATATCCTTTTTTTGCAATTTTTAGATTAGAATCCTGAACTTGCTTAGAATATTCATTTTGGATAACCTGAAGGTTATGCTTTACTGCATAATCTACACATTCTCTTAAGGACCATTTTTTCTGAGCATTCATACCCAGGCAAGTTAATCCGAAAACGATGATCCAAACTTTTTTCATATTAAGATTTTACAATATTAGACGCCCCAAAGATAAAAAAGTTACACATTTAAAAATTAATGTTTCATTTTAATAAAACTTTTGAGAATTTTGCATCATGACAACCAAAGAATATCAAGAAGCCGTTGACTGGCTTTTCGTGCAGGCACCCAACTATCAGATCGACGGAGAAAAGGCATATAAGCCTGGTTTAGGCAATATAACGAGGCTTTGTTCATTTTTTGACAACCCTCAGGAAAAAATAAAATGCATCCATATTGGAGGAACTAATGGTAAAGGTTCAACAAGCAATATGTTGGCTTCTATACTTCAGGATGCCGGTTATAAAGTAGGAATATACAATTCTCCACATCTTATTGACTTTACGGAGCGTATAAAAGTAAATGGCAAAAACTGTGATAAAGAATTTGTGTTTAGTTTTATTCAAAAGTTGAAAACGCTTCCGGAAGACATTCTCCCTTCTTTCTTTGAATTTACAACCATCATGGCTTTTGAATATTTTTATCAGCAACAGGTAGACTTTGCGATCATAGAGGTCGGACTGGGAGGAAGATTAGATTCTACAAATATTATAAGGCCTTTAGTTTCGGCCATTACCAATGTACAACTGGACCACCAAAATATACTAGGAAATACGGTTGAAGAAATTGCAGGTGAAAAAGCAGGCATAATCAAAGAGGGAGTTACTATTATTTCGGGTGATGAAAATGAGGCTGTTAAAAAAATTATCCGTGACAAAGCGAATCTGAATAATGCCCCATTTATAGATGCTTCTCTGTTTCAATCAGACTTACAATCAGACCTTAAAGGCAATTATCAACAAAAGAATATCAGAGTAGTTTTGGGACTAACTGATGAGCTGATCAAATTACATATTAAAATCTCTGACAAAAATATCCAGAATGGACTGCTCCACGTTCACGAAAATACCGGGTTCATCGGACGATGGTTTGAGTTTTCTCAAAACCCTTTAACAATTTGTGACACGGCTCATAATCAAGCAGGCTTAGAACAGGTTTTTTCCCAGCTTAATTCTATCGATCGTCGCAAGCATATTATTTTAGGATTTGTGAACGATAAAAAAATAGATGAAGTAATGAATTTGTTACCTGAAAATTCTACATTTTATTTTGCCAAACCTTCGATCCACAGAGGAAGACACCCAAAAGATTATGAGGATTTGCTGATGAATGCAAAAATAATTTATAAAATTTTCGATTCAGTACAGGAAGCGTATTTAGCTGCAAAACAAGAATGTACAAATGAAGAAATGATTTTTATAGGCGGAAGCAACTTTGTAGTGGGAGAATTTTTAGAAAAAAATTTGCGAGTAAAGGAATAAGTCGTATATTTGCACCACTCAAAACGAGAAATCGAATGTGGGGCTCTTAGCTCAGTTGGTTCAGAGCATCTGGTTTACACCCAGAGGGTCGGGGGTTCGAATCCCTCAGGGCCCACAAAAAAGGAAACTGAAGCCTTTCAAAAAATTTCAGGGCTCTTAGCTCAGTTGGTTCAGAGCATCTGGTTTACACCCAGAGGGTCGGGGGTTCGAATCCCTCAGGGCCCACAGAAAATCTCTCAAGAAATTGAGAGATTTTTCTTTTTAGTCCTATTCATAGTAGTTTACATAGATTTTTGATCTCTCTGTAAATTATTCTCTAAAAAATTCACAAAATAAATTTAAACTGACGTTATCCACTCAAACCCTTATTAATATAATTAAGTATGAATACTATTTAATATAATAGAAAATAAAACAAAGGCTTGATGTAGTAAAAATCTAAATTAAACAATACGGAAAACCCCAAACTGTGAATTAAAATATATTTTTATATTAGCAAAATAAAAACAATAAATGAGGAAAAATTTAATTATTCGGCTAATGCTTTTGACAGCATCAGTTGTGTGGTTGAACTCCTGTAGTTCTGAAGAAGATTTTCTTAACAATAAACAAGAAAAACTCTCAAACAAGTTTCAGGTATTTTCAGCTAAAAAAAAAGAAACAATTAACTATGGTAATGGCTTTAAAACTTTACTAGAACGTTATGATGAAATTAATAAGGTTCAACATACTTTAAAAGCAATTAGAAACGTTTGGAAAAATTCATCAAAAATAGCTGATGAATATGTCGAATTTAATATCAGATCTCAGGATATTACAACTAAGAATAACGAAAAGTATACCCTGTTCCCACTAATAAAAAATTATACAGTAGAAGGAATTATTATTGCAGTTTTAAAAGAGAATGGTACTCAGGTAGAATTTCTAAAAATGTCTCCAGAAGCTGATAATTACAATGTAATATTAGGGTTATTTCGAGCTCAGTATATAAAGAGCAATTCAAAAAATAAATCTTCAAATAAGGCTGCTGGTGGTCCATGTGGCTTTGATGGATATCCATCATGTGACATAGAGCCTGTTGTAATCACCATTGGAGGTGGTGGAGGAGGTGGTGGTTCTTTGCCTCCAGGTGGTGGTTGGATTCCTCCAGGTGGGTGTGGCCCTTATGAAGACTGTCTCAATAATCCCGACGCAGGAGGAACTGCTGGTAGTGATGATAATCCTAATAATAGCCCCAACGCAAATCCTTGCGAAAAAACAAAAAGTATATTATCAGATCCCAAAGTACAAGCAAAAATCAAGGAACTAAAAACTCAAGCTCCTAAAGGTGGAGAAATTGGAGTAAAAATAAAATCAGATGGAACAACGAGTACAACAATCCTTGGTGGCACACATGAAGTGGATTTAGGAGATACATCTGGGTATCAAGGAGGTTATCACAATCATACGCCAAATGGCATTAAAATGCTCTCCCCACCAGATATTATTAAACTTTTTGATTTTTCAATTGCACAACCTAATGGAAATATTGGAAATGGTTTTATGGGAATGATTGGTTCTGAATCATGTAGTAGTTGTCCTGGAGGTATTAGATATTACAATTACATCATTAACTTTAGTGGCACCTCACAGGAGTTATCACAATTTTTATATAACACGAGCTGGGATCTCAATAAATTAAAAACAGAATTTCAGATATTAGAGGGGCAGATGGCATTAGATTTGTCAAATGTTGACTATTTAGGAGCTGACCTAAATGCCCAAGGATTAGAGAAACTTTTTTTTGAAACTTTAAGAGGCATGGGAATGGAAGGAAAAGTAAATTTGCAGAGAATTGAAGACAATGGAGCAGTGAAAAACATAACATTAAACAGTGGTGGTGCTACTACAACAGCCACCCCATGCCCATAAAAAATGAAAATTATGAAGACAATATTTTTTAAAGTTATAATAATCTTAGAATTATTTATAAACATAACTGCTTGTAAAGCACAACAAATACAACCTCTAAATACTAATTTGAAAGATATTATTGCTAACTCTTATCTGAAAGATGTGAATAATGAACTTGATAGCTACGTGGGAAATTTTACTGCAAATTTTGAAGGTAAGACAATTAACTTATTTATAACAAAAGAGTTAAAAAAGCCTATTAATCTACAAACTAAAAATTACTTTCAGGATGTTCTTTCCATAAGATACATTGTCAAGAATGCAAGTGGTCAAATTTTACAGGACACGAAAAACATGTCTATTCCTGCAACTCAAACTATTCACACAATTTATAGTTTCGGAACAAGCCCAAGTCAAAATTTAGCACTGCTATATTATGGAGGGACTAATTGTGGAATTGGTTGGGGAAAGATATTATTAAAAAAATAAATGCAACACAGCTGTCATGGGTATATAAAGCAAATGACTCTCTAATTGATAGTGCTACTTGTCCTGCAAGTACAGATAAGGCAGTTTACCTACCTGAAACAAAAGACTTGATATTTACAAGACAATAGAACTCCTTACTTTATTAATAACTTAAGACCTTTATCAGCTTTGGTAAAGGTTTTTTATTTCAACTTTTATCAAAAGTGTCTTACAAAGTAAAGAGATTTAAGAAAATATTTTATAAATGGGGTTTTAAAACACCCCTATTCTGTTTTCTGCAACAGCAATCCCAGCTTATAATAATCGAGATATCGTAGATTAATCTTTCCCTTTCCCTTTAAAAGTTTTTTTTCTACCATAGGCTTATTTATCTTGAAAAGAACAATAAATGCTCTTTTTAACCCTATTCTGCAGATCATATTAAACGCTTTTACCAACTTGACCTCTGACATCTTGGAATTGAGTTCCTCATCAGCCAGCATCTTAGATAAGCTATCCACTGATTCTTTTACTTTTTCAAGATAAAGCCTATTGTCTTCTACATCAATATTAAGAATAGGGTTATGAATATGGTCAATCTTTATATTGTTGGATTTCAGATCCATTGCAAATAAAAGGTCTTCATAACCATATTTCTGAAATTCAGAATTAAAAGAAATTTTTTGGAATACCTCTTTTCCGATGATAAAATTATTGGTCTGAAAACTCAGATAGGGATTTTCCAGTCGACTTGAAACCGGCAGGTTTTCACGCTCCACGGCAAATTTCCACCTCAGATAATGATCCCGATCCGGATTGGATTCTGACACCACTCTGCCGCCATATATAACTTTTGTGCCTGGGTTTTCATTAATAAATTGAATATAATTTCCAACGAAGTTATTATCCGTCACTTTGCCATCACAATCAAGAAAAAGTAAGTAGTCTCCTTTAGAATAAGTAAGAAATAGATTCCGAATCTTGGATCTTCCTATATTTTTATCAAGATAGATGAATTGATCTACCTGCTTCTGAAGAACTTCATTGATTTGTTTAAATTCTTCTTTCGATTGATCGTCTATTAATATAATTTCTGCATTAAAATCCTTTGCTATAATCTCTTTTTTTAAATCAGAAACCAGCTCCCTGACATCGAAATTATACACAGGAATACAGATGGTAATCTTCATTAATCAGATTTTTTCAATGATTTTCTGAATATTCAACTCTTCCAGACACGCCCAATCTCCCCTAAAGCATTCTTTATCTCCAAATACGGAACATGGCCTACATGTTAGGTCCTTTATTTGTACCACATCATTTTCACTTTGCCCGAACCCTAAAAATCCAGCATAAGGATGTGTAGATCCCCATATGGAAACACATCTTGTCCCAACAAGACTTGCTAAATGCATATTTGCAGAATCCATGGAAATCATGAGTTCCAACTCTGCAATCTTGTCTAATTCCTGTTTAAGATTTAATTTACCTGACAGACTTTTTGTATTAGGAATTTCATGCTCCCATTTCTCAAGAGTTTCAGTCTCATTTTTTCCACCCCCAAAAAAGTATATTTTTTCTTTTTGAGCTAATATTTTTACGAGCTCATAAGATTTATCCAGAGGAAGCATTTTTCCCTTATGCTGTGCAAAAGGAGCAAAACCTATCCCTGATTTTTGATTCGTAAGTGGCCTTAGCTGATTCGATAATGTTATATTAAATCCCATCTCTCTGAATACATCAGCATAACGCTCAACAGTACGTTTTAGCTGTGTTTTATCAAGGTTCCAAATGTCGGTAAGGGCTTCTTTTTCCTCTTTACCTTTATCGATTTTAAATACAGTATATCCCTTTCTTCGATAGATCTTATCCAGGATCTTAGTTCTGATTACATCGTGTAAATTTGCAATATAATCAGGTTTAAACTCCTTTATGAGTTGATTAGCCAATCTGTTTAAACCAAAAAACCCTTTATAATCATCAAGATTAATTCCCTTAAAGATAATATTCGGGATATCAGAAAACAGACTTTCAAAATTTTTTCTGGAAACCATTATGATCTCCACATTTGGGTTTTGTTCAAGAAATTCACGAAAAACAGGTGCTGTCATCGCAACATCACCAAAAGCGGAAAAACGATATGCTAGAATTCTTGTCACAATTATGATTTCAGTTGATAGGCAACTGCATAAAACTTGATCTGTTTAGTCATTGCCATTAGACCATTAGCTCTGGAAGGAGATAAAAACTCCTGTAATCCGATTTCAGAAATAAACTGGAAATCTGAATCTAAGATTTCCTGCGTAGAATGTCCACTATAAATGCTAACCAGTAAAGAAACGATCCCTTTTGGCAAAATACCATCAGAGTCTGCATCAAAATAGAGCTTGCCATCTTTATATTCAGCATCAATCCAAACCTTACTCTGACAACCCTTAATTAGGTTATCATCGTTTTTTTTGCTTTCTGAAAGTCCTTTTAATTCTTTCCCAAGATCAATAATATATTCGTACTTCTGCTCCCAATCCTCAAGAAATGCAAATTCGTCAATTATTTCCTGCTGTTTTTCTTTAATGGTCATTTTTTAACAATCTTTATGCAAAGATACCAATTTTGTGAAGATAATTTATTGAGATGCTTTTTGAAAAACCTCCAATAGCTTTACCTCTTCATTTTCCCAGCAAAGTACTTCTGATGCCTTTTCCAATTCGTCCTGATAGTTCTTTCTCCCCCTATTTAAAACTTTATTGATTGCCTCTGCAATATTTCCGGGCTGGTGATCTTTAATAATTTCTCCGACATCAAATTGCCTTTTAATATTCTGCATCTCCGGAAGGTCTGCCATAATTAAAGGAACCCTTGCCTGGATGCAGTCCAGGACCTTGTTAGGAAGAGAATATAGATAACTGTCTCCTCCATTTTCCTCTATACTCATTCCAACATCAGCTGTAAGGGTGACTTTTCTTAATTCTTCTGGCATTAGTTTCCCTAAAAACTGAACTTTCTGCTGCAAACTTTCCTTTACAACCAAATCTTCATATTCTTTCCTTCTGGGACCATCACCTGCAATCTTAAAGATAACATGGTCGAGATGATGCATCGCCAAAATTGCTTTGTCAATTCCCCGAAATGGATTGATTGCACCCTGATACAAAAATATTTTTGGCTTGTTTTCAGGAATATCTATTGAAAAACTCATTCTTCTTGGTGAATTTTGAACTACAACAGGATCAATATTATACTTCTCTTTGAACCATTGTGCATAACTTCCACTAGCCGTTATCATGAATTTTAATTTCGGAAGCACCTTCTTTTCAAGGTAGCGCCACATTTTTTGTGACATTTTGCCCTGAATTGCCGGCATTTCGGAAAAAATTTCATGACTGTCAAAAATTAAAGGAATATTTAATTTTTTAGCGATAAGATAATTAGGAAGCAAAGCATCAATATCATTAGCATGGAGAATGGTATGCTTATCCGCTTTATTCTTTAGCTCTTTATACAGCTTCCAGTTAAATTCAAAATAAGCGGTCTTTAAACTTTTAGAAATCAATGAGATCCTTGAAAAAGAATAAGGTCTTTTCATTTCTGAGGCTCCTCCCCAATCATTGCCGATCAGCTCTATCTGATAGCCGTTTTCATGCAAAGTCTTACAGACCTTTTCTATTCGTTGATCTGTATAAAGGTTACTGAAAGCAGATGTAATTATTTTTTTCCTCATTAGCTTTTCTTTCCAGCCATCAGATGGTAAATCTGTATAAAACAGATCAATCCGTTCGGGATAATCACCGGCCAAAGCATTCCGCTAAATATACCATAAATGACAAAACAAATACAGCCTATCATATTAACGATTCTAATTTTTCTTACATCTTTTAATATAAAGCTTAAAACTATAAAAAGTGAAGCAGAATATCCAACATAAGTAGCAATTTCGGGACTCATCAGAAAAATTTTAGGGACACAAACTTAGTCATTTTCAATAAGATAATAAAACTTTTTTCTGCCATTAAGTCATTAATTGATTTTTGGTAAAATATTTGTAATTTAGAATAATGAATAAAAGATACTTCCATCTTTATTCTAATTGAGATATATTATGGATTATAAGTTTTCACAAGGTTTGAGCCAGGTGTTCAAACAGAGCAAAAATGAAGCTAAAAGGCTGAAAAGTGAATTTCTTAATACAGAACATCTACTTTTAGGTATTATAAAAACAGAAAACTCTGCAAAAGAAATCCTTCAAAACCTTAATGCCGATTTAACACAAATCAGAAGAAAAATTGAAACTCTAAATACAGCAAGTCTTAATCCTATTTCTGAGGAGGTAACCAATATTTCCTTCACTAAAATGGCAGATCATGCCGTTAAACGTGCAGAATTAGAATGTCGACAATACAAAAGTAATGAAATTAATACCGTTCATTTACTTTTAGGCATTCTTTATAAATATGAAGATCCAACCTCAAATATATTAGGAGCTTACGATATTGACTATGAAGGAGTTTCAAGAGAATATCAAACCATGCTTAAAAACTCTGGCCAGTCACCTCAAATGAGTGCATATGACGATGACGACGAAAGAGAGGAATTTGAGCAAATGAGAAAGCCTGCCGGCAACTTAGGTGCCGCGAAGAGCAAAACTCCTACATTGGATAACTTTGGTAGAGACCTTACCTCTTTGGCAAGAGATGGGAAATTGGATCCTGTAATCGGCCGTGAGAAAGAAATTGAGCGTGTGTCTCAAATCCTTTCTCGTAGAAAGAAAAACAATCCACTTCTTATCGGAGAACCTGGAGTTGGTAAATCTGCCATCGCAGAAGGGCTGGCTTTAAGAATTCAACAGAAAAAGGTGTCAAGAGTTCTTTTCGGAAAAAGAGTGATCACTTTGGATCTTGCAAGTTTAGTTGCAGGAACAAAATACCGTGGTCAGTTTGAGGAGAGAATGAAGGCGATCATGACTGAACTTGAAAAAAACCGCGACGTCATCTTATTCATCGATGAGTTACACACTATTGTAGGTGCGGGAAGCTCTACTGGAAGCTTGGATGCATCCAATATGTTCAAACCAGCATTAGCAAGAGGCGAGATTCAATGCATCGGAGCAACAACTTTAGATGAATACCGTCAGTATATTGAAAAAGACGGAGCATTGGAAAGAAGGTTCCAGAAAGTAATGGTGGAACCAACCAATATTGATGAAACCATTCAGATTTTAAATCAGATCAAAGATAAGTATGAAGAGCATCACAATGTTGTTTATACACCAGAAGCTATATTAGCTTGTGTGAATTTGACATCAAGATATATTACAGACCGTTTCTTACCGGACAAAGCAATTGATGCAATGGACGAAGCAGGTTCCCGTGTTTATATTAAAAACATGAAAGTCCCAACAGAAATCATTGATTTCGAAAAGAAAATTGAGGACATCAAAGAAATGAAGCAGAAAGCTGTAAAAGCTCAGGATTACCTTGAGGCAAGAAAGCTTAAAGATGAGGAAGAACGTCTTCAGATGGAGCTTAATGCAGCACAGGATCAGTGGGATAAAGATGTAAAAGAGAAAAAAGAAACCGTTACAGAAGAAAATGTAGCCGAAGTGGTTTCTATGATGAGTGGTGTTCCAGTGACCAAGGTTGGTAAAAATGAGTTGGATAAATTAGCTCAGATGGACAGCAATCTAAACGGAAAAGTAATTGGACAGGAAGATGCTGTAAGAAAAGTTGTTAAGGCTATTCAGAGAAACAGAGCGGGTCTTAAAGATCCAAACCGTCCGATCGGAACGTTTATTTTCCTGGGGACTACGGGTGTTGGTAAAACTGAACTTGCAAAAGTAATGGCAAGAGAGCTTTTCGATTCAGATGAAGCTTTGATCAGAATTGACATGAGTGAATACATGGAGAAATTTGCAGTATCTCGTTTGGTCGGTGCGCCTCCGGGATATGTTGGATATGAGGAAGGGGGTCAGTTAACAGAAGCGGTAAGAAGAAAACCTTATGCTGTGGTTCTTTTAGATGAGATTGAAAAAGCTCACCCTGACGTATTCAATATTTTATTACAAATTCTGGATGAGGGTCATGTTACTGATAGTTTAGGTAGAAAAATTGATTTCAGAAATACGATCATTATCCTTACTTCAAATATCGGTACCAGAGATCTTAAAGACTTTGGAGACGGTGTCGGATTTGGAACTTCTGCTAAGAAAACAAATTCAGATACAAGAGCAAGAAGCACGATTGAAAATGCCCTTAAAAAAGCATTTGCTCCTGAATTCCTGAACAGAATTGATGACATCGTGATCTTCAACTCTCTTGAGCAGACTGACATCAAGAAGATCATTGATCTTGAATTGAACAAGCTTTACAACAGACTTGAAAAACTAGGATATAAAGTTGATTTAACTGATGCAGCTAAAGACTTTATTTCTGAAAAAGGATGGGATAAAGATTTCGGTGCAAGACCACTGAAAAGAGCCATCCAGAAATACATTGAGGATTTATTAGCAGAAATGCTTGTAAATAAACAATTAAGTGAAGGAGAGACCATCGTTCTTGACGTGAATGAAGCTAAAGACGGGTTAACAGGAAAACCTCACAAGACAAAAAAGACGACTGAAAAGTCTTCTCAATAAATAAATAATTTTATTAAAATAAAAGCATCGGAATATCTATATTCCGATGCTTTTTATATATAAGCCAAAACCATTTGGTTTTATCCGTATCGATTATTATAATCCAACCACAAATCCTATATTAGGAACTAATCCACTTGAGAAAATACTTGAATTCTCTTTCCATAAAACATTGTACATCAATCCTAACTGCATAAAAGAATTTCCACCAATCCTCTGCATATATCCTCCTCCAAGATAGAGCGCTGTTTCTTCTCTATTATCTTTGTAGTCGTAAAACTTATCATGATAATTAATAAAATAATGTTGAAGGTTTGCTCCTACATAAAATGATCTTGCAAAATAATAATTCACAAAAGGACCAACTCCAAACATTGTTGACCTGTAATAATTGGATGTCTGCCAGGAAACACTTCCTACCACTCCCCCTTCCAGATCTTCGGTCAATCTGTATCCTACTCTTGGAGCCGCCTGAAGAGAGAATGCACTATTACTTCCAAACCCTAAACCAATCCCACCACCAAAAGTCCATCTGTTGGTTTCTGCTACAGAAGGAGTTCCTACTGAAACCTGGGAAAATATTGATATTGAGAACATCAGCATCAATGGAATAATTATTTTTTTCATATTCAGATAATTAATTGTTTTTAAAGACTATACGAAAGTATATTCATTCACTGAGGTCAAAAATTTCGTGATCTTATACTAACATCGTTTTTATCAATGTTTAAAATTATGGTTTTTTTCCGAATTTTTTAGTCGTATTTTTGCCGCGTCAAACTAAGAACTCCCGTTAAGAGTTTCGTAAAATTGAAATACAATGAAAATAGTAGTAGGCCTCTCAGGAGGTGTAGATTCCAGCGTTACAGCATATTTGCTTCAGCAGCAGGGCCACGAAGTGGTGGCTTTGTTTATGAGAAACTGGAATGATGCTTCAGTAACACTGGAAGATGAGTGTCCGTGGATAGAAGACAGTAATGACGCATTAATGGTTGCTCAAAAACTTGGAATCCCATTTCAGGTCATTGATATGAGTGAACTTTACAAGGAACGTATTGTTGATTACATGTTCGATGAATATCAAAAAGGAAGAACCCCAAATCCTGATGTTCTATGTAACAGAGAGGTTAAATTTGATGTTTTTCTGAAAACAGCAATGTCTTTGGGAGCCGACAAGGTTGCAACAGGGCATTATGCAAGAGTACATTCAACTTTTGATGAGAACGGAAAAGAAATTTTCCATCTTCTAGCTGGAAAAGATAACAATAAGGATCAGTCCTATTTTTTATGTCAGCTGAATCAGGATCAATTATCTAAAGCGTTATTTCCGATTGGTGAGCTAACGAAGCCTGAGGTAAGAGAGATTGCAAAAGAAATCGGTCTGGTTACAGCAGATAAAAAAGACTCTCAGGGTCTATGTTTTATCGGGAAAGTAAGTCTTCCTCAATTTTTACAGCAGCAATTAAAACCAAATGAAGGTGAAATTGTAGAAATATTCAGCGATTCTCCATTATTTTCAGGAGAAAAACCTGCGTTTTCTTCAAAAGAAGAGGAATTGGAATTTTTATCTCAAAAGATCAATTATAAAAAATCTGACGGAAAAGTAATTGGAAAGCATCAGGGCGCTCAATTTTTCACGATCGGACAAAGCAAGGGGTTAGGAATCGGAGGACACAAAGAAAGTTGTTTTATCGTATCAAGAGACATGGAAAACAACATAATCTTCGTTGGAGAAGGTCACAGTTTTCCGGGATTACATAAAAAAGCTTTAAAAGTGGATAATTCCGAACTTCACTGGGTTCGTGAAGATCTAAGACTTGCCAATGGTGAATCGATGGAAGTGATGGCAAGATTCCGTTACAGACAGGCTCTTCAGAAAGCAACGATTTATCAGTTTGAAAATGCTTTTTATATGGAGTTTGAAGAACCTCAATCTGCGATTGCAGAAGGACAATTTGCGTCGTGGTATATTGATGATGAACTTTTAGGAAGCGGAGTTATTGCATAATTAAAAAAATGATTTTTGTAACCTATTTTCAAAAGTGATACTTACTTTGTAAATAACAACAAAAATCATTAATTATGAAAACTTCTTTGAAAAATCAATATGCCAAAACCAACCAAATTTTAATATTTTTGGTTTCGTTTGTTTTCGGATACAATCTTTATCAGGCAATTGTACATCCTGATAAATCACATCTGATACTCAGCATTATTCTATTGGCAATTACTTTGTTTATGTGTCGGGAATATGGTTATAAGCAGACAAAAGATAAATAAACTCACAAGAGTTCTGAAATATTTCAGAACTCTTTTTTTTGTAAATAGTTGATTTATAAATTGAAAATTAAACTGATCTAAAGTTATTCCTGAGCTGAAAAATAAATGATCTTACTTTCAACGTCCCTTATAAGAATATCTATTTTCTTTTCGACATCCTCTCCATAAAAATTGATAAACAACAATTCATTGCTTTTTTTACTATAAACCAGCTTGTATTTTGTCTTCAGAAAATCATTGAAGGAATTTATCTCCTGGCTGGAATCCAATCTTACTCCTGTAGAAAAATCAGATATTCTTATGCTACCCATTGGCCAAAAAAGCTGATTATCCGTAATTTCCAAAATTTTATAGATAGGGATATCAATTTTTTCAGACCCTGAAACCCTGTATCCTTCAATTCTTTCTAAGAAATTTGTTTTTGAAGACAATTCTACAGCAATCTTCAGATATACTTTTATTTCTATTTTTCTTCTGTGGGTACTGAAAATCTCTACTATACAATCTTCATCCTCATTTCCCTGAAGAATATTTATCTTCTCTGTTTCAATACTTTTTTCCACCGCATATTTTCCATATTTGGGGTAAACCAATATATTTTTTATAAGATTAAATAAGAGGGCAACTCCTACAAAAGAAAAAAATCCAATCGCTATAAAAGTGATCATGAAGTAAATGAATGATCCAACCGTATCCTCTGCATCTTCAAAAAAAGGATTATAATCAAAAATGAGCAGTTTAAATCCAAATATAATAAGCAACATATTCAAAACAATAAAGAGAATCGCTTCCCAGCCCACTCCATTCCCTTGCTTTTGTAATGGTATATTCTTGTACAAAATATTTTTCTCTCTTTCTGTAAATCTTCTGATCATGATATTATTTTTTGATCCGATTAGACATTTTACCGTTCTCACCGGATTTTAAAGTAGACTGACATAAAATTACAATGAATTCTATACCCAACAGTATTACGAGATATCCAACGGGTTTTCCAAGAATAAGCCCTTTTATCAGTTTTATAATTCCAATTGCCAGAATGAAAATCATAAAGAAGATTGTTGTGTTTGATCTTTGTTCTTTAAAATATTTCATGATTATTACAGAAGTATAAAACCCAAATAAAAAAATCAAATAGAATTTTAAGAATTCCGGACCTTTCAAGGAAAACGGATCAATAGTCTGATGATTAAGAATGAGCCACATCATACTTATGATCAGTGAAACTCCATATAATATTATCTTTTTCATAAGTATTTATTTTAACCCCCGCAACCCCCGCAACCTCCACATCCACCACATCCACCGCAGCCTCCTCCACAACTGCTTCCACTACTGCAACCGGAACCTCCGGTACCTCCTCCATCAGCTTTATCTCCGGATCCTTTATGGTCAGGATCCTCAAATAAAGAGATAATAGATCCAAAAATTATGATTCCGAGAATCGCTATAAACAGGATGACCAAAGTGTCTAAAACATTACCTAAACACGATGAGAGCATCAAAAGAATCATAAACAGTGAGATTAGTTTTATTTTTTTTCCCCAACCTCTAAATAGAATATTTTTCGGCTTGGAATTCTGCCAGATTTCTACAGGTGCTTCTTGCTGAAAGACTTCTTTATAATACTTCAAAGTATCTGAAAACCAACTAACATGCTTATTTTTTTCTGTTATCCCTCCTTTAGATGGGTGATGGTGCAGTTTTCTTTTGAGAATATCGGGGCAAAATTCCTCCCAGTAATTTTGAGTATAGATCAGGTGCATATGCCATACTTTATCTATGGTTTCACTTGGAGAAGCTCCATTGGGAAGAATGCAGCAGAGATAAACAAACTTTTTATATTCTTCTATTGCTTTTTGAGTAAAGTCCAAGGTCCAGTTTTCCTCTTTAGCGAGTTTTTTAGAGAAAGGAAAATTAATATCTGGAACATCTAAAGAAAAATCCTGAATTCTGTTCCACAGAGCATCATTCTTTATGATCATTTTTGTTTCCATTGTTTCAACTTTTTATTTCTACTCAAATATGCATTGATTATAAAATATAAAAGTCTTATGAGAGTCTCATTTGGTTTTAAAAAAATCTTAAATTAGTCTTATGAAAAAAGAAGATATTTTACATCTTGAGAAATTAATGAATTATTTAGGTCTTTACTTTCTAAAAAAAGGAAGTTGGGAAGATATTACCAAAACAGAATGGTCTTATATTGTTGACGAACTTAACGAACTGATAGTAAGCTCTGAAACTGCCAATCACATTAAAAATAAAGTAGATATTTTAGGTTCAAACTATCTGTATGAACATCTGATCATTAATAAGTTAAAGAAATATTATCAAAATGAAAATGCCAGTATCAGTAAACCCAATCTGGCAAAGTTAAGCGTCATCGTAAGGGCTTTAGGATACTCCAATTATATTGATTTCATTAATTCGAATACGGAAGCATTTAACTTCAATGATCTTCGGATCGATATGAACAATGCAAAGCAGAATACGACCCTTCTGGATAAACTTATCGGTTGTTGGTATTCGTACAACAGAAATTTACCCGATACTCCTTTACAAGCAAAAGAGGAACGGATTTGGCGCTCTGCCATGGAAATATACAAATCTGAAACATCTGGGGAATATTTCATTGAAAGAAGTGGGGGTGATCACCATAAATACTTCGGAAAAGTAACGGCATATTCAGATTATGTATTCATCATCATGAACAGCAATACTTTTATACGGCAAAGACACTTTATATCAAGGATAAAAGATATCAACGAAAAGCTTAAAAATCCAGAATACAAACTCCATGAATTGCATTTTATAAGTACATGTATTAGTTTTAATCAAGAGCCTATTGCTCTATTCGAAATTTTCCAAAAGGCAGATCGTAAAAACTTTCTTCCCGATTCTATCAGCTTCCCAATTGATAGTGACGAAATCCCAATCTCTATCGTTAAACAGCTTGAAGATACAGAGGCTAACAGGATAGATTACAAATAGATGAGTTGAGAATGGAAAGTTGAGGGATGAAAGCTAACAGAAGAAGATTTTTCTGATTCCTAATTAACCCACAAGCCAATCTTTAAAATCTTTAACCCGATCCCTGCTTACTGTAATTTCTTCACTGGGCTGAAATTCCAATTCTACCTTATAATTAGGTGAAGTGTGAATGTTGTTAATATAATCTGAATTGATTATAAATTGCCTGTTCACCCGGAAGAATTTTTTACCTTCTAAAGTCTCCTCCAGATCATCCAATGTAAAATCTGAAGGATATGTTCTGTCTTTAGTTTGAAGATAAACAATTTTATTCTCACTGAAAAAACAGCTTATCTCCTGAGTTTGAATGATTTTCAGATTATATCCTATCTTAACCAAAATCCTGGAGAGAGTGGATTTATCCTTTTTGATTAGTTGCTTAATATCCTGTCCACTCACCGAATTGTCAGAAGGAAGAAATGATTTGAATTTCTCTATCGCGCCCGCTAGATCTTCGTCCAAAATTGGTTTTAATAAATAGTCAATGCTATTTAATTTAAATGCCTTTAATGTATACTGGTCAAAAGCTGTCGTATAAATAATAAACCCTTTTGAAGGCACCTTTTCAAAAATATCGAAAGATAATCCATCACCTAAAACAATATCCGAAAATATAAGCTGAGGATGTTCATTTTCAGAAAACCAGGCAACTCCCTCTTCTACTGATTCAATTTTCGCAACAACCTCAATGTCAGGAAATATGCTGAGCATTCTTTCTAATTTCCTTGAAGCCGGCTTTTCATCTTCAATAATGACAGTTTTGATCATAGAACAGTAGTTTTAGTTTTTAAAATAGCGGTATTAAAAGTAGATAAAAGAATTCAATTTTGATTTATAATTTTGGTTTGCTTTTTCTGAGTTCTTTATCTAAAATTCTTTGCTCCCAGGAAGAGTCAAATACAAATAACTTCACCCCTTTTATAACCAGAATAATTCCCCAGATTAACAGAAGTATTGAGCCATGATAAAATGAAAAATCTATTGTTCCATGTTCAAAATACTCATTGAAAAACAGGATTCCTGCTATTATACCATACCAAGAAAGGCTTTTGTAAAAGTTTTTCAGCTTTCTCACTCGTTCGTATGCCTGATTGTAATCCATCGTATTGGTATTAAAGTATTTTTCCATGATTTCTTTTGTCTGCTTCCATTAGTTCTTTGATTTTCTTCTCTTCCCAGTCTTTTCCAATTCCAAAAACATTTATTCCATGAGCCACGAGACCGATCCCCCAGCCTAGCATTGGCCAGTAAAACCATAAATGATAAGGTGATGTTAAAAGGTTTAAAACGAATAAAAAGGGAATGACTAAACAATAAGATGTAAGGTTTCCATAAAATCCTTTAAGTTCTTTTACTCTCTTTGCCGCTTTTTCATACGCGCGGTTTTCTTTGTTGAATGATAGTGTTTCCATACTATTGAATTTTGATTTATTTATTTTCTTGAATCAAATGTATGCTGAAAAACATCTTCAAATCAACTATATCTTACTGAACCGTTGAATTTCGGTTCTGAGTTGCAAAAATCCCGACTTCATTGAAATCAGGATTTATTTATACCTAAGAAATGTAACACTTTCGTCTTTTCCGTTTTCCCTTTTTAGTACAAAAAAGGGATCAATTTCTTTGTGATTTTTCTATACTGCACGTATTCTTCACCAAATCGCTGTATAAGAACTTGCTCTTCTATTTTAATCCTGTAACTAAATGCTAAAAAAGGCGGAATAAATGCGATGACCAGGGAAAGCCAATTATTTAAATATAAGCCTAGTCCGAGAAAAGTTAATAATGAAAAAGCATAAGATGGATGTCTAAGGTATCTGTAGAAACCTTCCTTTTTAATTTTATGATCTTCTTTTATGGTAACATCAACTGTGAAATACTTCCCTAAAGATCTGATAATAATTAGTCTAAAAACGATTCCTAAAAGAATCAAACCTTCACCAAGATAAAAGATCCAGCCAGAATCACTAATAGGAAAACTAATCATATTTGAAGTGGTCACAGCTCCAGCAATTGACAGAATAATAACAACCCAGAGTAGGTTAAGTGTGGATTGGTCTTTCTTCTGATCGTTATCTGCAGATTTCAGCTTTTGCTTGTAAATGATCTCAGTCAATAACCAAGCTCCCATTGAAGCGTAGAATAGTATTTGTAAATTCATCGTATTATCGTTTTTTGGTAAAAGGGCAAAAAAGCCGAAAAGCTTAATTGTGAAACCGTAAAATTGTAAAATTGTCGAATTGCTGAATCATAAATGAATATCACATTTTAGCAATTTTACGATTTTGCAAATTGGCAATTTTGCTTTTTCATTTATTCTTATCCATAAATTCTTTAATTTTCTTTTCTTCCCATTTCTTTGCAAAACTGATATTGGGTAAAAAAACAAATAATGCATGCGCCAGAAGCCCTATTCCCCAAAATGTTGCGGTAAAGAAATTTTTAAACTCAAAATAACTTTCTCCGGGCTTTAAATTGGTGTAATTAAAATAAGCAATCAAAATATTTACAGCAATATAAGAGAATAAATGTCCGTAAAAACCCCTTAATCGCTCTACTTGCCTTTTAGCCTGTTGATATCGAATATCATTTTCATCGAATGTTTCCATTGTCTTGTTTTTTTTGTTTATCCATAATCTCCTGAATCTTTTTTTCCTGCCATGGCTCACCTATACCAAAAACCTGGAATGCATGAGAGGCAACTCCTATTCCCCATCCTAACAAGGGCCACCAGAACCACAGGTAATTGCTTTGTGTATAAAGGTTAATAAAAATTAAAAAAGGAATAATAATACAATAAGAAGTCAGGTTTGCATAAAACCCTTTAATCTCTTTTACTCTTTTCTGTGCTCTCTTATACGCTTTATCATGATCTTCAGGTTTGATACTGATATCATTTGGTTTATCAGATAGAACCGGAAGTTTTACTTTAAAATAATCTTCAGATTTTTCAATAAAAACATTTCTCTTTGTAAGGAGAGAATATCGCTGGACAATATTAGCCAATCCAATACCTGCACTTTCTTTGATCTGTTCTCTTATCTGCAGGTTATTTTCTATACACAACGTATCATTTTCAGAAAATATCCTGATCATTAAAGGCTTTGACGAAGTTGCATAATTATGTTTGATACAATTCTCCAACAGCAGTTGTAGAGAAAGAGGAACCACATATCGCCTATAATCTTCCTTCCGGACGTCAAAAATAAAATCCACGCTGTCTTCAAACCTGGTTTTCAGTAATTCGCAATAAATTTTAGCAAATTCTATCTCATCTTCTACCGTCACCAGTTCTTTATCCTTCTGCTCTAAAACATACCTGTAAATCTTTGACATTGAAGAAGTAAACTTCTGTGCCTGTTTTGGATTCTCATCAATTAAAGAACTAAGAACATTTAAAGAATTGAACAGAAAATGGGGATCCAATTGGTTTTTAAGTGTTTCAAACTGGGCATTAGCTGATTTTGCAATCAGTTTCTGCTCTACGACTTCTTTTTTGGAGGTCTTTTTAAGCTCTTCCATAAATCCTCTGGCATGCAGAAAAGCTGAAATAAGAAGGGCAATGTTCACCATAAACCAATTGGTAAAATTATATTTTCCTGAAAAGAACTCTTGTGATGTTGATGCCCTTTGAAAAATCACAAAATTAATGTAATTACATACATACACTAAAATAATATTGGCAACAAGGATCGAAACTACACTTATAATCGCTCTTCTGGTAGTCGCTTCTGACCAGGGAATCTTTTTATTTAAATAATCATTAATTAAACCGTTTCCTATTCCCAGGACAAAGGAATAAAGACCGGAAATCAGAAAGGAAAGCATGAAATTTTCTATTGTTTTCTCTTTTGTAAAAACTAAAAAGAAAAATAGTGCGGTTCCTATGGATACCCAAAGCAGAACGATAAGGCTTTTGCGTTTCATGAGTTTATTTCTTGGTCCAAAATTAGTCGATAATAAATGTAGCAAAAATTATTTTTCACTGAATCGTCATTTTCCTTTACTGAAAGGCAAAATAAAAGTCTTCCCGATTGGGAAGACTTCATTAATATTATATTTTACGGCTATTTTGCAGGTTGGCTGATGAAATATTCGGCTTCTCCTTTTCCCCAATTTGGATCCATTGAAGATTTCGGTTTGTATGAATTGTATTGATCTGCGGCCTTCTTAAACATTTCAATTCCTTTAGTTTTGCTTCCTCCGTACTGTTCTGGTGTGAAGTATATATCTTCTGCTTTGATCAAAGCTATTCTTGGGTTTGTAGGGTCTAATTTCTCCGCTATCTGAAGTTCTTCTGCTGCTTTCATCCCATCCGTCATATATCGCTGCTGCGGATTCACCATCATTCTTAAAGAATACGCCATTTTTTTTAGTAGATGGATCTCTGCATTATCTGCTCCCGCAAGATTCTGAGCAGTTGCCAAATGTTTGTCAGCTTGATTGGCTACCTCATCAAGATCCTGTGTTTTTCCTTCTCTCATCATTACGCGTCCCTTCTGTATGTACGAAAAAGCAGCATAATAACTTGGAAGCCATTTCCCGCTTTCCTTACTTCCTATTCTCTGGAAATCATTCGCTAAAGTCTGGAAATCTTCCACTGTTTTACAGGTTTCGATTTTTGCAATCTTTTCAGACATTATTTTTTCATAATCAGCCTGAGCAAAAGCGGTTAAGCTCATAAAAGCTAAAGCAAAACTTAATAGGTACTTTTTCATTGTTTTTTAATTTTTAGGGTTTGTTTTATTCTATTGAAAGGTATGATTTCATTTTCATGTTGATGAAACTAAACATACAATCTTTTTATTTTGTTATAAATTATTATTGATAGCATCCTGGGTTTTATCGACCCCAAAACTGATAAATGCACCAACAAAAACAAATGTATTTACCGGAGGAACTACAGCAGAACTTCGTGATCCATCTTGTGAGAAATTATATCCATATACATTTTTTGTCCCCAGCACATTGGATACACTTAATACGAAAACAGTAAATACTTTAGAATCTTTTTTTCCGAGATTTGGAAGATAATTAAAACTTAAATTTAATGCATTATAATCTTTTAATCTCCCTTCATTCCTTGTAAAGTTCACCACATTTCCATTGACATCCTTGCTGGCGATATCATAATAAGGACGCCCCTTAGAATAGGTATATGAAAGATTAACGCCTAATTTCCATTCCGGAATAAATCTTTTGCCCACTACTGAAAGGGTGTGTTCAGATGCAAAATTGGGTTTTAAGCTAACGGGATAATTCATAAAATCTCTTTTAGAATCCAAAAACGAGTAGCTGATCCAATAATCAATATTTTCAAATGTTTTTTTATCTCTCCAAAATAGCTCCAATCCTTTTGCATATCCATAGCCATCGTTATTAATTGCAGTCTGTACGGGCTGATTTTGACTATCAATATTAGCAATGTTTTTCACTTTTATCAGCTGGTCATATTTTTTATAAAAAGCCTCCAATCTTAAGCTTCTCCCTTCAGATGTTCTTTGCAACTGTAAAATATAGTGCTGTGATTTTTGAAAGTCCAAGCTGGCCGGGCCATTAATATATTTACTTTCAGGATTTTGATAAAACAATCCATAGGCAAATGAAGTCGTCCAGTTCTGAGCTAAACGATAAGCTAATGCTAAGCGGGGAGCTATATTACTTTTATTTAAAAAGGAAGAATTTTCTGCTCTTACTCCTATCTTTGCTGAGAGTTGGTTGCTAAACCCAAGATCCGTTTCTGCAAAAACAGAAGATATAAAATCCTGATAATGTTTTTTTACGTCCTCAAAATTCAGTTTTTCGTCCGTATTATTTAATTCAAACCCTCCACGTACTGCACTTATTTTATTGATCTTCCTTTCTAACACAGCCTTAAAATTGATATAATTACCTGTGGTTAAAAGTTGGGTTTTAGCAGATTCAATATCATTCGTTTCCCCGGAAAAATTAAGATCAGACCTGTTATACGAATAGGAAGCTCCTGTATTCAACAGATACTTTCCGAACTTCTGTTTAAAAGACAAATTGTGATAGGTATTTTTTCCATTGATTCTAACCAGTGCATAGTCCGATCCCGGCTCCAAACTTGCTGCTCTTACTCCCATTTTATTGGTATCGTACATTCCGTAATACTTGAAAAACCCTCCGGATTTTGTTTTAATTCTAAAATTAGCATCTCCGTTAAGCCCCTCTGGTGCATTTATAAAATCTGTGTTGAAATTAAGCACCTTTTGCATAAGACTTAAAAGAGAATATCCTAAAGTTGCCCCGTAGGAATGGTTTTTATCCTCACTCAATTTCTGAAACCCACCACTCAAAAAGATCGGTGAAATCCCAAAATCATAAGAACTCTGATCTGGCAGATCGACACTTTCAAGCATTAATGCACCGGAAAGAGCCTGCCCATATAATGCAGAATATCCACCACTTGAAAAAACATTTCCTTTAAAAAGCGATGTATTAAATCGGTCTCTTCCCGCAATCCCGGGAACTGAGCTCGAGAAATAGTTGTTGATGAGACTTCCATCCATGAAGATCTTAGATTCCGTTCCTGTACCGCCTCTAATAAAGAGTCCTTCAGATTCTCCTACTTTTTGTACACCGGGAAGATAGGTTAATGCAGATGAAATTTGCCCATCAGCACCTGCCGTTGTATAAACATCTATCGGTGTCAATAATGCTGTCGCTCTTTTCTTGTCGCTTGCTTCTATTGAACCGGCAGAAATCACCACTGCATCAATTTCATTGATCTGTTCTTTTAACTCTGCATCTACGGAAATATCTTGATTATCAATAACAATTGATTTTTCAATATCGTTGTATTTTGGATGGGTAAAAGTAAGGGTCTGGTTTCCTTTTTCTGTCGTCTCAAAAGAGAATTTACCTCCTGCATCCGTCGTTGCTCCATCGTAGGTTCCCTTTAAAGTGACGTTGATTTCCCCAACCCCTTTATTTCTATAAGTTACTTTTCCAGTAATCTTAACTTGAGCAACACTCAGTAGAAACGAGAGAAAAGCAAAGAGAAATAATAGTTTTTGTTTTTGAGTTTTCATTGTTATTAATTTTCGGATCAAAAATACTATAGAAGATACCTTTCAGTAAAAAAAATATTACTGAAAGGTAAAGTTTGCGTCCTGAGTCGGAAATTAATGTATCGGGATACAAAAATCGACGATCATTTTCCCCTCGGGATGTTCTTTAAAGTTAGAATGATAGATTTCAAAAGGAAAAGCCTTTCTAATAGTATAATGATTTTCATTCATCCACAGGAATAAGGATGCCCAGCATTGTTCAAAGTCATTTAAGGTTACTTCTCCACTTCCTACGATGAATTTCCCCGCCTCAATAGTTTCGGGAAAAATTTCACCTTCCTGCCCTTTCAGTTGAGTCTCCAGAAGCATGCTGGCATGGATTCTTACTTTATCCGGCGGCGTTATTTTAAAACTATCATGATATACAGAGATCATTTTTACGTGATCCGCGGGAAAAGGACGCTTTTCTGTGGCCCAGCTAATTAGTTTACCGTAAGAAGGCTCTACGTTTTTAAGGCCCAGGCTCATTACGGATGCAAGATGCATTTCTTCAAGTTGCTTTACTTCAATTTTTAAATTCATGGTTCGCCATTTTAATAGGTTTTCTACCTTGCAAAGGTATTGGTGAAAAACCGTATCAACTTGTCCGTTCTTGCTTTCGATTTGTAAAATCTTGTGAAAACTATCCGGTGCAGATCTTCGAAATTCTGAAGGAGACTTTCCGTAATATTTTTTAAATGTTTTATTAAAAACCGAATGGTTGGCAAATCCAAGCTCCAAATAGATCTCTTTTATGTGTATTCCCTTTCGTAAAGAAAGATATAAAGCGCTTTTTTCTATTTTTTTTCTGGTCACATAGTTTTGGAGTGTCTCTCCCGTAATAAGTTTAAAAACCCTGTGAAAATGGAACGGTGAATAAGCCCCGATCTCTGCAACTTTTTCAAGGCTGAGCTCCGTATCAAGGTGATCCTCTATATACTGAATAATTTTTACAATTCTTTTTTTGTACGCTTCCAATTATTGTTTTTACTCACAAAAATAACAAGATTAAACAGAGTGAATTTGTCTTTTATTGCGGAATGTTTTTAAAACAGACGGGAATCATAAAGTGGTTTCAAAAATTATGTCTAATTTTAGGTTATTATAAAAATTACTTAAAATCATTTTAAAATGAAAGTACAAAAATTTGCATTATTAACGGGATTGGCCTTATTTGCTGTTTCTTGTGGAACAACAAACACATACATGGTCAATGCTAAAAGCGGAACGAATACTGGTGGAACTGCTAAGTTCACCCAGAAAGGAGATGAAGTTATCATGAAGCTTGATGTAACTAATTTAACTCCGGGAATCCATGCCGTACACATTCACGAAAAAGGAGATTGCTCGGCTGCTGATGGAACTTCTACAGGAGGACACTGGAATCCTGCAAAAGATGATCACGGAAAATGGGGAGCGGAACATTTCCATATGGGAGACATCGGTAACCTTGTCGCTGATCAGAGTGGAACAGCAACTTTAACATTCAAAACCAATAAATGGTGTGTAGGATGTGCCGATGAGTCTAAGAATATTATTGGAAAAGGTCTTATTGTACATGCAGCAGCAGATGACTTTCACACACAGCCAACAGGAAATGCCGGAGGCCGTGTAGGATGTGTAGAGATCAAATAACATTTCAAAGCCCGAAAAGTAAATGGAATAGGCTCCCAATAGCCTAATTATTGAAAATAAAATCGGAACCCTTCTGGGTTCCGATTTTATTTTTATTGTTTTCGATCAATAAATAACCCGGTATTTCTTATACCGGGTTATTTATGATTTATGATTTTACATTCATATCGGCAACAATATTCATTGCTTCCTGAAGATAAGTATCTTTCTTAAGGTTCTTGATCCACATTTCAGACTTCTTCTTGAATGCTTCATCCTTTTTCTCCCTTTCAATCTCACTTGGAAACATTGTAAACTGAAGTCCATTCACAAATTTAGTCAACGCCTTGAATTTTTCAATCTGAGCTTTTCTTTGCTTCATGACCTCATTGAATTTATTAATGTTCAGCGTAATGGTCTCTTCTTTATCCAATTTCTCTCTCCATTGCGCAGATTCCAATAAGAGCTGATAATTTGCATTTTTAGCCATCCTTTCAGCGCTTGCCTTTTCCAGTGCCTGAATATTGAAATAATTTAATTTCTGGAACTGTGTTCCTGGAATTTTATCCCAAGCTAATGCAAAATCATCATAACGTTCTCCGATCTCAGCATAGGTGAAAAAGTCCTTCATTTGAATATCAGAAACAATTCCTTTTCTTTGATTTGATTCTCCTGTAATTCTATAGAACTTTTGAATTGTTAGTTTTAAAGATCCGAAATCATCTTCTGTATTCAAGAACCTGTTCAGATCAACAAAAGTCTGTACTGTTCCTTTTCCAAAAGATTGAGGAGAACCAATAATAACAGCTCTTCCATAATCCTGCATTACTCCCGCTAAAATTTCGGAAGCTGATGCTGAAAGTTCATTTTGCATGATTACCAATGGTCCCGTCCAGATCGGAGTTTCATTTTTATTTTTTAGGGTCTGGATTTTTCCATTTCCATCTTTTACCTGAACATAAGGACCTGCATTCATGAATAATCCCATAATATCACCAACCTCAGTTAATGATCCTCCGCCATTATTTCTTAAATCTAAAATAATCCCTTCGATATTCTGAGCTTTCAATTTAATGATCTCATTCTTAATATCGTCTGAGGCATTTCTACCTTTAGAATCTTCAAAATCAGCGTTAAAACTAGGTAAATTAATGAACCCATATTTCTTTCCATTCGGAGAATTCACAACAATACTTTTTGCAAATGTATCTTCAATAGCTACCTCTTCACGAAGCATGGTAACTTCTTTTATGGTTCCATCTTTTTTCTGAACGGTCAGCGTCACAGGAGTTCCTTTTTCACCTCTGATTAATCTTACCGCTTCATCTGAAAGCATCCCTACAACATTTACAGCATCTTCTTTCGGTTTAGACTTCACTTTCAAAATCTTATCCCCTTCGGACAATTGTTTTGATTTCCAGGCCGGAGCACCAATCGTTAGAGCCCCTAAGTAGAGATATCCTTTTTTCTCCTGGATAATCGCTCCAATACCAATTACCTTTCCTGCAAATTGAGTATCAAAGTCTTCTTTATCTTTTGGAGAATAATAATTTGTGTGAGGATCGAAAACCTCAGTATATGCATTCATATATACTGTGAACCAATCCATTTTTTTTCTCTTTTTAAATCTTGTAAAAGTTTCCTTCACAAGATCTTTAACTTCATCTGTTGCTTTTAGTCTTTTCTCGTCTGGACTAAGAATCTTCAGCTTAATGGTATCTTTAAGATTGTACTTTTGAACAGAATCTTTCTTCTCTTTTTGAGCCTGTTCTTTACTGTTCATCGACTCAATTTCCTGAAGGATATTATATTTAATAAACTTTCTCCATTCGTTATACTGTTCTTGCTTGTTAGCTGGAACCTTTTTCAATTTAGGCTCTAAAGTAAGTGTTTCATCTTCCTCTAAATTGATTGGTTTACTGAAAATATCCTGAGTAATCTGATCAATTTCATCTACTCTTTGATACAATCTGTCAATGGTAAGTTTATAGAAGGTTAAGTCTCCAAGGTTCAGATAGTCATCCAGTTTTGTTTCATGCTTGCTGAATTCATCCATGTCTGACTGAAGGAAATATCTTTTCCCGGAATCTACCATTTCAAAATAATGTTTATAAACATCTTTTGAATAGGCATCATTGATAGGTTTTGGGCTGTAATGTAAATAAGAAAGTGTATTCTTCACGCTTACCATTATCGTCTGCATCTTTTCATCGTCATTCTTAGGCGAGTTGAAACAAAACATTAGACTTGTCAATGGAATTAGGAGTAAAAATTTATTGAGTTTAAAATTTTTCCACATAAATCTGTAATGTATTTTATTAATTTTTTCTAAATTATATGAATTAGTAGTAACATTTAAATTACTGTTACAAACTATCAAATTTAATACCTTATTTACAAATATCGGATAGTTTTGAGTATTTTTGTTAAAATAAAAATATTTTATGGAAAGACCACTTATTCTGGTAACTAATGATGATGGAATTACAGCACCTGGTATCAGAAATCTTATTAATTTTATGAATGAAATCGGAGAAGTGATTGTGGTAGCACCCAACTCTCCGCAAAGTGGAAAAGGACATGCTATTACTATCAATTCTACTTTAAGTTATGAAGAAGTAAAACTTGATGGTCCACAAACTGATTATTCTTGTAGCGGAACTCCTGTTGATTGTGTAAAAATGGCTCTTGACAAAATTTTGACAAGAAGACCGGATATTGTTGTTTCAGGAATCAATCACGGAGCGAACTCATCGATTAATGTTATTTATTCCGGGACGATGTCTGCTGCTGTAGAAGCCGGCGTAGAAGGGATTCCCGCTATTGGATTCTCGCTGCTTGATTTTAGCTGGGAAGCAGATTTTACACAGGCAAAAGAATTTATCCAAAATATTGTAAAAAGAACCCTGGAAAACCCAATGCCCAAAGGAATCGTTCTTAACGTAAATATTCCAAAACTTCCTGCCGGAGAAATAAAAGGAATTAAAGTCTGCAAACAGGCTAATGCAAAATGGGAAGAAAGCTTTGATGAAAGGGTAAATCCACATGGAAAAAAATACTATTGGCTGACAGGATATTTCAACAATATGGATGAATCTGAAGATGCTGATGAAACAGCTTTGGCCAACGGATATATCTCTATCGTTCCTGTAAAATTTGATTTAACAGCCTACGAATATATGAAGACCCTGGAAGAGGTTATGAATTTTGACTAATGTATAGTAAGCTCGATAACCCTGTTTATCATTCACTTAATGAGCATCATGAGAAGTTTTGCTTAAACTTTGGTGATTCTAAGTTTTATAATCCGGAAGTAGCTGCCTTTGGAGGAGCATTAGAAGCTGGAAAAGAAAATGACATCGCAGAATACTCAAAAATCTGTGATGATTTTCTAATGTTTGGTGCTAAACCTATTGGCAATTTTAAAACAGAATTATCTCAGCTTGTCTGTGATCAGTACGTTTTAGAAAAGAAAATCAATCTGGAGCTTACAGAAGACATCCTTCTTCTAACAGAAGAAAATCAGACTGAGCTTCTTTTATTTGTCAAAAAATTCTATCCTCATTACTTCAAAAACAGAACTCCCGAACTAGGTCGTTATTTTGGAATCTTTAAGGATAATAAACTGGTTGCGGTAACGGGTGAGAGAATGCAGATGAACGATATGACTGAAGTAAGTGCTGTGATTACAGATTCTGATTATCTGGGAAAAGGCTATGCGAAACAACTGGTTGCATTTGTTTCCTCAAAGATATTTGAAGATAACAAAACCCCTTTTCTACATGTTGCTGAAACAAATACAGGAGCTAAAAAACTTTATGAGAAACTCGGTTTCGATCACAGAGGAACCATAAATTTATGGGGTGTTAAACGATAGTTTTTCACCCCTTTTTTCTGTTGACCATTATACTTTAATTCAGAAAGGTAGTTCTGGACTATACTAAAACAGGACTTTATCTTCCTTTCTTAATTCTTCAAGATATTCTTTTTTCCCATCGCGATAGAAAAGATTCATGGTTTCAAAAGGGATTAACTTCAAATCTTTATTCACGATGTGAACGCAAGATTTTTTTACTGCCCGAACATCAAAATCATGAGCATCCATGAAGTTCATGATGATAATCCTAAACAGATTGTCATAATCCAAATCAGGTGCGGAAACTTCAGGAAGACAACAGAGTAACTGGTTCACCTTAGGCTTTACTTTATCTACTGAAATTCCTGTACTGAAAATATCCAGCAGCTGCATTTGAAGTCCTGCATCCTGTTCGTATACAATTGTATTCCGTGATTCATTATTCAGCAGATCAGCAGGATTGATATATCTTGTTAAAGGAATTATTTCACCTTCTAACTTTAAAATATAACCCATTGCCAAAGCATCCGGATTACAAGGGACCGGAATGATATCATCTGAATTCAGTAAAGGAAATTGATTCAAAATTTCCTGCCTTACTTCTGTTAACGTAATTTTCTCATGCGCCGAATCCTCCCTGTTTCTTCCGGCAATTTCTACAGGCTGAAAGGTAATTCCCCGCACACATTTTTGTTTCAATGCAAATTCAATAATTTTCCCGATCTCATCAATATTCTTTCCCTGTTGAAGAACAATAACCAAGGTCGTTGAAAGATTCAGCTCATTGAGTTTTTCCAGAGCTTTCATTCGCACATCTGTAAGATCTTTTCCTCTGAAGTCCATTAAAACCTCAGGCTTAAAAGAATCAAACTGAAGATAGACTTCAAACTCGGAAGCATATGTAGCCAGTTTTTCTGCAAATCCGGGATCATTGGCTATTCTTACCCCGTTGGTGTTCAGCATCAGATGTTTGATGGGTTTAGATTTGGCAATATCCATGATCTTAAAAAACTCTGGATGGATTGTCGGTTCTCCTCCACTGATCTGAACAACGTCCGGCTGTCCTTCATTTTTAACAATGACATCAAACATTGCCTCTATTTCTTCTAAACTTCTGTGACTTCCATAATGTGGAGACGACATCGCATAGCAGGTCGGACATGTCAGATTACAACGATCTGTAACCTCTACAATAGATAAACAACTATGTTGCTCATGATCTACACAGAGCCCGCAATCATAAGGGCATCCATATTCTACATCAGTTCCGAAATGTAAAGGCATTTCAGAGGCCTTGTTGTAGTTTCTGATATTTTTATAATAGTGGACGTCAGAGGCTATTTTTGTTTTGAAAAAACCGTGCTCGGGACATCTTTTTGTCATGAAAACAGCTTCATCCTCTATGATTATCTTTGCTCCTACCCTTTTCAGACATTCCGGGCAAAGACTGATCGTATAATCGTAATAGGTATAGTTTCTTACTGGCATAATAGTATTTTAAATTTAAGCTCCACAAATGTATCCACTAATTAAACCGCAGATTAAAAGGCAAATGAGCATGCTTTGAATAAACTGCTTTTTAGTAAACTTTTTATCCCCTTTCCATTCGTAAGAGATCTTTACAATCATTGTAATGATAAAAGATATAAAAAGCCCCCCCAATACCATTATGAGAATAATCATAGCAACTAACCCACCCAGGTTTCCTACCTCTAAAAGACTTAACAGTTTCATTTTAAATATTTTAATGTGAATTTACGGTTTTTGTTTCTTTGATTTTAAAAATGTAATAAATAATTACGCTTAGACAAACGAGCTGTATTGTCCCAAAATTTCCAATAAGTTCAACTCTTGGCTTTATAAAATCCAGAAAGAACCTGAATATAAAGTAGCTTACCATAAAAATCTGAAAGATATAACCAGACGGATAATCTGCTGTACTCTGTTTGATTTTTAAAACAACCCAAAGACCCAGTAAAAATACGATTTCATAAAGAGCTACCGGATGTCTGAGATATTGATCTCCGAGATGCATTCCGAAGATAGATTGGGTGGGTACCCCGTAAGTTTCCTCATCAACTCCTGTAAGAAAACAACCTACTCTTCCAATAATTATAGCCAGAAGTAAAGGATACACGATCAGGTCTCCTGTACTTTCCTTATGTCCGACAATTTTTTTTGCCAATTCTACCCCTATTAATCCGAAAGCAAGTCCCCCAACGATGGTATTATTGGACCAGATACTCTTAAAGTTAAAATGTTCAAAAAGCTTATAAGGGTTCTCAAGGTTTCCAATTAGTTTTGATCCAATTAATGCCCCGGCTGTAGCCCCAATAAGTACCGCAGCGGACGTATTGAAAGAAAGTTTTTCGGAAGATTTTCTTTTTAAATAAAAATAATAACGCATTCCCATAAACATTCCTAGCGCTTCAAAAATAGGATGCGCTAACATTGTTTTACCAAATATTTGAAAAGTAACCGGAAAATCCATCCTTTCAAAAATACTATATTTAATATTATTTGCTAATTTTAATATCCTAAATAATTACAATGCGTATAGAATATGAGATAAAACTAGGGTTTAAGGACGTCATGTTCCGCCCTAAAAGATCTACTTTAAAATCACGGTCTGAAGTAGATTTAGAAAGAGAATTTACTTTCCGACATACAAAGAAGAAATGGAAAGGAACTCCTATTATTGCAGCCAATATGGATACAGTAGGTACTTTTGAAATGGCTGTAGAATTGGCTAAAGACAAAATTATCACTGCCATTCATAAGCACTATTCTGTGGAGGAATGGGATCAGTTCTTACAAAGCCAGCCGGAAAGTATTCATCAATATATAGCCCTAAGTACCGGTACTGGAAAGGCAGATGAGGAAAAGCTTAAGCAAATCCTTGAAAGACACCCAAAAATCGAGTTTCTCTGTATCGATGTAGCCAATGGTTATTCTGAGCATTTTGTTGGATTTGTAAAGCAGGCAAGAGCTAATTTTCCTGATAAAATCATCATGGCAGGGAATGTGGTTACCGGAGAAATGGTTGAAGAGCTTCTTTTAGTAGGAGCAGATATCATTAAAGTCGGTATCGGCCCTGGTTCAGTATGTACTACCCGTGTAAAGACAGGGGTTGGATATCCACAACTTTCAGCTATTATCGAATGTTCCGATGCCGCTCATGGACTTGGAGGCCATATTATTGCGGATGGCGGTTGTAAAGTTCCCGGAGATGTTGCCAAAGCTTTTGGAGGTGGTGCAGACTTTGTTATGTTGGGTGGAATGTTTGCCGGACATGATGAAAGTGGTGGCGAGATGATCGAAGAAAACGGAAAGAAATACCGTCTTTTTTATGGGATGAGCTCTAAAACAGCAATGGATAAGCATTCCGGAGGTGTTGCAGAATACAGAGCATCCGAAGGTAAAACGGTAAAAGCAGCCTATAAAGGTCCGGTTTCTGAAACGGTAAAAGACATTTTAGGGGGTGTAAGATCTACATGTACTTATGTAGGAGCTTCCAAATTAAAGGAATTGTCCAAAAGAACAACTTTTATAAGAGTTCAGGAACAGGAAAATCAAATTTTTAAAGATTAAAAACCAAAAAGCCAGATCAAATGATCTGGCTTCTTTATAACTTCTAAAAGCTATTTTTTATGTTAACATTCCACCGTCTACGTGTAACGTTTGTCCTGTAATATAAGTTGACATTTCACTTCCTAAAAATACACATGCATTAGCAACATCTTGTGGCTGTCCTCCTCTCTTCATTGGAATTCCATCTGTCCATGTTTTAAGGGTTTTCTCATCTAAAGAAGCAGTCATTTCAGTTTCAATAAATCCTGGTGCAATCGCATTACAACGGATATTTCTTGATCCCAGCTCCAAAGCAATAGACTTAGTAAAACCAATAACTCCAGCTTTAGAAGCTGCATAATTGGATTGTCCTCCGTTTCCTTTTACACCAACTACTGATGTCATATTGATAATAGAACCTGCTTTTGCCTTCATCATCGGTTTGATAACCGCCTTTGTAAGATTAAATACAGAATCCAGATTTACTTTAATAATGGTATCCCAATCATCTTTAGACATTCTCAACAATAAGTTATCTCTGGTAATTCCAGCATTATTGATCAATATATCAATATTACCGAAATCGGCCATTACATCATCCACTAATTTTTGAGCTGCATCATAATCCGATGCATCAGATTGGTATCCTTTTATTTGAGTTACAGAACTCAAAGTTGCTTCTAATTCTTTTGCTTTGTCTACAGAACCGGCATAAGTAAATGCTACTTTTGCTCCCTGTTGAGCAAAAACTTCAGCAATCCCTTTCCCAATTCCTCTTGTAGCTCCCGTAATTAATGCTACTTTTCCTTCTAATAGTTTCATATCTATGACAATTATTTTCTTTTCTATTTTACTAACCTATTGATTGACGGCTAATTTAAGATATTTATTTTTGGTAAAATAAACAGCCGCAAAGATATTATAATTTGTTATTCAATGCATTATTAATCACAAATTACTTCGATATTTCCTTCCTTTTTGATTTAAATGCTTTTATTCCCAAAGTATTTTATCCTCTGAATGAGTAAAATATAAATATTCAGAATTCTTCCCTTTTGTGAGTTTCAGCCCTTTTCTGTCAGAAGAATAGCTATCATATATCACCTCTTTGAGCGGTTCATTTCTCTGATTTGTAACCCCGAATTTATTGCCTTTCTTTATAATCAACTCATTCGCTAAAAGAAACGGCGTGATGTCATCATAAACAGATGGAATAACTTCTTCCCCTTTTTCATTGATCATCCCGTACTTATTCTCTTTGTTTTTATAAATTATCCCTGGTAATACACCAAAAGGTTTTATCGAAACAATATCCGGTAATTCTTTATATTCTTTGTCCTTTGGTGAGAATCTATAAAAAGTATTTTCCTTTTTAACAATCAGATAATTAGAAAATATTTTCTCAATATCGTACCCTTCGTCTAAAACATTTTTTAAATTTTTATCCAGTAGTGTTTCTATATTATCTTTTTTCAGGTAAATAAAATTTTCACCAGAAATTGTAAGATCATCTGCTTCATCGTATTCCTGAGGCAGGACAATATCACCATTCGTTCTGATTATCGCAATTTTTATTTTTTGATTTCTACTTTCCGGAACTGTTTTAAATAAGCCATCAAATAAATGATTTACATAGGCAAATTCTGTAGGATATACTTTTTTCTCTTTTTTAGAAAAAATACTTACTTTATCGTCTTTTATAAGATAAATATATTCGGTCCCCACAAATGCCTGATCATAAATTTCTTCTGCCAGAACGTTTTCATCAGCATCTATGATCCCATACTTATCTTTGGATATATTTTTAGTTACCAGAAAAGGGTAAGAAACAATCCCATCGACATAATGGTTGGAGATGGAACTTATCGTTTTTCCATTATAATCTATCACTTCTCCTTTTCTAAACCCTGTAATAATATATACCCTTCCTTTATAGAAATGTAGATGATCATCAAATTCTCTATCAGAGATCTGTTGACCATTAAAATCATAGATTTTCCAGACCTTTCCTGTTTTAATAAAAAGCCTGCTTTCATTAGCGAATTCAATTTTATCAAAGAATGGGGTTATCTGCTTTCCATTATAATCATACACACAATCCTTCCCTCCTTTAGAGTAAATAAGTCTTTCCTTATTCTCCCAGGTCCTGAACTTAAAGTTATCGAGGGGGATCAATTGATTTCCTTTGGCATCTATTAACGCTGTTTTTCCATTAAAAGTCCCTTCTTTAACCTTTAATATAAACCGGTCTTTAGTAAGTCTTAGTATCTCATTTTTGTAGGGAAAAGCAGCAGTAACGACTCCTAAAGAATCTACGATACTTGATTTTCCTGTATCTGAAATTATTCCATATCCATTAGCATAAAAGCGTACTTCTTTCCCTAATTGTTTTGATAATAAGATCTGTTTGTATTGATCAGTCTGTTGTGCAATACAAACTGATGATAGCAGTATAAAAAATAGCTTTTTCAATTAAATAGAATTATTCACGATAAGAACAATTTCTCCCTTTAAAGTTTTACTTTTGGAAAATTCGATTAGTTCGTTGATTGTTCCTCTTTTAGTTTCTTCAAATTTTTTAGAAATCTCACGGCTCAAACTTACTTTCGTATGTTCTCCGAAAAACTCCTTAATCTGTTCCAGTGTTGTATTTATTTTATGAGGACTCTCATATAAAACGATTGTTTTCTTCTCTTCAGCAAGCTGTTTAAGCTTTGTTTGCCTTCCCTTCTTTTGAGGAAGAAAACCAGCAAATAAAAACTCATTATTCGGAAGACCAGATACTACCAGGGCAGGAACAAAGGCAGTTGCCCCAGGCAGGCAGATCATTTCAATATGATGATCAGATCCTGCTTTTGCCAGTAAATATCCAGGATCCGAAATTCCAGGTGTTCCCGCGTCAGTAATAATCGCAATATTCTGGCCGCTTTCCAGGTCAGAAATTACTTTTTCCGTAGCCTGATGTTCATTATGTAAATGATAAGATTTCAATGGTTTAGAAATCTCAAAATGTTTTAAAAGAACTCCAGAGGTTCTTGTATCTTCACATAAAATATAATCGACTTCTTTCAGGACGTTCACTGCTCTGAAAGTCATATCTTCTAAGTTCCCAACAGGGGTAGGAACAAAATATAGGATTCCACTCAAAATTAAAATTATAAAAATTTATTTTCCACCAATACCCATAATCTTTGGGCATATTCATCTACTTTTCTCCAGTTTCTGGAGTAATACAGATCACTTAGATATTCCTTTGCTTCTTCAAGCGTTCTAAAGCTGTTCAGTTCTGAAATCACTTCATTCAGCTCAGACTGACTTCCTTCAAACAGCATTTTTGAAAATGCAATCCTGTCATTCAGATCCAATTTAAACACAGGTTTAGACTTTTCAGCCTCCATAAAATGAGTAGGAATATTATTTTTTAGTAAGCTTCCATTATCTTCTTTTACGATCGATTCCCCTTTCCCTCTTTCCTGAGGAATTTCACGGTCTAAAGGATCATCATCAAATAATGACTGTATGGATTTTAATCCTTTAATATTGGCCAGCTTAATTTTCTTCTCCTGATTATACTCATCAAGATTTTCAAAACTTTCATCTGAAGGGTATTTCTCCTGGATATGTTCCTGATGACCATTATCGATCTCAACGATTTTTCTCTTATTATTTTCTTCTGAAATAGCCTGTTCCTCACGTCTTTCTTCAACCTGAGCATCATTTTTTATTTCGTTCAGAATATTTTCTACATTAGAAGTTTCCATTACCATTTCACCCTGCTCAATAGCTACATTGGAAGATATAAACTGGGATTCATTTTCTTCGATCAGCATTTCGTCATCTTCCAAGACTTCAGTATCAAAAATACTTGGCATTTTCTCATTAACTTCAGAAAATTCATCGCCCTTATTGGCAAAGGCTTTTGCTTGATCAGACTTTGCATCTTCTTCCAGATTATTCTGAATGTTTTCTTCTTCGTCAAAAGAATTTAAGCTGGATTCCTGATAATCTGAAGGTTCATTTTCAAATTCATTGATCTCATTCAATTGATTTGTAAAAATGACTTCTTCTTCCATCTGATCATCATCCAATTTACCTTCCGGATTTTGATCATTGAAACCTTCTTCAGCAAAACTTACTCTATTCTCATGGTATTCATTTTCAACAATCTCTTCAAGTTGATTATTGAAAATCTCTTCCTCTTCTTCTTCCGTTTCTGGTCCCTGTTCAATCTCTTCCTGATATCCGGGATCCTCATCCTCGCCGATTTCATTCAATTCATTATTGAAGATGGCTTCTTCTTCTGTTACTTCATGAGCTGAATCCTGAGGTTCAAAATCATCATTTACAGAAGCTGTATTGATTTGATTTTCCGAATTTTGTGGTAAAGAAGCGGGTATAAAGTATTCAATATTCTTTTCCAGCATTCTTAAAAAAGAAATCCTATTGGCAAGTTCATCCACAAGATCTTGCTTGGAAAGTAATTCATCCACATTGTTTATTTTTTCGAGGATATCAATAATGTTCTTGGACTCGAAAAAAATTTTTTCCTTTAAATCTTGGATATTCTGCATATAAGATTCTTGTTAAAAATTGCTTACTTTTGATCTTAAAATATTACGGCTAATTTAACAAATGTTTTTAGAAAATACAATTAATCACTCCAAACAAAGCGGTTGGATGGAAGTTATTTGTGGCTCAATGTTTTCCGGAAAAACTGAAGAGTTGATCAGAAGGCTTAGAAGAGCAGAAATGGCAGGGCAAAATGTGGAAATTTTTAAACCAAAAACTGATACAAGGTATTCTGATGAGGATGTGGTTTCACATAATCAGAATAAAATCCGAAGTACAGCAGTAGAAAACCCAAATGAAATTCTCTTATTGGGTTCTAATTGTGATGTGGTAGGAATTGATGAAGCCCAGTTCTTTGACGAAAGCATTGTTGAAATTGCCAATCAATTGGCAAATAGTGGTATAAGAGTTGTTATTGCAGGTTTGGATATGGATTTTTTAGGACGTCCTTTTGGGCCAATGCCCAATCTTATGGCGACTGCTGAATACGTAACCAAAGTACATGCTATCTGTAAGAGAACAGGGAATCTTGCTAATTATTCCATGAGAACTTCCGAGGGAGACAGTTTGGTTGAATTAGGAGAAACCGAAAGTTATGAGGCAGTAAGCCGTAGGGTCTTCATTGATGAAGTCCTTTTAAAAAAGAAGAAATAATTAAATTTATAAAGGCGAAATCGCCGAATTGTAAAATTGCCGAATTGTTTAACTGTAAAATTGTTACATAATTATACAGTTTTTTGTTGTTTCGCAATTCGACAATTTCGCCCCAAAAAAACATAGTAGAAAGGCACCAATGAACTACACGATACAGGAAATTGCAGATATCACCAATGCAGAAGTTATTGGAGATACTCAGGCTATCATTAAAAATATTGCTTTCGACAGCAGAATTATATATTCGATCAAGAATACTGCTTTTATCGCAATTAATACTAAAAAAAATTCAGGGGAAAAATTTATTGAATCTGCCATAAGCAGAGGTATAAAAATTATTATTTCAGAACATGCTTTTCCTCAGTTTGAAGACATAACCTGGATCATAGTAGATAATTCTGTGGAATTTCTCCAAAAACTCGCTAAGTACCATTTCGAACATTCCCATTTAAAATCAATTGGAATTACTGGAAGTAATGGGAAAACCATTTTAAAGGAATGGTTATATCAATGCCTATGGAACGAGTTTTCAACGGTAAAAAGCCCAAAAAGTTTTAATTCACAAATCGGGCTCCCCCTTTCTCTTCTGCAAATTAATGATTCTTATGAACTTGGAATTTTTGAAGTTGGAATTTCCAAGCCCAATGAAATGGATAAGCTTGAAAATATTTTCAGCCCTCAGATTGGTCTTCTTACGCATATCGGGACAGCACATGCTGCAAATTTTGAGTCTGAAGAAATGCTGATTAATGAAAAAATCAAATTGTTCAAAGATTCACAGGTCATTATTTATAATGGCGACAATTCCCTTGTTGAACAAAAAATAAAAGAATTATACGCTGACAAAAAATTGATATCCTACGGTTTTAAAAATGAAAACCAGGTCTTTATCAAAAGTAATATTTCCCGGGATGAAAATATTATTGTCCAATATATTGATGAGGAAATAAGTTTCCCGGTTCATCAAAGAGATGAAGCTACGCTAACTAATGCTCTGGCCCTTATTACTGTACTAAAGGAGTTGAATATCGATAATCAAAAGATCATCGAAAAAATCAACGCTTTAAAGACCGTTGAAATGCGACTGGAGGCTATCGAGGGAAATAAGAATAATATTATTGTTAATGATTCTTTTAACCTTGATCTGGATTCTTTAAAAACGGCGCTACAATTTCTGAATGAATACAATAAACCCAAAAAATCACTTGTTCTAACAGACATTGTTGGAGTCAATTCAAATTCTAAGGAATTGTATGAAGAAGTTTCTGAACTTGTTAATGAACAGAAATTTGATTCCCTATTCCTCGTTGGAAGTGAGATAACTGCATTTAGCGATCTTTTTAGATCTACAACCTACACTTTTATTGACACTCAGGAATTAATTGAAAGTAAACATCTTACCGATATCGAAAACCAGATCATTCTTTTAAAAGGGGCAAGGAAATTTGAGATTGAAAGATTAAAGGATATTCTTGAACTTAGAAAACATGATACTGTTTTAGAGATCAATCTGAATGCAATCCTCCATAACATCAACTATCATAAATCCCTGCTAAAACCGGAAACCAAAGTCATGGCTATGGTAAAAGCAAATGCTTATGGACTTGGTAGTTATGAAATTTCAGAATTTTTACAGCACCACCATATTGATTACCTTGGTGTTGCCTATACAGATGAAGGTGTAGAGCTGCGGAAAAAAGGGATCACAACTCCTATTGTGGTCATGAATGCTGCACAGCACAGCTATGATGCCATTATACAGTATAATCTTGAACCTGAAATATATAGTTTCAGGGTATTGGAATTATTTAATGATGCTGTTCAAAAATCAGGATATGATCAGAAATTCCCAATCCATATCAAACTGGAAACAGGAATGCATCGTCTTGGTTTTAAAGAATTTGAACTGGATCATTTAAGTGAAATATTAAAGAACAAAAATCTGAAGGTTCAAAGTATTTTAACACACCTTTCATCTTCGGATATGCCGGAAGAAAGAGAATTTACTTTTAATCAATTTGATACTTTTGAGAAAAATTCAAATTACCTGATTGGAAAGCTTGGATATCAACCCATCAGACACATCTTAAACTCATCTGGTATAACAAACTATACTGATCATCAATATGATATGGTAAGGATCGGAATAGGAATGTTAGGTGAATCACCAAATAGTGAAATACAAAAACAGCTTCAGTCTACAGTCAGTTTTAAGACAGTAATCTCTCAGATTTCATCGGTAGAAAATGGAGAATCTATTGGCTACAGCAGACGATATAAGACTGATCATCTAACAAGAATAGCTACTATTCCTGTGGGTTATGCCGATGGTATCCCAAGATTGATAGGAAATCAAATCGGGAGTGTAGGAATACATAAAACATTAGCTCCCATTGTAGGAAACATCTGTATGGATATGATGATGATCAATGTGGATCATATTCCTAATGTAAAAGAGGGTGATATGGTGACCGTATTTAATTCAAAGCCAAGTTTAAAAGAATTCGCAGAGTACTGCAAAACGATAACCTATGAAGTATTAACTTCCATCTCACCCCGGGTGAAACGGATTTATATAAAAGACTAATCCTATGAGAAAATCCCTCATTCTTATACTCTTATTCCAGCTACTTTTCATGCATTCGCAAGTAAAAAAGGGCCTGGTAATTCCAAAAAATCCCAGAATAGGACTTTCTCTTGCAGGAGGAGGAGCTAAAGGTTTTTCTCATGTTGGAGTTTTGAAAGTATTAGATTCCTTAGGTGTAAAAGTAGATTACATTGCCGGAACAAGTATGGGTGCCATTGTAGGAGGCTTGTATGCTTCAGGATATTCAGGAAAAGAGATTGAAAAAATTGTAATGGATACTGATTTCTATTCTTTGATCATGGATCCGAAATCCAGGAAAGAAAGTACATTCTTCAATAAATCTGTAGACAAATATCTTTTATCCATTCCCATAAAAAACGGGAAAATAAATCTACCCTCTTCTATAAGTACAGGACAAAAGAATGTTTATTTACTAAAGGAATTATTTAAAAACGTTTCCAATATTGATGACTTTTCAAAGTTGCCTATTCCCTTTATGTGTGTAGCAACGAATCTGGAAAGTGGAAATATGCAGGTCTTTGAAAAAGGAGATCTTGTAGAATCAATTATGGCAAGCTCGGCATTTCCCTCTTTAATGGATCCTGTAAAAGTCGGTGACAGTATTTATATCGATGGGGCTATGACGGTAAATTATCCCTCAAAGCCATTAAAGGACAAAGGAATTGATATCGTAATCGGTGTGGACCTTAACCAGGACTTATCGAAAAGAGAGGATTTAAACAATATCATTGCCATTCTAAACCAGGTTATCGATATGAATATCCATAAAGATACCAGACGGCAGTATAAATATACAGACATCAATATCAAACCAAATCTTAAAGGGATGTCTGCCACCAGCTATGATGAAAAGAAAAAAATTCTGGATAGTGGTTATGTAGAAGGGATGAAATATGTCAACATTTTAGATCAATTACCAAAGCGATCTTTTGACCGCCTCAGACAGCGTGTAAATCCAATATATTCTAATGTCTATAAGATCGATAGCATCTCTCTGATTGGAAGTAAAATTTATGGTAAAAACTACACTCTGGGGAAAATGGGATTACATCTCCCCTCCATGGAAACATATGGAAGTATAAATAAGAAAATTGACAGGTTAGTCGCTACCAATAATTATAAGTTTATCAATTATGATATCGTATCAGAAAACAATGCCAATTATTTAAAACTATATGTAACGGAGGATGACGCAAGACATTTTTTCAAATTTGGACTCCATTATGATAATGTCTTTAAAACCGGATTGCTTCTTAACTATTCTGCAAAGCGCCTTTTATTTAAAAACTCAAACCTGTCGTTAGATGTTATTGTGGGAGATCAACCGCGGTATTATCTGAACTATTTTATTGATAACGGCTACATACCAGGATTTGGACTCTATTCCTCCGGAATGACTGTCGAACTAAAAGACGTGAACAATTATGATTCCGATACCTGGAAATGGCTCAGAAATGAGGCTTTTATCCAATCTGTATGGAAAGATAAGTTTGCAATAGGAGGCGGTATAAGTCATGATTATTTTAGTGCTGACACCAACGGCACCAACGAGAGAATAAGTAGATTTTTAAATCCTTATGTCTTTATTAAAAGTGACACTCAAAATGACAAGGACTTTCCTACGAAAGGAATATATATATCAGCTGAAGGAAAGGTAATCGATCTTATGAAATCTGAGCTGGAGAAAAGAGTGGTTCAGATTAAAGCAGATATAAGAGTGAACATTCCTTTGGCAAAACATTTTACCTACAGACTGAACTTGTATGGAGGAATAACACTAGGGGAACATCTTCCGGAATTCTATAAATATAGATTAGGAGGAATTTTTGAGCAGAATGTAATTAACTTTAAAAGCTTTGGCGGATTTTATTTTGCGCAATTAGGTACTAATAATGTGGTCTTGATTTCAAATGATCTCCAGTTTAAATTCAACAAGAATTACTTTATAAGTGGTAACTTCTCTTTTGCTAATCTCTCGAATGATATTACCTTTGAAAATGCAGCAAAACTTAATTATAGTTCTCTGGGAATAACGGCAGGCTATAAATCTCCTTTCGGACAGATTAAAGTTAATTTCAGTCACTCTTTAAAAAACAATCAAAAAGGCATATTCAGTGTTATATTAGGACACTGGTTTTAAAACAATGATACAATTCTTTTACGAAAATTTACCGGAATCTGTCAATACAGACTATACCAAATGGCTGGAAGAAATTATTCTTTCGGAAGGAAAAAAAATGGGTGAAATCAACTATATCTTTTGCGATGATGAGTATTTACTCAAGATCAATCAGGATTATTTGCAGCATGATTACTATACTGATATCATCACATTCGATTATGTTAAAGGCAAAACAATAAGCGCTGAGATTTTCGTATCTTTGCAGCGCATTTCAGATAACGCTTCTACCCTATCCAAAAATTATGAAGAAGAGCTAAGAAGAGTTTTAGGACACGGCATCCTTCATCTTTGCGGATATAAGGATAAAACAGAGGACGAAGAAAAAGAAATGCGCAGTAAAGAAGATTTATATTTAGCTAAATATATTGATTGATATTTTTTAGCATTTATAATAGCATTGCCTTTATTTTAATTCATTTTTAGGATAAAATGAAATATCAATAAGGCAAATAACACCCAATAGAGGCTCATTTAAGCCTTGTTTTAAAACAATGTTTCACGTGAAACATTTAGTAAAAAGATTAAAATTTAAGCCTTAAAATAGGTAATAAAATGATTTCAGAAATATATGATGTAATAGTAGTAGGTGCTGGCCATGCTGGCTGTGAAGCTGCTGCTGCTGCTGCTAATTTAGGATCAAAAACATTGCTTGTCACTATGAACATGCAGACTATTGGTCAAATGAGTTGCAACCCCGCGATGGGTGGTATCGCAAAAGGACAAATTGTTCGCGAGATAGATGCAATGGGAGGCTATTCAGGTATTATAGCCGATAAATCTGCCATCCAATTTAAAATGCTTAACCTATCAAAAGGTCCTGCAATGTGGTCTCCAAGAACACAAAATGATAGAATGCTGTTTGCTGAGGAATGGCGATTAGCATTAGAAAATACTCCTAATCTTGATTTCTTTCAGGATATGGTAAAACAACTTATTGTCGAAAACAATAAAGTAACCGGAGTTGTAACTTCCCTGGGAATTTCCATTAAAGCCAAATCTGTTGTCCTTACAAACGGTACTTTCCTGAATGGTTTGATCCACGTTGGAGATAAACAATTAGGAGGTGGAAGAATGGGAGAACCAAGAGCATTTGGTATTACAGAACAATTGGTTTCTTTAGGTTTTGAAGCAGGAAGAATGAAAACAGGTACTCCACCAAGAGTAGATGGAAGAAGCCTTGATTATTCTAAAATGGAAGAACAAAAAGGAGATGAAAAACCACAAAAATTCAGCTATTTAGACACTCCAAGGTTAACCAAACAATTAAGCTGCCACATCGTTTATACAAACGAAACTGTACACGATATATTAAGGGAAGGTTTTGACAGAAGCCCAATGTTCAATGGCACCATTCAAAGTCTAGGTCCAAGATACTGCCCTAGTATTGAAGATAAGATCAATCGTTTCGCAGAAAGAACAAGACATCAGTTATTCGTGGAGCCGGAAGGCTGGAGAACAGTTGAAATTTATGTAAATGGTTTCAGTTCTTCATTACCGGAAGACGTACAGATCAAAGCAATGAAGCATATTCCAGGATTCGAGAACGTAAAAGTATTCCGCCCGGGCTATGCTATTGAATATGACTACTTCCCTCCTACCCAATTAAAGCATACTTTAGAAACAAAACTGATCGACAATCTATATTTTGCAGGACAAATTAATGGGACAACAGGATATGAAGAAGCCGCAGGCCAAGGCCTGATGGCAGGAATTAATGCCCACAATAAAGTACATGATAAGGATGAATTTATTTTAAATAGAGATGAAGCTTATATTGGTGTACTAATAGACGATCTCATTACAAAAGGAACGGAAGAACCTTACAGAATGTTTACTTCGAGAGCAGAATACAGACTACTATTAAGACAAGACAATGCAGATATCAGATTAACTGAAAAAGCATATGAGCTTGGTTTAGCTAAAGAGGACAGATTAATTAGAGTTCAAGATAAAATAGCTAAAAGTGAGGAACTTGAAACCTTTTTACGAGAAACTTCTTTAAAACCAGGAATCATTAATCCTATTTTAGAAAGTATGGATAGTAATCCGGTAGATCAAGCCTACAGAGCCGCTCAATTCCTTACCAGACCTAATATTACTTTAGAAAAACTGGAAGGTATTGAAGCAATCAAGGAAGTATCATCAACTTTTTCAGATGAAGTAAGAGAACAGGCAGAAGTAAATATTAAATACAGAGGCTATATCGAAAAAGAGAAAGAAAATGTCTCTAAACTTAATCGCCTAGAAAATATTAAAATCCCAGAAGATTTCGATTATTTAAAATTAGCCAGCCTATCTTCTGAAGCTAAGCAAAAAATGAATAATGTACGACCAAAAACAATTGCTCAGGCTGGAAGAATCAGTGGTGTTTCCCCTGCTGATATTAATGTTTTACTGGTGTATTTAGGACGATAATTGCATTATGTTTCACGTGAAACATATTTTATGAAAAAACAAAAATTAAGGTATTTATGAGCTTCTTTGCCAACTCTGAATATCTTAATTTTTAATATAAAAGAATATTTTAATGAAAATTAAAGATCACTTTCTGACTCAGGAAATATTTGAAATTGAAGAAACAGAAACGAAAGGAGTATTTAAAACCTCCCCTATTCCATCTAACATTTCAAGATATTATGAAAGCGAAGAGTATATCTCCCATCATCAGGATTCAGGAAGTTTAAAAGAAAAATTGTATAAATTTCTTCAATCGTTCAATCTTCAGTATAAAAAAACAATTCTGATCGACAGATTACAAAAGAACTCAAAAGTTCTTGATTACGGATGTGGTGCAGGAGAGTTTGTAAAATTTATAGAAAAAGATTTTCAAACATTTGGATTCGAACCGGATCCGGATGCCAGGAAGGCTGCAGAAAATAAAGTAACCTCTGCTACGATTTTAGATCATATCAGTGTAATTGAAAATAAAAGTTTAGATGCCATCACTTTATGGCATGTATTTGAACATATCGAAAATCAGTCAGAAATGCTGGAAATATTTCATAACAAATTAAAGGAAAAAGGTCTACTGATTATAGCAGTACCCAACCCTACATCTTATGATGCAAAACATTATAAAGAATACTGGGCAGCTTATGATGTTCCCAGACATATCTTTCATTTTTCTAAAAAGGGCATGGAAAATCTAATTTCAAAAAACCCAGACTGGAAATTGAGAAAGATTAAACCCCTTGTTCTCGATTCGTATTACATCTCAATGTTAAGCGAAAAATATAAAAAATCACCGCTTTTTTGGCTAAAAGCAGTAATCCATGGAACGATTTCTAACATAAAAGCACTTTTTTCGAACGAATTTTCAAGTTTGATATACATTATCGAAAAAAGATAGAAAGTCGATTTTTAACCCATTTGTGAAGGTCAATTTTCACCGTTTTTATACTAAAATCTAAAAAACCAGACATAAATGGGATTCAATAAAAATCTTAACAAATTAGAATCATCATAAATGAAAATAGTTCGACAAATGTCGAACTATTTTTTTTCATACTTATTTTCAATTCTTAAATTTTATGTTCCAGTTTATATGTTAAGATTTTTTATGATCACATATATTTCAAGGATAATTCATTTAGATCTTTCAATAAAATCATAACATGCTTCACTAAAGTTTGCAATCCTACACTTCTACCCTATTTCCACTTCCCAGGATTACCTCCAATTAGATTAACCATATAAAACACCATTTTTAAATCAGAGATGTAATCCGTTGTAATAAAATATACGCTTTTAGAACAGATTATAACAGATAAGAAATACACCACTAATTTACTAGAGATATTTAAAATATTACAAAAAACAATACTTAAAGGTCATTTTTTTCACTTTTATATTGAAAAATAATTAACAAAATTCAATTTTTCACTAAAAAGATCAAAAAAAAATTACAATAATTGAACGAAATAAAATAAATAATTTAATAATATATATAAATTCAAAAAAAATTTTAATAAAATATATTAAAAATTAATAAAAATGCATCAAATATTAAAAATATTTAAAAAAATTAAAATTAATAATAACAAAATAAACCAAAATAAAAATATATCAGTAAAAAATATTAATTATTGCATTTTGTTTAATAAATAATATGTTTACATAAAAATAAATCATCTATATGTGAAAATAATATATACATTCACAGAACCATTTAAAATATTATTCAATGAAAAATTTCAAAATCGTAATGATAGCAATAGGAATGCTATCCGTTACATCATGCGAAAAAAGAGACGAAGATCTCAACACTACTTCTAATGAAGCACAAAAAAATCATTCTTTAGGAGCAAAGCTGATAGATCAGACAACTTATGACAATTTCGCAAAAGTAAACATCAATGAACTTACCTTGAAATTAAAAGGAAAGACTGAATCAGCTGCTAAAAATGCTTTAGCATCAAGCTATTTTATTCCTGGCTTACCCGCCATTGGTGATCAAGGCGCCGAAGGATCTTGCGTTGCATGGGCAACAGCCTACACAACAGCCAGTTCACTGGAATCCAACTTTAAAGGGGTGACCGCAAAAAGAAGTCCTGAATACGTGTACAACCAGATCAAGCTGGGATCATGTGATGCAGGTGCTTATGTAAGTGATGGGTTAAATCTCATCAAAAATCAAGGGGTTTGTAGTTGGGCTGAGATGCCTTACAACGATACCGGATGTTCTACTCAGCCAAACACTTCTCAGAAAAATGCAGCCAGTACACACAAATTTACTACATGGGCAACTGTGGACAAAACAAACCTAAGCAATGTAAAAACGCTTTTAAGTATGAATCTACCTATAATTATCGCAGTTACAGTAGATTACAGTTTTGATCATTTAAGTTCCTCAAATGGATGGATATGGAGCTCACACTCGGGAAATTCACGTGGAGGACACGCAATTGCTGTGATTGGATATGATGACAATAAACAAGCATTCAAAGTACAAAACCAATGGGGAACCAGCTGGGGAAATAACGGGTATTTTTGGATAGATTATTCATTCTTTGCTAAAACAAATAATGGTGCTATCAATGAATGTTATGTAGCTTATGTTCAATAAGTTAATATAAAATAAAAAGTAACCTTCCTGTTATGGGAAGGTTACTTTATTTATATAATAACAGTTTTTACTTATTAATAGCTGCAATACCAGGAAGTTCCAGGCCTTCCAAACTTTCAAGCATTGCACCCCCTCCGGTAGATACATAACTTACTTTATCTCCATATCCGAATTGCTTAACGAAAGCAACACTATCTCCACCTCCTACTAAAGAAAAAGCTCCCAGTTTCGTAGCCTCAGCTATACTGTCACCGAGTGCAACAGTTCCACCAGCAAAATTAGACATTTCAAAAACTCCTATCGGACCATTCCATAAAATTGTTCTGGAATTAAGAAGAACATCATTGAACTGATCTCTTGATTTTGAACCTGCATCCAATCCCATCCAACCTTCAGGAATTGCATAAATATCCACTTCTTTCCTATCCGCATCATTACTAAAACTTTCCGCTATGATCGTATCAGAAGGAAGATAAACTTTTACACTATGCTCTTTTGCTTTACCTAAAATTTCCAAAGCCAATGGTAATTTATCTTCTTCAACCAGTGAGTTTCCAATCTTACCACCAAGTGCTTTAATAAATGTAAATGCCATCCCGCCACCAATAATCAAATTATCGATTGCCGGAAGAATATTTTCTATAATGGTAATTTTAGTTGAAACCTTTGATCCACCAAGTATCGCTGTAACAGGCCTTTCACCACTCTTTAATACTTTATCAATAGCTTTAAGTTCATTAGCCATTAGTAAACCGAAAAATTTAGTTGAATTAAAAAATTCAGCAATAACTGCTGTAGAAGCATGAGCTCTATGGGCAGTCCCAAAAGCATCATTCACATATGCATCTCCCAATTTAGAAAGCTGCTCAGCAAATCCTCTATCCCCTTTTTCCTCTTCATTATGAAATCGTAAATTCTCCAACAACAAAATTTCTCCAGGATTAAGCTCAGAAGCAGCTTGCTCAGCTTTTGCTCCTATAGACTCGTCTACAAATTTTACTTCTTTTCCCAAGACATTAGAAACTTCTCCCAGAATATGCTTCAAAGAAAATTCGTCTTTCGCCTCTCCTTTTGGTCTTCCTAAGTGAGTCATTAAAATTACCGATCCACCATCATTAAGAATTTTATCAATAGTTGGCTTTACAGCCGCAATCCTTGTATTATCTGTAACTTTAAGCTGATCATCTTGCGGAACATTAAAATCCACCCTCACTAAAGCCTTCTTGTCTTTAAAATTGAAATCATTGACTGTTTTCATAAATATCTTAGAATTTTCGTTTCACAAATGTAAGATTTTAAACTTTTGGAAAAGATTGATTCAAAAAAAGTTTTCAAAAAACTTCCCACAAGCCCAACACTCACTAACCAATATTTTTTTTTTTTGAAGAAAAGAAGAATGAGTATTGTTGTTGAGTGTTGTGAGTTTCGGGGATAACTTTATGCCAAAAAGTTGATAACACTAAATTTTTATATAATTCATATTTAATTCACAATATAATTTCTTGTAAATCTGATTATTCAGAGGGTTACTAACAAAAATGGATTAGTTGTTAACAATTTTGATTATTAATTACTCGTTTATGGAAAAGTTAACGAATTCCTCCAAAAAAGATTTTTAAAATTTTGTGTTGACTTTCCGAGGATTTTTCTCATTAGTTAATTTTAGCGTTGGAAAAATAATTAGTTTATAAAACTTTTCCACAGTTATTCACATTGCTTTTCACAATTAACTAGTGATAAACTAACAATTGATTTTTAATACTTAAATTTGTAGGGAAATAAATCTATATAAAGTCTAATACAACTACTATGAAAAGAAAAATTGCGATTGCAGCCGATCATGCAGGTTTTGAATATAAGGAGATTGTTAAAAACTATTTTTCAGAACGATTTGATATTCAGGATTTTGGAACGTTTTCCACAGACAGTGTGGATTATCCTGACTTTGTGCATCCTGCAGCAACTTCTGTAGAAAATGGGGAAAACGAATTAGGAATCCTTATTTGCGGAAGTGGAAATGGAGTGCAGATCACTGCTAACAAGCATCAGAAGATCCGTTGCGCACTTTGCTGGATGCCTGAAATTGCTTCGCTGGCGAGACAGCATAATGATGCTAATATGATTTCAATGCCAGCAAGATTCATATCTAAGGAGTTGGCTATAGAAATCGTTGAGAAATTTCTCTCTACCAATTTCGAAGGTGGCAGACATCAGACGAGAGTAGACAAAATAGCATTTTGCTAAAAAATATAAAGGCTTGTAAATCAAATTGCAAGCCTTATTTATTTTAAATTACCTATCTTTGCAACAACAAATAGAAACACATTCTATATTTCCTTCAAAATCTCTATTGATAATATTAAATTTATTTATAATAGGTTTTTCACCCCCTCTTCTCCTTTTTTGTATTAAATTTATACGAACTAAAACTCCCGTTATTAAAAGAATGGAAGGAAAATAATGCTGTTGATATTGAAAATAATTTTTAAAAAATGAAAAAAAGAAAATATATAAGTCAAAAAAATGACCATAAATTAATGGAGATCGGGAGATTGATCCTCAGATTTATGAATGAAAACTCATCAAAAGTCTATAATTATAAACAGATCGCTGATGGAATCGATTACAAGAATCCCAGACAGAGGGAAATGGTGATCCAGGCTTTACATAAGCTGCAGTCTTCAGAAAAAATTAAAGAAACTGATAAAGGAAAATACATTATCAATTTAAATATTGCAGGAACATTAACGGGAGTTATTGATTTCAATCAATCCGGAAATGCTTATGTGAATGTAGATGGAATGGAAGATGATATTTTTATCCATTCGAAAAATGTAAAAGATGCTTTGCAAGGCGATAAAGTATTAATAGTAACATATACGTATAAAGGTAAAAAACTTGAGGGCTCTGTTTTAGAAGTTTTGGAAAGAACCAGAACCGAATTTGTAGGAACCCTGCAGGTAGTTACCCATAAAGATTTTGGATTTGTTGTTTGCGATAAAAAATCGATCAATACAGATATTTTCATTCCTAAAGGAAAATTTGGAGGTGCTGAAGATGGAGATAAGGTAGTCGTAAAAATGACGGAATGGAAACCTGGAGATAAAAACCCTGAAGGAGAAATCATCAAAGTTTTAGGGGCTCCGGGAGAACATGAAACAGAAATACACTCCATTTTAGCTGAATATGGTTTGCCATATGATTTTCCGGAAGAAGTAGAACAGGATGCAGATAAGATCAACAGACAGATTACGGATGATGAAGTTGCAAAACGTCGTGATATGCGTAATGTCTGCACATTTACAATTGACCCTAAAGATGCAAAGGATTTTGATGATGCATTATCCATCCAAAAATTAAAAAATGGAAATTGGGAAATTGGTGTTCATATCGCTGATGTCTCTCATTATGTAGTTCCTGGAACTATTTTAGATGATGAAGCTTATCAAAGAGCTACTTCAGTGTATTTGGTGGATCGTGTAGTTCCTATGTTACCGGAAGTATTAAGTAATGATGTATGTTCACTTCGCCCGAACGAAGATAAATATACCTTCTCAGCTGTTTTTGAATTGAATGACAATGCAGAAATTCAGAAACAATGGTTTGGAAGAACGGTTATTCATTCGGATAGGAGATTTACCTATGAAGAAGCTCAGGAACGTATCGAAACCCAGCAGGGAGATTTAACGGAAGAAATTCTTGTACTGGACAAACTGGCTAAAATTATGCGTCAGGAACGTATTAATAATGGAGCCATTACATTTGATAGAAGTGAAGTAAGATTTAATCTGGATGAAAATAATCAGCCTATTGGCGTTTACTTTAAAATAAGCAAGGATTCAAATCACCTGATTGAGGAATTTATGCTTTTAGCCAATAAAAAAGTTTCAGAGTTTGTTTCTTTAACGAACAAAGGAGGAGTTTCGAACAATACTTTTATATATAGAGTTCATGATGATCCGGATCCTGCAAAATTAGAAGCATTAAGAGATTTTGTTTCTACATTTGGATATCAGATGAATCTTGCCAACACAAAGAAAGTAGCTGAATCTTTGAATAAGTTATTGTATGATGTAAAAGGGAAAGGAGAAGAAAATATGATTGAAACCTTAGCCATGCGAAGTATGAGTAAAGCAGTCTACTCCACTGAGCCTATCGGACATTATGGTTTAGGATTTGAATATTATTCTCACTTCACCTCTCCTATCCGTCGTTATCCTGATTTACTTGCTCACCGTTTGCTACAGCATTATCTGGATGGTGGAAAATCTCCGGATAGAAATGAATTGGAAGAAAAAGCAAAGCACTGTAGCGCGATGGAAAGATTAGCTGCGGATGCAGAAAGAGATTCTATTAAATTCATGCAGGTAAAATTCATGGAAAAACACCTGGGAGAAAATTTCAAAGGAGTTATTTCCGGAGTTGCAGAATTTGGTTTCTGGGTTGAAATTCCTGACAATGGTGCAGAGGGATTAATCAAATTGAGAGATCTAGTAGATGATTCTTATGTTTATGATAAAGCAACCCATGCAGTATATGGTTCAAGGACAGGTAAAAAATATCAGTTGGGAGATGAAGTTCAGATCAAAGTAGTGAAAGCGAACTTAATTCAGAAACAACTGGATTTCAAGATTGTTGATTAATTAAATCATAAAGTTTAAATTTGTACAAAATGAGATGGATATTTTTCCATTTTAAAGCCATATTAAATGTTTGAACTTGTACTATCTGCGGTCATATTAGGATTTATGTTAAGCCTGGTTTTTATAGGACCTATTTTTTTCCTTTTAATTGAAACCAGCTTCTCACGTGGTCCTCGGCATGCTCTGGCTCTTGATCTCGGAGTTATTACAGCAGATCTGTTGTGTATCGTGGCAGCTTATTATGCGAGTGCAGATTTAGTCAGTTTAATAGATAAGCATCCCGGATTTTACAGGATAACGTCCATTCTTATTTTTGTGTATGGGATCGTTATGCTGGTTACCAAAACAAAGATGCATATGCCTGGAGAAGAAAGAATCATTAATCAAAATTATTTTAAGACTTTTATTAATGGTTTTTTCTTTAACCTTTTGAATGTAGGGGTTATTCTTTTCTGGTTAGTAACTGTAATTTCTGTCAGAAATCAATATCCAGATATTAGTAATTTTATCCTTTATATCGGTTTAGTAATCGGGACTTATCTCTGTATTGACCTGGCTAAAATATTTCTTGCCAAGCAGTTCCACGACAAATTGACGCAAACTTTAGCCAACAAAATCAGAAGAATTGTTGGATGTATCCTGATCGTTTTTAGTTTCTTTATCTTTTTGCAAAGCTTTAAAAAATTTAATCAATTTGATAAAAGATTAGAAGAAGCTGAGAAAAAAGAAGTCAAATTTCAAAAAACAAAATGAAAAAAAATATCTTTCCGAAGTCCCTGAAAAAAGGCGATAAAATAGCTGTTATTTCCCCTGCTGGAGCTGTAGATGCTTCCCAACTTGAAGAAGGAATTGCAATGATCAAGGCAAAAGGTTTTGAACCTGTTTTAGGAGAACATCTTTATACCAGATTTTCAAATGGATATAATTATGCAGGAACAGAAAAGGAAAGATTAAATGATATCAACTGGGCTTTAAATGATCCTGATATTTCTGCAATCTGGGCTTCCAGAGGAGGATATGGCTGCCAGCATCTGGTTCAGCATTTAAACCTTAAGAAATTTACTGAAAACCCTAAATGGTATATTGGATATTCAGACAATACCGTCATCCAGAGCTATCTTCTTAAAAAAGGGTTTGCATCTATTCACGGACAGACTATTAAAACATCTAGTTTTGGAGTTACGAGTGCAAGTTATGATCTTCTTTTTGATGTTTTGAAAGGGAAATCCTTACACTACACGATCAGTAAAAATCAATTCAATAAAGAAGGTGAGGTTGATGGAGAGCTGATTGGAGGAAATCTTGCTCTTATCTATGCTCTGTTAGGGACTCCCTACTCTTTTGATTTTAAAGATAAAGTATTGTTTATTGAAGATATCGGCGAGAATTTTTATGCTCTTGATCGAATGATCATGAGCCTGGAATTGGCGGGAGTATTCAAGAAGATAAAAGGACTCATTGTAGGGGGAATGACGAATATGGGTGACGAAAAAGATAATAAAAGCTACGAAGAAAGTTTTGATGGTTTTGCCTATCAGTTGATTTCTGAAAGAATTTCGAAATATAAATTTCCTACAGTTTTTAGATTTCCAAATGGACACATTAAAGATAACAGACCCTTGATTATCGGTGGAAATGTGAAGATGAAGATCGGAACTAAGGTTAAAATTGAGTTTTAAATTATCAGGTAATCTTTCAATTAAATAAAAATGGCCACTCACAATGATTTTGGAAAATTAGCAGAAGATATGGCTGTAGAATATCTGCAAAAGAATGGACATAAGATTCTGGCGAGAAATTTTCGATTTCAAAAAGCAGAGATCGACATTATTTCCGAAAAAGATGATCTCATCATTATTACCGAAGTAAAAGCACGTTCTACAGATGCTTTTATTTTGCCTCAGGAAGCTGTTACAAAAACGAAGATAAGATCTATTGTTTCAGCAGCTAATCATTATCTGGAGGAATTTAACAAAGATCAGGAAGTTCGCTTTGACATCATATCAGTTCTGCCTGATGAAAAAAGGAAACTGGTTCTTGAACATATAGCCGATGCTTTTGAATCATTTGATGCCAACTGACGTTAGGGTAACAACATATCAATTTAACAGTTTACCAATGATTTTTTCAGCGTTAGATTGTTATATAAAAAATTAAAAATCTTATGAAAACCATATTAGTAACCGGAGCTACTTCCGGAATAGGAAAATCAACAGCCGAATTATTTGCTCAACAAGGAAACAGGATCATCATCTGTGGACGCAGAAGTGAAGTACTGGAATCTGTAAAAACTGAGCTATCCGCTTTTACAGAGGTAATAAGTTTAAAATTTGATGTAAGCAACCTCGAACAAGTGGAAAATGCCATCAACTCTTTGCCGGCAGAATGGCAGAATATTGATGTTCTGATTAATAATGCTGGAAATGCTCATGGTTTAGATCCTCTTTCAGCAGGAAAAACAGATGATTGGGATTCTATGATCGATGGAAACGTAAAAGGACTTTTATACGTGTCTAAAATGCTTATTCCCGGAATGAAAGAGAGAAACTCCGGTCATATTGTTAATCTCAGCTCTGTAGCTGCAAGGCAGACTTATATAAACGGTGTCGTATACTGTGCAACCAAAAAAGCAGTGGACGTTATTTCTGAAGGGATGCGTTTAGAACTGACGGAATTCGGAATCAGGGTAACTAATATTCAGCCTGGTGCTGTAGAAACAGATTTCTCTTTAGTCCGATTTAAAGGAGATAATGAAAGAGCCTCCACAGTATATGCAGGTTATGAACCTTTAAAAGCTGAAGATATTGCTGATGCTATTGTCTATTGTGTGAATGCTCCCAAGCATGTGAATGTTTCTGACATGACGATTTATCCCAGTGCTCAAAGTGAACCGAGAACAATCTATAGAAAATAGATTTAAAAGAATTAAATTTGCAGAGATTATTTAAAAGCATTTTACCCATTAGTAAAATCTGCAGTTAAGCCTGAAAAAAATGAAAATATTATATCTTGAAACCTCTTCCAAAAACTGCTCAGTGGCCATCTCAGATGGGGAAAAGCTTTTGTGTGCGTGTGAGGAAGTTTCTGAAAACTATAAACAATCTGAAAGCTTACATACCTTTGTAGAATGGGCATTGGAAGGTGCAGGGATTTCAATGAAAGAGATTGAGGCGATCTCATTAGGTAAAGGCCCCGGCTCCTATACAGGTCTTCGAATCGGTGCAGCTTCAGCAAAAGGGTTCTGTTATGGATTGAAAATTCCGCTTATCGCAGTAAATTCTTTAGAAAGCATGAAAGAGCCCTTTGTAGGTCAAAACTATGATTTTATAGTCCCTTTAGTCGATGCAAGAAGAATGGAGGTTTATACAGCTGTTTATGACGGAACTACGGGAGAAGAAGTTTCTGCAACAGAAGCTATGATCCTGGATGAAAATTCTTTTATCGAATTGATTGATAAAAAAATACTTTTCGTTGGTGATGGTGCTAAAAAAGCAAAAGAGATCTTACAGCTTCCCAATGCTGAATATAACGAAGACATCTACCCTTCTGCACAGCATCTGATAAAGAAAACACTTGAAAAAATAGATAACAAAGATTTTGAAGATATTGCTTACTTTGAGCCTTTTTATTTAAAAGACTTTCATGGAGTAAAGAAAAAGAAAAGCGAAGATTGATCTTCGCTTTTTTATTTTATTTTGGTTTTGCAGGTTGTGCATTTGGATTCTGCATTTTGAGATCCTGTTTAGCCTGATCCGGATTTCCAATCTTTTTCGGCGTTTTATTGACCGGAGATTGTGTATTTGGATTCTGAATATTATTATCCTGAACAGGAGGAACGTTATTGTTTAAGTTAGATCCTGGCTGTGTAGGGACATTATTCTGGTTTTGAGGAACTGCATTTCCTTTATTGTCTGTGGCCTGGAAAGCCAGCTCAGTTTTAAGATAGTTCAGCATCTCTTTGGCCTTTATGCCTTCAGGAGTCTTTGCATAGTTTAGAGCAATTTGTTCCAGCTGCAGAATCATTACTTCCTTACCACTGGATTTTCCTGTGTTAAAAGCATTCAATAAATACAATTTCGGAACCAGGGCATCCTTAGGATATTTCTGAATTGTCTGATCAATTACATCCTTACTTTCTCCAAATTTTTCAGTTTCAAATAAGGCATAGGCTCGTTTGTATTCATTTTCAACCTCTTCAGAAGATTTTACAAAAGTATTGTTCTTAGGATTTCTTGCAAATTCAGCATATGAAGTATAAGGATAATCAGTCAGTAGCATTTGTTTTGCCTTTTCTCCTGCCTGAGGACTTTTTTCATAATTCATTGCAAAAATCTCATATAGCGCCTGTAGCATTACCTTTTCCTCAGGCTTTACATCCACAAGGTCATACAATGTTTTTGTTGCTAGCGGAGTATTGGTAAAATAATTCTGATACATAATTCCAAGCCCTAAAGAAGCAGTATCCCGGTCTTTTTTCAATTGGCCTAATTTTCCGGCATCTGTAGGAATCTGTTCAATATAAAAGGCAGGTTCAAAACGTCTCGGATCAGGAACAGAAGTCACTCCTAATGCTTCATTCTTCATATCATCAATAGAAGACATTTTTTTTGAAAACCGCCAGTTGTCACTTAATGCTCTGTCTCCCCAAACCTGCTTAAACGTAGAGGTACCTTTACTCACGGTTCCAGTATTGCTGAAATAAAATCCTTTTGGGGCTGTTCCAAAATCTTCGAAAGAAGTAGAACTGTTGGCAAAAATTGAATTAGAATTGTAATCCCCGGTATCAAATCCTTTGCTTCTCTCAGCGCGTCGTCTTTCCAGTTCTTCCCTTTCCTCCTTTGCTTTTAGCTTTGCAATATGTTTAGCAAAAAAGTCCTTTTTTTGATCATCGGTCATTCTTGCTAAAGAGAGTATACTATCATTCTTTTTGATTAGATAATAATTCTTTGAGATCTTTTTTATATTTTCAGACTGACCCTGTAAAAGAATTTTTGACGGCTCATAAGTCATTACAGCAAGAGCTGAATCATAATAACTTCCTGCACCGATATAATCATTCTTATCAAGATAATTTTTCCCTATCTCATAATAAGCCAAACCCCGGATCTGTGGATCTGAGACTTTTTCAACCAGGGATTTTCTAAAGAATTGCTGCCCTTCATCCTTTTTACCAGCTTTATTGGCCATTAATCCTAAAGCATAATAAAATTCATTTTTTCTGGACATATAGGTTCCCTTGTTACTGATCTTTTCTAAATAGTTTTTAGCACCATTATAATCTCCTTTTCCATTGAATGTCTTGGCAATTTCTATCTGAGATTTAACCTCGAATTCGAAATCATTGGCATATTTATAAGCTGCCATAAAGCTTTCTCTGGCTTTCTCATTTTGTCCCAAACCTTCTAATATCTGACCTCTTAAAAAAGAAATTCTACTTTTTAGTTTTCTGTTGCCGTTCAGTTCATAGGCCCGGTCCAGCTCCTTTACTGCCTCTTCTTTTTTTCCTGCATCCAGAAGAGCTTCAGAATTATAAATACTCAGTAGTTTATCATAAGTCTTACTGATCCCCTCTCCTTTTAATTTTGAGAAAATTTCCTGGGCTTTATGATAATCTTTGATTTGTGCGTACGCTTCACCTTGATAGACTTTAGCCAAAGGCAATCTCTTATCTTCTTTCATGTGGGTGAAAACGTAATTTAAAGCATCAAGAGCCTCCAAAGATTTATTTTGATAAATTCTTGATTGTACAAGAATCATATAAGCATCAAAGATCTGTTTATTTTTTTCCTCACCGTTTCGGATAACAGAATATTTATTAATGGCTTTTAAGGCTTTTGCTTCAGCAATTTGAAGTGTAGTGGCTCCTTTTACTTCAGGCTGATTGGGATCATTCCCCAATATTCCTGATGCCGTAGAATTTACCTTATCTTTCACCATTCCAGGAATATCCTGAAGCCCTGGCTTACCTGGAGGGCCACTCCTGCCCGCTCCTTTTTCTGTAGATGCTTTATTCACATCAGCCATCTTCATAGAATTTTCAGCAAATGCTGTAGACTGTCCAAGATCACTTCCTAACGGCTGATTTTCATAAGTAAGTATAGGAATATACGGTGCATAAAAATTATCTTTATGCCCTTTATCCCTGCTCGTGAATTCACTATTTAATGCATCTTTCGCATTAAATAATGTGTTATAATATGTGTTAAAACCTTTTAAAAACTTTGATCGCTGTTCCGGCTTCTTTACTTTAGTAGCACAGGAAACAACAAAGCATGTTGCTAAAAGGAATAAAATATTCTTTTTCATTATTTCAATATAACTTGCTAATCTACTTTTTATTATCAGCAATTTGATGATTTTGTAAAAATAATAAAATTTTATATTGAAAAATTTATATTTCTTTCAAAATTCTGTAAACCAAATGGGTGGGAAGTCCCATAATGGTATAGAAGCTTCCCGATAGTTTTGTGATCTTTGCCATCCCCAGCCATTCCTGGATTCCATAGCTTCCGGCTTTATCGAAAGGCTTGTAATGATCAATATAATAATCAATTTCATCAGCCGATATTTCGTCCAGTTCCACATCTGCAACATCTGTTTCTGTGAACACCCTATCTGAAGTTTGTATTGTAATTCCGGTAAAGACCTGATGGGTTTTTCCAGAAAGCATATTCAGCATGTTCCTTGCATCAGATGTGTCTTTTGGTTTTCCAAGGATTTGATTATCTATTGCCACAACAGTATCAGCAGTTAATAAAACCTCTCCCTCCAGAAGAGGTCGGAAGGTATCAGCTTTTAATTTGGAAAGATAAGCTGCTGCATTTTCTATTGAAATATCATCCGGAAGAATTTCTTCACAGTCTATTTTTACGACCTCAAAATCAAATCCAAGACTGGATAACAGTTCTTTTCTTCTTGGTGATTGTGATGCTAAAAGGATCTTCATATTTTAAATTATACCGATTGTGTATTGTCGTCGTGCCAGTTTCCCTGTACTTTCATTACCTGTTCAATAACATCACGTACGGCCCCGCTTCCACCCTGTTTTGTTGAAATATAATCAGCAATACCTTTGATCTCAGGAACTGCATTTTCAGGACATGCTGCTATTGCAGAATTTTCCATAATGTGCAGATCAGGAAGATCATCTCCCATGGTCAGGATTTCTTCATTTTTAAGATTGTGTTTCTTTTTAAAATCTTCAAAATCAACCATCTTATTATGTGATTTAGCATAATAATCCTCAATACCCAGATAGTTGATCCTATGTTTTACCATTTCATCATTTCCACCAGTAATAACTCCTATTATATAATTGTTTTTGAGTGCCTTAACTACAGCATAACCATCTAATACATTCATGACCCTGCTCATATTTCCTCCAGGCATCAGATATACACTTCCATCTGTAAATACGCCGTCTACATCAAACACGAATGCTTTGATATCTTTTAATTTTTCTTTATAACCCATACATTTCTTTAATAGAATGATTCATTGTTTTATATATTTCAAGGCTCTCGTCCTTTAAAAGTTTTTCGTGAAGTTCCAAAACCCGGATATCGTTTCTTACCGCAGGCCCCGTTTGGGCAAGCTTAGGATCGATTTCATGAATTTTTTGTACTGTTTCATCAATTATTGGTAAAAAATAATCGAACGGGATTTCCTGAGAATCTGAAATTTCTTTAGCCCTGGAGAAAAGATGATTTACAAAATTACAGGCAAAAATTGCTGTAAGATGGATATATTTTCTTTTTTCATGGCTGCTTTCCATTACATTTTCAGACACTTTCCCTGCTAATTCAAAAAGCACTTGCTTGTCTTTCTCATCATCTGTTTCGATAAAAAAAGGAATTTTTTTATAATCCAACGCTTTAGATTTAGAAAAAGTCTGTAATGGATAAAAGCTTGCTTTCCTATACTCCCCGACTAAAATTTCTTTAGGAAGTGAACCTGAAGTATGAGCAACAAGACAATCTTTTTTAGTAATGATCGTTGAAACACTTTCTACAGAATTGTCACTGACACAGATAATGTATAAATCTGCATCTTCCAACTTTTCCGTTGAATAAGGGATCTGTAATTCCAGAGCTATTTTTTCTAAATCCTTTTCATTTCTCCCAAAAATTTGAGCTAACGGAATGTTATTCAGAACAAAGGCTTTTGCGAGATGGAATGCCACATTCCCGGAACCTATAATTACAATTTGCATATAACAAAGATAATATTTTATGAGTTTTGGACTGAAAATTGAACAAAGTATTTAACTTTTAGATATTTTTGTAATCCAAAACAGTGAAAGCATCTATGAAGATTAAGGACGCGGAAATTATTACGCTGATGCAAAACCCTCGAACTCAAGATAAAGGAGTTCGTGCCTTGATGGATGCTTATCAAAGTAGATTGTATTGGCATATTAGAAGAATTATTATAGATGGTGATGCTGCTCAGGATATTTTGCAGGACACATTTATAAAGGCATATCAGAATTTTCATCAGTTCAAAAACGATAGTCAGCTGTACACATGGTTGTACAGAATTGCTACCAACGAAGCATTACAGCAAATCAATAAAATGAAAAAAATGCAGAAAACTGATGAAGATGCTGAATATCATATGCAAAATCTTGTAGCAGATAATGCAGAGAAAGATGCCGACGAAATACAGATTTTATTACAGAACGCTATACAAAGTCTGCCTGAAAAACAGAAACTTGTATTTATGATGCGGTATTATGATGATTTACCTTACGAAGAAATATCTAAAATTGTAGATATGTCTGTAGGAACGTTAAAAACCAATTATCATTATGCCAAACAAAAGATTGAAGATTATATAAAAGAAAATTACGAAAATAATTTTTGACCAACAAAAGATGAAAGAGTTCGATATAGAAAAATTAGAACGTAAAAACATTTACAAAGTTCCTGACAATATGTTTGATAGCATACAGGAAAGAGTAATGAATGACGTGAAAGCAAATAAAAAAGCTCCCATATTTAAACTAAATTGGGTCTATGCGGCAGCTGCGTCATTAGCTATTATCTTTGGAGTTACTTTTGTTTTTAATTCAGATCAAAAAACAATAAAAGATACGGGTATTTCACAAGTGAACTATGCTCAGAATGACCCAACTCCAAAAAGTGAAAGCGAGATTGCCTATGAGACATTGAAATCTGATTTAAATTCAGTGAATAGTGAAAATCAGATCGTTGAAAATAAAAAAGTTGAAAATACAGAGTATTCTCAGGAAAATAAAGCAGAAGATGTTGTACAGCCTCAGAAAGGAAAGATTGCTTCAAAACAAACAGATGCTAAAATGAGCGAATACTTGGATTCATTCTCTAATTCAGAGATTGCTGAATTAGCTAAGAATTCAACGGAAGACGTTTATTTAGATTTATATAATTAACAAGAAAGATGAAAAAGATATTATTTACCCTTTTTATTATTTACGGTTTTTCTTTACATGCTCAAAGGACGGACTATGACTGGAAGAAAATGGATCCTAAACAAAGAAAAGAAATAATAAATAACCTTTCTCCAGAGGAAAGAAAAGAGCTTTTAAAGAAATTCAGAGACAATATGATGTTGGACAATCTGAATGTAGATGCTAAAGATAAAGCTGCTTTTACTGCTATATATAATGAATATATAGAAAATCAAAAACAAATAAAGAGCCAGTTTGATCCAAATTACGACCCGGATAAGATGTCGGATGAGGAAGCAAAGATCAAATTACAGCAAAGTTTTGACCTTGGGCAAAAACTACTGGATAATAGAAGAAAATATGCTGAGAAAATGCAGCAGGTGATTCCTTGCCAAAAAGTATTGAAATTATTTCAATTAGAGTGGAAGATGAGAGATAAAATGAATGACAGAAAGCCACACGATCATGAAAACAATACGGGAACACCCAAACAAAACCCATAATAGTTTATTTTTTTAATGTTGGACGACTCTTACGAATCTTTTGTAAGAGTCGTTTGATTTTAAAGGTAAAGTGATATTTTTGCCCAAAATTAACCATGAGAAAACTTTTACTGTTCTTTCTTTTTTCGCTGTCGGTATCTGCCCAGAAGATTGAACTGATCAAGCTTACACAAAACATTAAAGACAGGAGTGGAATGACAAAATCCCTAACTTTAATAGATCAGAGGATGGATACGATAGTGGGCAAAGCTTCGCGGAAAAATGAAAAAATTGAAGTAAAGTTTGCAGATGGAAATCTGAATAAGCAGATATCAAATTGGTTTGATGAAGATAATAAGGTCAAGGGAAAAACTGATATCGTTCTTATTCTTGAAGAACTAAAGGTATACGATGAACAGGATCCTGACCAAAAAAATATCTATGGCAAGGCTAAAATTAAAATTTCCAGTTTTATCAAAAGAAATGGGAGGTATTACTTTCTTGATCGCTTTGATAGTATTATTGTTTCGGATCCGCAAAGAACATCAAGTGTGCCGGGCTATCTGTCGGATCTTATTTCCAGTATTTTGACACAATTTATTAATCTTTCTTATACCAGTCCTGTTTCTGGTCTGGTTATTCCTGAAAGTGAAATAGGAAGATATGATGAGTATCTGAGGAAAAGTTATAAAGCATTTAATAATCCGATACTAAAGGACGGGGTTTACAAGAGTTTCAAAAGCTTTTATAATCAGGAGCCCGAACCGGATCATTATGTCGAGAAAAATAAGAAAGGGAAGGTGGTAAGAGTTAAGAATAAAGGAGAACTTGTTTCAATAAATGAAGTTTTCTGTTATGTGGAAGGAGGGAAAGGGTATCTCTTTACGCCTGTTGGATTTTTGGAAATGGAAAAAGATGATAAAGGATTTTTGGTGGCTTCTTCCCGGGCAGAGCTTATTCCTAAAAGCCGCCATGAGGGAGTAGTCATTGGGGCTGTTGCCGGTGGATTAGTTGGAGCAATTATTGGCTCAGCAATTGATTCTGGCTCTAACCCGAATAAAGATGCTATTTATATAGGATTTGCATCAAAAACGTTCTGTAATGTTTATCTGGATTCTATCACTGGATCCTATATTTTTTCAAAATAAATTATCATAACGGCTTATCAATAATGGACCTTATGAATCTTGTCATAAGGTCTATTTTAATTGGAAGTTATCCCTATTTTTGCGAAAATTTAAAAAGATGAAAAAACTGCTGCAGATTGTATGCTCTTTTATGATAATTACTACTTTCTCTCAGGGAAAAGAAACAATTAAATTTAAAGGGAATATCTGGAATTATGAAAATGAGACCTATAAATCCTTAACTGTTATTGATCAGAGAGAAGACAAAAATATAGGAACACTTCCTTTTGGAGATCAGAAAGAAATGAAAGAGGTAGCTTTTCCTACAACTCCGGAGAATGATCTTGGAAGCTGGTATTCAAAAAGCAATGATGAAGGCCGAAAATCTGAATCGGTTTTGGTTCTGGTTTTAAAAAAGCTTAAATTAAATGTAGGGGAAACTGTAGGAAAAAATACAATAGGAACTATTGATTTTTCGGCACAGACCTTCTCAAAAGAAGGTTCTAAATATCGTTTTCTTTATAAAAAAGATACCGTATTTACTTTGAGTCATAAAGATGTTGCAGAATTTATGGTTAAAAATATATCAACTATTTTTTCTGTTTTTATTACTAAAACATATCATGCAAAACCTATAGGAAATACAGTATCCGTGAATGAACTTTCAGACTATGAGTCTTATCTGAAAAACAATTATGAAGTCTATAAAAGGGATCAATTAAAAGATGGAGTTTATCTTGATCATGTCTCATTTTTTAATCAAAAGCCGGAACCCGGGAATTATCTGCTTGAAAAAAACGATAAAGGAGAGGTAACAAAAGCCATCAAAGAAGAAAATGGTAAGAAGAACAAGATATCAGCATACAAAATGTTTGTATATGTGGAGAACGGGAAAGCTTATAAGAGGGTACTATCCGGTTTTTTAGAATTAAATCAAAATGAAAAAGGGTTTTATATTGTCAGCAATAGAGGGTATCTGTTTCCTGCAGGAAGCAGCGGACTTGGAATGTTTGGTTTGATAGGAAGTGTCGCTGATGTTATTCAACAGGGGGCCGAACAAAAGAAAATGAAGAAGGGTGATAAAACTGAAATATATATTGATCCTTTAACCGGGGAATATGATTTTCCAACCGAATAATAAATTAATTTCACCCAATAAAATTAAGAGAGAGGAATTGTCTTGCTTTTTTTTATCTTTGCAAATTACAAGGTTCTTAAATGAAAAACATACGAAATTTTTGCATAATCGCTCATATTGACCACGGTAAAAGTACTTTGGCGGATCGTTTATTGGAATATACCAATACAGTTAGCCAAAGAGAATTACAGTCTCAGACCCTGGATGATATGGATTTGGAGAAAGAACGTGGGATTACAATCAAGTCTCACGCCATCCAGATGGATTATGAATACAAAGGGGAAAAATATATTTTAAACCTGATCGATACCCCGGGACACGTGGATTTTTCCTACGAAGTTTCCAGATCAATTGCTGCCTGTGAAGGAGCGCTTCTTATTGTGGATGCAGCTCAAAGTATTCAGGCACAGACAATTAGTAATCTTTACCTGGCATTGGAAAATGATTTGGAAATCATTCCAATTCTTAATAAAATAGATCTTCCTTCAGCTAATCCGGAAGAAGTAACTGACGAAATTGTTGGACTTTTAGGATGTAAGCCTGAGGATGTTTTAAGAGTATCCGGAAAAACAGGAGAAGGGGTGCATGATTTGCTGGAACAAATTGTTGACAGGATTCCTGCTCCGGTTGGAGATCCAAAAGCTCCATTACAGGCATTGATCTTTGATTCTGTTTATAATCCTTTCAGAGGGATTGAAGCTTATTTTAAAGTCGTAAACGGAAGTATTTCCAAAAACGAAAAAATTAAGTTTTTTGCGACAGGAAAAGAATATGGTGCTGATGAAGTAGGAACCTTAAAACTGAAACAGGTTCCAAAGAAAACAATTGAATGCGGTGATGTAGGCTATATTATTTCCGGGATTAAAGATGCAAGAGAAGTAAAGGTAGGGGATACTATTACCTCATTTGAAAATCCTGCTGCTGAAGCAATCGATGGATTTGAGGAAGTAAAACCAATGGTTTTTGCCGGAATTTATCCAATTGATTCAGAAGATTTTGAAGAATTAAGATTCTCTCTGGAAAAACTAAGACTAAATGATGCTTCTCTGGTTTTCGAACCGGAAAGTTCTGCAGCTCTTGGATTTGGATTCCGTTGCGGATTCCTGGGAATGCTTCACATGGAAATTGTACAGGAACGTTTGGATAGAGAATTCAATATGAACGTTATTACTACGGTACCTAACGTTTCATACCATGGATATTCTAAAAAAGATCCTGAAACTCCGATTTTAATTAATAACCCATCAGAAATGATGGATCCATCAATCCTTGATAGAGTGGAGGAGCCTTTTATTAAGGCATCTATTATTACGAAATCAGATTTTGTTGGCCCCGTAATGACCCTTTGTATTGAAAAAAGAGGGGAAATTGTTAACCAGAGTTATTTAACATCAGACAGAGTAGAACTTACATTCAATATGCCTTTGGCTGAAGTTGTATTCGATTTTTATGACCGACTTAAGTCCATTTCAAAAGGATATGCTTCCTTTGATTATTCTCCAATTGGAATGCGTTCTTCTAAATTGGTGAAAATGGATATTCTGATCAATGGAGATATGGTGGATGCACTTTCTTCATTAATTCACGACAGCAATGCATATTATATTGGTAAAAAAATGTGTGAAAAACTTCGTGAACTGATTCCTAGACAGCAGTTTGATATTGCAGTACAGGCAGCTTTAGGAGCTAAAGTAATTGCGAGAGAAACCATTAAAGCATTAAGAAAAGATGTTACCGCGAAGTGTTATGGAGGAGATATTTCCAGAAAACGTAAGCTTTTGGAAAAGCAGAAAGAAGGTAAGAAGAAAATGAAACAGATTGGAAGGGTAGAAGTACCGCAATCTGCATTTATGGCCGTATTAAAGCTAAACGATTAAATATAAAAAAGACCGATATCATATCGGTCTTTTTATTTTTAAAGATTTCTCTGTTTATCAAACAGGCTTCTCTGAACGACTAATGCTCCTAAGCCAAGGATCACTTCTACGATTCCAAGCATAGTGATCAATTTAGTTCCACAAACGATACACTCTGGTTCCGGAAATGGTTTCTTACCTATTACAATGATAATTACTCCTCCAATGATGATGATAATTACAATAAGTACTCTTAATAAGTTTTTTGCATTCATGATATTGTTAATTAGTTTTTATACCCACTTTTAAGGTTGTCGGCCTGACCTTTTCTTAGATCAAATTTCTATAATAAAAACAAAGGGTTATTCAGGTAAATCACTGAAAATGAGGTGTGTTTTTTACGATTCTTAACTTAATGTTTTTTGCTGGTTAAAGTGACGTTCTTTGTATTATATTTGTGAAAAATTTATTTTAAATGAAAAAAATCTACTTATTGGGAGGTTTTTTAGTTTCTGTTTCCGTTTGTTCCCAAAGTCTTATAGGGGGAGTGAATTCCGGAGGAGTTTCTAATGAAAACCTCATGCATACTGTAGGAGAGATCTATGTGATCCCCACCAATCCTGATGATCAGAATTCCGGAACAATGGGAGTGCTTTATCAAACTGTTTTAAATGTTCTGGGAGTCAGCGAGATTGTTTCTGATAAAGGAGTAGGGATCTATCCAAATCCTACATCGGGTTATATTAATTTTAAAGTATCCTCTGTCACTAAACTGGACGAAGTTTCTGTTTACGATGTATCCGGTAAACTCGTTTCCCGGCAGAAGATCGTTGATAATAGAATTGACTTGTCTTTCCTTCTTCAGGGAGTTTATATTTTGAAATTCAATAACTCCGAATTGAAACCCGTAAAAATTATTAAAAAATAAACTATACTATATCATGAAAAAAATATATACAGTCCTTTTAGGGCTTTTTACAACCATGTTATTCGCTCAGGTTCCAAATGGCTTTGCTTATCAGGCAGTTGCTTTCAATTCTTCCGGAAATCCAGTTGTCAATGGACCAGTATCTTTAAAAATCAGCATCCTTGATAATTCTGCGACAGGAACCAACCTCTATACTGAAACACACTCAAAAACAACGAATTCAAAAGGTCTTATCAATCTCAATATTGGGCAGGGCACTGCAGTTTCAGGAGTGTTTTCGGGGATCAACTGGACGACAAATGCTAAATTTGTTAAAGTAGAGATGGATGCAGCAGGAGGAAGTAATTATACGAATGTTGGGACTAATCAGCTAATGAGTGTTCCTTATGCATATGTTGCTAAAAAGATCGATCTTTCTTCTTCGGATTCTTCTTTGGGGAATGACCTTATAGAGAATAAGAGTGTAAATTATTCTTTTACAGATAAATATGACCGTAAGGTATATGCGTTTAATTCTAAAACCGGAACGTGGGTTCCTCAGATTTACAACGTTAATTATGCCAATAATAATTATGCAGTCCCTGAGGTAACTTCAACCAACGGAAACTTTATCTTTATCGACAAATACGACAGAAAAGTATATGTTTTTAATGCCAGAACAGGAGCATGGGCATCGCAGGTTTATCACGTTAATTATTTAAATAATAACTTTTCCACTCCTACTTTGGTTCCATTGTCCAATGGAAACCTGATGTTTGCTGACAAATACGATCATAAGATGTATGTTTTCAACTATGTAAGCGGAAACTGGTCATCACAGGTCTTTAATGGTAATTATAACAGCAATGGCAGTACTCCTGTGGCTGTTACTTCTGGAAGTAATGTTGCTTTCGCGGATAAATATGATCATAAGGTTTCGGTATTCAATGCCAAAACAATGACATGGGCTTCACAGGTATTCAACATTAATTATTATAACAATAACATGATTGTCCCTGATGTAACAGGGTCAAACGGGAATTTCATCTTTATTGATAAGTATGACAGGAAAGTTTATGTGTTCAATTCGAAGACAGGAACATGGAGTAATCAGATCTATAACGTTAATTATTTAAATAACAATTTCAGCGTTCCGGTAACAAGTTCGTCAGAAACAAATTAAGATAAAAAAACCGCTTCAAAAAGAAGCGGTTTTTTTTATTCTATTTCTTACGGGTGAATTTTATTTCCATCGTTTTGATTTCCTTTCCTGTTTTTGATCCGGGACCGTACATTTCCATAATTTGCGTATTGTCATCTACGAATGTAAAGACCTCCCTTACATCGCACTCTTTTCCGGGTCTTGTAATGTCTGGCATTTTTCCTTTAAATTCAATTGATTTTTTTGCAGCATTCCATTCTCCGGTAGTATACATGATTCCTGTTCCCATATTATCCATCCAGGTGCTTACAAACTTCTTTGTTGCATTATCATATCCGACGATACTTCTTCCCTCAAAAGGCATTCCCCACATATTTCCTTTGTGAACACTTTCCTGATAACGTCCGCCAAAGATCATCTTATTGGTACTCTCAGATGTACTTTTCATTGGTTTTCCTCCTTCCTCCATCCACATTGTTGTTTCTCCGGACCATATTCCGTCGGATTTGGCTAGCATTTTATGCATATCTCCGGGAGTAGAATATTCCATCCATGCTTTCATTGCCGTAGCAGAATCTACAGGTTTCCACGTTGTAGAGTCGGTTGTGGGTGTACCGGACTCTTTACCCATACCAGGCTTTCCTTTTTCACATGCAGTTAATAAAAATGCAGCGAATAAAATGAACATTAGATTTTTCATAAATATTTAATTTTAAGTTGGTTATAATCTTAACTTAAAGGTAAGGAATTTTATTTTGTCACTTTTTATTCTTTTGATACTGAAAATTTTAATTCAAAACTGTAGCTTTGTGTACTCACAACGCAAACTATATTATGCAGGATATTAAAGTAGCGGTAGACGCTGTTATATTTGGATACTTTGATAAAAAAGATCTTCAGGTCCTTTTAATAAAAAGAAAAATTGATCCTTTTAAAGGAGGCTGGGCTTTACCCGGAGGATTGGTTTTGGATGATGAAAACCTGGATGATGCTGTAAAAAGGGAATTGCATGAAGAAGCGGGCATAAGACCCGATTTTTTAGAACAACTCTATACTTTTGGTAATGTGGGTAGGGATCCGAGAAACAGAGTGGTTTCTGTGGCTTATTTAGGGCTGGTTAATCCTTCTTATCATGAACTTTTTGCAGATTCTGATGCAGAAGATGCCCAATGGTTCAGTGTGAACCAATTACCAAAACTGGCCTTTGATCATAAAAGTATAATAGATATTGCTTTAAAAAGACTTCGCACAAAAATTCAATACCATCCTATCGGTTTTAATCTTCTTAATGAGGAGTTCCCATTTTCAGATCTTGAGAACCTTTATAAAACTATCGTTGGACAAGAAATTGACCGAAGAAATTTTCGGAAGAAAATAATGAGTTATGGACTTCTTAATGAGACCAATAATCTGAAAAAAGAAGGAAGTGGAAGACCGGGAAAATTGTTTACGTTCAATCAAGAGAAGTACAAGGAACTTGAAGAGCAGGGATTTTATTTTGAGATTAAATAGATTAAAAATTTATATCAACAAAAACGGGTTTTAGCCCGTTTTTTTATTTTGTCATTTAAGGAAGTTAAAATAAATAAGCTGTAAACCAATGTGTTACTTAATTAGTGTAAATTAAACGCAAATAAATTTGGATGGAAATATGATATCTTTCTATATTTGTGTAATAATAACGCAATCATGAAATACAACTTGCAAAATATCATCGAAAGATTCCAAAATAAAGAACAACCAGATTTTCTATTCTTCTGGGGACATACTGTGAAAGATAAGATTACAAAATCTTGTTTTAGTCAATGGTTTCCTGCCGAATTTGAAGATGAGGGGATGATATACAAAACAGCAGAACATTACATGATGGCAGAAAAAGCAAGATTGTTTAATGACGAAGGAACGAGACAGATTATTATTGAAATAGAAGATCCGAAGGAGGTAAAAGGTCTGGGAAGAAAGATCAAGAACTTTGACTCTCATATTTGGGATAAGAAGAAATATGAAATTGTAAAAAAAGGGAATTTTTTAAAATTTTCACAGAATGCAGAGCTCAAAGAATTTCTTTTATCAACAGGAGATAAGATTATTGTTGAAGCAAGTCCTTATGACACAATCTGGGGTATTGGAATGCTGGAATCAGATGCTAAAGCAGAGAATCCAAACCAATGGAGAGGAGAAAATCTTTTGGGGTTTGCTTTGATGGAAGTTAGAGATGAGCTAAAAATATAACGCAATCATAATTACAAAATAGAAATCATGGAAAAGATCGAATTACACCCGCAAATCTTTCTGATTGAGGATTTTCTTACCGATAAAGAATGTGAAACCTATATCAGAATGTCCGACGAAAGGTCTTTTGAAGAGGCAAAAATCAATATGAATGGGCAGCAGCTTATGAATAAAGGGATTCGAAACAATGACAGGTTAATGATCTTTGACAAAGAAATAGCAGAGTCCTTGTTTACGAGAGCCCTTAAATTTCTTCCTCAGAATCACGGTGTTTATATGATCAAGGATTTTAATGAAATGTTCAGGGTTTATAAATATTCTTCCGGGCAAAGATTTAAAATGCACAGAGACGGAAGCTATATCAGAAACGAAAATGAGAAAAGTTTCTACACCTTTTTAATGTATTTGAATGATGATTTTGAAGGTGGTGAAACTGAATTTGAAAACCTGTTTACCGTGACTCCTAAGAAAGGGACAGCGTTGGTTTTTCATCACCCTTTACGACATGAGGGAAACACACTGATCACTGGAGAAAAATATGTGCTTCGTACAGATGTCATGTACATTAATGAAAAATAGCACATACAATTTATGTAAACTCGTGTCTGTTTTAATTAGCGTAAAAACGACACAAATATTAATTTTTAAAACTTAAAGCTATGTTTGGTTTCAGACACATCAAATTCGATTCAATGACTTACGTTCTTCATTTTAAAAATGGGAAAACCGTAAGAGAAGGTAGAGGCTTATCATTCTTCTATTTTGCTCCAAACAGTTCTATCGTAGCGATTCCGATGGGAAGTAACGACCTGCCGTTTATTTTTAATGAAGATACATTTGATTATCAAACTGTAAAAATCCAGGGGCAGATCAGTTATAAGATCATTGATCCTAAAACTTTGTCGAATACATTAGATTTTACTGTCAACGAATCTGGGGTCTATAAGAAAAATGATGTCGAAAAGCTTAACCAGCGGATCATTAACCTGGCTCAGACTTCCACATCTTCATTTATTCATGAAATGAATTTAAAGGATGCCATTCGTTCTGCCAAAAAGATTGAAGAACATATTTTAGAAGGACTTAAAACTTCTGAAACAATCCAGACCATGGGAATTGAAATTTTAGGAGCAAGTATCCTGGCGGTTCAAACCACACCGGAAATGGCGAGAGCATTGGAAACAGAGACCAGGGAAAAACTACAACAACAGGCAGATGAAGCGATTTATGAAAGAAGAAATTTTGCTGTAGAACAGGAAAGAAAGATTAAAGAATCTGAGCTGAATACGGAAATTGCTGTTGAAGAAAAGCAAAAACAGATCGAAGAAAAAAGGATGGAAACTGAAATTCAGCAGGAAGAAAATAACAAGATCCTAAGAGAAATGAAGATCGCTGCTGATATCTCAGTTGAAAATCAAAGGAAACAACTGATCGAACAAAAAACCGAAAACGACAGAAAAGAAGCAGAAACTCAAGGCTATGTATTGGAGACTTCTTTAAAACCATATAAAGAAATGGACTGGAGAGTGCTAAGTGCATTAAGTGGAAACCAGGATGCAAGATCAAATATTGCCCTTGCCTTCAGGGAATTGGCTGAAAATGCAGGAAAAATAGGAAATCTCAATATAAGTCCGGATCTATTGGAAGGCCTTCTAAGAGAGCACTAATTGAAGGGGAAGTAATTGGGTAAAATAACCAATCGAAGCAGTCATTAATACATTGTACATTTTACAATTAAAATAAAGCCATGAAACCAGAATATGCCATCATCATTAAGAATAAAACGAGATTGGAATCTTTGATTGAAAGATTCAATACCAAAGCCCAGGCTCAGTTTTATATTGAACGTTCAGGAGGAAACTTCCAGGAATATGTTAATGAGCATGAAAAGTTCTATCAGTCATTTCTGGAAGTTCAGACCAAGCTTTCCACAGTGATCAAAAATAAGGTGGTGGAAAGAGAATTTGTATCCTCCTACATTTTTTCTGAAAAAAATGTTATTGTAGTGGTAGGACAGGATGGTTTGGTAGCTAATGTGGCAAAATATTCAAAGAACATTCCTATTGTAGCGATCAATCCGGATCAGGAAAGATACGATGGAATACTGCTTCCTTTTAATACAAAAAATTTCCTGAATGGCATTCGATCTGTAATAAACGAAAGTTTTAGTTCAAAGAAAATGAAGTTTGCAGAAGCTGTATTGAATGATGGACAAAAGCTCCTCGCAGTGAACGATCTTTTCATTGGTGTTTCTTCTCACAGCTCAGCAAGGTATAAGCTGCTGGTGAATGGAAAAGAAGAGATGCATTCTTCCAGTGGTATTATTGTTTCTACGAAGACAGGAAGTACCGGATGGCTCAGTTCAATTTTCAATATGGCCTATGGGATTTTAGGATCAAAAGACTTGGAATATCCTGATCTCAATGAGGATGATCTATACTTTGCAGTGAGAGAGCCATTTAAAAGTAAAGCAACGCAGACGGAGATTTACAGTGGTTGTATAAAAAGAGGAAATAAGCTTATCATAGAATCATTAATGCCAAATAATGGTTTTATATTTAGTGATGGAATTGAACAGGATTTCCTGCAGTTCAATAGCGGGGCAACAGTAGAAATTAGGCTGTCTGATGAAGAGGCGGTTTTAGTAATAAAATAATGAAATGATGATTCAATATTTAAAAGGAGATGCAACAGATCCGCAAAAAGAAGGAAATAAAATCATTGCACATATTTGCAATGATATAGGAGGATGGGGAAAAGGTTTTGTATTGGCTATTTCCAAAAAATGGAAGACACCAGAAAAGGAATATAGAAATTGGTTTAAATCAGATATCAATTTCAATCTTGGAGAGATTCAATTGATTAATGTTGAATCAGAAATATGGATTGCTAATATGATTGGACAACATAAAGTAAATACAAACTCTCAAGGTATCCCTCCTATTAGATATAAAGCAGTAGAAGAGTGTTTGAAAAGAATTACTTCTGAAGCTTTGAAATTAAATGCAAGTATTCATATGCCTAGAATTGGTTGTGGTTTAGCAGGAGGTAAATGGGAAGAAATTGAACCGATTATTCAGGAAACATTGGTTAAGAACGGTGTTGAAGTATATGTTTATGATTTTGAATAAAAATCAATCAGATAAAATTAGAAGCAATGAAAAAAAATAATACTTTACAGACCAGTAGGAGAAAAGGAAATGATATTAATCATTGAAAGTGATTATAAAAATTTTCCTCCAAGATTAGAATGGCAACCCATTTTCTATCCAGTGCTTGACAAAGATTATGCTTCAGAAATTGCCGAAAAGTGGAATACAAGAGATCAGTCTGGAAATTATCTTGGATTCGTAACACAATTTGAAGTTAAAGAAGATGAAGTAAGTAAATATCCCGCAGAGAATGTTGGGGCAAAAAATCATAATGAACTATGGGTGCCAGCTGAAAAATTAAGTGAATTTAATCAAGCTATTATTGGAAAGATTAATGTTATAAAAGTATTTGTGGGAGATGATTTTAAGCAATCTGAGAATACGGAAATAGAAGGCTTGATATCAGAATTAAGAATAAAAAGGAATGACAAATAAAGGGATGGCTAAAGATACATTAGAGATCTTGGCCAAGAAATATTATATAAGTCCTGAAAGGGAAAAAGTAGATTTAAATTTTAAGATTGAAAGTTGTAAAAAAGGAACTGTTTTATTTAGCTCCGAAGAACTTTCAACATTAGCCGAAGACCTAGAAAATAAGAATAATTTTAAAACTCAAATTGAAGTTTGGAACTGTAGCTCATTAAAAGCCATTTTACAATTGGCTCAAGAAGAAAATCAAGGACGTCTAATGTGCTTAAATTTTGCCTCTGCTAAAAATCCAGGTGGTGGATTTATAAGTGGAGCAGAAGCTCAAGAAGAAAGTCTGGCAAGAACTTCAGCTCTTTATGTTAGTCAACTTGAAGCAGAAAATTTTTATAAAACACATCGTGGAATGAAGTCGTGCTTTTATACGGATAGTATGATTTATAGCCCAAATATTCCAGTTTTTAGAAAAGATAAAGGGGAATTGTTAGAGCAACCAGTTCTGTGTAATTTCATCACTTCTGCGGCAGTAAATGCTGGAGTAGTCAAAAGACAAGAACCAGAAAAGGCAAATCAAATTCTACCTGCAATGGATGTAAGAATGGATAAAATGTTTGCTTTAGCTTTAAATAAAGGGAATGAAACTCTAATTTTAGGAGCTTGGGGTTGTGGTGTTTTTAGGAATGATCCAAAAGATATAGCAGGGTTATTTAGGAAGCATTTGCAAGAGAAATATAAGAATAAGTTTAAAAGAATTGTTTTTGCTGTACTAACTAAAAACGAAGAAGTGATGAAACTATTTGAAGAAATCAAATGAAACTCAAATTAAAAAAATATAAAGAACAATTAAAGGAGTGGCCTCAGAAAGGATATTACATCATGGCGCAATATGATGAAGAAGAAATTGTAGTTTATCAATCTTATCGAAAAGAGATCGGCAAATTTGCCGTTAGAAATCAATATTTTGGAGGGGAATTCAGTTTAGAAAGAATGACGTGGATTAAACCTAATTTTCTTTGGATGATGTACCGAAACGGATGGGGATCGAAAGAGGGACAAGAATGTGTTTTGGCAATTCATCTCAAAATGGAAGCATTTAAAAGATATCTGGAAAATGCAGTTTATTCTTCATATGATAAAAGTCTGGAAGTATCCGAAGAAGAATGGAAAAATCAAATTAGCGAATCCTCTGTACGTTTACAATGGGATCCTGATCATGACCCGTTTGGAAATAAAATAGAAAGACGGGCGATACAAATCGGATTAAGAAATAACTTTATTCATTCATTTGCTAAAGAGGATATTCTTCTGATCGAAGATATTTCTGATTTTGTGAAGGAGCAACATCAATTTGTTTTAAATAATGATTTGGAAAACTTAATCATTCCTAATGAAAAGTCTCTGATATTTGAAGATTATAATCTGAATAAAAAACTGAAACTTGATGCAAGCAATTATTGAATTAGTAAAAGGAGATATCACAAAAATACATGCTGATGTGATTGTGAATGCAGCTAATTCTTCCTTACTTGGAGGAGGTGGTGTAGATGGTGCAATTCATCGTGCAGGTGGAAAACAGATATTGGATGAATGTATTGAGATCAGAAATAGGCAGGGGAAATGTAATACAGGGGAAGCCGTTGTAACTTCTGCTGGAAATCTTGATGCAACATACGTTATTCATACAGTCGGTCCTGTGTGGAATAATGATGAAGAAAAAGGATCAAGACTTTTAGCCAGTTGTTATAGAAACTCTTTAAAACTTGCAGAGAATCTCGGTGTGAAAAGCATAGCTTTTCCAAATATCAGTACAGGAATTTATCATTTCCCTAAGGAATTAGCTGCAAAAATTGCTGTTCAGGAAGTTCAGAATTTCCAGACTCAAAATATTGAGAAAATCATTTTTGTTTGTTTTGATGAGGAAAATGAAGCAATTTACAGGACACTATTAAACGAAAAACAATGAAAAAACTAACCATATTAAGCGGCGCAGGAATTAGTGCGGAAAGTGGAATAAAAACATTCAGAGACGGAGATGGTCTCTGGGAAAATCATAATGTAACAGATGTGGCAAGTCCTGAAGGCTGGAGAAAAGACAGAGCTCTGGTACTAGAGTTTTACAATCAAAGGCGTCGCCAGCTTCATGAAGTTCATCCTAATGAAGCTCACCATTTATTAGCTGAGCTTGAAAAGTATTTTGATGTACAAATCATTACTCAAAATATAGATGATTTGCATGAGAGAGCAGGTTCCACTAATATTTTACATATTCATGGGGAATTGTTTAAGTCCTGTTCCTGTAATGACAAAAGTCTTATCTATGAACAAAAGGATGATATTAACCTTGGTGATAAAGCGGGAGATGGAGCTCAATTAAGACCATTTATTGTTTGGTTTGGAGAAGATGTCCCATTGTATAGTGTAGCAAGAGAAAAGGTAAAAGACGCGGATATATTAATTGTTATCGGGACTTCTTTGCAGGTATATCCCGCAGCAGGTCTGATTCATGAAATTAAAGATGACTGTCTTTTGATCGTTATTAATCCTAATGAAACAGAATTCGGATATGGGAAAAGAGCAGTGGTAATGAAAGAAAACGCAACAAAAGGGATGAAATTATTGTTTGATAAGCTGGTAAATATGGCGTAATGAAAGATTCAGTAAAAGGAGGAATTTTTGGAGTTTGCATTGGAGATGCTTTAGGAGTTCCTGTGGAATTTAAGAAAAGGGAAGATTTAATGAAATCTCCTGTTGTTGGATATTTAGAATATATGTCTTGGAATCAACCCAGAGGTACTTGGAGTGATGATAGTTCATTAACATTATGTCTCGCAGAAGAACTTTCGAATGGTTATGATTTAGAAAGAATAGCTCAAAGTTTTGTCAAGTGGAATAAGTATGGACATTGGACTGCTCATGGAAGACTTTTTGACATTGGAGGAACCACAAGGCACGCAATTGCCAGATTAATCAAGGGAGAAAGTGCTAAATTCTCAGGGAATATTTTTGAAGAAGATAATGGCAATGGCTCATTGATGAGAATTCTTCCTTTAGCTTTTTATCTTAAAGATGAAGAAGATGAAAAAATATTATATCAAGTAATAAAAGAGGTCTCAGCAATTACTCATGGGCACTTTCGTTCTGTCTTTTCGTGTTTTATTTATGTAACCTTTGCTATTCAATTAATAAAAGGGAAAAATAAAAAGGAAGCATATCAAATTATGCAAAAAACGATTTTAGAGTATGTGGAAACTCGCGGGTTTAATTCAAAAGAAGTTGAACTTTTTGAGAGAATTTTAAAGAATAATATTTCAAATTATGCTGAAGATGAAATTAAAAGTAGTGGATATGTTCTTCACAGCTTGGAAGCATCTTTTTGGTGTTTTATGAACTCGGAGAGCTATTCTGAAGCGGTATTGAAAGCTGTCAATTTGGGAGAAGACACCGATACCACTGCTGCTATAACCGGTGGTATTGCAGGAATTTATTATGGTTTTGAAAATATTCCGGAAAAATGGATTTCAGAACTGGTAAGAAAAAACGATATTGAAAATCTCTGTATCAAATTAGAAAGTAAATTAGTAAAATAAAAAATCATGAACGAAATAGAAAATAAAAGGATCAGCAAATTTTTGAGCTTGATTCTCAGACACCAACCGGAGACCATCCATCTGGAATTGGATGAAAATGGTTGGGCAGATGTGGAAGAACTGATCACAAAATCTGCTAACAAAAGGATGTATTTTACATCAGAAGAATTAAATGAAATCGTTGAGACAAACAATAAAAAAAGATTTGCCTTTAATGAAGATAAAACGAAGATAAGGGCAAACCAGGGACATTCCATTGATATCGATCTGGCATTAACTCCTCAGCAGCCACCCCAATTCCTTTATCATGGAACGGCGGAAGCCAATATTGGATCTATTACAGAAAAGGGAATTGAGAAAAGAAGCAGACAACACGTTCATTTGAGTGCAGATAAAGATACTGCTACAAAAGTAGGAATGCGTCATGGAAAACCTGTAATTTTAACAATCCGGACAGGCAAAATGTTTGAGGAGGGAATTCAGTTTTATCTCTCCAATAACGGAGTATGGCTGACGGATTTTGTTGATGCAAAATATATTTCAAAGTAAAAATGAAAAGAAAGTTAGTAATAGGAGATATTCATGGAGGCTTTAAAGCCTTGACACAGATCATAGAACGCTCAAAAGTAACAGCTGATGATCAGTTGATTTTTCTTGGAGATTATGTAGACGGATGGAGTGAATCCTCTCAGATCATTACCTTTTTAATAGAACTTTCTAAAAAACAAGACTGCATTTTTATCAAGGGAAACCATGATGCCTGGTGTGAAGACTGGCTTTCCGGAGGAGATACTCCTAACGTATGGCTTTTTAACGGAGGACAAAAAACGATTGAAAGTTATGAAGGATATTCTCCGGATGAACAGGAAAAACATTTAGAATTTTTTCAGCGGATGAAAAACTATTATGTAGATGATGAAAACAGGTTATTCATTCACGCGGGATATTCTTCTATGCATGGTCCTGAAAAAGAAGTCTACTCCAGTAATTACAGATGGGATAGGACGCTTTGGGAAACTGCTGTTTCAATGGATAAAAAGCTGAAAAAAAGTTCAGAGTTATATCCTAAAAGATTACTTCTATATAAAGAAATTTTCATCGGTCATACCCCTACAATTGATCTGGGAAGTAATGAACCGTTAAATAACGCAAATATCTGGAATCTGGATACCGGTGCCGCTTATACGGGAGCTTTATCCATCATGGATGTTGATACCAAAGAATTCTGGCAGAGTGATCCGCTTCCTGCCTTATATCCTGATGAAATGGGTAGAAATAGTGATCGTTAGTCCCTAAAAACACAGATATTTTTTAGAAGCAAAGGTTTTATCATCACGTATAAATAACATTCTTTTATACTAAACATGTATTTGAAATTAACGAAAAACACCCAATTCCCCCGGTAACACCAAAGAATAAATTCAGTAAATTTAGGAACTGAAATTTTACTCCATGAAACTTATACCTTTTCTATTATTTCTAAGTTCTTCTTTATTTTTTTCACAACAGTTGTATCAGACTCCTTTTGAAAAAGGAAATGGCAACCAGACCACGACCTATGATGAAATGAATAGCTATTATCAGGATCTTGCCTCAAAATTTCCGAGTATTCAATACCTGAAGAAAGGAGAAGATGATAATGGAAAACCCATCTATGTAGTTATCTATAACCCATTTTCTGAAAAAAATATTGAAAAACTGAGAAAAGATAAAGCAGTGCTCTTTGTGAATAACGGAATCCACCCAGGTGAGCCGGATGGAATTGATGCCACGATGATGCTGATGCGAGATTTGGCAACAAAAAAGATTAAAGCGCCGCAGAATTTCATAGTTGCCGCTATTTCTGCTTATAATGTCAGCGGAATGCTTAACAGAGGTTCTTATTCCAGAGCCAATCAAAATGGTCCGGAGCAGTACGGGTTTAGGGGAAATGCCAGAAACTATGACCTTAACAGGGACTTTATCAAGTCAGATTCTAAAAATGCCAGAAGCTTTCAGGAAATTTACCAATGGTTACAACCAGATGTTTTTATCGATAATCACGTAAGTAATGGAGCTGATTATCAGTATACCTTTACCTATATATCAACCTTTAAAGAACGTTTAGGAAATGTTTTAGGGAATTATTTTTATAATGATTACCAGGCAAAAAACCTTGAAGATTTGAAAAAGCTGGGTTATGAAAGCACGCCTTACGTTAATATTCATGGAGATGTTCCTGAAATTGGATTTGCTGCTTTTGAAGACTCTCCCCGGTATTCTACAGGCTATACCTCTTTATTTAATTCATTAGGAACAGTTCCGGAAACCCATATGCTGAAGCCTTACGATAAGCGGGTAGATGCAACTTATAAATATATGCTTGTCAACCTTCAGAATCTGGATAAAGATTATAAAAGAATTAAAGATTACCGTATCGAAAACTTAAAACAATATCAGGCAGGAAAAGAATATGGAATTCGATGGAAGATAGATTCTACAAAGTTTTCTACGATGGATTTTAAAGGGTATGAAGGAAAGTATAAACCAAGTGAAATTTCAGGGAAACCAAGATTATATTATGACAGAAACAGTCCTTTTACAAAAAAGATAAAACTTTTTACAACGGCGGTACCCACAGGATATATTACAATTCCTAAATACTATGTGATCCCACAATCTCAATACAGGGTTATTGAAGAATTGAAGAGAAATAAAATTGCAATGAGATCTATTCAGAAAGATAGTACGATAACGGTAGAGTCTTATAAGATCAGTGATTTCAAAACGGTTAAGAATCCATATGAAGGACATTATCTTCATTATGAAACGACCGTAGATAAATCAAACAAAAAAATTACTTTTTCTTCAGGAGATTATATCGTTTCAACCCAACAGCCCGGGGTTAAGTATATTATAGAAACTTTGGAACCGGAGGCTTTGGATTCTTTCTTTAACTGGAATTTTTTTGATGGTATTTTAGCACAAAAAGAATATTTCTCAGCGTATATATTTGAAGATACTGCTGCGGAATTGTTGAAGAAGGATATGGGGCTGAGAAAGGAACTTGACAATAAAAAATTATCGGATAAAAAATTTGCAGAGGATGGAGCAGCACAGCTGGACTGGGTTTACAGGCATTCTCCTTATTTTGAAGAAAAGACCTTCAGGCAATACCCTGTTTACAGGATCTTATAAAAACAAAGGCGTTTCATCTGAAACGCCTTTGTTTATTTTGGTAATCCTCTTTTTAAAGCATAATTAGCTCTTTCAACCGCTTTTTTCTCTTTCCAATCCATATATCTTTTCTTGAAACGACCTTTCATGAAGTTATCAAAATTCCTTTGAACAGTAAGATTCCACAGTGAATTTGCTTTTACAGCCCAGGATTTATCCCAGGCTCTTAATGAAATTGAGAAACTTCCATCAAGGTATTTCATCCAATGCCACCATCCGGTAGGCATAAATAGAGTGTCACCATGTTCAAGAAAGCATTCAATCCCTTCTACACCATCTAATGCCGGAAAGTTTTTGAAATCAGGGTTTTCAATATCATAATCTTCCAGAGCATAGGTTGCGTATGGTAATTTATACAATCTGTCTTTCCATTTATAATCAAAAAGAAGGACATGTTTTCTTCCATTGAAATGAGTATGGAAGATATGAGCTAAATCAATATCAAAATGCAGGAAAGTAACAGAGCCTTTACCTCCGAAAAACATAGAGGGATATTTATCAAGAAATCCTCCCATAAGTTCTTTGGGAGAAATATAATCTTCTAATAGTTTGTTTGCCCGTTTAATAGGATCGAAAAAGAAGATCCTCAGATCGGTAGGCTCTCTTTGGATAAGATCTATATAGTCTCCAAACTTCATTTCCGTTGTTGGTGCATTAATCGGAGCAGCCGGATCAGCTTTGGCACTGTCATATAAAGGAACAATAACATCTCCTACTACTTCTTTTACATATTCCATCGTCCATTTTTGATAGGCGGGCCATTTTCTTGCCATATTCTTAATGACAACCGGCTTTCTGGGTCTTAGATATTTTTCAAAGAATTCTTCTTTAGTAATGTCGTCTACAATATCTATAGGTTTTAGAATTACTCCCATTATTATAAATTTTATGTTACAAAATTATTAAATAAATAAATATGATGCCGGGTTTAAGTTTTTTTTAATCTATGATTCTAATCAATGTTTTCGATGTTCAGGCATAATGGAAGCAGATTTATCTAATACTATAGCTGAACAATAATAGAAGGAATATATCAAAAATAAGTGAAACGGGAAATAGAGAAAGTGGAACAATGATATCATTTATTGTCCAGCGTTAATAAGAATTTACAAGCTCTTGGAAATTTTACCGGGAATCAAAGATTAAGATGAAATTTAGCAAAAAAAAAACGTATAGTTGTTTGGAACCATACGTTTAGTGTTTTTTTAATATTTTTATTTGGGAAGCCCTCTTTTTAATGCACTTTCAGCTATTTTAACAGCTCTTTTTTCTTTCCAGTCCATATATCTTTTCTTGAAATTGACTTTCATAATATCGTCAAATTTACGTTGAACGGTAAGATTCCAGATAGAATGGGCTTTCACCGCCCATGATTTGTCCCAGGCTCTCAAAGAAAGAGAGAAACTTCCATCGAGGTATTTCATCCAATGCCACCATCCTGTAGGCATAAATAAAGTGTCTCCATGTTCGAGAAAGCATTCAATTCCTTCAATACCATTTAAGGCAGGGAACTTTTCAAAATCAGGATTTTCAATATCATAATCTTCCAGAGCATACGTAGTATAAGGAATTTTATACAGCCTCTCTTTCCATTTATTTTCAAACAAAATGACATGCTTTCTCCCATTGAAATGGGTATGGAAAATATGCGGAAGATCTATATCATAGTGCAGGAAAGTAACAGAACCTTTTCCCCCAAAAAACATAGAAGGATATTTATCAAGAAAGCCACCCATGAGATCTTTTGGAGAAATATAATCCTCTAATAATCTATTCGCATATTTAATAGGGTCAAAAAAGAAAATCCTCAGGTCAGTTGGTTCTCTTTGAATAAGATCTATATAATCTCCAAATTTCATTTTGGTAGTAGGAGTATTGATGGGAGCTGAAGGATCAGCCTTTGAACTGTCATATAAGGGAACTTCTACATCTCCTACTGTTTCCTTTATATAATCCATCGTCCATTTTTGGTAGGCAGGCCATTTTTTTGCCATATTTTTAATAACGACAGGCCTTCTCGGCTTTAGGTATTTTTCAAAAAATTCTTCTTTTGTGATGTCGTCTACAATATCAATTGGCTTTAAAGTGACTCCCATTTTTATAAAATTTATGTTACAAAATTATGAATTGCATATTTACAATAAAAAATTTAAGATTTTATTAATCTATTATATTTATAGCACTTTTATTTAGTCAAAATAAAAAAATACTAATCAACAGGTTGATGGAAAAAAGAAAATAATTTAGCAATACATAGGAAGAAAAAGGATAAGATAAAAATGATGATTAAAAAGAGAGAAAATTTTTGAAAAAAAATATCACTAAAAACATAGTGAAACACAAGGGTTTAACTTATTCGGCTGAAATGCATCTCTATAGAGGTGTAACAAAAAACATACAACACAAACTAATTAAGCAAATAACAAGAATTATGAAAAAGAATATTACTTTATTTCTGATGATTTTTCTTTCGGTGCTTACTTATGCACAGAAGTCAGTGACTGGGAAAATCACAGACGAAGATGGTGTTCCTATTCCAAGTGCGAGTGTAACTATTGAAGAGCCTGGAAAAGATGCAATTTTAGCATATGGAATTACCAACTCAAAAGGGGAATATAAAGTAACTTTTACAAGTGCAGAGTCAAACGTAGATTTGAAAGTAAAGGCATTTAATCAGAGACCTTTAACCAAACAGATAAGCAACAGCGATCAGACCTTAAGCTTTAAAATGGAATCTGAAGCAACAGAGATCAAGGAAGTGAAGCTGAAAACTAAAATGATCACTGCCAGAGGAGATACCATTGCCTATGACCTCAAAGCTTTTGACAGTAAAAGTGATAGGACGCTGGCGGATGTGATGAAAAAGATCCCGGGGATTGAAGTAAATACGGATGGAACCATCCTTTACCAGGGAAATGCCATTAACAAATTCTATGTAAATGGGAAAGATCTCATGGAAGGCGGATATGGAACCATCAATAACTCGCTTCCAAAAGATGCCGTACAGAAAGTTGAGGTTCTTGAAAATCACCAGCCCGTAAAAATACTTCAGGATAAAGTTCCTTCTGACCAGGCTGCGATTAATATTAAACTGAAAAACGCTGTTACCATGACCGGAAGAGGAGAAGTAGGAACAGGTTTTGGAGATCCATGGCTTTGGAATGTAAAATTAACCCCAATGTTCTTTGGACAAAAAAGCCAATGGGTGGTTAATTATAAAACCAATAACATGGGGGAACAAGTGGAAAGCGAAGGGAATATTTTAGCTTTCGGAAGTAGATTTGAAGGAAAAAGAATTAATGCTTCCCAAAATGACTGGCTGAATGTTGAAAATGCGAGTACTCCTAATTTACCTGTAAAAAGGTACTTAATGAATAGTGTTCATTATGTGTCAGCAAACTATTTGACGAACATTGACAAGAAAAAAGAATGGGAGCTTAAAGCCAATGCTAATTATACCAATAATGCAGTGGAGAGAGAGGCTTATAGCAGACAGGATTATTTTGGAGGAATCGGTTCTAATATAACCAATATTCTTAATAAATTTTATACTGATAAAGCTAAAGGTGAGTTGATTTTTACCAAAAATGCTAAAAAGGGATTCTTTAAAAATACAACAAGCTTTTCTCAATATTGGAACGCAGACAGAGGTCTTGTAGATAGAACAGATGTTGATAGCGGTAAGCAAAGACACGCAAATGAAGGAATAGAATCTCCAACTACATCATTCCAAAACTCATTAAGTACGATTATTCCTTGGAAAGAAAAAATGGTTAATGTTTTATCTTTCCTTAGCTATCAGACGGATAGACAAACTTTGGAAGTTTCTCCAACATCTTATTTAGACGTTCCGGGATTTGAAGTGATCCCCAATAAAGATTTTGTCAGACAAAATTTAAGACTTAAAACCTTTGAGGCAAACCATTCTGCCAATATTGGGTTTTCAACGAAAGGTTGGACCTTTACTCCGGAGGTAGGATTTAATTTTAAAACAACAGACTTAGTGTCAGATTTATCTAATATAGTAACTGACCCGGCTTCTGATCCTTCTGCTTACAGTAATGATTTGAAGTATACTACGGCAACACCTTATGGAAGTTTAGGGATAAACTACAAGAATGATTCCTGGATGCTTTATGCCAACTTTCCGGTAAACTCCAATAATATTAAAGCTGAAGACCCACTGAGAAATGTTTCAAAAACAGTGAATAAAGTTACTTTTGAACCAAGTATTTTTGCACAATATACGTTTGCTTCTTTCTGGAAGGCATCGGTAAATGCAAATATTAATAATAATTTTGGGGAAATCAATACTGCTTATTCCGGGTTTTTGATGACTTCACCAAACGGAATTGGTGCAATGGATGCCAATAATCCTATTCCTCAAAATAATAATAAATCTGCAGGAACAAGAATTGAATATAGAAACCCATTGAATAATCTATTCTTTAATATTAATTACAGATATTCTGATGCGAAAAGAAACCTGATTTCCAATCCAACAATTAAAGGTGCTGGATATGTAGTAATGAATTATAAAGAACAGGATAATCACGTTTTAAATAATGGATACAATTTAGAGGTTGGAAAATATTTTCCAAAATTTAAGACAAATGCTTCCCTTACTTACAGCAATAATACAGTGAAATCAGATGCATTCCTGGATAATAAATCTTTTACAAACAAGAACACCAGTCAATCATATGGAATTAAATTCAATAACACCTATTTCAGCTGGATGAGTGTAGATTATAATGCAAGCATTTCCAGAACGAAACAAACCAGTGTTGGGAATGTAAATTCTAATGCGACGAGAACAGGATTTACGCATAACCTGGGACTTTTCTTCTATCCTATAGAAAACCATACGATTGGATTCAATTGGGACCAGGTGAATACAAATGCAGTTAATCAAAAGTACCATAACGGATTCTATGATGTATCATATCAATTTACCTGGGCTAAAAAGAAAATTGATTTTGAATTGAAATGGATGAATATTGCCAATAAAAAAGTATTTGAAACCTATGATATCAGCACAACAGATATTAAATATACAAGGTATCAGCTTCGCCCAAGCCAGGTTATGTTTACTGTAAAATTCAACTTCAAATAATAAATAGCATAAACAGAAAAGCCAATCTCCAGAGATTGGCTTTTTTATTATAATGTTTTAAAAACTCTGTACATCTGCGGACGGGCCATAGCTTCCAGGTAAAGGAAGGTCATTGAGTCTGTAATATACACCTAATTGTGCTCTGTGATGGGTGATCTGATTTAAACTATGGCGGATTGAAGCATACTTGGTCCATTTTGCCAATTCATGACCGTTATGTTTCAAGGCCCACGTAGAATTCAAATCTTCTTCTTTAGCGTTTTCCAATGCATCAATACCGGATTTATAGTTCTCATCCAGCTTTTTCAGGAGTTCATCTTTTGTTGAAGACAATGTCGGTTGTTGGGCTGTACCGAAGTCCAGTTCAGAAGTTGTTAGCATTGTGTTAGGCCATTCAAAAACATCTGCAAGATGATTGGCGAGTGACTTCATTTTCATGCTCTTTTCATGGGGAGCATACTCATTTTTGTTATCCGGGTAGATATCGAAAAATTTCCTGGTTGTTTGGTACTCGCTATCGAGTTCAGATTTTAATTGAGCTAATGTGTCCATATTAATTTTTGTTTTTAGGTATTTAAAGTTAAACTTTTTATAGTGATTAATGTTTTAACAGAATAATAATCTTTAAAAATCAATAAGTAAAATCCGAAACAGGCTTTATTCGAATCTGATCCTATTTTGAATTTTTCAAATGAATTAAAATGAGGGGTTTAGAAAATAAATTAAAATAAGCTGTAACATTTTTGATGAAATAGTAACTAATAAGTAAACATTATTACAATGAAAAAGCTGCTTTCAGTATTCTTAATTGCTCTTTTTGCGCTTGCAAATGCTCAGGAATCTAAAGAAACTGCGAACCGTTTCTTTTATGAGCTTACTTTTAAACCTAAAAAGGACTCTACGAAAATAGAAAAAGTAATCACCATTTTGGACATTACAGATAAAAACAGATCTATTTATCAGGATTATACAATTATTGCTCAGGATTCTATCCTGAAAGTGGAGATTGAAGCAATGCAGAAGGCAGGGGTAATGAAAGATCTCTCTAAAACAATCAGACAACCTAAGATCTCTGCAAGAGTATACAAATTTTACCCAAGCATGAGAGTTCAGTATGTAGATAAAATTGCAAGTGGATTCACACCCAGCAATATTGGATATAACGAAGAACCGAAATTCAACTGGAATATTCTGACAGACAAACAGAAGATCGGAGCCTATAATACACAAAAAGCAACAACAGAATTCGGAGGAAGAAAATGGACAGCATGGTTCACTACTGATCTGCCTTTTCAGGATGGACCCTATAAATTCTCTGGTCTTCCAGGTTTGATCGTAAAAATAGAAGACGACGCAAAAGATTATTCTTGGGTACTTCAGGGAAACAAGAAAGTAAAAGATTATACCGAATACTCGTATGTTGAAAATATAATGCAGGCGAAAGGAGGAAAGGTCAATGAACTGACAAGAGAAAAGTTTGAAAAGACATACAATGATTTTAAGAAAGACCCTTTTGCAACCATGAGACCGATGATGACTCAGGAAATGCTTTCCAAGACAATACCAGGGATGGATGGAACGATAGGAGATATGATGAAGAAACAGGAAAAGCAATACAAAGAATTCTTTAATGCCAATGATAATCCAATTGAAAAGGTACAGGCAACAGAGAAAAAGAAAAAATAGACATTCAATTAACTAAATTATATTTTATCAAATGAACCCAAATGTTTTAATGCATTTGGGTTTATTTTTTTTAAGGAAGAGGTTATTTAGATTAAATTTAAATAGCGTACATTTGCATGTACAAAAAGCAGGCTTTGAAAGAGAAGGATTTACATAAATTAAGCAGTTTCCCTAAGAACAAAATGGGGAAAATATTGGGTTATGATAATGATCATCTAAAGATGCCGAACAAAATCATAGAAATGGGTCTTCTACCCGAAACTGTTTTCAGGATTTTGTATCAGGCTCCGTTTAATGGTCCTATGTATGTGGAGTTTGGGGATGAAAAAAGCCGTATTGCTCTTAGAGAAGAAGAAGGAGATTATATTATTGTACAAGAATTGGATTAATGCAGGAAAATAAGAAAAAACAGGTACTTTTAGTTGGAAATCCGAATGTAGGGAAATCCACAGTTTTCAATACACTCTGTAATAAAAAGCAGAAGACGGGAAACTATGCTGGTGTTACCGTTGCAAGCTATTCGGGGAATTATAGCTATAAGGATGAAGAGGTTGAGGTGGTAGATTTGCCCGGCTCTTACAGTATATATCCAAGCTCTGAGGACGAAGCTATTTTTTCTAAATTTCTGATCGATGAACAGCAAAACTATGCTGGGGTAGTCTATATTCTTGAAGCATTAAGCTTAAAAAGAGGTCTTCTTTTATTCCAACAAATCCAGGACTTAGGTGTTCCTCTTATTTTAGTGGTTAACCAGATCGACCAGGCGGAGAGACGTGGAATTAATATTGATATCCAGCAATTCTCAAATTCATTGAATATTAAAATTATTCAAACCAACGCTAAAGAACAGATTGGAATAGATGAAATAAGAGAAGCTGTTTTTAACAGTGATTTTCAAAAAACAGATAGGGCTTCTTTCGAGGTCCCGAATGAACATAAGGATTTTATTGCAAAAATTGCCGCTCACAAAGGTCTGGACAGTGATTATAAAGCATGGATGAGCATATCTTCCGGAACCGAGCTTAGCAAAATAGAATCTGTACACGACATATTGAATGGACCGGATGCTAAAAGTCTGGTTCCTAAAAGACTGCAGGTTCAGGAAACAGTAAGAAGGTACCAGAATGTTGATAAGATCTTAGCCAATGTAATTACTAAAAAACCACAATTCAAAGAATTGTTGACAGAAAAGCTGGATAAGGTTTTAGTACATAAATTTTGGGGATATATTATTTTTATGCTCATCTTACTGATCATATTCCAAAGCGTTTTCTTTCTTGCAGAATACCCAATGAACTGGATCGAAAGTTTCTTCTCATGGCTTTCAGCCTTCACTGGCGAACATCTTCCTGAAGGACCTCTTAATTCATTAGTTTCCAACGGAATTATTCCAGGTTTAGGAGGAATCATGGTTTTTGCTCCACAAATTGGAATCTTGTTGTACTTCTTATATTTACTTGAGGATTCAGGATATATGGCAAGAGTAATTTTCCTGATGGACCGGTTTTTAAGGCCTTTTGGATTAAATGGAAAAAGTATTGTTCCATTGGTTTCAGGAACGGCCTGTGCGATTCCGGCAGTGATCTCAACACGTAATATCGAAAATGTAAAAGAAAGGTTGCTAACGATTTTAGTAACACCTTTTATGACATGTTCTGCCAGACTTCCTGTCTATAGTATTGTTATTGGGCTAGTGATTTCAGACCACAGCTTCCTGGGAATAAAATATAAAGCACTGGTATTAATGGGAATGTATTTATTAGGTTTCCTGGTGGCTTTATTCTCAGCTGCAATCTTAAAAAGATTTATTAAGGATAAAGGTAAAACATACCTTGTGATGGATTTACCCACCTATAAAAAACCGTTATTCGGATACGATTTTAAAATGGTTCTCGGTAAGGTCTGGGACTTTATTACAGGAGCAGGAAAAATAATTTTCATTGTAAGTATTATCATCTGGGTCCTTAGTTATTTTGGTCCATCACAAAAAACCAACGAAATGGTTGCAACGGATGTTAAGCTTGATCACTCCTATCTCGCAAAGATGGGTAAGGCAATCGAGCCTGCAATTGCTCCATTGGGATACGACTGGAAAATGGGGGTAGGAATTATTACAAGCTTTGTGGCAAGAGAAGTTTTCGTAGGCACAATGTCTACTTTATATAGTTTGAGTGATGATGCTCCTGAAGTAAAAGTAATTGACAAAATGAGACACGACGTAAAGCCAAATGGTGAAAAAGTGTTTAATTTTGCAACCGGGATATCCATACTTTTATTTTATGCATTTGCAATGCAGTGTGTTTCCACACTGGCAGTAGTTTACAGAGAGACCAAAAGCCTAAAATGGACAGGCTTTCAGGTAGTCATGATGACAGGTTTGGCATACTTTGTGTCGATGTTTATCTATCAAATTCTAAAATAATGAACTCTTCATTAATTTTTCAATACGTTATCGTATTTCTTATCGTAGGATTCGCTTGTTACTCTTTATTTAGAGTACTGAGAAAGAATTTTGCACCTAAAAAATTCAACTCCAAAGGAGGTGGCTGCGACAAAGATTGTGGTTGTTCATAAATTTGTGACACAAATGATGTAAATAATTTCTAATTTTGCTCAGCCTTACGCAAAATATAAATAGAATTTAAACTTACAAAAGACCTACAATGTCATTAATAAAAAGTATTTCAGGAATCCGGGGAACGATCGGAGGAAAAGTAAATGATAACTTAACGCCACTCGATGTGGTAAAATTTGCTTCAGCATTCGGAACTTGGCTTCAGAATAATAAAAACAAAAAAGATTTAACGCTTGTTATAGGAAGAGATGCCAGAATTTCTGGTGGAATGGTTTCTTCTTTAGTTACAGCAACTCTTCAGGGGTTAGGGATCAATGTGGTTGATCTTGGGCTTTCCACGACACCTACTGTTGAGATTATGGTGCCTGAGCTAAAAGCAGATGGAGGAATTATTCTTACAGCTTCTCACAATCCAAAGCAGTGGAATGCCCTTAAATTATTGAATGAGAAAGGAGAATTCATCAGTGGAGAGAATGGCGCAGAGATGCTGGCTATCGCTGAAAGAGAAGATTTCAACTTTGCGGAAGTAGATGATTTAGGAAAATATGAAACAAGAGATGATGCTTTTGATATTCATATCCAGCAGATTCTTGATTTACCAATGGTAGATGTGGAGGCTATCAAAGCAAAAAACTTCAAAGTCGTTTTAGATGCTGTAAATTCTACAGGAGGAATTGCAATCCCTATGTTATTGGATAAATTAGGATGTGAAACGGTAAAATTATATTGTGAGCCTAATGGACATTTTCCACACAACCCGGAACCATTAAAAGAACATTTAGGTGATATCTGCGAACTGGTAAAAAAAGAAAAGGCAGATTTTGGAGTGGTTGTAGATCCTGATGTAGACAGATTGGCTTTGATCGATGAAAAAGGAGAAATGTTTGGTGAAGAATATACATTGGTTGCGATCGCGGATTATCTTTTAAAACATAAAAATGGGGTGGCAATATCAAATCTTTCTTCAAGCCGTGCCTTGAGAGATATCGCTCAAAATCATAACTCGGAGTATTTTGCGAGTGCTGTAGGAGAAGTGAATGTGGTTACCTTGATGAAAGAAAAGAATGCCGTTATTGGAGGTGAAGGAAATGGTGGAATTATTTATCCTGATCTTCATTATGGAAGAGATTCTTTAGTAGGAGTAGCACTTTTCCTTACTTATTTGGCAAAAGAAAATAAAACGGTTTCAGAATTGAGAGCTGGCTATCCAAGCTATTTTATGGGGAAAAAGAAAATTGAACTGACTCCGGAAATTAATGTGGATGATATCTTAGCCAAAATGGAAAAAGAATATCAGAATGAAGAAGTTTCTACCATTGATGGGGTGAAAATAGATTTTGAAAACAACTGGGTTCATCTTCGTAAATCAAATACAGAACCTATTATCAGAGTATATACTGAAGCTAAATCTCAGGAAGAAGCGGATCAGTTGGCTGATCAGATCATCGCTAAAATAAATAGTTTGATTTAAAAAAATAAAAAGAACGGAGCATTGAGTTCCGTTCTTTTTTTATAGCAGTAATATGTTTGAGCATCTCAAAAACAAATTTCCGTTTCCGAAAGCAATACGTGCAGAGTTTGTGAAGGACTTTGAGCGGATGGAGGTTCCGGCAAAAACAGTACTCCTGAAAGAAGGTGAAGTATCTCATCATGCCTACTATATTGAAAAGGGAATCGCAAGAGCATGGTACAACAATGATGGGAAAGATGTTACGTTCCAGTTTTTTATGGAGAATACAATGTTTTCTTCTTTGGAGAGTTTTAGAAAAGGATTGCCAAGTATGGTTTCTTTCGAGACGATAGAGCCCTGCATTTTATGGAAAATAGATAAGCCGACTGTTGATAAAATTCTGGCCGAAGTGTATGAGGACCCTCAATTAAGAAACCAATTTATGGATTCGGTGTTTGAGAGGACTTTCGATTATATGAAACACTTCTTCTCTTTTATTAAAGACAGTCCCCAGCAGCGATATCTCAGCCTTACCAAAGAAAAACCGGAAATCATTAAAAGAGTTCCCCAGCATTATATTGCCTCTTACCTTGGAATTACAACCGTACATCTCAGTAGGATCAAAAGCAAGATCTTAAAAGAAAATAAAGAATCCAACTGATAACAAATGTTATTGCAGCACGAATTGCTTTCGACATAATTTTGTATAAAAATTTAAATAGAATGAAAGCAGCAGTCGTATTTGAAAAAGGAGGAATTCCCCAATATGCAGATTTTCAGGAACCTGAAATTACCAACGAAGATGAGCAGTTGATCTATGTAAAAGCAGCATCTATAAAACATCTTGACAGGGCAAGAGCCAGTGGAAAACATTATTCTACAGTAAATGAAGAACATCAGCCAACAATTATAGGAAGTGACGGGGCAGGATTACTGGAAGATGGTTCGAAGGCTTATTTTTTCAGTAAAAAAGGGACAGTCTCTGAAATAGCCGTTGCAGATAAAAAAATGATCGTTCCCATTCCTGAGGGATTGGATTTTTCCATAGCGGCAGCTTTACCTAATGCGGTAATGGGCTCTGCAATGGGGTTGAGGTTTAAAACCCAGTTAAAAGAAGGAGAGACCGTCCTGATCAATGGGGCAACCGGAATAACCGGTAAGATTGCCATTCAGGTGGCCAAATTGTTTGGTGCTAAAAGAGTCATCGCTACCGGACGGAATGAGGAAGCTTTAAAGTCCCTTTATGAATTGGGAGCAGATGAGGTTATCTCTCTGAAACTTGAAGATGCAGATTTTAAACAAAAAATAAAAGAGATCCATGCTGAAACACCTATTGATGTTGTACTCGATTACATTTGGGGGCATTCCATTGAACTTCTTTTATCCGCTATAAAGGGAGATGGAAATTTTTCCCATAAAACAAGACTGGTTTCAGTGGGCGGAATGAGTGGTGATACCATCCAGCTGTCATCACAAATCCTGAGAGGAACCGATATTCAGATTTCAGGATCAGGATTAGGAAGCTGGACTCCTGAAGAATTCAGGATATTGCTTACAGAAATTATTCCCCAAATGTTTCAGGCGGCTGCAGATGGAAAACTAAAAATAGAAACGGAAGATGTTGATTTAAAAGACATTGAACGGATTTGGCATTATGAAATTCCTAACAGAAAAAGATTAGTCGTGTTAATTTAATGTGAATACCTCTTTTTATCCACAATTCTTTTATTATATTCTTCTTTTTACTATCTTTAGGATAGAAAATTACGAAAACATTATTCAAAAAAAAGTCGCAAATTTGCAGTAATTTTGAATAACTAATTCAGAAGTAGTATATTAATTAAAATAAGTTTGCCGAGGTTCGCAAGAAAATTCGGGCATTGGCTGACGGAGGAGACACTATATTGGAAGAATATTTTGGTAATGAACTTGTAAAAAAGTTCGAAGAAATGATTGAGAACAATGATGAATTCTATTTCGATACAGAAGAACTGGAAGACATTATTGTTTATTATCTGGAGCTGGGCGATTTTAACTATGCAGATAATGCTGTTAATTATGGCCTAAAGCTTCATCCCAATTCACTGGATATCAAGATTAAAAAACTTGAAGTTCTGCTGGAATGGGAGGATTATAATACGGCAAAAGAGCTAATAGACGAGTTGAAGGCTTCATCTATGGAGCACACGGACTTTTTAGTTTGCTACGCCAAGTATTATTCGAACCTGGGAAACCCTAGAAGATCCATTGAAATTTGTAAGAAAGCATTAGAATTGAAAGAAGAAGAAAACTTCCTTCACAACTTTATTGCGGATGAATATGTGAATTTAGGAGACCCTTTCAACGCTCTGAAACATTACAGAAAAGCATTGAAAGAAGACCCAACGGATGAATATTCGTTGGAAAACTGTATGATCTGCTTTAACGATCTGAAAAAGAGTGAGGAGGCAATTGCCTTTTTGAATGAATATTTAGATGAATTTTCCTATTCTGAAACCGCTTGGTATGAATACGGACAGTTCTATTTCAACAGAAAGAATTATGAGGAAGCGATCAAGGGGTTTGATTACCTTTTGGCGATCAACTCATCTTCTGTGGGAGTATATGCAAATAAAGCAGCTTGTTACGAAGCGTTAGGACAATATAAAAAAGCAATCGAGGTATATGAGGAAATGCTCGAGTTGGAATACACCAAAGCATTCACTTTCTATAAAATCGGGTTGTGTTATAAAGCTTTGAAACAGCCAATTGTAGCATTAAACTCTTTTCAGAAATCATTGAGAGAAGATCCTCAGTTCTATCTTTCTATGATGGAGCAGTCATATTTGTATGAAGAAATGGGGGGAATGGCAGAAGCACTGCATTTTGCAAAAGAAGCAACCCATCTGAATGACAGCAATCTGGATTATCAGAAAAGGCTGGCGTTTTTGTTCATTGATTCAGGGAAGTTTGAAGAAAGTCTTGCTTGTTTGAAAAAATTAGTAGCATCGGAAGCTTCAAGATTTTACAATTGGTATGCATACTCAGAAGTATTGATGCTTTTGGGTGAATATGAAGAAGCGGTTACGATTTTATATAAAGCGATAGAAAATCACAACAGAGCAGAATTGTATTATCAGCTGAGCAACTGTTACTTTAACCTCAGAGAACAGGAAAAAGGAATTGAATCACTTAAACAGGCATTAGAATTAGACCCAACCCTTGTACAGGATATGCAGAAAAAATATCCTTTTATAAAAGATGAGGTGAAAAAGGTTAAGGCTAAAGTGAAGAAAAAAAACTAACGCATCATTATACTAAATGATCATTGAAATAAGAACCCGGTTTCACAATTTGTGAAACCGGCTTTTTTATCTTATAAAATGGATGCATACAGTTCAATCAAAATCAATTGAAATAAAAATGAAAAGGAATCTGATCGAGTACCTTCGTGATTATGGTGAGATAAGTGAGGCTGATGCACAGATGATTTTAGCAGCATTTGAACCGGTAACATTTAAGAGGGGAGAGTGGTTGTCAAAAGCAGGAACGTTAAGCAGGAAGCTTTATTTTATGCATGAAGGGATTCTAAAAATTACTATTTCAGATGAAGGGGGTGATGAGCTGGTTTATTTCTTTATGGAAGGAAATCAGTTTATGGGATTTCTTTACAGTATGTACGGTAATGTACCTACCCTTCAGGGATTGCAGGCCGCAACAGATACGGAGTTAAGTGTAATTGATAAAGAATCGCTTTTTACTCTCTATAAGAATTTACCCTATCTTAAACCGCTAATCGATCACATTGCATATCTTTCGATGACCGAGATGGTCAACATCCGAAATAATTATCTGGCAGGAAGTGCCAGGGAAAAATACCAGCTTCTGCTAAAAAAACAACCTGAAGTTGCTCTTTATGTCATGCAAATGGATATTGCATCTTACTTATCGATCACTCCCGAGTCCCTGAGCAGAATCAGGTCTCAGCATCATAAAAAAGAATAATCAGCCTGGATTTCAAGATAGGGTTTCTATCTTTTGATAATAGGTGGTGTTTCATACAGAAGCCATATCTGTAATGCCTTATGATCTAATTAAGGTTACAGATATGACTTATAGTATTATTAAGGACGTGCTCCCGGAGGACCTAAAATTTCATCTCCGATTTCTACGAGCAGTTCTTCTACCAACTTCATATCATGAGGCTTTTGTTGTGTAAGTTCACCATCCACGACTTCAATACCCGCAGAATGAATAAGTTTTGCAAAGCCACTTGGAGAGGCTACTACCAATGCCTTAAGCTCTTGATCACTGGAAGTGTTTATAATAGCATGTGGGGTATTTGCTGCAATAAAATAGCTGTCTCCGGATTTTAATATTTTCTCTACTCCGGGGGTTACTACCAGAGCCTCTCCATCCAGGACATAAAATGTTTCAGAATACTTGGTATGTACATGCAGAGGAGACTGTGAGCCCACAGAAAAGTTACCTTCTATCCAGTCAAATCGTGATTCCGTATTTTCTCCGTGCTCCAAAACGCTCACCTTAGCGCCGAAAAGCCAATACTGTTTTTTCATTTGTTTTAAATTTTGTGACAACAAAGAAATGCAGTAAACCTTAGATTCGACTTGATAATTGTTAAGTAATAAGAATGGAGAAAAAAATGGAGGAAAATATATTATGCTTCTATTTTTTTTGTGGCAGGCTTGGTTCTTAAGAAGATCAATCCTCCAATAATAATTGCTGCACCTATAAATTGTAAGGCCGTCAATTTTTCGCCATCTAAAATACCCCAGATAATGGCAACGATAGGCATCAATAATGTTACCGTCGACGCAAAGAGGGGTGAAGAAACTTTCAGTAAGCGGTAGTTCATGGTCATCGCCAGCCCTGTTCCGAATATGGATAATAAACCTACAAAAAGAAGCCCCATCATATTGTCCTCGGAAAAACTAAATTCTGAGAAAAATCCGGTTAGTGCCAATGCAACGATGGATGGAAAAAACAAAACAAAAGAGAATATAAATGCCGACAAAATTACGGAAGACAATCCCATAAGTTTGGACTTTACAGTCGTCGTACTTATTGCATAACACAAAGTCGCTAAGAGAAGAAGTAAAATAGGGATCAGTTTGAAATTAGCACTGTCGCCCCCTCCAAAAGCCAGGATACATACGCCCGTAAAGCTTATACATACGCCAATGATCTGTTGTTTTGTGGTTTCGAACTTCCAGATTAAAGCACCTACAATAATTACAAAAATAGGCATCATAGAGTTAATAATACCAGCAATACTACTGCTTACCTCTGTTTCTGCAATAGGAAAAAGAAACATAGGAATGAAATTTCCCGTGATAGCAGCCAGAATAAGCCATTTGATATGTTTTCTTGGAAATAGTTTGTGCTTTGAAATCGCTACCGGAAACAAGATAATTCCGGCTATAAGTACCCTCAATGCACCGACCTGAAAAGGATTAAAGTGCTCTAAAGATTTTTTAATTAAAATAAAAGAAGATCCCCAAATGAGGCTGAGCACAAGTAGGAGGATCCATTTTTCTTTGTCTGCTTTCATTATTATTTTTGGTGTAAATGGTGTAAAAATTGTTTTTTTGGAATCATCCTTGCCCCCAGGCTTTCCAGGTGTTCGGTATGAGACTGGCAGTCTACGAGATCAAGCTGATCTTTATAGGATTCTACAAAATAGATAAAACCTGCTTTGGAAGCATTGCTTACTTTGGCAAACATACTCTCTCCACAAAAGACATTTCCGATCTGAAGGCCATAAAATCCGCCTACCAGTTCTTCATCTTTCCATACTTCGATGCTTTTTGCCAATCCGTATTCATGAAGGGTAATAAACGATTCCATCAATTCATCGGAAAGCCAGGTACCTGCCTGCCCAACTCTGTTTATTTGCTGACAGTTTTTGATTACTCCTCTGAAATCTTTATTCTCAGTGAATGTAAAAATACCCCTGTTGAGTATTTTCCGCATCGATTTTGAAACCTTTAATTCATTGGGGAATAAAACAAAACGAGGATCAGGGCTCCACCAAAGGATTTCCTCCCCGGGATTGAACCAGGGAAAAATACCTAGCTGATAGGCAAACCAGATCCTTTCTACAGATAAATCCCCTCCGAAAGCAATAACGCCTTCGTGTCCGTCGTAAAGTTCCGGATCAGGAAATGAAATCTCGTTTTCGTCTAATCGAACCATGTTGAGGAAAAAAAATCCCACTTAAAAAGCAGGATTTATATTTTTAATTGTTGTATTTTAATTAAAAAGGTAAATCATCGTCCTCGTCTGCTGCAAATGGATTTTCATTTGAAACCGGAGATCCTGATTGAGAAGGGCTAGCCTGAGTAGGTTCTGATCCCATATCAGAAACTTTCTCTACTCTCCATCCTGTAATAGAGTTAAAGTATTTGGTTTCACCTTGAGGAGAAGTCCATTCTCTTCCTCTGATGTTGATTCCTACCTTTACATTTTCGCCTTCTTTAAGGTTATCTAATAAACTAATCTTATCAGACAAAAATTCTATGTTTATCGGCTGTGGATACTGCTCTTGAGTTAAAATAACCATTTCTCTCTTTTGAAATCCACTTGCAAATGTCTGAGCATCAAAAAGTTTCTTTACCGTTCCTTGTAATTCCATATCGTATATATTAACGATGTAAAAGTAAGAAAATGAAATGTAATAAAAGGAGCTCAAAAGGAATTTTGTAAAAAAAATATTTTTTTTTGAGAAAAGCCTTGCAATTATAGAAAATTGCCCTATATTTGCACTCACAAAAACGAAAGAAGTTCTTTAAAATACGACTTAATAAAACAATGCGGATGTGGTGTAATTGGTAGCCACGCCAGACTTAGGATCTGGTGCCGTGAGGCGTGGGGGTTCGAGTCCCTTCATCCGCACAACGTTTTGCGAAAATAGCTCAGCTGGTAGAGCACAACCTTGCCAAGGTTGGGGTCGCGGGTTCGAGTCCCGTTTTTCGCTCCACTCCATGCCCTGGTGGTGGAACTGGTAGACACGCAGGACTTAAAATCCTGTGTCCGCAAGGACGTACGGGTTCAAGTCCCGTCTGGGGTACTAATCCTCTGTAACTTTGTTACGGAGGATTTTTTTTGTTTTTTTAAGATTGTCATTTTAAAACTGATTTCTTACATTTGTCATAAGAATGCTGATGGTATCTGTAAAGCAGATCCATAGGACCAGCGGATGTGGTGTAATTGGTAGCCACGCCAGACTTAGGATCTGGTGCCGCGAGGCGTGGGGGTTCGAGTCCCTTCATCCGCACACAGTATGCGAAAATAGCTCAGCTGGTAGAGCACAACCTTGCCAAGGTTGGGGTCGCGGGTTCGAGTCCCGTTTTTCGCTCCACTCCATGCCCTGGTGGTGGAACTGGTAGACACGCAGGACTTAAAATCCTGTGTCCGCAAGGACGTACGGGTTCAAGTCCCGTCTGGGGTACAAAACCCTCTGTAACTTTGTTACGGAGGGTTTTTTGTTTTTAGGAGGTGCTAATTCTATTGTTTTTTTATTTAATGGTTTTTTTTGACTTCAAAGCCAAATGGATCGGTTTTATTTTTGACTCTTTTTTTACTTTTCGTGAACCAGACCCAATATCCACCGAACTCCAAAAAGATCTGTTATTTCGATGAGTCTTTGCTTTTTTGTTTCCAGAGAAGGCTCTTTTATGTCCCCTACAAGTTGTATGATGAGCCTGTACCGTTCGGATATATTCAGGCAGGGAAAATAAATTGCAAGGTGGTTTCCCTTTTGATATCCTTCATCATGAACAAGGTCGGAACCATGAAGAACGATGCGTTCAGAAATTAGAGAACCACTGATCACCGGTTTATTGGGATATTGATTTAAAGGCATTTCCAATATTTCAAAAGAAAGCTCGCCTCCGAAGCATGATTGGTAAAAAGTAAATGCTTCTTTACAATTCCCTGCCAGCGTTATGAATATTCCGAATTTTGCAGATTTATTTTGTTGTGTAAGCATATGGTTACATTAAGCGTCGGGAATTTCAGGCTCTACAAGCCTTTTTAATTTATCAAGAGATTCCTGCCAGCCCAGATAGCACATTTCTGCAGGTATCTGTTCAGGAATACTGGTTTGTTCAATTCTGATTTCTGTTCCGCATGATACTTTATTGAATGAGACGGTAGTAGTCATTTCTCCGGGCAAAGCAGGATCATCAAACTGCTCAACATATTTAAGGAACTGCCCTTCTCTGATCTCAGCATATGTACCCCCAAAGGAATGCCCGTTACCGGTACTGAAATTTATGAAAGTCATTTTAAACTGTCCGCCTTCTTTAAAATCTGCCTGCTGTACAGTGCATATAAATCCATAAGGTGGAATCCAGGACGCATAGGCTGTCACATCGGCAAATGCACGAAAAACTTTTTCCGGAGAAGCCTGGATTACTCTGTGTAATGAAACGCTGTTGTTTGTCATTTTGGTTGATTTTAGGTGTTTGAATATATTTCAGTTTTTTATATTGATCTAAAGCCTTATTGTGCCGCAGATATTTCATCATAGGATGCCGTTCCGGAAGTAGTTAAGTTTTCTTTTCGGACATTCCATTTCCGGAAGCGGTAAGAAACTGCAAGCAAAGCCAGAAATATAAGAGGCATAATCATATATCCCGGATTCCCGTCAACACATGCATGGCTTATAAATGCAAATACCAGGTTAAATGCCAGACCAGCATAGGCCCATTCTTTTATTTTATCCGGTATTTTATTAAGAGATATCGCCACAATTCCTGCTATTTTACAGATAATTAATGCGTAGGCAAAATAGTCCGGATATCCCAGGGCTTTTGTTCCTGCATTTACATATTCCGCTGCAAACAATAAGGTTGCAGCAGGCATAACGCCTTCCCAAAGGATCAGGACAATAGTAGCTGCCCAGAAAATTATTCTATTCTTTTTCATGTCTCGGGATTTACTAGTTATTAGATGACTCTGTATATTTTACAAAATTATCCAGAATTGCCTGCCAGCCCTGTTTTTGAAATTCAGGATCATTCTCGGTTTCAGCATCAAAGCTTGTTGTTACCAACGTTTTTCCGTCTTGCTCATCGAAGATGGTGGAAGCTGTTCTACCATCAGACATAGTATAAGCAATTTCCTTGTTTTGATCAACCCTATCATAGGTACCTGAGAAATCGAAACCGAAACTTCCATCTCTGGCTTCCATTCTGTTTGTAAATGTACCTCCTACTCTGAGATCGTTATTACTACTAGGACAATGCCAGCTTGGATCTGCTGAATTCCAGTTCATAATATCTTCCGGTGAATTCCACATTTTCCATACTTTTTCTACAGGAGCATTAATTTCAGCTTGTACCTTAATTTTTACTTGTTCTTTCATTGTTTTAATTTTTTGTTGTTATTGTTATGACAAAGTTCGCACAGATAATAAAAACAAGGCTGTTGTAAAAACGACAACTTAAGGGGTGGATTACGACAAAAAATATAAGTATCTTTATAACAAAATAAAAGGCATGAAGATATCAGTTTTTGTTCCTCAATATGGTACGATTGAAGCCATCACCCCGGCATTCAGGACTTTTCATACTGCCAATGAGTTTCTTTCCGTGTTTGGGAAAAAGCCCATTTTTGAAGTAGAATATGTAGGATTAAACGAATATGTCCCGGCTAATAGTGGCGAGTATACGATCAAGACCAACCGGCTTCTTCAGGATGTTAGCCATACGGATCTGCTTATTATTCCTCCTACTTTTGGAAGTATGGATGAGGGCATAACAGCCAATGCCAATGCAATTCCTTATTTCAGGAAACTTTATTTCGGAGGAACAAGCCTTGCCAGTTTATGTGTCGGAGCCTTCCTTCTTGCAGAAACAGGTCTTCTTGACGGCAATAAATGCTCTACCCATTGGGCTTATATCAACGAGTTTAAAAACAGGTATCCGCAGGTAGAAGTAGAAGACGGCGCTATTATAACAGAACATGATAATATTTACAGCAGTGGCGGAGCCAACAGCTTATGGAACCTGATACTATACCTTGTAGAGAAGTATTCAGACAGGGAAACGGCTATTATGATCTCAAAATATTTTGCATTAGACATCAGCAGGGACAACCAGTCACAATTTGCTATTTTCCGGGGCCAGAGAAATCATACGGATGAACAGATTAAGAAGGTTCAGGATTTTATAGAGGAGCACTATGAAGAGAAAATAACGGTTGAAAATCTTGCGGCATATGCCGGGACAGGACGCCGTACTTTTGAAAGAAGGTTTAAAGATGCTACGAACAATACCCCTGTAGAATACATGCAGCGGGTACGGATAGAGGCGGCTAAAAAATTTTTTGAAGCCTCACGGAAAAATGTTTCGGAAGTAATGTATGATGTAGGCTATACGGATACGAAAGCATTTCGTGATATTTTCAGAAAAATCACTGGACTTACGCCCATTGAATACCGGAATAAATTTGCCAAAGTTTATTAAGCTATAACAGGAAGTTCGGTGTGTTTCCTGTATATTTTCTGATTATGGGAAAAACTTAAAATACAGTTCTTGCTGGTAAAAGAAAAAACCGCTTTACATTGTAAAGCGGTTATCGTTTGAATTTTCATGCAAACTGTTGAATGTCTTCTTTGATTAATGATGTCCTTGGGCTGCACCAACACAAGCAGACATCAATTCTGCACCCGCTAAGCCTGCTAAGTATCCTACTACAGGGTTTACGGTAAGTGTACCTGTCAAAGTTCCAGCTACAAATCCTCCCCAGGCGTCTGCTCCCCAAACAACCCAGTTTCTTTTAGCGGTAACATCAGTAGCTCCCCAAAATTCTTGTGATGATTTTGCGATTTCTAAAAAGTAAGAAATGGAATTTTTTTCGAATTCATTAGCAGCGTCTAAACTTCCAATCTTCTCTTCGATATTGTTCCCATCTACTGATTCATCATTTAATACTCGAATCGTTTCCGAATAAAAGGTATCAGATACGATCTCCGAATCTAAAGCCCTTTTTAAAGTGATTGCTAAACTTTCTTTATAGTCAAATTCACTGATATCATTTGAATTAAGAGTCGATAATACAAGTTCAACAAACTCACTTTTGTCATATTTTGAAAGTTCAGGATATTGCGAACTTAAATGATCATACTGAAATTCTATATACTTATCAAAAGTATTCAGCGTTGATATATCATGATTTTTCATCATAAAAGTTAAAAGTTCGTTATGCGCTTCTCCTATATTGTTTTCCATATTTTTTTAAATTGTTAATGATTAATTTTTTGCCGGATACTCCCGGCAGAGAGTTTTAATGATCGATATTTTCATATTCGTATTGTGCACATACAAAACAGAAATCTATTGATGGAATTATTTTTAGTAAAAAATAACAACCTAGGACTCTTATTATTAATTACTGATACAAAAGTACACGCGAGTAGCGACAAAACTCGGCGTATTAAAACTAATTTGGTGAAAAAAATCTAGCGCCAATGCGATCAAGGTGTCTGGGATGGCACAATCTGTTGGATATTTAATTGCCGCTCTGGGACCTCCTGTTTTTGGGAAACTACATGATATGGATTCAAGTTGGCAAAGCTCTTTTTATTTTCTCGTAGCGGCTATACTTTTGATGTTTTTCTTTGGCTTCAAAGCTGCAGGCAAAAGATATGTTGAAGATTAATTGAAATATATTCCAGTAAGGTAGGAAGCTTTACAACCCTATTCAAAATGGTAAGCCTCTCACTTTGTGAGAGGCTTTTGTATTTATTTAATCCTAATCTTTATTTTATTTCCCGGATTTAAACTTCTCCAATTCCTTTTCCAAAGCCTGGATTTTATCCTTTAGCATATCAACATATTCCTTATGGTTTTCCAGCATATAATCCGGAATATTATAATATTGGTTTGTATTTCCAGTTTGTTGAAAAGTACTACTATCATTAAAAGTTAAATTGTCATTGTTTTGAACAACGCCATTGGTTCTTTCTTCTTTAATATCCTCCACAGGAACATCCAAAGCTTTAGCCAGCTTCTCCCATTCATCCTCAAATATCTTTACATCACCGCTTTCCTTTCTGCAATAATTAGAAACATCTGTAGCCAAAATTTTCGACATGTATTCCTGAGTATATCCTCTTTGCTTTCTTAAACTTCTTAGCTTTTCCATAGTGATCTCTTAAATGTGCTTTCCACAAATATAACGAAAATTGTTGTTTTGAGTATTTTTTCAGGATCTCTTTAAAAATCTTTTTCTAAGCTTTAATGCAGGGTTTTCAATAGCATATCGATAGATCAAAGCGCCACCAATGCAGGAGAATAAACAAACGAAAAGAATGATGTTTTCAGGCATCTGAATATCTAATGATTTCAATCCGATCTGTACCATATGAATAATACCTTTATGGGAAAGATAGATTGCATAAGACAAGCCGGCAAGCTGACTGGTAACAAAGGATCCGGATTTGGAGAGTAATGAAGATTGGGAAATTGCAGCCACAACGATCAGTCCATAGCTTATCGCCACTGCCAAAAATCCGAATATCGAGGCATTTTTCTCGGTCTGCTCATTACAAAACCAGAATGAAAAGCCGAGAAGAAGAACTCCTATGACAAGAAAAAGGTTTCCATGCTTGTTGATGAAAGTTTTAAAAGAAGCTGAAAACCGGAACAGATAACCGATCAATACGCCAATGGCCAAACTATCCAGGCGGGTATAAGTAGGATAGTAGATTTTCATATACCATTCCTTCCAGAAGTTATCGGTATTGAGGTTGGGAACGACAAACAGCTCCCATGAAAACCATCTGATCATGATACAGAAGATCAGCGTAAAAAGGATCATATATTTTAAATACCTGAAAGTTCCTGTTTTTAGAAACAAAAGCAATGAAAAAGGAAGGATCAGGTAAAACTGCTCTTCAATACACAGGGACCAGGCGTGGGAAAATGTTCCTTTGCTGATGACATCAAGCCCATAGTTTTGAGTAAAAGTGAGAAATTTCCATAAGGGTGCTAAGCTTTCCCTTTCCCTGAAGAAAGGAATGCAGAAGTACAGTAAAACAGTGAACAGATACGGTGGAATAATTCTGAAAAACCTTTTAATAAAGAAAGACCTGAGGTTGATGTCTCCATGGTTCTTTATTTCTTTAAAAAGCTGATTGGAAATAAGGAAGCCACTCAAGACAAAAAAGAGATCGACACCGGTCCACCCAAATCTTCCGTATTCATCCACCCATGCGGGGTGATCAAAGGAGCGGGAATGATAGAATAAAACCAGGGTTATAGCGAGTGCTCTTAAATGATCCAATCCATAAAATCGTTCAGAAGATGTCTTCATTATTCTTTTTTGTGCAAATGTTCTTAAAAACCGGATATTATACGAACTCCGGTGTTGGAATGAAGCCAATTCATTGCAGAAAGCGTTTTTTGTCGTTCAAATGAAAAATACAGGCATTCGTCATGAATTTCATTTTGTTAAAGTTCTGCTGTGTTTTCCCCGAAATGGATTTCATATTTTTGGGTCTTGTAAAGATGACCAAAAAGAAAAGAATACAACAGGATATTGGCTACCAGATTATTTTCTGGATAGGGCTGTTGTTGTTTGGAATGGCGAAAAACTATGGGCAGTATGAAGGCACCAATTGGGAAGAGATCTTTATTTATGAACTCAGCCATTGGGTTTTTCAGATCATAGCAGCCAATTTTATGTATTACGTGTTGATCGGGCCACTGTTTAACCGGAAAAAATATCTGTTATTTTCGCTCAGCCTTATTCTGAGTCTTTATCTGATTTCTGTGGTGAACCGGATTTTTATTGTGTATGCGGTGGAACCCCTTTTCATGAATTATCCCAAGGACAGCGTATATGATATTTTTACCGATCTCAATTACCTGCTGTTTCATTATATATTTTCAATCATTACCGGAGCTTTTATTTTCATCGCTACGATGTTTATGCTTCGCTACAGGGATGAAAAGGAAAATACGGCCCGGCTTTTTAAAGAAAAAGCTGAACTGGAACTAAAAGCATTGAAATCACAACTGAATCCACACTTTTTGTTTAACACCCTGAATAATATTTACTCTCTTTCCCTTACAAACTCTGAACGGACTTCAGAATCGATCCACCGGCTTTCGGATATCCTGGATTATGTTTTATATAAAGGACAGCGGAAAACGGTTCTTATTTCCGATGAGCTTTTGATTATCAATGATTATATAGAACTTGAAAAATTAAGGTATGATGAAAGATTAAAAGTCCGTACATTCGAAAAGCTGGAATCTTCAAATACGATTCCACCGTTATTGTTTCTTTCACTGGTAGAAAACGCTTTTAAGCATGGAGCGGGAAAGACTTCCGGGGATGTAGAAATTAATATATCGGCCAAAACAGATATCCATCAATCTGTTTTAAAAGTTGAAAATACCTGTAAAGAAATCAATAGCAAGGAGAAGGAAGGGCTTGGTTTAAAAAATATTAAGGAACAGCTACAGCTTTATTTCGATACCCGGTTTGAGCTTACAATAACACAAGAGAACAATTGGTTTACCATTACAATAAAGATACCTGCATATCATGATTAATTGCATCATAGTAGACGATGAACCCCTGGCAATACAACTTTTGGAAAGTCATATTTCAAAAATAGAAAGTCTGAAATTAGTTGGGACGGCTAAAAATGCAATAGATGCATATAAGGTCTTACAGGAAATCCCGGTGGACCTTATGTTTTTGGATATTGAGATGCCCGATTTAAACGGGATCGACTTTCTAAAAACACTCCACACAAAACCCAAAACGATTTTTACAACTGCCTATCGTGAATTTGCCATTGAGGGATTTGAGCTGGAGGCGGTGGACTATTTATTAAAACCTATTTCTTTTGAACGTTTTTTCAGATCTGTAGATAGGGTGTTGAGAAAAGACAGCACAGAGACGGAGCACGAAGAATTTGTGATTCTCAGGTCCGGAGGACTGCAAAGGAAAATAATGCTGGCTGATATTATTTATTTTGAAAGCAGTGGCAATGATGTTAAGGTCTTTTTAAAGGGAAATGCGGACATTATTGCAAAAGATAAAATTTCGGAACTGGAAAGTGTATTATCCGGGAAAGGTTTTATACGGGTGCACCGGTCTTTTATGATCAATTCTCGCTATGTTACTGCTTTTAATAATGATGAGGTCATCGTAGAAGGGAACTCAATTCCTGTCGGGAGAACCTACAAAAGAGAATTTGACGAGTTTATTACACATTTTTCTAAGAATAAAATCAATTAAGTACGCATTGTGATCTGATCGTATTTTCCTTTTTAATAATTTTGCTGTACCCAGAATAATTGTAAGTTCTGTATCTGTATCCTTTGGGTACAGTTCTATAATTTTACATCCTAATGTAAACACTATGGAAACGCGCCTTCAGCACACGAATAATCTCAGATATGATGAGGTTTATATATCTGATCTGAGACTGTTAAAGCAAATATTTATGCAGAAGAAGGATTCAAAGATCGTGAATGAAGATTTTGGACTTCCTTTTCTTCTGGCAAAGAAAAAGGATCTCATTATTGCTTTTGCATGCCTGGTGATCTGTCCCGATAATAAAATAGACTTTATGATCTATGGGTCGAAAGATCTGAATGCAGAAGAACAGGAGGATTTTAGAGCGTATGTTGAAGAACATTGTAAGAAAAATTCTTCTGCTAATTATTATGATCCGGAACAATTAAAAAGTACGATCAGCAGGCTGATCAATTGGATCAACGGTTAATACGAACAATTCTGTTCTGTAGATTTTAAAAACATTCAGTGTATGGGTAAAGAAGTTTTATACCTAAAAATAGCAAAGATAATGATGGAGCAGATTCAAACTGAAACCTTACAGTTTGGAGACAAACTCCCGTCGCTCAGAAGTGCCCAAAAGTTGTATAATGTAAGCCTGAATACCATAAAGCTGGCTTATATGGAGCTGGAAAGTCATTCCTTAATTGAATCAAGACCTAAGTTTGGGTATTTTGTAAGTCATACTTCACAGCGAAAACTGGCACTTCCTTCTGTAACAAAGATCAAAGACTTTGAAATAGAGGGAACTAACGAAGATCTCATTGACAAAGTATTTGGAACAATTTCAGAAACGGATTTTACCCAGTTTGCCTTAGCGATTCCGGGGAAAAACTTTCTGCCTTTGGCCAAAATGAAGAAATCCATTATCAATGTGATCAAGTCTAAGAATGATTTTGGAACAAATTATGAACCCGTACAGGGAAGCCATAACCTTCGCCGTGAAATTGCGAAATGGTCTATCGTTATGGAAGGAAAAATCACAGAAGATGATCTTGTGATAACTTCCGGGGCGATGAATGCTATTTACAATAGTTTGATGGCAGTTACTAAACCCGGAGATTCTGTTGCGGTCGAAAGCCCGGCATATTTCGGGATTTTACAGGCGATCCAGCTGTTGGGATTAAAAACCGTGGAAATTCCTACTCATCCTGTGTACGGAGTAGACCTGGATGCCCTGAAGAAGGTATTACCCAAATTATCAGCATGCTGCTTTGTAACCAATTTCAATAACCCGATGGGATTTCAGATGCCTGATGAAAATAAAAAAGAATTAGTGCGCCTGATTACTCATTATAATGTTCCGTTGATCGAAGATGATATTTATGGTAATTTATATTTTGGATCAGAACGCCCAAAACCATGTAAGTTTTATGATGAAGCAGGATTGGTAATGTGGGTGGGTTCTGTTTCCAAGACCATGGCTCCGGGATACCGGGTGGGGTGGGTCGCGCCGGGGCAATTTAAAGATCGGATCATCCGCCAAAAATTGGTTCAGACGGTTTGCAGTCCGTCATTATATTCTGATGTGATCGCGGATTTTCTTGAATATGGCCGGTATGATCATCATTTGAGGAACTTTAGAAATAAAATGTACTCTAATTATCTTCAGATCCAAAAAGCAGTCACCTCTTACTTTCCGGACAATACGAAAATTTCAGAACCTAAAGGAGGGTTTATGCTGTGGCTGGAACTGGATAAAAGGATCTGTACAGAAGATTTATTTGATGAAGCTTTCAGTCAGAAGATCAATTTTGCCCCGGGAAGAATGTTTTCCCAGTATGACCAATACAAGAACTGCATGCGGTTGAATTACGCTCTCGAATGGACCGACAGGGTAGAAAGTGATATTAAGAAATTAGGAAATATGATAAAAAATAAATTATAATACGATAAAAATATGAATACCCAGAATAATGAAGTAAAGATAGAGGCTTATCGACCTGAATACAAAGAAGCCTTTAAAGCCCTGAATGAAGAATGGATCAAAACATTTTTCGTTATGGAAAGTGGAGATTATAAACTGCTGGATAATCCGGAAGAATATATTATTGACAAAGGAGGTCACATCGTATTTGCATTGTTGGATAACGAGGTGGTAGGAACCTGTGCTTTAGTAAAAACTGAGGATCCTCTTACCTATGAACTTTCAAAGATGGCGGTAAGCCCAAAAGCACAAGGTAAAAAGATTGGATATCTACTAGGACAGGCTTTAGTAGATAAAGCAAGAGCACTGAAAGCCGGAAAAATATTCCTTGAGACAAATTCCGTTTTAGTTCCTGCTATAAAGTTATACGAAAAGCTAGGCTTTGAGCATATTGCGATTAGTCATTCGGCTTATGATCGGTGTGATACACAAATGGAACTGATTTTTAAGGATTAAATAAAAAAGATATTAGAACTTGGAGCAATCCTCGTTCTAATATCCAATTTAAATCTACTAATGATATGTACTGAAATTTTTCTTTTTATTTTTTAATAAAACTTTTAGTGAAAGACTTCTGAGTTCCTGTAAGTTTTATAAAATAGATACCACTTGGTACTGTACTGATATCGAATACTTCATCATATTGTCCAAATGATGATTTCACTTTTTTAGAAGAAACTATAGTTCCTTTAGTATCGATTACCTGCAGGGTTATTTCTTTTTCCTCTGATTTGAATTTTACATTGATTTTCTGATCCGCAGGATTGGGATAAATAGCGAAATCCTCAGATGATTTTTCAATGTTTCTTGCAGATAAAGTATTGCCCTGACAGTTAGGCAGTCTGTTTACCCCGTCAATTCCCCATGAACTCTGAACAGGAATACATAACCAGTTCAATACAGTTGGCAGATGGTCTGTTTCTCTTGTGGTAGATAAGTAATTGTAAATTTTGAAATTGTTTGCAGTGTTAAGGCTACGGGTTGGGCTTCCGGTAATAGAGCTGTTGTTGTTGTTTGAACTTGAGTCAGTTAGCGTATTTCCTGAAGCTTCATCACACTTCCAGTTTGCTAACAATTGGGAATAGTTAGGGTGCGATGAGGTAATACTTTGGGTAGCCCAATTAACAATGACATCATTTGGAAGTGCAGATTTCCAGATTCTGATGTCTTTATAAGAAGCAGCAAGGTTTTGTCCATAAGTATTGGTCCCGTCCTGATTGATCGTAAGCGGAAGTCCGGAATCAATATTTCCGATCGTATTCATTTTAGCAAAAGTGACAGGAACACCATCTTCATATAAGGTTACAAGACCATCTCTATCAAAGCTTACGGCAATATGTTTCCATTTGTTGGTTTCCATTTTACCACCTACCAGGTCGATCCTGTTAGTTCCGTCACCAATATTTACTTTATACGTCTGCCCTGAGTATCCTGAAATAACGAATCCTTTGTTTTTTCCGCTGTTCCAGTTTTTATTACTGATCATTACGGGATCACTGGAGAAGCTTGCATTAGGTTTTACCCAAAATTCAATGGTAAAATCCTGTGTGCTTCCAAAATTAAACGGAACCTGATTAACAGGTTTAGCATATGTTCCTGCTGGGAAATTAAGCTGGTTGTGAGTAATATTTGAGTTAACTTCCGTCTTGCTTATCTGCTGTGGAGTAAGATTTGGATTAGAATATATGGTAAAGATGTTTCTTTCAGAAAGGTTTCCTCCACCGTGACCATCATTAACGGCTCCATGGTCTGTTGTTAAAACCACCAGCCAGTCTTCATTATTGTAAGTGGCTCTGGTTTTCATTGCATTTACAATTTCTCCGATATAACTATCTGTAGTCTGCATTGATGAAACATATTGGGGAACTGTGGAAGAAAATCCATACGAATGCCCGGCATGGTCTACATCATCAAAATCCACAAATAGAATATCAGGATTATCGTTCTGTAAAGCATTTACGGCTGCATTTTTTACTGCCAGATCTGTTCCGAAGTTGGTCTGAACATCTGCGTCTTTAACAATAATATCATTGATCGGAGCCCAGTGTGCCAGTGAAATGGTTCTTAAATTTGGATTGTAAGCTTCCGCACGGGTTAGAAAATCCGGATAATTAATGTAGTTTGGATTGGTGAAATTATTATCCTGAACATTGTGTTTTGTATGCCATACGCCCGTTAACATCGTGCTCCATCCGTTTCCACTCCAGGTAGTTGCAGCACAAAGGCCATCCAGGGAATAAACAGACTTTGTAATCAGGCTCTTGATGTTGGGAGTATTGGATGACATCATGACATCTGCACGGCATCCGTCAATACCAATAAAAAGGACTTTTTTCGTTTGAGCACTTATAAAGCAGCTCGCGACCAGGGCCATTGAAAATAGTTTTGTTTTCATAGAAATTTTTTGTTTTTAGAAATGAAAATGTTTACAAATAGTAATTATATTTTATTATTTGTAAAATTAATTTACTATTTGTAAACATGTATGAACTTAAAGTTAATTAAAGGATAAAAAAACAATAAGAAACTGAGGCTGAATGATCAGTAGTAAGATGAAAAAATATGCTAGATAATTTCTTCAGCCTCAGAGATGGTATTGAATATATAATCCGGATTGGATTTTTCCAGTTCAGGTCTTTTTTGAGCTCCGGAAAGAACAGCGATCGTTAATCCACAATGTGCATTTTTTCCTTCCTCAATATCAACGACCGAATCACCTGCTTTTAATACCTTTTGCGGATCACGGATATTGAATTTCTGCATAGCCAGATGGATCATTTCAGGACTTGGACGGCTTTCAGATACATCATTAGCGGTAATAAGCGCGTCATAATATACGTTTTCTTTCCAGCCTAATTTATCCAGGAGTTGTTGCGCAATCTCATGGCTGTATCCTGTATTGAGAATAATTTTTTTATTTTTGGATCTCATTTTTAATAAAAAATCCTCAACTCCATCAATCGGTTTTACCTCTAAATTTTGATAGGCTGTTTTAAGCTGGTCTGAGAAATTTTCAAAGATGGGAAGAGCTTCATTTTTATCACCCCCGATTTCATGTAATAAGCTGCTGATAGCTTCCAGTTTTTCCTTTCCTGCACAGCTGGACAAGACCTTTTCAAGACTCACTCCATAGCCGTAATCATTAACGGCATGCATTAAAGTTTTATATACTACATTATCTTCATTAATTGTAGTTCCGGCCATGTCCAGAACCAATAATTCTATGTTCTTCATTATTTTTATGCGTAAATTTTATCAATATTAAATTTTGAAAAACCGCCACTTGCGGTCATTCCTTTTCCTCCGATACCTGTGATAATATGAATATTGGAAGATGGATTGTGTTCGAATATATCTTTTGTTTTACATTGGGAATAGATTCCAAACCACCTTCTTTGGATCTCGTAAGTAGGAAGGTCCATAATCTTCTTTGCTTCACTGATCATAAATTCATCAATTTCCATATTCAGGTCATACCCCAAATCATCCGAATCTTTTGCACTCGCGTACTCATGGGAATCTCCCAGAATAATTGAACCATCAAGAGCCTGTTTAAATAAAATATGGACACCGAATTTTTTCTCAAAAGAATGAGGATCTTCTAATGCTTTGATACTTTCAAAAGAAGGACATTCCTGAAATGATTCGTATCTCCGGATAGATAAACCGGTAAGGATATTTCCCTGTAAGGAATAAATGCCCTGCGGTTTTGTCTGTAACATCTGAAGTTTGGTAACTACTAAGTCGCTTTCATTGAATACATTAGGATATAATGTTTTAAACTCGTGTCCGCCACAGATAATAATTTTTGCTGCATGAAGTTCCTGTCCGTCAGCTGTAATTGCAGTGCATTGACTGTCAGTTTCATAAGTCTCTACAACTGTCGTATTGTAGTAAATCTTTAAATCTAATTTTTCCTGTAAAAGACGGTGCAGTTTTACGATCATTTCACCAGAATCTATAGAAAGCTCTTCAGGGAAAAAAAGCCCCCCTTTACAATAATCGGATCGCAAACCATCGAATTTTTTCATACAGTCATTTTTTGAGAGGAGAACAGACTCATAACTATTTTTCTGGTTGATATCATGAAGCTCATGGATCAGTTGAAGTTCTTCCTCGTTGGAGGCTAAATAAACGGAGCCATTCTTTCGTATCGTCAGGTCGGTTTGGGATTGCAGTTCGTTATAGATCGCTAAACTTTCCCTTCCGAAATTCTGCCATTTAAGATCCATTCCTGAAGGAACCACTTGTCCGAAATTTCTTACGGTAGCTCCCTGAGGCAAAGAATTCTTCTCCACTAAAGCTACTTTCAGGTTTCTTTTTAATGCATGATAAGCGTGGAATGTTCCCAGGATCCCACCTCCTACAACAATAAGGTCAAATTTTGTTGTCATTTTAATTTTGTTTTAAACCATTTTCGATGCGTCGAAATTGATATATTGATTGTTATTTAATTTAGGTTTTGATTTTTTTTTGAACGCTACATAAGCAATGATTGAAGAAATCAAAACAATGATCACAATAAAGTAATTGAGGTGAATATAAAAATTCAGCCAGGTGGTTTTGGAAGATCCGAAATTCTTATAAAGCAAGATCAGAACACTTCCCAGATATCCGAATGAATCTACGAAATAAATAAGGAAGCCGACATTGCCTTTAATTTCAAACGCAGCGATCATCCGGTCAAAGTAAATTCCGTTGAAGGGAATATAGCATAGATACATTCCCAATCCAGAAAGCATCATCCATAAAAAAGGTGACATCATATGATGCTGGAAAAAATAGGTGGAAAAACCTACGGTTCCGATCCCCACGAAAAGAATGTAATGGTAATAGGTGAAAGCTCTTTTGTTGTTCTTAACCCGGACCATTAAGCTTAACACCAGAAGAACAACGATAGCAATAGGAATTTCCGTTATCGTGAAAATTGAACTGTCTGATTTAAAATTCAGGGCATCCCAGATCTCACGATTGAAATTGTCTCTGAAATCCCGGAGAATCGTCAAACTGATATACAAAACAGTAATACACATCATCGGAATAAAAAACTGGCGGATCAATGCTTTTCTGGCTGGTTTATCCAATGGAAGTCTTTTGTTTTTTAATAAAATGTCCTCCTCGGAAGGCTGAGGAATTTTATTTAATAAAACACCGAAGATGATTAATGGAATGATAAAAAACAGACCCGCTGTGAAGGGCATCCAGAATTCTGAAACCCCAAAGGTATCCATGATAAATTTTCCAACAGATTTAGTGAATCCGGACGAAACCACAAAGCTTGAACATAAAAACAACCCGATAATCTCTGTTGTTTTCCGTCCTTCGATGTAGGAAAATACAATGCCCCAGATCATCCCTAACGGAATTCCGTTAATGAACATACATAGTATATTGTAAGGAGCTGGAACAATAGCAAAACCTAATAGGGCAAGTTCTGCAATGGCAATAAAAGTAAAAAGAAAGAAAATCCTTTTTTCAGGTTTAAGCTCAGAAATGAATCGTATTCCAATAAATTTTGAAATAAAATATCCCATAACCTGAGCGATAATGATCAATACTTTATAGTCAACGCCAAAGTAGGCGAGTCCTTCGAAAGAGGCTACTGTAAAGGGTTTTCTAAACCCATACATGCAGAAGTAAACACCGAAAGCAGAAAATGCTGCTTTCAGTGTTACCATTGTGTTTTTACGAGTGTTATCTGCCATCTTGATGCTCTTAGAAGTTCAGTTTAATTCCCAGATTGAATCTTACACCATAGTATTCTACCTGTTCAGGTCTATCTTCATTTTTTCCGAAATGATAGATCAAAGGTTTATTCAGAATGTTATTTACGTCTGCGTACAACATTAAATGTTTCGTAAACTGATAAGAGCCTCCAAAATCTAAACTGCTGTATTTCCCGTAATAAGTATCATTGATATCATCTTCAGCATATTCGACCGCATATTTTCCTTTGTAGTTATAAGCCAGCCTTGCGTTGAACCCTTTCTTTTCGAAGAATAACTGTACATTATATAACTGCTTTGCCTGATAGGGAAGCGCCACTTTTCTACCACTTGGCTTTTCCATTTCTGAAGTCATAAATGTAGCATTCAGCTGGGTTCCGAAATATTGTAAGAAACCGGGAAGGAAATCAAACCTTCTGTTGAGGCCAAGCTCTACACCTCCTAAAGAAGCTGCCTTTCCGTTATTGGGAGCGGTATATTGTACACCATTTATTCCATTATATGATCCGATAAAAGAGTCTTGGAAAACAGGATCTGTGATTGATTTATAAAAGACCCCACCACTTAAGATCCCAACGTTAGAGAAATAATATTCTCCCATGAGGTCAAAGTTTAATGAATATGTAGGATTCAGATTGGGGTTTCCTCCTTTGAATTCATTATCTGCTTCAATGTAAGTTCCGCCCGGAGTTAAATCTCCGAAATTAGGTCTGGAGAATGTTCTTGTAGCAGCGAAACGAAGGTTTGTTTTGTCATTTAAGGTGTACTTGATGTGTAGCATCGGTAGAACTGCAAGGTATTTTTTGGTGTTTTCAACTGAAACTAATTTGTCATCAACTACATTGTATCCCCGTACTTTGGTGTTGGTGTTTGATAACCGGATTCCACCCAAAACCGTAATTTTATCATTCAATTTAAAAGTCCCCATTCCGTAAGCATCTGCATGTTTTTCAAAGACATCGAAATTTCTTCCTAAAGCTTTGTTGTATTCAAGAGATTCTGAATCTGCGGGATTTATTTTTAAATTCCCTTGATTCTGAAACCAAAACTGATTCATCCCTGTGGTTGATAAAACGGGTCCGAAAGTATTTCCAATATGGGCATTCATTTCACTTAAGTATTTAGGACCATTCGGTTGCGTTGTAATGTATTGTCCGAAATCAGAGAGAAGAGGGGCTGTTCCGTTATTCCAGCTATAGAAAATATCAGAGAACTTTGCCGTACGCTCTTTATCCCTGTATTTAAAACCATATTTTAAGGTTAGCCGGTCAGAAATATTCAATTCGTGATTGAAAGCAGCGACAATTTTATCTTTCTCATCAATAAAAACTTTATAGAATTCCAGATCGGTAAATCTCATCTTTGAGGCGTCCATTTTAAAATTTGGATCACTGTAAAAACCAAATAAAGCATCTGGGTCTTTATAATCTAATTTTCCGCCATCGGCTTTCCAGTAGGCTCTTGGTCCGTTTCCGTGATCTGCAATATAGCTGGGGTCAATTCCAACTCCGGATTGGGTGTATTTGATAACATAATAGGAATTATTCTGTTTGTCAGGAATGTTTCCATATTTGAATTTATTATCATAATAGGATAGGTCCCAATCAATTTTTCCCTTATTTAACTGATGAATTCCACCTAAAGAAACAGAAGTTAGCTCTGTAATTAAAAGATTGTGGATGTTCTGCAGTTCAACTCTTGCTGTATGATCGCCTGAACTGAATTTGTCGAATCTTATTCTGTGCTTGTAGTGGGTTTCATCATCAGACAAAGTTCCATACATTCCTTTTAAATATAAAGTACTCTTTGGAGACAGCACATATTCAAAAGCGGTATTGATCCCGGTCGTTTTTCTTACCCCGTTATAATCACGTAATTCTAATCTGAAAACTCCTTCATCACCACTTCTTCTTGCTTCAAAATTATCTGTAGACCAGTTTCTGGTAAAATGAGCAACATTAAAAAGATAACCGAATTTTTTATCTTTCGTTCTTCCTCCATATAACAGTCCCAGATTATAAACGCCTTTATCAGATTTTGCATTGTAACCACTTCCAACTGTGATTTTTAGCTCCTGTTTCATAGGAGGAGTTTTCGTGATGAAATTGACTCCGCCTCCTATACCGTCTGCTTCCATATCTGGCGTAAAAGATTTGTTTACGTGAACGTAGGAAATAAGTTCTGTTGGAAAAAAGTCAAATGCTGTTGCTCTTGAGGTTGTTTCTTCTTCTGCTGTGGGGAGCCTGTTTCCGTTGATCGTTGTTGACGCCCAGAATGGAGGGAGTCCTCTGATGGATACAAATCTTCCCTCTCCCTGATCCCTTTCAATGGAAACTCCCTGGACACGCTGAACCGTTTCTGCTGCATTTCTGTCCGGTAGCTTCCCGATACCATCAGAAGCAATCACGTTGGTAATGTTTATTGCGTTCTTTTGTAGGCTTAAAGCTCTTGCTTCACTGTTTTTTAAAGTTGCTGTAACGATTACCTCGTCAATATTTTTATGTTTTTGGGATAATCGGATGACACCAAGGTCTGTATTCTCTTCAGATTGGATTTGTACTGAAATATTGTTGTTTTCGTATCCTATATAGCTGATCTGTAAATTATATTCACCCGTTTTAAGGTCGCTGATCGTAAATTTACCATCAAGATCAGTGATAATATTTTTAGATGATCCTTTTATTTTGATGGTCGCACCAGGAAGGGGCTGATTCTCGTCGGATACAATTCCTGTAACCGTTTGTTTTTGGGCAGATACCCAACCAATGAAACAAAGAAACATAAGGAGTAATAATTTCTTCAATTTTGTTTTCATTTTTACAAATATTAAATTTTTATGCAAATCAAGCCAATAATTTTAATATATGTAAATATTTAGTATTAAGTAATAATTAACAAATAACACGAAATTGTTAAGAGGGTGTTACATGAAATCTTTCTTAAAAAACAAGATAAAAGTGTAATTAATACTGTAAAACAGTAGGTTTAGCAATTTTGTTAAATAGTTTGGATTGGAACTGAGTGGCGAAATAAACAAAGAATTCGTTCATTCTGCATTCATTTTAGTAAATCCCTAGAATGCAAAAGTTGAATATTTGTAAACTTTTTTATTAAATTAAGAATAAAAACAGACCTCCGATATTGGATAGAAAATAAGAATATAAAACTATTTATCAGAGTAGAAGTAAAGAACCAGCATGATACAGCTTTCATTGCTGATGCTTACCGGTACGTGAGGTAATTTCCCATTGAAATACAGTGAATCTCCTTCGTGTAAAATGATTTCCTCATTATCGATCAGGTATTTTACTTCTCCTTTCAGAATATATTTGAATTCCCAGGCATCTGTAATTACCTTTTCCCTTTTTGAATTGGGTTCCAGGGTTAGTAGAACGGCTTCAAAACCCAAAGAATGAAGACTTTTGCTGAAAATATGAACATATTTAAAGCCTTCTGCCTCTACTTCTTTTTCAATAAGCTGCTGATTATCTTTAGGCAAATAAATGAATTTAGCGTTTGATTTTTTTTCAACCCCTTCGAAGAAAAAGCTTGCATCGATTTCCAGGGACTGGATGAGGTCTAAAAGAACAGGAAGAGAAGGAATCGTTCTCCCGTTTTCAATTCGGGATACCAGACCATTGCTCACATTAGCCTTGAAAGCCAGTTCATTGATGGTTAAATTATTTTTCTTTCTAATATCTTTTAATCTTTTACCGATGCCTATTAAAAAATCATTCATACTTTAAAAATTTAACCTAAACAGTTTTCATTATTTGCTTATCACAGCAAATGTAGTATTATTCTCTATAGTTTTCAATAACTTTAAAATCATTTCATTGAAAATCTCATGAATCATGGATTCCCTCTGTTTCCTATCTTTTTGTTATTTTTGTGAAATTCGTTACTTATGAAAAAAATTATTCTGATCGAAGACGAAACCAGTGTGGTCTCTTTTATTAAAAAAGGACTTCAGGAAAAAGGCTATGAAATTTCTGTAGCTTTTGACGGACGTACAGGTGTACAGCTGGTAGAAGCCAATGATTTTGATCTGGTAATTTTAGATATTATGCTGCCTGAAATGAATGGTCTTGATGTCTGTAAAGAAATAAGAAAGACCAATCAGCATGTTCCCATCCTTTTCCTTACCGCATTGGGAACTTCAGAAAATATTGTTCTGGGCCTTGAAAGCGGCGGGGATGATTATCTTGTAAAACCATTTAAATTTATTGAGCTCGTTGCCCGTATCAAATCTTTATTGAGACGGAGTATCAGCAATAATGCGACCCTGGAGACTGCAGAGCCGGAGGTAGATAACGAATATATTTACCAGGTTTCAGATCTGATCGTGAATGATTATACTAAAAAAATAACGCGGGCAGGAGAAGAGGTCTCCCTTACTTCTACAGAATATAAATTATTGATGTATTTCCTGAATAATCCTGAAAAAGTAATTTCCAGAGCAGAAATCCTGGATGCAGTTTGGGGTGTCAATTATGAGCTGGGAACCAATGTCGTTGATGTATATGTGAATTATTTAAGGAAAAAGCTCGACAGCCAGGAAGATCAAAAGCTGATCCACACAGTAATAGGAATGGGATATGTACTAAAAAAACCATAAAGGATGTTCAATAAAGTTGTTACCACTCAAACCAAAACAATGGTTCTTTTAATGGTCGTTTTTACGACGATTATATTATTGTTCGGAGGGTTGGTGTACTTCTCTATTGTCAACTTTTCACATCAAAGGTTTTACGAGCTGCTTAAAATCCGGACAACCACTATCGTACAAATAGAAAAAGGAAAAGAGCATCTTGATCTTCCCGAAAATTATGTACTGAACAGCCTTAATGACGAAGAGCTTCCGATGGAAAAGGACTATGTGTTTATGGTTCCGGCGGATTCCAACTTTAAAAAAATATCCCAGGAAGTTCATATTCCGGCTACATTTTTTAAAAATATCATGAAAAATGGAGAGGACAATTTTAATGATAAAGAGTTCTATTATATAGGACAATCCTTTAAGTTTCATGATAAAGAATATATAGCAATAGCCTCCGCTAAGAACCATTATCTGATTTACTATCTTGGATTCCTCAAAAGAACACTGGTCACCTGTATTGTACTTTCCCTGTTCTTCAGCATGATCTTCTCTTTTTATCTGTCTAAAACTTTATTTAAACCGATCCTAAAGATCACAGGAAAAGTAAAAGAGATCAGTTCCGAAAATCTACATCTAAGATTGGAACCACATCCGGATAATAAAGAACTGAACGAGTTGGCAGATACCTTCAATGATATGCTCAACCGCATTGAAACTTCATTTGAAACACAGAATCACCTGATCGGAAATGTGTCACATGAATTAAGAACTCCACTCACCTCTATTATGGGAGAAGCTGATGTTGCCCTTTCCATTAACAGGACGGCTGATGAATATAAAGAAACACTGGAGGTTATTCTGGATGAAGCGGAAAAGCTGGATAAAAAAATTAAAGCCCTGCTGATGATTGCCCAAACAGGGTTCGATGGTAAAATTCAGAAAATAGATAAAGTAAGGATCGATCAGCTGCTATGGGATGTGATTGAAACACTAAGAAAGATCGATACCCGGAATAATATTTATTTAGACATCAGCATGTTGCCTGAAAATCCTAAAAAACTGAAAGTTCGTGGAAATGAGCAGTTGCTGCATCTTGCGGTAGCTAATATTATTAATAACGGATGTAAATATTCTAATTTCCAACAGGTGAAAGTTTCGTTAGGAGCAACAGATACAGATGTTTATATCATTGTCAAAGATAACGGGATAGGAATCCCCGAAGAGGAAATGAATAAGATCTATGACCCGTTTTTCAGAGCCTCCAACACCAAAAACTATGAAGGATATGGTATCGGCTTGCCATTAGCCCGAAATATTGTCAGAATGCACCATGGAGAACTGATCGTAAGTTCTCATGAAAATCAGGGTACGACTGTTCAGCTTCGTTTTCCGAATTTCTATACGACGCAGGCGGAGGACTTGTAAAAAGGGATCTGTAATTCAATGTTTTGTGTTTTTAGATTTGTGAAAAGGCAAAATTGCTGAATCGTGAAATCGCTTTCTTTGGTTGAGGATTCCGTTTTTTATTATCATTTTCGAAGGTAGAGTGTTTTAGATTTGTGAAAAGGCGAAATTGCTGAATTGCGAAATCGCTTTTTGGGATTGAGGATTCGCTTTAGTATTATAGTTCTCGGACGGAAGGTGTTATTCAAAATGTTTTTTGTTTACGGCGACTTCCATCTACAAATTTACAAATCCACGATTTAACGATTTTACAAAAGCTATTAGCTTTTTCGCCTTTTTGCCTTTTTGCCTTTCCCCAATATTAACTCCCCTTAACAATTTTCTAATCTCATTTTAATCTCTTTAATGACATTTTAATTCCATTCCAAAGAACCTCTAATTTGGTCACTATAGTTTTGTATTATCAAAAAAAATAATAGCAAACTAAATCATAAAAGTATGACCAAAACTATTTTAATTGCCACAGACTACTCTCTTGAGTCATTGAATATATTGAAAAAAGTACTTAAAGAGAAAAACAGAAAAGAAGAAGAAACACAATTCAACATAGTATTCGTATCAGGGTATGATATGGGAGATTCTATTAGAGATCTTTTGTTCACAACAAAGAGTCACATATTTAATAAGATAAGATCCCAGGAATTTTGTGATGCATTCAGCATTATCAAAAATAAATATCCACACCTGATTAATAAGATGACCTGCGATATCTTCACAGGAAGCTTTCAAAGAACGTTCAATAATTATGTAGCAACAGAAAAAATTGACGAAGCTTATTACTCACCATCTGTTAAAAGCAAAGGTAAAGGAAAGTTTGACATCATTCCATTTATCAAAAAATGTAAAGATCTTGAATCACATGAGATCGTTCTGGAAATTTCTCAAAGCCTTCCGGAAAGAGGAAGACTTGCTGAGATTTTTGTCGAGGTATAAATATATACAGTTCAATTATTTAAATTAAAAAAAATGTTAAGAAATTATAGTAACAGCAGGACATTGGGAGACAATATCAGATTGGGGACGCTGACGGCCTTTACGGCGGGAACTATAAATATAGCATCTCTCTTAATTTTTCTCTCTTTTACCTCAAACGTAACAGGGCACTACGCTATTTTTGCAGCAGAAATAAGTAAAGGAAACTGGACTCAGGTGGCAGTAGTAGGTGCGTGGATTTTCCTTTTCTTTTTTGGAAGTTTTGTTGCCAACTTCTTCGTTATTAATTTTAACAAAAGAAGCAAATATTTTGCGCATGCAATGCCTATTATATTGGAAATTATGTGTTTGCTCTTTGTCGGGATTTATGGACAGTTCTTTTATCAGAGAACAGTGGAAGAAACAGAATATCTTGTAGCCTTGATGCTTTTTGCTACAGGTTTACAGAATGGTTTGACGGCAAGTATTTCGAACTTCTCCGTAAAGACCACCCACCTTACAGGAACGACCACTGACTTAGGAATTTTGGTATCCATGTTTACTCATAAAAAATACAGAAAGAACCCGGAATTGATTGCAAGAGCGAAATTACTTTCAAGTATTATGCTGGCGTATGTATTGGGGGCTGTGTTTTCGGGGTTAACTTATTACTATCTGGAATTCAGGGTGTTTTATGTTATCAGTGTATGTCTTTTAGTGGTTATTGGGTATGATTTTTATACCATCAATATCCGACACTTCAATACACGTTACAGATATAATAAGATCTATAAAAAGCCAAGTGTTTTAGCTAATCTTTATGATAAGATCCATGGAAGAAGCAAAACCAAAGAAAAAAGAAGACTTGTATTTGATGATTAAAATATAAGAAAAAATAAAGAATCTATCAGTATTAATTTTGTGTAAACAAGCTGTGAATCAATCCTCTATTTGTCTCGTACAATTAGGGGATTGTATTTTAAAAAAGGGTTAAAAATAAAGGGATTTTTGAATTCATTAGAAAAGGCAGAATTTTTGCATATGGATAATTAAATTTTAATTCACGTTTTTATTGTTTTTATTCCCATTTTCATTGACTATTTTTGTAAGTTGATTTAACGTTTTTTATGTCAGATATTATTCAGCTTTTACCGGATCATGTAGCCAACCAAATTGCGGCAGGAGAAGTGGTGCAGAGACCTGCGTCCATTGTGAAAGAATTATTGGAGAATGCTATCGATGCAGATGCTTCTAAAATTGAACTGATCGTAAGGGATGCTGGAAAAAATCTGATACAGGTGGTCGATGATGGAAAAGGGATGTCAGAAACAGATGCCAGAATGGCTTTTGAAAGACATGCCACCTCTAAAATCAGGGGGACAGAAGATATTTTCAAGATTGCAACGAAAGGGTTTCGCGGTGAAGCTCTGGCTTCCATAGCAGCGGTTTCCCAGGTAGAGCTTAGGACAAAGCAAAAAGAAACGAATATCGGAACCAATATCTATATTGAAGGCGGTGTTTTTCAATTTCAGGATCCTGTTCAAACTTCTGATGGGTCCAACTTTTTAGTGAAAAATCTTTTCTTTAATGTTCCGGCAAGAAGAAAATTCCTTAAAAATAATAATATTGAATTCAGACATGTTATTGATGAATTCCAACGGGTTGCCCTGGCTCATGAAAATTTAGAATTCTCTTTATTTCATGATGATGAACCTGTTTTCCGATTGAGAAAAGGAAGCCAGATGCAGCGCATTGTTGATATTTTTGGAAGAAAACTGCAGCCGCAGCTTATTCCCATCAAGGAAGATATCATCTGGTGTAAACTTCATGGGTTTGTAGCAAAGCCGGAAGGAGCGAAAAAGACACGTGGAGAACAGTTTATCTTCGTTAATGGAAGATTCTTTAAGAGCCCCTATTTTAATAAAGCAGTTCAGGAGGCATTTGAGGGATTGCTTCTACCCGGATATATTCCAACATTCTTTCTTTTTCTGGAGTTGGATCCTGAGAAAATAGACGTTAATATCCATCCACAAAAGACAGAAGTTAAATTTGAGGATGAACATCTTATTTTTGCGCTGATCCGTTCTACGATAAAAAGATCTTTGGGGATCTATAATGTGGCTCCAAGTCTTGATTTTGAGAAAGATCCTCAGCTGGATGAGCTTATGCAAAAGACTTTTCCAAGCAAAGGAAACAGTGGCGGGATTATAAAAATGCCTGAAATTGTTGTCGATAAAGACTACAATCCTTTTTTAGAAGAGCGGGGAGTAAGGCAGGCTGAAATCCAAAACCTTGCAGAAATGTATCATCAGAATATCTCTGCTGAACCTTCAAAGATTAACCTTTTTGAAGATGAAGATTTTGATGAAGATCTTATGAGGCTTCCTAATGGATATTGGCTGTTCAATAAAGGAGACAGAACCCTGATGTTAGATTTGGGAAGAATGCACAGGCTTTTTGTTTCCGAAAACAGTAAGCCAACAAAAAAAGGGGCAACGAATAGCCACGCACTTCTTTTCTCCTTAGAATATCACATGAATGAGATTGAGAAGAATAAATATAAATCGATCAAAAAATACCTTCCGGAACTTGGGTTCGATATGAAAGTGGCCCATGAAAGTGTTTTAAGAATAGACGCAGTTCCCGAGGGACTGAAAGAAACGCAGGTAATGAAATTTCTTGAAGACCTTTTTGAGGTCCTGGAATATAAAACAGAGGAAGAGTTTGCCCAATATTATCAGAATCAGTGGACCAAGATGCAGTCAAAATCCAGATTTGATTTTATTTATAAAAAAGATGCTGAGCAATTAATTAAGGACTTCACAGCATTAGGGTTTCCTGAATTTTTACCTAACGGGAAGAGATGCTTTTATGAAGTTCCTTTCAATGATTTTAAAAACAAATTTTAAAAATGTTTAACAATATACCACCGATCACAAGAAATATAATTATAATAAATATTATTGTATTTATTGCATGCTATATATTTCCTCAGCTCTATAATACTCTTTCAGCGTATTATCCATTTTCTCCTAATTTTAAATCGTGGCAAATTATAACCCATATGTTTATGCATGGTGGTCTTACACATATTTTATTTAATATGTTGACATTGTGGAGTTTTGGTCCTATTTTGGAGCAGTCATTGGGAGAGAAAAAATATTTGATCCTTTATTTTGTGAGTGGTTTAGGCGCATTTTTCCTATTCAATTTGTGGAATTTTATTGAGATTCAACAAATCACTTCCAGTCTTGAAGGATTAGGATTAAATGCTGCTGAAATTTATAAAAAGGCAGCAATAGGATACGCCGGGGATATGAATATCAGCGCAACAACGGCAGAAGGAAAAGAATTATCTCAAAACCTATATAATGCACTGAGAACTCCTATGGTTGGAGCTTCGGGAGCTATTTTTGGGGTTATTGCAGCTTTTGCGACCCTGTATCCGGATTCAAAAATTGGAATCATGTTTATTCCTGTACCCATTAAAGTAAAGTATCTGCTGCCGATATTACTCGTTATTTCTATTTATTTAGGTATTTCCGGAAATGTGGGCGGAATTGCTCATTTTGCTCACGTGGGGGGAGCTATTGTAGGATTTATTTTAGCTTTAATATGGAAAAAGCACTTGTATAGATTCCGTTAATGTAATCCTGTGAAGATAGTCCGCCTTATATTTTTAATTGCCCATTTGGGAATATTGTTTCTTTTATTGGGAACATTACTAAATGCCTATGTACCCCCTAAAGTATATCCCTGGTTTAATCTTTTATCTTTAGGGTTTCCGGTTTTAATAATCGCTTACGTAGTGTTAACTGTTTTCTGGGTATTTAACTGGAAAAAGAGGGCAATTGTATTTATTGCTTTGGGTTTTCTTTTTGTGAATCCTGTTAAGAGATGGGTAAATTATTCTTCTGAAAATAGGGAAGCATCCGACTTGAAGATTATTTCATTGAATGCCAAAGGAGGAGTGTTGGGGATCAAAAATATTGAAGATTATATAAATGCCCAAAACCCGGATATTGTTTTAATGCAAGAGCATGTAAGGGATTATAACTTTGAAGGCTTAGGCAAAGGAAAGGGAGATCCGATTATCTCAATTTTTTCAAAATATAAAATTATAGACCAGAAGGAGCTGATTGAAAGTAATTCTGAAACGAATAATGCCTACGCCAATCAAACGGATATTGAAATAAAAGGAAATACCTATAGATTTATCAATGTATATCTTCAGCCGTTTAAGTTTGAAAAAAATATGGTAAAGCTGAAAGGAAATAGTGATGAGGATGAGCAGAAAGTTAAAGATATTGTTAAAAGACTAATTCCGACCTTCAAAATGCATCAGGAGCAGGTAGCTGCTGTAAGAAAAGGGATTGATGAGTCTCCTTATCCTGTGATACTGGTAGGTGATTTTAACTCCGTTCCTAATTCTTATGAGTATTATCACTTAGGAAAAGGTTTGAAAGATGCCTTTGTAGAATCAGGACGAGGAAGTGCAACAAGCTTCCATGATTATAAATTTCCGATAAGGATTGATTATGTTTTTACTTCGCAGTCTATACAGCCTTTAAGCTATAAAGTTGACCGTTCTGTCAGAATTTCAGACCATTATCCTGTGATCGCAACATTCAAATTAAAAAAATAATAATCATAAAATACGTTAAAAGTTTTAACCTTGGTAAGATTTTTGATGAAAAATAGGCTAGACCGTTTTTTTTCATGAAGCCGAACCAGATATTGTTATTTTTGCATATTGCAGTTATCGTATTACTACTGTGCACCTTAGGGAATGCATGGATACCTCCTAACTTTATCGCTGGCTTAAATCTTCTTTCTCTTGGCTTTCCTTATTTCGTACTATTGCATATTTTGCTGACGTTAGTGTGGATCATCAAAAGAAATAAAATTGCGGTTGTTTTTATCCTAAGTACTTTTATTTTCTATAACCCAATCAGACGCTGGGTTAATTTTTCTCCTAAAACTGAAAATTATAAATCGATCCGGGATGTTAAAATATTGACATTTAATGTTAAATATGGTGAGTTTGGCTGGGATAAAGTGAAGCGATATATTCAGGATCAGAATGCAGATATTATTTTAGTACAGGAAAAAGACACAAACAGGGTCATAAGAAAAGATATGATTAAGTATCCTGTTGTGATCTTAAAGACCAAACATAAGATTCTAAGACAGGCTGAATTAATAGAAGATAAATCAAGAGGGAATTCTTTTTATGCTGATATTGATATCAATGGAAAGATTGTAAGAATAGTCAATGTCTATCTGGAGCCATTTCGTTTGAATAAATCTATGTTTGATTTAGGAAAAGGATCCAATAAGCTACATCTTCTTTTATCTCATATGACTCCTACCTTCAGAGCACATGAAGAACAAATAACAAAAATCAGAAAAGCGATTGATTTTTCTCCATATCCGGTGATATTGGCAGGAGATTTTAACTCTGTCCCAAATTCTTACGAGTATTATAACCTTGGAAAGAACTTAGATGATGCTTTTTTGACCGTAGGAAATGGGGTGTCTACAAGCTTTCATGATTATAAGATTCCTTTAAGGCTTGATTATATTTTTACTTCTAAAGATGTTATCCCGATAAGCTATAAAATAGATCAATCTGTAAAATTATCAGACCATTATCCGGTAATTGCAGAATTTCAGTTAAATTAGTTCCATGAAAAATTTATTTTTTGTGGCTGGAACTTTCTCCATCTTATTTATTTCATGCTCTAAAAGAGAACCCGCCCCCGTAGATGATAATCAGAATATAAAAATGCAGTATGATACAACTGCTATTGATTCCTTTTCTGCCGGAGCAACATCAGTAGACATTGTAAGGCAAATCAGGATGTCCTCTCAGAGATACCAGGATTCCTTAAAGGAAGCGCTTAGAATTCAGAAAGAAGAAAAGCGTATTAAAGAAGAGCTTGAGAAGGAGAATAAAAAGAAGCAGGAAGAAGAAAAGAAGAAAACAGAAAAAGAAGATAAGGAAAAGGCTCCTGTTAAAGCTTCTGTGTAAAGAATAAAACTTTCGCAGTTTTTTATAATTTTAAAAACACTCTTAAAAAATATCAAAATGAAAAAACAAATTGTAACAGTACTTATGGTTGGTCTATTAGCCGTTTCATGTACTAAATCAACGACAAAAACTGAGCAGGTTGAAAATCCGGATGGATCAATAACTACAACAAGCACTACAGTAACCCAAAGTCCAGCTGATATTATCGATAGTTCTAAGGTAAATAAGGCAAAAGAGGACGTTAAAGCTAAAGTTGATGCAACAGGGGATAAAATAGATAATGCAGCGCAGAAAGCGAAATCAGATCTGAATGAAGCCGGGAAAGATATTAAAGCCGGTGCAAAAGAAATCGGAAAAGATGTAAAAGATGCTGCAGCTAAAGGAGCCGGAAAAGTGGAAGAAGGAGCTAAAAAATTAAAAGAAGATTTGAAGAAATAAAAAATAAAACCGCACTTGAAAGCTGCGGTTTTTTTATGCATTAGTTTTTGTTGAGTTCTAATAAAGGATCTATATATTCCCGGTCGTTACTAAGTCTGGGAACTTTATTTTGCCCACCCAGTTTTCCTTTCGATTCCAGCCAACAGTAAAATAAATTGGGACGTGCAATATGAACAATTGGCTTCTTTAATGTAATATCGTTATATCTTTTAGCTTCGTAATCAGAATTTACCGCTTTAAGGTTATCATCGAAAGCTGCGATAAAACCTTCCAGATTGTCCGGATTTTTACTGAATTCAAATATCCATTCATGAGCACCGCTTTCATTTTCTTTCATGAAAACAGGGGCTCCTGTAAAGTCTGTAATGGCCGCTCCTGTTTCCTGACAGGCTTTGGAAAGTGCTAATTCTACATTAGTAATCATAAGTTCCTCTCCAAAGGCGTTAATATAATGTTTAGTTCTTCCTGAAATTTTTACCCTGAATGGATTAACGGAAGTAAATACGACTGTATCTCCAATCAGATATCTCCATAATCCGCCATTGGTAGTGATGACCATTGCGTAATTCTTTCCAACTTCAACGTCTTCAAGACTTACTACCGGAGGATCAGAAAGATGAAATTGATCCATAGGAATAAATTCATAAAAAATTCCATAGTCAAGCATTAAAAGCATTTCATCACTGTTCGATCTGTCCTGAATACCAAAAAAGCCTTCAGAAGCATTGTAGATTTCGTAGTAATTAATGCTCTTTCCAATGATCTGGCTGTATTGTTCTTTATAGGGTTTAAAGCTTATTCCGCCGTGAAAAAATACTTCTAAATTAGGCCACAGCTCGGAAATATTCTGCACATCTGTTTCTTTTAAAACCCTTTGCAGCAAAACGAGCATCCAGCTGGGAACTCCGAGAAGACTTCCTACATCTTCGTTTTTAACTTCCGAGATAATAGCTTTAAGCTTACTTTCCCATTCTGACATTAATGAAACCTTTTTGCTTGGTGTTGTAGTGATTTCCACCCAGAAAGGAAGGTTGTCTATAAGAATAGCGGATAAATCACCAAATTTAGTGTTGAAGTCGGCATACAGTTCAGAACTTCCTCCCAAACGCAAGTTTTTATTAGTGAAAAGTTGATTTTCAGGATGGTTGTTGGCGTAGATTGATACCATATCTTTCCCGGCCTTCATATGGCAATATTCGAGGCTTTCAGCGGAAATAGGGATGAATTTACTTTTTGCATTAGTCGTTCCTGAGGATTTTGCAAAATGCTTAATATAGCCTGGCCAGCTTACATCTTTATAGCCTTGTCTGGCTCTTTCGATATAAGGTTCAAAGTCTTCGTAGGTAACTACCGGAACTTTGTTTTTAAAGTCCTGATAACTCGAAATTGAATTAAATCCATACTTCTTACCATATTCAGTGTCTTCAGCATGAAACAACTGAGAGAATAATATACCTTTCTGTGTTTCAATAGGATGGTTCATGAAATTCTGGATCTGATCTATCCTTTGACGGATAAACCAATTGACCACAGTATTGAAGAGTGCTTTCGTTGCCATTTCAACAAATATAATGATATTTGAATTTTCAGAGAATTTTTTATGGCTTAAAATAAAAAACCGTTACAAATATTGTAACGGTTGATTATCTGAATATATTGTTTTTCTAGCAATATTCATCGTAAGCTGCCTGAAGGTTTGCAGCGATTGCTCCTGCAGGATTTCCTTCAATGTGATGTCTTTCCAACATGTGAACCAATTCACCATCTTTAAAAAGAGCTACACAAGGTGAGCTTGGAGGAAATGGAGCTAAATGTTTTCTAGCTTCTGAAACTGCTTCAGTATCGAAACCTGCGAAAACTGTTGTTAAATGATCAGGTTTTTTATCTCCTGTTAAAGAGTAAACAACCCCTGGTCTTGCAGCTCCCGCAGCGCATCCGCATACTGAGTTGATGACCAATAGAGTAGTTCCTGATTGCTTTAATGCTTCTTCAACCTGAGCTGTAGTTGTCAAGTCTTCAAAACCTTTATCTGTAAGTTCAGCCTTCATAGGCATTACTAAATCTGATGGATACATTTTTTGTTTTTTTTAATCTTTACAAAGGTAAAAAATTATTTATGTTTCATCAACTTATAAAAACTATTGATCAATTAGGAAATGTGGATGATACAAATATGTTACACAATATTAATGTTTTAATAATATTCGAAAAAAAATAAATTAAAACTATGTATAACAGAAAATATTTGCTAAATTTGAAATGATTCTAAAAACAACCAACCATGAAAAGGCATTTTTTACGTCATTCCCTCGACTTAAAAGGTGCGTCCAGTTAAGTCTGTCATTTACAGACATCTTAAGCATCTTATGCATAAAGTAAAGCCCGAAATTAATTTCGGGCTTTACTAATCAAATCGATATGCAAATATTGGATATCCTCGGTTGGTGTTAGAGTTTGGTGATTTCGGATCGGTTTTAAGTCCCGAAACAAGGATCACGCCTCTCTACGAAAGAAGCTTCTTGGCCATTTCGGAAATACTTTTTCCATCTGATTTCCCGGCCAAATTTTTTGAAGCAATTCCCATTACCTTTCCTAAATCTTTTATGGATTCAGCTCCGGTTTCAGAAATAATATTTTTAATTTCTACTTCCAGCTCTTCTGAAGTAAGCTGCTGAGGTAAGAATTTCTCAATCACTTTCATCTGAGCTTCTTCCACTTCTGCTAAATCTGTTCTTCCCTGAGCAGAAAACTGTTCGTAAGAATCCTTACGTTGTTTAATCATTCTCTGTAAAATGGCAATCTCTTGTTCTGCTGAAACTTCAGCTCCTCTCGCTTCGGTTTGTAAAAGAAGAATTTGAGATTTTACAGCACGAAGAGAATCCAGGGCAACTCTGTCCTTTGCTCTCATCGCTGTTTTTATAGCCTCGCTTATTATATTTTCTAAACTCATTTTTTCAAATTTAACAATGTATCAATGTAACAGTTTACCAATTGTTGATCAAAGGGCGATTGTTACATTGGTACATTTCTACATTGTTATATTAATTAGTCTACGTCCTTATTTAAAAATCGGTTTTCCCTAATCTGCATAGAACCATTATTTTCAGATAAATAAGTATTGATATTTTGATCTGAAGCATTGGTTCCGTCAATAGAGATATTCTTTCTTTTAAAAGCAGGAATAGATTCGAACTCATTCACATTATCAAAGCTCTGATAGCGGGAGTTGAATTCCTTTAATTTATTTCTTCTTTCGATAACTCTTTCCTGATCAATAGTTTTATTAACGAACGTAAATTCGCTTTCTGATGAGCTCGGAGTTTCGATTTCTACTTTATTCTCTACGACAGGTTTGTCTTCAACAGCAGGAACTTCTTTTACCGGCTGAAAGAATGTTTCAATTTTTTGAACAGGCTCTTCTACGATCTGACTCACTGTATTGGAAGGAGTATATTCTGCTTTTGGCTGACCATAATCTGCTTTCGGCTCATTCACAGGTTCATTCACAAAGAAGCTGAATTCAACCGGTTTTTCCTCAGAAAAAGATGAAACAGAAGAACTGTTGGAAGGCTGGTCTTTTCTTTCTTCTGTAGTTTCAAATGAGAAAGACTGGATTTCCAGATCATTTGGATCGTTATCCTCATCAAAAGAAAATAAGTTGTAAGCATCCTGCTCTTCTTCTTCGTTTCTCCAATTCTGAATAGGGCTGTCTAATGTATCTTCCTCTCTTTCAGAGAATTTTATTTCTGTTTTAACTTCTTCATCCTCAATAATCATTTTTTTTTCAGTAGAGGTCTTGAACTGGGTATTATCCTGGTCTTCATCATCCAATCTGAAAAGATTTTTTCCACCAAAAGTATAGCCTTCTTCAGGGGCAACTTCTCTTTCTTCTCTTGTCTTAAATGGAGAGGCTTTATAAGAATCCAATTTATCGTTTAAACCGATTCTGATTTTTTCCGTAGGACCAGCAAATTTTTTGTCTTCATTTGAAAATCCTGTAGCAATAACAAGAACACTTACTGCATCTCCTAATTCTTCATCAGCACCAACTCCAAAGATAATATCAGCAGTATTTCCTGCCTCTTTTTGAATATGATCCATGATGATACCGATCTCATCCATGGTCACTTCTTCAGCACCACTTCTGATCAATAATAGTACATTTTTAGCTCCTGTAATTTTATTGTCATTCAATAATGGAGAGTCAAGAGCTTTTCTTACTGCTTCTTCTGCTTTGTTTTCTCCTGAAGCGGTACCCGTTGACATAAGAGCCGTACCAGAGTTCTGAAGTACAGATTTAGCATCTCTAAAGTCAATGTTTACATCGAAGTAACCAGTAATAACCTCTGCCATACCTTTTGCTGCATTGGTTAAAACTTCATCGGCTTTTGAGAATCCTTGTTTGAATCCAAGATTACCAAATTGCTGTCTTAATTTATCGTTATTGATGACAATTAATGAGTCAACATTGTTTCTTAATTTATCGAGACCATTTTCAGCCTGTTCAAGCCTTCTTTTGCCTTCGAAGCTAAATGGAACCGTAACAATACCTACTGTTAAAATTCCCATGTCTTTGGCTACTTTAGCAATAACAGGAGCTGCACCCGTTCCGGTTCCACCACCCATTCCTGCAGTAATAAAAACCATCTTCGTGTTTTGTCCCATTGCAGCCTTGATCTCTTCAATACTTTCAATAGCTGATTTTTCCCCAACTTCAGGATCAGCACCAGCTCCAAGACCTTCAGTAATGGTAGTTCCCAACTGAACCTTATTGGAGACGGGGTTATTATCCAAAGTTTGAGCATCCGTATTGCAGATCACGAAATCAACACCGTGAATCCCTTTCTCGTACATGTGTTTAAGGGCGTTGTTTCCACCGCCACCAACACCAATTACTTTGATGATTGATGAATTTCCTTTTGGCAAATCAAATGAAAACCCTTGTGTACCTATATTTTCCATAATTATATTTTTTAAAATTGACTCATGATAAGTGATAAGGAATAATCGGGTATCGCTTATCATTCATCATTTTATAATTTATTCTACTTCTTCAAAGAATTTTTTTACTTTTTCCATAAGCGACTGTCCGAAAGTTAATCTGGCCGCTTTTTTATTTTCCTGCTGTTCTCTTACCTCTTCCTGCTCCTGAACTACAGATGCCTGATGGGCAACCGGATTCGTTTCAACGGTATTGGTTGTAACTTCTGGCTGCTGTTTTTCCTGAACAATCTCTTCTTCTATGATTACCTGCTTTTTGTCCCTGATTTTTAAACTTTCCATCAGCAATCCAATTGATGTTGCAAATTCAGGACCTTTTAGATATTGGTTCTTATCATTGGCAATATATTCATTAGCAAAACCAATTCTACTGTCAAAACCAGTTGTATAATTGGCAAGCTGGCGAAGGTGTTTCAAGTTAGAGCCACCCCCTGTAAGAACAATTCCGGCGATCAGTTTTTTCTTCTGCTCGAATGCCCCATATGCTTTTAGCTCGGTATTCACCATTTCCAGAATTTCTTCAACTCTTGCGTTGATGATCTGTGCTAATGTTTTAAGGGAGATCTCTTTATCAGGTCTGCCATGAAGTCCAGGAATCGTTACAAATGTGCTGTCTTTTTCCAATTCCGGAACTGCGGATCCGAATTTTACTTTCAGTTGTTCTGCATGTTTCTCGATAATTGAGCAGCCTTCTTTGATATCTTCAGTAATGATCCCACCTCCGTAAGGAATTACACAGGTATGACGGATGATGTTATCTTTAAAAATAGCAATATCTGTTGTACCTCCACCAATGTCTACAATGGCAACACCAGCTTCTTTTTCTTCTTTTGTAAGAACTGCTTCAGAAGATGCCAAAGGTTCCAGAGTAAGTGCTTCCATTTCCAATCCGGCTTCTCTTACACATCTTGCGATGTTTCTGATGCTGCCCATTTGTCCTACGACCACATGGAAGTTAGCTTCTAAACGTTTTCCGTGCATACCTACAGGCTCTTGTATTTCACCTTCGGAATCCACTTTATATTCTTGAGGAAGTACATGAATAATTTCTTCACCGGGTAGCATGACCAGCTTCTTGACCTGATCTTTCAGTGCTTCGATGTCGTCGTCTGTAATAAACTTGTCCGGATGCTCACGCATAATATAATCGGAGTGCTGCAGAGAACGGATATGTTTTCCTGCAATACCTACCGTGACTTTGCGGATAGGAACTCCCGCACTGGATTGTGCTTCAGACACAGCAGCCTTGATTGAATTAATGGTTTGTGAAATGTTATTCACAATACCTTTATGAACCCCAAGACTTTTGGCCTTTCCTACACCGAGAACTTCTATTTTCCCGTGTGCATTCCTCCTTCCGACAATCGCGACTATCTTTGTTGTCCCGATGTCCAGACCTACTGAATACTCTTGATTTTCCATTTGTTTATATCGATTTGATTTTTTATTCTATTTTAACTTTTCCTTTTGGCTTTGCTGCCGGTTTCTTCTCAGCGATCTTTTTTGTTTCCTTTGGTTGGGTCGTTTTTGGTTTTGTACTTTCCTTCTGTTTGGAAGTGGAGTTTTGCTTTTTAACCTCTTTCGTTTTTGTTTTAGGTTCAGTTTTCTTCATGGCCGTTGCGATTGGAGCCTTTGCCAATTCTTTACGTCCGGCATTCAGAATACTGTCATTTTCTTTAAAATAAGGATTTAAAGTGGTTACGATCTGATTCTGATATTTTACAGAGATCATATTGTACTTCTGAGGATCCTGATACACAAGATATTTCTCAACAAAAGCTTTAAAACCTTTTACTTTAAATTCTATATTATCTAAATCTCCGATTTCCACTTTATAATTTCCCTCACTTGTAAGAAGGTTGTAGTCATCTTTATCTTTTGAGATCCCAATAAAGTATCTTTTACTGAAATCGTCTTTATCAATTTTTCCTACCAGCTCAGCCAGTTTTTCATACTCATCCGGTTTTACATTTCCTGTCACGAGCATACATGGATGTGAATAGGTTTTCGAAATGGGGAATTCCACTCCTTTTTCATCTACATAAAAGTCTCTTCCCTCTTTATTTAATCTGAAAACAGGAACTCTTTGTTTTATATCCAGATTAAGTTTTCCATTTAAGTTTAAATAGACATTAGCACTATCTACCGCCGGAAGCGCATTGATCTTTTTTTCCAGCGAAGGAATGTTAAGATCTCCTACTTTTCCGGATGGATTTTCCTTTTTTACAATCTCTCTGATATCTTTTTCATCAACAAAATAAACAGGAGTCTTTTCACTTAATTTTACAGATATCTTATTATCCGTAATCTTCTGGCCACTAAATTTCTTTAAAGAGAAACTCAGCAGAAAACCAAGAAGGATTACTGTGATAGCAATTTTTAATATTCTGTATTTATTTTTCATATTTTTTTGTATTCATGTATTAAAGTAAAATGTATTCATGATTTTCATGGGTTACATTAGCTCATACATTACTACTAATTATCATTTAAAGTCAACCATTCACATATCGGATCATATAGGGTGTCTATATTTCCGGCACCTACGGTAAGCAGGATGTCAAAATCTTTTTCTTTTATCTTTTCAAAGGCTTCCGCCAATGTTGAACCCTCTTTTTTATCTAATGTCACTTTTTCCAGCAACCATTTTGAAGTAATTCCTTCAAAATTTTCCTGTAACTCTCTTGCAGGATAGATATCTAATAAGATCAACTCATCTGCATTGCTTAAGCTTTCAGCAAAGCCATCTGCAAAATCTCTTGTTCTGCTGAACAAGTGAGGCTGGAAAGCAACCAATAATTTTTTATCTGGATAAAAAGTTTTGATAGAACTTACCACCGCATTGATCTCTGTAGGGTGGTGGGCATAGTCATCAATATATATTTTACCGCTCTTATAGCTATGTTTTGTATATCTTCTTTTAATTCCCTTAAAACGGGCAATTGCTTTTTTCAGTGTTTCAAAATCTACTCCTAAATTGTGGAGAATTGCTAGAGCAACTGTAGCGTTTTCCACATTATGGATTCCCGGAATCTCCCAGATAAAATCTTTTATGGTTTCTGTTGGAGTATGAAAGTCAAAATAGATCTTATCATGATCCATACGAAGGTTGTCGGAATAGTAATCAGCCTTTTCGTTAACAGCGTATGTCTGATGGTCTCTTCCAATTTCAATTCCTTTTCTTACAAAGAGCTTTTTATCTTCAGGGACTAAAGCTGCAAACTGGCGAAATCCTTCTTCAATATGATTTTTATCTCCATAAATATCCAGGTGATCTGCGTCCGTAGAAGTGATCACTGCCCAATCCGGAGAAAGGTTGAGAAAACTTCTGTCATATTCATCTGCTTCTACCACAGAATATTGAGAACCGTTATACAGAAAGTTGGATTTGAAATTTTCTGAAATACCTCCCAGAAAACATGAAAATGGTAAGTCTGCTTCTTTGCATAAATGAGAAACCAAAGTAGAAGTTGTCGTTTTACCGTGAGTTCCTGCAACTGCTATACAGTCTGTATTTTCAGTAATTAACCCTAATACTTTTGCACGCTTTAAAACGTTAAAATCATTTTGATTAAAATAATCTAAAATCCCTAATATTTTGATGGCCGGGGTATAAATGATCAGTGTATTCTCTTTTTGAAGAGAAGTTACCTTTTCACCGATCAAATCCTCAAAAACAATATCAATTCCCTCACTCATCAATTGTTGAGTAAGCTTGGTGTTGGTTTTATCATAACCTAAAACCTTTTTACCTGAGGCATTAAAATAACGAGCCAGGGCACTCATGCCGATGCCTCCGATTCCCACGAAGTAAAAAGTCTGATATGTTTCTAATAATTTCATCTTCTATTTAATTATTGATAATTGAAAATCTTTTCTTTATCCAGTCCATAAGCATCTCCCTGATATAAAAAGAACTCCATTACTGCATCTTCTAAAGTTTCATTTGTAAATCCGTTTGTTATCCAGAAATAGTACTTGAAACCAATTGAATTTTGGGTTGGCAGATATTCTGCCTTTATCATTGCAAGCTTATTGATTTCAGCTAATAAACTATCAATCTTATCTTTGCTTACGCCTTTATTTAAAAGGATATTTACATTAAAATTAATATACTTTTTCCCTGAATCCACGTCCATAAATAGGGTGGCTTTGTCTTTATTTCCTATTTTAATAAAAGTCTCTTCTTGCTCCAGTATTTCGTATCCTTTACTTTTCAGGAAAGTACCCACTGCTGCAATTTTAAAGTCTGCAGGCTTTATAAGTGTCTGTGCTGTTACCCAATGAGTAAGGAAGCAAAAGAACAATACTGTTAGTAATTTGGTTTTCATACTTTTTGGTTTTGGTTATTGTAGTTTTATAAAAATTTCATCGACAATTTCCTTTGCTGCATTAGGTTTAGCGAAATATTCTAAATTTTTAGACATTTCTTTTCTTATATTTTCACTCTCACAGATTTCCTGAAGTGTATTCCAGAACTTTTCCTGCATTTCAGAGTCTTTTACCATTCTGGCGGCGTCTTTTTCAACCAGATTCATTGCATTTTTCGTTTGATGGTCCTCTGCCGCAAACGGGAAAGGAATCAATAACACAGGTTTTTGTGCCACTGCAAGTTCTGAAATGGCAATAGCCCCTGCTCTTGAAACAATAATATCTGCCGCAGAATAAGCTCTTTCCATATCTTTTATAAATTCAAGAATCTGGATGTTACTGTTTGTTTTATCTTTTGTTTCTTCAATAATAGCTGCATAATCAAGCTTTCCGGTTTGCCAGATCAGCTGATAATCTTTGTTTATAATTTCATCGAAATGAGATTTCCAGGCATTATTTAAAGTTCTGGATCCTAAAGATCCTCCCACAGAAAGGATGGTTAGTTTGTCTTTATCTAATCCCATTTTTTCTTTTGCCTGGGAAGTTTCTTCCATTCCGGAAATAATATTCTCACGAATAGGATTGCCCAGAAACTTAATTTTTTCAGTGGGAAAGCCTTCTACCTGAGGATAGGCTGTAAAAACAGCTTTTGCCTTTTTACTTAAAATTTTATTCGTAACTCCTGCATGTGCATTTTGCTCTTGAATAAAAATTGGAATTCCCAATTTACTGGCTTCATACAAAGCGGGACCACTTGCAAATCCACCTGTTCCGATGGCGAAATCAGGAGCAAAGCGCTTGATGATCTTTTTTGATCTGGATAAGCTTTTTAAAATTTTAAAAGGCAGTCCTAAATTGGATAACAGGTTACCTCTGTCGATACCAGCAATATCAATTCCTTCAATGTGATAACCAGCTTGTGGAACTTTTTCCATTTCCATTTTTCCATTGGCGCCTATAAACAAGAATTCTGTATCCGGAAATCTCTTCCTGATCTCATCAGCAATAGCGATAGCTGGGAAGATATGTCCTCCTGTTCCGCCACCGGATAATAATACTTTTAGTTTCTTGTTCATTTTTTCCAATTTTGAGATTGCTTTTTCATTTTGTTTTTCGCAATGACTTAAGCGATATCATTTATTTCTGAGATACTTTGTTTTTTGCCCATACCTTCTTCATCATAAATCTGTATCCTTGAGCTTATATTTAAAATAATTCCTAACTGCAAATAAGTAACCAACATCGATGTACCCCCGTAGCTGATCAAAGGTAATGGCTGTCCTGTTACCGGGATAAGATTAATGGCCACAGCAATATTCACGGAGAGCTGTATAAAGATCATTACACCGAGACTGAGAACGAGTAATGACCCAAAGAATGCGGGCATTTTACTGGCTATCATTACGATCCGGATCACCATGATCAAATACATACAGATAAGGAATGCGGCTCCAATTAGCCCATATTCTTCAACAATTACGGCAAAAATAAAGTCGGACGCAGATTGTGGAAGCATTTGCTTCAAAGCACTTTTCCCTGGTCCCATTCCTGTAATTCCTCCATGCACAATGGCTGCCTTAGCCTGCATGACCTGATAATTTTTTGCTTTTACACTTTCATCGTCAACATCAGCTGATTTGGCCTTACTTGAGGTAAATGTTTCCACACGGCTCATCCACGTATGAACACGGTTTCCTCCAATTAAATTGGTATTCAGGGCAACCAGTAAAAACAGAACGATGGCTATAAATGATGCAGAAATAAAACCTGCAATATATTTCCAGTGAAGCTGTCCGATAACCAATACAATAACTGAGACCATTAGAATCATTAAAGCGGTGGATCCATTGTCTTTTGCCACTAATATAAAGACAAGAAGAATAGGGCCGAAGATGTACATAATGTTCTCTATCGGAAGCCTTTCTCGCGTAATCTTTTTGGTTAAATATCTACACAGATAAATGACCAGCATAAGGAAAGCAAATGATGATGGCTGAAATGAAATCGGAGTTCCCGGAATTTTCAACCATCTTGAAGCACTGGCTCCATCGATAGTTTGTCCTGTAAACATGGTGACAACAAGCAAAATAATCATCAGACCAAGCAATATGCTGCTCAGCTTTCCGATGTATTCATATTTTACGGTTCCTACCAATCTCATGATTCCTAAACCTAAGACCACAAAGAACATGTGTTTGATAACGTGACCTGTTGTAGTCCCGTTATTTACGATATATTCCAGATTCGAACTTGCAGAATATACAGGGAAAATAGAGAAAATAGAAATCACAAGAATGACCATCCAAAGTACTTTATCTCCCTTTAGAAATTCAAATCTGCTTTCTGTGTCCTGTTCGTTCATACGTTATGTATTCATGTATTGATGTAAAATGTATTCATGTACTTTGACCGGTTGAGATCATTAATACTTTGGTACATTTTACATGAGTACAATTATTTTAATACTTGCTCTTTAAACTGTCGTCCTCTGTCTTCATAGCTTTTGAAAAGGTCAAAACTTGCACAACAAGGAGATAGTAAAACTGTTTCTCCGTTTTTAGCAATAGATTTTGAAATTCTTACAGCCTCTTCCATGCTTGACGTATCATATATAAATTCTTTTTTGTCTTTAAAGAAGTGGATAATTTTTTGATTATCAATTCCTAAGCAGACAATTGCTTTTACTTTTCTTTTGACAAGATCTTCGATCTCTGTATAATCGTTGCCTTTATCCTGCCCTCCAACAATCCAAATGGTTGGGGTTTTCATGCTTTCTAAAGCATAATATGTTGCATTCACATTCGTTGCTTTACTGTCGTTGATGTATTTTACACCATCGATTTCTGAAACGAACTCCAGTCTGTGTTCTACTGCCTGGAATGTCATTAATGAATTTCTTATGCTTTCATTATTAACATTCAGTATTTTGCTGGCAATTGAAGCCGCGAGACTATTGGCTACATTGTGATTTCCTAATAAAGAAAGTTCATCAATTTTCATTGAGAAGGCATCCTTTAATTGTACCACAATATTATCATTATCTATAAAACCTCCTTCAGACAATTTTTCTTTTGTTGAAAAAGGGATCATTTTTGCTTTTATTTCTAATTTTTCAAGAATATTCTTACTCATCTCATCATCTTTATTGTAGATGAAGAAATTATCATTTTCCTGATTTTCAGCTATTCTGAACTTTGCCAAGGCATATTCTTCATAGTTGTAATTGTACTGATCCAGGTGATCCTGAGATAAATTTAACAACAGCGATATGTAAGGTCTGAAATTCTGAATATCATCCAGTTGGAAAGAGCTCACCTCCAATACATAATATTCATGGTTTTCGTCTGCTACTTGTTTAGCGAAGCTGTATCCTATATTTCCTCCCAAGCCTACTTTCAATCCGTCATTTTTCAGGATATAGTAGATTAGAGAAGTGGTTGTTGTTTTTCCATTACTTCCGGTGATCGCAATGATTTTAGCATTGGTGAACTCAGAGGCAAATTCGATCTCGGACGAAAGTCGGATTCCCTGCAGATTAATTTTATAAATGATATCTGCTTTTTTAGGAATTCCAGGACTTTTAACAATCCAATCTGCATTTAAAATTCTTTCTTCATCATGGTTTCCTTCTTCGAATTCAATGTTGTTGTCGGTAAGAAACTGCCTATAGTTATCTTTGATAGCTCCCTTGTCTGAAAGAAATACTTCCAAACCTTTCTTTTTAGCTAAATATGCAGCTCCGCAGCCACTTTCTCCACCTCCTAAAACAACTATTTTCATATTCTTTTTTGTATTTATGTATTGACGTACATTGTATTCATGTATTTTAAAATCATTCATACGTTAATACATTTTACTTTTTACAAAGTTTTATCTCATTTTCAATGTGATCAGACATACTATAGCCAGCATTACACCGATGATAATCATTCTGTTAACGATTTTACTTTCGTGGAAACCGTCTTTCTGATAATGGTGATGTAATGGTGACATTTTAAATAATCTATTATTTTGAGCGTATTCCAGCCCATATTTTTTCTTTCTGTATTTGAAGACAACAACCTGCAGCATTACCGACATGTTTTCGATTAAGAAAATTCCACATAATACCGGAATCATCAGCTCTTTTCTTAAAATAATGGCTAAAACTGCAATTACCCCTCCAAGCATCAAACTTCCTGTATCCCCCATAAACACCTGTGCAGGGTAGGTATTATACCAGAAGAATCCGATAACTGCTCCCACCATGGCGACGACAAAAATGGTGGTTTCGCCCATATTGGGAAGGAACATAATATTGAGGTAGTCTGCAAAAATGATGTTCCCGGAAACGTAGGTGAAAAATGCCAATGCTAATAATATGACAGTACTTGTACCTGCGGCGAGTCCGTCAATTCCATCTGTAATATTAGCTCCATTGGAAACTGCCGTTACGATGAAAATGACAATCGGAATAAAAACGATCCATGCCCATTCGTGAGCATCTTTATCATTCATCCAAAATAACATTCCACTGTAGTCGAACTCATTATTTTTAGCAAAAGGTACAGTAGAAACGGTAATTTTTTCTGTAGGCATAAAATTTTGCTCTACATTATTTCTATTGACCACTTTTGCGTCAGCATATTTTCTCTTTACAGTAATGTCCGGGTGGAAATACATTGTAACTCCGACGATTAGCCCTAAGCCAACCTGTCCTACAATTTTAAATTTGCCACTTAATCCGTCTTTATTTTTCTTTACTTTCTTTAAATAATCATCTACAAAACCAATAGCTCCCATCCATAAAACAGAGATCGTAAGAAGAACAATGTATACATTGGTTATTCTGGTTAAGAGCAGTACGGGAATCAGGGTAGCAAGAATGATGATCAGCCCTCCCATAGTAGGGGTTCCTTCTTTTTGCTTCTGTCCATCAAGTCCCAGGTCACGAACCAGTTCTCCCATTTGTTTAGCTCTCAGGTAATTGATAATTCTTTTTCCGTAAACAAGAGCGATCGTTAGAGACAACAGAACTGCCATTCCGGCACGAAATGAAATGTATTTTAACATTCCAAGTCCCGGGATGTGAATTCCGTGGTTCGTTAAGTATTCGTATAAGTAGTATAACATGTCCTTTTTTAATTTAAAGATTTAATTGATTTAAGAATTTAAAGATTATTTTCTCTCAATATTCTCTTTTAAATATTTTATAAAATTTGAAATATTAGAAGAAATTTCTCTTGATAGATTAATTGCCTCTTCTGCCATAATTTCATTCCCTAATTTTAATCTTTTACTTACAATCATCATACTTCTTACTTCTGCGCAACTGCCTTTTGCAATTTTTAAATATTTAATAAATTGTCTGTTGTTATTATATTCTGAGCCTTCAGCAATATTATTTGATATTGAAAATCTGGCTCTTTTTATTTGGTTATTAAATTCAAATTCTTTTTCCAATCCCTGACTTCGAAGAAATATATAGATCTTTTCAATTAAATCTAAACTTTTACAATAAACTGGAAAGTCTTCGAAATTTTTTGTCATTCTCTGAATTTTTAAATCTTTAAATGATTCAATCTTTAAATCAGTTTTATTTGCTCATCAATTTCCAAAGCTCATTAATTACTTCCTTGTCGTCAAAATGGTGTTTTACGCAATTAATCTCCTGATAGTTTTCGTGGCCTTTTCCGGCTACAAGAACAATATCTTTTGGTTCTGCAAACTTGATCGCCATTTTTATGGCTTCTTTTCTATCTGGAATCGAAGTGTATTTGCTGAAGTTTTGAGGTTCAACGCCTGCTTCAATTTCTTTTATAATAACTGCCGGATCTTCAGTCCTTGGATTGTCTGAAGTGATAATCGCTAACGTGGATTTCTTCGTTGCAATATTTCCCATTTCCGGTCTTTTAGAATGATCTCTATCGCCTCCGCAACCGAAAACGGTAATCAGTCTTTCATTTTTTGTCCTGATATCATTAATACTGTCCAGAATGTTTTCCAATGCATCCGGAGTGTGGGCGTAATCAACAATAAAGAAGATCCCTCCATCAGATTTAAAGGTTTCAAATCTTCCGGAAACTCTTTTCAGCATGCTTACTGCCTGAAGAATTTCACTTTGTTCAAATCCTAATTCTGATGCGATTCCAAAAACCAGCAACAGGTTATATACGTTGAATTTACCTGTCAGAGTAGTCCAGAATTCTTTTCCATTGAAGTTCAATAACATTCCATTGAAGTCAATTTCTAAGGCTTTTCCATGGTAATCTGCCATTGTTTTCAACGCATAAGACCTTTTGGTAGCCTTGGTATTTTGAAGCATTACATTGCCATTTTTGTCATCGACATTCGTAATAGCAATCGCAGTATCCTGTAATTCATCAAAAAACCTTTTCTTCGTTTTCAGATAATCATCAAATGTTTTGTGATAATCCAGATGGTCATGGGTAAGATTCGTAAATCCTGCTATTTTAAAATGCAACCCCTCAATTCTGTTTTGAGAAATTCCATGAGAGCTTACTTCCATGAAGGCAAATTCACATCCCTCCTCAACTGCTTTTGCCAGTATCTGATTGATTGTGATCACATCAGGAGTGGTGTGGGTTGCTGGAATTATTTTATCTCCAATTCTGATTTCTACTGTTGAAAGCAATGCAGAATCATATCCCAGGTTTTTGAAAACATCAAATAATAAAGTTGATACTGAAGTTTTTCCATTAGTTCCGGTAACTCCAATGAGCTTTAATTTTTCCGATGGATTACCATAGAAATTTGAAGCTAAATGTCCCAGGGTTTTAGAAGAATCTTTTACTTTTACATAAGTGATGCTGGCATCCAGATGCTCAGGAAATTCTTCACAAACAATAGTCTTAGCTCCTTTTTCAATAGAAGATGCAATATATGAATGCCCATCTGCAACCGTCCCCCTTACTGCAATGTAAAGAGAATTCTCTGTAACCTTTCTGCTGTCAAAAACCAATTCGGAAACCTCACGGGTGTTATCACCATGAATTTCTAAAGTTGGGATTCTATTTAATAATTCAATTAATTGCATTTCCTTGATGCTTATTTTTTAATTCTGAAGGGATAAATATATTCTTTGATTCTTGCTGATACTGGTTCCTTCTAAAGGAAACTGTTCTTTTATTCTTCCAACCCCTTTGTAGTCGACGCGGTATCCTAGGTTTTCTAATTGTGGAATTACATTTTTACCGATCAGTCCTACTACATTAGGCATTTGTTTATCATTTACTGCTATCTTAACATTAGGTTCCACCATTTTATTGAGGTTTACCTTTTTGTCAACAAGCATTTCTTTTTCAATATTTTGAGGTGTTTTTAAAAATGTCTTTCCAGCAATTTCTTTAAAAACAGGGGCTGAAACTGTAGCGCCATAAAATCCTTTTGCTGTATTTGGCTCGCTGACCATTACATAGCAAGTATACTTCGGATTGTCGGCCGGATAAAACCCTGCGAAAGAGGCACGGTATTTCATCGGACCAGGCAACCAGTATTCAAATCTTGCCGTTCCGGTTTTTCCTGCCATCCTAAGATTTGGAGTGAAAATACTTTTACCGGTTCCTTTTTCCACTGCTTTTGTTAGAGCGTTGGTCATCATTTTTATGGCTTTTTCTGAAGCCATTTTGTTAACCATTACCTCTGGTTTTGCATTATACATCACCTTACCATCTTTCATAATTTTGTCGATGAATAGAGGCTTAAGCATTTTACCATTATTAGCAACTCCATTGTAGAAAGTTGCTAATTGTAATAGGTTGATGTTCGAAGAATATCCAAAAGAAATAGAAGCGAGCGTCGCTGCATTCCATCTTTTGTTTTGTGGAGTTACGATCTTAGGTCTTGTGATCCCTGGAAGCTCGATGTCCATTTTGTCAAATAGTTTCCAGCGTTTTAGATGATCCAGAAATATCTGAGGTTTATCAGCATAATATTTTGTAATGAGTTTTGCTGTTCCTACATTACTCGATTTTGCCAATACATCGCTAATGTCATAAGTTCCACCACCGTGGCCATCTGAGATTCGTTGTTTAGCATAGGTCCAAACTCCGTTTCCAACATTTACAGTTGTATTGTCGTCAATAAAACCATCATCCATTGCTGCTAAGAGTGAAATGGTTTTGAAAGTCGAACCAGGTTCTATATTATCTTTTATAGCATAATTATAGGCATCCTCATAATCTCCGGAATCTGTTCTTCGTAAATTAACCATCGCGCGAACCTTTCCGGTTGCTACCTCCATAACAATCACGGTGCCGTGTTTTGCTTCAAAATTGATTAGTTGCTTCTCTAAAGCAGAGTGCGCAATGTCTTGAATTCTAAGATCTAAGGTCGTATAGACATCTTCTCCATCAACAGGTTCCTGAACTTTCCAAAAGTCAATGGGTTTCCACTGTGAAGAATTAATTCTTTGCTCTAGCCTTTTTCCATCGGTTCCGGTCAAATATTTTGAGAAAGCACCTTCCAGTCCGGACTTATATTCACTGTTATCCATTCCAATAGTACCGGCACCGATCTCTGAAGTTGCCAATTCTCTTTTGTAATTTCTATCAACGATAAATCCACCTTTGTTTTTTCCTTTTTTAAAGATGGGAAAGTTTCTTATTCTATCATATTCATCAAAATCCAATCCTCTGGCTAAAGTATAGTATTGGTTTTTCTTTCTTTTCTGCTCATCAAATTTCTGTCTGAATTCACTTCTAGGCTTTCCAAACATTTTGCTTAAAGAATCCGTCAGTGCCCCGATATTGTTACTGTACACCGTATCTTTCATGGTTTTGAAGTCGAGAAAGATATCATAGCGCATTACTGTAGTGGCCAGAATGGAACCGTCTGATGCAAATAGATTTCCACGTGCGGCCTTTAGAGTAGCTTCACGATAATTTTTATTGATGTAATCATCTTTAATTTCCTGAACATTAGTGTTTTGTAAGATGACAATCCTTGCTAAAAAAAGTACAAACACGGACAAAGCTACCACTGCGAAGAGGTAGCCCCACCTTAACGTTTTTTTACGTTTGTTGTCGTATTCATTTTGCTTTTGCATCTGTACTATCTAATTTTATTAGCAGTTTATGAGGGTGGTTTTCTAATGTCATTAAAGAATCCCGTGCTACTTCTTTTCCCAGTTCTGATTCCATTTTTACTTTGATCAGTTTGCTTTGGGCATAAGCATTTCGGGATTTATATTCTTCTGTTTCTTCTTTTAAAGCATTTACAATTTTGATCTTCTTATTCACCAGGTGATTCGTATAGATCATAGCCATCATCAGGACAAAAAGCAATAAAAAATACTTGTAATGTATTTTTATCTCATCACGGTTCAGGAAATTCCCTTTTACAATATCTATAAAAGTTAATCTCTTCTGTGGGCGATTTGTTGTTCTTTTTGCCAAACCTTATTATAATTGATTATTGATAAATGATGATTGATTGTCTATATCATTTACCAATAATGGTTTATCATTTATATTTTTATTCCTGTTCTCATTTTTGCACTTCTTGCTCTTGAGTTTTCTTCAATTTCCTTATCATCAGGAATGATTGCTTTGCTCTTGAGCAGTTCAAATGCTTTTTTATAATTCCCATAAATATCCCGGGTCGGTTCTCCTTCAAACATTCCGTTCTTTAGGAATCTTTTGACAAGGCGGTCTTCTAAAGAGTGGTAAGAAATAACGACCAATCTTCCTTCCGGTTTTAAAACCTGATATGCCTGAACAAGCATTTCTTTTAAAACTTCGAGCTCCTGGTTTACCTCAATTCTGATGGCCTGAAAAAGCTGGGCATAAAATTTATTTACCTTATGCGGTGGAAGATAGCTAAACAGTTTTTTTAGATCTTCTGTTGTATTGATGATCTTACTTTTTCTGTGATGAACGATATCTCTTGCCAATTTCCGGGCTTCTCTTAATTCTCCGTAATAATAAAAAATGTCTGCCAGCTGCTCTTCTTCATATTCATTGATCACTCTTTTAGCATCAAGGCCCTGCATTACATTCATTCTCATATCTAAAGGAGCATTGCTTCTTGTCGAGAATCCTCTTTCAGCTTCATCGAACTGATGTGATGATACACCAAGATCTGCCAAAACGCCATCTACCTGGGAAATTCCATACATGAGCAAGGAGTTTTCCAGGAATCTGAAATTCTGATTGATCAAAGTAAATCTAGGATCATCAATATTATTTTTAAGAGCATCTAAGTCCTGGTCAAAACTGAATAATTTTCCTTTGTCAGAAAGCCTGCTCAAAATTTCTCTTGAATGGCCCCCACCACCAAAAGTACAGTCCACGTATGTTCCGTCTGGATTCGTCACCAAATCATCAACACTTTGCTTCAACAAAACGGGATTATGATACATGTTTACTTGTGTTTTTACGTTTTTTAATTAACGCCGTTATTCTTCATCGAAAGAGCCCATCACATCTTCAGCCAGGCTTGCAAAATCAGTTTCGTTCGTTGAAATTACTTTTTCATAGGCATCTTTATCCCAAATTTCAAATAGTTCACCTGCGCTTGTGATCACAATGTCTTTATGAAGACTTGCAAAAAGGGTGAGGTCTTTAGAAATCTGCAATCTGCCTGCACTATCCAACTCTGCTGTTTTTACTCCTGCTGTAAACATTCTAATGAAATCAGCATTCTTTTTAATGAATCTGTTTAGTTTATTAATTTTGCCCATCAGTTGATCCCATGCTTTCATAGGGTAAACTTCCAGGCAAGGTTGAAACACGGAACGTTTGACTACAAAGGCTTTGTCTTCAAAGTTCTCCATCTGCTTGATCAGCGATGCAGGTACTTTTAAGCGACCTTTGTCGTCTATTTTACACTCATATGTTCCAATGAAATTCTTCATTTGGGACAAATTTATATAAATATTTCCAAAACTTCCCACTTTTTCCCACTTTTTGACTTAATGTTAATAAGTTTTATCAAAGATTGAACGTTGATAGTGTAAGTGGTTGATAGTTATTGGATTGTAAATTGTATTATTTGTCCCATAATAAAAAGGACACTAAAAAAGATCTGTAAAAAGTCTTTATTATATTATTTTTATCTTAAATTAGGAATATCAAAATATTTTTGAGGTTTAATTTGTATTTTTGCAGGGCTTTATTAAGGCGTTTTATGATATTTAGTACAAAAAAAGAAAAGAAATATACTTTTGTAGAAGCGGGAGAAGGACATCCATTGGTGCTGTTGCACGGGTTAATGGGTGGCTTGAGTAATTTCGATAAGATGGTGAATTTTTTTTCGGAGAAAGGATTTAAGGTCTATGTACCTCAACTGCCAATCTATGATTTGCCGGTACTCAATACCAATCTTACTACTATTGCAAAATATATTATCAAGTTTATAGAGAGCCATATTTCCGAACCGGTAACGATCGTTGGAAATTCAATGGGGGGACATGTCGGGCTTATCTTAGCTCTGGCAAGACCTGATCTTGTTAAAAATCTTGTTTTGACCGGGAGTTCCGGTTTATATGAGAGGACATTTGGAGACAGCTTTCCCAGAAAAAGCGACAGACTATATATAAGGAAGAAAACAGAAGAAGTTTTCTATGATCCTGCCGTAGCGACAGAGGATCTGGTCGATGAGGTTTTTGATGTAGTGAATGATAGAATGAAAGGGATAAAAACCGTAATGCTTGCAAGAAGTGCTATCAAACACAATATGCTGAATGATCTTCCAAAGATTCTGACACCGACATGTCTGATCTGGGGGAAGCAGGATAATGTAACACCACCGGAAGTAGCCGAGGATATGCATAAATTTATCCCAAATTCGGATTTGTTCTGGATTGATAAATGCGGCCACGCAGCAATGATGGAAAAACCAGATGAGTTTAATGAAATTCTCTACAGCTGGTTAAAAGATAAAGTGTAAATAACTTAAACCATTAAGAGCTATCTTAATGGTTTGTTTTTCTTAAAATAATTCAAAATGGTAATTAAAACAGCAGAATTTGTAAAAAGTAGCGGGAAGTGGCAGGAATGCCCGGAACCGGATATTCCTGAATATGCTTTTATTGGAAGGTCGAATGTAGGAAAATCATCATTGATTAATGCAATGATGAACCATAAAGACCTGGCGAAAACATCACAAACTCCGGGAAAAACACAGCTGATTAACCATTTTTTAGTTAATGAAAGCTGGTATCTTACAGATTTACCGGGATATGGATATGCTAAAGTTTCAAAAGTTCAGAGAAAAGATTTTGAAAAACTGATTACCAATTATATCCTGAACAGAAGAAACCTGGTGAACCTTTTTGTGTTGGTGGATTCCAGGCATACTCCACAGAAGATCGATTTAGAATTTATTCAGTGGTGTGGTGAAAGTGGAGTTCCTTTTTCAATTGTTTTTACAAAAGCAGATAAGTTGAAGCCCAATGTTGTGATAAAAAATGTAGAAGATTACAAAGCTGAACTTCATAAAACATGGGAAGACCTTCCCGAACTGTATGTTACTTCGGCTGAGAAAAAGGAAGGTGGAGATAAAATTCTGGATTTTATCCAGACAACCAATGAGTTTTTAAAAAATAACAGTGTCAACTTCGATGAGTAATATAATCTGGAAAATCAAGACTTTTGAGGAATTTACGGTTCCTGAATTGTATAAGATATTGAAGGCACGTATTGATGTTTTCGTTATCGAACAAAACTGTCCTTATCCGGATCTTGATAATAATGATCAAAAGGGGGTTCATATCTGGGCTGAAGAAGATGGAGAGATCCTTGCTTATTGCAGGGTCTTTGATAAAGGGGTAAAGTATGATCAAACTTCTTTTGGAAGAGTTTTAACGACTGAGAAGGCAAGAGGCAAGAGTTTAGGGAAACAGCTGATACGATATGCTATTGATACGATAGAAAATCGATTCCATACTTCTGAAATCAAAATTTCTGCACAAGATTATCTATTGCGTTTTTATTCTGAATTCGGATTTATAGATACAGGAAATAAATACCTGGAGGATGATATTCCCCATACGGAAATGATAAGAAAATAAAAGCGAAGATTAATCTTCGCTTTTTTTGTGGTTATATGTAAAAGTGTTTTTAGTTTTTACCCGTGATGGCTTTTAAAATAATTGGCTCCAGATTGGAAGGAAGGTCTGCTGATTTGATCTGATAGTTTTTGATCTTCATTTCTTTGAACCAATTTTCCCAGTATTCTTTGATGATATCTCCTTCGAATGGGTTTCCTTTGGAAGGATTAATGCCAAGGACTATTACCTCAATATTTTCTAAATCTTCATTTGCTTTAATAAATCCTAAACCATTGTCCTGCATTTTTGTTTTAAAATCAGAGGAGGTCAGTTTTAATGATTTTATTAATTCAGGAGTTAAATAAGATGTTTTCTTTCCTTCTGAGAATTTAGAATCTTTGTGGTAGATATATCCATCGGTTAGAATGAAAAGAATGTTTCTATGATCCTCTTTGATGCAATAATCCGCTATTTTATTTTTAAAAAATTCCCAGATATCTGATCCTACATATTGCTTATCTTTAATTGCAGACTGATAAATTTGTAAGGGAAGTGTTGAATATTGCTTGTCTACAAGACTAATGTTATCTTTTGTGGTGTTTTTATCAAATGACACTTTCAACTGTTTAGTAAGATCATTCATTTTAGGATCCGATGGCTCTGGATTAAAGAAAACCTGCATCTGGTCATTGAGCTGAATAACCTTTTTAGATTTAATATGATCTAAAAAACCTTTATCAATTGATTTAATGTATTCAACATCTCTCTGAAAATACGGCATAGTGGAATTCGTATTTTTTTCGGGATCAATTCTATCGGAAAGATCAATCAAGATGCTAATATTTAGATTTTTAGAAGAATTGCTGGCAGGAGTTGATTGAACTAAAAGCTTTTCTTTTGGTTTTCCACATTGAATGAAAAGAAGACCTGCTATGAGTACATAAAATATTTTTTCATAATTTTTTTATAAGATGGACATATAAACTGAGTTCTGGCTATCGGAATTTGCTCCGACTTTCCTAAGATTTTCATTGTATCTTTCCATACACTCATCCACAAGTTTCTGAGAATGAATTCTTTCATTAATGTTGGTGATCCAACCCTGCATATACTCAGACGCATAAAGCTTATAATCTTTAGTTGGAATTATAACCCCATCAATAATATTTTGGAGTTCTTCGATCCTGCCCTTTGCCTTTGCGATAAGCTCTTTTATACTTCCTATATTGTTTCTTACTTCTTCTTTGTGTTTTTTGAGATCTTCAATCCTTTCCTGATGAATGAGAATGTCTTTTTGTCTCCTGGTTTGTTCATGCCTGATCTTATCCTTTTCTTTATTTTCTTTCATTACAAAGTCAAAGACAAGCCCCCAAATAATGTATACAATAAATCCTGCAAAAATAATCCCCCAAAACTGATTTTTTGTAAATGCTATAGAGAGATCAAAAGGAGGAGAGTTGAAAGTCCTGTTTAGCTCATATAATTTGGATTCTATTTCATAAGCCAGAATAGCGTCGAAAACAAATGTTATCATGAAAAGGAGAGTAACTTTAGAGTAATTTACCATACTTTTATTTTCCCCAAACATATGAATCAGATACCCAAGGCCTAGGAATACAAATGGAATTAAAGTAACAAATGCACCCTCGAGAGGTCCCTCATCCCATGCCTTATTAAATGCCTGTGCATCCAGGACACTTTGAATAATATTACCATTTGCATCAAAGCTTTTAAAAAAAGCAGAGTAGGACGTGGATATATAAAAAGTGAAAAGATATAAACTTATTGGGATAAGGATAATCAACCCAATCCAGAATTTTGTAGATGCTCCCTTAGTGGCTTTTACATTGTATATTTCCGGATTTCTTGGGAGATCATTGATTTCGAATTTCAGTTTTTCAATTTTATCCTGGACGTTCTCGATATCTGTCTCATTATTCTTTAATTGATCATCTTTGTTGTCTAAAGAAACGGTCAATCCTTTGATCTCTGTCTCTTTATTTTTTTGTTCGTTGAGATAAGGTTCTTTTAACTTGTTTTGCTTTTCAACAAGTTCTTTTTCCTCATTTTGAAATTTCGAATAAATGGCATCAAGGCAAATAGATAATGCGGTGTGATTTCCATTATTTCTCGTGCTGTCTCTGTATCCCGTTTCGTGATAAGTTCTTTTTCTGCTTTCCTCAGTAGATTCACTATTTATAGATTCTATTTTTGGAAGCTGATCACGAGGATCATCAAGTGGAACTGTTTTTAAACGAAACAGGTTTTTGATATTGGTTGTCATTGCGTTCATTGAGATTAATTTTGTAGGTCATTGAGAATATTGTCTTTAGTTTTTCCTTCTTTTACAGCTTCGATAAAATAATCTGCTATATCTTTTACGTTTTCTTCCATAAATCCGAACATCGTAATATATTTCTTCAAGGCTGAGTATTCATTAGGGGATACGATTCCATCCGCCCATACCATTACAGTAAGATCATAGAGGTATTCTACTTTTTCTTTCAGGGTTTCTGGAATTAATGATTTTGAATTAATAGGGTTCATGAGAATTTCATCCAGGTTTTTTGCTGAAATTCCTCTTTCTTCCGCAGATTTATAAAGCATTTTTAGCTCTGATGCACTGAAATCATCATCACAGATTGCCATCTGATATAATCTTAGAAAATGAGCTTTAAGATTCTCCGGTATTTGTATTGTTTCCATATTATTTTATTTAATTATTCTGTCCCGGGTTCGGGGAATTTCTTCGTGTTCGATATCTATAATATCAGGTTGTTTTATTTTAGTTTTCGGAATTAATTTTAAGAAGTAAATGAAAAGTAAGAGACCGACTATGATATCAAGGACAATCCAATAAGGTTTTAAATAGAAATAGATTGGTATGAATGGATTGAAAAAGATAAAGATCAGTACAAAAGCGATGAACCAAAATCTCCGGCTCCTGAATTCATTGACAATAATAATTAAAGCCATAAAAGAAACGATTATTCGAAGGAAAGTGTAGTAACCAATTGGTAAATCAACTATGCCAATGAAACAACAGAGTGCAGCAATAATAATTAAGTACTTCATGATATAGCTTTTATAGGAATTTAAAAATTAGTTACATCCGGAACAGTAAGACCTATCTACATATTCTTTACTACTTCCGGAATAGTAATAGCAACCGCCTCTTGGACCTACATTTAAAGGATAGCCATTGTACGTACATCCTCTACTTTTGGAGTAAATCTTTGAACTTGTTTTTCCACTTCTGCTTTTTCTGCTTTTCCTGGTTTTACTTTTCTTTGGCTTTTTAGAAGAGAATTCAGTTTTTGACGTTGTGCTGTTTGTGGATGCTGAAAAGTTTGCAGGTAATAATAAACCTAAGCCGAGTAGGCTTGTAAAGATTAGTTTTTTCATAGTGATTGTTTTAATTATAATTTTCTAATGTTTTGTGTAGTTCTGTTCTATGATTGTAGATTTCATCGAGGCTATTTAATAAAATCTTTTCTCCAGAGTCTTTTCCATTGTGGAATAGCTCCAAATACTTATTGGTGGTATTAAAATGCAATCGGCAAAGAGGTTTTCTGTTGTTGTCGTCGAATAGGATTCCGAAATAAGATAGGGTATCTCGGTAAGCGATTCTGGAGGATGCAACCTTTTCCCTCAGGATTGCTTTCACAATTTGAAACCCTTCAAGTTCTTCTTCTGTTGTTACAATCTTAGAGTCATTATTTTCATCAATAGATTGTGGTGTTTTTACAGCTTCATCCCTTTTTTCAATCTGTTCGTTAATGCTCAATGCAGATTTAAGTCTGAAGCTTATGGATTCATTGATTGATGTTGTCAAAGCTTTCTTTGTGTACTCTTTGAAAGAAATCATCCTGTTGGCCGTTAATGGTTTTTCAAAAAATCGATTGACTAAAAGTTTCACCATTTCATCAGAGGGATTTTCGATTTCTTTTTCAAACTCTCTTCTGATTGCTTTGATATATTTTAGAGCTTCGGCGGAATCTAAAATACTTTCGAGATTATAATCTTTTTTGGTAAAGCTTTCGAGAATTTTAATAGAGCTGTCTTTCAGATCTTCAATATTGATGGTGAAAAATGGTTTTTCATCCATAATATTGGGCTTTTCCAGATCTGTATAAAAGTTATACACGATTCCATTGGTCAGTACGCCAAATCTTGTTTTTGAAACATGGTAATATCTGTGGAGTTGGGAATTATGCGCATCTGCACTTTCTTTCCAATGCTTACATTCTATAATAAAAATTGGATTGTCGTTGTGTCTGATAACGTAATCTACTTTTTCTCCTTTTTTAGTTCCGATATCACAAATGTATTCGGGAACTACTTCAGTAGGATTAAAAATATCATACCCTAAAATTTGGATGAACGGCATTACAAAGGCATTTTTTGTAGCTTCCTCTGTATTAATCTGCTCTTTTAAACCCGCTACTTTCTGTTGTAGTTGTTCAAGTTTTATTTTAAGATCCATTGCTTTTAGTTGTTAAGGGTTTCATCAATAATTTCTGCGGTAGGAGCATTGGATTTCACGGAATGGATTCCATTTTCCATTGCTGTTTTTGAACTGTACAGTTGACTTTTACCAATGATTTCTCCATTTCTGGCTTTCAGAACGAAGTAATCTTTACCATTTACAGCAACTTTTCTGTCGTATCTTGAATCATCTTGTGAATTGATTCTTACGGACTCTATTCCTTTATGGCAGGATGCTTTTTGCATATAGCCTTCACTCATTAGAATAATTTCTCCGGTTCCGGCCTTAAGATTGAATTGATACTCATTATTAATTCTCTGAGTAATTACAAATTTTCCCATGATTGTTTTTGTTTAACATTCCAAAAGTATAACCCTTTCAAAATCAATCCTTACGGGAATCCGTAAAACGGGCAAAAAAGAAAAAACCTTTCAATTTTTTGAAAGGTTTTTATTAAATGAGAATGGAAAATTTGTCTTTAAATGATTCCAAGGTCTTTGCAAAAAGCAACCAGTTGTTCATTACTTGTTACCTGAAGATCCTCCTTTAAACTGTTTAATTTTTTTTCTACACTGCTTAAACTATGAGGTTTTATGTTTTTTTCCTGCAGCAGATCAGGAATGTTTTTTTGCAGGACTCCTTTTGAAAGAAGTGAAACAAGGGTGATTTCATAAGCTGAAAACTCATAGCTGTTAAGTTTTTTTATTTCCTGTTTTAAATCGAGAGAGAGGTAGTTTTCGTTAATGTAAACAGAGGCAATTGATTTTTTCAGCTCTTTGGAATCATTTCTCGCTTTACGAACATATCCATTGATGTGATCATCTTTGAAAAGAGAATCAATGATTCCCGATTTGTGCTCGGCAGAAAAAACAATGACCTTTAAAGAGGGTTGAATTGCCTTAATTTTTTGGATTAATTCTTTTCCGTCTTTAATGTTTTGCTCCCGATGGTCTTCTTCGTAATATAAATCGGTAATCAATAAATCATAAGGCTCGTTTTCCCGGATTGATTTCTGAACCTTTGCCAATGCGTCATCACAATAATATACATAATCAACATTCGGAATGTTAAGATCCTCCAGTGTTTTTTGTACCGAAAGGTTAATACTTTCATGGTCTTCAGCGATTAAAATTTTTTTGAACATTCTTTTTTTAGTTTTTAAGAAACAGGAAATGAAATGTTGATCTTCAGTCCTCTTTCGGTTTTGGTGTCAAAAATAATTTCTCCTTTGATTGTTTCTATACGGGAAACCGTAGAGGACAGACCATTTTTATAGATAACGTCTCCCGGAATGCCTATTCCATTATCTGTATAATAAATTTTGATGAGGTTATTTTCTTTTTCAAACCTGAAAACAACCCGATCTGCTTTGCTGTGTTTTTTCATGTTGACAAGCAATTCACGACAAACCTGATAAACCTCTGCAAATGTTGATTCTTTTAAATCCATCCAAATGCTTTCATCATTTCCGGCAAGATAAGTGTTTACATTGTTATTATTAAAAGATCCAATAAGTTCCGATATTTTTTCGCTGAAATTCCTTTCATCATTTTTAAGGTCTGTTTTTTCGTAGGAAATATCCCGGGATTTCTCGTAGACAAACTCTAGTTCATCTAAAGCCTCATCTTTGCTAAAACTCTCCTGATTTTCAATCTTGGTCATCACCTGATAAATTCCGTTGGCTACCACATCGTGTACTTTTTTGGAGAGTTTGAGCTGAGTGTTTTTTATTTCTAGTTCTTTTTCTTGTTGAAGTATCTTTCTTCTTTTTTTATACCACAGCCAACCTCCAATTAAAGAAAGTAATAATGCAGCAATACCAATATCCTGTTTAAAGCTTTTAGTTTTTAATTTTTCATTTTCAGTGTTTTTCAATTCGACATCGTATCTTACTACAGCAAATTGATTCTTAGCTTTACTTTTTGATATTTGGACACTATCGTTTAATATCTGAAACTGTCTAAAATAATTTAAATAATTTTTACTATCTAAATTTATTATTTTTTGCAAAGCTTGTAATTGATCTTCTTTACTTCTATTTTGGATTGATATTTCTAGCATTTTTCTAGCATAATCAAGAGATTTTGCCTTGTCTTTGTCAAAAAAATACTCAGATAAAGTGGCATAGCTTGAATTCTGTGCATAAGGATCATTTTGTTCTTGTCTAATTTTTAGGGCTTCAGAAAACTCAGGAAGAGGGTTGTAGTTTTTATTCTCATAATATTTGGCTTTTGCCAGATTATTTAATGCTCTTGCATAATTAATCTTATTAACTGTTTGAAGTGCAATTTTGAAATTTTGTTGAGCCTGTTTATAATCTCTTAAGGTTGTTAAAACGTCGCCAAAATTATTAGAATAAAGATACTTGCTTTCAGGATCATTTACATACCTCAATGCCTGAGTATAAAATTTCACAGAATTATCAAAGTCATATAGATATGATGAACAAATTCCCATGTTATTATAGTTAGAGCCTAGTGTAAATCTGATTATACTGTCTTGTGTTTTTCTAAGGTATTTATTGGCCTCGAGAGAAGTTTCAATACTACCATAATAGTCTCCTTTATTTTGTTGTAAGATAGCCATGTTAACTAATGACCTTCCCACTCCTGAAGAATCGTGACTTTCTAAAAATGAATTTTTGGCGATATTAAAATAGTAATAAGCAGAATCGGTAATACTAGCATCTCTAAACTCCTTGGCCTTATCATAGTAAATGTTTTTTTGAGAATTATTTTTTGTACAGGAAAATAGTATTGCTAATAATAACAATAATAAAATTCTATTCATGGTGTTTACTTTTGTCCCGTAAAGTAAGAAAAAAGAGCAGATGTATGAAATCTGCTCTTTAATTAATTATGGATTTGTAAATGGAGGAGGGTTTTGTCCCGTATTACCTCCTGTGCTTCCACCGTTTCCTGGTCCTCCCGGATCTAATCCCTCACCTGGATCACTACTTGTTTGTGTTGTAATTTGTGTAGGGTTATTATGACATGCTGAGTTAGCGTTATTATTTGGAAATGCTAAGCCTAGTAGCATTAATATAAACTGAATCATTTTTCAAAAAATTTATTGTTAAAGCATTCGTGTTCTTCCCTGCGAAACAGATCGCAGATAGTTTTACACGGTAAAAAATTTGAAGCGCTTCTTAAATTTTTTGGGAAGTAGAACCTTCAAAAACGGAAGAGAAACATCTGCTTCCCAACCCGGAGTTTTCTTCCGTTTTATCTGGTGATTTAGAAATCAGTTTTGTAAATTTGTTTTTATAATGTTTTGTTTGTCAACTGATTTCTGAGACAAAGATGCGACAACAGGTGACGCATGTGTTAGACAAAACATAGACATCGATAGACAGGAAATGGACAGGAATATCCTTACGGTAATCCGTAATGCGACACGGTAGAAAATCAGCTATTTTGTAATGCTCTTAAAAAACTAATTATGTCCAAAAGAAAACTACTCATTCAGGAGGTATTTAAACAAGCAAAAGAGGAATCTGGAAAGGATACAAAAAATGGTTTGGCAGCTTACTTATGGTCGCGGTTTGAGGATAAATTATCATTTAAAATATCAGATAAGACATTTAGCAGGTACTATGAAACTTTTATTGAAGAATCAGGTGACACGAATATAGAACCGGTTAAGCTAGACAAGTTAAGTGAGTATCTGGGTTATAAGGATTTTTTAGATTTCTCAAGAACTTTTATTAAAAAGAATGAAGACACCAATAAGACAACAGTTAAGATAAGTGTTGATCGAGACGAAGAATCCTTAACAGAAAAGCTGTCAAATATTATTATTAATATCAGTAATGAGCAGCATTTTAAAATGCCTGAATTCATAAAGCAAAATGGATTGGGGATTATGGAAATCTTATTATTGGTTTGTCTTGTTACGGGAAACGTTGTTTTTTCAAACAGTAAGAAAGCTCCTCAATTAGGATTTATGTCTGGTTTGAATTCAATACCTTCAATGGAATGTATGTATTGGGATGGAAGTGAATATAAGTTAGCTGACTGCAAAGCTAAAAACCCACATCTCGATTTAAAACCTGTTGATACTATTCAAATGAAATATTTTAAAAGGATTACCCGCAAAGACACTTTAACGGAGCAAAATGCTTTAGGAAAAACCTGGTATTCAAAATATAATGGGGTTGTAGAATTTTTTACGGATGACGGTATAGATCCGAACAATGGAAGGGAGCTTAGGAAATCGACTCCTTTTATTATTTTTAAGTATGCGGGCAAACCAGAGGATTCAATACAAATTGAAGAATAATTTCTTTCACAAATATTTAAAATTCCCTTAAAACACTTTCTAAAAGAATCCCCTAATTTTCGGGTTATTTTTACCATGTTTAAAAAAGGAATTCTCTCTACTTTACTTTTTGCTTTTACTTATTTATCTGCACAACAAAAACCAGTGCAAATTGCTTTTCTTTCAGATGTACATTTTCAGGATTTGTATGGCCGTTTTTCTGATAATGACTTTAAAGGAATTGTTAATCCTAAAACAGGAAAAGCAACTATTTTGAGAACCATGAATTCTCAGCTACATTCTACCAGAGTTTTTAATGAAAATTATTTTGCCTTTTTAAAAGCACTGGATGATATTGCCGCAAAAGGAATTAAAATTGTTGCTATGCCTGGAGATTTTTCGGATGACGGGCAAACGTATAATTTACGTGGACTGCACCGAATTCTTGATTCATATCATAAAAAATATGGGATCAATTTTTATTTGACTACAGGGAATCATGATCCAGTAGGACCTTTTCATCAGGATGCAGGGAAAGATGATTTTTTAGGAAAAGACGGATCACCCTTAGCAATTTACAGTAAAGAAAACCTTACCAGGACAAAGAATCATATCATCACGAAAGATATTGCAGAGTCAGGATATGTTGAAATTCTGGATGAATTAAAAGACTTTGGTTTTTATCCTGGAAAAGAAAATCTGTATTGGAGTACTCCGTTTGATGATCATCCTTATTCGAACTATTCTTATGATAACGCGCAGCATTACGCAGATTATTCGAATAGAATGTATGAGGTTTCGAAGGGGTTTTCGGTTCCTGATCTGAGTTATGTAGTAGAGCCTGTAAAAGGAGTCTGGATGATTGCAATTGATGGAAATACCTATATTCCTAAAGATCGTCAACGCAGGCCTGAAGATGCTGGAAATTATAAGGGAGCGAGTATTGGATACAATAATGTTTTGACCCATAAGCAACATTTGATTCAATGGGTAAAAAAGATTGTGAAGGAAGCAAAAACTAATGGTAAAACCTTAATTGCGTTTACGCATTATCCTATGATCGATTTTAATGATGGAGCAACACATGAGATTAAAAATCTATTAGGCGAAAAGAAATGGCAGTTGGAAAGAGTTCCCGAAGAGGAGGTTGCAAAGGAATTTCTAGATGCTGGTTTACAGATTCATTTTGCTGGACATATGCACATCAATGATACAGGAATTAGCAAGAGAGGCGGGAAGATGTTGGTCAATGTTCAGGTTCCTTCATTAGCTGCTTATTTACCCAGCTATAAAATACTTACAATTCATTCTCAGGATATCTTAGAAGTTAAGACCGAAGTTGTAAATAATGTTCCTCATTTTAACGAGCTATTTCCTTTGTATGAAAAGGAATATGAGGCTTTACAAAGAAGCCAGGATAAAATTTTGTGGAACAAGGATATTCTAAAGACAAAATCTTATCACGATTTCATGTTGTTTCATTTGAAAGAATTGGTTCGGTTACGAATGATCCCGGATGACTGGCCAAAAGATTTTATAGAAAAGACAACATCTTTAAGTGGGAAAGATCTGCTTTTCCTTTCTCAAAATTCAAAATCTGAATTGTCAATAAAGGGAATAGATATGAATTCACTTGAGAGATGGCATTTTGAAGACTTGTTGCTTGATCTGTACAAATTTCAATCTGCAGATGAATTGGCGAGGAAAGATATCTCGAAAGAAAGGTTGAAAGAGTATCAGATTCTTATCAAATCCTTTGAACAAAGTAAATCTCAGGACCCTTTTGTTTTACAAATAAAATCTGTTTTCAGGATCTTGTCACTTCTATCGACTGGAGATCCTTCTGATCATTTTGAAATTAACCTGAAAAAGCAGGCGATAAAAAGATTGTAATTTGTAAGATCTGCGAGAGAAAAAAAAGAAAAGCAACCCGTAATAAGATTGCCTTTCCCATTTGATATGAATGAAAACGTGTGTAATTATTGTGCGTTTACTGGATTTCTTCTCTCGTAGGTATTGTCTTCAAAACTGATTTTATAATTGGATTTGAAAAGCTTGCTAGGTAGATAATAGTCGGTGGAGATGATCTGAGCACCACTTTCTTTAGCTTTTTCAAATCTTGAATAATCCTCACTTCTTGCTTCCATTGTATCTGCGTCTGCCCTTGTTCTAATAATATAACCCTGTTGTACCAACTCGTTGATTTTCGAACTTGGGTCATTCATAAATAAAACAGCTGATTCAGGGGTTCCCGGAGTTGAATTGGTAAATACCATTCTTCCTTTTAGTGAAGGATGTCCTTTCATATAGACATCCCGGTTTTCTCCATTGTTATCCAGTACAAATAGAAATTTTCCTTTGACTTCTTTTACTTTTGGCCAGTTTTTGTGAAGAACAGCTTCGTTTAGGGTTTTGTAAGAACCCCGAATGTCGTCGGGTGCAATAATTTTATTTCTACCAAGATATTTTTTTAATTCGTTATCGAGATCATCAAAGAGTTTTGATGTATAATGTTCCGGTTCTGTTCCGAATCTGTTGGCTTTGCCATCTTTGGGCTCCAATGTAATGAAAATGGGATCATGGTCTGGATGTGCCTCAGACCATTTTTTTAAATCTGTCAAACAATCTTCTAAAGTGTAATACCATGTTTGATAATCAATATCTGTGATATGAATCATTTTATATCCCGGCTTTTTCATTTTCCCTTCAGAATCGAAAGGCTGTGCTGTTTTTACAAGATCTAAAATTTTTGGATGTGCATATTTTCCACCCTTGCTGTCAGCATATACATCAATTTCAAGGTTGCGTAATCCTAAATCTAATTGCTTCGGTATTGCAATATGTTCATATTGAATTCGAGGCAAAGCATGTAAGCTGTCTTTTTTTGCCAAATAAGAATAAACTTCAGGAAGAATTGCTTTTTTGTAGCTGTTATGTGAACCTATAACCTGGATTTCATTCATCTTCAGATCATCTAAATTCTGCTTTTGTGACCATACCAGATAAAGTGGAGTTAAATAGAGAAATAGAGCGGCTGCCTTTTTCATTTCGAGTCATTTTTTATTGGAGCGAAATTAACGAGTCTTAACATGAGACGATTTACATATTATGTTAATAATTTTTTAAGATTATGTGAATAGGATAAAATTTGGTGTTTGTAATCTATTGATAGTTAATTCAATATTATTTTCTCATTTTGAGATATTTATATTTTATTCACTTTAAGATAATATTATGTTAAAATAGTTTTTAAGGAAATCAATTTACTTTGTATGCCGAAAATAAGCTGTGAAAGAGTTGAGAAAAACCACTGTTGCGGGAACAACAGCGGTCTTTTGATTAAGCAATGTTTATTACAATTTACTTAATGATATGTACCACAAAATTAATTTTTTTAAATTTAAAAAGCTAATTCCAATAGCATTAATCTTTCTGGTTGCCAATCAGGCTAATGCAGAAGGGTTTACCAGAATTAGCCCTGTTTACTCACAGGTAAATGAGACCATTTCCGGAACCGTTCTGGATCAGGAGGGAACACCTATAGAAGGCGCAAAAATTACAGTTGCAGAAACGGGAGTTACAGCTACCTCTGATGCATCGGGAAACTTTACGATCTCGGCATCTATCGGACAAACCTTATCCGTCTCTTATGATGGCTATGAAGTTCAAAAAACAAAAATCTCAAGCACCACTATTTCTTTTAGTTTAAAATCTAAAAAAGCAGCGACTTCCATTGAAGAAGTGACTTTAGTAGGATATGGTTCTCAGAAAAAATCTGACTTGACAGGAGCTGTAAGTCAGTTGAAGGCCGAAAATTTCAAAGAGGGAATGAACATTTCTGTCGATAACTTAATGCAGGGCAAGATTGCCGGTGTTCGTATTGTACAATCAAGCGGTGAGCCGGGAGCGGGAGTGAATGTTTCCATCAGGGGAATTGGTTCGATCAGAAGTGGAAGCACCCCTTTGTTTGTTGTAGATGGGGTTCCTTTGAGTAATGATGCAGTAAGCGCGTCGGGACCAAACGTTGGTTTAGGAAATGCAGGGGCAAAAAACCCATTGAACTTTTTGAATACATCAGATATTGAATCAATCACTGTCTTGAAAGACGCTTCTGCTGCGGCCATTTATGGAGCAAGAGGATCGAATGGAGTTGTTTTGGTAACGACGAAAAGAGGGAAAAAAGGAGATCCAATGTTTACTTATGATACCTATCTGGGATTTTCTTCAGTGATTAAAAAGCTTGATTTAATGTCAGCGGATCAATACAGGGCAGCTGGAATAGATAAATCTTACGATCATGGTGGAAATACAGACTGGCAGGATGAGATCTATAGAAATGCAGTTTCTCAGAATCACTCAGTATCTTTCTCAAAATCTACAGAAACGGGAAATTATTTTGCTTCAATTTCCCACATGGATCAGGATGGTATCGTTCTGAATAGTGGTTTTAAAAGAACAACAGCCCGTTTAAATGCTGAAGAATCTTTCTTTGATAATAAGAGATTAAAGGTTAAACTAAATCTTACGGCGAGTGATATTAGAGAAACCGGAATCCCTAATGGCGGAAATGCTGGGTCTGATGGTCAGGTAATTATTCATGCATTGATGGCGAATCCTACCCGTTCTGTATATGACCAGAATGGAAATTACACAAATTTCAACATGAACGCTCATTACAATCCTTTGTACTTACTGAGTGTTTATAATGATAAAACCAACACATTCAGAGTACTGGGAAATACGGAAGCAACGTTGAGGATCTTGCCGGGATTAAATTATAAATTCAATTTAGGGATTGATAAAACAATGTCTGAAAGAAATACAACAATGTATCCGAACATTACGGACAGAACGCCAAAAGGAGTATATGTTCAGGCAAATCTTGATTCATATAATATACTTTTAGAACATTATTTGACCTATGATTTTAACTTCAACAAACATAACTTTAGTGCCTTAGGAGGTTTCTCTTATCAGAAATTCAAATCTACAGGAACTTATTTTGGAGTAAAAGATATTGCTGCGCAGGGAGCGGGAATTGCTCCGGAAATTAATCCTGGATACTCAGGAACTGCTTTTGTCCCGGGAGCTGGCTATGCTCAGGAAAATGAATTGCAGTCATATTTCGGGAGAGTAAATTACAATTTTGATAAGAAATATTTATTAACGGCTTCATTGAGAGCAGACGGTTCTACCCGTTTTGGAAAGAATAACAAATATGGATATTTCCCTTCTGTTGCCGTAGGTTGGACGATTTCTAATGAAAACTTCTTGAAAGATTCTCAAATCATTAATGAATTAAAATTGAGAGGAAGCTGGGGACAGACAGGTAACCAGGAAGTTCCGAATAAAATTACACAGGCGAGTTCTTCGTTGACACAGGCTTCAGGGTATTATTTATATCCAAATTTAGATTTGATCAATGGAGTTTCGATCAACAGAACCGTGAATCCTGATTTGAAATGGGAGGTTGTAGAGCAAACGAATATTGGTGCTGATTTCAGCCTATGGAAAAACAAATTGTATGGATCATTGGAATATTACAACAAGACCACCAAAGATCCTATCCTCAATATCCCTTCAAGACCACTAAGCCCTACAAGTACTGTTTGGAAAAATGTTGATGCTGAAATCGTCAATAAAGGTTTTGAATTCTCCTTAGGTTCAGAAATTATTAAAAATGAAAATTTCACATGGACCATGGATGTAAATGGGGCAACGGTAAATAATGAGGTGAAAAATCTTCCAGTTTCCGCCATTTATTCAGGTGAGGTATCAGGACCTGGACTTTCCGGGGTGACTGCCAATATCTATAAAAACGGATATGAAGCAGGATCTTTCTATATGTATAATTATTTAGGGGTTGATGCGAATGGGAAATATATTTATGAAGATATAAATGGAGATGGAAGAATTGATCAGAATGACAGAAAGATTTTCGAAGGTGCTATTCCGAATTTCACGTTTGGGATCAATTCTTATATGAAATACAAGAAGTTTGATTTTTCATTCTCTTTCATTGGACAAACAGGAGGGTATTTGGTAAATAATACTGCATTGGACTTAAATATCAACAACTTAGCTTCAGATAGAAACGTTTTGAAAAACTTCTATGATTCAGGGGCAAGCTTTACCAATCAGCCACAATTGTCTTCTTTATATCTTGAAAAATCTGATTTCCTTCGTTTGAACAACGTAAGACTAGGGTATACTTTCGATATCCACCAACTGAAGTTTTTAAGAAGCATCAATCTGTATGTAAGTGCACAGAATTTATTTACAATTACCAGCTATACAGGTTATGATCCACTTGTAGATACCAACAAACAGGTTGGAGGAAATCAGTCTTTGGGAATTGATTATACAACATATCCGTCTGCAAAAACTTTCATTTTGGGGGCAACTGTTAAATTTTAATTTAAGTTAAAAGAAATCATGAAATCTAAATTTTTAAATATTAATACCATCCTTTTATCCGTTTCTGTACTGGCTTTAGTTGGATGTACAAATCTGGATGAAAAAGTAATCGATGAGGTTTTGGGTTCTGAAGTTGCGGACCCTGAAGCTGCTCTGGCTGCTGCTTATAGCCAGCTTGGAGAAGGAACTTTTGTAGACCATGGAAGTGTTTTTGCTTTACAGGAATATTCTACGGATGAGGCATTGTTGCCTACAAGAGGAAGTGACTGGGGAGATGGTGGAAAATGGAGAGCAATGCACGAATTTACGTGGGATGCGAACAGTGATGTTGTAAAGACAACCTGGAATCAATTGAACTTTGGAATTACAAAGTCATTAACAGCCATATCAAGTGCCAGCAAAAGTAATGGAAACAATAAAGCTTTGTTTTTAGCGGAGGCAAAAGGATTGTTGGCTTATTATACTTATACTACAATTGATTTGTTTGGACAGGCTCCTTATAGAGACCCGGACAATATCAATGCTCCGATTGAGATCCGAAAAGCGGAAACTACAATTGATGCTTTAATTACTGAAGTTGAAGGGCTTATTCCCAACTTAGCAGATATTAAAACTCAAAATACACATGCCGGAAGATTCACAAAACAGGCAGCTTATGCACTTTTAGCAGATATGTATCTGAACAGGACTGTTATAAAGAATAAAGCAACCAGTAATTACAACTTTTTAGAGCCGGCAGTGAGTGGAAGTGGAACAGATATGGATAAAGTGATTACATATTCTAATTTGTTGATTAATAATCCTAATTTCAGCTTAGAATCTAATTATTTCCACAATTTTGATATCAATAATGATACAAGCAAGGAAATGATCTTTACTATTGTTCAGAAAAAAATTGCGAGTTCAGACAAAGGTTCAGACAATGATCTGGCTTATATGTCAATGGAAAGAATTCAGAAGCCGTCACCGGACAACAGAGGAACAAATGCAAATTGTATTACTCCGGAATTCTATTATTCATGGGATGGAAATCATGATGATCCCCGTTTCCAGAGAACCTATCAATATGAAGACGGAACATGGTTTAAAAATGATGGAACAGACGTAAGTGTGCCATCAACAAGTAAGGTAGAAGGAACAGGAAAACCTTGGTTTCATTTCAACAGAGGTTTGCAGGTTGGGCAGCAGTATGGTCCTAAAATTCTTCAGAATGGAAACTTTGATCTGACTCCTGACGGAAGAATTAAGGTATATAAATTGTTTACAGAAAAAAACACAACGCTTGCTGCAGATTTTACTCCTGAGCTGAATTTTGATAATCCTTCAGAATCTGTATTTACACAGGCTCAGATTAACAGAGGGGTAAGAAACTTCAAATTTGAATTTGACCCAGGCTATGGAAACAACGGAACAAGCGGAATGGATGTACCATTATACCGATTGGGAACAATTTATATGATGAGAGCAGAGGCTTTTTTCAGAAGCGGAAACGTGGGGGCTGCGTTGGCTGACGTTAATAAACTAAGAACGAGCAGAACCCGTGAATCTTTATACAACAGTGCTCCTGGAGTTGCAATTGCCTCTTTAGATGCTAATATTTTATTTAAAGAATCGGGATACGAATTGTATTGGGAAATGTACAGAAGAAAAGCGATGATCAGATTCAATAAATTTGATCTTCCGGGAACAGCTAAGCCTGCTTCTCAACCTTACAGAAGAATCTTCCCGATCCCTCAGGCAACGCTTGATGCGTCTCCGGATTTTAAACAGAACCCTGGATACTAATTTTACTCATATAAACAGATTATTTTTTGCAAATAAAAGCGAAGAGAAATATCTCTTCGCTTTTATTATTTTATTAATGGCACAGCTTTTAAGCAAAACTTAAAAATTATTCCTCATTCAACATTCCCAGTTCTCCGAAATATTTTTTGAACTTCTGAATTTTAGGACCTACCACTGCACTACAATAAGGTTGCGTAGGGTTTTCGTTGTAATATCCCTGATGGTATTGCTCAGCTGGCCAGAAAGTATCAAATTTTGTCAATTCTGTAACGTATTCTCCAGACCATCTTCCTGATGCTTCAGATACTTTAATGGCTTCTTCAGCTTTTGCCTTTTCAGCGTCATCTTTATAGTAGATAACTGAACGGTATTGTGTACCGATATCATTTCCCTGTCTGTTTAATTGGGTCGGATCATGAAGGAAGAAGAAAACATCCATAAGCTGTTCATAAGATATTATGGCAGGATCATAAGTGATCTGTACCACTTCAGCATGACCTGTCTCTCCGGTACATACTTCCTCATAAGTTGGATTGTTTTTGTGACCTCCGGAATATCCTGAAATAGCAGATGTAACACCCTTCAGCATATTGAAACAGCTTTCTACACACCAGAAGCATCCGCCTCCGAAAGTGATCTGCTCTAAATTATTGTTATCCATTTTAAGTTGATTGTTTAGGTTACATTTTTTTTATTTATCCATGGTAGGATAATGAAAAAAACTAATCAAAAGTAAGAAAAACTTTTTCATTTTTCGCCGAAATTCCTCTTCCTTAATCAACAAGAAAACATGATTTTTATACTCGTTATCTATTGTTATTTGTTGTTGTATCTAAAGATATTATTATACTTGTTGTAGACTGAGGCTCTCGAAATCTACGTTTTAAAAACAAATGGCACAAAATGGTTTCACAAATAAGCACGAATAATAAAACAGAAACATCTGCTCAATCCACAAAATCGGTGAGAGAAAACAAAAAGCATCCCCTAAAGGATGCTCAGTATATCTAATAAATTAAGGATCAATTATTTTTCCCAAACTAAAGCACTTGCTCCAAGAATAGCAGCATCTGCTTCATCAAGCTCACTGAAAACCAGCTTTACTTTATTTCTGAAAATAGAAAGAAGGTTTCTTTCCATATGAAGTTTAGCCGGTTTTAAAATAAAATCTCCAGCCTTGATAACGCCTCCAAATAGAAGAATGGCTTCAGGTGAAGAGAACATCACAAAGTTAGCAAGAGCTTCACCTAATTTCTGTCCAGTGTATCTGAATACTTCAATAGCTATCGGATCCCCTTTTAAAGCACATTCGTGCACTGTTTTAGAATTAATAGCTTCTTCAGGATATTGGTTTAAGATTGATTCAGGAAATTCAGCTCTCATTTTTTTAGCGGTAATCGCAATTCCCGTTGCAGATGCGTATGCCTCTAAACTTCCTTCAGAACCTGTACTCCAATGTTTTCTTCCACCTGGTTTTACAATCGTGTGGCCAAGTTCTCCGGCAAATCCATCATGTCCGTAGATCAGTTTTCCGCTGGCAACAATTCCGCTTCCTACTCCTGTTCCTAAAGTAATCATGATAAAATCCTTCATTCCACGCGCTGCTCCGAAAAGCATTTCTCCATAAGCTGCTGCATTGGCATCATTGGTAATGGTACACGGCATATTGAATTTGGCTGTCATTAACTCTGCAAAGGGAACAACTCCTTTCCAAGGTAAATTGGGTGCCTGTTCTATAGTTCCTGTATAATAGTTCCCGTTAGGAGCACCGACTCCAATTCCATCGAAGTTGATTTCATCACCGTATTTTTCAATTAAGGGATGAACCTTCTCATATAAAGCATCGATAAAATCTTCAACCTTCTCATATTCGTCCGTTCTCAGGTTTCCTTTTTCAAGAACCTCTCCTCTGTGGTTAACCACTCCAAACTTTGTATTGGTTCCTCCTATATCAATTCCTAGAGCAACATGTTTTGATAAATCTATTAATGACATTTCTATTTTTATAATTCTAAAGGGTTAAAATTATAAAAAAGATTGTATTAATAGATTATTAAGTGAGAATTTATTAAAAAAACTTTTTAAGCTGTTTTGGGTGTTTTCTTTTTTCTCCTTCCCCACCAAACCAGGAATCCAGTCACTGGTAATGAGGCACATATAAGACTCACAATAAAGGCAATGATCTTTGTAGGAAGGCCTAAAATAGATCCGACGTGAATGTCATAATTAGCTCCTACCGTTTTTTCTCCGAAATTTTTGTCTTTAGGATCGTGAGTATGAAGGAGTTCACCAGAATTTTCATCAAAAATTAAACTGCTGCTTTTATGGTAAGAATACGAAAGATGCTTTACGTAGACTTCAAAATTTGGATGTTCATGATCATCCATATGTTCATGCCCCAGATCGATAGCAAAGCCAAAAGAATCAGGATACTTTGCTTTAACGGTATTGCTGATCTTATCTAAAGTTCCTTCCGTTCTGAGTTCTATAGGAGCTTTTGTTTTAATATTCGAAAAGTCCGGGTAAACGGTATTTCCGCCTGAGAAAATAACATAAATAGCAGCCTGTACAACAAAGAATGCATAAAATAGCCCTGTAATAGAAAATATTAAGGCAAAGATAGAGGCATAAAAGCCTAGTATATTGTGGAGGTCATAATTCTTTCTTTTCCAGCTTTTAATGTTTTTCCATTTAAACGAAAAACGTTGTTTTCTTGCAGCTTTATTTTTAGGCCACCATAGAATAATTCCTGTGATCAGCATGATGACAAAGATAATGACAGGAATTCCTACTACATACGTTCCCCAATCCTGCTTTAGCAGATAACTCCAGTGGATCATCTTTACAATTTGGAAAAATCCATTCTTTTCATCATAAGTTCTTAAGACTTTTCCGTTGTAAGGATTTACATAGGCTGCTTTGTAAACTGGAAATTCATCAAAATAGTTCCATGCATTATTATTATGCTCATACCAGTAAAAAACATAGGACATTTTTTTGTCAATAGGGATGTTGACCCAATGAACAGGATATTTTTCCTTTACCTGTTGTGTAACAGATTTTTCCAGTACCCTGATAGGTAGGATCTGCTTTTGATCGATATTCTGCTCGTTGTGGTAGATAACATCTTTTCGCGTTATATTTTCAATTTCATCTTTAAAAACATATAATGCTCCGGTAATGGAAATGATGAAAATTAAAAAACCAATTCCCAGTCCGAACCACAAATGCAGTTTGGCGGACCATTTTTTAAAAAATCCCGGCTTTTTTTTAGGATGATGCTTTTTCTTCATATCGTATAGAAAGTCTGGCAAAGATAACGCTTAACTTTTATTTAGTTTAATTAAAATTTATATTCAATCATGAAAGTTCCTCTCATTCCTAATGAGTTGATAAATTCACTGTCTCGTGCAGACCACCATGCAATTGAGGGTTGGTATAGCTTATTAAATAAGTTTTCTATCCCTAGAGAAATCTTCCAATTGTCACTTACTTCGTAGCTTGATCTGAAATTGAAAACAGTATATTCAGCAACTTTTCCTTCTCCATAAGCGTACTGTCCGGTTTTTGCATTAGGCTCAAATCTGTCTTGTTTAAAGGAGTGTAGCATATCAAAGGCTACGGATAGCGTTTTTATGGGTCTTATTTGCACATAAGCCAGGACTTTCGGAGCTGAGATTCTGCTGTTATTAATCTTCGCTGAATAGTCTCCGTCATTTTTTATCGAAGTAATTCCTTCCATCCAGCTATAGCTTCCACCGAAATTGATCCATTTAACGGGAGTAAAATGTAAAAAGCCTTCCACCCCATACACAACTTCGGGAGATCTTTGAATCGTCAATGCACGATCAGGGCTTTGGACAAATGATGCCCCTAGTTTTGATGTACTTACATATGATGTAATTTCATAATTGATCCATTTTGAAATCTGTCCCGTTGCCCCGAATTCGTAGTTATTGACGATAATCGGTTTTGTTTCAAGATTCTGTATGGTTCCCTGAGTAGAAGTTCTTAAGATTCGGCCAAGTTCATTGATGGAATATGCCTGTGAAAAGCTTCCGAATAGATTAAGATAATCTTCAATATTATAACGAACTCCAATATTTCCCACAAAGGCATTGTATTTCAGATCTCCTCCTTGTACAAAAATACTTTGTGTGAAAGTTCCGTCACTTTTGATGGATGATAACGTATTGAAATCTCCGGCTTTTACTTTTATATTTTCATACCGAACTCCTCCTTTGATGGTTAGCTTTTTTAAAAGATCAATTTTAACTAAAGCAAAAGGAGCAATATTGGTCATATTCATGTCCGGTGTCCAGTAACGGCCGTCTTCCAGTTTCTGGACAGTTTGGTCATTAAGGATATCAACTCCATAAATGATTTCCGCCTGAGAATTTTGAGCATTCCAAAGTTGAGTGTCAAGGTTAATTCTGGCTCCTTTTTTCTTTGAAATAACATTTGATTGACCCCCATTCAGAAAAGTATCACTGTATCCATATACCGTTCTGAAATCCTGATAATAAAGGTTTACATTCAGGGATGTTCCATCGAACAGATTTTTATTATCGTAGCTTAATTTATAATTGTGATTTCGTGGAGTTCCCTGTGGAGTTGTTTCCAGATTTTTTCCTCTTCCTTCACCTATGGTAGGGGTGATCCCATATTTCCCTGTTTTTAAGCCTAGATCCAGATCAGATTTTGATGCATAACCGATATAGGAAGCTTCAATTCTTTGATTTTGATTAAGATCATAACCTAATTTCAACATTCCATTGTAGTTGTCCATTTTGGCGGTGCTGTAGGTAGGACTCAGACTTACGCCATCACCGTCTTTCATATAACCTGTTCTTTCATAAGCCAGTGAGGCTACATAGTCGAACTTGTTTGTGATTTTTCCGGATAAAAGCTGACTTGCCCTGAAGCCTAATGTTCCGCCATACGGCTGGCCCGTGATGCCAATCTGAGAAATACCTGAAATCTTCTGATCAGATTTACTTCTTTTGGTAATGTAGTTGATAATACCACCATCTGCTCCATTGCCATAGATGGATGATGCCCCTTTAATGACTTCGATCCTTTCAATAACTGATGGGTCAATTGATCTGATATCTCTTGCTCCATTTCTCAATGGGGTAGACTGAGGAATTCCGTCGATAAGTACTAAAACCTGGCGCCCTCTCAACGTTTGTCCTGAATTGGAAGTTTGCCCTGAGCTCGGTCCTAAACTAGGAACTGTATATTGAAGAATACTTGAAATATCTGAGTTGACGGTAAGTTGAGACTGAACCTGTTTTTCTCCAACAATTGTAATAGAACTCGGAACTTCTTTGATACTTTCTTTTTTCCTGGAAGCTGTTAATACAACTTCCTCAACATTCCTTGTTTGTAAAGTATCTTTATTTTGTGCAAAAGCAGCCACTGTTCCAAGGCATGCCATTGATAAAAAAGTTTTTTTCATTATATTTTTTTCCCTTGTTTCTTTCTTTTTCCCCACCATACCAAAAATCCTGTTACAGGTAATGAAGTGCAGATGAGCCCGGCTATAAACCAGATTATTTTACCAAATAACCCAAAGTAAGATCCTGTATGAATGTCATAATTGGCATTGGAATACTTTTCAGCTGTTGATAATTTCTGATGAGGTCTGTTTGCTAATAGTTTTCCTGAGTATTTATCGAATATCAGAACATTTCTTTCACTAAATCTCCCGTCTTTTTGGTAAATGGTCACAGGAATATTTTTAAGATCTTTTCCTTTTTTATTTTTCCCATTTAATGGAAATCGAAAACTTGAAGAAGAAGTATAGAGTCTTCTTGTTTCTTGTACAGCCAGATCAAAAACTGAATTGTTTTTTGCAGCCAAAGAATCCGGGGATCTGATCTCTTTTTCTTTGGGAAGAGTCATTGAACCGGATAATGCAAAGTTGAATACATTCTTCACATAGGGATACGTAAAATAGATTCCCGTAATGCTCATTAATAAAGCGATAAAGGAAGCATAGAAGCCTAAAACATTATGAAGGTCATAATTTTTCCGTTTCCAGGTTTTTACATTTTTCCAGTTGAACCAAAAACGTCCTTTCCTCGCCTTTTTATTTTGTGGCCACCAAAGAATAATTCCGGTAATCAGCATGATAATAAAAAGAACGACAGGTATTCCGACAACATAAGGCCCCCATTCAGATTTCAGAAGAAGACTCCAGTGAAGTGATTTTAGAATCGGAAAGATGTCATACTTTTCATTGTAGACTCCTAAAATTTCACCGGTATATTGATTGACATATACCTGTTTGTTAATAAGGACATCCTGAAAGTAATTCCAGCCTTTCTTCCCTTTTTTATAGTATAAGAAGCCATAAGATTTAGTTTTGTCCAATGGGATTTCAACAGAGCTAATGGGATACTTTTCATTAAGTTCTAAGGTCACTTTTTCTCGCAGTAGCTCAACGGATAAAGGTTGGTTTTTTATAGTTTCTTTCCTGAGTTCAATGGCATCCTTACGAAGGACATTTTGAATTTCATCTTTAAAAACATATAAAGTCCCCGATAAGGAAACAATAAATACAATTAAACCCACAGATAAACCAAACCACAAATGCAGCTTTGCAGACCATTTTTTTGAAGCAGATGGCTTCTTTTTATGATGATGTTTTTTATGCATAGAAAAAAGTTAGCCGAATATTCGGCTAACTTTTGTTTTTATTTAGAATTTGTATCCTATAGATACTCTGAAGTTTCTAGGAGCATCTGCCTGATAATAATAATAATTCCCATATGGAGAACCTGAATACAAGTATCTGTTGAATACATTGAATACATTAATTCCCACTCTGAATTTGGTATTCTCCCAAGACGCACCAGCATCAAATTTCACATAATCTCCCATTTGTAGAGAGTTTGTAGCTCCCCAATCCCAGCTGCTTCTGCCAGCTAAATAAGTTCCACCAAAACTTAATCCGAACCCCTCTAATAAACCATCAGTAAAGGTATAGTTTAACCAACCGTTTGCTGTATGCTTTGCATATCCAGGAACTTTATCTCCTTTTTTTGCTTTTGCTGTGGTTTCCGTAAACTTATTTTCGGTGAAGGCGTAATTAAAGATGGCATTGAACCCTTTTACGATTTCTCCTTTAAGATCAAATTCTACCCCTTGAACTCTTGTCTTTCCAAGAAGGATTGAATATCTTCCATTCGGGTTATTTGTCTGGTCAGGGTCTCCTGTAATTTCATTATTTTTATTAATATTATATAATGATAATGTGGTGTTCCACTTTCCTGAGAACCAGTCTTTTTTTACCCCTACCTCGATATTGCTACCAGTTAATGGTGTTGCTGTTGTTCCATCTCTAAATAAACCAGCCTGCGGTACAAAAGTTTGATCATATAAAGCATAGGCCGCTAAGCTTTCATTTACTGAATAGCTTAATCCAATACGAGGAGTAATTCTGTTAGCTTCAGATTTTGTTCCATAATTGATCTCTTTTACATTGGTATAGCGTGCAGCAAGGGTAAGTCTTAAAGCATCATTAAAGAACCCTAATTCATCCTGTAAATATAAACCAGTATAATTTTGGTCTATAGTACTTCCTGCACCTGCTCTGGTAGAAAGAGGAGTGCTTTTATTGAAGGCTTTGTAGTTCTCTGTATTATTAGGTCCAGAATACCCATTTATCCCATTGATATCATAATTACCAGTATTGGTATTGTACCAATAGTTATGGTCAGCAACTGTATTGGTAGCAGAAGCGTCTCCATTAGCATTAAACTTATCTAAATTATATCCCTGAGACCAATCAGCCATATACTTTTTGCTTCCTAAATCAAGGCCAGCTAAAATTTTGTGAGAAACAGATCCTGTTTTAACGTAACCGTTTAAAAATACTTGTCCAAATTTCATCGTGTTATCCGCTTCCCAATAGTTTACACGACGAATCATGTAGCCGTTTTCGAAATTACTTGGCCAGATATCACTACCCATCGTGTACTCATTTACATAAGTTAGCTGAGAAGTTAATTTCCAGTTTTCATTGAATTTATGCTGTAAATTGATATTAACTGTATTGTTATCTACTTTAGTGGGGTCAATGCTTGGATCGGTAACAGTATATCCAACTGGCTTTGCTCTGTAGCCTTCAAAAGAGAAAACATAAGCAGAACCGACTTCAGACATTTTTGCTTTTTGGTAGATATATTCTGCTGTTAAAGTTGTTTTATCAGACAACTTAACTTTTAATGAAGGGTTAATAATATATCTGTCATTGAATTCATAGTCCCTGAAGCTGTTCTTATTCTGAGCCATTAAATTCAATCTGAAAGCAACTTTATCAGTAATTTTTGTATCGATATCCGTTTCACCTCTGTACATATTGAAGCTTCCAAGAGTTACCCTTGCAGATCCGTTTAAGGATTGTCCTGTTGGTTTTTTAGTAACAATATTATAAATACCACTTGGTTCTCCATTCGACATCAGGAATCCTGAAGGTCCTTTGATGAATTCTATGTGATCTACAAAGCTCATATCTTCGCTTAGAGGTCCCCAGTTTGAAGTAACATTAACTCCGTTCATGAAAGCAGCTGCTCTTGAACCTCTCATGTTAACTCTTGTATACATATCTCCCCAGTGCTCCAATCTTTGTGCTCCAGCAACGTTTCTAAGAACCCCGTCACTTAATGTAGTCACTTGCTGATCTTCTAAAGCTCTATTGGTAATAATAGATATGTTTTGAGGAATTTTAATGAGTGCCTCATCTAAACGCATCGAGGAAGAACCTTCTTTTTCTACATATTTTTTGTAGTATTTTCCGCTCACTACAACCTCTTCAATATCATTTGATTTAATGGTATCTTTTTTTTCCTGAGCGAATGCCATCATTGATGATAGTAAAGCGGCTCCTATTATTACCTTTCTCATTGTTTATATTATCCTTAAGTGTGTTGAATTATTTAATTAAAACTTGTAAGTCACGCTTCCCAAAGCATTAAGCAATCTTTGTGGGTTGGCGGTAGTATAGCCAATCCAGTAATGTTGGTTGGTGAAGTTGTCTACTTTTACACCTATTCTGAATTTCTTAGCGTCATAAAATGCGTTAGCATTTAGTACAACGTAAGATGGTAAAGAGAATACCCCATCGGTTGCGTTATAGATTTTATTTTCACTTGCATAGTTTCCACCAACACCAAATCCAAGACCTTTAAGTTTCCCATCTAAAAATTGGTAGCTTGCATATAAATTTGCTAAATAAGGAGATCCTGAAGTGTTGGGTCTTCTGTTTAAAACAGACTCATCTGCTTGTGTGAAAGTTGAATCATTGTAGGTGAAACCTGCAATTGCAGTAAAGCCTTTTACAAGGTAAGCATTGATCTCAAGTTCAAGTCCTTTGCTTACAATAGTACCATCTTGAGTCTGTGCACTATTAAATTTTGGGTTTGGTGTATTTCTTAAAACATCTTTTACTTTAATATTATAGTAACTTAATGTAGATGAAATTTTTCCATTGAATAAGCTGGTCTTTATTCCTCCTTCCATTTGGTTTGCCTGCTCTGGAACGGCTGTTGTCATTTGGCCATCAGTATTGGTGTAATAATCGAGGTTTTTAAAACTGTTCTGGTAATTTCCGAAGAAGGAAACTTTATCTTTTATAACTTCATACACAATTCCAAGTTTCGGAGAGAAAAAAGTTTGATTAGAGCTCTTAGCTGTTTCTAAAGTTTGAGGATTTACAATACCTGGTTTATTTGAAAAACGATCTACTCTAAGGGCCATTAAAACATTCAGATTGTCTGTAATGTTCAAGACGTTGGAAAGATATACAGCATAATTGTTTTGTATGCTTTTGATCAAATATGGAGTTTCATTTCCTGCCATCGCATCATATTGTGCTTGTAGTGCAGTACCATTAAAGTTAGTATAATCAAATCCTGGCTGATGTAATGGAACAGGAACAGAAACTCCATTCACTTTATCAAAGCCGTTTACATCATAAAAATTTTGATCATTATTAATTCTTAAATAATCAAACCCTAAAACCACACGGTTTCGTAAGTTTCCAATGCGGAAATCACCATTAAAGTTTTGTTGGAAATTAATTGCTTTCTTTCTACTATCCCTCGTAGATTGATCACTTCTGTACATTTTCGTAGGATCATCACCACTAAAATACAGGTAAGGCATAAATCCATCAGAGTAACTGGAAGATGTACTGATATTTGTTGATGATTTGATTGTGTTGGATATTTTATAGTTCACCTGTCCGAAAAAGTTGATACTTCTTCCTGTGTTGTTAAGATCTTTTCCGAGATAAGAATTTTTATAATCCAGATTAAGATCTTTAACGTTATTAACCTTTTTTAAATAATCACCACCATAAAAGAAAAAAGTTTGATCACTCATACTTTTCATATTGAATAACTCCATTTCAAAATTGATATTCAATCGGTCTGTGGGGTTATAAGTAAGACTTGGAGCTACAGCAAAATTTCTTCTATATCCTTCAGTCTGGAAAGTTCCTTCATTAGTGTATGCAGAATTTAATCTGAACAATAATTTTTTATCTTTTGTAAGGGGAGTGTTGATATCAACTGATGCTCTGTAAGTGTCGTAATTTCCTCCGGATAGGCTCACATTTCCGCCAAATGTATCGAATGGTTTTTTTGTAACCCTGTTAATTACACCACCATAGCTTGTTAATAAACTTCCGAATAACGTTCCTGATGGACCTTTAAGTACTTCTACTTTTTCAAGGTTAACAGCGTCTATCGTTCCCGTAATTGATCCTAAAACACCGTTTCTTAAAGAGTTTGAAGCCACGAATCCTCTAAGATTTACGTAAGCGCCTCCGTCACCGGCTCTTCCATTAGCTGTCCACATGGTTTGTAATCCTGGAATATTTCGAAATGCTGCATCAACAGTATAAATAACCTGGTTTTCTAAAATTGCTTTGTCAATACTTGAATATACCTGAGGGTTTTCAATAGCTTTTAAAGACATTTTATTTGAGTAATCACTGTCTTTTTTGATGTAGGTATTCATAATAACTTCATCAATCTTTTCCACCTTTGTTGAATCCTTTTCTTGTGCAAAAGCGAATATGGAACCCAACATTGAAACACCAATCAGTACATTTTTCATGAAAGCAATTTTTTTGCAAATATATTGTTTTTAATTATTCTAAATAAATCATAAAATTGATATTTATCATGTAAAAGGTATTTAATGAATAACAAAAAGCCCCATTAAGTCTATTAAATGGGGCTTTTTATGAAGTATTAACTTATTTTTTTAGTAAAAATTTCTTATTTCTATTAACTATATTAATTGTGTGACGTACAGATAGAGATATGAAAAAACTGAATATAAATGAATTTTTATTTTTAAAAACGATGCCAGATTCTGCGTTTAGGTGTTAATAAAAAAGCCGCATCAAGTATTCTTGATACGGCTTTTTTTATAGTGTTAATTCTTTCCTACGCTGGAATCTCTCCTTTATATAAGAATGAAATAATTTCTTTATTCATTTTATCTACCATTTCGCTGAATAGGTGGAAAGATTCTTGTTTGTAAATAACAAGCGGATCTTTTTGTTCATAAACAGCTCCCTGTGAAGATCTTCTCAAGTCATCCATTTCACGTAAGTGAAGTTTCCAGTTCTCATCGATGATTGATAAAGTAATATTCTTTTCAAAATCATTGATCAATGTGTCACACTGACTTTCATAAGCTTCTTTAAGATCAGTAACGATAGTCAAAGTTTTATGTCCATCAGAAAAAGGAACCTGAATCATTTTGAACATTGATCCTTGATTTTGATAAACATTCTCAATGATAGGGAATGATTTCTCTTTCAATAGGTTCAATTTCATTTGATAGTCTTCCTGAGCTGCTTTGAAAAGGATATTGGTAAGATCCTGAACAGATTTATTACCGAAGTCACTTTCAGAAACAGGAGATCCCATTGTGAAATGCTTAATGATTTCAAATTCGAAATCTTTAAAGTTTCCGTTCGCTTTACCTCTTGCAGCAATAGAATTAGAAACATCGAAGATCATATTGGTGATATCATACTTCAGGTGATCTCCGAATAAAGCGTTCTTTCTTCTTTTATAAATTACATCACGCTGCTTATTCATTACGTCATCATACTCAAGAAGTCTCTTTCTGATTCCGAAGTTGTTTTCTTCTACTTTTTTCTGAGCTCTTTCAATAGACTTGCTGATCATAGAGTGCTGAATAACCTCGCCTTCTTTATGACCCATTCTGTCCATCATTTTAGCGATTCTTTCAGAACCGAATAGACGCATAAGGTTATCTTCAAGAGATACGTAGAACTGTGAACTACCAGGGTCTCCCTGACGTCCGGCTCTACCTCTCAGCTGTCTGTCAACACGTCTTGAATCATGTCTTTCTGTACCGATAATTGCTAAACCTCCAGCTTCTTTTACATCTTTAGAAAGTTTAATATCCGTACCACGACCTGCCATGTTGGTTGCAATAGTTACCACTCCAGGCTGTCCTGCTCCGGCAACGATTTCTGCTTCCTTCTTGTGAAGTTTAGCATTCAATACCTGGTGCTGGATTTTTCTTAATTGAAGCGCCTTTGAAAGTAATTGAGAAATTTCAACAGAAGTTGTACCTACAAGAACAGGTCTTTTTGCTGCGGTTAGTTTTTCAATTTCCTCGATTACGGCGTTGTATTTTTCTCTGTTAGTTTTGAAAACTAAATCTTGTCTGTCATGTCTTAAAATAGGGCGGTTGGTAGGAATTACCACAACATCTAATTTGTAGATTTCCCAAAGCTCGCCAGCTTCCGTTTCAGCAGTACCGGTCATCCCCGCAAGTTTATTGTACATACGGAAGTAGTTCTGAAGCGTTACCGTTGCAAAAGTTTGAGTAGCTGCCTCAATTTTTACATTCTCTTTAGCTTCAATAGCCTGGTGAAGACCATCTGAATAACGACGTCCTTCCATGATACGCCCAGTCTGCTCATCAACGATTTTTACCTCTCCGTCAATTACTACATACTCATCATCTTTTTCAAATAATGTATATGCTTTCAATAGCTGGCTCATCGTGTGTACTCGCTCAGATTTTTCAGCGAAATCGGAGAATAATCTTTCTTTAGCTTCAAATTCTTCTTCTTTAGATAAATTTTTAGCTTCCAATTCTGCAATTTCAGTTCCGATGTCCGGAAGAACGAAGAAGTTTGCATCAGAGTTTCCTTGAGACATGTATTCTACTCCTTTATCCGTCAAGTCAACCTGATTGTTTTTTTCTTCGATTACAAAGTATAGATCTTTATCTACAATCGGCATATCACGGTTGTTATCCTGCATGTACTGACCTTCAACTTTTTGAAGCAATGCTCTGTTTCCGCTTTCCGATAAAAATTTGATTAATTGTCTGTTTTTTGGAAGACCTCTGTAAGCCTGAAGTAATTTGAATCCTCCTTCTTTTGTATTTCCGGCAGCAATTAATTTTTTAGCTTCGTTAAAAATAACTGAAACTGTTTTTTTCTGAACTTCTACAATTCTGTCGATAGAAGGTTTTAGAACATCAAATTCCTGTCTGTCTCCCTGAGGAACCGGACCTGAAATGATCAAAGGTGTTCTTGCGTCATCTACTAACACAGAGTCAACCTCATCCACGATAGCAAAGTTCAATTCTCTTTGTACAAGTTCTGAAGGTGAAGTCACCATGTTATCTCTCAGGTAATCAAAACCAAATTCGTTATTGGTTCCATAGGTAATATCTGAGTTGTATGCTTTTCTTCTTCCGTCTGAGTTAGGTTGGTGGTTATCGATACAGTCGATAGTCATTCCATGGAATTGATACAATGGTCCCATCCATGCGGAGTCCCTTTTTGCAAGGTAGTCGTTTACAGTAACCACGTGTACTCCTCTTTCCGGAAGTGCATTTAAATAAATAGGTAACGTCCCTACTAAAGTTTTACCTTCACCGGTTGCCATTTCGGCAATCTTACCACTGTGAAGAATAACCCCTCCAATAAACTGAACATCATAATGCACCATATCCCAAACAACTGGAGTTCCGGCTGCATCCCAAGAGTTTTTCCAAACTGCTGTATCTCCCTGTATTTCTACAAAATCTTTAGCGGCGGCTAATTCTCTATCCATTGGTGTAGCAGTTACGCGGATCTCTCCGTTCTCTGCCCACCTTCTTGCTGTTTCCTTTATTAATGCGAAAGCTTCAGGAAGAACCTGAGCAAGAACTTTTTCTTCAATTTCGTATGATTCTTTTTTAAGAGACTCAATTTTGGTGAAAAGAGCTTCCTTTTCATCAACATTTGTTGAGTTTTTTATCTGCTCTTTAATCTGTTCTATCTGTGTGGTAATGTTGCTGGTTGCTGATTTGATTTTTTCTTTAAACTCAGCAGTTTTTTCTCTTAAACCATCATCAGATAATTGCTGAATACCAGATTCAACAGATTTGATTTTTGTTACAACTTTTTTTACTTCTTTTAGGTCCTGCGCTTTCTTGTCTCCCAAAAACCCCTTAAGAACTTTATTTAAAAAACTCATAAAAATTTTGATTTAGGCTCAAAACTTAAGCCTTGAGCATTTAATTATTACACCTTACCGGTGTTTATGGTATATCTAAAAAAGCTTTAAACATAGAGCTTAAAGCTTTTGTGATTTTAGTATTCGTCTTCGTTCCAAAGATAGTCTTCATCCGTTGGATAGTCGCTCCAGATCTCATCTATGGCATCATAGATCTCTCCTTCATCTTCGATTGCCTGAAGATTTTCTACGACCTCCATAGGTGCACCAGTTCTGATTGCATAATCAATAAGCTCAGCTTTTGTCATTGGCCAAGGTGCGTCACTTAAATACGAAGCTAGTTCTAATGTCCAGTACATAATTTTCTATTTTTTTTGCAAAAGTATAAAATTAGCTTATATAATAACCTTTTTTATACTTGATTTTCAATTCTTTTTGTTAACTTTTGTTCATAGCGTGCAATACTTCTCTGAAAAAACTACTGCCAACCAATCATTTGTTGTCATTTTCTCAAAAACCATTCCATAAATTTTTTTATGCCATTTTGGAAGTCTGTGGCTGGTTTGTAGCCAATTAAGGTCCGGGCTTTTGTGATGTCTGCATTGGTCTTTTCTACGTCTCCAGGCTGCATTGGCAGTATTTTCTTATGAGCTGTTTTCCCTAGTGCCATCTCAATGGCAGAAAGCATGTCCGATAAACAGATCACCTCACTTTCTCCCAGATTGATAATCTCGTACACGTTGGAATTATTTTCTAAATAGGTGATCGATTTCATAATTCCATCGACAATGTCATCGATATAAGTGTAGTCTCTTGCTGTATTTCCATCGCCGTAATAAGGGATTTCTTTATCTTCAGAAATTAATTTAGTAAACTTATGGATGGCTAAATCAGGTCTTTGTCTTGGACCATAAACGGTAAAAAACCTCAGTTGTAACATATCAATACCATATAAATGGTGGTATACATGACCAAGAATTTCCCCGCATTTTTTTGTCGCTGCATAAGGAGAAATAGGATTGTCTACATTGTCGGTTTCTGCAAAAGGGGTTTTGGGATTATTTCCATAAACACTTGAAGAAGAGGCGCAAATGAATTTTTTGATATTGAATTCATTACAAAGCTCCCAAAGATTCATTGTTCCTCTCACATTTACTTCCTCATATTCCAATGGTCTTTCTATGGAAGGGCGTACTCCAGCTAGTGCGGCCAGGTGGATCACCATATCTACTTTATGGGTCCTGAATATCTCTTCAAGTTTGTTTTTGTACCTGATATCTTGGTAATACAAGGTATAATGATGTGATTTCGTGAGTGAGATTAATTTGTCAATGTCACTTTCTTTATCTGAAAATTCAAAACCTGGATCTTTATCTAAGGATTCTAATGTATTTTTAACTTTTATCTGATAATTATAAAAGTCATCAAAGTTGTCTACGTTTATGACAGATTGTCCATTTTTCAATAGGTGTTCTATTAAATGAGAACCTATAAATCCACTCCCTCCAGTTATAAGATATGTCATTCGTGTTTTTTTATTAGCACAAAAATATAAAATTTACTTCTTGAAAATATAATCATTAAATTTACTTAAAAAAGTAATATAAAGTTAATATGCAGTTTCAAGGACAAATTTTAAAAATGACGAGCTACGATGACAAGCCTATTCAATACTATCTTAATCTTTCAGGAGATTTAATTCATATGAATGAATTGTTCGGAAAAGAGCTGACTCTAAAACATACCGGATTTCAATGTGTAAACTGCGGAGAAAATAAACCCATCTACAGAATGGGATTCTGTAAAAATTGTTTTTTTGAAAGCCCTTATGCGAGTGATACCATTATTCGTCCAGAACTTTCAACGGCTCATCTCGGAGTTGCCGAAAGGGATTTGGAGATAGAGAAATCAATTCAGCTCCAACCTCACACAGTGTATCTTGCTTATACAGGAGATGTAAAAGTAGGAGTGACAAGAAATACCCAGATCCCAACAAGGTGGATTGATCAGGGAGCAACTTTTGCCTTACCTATTGCAAGAACTGAGAATCGCTATGAAGCTGGAATGATTGAAGTAGCGTTGAAAGATCACTTGCCTGATAAAACCAATTGGAAAAAGATGTTGCAGGATGATTTTGAAGGTGAAATGGACCTTGCAGATTTTCAGCAAAAAATAAAACAATACTTTCCGGAGGATTTCCAGAAATTCTATAGTGAAGGGGAAGAACTTTGGAAATTTGATTATCCCTTTGATAAACCCGAAAAAGTAAGTTCCTTCACATTAGATAAAAAACCCGAATTTACAGGCCGGTTAAACGGAATAAAAGGACAGTATCTCAGCTTTCAAGGTGGAGATTTTATTAATGTAAGAGGACATGAGGGATATGTAATAGAGCTAAGTGTAAAAAATTAATATTATATTTAGATATAATTAGTCCAAATCACAAATATGAAAAAATGGGTTAAAAAGTCATTAATTGGTCTCGGAGTTTTAGCAATAATTTTCTTGCTAGCTAACTTTGGATTAAATATCTGGCTTAAAACCCAGCTTCCTAAATACATCAAGAACAATACAGATTATAAAGTTTCCTACAAAACATTGGATGTAGATATAGGGAGTGGAAATATTCTGGCAAAGGGAATTACAATAAACAGCAAAAATCCACAAAATACGAATGTTATTGGTCTTCAGGGAACAATAGATACTTTGAAGATCAGTCGTTTGGGAATTTATGATGCTGTCGTTAACAAGACTATAAGTTCTACGGACCTGTTACTGGCAAATCCTAATCTGAATGTTACCCTGGCAAAACCGGTCGATAAAAAAAACGGCAAGAAAAGAAATCCTGTCCTGTTTGAAAATATCAGGATCAATAAGGGCAACATAAATATCTTTAAATATAATAAACAGAAATTTTTAGGGGTAAAGCAATTCAATTTATTTGTTGAAAATCTTCAGATGACAGAAGAGTCGGTTGAAGATAAATTACCAGTCGTGTTCGATAAATATGATATTAAGGGTAAAGATTTTTTCTTCCGTCTCGACAATGTTTATGCTCTGACAATCAAAAGAATAAGTACGACGAACGGACAGATGCTTGTTGAGGATTTTAAACTCATCCCATTGCTGAGTTTCAATCAGTTTAAAAAGTTTTACCCCCAAAAAAATAAACTTTTCAAGTTTGATATCCAAAAAATGGAATTTAAAGATGTGGTGTTGAAGAAAAATAACATCTCTTTATCCAATGCGGATTTTCAAAAGCCATTACTGACCGTTTATACAACAGGAGCTGTCGTAAAGAAGAGTGATAAACCAGTGAGCTTCGGATTGAATCTTGAAGATATTAAATTAAGTAACGGAGCGGTGCAGGTTTTTAAGCCAGATGGAAATAAACTTTTATATGGACAAGGTTTAAATCTGACTATTAATAAGCTTGCATTTAATAAAGAATCCTCTGAAAATATAATCCCGATAAATTATAATGATTTTAATTTTTCAGGGAAAGATATTCATTATACAGATAAACAGAATATTACTGTTGGAAGTGTGGCGCTGAATCCGAAAAGTGGAGAAATTAGAAATATTGTTGCCTTACCTACCGATTCCAGAACATCACTGGATTTTAAAGCTAATCACATCGCTTTTAATATCAATAAATGGGAATTTATTGATAAAAAACTTAATCTTGATGTAAAGGACGTTCTTGTGGATGGCATATATGGAAAGATCAAAGCCCGGGATGCTGCGCAAAAAAGAAAGCTGACTTTACAGGAATTCAGTTTCCTCTGGTAATAAGAAAGGTGACAGTCAAAAACTCAAATATTATTTATGATAAAGGAGATCAACCACTAACTTTTAACGATCTCAACGCTACAATAAATCATATAGAACTGAAGCCAAAAGCAGATCATTCAGGACTTGGAGTTACCGTAAAAGATTATCAGCTTACCACGAAAAATTTTGCTTACAAAACAAAGTTCTACAATATGAGTGTTGGACTTTTGAAAGTAGGTAAGAATAAAGTTCAGGTTAATAATTTTGCAATGAAACCACTTGTTTCGAGAGCTCAATTTATTAAAATGATCCCGGTGGAGAAAGATTTGTATGATCTGAAAGCGGGCCAGATTACTGCTGAAGGTAATTGGGAGTTATTTTCCAGTAACAAATTTATTAATGCGTCTCATGTTGTCATTCAATCTGCGGATGCTAATATTTTCAGAAGTAAGATCCCCAAGGATGATCCGAAAGAAAAACCTTTGTACTCAAGGCTTCTGAGATCTATTAAAATTCCGATGTATATTAATAATCTTGATTTAAAGAATTCAGTTCTCGTATATGAAGAAGATACTCCGGAAAGCTCCGGACCGGGAAAATTAACATTTAGCAATTTTAATATGAATGTCAAAAACCTGAATTCAGCAAAGTTTAAAGGAAAACCAACTCAGGTACAAATAAAAATTGATTGTTCGTTTATGAATCTTGCGCCTTTAGCTGTCGATTGGAATTTTAATGTTGCGGATCAGCATGATAATTTTACGATTTCCGGTAAGGCAGTTAATCTACCAGCACAAGGCATCAACCCTTTCATCAGACCATATCTTCATATTACAGCAACAGGTACTATTCAGGAGATGCTTTTCAATTTTAGAGGAAATCCAAAAGGATTGGGAGGAACTTTTAATCTTAAGCATAAAGATCTTAAAATTGCCATTTTAAATAAGAATAATGAAGAGAAGAAAGGCTTTTTAACGGCCGTTGCAAACTTGTTTATAAAATCAAACTCTGGTCAGTTTCCGGACTCCGTTATGGTAGAAAATGTAGAAAGGGATCCAACAAAATCTTTTTTTAACTTGTTCTGGAAAGGTATTCAGGAAGGGTTAAAGAAAACATTAATAGGAGTTAATACCGATAAAGCAAAAAAGGCAGTTAAGAAAACGGTTTCTGCGGTTAAAGATGTAAAAGAATCAATTAAAGAGATTAAAGGAACAACACAGGATAATAATAAAGAAGAAAGCTCCCAAAAGGTTGAAGAAGACAAACCTAAAAAAGGATTTCTAAAAAATGTCTTTAAGAAAAAAGAGAAACCCGAAAAAGAATAATTTCGGGTTTATATCTATTTAAAAATTGAATTCATCACTTTCCTTAACGGGGATTTCCCTTAGAAATTCATCAAATTTTTCACCAGGATAATTACTGTCTGCCCCATAAGAATCGATCATCATCCCTATATTTCCTGCAGTATCTTTGAGTACGTAAAGAACGGCGTTATCGTCGGGGTCGCTTTCTCCCTCAAAACGATATGTTTTTATAATGGTTAAATCCGAAGGCTGGTAATTTTTGTCTGAATTTTCAAATTTCATTTCACAATCTTCATTCATTCTGAACTCTCTTTTTATTCCTCTTTCAGATAAGGTATTCATAACCTGGCTTAGAGTAGTCATTCTGTCAATGTTTTCTGAATTATCCATAGTAATGCTTTTCTCAGGTAGTACAATAATTAAACCATTATTTTTATGAATTTCTCCTGTGTATGATGTATTCTTTGTTCAAATTTATTTTTTAATGTTAACAAAATTTATAATTGCCTAAAATAGAAAAGGTACATTTTTTGCAATACAGACATTAATAAATCGAACAGAATATGAAAAAAGAAATTGGAGTTTTATTGGCAGGAGGAGTTGGACTTCTGGCAGTATTAAGTTTCTTAGGAATAAAAAAGATTTTAAATAAAAAAGATAAAAAATACAGTGATTATTATTCAGATTATCACAGACACTTCGATGGGAAGGAGCATGAAGATGAATATCACGGTGTCGAATTTTGTGCAGTGAAGTAGTAAAACGATATATCTAATTTTGTTTAAATCCAGCACTTTGAATGTGCTGGATTTTTTTGTGGAAAACTTTAGTGTTAAAATTAATTATTATTAAAGAAAACCACTCTAAATTTACATGAGAATGCAGAACGAAAATATCATAAAAGGTCAGGGAGCTCAGCGAAATGTAATTAATCATTTCGAGAGGTATACCTTTGAACCTGAGGATGAAGATTTCGAAACAGTAAAAACTTCATTCACCGAAGTTTTTCCTAAAACGATCGTTAATCAGGTGAAAAGTGAAGACCTTCCTATGGAGTATTCTATGAATCCTTACCAGGGATGCGAGCATGGATGCTCTTATTGTTTTGCGAGACCAACTCATGAATATTGGGGATATAGTGCGGGGATTGATTTTGAAAGAAAGATCATGGTAAAAAAGAATGCCCCTCAATTACTTGAAAATTTTTTTCAGAAAAGAGGATACAAGGCCGAGCCTATTTTGCTGTCAGGAAATACAGATTGCTATCAGCCGGCAGAAAGGCAATTTGAGATCACACGGCAACTCCTGCAAATTTGTCTTGATTATAGACATCCTGTCAATGTCTTGACAAAAAATGCATTGGTACTAAGGGATTTGGATATATTGAAACCAATGGCTGAACAAAATCTGGTTTCTGTTTCTTTAAGTATTCCAACCATAAATGAAGATTTACGCAGAAAAATGGAACCAAGAACCAGTTCTGCTAAAAATAAATTAAAAGCAGTTGAGATCTTATCTGAAAACAAGATTCCTGTCCATGTAATGGTGGCTCCAGTGATTCCTGGTTTAACCAGTGATGAATCCCTAGGCATTTTAAAGGCTATTTCAGATGCGGGAGCATTGGGGTTTGGATACACGCTGGTAAGGTTAAACGACACGGTTGAACCGGTGTTTGTGAAATGGATTGAAACCCACTTCCCGGACAGGGCTCAAAAAGTACTGAATCTGATCCGGTCAATGCGCGGCGGGAAATTGGGGGAAAAAAGATATTTTGACAGATATAAGGGAGAAGGGAATATTGCGGAGATGATTCATAATACTTTTAAAATCGGGAAGAAAAAGTATTTTTCAGATAAGGTATTTCCGAAACTTTCAACAGCCAATTTTACAGGAGCAAAAGATCAGCAGTTGAGACTTTTTGATTAAATAAAAACCGTCCCAAATAATGGAACGGTTTTGTAGTGTTGTGTAGAATGTAATATTCTACATTGTATTATCCGGACATTTGAAATCATCGCTGCAAGTTGCACAAATAACAACCCCATCGCAATAATACATACAGAAATCTTCTACTGGTTTGATTCCCGCTCCAGCAATAGTCTTTAATTGACTATTGTTTAGTTTTTTTAAGTTTTTCATACTGTTTTAATTAAAAATTTGATACGAAAGTAAATATATAATTAAAAATTGACATGAAAAACGAACTTTTGAAATTATTTTTTAATTAATCCTAATTCAATAAGCCTCTCGTGTAAAAATTCTCCGGCTGTTGTATCTTCATATAATTTCGGATGAGTCTCATCTACACAATTCTCAAGACAGTTCAGTGACATTCCACTTACCGGATGCATAAAGAAAGGAATTGAATATCTTGAAGTTCCCCATAATTCTCTTGGCGGGTTTACCACACGGTGAATCGTAGACTTGAGCTTATTATTAGTGTGCCTCGAAAGCATATCACCAACATTGATCACCAATTCATCTGGTTCAGCAATTGCATCAATCCAATCTCCATTATGATTTTGTACCTGTAGTCCTTTTCCCTGAGAGCCCATTAGAAGGGTAATTAAGTTGATATCTCCGTGAGCAGCAGCTCTTACAGCATCATCAGGTTCCTGAGTAATTGGCGGATAATGAATAGGTCTTAAAATAGAGTTTCCTTCTGCTATTTTGTCATCAAAATAAAACTCGTCCAAACCAAGATACAGTGCTAGGGCTCTTAAAACAGACTTTCCTGTTTTTTCCAGCATTTGGTAAGTTTCTTTACCTACCTCGTTGAATTTCGGAAGTTCATCAACGATCACATTGTCAGGATACTCATCTTTATATTTTGAATCATCAGACACATACTGTCCGAAATGCCAAAATTCTTTTAAGTCTCCTTTTTTGAAACCCTTTGCGGTTTCTTTACCGAATCCTACATAACCTCTTTGTCCTCCAATTCCGGGAATCTCATACTTCTGTTTCGTTTCCGTAGGAAGTTCAAAAAAGTTTTTCACCTCACCATAAAGATCACCTACTAATTGGTCATCAAGAAAGTGCCCTTTTAAGGCTACAAAACCAATTTCTTCGTAAGCTTTTCCGATTTCATTTACAAATTTCTGTTTGCGTTCCGGGTTACCCGAAAGGAAATCACGCAGGTCTACACTAGGTATTTTGTCCATTTTTAGAAATTTAACGTGGCGCTAAATTACGTCTTTTTTAAATTAAATGATTTTACAATTAAGTATTTATGAACTACATTTGTGATATGAAAAAATATTCTTCTAAAAGAAGCATTCAGATACTTGCAAATCTTCTTCAGCAGTACGGGATTTCAGATGTTGTCATTTCTCCCGGATCAAGAAATGCACCCATTGCAATTCATTTTTCAGAAATAGATCATTTTAACTGTTTTAGTATTGTAGATGAAAGAAGTGCTGCTTTTGTAGCATTAGGAATGGCAAAAAGTGAAAAGAAGCCTGTTGCCATTACTTGTACTAGCGGTTCTGCGACGGTGAACTATTATCCTGCTATAACAGAAGCTTTTTATCAGAATGTTCCCCTTTTGGTGTTAACTGCTGACAGGCCAGTGGATTTCGTGGATATTTTTGATGGACAGACCATCAGGCAAAAGGATGTTTTTCATCAGCATTCTTATGGAGATTTCCAACTTTTAGAAGATAAGGAAGAAAATGCTGAGGATATTAATTTTGAGACAATTAAAAAAGCAATCGAACTTTGTTTTGAAAAACAAGGGCCTGTACATATTAATATTCCTCTTGAAGAACCTCTTTATGATTTGGTTTCTGAGCTGCCTACTTTTCCAATTGTTGAAAAAACAATAAAGAAGAAAGAATATGAAATTCCTTCCAATTTAGTTGCAGACTGGAATACGTCACAACGTATTTTAATTTTGGTGGGGACAAAGGATTATATTCCTGAGCTTGAAAACCAATTGTCACAGCTGGTTAAGAATCATACTGCTGTAGTTTTAAGTGAAGCTAATTCCAACGTATATCATGAAAAATTCTTCCGGTTTATAGATCGTTATATTTTCAACTTTACAGAGGAAGATTATAAAAAGTATGCTCCAGACTTATTGATTACGGTGGGGCAAAATGTAGTTTCAAAAAAAGTAAAACAATTCCTTAGAAAAGCTCGTCCGAAACAGCATTGGCATTTGGACGAAGTTTGGCAACCGGATACGTATTTTTCTTTAACTGAAAAGATCGAAGTAAAACCTGAAATTTTCTTCTCAAGGTTATTGAAATTTATCAACCTTGAACCAAGACCTTATTATAACCTGTGGGATGTTCTTAGAGATAAAAAAGACGCTAAACATGAAAAATTTTTGAATCTTGTTGAGTTTTCTGATTTTTATTTTTTCAATAAGGCTTCTCAGACAGTACCTGAAAATTATAACATTCATTTCAGTAATAGTTCAGGAATAAGATACGCACAGCTCTTTGATTTTGGAAAAAGAAAAATGTATTGCAACAGAGGAACAAGCGGAATAGACGGATCCACTTCTACAGCAATGGGATTTGCTATAAAAAACGCTAATCCGACCTTATTAATTACAGGGGATTTAAGCTTTTTCTACGATATTAATGGGCTTTGGAATCAATATATTCCACCATTTGTTAGAATTATCATTTTTAATAATGGAGAAGGAAACATTTTTAAAATTATTCCAGGACCAGGTAATGCAAACCCTAATACGCTTGATGAATTTATCGCTACGAAACATCACAAAAATGCAGAGCATCTGGCTAAACATTTTGGGTTCTCATACACTAAAGTAGAAGATGATATGACACTGGATCGGGTGCTAGATAATTTCTTTAAACCGGATAATCAGCCTAAGATATTGGAAATCAATACGCATGGGACGAATAGTGCAGATGTGTTAAAAGGTTATTTCGAATTCATGCAGGAAAGTTAAATTTCCAAATATTCTTCATTGCCGGGTAAATTGTTGATCCTGTCAATAGGGTATATAAACATGTCGTCGAAGTCATTCAAAGCATTGATCAATTGAAAATGAGAAAATTGTTTAATGTTTTGCAAAGTGATTTCCATCTCTTTTATTTTCTTTTTCTTCAAAAGATTCTGTCTCTGAACACCATTCAAAAGATAGGTTGTTGGGGTGTACCATTCTTTCCCCTTCATAAATAGAAGATTGGAAAATGAGGTGTCTGTAATATGGTTATTTTTTACGATAATGATTTCTTCAGCTTTAGACTTCATTTTCATTTTGTCCAGCTCTTTACGGTCCTCAAATTTGAAGGAATAATCGAATGTATTGTTTTCCACCAATTGAAAATCCTGTATTTCCGGAATAGCGTAGGGAATCATTTTTGTTCTGACTTTTTTATCCAGATCATAAGCAATTCTCAGCTTGAAAAGACCATCTTCATCATGGTCAAGATTTTTAAACAGTTTAGACAGATCGATAGATCCCTCTTTTCCAAAATGGGCAAATGTCTCGTTTACTCTTTTTTGATGAAGGTCCAATAAGAAGATTTCCTGATCTTCTACTTTAATGCTTTCAATAAATTGGAACATAAATTTTGTTTTTCATTTCCTGATACTCATCTTCTAATTTGCTCATATGCGTAATTCCGCCTCCGCTTTTGAAATATAAAGTGTCATTATCCTTTTCAATAAAACGGATCATAACACAACTGTCAACATTTTTACCATCAAACCAGCCACAAACGCCGGTATAATATCCTCTTTGATATGCCTCGGCCTCCAGAATGATTTCCAGGGTTTTTAGCTTTGGTGCCCCTAAAATAGAACCTGCAGGAAGTAGTTTTTTCATAATACTTCCTATTTTCCCTTTAAACTCAGGTTTTATATTTCCAACAATTTCAGAACTCATGGCATAGAGGTCCTTCTGCTGGGTCTTAATAAGATCGATATGTTGAAACTGATCTACAGTCACATCATCTGATACCATGCTAAGATCATTTCGCAGTAAATCCACGACGGTATAATGCTCCGCTTTTTCTTTTTTATCATTCTTCAGGGTTTCCTTTGCATTTTCTACTGAAGCATCAATCGTTCCTTTCATTGGATATGTAGAAATTTTATCGTCAATGATCTTTACGAAAGTTTCTGGAGAAAAAAATACGAAAAAATCTTTATAAAAAACTTTATATTTCGCATCAGAGTGAAGAAATATCTCTTCTAAGGATAAATTTGTTTCTATTTTAGTTTTTCTAGTATAATTAACTAAATAAGAATCTCCACGGTGAATATTTTTCTGAACTTTGTCAAATCCTGTTTTGAAGCTTTGTAAAGTTTCGGGATAAGATTTCCATTCAATTTTTTTAGTGAGTTTGTTGTTTGTTTTTGATGTTGAAAATGATTGAAAATCAATTAATAAGCCTGATTTTTCAATTTCATTTTCGAGGTATATTTCAACATTCTCACAAAGGAAGTCGATGATGAAAAAAAAGGGCGTCTTCTCGAGGGAAAGCTCGTCCATTTTGATAAATTTTTGATGATTCACTGAAAACATTCGACAAAAGTACTTATTGATGTTTACTTTTGCACAAAATATTTTTACATGGAGAACAAATATCCTCAGAAACCGGGAATTGATTTTATATTGAAGCAGGCATTTTTCTACTGGAATAAAACTCTTATTTTTCAACTGATGTTTTCCATCATTTACTTTGCGATATTTTTTACAGGAATGTTTTTCTTCGCTTCAAGATTTGGGATCTGGGAGCAAAATCAGGAACTGGCGGAAGCTTTTAAGTTAGGAACTAAAGCTTACATGGAAAAAGTGGCAGCTATAAGTGCAACCAAAGAATATCAGAATTTCAGCTATGCTATATTGGGAACAATTGTTTTTCTTTATCCTTTAAACCTTGGGCTTTTTCAGATTTTCAGAAAGATGGATCTTAATGAGAAAATTGAAATTGGAGACTTGTTCGTCGGATATAATGGGATTAATTTCTTCAAATATGTCAGCTATTTCCTGTTTTGGTTTTTTGTTTATCTACTTACTGCGCAAACCATTATCCTTGGTATTGTTTGGGTTCTTGTTACTGTTTTTGTAGCTCCATTGATGTTTTTTACGGATAAAAGAATTTTTGAAGCGATTACTTTGAACTTTAAGGCTCTGAAGATGTATTTTGTAGAAATAATGGTCTGCGTTATCGTTGCATTTATATTCAGATATGTGGGATTTGCTTTATTTCTGGTAGGCGGGTTGTTTACTTTTCCATTTTGGAATGCTATTATATATTCACTGTATAAGACTGTTTTTTCGGAAAAAAATTAAAATTTAGCTTTGTTTAATGCTTTTTTTATCAAAAAAAATTAAATTTGGTAAAACATTAAAAAAACTAAACAATGTCTGGATTCGACGAATTTGATCAGCAAGGCTCCGTTCCCAATAGAGATACGGGCTCAATTATTTCGCATGCTTTCGAAATGTATAAAGGGGTTTTCCTTTATGCTATTGTTGCAATGATAATATACATTATCGGGGGGATTGTTATTCAGTCAGTCTCAGGTTTTAATTCTGCATCTATGGTAGAAGAAATGAGAGATGCAGGAAGTGGATTCAGCTATTGGAATGCTCCCGGGTTTTCCTTGTATCTTACTCTGTCTGGATTATTAGGTATTCTTCTGGCGCCTCTATATGTAGGCCTGATCTTCATTGTAAATAAATACAATACGAAGAATCCAATTGAATTTTCAGATCTATTTATCGGATATCGTCAGAATTTTGTAAATATATTGATTTACAGTTTATTATCTGGGGTTATATCCAGTGTAGCTCTTTCTATTTGCTTTTTGCCATTTTTCTTTGTTTATCCTTTGTTACTTCTGGGATATCCAATTCTGCTGTTTGAAAATGCTTCTGCCACGGAAGCTCTTGGGAAATCTTTCAATATTGCAAAAGAGAATTACGGGATTTTCCTTGGGACTACTCTTGTCGGAATTTTAATATCGGTAGCGGGTGTAGTGCTTTGTGGGATCGGTCTTATTATAACAGCCCCATTTATTATGGTGGTTATGTATTCTGCCTATTGTGCTTTCTTGGGAAAACCAAGGCAAATAATGTTTAAATAATTATGATAAATAAAGAAAAACAAATAAGCGGTGTTGCAATAAAGCAGGTTTTCCTGCTTGTTATTATTTTGGTGTTGGCAGGACTGATTTGTTTTAACCTGGCACTTTTCATTCCTTCAGTATTGGGTGCAATTACAATTTATGTAGTATGCCGCAAGTATAATTTTTATCTGCAGGAAGTTAAAAATTGGAAACCTTGGCTGGCGTCATTTGTTTTAATGTTGGCTAGTTTGGTTATTCTGATTTTGCCGATTTATTTTATTGCCGATCTTTTGATAGACAAGCTGGGGAATGCACAGGCATATATGGCAAAGTTCAATATATTTTTAGAAAAAATACATACCTATATTGATACTAAATTTGGATTTGATATCCTAAGTAAAGAGAATATGGATAAGGTAAAAGGTTCGGTAGGAAAAATCTCTACGATTGCATTAAGCGGGACTTTTAATACCCTCACTGTGATCATGTCCATGTATTTCATTCTTTACTTTATGCTTGAAAAACCGAGATTATTTGAAAAAATACTTACATCATCTGCTCCGCTAAAAAGAGCTAACGTCTCTTTGATCGGGGATAAAATGAGAAAGCTGATTATAGCCAATGCAATAGGAATTCCTGTTGTAGCAATCGGGCAAGGTGTTGTAGCGTTAATTGGGTATTTTGTTTTTGGTGCACCAAGTCCTGTTTTACTTTTTGCGCTGACTGCTGCAGGATCTATGATTCCTGTTGTGGGCGCTGCCATCGTTTATGTTCCCGTATGTATTTATATGATAGCGGTTGGAGATACAGGACCTGGTCTTGGACTGGCTGCCTATTGCCTTGTTGTAGTTGGGTTGACGGATAATTTACTTCGTTTTACTTTATTGAAAAAACTGGAAGATATCCATCCTCTTAATACGGTATTCGGTATTATTATGGGGATGAACCTTTTTGGTTTTATGGGATTGATTTTCGGGCCTATTTTGATCTCGCTGACCCTATTGCTTGTTCAGGTGTATAGAAATGAATTTTCAGATACTGAAACGCATCCTGACCTGAAATTACCGGATGATGATGACGATGTAGAAAATAAAATTGATTTAATAGTATAAATTGTGGAAGGAATAAACTCAGAAATATTAAAGGAGATTTGTGTTGTAAAGATGCCTTTTGGAAAGTATGAAGGAACAATACTGGCTGATTTGCCAATAAGTTATCTCGAATGGTTTTACAGACAGGGAATGCCAAAGGGAAAATTGGGAATGCAGCTTTCTACCATATATGAAATCAAATTAAATGGTTTAATGGATTTACTTACACCCATTAGACAGGTATATGGAGCACCTAAAAATAAAGTTCATAAATTTTAATATAAACAGATGGATTATAAAAAGCTAGTTGATATTTTGAAATTGGAGCCACATCCAGAAGGAGGCTATTTTAAAGAAACTTACAGGAGTGAGCAGACGTTGGCTTTAGAAGGAGGTGAGGTAAGGAATGTAAGCACTGCTATTTATTATTTGCTGGAAAATAAAAAAAAGTCATCTTTTCATCGAATCAAGTCTGATGAATTGTGGTTTTTTCACCAGGGAGAGCCTTTGGAGATTGTCTTTATTAAAAATGGAGAATTGCATACCGTCTTATTAGGAAATTCTTTAGAAAACGGAGAGGTTCCTCAGTTAAAAATTGAAGCGAATTTATGGTTTGGGGCTAAAATTTTAGGAGGTAATGGATATTCATTAGTGAGCTGTACTGTTGCTCCCGGATTTGATTTTTTAGACTTCGAATTGGCAGATAGAGATGTGTTATTACAAGAATATCCCAGTTTGAAAGAAGTAATCGAAGAATTTACGCATTAAGTTATTAAGTAAATGTTTATGAAGGAATGTGCGGGTGCACTAATTTTTTAATGCTATGATCACAAATTTCGCTACTTTTCAAATGTAAGTATAGATTTGAAAAAAATAAATTATCTGTCATAAAATAAAGATCAATAAAAATTAAAGAATATTGTTATAAAGCTGCCTAAATTTTAAGCAGCTTTTTTGTGTTTAAAATATATTGATTTTTTGATTTCAATCTTTGGTTTTCATATTTACATACAATGATTCAATAAAAGTAAGGGAGCACTTGTTTGAAGTCGGGAATATATAATAAGCATTAAATTAAACGATAAAATGATTGCAAATGTTCTTTTTGTCTATTTAAATGATATCATATAAATTTATATTATTCTTGGATTTTGAAAGTAAAACGTATTTTATCACTTGAATGAGAGTTTTATGTTTTAATTAAGTATGATTCAGTGAGTTGGTCTTGTTTTAAATGTTTTTTTGTCTATATATTGCTTGAAAACATTTATATGAAAAAAAATTATTTAATGATTGTAATGAGCTTTATTGCAGGTTCGTTATTTTATTCTTGCTCTTCTGATTTAGAAAGGGATAACGGTAAAACTCTTGATAAATCTTTATTAAAAAGGAGCTCAAAAGATTCTCCTTGTGATTATTTTGATTCTAAAGTTGAGAGCTCAATGATCTCTGGCGTAAATTCGGTTTATCTTGATAATGGTGTTTCCACAACATGTAAGAACAATATTTTAATTTTTCCTACTCTTAAAAGCTATGAAGAGGCTATTCTTTTACTGGATAAGAAAATTGAAGGATATAATGATGACTTTGATCAACAGACAATAAACATGACAGATGTTGAAGCTGATGATTATGCAGAATCTATTTCATTTGATGAAAATAAGCCTTTAGTAGATTTTGAAAGAGAATTGGATTTTTGTTCTTTAAGACAGCATATATTAGGATTGGATAATGCCTGGATAGCTCAGCAAGGAGATGGAATGTGGAACTTAGACACGTCGCCAGATGAATATTATATTGATGATGAAACTGAAAGGGCTTTATTAAGCTTGGGCTCTGAGTTTATAGTTGGGGATTGTAAAAGTGGATATACTTTATATAAAAGATATGATTGGGGATATGTAAGCTTTCCTATTACAAATGTGAATACAACAATTGCAGTATTAACTGCGCTAAATACTATCAGCAATCCAACCCAGCAGCCGATAAATATAGGAGGGGCAACGAAAGATCAGGTAGTTGGAGGATTAAAACCATTTAGAGAGATAAACTATACTATTACTGTGACAAATCCTTCATCGTCACAATCCGTAAGTTGTCGCGACGGCGTGAAAAATAAAGGACAGCACTTATTTAGTTCTGAAAGAAGAATATTATGGAAACACAAACTGAAAGATGCTAAATTTCCAAATACTTCTGGAACCACCCTCATGAAGACCTTTACAAAATCTTTTGGTAAGAAAAAAGGTAAATGGAAAAGATTCAGAGCTACTATTTTTACCGGATATTATGGGAAAACGTCTATTCCGGTACAATGTACTGATTTTGGGAATGAGCCATTAACCGGTAAAGAAAAAAGGAGGAAGAAAATTAAGGAAAGAAGTTATATCATAGGAGATATTTCAGTAAAACAAGATGAGTTCTTTAGTGTGCACAAACAGGAGGGAAATTCGTATCAAAATGAAGTATATTAATAGTCTGAATATTGAGGGGAAATCCCTCAATATTCTATTTTTGTTGTTGTCAATTGTTATTTATTCGCAAAGATATCCAGTAAGGTTTGGAGTAAAAGCAGGCTGGAATTATTCTAGTGTTAATGCCATTGATGAAAATGGAAATTCTTCGGGATATACAAGTGATATAATTGACGAAGCTTATGTTGGAGTTATATTGGAAAAACAAATTTCTCAAAAATTTTATATACAGGTCTCTTCAATTATTTCTTACACCGAATCTGTTACTTTTATAGAGTTACCTCTCTATTTTAAGTATAATTTTTATAAGAATTTTTCATTTCTGGCAGGGCCTAAATTAAATTATATTCCAGATGAACAATATAATAATCTTTATTTTTTTCGCAGAAGATTTGGAATAAGTGGTGATATTGGATTGGATTATAAAATCTCTAAACGTTTTCTTGTAGAAGGAAATTTCTCGAAAGGATTTACTAAACAATTTGACCAATTAGCACTAACTTATTATCAAGCGCGCAGAGATGTTTACAGAATTGGGCTAACTTATTTCTTCAACTAAGAAAGAGATGGCGGTATCAAAAAATACTGCCAATTTTTTATTTCAATACATTACGGGAATTAAAAAGAGAATACATCCAATAAAGAAAGCAAACGTTAAAAGGTGAACTCTGTAATCGTTGATTCTTAAAAAGAGAAACCGATTAATTATTCTTAAAGCCCAGAATCCAGAATTGGCTAAAAGAAACCATCTGCCCAAGCTTGTTTCTATTATTTCTTTATTAAAATAAAGGCATAATAGTCCAGTCGCGAAGAAAACGAAAATCATCTGAATATTTAAGATTTGCATAATTCCCCTGTTAACGGGGGAGAGTTTAATCAAATCTTTCTTCCAATTAAAAAATTTCCAAAAAAATAGATGAAACACACCAAGTATTAAAGAATATATTCCGCATATAATGATGATTGTTTCCATTCTTGCTGCATTTAATTTTTCAAACCTGCGATTTCATCACGCAGTTTTGCTGCTTTTATGAAATCAAGATTTTTCGCAGCGGCTTCCATTTCTTTTTGCTTTTGTTCAATCATCTTTTCGATGTCTTCTGTAGCGTAATTTGCTTTTGTTTCAGCAACTTTTTGTATGATTTCTTTTTGGGTATATTTTGAATCGGGAAAGTCTTTGCTTCGGCCCACCAGATTTTCCGAGATCTTTTTATTTAAAGCAGTTGGAACCAAACCATTATCTGTATTATGCTGCATCTGTTTTGCACGGCGGTATTCTGTTTCATCGATGGTGGCCTGCATTGATTTTGTCATCTTATCCGCATACAGGATGGCCTTACCATTAATGTTTCTCGCAGCACGCCCAACCGTCTGAATCATTGATCTTCTGCTTCTTAGCATTCCTTCTTTGTCAGCATCTAAAATGGCAACCAATGAAACTTCGGGTAAATCCAATCCTTCTCTCAAGAGGTTTACACCGATTAAAACATCAAAAACGCCAAGCCTTAAATCTTGCATAATTTGAATACGCTCCAGAGTTTCAACATCCGAATGGATGTATCTTGTTCTGATTCCAAATTTTGTAAAATATTTCGTGAGTTCTTCTGCCATTTTTTTAGTTAAGGTAGTCACTAAGACTCTTTCATCATCAGCAGCTCTCTTATGGATTTCTTCCATAAGATCATCAATCTGATTTAATGATGGTCTCACTTCAATTATGGGATCTAAAAGTCCTGTAGGTCGAATGATTTGTTCAATATAAGCTCCTCCTGTTTTTTCTAATTCATAATCTGCGGGAGTTGCGGAAACATAGATCACCTGATTCTGCATCGTTTCAAATTCAGCAAATTTCAAAGGCCTGTTATCCATTGCGGCCGGTAAACGGAAACCGTATTCTACAAGGGCTTCTTTTCTACTTCTGTCACCACCATACATCGCGTGAACCTGAGGAACTGTTACATGGCTTTCGTCAATGACCATGAGAAAGTCTTTAGGAAAATAATCAATCAGGCAGAAAGGGCGTGAGCCAGGCTGTCTCCCATCAAGATATCTTGAATAATTTTCAATTCCTGAACAATAGCCCAATTCTTTGATCATTTCAAGATCGAGCTCTGTTCTTTCCTGCAGTCTTTTTGCTTCCAGGGGTTTGTCAACCGAACTGAAAAAGTCTACCTGTTTTACCATGTCATCCTGGATGTTTCTAATCGCTCCGTTTAAGGTTTCCTTTGAGGTAACGAAAAGATTGGCAGGATAGATCTGGATTTGTTCAAAATTAGAAGTAACATTTCCCGTAACAGGATCGAAACTTTGAATTTTTTCAATCTCATCACCAAAAAACTGGATTCTTACAGCGTCGTCTGCATATGCAGGGAAAACATCAATAACATCTCCTTTCACCCTGAAGGTTCCTCTTTGAAACTCATTGAGCGTTCTTGCGTATAAAGCACTGACAAGAGAATGTAGAAGGGCTGTCCGGGTCACTTTTTCTCCAATTCCAATCGAGATAAGTGATTTGTGAAATTCAGTAGGGTTTCCAATACCATAGATGCATGAAACAGAAGCAACAATTAATACATCTCTTCTTCCGGAAAGCAAACTTGCAGTTGCAGAAAGACGTAATTTTTCCACTTCTTCATTGATGCTCAGATCTTTCTCAATATAAGTTCCTGTAGTGGCAATATATGCTTCTGGTTGGTAATAATCATAATAACTTACAAAATACTCAACAGCGTTGTCAGGGAAAAACTCTTTAAACTCCATGAAGAGCTGTGCCGCCAAAGTTTTATTGTGGGCTAGAACCAGTGTTGGCCTCTGAATATTGTTTACAACATTGGCTATCGTAAATGTTTTTCCCGATCCGGTAACCCCAAGCAAAGTCTGATATTTCTCACCGATTTCAATTCCTTCGGTAAGTTTTTCAATAGCTTGTGGCTGATCTCCGGTTGGTTTGTATTCTGAGTGAAGATTGAAATTCATACATCAAATTTATGAAATAAAAAGAGTCCTTTTTAGGACTCTTGTAATTATTATCATTTTTTTCCGTTTTCAAATGACATCGTCATTGGAAGTTTGAAAACAGTCGCCGTGGGTTGTCCATTGTCTGTAGCTGGCTCCCATTTAACATTTTCGGTGACAGATTTCAGGGTTCTGTAGATTTCATTGTTAAAAACTTTATTATCACCGCTGGTTGTTATTTTATCGACTGTACCATCTGCTTTAATTGAAATATATGCTGTGGATTTCACGAGTCCTTCGTTTCCTTTAAAAACACTTCCATCGAAATTTTGTGAAACCCTGTTTCTTAATTCATCATTTCCTTGAGGAAATTTTGCCTGAACAAAAGAAGATGATGGAGGGGGAGGAGCTGGAACATTGGTGTTTTGTTGGTTATTTATATTTCTTGCCTTTCTGTCTTCGATTGGTGGCGGAGGTGGGGGAAGGGGCTTGTCATTTTTTTTTGGTTTTTTAGCGGTCATTTTTTTTGTAGGGTGGACCGTATCAAAAACTGCTTTTTGATCGAATATTTTTTTCTTTTCTGAAACCATTTTTTGCAATGTTCCTGTAAAAAGAGATGCTCCGGCCTCTTTAGCAGTATTTGCTGTGGGATCGTTATTTGAAAGGGGATTGTTTGCGTAAGTTTTTTGTACAAACAGGGCAAATGCTGTTACTAATATTGGGATGCTTACAGCTTTCTTTAGCCCAATAAATTTAGACCTTTTCGTGTTCATCATAATAAATCGTTTTTTGGTATTGTTAAAATTAAATGAGTGTGTAAATTCAAGTTTTTGAGTGCCAATGATCTCAGTAAGTATCAGGTTTTGATATTCCTTAACATTAAAATTATTTTCCAAAACACATTCATCAGCTAAGAATTCATGATTGGTAATAACTGCTCTTTTATAAAAATAGATGGCAGGATTAAACCATGTTATCGCCTTGCATATCTCGATAAATAATAAATCCCAGCTATGTTTTTGATCCAAATGGGCTTTCTCGTGCAATAATATTCTTGAATCTATTTGTCCATTGATTAAATAGTTTTTCCCCAGATAGATTGTTTTCCAAAAGGTAAATGGTGAAAAATTATTCTCGGTTACAACTATTTTATACTGTTCATGGTACTGTTTATTTCCTTTAATGTTTTGGATTTTTAAAATAGTAAGTAAAGCTCTTACCAAAAAAAAGAAGGTGATGCTTCCGTAGATGATCCAAAGAATAGGAGTCCAGTTGAAGGTCTCCTGTTTCGGAGATAGTGATAATACCTGTTGAGTTGTTTCTTCAAAAATTAATTGCGGACTTTTTGTTGGGATTGCTTCTCCTGTCGTAATCGTAAGAAAAGGAACTGAATAGGAAAATACGATTGAAAACAGTAAAAAGAATCTGTTAAACCCATACATCTTTTCTTTTTCCAACAATAAATGGTAGATTGCAATAAGCAGTGAAGAACAAAGAATTATTTTAATAATAATGTAAAACATTTTTATTCTTTTATTTGTTGATCGATTATTTCTCGTAGTTCTATCAGCTGTTTCTGTGTCAATTTTGTGTTAGATGTAAAAAATGAAGCAAATTGAGTCACTGAACTGTTGAAAAAACGGTCAATCATTGAGGTCATTTCCTCCTTGAAATATTCTCCTTTAGCTACCTTCGGATAGTATTCGCGAGAATTTCCATAAAGTGTATATCCCACCAGATCTTTATTCTGCATTCTTTTAAGTAGCGTTGCGATTGTTGTTGAGGCGGGTTTCGGTTCGGGATAAAGATCTAAAATATCTTTCATGAATACTTTTTGCTTAGCCCAAATAATTTCCATGAGATCTTTTTCAGAATCTGTTAATTTTATTTCTTTCATATTCTACATTTTGATATGTTGTTCTACAAATGTAGAGTAAAATTTTAAGCCTGCAAATTTTTATGGCATTATTTTTCCATTCTTTTTTTTAACCAATAATCACAATATTATGAGAGTCAAAAAGTTTTATGTACCCATTTTAAGTTTTCTTTTAGTTTTATCTTCTTGTAAAAAGAATACAGCGAATGCTCAGAAATTGAGTAATGATGGCAGTGTAGAAACTGAAAAACCGAATTCTAATTATAAACCGGCATTTGCAGGGCAAACAAGAATTAAAGCAGTAAAAACATCAACACCATACAATGTTGAGGTTTTAAATAAAGAATTTGACAGGCCATGGGGGATTATCAATTTACCGGATGGAAGATTTTTAATTACAGAGAAATCGGGTTATATGAATGTTGTTTCTCAGGATGGAAAATTGGTTTCCAAGATTTCAGGCTTTCCTAAGGTGGACTCAAAAGGACAGGGAGGGATGCTGGATGTTGCTCTTGATCCCGATTTTAAAACAAATAATATGATTTATTTTAGTTTTTCAGAACCATTTGGAAAAGGAAATCTAACTTCAGTTGCTAAAGGAAAGCTGTCCAAAGATTTGAAAAATATTGAAGAGGTAAAAGTTATTTTTCGTGCAGAGCCATCTTATGATGGAGATAAACATTATGGAAGCAGATTGGCTTTTGATAAGGATGGTTATTTATTCGTAAGCACCGGAGAAAGATCGGATAAAGAAACAAGGGTGTATGCTCAGAAAACAGATAATTATTTAGGCAAAATACTTAAAATTACAAAAGATGGTAAGGCAGCCCCTGGAAATCCATTTATTGGAAAAGCTGGGTTTAAACCTGAAATTTATGCTTATGGCATAAGAAGCCCGCAAGGTTTGGCTTTTGATCCACAAGGAAATCTCTGGGACGTAGAAATGGGACCACGAGGAGGAGATGAGATAAATTTAATCCTGCCGGGTAAAAACTATGGATGGGGTGATGTTACGTATGGGATTGAATATTCGGGAGCAAAAGTAGGAGAAGGGATCACTCAGAAAGCAGGTACAGAACAGCCTGTTTATTATTGGGATCCTGTAATTTCTCCGAGTGGAGTGATGTTCTATACCGGAAACATAGAAGAATGGAAGGGTAATTTATTCATTGGCTGTCTAAGTGGCGAACACATCAACAGGATTGTAATGAAAGATAAGAAAGTGGTTGGTGAAGAACGTCTTTTAGCAGATCAGAAAGAGAGGTTCAGGGATGTATTGGATGGAATGGATGGCAATATTTATGCAATTAGTGACAGTGGAAAATTATATCGGATTTCTAAGAAATAAATCAAAAAGGCTCCAGATAATCTCTGGAGCCTTTTTTGTTTTTTAAAATCTAAAATTAAATCTTGCAAAGACCTGTCTTCCGGCAAAGCCCATCTGTACAGGGTCAAAAATTCCTCCCGATTCCGTATTTCCATCAGAAACAGCAGCTGTTTGTAGCGTCGGATATCTGTTGAAAAGGTTTTTACTTCCAACTGTTAAGGTGATACTTTTTGAAAAATCATATCCGAATGATAAATCAGTGGTCACTCTTGCATTGTAGGTTTGGAAATCATCTGCTCCATTATAGCCAATCAGTGTAAGCTTATCGAACCTTACTAATTGTAGGTTAGCATTGAAATTAGCAATTTTATAGTTTAGGCTTAAGTTAATTTTAGTTTTAGGAGCGGAAGCTAAAATGAATGCCCGCTCTCTTGGGCTTAAATAAATATCTTCTTTACCTTTTAATTTATCTGAAGCATTTACAGATGTGATTTCCATTTCATTGTAGTTTCCTGCTAAAGTGGCGGTGAGCTTTCCATTTCCTAAAGTTTCATTATAACTTAATATCACATCTACTCCTTTTGTTCTTGTATCTATCGCATTTGAGAAAAACTGTGCCTGGTCAATGTAAGGATAATCTACCTGGACATCTGGTGGTAAATCTGTTCTTGCGAAGTTTCCTGTCAGTACAATTCTGTTTTTAACATTAATATAGTATCCGTCGACAGTGGCTGTAAATTTTCCGGTGTTGAAGGTAAACCCAACACTTCCGTTTAATGAGGTCTCTTGCTTTAATTGCGAAATTCCAGCTCTTGTAGCAAGATCACTGTCATTTGATGCTAACTGGATCGTTACCAGATTACCGCCTTGAAAATTAGTAAACTGTAATGCATAATATTTTTGAGCTAAAGAAGGAGCTCTAAACCCGGTAGAAACTGAACCACGAAGAGCAAATTGTGGAGTTATGGCATATCTTGTCGCGAACTTTCCGTTGATCGTACTGCCGAAGTCGTTGTAATTTTCAAATCTTCCCGCTAAACTTACCATCCATTTCTTAGTAATATCAAGTTCAGTGTCAACATATGCTGCGAAGTTGTTTCTACTTTTGTTAACTTCCTGAGAATATCCTGGGAAACCCTGTGATCCACCAGGTCTTGTATTTCCAGATAATGGATTTACCACTAACAGATTTTGAGGGGTACTCGCTGTTACAATATTTCCATTAATATCATACATCGCATAAGATGCTTCTTCACCTTTAATCACTTCGAATTTTTCATATCTGAATTCGGATCCAAATGCAATATTAAGCCCTTCCAGTACTTTAAATTGTTTTGTAGCATTAAATCCTGTTGTATTTTGCAGGATAGAATGTCCACCGGCATTAAAGGTAGTTGGTGATTTTGCTCCCAGAGTTGCATTAATTGTATTGTCAATTTGATAAGTGAAGCGGTTATTACCGAAAGCATTATAAAAATCAATATCCCAATCCAGAACTTTGAATTTTAAACCATTATCAAAAGTGAAGTCGGTTATACTCGTTCCTTGAATTGGATTGAAGCCATTAGGATATACTTCAGGAACGTTTCCGTCGGCATCTGCTTTTCTTGTCCATGCATTAGCATCTGTCTTTCTGTGTGAGAATCCAGGATGAGAGTAAAATTTCAAATTATCCGAAAGCGGGACTTCAATATTTCCGAAAAAATAGATGTTTTGTGATTTGGCATCTCCAAAACGTTGTCTTGGGGCATCATAGATTGCCGGATTGGCATTTCTGATGGAGTATTCTTTATTAATAAATTCTGCAGTAAAATTAGCAAAACCACCCTGTGTTCCTATTTTTGTGCCGTAATTACCATTGAAATCAAATGTAAGTCCATCTATTTTATGATCTGAAACGACATCATTGTTTCCCGGGCTTTTAAATAAATTCATTCCGGAAAACACATTGCCTTCAAATCCTTTATTTCTATCATTCAATATAATATTAATAACACCAGCAATAGCATCGGAGCCGTATTGGGCAGATGCTCCATCACGAAGAACTTCTACTCTTTTGATTGCGCCAATAGGAATCGTATTCATATCGTACCCGGTATTTCCTCTTCCTTTGGTGCCAAAAAGATTAATAAGTGAGGATTGGTGATATCTTTTACCGTTCAATAAAAGTAGTGTTTGATCAGGACCTAGTCCCCTTAAGGTTGCCGGGTCTACGGCGTCGGCTCCGTCTGAACCGGATTGTTTATTAGAGTTGAAAGAAGGGGCTGCAAATTGCAAAAGTTGGTTCACTTCCACTTGTCCTGTAGACTGGCTTACTTGTTTGATATCAATGACATCAATAGGTACAGGAGTGTCTATGACCGTTCTTTTTTTGTTTCGACTACCGGTAATGGCTACTTCTTCAATTTTTGCTTCCTTGGAAATGGTATCATTAATCTGCTGCGAATATAATGCGGCAGTTGTGCCAAGAAATAAGGCACTTAAGTATTTAATTTTCATATAAATCAAGTTTCGGTGATTGGTAATTCGATCAAAAGTATTGATTTTTACTTTTAAATCATCATTAAAAATCACTATTCTTTGAAAAGTATTATGAAAAATAAATGTAATGCATAATTAAATGAAAAATTTTAATTAAATAGCCAAAATAAGTTAAAATTATAGAATCTAAAAACAATATCTATTGTATTGTTAATTATGGCGAATATTTTTTATTATTTGAAATTAAGACGGTGAAAAATAAAAAAACCGGGATTCAATTCCCGGTTTTCAATTTATGCTTCTTCCAGCTGTACTGTAAAGTGTCTTAAAAGCTCTGGCTCCCATGTAATCTTGTAACCTTTTGCGATTTCATCACGTCTTTCGTAAACGTTTTTGATCGCAGCAGCAATATAATCCATGTGATTGTTGGTGTAGGTTCTTCTAGGAATCGCTAAACGAACTAATTCCAGTTTTGGATAGCGGTTCTGTCTTGTTTCAGGATCTCTGTCCGCGAGCAGAGTGCCAATTTCAACCGTTCTGATTCCTGCTTCTTTATAGATTTCAAGACCTAATGTTTGGGCCGGATATTCTTCACGGGAAACGTTAGGGAGAAAATTAAGTGAATCGATGAAAACCGCATGGCCGCCAATTGGCTTTTGAACTGGGATTCCATACTCTATCAGTTTATGTCCAAGGTATTCAACCTGAGAAATTCTGCTTTCCAGATAAGCAAATTCTGTCGCTTCATTCAATCCTACTGCCAGTGCTGCCATATCTCTTCCGGCCATACCTCCGTAAGTAATGAAGCCTTCATAGATAATTGTGAAGCTGGAGGCTTTTCTGAAAACCTCTTCATTGTTTAATGCAATGAACCCTCCAATATTTACTAGTCCATCTTTTTTAGAGCTCATCGTCATTCCATCTCCGTAAGAAAATATTTCTTTACAGATTTCCTTGATGCTTCTGTTTTCCTGGCCTTTTTCTCTTTTTTTGATAAAGTATGCATTTTCAGCAAATCTCGCTGAATCAAAGAAAACAGGAATTCCATATTGATTGGAAAGATCTCTTACGGCTTTCATATTTTCTAAAGAAACCGGCTGGCCTCCTGATGAATTACACGTGATCGTAATTAAACAAAAAGGAATTTTTTCCTTTGGATGGCTTTTATAAACCTCTTCCAGTTTTTCAAGATTGATGTTTCCCTTGAATAAATGAGGATCATTGATATCAAAAGCTTCATCAACTGTACAATCAATAGCATGTGCTTTACGGAATTCAATATGCCCTTTGGTTGTATCGAAGTGAGAGTTTCCGGGAATTACATCACCATCTTTTACCAGAACGGAAAATAAAACGTTTTCTGCAGCTCTTCCCTGGTGTGTTGGTAAAAGGTATTGGAAACCTGTTATACTTTTTACAGTATTATGAAGTTCTTCAAATGAACGGGAACCAGCATAGCTTTCGTCTCCAGTCATCAATGCTCCCCATTGTCTGTCAGACATTGCTCCGGTTCCTGAATCGGTTAATAAATCGATAAAAACCTGCGAAGACTTTAAATTAAATAAATTATAGTTGGCATCTTTAAGCCATTGTTCTCTTTCTTCTCTTGTTGATTGACGGATTTCTTCAACCATTTTAATGCGGAAAGGTTCCGCGTACGGTAAATTCATGAGTTAAGTATTTTATTTGATTGTTTTTAAAGAAAATTTGTTTGAAAATAATTTCAATTCATCAAGTATATTTAAAAAGAGTAAAGAATACTACTCGGGAGCTTTAAATATATTTTCATCAGAGTGAAAACCTGCGACTCCACCACTTACAGCAAATTTCATTGCTGAAGCAGCAGACATGCCCACTACAGGTTTGATGTTTTTTTCTTCGGTAACAATTACCCATCCGGAAATAGCATAGGAGTGAGGAAGATAAACTGCAACATAATTGTGTTTATCTACATCTGCCATTTCTTTCTGAGTTAAAAACCCAATTCTCCAGATTTCAGGATTCTCATTGGTCTTTACCCAAACGGGATCATTAAATTTTTTCTTATCACCCACAAATGAAGACATGACATCTTTCGTTGGGGTATATATATGTTTTACTCCGGGAGTTTTTTCTAAAAGGCTGTCCATGGTGTCGAAAAAGAATCTTCCGACAACGAACTTATTTCCCAGATATCCTAAAAGTGCAGTTATCAGAATCGTCGATACAAAAACCAAACCCGGAATCTCTTTAGCAATAGATGGAATTATATTGTCAATTGAAGTAACAATATACCATATTACAAAAATAGTAAGTCCGATAGGTCCAATAATGACAAGTCCCTGAAAGAAATTTTTCAGGAAAAAATTGGCAATATTTTCGAAAGTTAGTTTTTTCAACTTCTGTACTCGTTATGATTTAGCCGTGTATAGACTCCTTGTTTCCATAAGATTTAATAATCTCTGCTTCGTATTCCAGCCACTCTTCCCAACGTTTATTTACTTTTTCAGGATCTCCCAGTTGTCTGGCAAATCCAATGAAGGTAGTATAATGATTAGCTTCTGAAATCATCAGTTCTTTGTAAAACGTTTTCAGCTCTTCGTCTTTAATATTGTCAGTAAGTACTTTAAATCTTTCGCAGCTTCTTGCTTCGATCATGGCTGCAAATAGCATTTTGTCTACAATAAGGTCTTCTCTTTTACCCTGAACAACAAACTTTGCCAATTCATTGACGTAATCATCTTTTCTGGCTCGACCAAATGTATAGCCTCTTTTCTTGATAATCTCATGAACCTGAGTAAAATGCTCCAGCTCTTCTCTTGCAATAGCCAGAAGTTCGGTAACAATTTCAGCACGTTCCGGAAGCATCATGATCAGAGAAATAGCATTAGTTGTGGCTTTTTGTTCACACCAGGCATGGTCTGTTAAAATTTCTTCAATGTTTTCCTCTGCAATGTTTGCCCACCTTGGATCGGTAGGAAGTTTCAACTTAAACATGTTTTAAATTTTTTGTAAATTTAAATTAAATTACAATAACAAATCTTGTTTTATTTCAGTTATTTAAGATGCTGTTTTTCTTCGAAGAAATTCCAGAATGGTCCATCCTAAAGTATCTATCTTCTTTAATGCCTTTGATATCACTGTTGCCAGGATTATATTTATGATATAAATTAAGATCATCAGAATCCACCAAGACATCTTTTCATTCAGATTAACAACCAGAAAATAAACGAGAGAAGAGCTTATTCCCTGTGCGAAATAAAAGAATATTGCATTTTTACCAATATAGGTAATGAAATTTTCTTTTATGATTTTTAAGCGGTTGTAGAAAACGAACAAAGTTACAAGTGAGAACAATGTCCATATTATATAAGGTATCTGAGGTGGAAATTTATTTTTATTGATCTTATAAAATATATCAGATCCATAATATGAGAACATCCATACCAATAAAATTCCCACTAAAGCATAGAGTACGGGAATCATTTTAGAGGGGATTTTCCTGCCTTTCATCTTGTTGGCAATTAAAAATACGGCAAAATAAAATGCGACATAACCTACCTGTCCGGATGGATACAACCATGGGAAAATATTAAATATCAGGGTTAAGGCAATACATAATCCGATAAACCAATTAATATGTTTAGGAAAAAACCGTAAAACCAGGACCCCAAAAACAGTTAGTATAAAATATACTTTTAAATACCAGAAGCTTCCCATGACTACAGGAAATGTGTCTGCATTGGTGTATTGATGAAGATACCAATTGCCCAGATTCTGCCATTGAGGTTCTGTTGATATATTTGTTGTTGCATATTTAGACCCAAAGGTTGAGTAAAACTTCTGTAACCACTCCATTGAAAAAAAGTTCAACCCAAAGACCTTAAAAAAATAATCGAGGAAGAATAGAAAAGTCACAAAGATCATGTAAGTGATTTGCAGTTTCAATAACCGATAGAATGTTTTTTCAATATTGGATCCGGAAGTAATTCCGCTTAATGCGTAAAACAAGGCCACATCAAAAACCAGAGAAAAAACTCTTACTTCAGCGGGTATGTAAAATTGTCCGGACCAGAACGCAGTATGGATAAATATGATAGAAAGGGTTGCCAGCCCTTTTGCGAAGTCGATGTAAAGATCCCTGTTCATTATAATATATGGTATGGGTCAAAAATAAATAAACTTTGGTAATAATCTATGATAAATAAAAAGAGGTAAAGATGAACTTTACCTCCTTTTCTAAATATGTTAAAAATGAATGTTTACAGTTTTCTGTATTCTTCAGCAGAGATTTCTCCGGTCTGGATTTTTCTCAACTCATCCATATATTGACTCATGTAAGCATCAATTTCAGGATTTCTTGAGTTTTTACCCATTTTGTATGTTCCGTTTAGAACACCTTGATAATAGTAGAAGAAGTTATAATCGAAGTCGGCTGCAGAAAGACTATACTGTCCTAATAAGAAACCTAAACGAACAGCAGATCTTCTTTGTGGCGGAGTTCCGTGGTGATTAGCACTTGATGTTTGGTAATCCCCAATGCTTTGTGCAAACTCGTAAGCAGCAGCAATTTCAGAGAATTGGGTTTTATTATACCCATTTGGTCTTCTCAGGTAATATCCTGCAAAACCATCTGCCTCCAGTTCGTTTGGTCTGGCAGTAGATTCATTCACTGAAGGTAGGTTGAAAGCATATTGCAACTGATGCCCGTATTCATGAGCTAAAATCATTGCGTTTACAATGTCTCCCCCTTTATTTTTAGCATCTGCGTAGATTGCATATCCATAATAGATTTTTCCGTTAGAGTAGGAAATTGCATTGTAGGTTGAGTTGAAATTGGATGGGTCATTTACAAATCTTAGCGTAGGATTGCTTCTTCCCCACATGCTTGCGATTTTTGTCATTTGTCCATTCATGAAGTTAGTGTCGGCAGAATTTTGCAGACCCGTAAGAAGAACGGCTGTAGAACTCCAGTATTGATCTACATAGGAACAGCTTTTTTGCAGTTCTCCGGGTTGTTCAATTTTAGCGTTTTCTGTTTGGGAATTAGGTAAGACATTGTCTTCCATTTTGTCGTCATTACATGCTGTTAAGGATAACACAGCAACAGCTCCTGCTAAAAAGCAGAATTTAAAATTTTTCATATAAAATATTTTTTGGTGAAAACGAAGGTATAAATTATTTTTTAGATATTAATACATAAATAGTTAAAATTATTCCTAGTGTGGTGAAAAAGTGTTTTTTAGAAAAACATTGTTTTGATTGTAAGGTAATTAGAAAATAATTCTTATATTTGCACCTCGAAATAACTAAAAATTTATAAACAATGTTTGCAATTGTAGAAATAGCAGGGCTTCAATATAAAGTTGAGCAAGACCAAAAGTTGTTTGTACACCGTTTAAAAGGAGATAAAGGAGGAAAAGTTTCTTTCGATAAAGTTCTTCTTACTGTAAACGGCACAATCACTGTAGGCGCCCCAGCTGTAAGCGGGATCACTGTAGATGCAGAGATCTTAGACCATGTTAAAGCTGATAAAGTAATCATCTTCAAAAAGAAAAGAAGAAAAGGTTATGAAGTTAAAAACGGTCATAGACAATCTTTAACTCAAATTCAAATTACAGGAATCACTGGTTTTGAAGGTGGAGCAAAAAAGACTGCTAAAAAAGAAACTGTAAAAAAAGCTGAAGTTCTTTCAGACAACGCAACGGTTAACTTTAGTGAAGATCATGAATTGAATTATCACTTAAAGAAAAACAACCTGTCTCAGTCTAAAGAAAACAGAGAAACTTTAATTACTTTAGGAAAAGCAGTTAAAGTTGAATTGGAAAAAAATATTCTTACTCACGAAGAAGTAGATGCTGCTATCGTTAAGAATATTGATCAATTTAAAGCACTTAACAAGTAATAATAATCTACAAATAAAATGGCACACAAGAAAGGAGTCGGTAGTTCCAAAAACGGTAGAGAATCTCACTCTAAGAGATTAGGTGTAAAGATTTTCGGTGGACAAGAAGCTATTGCCGGTAATATTATTATCAGACAAAGAGGTACTCAACATCACCCAGGTGAAAACGTGGGAATGGGTAAAGACCACACTTTGTTTGCATTGGTAGACGGTAAAGTAGTTTTCAGAAAGAAAGCAAATAACAGATCTTTTGTATCTGTAGAACCGAACGCGTAATATAAGCGTTTCATAAAAAATTAAAAGCCTCAACATTTGTTGAGGCTTTTTTTTGTTGATGTAAGTAAAAATTTTTGATGGTATTCCATATTTTGTGAAATATTTTTATATTGTTACCGTTTAATTAATAGATCATTGCGGTAGCCGAAAAGCAAATAGAGTAGGCAACAAATTAAAACTATGTATTATGAAAAATTTAAAAAAATTAAAAAAAGGAGAATTGAAATCAATAGCTGGTGGTGCTGAAAGATGTCCGGTTCCTGCTTCTTGGTGTGCGGAATGGTGCTCATGGACAGCCTGGCAAAAAGCTCACTGTATCAATTCTGTTATCGATGCACCATGTGACTGTTAATTATAAATTGTAGCAAATTAAAAAATCTATTTTTATGAAAAATCTAAAAAGACTTACAAAAAGAGAATTGAAATCAATCGATGGAGGTGCTATGGCATGTCCTGCACCTGCAACTACTTGCTCGGAATGGTGCTCATGGACACCGCAGCAAAGACTCCGTTGTCCTAATATGGTTATGGATCCAGATCCTTGCCCTTGCTAATTTGAATGTAAAAATAATAGGCCTCAGCATCGTTGGGGCTTTTTATATTTTCCGTCATTTTATATATGAGCTAAAACCATGCGAGAGCCGAAAAGCATATAGAGTAGGCGATAAATTAAAACTAATGTATTATGAAAAATTTAAAAAGACTTACAAAAAGAGAATTGAAATCAATAGATGGAGGTTTAATGATTTGCCCTTCACCAGGGACAACGTGTATAGCATGGTGCGCATGGACTCCTCAACAACAGCTTCGTTGCGTTAATATGATTCTTGATATAGATCCATGTTCATGCTAATCTGATTCCAGCAATTAAAAATATGAAGCCTCAATATTATTGAGGCTTTTATCTTATTAAATGTAATTATTAATGAGTGTTTTAAAAACCAACCTGGAATCCAGCCTTTACTCCAAATGTAGAAATATCGGGTCTGTTCAGGTAATTTCCCCTCCAGTTAAAATCGACTCTGAAGATTCTAAGATTTCCAAATCCTATATTTTCAATACCAAATCCGTATTCATAATAAATATGATCACTTGGAGCAGAGTATTTAGAACTGTCTACATTGATCGCTTTAGAAGCATTGCTTAATGTTCCGTATGCGCCCCTTATGAATGCAATTTCTCTTAATTTAAGTTTTTTAATTAAAGGAATATAGGAAAGAATCTTACCATTGAAATGATGTTCTAAATGAAGCGTTGTATAGGTATCTGCTACAAATTCATAGTAATTAAGCTGTGCAAAAGTATTTCCGACCAGACTGTAAGATTGGTTTCCAGGAATTACATTCTGTAGGGCCAATGGAACAGTGTTGAAGTTTTTTCCGGCCTCAAAATTAATTAAAGTCTTTCCCCAGCTTCCAATCAGGACCGGTTTATAGAAAAGAAACTGTAATTTATTATAATTAAAATCTGCATTAAAAAGTCCTTCAAGACCTCTTGTATACTTTAAAACAATAGTTGGTGCTAATGTCCCATGTTCGTGTCTGTCAACTCCGGTTTGTGAAAATTTTGCTCCCGGTCTTGCGATTAAGCTGACCGTTACGTGGGAATCATTCACTGTTTTTCTTAGATCTCCATCTCGGTAGTACATCAGGTTAAATCCCGTGGGATTAGCAGATTTAATACTTTGCATGGTTCCGTCCACTCTGACCTGGAAGTTTTTCCATGGCTCTATAGAAGCAAAAATGTTGGTTTGGTTTAAAGAACTTAGAGAGGCATTGTCTCCTCTTGCAAATACAGTGGAAGAGGCAAATGTTCGCGACATAATTCCATCATCCGTTGTTAACTGAACTCCAAGCTGCATAACATCCCTTCTCGTTCCGGCTCCAATCGTGAATCGGTTTACCCTGTTGAACATGTATTTCGCTTCTACACCGTATTTGAATTTCTGATCTTTAAATCCGTAAGCAGTATAGAACTGTACTCTCCATGGGTCATTCATAGAGAAATAGCTTCTTGCTCCCAATCTTATTCTGTCTCCTTCAACCTCATTTACTCCGTATACTGAAAAAATAGGACCTAAATCAATCCCTTTTGTAACATTGTAATAACCCGACCCAAGGGTTTCGTATAATTTAACAATCCGGTTGAATTTTGGAACCTGCTGAAGCTTCTCAAGCATGTCATAAACTCCTTGTTCTGATTTGGATAATGAATCAGGTCTTGCTTTCACCCAATAAGAATCATCCTTATCTACAAACTTGTTATCGTACTCCTCTTCGCTTCGTTTAAAAACTGAAGCTTCGAGAGGTTTATTAAATTCGTACTCAGAATAATCGACAGTTCTTTTAGCAATAATACTTTTTGATGTTTTCTTTTTCGAAAAAGGAGTCATTTCTATAACTGTTACAAACTTTTTAGGCAAGAATGTATTTTCGTCAGGATTATCATATTCCAGTTCTGTGGAAATTCCATTGACAAAGTTAACGTTCATCTTTTGGGTTGACTTTAATGTCGCACCTAAAACGGCATATGTATCAGTGTCGATATAAAGGTAACCCTGAAAAGCCAGGATTTCTGTTCTTTTAGGCTGGTACCTTATTTTATAAGCATTCTCTCCACGCATGGAGATGGTATCAATTAAGTTATAATCATAAGTACTAAAGCCGTCACTTCCTACCGGACTTGGAAATCCAATATCAAAATAATTCAGGGTATTATCATAGATATTGATGTCGCGGTATAGATTTTTTGCGGTTAAAGTAACAATCTGATTATCCTGAAACCCTGAAGTTTTCTGGGCTACGAGGAGTTTTTTTGTTTTTTTGCCGGGTTTGTTTTCACCATAATTTTTATAAACAGCCTCATTGAGAAAGATTGGGAGAGCCATTTTACCACTGGCCGTTGAGTCGGCATAGTCAAAAATGAAATCCAGTTTGTTAAAGATCTTTCTTTTCATGAACGTGCTGTCCAGATTATTCGCATCAAATTGAATCTTCTCGTATTCCTTATAGGTATACGTATCAAATTTATCTAAACCATTATTTCTCTTCCGTTTCCATACTTCCTGCATAATTGCATAAGCCGGATTTTCTTTCTTGTTCTTGAATTTTGTTTTTTCGTTATGAATAACAACTTCCTGAATGCTTTCTACTTTCTCCTTAGAGAGTTTTACAAATATATTGTTCGCATTTTCCGGGGTAACATCCACGCTTTGTAATGCATAACTCTTTCTTAAGAACTTTAATTTATAAATAATACTGTCCGACTGAACACTAAAGTTTCCTGTAGTTGTTGTTAATAGAGGATTATTACTATCATTGATGAAAACATCAACCCCTGTAATTTCTTTGTTGGTTTTTGCATCAACAATTTTACCACTTGCTGTATTTTGGGCACAGACAATGCTGGAAAATAATAGAAAAAGATAGAGGTAATGGTATTTGGGGTTATTAATTAACATTAGGTATTTCATCAAGCATTTAGCATAAACAAAAAGCATGCTGTTTATGCATTTAAAACGGATAAGGTTTAAAAAAATTTCGTGTTTGTTTACAAAAATGCAAATGTAGCAAAAATAATAGGATGAATTTGGTTATTTGTTACCTGTGGCTTTAGCAAACAACAAAGTAAAAAGACCTACAGAAATGTAGGTTTTTTAGCTCTTCCTGCTGGACTCAAACTCTATGTGGCTGCAGGTAGTCATTATATGCTTCATAAAAATAAAAACAAACAACAAGAGGTATTTGTAGATAGCATAAACGTATATGTTTAGAAAAACAAGCTTGAAAGGCAAAGACTACAAAATTGAAATGGAAGCTAATCAGTTTGCCGCAGCAATATTAATGCCTAAAGGCCTTGTTCTTCAAGTCTCTTTTAAGGAAGGCTTTTTTTTCTGTTAGATGTACTAAAAACCCTTACCAAAATAGATAAAGGTCTTTAATTATTTAAAAAAATAAACAGTTCTATTGTTTAGTAAATATCAAGTCCTTTGTTTCAGGTAAATAGATATTTATATCTGTACCACTTGGACATTTACTACTATCAATTATGATATCATCTGGACGATATTCCCAAGAGATTTGTGTTGAATTGATTTTTTTTAAGAAAATATCTCCCCAACCTACACCACAATTAGTACCACTATAGATTAATCTAACAGTATTTCCCGATTTCATATTACTACTAATAAGATAGATGCCTTGACTGTTATTGTTTTGAGTGTCTTGCAAAATCGTTCCTGTAGCATTTTTCACAATGTATTTCACCACTAATGCATCTCTATAGAATTGTTTGTCAATTCTTTTGACTATTCTTTTTTCTTCTTTATTAATAAATAAAGTAATTTCTTTTCCTTGAAAATTAGCTTTATATGTACCTATGTAAGGCATTAATTCGTTGTTTGAATCTTTAACATATGCATTTTCAGGAATGCTCAATATTCCTGTATTCAAAGGGATTATTTGTGCTTCGCATGATAGAGCACTAATAATGAAGCTGAATAATAGTATGGTCTTGAAATTTGTTATTATTTTCATATTTTTATTTTTATTTAAGAACATGGAGTTGGAGTAGGTTGGTTATTACTATTCAAATTTATGTTTTGAATTGTTCCCGTGCTTTCAATTCTTTGTAGATTGATCTTCCCTTCTAAATTCATTTTTTTTAAAATAGTAAAAAATAATTTTTCTGCTCCTAGATGATTTATCGAACCATCACTATTAATATATTGTGTTCCGCTTACTATGATTGAAGTCAAATCATTGGCTAAATCTCTATAATCATCTTTTAATTGTTTTAGTTGTTCTTGTGAAAAAGTTACTAATGCATCATTATAAGTTCCATTAAAAGATATCACATAATGCATGCCATTAGGAGCTACCATTCCTATATATGCATTACTAGCATTTGTAGGGTTTCCATTTCCTTGTGCTAATGCAAATTGCAAAAGTTGATCAATATCCGGAGGGGAAAGCATTGGTATACCCGTGGGTGTATGATTATGATAGCCTCCTTGATATCCTGTTTTATTACCAAAATCCACATTATGATCACCGCCGAGTTTTGTTGCTGAAGGAGTACCATCTGCTTTAAACATCACACCTTTTTCTCCTCCCTGTGTTGATTGTGTTTTCAGTTCAGCAATTTTTGACTTTATGTTAGGATTTTCTAAGTTACTTTTGGTTTTCTCACAAGGATTTGCATTTTGATTATTATTAGGAGTATCTCCACTTCCAGCAGTTCCTCCTGCGTCAGGATTATGTAGGCAATCTTCATAAGGTCCACATCCTCCTGGCGGAACCCAGCCGCCTCCTGGAGGTAAAGAACCTCCGCCACCCCCTCCTCCGATGGTAATAACTACAGTTTCTATATCACATGGAGGGGCACCATCAAAACCACATGGTCCTCCAGCTCCTTTATTTAAATTTTTATTTTTTAAATTGCTTTTTAAGTATTGAGCCCGGAATAATCCTAATATTTCATTATAATTGTCAGCATCAGAAGACATTTTTAGAAATTCTACCTGCGTATCATTCTCTTTTAAAACAGCGATAATTATTCCTCCTACAGTATAATTTTTGATTAGAGGAAAAAGAGTATATTTTTCTTTATTATTAGTTGTTATGTCCTGAGACCTAATATTAAATTCTACAAATTCATCAGCTATTTTTGATGAATTTTTCCAAGCTTTTTTAATTGATTTTAAAGTGTGTTGAACATTCTTGATTTCATCATAACGTTCTAATAAAGTTTTAAAGCCATTCCCATAGTTAACAGCTTCCTCTTTTTTAGAAGTAAATACCTGAAATTTTTTTGAATACTTTTCTTCTTTCCTGATGAAGAGGTCTTCTTCAGAGCTACAGGAGCCCATAAAGGTAACCAGTGCTATGGAAAGCACCAGCCGAATAATTAAATTTTTCTTCATTGATTGTTTGTGTTTTTACTTTGCTAATATAAAAATATTTTTTAATTCACAGTATAGGGTTTTCTGTGTCTTTTAATTGAGATGTTTTACTATGGAAATCTTTACTTTTCTATCTATTATAAAGTAAAGTTAGGAATTGAGTGCGCCAAGACTTGACGTATTAGATTTTAATCTATACTCACGGAAATTAAGTAGGCATAAAAAAAGACCTACATTTCTGTAAGTCTTTTTGCTCCTCCTGCTGGGCTCGAACCAGCGACCCTCTGATTAACAGTCAGATGCTCTAACCAACTGAGCTAAGGAGGAATTTTCCTTTGTTTTAAGTGGTGCAAATATAATATGAATATTAATATCAAGCAAGTTTTACACGCAATTATCAGTGATTTTAGACTAAATATGTGAATTTCAATAAGAAATATTTAACCTGTTTTGTAATGAAATTTAAATATCTTCAAATAAATGCCGAAAATACAGCTCCGGGGATTCTAAAAAACTCTTTGTAAGTTGATAGTGTTCGGTTTCTTTATAATGGATTTGTTGAATTTTATCGTCCAGTAGATAAACTTCTGCATCGGGATAGCTCATTAAAATAGGGGAATGGCTGGAAATGATAAACTGAGCTTGTCGGGACTTTTCTAATTTATGAATAATCGATAATAGGGAAAGCTGTCTTTGCGGGGAAAGGGCAGACTCTGGCTCATCGAGAATATAAATGCCTTTCTGAAAATGATTGTGGAATAATGATAAGAATGCTTCGCCATGTGATTGTTGATGCAATGATTTTCCACCATAAGCATCCAGAACCCTCCTGTCTTCCTGTGCTACCTCGTCAATATAGGTAGCGAAGTTAAAAAAGCTTTCCGCTCTCATGAAAAAACCTTGTGCGGTTTTTGTGTCCCATGAAAGTGTCAGATATTCTGATAGTTCAGATTCTGTTTTGTGGGAACTATAATTGTGATTTCGGTTGCCTCCTGATACGTTGAACCCACATTTTTCTGCAATGGCTTCCAATAATGTCGATTTGCCAATTCCATTTTCTCCAACGAAAAAGGTGACATTACTTCTAAATTTAAGATCCAATCCGTTGCTTAGAAAAGGAAGATTGAAGGGGAAATCTTTTGGATGATCATCATTTAAATAGATCCGGGATAAGTAAGGCATTGTATCTATATTATTTACTATTGTTAATCTCTGTCAAGCAAATTATATGCAAAAAATAGGGCTTACAGAAATGTAAGCCCTATTTTTATTTTAAATCTTTAAGTATTTCCTGAACTGCCCGTTCCAGTTGAGGGTCGTTATCCAACTGACGGTCCATAAAACTATTTTTAATATAAATATCCGGCTTTACACCTGTTTTTTCCAGATTCTGCCCGTCCAGAGTATAGGTACCCCATGAAGGAAGTCTGTAAGAAGAGTTATCTACGAGACCTTTTGATGAAGTGAAGATAATCCAGCGATAGGTATCCTGACCAATAATTTTTCCCAGTTTTAGAGCTTTGAAACCAGCCGCAGTTATTTCAGCATCACTTAGTGAACCTTCATTAATAAGCAAAACAATAGGTTTTCCTGAAGGGGCAAAGTTTGGTTGTGTAGTCATTTTTCCCTCACGGTATTTCCATTGTAAATAAGGCTTTTGTGCAAGGAAATTTAATACTTTATCATGTACATTTCCACCGGTATTATAACGGAGATCAAGAATGACGGCGTCTTTTCTGTTTTCCTGCTCTACCATATCTAAAAGAAAATGATCCAATTCATCAGTAGACATATTTTTCATGTATGAATAAGCAATACGGTTATTGCTGAGAGTATTAACACGTTGACGGTTGTTAAAGATCCAGTCATCATAAAGCAATCCTTTTAATTCCATATTTGAGACAGGATGCACTTTGGTGGTTATGTTTTTGCCGCTACGACTAAAGCTAAGGATCAACTCTTCCTGCTTTTTTGGACTAGTGAAATAAGCCTCACGGTTTTCATTAGAATCAACGTTTTTCCCATTTACAGTCAACAATTTGTCTCCCGGGTTAATATCAACACCTGAGCGGAATGCCGGAGATTTACGAACAATGCTTTCTACGGTATAAGGTTCATCTTTCTTAAATATAATTCCGGTTTCGTTGGTAAAATAATTCAGGTACCTGGTTTCTTCTTTTCCGGTAGAAGCAAACCCGATGTGTGAAGAGTTAAGTTCACCTAAAAGATCATTTAATAAAATTCTCAGATCATTTCTATTATTTACATAAGGAAGGTATCTGGCATATTGTTCCTTTTTTGCTTTCCAATCAATGCCATGAAACTTCTGATCATAAAAGTTTTCTTCAACACCAGTCCAGGCTTCGTCAAACATTTGAGTGAATTCTGATGCCAGATTTTTATCAAAAGTGTACTGGATGCTTATTTTCTCCGGCTTTAAAGCCGCCAGTGTCATTTTATAGATATTGCCTTCTATTAATGCAAAAAGATTTTTATCGTTTTTGGTCATATAGCTAGCCGCCTTATCGAAAACCTTCTCAGATTTGGCAGGTTCGAAATCAGTAAATACTTTTTTGAAAAGCTGTTTTTTTCCGTTATCCTGATTGGAATTAAAAAACAAGATTTCTTTCTTGTCATCTGCAAAAACAATTGGGTCATCCTGATATCCATATCTGTCAGTAACCATCTCGATTCTTTCCAATGCATTTTCAGGGTTAACCCTTAGTTCTTTTACAATGGGTTCCTTTGCTTCCTTTTTCTCTTTATTTTCCTCCTCCTTCTCACCTTTTTTTTCTTTATTATCCTTTTTATCCTCGTCAGTTTTGGTTTCTTTTTTCTCTTCAATAAAAAGCTTGTCAAATTTTTCAGATTTGTAGGGTTCATCAAACCAATCCAGCGCCATTCGGTAAATATTGGATTTTTGCATTCCTAAAGGATAAGACGGACTGGTTCTGTCGCTGGTAAAATAAATATACTTTCCATTGGGAGACCAGTAAGGGTCTTCTTCTGAAACACCGGTATTGGTAAGGTTTATCGTTTGACCTTTTTTAATGTTATAAATAAAAATATCCAGTTCGAAATTTCTTTTTGCTGAGAATAGTACATATTCATCATTGGGAGAAAATGAAGGGATTGAATTTTGAAAAGCCCAGATTTCATCATTTACGATCGTGGTAGAATTGAAATTTTTTAAATCTATTAACCTTACCTCGTCCCTTCCACTTAAATACACTCCTTTTGTCAGATCATGATTAAGGGTTAAATTACGGTTGTTACGCAAATCCTTTGTCAATTGTTTTACTTCACCTTTACCGTCTGCAGAAATGCTAAACCAGTTTTGATATCCTTTATCAGTTTGATTAAAAAGTAATGTGCGGTTATCTTTCAGCCATTTTACTTCCATGACGCGTTCTTTCCCATTGGAAATTTGTTGGGTGAACTTGCCCTCAATGTCAGAAACAAATAAAACACCTCTGCTTACAAAGGCCATTTTTTTTCCATCTGGAGAAACGTCATAATAAGAAATATTATTCTCGGTCATGAAGTTTTGCTCTTTTTCCAGTGTTTTGTTGGTGTTTAAGCTAATGCTCAGTGATTTTGTATTCTTTGTAGCGACATCATACGTATAAAGTTGGTAATCTTTTTCAAAAATTACTTTAGATCCGTCCGCAGAAACAAATGGCTTTTTGATAGAAGTGCTGAACTGGCTTAGCGCTACCTTCTTCCCATTTTCAATTTTATATAAATTGTATTCATTGTTATTTTCATCGGAAATAAAATAGATCACCCCGTTTTTATCTACAGTTGGATTGAAATCTTTCCCCTCGTAGTTTGTATACTGTTTGAAGGTATTATTCTTAGGGTTGAACCCTAAAATATCAGGATTGTTTTCTCCCTTGTAATGTTTTCTGTGAACTTGGTTCGCACTTTCTGATGAATTGGTGAAAAGATATTCGCCTGAAGGAGTCTCGGCAAGCCCATTCGTATTGTTGAAATAATTGTTAAAAAGTTTTTGCGGGGTTTTTCCTACAATACTCGTTTTAAAACTTCCAAAATTATTATTTCTGCTAGATGTAAAATAAATGGTTTTGCTATCCCATCCCCAGTTTTCTATTTCGTCTTTTCCGGTATGGAAAGTAAGTTGTTTGATCGTACCTCCTTCAGCAGGCATTACGTAAACGTCATAATTTCCATATTGATTGGAGCTGAATGCAAGCCATTTCCCGTCAGGTGAAACACGTGGATTGATTTCTTCTCCGTCCAAAGCGGTAATTCTTGAAGCATTTCCACCATTGGAATCTACTTTCCAGATATCTCCGTCATAAGCAAAATAAGCAGTTTTTCCATCAGGGCTTAATGATGGACTTGATAAAAAATAAGACTTTTCCTGGGCTGAAACCTGAATAGCGGCAAAAGCAGCTAATACCGAAACAAAAATTTTTCTCATGGGATATTTCAATATGTATACAAGATTGTAAAAGAGGGTTCTAAAAACCCCTTTACTAAAGAGTATGAAAACTTAATAATAAGTTACAAATATCTAGTATTTTTTAAAAAAAAGTAAAGAGTTCCGGGCAGTTAAATTATAGGAATTTGAAGAATATAAAGCAAAAAAAAAGACCTACATTTCTGTAAGTCTTTTGGCTCCTCCTGCTGGGCTCGAACCAGCGACCCTCTGATTAACAGTCAGATGCTCTAACCAACTGAGCTAAGGAGGAATGTCCTTATTTTTAAGTGGTGCAAATATAGGACGAATATCTATACCACACAAATTTTTCTTTTGAAAATTTGAAAAATCTTATAATTTTCCTGTAAATATTTTGAATATGTCGCTTCCGAAAATCAGTAACATCAAGCCTAACAGGAAGATAACACCAATCATCTGTGCGTTTTCCAATACCTTTTGAGGAACTGGTTTTCCAACAATAATTTCATATAATGTGAAAATAACATGTCCACCATCAAGCCCTGGAATAGGGATAAGGTTCAGAAATGCTAACCAGATCGAGAACATTGCTGTAAAGCTCCAAAACGCTGGCCAGTTAATCGCAAAACTACCATCTGCAGCTTTGTTTACAGGCATCGATTTCACAATTGCAATAGGTCCGCCTACATTTTTGTATCCTTGAATTTTAGAATTGAACATGATTTTGAATTGCTTTACCTGCATAGTTAAAGCTTCAATTGTTCTTTCAAGTCCTCTTGGGATAGATTCTCCAAAAGAATATTTTTTATCCGTTACTACACTTGCAAGACTTTTTTGATCAACTGCAATTCCCAACTTACCATTTTTATCTACCGGTGCAGAGATGGTCTGTTTTTCAGCACCACGGGTTACCTCGATACTGACTGTTTTTCCCTTGTTTTCTGCTAATGTTGAACTTACTTCATCGAAGAAGGGGGTAGATTTCCCATTAATTGCTATAATTCTATCGCCTTTAGCCAATCCGGATGCTTTAGAAGAAGGAGTTGCTAAAGAGTCAATGATCATCGGAATTCTAGGTGTAATGTACAGCTTTGCTTCTCTTTGTTTGATCACATCAGCTACACCATCTTCATTTACTTTGAATGTTACTTCTTTTCCATTTCTAAGAACAGTAACCTTGTCACTGAAAAGTATATTAATAGCCGAATTTTCCAATCTTTCTGCAGGTTTTCCATCTATAGAAACGATTTTATCACCACTTTGGAATCCCATTTTTTTACCAGCTTCCGTTACACCGATACCATTATCAAATTTGGTAAGATCTGTATACATTTCTCCATTAAAAAGAGAAAGGCAGCTGTATATTAACCAGGCAAGGAAAAAGTTTACAGTAACCCCACCCATCATAATGATTAATCTCTGCCAAGCTGGTTTTGCACGAAACTCCCATGGTTGTGCAGGCTGTTTCAATTGCTCCGTATCCATACTTTCATCCACCATTCCGGCAATTTTCACATATCCTCCAAAAGGAAGCCATCCGATACCATATTCAGTCTCACCGATTTTTTTCTTTACTATAGAAAAGTAAGGATCGAAAAATAGGTAAAACTTCTCTACTTTGGTTTTAAACCATTTAGCTGGTAGAAAGTGACCAAGTTCATGAAGAATAACTAAGATAGAAATGCTTAATATGAATTGAAAAATTTTAATTGCTAATTCCATTAATAAATTTTAGATTTAATTTGCAAAGGTAACAATTATCAAAACTATGCCAAATAAAAAAGCTCCTCATATAGAGAAGCTTTGTCATATATTAAGACTGTTTTTACAAATTTAAAGAAACTCCAAGGCTGCCATTGTTTCCAACTTCCGCAAATACCCCGATTTTTTCTGTGAAAAAGTAGCGGGCACCAATATGAGCACCAATTCCAAAATCTTTTCCCAGGATACCCAGATCGACACCCGGATAAATATCTAACTTTTCAGGAAGTTGTAATGCTTCTTTTAAATGAAAATTGACTCTTCCAAAAATGAAAACTCTGTTATCATTATCGTTGTTCTTATATCCGCTAAAATAACCATTTAAGCCCGCTCCTACGGAGATGAGTTTATTGAGACCATAATCGTAAGTTCCTGTAATCCCTGTTCCATAGCCCCAGGCACTAAAACCAAGCTGTATTTTCTGATCTCCCTTTCCATTCCATGCCTGAGCATTTATGGTAGCTCCACAAAAGATTACCATAAATATAAAAACCAATTTCTTCATAAATTTTAAACTTTAGATCTATTATTTGATAATAATCAGCTGCAAAAATAGAACCGAAATCGATTAAAAATCCTATTTTTATACAAGATTTTGAATGGTTTTATGAAAATTAAGGGATTAAATTTAGATATTGTCTGGAAAGATAAAAATGAAAACTTTCGTTTAATAGAAGAAGAGTTGAATGATCAGGAGGCTGATCTTTTTCTCTTACCTGAAATGTTTTCTACTGGTTTTTGTATGGATGCTTCTGAAGTTTCAGATAGAAATGAGGAAGCCCTGGAGTTTTTGAAGAAGATTTCAAAACAAAAAAATACAGCATTTTGTGGTAGCGCCCCTGTAGCAGAAAATGGAAATTTCTATAACAGAATGTATTTTGTGAAACCTGATTCAACAGTTGTTTTTTATGATAAAAGACATTTGTTTTCTTTCTCAGGAGAAGATAAAGTGTATACACCTGGAAAAGAAAGAGTAATCGTGGAATATAAAGGAATCCGGTTTTTTTTACAGGTTTGTTATGATCTCCGTTTTCCTGTCTTTGCAAGGAATAATGATGATTATGATGCAATTCTGTATGTGGCCAATTGGCCGGATAAGAGAGTAGGTGCATGGGAACATTTGTTAAAAGCCCGGGCTATTGAGAATTTATCTTATGTTTTTGGATTAAACAGAATAGGAACAGACGGAAATAACTTATTCTATCAGGAAAGCTCACATTGTTTTTTTGCTGACGGAAAAGAGATTGCTCAGAAGGATAAGAACATTGTATCTGCAGAATTGAGTATCGATGAGCTTGTGGACTTCAGAAAACATTTCCAGTTTTTAAATGACAGAGATCATTTTTCAATTCAAATTTAATTGAGAGGTAGTATAAAAAAAGCTGTGAAATTTCACAGCTTTATTCATATTGTTTTAAGAGTTGGGTTAAAGTATTGACATCATGGACGCCACTTTCCTTCCACAGAAGTTCTCCTTCTTTAAATATAGCTAGAGTCGGAACTCCTCTTACTCCGTATTGTGAGGCGATTGCAGGATATTGATCTACATCTACTTTGATAATTCGTGCTGCCTCGCCAACATTTTCTTTTACTGTAGTTAATACCGATGACTGGACTTTACATGGCTGGCACCATGTAGCAAAAAAGTCAATTAAAACAGGTCGTTCGGAATTAATAAGTTCTTTAAATTTTTCTGACATGATTTTCTGGTGTTTTTATTATTTGGGAGCGGCGTTTTCTTCCTGGATGGCTTTTACATTTTTCCAGCTTGTTCCATCGTAAACATCCACGCCATTTTTCTTTAAAATTTGCACAGCCTGATCTGCCTGTATTCCTTTATTACAAAAAACAACTACTTTTTTGCCTTTTAAAGAGCCGATATTGCTTTGAATATCTGCCAACGGAATATTAATCGCATTTTTTGCGGTTCCTTCTTTATATTGTTCAGGGACTCTTACATCTACTAAAGTAACATCATTGCTATTAACCACTTCTTTAATATTGGGTAAAGCGTTGTTTTGTGCTGTAGCTGTAGTTGATGTTTTACAAGCACTTAAAAGAGCAGATGTTACAAAGATAAATCCCCAGATTTGATTCCTCATACGTTCATTATAACGTTTTTGACTGGCAGACAAAGTCTGAAGTAGGTAATTTTTCTGTCTTTTTAATCCCGTTAAATCCACCTTCTATTTCAGTGAAATTTCTTATTCCGTGTGAGTTAAGTATGCTTGCAGCAATCATGCTCCTATATCCGCCCGCACAATGAAGGAAAAAATGTTCGGAATCATTAATTGAGCTTACCCAATCACTAATTGTATCTAATGGTTTGTTAAATGCATTATCAATATGTTCAGCTGCATATTCAGTAAGTTTTCGGACGTCAACTACAGTAGCTTTGTCATCAAACTGTTCTACAAATTCAGCAGGGGAGATTCTTTTTACTTCATCAATTTCTTTTCCTGAATCTTTCCACGATCTGAATCCTCCTTCAAGATATCCCAAAACATTATCAAATCCTACTCTGCTTAATCTGGTGATTACTTCTTCTTCCGTTCCTTCATCTGTAACTAATAACAAAGGATGTTTTACATCTACAATTAATGTTCCTACCCAAGGGGCAAAATCTCCTTTTAAACCTATATTTATAGAATTGGGAATGAAACCTTTGTGAAAATCAGCAGCACCTCTTGTATCTAAAATTAAAGCTCCGCTATCTTCTGCAAAATTTTCAAAATTTTCAACAGAGATCGGATTCAGACCCTTATCCATTACAGTATCTATGCTTTCATAGCCTCCTTTGTTTAGAGCGACATTCATCCCGAAATATTTGGGAGGAGCAGTAAGTCCATCCAATACTTCTCTTATGAAAGATTCTTTATCGGGTTGATTTAATGCGTAATTAGTTCTTTTTTGATTGCCAAGCGTATCTACTGTTTCTTTCTGCATGTTCTTTCCACAGGCAGAGCCCGCTCCATGAGCAGGATAAACCGTAATGGTGTCGTCTAAAGGAATAATTTTACTGTGGAGACTGTCATAGAGAATTCCAGCAAGGTCTTCCTGGGTAAGATTTGTTGCTTTCTGAGCAAGATCGGGTCTTCCTACATCGCCTAAAAATAAGGTGTCTCCTGTAAAAATTGCCGTTTCTGTACCATTTTCATCTATTAACAGATAAGTCGTACTTTCCATGGTATGGCCGGGAGTATGAAGAACCTTTATTTTTGCTTTTCCAACCTTAAAAACCTGGAAGTCCTCAGCTATTATTGCTTCAAACTTGGGATTAGCTGTGGGTCCATAAATAATTGGAGCTCCTGTCTTTTTGCTTAAGTCCAAATGCCCTGAAACAAAATCAGCATGGAAGTGAGTTTCGAAAATATATTTTAAAGTTACATTATCTTTTTCAAGACGATCCAGATATGGTTTTACCTCTCTTAGAGGATCTATAATTGCAGCTTCGTTTTCTGATACAATATAATAGGCTCCCTGAGCTAGACAGCCCGTATATATTTGTTCAACTTTCATTGGCTCTATTTTAAATTAAATTTTAGTTAAAGATACGAAGTATTAGATGAATTGTAAACGAAATGTTAAATCTGAATGATAGTTTCTTTCAATTTAGATTGTTTTTTGCTGCTGTAGGGAATGAAAGTTATTTATTTTCAAACAGAAAGGATTGATGATAAAAATACCAAATTGGTAGACTGTTTTTTGTCATGTTTAGAATGCAAAAATATTTATGTAAGGTGGAGATTTTAAGCATTTAAAGGCTGTGCCTGATCAGTTTATTTCTTTGTTGTGGTCAAATTATGCTGCTGTACATGAATTAGATGGGAGTGAATTAATTTAATAAGTAACTAAGAATCCAATTTTAATGGCATAATATTTTATAAAAAATTTTATATTTATAAGTTAAAAAAAATCAAATGGCAGATAAAAAACAATTTATTGATGAATTAAGTGCAAGATATACTCCAAAAGGAGAACACATAATATTAGGAAAGGGAATGCTTGATGGAGAGGTTATTACGGAGGTGAATGTAACTATTCCTTTGAAAACCATCAATCGTCACGGTCTTATTGCCGGGGCAACAGGAACCGGTAAAACCAAAACTTTGCAGGTTTTTGCAGAACAACTGTCTCATGCAGGAATTCCTTCTTTAGTTTTAGATATTAAAGGGGATTTTTCAGGGATTGCAGAAGCTGGTGAAATGAATCCTATCATCGAAGAAAGGTATGCAAAAACCGGACTTCCATATAATCCGCAGGCATTTCCGGTAGAGTTGATGAGTATTTCCGGTGGTGCAGGAGTGAAATTAAGAGCTACGGTAACTGAATTTGGCCCTGTTTTATTAAGTAAAATATTAGAATTAAATGATACCCAACAAAGTATCATGTCCATAGTCTTCAAATATTGTGATGATAAAGGCCTTCCTTTAATTGATCTGAATGATTTAAAGAAAGTATTGCAGTACGTTACTGATAACGCTCAGGGTAAGGCAGAACTATCTGCTAATTATGGTTCGATTGCATCAGCATCTTTGGGGACAATTTTAAGATCAATTGTTGCTTTGGAACAACAGGGAGCGGCTGGATTTTTTGGAGAGTTAAGTTTTGACGTTCAGGATTTGCTTGAGACAAGAGATGGTAAAGGAGTGGTCAATATTTTAAGAGTTGCTGATATCCAAAATAAGCCACAGTTGTTTTCTACATTTATGCTGTCTCTTTTTGCAGAGATCTATATGACTTTTCCTGAAGAAGGGGATAGTGGGAAACCAAAATTGGTATTATTTATTGACGAGGCCCACTTAATCTTTAATGAAGCTTCTAAAGCATTGCTTTCCCAAATAGAAACAATGGTAAAACTAATCCGTTCAAAGGGTGTTGGAATTTATTTTATTACACAGATTCCCGGGGATGTTCCAGAAAATGTTCTTTCTCAGTTGGGATTAAAAATCCAGCATGCCTTAAGAGGATTTACAGCAAAAGATAAAAAAGAAATTTCTAAAGCTGTTGAAAACTATCCTACAACAGAATTCTATAATGCTTCAAGCCTGATTCAAAATTTAGGAATAGGAGAAGCTTTTGTGACTGCTTTAGATGAAAAAGGAATTCCTACACCTTTGGTTCATACCTATTTGATCTCTCCGGAATCCAGAATGGATGTTCTGAATGATGCGGAGGTTTCTGATCTGGTAAGTAAATCTGCTTTAGTTGCTAAATATCAGGAAGATATAAACAAGGAATCTGCTTACGAAATGCTGACTAACAGAATGGAACAAGCTGCGCAGAATCCAGCTCCTACTCAAAAATCAAGACAGGTAAAAGAAGAGCCTGGTATGTTTGAGCAAGTGTTGCAAAGTAAAGCGGGAAGAACATTTACTTCTACATTAATGAGAGAGGGAGCAAAAGCTGTTTTAGGAATGTTTGGGCTAGGAGGCAGAAGAAGATAAAGAAAATTGATTAAAGTTCAGATCTAATAACCATGGAAAATTTATCATCAATTTACTTTACTGGGCTAAATATGCTTAGCCCGATTAGAGTTATTGTTAATGATGAATTTCTTTTTTTTGATATATTTTTTATTATTTTAGCCGGATTGCCTTTGTTGATCAATGAAAAACGGATGTATCAATTGCTTGGGAGAATAATTTCTTTTGTTAATGTATGCATTATTTTAGCTTTGAATAAATGGAAGCAGCCTCTCCGAGCTTATGGCATGGATTATGTGTTAAGTCTTTTGACACCTGGCTTTGGATTTTTAATGAATAGTACTATTAGAAAAAGCCGTATAAAAAATATTATTATAACATCAAGTTAAATGTATTCAATTATAGATATAGAAAGTAATGGTGCAGGATATAGACATGAATGCATTATAGATATTGCCATCTATCGATACGATGGGCAAAAAATTGTTGATCAGTTTATTTCTCTGGTCAACCCTGAAAGTGATATAACACCATTTGTTCAGAAATTGACCAGTATAACTCCTAAAATGGTCAAAACGGCTCCGAAATTTCATGAAATTGCAAAAAGAGTTATTGAAATTACCCAAAATACGACCCTGGTAGGACATAATATCGACTTCGATTACAGGATGCTCCGCCAATCGTTTAAAGGCCTTGGTTATGATTTTAAAATCAATACTTTAGATACTATTCCTTTGGCTAAAAAACTAATTCCGAATGAGGCGAGCTATTCTCTTGGGAAGCTTGTGAAATCTTTGGGAATTCCTTTAACGAATCATCACCGTGCAGACGGAGATGCCAGAGCAACATTGGAGCTTTTTAAACTTTTAATTTCAAAAGACACGGAAAATGAAATTATACAGGAACATCATGATGAGACTAACGCAAAAACGTATATCAATAAAATCAAGCAGTTAACGCAGGATTTACCTAATGAGAAAGGATTTGTTTATTTTCAGAGTGAAACCGGTAAAATTATATTTTCTGAATATGTTCAGGACATCAATAAATTCTCAAAGAAAGTTTTTAATTCAAAATCTAAAAAGTGGGAACTTATCCAAAATGATGTAGAACAAATTAGTTTTGAATTAACTGGAAATGATATTATTGCGAAACTGATACTTAATTCAAAAAATATAAAGAAAAGGGAAGTGTTACCTTTTGGACTTTATTATAAAAATAATAAATACATTGTAGAGAAGAATACTTTGAATAAAGACTCCAGACCTCTTTTGAGATTCAGATCTTTTACACAGGGGGCAAAAGCAATTCAATTTATTGGGAGTCAAAAGGAATATGATGATGTGAATGTCTTTAAAAAGAAAATTGATTTTAAAAAAAGGAATGAACTTTGGCTGGGGCCGGGACGAAAGCTGGGTGAAAAGTTATTTTTAATTATTGAAAACGGAAAGGTTATATCTTTTGGTTTTTATGAGTTATTTACCCAGATACAAACTTTGAGTAAGTTAGCTAAATTGAAAATTGACCTTCCTTTATCTTCTGCGGATTTGAATAATGAATTGCAGTTGGCTCTGCTTCGTGGTGATTTTGAGACACTACCATTACCCAAATGATAAAAATCATTTTTCTTAAAATAAAAAATAAATAGTATTTTTGCAAAAAATAAAAATAAGCAATGCAATATTTTAAACAAATCAAAACTGGAAAAAAGGGAGCCGTAAGGTTTTCTAAGGTTTGGAACATGTAGAAGAGTTGTCTTGCATAAAAATAATTAATGTGGCAGACTCTTGAGCAAAGATTCTGCCTTTTTTTATGTTAAAATGAAATTATGAATTCAAAAGAATTATTAAAGATCGCCAATGAGTTTGGCACCCCGGTGTATGTTTACGATGCTGAATCCATCAAAACCCAATACGAAAAACTTACATCTTCTTTTTTAAAACACACAAAGTTCTTTTATGCCGCAAAGGCGTTAACAAACATCAATATTCTAAAGTATGTCAAGAACTTGGGTGCTTCTTTGGATTGTGTATCTATTAACGAAGTAAAGCTTGGCTTAAAAGCCGGATTTCCTAAAGAAAAAATACTGTTTACTCCCAATTGTGTAGATCTTGCTGAAATTGAAGAGGCAATGCAGCACGGAGTACATATTAATATTGATAATATCTCTATTCTAGAGCAGTTTGGAAATAAATATGGAAATACGTATCCAATTCTTGTAAGGATCAACCCTCATATTTTTGCAGGAGGAAATTATAAAATCTCAACAGGACATATCGATAGTAAATTTGGTATTTCAATTCATCAGGTTCGCCATATTGAAAGGGTGATGAAAAGTACCAATCTTAATGTAGAAGGTCTTCACATGCATACGGGAAGTGAAATCAAAGATCCAGACGTTTTTTTACAGGCGTTAGAAATTATGCTTGAACTTTCTGAGCATTTCCCTAATCTAAAATATCTTGATATGGGAAGCGGTTTCAAAATCCCTTATCAGGAAGGTGAGATAGAGACTGATGTGAAAACATTAGGTAAGAAAGTAGAGAAAGTAATTTCTGATTTCTCTAAAGAAACTGGGAAAAAATTTGAATTATGGTTTGAACCTGGAAAATTTTTAGTTGGAAAAAGCGGATATCTTTTAGTAAAAGCTAATGTGATCAAGCAGACTACTGCTACCGTTTTTGTGGGGGTTAACTCGGGATTCAATCATTTGATCCGTCCTATGTTTTATGATTCTTACCACACCATTGAAAATTTATCAAACCAAAAAGGGCCCGAGAGAATTTATACTGTGGTCGGGAATATCTGTGAGACAGATACCTTTGCGTGGGATAGAAAATTGAATGAAGTAAAAGAAGGTGATATTCTTGCTTTCCATACAGCAGGAGCATACGGCTTTGAAATGAGTTCTAATTTCAATTCGAGATTAAAACCTGCTGAGGTGCTTTTCCTGGATGGTAAGGCTCATCTTATCCGTAAAAGAGATGAATTTGAAGATTTATTGAGAAATCAAATTGAAGTAATCTAAATCAAAATATAAAAGACTCCGCAAGAAATTGCGGAGTCTTTTTTTGATGTTAATTACAATAAATTAACAGATAGCTTCTATGGAAATCCTAAAATAATTAATTAAATTTATAGGATGTGAATGTTCAAAACTGAAAAAATAGTAGTCAGTTGATATTCATTTTTATGTTTTCGAACACAAATAACAAACACAAAAATAGTAATTATGGCAAAAAATATAGCAGAACAGATTGTTGAAATGCTTGAAAAAGCAAATGTAAAAAGGATTTATGCAGTAACAGGTGACAGCCTTAATCATTTGAATGTTGCGGTAAAAAAAAGCAGCATCAAATGGATTCATGTTCGACATGAGGAAGTAGGGGCATATGCTGCAGCGGCAGAAGCAGAATTAGATGGTTTTGCTGTATGTGCGGGCAGCAGTGGACCTGGGCATGTTCATCTTATCAATGGAGTATACGAAGCACACCGATCTCATGTTCCTATGTTGGTTATCGCCTCTACAATTCCCAGCGATGAAATGGGAACAGATTACTTTCAGGAAACCAATACCATAAAGTTATTTGATGATTGCAGTTATTATAACCAAATGATCACAAGACCTGAACAGGTGCAGAGAACAGTTCAAACCGCAATCCAGCATGCAATTTCTAAAAAAGGAGTATCTGTAATCGGGCTGCCGGGTGACGTTGCAGAAATGGATGCAGAAGAAGCTACAACATCAAATCAAATATTCAGAACCAATCCTGTTGTTCGTCCTTCGGATGAAGAATTAAACGATTTAGCCAAACTCATCAATGAAAGTGGAAAAGTAACTATCTATTGTGGAATTGGAGCTGAAAAAGCCAATTCTGAGGTAGTGCGATTGTCACAGATTTTAAAAGCACCGGTAGGATATTCATTCAGAGGTAAAATGGCTATCCAGCCCAACAATTCAAATGAAGTTGGTCTTACAGGTTTGTTGGGCTTCCCTTCCGCATATCATGCAATGCATGACGCTGACCTTGTTCTTCTCTTAGGGACAGATTTCCCCTACCAAAAATTTATGCCGGTAAAGAATAAAATTGTACAGATTGATGAAAGTCCAGAGAGGTTAGGAAGAAGAGCTAAGCTTGAACTTGGTTTAACAGGAGATGTAAAAGAAACGATTAAAGCACTACTGCCATTATTAAAAGAAAAAACAGATGATCATTTCCTGAATCAGCAGCTGGAGTTTTATAATAAGGTAAAAGAAAACCAGTTAGCCTATGTAAAAGATTTTGGAAAAGAAAATGCCATTCAGCCTGAATATGTAGCACATACTTTAGATCGCGTTGCAAAGAGTGATGCGATCTTCACCGTAGATACGGGGATGTGCTGTGTCTGGGGAGCGAGGTTTATAACAGGAACCGGGGAGCGTAAAATGTTGGGATCATTTAACCATGGTTCTATGGCGAATGCAATGCCGATGGCAATTGGTGCATCACTAGCTTATCCCGGTCGACAGGTGATTGCAATGTGTGGAGACGGGGGACTGTCAATGTTGCTCGGTGATATGGCAACAATTTTTCAATATAAACTGCCTGTAAAACTGATTGTTTTTAACAACCGAACCTTAGGAATGGTGAAACTGGAAATGGAAGTAGGGGGAATGCCGGATAATGAAACGGATATGATTAATCCCGATTTTGCAATGGTCGCTCAGGCAATGGGATATCCTGGAAAAAATGTTCACAAACCGGAAGAAGTAGAGTCTGCTATAGAAGAATGTTTGAATTATAATGGGCCATACCTTTTAAATATTTTCACTAATCCTAATGCTTTGGCCTTGCCTCCGAAAATAGATTTCGATCAGGTGTTAGGAATGACCAAGTCTATGGCGCAGCTGATGTTGGGTGGGAAAATGGAAGAGGTTTTGGAAACTGTGAAAAGTAATTATAAGCATATCAAGGGACTGTTGTAAACTGTAATTCTAAGCGGATCTTTACGTTAACAACAAAACAAATTCTATTTATAAACTCTATGCGAAGGTATAGAGTTTATTGGTAATTAGAATGTGAATATTATTTTTTTGATCTATTGCAGGATACTATTGGAATTTTTTTCTTTGCAAAATATTTCAGTAATTATGAGTAAAGTTTCTCTGTTTTTAACAACCATATTCTTTTCGTTCTTTATTAAAGCTCAGGTTTTAGATGAATATCCTGCGAATCAGGATTTCTACAAGGGAGGGATGGTTAGCTTTTATAAGGAAGCACATGATTACCTTACCCGTAATAACTCTAAAGAATGTGATCCAAAAGAAATATATCAGCCAAGAATTCTTATAACGAAAGAAGGATTGGTGAAGCTGGTGAAAGACAATGATACTGCAAATATTGCAAAAAATAGATGTGCTTATAATCTATCTATGGATCTTATTAAAAATCTAAAAAATTGGAAGCCAGCTGAAGTTAAAGAACTAAAAGTAGGAGGAATTGCAGAATTTATTTTTTATCCAAAAGATGTGATGAGTGGTTATAAAGAAAATTATAATGCTAATAATTTTGTGATGAACGCTCAATATCCAAATGGACAGAAAGCTTTTGAGAAAGATTTTCACGATAATTTTATGTCACTTTTTATGGATTACGGAATACATGGTTCTATTAATTTAGAATTCTATGTTAGTGAAAAAGGAAATATTGTTAATCCTCGAATATATCCATCTATATTTAATAGGAACTTTAATCTGGATTTTATGAGAACTCTGGCAAGATTGAAAAAAACCTGGAAACCAGCTTTATACTCTAATATTCCGATTAAACAAAGAATTGGATTTCCTTTAAATTTTGAGGTAACGTATCAAGAAAGATAATTCTGCCATTCTGGCACAATATTTTGTATCTTTGCAAATTCATCATTTAAAGTTTGGCGTTCAAAATTCAAAGTTGTGATAAGAGTGCTTTAGCTTTGTGATTTAAAACTTAAATTGATTATCGTGCAGGAAAAATATATAGACGAAACAAAACAGGGAGAGGCTTTTGCTATTGCTGAAAAAGTCGGAAATTCTAAAAAATTATTTTTGGAAAGTTATGGCTGTCAGATGAATTTCTCAGATTCTGAAATTGTTGCTTCTATCCTAAATGAACAGGGATATAATACAACCTTAAAAGTTGAAGAAGCAGATCTTATCCTTTTAAATACATGTTCTATCCGTGAGAAAGCGGAACAAACTGTAAGAATGCGTCTGGCACAGTTCAAAAATCTTAAAAAGGAAAGACCGAATATGACGGTGGGCGTTTTAGGATGTATGGCTGAAAGATTGAAAACTAAATTTCTGGAAGAAGAACAGCTCGTTGACCTGGTTGTTGGTCCAGATGCTTATAGGGATCTTCCTAATTTATTAAAGGAAACAGAGGATGGTAGAGATGCCATCAATGTTATTCTTTCTAAAGAAGAAACCTATGCAGATATCAATCCGGTTCGTTTAGGTGGAAATGGAGTTACTGCTTTTGTAACGATTACAAGAGGCTGCGATAATATGTGTACTTTCTGTGTAGTTCCATTTACAAGAGGAAGAGAAAGAAGCCGTGATCCACATTCTATTCTTGAAGAATGTAAAGATCTGTGGAATAATGGCTATAAAGAAATTACTCTTTTAGGACAGAATGTTGATTCTTATCTCTGGTACGGAGGTGGTCCTAAAAAAGATTTTGCTAAAGCTTCTGAAATGCAGAAAGCTACCGCTGTTGACTTTGCCCAATTACTGGATCTTGTTGCTAAAGCCGTTCCTGAAATGAGAATAAGATTCTCTACATCAAACCCTCAGGATATGAGTTTAGATGTATTCAGAATTATGGCGAAACATGACAATATTTGTAAATATGTTCACCTTCCTGTTCAAAGTGGAAGCAATAGAATGTTAGAAGCGATGAACAGACAGCATACACGTGAAGAATACCTGGATTTGATAAAAAAAGCAAAAGAAATTGTTCCGGATATTTCTTTTTCTCAAGATATGATCATTGGTTTCTGTAATGAGGCGGAAGAAGATCATCAAGATACTTTAAGCCTGATGAGAGAGGTAGAATATGATTACGGTTATATGTTCTCTTATTCGGAAAGACCCGGAACTCCTGCTCATAAAAAAATGGAAGACAATATTCCTGCAGATGTTAAGCAAAGACGTTTAGCAGAAGTTATTGCATTGCAGGGAGAGCTGTCGAGAAAAAGAATGGCAGGATATGTTGGCCGTGTTCACAGTGTTTTAATAGAAGGAATTTCAAAGAAGAATAAAAAACAGTGGAAAGGGAGGAATTCTCAAAATGCAGTTTGTGTATTCGATATGCTTGAAGGACAGAAAATGGGTGACATTGTGGATGTTTTTGTATTTGACAATACACAGGGCACACTTTTAGGGGAAACGGTAAAGTAACCTCTTTTTTCAGTATTCAGAAACCTTAATTAGAAATAAATATTATCAATAACTTTAAAATAGACAATGGAAAAGCTTCATAAATATTGCCTGAGTGTTTTATTGGTAATGATTTGCAGTAATATTTCTGCACAGAGCAAAAACTGTTCTATTGAAAAGGATACTTATAAAAGGCTTTATGAAGTCTATACCCAATTTTTAAGTTCTCAGGATTGTAAAGAATCCTGTCTTACTGAGAAGAAAAAGCTCATCCAGTATCATACAATACATCAGAAGCAATGTGCTGGAAGTCTTATTGATATTCACTCCCATAAACAGTCTGGATTATTCAAGGATAAGTTTACGGGCAATTGGGAAAAGGAAATACGTTTTCAGGTCTTAGAGGCTTTTGAGAAACAAAGTAAAGAATATGAACTGGCGGAGGCTTTCTTTTTTAAAAGAAAAGTATCAAAAGTCAGAAACAAAGATTATTTGGATTTAATAAGTTAAAATTAAAATTTAAAACTATTATTTAAACAAATTAATGAAGTCTGCATACCATGTTTTGAAATGTAGGCAAAACTTAAGATCAATAATCTAATTTACTTATGAGTAACGAGTTACAAAATATAAAAAATCGATTTGGAATAATTGGTAATTTTCCTGCTTTAAATCGTGCTTTAGAAAAATCTATTCAGGTAGCACCAACCGATATTTCCGTTTTGGTTATTGGAGAGAGTGGTGTAGGGAAAGAATTTATTCCCAAAATTATTCATTCAGAATCCAGAAGAAAACATCAGCCCTATATCGTCGTTAACTGTGGAGCAATTCCCGAAGGAACTATTGATTCCGAATTATTTGGTCATGAAAAGGGAGCCTTTACCGGAGCTACTGCAACCAGAAAAGGATATTTTGAAGTGGCAGATGGTGGGACGATATTTCTTGATGAGGTTGGAGAACTTCCTTTACAGACGCAGGTACGTCTATTGAGAGTTCTTGAAAGTGGAGAATTTATGAAGGTGGGTTCCTCGCAAGTGCAAAAAACAAATGTAAGAATTGTTGCGGCAACAAACGTTAACATGATGAAAGCCATTCAGGATGGAAGATTCAGGGAAGACTTATTTTACCGTTTAAATACTGTCCAGATTGATATGCCCCCTTTACGGGATAGAAAGGGAGATATTCATTTATTATTTAGAAAATTTGCAATAGACTTTGCTGAAAAATACAGAATGCCGGAGCTGGTATTAGAGCCTAATGCAGTTCATTATATTGAAAATTATAGCTTTCCTGGAAATGTTCGGCAATTGAGAAATTTAGTTGAGCAGATGACAGTGGTAGAGCGGGAAAGAAGTGTGAGCGTTGAGAAACTCGCAGAATATATACCTATGGAAACCCATTTACCAATGGTTGTAAATGCTCCTAATGGACAGAAACAAAGTGACTTCGGAAACGAAAGAGAAATTATGTATAAGATTCTCTTCGATATGAGGAACGACATTAATGACTTGAGGTCTTTAACCTCGGAATTAATAAAAAATCGTGGGGCAGGAGATTTAAGCTCTAAGGAAAAAACTTTAATCAACAGGCTTTATACGCCGGAACCCCAGCAAAACTCAAACTCAAATTCTTTGCTGTATTTTGAAGATAACAGCCATCCCGTAGTTCAGACGCCAACAATTATTTCAACGCCTGATGATAGTTACGAAGATATAGAAGATATAGAGATTGAAGAAAATAAACCCGAATCACTTTCGCTTCAGAATAATGAAAAAGATTTGATTATCAAAGCTTTGGAAAAGCATAAAGGACGTAGGAATAAGGCAGCAGATGAGCTGGGTATTTCTCAAAGAACATTATACAGGAAAATAAAACAATACAATCTAGAAGATTAATTATGATGAATAGTAAGGTAAAGCCTATCGAGTTTAAATTAAATGAATACCTGAATAAGGGTATGGAGCTTCTGAAGAAGGATTTTGGAAACTTTCTGGTTGCTTACATATTATGCGCTGTGATGTCGATCATTCCTTTTTGTGGACTTTTGGCGATGGGTAATTTCTATAAATATTGCAGAAAAGTAAACAAAGGAGAGCAGGCTAGTGTTGGTGAAATTTTTAATTTTGATGACTTTATGCCTTATTTTATTCTACAGCTCATTATAATAGCTGGGGTTATAGTTCTCTACATTCCAATGTTTATTTTTATTCCTTTAGCTGCTCTGACTGGTGAAGATGGCGGCTCACCGGCTTTTGCTATTTTTATGATACCTTACATATTTGTAATCGTTATTGCTGTTTTTATTGTAGCTTTAGTAGGATTTTATATCCCGGGATTGATATCACTTAAAAAAGTTTATGATATTAAAACAGCGTGGAGTATGTCGAGAATAATGACAAAAAACAATTTGTTATCTATTTTCTTGTTTGCAATTGTTGTCGGATTTCTTTCTCAGTTAGGAATACTTCTTTGCGGTATTGGTCTATTGATTACAATGCCTTATTTTTATACAACGCATTATTTTGCATTTGAGGATGCCATTCAGCAAATAGAATATGACGAAATAAAAGAAATCGGATCGAAAAATGAATTTTAAAATTAAGAATATCAATATAATGAAACCTACGGTTGTCGTCCTTTTATTGCTTGGCCTGAGCACTTTAAACTCTTGCTATAGCTTTACCGGATCTTCTTTAAAGGATGAAAAAACAATTCAGATTAATGAATTTCCAAATAATGCAGCTTTGGTAAATCCTACTTTGGCTCAGCAGTTTTCTACTGATATTCAGAATCGTTTTTTACAAAGAACAACTTTAAAGGGAACTAAAGAAAATGCTGATATTTTAGTAGAAGGGGAAATTACCGATTATTCAATCACTCCCACTACCATTAGCTCCAATACACAAACGACATCGACTGGTGGAGTTATACAGGATTCCCAAAACAAATTAACAATCACTGTAAAAGTGCATTACGAGAATAAATTACATACTGAATTAAGTTTTGACAGAACATATTCGGATGAAGCTGTATTTAACAGTAGCCTATCTCAAAGCGATATAGAAGCGACACAGGTGAAAATAGTAAACGAAAGAATCATTAATAAGATATTTAACGATATTGTAGCGAACTGGTAAGATGAATAGTAGAGTTTTAGAACTATTAAAGAACCCAAAAAACATTCAGTCAGAAGATCTTAATCTTCTGAAAGAGGAAATAAATTCTTTTCCCTATATTCAAAATATCAGAGCATTACATTTGTATGGTGTTCATCTTTATGATCAGGAAAATTATCAGAAAGAGCTATCTACAACTGCGGCATATACTACAGATAAAAAAATCCTTTATCAACTGATTAATGGTAAGATTCAAAAAACAGCAAGGCCTGAGGTTCCGGAAAGTAAAATTATAACGGAAACTGAAAGTAAATTAAGATATTTTCCAAAAAGTAAGAGTTTCCCTATCAAGCGGGAAGAATTGCCTGAGAAGACACAGGTGAAGCAGGAAGAATCAGCCTGTCCGGCTCCAGCTTCATTGCCGGAAATGAAGCATGTTTACATTAATGGCGAGCGAAACAGGATCTTGTTTGAGGGAGAAGAAAATTTCCTTGAAGAAAACAATCATGAAATAATTGATTTAGAATCTACTTTGGAATCAGGAACAATTATAACTCAAAAGCAAGATCAGATTATTTCCGATGAGCCAGTTTCTGAAACTGTTGCTAGTGAAGACGAGAATGTTCTGAATGGGGAAAATCAAGTAAGTAGAGCTGAAGAAGTGGAGGAAACTCCTCAGGATGAAATTGAAATAGCGGTTTCTTCAGAATCGGGGGCGGATCTAAATGATATTGAAGTACAAACTCCTTCAGAGGAAAGCATTGATTTTAAAGAGCCCGAATCAGAGAAGTTTACACCCGAAGAAATCATTAATGAAGATAAAATTACTTCAGTTGTTGAAAAAGAAGAGGTTTCCAATGATTCTGAATTAAGCTTCCATGGAACTGACTCATTTATGCCGGAAGTTAAGATTGAATCAGGAAACAGTGATAGTCTTGCTATATCTGATGTCTCTCAACCCACTTTCAATAAGCATGAAGATGAAATGAGAAGGTTGATTGAAGAAGTAGAGAAGAAAATGATGGCAAACAAAGCAGTCGTTGAAAAAGAAGAGGTTGAGAAAGAAACAGTCAATCACGATATCAACTTTGCGGAAACACAAGATTTTCATCCCGTAGAAGCAAGTGAAGTAAATCCTGAACCGGAGTTGAGTAATAAGAATGTAGCTGAAGTTAATCCTACAGAAATCCAGAAAGAGGAGATTAAAGAAGAAGTTAGTGATTCTAAAGTGAATACAGATGTGAAATCAGATTGGAAACCAATGAGTTTTGAATCTCATATTCCAGATTCACTAATTAATAAGCCTGCTGTAGCTATTCAACCAAAAGAAGAAGTTGCAAAAGTTGAACTTCCAAAAGAAACAGATACACCAGCATCAACAATAGAAGCAACTTCAGAAGTTACTGAGGAGAAACCCGAAGAACTTTCTACTGAAGAGGCAAAAACGATTCAGAGCGATGATATTACAGAAGAAAATAAAGAAGAAGCTCCGGTCTTGAATGTTTCTTTCTTTAGTTCTGATATTTCAAGCTGGACACAGGAAAATAACACAGGAGAAGATGCTGATGATATACAAGAAAATACTGAATCAAAGGAAAAATCGACAGAAAAAACAGGTGCAGATCCTGTTGACAGTAATGTTCCTGGATTTATAAATACCTGGCAGAGCTGGTTAAAAATTGACCGCACAGAAAAAGAACCAGAAAAAGATATCACGGAAATTAAGAATAAAGTTATTGAATCCTTTATAGAGAATAATCCAAAAATAAGCCAGTTAAAAGATGAAAGTACCTTTGTGGTAAAGGAAAAAAATGATGATATTTCACACTTAATGACAGAGACCCTGGCGAAGTTGTATATCGAACAAAAACTATATACGAAAGCAATAAAAGCATTTGAGATATTAGCAGGTAAGCATCCTGGGAAAAAATCTTATTTCGAAGAAAAAATTCAGGAAGTAAAGGATCTAAGAGGAAAAAACTAAGTATAAAAACATAGTCTTCCTAATAGGATATAACATAAAAAGGTTGAATGTAAATTCAACCTTTTTTATTTTTATACTTTATCAGTTACTTCTTTTTTTCGTCTTAGTTTTCGCCATGCTTTACGACCCATTACAATAACAAGAATTACTAAAATAACGGCCAAAATAGCGGCAATAATAGGTGTTGCCATTGCTAGTACAGACATCACTCCAGCTCCCGCTGTTTCAGTGGTTCCGACAACTGAATTACCCAGGCCGCCAGTTGTTGCTGTTGAAGCAGCTCTGATTCCTGCAAATCCGGAACTGATCGTTGCTGCTGTTCCTCCTCCTGCAATTATTGCTAATGCCCACTGTGGAAATGTGCCGAAATCTGCAAATTGGCTGGCAAATAATATGGATCCTGCAACTGTAGCCATTGGAACAGAAATCGTATCTAACAAATGATCGATAAACGGGATATAATAGGCTAAAATTTCTGCTATCGTAGCAATACCGGTAGTAATCAGTGCAGGAAGACCCGCAAGCCACTCAAAGTGCTCGTTCATTGGAATCCAATGTAGATAGGACGCTAAACTTACTGCAAACATGGGGAGAAATACCCTAAAACCTGTTGCAGCAGAAAGACCGATGCCAATAAATGCGCTCACTATATATGGAAAGTAGGGAATGTTGTCTAACATATTAATTTTCAGCTAAGTTGTTTTCCCTAAGTTACAAAAACTATTGTAAGCTGATTTAATAAATATAAACAATATTTGGGGTCATGTACTCAGTCCAAAAGAGAATGAAACGGATGAGTTGCCTATTTTTTCTGTGATTGGCAAAGCTTAATAAATTGGGATTCAACGTCCTGGAATTTCCCTGGCATATCCGGAGAAACCCAAAAAAGCATGGCAATGGTCTTTTCTCCAAAAGATTCTTTAAACAGATCTTTATGTAAACGATAGCATTCTCTCAGGAGTCTTTTTACTCGATTCCTGTTAACTGCTTTTTTGAAATATCTTTTGGAAACGGAAACTCCGAATTTAGAACTTTCTACAGGTAAATTGGGTTTGTCTTTAAGTAAAATAATTCTCAGATTTCCATTCGTCCTCCACTTACCTTTTTCAAAAAGCAGGGTAATATCAGTCGTTTTTTTTAGTTTTTCCTCTTTAGGATATCTGAAATCTTGCATTATGCTTTTTTTGCTAAATGATTAATCACTTCAGCGGCTGCATATAGACCAAAGATAGCCGGAATATAACTTATGGTTCCATAGAAAGACCTTTTAAAATTAGCGCCATCTGTCATTTTTAAACTTTCCTCATCTTGCAGTTCGTTTGAGAAAACGCATCTGATTCCTTTGTCTATTTTTTCTTTCTTCAGTCGTTTTCTTACCTCTTTTGCTAAATAGCAGTTTTGAGTTTTGCTGATATCTCTTACAAGAACCTTACTGGGATCCATTTTACCGCCGGCACCCATTGAGCTTACCATTTTTATTTTTCTTCTTCGGGCTGCGATCATTAAGCTTACCTTAGGGGTTACACTGTCGATACAATCCAGAACATAATCAAATTTTCCTGAATCGAGTACTTCATCCATTCGTTCCGGATTTAGAAATTCATTGATTTTTGTTAAATTAAGATGAGGATTAATGTCTAAAAGTCTTTCAGCAACTACTTCCACTTTGTGCTTTCCCACGGTAGAACGCAATGCAGGAAGCTGTCGGTTGATATTGGTAATGTCTACTGTGTCACCATCTACGATGGTCATATTTCCTACACCAGCTCTTGCTAAAAACTCGGCTGCAAAAGAACCCACACCCCCTAAACCAACAACAAGGACAGTTGCTCTATTGAGCTTTTCCAATCCATCTTCTTTAATAAGAAGTTCCGTTCTTTCCAACCAGTATTTATCCATTTTTTATTATCTCTAAATTTTCTTTAATTTGTTCATTAAGCCTTTCCAGGGAAATTCCTTTTATTTCCGATACTTTCTGATACAATTCTTCTATATTAAAATCATCATTGTCAGTTTCTAAAAACATCATATGTAAAGGAACTGTTTTCAAAGTATCCTGCAAAGATAATTGATACAAAACAGCTTTTCCAAAACTCAAATAGAAATTATTTTTCAGCAGGTCTTCTGCAATGCTTTGTTTTTTATTAAAACCATGAATAACCATGGCTTGCTGTGCCTTCTTTTTTAATGAAATCACTTCCTGGAATTTCTCACACAATGAATAACCAAAGGCTTTTTAAGATCATTAGAAAGTTTGATCTGTCTCACAAACACCTCTTCCTGGATTTTCATTTCAATGGGAACTAAACTGTCAAGGCCGCATTCTCCAATGGAAAAACAATTTTCATCAATTACGGAATCCAGCCATTTGAACTGTTCTTCAATCGAATTAGGGAGGATGTCCTTTGGGTGGATCCCTGCAGAGTAGGTGACATGAGGAGATGTATCTTCAATATTTACATTGTAAATTCCAAAAAATACCTCTTTTTTATGATGGTGAAAATCAAAAAATTCCATGGCCAAAAATACTATTATTTGCAATTAACCTAAAATTTTTAAACAAACGTTTATAAATATGTTAAAAATTTCTTAACTTTACTCAAATCGACACTTTATGAAGAAAAAATTTACCGAAAAACAAATCCATATTTTGGATATTGCTGAGGAATTAATTGCGAAAAAGGGGTATGAAGGGACTTCCGTCAGGGATATTTGTTCTAAAGCGAATATTAATGTAGCAATGATTTCTTATTATTTTGGTTCCAAAGAAAAAATGATGTCTTATCTCTATCAATATAGAGTCCTGAAAACGAGAGAGAATTTTTCAGAATTTGCAGATACCATTAAAGATGGAAAACCTGAAATGCAAATGAAAGAGATCATAAAATATATTGTCTCCCAATTATTTAAATATAATTATTTTCATGGATTTGTTACTCAGGAGCTCAGGCATACCGAAAATCTAAAAGTTGAATTACTGGACTTTTACCAGTTGTTTGTTAAAAAGCTGGATGAGGTAATCAAAAAGGGGGTTGCATCTGGGGTCTTTACGTTTACTCCAAAGCCTGAAGACATACTTACCACAATTATCGGTTCCACATTATTTGTAATTCGTAATAAAAACTTTTATGAATTATATGTACCTAGTAAAAACGAAGAAACATATGCTAAAGAAGCAGAGAAAAAAGTAAGAATGAATCTTTTATTAAGTGTTTTTGCAATATTGGGATACGCTGCAGACTAAAATTACGTTAAATAATCATAAAAAAAAATCTATTGATAAAAAAGTTATATTTTTGCAAATTAATAGATCGGAATAATCCGGGATGGTTGAATTTTTATATGAAAAAATATATTTTAGGTCTTTTTGCCATAGCTGTAATTTCATCATGTGCAAGTCAGCAGGAAAAAGCATTGAAAAGTGCTGATAAAGCTTTCATCTTAAAAGCAGCTAATGAAAATTTTGCTAAAAAGAAATGGAAAAATGCTTTGGCTCTCTACGACAGGCTTGCTAATCTTGTTGCAGGAACAGATGATTTTCCGAATGTAGGATTTAACACTGCTTATGCAAACTATTACGATAAAAACTATAAGCTTGCGGGGCATCAGTTTAAGAACTTTGCAATAAGTTTTCCTAAAGATCCCAGAGCTGAAGAAGCGGCATATATGTCTGCTTTATGTTACTATGAAGGGTCTATGGATTATAATTTAGATCAAACAAGTACGGAATTGGCTGTGAATGAATTACAGGATTTCCTGAACAACTATCCTAATTCTGAAAGATCTAAAAATATCAATCAGCTTATTGATGAACTAAGCTATAAATTAGAGTTTAAGTCTTACGAGAATGCAAGACAATATTATAAAATGGGTGATTATAAATCAGCCACTGTTGCCTTAGAAAATGTTCTTGAAGATTTCCCAAGTACAAAACTTCGTCCAAAAATCTATGATTATATGATGAAGTCCCGTTATCTGTTAGCTCAAAATTCAATATATGGTCTTAAAGAAGAGCGTATTGAAAGTGCTTTATCTTTTACAAAACAGGTAGAAAAAGATCTTCCAAATACAGAATATGCTAAAACAGCAGCAGATTTGAGAGAGAAACTGGACAGAGAAAAACAAAATTTTGCAGTGGTTAAAAAGCAAACAGAAGCTAGAATGGCAACATTAACCGCGAGACAAAAGAAGGAAGCAGAAAAGCAGGAAGCACTTAATAAGACCGATCAGCAGATTAAAGATCAGGTTGCTACAGAGAAGAAAGCATTGAAAATTCAGAGGGATAGTGCTGCACTTCAAACACCTCCTCCAGCTGCGACTTTCAAAATTAAAAGATAATTCGTAAATTTGCCAACTTATAAATAAATAAATTTCTCAAAATGAGTGTAAAAGATACAAAAGCAGAAGTAAATACAATTACTTACGATAAAGATAAGATTGAAGATAAAGTAGGCTCAATCTATGAAGCTATTGTTATCATGGGAAAGAGAGCAGAGCAAATTAATGCGGAAATTCGTACTGAGTTGCATAACAAATTAGATGAATTTGCTGTTCATAATTCTACATTGGAAGAAGTTTTCGAAAACAGAGAGCAGATTGAAATCTCTAAACATTACGAAAAACTTCCAAAGCCAACTTCTATTGCTATTGAAGAATGGTTGAACGAAGATGTTTACTTCAGAAAGACTGAAGAGAGAAAATAAAAATCATTTGTATTTTTTATAAATGAAGGTCATAAGGGAATAATTTCTTTATGACCTTTGTCGTTTGTAAACCTGTTGTGGGAAAAAATAAGTAATTTAGTGTTTTAAAAAATTAAAACTAAATGAATGTTTCCGGGAAAAAGATTCTTATTGCCGTTTCTGGGGGAATTGCTGCGTATAAAATCCATTTTTTAATCAGAGATTTTATAAAAAATGGTGCTGAAGTGCAGGTGATCATGACTCCTGATGCAGAACATTTTGTTACAAAGCTAAGTCTTTCCACTTTGTCTAAAAAGCCTGTTTATTCCGATTTTTATACTGAAAATGGAAGCTGGAACAGCCATGTCGAATTAGGTTTATGGGCGGATGTCATTATCGTGGCTCCCTGTACTGCCAACACCCTGGCTAAAATGACACACGGAATGTGTGATAATTTGGTATTAGCCACTTATATGTCTGCAAAATGCCCGGTTTTTATTGCTCCTGCAATGGATCTCGATATGTATGACCATCCTACAACTAAACAGAATTTAGAATTAGCAGAAGATTTCGGTCACTTTATTATTCCCGCGGAAAGTGGAGAACTGGCCAGTGGTTTAATTGGACAAGGAAGAATGGCAGAACCGGAAACCATCTTTAGAACTGTTGATGAGTTTTTTAACGAAAACAATGAAGATACAGTTTTCAAAGGGAAAACAGTTCTGATTACTGCAGGGCCTACCTATGAGGCAATTGATCCGGTACGGTTTATAGGAAATCACTCCTCCGGTAAAATGGGGTTCTCATTAGCAGAAGAAGCGGCAAAAAGAGGTGCAAAAGTTATTTTGGTTTCCGGTCCGAGTTCTCAGAATATTCATTCGCAGAACATAGAGCTCCATAAAGTAACCTCTGCAAAAGAAATGCTGGATAAGGTATTTGAGTTTTACGAAAATGTAGATATCGCAATAGCAAGTGCTGCAGTAGCTGATTATGCTCCTAAAGAAGTAGCAAAAGAGAAGATCAAAAAAAATGACGATAATCTCACGATAGAGCTGGTGAAAAATCCAGATATTCTGAAAACGATGGGGGATCAGAAAACACATCAGTTTTTAGTTGGGTTTGCTTTGGAAACACAGAATGAAGAAGAGAATGCAAAAGGAAAACTTGAAAAGAAAAATCTGGATATGATTGTCTTGAATTCCCTTCGCGATACAGGAGCGGGATTTAAAAACGATACCAATAAAATAAGAATATTTACCAAAACAGAGAAGAAAGAATTTGAGCTGAAATCGAAAGATGATGTGGCCAAAGATATTCTCAATTTTGTTGAGTATCAACTTTCAAAATAATTTTAATAAATTTCCGTTCTCAATTTTTAATAGATAATGAAAAAACTTATAGGTTTATTTTTACTGCTTTTCATCTATAATGTCAGCTTTTCTCAAGAATTGTTGTCTACCGTTCAGGTCAATGCTCAGCAATTGGGAGGAAGTAACCAGCAGGCTTTTAAAACACTGGAAAAAAGTCTCAGGGATTTTATAAACAATACGAGCTGGACAGGTAAAAAACTTCAGAATTTTGAAAAAATAAAATCAAATTTTGCACTTGTACTCACGTCTAAAGACGGAAATAAATATGGAGGGAATATCGTTATTCAGGCTGTTCGACCGGTCTATAATTCAAATTATGAATCTCCACTTATTAATTTACAGGATGCTAATTTTGAATTCGAATATGTTGAAAATGAGAACCTGATATTCAATGAACGTCAGTTTTCAGGAAAGAACCTGATTGATGTTATTAGCTTCTATGTATATCTTATTTTAGGATATGATGCAGATAGTTTTCAGTCTATGGGTGGAACACAGTGGTTCGCTAAAGCACAGCAAATTGGTCAGAATGCTCAAAATAGAGGGTATAAAGGATGGGCACAGATTGGAAGTGAGGGGCCGAGAACCAGGGGTGTTCTGATCGGTCAGTTAACTAGTCCTAACCTAAGCCAGCTTCGTTCTTTATATTATACCTATCACAGAGCCGGATTAGATAATTTGTACAATCAGGACCAGACACAGCCCAAGAAAATTATTTTTGATGCCTTAATGCAATTAAAAACCTACGAGAATAGTTTTCAGCAGAACTATGCGCTGAATCTTTTTCTTGAAGTAAAGAATGATGAAATTTTCAATATTTTCAATTCCAATAACAATGGGGGAATCGTTTTAAATGATCTCAAACAAATGATGATGGTTTTTGCACCGAAGTATAATGATAAATGGAATAAGTGGAAATAAATTTTAAGATCATAAATATCTTAAATTCTTAATTCTAAAATTTATATTTGCAGGACTAATCTGCTGGAAATTTATGCTTTCTAAAATCTTTATTAAAAACTTTGCTTTAATTGATACTCTTGAAGTTTCACTGCACAATGGATTACAGGTGATTACCGGTGAGACGGGTGCTGGTAAATCGATCATCCTGGGGGCATTAAGACTTATTTTAGGAGAAAGGGCAGATTTAAAATCCATTTCAAAAACCGAAGAAAAGAGTATTGTTGAAACGGAGTTTTCTCTAAATAATCAGTTTAAAAAATTTTTTATTGAAAATGATCTTGATTATGAACATCAGACCATTATCCGAAGAGAAATTTTACCATCCGGAAAGTCAAGGGCTTTTATTAATGATGTCCCGGTGACTTTGGATATTTTAAAAGAACTTTCCTCTCAGCTTATCGATATTCATTCCCAATTTGAAACTTCCAATCTTTTCACTTCAGAATATCAGTTTAAAATTATTGACGGTCTTTCTGAAAATAAACAATTGATCTCAGATTATCAATACGAGTTTTCAGAATTTCAAAGTTTAAAGACCCAACTTAAAAAACTGCAGACCCAACTTTCTGAAAGCAATAAGGAAAGTGACTATAAATTGTTTCTCTTGAATGAACTGGATGATTTGCGGCTAGATGATGTTGATTATGAAGATTTGCAAAATCAGCTTTCGATCCAGGAAAATGCGGAAATGATCTCAGAAAATCTGGCTCAGATTTTATCAAGATTTCATCAGGAAGAAATGGGGATTCTTTCTTTTTTTAATGAAGCTAAAAATAAGCTTTCAAGGATAGCCGAAGTTTCCCAGGGTTTTTCTGAACTTGATAAAAGATTGGATGAATCTTTTGTCGAAGTAAAAGATATCATTTCTGAATTGGAAAATGAAGCCGAAAAAATTGAGATCAATCCAGAAAATTTAGCCCTGTTATCGGAGTTAAATAATAAATTAAATGCTTTACTTCTAAAACACAATGTTTCAGAAATCAATGAGCTAAAAGAGATCAGGGATCAGTTATCAGGAGAACAAAAAGGGGCTTCTGAAATCGAAGCTCTTGTTACTGAAATTGAAGAGAATATTCTGAAAAAAGAAAAATCACTTCAATCACTTTCTGAAAAATTATCCAAAAACAGAAAAAAAAGTGTTCCTGTATTCATAAAAAAAGCGGAGGAATTATTAAAAAAATTAGGTCTTGAAAAAGCAAAAGTAGATATAGAGCTACAAGAATCATCAGACTTCAATATGTTTGGTAAGGAGAATATTCAGCTTTTATTTCAGGCCAATTCAGGATTCCCTTTAAAACCAATTCAAACGGCTATTTCAGGAGGAGAGAGATCCCGAGTTATGTTGGCTGTCAAAAAAATTATTGCAGAAAGTGATGAGCTTCCAACCCTTATTTTAGACGAGATCGATACCGGAGTTTCAGGGAAAGTGGCTGAAGAAATTGGAAATCTGATGCGCGAAATGTCAGAAGACATGCAGCTTATTGTCATATCACATTTGGCACAAGTAGCTGCCAAAGGAAATAATAATTATAAAGTCGTAAAGCAGGATGTTTCCGGAAGAACACAATCTACAATCATCCCATTAAGTGATGATGAAAAGCTTAGTGAAATTGCCCAATTACTTTCCGGAAGTAAGATCACGGAAGCTGCTTTAGCGCAAGCAAAGGAGCTTATAGGCTAATTTTTGTAACATTTTTTACATTATATTTACTAATGTAAAAAAGAATACGATATGTTTTTAAAATTCCTCAGGTTAGAGATCAAGAGTTTTTTTCGTGGTACTTCCGTTGGGATTAATATGGCAATGAAGATTCTCCGTTCTATGGGAATTCTTTATTTTATGGCATGTTTGGTAGGTGGTGCATTCGGTGCATTCTTCTATGTGCAGGAAGAGCTGCATCAGGACCCTTTAAAAGTAGTTTCTAAATTTTTAATCATCGCTTGGGTTGTTGATCTTATTGTAAAATACATCTGGCAGGAAATGCCAACCCAAAACATAAAGCCTTTTCTTACGCTTAATATTCCAAAGAAGACATTAGTAAATTATATGCTGATCAAGACATTTTTATCGGCTTTCAGCTGGTTGAATTCCCTTTTCTTCATTACATTTTCTATTATTGCTTTATTCAACGGGTATGGTTTTTTAGAAATACTGGCCTGGTTTATAGGAATTTCTTCGCTTTTCTATCTTAATAATTTTATCAATATTTTTTTCAATGATAAAGAGACCGTTGCTATCATAGTTGCAGTTCTCTTTGTTGGGGTCGGAGTTTTAGGATATTACCAGATTATTCCTGTGCTATCTTATTCTGAAATTGTTTTTTACAGCTTTTATGAAAAGCCCTATATTGCTCTTATTCCTTTAGTTTTGTTTTTAGGATTATGGTGGATTTGTTTTAAATATGTTCGTAAAGAATTCTATCTCGATCAAGGGCTTGAAGCTAAAAAAACGGTAGGTAAAACTGAAAATATTGCATTTTTAAATAAATACGGTGCATTAGGGACTTTTATTAATAATGATATTAAAATGTTGAGACGTAATAAAGTAACAAAGGGAATCTTATTAGGGAGTTTCTTTTTTGTTTTCTATGGTCTTCTGATGTTTACTTCCCCGGTATATAAGACACCCGCCATGATGATGTTTATGGGGTTATTTGTGACTGGCGGATTTCAGTTTTTATTCGGACAAAGGGTTCCTGCCTTCGACAGCTCTTATTATCCTCTGATGATGACACTTAACGTTCCCTACAAAGAATATCTCAAGGCAAAATGGTGGTTGATCAATATTATAACTTGCCTTTCAATGGTGCTTGCTTTGTTTTATGCTTATTTTGGTTGGGAGATATACATTACATTTTTGGCTGCAGGCTTATACAATATTGGTGTAAACTCACAATTTACCCTTTGGTCGGGAGCATTTAATAAAATGCAGATCGATCTGAATTCCAAAGAAAAAAGAATAGGGCAGAAAAATAGTTTTAATTTGAAATCTATGCTGCTGCTTATTCCTAAAATGCTGGTGCCAATGCTCGTATTTGCAGTCTCTAAACATCTTTTTGGAATAACGGGAGGTGTGGTAAGTATTGCCGTCTTAGGAATGATTGGTTTTTTATTCAGAGAGAAAATTTTTGATATCATCGTAAGGCATTACAAAAAGGAAAAATACAGCACATTAACGGCATTCAAAAATAAAGATTAATACAATGATTACTATACATAATTTATCTAAAACATACGGTACAGCAACTGTTCTTGACGTCGAAAATCTTGAAATCCCAAAAGGAGAAACATTTGGATTGGTTGGAAATAATGGTGCCGGAAAAACGACACTCTTTAGTTTAATGCTTGACCTGATTCAGCCTACAACAGGCTTTGTAAGTATTGATGATATTAAAGTAAATGAATCTGAGGCATGGAAAAGTAAGGTTTCTGCTTTTGTGGATGATACATTTTTAATAGGCTATTTAACTCCAGAGGAATATTTTTACTTTATTGGAGAACTTAGGGGACAAAACAAAGCGTCTGTAGATGAATTCCTAAAACAGTTTCATGATTTATTTAATGGGGAGATATTAGATTCAGGAAAATATGTGCGTGATCTGTCAAAGGGTAATCAGAAGAAGGTAGGAATTGTGGGAGCCATTATAGGGAATCCTGAGATCATAATTCTGGATGAACCCTTTGCAAACCTTGATCCATCCACACAGATAAAGCTTAAAAATCTGATAAGAGAATTGTCCAAACAGGACGGAGTAACCTTTCTTATTTCCAGTCACGACCTTTCGCATACAACAGAGGTTTGTAACAGAATTGTAGTCGTAAATAAAGGGAAAATGGTTAAAGATATCCAGACCAATCCTGAAACCCTTCAGGATCTCGAACAATATTTCGCAGATCAGGTTTCTTTATAATTATAAAATTTAAATTAATACAAATGAGTTTTGATTCGCAGAATGTTACGGATTATCCCAATAGCAATACCATTTTTATGGTCTGGAAACTGAAGGATGATCCTCAGTTAAAAAGTATCTTCCGACAGTTGTGTGCATTGGTTTTGAACCTTAATAATTCAGTATTTAACAGATTTCCGGACAGCAGAGCCAGTTGTGTGATGGGAATCGGATATGAAGCATGGAAAAAACTAGATCTGCCAGTACCTCTTCCTAAAGAACTTGTCAATTTTAATGAAATAAAAGGAATAAAACATACTGCCGTAGCTACTTCAGGTGATCTTCATTTTCACCTCAGAGCAGATAATAACAGTATTTGTTTTGACATGGCCATTGAGATTTCCAAATTATTAAGTTCTGTTGCTGAAAGTATTTTAGAAATTCATGGATTTAAATATTGGGATGCACGTTCAATCTTAGGTTTTGTAGATGGAACTGAAAATCCACATGGAGAAGATCGTGATTATTTTGCTAAAGTTGGAGATGAAGATCCTTCATATAAAGGAGGAAGCTATCTTTTTGTTCAGAAATACCTCCATAATATGGATGCCTGGAAAGGACTCTCAACGGACGAGCAGGAAAAGGTAATCGGAAGATCCAAAGAAAATGATATTGAAATGTCCGATGACGTAAAACCGTCAAATTCTCATATTGCCCTCGCAAATATTGAGGGTGAAAATGGAGAGGAATTAAAGATCGTCCGGGATAATATGCCATTTGGAAGTCCGTCAACGAATGAATTCGGAACCTACTTTATTGCCTACGCAAGCACTTTTACAACAGTCAAGAAAATGCTGGATAATATGTTTATAGGAGATCCGGTGGGGAATTATGATCGGATTTTAGATTTTAGTACGGCGAAGACCGGAACACTGTTTTTTGCTCCTACAAGGGATATGCTGGATGAGTTTTCCGGATAATAGGTAAAGAAGCAGAGTGCTGTTTGTATAATAATGTAAAAATTTTTAAAAAAATATTTTTTTTGTGTAACCTTTTTTAATTCTTACTGTCTTTATAGTAGAAACTAATCTAAAATGAAACTTTTATTCGGAAATAAAAAAGAAGATTTGCTTAGCCGCCTGAAAAAACAGGATGCGGCAGCGCAGAAATTCTTTTATGATCAGAATGTAAAAAAATTGCTGAGTGTAAGTAAAAGCTATGTCAGTGATTTGTATCAGGCGGAAGATTGCCTGATCAGAGCATTTTGTAAAATTTTTAAACATATTGAAAGTTTCAGAGGGGATGGTAATCTTGAAGGATGGGCTAGAAGAATTGTTGTCAATGAATGTTTAAACTTTATTAAAAGTCGTAAAACAGTCTTTTATCTCGATGAAATCAATCAGTCTTTTATGGAAGAGGCCAATGATGACGATGTAGTCTTTGATTTTAATGCCCAGGAGCTATTGGATCAGCTGCCGGATGGATATAAAATGGTTTTTAACCTGTATGTTCTGGAAGGATATTCCCATCAGGAAATCGCTGATACGCTGCAGATTTCAGTTGCTGTGAGTAAAACACAATTATTCAGGGCAAAAGAAAAAATGAGAAAGATTTATTTTCAACAACAGAAAACACTAAAAAATGAACACTATTAAAAATAATTTCGACAATCAGATCAAAAAACAGATCGAGGAAAGGGAAATAACCCCCTCAAGAGATTTGTGGTCTGAAATAAAGAATCAAACTCAGAATGATCGCCCAAAATCAAAACTTAACTGGTTTCTGGTAGCCGCATGCCTGATTCTTCTGTGCAGTTTAGGTTCTGTACTCTTTTTTTATAATAAATCCGGGCAGCCAGAAGTACAGATGGTTGGAAAAAAGAATTCACCTGCGATTAAAAAAAATACTGAGGAGATTGAAAGTCAACCTGATGTTTTAGTAGCTCATGATCAAAAAGATGCAGTTGAAATAAAAAAAACTGAACCGATCAGGAAAATAGAAGCTCCTGCAGTGCAAGCATCAGCAGATCATAAAAACGCATTGGTCGTCAAAGAGAATATTCCACCGGTAACTTCGGATATCTCAGAAACTCCTCCAGTAAAAATTATTGCAAAGACTGATTCTGCAAAAATACCTACGGGCAGGAAAAGATATGTTGACCCTTCTACTTTACTGTTCTCAGTGGAACATAAGGATGCCATTGAAAAGACCAAAGGCAAAAGTAATGTAGCAACCATCGATCTGAACGGCAAATAATAAATTTTAACGAAAAAAAAATAATACTATGATCAAGAAATTTATCCTGATAGGATTCGTGTGCCTTTTTTCTGCCTCAGCATACGCACAAAAAACGCCAACATTTAATCTTCCTTCAAAAGAAGAAACAGAAGTAAGTCCTATGGTAAAAGAAAAAGTAGAAGAGTATGCTACAAAAATCAATACTATTATTCAGGAAGAGAAAAAGCTTATGGAAACTGAACTTTTGAATCTTCAGAGTAAGGGGTTAGATAAAACAGAGTTTAATAAACAGAAAGCTGAAATTGCCGATCGTTTCTCTGAAAAGATTGATCAGAGAATAGAAGCATTAGGCTTTGATCTGGATGGAGTTGTTCAGAAACAGGTGAGATATTCACTTCTTAATTCAGATGTTACTTCTAAAGAAGAGTTGAAAGATAAACTTCTGAAAAAGTTTCGGGCTACAAAAAATGTGAGCGGGTATATTTCTTATGGAGCGATGACGCTGACTAATAATCTTTCTGATAATGCACTGGATAAAAATACTGGCTACGCCAATAATTTTGAATTTGGTTTGAAATTTAATTATCAGTTTAGCAGAACAAGTCCTTGGGGGCTTATTTCGGGAGTAGGATTTTCATGGAGAACTGTTCGTCTGGATCATAATATGGTTTTTGGGAAAGATACGAATGGGAATGTTCATGTGGAGTCTGCGGGAGGAAATGTAGATAAAAGTAAACTCAGGACTGGATATATAATTGTTCCTTTAGGTTTGCAATATAACTTTTCAAAGCTGAAAAGTGCAGGAATGGATATTCAGTATAGAGATTATAATAAAGGATTCAAAGTTGGAGCGAACGTTTATGGAGGAGTAAGAATGTCCAGTAACAACATTATCAAAGTCGACGGTGTCAATTCTAGAAACAGAGGAGATTATCAGGTAAATCCATTGATATATGGAGCACAGCTTACATTGTCCTACAATGATTACAGTATTTTTGTGAAAAAAGATTTTAATAATTTCTTTAAAGACGACGCTTTTAAAAATGATAAAGCATTGATTTTTGGTGTCGCTATATGGTGGTAAAAACACATAAACATTCATACATCAATTGAGAAGGTCGGAAAATTATTTTCCGACCTTTCTTTTTGAAATATTTTTTTATTGATCTATGTTTTCTTATGTCGGTTCTTCAGAGCACATATCTGCTTCTACGAAACACATTCCTTAAGTACATGGATTTCCTGAAGGGGCAGACAGGCAGCAGCCGTGATACCCATTATAGATAATGTGACGGGTTCCGCTTGGACATACATGTCCGCCAACGACCTTTTTTAAATGCTCTCTGTTTAGTTTGGTTAGATTTTTCATAATAGTTTCTTTAAAAGATTTGTATATGTCACTAATTTATGAAAAATTATTGATACTTAGTATGGTAAAATGAAATATTTCAGGCACTTATAAAATAAAAGCCTTGATGGATTCAAGGCTTTCAGTTTATTATTTCAGGCTTCCCACCATATCTTCCGGTTTTACCCACTCGTCAAATTGTTCAGGGGTTAAAAGACCGAGATTTACGGCTTCTTCTTTTAAGGTTGTCCCGTTTTTATGGGCTGTTTTGGCAATTTTAGCAGCATTTTCATACCCGATATGAGTATTTAAAGCCGTTACCAGCATTAAAGATTTATCAACCAATTCTTTAATTCTCTCATAGTTGGGCTCAATACCAACAGCACAATGGTCATTGAAAGAAATACATGCATCAGCAATTAATTGTGCAGACTGCAGGAAGTTATAAGCCATCACAGGTTTGAAAACGTTGAGCTCATAGTTTCCTTGCGTTCCGGCAAAAGAAATAGTCGTGTCATTTCCTAAAACCTGAGCACAAACCATAGTCAATGCTTCATTTTGGGTAGGATTTACTTTTCCTGGCATGATAGAAGATCCCGGTTCATTTTCGGGAATATGAATCTCTCCGATCCCTGAACGCGGTCCTGAAGCCAACAATCTTACATCCTGAGCAATCTTAAATAAAGAAACAGCTAATTGTTTTAAAGCTCCGTGAGACTCTACAATAGCATCGTGAGCAGCAAGTGCTTCAAATTTATTTTCTGCTGTTATAAATGGATGATTCGTAAATTTTGCAATATATTCAGCGACTGTTACATCATATCCTTTAGGAGTATTCAGGCCCGTTCCAACAGCAGTTCCTCCCAATGCGAGTTCGGAAAGATGAGGAAGAGTATTTCTTAAAGCCCTGAGACCAAATTCTAATTGAGCAACATAGCCTGAAAATTCTTGTCCAAGAGTCAAAGGAGTGGCATCCATTAAATGGGTTCTTCCGATTTTTACAACATCTTTAAAAGCATTTGATTTTTCTGCTAACGTATTTTTTAGTTTTTCAACTGCAGGAATAGTGACCTCAACAACCTTTTTGTAAGCGGCAATGTGCATCGCTGTTGGATAAGTGTCGTTTGAAGACTGGGATTTATTTACATCATCATTCGGATGTATTTCAGACTTATCTCCAAGTGTTCCTCCGTTGTTAACATGAGCTCTGTTCGATACAACCTCATTAATATTCATGTTGGATTGTGTTCCGGAACCTGTTTGCCAGATAACTAAAGGAAACTGATCATTTAATTTTCCTTCCAGGATTTCATCACAAACTCTGGCGATCATATCTCTTTTTTCAGCAGGAAGAGCTCCCAGATCAGTGTTGGCATAAGCGGCTGCTTTTTTTAAGTAAGCAAAAGCTTCAATGATTTCGTGTGGCATTGAACCTTCCGGACCGATCTTAAAATTGTTTCTTGAACGTTCCGTTTGTGCCCCCCAAAATTTATCAGCAGGTACCTGCACCTCACCCATGGTGTCTTTTTCTATTCTGTAATTCATTGTGATTGAAATTTTTATAAAGTTAATCATAAACTGTAAAATTCGCAATTTATAATGGTTATAAATATCAATGGATATTGGTGATTTTACTCATGTTTTTTTAGGTAAGCCGTATTTTTGCACAAAGAAAAAATTGAATGGAATTTAGATATCAGGATCCGTATCCGATTCAAAAAGATGATACGGTGTATAAAAAGCTTACATCAGATTATGTAAAAGTTGAGCAACTTGGTGAAAGAGAAATCTTAACAGTAGATCCTAAAGGATTGGAGCTGTTGGCAGAAGAAGCGATGGCAGATGTTTCTTTTATGCTTCGTTCTTCTCACCTTGAAAGCCTTAGACGAATTATTGATGATCCTGAAGCTACTGATAATGATCGTTTTGTTGCTTACAATTTATTACAGAATGCAGCGGTAGCTGTAGAAGGAGCCCTGCCTTCCTGCCAGGATACCGGGACTGCTATTGTAATGGGGAAAAAAGGAGAGAACGTGTATACCGGTGTAGATGATGGAGAGTATTTGAGCAAGGGAATTTATAATACCTATCAGAAAAGAAACCTAAGATATTCTCAGATCGTACCTCTGAACATGTTTGAAGAGAAAAACTCTGGTTCGAATCTTCCTGCTCAGATTGATTTATATGCTAAAAAAGGAAATTCATATGAATTTTTATTTTTAACTAAAGGAGGTGGTTCTGCCAATAAAACTTTTTTATACCAAAAGACCAAATCCTTATTGAACGAGAAATCTCTTGAAGAATTTATTAAAGAGAGAATTTCAGACTTAGGAACTGCTGCTTGTCCACCATATCACCTGGCTTTAGTCATTGGAGGAACTTCTGCAGAGGCTAATTTAGCTGCCGTGAAAAAAGCATCAGCAAAATATTACGATAATCTTCCGACTTCCGGAAATGAAGGCGGCCAAGCTTTCAGAGATCTTGAGTGGGAAGCTAAAGTTCAGAAAATTTGTCAGGAAAGTGCTATTGGTGCACAGTTCGGAGGAAAATATTTAACGCATGACGTAAGAGTCATAAGACTGCCTCGTCACGCAGCATCTTGTCCCGTAGGAATGGGGGTTTCCTGTTCAGCTGATAGAAATATCAAAGGAAAAATTAATAAAGATGGAATCTTCCTTGAACAATTGGAAGAAAATCCAAAACGATTTTTACCGGATACAGCTCCTCATCTTGAAGAAGCAGTAGAGGTGGATTTAAATAAACCAATGTCTGAGATTTTAGCAGACCTTTCTAAATACCCAATCAAAACGAGGTTAAAACTGAATGGAACTTTGATCGTAGCGAGAGACATTGCTCACGCAAAAATCAAGGAACTCCTTGACAGTGGAAAGCCAATGCCTGAATACTTCAAAAATCACCCTATCTATTATGCGGGACCTGCAAAAACTCCAGAAGGAATGGCTTCCGGTAGTTTTGGACCTACGACAGCAGGAAGAATGGATGTATATGTGGATGAATTCCAAAGTCATGGCGGGAGTATGATTATGCTGGCAAAAGGAAACAGAAGTAAAGATGTAACTGATGCCTGCAAAAAGTATGGTGGGTTCTATCTTGGATCTATTGGAGGACCTGCTGCTATTCTTGCTAAAGACAATATTTTATCTGTGGATGTCGTTGATTTCCCGGAATTAGGAATGGAAGCGGTAAGAAAAATAGAAATCAAGGACTTTCCTGCATTCATCATTACAGATGACAAAGGGAACGATTTTTTCGCAGACCTTGCTCATTAATTAGTTTAAAATCAAAATAAATAATAAAAATAGAGCCTGTATCTTTTGTGTAAAAAAGAAAAAAGTTCTATTTTTGCCTAAAATCTATAAGAAAGATGATGTTATCAGCATTTTGGCCGTTTTATCAGTTCCTTTGGACCATTTATTTTTTCACAATGTTCCTGGTAGGATTCTGGTGTATCTTTATGTTTTTTGGATTGGTAATCCCAATGTGGTTAAGTGAAGGTTTGATGGAATACTTCGGTAAAGTGAAGCCTTTTGATCCGGAAGATATCAGAAGAAAGAAAGTATATGAGCAGGAAGGAGTACAGGTGATCTTCAACGAGCCTAAAGGCAACGGTCCTTTTTTACACGATAGTCACGGACATCATTAATTGATTGTCATTGCTTTTTCACCTTAATTCTGAAAAAGTAATATCAAAGCAAAACAACATATACGAAACCACTTAATTTATTAGGTGGTTTTTTATTGGTCATTTCTTAGCTTTTCCGGAGATAGGCCGAATTTCTTTTTAAAGGCTCTTGTAAAGTTTTGTACATATTCATACCCACATTCAATAGAAATTTCCTTGATCATAATTTCTTTATTGATGATCATTTTTTTGGCTTTAAGCATTCTCAATTCTGAAATATAATCTGTAATAGTAATGTTATATTGAGCCTTAAAGGCTTTTCGGATAGAATTCTGGTTAATTCCGATCAATTTTCCTATCTCCCCTACTTTAATATTCCGATGAAAATTTTCATCAATATATTTTTTGATAACTGATGCTGTTTTAGATGAGGATTCATTTGTAGTTTTTTCCCGAAACTGTTCGAAGATTAAAATCAGTAGTTTAATAATTTTAGCCTCAATCAGTAGTTTCTGCATAAACCCTTTTTTAGAATTACTTATAATTTCTTTCAGGATCATATGCATTTCAACGGTCATTGAAGGAGGAGTATTTTTTTGAAGAAAGATATAATTGTTGCGGACCATATCCTCCAATATTTCAGCCCCTTCTTTGTTGATGTCCGGGTTGATCAGTTTGAATATATACTGATAATTTATCTGAATTTGAAGATATTTCAAAATTTCGTGATTTTCTCCCAAGATTTGTGAAACATTTTCCTGAGAGGAATAGTGAAGAATATACTGGTTTTTTTTAAACAGAAACTTTGTATTGGCGTCCGGACTATTCAAATGGATATTTGGACTTAATAAAAAGATAAGATTAAAGCTGTGTTTCTCCTCAATCATTACTGATTTTGGATATTTATCGGGACATAATTCCTCCTGCATTAGTATTTTAATGTCTTCGGATTGGAATAATATTCCCTTTCTAGATTGGTCTTGCATGTGACAATCCTTTTACAATCATGGTACATTCATATTAAAGTAAAACATCAGATAACAAAAAGTTTGGAAATGATAACTTAAGGTTGAGAGAGTGCAGTACTTTTGCGCAAAGTTAAATTAAATTTAGAATAATTAAAAATAATATTCATTATGTTCAAAAATTTACATTTTGCAATGCGAAAATTGGGAGTAGGATTAGGGTTGCTCAGCATTGCCAGTAGTTTTTTATATGCTCAGCAGTGGGAAAATGTCGGTGGATCTGCAATGGTTTCCGCAGGTGGAAGCAGTAATAATAATTTAGTTATAGATAATTCAGGGAAATATTACTTATCATACTATGATACCTCTGTTGGAAAAGGATCTGTTCAGAAATTTGATGGGGCTGCATGGTCATATGTAGGGGGGGCTGCCGGAATAACGACAGGATCGGCTCTTTATAATTCTTTGACATTAGATAATGCCGGAAATCCTTATTATACCAACCAAATCGGTTATCCAGGTTCCGGTCTTGAGGTGAGACAATATACCGGTCTTGCGTGGGCACAATTGCCGAATGTGACATCAAGCTCCGTTAATTACCAGGCCTCTGCTGTATCTCCTTCAAATGTTCTGTTTACATACAGTAATTATGACTCCGGAACTGTTAAACGTTACGTAAACGGAGCCTGGGAACAGGTAGGAAATACAGGTTTTTCTAATGGTGCTTCATTTGCTGAAATGGTCATAGGTACTGATAATAAAGTCTATACCTGCAGTGTTGCAAATGGGGTGAATGTATATCAAAACTCTGCTACAGCAGTGGCTTCAGATAATTGGTCACTGGTAGGAGGAAGTACTGTTGATGCTTCTTCGTCCGGAGAGCAGTATTATTCCGATATTGCTATTGATGGTAACAATAATTTGTATGTAGCTTATGTTTCCAATGCAGCTAATGGAAGGAAAGTAAATGTCAAAAAGTTTAATGGCAGTACGTGGGTACAGCTTGGAAATGCTTATTTTTCTTCAGGTGCTGTGCAATACACTGCTATCGCTGTAACACCTACTGGCGAGCCTTACGTAGCAGTAAGTCGCTGGGAAAATGATAACCAATTAAGAAACACCGTTTATAAATTAGATCCTGCAACTCAAACCTGGGGTTCTTTTGGAGGAGACTTTGTTTCTGACACTGGTGCTACTTTTAATGATCTGGCTATTGATAAATTAAATAAATATCTTGTTTTAGCTTATTCGGAGAATGGAACAAAGGTGAAAAGGATCTCCATTGCCAATTCATCTCAAACGTGTACAAATACAGATCCGGGAAATAATCCTGGAGATATAGGCTGTGTATCTTTCAATTATAAAGGAAGTCAGGTTTCTTATAATACGGTAAGAGGAAAGGACGGAAAAATATGGCTGCAACAGAATTTAGGAAGTACCCAGGTCGCTAACTCAATGACCGATGAAGATTCATACGGAGATCTTTTCCAATGGGGAAGATGGGATGATGGTCATCAGAAAAGAAATTCATTGACAGCAGGATTGCCAACACCCAATTCTCCTGATGGGTTAGCAGGAATCACTTCATTTATTACCGGATCATGGTGGGATGCTAATTCATTAACCGATCAATGGAGTGCGAACAATATGACTGCCGTGAACTCAGGGAATGGATATGATCCTTGTAAAGCGATAAGCCAGGATTGGAAAATGCCAAGTCAGGCAGACTGGGTCGCTTTGCAAAATGCTGAGATAATCAATAACCCAGCAACTGCTTACAGCAGTACTCTAAAATTACCGGCAGCGGGATACAGAGGATCATCAGCAGGAGATTTTACATTTGTTGGTCAAAGGGGATACTACTGGAGTTCTACTCCTTCATCTTTCGGGGCTAAATATTTTTACATTGGGACTACGATCGGAAATCCTAATGCAGGAGGACCAAGAGGTCAGGGGCAATCTGTAAGATGTATCAAAGATGCTTCTTCACTAAGCACTTCTGAAATCAAACTTAATACAATAGGAATGTATCCTAATCCTACCAACGGGATTCTTAACATCAAAGCGGATTCTGCTATAGAAAATGTGCAGGTGATCAACGTTGTAGGGCAAGTAATGGATGTTCAATTCTTTAATAATATGATTAATATGCAAAAGGTTCCAAACGGAGTTTATATTGTACAATTAAAACTAAAGAACGGGCAATCCTTCTCAAAAAAGATTATTAAAAACTAATGTTCCCATATTGATTGATTATTTACAGAGGGCTTTGAAAAAAGCCTTTTGTTTTTACCTTCACGATTAATTTTTGGGCTACAGAATAAAAGAAAGTTCATTTTTAGTTAATAAACCCGCAGTATATCCTATGTAGTATGCTGCGGGTTTTGTTTTGATTACCTATTCAATTGAATTATTTAGCATATGAATCTGCCTCGATAATAGCCTCAGCAAATGCTTTTGGAGCTTCTTGCGGGACATTATGGCCAATTCCATTAAAGATCTTATGTGAATATTTGCCGGTAAATTTATTGGCGTAAGCCTTTCCATCTGCTGCCGGACCATCAAAATCACTGGCAATAGTTATGGTAGGAACAGTGATTACAGGTCGTTTTGCAAGGCGGTCTTCCAGGCTATCATATTTAGACTCCCCTTTAGCAAGCGATAATCTCCATCGGTAATTATGAATAACGATTGCTGTGTGGTCAGGGTTGTTAAAAGAAGCAGCCGTCTGATCGTAGGTTGCCTTATCAAAATTCCATTTTGGTGAAGCCTGCTTCCAGATCAATTTGTTGAATTCATAAGTGTTTTCACGATATCCTTTTTCTCCCCTGTCGGTAGAAAAATAATATTGATACCACCAGCCATATTCAGCGGTTGGGTTCAAAGGGTTTTTATTAGCCTCCAGATTAGTAATAAGATAACCACTTACGGAAACCAAAGCTTTCACTCTTTCAGGCCAAAGTGCAGCCATAACATCCGCTGTTCTTGCGCCCCAGTCAAACCCTCCAACGACCGCTTTATCTATTTTAAGCGCATCCATAAGTGCAATGATGTCACTCGCTACGGCGGATTGCTGTCCATTTCTCATTGTATTTTCGGAAATAAAATGAGTGGTTCCTGATCCTCTTAAATACGGGGTAATGACTCTATATCCTTTTGATACCAGGATAGGAACTACTTCATTGTAGCTGTGGATATCGTACGGCCATCCATGGAGTAAAATAACAGGAGTACCTTTTGCTGGTCCAGCTTCAGTATATCCAATATTAAGGACACCGGCATCAATTTGTTTTAAGGTACCTAATGAATTTTTCTGGTTTTCATTATTAGAAATGGGTTTTACTTTTTGTTGTGCGTTAGCTGATCCTATCGTAAAAATGACCAGGAAAAAAGCACCTACGATCAATTTCATGATGATGTTCTGAGACTTAAGTGTTTGTTTTTGTGACATAGCTTTTTGTTTTAAATGTTTGAAAATCATTTTAATTTCTGATTCAAAAGTAGGGGGATCGTTGAAGCATAACAATTACTAAACAGCTTAGCCGGACATTTTGGAAAGTGAAGGAGTCATTTTACAACCTAAAAGATCAACCGTATCCAATGATATTCCTATTCTTAAATAAAACACTTTTCGGAAAATAAACTATTTTAGTATAGTATTAATAGAAAAAAAGAGCTTTTATGAAGAAAATTTATTCCGGTATAGTACTGCTGATCAGTATTTTTGTATTTGGTCAAATCAATTATACCATTACACCCAATCCGTTTAATGAAACAGATCAGATTACATTAGCGGTTCCTGGTAATCAAATCGATGAATCTGCCTGGGGAGTTAATAACCACGCCATTTATATATGGTCCTGGTCACTGGATACCAATTACGGGAATAGCCAAAACTGTCCTTCAAATGGCAGTTGGAATAATTCAGATGATTTAAATAAATTGAATTATAATTCAGCGACAGACACCTATTCATTAACTTTTACTCCTACTTCTTTTTTCGGAAGAACAGGAATTGGCAGATTTGGATTTCTATTAAAAGATAAGGGTGGGAGTCATCAGACTTCACCGGATATTTTTGTTAATGTAGGGGTGCTGAATTTAAACCTGACAAACCCTTTACCCAATAGTTTAACAACTATAGCTTCAGGAAGTTCTATTGCAGTTACTGCGACTACAAATGTAGATGCTACATTTCAATTAAAGGCCAATGGATCGGTTGTCAATTCTACGACAACTCCTTCAACATCCTATTCCTATAACTATACCGTGTCTGCAGATGCTACTATGGAGCTGATTGCTATGGATGCGGGTTCAAATTCTAAAAATGCAGGTTTCATCGTGCAGTTACCGAGAAATGTTATCTCTCAGGCAATACCTTCATGGATCAGACAGGGGATCAACTATGCTCCAAATGATAACACAAAGGTAGGTCTGGCCTTATATGCCCCTCATAAAAATTTTGTCCATGTGATAGGGAGCTTTAATAATTGGTTGGTGGATGATGCTTATTTAATGAAAAGAGATACGACAAATCCTGATTTGTATTGGATTGAAATCGATGGTCTTACTCCACAACAGTTATACACTTTTCAGTATAGAACAAATGATCTGAAAAAAGTGGCCGACCCATTTTCTCCACAAATCCTTTCCTCTTATGATGATCAGTGGATTCCTGCTTCTACTTATCCCAATTTACCACCCTTTCCGGCTGGGCAGGATTTTGAAGTTTCCTTATTTAAAACAGGACAGACTCCTTATAACTGGCAGGTAACTAATTTCCAAAGGCCAAATAAAGAAGATCTGATTGTGTATGAATTGTTACTGAGAGATTTTACACAGGAAAAGAACTGGCAATCCCTTATTAATAAAATTACCTATTTAAAAAACTTAAAGATCAATGCCATTGAGCTTCTTCCTATTATGGAATTTGAAGGCAATCTTTCCTGGGGATATAATACTTCTTTCCATTATGCTTTGGATAAGGCTTACGGAACACCGGAAAAGTTTAAAGAATTTATAGATCTATGCCATCAAAATGGAATCGCTGTGATTTTGGATGTAGCATTTAATCATGCAACGGGCAGATCTCCATTAGTACGACTATGGAATGTTGATCCTGATGGTGACGGATATGGTGATGTTGCTCCTAATAACCCTTATTTCAATCAGGTGCCCAAGCATTCTTACAATGTTTTTAATGACTTCAATCATACAAGTACTGCAACTAGATATTATGTGGAAAGAACTTTACAACAATGGCTGACAGAATATAAAATTGATGGTTTCCGTTGGGATCTTACCAAGGGTTTCACCCAAAACTGTTCTGAAAATGATGAAAACTGTACGAATGCTTATCAGCAGGATCGTGTAGATATTTTAAAATATTATGCAGATAAACAATGGGCAATCGATCCTGATTCCTACATGATTTTCGAGCATCTGGGAACTGACGCAGAAGAACAGCAGTGGGCCAATTACAGAATTGCAGAAGGAAAAGGGGTAATGCTTTGGAATAAACAGACAGAACCTTATAACCAGAATACAATGGGATATAAGGATGGGAGTAATTTTGATCGCATGAATCATCAGCTTCATGGATTCAATAAAATGAGTACAGTCGGATATGGTGAAAGCCACGATGAAGAAAGATTGATGTTTAAAAACCTGGAGTACGGAGCAATCAACGGATCATATAGCGTTAAAGATCTGAATACGGCTCTTAACAGGATGAAAACTTTTGGAGCAACATTTTTTACCATTCCTGGCCCGAAAATGATCTGGCAATTCGGAGAATTGGGATATGAGTTCAGTATCAACAGGTGTGCAGATGGGTCTGTAAATAGCGGGTGCCGAACAGATGAAAAACCAATTGCTTTTGACCTGGGATATGATAATAATATCAATAGAAAAGCAGTTTATGATACTTGGGCACAGATTATTACAATCAGAAACACCTATCCGGTATTTAAATCAAAAACCTATACAATAGAATCTAATAATCTCTCTAATGATCCGGATGGGCTGATCACGAGGATTTTTGTGTATGATAATTTGCTGACTAACGGAGTGAAGAATATTGTAGTACTGGCTAATTACAACACAGCAGCAAAGAATGTAGTGCCTTATTTCCCTTACGCAGGACAATGGCAGAATTTAATGGATCACACCATTTCAAATATTACATCTACTACAACTCCTATAACCCTTCAGCCGGGTGAATTCAGAATTTTTGGAAACTATACGGGAAATCTTTCAACAGTTGATGAAAATGCCACCCATAAATTATCACTTCAGATTGTAGACAATCCAGTGAAAAATGGCATGGCTAAACTGCGGTACTATAAAGCTAAGAATGGAGAAATTATGATCTATGATATGAGTGGTAAGAAAGTGGATGCATTCAGGCTTACAGATGAAAACGGGTTTTATGACTTAAAAGTAAATTATCCTGAAGGAAGCTATCTCATTCATTTGAAGTCTGATTCTGGAGTTGCAATTCAAAAGATGATCGTTAAGTAGATTGAAGTCTTGAGTTGTAATCTTCGTGACAGTTCTTCCCTTGGAATTGCCGTCTTAAATGCAAGAAGTATTTCTTGGACCAAAGACTTTCTAAATCAGAAAACTAAAGGAGTTTCAAATTGAATTAATAATTCATATCTTTGCAGCCACAAAATTTCTATAATGTCTAAGTCATTAATTCCAAAATTAGAAGCCATAAAACAAAGATATAATGAGGTTGCAGACCTTATTATACAGCCTGATGTTATTTCAGATCAGAAAAGATACTCTTCTCTGAATAAAGAATATAGCGATCTGGGAAAAATTGTTAGAGTTTACGACCAGTATAAAGGAGCTCTGGATACAATTGAAGAATCCGATGAAATCATTGCTGATGGTTCAGACAGAGATTTGGTTGATCTTGCAAAAGAAGAAAAATTAGAAGCCCAGGCAAAACTTCCGGGTTTTGAAGAGGAATTAAAAGTATTATTGATTCCTAAAGATCCTGCAGATGATAAAAATGTCATTGTAGAATTACGTGCAGGAACTGGTGGTGATGAGGCTGCTATTTTTGTTGAGGATGTCTACAGAATGTATACGATGTACTTCAAAACAAAAGGTTGGAGACATGAGGTGACCGATTCTAACGAAGCTGCGAAGGGGTATAAAGAACTCATTATGAAGGTAGAAGGAGAAGGAGTTTATGGGATCATGAAATTCGAATCCGGAGTTCACCGTGTTCAACGTGTACCGGAAACTGAATCTCAGGGAAGAGTACATACTTCTGCCATCACGATTGCAGTATTGCCGGAAGCTGAAGAAGTAGATTTCGAACTGAATCCAGCAGATATCGAAATGCAGACGTCCCGTTCAGGGGGAGCCGGAGGTCAGAACGTAAACAAGGTTGAAACTAAAGTTCAGCTGACTCACAAACCGTCAGGGATGGTTGTTGTTTGTCAGCAGGCTCGTTCTCAGTTAGCTAACCGTGAATTGGCGATGGAAATGCTAAGAACCAAATTGTATGATATTGAATTACAAAAGGTTCAGGGTGACATTGCTGCACAACGTAAATCAATGGTTTCCACAGGTGACCGTTCAGCAAAAATTAAAACTTATAATTATCCTCAAGGTAGAGTAACGGATCACAGAATCAACAAATCCATGTATAATCTGGATGCTTATATGAATGGTGATATTTCTGAAATGATTGACGCTGTAATCATGGCTGAAAATGCAGAAAAAATGAAAGGAGAAGAAGATAATTATTAATTCTTTTTTCTTAAATATATATTAAAGTCTCTGGAAAACAGGGACTTTTTGTTTTTAAATATCTACTTTACACTCACCAAATCAAAATAAAGATTATGAAAACGTACAAAGTTATTTTATTTTTATTGTTAGCTGTTTTCGCACAGCATTTAAATGCACAGGAAGTTAAAAAGCCAATAGAGGTTTTTGGATTTTATTTCGATGTTTTTGTCAGATATGATGATCAGGCGCTTACAAAGCTTAATGATTATCTGAAGCCGGCAGTAGCCGGAAAGGATGCTTATCAGGTTAATTTGAAGAATGTCTCAGAAGAAATGATAAAAACAAGTGCAGAGAATTTTTTATCAGTGTTTCCTAAGGATGTAGCAGCTGCATGTAAAAAAGAATCTGAAGATTATTTCAGAGTATTATATGAAAATTTCCAGAATGGAAAAATGTCTGTCAAAAAAATAGACCTCGTACAAAACGAGTATGTTCCAGATCAGAAAATTGCCAAGGTAACCTATTCAGTCAGTTTTAAAGTTCCATCACAATTATCTGAAGTGATTGTTCCAGATTCTCAGAAAGCCAAATCTGAAGACTTAAAGAAGTTTTTATCTCAGGTTATTGAGAAATTTAAAAAAGCAGATAAAACAGTAACGACAGATCAGGAATTTAGTTTATATGGTCTTAACCAGGACGGAAAGGTGTATTATTGGAATGGAAGTCCAGATCAAATTACCTCATCCCTCATTGATTTTTACTTCGAAGGTTTTGGAATTAAATAATGTATTTCTAACCTCCAATTTAGATACTAACCTCCGAGTTCGGAGGTTTTTTTTATTTAATGAGATTATGTATTTTTGATAAAATCCTTTGAAATGAATTTTAAACCTTTATTACTAACAGCTGGAGTTTTATTTTCAGCGTCTTTTTATTCGCAAAAAATGACTTACCCTAAAGCCTTAAAAGGAAATCAGACTGATACCTATTTTGGAACTGCTGTGGCAGATCCGTTTAGAGATTTGGAAAATGACTCTCAAGCAACGAAAAAATGGGTGGATGAAGAAGTAACTTTCAGTCAGAATTATCTTTCAAAAATACCTTTCAGAGAAAAAATAAAAAATCAGTTAAGAGACATCTGGAATTATGAAAAAATTTCAGCTCCTTTCAAGGAAGGTGATTTTACTTATTATTCTAAAAATGATGGATTGCAGGCACAATCGGTTCTGTATAGAACAAATAATACAACCAAAGCCACAGAGGTATTCCTTGATCCGAACAAGTTTTCTGAAAAGGGGACAACTTCTCTTTCACAGCTTTCGTTTAATAAAAAAGGAAATTTAGCTGCCTATTCGATTTCGGAAGGGGGGAGCGACTGGAACAAGATTATTATCATAGATGCCATTACCAAAAAGCAGATCGATGAAACATTGATTGATGTGAAATTCAGTGGGATTTCATGGCAGGGAGATGAAGGTTTTTATTATTCCAGCTATGATAAGCCAAAAGAAGGAACGGTGCTTTCTGGAATGACAGATAAGCATAAAGTGTTTTTTCACAAACTGGGAACAAAACAATCTTCTGATCAGTTAATTTTTGGAGGTGATAAAACTCCAAGAAGATATTTAGGTGCCGGTGTTTCTGAGGATCAAAGATATCTTATTATTTCTGCAGCAGATGCGACAAACGGAAATGAGTTATACATAAAAGATCTGAAGAATGGCGGAGATTTCGTACAGATTAACAAAGGGTTTGATATTAATGCAAACATTGTAGATACGGAAGGGGATGACCTATTTATAGCGACTGATAAAGACGCTCCGAATATGCGTTTGGTAAAAGCAAATATCAAAAATCCTTCTCCTGAAAACTGGAAAGATGTTATTCCTCAAACAGAGAATGTATTGGGAATTTCTACGGGGGGTGGATACTTCTTTGCAACTTATATGGTAGATGCAATTGATCAGGTAAAGCAATATGATAAAACGGGTAAATTAGTAAGAGACATATCACTTCCGGGAAAAGGAAATATTTCAGGTTTTGGAGGGAAGGAAAAAGAGAAAGATATTTACTTCTCCTTTACCAATTATATTACTCCTGGAACGATATATAAATTTAATGTAGATTCTGGAAAATCAGAAGTTTATCAAAAGCCAAAAGTAAAATTCAATCCTGAAGATTTTATTTCTGAGCAGGTATTTTACACATCAAAAGATGGAACGAAGATTCCAATGATGATCAACTATAAGAAAGGAACTAAACTGGATGGTAAAAATCCTACGATCCTTTACTCTTATGGTGGCTTTAATATCAGTTTACAACCTGCGTTCTCTGTTGTCAATGCCATATGGATGGAAAACGGAGGTATTTATGCTGTTCCAAATATTCGTGGTGGTGGTGAATACGGTAAAAAATGGCATGATGCAGGAACTAAAATGCAGAAGAAAAATGTTTTTGACGATTTCATTGCAGCCGGAGAATATCTGCAAAGTAAAAAATATACTTCAAAAGAATATATGGCTCTTTCCGGAAGATCAAATGGAGGACTGCTTGTTGGCGCTACGATGACAATGAGACCTGATCTTGCGAAAGTTGCATTTCCGGGAGTTGGAGTATTGGATATGTTGAGGTACAATAAATTTACTGCTGGAGCTGGATGGTCTTATGATTATGGAACAGCAGAAGATAACAAGGAAATGTTTGACTACCTAAAATCTTATTCACCTGTACATAATGTGAAGGCTGGAACCTGCTATCCTTCTACCATGATTATTACCAGTGATCATGATGACAGGGTTGTTCCGGCTCACTCTTTCAAGTTTGGTGCAGAACTACAGGAGAAACAGGCATGTAAGAATCCTATTTTATTGAGGATTGAGAAAAATGCAGGTCATGGGGCGGGTAGATCTACTGAACAGGTAATTGGTGAAAATGCAGATTTACTTTCTTTTGCTCTTTTTGAGATGGGAATTAAAAAGTAATATACATAGTAAATTTTACTATTTTGAAAATAATTATCAATCCGGAAGATCTGTCTTCCGGATTTTTATTTGAAAAATATAATAATGGTAGGAGATGTGTTTTTTAAGAAAGATTAAAAAGAAACATTTTTTTAGTTTTTATTTTTGGTGAATTAATGGATAATATGACCGAGAATAAATATTTATGAGAAATAAAATTTTACTTGTTTGTGTTTTAGCAAGTGGTTTTACCAGTACATATGCACAGAGATGGGAGTCTGTATCGCAGAAAACTTCCAGATTAAGAAAAGAAGTAGATGTTAAACATGCTTATAAAGTAGACTTAGCATCACTAAGATATCTTTTAAAAGACGCAGTTGAAACCGGAAATAATGCTAAACCTGTAGTCATCTCTTTACCCACGGTTGATGGTAAAATTGAAAAGTTTGCTGTTTACAATAATCCAGTTGTAGAGAAATCGATGGCAGATAAATATCAGTTAGGATCATATGTAGGAGTAGGGATTAGTGATCCTTCTAAATATGTGAGATTTAGTACTTCCCCCACTGAAATGGAATCAATGATCATTAAAGATGGAGTATTCCAATTTATAGAACCTATTTCATCTGATAAACAGACATATGGTGTATTTTATAAAACAAATAGAGGGCAAGGAGAACATGGATTTGAATGCTCTACCCATAAGAAGGATATAAAGTTATTAGAAAACAATGGAAAAAAGAAGCTTTCTAATATTGGGATCACAAACCGGTCTTCTTTTACAAAATACAGAACGTATAGATTGGCCCTATCAGTTACAGGCGAGTATACACAATCAGTGGGTGGAACTGTTGCGGATGCAGTTACCAGAATAAATAATACAATGACTCGTGTAAATGGGGTATTTGAAAAAGATTTTGGAGTAAAATTACTGGTTCTGGACTTACCAGATCTTATTTATACAAATGCAGATACTGACCCATATTCTCCGGGTAATTTACCTTCGAATGATGCTTGGAATCTGGAACTACAAAATACATTAACTAATGATGTCGGAAATGCTAACTATGATATTGGGCATCTTTTTGCTATAGGAGGAGGAGGGGGTAATGCGGGCAGCATTGGCAGTATTTGTAATAATCCTACAACCGCGGAACCAAATGGTAAAGGTTCCGGGTATACTTCATCGATGATTGGTGCTCTCCCTGCCGGAGATTCTTTTGACATTAATTACGTTGCTCATGAGATGGGGCACCAATTGGGAGGGAACCATACGTTCTCTTACGATTCTGAAGGAACAGGTGTGAATGTCGAACCTGGAAGTGGAACAACGATTATGGGATATGCAGGGATTACAAGTGATAATGTACAGGACAATGCAGATGCTTATTTCCATTACTCTACTATTGATCAGGTGCTAACTCGTTTAGACAATAAGCCATCTTGTGGGATATCACAGAATATTACGACAAATACTCCTCCTGTAATTTCCCCTCTCCTGAGTTACACGATTCCAAAAGGGACAGCATATTATTTAGATGCTTCAGCGACAGATGTACAAAATGATCCTTTGACTTATACATGGGAACAATATGACAGTGTAGATGACAAAACTACAATTTCCGGGGATACAGGCTGGGGATATAATTCTCAAGGTGCTTTAGCACGATCTTATTTTGGAACAGCAAGCGGACGAAGGTATTTTCCAAGTTTTCCAATAGTTATGTCCGGAAAGTTAACCGATAAAACTAAATGGGAAACGGTCTCTTATATTCCGAGAACACTTAAATATGCAGTTACGGTGAGGGATGCAAATAATGTAAAACCAATGTTGTCTTCTTCTGAAACAACTGTAACTGTTGGAAATGACGGACCATTTAAGTTCAATGGGCTTACCTCTACATCAATATTATATAATGATGTTTCAAATACAATTTACTGGGAGGTTGCCAATACCAATGCAGGGCCTTACAATGTTACAGCTGTAAAAATAGATTATACAACCAATGATGGTGGGACATGGACTGATTTAGTTGGTTCTACTCCAAATACAGGAAGCTATTCTGTTCAGATGCCTGGCAGCTTAACTGGACCAATTAAACTGAGAATATCTGCAATCGGAAATGTGTTCTATGCTGTATCTCCTGCAATTACTGTAGGATCGGCTCCTTCTTCAACGAACAATGCTCCTACAGGAATTTCTGCTATTGATGCGGAAATTTTCAAGACAACAGCAAGGATTGCCTGGAATAATATGCCGGGTGCAACTTATTCTGTTAATTATAAAAAAATAGGTACCACAAACTGGTCTAATACTACAAGTACTACAAATTCTGTGGTATTGAATAATCTTGAAGATGAGACGAAGTATGAGGTGAAGGTTGCTACTGTAGTAAACTCTGTTCCAGGAACATTCTCCAATAGTTTTACTTTTAAAACTAAGGGTCTTTTAACAGGAGTTGATTATTGTATACTAAATTCTGGAACATCTGGTTATGGTGCGATTACGGGGGTTAAAGTTGCAAATATTAACTATGAGGAACCTAATGATGCTTTGATCAAGAAGACATACAAAGATTTCAGCAGTGATACAGCGAAAATAATTAATGTGACAAAAGAGAATCAATATAATTTGACAGTTGGATATGTACTTGATGGTATAGATGGTCTCTCAAATTTCAATATTATTGCATGGATAGATTATAATAGGAATGGGATTTTTGAAGCGGCAGAGAAGATAATTAATAATACATATAATACAAGTATTGCAATTGGCGAAGTTGATGATATGTATTTTACTGTGCCAGCTACAGCATATGCTGGAGATAAATTGTTAAGAATGAGAATTGTTGTTAATGGTGATGTGCCTGTATCCGATAATGCTTGCGGGCAGATGGAAAATGGAGGAATAATGGATCTTTCTGTTAAGATTTCAGATGATGCTACTCTTGCTGTCAATGAAATAAAGGACAATAAATCCGAAATATCTATTTATCCTAATCCTGCAGATACATTTGTTGAGGTTAAAAACGTAAAAGGAAAAGCAGATTATAAAATTTACAATGCTGAAGGAAGATTGGTGCAAAATGGAAAATTAGAAGGTCAGAAAATAAATGTTGCTTCGTTGGTGAAAGGAATGTATATCATCGCGATTACTACTGAAACTAAAACATTTAATACTAAACTGATTAAGAAATAATAAAATAATAATAATCAATTTTATGATAAAAGGCTGGGCATTGTCCGGTCTTTTATTTGTTAATAACTATATGTTCAGTAGTTTAACAGTAGTTTCGTGTTTCATTCAAAAAAATTAACTTTACGGAGATAAAATTATTGAAATGCGAAAGACAATTTCTGTAAGAAAACTGGATCTGCATATTTTACCTAAAGAAGGTGAAATTTACAATTTCGAAAAAGATGGTTTAGAATTAAAATCCTCTTATACCCATGAAGATGTTAAAAATAAAGAACTTACTGAGACTTCTCCCGGGATTTCACCTTATTTAAGAGGCCCTTATTCTACGATGTATGTTCAGAAGCCATGGACGGTGCGTCAATATGCGGGATTTTCTACAGCTGAAGAATCTAATGCATTTTACAGAAGGAATTTAGCAGCAGGACAAAAAGGTCTTTCAGTGGCTTTTGATCTCGCTACACACAGAGGGTATGATTCCAATCATGCACGAGTGGTTGGGGATGTTGGAAAAGCAGGAGTTGCAATCGACTCTGTTGAAGATATGAAGATCCTGTTCAATGAGATCCCTTTGGATCAGATTTCCGTTTCTATGACGATGAATGGTGCTGTTTTGCCTATTTTATCTTTTTATATTGTGGCAGCTGAAGAGCAGGGAGTACAACAGGACCAGCTTTCAGGAACGATTCAGAATGATATTTTGAAAGAGTTTATGGTAAGGAATACGTATATCTATCCACCTGCACCTTCAATGAAAATTATTGCAGATATCTTTGAATATACCTCTAAAAATATTCCGAAGTTCAACTCTATTTCTATCTCCGGATATCACATGCAGGAAGCAGGGGCTACTCCGGTTCTGGAAATGGCATATACATTAGCCGACGGATTGGAATATGTAAGAACAGGAATTAAAGCCGGCATGAATGTAGACGATTTCGCACCGAGACTTTCTTTTTTCTGGGCGATTGGGATGAACCATTTCATGGAAATTGCCAAAATGCGTGCAGCAAGATATATTTGGGCGAATCTTTTAAAACAGTTCAATCCTCAGAATCCGAAATCTTTAGCACTGAGAACCCATTCTCAAACATCAGGATGGTCGCTTACAGAACAGGAACCTTTTAATAATATTACCCGAACTGCTATTGAGGCATTATCCTCAGCTTTAGGAGGTACACAATCTTTACACACGAATGCTTTGGATGAAGCGATTGCTTTACCAACAGATTATTCGGCGAAAATTGCCAGAAATACTCAGATTATTTTGCAGCAGGAAAGTGGAATTTGTGATGTGGTAGATCCGATGGGCGGCAGTAACTTAGTGGAAAGTCTTACCCAGCAGATGATTGAGGAGGCAATGAGATATATTGATGAGGTGGAGCAGGAGGGAGGAATGACAAAAGCGATTGAAGCCGGAATTCCTAAAATGAGAATCGAAGAAGCAGCCGCAAAAAAACAGGCGAAAATAGATAGCAGCGAAGAATTTATTATTGGTGTTAATTCATTTAGATCTTCTTTGAAACAAGAGCCTATCGAGATCTTAGATATCGATAACACAGAAGTTCGCAGAAAGCAGATCGAAAGACTGGATTCTATCAAAGAATCGAGAAATTCAGAAGATGTTGATCAGATTTTGAATCAGATCAGAGAAAGTGCAAAAACAGGAAATGGAAATCTTTTGGCTTTATGCATTGAAGCTGCGAGAAGAAGGGTAACGCTAGGTGAAATGAGTGATGCGATGGAGGAGAGTTTTGGCAGATATAAAGCAAATATCAGAACAATTTCAGGAGTTTATGCTATGAACGCAGGTAAAAATGAATATTTTGAAAAAGCCCTTCACTTAACCCAAACGTTTGAGGAAGAAGAAGGTCGTCGTCCGAGATTAATGGTTGCTAAAATGGGGCAGGATGGACACGATCGGGGAGCAAAAGTAGTGGCAACGGCATTTGCTGATATGGGATTTGACGTTGATGTAGCTCCTTTATTTCAGACACCGGAAGAGGTGGCAAAGCAGGCCGTAGAAAATGACATTCATATTTTAGGAGTATCTTCTTTGGCTGCGGGTCATAAAACATTGGTTCCTCAGGTCGTGGAAGAATTGAAAAAACTCGGTGCAGATGATGTGACAATTGTAGTAGGTGGAGTGATCCCTCAGCAGGATTATGAATTCCTATACGCAAACGGTGCTGATTTCATTTTTGGGCCGGGAACCAACCTTCCTAAATGTGCCGTAGAGATACTCAACAGATTTCTTAATAAAGAATAATAATTTACTCCTTATTTTTTCTCTATACTTTAAAGTATTTTGAAAAATTATTAAAAAAAACATACGTTTTCAGAAAAATTTATATATTTGCACCTGAAAATAAAGTTTAACCAATTAAAAACAACGAAGCAATGTTCAAATTTCAAAAGAATTCTACAGTTGGATTGCCCCTTATGGTGGCAAGGCTTCGTGATTTGGTACACTCATAGAACAATAGTATATTGAAATATCAAAACCCGAAGTCGTAGAGATTTCGGGTTTTTTATTGCGCAATATTTCAAACTTCAGTTTCTCCCGAAATCTTTTTTGTGTTATTCTGAACAGGTAAAAGAAACTTAAATGGTTCTGTTACAAATGTTCATCATTATTAATTAAAATCAACTAAATTTTTAGTTGGATGGAATCCGGTATAAAATGTTTAAAATCTAAGATCGGATATCGAAACAGCAGTGGAAAATAATAACCTTTTGTTTCACCGGCTAAGAACCGTTAGAAGCAGAAAAAGAATAATTAAAAAAGATGTAGAAAAACAGATAAGAAAAAAGTATAAACGGAGTAATGAGCTTTGCCAGATAAGGAGAAATATTCCTTTAATTCCTCTAAGAGAACCCTATCAGAAGGGATTTGTCAGATTCTTTGTTGTAAGAGAAGATGTAAAAAGATCCAGGGATGGAGATTTCTTTGAAGGAATTTTAAAAAAGATCAACACATATAGTTATTCTGAAAGCCGGAAATTTCTAAAAAAGAAGAGAAAATTCGGAAGAAGAATATATGTGCCGAGAGAGCAAAAGCTCGGTCGACTTTCACCCTATCAGTGGAACAGTCCAAAATTAGGATTGACTCTACGGGAAAGGCAGTATTTTTTGAAAAGAGAGAATTATTGTCCTGTAAGAAAGTCAACTGAAGTTTACTACGAATTCATCGAACCCTGGCGATTTATCCTAAGAATAAGACCAAACATGATCACGCATTACAAACCTCTGGATCTTGAATTGGAGAAAGAATATGATGCACTGGGATCCTATTTGGACCAGCATAAGATCAAAGGTATTGTTTTAAAAAAAATATATGGAAAATCGTGTAAATGGAGATGCGATGATAGAAAAACTCATCTTATCGAAAGTATAAAATACTTTCACTACACCATGTCTGCAACAGAATTTGCAGATTATTTACAGGACCTATAAGTCCGAAAATGTTTAAAATAAAAACAATGGGAAATTTAAAACTTAAAGGAAAAGATATATTGAAATTAGGCTATCCAAATAATCAAAGTGTCAATATTGCACTGGAAGTTATGAAAAGGAACTTTGCAACTAAGAATATTCATCATGTAAAAGGGATCTTAAAGGAAATTATGCTCCATCCGGAAAATTTTGAAAAAGATTTGACTTTTGGGCAAATTGCAGAAGCTCTGCTTTCATCAAAGAAAACCGAAAAAAGAATGCTGAATACCCAGCGTGCTTCATTCCAGATATTCGGAAATAATATTTCTGAAGAGGCAATGAATCAACTTTATACTGCTTTGAAATTGCCAATAGCTGTTCAGGGAGCTTTAATGCCGGATGCACATAGCGGTTACGGCCTTCCGATTGGAGGGGTTCTTGCGGTTGAAAATGCAGTGATCCCTTATGGAGTAGGCATGGATATCGGTTGTAGAATGAGCCTTAGCATTTTGGATACGCCTATTTCATATCTCGACGGTGCTAAAGATAAATACGAAAAAGCACTGGCTGAACATACCAAATTCGGGATGTATGAAACCCATAAATCTCATGTTGAGCATGAGATCTTTGACCGGGACACCTTTGATTTGATTCCAATTTTAAGAAGATTAAAGGGGAAAGCGATCAAACAAATGGGTTCCTCAGGTGGAGGAAATCATTTTGTAGAATTTGGAGAGGTTGAAATAACGGAAGAAGATCAGCAGATCGGACTTCCAAAAGGAAAATACCTTGGTATTCTTTCACACAGCGGTTCGCGTGGATTGGGGGCTGAAATAGCACAATATTATTCCAGAGTCGCAACAGAACAGTGTCCATTACCTAGAGAAGCTCAGAATTTTGCATGGCTGGATCTGAACACCCATATGGGGCTGGAGTATTGGACGGCGATGAATCTTGCCGGAGATTATGCTTCTGCTTGTCACGATGATATCCACAGAAGACTGGTAAAAGCAGTTGGAGGGAGAGTAAAAGCGAGGATTGAAAACCATCATAATTTTGCGTGGAAAGAAATCCACAATGGAAAAGAAGTGATCGTTCACAGAAAGGGAGCTACGCCAGCCAATGAAAATGAATTGGGGATGATTCCCGGGTCCATGACTGCAAAAGGATTTATTGTTAAAGGAAAAGGAAATCCAGATTCACTGAATTCAGCGTCACATGGGGCAGGAAGAGCTCACTCCAGGGGAGAGTGCCGGAATCTGTTCACACAAAATGATATCAAAAAAGAGCTTAAACTCAAGAATGTAGTATTAATGGGTGGGAATGCAGAAGAAGCACCCATGGCTTATAAGGATATCCATGAAGTGATGAATGCACAAAGTGAACTTGTGGATATTCTGGGAACTTTTCAACCGCGAATTGTGAGAATGGATAGATAATTAAATTGATAGGTTGAGTTGTCGGTTGATAATCAAACCGACAACTATCAACCAACAATTCTTAACTAAAAATAATACAATGGGAGCACCACATAATATAAAGAGATACGGCGAAGTCTGGCCGGAATTTAGAATTCAATACGGACTTGAAATTTTAGAAAAATTAAAAAATAAAGTCATCTTATCTGGAGGATGGGCTTGGCACTGTATGTCCGAACCTGGACACACAGAATATAAGCATGCTCACGATCATAAGGACATTGATGTTTTTGTGAAAAAAGAAAATGTAGCTGAGGTTGTTATCATCCTTCAGCAGGAAGATTTTCAGAAAGTATGGACTCGATATGATCATTTACCCAGTGAAGAAAATTTCCGGAGGTATGAAAAAACAATCGAGTTGGAAAACGGAAAATTCCATAGAATTACCATCGACTTTTTTGAAAGAGATGATCTGGAAACGATTCCGGCCAATGGTTTTACTGTAGTGAAACCTGAGCTGTTGCTTACTTTTTACAGAAACATTCATTCCAGTGACAAATGTTGGGCGGTAATGGCTGCGAAAGATTTGTTGGAAAAAGGAATTGATCCAGTTGGCCACCCCAGATTGAGTGAAATGCCAAAATAACATGGACAAAATAATACAGATTACTTCAGGAAGAGGACCTTTAGAATGCCAGTGGGTGGTATCAAAAGTTCTAAAGGTTTTCCTTGAAGAACTAAAACAGGAAAAAATAGAATACGAAATCATCCATCGGGAAAATGGCGATGAAAACCTGACCCTGAAATCGGTTACCTTGATTTTAAAAGGGAAAGAACTTTCAGGGTTTTTAAAAAATTGGTTGGGAAGTATTTGCTGGACAGGGAAAAGTACATTTAGAAAACTGCACAAAAGAAGCAACTGGTTTATTGGGATCTTTGAAATTGAAGACACTGAAAAGATCAGTTTTAATGAAAAAGATATTCAATTTCAGACTACGAGAAGCCAGGGAAGTGGTGGCCAAAATGTAAATAAAGTAAATACTGCTGTCAGAGCAACCCATTTGCCCACCGGACAAAGTGTTTTTGCACAGGATTCCCGATCTCAACTGGAGAATAAAAAGCTTTCAATTATCCGTTTAAAAGAAAAGGTATTGGAGCTGCATATTCAGCAGTTGGAAAAAAGAATGCAGGAAACCTGGAACAATCACCTGCAGGTGCAGAGAGGAAACCCGATTCGTACATTTTCCGGAACAGATTTTAAAAATAATTATAAGGATAAATCTTTCAAAAAAACAAGAAGTACCCTTAAAAACGAACTTAAAAACTTAAAAAATGACCTTAACTAAAAATAAATATTACTTTGAGGCGCTGGATAATTATCCTTACAGTCTTCCAGATTGTTTGGAAGCATTAAATTATGCATTGTCCTACGATCCGGAAGACGCAGACAGTCTTTGTTTAATGGGAAGGATCTACAGTGAAATGCTGACGGATTATGAAAAAGCAAAGCTATATTTTGAAGAAGCCATGCTTTGTGATGTGACGAACTTAAATGTTCCACAGTATTATATTAAATGTCTTTTAGACAATGAAGATTTCTATGAAGCTGAAAAGCTCATTAGATTTTCATTGAAAATTAAAGGGATTGATAAATCAACGATATGGCTTTATAGATCCCTGCTTTCTGAGAAAAGAGGAAGTTTAATAAACGCATTGAAATTTTTAAAGGAAGCCAGAAAGTATTGTTTTACATCTGGCAGTTTTGAATTAGTAAAAGAACGTGAGAGATTTGTGAAATCTAAAATGCCGAAGAAAAAACAAACTAAAAAGAAGAAGGAGACGGAATAAGTCTCCTTTTTTGTAGATTTATGTATGAAACTTCACTTTGAACTTAAAAAGCTTTATTTAAAAGAAACATTTTCCATTGCCTATGGCGATTACGATAGCCGGGATACGTTGCTTATCCGGTTGTCCCATCAGAACTGTTATGGATATGGAGAGTGCGTTGCAATAGACTATTACAAGATAGACCTCGGAGGCTTCGTTTTTAAGTTAAAAGAATTTCAGAAAGAAATTGAAGCCAGAAAGATAGAGCACCCTGAAGCGTTTTATAAATTTTTGGTTCTTTTGGATCTGCCTCCATTTTTAAGGTCTGCTTTGGATTGTGCCTACTGGGATCTTTTTGGTAAACTCGAAAATAAAAGTTTTATGGAGCTTAATGACCTTCCTTTTCAGAACTTAGTGGATAGTTCCATTACCATATCTGTCGGCAATATTGATGAGCAGATAAGGAAGATTGAAAAGAGCAGTTGGAACAAATTTAAAGTGAAATGTAAAGGTTTACAAAAAAATAATGTAACCCGCCTTTTGCAATTAGACAGAAATATGGCTCTGGATTCCAATGCAAGTTTTAATGATGAAGATTGCATTTGGCTTCAGGAAAAGGCAGACATTCAAAGGTTTACCTATCTTGAGCAGCCAAGGCCTATTGAGCATTATCATATTTTAAAAAAAAATGGATCCGCAAATTGGATGGCCGATGAAGACTGCCAGAATTTAGGCTCTTTAGAAAAACTGAAACCATATTATAAAAGCGTCAATATTAAACTAATGAAATGTGGGGGCTTAACACCTGCTTTGGAAATGATTATAAAAGCGAGGGAGTTGGGTTATAAAATAATGATAGGATGTATGACGGAGTCCAGTGTAGGGATTTCTGCCGGGTGTGTACTCACGGGTCTCGTTGACTATACAGATCTTGATGGGGCAAATCTGATCTCCAATGATTATGCAACAGGTAATTTTGTAGAAAATGGAAAAATAGAATTATCCGGAAAACCAGGTTTAGGAATAGAATTAAAAAAATAAGCTTTCCTATAAAAACTTGTTTTATTTACAAAAATCAGATAATCAGTTAGTTGATGGATTTATGAGACTGTATATACCTGAAATTAAAAGGGAAGGCTATCTTTAAAGATAGCCTTCCCTGATTTGTAATAAATCAATATGATCTTAAGGGCAGCTTACGCAAGTAAGATTTCCTCCAGTTGTTGGGTTAGTTGGGCCTACTGGACCAGTGTTACATGTTGTTGAGTTAGGTCCCCCTGTACACCAGCAGCAAGTAAAGTCATTATTAGAGCTTCCAGCACTTCCAGGAGCTGTTTTAGCATTTGGGTCTCCCTCTCCTCCTTTAATTGATTGCATGTCTGAGTTTGTTAAAGAAGAAATCTTCTCCTTCTTTAATGATAGTTTTTTTGTTTTTTTCATAAGATTAGCTACAATTTTAATGTTAATTGTTTGACAAAAATATATATTTTTGTGAACAATTAAAAAAAAACTTTTAAATGGATAGTATTTTATTAAATGATAAAATAAATGAGATCACCAATTCTTTATATGATATTAATTACGAAAAGATGCCAATTTCACTGTTTGAAGGAATAGGAGGCATATCTTTTTTTTTTTTTGAGAAGATAAATTCTAAATATGCGACCGAAAAAGACAAAGAATTTTTTGTTTATCTAATCGAACTATTGGTAGAGAAATTAAATGGAGAACATTACTCTTTTACCTACTGTGACGGATTATGCGGAACTGCATTTATACTTAAAAAATACCAAGCACTGCTTAATCAATACGATTATGATCTAGATGACCTCTTGGATGATCTGGATTCCATTTTACTGGATGGATTGGAAAAAATGTCTGAACAGGAGGATATAAATACGGACTTTTTACACGGTTCATTTGGACTATTATACTATTTTGTTTTTTACAAAGAAAAAAGTTCCCAATTTAAATCGCTTTATATAAAAAATATCCATAGTGTTATTGCTTACATCAACAGAGGTAAAACAAATGATGAATCAAAAATAAACTATGGCTTAGCCCATGGTTTAGGTTCAATAATGAACATTATAAAATTATATTTAGAGAATATTGATGAACATTGTGAGACTTCTAAATATTGCTTAAATCTATGTTGCGAAATGTTTACTACTCCTAAAATAGATTTTAGCCTGCCGTCATTATTCCCTAGTATTTCTCCAATTAAAGATTTTAATAATAATGCGGCTAAACATCCTGTTCATCTTGGATGGTGCTATGGAGATCAAACGATTTCTACATTTCTGTATAATATATCAACCTTCGAAAACAATCCTGAATTAAAACAAATCTCCTCGGATATTGCAAATCATTGGATAAAAAGAGATTCTATTAAGAAAGCTTTATTAGATGAAAATTTTTATGATTATATGATGTGCCACGGAGTAGGTTCTGTTGCCTTGTATAATAAAATATGGTTTAACATGACCGGAAATGAGTCTTTCTACAAAAACTATCTTTTTTTCATGGATGACCTGCTGGCTCAGAAAGAAAATGAGGAAAATGTTGCAGGATACAAAAGAGCGGTTATTAATTATGAATATGAGAAGAGTTACGGAATATTAACAGGTATTTCCGGTGTTGGTCTTCTTCTTCTGGATACTGCTGATATGGAAAGAAAATCGTGGTATGATCTATTTTTAATTTAAAGGAATGAACAATTTATTTTCAAAAAGTATTTTAAGAACACCTGTGTATTCTTTGCAGGATTATAGTGTTCTCTTGTCATTAGATAAAAGAGCTTTATTTGATTTTTTAAAGAAAGACGATTTTTTTTTATATGCTTTATATACTTCTTCGCCAGACTTATATAATACTTTCATTTCCATTGTGGATTTTGATGAAAAACTTCACAATAAAATATTGTTAAGCTGTTATAAATATTATAGTAGAATGTGTACCAGATGCGTACCATTTGGCTTGTTTTCGGGGGTTAATGCTATAAAACACGAAAAAAATAATCAAAATAATCACATCGTTAGGAATGGAGAAATAAAGACCCATACAAGACTGGATTCTAATTATTACAATGTACTGCACCAGTCTTTTAGTGAGGATCCTGATCTTAATTTAAAATATTTCACCAACACAAGTTTATATAAACTAGGAAATGTATACCGATATACAGAATATATTTCTGATAGCGACTCAGGTAAGAGAAAGTATATTTTATCGCAAATTGAATCCGATAAAATACTCAATCGAATTATCAGGTTATGTAAAAAAGGGGCGTATATTGATGATATTTTAAAAATAGTAATAGATGAGGGGTATGAGATAGAAGAATCTAAAGAGTACATCATTTCATTAATTGAATCGCAGGTTATCATCAATAATTTTTCGACATCAACCATTGGAGATGCTCCTGAGAAGTTTTTATTGAGAGAATATGAGAAAAAAGAAGATTCTGGAGAATTTACATTTCTGAATGAAGTAAATGATTTAATTAATCATATTGATGAATCTGATTTTAAAACATCTTTTACAAAAACCCGAGAGCTGGAAACCCTGCTTTTAACTAAGACTCCTCCAAAAAATGATAGTATATACTTTCATAAAGAAGTATACTTTGATTCCGGAGAATATGACTTTGAAAGCTCAAAGCTAATAAAAAATGCAGTCGATCATTTAAGTTTTATAGGGCAAAAAGTTAATCCTTCAAATACCCGAATTTCAAAATTTGTGGATGCCTACAGAAAGCGCTATGGCGATACCATTCGAAAGCTAACAGATGTATTAGACATCGAATCTGGTATAGGCTATGGTAATTTCTTAAATTCCGGAGGTATTGATGATAGCAATATATTAACAGGATTAAAAAATAGTCCTAGTAGTTTTCCAACAATAGATTTAAGTGAGGTAGATTTATTTCTGATCAATAAAATAAAAAATGAGTCCAACTCCAAAGAAATTATAATTCAGGAAAAGGAACTTCAGCAGTTTAAAGAAAAAAATCAAAACCGGAATTATGAGGGCGCGACATTTTCTTTTATGTGCAATATTTATGAAGATGAACGGGAAAAGAAATATATCTATTTAAACAGTGTAGGCGGAAACGCAACCAAGTTGATTGGAAGATTTACAAATGGGAATAAAGATATTAAGGAGCTGGCTCAGGAAATCTCTAAATATGAAACTAACCATTACTCAGACTATATTTGTGCGGAATTAGACTATATTCCCGAATCTTCTCTTGGAAATGTGATTCACAGAGACCAGTTTAGAGATTTTAAAATGTCTTTTTTAGGAGGAGTTGAGCAGGATATACTAATCGATGATCTATTAATTCAAATTGAATATAATAAAGTAGTACTCTTGACTAAAAAGGGTGAAAAAATATTGCCTTTCTTTTCTAATGCATTTAATATTGGGCATCCTAAAAATTTACCATTATTTGAATTGCTTGTAGATATTCTCAACCAGTTTGAAGCTTCTAACGTGAGCTTTTTCGATATAAAACATTACCATGCTTTTCTAAATCATATTCCGAGAATTGCAATTAATAATACGATAATACATCGGGAAAGTTGGATGATTTCAATGGAAAATTTGAAGATTTCGAAAGAAACCGTCTTTACAGAAAATTTGTCCAAAGATATTAGAGATCACCTGCAAAAATTAAATATTCCAGTAAATTTTATTATTGCTGATGGTGATAATGAATTGGTTATAAATTATGAGAATATTTTGGCTTTGGAGATTTTCTTTAATGATATTAAAAAGAAAAAATCATTGATCATTTACGAATGGTTACCCAATGAGCTGAACTCAATAATTAAGTCTCCTGAAAATAATTCAAATTATAATAATGAATTTTTGTTCTTGAAAAAGAATAAAAGTAACACTGAGCTTCAGGTAAGATCCAACACGAGTCTTAAAACGAATACGATAACGGCTAATATGCTTCCGTATTCGGAATGGGTTTATTTTAAAATAGATATAGGAAATAAAACAGTGGATAACTTCCTGTTAAGTTTGAATCCAGTAATAAAAAAACTACTTACTCAAGAAGTAATTAAGCAGTTCTTCTTTATAAAATATGTTGAAGCTTCTTTTCAGTTGAGAATTAGATTTCTTCTCACTGATATAAAAAATTACGTAACCCTTTTAAATACTTTTGTTCCGTTTATTGAAAAATATATTACTAATAAACAAATAGTAAAATTTTCAATTGATACTTATGAAAGAGAAGTTGTAAGATATGCGGGAGAGAAAATAGTCGATTTTGAAAGCATCTTTTTTCATGATAGTATTCTGTCAATTGAAATGATTAAAAAAGGGAGGTTGAACAATAAGCCTGTATGGATGTATTGTTTGGAATATATTTATATACTATTGGAAAACGTTTTGAAAGACGATGAAATGATATATAAATATGTTGAATTGATGAAGGGTACATTCGATAAAGAATTTAATGCCAACAAGTTTACCACTAAATCTATTAATTCAAAATATGATAGACATAGTAAAGATATTCTTGATACTGTAATCCAGAATACCTATAGTCTAAGTCTTAAAAATAAACATCTCAAAGCTATAATAGAACTGATTGGAAAACTGAAAAGTGAAAATGAAGATAAAATCTTTATGCATTTAAGTAATATTATCCATATGCATATAATTAGGGTCGTCCAAAACGAAAATAGATCGTATGAATATTTGATTTACTCTTTTCTATTTAAGTCACTTAAAACTAAAAAACATGTTTCTTTGAAAACAAAATAATGTTAATCTATACTTTAATTTTATGAAAAAAGTGAAAAAACTATCATTAAAGAAAGAGAAGATCTCTTCTTTAACAAACTCGGACATGCAATCTATTAAAGGAGGATTAGGAGATCCTACTGCTAAAACAGCTCCTGGAAGCGCAGGAAGTTCTAATCATGACTTTACTTGTTGCTGGTGTACCGGAGGAAATACCCCACAGCCTACAGAAAGTTGTGGAAACACCTGCCCTCCTGATACAGGTCTGACGCTGCAAAATACTTGTGCTTAAAACGATCTGATTCACCGCTATTCGAAATTAAATATTTAAACTTTTGAATAGCGGTGTTTTGTAATCCATATAATGATAGATTATTGAAAATAAATCAGATATTACATGGAACTTAAAACTAAAAACAAATTTCTGTGAAAACAAATTACTGTTAATCTATACTTTAATTTTATGAAAAAAGTGAAAAAACTATCTCTAAAGAAAGAGAAAATCTCATCTTTAACAAATTCAGACATGCAATCTATTAAAGGTGGGCTGGGAGATCCTAACGCTAAAACGGCTCCTGGAAGTGTGGGAAGTTCTAATCATGACTTTACTTGTTGCTGGTGCACTGGTGGTGGACCACAGCCTACAGAAAGTTGCGGGAGTACTTGTCCTACAGATACGAATACTACAAACCCAATGAGTGCAGGACAGCTGACTTGTGTAAGCTGTCCTTAGATCTATTTGAATTCACAGCCATTCGGAAAAAATACTGACTTTTGTATGGCTGTGTTTTTGAATAATCAATTGATATTGTTTTAATCCAAATGTGTTGTAATTATGTTGAAGTATTATAGTTTTTTATTTATCCTGTTCTTTGAAGTACTTTCCGCACAAAATTTGAAAATAAAAATTGTTGATTCTGAAAACCTGAAAGCAATTAATAATGCTAGGGTTTTAGTGGGTAATAAGGTTTTTTATACGAATGATGATGGTTTTGCGATTGTACCTGAGAGGATAGAAGGAGGTGAAGTCTCAGCACCAAATTTCCAAACTCAGAAATTTGAAAAACCCGGTTCTGAAATTAGATTAAAACCAGTCTATAAATTAATTGATGAAGTCAAAATAGTTAGTGTTGATATTCGAGAGATCTTTGAGAATGTGTTAAAAGATTATGGTAAAATATATTATGATAAACCTTCTATTTATGATGTTGTCTATAAACAAAAGAACTTTTACGATAATACATTAGCCTTTCTTGTCATCGCGGATGCAAAATTATGGACTAAAACCAATCAATATAACTTCAAGTATGGATTAAAGAAAGAGTATGATGAGATTTTACAGATGCAGCTAAATACCATTAAATACTTAAAAACCACAAATAAGGATACCCTTTTAACGGGTAGAACAAACGAATTTTCACATGAGATAATCGGGAACTTTTTTTTTAATTATGAATTGTCTCGTTTAATAGGTATTTTGAAATCCGATAACAATAAAAATTTTGGCACTTTAATATATCAGGAGGGAAGCTTTCAGATGATTAGTTTCAAGATAAAAAAGCTTGATGGAACCAATATTTCTGGTGAGTTCACTTATGATACTTTGAATAAAGCTATTTCCAGATTTAAGATAAGCTATGATCAAACTGAATTTCCAATTTTAAAGAAAAAATCTGTTGATGGGAGAGCATTTGATTATAAAATGGGGATAGCGTCAATGATTTTTGATTTTTATCTAAAAGATGGCAAATATATTCCATCTCAATATAACTTTGAAGGTGACAACTTTCTGATCATCATAGATGGTCAGAAACACCTTAAAAAATTCAGTAGACAAATTACTTATAATACCTTTAATCCTTCAAATGGAGATCAGCTTAATCCAAGGATTGATTTTACAAAGGATTTTTGGGAAAATGTTCCTAATAATGAACAAAAACCAAGTACCGTAATTTTATCTGAAGAAGAAGCCAATTTTTTAAATATTTCTGGAAATGAAAAATAATATTTTACTCATTCTTATCTTTTTTGTTGTTATGGCAAAATCTCAAACCCACAGATTTGTCTATGATGTCTTGTACAAAAAGGATTCAACATCTAACATTCTTACAAAGGAAAACTATATTTTAGACATTGGGAAGAATGAGGTATTATACTACACCAGAGATTTCTACGTTGCTGATTCCCTTATCACAAACAATATTCCATTTCCTAAAGAGATGAAATTAAATACATCCAATATTGTTTCACACAAAATAGGAAGCAATAGCTATGATGAATATGATCTCCTTGAAAACACCGTTTTAAAACTTCAGACAGATAATTCACAAAATTGGAAACTAACGGATGAAAAAAAAAAACTAAAGAACATTAGCGTACAAAAAGCTACAACCAACTGGGGAGGAAGAACCTGGATTGCCTGGTTCACATCTGATATCCCATTTCAAGAGGGACCTTTTAAGTTTCATGGGTTACCAGGCTTAATCGTTGAAGTATATGATACTAAAAATAATTATAGATTTGAATTGGTAAGATCAACGAAAGTTGACAAAATCATAGAAAATCAGTTTATAACAATGTCCAAACAAATGAGTATCCCTGTAACATGGGAAAAATATAAGAGTACTCGTCTTAAATATTATGAGTCCCCGATCGGTTTTATTAGAAATGGAATGCCGGTTTCAAAAGATGATCAGTTTTTTTTAAATGACGGAACAAAAGTCAACTCAAACAATTTAAGGGATATCAACCAAAATTTACGTGCACGGATAAAAAAATATAATAACCCTGCTGAATTGGATAGAGCTATTATATATCCTTAGTAGGATTGGAGAAATTCTGTATAAATAAAAAATAAGCTTTCCCAGGAAAGCTTATTTTTTATTTACGGAAATCAGATAGTCATAAACCATTTGGTGCTGGTCATCGGTCAGTTTAGCTTTTGGAGCCATTCTGCTTAATGTTTTTATCCATCCCTGATCATCATGCTTTGCCGGGTCTGGCAATTTATGGCATTTGTTGCAGGAATTTTCAAAAACAGTTTTTCCCTGAGCAAGCTGTTCAGATGCTGTATACTTCGGTCCTGTTACTGCTACACTTTTCGGTCCACATGAAACCATAAAAGCCGAACCTAAAACAATACTTAAAACTAACTTTTTCATTGTAATATTTTTAGAGTGATTACTTTTTCACAGAAACAATATAATCATAAACCCATTGGTGCTGTTCATCGGTCAATTTTGCTTTTGGAGCCATAGAGTTCATAATGCCTACCCATTGAACAGAATTATGTGAAGTGGGATCCGGCAGTTTATGACATCTTGTACAAGAGCTTTCAAAAATTGTTTTTCCCTGGGCAATTTGTTCGGCAGTAGATACGGCAGGGCCTATAGCGGAGGTTGCTGTTGATGATTTTGGGGTACATGAAGCTACCAAAACAGCAGTAAAAGATGCTATAGCGATTATTCTTTTCATTGTTTCTTTATTTGATTAATAACAAATGTAATAAATTCCCTATCTCATTGATAAAATCAGCTGTAGTTTTAATTTAGAAGAAATAAAATTAAAGGGTATTTATGCTGAGTTTTGATACTTATTTTTATATTTTTGAATCAATGAAATTTTCTACCAGAGACTTAATAGATGGAATACGATCAGGAGATAAACGCCTTATCGGAAAAGCTATTACTTTAGTTGAAAGTAAAAAAGCTGAACATCGCCTGCAAGCAGAAGAATTGCTTAAGGAAATAATGCCTTATACCGGAAAATCTGTAAGGGTAGGTATCACGGGAGTTCCCGGTGCCGGTAAATCCACATTTATTGAAAATTTCGGACGATTAGCTATAGCCCATCATAAAAAGGTCGCGGTTCTTGCAATTGATCCAAGTTCAGCAATCAACAAAGGAAGTATCCTGGGAGATAAAACCAGGATGGAAGAATTGGCAAAAGAAGAAAATGCATTCATCAGGCCTTCTCCAAGTTCCGGCTTTTTGGGAGGAGTTGCCAACACCACTTTTGAAACCATGATGATTTGTGAGGCTGCAGGTTATGATTATATTCTTATAGAAACCGTTGGAGTGGGTCAGTCTGAAGTTCTGGTAGCCGACATTACAGACGTTTTTCTATTTCTGAAAATTACTGGAGGGGGAGATGAGCTTCAGGGCATCAAGAGAGGAATAATGGAAATGGTAGATATTATTTTCATTAATAAAGTAGATGAAAGTAATTTGCAAAAGGCAAAAAATACAAAACTAGAATTGAAAAGAGCCCTGGATTTTATTCCGCCTAAAGAGGAAGGTTGGAAAGTTCCCATTTTACTTGGTTCTGCTCTTCGTAATGAAGGATTAGGTGATGTTTATAATGCAATTGATGAATTTATCAATCAAAAGAAAAAAAACGAACGTTTTGAAGGTGTGAGAACCCAACAGGCAGAAAAAAGATTCGAGTATTGGGTACAGGAATATATTCTGGCAACATTGAAAAAGAGTAATTCGGTTGAAGAAGCGTATCTCCAGCACAAAAAAAATGCTTCGGCAATGGTTTCTAATCCAAGTACCGAAGCTAAATTGTTTGTTGAAAGGTTTCTATCCGATGGAAGTGATAAAGATTAAGGAGCCGGTTCAGGATCATTCTTAGAAACAAATCCATCGTATGTTATCGGTTGCCTGTCATTGCTTCTTACTGAAGTAAAAGCTTTCCCGTTTTTATAGACTTCAATATTAATTTCGTCAACATTGTTCACATCATTAAGTTTGATCCTTAGCGTCCAGTTTCCTTTTTTATTCTGCGATTTATTAATGGTAAAATCTTTTGAAGTAAATCGGTAGCTGTTGTTGTTCGTATTGCCATAAGTAGGATTAAATAGTCTTCCGAAATAAGGTAAAGTGACATCCAGATTATTTTTCTTAATTTCAACAGTATAGTCTCCATTGAGTTGCAGAATCCTGGTTGAGGTCGAATTCGGCATAGAATTCATGACCTTTATAACATCATAATTGGTAGGATTTGCCCGTTCAGCATGAAATGTAAATTCCTCAGAACTTACAAGTGCATCTACCATTTTAGAATCACCTGTATTTTGAGATGAACAGCTTTGGAAAAAGAAGATAAGTCCCAAAATAAATATAAGTGAAATATATTTTTTCATAACCTTAAATATTATTAAATTTAGATAGCAAAATGTATGCAAATATATAGGTTGTAAAACTTTTTGGAATAATAATTGTTAAAGTTGAATTATTAACACTTAAACTATGAAAATAACTTATCTATTAGGAGCAGGAGCAGTAGCTTTATCACTTATAGCCTGTACCACAAACCCTATTACGGGTAGATCTTCTTTACAGATAGCGAATAATTCCGAAATATTAACAATGTCTTCTCAGGAGTATAAAACGACATTGGCTAAATCTAAAATTATTTCAGGAACTGCAGATGCAAAAAGGGTAGTAAGCGTTGGTAGCAGGATAAAAAGTGCTGCTGAAAGATATTATCAAAGTATAGGTAGATCAGCTGATCTTGCTAACTATAGCTGGGAGTTTAATCTTCTTCAGAGTAATGAGTTGAATGCCTGGTGTATGCCTGGTGGAAAAGTAGCCGTGTATACCGGAATTTTACCTGTAACTAAAAATGATAATGGATTAGCGGTTGTATTAGGTCACGAAGTTTCCCATGCTTTGGCTGGTCATGGAAATGAAAGGATTTCGCAGGCTATGGTCGCTCAGTATGGTGGTAGTATTTTAGGCGGAACGATTTCCAATTCACAGTGGGCAGGTATTTTTCAGAAGGTATATCCAATTGGCTCTCAGGTTGCTTTACTAAAGTATGGTAGAAATCAGGAATCAGAAGCTGATCAGATGGGATTACAATTAATGTCTATGGCAGGTTATGATCCTAGAGAAGCCATTCCTTTCTGGAATAGAATGGAAGCTGCATCTTCAGGAAACAGGCAACCTGAATTTTTATCGACTCACCCAAATCCTGAAACAAGGATCTCTGATATTCAGAAAAACTTACCTAAGGCACTGGAGTATTATAAAAATGCCGGCGGGAAAATATAACCAGAATTAGCTTTATTAAAATTTCACTAAATTGGTAAAGCTTTAAATCACCAAAACACAACATTATGAAAAGTATATCAATTACAGGACTTATACTTTTAGCAGTATCAGCATTACTTTTTTACCTAACGACAGACTTTGCTGTTGAACAGATCAAACTTTCCCACATAATGGGAATTATGGGAGGGATCGGAATTGGTCTCATCATTGGCGGAATGGTAGGGTATTTGAGTAAAGGCAGTGCTATAAAAGAAGAGCAAAAAAGAAAAGAATTTAAGCAGCTGCAAAAAGATAAAGAAGAATTGGAAAAGCAGGCAGCAGAAATTGCTAAAAGACAAATAGAACTGGAAAATCAAAATAAAAATCCTCAAATATAATATTTGAGGATTTTTTTGTAGTTGTTATTTTCTTTCGATTAAAATTTATATCCGACACCTACCATAAATAGATTGGGACGGTTATCATATCTGATCTCTTCACCAGATACTCTGTTTATAAAATTCCTTTGATCTTTACTAAATGCGCCTTCGTATCTTGCATTGATGAGTAATTTCTTTATTTCAACCTGTGCTCCAAATTGATAACCAACGGTGAAATTATCTCTTGCATTTTCTTTAAAATCGTTGAATGTATCTTCCTTACTTAGGTTGTAACTTGCTACAGGTCCTATAAATACACCCAGCATATCTCCTAGTACCTTGTGCCCAACAAGAACAGGTAGATCAATACGATTGTTTTTAATCTTGAATGTCGTATTAGAAGCCGGGTCTGTAAATTCGTTCCTAAATGTGGTGTAGTACAATTCCGGCATTAAAAAAAATGCCATAGGAAGATTCGCTTTCAGGGAAAGTCCAACATTGAATCCAACATTATTTTTACCTGTATTGTCTATTGCTGCACTTGCGGTATTAGATATATTCTTCCAAGAAGGAGATCCGGTTGGAAAAATCAGGTTTGCTTTAGCGGCAAGAGAAAGCTGCGCTGAAGCAAATACTGATAAACCTAATAGTGCTATACTAAATATTTGTTTCATTTTCGTCTAGTTTTGTGATCGTATTTTCTATAGTTTTATTATTCTCGAGTAAATACACTCGCAATTCCTTAAATAGTTCTGATGAATAAACGAAGTCGATCAGATTTTTATTGCCTGCTGTAATGAGAATGTCTTTATTGCCTTCCCATTCTTTGATTCCTAATCTTAAATAAACAATTTTTTCGCCTATTGTCATTACGGAATTCATATCATGTGTATTAATGATAGTCGTTGTGTTATATTCCTTGGTAATTTCAAGCAATAGATCATCGATGACATTCGATGTATAAGGATCCAATCCTGAGTTTGGCTCATCACAGAATAAATATTTGGGATTGTTTACAATAGCTCTTGCAATAGCTACCCTTTTTTGCATACCCCCGGAAATCTCAGATGGATATTTTCTGTTCGCTTTATCCAGGTGTACCCTTCCAATAACTTCAAAAACTCTTTTTTTCTTTTCCCTGAAAGTTAAATTTGTAAACATGTCCAAAGGAAACATAATATTTTCCTCAACCGTTAGGGAGTCAAATAACGCACTGCCTTGAAATACCGTCCCAATTTCGGAACGCAGGTGCTGCTTCTCATCTCTGGACATCGTGTTGATATCTTTACCATCAAAAAGAATTTCTCCCGAAGATGGCTGATAAACATTCAACAGACTCTTAAGGAAAACTGTTTTCCCTGATCCACTCTGTCCTATAATTAAATTTACTTTTCCTTTATCAAAAGAAGTGGAAATTCCTTTAAGGACTTCAACCTCTTCAAAACTTTTTTTAAGATTTTTTACCTCAATCATTAGCTTAATATTAATTGTGTTAATATTAATTCAGAAATAATGATAAATACCATTGTCCAAACCACCGCTTGTGTACTTGCTCTACCCACTTCCAGTGAACCCCCTTTTACGAAATACCCGAAATAAGAAGGAACTGTTGCAATGACAAAAGCAAAAACAATTGTTTTTATAAATGCATAATACACGAACAGATTAGGCATATACATCTGTATACCGGTTACGTAATCCGATGCGGTCCAGTTTCCTGTTAATAATCCAGCAACATACCCACCTCCAATACCAAATACGATACTGATGGCAATAAGAAGAGGATTAAAAATAACGCACGCAATTATTTTAGGTAATATCAGAAAGTTGGGAGAATTCACCCCCATAATATCTAATGCATCAATTTGTTCCGATACTCTCATTGTTCCAATACTCGAAGCAATATATGAGCCAACTTTACCTGCCAATATCAAACTGATAATAGTTGGAGAAAACTCCAATACCAAAACGGCCTTTGTTGCATATCCCACAAATGAAGTAGGAATCGGAAAAGAAGAAGCGTCAAAATTATTGAACATCTGGATGGCGACTACGGCTCCTACAAATATAGATGTGAATATAACCAACCCGAAAGAGTTGACTCCTAAATCGTTTATTTCTCTCATGAACAGCTTCCAGAAAACTCTCATTTTCTGAGGCTTCTGCATGGATTTACCAAGAAGGATAATGTATTCTCCTACAGCTGTAAAAAACTTTTTTAACATTCTGCTAAATTAGACTTTTTTTATTAAGCAATTCTCTATTTTGCGTTTTTATCTCCACTTATAACCACTAAAATAGTTTTCAAAATAATGACCAGATCCAGAGCAAAGCTCCAATTTCTAACATAGAAAGTATCTGCCAGTACCCGTTTTTTCATTTCAATTTCCACATCTCCGGAATCTCCTCTTAATCCGTTTGCCTGTGCCAAACCTGTAATTCCCGGATTAACCATACTTCTAAGGCTGTATCTTCCAATTTTGGGTTTGTAATAATTATCAACAACCAACATATGGGGACGGGGACCTACAACAGACATTTCCCCCCTTAATACATTGATGAACTGAGGCATTTCATCCAAACTTGTTTTTCTCAAAAATTTGCCTATTCCTGTAATTCTGGAATCATTGTCCGATGTGGTTTTCGTAGTTGATTCCGCATTCACGACCATGGTTCTGAACTTTAAACAGCCAAATACTTCCTCATGAAAACCATACCGTTTCTGAATGAAAAAAACAGGCCCTTTAGATGATAGTTTAATAAAAATGGCAATAAGTGGAAACAACCACGAACATATGAATACAATAATTAACACCGAAAAGATAATATCAAAAAGCCTTTTTAGAAGGTAATTAGAATAATAATCCAGAGGGTATTTCGATTGGTTTAAAACCGGTTGTGTCTGAACGTATCCTAAATCATAAGTAAACAGGTCCGTTTGTGATATATTGGGGATCAGCGATATATGTACTTTGTTTGCCTCTGCCAATCTGAATATTTCATCCTCTGTATGAGGTTCAAATGTATTTTCCAGAGGTAAAAATAAGGTATGGATACCATTGCTTTTCCAAAAAGACTGCAATTCATCTTTGAAGATCTTCTTATTATGGTACTCAAAAATTTTATATCCAAAATCTTTTCTTTCTTTTAGGATGTTCTTTAAAATATCGGTAGAGCTGTTTTCGTTGAGAAACATCACGTTTCGATTATTGATACCTAAGGATCTTAAATATTTTATTCCAAAATAAATAAAAGATTTTGTAATAATGATAAAAGAAAACAGATATAATGAAAGCCAGGACAGTTCTGAACTGAAAAATTTATTGTTGCTTACTTTTCTTATCAGTACCAAACCAATTACAAATAGTATAAAATGGGTGATAATGCGTTCTATAAAAATAATATAGGTAAGATTTCTTCTTATATTATAAATTTTGGTCCTTCCACTCAATAGAATCCAGAAAGATATAAGCAGAATTAAAGGAAATGAATTTTCATACCAGCTATCCCGGTCATGTATCAGGTCCTGATTTCTGTTTAAAAAAAAGAATATAAATACAGATGCAATAACCACAAGGTCAAGCAAAAGGATAATCGATTTTAAATATCTAGAGTACCGAATTCTCTGCATCTATCACTATATAAGGGATATGAGGGACTAATATATGTAATTTTTATGGGATATTAAGGTATTTATGCGTCTGAACTGATGCCTGCCATTCCGGATTCGCTAAAATAAAATCAGTAATTTTTGGATACATTTCGTCACGTTTACTCCATTCACTTTGAAGATATAGTTTACAGTCCTTTGAAACTTTAGCCGCTTGCTCCTGTGCAAAAGCAAAATCATGATTGTTGAAAATGATCACTTTCAACTCACTTGCTTTTTCATACACGTCTTCTTTTGGAAGCCCTGTTTTTTTAGGTGAAAGGGTAATCCAGTCCAATTGCCCGCTTACAGGATAAGCTCCTGAAGTTTCAATGTGTACAGTACATCCTAATTCCTTTAGCCTTGAAGTTAAAATATCTAAATTCCACATCAATGGCTCGCCACCGGTCAATACAATTGTTTTGCAATGTTTTGCTGCTGTTTCAGCAATTTCTACCGCATTCATTAGTGGATGTAAATCTGGATTCCAGCTCTCTTTTACATCGCACCAATGGCATCCCACATCGCAACCTCCTAATCTGATAAAATAGGCGGCTTTTCCAGTGTGTGCTCCTTCTCCCTGTAAAGTGTAAAAATGCTCCATTACGGGGAGCATTTTACCTTCATTTAATAAAATATCTTCTTCTTTGTTCATTTTAAATTAGTCATTATAGACTGAAGTTTTGTAAGCGATGATGGTATTTTTCATCAACATAGCTCTTGTCATAGGACCAACTCCACCGGGAACAGGGGTTATCCAGCTTGCCTTTGCAGCACAACTGTCAAAATCTACATCACCGGCAAGGTAATATCCCTTAGGAGAGTCATCATCTACTCTTGTAATTCCTACATCTACAATTACCGCTCCGTCTTTGATCATTTCACCTTTTAAGAAGTGAGGATCTCCTAACGCAGTAATTACGATGTCTGCTTTCTTAGTATACTCTTCAATGTCTTTGGTATAAGAGTGTGTAAGCGTTACAGTAGAGTTTCCGGGAAAATCTTTTCTTCCCATCAAAATACTCATAGGTCTCCCTACAATTTTACTTCTGCCGATAATTACACAGTCCTTACCTTTTGTTTCAATATTATATCTTTCTAATAGCGTTAAAATTCCAAATGGAGTTGCAGGCAAGAAGGTATCCATTTCCAGTGCCATTTTTCCAAAATTTTCAGGATGGAAGCCGTCAACATCTTTTCTTGGATCAATAGCATTAATGATTTTTTCCTGATCGATCTGGTCAGGTAAAGGTAGCTGAACAATGAATCCGTCAACTGCTTTAGATTTATTCAATTCCTCGATTTTCTCCAACAATTCAGATTCTGCAACCGTACTCGGAAATTTAATCAGGCTCGACTGAAATCCTACCTCCTCACAATCTTTCACTTTAGCATTGACATAAGCTTTGCTGGCTCCATTATTTCCAACAAGAATGGCCACTAAATGTGGTGCTCTTTTTTTGCTTTCAAGGATTTTTTCAACTTCAACCTTGATTTCCGCTTTGATTTCTTTGGATATTTTTAGTCCGTCAAGAATTTCTGCCATTTTACTTTTTTATTAGATATTACTTTCTTTTACTTATTTCCTTTATAATAATTGATCAACCCGTTTGTAGAGCTGTCATGCGAATCAATAGATCCATTACTTTCGAGTTCGGGTAAAATTTTGTTCGCTAAAACTTTTCCAAGCTCTACCCCAAATTGATCAAAGCTGAAAATATTCCAAATTACTCCCTGCACAAATATTTTGTGCTCATACATTGCAATTAACTGTCCCAGTGAAAAAGGAGTTAGTTCTTTGAATATTATTGAGTTAGTAGGTGTGTTTCCATGGAAAACCTTGAAGTTTAATAATCTGTCAATTTCTTCGTCAGATTTCCCGGAATTTTTTAATTCTTCTTCTACCTCTTCTTCGTTTTTACCAAAAGCTAGGGCTTCTGTCTGTGCAAAAAAGTTTGCCAGCAACTTATCCTGGTGATCAGAAACTTTATTACTGCTTTTTGCATAGGCAATAAAATCTGCCGGAATTAATTCGGTACCCTGGTGAATAAGCTGGTAAAAAGCATGCTGTCCGTTTGTTCCCGGTTCTCCCCAAATAATTGGGCCCGTTTCATATTCAACGAATTCTCCATTTCTATCCACACATTTTCCGTTACTTTCCATATCTCCTTGCTGTAGATAAGCAGCAAACCTGTCAAGATATTGGGAGTACGGAAGAATAGCATAGGTTGTTGCAGCATAAAAATTGCGGTACCATATTCCTATAAGCCCCATTAGAACAGGGATGTTTTCAGAGAAATCTGTATTTTGGAAATGTTGGTCCGTATCGAAAGCACCTTTTAATAGGTCTTCAAAATTTTCATAACCTACTGCTAAAACGATGCTTAATCCAATTGCACTCCAAAGGGAATATCTTCCACCAACCCAGTCCCAGAATTCAAAGATGTTCTCTTCTGCGATTCCGAATTTTTTAACGGCTTCAATATTAGTGGATAAGGCTACGAAATGTTTAGCGACATCTTCCTGTTTTCCTGCTTTCAAAAACCAGTCCTTTGCTGAATTAGCATTGGTCATTGTTTCCTGGGTAGTAAACGTTTTTGATGCAATAATAAATAAAGTCGTTTCAGGATTTAAGTTTTTAACAACTTCTGCAATATGGTTCCCATCTACATTAGATACAAAATGAACATCTAATCTTGTTTTAAAATGCTTTAAAGCTGAACAAACCATTACGGGACCAAGATCAGAACCTCCGATTCCGATATTTACAACATCTGTGATTTCTTTTCCACTAAAACCTTTGTGTTCACCTGAAATAATTTTCTCGGAGAAAGACTTCATGTGATCAAGTACTTTTCTAATCTGCGGTTTTATATTTTCACCGTCAACCAAAATTTCTTTATCTGAAAAATCCCTCAAAGCTGTATGGAGAACTGCTCTGCCTTCTGTTTCATTGATCTTATCTCCACTGAACATTTTGGATATTGCATCTTTTAGCTGACATTCTTCAGCCAGGTTTAAAAGCAATTCCTTAGTTCTTGAGTCAATCAGGTTCTTAGAGTAATCAAAAAGAAAATTATCTCTTTTTAATGAGAATTCTTCAAAACGATTTTCATTGTACTTAAAAAGAGTTCTTAAGTCGAAATCATTTCCTGCAAAGTGTTCGTCAAGTGCTTTCCAGCTGTTCGTTTGTATAGGATTTATTTTTGATAGCATATATTCAAAGTTAAAATTCAAGGTTGAAAATCAATAAACTTAATGGAATCTTGAAATTAAAATGCAAATTTAAGGAAAAATAAAACCTCCGGGAAAAATTGACCCCTGTAAAATATAAAATTATGATGATAGACGAAAAGTTATAATGGGTAGACGATTGTTCTGCTAGGTATTGTGATTATTTTTTGTTAATTTTTAATATGTTATAGGTTGGGATTTAGATATTTATACTAATTTTGTGCTCTTACGTACCGTATGCGATTCAATTAAATACCTCTCTGACATTACTCATTAAGTCATTAATAGAGATGAAATCGTGAAATAAATCATCACTAAAATATAACCGTACAATGAAAAAAATCACTCTGATCACAGTATTAGTACTTGTGTACAATCTGGGGTTTTCCCAAGTCAACTACTATGTGGATAAAGCATCCGGAAATAATGCAAATAACGGGAGTGCTACAGCACCTTGGAAAACAATACAAAAAGCAGCCAATAGCGCTACACCGAATAGTATTGTCAATATTAAAGCGGGTACGTACAACGAGAATGTGGTAATCAATGTGAGTGGAACCAGTGGGAACTATATTACCTTTAAAAATTACTCAAATGATAATGTTATCATTGATGGTACAGGGACTTCAGGCTCTACTTTGCTAACCGTTACCAATAAAAGCTATTTAAAATTTAAAAATTTAACGATTCAAAATAAAACAGTAAACGACGCACAAGGTATACTTGTTGAAACTACAGGAACAAATTCATCAACAGATCTGACTTTTAAAAATATCACCATAAAAAATATCAAATGGAATGCCGATAAGAATAAACCCGTAACTGAGAATGATAATGCTCAGGGTCTTATTGTTTATGGTAGAAATGGAGGTATAACCAACCTTACTATAGACGGATGTAAAGTATTTGATAATTATTTAGGATATAGTGAAGCATTAGCTGTAAATGGAAATGTGGATGGATTTACAGTGAAAAACTGTGTGGTACACGATAATACAAATATTGGAATTGATATATTGGGGCATGAGGGAACAGCGTCCAATGCATCTTTGGATGAGGCGAGAAATGGAGTAGTGACTAATAATGAATGTTATAATAATGTTTCGAAATATGCGACTTCTGCAGGGATTTATGTTGATGGGGCAAGAAATATTGTGGTAGAGAGAAATAGAAGTTATCAGAATGGATATGGAATTGAGGTTGGTGCAGAGCAAGATGGGGTGGTTCAACAAATTACGGTAAAAAACAATTTATTATACAAGAATAATGAAGTAGGTCTTTCAATAGGAGGATTTGATCCTGATACTACCGGGCAGGTTATTAATTGTGTTATTAGAAATAATACATTTTTTCAAAACGACACAGCAAATAAGGGAGTAGGAGAAATTACCATGACCAAAGCATCGAATTGTATCTTCGAAAATAATATTTTTTATACAAGTTCGAAAAATGTTTTAATGTCTGTCGATCCGATTAATCCACAAACGAATAATACATTTAATTATAATTGTTGGTATACTCCAAACAATAATCAAAATAGCGTAATGATTAAGTGGAAAGGGGCAACTTATACTTCGTTTTCAGCTTATAAAACAGCAACAGGTCAAGATGCAAATTCTATTTATGCCAACCCAAATTTGGTATCACCTTCAAGTACAATACCTGATTTGCACTTAAATGCAGCAAGTCCTTGTATCAATAAAGGGAAACCTTCCACTGTCATTTCCGCAGGAGAATTGGATTTTTATGGATCTGGTAGAATTTCAAATACAATAATCGACATGGGAGCAAGTGAATACACTGCTACATTAGGGACTAAAACAAATGAAATTTTAAATTTTGGAACGGTTTCTCCTAATCCGTCAAGCGGTATTTTTAATTTTAAATTAGAATCTGGAAAAGATTCAAATCTTGTTAGCGTTTACGACTTAAACGGAAAGGAATTAAAAAAATACAAATTTTTAGCAAACCAATTTTCAATTGATCTATCAGAGCTGAAGGAAGGTATTTATCTCGTTAGGATAGAAAGTAATAATTCTGTAATGACAAAAAAAGTGAGTATCAAAAGATAATGGCTATTATGGAAAATGTAACCCCCGATTTTCGGGGGTTGTAAAATCTAAAATTATGATGATAACCGAAAGGTTAGGATAGCATTTTGTTATTCTGAAATATGTTGTGTTGGTTTTTTAAATGATTTTCGTTTTCTTATGAGATAAATGATTCCTGCTGCAATTAATAAAACGGGCCAGATGGTGATCAATCCTACTGCAATTTTCTGAATCAGATAAAATCCTTCTACAAAAGCATTTTTGGCGTCATAAATGAAATTGAATTTATATTTGTTATCTATATTCCTTGTATTGGTAACAGCGATTTCGGCAATACGAATTTTGGGTTCATTAATGTAAATGTCAACGGTGCTGTATTTAATATTGTCGGTAACATTGAGATTGGAAAGTTGTTGTAAATTTTCTTCAGACATATTATCATTACCCATTTTCACCTTGTCTTTATTGGTTTTGAGTTGGGAAATGTTTTCACTTGTTTTTTTAATTCTTTTAGCTTCAAGTTCTGCATATTTTATATTTGAGGTCACATCTTCAGCATTGATAGATCTTGAATTCAGGAAAAGTTTTTTGCTGTTGATGAGTGTTAACAGTTCACCCAGTTTGGCTGTGGGAACACGTACCTGCATTCTGTTTTCGGTTTGGTATTTTTTGACAAGCATTGCATTTTCAGTAGAAGTGTTGTAAGTGTCCTCTGAAATGACATTAGTGTGTAAATTACTGTGTGCTACAAATCCACCTAAGTCCTGAACCGATTTCTCAATTGAAATTGTTGCTTCGTAAACATCTTTCACTTCCATACTTACATCGGCGGTTTTAATGAACTGTTTGTCTTTTACATTCATTGTTGCAGCAGAAGAAATACTGTCGGAAACAATAACGGAAGCTGAATCGGCAGTTGCTGAAGCTTCATAGTCAATAGCAGTTGCTTCTCCTTTTTTACAAGAATAAATACTTAGTAAAAGGATAGCGGATAATGACAATGTAGTGTAAGTAGTTTTCATAATGTTGATTTTTAATGTTTTGCTAAGACCAAAGTTGAGACGGAATCACTTGTAATGTTTGAAAATCACAGGTAAAAACTTTGTAAATAAAAAATTAGATTTAATTACCTGTAAATCATTGATTTGTAAAATGTAATTTGTTAAGGGAACGAAATTTCGGAGTGATTTTTGTATATCTTTTACAAATTAAATCACAACAGTAACTATGTCTAATACTTTTTCCAAAATCAGAAACGCAATAGAATTATTCAGATCAATAGATTTTGATCAATTAAGTGCAATATCCAGAAAAGTGGATCTTCCTAAGCTGATGCAGAATTTCTCAAAATTAGATGATAAACAATTAGGGGGATTGATGAAAATGCTGGACTCGGACAGAAAGAAAAAAGAACTTCCTCCCATTGATGGTGATTTTTACGATATCTATCACACCCTTACTCCAGAGCAAAGGGAGATTCAGCTTAAAGTAAGAGCCTTTATGGAAAAGGAAGTAAAACCTTTGGTTAATCATTATTGGTTGCGGGATGAATTTCCCTTTGAACTGATTCCGAAATTCCAGAAACTTAATATTTGTGGAGTAACCTACGAAGGATATGGTTGTCCCGGAATGCCTTTTTTAATGGAAGGCGTTATTGCAATGGAGATGGCGAGAATTGACGCTTCAATAGCTACTTTTTTTGGAGTGCAATCAGGACTGGCAATGGGATCTATTTATATCTGCGGTTCTGAGGAGCAAAAACAAAAATGGCTTCCCCAAATGCAAAAATTTGAAAAAATAGGAGCATTTGGATTAACAGAACCCGAGGTTGGATCAGGAGCGGCCGGGGGATTAACCGCGACGTGCAAGAAAACTCCTGAGGGGTGGATCTTAAATGGCGAGAAAAAATGGATTGGAAATGCAACATTCGCGGACCTCGTGATCATTTGGGCAAGAGATATTGATAGCGGAGAAGTTAAAGGATTTATCGTGGAAAAAGATAATCCGGGATTTTCTGTAGAGAAAATTAAAGGTAAAATGGCCCTTCGCATTGTTCAGAATGGATTGATTACCTTAAAAGATTGTTTAATAACAGAAGAGAACAGATTACAAAATGCCAACTCTTTTAAAGATACAGGCAAAGTATTAAGGATGACAAGAGCAGGGGTAGCATGGATGGCTACGGGATGTGCAAGGGGAGCATACGAAAGTGCTTTAGATTATACGAGAAAAAGAGAACAGTTTGGAAAGCCTATTGCTTCATTTCAAATGATTCAAGGGCATCTGGTAGAAATGTTATCAAATCTTACAGCCATGCAGACATTGGTTTTCAGATTGTCTGAAATGCAAGATGAAGGAATTTTAAAAGACGAGCATGCTTCTTTAGCCAAAGTATTTTGTACATTGAGAACCAGAGATGTAGTGTCCAGGGCTCGGGAGGTAATGGGTGGAAATGGAATTTTACTTGAATATGACGTTGCAAGGTTAGTGGCGGATGCCGAAGCGATCTATTCATATGAAGGAACAAAAGAAATCAATTCGCTGATCGTAGGCCGGTCGATTACAGGCTTTAGCGCATTTGTATAAATAAAAAAGACTGCAAGATATTGCAGTCTTTTTTTTAGCTTACCAAAGCTTTGTATTTTTTGCTGTTGTCGGCGATTATCCAAATGTTGATCAGAAAAAGAATCAGGGAAATGGTAATTCCTGTTGACGAAGGATCTCTGTAAACATTATGCAATACAATACCTACCATTACAGGTAAAATAACAATGGCACCCAAGGCTCTTGTTTTTGGAAAGATAAAAAGAAGCCCGCCAACAATTTCTACTGTACCTACCAATGGCAGTACCCAGCCAATTTCATTAAAAGCAGAATATAATTTTATTTGTGCTTCAGTCAATTTTGGCACTGGATTGTAATGAAGAAATTTGTCAAGTCCGGCGTTGAGAAACATAAGCCCGAAAAGCAAACAAATGATAAATTTTATTATTTTCATGATTGATGGATTTTCATCAAATGTAAAACAAAAATATTGTTAATAAATATATTTGAGCTAAAAATTAAATATAATATATGTTTTGAGTGAATATGTTCGTTTGTTATTATTTGAATTTATATATTTGTTAGACAAATTAAATAAATAATTCTATGCTAAAAAATCGTCAGAAACTTAATCGTAATGATCTAAAAGAAATTATAGGGGGAATAGGAATTGGCCCTTGTGATATTGGTCCTATTGGATGTCCATGCAAAATTCCTCCTGGTGATCCATGTCTTGGAGGTGGTAATCCAGGTGACCCGGGACCGGGAACTGATATTGGATATTGCCCGGATAGTCATACGTATATCCCTTGTAATCAATCTTGCCCAAATGGGATGAGCCCTCTTTGTGCAATAGGATAAAAATTAAAGCCCTCTGTATTCAGAGGGCTTATTTTTTTGTTTTAATCCATTTCTTTTAAAGTGATATTCTTCGAAATTTTATAACTTTTTTTCTTTTTATGCGGTTTTTGATCTTCTCCAAGTAATTTTCCCCAAGGTTTCAGACCATCCACTCTTTCAAAAATAATTTTGATAATAGCGATTGCCGGTATACAAAGAAACATTCCGGAAATTCCCCACAGATGTTCACCTACTAGAATTCCTATAAAAGAAAATAATGCATTGATCTTAACTTTTGAACCTACAACAAATGGAAGCACAATATTTCCATCTACTACGTGTACTCCAATATAACCTATGATCACATAAATACAGGTAGAAGGGGTAGCAGTTGCAAAAGCAATAAAACATGAAATTAAAAGTGAAATACAAATTCCTAAATAAGGAATAACGTTAAGTAATCCTGTTAAGACCCCTAAAAGAATTGCATATTTTACTCCTAACGAGGCCAATACAATTGAAGTAAGGCTGGAAACAATAATGATCTGAATACAAAGCCCGATAATGTACTTTTTAGTCATTACACGGACTTCAGATACAACCTCTTGTACGCTTGCTTTATGTTTTTCGCTAAAGACATTAACGATAAAGTTGTTTAAAATTCTTCTGTAATTTAAAATGAAGATAAAAAACAGAATGAAAAATATCAGAAAGCCTAAACCTGTCGAAAATATTCCAAATGTAAATCCTAGAATAACTCCTGATGATGACAGGAGTTTGTTTAATGCCTGATCAATATAGTCTAATTGTTCATGGATTTTAACATTAAAAGTATGAGATACCCAATTCTGGAGACCATTGAAAACAGTATCAAATTGCATTCTTAAATGGGGCAGATCTTTGGTAAAGCTGGATAATTGAGACCCAAAGAAAAATATCAAACCTGCTAAGATGACCAGCATACACAGTACAGAGATCACCGTAGAAACCGAACGTGGAAATCTAATTTTTTTTTCTAAAAAATTAGCAAAAGGTAAAAATAACATTGCCATTAGAAATGCAAGAAAAAAGGGGGCTAAAATGCTTTGTCCCAGCTCTAAAAGGTATCCTATACCTATAATGGAAATAATGACAAGGGTTAGTTTTAATAGAAAGGGAAGCTTAAAAAAATTCATAACTCATAATCTGTAGTATAAAAATAATAAAACCCTTTGAATTAAAGGGTTTTTATTTAGTTAACTTAAATTATTTTTATAGTATCAGCCAATTCAAATGCACTCAGAAAGGTGATTAATATCTGTGTTGTTCTGATCCGGGCGAAAGATTTTCAATAAAAAACACGCCCTATCCATAAGGCGTGTTTATAGTATTATATGTCATTGATTACTTTTCAATAGCAATGTCTACAACATCTTCCATTCTATTGACGTAGTGGACCTGTAGGTCTTTCAGGTAATCTTTTTTAATTTCTTCAACATCTTTTCTGTTGGCTTCGCAAAGAATAACATCTTTAATTCCTGCTCTCGTTGCAGCCAGAAGCTTTTCTTTAATTCCTCCAACCGGAAGTACTTTTCCTCTCAATGTGATCTCTCCCGTCATTGCCAGATGAGGTTTAACTTTCTTATTCTTAAATGAAGAAACCATTGATGTAAGCATTGCAATCCCTGCCGAAGGGCCGTCTTTTGGAGTTGCCCCTTCAGGAACGTGAACGTGAATGTTTTTCTTTTCAATATCTTCCTGATCAATTCCCAGCTCTCTATGCTTTGCCTTGATATATTCTAAAGCGATCGTAGCTGATTCTTTCATTACAGTTCCAAGGTTACCAGTCATGGTAAGGGTACCTTTCCCGTTACTTAGAATACTTTCAATAAATAGAATGTCACCCCCTACACTTGTCCATGCCAGTCCGGTAACTACTCCAGGAACACCTGTGATCTCAGATAAGCTTTTAGGTCTTGGAACTCCGAGGATCTCGTCCACTTTTTCAATAGAGATTTTCGGATCATATTCTTTAAGCAGGGCGGTTTGTAGTGCTACCCATCTTGCAATTGATGCAATTCTCTTTTCTAATGTTCTTACGCCACTTTCTGAAGTGTGAGCTTCAATGATGTGTTTGAGCTCAGGATTTCCAAGCTTGAAAGATTTAGGATTTAATCCATTTTCTTCCTGCTGCTTTTTGATGAGGTGTCTCTTCGCTATTTCAGTTTTTTCTTCCATGGTATAACCTGCGATCTGAATGATCTCCATTCGGTCAAGAAGTGGGGTTTGTATCGTTGAAAGTGAATTAGCGGTGGCAATAAACATTACTTTAGACAAATCGTAACCCATTTCCAGAAAGTTGTCATAAAATGCATTATTCTGCTCAGGGTCAAGAACCTCTAAAAGTGCAGAACTTGGATCACCATGGATGCCTTGCCCTACTTTGTCAATCTCATCTAATACGATTACCGGATTGGATGTTCCTGATTTTTTAATAGACTGAAGGATTCTTCCAGCCATTGCTCCAATATATGTTTTTCGATGCCCGCGAATTTCGCTTTCATCATGAAGTCCCCCTAAAGATAATCTTACATACTTTCTTCCCAAAGCATCAGCGACAGATTTACCTAAAGATGTTTTTCCAACTCCTGGAGGCCCCACTAAAAGAAGAATTGGAGATTTCATGTTGTTTTTCAGTTTCAAAACAGCCATGTGTTCCAGAATTCTCTTCTTGATATCTTCTAATCCAAAATGGGCTTTTTCAAGCACTTTTTCAGCTTTAACAATGTCGAAAAGGTCTTTCGTATAAGTTTCCCATGGTAGATCAGTAAAGAAATCAAGATAATTTCTCTGAACATTGTAGTCTGGGGAATTGGGGTTTTGTCTTTGAAGTCTGTTGATCTCCTTTTGGAAATGTTCTTCAACTTCTTTGCTCCATTTCTTGGCTTTTGCCTTATTGATTAAGTCTTCAACATCTCCTTCGGATCCGCCACCAAGCTCTTCCTGTATAGTTCTGATCTGCTGGTTAAGGAAATACTCTCTTTGCTGTTTGTCAAGATCCTTTGAAGTTTTCTGATGGATCTGATTTCTCAGCTCCAGCTTTCTATAATCCTCATGCATCTTTTCATAACAGCTTTTAGCTCTTTCCATGAGGCTTTTTTCCTCAAGTAATTTTTGTTTGTCGGCTGAAGGGAAATTGGCATTGGTGCAGATGAAATTCAATAAATCATCATTGTTGTTGATGTTTTTTATTGCAAAATTAGCAGCATTAGGAATATTGGGATCCAGTTCAATTATTTTTAAAGCTAGATCTTTAATATTATCTAATAATGCTTCATACTCATCTTCATTTTTGGCTTTTGTATCTTTTAATTTAGAAATTTCTGCCTTGAAATAAGGTTGGCTCTCAATGAATTTTTTTACCTTAAACCTGTGAAAACCTTTTGTAATTGCGGTAATGTTTCCTTCAGGAAGTTTAATGATCTTAATGATCTTGGCTAAGGTTCCTGTCTGGTAAAGATCTTTTTCAGTAGGCTGCTCCAACTCAGAGTTTTTCTGGCTTACAATTCCAATAAAGTCTCCATTTTTCTGAGCTTCTTCAAGCAGTTGTATAGATGCTTTTCTTCCTGCAGTAATTGGGATTACTACATTAGGAAACATAACCATGTTTCTTACCGGAAGAATAGGAAATATTCTTTGTTCGGAATTTTTATCAGTTTCCGAAAAGTCAGAAAGATTAATCTCCTCAGCTACAATATCAAATCCATCGTTAATCATTTCCTCTAAACTAATATCTTCAAATTCTGTCATAGTCAATCAAATGACAAATTGTCATTCTCGTTTTAAATCGTTATAATGATTATGCACAATATACTTAAGAAACCCTTAAAATATGATGTGCATGTAAAATGCACAATACCTATGCCATTTGTATTTCACCAAAAAATATGGTCAAAATTTCCTTTTTTATAAAATTTAAATTTTAAAAATTAAAAAAAGCACTTGGATTTCTGTAATTTCTTAAAAATGTGTATTTTCGCAACCTGATAAAAAACTATAATTTATAAAATGGCAATTTTAGGACAGATTAGGAATAGACCTTGGCTTTTGATGGGAGTAATTGCACTGGCGCTTTTAGCGTTTTTAGTTAATCCTGATAGCATTGATAAGGTTTTTGGAAAAAATCCTGATGTTTTAGGAAAAGTAAATGGTGAAAAAATTACCCGTGAAGAGTTTAATGATCAACTTTTCGTGTTACAACAGCAGGCAGAACAACAAGGACAACCAAAAAATGGCCTTGAAGAACAAGCTTGGCAACTGTTGGTTCAATCAAAGCTTATCAAGCAGCAGTTTGATAAAATGGGTTTTGAAATGACAGATGATTATTTCTGGAGTCAGATTCAGTATGATCAAATGTTTGCTCAGAACAAACAATTCTTTGATGAGAAAGGTAATTTTAAGACTCAGGAGCTTAAAAAACAGGTGGAAGAATTAAAAACTACAAGTGCTGAAGGGTACAACCAATGGTTGAAAACCAGAAAATCTGTTGAATACAGAATTATGGCAAGACAGGTTTTTGCTAATATTTCAACAGGAATCACTACAGGTAAGAAGGAAGCTGAAGAGTTAATGAAAGAGAGAGACCAGATGGCTGACATTGATTTCGTTAAAGTTGATTACACTTCATATCTTCAGAAAAATAATATCAAAGTAAAAACAGAAGATCTAGCCGATTATATTAAACAACACCCAGTGATGTTTAAAGCTGAAGCAAGCAGAAATATTGGGATTGCATTTTTCCCTTCTCAACCTAGCGCTGCTGATGATGCAGCCGCTCAAAAAGAGATCACTAAAATATTCTCTGGAGGTACTGATGCAAGTGGAGGAAAAGAGAATTTTCAAAATACAACCAATGATTCTATGTTTGTAATGGCGAATTCTGACATGCCATTCAATAACCAGTATTTGAAGCCAAATCAATTGCCACAAGCAATTCAGTCGCAAATTGCAACTGCAGCTGTTGGACAGACTTTTGGTCCTTATAAAGAACAGAATTTCTATGTTGTTTCTAAGCTTTTAGGAAAAAAGACTTCAGATTCTACATTGTCTAGACATATTTTGATCGCATTCAAAGGAAGCCCGGCGGGAGAAGGTGTTACAAGATCTAAGGAAGCGGCTAAGAAATTAGCTGACTCTGTCGGTGCGATTGTAAAAGCAAACCCTGCTAAGTTTACAGAATTCCTTAAACTTTCCAGCGATCCTAATTCAGCAGCTCAAGGAGGTAGTTTAGGGTGGACAACTCCGGAAACTCCTTTCGTTCCTGAATTCTTAACATATTTAGCAAATAACCCTAAAGGAGCAACAGGTGTTGTAGAAACTCAGTTTGGATACCATATCATTAATATTGAGGATAAAAAACCGGGAGCATTAGGATATAAAGTGGCTAATGTTGTTAAAGCAATTAAAGCTTCTGACGCTACGGAAGCAGATGTTGATAAAAAAGCGAGAAGATTTATCCAGCAGGTTCAAGGAAAATCATTTAATGATTTCGTTAATATTGCTAAAAAAGGAAATTACCAGTTCTCAAACCCTAAATCTGCTAAGAGATTTGATGGTCAATTACAAGGATTAGGAACTGAAAAAGATGGGGACATCCTTGCTTGGGCTTTTGATAAGAAAAGAACTAAGGGAGATACCGAATTCTTTACAGTAGATGGAACAGGAGATAAAATTGTAGTATACCTGAATGGAAAACAGGAAAAAGGTTTAGCTGATCCTGAATCTGTAAGAGATCAGATCGAAGTTGTTGTTAAAAATAAATTGGCAGCGAAGCAAATTTCTGATAAAATTACAGCAGCTAAAGCTTCTGGCTTAGATCAAATTGCTAAATTGTTTGCAACCACTAAACAATCTGCACAGGTAAACTTATTAAACCCATCAGTAGCTGGATCAATGGAACCTAAAGTAGCTGGTGCTGCTTTTGGAGTTAAAAAATCTCAGCTTTCAAAACCGGTTGAAGGTGGAACGGGTGTTTATGTTTTAATTAAAAAGAATGAAACAGTAAATAAGCAACCTGGTGATCTAAAACAATTTACAGAGTCTGTTACTCAGAGAAGTGCAGGGATGTTCGGTCAGTCTTGGTTGAAGAGCTTACAGGACAATGCAGAGATCGATGATTACAGAATTGAGATCTGGAACAAGCTGGGAAATCAGCAATAATAAAAAAAAGAATTTTATAGATACTAAAAGCGGCATAAAAAATGCCGCTTTTTTGTATTTAACGCAGAGCAATAAACAGAAACATTAATTTAAAATGTGCTATATTTGCTCATTAGAAAAAAATTAGCAAGTGAAGTTCAGTAAAGAATTAAAAGCTGGTGTAATTGCACTTTTAGCTATCGTAGGCTTTGTGTTATTATTTCAATTCATGAAAGGCAGAAGTCTTTTTACTACCGATAATATATTTTACGCAAAATATGATAATGTTGAAGGGTTATCTCAATCATCACCAGTATCTATTAACGGGTTAAAGGTTGGGCAGGTTGATAAAATCATCCCTCAGACAACTAAAGAAGGTAAGATCAATTTTGTGGTCAAAATTACTGTTGATAATAAATTTGAGTTTTCAAAGAATTCTACTCTTGAAATTTTTGAACCGGGACTGATGTCTGGTAAAGAAATGAGAGTAAATCTGATGTATGGTGGAGCCACCGCGAAAGATGGTGATACCCTTCTGGGAGCATTCAAATTAGGGACATTGGGAAGTTTGTCTTCTCAGGTTGGCCCGGTAAAAGATCAGTTGCAGTCTGTTTTACACCGTGTTGATTCTCTAATGGCAAATGCTAATCTAATTGTTGATGGACAGAATAGAGCTGAAATTAAAGCTTTACTTTCTAACCTTAACAAAACTGTGGGAGCATTGCAGACCACAGCTGGAAGCGTGAATAATTTAGTTGGCCACAACGACCCTAAGCTTCAAAAAGTATTGGATGATGCTAGTCTTACGATGCAAAGTGGAAAAGTTACTTTAGATAAATATGGAAACTTAGCAGAAAGCATTGACACTAAAAAGCTGAATGCTACCATTGCTAATTTAGATGCTACAGTTGGTAAGCTTAATCAGGTTATTGGAGGTATTGATAATGGTCAGGGAAGTTTAGGAAAACTTATGAAAGATGAGCAGCTTTATAATAATCTGAATTCTGCATCTACAAATCTGAACTCATTAATTGAAGACATGAAGGCGAATCCTAAAAGATATATCAACTTCTCTGTTTTCGGTAAGAATAATAAAGACTAATAATAAACCTTATGCAGTATATCGATAATGTTATTTTTCTGATTTTATTAGTTGCTGGGTTTGGGTTGTTTACTAAAAGCCTGTTGAAAATCTACAGAAATATTCAACTGGGTAGAGAAATCAATCGAAGTGATAATAAGTCAGAACGTTGGGAGACCATGGCACGTGTTGCAATGGGGCAGAGTAAAATGGTAAAACGTCCTGTTGCAGGTATTTTACACCTCTTCGTTTATGTGGGCTTTATTATTATCAATATTGAGCTTGTTGAAATTGTTGTTGATGGGATATTTGGAACTCATAGATTCCTTTCATCAATCTTAGGACATAGCTTTTACAGTTTTTTCACGGCAACACTTGAGGTATTGGCTCTATTGGTGATCATAGGTGTGGTTGTTTTCTTTATCCGTAGAAATTTTTACGGAGTGAAGAGATTAACAATGAAAGAACTATTTGGTTGGCCAAAGCATGATGCAAACTGGATTCTTATTATTGAATTTGCATTGATGATAGCATTCCTTAAAATGAATACCGCAGATTGGGTGTTACAGCAGAGAGGACTTCTTCCTGAACATGGAAGTTTTCCGATCAGTTCTACATTATTAGGCCCTATATTCAGTAATTTCAGTGATGGATTCTTGTTCTTTACAGAAAAAGCTGCCTGGTGGTTTCACTTTGTGGGTATTTTATTCTTTATGAATTACCTTTATTATTCAAAGCATTTGCATATTATTCTTGCATTTCCAAGTACATGGTATGCTAATTTAGAGAAAAAAGGAAAATTCAACAATTTAGAATCTGTGACTAAAGAGATCAAGCTTATGATGGATCCGAATGCAGATCCATATGCTGCTCCGGCAGAAGGAGCAGAAGCTGATGTTCCTTCTAAATTTGGTGCTGAAGATATATTTGATTTAAATCGGGTTCAGTTACTTAATGCCTATTCTTGTACAGAATGTGGACGGTGTACTTCTGTGTGTCCTGCAAATATTACCGGTAAGAAACTTTCTCCGAGATTGATCCTTATGAAAACCAGAGACCGTTTGGAAGAAGTGGGGAAGAATATTGATAAAAATGGAAAGTTTGTAGATGACGGTAAAAAGTTATTGAATGACTATGTAACGAAGGAAGAGCTTTGGGCATGTACTACATGTAATGCTTGTACAGAAGCTTGCCCGATATTATTAGACCCGCTTTCTATTATTTTTGAAATGAGAAGATTCCTGGTGATGGAACAATCTGCAGCACCGCAGGAACTGAACTTAATGATGACGAATGTGGAGAATAACGCTGCTCCTTGGCAGTATAATCAAGCAGATCGTCTAAACTGGGCAAATGATTAATATTTAAAATTTTCAACAGGATTTAGTTGATGATTTTAAAATATATTTTACATTAATACAAAATACATTTTACAATTAAGATGGATTTCACTATAAAAACAATGGCAGAATATGCTGCCGAGGGAAAAGCACCTGAAGTTTTATTTTGGGTGGGTTGTGCCGGGAGTTTTGACGACCGTGCAAAGAAAATCACGAAAGCATTTTGCAAAATATTAAATAAAATAGGGGTTGAATTTGGAGTCTTAGGTCAGGAAGAAAGCTGCACGGGAGATCCTGCAAAACGGGCTGGAAACGAGTTTGTTTTCCAGATGATGGCATTGACGAATATCGAAGTCCTTAATGCTTATGAAGTAAAGAAAATTGTAACCGCTTGTCCCCACTGTTTCAATACCCTTAAAAATGAATATCCAAGTTTAGGTGGACACTTTGAGGTTGTACACCATACGCAGTTCCTTAAAAAATTAATGGAAGAGGGTAGACTGAAAATTGAAGGCGGAGCATTTAAAGGAAAGAAGATCACCTTCCATGATCCTTGTTATTTAGGAAGAGCGAATAACGAATATGAAGCACCAAGAATATTATTGGAAAAACTTGATGCCGAACTTGTGGAAATGAAGCGTTGTAAAACCAATGGTCTTTGTTGTGGAGCCGGAGGAGCGCAAATGTTTAAGGAACCTGAAAAAGGAAATAAAGATATCAATATTGAAAGAACAGAAGAAGCATTGTCTTTTGAACCTAAAGTAATTGCTACCGGATGTCCTTTCTGTAATACAATGATGACAGATGGAGTGAAGCACTTCAATAAGAATGAAGAAGTAGCAGTAAAAGATATCGTAGAACTGCTTGCAGAAGCAGAAGATCTTTAACGAAAATGATTTAAATTCTATATAAAGGCTCAGGAATCTTCTTGAGTTTTTGTTATTTATATAAAAGATAAAGTCATTTATAATTCTTAATTTTATACTTTAAATTTACAACAATGAAGATTGAAGAATCCAATATAGTAGAAACAAACGATTACAGAGTGATCATATATCCGGCTTCTAGACCCTTTACAACAAAAGAAGCTAAAGTAGTTACAGAAAAACTGTACGATTTTTTAGCGGGTTGGGCAGCACATGGAAAACCACTTTCATCATCTTTTAAGATTGAGAAGAATCAATTTATTGTGGTATGCGTAGATGAAGAAAAAGAAGTGGCTTCCGGTTGTAGTATTGATGCTTTGGGAAAGATCATGAGAGAAATCGATCAGGAGTATCAACTAGGTTTATTTGACCGAATGAAAGCAAGTTTTGTAGAAGAAGGAGAGGTAAAAACTTTAAAGCTTATCGATTTTAAGACAAAACTTAGAAATGGAGAGCTGCCAAGAGATATTCAGGTATTCGACTTTTCAAAAAATACATATCTTGATTTTTTAAGTCATTTCCTTTTGCCTCTGGATAAAAGTTGGGCGGCAGATATTAAATAAATAGTTAGATAATAACTCAAAGAAAAAGAAAAGTGGATTGTTTCCGCTTTTTTCTTTTTAAAGTATATTTGTATCCTATCAGGCAATTTAATTATAAAGTAATTAGATTTTTGCCTGTTGATCATTTCATAAATCATGTCTAAAATACTCTTTCTAACAACAGCACATAAATACAACGATGACAGGATCTTTTTTCACCAGGCAAAAGAGCTTAGGGGTCTTGGATATGATGTGAAAATTTGTAGTTTAAGTTCTGAATACAAAGGGGTAATTGATGGGATTGAGATTGAATCTTATTCTGTTTTAGACGAAAGCACAAACAGGAAGCTAAAAATTTTTGAGAAGGTCTGTGATGATTTTCAGCCGGATTGTATTATATGTTCTGAGCCTCTTGCTGTAGTCGCTTCAAAAAAGATAAAGCAACAGCGGAAAGTAAGCATTATCTACGATATTACGGAATGGTATCCATCCAAAAGGATGGTTGAGAATTTCTCATTTTTTTTAAAAGGAGTTCATGCCATTAAATTCTTCCTTATTCAATTGTATGCAGGATGGTTGAGTACCCATTTTATTTTTGGAGAAAAAACCAAAAAGTTTCCACTCTCAAACGTCTTTCCATTGAAGAAAAATATTATTTTACCCTATTTCCCAAATGATATTTATATTCATCAGAGCATTAAGGAATTAGAGCCCAATAAAATAACCTTGTGTTATACAGGACAGATTTCAAAAGAGAAGGGAATTGAAAATTTTTTTAAAGCAATTGATACGCTTCGGAAAAAGAGACCCTCTTTGAAGATTGAAATTTTAATCATCGGTTCCTCAAGAAAAGAAAAAGATGAGAAATATTTTTCCCATCTGTTGTCAAAATATCAATGGGAAAATATCAGAATTGAAAGACCAACTTCTTTTGAAACCTTTACCGAAACTTATGCAGATGCTGATATATGTTTTGATTTGAGGGAAATGAACTATGAGAATCATCATTGTCTGCCAATCAAAATATTCTATTATGCAGCTTCTGGTAAACCAGTTATTTATACGGATCTGAAGGCTACACGCCAGCATGTAGACGTTTCTAAATTTGGTGTTTTGATCGATCCTGAAGATGATCATGGTATTGCGGAAGCAGTTATTAATTATATTGATAATCCGGAATTATACAGAGGACATGCATTGAATGCAAGAAAAGAATATGAGAAAAAATACAACTGGAATCTCATAAAAAATCTTTTTACTGACTTCATCAAACAATCCATACATTAATACGATGAAGCAAAATACAATTGTAAAAACCTTTATTTCACGCTTTTTAATATTGATATTAAATTTCGGTCTTGTCATATACACAACCAATATGTGGGGTAGTGAGGGAAAGGGAACGATTTCAATAGTGATCGCTGACCTTACAATTGTTGGTTTTTTCTGTAATATCTTTGTTGGAAGCAGCGTTACCTATTTTGCATCTAAATTTAAGACAGAGCAAATATTGCTGTATGCATATCTTTGGTCCCTATTGGTGGGAATAGCTGTTCCGCTTATTTTTAGTTTTGTCCATCCAATGGAGTATCAATATTATCTCGTTGGGTTATCCGTTTTATCTTCTCTTCTGGCGGCTAATATTAATTTATTTGTTGGGCAGAAAAACATACGGATGTTTAATCTGTATACGATCCTACAACAGGTTGTGCATATATTATTCATTGTTGTAATTGTGTATATTATTAAGATCACTTCTGTGGAATCCTACTTTATTGCACAGATGAGTTGTTTTCTGCTTTTATTCATCATCAGTAGTTTCCAGATCTTACGTCATTGTAAAATGGTTAACATTTCATTTTCCAGACAGATCAGGAACAAGTTATTCCACTATGGTTGGAAGATTCAATTAAGTTCTTTTTTTCAGTTTTTAAGCAACAGACTGTCATTTTACTTTTTAGAGTTTTTTAAGGGGATTACAAGCGTTGGAATATTTTCTATTGGAATTGCGTTTTCAGAGGCCATCTGGACAGTGAGTAAAAGTCTTTCAATCATATTGTATGCAGATGTCGTTAATACCTCTGATCATAACGACGCCATTGAAAAAACAAAAATATCGTTGAAGATCAGTTTTTTGATATCTCTTTTGTTCATCATTGGGATTTTACTTTTACCTGCACAGTTCTATGTTATGGTTTTTGGGAAGGATTTTCACGAAACAAAGCAAATTACTTTATTTTTAGCTCCGGGTATCTTAGCAATTGCGGTAAGTAATATTATTGGGTATTATTTTGCAGGGATTAATAAACTTAGAATTTTAAATATCAAGTCTGTGATAGGACTTGTATTTACGGTAATATCCTCTTTTTTTATTATTCCACGTTGGGGAGTTATAGGAGCATGTATTGTAACTTCTGTTTCCTATTGCTTATCATCTGCATTACTGTTTTGGAAATTTTATGAACTCACGGAATTTCGTATCCGTGATTTTATGATTTCAAAATCTGAAATTAATTTATTGCTGAATAAAGTATTAAGAAAGAATAATTAAAATAAGTTTTATCTTTGTTTGATCATGAGAAATATTGCATTTGGAATTCTGGTTGTCTTTTTTGCGCTTTTAAGTTGCAAAAGTGATGACGATGACATACAAAGAATTGATCAGATTTTTAATCTGTATATGAAGAACAGTGCGGGACAGGATCTTTTAAATCCTAAAAAGACAGGGTCTTATGCATCAATTGCAATGAATGATATCAATGGACTTACGGATAATGCTCCAGTAAGTTTTGCATTAAAAGCCACGGCAGATTCTACACTTTATATTGAATATATTGCAGGAGCGAGAAGAATTACTTTAGATTCGTTAAGCCCGGAAAACAGGACTTATGAATCCAGTATAACGTTAACACTTACAAAACCTACATCCACTACCACTCCTCCTGAAGTAACTACTGATGTATTGAAAATCCAGTATCATTGGACTCCCACAGTATTTGAAGTTTCAAAGGTGTTTTATAACGATAAACTGGAGTTTACAAAACAGCCTGGTCTTCCAAATGTTGTTACCATCGAAAAATAATTTTAAATTTGCATAACTGTTAGCCTAGAAGATCTAATGTCTAACATCTTAATAAACTAACATCTAAATAAAATGTTACAAGTCAATTTTTTACGCGAAAATAAAGAACGCGTTTTAGAAGGTCTGAAAAAAAGACAATTCAAAAATCTTGAGTTGGTAGACAATGCTATTGCTACCGATGATGACAGAAAAAAAATCCAGTTTGAATTAGATTCTCAACTTTCCGAAATTAATAAAATCTCCAAAGAAATTGGACTTTTAATGAAAGACGGAAAAAAAGATGAAGCAGAATCCGCAAAATCTAAAACAGCACAATTTAAAGAATCGAGTAAAGAATTACAATCACAATTGGATGTAAAGGAAAAGACTTTATTGGATATTTTATATCAGCTTCCTAATATTCCAAACGAACTTGTAAAAAGTGGGGCTTCTGCAGATGATAATGAAATCATTTACCAGTCTCATGATGTGGAAGGTCTTGGAGAAGGAGCAATTCCGCATTGGGAGCTGGCAAAAAAATATAACCTTATCGATTTTGAATTGGGTGTGAAGATTGCTGGGGCAGGTTTCCCTGTATATTTAGGAAAAGGAGCAAGAATGCAAAGAGCACTTGTACAATATTTCCTTGATAAAAACGTGGATGCAGGATACATGGAAGTGAATCCACCTCATGTAGTGAATGAAGCTTCAGGATATGGAACGGGTCAATTGCCAGATAAAGAAGGACAGATGTATCATATTGGTGCAGATGATTTGTATTTAATTCCTACAGCAGAAGTTCCGGTAACAAATTTATACCGTGATGTTTTATTGGAAGAAAAAGACCTTCCTATTAAAAACACAGCTTTTTCACAATGTTACAGGAGAGAGGCGGGAAGTTATGGTGCTCATGTAAGAGGGTTGAACCGTCTTCACCAATTTGAAAAAGTGGAAATTGTAAGAATTGAAAAGCCAGAAAATTCATATGCTGTTCTGGAAGAAATGGTGGAACATATCAAGGAAATCCTTACCGATCTTGAACTTCCTTACAGAGTATTAAGACTTTGTGGTGGAGATACAGGGTTTGCTGCTGCGATGACCTATGATTTTGAAGTATGGAGTGCAGCACAGGAAAAATGGCTGGAAGTTAGTTCTGTTTCTAATTTTGAAACATTCCAGGCAACCCGTTTAAAATGTCGCTATAAAACAGATGGTAAATCTCAGCTGGTTCATACCCTGAATGGTTCTGCTATGGCCTTACCGAGAATAATGGCAGCCTTATTAGAAAATAATCAGACAGAAGAAGGTATTAAGCTTCCTAAAAAGGTCGCTGAATATGCCAAATTTGATCTCATTAAATAATAAAAAGATAATTTATAAAAAGTCCAGCCCTTTCAAAGAAAGGGCTGGACTTTTTATAAAACACATTGTATTTTTACTTAAATAGATGATGATAAATCTTCATTTCAAGTAATGCTTGTAAAGGCAAAAATTTTTCGGTGGGGCGGAATGTTCTTCAGATTGATATACTATCAAAAGATTTGCAAGAGATATGAAATTTCGTTCGTATAAATTCTATTTATTACTGAAGAGTTAGGCTATAATAATGAATAAGCCTTCGTATTGACATTCAAAAAAAGAACTTGAGTCCCACTTTCAATTTATTTAAAAGAGATAGGTGAATATAACTATTAATTATTGATTATTAGTATTTTAAGTATTATAGATTCATAAATTTAGTGATATAAATTCATGAATCTATATATGTTTCATTTGATGTTGAATCCTATTTCTTGCATCTTTGTTTTAGATCAAATCAGGATAGCTTGATCAATTGACAGCTATTTTGTAAAAGTAATTTAATATATGCTATAATAAGTTTTAAACTTTTATACCCGTATTACATTAGCAATCTAAAATAGGAAGAATGAGTAATAAATGCATAGCAGTTTTTTTCTTTATGTTAAGTGTTTCGGCAATTGATGCACAGAATATTGAAGAAAAAAAATCAGATACGATACAATCAAAAGATATTCAAGAAGTAATCTTACAATTTCAGCATAAAAAACAATTTGTTGATAAAGCTGTTTATACCTTTGATAAGGAAGCATTAGAAAAAGCAAGATATGCAAAAGATCTTCTGAAAACGCTTCCCGAATTACAATTAGATCCCATTTCGAATACTATTACAAGTACCAGAGGACAAAAAATATTGTTTCTGATCAATTCAATTGAAGCCAGCGATATGCAGATCAGAAGTGTACAGCCAAAAGATGTTGTAAAAGTTGAATATTTTGACAATCCCCCTGCAAGATGGTCAAATAGGGCAGACCTTGTTGTGAATATTATTACTAGAAATCCTGAAACAGGTTATGTGTTTGGTGCGGACCTAAGTTCTGCAGTTGCTACAGGCTTTCTGAATGGTTCTGCATATGGAAATTATACAAAAGGGAAGAACGATTTCGGGCTGGAATATTCAATTAATTATAGAGATTATAATAACCGGACCGTAAAGAGTAATTATGAATATAACCTTGGCAATTCAGTTTACAGAACAGAAGAAAATAGAAAAGATCATTTCGGGTATACGGGCCAGAACATAACGTTGAGATATACGCGCTCTATTCTGCAAAATTATACTTTTCAGGCCAAATTGATTACCGACATATCTACGAATTTTGTAAAGGGAAACGGAGAGAGCCGTTTTTTTAAAGACAATCTTTTGGAAGATCACAGGATGTTTAAGAATAGTAATTCGAATTATACCTCACCAACTCTGGATCTTTATTTTTCAAAGAATATTGGGAAGAAAGATGAACTAACCATTAATGTTTTAGGGTCACATTATAAGACCTCTAGTTCTGAAGGTGCAAAAGAGTGGAACGTGCTATCTAACGCTGCAGTGTATGACAATGAAATGAAACTTGATGCAACACAAACCGGAATTATCGGCGAAGTTGCGCATACACATACTTTTGAAGAAGGTAATCTCTCTTCGGGATATCGTTTTTCAAATACTTTTATTGCTAACGATTTAAACAATTTATCAGGTTTCTCGAAGTATGATGTAAACTATTTTGAGCAATATCTTTATACCGAGTTTACTGGTAAAAAAGATAAGTTTTCGTATAGAATTAGCGCTGGAATTACCAATATTAGTAATAAAACTGAATTAAATACAGATACCCAATGGGTATTTTCTCCCAAGATTATATTGAGCTATGCCCTGAAAAACAATCAGAATTTTAGATTAGTAAGCAGCTATAAGCCGCAAAGCCCTAGCAGTGAATCTCTAAGTAGTAATATTGTACAATGGGCTCCCAATATTGTTCAGCGTGGTAATCCAAATTTAAGATCTTCTCAGAAATGGACTAATAATTTTGTCTATTCATTGAATAATAAGAAGTTTGACCTTAATGCCAATTTATTTTATATCTATAATAAAAGAGCAATCAACCAATATTTTATACTGGATGAAGATGCCGCAAGGTATGCATTGATGTATGAAAATGCAAAAAGTGCCCAACAGTTTGGGTTGCAGCTTTCGGGCTCTTATAAACCATTTGGGAATAGTCTATTAGTCATAAAGGCTGTTTTAACCCCTGCAACTGAAACGTTAAGAACGAGTAATGGAGCAGTAATTAAAAATAATTATATCTCCAATTATTTCTCTCTTTCCTCAGAATATAAATCGTTTAATATTCAATATCAATTTAATATTCCTGTTTACAATCTTGATGGTGCATTCCTCAGAACAAATGAAAATGCAAATCATGTTCTTGCCAATTATAAAGTCAAAGATTGGACCTTTACTACAGGAATGTATTGGATCGGAATGCCTTCTGATTATAAAACGAAAAGTTTACCCGAAAGTGTAGTTAATTACTCTCGTCATAATCAGATTTGGAATAACCGTTCAATGTTTATACTGGGATTGAGTTATGACTTTTCTAAAGGGAAACAAATACAAGTGAACAGGAAGCTGAATAATAATGCAGGACCTGCCGCAACTTTTTAAATAATTTTCACACGTTAATTGTAGTGCGCAATGCAATTGGAAGTGTTTAAATATCGCTTTTTTTTAAAGCAAAAATTAATTAATAACGTTCAATTAAAATCAATTAAAATGGAAAAGAACAAAGAAATCAAAAAATTTGATGTAACTAGATTTGAAGCATTATCTAGTAAAGGTGAAACGCTAAAAGGAGGTTTCTCAACAGCGTTCATGGCTGGGAAAGGAGGCGGTATTTTACCAGATATCAATGCTAACATTGGAGATTGTACTACATCGAATACATGTAATACAGGAAACTGTGTTGCTGGATGTGGAGTAAAATAATCACTAAAAAAACATGAGGAGGGTTAAAACCCTCCTTACTTTAAATTATGAAATACAGTCAATTTAATAGTATTGTAAGAACTAATGGGAATCAAGCTTTGTATAATTCTTTTACAGAGAAGGTAGTTCTTTTGGAAAATGATTTAGCCGAAATACTTAGAGCTGCAGTTACCGAAGGTATTGATGAATTGGAAAATGTGCACCCTGACTTGTATCATTATCTAATCGCTGAAGAGTTTATTTTAGATACTCAGGTCGATGAAATAGAAAAAGTTAAGAAGATTCGGGAGGCCGTAGATTACAATGCTTCGAGCTATCTTCTGACCATTAACCCAACGATGAACTGTAACTTTAAATGTTGGTACTGCTATGAAACGCACATTAAAAGTTCAAAATTAACCAGAACCGTTTTAGAGTCTACCAAATTGTTTATCACAAAGAAGATCCAGGACGAGGAAATCAAGCATTTTAATCTTGCATTTTTTGGTGGTGAACCTTTATTATATTTTCAGCAGGTTGTTGAACCTCTTATTGATCACGCAGTTGAAGAATGCCGTAAGTACAACAAAGTTTTCAGTACTTCATTTACAACCAATGGTTTTTTGATCAATGATAGCTTTATCAATTATTTTGTTGATAAGAATCTTATGCCCAATTTGCAGATCACCTTTGACGGATATAGAGAGAATCATGATAAAGTACGATTTGTAAGTGAAAAAAGGGGAAGCTATTTTGATATTGTAGAGAACATAAAAAAACTTCTTAAACATAGACATTTCCATGTAAGAGCAAGAGTAAACTATACCGATGAAAATATCCATGATTGTTCTAAAATCGCAGATGATTTTCAGGAAATAATAGATGAAAACAGAAGTTCTCAATTTTTATTTGATTTCCATAGAGTATGGCAAAATGGAAAATTAGATGATACAGATCTTATTGTAAACGAAAATGTTGAAAAAATTCGAGCTAAAGGATTTAAGGTGAGTACTAATCTACCTGATAATTTGGCAAATTCATGTTATGCTGATAAACTGAATAGTTCAGTTATTAATTATAATGGTGATATTTTCAAATGTACAGCAAGAGATTTTGAAAATAAAAACAGGGAAGGGTACTTAACTCAGGAAGGAGAGATTGTTTGGGAAAATGACTCTCAGAATAAAAGAATGTTCTCAAAGTTTAAAAATAAACCATGTCTGAGTTGTAGAATAATGCCATTATGCAATGGTGGATGTTCTCAGCAAGCTATTGAACATGTAGATGTAGACTATTGTATCTATTCTGGTGTTGAATCCGAAAAAGATAAAGTTGTTATTAAAAAAATAGAAGAATTTCTTTATGCTGAAGCTTAGTAGAAGTATGAGATTTTATCATCAGTTACAAAGTTCAGACTGTGCAGCTGCATGTCTGGCGATGATTTTAAGTTATCATGGTAAGATCTGTACTTTAGAACAAATAAAGAAGCTTTTTCAATTTACAAGAATTGGTGTTTCAATACAAGACCTTGTTGATGTTTCACAAAAACTTGGAATTAATATGAGCCCCCTGAAAATATCTGTTAATGAAATTGAGGAAATCCCACTTCCGGCTATTCTTTATTGGAAACAAGATCATTTTATTGTTTTAGAAAAGATTAGTAAAAAAAGGAATGAAACTGTTTTTAATTTGGCTGATCCTGCTTACGGTAAAATTTCTTTGGACCAAGAAACATTTATTACAGAATGGAAAGGAAACAACGAGAAAGGAATTATAATACATTCCGAACCCAATGAAGAATTCAGCGAGGGAAATGAAGTGGGGAAAAGTAAAAATGCTCTTTACAACTCTGTTTTTTTTAAAGAAGCTTTTAATTTTGTGAAAGATAACAAATCGAAGTATATGTTATCTTTCCTTTTAATCGCAATAAGTTTGATTGCAAACTGGTTTATTCCTTTTATTTTTCAGAAAGTGATTGATTTAGGAATTGCAAAAAAGGACTTAAACATTGTATATGTGCTGCTTGCTGCACAATTAATCTTATTTATTTCAAATTTTTTCTCTGATTTTTTTAGCCAGATAACCTTGACGAAAATTAATTTCAAGTTGAGTATCAATTTGAAAAACAAGCTTTTAAAAAAGTTGATGTTACTTCCTATAAATTATTTCGATAGTAATCTTAACACTGAGACACTGCAACGTCTTGGCGATCAAAATAGAGTCCAGAATTTTCTGACCTGGAAGGGAATTGAATTCGTTCTGAATGTGTGCAATATCATAATTTTCGGTGGAATTTTATTCTATTTTAGCCGAACCATTTTTATCATTTACTTTATACTCTCAATAGTGTCTGTAATATGGATATTATTTTTTTTAAAAAGAAGAGCCACCATAGAATATGCCATGTTTTTAAGGCAGTCTGAAAATAATAATCACATCTATGAGTTTGTAATGAATATGCCTGAAATTAAAATAAATGATGCGCAGACTTATAGTATTAATAAGATCTTGCAAATTCAGGAAAAATTAAATACACTCGAGTTAAGATCTTTATTCCTAAATACATATCAGATAATTGGTGTTAGTTTTATATCTAAATTAAAAGAAATAATATCTGTTGGGATATGTGCATTACTGATAATTGATAATAAAATGACTCTTGGTGCTTTGTTAAGTATTTCGTATGTGGTAGGACAGCTGGCAGGTCCAGTACAGAATTTAGTAAGTTTTATAAAAGATACTCAGGATGCTGATATTTCAAACAAAAGGATCGGAGAAATCTATAACACGGATAACGAAGATATCAATAAAACGATGAGCCTGGCATCTAAATCTATAGAAAATATTGACTTACAGAATATTTCTTTTAAATATCCAGGAAATTATAATCCTTTCGTTTTAAAGGATGTTTCATTTAAAATTCCAAAGAATTCAATTACGGCGATAGTAGGCTCTAGTGGAAGCGGTAAGACAACATTGCTTAAATTACTTTTATCTTATTACAGAACATCTGAAGGACAGATAATGTTGGACGATCATAATATTAAAGATGTTTATTCAAATGAATGGCGTACTAAATGTGGAATTGTGTTACAAGATGGGCATATTTTTAGTGGTACAATAGCTGAGAATATTATATTTTCTGATGAAGCTGTCGATTACGAAAAATTAGATATGGCGGCAAAAATTTCTTGTATTGATTCTTTTATTGATTCATTGCCAATGGGATATAATACAAAGATTGGAAATGTAGGAATTCAATTGAGTGGAGGCCAAAAGCAGAGAATTCTTATAGCAAGGGCTGTATATAAAAACCCACAATTTATTTTCTTTGATGAAGCAACATCAGCTCTAGATGCTGAAAATGAAAGAATGATACACGATAATTTACAATCTTTTTTTGTTGGCAAAACGGTGGTCGTTGTTGCACATCGATTGAGTACCGTTAAAAATGCTGATCAGATTATTGTTCTAAAAAATGGAGAAATAGCCGAGATAGGAAATCATTTAGAATTGGTTTATAACAAATCTGATTACTATAATTTAATTAAAAATCAACTCGAATTAGGTAATTAGTTCTGGATCAAATCTAATTTTAGTTTCCAAATTTAAATTAATATTATTAGGAGATTGAAAATAAAGGCTATTCTGTGATGATGAGCATCTTTTTATTGGTGTGATTGAAGGTTGAGCTTCTAGTACCAAAGATTCATCTTTTGAGGTTTTAGATCTAAGGGCTTTTTCGATATTTTTAAGGTTGAAATTTTCCGTATTATAGTTAATGTTCTACCATCCCAATCATTGTTTATATTTTGTTTTATCAATACCTTTCTCCTTTTGGTAAACCTTCCAATGAATTAAGATCTGATTTTGTAAAGTAGCTTAATGTAAAAAAAGCCAGAAAACTCATATGCTGTTCTGGAAGAAATGGTGGACATATCAAAGAAATCCTTACCGATCTTGAGCTGCTATACAGAATTGTAAGACATTGTGGTGGAGATACAGGATTTGCAGCAACGATGACCTATGATTTTGAAGTTAGTGATCCGGATATCCAAAAGTATAGCCTACTTTAAGCTTTTGAATATTATAGAGGGTACAACAAATCAGGTTATCTCGTAAAATAAAAGCTCCCGATTTAATTGTTTAAATCGGGAGTTTTCATTTTGCTTTATCTTAGAATAATCATTTTTTTAATTGACAGGTAGTCCTAAATTTTTTCGTGTAATATAATGAAACATATTACAAGTAAACTTTTGTCTGTCATTGGATGTGCAGCTGGTATTTAAATACGGTTGTGCACCAAAAACAGCTGTGTCCCTTTGCCAGTAGGCATCTGTATCTCCAAATACCCAAACTTTTCCATTGTAATTGTTATCTTTAAAAATTATCGGTGCTCCCACTGCACCTGCTGTGCTGGACGAAATAATATGCGAAACGATTGAAGCATTGGTAGGTGGAACCAGGCTATTACCCCAATATTTTGAAGATAGGACACCACTGGAAGTTACATTCCCGTATTTTGTAGGAAATATGTCTCCTTGTTCTACTAGCTTAGTTCCATCTATACTGTATGATGGGAGGTATGCGTTTACTTTACCATAACTATCAGTCGAGAAAAATGTATAACTATTCCAGTTTCCTTCATCGGCAGAGGTCAGATATATTTTTCCTTTTCTTACATAATAGTCATTGATTAGACTATTAATTTGGCTGGTAAATGTAGGGCTTGAAATATTGTAGCCTGTATATATTAAAACGACTTCGCGTCTCTTTCTATCCGAAGCAGTGTTCTCAAATATCTTTCTCAGACCTTCTATTGAATTATTGTTAGGAATCAATCCCAGAAACTCTACCGGTTTTGTTAATCCGGATAAAACAGTGCGTAACAATTCGGTAGTGACACCGGGTCCATTAGGAAGGCCACTTCCAAATCCACCGTTATTTGCTTCCGTGCCTATAATAGGGATCCCATTGGGAAGTTCTCTGGCGGAGCTTCCTATTTGAATAACAGTATATGTATCAAAGTTATTGGTATCAGAATCAATATTTATACTGAACGTACACGTTTTATCACCAAGGTTTATAGTAAAGTAAGCCATCCCGGTTGTAGTAGGAACCCCACTTATGTCAAAAATAATCGTTCCGCTTCCGTTTGCTAATGTTCCCGCAGGGGCCGTAGCAATAAGACCTGTTACTCCTGTAGAAGCTATACTCATGCTTGAATATGAACCTCCATTTCCTCCTTCATACATGATTTCTTTTGTTCCGGTACTTGGCTGATTGGCAGAGAATAGTCCAGTCTGAGTTCCTGAGCAATTTAAGCGAGTCACCAGAGTCTCCCTGGTCGTATCACTACCACACCAATTTACCCATTGGGTTCCATTGTAATATTCCAGACATTTAGTTGTGGTATTAAATATAATGATTCCGTTGGCTGATTGTGTTGGAGATGGATCCATTGCATCTCTTTGTGAAGTTGTTAAACGTGGTACCTGTAGCCCTTTGCTTTCAGAAAATATTTCTAATTGGGCATTGGGATGTGGGGACGTTGTATTTATGCCTACCTGTGCATAACAGGAAATACTAAATACAAAGAGTACAAGGGTAAAAATGGTTCTTTGATAATAATTTTTTTTCATTTTATATAATTTTAGTTGTGTTTTTAAATTAATTAATTTGATATGCTGGAAAGCTATTCGTAAAAGCATATACTTTATAACATATATCCATTTTAGGGCTTAATTTTAGAATTTTTATTTTAGTGGCAGAATGATGAATTATGAAAAATTATAAGACTAAAGTACAGTTTGTATTGAAGGAATATATTCAATTTTTTTTGTGCTCTGTTACTGCAATTCAAGTTGTATTTGCCGCGTTATTTTTATATCAAAATAATTACCTATTTGCCGGTGTAAATGGATTATGGGCTGGTATTACTTTATTTATCTTTATTTATACCTATAACATACCTTTTAGGCAGATTAAACCATTTGTTAATCTTTATTTCTTACTTCTTTCCGTTCATATCTACATGTTTATCTTTATTTGTTGGAAACAAAGCTTCATTTCTTTTGCCTGGCTTCTTCTCATCCCTATTGGGCTTTTGCATATTTTCAGTTTTAGAACCATTATTTATTGGAGTCTTTACATATTATCGCTCATAATTTTAACGTTAGTCGTTCCTGATACTTTTAGACTGCGTGAAAAATATTTAATCTCTGCCCATTATATTTTGATTGTTAACATTTTGATGACCCTTTCTGTGTTCTATCTTTCTTCTATGATTCTGTATTTTAGCAATAAAATTTCTGTTCTACGTCTTGCAAGTATTCCTCTTACTAAAGTAAATAGTCAGAGTGAGATCAATGATTCTTCTGGAAAAAAAGAAAAATATGTAGAGCTCTACCGTCAGGTCGTTTTGTGTTTTGAGAATGAGAAACCCTTTCTATCTGCGGATTTCAGTATTTCACAGCTGGCTGCTTCTCTGAATACTAATTCAACCTATATTTCTAAGACGATTAATACATTCACAAAAATGAATTTTAATACTTTTGTTAACACCTACCGTATTCAAAGAGCTAAAGAATTACTTGATAATAATGAACTCAATAAGTATACTTTAGTTCATATTTATACTTTGTCAGGTTTCAAACATCAGTCTACATTCAATAAGGCTTTTAAGCAGATTGAAGGGATTCCTCCAACTCAATATTTGCAGCAGACTCAATCCTAACTTATAGACATATATAGAGCAATGAGTAACCTAAAATAATGCTTTAATTCAACAAATTTATGGCTAATCAGGAGATTGGTACTAATAATAATTTTTTGATATAAACATTATCCTTTAAAATGCCTTGATAGAATCATATGTGTTGGTAATCAATATGTTGAATGTTAATTTGTTACAGTTAAATATAGGATTTCACTGTTTCAGCTTTAATGATTACACTTTTTATTTGTGATTAATGATACAATTTTCGGAGAATGCAGGTAGACTTTCTTTTTTTCAGACTTATAGTAACGAAGTATGTCAAAGATGAAATCTATGGTTGATATAACAAAAATGAAGAAGTGTAGACTACTTCTTCATTTTATATCGTTATAAATAGCTTTTATAAATAGGACCTTTTCAGATCTGATTATTATAAGTGAGCAGTAGATAATAAGATTAGTTTATTTAATATATCAATGACAATTTACGGCGTCATGGTTATGATCTTTAGAAATAGTCATTGCTTCAGCTTTTGGAGAAAGATAGGGAATACCCAACTCCATCCCCCTTACAATGAATAATCCCCCTAAAATGATCATAATAACCGGAATCGCTTTTAATACCTTCATTCTGAAAGCCTGATTCATCAGGTTTCCGACAAGAACAACAGCAAACATAAACGGAAGGGTTCCAAATCCAAATAAAGCCATATATAAAGCTCCCTGCCATATCCCTCCGCTTGCTAAACTCGCTGTAAGTGCCATATAAACCATCCCGCAAGGTAAAAATCCGTTGAGAATACCTGTTGTAAATCTTGAACGGTAGTCAGCCTTTTGAAGAAGCCTTCCCAAATTCGATTTTACAGAAAATAAAAATCTTGAAAAGAAAGGTATTTTTGAAGCAAAATCTTTTCCTCCGAAAGAAAAAACGGCCATTACAATCAAGAGAATTCCAACGGCAATGGTTAAGTATTGTTGGAATCCAGCCATTTCAAATCCCTGGCCAATAATCCCTAAAATACCACCCAGAAGGGAATATGTAAATATTCTTCCAAACTGATAGGTAAGATTCTGAAGGTAAAAATTAGTAGCCTGCTTTTTTGTCAATCCCATCGACAGTGCTATAGGACCACACATTCCGATGCAATGAAAGCCGGAAGCGAAGCCTAATCCTATTGCCGATAAAATAAGTGCTATTTCCATATCACGTCATAATCCATTCTGTAGTTGACCTTATCTTTAGTCCACATCAATCGTAAAGTATAACCACCAATTTTTAATACTTTGGAGGGTATTACAAATGATTGATTTGCATCCAGCTGTTCAGATCTTTTAATATCTAAATTCTGATCATCAGTTCTGTTTAAAACAAACTTCACAGTTGTATTAGAATTGTTATATTCTTTTGGGAATACTATTTTTATTCCGTTTGTATCCTGAGTGTAAACAGGTTTTTCCTGTAATTCATCTGCTCTTTTCTTTGCATCGATTACATCCTGGTACTGTAGTTCTTCTTCATAGTAATTATCAGTTACCATTTCTGAGTTCTTTTGTCCATTCGGGAAAAGAAATAACATTGATAAAATAAAGATAATAAATGATGCTAACGCAATTACAACACCGTGTCCCCAACTAAAGTTTTTCATTTCTTCCGGTTTTTTCTTTTATAAATATTACAACCTGAGTGATCTTAATTATTATCAGATAAATCTAGAATCACAGAGGTTTCTAAAATTAAAAATCTAATTTAAATGGTCCCTCGAAGTAGGTTTTATAAGAGTCGACCAATTTCCCTTTCATATCATAAACGCCTATCGTAATATTTTGTTTTGATAGCTTCATTGCATCTTCAGGGAAACTTATATTAATTGTTCCTTTTGATATTTTATCGCGCTCTACTGTGATCTTACTGGATGCACTGTAGATAACCTCACCTTTTGCCGGTTCCATTACCTTGATCGTGACAATTTTCTTATCATTTGTCTTGTTCAGGAAGGTATAATTATAGGTGTTTGTGATTTTACCATCTCTTACAAAAAATGTACTTCCTGCAGGTTTGATGAATTTAGCTTCCATTTCTCCACGATTGTAAAGAAGGTAACCAAGGAATCCAACAAGAAAGACAAGAACTACTGCGAAGCCTTTCATTCTTCCGGTAAACTTAAATTCTGTTTGATTCTCAATTTCATTCTCAGAGGCATACCGAATCAATCCTTTTGGAAGACCCACTTTTTCCATTACTTCGTCACAGGCATCAATACATGCCGTACAATTCACACACTCAAGTTGTTGTCCATCTCTGATGTCAATTCCAGTAGGACAAACGACAACACATTGATGACAGTCTATACAATCTCCTTTTCCTGCAGCTTTTCTGTCTTCACCTTTTCTCCATTTCGACCGGTTTTCTCCACGTTTAAAGTCATAGAAAACGTTGATGGTATCTTTATCAATTAAAACACCCTGAAGCCTTCCATATGGACAAACCAATGTACATACCTGTTCTCTGAACCATGCAAATACAAAGTAAAATGCAGCGGTTAAAAGAATCATTACTATAAAGTTTGTGGGATGGGCAAACGGACCTTCAGAAACAATTCTGAATACTTCCTGATATCCAACAATGTACATGAACATAAAGTGGGTGATGATCAGAGATATGATTATATAAACGGTCCACTTTAAGCTTCTTTTCCATATTTTTTCAGTGTTCCAAGGCTGTCTGTCCAGCTTCATTTGCCTGTTTCGGTCACCTTCAATAATAAATTCTATTTTACGAAATATCGATTCCATAAAAATTGTCTGAGGACATATCCACCCGCAGAAAATTCTTCCGAATGCAATCGTAAAAATAATAATGAATATTAAAGATGCTATAGCTCCTAAAGTCAGAATAAAAAAGTCTTGAGGATAAAAAGGCTGTCCAAATATGAAAAATTGTCTATCGATTACATTAAACAAAAGAAAGGGGTTTCCATTGATCTTTAAAAATGGAACCGCAAAATATATGAGTAGTAAAATATAACTTACAATATTTCTATAGTTGGTGTATTTACCTTTAGGTTTTCTTGGGAACACCCATCTTCTTTTTCCGGATTGTTCCATCGTCCCTATAGAATCTCTATAAGTCTCAGGGTCCAGAACCTGTCCCTGTCCGCCGCGTACTTCTATTTCTTCTATGTCTGACATTTTGTAATATGTTTAAAAAAAGAAAAGCATAATTGGTTACTATTTTTTTTAATAACAAATTATGCTTTTCATATGTTTTAATTTTTTTTGAAATTATTCTTTTTCCCAATGAGCTTCTGTTCCCTGAGGAGCAGCTCCACCTTGAGCGGTTGTAATTGGAGGTTGTTCCTGATTGATGTGATATACAAAAGCTGCAATTTTTTCAATCTCTGCACCGGAAACTTCTCCATTCTTACCAAATGGTCTCATAGCAGGGTTCGTTGGAGAACCATTCCAGTCCATATGGAAAACGTTTTTAAATAATGTTTTCTCAGGCTGGTTGATCCAATAGTTATCTGTTAAGTTCGGGCCAATTCCTCCTCTTCCGTCTTCACCATGGCAAGATGCACAGTTGGTTTTGAAAAGCTCCTTACCGTCTGCAATATTATCCGCTGAATATTTTGCGGTTTCTATTGTTACAGGAGGTTGGCTTTTTTCATACTCTGCAATACTTGCAATTTGCTCTTTATATTCTTTTTCATATTCGCTTAATGGGTGAGCGAAATCTGTGAAAGAGTATGCGCATATATATACAATACAAAAAGCAGTCCCAAAATAGAATAAACCTACCCACCATTTTGGTAACTGGTTATCTAATTCCATAATACCATCGAAACCGTGGTCAATAAGAATATCTTTCTCTTCTGTAACAGATTGCTTTTTGAATGCACTGTCATACATTCTTCTTAAGAAAGGAATCTTTTTCTCAGCCAAGTAAGCCGCTTTTTCTTCAGGAGATAATTTCTTGAATTTATTATTCTCAATTAAGTCTCCAATGGAGCTATGAATATAAGCCAGAATAGCACTTATCACAACAGTTCCCCAGAAGTATGGTGAAGCTAAAAACGAGTAGCTTTGTACAAATAAATAATAAAAAACTATTAAAAGTCCAATTATTATCAAGATGTTTATAACAACCGGTGTTCTTTGTTTCATAATAAATTTTTAATTTTTTAAATTAAAGTCATCTTCATCATCCTGCAGAGGTGCCTCTTCTTCTTCTTTATAATATTTTTTAGGCCTGCTAAAAACATATATTACTAAAGCGACGAAGAACAGCATAAAGAAAATCAGAGCCAGCGTCTGGTAAAAACCAGCGTTTTCTGTATTGGATAATATATCTTTAAAGTTCTGAGGAATCATTGAGCCTTAATGTTTTTTAGTTATTACTTGCTGTTTTTATTTCTGTTGTTTTAATATCAGTACCCAATCTTTGTAAGTAAGAGATAAGAGCTACAACCTCTTTTTTCTCTAATTCACCTTTAGGTTTCTTAGCATAGGCTACTTTTAAGTCATTTGCTTCAGAGAAGATATCTTTTACAATTTTCGCTGCCTGATTGTCTGCCCACTTATTAGCAGAATCTATCTGAGGTTTTGTATAAGGAACATCGAAAGTATTTTTCATAAGTTCCATTTTAGCAACCATTTTAGATCTGTCCAAATTCGTAGCAATTAACCAAGGGTAACGAGGCATAATAGAACCTGCTGAAGTTGATCTTGGGTTATACATATGCTTATAGTGCCAAGAACTTGGGTTTTTACCTCCTTCTCTATGTAAATCCGGTCCTGTTCTCTTAGATCCCCATAAGAATGGTCTGTCATATACGAACTCTCCCGCTTTTGAATACTGTCCGTTTTTACCGTTAAATCTTACGATCTCATCTCTGAATGGCCTTACCATCTGAGAGTGACAAGCGTTACAACCTTCACGGATATAAATATCTCTACCTTCTAATTCTAGCGGCGAATAAGGCTTCACTGCTGAAATGGTAGGTACACTTTTCTTAAGAGATAAAGTAGGAATAATCTCAACTGAACTACCAATAGAAATGGTTAAGAAAGATAAAATCCCTAATAATATTGGAGTTCTTTCCAACCAAAGGTGAGTTCCTTCTCCTTCTTTTCTGTTTTTAGTAATATTAGCTAAAGCAGGTGCTTCTGCCGGAACTTCTTTTTGGAATGATCCTTTTCTTACCGTTGCAACAACGTTTACAATCATTAAGATTGCTCCTGAGATATAGAATAGACCTCCTACAAATCTCATTTTAAAGTAAGGAATAATTGCAGTTACAGTATCTAACCAGTTTTTCCACAATAGTGTTCCATCCGGGTTGAATTGTTTCCACATCAATCCTTGAGTAAATCCTGAAATATACATTGGTACTGCATAGAAAATAATTCCTAAAGTTCCTAACCAGAAATGCCAGTTAGCTAATTTTACAGACCATATTTTTGTTCTCCACAAGATAGGGACCAAATAATAGATTACCCCGAATGCCATGAAACCATTCCATCCAAGTGCACCTAAATGTACGTGACCAATTACCCAGTCCGTAAAGTGTCCAATTTTGTTGATGTTTTTTGTCGCTAAAAGAGGCCCTTCAAAAGTTGCCATACCATAACAGGTAACAGCCACTACGAAGAATTTAAGAATAGGATTTTCTCTTACTTTGTCCCATGCTCCTCTTAAGGTAAGAAGACCATTAAGCATACCACCCCAAGATGGTGCGATAAGCATGATAGAGAAACCTGTTCCTACAGCCTGAGCCCAAGCTGGAAGTGCTGTATACTGAAGGTGGTGAGGACCAGCCCAGATGTATACGAAAATTAATGACCAGAAGTGAATGATAGACAGTTTATATGAGAAAACTGGTCTGTCTGCAGCTTTTGGTAAGAAATAATACATTAAACCTAAAACCGGAGTTGTCAATACGAATGCTACTGCATTGTGACCATACCACCATTGTACGATAGCATCTTTTACTCCAGCATATGCTGAATATGATTTCCATCCTGTAAAAGATAATGGAACTTCTAAGTTGTTAAAAATGTGAAGCATTGCTACTGCGATCCAAGTACCGATATAGAACCAGATAGCTACATAAAGGTGTCTTACTCTTCTCTTAGCAATAGTTAAGAACATGTTGATACCGAAAATGATCCACGAGAAAGCAATTAAAATATCGATTGGCCATTCATGCTCAGCGTATTCTTTAGAAGTATTGATCCCCATAAAGAACGTAATGAACGTAGCAACAATCATAAACTGCCAAGTCCAGAAATGTAACCAAGATAATGTATCACTGTACATTCTTGTCTTTAATAATCTTTGTAAAGAGTAGTAAATACCGGTATAAACGATATTACATACGAATGCAAAGATTACGGTGTTGGTGTGCAACATTCTGATTCTACCAAAACCAAATGCACCATGGGTATTAATTAGTCCCTGAATATTACCACTCTTTAAACTCTGAATGGTGGTGTCATCAGTACCAAATAAAAATTCTGGCAATTCGGGATAGAAAAGCATTAAGGCTGCTGTAAGCCCGAACGTAAACCCTATAAGCCCAAAAACTATGGTCGCATAAAGAAATGCCCGAACAATACTGTTGTCATAACTAAACTTTTGTGTCTCCATATCAACTATTCACTTTTTTCTTCAATTTTATTATTTTCTCCTTTTTCTTTCTCGTTTGTTTTGTTGCCGTCTTTTTCTTTCTCCTTTATTTCACCAGAGTCAAAAAGAATTCGAACAGCAGGGGACTCATCATCCTCAAACTGTCCTTTTCGGGCGTTTACTATAAAAACGACCAAGAAAATTGCAGCCAAAGAAACACTGCATAGGATCATTAAATATAGAATATCCATCAGACAACAAAATTAACCTATTTTCGGGGTTCAAATTTAGTGAAAAATAATGACATTCATCACGAAATAGCGATTCTCGCTAATTTAAAATCAGTCTAAATAAGGGCTTCTACGCCTCTTTGGTAAAGTATTTCCGACCCAGGATCCAGGTTGAAATTGTAGTAAAAGCAACTACAGTGATTGAACTTATTGGCATGATTATCGCTGCGAAGAGCGGGTGCATATGCCCTGTAACAGCGTAACTTAAACCTACTATATTGTACAGAAAGCTGATTATGAATGTCATTTTCACAATTGTTATCGAACCTTTGCAGACGTTCAGGTATCTGTCTAAAGTAACGACTTTGTCACCATTCATAATAACATCGGAAGAAGGGGTGAAGCTATTGGTGTCATCAGCGATTGCGATACCCACATTACTTTGCTTTAATGCTCCGGCGTCATTTAAACCATCTCCAAGCATGGCTACTCTGTGATTTTGATCCTGTAGCTGTTTAATGTAATTAAGTTTATCTTCAGGGCTTTGGTTGAAAGCCATTGCCTTACAATTTGGAATGATGTCTTTTAATTGACCTTCTTCAGAAGAGTTGTCTCCGCTTAAGATAAAGATTTTATAGTTGGTAAGGGATTTAAATAAATTTTTAAGATGGCCTCTGTATTCATTCTTGAAAATGAATTTACCTAAAAACGCGCCATTTTTGCTTATATAAACCGCTGTTTCAAGATTTTTAGACTCCTGGTCATTATATTTAGCAGACCCGATTTTATAGTTACTTCCTCGTACATTGGCTTCATAACCCTTTCCTGAAATCTCCTGGAAGTTGTCAACGGGAAAATAATCATCATTTACATCAATGAACTCATACAATGATTTTGAAAGAGGATGATTTGAGTTTTTTAGTAATGTTTTAATGTTCAGTAAATCAAACTCAGATATTTGTGAGCCGTCGTATTTGATATTGGTTTTCTTTCTGTGGGTAATAGTTCCTGTTTTGTCAAATACGAGTGTGTCAATTTTTGCAATTTTTTCAATGGTCAAAGTATCCTTTACATAGAATTTATTTCTACCAAGGATTCTCATAATGTGCCCAAACGTAAATGGAGCAGAAAGTGCGAGTGCGCAAGGACAAGCAATTATCAATATCGCTGAAACGACCTGGAACATTTTTTCAAGATCAATGAATGACCAATAAATTCCTGATACCAAAGCGATTCCCAATATAATAAAGGTGAAGTATTTACTTATATTGTTAGTAAGGGTGTCCAGCCCGGTTTCGTATTTCTTGAATGCTTCTTTATTCCAGAGTTGGGTAAGGTAGCTCTGGTCAACATCTTTTATAACTTCAAGCTCAAGAGATGATCCGATTTGTTTTCCGCCCGCAAAAATCTTGTCTCCCGGCTGTTTGCTGATGCTTTCGCTTTCTCCGGTAATAAAACTATTGTCAATATTTCCCTCTCCATTGATCAGAATGGCGTCTACTGGGATGATTTCCTGATTTCTAACAAGAATTCGGTCTCCTACTTTAATTTCAGAAAGTAAAATATTATCCTGTTTTCCATTAAAGTCAACTTTAGTTACAGCGATAGGATAAAATGATTTATAATCACGATCGTAAGATAGTGCACTGTACGTTCTTTTCTGAAAGGTTTTTCCTAAAAGCATAAAGAATAAAAGTCCGCACAGAGTATCGAAATAACCAGGCCCATAATTCGTAAGTACTTCGTAGGCACTTCGTCCGAAAAGGACAAAAATTCCTAGAACGATCGGAACGTCGATATTAACAATTTTATTTTTTAAACCGTACCATGCTGATTTGTAATAATCTGAAGCAGAATAAAAAACTACAGGAACGGCAAGCAAAAACATCAATGTTCTGAAAAGACCTTTGTAATGCTGCATCCAATAATCCTCGCCTCCAATGTATTCCGGGAAGGCCAGGAACATTCCGTTACCGAATGCAAACCCGGCGATAGCAAGCTTGACAAGAAGTGATTTGTCAAGATGGTCAACATTCTTTTCCGCTGTTTCCAAACTGATAACCGGTTTGTATCCAAGATTGGTTAGGAATTTAGCTAGTTCGCTTAATTTTAGATCGTTATGGTTGAATGAAACTTGTAAGGTCTTTCTTGTAAAATTAACCTGAGAATATTTAATCCCACTATTTAAGGTATGAAGGCTTTCCAATAGCCAGATGCATGAAGAACAGTGTATTACAGGAACTTTGAAGGTGACTAAACTGGTGTTTCCTTCCGAGAAATCAGTGACTTTTTCAAAGATTTCCGGAGTGTCTAAATAATCGAACTGAGAAGAGTTTTCATCACTCGGACGAATCCCTGCTCTTTTATTTAATTCGTAAAAATTACTTAGATTGTTGGTATTCAGAATTTCGTAAACCGATCTGCAACCATTGCAACAAAAAGTTTTTTCGTCAAAAAGAATTCTTTCTTTTTCTATGCCTTGACCACAATGAAAACAGTTCTCGTTCACCTCCATAAATTATTGAGGTACAAAATTATAACAATTTTTTTTGTTTATCGATTTAAAATGTTCTATTTTTGTGATAAATGTCATATTAAAATGTCGCAGGAACAACAGATTGCAATTGAAGAGAGGTTCGCCAGAGTTTTTAATGATAAATCTTTTAAGGAAAGACTTTCAAGCGCAGATTTTGAAAAATACATTAGCACAAAGAAGAAATTAAATTTTCAAAAACACGATACTATTTTTGAAGATGGTGAAACTCCAAAAGGAGTGTACTTTTTAGAAAATGGAGCAGCTAAACTTTCGAAATCAGGAGCTTTTGGAAAAGATCAGATCTTAAGATTTATTAAAGAAGGCGATATCATTGGTTACCGATCTTTACTTTGTGGAGAAAATTTTCAGGCTAAGGCTGAAGCAATGACTGATATTGAATGTACTTTTCTACCTGCTGATGTTTTCATGTATCTTTTAGAGGTAGATTCTCAATTATCTTTCGTAATGCTTCAGAAGATTGCTTATGAATTGGGAGAGTCTTCAAATACGATTACCTTCCTTGCCCAAAAAACAGTAAGAGAAAGATTAGCTGAAATTTTATTGCTCCTGGAGCAGAAATTAGGGGTTGATCCGGAAGGTTTTATCAAAATTTCTCTGACCAGAGAAGAAATTGCCAATATTATTGGTACAGCAACAGAGAGTGCTATTCGTTTGATCTCTGAATTCAAACAGGATGATCTCATAGAGGTGGACGGTAGAAATATCAAAATTCTCAATCACGACAAACTAATGAAACTAGGTCACGTAGTTTTATAAACCATACAAAATTTAAGTCGGCGCAAGCCGACTTTTTAACTTTTAAAAAATAGATACATTATGTCTGTTCATTCTGAAATTAAAAAAGTTACGACTGAAACCTTGCGTAAAATGAAATTCGACAAGGAAAAAATAACAATGCTTACAGCCTATGATTTTACAACGGCGAAGATGGTAGATGCGGGAGGTGTTGATGCTATTTTAATCGGAGATTCTGCTGCCAATGTGATGGCTGGTTTTGAAACTACTTTACCAATCACTTTGGATCAGATGATTTATCATGCTCAGAGTGTTGCCCGTGGAGTAGACAGAGCATTAGTAATTGCTGATTTACCATTTGGTAGTTATCAGAGTAATCCGGAAAAGGCATTGGAATCTGCTGTAAGAATGATGAAAGAGGGCGGAGCTCATGGTGTAAAAATTGAAGGAGGTAAAGAAATTTCAAAATCAATCAAGAAAATCGTTAATGCGGGAATTCCGGTAATGGGACATTTAGGATTAACACCACAATCTATCTATAAATTCGGGACTTACAAAGTAAGAGCAAAAGATGAAGCAGAGGCTGAAAAACTGATCAGTGATGCGCAGCTTTTAGAAGAACTTGGATGTTTTTCTGTTGTTTTAGAAAAAATTCCAGCCGATTTGGCTAAAAAAGTATCTGAAAGTATCTCTATTCCTACAATTGGGATTGGCGCAGGCCCTGACTGTGACGGCCAGGTTTTGGTTTACCATGATATGGTAGGAATGAATCAGGGATTCAGTCCAAAATTCCTAAGAAGATATCTTGATCTTTATACAGAAATTACAGGCGCGGTTGCACAGTATGTAAAAGATGTAAAAGATGTGAGTTTTCCAAATGATAAAGAAAGTTATTAATGAGAGATAATCAACAAACGATACAGGGGATTATTTCCGTTGTTGCTTTAATCTGCTTAGCAATAGGTTGGTTCAATTTCTTTTCACCAGAAGTTAATGATCTTCTTTCTAAAAGAGTATTCTATATCATCATAGGGATCAGTTTTGCTATTCAGGCGCCTTTTCTGTCGAACAGAAATTTTGTCTACCCAATGTATGCTGCTGCGGGTCTTTGTATTGTAGGGGCATTTTTGCCATTAGAATCAAGACTGGCAGGAATGAAAACACTTGGGCTTTTAGGAGGAATTATTCTTTCTTTATCCAATAGAAGACAGGTAAACTAAACTAAAATGGAGGAGCAGATTGCTTATGAAGACAACCATCTTTTGGTTGTAAATAAAAAAGTGGGTCAGCTTGTACAAGGTGACAAAACCGGTGATGAATCACTATTAGAATTAATTAAAAGCTTTATAAAAAAAAGAGATGCTAAACCGGGAAATGTTTTTCTCGGTTTGGTACATCGTATAGACCGTCCTACTTCCGGATTGGTCATTTATGCTAAAACCTCAAAAGCTCTTTCGCGTCTTACTCAAATGGTGAAGAACAGAGAGGTCGAAAAAACATATTGGGCAGTCGTTTCTAAGGAAATGATCCCGCATAATCAGAGATTGGTTCATTATCTGAAGAAAAACGAAAAGAATAATAAGGCTATCGTTTTTCCAAAGGTTACTGATGGAGCAAAAGAGGCGATTTTAACCTATAATGTTATTAAGACCCTTGATAATTATATGCTTCTTGAGATTGATCTGGAAACAGGAAGACATCATCAGATCCGTGCACAATTATCCAAAATTGGAGTTCCTATTAAGGGAGATTTAAAGTATGGTGCACCAAGGTCTAATCCCGACGGAGGAATAAATCTTCATGCAAGAATGCTGAAATTTATCCACCCTGTCACCAAAGAAGAGATTGAGATTGTAGCACCTGTTCCACAGAATGATGCGATCTGGAGAGCTTGTGAGGAAATGTAATATACATTGCTTTTCTTAAAAATAAAAAAGTCTGTTATTCTGGTGATAGCAGACTTTTTTATTTTAATAAAGGGGTTGAAGTTTTGCTCATTCTGAAAAAATAACTAACTTCGCTCCATACTTTAGGGGTGTCTGTGTACAAACAGACTGAGACTTTACCCTTTGAACCTGATCTGGATCATACCAGCGTAGGGAAAAGTGAGATGACTTTTTGTTGTACATTCTATTGTACAATTATAGCCATTCCTAAAGTGATTTGTTTAACAAAAACTTGGAATGGAACTTATAATCAACCACACCCGAAAAATTTTCAATGTCCCGCCGGAAAACCTGGAGGCATTAATGGCTTTGGAGGCTCCCGGCCGAAAAAAAGGAATTGCTGTTGCTCTAAACAATAGTATTATTCCTATTTCATCCTGGCAGAATACTTTACTTCAGGAAAACGACTCAATTTTAATTATCACTGCCACGCAGGGCGGTTAATCCTATATAACAATACCCAAATTTTATGGCACATTCTATTACATGTTCACCATTTCCCAATTCTAAGAAAATTTATGTTGAGGGACAAATTCATCCAATTAATGTAGCAATGCGTGAAATTCATTTAAGTCCTACCAAACTTAGTAAAGGAGGCTTTGAGCACAATCCACCTGTGACTGTTTATGATACATCCGGACCTTATACTGATGAAAATGCGGAGATCGATATTTTAAAAGGTCTTCCAAGAATAAGAGAGCAATGGATTTTAGACAGAAAAGATGTAGAAGTATTAGACGGGATATCATCGGAATATGGTAAAACTCGTTTGGCGGATCCAAAACTTGATGATCTACGTTTTTCGTATAATCATAAACCCAAAGTTGCTTTAGAAGGAAAAGAAGTTACCCAGTTGTATTATGCCAAACAGGGAATTATTACTCCTGAAATGGAGTACATCGCAATTCGTGAAAATCAAAGGATCGAGCAACTTGACTCCGTTTCCAAAGAAATGGCTTCTCAGCATGCTGGAAATAGTTTTGGAGCAAGAACTCCTAAAAATAAAATTACCCCGGAATTTGTAAGGGATGAAATAGCAGCCGGAAGAGCGATTATTCCTAATAACATCAACCATCCTGAGAGTGAGCCAATGATTATCGGGCGAAATTTTTTGGTTAAAATAAATGCTAATATCGGAAACAGCGCTGTTTCTTCAAGTATTGATGAGGAAGTGGAAAAAGCAGTCTGGGCTTGCAGATGGGGTGCAGATACAATTATGGACCTATCTACAGGGAAGAATATCCATGAAACCAGAGAATGGATCATAAGAAATAGCCCAGTACCAATTGGGACAGTCCCTATTTACCAGGCGCTTGAAAAAGTAAAAGGAGTTCCTGAGGATCTTACCTGGGAGGTTTTTAAAGATACTTTGATTGAACAGGCGGAACAGGGAGTTTCTTACTTTACTATTCATGCCGGAGTATTACTTAGATATATTCATCTTACGGTTAATAGAGTAACCGGAATTGTTTCCCGTGGAGGTTCTATCATGGCTAAATGGTGTCTGTATCATCATAAAGAAAACTTTTTATATACTCATTTTGAGGAGATTTGTGAGATCATGAAGAAATATGATGTTGCTTTCTCTTTGGGTGATGGATTACGTCCGGGGTCTATAGCAGATGCTAATGATGCGGCACAGTTTGCAGAATTAGAAACTTTAGGAGAGCTTACAAAAATCGCATGGAAACATAATGTTCAGGTGATGATCGAAGGTCCTGGCCATGTACCGATGCACATGATCAAAGAGAATATGGATAAGCAATTGGAAGAGTGTCACGAGGCACCTTTCTATACTTTAGGACCACTAACCACTGATATTGCTCCAGGCTATGACCATATTACTTCGGGAATCGGAGCAGCGATGATCGGGTGGTTTGGTTGTGCAATGTTGTGCTATGTCACCCCTAAAGAGCATTTAGGCCTTCCAAACAAAAAAGATGTAAAAGATGGTGTAATCACTTATAAACTGGCAGCACATGCTGCAGATTTAGCAAAAGGCCATCCGGGTTCCCAATATAGAGACAATGCTTTAAGTAAAGCAAGGTTTGAATTCAGATGGGAAGATCAGTTTAACCTTTCATTAGATCCGGAGACCGCAAAAGCTTACCATGACGAAACGCTGCCGGCAGAAGGAGCAAAGATTGCCCATTTCTGTTCGATGTGTGGACCTAAATTCTGTTCGATGAAAATCACTCAGGAAATACGCGAGTCTGCTGAAATGGGAATGTTGGTAAAGTCTCAGGAGTTTATTGAAAACGGGAAGGAGATCTATTTATGATCATTGTTATAAGTCCTGAAGAAATCATTCCTGATGAAACTGAGACTGTTAATGAAATGTTTCAGGAAGGATTGGAATTATTTCATATCCGGAAACCTTTTATCAGTGATCACGAAATGATTAGCTTTTTGGATCAGATTAATAAATCATTCCGCTCACATTTGGTTATGCACAGCCACTTTGAGCTGGCTGAGGAGTATGGTATTTCCCGTTTACATATTAGAGAGTATGATCGTGTTAATGAATTGCATACAATGTATGCTGAAAATTATGCAATCTCTACTTCAGTACATACCATGAGTGCTTTTAATTCCTTGGAGGAGGATTGGGAATATGCTTTTCTAAGTCCATTTTTTCCAAGTATTTCAAAACAAGGATATGGAGCTGAAACTACTATTTTGGAAGAAGTTAGAATGAGAAATAACCAAAGTGTAAAGCTGATTGCTTTAGGGGGAATTCATGAAGATAACATAGAGACGGTACTTAATTCGGAAGCAGAAGGAGTTGCTTTGTTGGGAGCTATCTGGCAAAGTGAAGGACCTCTGGATGTTTTCATGAAATGTCAGAGGACAATAAGGAAATATAATGAGCAAAATAAATAAAAATTGATCAAGGAAAAATTACAATATATCTCCCAGGGGAAAACAAAAGAAGAACAGGAATTCAATATTTACAATGCTTTAGATGCAGGTGTAAAATGGATTCAAGTCCGGTGGAAAAATGCATCTGAAAGTGAGTTGGTTGAATTATGTGAAAAAGCCAGACTGTTGTGTAATGAGTATCAGGCAAAATGTATTATTAATGACCATATCCAATTAGCAAAAGAAATTGAAGCGGATGGAGTGCATTTAGGATTAAATGATGACTCCATACTTAAAGCAAGACAAATCTTAGGATCAAATAAACTCATTGGTGGAACGGCTAATACTTTACAACATGTTCTTCAAAGAATCCAGGAACCCTGCGATTATATAGGCTTAGGTCCTTTAAGGTTCACGGAGACCAAAGAAAAATTAAGTCCGATTTTAGGTTTTGAAGGCTATCAGCAATTAATTCAGGACTTAAAAGCAAGATCAGTTGATATTCCAATGATTTTCGCAATAGGAGGAGTACGCCTTGAAGATATAGAATTATTACAGCAAATTGGAATCTATGGAGTAGCTGTCTCTGGGCAGATAACCAATCAGCCATCCATAGCAAATGAATTTATAAAATCATTCAAATGAATCAAATACTAACAATATCAGACAGAAATTTTGAATCACGCCTTTTCCTTGGAACGGGTAAATTCGGGAATTTAGCAGAAATGACCCAATCTATCATTGCATCGGAAAGTAATATGGTGACGATGGCACTAAAAAGGATTGATGCTCATTCACAAGATGACGATTTGCTTCAGGCGCTAAAGCCTACAAACACCCATTTATTACCCAACACATCAGGAGCACGTACCGCTAAGGAAGCTGTTTTAGCGGCTCAATTGGCAAGAGAGGCTTTGGAAACGAACTGGGTGAAACTGGAAATACATCCTGATCCTAAATATTTACTACCAGACCCTATCGAAACATTATATGCAACGGAAGAACTTGCTAAACTTGGTTTTATCGTAATGCCTTATATCCACGCGGATCCGGTTTTATGTAAGCGTCTTGAAGATGCAGGAACAGCTGTGGTAATGCCATTAGGCGCTCCGATTGGGACTAATAAAGGCCTTCGTACATTAGATTTTCTTGAAATTATTATCAGTCAGAGTAAAGTTCCTGTAGTCGTTGATGCCGGAATAGGAGCACCATCTGATGCGGCAAAAGCGATGGAGATAGGAGCTGATGCTGTTCTGGTTAATACTGCTATTGCTGTGGCAAAAGACCCTATCAGGATGGCATTGGCTTTTAAAGAAGGGGTCATTGCAGGAAGAAGAGCCTATGAAGCAGGACTAGGAGCAATTAGTTCTCATGCAGAAGCATCAAGTCCCCTGACTTCATTTTTATTTGAATAAATAAGATTACAGAATGAATAATTTTGAGGAAGTTTTTACATCCTATGAATGGAATGATATCAGACGGAAGCTGGAGAATGTCACTTTATCTGATGTAGAATACAGCTTGCAAAAAAGGCAAAGAACACTTGATGACTTTCTTAATCTGATTTCAAAAGCAGCCTCTTCAAAGTTGGAGGTAATGGCTGGTATGACAAGAGCTATTACCCAAAAGCGATTTGGTAAAGTCATACAGTTATATGCTCCTCTTTATCTTAGTAATGAGTGTCAGAATATTTGTACATATTGTGGCTTTAGTTTAGATAATAAACTGAAAAGAAAAACGCTTTCTGATACGGAGATCCTGATAGAGGCTTCGGTTCTCAAAACGATGGGAGTGAATCACGTATTATTGGTAAGTGGTGAAGCGAATAAGACTGTCGGAATTGACTATTTTCTAAATGCGGTTCGTTTATTAAAAACTCATTTTGCCAATATTTCTATTGAAGTGCAACCTCTGTCAGAAGATGAATACAGATTATTACACCAGGAAGGAGTTCATTCTATTCTGGTGTATCAGGAGACCTATCATCAGGAAGTGTACAAGCAGTATCATCCAAAAGGGAAAAAATCAAATTTTCAATTTCGCCTGGATACACCGGATAGAGTAGGCAGAGCTGGAATACATAAAATGGGCTTAGGGGTTTTACTTGGGCTTGAAGACTGGAGAGTTGACAGCTTTTTCAATGCAGCGCATATCGATTACCTTCAAAAAGAATACTGGAAGAGTAAATTTTCGGTTTCGTTTCCTAGGCTAAGACCGGCAGAAGGCATTATTGAGCCCAATTTTATCATGGAAGATAAAGATCTGTTACAGCTTATCTGTGCTTATCGGATTTGGAATGAAGATCTTGAAATATCAATTTCTACCAGAGAAAATGAGAATTTCAGGAATCATATTGTTTCGCTTGGTGCTACTTCTATGAGTGCGGGTTCAAAAACCAATCCGGGGGGGTATGCTGTAGATCCGCAATCTCTTGAACAATTTGAGACCAGTGATGAAAGAAGCATGCAAGTTATTCAAAATATGATCAGAAGTTCAGGATATGATCCTGTAATGAAAGACTGGGATTCAGTGTATAGCGGTTTTTAAAAGATGATCATGGATAGCGAAAAAATGTTTTCAAGATATAGCCGACAGATATTCATTGATGAGATAGGCACTTCAGGACAAAGGAAGATCTTAAACGCAAAAGTACTTGTTGTAGGTGCTGGCGGATTAGGAAGTCCTGTAATTCAGTATTTGGCTGCTGCGGGAGTTGGGAAACTGGGGATTGCAGATTTTGACTTTGTGGAATTACATAATCTGAACCGACAGGTTATTCATAATGAAAAGAGTATTGGGTTTTCAAAAGTAAAAAGCGCAATTAGTTTTGTCGAAAACCTTAACCATCATGTGAATGTTGTTCCTATCGAAGAAAAAATAATACCATCAAATATTGAAAAGATAATCTCCGAATATGATATTGTTGTGGACGGATCGGATAATTTTACCACCCGATATTTAATTAATGATACCTGTGTGAAATTAGAAAAACCTTTGGTTTATGGAAGTATATTAGGATTTTCTGGTCAGGTAGCTATATTCAATTACAATAGAAGTAAGAATTTAAGAGATATCTTTCCTGAATCTCCATCTGAGGAAAATCTTCCAGATTGTGATAGTTTAGGTGTTTTGGGTTCGTTACCGGGGATTGTGGGAAGTATGATGGCACATCTCACCTTAAAAATAATTACAGATTTACCTTTAAATATCAATCAACTGACCCTTATTGATACATTAGAATGGAGGTTTCAAACCATCGATTTTTAAATTATATTGTTTTAAATAAATGAGGCAGTAAGAATATTCATACTGCCTCATTTTTATTTTAATTCTTTACTTTAGTAGGCAATGTAATCAACTCAATTATCAAAAGATTTCTCCTCCATTGAAATGACAAATATGTCCTAAATCAAATTTACAATTGAACGATTTAACAATTTCGCCCTTTCGCAAATCCGCGATTTCGCTTTTTTACTTACTATCCTGCTGCATCACCCCTCCATTATCTTCCTTCTTCGTACTATTCAGAATATTCGGATCTTCTTTAGCCAATTTGTTTTTAGTTGGTATTTTGTAATTAATAGAGATTCCGAAGTTTCTTGTATCATATTTCGTTCTCAAAGTAACGGCTTCTCCTGTCGGTGGATTGGAGCGTACCTGCATTACCTGTCCATTGAAGATATCATTGGCAAAAACGGAAACTGTAAGACGATTATCCAAAAACTTTTTGGTTAAAGTAATATCAACCGTATTACTGAATGGTTTTTCTGCCGTAAAGTAGAAATATCCTGCTTTTGGAGTTAAATAACTGTAGTTGGCTGTTAATTTTATTTGTTTAGGTAGGATCAATTGTGTCATCACATTGAAAATCCAGAAGCCTTTGTTGTTCAAATTATCTATTTCATGCTTTTGATAGCCTGCGTAGATATACATAAAGTTGATCTTGTCAGGGTTGAAGTCAAACTTCATGATCTCGCTCATCGGTTTGCTGAAAATCATAAAAGGAACAGGAAGACCGACATTGAAATTATGAATTCTCATATTCGAAATGTTTACCTGTTCATTGAAAAGGTTTTTTCCGTCCTTTCTGATGATTTGTGCCACCTGGTTCTTAGCTGAGCTCACACTATATCCGATAAAAGCATAGTCAAAAGCTGAAAGCTTTACTTCGTAATTGTCAAAGATAGTTGGTTGCAGATTTGGGTTACCAGTAACCTGAGTGTTGGGTCCCTGGAATGTCGTATTGTTTGGGTTAAGTGCAGAAATACTCGGTAAACTGATCTTTTTATTATAGTTGGCAGAAATAGAAACCTGATTCATGAAACTGTATTGTACACTTGCATTAGGGAACAATTTGAATTTGTTGAAAGGGATAAGGTTTTTCTGAACAACAGCCCCAGTACTGTCAATTACTCTGGTAATTCCAGAAATGTCATAGTTCTCAGCACGAGATCCTAAAGTGAAATCAAACTTTTTCAATTTTGCCTGAAATTCTAAATAAGTAGATGCTGTTTGTCTTTGATAATCAAGATTGGTTAATCCTCTGCTTTGGGTGTCAAAATTTTGTTTTTCATACAATCCTCCGAAACTTACCTTTCCTCCATCAAGAATTTTGATCGGTTGAGAATAATCTACTTTGAAATTAGCGATCCTCATATCGGACTCGTTATTCAATAAGATGCCATCTGAAAACCTTGGAATAGATTGTTCAGGATTAATATAAGTGATATCTCTAAAAATATTGTTTTGATCAAACTTGCTGGTTGATTTAGTATACCCAAATTGGAAATCCAGCTTTTGAGATTTATCACTAAAACGTTTCTGATAGGTTACAACAGCTTCTTGTCTTAAATTATTGGTGTAAGCAGCATCAAAGGCATGAAAATTACCTTCTCTTATACTGTCTTTAACAGGTATATAGGGAAGATCGGCAAAACCATTACTGTCTGTGTAGTTGCTATTCTTATTGTGATAGATATCGTAGTTCACCAATAATCTGTCCTGTCCAAGATCAAAGGTCAGTCCCGACTTTGCAAAATAACCACGACCAATCCTATCTGTGTTGCTTAGTAATAAATCATTTTGATTCGAATTCAGCATACTTTCGCGATAGTTCTGTCCGATATTCAATTGCCAGCCGAAATATTTATTTCTTGCATTTAAATTCAAAGAGTTGCTGGTTCTGCTTCTGAATTTTCCATAGTTGGTAAATGAATAATTTCCGGAATACGTTGCCGTTAAATATTTATTAGCGTTTTTATTCGTAATGATGTTCATGATCGCACCTCCTGAAGTCGCCGGGAATTCGGCACCTGGCTGTGTGATCACTTCAATTCTATCTACAGAATTAGCCGGCATCCCTTCCAAAAAGGAATTGAGTTCATTAGATGTAATATTTAAGGGACGTCCGTTAAGGTAAACATCAAGGATTTTACCCTGATACATCATTCCTGCAATGTCGGTCGATACGAGTCCCGGAAGTTTTTTGATTCCTTCTAAAACATTCCCGTTATTCAATTGCGGTTGCTCAGAAAAATCAAAAATAGTCCGGTCGGCTTTTTGTTCAACGGCTTTTTTAGTTTTGGTCATTACGACCTCTTCAATCTGCTTTTCCTTTACGGGGTTATTGGTCTTTTCCTGGGCATGTATAGCTACGATACCCAGAAGAGATAAAACGAATACAATTTTTTTCATAATGTTTTTTTACTACTATTCAGTTAGACGGCTAAAACAAAAAATTGTTACAAATAAATTTTTTTAAGACCTACTATATTCCGTTGAATAGCTATAAATCATTGAAATTATCTGAAATTTATTCTAGATGAGTTTTTGCGATTAATGTAATTTTTTTCCGAATTATTTTTTTATTTGTAAAATAGTTATATCTTTGCCCCATAATTATCAAGAATCTCATAGATGGGATAGCAACCTGCAAAAACAAGCAAGGTGCTAAAATAGATAAGCCGGCTCAGCTCCGGAAAAAATGTTTTTCTATTTCTTCCCATCTTATAATTTTTGTTTTAAAGTAAAAATCAATGTTTAAGAACACGGGAAATGACACCACAATGAATTTGACTTTTTGTCTTTCGAATACTGAGGCAAGGCTTCGTTATTCTTATAATTACTCATGCCATTACGTGATGTGTATGTGTTGCTGTTCTTAGCTTCCAGTTTCTTTTAACTAATAAAACCGTTTATCGTTTTCCTTTTTTTAACCTCGAATGTCTGGGTTAGGGGATTTCTATTGCTTAAAAGTTTTAAGCAGCTAATTATTAATACAAAAATTTAAAATAAAACACATGCGCAATTTCAAACATAGAAGTATTATCACTTCAGCAACACTTATTTCGACATTCTACTATGCACAGTCAGATACTATAAAATCTAAAAAAATAGATGAGGTTGTTCTGTTGGGATCAAGAGGATCCGGTAGATCATTAACAGATACTCCGGTTCCTGTGGATGTCATCAATATCTCAAAAATACTGAAACAAAGTCCTGTCAATAATATTAGTCAGGCACTTAATTATATTGTCCCTTCTTTTTCTTCGACATCACATACTGTAAATGATGGGACAGACTTTGTAGACCCTGCCCAATTAAGGGGATTAGGTCCTGACCAGGTTTTAGTTTTGCTGAATGGAAAAAGGAGACATCAGTCTTCACTGATCAATGTAACGCTTACTCCGGGAAGAGGCTCTGTAGGAACAGACCTTAATGCCATTCCTACGTTTGCTTTAGATAAAATTGAAGTTTTAAGAGATGGAGCTTCAGCACAATATGGATCTGACGCGATTGCCGGAGTAGTGAATTTAGGGCTTAAAAAGAGGCTGGGATTTTCAGGTCAGCTATTTCTAGGAGGATATGCCTCACCGGTTACAAATAATTTTTCTGGTGGACTGGATGGAGAAACCATTTCATTAGACCTTAATTATGGCTTTAAATTAGGAAAACAGGGGTTTTTTAATATCACCACCTCTACACAATTTCGCGATCCTTACTCGAGGGCTGGTGTGAGAAACGGAGATATTTATAATGCCTATAATGCGATCAATTACAGGGCAGCACAAGATGGAGTAGATATAGATGGATTGTATAAGAATATAAATAATACTCCAAATAGCCAGCAGATTATTAATACAATCAAGCAGTATGCAACAAAAGTAAATTATTTTTCATCCCAGTTGCAAAGTGACATTTCGAACGCAAATAGCATTTCAACATTACAGGGGTTACTAAGCGGAGATGTCACTAATAGTGAACTTGCTTATAGAGGGTTGGAACGAAAAGATTTCAGTATTAGAGCAGGACAGTCTAAACTTCAATCAGCACAAATCTATTACAATTCGGAACTTCCTATTAATGATGATTGGAAAATTTATTCTTTTGGTGGGTATAGCTATAGATCGGGAAATGCAGGAGGCTTTTACCGTTTACCCAATACAGAGAGAAATGTCAATTTTATTACTCCCAACGGATATTTGCCTCAGATCGAATCTACGATCAATGACTATTCTTATGCGGCGGGTATTAAAGGGAAATGGAATGATTGGAATATAGATTTGAGTAATACTTTTGGTAAGAATACATTTGATTTTGGTGTGGTGAATACATTCAATTCTTCTCTGGTAAACAATTCACCGCGCACCTTTAAAGCTGGTGGATCAGAATTTTTACAAAATACAGTTAACCTTGATCTATCGAAAAAATATGATGTACTACACGGGTTAAATGTAGCATTTGGAGGGGAATACCGTTATGAGAATTATAAAATAAATGCAGGTAAAGAAAACTCATATGCCTCTTATGATATTTATGGAAATGTGGTAACGACCAGCACCCCTAAAGATGAATTGGTAAATGACTTCTTTGGAGTTACAAGACCGGCAGGATCGCAGGTATTCCCTGGTTTCAGTCCTGATAATGCAGTTTCCGGGAATAGAAATAGTGTTGCAGGATATCTTGATGTTGAACTGGAGCCAACCGATTGGTGGTTGGTAGAAGGAGCGCTAAGGTTTGAAAACTATTCTGACTTTGGATCAACCTTCAATTATAAATTTGCGACCAATGTAAGGCTGGTTGATAATTTCAATTGGAGGGGTGCCATTTCTACTGGCTTCAGAGCTCCATCTTTGGCTCAGATCTACTACAGTTCGACTTCTACGCTGATCCAACAAGGAAATACTACTCAGGTAGGAACTTTTAGAAACAATTCTGAAGCAGCACAAGCTCTTGGAATCCCAAAATTAAAACAAGAGACATCACAATCTTATAGCACGGGGATTACCTGGAAAGTTCCAAAACTGAACCTGGTTGTTACTGCTGATGTATATTATATTAAAATTAAGGATAGAGTAGTATTGACGGATTTGTTTTCCCGTCCGGAAGGAACCTTTACTCCAGGATCTGATCAGGCAATTCTGCAAAATGCCTTTGATCTTGCAAGAGCAAGTTCAGCGAACTTTTTTGCCAATGCCATAGATTCACAGACCAAAGGATTAGATCTTACGATTGCTCAAACGACGAAACTAGGTTCGGGGATTAGTTTAGAAAATAATTTTGGATTGAATCTTAACCAAACTAAAAGAATTGGAGACATTCATGCTTCTCCTAAATTGGTAAGCCAGATAGACAGCTACTTTTCAGAGCCAAACAGGATTTATTTTGAAGAAGCGGTTCCTCGTGTAAAAGCGACTCTTTCAAATGCCCTGAGATTTTCTGCTTTCAATGTTTTGGTAAGAAACTCTTTCTTTGGTAAGGTAACAGATGCTGATGTACTGGATGCCAATTTTGATGGAGTGACTGGAAGTCAGGAACATTTTGTTTTGAATAACCGTTTTGTAACCGATCTTTCCGTGGGATATGATTTCAGTAAAAATGTTTCATTGACTGTAGGGAGTAATAATATATTCAATGTAATGCCTTCTAAAAACCCATTAATCAATTCTTTAACTGCGGATAATCAGTTTGTGTATTCCAGACAGGTATCGCAGTATGGTATTGGAGGAAGATTTTTATTTGCTAGGGTAGAGTTTAAATTCTAAAATAAAAAAGAATAAAAAAACAGAGATAAAAGTCTCTGTTTTTTTTATTTATAAAAATGGGAGATTTGCATTTTAAGAAGGGCTGAACTATTTTAGGGAAGAAAACTCTATAAATTCATATTCCGGAGAATAGGTTAGAAATTGTCTTAATACAGCAGCATGACCATTTCCAACAATCACAAGAATCCTATCTTCATCATTGTGAGGGATCTTTTGGATATTACGAAATATCCTCAGGTTTCTGTCATACCAATTCATGGCTAATACATCTGCTCCATCATATTCTCTTAGTTTAAAATCTCCAATCAGATATGCGCCATATCCATACTGATGATATTCCTTACTGTTCAGGTATTTAAAAGTTTCAAAAAGAGACTTAAAATTTTTAGGCTCAGAACCATCATAGAAAGAAGTAAACTGTTGTGAGATAAGATCATCACTTTTATAGTCATAATCTTTAATAAGATTTTTAAAATAAAGAGAATCTGTCTTGCCAAATTGCTGCATAAGATCTCCTAATATGGAAGAAGCATCTACACTGAAAAGCTCATTGAGCTTAAGTTCATTGGCAATCCGCATAGCAAGTTGATAACGCTCATCTCTTTTATCTCTGTATTTACCATCATTATATTCCTTCAATTTTTGATTAGCATTCCACTCTGGTTCAGCTTCGATGGCAATTTTTGTAGGTTTGAATTTTTTGATGTAATTGACGAGTTCAGTTACCTCTTTTGCTGTTTTAGGAGACAGTACATCAATCTGATCTTCTTTTTTTATTTTATGAGCATCAAGGTTGGGATAATTGAAATGAAACGAACCAACTACTAATACTTTGGTCTTAGGATTTTGAAAATAATCTGATGGCTTTTTCTGGGCCTGAATGTTCAGATAGGAGCATAGCAATAAACAGTAAATCAATGTTTTCATAATTATTTTATTCATATTATTAAAACAATTTAATTTGTCATTTTGTTACATCGCTGAACTGAGTAGCATGAAAAAAGCAACTTTAAAAACTAAAGTTGCTTTTTTATTTATAATTTGAAAACCAATAATATTAGTTTTCCTGTTTCTTAATAAGATTAAGAGCAGAACCAGCTTTAAACCATTCGATCTGCTGATCATTGTAAGTATGGTTAGCCATAACGATATCTTTTGTGCCATCAGCGTGTACAAATTCTAAAGTTAGCTGCTTTCCTGGAGCGAACTGATCTAAGTCTAAGAAGTTAACCGTATCATCTTCTAAGATTTTATCATAATCAGCTTCATTAGCAAAAGTTAATCCCAGCATCCCTTGTTTTTTAAGGTTGGTTTCGTGGATTCTTGCGAATGATTTTACCAATACGGCTTTTACACCAAGATGTCTAGGTTCCATTGCTGCGTGTTCTCTGGATGAACCTTCACCATAGTTTTGGTCTCCTACAACAATACTAGGAATACCTGCAGCTTTATAAGCTCTTTGTACAGCAGGAACTTCACCATATTCACCAGTTAATTCGTTTTTAACATGGTTTGTCTCCATATTATAAGCATTTACAGCTCCGATCAACATATTATTTGAAATATTGTCAAGATGCCCTCTGTATTTCAACCATGGTCCCGCCATAGAAATATGGTCAGTGGTACATTTTCCGAAAGCTTTAATTAAAACTTTAGCTCCGGTAATGTTCTTTCCATCCCATGCAGGGAATTCTTCTAATAACTGTAGTCTGTCTGATGTAGGATTTACATTTACTACAACTGAAGATCCGTCTTCAGATGGTGCTTGATATCCGTTATCATCTACTGCAAATCCTTTTGCCGGTAATTCATATCCCTTTGGTTCATCAAGTTTTATTTGTTCACCGTTTTCTGCAGTTAAAGTATCTGTAATTGGGTTAAAATCTAATCTTCCGGAAATTGCTACTGCTGCTACCATTTCTGGGGAAGCTACAAAAGCATGAGTATTTGGATTACCATCTGCTCTTTTTGCAAAGTTTCTGTTGAAAGAGTGGATAATAGAGTTTTTCTCTCCTTTATCTGCGCCTTCTCTATCCCATTGCCCGATACAAGGTCCACAAGCATTCGTGAAGATTCTGGCATTTTCAAATTTTCTGAAAGAATTTAAGAAACCGTCTCTTTCTGCAGTGAATTTTACCTGCTCAGATCCAGGGTTGATTCCTAAGATTGCTTTAGGTTTTACTCCTTTTGCTACTGCATCTTCTACAATAGAAGCTGCTCTTGATAAATCTTCATAAGAAGAGTTGGTACAAGAACCGATAAGAGCCCATTCAACTTCTAATGGCCATCCGTTAGCTTCAGCTTTAGCTCTGAATTCAGAAACCGGAGTTGCTAAATCCGGAGTAAAAGGACCATTTAAGTGTGGAGCCAACTCGGAAAGGTTGATTTCAATGACCTGATCAAAATATTGTTCAGGGTTTGCATATACTTCAGCATCACCCGTTAAGTGTTCTGCTATTTTATCAGCGGCGTCTACTACATCCTGTCTTCCTGTAGCTGCTAAATATCTTCTCATGGAATCATCGTATCCAAAAGTCGAAGTAGTAGCCCCGATTTCAGCACCCATGTTACAGATCGTTCCTTTACCAGTTGCTGAAAGAGATACTGCTCCTTCTCCGAAATATTCTACGATACATCCTGTTCCTCCTTTTACGGTTAGGATTCCTGCAACTTTTAAGATTACATCTTTTGCAGAAGTCCAGCCACTCATTTTACCGGTTAATTTTACACCGATCAATTTAGGCATCTTAAGCTCCCAAGCCATTCCTGCCATTACATCTACAGCATCAGCGCCACCCACTCCGATAGCAACCATACCTAGTCCGCCTGCGTTTACTGTATGGGAATCGGTACCGATCATCATACCTCCAGGGAATGCATAGTTTTCTAATACTACCTGGTGAATAATACCAGCTCCCGGTTTCCAGAAACCGATTCCATATTTATCACAAACTGAGCTCAGGAAGTTGAAAACTTCAGAGTTTTTGTTGATTCCTTCCTGTAAGTCAGATTCTGCACCTACTCTTGCCTGGATCAGGTGATCTGCATGAGCGGTTGAAGGAACAGCAACTTTAGCTTTTCCAGCCTGCATAAATTGCAAAAGTGCCATCTGCGCAGTTGCATCCTGCATCGCTACTCTGTCCGGAGCGAAATCTACATAAGAATTTCCTCTTTCATGTGCTACCGTAGCATTTCCTTCCCAAAGGTGAGTGTATAATATTTTTTCTGACAGGGTAAGAGGTTTTCCCACGATTTGTCTTGCCGCAGCAATTCTTTTCGGGTAACGCTCGTACACCTTTTTAATCATATCAATGTCGAAAGTCATATCTATTTTAATTTTTCTTTTTTCAATAATTTTTTTCTGGACTTTAATTTAAAAATTAGGAGCAAAAATTCCTTAAACGCAATTCATCAAATACTATTCCTACCATCTAAAAGAGGGATAAATAAGATGAATCGTTACCATTTTAAATACCTATCAAGTTAAGGAAAAAATAATTTTTGAATCGTTGATATAGGTTAAAATAGTTCTTTTGACTCTTAAATGGAAAGGTTCTAAATAAAAAAAAGAAAGATTTTAAATCCAATGGACTAAAATCTTTCTTTTATAATGTAAAAAGTCTTTCGACTTATTCTTTAATTAATTTTGTTAATGACCAACCTGAACTAGCTCTTTAATAGGCGGAGCAAATTTAGTAAGGTCAATACCTTCCACTGCAGCTTTATATTCTTCAATGTTAGGAATTCTTCCAATGATCGCAGAAAGTACGACAACCGGAGTTGAAGCAAGTAGAGATTCTCCTTTTTTACGTTCAGAATCTTCAACCACTCTTCCCTGGAAAAGTCGGGTAGAAGTTGCCAGAACAGTATCTCCTTTTTCTGCTTTTTCCTGATTACCCATACAAAGGTTACACCCAGGACGCTCAAGGTACATCATGTTTTTATATTCCACACGAGCTTCCCCTTTTGGAGCATTATCATCAAATTCAAAGCCGGAGTATTTTTCTAAAAATTCCCAGTCTCCTTCCGCTTTTAATTCATCGATGATGTTGTAAGTAGGTGCAGCCACTACAAGTGGTGCATTAAACTCAACTTTGCCTTGTTGTCTTTCAATGTTTTTAAGCATTTGAGAAACGATCTTCAAGTCACCTTTGTGAACCATACAAGATCCAACGAAACCTAGATCTACTTTTTTCTCACCTCCATAATAAGAAAGAGCTCTGATGGTATCGTGTGTATATCTTTTTGAAACATCATCATTATTTACATCCGGATCTGCAATCATAGGTTCTACGATTACATCAAGATCAACAACTACTTCAGCATAATATTTCGCATTGGAATCCGGAGTCAAAGCTGGTTTTTCACCTGATCTGATCTCAGCAATTCTTTTGTTAGCTTTATCAATTAATCCCTGAAGAACCTGATTATGATTATCCATTCCTTTGTCAATCATAATTTTAATTCTTCCTTTTGCAATTTCCAGTGATTCGATCAAAGTATTATCCTCAGAGATATTGATAGAAGCTTTTGCCTTCATTTCCGCGGTCCAGTCAGTGAATGTAAATGCCTGGTCAGCAGGAAGTGTTCCAATGTGAACCTCAATAATTCTACCCTGGAAAACATTCTCTCCACCAAATTGTTTAAGCATCTGAGCCTGTGTAGCATGAACGACATCACGGAAATCCATGTGTTCTTTCATGTCTCCTTTGAACGTTACTTTCACAGATTCAGGAATTGGCATTGAAGCCTCTCCTGTAGCTAATGCAAGAGCAACTGTTCCCGAGTCAGCTCCGAAAGCAACTCCTTTAGACATTCTTGTATGAGAGTCACCACCGATGATGATCGCCCATTCGTCAATAGTTATATCGTTAAGAACTTTGTGAATAACATCCGTCATTGCGTGATATTCACCTTTCGGGTCACGTGCAGTGATCAAACCGAAATCGTTCATGAACTTCATTAGTTTTGGAATGTTTGCCTGAGCTTTCTTATCCCATACAGAAGCAGTATGGCAACCTGATTGATAAGCACCGTCCACAATTGGTGAAATCACAGTTGCAGCCATCGATTCAAGTTCCTGAGCAGTCATAAGACCTGTTGTATCCTGTGAGCCAACGATATTAACTTCCACACGAACATCTGATCCTGCGTGTAAAACTTTTCCTGGTGCGGTACCAACAGCATTTCTGTTGAATATTTTCTCTACCGCTGTAAGGCCTTGCCCTTCATGAGAAATCTCTTTTGATGGAGCAAAAACAGTTGGTGCTTCTATTCCTAAAAGTTTTGCTGCAAATGTTTGAAGTTTTTTACCAAACACAATGGCATACGATCCACCAGCTTTTATAAATTCTACTTTTTGAGGAGTAAATGCTTTAGAAATGTCAATCAGTTCCTGATCACCATTATATAATTTCTTTGTTTTTGTATTAATCGTAAGAACGGTTCCTGTTGCAACAGAATAAGCTTCCTCAAGAACAATGTCCCCGTTTTCATTACGGATAGGATTTCCATTTTCATCCAGCTTTTTCACCCAGTTTTTAAGGTCAAGACCAATACCTCCGGTAACGTCTACTGTCGTAAGGAAAATCGGAGAAATACCATTAGTACCTCCGACAATTGGAGCTATATTTACGAAAGGAATATATGGGCTTGCTTGCTTACCAGTCCATAAAGCCACGTTATTTACCCCTGACATTCTTGATGATCCTACACCCATTGTGCCTTTTTCTGCAATAAGCATAACACTTTTGTCAGGGTGTTGTGCCTGAAGAGCTTTAATTTCTTCCTGAGCCTGAGGAGTGATCATACATTTTCCATGGAGCTCACGGTCTGATCTTGAGTGAGCCTGATTACCCGGAGAAAGTAAATCGGTTGAGATATCCCCCTCACCAGCAATATAGGTAACCACTTTGATTTCTTCAGCAACTTCCGGAAGTTTCGTAAAGAACTCAGCTTTTGCATAACTTTCAACAATTTCCTGTGCGATTTCATTACCGCTATTGAATGCTTCCTTTAAACGATTAGTATCCGCCTCATAAAGGAAAACCTGTGTCTTAAGAACATTGGCTGCTTCTTTAGCAATAGAAATATCATTACCCAAAGCAAGATCAAGAAGTACTTCAATGGAAGGACCTCCTTTCATGTGTGATAATAATTCAAAGGCATAAGCTGGAGATATTTCTTCTACTACAGATTCACCCAGAATGATTTCTTTTAAAAATTTAGCTTTTACACCCGCTGCACTTGTTGTTCCTGGCAGGGTGTTATAAATGAAGAATTTAAGAGAATCCGATCGGTCTGCATTACCTGAATCTTTAATTTGTGAAATGATCTCACTTAATAATTCAGCACCATCAATTGGCTTTGGATGAAGCCCCTGGTTTTTTCTTTCTTCAATCTCTTTAATGTAATCCTTATAAATATTCATATAGAAGTCTTTTAAATGTTATAGGTAGATTAAAAACAGTCATTAATACTGCTCTTTTCTTTTCCAGTCTGTAAAAATGTAATGCTATTTGAAGTTATCGCATTTTGATACGCAATACGGACTGGTGTAAAGCCGGTATAATCTACACCTCGTTTAAAATTGTAAGATAATATCCTGTTCAAGGAGTGAGTGTAAAGAACTTTCTCTGAAAGTGTAAGTGGCTTACCCGTGATCTGTCTTGCCAAAAACTCCCTTTGGATAACATTTGTACGTTTTTTGAACCTGTCAATATCGCAAAAATGTTTTTAAAATTATCAAACTTTTAAAAATGATCCCAAAAATACGAATTTTTAGTATTTTATGAAGATGAATTTATTTAGATTCTTTATAAATATGATTTTTATATTTTCTATTTTGGCTGTACTTTTGCAAAAAGAATGATGAAAATGAAAAACACAATGGGGCTTTTGTCTCTCTTTATTTCGATTTTTGTTTTTTCACAGACCAAATCTGTGAAAAAATATCCTACTAAAAAGGCTGTGAAAACAGTTGTGAAAAAGAAAGTGGAACCTAAAGTCAATCCTGATCTGGTTGTGATTAATGAAGAAGTTCCTGTACTTATTCCTCAAAAAAAAGATGGGAAGTTTGGCTATGTCAACCAAAAAGGAAAGTTTATTATACAACCTGAATATCACATTGCTGTATTTTTTGCGGAAGATTGTAATTTGTTGAATTCTCCGAATGAGAAAATCAGGAAGTTTGGGACAAAAGAGTATGCTACTGTTGAAAAAGATTTAATTTCCTATAGAATAGATCAGTCAGGAAAAAGAGTTTACCAATACAAAAATCCTGATTTGGGAAAATGCAAGATCGAATTTAAACAACAGCAATATCAGGCTTATATTTTGAATGGTTTCTACGGAATTATTGAACCTTCAAAATTTGTAAATGCAGCTGATTACAGAGATTATCAGATTTATCCTCAATATGAATATCTGCATATCATGGAAGGAGATGATGTATCGGACCCTATGATCGTAGCATCTCATAATGATAGATTTGGTGTAATCGATGTACACAACAAGATCATTATCCCTTTCGAGTATTCCAATATCAAAAGAAACTTCAGCTGGAAGCTGGGGAAAATGTTTGAGGTGACGAAGGATGGGACTACTTACTATTATATTGATTCGAAGAATAAAGCGTATTAGGGGAGGTTCGAGATGCGAGTTTCGAGTTCCGGGATTCGAGATACGAGTTTAGAGTTTGAAGTCTCGAGATATGAATTGTCTACATTCTGCGGATAACTGTTATTTTTTATCTCTATATTAAATAACACGATCCCTTATCTGGCACCCCGTATCCCGAATCTCGCATCCTATAACTCTGCATCCCGAACCTCGTACCCCATATCATATATTTTTCGTAATTTCGCGGCTGAAATAAAGGGGTGCTTTTATAGGCTGAGATGATACCCAATGAACCTGGAACAGGTAATGCTGTTTAGGGACGCTTCGGTTTTGTACCGGAATTGTATAATATCTTATCGATCCCCTTTTATTCATTAAATTTTAATATTTATAGAATGAAAGGATTATTTTTTTAGGGCTTACTGCAAGCTCATTGGGTTTTGCGCAAAACCAAAATCCAGACTCCTTAAAAATTAAGGAAATTGAGGCTGTCAACTTTACCAAAAGACTTCCCGTTGCCAAGGAAATAATTAATGTTCAGAAAGATCTCGATAGTAGAAATCTAGGACAGGATTTACCAATACTTTTAAAAAATCAGACCTCTGTAATTTCAACTTCAGATGCTGGAAATGGAGTTGGGTATACAGGTTTCCGGATTCGCGGTGTTGCTGGTAGAGGAATTAATGTGATGATGAATGGGGTGCCTTTCAATGATTCTGAGAGTCAGGGGACTTTTTTTGTGAATGTTCCGGATCTGACAAGTTCAGCATCGCAGATTGTGATTCAGAGGGGAGTTGGGACGTCCAATAACGGAGTTTCTGCTTTTGGAGCTAGTATCAATGTTATTTCCAAAGATCCGGAAGATAAATTTTATGTAAAAACAGATGATAGTTATGGGTCATTCAGTACTTATAAATATTCTGCTGAGGTAGGTTCCGGAAAATTCTGGAACAATCGTCTCTCTTTAATGGGAAGGTATACCCATATTAGTTCTGACGGATATATTGACAGAGCTTCTTCGAGATTAGATTCCTATAATTTTACGGCTTTATTTGAAGAAGGGAAAACGAGAATCCGTTTAATGGCTTTCGGAGGAAAGGAGAAAACATATCAGGCCTGGAATGGGATAGACCGAAAGACCTGGGAAACTGATCCTAAATTCAACTACTCGGGTGCTATCTATGGGACTGATGGAAATATTACAAGTTTTTATAATAATGAAACTGATAATTACAGGCAAAACCATTATCAGTTATTATGGGAACAAGGGTTTAATGATCATTGGAATTTAGAAACGACTTTGCATTATACCAAAGGAAAAGGGTATTACGAAAATTATAAGCAAGGTGATCCTTTTTCAAGGTACAATTTGCCGGATATTTTAGATGGCGGACAGTTGATCAAAGACTCGGATTTTATCAGAAAGAAATGGTTGAACAATGATTTCTATGGAATTGTTTCAACATTATATGGAAAATATGAAAACCTTGACCTTAACTTTGGCGCAGTAGCCAATCAATATTATGGAAGACATTATGGAAATGTAACTGGTGTTTTTTATCCTATTGATGAACATGAATATTATAGGGGACGATCTGTAAAGAATGAAGTGGCAGGATTTGCTAAGGCATTGTACAGAGTAAATGATTTTGAGTTCTTTGGTGACTTGCAATTGAGAAACATAGATTATGATACGAAGATCATATTGGCAGGTGATGGTGAAGGAGCTAATATCAAGAAGAACTGGTTGTTCTTTAATCCTAAAGCCGGTATTAACTATAGAATCGGAAACGGGAAAATATTCTTATCCTATGCCCATGCTCAACGTGAGCCTAATAGAGATGACCTTATTGCGGATAATAATGTGAAGGCAGAAAAGCTTCATGATTTTGAAGCCGGATTTGAGAAACAGGTTGGAATAGTTTCTTTAACCGCTAATCTGTACTATATGTATTATGTAAATCAGTTGGTTTTAAATGGAGAGCTCAACAATGTAGGAGCGTTTATCAGAACAAATTCCGGTGAAAGTTACAGAAGAGGGGTTGAAATCGGAGCTGTGGCCAAGGTTTCAAAACAATGGGAGATTTCAGGGAATGTTAGTTTAAGTCAAAACAGAAATCAGGATTTCAAAATAGAGGGCAAAACAGTGGTTAAAGAGCTTGGGAATACGCAAATTTCATTCTCTCCGGATGTTATTGCTAATTTAGGTTTGAAGTTTAATCCTAATAAAAATTTCCAGTTTTCTTTGATGAATCAATATGTAGGAAAACAGTACCTGGATAATACTGAAGATCAGAATTTACAGCTAAAAGATTATCTTCTTACTGACTTTAATGCACAGTATCAATTTAAGATTTTAAACAATGATATTGCTTTAAAGTTGTTGGTGAACAATATTTTCAATAAAAAATATGTAAACAATGGTGCTGTTTATGGAAGTGATCCTTATTATTTTTCACAAGCAGGAACGAATTTTATGTTTGGAATAAGTTGGAAAATTCAATAAGGATAATGCAAAAATAACAGGTATTTATTTTCAAATAGGTAAAAAATATATTTAAACCTGAAATTATAGATTGTAAGACTGCTTATGCAGTCTTTTTTTATACAAATAAATGTCCCTAAAAGTCCTGAAAAAGTTATAAATTTGCTGCCAAATGAATATTTCAGCTTACATTCTAGAATATCTGAAACAATTTGGAACTGTAACAGTTCCAGCTTTTGGTGTGTTTTCTTTAGAGAACTCTAAAGCAATCATTAATTCTGAAAATGGCAGTATCCTTCCGCCCTCCAGTCAGATTGCATTTGCTTCTGATTATGAGTTGGAATCCGGAGAACTGATCTCTTTTATAAGTAATCAAAAACAAATTTCAGTGGAATCTGCTCAAAATGAATTACAGATTCAGACCGATTTTTGGAAAAAGAAACTTCAGGCAGATCATACTTTAGAAATTCAAAACCTAGGTACTATTTTTATCGAAGATGGGGAAACCCACTTTAAAGGAAACAGATTGGAATTCAATCATCCTGATTATTATGGATTGGAAGAAATTAAGCTATCAGATATAAGCAATACATCAAAATCAACAAACTCTGAAGAAACGGATAAAGATTATAAGTTCAACAAATCAATTCTTTGGATTTTTCTTTTCATCATTCCGGTTCTGGGTATAGTTTACATTGCTTTTACGCAGCAGGAACTTTTATTCGGTAAAAAATCTTTCGATACTGTTTCAGTGCAAACTAAAACAAGAAGGATAGAAAAGGATACCGTAAAAGTTAAAAAAGATTCTGCTCAGATGAAAATTTCAGATTCTTTAAAAAAAGATTCGTTAATAAAACCAGCTGCAAAAGCTGTTCATCCTAAAGCCACTCAAAATAACACTAAGGCAACATGGCAAAAAAAATAAAAAAAGCGTCAGATTCTCTGACAATTATGACGAATATCGTTCTTCCGAATGAAACAAACTCTTTAAGAAACCTTTTTGGCGGTGAGCTTTTAGCAAAAATGGATCGTTGTGCATCAATTTCTGCAGCAAGACATTGCGAGAGAAGAGTGGTGACAGCATCGGTGAACCATGTTTCTTTTAATCATCCGATTCCTGAAGGAGGTATTGTAATTCTGGAATCAAAAGTTTCAAGAGCATTTTCTACTTCTATGGAGGTGTATGTAGATGTTTGGTTAGACGATCCGATTAATCAGAAAAAAATTCATACCAATGAAGGGATTTATACTTTCGTTGCTGTAGATGAATTTAACCGCCCGATCCCGATCCCGGAAATGATTCCTGAAACTGAAGAGGAAAAAGAAAGATTTGCAGCAGCTTTCCGTAGAAAAGAACTTTCATTAATTCTTTCCGGTAGAATGAAACCTTTGGAATCTGTGGAACTTAAGAAATTATTCCAGGAACCAAAATAAACACAAATAACACGGATAATAGCACAAATTTTCACAAATTAATTCGAGTTATTAATGAAAATGTTTGTGTCATTGGTGTTTATTTTTAAGATGGAAAAATTATGAAAGCAGATGTTTCAGAGAATGAAATATCTAGAATCGTATATGAGTCTGGGTATTTAGTTCATAAAAGCTTAGGTCCAGGACTGTTGGAAAGTGCTTACGAAGAGTGCATATTTTATGAGCTTAAGAAGCATGGACTATTTATTGAAAAGCAAAAACCAATGCCTTTGATTTATGATGAAATAAAGCTAGACGTCGGATATAGACTGGATTTTTTAATTGAAAATAAATTTGTTCTAGAAATAAAATCAGTGGAGTCACTACATGATATTCATCTGGCACAGATCCTTACTTATCTTCGATTAAGTAATTGTAAGTTAGGAATGCTGATGAATTTCAATAGTCTACATTTTAAAAATGGAGTTAAAAGAGTAATTAACGGAACATTATAATTTTAATTTGTGATATTTGTGAAGAAAATTTGTGTCATTAGTGTTTAAACTCTCATAGCTTTTAATATAATGAAAATCCTCCTTTTAGATAAAAACCATCCCCTAATTACAGAGCAGCTTCTAGCAAAAAACTTTATTTTAGAAGAGGACTTCACGTCTTCTTATGATGAGGTTTGCCATAAAATACACCACTACGATGGTGTCATTATAAGAAGCAGAATTCCTTTGGATAAAAACTTTCTTGAAAAAGGAAAAAACCTGAAATTTATTGCAAGGGTCGGAGCCGGGATGGAAAATATTGATATTCCCGTTGCGGAAAAGTTAGAAATTCAATTGATCAATTCTCCGGAAGGAAATAGAGATTCAGTAGCTGAACATGTTGTGGGAATGCTATTGATTTTGATGCATCGCCTTTTTATTGCTTCTCAGGAAGTGAAAAATGGAATTTGGTTGCGTGAAGAAAACAGAGGGGATGAATTGCTTGGAAAAACAGTGGGTTTAATTGGTTATGGAAACATGGGAAAAGCTACGGCAAAAAGACTTTCAGGGTTCGGCTGTAAAGTAATTTTCCATGATATTTTACTAGGTCTTTCTGATGAATATGGAACACAGGTTTCTTTAAAAGAACTGCAAGAGCAAGCTGAGGTTTTAAGCTTACATATTCCTTTAACCGATCAATCTTATTATCTGGTCGACGGTCCGTTTATTTCTGATATGAAAAACGATTTCTATTTTGTAAATACTGCAAGAGGAAAAAATATTGAAACTAAAAGCCTAGTTGAGGCGTTGAAGGCTGGAAAAATAAAGGGTGCCTGTCTTGATGTTCTTGAATATGAAAAGTCTTCTTTCGAAAATTTAGAAATAGGAGAAAATGAAGATCTTCAATATCTTTTGGAATCCGAAAAGGTACTTGTAACACCACATATCGCAGGATGGACTCATCAGAGTAAGGAGAAGCTGGCACAGGTAATTGTGGATAAAATTCTAAGATTGTGAAACTGCAAAACCGCTGAATGGTGAAATTGCTTTTTTTGAGATTGAGGATTCGCTTTGGAGTTGTGGTTTTCAGAGTATTCTGTATTTCAATATTTTTATGATTCTGTAAAGGCGAAACGGCAAAACCGCTGAATGGTGAATTGCTTTTTTTGAGGTTTAGGATTCGCTTTCATATTACAATTTTAAAAATTATTTGTAATTGAAATTTTCTCGTACAGCCGTTCTGCATTTTTGCCCATCTCCGAATCAGCGAATTCGCGATTTTACAAATCTGCCAATTAACGCTTTTACGCTTCCGCTCTTTCGCCATTTAGCCTTTTCACCGATCATCCTTTTCTCTCTTTCCCTATTTTGTGTTAAATAATTCATAATTTATACGCTCCCCTCATTATTTATTTTGAGTTTTATTAAATTGCCACTCATTTTTGATACTCATGAAGAAGCACAATATTATCCTTGTTTTAGCTGTTTTTGCATTCCTGTTTTCCTGTAAGAAAAAATCCGAAATTAAAGAGTCTGTAACTGAAAATGTTACCAATCTTCCCAATTATGGAAATGTGGATCTGAGCAAGGTGTTTACAAAAGCAGATGATCAGCTTTCTGATAAGGCTTCTTTGGTTCAGTATATCGATCAGTATTACAAAAAGGTATGGGACGCAGGTGATTTAAGTGGTGGAATATTGGTAGCTAAAGGGGACGATATCCTATACGAAAATTACAGAGGATTCGGAAGGGAAGGGAATCAAATGCCTATCGATAAAAATACACCTTTGCATGTCGCATCAGTTTCAAAAACAATGACGGCAATGGCCATGATGAAATTGATTGAAGCGGGTAAAATAAAACTAACAGATCATCTAACACAATATTTCCCGGGATTTCCATATCCTAATGTTACTGTTCAAAACTTATTATCACAGAGAAGTGGTCTTCCGAAGTATGAATACTTTATTACTAAGATCCAGCCGGCTCCTGCCGAACTATCAAAAGCATTTATTACCAATCAGGATGTATTAGATATGATCATCAGATATAAACCTGAATTGGCAAGAGATACGAATACAGGGTTTATGTATTGTAATACCAACTTTGCTCTGCTGGCACTGTTAATAGAAAAAATAACGAAGACTCCTTTTCCTCAGGCAATGAAAGAGATGGTCTTTGCACCATTAAAGATGAAAAATACCTATATTTTTCAGGAGAAAGATATTCCAACAGCAGCACAGTCTTTTTACTACGGACGTGGTAAGCTATATCCTTTAGACAGGCTTGATCTTATTTACGGAGATAAAAACGTATATACTACGCCAAGAGATCTTTTTAACTTTTCTAAAGCAATGTATTCTAAAGATTTTCTGAAACCAGAATTGATGCAGATGGTTTTCACCCCTTACAGTAATGAAAAAGCGGGAATGAACAATTATGGATTAGGTTTCAGGATGAAGATCTTTGACAATGGTGAGAAGTTGACCTATCATAACGGATGGTGGCATGGAACGAATTCTGTTTTTGCCCATTTACTTAATTCAAAAGTAACGATTGTGGCAATCGGAAATAAATATTCCAACAGGGTTTATACCGCATTGGCTTTATCCGGGTTATTCGAAGATTTCCCTTTGCAAAAAGATAAGCTTCATAGTGTAATGAATGATAATCAGGATTCTTTAAAAAACGGACATGAAGTTTTTGGAGAATAATGTTTACTTTTGCCTAAACATATTCATGAAAAGACTTCTTTTACTATTCATTATCGGTTTTCTTGTACAGTCTTGTGCAAGGGTAGGTTCTCCGGTCGGTGGGCCTAAAGATACGCTGGCTCCAAAGTTTTTAAGCTCAAATATAGATACGACCAGAGTAAACGTCCGAAGAGATATCAAACAGCTCCGTATTGATTTTGATGAATATGTAACTTTAAAAGACGTTAGTAAGAATTTAATTATTTCTCCTCCTATTAAGAAGATCAAACGAATCTTACCGTCTAATATTGCCAACAAATACCTTGTTATCCAGTGGGAGGATACTTTACAGGCAAATACTACCTATAACTTCAATTTCGGTAATTCAATTGTAGATAATAACGAGGCTAATGTTTTAAGGTATTTCAATTTTGCATTTTCAACAGGAGATAAGTTAGACGATCTGTATGTAAGTGGAGATGTAAGAGATGCTGTATCGATAAAAAAAGAAACAACAGCCGATAATAAGTTGGTAGTAGGATTGTATAAGGTTCAGGATACCATGAATTATAAACAAAAGCCTTATTATATTACTAAGGTTGACGATGATGGTTATTACGAGCTTAATTATTTATCCCCGGGGAAATACAAGATTATAGCTTTTGAAGATGAGAATGGAAACTCTATGTATGATCCGGGGAAAGAAAAAGTAGGTTTCCAAAAAGATCCTGTAGTCGTTGAAAAATCGATATCAGGGTTGAATTTAAAAATTTATCCTTCTAAAAAACCTTTGAAATATATGGAAATGAAGGAAACGCAGGGAGGAATTACGATGACATTTGAGGGGCATCCGAATGATGTGAAAGTCCTTTCCATTAATGACAAGTTGCAGGATATAAAAGTAACACACCGTCCGAAATCAGATTCTGTAAAGATATGGTTTGATGCAGTGAAAAATAATGTGGGACAAAATGTAACTGAGAATTTGAAATTCAGTTATGATGCTGACAATAAAAAAGATACGGTGTCTGTATTTTATAAATATAATGCAAAGAATGCAATGAGTCTCGATAATAATGAGGGGGCATTGCTACCTCCAAAGACTGATTTCAGAATTACATCCAACTACATCATTGATAAGATTAATACCGATAAATGGGTCCTGAAAAGTGATAGCTTAACCACTCAGAATTTTACTGCAAAAATATCCGAAACGAACCCCTATCAGATTCTGGTACAGTCAGATTTTATTGAAGGTAAGAAATATCAGTTGGTAGTCCCAAAAACGACGGTATTATCATTCTATGACAAGAATCCCATCTCCAAACGTTTTGATTTTGAAACAGACAAAATGGAGAATTACGGTAGCCTGACATTTAAACTTCAGAATGCGCCTGCTTCAAATTACTGGTTTCAGTTGCTGGATACTTCAGAAAAAGTGATTTATCAGAAATACACACAAGGTGATCGGGTTAAGTTTGATATTTTAAAGCCAGGTGAATATATTGTTAGGATTTTAGTGGATAATAATGATAATAAATATTGGGATGAAGCTGATTTCCAGCATGATGTTTTTGCGGAAGACTCCTATGTTTTCTATAAAGTTGGGGTAGTAAGACCTCTATGGGATAGTAATGAAGAGTGGGACCTGAAGGATACAAGAGTACTGGATACTAAAACATTGAATATTCCAAAACCGGAAAATAAAAAAGTTCCGGAGAAAGACGACCGTACGCTTAAATCCAACAATACGGCATTACAGCCTTTGAGATAGAAATAATGAAGATGGTAAAGAAGATCATATTCTGGAGTTTAGTTGTTTTTGCACTTATCCAGTTTATTCCTATTGATAGGACCAATAAGCCCATTGATCATAAAGTGAATTTTGTGGAAGCTAAAAAGACTCCTGAAAAGATCACGAAGCTGATAAAAGGTGCCTGTTATGACTGTCATTCAAATGAAACGGTCTATCCCAAATATTCCTATATTGCGCCGATATCATGGTCAATAAAAAGTCATGTCAATGAGGGGCGTGAGCATCTTAATTTCTCCATCTGGCAAACCTATAATTCGGATCTGAAAGAAAGTATGCTTAATAGTATTGTTCCAACCCTTCAAAGTAAAACAATGCCGATGCCAGGATATATAGTGTATCACAAGGAGGCTAATTTATCAGAAGCTGAACGGAAGCTACTCATCAATTATTTTGAGGAAATGCTGACATCCAAATCCTATTAAAATAATGCTAAATTCCCGGAAACAGAATCTATTTTATAAATTTAATCTGGAATAGGAAAGTAATATTTTTCATCTTCCATAAAGACAATAGCAGAGCCTAAGCCCTGCTATTTATATTTTTGGCGATAAAAGCTGATTATAAATTCTTTACATACTGTTCAAAAAATCTCTTTTGAGAATCAAATGCAATATCATCCAGATTAATGTCTTTCAATGATATCCACTGGGCTTCTGAGATCTCGGACAGTGCAATATTAACTTCGAATTTTTCCTGTACCTTGTATTCATAAAATAAATCGATCGTATTATAATCAATTTCTTTATATTGATAGATATTAGGGAGGCTTGTAATATACTGTAAATTTGAAATATCGATATTGAGCTGCAGTTCTTCAAAAAGTTCTCTTTTACAGGTTTCTTCTGCGCTTTCTCTGGGATCAACAAAACCACCGGCCAGGTCCAGTTTTCCCTTTTTAGGGTCCTGATTTCTTCTGGTAAGGTAGACCTCATCATGATGTCTTATAACTACTGCTACAGCACCGGCAACATTATTATATAAAGTGAAACTGCAAAGTGGGCAGCTCCATTTTTTTTCACCATCCCAATGTAGAGACTCTTTGCCACAGTTGGGGCAATATTTCAATATTTTCATTAAGCAAGATTAATATTTCTCGGATGGTAATTTAAAATTACATCCCGTAATTCTTCCGTTTTTAAGTGTGTGTATATTTCTGTGGTTGTAATACTTGAATGACCAAGCATTTCCTGTATGTATCTTAGGTCTGCTCCATTTTGTAATAAATGGGTAGCAAAAGAATGTCTGAATGTGTGTGGAGAGATTTTTTTGCTTACACCTGCCTTGTCAGTAAGTTCTTTAATAATAAGAAATACAATTACTCTCGACATTGAGGTTCCCCTGCTGTTAAGAAATAATGAATCTTCATATTTTTTATTGATTTTGTTTTTTGAACGGACCTCCTTTATGTAATTCCCTAGTAATTCTGCCGTGTAATCAGCTAAGGGAACGAAACGGGTTTTATTTCCCTTTCCAGTAACCTTAATGTAATTTTCTTTGAAATTAATGTTTGAAATTTTCAGATCAATAAGTTCAGAAACCCGAAGTCCACAGCCGTATAATACTTCCACAATACATTGGTTTCTTCTTCCAAGATCTGAAGAGACTTCTATAGCTCCGATGATCTTGTTGATGTCTACCAGGCTTAATGTGTCAGGTAAGTATAATCCTAATTTTGGACCTTCAAGTAATGCCGCCGGATTGTCTTCACGGGCTTCATCTTCAAGCAAAAATTTAAAGAAAGCTTTAATGGAAGAGATCCATCTCGCCTGTGATCGCTCACTGAATTTCTGTTTTGAAAGGTTGAAGATATACTCCTGTAAATTCTCGTATCCGATTACATCGGGTGCAATGTTTTCAAGGTCTTCTTCAGCGTATTCTTTTAATTTTTTAATGTCTCTAACGTAAGCGTCTAGAGTGTTTTCTGAAAAATTTCTTTCGAAGCGAAGAAAGATCTCAAAATCCTTAATTTTTTCATCCCAAGTCATTTGTGTTATTTTTTAGTTCACAATCAGAAATTTGTTCTATTTCAATATTATGGTTTCTCAGGAACGATATCCCGTCGTCGTCCGAATATTCATTGATATACACCAGTCTTGTAATTCCTGCCTGTAAAATTAATTTACTGCATTCTTTGCAGGGAGAGAGCGTTAGATATAACGTTGCTCCTTTGGCAGATTGTGTAGAAGCAGCTAATTTTAATATGGCATTAGCTTCTGCATGCAATACATACCAGTGTGTTTTTCCGTCTGCATCTTCGCAACAATTTTCAAATCCCGAAGGAGTTCCATTGTAACCATCTGAAATAATCATCCTATCTTTTACGATAAGAGCTCCTACTTGTTTTCTCTCACAGTAGGAAAGTTTCGCCCATTCCTGAGCCATTTTTAGATAAGCTTTATCAAACTTATTCATACCGCAGCATTAGTTTTTCGAAATAATTTATAAAAAATAATCTTTTAGAAGTTAGGCTTTCTTTTTTCAAGGAAAGCGGCAACTCCTTCTTGTTTGTCAGCTAGTTCAAAAAGCTCGCCAAAATATTTAATTTCGGTTTCAAAGCCTTTATCTGTATCTGACAGATTTACAGCATGAATTGCCTTAGATATTGCCATTGGTGAATTAAAGGCAATAACGTTTGCTAATTCTTTTGTTTTGGTTAATAAATCTTCAATAGGGTATACTTCATTGACCAATCCGATTTCCTTAGCTCTCTGGGCAGGGATCATTTTGGCAGAGAAGATCATTTCATTGGCAAGGCCTTTTCCGACAAGCTTGGGAAGTCTCTGCGTACCTCCGTAACCAGGGATCAATCCCAATGTTACTTCCGGAAGTCCTAGCCTAGCATTTTCCGATGCATATCTGATATGGCACGCCATAGCAAGTTCTAAACCTCCTCCTAAAGCAAAGCCATTTACAGCTGCAATTACAGGCTTAGAAAGGTTTTCTATCTTATTAAAAAGAGAATTCTGACCATTTTTTGCAAGTTCTTCTGCTCTTTCCTGTCCGAAATCACTAAACTCTTTAATATCGGCTCCGGCAACGAAGGATTTCTCACCACTTCCTGTAAGAATAACAACTCTACAAGAGCTGTCTAAATCTAATTCGTCTAAAGCTGAACTTATTTCCGCAATGGTTTTAGCATTTAGTGCATTCAGACTTTCAGGTCTGTTTATTGTAATAATAGCTAATTTATCTTCTTTTTTTAATAATATATTCTCGTAACTCATTTTTCCACTTTAAAATAGTAACCGTTGCAAATTATCATTTTTTTACAAAAAAAAGGAAAAAAAGTTGATATTTTTTCCTTTTTTGTTGAAATATTATTTTGTTTACCTATTTGATATGATTCATCATATTGCTATCAATATTGATGTTTAGCTGTGATGCTACTTTCATGCCAAGTTCAATATTGGCTCTAAAAAAATGACAGAGCTGTCGATTTATGATTTCATCCCGCTTAGGTCCATCGATTCCTTTCATACTTCCCACGATGTTGTGAACAAGGCGTTCTCTATCTTCAGAATTCATTGCTTTTGTATAAAGTAAACCGGGTTGGGTATAATGATCATCGTCATTTTCGTTTCTGTTATAGTAGGCAACATGAGCGCTATCCAGTTCATATTCAAAGCTTTTGTAGGTCGGATCAGGTTTGATGTCATCAAAGCTGTTTGGGTGGTAGTTAGGCTTATCTGCATACTCTCTGGAATCAGCCATATACCCATCACGCTGGTAATTGTTGGTTGCAAAAGGACATCGGTTGACCTCAAGCTGATGAGCATTTACACCCACTCTGTATCGGTGTGCATCCGGATAAGAGAATAATCTTCCCTGAAGCATTTTATCTGGAGAAAAACTTATACCATTGATTAAATTGCTTGGAGAAAAAGTAGATTGCTCAACATGTGCAAAATAATTAACCGGAACTTCGTTTAATTCCATTTCACCCACTTCAATTAACGGGAAGTCTCCCTGGAACCATACTTTCGTTACGTCAAAAGGATTCCATCTGAAATCTTTAGCCTGCTCTTCGGTCATTACCTGAATGTAAAGGGTCCACTTTGGAAAGTCTCCCTTTTCAATCGCATTGCAAAGGTCTTCCTGAGCAAAATCTGGATTTTCACCTGAAAGTTTAACCGCCTCTTCATTATTAAAGTTTTTGATTCCCTGTTTTGTTTTAAAATGGAATTTAACCCAAACTCTTTCATTGTTCGCGTTGATCATTGAGAACGTATGAGATCCAAAACCATGCATGTGCCTGTAGCCATGAGGGGTCCCTCTATCAGACATTAAGATCAAAACCTGGTGCAGTGATTCAGGATTGAGGCTCCAGAAATCCCACATCATGGTTGCACTCTTTAAGTTCGTTTTTGGAACTCTCTTCTGAGTATGAATAAAATCGGGAAATTTTTTGGCATCTTTAATGAAAAATACGGGCGTATTATTACCTACCAGATCCCAGTTTCCATCTTCTGTATAAAATTTTAAAGCAAAGCCTCTTGGGTCTCTTGCAGTATCAGCACTTCCTTTTTCACCTCCGACGGTAGAGAACCTTGCAAACATTCTGCAGGAGTTTCCGACGGATGAAAATAATTTAGCTTTTGTATATTTACTAATATCATGTGTTACCGTAAACGTTCCGTATGCGCCACTTCCTTTAGCATGAACAATCCTTTCGGGAATTCTTTCTCTTACAAAATGGGCTAAATTTTCCTGAAGTATAAAGTCTTGTAATAAAACAGGACCCCTCTGCCCTACGGTCTGAGAATCCTGGTGCTCAAAATACGGAGCACCGCTGCTTAATGTTAATTTTTTGGAATCCATATAGTTAGATTTGATTTGTTTATTGTGTTGTTTGGGACGTAAGAAATATCAAATTTAGTCGAATTTTTAATTGCTTATAGCAAAAACATCATATCTTTGTAATAGATAATATTAATCAGATGAACATTCAGCAATTGGAGTATCTTATCGCTGTAGATAAGTATAAACATTTTGGAAAAGCAGCTCAAGCATGCTTCATTACGCAACCTACACTAAGTGCAATGATACAGAAATTTGAGGATGAACTGGATGTAAAGGTGTTCGACAGGACTACACACCCTATCCGTACAACAGATGTTGGACTTCAAATTATCGATCAGGCGAAGGTAATTATAGAATCTGTCAATGAACTGAGAAATAAGGCCAACCTATTAAATAACATTTTAGGGGGGACGATTAACCTGGGAATTATTCCTACAGTTTCTTCTTTTATTCTTCCTACCGAAATTTTCAAATTCTTAGATGAGAACCCGAAAATTCAGATGAACGTAAAAGAGATGACGACCGATAGTATTATTAAAGCTTTAAAGGCTGGTGAACTGGATGCCGGAATTATTTCTACTCCTTATGACACTGCGGATGAATTCTACCAGGACTTCTTATTCAATGAAGAACTAATGATCTACAGTTCCGATACTCAGGCAAATAAAAAGAACTCTTATGTTGTTCCTGAAGAGCTGAATGTCGAAAAAGTTTGGCTTCTGGAGGAAGGAAATTGTTTGAGAAATCAATTTGAAAACATTTGTCATTTAAAGGAAAATACACTAAAGCCTAAAAATCTGGACTTTTTAGCTTCCAACATCCAAACGTTGGTTCATATGGTTGATAAAGTGGGCGGGATCAGTATATTACCTGAGTTAGCTCTAAGCCAACTCTCTGAAGAACAGAAAAGTAAGGTTTTCAGATTTAAAAAGCCTTTCCCATACAGAGAGATAAGCATTATTTATTATAAGCCGACATTCAAACAGAAAATAATTGATGAATTGTCTTCATCTATCCAATCTTCTTTAAAAGAAAGGCTGAATTATAATGAAAGCCCGAAAGATTTCGTAAGCATAAAGCCGCAATAGTTTTTATCCTTTAATCCTGATAAATTGCTAGTTTAAAGAAAATTATAATTATTTCTTAAAAGTTTTGGGTATTAAAAAATAGTCCTTAACTTTGCGAAAGTTTACGAACGAGGAAAAATTTGACCTGATTGCAACCTCTATAAAAAAAAGCTAAAACAGTATTTCTTTTTGAGCTTTCCATGCAATTATTCACATTATTCCTCACATTTTTAATTTAATAAAAAACAAAGAATAATATGTCTTATTTATTTACATCTGAATCAGTTTCAGAAGGGCATCCTGATAAAATTGCAGATCAGATTTCTGACGCTTTAATTGATCATTTTTTAGCATACGACAAAACTTCAAAAGTAGCTTGTGAAACTCTTGTTACTACTGGACAGGTTGTGCTTGCCGGAGAAGTTAAATCAGATGCTTATCTTGATGTTCAGACCATTGCCAGAGAGGTTATCAATGGTATAGGGTATACCAAAGGTGAATATATGTTCAATGGAGATTCTTGTGGAGTGATCTCTGCAATTCATGAGCAGTCACCGGATATTAACCAGGGTGTTGACCGAAAAGTGGCAGATGAAACTTTCGAAAGTAAGGCTAATGCACAAGGTGCTGGTGACCAGGGAATGATGTTTGGATATGCAACTAATGAAACGGCGAATTATATGCCTTTGGCATTAGATCTGGCACATACTATTCTTAAAGAGCTTTCTGCAGTAAGAAGAGAAAACAAAGAGATCGCTTATTTGCGTCCTGATGCGAAAAGCCAGGTTACTATCGAATATTCGGATGATCATAAGCCGGTAAGAATTGATTCAATTGTTGTTTCTACACAACATGACGATTTTGCTTCTGAAGAAGAAATGTTGAGTAAAATCCGTCAGGATATCAAAAATATTCTGATCCCAAGGGTAGTTGCTCAGCAAACAGAGGAGATCAAAGCTTTATTTAATGATCAGATCAAATACCATATCAACCCAACAGGAAAGTTTGTAATTGGAGGACCTCATGGGGATACAGGTTTGACAGGTAGAAAAATTATCGTTGATACTTACGGAGGGAAAGGAGCTCACGGAGGTGGTGCTTTCTCTGGAAAAGATCCTTCTAAAGTTGACAGAAGTGCTGCCTATGCGACAAGACATATTGCTAAAAACCTTGTAGCTGCTGGTGTTGCAGATGAAGTATTGGTACAGGTGTCTTATGCAATTGGTGTTGCAGAGCCTTGTGGTTTGTATATTAATACTTACGGAACTTCAAAAGTAGATATCCATGATGGAGAGATTGCTAAAAAAGTGTCTGCCATTTTTGATTTAAGACCATACGCTATTGAAGAAAACCTGAAGCTAAGAAATCCGATCTATCAGGAAACGGCTTCTTATGGACATATGGGTAAGGATCATTATATTGCAGATAAAACGTTCAATAAGGGTCATAAAAACGAACTTACTGTAAAAGACCTGGAATTCTTCACTTGGGAGAAATTAGACAAAGTAGAAGAGATTAAAACCGCATTTGGGATTTAATTTTTTCTTTGAGATATTTATACTGCTTTATCTTTCATTAGATAAGGCAGTTTTTTTTAATTTTACACCTTAAATAATTAAGAGATGATGAATTTTCGATTGGTAATAGCTGTTGTATCTGTTTTCTTTCTGTCCAGTTATGCAAGTGCACAATATACCATGCATAAAATGATTAATGTAGGATATGCCTATCAAAATCAAAGCTTTGGAGAGCTAGGTGGAAAATTACTTTTCCTGAAAAATGATGATGTGATCTACAGGGTTGGCGGCTCGGCATTGATGGGGACTACCCATTCAAAGTTTGCAATAATGCCTAAACTTCAGGCAGATGTCTTACTTAATTTTGAAAAAAATGTTGATTTCTATCATTCCTACTATTTTTTAGCGGGTGTAGAAGGAACAAATAAATATGTTGCGCCAAAAGTGGGAGTTACTTTATTTGGGTTGCTGGATTTAACGGCAGGTTATGCTTTCCCTATTGGTGGTGCTGAATTGAACGGAAAAAAGCTGAAAGGAGTGAATGTAAATTTTACATTAAATATCCCAACTGTCTTCATTCATGATATGTTTAAGTGATTTTTTTTAAAAAATTTTTCTAAATATTAATAATAGGTTAACAGTTATTAAAAATTTATTATATTTACATCCATAAATAAACGAACTGCTTATTGATTGGACTTTACTCTGAAAAACTGTTTTGTATTTACAGCGGAAACCAGATAAAATATCTGGAAGAAAAACTGTCGGCAAAAAATATATATTGAGAAGAAAGTCATGAAATCAAAATCGGATTGCGTATTAATTTCCCTTTACCAAAAAGGAGACGAAGGAGCTTTATCAACTCTTATTCATCGTCATCAGAGAGAACTGTTTACATTCATTTTTTACAAAATTAATGATGAAGACCTAGCCAATGATGTTTTCCAGGATACATTCATGAAAATTATTGTGATGTTGAAAGAAGGACGTTATAACGAAGAAGGAAAATTCATTCTTTGGGCAAAAAGGATTGCGTATAACCTAATTATCGATCATTTTAGATTAAAATCAAAGAATATCAAGGTTTCAGAAACTACTTTTGAGACTGATGAGTATTCTATTTTTGATCTCATCAGAGAACCTTCTGAAAATATTGAAGATCAATTAGTAACTAATCAGATTCAGGAAGATTTATTGCGAATGCTGCAATATTTACCACAGAACCAGCAAGAGGTTATTAAACTACGATTTTTTGACGGATTAAGTTTTAAAGAGATTGCTGACCATACAGATATGAGCATTAATACTACGTTAGGACGTGTAAGATATGCTTTAATCAATTTGAGAAAAATCATGGAAGAGAATAATATTATACTGACAAGATAATAATTATTAAAAATTCCCGTTTTAAGGATAAACATGTTTCGCCTATGAAAAAAAATGATTCCTTAAAAGTGAAAACTTTGAAACCAAAAAAACAAACCGTTGATTTTCTACTCAGCTTTTCAAAAAATCTGGGAATAGTTAAGATCAAAGATAAAAATTATTCGATTTCCAAGAATTAAAAGTATTAATTTTGTGCTGTATGAAAATTCAGCACATTTTTTTTGACCTGGACAATACGCTCTGGGACCACCGTAAGAACGCTTACCGTACCATCAAAGACCTTTTTGAAAAGCAGGAAATAGCCCTTAATTATAACATTGATTTTGAAGAATTTCATGAGGTCTACCATGAAATCAATGAGAGTCTTTGGGAGAAGATCCGGGATGGCATTATTGGTAAAGAGTATTTAAGAAAGCATCGTTTTTTTGATACTTTCAAACACTTTGGTGTAGAAAACGAAGAGCTTTCCGAATTTTTTGAAGAACACTTCCTTGATAAGATTCTTAATCATAATGAATTGGTAGAAGGGGCAATTTATATATTAGATTACTTAAAATCTAAGAATTATACACTACACATTATTTCTAATGGGTTTAAGGAAGTGACGGAACGGAAATGTATCCTGTCAGGGATCGATAAATATTTTAATACCATTACCAGTGCTGATGCAGTTGGGGTAAGAAAGCCCAGACCTGAAATTTTTGAATATTCTTTAGGGCGGGCACAGGCGGCTAAGGATGAAAGTATTCTGATTGGAGACGATTGGATTGCCGATGCTGTAGGGGCTATGAATTTTGGAATAGATATCATTTTCTTTGATGTGCTTAATGAAAACAGAACAGAGAACAACGTAAAGACGATTAAACATCTTCTGCAGATCAAAGAGTATCTATAAAAATTCTACGGCCGGTTTTTTTCCTAATTCTTTCCTAAATCAATATAGAACTTTGCTTCATAATAATTGAACAAAATTTTATATTATGAAAAATTTAAAGAAGATCACCAGTGTTATAACTTTTATTTTCCTGTTTGCAACTGGTTTTGTTTTTGCACAGGATCGTGCTATCAACCAAAATCAGTTACCGAAAACTGCCAAAAATTTTCTATTTGCTAATTTCAAGGGAGTTTCTATAGGTTCTGTTATTGAAGACCGCGAGATATATGGGGTAGATGAATACAAAGTATATCTATCCAACGGAACAAAAATTGAATTTGACAGCAAAGGGAACTGGAAAGAGGTAGATGGCAAACATCAGAAACTTCCATATGGTTTTATTCCTGCAGGGATAAGAAATTATGTGGCTAAGAGTTTTCCAAATACTTATGTCATAAAAATTGAAAAGGAAAGATGGTCCTACAAGGCGGAGCTTTCCAATGGTGTTGACCTGAAATTCGATAAAAATGGAAATTTTACTCGAATTGATGACTAACAATACTTTTTTAATCACAAAATTTTTATGTTATGGTAAATTGGAATATAATCAGCAAAGAAAGCCGGAGAAATATATTGGTCTTTATCACTAAGAACCATCCATCTGTGGTCGTTGAATCTATAAATAAGATAAGGGATATCTACAGGATTCATTTGTTAAATGGTAAAATACTCAGTTTCCGTGTAGATGGAAGCTTTATTAAAAATAATTTTTAATCTTGATAAATTATGACCTCCCGGCAACAGGAGGTTATAATTTTATATATTTGATCAGGGAGTTAGAATAAATAAGGGTTATGAAAATTTTAATTATTGAAGATGAACCAGAATTAAGAAATATTGTGCAAAGCTTTCTTGAAGCCGAACACTTTATTGTAGAATACGCCTCCAACTATACTTCGGGGCTTGAAAAGATCATTTCTTATGAATATGACTGTATTCTTCTGGATATTATGCTGCCCGATGGAAATGGAATGGATCTTCTGAAAGAGATTAAAAATATGCACAAAAAGGATCCGGTGATCATCTTGTCTGCAAAAGATTCCGTTGATGATAAAGTAAACGGATTGGAAATTGGAGCAGATGATTACCTGGCAAAGCCATTTCATCTTGCTGAGTTGATGGCAAGAATTAAATCGGTGATCAGAAGGAAAAATCAGGATGGTGAAAATATAATTAGTTATAAAAATATTTATATTGATCCTGACATCAGGAAAGTAAAGGTTGGGGATGAAGAATTGATCCTGAACCGTAAAGAATATGATCTGTTGTATTACTTTGTGATCCATCCGGAGAAAACATTACAGAAAACAATGCTTGCAGAAGCAATTTGGGGAGATTATATCGACCAGGCTGACAGTCTTGATTTTATTTATTCACAGATAAAAAATCTTCGTAAAAAATTAAAGACTTCCGGAGCAGACGCGGACTTTCAGGCGGTCTATGGAATTGGTTATAAATTTGTTTAATGAAAGTTTCACTGAAATATTATACGATAAAGTACCTGATAACAATCCTGTTATTAATTATTGCAGTATGGGCGGCATTGTTTTACGCTTACATCCTGGATGAGGTATATGATAATGTAGATGATGGATTGAAAAACAGGAAGATCCAAATTATCAAAGCGGTATATCTGGATGAAAACCTCTTGAAGAATAATGAGTTTGGTTTTAACGAATTTAAAATCAATCCTATTTCTGCATCAGAGCATCAGGAGAAAAACAGACTGTATAATAAAATGTATTATATGGAATACGATGATGAGGAACAGCCGTACAGAGTTATTGAGACCGATTTTATAGATCAGTTTGGAAAATATCAGAAACTGACCATCAGAACCTCTACGGTGGAGGAGGATGAGTTGGTATATGATCTGACAACTGCGCTTATTGTTTTGTATCTGCTGTTGGTGGTGAGTATTATGGGAATTAATGGATTCCTGCTTCACAGAGCCATGAAACCTTTCTATATAATATTGGATAAGCTCAAAAAATATCAGTTTGGAATACCTTCTGTTGAGCAGCCTCAGAACTATTCAATAAAAGAATTCGAGGAGCTGAATATTGAGATCAATGAGATGATCGATCGGAATGAGCTTGTTTTTCAACAGCAGAAACAGTTTATTGAAAACGCTTCGCACGAACTTCAGACTCCTTTAGCCATTGTTATCAATAAAATAGATCTTGCTATCCAGAATGATGAACTCGATAAAAATAACATCCAATTTTTCGATGGAGTGAAAAACGATTTGAGAAGAATGGCGAGTCTAAATAAGTCTCTGCTCATGCTTTCTAAAATCGAGAATAATCAATTCAGTTCGGTAGCCAATGTTAATTTTAATATATTGATCACAGAATTGCTCGATAGCTATGAGGATTTTATAGAGTTCAAAAATATCAATGTAAATGTATTGGAAAAAGAAGTTTTTGAAGCTGTTTTTAATCCTGATTTAGCACGCATTCTTATTTCTAATTTGCTTAAAAATGCAATTAAGTATAACCGTGAAGAAGGGCATTTACATATCATGACCGGAAAAGATAAACTGATCTTTCAAAATACAGGCTCAGAGATCCCACTGGAACAGGATAAGATTTTTACCCGATTTTATAAAAAAAGTGCAGATTCAAGTTCTACGGGATTGGGGCTTTCTATCATTAAGACTATAATAAAACAATATCCCGGATGGGATATTGTTTATACGTTCGAAAATGGAATGCATAGCTTCGTTTTATCTGACAACAGCTAGCATTTTGTATGTATTTAGATTCCTAAACTTTCTCGTACCCGTTTAATGGTTTCTACTGCAATGACTCTTGTTTTTGCAGCTCCAGCCTGAAGTTTTGCTTCCAGCTCGTCCAGATGGGTCATATAATAAGTATATGTTTCTCTTTCTTTCTGGAAACGGGTGATAATTAAATTGAATAACTCTGTTTTAGCATGCCCATATCCGAAGTTTCCAGCCAGGTATTTTGCTCTTAATTCTTCTGTCTGCTCAGGAGTGGCAATTAATTGATAAATGGTAAATGTTTTATCGGTTTCAGGATCTTTAGGCTCTTCTAAAGATTTAGAATCTGTTTCAATACTCATTACCTGTTTTTTCAGTTCCTTATCAGATAAGAAAATATTGATAATATTTCCCATCGATTTAGACATTTTGCGGCCATCTGTTCCAGGAACATATTTTGTATCTGCCTGAAGTTCAGCTTGTGGAAGTACCAACACTTCTCCCATCTGATTATTAAACCTTGAAGCCACATCCCGTGCAATTTCTAAATGCTGAAGCTGATCTTTTCCTACCGGAACAATCTCTGCGTCATATAATAAAATATCTGCAGACATTAATATAGGATAGGTGAAAAGTCCTGCATTCACATCCTGAAGTCTGTCTGCTTTATCTTTAAAAGAATGTGCCAGTGTTAATCTTTGATAAGGAAAAAAACATGATAAATGCCAAGATAGTTCACAGGTTTCAGGAATATCACTTTGTCTGTAAAAGAATGTTTTTTCAGTATCCAGCCCACAAGCAAGCCAAGCCGCAGCGATCTCGTAGGTATTTTGTTTTAATTTTTTTGCGTCTTTTATCTGCGTTAATGAATGCAGATTCGCAATGAATAAAAAAGACTCATTTCCTTCCTGTTTTGAAAGTTCAATAGCAGGAATAATAGCACCTAACAAATTTCCAAGGTGCGGAGTGCCGGTGGCTTGAACGCCGGTAAGAATTCTTGACATTTTGTTTATTATTTATAAAAATTAATGAATTACAAATTTACGATGTTTGTTGGAATAATGAATTAAAAGATTAAAAGCTCTCCGGGTAAATTTCATGAATACGTTTTCACAAAACATCCTTAAAAACTAAGGAATCACAATCTTCTCTCCTCCGAATTTTGGCTGTACTTCAAACAGAAGATCCCAATATACTTTAGCTTTTGCCACATATTCCCGCATATTGGTTTTTAAACCCGCATATTTATTGACATCATTTGCATTATATCCATATGCTTCAATTCCGTTTTTTCGGGCTAAAAATACCGCTCTTTCATTGTGGAATTTTTGTGAGATAATGATGATTTTAGTTTGTCCGAAAATCTCTTTGGCCCTTACCACAGAATCTAATGTTCTAAATCCGGCATGGTCAAGGATGATTCTGTCTTTTGGAATACCATACTTCATTAAAGTAAGCTGCATATCTTCCGGCTCATTATACTCTTTTGTACTATTATCACCACTTACAATAATGTATTGTATTTTACCGCTTTTAAAAAGGTCTATAGCTGCCTGGATCCTGTTATAAAAATATGCATTAGGCATCCCATTATTCAAAATCTTACTTGTCCCAAGAAGTATTGCTGTTTTGGTATTTGGAAAAGTAGAGAGGTTATTGGAAAGATAGGGAGCACTTTGCTTTTTAATGTTATAGTTGGCAAATGCAATAAAAATAATTCCTGCAACGATAAGAAGCAGGAAAATTTTAAATATATTTTTGATTATTTTTTTCATCTGTATTGTTCTCTAAAACTCGAGTCCGTTTGGAAAAGCCTTTTTCCTGAAAATTAATAATAATACTGCACCTACTGTGATGGCAGAGTCTGCAACATTAAAGATATATTTGAAAAATTCAATATGCTTACCACCTATTATTGGGTAGCTTTCCGGAACATTCCAGTCTACAATTGGGAAATGAAGCATATCCACGACGCAACCTCTCATAAAAGTAGAATATCCCTGTCCGGCAGAAGCGATTTTTGAAATCCCACCATAGCCAATCCATCGATCAATACTGGAATCATACACCGTTCCGCTATCGAAAATGAGACCATAGAACATTCCGTCGATAAGGTTACCGATTGCTCCGGCAAAAATAACGGCCATTGGAATGATAAGATAATTAGAAGCTCCCTGTTGAAGCCACTTTTTAAACATATAAACCATTCCTCCAATCAGGAATATTCTTAGAATAACTAAAAAATACTTACCGATTACCCCTCCAAAATGAAGACCATAAGCCATTCCCGGATTTTCTACGAAAGTAAGTTTAAAACCTGGAAGAACAGAAACACTATCATCCAGATTGAAATGAGTCTTAATGTAAATTTTTGAAGCCTGGTCTATTAACAATACCAAAAATGTAATAGCTAATATCTTTTTCATTACTCTCCTTTAGGTTTTGAAGGTTTTGAAGCTGCTCTTACATTTTTATTATCGCTCGCTTTCTTGATCACTTTCTGTCCATTAAATGAACTCTTCACATGAGCTTTTTCAAATTTAATGTTCATTTCTTTCAGTACATTTTTCAGTGCTGCAAGTTCCATCGGATTTTTAGGATGTACTATAATAGATTCCATTTCTTATATTTTATTTTTACTTCTTAGATAATTCGTCAAGTCTTTTCCTTTCTTTTGGAGAAAGATCATTGACGCCGTTTTTACCCATCTTAGCTAAGAGTCTGTCAATTTCTTTTTCCCTTTCGCGTTTATCCGAATTAAACTGATCGTCGATTGTATAGTTTTTATGTTGATCTGGAAAGAATTTATTCTTAATTCTGTCTTTGTTGAAAAACCATAACACCGCAATAAGTATAATCCCTAAAATTAAATATTCGCTCATGGATATAAATTAAAAATTAGGTTTATAAAGTATTACTGCTAATACAATATAAACCCAAATTTATTTTACAAACCTTACGGTTATTTCTGCATATTTTTCGCTTCGATGCTTAATGTAGCGTGAGGAACTGCTAACAGTCTTTCTTTTGGAATCAGTTTTCCCGTCACTCTGCAAACACCATACGTTTTATTTTCTATTCTGATTAAAGCGTTTTTAAGATCACGAACAAACTTCTCCTGTCTTCCTGCTAAGATCGAGTTTTGTTCTTTACTAAGAGTTTCCGCTCCTTCTTCAAACGCTTTGAATGTAGGAGACGTGTCATCAGTCCCGTTATTCTGGTCGTTGATAAAACTTTCTCTTATCAGTTGTAAATCTTTTTCAGCTTTTTCTATTTTTTCTTTAATGATCGCTTTAAACTCTTGTAAATCAGAATCATTATATCTTACTCTTTCGTCTGACATGTTCTTTTCTCTTTTTTAATAAAATTATGAAATGGAATTTGAAATGCAATAACTATACGTTAATTTTTTTCAACATTTACCTTAAAATTAACTTCATCTATCTCGATTTCGTTAAAATTTGAAAGTGAAGATACAATTTCTATTTTATTTGACAAGACCTCTGTAGAAATATATTCTTCATTTTTCTTGATATTATCAAGGAATGGTGAATTTTCTTCTATGAAGATATTTATTCTGTCCGTCAACTCAAAGTCCTTGTCTTTTCTTAGGTTTTGAATTCTATTAATGAACTCTCTTGCAATACCTTCAGATTTCAACTCGTCTGTTAACGTCAAATCTAATGCCACAGTTGTTTTCCCATCAGAAGTTACCGTCCATCCCGGAATGTCTTTTGTTGAAATTTCAACATCATTCATTGTTATTTCATAACCCTGGATATCTATTTTACCTTCTTTTTCTAAATTAGAAATTTGTTCTGCTGAAAAATCAGCAATTTCATTTCCGACGACTTTCATATCTTTTCCAAGCTTAGGGCCTAAAGCCTTAAAGTTGGGCTTGATTTGTTTTACAATTAAATGAGAAGCTTCTTCTGCATTAATTAATTGTAATTCTTTTACATTCACTTCCTGCTTGATCAGTTCTGCTACGGCTAAAATCTGTTCCTCAGCTTTAGAATCCAGGACAGGTACCAGCACTTTTTGTAGTGGTTGACGTACTTTTACATTTTCTTTTTTTCTTAAAGAAAATACCATACTTGTGATCTGCTGTGCTAAATGGGTTTTTTCAACCAGGTCCTGATCGATTAAACTTTCATCGGCAACCGGGAAGTCAGTAAGGTGTACGGACTCAAGACTTTCTTTTCCTGTTACCTTATTCAGATCCTGGTACAATTGATCCATAAAGAATGGAGCAATTGGTGCGGATAATTTAGCAACCACTTCAAGACAGGTATATAAAGTCTGGTAAGCAGAGATCTTATCATCAGAATACTCTCCTTTCCAGAAACGTCTTCTGCATAATCTTACATACCAGTTACTTAAGTTGTCATTTACAAAATTACTTATTGCTCTAGCTACTCTTGTAGGCTCATAATCCTCATAGAATGCTTTCACTTCCTTGATCAGAAGATTCAGTTCAGAAAGGATCCATCTGTCAATTTCCGGACGGTTTTCCACTTCTTTTTCTGAATAATTGAATCCATCTACATTTGCATATAATGCAAAGAAGGAATAGGTATTGTAAAGGGTGCCGAAGAATTTTCTTCTTACTTCGTCGATTCCCTCGATATCAAATTTTAAATTTTCCCAAGGATTCGCATTGGAGATCATATACCAACGTGTTGCATCCGGTCCGTAAACAGAAAGTGTTTCAAACGGGTCTACTGCATTACCTAAACGCTTAGACATCTTCTGCCCGTTTTTATCCAGAACAAGTCCGTTACTCATTACATTCTTATAAGCAACTGAATCAAAAACAGCAGTTCCGATAGCATGAAGTGTATAGAACCAACCACGGGTCTGATCCACACCTTCTGCGATGAAATCAGCAGGGAATGCCTTTTTATTATCTATTAATTCTTTATTCTCAAAAGGATAATGCAGCTGTGCATAAGGCATAGAACCTGAATCGAACCAAACATCGATCAAATCGCTTTCACGGTTCATAGGTCTTCCTGATACTGATACCAAAACAACTTTATCAACTACATTTTTATGAAGGTCAACCAACGAATAGTTTTCCTCAGACATATTTCCTATTTCAAAACCTTTGAATGGATTTTCTTTCATAAATCCTTTTTCAACCGATTTTTCGATCTCGTTGTATAGCTCTTCTACAGAACCGATCACCATTTCCTCTTTCAGGTCATCCGTTCTCCAGATCGGTAAAGGAATTCCCCAATAACGGGAACGGGATAGGTTCCAGTCGTTTACATTTTCTAACCAGTTGGCAAAACGTCCCTCTCCGGTAGCCTTTGGCTTCCAGTTGATCTCTTTGTTCAGATTAACCAAACGATCTTTTACAGCGGTCATTTTCACAAACCATGAATCCAATGGATAATACAATACTGGTTTGTCAGTTCTCCAGCAATGTGGATAGCTGTGGACATATTTTTCTACCTTGAAGGCTTTATTCTCTTCTTTTAATACAATGGCTAAATGAACATCCCATGATTTTTCAGGAGCAGTTCCGTCATCATAATATTCATTCTTGATATATTTCCCTGAAAATACCTCAGGAACATTCTCTCCTCTTATAAATTTACCCTGTAAATCGACTAACGGAACAAGATTGTCATTTTCATCTTTTACCAACATTGGAGGAATACCTGCTTCCTTAGCCACTCTTGCATCATCTGCACCAAAGGTAGGAGCGATATGTACGATACCGGTACCATCTTCTGTCGTTACAAAGTCCCCAAGGATTACTCTGAATGCTTTTTCTAGAGTCTCAGATGGAGTGAACCAGGGAATCAATTGTTCATATTGAGTTCCTGCCAGTTTTTCTCCTGTAAATTCCTTAAGAATTTGATAAGGAATTGTTTTGCTTTCCGATGTGTAGTTCGCAAAATCCTCTTCTGTTCCTGCAACATACTTTTTACCAAAATTCTTTTCCAAAAGAACTCTTGCCAATACTATGGTGATCGGTTCAAAAGTATATTGGTTGAATGTCTTAACAACAACATACTCAATGTCTCTTCCTACGGCAAGCGCCGTATTTGAAGGCAATGTCCATGGAGTAGTCGTCCATGCTAAAATATCTACGTTACCATCTACATCAGTGAACAGATCACTTGTTTCTTTCTTAACTCTGAATTGAGCCACGATCGTAGTGTCAGAAACATCACGATAAGTTCCCGGCTGATTCAATTCGTGTGAAGAAAGTCCTGTTCCTGCTTTGGGAGAGTAAGGCTGGATCGTGTACCCTTTATATAACAATTCCTTGCTGTATAATTGCTTCAACAACCACCAAACGGTCTCCATATATTTTGATTTATAGGTAATGTATGGATCTTCAAGATCCACCCAATATCCTATTTTCTCTGTAAGGTCATTCCATACATCCGTATAACGCATTACCGCCTCACGACATGCTCTGTTATAATCTTCAATAGAAATTTTTTTGCCAATGTCTTCTTTCGTAATCCCTAATTCTTTTTCAACACCCAGCTCCACAGGAAGTCCGTGTGTATCCCAACCCGCTTTACGGAAAACCTGTTTCCCGTTCTGAGTCTGATAACGGCAGAAAATATCTTTCAACGCTCTTGCCATTACATGGTGAATTCCAGGCATACCGTTTGCTGAAGGCGGACCTTCATAAAATACAAACTCAGGGCTACCCTCACGAATTTCAACACTTTTACTGAAAGTTTGATTTTGTTTCCAAAATTCCGAAACATTGTCGGCTATATCAATAAGGTTGAGGTTTTTGTATTCTTTAAATTGGCTCATTGTACTATCTCAATATCGTTGATTAATTAAGTTGGCAAATTTAGTGATTTTTTGTGGGTTTATAATATATGTTTTATTTTGATATCATCTATTAAAAAGTTCAATTTCAGAAATATAAATAATGGGATCAATTATTTGTGAATTTTGAAATGTAAAAAGGAGATTTTTTAAATGGTATTCCTGATGATTTTTATAAATTTTCCTAATTAAAAATTAATGATTATATCAATAGAGGTGGGCTTTAGCCCACTTCCAAATTGTACATTTTATTATTTGGTTTAAACCAAAATATAAAATGTCCTCTCGCAGATTTGCGTAGATCACGTAGATTTTTTTAGCTTAAAATTTTAATTGGACCATAAATAACATGATGTGATCAGTGAAAAATCAATAAGCAAATTTTTGTAACTTTAAAATAACACTTAAAAACCACTTGAATGAAAATCCTTTTGAAATTATTGTTTACTATTTGTTGCATCAGTGGAAGTCTGATTTTTGGCCAGAATAAGTACCCTCAGAACTATTTTAGAAATCCATTGAATATTCCCATACAGTTGGCCGCAAATTTTGGAGCCGTCCGATCCAATCATTTTCACATGGGGTTGGATATACGAACCAATAGTCAGGAAAATCTACCGGTGGTTGCGGCTGCAGATGGTTATGTGAGCAGGATAAAAGTTGAACGCTATGGTTTTGGAAATGCCGTTTACATCACACACCCCAATGGATATACAACCGTTTATGCCCATCTGAATTCCTATTTTGATTCGCTTAACGAATATGTAAAACAGAAGCAGTATCAAGATGAGAAATGGGAGCAGGATATTACATTTTCTACCAGAGAGTTTCCCGTTACCAAGGGTCAGATAATTGCATTAAGTGGAAATACAGGAGGTTCCGCGGGACCTCATTTACATTTTGAGATCAGAGATACAAAGACCGAAGAATGCCTTAATCCTCTGCTTTTCGGTTTTACTATTCCGGATAGTATTGCACCCATTATCAGTGGGCTATATTGGTATGATAGACGTTTCAGTAGCTATGAGCCAGGGGCTAATGACATTGCTGTGAAAAAAACAGGAAATGTATACACTTCTAATATCGTTTATGTCTCCTCGCCTTCAGTAAGCTTTGCGATAAAAGCTGTAGATAAAGCAAATAAGGGTTTTAATTTAGGAATTTATGAGGCTCAGTTGCTGATGGATAATAAATTGATATACAGTTTTAAAATTGATAAAGTAAGTTATGATGATACCCGCTATATCAATGGGTGTATTGACTACGCAAAATTCATCCGGGATAAGATGAGTATTCAGCATTTATCTACATTGCCGGGAATGAAGTTGCCTGATTATAGTTCCGGTTCCAATGGAATTGTTAATCTTCAGGACGAAGACATTCATACGATCGAGATTGTTTTAAAAGATATCAATGGAAATACAAGCAGACTAACAACGCAAATCCAACTAAGTAAGATTTCTGATAGGGTGCCTTCCGGTAATAAATCGGTAAAGCCAAATGAAGGAAAGATAATTAAAACTGAAAATGCAGAAATCAATCTTAGTAAAAATTCGGTTTATGATGAGGTCAATTTCAATATGTCTGAAAGACCTGACCCGGAGGCGCCTTCTAATGCGATTCTTTTGCATAGTTTGTATGTTCCTGTTCATGACAGCTATTCTTTAAAAATAAAACCAAACAGAAATGTGAGCAATGCGGAAAAGAATCAGTCTGTAATAGAACTTAATTATGGAAGTGATAAGGATTTTGTCAAAGGAAAATGGAATGACAATTGGCTAGAAGGAGTGTTTAAGAGATTAGGTGTTGCAAGGTTGCTTATAGATGACAGCCTGCCTTCTGTCTCTTCGGGTTGGAAGGAGGGAGCACTCGTAGGAACCAGCTCTCTGCAATTAAAAGGTGTTACTAAAATAGGAGATATTGAATCATTCCGTGCTGAAATGGACGGAAAATGGCTCAGGTTTACCCGTGTAAAAGATAATTTTGTTTATGTTTTTGACGAGCACTGTCCAAAAGGTTCAGGCTTGCACACGTTGAAAGTTACAACGGCTAATACCGCAGGAAACGTAAATACACAAACTTTTACATTTCAGAGATAAAATTAGGAGCGGTTTCATTTTTTAATCTTTTAATCATTCAATCTTTTAATTTTAATTGAATAAATTTGTTCCATAAAAATAAAACCATTGGACTTCTATCCGTCAATTGAAAAATCAGACCTTCAGGAGATTAAAAGGTTTCAAGAGGGAAAACTTCAGGAACTGCTAATTTATCTTGAAAATAACTCGCCATTTTATCAGAAATTATTTAAAGAAAATAATATCAGTATTGATGATATCCAATCTTTAGAAGATTTAAAGAAGATCCCTACAACCACAAAGAATGATTTGCAACAGCATAATCATGATTTTTTCTGTATTCCCCCAAACAAAATTGTAGATTATAGTACTACTTCGGGAACTTTGGGGGATCCGGTTACTTTTGGACTGTCAGATCTTGATCTTGAAAGATTGGCTTATAATGAAGCGATCTCTTTTGCGTGCGCCGGAATACAAAGAGGAGATGTGGTGCAGATGATCACCACGATCGATAAAAGATTTATGGCTGGGCTGGCTTATTTTTTAGGATTAAGAAAAATGGGAGCGAGCGTAGTAAGAATGGGTCCCGGGATTCCGGAATTGCAATGGGACTCGATCTTCAGATATCAGCCCAAATACCTGATTACGGTTCCTTCTTTTTTATTGAAAATGATCGACTATGCTGAAAAACATGGATTGGATTACAAAAACTCCAGCATTTATGGAGCTGTTTGTATTGGAGAAAGTATAAAAAATCAGGATTTCACAGATAATATTCTTTCCCAGAAAATTAAGGAAAAATGGGATATCAAATTATTCTCTACTTATGCTTCGACGGAAATGAGTACTGCTTTTACAGAATGCGAATTCCAGATTGGGGGACATCATCATCCAGAATTAATTATTACTGAGATTCTTGATGATGAAGGAAATCACGTAAAAGAAGGTGAAAGTGGTGAATTAACGATTACGACTCTTGGGGTTGAGGCGATTCCTTTACTCAGATTTAAAACAGGGGATATTGTAAAAGCTCATTATGAAGCCTGTAAATGTGGCAGAAATACGATGCGGCTTGGTCCTGTGATTGGGAGAAAGCAACAGATGATCAAATATAAGGGGACTACTTTGTATCCACCTGCCATGAATGATATTTTAAATGATTTTAATAATCTACAATGCTTTCAGATTGTTATTCAGTCTAATGAAATTGGATTGGATGAAATCATTATTAAGGTAAGTACAGATGCTGAACCTGAGACTTTTGTTAATGAAGTCCGGGATCATTTTCGTGCAAAACTACGGGTGAGTCCGAAGATTGAAATTATAGAATTGGAGACTTTATCTAAAATTGTTCATAATCCAAACAGTAGGAAACCTATTACCTTTATCGATTTAAGATAAAAAACGATATAAATCATAATAAAAAAGCGGCCTCAATAGTCGGACCGCTTTTTTTTATTGTAATTCTTGCTGTTGTTTTTCTGTTTTAATCAGATTAGCAAGATTTTTTATCACGGTGTCATGTTTCTTCACAAAAGGATTATCCTTATCCCACACATAGCCTGCTAGAACTGCACATATTTTCTTTTTGACATCAGGATTTTCTGGCTGATGGAAGAATAATTCCTGAAGATTTCCGGTGTACCACTCTTTTACATAGGTCGTAAATACATCTACTCCATATAATATATAATCTGCATATTCTTTTTGCCAGTCTATGGATTCTCCATTTAATTGTCTGATCGCCAGCTTTGCAGCCAACATTCCTGATTCTGTGGCGAAAGCCATTCCTGATGAAAAAACAGGATCTAAGAATTCAGAGGCATTTCCTGTCAGTGCAAATCCATCACCGAATAAACTTTTAACAGAACAGGAATAATCTTTCAGATGTCTGGGTTCAAAAAGAAAGTCAATATTTCCGAAACGTTTTACATAATAATCGGAAAGTGATATGGCTTTTCTAAGTGCTTCTGCTGTGTCTCCATTTTCTGCCAACTTTTCGATATAATCAGTAGGTCCTACAATTCCGACACTGGTGTTTCCATTTGAAAAAGGGATGACCCACAGCCATACTTCTGTTTCAATGATGTCAAAGGAAATTAAAGTACCTTCTGTTCCCTCTTCCCTGTTGATGTCTTTCACATGGGAGAAAATGGCGGAATGCGGAGATAGTTTTGATGGTTTTTCCAAATCCAGTAAACGGGGCAAAACCCTGCCATATCCACTGGAATCAATAACAAATTTTGCATGGATCTCTTTTGTTTCTCCGTTCTTATTTTTTACAGTGGTTACAGAATTTGTTCCTTCAAATTGGATATCAATGACTTCTGTTTCAAATTCCAGATCAATACCTTTATTGATGACTTCATTAGCTAGTGTATGATCAAAATCAGCTCTTGGAACCTGCCAGGTCCAGTCCCAGCCACTTCCAAATTTATCGCTAAAATCAAATAGGCAGACTTCGTCACCTCGTAAGAAACGGGCACCCAGCTTCTTCTCAAAGTTCATTTTGTCCAAAGCAGGGAAAAGCCCGGCTTCATCGAAATGATCCATTACCCTGGGAATTAGGCTTTCGCCAACGACTAATCTTGGGAATTTGGTTTTTTCAACAACCTTTACGTTAATGTTGTTCTTCTTTAAGTATGAGGAAGATACGCATCCTGAAGGTCCGGCACCTATTACAAGAACATCAACAAACTCTTTACCCATCTTTGATTTTTTATTTTAATAATAACTTCTATCTTTGCCGCAAAATTAGTGACAATTAATTAATATTTTATAAAATTATCTATTATTACTTCTGATTAATGAAAATAGACAACTTTTTAACACTGAGGGATTTTCAAAAAATTATTATTGAAAATGAAAAAATAGAACTGGATGATGCACTTTTAACAAGAGTTGAAGAAAGCTTTCAGTTTTTAAAGGAGTTTTCAAAGAATAAGATAATTTATGGTGTAAATACAGGTTTTGGGCCGATGGCTCAATTTAAAATAAGTGATGAGGATACTCATCAGCTTCAATATAATCTGATAAGAAGCCATTCTTCAGGAATCGGAACTCCGTTACCTGCTTCAGAAGTTAAGGCTTGTATGTTGGCAAGACTTAATACCTTATCTCTTGGTAAATCTGGGGTTCATAGTTCTGTAATTTATTTACTTAAAGAATTAATAAACAGGGATATTACACCGTTGGTTTTTGAGCATGGAGGAGTTGGTGCGAGTGGTGATTTAGTTCAGTTAGCTCATTTAGCATTGGTATTAATCGGAGAAGGTGAGGTATTTTATAAAGGAGAGAGGAAATCGACACAAGCAGTTTTTGAAACTGAAGGGTTGCAGCCGATAAAAGTTGAAATTCGTGAAGGTCTTGCTCTAATGAACGGAACTTCAGTGATGTCTGGTATCGGAGCTGTTAATGCATATAAAGCCAATCAGCTTACGGAAATATCAGTGCAGCTTTCCTGTGCGATCAATGAAATTGTTCAGGCTTATGATGATCATTTCTCAGAGGTATTAAATGGAACCAAAAGACACCATGGCCAGCAAAAGATCGCAGAAAAAATGCGTGCCCATTTATCCGATAGTAAATTGATCCGAAAAAGAGAAGATCATCTATATACTCACTTCGAAGAACAGGAAAAAGTATTTAAAGAAAAAGTTCAGGAATATTATTCATTAAGATGTGTTCCTCAGATCTTAGGTCCGGTATTGGATACTCTGGAATACACGGAAGAAGTGCTTGAAAATGAGGTGAATTCCGCAAATGATAATCCGATCATTAACGTTGAAGATCAGCATGTTTATCATGGCGGAAATTTCCATGGAGATTATATCTCATTGGAGATGGATAAGCTAAAATTAGTGGTAACAAAATTAACAATGCTTGCAGAAAGACAGCTTAATTATCTTCTGAACTCCAAGATCAATGAAATTTTACCGCCTTTTGTTAATTTAGGTAAATTAGGATTTAATTTTGGGATGCAGGGAGTGCAGTTTACAGCAACGTCTACAACTGCTGAAAGCCAGATGTTATCCAATTCAATGTATGTTCACAGTATTCCCAATAATAATGATAATCAGGATATTGTAAGCATGGGGACCAATGCTGCTGTTATTTGCAGAAAAGTAATAGAAAATGCTTTTGAAGTGTTAAGTATAGAGGCAATTACTGTTGTTCAGGCTATTGAATATCTTGGTTTCCAGGATAAAGTGTCGACACCTACAAAGAAGCTGTATGAAGATATTAGAAAAATAATACCGGCTTTCTCTGATGATATGGTGATGTATCCTTATCTGGAAAAAGTAAAGCAATATCTTAAAAATACAGAAGCATGAAAAAAATATTAGTTATTTCATTAATGATCCTGGGCCAAAGTGTATTTGCTCAGGAGTTGGCTTTAGTAAAAGAAAAAGCCAAAATAGGATATATAGATAAATCGGGGAATTATAGTATTCAGCCCAATTATGATGCCGCAAAAGATTTCTCAGATGGATTAGCTGCAGTAAAGATAAAAGACAGCTGGGGGTTTATCGGTAAGGACGGTAAAATGGTTATAGAACCATCATTTTCGAGAACAAGGGATTTTAATGATGGCTTTTGCGCTGTGGAACGTGACGGGGCTTGGTTTTACATTGATAAAAAAGGTGAAAAACAGACGATGCCTTATTCTGATAAAATTTATGACTTTACCAGTGGAGTAGCTTTCATGAAAGTTGGAAATAAGGTTGGTGCATTTGATAAGGCAGGAAAAGTGACCATCCGTGCAGAATATGACGTGATCAAGCCTTTTCAAAATGGATATGCGAGAGCATCACAAAATGGAATGTGGGGAATCATTGATACCAATGGAAAGGTGATCGTTCCTGTAGAATATAAAGATGTTGGAGAATATGTGAATGGGGTAACGTGGGCGCAAAAAGAAAAAGCATATGGCGTTATTGATGGAAGTGTATTTACTGTGGTAGAAGGAGCGGATAAAATATGGGATTTTGGAAATCAGACACTTACCTATGCTAAAAGAAATGGGAAGGTAGGGTTTGTTGATAAAACCGGGAAATGGATCATAGAACCAAAGTTTGCCAAAGCAAGAGCTTTTAATCAGAATTTAGCTCCTGTATTCGAAGGAGGCAAATGGGGATATATAAATAAAGAAGGAAATTATGTTATAGAGCCTATGTATAGTGATGCAGAGGTTTTTAGTAATGATAATCTTGCCGCCGTAAAGGGAAAGAACTGGGGATTCATTGACACCACAGGGAAAGTGGTAATTCCAATGGATTATGAGATCTCTGTGAGCTTTGGGTTTAATGAAAAGAATAAGGGATTTAATAATGGAGTTTCAAGAGTAAAAAAATCTGGTAAATGGGGGTTTTTAGATACAAAAGGAAATTTATTAGGAAATAAATGGTTCTACAATGCAGAACTTTTTCATAATTAAAACTAACACTAAGACATGAAATGTGCAATTGTAACAGGAGGCTCCAGAGGTATTGGAAGAGCGATCTGTATAAAGCTAGCGGAGGAAAAAAACTATCATATACTGATTAACTATACATCGAATGAAGCCGCTGCAAAAGAGACGCTGGCAAAAGTTGTAGAGCTTGGTGCAACGGGAGAGATTCTTAAATTTGACGTAGGTAATTCTGAAGAAACCCTGAAAGTACTGGGAGATTGGCAGGAAAATAATGCCGATGCACTTGTTGAGGTTATTGTAAACAATGCCGGGATTACAAGAGACGGTTTGTTTATGTGGATGAAAAATGAAGACTGGAACAGTGTGATCAATACCAGTTTAAATGGATTTTTCAATGTAACCAACTTCTTTATTCAGAAATTGTTACGTAACAAATATGGTAGGATTATCAATATGGTTTCAGTTTCCGGAGTAAAAGGAACTGCCGGGCAAACCAATTATTCTGCTGCAAAAGGTGCTGTGGTGGGTGCTACAAAAGCACTGGCGCAAGAAGTTGCTAAAAGAAATATAACCGTAAATGCTGTAGCTCCGGGATTTATCAGAACAGATATGACGCAGGAGTTTAATGAAGATGAATTAAAAGCGATGATCCCTGCCAACAGATTTGGAGAAGCAGAAGAAGTGGCCGAACTGGTTGCATTTCTGGCTTCAAAGAAATCTTCTTACATTACAGGGGAAGTGATTAATATTAATGGCGGTATTTACTCATAATCAATAGAATAAGAAAAGATGGAAAATAGGGTTGTAATTACCGGAATGGGAATTTATTCTTGCATCGGAACTTCATTAGAAGAGGTGAAGGAATCCCTATATCAAGGAAAATCAGGTATTGTTCTTGAACAGGAAAGAAAAGATTTTGGGTATAGGTCGGGATTAACGGGACAAGTTCCCAAGCCGGATCTTAAAGGACTTCTCAACAGAAGACAGCGTGTAAGTATGGGGGAAGAAAGCGAATATGCTTACCTCGCTACCGTTGATGCTTTGAAGCAGGCCCAAATTGAAGAAGATTTTCTTGATCTGCATGAAGTGGGTATTTTATATGGAAATGACAGTGTATCTCAGGCTGTAGTGGAAGCAATTGATATTGCAAGGGAGAAGAAGGATACGACCTTAATGGGGTCAGGAGCCATTTTTAAGTCAATGAACTCTACGGTTACCATGAACCTTTCTACAATATTTAAGCTGAAAGGAATCAATCTTACGATCAGTGCTGCTTGTGCAAGTGGGTCTCATTCTTTGGGATTGGCTTATTTGATGATCAAAAGCGGATTGCAGGAGATGATTATATGTGGTGGAGCGCAGGAAACGAATAAATATTCAATGGCGAGTTTTGATGGATTAGGGGTATTTTCTGCAAGAGAAGATCACCCTGAAAAAGCATCAAGACCATTTGATTCAGCCAGAGACGGATTAATACCAAGTGGAGGTGCTGCAACCTTAATTGTCGAAAGTCTGGAGTCTGCACAAAGGAGAGGAGCTCCTATCCTGGGTGAAATCATCGGGTATGGTTTTTCTTCAAATGGCGGACATATTTCAACTCCAAATGTTGATGGTCCTGCCTTAGCAATGGACAGGGCATTGAAGCAATCAGGATTACAGGCAAAAGATATAGACTATATCAATGCTCACGCAACTTCGACTCCAATAGGAGATGCTAATGAAGCGAGAGCGATCTATGAAATTTTTGGGGAAGAGGTTCCTGTGAGCTCTACAAAATCAATGACGGGGCATGAATGCTGGATGGCAGGAGCCAGTGAAGTCATTTACTCTATGTTGATGATGCAGCATGATTTCATAGCGCCAAACATTAATCTTGAAAATCCTGATGAAGAAGCAAAAAGGATAAATTTAATCTCCAAAACAAAAAATCAAAAAATTGACGTATTTTTGTCCAATTCTTTCGGATTTGGGGGAACGAATTCGGCATTAATTGTAAAAAAATTTGATTAAAAACATGGAAAGAGAAAAAATTGTTGCTATCGTTAATGATTTTTTAGTAAATGAATTTGAGGTAGACAGCGATGAAATAAACAAAGACGCTAACCTTAAAACAACACTAGGTTTGGACAGTTTGGATTATATTGACATGGTTGTCATTATAGAAGCTAATTTCGGAGTAAAATTGGGTGAGGCAGACTTTAAAAAGATGATCACATTTGATGATTTCTACTCAACTATTGAAGAAAAAATAGCTAATAAAAACGCATAACTATTGATTGAACTTTATTTTTTTTACATAAAATTCTACATAAGTCGCACAAATAACCAATGAACAAATGGAAGGGTAAGTCTAAAGGGACAATATTGGGATATAAAATATTTGTCTACTGTATTAGAAATATCGGCATTAAGAGTTCTTATTTTGTTCTTTATTTTGTGGCCACTTATTACTTTCTATTCCTGAAAAAGAGTAATCAGTATATCTTTTATTATTTCAACCAAAGGCTTGGATATAATTTTTGGAAATCTAAGCTTTCAGTATTTAAAAGTTATTTTATTTTCGGAAAAGTTTTAATTGATAAGACTGCCATTTCTGTAGGTCTTAGAAACCGCTTTACGTACGAATTTGACGGGATTCAAAATCTTAAAGATCTTTTGAGTGAGAAAAAAGGCGGGGTTCTGATCAGTGCCCATATCGGGAACTTTGAAATTGCAGAGCATTTTTTTGCAGATATTGATTTTGACTGTCAGATTAATCTGGTTACTACAGATCAGGAGGTTACGGTGATTAAAGAGTATATGGATAGTGTTGCTGTGAAAAAAAGTAATATCAAATTTATCTATGTGAAAGATGATATGTCCCATATTTTCGATATCAATACAGCGCTATCAAATAATGAATTGATTTGTTTCACAGGAGACCGTTATTTTGAAGGTTCAAAGTTTCTTGAAACAGGGCTGTTAGGAAAAACTGCAAAATTCCCGGCAGGCCCATTTCTTATTGCTTCCAGGCTTGGGGTTCCGGTGGTATATGTATATGTAATGAAAGAAAAAAATCTTCATTATCATCTTTATGCCCGGGTGGCACAGGTAAAAAAACGTGATGCTCAGGGACTGCTCAACTCGTATGTGCAGAATCTGGAGTCTATGCTTCAGAAATATCCGCTCCAATGGTTCAATTATTTTGATTTTTGGGATGATATTAATTAATTTTCTATACTTTTAGGGCATAAAAACGAATAATAAACCTAGCCTGCCAATATCCAATTAAAAATTAAGATTTCCAATTTTAAGAAGGTCACAGTACAGGATTGATCTTGATTTTTAAATAATCTAATAACATATTTTCCTTTTGAAAAAAGAATACGACATACTTGTAATCGGGAGTGGATTAGGAGGTCTTGTTTCAGCTCTGATTTTAGCGAAAGAAGGCTTGAAAGTATGTGTATTGGAGAAAAATAATCAATACGGAGGAAATTTACAGACCTTTTCCAGGAACAAATTGATCTTTGACACAGGAGTTCATTATCTGGGTGGGTTGTCAAAAGGGCAGAACCTCAATCAGTTTTTTTCCTATCTGGAAATAATGGACGATCTGGAAATCGAACAAATGGATGTGGATGGATTCGATAAAATTACTTTTAATGGAGATGAGATTGAATATCCGCATGCTCAGGGTTATGATAATTTTGTATTGCAACTGGTAGAGTTTTTTCCAGACGAAAAAGAGAATCTTGAACGTTACTGTGAAGAGATTCAGTACATTTGCAGCCATTTTCCGAGATTTAATGTAACCGGAAGTAATCATTATAACGATGAAGTACTTCATCTTAATACCAGGAGGTTCATAGAATCAATTACCTCTGATAAAAAACTACAATCTGTATTGTTGGGATCTAATTTTCTATATGGTGGAGATTCCGAAAACACCCCGTTTTATGTTCATGCCCTTACGGTTAACTCCTATATTCAAAGCGCTTATAAATGTGTAAAAGGAGGGAGCCAGATTTCCAGATTACTTATCAGGAAGTTACGGGAATATGGGGCTGAAGTACACAAGCATGCTGAGGTTTCTGAGATGGTTTTTAATGATGACGAAGTTCTGGTCGCTGTAAAAACCAGAAATGGGAAAGAGTATGCTGCCAGGAAATTTATTTCCAATATAGAAATCCGTTCAACGATACAACTGATAGGTGAGAAGCGATTGAGAAAATCCTTTCTGAACAGGGTTCTGAGTTGGGAACCGGTTTCCTCTTGTTTTAGTGTCTATCTTGTTTTAAAACCCAATACGATCCCCTATTTTAATAATAACGTTTATCATTATTCGACTGAAGAACTGGCCTGGAATGCCTGCTGTTATAAAAAAGAAATGTGGCCGGAAACCTATATGCTTAGTTCAACAGCATCAAGACCACACCCTGAATTTGCAGAAAGTATAACGGCCATTTCATATATGGATTTTGAAGAGGTTAAAACCTGGCAAAACACGGTAAGTACCGTAGTAGAAGAACACGAAAGAGGAAGCGCATATGAAGAATTTAAATTAGACAAGGCGTATAAGATGATTGACGCTTTGGAAAAGAAAATTCCTGGTCTTAAAAAAGTGATTACAAATATTTATACCTCTTCACCGCTCTCTTATCGGGATTATATTGGGAGTTTTGAAGGAAATATGTATGGTTATGTAAAAAGTTCTGAAAACCCTTTAAAAACGATGGTTTCGCCTAAGACGAAAATTGATAATCTTTTTTTAACGGGGCAGTCTGTTAATATGCATGGAATTTTAGGAGTAACGATAGGAGCGTTTAATACTTGTGCAGAAATAGTTGGGAAGGAACTTATTGATGAACGTTTGAGACAAATGACTGAAGCAAATGATTGAAAATAACCTCGATATTGTCATTCAACATGAAGCCAGGAAAAATGTAGAATTTCGATTCGCAAAAATCTCTTTTATTCAAAATCATGAGATGAGAAAATTATTATTCTGTCTTTTTTTCATGCTTGGTCTTGTTTCCTGTGGTATCAGAAAATCTATTCACCATCTTCCAAATATCAAACAGTATTCATTGGAAATTCCGGAGGTTAAGATAATCAATGATTCTACTTTTAGTTTTGATCAGAATTATTTAACTAAAAATAAACAGCAGCTATGGGAGCTTTATATTAAAGGAAATTCTCTTCAGCTGGGTTACAATAATGGTGCTCTTACTAAGGATCTGATGCAAAAGCAGGAAGCGGTTTTCTTCTCTAAGGTTGAGGGATTTGTACCGTCAAAATTTAAACAAAAGTTATTAAGGGGTTTTCTGAAATGGTATAACAGGAAAATGTACCTCAATATCCGGGAGGACTATCAGGCGGAATTGTATGGCTTATCCCGATATTCATCTGATCAGTATGATTTTATTGCTCCAAGATATTTAAGGAGTCTGTATCTGCATGGAGCTCATGATATTGGACACGCGATGCAGGATCTTGCCATAGTGGGATGCAGCTCATTAGCCGTGTGGAATGAAAATACGGAAGATGGAGACCTTTTGATAGGTCGTAATTTTGATTTCTATGTCGGGGATGATTTTGCAAAAAATAAGCTTATTCAATTTGTAGAACCGGAAGCAGGTATTCCTTATATGTCTGTAAGCTGGCCGGGAATGATCGGGGTTGTTTCGGGAATGAATAAAGAAGGTATTACTGTGACCATCAATGCGGGAAAGTCTAAAATTCCCTTAACGGCAAAAACGCCCATATCTTTTGTGACCAGGGAGATTTTACAGTATGCCAGGAATATTGACGAAGCAATTGCTATCGCAAAAAAAAGAAAAGTTTTCGTTTCAGAATCGATACTGGTTGGAAGTGCTAATGACAAGAAAGCTGTTATTATCGAAGTTTCCCCTAATAAATTGGGGGTCTATAAGGTTGAAAATTCAAGCCGTATTTTCTGTACCAACCATTTTCAATCTGAAGAATATAAGGATGACAGAAGAAACCGGAAACAGATACGTGAAAGCCACTCAGAATACCGTTATGAAAAACTTGAAGAATTGTTTCGGGAGAACAAAAAACTGAATCCCGAAGAAATGGCAGCTATACTGAGAGATAGGTCAGGCTTAAAGGGAGAGAGAATAGGGTATGGAAATGAAAAGGCACTTAATCAACTGCTGGCTCATCATGCGGTTATATTTTCACCACAAAAGAAATTGGTATGGGTCTCCTCAAATCCTTACCAATTGGGAGAATTTGTGTGTTATAATCTCAATAAAATCTTTTCGAAAGACCGGTTAAAAACCGGAGAATTGGCAAGTGCTGATTTGAATATAGCGAAAGATCCTTTTGTTGATTCACAGGAATTTAAAGATTTCGGAGAATATAAGCATCTGAATGCTCAAATAAATGCTGCTATTGATGATCGTGATAAAATGCTTACAGATGACTTCATTCTACGTTATCAAGCTTTGAATCCTGATCTTTGGGAAGTCTATTACAAGGCTGGAAAATATTACCTAAATAAAAAAGAATATTCTAAAGCAGTAGTAGAGTTTGAAAAAGCGCTCTCAAAGGAGATTACTACTGTGCCTGATAAAGAAAATGTAGAGAAATATTTACGAAGGGCTAAAAGACATACAGATTGATTTTTCTTATTTCATGGTCTTGATAATTATACATATTAATCGTTATTCCTTGTCTAATTTTCATTTTATTTTAAAATGTTAATTTTTGTTTTATGAGTCAAGTTGTTTGTTTTATTAATAAATTCATTTTGTTTTAACGGTTTTAGTTTTTTATTTTAATCAATAAGGTTTTTTTATTGTAAAATATTTGGTTGTTTTAAGGTTTATTATTTATATTGGTTTCCTTAAATTACTAAATGAATGAAAAAAATCTATTTGATGTTTTTATGCCTGATTGTGCTGTTTTCTTGTAAAAATGATGATAGAATAGAAGGGGTAAAAGTAGAAAGTTCTACCGTTAATTTTGATATTAATGCTGTTCCTTACGCTAAATTGTCTACATATTCTTTCTTTACCGGAGAACTTAAAAACTTAACGCCGTCACGCAAAGTATTGCCTTATGAACCAGCGAGTTCCCTTTTTACTGACTACGCTTTAAAAAAGAGATTTATCTGGATGCCTGATGGGGTAAAAGCTACTTATGACGGAGATAGCAAAGCACTGAATTTTCCTGTTGGAACAGTTTTAATAAAAAGCTTTTATTATAATACGATACAGCCAAACAATACCACAAAGATACTTGAGACCAGACTCATGATCAGAAAGTCAAGTGGTTGGATATTTGCAGAATACTTGTGGAATGATGATCAGACAGAGGCTAATTTGGTAACAGGAACTGATTTTGCAAGTGGGAGTTCTAAAAATATTACCTTCAAAAAAGAGAATAATGATATTATTAATGAAGATTACAGGATACCATCGGAATCAGAATGTTATGCCTGTCACAAACTTGATAATAAACCTGTTCCAATCGGTGTAAAACCTCAAAACCTCAATACAAATTATAATTATCCCGGACTTATTAAAAATCAATTGCAGAAATTGGTGGATGAAGGATATCTGGTCAGTTATCCTGCTAATATTGTTTCCACTGTGAATTACAGAGATACAAGCAAGCCGGTAGATATAAGACTGAGGTCTTATTTGGATATCAACTGTGCACATTGTCATCAGCAGAATGCCCGTTGTGATTATCGTGCTATTCGTTTGAGTTTTAGCCAGACAACCAACTTAACGAATATGGGAGTGTGTGTAATGGCGGACGAACCTCTAGGTCCTTCATTAGAAAAAATTATAACACCGGGAAATCATAATAAGTCGGTGATGAACTTTAGACTTAATTCTACAGATGAGAGCAAGCGAATGCCTTTGTTAGGAAGAACAATAGTACACGATGAAGGTGTTGAGCTCCTCAAACAGTGGATTAACTCACTAAACCAAACCTGTCCTTAAACGAAAAACTAATCAAAATGAAGAAAATATGAGAAAAAATTTATCCTTTCTTGTTGTATTGTTCAATATAACATGGGGAATTGCACAACTCACATGTGCTTCCGCGGTAGATCTTACAGCCGGAACACATACAGCACCAGCAGTTACAGGGACTGCGGTTACTTCAGTTTGTGGCTTAGGAAGCCTGGGCACGGCCGGATTATGGTATAAATACACAGCGACTCAAGACAAAAGTGTAACTGTTTCTACAGTAATCGCAGGGCAGAATATAGATACAAGACTGATCGTGTACAAAGGAACCTGTGGAGCACTTGCTTGCGTTGCTGCAAATGATGATTTTTCGGGAAATTCTTCCCAGGTCACATTTTCTGCAATAGCTGGAAATAGCTATTACATTGTATTCGATAACAAATGGTCCAGTTTAGGATTTAACTTTACCTTGACAGAGGCAACACCAATTATAAACCGACTTTCATTTACTCCTCAACCAGTGAGTGCTGCCGGAAATTTTAATCACTGTGTGGTCGATATGAACGGAGACTACCTGGATGATATCGTATCTGTGGTCAATAATACACAAATGGTCATTTCATACCAACAGTCGGGGGGAGGATTTAATAATGTAACGTATACAATTCCCAATACAATAGTATTACCAACCTGGAGTATTGCCGCAGGAGATTACGATAATAACGGATTTAATGATCTGATCTATGGTTCAGGAAGTGGGGTTACTTTTGTAAAAGCTAATGCTGACGGAACAGGGTATACTTCTGACCGAAAGCCTCAGTCATTTTTAACCCAACGTACCAACTTTATAGATATCAATAAAGATGGAAAGCTGGATGCTTTTGTCTGCGATGATAATGCTCCCAATAGATTTTATTTGAATGATGGAACCAATATGAATCATAACCAGGGAGGATTAGGAAATTTTCCTTCAGGAGGCAATTATGGTTCTATCTGGATCGATTATGATAATGATGGAGATATGGATATGTATATTGCAAAATGCAGTGGCGGAGGATCGGGGCCTGGTGGAAATATCGATGAATTGCACAGGAATAACGGAGACGGGACCTTCACAAATGTTGCCGTTGCCGCAAATATGGCTAATCCCACTCAGACGTGGTCTTCAGCGTGGGGAGATTTTAATAATGATGGGTGGATGGATGCTGTGATTGGAATAAATTCTACAGCTAATGGTCTTAGTAAAGTGATGAAGAATAATGGGGATGGAACCTTTACGGATGTATCTGCAGGTTCTGGGTATGAAATGATTAATAACCTGAGCCGTGAATATGTAGCTTACGATTTTGATAATGACGGATTTCTTGATGTATTAGGAGCGGGAAATACAATTATGTTTGGTGATGGAAATTTTAAATTTAGTCCCAATCTTAATCCATATACCTTAGATCATGATAACAGGCCGATAGGAGATTTGAATAATGACGGTTTCCTGGATATTCAAAATGGAAATACAATCATGTTAAATGATGGAAATACCAATAAATGGCTTAAAGTAACTTTACAGGGAACACAAAGTAACAGAAACGGAATTGGAGCAAGAGTAGAAATCTATGGAGCCTGGGGTAAGCAAATCCGTGATGTACAAAGTGGTGTTGGATTCCAGAATATGAATACCCTGAATGCCCACTTTGGAATTGGTCAGGCTACAGCTATTACTAAAGTGGTTATAAAGTGGCCGTCTGGTGTAGTTGATGTCATTTTGAATGTAACACCCAATACCACATTGCATGTCGTGGAGGGAACTCATTTAGATGTAAAAGAGGTACAGAATAGCCAGGTTTTATTTACTGTATATCCTAATCCAAGTGATGATATTCTAAATATTAAAGCTGCAAATAACTTTGTTCCTGCAGAAGCAAAACTTTATGATTTGAATGGCAGGACCGTGTTGCAGAAAAAGGTGGAAGGAAATTCAATTTCTATAAAAGAATTGACTTCCGGAGTTTATATTCTCGTTTTGGCAGATAAAAATGGTAAAACCTATTCTCAAAAGGTAACAAAAAAATAGAAATATTAGTGTTTCGAAAGATGAAAAAACTGCAAAGTCGAAAGGCTTTGCAGTTTTTAATTATAACTTAAATTCAAATATGGGATGATATTATTTATAATCACCATCAAAAAAATAATCCCATTTTCAGGATTTTAAAAATAGGTTAGGATTAAATTATTTTTATTCTATGTAAAGAGGATCAATCTAAAATATAAATAATTGGGTATTTTTCTTTTTTTTTATAGAATATTGGTGAGATTTAGGCTTTAGGATGATGTATAATTCCTTAAATGGAGACTTTGATATCCTTTTTTATAAATAAGCGTAATCTGATTTATTTTACAAATTATAGCTTTTATATAATAAAATATATTGAAATTATAATTTTAAATTAAAATTTTATAGTTTTTTTAAATTGATGTTTAAATTATTAATTCTTTATTTTTTTAATCATTTCACTAATTAATTCGCAAAAAAATACATAAATTGGTGGCTTACTAAAAAAGATGTATTATGATTAGAATTAAATTTACTATTAAATTTTTACTTTTATCCTCTCTCGCCTGTTTTGGCTCTCTTTCTGCCCAGAAATATGAGCGGATTATAGGAGGATATATGAATTCTGCAAAAGGCCCCTTACAAAAAGTGAGCTCGGAACTGAAAGCTTTTCAGATTATCAATGTTGATCCATCTAAAAGTTTGAAAGGTGATGTGGTAGGGATACAACAAACTCTTAATGGAATCCCTGTTTTCGGGAGTTCAGCAAATGTTTTGGTTCGTGGAAATGAAGTGTTAAGCTTTGCAGACACCTTCATCAAAGATTATCCTACCAATATTAAAGGTAAAGAAAATGCCAATAAAGATCTCATGATCGATGAGGCAGTAAAAAAAATTAATAAGAACGCTTCTTCAAAGGATAGTAAAGCATTACAAAATCCTATTAAAGCAACAACTGTTTATTACTCAAAAGCAGGTACTTTACAATTGGGATACCAGTTCTTTATTGAAGAAAAAGGAACAAGTAATGTGTGGAATGTGATTATAAGTACTGAAGACGGTTCTATTTTGTATAAGGAAAATACAACTGTTTCGTGTGATTTTCATTCTGATGCTTATGAGCATTTACCTTTAGAGATATCTCAAACAAATGAAACAGCACAGCCTTATTTGCTTCCGGCCAACCTGAAAAAGACAGCTGCTAATTTTGTTTTTGCGCCAGATGATGCCTCTTATAAGGTGCTTGCGTTTCCTATTGAAGGACCTACATTTGGAAACAGAACCCTGATTTCTAATCCCTGGGATCTAACAGCCTCTCCAGAAGGCTGGCATTCTGATGGAACGAATCATTATACCATAACAAGAGGAAATAACACCTATACATATACCGATGAGAATAATACAAACACGCCTCAGTTTTCTCCGGATGGAGGTGCATCAAGAGTATTTGATTTCCCAATGGATGTTACTTTGCCTCCGCAAAATTATACCTCTGCGGCAGTAACAAATCTGTTTTATACCACCAATAAAATGCATGATGTGTTTTATAAGTTTGGATTTACAGAATCTGCCCGAAATTTTCAGATGAATAATTTTACCAATGGCGGTACTGGAAATGATCCGGTTCTTGCTGAAGCTAGAGACGGAGGATCCTACAATAACGCGAATTTTAACCCTGCTGTGGAAGGAACAAGCGGTAGAATGCAGATGTATCTTTTTGAACCAAAAGATATGCAGAATCTTTTTTATAATGCACCGGCAAACTATACGACAAGAATACCGAAAAGTGCTACCGCTGCTTTTGGACCGGAACTTGAGGGGAATCCTCCGGTAACGGGTGATCTGGCTCTGCCGGTTCCAGCAAATGCATGTACTGCTATTGCGGCAGGAACCCTGACTGGGAAAATTGCCGTAACTACTGCAGGAGGTTGCGCATTTGCACTTAAAACAAAAAATCTTCAGACAGCTGGAGCTATTGGTGTTATTCAATATCATCCAAACAGTGATACACCAGTCGGTTTAGGAGGATCTGATGCTTCAATTACAATACCTACTATTATGATTGGAAAATCAGAAGGTGAATTTTTGGTTAATCAATTAACAGCAGGAACTACAGTAAATGGAACGCTGAAATATGATAAGCAGAATTATATTTATAAAGATGGAAGTCTTGATAATGGCGTAGTGGCTCATGAATATGGACATGGTATCTCCAATCGATTGACTGGTACTGGAAGCAGCTGTTTGTCATGGATTGATGATAACGAACAGATGGGAGAAGGCTGGTCTGATTTTTTTGCTCTAATGGTAACCAACAGGCCTGGAGATAATGCCTCTGTACCAAGAGGAATGGGTACTTTTACGAAAGGACAGCAAATCAATGAAGCAGGTATACGACCTGCAAAATATTCACCTGATTTTAGCATTAATAATTTCACTTATGCAAGGACCAACGGGATGAAGGTTAATGATGTACTAGGTGGTGCTTACCCGGTTACAAGACCAGATGTTCACAGCATTGGCTTCATTTGGGCTACAATGTTATGGGACTTAAATTGGAACTATGTTGAAAAGTATGGTTATAACAGCAATGTATTGGCTGATCCTAACAGTGGAAGTGCAAAAGTATTACAATTGGTTATGGATGCTCTTAAACTGCAGCCATGTAACCCTAGTTTTATACAGGGAAGAGATGCTATATTGGCTGCTGACCAGGCAACAACAGGAGGAGTTGATAAATGTATGATCTGGAAAACGTTTGCAAAAAGAGGGTTGGGAGTCAATGCAAGTCCTGGTGGATTGAATGGTCTTTATATGGGCTTCAATGATCCTGCAGCTGAGCTTAATGATCAGGTTGAAGATTTCACCATTCCAACTGAATGTAACACGCTAGGTACAAAAGAAACGATTACTTCCAGTAACAGTGGAATCTCGATCTATCCAAATCCTGTCAAAGATGAGTTTAGCATAAAAGTGCCTTCCAATAATGATTTATCTGGAATTACTACAGTAGCGATCTATGATCTTACGGGTAAATTAGTTAGTACAGAATATATTAACCTTAACCAGCAGCAAAAGGTTAATGTTTCCAAGCTAATCAATGGAGCTTATATGGTTAAGATTACTAATAAAACAATTAATTTCAGTCAGAAAATTATTGTGTCAAAATAAAGAAAAATGTAATAAAAAGAAAAATGTAATAATTAGATCGGAGAAGTCTTAGAATTTATATTCTAAGGCTTTTCTTTTTTATACATAAGTGATCATAATTATTCGTTGTCGGGATTTACCTTATTCAAAAAAAGATAAACACCTATTCCTGAAATCACAGATACTGTGCTTGCCAGGATCAAACTGCCTATAATGTATTGGAGAAGGTTATTCTTAACCAGATCGAAATTTAATTCCTGACCAAATACATTACTTTCTCCGTGGACGAAAGGAGAACCCACAAATAATGAGGCGGCAATTATAAATGGGATAAATGGAGGCAGGCTTATATTGGATGCTACAAAAGCCAGGACTTTGTTTAATTTGAAGAGGACAGACAGAGAAATGACAAGCAATGTCTGGAATCCCCAGAAAGGAGATAAACCTATAAAAACACCAAATGCAACAGAAAAAGCTTTGGTTCGGTTACTGCCATCGCTCTCCAGAACATCTTCTTTGATGAATTTTTTAAAACTTTTCTTCCGGAAGTTGTTGATGAAATTTCTTGGAATAATATAAACCAATGTGATGGTAACGAGAATGGTATTCAGAATACTGATCCGTGTAAAATCCTTAAACGGTCTGAAATGAGATACCCGTTCTGCCGGATCATAAAGAACTTTTACCGGAACATTTTTTACGGGAACATGTCTCCATGCTGATCGTACAATAATTTCGATTTCAAATTCAAATTTCGGGGTAAAATATTTCTTTGGGATTTTAAGTAAAGGATACAGCCGATAACCTGATTGGGTATCTTCTAATTTAATACCGGTTTCAAACCAGAACCAGAAATTAGAAAATCGGTTTCCAAAACTGCTTTTCTTAGGAATTCCATCCTGTGACATATTTCGGTTACCAATCAGAAGAATGTCTTTTTTTTCCTGAATGAGAGCCTCTACAAAAACCGGAATGTCATCAGGGTAGTGCTGACCATCAGAGTCAATTGTTATTGCATAATGATATCCTGATTCTTTGGCTTTTCTGAACCCTGTTTTTAAGCCATTTCCTTTTCCTTTATTTTCCGGAAGGGTAAGTGTTGTAATCTGAGGATATCGATTCAGAATCTGAGCTGTAGAATCGGTGGATCCATCATTGACAACAATAATATTTGAGGTATATTCTAAGACACCCTCAATAACTCGGGTAAGCGTTCTTTCATTGTTGTAAGTGGGAATTAAAACACAAATTTTCTTTTCGGAAATTGCATTTTGTACTTCAGGAAGGGTCATTGTTTTATTTTAATGAAGCTTTATCTGCAGGTGTGAAAGTTTTAGACTGTGCTGCAAATTTCTGAATATAGCTTTTTAATGCTGAATTCTGTTTGCTGTAGTTACTCAAAATAAACGTTTTATCATCTTTTAAACTGGAATGATATCCAACGATCTTAGGGATGTTTTCCTGAACGCTTAATCTGATTACTCTTAATTCGATATTGTTTGTATTGCTTTTTATGATGCTTTCCAGGCTTGTTGCTCCAGCTTTTACAAAAGATTTTCTCTTTCCTTTTTCAGTGGTTACTTTAGCCTCCATAATTTGGGCCGCCGCTTTATAACCGGCAATAACCGGATCTGATGAAGATTGCTTTTCAGCAAGGTTGATAAAGGACTGAGTATTGGAATTGGATTGATTCGCTTTTGCATAGCTGTTTCTCAATGATTCCAAATCAGAGGATTGAAAGAAAAAAAGAAATGCGGTTACCAGGGATAAGATCAATTTCATGAGTTTTATCTTTTATAGTGTACAGACATTTTTAATGCAATTGTCTCGCCAAATAGAGTGGTATTCTTTACTTTAATTCCATCTTCTGTTTCATTAATGTCCAGCTGTACAATAAGATCAGGGGTTTCAAACGGGTTAATGATCGCCATAAACTTCACATTGGAAGCTGATTGTAAAAATAGTTTGGAACCTGTGAACTCCTCTGTAAGTTCCTTTACGATCTGCATCATGCAGACACCGGGAGTAACGGGATTTCCAGGGAAATGACCTTTAAAAATCTCATGATCCTTGTTTAATGAAATATTAGCAACAAAACTTCCGTTTTCAGCTTTATCGTAAGATTCCAGGGTGTAAAAGTCTGTAAGAATAGTTTGCATTTGTTACTCGGTTTCTGTTATTTGAAATAGTTTGATATTGATCTTGAAATCTTTGTGTTGAAGATTGATACTGTCAGCGAATATATGTTTTTTTGCCTCAAAACTAAAATTGATTTTTGCTTTATTGTTTCGGGTATACATGATCTGATCGAGTAATCCTTTTTCTTTGTTGAAAAACAAATAGTATTTTTTATGATCTTCCTGAGAAAGGTAAATTTTTGCCTGATCATTTTCAAAACTTTCCTGTACAGGGTATGTCTGTTTTAGTAGCTCTTGAAAATCATTTTTCAAAAAATTTTTTACGATCTTCTTGTCGAGATCAGGAATAATGTAGTTGATTTTGAAATCATGGTCTGAAATTTCGAAATCGATGAGTTTGTTTCCAAAATCTGAAGTTAAAGCGACACGATGAGTCGTTTCACTGATCTTTTTTATGATCAGTATTCCACTGATGTGATTTTTATAGATATCGATCTGGCATTTATAAACATAATCTTCTTTTGACGAAAAGTATGAGTTCTCAACAAATTTTACAGAGTTGGGAACTGGTTTTACATCCGTAAGCTTATAGGTCTTACAAGACACAAGAAATAACAAAAGAGTACTATAAAGAAAACTCTGAAGCAGGAATCTGGGCATTGATCTTCGTATTTTTGAAAACAATATTCGTAGTGTCTCCAGATGCTTCTAACATATTGACTTGTGCAACTGTTGATTCATTCTTCGGAAAGTATAACTCAATCTGTTTGATATACTTCAAAAGTTGAGCAGATTTCGGAGTGAACTTTGCTATATTATAAGCAGAACTTTTAAAGTAAGTAACTGTAAACTCAGGGTCGCTAAACATTTTCCCGTTAGAACTTCCAACGATGAGTTTATTGATCTTCTCAAAAGTTTTACTTTTTGCATCAACAGAAGATTTCTTTCCCTGATCATTGATGAAGATTTTATTTTCTTTAAAAACAATGCTGTACTGATAAGGCTTGGTATATTTCCAGCTTAGCATATTAGGAGATTTTAGCGACATCTTACCATAAGTGATGATATTTTTATCTAAAAAATCCATTTTTTTGGTTTGTGTAAAATCGCTCTGTAAAGTTTTGATCTGCTGGGTTTCAGACGATACTTTCGTTACAAAAGCTTTTGCCTCAGTTCCTGTCATTGCCGTATTTTGTGCAAAAAAGAAACCTGAAACCAATAAAAATGCCCCAAAAGCAATATTTTTAATCATTTTCTATTTGATTTTATAATTGAATCAATGGTGAAAGTGGAATATTTTTTATCCCTCAAAAATAGCAATAAATCTACCAAAACACGATAGGTCTTTTCTGAAGTGTCGTGAAGAAGGATAATGCTACCGGGTCTGATCTTTCCTGTTATCCTTTTGTAGATTCTCTTCTCATCATCAATAACCGTATCTAAAGATCTGACATTCCAGCCAATACTTTTTTTTCCGGTTTTCTTAATTGCTTTTGCTATGGAAGGATTGGTAACTCCAAATGGAGGTCTGTATAATGAAGTAGTTCCGTTTCCTACAGAGGCAAAAACCTGATCACATTTTGTTATTTCCTCTGCCATTTTAGCGGTAGACAGGAAACCTGTTGAATTGGAGTGGGAATAGGTGTGATTTCCAACACAATGGCCTTCGGCAATAATCCTTTGAAATGTCTCCGGGTATTTTTCAATCTGTTTTCCAATACAGAAAAATGTTGCTTTAATCTGATATTCCTGAAGAAGATCTAAAAATTGAGGAGTAAATTCTGTAGGCCCATCATCAAAAGTAAGGGCAACTTCTTTTATCCTGGTTCTTTTATGGGTAATGCTATTGACAAAATATCCAAGCTGGATATCAAAAGAAGCCCAGACTACAATTGCTGAAAAAAGAAAAAAACAAAACAAATACACCCAAAAAGTTCCCTGAAATGCATAAATAAACACATTACAGAAAAGATAAAATAGAATAAATAAGTAATGTTTCATCTTGTATTGTTTATGAATTTTTGGATTGAAATTTGTTAACTTCTCACCTTAGTGTCATTCAAAATGTAGCAAAGAGAAATAAAGAATCCAAATAACCTGAAAGCAAAGACTTCTCCCATTTGCAAATTTACAGTTTGGCAATTCAGCAATTCAGCAATTTCGCCTTTCCGCTAATTCGCCCCATTAAGCTCTCTCCAACAACACCAAACTATGATCATCCCCCAAAAGGTGATTATATAAAAGTACATTTTTAATAGCATCTTTTTGTACGGGCTGAATCTTCATTATTTCCGGGATCTCCTGGTTTTTGAGAATCTGACAAGCCATAAAAGTCGAAAATCCACTTGCTGTATTAAACTCTCCACTCAAATGTTTATAGTAGAGTAATGCTGATTCCGGAAACAGGCTCATCGCTGTTTTGTAATAATTATCGGAATCCTGATCTCCACTGAATCCAAGAATGACAACATCGATATCTTTGTAGGTCAGATTATTTTTATCCAGAAAACCTCCAACAAATGACTCAGTTTCTTGATTTTCCAGACTATTGATGATTTGGATATCCTTAATCTTAGCATAAGTGTTATCCGTTTTATTTTTGCCTATAACAAAAAAGCTTGAGCCTTCCCCCCACATAACACCTTTCGTTGTTGATTTTAAAAAATCGAAAGGAAAGTCTTCAGATTTCTTAATGATGTTGTGAAGCTTATAAAGTTCCATGGTTCTGTCGGTTTGTTCATCCGTAGATCCTACCAGAATGTTTTCGGCTTCTTCATCTGTGATCTGCAGCTTAGCATCCAGCAAGGAAAACTCTAAAGCTGAAGAAGTGTTAACGTAGGTAAAGTTGTAGGCATGACACTGTAAAGCCAAAGCAATTTGACCTGCCACGGTATTGTGAGTCGATTGAATGAAATAAGTAGGGGTTAAAAACTCTTCCTGATTATCAATCACATTTTTTAAGAATTTTTCCGAGTCCTGAGAGCATCCCATCCCCGTACCTACAATGATGGCGTCCGGTTTTTCTATTCCAGCTTCTTTCAGGGCATGGTGCGATGCAACTGAACTCATCTTTACCGTTTTCGACATTCTCCTGATCATGGCAGGAGGAATGAATTCTTTGTAGTTCGGTTCGATTGCTTTTATAATTGGTATTGAATTTTCAGGATTCAGATTCTGAGAAAAGTTTTCGGCTAATGTATCCTGAACAGAAATACAAGAAGCTCCATTGATATAAACTACACTCATGATTTTGAGAAAATTAAGGTTGAACAATTTCCTCCAAATCCAAATGAATTGGAAAGTACATGATTGATGTTTTTCTCTTTAAGTTCAGTTACCGGAACCAAATCGAACTCTTCCATTTTGTTTTTAAAATTCAAATTTGGAAACATAACACTGTTTTGAATGGCTAAAATAGAATAAACAGCTTCAATTCCTGCCGCTGCGGCCAGAGTATGTCCGGTAAAAGCTTTGGTTGAACTGAATTCAGGAACATTTCCTTCTCCAAAGATCCGCGTCATAGCAATTCCTTCCGATAGATCATTATTGGGAGTTGCGGTTCCATGAACATTGATGTAATCAATGTCCTTTTTGTCAATTCCGGATATCTTTAATGCTTGTTGCATAGCCAGATAGGCTCCCTGCCCGTTTTCTGAAGATGCGGTCTGATGATGGGCATCATTTGCATTGCCATAACCAGACAGATAGGCAAGGACTTTTTTATTCTCTTTTTTTACAACTTCCTCAGACTCCAGTACCAAAAAGGCAGCGGCCTCACCTAAGTTAAGCCCTTTTCTATTCTGATCAAAAGGGGTATTGTAAGAATCCGTCAGGATCATAAGCGTATTAAACCCATTGAGGGTAAACTTAGATAAAGAATCTGTTCCACCTACAATCACACGATCTAAAACTCCGTTTTTAATAAGTTTTGCACCCATCATGATCGCATTGGCTGCTGATGAACATGCAGTACTGATTGTTGATACCATCCCCTTTAAGCCTAAAAAGTCTGCAATGGCTAATGAGGAATTTCCGGCATCGTGAGCATCAATATATTTTTGCTTTTCAGGAAAGTTCTCATAGCTATAGAAGTATTTTTCAGTAATATCCATTCCTCCTACACTCGTGGAAGAGATCAGACCTGTTTTGTAGGTATTGATATCGGATATCCCGGCACTTTCTATCGCTTCTTTTGCGGCAACCATTCCCAATAAAGAAGTTCTTGTCACGTTGTTGTCTTCATTCAGCTGAAGTTGTTGTACAAGTTCTTCATTGGTTTTTTTTATTTCACCTGTCTTGATATTTCCTGCATGGCGGGTTTCAAATAACTGAATATCTGAAATACCATGCCGGCCGGTGGTCAGTGAAATGAAATTTTCCTCTACATTGTTTCCAATGGAAGAAATGATGCCCATTCCTGTTATGGCAATTCTATGACCCATTAATTATTTAGTTCTGTTTTCTTCGATGAACTTTGCCATTGTATCGATAGATTGAAAAATTTCTTTTCCTTTCTTAGGATCGGCTAATTTTATTCCGTAATCCTTGTCAAGAAGAACGATCAGCTCTAAAGCATCAATAGAGTCTAATCCTAATCCACCTCCAAATAATGGATCAGTATCTTTGATTTCTTCTACTGAAATATCTTCAAGGTTAAGAACTTCTATGATTTTGTGTTTTAATTCTAATTTTAAATCTTCCATAAATATTATTTATTGTCGTGTACCAGTGTGGTTGTTTACCGATATTCCAATTGTAAAAATTGAATGATGGCTTTTCAATGTTATACTGCTACACTATTATATTGTTACATTTTTCACAAGGTTAGCAAATATACAAAAGCTTTATAACTTTCCTGATATAGTTCTACCCAGCCACATAATGCCTTTTCAGCCTTACCGGATTGCAATAATTGCCGGGCATAATTATTTAAAAAATTTTCATCAAATTCATCTAAAACGAAAAAAGCATTTTCTGTCTGCATCTGGTGCCGGATACTTATTTCGCCTACACAAATATTAGGTAATGTGTAAACAAAGACTGCTGGACTGGGAAAATAACTTTCTATAGAATTAATACTGTCCTGATATTTGAAATCCGTATCCAGGCTTGATGATCTGTTTGCAAAAACAAGGGCTGTCCTGCTGTTTTCCTGGTCTTTCAGAAGCATTTCTGCAGATAGAAAGGCGAGTTTGCTGAGGGCATCCATTTTATGAAATTTAGGATAGTTAAGGTCAAGGCTCTTATAAGCTTCCTTGGCAAATTCCTGGAATGTTGCTTCAGTGCTTGTAAAAACAACATTTTCATTAATGGTAATCGTTGAATTTTCTATACTGCAAAAAGCTGTTTTCTTCATTTTTTTCAAATTAACATTTTTCTAAAACTACGGCAGCATTACATCCTCCAAAACCGGAGGCTGTCTTTAAAATATATTTAATTTCTGCAGTTTGCTGTTCTTTAATAATACGAAGGGGCTGGGATACGCCCATTTCTTTAAAGTTTTTAGATGGCAAAAGTGTGTGGTGTAGAGAGCTTTCCATAGAAATGATACTTTCCAGTAATCCGGAAGCCCCTAAGCAATGTCCATAAAAACCTTTCATGCTGTTTAAAGGGACATTTTGTAATTCCATCCTGTTAAAAGCAACGGCTTCCATTTCGTCATTATACAGTGTTGCGGTTCCGTGCGCAGAGATAAAATCAATTTCTGTTGCACTAACTTTAGCTTCTGTCATTGCATTCTTAATGCTTGCATACAATCCATCCCCTGTTCTTGAGGGACCGGAAATATGATTGGCGTCATTAATAGCGGAATCTCCAAGGATTTTAAACCGAAATTTTTCGTTTGAGTTGATTTCACTTGTAATGTAGGCAGCAGCAGTTGCTTCTCCGATATTAATTCCATTACGGTTCTTATCATAAGGCTGACACGGCTCTGTACCAATAGCCTGAAAAGAATTAAATCCTGAGATAACAAATTCAGTGATCTCATCGCCCGCAACTACGAAGGCATCTTGATAGCTCTCCGATTGAATTAAATTTTTGGCAACCCCAATGGCCATAACCCCCGAAACACAGGCATTGGAAACAACAATAGGTTTTGTTTTGAATCCAAAGAAATCACCGATCTTTTGTGCCAGGGCAGAAAGGAAGGCTCCTTCGGGTAAAGTGGACTGATTCTTTAATAAGCTGATGTTTCCTTTTGTTGTGGATAATATAAATGCAGTATTACTGTTAATAGCATGTCTCTCAACCAATGGCTTTAAACATAGCATGAACATTTTTTCTAATCTTGTAAAATCCTGATCGGAAAAGTTTTTGATAAATTCCGTTTCCAGCTTTTCTGTATCTATCATTGAAGCATATACAGCGTCCTGATTTTCAATAATTGAGTGCTTTGCTACTCCGGATTGGTTTTGCATTAAAGCACTCCAGTTGTCGGATACATTCATTCCGAGTGGAGTCACGCAGTTGTAATCGGTTATGTAAATTTCCTTCATCATGAAAGCTTCATTTTATCCTTCCACTTCTGAAAGAAATCGGGGTTATACAAACACAGGTTTCCCGTACTATCTAAAAATACCTGAATGGTTTCTCCACTGCAAACGAGTTTATTGTCCTCGTTAAACAGTTCATATGTAAAGATCAGCTTGGCTGCAACCGAATTAACAAAAGTGGTCTCAATCCTGAAGGTTTCCCCATATTTTAAAGGAAGGAAGTGTTCGCAAGTGCTTTTTACGATGGGAGTAAGATATCCGGCTTTCTGGATATCCAGGTAGGAAAGGCCATGTGCTCTTCCAAAAGCTTCCCTGCCGTCTTCAAAATAAACAATATAGTGGCCATGCCAGACAATTCCCAAAGGATCTGTTTCATTGAACCTTACCCTGACTTCCTCAGTGCAGGTAATATTTTTTTCTTTAGACTGCATTTTGTTTCCTTTCGTAAAAAATTGAAATGGTGACCATAGCGATATAAAATAAAAGTAATAAAATAAGCTCTTTCGCTATATCAGTAATTCCACTGTTTCTTAAAATAATGTCATAATATGCATTAAGTCCCCAGTTCATTGGTGAAAATTGAGCTACATGCTGCATGAATTCAGGCATCAGGAATACAGGAACCCAAATTCCTCCGATAGCAGCCAATACGACTACTGAAGTTGCGCCAAAAGGTGCTGACTGTTCCTGAGTGTCGGCAATGGTCCCCAATAAAACCCCGAACCCAATTGCAGCTAAGCCGGCAAATAAGGTCACAATAATCAGGTGGAACATTTTTCCGGAAACGTCAAATGCCGGGAGATCCATATAAGGGAATAGGTACATTCCTACTGCGACCATCAGTAAAAACTGGATCATGCAGATTATAAGATAGGTACATGTTTTTCCTAAGATATGAATGTAGTAAGGTGTTGGACTTACTCTTGCTCTTACGCTGGTGCCCTGACTTTTTTCTTTCACAAGATTGATGGAAAGTGGAACCACAATAAAGAAAATGGCAAACAAGGTCCATGCCGGGACATTATGCTGAACAGAATTGGGCATAATTTCCACATCGCCTTTTTTCGGAGTGATTTCTTTAAAACTGATTAAGTTCTTATTTTCTTCGAGATTTTCAGTAGTTCCCAACTGATCCTGAAAGGCTTTGTAAATTTTTTTGTTTTCAATTTCAAAAACCATTTTGTTCACAGAATTCATCACAGAGTTTTTAAATCCGGCATTGGTTGCGGGATCAAAATAAAGATGGATTTCTTTTGTTTTTGAAACTGGTTTTTTGGCAGACGCAGAATCCGTTTCCAAACCAAAGGAACTGACAATCGTCTGAACTTTGGAGTCGATATTGGAGTTGAGGTCTTTTGTCAGATTTTCTGGAATGACAATGGCCATTTGATATTCTCCCGAGAAAACAGCGTCCTGTGCTGATTTTTCATTATAATTGGTCAGAAGCTGGAATGTTTTGCTGTTTTCCAGTTCTTTTTTGATGTTTTGGGAGACATCAGATTGATCTTTATCAATGAATATGATTGGTATTTTTGAACCTTCAAGGTTTTTAAATGTAGAATCCTGAATCAGGGTAATCGTTACAATGAGCAGTAAAGGCATCACAAAAATAATGACGATCCCTCCAATATCTCTTTTTAATAAAAGAATTTCCTTAATAAAGCTTCTCCACAATTTATACAACAACATCTCTTAATTCTTTTCCGGTTAATGAAATGAAAACATCTTCCAATGTTTCAGCAGTAGCTATTTGTGCAACGAGCTCTTCAGGAGTTCCAACAGCATGGATTCTTCCTCGGTCTATGATTGCAATTTTAGTACAGAATTCCTCAGCTTCAGAGAGGTGATGGGATGTATAAATAATGCATGTCCCGTTTTTATTGAGTTCCTGCAGGAAATCGATGATCACTTTTTTAGACTGTACATCAACTCCCACCGTTGGTTCGTCTAAGAACAGAACTTTGGGGTTATGAAGTGTTCCGGCAATCAGGTTACAACGGCGCTTCATTCCTCCTGAGAACTGCTCTACTTTTTTATCAGCAAATTTTGATAAGCCCATTCTTTCCAGGGATTCATCAATGTTCCTGTGAAGAGCTTTATGTTTCAATCCATACAAGCTTCCGAAGAACAACAGGTTTTCCTTTGCTGTAAGGGTCGGATAAAGTGCATATTCCTGAGGGACGATCCCTATGATCTGTTTTATTTTAAAACTGTTTTTTTGAGGGGAAAGCCCGTTAATCGTAAACTGGCCAGAAGTAGGTTTGATCAATCCCGAGAGCATGGATATTAAAGTGGTTTTCCCTGCGCCGTTAGGACCAAGAATTCCATAGATCTCATTCTTGTCGATATTCAAAGAAATATCGTTGACAGAAAATTCATCAGAATTCTTATATTTTTTATAAAGATTTTTAATTTCGATCATGTGCTCTGCCATATCAGATTGCTTTTCTCAGTTTTTTGTAGAAAGCTTCTTCCAGATCTGCAATATGAAGCATTGATTTTGAAAGTTCCTGGTAGATATTACTTTTTGAATTACGGTTTTTATAAACCCGGGCAATATCTACTGCGAAGTCTCTCCAAAGATCTCCAATGGCAGTAATTTCCTTCGATAATTCTCTTAATTGGTCATTCTTAAGAATTTCTGCAGCTTCCTGTAAAAAAGCACCATAAATAAATCTGAATCCACCGCCACCGGTTCCAATTTCTTCCTGCATTCTTATTAATTGACCCAAATAATGATTGGTCACCTTGGTCCCTTTTTTCTCAGCCCATTTCGGGATGCTTTTCGCGACCCACCTCATGGCTTTTACTCCAATAAGAGGAACAGGAGCGAGCATGTTTTTACAAGTATCTTTAATTCCTTTTTTTATAGCATCTTGTACATCTATATTTTCAGGAATATAAACAGGATAGTACATATGACCTTTCGGAGGTAGTGCTCCTTTTGCATACCTTACTTTTTCCAGTTCGGCTTCAGAGAGAGTAGTTACGTAATCCATTACCGGATCACTGATCAGAAATCTTCCATCTTCCTTTCCGTAAACGACAAGATTATGGGCGTTGAAATGGAATTTATATTCTTCCGGAAAATAAGTAAGATTAAAAACCCCCACCTGAAGTCCGGTAGGAATGTTATTTTCTAGATTTTTCTCCAATGCCAATTGTGCATCTTTGGGATTTGAGAATTTCTCTCTTTTTATTTTAATACCTAATCTTTTGGCCGCCTTACTGAAAATTGCGCCAGGCATCGGACGATAGCTGAAGCCGGGAGCAAAGTTTACTTTTAAGAAAGGCAGATATACAAAAAACAATCCTGAACCTATTCCAAAAATCATAGGTTCACTTAGTTTTATACCTTTATAGAGTAATAAATTAGAGGCAACACCGTTTTCGCAATGAGCGGTTTGGTGATGTTCAAAATTCAATTTCATCCGTATATTTTTTTCTATTTCCTGGTCAGCTGCAATTACACATAGAATCTATGCTTCATTTTATTACTTCCCATTGAAATTTTTTAATTCTGTTACTGTGATTCCAAATGCATCCGCATATTTTTTAAGCACAGTATCGCTTAGTGTTTTAAATACTTTAGGTTTGGTATGTCTTTTTACCCGCCATTGCCATAATCCGACATAGGCAGAAAGTACTCCCAGGTCCATTTTATTCAGCTCCATGAAATAAATAATAGGACTTGCTGTTTGATCTGCAACATTCTTTCTGGCTTCCTCTATTCTTTCATGGATGAGGTCCATAGATTCTTCAAGAGCTAATTTCTTAGCCTCCCAGCCAATGCTGTTTGCTGTTGTATAATTATCATTTTCATCAGTAACATACACTACTTCTGTCATGTTTGCTGATTTCAGATTGCTTTCATCCTGTGGGAGATCCTGCTTTTTCATCGTTTATTTTATTATGATAGCTTTTGAATAAACAAATTGATTTCTGCTCTTATCAGTAACTCATCATTATTAAAAGTTTCACAGAAAATATTGCAGATATTTTCATATTTAGAAATAAGTGATGCCTTTGAAATAATGGTATCGCCTACTTTGGGTAATGAGAATACATCAATCTTTTTAATATTGGTAATAAAACCTATGACCTTTGTTTCCACCTCGGGACCTTCAAAAAAGCTTTGCCCTACAATAGATGAGCAGGTTTGAGCTGAATTTTCAATTAATCCTGCTTCTACAAGTTCATTGTTATGTACAAAAATGTTATCTGCTGTTATCTGAAAGGAAGTAATAACATTCTGCTCTGTCAATTCCAAAATATAATCCACCATCAGCATCGGTTCACGATGAGGTAAAAAGTGATGAATATTGATGATATTGTCTTCCTTAATTTTCATTAAAATTATTTTACAACAGTTTTCATTTGAGAACTTGCGATGATATCATTGTTCAATTTGGTGATGCAGTTAACGAGTGTTACTCCCATCACTTCATTGAGAATACTAACTTCTGTAATGAGTTGGTCTCCTACCTTTGGTAAAGCTTCAGCCTCAAAGGATTTAATGGCGCCGATATAACCCGTCGGGGCTTCTTTTCCTAATAAATAATATTTATAGCCTGTATGTAAGGCTACGCTTTGTGCCTGATGTTCGATAAGTCCTGAAGCCTGGAAAACTCCATCCTGAAGAAAAATATTCTCTTCCTTTATCATAAATCCTGAGATCAGATGATTTTCAGAATATTCAGACAACTGATTCACCATTACAAAAGGAAATCTCTGTGGAATTAAACTTTCCACAAAATCTTTGTCTGATGTTGGCAGGTTGATTTCCATTAGCAAACCGTTAATAGTGCGCAAGAATAAGCAAATCTTCCACTTTCAGGAACACAAAGAAGTACTTTTTCACCTTTTTTCAATTTTCCGGAATTCATTAATTCCTCCAGTGCGATAAAAATAGAACCCGCTCCGATATTTCCTACTTCAGAAAGATTGTAATACCATTTTTCCCAAGGAAAGTCCATTCCTTTTTTAGCGAATTCTTCTTTAAGTCCGTTTTTAAAATAACCTGAAGAGATATGAGCTAAAACGTGGTCTATTTTATCCGGATCTAATTGGTGTTTATCGAAAGAAGCTCTTAAGCTTTCTGCTCCTTTTACTAATATATATTGATCTAAAAGCTTGGTGTCCTGCTTCAAAGCAAAAAGCGATTGCTTCAGCCATTCGTCAGAAGAATAATCTGCCCAAGACTTTAAACTACCATCTTCCTGTTTTTCACAGCCGGAATACATACAAGCCTCGATCTCGTGTGCATAAGAATAGAAATCAATGAATTCCACTTTTAAAGAAACACTGTTTTCTCTTGGTTTGTTTTCCAACAGTAAAGCTCCTGCACCATCGGAAAGCATCCATCTTAAAAACTCTCTTTTAAAAGCAATGATCGGTCTTTCTTCCAGCAACTTTAAGTTTTCTGCTTCATGATTAAATTTATCAGCGGTCATCCATGCAGAAAATCTTTCAGATCCTACACAGACTGCATTGTCCCGCACCCCTGCTTTTACAGAAAGAAAACCGTAATTGAAGGCATTCATCCCTGAATTACATAGTCCGGTTGAAGTATTAATTTCTATAGATTTTCCAACTTTCAGTTCTCCATGAACCATAGAAGCATGGGAAGGCTGAATCTGATCCGCAGAAGTGGTTCCGCAAGATAACAGTTGGATATCTTCTTTTGTAAAATTCTCATCGAACAGACCTTCCACCGCCTTTGCTGTAATCTGAGCATTGGTATGAGTAGGTTGGCTGTTTTTATCTAAGGCGTAATATCTCGTTGTAATCTGGTTATTTCTTAAGATTAGAGCTCTCGCTTTAGAAGGAGTGTCATTGACCAAGCCAAGATAGCTTTCCATTTCATCATTAGAAACAGGCTCATTGGGTAAGTATGTTGAAGCTTTGGTTATAAATACGTCGTTCATCTCTTATTTTAAATTAATTCCTTGTAAATATTTTTTTTGTTTCAGTCTTTTTGATCTTAAAACAGGGGCTAATAATATGTGAAAAACCAAGACAATAGGAGAAATAATCCATATTGCTGCCATCAAATATACCTTAAAGAATTTTATCAGCAATGGTCGTTTCTCTTTTTTCTTTATAATCAGATTAGACCATACGGTGAATATTTTATTTCCTACTTTCTCGACTCTTACTAAAAAAGGTCTGATTTCTACGGCACCATTTTTTACGAGTTCCGGTTGTAGATTGTCATAATGGTTATTATCAAAATGCCTTTTAATAATGGTACCATATTTTCCGGCTCCGGTAATTTCTTCATCTGAAATTCCTGCAGCAGGTAATATTCCTGATTTTTCCTTCTTTCCTGTAGTCAGCCAGCGCAAAATAGTCAATACACTGGTATAATTATCGTGTCGGTCTACCAACGCAATATTTCCAACGAGCTTTGCATTTAAATTCTTCAGATACACTTTAAGCTTTTCCTGAGAAAGCATCCACATATTTCGGGATCCTGAAACGGTTACTACCGGAGTGTCTCTCAGAATATTTTCCGCATAGCCACTTTTTAAGAAAGAAATAATAGGAATAGAGGGGGTTAAATACCAAACCTGATATCCGAAAATAATGAGATCGAATTTTTTATTCAGTACTTCTTCCGGTGGAGGAAGGATCTCACTGGGGATTTGCAAATAGGATTCAGGAAATGTATTGAAGAAAACGTCACCAGGCCAAGGAAAAGGGAAATCTTCCTTAAGCTTAATATTATAATACGTAACGTTATATTCGTCCTTTTTATCCTCAAAAGGCTGGGCAATATTCTTTACAATATCCTCTAATTGGCCCGTTTGCGTATAGTATAAGACAAGTATGTTCTTCTGCATGGAAATTTTTATTGATTACAAAAATATACTTTTATAATTTATTGGTTATCTCTTGTATATTTTAATTGATTCTGAACTAAAATATGAATGATATTCACTGTTTTGAAACAATATGTTTTTGATATTGAAGAAAATAATAATTTCAGGCAGTTGCCCAAGAGTACTTAAATCATAGTTTTCATTAGAAACTAAAAGTATACCAACCTTTTTATTAATCTCTGAAATGCTCGATATATAGTTTATTTTTCTTCTTTTTACAATATAGTTGTGGGCTGCCACTTCTCTTTTCTCAGGGTCGGAAATCAGACTGAATATCTTCCGGCTCGCCTCCTGAAGAGTCAGTAAAACATCTGTTTGCCCATAATCGTCAGCAATATGAAGAACAGTTGCTTCTTTTGGGATGTGCTTATTCAGTTCAAAGTAGGCTGACTTATTGATATTGAAATCTTCTTTGATCTCTTTTACAATATCATTCTCTTTATATAAGAAACTTAAGAATAACTTCTTTCTAAAGTAATTTTCATCTTCAAGTTCATTTCTTAGTTTTGCAAACTCTTCTCTGAAATAGGCATTGATCCTCTTTGTTCTTTCTGAATAGGTGGTTCCGAATTTATGATCATCTTTATCAATACGCTCGCCAACTTTCACTGTAATGCTTCCGTCATAAATAATGAAATCGCCTTTCGGTAATACTTCAGAGTTTCCATGAATATACATTGGCAGGATGTCTAAATTGAGTTGTTCCGAAAGGTAAAAAGCTCCTTTATGGAATCTTTTTACATCGTTGGTGTAAGAGCGTTCTGCTTCCGGGAAGACAACCAGAGAATATCCCTGTTCTATTTTTTCCTTCAGTTTGTCTATTCCATTTTCTATTCCCTGAGAAACCGGATAAAAGCCTAATGCCTTTACCAGTTTTCCAAAAATGGGCGAGTTATAAACCCAGTCATTAACTAAATAGACAATCTTGTAATTGGTCATTGCAAGAGCTAAAGTATCTAAGAAAGAAGTATGGTTAGCAATAATAATAGCAGGTTTGCTAAAATCTTCATTAGGATTATTAATAACTACTTTTTTAACAAAAGGATTACTGTATAAAACGGATGTTAAGAACTTTGCAATAAATATTTTGATATATTTCAAGGTATTTCCGCCTGCATTTTTTACAAAAACGGTTCCAAATAAAGAGAAAAGAAATCCCCCTAAACCGTAATATAAAAACGATAGTGTTGAATGCAGGAATAGCCTGAACGTAATAGGAGAAAGTCCCTTTTTTGCCCGGTTAATTATTAAAAGTCTAAACCAGAATGGGTACAATGTTGAAGTAATGATGATCACAGAGAACATTCCTATTAAAGCAACTAATGCTAAAGAATGTAATGCCGGGTGTTTGGCAAAAATCAATGAGCCAATAGACAAAATGGTTGTAAAAACAGCTAAAATGATTGAAATCCTGTAAGTAGGGAGTTCATTTTTTCCTGTTGTATGCTCTTTTTGCATGGCTTTGGTAAGAAAAATACTGAAATCATCTCCAACTCCAAAAATTAAAGTACAAACCACGGTACTGAAAATATTAAGTTCTAATCCCAGGAAATACAATATCCCCGCGGTAACGATTCCCGTTAAGACAATAGGAAACATGGTAAGAACAGTTAGTTCAAAGTTTCTAAAGAAGACAATAATCGTAAGAATAATAGCCAACAGTGAATAATTGATCAAAGTGTTGAAATCCCTTTTTAACAGCCCCAGAAAGTTCTCATTCATTTGCTGGCGGTCTATAGCAAGGACATCCTGTTTTTTTTCTACATCCTTAATAAAAACGTTCCTTTTGGTTTCATCTACTTTAACGATATTGGAAACAGTATAAAATCCATTTTCGTTACTTAGAAATTCTGATACCTGCAGTGCTTTTATCTTTTCATAATCCCTGAGACTACGTATAGAGTAGTTTTTATTTAAAAGCCCTGTAAACTGGGCAAAAGCTGAACTGTTGAATCCGAATTTATTTCCGTTGTTGGTCAACTCAGAAACTGTTTGTCTTTTTTTATTGTCATCCCAGAAATTCTTCCAGTTTTCAATCTTTTTTTGTTGATCTTTTTCAGAGAGAACAACATTCCCTAAAGAATTATAGCTTAGGATTTTACCATCCTTCTTTTCCTTTTCTAAAAATTGATTAAGCTGGGTATTTCTCGCTAAGGCCTCTTCTTCTGAACTACCATAAGAAATTGTATAGATTGATTTTGATGTAATGTCAGAAAGCCTTTGCAATTTAGCTTCACTTATTTTCAGATCCTTCGGGATGTAATTTAAATCACCAATGTCTTCATTAAAACCAACATGACGGAATCCAAATAGGCAGGCAATGATTATTAAAGAGCATCCGATAATTAAGGGCTTGTTTTTTTCGTAGGGATAAAAGCCAATTCTATCAATGAAATTTGTACTTACGTGACCTGCTTTTTCCTTTGGATGGTAAAGCTGAGGTACGATAATCAAAGCTGAAATTGAAGAAAGCATTACCGTAATGGAAGCAAACAAGCCCAGGTCTTTCAAAGCTTCAGATCTTACAAAGACCAGGCATAAGAAAGAGACTGCTGTCGTAGCGCTGCTTAAAATAATGGGTTGGGTGATTTCTTTGTATAGTTCTTCAATATTGTTGTTGTGTTTGTAATGGGTAAGAATATGTAATGAATAGTCTATCGTGATTCCGATTAAGATTGCTCCGACACTTAGGGAAATTGCCGAAATCTTGTCCTTGATGAAATATAATATAAGTAAAGCCAGTAAAACGGAAAATACCGTGGGCAGGAAAACAATAATAGGTGTAAAGAAATTTCTAAAGTAATAGATAAGGAGTATGAGAAGAACAGTCATAGAAATCATGACCGTATTCTGAATGTCTTTTTTTATCTGTTCTGCATTAGCAACTGCAATTACAGGAGATCCAAAGTAACTTATTTCTGTTTTGCCTTTAAACTGTTTATTGATGTCGTCTTTTATTGTATTCAGCTGATCTACAAAAAATTCATTGTTTTTGGTATCATTACTTTTATTTCTAGGATCGATGAACAGTAAAAGGTTTTTTCCATCTTTGGTAACAATATAATTGTCCTCCAGTTTAAAATCCTGACTGATATTGAGCGCATTTAATTTTTTGATGCCTAAAAAAGTAATGCCAAGAGGATCTTTTTTTATAAATTCTTTTGTAACAAGACCTGTAGGAGAAGACAGGGAGATATAGTTATTTTCGACCTGCTTCGCAATACTGTCTTTCTGAAGCTTCTCATTAATTTTTTTATAATCATTTTCATCTAAAAACAGTGGGAGATTCTGGTTCACAAAATCAAATGTCTCGGAAATTTCATTATCATTTACTTTTCCCTGAATTGCTCCGATGTATTTTTTTAATGGAGAGATTTTTTCTAAAAAAATATTGGCGGTTTCAGATAGCTGGAAGCTGTCTTCAGAAGATTTATTCTCTATAATGACTATGATCTTATCTGAAAAATTAAGTTGTTTAAGAACTTTAGCAGTCAGGTCGGATTTTTCGCTTTTAGGAATAATCTGATTAATGTCTTCCTCAAAATTTATTTTTGATGCAAAAAATAAGCACACCAAGGCGATTCCTGCTGTAAATAATATAGATAGGAATCTATTTTTAGAAATTAAATAATATAGAAATATAAAAAAACGATGCATTTCATTTAAAAATCAAGTTTGCAAATTTAATTTTTTAAGTATTAGTTCAAAACTTTTACCAATTAACTTTTATCTGAAAATCAATAAAATGTTTAGGTAAAATAAAAAAAACTTATACTTTTGCAAATGTTCCCTTTTAATAATATATTTTAAAACAAAATTATTTTGAATAAAAAGCTGTTTTGATATGTTGAAAATTTTTGATGAAAAAATGAACGGATTTTTATTTACAATAATACTTCCGCTTTTGCTGTTTTCTATGGCTTACTATGGGTTTGAATCTTCCTATACAAGATTGAAGACAGCAGAAAGGCCACCAGATTATTTATTCTCGTCTGTTTATGCATATCGGGTAATTCCAAACTATCTCAGCTTGTATCTTACGGGTGTCGTGGGATTTGTTATTGATAATTACCTCGGCTTTTTTCAGAAATTTCTCTTTAAAAACGGAACCGCATTTTATCACGGGCTTTTTTTAATGAATAGTTTTTTCTTTATTCTGTCTTCCATCATTCTTAATAAGATTCTGAGGCTAAAACCTGTTGAACTTCTTTTGAATACTAACGTAAGAGGGATTGTTCATTTGCTGGCTATCTTCTTTATTGTAATTACGCAGTACGCACCTACGAACTGTGATATGATGGCTTTGTTTTGTTATCTTACGGGAGTGTTTTTGACTTTGAAATACCTTTACACAAATCGATCTGTATATTTCTATTCTTTGATCGGGCTTATTTTTCTCTCCACATTTATCAGAGAAACAGCTTGTCTGAATATTGCTTTTTTTGCCGCAATTTTCTTAAATATTGACGAACTTAAAAAGAGAGATTTCAGGTTTATCTGGAAAACAATTCCTCTTGTGGTTGCATTTTTAGTGGCCTATCTGGGATTGAGGATGATCATTGTTCAGGAAACAACGTTTGTTGAAGGTTTCTATATTAATAGAAATTTTGAAAGTCCTTTTAACCTGGCAGGACTCCTGTTTGGATGTACTGTTTTATACTTTGTATATCAATTGTGTGGGTCAGCTGAAAATAAAACGTTTTTTAAAAAATATCTTTTTTTCTCATTGCCTTATCTTGTTATGATTACTATGGTTGGATTGTATTGGGAGGTCAGGCTTTTCCTGCCTCTTATTCTTACCGGAATTATCGTTGCTTATCATCAATTTAAAAATTCCGTGATCCGCCCATGAGTTTACTGCATCCATATTACATCATTGCCATGATCTATATGCTGTTTTTCAGTATTCAGGAGGTTTTTGGAAATAAAGTAGAGAAAAAGTGGTTTTGGTTTTTAGGTATTTACCTTATCATTATTGCGGGGCTACGTGATAGTGTAGGCCCGGATTATGGAAGTTATAAAGGGATATACATCTATTCAGATACGAAAGAATATGTGAGTATCTTTTTGAAAGCCCTGCATATAGAGGGTTCAGAAAATGTAGATATCGAGTGGCTATATGCATTGATCAATAAGATATTGCTTAATGTGTTCAATGCTCCGTTCTATGTTTTAACGCTGGTCATTGCAATTTTTGCTATATTTTTTAAGATAAAATATACTGAGGATAATACTTTTTATCCATTCACTTTTACACTGTTCATGTTTATTCCTAATTTCTTCATTGGGGAAAGCGGGCAGATAAGACAGAATCTTGGTACTTTTATCATTTATTTCGCAATCAGATATATTAAGGAGAGGAAGTTGTGGCATTATCTGTTTTTTGTCTTTCTGGCTTCCGGAATCCACAACGTGTGTTATATATTTCTGCCAATGTACTGGCTTGCCAGGGTACCTTTGAATAAAACAGTAATGTTGGTGCTGATCATTGGTTCAATATTTTTATCGCCGTTTGAAGTGTATAAAGTGTTTGGAAATTTTTTGAGCAATATCGCTTCTGACAGTATGCTGGTGGAAGGATTTAATGGATATGTGGATGAGACAGCCCAAAGGTTGAATGGTGGTTTTGGTATTCCTGAAGCATTAATGGCCATCCTTACCTTCTTTTTATTTGCATTTGATACTCCAATGAAAGAAAAGTATCCCTATTACGAATATCACAGGAACTATGCAGTGATTGGGATTTGTCTCTATTTTATATTTAGGAACAATCCTGTATTTTCTTCAAGGCTGGCCGGAGCGTTTATTGGATTCTCGTTTGTCCTGATTCCCAATGCGATGTATGTTGTTTCTGCCAATACAAAAAGAATGATCTATTCCTTTATTATAGCCTTGACTATATTTAATTTTGTGGTATTCTCCAGTTTCAGAAATATTATTGGAGGGAGGTTTACAATTGATCTTTATAAAAATCATATTCTACCGTAATAAATTACACCCTATTTTTATAAAAATGACGATGCTTTATGTGTCGTCTTTTTTTGTCTCTATCCCTTATTGGCATTGGTTTGTTGGTGCTGTGGGGCACATTGTGGGTTCATTATTTGCAAAATTTAATATGATCCGATTGAAATTACATAGGATAATATTGTAGTTTTGTGCTGCTTGATTTTAAAATGAAATATTTACGAATAATGATTTAATGTAATGTTATTTATATTATAATTAACTTATTAAATTAATATTTATAATATAAATCACTATTTATTGATGCGGGCTTAAAATTTGTACTGGTGTTTAAACACCGAACCTAAGGATATGAAAAATAACGTACTTAAAAATCTTACGGCAATTTTTTGCCTTGTATCGATCAGTGTCTATTCGGGTAATAGTCCTGGTTCTAAAAAGAATGATAAGAGATCTTTGGGTAAAGACTCTTTAATTGCTGGTTTACAGAAATCAGATCAAAACATAAGCCCTCGTTATGTGGGCACTTTTCCATCAAATGAAAATAAGAATAAAGGGGTTCAAAGTCTTACCGGATCGGACTGGACAAAGGCTCCTAACAGCTATATTTTTGATCCTGCTCAGGATTATGGAGGACTGCTTATACCTGTTAGAAAAGCATATGTAATGTGGGCGGATGATAAATACATTGGAAATGAAGGTATTCCAGATGGAAAACTGACAGCTGATGTGCTATGGGAGGATATTCCGGGGTTAATCACTAGTGATAACGACTATTCTCTGGAAATAGTAGACTCAGGGCAGAACGCAAAAATTAAAGTTCCTATTAATAAATCAAGAAAAGGGAATGCTGTCATTGCATTTAGGGTCAATGGAGAGGTTTTCTGGTCATGGCATGTATGGGTTACAGATGATCCTTCTAATGGATCTACCTATAAAAGTTATGAAAATCTGACAAGAGAAAGAAATGATGGTGTTGTGGAATTAATCCCTAGCTCTGACTGGAAGTGGATGGATAGGGATTTAGGTGCAGTAAGTGGGACTATAACGGGAACAGACTGGAATAGAAATGGAGGGCTACTCTATCAGTGGGGAAGAAAAGATCCGATACCATCGCTTGTATACAAGGGGAACGATTTTTATGAGGTTACAGGCTCTATTGGAAGAGTAAGGCATCGTGGAGCAAAAAATTTCACGAATGCTATAAAATTCGATGATCTTAGGAAGTTTGTTTTGCTGTCAAATGCTGAAGTTAAGAGTAACATCAGACTTTCAGTTAAAAATCCGTTAAGCCTTATTTATGTAAATAAAGATGATAATTCAGGGCCTGCCTACTATAACAATAATACCAACTTAATGGTCAATTGGTTTGGGAAATCATCTAATTTTAAGGATAGTCAGCTTTCAGAGCTTAATTTATGGTCTGATAATTCATTAGGAAAAGTAAATACGAGTTATAATACTGATTCCGGAGCACAGCCATATCGGGATAAGTCGTCTTATGACCCTTGTCCTAATGGATGGAGAATTCCTTCTGCTTTAGTGGCTAATCTTGCTTCACCAACTTATGTGGATGACATTAGAGTTGATTTTTCTCCATTTGGAGTGAGAACCAATATGGGTAAAAATGTTTTTGAGTCCAATGGATACCATATTATAAAACCTACCGATGCGAATGTTCCCGCATTTATGAAAGGAATTAGGCTGTACTCCAACATAGGATTTGATTTATCCAGTGTGGGAGGATATGATATGGGAGTATTTCCGGGTACCGGACAGTTGGGAATTGACATGCAGGCGGGACAATATGCAGATCAGCATCACACAAGTATATGGACGGCTACTATGGCCAGACAGTTTGATAGTACACCGGCTACCGTGGCAAGGGGATTGTTTATGATTCCTGATAAAGCGCAGCCTGATGTTCCTGATTCAAATTTTCCGGCTATAAAAGGCAGATTTCAATACATGCCATTGGCTACGATGAATACCTCTGGAGCTAATGGATGCAGATGTGTAAAAGATCCGCTATATATTGTTGATAGCTACGATTTTCCTACTGAATATTTAAATACACCTATTGAATATCGGGAAGGGATAGATAATCCAAACAGCTATCAAATAGTAAAAGCAGCTACAGCATCTACGATTGAAATTCCGGTGAGCAAAGCTTTTGCAGTACAAAGTCAAATTCTGGATAACCAGGATATTCTGAATGCTTCAAATTTTAGCAATTTAAAAGCGAATGTGCTGTGGGCTACGAATAATAACTTAATCAATACGGTATCAATTGCTAATCCAACTCCTGGTTCATTAGGAGAATTAAATAACTCTAAAATTTTAGTGGTAATCAATGCAAATCAAAGTGGAAATGCGGTGATTACTTTACACAATGGCAGCATATCCAACCCTGTTTACTGGAGCTGGCATATTTGGGTTACGGATACACCTATTAAAACATTAGCCTATACAACCGAGGTGCCAAATGGAAGCGCAACCAATTACATCAATTATGTTGATAAAGCAGACATTGCCTTTCAATCAGAATTTATGGATAGGAACTTAGGCGCTGTGGATGCATTTCCTTTAGTAGCTAATAATCTGACTCCGACTTCTGCAGAATTGGCAAAAATACGCGCATCTACAGGGTTGCATTATCAGTGGGGAAGAAAGGATCCTATTCCAACATTCCAAAATGCGGATAACCGGAGTTCCTACAATGTGTTTCTAGGAAATGTACTGGCTAGTGGTTCTGTAAGTTATACTACACTTACTGCGGCAACTTATAATAATACTTCAGGAAGTTATATTGTTCCTTATAATAATTATGCTGCTAGTGTGAATCTATTGGATACAGATAAAATATCAGAAAAGATTTCAAAGATTTTATCCTATTCTGTGAAAAATCCCTTAGTGTACATGGTTCCAAGTACTTTTGCTCCCTATAATAAAAGTGTTCCGAACTATACTAACGGAACGGACTGGCTTTCAACTGAGCCCAATCTAGCGGCAGACCGATGGGGAAGAGGAGGAGAAAAATCTCCGTTCGATCCTTGTCCGGCTGGTTGGAGAATCCCTGATGTTTACGGGGTTGCAATAGTCTCTGGTAAGGATTTTGGAATGGTACCCTGGTATAAAAAAGATAAAAATGTAGCAACTACTTATAGTATTGCAAATGATTATTTAGGCGTAAGGGTAAGGAATCCCAGTACAACCACAACGATTGGATATATTTTTAATCATCCGACCTATCCGATAGGTAATTATCCCAATCCAGGGTCAAGGGGATTCAGGAGTGTTACGGGAAATCAGTCAGCTCAAGGGACTTATAATGTACTTAATTATCAGTATCCCGGAGTATGGACAGGAGCCTTAGTGTCCAATTATATTGGAAGACCCGTTAATATGTTATTTGACGCAGCATCCAGTGCGAACCGTATGATTGCATTTCATGATAACAATGATCCTTATTTTGGAATGAGCTGCCGTTGTGTAAAAATGAAGTATGACGCTGATGGAAATGAAGAGGGGGTGATTCCGGCACTTCAGATCACTTCTTTACCGGCAACAAAAGCAGCAATGGCGTTTGATAAAAATGAAATTGAGAAAATAGTAAGCACAGAAAAGGTTTCAGTATTTCCTAATCCTGTTAAAGATGAGCTTCATATCAAGGCCCCCAACAATAATGAAGGATATTATTATCAGATATATAATATGTCCGGACAACTTGTAAAATCAGGTAAATTTGAAAATGGACGTACTAATCTTTCGTCATTGATATCAGGAAATTATTTAATAAGAATTAATAATTCTGAAAATGTTATAAAGATTATTAAAGAATAATTTTTTAAATAAATCAAAAAAGGACGGTCTCACCAATGAGACTGTCCTTTTTTTGCATCTGTCATTTATCAATCTTATAATAACAGGTGAGAAATTCTATTAAGATATTTCAATTCACCGAAAACTGATCTTAAATCACTTGTTTAAAATAGGTAAGGCTTACAAAATCGACTTTAATAAACCTGTCCGATTTTTAAATTAAACGACTATAGCAAAACCTATGTAATAAAAAAGGTTTACTTTTGCAAAAATTTTAGAATGTCGAAAAATTTAGTAATCGTAGAGTCCCCGGCCAAAGCAAAAACTATTCAGAAATATTTAGGAAAGGATTTTGAAGTGAAATCCAGTTTCGGACACATCCGGGATTTGCCTAAAAAAGGAATGGGTATTGACCTCGAGACATTCAGTCCTGATTACGAAGTTTCTGCTGACAAAAAGAAATTGGTGACAGAATTAAAATCTGCTGTAAAGAAAGCTGAAATCGTTTGGCTGGCTTCCGATGAAGACCGCGAAGGGGAAGCTATTGCGTGGCATTTGGCAGATGAATTAAAACTAAAGCCTGAAAATAGGAAACGAATAGTTTTCCATGAAATTACTAAAAATGCTATTCTAAAAGCAATTGATAATCCGAGAGATATTGATCAGAATTTAGTAAATGCACAACAAGCAAGAAGAGTTTTAGATAGAATCGTAGGTTTTGAAATGTCTCCGGTTCTATGGAAAAAAGTAAAACCGGGATTGTCAGCTGGAAGAGTTCAGTCCGTTGCGGTAAGATTAGTTGTGGAAAGAGAAAAGGAAATACGTGCATTTGTTCCTAAGGCAAGTTTTAAGCTGGATGGGATATTTCTAAACAGTACTGAGCAGGAAATTTCAGCAAAACTTAAAAAAGATTTTGACAAAGAAGAGGAAGCTGAAAAATTCCTTGAAAAGGCAAAGACTACAGAGTTTAAAGTGCTGAATGTTGAAACGAAACCAGGAACACGTTCTGCATCTGCTCCTTTTACAACTTCTACCTTGCAGCAGGAAGCTTCTTCACGGTTAGGTTATAATGTAACCAATACCATGCGTCTTGCACAAAGGCTATACGAAGAGGGATATATTACCTATATGAGAACAGACTCAGTGAATCTTTCTCAGGAAGCGATCGAAGGATCAAAAAAACAGATTATTTCAGAATATGGAGCAGAATATTCCGCTCCGAGAAACTATACAACAAAATCGGCATCTGCACAGGAAGCTCACGAAGCAATTCGTCCTACGGATTTTGCAGTAAAAAGTATTGGAGATGCTCAATTAAACAAATTGTATCAGCTCGTATACAGAAGAACATTGGCTTCTCAAATGGCGAATGCTAAAATAGAGAAAACGGTTATTGAAATAGGAAATCCTGGATTGCCTCAACATTTTGAAGCGCAGGGTGAGGTAATTATTTTCGATGGATTCTTAAAAGCATATGGAATTGTAAAGACAGAAGATGACGATGAAGAGAATAATGAAAAATTACTTCCAAAAGTAAAAGTTGGAGAAGTTTTAAACTATAAATCAATTACTGCTACTGAAAAGTTCACCAGACCTAGTGCAAGATATACAGAAGCCGGATTGGTAAGAAAGCTTGAAGAATTAGGAATTGGACGTCCTTCTACATATGCTCCGACAATTCAGACAATTCAGAATCGTGAATATGTTGATAAACGTGAGATCGAACCGCAAACTCGTGAAGTAGTGAAAATGTCTTTAGTAAAAGATAAGATCAAAAAAGCAGTACTGGATGAAAAATTCGGGGGAGATAAAAACAAATTTGTTCCTACGGATATTGGAGAAGTTGTAAACGATTTCCTGATAGATCATTTTAAAGAAATTCTAGATTACGGATTTACGGCAAGAGTTGAGGAAAGTTTTGATGAAATTGCCAATGGAGATCAAAAATGGAAAGAAATGATGACCGATTTCTATTCAAAATTCCATCCGAGAATTGCAGATGTTGAAGAGAATGCAGACCGTGCCAACGGTGACAGATTATTAGGGACTGATCCTAAGACAGGTAAAAATGTACATGCAAGGATCGGAAGATTTGGGGCAATGATCCAAATTGGTGAAACAGAGGATGAGGAGAAACCTACTTTCGCATCATTGATGAGTGGACAGAATATTGCTACCATTAGTCTTGAAGAAGCATTAGAGTTATTTAAACTGCCTTTTGATCTGAAAGATTATGAAGGTCAGACTGTTTCAGTGGGTGTTGGTAGATTTGGACCTTATGTAAAATGGGGCGAAACGTATATCAGTATTCCTAAAGGGGAAGACCCTCTTTCTGTAAATCAAAACCGGGCAGAGGAAATTATCGGAGAGAAGAAAAAAGCTGATGCACCTATTGCTACTTATAAAGGAGAACCGGTAACAAAAGGAACCGGAAGATTTGGTCCGTTTATTAAATACCAGAGCATCTTTGTAAATGTTCCTAAAAGATATAATTTTGATAACCTATCACAAAGTGACATCAATGAATTGATTGATGCTAAGTTGGAGAAGGAAGCGAACAGATATATTCAGCAATGGGAGAAAGAAAAGATTTCCATTGAAAATGGAAGATGGGGTCCATTTGTTAAATTTGGAAAAGCAATGTTTAAAATTCCAAAGAAAAATGATGAGACAAAATATGAGGCTGAAGAATTAAAAGAAGTCTCATTGGAAGAGGTTAAAAAATGGATTACTGCGCAGGATAAGAATGCTTTTGCAGAGAAAAAGAAGCCAGCTGCTAAGAAAAAAGCGGCTACTACAAAAAAGAAATAGTATTAAAATTATAATACAAAGCCATTAACAAACAATGTTAATGGCTTTTTTTTGGCTGTTAAATGATTTAATTTTAATATTTTTGGCTCTTAAGACTTAAGTAGAGAATGAATTTTGAAGATTTTATTATTTCCCCGCGGAATTTCAAAAGTGAGAGTTGGCAGATCGGAAATCAAATTACTAAAGAAATAAAAGAAGACAGTATTGTCTTACTTTTTGTATCAGATTATAGAGGAGCAAATGGAGATGCAGAAGTACAGGATTTTACCTCTGTTAGGAAGGAGTTCTATAAACTGTCACAATTGGATTTTGAAATCCCGGTTGTAGATCTCGGTGATCTTGTTTCGGGTAAATCCGTTCAGGATTCTCATTATATTCTGCAGGAAGTTCTTTCTGCTTGCCACTATAAAAGAGCAATTCCAATCATTGTTGGAGGATCAAATGATTTTGCTTTTTCTTTATTTTCAGGATTAAATTTTCATCAGAAAAATATTAATTATACGCAGATTAGTAATGTGATTTCCCTTCAGCAGGGAGAACATATTAATGAACATACTTTTTTAAGTAAAATCTTAGGGGCTAAAAATTTCTCCATTAAAAATTATCACCATCTGGGATATCAGAAACATCTGAACGAGATGGATTCTGTAAAACTGATCAAAGAAGTTGAATTTGATATTATTCGTCTTGCCGAAATGATGAATTCTACAGAAAAAACGGAGCCCTTCTTTAGAAAAGCTGATTTGGTAACGGTGAACTGTGATGCAATTGAAAGTTTTAGCGAACCATTTTCAATGAACCCTCAGGTAAATGGGCTGAACAGAAGAGAAATTTGTGCATACATGAAGGAGATCGGACTTAGTGAAAATTTAAAATCCGTTGGTATATTTAATTATAATATATATTCTGAGAACCAGTTGAACCATCAGCTACTTGCACAGATGATCTGGTATTTGATCGAGGGGATTAATATTCAGAAATCACATCCGAAAGAAAGGCATTACGAAGTTTTTTATGTTCTGATAGATGATCAGCAGTACGCCTTTAAGAGAGATACATTTAGCAATTTATGGTATTTTGGAGACCATGAAAATATTGAAAACTGCATTCCATGTTCCAGAAAAGATTTCGATGAGGCGAAGAAAGGCTGGCTGAATGCACGGTTGACGAAAATTTAATGTATGACAAACACTGTTCCTTCAAAAGTTTCTATCATAGTTCCTGTTTATAATGTTGAAAATTATTTGGCAAAATGTCTTGATTCCTTAGTTGGTCAGACCCTTCAGGATCTTGAAATTATTGTTGTGAATGATGGGAGCCTGGATAATTCGGAACAGATTATCCAAAACTATGTTCTTCGTTTTCCAGATAAAATTAAAGCCTATCGGAAAGAAAATGGCGGATTGAGTGATGCCCGGAATTTTGGAATTGACAAAGCGGATGGAGATTATATTGGATTTGTAGACAGTGATGATTATGTTGGGAAAACAATGTTTGAAGAAATGTTGGGTTTAGCCGAAAAACATAAGGCAGAAATGGTGATCTGCAATATCCAAAAAGTTGATGAGTCAGGTAATATTACTCAAAAGCTTACACAAATTCCGAATATGCCGGAGAAAATAGATCTGGAACATCATTTTTCTGTTTTTTCTGATCTGAGTTATTTTGCTTGCAATAAATTGTTCAAAAAAGAGCTTTTCAAGGAGATCAGGTTTAAAAAAGGAGTGCACTTTGAAGATATTCAGCTTATCCCACAATTATTATTGAAGTGCAGGACTCTCGCACAAACTCAAAATTTTCATTATCAGTATTTAGAACGCTTTGACTCTATCAGTAAAACACATACTGAAAAAGGTTTGGATATCTTAAGAGCGGTAAATGATGTAGAATCAGCCTTTGAAAAATCCATATATTCAGACAAAAAGGAAGAATTAAAGAACTTCCAGATTTTAGAAGGAGTATATACTTTTCTGGCTTATCTGGCTTTTGTTAAAGACACTGAAATTTTTTATAAAATGTCTCATCAGCTCGATCTTTTCATTAAAAAAAGAAATATTAAAATAAAAGATATATTGTACTATAGTCGTTTTGGTAAGAATTATATTTTATATTTGCCACTGAAAAAAAAGATATTTTATCTATTGTTTTTTGCCGGGCAAAAAAAATTGATAAGAAAATTAATGTAAACACAAATGTAAGTACTATCGTTTCGATGTATTAAAGACTCCATGGAGTGATGTCATAGGGGAGTTATAAGGATTCCTGCCGAAAACATAATGTACTTAATCAGAAAAAAATGAAGAATTTTGAATTGTTCTTAAGCGAGATGGATATTTCTATTTTTTATGTAAAAATAGGATTCGGGTTCTTGTTTTCTTTTTTAATCACATTTTTCTCCATTCCAACAATTATTAAGATCTCCAGAAGAAAGAATCTGATGGATGAACCTGGAATAAGGAGCTCCCACCTTAGAAAAATTCCTAATCTTGGCGGAATTGCTATTTTCTATTCCATAGGTATTTGTACCTCTATTTTTGCTTATGAGCTCTTTGATCTCTATAAATTTCTATTTGCCTCGTTACTTATTCTTCTCTACGTTGGGGTAATGGATGACATCGTAGTAATGCGGGCCTATAAGAAACTTGTTGCGCAAATTGTGGTTTCGGGGCTTATTGTTACGGGATCGGATATCAGAATAAGAAGCTTGTTTGGGATTTTTGGCATTTACGAGCTGGAGTATGTGGTCAGTGTGATATTTAGCATAGTAACCTTTATTGTTCTGATAAATGCTTTCAATTTAATCGATGGAATTGATGGGTTGGCTGGTGGATATTCCGTGATATGCAGTGCCCTGTTTGGGGTAAGTTATTATAGATTAGGAGAATATAACTATCCCTTAGTGGTATTATCCGTTGTGATAATTGGTGCTGTGCTGGCATTTTTATATTATAATCTCTCGAACTACAGGACCAACAAAATATTTATGGGAGATACAGGGTCTATGTTGCTCGGATTTTTACTCGCATTTACAAGTATCTGTTTTATTGATATATTTATCGATAAGAAACTTCCGGAGGTACCAAGATATCATTTACAGTCAGCACCAGCGATAGCGGTTGCTATTTTGATTTTACCCATTGTAGATACATTGAATGTGATTATTGTAAGACTCTGGAATAAAAAATCTCCATTTGATGCAGACAAAAATCACATACACCATAAGCTTTTAAGACTTGATCTTACACATAGGAGGTCTGGGTTTTACATAATTGTCTATTATTTATTCATAGTAACCGTCGCTTATTTTTTAAGGCACATAAACGTAAATTTACTCTTACTGGTCATTGTTATATTAGGTTTTGCTGGCGCGTATATACCAGATTTTATTTATAGTGTGAGAAATAATAGAAAGTAACAATTAAATTTTTATTTTTGTAAACAACATTTGATTATGATAAGAAATTTTAAATATTTATCCCTTTTAATACTACCTTTTTTCATTACATCATGCATCACAAAAAAAGATGTGAGGTATATGCAGCCCAATGAAAATCTTGTGATTAATGAAGAAGGTCTTGTTCCCTACAATATCCCTGTTTATAGGATTACAAAAAATGATATACTAAATCTTAATATTGTAACAACGCCAAAAGGTGATGCAGCTCAGTTTTATTCGACATTAAATACTTCCGGGAGTACAGTAGCGCCAGGTGTTAACCCTGCTACTATAGGTACTATAGGGCGTGTTGGTGGTGGTAACGGTAGCAGCGGTAGCAGTGGTGGTGGAGGTAACACTAATTTCTATTTTAATGGGTTGAAAGTAGATTCCAACGGAGAAATTAATGTTTTTGGTATTGGGTATATTAAAGCCGAAGGACGTACTATTGAAGATATTACTAAGGAAATTCAAGATAAAGTAAATGAGAACTTCCAGGATGGAAAGTCACAGGTGAGATTAAATACGGATGGTATTACCTATTATATTCTCGGAGATACAGAGTCTGTAGCAATTACAGGTGAAAAAGTAGCTCATAAAAATACACTCACCATTACTGAGGCTCTGGCCATTAATGGTGGACTAAATAAAAGTGTTGACCGGAAAACAGTGGTTATTCATAGAAAGTTGCCGGAAGGAATTAAAATTGCAAAAATTGATCTGACCCGTGAAGATGTCATGAATTCGCCGTACTATTATGTGCAAAATGGTGATGAAATCTATCTCAACACAAGAGGGAAAAGCTTGAATGGATTAGGGAAAGACCCGGTACAAACTATAACGACTGGAATTTCTTTAATTACGACAGCGTTGTCAGTTTATTTAATCCTAACAAGACTTTAATATCATGATTCCAGGAAAAGAAACTACTGTACAAAAAACTAATTCCCCAAAGGAAAAAGATGGATCTTTCGAGTTATTTGATATTGAACATTTTTCAAGAAGGATTCTGAAGAACTGGTATTGGTTTGCTCTAATGCTGCTTATAGGATATTGTATCTCTTGGCTGTATGGAAAGTACTATGCTCAGAACATTTATGCTTCAAATTTATCCTTAAGCGTTTCCAATAACACTTCCAGCTATTTTACTCCTAACCAGTCGATTAATTTCATTTGGGGACAGGGTGGTAATCAGGATGGAATTTATTTGAAGAAAATGTTATTATCGAGATCCCACAATGAATTCCTTGTAAAGGAGCTGGATCTTTTCGTGAACTATTCTACAAAAGGATCTATTAAATCAACTTACCTTGATAAAGATGATTCCCCGGTTTTTATGCAGATTGATAAAAAACATCTGCAACAACTTGATTATCCAATTACTTTTATTCCTAAAGGAGGAAATACCTATGAAGTTATTTTGCCTGAGAAAGACGAATCAACTCATCTGTATAGTTATGAAGCAGAGGGCTTCCAAAATATTAGCAGTTACAAAAAAACGGCAAATAAAGTTATAAAAGTAGGAGAATGGTTTACTTCTCCGAATATAAAATTTAGATTGCTCCAGAACCCGACTACTCCTGTTATCAAGCTGGATAACATCATTGTTAATTTAAAATCAGTAAACCAATCAGTAAACGAAATTGTTTCTACTATTGGAGTAGAATTTGATAAGGAGATCAATTCAATTATGATTATTACCAAAACAGGCTTTAATCTTAATGGGACAGTTAATTTCCTGAATAAATCGGTAAGTGAGCTGCAAAAAAAGCGTATGCTGGATAAAATGACTGTTGATAAAAATACAGAAACTTATCTTCAGGATAACCTTACGGGGGTTCGTAAAAAATTAGATTCCAGTGCAACAGTTCTCAATTATCTGAAAACTTCTGAAAAGCTATATGATATCAAAGATAGAGATGAGAAGTCTTTATTGAAGATCAAAGAATTAGAAGCTAAGAAAGCAGATTTGACAAGCAAAATAAACTCGCTTAATCTTATTAAAAATACTATTGAAACACAGAATTTCGATAAAATGATAAGCACAAATGCTGCAGGATTTGAAGATGGAATGTTTTCCGCATCTGTTACTGAGCTTAAGGCGTTGTATCTTAAGAGAAGAGAGATGGCTACAATTTATACGCCAAATTCTGAACCTATGAAAGAGATCAACAGGCTGATTAATGATGCTAAATTGAGTTCTTCTAATTCTTTAGGTGCCTATTATGCTGGCTTTAATACTGAAATTAATAAAATTAATCAACAGGTATCAGAGGCCAATGCAGATCTTGACGCCTATCCCGAAAAAGAGCGTAAATATCTTGATGCTGAAAGAGGTTATAATATGATTGAAGCAACGTATAACAGCTTGCTTGGAAGACAGAACGAAACCAAAATGAGAATGGCAACCAATCAATCAGACATCTCTGTGATTGACCCTGCTAAAAATGTTGGTCAATCTCCGATTGGTCCAAATGTAAAAGGAACCAAGTTGCTAATTATAGGAGGCTTGCTACTTATACCTTTATTATTTATTTTAATTGGAGAGCTACTGGACAATAAAGTAAGAAATATTAAAGAATTGCTATCGGCTACCAAAATTCCATTACTTGGAGTTGTAGGAAATAATAGTAACGATAATATGCTTACGGTCTTAGATCAACCGAAATCTTCAGTTTCTGAGGCATTTAGAGGGATAAGGGCAAATATGAGATTCTTATCCGGAGAAAATGAAAAAAGTAAAGTCGTTCTTATTACTTCTTCGATCGGAGGAGAAGGTAAAACATATGTTTCGATTAACTTAGCCTCAGTTCTTGGATTAAGTGATAAAAAGACAATTTTATTAGGGATGGACCTTAGAAAGCCAAAAATTTTCGGCGACTTTAAAATTGATAATAAATATGGGATCTCAAATTATTTAACAGGCGAAGTGTCTATTGATCAAATCATTAACAAAACAAGGATTCCCAATCTGGATGTTGCTACTTCAGGGCCAATCCCTCCAAACCCTTCAGAATTGTTAATGAGTAAGAAGAACATACAATTTTTACAGGAGCTTAAAGAGATCTACGATTTCATCATTATTGATTCCCCTCCGGTAGGTCTTGTTGCAGATTCTTACGAATTGATGAAATATTCAGATACCAATATATATGTTGTTCGTCACGAGTATACGGAAAAGTATATGCTTAAGATGATTACAGAGAAATATCATAATAATGAAATTGAGAACTTAGGGCTTGTTTATAATGATTATGTTATAAAGCAAGGTTACGGATATGGCTATGGTTACGGATATGGATATGGGTACTTTGATGAGGATAAAAATTATAAGGAGCCTTTATTAATTAAAATAAGAAATAAAGTCCAGTCAATTTTTAATAAAAAATAGAACATTAAACCCTCATTTAATGAGGGTTTATTGTATATCGGGATTATTGATTCTATTAAAAAAAGAATATTTTCGGCAGTTTGTCGTTTACTTTATAACAAATTATGTTTTTTTCTTTGTTTTTAACTAAACATTAAGAATATCATTAATATAAAAATGTTTTATATTTGCAAAAATTAAATTTTAAAATAACCATAAATCCATATTCTTTTATGAATAAAAAATTATTATTTAGCTTCCTTGCCGTCGTTGGAACAATGGCGGGCGTGAAAGCACAAAGAAACGAATTGGGAGTTCGTCTAGGTATGAGTAACCTAGTGGGTGATATAGGAAGTACGAGTTATATTTTACAAAAGCCGTTGGATTTAAGCAGAGCATCAGATTGGGGAGTCCCATTTTATGGAGGTATACTTTATAGATTTAATTTTAACCCTTACCAGACTGTTAGGTTAGATTTAGGATATAATCAGGTTCAGTTTAGTGATAAAGCAGCGAAAGAAGATTATAGAAGAAATAGAAATTCATTTGGAAAGAATAATGTATATGAGGCGAGCTTAATGTTTGAATATAATTTTTTCCCGGTGAATAATGAGCAAATAAGTATGGTGAGTCCATATATATTTGGGGGTATTGGAGGTTTAATGTTTGATGCACCTAAAGCAACTCTGGTCAATGACTTTAAAAGAGATAAAGATGGAGTGGCGCAGGCACCAATTAATGAAATGGATTTTACGACAAAAGCAGAATATTCGCTGGGTAAGAAAGTAACCATGCATATCCCTTTTGGAGTTGGATTAAAATATAAATTCAACCATAGCTGGGCAATATTTGCAGAAGCTACATTTAGATATACATTAACAGATCAGTTGGATCATAGCAAAATATTAAGTAAAGATGTAGTATCTACCTATAACGGAGATATTTTAAGTCCTGCAACCGGAGGATCTTTATTGCAAACAGGAGATTATTATGCTGTTTCCAAAGAAAGAGAAAAGGAATTTATTAATGGAAGAAACATTGGAGATACAAAATCTAAGGATTGGATGAATACCTTTAGTCTAGGTCTTACATTCTCCTTCGGAAGACCTCCATGTTATTGTGAGTAATTAGTATGTCGTTGATTAAAGATAAAATAAATTCAGAGAATTTACCACAACATGTTGCTATCATTATGGATGGCAATGGAAGATGGGCTAAATCTCGTGGCGAAGAGAGAACTTTTGGTCACAAAAATGCAATTGATGCGGTAAGAAATGCTATTAATGCATGTAATGAAGTTAATATTCCATATTTAACATTGTATACATTTTCTTCGGAAAATTGGAATAGGCCGAGTAATGAAGTAAATACACTGATGAATTTACTTACAGAAACATTATTATTAGAAGCTGAAGAAATTTTTAGCAAAGGCTTAAGAATGCATGTTATTGGTAATTTAGAAAAACTGCCACCTCTCGTAAAAGACCAATTACTGAGAGTGGTAGAATTAACAAAAGAAAACACAAAAGGAAATCTGGTATTGGCTATCAGCTACGGATCTCAGAATGAGATCCTCAATGCTGTGAAAAATATAAGTTCTGATGTAAAAGAAGGAAAAGTAGAAGTAGAGAATATCGATAATAAATTATTCGAAAACTATCTTTACACAAAAGATTTCCCACCTGTAGACTTGCTTATAAGAACCAGTGGTGAAACTAGAATCAGTAATTTCCTCCTTTGGCAAATCGCGTATGCAGAACTCCAGTTTTTAAATGTTCTGTGGCCTGACTTCACAAAAGACATTTTCTTTCAATGTATTGTAGATTATCAAAACAAAGAAAGAAGATATGGCCTAACCGGTGAGCAAATAAAAATCCAGTAAAATTTTAAGAAAAAGAAAGACTACGATAAAATGAAGTTTAGACTATTACCCATCATCATGTTTGTTGCTTCTGCACATTTTTATGGACAGGTGACTCCACAGGATAGCACAAAAGTGAATAACCCTGTGCATGCAGAAAATCAAACAGGAACCTACGTTCTTAAAGACATTGTTGTAGATGGGGTTAAAAAATATACGCCTGCGCAAATCTTAAGATTTACAGGATTATCTAAAGGTGAAAGTGTAGATATACCAGGACAAAAAGTTAGCAATGCTATCAAAAAACTTTGGGATACTCAATCATTTTCTGAAGTAGAGGTTTATGTTCAAAGTATTGAAGGAGAAACAGTAGTTTTGAAATTTTACTTACAGGACTTAAAAGAACTGGGAGAAGTTAAGTTTTCTGGAAAGGGAATTGGGAAATCAAAAAGTGAAAAACTTGCAAAAGACAATAACCTTAAGCCCGGAACTAAAATTACACAAAATTTAGTTTCAAGCCTTAAAACGAATGTTCCGAAAGATTATATTAAAAAAGGATTTGCAGATGCTAAAATTTCCATTCAGGATAAAGTGAATGCGAACGATCCCGCTTTAGTAGACTGGACGATCAATGTAGAAAAAGGTAAAAGAATAAAAATCGATCACATCGAGTTCGAAGGAAATGAAAGTGTGAGTGATTCCAAACTAAGGAACAAAGCCTTTAAAGAAACTAAACAAAAAAGATTTGGTATTGGTGGTATTTTGAAATCTTCAAAATTTATTGAAGATAAATATCAGGAAGATAAACAAAGCTTGATCAGCTACTATAACTCTTTGGGATATAGAGATGCTGCAATTGTTTCTGATTCTGTTTGGAGAAACAAAAGAAATAATTACGAAATCAACGTAAAATTAAAAGAGGGTAAGAAGTATTATATCGGAGATGTTACTTTTACAGGGAACACCGTATATTCTACTGAATATTTACAAAGACTTTTAGGATATAAGAAAGGAGATATCTACGATGCTGTAGGGTTCAACAAGAAAGTCGGAGAAGATGGTGGTAAAGAAGATGATTCAGATATTAAATCTGTATACATGAATAACGGTTACCTTTTCTCCAATGTAACTCCCGTTGAAAAATCTGTATCCGGTGATTCTATTAATTTAGAGATCAGGGTAAATGAAGGAGAGCAGGCAACCTGGAACAGAGTTACATGGCAGGGAAATACAACAACCCATGACCATGTTATTCTTAGAGCACTGAGAACAAAACCAGGAGAATTGTTTAAGAAAACAGAAATTAAAAGAACATATTTTGATTTAGCGGGAATGTCATTCTTTGATCCACAACAGATCGGACAGGACATTCAGCCTAATCAGCAGGATAATACTGTAGATATTAATTGGAAGCTGGTTGAAAAAGGATCTTCACAGGTTCAGCTGCAAGCTGGATATGGAGGAAATAGCTTTATCGGAACACTAGGACTTACATTTAATAACTTCTCACTTAGAAACTTCTTGAAATTTAAAGATTTCAGACCGGTACCTCAGGGAGATGGACAGACATTATCTATCCAGGCTCAGGCTGGACAATACTTCCAGAATTACGGGGTTTCATTTACTGAACCATGGTTATTTGGAACCAAACCTACTGCACTTTCAGTAAGTATCAATAACTCAATCGTTAGATACAGTACGTCAATTACGACTACGAGTACTGACGCCTCTAGGTTAAATATATTCTCGGCTTCTGTTGGATTAAACAGATTATTGAAATGGCCAGATGATTATTTTTCACTATATACTGGTATTCAGTATCAGAAGTATGACTTTAAAAACTACCCATTTGACTTTGGGGGAACACAGGAGAACTACGGTACAGCTAATAACTTAAGTTTAAATGTTGGACTAAGCCGAAATTCAGCGGGGATAGATCCTATTTTCCCTACAATGGGTTCTAATATTGAAGTGTCAGCAAAATTTACTCCACCATATTCATTGTTTACCAATAAGAATTATTCTACAATGAGTCCAACGGATAAATATAAGTGGATGGAATTTTATAAAATAAAGTTCAAAGCTGATGTTTATAATGAAATTGCAGGAAAACTTGTATTGAGATCTTCTGCAGAAATGGGATTCATGGATGGCTACAACAAACAGTTAGGAGCACCGCCTTTTGAACGTTTCTATATGGGAGGAACCGGACTTTTTGGTGGCCGATATGATGGTAGAGAATTAATTCCTTTAAGAGGTTATGAAAATGCTTCGAACTATGGAGGAGATCCAAATCAGGGAGATATTACTCCAACAGGAGGGGGTACAATCTATAATAGATTTACTTTAGAATTAAGATATCCGATCTCGTTGAATCAAACAGCTAAAATTTATGCATTAACTTTTGCAGAAGGAGGTAACGTTTGGAATTCATGGGGGAATTATAATCCATTCCAGTTGAAAAGATCTGTTGGTATTGGGGTAAGAGTTTATATGGGGGCATTTGGTTTGATTGGATTTGATTTTGCTTATGGATTCGATAAACCAATTAATGGATCACAACCTTCAGGTTGGAAAACACACTTCTTAATGAACCAATCATTATAATCCATGATATGAAAAAATTTAAGTTCATTTTCACATTTGTATTATTTTTGCTTTTCAGTTTTAGCAATGCGCAAAAAATTGGAGTAGTAGATACAGAATATATCCTGAACAAGCTTCCACAATATAAAGAAGCGGAAGCTAGGCTAAATTCGCAGATCGATACTTGGGAATCAGAACTACAGAATTTAAATTCTGAGTATGAAAAGAAAAGATCGGCATTTGAAAATGAAAGGGTTTTATTGGTAGGAGAACAGCTAAAGCTGAGAGAAAAGGAAGTGACGGATCTTGATAAAAATATTAAATCCACTACAAGTCTACGCTTTGGAACCAATGGAGAAATTAAAAAATTAAGATCAAATCTGGTTGAGCCTTTTCAAGATCAAATCTGGAATGCTGTGAAAACCATGTCAGAGAAAAATGGATTGGGCATAGTTATTGATAAAAGCAATAATATTAGTGTTATTTTCCTTCAGAAAAGATATGACTATACGGATAAAGTATTAGACATTCTTTTAAAAGGAACAGAAAAGAAAGAAAAAACTAATAAAAGAAGTAAGAAATAATTGTTAAAATTAACTTTTACTGAAATTAAAAATCTAAAAACAAATTAAATTATTTATTTACCAATTATGAAAAAATTAAGTGTATTATTTGCAGCAGTAATGATGGTTGTATCTGTAGGTATGGCAAAAGCTCAAAAAATTGCTACTTTAGATGTTATAGGTGTTCTTAATGCAATGCCTGAAAAGAAAAAGGCAGATGCTGACTTAAAGACTTTCTTAGATACTAAGCAAGCAGAAATTAAAAAGAAAGCAGACGCTGGACAAGCTAAATTAAAGCAATATTCTGAGGAAGCTCCTAAAAAGACTGCTGATGAAAACAAAGCGAGAGAAGGTGAATTAGCAAAAATGCAGGAAGAAATTCAGCAAATGAATGATAAAGCTCAAAAAGATTTTGTGGCTAAACAAGATCTAGCTTATGAGCCTATCGAGAAAAAACTGAACGAAGCTGTATCTAAAGTTGCTAAAGCTAATGGATATGACTTTATTATGGATGCAAACTCTTCTGCGTTTGTTTTCAAAGGAGGCCCTGATGCTACTCCAGCTGTGAAAAAAGAATTAGGTGTTCAATAATTTAACAAATTAACAAACATTTATAAAACTAACCACCTCTTTTAGAGGTGGTTTTTTTATTTTTGCCAAATGGAAAAAGAAGTATCAACCACGGTAAAGGTTAGATTCAGTGATTGCGATCCGATCGGACATTTAAATAATGTCAAATATTTGGACTATATGTTTAATGCAAGAGAAGATCACGTCGAAGCATTTTATGGTTTCACCTATGAAGAATATACAAAAAAAACGGGTTGTACCTGGATTGCAATACAAAACGAAATTGCTTATTTGAAAGAAGTAAGATACAATACTCAGGTTGTTATCAGCAGTAAGACCATCGATATTCAGGATAGAACGGCAAAAGTTGAAATCTTAATGAAAAGTCTTGATGAAAAGACGATTCATGCCGTTTTGTGGGTTACTGTAATTTATTTCAATGTTAAAACCAGAAAATCTGATCTTCATCCTGAAGATATAAAAGAAATTTTCCATAAATTCTATGTTGATTTAGAACAAAAGGATTTTCAGTCACGAGTTAAATTTTTAAGATCTCAAAACACAAAAGATTAATAATGAAAAAAATAGTTGTTATTGGAGGTAATGGCCAACTGGGAAATTGCATAAGGAAAATTGCTCCCAATTTTGAAATTGATTATGAATTCATTTTTACGGATTCTCAAATTTTAGATATTACAGATGAAGGAGCGGTAGACTCTTTCTTTCATGATAATAAACCGGACTTTTGTATTAATGCATCTGCATATACTGCCGTAGACCTAGCTGAAAAAGAAGAAGAAAAAGCATTTGCTGTAAACGCGGAGGGTGTTGCTCACCTTGCCCAGGCTTGTCATGATCATAAAACTGTTTTAGTACATGTTTCTACAGATTATGTATTTGATGGAGATACAAATTTATGCTACTCTGAAGATGATTTTACCAATCCAATCGGAGTATATGGAGAATCCAAATTAAAAGGAGAAGAATTGGCTATGGATATTAATCCTAAAACAATTATTTTAAGGACTTCTTGGCTGTATTCAGAGTTTAACAAAAACTTTGTGAAAACAATGTTGAATCTGTTTTCTCAAAAAGATGAATTGGGAATTGTAGCAGACCAATATGGACAGCCAACAAATGCAAATGATCTTGCAGAAGCGATAATGGAGATCATTACATCGAATCACAAGAATTATGGGATTTTTCACTTTTCGAATTATCCGGAAACCACATGGTATGAATTTGCAAAGAAAATTGCTGAGTTCTCAAAATCTTCTGTTAAACTGAATTCATTGACTACAGAACAATATCCGACTCCCGCAAAAAGACCAAAGAGAAGTACAATGTGTTTAGATAAGATCGAAGAGATTTATAAAATCGAGCCTAAACATTGGGAAAATAGTTTGGAAGAATGTGTAAATATCCTTTTACAATAATTAGCGATCATATGAAGAGTCTTGCCACTGCTATTTTAATTTTACTCACTCAGGCTATGAGTGCACAAAATGTGTACCTGACTAAAGTTGAGAAAACAAATGATAATTCAGATAAGTTTTTATTTACAATAAAAGAAGAAATAAAAGATGCCCAGTATTTAGGAGAAGTAGAAGTACAGGGTTTTTCAAAAGATGATGCTAATACTTTTTCTTTGATTTTAAAAAAAGCGAAAGAAATTGGTGCTAATGCAATTTCTATAAAACCCTTTGAAAATGTTGATGGATCACCTCAGGCTTTTAATGCCTCGAATTATAAATTGAGCTTGTATTATCTGCCCAAAGATAAATTTGTTTCACAAACCGGACATTTGTATTTGTTTGCTTCCTCAGACAAAGAACAAAAAATCAGTGTGAATAAGAAAGACTATTTAATTTCTCCAAGGTCTTTTTTTATAATAAATGCTGTGCCAGGTGAAGTTTATACAATATCAACGAAAAAGCTGCTGGGGGCCACCATTAAAGTGCAGCCTAAAGCAAATGAAACAAACCAATACTTTCAGGTGTCAGCTTTAAAGGTAAGGCCAGATGATACAGGAGTAGGGGGACTTAATTTAAAGTCAGGAGATATTATCGGATTGGAAAAATCGTATGCTGAATTTTTAACTCTTATATATACTAAGTTAAATTACTAATTTAATGAGATATATTCTCCAATACAAAACGCCTGGGACAGTTCGGGCGTTTTTTTATTATACTAATATATTAATAGGAGAATGTAATTGTTAGTACCGCTTTCTCTCCTTTATCCTTCTTCATACTTGACCTTTTGTGCAATTACTCCTTTGTTTATGCTTATAGCTTAAAAGTAGGTTAAAATTTTTCCACTTGCCTTTCAGTTAGTTAAGGGTGAATATGAATTAAAAGTAAATTTTATGTTAAATAGATTTGGAAGTGTAGGGTAATAAGCTCTACTTTTGCACCACTGAAAACGAGAGATAGTAGGTAGCGCAGAAGAACAGTAATAAAGAGAAACTTTAAAAAATAAATGAGAATTTATTTTGAAAAGTGAGAAAAGTTTGTATCTTTGCAATCCCAATTAAGGGAGCGCAGAAGTAGAGAAGATTGAATGAATGATTTAGGATTTAGGGTTAACAATAAACTTTAAAATTTCTTAAAAAACATTTGGTCATATTAAAAACATTTATTACTTTTGCACTCGCAAATCGGTAGCTAAAACGACAGAAAAATTAGCTACAGTATAAAGCGGAAGAAAAGAGATCATTGAAAAATAGATATAACAACCAAGTAAGGAAAAACTAAAGCGTCAAAACTTTGAGTGAGTCAGACAAACATACAATGGAGAGTTTGATCCTGGCTCAGGATGAACGCTAGCGGGAGGCCTAACACATGCAAGCCGAGCGGTAGGGTTTCTTCGGAAACCTGAGAGCGGCGCACGGGTGCGGAACACGTGTGCAACCTACCTTTATCAGGGGGATAGCCTTTCGAAAGGAAGATTAATACCCCATAATATATTGAATGGCATCATTTGATATTGAAAACTCCGGTGGATAGAGATGGGCACGCGCAAGATTAGATAGTTGGTGAGGTAACGGCTCACCAAGTCAATGATCTTTAGGGGGCCTGAGAGGGTGATCCCCCACACTGGTACTGAGACACGGACCAGACTCCTACGGGAGGCAGCAGTGAGGAATATTGGACAATGGGTGAGAGCCTGATCCAGCCATCCCGCGTGAAGGATGACGGCCCTATGGGTTGTAAACTTCTTTTGTATAGGGATAAACCTTTCCACGTGTGGAAAGCTGAAGGTACTATACGAATAAGCACCGGCTAACTCCGTGCCAGCAGCCGCGGTAATACGGAGGGTGCAAGCGTTATCCGGATTTATTGGGTTTAAAGGGTCCGTAGGCGGACTCGTAAGTCAGTGGTGAAATCTCATAGCTTAACTATGAAACTGCCATTGATACTGCGGGTCTTGAGTAAAGTAGAAGTGGCTGGAATAAGTAGTGTAGCGGTGAAATGCATAGATATTACTTAGAACACCAATTGCGAAGGCAGGTCACTATGTTTTAACTGACGCTGATGGACGAAAGCGTGGGGAGCGAACAGGATTAGATACCCTGGTAGTCCACGCCGTAAACGATGCTAACTCGTTTTTGGGTTTTCGGATTCAGAGACTAAGCGAAAGTGATAAGTTAGCCACCTGGGGAGTACGTTCGCAAGAATGAAACTCAAAGGAATTGACGGGGGCCCGCACAAGCGGTGGATTATGTGGTTTAATTCGATGATACGCGAGGAACCTTACCAAGGCTTAAATGGGAAATGACAGGTTTAGAAATAGACTTTTCTTCGGACATTTTTCAAGGTGCTGCATGGTTGTCGTCAGCTCGTGCCGTGAGGTGTTAGGTTAAGTCCTGCAACGAGCGCAACCCCTGTCACTAGTTGCCATCATTCAGTTGGGGACTCTAGTGAGACTGCCTACGCAAGTAGAGAGGAAGGTGGGGATGACGTCAAATCATCACGGCCCTTACGCCTTGGGCCACACACGTAATACAATGGCCAGTACAGAGGGCTGCTACCAGGCGACTGGATGCTAATCTCGAAAGCTGGTCTCAGTTCGGATTGGAGTCTGCAACTCGACTCTATGAAGCTGGAATCGCTAGTAATCGCGCATCAGCCATGGCGCGGTGAATACGTTCCCGGGCCTTGTACACACCGCCCGTCAAGCCATGGAAGTCTGGGGTACCTGAAGTCGGTGACCGTAACAGGAGCTGCCTAGGGTAAAACAGGTAACTAGGGCTAAGTCGTAACAAGGTAGCCGTACCGGAAGGTGCGGCTGGAACATCTCATTTTAGAGCGTCTTTAGACGATAAAAAAAACAAAGGTACTTAAATGTACCATGCACTTACTTAAAGAGAAGCTTTAGTTTTTTATTTGGTTGATATATTAAAAAAAATACACACCCACTAGAAATTAGTATAGGGAAGAGATACAAGAGCCCAGAGCCAGGAATCAAGACGAAAGTCTTGTGTCTAGGATCTAGGATCTGTTAGTCTAAAAGACAGTCTCGTAGCTCAGCTGGTTAGAGCGCTACACTGATAATGTAGAGGTCGGCAGTTCGAGCCTGCCCGAGACTACTAATTGAAAAGACGGGAGATAAAAAGACAAGAGATGTGAGACAAATGATAGTCTCAGTTCTCAAATCTCTTCATCTTCAAGTCTAACTAGAGGGGGAATTAGCTCAGCTGGCTAGAGCGCCTGCCTTGCACGCAGGAGGTCAAGGGTTCGACTCCCTTATTCTCCACTATAGATGGTTTAAACTTAAAAAAGCAAATAGAGCCAAATACAATATTTGCGGATTATATCATCAATAGAATAAAGATCATTGACATTAACGGTAAAAATATCACAAAGAGATAACCGAGCACTTTCGAGTGCCGAGTTTATAAAAATAGAGTTCAACAATTAATTGTTGGATAAAAAAAATACTGAACTAATATAATTATTAGGAAAGAAATCGTTAAGGGCGTATGGCGGATGCCTAGGCTTTCAGAGGCGACGAAGGACGTGGTAAGCTGCGAAAAGCTCGGGGGATTGGCACACACGAATTGATCCCGAGATGTCCGAATGGGGCAACCCGGCTGGTTGAAGACCAGTCACCTCTTAGGAGGAGCAAACCCGGAGAACTGAAACATCTAAGTACCCGGAGGAAAAGAAATCGAAGAGATTCCGTAAGTAGTGGCGAGCGAAAGCGGATTAGCCCAAAAGCTTTTATATGTTTAATAGAATGTTCTGGAAAGAACAGCCATAGAGGGTGATAGCCCCGTATATGAAAGGCATATTTAAGTGATAAATGAGTAGGGCGGGACACGTGAAATCCTGTCTGAATATGGGGGGACCATCCTCCAAGGCTAAATACTCCTGAAAGACCGATAGTGAACAAGTACTGTGAAGGAAAGGTGAAAAGCACTTCGAATAGAAGGGTGAAATAGAACCTGAAACCGTACGCCTACAAGCGGTCGGAGCCCACAAGTTGGGTGACGGCGTGCCTTTTGCATAATGAGCCTACGAGTTAATTTTACTAGCGAGGTTAAGGACTTCAGGTCCGGAGCCGGAGCGAAAGCGAGTCTGAATAGGGCGTATAGTTAGTAGGATTAGACGCGAAACCTTGTGATCTACCCATGGGCAGGTTGAAGCTCTGGTAACACAGAGTGGAGGACCGAACCGGTTGACGTTGAAAAGTCTTCGGATGACCTGTGGGTAGGGGTGAAAGGCCAATCAAACTGGGAGATAGCTCGTACTCCCCGAAATGCATTTAGGTGCAGCGTCGTATATAAGTTTATTAGAGGTAGAGCTACTGATTGGATGCGGGGGTTTCACCACCTACCAATTCCTGACAAACTCCGAATGCTAATAAATGTTCTACGGCAGTGAGGGCATGGGTGCTAAGGTCCATGTCCGAGAGGGAAAGAACCCAGACCAACAGCTAAGGTCCCCAAATATATGTTAAGTTGAAGCAACGCGGTTGGACTGCATTGACAGCTAGGATGTTGGCTTGGAAGCAGCCATTCATTTAAAGAGTGCGTAACAGCTCACTAGTCGAGCGGTCCGGCATGGATAATAATCGGGCATAAACATATTACCGAAGCTATGGATTTACAACCGTTGGGTTGTATCTGGTAGGGGAGCATTCTATTTGCGCCGAAGCAGTATCGTGAGGTATTGTGGAGCGGATAGAAAAGAAAATGTAGGCATAAGTAACGATAAAGGGGGCGAGAAACCCCCTCACCGAAAGACTAAGGTTTCCTCAGCCATGCTAATCAGCTGAGGGTTAGTCGGGACCTAACGCGAACCCGAAAGGGGTAGTGGATGGACAATGGGTTAATATTCCCATACTTGCTCACACTAAAAAGGGGACGGAGTGCCGTACTTACTGGAGACTGACGGAATAGTCAAGGCCTAGCCTTCGGGCGAAGCTGCTGTAGGGAAAGTGCTTCCAAGAAAAGCCGAAGTGAAGCAACCCGTACCAAAACCGACACAGGTAGTCGAGGAGAGAATCCTAAGGTGCTAGAGTGAATCATGGTTAAGGAACTAGGCAAAATAGTCTCGTAACTTCGGGAGAAGAGACGCCATCAGCAATGGTGGCCGCAGTAAAGAGGCCCAGGCGACTGTTTATCAAAAACACAGGACTCTGCAAAATCGAAAGATGCAGTATAGGGTCTGACACCTGCCCGGTGCTGGAAGGTTAAGGAAGGGCGTTAGCGTAAGCGAAGCGTTTGACTGAAGCCCCAGTAAACGGCGGCCGTAACTATAACGGTCCTAAGGTAGCGAAATTCCTTGTCGGGTAAGTTCCGACCTGCACGAATGGTGTAACGATCTGGGCACTGTCTCAACCATGAGCTCTGTGAAATTGTAGTCTCGGTGAAGATGCCGAGTACCCGCAATGGGACGAAAAGACCCTGTGAACCTTTACTATAACTTCGTATTGACTTTGAGTAAGTAATGTGTAGGATAGGTGGGAGACTTTGAAGCAGGCACGCTAGTGTTTGTGGAGTCAACGTTGAAATACCACCCTTTACTTACTTGGAGCCTAACTTCTTTTAGAAGGACATTGCGTGGTGGGTAGTTTGACTGGGGTGGTCGCCTCCAAAAGAGTAACGGAGGCTTTCAAAGGTACCCTCAGCACGCTTGGTAACCGTGCGTAGAGTGTAATGGCATAAGGGTGCTTGACTGTGAGACCTACAAGTCGATCAGGTGCGAAAGCAGGACATAGTGATCCGGTGGTTCCGTATGGAAGGGCCATCGCTCATAGGATAAAAGGTACTCCGGGGATAACAGGCTAGTCTCCCCCAAGAGCTCACATCGACGGGGAGGTTCGGCACCTCGATGTCGGCTCGTCACATCCTGGGGCTGGAGAAGGTCCCAAGGGTTGGGCTGTTCGCCCATTAAAGTGGCACGCGAGCTGGGTTCAGAACGTCGTGAGACAGTTCGGTCTCTATCTATTGCGGGCGTTAGATGTTTGAGAGGGCTTGATTCTAGTACGAGAGGACCGAATTGAACAAACCTCTGGTGTATCAGTTGTACCGCCAGGTGCACTGCTGAGTAGCTACGTTTGGAAGAGATAAGCACTGAAAGCATATAAGTGCGAAACTCGCCTCAAGATGAGACATCTTTTAAGGGTCGTGGGAGATGACCACGTTGATAGGCTATAGGTGTAAAGGCAGTAATGTCATAGCCGAGTAGTACTAATTACCCGTAGATTTATAGCCTAATAAGGCGCACGAAAGTGCAGCAAGGTTACCTCTTTGTGATTGTTTTTATCGATTAAAACAGACAAGAGATGTAAAGATAAGAGAAAAGAGACTAAAAGTCTCGTGTCTCGACTCTTAAAATCTCAAAGTCTTATATACCTTCTTTAGGGTGGTTTTAGCGGTGGGGCTCACCTGTTCCCATTCCGAACACAGAAGTTAAGCCCACCAGCGCCGATGGTACTGCGAAAGCGGGAGAGTAGGTCGCCGCCAGTTTTTATTTAAAAGTCTCATACATTTATTTGTATGAGACTTTTTTTTTGGTACATACATTATCATTATCCATACATACCCAATCAATAATCAATAATTGATCAATCATAAATGATCAATGATTAATGATAAAAGATAAGAGATAAGAGACAAGAGATAAATGTTGATTAATAGGTAACAGGAGTTATGAGTTATGAGTTATGAGTTATGAGTTATGAGTTATGAGTTATGAGTTATGAGTTATGAGTTATGAGTGCGAAGTAATCTGTCATTATTGATCAATGCTCCCTTCTAATATATTCCTTACTACTACTACTACTACTACTACTACTACTACTACTACTACTACTACTGATTGCCTTATCACTAGAGGTGGGCTTTAGCCCGCCTTCAATAAAAAGTGCAAAAGCTTATTGGCTTTAGCCAAAACTTAGCTGTGGACATACAAAACTCTCAAATCTCCATTTTCAACTTTCAACTTTCAATTTTACAACCATACTGTTATTTAAAGAATAAGATTCATTTGATTCTTCTTATTTTTGATAATAAAACTCCCATAAAAAACTCGGACTTAAATAATAACTATCAAAAGCTAATTCCCATTGAAAAAACAAATTCCTCTATTCATCCTTTTCCTTCTCATTGTATCGCATACCTATGCCCAATCATTAATAGTTCCTAAAGTCCTGGCTTTTTATACCGCTAAAAATGATCTTGCCCATATCAGTTATGTAGACGAAGCGAATCAATATTTTACTTCTTTGACCCAAACTAAAAAACTAGATTACACTTCAACAAATAATTGGGAGAAAATGGTAATTGATACCCTCTCGAAATATGATGTCATCCTATTTTTAGACACCCGTCCCGAAAAACCAGAACAACGTGAAGCTTTTAGACAGTATATGGAAAAGGGAGGGGGATGGATGGGATTTCACTTCGCCGCTTTTTCATTACACTCATCCGCATATGATAATAATTGGAGCTGGTATCATGATACTTTCCTGGGTTCCGGGGAATATAAGAGTAATACCTGGAGACCCACTAAAGCATTCCTTGAGCGGATCACTAAAAATAAGTTCACCCGATCATTACCTTTATTGCATGCACCAGCCAATGAATGGTATTCCTGGAAAAATGATCTTACCAAAAATAAAGATATCCAAATATTATATGCTATCGATCCCAAAAGTTTTCCCTTAGGAACAGGACCCAAACAACATGAAATATGGACCCAGGGTTTTTACCCCATCATTTGGACCAGTACAAAATACAATATGATCTATTCCAATATTGGACATAATGATATGGACTATGAACATCAGTACAGTAAAGACCAAACAAAAAGCCTTTCTTCAACTTTTAGCAGTAAAGAATATACCCGGTTTATAATTAGGGCGATTAATCACCTGGCAAGAGAAAAGAGAAAAAGATTTAATAAAGAATAAAGAATAAAGAATAAAGAATAAAGAATAAAGAATAAAGAATAAAGAATAAAGAATAAAGAATAAAGAATAAAGAATAAAGAATAAAATAATAGCTAATAATAAATAAGAAATATACATCCAAATACTTTTATAGCTGTTACAATATTTTCATTCCTTATATCGTAAAACTCTTTTTATTTTTCTAAAACCCAACGTAAGTATAGGTCCTTTTAAGTCGAATATTCTTTTTTATTCCCAAAATCAAAAATAAAGACCCTTACTTTTTACTATTTTCCATTCGGATATCCTCCTTTCCCTTTTCAAATTTCCACTTTCCACCATAGTTTTCATCTTTTTCCCAGTTATTCTTCTGTATTTTTTCCTCCAGCTTGCTTAGTTTTTCCTCGTAGTTATTACATTTTGCTCTGTTTCTATCGCATTTATAATAAATCCCCAGTTAAAAGCTTAAAATTTTTCCACTTGCCTTTCAGTTAGTTAAGGGTGAATATGAATTAAAAGTAAATTTTATGTTAAATAGATTTGGAAGTGTAGGGTAATAAGCTCTACTTTTGCACCACTGAAAACGAGAGATAGTAGGTAGCGCAGAAGAACAGTAATAAAGAGAAACTTTAAAAAATAAATGAGAATTTATTTTGAAAAGTGAGAAAAGTTTGTATCTTTGCAATCCCAATTAAGGGAGCGCAGAAGTAGAGAAGATTGAATGAATGATTTAGGATTTAGGGTTAACAATAAACTTTAAAATTTCTTAAAAAACATTTGGTCATATTAAAAACATTTATTACTTTTGCACTCGCAAATCGGTAGCTAAAACGACAGAAAAATTAGCTACAGTATAAAGCGGAAGAAAAGAGATCATTGAAAAATAGATATAACAACCAAGTAAGGAAAAACTAAAGCGTCAAAACTTTGAGTGAGTCAGACAAACATACAATGGAGAGTTTGATCCTGGCTCAGGATGAACGCTAGCGGGAGGCCTAACACATGCAAGCCGAGCGGTAGGGTTTCTTCGGAAACCTGAGAGCGGCGCACGGGTGCGGAACACGTGTGCAACCTACCTTTATCAGGGGGATAGCCTTTCGAAAGGAAGATTAATACCCCATAATATATTGAATGGCATCATTTGATATTGAAAACTCCGGTGGATAGAGATGGGCACGCGCAAGATTAGATAGTTGGTGAGGTAACGGCTCACCAAGTCAATGATCTTTAGGGGGCCTGAGAGGGTGATCCCCCACACTGGTACTGAGACACGGACCAGACTCCTACGGGAGGCAGCAGTGAGGAATATTGGACAATGGGTGAGAGCCTGATCCAGCCATCCCGCGTGAAGGATGACGGCCCTATGGGTTGTAAACTTCTTTTGTATAGGGATAAACCTTTCCACGTGTGGAAAGCTGAAGGTACTATACGAATAAGCACCGGCTAACTCCGTGCCAGCAGCCGCGGTAATACGGAGGGTGCAAGCGTTATCCGGATTTATTGGGTTTAAAGGGTCCGTAGGCGGACTCGTAAGTCAGTGGTGAAATCTCATAGCTTAACTATGAAACTGCCATTGATACTGCGGGTCTTGAGTAAAGTAGAAGTGGCTGGAATAAGTAGTGTAGCGGTGAAATGCATAGATATTACTTAGAACACCAATTGCGAAGGCAGGTCACTATGTTTTAACTGACGCTGATGGACGAAAGCGTGGGGAGCGAACAGGATTAGATACCCTGGTAGTCCACGCCGTAAACGATGCTAACTCGTTTTTGGGTTTTCGGATTCAGAGACTAAGCGAAAGTGATAAGTTAGCCACCTGGGGAGTACGTTCGCAAGAATGAAACTCAAAGGAATTGACGGGGGCCCGCACAAGCGGTGGATTATGTGGTTTAATTCGATGATACGCGAGGAACCTTACCAAGGCTTAAATGGGAAATGACAGGTTTAGAAATAGACTTTTCTTCGGACATTTTTCAAGGTGCTGCATGGTTGTCGTCAGCTCGTGCCGTGAGGTGTTAGGTTAAGTCCTGCAACGAGCGCAACCCCTGTCACTAGTTGCCATCATTCAGTTGGGGACTCTAGTGAGACTGCCTACGCAAGTAGAGAGGAAGGTGGGGATGACGTCAAATCATCACGGCCCTTACGCCTTGGGCCACACACGTAATACAATGGCCAGTACAGAGGGCTGCTACCAGGCGACTGGATGCTAATCTCGAAAGCTGGTCTCAGTTCGGATTGGAGTCTGCAACTCGACTCTATGAAGCTGGAATCGCTAGTAATCGCGCATCAGCCATGGCGCGGTGAATACGTTCCCGGGCCTTGTACACACCGCCCGTCAAGCCATGGAAGTCTGGGGTACCTGAAGTCGGTGACCGTAACAGGAGCTGCCTAGGGTAAAACAGGTAACTAGGGCTAAGTCGTAACAAGGTAGCCGTACCGGAAGGTGCGGCTGGAACATCTCATTTTAGAGCGTCTTTAGACGATAAAAAAACAAAGGTACTTAAATGTACCATGCACTTACTTAAAGAGAAGCTTTAGTTTTTTATTTGGTTGATATATTAAAAAAAATACACACCCACTAGAAATTAGTATCAGAGGGAGAGAGATTTTAGATTATAAATTATAGATTTTAGATTTGAAAATTAATTTAAAATTCAAAATTTAAAATTTAAAATTAATGAAGTCTCGTAGCTCAGCTGGTTAGAGCGCTACACTGATAATGTAGAGGTCGGCAGTTCGAGCCTGCCCGAGACTACTAATTGAAAAGACGGGAGATAAAAAGACAAGAGATGTGAGACAAATGATAGTCTCAGTTCTCAAATCTCTTCATCTTCAAGTCTAACTAGAGGGGGAATTAGCTCAGCTGGCTAGAGCGCCTGCCTTGCACGCAGGAGGTCAAGGGTTCGACTCCCTTATTCTCCACTATAGATGGTTTAAACTTAAAAAAGCAGATAGAGCCAAATACAATATTTGCGGATTATATCATCGATAGAATAAAGATCATTGACATTAACGGTAAAAATATCACAAAGAGATAACCGAGCACTTTCGAGTGCCGAGTTTATAAAAATAGAGTTCAACAATTAATTGTTGGATAAAAAAAATACTGAACTAATATAATTATTAGGAAAGAAATCGTTAAGGGCGTATGGCGGATGCCTAGGCTTTCAGAGGCGACGAAGGACGTGGTAAGCTGCGAAAAGCTCGGGGGATTGGCACACACGAATTGATCCCGAGATGTCCGAATGGGGCAACCCGGCTGGTTGAAGACCAGTCACCTCTTAGGAGGAGCAAACCCGGAGAACTGAAACATCTAAGTACCCGGAGGAAAAGAAATCGAAGAGATTCCGTAAGTAGTGGCGAGCGAAAGCGGATTAGCCCAAAAGCTTTTATATGTTTAATAGAATGTTCTGGAAAGAACAGCCATAGAGGGTGATAGCCCCGTATATGAAAGGCATATTTAAGTGATAAATGAGTAGGGCGGGACACGTGAAATCCTGTCTGAATATGGGGGGACCATCCTCCAAGGCTAAATACTCCTGAAAGACCGATAGTGAACAAGTACTGTGAAGGAAAGGTGAAAAGCACTTCGAATAGAAGGGTGAAATAGAACCTGAAACCGTACGCCTACAAGCGGTCGGAGCCCACAAGTTGGGTGACGGCGTGCCTTTTGCATAATGAGCCTACGAGTTAATTTTACTAGCGAGGTTAAGGACTTCAGGTCCGGAGCCGGAGCGAAAGCGAGTCTGAATAGGGCGTATAGTTAGTAGGATTAGACGCGAAACCTTGTGATCTACCCATGGGCAGGTTGAAGCTCTGGTAACACAGAGTGGAGGACCGAACCGGTTGACGTTGAAAAGTCTTCGGATGACCTGTGGGTAGGGGTGAAAGGCCAATCAAACTGGGAGATAGCTCGTACTCCCCGAAATGCATTTAGGTGCAGCGTCGTATATAAGTTTATTAGAGGTAGAGCTACTGATTGGATGCGGGGGTTTCACCACCTACCAATTCCTGACAAACTCCGAATGCTAATAAATGTTCTACGGCAGTGAGGGCATGGGTGCTAAGGTCCATGTCCGAGAGGGAAAGAACCCAGACCAACAGCTAAGGTCCCCAAATATATGTTAAGTTGAAGCAACGCGGTTGGACTGCATTGACAGCTAGGATGTTGGCTTGGAAGCAGCCATTCATTTAAAGAGTGCGTAACAGCTCACTAGTCGAGCGGTCCGGCATGGATAATAATCGGGCATAAACATATTACCGAAGCTATGGATTTACAACCGTTGGGTTGTATCTGGTAGGGGAGCATTCTATTTGCGCCGAAGCAGTATCGTGAGGTATTGTGGAGCGGATAGAAAAGAAAATGTAGGCATAAGTAACGATAAAGGGGGCGAGAAACCCCCTCACCGAAAGACTAAGGTTTCCTCAGCCATGCTAATCAGCTGAGGGTTAGTCGGGACCTAACGCGAACCCGAAAGGGGTAGTGGATGGACAATGGGTTAATATTCCCATACTTGCTCACACTAAAAAGGGGACGGAGTGCCGTACTTACTGGAGACTGACGGAATAGTCAAGGCCTAGCCTTCGGGCGAAGCTGCTGTAGGGAAAGTGCTTCCAAGAAAAGCCGAAGTGAAGCAACCCGTACCAAAACCGACACAGGTAGTCGAGGAGAGAATCCTAAGGTGCTAGAGTGAATCATGGTTAAGGAACTAGGCAAAATAGTCTCGTAACTTCGGGAGAAGAGACGCCATCAGCAATGGTGGCCGCAGTAAAGAGGCCCAGGCGACTGTTTATCAAAAACACAGGACTCTGCAAAATCGAAAGATGCAGTATAGGGTCTGACACCTGCCCGGTGCTGGAAGGTTAAGGAAGGGCGTTAGCGTAAGCGAAGCGTTTGACTGAAGCCCCAGTAAACGGCGGCCGTAACTATAACGGTCCTAAGGTAGCGAAATTCCTTGTCGGGTAAGTTCCGACCTGCACGAATGGTGTAACGATCTGGGCACTGTCTCAACCATGAGCTCTGTGAAATTGTAGTCTCGGTGAAGATGCCGAGTACCCGCAATGGGACGAAAAGACCCTGTGAACCTTTACTATAACTTCGTATTGACTTTGAGTAAGTAATGTGTAGGATAGGTGGGAGACTTTGAAGCAGGCACGCTAGTGTTTGTGGAGTCAACGTTGAAATACCACCCTTTACTTACTTGGAGCCTAACTTCTTTTAGAAGGACATTGCGTGGTGGGTAGTTTGACTGGGGTGGTCGCCTCCAAAAGAGTAACGGAGGCTTTCAAAGGTACCCTCAGCACGCTTGGTAACCGTGCGTAGAGTGTAATGGCATAAGGGTGCTTGACTGTGAGACCTACAAGTCGATCAGGTGCGAAAGCAGGACATAGTGATCCGGTGGTTCCGTATGGAAGGGCCATCGCTCATAGGATAAAAGGTACTCCGGGGATAACAGGCTAGTCTCCCCCAAGAGCTCACATCGACGGGGAGGTTCGGCACCTCGATGTCGGCTCGTCACATCCTGGGGCTGGAGAAGGTCCCAAGGGTTGGGCTGTTCGCCCATTAAAGTGGCACGCGAGCTGGGTTCAGAACGTCGTGAGACAGTTCGGTCTCTATCTATTGCGGGCGTTAGATGTTTGAGAGGGCTTGATTCTAGTACGAGAGGACCGAATTGAACAAACCTCTGGTGTATCAGTTGTACCGCCAGGTGCACTGCTGAGTAGCTACGTTTGGAAGAGATAAGCACTGAAAGCATATAAGTGCGAAACTCGCCTCAAGATGAGACATCTTTTAAGGGTCGTGGGAGATGACCACGTTGATAGGCTATAGGTGTAAAGGCAGTAATGTCATAGCCGAGTAGTACTAATTACCCGTAGATTTATAGCCTAATAAGGCGCACGAAAGTGCAGCAAGGTTACCTCTTTGTGATTGTTTTTATCGATTAAAACAGACAAGAGATGTAAAGATAAGAGAAAAGAGACTAAAAGTCTCGTGTCTCGACTCTTAAAATCTCAAAGTCTTATATACCTTCTTTAGGGTGGTTTTAGCGGTGGGGCTCACCTGTTCCCATTCCGAACACAGAAGTTAAGCCCACCAGCGCCGATGGTACTGCGAAAGCGGGAGAGTAGGTCGCCGCCAGTTTTTATTTAAAAGTCTCATACATTTATTTGTATGAGACTTTTTTTTTGGTACATACATTATCATTATCCATACATACCCAATCAATAATCAATAATTGATCAATCATAAATGATCAATGATTAATGATAAAAGATAAGAGATAAGAGACAAGAGATAAATGTTGATTAATAGGTAACAGGAGTTATGAGTTATGAGTTATGAGTTATGAGTGCGAAGTAATCTGTCATTATTGATCAATGCTCCCTTCTAATATATTCCTTACTACTACTACTACTACTACTACTACTACTACTACTACTACTGATTGCCTTATCACTAGAGGTGGGCTTTAGCCCGCCTTCAATAAAAAGTGCAAAAGCTTATTGGCTTTAGCCAAAACTTAGCTGTGGACATACAAAACTCTCAAATCTCCATTTTCAACTTTCAACTTTTCCTAAACAAATTACTCTAATAGATTATAATTTAAAATTTTATAATGCCAATACCGCACCAGTTCTTATTTTTAACTTTGATTATCAACGTATATCACTTGATGTTATTGATATTATTTTGTTAAATAGTATTAAAATGTTATGTTTGCGGTAAATCGCATTATATAATATGAATAAAACACTATTTAGGATTGGTTTACTTCAATCCGTATTCTTTTGTTTCAATGGGCTTTATGCTCAGTCTACTGACTCAATTAAAACAGCTAAGATTGATGAAGTAGTTGTAACAGCTTACGGGGTGAAAAAAGAGAAAAAGGCCCTAGGGTATGCCTTTCAGGATGTAAAAGGGCAAACATTGGTGGATGCCAGGGAAAACAATGTTACTAATGCATTGACAGGTAAAGTTGCAGGACTTCAGATTATCAAAGGAGGATTTGGACCAGGAGCATCTTCAAAGATTAACCTTCGGGGGTTTACTTCTATTAAGGGGGATAATCAGCCATTAATTGTAATAGATGGAATGCCTATTAATAATTCTGCTGGGGTGAAGGGTAAGGCTCAGGAAAGTGCCATTAAAAATAATGATTTCTGGAATCCGGATATTGATATGGGTAACGGATTAAGTGATATTAACCCAGACGATATTGAAAGTATTTCTGTTTTGAAAGGAGGGGCAGCATCTGCACTATATGGAGCTAGAGCTGGTAATGGAGTTATTCTTATCACGACAAAAAGTGGAAAGAGGAGAAATGGTATAGGTATTACCTATTCTACCAGCTTAGGATTTGAAAACCTCTTTATGAAACCTGAACTTCAAAGTGGTTTCGGTAGGGGAAATAATGGGCTTGCTAATCCTGCCGGCGACAATTCGACTTTAAGTTGGGGTCCTGCTATTGAAGAATCAAAAGTTAATAATAATTTAAAAAACTTTTTTAAAACCGGGACAAATACCCAGCATACTTTAAGCTTTCAGGAAAGTTTGGGAGAAGGAACCAGCTTATATACTTCTGCTAATTATCTTTATAATAATAGCATGATTCCCAATTCGAAATATGAAAGGTGGAATTTCATGGCGAGGGTAAATTCGAATTTTGGAGCTCAAAAGAGATGGACGTCGGATATTAAAGTCCAGTACATAAGCACAAATTCTAATAATAGACCATCAGCTGGGCAAGGAGATGGCAATTATTATCCTAATATATTATTATTACCTCGTGATATTAATATTAAAGAATATAGGGAGGGAATGGATCAGAATAACGTAAAACAGAGATGGATTACAAATGATGGAATAAACCCTTACTGGGCGGCATATAACAGGCTTAATGAAGATAAGAAAGATCGGTTTTTGTTAAGTGGCTATTTAAAATATCAATTTAATGATTGGTTGAGTGCAGATACCAGGGTAGGAACAGATTTCTACTCTTTAAATACTGATTCAAGAACATGGACAGGCTCTAAAATGGATAATTCTTATAATACGAGTCAGGAAAAATTTTATGAGAATAACTATATAGGCAGTATTACTGCAAAGAAAGATAATATATTTGGTAAATGGAGTGGTTCACTTTCTGTGTATGGGCAGATGATGGAGTCTAGAACAAAAGCAATCTATCTGTCAGCACCTAAATTAGTAATTCCAAATCTTTTTAATATTAATAATTCTGACGGAAATCCTACTATTGCAGAAGTTATTTTAAATAAGAAAATAAACTCTCTATTTGGCGCTGCTGAAATTAATTATAACGGGTACTGGTTTATTAATGCAACATTGCGAAATGATTGGTCCTCTACTTTAAGCCTGGAAAATCGTTCTTACAGATATTCATCGGTAAGTACCTCATTAGTGCTTACGGATATGATAGAAAAGCTTTCGGATAAAAAATCAGATATTCTCACATTTGCTAAATTAAGAGCATCATATGCGGTTACTGGTAATTCATTAGACCCCTATGAACTTTACAATACCTACATAATTAAAAAAGATCCTAATGGCAATATAGCAGCAGAAAGAAAAAAAACACTATATGATGCTAACCTTACGAATGAAAAGTTGAAGGTTTTTGAAATTGGGGCTGATATTAAATTATTCAATAGAGTTTCTGTAGACTTTAGTTATTATGATTCCCGTGCGGAAGATCAGTTGTTGGATCTGCCTATGAATCCGCTATCAGGATATGATAACCGAAAAGTGAATGCCGGATTAATACAAAATAAAGGGATTGAAATTGTTTTAAATTCTGATGTTCTCAAAACTGAAAAGTTCATATGGAATGCCAATATTAATTTTTCACAAAATAATAATACAGTTAATAAACTGGATGGAAAAATATTACAATATGGATTAGGAGGTTTCGATGATGTTTCAATCGTTGCGGCAGTGGGAAGAAGATACGGAGCAATATTTGGTTCCAGGTTTTTAAGAGTGCAGGATGAGAATAGTCCTTATTATGGGAAACTAATTTTAGGAAGTAATGGTTTACCACAAATAGACAGAGGTCCTTATTTTTTAGGAGACCAATCTCCTAGAGCGTTATTTGGATTTACAAACAGTTTCTCGTACAAAAATATAGGATTGTCATTCCAAATTGATGGCCGTATAGGAGGAAAGTTTTTTTCGGCAACACAAGAAGCATTACAGCGAACAGGGCTTGCAAAAGAAACAGCTCCGGGAGGGAAGCGTGACAAATTTGTCGTAGATGGAGTGATCAGTAATAATGGAAATTATACAGCGAATAATGTAGAAATTACTCAACAGGATTATTGGGCTGCAGTGACAACGGGAAATTTGGGAATAACAGAACAGAATGTTTATGATGCAACTAATATCCGTTTAAGAAACGTTCAGATTTCGTATAATTTTCCAAAACAATTATTTGAAAACTTTGCCCTTCAGAGTGCGAAAATAGCATTTACCGCCAACAACGTTTGGATGATCTATAGTAAAACAAAAGGGATAGATCCCGAGTCCGTTTTTGCGATCAGTTCAAATGCGACGGGCTTTGAAAACTTTGCTTTTCCCACAATGAGATCTTATTTATTCACCATTACTTTAGGTTTTTAATACATACTAATACAATGAAAAAATATATAATTCCTACTTTAATTGCATTTTTGACTTTATCAGGATGTAAAGATTTTGACGAAATTAATGTAGACCCTTTATCTCCAAATGCCAACCAGGTAGAGCCGCAATATTTTTTAAACAATTCAATTCTTGGGGCTCAACAAGATCCCAATATTGCAGAAAGAGTTTTTGTTCTTTATTGGAAAACGGCTGCAAGACAGCATCTAACTACTGGTATTGCCGGAGCAGCAGATAATGATGCCTGGTCCGTAGAATATTGGAAATACCTTTCAGAGTGGCTTAATAATGCAAATGCGGCCATTGAAATTGCAAACAGTAGAAAAGAAGCTGGAAATTCACAGCCACACTATGATAATTTAATTCAGGTTTCACGTATATGGAGAGCATATCTGATGAGCGAGTTTTCAGATAATTTTGGACCACAGCCTATTCAGGCTTTTCAGGGAATCAACCCTGAGTTTAATTCAGAAAAGGATGTCTATTATTTTATTTTAAATGAATTAAAAGATGCGACTGCAAAAATGAATCTGAATCAGCCTATTCCTGCTGAGAGTATCTCTAAATATGATATGGCATATAAAATGAATTGGACTAAATGGGTAAAATACGGGAATTCTATGCGTATGCGAATTGCTATGCGGCTATCCGAAGTAGATCCTTCAAAAGCGAAAGCCGAATTTGAAGCGGCTGCGAACTCCAATATGTTTATCAGTACGAGTGATGATAATTTTACAATTGCTGAAAAAACTGGATGGGATGCTCTTACAGGAGTCATGTCCAGAGAATGGAATGCACAATTGTTATCCGCTACATTAAACAATATGTACATCGGCTTAGGGGGAATCAATTCTACAGACCAGTTAAGTGCAGATAAGCATAGTGCCGTAAAAGCTGGTGATTATATTGGGGTAAAGTATGACGAACAGTTTACAACGTTAACGAATGATCCCTCTGCCGGATATTGGCTTGATGGTCTTCCAAATAAAATAGATCCGAGAGCCTATAAAACATTTTATATTCCCGGAGATTTCTCGAACTCGATTTATTCATATTATCCTTCATATACGAACGATGCAACCACTAATTCAGGGGTTCTTACATTTTCAAATAATAGTACTGACACCATTAGTACAGTTAATACCTGGAATGCATTTGCGATCGGAAATTGGGGGGTGAAAGGTCAAAGAAATGGATTGAGAGGTTTAATTGGTCGTGCACCTGCTCTCGGAAAGCAATACAGGGAAAGTGCCAGCTCAAGAATATTTTTTGCAAGTTGGGAATCTTATTTCTTAATTGCTGAAGCTGCTTTGAAAGGATGGGCAACTCCCATGAATGATGAAGCTGCTTATAATAAAGGGATACAAGATAATTTTACTTATAATGGTGTCTCTCAGTTCTATGGTCAGTATATTGTTTCAAATGACTATAACAGAGATGGAACTTCTGTTGCTTATGGGCATACTGCAGAGCCTGGGGCGACCCATATTATGAAATATAAAGATCCTGCTAATAACAACCTGGTTTCAGTTACGATTAATTATCCGGTTAATACCATTTATAAAAACGGAGCTTTTAAAAATGATAAATTAACGAAGATCATTACGCAGAAATATTTGGCTAATATGCCGTGGCTTCCATTAGAATCATGGAATGATCACCGTAGATTAGGGCTTCCTTTTTTCGAAAATCCTGCTATAGAGACTCCTTTGATTAATTTACCCTCCATTACAACAGGCAATTATATGACGAACTCAATTAAGAATTTCCCTCAGAGGTTAAGATATCCAAGCAGTTTCAGAAATTCTGATCCTAATGGGTATCAGAAAGCCGTGCAGCTTTTAGGAACAGAAGATGCGGTGCTTACTCCACTGTGGTGGGCAAAACATTAATAAAAATTATTTTTTAATCCTCGTTCAATACTGAATGAGGATTTTTTATTTTAAATAAAATTAAAGAGGGCCTATGGTGAAAATGATTCTGCTATTATAGGCTGCGGCAGGAATTGTTACCGATACCCCTGTAAGTTCCAACTGCAATGGAATGTTGCTATACGAGGCTAGTGCTAAAACAGCTGTGATTCTAAACAATTCGACATCAGATAAAGTAATGGGCTGATAAGTCGTACCTCCAGTAATAGTACATAGTAGACATACTGTAGTTCCATTTCCTGTTCTTTTGATATTTAATACTAAGGAATTATTCCATGTTGGATTTGCGATATAGCGTACAGATACCTTTGCTGCGCCTAACAATAGAGGAACACTTGCTGTTAAAAGAATCTGATTGGTTGCACTTTCATAAAGTCCTGCATAATTGGTACCAGCCTCGGTTATAGACGGAATAGGTACCGTCCAGTTGGTACCCCCTACCGTTAAAGTTTGTGAGCTGGCACGCCCTGTTAATAATATGAATAAGAAAATATATAGACTGCTTGCAGAAAACTTTACTTTTTTTAAAAGATCAATATTGTATTTCATTTCATTCATTTTATTCGGTGATTGTATAGGTAATGACAACGGGAGTGTTGGTACGTGCTGATAAGTTAGCATACGTATTACGGACCAGGCTGATGGTAAGTCTATGTCCATTGTTGGCCCCATTTCCAGTAAATGCTCCTCCAATTCCTGTAATAATATTCACGGAGGTTGTGGTGAGTGTTACCTGTGCAGTAGGAGTTCCTAAAGTACCGCCTCCGGCACCTGAAGCAGCAGCAGCCTGCAATTTTATATCAATTCCGGGAATAGTCTGATTAATGGAAGCTGTGACTCTTCTGGTAAGACCGCCCGCTGCAATGGCAGAGGTGTAATTGACCCATTTGGTGGTATTCACTGCTGGATTTGTAAGGGCTAATCCCGCTTCGGTAGGAGCTACAAAATTCATTGCGATGCTTCCTGTAGGCTCAATATCTAATAAAGTTACAACAGGTAAGGTTACAGCAGTTGTGATCTGCGAAAATATTTTACCAGATAATAACAGGAAAATTATACAGAATCTGATTGATAGCAATTTCATTTTTGTCTTTTTATTGTATTATAGCCCACTTTTATACTTTCCTTCTGATATTTAACTTCAGTTTGTTGTTTTATGACTTCAACGGTTAGGGTTTTAGTTTCTGATGACTTCAATGTAAAATGAAAGTTATCGACTGAAATTTTATACCTTTTATCTAATCCATTTCTGTAAAGCTTAACATTCCATTCTCCCGGACGCAGATAAGTGAAATCAAAACCTTCCCCTATAAAAGCAACTTTCCTGTAGATTTGTTCACCATTAGAAGCCTCGATAATAATACTCTCTTTTTTCTTTTTCTCTTTCTTCAATGAGAGCTGAGCAAAACTTATCTGATCTTTGTCCGCCGTTTCATTAAATTGTATAGTCCCCTGAATATTTGCTGCTGTAGTTAACCCAAAATTAAATACATTCTCTTTATTGGATAAGATTACAGGAGCAGGGAGGCTGATGTCTGAGATATCATTGATTTCAGTAGTAGACCGATCTATTTCAAGTAAGTAATCTCCCGGGCTTACATTTTTAAATATAAAATTCCCGTTTTTATCAGTTACTGAAAGATGACTGCCCATTACAAGCCTGATACCTTCTGTCTTTTTTACTCCAAGGTTACCAATGTTTCCGGAAAGCGTTGTGTATTCAGCTATTTTTTTTACGGGAACATTAAGGCGCCAGGTGTAGCGTAATGAAAATATAAAATCTTTATTTCCTAACTCACCTCGTTGTAAAGCATATCGTCCGGATACATCAAACTCATGTCCAGGAAAAATGCGTTGACGAAAAAGGACTTCAAAAAGATTTCTGTCATTGAAGTATTCCTCAGGAATATAGTTGTTCTGATAGAAAATACTGAGTTCGGTTTTGGGAGAAAACCGGCTTACTATCCGGGCTCCATAATAAATTTGTTTCTCATTCTTCATTTGATAGCGCGATGTTATGGCATAGCTTCCAAATACATTAAATGAAGTTCTGAATTTTTCAAAAGATAAATTGGCACTGTAAAAACTTGAATTGCCCGTAAATCCAATAAGATAATTATCTGTTTTTCCTAATTGACCCTGTACATTTACCAGAAATATACCGATCTGCTGATCAATGCTTAACCTGAAGAACCTTTCATAATAATCGAACTGTCTTGGTTCCAGTCTATCCTGGTATTTTTGATATCCATTATAAAACATCGCCGTGCCACTTCTCGAATACTTATAGCTGACTCCATATTGAAGATAATTTCTATAAGGAGCAGCCAGAAATAAAGTATCCCGTTGGAAATTTCTGGCATCTTGAACATAGTTCGCAAAAACGTTAAATCGTGAGGAAATTTTATACTGTACATTTCCGTTAAATGTACTCGTATTACTAAAATAACCTGCAAATTTAGGACTTGATCTCATGTACATGATATTCCCATTGATTCTTTCGTAGCTTCCCAGGACCTGAATCATATAAGCGTTTCCTTCGGTTTGGTCGGTTTTGCTGTATGCCACTTCTCCGGATACATCCAGGTTTTTGTTAATTTTGAACTTTCCGGTTGCATAGGGGAGATGCGCATTTGAATCCAGCCTGAGACCACTAAAACTTAATACTGTTTCATCTAATCGTGGAATTTTATACAGATAACCGGCAGTAATTTCAGATTCTTTATTCAGCTTATAAGTGGAGTAGACATTGAATTCATCTTTAATATCACGGAAAAATCTGGGATGGTTATAAAAACCACCAATACTGAATTTTTTAAAGTTATAACGCATTTCCCCTCCACGTCCATACCTCGCGTATTCTGTAAGATAAGAAGAAGAGTAGGTTTTGTCCCCCAGATGGACAAAATAATTATCCCGTCTGTAATTAATGAAATATTCTTCGTACTGGGTAAATGAATTAAATTGAACAGGATTTGAAGTTACTGCGTGAAATTCCAGTGTTCCCTTATTTTCTTTATCTAGTGTCCCCTTACCATATAACTCTCCCTGAAATCCGTCATGATATTCTCCTCTGTTCTTCATGCCAATAAAAGCCAGGGAGGCTGAAACCGGTAAGCGTTGGTAGATGTCGTCCTCACTCGGTTTGGTAGAAATTATTTTAGTACTGCTATAGGCAGTTTGGTTTTCTTTTGGGTTATCTGTTGAATATACAGACAGATTAAGGTTTTGATATTCGTTTTTTCCTAAGTCAGGATTCGTATTTTTAGTAACATTAATTATTTTGGTTTCACCGGGTGGTAAAAATAAAGTAGCATCGTGATCTACAACGGCATTTTTGCTTTCCAGAATTAATTTTTCGGTGACATTTCCGCTATTTTTAAGTAGGAAAGTAGAAGTAATCGTTTCACCTGCTTTTACATATTCAGGAGAGTTTATAGATGTAAGCGTGAGCTTGCGGACTCCTACAACATCTATGTCCAACTTTTTTACAATTTGTTCACCTGTATTTTTTTCATTGGCGCGTAATGTTACAGTATATTTTCCATGGGGTGTTTCAGTCGCAATACGGAGAGGAACAATATATAAGGCCGTTTGAGATGGCTCTATTGAAAACTCATTTTTCTTTAAAATAGGAATAATGTACTGATTTGAAGTTTCAATCCAGATATCATATATTTTCTTTTGAGAGGTGGTGTTTTCCAGAGAAAAGGAAATAGAGGTAGCTGTTCCCGGCAGTAGACTATCTTTTTTGACAATTTCTCTAGATTGTTGCTGTGAAAAAATAAGTGCTGGGAATAGTATGATAAGATATAAAGCCCAAGTTTTAATCATTTTTTACTTCTAATTCCACATTAAGAGCAAATGCATTTTCATCTTCATCAGTTGCAATAATGACCGCATTGTATTTGTCGGGGGGCATTTTACTAATATCAATGGGAAATAATTTGGATGTCTGAGGTAATAATCCCATTGCCTGGGTGGAAAAAGTACCTACCTTTTCTCCGCTTTTCCGATTGTATATTTCGACAGATGCACTGGATTTACAGTAGATTACTCCGTGATTAGCAATAGCGATCTTTAATATTCGCTTGCCCTCTTCTTTATCTATTTTTATACTTTCAAATTTCAGATCGGGTTTTACCTTTTCAGAATCATAATCTGTAATGATCTGGATAGCATATCTTACAATAGAAGTAATATTTACTCCCTGTTTGCTATCACTTGGTTTTATGTCTTCTACAGGCTCGACGATGATTACACTCCAATAACTACCTGCCATGGTAAGATTATTGGGAATAGTGATTTCATAAAAGACTTCAGTTTTCTCTTTGGCTTTCAGCGTAAGGAAAGTGGTATTAAGTTTAATCCAGTCTGCATTTGTTTTTTCATTGGTGTGTGGGGTCGTATAATAGATAGAGCCATTTGACTGATAAGAAAAATCCTGTAAGAATATTTTTACATTTTGAGAGGTACTCCCTGTATTTTGTAAGGCAATTTTTCCTTTGTAAACCTGGCCGTTTTCTACTTTATAGCTGTGGGTAAGTCCATTAAGGACTACAATACTTGCATTTAAAAATACAAAAGGCAGGATAAAGAAAATTAGTATATAGATACGCTTTATCATTCTCATTGAGGGTTTTTGAGTTGAATATCAGGCAATAGAGAATAAGAAGAAATTACGTAGTCAATTTCTTCTTATTCAAATATGTATTTTCAGATATTAATTGTCCGAAATAGTATAGGTTACAGTCGCAACAGTAGTTGCTGTTGCTTGTAGATCTGCATAGGTCGCTACTCCACCAGGCCCACTACCTGCTGCTAAAGCATAGGTTAGATTGTGACCGTTATTGGCACCATTCCCTGTATAAGCACTACCAATTCCTGAAATAATGGTTTGATCTGCGGCACTTAATGTTAATAGAGCTGAAGGTGTTCCTAATGTCCCTCCTCCAGAACCTGTAGCTGCAGCTGCAGTAACGTTAATATCTACTCCCGGAATTAATGCATTTAATCTTACAGTAACGTTACGTGTAGGATCTGCAACTGATTTTATTGAAGAATAGTTGAGCCAAAGTGTTGTATTTGCAGGACTTGCTACAATAGGTTGCCCGGCTTCTGTTGGAGCGGTAAATCCTAAAGTAATGTTTTTAGTAGCTGCAGGTTCAATGTCGACAAGAGCGACCTCTGGAACACTAATCGTTATTGTGTGATTGTCTGTGTTTGTGTCTTGTGCACTTACATTAGCCGAAATTGCGAAGGCAATTAAAGATAGGGATAATGGAAATTTAAATTTTTTCATGGTAGTTAGTTATGGTTAATTTCTAAGTGAAGGTAATAAAATTAAGGTAAAGAATAAAAGATTTTATAAATTTTATGATTTATTAAATCCTTATTTTAGATGGGATGCATGGTATATTTTTTGTCACAAATTAGAGAAATAATAATTTTAAAGATCTATGTCAATACCTTGATTTCACCTATTAATTCAAGGATTGATGAGTATTACAATTATACTTTTACAAAAAAAGCCTTGCACACAAACATGCAAGGCTATACAATTTTTTAGATCAATTTTTATTACACCCAGTGGGGATCTGAAATCGAGGTTTTTCCTGTTTCTATTCTCCCTGAAAAATGCCAGGTATGATCCCGAATAGTCAGTTTTAAATCATACCATCCTTTATTTTTATTCAGGCTGATAGGTAATCTTTCTTCATTTTTGTTGAAGCTGATTGTTTTGCTGTTTTTCTCATAAAGATCTTCCAGAAGTACAGAAATGTTTTCTTTTGTATTCTTTTTGAAGATCAGTTGAACCCCGGTATTTTGGATATCATTTATTAATTGAATTTCAAAATCAGGTTTTTGAGTTCCTTTGAATTTCCTAAAGAAACCATTCGGACCAAAGACTTCGTAATCATACCTGTCAAAAGATACAGAATGTGATAATTTCTGTTTTGAATACAAGGCATATGAAAAATAATAATTCCCGTTTTCAAATTTTGTCCTGTCATAGATCAGTAAAGGAATTCCTGCCTCTTTAAGATTGGTCATGGTAATATGCTCACCCTCCAGATTGACATGATAGTTGTAGGGTAATGCATTAGAAGGCTTTATCCCTCTTTCCTGAATTTCCAATAAGGTATCACTAAGCTCATTTTCCGAATGCCATTTTAGATCTGGAACAGGTTTATTTTTAGCAGCATTGATGGTTTTTGCATATTCCTTCTGATCCAGATAATCCATCTGTGGTGCTTTAACATTAGAAGAGTTGAAAGCTGAAATAAGATCTCCGCAAATAGCCCTTCTCCATTCGCTGATGTTCTCCACAGTAGTATCCTTATTGAATTTTTTCTTAATAAACTTCTCAAGAAACTGCAATACAGAAGTATGATCTGAAACTTCAGAATTTACAAAGCCCCCTTTTGTCCATGGCGAGGCTATGATCATAGGTACTCTGTATCCCAAACCGACGGTTCCTTCAATACGTTCATAATCTTTTACCTTGGGAGAAGACATATACTCCTGGTTTTTATTCACATATTCCGAGCCCTCTTTCCCGTTCATATCAACAGGCTGGCTTGGATTTAATGGAGGGGCAAATGGCAAAACATGATCAAAATATCCATCATTTTCATCATAATTAATAATGAAGATGGTTTTTTTCCAGGTTTCAGGATCTTTTGTAAGAATATTTAAAACCTCAGAAATGTACCAGGCTCCATACCAGGGTGAGCCGGGATGGTCTGAAAAATGTTCCGGAGCAACCAGCCACGAAACTAATGGAAGTTTTTTCTCTTCTACATCTTTACGGAACTGGAATAATACATCTCCTTTTGGGACGACTAATTTTTCTCCATGCTCATCATTTCCTATTTCTAAATTCCAAAAATCAGGATCTCCCGAATTAGTGGTAAACGCCTTTTCATGAAGATTCCTGTCCTTCTGGGATAATTTTGAATAATTATCCGGATGATATTTTATCAGATCTTCCTGGAGTTCTGCAATCAATCCTTCTAATTTTTCTTTTTGATTGGGATTTTTTTCAATTTCCTGTTTCAGGTAATTGATAATATTAGGGATGTTTTTATAATATCCTTTTGAGAATTTGACATTAAATGATGAAAACCATTCGATAGGATTATCTGTAAAATTACTTAGCCAGGCTTCCTGTTCTCCGGACATTCCCTTGGGAAGGCTGATTTCATTTTGATATATCTTCCACGAAACATTTTGATCTTCTAATATTTCGGGAAAACTTTTCCATCTCGCCTGATGGTTCTTATCATAGTCAATATTTTCATTATAAACATTGGCTTTTACTTTACCGGTTTGCTGCTCTCTTAAAGTTCCTGACCAATGAAAAAGACGGTTCGGCGTCGTACCGGTAAGGGAAGAACAAAAATATTGATCGAATATGGTAAATGCATCGGCCAGTTGATAATAAAATGGTAGATCTTCACGGTTATAATAGCCTAAGGTAAGTGGGATGTTTTTATAATCTTTATTTCCTGAAGATTTTGATTGTAACCACTGGTCGTATTTTCCTTTATTAAAAGCTTTTTGTTGGTCGGACCAGGAGTGAGGCAATGAACTCATCCAGGTAGATTTTGTATTTCTTAAATCTAAACGGGCAGGAGAAGCATATTTCCCATCATTTCCTTTCTGAAAAAAAACAGATTGTCCATCTTGTTTTACGAAAGCTTTCTTATCAAGGAAGCCCCTTACACCTTTTAATGAACCGAAAGCATGATCAAATGAACGGTTCTCCTGCATGAGAATAACGACATGTTCGGCATCGTAAAATGTGGATAAAGCAGCGGGTTCTATAGTAAGTGCTTTTAAAATGGAAGGATGTAAGACACTTGAAGTTCCTAAACCAGCCAACAACAAACTTGACTTCTGTAAAAATTCTTTTCTGTTCATGTTGAATTAAATAAGAAAGAAACCGCAAGATAATAGTATTTCCGGCGATTTCTTTCAAGTAAATTAAAATGTTAGAGTTTTATTGTAACCACCAAGGCTTTGAGTTAATATTGTCATTTCCACCATACTGAGCTGCCAGAGCCGCTTTAAGATTGGCATTGTTATAATTATATTCACTCTGTGGATATCTGAATCTGAATGGTGCTGCAACCCCAGTCTGTAAAGGATAATTAGGATACCCGGTTCTTAAGTAATCATAATAGGATGTCCATTGTGACTGATGGAACATTGTCATATATTTTTGGGTCATAATTTTCTCCAGCTGATTGGGTAATGATGCGGAGTTATCGTAAACAACTAAAGGAGTCGTTAAATAGTTATTGACATTAAATCCTGAAAAATAGAGATTTGGATTCTTAACATAGGTCTGATAAAAACTAAAGCTCCCTTTAATGGCATTGTCATAATGCGTTTTAGCAGAACCTGAAATCCACCCCCTTGCAGTGGCCTCTGCCAAAATAAATTCTAACTCAGGATAGCTAAGGACTGAAGATGGCTCATTAGTAGGATCCTTATAAAAACGGTCATTAACTTTTGAAATGTTTTTTGCAGCCACTAACGCCGCATTATCGGAATATGGAGATGTTGGATTTCCTCCATTGTATCCTGTAAAATCAGTGATTGGTTTTCCTGCTTCTTTTGCTCCTGTTGTTTGAGCAGCGAAAGTAAATAGGCGTGGATCCTGTCTGCTTTTAAATAAGTTGATAAAATAATCTGCCATGTATAAACTTGAACCATACCCACTGTTATTGAACATCGTATATCGGCTGTCTGCAGCATCTGCAAACTTAAGTTCTCCATTATCTGTAATGGAAGACATCAAAGGCTGGCTTCCTGCAATAGAAGCAAATTCTGTGGCAATAGTGTAATTTCCTACCGTTGTTTTTTTGGAAAGCGAAATTAAAATTTTCAGGCGAAAAGAATTAATAAGTTTTTTCCATTTGGTAGCATCACCATTATAAACAATATCTCCTTCTATTTTATCACTCGTATTGATGAGGTCATTGGCTTCTTTCAGCTCAGTTAATATTCCGGACATTACTGCTTCCTGACTATCATATTTAGGTTGAGTAATTCCAGATTCTCCTTTTACTGCCTCTGAATAGGGTATACTTCCCAATTTTAAACTTAGATTATAAAAATAATAAGCTCTGAAAAATTTACCAATAGCAATATAGTTTTTATTATTGATCCTCTCCGCTTCCTGTATGATCTTACCCGTGTTTAAAAGCCCTTTAGTGTAGATTTCAAAAGAGGCTTCATTCCATTTCATATATTGGTATGAGTTTTCTCCATCTGTTCCGATCATCATTCTAGAGGCATACATATTATCTCCATTTACCTGGAAAGCATCTTTTGCAACATAGGTTAGAAGAGATTTAGGATCAATACTGGCCTGATCATTTGGATTTTCATTGATGGTATCAAGGCTGGTTTCACATGACGTCAGTGCGAAAGCTCCTATAAGGAGGAATGATTTTATAATGTTTTTCATTTTGACTGAAATATTATTTTAATTAAAATTTAAGGTTAAAGCCTATTCCAAACCAGCGGCTGGAAGGATCCTGGATATCATTTCCAGAACCGACTTTTGATGGGTCTTTACTATCATTTCCTACCCCTATTTTAAAGTCAGGATCTGAGTACAGGTTTTTAGATTTTTTCCACATTGCAAGATTATATCCGGAGATATTAACCGTGAAATTTTTCACGAATCCCTTAGGATTAAGTAAATAGGAGAAGTCATATTCTAAAATCACCGATCTTAATTTTACAAAGGTGCGGTCAAATACATTCGCAAATTCTTCACTTTCAGCCTCGGTTACTCTTGCCTGGTAAGGATAGTTCTGCGCCCAATCCTGGAAGCTTATAGGCTTGGTATGTGGAGTGTAAGTACCGGTTGCGGCATTATAATTAACACCATCAGGAACGAAATAATAAGTTCCCGGGTTGGCGTATTCCTGATCTCTGTATTGTACAGAATTCGGATGCTTTCCACCCCACCACATTTTTTCAACTACCTGAGACCTCATCACCCCACCAACGCTTCCATCAATACCGATGTTCAAAGTGAATTTTTTGTATTTGAAAGTGTTATTAAATCCGAAGGTCCAGTCTGGATTGAAATGTCCTAAATTAGTAGGAGTAGTAGCTTTGGTAGGCATACCTGTTTCAGCATTTAGAATAACTTTTCCTTCCGGTGATTTTTGCCATGTATAATCGTAGTAACTATCCATTCTTTCTCCTAATTGGATATTTCTGTAATTAGACATATTATCATAGATAGAAGTCAGTTTTTGTTCATAGGTACTCCAGTTGATCAAGGATCTCCATGTGAAATCTTTTGTTCTTACAGGAACCAATCCCAGAGAGACTTCAAAACCTTTAGTGGTATATTCATTACCATTTACATATTGAGATTTAAAACCTGAAGACTCCGCACTTGGAAACTGAAGGATGTTATTATAATCCAAAGTCCTGAAGTAAGTAGCATCCAATGTTACTCTGTTGTTAAACAATCCGGCGCTTAAACCTAGTTCATACGATTTTGTCTGTTCCGGCTTTAGAGAATTCTCATAATTTAACGTTGTTGGATAATAATTGGTAGGGTTTCCATTAAAAGTTATTCCATCATTATTTAAATAATAATTCCTGATCGAATACGGTTGGAAATCATATGCTACCTTCGCCCACGAAGCAGAAAGCTTTAATAGGTTAATAGACTCTGGCATCTTAACAAGGTTAGATATAACTGCACTTAATGAAGCAGATGGATAAAAGTAAGACCTGTTAGCCTTTGGTAAAGTAGATGACCAGTCATTACGTCCTGAAACGTTAAAGAAAAATGCATTATACAAACCAATATCTATAGTACCGTAAGTACTGTAAATCAGTTTTTCCTTCAGATAATCGTAGTATTTTATGGCTCCTGCAGAGTTGGATAATTCATACTGTTCCGGTACTTTCAATCCGTCTGTTGAAGCATTATCCTTATTATTTTTATAATAGAATGTGGAAGCTCCGGCGTTAACAGCAATGTCGAAATTTTCTGAGAACTTTTTCTTATAAGTTGCTAAAACATCCGAGTTAAGATTCCATGTTTTTTCATCATTCAGAATATACCCGCCGCTTCTTGGGGCACTGTAATTAAAATAAGAATAGGGGCTTAAAATTTCCTGTTTATTGTGATTTTCAACAATGGATACTTTACCCTTTACAGAGAAATCTTTGGTTACTTTATATTCCAGACCGGTTTGAGCATTGATTACATCCGTTCGGTTTTGGTTTTTATAATAATTTGCCCCAAACCAAGGGTTATTATACCAGGCATAATTCCAGTTTGCTTGTGTTCTTCCTTCCTGGCCGGGAACCCACATATGATTTTTTAGATCTTTTCCGTTTACATCGCCCCCCATCCATATAAGAATAGTGTACATATGTCCACTTGGGTTGTAATCGTAATTGGGGATGTTAGGAGTAAAGGTTTGGGTAAAGTTAAATTTTGTATCAAAAATTAATTTATCCGTCAGGTGATTCTCTGAGGAGAAATTAATCCCGTAGCGTTTTAGGGAAGCATCAGGAACTCTGTCGTCATAATTCATGAAATTACCCGATAACCTGTATATATCTTTATTACTTTTGTAACTTACAGAGAAGCTGTTGTTATTGATAACAGCAGGTTTTAGGAATGTATTTAAATTGTCGTGATATTCCCAATCAATAGGAACTCTTTCATATCTTGATTTATCATTATACTGGCTTCCTGCAACGGTTCCGTACCATGGGATAACCTGTCCTGTAGTCTTATCCCGAATCGGGCTGTTCCATTGTGCGATCTTTAATCCGGGAACAAACTTAGGTCCCCAGATCATGTCTCCATCATTCACCCCTCCATCGGCACCATCCCAGAATTCATACTTTCCGTGCGATCCGTTTCCATATTGAGTCTGAGTTTTCGGAAGATTGGTAAAACCCGCACTGATCATTGTATTTTGAGAGAACTCTACTGTAAAGCCTTTCTTTTTAGCACTTTTTGTGGTAATTAAAACCGCTCCGTATCTACCTCTTGATCCATATAATGCTGAAGCAGTAGCCCCTTTCAGTACATTGATGTTATCAATATTATTAGGATCTAAATTCTGGAAAACTTCTTTTTCAACAATGACACCATCTATTACAAAAACCAGATTGGAATTTCCTCTTAACGTAAATTCAGGTGCCTGCTGCATTCCGGTAGGATTTGAAATATTTAATCCGGCAACCTGACCGGAGAATAAGTTTCCGATGCTGGGAGTCGTTATCGATTCAAATTGTTTTGTCCCAACTTCCTGGGTGGAATATCCAATTTTTTCTTTCTTTTTGGCAATACCTAGAGCAGTGATTACCACTCCTTCAATTTGCTTTTCATTCACCTTCTTTAAAACAATCGAATATTGTCTTTTTGAAGAAACCTCAACAGTATAGGAAGAATAATCGGGTGAGAAAAATTCCAGAATATCTTTAGGATTTGCGGTAATCGTGAAATTACCATTTTCGTCAGTTGTTGCTGATTTTCCTGTGTTTTTATCAGTGACACTGACTCCGGAAACACCAGTTCCGTTTTCGGATTTTACATTTCCGGAAATATTAATTTCTTGAGCAGTTAAATATAGGGGGAGCAAAAAAATTGCAAAAGTAGCTAAAGTCTTCTTCATTTTTTTGAGGACAAATTTAGCGCTGTACTGTTACCTATATCTTAATGATATGTTAAGATAAAAATATCATTTCATGAATTTACTTAATGAATGTTAATGTAATAATAAAGCAGAAAAAACAACTTATATCACTTTTTTTGCTTTATTTTAAACGGTTGAATTTTTAGTGATAATCGGATTTGAGCTTAAAATCTACTTAAAATCCCCCAGTGAATTTTAATGTCATTAAATTTGAATGGATTTCCAAATTCGTTACCATTGGAAATCTGGAAACTCATCAGTCCGATAGGAATAAAGAAGTTAAATCCGAGGCCGACACTGTAGAGCTTGGGTTTTACATTTAAGGATTTATTGTTGAGCTGTCCATATTGTCCGAAGAAATCAAAAAAGGCCTGACTTCCGATCAGATATCTATATTCCAGTCCTCCATAATAATAAAAATCGGCTGCAAGGGATTTTTCATTAAATCCTCGCATAGAATTCCAACCTCCAAAGCGATAGAGTTCGTTGGCCGAAAATTCAATTTTTGAATCCATCATTGCACCTTCCGCTTTTATATTGAGAAAGTGATTGCCTGAAATATGATAATTATGCTCCCCAAAGAAGTAGAACTGATTTTGATTGGCTTTGATATTATCCTTTGTATAGGTTGTGGTAAGGAAATCATATCCTGCGTTAATTTTGGTCTTATAAAGGAAAAGATCAATATCGGTAGGCTCAGTCATATCAAGCCATACTCCAATCCCTTTTTTGTTGTAATCTTTACCCTGTACATATAAAGTATCGATGATGCTTGAGGTTTCAAAGGTTCCTCTCAGACCAATCTTATACCTGTTGTTAATATGATAATAAAGTGCAGGGAGTAATTTTACATTGGCAAAAGTAGAGTCCTGTCTGAAGATATTGATCTTCATATTCAAACCTACATTAGATTTAAAGAGGTAAGGAATATCCGTCTGCAGATCAAATGTCTGCCCTTTATCAGGGTTTCGCTGCCAATATAGATTGACCGTTTCAAAACCATTAAACATATTCCTGAAATTGACGTTCAGGGTTCCGTTGAGTGTAAATTTATCTGTTTTATCATTCCCAAAACCAATCACCCCATCAAAAGTATTCGTCTTTTTCTTTTCCATAAAAAGATAGATCTGCGTAGAATCTTTCGTGAAAAGGGTTTGCGGCGGGCGTTCTAAAGAAACAAATGGATGGCTCTGAAAATTCTTATTAATGGCGATCAGGTTTTTGTCATCGTATGTTTTTCCTTTAAAATCTTTTTCCAGATTTTTGATAAACCTTTTGGGAACTTTTTCATATCCCTTAATCACAAAACCATTGATCGTTCTTTTATCGTTTTTATTGATTTCCAGTTCTACAATGGGATAGCCATTTTTTTGACCCTTGTATTTGGATTTGATTCTGCTAAAAGAATAACCGTCATCAATATATTTTTTGTTGATATTTTTTTTTGTTGAATCTAAATTTTTGGTAAAAAAATCCTTTTTGATCTTTAGCCTTCCAACGATAGAATCTGAAAGATTCACATAGGTTTCATTAAAGTTTTTGCCTTTATCATAAATGATTTCTGTACTGTCTCCCTTTATTTTCACTTCTTTTAATTGAGTGAAAAAATAATTGCTTTGAGCCAAAGAATCAAGAAACTTTACCGCAGAGGCAGAGTCTTTTACTTTTTTTGTCTGCTTGGTTTGTAGATCAGTAAGCCAATACATCTTCTTTTGCGCCTGAACGAAAACGCAAAATAATACAAAAAATATTTTCAGAAATAACTTCAATACTACACCTATTTAAACCATTATGAAATTCTCCTTCCTTGAAATAAACAAACCTTCATTGGATTGGCAATTTTACGATTTAACAAATCAACAATTTTGCTTCTCTGCTTTTTGCCTTTCGTCCCAAAAACCCGCACATCTCATACTAACCGGAAACTAGTCCAGTTTATTGTATTTTTTCATTAAATTTTCATAGGTTCCCTGAGGAAGGATCCATTTCAATGGAACTCCAATTTTTTGTCCGAATTTACCAAAATAATAGTGAGCTTTCCATTTCTTTTTGCCCAGTAGATTTTCAATATATTCTGCAACCTCTAAAGGTTCTGTTCCATCTCCCACATGAGAATTCATTAAAGCATATACCTTATCAAAAATAGTTTTATAGGGTTCAGAAACTTTTGTTCTTACCCGGTTTTCAGCGATATTGGTTTTGATATCTCCTAAATGTAATGAGCACACCTCAATATTCCATGGATATACTTCATAGCGCATGGCTTCAGTTACTTTATCCAAAGCTGATTTTGATGCGGAGTAAAATCCGCGGAAAGGAAGTCCCATTTCACTTCCTATACTTGAAATATTAATAATTTTTCCGAATTTGTGTTGACGCATTGCCGGCATTACTGCGCTCATCATTTGAACAGAACCCACCAGATTAAGATTGAATAACTTCAGGATATCTTCTTTTGAAGAATCTTCGACTGCACCTACCATTCCCATTCCTGCATTGTTGATCAGTACATCAATTTTTGTTTCTGTTTTCAGGATCTCAGTAATTGCATTTTGAACAGCATTGTTGTCAGTAACGTCGGTGGGTATAGATTTGAAATATTGGCTTTCAGTATGTTTTCTGCTTAATCCATATACGTGATGTCCTTTCTTTCCAAAATATTCTGCTAAAACAAAACCTATTCCTGATGAAGTTCCGGTGATGATAATGGTCATTTCTTTTTATTTCTTTTTAGAATTGTTTTTATTCTTTTTCCTGCTAATGACAAATTTTCTGTGTCTTTTATCGAATACCACAATTTTTAATTCTTCATCTATAGTCAATGGAAATTGATTTTCAGCAAATGTAAAAAAAGAATAATGAACTCTATCAATAAATTATTCTATGTGAAAATACAGCCTTAAAGATAAATGATCATATTCTGCCACGTAACGCTATTATTGATCCCTATCATTAAACTTAAAATAAAGTTAATCTTAACCATGTAGGGAATATGAGAATAATGTTTATTTTATTATTATCTGTTTGATATTTAGTTATTTGTGTGGGTTTTTTAATTGCTGTAATTACTATTTCTTAATAAAAATATAAAAAAATGTTAATGACCCTACCAATAAAGCTGTTCTAATTTTGCATCCGAAAACAAAGACATGCAATGACTGTATTGAAAACCCCTGTCTCGGTGGCCTATTTAACAGGCCGGGGACTATTAATTGGTGCTCTGTGTATATCACCGGTACTGTTGTCCCAGAAAAAAGACAGCCTGAAAGAAAAATCCATAGATGAGGTTGTGGTTGTAGGATATGGAACGCAGAAAAAGAGTAAAGTATCTGGCGCCGTTTCTGAAGTCTCACTGGATAAACTGAGTTCAAGATCTTTGTCTGGAATAGGTGAAGTACTTCAAGGCAAAACTCCCGGAGTAACTGTGGTAAACGAAGGTGGAGACCCCAATGGTTCTCCAAAAGTAAATATCCGCGGTTTGGGAGGGATCAATGGGGAAACCCCTCTTTATGTTGTAGACGGAGTGGTGTTTAACGGGACCCCTGCTATTAATCCTAATGACATCCAGGATATTTCTGTACTTAAAGATGCTTCTGCAGCTATTTATGGAGCAAGATCTTCAGGAGGGGTAATTCTTATTACGACTAAGAGAGGAAAAAAAGGAGCACTCACTGTAGATTTTGATGTAAAATATGGTATTAACAAAGCATGGAGACTGAAAGAATCTTTAAATGCTGCCGAGTTTCAGGATGTGATGTATCAGGCATTTGAAAATGCTGGAAAGCTTGGAAGTTTACCTTTAGCTTTTAATGCTGAAAAATATGCAGATGGAAGAGTGACCAGAACAGACTGGATGAAAGAAATTTTCAGGACCGGGACGATTCAGGAATATAATCTTAACCTGAGTGGAGGGAGTGAAAAATCAAGATTTTTTGTGGGAATGAATCACAGAAATCTTGAGGGAATATTATTAAATACACAGGCAAAAAGATATAACTTCAGGGTTAATTCGGAACATAAAATCAAAGACTGGTTGACAATCGGAGAAAATATGTATTACAATTACTCTGACGGGAATACTGCAGATACGAAAAGCGGTTATACCGGCGCACTGGTTGCGGCAATGTATTACCCACCAAATGTTCCTGTATATGCCCCTAATGGAGCTTTTTCAGGATTGCCAATTGATGTGGCAGGAGGCTACGGAGATATGATCAATCCGGTAGCCTATCTTCAAAGGATCAGCATCAGGAATCCTACCCATGAAATTCTTATCAATCCTTATGCAGAGATTACTTTAGCCAAAGATCTTAAATTCAGATCAAATTTTTCTCAGACATTCAAAATAGGGACCGTTAAGAATTTTACTTACAGAGTCTTGGAAGTTGGGAAAATTTTTGATACCAATAATCTTGAATATCAGTCAAACAATTCATCAACGGCTCTTGCTGAACAGCTTCTTACTTATAAAATAGCTCTTAACAAACATAATTTTGACTTCCTGGGTGGTTTTACTTTTCAGAAAACAATTGATGAAGGATTTGCGGCGAAATCTTATGACTTTAGAAGTGAGGTAGAGGTCTTTCAACATCTTCAAAATGCAGCCGATACCAATAAAGATGTTTCCAGCTATAAATACCAACAATCCTTAGTGTCTTATCTGGCAAGGGTAAATTACGATTATGCCGGTAAATATGTGGTAAGTGTATTAGGCAGAAGGGATGGGTCATCCTTGGTAGCAAAGCAAAATCGTTTTGCCAATTACTATGCAGTTTCCGGTGCATGGGTGATGTCACGAGAAAATTTTATGAGTGATATTTCATGGCTTTCAAATTTAAAATGGAGAGGAAGTTACGGGATCTTAGGAAACCTGGGCGGGATTTCTCCTCAGGCAGTAAATCCTCTGATGATCAGGGAGAATAACATTATTTTCGGACAGGATCCTTCTCAGAATATTGCTTATTATGCGACCACACGGCCTAATCCAAATTTGAAATGGGGGAAATCAGAACAGACCAATTTTGGATTAGATGCTTCTTTTCTGCATAACAGTCTTTCCTTACAATTCGATTATTTCGTGAAGAACTCCAAAGATCAGATATTTAATGTAAGCTTACCGAGTACAGCAACCTATAATAATCAATATATAAATGCAGGACTCTTCCAGGATAAGGGATATGAATTAGGGATTAATTATAACAGCAAAAAGACGGGAGATTTTTCTTATTCTATTGGAGCGACATTTAGTCAACTAAAAAATACGGTGAAGCAATTGGCTGATGTTAATGAGATTTTTATCAACAGCAATGGAGTTAGGGGAGTTTTAAAACCGACACGTATAAGAGTAGGTGAGTCGTTATATTCTTACTATGGCTATAAGACTGGAGGTATCTTCAATAGCCAGGAAGAAATCAATAATTATAAAGACATTAACGGAAATCTGATACAGCCGAACGCCAAACCGGGAGATATTAAGTTCCTGAAAAAAGACGGGAACACCGGAACATTGAACAATGATGATTTCGTTAATCTCGGAAATCCTTATCCTAAGTTTTCCTATGGACTATCTTATAATATGACCTGGAAAAACTTTGACCTCAACGTCTTCTTTCAGGGAGTATATGGAAACAAAATATTCAATGGACTGAAGTTTATTTCGTTAAATCCGGGCGGAACGGGGCAGAACTATAATATGGACAGGGAGATCCTCAATGCTTGGACACCACAAAATACCAACACGGATATTCCAAGGTTGGTACAGGGAGATCCGAGCGGAAACTATTCAAAAGTATCGGATTTCTATGTAGAAAATGGATCTTACTTAAGATTGAAAAATCTTACGATCGGTTATTCTTTACCCAAAGAATTATATGGGAAGCTTGATGTAACCAAGCTGAGAATTTATGTGACAACAAACAATTTGTTTACCATCACCAAGTATACAGGCTTTGATCCTGAAGTAGGAATGGATACTTATGGTGTGGATACCGGAAGATATCCGCAGGCGCGTTCATTCATTTTCGGGGTAGAAATAGGGCTGTAATTTTTTAACAACTAAAAATTAAAAAAATGAATTTTTTCAAAAAAATATTTTGGGTATCAGGGATTGCAGTAGTGCTCTCATCTTGTGCAAACGAATTGGATGTTCAACCAGAAGGTACACCTACTGAAGCAAGCTTTTGGAAGACTGAAAATGATTTGATTACTGGAGCTAATGCCATGTATAAACCATTATCTGATAGCGAATTTTACGGAAGAGGATTTTTCTGGTTTATCAATGCCAGTGATGATATGGTGACCGGAAGGGCAAAAAGTGAAGCGGATAATGCGAAGAATTTCAGCAGTAACTATATTGCAGCAGGGGATCTTGAAACCCAATGGAATAAAAGATATAATGTAATAGGAGTGGCAAACCGAGTGATCAGGAACATAGACAATATTCAAACTTCAGCTGCAATAAAAAATAAATACTTGGGAGAAGCTTTATTTATGAGTAGCAGAATGTATTTTGAACTCGCTTATAATTATGGGAATGAAAAAGCTGGTATACCAATCATAGACCGTACAAAAGAGCCGGATACCAATCCTATTCCTAGAGCTGCAAATGTAATGGATAATTACAATTATATTGTAGCTGACCTAAAGAAAGCTGCTGAGTTATTACCTGCGCAGGAACAACTTTTAGCAAAAGATTACGGAAGGCCTCATAAAGCTGCGGCATGGGCACTTTTGGCTAAAGTTTATTTATTTATGAAAGACTGGCAAAATGCTGCATTTTGGGCTAATGAAGTGATGACTAAAGGAAATAGAAGTTTGCTAAACAATTATGCAGATGTTTTCAAAGCTGAGAATAATTACAGTTCAGAATATATTTGGTCTATACCCAGTACGCCTAAATTTAATGCAGTGGGAAGTATTCTTCCAGGTGTTATGCTTGAAAATAAAGGTTGGGGGTTGTATAATGGCTGGGGATATTTTCAACCCACCAAAGAACTGTATGACGAATATGAAACAGGAGACCTTAGAAGGAATACAACGATTCTGAAATTAGGAGATCAGTTTACTTTTAATGGAAGCCCGAGAACATATGCTTCCACCAATTCTCTTACAGGCTACCAGTTTAATAAATATATGGATGCATTTAAGTATGCATTAAACAGTGGGCATGTAAGTGCCAACGGAGATTATCCGTGCACCGATCTTGCTGTTCCAATTATGCGTTATGCTGAGGTAATTCTGATCAAAGCAGAAGCGAAAATTATGATGGGACAGAATGCTGATATTGAAATCAATATGATCAGGACCCGTGCAGGCTTAGCATCAAAAAATGGATGTACACTAGCTGATCTGAAACATGAAAGACGTTGTGAGCTGGCAGGTGAATGGGCGGACAGACACAGAGACCTTGTACGTTGGGGGGATGCTCAAAGTACTTATGCACAACCGTTACATGGAATCAGCGGACAAGTGGTTTGGGCTTCCAGAAATTTCAATCCGTCAGTACATAATGTATGGGCAGTTCCACAAGTCGAAATTGTCAATAGCCACGGGATTATAAAACAAAATGCAGGCTGGTAAAATTTAGGGTTCGGGATGCGAGATTCGAAATTTGAGAGTGGTGGGGCAAATTGTTAATAAATTCTTCTCTAACAGGGAAAAATAGATAATCATCTGAACCTACAAATTTACAATTTAGCAAATCCGCGATTTAGCTCTTTTGCCTTTTAGCCTTTAAACAGGATATTATGAAACAAATAAAGATAGGGGTGTTATTGGCCATGGCCATTTTTTCACAGAATCAGGCACAGAATTATTCACATTATAATGTGAGTAATGCACATTCACACAACGATTACGAACAGGAAGTTCCTTTCTGGCAAGCTTACTATGCAAACTTTGGATCTATTGAAGCAGATGTTTTTCTGGTCAATGATAAGCTTTGGGTTGCTCATACGGAAAAAGAATTGTCACCCGATAGAACATTAGAGAGCCTTTATCTGGATAATATTTCAAAACAAATTAAGCTGAATAAAGGGAATATCTATCCTGATTCCAAAAAGAAATTACAATTGCTTATTGATGTTAAGCAGGATTACAAAACAACGCTTACAGCATTGATAAACATATTAAAAAAATATCCGGAAATTACAGGAAACCCGGGGATTAGAATTGTAATTACGGGAGGACGGCCTCAGCCCGGTGATTTTAAAAATTACCCGGACTATTTTTTCTTTGATGGAGATCTTGATAAAAGGTATACTCCTGATGAGCTCAAAAGAGTAGGGCTGTTCAGTGCAGATTTACAAGCATTGGTAAAATGGAATGGAAAGGGGATTCCAAGAGATGAAGAAACGGATAGAATAAAAAAAGCAGTTGCAATTGCACATGAACAGCAAAAGCCAGTACGTTTCTACGGAGCTCCTGATTTTCCTAATGCATGGGTAAATTTTATAGATCTGGGAGTGGATTATATCAATACCGATCATATTCCTGACCTCAAAAAATTCCTGAATACCATTCCAAAAAACTTTTATAAAAATACAAAAGAGTACAGCACATACACTCCTACCTACAAAACTGATGGGATCATTAAAAATGTCAAAAATGTAATTCTTCTGATTCCGGATGGAACTTCTTTACCTCAATATTATGCGGCATTTACAGCAAATAAAGGGAAATTGAATGTGTTCAATATGAAAGCGACAGGATTGTCCAAAACCAATTCTTCCAATGCCTATATTACAGACTCTGCTCCCGGTTCCACAGCATTTGCTACTGGCGTGAAGACAAAGAATACTTTTGTTGGTGTTGATGAAATGGGGAAAGAAATAGCACAGATTCCTGATATTATTGCCAGTCACGGAATGACTTCAGGATTGATTTCCACAGGAGATGTTACGGATGCTACGCCCGCAGATTTTTATGCACATTCAGATAACAGAAACAGTTCGGAACCCATTCTGAAAGACTTTGTAGGCTCCAAAACTAAAATTCTGATTGGAGGACCTACCAATGGATTAACTCCGGAAAACATTCAGAAAATTAAAGAAGCCAAAATAGATATCTATCAGGATCTGAAATCTGTAAAAAAAATCAATAACAGGACCTTGGTTATTGATCCATTAGCTTCACAAAGAATAACGAATGGAAGAGGAAATTGGTTAGCTGATGCCTTTGACCTTACCCTTAATGATTTAAAAGAAAATAAAAAAGGATTCTTTATGATGGTAGAAGCTTCTCAAACTGATGGAGGTGGGCACAGTAATAATATTGAACAGCTTGTCACTGAATTATTAGATTTTGATCATGTGGTAGGAAAAGCAATGAAATTTGCCGATGAAAATAAAGAAACACTGGTTATTGTTCTGGGAGATCACGAAACCGGAGGCTTAACACTTCTTGACGGAAGCCTTAAAGATGGATGGGTGTTTGGAAATTTTAGTACCAACGATCATACATCCATTCCTTCCAGCGTGTTTGCTTATGGTCCACATTCCAAAAATTTTACAGGCCTTTTTGAAAATACGGAGATCTTCAATAAGATATTGGAAGCTTATGGGATTCAAAAACACTAGGCTAATTTTTTAAATCCTTAAAAAAATAAACGGCTGTCTCAGAAAATGAGACAGCCGTTTTTGAATATATCTAACAATTAATTAATCTAAAAATTGGTTTTAATGATCAGTTCTGCCAATTCTGCATTAACGAAATCGATAGGCATTATACCATAAGATCCCTGAGGACTGCTTTGAAATAATGTTTTAAGTTTAGGATTGATATTATTGGATACAGTTGGAATACTTGGGATTCCGAATATTAAAGGTTTATAGCCACTGGTAAAGTTGATGTAAAGTTTACCGCTTGTATCTGCTTTTGCTTCATTATACAATGCCGAAATCTTAGACCATTTATCATCATTATTGCCTACCTGATAATAATCCTGAACTTTTAAAGAGGCAGCAGGGTTGTTAATTTCAAAAGTGGTGTTGTCCGCCCAGGAAGTTGCATCAATTCCTTTTGATGTTCCGGCAGAAAACCTTCTTAGTAATTTGATTTTACCTCTGATAGATCCCAGATTAGGAATGTTAACCCCTAGGTCCCATCTTGAAGGATTCTTTTGAATATAAGAATCAAATGTTTGTTCAAAAGTCCTTGTTGTATTGGAAGCATTATATTCTTCCTTTACAGACATAACGATTGTTTCTGTCGGATGATTGTCTAAAAATGTATAACAAGCACTCAATACATCATCGAAATTTAAATTCTGATAAATAGCACCATGATGAATGGCAAAAGAATTATCAATATGTCTGCAACGGATATCCAGAAAACGGATACCGGCATTAAGCTGCTCTCTAATCGTAAGATTTTGAGTTTTTGCAGTACCACTGTTCGAAGGAACCTCTCTCATCGCTCCGGAATCGTGAGTGCCGGGAATTGAGATTTTAGAAATTGATGTATTGTCCTCTAATCCGGACATCCAGTTGCCTATTCCAACTGAGGCAAGAGAGGCTTTGCTGATTTTATTGTCATGGAGACTAAGGTTTTTGTCCTCAGAATCCATTCCAATGACGTTTTCTGAACATGAAGAAAGCATGGTTGAGGTAGTAGCAATGCCGAAAAAGAGAATCGTCAGATATCTCATGTTGAATTTGAACATAGTTTAAAGTATTTTATTTAAACTTAAAAATACTCATATATCTATATTGAGGGAGTTAATTGAATTTTAATATATAATTAAGTTATGGAGCTGTGTTTTCTAAAAGGAGAGCGTAAATTCGTAAGGAATGACTTTAAAATTGATTGATGCAGGTGATGTTGAAAAATGCATAAATTTGTAGTTTAGTCCTATGGAAGACCTTTCACCTTTTTTCGAGAATATAAAACGTAAAACCCATCTTTCAACTGAAAATATGGAACGGCTGACTGCTGCATTCCAGGTGGTCAGGATCAAAAGAAAACAAATGATCATACAGCCTGGCTTTGTCGCCAAATACAGGATTTATGTTTTGAAAGGAGCTTTCCATTCGTATGTAATTGATGATAAAGGCAATGAACATACGATACAGTTTGCGGTTGAGGATTGGTGGCTGTCGGATTATAACAGTTATATCCATCAGACACCTGCCACACAATTTGTAGAAGCATTGGAAAACAGTATCATTCTTCAAATTGATCATCAGGCGGAGCAGGAACTCAAAGATGCCAATTGGGAATTGGCGACACTTTTTCGATTGATGGCTGAAAAATCAGCGGCTTACCTTGCACGGAGGATCGTATCAAATTTGACCCAAAGTGCTGAGGAGCGATATAATGATTTTGTTGCCACATATCCAAAGGTCGTACAACGCCTGCCACAATATGCACTTGCTTCTTATCTTAATATGACACGTGAGTTTTTGTCGAAGATCCGTAATGATAAAGTGCGGAAAAAGTGAACCAGTTCACCTATTTTTCATAAAATAGTTCATCGTTTTGGGTGGGCTGTTCTTCTCAACTTTGTGGTCTAAATTTAATGTTATGTCACAAAAAATGAAGAACAAGGTAGCTGTGGTTACCGGAGGTAGCAGTGGTATTGGATTAGCCATCGCTAAACGTTTTGCAGAGGAAGGCGCTCAAGTCGTTATTACAGGTCGCAATCAAAGAACTATTGATCAGGCTGTCGCTGAGATTGGTCCTAACAGTTTGGGTATCCAGGGAGATGTTTCCAAACTGAATGATCTTACCCGAATCTATCAAACGGTAGCAGACCATTTTGGTAAGGTAGACACGCTGATCGTCAATGCTGGTGTTTATGTTATAGCACCACTAGTAGATTTTACTGAAGAACAGTTTGATAAAGTTAGCGACATCAATTTCAAAGGAGCTTTCTTTTCTGTACAAAAAGCCTTGCCTGTATTAAACGATGGGGCATCGGTCGTATTGGTTTCCTCTACAGTCAATAGAAAGGGTGTTCCTAACCATGCGGCTTATTCAGCAACAAAGGCTGCTGTACGTTCATTAGCCAGAAGTTTTTCTTCCGAACTGCTTGATCGTAAAATACGTGTTAATACTTTAAGCCCTGGACCTGTGGATACCCCTGTGTTTGCTTCGGTTACAGACAGTGCAGAAGGAGCTTTAGCAATGATGGAAGCTATGGGAAATTTTACACCAGCTAAACGTGTGGCTATGCCAGAGGAATTGGCAGCTGCAGCGCTTTATCTGGCCTCGGATGACTCAAGTTTTATGCTGGGTGCAGAATTATTGCTGGATGGAGGTTTAAAGGACCTCTAATGAATCCTGTTTCGGAAGACCGATAAATAAAACCCGATGGATGGTATTATTATTACCTGTCGGGGTTTATATTAAAAGAACGATCTCTTCATGAGATCGTTCTTTTTTATTTTAGAAGTATTGTTGCATTATGAAATTAAGATGCTGGCCAGATCTTTCCAGAACATAGGATAAGATTTTTCAACCACATTTTCTTCTTCGATATTAAGTTCTTTGATCAGGCAGAATGGAGCAAAACTCATTGCCATTCTATGATCCTGATAGGTGCTGATGGAAATGTTTTCTTCCGGCTCTCCAAAGCTTACAGACTTGATTGTTAAGTCTGTAATTTCAGTTTCTGTTCCTATTTTTTTCAGCTCATTATATAAAGCCTGAAGTCGGTCTGTTTCTTTTACTCTTAAAGTTCCAAGGCCCGAAATATCGAAAGGGATTTTTAAAGCAGCTGCTGTTACACAAAGGGTTTGCGCAATATCAGGACAGTTATTCATATCCAACTCAATTTTTTCCGGAAAAGAAAAATTGGGATCTGGCTGTAAAGTAATTTTATGCTCATCTTCTGAGAAGATCGTTGTAATTCCAAAAAACTCTTTATAAATTTTTGCGATCGCTGAATCTCCTTGGGTAGATTGCTTATAGAAACTTTTCAGGTGCAAAGTCTTTCTTCCCAGTGCACAGATCGAATAGAAATAGGAAGCAGAACTCCAGTCACTTTCTACCTCATAATGAATAACAGAAGATGGGTTTGTAAAAGGCTCTACCTTGATGGTGTTTCCGTTAAAGGTCGCATTAATTCCAAACTTTGTTATAATATCCAGCGTCATTTCAATATAAGATCTGGAAGTAATATCACCGACAAGGTTGATCTCCAGTCCATTTTCTAATTTTCCTGCAATAAGAAGCAAAGAGGTAATAAACTGGCTTGAAATATTCGCTGGAACATTCACATTGGATTTTGTAATCTTCTTTCCTTTAATTTTTAAAGGAGGAAAACCTTCATTCTCCATATATTCAATATCAGCTCCCAGGTCCCGTAAAGCATTGACAAGGTTTTTAATTGGCCTTTCTTTCATTCTTCCCGAACCGGTAAGTATAGTATCCCTGCCCTCAAAGATTGAAAAATAAGAGGTAAGGAAACGCATCGCAGTTCCTGCATGGTGGATATCTACAACTTCAGAATTTTCAGACAAAGCTTTCGTAAGCATTTCCGTATCCTGAGAGTTGGATAGATTTCCAATTTTTATATTACTAAATAAACTTTCCAAAATCAACAAACGATTCGAAATACTTTTCGAACCGCTGATTTGTATTGTTTGATCTCCTTCTAATTTTGATTTCTCTAACTTCATTATTTCTCTTAGGTTTATAGATAGTAGATATTAGGTTATAGGGCTACAAACTTGACTCTTAATAACCATTAAGGTTCTGGTTAAGAGTAATAAGGGATTGCTTCGTTTTGTTCTCAGGGACAACCGTTTATTGGATTGACAATTTTACGATTTTACAAATCCGCGATGTAGCCTTTCTGCCTATCTCTACTTCAATTTTTCATTATTCTGATGCCGATCTTTGTCGCGATCTGTTTTTATCTTCATTTTTTTATCAAAAGCCTCTTGCAAATTGACCCCGGTCTGATTGGCTAAACATAATGTTACAAAGAGTACATCTGCTAGTTCCTCGCCTAGATCTTTACTTTTATCGCTTTCTTTTTCACTCTGTTCACCATACCTTCTTGCAATAATTCGGGCTACTTCTCCCACTTCTTCTGTAAGCATTGCCATATTGGTAAGCTCATTAAAATAACGGACACCAATGGTTTTTATCCATTCATCCACCTGCTGCTGTAAATTGGTAATTTCCATTATTGATAGGCTCCAAGAGTTGGACTGGTAGTTCTTGATACATTAGCAATATCAAACGGGACACTTGCTGCAACACCAAGGTTTCCTTTATTTTTTGCCGGTGAGGTTGGCTTAACTCTTAAATTGAGATGCGCCGTAAAGCGATTGACAAACATCGGTTCTTCATTTTTTAAGCTCTGAATAACATTGGGATTACTTTCAAAATTAAATCCTGCTTCAGAAGTATTGGAATACTTTAATAAACAGTTTTGAAATTGGAAGTTAAATACCTGACCCGGTGTTTGCTCAAAATTCACTGAATTATCCCTGTCAGAATATACAATACTGTTTTTTACATTCAGCTGTAATGCTCCCTGCTCTGTCTGTCCGGCATCATTCTTCCATTCATTGGTGGCGAAAATTCCATTCCTATTAAGCTGTGACATTACATAAGGTGCAGAATAATTGGCTATTGTTGAGTGGATATAGTTGTGGGTACCTCCTTTAAAAATACCTATTGCAGACTCACCACAATTATTCATAACAAGATTCTTTGCATTTACGGTAGTATTTATAGCATAGATTCCATATTCCTGAAAGGTATGAATAAATGAATTACTGATCGTTGCATTTGTTTGTTTCATTTCCAAACCTCTTGTCCCTCCAAACAGTCTTCCATAATTCATGTTAAGCGTGGATCCTACATCCATGCGGATAGAATTCCAGTTCTTAGGAATGGTATCATAGTAAGGATCATTTCGGTCTCCACGAAGAACAACCTCATTATTCAATGTTCCATTGATATTTAAAGTAGCACCCGCGGCCACTTTCATTCCGCTGTTCTTATGGAAATATACTTTAGTTCCTGGTTGGATATCTAAGGTAATATTAGGATTAATGGTTAAATCACCGTAAATAATTTTAGCCTTAGTATTATCCCAGGTGGTATGGTTGGTAATAACATTTGGATTGGTTGGGGTCTGAATAAAAAATTCAGCATCCTGAACGACAGAAAATAAAGTTACATGCTGTTGTCCGGCAGGACTTGTGAATACCACACGATCTTCAGCAATAGCTTCAGGCCCTGTAGCCTGTGGCGCAATTTCAACAAAAATATAAAGACTGTCTTTTTTTCTTAAAGGGACATCTTTAAAATCATATCCCGCTTTTCCATCTACATTGATTTTATATAAAGAAGCAGCTCCCTTTTCCAGATTGATCCTTGGAATTGAAATGTCTTTATCCTCATTATTATATACTTTTACCACATAAGTTTCAGAGCGAACCTGATGGTATACTGTATCACAGAATACCGTGTCTCTTGAGAATCTTAATTGTTGGGAAGGAGCATCAAAGCTTATATCGTCTTTGTTACATGATACAGCCATGAGAAGCATCCAAAAAGAAAAAGCCAGTAATAATTTGAATTTCATCGAAATTAAAGTTTAAATGTAGATTTCAAATTTAACGAAAATACTTTAAATTTCTTATCAATTAAAAAAAATGGATTCCCTATTTGGATATTAGAAAAAATATTGTATTTTTGCAGCCTAAAATTAGCAGAGAAATATCCATTACTATTTCGAAAGCAGAACTTTAATTTTTTAAAAAATTGTATTATGAAAAACGGAATTCACCCAGAAAATTATAGACTTGTTGTTTTCAAAGATATGAGTAACGACGAGGTGTTTCTTTGCAAGTCTACTGCAGAAACAAAAGACACAATCCAGTATGAAGGACAAGAGTATCCTTTGATCAAAATGGAAATCTCTTCTACTTCTCACCCTTTCTACACTGGTAAAGTGAAGTTGGTAGATACTGCAGGTAGAGTAGACAAGTTCATGAACAAATACAAAAAATTCGCTAAGTAATTTTTTGAATTCTAAAGATATTAAAGTCTTCCAAATTTTTTGGAAGACTTTTTTTTGTTTTTAAGCAGAATTTAAGATGCAGAAGTTAGAAATTATTTTTACTATTTGTATTTTTGTTTTTAAGTAGAATTTAGAAAGAGAAAAGAGGCTTGAATGATTTAATTCAACCCAGCCTGTTTCAGCCTCTAACTTCTAATCACTAACCTCTAATTTCTTAAAAATGCAATTAGTATTTTCAGATGCGCAATATTGGGAAGATTTTCTCCCACTTACTTTTACCCGTCCCATTGCAGAAATGCGTTGTGGGATTCTAACCTTCTCCGAAAGATGGCAGAAGTTGCTAGAGAATTCTGAAGTTTCTTATTTCACAGAGAATTATTTGCAGCAGAAATTTAAAAGTCCTGAAGAAAAAGAAAGCCTGTTCCTCGTTACCAATTTTCTTCCTACAGAAAATGTTTTACAACAAATAAAAGATCTTAAGCCAGGGGAAGCTTTGGTGTACGAAGATGAATTGATCGCTGCGAAAATCAATATGAAAGGGTTTTCTTTAAATCAGATTGAAAAGATGACTGATATCAAAGAAGAGCTTGTATTCTTTAAAAAACCTAAAGACCTCTTTACCTACAATCATAAAGCTATTGACTTTGATTTTGAATTGCTTACCAGTGGTAAAACTTCACAGGAACTTTCTTCAACAAATGGTTTCTTAGGAGACAAAAAAGACCTTTTCATTGAAGAAGGAGCTCAGATTGAATTTTCAACATTGAATACAAAAACCGGAAAGATCTATATTGGAAAGAACACGGAAGTAATGGAAGGTTGCCACCTGCGTGGTCCTATTGCTCTTTGTGATGATTCTAAATTTAATTTGGGGGCTAAAATCTATGGAGCGACGACAATCGGTCCCAATTGTAAAATTGGAGGTGAGGTCAATAATATCATTGTGTTCGGATATTCCAGTAAGGGCCATGATGGATTCGTTGGAAATTCTGTAATTGGAGAGTGGTGTAATTTTGGAGCGGATACCAATTCATCAAACATGAAGAATAATTATGGTAATGTGAAATTATGGAACTACAGAACCAAAGCATTTGAGGATACAGGATTACAATTTGCCGGATTGATCATGGGAGATCATTCTAAAACAGCAATCAATACCCAATTAAATACAGGAACGGTAATTGGTGTTGCTTCGAATATTTTCAAAGAAGGATTTCCTCCTAACCTTATAGAAAATTTTTCATGGGGTGGATTTAAAGGAGATGAAAGATTTAAATTAGATAAAGCATATGAAGTGGCAGAGAGAGCAATGGCTAGAAGAAAAGTGGCTCTGACAGACGATGATAAGGGGATTTTAAAACATATTTTTGATACCTACTAAACTTGATTATAGAAAAAACTTCATTTTTTTTGAAGTTTTTTTATTTTTAATGTAATAGAATACAATTTTTAATTGTCTTACTAATAGAAACAAGACTTATGACCCAAGAAACCTTTAAGAATACGGTGTTTATTCTCAAAAACGAGATGTATCGTTTTGCGAAAAGGTTTGTCATGAGCAGTGATGAAGCAGAAGATGTCGTGCAGGATCTGATGGTTAAGTTTTGGCAGAAAAGAGAGGAATTGGAGCAATTTGGGAATTTAAAATCCTATGCATTGAAATCCGTCCGCAATGAATGTCTTAACAGGCTGAAGCATCATGATGTAAAAATTGGTTTTGCCGATATGCAGCTTCACCGGTCAGAGCTCTACAGTATGGAGGTTAATAATCTTAAGGAACATATTATAGGATTTATTAATCAGCTTCCTGAAAAACAAAAAATGGTTATCCATTTAAAAGATGTAGAAGAGTATGAAGTGTCCGAAATTTCTGAAATGTTGGAAATGGAAGAAAATGCAGTAAGAGTCAATCTTATGCGTGCAAGACAAAAAGTAAAAGAACAAATTTCACAACTGATGAATTATGAACAACGATCAATTTCAAGATAAATACGAAGAAATCTTCCGGGATATAAAGGAAGAGAAGATGGATTGGGATTTTGAGGATTTTCTTCAAAAAGCAGAAGGTATAGATGATGATAAGATCATTCCTCTTGAAAAGAAAAAACCTTCTTTCCCAAAATGGTTTTGGATGGCTGCAAGTGTAGTGGTTATTTTAAGTATTGGCTTTATTGTCAATTATAATCAGGAACATTCTATAATAGATGATCAGTCTAAATTGGTAGAGCATCAGGTGAAACAGCAAAAAAAGGATTTCATTGAAGAAAATCATGAACCTGAACAGCAGGTTGCCATAAATAATACAGATAGTATTGCAGGAGCAAAAAAAGATTCTGTTTCTCAGGATAATACAATTGCAGAAAAAGATGTAATGGATGAGATCCTGCCAAAAAGAGGAAGGTTGAAAAAAGAAGTAAGACCAAAATTCACGTACAATTCTTCCTATAAAAAATACAATGCCGCTAAGAAAGATTCCACTGGATACAACAACAACTATGTGATTGTAAACGGAAAACGAATCGATAATGTAGACGAAGCGATTAATGTAACTAAATATTCATTTCAAATATTTGCAAATAACGTTAGTGAAAAGTTAGTACAACCCAAAGTGATGGACGATAACTATTAACTAAAAAAAGAGATTACTCCCTGATCAGGTATTAATTATCAGCTTTAAAATTAAAAATTGACTCATGAAAAAAATATTGATAATATTCGCACTTGCTTTTTCCCATTTCTTTACAGTGTATGGGCAGGAAGACAAATTCGATAAACTTTTTGAAAAATACCAGCAGGTAGAAGGTGTAACTTCTATTAAAATTGCAAAGCCGATGTTCGGAATGCTTAGCAGTCTGAATATTGATGACTCTCAGCTGGATCAGATCAAACCATTGCTGTCAAAGATCAATGGATTAAAGATCCTGATCACAGAGAATCCCGAAAATGCCAATTCTGCAGGAGGTAAAAAATTACAGAACAGCCTGTCACAGATTAATAAAGACATTTCTTCCTATCTAAGCCACCTGAACTATAACGAAGTGATGAGCGTGAATAGTAAGGACAGCAAAATAAAATTTCTTTCTGCAGGAGCTAAAGAAGGAATATTGGATGACGTATTGTTAAGCATTGACAGCGGAGATGGAGGGAATGTTTTAGTAATGCTGGATGGAAAACTTTCAATGGATGATCTTAACAAGATCATTAAATCCAGTGAAACCAAAACAAGCTCGATTACCAATACGACAAGGAGCAGTATGACCTCGGAGAACAGTACTTCATACCTGAACGGTGAAGCGAGGAATGTAGGTGAATTTTCAGGAATTCAGGTAAGTACGGGAATAAATCTTATTTATAAGCAGGAGAGCCCGACCAGTGTAAAAGTGATTGCAGATGCTGATAAACTTCAGTATGTCATTACAAAAGTAGAGAATGGTATTTTAAAAGTGTACGTTGATAATAAAGGAGAAAGAAATATAAGATTTAAAAATCTAAGTGTTAACGTTTCTTCGCCGAGAATGCGCAGCATTAAAGCTTCTTCAGGAGCCAGCTTTATAGCAGTGAATCCTGTAAAAGAAAACAGTATGGATATTGATGCTTCGTCAGGGGCTGCTGTCAAAGGAAAGTTTAATGTTTCCAGTACTACAGATGTCAGTTCAACCTCAGGAGCAAGTGTTAAAGTAAGTGTCAATACTTCGGCTATCGTTGTCAAAGCTTCCAGTGGTTCAGATACCATCATTGAAGGGCAGGCCACTTCGGGAGTGATTGATATAAGCAGCGGGGCATCTTGTAAAGCTGAAAATTTAAAATTAAACGAATTGGAGGTAGAGTCTACATCAGGAGCAAGCCTTAGTGTAAACGTTACAGACCGACTTAAAGTAAAAGCATCGTCTGGAGGATCAGTTAAGTATAAAGGAAATCCTCAGATTGATTCGAATATCAGTAAAATGTCTGGTGGAAGTTTGAAAGCAATCAATTAAAATCTAATCGCCATGAAAAACTTAAAAACCATTTTTCTCTTTAGCTGTATATTGATTCTTCTTCAGTCTTGTATCGTGTCTCACCGCCGTCCCAATATGGCTTTCTTTTCAGATACAAATTATGATTTTAAAGGAGCCAGGTTTGAAAGTATCAATGTACCGATGTTCTTAGCTAAGCCCTTTATTAAAAAAGCTCTAAGGGAAGACGGAGAGAATGAGGAGGTTGCCGATCTTGTGAAAAAGATCTCAAAAATAAAAGTGCTGACCGTAGAAAATGGAGACCCGGGGATGCTCGCTGATTATGCAGCCTATCTTAATAACAATAATTATGAAGACTGGGCAACCATAAAACATGACGGAGATAATGTAAATGTAAGGGTAAAACAGTCCGGTGAGGCCATTAAGAATATGTTGATTACTGTAAATTCTGATAAAGAACTGGTTTTTGTAGATGTAAAGGGAAACTTTACAGCAGATGATATTTCAAAATTCATTAACTCAGCTTCAGATAAATAATTTATTTTTATTGAATAAATTATTATCATGGAAAAATTAATCAGAGAGGTACGCATGCTTAAGATATATGCAGCGTCACTTACTATCGCATTCATTCTGCTCTTTTTATTAGCTTTTAAATCCAATAACGACCATCAGCGGTTTCAGGAAATTGATGTTGAAAGAATTAATGTGATTGAGAAAGATGGAACATTAAAAATGGTGATCAGCAATAAAAAACGCCAGCACCCGGGATTATTAAATAATAAACCGCTTAAAGCAAGAGAAAGAGAAGCAGGATTAATCTTCTTTAACTCATTAGGCGATGAATGTGGCGGATTGATTTATGATTCTGATGAAAAAGGTTCAGGAATGGTGTATTCGGTAGACCAAAGGAAAACAGATCAGATCATGCAGCTCCAATATAGTGAAGGTACCGGCGCAGATAAAAGGCGGGCGTATGGCTTAAAGCTTTGGGACAGGCCTGATGACTTTACTCTTGAAAAAGTATTGAAATTTGATGATTCTCTACAAAAGCTAAATGATCCGGTAGCCACCAAAAAAGCTTTTGCAAAATTAAAAGAAGAAGGAAAACTGGGAAGTGAACGTTTTTTTGCAGGGAAAACAGCGAATGGAGATGTAGGGCTTTTTATAAGAGATGATAAGGGTCGTGTCCGCCTCAAAATCTATGTAGATAAGAATAATCAGACGCATATCGAGGATGTTGATGAAAATGGTAAATCTACAATCAAATAATAAAAATCATATTCAGGTCATATAACTCATTTTATTTTGTACAAAACCGCTTTTAATTAAGAGCGGTTTTTTGATTTAACTTATTGATTATTAATTTTTATTTAAACTATTAAAAAGGATTTTCATATCTCGTGAAAATAGCCTAATTTTGCAAAGAAAGTAAAGATGTCTATTCATAACAAAATTGTAGAGACAGCCATCACTTTCGATGACGTTCTTCTAGTCCCTTCTTATTCTGAAGTTTTACCTAACCAGGTATCATTAAAATCAAGACTTACTGATAAAATCACCCTGAATGTTCCGATAGTATCTGCTGCGATGGACACAGTTACTGAAGGCGATCTGGCTATTGCATTAGCAAGAGTAGGTGGTCTGGGTTTCATTCATAAAAATATGACAATTGCAGAACAGGCAGCACAGGTAAACCGTGTAAAGCGTTCTGAAAATGGAATGATCTCTGATCCTGTTACCCTTTCAAAAGATCATACTTTGGCGCAGGCTAAAGAAATGATGTCTAAATATAAAATTTCAGGTTTACCGGTTGTAGATCAAGATAATATTTTGATCGGGATCATTACCAACAGAGATGTAAAATATCAGGAGAACCTGGATATGAAAGTTGAAGAGATTATGACTAAAGAAAATCTGATCACTTCCGATAAAAATACCAATCTTGAAAAAGCAAAAGAAATTCTTCTTAAAAATCGTGTAGAAAAACTTCCAATCGTTGATAAAGAAAATAAATTGGTGGGATTGATCACGATTAAAGATATCGACAATCAATTGGAATATCCAAACTCTAATAAAGATCCAAAAGGCCGTCTTATCGTAGGTGCGGGAGTTGGAGTTGGAGAAGATACAATGGACAGAATTGCAGCATTGGTACAGGCTGGTGTTGATATCGTAGCGATTGATTCTGCTCACGGACACTCTAAGGGAGTTTTAGATAAAATCTCTGAAATCAGAAAAACATATCCTGATTTGGATATTGTAGGTGGAAATATTGTAACCGCTGAAGCTGCAAAGGATTTGATCAAAGCAGGAGCTAACGTTCTTAAAGTAGGTGTTGGTCCTGGTTCAATCTGTACAACGAGAGTTGTTGCTGGAGTTGGGGTTCCTCAGTTATCTGCTATTTACAACGTTTACGAATTTGCCAAATCTAAAAATGTAGCAGTAATTGCAGATGGTGGAATTAAACTTTCCGGAGATATCGTAAAAGCGATTGCCAGTGGAGCAGGAGCTGTGATGCTTGGATCCCTTTTAGCAGGAACTGATGAAGCACCTGGAGAAGAAATTATTTTCCAGGGAAGAAAATTCAAATCTTATCAGGGAATGGGAAGTCTTTCTGCTATGAAGAGAGGAGGTAAGGAAAGATATTTCCAAAGTGAAGCTAAAAAATTCGTTCCGGAAGGAATTGAAGGTAGAGTTCCACACAAAGGAAAACTGGAAGATGTTATTTTCCAGTTGACGGGTGGTCTTAGAGCTGGGATGGGATACTGTGGAGCAAAAGATATTGAAGCTTTACAGAAAGACACTAAAATGGTTATGATCACAGGAAGCGGACTAAAAGAGTCTCACCCTCATGATGTGATCATCACGCAGGAAGCTCCGAATTATTCTTTGTAAGAATACATTAAAAATAAAAAATAAGGCTATCTCAATTTTGAGATAGCCTTATTTTTTATATGTTTTATCAAAGGGGTTTGATCTTATCACTATTGAACAATGCAAGATCCTGGAGGAAGGTCCGATACTCTTCTGCACCCTTGAGATGCACAACAAAAAACTGATGCATCGCCACAGCCATAATTGGGTAACTCACCATTGCAAGCCTTAAATCCACCCTTAATACTTTTCAAATTTTCTCTTGAAATTTTTTTTGAATTTTTCATAATAATTAATTGTTTTTATATTCTGTAGAACTTTTCAAATGTATGTTTTTTTTGAATAATGTAAATTGTCTTTGAATATCAGTCGTCAGATCGAGTGTTTTTCGCAATGAAATGGAGAAAAATGTATCGAGATCTGCTTAGTATTCTCTACATTTTTCATCAAGATAGCTTAAAAATGAGATCGATAGCCATTAAAAATAAATGTTAAACTAAGAAATTAGGTCAATAAAGGAATCGTAAGTTCCGTCATAGTCTTCCCATTTTTGTCCATTTACAAAGAATGATGGAGTTCCATTTACCCCACTGCGAACGCCACCTTCAAAATCAGCTTCAATTTTATTTTGAAGTTCTTCAGTATTGATTTCGTTTTCAATTTTATTCACATCCAGTTTCAGAACTTTCACACATTCATTGAGCAATGCTTCGTTTAATATATTCTGGTTGTCATAGATGAGGTCATGCATCTCCCAGAATTTCCCCTGCTTCCCTGCAGCTTCGGCTACGGTTGCTGCTGCCATTGCATATTCATGAGCATCTGTCAACGGAAAGTTCCTGAAAACAAAAGCTACGTCATCTTGATTTTCCTTTACAAATTGTCTTACAAGAGGGAAAGCATGGCCACAATAAGGACACTGATAGTCTCCATATTCAACCAAAACGATTCTTGCGGTTTCCGGATTTCCCTGTACATGATCATTGGGACCAATTGGAATTCTTAAAGTGGACATAAATATTATTTTTGTTTTAAATTTTCTAATGCATCAATGATTCCATCCGCTCCGGGATTGATTCCGTCAGGTGATAAATAACTCCATTGGATCGTTCCTTCGGGATCGATCACAAACAATGCTCTTTTTGAAGTTCCGTTTTCTTCATTGTAAACCCCATATGCTTTTGAAACTTCTCCTTTAGGATTAAAATCTGCCAATAAAGGAAAATGTAGCTTTCTGTTTTCCATGAAAGCATCATGACACCACGCACTGTCCACAGAAATACCCAGTATATCGGCATTGTATTTATGGAAAATGGAAAGCATTTCATTATATAAACTCACCTGATCACCACAAACCGGACTCCAGTCTGCAGGATAAAAAACTAAAATTAAGTTCTTGCCTAAAAAATCAGAACGTTTTAATTTCTGATCAGGAGTAGCGTGAAGTTCAAAATCCGGGGCTGGGGTTCCTTGTTCTAGTATCATATTTTCGTGATTGGTTATTAAAGCATCTAAATGATCAACTAAAATTAGGAATAAGAAATCAATTCGTAGCTGATGATGACTTAAATTATTGTTAAAATAAATGAGTCCAGACTATTTTATTTTAATATACTTAAATTTCTTCTTGATAACCTTATTGAGAAATGTTCCCTTAGAGGTGAAGGCTTTGAATTGGTCAACGATGATTGGGGGTACCTTCAGATAGTCATAAACCGCCCCTGACTGATATACAATTCGTAATATTTCAGTTTTGGGAAAGTATTCATAACTATGTACAACTGAGGAGGGCATGGTAGAGAAGATGCAAAAAATATTCCTATTAACATGGCCTGGATATTATACATATTTTTAAAATAAAAGCAGCGGGCAAACAAAAAACTGATGATAAATATTTACATAGGCGTATTCGCAGTTTCATATTCTTTTTATTTTTTATCATTTGGATCGTAAACATTTTCAGGATTCCTTAGTTTTTCTTCCTCAAAATCTTTTTGCATTTTTCTGTTGTGTTCTAGGTTTTCCCAATCTATGCTTTTACTCCAATAACGAATATCATCAATATTATAGTTGTCTTTATTATTTTGAGTATTTGAGGATTTTTGTTTTAAATAGTAATTTCTTATTCTTTTTGAAATACTTTCAACATCATTAGAAGTATAATTAGGACCAATCCAACTTAATATAAGAGAATTTTGTTGTTTTGTACCCAGATAGCATGTGGCATTATAATACCATTTATTTTTTTTATCCGGCATTAATTGTTTAGTAGTAGAATTTTTTGATATTATGAAAGCTGCAATTTTTTTGTGATCTGGACTGTATAGAATTGTGTCCAATATTATTTGAGTAGATCCGTCATTTTCTTCGGAGTAAAAAGATTCTTGATGATTTTTTACAAAACCTTTAATTTGATGAACAATAGCTGTGCTATCTGTAGAATAGTCCTTTTTGGTTACTATAGTATTGCTAATATATTCTCTAGGAGTTTCTTTATAAAATTTAAACTCATACCATCCATAAATACACCGGAAGTATAGGAATATCAATAGTAAGATAGCAAGGCAAATTATAATGATTATTTTCTTTTTCATTGTTTTTTTAACATTTCTCAAATATTAAATTTTTATGCTATAAAAAAGACCTTTCAGATTGGTGAAAGGTCTCCATTATATTTATTTTTAAATTACTTATTCAGGTTCTCTTTAAAGTCATCAATTCTATAATCGGTCAATGCATTTCCTTTTTCAATCTTTTCCTTTGAATACAAACGAAAATCGTTTTCCGTTTTTTCCAATAGATGATCATAAGGTCCTATGTGAGAAATTAATTTCACCAATACCGGAGAGATTTCCAGACAGATAAAAAGTCCCATAATAAAGGTAGCGGCTAAACCAATGATTGCTGAATTTTTTCCTAATTCGTCCAAGGCCTGTAATCGTGCTGCAAATCCATTGAATTTATCTTCAAAGGTCTCAGTGGATTTTCTTTCAGTTTCTAAGTTGGTGTAGACTTTTGAAATTTCTTTATCCAGGTATTCTAACCTTGGAGCTGCCTGTTTTTGATAGGTTTCTAAGTCCTGTCTTCTTTGTTCTTTAAGTTCCTGTTTTCTTTTGGCGTTTGATCCGAAACCTACTTTTCCACTTGTTAAACCTGATTGTTTTCCTAAAATTTCTTTTTCCAGCTCTACAGAAGCCGAATCGTATGATTTCTGATATTGAGCGATCTTTTCTGAAATTTGTTTCTTCTCGGTTTCAAAAGGTCCGCTTTGTTGAAGAATTCTTCCACTCATCTCACCCTGAAGCTGTTTTTTATTTCGCTGAATAATCGTATTCAATTGCTTGTTTACTTCTTTTTCGAAAATTTTAAGTTCTAAAGGTTTTGAGATAATAATTCCTAAAAAAGTAGCCAGAACCAAACGAGGTATGGCCATTAAGATCTGATTCCACCAGGTTCCTGTTTTTTTAATAGAAGAGACAATATACCTATCCAGGTTAAAGATCATTAACCCCCAAAGAATCCCAAACCCTACGGATGTCCAGACATTATCAAAGACGGTATACATGGCATATCCTGCAGACAGGGTCGCAAAAACAGCGGTAAATAAAACAATACCACCAATCCCGGAAAATTTATTCCATTCGCTTGGTGTTTTCCTTAAAATATGGATGTTTCCTCCGGAGCATACCATCAGGAACTTCTGGAACCAATTTATTTTATGATTCGTCTGATTTATAGTTTGTTGTTGATTTTTCATTATCGAAAATTTATACAAAAGTAATACTAAAAACCATACCAATGTTAAAGATAGTATTATGTTTTACCAAGTATAATTAATATTTTTAATTATATATCTGTATATCAGTTGTTTATTGTTTTTTTGGATTAACATAATAAATTTCTTAAAGATAATTGAATATTATTTACTGATTTTTTAAAATAATTGATAGTTTTGCATCGAATAAATTAAAAAAATAGTATAATATGAAGAGAATTGTTCTATGTTTTGCACTGATGCTTGGTGTTAGTGTATTTTCTCAAAATGTGCAAAATATTTGTGGTTTTGACCAAATCATGTCACAAATGGATGCCAGAAACCCTCAATTGAAAAAAAATAGGGAAGAAATGGAAGCCAGATTAGCTTCTATGAATAAACAATCTTTCCTTAATAAATCAGGTGCAACGACTGCATGGAATGGACTTTATACAGGTCAGATTTACGAAATTCCTGTTGTAGTACATGTTATTGAATCTCAGGCTACTGCTAACGCTAACTTGCATCTTACTGATCAGGAGATTATTAATTGGCTTGACAGAGCTAATAAAATGTATGCAACAACCTATGGAAATGGTTTCTATGCAGAAGGTAATGGACCAGATGGAGGAAATGTGATTCCTTTTAAGCTTGTATTGGCTAAAAGATCACCAACCTGCGAACCAACGACCGGTATTATAAGATATAATGGAAGTACTCTTCCGTCTTATGATACAAGAGGAGTGAAAATGCAGAGTTCAAATGGTGTAGCTGATTATCAAATTAAAAATGAATTGGCACATCACTGGCCAGAAAACTCATATTTTAATATTTATGTTGTTATTGGTTTTGATGGTCAACAGCAGTTATCTTATGGTTTGATGGGGTATGCAAAGTTCCCGAATTCTTATGATTACGATTATGAGAGTTTTATGAAAGTGGCAACTGTGAAAAATCAAAATGATACTACATTGACTCATGAGCTTGGACATGCTTTTGGATTATATCACACTTTTGGAAATGCTGATTATACGATTCAGAGTGGTGCACCGGGTTATTGCCCTGCTACTACAGGTGATTGTACAGTGGATGATGATAGAATTTGTGATACAGAGAGATCTGGAGCTGCATATTCTCAATTCCCTGCACCATCCAATTCTGAAATAAATCCTTGTACTAACCAAAATTATCAGGGAGTACAATATAACATCATGAATTATAGCAATACGAATCGCAAGTTTACTGCTGGTCAGAGAGATCGTGCTGTTTTACTGATGATGGAATATAGAAAGAACTTACTTAATTCAACGGCAGGTAAAGATCCATCAGTTGTCATTCCTTCACCTGTAACGATAGTTGCAGCACAGTGTAATCCAGCAGGTACAGCACATCCTGCGAATAACAATTTTGCAATTGGGCCTTACAAGGTTAATTTTGCAGATATAAACAGTATGAGTAACGGGTATGATTCTGATGAGGCAAACCCAATTTATTATGCTGATTATTCTACAGCGACATGTATAAGACCAGCTTACTATACTGATCTTTCTTCTACAACAAGTACTCCATTGAAAGTAACTTATTTAAATGGATTTGGTCAGGCTGAAAAGTTCAAGACAAAAGTTTGGATCGATTATAATAACAATGGTTCTTTTGAAGATTCTGAATTGGTAGTTAATAATACATCTACTAATCCTTTAGCTTCGGGAGCTTCGATAACGGTTACCAATAATATTACTGTGCCGGCTACTGCGGTAAAGAATGTTTATCTGAGAATGAGAGTTGGTGTAGATGCGGCAACGTATTCTTCTACAAACCTTCCTGATTTTACAGCTTGTTCTCAAGTACAATATGGTCAGATGGAAGACTATGCTGTAAGAATTGTAAGTGCATTAGGAACATCTGAGGTAAAAGAAAGTTCTGATGCTAAGATCGTGTACACTAAGGCTGATAATAAACTTCAACTTGTTGGAGGGAAGAATGCTGCATTTGGAGATTACCAGATTTACGATATGAGTGGAAAGATATTGCAAAAAGGTACTTCTAAGACGAATGTGGTTCAAATCGACCAGACATTACCAAAAGGAGTATACATTATCAACTACTCTGATAAAAAAGAATCGAAGAAATTCGTAAATAACTAATCATATTAAAAGCCCTTTTTTAAGGGCTTTTTTATTTTAACTTAAAAGATATTGGAATGATGAAGATATTCGTTTTTATGCTATGTTGTGGTTTCGTTTTGAACTGCCAGTCACAATCTCAAACAGTGAAAATTCAGGATCCACAAAATGAAAAAGATTATTTTGTAGGAAAATGGAAGTTCATTGGGGAAACATACAAAGATGGCGAAGTAAACAAAGAATACCCGCTTAAGAAATGTATGAAGCAATATACTTTGTTGTTTGAGAAAGAAAAAGAAAATATGTTTTTCACTAAGAACTTTGTAAGTGGTGAAAACTGCGAAATAAAAAGCTCGTCAAGACGGAATTTGCTTACCATAAAAGGAAGCTCCCTTCAATATATGGATGGAGACCTGAAGGAGAGTAAACAATTTAAAATTATTTCAAAGAATAAATTTTCCATTATGTATAGTGATATCATGTTTGGAAAAGTTACTGATATAGAAGATATTTATGAAAGACAATAATTGTTGATTATTTTAGCCGATCAGGGTTTTGTTTTAAAAAACTCTCCCAACCGGAATATGATTTAGTATCTGTAATAGTTCCGGAATTAAAATGATGACAGACAGCTACGGCAAGACCGTCAGATGCATCAAGATACTTGGTGGGAAATTCTTTCAGCTTTAAAAGATTTTGAAGCATTCCTGCCACCTGCTCTTTACTGGCATTTCCGTTCCCGGTAATTGCCATTTTTATTTTTTTCGGGGAATATTCTGTAATTGGAATGTTTCTATGGAGGCTTGCAGCCATGGCAACACCCTGTGCACGACCCAGCTTTAGCATACTTTGAACATTCTTTCCAAAGAAGGGGGCTTCAAGAGCGACTTCATCAGGATGGTACTCATCGATCAATGCCAAGGTCTTATCAAAGATATATTTAAGTTTCGTTTCATGATTAGGATATTTTTTAAGAATAAGCTCATGGATGGACACCATTTCCATCTTACCTTTTTTAACGGAAATAATCCCAAAACCCATTATGGCAGTTCCCGGGTCAATACCTAAAATTATCTTTTCTGCAATCATTGGGTCAAAGATATGACTTTCTGAATTTTTTCCTGAGTAAAAAAAATAATAAAAATAAATCTATTTTAAGTGAAATCTTCTTAACTTCATCAAAAATTGATTATGAAAAACTTATTAAACCTTTTTATTGTTCCAGTATTTGTTTTTTGTAGCTTTCTGCAAATTAAAGACTTAAGTCCTGGGGGATCGCTTAAGATTGAAAATTCCTCAAAGGACAATAACCAGATTGGTTACCTGTTTTTTAAAGTGGAAAAGACCAAATCCGGTCTGGAGAAAATTACTTTAGAGTCAAAGAAAATCACTGATGGAAAACTTAAATCAACACCTACTTTTGATAGAAATTCCGGAGGTGTCGGAGATTTTATAGTTTCTCTTACTGATTCCAACGGAAAAGAATTTGTAAAACAGATTGTAGAAGATCCATTAAATCAAAACCTCGAAAGCTTTGACAAAGAAGGGATCAGCAGGCACAAAGTTTCTACGGAGAATGCTGAGTTCAGTGTTCGGTATTCGCATTCCGCAGAAATCCAGGTGGTGAAGGTAGAAAAAATTACCACTGCCGGAAATCAATTATTATTTAACCAAAAACTATAGCCATGAAAAAAACTTTATTTCTCTTATTGATTAGTTCGTTCTGCTTTTCGCAGACTTTTCAGACTGTATCTCTCCTAAATAACGGACCGAATGCCAACCGGATCAATATTGCGGTTTTAGGGGATGGGTTTACTTCGGCGCAACAGAATAATTTTGTTACCTCAGCGCAATCCACCATCAACTATCTTTTTACTAAAAGTCCTTATACAGAATACAAAAATTACTTTAACGCTTATGCGGTAAAAGTTGTTTCAACGCAAACCGGTGTGAAACATCCGGGAACGGCAACCGATGTGACTGAGCCTGTAATTCCTGTTTCTAATCCTACGAATTATTTGGGATCTTCTTTTGATTTTGGGGTCCACCGATGTATTTACAGTAATTCTACCAATACCGTAGGACAGGTTTTAGCAGCAAACGTACCGGATTATGATATTACCTATGTTCTCGGAAATTCTACAGAATATGGTGGTTGCGGGGGAACTTATGCATTTGCATCTTTAAATAATGCGGCTAATGAAATTGTCGTGCATGAGTTGGGACATTCTTTTGGTAAACTTGCTGATGAATATTGGTTTGCAGGTACAGGGGAGTCTCCTAATAAAACACAGAACTCCAATACAGCTACAGTGAAATGGAAAAATTGGGTAGGCTTGAATAGTGTAGGAGTGTATCCTTATACTGAAAGCCCTTCATGGTATCGTCCACATCAAAACTGTGAAATGAGATATCTTGACAGACAGTTCTGCTCCGTTTGTAAAGAAGCAATTATTGAGAGAATACATTCATTGGTGTCACCAATTGATTCTTACACTCCGGCCAATAGCAGTAATTTAAATGGTAACGCAGCCATCACATTTACTGTAAACGAAGTGTTGCCAATACCTAATACATTAGTCAACTCATGGAAACTTAATGGAACTGCTCTTTCTTCAACAAGTAATACATTAACTGTTTCTCCAAGCCAGTTAGCAAGCGGACTTAATACGCTGATCTTTTCAGTAACCGATAATAGCTCATTAATAAAAGTCAATAGTCACAGTACTGTTCATTTTGCTACAGTAACCTGGAAACTGAATAAATCTTCATTGAAAATGTCTGATATTAAGGCTGAAGAAAGAAGATTTGGAATATATCCTAATCCGGCAGAGAATGAATTTTACATCAAAGGAAAACAGGATTTTTCAAAGAATGTTAAAGTGGTGTTGTATGACGGAGCTGGCAGGTTAATTCCTGTGAAATTTGAGATGAAAGATACGTCAACAGTTCGTGTTAATATCACAACTATCCCAACAGGAACCTATATTTTAAGCGTAACAGATGATGAAGGTTTGATCATTTCTGAGAAAATTATGAAAGAATAATTTATAGAGTATACTTATTTAAAAATCGGCTGCAAAGCCGATTTTTTTATGTGAGTTTCTTTTCTGCTATAGGTATCCATTTCCCATCATAACGCAAAACCAATATCCTATCGACTATAAATTTAGTTTTGTAAACCTTGTTTTTATAGACTTCCCAGGCTTTTAAATAATTCTCATAACTAAGATCTCTGTATCCAATGGTCATATGAGGTGTAAAAGAATATTTTATAAAATTAAATTGTTGTTTTACCCTATCATGAAGATCCATTAATTGTTCATTGTTTTCAGGATGAACAAACAGAACAGGACTCTTGGGATTGGGGAAACTTCCAAATCCATTGAGTTCAATTTCAAATGGAGCCAGATCAGTATTTATTCTTCCAAATGCATCAGTGATATCGCTTTCCCGTTCAGGTTCTCTTGAAAACGGCGGGAATAGAGTGATATGAGCATCATTTTTCAGAGCCTTTGAATTATTGTAATTGTTGGCCAGATCTAGCTTAAAAGTTCTTACCTCGTCAATAATATGTTGAGGAGGATAGATGGCTATAAAGTATAACTTTTTCATAGCTGGGTGTTACTATTGGGCTTCATCATTTGTTTTCTCAGATCGGCCACTGTATTCTCAATCGCATCTGTAATTCTTTTTACCTCAATATGTGGTTTAAAAATAAAACCTTTACCCTTCGCTTCATCAGCAATATTAGATAGAATGATCACTGAAGTTTTAGTTTCGGGGTAATAAATATTGAGTGACGGAGAACCCTTTATATAACCACTATGAAAATAAGCAGGAGGTTTCCCGATATTGAGCATAATTCCATAGCCATAACCCATTTTTCCTAAAATTGCATGATGTCTTTCTGAACTTTTGGAAATAAACTTTTGAAGTGTCTCGGGCTTTAAGATTTTACCTCCATATAAAGCATCATTCCATAAATGCAAGTCATCGATCGTAGACAGTATACCTCCGGCTGGAATTCCAATTTCTTTTCCTCCTAATCTTTTAGGCATGTTTTGAATCTTTTCAGCATTCTTTGGATTTCCAAGATAGGCACTTGCGAAATTTTTGCCTTTGAATATATTTCCCGTTGAAGAACTTTTCATTCCCACTTTTGAAAATAATTCCTGAACATTTTCGTCATAAGATTTTCCTGACACTTTTTCAACAATTTTTCCTAATGTATTAAATCCATCATTTGAATAGAAAAAATCAGAGCCACTTTTAAAAAGTAACTTTCCGCCTAAAGTATTTAAACCAGAGGTGTGATTTAAAAGTTGATGAATACTAATGTTTTCATATTCTTTATTTTGAAATTCCTTCAGATATTTTGATGCTTTATCCTCGATATTCAGTTTATTTTTTTCCATCTCAAGCAGTACCAGGACCGAGGTGAATTGTTTACTCACCGATCCAATCGCGAAAATAGTACTGTCATTAATTTTTGTTTTGTTTTCAAAATTTGAAAACCCATTTTCTTTTTGATACAGTTGAATGGAATCTTTGAAAACGGCTACGCTTCCATTAAATTGATATTTGCTGAATACAGAATCAATTTGTTTTTCTAATAATTTTTTCTCGAATGCAAGTATTGTAGAATCTACAATGGCATTTCTGTCAACAATTTTAACAGAAGACTCAGCTGTATTTTTACACGCTGTTAAAGAAAGGGCCGCGACGGATAGAGAGAGTAATAAGTGGGAAATTTTCAGCATTTGTTTTTGTTTAATGCTACAGCATCAAAAAGGATGCAAAAACTGCAATTAGATTAGAAAAAATAATGCGGGAAGTCCAGGTTTAATTTTTGAATTCGCATAATGTGGATTAAAGTTCCATAATATTATCGAGAACCTTTAAATTATATAAGATAAAGTATCTTATAAAGTAATATTTTTGAATAGATTATTAATTGAAAAATGGAAAAACATCTTGAAAATGACTTGTCAGAAATTGGCAATTTGTTAGAAACTATAAAAGTGCAGGGGTTATCATATTTGAATGCATTGTCTGAAAGAAAGACATCTGTTGATCAGGAGATCTCTTTGCAAAAACAAAAACTACCTGAATCTGGTTACGGAACGGAAAAAGTATTGGAAATTTTTAATGAAAGATTTGAGCCCATTATTGTTGGATCATCAGGCCCAAGGTATTGGGGATTTGTTACCGGAGGATCTACCCCTGCTTCTATTGCTGGGGATTGGCTGGCTTCAGTATATGATCAGAATACCCAATCTACGAAAGGGCAGGGAGATATTTCTGCAGGCGTAGAACTTGAAACGATAAGGCTTATGCTCGATCTTTTAGGCCTTCCGGAAAGGTTTTTAGGAGGTTTTGTAACAGGAGCAACCATGTCTAATTTTACATGTTTGGCGGTTGCAAGACAATGGATTGGAAAAGAAAAAGGAAAAGACATTGCAAAAGATGGCATTTCAATACCTTTTAAAATACTTACTGCCACACCCCATTCTTCAAGTCTGAAATCGCTGTCTCTTTTGGGAATAGGAAGCGGAAATATTGTGAAAATTAAGATCATGGAAGGGAATAGAGAAGCTATGTGTATGGAAGATCTCGAAAGCCAGATTAAGGAATTAAAGGGAGAACCTTTTATTTTGATTTCAAGTGGGGGAACGGTAAATACAGTAGACTTTGATGATTTCAAAGCTATTGCTAGGCTTAAGAATAAATATCCATTCTGGTGGCACATTGATGCTGCATTTGGAGGTTTTGCTGCGTGTTCAGACGAAACCAAACACCTTGTAGAAGGATGGGAATTTGCAGATAGTATTACGGTAGACTGTCATAAGTGGCTGAATGTTCCGTACGAAAGTGCTGTTTTCTTTATAAAAGAGCAATACAAACTTCTACAGGTAGAAACTTTTCAGAATTCTAATGCTCCTTATTTGGGAGACCCTTTGGAGAACTTTAGTTATCTCAATTTTCTTCCCGAAAACTCAAGAAGACTGAAGGCGCTGCCAGCATGGTTTTCGATAATGGCGTATGGGAAAAAAGGATATCAGGAAATTATTGAAAGTAATGTAACCTTATCCCGGCAATTTGGGAGACTTATTGAAAATAGCAATAATTTTAAACTTTTAGCTCCTGTTCGGCTGAATACAGTTTGTTTTACTTTAAAAGAAACAGCAGATCAGGAAAAAGTCAATATATTCTTAGAGAAGCTTAACAATACGGGAAAAGTATTTATGACACCTACATTCTATAATAAGCATAAGGGAGTAAGAGCTGCATTTGTAAACTGGAGAACCACTGAGAAAGATGTTGAGCTGGTATTTAATGTGATGAATGAAATCATTGAAACTTTAAAACAATAGGATACAAAAGCCCCGTTGACAAATAATCACGGGGTTTTATTTTGAAATCAGATCACAGAACCAAAATACATAGTCCTCATCGTTTTCAATATCATTCGACTTTGGTTTTGGATATGTTTTTTTTACAATCTCACCAACTTCAAATGAAATAGGAGTTTTAAAAATTGGCCCATCAAAGGTAAATGTATGAAACTCTCCATTTTCGCCACAAGGATCTACATTGCTTGGTAAATCTGCTATAAACTTTTCATCGATAATTCTTCCGGCATAACTTTTATCCAAATAAGTTTCATTCACGCAGGTGACGATCGTTTTAAAACCTAAATTAAGAAACTCATGGATAAGATTCAGAGTATCTTTCTTCCATAATGGAAAAACAGCTTCCAGGCCAATAGCATTCAGTTGATCTTCTCTGTATTTTCTTAGATCTTCAAGAAAAATATCTCCAAAAATAGAATGAGTAACGCCCTGTGATTTTATTTCAGTCATGGTTTTATTCATTATATTACGATATTGCTCCATCGAAGGCTCTTTAGGAATTTCCATTTTAACTAAAGGAAGTCCTATACTTAATGCCTGTTGCTCCAGAAGAGAAACGTGAACACCGTGCATTGAAATTCGTTGATACTCTTCATTAATACTGGTAAGCAGACAGGTCACATCAAGTTTGTTTTCTGCTACAGTTTTATAAAAGGCAAGGGCAGAATCTTTTCCACTGCTCCAGTTGAATATGGCTTTAGGTTTTTTCATTAAATAATAATGCTATTTTTCGCTCGCTGTAAGGCGTCAATTTTAATTAGTTTAAAATAAAAGCCGTAGATCAATATTTCTACGGCTTTATTATTAATTATATTCTGTGCTAACTACATATTTCTTCTGTATTTACCACCTACTTCAAATAAAGCATTGGTAATCTGTCCTAGAGAACAGTACTTTACAGCATCCATCATCACACCAAATAAATTTTGCTGATTAATAGCTGCATACTGTAGCTGCTGTAATGCTGCTTCAGATTTTTCTTGATTCGCTTGCTGGAAATTATGAAGCGTTTCGATCTGAACCTGTTTTTCTTCTTCTGTAGAACGGATAACCTCTCCAGGGCGAACGGTTGGGGAACCATCTTTTCCTAAGAAAGTATTTACCCCGATAATAGGGTATTCTCCAGTATGTTTCAGCCACTCGTAGTGCATCGATTCTTCTTGTATTTTTGAGCGTTGATACATCGTTTCCATGGCACCAAGTACACCACCTCTCTCAGTAATTCTGTCGAATTCTGCATATACGGCTTCTTCCACTAAATCCGTTAATTCTTCAATGATAAATGAACCTTGAAGAGGATTTTCGTTTTTAGCTAATCCCAATTCTTTATTAATGATCAACTGAATGGCCATTGCTCTTCTTACAGATTGCTCGGTAGGGGTTGTAATAGCTTCATCATATGCGTTTGTATGAAGTGAATTACAATTGTCATAGATTGCATACAATGCCTGAAGTGTTGTTCTGATATCGTTGAAATCAATTTCCTGGGCGTGAAGAGAACGTCCTGAAGTCTGAATGTGGTATTTCAACATCTGGCTTCTTTCATCTGCTCCATATTTTATTTTCATTGCTTTTGCCCAGATTCTTCTTGCGACACGTCCGATCACTGAATATTCAGGGTCGATACCATTTGAAAAGAAGAATGATAAGTTGGGAGCAAAATCATTGATATCCATTCCACGGCTTAAGTAATATTCCACATAAGTAAATCCATTAGCCAATGTGAATGCCAACTGTGAAACAGGGTTGGCTCCGGCTTCAGCAATATGATATCCTGAAATAGAAACAGAATAGAAATTTCTTACTTTTTCAGTAATGAAATATTCCTGAACATCCCCCATTAATCTCAAAGCAAATTCCGTAGAAAAAATACAGGTGTTCTGAGCCTGGTCTTCTTTTAAAATATCTGCCTGTACAGTTCCACGAACTGTTGCAATAGTGTGTGCCTTGATCTTTTCATATTCCTCTTTAGGAATAACTTCATCTCCCGTGATTCCTAATAGCTTTAATCCCAAACCATTATTGGAAGGAGGAAGTTCTCCATTGTATTGAGGTCTTTGCAGTCCTTTGTCATCAAATTTTGCTTTAAGAACTGCCTCAACTTTATCCTCCAGCTTATGTTCAGCAATATACTTTTCTACGTTCTGATCAATTGCAGCATTCATAAAGAACGCTAACAGCATTGGAGCAGGACCGTTGATCGTCATAGAAACTGAAGTCATTGCATTGATAAGGTCAAAACCTGAATACAGTTTTTTAGCGTCATCAAGAGTCGCAATAGAAACTCCGGCATTTCCAATTTTACCATAAATATCTGGCGGAAGGGCAGGATCCTGACCATATAATGTTACCGAGTCAAAAGCTGTTGATAAACGTTTAGCTGGCATTTCAGCGGAAACATAGTGGAATCTTCTGTTCGTTCTTTCAGGGCCTCCTTCTCCGGCAAACATCCTTGTTGGATCTTCTCCGGTTCTTTTGAATGGATAAATTCCTGCAGTGAATGGAAAGCTTCCAGGAAGATTTTCCTGACCTTTCCATAAAATAAGATCTCCCCAGTCATTATATTTAGGTAAAGCAATTTTAGGGATCTTTAAGTGAGATAAAGATTCCGTTGAGGTTTCCACTTTAATTTCTTTTCCCCGAACGAAATAGGAATAGAATTCCTGATGGAAAGCTTTTTTAGTATCATCCCAGTTTTTAAGGAAATCGATATTTTCCTGTTGAAGATCCTTTTCAGCTTTTTGATATTCAGCATCAAGAACTTCATTAGATAGAATGTTTTTTACTCCTTCAATATGATACATTTTTCTGGCAAGTTCAGCTTGCTTTACGATATTTGCATCATAATGTTTATTGTTTTCAACAATTTCAGAAAGGTAACGAACCCTCTTTGGAGGAATAATCGTTACTTCATCTGTAATTTCCTGTTCTACGAATGTATTGAGTTTTAGTTCTGAGAACTTGTCATTAACCTTAGAAATTAACCTGTTGTAAAGTTCAGTGGTTCCATGATCATTGAACTGAGATGCTTTCGTAGCGTAAACAGGCATGTCATCCAATGGGGTTTCCCACAAAAGATGGTTTCTCTGGAACTGTTTCCTTACAGCTTGTAATGCATCTAAAGCACCACGCTTGTCTGATTTATTTAAAGCTACTAAATCTGCATAATCTAGCATGTCGATCTTTTCCAACTGGGTGGATGCTCCATATTCAGGAGTCATTACATACATCGAAACATCTGCAAAATCTGAAACTTCAGATCCAGATTGTCCAATTCCTGAAGTTTCCAAAATGATGACATCAGGATGAGCCAGTTTTAAAACATTCAGTGCAGAGTGGATAAATGGAGAAACGGAGACATTATTTTCCCTCGTTGCCATTGAACGCATATAGACTCTTGAATCATTGATCGCGTTCATACGGATTCTGTCTCCAAGTAATGCTCCTCCTGTTTTCTTTTTAGAAGGGTCAATTGAAATAATAGCAATCTTCTTATCTGTATTAGAACGAAGAAAACGTCTTACCAATTCATCCGTCAATGAAGATTTTCCAGCACCACCGGTACCTGTGATACCAATAATCGGGATATTTAGATCTTTAGCTTTTTCATCGATTGCCTTTACTAATTCGGGCTTTTCGTCAGAGAAGTTTTCGACCGCTGAGATAATTTTAGCAATGCTGGTTGAGTTTTCAAAATTTATTGAATCCAGGTCTCCGGCAGTAACCTCTTTTCCCGTCGCAAAATCCGACCTGTTGACCAGGTCATCGATCATTCCCTGAAGGCCAAGCTCCCTTCCGTCATCGGGAGAATAGATCCTGTCTATTCCATAAGACATAAGGTCTTCAATTTCTTCCGGTAGAATAACACCGCCCCCACCACCGAAGATCTTGATCTGTGGAGAGTTCTTTTCTCTCAGAAGGTCATAAATATATTTAAAATATTCATTGTGACCTCCCTGATAAGAGGTTAAAGCTATAGCATTAGCATCTTCCTGGATTGCTGTATTTACAACTTCCTCAGCTGATTTATCGTGACCAAGGTGGATGACTTCGCAACCAGTTCCCTGAATTACACGACGCATAATATTAATTGCTGCATCATGTCCGTCAAATAATGACGCTGCTGTTACAATTCTTACTTTGTTTTTAGGAGTATATTTTTGGGTTTCCATAAAAAAATCTAGAAAATTTCTGAATTTCCAAATATAACAATAATATGGAACATAGGATTTAACTTTATGCTTCTTTAACTCAGTTGGTTAGGTGTTTTAGTGGAATTGAAGATTCGCCGTTTGATTAATATTCAATAGATAAATAAGAAGTAATTTATCTACTTTTGCATTATATATAATGATATGAAGAAAGCTTCAATTTATTTTGCAATAGGAACTGTCGTCAGTTTTCTTATTAATTACTTCTTCCTGAGCAGTGAAAATATAGCCCTTGATTTATATTATGCTATAGCTTTTGGGTTTGCATGGGGATTAGCATATTATTTAGATACACCGAATTTTACATTGCCACAAAAACTGGGATTGTCATTTGCGGCAATGGGTGTTTTGGTACTGGTTGGAGCACTTATTTTTGATTTGAAACTTGCAATTCCATCTATACTTAAGTTTTCTACCGTATTTGTTGCGTATTATCTGATTGCCAGTTTTAGAGGAAGCAAGTCTTTACGGAACTAATGCATGGTTATAAAGCTTATATATGATAAGATCATAAGCATAAGAAGTAGTCCGATAAAATTGACGATAAACAGTATTGATCCTTTAATAATACTTATTCTCTTACTGTTTTCATAAACCCTGTGATGAGCGATAAAGAAATAAGCACAGGTATAAAAGAATAATGCAGTATAGCATAATCCCGTAATAACTGTTAAAATAGTATAGCTCGGGAATGTTGAGGTCAAGTGACTTCCCAGGATAAAAATTAATGTACTTAGTAAAAGGAACGAGAAATAATGAAGGGTAAATATACCATGGTCAAAATACCACCATTTCTTCTTACTGTGAAAAAGCCAGAGGAAAAAAGCGAATATGGGTAAATAGACAAAAAGAGCTTTAGGAAATGTATGTATAAAAGTCTCTACAAAACGGCCGACTATTTCTTTTCTTTTAAGTCCCCTGTCCTGTAAATAGAATATTTTTTTCGCAAAAGGTCTTAAAGAAGCATAGTTTCGTCCTCCTGTTTTACTCAGTGAGTCATACTGTTTCATAGAGGTTGCTCCCAGGATGGCAAATTGATCCTTGTGGGTGCTTAGTATTTTTTTCTTGGATATTACCTCTTCAAGCACCTGGATTTTTGAAACACCATTACCGCCAATAAAGATACTGTCATTCTTATTCTGACTATCTGAAGCAATCCCACTTTTTATACTGTCAACTATTTTTGCAATCTGCTCCTTTTTATCTTCTTTTTGTTTTTGTATTGAATGCTTTTCAGTCGTTTCATTATCATTATCTTCGGAATGAGGAAACAAAGTAGGAACGAAAAAAGTAATAAAACTGATGAATATATATAATTTAACTGGAGCGACATAGAGCTGTCTTTTCCCTGAAAGATATTCCCTGGTTAGCTTTCCGGGTTGAAAAAGAAGATATTTTATCGTTTTCCAGAATTGTCCATCATAGTGGGTGAAGTCTTCAATAAAGTGAGTGAAAAGAAAATAAAAAGGTTGTCGGGGTTCAATATTTTCCTGTCCACAATGGGGGCAGAACCTTTCTTCTACCGTATGTCCGCAATTAAGACAGTTTTTTTCTTCTCTTATTTTTCCGTGGCTCATGATTAATAAGGCTTTGCGGCAAATATAATTATTTCGGGAAAGAAAAATAATTTTTTACATGAATTTAATGTAAAATCTAATTTTACGAATGATTATTCGATAAGCGTATTGGGTAATTTTTGTAGAAGAGTTAATAAAGTAAGAGTTTAGCAACTAAACTCTTTACTTTATCACCTGTGTTTTTAGAATCTTCTAAAACTTTTTTTTCATCGTATTTGATTTTGCAATATCTGTGCCAAGAATAATTATTCATAGATAAAATCTGTCGAATCGTTTAAGCAAAAGCCATAACCTGCATATTAAATAAAATATGTTTTCCTGTTACAAAATTAATTTGTATCTTTGCACACCCTTAGAGGGAAAATTATGTTTAATCTTTAACTAAAACGTGTGAATACATTAAGTTACAAAACTGTTTCAGCGAACAAAGCTACTGCTAATAAAGAATGGGTTGTGGTAGACGCTGAAGGACAACCGTTGGGAAGACTAGCTTCTCAGGTTGCAAAGATTTTGAGAGGTAAGCACAAAACAAACTTTACACCTCACGTAGATTGTGGTGATAACGTTATTGTTTTGAATGCTGGGAAAATTACGCTTTCCGGAAACAAATGGGAAGATAAGACTTACATCTGGCATACAGGTTATCCAGGAGGTCAAAAATCTATGACTGCGGCTGAACTTCAAAAGAAAGATTCTTTGAAAGTATTAGAAAAGTCTGTAAAAGGTATGTTACCTAAAAACAGATTAGGTTCTGCTTTATTCAAAAACCTTTATTTATATGAAGGAACTGAGCATAAGCATGAAGCTCAACAGCCTAAAACAATTAATATTAACGAATTTAAATAATTAATATGTCTACAGTTCATAAAATTGGTAGAAGAAAAACTTCTGTAGCAAGAGTTTACGTAAAGCCAGGTACTGGTACTATTACAGTAAACGGTAAAGATGCTAAAGATTATTTCTCTACAGACGTAATGGTTTACAAATTAAATCAACCATTTATCCTTTCTGAAACTGTTGGTCAGTATGACGTTACCGTAAATGTATTCGGTGGTGGAAATACAGGACAAGCAGAAGCTATCAGATTAGGTATTTCAAGAGCTTTATGCGAAATCAACGCTGAGTTCAGATTAGCATTAAAGCCAGCTGGTTTACTTACAAGAGACGCAAGAATGGTGGAAAGAAAGAAGCCAGGTCAGAAAAAAGCAAGAAAGAGATTCCAATTCTCAAAACGTTAAGATTTGCTGTTGGCAAATGGCTTATCGCTATTGGCTACAGAAATGTATTAAATTTTATTTAAACTTAATCTCGGCGAAAAGCCAATTGCGACAAGCAAAAAGCCAACCGCCAATTGCCCGTTACGTTTAGCATCCAAACGCTTCTCCCATCTAAAGAAGTTGTTGATTGTTTAAAAGACGGAAAGTAAACTAACAAAAACAGAAAACATGGCAAAAGCAAATGTAAAAGACCTCCTAGAGGCTGGTGTACACTTCGGTCACATGACTAGAAAGTGGAATCCAAATATGGCTCCATACATTTTTATGGAGAAAAATGGTATTCACATTGTAGACTTACATAAAACAGCAGTAAAATTAGATGAAGCATGTAACGCTTTAGAAAAACTTACTTCTGCAGGTAAAAAAGTTCTTTTTGTTGCTACTAAAAAGCAAGCAAAAGAAGTTGTTGCTAAGCACGCTTCAGAACTTAATATGCCTTATATTACAGAAAGATGGCCAGGAGGTATGCTAACAAACTTTGTTACGATCAGAAAGGCTGTTAAGAAAATGAACTCTATTGATAAGATGAAGAAGGATGGAACATTCGAAACTTTATCTAAAAAAGAGAGACTTCAGGTAGACAGACAGAGAGCTAACCTTGAAAAGAACTTAGGTTCTATTTCTGACATGGTTCGTCTTCCTTCTGCAATATTTGTAGTTGATATCTTAAGAGAACATATCGCAGTAACTGAAGCTAAGAAATTAGGTATTCCAGTTTTCGGTATCGTTGATACTAACTCTGACCCTAGAAAAGTAGATTTCGTTATTCCAGGAAATGATGATGCTTCTAAGTCTATCGATATGATTTTGAATGTTGTTTCTGATTCTATCAGAGATGGTCAATCTCAAAGAAAAGCTGACAAAGAAAAATCTAAAGAAGAAGGAGAAAAAGTATCTGCTGATACAGATGCTGATTTCGATGCAGAATAATTAAAGGATTTTCTTTACTATAAAAAAACCACTAATTTTAATTAGTGGTTTTTTGTTTTATGTCTAGTTTGATAAAGTTATTGAATACGAACTTGAGATAAATTTTGTAGACTGATATACTGAATTGCAGAGCATTCCTGACAGTTTATAACTCTGGTTTTTTGGAAGCATTACATACCCTATTTTACCGGCACCAATAGGAAGTTTTTTGAAATAATTATTTCCACTGATGGTAAGAACCATATTGCATGGAGATTTGTTTTCTACAGAGAATGATGTTTTGGTATTTCCTGAAGAGTCATTGAGTAAATCATTAAGTACATCAGTGGTCTCCGGTTTATGTGTTTTTATCAACTCATTATATTCTCTTTCTGTACTAGCCGGTGAGGAGGTATTATTTGAATTAGAAGGATAGGTTCTCTTCATTGGATAATTATTATAATTAACACTACAACTGACCAATACCAATGATATGATAATGCTTGGAAATATCAATTTCTTTTTCATATAAATTTTTGAATGGTAAATGTAAGATTTTACTTTTTATTTTTAAAATTATTAGTCCCTACCTGTTCAGTATTATTTATTGTTAGAATAATGTTCTTTCTGATATCCTTTTTAGTATTATATTTTAAATCACAGATGGTGCTTTCAAGAGAATAAGTTCCTTTTTTTACAACGATGAAGTTTTCATCATGAGCAGGAACGGCCATATGATAGAAATTATCCCCCTGAATTCTTAATACTAAATTACATTCAGAATTGTTTTTGAATAAAAGAATAGATTCTTTGCGTGTAGGGTCTTCATCAAACAATGCATTGAGAAGTTTGACTGTTTTGTCTTTATGCTTTTGTGAGCTTTCTAAAATAAGTCGCTTAAATTCCTCAGCATCGTGCGAATTTTTACGAGGTATTTCAGCAATAACGGGTCGTGATTCCATGGGTTTTGCATTCTTCCTGCCAAGTGTCCATTGCTGATTTTTTAAGGCAATAAGCTTAGGTTTTAAAACGCTTCTTTTGGGATCTTCCGGATGTGCATTTTTAAGGTATTCTTCAATTTCTTTAATGTTTGTGCTTTTTAGAATATTTTGTTTGCTCTTTTGAGCAGGAATAAAATTGGGAATTAAGAAAGAGAAGAATAAGAGTGTTAAAATTTTTTTTTTCATCAAGTGTGTTTAGGGGATCAACTTATTCGGAATTTTATATAAGTGATGGTCTTTCCTTTAGCGGAAAAAAGTGCTTCATAGTATGTTTTAATATCTCTTAAATATTTAGTATCAGGATCATATTCCGGAGCACCATAAATATCATGGTGTGCGGTGATGATTTCATAGCCTGCTCCCTGCAGGAAACCAAGGGTATATCCGTGTAAAAATTCAGAATCAGTCTTTAAATGGATGATACCACCAGGTTTTAGGAATTTTTTATAACGGTCAAGAAAATCAGGATGAGTTAACCTATGCTTTGTGCGTCTGTATTTGATCTGTGGATCTGGGAACGTGATCCATATCTCGTCTACTTCGTTTTCTGCAAAAAAGTTATCTACTAATTCTATCTGAGATCTTAGAAAAGCAACATTAGACATATTGTTTTCGACAGCTTCTTTAGCTCCGAACCAAAATCTTGCTCCTTTTATGTCTATTCCTATGAAATTTTTTTCAGGAAAAGCCTTAGCCAAACCTACAGAGTATTCCCCTTTTCCACACCCAAGCTCAAGAACAATGGGATTATCGTTTTTAAAGAAATCTGTTCTCCATTTTCCTTTAAGGTTAAAACCGGTTAAAGCTTCTTCTCTTGTCGGTTGAATTACATTAGGTAATATTTTGTTTTCTGCGAATCTTGCTAATTTATTTTTGCCCATGAGTATAAATGAAAATCTGGCAAAAATAGCAAATTTTGACTACAATATGCTGATTTAGCCATAAAAGAAATGACATTTTGGATTTTAGATTATTTACTATCAGATGAACCTAAGGCAACCATGAGTGGTTTCTGGATGGTTTTTTGAGAAGCATATTGGGCACCACACACAATGCTTGTAAAAAGATAATCTCCCTTTTGTAAAACAAGTGAACTTTCGTTATGTGCAGGTACTGCCAGCCTGTATTTAGTGGTACCTATACCTTCCATTCTTACAATAATATTACAATCAGATTTATTTTCAATAAGAACAATACATTCTTTACTCATCGGATCATTATCGAAGAGTGAATTTAATATCTGGACGGTTTTGTTTTTATGTTCAGTAGGAGAAACAGCCATTAGCATATTAAATTCCTCAGCTTCAGCATCGGGAATGGCTACGGTATTTGATGATGTATTGATCACCACTGCATTTTTTGCGTTACTTGGAGTATAGACTACGGTAGATTGCTTAGCGGCTAATTCTGCTTTGTATTTTGCGATCTGTTTTTGTTTGATGATAGCATTCATTTCATCAAAAGTAATTTTTGTAGAAGGTCTTCTTTTTAGCAAAGCGAGCATTTCCTGCATTTCTTTTACTTTTTGATCCTCTGGGTGGGCATCTTTGATATATTCTCTCATCATGTCCATCACTTTAGGTTTTAGAACCGATCTGCGTGGGTCATCAGGATGAGCATCCCTTAAAAAGGCATTGATTTCATAAATGTTCTTACTTTTGATAATGTTGGTATAGTCCTTTCCCTTTTTCTGAGCTGAAAGACTAAAGAATACAACGGTGTAAAAGAATAAAAGTAACTTTTTCATCTAACAAATATTAAGTTAAAAATTTGGTGTTTCTCCTTAATTTGTGTTCAGGCGAGTTAGTTTTTACTGTAATAACGAAATAGTGCCGTTTTTATTTAACACGGGCTCGTGATATAAAATTAAGAATATATTGTTTATTGACGCAAAAATTTTAAATAATATCTATAATAATCACTAATTATTTTATAACATCCTGAAGGTGAGAGTTTCTTAATCGTCTTTGATAGATAGGTAAATATTTTTCTATTGGAATTTTTACAGCCTCGAAATTACCAACCTGCACATAAGGCTGAATGTTTTCTGATGAATAAACGAACTGTAAAAAGTTATCAATCAGGTTTTCCGGGATTTTAAACTTCGTGAAATAATCCTTTCCTAAATAATTTTTTATTTGTGTAACAGAATTGTTCATGTTTTCATAAGCAACATACCGTTGTTTCTTCTTTCTTTCCCCTGATAGAATATCATAAATGCTTTCCAGACTGAAAGTTAATCCTCCATCCCGAAGACCTGCCACAGGAAGTTGAGGCGGGTTGCCATCTCCCTTAGGTTCAGGAAGACCGATCACTTTTTTCAATTCAAGAGCCTTATCCTTTTTTGCAATTGCATTGACGTCGTACCTTAGGTTCCCAGTAGGTTTAAACCTGCTGATAACGACTTCCTGAATATCATGGTAAGCAATTTTTAGTTCAATTAAACTTTTAGGACCAAACATTTGTGGGCTTAGCTGGATATCCTTTCTTTCTGTAACAATAGAAGTGAAACGGATCACATCTCCAGGATTTGCCTGAATATTAAAATCACCATTGTAATCTGTAAGTACAGTTCTCTGGGTGTTAAGATTGGTAACATAAACCTGATTGAGATATAATATTGAATTATCTCTGAGGAATACTTCCCCCGAATAAACTTGGGCGTTGATCTTTGCAAGAAAAACCAATAGCAAGAGAGTAATAAGTTTCTTCATATACTGGGGCAAAATTACATAGAATTACAACAATTTATACCTATATAGATAGTGAAAACAGGTTAAAGTTATATTAAACTTTACTTCATAACTGTTAATGAATGTTATAACATTAGCCTTATACTCACTTTTTATGAAAACGGAGGTATTTGCCTATCTGTTTTTCACTAATAGCCAACTTGAATATTTTACTACTGTAGTTGCTCCATATTCAGTCCAACTTATGGTGTACCAATAGGTTGCTGTGTTTACTGGTCTGCCCCCTAATTTTCCATCCCAGGTATAGCGGTTAGATGAAGTCCCTCTGAAAATCTCTGCACCATATCTGTCATATATCCTGAACTCAATATTATCTTTCGTCATTAATGCTGAATAATCTATACCATCGTTGTGGCCGTCATCGTTAGGGGTAATTGTATTAATGAGATTAATAATGGTAAAAGGTCTTTGCACCTCGTTACATCTTCTGGAATCTCTTACATAAATAATGTAGCTTCCCCTAGGCAAGTTTTGAAAGACATTTGAAGTTTGCCATGTAGTTCCATCAAGGGAGTATTCGTAAGGAGGTGTACCCCCACTAACTCCTATAGTTACTGTAGTTCCATTGATGTCTATTGAGGTTATAACAGGGGATTGAGATTCAGTAATATTTACATATTGTCTGTAAATACAGCCATTATACTGTAAATCTACCCAATAGTTTCCGGCAGGAATGTTTGAAATAGAAGAAGTGGTTGCGCCAGTGCTCCAAAGATAACTTTCGAAACCAGGACCTGCATCTAGGGTAGTTGTCGTTTTGGGACAAATGATCAGGTCTGAAAGCAGATCAGATCTTCTCGGAGTTTTTATTGTAATAATAATTGTTCCTATTTGAGGACAAACTCCGGGTTTTTCAAATCTCACATAGATTGTTTGAGTACCAGTTAGAGTTACAGGGTTGTTTAGGGGATTGATATCATTTTGTGCATCACTAAGGGAGGCATGAAAACTTGCAGTTACCAATGGATCAGTGGTAAACTGGCTCAGGTACTGGCTTAAATCAACTTGCTTTATTCCATCTAAATCATTGTCGCAAAAGCTTTCTGTTATAGTGTTTTTAATTAATTGAATCCTCGCACCTAAAGTGAAATTCAAAGGCTGAATAACTTTTGCACATCCATCTGGAGAGTCTACTCGTATATAAATGGTTGTTGTAGCGCTAAAACTCCATGCATTAGGTAGATTATTTGCATTACCGGCATCGGCATCAGCCAGGTTTGCATAATATCTTACATTGGTAAAATAAGTACTATTGGTTAATACTAATGGTGTAATGTTGGGTAAGATGACCGTTACAATGCCATCAAAATTATCATCACAGAAGGTTCCTGTATAATTTTGCAGGACGATTGCAACAGGATACAGATTGAGGGTGATTTTAGCGATACTTTTACAGCCTGCTGCATTTTTCACTACAGCATAGACAATGGTTCCGTTTGGTGCAGTGTAAGTGGTGGGAGTACTTATCAATGCAGCTGCATTTTCTGTTTGTGCATCTATTAAAGTTGGATAATAGGTGATTATCACCGGGTTATTAGTCGTTACATTCGCTAAAGTAAGATTGAAAGTTCCTTGTCCGTTAATATCACAGGCGGATAAAGTCGCATCATTTACGGTAAGGACCTTGATATTTATGGTTACAGTAACAGTTTCACAGTCTGGAAAATCAGGATCGTTTCCACAAAACGTATAGGTGAAAGTGTCTGTTCCTGCTGTTCCGGGATTAGTAACAGTATAGGTAATAACGCCGGTTGTTGGATTAATCGTGGCGGTCCCTAAAGTAGGAGGTGTGGTGACTGCTATTGTGGAAACAACTGGCACTTGAGTGGAACTGCTAAAATTAGGAACTATTGTATGGGTTGTACAGACATCGTATGTTGCCGTACTAAGTTTGGTGCAATTTAAAACTTTATAAGGTAAAGTTATTAATGGGGCACAACTTCCCATAATCACCGCACAGGTATAATTTCCCGACTGTGTAGGAGTATATGATATAGAGGTGGCTCCAGGAATGAGAATTCCATTTCTGTACCATTGGTATCCATTGTATATGGTTGGGTCCACAGTGAGAACAATTCCGGGAACACAATCTCCACCAGATTTTAGAATTACCGGCTGGGTAGGGAATCCTGCAAAAAAGCCTCCATATCCAACTGCATCACTTCCCGCATTGATCCCAGCTGTGATTGCTTTATCAGCTACGACAGTAATTGTTCCGGTTACATTTGGGATTCCATAAGTAACCCAGTTATTGGTTCCTGTCATATTAAAAGGACCAGTTGTAGTAGGAGGGGTAACACCATTTACAGTTACATTTGCTCCCCTTTCTGTAATAAGATTAAGTTTTGTCGGGATAGTAAGAATTCCATTTGGGTTATTATTGGAATGGACAAAATTTTCATTAATAAAACCAAGCTCATTGATTTGCTTTGGCAGGTAACAATTTAAAGCCGGAATAAAATTAAAACCACCTGTAGCGACCTCATTTCCCGCAGTAGAATCTCCTGCCAGCAGTTGATATACATAAGCATTTTTTGATGTTTTTATATAGAGGTTGTAATGATTGGTTCCCTGGAGTTGATATTTACTGTCTGGAATAATGAAATATTGGCCCGTATTTAATGTTGCAATAGGAACTACTTCATTATTGACGAGAACCTGAGTGTTGTCTTCTGTTGCAATGATCATAGCCTCCTCCATATTTGCACCAATACTTCCATTTCCCTTTACAAGAGCAAACTCATTTCCAAGCCTGTCAACCGGAACAGCCTGGTCCATTAAAATGTCTGAGCTTGTAGGATGATTTCCGGCATACTGCCCATTAAAATTACCATTTGTAATATTCACAGGTTTATTAGCAACTATCTTGGCTCCAATAAAACCATCGGAATTTCCTGTGATATCACCAATACCATCAATAATATATGAATTACCTTTATTTAGGGTAAAGGTCATGGTGGGGTTGGTAGTCCCTGTTGTTCCATTTGAGAATTGTACCGTGGGTTTATATCCTGATATGGTAACTGTTGTATTGTCTTCAGTTGCCAAAATACTGGTCATGAAATTTAAAATAAAATTACTTACGCTTATAGGGGCATTCCCAGCATAGAAGGTTTTTCCGGTAGAGGGAATCCCCTTCGAAGTAATAATTTCGGCATGGTTAAACACCGAGAATCTTAAATTGGCGTAAAATGGGAATTCTGCTTTTAAGTATAGTCCCTTTGTCGTTGGAGTAAATAAATCCACCTGTTGGGTGGTAATAATATAATCCCGTAATACATCAAATTTTTGAGGGTTGTTTTTGCTGATGTTTACGGTTCCGATTAAAACATTATTATTGTAAATACTTACCGGAAATGATGTAGTCCGGTTAGTAGATAAATATAATTTTTGGTAAGGATTTGGATTTCCGGTTCGGTCTACCATTGGGGCAAACCAATGTTCTCTGTCCAATTGGGCAAATGCAGAGATGAAAATACAAAATATAAATAAAAAAGATAGAATTTTCTTCATATACTGCTAGCTTTTAACGCAAATTTAATAATAAAAAGTAGTAGTGTGTTGAAAAAATAATAAAAAAACCACGATTTCAAATCGTGGTTTATGCAGAAATATTTTTAAATGACTATTCTCTGTTTTTTACTAAGATCCAGCCAGTGTATTTTATTGGTGTTTGCTTCTTATTAGGCTCATTCCAGCTTATATCAAACCAATAATTTCCAGTAGATACTTTTTTTGTTCCATTGGTTGTTCCATTCCATTTGTATCCGTTGCTTTTATCACCTTGATGAATTTTAGCCCCATATCTGTCATAAATATTGAATGTCAGATTAGGTTTGAATGATAGAGATGAATAATCAATGATATCATTTACACCATCATCGTTTGGAGTAATTACATTCACCAGGTTTGGAATAGTAACGGCAACACTGATTGGATCACAATCATAAGCATCTTTTACATATACAATAGCATCACCTCTCGGAATATTATTAAATACATTAGAATCCTGCCAGTTAATATTATCGATGGAATATTTGTAAGGAGGTGTTCCTCCTAAGACGTAAGCAGTAATGGAGTTACTGGTTATATCAACATTAGAAATAACCGGCTGTTCAGCAGCGTATACATTTACTGTTTGCGTGGTAATACATTCTCCGGTTTTCAGTTTTACAGAATAAGTACCAACTCCGACGTTTGTTATAGCTTGAGTTGTAGCGCCGGTGCTCCATAAATAAGAAGCAAAACCAGGCCCTGCATCCAAAGTTGTTTTGTCTTCCATACATATAATCTTGTCTACTAATACAGCAGATTTTACTGGAGCAAGAACAATAAGTGTGACTTCAGCAACTTTATAGCAACCATTTGCATTACTTACTTTGATATATACAACTCCGGTTGGTGCGACATATGTCGTTGGATTAGTGATTTCATTTGTTCCATTTACAGCATCAGTTGGTGATGGATAATATTTCTTTGTTATCCCTGTCTGTGTGGTTACAGAAGCTAAGGTTAGGTTAAAAAGACCCGTTGCTGGATTTTGTTCAAGGAAACAGGTTCTTAGTAATGCGTTATTAACAACAGGTGTTGAAGAAACAGTTAAGTTAAGAGTTATCTCTTCGCAATCAATAAATTCGGGAGCATTTCCACAAAATTTGTAAACAATTTTATCCGGACCAAAAAAACCGAAGTTCGGGACATAGGTAATAACACCTGTTACGGGGTCGATACTTGCTGTTCCATTTGTCGGTGGAGTAACAATAGTTACGGTTCCTGGAACGTAGGCCTGTGTTGAGTTTGTAAACTCAGGTACAATTGCTTGAAAGCCCTCACACATGATCAGTGACTTGGTGGATTTTTGAAGGCAAGAGAAAACTTTATATATTGGTGTTGTTGCAGGAGGACAGCTTCCCACTGTTATTCTTACGGTATAATTTCCTGCCTGAGTTGGAGTATAAGAGTTAGTGGTTGCCCCTGGAATTGGATTTCCATTCAGTGACCATTGATAGGTTTCAAAACTGTCATCTACTTCCAATACTATTCCTGGAATACAATCTCCGGTTTGTTTGGCGATTACAGGGATAGAAGAGAATCCTGCAAAATATCCCCCATAACCCGCTGTACTGTATCCTCCGTTGATCCCAGCCGTTACAGCTTTGGTAGATGTGATCGTAACGTTTCCTGAAATTCCTTGTATTGCATAAGTTACCCATTGTGTGTTTCCGGTAAGAGGAAAAGGTCCCTGTGCAGCAGTGGGAGTTGTTCCATTTACGGTTACAGCAGCCCCTGCTTCGGTGAGTATGTTAAGTTTTAAATTAACCGTGCCGGTATAAGTTGGCATTTCCTGGATTTTGCCAATCTCGTCAATTTTTCTAGGTAAAAAACAGTTTAATGGTGGAATGTAATTATATCCTCCGGTATTATTTGCGGAACCAGCACCAATTAATTGATATAAGTATACATTTTTTGTAGTTCTTATGTAAATATTTGAATGTCCTCCTGCCTGAGTTGCATAAGCATTAGCCAGGATTCTGTAATAATCTCCTTCGTTAATAGTTGCAACCGGCGTTGTTCCTGCATTAAGATAGATTTCAGTGTTGTTTTCAGTAGCAACTATAATTCCGCCTTCCATATTATCCCCACTGGTGGAGATACTTTTTACCATTGCAAATTCGTTTCCAAGACGATCAGTAGGTACTGATTGATCCATAATTAAATCTGATCCATCTGGAAAGCCTGTTCCAATAGTCGCATAAAATCCATTGGAATTACCATTTGTAACTGAAATAGGTTTTGTGGCTACAATTTTAGAACCGATAAATCCAGTTTGATTTGCTGCTGTATTTCCAATACCTGCCAGGATATATGATTGTCCTTTATTTAAATTTACAGTTAGAGATAGAGGAGGGGCTGTATTGTTAATGAATTGTATGTTAGGGTCATATCCAGAAATAGTAACACTAGTGTTGTCTTCCGTTGCCATTATACCTGTGGTGAAGTTATTAGAAGTAGAATTCACAGTCATTGGAGTGGCTGCAGCATAGAACTGGGTTCCAATACCTGCCTTTCCTTTAGAAGTGATGATTTCTCCGTGAGAGATATTGTAAATTCTTAATGAAGCAAAGTAAGGTTTTTCACCTTTAGTATAAACACCAAGATTGGTTGGAACGGCCGCACTTGAAGAGCTTGTTGTTCTTATGTACTGTGCGCCCAACGTGAAGGACTGAGGATTGTTTTTGCTTATGGTCACTGTTCCGATTACGGCATTGTTACTGTATATCTTAACCTCAAATGGTGTTACAGAATCAGTAGAGAAGTATAAACCGTGCGCATAATTGGTGGCCGATGTTGATGAGCTGTCGAAATAAGGGGCAAACCAATGGTCAGTATCTCGTTGTGCAAATAGTAGATTGATTGTAAATAAAATAAAGAATAAACTGAGTAGATATTTTTTCATTGATATGGGAGTTAGGATTGTTTGCAAAAATAAAAGATTATTTAATATATCATCATATATTTTAAAAAAATACTTATGAATAAATAATAAAAACCACGATTTTTAGATCGTGGTTTATAAATGTTAGGATTAAATTTAATTTCTATTTTTTACCAAAATCCAACCCGTATAGGTGGCTTGAGTTTTATCTTTATTGGGTTCATTCCAGTTAATATGGTACCAATAGGTGCCGGTTGCGATCTTTTTATCAAAATGTTTCCCATCCCATTTGTAGTTGTTGAATTTATCTCCGGTGAATACTTTATTGCCATACCTGTCATAGATAACAAAACTAAGATTTGATTTATAGGCTAATGCACTGTAATCTATATAATCGTTGTGTCCATCATCATTTGGGGTTATTGCATTAACGAGATTAAGGACTGTAATTTCTACTGATATTGGAGCGCAGTTATTAGTGTCTTTAACATAGAAAGTATGCTGACCTCTAGTGAGATTTGTGAATACGTTAGAATCCTGCCAGTTTGCAGTTCCATCTACATCATACTTATAAGGAGGTGTTCCTCCACTTACATGGACTGTTGCAGTAGTATTGGAAATTTCGATCTGTGTAATTACCGGATCCGGGTTTTTAAATACTCTTACAGTCTGTGTTACAAAACATCCATCTTTCCCAAGAATAACGGTGTATTCACCCACTCCAACACCTTCAATAGATGGTGTAGTAGCTCCCGTATTCCATTGGTATGAATCATATCCAGGACCGGCATCCAGGTTGGTTCTTGAATCGATACAGATATACTTATCGAGCAGTATTGGGGATTTTTTAATAGGTTTTGCGATTAATGTAATTTTTGCAATTCCTGTACACCCTTCAGTGGTTGTTATTTTAACATAAACCATTCCTCCGGCAGAACCATAATTTTGAGGAGTTGTGATTTCATTCGTATTTGCATTCAGGTCAGCTAAAGTTGGATAGAATTTTTTAATTGCTTGGGGAAAATCAATAACGTTAGCCGTTGTTAGGTTGAAATAAGCTTTATCTTCATATTGGCATGCTTCCAAAGTGGCATCCTTTACAATAAAAGGAACTACCATTAGGTTTAAAGTTACTGTTTCGCAGTCAATAAATTCAGGAGCGTTTCCACAAAATGTGTAAACAATGACGTCTGGACCAAAATAGCCGGATACTGGTGTATAAGTAATTACACCTGTTGAAGGATTTAGTACAGCTGTTCCATGAGTAGGTGCTGTTAAGATAGATACAGTACTAGGAACGGGAGTTTGTGTTGAGCTAGAAAAATGAGGAGTGATAATTTTAGGAGCACAGATATTAATACTGGTAGTTGTATTTTTAATACAGTTAAAAACTTTATATATCGGTGTGGTTATTGGGCAGCTACCCATAGTTACATAGACTGTATAATTTCCTGGTTGAAGTGGGGTGTGAGTACTAGTTGTAGCTCCAGCTATGGGAGTGCCATTTAAATGCCATTGATATGCTTCATATCCGTCATCAACTTCGAGTACGATACCAGGAACGCACTCACCTGCTTTTTTTGTGATGACAGGAACAGATGAGAATCCAGCGAAATATCCTCCATATCCTGCAGTGCTATATCCTCCATTGATTCCTGCAGTTACAGCTTTTGTAGAGGTAATGGACACATTCCCGGAAATTCCGTCAATAGCATAAGTTTGCCATTGGGTATTCCCTGTTAAAGGATAGGGGCCTTGTGCTGCTGTAGGAACTACTCCATTTACAGAGACTGTTGCACCAGTCTCTGTCAGGATATTTAATTTTAGAGAAATAGGGGATGAGATGCTTGGCATTTCATTAATTTTTCCAATCTCATCAATTTTTCTTGGTAAGAAACAGTTGAGTGGAGGTATATAGTTGAAACCACAGGTTGCATTACTATCTCCTACACCTATAAATTGATATAAATAGACTTTTTTGGAGGTGGAAATAAACATATTTGAATGTGTTCCGGCACCAGTCTGTACGACATAGTCGGCTTCGTTAATCCTGTACCATTGTCCTGCATTTATGGTTGCAGCAGCCGTTGTGGAGCCATTTAAGAATATGTCTGTGTTATCTTCTACTGCAATAATAATTCCACCTTCCATATTTTGAGCTGGAGAAGTAGATTTGGTTTTAACCATGGCAAAGGTACTACCCAGTCTTTCCGTTGGTACAGATTGGTCAAGAATAGGGTCTGATCCTCCTGAACTTAATATTCCAAAATTTCCGTTGCAGCTTCCATTGGTGAGACAAACTGGTTTGTTGGCAACAATCTTAGCTCCAATAAATCCGGTAAGATTTGCACTCGTGCTTCCCGAGCCAGCAAATAAAAATGATTGTCCTTTATTCAAAGTGATAGTATGGGAGTTTCCGATAGATGCTCCTCCATAAAAAACTAAGCCTGTGCCATTCCATGAAACGGTTACTGTTGTATTATCCTCTGTGGCAAGAATACCAGCTGTGAAATTGTAAATTGCACTGTTGGAAGTATTTGGACTGGATGCTACAAAAAATTCCTTTCCAATACCTGCTTTCCCTTTACTTGTAATGATTTCACCATGTGCACTTTGTGCCATTCTTAAACTGCAGTAAAAACGTTTATCTGCTTTAAGGTATAGTCCTTTATTAATAACTTTAAAGCCATCATTTGGATTAGAAGCTACTATTAGACTATTGTTAAGCGTATATGTTTGTGGGTTTCCCTTACTTATGATAACTGTTCCAATAACAGAATTGTTATTGTAGACTTTAACTTCAAATGGATTTACGGAATCTGTGGATAAATATAAAGCATTATTATATCCTTCAATAGTGCTGTAATATGGTGCTATCCAGTGATCAGTATCCCGTTGTGCAAAAAGTGTATTAATTATAAAAAAGACCAGTAGAAAACTAAAAATGATTTTTTTCATGGTATAGGGAATTATAATTTATACAAAAATAGTAGATTATTTAATATCTTTTTTAAAATAATAGTATTATAACAATAAAAAACCACGATTTTATAATCGTGGTTTAATAATTTAATAATTATTTAATACTAATTTCTGTTTTTTACTAAAATCCAACCCGTATATTTTATAGGTGTTTTATCCTTATTGGGTTCATTCCAATTAATATGATACCAATAAGTTCCGGTGAGAATTTTCTTGTCGAAATGTTTCCCATCCCATTTGTAGTTGTTGAATTTATCTCCGGTGAATACTTTGTTACCATATCTGTCATAAATAACAAAGCTGAGGTTTTCTTTATATGAAAGTTCGCTATAATCTATATAATCATTAATGTTGTCACCGTTCGGGGTGATTGCATTAATAAGATTAGGTACTGTAATTTCCACTGATATTGGAGCGCAGTTATTGACATCTTTTACATAGAAAATATGCTGACCTCTAGTGAGGTTTGTGAATACGTTAGAATCCTGCCAGTTTGCAGTTCCATCTACAGCATATTTATAGGGCTGTGTTCCTCCACTTACATGGACTGTTGCTGTAGTATTGGAAATTTCGATTTCAGTAATAACCGGATCCGGGTTTTTAAATACTTTTACGGTCTGCGTTACAAAACATCCGTCTTTCCCAAGAATAACGGTGTATTCACCCACTCCAACACCTTCAATAGCTTGTGTAGTAGCTCCTGTATTCCATTGATATGAATCATATCCAGGGCCGGCATCCAGGTTAGTTCTTGCATCTATACAAATATACTTATCAAGCAGTATCGGAGATTTTTTAATGGGTTTCGCGATTAATGTAATTTTTGCAATTCCTGTACATCCTTCAGTACTGGTTATTTTAACATAAACCACGCCTCCGGCAGAACCATAATTTTGAGGTGTTGTGATTTCATTGGTATTTGCATTCAGATCAGCTAAAGTTGGATAGAACTTTTTACCTACTGGGTTGAGGTCAATAACATTAGCTGTCGTTAAATTGAAATAAGCTTTATCTTCATATTGACATGCTTCCAATGTGGCATCCTTTACAATAAAAGGAACTACCGTTAGATTTAAAGTTACTGTTTCGCAGTCAATAAATTCAGGAGCGTTTCCACAGAACGTGTAAACAATGACGTCTGGGCCTAAATAGCCAGGTACTGGAGTATAAGTTATTACACCTGTTGAAGGATTTAATACAGCTGTTCCATGGGTAGGTGCTGTTAAGATAGACACAGTACTAGGAACCGGAGTTTGTGTTGAGCTAGAAAAATGAGGAGTGATAACTTTAGTAGCACACGCATTGATGTTGCTCGTTGTATTTTTAATACAGTTAAAAACCTTATATATTGGTGTGGTTACCGGATTACATGTTCCCATTCCTACCGTTACGGTGTAATTTCCGGCTTGTGTAGGAGTATAGGTGTTCGTTGTAGCCCCAGGAATTGCAACACCATTCAAGTACCATTGATAGGTTTCATATCCGTCATCAACTTCTAGTACAATACCCGGGATACATTCGCCAGTTTTTTTAGAAATTACAGGAACAGATGAGAATCCAGCAAAATATCCTCCATATCCCGCGGTGTTAAATCCGCCATTAACTCCAGCGGTTACCGCCTTTGTAGAGGTTATCGATATATTTCCCGAAATTCCGTCAATAGCATAAGTTTGCCATTGGGTGTTTCCTGTTAGAGGATAAGGTCCCTGTGCTGCTGTAGGAGCTACTCCATTTACTAAGACTGTTGCACCAGTCTCTGTCAGGATATTTAATTTTAGTGAAATAGGGGATGAGATGCTTGGCATTTCATTAATTTTTCCAATCTCATCAATTTTTCTTGGTAAGAAACAGTTGAGTGGAGGTATATAGTTGAAACCACAGGTTGCATTACTATCTCCTACACCTATAAATTGATATAAATAGACTTTTTTGGAGGTGGAAATGAACATGTTTGAATGCGTTCCGGCACCAGTCTGTACGACATAGTCGGTTTCGTTAATCCTGTACCATTGTCCTGCATTTATGGTCGCAGCAGCTGTTGAAGAGCCATTTAAGAATATGTCTGTGTTATCTTCTACTGCAATAATAATTCCGCCTTCCATATTTTCACTGGGAACAGTCGATTTGGTTTTGACCATAGCAAAGGTATTACCCAACCTTTCAACTGGAACTGATTGATCAAGAATAGAGTCTGATCCATCTGATCCGCCAATTCCAAAATTCCCGTTACAACTTCCATTGGTTAGAGAAATAGGCTTGTCGGCCACAATTTTAGCACCAATAAATCCGGTAAGGTTGGCGCTGACTCCTCCATCACCTGCAAATAAAAAGGATTCTCCCTTATTTAAAGTAAAAGTGTGTGAATTACCAGTGGCGGTTCCTCCAAAAAATGTTACACCTGTACCATTCCAGGAAACGGTTACTGTTGTATTATCCTCTGTGGCAAGGACCCCTGCGGTAAAATTATAGAGTGTATTGGTTGAGGTATTTGGGCTGGCTGCTACAAAAAATTCCTTTCCAATACCTGCTTTTCCTTTACTTGTAATGATTTCACCATGTGCAGTCTGTGCCAATCTTAAACTACAATAATAGGGTTTGTCTGCTTTAAGATATAATCCTTTGGTAATAACTTTAAAACCATCTGCAGTTGTACTGGCGGAAATTAAGCCATTATCAGTCAGTGTATAGACCTTTGGATCTCCCTTGCTGATTGTAATAGTGGTCACTAAAGCATTGTTATTGTAAACTTTTACATCAAAAGGAGTCACTGAGTCTGTAGAGAGATAAAGTGCGTTGGTATATGTGCCAACATTGGCGTTAGCATAAAAAGGTGCTATCCAGTGCTCGGTATCTCTTTGAGCAAAAAGAGTATTAATTGTAAAAAAAAGCAATACTAAACTAAGTAGAAATCTTTTCATAAACTTGGGAATTAGGATTTCTACAAATTTAAAATAATATTTGATATATTATTAATAATTTACAAGTGAAAATAAAAAAATAATCCTTAATTCTTTATTAAAATGGAAATGGGATATAAAAGTTATAATTTTGTTTCAGGCTTCTTTCCATTTTTTGTAATGGCAAAGTTTTAAACATTATTTATTTAAGTCTTAGGTATAATAAAAATCCCGACGAAAATTTTCATCGGGATTTATGTTCTTTTTGAAATGTCGAATTAGCTTAAGCTTACTCTTACAAATCCTGTAACTTTTAAGTCTGCATTTACAGATTTTACATAGTCAGCAACCGATTGGCTTCCGTCTTTAATAAAAGCCTGGTGTACCAATGTATTTTCTTTGTAGAATTTCTGCATTTTACCTTTTAGAATATTATCAATAATATTTTCAGGCTTACCTTCTTTAGTAAGAAGTTCTCTTTCGATCTCTAATTCTTTATCGATAGTTTCCTGAGAAACCTTAGTTTCGTCTAGAGCGATAGGGTTCATTGCAGCAACCTGCATAGAAACAGCTTTAGCAGCTTCATTAGCTCCATCTACTTTAGAAGAAAGAGAAGTGATTGCAGCAATTTTATTTCCTGCGTGGATATAAGCCCCTAAGAATGGACCCTGAATTCTTTCGAAAGAACCGATTTCGATCTTTTCACCGATAACCCCTGTTTGTTCGATAAGTTTCTCAGCAACAGTGATTCCGTGGAAGTCAGTAGCAAGAAGTTCTTCTTTAGTAGCAGCAAAAATAGCCATTTCAGCTAATTCATAAGCAAGCTCAATGAATGCTTCGTTTTTAGCAACGAAATCAGTTTCACAGTTTAAAGAAATAACAACACCTAAAGTGTTATCTTCATTTACTCTTGCGATAACTGCCCCTTCACTAGACTCTCTATCAGCTCTATTAGCAGCAACTTTTTGTCCTTTTTTTCTAAGGATATCTACCGCTTTTTCGAAATCTCCTTCAGCTTCAACTAAAGCTTTTTTGCAGTCCATCATACCTGCACCTGTTTGGTTTCTTAATTTTGCTACGTCTGCAGCAGCTGGTGTATAAGACATAATATCTATTATTTTTTTTATTAAGATTTAGTTTTGATTTTTTAGTTTATTTTTGAGCACTGCAAAGATAATGATTTTAATGATAAACTAAAAAATGACTTTTCACGTTATTTTGTTAGTTCATAATTTTTAAATATTTAGTTAATGAAAAAAAAATTTCTCCTTATATTTTATGCATTTTTACATTAGGCTTTTCCCAAAAAAAGAAAAAGACCAAATCTAAAGCTGTGGTGGAAAAGGAAACACTTATCATCTATACCGAGCAGGATGCAGAAAGCACGAAGGAGGCACGGATTATTGCTGGCTTTTTAAAGCAGAATCCTAACCATGCAAAAACAGATTATTTTAAAAGAAAGCTGATCGAGATCATTATGGCTGATAATTCTCCGGAAGCTAAGCCTACTATTAAACCTATTAGTAAAGAGAAGATTGAAAAAATTGTTAAAAACAATGAATTAAACAATGCTAAAACAATGGCTGTAAACTCTTCGCCTGCTGCGATTGAGAAGAAAGTGAACTATGCAAGTGTAAGCAATAGTAATACAAGTTTAAGCAATAGTAATAATAGTAGTAGCAAGAAATCTGAGCCAAGTGAAGAAAGTAAAAGAACAGCTGCAATGTTGACTCATATTTTTAGTAATGACGATAATCTAAAAGAGGCATATATTAATATTAAAAACAGATCCAGTTGTAATCTGATTGTGAAAATTAGTGGAAAGAAATACTATAATCTTAGTGTTCCTGCAAAAGGACAAAATTTTATTCTAATCGATAAAGGAGAATATGTCTTGACTACAATGGTATGTGATGCAAAATACTCATCACTAAAAAGAATAAATAAGGATATTGAATTAGAATTGAATGTATCTGAGTAGGGTGTTGTTTATGTATTAAAAAAATAAAAAAGGTTAAGAGTTTTCTCTTAACCTTTTTCTTTTATCCTTTAAATTGTCCCATTGCGATAAACTTTTCTTGTCGCTGGGTTTCTAATTCTTGTCCTGTGAACTTAGAGAAAGCTTTGATATTTTGTAAGATAGAACTCTTTAAATTCAAATAAGCAGTTTCCGGATCATAATGAGCACCTCCAAGAGGTTCCTCTATAATACCATCAATGAATTTTTCTCTTAAAGCATCCTTTGGAGTAAGGTTTAATGCATTAGCTGCATCTTCTTTATGATCCCAGTTTCTCCATAATATCGATGAACAGCTTTCAGGTGCAATTACGGTATACCATGTGTTTTCTAACATATATACTTTATTTCCTACACCGATTCCTAAAGCTCCACCACTAGCTCCTTCACCAATAATATAAGTGAAAATAGGAGTTTTAAGCTGAACCATTTCAAAGATGTTTCTTGCAATGGCCTCTCCTTGTCCTCTCTCTTCAGCCTCTAATCCGGGATATGCTCCAGGGGTGTCAACTAAAGTTACAACAGGAATATGGAATTTTTCAGCCAATTTCATTAGCCTTAAAGCTTTTCTATATCCTTCAGGATTTGGCATTCCAAATCTTCTGTATTGTCTTTCTTTTGTCGTTCTCCCTTTTTGGGTTCCTATGATCATTACTTTATGACCATCCAATGTAGCTAGTCCACCAATTAAAGCCGGATCATCAGCGAAATTTCTGTCTCCATGAAGTTCTAGAAAACTACCTTTATCAGCAATGCCATTAATATGGTCTAAAGCATAAGGACGATCGGGATGACGAGATAGTTGTACTCTTTGCCAAGGGGTAAGGTTTCCATAGATCTCTTTTTTCTTTTCTATGATCTTATCCTCAATCTGACTACATGCTAATTTTACATCAACACCGCTTTCTTCTCCTACTAAAGAACACGTTTGGTATTGATCCATTAATTCTTTTATAGGAAGTTCGAAACTTAAATATTCCATTCTTGAAGTAAATTATATCGTTCAAATTTATGAAAAATTATGAAACTCTATTTAAAATTATTAATAGCATTCTTCATTCTAGCTATACTTTCTTCTTTTCCAAGCAGTTCCAGAATATCAGGAACATCTGGTCCTTTTAATTCTCCTACTAATGCTAAACGAAGAGGCATCATCACTTTTCCCATTCCGAGCCCTTTATTTTCGGCAAAATCATGAACAGTTTGCTTTAATACTTCGCTGTTAAATTCCTGGGTGTTCTCCAGGGTGTCAGATAAATCAGCTAGTATTGTTGAAGTTTCTTCATTCCATGCTTTTTTTGCTGCCTTTTCATCATAAGAAGTAGGGGGCTCAAAGAAAAACTTTCCGTTTTCATAGATGTCTTGAGGAAATGTAGCTCTTTCTTTCATAAGATGAATAATCTTAATTAATTTTTCATCTGAAACATGGGATAATTCTAAACCGGTATTTTTCAAAATTTTTAAAAGCTCTTCATCCGATTTTAACTGGATATACTGGTGATTAAACCACTCGGATTTTTCTTTGCTGAATCTGGCTCCTGCCTTGTGAACTTTATGAAGGTCAAATTCTTTAATCATTTCCTTCAGGGGAAGAATTTCCCTGTCATTTGCGGGTGACCAGCCAAGTAAAGCTACCATATTGATAAATGCATCGGGAAGATATCCATTTTCTCTATATCCCTTTGAAATGTTACCTGTTTCGGGATCTTTGAAATCTAATGGAAAAACAGGGAATCCAAATTTGTCACCATCTCTTTTACTTAATTTACCCTTTCCTTCTGGTTTTAGAATCAATGAAAGGTGAGCAAACTGGGGAGCATCCCACTGCATTGCTTCATATAATAATGTGTGTAGACCTAAAGATGGCAACCATTCTTCTCCGCGGATGACATGGGTGATCTTCATCTCATGGTCATCAATTACGTTAGCAAAATGATAAGTAGGCATTCCATCATGTTTAACTAAAACTTTATCATCTAAAGTATTGGTGTTTACAGATGATCTGCCACGGATAATATCTTCAAGATTAAGCGTTCTGTCAACTGGCATTTTGAATCGAACGACATATGGTGTTTTGTTAAGTAATAATACTTCAATCTCCTCCTCAGAAAGTGCAAGACTATTTCTTAAGCGATTTCTTGTTTTATTATCATAAGAAAAAACATCTCCCTTCGCTTCATATTCTGCACGGATAGCATCCAATTCTTCTGGAGTATCAAAAGCAAGATAAGCATAATCCGTTTTTAGAATTTGTTCCGTATATCTGTCGTAAATGTCTCTTCTTTCAGATTGTCTGTAAGGAGCATACTTTCCTCCTTTTTTAGGACTTTCATCAGGAATGATTCCGCACCATTCTAAAGCTTCTTCAATATACTCTTCAGCACCTTCTACATATCTTGCCGTGTCGGTATCTTCGATCCTCAAAACGAATTCGCCACCCTGGTTTTTAGCAAAAAGATAATCATATAATGCGGTTCTTACACCTCCCAAATGCAAAGGTCCTGTAGGACTTGGAGCAAAACGTACTCTTACTTTCTCCATTATCAATTTAAATTTTGTGCAAATTTAGTTAAAATTATATGGTTAACAGGTATTTTGTGATTCTGTTATTTTCTTTTGAATAAATTCTTGTTGTTATAATTAGGTATGAGAAAGTATGCTTAGAATTGGCTAAAGTATTTATTATAATAAATAGTTGTGATTGAAATTAATAATTCAATAGATGAAAACGATTTGAATAAATAATTAAAAAATAGATTTTTATTTATTTAATTCAATATATTGGGATGTTGTATCTCTTTATTTAAAGGGTTTATGTGTTATAAACAATTCTTTAGTTTGTGATTTGTATCATGTTTTTTATTTTTTTAAATGATAGGTAAAAACCTATTTTTGCGCAAAAAATTTTAAATATGATAAAAAAACAATTTTCGTTTTGCATTAGTATGATTCTGATGCTTTTTGTAACCTCATGTTCTACAGAAGAACTTAACAATGAGGGCGCTCCGGAGAACTTGAGCCGTACGAGCCGTTCAAAGGCAGGGAAATCCGCAGGAGATGGAGAATATGATGTACTGGGGCATGGATTTGATGCGGCAGGAGAATATGCTAATGCAAATTCCGCAGGATTTCAAGTGATTGATATTGCAAGGTTTAAAGTTGAGCAGGCTTCAAGATTAGTAACTGATAATACATTTTCTCAGGAATATGTGGAAGAATATGGTGAAAATGCAGAGTCTTATTCTAAAATGGTTTCAACAAAAGTAGGAGTAACTGCCGGAATACCATTATTTAAAAAAACACTTTCAGTTGCTTTTAATACTACGATTACCAATTCGAATAAATTTGATGCTAAATACATTTACGGAAGTTATAATTTAACTATTAAGCAGAGAAGATTTAGGATTAATGCAACGGCTTCTGCCTTGTCAGACTATTTAACCCCTGAATTTGTGCAAGACCTTCAAACAAAGAGCCCGCAACAAATTGTTAATGATTATGGTACCCATATATTGGTAGATATCTATACTGGAGCAAAAATGGATATTTTATTTCAATCTGAAACTACCAATAGAAATAGAGAGCATGCTGCTAGAGTTGGGGTTAAAGCTGGAATGAAGGCTATATTTGATGTAGATGTTACAAATGACGTCAATACATCAAGTTCTAATCAAAACTATTCAAAAAAATTATCTTATAAAACAAGGGGAGGAGATCCTTCAAAAGGTTTAATGAATGAATTAAATCTGGATCAAAATAATCCTAAAATTAATATAGCCAACTGGCAAAACAGTTCTACTGCAAATAATTCTGTTTTGGTGGATTTTGGTTCGAATGGTTTGATTCTTATTTATGACGTTGTTAAAGATCCTGTAAAAAAGTCACAACTTAAAGCTTATGTAGATCAGTATCTTATAGATAATAGAGTTAATATTGAATATACTAATACAGCAAACCTAGTTAATGGAAACTTTGTTAGAAACCCTATAACAGGAGAAGTGTTCTTTATGTTTGAAAATCAGTTACGTTATATTCAAAGCCCAGATACCCTTTTTGGATTATTTAACATAAGCAATGCAGATATTTTTGATGTTAGCTCCACTAACCTTTCAACAGTGAAAAAAGGTAAAGATTTAACACCTGATAATGACCTTAAACAGGACAATTATACACTTAAGATCTATATGAGAGAAGGGAATACTTTGAGATGGATACCTAATTCTACTATATATAATAAATATAGATTTAACAATAATGCTGTTCGTAAAATTAATGGAACAGGAGGGTATATAATAGGCTCTGATATTCAATAAACACATAAACAGATAAGTAAAAAAAGTCCAAGATACCTTGGGCTTTTTTACTTAGTTAATCTTAATTTATACATTTGCAGATTTATGATCAAATAAATTGATTTGAACATTTATCTTAGAACAGTAAAATATTTTTTGCTAAGAAATAGTTTAGTTAAACAGAGCAAATGTTAGAATTGAATACAATGAATAAATATTATCAATAAGATGAAAATTATCTTTCACGAAAACCAATTATGTTATAGAGGTACTTCCAACGCAATTTTTGACTATGCGCGATATAATGAAGAAATCCTAAATAATGAATCTTTAATTCTCTATCCAAAAGACAGCAGTAATAATATCCCTGAAGCCATTGAAAGATTTGAAAAAAGATTTAATGTACTAGGATATACTGATATAGCTCATCGGGATTTATTGATTAAAAAATCGAATGCTGATTTGTTTTATGCCATAAAATCAGGGCAGAAAGAAGATGATGCTCCAACTGATCTTATTAAAACAGCTATCCATGCTGTTTTTAAATATAATGAACCTTATGGAAATGTATATGCATATGTATCAGAATGGTTGGCAAAAACGATGAGTAATGGCGAGCTCCCTTTTGTACCACATATAGTAGATCTTCCGGAAATTGCTGGGGATTTAAGAGGTGAACTTAATATTCCAAAGGATGCAGTTGTATTTGCTAGATATGGAGGAGCTGAAACTTTTGATATTGATTTTGTCAATGAAGTGGTGAAAAAAACAGCGCTTCGAAATAAAAATATTTATTTTATTTTTATGGGCACTGATCAATTTGTTAAGAGAGGCTTTTTCAGACCTTATAAAAATATTATTTTCCTTCCTCCCACAACAAGTATTGAAAGAAAGGTAAAGTTCATTAATACTTCAGATGCCTTTTTACATGCGAGAAGGCAGGGTGAAAGCTTTGGAATGGCAATAGGTGAATTTTCCATCAAAAATAAACCTATAATAACATGGGCAGGTTCTGATGAAAAATCACATCTTGAAATTTTAGGAAAAAAAGCATTTTTATATCAGGATAAAAAAGATCTAGCGGCAATATTAAACAATTTTAATCCTGATAAAAATCTAAACTGGGACTGCTATTCTGAATTTTTTAATCCAAATGTTATTATGGAAAAATTTAAGAATGTTTTTATAGAATAAGGTTAGAAAAGGGACTTTAAATAAAGTTTAATTCTTTTCTTGAATTTAAGAGGATGTTTTATTTTTTCCTGGGGATATTTTTCTGAAAATAAAGTGATAAAGTCATCTATGTTTTTTGATGGAAAAAAAGATAATTCTTTCCAAAGACTATCATATATTGGATGAAAATTTTGAAATTCCGAATAATTATTGGCATCTAGATTTTTCCATAAATCGAGGAATTTATTCGTGTCAAAGTCATTTTTATGTCCCCAGTTGTTTATTTTTTTTACAATCTCTTTTTCATCTCGTGCCCATGATTGATGAATCAAATAATAGTCTAAGGGAAGAGTTTGTCCTTTATTTGTATTTCTAGCATATTCATATTTGGGATAATTGGTAATGAGCATGCATTTTTCTTTAAAAGGAGCTACCACAAAAAAACCATTGTCATTACTCTTAAATAATGTTACAAAGTTTACCTGGAAATTGATGGGATATTTTTCTGCTTTTTTAAGTAAAAAATTGTTTTTTCTTAAAAAACTTGCCAATTTTTTGAAATCATACGCATATTCATCACTGTCTATTTGCATATGCCATCCATCTAAGCCTAATTTTTCAGCCATCATATTTCTTTGCCTAGTCTCAAGCTCCATAGGCTTCATGCCGGCAATATAAAATGAGTCTTTATAAAAGATAATTTTATTATGGATATCAATTTTTTTAAGATCTGTAAAAAAACTTTCAGGAATGAAAACATCATTGCCTGCCCAAGTTTTATTATCTGAGTCATAACTTATAACAATTTTATCAACTTCATCATAAATTTGATTAATAGATGTAAAAATGTATGAATAGTCATAAGATAAAAGATAACCAGCTTTAATCATATTTTTGTTCCTAATATTAATGAATAACTTTATTTGAATTTACAATTTTGAATAAACTCCGTCGATAATACCTTTGAGATATGCTTTAGCCAAAGAAAAATCTCTCCTTTTAAAGGCTTTTCTAGCCAGCTTCCAACGTTCTTTTTGCACATATTTAATATCTCCATCATATAACCTACATAACCATATGCGATTTCTGGTCATATAGTATTCATAAAAACTTCCTTTTTCGCTATAGACGTTGTATGCAGTTATGTTTGTGTTGACGACTAATTTCCACTGTGTTTTTCTTAATACTCTCAAGCACCATTCAGACTCTTCATAGTACATGAAAAATTTTTCATTCATTAATCCTATTTCATCTAATACTTCTTTTCTGAACATAAAGACACTACCATCTACGTAATCTATATCATAATTGTAATGATCAGTTTTCACATCAGATATATTGCGGTTAAAGTGTACGTGCTCACCCTGGAATCCTTCTTCAGGATGTAATAATCCGCCATCTGAATAGATTAAATTTTTATGATTTCTATAGCATATCCTTGGTCCAATAATACCAATTTCAGTCTTTCTCTGTAAATCATTGTATAATACTTCGATAGTAACAACATCTATATCAATATCCGGGTTGAGTAATAAAAAGAACTTCTTGCCATCTTTTATAGCTTGTTTTATAGCTAAATTATTACCGTAGGCATAACCACCATTTTTATCACTAATGATAAAATTGATATTTTTTTCTAATCCTAATTGTTCTATTTTACCCTTATCTGTAGAATTATTATCAACAATATAAATAGATTTATTGTAGCATTTTTGTTGTAATAAACTATTTACTTCTCGTGAAGTGTCTTCAAAAGAATTGTAATTCAAAATAATTATTGCCAGGTCTTTCATTGCAGCATCTTAAAGATTTCATCTCTCTGCGCATCAATCGAAAATGGATAAATAGCTTTTTCAGAATTGTTGTGTAGGGTATCCCAGGTTTGTTTATTACTGCATATCTCAATAATATTATCAGCAAATTTCTGATAGTCCTCGTTTCCTGAAATCAATGCTGTAATCCCATCTTCTAAAAACATTCCTTCCGCACCTATTTCAGTTGTTAATACAGGAAGGGTGTACTCTAATGCCTGTCCAATTTTGCCTTTTACACCCGCTCCAAATCTTAAAGGAGATACTGAGGCAAAGCAATTTTCATAATAAGGAATAATGTTTTCTACAAAACCGGCAATTTCAAACTTTTCAGAATTCATATCTACTATGGATTGTGGAGCTTCAGAACCGATTATTGTGATCTTTAATTCAGGTAAAGTCTTCCAAACCAAAGGCATAATTTTGTGATATAGGATTTCTACCGCATCTACATTAGGGTCATGTAAAAAAGTACCAATGAAGAATATGCTGTTGCGCTTTTCAAAAGGAGGCATGTCTTCAGGCTTAACTTTTAAATTATGAACATTACTTACTGTAAATAATTTTGACTCATCAACAAAAGAGGTCATAAATTCTTTTTCTTTATCACTGATGACGGCGATTTTATCAGCCTTTTTACAGAGTTCAGTTTCAATATATTTATAATGAACCAATTCTTTGGCTCTGTTTTTATCATATTTAATTTCAAGACCTCTTTCCATCCTAAGATAATGAATGTCTACCATATCATAAACTATTTTCGCTTTGGGTGCTTCTTTTCTGAAAAAGTCTAAATAATATTCAAAAAGTTCAGGTCTATGGCACCATACAAAGTCGAGTTTGGGAAGCAATGTATCAATAAAATGTTTTTTGCCTTTCATGATTCCATACTTACCAATGAATGGGGTATAAACAATGACATTATGGTCATTCAGGTTTTTAATATATTTTTTCGATTCAACTTTCGGGATTGCCTTTCTCCAATCCATAAGATACACATTATAGTGCTTGGCAAGAAACTTGGCAATCTCTGTAATTCTATTTGATGCAGAGTCTTTATCAAAAGTTGGGATCTGACTATCAACGATCAGTATATTTTTTTTGTGCTCATCAGGTGTAATGATTTTTTCTGATAAGGGATAGTGATTTTTTAAATATATATAATTTTTTATTTTTCTTTTAATACCCATTGTGTTATAATTTGAATATTTTTTGAGTGAAGCTTTTGACAGTATATTTCTTGATAATACTAGGGTCAATTTCTACATAATTCAGAGCGAGAAAATTTTTAATTTCATCTGTATCCAAATTATTACTGTCAATTACCAACATATTATTAGGATGGTAGAAATCATAATTTTTGACTTCATCATTTGTGGTAATTAGTTTCTTTTTATACCCTAAGCTTTCAAAAGTTCTGAAGGAAAGCCCTTTTTGATCCTTTCTCTGAATATCTATCATTGCTTTTGATTGAGAAATGAGTTTCTTCGTATCATCTAGTGACAGGTATTCTGTAGTGGAATTTAAATGGGGGTAAGCTAATTTTTCATACCAAAATAATACAAAATAAATAGAAAATCCGGCATCAAATAATATTCTTGAAATCATATCAATTTCATCAATTCTTGAATCATAAGATGAAACATTAAAGATATCATATTTTACCGATTGAGATTCAATTGTTTCGTCATAGATAAAATTAGTGGTTTCAATAAAATTATACTTTTTTATGTCTTCTTTTTCGTAAGAGTAGACTTCATCAAAAAAATGACTTATTTCAAGTTGTCGAGGATATTTTTTACAACTATCATAATAGTAAGCAATAAAACTTTTTGCTTTTCTCTTTAACTCGATTAATAGCGAATCATCTAACAAATCTGGACGAATAACAAAAATGATATCCTGATTTTCTGTAATCTGTTTTAAAACCTCTTTACTGAAATATTTTTTTTTAATGTTCCTGCCAAACAGCTTTGTTATACCATTCCATATTTTCACGAATACATTTGGATAAATATATTTAATGGTATCAGTTTTAATATCTGTAACGGTTACAGACGAGTCTGATTGAAGCTGCCCGACAACAAAATCAATATAACCATAAGCAAAAGGATAGATTAAGGTGATTTTCTTTGTGCTCATTTTTTGAATATTTCTTTCAATTTTTCTTCAAATGCGATTTCTTCATTTAAAACCATGTTTTTATAGGGAATAAAATCAGAAATGTGATGAGGATAATTTTCTAAAACCTGTTTGATCTTTAAAATAATTTCAGAAATTTTATTTTCATTGAAGTTGAATTTGTATTCATCTGGAATCATCAGATCTTCATAATAAGCGGAAGATCCATTTTTTCCTGAAATGATACAGCAATCTTGCGATACTGATTCCCGTAACATTTTATCGCGACCCGGGTTTTCTCCAAAATCTACATACAGTAAAGACTTTGCCATTAAATCTTTTATCTGGCCAGCATTCATGTTCTGAATAGGTATCCAATTTAATTCTGGTGAGCTTTTAATTATAAGGGAAATCTCTTTTTTTCCTTTTCGGGGGTTATAAAGAATGTTTTTATTCGTAAGGTCTTTGGTTATTTTTTCTTTATTTTCTAAGAAGCTTGGGTTAATGTAATCACATACATAATCTATTTGGCTCTCAGGGATGCCATGATCTTTAATATAAACTGAAGAGCGATAGGATTGTGCCCATTGAAAAACATTTGGGAGTGGTTCAAAGTGATATTCTTTGTCCTTTTGTTTATAGAAAAATTTGGTAAGTATATTTTGCTTTCTTATTCTATAGTCCATTAAAATCTTATAAAAATCAACACTTAACCACCAAATTACTTTTTGGCTTTGAGGGTATTCTTTTATTAGAAAAGTCATAGACTCTGGAACGATCAGGATATTTTCGGGATGATCTTCAAAGGAATTTATTTCAGTGGTATGATAAATAGAATAATTACTTGGTTTTGCATTTTTTCGGTTAGGAATATAATGCATAAAAACATTTTTAACCTCTAGATGATATAATTTGTCAGCAAGTTGGTGTAACGCTTCTGGACCGCCAGTTACACTATTAGGGGGACAAAATATGATAATTTTAGACTGATTAGTATGTGTAATCATTGTTTATAATTGAAATAAATTTTTTATGCTAATTTAAACACACGATCAACCCAATTGTCAAGAGTGTAATAGTAGTAAATTTCATCAGAAATGTTTTCATAGGGCTGTTCAAAGAAATTTTTATCAAGATTGCTACAGGTTTCATCAAGAACTAGGATATTATTAGGGTTGTAGAAATCATAATCTTTAATCACCATATTATCTGTAATGATTTTCTTTTCTAAAGCCATTGCTTCAAATACCCGGAAGCTAAGGCCATGTTGGTTTTCGCGTGTTAGATCAAGGAGGGCCTTTGAATTTTTATAATAACTAGGTAGATCTTTATGAGAAATTTTTTTAATACTAAAAATAATAGATAAATTTTCAGGAATAGTAATAAATATATTTTTTAACTGGTTTTTCCAGCTTTTCTTCCCAATGATCATGATCTGAAACCTTAAATGGAGTGCTATTAATTTTTTAGCCAGAAGTTTGATATAAGAAACCCTCTTATTATCGTAAGATGTGATATAGAAAAGATCCATATCAGGGGTTTGTTCTTTACAAGAAAGATGATCTAGATATATGTAATTGGTAAGCTTCTCAAAGCCATGCTTTTTTATATCAATAATATCAAATGAGAAAATTTTATCAAAAAGAGCAAGCTTTTCATCCTCTACCGGAAGTCTTTCAAGACTGTCATACAAATAGGTGATCAATCTGTCACTGTGTGCTTTAATCTCTTCTAGTGTTGAAATGTCGAAGGTATCAGGATTCAAAACCAATATCTGGTCCTGGTGACCCAGCGCTACTAAAGAATCTATTACAAACTGCTGCCTTTTTTCAGTTTTTAAATTTTTATTTAAAAAAACTTTACTGATTGCGTTAGTTGCCCTTTCTTTAAAATTTGAATGTGTAACGTTTCCAATTTTGATATGATGGGCATCAATACCTTTTTTACATAATGTATCTACAATATGCTTGTCATAGCCCCAAAAATCGTAACTAATTACACAAATCTTCATTCAACTAATTTTGTTCCTTTTTTAATGATTCATAGGTTTCATACGCACTTAATGCTTGCAAAAATGAAAGCTGATATCCTTCTTTTCCATCTAATATTCCTAACCGCAAAATGTATGCCTTGAAAAATTTAAAAGCTGTTTTAGAATATTGTGTTGTTATATTAAATTTTTTTCCCTTATTTGATAACTCCTGTCCTTTTAAAATCCCATAATGAATCATTTTTTGCTTATAAGACTCATAGTCAGAAACGGAGAAGTGGAGTAATTTATTTTTTAATTCTCCAATTGTTCCTGAAACTTCTAATGTTTCATGTACTTTTTTTTCTAAAATATATCTTGCCTTTGACTTTCTAAATAGTCTGAAGTTCTTATCGGTTTGAGTTCCCGAGTAATGAATAGGTTTTCCTGCGAAAAAAAATTTTCTGTAAAAATAATAAGCATCTTTTTTATCAGGTTTATCCAATTCATTAATGATTTCAGCTCTTAGTGCAGGTGTAATTCTTTCATCACCATCCAGAAAAAGGACCCAATCATTTTTAGCTTCGTCTAGAGCCAGGTTTCGTTGTTTAGTAAAATCTTCAAATTTATTTTGGATGATTTTCACATTAGGATTAGCTTTAGCAATTTCTAGGGTTTTATCATTGCTGAAAGAATCAATAATAATAATTTCATCACAAAAATCAAAACACTCAAGGACTTCTTTTATATTCTTCTCCTCGTTATATGTTATGATTAAGCCACTTATATTTATCATAACTATTTAGATGTTTAAAAACCATGAAAGTTAGGTCTTCTAAAACAGTTTTAATTTCCCAAAGATAAGTTTTAATTTGAAATTTTCTAAGGAATCATCCCCTTTTATATCTATTCTACATAACTCATATTTTTTGGAAGGATAGTAATTTGCTCTGTTTCCAATTCTTACGGCGAAATCGATTCCCAGTTTTTCCAGAACCATAAAAAAGATTTTCTTGTCCTCTTTGCTTTTAGGATATTTTCCATAAGGATACGCAAGAACTTTTTTATAATTGATATGATGCTGATTGAGTATTTGCATATTTGTTTCGAGATCTTTCTCAATTACTTCCGGAGATAAATTTCTAAGGTTTTCATGTACGTGGGTATGAAGTGCAATTTCAAAAAACCTGGAATCAAGCCCTTTGATATCTTCAAAAGTCATCATTTGATGATCGTTGTATCCTTCCTGAATAAATTTTGTAGGAATAAATATGACCGCTTTTAAATTATACTTTTCCAGCAAAGCCGGAAGATAGTCGAAATTGTTTTTATAGCCATCGTCAAAGGTCAGTATAATACTTTTCTTAGCTGGTTGATCTATTTCTGAAAAGAATTTCGAAGAATAATTTTTTTCTTTTAAGTATTTAAATTGTTGTTCAAGATTCTCGAGGCTTACCGTAAGGCTGTCGGTACTTTTCTCTTCCACCTGATGATACATTAAAATAATTAATCTATTTTTTTGGAAAAAGAACAAATAAAGACGAAAATATACTAATAAGAATAGGACTATTAGAAAGAAAAGAAGATATAAAATCATATGTTTTTCTGGCTACACTTTTTTTGAAGTTCTGATATCTTAATTTTCTCACGTAATTTAATATACTTTAGAAAGGTATAGTAAGACATGGTTTTGGCAACATAATATCCTGCAAACCCGTCAAGAAAACCAAGTTTAAAAATGAAAACTTTTACAAACTCAAAAACAGGACTTACTATTATTTTGAATCTTTTAATTCTTTTTCCATTGTCAAACATTTTTTCAGCCATCATATCAGAATACTTATTGATCTTTGAAACATGGCAATGAATGCTTTTGTAGGTATAATGATCAAGCCTTCCTTCTAAAGTTCCTGACTTTTGATTTGTAACCAAATATTCGTGCACTTTATCATCTGAATATTTTGCTGCATCTTTTTTAAAAAGCCTCTCACGGGAAACTGTTCCCCAGCCTCCATGCTTTATCAAACGAGTCCCTAGGTGATTATTAAACTTCGCCTTATAGACGCAAAATTCTGGATTTTGTAAAGACGTTATCTGTTTGATAGACTTTTTAAGCTCTTTATTGGGAACTTCATCCGCATCCAGGAATAGGACCCAATCATTAGAACAAAACTTTAGGGCATGGTTTTTTTGTTCACCATACCCGTTAAATTTTTTTTCAAAAAACTTCGCTTTTGGATATTGGCGAAGAATAATTTCTTTTGTACTGTCTGTAGAATAGCTGTCAACGATTATAATTTCATCAACAATATCACAAAGAGCGTCTAAAAGTCTTACAATGTTATATTCTTCATTATAAGTAATGACAGCTAGGGTAAGGGGCATTATTTAAACTCGAGAATGGTTTTTTTAATAATCTCTATGCAATCAAGAAGTTGTTCTTCCGTGATCACCAATGGTGGTGCAAGTCTGATTATATTCCCATGAGTCGGTTTCGCTAATAACCCATTTTCTTTTAATTTCAAACAAAGATTCCAGGCTGTAGAACTGTCGGGTGTATCATTAATTAAAATAGCATTAAGTAAACCTTTACCTCTTACTTTGGTAATAAGATCAGATGTTGCAATTAGTTTTTCAATTTCACTTCTGAAAATTTGTCCAAGCTGTTCTGCTCTTTCAGATAAATTTTCGTCAGCAACGACATCTAATGCTGCAACTGCGACTGCGCAAGCGATTGGGTTTCCTCCAAATGTTGATCCATGCTGCCCTGGCTTAATGACATTCATGATTTCATTATTAGCTAAAACAGCAGATACCGGATACATTCCTCCAGAAAGTGCTTTCCCTAAAATTAAAATATCAGGCTGTACGTCTTCATGGTAACAAGCAATGAGTTTTCCTGTTCTTGCGATACCTGTTTGTACTTCATCAGCGATGAAAAGGACATTGTGCTTTTTACAAAGCTCAGAAGCTTCTTTCAGAAAACCATCCTTAGGTACATAAACACCAGCTTCACCCTGGATGGGTTCAACTAAAAATGCGGCAATATTTCCAGCTTCTTTATCCAATACTTCTTCTAATGCAGCTATATCATTATAAGGGATTTTAATAAAACCAGGAGTGAAAGGCCCATAATTCTGATTGGCATCAGGATCGTTTGAAAAAGATACGATAGTGGTTGTTCTTCCATGGAAGTTATTTTCGCAGACAATAATCTTGGCTGCATTTTCTGAAATCCCTTTCACTTCATAGCTCCATTTTCTGGCTAGTTTTACTGCTGTTTCTACTGCCTCAGCACCAGAATTCATAGGTAATACCTTGTCAAATCCAAATAGAGTCGTTATCTTCTTTTCGTATTCTCCTAAATTAGAATTGTAAAATGCTCTTGAAGTTAAAGCTAGTTTTTTAGCCTGGTTTACCAAAGCTTCTACAATTTTAGGATGTGAATGTCCTTGGTTTACAGCAGAATATGCTGAAAGAAAGTCATAGTATTTTTTGCCTTCTACATCCCAAACAAAAACACCTTCCCCGCGATCTAAAACTACAGGTAAAGGGTGGTAATTATGGGCTCCATGCTTGTCTTCAAGGTCAATAAAATATTGTGAATTTTTTTCTGTTTCTACTGTTGACATATTCTTATGGTTTTATGCAAAGTTAATAATTTAATATGATAAGGCATAAAATAAAAAACTGCCTCAAAATGAGGCAGTCTCTTGTTTTTTATCTAAAATAATCCTAGTGATTATCATACTTTTTATCCATTACAAAATCTTCCATGAATTTTGTGGTATAATTTCCTGCAAGATAATTTTCATCATCCATTAGTTGTCTATGGAATGGAATTGTCGTTTTTACACCTTCGATATAAAACTCTTCCAGGGCGCGTCTCATTTTTGCAATTGCCTCCTCACGGGTCTGAGCAGTCGTAATTAATTTTGCAATCATTGAATCGTAGTTGGAAGGAATTGAATATCCAGAATATACATGAGTGTCAACTCTTATTCCGTGGCCACCAGGAATATTTAATCCTGTGATCTTTCCTGGAGATGGTCTGAAATCCGCATATGGATCTTCTGCATTGATTCTGCATTCAATTGAGTGCAATTTCGGGTAATAATTGATCCCTGAAATTGGGGTTCCTGCAGCCAAAAGAATTTGCTCTCTGATTAGGTCATAGTCAATTACCTGTTCCGTAATTGGATGTTCAACCTGAATTCTTGTATTCATTTCCATGAAATAGAAATTTCTATGCTTGTCTACTAAAAATTCGATTGTTCCAACACCTTCGTAACCAATATATTCTGCTGCTTTTACTGCTGCGTCACCCATTTTCTCACGAAGCTCATCAGTCATGAACGGCGAAGGAGTTTCTTCGGTTAATTTCTGATTTCTTCTCTGTACAGAGCAGTCTCTTTCAGAAAGGTGGCATGCCTTACCATATTGGTCTCCTGCAACCTGAATTTCGATATGTCTTGGCTCTTCAATTAATTTTTCCATATACATACCTCCATTTCCGAAGGCTGCTACAGCTTCCTGAATTGCAGATTCCCAATGATCTTTTAGGTCTTCAGCTTTCCAAACAGCTCTCATCCCTTTTCCACCACCACCTGCAGTTGCTTTGATCATGACAGGGTATCCTGTTTCTTCAGCAACTTTTACAGCGTGTTCGTAAGATTCGATCAAGCCGTCAGAACCCGGTACACATGGTACACCTGCTGCTTTCATGGTTGCCTTCGCGTTAGCTTTGTCACCCATTTTTTCGATCTGCTCAGGAGAAGCACCAATAAATTTGATGCCGTTTTTCTGACAGATTCTTGAGAAATTAGCATTTTCAGACAGGAATCCATAACCTGGATGGATCGCATCAGCATTTGTAATTTCTGCAGCTGCAATAATGTTAGAGATTTTAAGATATGAGTCCTTGCTCATTGCCGGGCCAATACAAACAGCTTCGTCAGCAAACCTTACATGAAGACTATCTTTGTCGGCAGTAGAATATACTGCAACAGTTTTGATTCCCATTTCTTTACAAGTACGAAGAATTCGCATTGCAATTTCGCCACGATTGGCTATTAATATTTTTTTGAACATCTCTCCGAAATTTTAAATTATAAATTTTGAATTTTAAATTATTTTAAATGAAAAGTATTTCATCTAAAATTTATAATCTTTAATCTAAAATTCCTTAAGATGGGTCTACTAGGAATAAAGGTTGGTCATATTCTACAGGAGTAGAATCGTCTACAAGTATCTTAACGATTTTTCCGCTGATTTCAGATTCTATCTGGTTGAACAACTTCATAGCTTCAATTACACAAACGATTTTTCCGTTAGAAACTTCATCACCTACATTTACAAAAACGTCTTTATCTGGAGATGGCTTTCTGTAGAAAGTACCAATCATTGGAGACTTAATAGTTACATATTTGCTGTCGTCAGATACTGCTTCAGCTTTTTCAGTAGGAGCAGCAGCAGCCGGAGTCTGTACAGGAGCAGCAACTTGTTGTGGAGCGGTATGATAAACTGCTGGTTGTGCATAGTTTACTTCGCTTCCTGCTAATGGAGTTTTAATAGTGATTTCGAAATCTTTAGTCTTGTATTTTACTTCTGAAACTTCAGCTTTTGATACAAACTTAATAAGATTTTGGATGTCTTTAATGTCCATAAATTTGATATTTGATTTTGAGCCAAAGATACCAAAAAAACATAAAAAACAACAAAAAACCGTCCAATTTTATCAAAATTGGACGGTTTTTGTATTAAAACGAGGTTTTTTTGAAATTGCCTCTTAGTTTTCTTCAGTAGTTTCCACTGTTTTTTCTAATACAACTTTACCTCTGTAGTAAAGTTTTCCTTCATGCCAGTGAGCTCTATGATAAAGGTGAAGTTCACCTGTACTTGCATCTTTAGCTAATTGAGGAACTACAGCTTTGTAGTGAGTTCTTCTCTTATCTCTTCTTGTGGACGATTGTCTTCTCTTTGGATGTGCCATTTTGTAATAACTTTTTTAATTTGATGAGCGATGAGATTTTTTTCATCATCTCATCATATTTAAATTATTTTAATTTTTATCTTTTAATTTTTTAAGCGCTTCCCATCTGGGGTCGCTTTCTTGTTCTTCCTCTTCAATTTCTTTAGGACTGAATCGTTCAAGAATTTTTAAATCTTCGTCACTTACGTTGGGAGATATCTTTTTCATAGGTATGGAAAGCATCACATTCTCGTAAATTAACTGTGCTACATTAAAGGCGTGGTCTGTACTTGGGATGGTAATAACGTTTTCATCGCTATCATCATATTCTTCTCCAAATTTTACCAAAACTTTAATTTCGTTTTCAATAGGATGATCGAATTTGTCGTTTGTAATATCACAAACCAATTCTACAATTCCATCGATTTTTATTTCAAACTCTAAGAAAGTAGTATGCTTTTCTAATAAAACATCCACTGTAATCCTAGGATTTGTAAATTCCTGTTCAGTGTCAAATAATTGAAAGAACGATTGATCTGTCTCAAATTTGAACTGGTGCTTGCCGTTTTTTAAACCGGAAAAGCTTACGTCATAGTTTCTTAACTTGTCCATAAAATGAGTGTGCAAAAATATGCATTTTTTTTATAATTACAAATAAAATATCAAACAAAATTAATTTAAAATGTGTCTGAGCGGTCTACCCTTCGTTTTCATCAGGTAAATCTTCATCTATTCCATTGTCTACGGCCATCTTTCTTGGCTGCATTCTACTGCTCATTAGATCGTTATATTCACTTCTGTTTTTGAAAATTTTGATTGCAGTAAAAATAGCTTCCGTAAAACTTTGCTCATCTGCAATATTTTTTCCGGCAATATCATAAGCAACACCATGATCTGGGGAGGTTCTTATAAATGGAAGTGAGGCTGTATAATTTACGCCTTCTTCATAGGCTAAGGTTTTAAAAGGGGCTAGTCCCTGATCGTGATACATTGCCAAAACAGCATCGAAATTTTTGTATTTGTTTGGCTGGAAAAAGCTATCCGCCGGAAAGGGGCCAAAAGCTAAAATTCCATTATCTGAAAGTTCTTTAATGGCTGGACTGATAATTTCTATTTCTTCATTTCCAATTACTCCACCATCTCCGGAATGAGGATTTAATCCTAAAACGGCTATTTTGGGTTTTTGAATGCAAAAATCCTCAATTAAAGTCTGATTTAAAGCTTTGATCTGCTTTTTGATTTTTTCTTTAGAAATATTTTCTGCCACCTTTGCAATAGGAATGTGGTGTGTGGAAACAGCGACCTTTAAGTCATCGGTTACCAGGAACATAAGTCCTTTTTTATTGAATTTTTCTTCAAAGTATCCTGTATGTCCTGCATGTTTAAATCCCATTTTCATCATTTCGTCCTTATTGATGGGTGCTGTGACAAGAACATCAATCTCTCCTTTGATTAAAGCTTCTGTCGCTGCCTCTAAAGAAGATATTGCCATTTGTGTAGACTCTTCGGTTGGTGTACCCAGTTCTACGTTGGAATTGTCCTTAGCAAGGTTGACCATGTTTAGCTTTCCAGCCTGAGCCTGCGATGCCTCGTTGATGTAATTGAAATTCAAATTCAGCTTGAAAATGTTTTTCTGGTAGGTGAAAAGTTTTCCGGATCCAAAAATTATTGGCGTGAAAAAATCTGTAATCGTTTTGTCTTTCAAAGACTTCATGATGATTTCAGGGCCGATGCCATTGAAATCACCGATTGAAATTCCTACTCGTACTTTATAGTTTTTTGGACTCATTTTGATTATCTTTGAAGATTATAATTTTACAAATTTAGCAAAAAATAATATGTTCACAGGAATTATTGAAGCAGTTGGGGTTATTGGGAAAATTGAGGAAAATGGAAGTAATATTGATTTTACTTTAACATGTCCATTCACCCATGAATTGAAAATAGATCAGAGTCTTGCACATAATGGTTGTTGTCTGACCGTTGTTGAAATTAAAAATGACCAATATGTTGTAACGGCAATTAATGAAACACTGGAAAAGACGAATTTAGGTAAGTGGGAAGTGGGGACCGTCGTAAACCTTGAACGTTGTATGAAAATGGATGGTAGATTGGATGGGCATATTGTTCAGGGGCATGTTGATAAAACTGGAGAAGTAACGGGTATTGAAAATAGAGACGGGAGTTATTTTATTACGGTTAAATATGATAGTGATGGTGGTTTTGTGACAGTTCCTCAAGGTTCAATTACAATGAATGGGATTAGCTTAACCGTTGCGAAAAGCGAAGAGTCTCAGTTCTCGGTAGCCATTATCCCTTATACCTGGGAATTTACCAATATGCAACATTTGAAAATAGGTGATAAAGTAAATCTTGAATTTGATATAATTGGTAAGTATATTGCTAGGTTAATTAATAAACAGAATGGCAATTAATAAATACAAAGGATATAGCCTGAGAAATCGTGTGTTTTTCGGTTTCTTGTTGGTGTGTCTTTTAAGTGTTGTTGCTTCCTCTCTCGTTCCTTATTTTGTTTTAAGAAAAAATTCTTTGCAGCAAAGTAAAATAGATATGCAGGAAAAGACCAGTGCCGTAATGCGGTTTCTGGATTATGCAGTAAGCCGTACTGTACTCGAAACAAGAGATCTCCCCCAGGTTTTAGGAAATAAGATTTTTGAGATTGCAGATATCAATCAACATGATATTGTTATTTATGATCTGAAAGGACATTATTTACTTTCTAATAAAGATCAGGGATTGGTTTCGCAAAAATCCATTCCTGTGGATATTGTCAATAGGATATTGGCAACTGATGCAAGAGTGGATATTAAAGGGTATGATCAGGCGAAAGACGCTGTATTCACCTCATCTTATATGGTTTTGAAAAATAATGTTTTAGAACCTATAGGAATTGTATATATTCCACTGTATCATAATGAGTCTGCTTATTTTGAGGTGCTTCATCAGTATGTCAAATACATACTTCTGGTTGATTTCTTTCTTATTATATTCAGTATCTGGATAAGTTGGGTGACATCAAACAGTTTGGCTAAAAATATTACCAAGTTTTCAGATATGATTACGCGTATTACACTTTTTGAAAATGAAATGCGCCCCATCAGATATTATAAAAATGATGAGTTGAATGCTTTGGCAAGAGCTTATAACAGAATGATTCTTCAGATTCAGGATCAGAAGGAAAGGCTTCGCTTCAAAGCATCGGAAGAAGCCTGGAGGGAGATGGCGAAACAGGTAGCTCATGAGGTGAAAAATCCTTTGACTCCTATGAAGCTTACTATTCAGAATTTTGAAAGAAAATTTGATCCACAGGATCCTAATGTAACGGAAAGGGTGAAGCTGATGAGTAAAACAATGGTAGATCAGATTGATCTTATTGCCACGGTAGCATCTGCATTCTCTGAATTTGCCAAGCTTCCTGAAAAAAATAATGAGACGATCAATCTAAATGCTGAAGTTGCAGATATTCTGCGTGTCTTCAGTGATGATAGTGTTTTTGTTCATACCAATAAGTCTAATATTATGATTAATATGGATAAGATTTATCTTTCCAGAATCATAACAAATCTTGTCACCAATGCAAAACAGGCTCAAAGTGAGGATCGAAAATTGATCATTAATGTAGATTTAGAGCAGCATCAGAGAAGGGTGATGATTTCTGTTCAGGATAATGGAGTAGGCATTCCAGAGAATATGTATGAAAGAATATTTGAGCCAAATTTCACTTCCAAAAATAGTGGGATGGGGCTTGGTCTATCTATGGTAAGAAAAATGGTGGAAGATTATAAAGGAGAGATTTCTGTAAAATCTGAAATTGATAAAGGATCTACATTTACCATCACATTACCTACCAATCTATAGTGAAACCTTTTAAGTTTAAACAGTTCGAAATTCTGCAATCTTCTGATGTTTTCCGCGTTGGGACAGATGGTGTTATGCTTGGGGCGTTGGCTAATGTAGATAACGCTGACAGGGTGTTGGAAGTAGGAACCGGGACTGGGTTGATTTCCTTAATGCTTGCCCAAAGAAACCCTAAAGCTGAATTTTTAGGATTAGATATTCAAAATGCTGCTTTTGAATTAACCAGGCGGAATTTTCAAAATTCTATTTTCAATGCAAGGCTTAAAAATATTCAACAGGATTTTAAACTTTTTGAGTCCAGTGAAAAGTTTGATTTGATTGTTTCCAATCCTCCTTATTTCGAAGAATCTGATTCCAGTAAAGATAAAGTTGCCCGGCAGACGATTGAATTGAATTTTGAACAGTTGATATCAAAGGCCTCTGTATTACTTTCAGAAAATGGCATTTTCTCAGTAATTATTCCTGCTGAAATAGGAAGGGATTTTATTGAAATTGCCGGAGGGTATCATTTGTTTCTTGATAGGAGAGTAGCCATTAAGGGAATAGAGAACTCAAAAACGAAAAGACTTGTATTGGAGTTTTCTTTAGTAGAAAACGTGATTAAAGAATCTGTTTTTGTGATAGAAAAAAGTCCGAGGAAATACTCGGACCAATATCTTGAACTCACCAAAGAGTTTCATATTTTCGGAAAATAATTATTCAAATAATTCTGTAGTATCCAAAACAGATACTTTTCCATCTTCGCATCTGATTGCTTCTCCCGGGAAATTTTGGATCATATGATAATCGTGAGTCGCCATAACTACTGCAGCACCATTTTCCAAGGCTACCTGCTTAAGTAAGGTCATAATTTCATTAGAAGTTTCAGGATCCAGATTTCCTGTCGGCTCATCAGCTAAAATAAGGTCAGGATGGTTTAATAACGCTCTTGCAATAGCTATACGTTGCTGTTCTCCTCCTGAAAGCTCGTGTGGCATTTTGTGCTTTTTGCTTTTCATGTTCACGCTTCCAAGAACTTCATTGATGCGGTCTTCCATTTTAATTTTATCACTCCATCCGGTAGCTTCAAGAACAAACTTTAAGTTCTTCTCAACCGTTCTGTCAGAAAGCAGCTGGAAATCCTGGAAAACAATTCCTAACTTCCTTCTCAGATTAGGGATGTCGGATGTTCTCATTTTTGCAAGATCAAAACCTACTACATCTCCATGTCCGGATGCCAAAGGAATATGCCCGTACAGAGTTTTTAAAAGAGAACTCTTCCCTGATCCTGTTTTTCCAATAAGGTAACAGAATCTTCCTTTTTTAATATTTAGATTAACATCGGAAAGAACAGTAAAGCTTTTTTGAGCAATCTTTGCATGTTGCAAACTTATAATGCTATCTCCAGAGATATTTGTATGTGGCATAATTTAATTTTAAAAGGCTATTTCTAAAAAAAATCTTTTCAGATTTTAAAAATAGAAAAAAGAAACTTAAAGAACCTAAATTTTAGTAAATTTTAACAACAAAAAATGCCTGAAAAACTTCTTTTCAAGCATGATTTGTATATGATAATTTTGAGATTATCTCTTAGCGCGTGCTGCACTTATCGTTAAACTCTTTCTGCCTTTAGCTCTTCTTGCAGCCAAAACTCTTCTACCGTTTGGCGTTGACATTCTTTCTCTGAAACCGTGTTTGTTTCTTCTTTTTCTTTCTGATGGCTGGAATGTTCTTTTACTCATTACTATATATTTAAATCGTAATTATCTATTTATTTTTCAGGTTGCAAAGATAAATATTTTTTTAGAAGTTACAAATTTATATTGTTTTTTTTTGAAATAAAATTAAGTTCTTTTTAACGCCATATTTGGAAAGCCTATCATAAATAGGGCTCTGAGGTTCTTTAAATTAATATCTGTTGATTTATTTAAAAGCTCTATCTTTGGAAACTCAAATTTAAAAAAAACATAGTGATGTTTACACCTGCTGAACTTTTAGAAATCAAGAAGCTTCTTACTCCTGAAAATAAAATAGTTATTCTTACCCATTATAATCCGGATGGAGATGCTATAGGTTCTAGTTTAGGCTTGAAACATTATTTAAATGCTAAGGGGATCGCAGCGGAAGTACTTGTGCCTAATGATTTTCCTAAATTTTTAAAATGGATGCCTGAAGCAAGGAAGAATGTAGTTGCTGAATATAAAAGAAAAGTTGCATTTGATCTGATTAACGAAGCTGATGTTATCTTTTGTTTAGACTTTAATTCGCCTTCAAGAATAGGGATTTTAGGAGACTGGCTAGTAAAAGCTACTGCGAAAAAAATTCTGATTGACCATCACCAGCAGCCTGAAGCATTTGATTACGTGTATTCTGACACCATTATTCCTGCGACTTCACAGATGATTTATCATTTTATTGAGGCAATGAATGATGAAGAGTTTGTAAATAAAGATATTGCGGAATGTCTTTATACTGGGATTATGACAGATACCGGAGGATTCCGTTTTCGTTCTACAAGTGCTGCTACTCACCGTATTATTGCTAATCTGATTGAAAAGGGTGCTGACCCCTCTGTTATTACTTCCAATACCTGGGATACCAATACTGTTTCCCGTTTGCATTTACTTGCTTTAATCTTAGGAAGGATAGAAGTGGTAAATGATGGTACAGTAGCTGTTTTATATCTGACAAGAAAAGAACTTCAGGAATACGGCTTCCAAAAGGGCGATACTGAAGGTTTCGTCAATTATGGATTAAGTATTGTTGGTGTAAAAATGTCGGCGTTTTTTATGGAAGATTTGTATGAAGATTTCATTAAAATCTCATTCAGAAGCAAAGATGATGTGGATGTGAACCAGTTTTCAAGAAAGTATTTCAATGGAGGTGGGCATATCAACGCGGCAGGTGGGAAATCGAATGAGGCTTTACCGGCCACGCTTGAAACTTTCAAAGCCAGAGTAGCAGAGGAGAACTTGTAAACGGGATTAAGGAAGACATAAGGGCGGAAAGGCAGATAAGCAAATTTTTAACTTTCAACTCTCCATTTTCAACTATTAATTAACCATCTTTTTATATCCCTTTTCTTCCAACTCGTTGCATGTGTACTCGTAAACTTGTTGGAACATCTCATCCATGTATTTTTTATTGAACAGACTGAATTTTGTCATTTTGGGTGGATCTAAGAAAATATTACAGGAGCTCACTTTGGAATAAACAGATTTTGCAATGGCCAAGTGTAAAATTCGGTCAAATTCTTTGAGTAAACTCATCTTTTTTAATTCATCGTAGGTTATTGAATTAACATGCGAGGCGATCAGGAAATCGCACTTGTCAATAATTGGTCCAATGGGTAAGTTATCCAAAACACCGCCATCTACATATATTTTTTCTCCCATTCTTACTGGAGGAAGGATGAAGGGAACACTTGACGAAGCTAATAAAGGTTGGAAAAGAGGACCTTCAGAAAAAAAATCTACGATTCCATGGGTCATTTCTGTTGCTGCTACATAAACAGGGATTTTTAGGATCCTAAAATCATCTTCAGGAAAATGATCTGTGAATAGTTTTAAAATAAAATTTGAGCTGAAAATACCGTTTTTGGAAAGCTTTAAATAGGATCTGGAAAAGAAGGTGGTGCTCTTTACAATTTCCATCATCTCATCGGGTGTTTTTCCAAAGGAATAGAAGGCCCCAACGATTGATCCGGCACTGGTTCCTGAAATAATTTGTGGCTTTAAGTTATACTCTTCCAGGGCTTTTAAAACAGCAATATGGGAAATTCCACGCATTCCCCCACCGGAAAGTGTTAAACCGATTATGGGTTCCTTTTTAGTTTTATTGAAAGAAAAAAAACTCATTGAGAAAATTAATCATCACTAATATACAAGAAATTTTAGTAAATGTAAATTAAGGTTTATCACAATCGGAATCTACTTTTATGAATAGAGAATTAAATTGGTCATTCATTTTTTCATTATATTGAGGTCTTTCAATTTCGTCGTTGACGCAATTTCCCCAGCCGAAAACGATAAGGTCTATGGTTGCATAATCCTTTTTATCTGCTGAGTTGAGATGATTTTCAAATTCATTCATAACCTGTTGTGGATTACCATTTCTTTTGCTCATCTCTTTTCTTAAGATTCTCCATTCTTCAACCATTTGAGAATCATCAGAATTTAAAGCTTTTGCAAACCGGCTGCAGTTTTTGGATGTATTACTTTTCAGTAAAATGGAGGGATCAGAATAAGCGATGATTTGAATCTTCTGTTCTTCGTAGTATTGGAGAAGTTCTCTGTATTTTTGTTTTTTTACATTTTGCCAAAATGGAGTGTTTACAATTTTCAGGTTCTCAATGAGCTTTTTCTTTTCAACAAACTCCTTGTTAAGCTTCTCCAGTACCTGATCTTTATTTTTTCTTACATCATGTAATGCGTCCAGCCCAAAAACTTGTGGTGAGGTTAGCGGCAAGCCACTCAATTCAAAAAAAAGCTTATAGGTTCCTTCCAGTTCTTCTTTTGTATACTTGCTCTCATCATAGTATCCTTTGTTGTCGCATAGTTCTGTAACAAAATTAAAAATACCTTGTTTCAATTGCTTTGGTTGTATAGTATCTTGTTTTAAAACTTGTGATGAAGAAGCAGAATCACCGTTGCTGTTTTTAACTAATGAAGGTTCCTTTTTGCAACTTAGAAAGGTGATGCATATGATGGTGAGAGCCAGGATTTTCATAAGATATTTTTTTATAAAACTAAATTTTTCGGCATATTATGAAGAAGTTCGGTATTAATGATCTCGGCGCAGATATTTGGTTTTTCCCAATGTCCGTTGTGTCCGCAATCCAGAATATATGATTTGATATTCGTTCTGTCCGGAAGATTATTAATGGTTGTTTCTGTTTTTACAGCATTGTCGTGTTTTCCTGATAAAACAAGAATTTTAGCTTCAAGTTTTTCCAATACATGCTTTTTGTCTGTCCTGTCTACCATTCCTTTAACGCATGCGAGTGCCCCAAGATTATTGGTAGAAAGTGCAACTTTCAAAGCTGTTTCTATTTTTCCTTCTAGAATGTCTCTTTCATTAGGATTAAAAAGATTAGGAACTCCTGCTTTTGCATAATTTGGAAATGCTTCCTGAATAATCCGGTAGCTTTTTATACGCTGTTTCTTCTTCTCTTCATCATCAGGAAGGTAAGTAGAGAAAAATAAAGTTAAACTTTTTAGTGATCCGGGGTACTTTTCAGCAAAAGCTAATGATACATAGCCACCCATAGAATGTCCCAGTAGATGTACTTTTTCAAGTTTTTGGTTGTCAAGGACTTTTTTTACTTCTTCAGCCATAAGTTCGCTGGTATGAACATCTGCTAAAATTTCAGATTGTCCATGGCCAGGTAAATCAATTTTCAAGAGATTGAAGCTTTCGGACAAATGAGGTTCCATATCATTCCAGATAGAAAGATTTTCCATAAAACCGTGAAGAAGAACTAGTGTTTCTTTTCCGTTTCCTTTTTTTTCAAAATTCAGCATGCTTTCGATATTAAAAGTGAATGTCAATATAATCAACAAATCCCGAGCCGTTTACCATGTCCTGTAGTCTCCAGGTTTTTCCACCATCCTTTGAAAGGAAAGTCTTTGTCCCTTGTCTGATGTCTATTTTCCCATTTTCATTTTCAGAAATGCTTTGTGAAACACTTCCTGTAAAATTCATGTGCTTTTCGGATACCACTTTCATATAACCTTGAATGTGAACATAATCTTTTCCTGATTTAATATCTCCAACCACTTTATAATGATCCTTTTCGCCTTCTGTCTTTTTGAAATTTACGGAGCCCGATTTTTTAATAAGATTATGAGTGAATTTGTGATCTCCAGTAAAATCTTTAAAATGATTTTTACTTTTGATACTGTCATTTATTTTTGTTCTTGCAGCATTAATGGAATCGATAATTTTTATGCTGTCTGCCTGGCTTGAGGTTGATTGAGCTTCTTTTTTAGAACATGAAAGAAGTAGAGTTGCAGCAATAGCTGCGATTAAAATATTTTTCATCAAAGAATAAATTATATGCTCAAAAGTAAATAAAAAAGAGCATTCTTAAAATGCTCTTTCTTTTTTTATTTTGTTAAGTCTTCGTAAACTTTTTTCTCCCAAGGTTTGATGTCTGTAATTCCATATCGTTCCTTTTTAGAAATGGCAATGTTATCCAGCATATCTACAAAGTTTTTGTAATTGGAATCATCTGTTGGCTTTACAATGATAGTAAAATTTTCCTTTTTAGGAGCATTGTTATAGGCTTCCGATATTACTTTAGATATATTTATTCCACTAAAGTTTGTTTCTTTTAGATTTTTGGTATTTAAATCTTCTTTAGCCTCCTGATGATAAAATACCCTGTTGTCTTTGCCAATAATAAATGTTATTTGATTTTTGAGGTCAATATCTATTGGTGGGGGTGTGGGATTAGGGGTGTGATCCTTTGCGGGTAATCCCAGATCCATCACATTGGGTTTAGTAAAGTTGGTAGTAAACATGAAAAAGGTAATTAATAAAAAACCTAAATCTACCATTGGAGTCATATCAACCCGGATCAGTTTTTTCCGTTGCTTTCCTCCTGATTTCTCTTGTGCAATAACTTCAGCCATAAGTACAATTTTTAAATGTTAAACGGTTTTTAATAAAGAATGAATTATTGTTCCTTATCTGAAGAAATTTATACAAAGTTTATACCTAAATTATTATAATTTCAAATATTTTCAAAATTTATTAATTAGTCAATATGAAAAAAACTTAATTGATTATAGTTTCTTAAGGTTTTATGATTTTTTAAGTATTTGGTTGTTATTTATTTATAATTAATTTTTCAGACAGTATCGATTGACCTTTATGCTCAACCTGAATCATATATACTCCATTTATAAATTGTATTGTATGAATAGAAATTTTTCTATCAGTATATTTTTGGGTAAATAATTTTCTCCCGGACATGTCTGTGATGCTGACAATGGTTCCGTTTGGCAGATTATCAAGATAAACATAATCTTTTGCTGGATTAGGATATAGATCAGGTTTTTTTATAGATTGGTTTTCTGTAGTGTTTAATAAGTTGGAAGATAATTTGACAAGCCAGCAATCGATTATTCCATGATTTCCTGTAACATCACCGTTTGTTGAAGAAGTGTCTCCCAGAATGATATATCCTCCGTCTGCTGTTTGTTCAAGAGAATGTAGGTTTTCGCTATTCGATCCTCCCAAAGATTTTTGCCACTTTAGATTTCCTACATGATCAAGCTTTGCCACCCAGAAATCGTTATTTCCATGATTTTCGGTCACCTGGCCATCTATAGAGATTGTCCAGCCAGCTACAATGTATCCTCCGTCCTGAGTCTGCCGGATAACCTGTGTAGTATCACGAAGACTTCCTCCTAACAGTTTATTCCATTCCATATTTCCATTGCTGTCTACTTTTATGATCCAATAATCAGGAATTCCCGGATAGGTTGGAATATCTCCGGTTACGGAATCTGCAGATGTTCCAGCAATAATGTAACCTCCATCCACAGTCTGTTGAATAGAGTAAGCAAAATCATCGCCGATGCCGCCATATGATTTTTGCCACTGTATATTACCTAAGATATCTAATTTTACGGTCCAATAGTCATACTTTCCATGATTTCCGGTTACGTCCCCGTCGGATGAACTGTTAGATGAGCCAATTACAATAAATCCTCCGTCATTGGTTTGTTGGATCTCTGCTACATCTTCAAGGCCAGTGCCCCCGAGTGATTTTTGCCACTGGATATCCCCGCTATTATTTAATTTTACTATCCAATAGTCAAGGTTTCCGTGATTTCCTGTTACGTCACCGTTTGTAGAACCGGATGAACCTGCAACAATATAACCTCCGTCAGTTGTTTGTTGAATGGAAAGAGCTTTTTCAGAACCACTACCTCCCAGTGATTTCTGCCACTGTATATTTCCATCAGGATCGAGTTTTACAATCCAATAATCTTGGCTTCCATGATTTCCGGTTACATCACCATTATTAGAGTCAGATATACCTGCTACAATATATCCTCCGTCAGTAGTCTGCTTAATAGAATAGGCAATTTCATAGCCTGTTCCTCCTAGTGATTTCTGCCATTGTATACCTCCAGTCATATTTAATTTTACTATCCAAAAGTCACCATTTCCGTGATTTCCCGTAACATCACCATTAAAAGATGAAGTATACCCCGCTGTGATATATCCGCCATCGGCCGTTTGCCTGACGGAGTAACCCCAGTCAGTCAAACTTCCTCCTAAAGTCTTCTGCCATTCAATGCTTGGTGCCTGAGCGTCTATAAAAAACGAGTTCAATATAAAAAATAAGAGATATAATGTTTTTTTCATATATTATTTTCTTAAAAATAAAAAAAAAGTGTGAAGTATGTCCTTCTCAATAAGTAAGTGTAGATATTTTTCTAATAAGTGTAAAAAAAGCCCTCTCAATTCAATTGAGAGGGCTGTATAATTTTAAATAGGAAAACTACTTATTTTGTTTGTAATAATTGACACCGCATTCAAGGAATTTCTTAAAATCCTCTTTAGGCATATATCCAGATACGGGAGTATTAATTACTTTTCCGTCTGGAGTAACCAAAACATAGTGTGGTTGGGAATTATTGTTAAAATTCACCTGTTGGAATAAGCTCCATCGGTCACCAATTGTTTTTACTTTTTTAATTTGTCCTTCTCCAAGGTCAATTTTAGTTTTCTGATCTTCAGGAAGTTCTTCTTTATCATCTACATAAAGAGATGCAAGAACAACATCATTTTGGAGTATAGGCAGGATGTCCGGTTCACTCCAAACGAATTCCTCCATCTTTCTACAGTTTTCACAACCATAACCGGTAAAGTCAATAAGGATCGGTTTATTCTCTTTTTTAGCTAATTCTACGGCGCTAAAGAAATCATGCTCAGGATGCATCCCCAGAATTCCGTCTTTTTCATCATGGAAATAGCTCACGTTCAATGGGGGTAATATTCCGCTCAATAATTGAAGTTTTGGACGTTCTGATGGAATTAATCCCTGAATTAAGTAGATCACAAAGCCAATACCTAATACACCTAATATTTTTCTTGTAATAGATATTTTTGGCTTTTTATCATCATGAGGGAATCTGATAACTCCAAATAGGTACAAAGCAAGACCAATAGTTATGATAACCCAGATAACAATAAATAATTCTCTTTTCAAAAAGAAGGTCTTAGAAACCAGATCTGCTTTTGACAAGAATTTTAAAGCCAAAGCTAATTCCACAAAACCTAAAACCACTTTTACAGTATTCATCCAGCCTCCTGATTTTGGAAGACTTTGTAATGCTTGTGGAAACAATGCCAATAATCCAAAAATAATTGCCCATGCTAATCCAAAACCAGCCAAAGCAAAAGTTAATAGCATTGGAACATTGGTGGAACCCGTAACTGCACTTCCCAGCAAGCTTCCCAGGATAGGTCCTGTGCAAGAGAATGAAACTATTACAAGGGTTAAAGCCATAAAGAAAATACCGATAATACCACCTGCTTCTTCTGCTTTAGAAGATTTGTTTGCAATAGAACTTGGTAATGTGATATCATAATATCCAAAGAAACTTCCTGCGAAGAAAATGAATATAATAAAGAAAGCTATATTCAGCCAAACACTGGTCGATATTTCATTGAAAATATTCCCGGCAATTCCATTAATTAAATGAAACGGAACACTTAATAAAACAAATATTAATAAAATGAAGAAACCATAAATAAGGGCATCTCTTTTACCCTTTGCTTTATTTTTATTTCCTTTTGTAAAGAATGAAACGGTTAAAGGAATCATTGGGAAAACGCATGGAGTTAATAAAGCGATAAGCCCTCCGATAAATCCTAAAAATAAATAAGTCCAATAATTTTCATCAGTTTGTGAAGTTTTAGTGCCACAATCCGTTAAAGGTTTTTTGAAATCAATCGTCTCTATTTTTAATTGTTTAGGATCCAAGTGAGATACTTGTGTTGCAACGGCTTCATTTTTTGCAGGATTTTCAACTGCTGTTACCGCTGTTTTTAAAGAATCCTTAGCAACTTCTGGAGCTGTTTCAGGAGTAGCCTCTTCTGTTGCACCTTTTGGAGTTACTTTTTGATTGAACTCCAGAGTATTTGGAGCCAGACAAACCCGGTCATCACAGGTTTGGTAAGTAATTTCAGAAGTTACATCAGCTGGTTTTGTAGGATCTTTAAGTTTAAATTTTTGTTTAAAACCCGCAGAATTCGAATAAAAAACAATGGTTCCCCCGAAAGCTTCTGAAAATTCCTCATGTTTTTTTCCAACCTCCTGGAATTTTCCAATTAATTCAATGTTTTTTCCGGAGACTTTATATTCTGTAGGAATTCCGGTATCTTCAGGAATGTCTCTCGAGTAAATATGCCACCCACTTTCCATCGTTGCATTAAGAACTGCTTCGTATTGATTGTTTCCCAGGTCATTAACTGTGAATTTAAATTTTACAGGATTTTTAATCTGTGCATTAAGTCCCGTAAATAAGAATACCAAAGCCAGTAACAGCCATGCTTTAAATTTACTTTTCATTTTTACATTTAGTTAAAAAGGTTCAGGGTATATTTTGTCTTTTCTATACATATAAATCTTCTGTCTTGTCTGTATGGAATAACGCCTAATACATTTTTATTGCCGTCTGCTAATACCCAAATTTTTGCTTCGCTAAAATAGATAATTTTTCATCCTTAAAAAACTTAGAAACTTTCTTTTTTCCCGAAAAGTATAATGGATAAAATAAATCGCCCTCTATTTTTTTTCTTAAAACCAATGGGAATTGAATCATTTCTGCGTCAAATGACCATTGAATAGTCTTATCAACTTCATTGTTTTTACTAATAAAATTGTTGAGATTTATGTCAATAGAGAGTTGATCGAAATTAAAATTTTCAATTAAAATAATCTCTTCTTCATCTGTTTTTTCATCATTGAGATCGATCATAATTAATTGCCCTCTGTTGATGAGCAGCTGGAAATCATTAGAAAAAAAAGAGCTTCCCGTTTCTGCTGTAAAGATTTTTTTAATTTCATCCTCTTTATTAAAGCCGTATTTTTTTAGAATTTCAAATTTTACAAAATCACTTTCTTTGCTTAGCTTTTCTTTTGATAAAATTATCTTTCCCAGGTTAAACGTTGAAATACTGTTTTCTATTTCCTGGATTTGTTTCTGAACAAAATCTTTAGTTTGATTAAGATAGGAAGATGACTTTCTGAAATTTTCCAAAAAATGGTCATTGGTTTCCAAAAGTTTTGGGACGATCTCATTTCTGATCTTATTTCGTAAGTAATCGCTTTTTTATTCGATCGGTCTTCCCTGTATGCAATATTGTTTTCTTCAGCGAAGCTATAGATGTCTTCTTTTGTATATTGCAAAAGGGGACGTAGAATTTTATTTTCGTTTGCGGGAATGCCACTAAGCCCTTTAATTCCTGAAGCTTTCGAAAGATTAATAATGAAAGTTTCCAATTGGTCGTTCAGATGATGGGCGGTAACCAGAAATTCCAGGTTTTCTCTTTCCTGTATCTTTTTGAAAAAACGATAACGAAGCTCTCTGGCCCAAAGCTGAATGGAGTTTTCTGGCTTTTGGCCTTCTTCTGATACTTCATATAAATGAAATGTAATAAAGTTTTTTTTGCAAAAATCCTCTACCACTTTTTGATCAGAGTCAGAATCCTTTCCCCGGAGCTTATAATTGATGTGTGCAATCTGAAAATTGAGACCTAAATTCTGAAATAGAAACGCTAAAACCATAGAATCAGCACCACCGCTTACCGCTAAAAGATAAGTGTGTTTTTCAGGGGAGTTGACCAGATTTTCCAGATGTTCTTTAATGCTTAATTTTTTCAACATAGATGTTGAGAATTTCTTTTGTGCAAAGATAATTCATATAATTCAATTGAATTTTCTAACTTTGATCCGTCTAAAAAAGATTATTTATGAAGATATTAAAAATTTTAGCAGTTTCTGCAATGGCGTTGGGAATGACATCTTGTGTCAGCAAAAAACAGTACGATGCATTGAGTTCTAACTACAAACAATGTATTGAAAATATTGGCGAAAGACAAAGAGAAATTCAGGATCTGAAATCTCAAAATTCTGCATTATCTGGTGAAAATAGTTTACTAAAAAGCCAACATGATGCTTTGAAGTCATCTTTAGATGCTTGTTTATCTAATACAGGGAAGAGCTCTGCAAATATTGATAAATTAGTAGGAGAGATTAACGCTTCAAACTCTTATATCAAGCAATTGATTTCAAATAATGCTAAAAATGACAGTTTAAATTTAGCATTATCTAATAAACTGAAAAGATCTTTGGATAATGTAACGGATGATGATGTTCAGGTAAAAGTGTTGAAGGGTGTTGTAATGATTTCACTATCTGATAAAATGTTATATAAAACAGGTGATTATAATGTCTTGCCAGCTGCTCAGGAAGTACTTGGGAAAGTGGCGAAGGTAATCAACGATTATGACAAATATTCTGTATTGATCGAAGGTAATACGGATAATGCGGCATTAAGTTCAGCTAATTTACCAAGAGATAACTGGGATCTTTCAGCATTGAGAGGAACAGCTGTTGCAAAAATATTACAAACTCAGTTCGGAGTAGATCCTTCAAGAATTACTGCGGGTGGACGTTCAGAATACAATCCTAAGGCAACAAATATGAGTGTTTCAGGAAGAGCGGAAAACAGAAGAACTGAAATTATCATTATGCCTAAATTAGATGAATTCATGAAGTTGATGGATATCAATCCAAAGAAATAAGAATTCAAATCCTATCATAAAAAATAAATCCCGAATTTCTTCGGGATTTATTTTTTTTAATCAAACTAGTTCTTCTCTTTTCAATAATGAAATAATTCGTTTAAAAAATAGATCGGATAATTTGCGTTTAGTTCTTTCAGAAGAAGATACGTTTTCTACAGTTCTTATAGCTTTTCTTTTTGGCTTGGTTTGGTTTTCTTCTGTTTCCATGATATATAATATTAGTGTGTTTAACGCCTACCAAAGATACCATGTCTTGCTTGTAAAATGCACCCGGGTTTTTACGGTATTTTGTATGGTGGTTTCCCTATTTTAATTGTATCTTTTGTAGATAAATTATTTGTCTTTTCTTTTATTTAGTTAAATTTGAATAACAAAAATTGGTAACATGAGTTTTTTTGAAGAAAAGAATCCCGAGATGGATAGGTATTTGGAAACCCATGCTTCTTCTGAACCTGAAATTCTAAAAAAATTAAGAAGGGAGACTTTCCAGAAAACGACGCAGCCCCATATGATTTCGGGATATCAGCAGGGAAGACTTTTAACGATCATTTCTCAAATGCTACAGCCTAGAAATGTTCTTGAAATTGGAACTTTTACAGGATATGCAACATTATGCCTGGCTACCGGTCTCTCTAAGGATGGGAAAGTGACAACATTGGACGTAAATGAAGACCTGGCTTATCTTCCTCAAAAATATTTTTCGGAAAGTGAATATGCTGATCAGATTCATTTTAAGCTTCAGGATGCTAAGGAATTTCTGAAGGAAACAGATGAATTTTTTGATCTGGTATTTATTGATGCGGATAAAGATAATTATGCTGAATACTTTAGATTGATAAAGCCACATACACGATCTGGATCTGTGGTTTTGTTTGATAATGTACTTTGGTATGGGAAAGTTTTAGAAGAAAATCCAAAGCAAAAATCCACGCAGGTGATTAAGGAACTCAATGATTTGATTACAAAAGATGAAGATTTTGAAAATCTTATTTTACCTTTGCGGGATGGAGTAAATTTCCTCCGCAGGAAGTAATTAGAATATTTTGAAGTTTAATTTTTAATCTTTGAATTTTTTAATCATTTAATATAAAAATTGATGAATAAAGGAATTTGTATTGTTACTGTAGCCCCTGTCCGCGCAGAAAACTCGGACAAGGCTGAAATTGTAACAGAAATATTGTTTGGTGAAAGTGCAGATATTTTGGAAGTGAATAAAAACTGGACCAAAATAAAAATGCATTATGATGGATATGAGGGGTGGATGGATACTAAGCAAATAAAACTGGTTCCAGACGAAGAGCTTGAGAGGAGAAAGGTAACTGTAATTACAGAAGACTTTTCTTCGGTATTGATGAACGATGGTAAAACATTACTTTCCATGGGCTCAGAGGTTGAATTTCAGACAGTGGCATCACGAAGAAGTCATGATATTCGGGAAAGTATTGCTTTAACAGCAAAAGAATTTCTTAACGTTCCTTATCTGTGGGGAGGCAAAAGTTTTTTTGCTGTGGACTGTTCAGGTTTTACACAATTGGTGTATAAGGTCCATAATATAAAATTACCCAGAGATACTTATCAGCAGGCAGAAGTTGGAGAACCTTTAACTTTTGTTGAGGAAAGTCAGCCGGGAGATTTGGCATTCTTTGAAAATGCTGAAGGAAAAATTATTCACGTTGGAATAATGTTGGAGAACCAAAAAATTATTCATGCTTCCGGTAAAGTGAGAATCGATACTCTGGATTCTACAGGTATTTTTAATAAAGAATTAAATAGCCATACTCATAAATTAAGGGTGATAAAAAATGTGATGTAGTGATGGCTTCATTCTATTTTTGTAGTTATGGGACCAACATATTAATCCTATCTTAAAAATGGAAGGAAATGATTAAAAAGAAAGATAATTCAGAACATTATATCTGGGGAGATCAGTGTGATAGCTGGATACTGAAAGATACTCCGGAACTTTCGATCAAGCAGGAGATAATGCCTCCGGGAACTTCTGAAAAATTGCATTTCCATAATATAGCCAGTCAATTCTTCTATATATTAAAGGGACAGGCTTTATTTGAGGTTAATCATGAAAAGGTTTCCGTAAACGCAGGTGAGGGTATTTCTATTTTGCCCAAAGACCAACATTGTATTTCTAATAGTTCTGAAGAGGATCTTGAGTTTTTGGTGATCTCCAATCCTTCAACCCATAATGATAGAATTGAAATTGAAAATAAGTGATGTCTTTTATTTATAACATATTTGTTAATCTTCTCATTTTCGGAATGAAGGTTTTTTCGTTATTTGATGAGAAAACGAAAAAAGGAGTTGAAGGCAGAAAACAATCCTTACCTCTTGTTAAATCAATTTTTTCAAAGGATGATAAGGTTATTTGGATGCATGCTGCAAGCCTGGGAGAATATGAACAGGGACTTCCTGTTTTAGAGAAATTGAAAGATATATTTCCGCAACATAAGATTCTGATTACTTTTTTTTCACCTTCAGGTTATGAAAATGTTATTAAAAAGAAGCATATTGCAAATGTTATCTGCTACCTTCCTTTTGACAAAAAAGAAACAGTAAGAAATTTTGCAGTACAATTTACGACTGAAATTTTTTTCACGGTTAAATATGATTATTGGTATAATCTTTTTGCGGAGCTTAAAAAGAGAAACGTCCGGATTTATGTAATTTCAGCGCTGTTCTATGAACGACAGTCTTTTTTTACATCGTATGGTAAATGGTTCGTTAAACAATTGCAGCATAATGTAGATTGGTTTTTTCATCAGACTGAATTCTCATATGCACTGGCTAAAAGTGTAGGGTTGACCCAATCCTCTATAACAGGAGATACAAGGTTTGATAGGGTAAAGCAATTGAGAGCCAGAGACAATCATGTTCAATTTATTGAAAAATTTATCGATGGTAAGAAAACCATTGTTTTGGGAAGTTCTTGGAAAGCAGAAGAGGAAATTGCATCGATTACTTTTAGAAAGAATCCATTTCTCAAATTTATTATAGCTCCCCACGACTTAAAAAGAGTCCAGCACTTAAAACAAATATTCCCTTACGCATTATTATATAGTGAAATAGAATCCAGTGAACTACCAATTACGGAGTATCAGTTCTTAATTATTGATAGTATCGGATTACTATCTAAATTGTATTCTTATGCTGATATAGCTGTAGTAGGAGGAGGATTCCATGATGCGGGACTGCATAATATTCTTGAAGCAGCAACTTTTGGTGTGCCGGTTATTTTTGGGAATCAGTACAGAAAAAATCCGGAAGCAGATGAATTGATTTCTTCAGAGGGTGGAAAGTCTTTTGAAAATGAATATTTAGCTGCAGATTTTATTCTTTTCCTTATTAATAATGATGAGGTGCTTGCTGAGATGTCTAAAAATGCCAGACAATTTGTTGATGGTAAACCCAACTCATCAACACTCATTATAGAAAAGATTACATCACTTTAAAAATCCCTGGCTCTTTATTTCTTTTATCATTAAATCAAGGTTTTCAGGAATTTGGTCGGATTTCATCCAGTTAAAATCAAAGCTGTTGTTGATACAAAGCTTTTGAAGGTAATGGTTAATCTTTATTTTATTTTCTAATTCTTCTAACGGTTCATCAAACTCCATCCAGTAATCTTCGTCCAGTTTTTTTATGGTAAGTAAAGCTTTTATAAGCTTATTAATTAAATAAAGATAGAGCTTATAAACATTGTCGAATCTTTGATGGCTCAGTTGGCTGTTGTGATCCAGAATTTTATTAATTAGAAATAAATGAAGTGACACCTCGCCAAACTTATCTGTCGTTACTTTTATATGCTCTGTGATTTCAGCACTTATTTTTCGAATAAGTACAAGGAAATATTTTGGATTGCTTAAATATTTAGAAGCAAAAAGAACCTTCTCTTTAATGATTTCTTCCATCTGAGCTCTCTTCTGATCTGTTGTTTCAGTATCAATAAGTTCAAAATAAAGTTTTTTAGAAAGGAGTTTGTCCTTTTTAAGGAGTCTGAAGATCAAACGGTCTTTTTCTATTGAAGAAAAATTACTCAGGGCAGCTTTGAATTCTTTTGAATATTCCATTAATTAAAAATTTTAGAATATTTCATAAATCCGTTCAGAGCCCAATTAGCAGTATAGTATAATGATTTTATAGTAGAAAACTTCATAAAGTCTTTGTATACAAGATATTGGTCTTTTATAATATGTTGTTTTTTTCTTGAAACGCTTGTGGAGTGCATTCTGTACTTAGCCATTGTTTTAGGAAGAGGTTTGCCTACAGGAATTTTCTTTAACAGGTTGAGCCACATCACATGGTCTTCACGTTTGCTGCCTTCTGGGAAGTACTCTATGCCTACTCTCCGGGAATCATACATTGAAGACAATAATGACAGGCGGCAGGTTTTTAAAAGATTTCCAAAAGTGACTTCCTTATCTGCTTTGAAATCATCAATTTGCGGAACTAATTGCTCATTGCACCTGGCGTAATTTGAATAAGCAATTTCGGCGTTATTGTCTTTCATGAAATTGATCATTTCTTCTAAAAAATCAGGCTCCCAAAAATCATCAGCATCTAAAAAAGTAATAAACCTTCCGGTAGCCTTTTCTAAAGATAGATTTCTTGCATGCCCTGCTCCTCCATTTTTTTCTGCTACGGATAACTTTATTCTTGGGTCATTGATTCTTTTAATAATTTCCACGGAGTTGTCGGTAGATTTGTCATCCGTGATCAACCACTCCCAATCTGTAAAAGTCTGGCTCATTACGGATCTGATTGTTTCTTCCAAAAATCTGGATGAATTATAACATGGAGTGATTATGGAAACTTGGGGCATACGTGTTTTTCTGCAAATATAAGGTTTTAAAATCTCTGTTTTCTTGAAGGAATTTTAAGAAAATGAAAATTATAATTGCAAAACCTAAAAAAAATGACAGAGTATTTAAAAAAAATCATAATTTTAGGCCTTGAAAAATTTGATATATGAAGAAATTAGCATTACTATTTGCAGGTTTATCATTATTAGCAGCTACGGGGTGTAAGGATGACGATCCTCAAAGGTTATTTCCAATTAATGGACTTTGGCAACCTGTAAAGGAAGTGATCACAACTATTCCTGTGAACGGGGCTGGAGTGTCGGACGAAATTACCTACACGACTTGCCAGAAAGATTCAAGATGGCTGTTTAATGAAGGAAGCACCGGGAAAAGAACCGATAAAGATGAAATCGGGACCCCTGCAATTTGTAGTACAGTTTCAGATAGAAATTTCACATATACTTATAGCACAAGCGATAACAGAATAGAAATTAAATATCAGGGTACCGTAGTTCCGGATAAAGGAAAAGTAACTACACTCAATGAAACTACCCTGAATCTTACCATCGAAGACACTACAGATCCTAATTTATATAAGTCTAAAACTTATACATTAAAGAGAATCCCTCAATAATATATAAGAGTTTAGAAAAGAATAAAAGATCTCATCTTCGGATGAGATCTTTTTGTTGACCCCTGGTTTGCTAATTAATTAAAATTTAAAGTTCTATTTCTTTTAAAATTTTTATTTTTGTACCTCTTCAAATTTTTTGAAGTATAATTTAAATAAAATATATACATATAGTGTTTTACGATCATCAGCAGATAGAAAAAAAGTGGCAGAAATATTGGGAAGAAAAACAGACGTACAAAACTTCCAATGCAACAGATAAACCCAAATTTTATGTACTCGATATGTTTCCTTATCCATCAGGTGCAGGGCTTCATGTTGGGCACCCACTGGGATATATCGCATCTGATATCTATGCAAGATATAAAAGACATCAGGGGTTTAATGTTCTTCACCCGGTAGGTTATGATAGTTTTGGACTTCCTGCTGAACAATATGCTATTCAAACAGGACAACATCCGGCAATCACTACGGAGGAAAATATTACGAGATATGAAGAGCAATTAAGAAAAATTGGCTTTTCATTTGATTGGAGCCGGGAAGTCAGAACTTCAGATGCTTCTTATTATAAATGGACACAATGGATCTTTATTCAATTGTTTCATTCATGGTATAATAAGGATACAGATAAAGCTGAGTCTATTGAAACTTTAATTAAGCATTTTGAAGAAAAAGGAACTCATGGGTTAAATGCCAATCAGAATGAAGAATTGGATTTCACTGCAGAGGAGTGGAAAAATGCTTCTGATATAGATAAGGAAGATATTTTATTAAATTACCGTTTGGCTTACAGAGCAGAAACGACTGTGAACTGGTGTCCGGCTCTGGGAACTGTACTTGCTAACGACGAAGTAAAAGACGGGAAATCTGAAAGGGGAGGCTTTCCTGTATTTCAGAAAAAAATGATGCAGTGGAGTATGAGGATCTCCGCATACTCAGAAAGATTACTTCAAGGTTTGAACACCTTAGACTGGCCTCAGCCGCTGAAAGATTCTCAGGAATACTGGATCGGGAAATCTCAGGGAGCACAGGTTAAATTCAGTGTCGAGAATCATGACGAAATTATTGAGGTCTTCACAACAAGACCTGATACTATTTTTGGAGCAACATTTATGGTGTTGGCTCCGGAGAATCCTTTAGTAGATACTATTACTACAGCTGCTCAAAAAGCGGAGGTAGATACCTATATTGAAGAAACTTCTAAAAAGACCGAGAGAGACAGGATGTCTGACGTGAAAAATGTGAGTGGTGCTTTTACGGGAAGTTATGCGGTCAATCCGTTCAGTAATGAAAAAATGCCAATATACATTTCAGATTATGTATTGATGGGCTATGGTACCGGAGCAGTTATGGCAGTGCCGGCACATGATGAACGTGATCACAGATTTGCTAAGAAATTTAATTTAGAAATTAAAAAAGTTGTTGAAACAGACGAAGACGTTCAGGAAAAATCTTTTGACTCTAAAACAAGTACGTGTGTCAACTCGGATTTTCTGAATGGATTATCTTATGATGAAGCGAAAACGAAAATGATTGCTGAGATAGAGAGTCGTAATATTGGGCATGGAACCACAAATTACAGACAGCGTGATGCTATATTTTCAAGACAGCGTTATTGGGGGGAGCCGGTTCCTATATATTATAAGGATGGAATGCCATATACATTACCTGCTTCTTCATTGCCTTTGGAACTTCCTGAAGTTGAAAAATATTTGCCGACCGAAGATGGAGATCCTCCTTTAGGGAATGCTAAATTCTTTGCATGGGATGAAGCCTCTCAGAAAGTAGTTGCGACTGATCTGATTGATGAAGTTACTGTATTTCCTCTGGAATTATCTACAATGCCAGGGTGGGCTGGAAGCTCATGGTATTTCTTAAGATATATGGATCCTCATAACGAAGAGGGGTTTGCTAAAAAAGAATTAACTGATTATTGGGGACAGGTAGACCTATATATAGGAGGAAGCGAACATGCAACCGGTCACTTACTGTATTCACGTTTCTGGAATATGTTCTTAAAAGACAGAGGATACATCAATCATGATGAGCCTTTCCAGAAATTGATCAACCAAGGGATGATTTTAGGAATGAGTGCATATATATATAGAGTGGAAGGGACGAATCAATATGTTTCTAAAGCTTTGGCTCATGAATATAAGACTCAGAAAATCCATGTTGATATATCTTTATTAAAAGGAACATCCGATGAATTAAATACTGAGGCATTCAAACAATGGAGACCTGAATATGCAAATGCAGAATTTATTTTAGAAGATGGAAAATACATCACAGACCGTGAAGTGGAAAAAATGTCCAAGTCTAAATATAATGTAGTCAACCCTGATGATATCTGTGATGAATATGGAGCAGACGGTTTAAGATTATATGAAATGTTCTTAGGTCCATTGGAACAATCAAAGCCGTGGAATACCCAAGGGCTAAGTGGAGTGTATGGATTCCTTAAAAAATTCTGGAACCTGTATTTTAATGGTGATGTATTTGAAGTTTCTGATGAAGAACCTACAAAAGAAGAATACAAAGTTTTACATACCTTAATAAAGAAGGTTGTTTTTGATATTGAAAACTTTTCATTCAACACCTCTGTATCTTCGTTTATGATCGCTGTTAATGAGTTGCAAAAAATAAAATGCAACAAACGCAATATTCTTGAACCATTAGCCGTTATCATTTCTCCTTATGCGCCTCATATCTGTGAGGAGCTCTGGAATAGACTGGGACATGTTGAGTCTATTGAATTTCAGGAGTTTCCTGAATTGATTGAATCTTACCTGGTGGAGGATGAAATTGAATATCCGGTGAGTGTAAATGGTAAAATGAGGTTCAAATTATCCCTATCTGCTCAATTATCAGCTAAGGAGGTAGAAGATTTGGTGATTAATGACTCAAAAATGCAGCAAATTTTAGAGGGAAAAACCCCGAAAAAAATCATTGTTGTCCCTCACAGAATTGTGAATATTGTAATTTAAAAAAAAATTAACATTGGCAAATTAAAAAAAATGAGGGCTTAATTTTTTGAAATTTTTAATGTATTTTTAAATACTGAGAAATATCATTAAAAAAAAAGAGAAAAATTGAAATATCGAAATCGTAATAATATTTCGTTATCAAAAAAATGCAAAATGTTTATTTAAGACTCTTGTATTTTAATTAATTTTGCCTTTAATTTACAACTTGATAAAATTTTAAAACAATATAATTTAGTTAAATATGGAAATGAATGTTTCAAAAAATGATGAGCAAGTAATTGCTAGAAAGGCAGGAGGTTTAAACCCGGCTATTATTATTCCTATTTTATTCGTTATAGGAGTTTGTATTTATTTATTCGTGCTAGGGAGTCCTGGTAACTTCAAAGATGCAGATAAACTAGGAAGTGGTTCTGTAGCTTTTTCAAGTGTTGAAGGAAAAGACATTCATCCAGAGTCGTTTTTAGGTATTATCTACAAAGGAGGGGTTATCGTACCTATCTTGATTACTTTCATGATCACTGTAATCGTTTTCTCTTTTGAAAGATATTTCGTATTAGGAAAGGCGTCTGGGAAAGGAAACTTAGACAACTTTGTAGTACAGGTAAGAAGCTTACTTAATCAAAACAAAATTGATGAAGCTTTAGAAGAATGTGACAGACAACAAGGATCTGTAGGTAACGTAGTGAAGGAAGGTCTTACTACTTACAAAGCACTTTCTCATGATACTACTTTAAATAAAGAGCAGAAAATGATCGCTCTAAACAAAGCTATCGAAGAGGCTACTACTCTTGAGATGCCAATGCTAGAAAAGAATATGATGATTCTTTCTACTTTAGGTACTGTTGCAACATTGATCGCACTTTTAGGAACAGTAATCGGGATGATTAAAGCATTCTTCGCATTAGGTTCTGGTGGTGGTACTCCGGATGCAGCTGCACTTTCTACAGGTATCTCTGAAGCATTGATCAATACAGCTTTAGGTATTGGTACTTCAGCTATCGCTATTATTCTTTACAACTATTTTACTTCTAGAATTGATGGATTAACTTACAAGATCGACGAGATCGCTATGAGTATCCAGCAGTCTTTCGCTGAATTCAACTAAGAATTTTTAGCAAGGAATTTGCATTAGCAATAAAAGAAGTTTAATTAAAAATAATAAAAATAATGGCGAGAGTCAAACCAAAAAGACATGGAGTAGTGACGGATATGACCGCGATGTGTGACGTTGCGTTCCTACTACTTACATTCTTTATATTGACCACTCAGTTTAAAAAACCTGACGTGGAGCAGATTAAGCCGCCATCTTCAATATCAGAGAAGTTACTTCCTGATGCTAGTTTAATGACTATTAACGCTACTCCAGACGGAAAATTTTATTTCCAGCCTGTAGAAAACGCATCAGAGAGATTACAGCTTTTAGATAAAATGGGTCAAAAATATAATATTACTTTTGACAATAACGAAAAAGCTGCATTTCAGAAAGTACAAGCAATTGGGGTTCCTATGAACCAACTTAAAAGCTATCTTGATTTGTCAGATGACGAGCAAAAAAGTTTCAAGAGTCCTACTGGGATTCCTATGGACAGTACTAATAAGCAGTTAGTAGACTGGGTACAACAAAGTTTAAGCGTAAATCCTGAGTACAAATTGGCTATTAAAGGAGACGTTACTACTCAATACCCTAAAGTGAAAAGCTTATTTGAAGGTTTAAGAGATATTGATTTTCTTAAATTTTGGTTGATTACATCACAAGAAGGTAAACCTTAATATCACTAGAAATGGCAGAAGTACAAGTACAGGAAAAAGGCGCCAAAGGCGGCAAGGTACGTTCCAAGAAACAGAGTACCAGAGTCGATATGACTCCGATGGTGGACTTGGGTTTTCTATTGATTACCTTCTTTATGTTCACAACCACGTTTAGTAAACCTAACGTAATGGATTTGGGTCTTCCGGCAAAACCGAAAGAAAAAGATAAAAAACCACCTCCAACAGAAATTAAACTTTCTAACTCAATTTCTTTATTATTGGGTAAGGACAATAAGATTTTTTGGCATCAGCAAGATAATACATCTTTAACTGATCAGAATCTTAATGAAACTACTTTCGATAGAGAAGGTGTTAGAAAAGTAATTGAGCAGGCAAAAGCAAATGCGGCAGATAAAACTAAATTTACTGTAATTATCAAACCGACTGATGACGCTGTATATAAAAACTTTGTGGATATTCTTGATGAAATGGCTATTACCAAAAGTGAGCAGTACGGAGTTACTGATCTGAAGCCTTGGGAAACAGCTATTTATAATAAGAAGGTTGGGAATAATGGAGCTGCGGCTACACCAGCTACAAAGTAATTTAACCATAAAATTGAAAATCTATGGCAGATGAAAATGTATACGGTCAGAATCTAACTTTAGACGAGATTGTATTTGAAAATAGAAACAAGGAATATGGTGCTTATGATCTGAGACATCAGTATCCAAGACTTCTGACAAAATCTTTTATTGTTGGAACAGCATTATTCCTAGTTGCGGCTTTGTCTCCTTTTATTTATCTTACGATTAAAAGACTTACAGCGCCAGAAAAGCAAGAAGTAAAAGCTGATTTGGTAGAAATTCTTCAGGAAGATAAAATTATTGAGCAGCCAAAAGAAGAAGAACCACCTCCACCACCTCCACCTCCAAAAGAGGAGAAAATTGAGGTAATCCAAAACGTGGTTCCGGAACCTGTAAAGGCTCCAAAGATTGAAACTCCACCACCGCCAATCTCTAAGCAATTAGAAACGACGACTGGTTTAAATAATCAGGAGGGGGTAAAAGCTCCGGCTTACACACCTCCACCGCCACCACCATCTACAGGGACAAAAACTTCAACAGCTGAAGTGAAGCCTCAGGTAAGTGATACTCAAGTGTATACTGAAGTAGAGCAAACTGCAGAATTCCCAGGAGGTATTAACGCTTTTAGAAATAAAGTGTCTAGTAACTTTGACGGATCTGCGATGAATGGAGATGAAGGTGCTGTAAAAGCTGAAGTAACTTTCGTTGTTGAAAGAGATGGAAGTATTACAGACGTTAAAGCGAGTGGAAAGAATTCAGACTTTAATTCTGAAGCAGTAAGAACCATTAAATCTATTAAGAACAAGTGGAGCCCTGCTAAGATTAATGGACAATCTGTACGTTATCGTTTCAGATTACCATTGACAATGAATTTTGAAGGATAATTTTTTATCTTTAAATAATAATTAAAAAAGAGAAGCATATGCTTCTCTTTTTATTTTTTTTGGTATTTTTGTTGCATGATGTTCAATTGGTTATCCTTAGTTACAGGATTGTTTTATATCGTTTTAGGAATTGTAGTTATTTTTTACAAATTCTTCTTTATTATTTTAGAGCCTGCCGTTGCATACCCGCTGGGAGGTGTTATGATTTTATATGGAATCTTTAGAATTTACAGAGCGGTTTCAAGAATAAAAAATTCAGGAAATGAAGAATAGTATGAAAGGGATAATGCTTTTTGTTTTAAGTGTTATTGCTCTAAGTTGTAAAAAAGAAGATAAATCTCCTTCCTATTATAAAGGAGATCTTACCATTCTTACCGATGAATCTTTTAAAAGTGTTACAGAAGCTTTAGCGGACGGATATATGATAAATTATCCTGATGCACATATAAAGGTTGTTACAGAAAAAGAAGACTTAGGATTCCTTGATTTGTTAAAAGGAAAAGCCAGAGTTGCTGTAATGTCCAGAGAATTAAATGCTGAAGAACTTAAAGCGTTTAAAGAGCAGGTGGGTTCTAAATTTTTACCTGCAAGATTTGCTGCTGATGCTGTTATTTTCGTTGTTCCTAAAAATTCTACCAAGACCAGTATTACTATGAATGAGATACAAAATGGTCTTTTATCCGATAATAAATCATTTATTTTTGACGGAGCCAATTCTAGTAATTTAAATTTTGTTGCTCAGAAATTGAAAAAGCAACCGAAGGATCTTAAATTTTCGGTGATTCCTGGTAGCGAGAATATTATAGAACAATTAAATAAGTATCCTGATAAGATTGGAGTAATAGGTCTTAATACCTTTAGTCGTCCTTATGATAAAGTCTCTATACAATTGAGGGATATGGTTAAAGTACTGCCTGTTGAAAACAATGGAAAATTATATTCTCCCGATGCTGCCGGACTACGTGAAATGGAGTACCCTTTTACAAGAGTTTTGTATTTTTTAACAAATGAAGGAAACTTTAACATTGCTAATGGATTTATTAGATATTCGTGTACTCAACTAGGGCAAATGATTGTTCAAAAAGAAGGTTTGCAACCTTACAACATCTATAAAAGGGAGGTGCAAATGCGTTAAAAAATATTAAATTAACTTTTTACCCTAAATAAATACACTATTTTGGTCTAAAAATTGTGTATAATATTACTCGATTTAGAAAATATAAAATGAAAGATATAATGATTATGAATGTAAAAAAGATTGCTTTTGGAGCAGCGGTGGTATTTTTTGCCAATTTTTCGTTTGCACAAACATTGCAAGATGGTATTAATAGCGTTGATAGTGATAAGTTTGCTCAGGCAAAAACTAACTTCACTGATATGATTGCTAAAGCACCTACTGCTGAAAACTATTTCTACTTAGGAAATACTTTTTTAAGACAAGGTGAACCTGATTTTGCTAAAGCAACTGAAAGTTTTAATAAAGGTCTTGCTGCAGATGGCAAAAGCTATTTAAACAAGATTGGATTAGCGGCTGTAAAACTTGGAAAAGGAGATAAAGCAGCTGTTGCTGAAATTCAGAAAATTGTTAGTGACTCAAGAGAAAAAGATGCTGAAGTATTGTTTAGAGCTGCTGAAGCTTTAACATTATTTGAGAAAAATAACTCTCCTGATTTAGCTATTCAGTTTTTGAACAAAGCAATTGAAAGAGCTCAGAAAAAAGAAGTTCCTGCAAACTATTACTATACGCTTGGAGATGCTTATAGACTAAAGAAAATTCCAGGAGATGCAATGACAGCTTACGACAAAGCTTTGCCTCTTGCTAAAAATAAAGCTTCTGTTTACACGAGAATGGGTACTTTATGGATGGCTGCACAGCAATGGAAATTAGCTAAGGAAAATATTGATAAAGCAGTTGGAGTAGATGCTACATATGCTCCTGCTTATAAAGCATTGGCTGCATATGATATTAAATATCAGCAAAACGAAAAGGCTACTCAGGATTTGATCAACTATACAAAATATGCTGATGAAGATCCGTATACTCAATTAGAAATTTCTAAGCTTTATTTTACGAATGAAGATTATGCTAACTCCAAAATGGTTTTAGATAAGATCTTTGATAAGATTGATGATCCTATTAAATTCAAATTAAGAGCTTATCAGTCATATGCTGAAGGAAAATATGCAGAGGCTAAACAAAACATGGATAGCTTCGTTTCTCAGGCAGACAAATCAAGAGTACAGCCTGCAGACCAAGGTTTACAAGGTTTGATCGCAGCTGGATTAGCTAAAGACGAAAAGGATGCAGCTAAGAAAACTGCTTTAACAACTGAAGCTCAGCAAAAAATTGCTATGGCTAAAGCTGCTAAAGATGAAACAATGAAATGGGATATGGAATTGGCTAAAATTGCTGGAGGAGGTGCTTCTCAAGGATCTGCTGATGCTGGGCCAACTAACCCTACGATTGAAGGATTAAAACAAAAAGTAGCTGCTAATGCTCAGGATACAGATTCATTATTTAAGTTGGCAACAGCTTATCAGGATGCTAAAAACTGGAATGGAGCTATTCTTACATGGCAGAAGATGAGCACTCTTCTTCCTGATTGGGCTCCTGCTTATTACAGCTTAGGATATTCTTATCAGCAAGCTGCTAATAATGATGCGGCAAAAATTGCTTATGAGAAATTCATTAGTACTGTAAAACCTGCAGACACTGAAGCGAATAAGCAAACTTTAGCATATGCTTACTTTGCGGTAGCATATATGAGTAAAGATTCTGATCTTGCTAAAGCTAAAGATTATGTTGCTAAATCGGTTCAGTTGGATCCAACATATCAGGATGCTGTTAAACTTAACGGTGAGATCAATAAGTAATTTAAAATTTAAATTATAGATATTAAAACTTCCCATTCGTAATGTTTGGGAAGTTTTTATTTTAAGCCCTATCTTTGAAAATATGAAATGCCCTTAATTGAACATTCGAAGATATGAGCATAATTTTTGGGCGTTCCATCTGACAAATTCAAAAAATAAAAAGAACAGATGAAAACAGACATACTTGCTTTTGGAGCACACCCTGATGATGTAGAGCTTGGTTGTGGTGGGACAATCGCCAAATTGGTATCAGAAGGTAAAAAATGTGTTATTGTAGATCTTACAAGAGGTGAATTAGGAACAAGAGGTACTGATGAGACCAGAAAAGTTGAAGCAGGTGATTCTGCAAGGATTTTAGGCGTTTCAGCCAGAGAGAACCTGGGCATGAAAGATGGCTTCCTGGTTAATTCTGAAGAATACCAGATGAAGATTGTAAAAATGATCCGCAAATACCGCCCGGAAATCGTATTGGCTAATGCAATTGATGATAGACACCCGGATCATGCAAAAGGGTCTAAATTAGTTTCCGATGCGTGCTTTTTAGCGGGGCTTAGAAAAATAGAAACAATAGAAGACGGAGAGAGCCAGGAAGTATGGAGACCCAAACATATTTTTCATTATATCCAATGGAAACATATTCAACCGGAATTTGTTATTGATATTTCTGAACATCTTGATAAAAAGATTGAAGCTTGTATGGCATTCAAAACTCAGTTTTATGATCCTAATTCTACCGAACCGGTGACTCCGATTGCTACAAAAGACTTCTTTGAGAGCTTAACTTACAGGGCGCAGGATCTTGGGCGTTTATCGGGAGTTGCTTACGCTGAGGGCTTTACAACAGAGAGATTAATTGCTTTGAAAAATTTTGATGGAATTGTTTTGTAATTAAAAATTCTTTCCTATATTTGCAACCACAAAACGGTGATTGTAGCTCAGTTGGTTAGAGCGTCGGATTGTGGTTCCGAAGGTCGGGGGTTCGAGACCCCTCATTCACCCAAAGAAAGTACACTTTTTAAAAGTGTACTTTTTTATTTTATACTCCTACGAGATCCTGTTTCTCGTTTAAATTTTTAAACATTCTTGAAAATTTTCTGGCAGAATGTCAAGCCAGCATATCAACTTGGGGGTTAGAGGCTGGATAACTTATTTTTTTACCTAATAATTTATAGTTTTTGTTAATTTTTTATTAAAATGACAGAATATAATCATGAATAGATTATTTTTTTGAATGTTTTATTACATATTTTAGATTATTTTTGAAGTGCTGAGCACTTAGCGCGCTATTAAGAACTAAACTATGAGACTAAAACTACTAATTATTTTTATTTTACTGCTAAAGGCCTCTGTATATAGTCAGAATACGAATAATTTCTGGTATTTTGGAAATCAGGCGGGAATATATTTTGATAATTTAGGAGCTCATGCAGCTACCGGAAATCTTTTAGCTTCTGAAGGAGTAGCATCAATTTCTGATGGATGTGGATTATTGTTTTACACAGACGGCGATATAATTTGGAATGCCAATCATCAGATTATGGTGAATGGGAGTGGAATTGGTGGAAAATGCAGTGCCTTTAGTAAATCTTCAAGTTCCCAATCCGCTCTGATTGTACGTCAGCCTGCAAGTAATTCTATTTTTTATGTATTTACGACAGACTGTACTGAAGATAACCTGGTAGATGGTTTAAGATATTCTGTTGTAGATACGAGTATGAATAATGGATTAGGACAGGTAGTTCTAAAAAATCAGCCGCTGCTTGGATTGGCCGAAGAAAAAATAACCGCAGCTAAACATTCCAATGGTTGTGATATTTGGATTATCTCCCATAAATACACAACAAATGAATTCTATTCTTATCTGATAACAGGTTCAGGAATTAATACAACCCCTGTCATTTCATCAACAGGACAAATTCATGATTCATTGAATCCTAATTATATAAATGCTCGTGGCTATTTAAAAGCCTCTCCGAATGGACAAATGTTAATTAATGTAAATCCGGACGGCGCATATTCCTGGGCAGTAACTACACTTCCTGAGCTCTTTAATTTTGATAAACTTACTGGGAATGTCTCTTCAAATTTTGTATTTCCTGCAGATACTCAACATTGGTGGGGGCCATATACTTCTTGGACAATTCCATTTTATGGAGCAACTTTTTCACCGGATAATTCTAAGCTGTATTTAAGCAGTGGGTTTTATGGACCAAATCTTTATCAATTTAATTTAAATGCGGGGACAACAACGGATATTGTGGCTTCAAAAACACTTTTATCTCCGTTTCCTTTTGCTCAGGTTCCGGAAAATATACCGGTTTCATTAGTCAATGCACCCGACGGAAAAATATATGTGGCTCAGAGGTGGAAGGGCTATTTGGGGACAATTAATAACCCCAATGCCTTAGGAGCTGCGTGTAATTATAATGAATCATCATTTAATCTTGCACCTGGAACTGAAAATGATTGGGGAGGCCTGCCTAATTTTTTTGAAGATTACATCAATCCTAAGTCATTATCCGCAAATTTCGCATTTTTACAGGCTACAACAAATAGTTCAGTTCAGTTTACGGATAATTCAGTAGATGCAACCGGTTACTATTGGAACTTTGGGGATGGAGGGACGAGTACATTACAAAATCCGGTACATACATATGCTAATACAGGGTATTACAATGTGAGCTTATCAATAAGCGGTACGTCATGTGATGTTGATAAAATTTGTAAAACGGTGTATGTTGAGCCAAAACTGGGAGTTAATGAAACTGGCAATGTTGTTAATTTTGACATTTCACCCAATCCATTTACTAATGAGATCACAATTAATATAGCGCCAACAAAAGATTTAATGCTTGAATTATATACCGCTGTAGGTGATAAATTAAAAACTATTGATATTTCTAACAAGAAGCAAAGTGTCATACAATTAAGAGAATTGACCCCGGGAGTGTATTTTATTCAATTAAGAAGTAAAGAATTTACAATAAGAAAAAAGATTATAAAACAGTAATTTCAAAGCGATTTTAGTGTTTTATTTCATTTGAATAATATCGTAATATTGGATTGATACTTATCCAAAATTATACTTTTATAAAAATGAAAGGTACACCTTGAATAGTGTACCTTTTCATTTTATAAGTGAATCTTTATAATTTAAAACATAAAAAAAGCATCTTTTTTTCAGATGCTTGTGTTTTTAGATATTCTTTTTTTAAACTTCGTCGTCAGAATCTATAGTATAAGATTTGCTTTTGAAGTCTTTGTCATGTTTTTCTGAAATTACATCCTCACCCTTTTCATTAATGATGAAATCTGTTGACTCATTGAACATTTCCTGGAAACTTTTAAAATCTTCTTTGTAAAGGTAAATTTTGTGTTTTTCAAATGTAGCCTCTCCATTTTCTCCGAAGTTCTTTTTACTTTCGGTAATTGTAAGATAATAATCCCCTGCTTTCGTCTCACGCACATCAAAGAAATATGTTCTTCTTCCTGCTTTTAACACCTTCGTGAAAATTTCATTTTCATGGCGTTCCTTGTATTCACTCATTGTTAGATATTTTTTAATCTTGTTAAGAACAAATATAAAAGATTTCTTTTAATCACAAAATTTTTTTTATGATTTATTTAACAATTTTGAATGAATCGGCTAAGCAGTTACAGAATTGGTAATTTCAGTAAGATTAAGGATTTTATCAGCTTTTTGTGCGCTAGACTCTCTGTGTGTGATGATTATAGAGGTTGCATTATTGATTTTAGTATCAATATTTTCCAGGATGTTTTGTTCAGTTTCAGTATCGAGAGCAGACAGAGAATCATCAAAAATGATGATATTTGGATCCTTAATTAGGGCTCTGGCGATACAAATTCTTTGTTTCTGACCTCCCGAAAGCATCACTCCACGCTCCCCAACGGTCGTTTTATATTGCTCTTTAAAGTCTATGATGTTCTTATGGACATCAGCAATTTTTGAATATTCGATCACTTTTTCGTGGGAAGGATTATCTATCGCGAAACCAATATTATTTTCTATCGAATCAGAAAACAGGTAGCTTTCCTGTGGAATATAACCGATAAAATTTCTATAAACTTCCAGATTGTGATCTTTAAGATTTTTTCCGTCAATTAAAATTTCTCCTTCTGTGGGATCAATTAAACGGCAAAGAAGAAGAGCAATAGTAGATTTTCCACTTCCTGTTTTCCCCATAATAGCCAGTGACTGCCCTGCATTGATGGTAAAGCTTAGGTTTTCCAATGCCTTAATCCCCGTGTTTGGGTATACATAGGAAACATTTCTAAATTCGATATCCCCTTTAATAGAATAGTTGTCGAAATTTTTATTAATAATCTCCGATTTTTTATCGAGAAATTCATTAATCCTCTGCATGGAAGCTTCAGCTCTTTGATTGACAGAGGTTACCCATCCTACCATTGAAAATGGAAATATCAGGGTATTGATATACATGAAAAAATCAGCAATTTTCCCAATGCTTAATTCCCGGGCAATATATTTTTGTCCTCCAATTACGATAATGGCTACATTCAGTAATCCAATCACAAATAAAATGATAGTAAAGAAGTAGGCTTCAGTTTTTGCCAGATCTAAAGCTTTGTCCTGATAGTCTGTAACTTTTACTCCATAATTCTTTTTGATGTAGTTTTCTCTTGCAAAGAATTTTACAACCCTGATTCCTGAAAAACTATCCTGAACAAAAGTCGAGATACCAGATTGGCTTTTCTGCATGATCTTAGACTTTTTGTTGATAATAGAGCTTACTTTAAAAATAAGATATGATAAAATTGGAAGTGGCAACAATGTCCAGAGGGTCATTGATACATCCGTTTTTATCATGTATATACTGGTAATAAGAAGAAGAATAACTAAGTTGACTACATACATCACTCCAGGACCTAAATACATTCTTACTGCTACAATATCCTCGCTCAAACGATTCATAAGGTCCCCGATCGTAGTTTGCTTATAATCCGTTAAGGAGAGTTCCTGATAATGTCTGTAGATCTTATTTTTAAGTTCATATTCAATTCTTCTGGAGGCTACAATAATAGTTTGTCTCATCATAAAAGTAAAGAATCCTGTTAGCAATGAACATCCGACAATAATTGCAACGTAAATTAATACCTGCCTGTTAAATCCCATCTGTCCGCCTTTTGTAAGTTCATCTACCGATTTTCCTACAAACTGAACTTTATAAGTATTGAAAAAATTACTTGCAATGATAAATAACAGCCCCCAAAACAACAATATTTTGTGTTTCCAAAAGTAGGGGTTCAGGGTTTTTAAAGCTTTCATATAGTTTTGCAAAATTACAAAAATACCTTTACACTACGAATTTCATAAATTTTAAATTTTGTATCTTTGCACCCATAAAAAGCTCTTTGAATGTTAGGAAGAAGACAAATCCGTGAAAAAGTGGTGGAAAATGTATATTCATACTACCAAAATCCGATTAAATTTGATGTTTTAGAGAAAAACATGTTTTCGGGTATAGAGAAAATCTATCATCTCTATATTTACCAGCTGAATTTCTTAGTAGGTCTTAAAGATCTGGCAGAAAATCAAATGGAGATTGGGAAGAAAAAATATTTGAAGACCGATTCTGATATTAATCCTAATCAGAAATTTATTAACAATCAAGTGTTAATCAAGTTAGAAGAAAATCCGGAGAGACTTTTCTTTACCGGACAGCACAAAGAATTGAAATGGGATTTGCATGATGATTTACTGGTAAAGACTTTCCAAAGGATTACTGCTGGAAAACGTTATCAGGACTTCATGAAGGTAGAAGAATATTCTTTCGAAGAAGATCAGAAATTTATCGGTAAGTTATTTTTACGATACATCGCCGAGAATGAAGATTTTCATGACTATCTGGGAGATAAAGAATTGACCTGGTCTGATGATATTCATATTTCCAATTCCATGGTTCAGAAGACAATCGGTTTCCTGAAAGAGGATGAAGAAAGCAGAACACTGATCAAAATGATCAAAGATGAAGATGACAAGGCTTTTGCCGGTAAACTGCTTAGAGACACTCTGAACAATTGGGAAAAGAATGAAACGAAACTGGGTGAGAGATTAGAAAACTGGGATTTGGAAAGAGTTTCTTTAATGGATAAAGTAATTTTATCTGTTGCTATTTCAGAGCTTGATCATTTTCCTGTTACCCCTTCAAGAGTTATTATTAATGAATATATTGAAATTGCTAAAGTATTTGCTACGGATAGATCCAATATCTTCATCAACGGAATTTTAGATAAATATTGTAAAGATCAAAATAGAATTTAACATGAAAAAGACGTTATCAATTATCGCTTTGTCTATTATAGGCTTTGGTTTAGTTTCTTGTAAAAAAGAAAATAAAGAAGCTCAAGGTGCTGCCTCTGTAACAGCAGATTCTACTGCTGTAGCTGCAACTCCTACAGATTCTACAGGTGCTCCTGTAGCTACAGAAACAGCTACTCCAGCTGTGTCTAGCCAGCCGTCAACTTCAATTGCTTTATCAGAAAGCAACTTCGATTTTGGAAATATCAAAAAAGGAGATAAAGTACAGCATGTATATGAAGTTACCAATACAGGAAAAAATCCATTAGTAATTTCTGAAGTTAAGCCTGGATGTGGATGTACTGCTCCTGATTTTACAAAAGAACCAATTTTACCTGGTAAAAAAGGAAATATTACATTGCATTTCGATTCTTCAAATTTTGATGGAAACGTTCAAAAATATGCAGATGTATATGCTAACGTAGAAAAAGCTCCTATTAAATTAACATTTACTGCTAATATTCAACCTTAATTAAAATGAATACGCTAACTATATTTTTACAGGCACAGCCGGCTGGAGGATCTTCTTCTATGATGCTGATCATGATGGGGGTGATGTTTGTAGGGTTTTATTTTTTAATGATAAGACCACAAATGAGAAAACAAAAGCAGGAGAAAACTTTTCAGGAAAATCTGAAAGTGGGGAGCAGAGTCGTATTGACTTCTGGTCTTCACGGTAGAATTGCTCAAATCCAGGATGATGGTTTCGTAATTGAAACTTTATCTGGAAAATTAAAATTCGAAAAGGCTGCGGTATCAAGAGAATTTACTGACAACCGTTTTGGAGAGAAAGCAACAAAAGCAGCTGAAAAGACTGCTGAGAAAAAAGAAGTTGAAACTGAAAAGAAATAATTTTTTAGTTTTTAAAATACAATCGGCGCGGTGAACTTTGTTCACCGCGCCGATTTTTTATAAGATATATCAAAAAATGTTGTTAGGTTAATCATCTTTGATATTTTAAGGTTTACGTTATCTTTGTTCAATGAATCAAAATACAGATAAGACTGTTCTTATTTTAGGCGCTAATTCTGATGTTGCAAAACAGTGTATTAAACAGTATCTCAAAAAGGGATTTTCTGTGCTTGCGGCTTCCAGAAATATACATGATCTGAAAAACTTTGTGAGTGAAAACCAACTGGATTCTTCAAGGGTAGAAGTCCTGTATTTTGATGCCATTGATTTCGATTCTCATCAGAAGTTTTATTTTGATCTCCCTGTAAAACCTAATATTGTCGTGTATGCTGCCGGGTTTTTAGTGAACAATCAAGAGGCTTTGATTGATTTTAAAGGTACCCATCAAATGATGCAGGTAAATTATATGGGAGGTGTTTCTATTCTCAATATCATTGCAATGGATAAGAGCAATAAAAATCTTAAAAGAATTATTGGACTTTCTTCGCTTTCCGGGGTAAGGGGAAGAAAAAGCAATTTTATTTATGGGAGTACTAAATCGGCATTTACACAATACTTAGCAGGGCTTAGACAAGAATTATCTTCCAGAAATATTATTGTTAATGCATTAATCATCGGATACATCCGTACTAAAATGAATGAGGGTCTTGAATTGACAGAATCTTTAATGATGGAGCCCGAATATGTTGCGAAGTTTATAGTTAATGCCGGAAATTCATTTACTATCGTTCCCAATTTTAAATGGAAAATAATTTATCATATTTTGAGAATTTTACCTGAAAACCTGGTGGCGAAATTACCTTGATATTTTTCACTAAACATTTTGATTCCTAGTGTGTTTTCACTCATTTCTCATAAATGAGTATATTTTTTAATTTACACCTTCTTGAGCAATCGTTTGGTTGGGTGCTGTATGCCTGATAGAAATTGGAATTCACCTTTTTTTTGAGTATTTTTAAAACTCGAAATTATTTTTTTCAAGATTCAATTTCAAAAATGATCATTGAGTAAGTCTGAAACAGACTGTTTGCTATTCCATTAAATTTAGATATCACTTTTACTTTAAGCCAAAGGCTTAGAGGATATTGTTTTTTGGATATAGGTCATTTTAAAACTGAACAAATTAAAATAAACACGCAACATATCAAAACTTAAATAAATACAAAATGGATGATTTAAAATTGAACAATGTTCAGCAACAATGGGATAACTTCATGACTTCAGCGATTGCATGGGCGCCTAAAATTATTACGGCTGTGATTTCGGCATTCCTGATATATATTATCGGATCATGGATGATCAGAATGATCAAGAAACTCGTTGAAAAAGGTTTTAAAAAGCGTAATATGGAGCCTTCTTTACAGCTTTTTCTATTAAATATCATTAACTGGGGTCTCAATATCCTTCTCTTTATTGTTGTGGTCACTCAGCTAGGAGTACAAACTTCTGCCTTTGTAGCCATGATAGGTGCTGCCGGATTAGCAGTTGGCTTAGCATTACAAGGGTCATTAACCAATTTTGCGGGCGGGATACTTATCTTATTATTAAAACCATTTAAGATAGGGGATTATATTTCAGCAAGTTCGGGAGTCTCCGGCACAGTGAATGCAATAGATGTTTTTCATACCAGGCTGATAACTCCTCAAAATCAATTGATCGTGATCCCCAATGGCGAAATTTCAAATAAGAGCATTACCAATTTTACGCAGCTGGGAACGCGAAGAACGTGGTTTGATATAGGGGTATCTTATGATGCTGATCTAAAAATGGCAAAAGAAATATTGCTCGGAGTAATAAAGAATAATCAATATGCTCTGGAAAATCCAGCGCCACAAGTAGTTGTTACTGAACTTGGGGACAGTGCAATCAATTTATCGGTAAGGGTAACTACTTCCAATGAAAATTACTGGACAATGCTGGAGGAATTAATTATTGAATGTAAATCGGCTCTCGATGCAGCTGGAATTGAAATTCCTTTTCCTCAGCGGGATGTACATGTTTATAATAAATAATGAATCATTTGATATAAAAAAAGTCCCGCATTACTGCAGGACTTTTTTTAATTAATACTTTAATTATTTTAAATTTTGTAGGAGTTCCAATGCCTTCATCATATCAATTCCTTTTCCCAAAACAGGTTTAAATAAATCTCCATTTTCTTTAATTCTTTCCAACGAGTTATGGATATTGAAATCAGTAGGTTTCAATCCTGGTTTTACATCGTTCCAGTCCAAAGGCATCGAAACAGAAGCTCCTTGTTTTGGACGTAAGCTGTATGCACTTGCCAATGTCTGTCCTGTCCTGTTTTGAAGGTAATCGAGATAAATTTTCTTATCATCTCTTTTCTGTAAGCTTCTTTCTAAAGTTGTTATTTTGGGCAGTTTTTCATTGACCTGTTTCATCACAATATGGGCGAAATCCTTTACCTGGTCAAATTCGTATTTAGCACCCATGGGGATATAAATATGAATTCCTGTGCTCCCAGAAGTTTTGCAGTACCCCTTCACCTTAATTGAAAGCAATACTTCGTTCACTTGCAAGGCGGTTTCAATAACATCGTCAAATGTATTCTTTTTAGAAGGATCAAGATCCAGCACTAAATAGTCGGGATGTTCAAGATCTGGGATTGAGCTGTTCCAGGGGTTGAGATCGATACAGCCCAGATTATTGAGATAGGCTAAAGTCGCCTTGTCATTACAGTAAATATAGTCAATGTATTTGTCATTAGATTCTGAGTAGACTTCTGTTGTTTTTATCCATTCCGGAATGTTGTCACTGGCATCTTTTTGATAAAAACCCTGCTCCTCAATTCCATTTGGAAAACGGTTCAGTGACAGAGGACGATTTTTGAGATAGGGTAATATGTATTTAGCTATTGACTGATAATAATCAATCACATCTCCCTTAGTGATGCCATCTTCCGGGAAATAGATCTTATCCTGATTGGTTAATTTTACTTTATGTTTATCCAAAGTAATTTCTTTTTCGGTGTTTTTTGATGGAGTCTTGGCTTTCATTCTTTTAGGTTTTTCGTTTGGTTGATCCATTTTATTAGTTGAATCGTTAATTTCCTCAGGATTTTTATCCTGGCGAATGGCAATAAAAACTGGATGTCTAAAGATTCCGTCTTTAGTAATTTCAGAGTATTTAATTTCGCAGACAAGTTTAGGCTGTACCCATGTTACGGGCATATTTGTTTTGGGAGCAGAGTCAAATGGAGTACTTTTTATAATTAATTTTTTCAACTGCTGATGAAGCTGCGTCAAAGTTTCTTTATTAAATCCTGTACCTGTGTGTCCCGAATAAATTAGTTTTCCCTGATTATATTTTCCTAAAATCAGGGCTCCAAATCCTTCTCTTGAACCTCTCGGTTCTGTAAATCCGCAGATGATAGCCTCTTCGGTATTGGTAAATTTAATTTTTAGCCAGTCAGAAGTCCTGTGATTTTCAATGTATAGACTGTCGGTCTTCTTTGCAATCATTCCTTCCAGCTGCATCTTTTTCATCTGATCAAAAAATTCAATTCCTTTTTCCGGAATATGGTCGCAGTATTTGATCACTTCTGTTTCAACTAATGCTTCTTTTAACAGTTCTTTTCTTTGCAATAACGGGAGCTCTTCCGTAGAATGACCATTCAGCCAAAGTAAATCAAAAACCTGATAAACGAGAGCAAGATTGGGATTATCTCCAATCTGTTGCAGTAATTGGAAATTAGGTTTCCCTTTTTCATCATAAGCTACGATTTCGCCATCCAGAATCATTGTATGTTTTTGTTGGTCAAAATCCTGAGTAATTTTCTCAAATTTCGCCAGAAAAGAAATCCCATTTCTTGAATAAAGCAGATGAGCTTTATGGCTTAAATCAGCAATAGCCCTGTAGCCGTCCCACTTGATCTCAAAAATCCAGTCCTGATCATCGAACGCCTTTTCAAATGATTTTGCGAGCATGGGTTTGATAAAAGAAGTAAGCTTCTTTTCATTCGTTAAAGCATTAAAATTTCGAAATGCAGTTGGCCCAGTTATGACTTCTTTTTGTTGCTTTTTAGGCTTTTTTTTTCCTCTAAAAACTGAGTTACCAATGATTTTGCAGAAGTATTCTGTTCAGCATCGTAACCCGTTTCTGCAAAATCATCTTTATGTTTGATCAACAACCACGAATTATCTTCAGCATTTTTCATTTTAACCAAAGCAAATTCACCTTTCAGTTTTTTACCGTGTAAAACAAATTTTAATGATCCTGCATGCAATTCTTTCAATAATTCTTTTTCAGCAGAAAGTTTAGTGCTTTGTTCCAGTGGTTCGTACGTTCCACTATCCCAGATTTCTACCTGACCGGCACCATAATTTCCCTCAGGAATATTTCCTTCAAAATCTTTGTAATCATAGGGATGGTCTTCAACCATCATTGCCAGACGTTTATCTTTGGGATCCAGAGAAGGACCTTTGGGTACAGCCCAACTTTTTAAAACTCCTTCCATTTCTAAACGAAAATCATAGTGAAGCCGTGATGCGGCATGCCTTTGAATAACAAAAATAAGTTGACCTTTGCCTTTTTTTGTTTTGCCCTCAGGTTCACTCGTTTCATTGAACTTCCTTTTCTCGTTATAATCTTTTAGAGCCATCAGGATGCATTTTTAGATTTTGGACTTTGTAAGCTTGCTTTTAATTGAGCCATCAGGTCAATTACTTTTCCTTCCTTCACTGGTTTTGCTTTTTGTGCTTTTGCAGTTTTTCCTTTTGCTTTCTGCTTAATGATTTTCATCAATGATTCAGAATAGGTGTCTTTATACAGGGTGGGATCAAACTTTTGAGAAAGCTGCTCTATCAGGCTTACTGCCATTTTTAATTCAGCTGGTTTGGGAGCTTTTTTTTCAGGAATTTTTAAATCGTTATAGTCTCTGATTTCCTGAGCAAATCTTAATCTGTTTAAAACCAAAACTTCATTATTGTAAGGTCGGATCATTCCTATAGCCTCACTTTCACGAAGGACAAAGGTTCCAACACCAACCATTTTGGTTTCCGTTAAAGCTTTCATTAAAAGTCTGTAAGCATTTTCTCCATTTTTCTGAGGTTCCAGAAAATAAGGATTTTCAAAATAAACACTGTCCACCTCAATTTCTTTTACAAATTGATCAATAGAGAGTATTTTACTTTTTTCGGGACTTGCAGCTACATAATCCTCATCTTCAAGAACAATGTATCGATCTTCCATGAGGTAAGCCTTTACAATATTTTCCCATTTTACTTCTTTCCCTGTTTTTTCATTGACTCTTTTGAACTTAATATTGGAAAAATCAGATTTATCCAACATGTCCAGATCCAATTTGCTGGTTTCAGTTGCCGAATAAATTTTAACAGGGATATTAACTAAGCCAAAGCCAATGGCGCCATTCCAGATTGCTTTCATTGTACTATGTTTGATTAATAACGTACAATGATTGTGCCGTGTGAAAAATATTTGCTAATTGTGGTATTTCAATTGATCTTGGAAAATACTTTTATAAAAAGACTAACTTATTATTTGTATTTTGTGTCGATATAAAAAATAACCATTAATGAAGACAATTTTTACTTTTTTATGTTTACTTGGAGTAAACATATTCCTCTCTGCACAGAAGGTTGAATACAAAAATAATATCATTGCTGTAGACGGCAATAAAATTGGAAAGGTCGAAGTCCAAAAACAAAATTTAGGCCTTACAAAGAATTTTAATCTTTATTCAATGGATGGGCAAAAACTCGTAATTGCAGTTTTAAGTACAGAATTTGAAGGGGATAGAAATGACAATACAAGCATGTATTACCGTTTTACTTTTCTGCCGACTAATCAGGTTGGAATTTTTAAATTATCCACCCTGGCTATGGAGAAAGGATTCATAAATTTAATTGGAAAGGGATCTATAATTAATGGGAATAGTCTGGATGCGGATAAAGTTACCGAATTGATTGCCACAAAAGGAGTATCACCAAGAACTTCTGTGAACTATACATTGGTATCGCGTAATAGAAACTGGCCAATTGAACTAAGAGAAGGGAAATCGATTGAGCAGGGAGGCGAAACTATCGGCTTTTTTACATCCACCGGAAGTATGGGCGGTCAGGATTCTTATGAGTTTTTTGTTCCGGATGGTATTATGGTGGCTAAGGTGAATTTTGCAGGAGGGAACAATGCGCAGAATTTTGAGCTATTTACTCCACGTGATAAAGTAAGAATAGTGGTTTCTATCCCTCAGAAAGATAAAGTGGGTGGTCTTTCATCATCGATAGACCCTAATTTGCTTACCCTTAAAAGAATTACAGCATGGCTGGTACAGAATAATTATTTGTAAGCCAACTGAAAACTAAAAAACGAAAAGTAATTTAATCAAAAGCGGAAATTTTTTCCGCTTTTATCTTTGGAATGTGACTCGTCGTGTATACTATAGGTAACTTCTGTTAATGCTTTTTCTTTTATTGTCAATTAGCAATTGCCAGTAAATGGTAATTGTATATCTTTAAAATACGAATGAGTAGAGGAATGAAAGAACTATTTGATTACATAAGAAAATTTGGGGTGCTTACTGAAGAAGAGGAAGGCCTGATTGCTGATGGAGTAAGAGAAATAGGTATCCAAAGAGGAGAGGTATTTGTAGAAGCAGGTCGAATAAGTCAGAATATTGCCTTTGTAAAGGAAGGTGTATTCCGTTCATTGTATTATAACAAACAAGGGGATGACTTTACCCGGTATTTTATCTATGAAGGCCGGTTTATAGGAGACTTTCAGGGTTTTGTCAATCAGACTCCTTCCAACGAATATATAGAAGCTATTACGGAGGGGACTTTATTGGTCATTGATTTTGATCACTTTAAAACTTTAGAAAGTGAAATTGCGATTTGGCAGGTTCTCATTGCGAAACTTCATGCTTTTGTTGCTGAAAATAAGCTTAAAGTTGCCAGTACAATGCTCAATCTTGATGCGAAATCCCGATATCTTCATTTTCTAAACCATTATCCGGGATTGGCGAATCGCGTTCCTCAGGCGATGCTGGCCTCATATCTGGGTATTACTCCTTCTTCTTTCAGTCGGATCAGGAAAAATATAGTATAGTTTTTCTTTCTTGTCAAATGACAATTGCCTCCTGCTGTACATGCTATAGATTTGCTCTGTAAAAAAGATAAATTATATAGTATGGATATTGTATTAGGTTTACAATGGGGAGATGAAGGAAAAGGTAAATTCATCGACTTAATCAGTCAAAATTATGACATTGTAGCCCGTTTCAACGGGGGAGCAAATGCAGGACATAGCATTGAGCGTAACGAGAAGAGAATAACATTAAAATCTCTTCCTTCAGGAATCTTTATGGAGGGTGTAGAAAATATAATAGGAGCAGGAATGGTATTGGATCCTGTTAATTTTAAGCAGGAAGTGTTGAAATTACAGTCTTTTGATGCAACAATTCAGGTTGAAAAGTATCTTGCTATTTCTAAAAAGACTCATCTTGTTTTACCCACTCATTCACTGCTCGATGTATTTATGGAAGAAAATCCATCTTATCATACGATCGGAACGACAAAGAATGGAATAGGACAAGCGTATGCAAATAAGGTTCTGAGACAGAATGTAAGAGTGGGAGATATTATGAAACCTGATTTTAAAGAAATGATAAATCATATTCTGGAAAGGGATTATAAACAACTTATAGAGTATGGTCAAAAGCTTCCTCCATTGAAAAACCTGAAGAATGACTTTTTTGATGCTGTAGAATTTTTGAAAAGATTTCGTATGATTGAAGCCGAAGTATTTTTAAACAATTCAATCAAAGATGGGAAAAATATCCTGGCTGAAGGCGCGCAGGCAACGTTACTCGATATTGATCATGGGACTTATCCTTACGTAACTTCGTCAACAACAATTGCATCGGGTGCCTGTAGCGGTTTAGGTATTTCGCCTAAAAAAGTAGGTGAAATCTATGGTGTTACAAAAGCCTATTGTACAAGGGTAGGAAATGGAGTTTTTCCAACAGAACTTTTTGATGAATTGGGGGATGAGATAAGAACCAAAGGAAATGAGTTTGGTTCTAATACGGGAAGGCCGAGAAGAGTTGGCTGGCTGGATCTTCCTGCTTTAAAATATGCTGTGATGATTAATGGTGTGACCCAGTTGGTTCTTACAAAAGCTGATGTTTTGAATGGCTTTGAATCAATAGCAGTATGTACGCACTATCAAATGGAAAATCATCCATCTAAGGTAATCTCGGGATTGGCTGGTAATGAAGGAGAAATTCCGGTTTTGCAATGGATAAAAGGATGGAATACAGATTTCACGAAATGTAAAGATGCTTCTTCTTTGCCCACAGAATTAACTCAATTTCTAGAATTCCTTGAAAAAGAACTTGAGATTCCGGTAAGCTATCTTTCTACGGGACCAGGTAGAGAGGAGATTATAAGAATGAATTAAAAAAAGAGTTTTAAAATAAAAAAGCGAGGTTTTTACCTCGCTTTAAATTTATGCTTTTAAATTCAATTTTAATTCCAGTTCATCAAGCTGTGCATCTGCAATGGCAGCGGGCGCATCAATCATTACATCTCGTCCTGAATTATTTTTAGGGAATGCAATATAATCTCTGATCACTTCATTTCCATCAAGAATAGCAACTAAACGGTCAAATCCGAAAGCTAAACCACCATGCGGAGGTGCTCCGTATTTAAATGCGTTCATTAAGAATCCAAATTGAGCTTCTGCTTCTTCTTTTGAGAATCCTAAAAGATCAAACATTTTAGATTGAAGATCTCTGTCGAAAATTCTGATCGATCCACCACCGATTTCATTTCCGTTAAGAACCATATCGTAAGCATTTGCTCGCGCTTTACCAGGATCAGTTTCCAATAAATGAATATCTTCAGGTTTTGGAGAGGTGAAAGGATGGTGCATTGCATGATATCTCTGGGTTTCTTCATCAAATTCCAATAATGGGAAGTCGACTACCCAAAGTGGAGCGAATACATTTCCTTTTCTCAGTCCTAAACGGTTTCCAAGTTCCATTCTTAATGCGGAAAGCTGTGCTCTTACTTTATTTTCATTTCCTGATAGGATAAGCATTAAATCTCCTTCTTTAGCTCCGAATTTCTCGATGATCTTAGCAAGATCTTCTTCATTGTAGAATTTGTTTACAGAAGATGTTTTTACTCCATCGTTCTGGAATTTAGCCCAAACCATTCCTGAAGCTCCTATTTGTGGACGCTTTACCCAATCTACCAATTCATCGATTTGTTTTCTGGTGTAATCTGCGCATCCCTCAACATTAATCCCTACTATCAGTTCAGCATCATCAAATATTTTGAAATCTTTTCCTTTTACCAATTCATTCAACTCTACGAACTCCATTCCGAAACGAATATCCGGTTTGTCGTTTCCATATTTTTGCATAGCTTCAGCAAAAGTCATTCTTGGGAAAGTTCCAAATTCCTGACCCGTAATGTCCTTGATCAGGGTTTTTGTCATTCCTTCAAATACGTTCATTACATCTTCCTGCTCAACGAAAGCCATTTCACAGTCGATTTGTGTAAATTCTGGTTGTCTGTCGGCTCTTAGATCCTCATCACGGAAACATTTTACAATCTGAAAATATTTGTCCATTCCACCTACCATTAAAAGCTGTTTAAAGGTTTGTGGAGATTGAGGCAATGCATAAAATTGTCCCGGATTCATTCTGCTCGGAACAACAAAGTCTCTGGCTCCTTCCGGAGTAGATTTAATTAAGACAGGAGTTTCCACTTCAATAAAACCTTCTTCTGAAAGATAATTTCTTACTTTTTGCGCCATTTTGTGACGGAAAATCAGTTTATCTCTTACCGGAGCTCTTCTGATATCCAGATAGCGGTATTTCATTCTCAATTCTTCACCACCATCCGTTTCATCTTCGATCGTGAAGGGAGGAAGTTGGGAATCATTAAGAACACTTAGTTTTTCAACTAAAATTTCAATTTCTCCGGTTGGAATATTAGGATTTTTACTGACTCTTTCAATAACTTTTCCGGTAACCTGAATCACAAATTCACGGCCCAGTTTTTTAGCTTCATCCATCAATTGAGCGGAAGAGCGGTCCTGATCTAAAACCAACTGAGTAATTCCGTAACGATCTCGAAGATCTATCCAAATCATAAATCCTTTATCACGGATAGTTTGTACCCATCCTGAAAGTGTAACTTCTTCATTAAGATTTTTTAGAGATAATTCTCCGTTTGTGTGCGATCGAAACATTTGTTTTAGATGTTAGATATTAGACTTTAGATATCAGCCTTCTTAAGGGCTGAATTTTAAAGTGCAAAGATAAGATTTTTGGAGGTGTTATAAATAAAAAACTTCTTTTCATCAGTTTTTGGCAATCCAGTGTATTACAAACAGGTCTGGCGTACTAATGTTTAGGGGCTTTCTTTATTCTGTTTTCTAAATAATACAATTAATTTGTGAGTAGAAATGTAGCCATCAGCTATAGTTTAACTTTTAGATTTTAGATGCTTATTTATAAAAATTTTAACAGCCACGGTTCAGGTGATTTATGCAAGTTTTCTTACATTCGTAAGAACCAACAAATAATCTATTATGGGAAAAGGAGACAGAAAATCGAGAAGAGGTAAAATTAATAATGGGAGCTACGGAAAAAGAAGACCTAGAAAAGCCTCAAAATCATTAACAGCTTCAGAAGAGAAATCTAAGAAGTAACAGAATAAAAAAGACCAAAGATAAATCCTTGGTCTTTTTCTTTATATAAATTAAATTATTTTCCAAAAATACTTCCCAGGATGCCTCCCAATCCACCTTCTTGTTGCTTTTGCTGGCCTCCTCCAAGAACACTTCCTAAAATATCATTTAGTGGATTTCCTGAAGATTGAGATTGTCCGCCCCCACCAAGTACGCTTCCAAGAATGTCATTTAAGGGACTTGATTGTTGAGTTTGTGCCTGGTTAGATGCATTTCCAAGAATTCCACCCAGCAGATCTCCAAGGCCTCCTGCACCAACATTGTTCTGTTGTTTTTCTTTACCGATATAGCCCATGATAAGTGGAGCAAGCATAGCCAGAACCGGGCCTATTTTATCTATTGAGATTCCTGTATTTTGCGATAACTGATTTTCTACATTTTGTTTATCGTTACCAAAAATATGACTGAGAATTGATCCTCCTTCTGCCTGTCTTGCTTCTACTTGTGAGGAATCATCAAGGATACTTCCGTTATGATCTTTATCCAAAGCGTTATTTAAAGCTTCAGCCTCTTTAGAATCTTGAGATTTATTTCTTAAATATGAAATAATTAATGGGGCTGCTACAGCTAACAAAGCGATAATTTGATTTTTACTAATTCCAAATTTGTTCTCAGCCTGTTCTGCAACCTGGTTGCTGGTGTTCCCTGTAAGCAAATCGATTAAACTCATTTTTGTGTTTATTAAATTGTTAGTAAACCAAAGTTATCAAAAAATATTCCCTAACAATTTTTTTAATCTAAAATTACTGTTAAAGTTTGTTATTTTATGTAAGTGCCTGGTATCGTGTTTAGTTTTTTAAAATAGGAACATTAGAACATGCTTCTCCAAACATCAATGACTTAACGATAGGCTTTAATTGTTCAACAAGTTCAACATATGCATTTTCCGGAATTTCTTTATCTGAACATCCTTTTACAAGAACTCTTTTGCCTCTTAACTCATCAAAGTCATATGTTTGAATGGCATTGTGCATTAATATAACTTCAAGATCCTCGCGATTGCCAAAAACTATTTTTTTTGCAACATCGGTAAGCTTAGCAGTGATTACAAAATACGCCCAAAGAGGAACGATTGCATCTGCTGAATTATAAATGTATATATAGGTATCCGTATATTCTTCAGTATTAATTGCAGCCACCTGCTCACGGAAGTCCTTTTCTTTTAGGATCATTTCCTGAAAAAGAAAGTCTTTCAAATCTATACCCTTTCTTACGCCTTTCGGAAGAAGTGTGGCAAGATCAAAATTCACTAAACCGCTTTCATTTACTTTATTTCTGATTTCAAATTCTTCTGACATTTTTTATCATTATCTTTGAGCAAATTTACAAATTAAGATTCAACAAGTCTTAATTTGTTCTCTATCCTTATTATAGAAATGAAATATTATATCATTGCTGGAGAAGCATCAGGGGATTTACACGGAAGTAATTTAATGAAGTCTTTACGGAAAAAAGATCCGAACGCAGAATTTAGATTCTGGGGCGGAGATTTAATGAGCCAACAGGGAGGAAGTTTGGTAAAGCATTACCGTGATCTGGCTTTTATGGGTTTCCTGGAAGTTGCTATGAATCTTCGAACTATTTTAAACAATATTAAATTCTGTAAAGAAGATATTAAGAATAATAAGCCCGATGTGCTGATCCTGATTGACTACCCTGGATTCAATCTAAGAATAGCAAAATTTGCTAAAACACTGGGAATTAAGGTTGTATACTATATTTCTCCTCAGTTATGGGCCTGGAAAGAAGGGAGGGTTGAGATTATTAAAAAATATGTGGATGAAATGATGGTTATTCTTCCATTTGAAGAGGATTTTTATAAAAAACATGGGGTGCATTCCCATTTTGTCGGACATCCTTTACTGGATGCTATATCCGATTTACAAGACATTGATACTGCCATTTTTAAGAAAGAGAATGGGTTAAATGAAAAAGAGATCATCGCTTTGCTACCGGGATCCAGAAAACAGGAAGTTGAAAAAATGCTTGAAATGATGCTTTCTGTAAGGCCTTACTTTAAAGAATATCAGTTTGTCATAGCAGGTGCACCGAGCTTACCTAAAGAGTTTTACCAAAATTATGTAGATGACAATGTTCATTTCGTCTCCAATCGTACATATGATTTGTTAAGATGCTCAAAAGCAGCTTTAGTAACCTCAGGAACAGCGACTTTGGAAACAGCACTACTTAATGTTCCGGAAGTGGTATGCTACCGCGGAAGTAAAATTTCTTATGCCATTGCCAAACGGTTGGTAAAGAATATCAATTATATTTCTTTGGTCAATCTCATTATGGATAGGGAAGTGGTAAAAGAATTAATTCAAAATGATCTGAATACTGAAAATTTAGTTGAAGAACTGAAAAAGATTTTGGAAGGCGAAAAAAGATTAAAAGTTTTAAATGATTATCAGCTTTTACGAGAAAAGCTTGGTGGAAGGGGAGCGAGTGACCATGCAGCTGAGGTGATTATAAAAAGCTGAAATAATGTAAATAATGATATATAATCGCAGAATTCTTTCTGCGATTTTTTTATTTTACCCCCGTGATTTTTTATTAATTTTATAATGCGGATATCTTTATTGACAGAAATGTTTTTTTTGAAACGCATTTTTTTAAAACGCATTTTTTTAAAAAACGAATAACCTATAAAACAAATTATAACAACGAGAAGGTCTTTTCTACGGCAAGGTCTGCTTGCGGCCGGTGGTCCTACCTTCCCTGTGTATTCTACATGGACCACTGAAATGTCTGGTACATTACTGGGGAAATGATGATCGCTCAAAAGGAGCTTATGCACTTTATGGACCGGGACAGTGGTTTCGCATCAGGCCGGTTTTGAAAGAGCCTTTTCTACATACACATTTCGCAGGAGAACACCTGGCAGATTGGCAGGGCTTTATGGAGGGCGCAATTGTTTCAGGTGAAGCAGCCGCAGAAGAGATTAAATGAGTATTGCTTTAAAATATTTTAATTACTTATAACAAATCGCAGGAATTTTTTTCTGCGATTTTTCTTTTATAAACAGATTTGATGTTGTTTTGAAAATTCCCAAGCTTTGATGTGCAAATTTTTATTTCAATAAATATTTTTGAGTAACATAAATTTTAAATTGAATAAACAACCACATCTCATTCTTGCTATCTGGTTTATCCTCGGAATCTTTTTTCAGGATCAGATTTTATGGGGTAAAACTTCAATTGGCATTATCATATTTATGTTTTCAGGAATGCTCATTTTATTATTCTTTCATTCTTATTATATGTCGAAAATAAGAGCAATTCTTTTAGCCTCCATGTTTTTTTTCTTAGGAATTATTTTGCACTCGTTTAATACTTTTTATGATAAGAATGATTTGAAAGAGTCTAAGGGACTTATGACATTTAAGATATCGAGAAAGCTGAACTCAACGGATAAGTATAGAAAATATGAAGTCATTGGTCGGGTTGAGAAAATGAATGTTACTTCAGTTTTATATGTTCCTAAGGTTCGGGCTCAGCTGGATTTTAATCATTATTATAAGGCACAGGTTTTTATTAGTAAAGTAAAACCTCCCTTGTATGATTTTCAATTTAATTATTCCGGATATCTCAAGAGAAGGCATATTGCCTACCAAATGTATGTTTATGATGATGTCTTATCAGCAGCCAGAACCGATCTTAGTTTTAAAGAACGGATTCAACAAAAAAGACTTGAGGTCTTACAAAGCATAGATAAGATAAGTGTTTCTATTCAAAGCAGAGAATTTTTGAAGGGAATCATCCTTGCGGACAGAACGGAAATGGATCCTTCCACTGTAGAAGATTTTAGTAAATCAGGACTGGTGCATTTTCTTGCCATTTCCGGAACCCATATCATGGTAGTCTTTGGCTTATTCTACTATCTTCTTAAATTGATTTTTCCTTTAAAATTAAGAAGGTATGTACTCATTATGAGCTTAGTATTTATCTGGATGTTTGCCGGATTCATTGGGTTTGGAAATTCGGTGCTGCGCTCATGTATTATGCTTACTGCCTATTTTATGTATGTTCTGCTTCAGCGAAAACCTGATGTTTTGCATGCTATGGCTTTATCTGCTTTTATTATTCTGATCTTAGATACCCATCAGTTGTTTAATGTCGGTTTTCAGTTGAGTTTTATGGCAGTCTCAGGAATTTTTTGGCTGAATGAACCTATTCTAAAATGGTTTCCTAAGCAGGATAATTATTTAAAGAAGCTTGTTTTTAATACCGTTTCTATTTCGGTTTCAGCGCAACTTGCTACTTTTCCTTTAGTTCTTTATTATTTCCATCAGTTTTCGTTCATTTCAATTGTTGCTAATTTTATTATTGTTCCCTTTTCTGAGTTGATTATTATATTCTCCCTGATTATGACCATTTTAATAACATTAAAAATAAATCTGGATATTGTCAATACGGTCTATGACATGACGATCGATTTTTTATTAAGGGCTATTCACTGGTTCGCAGGGTTTGATATATTATTTTTTGAAAATATCCCATTAAATCTGGTTGAGGTTTTCATTTTACTGATCATACTATATCGTTTAAGATTTGTTATTCTTGAGTTTAATTTAAAAAATAAACTGGTATTTATGATGACAGTTTTATTGTTTTATATTGCCCGGATAAGTTTTAACATTAAGGAGAATGTGAAGGAAGAAATTTTGATATTCAGTATGGGAAAAGATAAAGGGGTATTAATCAAAAAAGGCAATAGAGCGTGTTTTTGGAGTACAAATAATTCTGACAACAAGAAAAATATCAGATATATAGTTAATCCTTATACTACATTCCGGAGATTAAAAAGCATTGAAATAAAAAGTTTAGCTAAGTCGGCAAAAAGGATTGTTTACAATGGCAAAATTTATGATATAAAGTAATTGTTAATTTTTTTAATTTTCCTTTTATTTACTACATTTTTCATTCTTATTTAGAAAGATTACAAACTGGCTAATAGTGAGATTTCTCACTTTATAATATTGTTAACATTTCCTAATTTTGTAGAAATTCAAATTTAAACTTAATATGGCAGGTTTAACGAGTTCTACGATAGGTAGAAAATATGCTATGGCATTATCAGCTATGTTTTTGCTGATTTTTCTTATACTGCATTTAACAACAAATTTATTATCTGTTATAAATCGGGATGCATTTAATACAGCATCTGATTTTATGGGGTATAATCCTTTTGTTCAATTCTTAATGCAACCTATTCTTGGTTTCGCAGTACTTTTCCATTTTATTATGGGATTTGTATTGGAGATTAAGAATAATAAAGCACGTCCGATTAAATATGATTCTAACAACGCATCTGTGAATTCTTCATGGATGTCTAGAAATATGATTATTTCCGGAGCTGTTGTATTAGCGTTTTTAGCGCTTCATTTTTATGATTTCTGGATTCATGAAATAAACTACAAGTATGTAGAAGTATTGGCTCCTGATGCAGAACGTTTTTGGCCGGAATTGCATGAGAAGTTTGCTGATATCTGGAGAGTAGCTTTATATGTGATCTCATTTGTTTTATTGGGATTACACCTGGCTCACGGATTCCAGTCTTCTTTCCAGTCAATTGGAGCAAGACATCCAAAATATACTCCGGTAATTAAAGCAATAGGAACTTGGTATTCAATCCTTATCCCTTTTGGGTTTATTTTTATCGCAGTTTATCATTTTATAACTCAATAATATCAATATACTAATATGAGTAAGTTAGATTCAAAAATTCCTGCTGGTTCTCTTAAGGACAAATGGAAGCATCATAAAGACCATATGAACCTTGTTGCACCAAACAACAGAGATAAGATTGATATTATTGTTGTAGGTACAGGTTTGGCAGGAGGTTCTGCTGCAGCTACTTTGGCTGAGCAAGGATATAATGTAAAAGCTTTTTGTTATCAGGATTCTCCAAGAAGAGCGCACTCTATTGCAGCTCAGGGAGGTATTAACGCTGCTAAAAACTATCAAGGTGATGGTGACTCTACCTATAGATTATTTTATGACACGATCAAAGGGGGTGACTATAGAGCGAGAGAAGCAAATGTATACAGACTGGCTGAAGTTTCAGCAAATATTATAGACCAGTGTGTTTCTCAAGGGGTTCCATTTGGTAGAGATTACGGGGGTCAGTTAGATAACCGTTCATTTGGTGGAGTTCAGGTAAAAAGAACTTTTTATGCAAAAGGACAGACAGGTCAACAGTTATTATTAGGTGCATATTCTGCAATGAGCCGCCAGATCGGTAAAGGTAGAATTAAAATGTACAACCGTCATGAGATGTTGGATCTTGTTATTGTAGATGGAAAGGCGAGAGGTATTATTGCAAGAAATCTTGTTACCGGTGAAATTGAAAGACATTCTGCACATGCAGTTGTTATAGCATCTGGAGGATATGGGAATGTATATTTCCTTTCTACCAACGCAATGGGTTCAAACGTTTCTGCAGCCTGGAAAATCCATAAAAAAGGAGCGTATTTTGCGAATCCTTGTTATGTGCAGATTCACCCTACTTGTATTCCGGTTCACGGAACACAACAATCTAAATTGACTTTGATGTCAGAATCATTAAGAAACTCAGGAAGAATCTGGGTTCCTAAAAAGATTGAAGACTCAGTGGCCATCAGAGAGGGTAAATTAAGACCCGAAAATATTAAAGAAGAAGACAGAGATTATTATTTAGAAAGAAGATATCCGGCATTCGGTAACTTAGTTCCTAGAGATGTTGCATCAAGAGCAGCTAAGGAAAGATGTGATGCTGGGTTCGGAATTGAAAATAATGATACACAAGAAGGTGTTTATCTTGATTTCTCTACAGAGATTATGAAAAAAGGTAGAGAAGCGGCTATTGAAAAACACGTTCATAATCCTACAGATCAGCAACTTTACGATTTAGGTAAAAGCTGGGTTGAAGAAAAATACGGGAACTTATTCGTCATGTATGAAAAAATTACAGCGGATGATCCTTATAAAACTCCAATGAAGATTTACCCGGCAGTACACTATACAATGGGTGGTGTATGGGTTGATTATAACCTTCAGTCTACAATTCCTGGATGTTTCGTAATTGGGGAAGCCAACTTCTCAGATCACGGAGCAAACAGACTTGGAGCTTCTGCATTGATGCAAGGTCTAGCAGATGGATATTTTGTACTTCCTTATACAATCGCAGATTACCTTTCTGCAGATATCAGAACAGGTGCGATTCCAACAGACTCAGGTTCATTTGATGAAGCTGAAAAAGGAATTAAAGAGAAAATTGATTTCTTCTTAAATAATAAAGGAACTCATTCTGTAGACCACTTCCATAAGCAATTAGGAAATATTATGTGGAACAAAGTTGGAATGGGAAGAACGCCTGAAGGATTAAGAGAAGCTATTAAGGAAATCGAAGAAGTGAGAAATGACTTCTGGAAAAATGTAAAAGTTCCTGGAGAAGGAGAAGGAATGAACACTGAACTTGAAAAAGCTTTCAGAGTGGCAGACTTCCTGGAACTTGGACAGTTAATGGCTATCGATGCATTACATAGAAACGAATCTTGTGGTGGACATTTCCGTGAAGATCACTCAACTCCGGATGGAGAAGCAGAAAGAGATGACGTAAACTTCAAGTACGTTGGAGCTTGGGAATATCAGGGAGCAGATATCAATCATGAGATTCTGCATAAAGAAGACTTGATATATGACAACATCGAGGTTAAAACAAGAAGCTACAAATAATAAATATGGAGAGTTTAAAAAAAGTAATATTGTTTTTTGTAGTTCTCTTTGGATTTTCTACTGTTTTTTCTCAAAAAGTAACGACTCAGGCAATTGATAAACCTTCTGAAGGAAAATCTTTAGTATACATATTAAAAACGGGAGCTGGTTTTTTGATCAACTTCAGAGTGTATGATAAAGATGTATTTTTAGGATCAATTGCTAGTGGAAAGTATTTAGTTTATGAATGTGAGCCAGGACAGCACTTGTTTTGGGCAAGTTCAGAAAACAGAGATTATGTAGAAGCAAATCTGGAACCTAATTCAGTATATGTTTTAAATGCAGAAGGACAAATGGGTGCTTTTGTGGCAGGCGTGAGCCTTAAACCATTGAACCCGGCTGAATTTAGAGATAAAAAACTGTTCTATCAGGTTGTAAAGAATGATACTAAAAAGATATATGCCAAATCAGACGATGATAAATCTGAGAATATTGCAAAAGCAATGGCAAAGTATCAGGAATTAAAGGATAAAAAATCGAATAAGGTTTTGAACCTCCTTGCTGATATGAAATTCGAAAACGCAGATAAACCTACAAAATAATCTCCAATCTATAAATATAACATTATGAGTGCAAAAAAAGGCTTACATCTTACGCTGAAAATTTGGAGACAAAAGAATAACAAAACCAAAGGTCAGTTTGAGACTTATAAAATATCGGATGTATCAACAGATTCTTCATTCTTAGAAATGTTGGATATCCTTAATGAAAATTTAATTAACGAAGGAAAAGAACCTATCGCATTTGATCACGACTGTCGTGAAGGAATCTGCGGAATGTGTTCTCTTTATATTAATGGTAGAGCTCATGGTCCGGATACGGGTATCACGACTTGCCAGCTTCACATGAGAATGTTCAAAGACGGTGAAACAATCGTTATTGAACCTTGGAGAAGTGCTGCTTTCCCTGTAATTAAGGATTTAATGGTGGATAGAAGTGCGTTTGACAGAGTGATGGCAGCAGGTGGTTTCATCTCTGTGAATACCTCTGGAAATACACTTGATGCAAATGCAATACTAGTTCCTAAAGAAGATGCAGACAAAGCTATGGATGCTGCTGCATGTATCGGATGCGGAGCTTGTGTGGCTACCTGTAAAAATGGTTCTGCGATGCTATTTGTAGGAGCAAAGGTTTCTCAATATGCATTACTTCCTCAGGGTAGAGTTGAAGCAAAAAGGAGAGTTCTTAATATGGTAAAGGCAATGGATGAAGAAGGATTTGGTAACTGTTCAAATACAGGTGCTTGTGAGGTAGAATGTCCAAAAGGAATTTCTTTGGAAAATATTGCCAGAATGAACAGAGAGTACATGTCAGCGCTGGTTGATAAAGGATAAAACGAGTTCAGCTCAATGAAAAAATCGTCTCCTTATAGGATGACGATTTTTTTAGTTAAATCTTTCATAAAAAGTACTATTTAATTGTATTAAGTATATTGAAAAACTTATTTTTGTTTAATTATAAAAATCAAAATGAAAAAATATCTTTTATTGTTTATCATTGCAATATTTGTAATGTCTTGCTCTAAAAAAGTAGAAGTAAAAGGAAAAATAACAGGCGGATCTCCACTGGAAAGAATTGAATTTATCGAAGCTTCAGGAGTCGCCACATTGCCCTTAGCAAATATTGGAGTGAAAAATGATGGGACATTCTCTGGAAGTTTTGAAGCTCCTAAAAATGGGATGTATCTTATTTCTTATGCTGGAAAGCAAAATTTGGTATACCTAAAAGGAGGGCAGACTCTTAATATTTCAGGAAGTGGAATGAACTTCCCAAATGATTATGTTATTACGGGTGATGCAAAAAAGAATAATGATTTCTTTACAGCTTCCCAAAAATATCTTACCAACTATGCTCAGACGGTAAACATGAATGAGCTAATGACCAAGGATGAAAGAGGTTTTCTTGCGGGGATACAGAAAGTTGAAAAAGATATCAATAACAATATTGAAGAGAACGTTAAAAAATTCAGTCCGGATAATGAAGTAGTGCAATGGAAGAAGAATGATCTTTCAAGTACTTTATTATCTATTATCAGTCAGTATGAAATGAGACAGGGGTCTGGTAATCCTTCATTCAAAGTAGGAAAGGCTTTCACTGATTATGAAAATAAACTTCAGGAAAATAAAGAAACGATGATTAAGGAAAACCCTTATTACAGACAGTATTTATTGGCTAAAATGAGTCCTGATTTTCAAAAATATGCGGAAGCAAATAGTAAAAATAAGACTGATGTTACTACTTCAGAATTATTTACACAATATTTAAAGACAAAAAAGGATATTTCTCAAACTGCTAAAGATTATCTTTTAGCTTTTGTAATGGCTCAGTCTGATATCCATCCAGGTTCACCTGTTAAAGTTACAGACAAAATCAAAAAAATCATTGATGAAGATATCAAGGATGCTACGATTAAGGGTGATCTTAATAAAATTCAGATTGCTGTAAATGGAGTGAAGGTTGGAGAAGTTGCTCCTGAAGCATCTTTAGTAAAACAAGACGGAAAATCGTATAAGATTTCTGAAAATAAAGGGAAACCTTATATGTTGTTTTTCTATGCATCTTGGAATCCATATATTAGTGAAGCTACAGTTCCTGTGTTAAAAGAAGTTGTTAATTTTTATAAATCTAAAATGAATTTTGTATTTGTAAATGTTGATGATACGAAGGATCAGTTTGTGAAAACAAGCAATTCTTTACTAAAAGGAATCCAGGGGACTAATGTTTATGGTGATGGTGGATTGAATTCTGATGTTGCTAAAAAATATGGTATTTATGGATTTAAACTTCCTTGCTTTGTGATCATAGACAAAGACGGAAAGATTGCCAGCAGATCTTTTGTTAATCTGGGAGAACCTGAATTGGTAACCATTTTGGATAAACTAACAGGGCTTTCCGCTCCAAAGGCTAATCCTAATGTTCAGTTACAGCCAGGTTTTGGAGCTGATCCATCTGCTCAGCAGGTGAATCCTCAATCTGCAAATCCTCAGCCAGTTCCAACAAAATAGTAAACTTTAACATACATGAAAAACCTTATCCTAGGATAAGGTTTTTTTTATTGTATTTTTGCAAAATGAAGCCGAAAGGTGACATCATTATATAGAAAAAATAGAAATTAGGGAATGAGAAAGAAGAAAGATATTATTCTTGAAAATATTAAACTTTTAACCGCAGGTGCTAAAGGAGTAGCCATAGGAAAAACAGAGGAAGGGAAGACGGTTTTGGTTTCAGGAGGTATTCCGGGAGATGTTGTTAATGCAAGAGTTAAAAAGTCTAAATCTAAATATTTTGAGGCTGAAACTCTTGAGGTTGTTGAGAAGTCTCCATTTAGGGTAGATGCTAAATGTATTCACTTTGGAATTTGTGGCGGCTGCAAATGGCAAAATATGAGCTATGAAAAGCAGTTGGATTTTAAACAGGAGGAAGTTTACAATAATATAAAAAGGATTGGTGGAATTGAAGATTTTGAAACCATTCCGATCCTGGGTGCTGAGGAACAGTATTTCTACAGGAATAAAATGGAATTCTCATTTTCAAATGCAAGATGGCTTACACAGTATGAAATAAGCTCAGAAGAAAACTTTGGCAGCAAGGATGCTTTAGGTTTTCATATTCCGGGGATGTGGAGTAAGATTCTAGATCTTAAAGAATGTTTCCTTCAGGAGGATCCGTCAAATGCGATCCGTCTGGCAGTGAAAAATTACGGAGTTGAAAATGGATTTGATTTCTTTGATGTAAGAAATCAGGAAGGATTTTTGAGAACTTTGATGATGAGGCAAAACTCCAAAGGAGAATGGATGGTTTTGTTTCAGCTTTACAGAGAAGAGGCTGAAAACAGAGAGAAGCTTTTTGAGTTTTTATTAAGTAAGTTTCCACAAATTAAAACCTTGGTCTACGCTATTAATCCAAAACAAAATGATTCCATTTACGATTTAGATATTAATGTTTATTTTGGAGAGGGCTTTTTAATGGAAGAGATGGATGGGCTGAAGTTTAAAATCGGACCAAAATCTTTTTTTCAAACCAATTACAAGCAGGCTTTGGAACTGTACAGAAAAACGTTAGAGTTTGCCGACCTGAAAGGTGATGAAGTTGTCTATGATCTTTACACGGGAACAGGTACTATTGCGCAATATGTAGCCAGAAAAGCAAAGCAGGTGATCGGAATAGAGTCAGTTCAGGAAGCTATTAATGCAGCTATTGAACATGCTGAATTAAATGGTCTTACCAATTGCACTTTCTATTGTGGAGATATGAAAAATGTCTTTAATGATGAATTCTTAGAAAATCATCCAAAGGCTGATGTACTCATTACAGATCCTCCAAGAGACGGGATGCATCAGAAGGTTGTAGAGCAGATCTTAAAACTTTCTCCTGAAAAAGTGGTGTATGTAAGCTGTAATTCTGCAACTCAGGCAAGAGATCTGGCTTTGATGAAGGATCATTACAATGTTGTAAAGATATTACCGGTGGATATGTTCCCTCAAACTCATCATGTTGAGAATATTGCATTGCTTATAAAAAAATAATTTACCTAAATTTGAGTTTAAATATTATTATGAAATATTTTAAATTTCTCTTATTGACTTTAATGCTGGGAATGCTTTGCTCTTGTGGCGGGGATGATGATATCTGCGAAAGTGGTGAAGGAACCCCTAGAATGAAAATTGCATTTAAGAATGCAGAGAATGATAAAGTCATAACATTAGATTCTCTTTATGTAGCTGTGGATTATGGCTCCGGTAAAGTACAATTGGGAAAGCTGCAAAAAATCAGCTCCAGATTAGTACCTTTAAGAGTGGATGATTCACCTTACACAGATGTCTATTTCAGGTTGACCGTTAAGGGGGCGGAATCAAAAGTTAGAATAAGCTATACCACTAAATCAAAATATGTTTCTCCCGGATGTGGATTGAAAAAAACGTATGAAAACTTAAATTCTGAATTACCAACACCTGATAATCCTGTGAAGAAAGTTGAAATTGTACAAAATAATATAGAGAATGAAGACAAAACTAATCTTTACCTTCTTTTTTAGTGCATTAAGTCTCCTGGGTTATGCTCAGCAGAAAAAAACTAAAGTAGAACCTAAGAAAGAAAAATGGAAGTATGAACCTAATTTTATGGTTGGTTTTGATGTTCTCAATACGGGGAGTGCCTTCTTTTCAGATAGAAAATTATATCAGGGATTTATATCCTCAAAAATAAAAGGGAGTTTACATGGTATTGCAGAAGCGGGTTTTGAAAAGAATGTTTATCAAAAAAATGGCTATGATGCCAAGGTAAATGGACCTTTTGTAAAACTTGGTGTTTTTTATATGCTTGCCAGTGATCCGGAAAATGAATTTAATGGTTTTTATGCAGGAGGGAAAGCAGGGGGTTCATTTTATACCCAGGAGTATATGGCAATACCTGTTCGGGGATTTGGAGGAAGTGCTTCTTCTGTAGCCTTTCCGTCCTCTACTCAGTCTTCCTATTGGCTTGAAGGAGTGATAGGAGGCAGGGTTCAGTTGTTTGAGTCTAATTTTTATATAGACGTCAACCTGCAACCGAAGTATATGGTTTTTACCACAAAGCAGGATGATATACAGCCTATGATAGTTCCGGGCTTTGGCCGAAGTTCATCTAAATTCAATATGGGCTTCTCCTGGAATATAGCATATAAATTTTAATTTTTATATAAACCTGAACCAAAGTTCAGGTTTATTTTTGTAATCGACATCAGATTTAGATTCTTTAAGGAATATTTCTTCCTCAAAGTTAGTAGATAAGGGGATCGTATACCCTCTTTTACGTGATTACCTTTATTTTTTTTGTAATAGTGAATTATATTAATAATACCTTAATATTAAGCTAATTTAATTTTTAATTAAAATATTTGACCTTACTCCTGTAAAGTAGTAGGGTTTTTATTTGATTTGTATATTCGTAAATTTGAGTAGTCTTTTTTGTTTTTATTTCAAGTATTGTATCTTCAAGTATGATTTTTTAATACTTTTTGTACGGGTTTTTTATTTTGAATTATATAATAAAATTATGGTATTTTAATGTGTTTCAAAACGTAATTAATCTATTTTTATATTTATCATATTTTATGTTAAATATATGTTTAAGTTTTTCTATTTTTGTTAAATGTGAATTTAAAAAAAGATTAATTTATGAAAAAACTACTTACTACTTTATTTTGTAGTTTGATAGGAGTTTCTGCCATGGCGCAATGGACTCCTACGACTTATGAAAGAGGGGCGAAACTAGGATCAAATTATGTCCGAGGTTATTACAAGCTCGATCTTGACAAAATAAAATCACAGCTTAGAAGTGCTCAGGAAATGGGGCCTAATTCTAAACCTGTAGAAATTTTACTTCCTACTTTGGGTGGAAAAATTGAAAGATTTGCTGTTTATAGCTTCCCGGTAATGACAAAAGATTTTGCTGATCAGTATCAGTTAGGATCTTATGCTGGAGTTAGTTTGGATGATCCGAGTAAATATCTGAGATTCTCTGTTGCTCCAAATGATTTCCAATCAATGATCATTCAGAACGGTAGATATGAATTTATTGATGCGGTGAATGCTGATAAAACAGTGTATGGTGTACACCCTAAAACAAAGAAAAATGAGAATGGTTTCTTGTGTTCAACAGAAGAAGATCCAGTATCACAAAATCAAATTAAAGAATTGTTGAAAGACGGAAAGTCTTTTACCAATCAACCTACTAGTTTTTCTAAAACTTCTGACAAGAAGTATAGAACAATGAGATTGGCTATGTCAGTTACTGGTGAGTATACTGCGTATTTCGGAGGTGTGGCTAATGCGCTTGCGCAAATTAATGCTACAGTGACGAGAGTAAATGCTGTTTTCGAAAAAGATTTTGCATTACATTTAAATGTTTTAAGTTATCCAACTCTAATTTTTGATAATGCAGCAACAGATCCTTATGCGACTGTTACAAACCCTTTAGCGCCTCCGGGTTCTTGGAATTTGTCTTTACAGCAGCAGCTTACTACTGTTGTAGGAAGTGCTAATTATGACATCGGTCACTTATTTGGTGCCTCTGGTGGTGGTGGAAATGCTGGTTGTATCGGTTGTGTATGTATTGCACCAGCAAATAACAATTCTTTAGGGAAAGGTGCGGGAATTACATCTCCAGCAACTGGAACAGTAAATGCTTCTGCTTTGCACCCACCTTCAGGAGATACTTTTGATATTGATTATGTAGCTCATGAAATGGGGCATCAATTGGGAGCAAACCATACTTTCTCACACAGCTTAGAACCCTCTGGTGTAAACATGGAACCAGGCTCAGGAACTACAATTATGGGATATGCTGGTATCACAGGTCCTACTACCGATGTACAGCCTCATTCTGATCCATATTTTCATATTGCAAGTATTAAGCAGGTTCAGGCTAACTTAATTGCAAAAACTTGTGATATAGAAACAGATATAGCAAATAACCCACCTGTTATTGCTGCGTTGCCGACTTATAATATTCCTTTAGGGACTGCATTTGTATTAACGGCTTCTGCAACAGATGCTGAAAATGATCCATTGACATATAGCTGGGAAGAGGTAGATAATGCAAATGTTGTTATTAATAATGCTAATTTAGGTACAACTTCTACAGGAGCTTCTTTTAGATCAGTTGCACCTAGTACAAGCCCAACTAGATATTTCCCTAAATTTGCGTCTGTAATGTCTGGAGTTTTAAATAACTCTAATAATCAATGGGAATCTGTTTCTATGGTACCGAGAACTACAAAATTCTCTGTAACAGTAAGAGATAATAACCCGGCAGCTAATCAGCAGCAGACTCAGTATGCAGAACAAACTGTTGTTGTGGGAAGTGATGGTCCATTTAAGATCAATAATTTTTATGTAAATAACAATGTTCCTTCTGCGATAGAATGGAATGTTGCGAATACTACTGCAGCTCCATACAATGTAGCGAATGTGAAGATTGATTACACAACTGACAATGGAACAACATGGACGGTATTATCAGCATCAACTCCAAATGATGGTTCTGAAAATTATACTTTCCCATCTTCTTTGAATGGACAAACGATCAAGGTGAGAATTTCATCAATCGGAAATATATTCTATACTGTAAAATCAATAATGGTTACTACACTTGCGCCTTGTAACGGAAATGCTCCTACAAATCTTGTGGTAACAAACATAACAGCGCATTCTGCAGATGTTACATGGCAGCCTGTTGTAGGTGCTACGTATAAATTGCGTTACAAAAAGGTAAGTGAAACTAGCTGGACTGAAGTGAGTTTAAATACAGCTTATACAACATTAAATAGTTTAGCTGAAGGTGGAATCTATGAAGTACAAGTAGCTACTGTATGTAGTGGTACAACGGGTACTTATTCTCCGTCTACAAACTTTACAATACAGACTTTGACGTATTGTGTAACTCAGGCAACTAATATAGATGATGAGTTTATTTCTAACGTAACAGTTGCAAATATAAATAACACATCTGTAGGAAGTGCTTATACCGACTATACAAATAACCCTGCTCTTCAGATTAATGTAATAAAAGGTAGTACTTATCCAATTTCAGTTACTATTGGAACTCCAGATGTTGATACAGTAGCTGCTTGGATCGACTTTAATAAGAATGGTGTATTTGAAAGCTCCGAAAGAGTTCTTAACTATCCTGTTGGAGCAATAACAGGTCCTATTACAGGTTCATTTACAGTTCCTCAGTCAGCAGTGACAGGTCAGCCTATGAGAATGAGAGTTGTATTGTTATATGGAGGTCCTTCTAATGCTGGAGCTTCTTTAACAGGTCCTTGTGGAACACTTAGCTATGGAGAAGCTGAAGATTATAATGTTGTAGCAACTGCAACATTGGGAACTTCTGAAACTGTTATTAAAAATGATGGTATCCAATTATATCCTAACCCGGCAAGTGATGTATTAAACATTACGAAAGTTTCTGATAAAGCAACTTATAAAATTTATAGCGTTACTGGTCAGTTAGTGAATAGTGGAAATATCAATGGTGGAAAAATTAATGTTTCTACTTTGGTAAAAGGTGGATATGTAATCACAATTGATGAAAAAGGAAAAGATGTATTTAAATCTAAATTCATCAAGAAATAAGAACATATTCTTATAAATATGGAATCCCCAGACACTGTCTGGGGATTTTTTTATTTTGAAGTGATAAATTATATTATTGTGAAATTTGTATAAAAAAAATGAATGTACCTATAAATTACTAATAAAAAATGATTAGATTTGTGTAATTAATATAATATATTGAGAAGCTTATGAAGAAAATTTTTACTTCTTTCTTCTTTCTCTGTCTGTTTGTCGTCACCAGTGCACAATGGAGTCCGACATCATTCAAGGGAGAGAAAATCAGAGGGAGTTCTGAAATTAAGAACTATTACTCTTTAGACATTCCCTTATTAAAATCCCAATTGGTGAACGCTCAGGAAACAGGCAAGAATGCAAAGCCTGTGACTATTTCGTTGCCAACCATGGATGGGAAAATTGAAAGGTTTGCCGTTTACAGCTTTCCGGTTGTTGTAAAGACACTGGCAGACGAGTATCAACTGGGATCTTATGTAGGTGTCGGGATCGATGATCCGGGCAAATATCTGAGATTCAGTTTAGCACCAAATGATTTTCAGTCAATGATTTTCAAAAATGGGATCGCTGAATTTGTAGAGCCGGTGAATAAAGACAAAACGGTTTACGGTGTGCATCCGAAAACTGATAAAAGCAGTGAGGGCTTTTTATGTTCTATGAACGAAAGCTTTTTATCTAAACAAGACATCAGTAAACTTTATGACAAGGGTGCTGCATTTACTAACCAAACCACTAATTTTTCTAAATCTTCTGATAAGAAGTATAGAACAATGCGATTGGTAATGTCTGTGACGGGAGAGTATACCCAATTCCATGGGGGTACAGTTGCCGGAGCATTGACTGCAATTAATGCAACCCTGACAAGAGTAAATGGGGTCTTTGAAAAAGATTTTGCACTTCATTTAAATTTACAGAATTTTCCTGGGGTAATTTATACCAATGCTGCAACCGATCCTTATTCTCCGGCTGCTGCTGGAGCAGGAGGTGCTTGGAATTTAGAATTGCAAAATACATTAACTGCTAACGTTGGAAATGCCAATTATGATATTGGGCATTTATTTGGTGCTTCAGGAGGTGGAGGTAACGCAGGATGTATAGGATGCGTCTGTGTGGATCCAACTACAGGAGTTCCTAAAGGAAAAGGTTCCGGATATACATCTCCAGCAGATGGAATCCCGCAGGGGGACAATTTTGATATTGACTATGTGGCTCATGAAATGGGTCACCAGTTGGGAGGTAACCATACTTTCTCTCATGCACTTGAAGGAACGGGGGTGAATATGGAACCTGGTTCAGGATCAACGATAATGGGCTATGCTGGAATTACCGGTGCCAATACTGATGTGCAGCCTCATTCAGATGATTATTTTCATATTGCAAGTATTAAACAGGTACAGGCTAATTTGATTAGCAAAACCTGTGATGTGGAAACTCCGGTTGCAAATAATCCACCTGTAATTGCAGCTTTACCCACCTATAACATTCCTAAGGGAACAGCATTTGTATTAACAGCATCTGCTACAGATCCTGAAAATGATCCAATGACCTATACCTGGGAAGAGGTAGATAATGCGAGTATTACGATTAATAAAAATAACTTAGGAACCACTACTACAGGGGCTACGTTCAGATCTTTAAATCCAACGACAAGCCCTACAAGATATTTTCCTAAATTATCTTCAGTGTTAGCTGGAGTTCTTAATAATTCAAATAATGGCTGGGAGTCAGTTTCTACTGTGGCAAGAACTACTAAGTTCTCTGTAACAGTAAGAGATAACAGCCCTATAGCTAATCAACAACAGACCCAATATTCAGATCAGACAATTATTGTTGGTAACGACGGTCCTTTTAAAGTAACGACTGCAACTGCCTATAATAATGGTCCAACTACAGTAACCTGGGATGTTGTAAATACTACAGCGGCACCATATAGTGTGGCCAATGTAAAAATTGATTATACAACAGATAATGGTGTTACCTGGAATGTTTTAACTCCTTCAACAGCAAATGATGGAAGCGAGTCTTTAACATTCGGGGCTTTAACATTAGGTTCTACAGTTAAAATCAGAGTAAGTTCTATTGGTAACGTATTTTATGCCATAGGAAGTGCAACGGTAGCAAGTTTAGCTGCTTGTACCGGAGCTCCAACAACAGGTGTCGTTGTTTCTGCAGTCACTCAGACGCAAGCAACGGTTTCATGGGCAGCTTCTGCGGGAGCAACATATGTTGTTCAATATCGTCCGGTAGGAAGTACTACATGGATTCCTGTAAATGCAACGACTAATACTGTTGTATTAACAGGATTAACTGATGGAATCCAATATGAAGTACAGGTCGCAAATGTATGTTCAGGAACTCAGGGTGCTTTCTCTGCTTCTGTGAATTTTACAACTCCTGGATTGAACTATTGTCAGATGCAATCAAGTAACTTCGCAAGTGAATATATTTCTAATGTAACAGTAACTCCAAATGGGGCAGCTGTGATGAGTAATAATTCAGTAGGAAGTACCTATACAGATTATACAACTACTCCAAGTGCCCTGATCAATTTGGTTATAGGATCTGCAAGCAATACAGTTTCTGTTTCTAAATTTTATCCTGGAGGATTTACTTATTCAGAGGCAGTAGGAGTATGGATAGATTTTGATAGAAATGGTATTTTTGATGCTTCCGAGCAAGTGATGAATTCACCTTCTAACACGACTACTCCGGTAACGGCTACTTTTAATGTTCCTGCAACCGCATACAATGGCCCGTCAACTACAAGAATGAGAGTGGCAATGCGATATATTACTTCTCCAATCATGTGTCAAAACTTTGGTGATGGTGAAGTTGAAGATTATGCAGTGAAGTTAATTCAGCCAATACCTTGTACAAGTAATGCGCCTTTAAACCTTAGTGTAACTAATATTACCGCAACATCAGCATATGTAATGTGGGATCCTGCTATTGGAGCAACTTATATTTTAGAATATAGAGCTGTAGGAGCGACTACCTGGACACCAGTTCCTTTAACGACGAATGCATATACCATCACAGGTTTAACGGAATCTTCTCAGTATGAAGTTCGTGTGGCTTATATATGTTCCGGAACAACGGGAACCTTTACAGCTCCTGTTCAATTCAGTACCCCGGCTGTAAACTATTGTAATGTGACGGGGAATAGTTCGAACGGATATATTTCAAACGTTAAGATAACGGCAACTAATTCATATGTTATGAATAATGACACCGGAGCAAATTCCTACACAAATTATACTCCGGATCCAACCAAATTGGTAACATTAGTACGTGGTTCTGTAAACAATGGTATTTCAGTTGGTAAATCTTGGATTACACCAAGTACATTCCCTCCTTCTTTAGCAGTTGGAGCCTGGATTGACTTTAACAGAAACGGAATATTTGAAGCAAATGAAAGGGTAATCAATACAACACCAAATAATACAACACCTATCACTGCGACATTTACAGTTCCGAATACATCATATAACGGTCCGCTTACTCTTAGAATGAGGGTAATTATTTCTTCATCTACCGTTACTGATCCATGTGTAAATATTACGAATGGTGAAATTGAAGACTATGCTGTGAAAATTGTAGACTTACAGCCATGTTCTCCTGCACCACCAGCGCCAATTATGGTAAATGGTGTTACTGCATCTACAGCTACAGTTTCATGGCTGAATGCTACTGGGGCAACTTACGCTTTGAGGTATAAGCCGACAGCATCAGCTGCTTGGATAACAGTTAATCCTGTTCCTGCACCTGGATATATCTATACGATTTTGAACTTAAATGCAACAACTCCTTATGAGGTACAGGTTGCAACAATTTGTAGTGGTGCTCAGGGAGCTTGGTCTCCATCTGTAAACTTTACAACATCGGCGATCAGTTATTGTAATTCAGGAACGGCGACAGTAGGAGATGGTTATATAAATAATGTAACAGTCACTCCTACCAATTCTATCGTGATGATCAATAATTCCGGAGCTACGACGTATACTGATTATTCTCCGGACCCGACCAAGCTTATTACATTTGTTCGTGGTTCTACAGGAAATAACATTTCCATTGGAAGAGTAATCTTATCAAGTACATATGCTACTTCTGTATGGATAGATTATAACGGCGATGGTATCTTTGACAATGGTGCGGAAAGAGTAATGAATCTGGGGTATTCCAGTACAACTCCTGTAACTGCGACCTTTACTGTTCCTGCTACGGCATATACCGGAACAAACATTGTGAAAATGCGTGTCATTGTTTATTATAATACAATTGATAATGCATGTCAGAACCTTACAAGTAATGGTGAGGTAGAAGACTATGCTGTGAAATTTGTAGATATCCAGCCATGTACTACAGCACCTCCAAGTAATATTACAGTATCTAATATTACAGCAACGACAGCAAATGTCTCTTGGATGGCGGCTACAGGTGCTACTTACGTATTAAGATGGAGACTTGGAGCTACAGGAGCTTGGACAACTATTGACCCTGTTCTTGCGCCTGGTAACAGCTACACGATTACCGGACTTACCGAGCTAACTACATATCAGGTACAAGTTGCAACGAGATGTAGTGGTACTCTAGGAGGGTTCTCTGCTTCGATACCATTTACAACAACTGCTATTAGTTATTGTAATATGACAGGAACAGGAACCAACGATTACATTGCGAATGTAACGGTTGCCTCTGTAAACCCAGGTATTGCACCAATGAGTAATACTTCGGTTCAAACAAACTATATCAGTTATACAACACCTCCTACGTTGGTTAACCTGGAACTTGGTTCAACAGGAAATAAACTATCTGTTACTAAAGGATGGGCTGGTGCTACAAATAGTGATGCCGTAAGCGCATGGATCGATTTTAACCGAAATGGAGTGTTCGAAGCAAATGAACAAATCATGTCATCACCGTCGAATTCAACAAATACGGTTACATCATTATTCAATGTGCCTTCGACAGCATATAGCGGACCTCTGACAACGACAATGAGAGTAGTGCTAAAACGCAACAGTTCTCCGGTTATGTGTCAGGTGGCTGTAAATGGTGAGGTAGAAGATTATGCGGTAAGAATCAGACCATGTGCGACAGGTACACCAACCAACCTAAACTTTAGTACCATTACCCATACTTCAGCTATCATAAACTGGACAGGTGTAACAAATGGTCTTACGTATATTTTACAATACAGACCTTTAGGATCTACAGCATGGACAAGCGTTAACGTATCTACACTTTTAGGTAATCCACCTATTACATTGACTGGTTTAACTCCTGCAACTACGTATGAAGTACAGGTTGCTGCAAGTTGTGGAACCACACCAGGAGTGTTTACGCCAATTAAGACATTCTCTACAAGATGTGATCCTACGCCTCCTACTGTAACCATTAGTAACATTACAACAAACTCAGCATTGGTTACATGGGCACCAGTTGTACCTAGTGCAACATATGTATTACGATACAGAATTGTAGGAACAACCACCTGGATTGATGTAACAGTACCGGTAACACCTGGGAACTCTTATCCATTGACCGGATTAAGTCCTTATACGACTTATGAGGTTCAGGTGGCTAATAAGTGTGTGGGTGAAACAACAATTAACCCATATTCAAACCCTAAGGTGTTTACAACAGAGAGAACGTGTGAATTGCCGCCTCCTGGATTAACGATAACTAACTTGACTCCTACAACAGCAATCGTAGTTTGGGATCCATTCCCTGGAGCTACCTATATCTTAAGATATAGAAAAGTAGGTATTCCAAGCTGGACAACGATTCCGGTAGCGACAAATACACTTACTCTTACAGGGTTAACTGAATTAACGAAATATGAAATGCAGGTTGCTAATATCTGTAGCGGTACACCTGGTACCTTTACACCTCCATACTTCTTTACAACTCCGACTGTAATTTACTGTCAGATGTCGTCCGGAAGTTCTGTTAGTGAGTACATTTCTAACGTTACAGTAAAACCTACTGATAAGCCACAAATGTCTAACGATTCAAATGCTCAGAATTATTCAGACTTTACAGGAATTCCTGAAAAATTCATCGAATTGATTCAAGGTTCTTCAGGTAATGAAATTTCAATTACTAAATCTTGGACAGGAACAACCAATGACGAAGGTATTGCTGTATGGATAGATTTCGACAGAAGCGGAACTTTCGATCCTAGTGAAAGAATCCTTGTATCTTCACCTAACACGGTAACGCCTGTTAAAGGAACGTTTAGTGTACCTGCAGATGCATTCATCAGTATGACAGACTACAAATATGTTGTAATGAGAGTTGCGATGCAAAAAGGAGGTATTCCTGTGAATTGTATAAGCTTTGCAAATGGAGAGGTTGAGGATTATACAGTGAGAATTTCTAAAAGAACAGTACCTAATCCTGTTAATCAAACAGAAATTCTGATTTATCCTAACCCGGTAAGCTCAGTATTGTATGTGAAAAATATTAGTAAGAAAGCTAATTATAAACTATACAATGCGGCAGGACAGCTTGTTATTAGCGGAGTCATCCTGAATAATAAGATCGATGTTAGCAGATTGATAAATGGAGTATATGTGATCGACATCGAAGATGTTCAAGGCACAGCTCAGAAGAAATTTATCAAAGAATAATAAATAATCATTATTAAATAAAATGAGCTCTTAGAAATGAGAGCTTATTTTTTTGGCAATAAAAAAACTCGTTAGAAAATGTCTAACGAGTTTTTTATTTATTCTATTTCGAAGATAACACGTTCTGTTTGTTCTTTTAGATCTTCCAGATTGGTGTCATTATAAATAATATAATCGGCTATTTTTATTTTCTCTTTCTCGGGCATTTGCCGCTCCATGATTGTCTGTACCTCGCGATAGGTTTTGTTATCCCTATCCATTACTCTTTTTATTCTGATATTATCCTGGGCTGTCACCAGGAGAGATTTATAACACTGTAAATTGAGCTTCAATTCAAACAATAGCGCAGTCTCTTTAAATACCAAATATTTAGATTGTTTTTTCACCCACTCTTCAAAATCAATTCGAACAGCAGGGTGTATGATACCATTTAACTGTTGGAGTAGATCTGCATTGTTAAATACCTTTTCCGCAACAAATTTTCTATTATAAGAGCCATTCTCATCATAAGATTCATCTCCTAAAAGTTCTTTAATTCTTTCCTTTAAAATTTCATTGTCATTGACAATTGTCTTTGCTCTATCGTCAGAATAATAAACGGGAAATCCGCATTCTTCAATAAATTGGGCTACTGTTGTTTTTCCCGAACCTATTCCCCCTGTAAGACCAATGATCTTGGGTGATGGTTCTGGTTCTGTTTTTTGTGTTTCTGAATGTAGTTCTTCCATAGTCAATTAATATCCAAAAACATCATTAAAACTGTGGATCTCATCAAGTCTTACTCCCTTTTCAGTCATTTTAAGACTTGCGAGTTCATGGTTTGCATCATGTTCGAAGAATAATAAATACTCGTTATCAACACATTGCTTTAAAAATTTTGCTTTTTCCTCTACTGTTAAAAGAGGTCTTGTGTCATATCCCATTACATAAACCGGATTGATGTGTCCGGCCGTAGGAATAAGATCCGCCGCAAAAACAATTGTTTTTTCCTGATACTGGATTACTGGAAGCATTTGCTTTTCAGTATGTCCATCTACAAAGATGACATCCATTTTCAGGTCCGGAGCAAAGCCATAATTCCCTGTAGTTGGGAGGGGTAGAAAATTCAACTGACCGCTTTCCTGTATGGGAAGAATGTTTTCTTTTAAAAAACTTGCCTTCTCTCTGGGATTGGGTTCGGTGGCCCACTGCCAATGGTTTTCATTAGTCCAGAAATGAGCATTTTTAAAGGCCGGTCTATAGCCTGTTTTATCATCGTTCCATTCAATGGCACCGCCACAATGGTCAAAATGTAAATGGGTGAAAAAGACATCAGTAATATCTTCCTTTACGAAACCGTATTTTTTTAAGCTTTTATCTAAATTATCATCTCCCCAAAGAGAATAATGTCCGAAAAATTTTTCATCTTGCTTATTTCCCAAACCGCAATCCACTAAAATAAGTTTCTTGCCGTCTTCGATTAATAAAGATCTTGTTCCCAGTTCTATCAGATTTCTATCGTCTGCAGGATTGGTTTTTTCCCACAGACTCTTTGGGACGACTCCGAACATAGCACCGCCGTCCAGTTTAAATTTTCCACATTGTATTGGATATAACTTCATATAATATTATGTTTTATAATGTATTTTACTTTTTATTAAGTTTCATTTTTTCAGCAATCTTTTTCCCCTGATCATCAGATTTTTCAAGATGAGAAATAATGTTTTGATAATCTTCCTCTTTCCTGTTTTGAGAAAGTTTTTGTTTTATAAATATTTCTGCGGGGATTATTTTTATTCCAAATGCACCTTTCATTTCCTTTTCCACAAACTCCTTACCCATATTTTTCACCAATACAGGACACTGTTGGAAGCTTTCATATTTGAGGGTTAGTTTATCTAAATGGCTGTAGAGCTCCTCATTGTTCATGAGTTCAACTTTACCATGAATCTGTACCGCTTCATAGTTCCACGTTGAAACATTGATATGATTGTACCAACTGCTGGAGATATAAGTGTGTGCTCCTAAAAAGTCGCATACCACTTCATCCCCATTTTTCAAGGTCTTTGCCTGCGGGTTTGCCCTTGAAATGTGGGTCTCAACATAAATATGGTCCGGATCGTCTTCATTAAGCATCATCATAGAATGAGTTGCCCTTATCTTGTCAACCGAAGAAATAAATAAAGCGAAAGCATTTTCCTTAATGATTTCACGCATTACATTATAATCTTCGCTCTTGTATAATTTTGGGATAAACATAACTTACTAAAATAATTCTCCAGGATTTTTAGGGATCGCAATCTGCAAATGTTTATAAGCTTTCTCTGTCACTTCTCTTCCTCTCGGAGTACGGATAATAAATCCTTCCTGAATTAAAAATGGTTCATAGACCTCTTCTAATGTTTCAGGGTTTTCTGCAATTGAAGTCGCCAGGGCAGAAATACCGACAGGTTTTCCTTTGAAATTTTCAATCATAACGCGCATGATCTTATTATCCATCTCATCCAGGCCGAACTCATCTACATTTAGAGAATTCAAGGCATATTTTGTAATATTGATTTCAATTTCTCCATTGCCTTTTATTTCTGCAAAATCCCGTACCCTACGTAACAATGCATTGGCAATCCTGGGTGTCCCACGGCTTCTCCGTGCAATTTCAATGGCGGCATCTTCATAAATCTTTACCCCCAGAACTCTTGAACTTCTAATAATGATCATTGATAAAAGTTCTATTGTGTAATATTCTAGTCTGCTCTGAATACCAAATCTGGCCAACATCGGTTTAGTAAGCATTCCGCTTCGGGTAGTTGCTCCTACTAAAGTAAAAGGATTGAGCCCAATCTGAACACTTCGCGCATTGGGACCGGTCTCGAGCATAATATCAATCTTATAATCTTCCATAGCAGAATAAAGATATTCTTCAACTACAGGCGATAAACGGTGAATCTCATCGATGAAGAGAACATCATTCTCTTCAAGATTAGTTAAGAGTCCTGCAAGACTTCCGGGTTTATCCAAAACGGGACCTGATGTGATCTTACAGTTTACACCCAATTCGTTTGCTATAATGTTAGCTAAAGTTGTTTTTCCAAGACCTGGTGGGCCGTGAAGAAGAACATGATCAAGAGCTCCACCACGTTTTTTGGCAGCTGTCACAAAAACTTCGAGATTTTCCAGCGTCTTTCTCTGTCCCGCAAAATCCTTAAAACTCTGGGGGCGAATTTGTTCTTCCTGCATGAGTTCCTCATGAGAAAAGTTTTCTTTATCTGGATGTAAAAAGTCAGGCATTAATTCATTTCATTTACCTCAAAGATAGGGATTTTAGACTTACGGTAGGGAAAAGGTTATGCTAAAAAATGAAGGTTAAAAGATATTTTTTAAGTATTTTTGGACTGGAAATTTAAATCTCACTACAACTTTTTCTGATCATATACTTATGAAATTAATAGGACCATTTAAGCAAATCATTACACTAGCCAATCTTTCGTTAAGAGGAAAATTATCTGACGATCAACTTGAAGTAATCGTTGATGCAGGAATTCTGATTGATGATCATAAAATCCAAAAGCTTGGAAATTTCAAAGAGTTAAAATCAGAATATGGAGGTGCAACAATTGAAGAAGTTGAAGATGGCCAGATTGCAATGCCTGCTTTTGTGGATTCTCATACCCATATTTGTTTTGGAGGTAACCGAGCCAATGATTTTGCAATGAGAAATGCCGGAAAGACCTATCTTGAAATCGCAGAGAGTGGAGGAGGGATCTGGAGTTCCGTTCAGCACACAAGAAATGCCTCAGAAGAAGAGTTGTTAAAAACTTTATTGGAAAGAATTAATTTTCTTATTTCTTTAGGAATTACTACTATTGAAGTGAAGAGCGGGTATGGATTAGATGTAGAAAATGAACTGAAGATGCTAAGGATGATCAAACAGGCTCAGGAAAGAACTAAAGCTACGCTGATTCCAACATGTCTTTCAGCCCATTTAAAGCCGAGAGATTTTGACGGGGATAATAAAGAATATTTGAATTTTATTATTACAGAGATTTTACCTAAAGTAAAAGATGAAAATCTTGCAAAAAGAGTGGATATCTTTATTGAAAAGTCAGCATTTCAACCAGAAGAAAGTAAAGAATTTTTATTAAAAACTAAAGAACTCGGTTTTGAAATAACAGTTCATGCAGACCAGTTCACCCCGGGAAGCTCCAGGATTGCAGTTGAAGTGGGAGCGCAATCTGCGGATCATTTGGAGGCTACAATTGATGAAGATATTGAGTTTATTGCTCATTCTAATATTGTAGCTACAGCATTGCCGGGAGCAAGTTTAGGATTGGGGGAAAAGTTCACTCCGGCACGAAAGTTGTTGGATGCAGGAGCTATTCTTGCAATAGCCAGTGACTGGAACCCGGGTTCCGCGCCAATGGGTAACTTAATTACTCAGGCTTCCATTTTAGCAACATACCAAAAGTTAACCACTGCCGAAGTTTTGGCAGGAATAACTTTTCGCTCAGCATATGCTCTGGGATTAGAAGACAGGGGAAGATTAGAAAAAGGATTAAAAGCAGATTTTGTAACTTTTAAAACGGATAATTTTCAAAATGTACTATATAACCAAGGAAGTTTAACCGCTGAAAATATTTATATCAATGGAGAAAGGTGGAAAGTCTAATCTAAAAACTTTTCCCCTGCTTACTATCTTGTTATAAGTTTCCTTAATGAACCTGTTATTTTTCATTGTCGGAAAATAATTCTACAGTTCCTAAGTGTAATTGATAAAGAAGGATCATATTGTTTTTCTTACTTTTTTGAATGCTTTTGTTGCGCTATGCCAGAATGATGTTTCAATAATTTAACCCGAAAAATATATATGATGAAATTTCGAAATCTACAATCAACATTTAACAGAGGAGTAACGATTCCAAGTCTCATTTTTATAATTGGAACGTGCTTCCTTTCTGCGCTTTACCCGAAATCTACAGAGAATATCTTAAATGGGATTAAAGAATTTATTTTTGTTAATCTGAATTGGGTTTACGTTTGGTCTGTCACCATATTTGTGATTTTTCTCGTATATCTCATGTTTAGTAAATATGCAAATATAAAGCTGGGAGCCAATGACAGTAAACCGGAATACTCTTTATTCTCATGGATTTCCATGCTGTTTGCTGCAGGGATGGGGATTGGTTTGATATACTTTAGTGTGGCTGAACCCATGCAGCATTATTCTTCGGAAGTCTTTGGAAATAGCCATTATGTAAACAGGGCAAAGCAGGCGCAGCTTTATACATTTTTTCACTGGGGGATCCATGCCTGGGCTATTTATGGGATTGTTGGTCTTTCATTATCCTATTTTGCTTATCGGTATAGGCTACCTCTTTCATTAAGAAGTTGTTTCTATCCTTTATTAAAAGACAAGATCAACGGAAAGTGGGGAAACGTTATTGATATTTTTGCGCTTTGTTGTACTTTTTTTGGAATTACAACCACATTAGGTTTCGGAGTTGTTCAGATCAATTCGGGGTTACAGATATTAGGAGCCATTCCCGAAAATAAATTTGCATATCAGATCATCATTGTTTTTTGCCTGATTGCTCTTTCTGTTTTTTCTGCGATTAGTGGAGTAAACAAAGGCGTGAAAATATTAAGTAATGTTAATGTTATCAGTGTCATTGTTCTTTTATTATTTGTACTGATATTAGGGCCAACTGTTTATTTAATAGGCAGTTTTACGGAAGGTTTGGGGAATTATATCAATAATTTTTTCGATCTTACTTTTAGTACCCATGTATATGAAAAAGAGACTCTGCCCTGGTTTTATGACTGGACTATTTTATACTGGGCATGGTGGATCTCATGGTCGCCTTATGTAGGCTTGTTTATAGCCAGAATTTCAAAAGGAAGAACGATCAGAGAATTTATTCTGGCAGTTTTGATACTTCCTACTTTATTTAATTTTAGCTGGATGTCTGTTTTTGGGAACAGTGCCATTTGGTTTGATTTCAATATAGCAGGAGGTAAGCTGAGTGAATTTGCTTCCAATCCGGATGCATTGATGTTCCGTTTTCTGGAATATATGCCATTTTCTACGATCACCAGCTTTTTCGTTATCATTATTATCATCATCTTTTTCGTGACTTCAGCAGATTCAGGAATCTTTGTTATGAATAGTATTGCAACTAAAAATGCTGAAAAGTCCCCCAAGTGGCAATTGATATTTTGGGGATTGCTGCTGGCTGTACTTTCTTTATTATTACTCAATGTGGGCGGGTTGAAAGCTCTTCAGAGTATGACATTAATCACTGCGCTGCCATTTTCAATTATTGTACTTTTATTCATTGTAAGTTTGATGAAGGCATTGATTATCGATCAGAAATATTATGAGAGAAACTTTTCAGCTTCCGCTATTCCCTGGTCTGGTGAATTTTGGAAAGAACGTTTAAAAAGGATTGTTTCTTTTAAAGATAAATCTTCAGTAGATGGTTTTATTCACGGCACAGTAAGAGATGGTTTTTTGGAGCTGCAACAGGAGCTTGCGGATAACGGGATAGAAGTAAAGATGAATTATGGTGATAATCCTACGAAAATAGAAATAGAAATTCATCACGGTGTTGTCAATAATTTTATTTATGGAATAAAAAACCAGGAGAAAACAGTCTCAGAATATATTATTTATGAAGAAAATCTTCCTGACCTTGAGAACAACACAACCCATTATCCAAAATCTTATTTTGGTGATGCGAGGGAAGGATACGATGTACAATATTTTACAAAGAATGAACTGATTTCTGACGTTCTTAAACATTATGAACGATTTTTAGAAATAGTTTCAGAAGAGAAGAATGAAATGTTTATCAGCAGCAATGCAAATCAGGGTAAGGTATAAAAATAACAACGGATAAATTTATGTAAATTTGCAGCTGTTTTAATAGATCATGATCATTGTACTATTGAAACAATATTATTGAGTTTATAAACTGTAATTGAATTATTAAGAATGATGTCACAGAATATTTGGCAAGGTAGATGGGATGGAGATGAACTTCTTTATCACAGAATTTTTCAAAGAGTGAAAATTGAAAATAATTATGATGTTATTTCTACTAATGATTTCGTTTTACACGGTTTTGCAGTAGAAGAAGGAGTAAGAAGGAATAAAGGAAGATTAGGGGCTAAAGATGCTCCGGATGTCATAAGGAAAAATATGTCAAATTTTCCGGTTATTCTTCCGGATTTTTCATTGTTGGATTTTGGAAATATAACCTGTGATGATACCCATCTTGAAAAGACTCAACAGAGTCTGGCCAAGAATGTGTCGAAAGTTTTATTGAAGGGAGGTAAATCTCTTGTTATTGGCGGTGGTCATGAGCTGACGTATGCTCATTATTTGGGGGTGAAAACGGCTTTTCCCGAACAGAAAATAGGGATCATTAATATTGATGCTCATTTTGATAACCGTCAGCCCGAAGAAGGAGTAGGAGCAAGTTCCGGAACCGGATTCTGGCAGATCGCACAGGAAGGAGATATTCATTCCCTGCATATTGGAATACAAAGAAACTCCAATACCTTAAAATTATTTGATACTGCGCATCAATACGGTATGAAATACATTCTTGCAGATGAATTGTTTTTTGAAAATCTTCCCTCCATATATCAGCGGATTAACGATTTATTGGATGAGGTGGATGTTGCCTATCTAACTATTTGTATGGATGTCTTTAATGCATCTATCGCTCCGGGAGTTTCAGCTTCTGCGTATAACGGTATTTTTGCAGATGCAGCTTTTATGCATTTCTATAAACATATTTTAAAGAGTAATAAACTGGTTGCATTGGATGTTGCAGAAGTGAACCCTTCCTATGATATTCAGGATAAAACAGCGAGGCTCGCTGCGAGTCTGATCAACGAGTGGTTTATGATATAACAAAAAATGTATTCTTTTAATAGAGAAAATCATTATTTTATTTAACCTAAAGGAACAAAATTTGTTGCTTTGTTCATGCTTTTACTGATAAGAGCATTCCAAATTCATTTTTTTGAATTTGAAACAAAAATTACATTATGGAACAATCAATTGAAAATAAACTTATCAAAGCAGATAAGACTTTTTCAGAATGGAAGAAAGTACCCTTTGAAGAAAGACAAAGGCTAATTGCAAAGGCAGCTGAGATTTTAAAGAACAATTCAGAGAAATTTGGCAGAATCATTACCACTGAGATGAATAAACCAATCTCGGAATCGATTGCTGAGGTGGAGAAGTGTGCTTTAATGATGAATTACTATGCAGATGCTGAAAATGTTTTAAAACCTGAAAAAATTGAATCTGAATTTGCTTATTCTGAAGTTCATTTTGTTCCGAAAGGAGTAATTTTAGGGGTGATGCCTTGGAACTTTCCTTTTTGGCAGGTGTTGAGATTTGCTGTTCCTGCGATTTTGGCGGGAAATACAATAGTTTTGAAGCATGCTTCGATTTGCTTTGGAAGTGGAAATGCAATAGAAGATGTTCTTTTGGAAGCAGGTTTCCCCGAAGGTGTTTTTCAGAATTTAGAAGTAGGGCATAAGGCTGTAAAAGAAATTCTTGAGCACGATGCTGTAAAAGGAGTGAGCCTTACAGGTAGCGGAAAAGCTGGAGGAGAAGTGGCCTCGATAGCGGGTTTAAATATCAAAAAATCCTTACTTGAATTAGGTGGAAGTGATGCTTTTATCATCTTTGATGATGCGGATCTGGAAGAAGCTGCAAAAGCGGGCGTAAAGTCCAGGCTTCAAAATTGTGGACAAACCTGTACTGCAGCAAAAAGATTTATCATTGACGAAAAGATTGAAGGTGAATTTTTACCTAAATTCATAGAAGAATATAAAAAATATGAAGTTGGAGATCCATTGGATAAAGAGACCAAATTAGCCGGAATGGCGAGACCTGACTTAGCGGATGAACTGGAAGCTCAATTTAATAGAGCGTTGGAAAATGGTGCAGAAATTATCATTCCGTTGGAGAGAATTTCAGAGAATGAATTCAAACCCGGTTTGATTAGAGTTCAGAAAGGGAATCCGGTTTTAAGAGAAGAGCTTTTCGGACCTCTTGGTATGGTTATGATTGCTAAAAATGATGAAGAAGCATTACAGATTGCCAATGATATTCCTTTTGGACTTTCAAACTCTGTCTGGACTAAAGATAAAGCCCGACAGCTGTTCTTTATTGAGAACCTGGAATCAGGGACAGTGAATATCAATAGAATGACGAGTTCTGATCCACGTTTTCCTTTTGGAGGAAGCAAAGCATCAGGATATGGAACCGAACTTTCTCTGATTGCTTTGAAAGAATTTGTAACTTCTAAAACTATTGTAGGGAATTGATTTTTGTACAATGTAAAAAGTAAGATGTATTAATGATTTTTAATACTCACTATATATAAAAAAGAACTCCCGGAATTTCCAGGAGTTCTTTTTTATAATGAAAGCAATTTCGCCTTTCAGCTTATCAGCCTTTTTGCCTTATCGCTTTTACACTGTCGTCAGTCTTAGCGTATTCGTTTTTCCTCCCTCATAAGATGGAGTAGCATTGATGTTGATAACAAAATCTCCACTTTCAATATATCCGTAGTTATGGGTTAGCATATTTACCTGGATAATTGTTTCGTCTGTTGACTTGTTCATGTCGTAATAATAAGCGTGAACACCCCAAAGAAGATTCAACATGGTAATGACCCTTTTATTACCACTATACACAATGATATGAGAGTTTGGTCTGTGAGCTGCAAGTTGGAAAGCTGTATATCCTGAATGCGTTAAAGTAACAATTGCAGTAACATTTGTTGTTTTTGCAATTCTAACCGCTGCCAAACATACTCTGTTCGTAATGAACCTTTCATCGATGCAGTTGTAGTCTTTTTCTATAGGTTCATTCTTGTGCTGATAGAAATTAGTCTTTTCTATATTCTGAACGATTTTTGCCATGTTTTCAACTACCTGGATAGGATATCTTCCTACAGAAGTTTCTCCCGAAAGCATTACTGCGTCAGCGCCATCCAATACAGAATTGGCAACGTCATTTACTTCCGCTCTTGTAGGAGTCAAGCTGTTGATCATGGTTTCCATCATCTGGGTAGCAATGATCACCGGTTTGGAATAGAACCTTGCCTTCTCAACCAGGTTTTTCTGAATTGCCGGAACTTCTTCCATAGGAACTTCCACTCCTAAATCTCCACGGGCAACCATTAATCCATCACATTCCAATAAAATTTCTTCGATATTTTTTACCCCTTCAGGTTTTTCTATTTTAGCAATAATTGGTGTTTTGAACTTACCGTTCGGGTGCTTTTTAATAAGTTCCTTTAAGTCGATAATATCCTGCGCATGACGAACAAATGATAAAGCGATCCAGTCTACTTCCATATCAAGCATGAAATTAGCATCCTGAATATCTTTTTCCGTTAAAGCTGGAAGAGAAACATTAGTATTAGGTAAGTTTACTCCTTTCTTAGAACTAAGTGGTCCCCCTTGAATTGTTTTAGCCTTTACAGTATCTATTGCATTGGTTTCAATAACCTCTAAAACTAATTTTCCGTCATCAATTAGGATTCTTTCACCCACATTCACGTCCTGAGGAAACTGCTGGTAAGTCATATACACTTTGGTAGAATCTCCTTCAATCTTTTCATTGGTGAATGTTAAGATGTCTCCAGGATTAAGATATGATCCTTCTTTTACAACTCCCACCCTCAATTTAGGACCCTGTAAGTCTCCTAAAATACTTACAGAATATCCATGTTCCTTATTGAGTTCTCTGATGATATCAATATTGGTTCGAACTAAGTCATAATCTGCATGTGAAAAATTTATTCTAAAAACGTCTACACCTGCTTTCATAAGTCCTAACATGACTTCTTTAGATGATGATGCAGGGCCAAGCGTTGCGATAATTTTTGTCTTCTTTAAATACTTATTCATAATACTGGATAATTTGATAAAGTTCCTCTTCAGAACTTAGTGTATAATCTTGAATTGGAAACACAAGATTTTCAGGGAGCAAAATTACGGAAAAATCAGGGAATTGTTCCGAACTATGCAGAATATATTCTACATCTACCTGATTATTTAATAAAAATTTAATATTCTCTTCGTCTGAGAAGAGTTCGGTTTGTAATTTTTTCTGCTTACTTTCACAGGATTTATTGGAAATGAACGTGAAATAAGTCTTTGTAAACTTGTGATAAGCCTCGAATCTTGAGAAATAATAATCATAATAAGATCCATGAAAGACGAGATCATCTATTCTTGAAAACTTGAGATCGTTAGTTTGATTTATTTTGAAAAAAAATTCATGATCGAATACATTTTTTGCTAATCTTACCAATCCTATGGCAATATCTTCAAATTCTATATCGTCTAGATCATAAAGTTTTTGAATTTCCAAGTATATTTTCTTTTTTATTTAAAATATAAAATGCCCGTTGGGCTGCTTTTTCTTCTGCTTTCTTCTTTGAAGTTTCAGTAGCATTGGCGATCCTTTCATCTCCAAGCCAAACATGGCAGCGAAATACGATCGATTTGTTACCCTGAACTTCTTCACAGGTTTCATATTTTATACTTACTTTTTTCTTCTGGCTCCATTCCAGAAGAAGGCCTTTATAGCTCACAATTTTATTTTCGAGCTTATTAATTTCTGATGGCGTTAAAAGTCTTTCCAAAATGATCTTCTTACAGGTATCATAATGAAAGTCTAAGTAAACAGCACCAATTAATGCTTCGAATAAATTTCCGGAGATATTTTCACCTAAAGCGACAGAATTTTGTTTAACTAAAAGATCCGTCAGCTTTAAATCTTCCCCTAATTTATTAAGATTTTTCCTATTAACAATCTTAGATTTCATTTGTGTGAGATATCCTTCATTAGCTTGAGGATAAGTCTGGAACAAATGACAAGAAATAATTGTACCCAAAACAGAATCTCCCAAAAATTCAAGTCTTTCGTAATTGCTGTCTTGATTTTTAGAAGAATTTTTCAAAGAAAAAGCTTCACGGTAAAGAGCAATATTCTGTATCTCAGAACCCAGCACTTTATTGAGCTCGGTACTAAGAAAATAATCTCTCTCCGTTAATTTTCTTTTTCTTTGCTTGAGAAGGAATTTAGAAAAGTATTTCTGTAACTCCATTCAGTGAATTTAGATTTTCTTAAACAGAACGCAGGCATTGTGCCCACCAAATCCAAAAGTATTGCTCATGGCTACTTTTACATCTTTTTTCACAGCGTCGTTAAATGTAAAATTCAGTCTGCTGTCGATATTCTCATCATCAGTAAAATGATTGATTGTAGGAGGAACAATACCATGAATAATCGTTCCCAAAGCAGCAATAGCCTCAATAACTCCGGCAGCACCAAGAAGGTGTCCTGTCATCGATTTTGTAGAATTGATCTGAATGTCGTAAGCGTGTTCGCCAAGTAATTTTGAAATTGCATTAGATTCTGCAATGTCTCCTAATGGAGTAGATGTACCATGCATATTGATATGATCTACTTCATCAGCAGTTAACCCTGCATCTTCTAAACAACTTTTCATTACCAGGTAAGCTCCTAAACCTTCAGGATGAGGTGCTGTCATATGATGTGCATCAGCACTAAGACCGCCTCCTTTTAATTCTGCGTAAATTGTTGCCCCACGTTTTACCGCATGTTCATATTCTTCAAGGATAATAGTTCCTGCTCCTTCACCTAATACAAAGCCATCTCTGTCTTTGTCAAATGGTCTTGAAGCTGTTTTTGGATCATCATTTCTTGTAGAAAGTGCCATCATAGCATTAAATCCGCCAACTCCACTTGCTGTAACAGCTGCTTCAGATCCTCCACATACGATAACGTCTGCTTTTCCAAGCTGGATCAGCATTTTAGAATCGATTAGTGCATTAGCAGAAGAAGCACAAGCAGATACCGTTGTATAATTAGGCCCATGGAAACCATACTCAATAGAGATATGTCCAGGCGTAATATCCGCGATCATTTTAGGAATAAAGAATGGGTTGAATCTTGGAATATCTGTATTTGCCCATCCTAGAACTTCTGTTTCAAAAGTTTCTAAACCTCCGATCCCGGAACCCCAGATTACACCAACTCTGTTTTTATCAACAGCGTCTTCAATAATTCTGGAATGTTTTACAGCTTCTCTTGCGGCTACAAGTCCTAGTTGAGTATTTCGGTCCATTTTTTTTGCTTCTTTCTTCTCGAAATGTTGCAATGGATCGAAATTCTTTACTTCGCAAGCGAATTTTGTTTTAAAATTTGTGGCATCAAAAAGAGTAATCGGAGCTGCACCGCTCTCACCTTTAACAAGATTTTCCCAGTATTCCTTCGCATTATTTCCAATCGGTGTTATTGCTCCAAAACCGGTTACAACTACTCTTTTTAATTCCATAAATTTTTTTAATTTTCCTTTTGTTGAAGAATATTATTTATTTACTACTTCTTCGATATAAGCGATAGCGTGACCTACAGTAGTAATTTTTTCAGCTTGATCATCAGGGATTTGAATATTAAATTCTTTTTCAAACTCCATGATAAGTTCAACTGTATCCAGTGAATCAGCTCCTAAATCGTTAGTGAAGCTAGCTTCAGGAGTTACTTCTGTTTCTTCAACGTCAAGCTTATCAGCGATGATAGCTTTTACTCTTGATGCAATGTCTGACATAGTAAATTATTTTTTTAATTGTTAGATGCTGCAAATATATAAAATTCTTTACGATAAAACATTTTTTTAGTCTTTTTTGTGGGTAGACTATCCGTATTTTATCAGGATGGGATATAGTGTTTTCGTTTTCAGGTGTTTATAAATTGTATGTGTTGCAGAAGATGAAATTAATCATAAGGTGTGCAGGATGGTTTAGAATTATATTTAAATGTTAACAATAAGATTTCATGCCTGTGTATATATTTTAACTTTTCTTTAGGGCTTTCATACTGGTTTTGTTGAACAATTTAATTAGGTATCAAGCTCACCTCTTCTTATATAATTTGAATGTTTTGGTACTTATTTCTATAACAGCCCGGGCTCATCCCCTTACTTTTTTTAAAAGCCCTATTGTAATAAGGAATGTCATTAAATCCTGATGCAATACAAATTTCTTTTACAGACAGTTTTGTTTTTAATAGCATCTGGCAAGATGATTCGATGCGGAATTCAGTTAAGTAGGTGAAAAAAGATTTTCCGGTCATTCTTTTAAAAAAGATGCAAAAGGATGATTTCTGCATTCCAACATATTGTGAAATCTCTTCAAGAGTAATATTCTTTTGAAAATTACTCAATACATACAGATGTATTTTCTGCAGCTTCTTTTCCTGTTTATTTTCATTGATTGGTCTTCCTACAATTCGCATTTCTTTGCAATAGGAAATCAATTCTAATATTTTAATGAAGGAAGAAATCCGTTCAATATCATTCTGATGGACCATTGAAGTCATTAAAATTTGTAATTTTTGTAAGAGCTCCTCAGTAAAAGAAACTGCATTTTCATTGCTTTGAAGTTCAGAAATTGCCGTGAAAAGTTCGGGGAAAATTTGAGTGCAGTTTTTCAGAAACTCATTTTCAAAAACAATAGTTATATTTTCAATTTTCCCATAACCATCATGAACAGATTGATCAAAAGACCAACAATGCGAGATATTAGGGGGAATTAAGATAATCTCACCTTTTGAAAAATTTTCTATAACATCTCCAATAATTCTGACACCACTTCCGGTTATAATGTAAGATAGTTCCCAGGTTTGTTGCTGATGAAGCGGAACCTGTTGACTCCATTGGATGTGAACATGGTCAAAATGAAAACTTTTTGTTTGAGTATTTGGATAATATTTTAAATTTTGTTTCATTTTAATAGAAGGGAAATCAATTTTACAAATATAAGACAATGATTAAAAAATATAGAACAAGTGTTTTATGCTGGGATCGTATATTTTTGTATCAAATTTTTAATCCAGATATGAACTCAACCTTATCTATTTCCTCTTCTAAACCTCATTATGAAATCCTTGATGGATTACGTGGAGTTGCCGCTATTATGGTCGTGTTTTTTCATGTTTTTGAAGTTTTTTCAAATGGTGATCATACCAAGCAGATCATCAATCATGGATATTTAGCGGTCGATTTTTTCTTTATGCTATCAGGTTATGTGATCAGCTATGCCTATGATAGCCGATGGAACCAGATGACATTGAAAGACTTTTTTATAAGGCGTCTAATAAGACTACAACCGATGATCATTATTGGTTCGCTGGTAGGAGCTGCTTTGTTTTATTTCCAACAGACGGAAGGTTTAGGCTGGGCCGGGATTTCGACCACTCCTGTATGGAAGCTACTATTGGTGATGTTTATAGGAATGACAGTGATCCCGGTTGGAAAAGGGCTTGATGTCAGAGGTTGGAATGAAATGCATCCATTAAACGGTCCGGCGTGGTCATTATTTTATGAATACATAGCCAATATTTTCTACGCTTTAATTTTGCGGAAGGTTTCGAAATTGGTATTGGGGATTTTAGTTCTAGTTTCTGCACTATTTACGATCTATTATGCATTTACCAATCCGAATGGTGATATGATCGGAGGGTGGTCTATTGATGATGTTAACCAATTGAGAATTGGTTTTACGAGGCTGGCTTTTCCATTTTTGGCGGGGATATTTTTGGCAAGGGTTTTTCAGCTGAAATCGATGAAAAATGCTTTTGTTGTGACGGGTATTTTACTAATTATGATATTGGCAATTCCTCGATTGGGTGGGAATGAAGCCCATTGGCAGAATGCTTTATACGAATGTTTTGCACTAATGGTTTTGTTTCCGGCAGTTATTTTACTGGGAGCAGGTGGGAAGATTGTAAATGAAAAAACAAATCAGTTTTGTAAGTGGTTAGGTGATATTTCTTACCCTCTTTACATTACCCATTTTCCATTGGCATATACTTATTATGCATGGGTCGCAAATGGTAAATATACTTTGGAAGACTCTCAGTCCTGGATTTTTGGTTTGCTGACTGTAGTCGTTTCCATTATCATGGCATATCTTTATATGAGGCTCTATGATATACCTGTAAGAAAATGGCTGGTGAAAAGATTTCAATAAGTACGATATTATTATAAAATAAAAAGGTTGTTTTCAAGTGAAAACAACCTTTTTTATCAATAAATGGATTCAGTTTCTTTATTCTTTAACCCATTTAACAGTTTTCTCCATTTTTTTAGTTTTAATCTTGATCACATAATCTCCAGTCGTTAAGTGAGCGAGGTTGAAAGTACCAACTTTACCAGCATCTAATGTGTTGTTCAGTTTACTGAATGCTAGTCTTCCGCTTCCATCATAGACCATGATGTCATAGTTTTCACTAGAGTTTGTGAATTTAATATTCAGAAGTCCCTTACTTGGATTAGGATAAAGAACGAATACGTCTTTATTTCCCGCTACTTCATTGGTAGCCAGTACCTGTGTAATTGTAAAATTTACCGGGTTAAGATTATAAAATACATTACCTTGTCCCGCCACCATAATTCTGGCTTGGGTTGTATTTACATTAGGGATTGTAATGGTCTCTGATCCATCATTTGGAGTAGAAGCAATAATAGTAGTAGGATATGTAAGGCCTCCATCTGTAGAAAGCAAGATACTTACATTAGCACAACTTACCGGAGCAGCAGTAGTGTTCGCTACATTCCACGTAATGGTTTGAGAAGAGTTGCCTGCCCAACTAACCGCTGTAGCAGGTGCTGTAACAGTGAATGGTCCTGAATTTCCATCGACTGTAATCGATGCGTCATCATTAGCAACTCCAGCACAACCTGCGTTGTTGTCTCTTACCGTCAGTCTGAACTCCATATTTCTTCCATAAGAAGGCAATAATTCTCCCTTAGTTGTTGTATTATTAATTACATCAGTAAGTTTTGGAAAATATCTGTAAGGAACAGTTACAGGTACAAATGATCTGAATATAGCGGCATTTCCTGTTGGAACATTCCAATTCCCAGCTGGGCCTACATCATTTTGTTCCCATGAATAGGTAAGTGCATTATTTTGCGCATCGGTTGCAGAACCTGTTAATTTAAAAGGCGTTCCCTTAGGGATGGTATAGTCACTTCCTGCGTTAACAACAGGAGCGGTATTTGCAACCGGAGTTGTCACTTGACATGTTTTTGCCTGAACCGTTGAAGTAATAGACTGAAATGATCGGGTATGAAAAGTAGGAATACTGTTAGGAGCAAGATTGTTGGTCGCACCACAAATTCCCGCGTACGCCATGATGGTAACTCCACTTCCTGGTTCTACAGCATTGGAAGCACTACGGTTACCTCCTCCACAGTTTAATGTTGTTGCATTAAATGTATGTGGGCCTCCAAATTGGTGTCCTACTTCATGAGCAACATAATCTATATCATAAGGGTCTCCAACTGGATTAGGTGAACCGGTAATTCCACTTCCTTTTTGGCCATTAGTGCAAATAACTCCTAATCCGGCTAATCCACCACCTCCGGTACTGAAGGTATGACCTATATCGTAATTGGCACTTCCTATAAGTGCATCAATCTGAGCCTGGCTCTCATCAATTAGGGTGTAGGCATCGTCATTACCATTAAAAGGATCTGTAGCAGGGTCTGTAAAGATAACATTTGTTTCAGTTGCAACTAATATCAGTCGTACTGCTACTTCTTGTTCGTATACACCATTTACCCTGTTTACAGAAGTTACAATCGCTGAAAGGGTTTGGGCAACAGTAGGGGTGGCTAAACCTGTTGCTGCTTTTGCGTACTCACCGGTGCAGGCTACCGCAAATCTGAAAATTCTAATTTGAGTACCTACGCTTGGAGTGACGCTTTTTTGTACATTTTTTTTTTCGGGTGCAATCTCTTCGTCTTTGGTTCCACAAGTTCTTGGGGTTCTATCGATTAGATCACTTTTCTTGTAAATAATATAACTGTCGATATTATTTTTTGCATACGGATCGATATAGGTATCACCATTTACTACCGATTTTATCTGAGCATGAAACCCTAATTCAGTAAAATCTAATTTTATTGTAGCGTACTGATCATCAACGCCCTGACCTGTGAAAGTAACCAGTTGAGGAAACTTCTGAGCTAATTCAGGAGCCATTACTGAAGATTTCCATATCTTGAATTTAGCTTTTGTCCCGTCAGGCATTGGTAGGACAATGATAGGGGCTTTGTCTTTAAGCTCGTTATCTCTAAGTTCCGGAACGGACTTAAAGTAGCTTTTCATTGCAGCCACGTCTAATGAATACGTTTGAAACTTCTCAGGCTGTACTGTTCTGTTCTTAGGATCTGCCTTAATGGATCTTTCACTTATTGTGGTGAAAAAATCCTGGGCTTTTCCCAGGGATATGGATAAAATAAATATCCCTAAATAAAGTAATTGTTTCATTTTCATAATTTATAGTAGTTTAATTTAATGTTATTGTGTAAAAGCGAAAAATCCTAGCTTAAAAATGGATATCAGATTTAATTTTTGGCGATTATAAAATTAATTAAACTTATGTAATTGACATAACAAAAAATCAATTATTGTGGTTTTTTTTTATAAATAAATTGGTCTATTGAGCTGGTTTGAAGTGGAATTGTTAATGATATTCAGTGTTTTGAAGACATTTGCTTTAACTGCATTTCTTTGTTGGAATCCTATTTTGTCCAGTAAAAACAAAAGAATATTTCTTTTTTATGTGAATTGTTACACTTGTATGATCTATTAGAATAGGATGTTAGAAGTGGTAGGTAGATCAAATAAATCATCAAAATATTCTATTAAAAGTCATCAATACTCTCTGTCAAGGTTGATTTTTACCGGGTCTACTTTTAGTCTACCGAGCGCCTACTCTGTGCTAAACCGCACTCATCCCCCAAAAGCCTACGTTCCTGTACTTTATCTTTTTTCTTAAAATTAGTTTTCGTTGCTTTGTTTCAAGCTAACGTTTTGGAAAAGAAAGTACACATATCTCTTTATTGCAAATGCCAACTTATTGGTTGGTCACTAGCATCGCTGTATTGGTCTTTTAACGGCTGGTATAAAGATGGGTTCAGGTTGGATTTGGCAGTAATTCAATTTGTACTGGATGTGGCGATGTATATATTAATCACTCACCTCTACCGCAATTTTTCAATAAGAAATCATTGGCAAGATCTTCCGCTTGATAAATTACTATGGCGGATGTTGATTGCTGTTCCAGTGATGGGTATTTTTTATGCATTGGTCACCATTGGTAAACTCTATCTTGTTCGGCTGTGGTTTATGGGAGATGTAGCACAAACCTTTGTCGATTTCTTTAATTTAAATGCGGTAAGTATCTTGGTAGCAGGTTTTAGATTGATGGCGATATGGCTTTTGGCTTACCATCTTTATCATTATGCGAAAAGAGAGATGCGTTTATCAGTAGAAAACGCAAGGCTCGAACTTAGCTTTAAGCAGTCACAGCTTGATAATCTTTCGGCCCAGCTAAACCCTCATTTTTTGTTTAACACACTCAATACCATAAAATCATTAGTTTATATAAATCCCGATGCCGCAGGTAGGGCGGTCGATTTGTTAAGTGAGCTTTTAAGGAGTGGGCTTTATAAGGGCAGTTCCATGCTCATCAGGTTAAATGAGGAGATTGCACTGGTAAAGGATTATCTCGAACTGGAAAGTTTAAGAATGCAAGAAAGACTAGAGTACCAGCTTGATATTGATGTTTCCTTATCAGAGTTGATGGTGCCCAGGTTATGCATCCAAACATTGGTTGAAAATGCGGTAAAACATGGTGTTGCATTAGAAAAATATGGTGGTAGGATTGATCTTATCATTGTTGAAAGGGAAGGTTTTTTAATTATCACGGTATTAAATCCGGGTAAGTTGGAAGAGAATGAAATTATTGAAGGTATAGGGTTACGAAATTTGAAGGAACGGCTTGATCTTAGTTATCAACAGCTGGCTACTTTTAGATTATCCGAGACGCAGCAAATAGTTTGTGCCGAAATTAAAATCCCGATCATATGAAAACAATAAGAGTAATAATTATTGATGATGAACGTGGAGCAAGGCAGGAACTGATAAGGATGCTAAAAGACTATCCGCAGGTAGTGATATTGGGTGAAGCGGCCAATGCAGATGAAGCAGAAAAGCTTATCGTGTTGTTAAAACCTGATCTGATTTTTTTAGATATCCAAATGCCTGGTCGTTCTGGCTTTGATCTGTTAGAAACGTTAAACCATCTTCCTGAAGTGATCTTTGTGACCGCTTTCGACAGTTTTGCCGTAAGGGCTTTTGAGGTGAGTGCTATGGATTACCTGATGAAACCCGTACGGAAGGAACGTTTTAAAAATGCAATGGATAAGGCTATTGAAAGGATCACTGGAAATGATGAGCCTTATGTTTTTGTAAAAGATAGAGACAGACACCATCTCATTAAATGGAAAGATGTACACCTGATCGAATCGGTTGAAAACTATGCCAGGCTCTTTTTCGGAAAAGAACAGGTATTGCTTAAAACATCTTTGAATAAACTGGAAGATAATCCTGATTGTCAGAGGTTTTTTAGGGCAAGCAGGAGTATTTTGTTTAATATCGATTACATCAGTCTTGTAAAAAAGGATATTGAAGGTACACTGGTAGTACTTAAAACAGGAGAACAGATCAGGATATCAGAACGCCAGGCTATAAAATTTAGGAACCTCATTAAAACATAATCTACTAAACTTTTCAATAATGAAAATAAACTTAACAAAATTGAGTATGGCTTTGCTATGCCTGATAATTAGCATCGAAATCTTTGCACAACAAAAATTCTCTTTGCCAGATAACGATCATTACATCATTAACGATAGTGTCATGATTAAAACCAAATATGGCATCACCTTATCTGCTGTGGTGGTCAGGAAAAAAGGCGTAAAAGAAAAGCTGCCTGCTGCTCTTTTCTATTTTATTTATTCCAATAAAAACAGGAGCCTGATGGAAGCGAAATATGCTGCCGATCATGGCTACATAGGCATTGTGGCCGATACGAGAGGTAAACGCCTGAGTCCGGGGCCAATTGAACCTTACGAACATGAAACACAGGATGTGAATGCAGTTATTGATTGGATTGCAGACCAATCTTGGAGTGACGGAAGGGTGGGGATGTACGGCGGAAGCTATTCTGGTTTTGCACAATGGGCTGCAACCAAATACCTGCATCCGGCGCTTAAAACAATTGTACCCTACGTAGCTGCAATTCCAGGACTAGGAGTGCCGATGGAAAATAATGTGTTTATATTGGCTAACTATCAATGGGCATTCTACATCACCAATAATAAATATACGGATGATTCCGTGAACAACGATAGTGCCCGGTGGCGTAGGATGCGGAACAACTGGTGGGAAAGTGGCTTGGCTTACAACAAGGTAGATAGTATTGATGGCACTCCCAACCCCTGGTTTCAGAAATGGCTCTCCCATCCCGATTATGATGCTTACTGGCAGTCGATGGTACCTTATAAAGAGGATTTTAAGCATATTAATATTCCTGTACTCAGTATCACGGGTTATTATGATGATGGGCAGGTTTCTGCACTCGAATACCTCAGGGAGCATTACAAATACAATCCCTCTGCCCAACATTATTTGATTATAGGCCCTTACGATCATTTTGGAGCACAAAAAGGGGGAGTGGCAGAATTGAGGGGGTATCAGGTAGATTCGGGTGCGTTGATCAATACCCGTGAAATTACCTTTCAGTGGTTTGATTATATCCTTAAGGGAGGAAAGAAGCCTGCCTTATTAGAAGATAAGATCAATTTTCAGGTAATGGGCGCAAATAAATGGAAGCATGTTTCTTCATTGGAAAAAATGGAAGACCAACATATCCGCTTTTATTTAGATAGTGTTTCTGGTAAAAAGTTGCTTTCTGAGAAAAAGCCAGTTAAAGAGGTTTTTATGCATCAAAGGGTTAACCTTGCAGATAGGACTTCATTTTATAACGATTACTATCCAGACCCTATCATTAAAAAAGAGCTTGATACCATTAATGGACTTTTCTTTGTTACTAAACCATTTAACCAGTCAGTTTCGGTTTCTGGTGCATTGAAGGGAGAGCTTAAGGCAATAATCAATAAAAAAGATATGGATATAGGCCTTAGCTTATACGAAATTACTCCTTCGGGAGAATATTTTCAGCTTTCCTATTTTCTGGGAAGAGCAAGTTATGCACAGGATATGAGCAAACGGAAATTGCTGGTGGCAGGAGAATTAGAAACTATTCCATTTTATAGGTCGAGAGTTTTCAGCAGACAGCTTCAAAAAGGAAGTAGGTTACTTTTGATGCTTAATATTGATAAAAACCCTTTTGCACAGATCAATTATGGCACTGGTAAAGATGTGAGTAAAGAAACAGTGAAAGACGCTGGTGTTCCTCTCGATATTCAATGGTCTACAGGCAGTTATATTGATCTTGGCGTGTCGGATTCAAAGTCGTTGTTTTAAAATGACATACAAATTATCTGTTTTTTACATCAAGGTATCGAAAATGGTCTTTCATCTGAATACTGATCATATTTTGCCATTCAAAAATAGACTAACTTAAATATGTGAAGTTTCTTAGGTTCTTCTTTATAACTATAGCTGAAAAAGTAAATTGATGTTGACAACAGAGGATTTACCCAAACGGTAAACTTACAATAAGTAGCAATACTACTTTAATATTTGTGTCTTGAAATAAAAAGCCCTGTAAAATATTTTTTTACAGGGCTTTTGTGGAGTTGGAGGGATTCGAACCCTCGTCCAAACAAGCAATACATAAACTTTCTACATGCTTATTCTACTATTGGTTTTCGACTGGAGGCAGAGAGCAGACACCCAACATCCAGCTTATCTTCTGAGGTTTTCGAGTTTTAGTCAAAGTATCTAAAACCTTATTTTTGCATTCCTATATCTCAGGATCAAACGCCGCAAAACAGAGCATTTGTGAGACATCTTGCTTCCTTACTAAAATCTTCGGGAAAGCGCTTGAATCTACTAAACTTCGATATTAAGCTGCAAGAGCGAACTCTTCGTTGCCAGTTAAAATTTTGTAGCAAGGGATTAAAGAGATCGCGCTACGGTTCTCTGCATGCTTACTTACCCATTGATCTTGCTGTCGAAACCAGTCAACCCCATGAATAAAGTGAGTGCAAATGTACTGTTTTTTGTTTAAATACAGTTAATCTTAAATTCCATTTTCGATAATTATAGATGTTGGAGCCTTTATATAAGAAATGCCAGAACATATTTTCTGGCATTTTCAATTGAATTTTTAATAATATATTATTTAATATTGCTCAAATGCAAGAACATACATCTCATTATCTATTCCTGCGCCATTACCATAATTATTAAAGCCATAGAAGTTACCGGCTAATAAATCGTTGCTTCCGGGGATTACCCCAGTTCCTGTTGAAATCTGATATTGATATCCCCATGAATTATTCCAGACCCCATTGGAAAGGCTTCGGGACCAGGTGTCCCAATTTGTTGTAGTAAAAGTAACTGACTGCTTTCCACCACTGTTGGTATTTCCAAACCATAACTCATTGGCATAATAGGTAATACTGGCAGTAGGTGCAGATAATAATCTTACTTCAAGATAAGTGGATCCAGAGGTTGTTGCGAATCTAAATTCCATATTCATGGAAGGAACTTTAAGCGTTGGTTTATTATAGCCATTAGTATCAAGATTCCGGCCTCTGTATTTTATTTTGGTTAATACACTGCCCTCTGTCTCTGAAACAGTACTTAACTCTCCCCACTTTGTTCCATCATTCAGATACAATCCTGGGGATAAACCATTTACTGATGTGGTGTTGTAAACTACCATTCCTTCGACATGAGCGGTAAGTGGTGCGGGCAGTGAGGTAGCGGTTAACGCAACCCGAGGAGGCAAAAGTCCTTTGTTTGACGAATTTATATCCAATACGGCATCGTTATTTGGGGTTGTTGTATTAATGCCTACTTGTCCAAGAATGACTGCAGGAGAAGATAGAACGAGGGCTAAAGATATAGCTCTCGTGTAAAGATAATTTTTCATGTGTTTTGTTGTTTAAAATTATGTTTTCAGAATCGTATATCACAAAGTTATGAATAATGTATGTAATGGAAAAGAGATGTTATTTTAAATTAAAAAGAAATATCTTTTGTGTATTAAGAAAAAAATATTTACTTTTGCAATCCAAAATGAGATGTAATATATGTTAATAATACCAGTAAAAGATGGTGAATCCATCGATAGAGCTTTAAAAAAATATAAAAGAAAATTTGATAAAACAGGTACAGTTCGTCAATTAAGATCTAGACAAGCGTTTATCAAGCCTTCAGTAACTTTGAGACAGTCTAAGTTGAAAGCTGCTTACAAGCAAAGAGCACTTAGCAAGGAAGAGCAGGCTTAAGAAATTTTTCTTAAACAAATACTACATTCACTTCTTAAATACTTATATTTGAGGAGTGAATTTTTTATGTTCACTCCAGATGTGATGTTGGATAAATTTTTAGAATATTTAGCGTTCGAAAAGAGGTATTCACCTCATACGATTACAAGTTATAAAAAAGATCTTGAGGATTTTTCTTATTTTTTTCTCAAAACAGAATCTTCTGAAGATATTTCCAAAGCAGATAAAAAAGTTATTCGAAACTTTATTGTTGACTTAAGTGAAAATAATATTTCCAAAAGAAGTATTAATAGGAAACTTTCTTCACTCCGTAGTTTTTATCTTTATCTTTTAAAAATTGGTGAAATTAAAGTTTCTCCTACCGAAACTATTTCCTCCCTTAAATTTTATGCCGAAAAACAGATCCCCATTTCCCAGGAAGAAATGCAAGTGCTTGATAATGCATTTTTTGAACAGGAGCGCGACGTTTTAGATCATTGCATTATAGAGGTTTTATATCAGACTGGTATTCGTAAGGCAGAGCTTTGTGGCTTGATATTTGAGAATGTAAACTTAGATGGAAATGAGTTGAAGATTATAGGTAAAGGAAACAAAGAAAGGTATGTTCCTATATCTGATGATTTAACCATTTTATTAAGAAGTTATTTAGAATTCAGGAAACCTAATGAAGAGCATATATCTTATTTTTTCGTCAATAAGAAGGGCAAAAAACTCACGGAAAAATTTGTTTATGTAGTGGTAAATAAGTACCTTAGTCTTATAACTTCGAAGCAAAAAAGAAGTCCTCATATTCTAAGGCATAGCTTTGCTACACACGTTTTGGATAATGGGGCAGAGATCTCAAAAGTAAAAAAAATATTAGGGCATTCCAGTCTTGCGAGTACGCAGGTATATACAAATGCTAATATTGAACAATTGAAAAAAGTGTTTAATCAGGCTCATCCTCGAGCGTCTAAAAAAGAAGAATTATGAAGATCACAGTACAATCAATTGGTTTAACTCCACACGAACCATTGGAATCGCACATCGAAAAAAAAGTAAGCAAATTAGAAACGTTTTATGACAAAATTCATGAATGCAAAATCTTCTTGAAAGTTGAAAATAACTCGGACAGATTAAATAAAACTGCTGAACTTATTTTGGCGGTTCCGGGTGACGATATCGTAGTAAAAAAGACCGCTGTAAGTTTTGAAGAGAGTTTGGATCTATGTGTTGATACTGCTAAGAAGCTACTAATCAAGAAAAAAGAAACGGCTTAGAAAAAAAGTTTAAAATAATCGCCTAAAAATTTGAGAATTCAAAAAATCCGTTCTATATTTGCACTCGCAAAAAGGGAACAGTGATCTTTTGAATTCTTTTTAATAAATGCCTCCATAGCTCAGTTGGCCAGAGCACGTGATTTGTAATCTCGGGGTCGTGGGTTCGAATCCCTCTGGAGGCTCATTTAATATAAACTAGGGAAGATTCCAGAGTGGCTAAATGGGACTGACTGTAACTCAGTTGCTTCGGCTTCGCAGGTTCGAATCCTGCTCTTCCCACTGTTTATATTGAAAATAAAACTTGCAAGTTTAAAAGCTTTTTTATAGATTTGCACAGCGTTTACCAATAGTTTTGGAAACAAAATTGCGGAAGTAGCTCAGTTGGTAGAGCGTCAGCCTTCCAAGCTGAATGTCGCGGGTTCGACCCCCGTCTTCCGCTCAATAAAATCACACCACAAGGCGTGATTTTTTTTAAACCTGATACAGCTTACGATAGATTGCCTTCGGATAGCCTCAGACAGTTTAAATTGCCTCCATAGCTCAGTTGGCCAGAGCACGTGATTTGTAATCTCGGGGTCGTGGGTTCGAATCCCTCTGGAGGCTCAATTTAATATAAACTAGGGAAGATTCCAGAGTGGCTAAATGGGACTGACTGTAACTCAGTTGCTTCGGCTTCGCAGGTTCGAATCCTGCTCTTCCCACTGTTTATATTGAAAATAAAACTTGCAAGTTTAAAAGCTTTTTTATAGATTTGCACAGCGTTTACCAATAGTTTTGGAAACAAAATTGCGGAAGTAGCTCAGTTGGTAGAGCGTCAGCCTTCCAAGCTGAATGTCGCGGGTTCGACCCCCGTCTTCCGCTCAAAGAAAATCATGCTATTAAAGTGTGATTTTTTTGCTTAATGCCGACTTAGCTCAGCGGTAGAGTGCTTCCTTGGTAAGGAAGAGGTCACGGGTTCAAGTCCCGTAGTTGGCTCCAGCTTTAATCCCGATCTTTTCGGGATTTTTTTTGCTCAGATAATTCACATTTGTATCTTAAACATATCCGCGGTGCCTCCTTTTCATTTGGATAAACTCTACATGATTTTAATTAAAAGTCAAAAAAAAATTCGTTAAATTCGTATAAATAATTTTTGATGAATATACTTTTATTGGAAGACGACCTTATTCTCTCTGCGGAACTTTGTAAGTTTTTAGAATCAAACCATTTCGCATGTGATAAAATTTATGATGGTGAAACCTTCCTTCGTCAGATAAAAAATAATTCTTACGATTTATATTTACTTGATATCAATGTTCCCAAGATTAATGGATTGGATGTCTGTCAAACGATTCGTTCTTTTGATAAAAATACACCGATCATCATCATTTCCGCTTATGGAGATCTTTCTGATAAAAAAGATGCCTTTACAAGGCTTGCTGATGACTATCTCGTGAAACCTTTCCAGTTTGAAGAGCTATTGTTACGGGTAAATTCTTTATTGCGAAGAAAAATGCCTGTAGATACCTCCGATCAGGAAATTGTAAGGATTGATGATTTGATTATTAATAAAACCGAACAGAAAGTATTCCGGGCGGGAAATGAAATTACACTTACATTAAAGGAGTTTCAATTATTGGCGTATCTGGCCGATGCCCAGGGAAGAACGGTTTCTAAACAGCAGATCACAGAGCATGTATGGGAACATAACTTTAACACCAATACCAATACAGTAGAAGTATATATCAATTTCCTGAGAAAGAAAATTGATAAAGATTTTAAAGTTAAACTGATCCATACCCGATCGGGTTTTGGATATTACTTAAGCCCGTTATAGATGTCATTAAAAAGGAAGATCGCTTTAAACTTAAGTATTGCCTTCTCATTACTTTTTGGTATTGTGATGGTCATTATCTACATGTCTTTTAATGATTTTAGAAGGGATGAGTTTAAAGAGAGATTTCGACAAAGGCTGGAGTTTACGTCTCATTTTATTTCCGAATCTAAGGACTTTGAGGAAGAAGCTCCCATTTTTTTTAATGAAAATTCGGATAATATCCTTCTCAATGAGAAAATATTGATTTTTAATGCTGAAAAGGAATTGATCTATAGCACCATAAAAGATCGTAATGTTACCTGGGATGCTGCTTTGCTAAAAGAATTAGATCAGAGAAAGACAATATATACCGAAAAAACAGTTCCCGAAATATATGCTGCACTTAAAAATATAAAGGGAGAAAACTATTATATTCTTACCAGTGCCTTCGACAGTAATGGAAAGTCAAAATTATCATACCTGAAATATTTGCTTGTTACAGCCTATGTAATGAGCACACTTCTTATTGGGCTTTTTAGCTATTATTTTATGGGGCAGTTTCTTCGCCCATTGGAAGAACTTAATAAAGAGATTTCTGAAGTTACTGCACATAAACTGACCACACAAATTCCCGTACAACAATCACAAGATGAAATTAGTATATTAGCACAATCATTTAATACCATGATTGTACGATTGAACGATGTTTTTCAATCGCAAAAAGATTTCACGGCGAGCGCCTCGCATGAAATACGAACACCGATTACAAGAATGGCGTTCCAGCTGGAGAACCTGATTAAATTTGAATCACATTCTCCTGAGACACTATCTTCATTAAAACAGATTCAGAAAGATGTTTATCAGCTATCTGATCTGACCAATTCCTTATTACTTCTAACCAAATTTGACAAAGAGAATATTCAGAGTCTGTACGAAGAGGTAAGGATTGATGAAGTTATATTCAGTTCCTTCGAAACCGTAGAAAAAAGTTATCCGGAGCTGAAAATGGATTTTTTAATTTCTGAAGAAACTTCAGAGCAAGCATTATTAACTATAAAAGGAATACAATCATTGCTAGACATTGTATTTATTAATCTGTTCAAAAATGCAGCGGTATATTCAGATAATATTGAAGTAGATGTTCTTATTACAGAAACTGCTTCAAAACTGATGGTGGATGTTATTTCTCATGGGAATACGATTTCTGAGAATGAACAGTCGAAACTATTTGAGGCTTTCATGAGAGGGAATAACTCTCAGAATATTTCGGGTTCCGGATTAGGGCTTCGTATTGTCAAGAGAATTTTAGAATATCATGGAGCTGGTATTATTTACTCCTCGCCATCAGAAAATGTGAATAAGTTTAGTGTTGTTTTTTCTAAAATTTAATTTTTTTTTAAGCCTCATTTAAGTTCGTTTTAATCGTGTCTTAGCACTTTTGTTTTCATAAAATTGAAAGAATGAACAAAATTGCAGGACTGTTCGTTGTCATTTCCTCATTCATGACAGCACAACAGCAAATGTCTCTTCTGGATTGTGAAAAAGCTTTCCAGACGAATAACCTTCAGCTGCTCGCCCAGCAGTATAATATCAATATGGCAGATGCTGATATTATACAGGCTAAGATCTGGGAACTTCCACAGTTAAGCGGGCAGATCAATGCATATAATCCTGAAGGGAGAAAAGTGTTTGATGTGGGGCATGCTAAAGGAGCACAGGTGACTCAACTCATTTATATGGGTGGGAAGAAGAAAAATGAGATTGCATTTGCAAAATCAAATAAAGAGCTGGCTCAACTTCAATTTTCTCAACTTCTGGTTGATCTTAAAACACAACTTCACACAACATACTACAATCTCTACTTTCAAAAATTAAAACTCGAGAATACCAATAAGCAATTGGGATATATGAAAGAACTTCTGAGTGCTTACAAAGTACAGTCTGCAAAGGGAAATGTATCTCTTAAAGATGAAGTAAGACTACAGAGTATCGTGATCCAGCTGAATAACGACAAAGTTGAGATCAATAAAAACATTCTCGCAGTTGAGCAAAATTTAAAAGTTTTAACGGGAATTACCGAAGATATAGAGCCAGAACTATCCGATTCTGAAGCTAAAGAAATTTTAGCTACTCAACCGTTCGGAGATGAAGAAGAGCTAAAGAAAAAAGCATTGGAAAATAATGCAGATTATCAATATAACATAAAATTGATTGATAACAGTAAGCTTTTTGCACAATGGCAGAAATCATTAAATGTTCCTGATCTTAATGTAGGAGCAGGATGGGACCAGAATGGTGGAACCTTCAAAAATGAAGTTAATTTAATGGTGGGAATTCCATTACCTCTATGGAAGAGCAATCAGGGAAATGTTGAGAAAGCAAACTATGCCATCCAGCAGAATCAAAAAAATGCTGATTACCAAAAGCTCGACCTGGAAACTAAAGTACAGTCTTCTTACAGAACCTGGAAAAGTCAATACGATCAATTAGCAGAAATAAAAGCCACAGACCTAAATAATCTGGATCTGGTATACAATGGAATGCTAAAAAATTTCAGAAGCGGAAATGTGAGTCTTATTGAATTTACAGACTTTATGGAAAGCTACAGGCAGACAGCCCTTCAGATCTACGATATGAAAAATGACATCATTCAATCGGCTGAACAGCTTAATCAATTAGTACAAACTAAAATCTTCTATTAAAAAAATGAAAAAATATATAATTGCATTATTTGTAGCCGTTGCATCACTGTCTTGTTCTAAGAAAGAAGTACAGAAAACAGCAACTCCTAAAGGGTTTGAATTGAGTAATACTATGCTTAAATCGATTTCTCTGGCAAAAGTTGAAAAAAAATATATTGTAGATAACTATAATTTTTATGGAAAGATCTCTGCAGATCAAAACAGCTATATTGATGTGTATCCATTAGTGGGAGGTAACGTGTTGAGTGTAAATGTGGAATTGGGAGATCACGTTACAAAAGGTCAGGTCATGGCCACCATAAGAAGTACAGAGCTTGCAGAAGTACAAAAAGATGTAAGCGATGCAAAGACCGATTTGGTTGTTGCTCAAAATAACGTTCGTGTTGCAAAAGAAATGTATGAAGGGAAGCTTAATACCGAAAGAGATGTACTGGAGGCTAAAAGCCAATTGCAAAAGGCACAGGATCAATTGCAGAGAGCAAGTGCAATAAGTACGGTTTATAATGTAAAGAAAGGGAATATTTATAATGTTTTAGCGCCTATCAGTGGTTATATTGTTCAAAAGAATATCAATAAGGACATGCAGCTGAGGACAGATAGAAGCGATAATATTTTTGATGTGGCAAACACGACTAATGTGTGGGCGATCATGAATGTAAATGAATCGGATATTGATAAAATAAGCCTTGGTATGAAAGCTGAAGTCTCAACACTTTCTTATCCGGATAAAATATTTTACGGAAAGATTGATAAAATATTCAAAATTATCGATCCTCAAACCAATGCGATGCAGGCAAGAGTTGTTTTAGATAATGCAAATGGACTATTGATCCCGGATAGTAAAGCGACCATTAAAGTTTCAACTTCAGAAAATAATATGGCATTAACAGTTCCTTCCAAAGCAGTGATCTTTGATGATAACAGAAGTTTTGTAGTGATTTTTAAATCCAGAACAAACTTGAAAGTTAAAGAGGTTAAGGTTTTAAAACAGGTTGGAGATACAGCCTATATCTCTGAAGGGCTAGCTGAGGGGGAGCAAATCATCACAGAGAATCAATTGTTGATTTATCGTTCCCTAAACAACTAATCCAAAGTCTTTTTTTAAGGACTTTTCAGCTCACCAACTTAAACTATTATGAATAAATTCATTAAAAATATAATTGCATTTTCACTCAAAAATAAAGCGTTTACCTTTATTTGGGTCGCAATTTTGGCAATTTCAGGTTTTATCAGTTTTAAGAATATGCCTATTGAGGCTTTTCCTGACGTTACCAATACCCAGATTGTAATCATTACCCAGTGGAATGGACGAAGTGCCGAAGAAGTTGAACGTTTCGTGACAACGCCCATAGAATTAGCAATGAGTCCGGTTCAGAAAAAAACAAGTGTAAGAAGTACCACGATGTTTGGGCTTTCGATTGTGAAAATTCTGTTTGATGATGGGGTGGACGATACTTTTGCCAGAAATCAGGTCAATAACCAATTAAGAACTGTAAGCCTTCCTGATGAGGTGGATCCAGAAGTACAACCACCCTACGGACCAACCGGGGAAATTTTCAGATACACTTTAGAAAGTAAGACAAAAGATTCCCGCGAATTATTAACCTTACAAAACTGGGTCGTCGACAGAGCGTTGAGAGGAGTGCCTGGTGTTGCGGATATTAATGTGTTTGGGGGACAGGACAAAGTTTTCGAACTTAGTATCGATCCTAGAGCTTTGGATAAATATAATCTGACACCACTTCAGGTGTATGATGCAGTGACTAAAAGTAATTTAAATGTAGGAGGAGATGTTATTGAGAAAAATGGGCAAGCGTATGTCGTACGGGGAATTGGTCTGGTAAAATCCATTGGGGATATTGGAAATATAACGATTGAAAATGATAGTGGAAATCCCGTTTTGGTCAAAAATGTGGCTGACGTTCACGAAAGTTCAATGCCTAGAGTAGGACAGGCAGGATTAAATAATCATGAAGATACCGTAGAGGGGATTGTAGTCATGAGAAAAGGGGAAAACCCCCGTGAAGTTTTGGTGGGTGTAAAAGCTAAAATTAAAGAACTTAACGAAAAGGTACTTCCAAAAGATGTGAAAATGGTCACTTTCTACGACCGGGACAATCTGATGGACTTCACTACAGAAACTGTAATGCATAACCTTCTTGAAGGAATAGTGCTTGTGACGGTAATGGTGTTGATCTTCATGGCAGATTGGCGTACAACATTAATCGTTTCTATCATTATCCCATTATCTTTATTATTTGCATTTCTATGTCTGAAATTATCAGGGATGAGTGCTAATCTTCTTTCATTGGGAGCTGTCGATTTTGGAATTATCATAGACGGAGCCGTCGTCATGGTGGAGGGGATCTTTGTGATGCTCGATCACAAGGCCCATAAATATGGAATGGAGAAATTCAATAAACTGGCGAAAGGAGGGTGGATAAAACAAACAGGAACAGGTTTGGGAAAGGCAATTTTCTTTTCAAAACTAATTATCATCACCTCTTTGATCCCTATTTTCTCATTCCAGAAAGTTGAAGGTAAGATGTTTTCGCCCTTAGCATTTACTTTAGGTTTTGCTTTGACAGGAGCATTGATATTTACACTGACATTAGTTCCTGTTCTTTCTCATATTCTTTTAAATAAAAATGTAAAAGAAAAGAATAATCCATTCGTTAATTTCTGGGATAGGATTGTCTTGAAAGGATTCAACTATACTTTTAAACATAAAAAAATGAGTTTAATCGTTGCCATTTCTTTTTTAGTGGCGACATTATTTTCCGGAAAATTTCTAGGCACAGAGTTTTTACCACAACTTAATGAAGGGTCGTTATGGATCACTGCTGAAATGCCTATGAGTTCATCTTTGAAAGAATCTTTAAAAACTGCGGATCTTTTAAAGAAAGATATTATGAGCTTCTCTGAGGTTACAGATGTTCTGGCGCAGACCGGACGAAGTAATGATGGAACAGATCCTAATGGCTTTGGATTTGTGCAATTTGCAGTCAATTTAAAACCCCGCGAAGACTGGAAAAGAAAGATTTCTTATGATGAATTGATCAAGGAGATCGACAGTAAGCTAAGAAACTATCAGGGAATTACATTTAACTACTCTCAGCCTATTTCTGACAACGTGGCAGAAGCTGTAGCGGGCTTTAAAGCTGAAAATGGAATTAAAATTTACGGAGATAACCTTCAGACTTTAGACAGATTGGCAGAACAGGTTTTAAAAGAAATAAAAAATGTAGATGGGGTTAAAGATCCTGGAATTATTAAAAATATTGGTCAGCCAGAAGTAAGCGTTGTATTGGATCGGGATAAAATGGCAGCCTATGGTGTAATGCCAGCTGATGCCCAGGCAGTTCTTGAAATGGCTTTTGGTGGTAAAACAGCTTCGGAAATGTTTGATGGTGAGCGTAAATTCCCAATAAGACTTCGTTACTCCCAGGAGTATAGAAAAGATGAAAATGATATTGCAGCGTTGATGGTTCCTACACAGGACGGTGCGAAAATACCCTTAAAGGAGATCAGTAATATTGTAAAAGACAATGGAGCGGCTTTTATTTACAGGGATGATATTAAACGGTACATCGGAGTGAAGTTTTCTATCCGTGACCGTGACCTGGGAAGTACAATTGCCGATGCACAAAAAAAAGTCTCGAAAATAGATCTTCCAGATGGATACTCTATTGGATGGACCGGTCAGTTTGAAAATCAGCAACGGGCATCACACCGGTTGGCACAAGTAGTTCCTGTAAGTATTCTTATGATTTTCTTTTTATTGTTTATCCTTTTTGGAAATATAAAAGATTCTCTTCTGGTTCTGGCGAATGTTCCTTTTGCTCTAATTGGTGGGATTATTGCCCTGCATGTTACAAGGATGAATTTTGGAATATCGGCAGGAGTGGGGATGATCGCGCTTTTAGGAATTTGTATCCAGAATGGAGTGATTCTTATTACTGAATTTCATCAGAACATTAAAAATGGATTACAATTGGACAATGCTATATTAACCGGAGTGAAATCACGGACAAGACCTGTGATCATGACAGCCTTAATGGCTTCCATAGGGCTGCTGCCTGCGGCTTTGTCTACGGGTATTGGTTCTGAGTCTCAAAAGCCATTAGCAATTGTTATTATCGGAGGGTTAATAACCGCTACCGTACTCACATTGCTTATTTTCCCAATTATTTTCTGGATTTTTAACAGAACTAAAAAATCAGTTCCTATCTAATTATATTCATTCACTTATTATATTAATCGAAGCCTGGAAAACATATGTTTTCTGGGTTTCAATTAATAAAAGAGTAATATTACTTCTAAATTAAAGCCGTATTCAATTTAATTCAATGGATTTGAAAAATAAATTATATTTGCAACCAGAATAAACACACCCATCCCTCATTTATAAACACTACGCCCTTGATGAAAAACTATAAAAATAAGGTACTTCTGTTATTTGCTTTTTTTTGTATACTCTTACCTGTGCAATTATTTTTTAAAATAAGTTTAGAAGAAACCTATCCCTCATTTAATTTCCCTGGATTTGCTTCCCTGCCTATAAAGGAAGAAAAGTACATTTCCTTTACCAAAACCACGACTCAGGTTTATTTTAAAGACGGAACAGATACCATCGTAGCTAAAAATGATTATTTAGGCGAAAAAATTCCAAGGACCATCCAGATTACCCTAATCAAAAATTTACTTTTTCCCAAAGAATATCCGGTTCTTGATCAACGGATCAACGCTTTACCTTCTTACAAAAAAAATCTATACCTTCTTAAAAAATCGATTCTTAATAGAAATATCAAAAAAGTCAATTTGGAAGAGAGTAAAGCTTTTGTTGTGAAAAAATTAAAAGAAAACTTCCCTGATAAAGAAGTAATTCAGATTCTGGTTACCAATGAAAATACAGATTTTGATATTACAACGAAACAATTAACCGATCGGGTAACAAAAGACACACTGATTAACTTCAAGTTCTAAGCAAACACAATGATTGAAAAAATAAAAAAACTGCTTTTTACAAGCTATGATCCTAGCTATGAGTTTCTGGCTTTCTATAGGATATTTTTTTCCTTATTTTTATTATGGATGGGGATTTCTAATGCCAATTGGGTCTCTCATATTCCTAATAGTGCAATGCAGCCGCCGATTAGTATTTTATCGTTCACAGATTTTGTTCCTCCGGCATGGTTCTTTACAGGTTGTTATTACAGTATGTATCTATGTCTTTTGCTTATTTTAATAGGTTTTAAACCAAGAATATTTGCCATATCATATGTGGTGATCTATCTTGTAACAAGCAACTATGCTTTTTCTTTTGGGAAAATAGATCATACTTTTGTCTATTCTTTACCTATTATTGTGATGGCCTTTTCACCCTGGAACACTACATTTAGTTTTTTTCCAGAACCCCAAAAGGAGACGGATGTATTATCTAAATCATGGCCAATGTTTTTGTTAAGCATGTTTCTGGGATTTGGAATTTTCACAGCTGGTCTTGCTAAAATTTTAGGAGGATGGCTTAATACGGATATGCAAAGTACTCAGGTATTTTTTTACCAATACAGATATGGAGTAGGGTGGCACGACCTCATGTCAGATGTGTTTGATAAAATTAATTCTCAGTTTTTCTGGGAATTTTTGGACTATAGTACGGTACTTTTTGAGTCTATTTTTATTTTGGCATTTTTAAAGCCGCGGTTTTTTAGGCTGATGATATGGATAACTCTGTTCTTCCATTTAAATGTACTTTTAATGTTTAATATTGCATTTACTTATGCTATTGGCTTCTATGCTCTGTTTATTCCTTCACAATTACTGCCTCCGGGTTTTAAAGTAGAGATTAAAATTTTTTTACAAAGCATATTTCAGCCCAAGCATAAAGGGTGGGGGATTGTATTTGTTATAATATATCTTTTGCTGGTTATCTTCTTTGATTGTAATGCAGTAAATTTTATTTTTAGTAAATTCTTCGATCTGTTTGGTTTTTTTTATGCTTCCCCATTAATTATTCTCGGCGGAGCCTTTCTTTTCGGAACTTATCTTTTGGTACGGTCCCTTAGAAAAGATGTCTGATAGAAGCGGTTTGCTTAGGAGCATCGTAAAAATGTAAGATTAAAGCCCGTACATAATTGTTTTTAAAATTTTGTACAACCAACGAATTGATCAGGGTATTACTAAAAAAATGTCATGTAATTGATTCTTTTTACAACTTTATTAGAGGATTCAGTATCCATTTCAGGCCTGTTTTTCTTAAAATTAATTATTTTTAAAACGCTATAATATTCAGAATTAATCAGATAGTTGAAATTTTGAAGAAAACGGTTTTAAGGATTTTTTCAACCGAGAAATTTGTGTAAATTTGCACTTCAATACATCAAAGTATATTATGGTTTGTAATTCTTTGGATTTGAATATTAAAATTTTTGAGAAAAAAGATTTTAGTATTTAAAAATTCATTATATTTGCACACCGAAAATTTGAATAAACAATAAATAAATAATTTAAATCATGGCAAAGGAAACGTTTAATCGTAACAAACCACACTTGAACATTGGTACTATTGGTCACGTTGACCATGGTAAAACTACTCTTACAGCTGCTATTTCTGCTGTATTAGCTAGCAAAGGTCTTGCTGAGAAAAAAGACTTCTCTGCGATTGACTCTGCTCCAGAAGAAAAAGAAAGAGGGATCACTATCAATACTGCTCACATCGAGTACGAAACTGAAAATAGACACTATGCTCACGTTGACTGTCCAGGTCACGCCGACTATGTTAAGAACATGGTAACTGGTGCTGCTCAAATGGATGGAGCAATCGTAGTATGTGCTGCAACTGATGGACCAATGCCTCAAACAAGAGAACATATCTTACTTTGCCGTCAGGTAAACGTACCTAGAATTGTTGTTTTCATGAACAAAGTTGACATGGTAGACGATGCTGAATTATTAGAGCTTGTTGAAATGGAACTTAGAGACTTATTATCTACTTATGAATTTGACGGTGATAACTCTCCAGTAATTCAAGGTTCTGCATTAGGTGCACTTACTGCTGCTACTTCATCTCCTGTTAACACAGAAGATAAATGGTTCAAAAGTGTAGAAGAATTAATGGATGCTGTTGATAATTGGATCGAGCAACCAACAAGAGATATGGATAAGCCATTCTTGATGCCTATTGAAGATGTATTCTCTATTACAGGTAGAGGTACTGTAGCAACTGGTAGAATTGAAGCTGGTGTTATCAATACTGGTGATCCAGTTGATATCGTTGGTATGGGTGATGAGAAATTAACTTCTACTATTACAGGAGTTGAGATGTTCAGAAAGATCCTTGATAGAGGTGAAGCTGGAGATAACGTAGGTCTATTGTTGAGAGGTATTGAAAAAACTGACATCAAGAGAGGTATGGTTATCGCTAAGAAAGACTCTGTGAAGCCACACAAAAAATTCAAAGCTTCTGTTTATATCCTTTCTAAAGAAGAAGGTGGACGTCACACTCCATTCCACAACAAATACCGTCCTCAGTTCTACGTAAGAACTACTGACGTTACAGGTGAAATCTTCTTACCAGAAGGTGTAGAAATGGTAATGCCTGGTGATAACTTAGAGATCACTGTAGAATTACTACAACCAATCGCTCTTAACGTAGGTCTTAGATTTGCGATCAGAGAAGGAGGTAGAACAGTAGGTTCTGGTCAGGTTACTGAAATTATTGACTAATCATCGATAAAAAATAAATAAAGCTTCCGTAAGGAACTTCTTACGGAAGCTTTTATCTACGGGCATCGTCCAATGGTAGGATACCGGTCTCCAAAACCGTTGATCAGGGTTCGAATCCTTGTGCCCGTGCAAATAATAATTATGAGTTCATTAATCGATTTTTTAAAAGGTTCTTATAACGAATTCAGACATAAAGTTGAATGGCCAAAATGGGCTGATCTGCAGTCGTCTACAATTGTAGTAACTATTGCAACAGTTATTCTGGCATTATTTACCTTTGGAGTTGACGAATTGTTTTCAAAAGCAATAAGCAACATAATTGGAATGCTAATTAACGTGTTCAACTAAAAAAGTATTTTCCCACAATGAGCGAATTGAAATGGTATGTGCTGAAAGCAATCAGCGGACAGGAAAATAAAGTGAAAAACTATATTGAGACAGAAATCAAGCGTTTAGGCTTTGAGCAGTACGTTACTCAAGTGGTTATTCCTATGGAAAAGGTTATTCAGCTTAGGAATGGTAAAAAGGTTCCTAAAGAAAGACCATACTATCCTGGGTACTTAATGGTTGAAGCTGATTTGATGGGAGAGATTCCTCACGTTATCAAAAACATTCCGGGAGTAATATCTTTCTTGAGTTTAACAAAAGGGGGAGATCCTGTACCAATGAGAAAATCAGAGGTTAACAGAATGCTTGGAAGAATGGATGAGTTATCAGAATTTGCTACTGATCTTGAAATTCCATATGTAGTTGGTGAAAACGTTAAAGTGATTGATGGTCCTTTTAATGGATTCAATGGAACGATTGAAAAGATTCTTGAAGATAAAAAGAAAATTGAAGTTTCTGTTTTAATCTTCGGTAGAAAGACTCCAATGGAACTTAGTTTTATGCAGGTAGAAAAAGTATAATTATACTTTCAATAATATAAAGCCACTCTAGATACTAGAGTGGCTTTTTTGTTTTAGTGAGATTCATCTTTATTGATTAAAAATAAGGTTATTTTAAGTTAAAATAAGTTTGTTATTTATTTTATGCGCGATAGAGAGGTCTTGTCAATAGTTATTTAATTAAAACTAAATGTTTAGATTAAAAATTATTATATATGTGGCATGCTTCTTGTAAAGTATATTTCCGAAAAACATAAATGAGTTCTAATATTCTGATTTTTAATCTTATACTGAGATTAAGATACATGCTTTGGGATTCTTATGATGCTATTTTAAAACACAGAATTTAAACACTATTGCAATGACAAAAATTATTTCGATGGTACTTTTTACAAGTACTGTTGCACTGATGAATGCTCAGGTTACTGGTAAAGTAGGGATCAATACTAAAACGCCTGAAAAAGAACTATCCGTAAATGGAACAATGAAAACATCAGGAATGTTTTTTAAGGATCCGATAGAAAAGTTAGGGGCTGACGAGAATTATACATTTATTATTAAATCTCCTGCCCCTGAGAATAAAATTACGGCGTATAATGATTCTTTTGTACCCAATTCTCCTGCTCCGATTAATCTTATTCAGTACAAGATCACATGTGACGCCAGTGATAAAGACTGGGTTAATCAATATGATACCAAAATAAATTCGGACAAGTTTCTTGTCGTTATTTCTTCATTTGGATTTACTCAACCAGTAAGAACCAATAGCCCGGACTGGATAACACCTGTACCTCAGATCTACGCTTATTATAACAATGGCACCTGGAAGGTTAAAGCCGATTATCAGGGATTTGCTCCTGCCTCAACGCTTCCTGCGGGGGTTTGGACACTTAATTTATTAGTGTTTGACAGATCTTATGCGAAAGAGATTAACAAATCACAGGCCTTGGGAACTTCAACTACAGGTGCAGCGGCAACACCATTACTTCAATAAAAAACATTACATAATGAAAAAAATTACCATATTATTTTTTATGGCTTATACCTTCGTAGGTATTAAAGCGCAAGTTGGCATCAATACCACTACACCACAAGGAACATTGGATGTCGTTGGAGGGACATTGGTAGAATCATATATTATCGATACAACCAACTCACCCGCCACTGGGAGTTATTTTCTTCTTACAAGATCTAAAGATACAACCCCCGTTGGTAAAGTGAAGATGTTAGATATTGCCCTTAGGAATGTCGCACCTGTCAATTCATATAACGTTATTTTAAAAAATGTAAAACAAGATGAAGTCGTTAACCTGAACACGGGTCTTGACGTTAATAAGTATGTTGTAGCTATAACCGGTGCTGTTTTTACAGATGCAGTGTCTGCTGCAAATACATCTACTTCACCCAAATCTTATGGGGCTTATTCAACAGAAATAACCAAGGTGGTAAGTGGAAGTAATACATTTCATGGTATTAACCTGGCCTTTAAAGGAGCGGGTACAGTTTCATCTAAGAACGGAACATGGTCGATTACCTTAAATGTTTATGAAAGATCTTTAATTAAAGATTGGGGAACGTTCACAGGTTCTGTTTCTGCTTCAGCTTCACCTGGATATTCAGGAGTTTCAACAAATACACCTCAAGGACTTCAATAATAAAAATTATGAAAAGAAAAATATTTATAGTGATCATGGCATGCATGAGTGTGCTATCAAATGCACAAACGGGTAATGTTGGTATTAAAACGACAACACCTACAGAGACATTGGATGTTAATGGAGATTCATACACAAATTCATTATATATGAGAAATCCAGGTGAGCCAACCATGACAGGAGGGCACTTTTTGGCTACTTCTCAAAATTCTCTGCAGATTTATGATCCTAATCTTGAAACAAGCGGATTGTTTAATTACATAAAACTCACGCTTACCGGTGTACCTGGTGCGGGGATAACAGATTATGATACTAAAATAGATGCGAATAATTTTTTGGTGACCGTTCATAACTACTCATTTAAGTTGAATGATGGTAGCACCAGTGTAGCTCTTGATTATAAAGATAATGGTGTAAATGATAATGCTCAGGGTTCACCAAATGTGATTGCCTTTAAAAGTAATGGTACATGGCATTTAAAAGCAGGATTTACGGATAGTAAATTAATTGCTTTTACTTCAAGTAATCCATCCAGGAGCTATAATAACTTTACAGTTGAGTTTTATTTGATGGCTTATAAGAGATTAATTACCAAACAGAATATTTCTGATGTGAATTCGGATCTTGGGGGAACTGATGGATCCACAAAGACAATAAGTAAACCTTCTGGTTTTTAAGTAAAGAAAATAAAAATAATAAAAAGTCATATCATTGGGTATGACTTTTTTCTTTATATACTATTTGATAGATATTACTTAAAATTATTAATTAATGATATTTAAATCTTATTATATTTAATTAACAAAAAAATTAATAATATGAAAAATAAGTATGCCTTATATGTAAAGTCTTGTCTATTAATTTTGTCATTTATAAGTGGTTTTATATATATTCCTGCTCAGTCTCAGAACAATTTTCTTATTGGTATATGGTCTTCCCCAGATATCGCAGCCAACTTTGTTGCTGCTCCCGCAGATTATGATGGTGATGGGAAAACAGATATAAGTGTAAAAACATCTGGAGGATATTGGTTAATTGATTATGCTTTTAATGGTTTTCACGGTTGGGAATTTGGCGGGAACTATCCTCCATTATTTTCTCAATATGGAGGTTTGGAAGCTATTCCTGTACCAGGAGATTATGATCACGATGGGCATATAGACCTTGCAGTAAAGACCAATTCCGGAGTATGGCTTATAGACTATTATGCTATTAATGGTCTTGGAAGCTGGGATGTAACATTACCATTTAATTATGGTGATGAACATTTTCATCCAGTACCGGCAGATTATGATGGTGATGGATATACTGATATAGCAGCAAAAACAGATGACGGTCGTTGGCTTATAGATTATTATGCTAAAAATGGTGGTTTTAATGGTTGGGATGATGTTCTTACTCAGTATGGTGGAATTGAAGCTCATCCAGTACCGGCAGATTATAATGGAGATGGAGCTGTTGATATAGCGGTAAAGACTGATGATGGGCATTGGTTCATCGATTATTATCAAAAAAATATAGGTTTTAATGGTTGGGATTATGCATTGACACCCGCAGCGATTTACGGCGGGGAGACTTCTATCCCGGCGCCGGCTGACTATAATGGAGATGGTAAGGCAGATATAGCTGTCCAAGATCAAGGGATATGGAAGATTGATTATGCTGATGCTGCAGGTCATTTTGGGACTTGGGATAGAGAACTTGGGGGATATGGAGATATCAAGACCCAACCACTTCCGGCAGATTATAATGGAGACAAGTATGCCGATTTAAGTCTTAAAATGAATGAAAATGGGACATGGTTAGTCGATTATGCGGAGGTTACCGGAGGTCAGATTAACTACTCAGGGTGGGATGAACATGCTTATTTAGGGCAATGGAATTGGCCTAATAGCAATTATACCTACTTAATTGGTCCGTCAGCTCCTTATTATAATAATGATCTTGTAAAGTTTCAAAAAATCAAAAATGCCAATATAGACTTCATCATAGATCCGGAGATGATGTTTTCTCCAGAGAATTATGCCAGAATATATACATATCTGGATCTTGCTAAAAAAAGCTCACTTAAAGTATTATTATCAGGAAATGATATAGCGAAAAAACTAGATCCTGATCCCTTAACAGGATATAAACAGGAATTTCTTGATGCATTTAAGAATCATTTGCCGACCGGATTAGATCAAGCTATAATGGGAATATTTCTTGGTGATGAACCCCAAATAGGGGATTTGAATAATGTTAAAAAATGGACCAATTTTTTTAATACCAACTATACACAGCAGCCTACTTTTTATAATTTATTTCCGAGATACGGTCCTTTTGCTGATGATGCCAGTTATGAAAGCTACTTAGACAAGTATATCAATGAAAATAGTACAAGCTTTGTATCCTATGATCATTATCCATTTGAAAATAATATGCCTTTTCGGACAGATTATTTTTATAATATGAGAGTTTTCAAAGAAAAATTAGGATATAACCGACCGTTTTGGTTTGTGATTCAATCTAATAAAGATTATGCACCCGAACCTTATGAGCCGAAATTACGATTTCTCACTTCAAGTGCAATAGCTTATGGTGCAAAAGGATTATTATATTGGTCATATATAAATGGTTTTGAAGAAAATGCTGCTAATTACGCATCCATTCAAAAGGTTAATAAATATATTAAGGAGGTAGTAGGTCCAGTGGTTTTAACTGCAGATTACATTACTGCTTTGCATAAAAGTGATACATATATGAATCAGGGACGTCCATTTGATAGTTCAGAATTAGTAGATCTAAATAGTACGGGCGTAATTAGAGATGTTAGCAATAACAATATACTTTTGGCTTTATATCAGAAAGCAGATGTTAGTTCTACGGATTATTATATCTGGATTATGAATAAAGATGTTTCTACAACAGCTACTTCTACAAAAATCAATCTGGAGGGTGCTTACCTGAGTTCGTCAATTTCGCCAAGAGTAGATACTTATATATCTCCTAATAATGGTTTTGTCACTATAAACAGGACGCTCAATCATGTTACAAATATTACAACAATTACTATTCCCGAACTAAAGCCGGGAGAAGGTGTAATGCTTAAAGTAAAACAGAGCCTCTTAAACAAGTCGAATTGTGATGTAAATACTGAAAATCTTATGACCTTAAATTAAAGGTTGAGATTATTTTAAAAATAAATATGCTAAAAATCAATCAATTCCATTTGCTATTTCAAAAATATTTTATAATTTTGCAGTCCGAAAAGTAGGTTTACTATATGTGAGTGCGGTAACCTGCTGAATAATAAATGCTTCCAAACTCATTAATTATTCAAATTAAAAAAAGAAGAAATGGCTAAAAAAGTCTTTAAAATGGTAAAGCTTCAGGTGAAGGGAGGGGCTGCAAACCCGTCTCCACCAGTAGGTCCTGCATTAGGTTCTGCCGGTGTAAACATCATGGAGTTTTGTAAACAATTTAACGGAAGAACTCAGGATAAGCCTGGGCAAGTTTTGCCAGTAGTAATTACTGTATACGAAGACAAATCTTTTGAATTCGTAATTAAAACTCCTCCAGCTGCAATTCAGTTAATGGATGCTGCTAAAATTAAAGGAGGTTCCGGAGAACCAAACAGAAACAAAGTAGGTTCTGTATCTTGGGATCAGGTAAAGAAAATCGCAGAAGATAAAATGGTAGACCTTAACTGCTTTACATTGGACTCTGCACTTTCTATGGTTGCAGGTACTGCTAGATCTATGGGATTGAGAGTAACAGGAGCAAAACCAACTAACGCTTAAAACTTAGAGAAATGGCAAAATTAACAAAAAAGCAAAAGGAAGCTTTAAGCAAAGTAGAAAAAGGAAGAGCTTATAATCTTGATGAAGGTTCAGCTCTTGTTAAAGAAGTAAACACTGCAAAGTTTGATGCTTCTGTAGATATCGCTGTTAGATTGGGTGTAGATCCAAGAAAAGCAAACCAAATGGTAAGAGGTGTTGTATCTCTTCCTCATGGAACTGGTAAAGATGTTAAAGTATTAGCTCTTGTAACTCCGGATAAAGAGGCTGAAGCTAAAGAAGCTGGTGCTGATTATGTAGGTCTTGACGAATATTTACAAAAAATCAAAGATGGTTGGACTGATGTTGACGTTATCGTTACTATGCCAGCTGTTATGGGTAAATTAGGACCTTTAGGTAGAGTATTAGGACCAAGAGGTTTAATGCCAAACCCTAAATCAGGAACTGTAACAATGGAAATTGGTAAAGCAGTAACTGAAGTGAAATCAGGTAAGATTGATTTCAAAGTAGATAAATATGGTATTATCCATGCAGGTATCGGTAAAGTATCTTTTGATGCTGATAAAATCAAAGAAAATGCTCAGGAGTTGATCCAGACATTGATCAAAATGAAACCGACTGCTGCTAAAGGTACATATGTAAAAAGCATTTACTTGTCTTCTACTATGAGCCCGGGTATTGCAATTGATACTAAATCTGTAAACTAATATAAATCCTTAAGACAATGACAAAAGACCAAAAAGTTGTAGCAATACAAGAGATCAAAGATTTGCTTCAGGATGCAAAAGTAGTATACGTAGCAGATTTACAAGGATTGAACGCTGCTAAGTCTTCAGATTTCAGAAGACAGGCTTTCAAACAAAATATCAAAGTGAAAGTGGTGAAAAATACACTTTTACAGAAAGCAATGGAGCAAATTGACGGAGTAGATTACTCTGAAATGTTCCCAACTTTCAAAGGAAACTCTGCATTAATGGTTGCTGATACAGCTAACGCTCCAGCGAAATTAATCCAAGGATTCAGAAAGAAAGAAGAGAAGCCGGCTTTAAAATCTGCTTACCTTCAGGATACATTCTATGTTGGTGACAATAATCTAGATACACTTGCTAACATCAAGTCTAGAGAAGAAATGATCGGTGAAATCATCGGATTACTTCAGTCTCCAATTCAAAGAGTTGTTTCTGCTCTTCAAAACAAACCTGAAACAGTAGAAGCTAAAGCTGAAGAAGCTGCTGCTCCTGTTGTGGAAGAAACTCCTGCTGAAGCGGCTCCAGAAGCTCCTGCAGCAGAAAGCACTGAAGAAACTCCAAGTGCTGAATAATTAGACTCAAAAAATAAATAAAATAATCAACAAAAAACATTACAACAATGTCAGATTTAAAAAATTTAGCTGAAACGCTAGTAAACTTAACAGTAAAAGACGTAAATGAATTAGCTACTATCCTTAAGGATGAGTACGGAATTGAGCCAGCTGCTGCTGCGGTAGTAGTTGCTGCAGGTGGTGGAGAAGCTGCTGAAGAAAAATCAGAATTCGATGTAATTCTTAAGTCTGCAGGTGCATCTAAATTAGCTATCGTTAAATTAGTAAAAGATTTAACTGGTGCTGGTCTTAAAGAAGCTAAAGATATCGTAGACGGAGCTCCTGCTGCTATTAAGCAAGGTATCTCTAAAGACGAAGCTGAAGCTCTTAAGAAGCAACTTGAAGAAGCTGGTGCTGAAGTAGAATTGAAATAATTCAATTACCTAAAATAATAAGCCCGGACAAGAAATTGTCCGGGCTTTTTTTGTATGCTAAATTTAAAGAAGCGGTTGCTCAGAATTAGTTTTTATCGTTGATCATGCGTTTTTATAGATGTGCGAGAATTGCTTATACTAGGGTTTATTTACATTAGTGAAATCATTAATACATTTTACGTTAATACATTAAGTAATAAATCTTGTGAATGTGGATAACTTTTTGTATCTTTGCTCCTCTTTTGGCGCTAAAAATTGTATGTAAATCTGTAAAATATTATAAATCAACTCTTTCATTGAAATGAAAGGGATTTTATGTTTATAGATATTGCGGTATTTCTGCCTCAAAAGTATTAAAAATATTTTGCATTACGCTGTGAAAAGATATACCAGTGTTGCAGTTAGGGATCAGACTCTAAGAATAAAGAAAAAAGAGTAAAGACTATTCTAAATAGCGCCAAACATTTTGAAGTCTTTTATCTTTTCTTCGTTTTCTTTCATCTATTCCTGATATTTTTTGTTAATCAAAATATTTTTTAACCCTTCTTAAAAGTTTTATGAGTAAAACAACAGCATCAATTAGGGGGAATCAGAGAATTAATTTCTCATCAGCAAAAGGAAAAATTATAACTCCAGACTTCTTGGATATCCAATTAGAGTCTTTTAAAGAGTTTTTCCAGCTTGATACCCTTCCTGAAGACAGGAAAAAAGAAGGTCTGCACAAGACTTTCCAGGAAAATTTCCCAATTACAGATTCAAGAAACCAATTCGTATTGGAATTCTTAGATTATCTGGTAGATTCTCCACGTTATTCAATCGACGAGTGTGTGGAAAGAGGTTTGACGTATTCAGTTCCTCTTAAAGCAAGACTTAAGTTGTATTGTACAGATCCTGAACATGAGGATTTCCAAACAGTAGTCCAGGATGTTTATTTAGGACCAGTTCCTTATATGACTCCTAGTGGTTCTTTCATCATCAATGGTGCTGAGAGAGTTATCGTTACGCAGTTGCACCGTTCACCTGGTGTATTCTTCGGACAGACTTACCACGCCAACGGGACTAAATTGTACTATTCAAGAATTATTCCTTTTAAAGGATCTTGGATGGAATTTACTACGGATATCAATAGCGTTATGTATGCGTACATTGACCGTAAGAAAAAGTTACCATTAACTACTTTACTTAGAGCTATCGGATTTGAGTCTGATAAAGATATTCTTCAGATCTTTGACCTTGCTGAAGAAGTAAAAGTGTCTAAAGCTGCACTTAAGAAAGTAGAAGGAAGAACATTAGCTGCGAGAGTATTGAACACTTGGTTCGAGGATTTCGTAGATGAAGATACTGGTGAGGTTGTTTCTATCGAAAGAAATGAAATTATCTTAGACAGAGAAACTATTCTTGAAAAAGAACATTTAGATCTTATTCTTGATGCTGGTGTGAAATCTATCTTGATTCACAAAGAAAACAGCAATGAATTCTCTATCATCCAGAATACATTACAAAAAGACCCTACTAACTCTGAAAAAGAAGCAGTAGAATATATTTACCGTCAGTTAAGAAATGCAGATCCACCAGATGAGGAAACAGCAAGAGGAATTATTGAGAAATTATTCTTCTCTGAGCAGAGATACTCATTAGGAGAAGTAGGACGTTACAGATTGAACAAAAAGTTAGGTCTTAATATTCCTACAACAACTGAAGTACTTACAAAAGAAGATATCATTGCGATCGTAAGACACTTGATCGAATTGGTAAACTCTAAGGCGGAGGTTGATGATATTGACCACTTATCAAACAGAAGAATTAAAACTGTTGGTGAGCAATTAGCAGGACAGTTCGGTGTAGGTCTTTCAAGAATTGCAAGAACGATCAAAGAAAGAATGAACGTTAGAGATAACGAAATCTTTACTCCACTTGATCTTGTTAATGCTAAGACTTTAACATCTGTTATTAACTCATTCTTTGGTACCAACCAGCTTTCTCAGTTTATGGACCAAACCAACCCATTATCAGAGATCACTCACAAGAGAAGATTATCTGCACTAGGGCCTGGTGGTTTATCAAGAGAAAGAGCAGGTTTCGAGGTTCGTGACGTTCACCATACTCACTACGGAAGAATTTGTCCGATTGAAACTCCTGAAGGACCAAACATTGGTTTGATTTCTTCTTTAGGTATTTATGCGAAAATTAACAACCTTGGTTTCATTGAAACTCCATATAGAAAAGTAGAAGATAGTAAGATTGATCTTAGCGCTGCTCCTATTTATCTTAATGCAGAAGATGAAGAAGACAAGGTAATTGCTCAGGCAAACGTTGAGTTGAATGATAATGGTGAATTCGTTACCGACAGAATCATTGCAAGACTAGACGGAGATTATCCGGTAGTTGAACCATCTCAGGTAAACCTTATCGATGTTGCACCAAACCAGATTTCTGGTATTTCAGCTTCATTAATTCCATTCTTGGAGCATGATGATGCGAACCGTGCATTGATGGGATCCAACATGATGCGTCAGGCCGTTCCTCTATTGAAGCCACAGGCTCCAATCGTTGGTACTGGGCTTGAGCAACAAGTTGCAAGAGATTCTAGAATTTTGATCAATGCTGAAGGTACTGGTACTGTAGAGTATGTAGATGCTGATAAGATCACTATTAAATATGAAAGAAGCGATGACGAGGATCTTGTATCTTTCGAATCTGCTACAAAAACATATAATCTTACTAAGTTTAGAAAAACCAACCAGAGTACAACGATTACACTAAGACCAAACGTAAGAATTGGTGAAACAGTGGAAAAAGGACAGGTACTTTGTGATGGTTATGCTACTGAAAATGGAGAATTAGCTCTTGGTAGAAACTTAGTGGTTGCGTTCATGCCTTGGAAAGGATATAACTTTGAGGATGCGATCGTAATCAATGAAAAAGTTGTTCGTGAAGACTGGTTTACTTCTATCCACGTAGATGAGTATTCTCTTGAAGTTCGTGATACCAAATTAGGTATGGAAGAATTGACAGCAGATATTCCTAACGTTTCAGAAGAAGCTACTAAAGATCTTGATGAAAACGGAATGATCAGAATTGGTGCTGAAGTGAAGCCTGGTGATATTATGATCGGTAAGATCACACCTAAAGGGGAATCTGACCCAACTCCTGAAGAGAAACTTCTTAGAGCGATTTTTGGTGACAAAGCTGGTGATGTAAAAGATGCTTCATTAAAAGCAGATTCTTCATTAAGAGGTGTTGTGATCAACAAGAAATTGTTCTCTAGAAATATTAAAGATAAAAAGAAGAGAACTGAAGAGAAACTTAAACTTGAAGAAATTGAAAACACTTACAAGGCTAAGTTTGATGAGTTGAGAAATACTTTAATTGAAAAATTAAATACACTTGTAAGCGGGAAAACTTCTCAAGGGGTTACCAACGACCTTGATGAAGAAATCATCGGTAAAGGTGTGAAGTTCACTCATAAATTATTGACTTCAGTTGAAGATTATGTAAACGTTAGCGGTGCAGATTGGACTGTTGATAACGATAAAAATGAATTGATCAAACAATTAATTCATAATTATAAGATCAAGTTCAATGATATCCAAGGGGTTAAAAACCGTGAGAAATTCGCAATTTCTATCGGAGATGAACTTCCTGCAGGAATCATGAAGTTAGCTAAAGTGTATATCGCTAAAAAACGTAAACTGAATGTAGGGGATAAGATGGCAGGACGTCACGGTAACAAAGGTATCGTTTCGAGAATCGTTCGTGAAGAAGATATGCCATTCTTAGAAGATGGAACACCGGTAGATATCGTATTGAATCCACTAGGGGTACCTTCCCGTATGAACATCGGACAGATTTATGAAACAGTTCTTGGATGGGCTGGTCAGAAATTAGGAATGACGTTCGCGACACCAATCTTCGATGGAGCAACTCTTGATCAAATTACTGAGTATACTGAGAAAGCAAGTCTTCCTAAATTTGGTAACACTCACCTTTATGATGGTGGTACTGGGGAAAGATTTACTCAGCCTGCAACAGTAGGGGTAATTTATATGTTGAAATTAGGACATATGGTTGATGATAAAATGCACGCACGTTCTATTGGTCCTTACTCATTGATTACTCAGCAGCCGTTAGGAGGTAAAGCTCAATTCGGAGGTCAGAGATTCGGAGAGATGGAGGTTTGGGCTCTTGAAGCATTTGGAGCATCAAATATCCTTAGAGAAATCTTGACTGTGAAGTCAGATGACGTGATTGGTAGAGCAAAAACTTATGAAGCTATTGCAAAAGGTGAATCTATGCCTGAACCAGGTATTCCGGAATCATTCAATGTATTACTTCACGAGTTACAAGGTCTTGGATTAGACGTAAGATTGGAAGAATAAATTAAATCTTTTAATTAGAACAAGCTTTATTTATAAATCATTGAAGGTAGAATGTTTCAGAATTTAGGCAGAATAGAAAAATATGGATATTGGCTTTTTGCTATTCCAGCTTTGTTTTTCTTGTTGAGCCCAGCGAAATTTCCTGCTGATGACGGATTCTTTTATCCCCAGATAGCGCATAATTTCGTAAATGGTTTAGGCTTTAAATTCAATGACATTTACACTACAAATGGTTTTCATCCCTTGTGGATGTTGGTGTGTATCATTGCAGATTTCATGATAACACTTCCTAAACAGGAAATGATTTATGTACTGTGGTTGATACAGATTGTATTGTTCTTTTTAAGTATAAAATGTCTGCAGCCTTTGTTTAAAGATGGAGGAATTGGGAAAATAGCAGGAGTCGGTTTTTTGGGGTTGGTTTTTTTCTCGCTTGGTACTTTATATTTAACAGAGGCACACCTTAATTTATGTTGCATTGCATTACTGCTCAATTTACTTATAAAAGGCAGAGCTGGAAATGGATGGCTTTTGGGACTTGCAGCCAGTATGGTGTTTCTCTCGAGATTAGACAATGCCTTTATCCTGTTTTTTTTAGGATTGTATTGTTTATTCGGAGATACAAGACCCAAGTTAGGTGATTTGTTAAAAGCAGGAGCAATATGTATTGTCTTGGGAGGCGGATATTTATTGTACAATAAATTTGAATTCGGGAATGTAGTTCCTATAAGCGGGAGAATAAAATCAAGTTTTCCAAATGCTGAAGGTTCTATTTTTGGAAACCGATGGGGGATTATTTTTCTGGTTTCGAATTTAATGTATGTAGGACTGCTTTTCCTTACGAAGGTTGATTTTAAAAAATTAAAATTATACTTCGTAGCTGGGGCGATAGTACAGTTATTATATAACTTATACTTTCAGTCACAGATAGGACAATGGTATTTTGTAATGCAGATGCTGGCCGTTGCTTTTATGCTGTACGATGCTGTTAATTTATTTTTACAGAAATTCAGTATTAGGCAGGGAAAGATGAGTGTAATGTTTTTGCTGATTGGCTGTACTATTTTTTTGAGTTCAGTTTCTTATATAAAAGCTAAGACGAATGTGAGTTTAGGCTCGAATGCAGGAGGAGGCAATGAAGAAATAAAAGAAGTCAGAAAAGATAAAGTGCAGGTGATTGCAGAAGATCTGAAAAAAAATCTTCCGGCAGATTCTAGGGTTTTTACCTATGATATGCCAGGTAAATTAGCATTTTATTCAGATTTACAGATCATCCCGGCAGATGGGCTGGTAGCAGATAAAGGGTTTTTTACGCAGATTGCATCAATGCCTTTTGAAAGATATCTTGAAGATCATAACATCAGATATGTTGTATTGCCATCAGGATTTCAGAAAAAAGGACCTATAAAATTTATAGGAATTGAAGCTGTTAATGAAAATGATCGTGTTTCTTACGCAATGAGAAGCAGCTTTCTAAAGAGAAACGTTAGTAAAATAAATTTAGAAGATTTTAATCTTGTTAAAACTTTTTCTAACCCTCTTAAAGTCTGGCAGCCAGATTACGATAACGTGATGCTATTGAAACTAAAAAAAGAACAATAAACAAGTAAGGTTTGATCTTTTGAGTATGCTTGTTAAGTATTCAAATTTGGATAAATAATTTTCCATTTGAAACTAAGAAAAAATATTACAATAAAAGATTTAGAAATAGAGAATAAAACATTTTTTATGTCAAATAAAAATAAGTCAAGTAGATTTAATAAAATAACCATCGGTTTAGCTTCTCCCGAATCCATTCTTCAGGATTCAAGAGGTGAGGTTTTAAAACCGGAAACTATTAACTACAGAACGCATAAGCCTGAAAGAGATGGTTTGTTCTGTGAAAAAATATTTGGTCCTATTAAAGATTACGAATGTGCTTGTGGTAAGTACAAGAGAATTCGTTATAAAGGGATTGTTTGTGACCGTTGTGGGGTTGAAGTTACAGAGAAGAAAGTAAGAAGAGAAAGAATCGGACATATTGGTTTGGTTGTTCCTATTGCTCACATCTGGTATTTCCGTTCTTTACCAAACAAAATTGGTTACCTTTTAGGTATTCCTTCCAAGAAATTGGATATGATTATCTATTACGAAAGATATGTTGTGATCCAACAAGGTATTGCTAAGAAACTGGATGGTTCTGATTTCGATAAAATGGAATTCTTAACAGAAGAAGAATATCTTGATATCATGGAAACTCTTCCTGTTGAAAATCAATATCTTGATGATTCTGATCCAAACAAATTCATCGCTAAAATGGGTGCTGAAGCTGTTGAGGAATTATTAAAAAGAATCGATCTTGATGCATTATCTTTTGATTTGAGACACAAAGCTCATAATGAAGGTTCTAAGCAAAGAAGAACTGAAGCTCTGAAAAGATTGAACGTTGTAGAAGCATTAAGAGGTGCTAATACAAGAATGATCAACAGACCGGAGTGGATGATTATGCGTGTACTTCCTGTAATTCCACCAGAATTAAGACCATTGGTTCCATTGGATGGAGGACGTTTCGCTACTTCTGACTTAAATGACCTTTACAGAAGAGTTATTATCAGAAACAACCGTTTGAAGAGATTATTGGAGATTAAAGCTCCTGAAGTAATCTTAAGAAACGAGAAGCGTATGCTTCAGGAATCAGTAGATTCATTATTCGATAATACAAGAAAATCTTCAGCAGTAAAATCTGAATCAAACAGACCATTGAAATCACTTTCTGATTCATTGAAAGGTAAGCAAGGTCGTTTCCGTCAGAACTTATTAGGGAAAAGGGTAGATTACTCTGCGCGTTCTGTAATTGTTGTAGGTCCAAACTTACAGCTTCACGAATGTGGTATTCCTAAAGATATGGCTGCGGAACTTTACAAACCATTTATCATTAGAAAACTAATTGAAAGAGGAATTGTAAAAACAGTAAAATCTGCAAAAAGAATTATTGATAGAAAAGAACCTGTAGTTTATGATATCTTAGAAAATGTGATGAAAGGTCACCCTGTTCTATTGAACAGAGCACCTACTCTTCACAGACTAGGTATCCAGGCTTTCCAACCTAAGATGATCGAAGGTAAAGCAATTCAACTACACCCGTTAGTAACAACGGCCTTCAATGCCGATTTCGATGGTGACCAGATGGCGGTACATTTACCATTAGGTCCTGAAGCGATCCTTGAAGCTCAGTTATTGATGTTAGGTTCTCAAAATATCTTGAACCCTGCTAACGGTTCTCCAATTACAGTACCTTCTCAGGACATGGTTCTTGGTCTTTATTTCATGACCAAAGAATTGAGTTCTACAGAAGATATGAAAGTAAAAGGGGAAGGGTTGGCATTCTATTCTCCTGAGGAAGCAGAAATTGCTTATGCTGAAGGAAAAGTTTCTTTAAATGCTAAGGTAAGATGTAGATTACCTGTCAAAGAAGATGGAGAATTAGTAACAAGATTAATTGAAACATCTGTTGGTAGAATTTTATTCAACCAAATTGTACCTAAACAAGTAGGATATATCAATGAACTTTTAACTAAGAAATCATTGAGAAACGTTATTGGTAAAATCCTTGCTGATACAGATTTCCCTACAACGGTTAAATTCCTTGATGCAATGAAAGACTTAGGGTATTCAAATGCATTTAAAGGAGGTCTTTCATTCTCACTTGGAGATATTGTAGTTCCTGTTGAGAAGAAACAAATGGTTGCTCAGGCAATCGGTACTGTAGATGAGATTAGAGCTAACTATAACATGGGTCTTATTACAGACACAGAACGTTATAACCAGGTAATTGACGTTTGGACAAACACGAACGCTGGATTAACTGAAATGATCATGAGCAGAATGAAGACCGATCAAGGTGGATTCAACTCTGTATACATGATGCTTGATTCTGGTGCGAGGGGTTCTAAAGAACAGATCCGTCAGTTATCAGGGATGAGAGGTTTGATGGCAAAACCGCAAAAAGCAGGTTCTACTGGTGCGGAGATCATCGAAAACCCGATCCTTGCAAACTTTAAGGAAGGTCTTTCAATCCTTGAGTACTTTATCTCTACCCACGGTGCACGTAAGGGTCTTGCGGATACCGCTCTTAAGACAGCCGATGCTGGTTACTTAACAAGAAGATTGGTAGACGTTGCACAAGATGTTATCGTTACGGAAGTAGACTGTGGTACTTTAAGAGGTACAGAAGTTACTGCCTTGAAGAAAAATGATGAGATCGTTGAGAAAATATCTGAAAGAATTTTAGGTAGAGTTTCTCTTCATAACATCTATGATCCAGAAACAGACGAATTAATCGCTGAAGCAGATCAGATCATCAACGAGCAGTTAGCTAAGAAAATTGAAGAAACAGGATTAGAAGCTGTTGAAGTTCGTTCTCCATTAACTTGTGAAGCTAAGAAAGGTATCTGTGCTAAATGTTATGGTAGAAACCTTGCTACTGGTAAAGTAATCCATATGGGTGAAGCAGTAGGTGTAATTGGTGCTCAGTCAATTGGTGAACCAGGAACTCAGTTAACATTGAGAACCTTCCACCAAGGGGGTACTGCAGGTAACGTATCTGAAAATCCTTCAATTATTGCTAGAAGAGATGGTATCGTTGAAATGGATGAAGTAAGAACAATTACTTCTGAAGATGAAAACGGAAATACTGCTGAAGTGGTAGTATCCCGTTCTACTGAATTTAGATTAGTTGCTGATAACGAAACAAGAACACCATTGATGGTTGCTAACGTACCTTACGGTTCAGTATTAGCTGTAAAACCAGGTGATAAAGTGAAGAAAGGTGATGTTATCTGTAAGTGGGATCCGTATAACGCGGTTATCATTGCAGAAACTTCTGGTAAAGTAGAATACGAGGATATTATCCAAGGTATTTCATTCCAACTGGAAATTGACGAACAGACAGGATTTGAAGAGAAAGTAATCTCTGAATCTAGAAATAAGAAAGCCGTACCTACCTTGAAGGTGGTAGATTCCAAAGGTGTTGAGCAAAGAGCTTATAACTTACCGGTAGGAGCCCACTTAATGGTTAATGATGGTGAGAAAATTAAGGCTGGTAAAGTCTTAATCAAAATCCCAAGAAAATCTGCAAAAGCAGGGGATATCACCGGAGGTCTTCCAAGAGTAACCGAATTATTCGAAGCAAGAAATCCATCAAACCCAGCTGTAGTTACAGAAATTGATGGGGTAGTTTCTTACGGAAAAATTAAGAGAGGTAACCGTGAACTTATTGTAGAAGCTAAGACTGGAGAAAGAAAAATTTACTTAGTAAAACTTTCTAACCAGATCCTTGTTCAGGAGAATGACTTCGTAAGAGCTGGTTCTCCACTTTCTGATGGTTCTATTACTCCAGATGATATCTTAAGAATCAAAGGTCCAACTGCGGTTCAGGAATATCTTGTAAATGAAATTCAGGAAGTTTACCGTCTGCAAGGGGTAAAAATTGATGATAAGCATTTTGAAATTATCGTAAGACAGATGATGACCAAAGTATCTATCGTTGATGGAGGTGATACTCAATTCCTAGAAGGAGCTTTAGAGCATAAATACGATTTCTTAGAAGAAAACAACAGAGTATTTGGTCTTAAGGTAGTTGTTGATGCTGGTGATTCTAAAGAATTCAAACCAGGTCAGATGATTACAGCAAGAGAATTAAGAGATGAAAACTCTAAATTGAAGCGTGAAGATCAAAACTTAGTTGAAGTTAGAGAAGCACTTCCTGCTACAGCAACACCTGTATTGCAAGGGATCACAAGAGCGGCTCTACAAACTAAATCATTCATGTCTGCAGCATCGTTCCAGGAAACGACTAAGGTTCTAAACGAAGCAGCAGTTGCTGGGAAAATTGATTTCCTAAGCGGTCTGAAAGAGAATGTAATTGTAGGACACAGAATCCCTGCAGGTACAGGTCTTAAGGAATATCAGAATGTAATCGTAGGTTCTAAAAAAGAATTCGAAGATATTAACTAATATTTTTAATTATAGATTATGGATTATAAGTTATAAATGATTTATATTCGTAGTCTATAATTTAAAAATTTAAAACAAAAAATATTTAAAGAAAACATGGACAATCAAAATCAAAATCCACAGGACGGAAACATCAACATTGAATTAAATGAAATGGTAGCTGCTGGTATCTATGCTAACTTAGCACTAGTGAACCACTCTCCATCGGAATTTGTTGTGGATTTCATCCAATTAATGCCAGGTGTTCAACAGGCTAAAGTAAGATCAAGAATTATTCTTGCTCCTCTTCATGCTAAAAGAGTATTATCTGCTCTTCAACAAAACATCGCTAACTACGAGCAACAATTTGGAGAGATCAAAGAAGTTGAGCCTTTCGTATTAGGTGGTAACAATGTACAAGCATAAGATTTTTCTTAAAATACATAAGAATGCCTCAATTTATTGAGGCATTTTTTTTTGCATCATATGAATAGTCAATAACGGGCATTTCAATAACAGGCATTGCTTTATTATGAATAAACAAAATAAATCATGTGTTTCATTCAATTTAAATCAATTAAGAAATTTTTATTTATTATGAATTTAAATAAAGTAAATTATTCATAATTTTATTATGTCTATTGAAAATTTAACATTTATTCAAAAATTCATTTTATATATTTGCTTTCATAATTTGATATAATATATGATAGATCATCAATTTATTAATAATAAATTTGGTTTTTTGGGGAAGGATTTTATAAATGAAATTCATCAATATGGCATTACAGATAAGATCAAGGCAAAAACAGAACTGATCAGCGAGGGGGAAAAAATTAAGTTTATCCCTTTCATGATAACAGGATCTGTAAAGGTGTATTGCCTGAATGACGGCCGGGAGCTGATCTACTATTATGTAAGATCTAATGAGAGTTGTGTAATGACCTTTTCCTCAATTTTCAGCAATTATATCAGTAGAATCTATGCAATTACTGAAGAAGATTCGGAAGTGCTATTAATTCCTGTCTCCGTAATGCATGACTGGCTGATTCGCTTTCCCGGAATTAGCCGACTTTTTTATCAGGAATATGATAAAAGATTTATTGACGTAATGAATATGGTTAATGAGGCTGTTTTCCATAGATTGGACAAAAGAGTATTGAGCTATATCAAACAGCAAATTACTTTAACAGGAAATCATCCTATAAAATTAACGCATAGAGAGATTGCCAGTAATCTGGGAACCTCCAGAGAGGTTGTAAGCAGGGTTCTTAAAAAAATTGAAAATGAAGGAGAGATCTTTCAGAGTAAAGAAGGAATAAGAGTAGCTATTAATGAAAGTGTTAGTCAAGTCTAATAGAAATTGTTTTTAATAGTTATTTTTAATAGAGTGATTGATAAATACAATTTGTTAGGTGACTTTTATCACGCACTTTTAAAATCATAACTCTATAAGTTTGCCATACTAATTATTTATTAAAATTTGTATGACAAAAACTCTCTTATTTTTGTCGATGTTAGCCTCGACTCTTGCCTATTCACAGGAAGATTTGCTGAAAGATATCGACACCATTAAAACAAACACTGAAAATTCTCAACCTGCCTTTAAGGCTTTACAGATTGTCACAGGTCAATCTACAAAACTAGCCGCTAAAAAAGAGTGGTATATTGTAGTAGCACACCGTTTTGGTGATATCAGTACCGGATTTAAAAATTTCTTTGGGCTGGATGATGCTTCTACAAAGTTAGGTGCCATCTATGGAGTAACCGATTGGTTATCTTTAAATCTTTCAAGGGAAACCAATCAGAAAACATTTGAAGCAGGTGCTAAGTATAGGCTGCTTAAACAAAATGACAGCTCTCCTGTTGATATTGTAGGCTATAATGTGCTTGCTCTCAACACGGATCTGGACAAGGATAATTATCCAAATCTTCATTTTAGTGACCGGCTTTCCTATCTGACGCAGGCACTGATTTCCAGAAGGTTTGATGATCATTTATCGTTGCAGTTAACCCCTTCTTATATTCATAAAAACCTATATGATCCGAATATTGAAGATAAAAATCAATTTTTAGCCGGACTTGGAGGAAGATATAAGATATCAAAGAGAATTTCTGTGAATGCTGAATATTTTGTGAACTTTGATAATCATAGTTTTTACAAAAATCCTTTATCAGTAGGAATGGATATAGAAACCGGAGGTCATGTTTTCCAGCTTGTATTCAGTAATTCTCAACTCAACTCAGATATCGGTTATCTTTCTAATGCTGTTGGAAATTGGGGAAAAGGGCATATTTACTTTGGGTTTAACCTTTATAGAGTTTTTTAAGATGAAGAAGTTAGTATACATAATCGCATCGGTGGCTTTACTTATTTCTTGTGAAAGCAGAACCTATGAAGAGATCTCTGATCAGACGCCAATTACCCAGCAAGTAAAATATAATGCAGATATAAAACCAATTATAGACGCCAATTGTATCAGTTGCCATTCTGCAAATGGCCCGGGACCGATTCAGTTTACCAGTTACAATCTCGTAAAAGCTAATATTGATAATATTCTGGATCGGATACAGAGACCGAACGGAGATCCTGGGAAAATGCCACAAGGTGGATCTCTTTCAACTTCTCAGATCAATATTTTTATTAAATGGAAAGCTGATGGGCTTAACGAAAATTAAAATAGGAAAAAATGAAAAAAGTAGTAATATTAATGGTTGTGTTGCTGTCCGGCAACTTTGTTTTAGCTCAAAAATATAGCTCAAAAACAGGTAAAGTAACATTTGAAGCATCTGTTCCTTTATTTGAAGATGTCTATGCGCAGGACGATAATAACGTTGTAGTGATCAACACAGATACAGGTGATATGGCCTCTATATCAGTAGTGAAAAACTTTCATTTTAAAGTAAAACTGATGGAAGAGCATTTTAATGAGAGCTACGCAGAAACAGGAAAGTATCCAAAAACAACTTTTACAGGGAAAATTTCAAATTTTGATAAAGCTAAACTTTCTGCGACCCCACAAAAATATACAATACAGGGAACATTGAATTTTCACGGGGTGAATAAACCTGTTTCTTCCACCGCAAGTATTTCTTCAAAAGATGGGAAAATATACATGCAGGGGAGTTTTGTGGCAAGACCTGCAGATTTTAACGTAACCATTCCTAAAATGGTTACTAAGAAAATAGCTGAAAATATTAATGTCGAATATAATTATATCCTCGTAAAACAATGAAAAAGCTAATTATTATGTTAGGTGTTTTCCTGAGTTTTTCATTGATGTCAGCTCAGGAAAAGGCAAAGTCAATTTTTGATATTGCCAGAAGTGGGACAGTAGCTGAGGTGAAGGATCAGATGAAACAGAATTCTGATATTATTAACCAAACCAATGAAAGTGGTTTTACACCTCTTATTTTAGCATGCTATAGAGGGAATATAGACGTGGCAAAATTCCTGATCGATAATGTAAAAGATGTAAATTATAAAAGTCAGGAAGGAACAGCTTTGGCTGGTCTTTCCGTAAAATATAACAAAGAATTAGTTACGCTTTTATTAAATAAAAATGCAGATCCTAATATTCAGGATTCAACAGGATCAACACCTCTATTTTGGGCTGTAAAATTCGGAAACAAAGAACTAATAGAATTATTATTAAAGCATAAAGCTGATAAGCAAATCAAAGATTCAATGGGAATGACCCCATTTGAATATGCACTTAAAACAAACAATAAAGACATCATTAACCTTTTAAAAAATTAACATATGAAAAAAGTTTTACTAGTATTAACAGTAGCTCTGGCAACTTCTCTCGGAGCGCAGTTTAGCTCAGGTGTTGTAAATCTGACGACCTCGTCAACTGGAATGACAGTAAAGTTGGATACTACACCAAGTTTAGTGACAATGACCCTTACCGGGAGCGATAATGCTTTTCTGGGAATTGGCTTTGGGAATAGTGGAATGGCAAGCGGAGCAGACGGATTTATTTATAATTCTTCTGCCAGTAGGGATTATACTTTTAATGGTGTGGGTTTTACACCCTCTGCAGATGCTTCACAAGATTGGACAGTAACAAGTAACACAACTTCAGGCGGGATAAGAACGGTTGTTGCAACCCGATCTCTTTCAGGGGGGGCAGGAGATACAGCAATTCCTAATGCCGCAGGGACTATTGATATTTTTTATGCTAAAGGAAATAACACCTTGAACTTAAGTTATCATGGTGGAGGAAACAGAGGTTATGCAACATTAAATATGACAGGAACTTTAGCGACTAGTGAGGTTCTTGCTCAAAATAATAAGGTTGTTCTTTATCCTAATCCGGCAAAAGAAACCGTAAACTTCAAAAATGCAGATAGAATAAAATCTATCGGCATCTACGAAACAACGGGTAGAAAAGTGAGAACTGTAAAGCTTAATGGTGAAAATATAAGCGTTTCTGATTTAAAATCCGGAACTTACTATTTTGAAATTACATTGAAAGACGGAACTCTATCTTTTGAAAAATTGATCAAGGAATAATTTAAAAATAATATTATTTGTGATACCTCTAGAAATAGAGGTATTTTTATTTTAAATAAGAAAGCGATGAAACATGACTTAAAAAATAGAGCTTATCAAGTAGCGAAGGTTAATCAACTCAATGATTTTATAGAATATGGAGGTGTTGGTGCGGCTATTGAAACAATATCGGGTAATATATATACAGGAATTAGTATCGATACAGCTTGTTCCATGGGTTTTTGTGCTGAGCACAGTGCTGTAGCAGAAATGCTGAAAAATGGAGAAAATCGCATTAAAGCTGTAGTTGCTGTTGGAAGTGATGGAAACGCAGTTCCTCCTTGTGGTCGTTGCCGTGAACTGATGAGTCAGCTTTCCAAAGAAAATCTTGATGCTGTCGTTGAGGTTAAAAATGGTGTATTTACTACTTTAAGAGAATTATTACCCTTCGACTGGAAAGAAGACTTGGGAAGAGATTGGTAGTATGAGTAGTATTAAAGAATGGCTGTCGTCAGATCGAGTGTTTTTCGAAATATAGGATGTAGTCCTGTGAACGTAGTTTAGGAGAAAAATGTATCGAGACCTGCTACATACCTGTACTTTTGATTTTCAAATTATTCACGCAAATTCAATACTTTTAATCCGGACAAAATAATATCAATGGAATTCAGAAATTTAGTAAACCTTAGTATTACAGATCTTTTATCTGTATTTAATCTTTCTTTCTCAGATTATTTGGTTCCTTTTCACTTAACCGCGGAACAGCTCCAATCAAAAATTAATGCTGAAAAAATAGACATGAACCTTTCCGTAGGAGTATTTCAAAGAGATCAGATTGTTAGTTTTATTCTGCATGCTGAAAAAGTAGAAGAGGGAAAACGGATTATTTACAATGCTGGGACAGGTGTTATTCCTGAATATCGTGGTCAAGGATTGGTGAGGAAGATGTATGATTTTATTCTTCCGGAATTTCAGGATAGAAAAGTTGATGTAGTGACACTTGAAGTTATTGAAGGAAATGAACCTGCCATCAAAGCGTATACAAATATAGGTTTCAAAATTGTTCGCAAATTGCTTTGTTTCAAAGGAAATATTAAGGATATAGAAAAGGCTTCTGAGATTCAGATACAGAAGATGGATAACTTTCAATGGGAGTTATTCAAGTCTTTCTGGGATATTGAGCCATCGTGGCAGAGTTCGGTTATGGTATTGGAACAAATGAAAGAAGATTGTGTAATTCTAGGTGCCTATAAAGAGAACGAACTGGTGGGATATTCTATTTTTAATCCTTCGATAGGAAAAGTATATCAGGTTGCTGTTGAGAAAAAGAGTAAGCGAAAAGGTATTGGTTCCAATATTTTTAAAACAATAGGAGAGATGAGTGAAGGAAAGATGATCGTTATCAATAATGCGGATGGTGCTTCGGAATGCACATCTCAGTTTCTTGAAGCAGTGGGACTTGAAAACTGGATTTCTCAGTTTGAGATGGTGAAAAATATTAATACTGAATTATAATAAAGAATACTGCTCCAAAGGAACAGCATTCTCTAAATTTTTATTTAAAATAATCTGTGATTACTTTCCAGTGTTGAATTTTTTCAGATCTTGTTTCTGAGATTCATTTTGTTCTTTAAGTAAGTTAATATAGTCATTCAGATGATCTAAAATATGATTGGGAATACTACAATAATAGTTATAGTTAGCAGAGCTATCATTGAAAGTAAGATTGTCATTATTCTGGATGATACTTGAAGGTCTTTCTTCTTTTATTTCTTCTACCGGAACCTCTAGAGCTTTTGCAAGCTTTTCCCATTCATCGTCAAATATTCTCACATCACCACTTTCCTTTCTGCAATAATTGGAAACATCCGTTGATAGGATTTTTGACATGTACTCCTGAGTATATCCTCTTTGCTTTCTTAAACTTCTTAGCTTTTCCATAGTGGTTGTGTATATGTGCTTTGTACAAATATAAAGAAAATTGTTGTTTTTAATATTCTTGTTGATATTTATCCTTATAGTAAATTAACAGATTGCATTTTTTAGATTATTTATATGTGCATAAGCGAAACAGCTAACATACAGATTTGAATAAATTTAGTAATTTAGATGCCTATTTAAAATTAACACATGAATAAATATATTCTACTTTTAATTGCATTTTTTTTTGTGAGTTGCAATTTTAATAAAACATATCATAACAGAGAGGAAGATAAACAGGATGCAGAAAAAATTACTGAAAGATTTTACTATCTTATCAAAAATGATGATAGACAAGAAGCTTTTAAACTAATTGGTAGTAAATTTTTTGAGACAACTAATAAAAAGCAACTAAATCAGATGATTGATGACATTAATGCCGAATGTGGTGATAAAATTTCAAATACTAAATTAACGATATGGGAAACTTTTGTTTCTGTTGGCACAAATCCGAAGTCTCAGTATGTATTATCATATAAAGTCAAAAGAAATATACAAAATACACGGGAAAAAATTACTCTAGAAAAAGATGATGATTCTATTAAAATTGTGGGTTATGATGTGAATTTAACCAAATAAAAAAAACAGCTGCGTCAAGCAGCTGTTTTTTTTATTTTAAAAGACCATTTTTTCGAGATTCTTCAAGAAGATTATTCTCTATTATTTTACCTTTTCTAAAAATATACTCTATCGAATCTCCTTTTTTCTTTGATATAGAATCTCCTACTTCATATGGGTATTCTAAAATTTTCTGAAAACCATTGGAAAACTTAGCATACAGAAAATTATGTTCATTTCTATTGTTATAAATATCAATTACTTTTGTGTATCTTTCAATAGATAACAATTTTTGCGTCCTCTTAGAGTTTGAATTCATAACTAGATATATTATTGTAAATAATAAAATACATCCAAAAAAAACTATAAATATGATAATAGTTTTTTTACTGGATTTATCAACTTTTATATTAGAATTATTTTCCACGTACCCAAGTTTTAGATGCTGTCCACATTATGGGTGAAGCTCCAACACTAGGGCCAACACTTGTGCTTATAGTAGAATAACCATTTTTAACAGTTCGAGTATTTCTACCAAAGTTTGCAGCATTAAATTGATCAGTATTTTCGTAATCATCGTAAGAACGAGTGAAACTTCCACCAGCAGTTGATGAAAGAGGTCCACCAGAAATTGAACGACCTTCTCCTCCAAAATCACTATTGACAAACTTACGTCCAGGATCTGTAGGTGTAATTACACCCTTTTCAAGTCCAGCACTTGCACTTAATCCTAAATTTCCATTAAGAGAAAAGAACCAATCTGTTTCCTTATTACTATCTGTAACCTGTCCAAAAGAAAAACCAGCTCCTCCCCCAAACGCAAAATTTGCACTAAAATTCCAAAAAGAACCTGTATTATCTGCTCCATTTACTTGAACACCGCCAATATTTGAAGATCCATAAGTTGTAGTATTGTCAGACATATTTGTTATACTTCCATTTGCATTCAAAGTATTCGTAACATCACCATTACCATTTTTAATTTCTCCTGTTGCCCCCACACTATCCACATTTTTATATCCTGCATCTTTTGCTTGAGCTACCGTTTTTACATTAGGGTCATAAGTAACAGTTGTTTGATTAGTTTTGGGATTTATTGTTTTTATCCAATCTTTATTTTCTCGTCCATCTGGATCAATAAATCTTATAGGATTATTTACCGCGTATGCATATGGTGAAAACCTTGTCGATTTCTCTGCCAATGGATCAATCACTCCCCATCTTCCTAAATCTGGCATATACATCCTTGCTCCATAATCATACATCCCATTTTCCTGCAACTCTTTACCATTGTATTTGTATTGATAAACTGAACTCCCAGGAAGATTATTATATCCTTCGTGTTTTAACCCAAATGGATAATAATTATTTTCCTCAATGACCTCTATTCCGGATGTCCCTTTCTGATAGCTTAATCTTACATTTCCTAAGTGATCTGTATAATTGTAAATATACTTATTATTTCTAAAATTGAAATATCCCTCCGATGTAGGAACGAAGTCTAAACCAAAGGTTTGTTCAAAATAGTCAGAGTATTGAAATCCATCCAGATAAAAAACTTTATAGGTTGAGTTTGGAATAATATAATATGATTCTTTCTCAATTTTTACACCATCGGCTCTATATTTATAGGAGTAGGATCCATAAGAATAACTATACTTATTAGGAAGGTTTAAAAAGTTGTATTTTATTTCATTTATTCCTTTGTCCTTATGACTTGTCATATTTCCATTATTATCATAACCTATTTCATTTGGAGTTGCTGTATAAGGATACCCTGACAGATTTTGTGAAAGGTCTTTGATTGAAAGTAGTCTATTTCCAGAATAAGTATACTGCAAATTATCAATAACGATTGGGATATTAGTGTCCTGTTGGCCAGTTCTTGACATACCTTTTATATTTCCATTCAAGTCATAAGCAAGCCCCTCATTATACGATCCTGTTGTTACGACAGTTGAATTAGGTTTATTATATTGAGCATAATTAAATCTATTTAAAGTATCATAATAATAATCATATCTTCTTAAAGTATTATCACTTTTGGTACTCCAGTCTATTTCTGTTATATTTCCATTAAAACTAGCTTGACCTGCTGGATCAATAGGAGCATTATATTTGATAGCATATCCAAACAAATCACTTCCTAAAGTAGCAGGATCATTGATCTGAGTCATCCAGCCTCTGATATTGTACTTATAATCGATCTGTTGTAATGGAGCTGCTACACTTCCCCCTACTTTTTTAGATTCTAACTGTGAAAGCTCGTTGTATTTGTTTTGTGCTAAATACTCAATAACTCCAGTGTCCACTTGATGGGTATGAGTCAGAAGCCTGTTTTGACTATCATAAGTGAAAACATCTCTTACTGATCTTTCTGTATCTGCAGCTAACCTTTTATGCCTTACTAAAGTTTGCTTAACCGTTCCCGAAAAGTCAAGATCTGAGCTGGATCTAGTAAAGCCTCCTAAATGATTAATAGAATGGCTTGAAACTGCTCTTCCCTTGGTATCATAATAAGTATAATTCTTTGTCCAGTTATCATCTTCTATATTTTTAACCAAACTCATTACTGGAAGTCCCTTGGTACTTATATTACTACCAGTTGCATTATCCGTTAAAACAGTTTGAGCAAAAACATTAGCTGGAAAAGCAGGATTAAAACTGTATGAAGGATAGGTGTCGTAATAATTTACAGATAAAACAGTTTCTATCTCATTACACCAATCATTGGTATAATAGATCTGCATTCCATTTCTTGTAAATCCCTGAGCATTTCTGGATTCGGTAATGACATAATTATTGAATAGACTTTGGAGACTTGGCCTGTCTACACCGGGTATAATTCCAGTATAAATAACCCGTCCAAAATGATCATATTTCGTAAGGAGCCATTTACCGGTCTTACGCAGTTCGGCATCCTGTGTCATAATAAGCTTATCAGCTTTGTCATATACCATATACTCCACTCCTTTACCAGGAAGCTTTTTTTCCACCAATCTATTTCTGCTGTCATATCTGTAGATATAGCAAAGATCATTCAGGACAGTGTTCACATTAGCAACTACAGATGCGTTAGGAGGAATGACAAAAGCCAACTGATTGTACTCGTTATACACATAATAGGTATCAGCATTTACGGTAGTACTAACAACTTTTCTTACCAGGACAACCTGCCCTTTTCCGTTCTTGAATTCGATCGTTTTATTGCCATCTTCATCAGTAACTGTATTTTTATAAAGCTGGTTGGCCCCATAATTAGCAGTTGTTGCGCTCATCGTTGATGTTGTAATATCACCTGTCAGAGTAGTTACTGTTACATATTTTTTAACTTCTGTTGCTGTATTTGTACCATACTCAAACTTTACAGGTTTATCATTCCATGCTGTCCCAACTTGTTTTTGTTCTAGTAATCTATCCAGAGGAGAATTCTCTAATGTCTTTTCAGCATAGATCTTTTCCTGTCCATAAATGGTTGGTTGACTAGCATTAGCAAGTGGTGTTGGAACAATAGCTCCATTTAATGTATTAGACTGTGGGACGGGTAAATAATCTTTCACCTGTCTTCCGAAACCATCATATTCAATATGGTTAACCACATCTTTCCCGGTTGGAGAGGCTTTTATATTGACCACCTGCTTAGGCCTTCCTAATCCATCAAAATATTGGACGGTTTCTGCAGTTTTAGTCGCTACATTGCTGGTATTGTAATCGAGGTAAGTTTTTGTGTACACATAATTTTCTGTTGTAGAAAGCTGTGCATGAATCAAACTTGCCGTAAGAACGCCGGCAATGGATATGATTTGTTTTATCTTTTTCATCAAGTGTTAGTTTTTATAATTGTATTTAAATTCTTTAACCAGATTACCTGTTTTGGAGTCCTGTCTGATTTCTTTGAGCCTGTTGGCTGTATCATAGATATAAACCTCCCGGATCCCTGAAGGTGGGGTGATGCTGGTAACCCCAATCAAAGGATCATACGTATAGGTTGTGATCTGATATCCATTCAAAGTAGAATCTTTTCTAAAAGTATCTAAAGCTGTGATTAGAGTTTGTTCAGCCTGATCAGGAGTAATACCCGTTGGAGGAATATTATCATCATTAGATGCATTCACGATACTGGTTATTAAGGATGGGGTAATATCTGAAAAATTTGCACCTTCTATTTTTGCAATCGGTTGAGAGCTTGCATATCCCCAGATAACAGTAACAGGAACTCCCTCTTTTGTTGTGTATTGCTGAATCTGTCCGTTAGAGTTATATAGATTATAAGTAACCTCTATTGATGGGCTATTATCTAAATTGTAAGATTTAACAGAAAGGGGGAGAATCAGATTTCCAGTCTCAGGTGTTGGTAATGAAACAGGATAAAGTGTCTCTACTCTTGATAAGGTTTTTGTTACTCCATTAGTTGTCTCTTGGGTCTGCTTTTCTATTGGAATGCTAATCATATTATTATTGATCATCAGCTGATATCCTTTTTCATGGGCGTAAGAATATGTACTTTCCGTTTTAGAGTTATCAGGAAATATAGTGTTTTCCCTTGTTAAATTCTGATGAAGATCATTTTCGTAAAAATAATTTGTTTGGGTTTTTAACGGTGTTCCATTTACATATTCCGTAGTTTCTTTTTTACTTAAATCATTTTGATAGAAATACAATTTATTAGCTTCTATACAAATCCCTGAAGTATGCAAAACAGAGGTGAAATTGGAGTATCTGCTTGGATTTAGATTATAACTAAATTCTTCCACCTTTTTTATATTATTTGAATTATCAAAAACAGTTTTCGATTTCAATTTTCCTCTTTCAATGCTTGTATCATTGTAAAAGAGTCCAATGTAATTCTTCATCAATTCATTATTATTACTAACAGATAATGGATGACTATCATTTACTTTTACATTGATATCATTAATGTCTGGATTTGATACATAGTTTGTAAACTCGGTAATTATCTTACCATTATTCACAAAGTTTTCAGTTACTTTAGAATAATTGATTAATCCATTTTCGAATAATGCAGAATTGATACTAACTGATCTGAAATAACCATATCTCTGAAAGCCATTTTCTAAAACCATAACATACCTTGGCCATATTTGAAGAATGCTATTCTCGTAAGTAATGTTTCTATCATTTGAAATTACATTTGCTTCATCTGTGTCATATATTCTTTTAACTCTTAATCCACCTGCAATTCCTGCTGTATTTACAACCTTTGGCATAAAGTTATTAACACTCAATCTTTCTATTCGTGAAGTGTATTGATTAGCTTCATATTCAAAATTTGTAGATCCTTTGGTAGGATAAGTAATTTTTTTTAGCGAGCCTATCATTGAAAAGTTGGAATCTGGATTTCTAATGTCAGAAGTAATAATTTCATCGCCTTGGGGAGTCTGTGTAGTGGCAGGAAACAAATATACAAGGGACGGCTCATTACCTACTTTTCCATTATAATATCCCCAATGGTCCAATTGTTTTGTAACAGGAGAAGGGAGCACCGTATTGCTATCTAAATTATAATCAAAAATATAAGGATTTTTATTTTTTTCAGTTAATTTATCTAAAAATAACCTTGGAGATGATCCTACACTCGTCGTTCCTCCCTTTAGTAAATAATTAAATGAAAAACGATTGATTTCCTGTGATTTATTATCATAAAGTATAATGGCATCTAACTGCAAATCCTTTGTGCCACTAAAAAAGGAGCCAAAATCCCGATTGAAAAATTTATAGGGCTGCTGAGAATAATTCAATACAAGTTTAAAATTTTCTCCTTGAATATTATCTAAAATTGTCTTTTTTGTTAACGAATAAACTTTTGTTGAGGATTGAGTAGTTAAACAATCATCATATATATTTCCAACCCCTGGAGCTGTTGTACATTTAAAATCTTGAAGATTACTTTCATTGTAAAGTATAAAATTCCTTTTGTTAACCATCACTGGACTTGTCTGGCCCCCATGCCATTCTGATGATGTATTAAAACAGAAACCTGTTGTAAGATTTGAGTCATCTCTGTAATTATAATTAATTATTTCCCCATTTTTGTATACAGCTTTGGCTAGAAACCAAGAGGTAATAATGGGAACCCCAAGGGGCGATGAATCACTATTGGTATTATTAGCATTTAAAGAAATATTATATTCTAAATTTTTAGATTGTCCTCCAAAATAGTATTCATTTCCTTCGTCATCTGTTATTTTTATTTCTGATGCTAAAGGTTTGCATAGATTAGTATATGGCTGAAATGACATTTGTGAAATATCAATTTTTAGCTTTTTTGCAGATTCTGAAACCACCTTAAATTCACCATTGTTAGTCATAAAGAATTTTCCTCTTTTCCCATCAAAATTGAAATTAAAGATGTCAGGATTTCCTTCATAATCCTCCTCATTATTACAGCCTTTTAAGTAAAAATCTAAATCTACTTTAAACATCCCTACATTAGGCTGAAAGGTAAAAATATCGTTATCCAAATATAAAGGCAAACACTGTTTTTTTCTAGTTAATCCAACAATAAAACCATTTTGAGTTTGACCTTTTATCCCTCCATTTGTTGCACTAGCTCCAATCTGATCGTCTGGCGCTGTATTCACTGTTCTTGAAATAATACCCCCCACATTTAAATGCCAATCTAAACCAACCATATCAGGTCTTTTATTAGGCAAGAAACCTGATGAATTATAACCTAACGAAATACTTACAGGTTTGTTTCGGGTATTAATACTATACAGAGGTATTTCCACCTGGGCTTCTCCAATGTATGAATTTATGGGGATATTGCCATATTTAATAAACTCCGAGACTTGTGGACTTTTAATATTGGCCATTGCATTATAACCAACTGATCCTTGGGTGAATTGTGAGAAAAGATTATTGCACAGTAAAGCTGTTACAATAAAAATTGTATTAGTTATTATTTTCATTTTAATTTATTTCTTAATGAGTTTAGCATTGGCCGTTTTATTCGTATCTGTTTTGATTACTACGAGATAAGCTCCCTGGATCAGAGGTTGGGTATTGATCTTGGTAACCTTATTCTTGGTTTTTATATTTTGAAGCTGCCTGCCACCCATATCATACAAAATAATATCAGCGTCTTTAAAGTCAAACCCTATTTCGACATAGGCATAATCTGATACCGGGTTCGGATAGATCTTGATATCATGTTTCTCGATCAACTGATCCAATTGTTTATCACCTAGTTTTATAATCTTCCAGTTTTCCTTTCCTAGTTCCTCTGCACTTGTTCCCGCTAAAATGATTGAACCATCTCTGTTTAATTTAATATCAGAAAGTCTCTCTTCTCTTCGTCTCGAGTCTCCACTCACATGTTTTCTCCACTGTTCGTTACCATCCTGATTCAGGTACAACATCCAAAAAGTTTCATCATCGGTTTCTATCCTTCCTTCAGCTTGAGTGTATCCTCCTAATAATATTCCTTTAGAAGTTTTATCGTCACTAGAAGCAATAACACTCATTCCCATCAAAACATCTCTGTTTTTGAAATTGTAGGATTTTTGCCATTGTTCATCACCTCTTTCATTCAAGGAGATTAGCCACAAATCAGTTCCTTCTTCAATTCCAACGGTTTTATTTCCTGATTTATCTGATCTGGATTCTCCTCCAACAATATAGCCAGTTGATGTCAAAGCCAGTGTTCTCAAGTGATCATCACCTTTACCCCCAAAATTCTTTTCCCATTCTACTTTCCCATCCTTATTAAGTTTTACGATCCAGTAGTCGCCTTCACCTTCATTATTAGTGGTTTTTGAATAGCGAGATACGCGGTTCGAAGTTTCTGGAGTTGAGCTTTGACCTTCGGAACCCGAAACCCGAAACTCGGAACTTCTCGAATAAATTCCTAATAATGCTCCCCCGTCCTTCGTTGGAATCATTTTTTCAACCTCGTCTAATCCCCTTCCTCCTAAAACCAATTGTGAAATTTCTTTTCCGTTTTTATCCAATTTGACGATCAAAACATCTTTTGAACCATATCCTTTCATTTTGGAATCCTGCGCAGAGCCGAAAGATCCGGCTACAAAAAATCCTAAATCTGTAGTTTGAATTACGGCTTTAGCTTCTTCGTCAGCAGAAGTTCCTAATGTTTTTTGCCACAGTTCATCTCCAAATTCATTGATCCTGATGAGCCATATATCTGATCCTCCTTTAGAATCATCTTTCTTGTCTAAAGATTTTCCAGAGAAAGAAGTTCCTGAAATCAAAAATCCACCATCCTGAGTGGTCACCGTTGCTGATAAATAGTCGTGGTTATTTCCTGCGAAGTACTTTTCCCAAACCTGATCTCCTTGTTGATTCAATTTCACCAAATGAAAATCATAGCCGTTATTTTGTTGGGTATTACTTCCTGTTTCTTTCTTCTGGCTTGCAGCTTGTATAGTACTTCCCGTAATCAAATACTGCTGATCAATGGTCGTCGTAACCTGGCTTAGAAAATTCTGTGTAGAAGATTTAATATCTTTTTGCCAAACCATTTCCTGGGCTGACAGTCCTGTAAAAATGCACATCGAAAGTACACTGAAGTAAAGTTTTTTCATGCCTTATATTGAGTTAAATACATGTTATTTTTAATTGTCGCAAAAGTAATCTTTTTACCTCACGCCTAAAAGATTTATTAAGGATATTTAATTCCATCTTTTTCATTTTCATAAAGATACCGCCTCAGTACGACAAAATGTGACGTATAATTCTAATTCTTTAATATACTTTTAATCCATTAAGCTTTTCTGATAAAAACATAGAATGTAACTTTGCCAAAAATTTTTACAATGAAGCGAGGAATACAAATTTTACTCCTGTTTATTTCGGTAATGGGATGGGCGCAGAAAGCACCTGTTGATACGACACAAGTTGTAGTGCCTAATCGATATAACAGTGTGGATGCTCAAACAAAACCCTATGTTATTATGATTTCTACAGACGGTTTCAGATATGATTATGCCAAAAAATACAATGCTGAAAACCTTTTGAAATTATCTAATGATGGAGTTCAGGCAAAAGCGATGATTCCAAGTTATCCCAGCATTACATTTCCTAACCACTGGAGTCTGATTACCGGACTTTATCCTGCGCATCATGGCTTGATTGATAACTTTTTCTATGATTATAAGAGAAAGGAATTTTATGCAATGAGTGATAAAAAAAATGCTGAAGACGGAAGCTGGTATGGTGGAACTCCAATTTGGGGGTTAGCTGAAAAACAAGGAATGATTTCTGCTACGATGATGTGGGTAGGTTCAGCAAGTGATGCCGGAGGAAAAAGACCCACTTATTATTATCCTTATCATGATCAATTCACGCCTTCTGAAAAAGTAGATAGAGTGGTGAATTGGTTAAAATTACCAATGGATAAAAGACCTCATTTTATTACCCTATACTTTCCGGAAGTGGATGGAAGTGGACATCATTTTGGACCCGATGCTAAAGAAACCGGAAATGCTGTTCATTTAATAGACGATGCAATTGGTGAATTGGTTCAGAAAGTAAATCAATTAGGATTAAAGAATGTCAACTTTGTTTTTGTATCCGATCACGGGATGATAAAAGTGGATGGGGGAGCGCCTATAGAAATTCCTGCAATGCTTTTTAATAAAGATAGATTTGATTTCTATAATTCGCAGACACTGTTGAGAGTTGTGGTCAAGAATCCTGAAGAAACTAAAGCTGTTTATAATGAGCTTAAAGCTAATAAAACAGCAGATTATGATGTTTATTTAGATAAAAGACTTCCTAAATATATGCATTTTGGAGCTAAAGATGATCAGTATCACAGAATCGGACAGATTCTTTTGATTCCAAAAGCTCCAAAAATATTTTTAGAAAAAGGAAAGAAAACATCTGTTGGAAAACACGGATATAATCCAAGATTGGCTCCTGAAATGAAGGCAACATTTTTTGCATGGGGTCCACAATTTAAAAATAATGTAGTAGTAGATGAATTTACGAATGTGAATGTTTATCCTTTAGTTGCAGATATCTTAGGATTGAAAATTGATCAGCCTATTGATGGGAAATTGAAAGTTTTAAAAGGAACTTTGAAAGATAAATAGACTTTAATCTCTATCAATAAATAGTTTCGGCGGACCAAAGGTCCGCCGAAACTATTTATTAATTTCAAGTGACAAAAAGAAATTAATTTAAGAATTAAATTTAGAAGCAAATTCCTTAGCGAATTCTTCCAATTTGATATTTCCTGTAACAGGAGAACCATGCTCAATAAAATCCGCCTGTACGATACCTGTTCTCATTCCTTTCCCCATTTCGGTATATAATTCCGCCATTTCCTGAGGAAGACCTCCCTGAAGGGCTCCATTCAAATATTCTTCATCGCTAAATTCTACCCAAGGTAATTCTGGCTTTCCAATGGCTGAACCCAAAACAGAAGCAAAATCTGCTGGACTACGAAGATCCCCTACGGCATATCTTATATTTTTATCTCCAGAGACTTTCACCAATTCTTCCGCTGCTATTTTTGCAATATCACTAGGGTGAACTACCGGGATATTCCCATTCTCAGGATAATTTCCTCCAATAATTCCTGCGTTTTGAACCATAGGAATATCATTGAAGAAATTATTATAAAAATATCCTGCACGAATGAATGTAGCAGATGTATTTTCTAACCCTCTGTAAAGATTTTCAATATGATGAAGACCTTTAATAGGACCGGTTTCCACCGGCGAAGCTGCTCCTACGCTACTTAACATAACAACACGTTTTACATGTGTTTGTTTGATTGCTTCAGCATAGTTCTTTCCTGTATTTATAGTTTCTTCAACTATATGAGTGGCACCCATATTAGGAGGTGTCATTGCAAATACAGCATCTGCTCCTTCAAATGTTTTAATTAAAAAGTTCAGATCGGTAATGGAACCGATAGCTGCTTTTGCCCCTAACGATTCGATTTCATTTTTTTTAGATTCGTTACTGCTGATGACCGTGATATCATGTCCTTCTGCAATTAATTGTTGAGCCAATGGCTTTGCTACATTTCCTAATGAGCCTGTGATTATAATTTTCATATGTAAAATTTTTATTGTTTTTTAATGTTCATATGCAATCGCTGAATACTTATTGGTCTTTATTATTGATCAGATAATTTTTATAGGTGAATATTTTTTTATTTCTGAGAACAAAGTTATATTTGTACTTACTTTTATACAAGTACTTACCCTAAAGTATGTATCATGACAGTTATTAAAGAAAGTTCTACGATTCAGGAAAACAGACGGAATATATTGGATCAATGTCCGGTAATGTATGTTATGGAAAAAATTGGTGGTTTCTGGAAACCTATTATTTTATTTCAACTATCAACAGGAGGAAAACGATACAGTGAGTTAAAAAGAGCGATTCCTGAGGTGACGGAAAAAATGCTGATTCAGCATTTAAAGCAACTGGAAGCGGATGGTTTGATTATAAGAACTGCAAAACCTGTTGTTCCACCTCATGTAACTTATGAATTAAGTGAGGCTGGGAATAAATTGGCTCCTGTAATTGACGCAATGGCAGACTGGGCTTTTCAGGATATGAAAGGAGAACACAACTGGAAACCGGTCAACGCGTAAATGATAGTCTATATTTTAGCTAAAAGCTAACTCATAAATAAGAAAGACCCTTCAAAATGAAGGGTCTTTCTATTAAAAAAATATCTGAGGAATTACAAAGATTGCATGTCAATCACAAAACGATATTTAACATCGCTTTTCAACATTCTTTCATAAGCTTCATTGATTTCGTTCATTTTGATTGTTTCGATCTCAGAAACAATATTGTGCTCACCACAGAAATCAAGCATTTCCTGAGTTTCAGCAATTCCACCGATTACAGAACCTGCTACTGATTTTCTTCCCATGATCATTGGAACTGTATTTAGGATTGGCTCCAGGCCTCCCAAATAACCGACAACGACTAATGTTCCACTGATATTTAAAGTAGTAACATAAGGATTAACATCATGTACGTAAGGAACTGTATCGATGATCACATCAAACTTTCCTTTTACAGAATCCATTTCTGCTTGTTCCGTAGAAATTACGACATGGTCAGCTCCTAGTTGTTTAGCATCTTCAGTTTTACCCGGTGTTCTTGAGAACAACGTTACTTCAGCTCCTAGTCCTTTTGCTAATTTAATAGCCATATGTCCTAATCCTCCTAATCCTACAACAGCAACTTTTGAGTTAGGTCCTACATTCCAATGTTTCAATGGAGACCATGTTGTGATTCCTGCACAAAGAAGTGGAGCAACAGCTGCTAAATCTAAATTCTCAGGCACTTTTAAAACATGATTGGAATCCACCACCACTTTTTGAGAATACCCACCAAAAGTGTGACCGCCCAAATGTTTATCTTTTCCGTTGTAAGTTCCTGTAAAACCGTTGAGACAATATTGCTCAAGATCATGTTTACAACTTTCACAAGTTCCACATGAATCTACGATACATCCAACCCCTGCTAAGTCTCCAACTTTGAATTTTGAAACTTCGCTACCAACCTTGGTTATTCTTCCTACAATTTCATGTCCCGGAACAGCTGGGTAGATAGTTCCTCCCCAGTCATTTCTGGCAGTGTGAAGATCTGAATGACAAACTCCACAATATAGAATTTCGATTTCTACATCATTGGGGGTTACTTCTCTTCTTTCTATATTCATTTCTTTCAGGTCTGCCGTAGTAGACTCGGCTCCGTACGCTCTTACTGTAAATGTGTTCATTTGTTTTTAAATTTTAAGTTAATGTTTTAGTTTATAAATTATTATATTCTTCATTTGTTACAGGTTCCATCCATTCTACAATGCCATTTTGGGTATTGGGATTTATGGCAATATGTATGAACTCACCATCAGGACCGGCACCATGCCAGTGAACGATACCGGGAAGTACATTAATGACATCTCCGGGATTTAAGATTTGGATAGGTTTGCCCTGCTCCTGATAATAACCTGTTCCTGAAGTTACAATTAAAATCTGGCCACCGCCATGAGAATGCCAGTTATTTCTACAGCCTGCTTCAAAAACTACATTGGCAATCTGGCAATTGAGCTGATCTGTATTGGCTTTTAAAATGTGTGCCCAGGCAGTTCCTCCTGAAAAGTATGTGGAAGAAGCTCTCTCTCCTTTTGGGAAAATATTTTTATTTTCGAATGTTTCCATAACAATGCAAAAGTCGATTCTTTTCGCTGAACCATACTTATACAGATTACAGAAACATGTACCAATTTTACAGGAATCATAAAAACTAAAGTAGAAAGTGGTAATTTTGAATAAGATTTAAAACGTATTCTATGGAAAGTCAAGATATTCAAATAATTAGCAATGTTTCAGATTATAATAAAATGATGAATCATGAGACTTTGCACCCCTTGGTAAGTATCGTTGATTTTTCCAAATCTGATCCTATTTCCCAATACAAAAGGAGCTATGGTTTTTATACCGTATTCCTTAAGGATGTGATGTGCGGAGATATGTATTATGGAAAGAATACTTATGATTATCAGGAAGGAACATTGGTTTTCATCGCGCCGGGACAGGTATATGGAATTACCAATGATGGATCCTATATACAACCGGGAGGATATGCTCTGATATTTCATCCAGATTTAATAAAGGGAACCAATCTGGGCAAAAATATGAAAGACTATTCATTTTTTTCCTATGATGTTCATGAAGCACTGCACCTTTCTGAAAAAGAAAGAGAGATTATTCTTGAATGTTTTAAAAATATAAAATTTGAATTGGAGCAGTCTATTGATAAACACAGCAAGTCTTTAATTGTAAATAATGTAGAGTTGTTTTTAAATTACTGTATGCGCTTTTATGATCGACAGTTTATTACCCGTGATCATATCAATCAGGGAGTTATCGGGAAATTTGAAAATCTTCTGAATGATTATTTAAAATCTGATAAACCGAAGAATATTGGTTTTCCAATGGTTAATTATTTTGCGGAACAACTAAATCTTTCCGCTAATTATTTTGGTGATTTAATAAAAAAAGAACTGGGCGTTTCTGCTCAGGAATTTATTCATAATAAACTGATTGATGTTGCTAAGGAAGAAATCTACAATCCGGCAAAATCTATCAGCGAGATTTCTTATGATCTGGGATTTAAATATCCGCAGCATTTTACAAGGTTATTTAAAGCTAAAGTTGGGGTGTCTCCGAGTGAATATAAAACCTTAAACTGATTTTATTTAAACACTAATAGCACTAATGCTTTCACTAATAGCACAAAGTATTGCCATGCATTTATTAGTGGGATTTGTGCTTCAGAATTTGTGCCATTTGTGTTTAAAGAAATCACGGGAATAGGTATTTTCTTTCACATAGATTCGGATTTTTCAGAAAAGTGAATTAATTTTAGAGAAAGAAACTTTCTCAGAATGAAATCACAACAGCATATTGGTACCCATACTTTTCAAACCCCTTTTGCTAAGATCATAGCACTCAAAGAAAATGGTGTTATCAAGGCTAAAAGTATTCGTTATGCCCATTCAGAAAGATTTCAAATGCCGATTCCTGTGCCGCCATCAGCTTCTGAAATTGTTTTTCCAGATAAAACTCCGGTTTGCCCACAAAATATCAGTCCATTAATTGAAAAGCTGATTGGGCCTATAGACCTTGAAGATTTTGAAGTGAACGAATCAACTCAATTTCTTTCTGTCATCCGTCCCGAAAATGATCAAACTGACCTTCCTGTAATTGTTTGGATTCATGGCGGTTCTCATGAAATAGGATGTGGAGATGTGGCGACTTCAGATGCTACCGACTGGGTGAAGGAGCAGGGGATTATAGTCGTTTCAGTTTCTTACCGGTTAGGATTATTTGGCTTTTTGGGGGGAGATATGGAAAGACCTGCCAATCTTGGTTTGTTTGATATCATTGAAGCATTAAAATGGATCAAAACGAATATTGAAAGTTTTGGTGGAAATCCTGATAATATTACACTTTTGGGACAATCTTCCGGTGGAGATGCCATTGCTCATCTGATGATCTCTGAGGGTGTTAAAGGCTTGTTTCAACGGGTAATTATTCAAAGTGCACCATTAGGACTTAGACACGGCAGACAAAAAATGTCAGCTGAATTTCTTAAAAAAACAGATTTTTTAAAAAAAGAAACGGATGCTTTGAAGATGATCGATGAATATAAGAAACATCTTCCTTCTGTGATCAGGTACGGTTTAAATGCAGTAATGCCATTTGGGATTCAGTATGGATTTCCTCCTTTATGTAAAGAAGATGAGGCAGAAGATCAATGGATCTCGAATGCCGGAGATTATGACGTACTGATTGGGCTAAATAATGATGAAACAGCATTTTATCTTAAAACTTCTGAAGCGCTCAATACTTACTTTGGTAAAGGATTTGGTCAGAAAATTATTAATAAAACAGTACAGTTAACTACAGAAAAGATCTATGGAAAACCTGCAGAAGTTTTTGCTGACAGTTATGCGGGAGCAGGTGGGAATGTTTATTTATTCAGGATCTATTCAAAATTGGCCGGAAATGAAATAGGAGCTGCTCACAGTATTGATCTGCCTCTATTATTTGGTAATGAGGAAGCATGGAAATCAGCGGGATTATTAAAAGATATTCCATGGGAGTACATTCACGAAAATGGAATTAAATTACGTGCTGTTTGGGCGGAATTTGCCCGGACAGGAAAAATAACCGATGAATCTGAGAACCCGGAAATTCTGAAACTCCGGAAAATTTAATTTTATCCTTTACGACAAATTGAAATAATTACTTTACAGATAATCTGTTTGTAATTAATGAGTTATCCTTATTGGGGAGTACAGGCAGAAAATATGTTTATTCTTAGTTCTTAGAATGCATTTTTCGTATTTAAAAATCATTAATTGGTGAGTTTTATTCAATGATATGTTGAATATTTTATTATATTTGAGTGTTAAATTTATAAAATGTAATCAATATGAAAATTAAAATTTCCCAAAAACAATTGAGCAGAGAAGCTCTAAGAAAAGTATTGGCAGGAGGTGATGAAGGGTGTACCAACATTTCTGCCAGAGGAGAACAATGTCTTTATCCATTAGTATGTGGTCCATATGGATGTGAGCTTTCCGGAAGTAGTGGTGGTGGAACAGGTGGAGGAAATCCAGGTGGTGGTGGCACTGGTGGTAGTACAGGAGGAGGGATAGGTGGACCGGATCCTGAGCAAACGACATAGGATCAGAGAATCAGCTGATTTCAGGAAAATGACCATTTTTTATTACTAAAAAACTAAATAATTATGAATGCAAAATTTAAATGGAATGAATTAAGCAGGGATACGCTTAAAAGTCTGCTTGCAGGATCTCCTGGAGAACCTGCTTATTGTTTTGAAGGCGGCCCGGGAGAGGGGGGCTGTGGGCCAAGTGAGATTTGTGAAAATGGACGATGTGTTCCTTATAATCCTTCCACTGGTGGAGGTACTGGTGGAGGCACAACAGGTCCAACACATACCTGCTACTGCGGAACCTACTCTTATGTAACAGCAGACCAATGTCCGAATTATTGTTTCAGCGATTAAAACTTTATTACTAAAATATTTTAAAATGAAAAAAACTAATTTACTTTTGAGTCGCAGCCGAAAGCTGGATCGATTAGAACTAAAGAGCCTGAAGGCAGGAAACATTACCCGCGGAAAAGTGTGCTGTACTTCCAATGAAGATAACCAATGTTGCGAGTGGGCTACTGATATTTGGAATTGCAGATACATCTATTGCTAGTACCCGTAAGCTATCTTATTAATATTATAAAATAGGGTCGGAATTATTTTTCCGACCCTATTTGCTTTTTGATATCAATGTTTATATTTATTCAGGAATCCAGACACTTACATTTCCTGCCGGGACCGGGAAGTTTCCCCATCCTTTTTCATCAATAATTACTTTTTCCTCAAATCTACCAAGGAGATCATAAAAGCTCTGGCCTATATATTTTTCTCCCACTTCCATGGGCTTATTGTAAGCTTCTTTGTTACTTAGTACGATCGCACAGCCTGTATGTTCATCATCTCCCTCACGGATCCAGCCAAGACAGTTGGCATCTTCAAAATAATCTTTCTGAGGTCCATACGCATGTTCTTTGCGGGCTTTTAACAGCGCTTCGATCCCATCTACCTTATTCAGGAATATTTCCTGGTCATTTCCTTCCCTGTCCTTATCTACGTAATGAGCTCCGAATAAATCCGGATAAAATACGCAAGGATAGCCGTCCTCTCTTAATAAGATCAAAGCATAAGCAATAGGTTTGAACCATTCTTCCACCGGGGCTTCAAGATCCTGCAAAGGTTGAGTATCATGATTGTCTACAAGGCTCACGGAATGTAATGGATCAGCTTGGGTTAACGTTTCATCAAATATCCTTCTCAGATCATACGAGTCGCCTTCTCGGGAGGCTGTATGGAAGTTATTTTGAAGAGAGCTGTCAAACAGGCTCATGCATCCTTCTGTAACTTCAATGTATTTCTGAAGTAAATTCAGATATCCGGGAGCCCAGTATTCTCCCACTGCAAAAATATTCTTGCCGGAATTCGAGCGGATCAGGGTGAGCCATTCTTTATAAAAATCAAAGGAAATGTGTTTTAGGGCGTCCAGCCTTACTCCATCGAAATCCGTTTGATCAAAATACCATTTTGCCCATTCGTTGAGTTCTTCCCGAACAAAAGGATTACGATGTTCAATGTCATTGTACATGAGATAATCATAATTTCCTTTTTCATCATCGATCATTTCTTCCCAATCATTTCCATATTCGGACTGTATCTTAAAAATATGCGAATCCATTCCTTCTGCATAGTCTACACCGCTGAAACAGGTAGCGTTCCATTCAAAATCAGAATATTTTTTGTTTCTTCCGGGAAATGTAAACTTCGTATAGGATTGTATCTCCATGACATCAGAAATCACTTTCTCTCTGTTGTTTTCATCTACCTTCACAGCTTTTAGGGTCTCTAATTCATCTCCGCCAGCTTTATGCCCCAGAACAACATCTACAATCACCTGGATATTTTGCTTTTTTAAAGCTTGAATTGCCTGGATGTACTCATTTTTTGTACCGTATTTGGTGGGAATGCTGCCTTTCTGGTCAAATTCTCCCAGATCGAAAAGATCATAAGCATCATATCCTGTTGAGTAGCCACCACTTGTTCCTTTATAAGCAGGAGGAAACCATACCGAAGTTATTCCGATTTCTGCTAAATATGAAGATTGTTTTTGAGCCTCATTCCAGAGCGTTTGGTTTCCATCTGAATACCAGTGAAAAAACTGAATCATGGTTGGGTTCATAGCGTGTAGGGTTTGGTAACTACAATGTACTGAAAATTTCTAACTATTGAGCGCCAAATTCCTGAAACGGTATTTTTAGTTGAACTGATACCTGCTTTTTTTCTTCGGTATTAAGATGAGAAAGGGATAGCCCCAGCAAACGAACCGGCTTATCATAAGGTCTCAGCTCCCATAGTTTTTTTGCAGTTTTAAAATATTCTTCATCAGAAATATAATAATCCTCTTTAGTCATACTTCTTGTAAAAAGAGAAAAATCTTTGTACTTGATTTTTAGAGTCAATGACCTTCCAAGAATACTGTTTTTTTGAAGTCTCTGGTGAAGTTCCGCACTTAAGCTTTCCAATTTTTCGTTGATCTGTTGCTCATCATAAAGGTCTTCAAAAAAAGTCCTTTCTACTGCCACACTTTTTTGAATACGATGAGGTTTAACTTCCGAATTGTGAATACCCCGGACAACATGATAATAATAACTTCCGGATTTTCCGAAAAGGCTGACCATCTCCTGAAGTGTTTTTTTCTTTAGATCTTTCCCTTTAAAAATACCTAAAGTAAACATTTTATTAGCGGTCACTTTTCCAACTCCATAAAACTTTTCGACCGGTAATTCCTCCATAAAAGCTTCAATCTTATCAGGATGAATTGTTTTCTGACCATTTGGTTTATTGATGTCAGAAGCTACTTTTGCCAGGAATTTATTAACCGAGATCCCTGCTGAAGCAGTAAGACCTGTTTGTTCAAATATTTTTCTGCGTATTTCCCTTGCGATATCATTGGCGGATTCTATGTCTTTTTTATTTTCTGTAACATCCAGATATGCCTCATCTAAAGAAAGAGGTTCTACCAAATCGGTATACTCATAGAAAATCTCCCGGATTTTTCTTGAAATTTCTTTATATCGGGCAAAACGAGGGGGAACGAAGATTAAGTGCGGGCATTTTTCTTTAGCTGTTTTGCTGGGCATTGCCGAACGGACCCCGAATTTTCTTGCTTCATAGCTTGCTGCAGAAACAACTCCGCGATGTTCGCCTCCAACAGCCAGTGGTTTTCCCCTTAATGCAGGATTATCATGCTGCTCTACAGAAGCATAGAATGCATCCATATCAACATGAATAATTTTGCGGATGGGAAAAGAAAAATCCATATCACAAAGATATGGATTCATTTATTTCTATTTTTGAATAGGTTGTAATCATTTTTTTAATCTCATCGTAAGAATCAAAGGTTCAAAACCTACTTTTTCATATGCTTTTACTGCTGATTCATTTTGATCATACACATCAAGTCTTATTTCGGACATTCCCTTTTCTTTTGACCACTCAATCAATTTTTCTGTAATAGATCGATTGATTCCCTGTCCTCTGTATTCAGTTTTTACAAACATAAAGCCTAGGTAGGCATATTTTTTAAAATCTGTATAATTTTTTTCGGCCTGCTTAATCAGTGCATATCCGGATGCAACAATTTCATTATTCTTTTCAGCAACAATCAATAAGGCGTCTTCTGAATTCATTAAAGAAGGTAAATCATAATAATGGATTTCACCCTCGATTAAAGTTTTATTATAGGGTCTTTCTGCCAGAACAACGCCTTGTTCAAATTCTAAAAGTACCTTTAAATCTTCTTTGGTTGCTTCTCTTATGGTCATATTCGTTTTCCTATTGCAAAAGCTTATTGATGGTAGATTGAATTTCTGGATCTTCCGGAGAGATCGCATAGTATTTTGCAATGGCAGATTTCTGATCAATGACCATATATCTTGGAATCCAGTTCAGGTCAATATAATTATTGAAGTCATTTTTCCATCCCGATGCAAACCAATAATTCTCTTTATCTTTCATGTCAAACCTTTCCAGGCTTTTATCAAAGCCTTCTTTTGATCTTTCCAGCGAAAGAAATACAAAGTTTATATTGGGGTTGTTTTTTTCAAGTTCCTGAGCTTTTGGAAGAGCCTTCAAACAGTCTCTGCACCATCCGGCCCAGAAATCAATAACAACAACTTTACCTTTATTCTGATTAAGGATTTCCTGAATGGTAACACTTTTACCATCTTCATTTTCAAGCTTTTGTTGTAAGGCTTCTTTAGAAAAACTGGTTTTAAGTACTTTTGGAACCTCTTGAGAATAAAATATTCCAAAGCTTCCTAACATAAAAAATAATAATAGCTTTTTCATTATCAATTTCATTTTATTTAAATCTAAACAATAGAACGAAGTTATGAATTGCTTTTGTATTAATAAGCAAAAATTTGAAATATTGAAAAATTCGATAGAATAATTACGGGTAGTTTTTAACCAGACCTTTTACTACAGTAATGACATTAGGCATTGCTTTGTTGGCAGCATTGAGAACTTCCTCATGAGAAACAGCAAAAGAAATATCCGGTCCCCCAAGATCCGTAATGACAGAGATGCAAAAGACGTCCATATCCATATGTTTAGCGACAATAACTTCAGGAATGGTACTCATCCCAACCATGTCTGCACCCATAGCTTTTATCATTCCATATTCTGCTGGTGTTTCAAAGGTCGGACCCTGCAGGCCTAAATAAATTCCCTGATGGATTTTAATATTATTTTCTGTGGCAGCCTTTTCGGCAATGGCAATCATTTTTTTATGGTATGGCTCACTCATATCCACGAATCTAGGTCCTAATTCTTCAATATTCCTTCCACGAAGTGGATGTTCAGGCATCATGTTGATATGGTCTTTTAGAATAACTATATCCGCCACTTGATAATTTGAATTTACTCCACCTGAAGCATTTGAAAGCAGAAGGTTTTTAATACCTAGTACATGAAAAACCCTGATTGGAAATACAACCGTTTCCATAGAATAACCTTCGTAATAATGAAAGCGGCCACTCATCATCAATATTTTTTTGCCCTCAAGAGTTCCGTAGATTAACTGACCGCCGTGCCCTACGACGGTTGTTTGTGGAAAGTTGGGAATATCTTTATATTCTAAAACGTGAATCGGCTGTACTTCATCCTGTAGTTTTCCCAGTCCGGATCCTAATACGATAGCAAAATCCGGAGTGTCCTGAATGATGTTTTTAATGAAGCTGGCAGTTTCTTTAATTTTTTCTAACATAATCTAAGATGATTTGGTTAAACTCTTCCTTTTTGTCAATGATCACATTGATGGGCCAGTAATAAACAATATCTCTAAGATAGTCAAAGCTTTTTAAACGAACATAATCTTTCTCTGTGGTTAAGATCAATTTATATTCGCCCAGTTTTTTATATTCAGCAACAATTTTTTTGATGTCATCATCTGAGAAGTTATGATGATCTCTGAATTTCAGATGTTTTACTCTGTGTGAAAATTTTGCAAGATGTTCCAACAGGGGTTTGGGGTTAGCGATTCCTGTAATTAATAAAATATCATAGTAATTCAGGTTGTTGTCGGGAAGCATTTTTTCTCTTCCGTATACATTTTCGTCATATCCAATCGATGAAAAGAATACTTTCTGATGACGCTCAGGTCTTATTCTGGAAATGTAGTACTGCTTGGTTTCTTCTGTTAATTCATCAGGACACTTGCTGACCATAATGATATTTGCTCTCTTTACACCAGCTCTTGACTCTCTCAAGTCTCCTGCCGGAAGAAGGTGATCTCTGAAATAAGGATCATTAAAGTCTGTCATTAAAATATTGAAGCCGGCTTTAATAGCTCTGTGCTGCATCGCATCATCAAGTACCAGAACATCAAGGTCCATGTCCTCAATCACTTTTTTAGCACCCGGAACTCTTTCTTCAGAAACGGCAATTACAAAACGATTTTTAAAACGCTCAAACAGCTGCATGGCTTCATCTCCTACCATTTTGTAGTTGCTGTCGTAATTCGTTATATCATAACCCTTTGTCAGTCTTCCATACCCTCGGGAAAGGACACCGGTTCTGTAATGTTTGGATAAATATTGAGCAAGGTACATCACCATTGGTGATTTTCCACTTCCACCAACAGAGAGATTGCCGACGTTAATTATCGGAGTCTTGAATTTCGTAGATTTAAAGATCCCCAGATCATACATTGTGTTTCGGATACCCGTTACCAAATGATAACCTACAGAGAAGGGATAAAGGTACCATCTTTTCATACGATTGCAAAAATAGTAATTTTTAAAAGGATTTTACGGAATATTCTCAATGACTTTTCAACAAATGTTTCATAAAATTAAAGTATTTTTGTGGAGTTATTCTATTACATTGAGGTACTTTATAGAGTTTTCTTACAACGGTAAAAATTATTTCGGTTATCAGATCCAGCCGGATGCCAATTCTGTACAGGAAGAATTGGAAAAAGCACTGTCTACAATTTTACGGGAAGAGATTAAAATAACCGGTGCCGGACGAACGGATACGGGAGTTCATGCGAAAAAAATATTTGCTCACTTTGACACTGAAGTTATTTTAGATGATCAGCTTCCCCACAAGCTAAACAGTTTTCTTCCACCCGATATTTCCATTAAAAGAATTTTCCCGGTAAAAGATGATTTTCATGCCCGTTTTGATGCAACTTACAGGACGTATGAATATTATATTTCCTTAGAGAAAAATCCTTTTACGTTAGATTCCGCATGGCAACTCTGGAGAAGATCCCTGAATGTGGATGCCATGAATGAGGCGTGTAAGATTTTATTTGAATATGAGGATTTTACAAGTTTTGCTAAAGTGAAAACCGATAATAAAACCAATATCTGTAAAATGTATAAGGCAGAATGGGAACTAAATGGAAGTGAGCTAAAGTTTACCGTTTCTGCGAATCGTTTTCTTAGAAATATGGTAAGAGCGATTGTAGGAACGATGGTAGAAATTGGTGCCGGAAAAATAAAGCCTGAAGATCTAAGAAAAGTGATTGAAGATATGAACCGGAATTCCGCAGGGACCTCAGCTCCCGCACAGGGTTTGTTTCTTGTAGATGTGGGGTATGAATTTTAAAATAAAACTAAAAAGCAATACCTATGATGTCAATTTTTATTCTTATCGGTGCCTACAGATACTATGCAGGGCTAGCTGAGAGGTTTGGAAAAACCAAATGGCACTTTGGCCTTTTGGGCATCGGAATTTATCTTGGTTTTCAGGTGGTATTTCTTTTGAGCTACGGGTTTTATCTTGGATTCACAAATCCTGGTTCCGTGGAACATAATAACTACAGTGGATTTACATGGGTAAATGTGTTAAGCTGGATATTTGCGATAATTGCCGTTTGGGGAGTTTATCAACTTCTTGAGAAAAAATTTAAGAAAGAAAATATTCAGAAACCCAGTCTGGAGATTGAAGAAATAGGGATGAAAGAAAACCCATAAAAGCTTTCTGCTATTGATTTATCCGATCGTTTACTGGGAATAGAGAGATTAAACTTCAATAGAAGGATATTCATATTTTAAATAATAAGTATCTGAAATTTTCTATTACTATTTGAATAAGTTGTTCTGACTTTCAAATTATAAAGTGTTATTTTTGCAGGGAATTTAATTTAATTCTTTTCTTCAATTTGTACAATGAAAAAACAAGATACCTGGGGAATTATTAAGAGGCTGTTCTTTATCGGGATGAAATTCCGGTCCTGGTTTATCCTTACATTAATAATTTCTGTCATATTATCAATAGTTTCTACTTACAGACCTTATCTTACAATGGAAGTTGTAGATAATGATATTACGAAGCTGCAGGATAAGGCTTTAATGATGAAGCATATCTACATTTTGGTAGGGTTGGTTTTTGCTGAAACTATTTTAAACTTCTTTTTGGTATATTTTTCCAACTATATTTCTCAGAATGTAATCAGAGATATAAGAGAAAGGTTATATGCCAAACTTATTTATTTCAGAACATCATTTTTCGATAAAACACCGATTGGCCAGCTGGTAACACGTGCGGTCGGAGATGTGGAAACTATTGCAACCGTATATACGGATGGGTTTTTAATGGTTTTTGGAGATATTCTGAGAATCGTCTTTGTACTGGTCATGATGTTCAGTACCAATGTTCATTTGAGTTATATTACGTTAGCAATTCTTCCTCTAATGGTAGTTATCACCAGATTCTTTCAAAAAAGGCTTAAAAAAGCTTTTGGAGATGAGAGAACCTGGACTGCGAATCAAAATTCTTTTGTTCAGGAAAGATTAGCCGGAATGCCGATTATTCAGGTGTTCAACAGGCAGGAGGCTGAATTCAAAAAATTTGATGAGATTAATATTACCCTGAAAGGAGCATTATTGAAAACGGTTTTCATCTTTTCATTATTCTTTCCTGTAGTAGAGCTTATTTCTTCTTTATTTATTGGATTTATACTTTTTTATGGCGGATATATTACAATTAGTGCAGGGGTGGTTATTGCATTTATTCAATATATCTCAATGTTGATCCGCCCGTTAAGACAAATCGCGGATCGCTTTAATAATATCCAGCGTGGAATCGTAGGTGCAGAAAGAGTATTAGGTTTGATGGATGAAGATTATGCAATGCCTAATCACGGTACAATTAAAAAAGATCATTTCAAAGGCAAAATAGAATTTAAAAATGTTCGCTTTGCTTATGATGAAAAGCAGGAAGTTTTAAAAGGAATTGATTTTAAAGTGAATCCAGGTGAAACGGTTGCTATTGTTGGTGCTACCGGAGCAGGAAAATCTACGATTATCAGTTTAATTACGAGACTTTATGATATTAATTCAGGACAGATTTTCATTGATGATGTAGAGTTGAAAGACTATGAACTATATAATCTGAGAAGTCATCTTGGAGTTGTATTACAGGATGTCTTCCTGTTCCATGGAAGTATTTTTGAAAATCTTGCATTTGGAGATGATAGCATTACCTTAGATAAAATAAAAGCTGGTGCCAAAGAAATTGAAGTAGATGAATTTATCGAGCAGCTTCCGGGTGCCTATGATTATGTGGTGAGCGAAAGAGGGTCGTCCATATCGTTGGGTCAGAGACAGCTGTTGTCTTTCCTAAGAGCCTATTTATCCAATCCGGAAATTCTGATTCTGGATGAAGCAACATCTTCTATTGACCACGAAAGTGAAAAGCTGATCCAGAGAGCAACTGAAAAGATTACCAAAAACAGGACATCTATTATTATCGCCCACCGACTTTCAACCATTGAAAAGGCTGATAAGATCATTGTTATGGAGCATGGTAAAATTGTTGAAGAAGGAAAACATATGGAGCTGCTTAATAGAAATGGTTATTATTCTACTTTATATAAAGCTCAGCTAAGACATGAAGTTGAGATGGAAGAGGAGAATCAGGCGAAATAGGTTAGGGTAAAAGGGCGGAAAGGCAAAATTGTAAAATCGCAGAATTGTAAAATTGCTTCAATATTGTATTTTTTTACTGGCATTTTTTATTTTCAAATCTTATTTATTAAGATAGAGATAAGTAATCAAGATAAAAAAAGAGAGCTGATTCAGCTCTCTTTTTCTTTGTGTTTTTAGAATTTCATTTTTTTGGTGATGATTTTTCCATTTTCTAAGGAAGCCCGTACAATCACAACGATATTTTTAGCATTGATTGGGATGGTAAGCTCTGTGGCTTTAATGTTGTTTTGGGTAACAAGCATTCTTCCGGAAGTATCATAGATCGCAAGTGACGTTATTTTGATGTCACTTTTTATATCAACGGTATTTTCTGTCTGAGAAATGACAGTCTTGTTTTCAATTGCATTTTTAGTCGATAACGTTCGGGGTGTGATCGTCACCGAGTAATCTTCTACCTGTCCATATTTTGGATTGGAACAGGAAGTTACAGCCGTTCCATTATATTCCCCGATTACTCTCATTCTTAAAGCTTTGTTTACAACTGCATTGGAAGGGGGAGTCACAGAAGCGGTAGCTGTAGATCCGTATGCTATATTACTTTGGTTGAGAACCAGTTCTGTAGTTTCATTGAACTGGCCATCATTATTGTAATCAATATACACCTTTATGATGTGGGGATTGTTAGTTCCCGGAGTTACACTAAGGCTTGTTGAGGTACCTGAAGGGATGGTTGTTTTGGAAATACCTAAACAATAATTTCCTGTAAAGTTCTCATAAAAATTATTGGCTGCAGCTTTATAATTTGTTGAATAATTATTTATGCTTCCGAATTTAACCGATGTTATGCCAATATTGAAATTTCCGGGATTGGTAATGGTTGTAGGGACACAAGCTGTTGTTAAAGAAACACTGTTGTTAGGAGGTGTTGCATTGCCTACAGGAGAATTAATAAGAGACTGTCTGTATTGTAAGAGTTGTGCAGTAGCTCTGTCAGACTGCCCTGTAGTAAATAGATCCCTGAAACAATAAGTATAAGACATTACATTTCTCTCTCCTCCTGCATAAGTAAGGCTTGTACATGGGTTGATCTGTCCTGTTTGGCAGGTGTGGGGAACTGAAGAATGATAAAGACTTTTCATAGGTTCTGTATCGCATACCAAGTCTCCTTGCAATGTACAGTCGGTATTGGTAGGACATGCACCTGTTGATTCATTATAGCCCTCATGGGTGTGACGAAGTCCCAAAGCATGTCCGAACTCATGGGCTAATGTCTGTGCATTAACAGCTGATGCGCTGGTTGCCATGAACGAATAATCATTACTTCCTCCCGGGTAATAAGCGAAACCATTAAGGCCACCCGAATTTGAAGATAATTTCTTCACAACATAGATATTGTAATACTTACTGGTATCCCACATTCCTAAAGCGGTAATTTCAGAAGCAGTAACCGCATTGGTCGTATTATCATTATTAACACCACCACTCACATACTTTGGAAGATGAGAGGCATTAATTCTGTTGATCCCATTGGTTGTTGTGCAGGTAGGACTTATTTTAGCAAAAACAAATTTCACTGGCAGTATGGCACTGGAGGATGACATTCCACTGGATGAGCTTCCTGCAAAGACGCCATTGGTATAGTTGATCCATGCAATAATATCAGCATCAGATTTATTATTTACCGTACCTATTGCACTTCCGTCGCCAACAACATGTACAACAACCGGAATTTCATACACCTGATTTTTATCGATCTTAGACGCTAACTTTCCACTCTTGATCAATTTGGATAATTCTAAATTGAACGCATCATCCTGCGCTTTTTGTTCCGGGAATCTCTCATAATGTTTTCTCATGAGTTCATCTGTTCCGCATTCTAATAATTCGGCTTTCTGTGCATGCATTTGCGTACATGATAAACCGAGAATAATAGAGAATAATAGTTTTTTCATAATATAATTGTTAATGGTTTTAATAAAATGTTATTAAAATTAAACAAAAATATCAACATAGTGGGAAATAATGTAAAATCTCCTTATGAGCTAAACTTTCTAACTGGTTTGAAATGGTTGGATACTGATTTTATTTAAAAACCTGGCTTGAAACCAAATCTCACCCCAAAAGAAGGAGGTACTAAACCTGAAAATTCTCCCATCGTGCTTCTCCAGACAAAATCAACTCTGAACGGACGGATATTTCCATAGCCAATATTTTCAATACCGAATCCATATTCACTGTATACCGTATTATTTGGAGCAATATAATTAACAGATGATTTATTGATGTCAATATTATTTTGAGATATACTTCCGTAGGCCAGTCGGTAAAAGATCAGACTTCTCCATTTTAACTTTTTGATCAGGGGTATTCTGTTAAGGATAAATCCATTGAAATGATGTTCAAAATGTCCCATCATATAAGTATCTGTCGTAAAATTGTAATAATTGAGCAATGCAAAAGAATTAGGAACTACAGATAAACTCTGATCGGCTGTTATTGGGCTTAATAATGGAAGCGGTACGGTATTAAAGGTTTTTCCTAATTCTATTGAAGCATTTAGAACCCCAAAATTGCTTAGGAAAAAGTTTTCTTTAATTAATAGCTGTAGTTTGTTATAATTGAAATCACTGTTCAATACTCCTTTATAACCTCTTGTATATTTTAACATGAAAGTAGGATAGGGCAGTTTTCCGAATTTCTGCTCTACACCATATCCGTATACATTTCTTCCCGGAGTGTAGGTTAAAGAAATGTTGGTCGCAAAATCGTTGAGCTTGCTTTGAATCTCCGAACTGTTTGGTAAAGTGTAGTTCATTGAGAATAATTTAGGATCAGCCGATTCTATTTGTTGATGTACCGCGGATAAATTAATATGCAAATTGTTGTTCAATGCCCAATCGAAATTAATTGTATTTCTCATCACATTGGATAGATAATAGTTTTCTCCACGTCTTATCAGAGAACTGGAATTAGAGCTTTTGGGAAGTAAATCACTGGGAGAGATCAGCCTACTGGCTAATTGTAGATTGTCCCGGAGATGAGAGGCTCCCAATACGATTCTGGGCTGAGAACTCAATAAATAAATTCCCTCTATACCATATTTAAATTTCTGGTCATCGACACCGTATGCACCATAAAAATTAAACCTGAGCTTATCATCCTCTGTTTTGTAAGTTCTGAATCCCATCCGTAACCGTAAGCCCTCAATATTATTACTTGAAATGGTTTTCCATACTGATCCGGTCTGTAAGCCTTTAAATAAATCTACATATCCGGTAGAGGCGATCGTTATTATATTGCTGACGCGGCTAATCTTTTTATTTGCTCTTAAACCTTGAATGATCTTTAAAGTTTCTTCGGTATCCTCACTGGCGCCAGAAGAAGTTTTCCAGTATTCATCACTTTTTTCAAACTGATCGGATTTTGTTTGAACGATTTTTTGCTGATAAAATGCGTCATCGTGGGGTTGGTCCATCAGGTATTCATACTCATTGATCTCTTTTTTTACATAGACTCCCATTTCATCCTTTCTTTTTGAGAATAGAGTAAAGTTACCTTCATACTGACTTTTACCAGGGAGATAGAAATCATCCTTTACTTCCGTGTAATGTTTTTCTACGGAAAAATCCCGTACGAGGCTCATGTTGATTTGTCTTGTTGTTTTCATCCAGATGTCTGTCACCGCAAATATTCCATCCACAACTTTAAAACGACCCTGGAAGAGCAAGTCTCCGGAGTTGATAGGAAAAAAGTGAATCGTATAGACCATGTGTCCTCCTTCACTGATCGAATCTTTAAGGGCGTATTGGTAAACACCATAACCTCTCGATGATAGAGGGCTTACAAAAGATTTATCAAGAATCCTGATGTCATCATCATAAGGATTGATCTCATTAAAGACCTGACTAAATCTCTCTACACCAAATCCTCTCCCTACTTCATTGAGACCCGATTTTCTCTCACCCTCAGTATCAATTCTCTCTTTATTCTTTTTCCCATAAATTCTTTCGGTAAGCTCATTCATAAATACAGGGATGGCTATTTTTTCTTCTTCCTGATCATCTTTTATTAAAACTTTACGGAGCGTTTTATAATCGTCGCCTAATATCTTTTTTGCTAAAACACTATCCATATTATTCAATCCCATATTGATTGAAGTATATCTGCGGTAATCATAGGATCCTAAGGAATGGATATCATTTCTTTCTTTATTTTTCCATATTCCCTGGAGTATTTTATAGGCAGGATTTTCTTTTTTTGATAATTTTTTCTTAGGTTTTCCTATCAGTGTGATTTCCTGTAAAGACTTTTCTGAATTGAGCCGGATTTCAATATTCCGGTTGACACGACGGTCCAGAGGGATTTCTCTTACCAGATGTTTTTTTTCATACGTTACTACAAGAGTTGAATGCTCCTCTTCTGAAGAGAGCATGAATTTTCCTCTCTCGCTGCTTAGTGTGCTGATTGAAGTTCCTTTGAATGATATCCTAACAGAATCTACCGGTCTGTCCAGTTCATCATACACAACACCTTTTACCTTAGTCTGGGAATAAGATAGAACAAAAAGAAGCATACATAGGAAACTAAATTTTTTTTTCATCATTTAAAAAAATAGCATTTTAATTTGAAACATAAAGTGAGTGATTAACGGGAACTATATTTTATTGTTTAACATTGGATTCTATTTCCCTAAGTGGTCGTGTATTTTGTAGTGATAACGAAAATATTTATAAAATCTTTTAAACAATTCTTACTTTCAATAAAATCTTTAAGTTTAGAATTTGAAACCTATACTAAAATAGGCTCTCCAGATATTAAGCGCGTCGTTTCTTGATATATTTACATTAATCGGTCCCAGAAGTGATTCGTACCCTAAATTAAGTCCATATCCAATGAGCTTTGTATTGCTTTTAAAAGGAGAGAGTTCATCACTTATAGTTGCGTAGTGGAAAGAAGGCGTAAGATAAAGCTTATGGTAAATGCGATACTGCACTTCCAATCCTAGTTTAGCAACGGAATTCATCGGAACTTCTTTTTGTCTGAAACCATTAAACTCAGGGCTCATACCATCAAAGTTAAATTCACTTCCCCCAAGATTAAATTTTTGATTCAGAAAGAAATAAGGTACCCCTTCCGAGTCACCCAGAGTCTGGGGAGCGAAATTAGTTCCTAAGAATGCAATTCCTTTTACAGAAAGTCTTTTATTGATTGGAACAATATAATTTTCATTAATCGTTAAGCTGATGAGATTCTTGGGTTTGTAATATCCTTCAGTTCCTGGATTTAAATAGTCATAGAGTTGGGGCTGTATTTCCTTGAGGTCATACAGGTCATATTGATCGCCAAAATAATATTTGGTAATGAATTGGAAATTGTTCCCCTTAGTTGGATAGTATCTGGTATTGAAACTATTTTGGTTGAATTTAAAATACAGATCAAGATTGGTATGATAATAAACCTTCTTGCTGTAGAGATCCGTAAAAGTCTGGCTTATTCTGTCTACAGACCTGTTGAGTTTCTCGGCATTGAATTCTAATCCGAATGAGGCTATAGTATTAGGATGAATTGAATAATTAATGGCTGTATTGGCCTTAATATTTCTATAGATATAATTGGGAAAAAACAAATTGTTATCTTCACTGTCATTGTCAGAAAATCTTAACAGGAGATCATTACTTTTTAGAAAAGAAATGTTTCCCTCCAGACTGACCCACCACCGATAGTCCGTGTCCAGAAATTTTTGAAACTGCAGGCGGGCCTTGAAGCGTTCGGAAATATCAACTGTTGCTAAGGCACGGAATTTTCCTTCTGCATAATCCCGGTAGGTATAATTTAAGATAATCCCCACAGATTGTTCATTATCGTAGTGGAGCGCCAGTTTAAATGTACTCGGTGTTGCTCTTTTTACGAAAATATTCATAATCAATCCATTCTCAGAATCGGTATAAGTATAATAAACCCTGTCATACTGACGGACTCCAAACACCCTGTCAATCGCAGCATTTACTGTTTTTGCATCATAATAATTGCCTTCCCTGAGACCCATCAGGCTTTTGATAGCTTCAATTTCAGATGGATTAACGATAGGGGTGCCGTTATCTTCGCTGTACGTAAACTGTATGGTTGGTTTCTTTACTTCTTCAATAAGCTTATGATCATAGATGATTCCCAGCCTACGTTGCTCATTCGCAAGAGCAATAAATTCCGGAAGATGTCTTTTAGCTTCTTGTTCCCCGATTTTAATGATTTCTTTATACTTTCTAAAGTCCTTTGTCGTATAATCATTCAGTGGAGTTACAAAGTCTACGAGAATATCAGACATTTTCTTTTGCTCATTAAAATCCTGAACAGAATGGAATGCATGGGTCTGATAGATCATTTTCATGGGATTCTTAATCTCTTCTTTTGTAAATAGACGGAATCCTGTATACCCTCCGATAATATAATCAGCGCCCATGTCTTTTACTTCCTTTACCGGGAAATTTCTGTCAAGTCCTCCATCTACGAGAAGCTTTCCATCTATATAAACCGGGGCAAAAGCAGCGGGTATTGCTAATGTAGAACGTATGGCTAATGCCAGTGATCCTTTCTTTTGCATCACAAGTCCTCCATTTACAATATCTGATGAGGTTAATTCTACGGGAATTCTAAGTTTGCTAAAATCATTAATATGTTTTGCAGGAAAAGTTAAGGTGTTAAGGACTTCACCCATATACTGACCTTCTATAAAAGAACTGGGCAATGATGGTGCTCCATTGATGACTGGGAATTCAAGGATGTATTTATTGTATTCATCTTTTTCACTTATATTGACCTGGTTATATGGGATTTTATTACTGAGAATTCTCTTCCAGTTCATTCCATACACCATTTCTTTTAGTTGCTCACCATTATATCCCATTCCATACAGTCCGCCGAGAATTCCGCCCATACTCGTTCCTGTGATATAATCTATTTTTATACCCAAAGAGTCTATTGTCTTTAAAATCCCAAGATGTGCAAATCCCTTGGCGCCACCCCCACTCAGAGCCAATCCAAACTTTGTATCTTTTGTAATGGGTGATACTTTTTTGATAGAGTCTTGTGCAGATAATAAGGAAAATACAGCTAAAAGAATGACAGTAAGAATATTTTTCATCTTGAATTATATTACTTAAGAAGTAGCGAAAATAAGTATTATGTTACTGATTACAAGTGTTAACTTTTCCTAAAGCTACAAAATGTAAAGTTTTGAATTGTATTAAAAGGTGTAGTGTGGTCAGTTGAAACACATTTTATTTTTTCAAACTTATTTTCAAACTTTTTTGTCATCGATTCCTCATCGTACTGCTGGATTTCCAGTCCACTACAGGTTGTCGGCCCATTTTTAGAAAAAGTTCCTAATACCAAATAACCTTTTATGTTTTTTTCTGCAATGCTGAGGTATGTACAGACCTGTTCCGGTTGGGTTAAAAAATGAAAAGTGGCCCGGTCGTGCCAGATGTCATAAAAATTTTCTGAATCAAATTCTGTAATATCCGTTGAAATAAAGGTTACTTTCTCTGCTCTGCTCCCCAGTCTTTTTTTTGCTTTTTCTAGGGCTGCCTCGGAAATATCAAGTACAGTAATATTTTGATATCCCTCGTCCAATAAAAAATCAACAAGGTTACTGTCACCACCACCAATATCAATTATTTTTGCTTCTTTCCCCAAATTAAAAGACGCGATGAAATCCAGAGAAATATGCGGTCTGTCCTGTGTCCAGCTTACCTGATCAGGGGTTTTCGTTTCATAAACTTTTTCCCAGTGGTTTTTATTGGTTGGTGAGCTCATAAAGAATGTCGTATTTAATGCAAGCTAAATTACAAAAGACACGACAATTGAAAATGATTTATGTCACATTTTTTACTCTTTTAGCTGCTGGCTGATATCTTCAAATTTTTTGATCAGCTCGTTGAGTTTTGTTTGTTGCTTTTTGATCGTTCTCGGTCTGACATAAAACCAATTAAATCCTATCCATAGCAATGTGATGCTATAGGTGACAATCGCCATGGTGATGCTCATACGGGAAGCATATTCATACATATATAAACAGATCCCGGTAGTCAGCATAATGAAATAAGTATTGATCATCCTGGTTTCCATGAATCTTTGCCTGTTTTTGATCAAATACAAATTTTTTAAATATTCCGTACTTGGTTGGGTGTCATCTGTTTTATAAAAAAGAGCAAACATTTTATTGTAAGCAAATAAGTACACTGTCATCGCTAATAAAATCAGAACAATACCAATCTTGGTGCTCACAAATTCTGGTAAATAATGCAGCCAGATAAGGATAATGAAAACACCGGTTAGCGTCAAAAGGATATTGGCGATAATCAGTTTTCGTAAATTTTTACTTTTAAACTGCTTTAATTTATTGAGAAGGTCTTTGATATCCGGTTGATTTACTTTTTGTTTTTGCCAGATATTTTTAAAATCTATATTAGTAGGTTCCATGTTGCTTAAACTTTTGAGTTAGTTTTTCTTTTATCCTGTGAATTTTTACTCTGACATTGGATTCTGAGAGACCCACGATAGTAGCAATTTCCGCCTGCTTTAAATCTTCCAATTCCAGAGAGATGATGATACGATCTGTTTCAGGTAATTCTGAAATAAACTGATAAAGAAGCTGGATGTCAGATTCCATGGATTCCTGTTTTTTTTCCTCTAAATTAATGGGGAGATCCGTTTTTGTAAATCGCTTTTCCTTTTCAATCTGTCGCAGGCAATTATTAGAAGCTATTCTGAATATCCATGTTCCGATAGAAGATTCATTCCTGAATTTTGGAAGCTGCTGCCAGACAATGATAAATGTTTCCTGAGCCAGATCCTGTGCCGACTCAGAATCATTTACATACCCCATGCACAAACGAAATATCTTTTGCCAGTACAGTTGGTAGATTTCTTCAAATGCCATTATTTGGTAGATAAAAAATTATTCAATTGGGTAAAGAACCATTCCTTGTCATCATACATGATGAAATGTAATCCTTTGGTGGCATATTGTAAATTAGCGTTTTTCATATTTTTATACTGGTCTTCTATGGCTGGTTTAAAATTAGTAAAATAAGACTCTAATAAAATAAGAGAAGGACATTGAATATTTTTTATTTTTTCCCTTAGATCAGTATTCGAAAAATCGCAATACATCTTTGCAAAAGTTGTACGGTCAGATTTGTCACTCCAACTAACAACAGTTTCCTGCATTGTAGTGTCTGCTAAAAGTTGTGGGATCGATTTCATCTGCATCTGATGAAACTGTTCATCTGTCATTGCTGTCATCTTACTGATCATCGCTGAGCAATCATTATTTTCTTTAGCGGTAAAAGAAGGATTCATTAATGCTGCTAAACAGGGAAGAGAATCTACAATGACTATTTTGCCAATTAATCCCGGATAGTCTGCAGCCAGGGCCAGGGCCAGACCTCCTCCCATACTATGGCCAACAATAATTGGCTTTTCTATCTTATTGTCAGTAATGTATTCTGCAATTTTACTTTCCCAGTTTTTGAAGGTAGCTTCAGGTTGTGGTTTTGTTCCTGCAAACCCTGCCATGGTTAAAGTATAACAAGTAAAGTTCTTTTCGAATTTTGCTCTTGTTTCATTCCAAACATCACCTGAGGAGGCAAAACCGGGAATGAAAATCAAAGTTTGTTTCCCCTGTCCTGTTCTTTTTACCTCAAATGGATACGGTTTTGCTTGTCCAAACACATTAGCACATAGAGCTAAGAACAATAATATCACAGTTAATACGGTAAGCTTTTTCATTTTTTTCTAAATTTTAATGGTTAATTTATCTTTTAGATACAGGACCTTTTAAAATGTTACAAAATTTTTAAATTAATTTGAAATATGATGAGAAATACGTGCGAATGCCCTTGGATTCTGGGTTTTTAAATCTTTCGTAAAATGAAATAAAGTCGTATTTATTCGCTTTGTTCTCATTTTCTGAGGGTTAACAATGATTTTTTTTCAATTATTATGCGATCCCTATAATAATAGGTATAGTTTTTGCATCCTATAGAAATTAATAAAAATTTTAGTAAACCTTATTTTCGTATTCGAAAATTTACTAAATTTAGTAGGAATTTATAATTGCCCCTAAAAATAAAAGGGGTGTTGTAAATAAAAGTCGTAGTTTTTTAATTAAATCCAAAAATATCAATGAATAATATACAAGATGAATTTCAAGTCCTAAAAGACGAGTTGAGAAAATTAAATATCGAAGTAAAAAAAGTCGTAAAAGTAGGTAATGGAAGCATGGACTTTCATGAAGTGTTCTATAAATCTCCAAGATATGAGGAGGTGAAAACAATTTATGTGCAGCGTCACAACTTAGATGACCTTATTGTCAAATTCAGACAGGCTTACAGCTAAGATAAAAATAAAAGACGCGCCACAGAATTTCTGTGGCGCGTCTCATTAATGACCTGTATATTTTTAATCCTTATTCAATTTTGAGGTTTCCTTGGTGTCTTTCATTCGTGCATAGACAACGAGTGAGAAGAAAATACAGGCAGTAATATACCAATAGAAGTAATGTTCCATATTAGCTTGCTTAAGCCAAAGAGCAATGTACTCTGCTGTTCCTCCAAAAATAGCAACCGTTAAAGCATAAGGAAGTCCAACTCCAAGTGCTCTTACTTCAGATGGGAAAAGCTCAGCTTTAACTACAGCGTTAATAGAAGTATAACCACTTACGATAATTAAAGCAGCCATAATTAAAAAGAAGGCACCCCACATAGAAGTTGTTGTACTCAATGCAGTAAGGAGAGGTACTGTGCAAATAGTTCCTAAAATCCCAAAACCTAAAAGGAGAGGTCTTCTTCCGATTCTATCCGATAATCCGCCAAATACAGGCTGAAGACATGCGAAAATAAATAATGAGACAAAGGAAATAAGTGTTGACTGCTCTTTCGAAAGATGAACGGTATTCACCAAAAATTTCTGCATATAAGTCGTATAGGTATAAAAGGCTAAGGTTCCCCCTAAAGTTAATCCCACTACAGTAAGGAGTGCTTTGGGATGTTTTAAAAGTTCCTTAATGGTTCCTTTTTTCTTTTCGCTGACTTCCTTTTTGTTTTCAAAAGCTTCTGTTTCATGAAGGTTGGCCCGTAGATATAGTGCGATCACAGATAATGCTGCTCCTATAATAAAAGGTATTCTCCAGCCCCAATCTTCTAGTTGCGCTTCGGTTAATAATACCTTTTGTAAAATCAATTGGATACCCAATGCAATCAATTGTCCGCCAATTAATGTTACATACTGAAAACTTGAATAGAAGCCTCTTCTGTCTTCCGTTGCCATTTCACTAAGATAGGTTGCTGAAACACCATATTCTCCACCTACACTTAAACCCTGTAACAGTCTTGCAATTAATAGGAGGATAGGGGCTAAAATTCCAATAGTTTCATACGTCGGTGTAAGGGCAATCAATAGAGAACCAAATGACATTAGCAAAACAGAAAGAGTCATTGCTCTTTTTCTTCCGATCTTATCGGCGATACTTCCGAACAGCCATCCACCAATGGGACGCATTAGAAAACCTACGGCAAATATTCCTGCCGTGTTCATAAGTTGTGCATTAAGATCCGAATCAGGAAAAAACGAATTGGAAAAATAGATGGCAAAGGCAGCGTAAGCATACCAGTCATACCATTCCACAAGGTTTCCAATGGAACCACCGACAATGGCTTTGATCCTTTGAGTGGTTGTAATTTGAGTCGTATTCATATGGGGTAAGATATTAAATTTTTAAAGTATAATTTGTAAGGATAATAAAAATTCTCCTTTTCTGTCGAAAACTGTTTTAGAGACCAGATCATATAAGGGCCTGCTGCTGTATTGTACAACAATTCTTGCATTTTGACCGTATAAATAGAAATTGGCTCCGACGTCGTAATAATTTCCATTCTGATTAAGCGCTTTCATGTCTTTCAATGCATAGTTGAAGAAAGGTTGTACTTTCAGGATCTTACTGAATTTTGGGAGAACGAAGCCTACTTGCGAAAACCAGATATTTCCTGTTCCCATCAGAATTCTGTTGTTTCCGGCTCCTTCCAAAGCTCTTTGTCCGGTAAATTGGGGATCGGAAGTTCCCGGATTCAGAAGTCCGCTTACCCTTAAATAATTGGGACCATAATTGTAATTATAAAAAACAGAATACAGGGTCAGTCCCATTTCCTTATTTTTATTTCCTAAGGGAAGTTCTGAGTAAACATCAGCTCCAAAAACATTGACGTCATGTGATTCAAAAACATTTTCTAAAGGCTGGGATTGGGTACCGTCTTTAGTACTGTAAAAACCAGCTCCTATATTGAAGACTTTTTTAGCAGCAAGATTATTTCCAGGTAAAAATGAAGTTACTGTAGTTTCTTTATTAAAAAACTGGTAAAATGCATATCCTGAATAGGATAGTTTCCCACTTTGATTATTATCTACGGCAGGTCCTCCTACAGTGGGTTTTAGGTTCGTTGCGAAAGGTTTGTTGACACTGAATCTATAATTTAAACGATCAAATTCTCCATGGACGAAAACACCAAACTGTCGTGAAAACTGATCGGCAATTTCTATGGCAGGAAAATTAAAAACAGGAATATCGCCTGCCAGCATTTTAGTAGTACTTGCATTGGTGAGTCTGCTGACCCCATTCCATGAGTGAAGTCCCGCTCCAAAATATAGGTTGTTCTTATTGGGTTTGCCGGTCTGAAAATCATTTCTGGGAATGATAGCCAATTCATTATACGCATCATGGAAGAAGAAAGGTGCTTTTTTTCCTGCTCCATTATTTCCGGTCCCGGTTCCGCCTCCTGAAATAAAAGTCTGATTATTGATTCCCATTTGTAAAAAGATCGAATAAAATGGAGTAAGCTGGCTTTGAATGGTTAATCTCATTCTTCTTATTCCAGCATCATAAGTTTGTTCCTGAGGAACACCATTGACCAAAGTACCCGGATTATTGTCAATACTTCGCAACCAGATCTGACTGGAAATACCAAATTTCAACCACTTATCTCCTTTTGGATTCAGGTTAATTTTAAGCTCTCCAATATCCAGTGGATTTTTTTCCACTACCGTTTCTTCAGGGATTTTAATGGCCTTGATGGTATCCTGGCAATAAGAGTATTGTATAGCAGCTAAACCGAAAATGATGAAAAGTTTTTTCATTGATGCTTTTATTTGCACCTAAACAATAGATAAATTCTGAAGAATTTCTGAAGTTTTAATCAGAATTGAATATTTGTTGTTATGTTTTTGAATTTCAGTATTTTATTTTGTGAAATTTATCTTTAAAGTATGCAGATTGCTTTCAAAATGATAAGTGATTTCAGTGTCATAAATCTCCAAAATCTTCTTCACGAGTGCCAAACCGATCCCAATTGAGTTTTGATCGGGGTTTCCACGTTTAAATCTTTTGAATAATTCTTCCGTAGGAATGGTGGGTGAATTTCCTGTATTTGAAATCTGAAAATAGGTTTCTGTAAGAGTTACAGAGATCTTTCCATTTTCAATATTGTGTCTTTTGGCATTGTTAATAAGGTTATTAACAACAATGATTGCCAGGTTCTCATCAAAATTAAGGTAGATATCTTCCTGAATATCTTTTGTTAATGTAAGATTCTGGATTTCAAAAATATCTTCAAAGTACTGAAGTCTTTCAGTAAGCAGTTTTGAAAAATTAATATGATGGGAATCATTTTTTTCAAAATGTTCAAGTTTTGCTAATAGAATAAGGGATTGATTAATGGAAGAAAGTCTGTCCAGTTCGTCATTCATAGAAGAAAGGGTGGACAGTTGTTTTTCAGAAAGGTCGCTATCCATCAGCAGTTCTATTTTTCCTTTAATGGAGGCCAATGGAGTTTGCAGCTCATGGGATGTATTCTCAGAAAGCTCTTCTAATAAGTGGTAGTCCTTTTTTGAACTCTCCGACATTTTCAGTAAGAATCTGTTTAAAGATTTAAACTCTTCGGTTTCCGTTTTCATTAAACTCATGGAGCGGTTATCTTTTAGACTGAATTTTTTGATTTCATCTATCGCATGATAAAAGGGTTCAAGAATTTTTTTTGAAACCAACACCCCTACAATAATGGTAAGAATAATAAGAAAGACCATAATCCAGGCAACGACCATGATAATGCTTATGAGAAAATGGTTTTCGATGATCGTTATATACCGGACACTTGTTATGGCATATCTTTTCTTATGAATGACCGGGTACGTGATAACAGTGATCTTATTAATATAAGATTGTACACTTTTATTCCAGATGTATTTTTCTTCAATTATTTTCTCTTTCGTATTCTTATAGTTAGGTGGAAGGATTTTAACCTGGGTTTGACGATGATGAAAGGTGAGGTAATCATAAGTAGAGTCTTGTGCCAGTTTATTGGTAACGTAGGCATTAAGGTCTTCAAGCTTGAGGATAGCTGAGCGCATCGTCGCTCTTTCAAAGGCAAAGTATAAAATTGTAAAGCCTGTGGTAAGGACAAAAAATACCAATAGGGTAAATGCTCTGGCAAAACGGAAACTTAAATTCATTTATCAATCCATTTATAGCCCAGTCCGTAAACGGTTTGTAAATAATCTTTACCTCCGCCATCAATGATTTTTTTTCGCAGGTTCTTTAAATGCTGATATACGAAGTCTATGTTATCAACACTATAGGTATAATCTCCCCAAAGGTGGCTGGCAATAGCCTGTTTGGAAAGCATTCTGTTCTGATTGTTGATGAAATAGATCAGCAGATTCAGTTCCTTTTTAGTAAGATTCAGCAGTTGACCGTTGACCTTACATTCTTTTGATTCCAGATCAATACTAAACTCATTGAAACTGAGAATACGGTTGGTTTCCGGAGTTTTTCTTCTCAGAACTGCTTTTATGCGGGAGTGTAATTCTGGTAAAGAGAATGGTTTTGTCATGTAATCATCAGCTCCCTCATCTAAACCTGTCAGTTTAGTATCTAAAGAATTTTTTGCGGATACAATAATAACACTCGATTCGGGAGCATCATTTTTAATGTGTTTCAAAATCTCCAATCCGTTTCCGTCCGGAAGCATCAAATCCAAAAGAATACAATCATATTTAAAAAGCTCGATCTTCTCCAAGGCTTCTTTTGCATTGGTAGCCACTTCACAAACGTAGTCTTCTTTCTTAAGATAGTCCGTGATATTGGAAGCGAGGTCTTTATGGTCTTCTATGATAAGGATTTTCATTAATAATAGATTAATTGAGTGCCACTAATTTCTTAAGAAGTTATGACAGACATCTTTGTTTAGATAAAATATAGTTTAATCCAAAGTTTGTGTAGTACTAACAATATTAAGAATTTTACTTTAATCTTCAAAAATATTACTTTATATGATTATTTGTAAAGAATCTTGGTGTATAATTAAAATATAGATGGCTCAGATTATAATAGTTATTTAAAAAAAAAAAATTATATTTAAAAAAAATAACCGGAAAAGTAAAATCAAGCACGAATGATAGAACCAAAATTGATTGAGGCAATAGAAAATAATGAACTTGTAATTTTTGTAGGGGCAGGTTGTTCAATGCCGTTAAATTTTCCTTCTTGGCAAAATCTTATAATAAGTGTTTTGGATAAATTAAACGAAGAATTCAGTTCAATCTCCACTTTAAATTTTGTAAATCTCAAAAACCAACTGCAAAATAATTCTACTACATTATTTGAAATACTGGAAGAGTTGGAGACAAATAAAAAACATGGGGATCAATATAAAGCTAGATCTAAGGAAATCATTTATGACTTAATAGAAAATAGAATTAAAGAAGGTCAATTGGATTCTGAAATTCATAAATTAATTTGGCAGCTATCATCTAAAATTGTAACCACTAATTATGATTCTGTTTTGGAAGCAAATATGTTAAGGCCAAATATTAAAACATTTGATAATCAAAACATTTTTCAAATTCTTAAAAGTCAGAATAATGATTCTGAGTTTTTGTATAAAATTCATGGTGATTATTCAAATCCGAAAACCATGACAGTTTTTAGAAGTGATTATGAAAATATATATAATCCAAAAAATCCAAATGAAGATGCATTATCTACTTTCTATAAAGGGAAAACATTTCTTTTTATAGGCTTCAGTCTTACAGACCCATATGTTAATAGTCTATTTGATAAAATAAAAAAACTTTATGAAGGATATACTATAAATAAACATTTTGTTTTTACTACAAAAGATGAGGATTTTACGCATTATGATATAAAAGGAATTAAGATAAAAGATTGGGGGGATTCATTAAAATATTATATCGAACAGCTTATTGATAAAAAAAAACACACTAATACTCGTATTAATAATGAGATGTTGAATTTGGCGAATGAAATTTCTTTAAATGATGAGGATATTGAAAACCTTCCAAAAATAATCAAAAATAAGATTGAAGAAATCAAGAAAACTCCAAATGATAAAAATTTACAAAATGAATATGATGATTTAAAAAGTAAATATATTCGTTTAGTATTTGGTGAAATTGATTATTTAAGAAAAATTGATGATAGTTATAAGGATGCTAATTTAGAATCATTATTTGACTCTATTTATGCTAGTGAAGAACTCTCTATTGATATCTATGAAAGAGCAAATACAATTAGAATTGATACAACTAATCATACTTGGTTTCACAGAAGTCAAATTGTCTCGGCACTTGCATGTAGTCTGTTAGTATTTAAAACTATAGATAAAAAGAAAATTCTCTTATTAATAGATTTTTTAAATGATAATGAAGAAAAAGTTTGGGAAAGAGCATTAACTTATTTAGTTGTAATGCTAAATCATTTAGGTAATAAATGGTTACGTTTTCCTGAAATTATTAAAAAACTTGAGTTACTAACGCTTAATTTACAATTCCAAAGTTCTTGTCAACAAATTTTAGAATATTTAATAATATTTGGAGCGGACAGATTTAATTTTTCAGAACGAATATTTGAAAATACCCATTTTCATAAACCATTTAATTATTTTTTACCTTTTTTTAAGGAAGATAATCCTTTTTTTTCAAAAATTTATGATAATTACGAAGGCGGAAATATAGAAGAATTTATCGATTCATTAAGTAAATCCCCACTTCCTGATTCTGCAAAATATTTAATATGTAATAGCGATTTCAAAGAAATGGATAATAATGAAATTTCTCAAAAATCAAAAGATTATTTTCGTGGGCATATGTTGGTAAATAAAGGGTTTTATCCTTATGCGGGATATATTCAAGAGTTTGTTAGTTTTGCAAAAAGTTTTCCAACATTTCAAAATAAAGAAATACTCAAAACACAAGTAAAACTAACTTCAACTTCTTTAAAAGAGTATCTTTTAAGTGAAAAAGAAAGATTGAGAGTACTTGGAATTTATTTCTATAAAGAAAAACAATGGGGAAAAGCAATATTGAATTTTGACAAATTTTTGAATTTGCAACCTAAGGATGTAATGGTTTTAATTAATTTGGCCAATTGTCATTTTAATGAAAAAAACTTTAAGGCTGCGATAGAAATAAGACATGAAGTATATACTATAGAAAATAGTAATTTGAATAATTTGATAGATTTAATTAATTTGTATCATATTAATGAAGAATATGAAAAGGTTATTTTCTTTAGTGATAAATATATTGTAGAAGATGATAAAAATTCTGCTATTTACAGAATTAAGGGCTGGGCTCTGTATTCGCTTAAAAATTATAACGAAGCGTTAAATATGGGTGAGACTTCTTTAAAAATGTCTACTGAAAAAGAACAAGATTATTATTTATTAGCTTCAATATATGAAGAACTCGAAGAATATGAACAATCAGAAGAACTTTACTTAAAAGCTGTAGAATTAAACGACGAAGACATAAAGTTTCGAGAAGGTATTAGTATGATGTATTATAAATCTGGACAGTTTAAAAAGGCTTTAGAAAGCATTGAAATGGTCTTAAAGATTGAAAAAAATAATGTACATATTTTATTAAATAAAGTACAAATACTATTAGCATTAAATTTATTAGAAACTGCACACGTATTATTAATTAAGGTTAATCGATCTGAAAAATACAAAAACTCAGAAGTTTTTAATTTATTTGCAAATTATTATAGAATGGTTGGAGAGCCCGAAAAGGCATTTGTTGAAATTGATAAAGCAGAAAAAATTTCTAAAGAAAGTCGATTTGTTGGAACTCGGGCTGTTATATATTCTTCGCTGGGAGACGAAGAAAATTTTTATCATTTTTTTGAAGAAGCTGTTAAACTTGGAGCCAAAGCTAAAAGCCTGTTTCCCGATATCAAAAATAAATATGAAAACGAAACAAGATTTAAAAATTTATTAAAGCAATATAATCAATAATTGTTGAATTAAGATTTTTTTAGAACCTATATCCCAATGACAACCCACTTCTAAATCCGGCCCAAGGTCCATCCACTTTTATCCTGGCGCCATTGGCATTGGTTTCTACAGAATACTTTACAAATGGGATGTCCAGGTTCTCAATTTCTTTTTTAAGCTGTTGCTGCATTTCGGGGGTGAGAAGATAATCACTGGTAAGGGTAAAGTCTCCTTTTCCACTGCCATAGTGAGCTCCCGCAATCCAAAAATCTAAAACTAAATTTTGACTTTTGGTCAGGAAAAACTGAACTCCAACCATTAATCCTCCACTGTTACCACTGGTATCTCCGGTTCCTTTAAGTGGAATTTCATACGTAACTCCATTGGTTGGTTTAAAATCGTAATAAAAATCAAATGTATTAGAACTTACTTTTGAATACCTGTAGTAGGGGGCAATATAAAATCCTTTACCATACCCTGCACCAAGATAGAAACGAGGTTCTATTGTGAAATTGGTAGCCTTAACTTTAAGATTTTTAAATCGGTCTTCATCTTTATCTTTTAAAAATGCATTAATGAAGGGAACCTTACCTTCCGGCATTGTCCCAAACCCAATATTCACAGAGAACCATTGATTGAAGGCTCTTTCATAGGATAAATTAATATTCCGGAATGCATAAGCCGTAACATTGGTTTTAACAATATTCATCTTTTCTGAAGAAACATTGCCGGCTTCCTGAGCTGAAACTGTCGACACAAGAAAAGGAAGGATAAATAGCAAACATTTTTTCATGCCTTTAAATTTAATAATTGTATTAGTAGAGATTGCAGCAAAAAGTGGGCAATAATGAATAGAAATGAATAATTAAATGAAAATAAAACATTTATATAATGTGAGTTATGACTTTATTCATGGTTTGGATGTCTCTATCATGTAATACATATCAGATTCTGCTTGTCATATTTTATATTATTCTATTTCTGACATGAAAAAAACAATAAGTGCCATCCTTTTTCTTTGTGGAGTTTTTGTGTTTTCGCAGGAAAGCATTAAAAATGACACGATTGATAAAACAAAAACGGCAGAAATCCAGGAGGTGATTATAAAATCTCAACGTAAAAAACAATTTGCGGATAAAGCAGTATATACTTTTGATAAAGCAGCATTAGAAAAGGCACGTTATGCAAAAGACCTGCTGAAGACATTACCTGAACTGCAGCTTGACCCTATTTCGAATACCCTCAAAAGTACCAAAGGAGGGACTTCTTTATTCCTTATTAACGGAATTGAAGCTACGGATATGCAGATCCGAAGCATAGCACCAAGTGAAGTGGTAAAGGTGGAATACTATGATATCCCACCTGCAAGATGGGCAACAAGAGCGGACACAGTTATTAATGTGATTACAAGATCCAGTGAGACAGGATATGTTTTTGGAGCCGATGTAATGTCTGCTTTAAATACAGGATTCGTTAATGGATCAGCATATGCCAACTATACGAAAGGTAAAAATAATTTTGGCTTAGAGTATTCTATGAATTTAAGGGATTATGATAACAGAAGAGTACACAGTATCTATGATTATCAGCTCAATAATACCCGTTATCTTTCCGATGAAAATAAGAAAGATCACTTTGGATATACTGATCAGAGTATTGCTTTAAGATATACCCGGACGGTTCCTGACAATTATTCATTCCAAGCGAAATTGAATATGAATATCCTTCATACTTTCGTTAATGGTAGCGGAGAAAGTACGTTTACAAAAGATGATGTTACAGAAGGGCATACTATGATGAAAAGAGGAGGTACAGATTATGTAACGCCAACACTTGATTTGTATTTTTCAAAAAAACTAAGTAAAAAAGATGAATTAAGTTTGAATGTTGTGGGTTCTCACTTTACCACCGATACATCCGAATTTACTAAAGAGTGGATTACCTCTTCAGGGAATTCAGTGTTTGATAATGATATGAACCTCAAAGCTAAACAGACTGGTTTTGTGGGAGAGATCGCTCATACTCATGATTTTGAGAGTGGAAAGCTGTCTTCCGGCTATCGTATTTCCAATACGTCCATCGCTAACGATCTCCAGAATCTTGCAGGATTCTCACAGTACAAAGTAAATTATTTAGAGCAGTATTTTTATACCGAGTTCTCCGGTAAAATTGATAAGTTTTCATACCGGGTGGGTGCGGGGCTGACCAATATTCATAATAAAAGTGCCGAAACTACTTTTGATGAATGGTCCATTACCCCGAAAGTTATTTTAGGATATCAGCTTAAAGGGAATCAGAGTCTGCGTCTGACCAGCAGCTATAAACCGAAAAGCCCGTGGAGTGCTGCATTAAGCAGCAACGTGGTTCAGATGGCACCCAACATTGTACAAAAAGGAAATCCCTATCTTAAATCACAGTTAACATGGGGAAATAACCTGATCTATTCCTTAAATAATAAGTATTTTGATTTCAATGCCAATTTATTCTATTCAGATACCCGACGTACCATCAACCAGTTTTATGTGATGGACGACACCTTTGGAGGGTATGCTCTTACTTACGAAAATGCAAAAAGTTCGAAACAGTATGGACTGCAGCTTACAGGTTCCTATAAACCTTTTGGAAACAGTCTTCTTGTGATCAAAGCGATGATTGCCCCTTCATCAGAAACGATAAGAACCAGCAAAGGAGCATTGATCAAAAATAATTATATCGCGAATAACTTAGAATTGTCTTCAGAATATAAATCATTCTCAGTACAGTATCAGTTTAATATTCCTGTTTATTTGCTTAGCGGTGCATTTCTCAATACGAATGAAAATGCAAATCACATTTTTGTCAATTATAAACATAAAGACTGGACATTCTCTACAGGATTATACTGGTTGGGAATGCCTTCGGAATATAAAACCAAAAGTCTTCCGGAAAGTTTGGTTAACTATTCCCGAAACAGCCAGATTATAAATAATAAATCGATGTTTGTTCTTGGGCTCAGCTACGATTTTTCAAAAGGTAAGAAAACGAATCTTGAGAAAAAGCTCAATAATTCAACAGCTCCTGCAGCCACTTTTTAATTCTCATTTTATTTAAAGTAAAAACAGCTCCTGACTAATATCCGGAGCTGTTTTCTGTGCGTTAAGTTATTATATTTTAGTTTTGACTGATCATTTTACGGTAGGCATGAATATCTTCAATGGTGACCACGCTCATTCCTTTTTTTACGGCAAAATCCGCAATTTCAGGAAGCCTTGCCATAGAACCGTCTTCATTGGTCAGTTCACAAAGTACGGCATCATCACCCAGATTAGCCATTTTTACAAGATCTACACTTCCTTCAGTGTGCCCTCTTCTTGCAAAAACACCGTCTTTTTTAGCAATAAGAGGAAAAACATGCCCAGGACTTGCAATATGATCCGCTATAGCATTTTCTGCAACCGCTGTCCTGATCGTTGTTACACGGTCTTTCGCTGAAACGCCTGATTCAACACCTTCTTTGGCTTCAATAGAAATGGTAAATGCTGTTTGATTCTTACTGTTGTTGGTTTCCACCATCGGACGGAGATTGAGACGTTTACTTTTTTCCTCTGAAATGCATAAACAAACAATGCCGCTGCATTCGCGGATCAAAAGTGCCATGTCTTGTTCTGTAATAGTGGAGGCGGGAAAGATGATGTCACCTTCGTTTTCACGGTTTTCATCATCTACTAAAAGGATACCTTTGCCTTGTTGTAATTTTAAAAGTGCATTTTCTACACGTTCTCTGGAGGTAACTCCGAATTTTTCTAATAATTTTTCCATGTTATTTTACTTTAAAAGTTAAAATACACTTCGGTACATGGAAATGAAATACAAATCAATAAGTCCATAAGATGACCCTATTGATTGTTTCATTTTCTTCTCCCATCCAGACTTTAACTGTCGGTTTTGGAATTTCACCAAATCAGTCCCTTCAAAAGAAAGGAGTCGCGGACTGTAACCGCCGGTAGGGAATTACACCCTGCCCCGAAGAAAACTTATGCTAAGTTTTACTGTATGTTTTGTTTACTTGTTTTTAATTCATTAATTGATATTTAACGCACAGACCGCTAATTTCGGGAAGTTTTTTGAAATGGGGAAAGGTTTTTATTGAATTTTTTTAATAGAGTAAAAAGGTTATAAATTAAAGGGAAAATTCGTCAGTTCGAGTAAAAATTATTTGCAACGAAAGTGGAAAATAATTTTATATCGAGAACCTGTGTAGACAACTTCTCGATACGCCTTTCTGCGTAAGCCTACTCGAAGTGACGGATGGAAGTGGTTTTTGTCATTCTATTGTTATAGTCTAAAAATCGTCAGTTCGAGTGAAATTATTTGCAACGCACGTGGAAAATAATTTTGTATCGAGAACCTGTGTAGACAACTTCTCGATACGCCTTTCTTCGAAAGCCTACTCGAAGTGACGGATGGAAGCCGTTCTTATTATTTTATCCATAAGTACATTAATAAGCTAAAGTAACTATCTATAAGTCCTGTGCAAGGCGATACAAGAAAGTACAATCCCTGTCAACAGTAGTAATGAGCGTATCCAGTTCATTCTGCTCCATTCTTTCCATGCTTGAACCGCAGCTTTGATATCAATAGGTTTTTGTTCAAAAAGAATACTGTTCCTTGGGAAAAAATAGACGACCGTTAATACATCAGCGAGTATAAAAAGGACAAATGCCGGAATCATATATCCTTTCACCTGTGGATATGAATTCCATAGCAAAATGATAGTAACCAATCCGATGAGGTGATAAGACATACCTACAATTTTAAAAAAATCTCCTGGTGTTTTTTGCTGAAAATAATTTCTTGCCGTTTCAAGGGAGTCTGGAATGTTTCTTCCCCAATTCGGAGCGTCAATAAGGGAATTGTAAATGTTAACAAACAATATCCCACTTCCGATAATGATGTATACAAATAAAATAAGAGGTCTCATAATGAATGGTATTATGAGACAAAATTATAGTACATACTGAATTGAAAATTGTACAAATCGGTCGTTTTTCGGGATTATAATTTTAAAAATAAAACCCGTTCTTATTGTAAGACGGGTTTTTAATTCTTTAAGGTGTAGAGATAAAAGCCTACATCAGTTGTTTTATAACATTTTCAAGAATAAGATTAAATTCAGTAGGCTTCTCCAGCATAGGATAGTGGCCGACACCCTCTATTGTTACATAATCAAAATCTTTTAAATACTTACGGTTTGCATCAATATTAGTAGGTTGTGCATCAGAATTGATGGCTCGGACTGGAACGTTGATCTGTGCTGCCGCTTTTCTAAAATCTGTTTGGTATAAAGGCTTGAGTAACTCAACAGCTGTCTCTCCAGTACTTTGAAGAAACTCATGCTGTATCCTTTCTTTTACCGGAGCTGGAGTTGACTCTGCAAAAAGATATTGTGGTAGAATGTTTTCTACAGCATTCTTGAAATCATTTCGGTAATTGACGAATAAAAACTCTTCAACCGCTTCTTCTGTATATTGTTCGTCGAGATCTTTAATGGTATCAATTAAAATAACACCTTTTAGTTTTGGGATTTTCAACGCAGCTTCCAATACATATGCGCCAGACATTGAGTGCCCTACAAGTATAATTTCCTGTGATTGAATCTGATCAGCTACAGCTTTTATATCTTCAGCATATTGATCACTGTTCCAGTTTTGTCTGGATTTGTCGGATTTTCCATGCCCCGCCAGATCCATTTGTATGATATTGAATTGATTCTTGAGATAATCAACCTGGTCAGTCCACCAATCTACATTCCCCAGCCATCCGTGGACAAAAATAATTGAAATATTTCCTTTACCTGATTCTCTATAGTGGATTTTCTGACCATCTGAAGATTGTGCGTATTTTTCCATAACACGATAGATTGCAATTTTTTAACAAACTAATTTACAAAAATGAATAGTGAAATTAATGAAATGAAAATAAAATTGCAGCTATTTTTATTTAAAATCAATCAGTTTCTGGTGATTACCATCGATGACAAAAGTACTCTCTTTAAGAAGATCGGGATTAAGGGTTCCTGTTTTCTTAGCTGTAAATTTTAGAATCATCATCCTTAACTTTCCATTAGGCAGGTTAAGTTTCTCTTTTTTGAGCACATAGTTTCCATTGGAGGTGATATTGATGATGTCATCCGGCTCATCAACAAGCATTGTTATAGTAGGATCTTGTGTATTTTCTACCTGAACACTTTTGGTGATATTTAAATGATTCACATCGTAAAGATCTGACCATTGAATAGAATAATCCTTATTCAAAGGAGCTGTTTTGTTATAAATGATTTTATCAGGATTACTTAACGCAAGTGCTGATCCACTTCCTAATAAAAATTTTTTCTCATTTGGTAACTGAATTTTCAGTTCATACATATCGTTTTCAGGGGGTATATTTTCTGTACGGTAATAATAATTTTTGCTGTAGTATAAACTCTGTATAACTTTATAATCAGCTTTCCTGCCATTCACAAATATGTTGATGGATTTATTGACAATCTCTTTATTCTTTTTGTCATATAAAATGACAGAAACTGTATTGTCATTTTTATCCGATAAACTCTGGTATATTTCTATTTTCGCTTTTATTTCAGAAATATCTGTGATCTTAGTAGATTTTTCACATGAAATAAACGTAAAACAAATACATAAAAAAACTAGTAAATATCTTATTATTTTCATGACTTATAGGATTTAGATTTTATTGTTTTACGTTACTTCTCAATTGATCTTCCATGTGAAGGAATAACCCTGATCTATCGATCTAAAATAGGAAGGAAGGCTCTCCATGGACCAACTTCCTCTTTATACTGTTTGGCCATAACCCTGGAAATTTGAGCAATATGCCCTAAATCATGAGCAACCCATGTAGACAAGTGATGCTTCAGGGTGACATTGCCGAACGTAGGATGAACTCCTGTTTTGTTCAGATCTTCAATTGTTATCTTTTTATCCTGTAAAGCTGCCAAATTGTTTTTTCTCAGATTCTGAAATTCCTGTAACATTTGAGATAGCGTTTTTCCTTTGCTTTCTTCAAACTGTGCGAATCTGTCAAACTCCGGGAATTTTTTGTCTTCATTTGAAAGAATAAGCTCTGTCCGGACGAGCCAATCCGTTTTTTCTCCATGGATCAAATGACCAATCACATCGAAAGGGCTCCAGGTTTCTTCACCTTCATTATTATAAATCCATTCGTCACTCAGACCGTCTAACATGAGTGTTAAAACATTTGGGGTACGCTCAAGGATTTCTACTGCTTTATTTAAATTGAATGGCATTGCTTATTGTTGGTCTTTATAAATGTTCCAGAAATTATAATCGGTCATAGGGGCATCGGTAATTCCAACATTTCTTCCCATGGTTACGATTTGTCCTCTATGATAAGTTCCGTGTATAATAGCATGTTGAATGTATTCGTATTTTGAAAAATCACACTGGAACCACTGAGATTCGATCTTTACATTTTTTGCTAAATCTTCTTCGGAAAGACTTTCTACATAATCTACAAGCATCTGGGAATTGTTTTTGATGGCCTTGAAAATTTCCTCTTTGCTGTTTGTATTGGATGTTTTTTCAAAGTCGAAATCATTATTTTCACCGATATGGCTCCACCAATATTCCTGAGTCTGCCAGATATGATGCAGTGTTTTTAAGATCGTTGGAAAGCTGGATATTACTTCCTGATTTAGTTGTTCATCAGATTTGGTGGAAAGCCAGTCAATATATTTATTAACTACCCAGTTGTTGTATTGAACGCTTTTAGTGGTCAAAGTTTTTAAGCTCATAGTAATCGATTTTGTTTTTTAATGTATTATAATAATTATAACAGGATAAAAATAAGTAAAATACCCATTCGATCTGTAAAATAAAAAACGGACTGAAAAAGCCCGTTTGTATTGTCTTATATAAACTCTTGATATCAGGAAAATAAGTGATCAAATTATTTTTAATCTTTTTTTTGCTAAAGCCTGCTAAGCTTGTCCAGTTTTATAAAATATTCGTCCAGAAGATCATAAATTGCCTTTTGATCCTTTCCTGAAGCTTTATTATCCCAGTCTGTATTGACGATCAGAAACCTTCCCATTTTTTTATCTTTAAAAAACCAGATGACAGAATTCATTCCGGGATCCCCGCCTGTATGCCCAAAATTACCTGTAGAACCAAAGCCCATGGTAATTCCCATATTATATTCATCACTATATTCACTATTGCTTCTTTCAACGAAATTCTCTTCTTTAAGTTGTGGCGTAAAATATTCTTTAAAACTTTCTTTTGAAAGAATAGTCCCTTTTCCGAAATACCCCTTTATCAATTCAGATATGTATTTACTCATGTCATCAGAGGTTGTAAGTAAGCCACCGTCAGGATAAGTATTCAATGAATAATAAGGATAGGCTGTGGTTTTATTGATAAAGGTTCGGGTGTATTTGGAAAAATCTATGGTATTGAAGCTCCATCCCGAATGGTTCATTTTTAAAGGCTTTAAAATGTATTTTGTTGTAAACTCAGCATACGTTGTTCCTGTTGCTTTTTCAATAACTAATGCTGCAAGGGTTGCTCCGATATTGGAATAATTAAAAACGGCTCCTGGTTTTTTATCTGTAAAATTTTCTTTTGAGTACCATTTGCCATTTTCCACCAGGACATTTTTTAAAAATTCTTCAATAGAAACCTTAGCAGTAGGAGGATTGAATTTTGTAGGAGATATATCAATTTTTAAGTCGCTGTCGAGGTTGCTGTCATCTTTCAAAACAATAGTATTCTTTAAATAAGAATCATTGTCAGTAAGGGAAGAAGTATGAGTGGCCAGCTGTCTGATGGTAATTGGAATATCCGGATAGTAAGGATTTGTAACATGGAAAGGAAGATATTGATTGACAGGATCATCCAATGTTAATTTCCCCAGTTCCTGAGCCTTGAGAAGAGCAATTCCGATAAGTGTCTTTGAAACAGAAGCAATATTTTGAACAGTGTGTTCATCATATTTCTGGTGGGTGTCAACATTGGCAATTCCAAATCCGTTCTGGTAGAGAATATCCTTGTCGTTAACCAGTGCGACACCAAATCCATTAAAACTTGTTGTTTTACTGATCTTTGTTAATCGATCTGTTAGTTCATTCTGAATTTTTGTAAATTCTTTTGAACGGTTGCCTTGTGCGGGCGATAAGATGATCAGGAAAATACAAACAACGGAACTTATATTTTTCATAGCAGACTTTTTATAAAAGACATTTCTCAAAGCCAATATATTACATTTTTATCATTTGCTCCTCACCAGCTACTGCTCCTAGAATATCGGTCTTTTGTTCAAAAGCCTTAAAATACCTTAAGCCGAATTTTCTGAGAGAAACAGCATCAAAATGAATGTTGTCAGAATTAGCAGTTAAACCTTTAGCAGTTACAAAGTAGGAATGATCATGATCTTTTGCAAATTGCATTAATGCTTCATTGACTTCATTATACTCAACAAAATATTCGCCATAGACACCATCCTTTAAAAAATCACCTAATCCTCCGACGATAAGAGGAATATCTGGAACATTAAGTTCATCTCTAAGGATTTTTATGACCAGGCTTAGTTTTTCTATATAAGATTTATAGTTTTGACCATAGCTGTCATTTTCTCCCTGATGCCAAAGAATTCCACTCAAGGTACTTATCTTCTGTGCGGCTTTTGCCTGAAAAACGGCATTTTGGAATAAAGGACCATCTACCGACCAATCATCAAGGCTTGTTCCACCATCGGCACATGGAATTAAAGCGATGTCATCTTCCTGATTATGGAACAATCTCCAGGATGATGCAAAAGAAGCGGCTAAGCTAATCCCTGAAGTAGGTCTGTCAAAATTAATGGGCTCTGCCATGATTTGCCATCTTCCATTTCTCAACATTTTTATTTTTTCATCATGGATAGGAGGAACATCATTTAGGAATCCACGACCAGCCATATTAGACTGACCTATCATTAAGAATGAGTGTATCATTATTCTGGTATTTTTGATTTAATTATTTTTTTAGTGCCTTACAAACTTTGCTGAATGTAGTCCACACCATTTCATCGGTAAGGACAAAGGGCAATCCGCTGATGCTTTTTCCCTGCTGATGAAAGCGTAGCAGATTATACAAAGGAGCAAAAGCAATTGACCAATAAATTTCAAATGAAGTTTCGTCAATCTCTCCACGTTGTACAGTATTTGAAATAAAATTCAAAAGATTGTTTTTGAATTCACTCATAAACATTCCCGGTTTTTCATTGAACATTTGAGCAAATTGCTGGCTGTAATGAGAATTATTGATCTGCTCAAAGAAGGGGAGGAGCAAAGGGTTTTTGATTGCATAATGGTATCTGTTCGTCCATTGTACACGAAGCCCTTCTTCGAATGAAGAATTAGGATCGAATCCTTCATTAATAAGGGTTTCCATGTTATTTCCTTCTTCAATTACCAATTTAATGATGAGGTCATCTTTGTCTTTGTAATATACGTAAGGAGTGCCAACAGAGACATTGCACGCTTTCGCCAATTTACTGATCGTAAAACCATCCAAACCATCTTTGACAATAATTTCGATTGCTTTTTGTCTGATCATATTTTCTTTGTTAAGGTCCCGGTTTCGCATATGCTTTATTATTATTGTTTTATAATTAAATGAATGTTCATTTAATTATAAATGCAAATGTATATTATTTTAAATACATATAAAAATCTGGTATCAGAAATTTTAACTGAAAGCCAAAACTCTAGAGAGACTAATAAAGTTGAATAAAAGTGAACAAGACCAGTGTGGTTTTTAAACTGCCTGTTTCTTATTTTCTTTTCAGCGTATCAGTATACTTTCTGAGAATATTGATAACGGACTGTGAATTTGAAAGTTGTATGGCAGATTCGAAATGATTTATTGCATTTAAATCGTCAATATCGCTGTATAGATATCCTAAAAGAGAGTAGTAAAAGGGATTGTTGGTAAGTTTAAGCTTCTCGGCTTCAATAATTGCTGCTGCCTTTCCTCTCACTTTTGAAAAAGCAAAGGTGCGATTGAGAGCTGCAAAAGTTGAATATTCAATTTGGAGAAGCTGATTGTATAATTGGAGAATATTTTCCCATTTTTCATCATGATTCTGTTTTTTTGTATGCCAATAGGCGATAGCAGCTTCCAGATGAAATTTCGTTAAAGAATTTCCGGAAGCACTTTGATTCAGATGCTCGATTCCTTTACTGATCAATTCCTGGTCCCATAAGGAATCATTTTGTTCTTCATATAAAATACTTTCGCCCTTATCATTTATTCTGGCATTAAATCTTGAGGAATGAAAGTACATTAGAGATAATAATGCATGAGTAGAAGGTGTATCTGTGAGGTTATTTTCAAGAAGCAATAGCGTTAACCTAATGGCTTCCATGCAAAGATCTTCTCTGAGAGTTATATTTTGTGACGTCGAATAGTAGCCTTCTGAAAATAATAAGTATAAGGTGGTAAGCACTGTTTCCAAACCTGAATGAATCTGTACAACCGATGGCTGCTCAATTTTTATTCCCTGAAGTTTTAATTTTTCCTTAGCCCGTTTCAATCTTTTGTAGATCACTTCTTTACTTACCAGAAAAGCATCAGCAATTTCCTGGATTCCGAACCCACAAAGCAGATTTAAGGCTAACGAAATTTGAGAATCTTTTGAGATGGAGGGATGGATGATTGTAAACATCATTGCAAGCTGACTGTCAACAATATTTTTATCAGACAAATCGATTTCAAACTCTTCACGATCAGGAGCGGAATGCTTGATCTGATCTGAGATCTTTTGCTGAAAAAGATGGTCTCTTTTAAGATAGTTTTTGGTTTTGTTTTTGGCAACCGTGTAAAGCCAGGCGGTAGGATTTTCCGGAATGCCATTCATACTCCAGGTTTCAGTAGCAGTAAGAAAGGTGTCACTGACAATATCTTCTGCGATTTCAATGTGATGAATACCAAATACAGAACAGAGCACAGAAACAATCTTCCGGTACTCTGTTCTGAATAAATTGGGTAATAATGAATGCTCCTGCATTACGAGACAAGATAATTTATTGTGTCGGTGGAATAGCCATTCTCACTTCTACACTTGCTCCCCATTGAAGGATAGGGCAGCCTTTGGCTATTTCTACAGCCTCATCATAATCATTAGCTCTAATGATAAACATACCCCCAATTGATTCTTTGATTTCAGCATAAGGTCCGTTAATAACGGTGTCATTTTTTACCACTCTTCCGTCAAGATCCCATCTTTTGGGTGGAGAAACAAGTTTATTTTGGGCTGCAATACTTCCCAGCCAATCCTGGAAAGGTTGAATGGAAGACTGCATTTGTTCTGGTGAGGGAGTGGCATCTTTATTAATGATGTCTCTGTGTATGGCGATTAAAAATTCATTCATGATCGTAAAAATTAAAAGGTCTTTGTTCGTATAAATTTAATATAAAAAACTTCTGATCTTATCGTTGATTTGCAGGATCAGAAATCCATTCGTCATAACGGATACTTCCTAATTTTGCATCGTTGTTGGGTACCAATGTACTGTCATTTAGTGGTGCTCCGAAATAAGTTGCTTCCGGATTCGTTACCACTTCGTCCTGATTTTTCATAACCGATGTATATTTTCTTACAAGATCATCCAGTTTTATTTTTTCAGGACCACCGATTTCTATGGTGTTATTTTTAGGTGGATTGATTGTAACTTCTGTCATTGATTTCACTACATCATCTGAAGCAATAGGCTGGATAAGTGCGGGAGAAACCAATATTTTGTGATCTACCGTACTGGAATGAACAATACCACCAACAAACTCAAAAAATTGAGTAGAATGAACAATCGTGTAAGGAATTCCAGATTCTTTAATAAGGTCCTCCTGAACCTGTTTTGCTCTGAAATAACCACTTTCCTGTAAACGGTCTGTACCTACTACTGATAACGCAATGTGGTGCTTTACTCCAGCATTTTTTTCTGCTGCAATTAAATTTGCTCCCGATGTTTTAAAAAACTTCATAACATCATCATCTGCAAAAGAAGGGGAGTTGGCAACATCTACCACAACGTCCACATTTTCTAAAGCCTGGTCAAGACCTTCTCCTGTAATGGTATTGACTCCTGAATTTGGGGATGCAGCTAAGACTTCATAACCTAAATTTTTAAGACTGTTGACAAGCTTACTACCGATAAGGCCGGTACCGCCAATTACTGTGATTTTCATTATGTATAATTTTATGGGTTTATACTGTAATGACAATTGAATTTTTAAAACTGGACAAAAGATCGAAAAATTAATGAAGAATTTTAGAATATTTTATTTTCTTAAGATTTTGTCCATCGGTTTTCCTTTCGCCAGTTCGTCAATGAGCTTATCCAGATAGCGGATATTTCTCATTAATTCATCTTCAATTTCCTCCACACGATACCCGCAAATGACACCTTTTATCAAAGAAACATTGGGATTAATTTGAGGAGCCTTTTCAAAGAAATCTCTAAAATTGGTTTTGTTATTCAATATTTCCTGAAGGTCTTTTTCATTATAACCCGTCAACCAGAAAATAATTTCATGAACTTCTTCTTCTGTACGTCCTTTCTTTTCCGCTTTTGTAATATAATGAGGATAAACTCCGGCAAAGGACATATTGTACACTCTTTCGTTGTTTTGCATATGCTTTATTTTACGGGTTCATAAATAAGCTGTACGACACCGGATTTAAAAACATTGGTTTTAGTAAGCTTTAATTGCAATCGATCTTTCAGATCTTCAAAAAGAGGTTTTCCACTCCCTAAAGCAATCGGATGAACAGAGATTCTGTACACATCAATTAAGTTATTTTGAATAAAGGATTTAATAAGACTGGCACCACCATAGAGCCAAATATCTTTTCCTTCCTGATTTTTTATTTCTGAGACTTTTCTGACCATATCCGTACTGATGAAAGTTGCATTTTCATCTTCTCTTTGTTGACTTGAAAATACAAACTTACTTTTTGAATGAACAGCATTCCATAAGTTTCGCTCTTCCAAAGTGGCATTCTCATCAGGCTGATAATTTCCCCACGCGTCATAACTCACTCTTCCATAAAAAATAGTGTCAATGCTTGAAAGAAAACCATCAAAATCCATATCATCATCCATGATACACCAATCGATTTCCCCGTTGGGACCTTCAATAAATCCGTCTAAGGTGGTTGCTAAGTCTAATATTACTTTTTTCATTTTTTAAAGATTGGATTGTATTAATTATTTAGAAGCCGTTTTTATACTGTCAAGTTTATGGGAAATTTCAGCATTATTCCCACCACCGCAGGAAGAATGGATTACTTTTCCATTGCTGCCAATAAGTACTTTTGCAGGACTGCAGAATAGATTGTAATTTAATTTTTCTGATTTATCATAAGATTTAGTATTGTCAATCTGTGCGAATTGGACATTAGAATTACTAATGTAATCTTTCAGTTGTTTATCATTTTCTATGAACCCTTCAATAATCCCAATAAAATAAGCTTCATTTTTAAATTCGGTATATAAAGCATTAAACTCTTCTGCCATGTCATAAGATTCACTCTTTTTCAGATAGGATTTGTCATAAATAAAGATGACCAGATTTTTACCTTTATAATCCTGAGAATTGAAAACTTGACCATCAATTGTTTTAGCTGAAAAATATTTTGGAGTTGCATTGATAAATAAATCAATTTGATTTTTTTTCAACGCTTTAGCCTCTTCTTCGAATTGCTTAAAAACCCTTTGCTTCTTTTCTTCTTTGTTTTCACAGGACAGTACGGATAGTAATAAGAATAAGCTTAAAATGTATTTCATGATTGTTTTTGTGATTAGTGTTATTATGGTACTCCTCAAATATACATGAAAAACCCGATGATCGAGGATATCGGGTTTTATATTTGTTCATTTAGTTTTGTTATTTTTCAATCTCTTGCTGAAAACTTTCGCTCATATAACTTTGTTTTTTTAAGGCCGTAATTATTGGTAATGATGGTTGGAGCATCTAAGTCCCAATCTGAAAGATGATTGTAAAGTTGATTTTTTAATTTTTCAATTCCAGGGGTTTTTCTATCAAATTCATAATGCTGTTGATCAGTGATTATTTCCAGGCCTGTTTGCCTTTCGCCACCTACCACAGGAATGCTGAATGAATGTACTGAGACAATTTCTTCCCACTTAATAAATTCTATTGGATTCTTCTGTTTATTGTAAAACCCATTATCCAGATATTGGAATTGTCCGTCAAATTTCTCTAATCTGTCAGCTTCTTTTTCAACGGAGTCATAATCCTCTTTATCATCGGCAGAATATATTTTTGCGACTGAAAAACAAAGGGTCACGAAGCATGAAAAAATAATCAGGTAGGATATTCCTTCACTGTCGAAAACAGGATAATAAAAATAGGTCCACAGTAAAACGATACAACAAATAGCAACTATCTTTTTCATTAAAAGGATCATTAAATAATTAGCACTAAATCTTTTTGCTTTTTAACTGAAAGACATTTCCTTCAGGGTCTGTTCCGTCACAAAGCCAAAAATTGTAGTTTTCAAATGTTTTGATTTCTCTCATCGGAATGTTTTTTAATAAGAATTCATTTCTGGCCAGTTCGATATCCCCATCAATTTCAAAAACCATTTTTGTGTTATTATCAAACTGGTAGCCCTCTTCTATATTTTTCAGATACTGATCTCCGATTTTATGAAAGCCAATTTGTAAAGCTCCTGCATTCAATAATGCCCAGGTTGGATCTTCTTCCACTACAGTTAAATTGAAATTTTCTGTATAAAATTTTCTAAGCAATTCAACGTTTCGGACATAGAGGATCAGTGTATCAAATTTTACGGTCATGTCTTCGTTTTAATCACCATAAATATAGCAAAAAACCGCCCTGAAAAGTAGAGCGGTTTTTTTATTTCATAGCAAAAAAATCTGTTGTTCTATTTAAAAATGCAGGTGATAAATAATAGTAGTTATGGCTTCATATTCGCCATAAAAGTTAGTGTGTCAAAGTATAAAGTTAATGATTGTAGCTTTCCATTTTTTACCGTCCAGTTTTCAGAAACATTCCCATTAATTTTAATGCCGTTCGGAAACTGAAAATCATAATTTCCAATCACACTGGCTTTATCATCCTCTACAATCATTTGTTTTACGCTCATACGTTCAAATCGTTGAGAGAACCTTTTGATAATTTCAATATAGGCCTGTTTGCCAACAACGGGTGTTGTGTTGTTCATATCACCACCAACGTATTCAAAATCATCGGCTATTGTACTTTCCCAATTGGCTTTTTCTGCAAAACCTTTGTAATACGCTTCAAGAAGTTGTCTTGTAGTTGCTTGATTTTCCATGATATTAAATTTTTTGTGATTATATTTGTTCTTGCATAATGCAAGAACAAATATATAAAAGTTATTGCAAATTGCAATAACTTATTTTTATGGATAAACAAAGATCAGATTGCCCAATCAGTTGTTCTCTTGATGTTTTCGGAGATAAATGGTCACTTTTAATCATCAGGGATGTTATGCTGAGAGGTAAAATGTCTTACAGTGAATTTTTAAATTCAGAAGAGCGGATAGCCTCAAACATTCTTGTTAATAGGCTGGGAATTCTGGAAGCCGAGAAGATTTTGGTTAAAGAGGTATCACCGCTTAATAAATCAAAATTTATCTATAGCCTGACAGAAAAGGGAGCTGACCTTCTGCCTGTTATCATCGAACTCATGGATTGGGGAGCAAAACACAATGACAATTGTCCACGGAAAGAATTGGGAAAAAAAATCAAGAAAGATAAAGCAGGTGTTATTAAGGAATTAAATAATGTCTTGAAGTCAAAGATCAAATAATATTAGTTTATAATTTCAGCATTTGGGTTTTCGCGCAATTTTGCAATATTTTCCCGCCATCTTTGAAGTTCTTCGTCTGTCAGTTTTATCCACTCTGTGACTTCTCCAACTATCTTTAGAGGCTGTGCGCTGCGATAAGATCGGGTAGGGTTACCAGGGAATTTTTTGTCTGTTACATTAGGGTCATTTTCAAAACTTCCTGTAGGCTCAACAATGTATATCCGCTCATGACCTTCTCCTTGTGCTAATGCAGCAGCAAGTCCGGCACCATTTTTTAAAGCGGTAAAATAAATGTGATTCATAATGATCTCAGGATAATAATTAGATCCGAAACCAGCGGTCAACAAATCTCCGATTTGCAAATCTGCTTTTGTTCCATGATAAAATGGTCCCTTATCCAAAATATCAGAAGGATGGTCATTTTTATTATTCTCCATTGTATTAGTATTTATTGGTTTGTTTTTTCAATTTTGGCATTCATGATTTCCATGGCATTTCGGAAATATTTTTCTAAAGTTTTTAATTCTTCATTTGAAAAAGTTGCAAACAATTGATCTGTATTGTCCTGGAAATCTTGATACTGAGGAATGATGAGTTTAGATATTCTTACATTATCAGGAACGATGATTATCTTTCGTCTGTCGTTCTTATCAGGTTGTCTGCTTACCAATTTCTTTCCTTCAAATCTATCGATCAACCCCGTTACCGCTCCTGTTGTTAATCCTGTGATGACAGCAAGCTCACCTGCAGTCATCGGTCCTTTTTGAATTAAAAAACCAAGGTATTTATGATCAGTACCGGTTAATCCGATTTTCCGGCCAATGCTTTCATGCATTTGGATCGAAGTATAAGCAAACTGCTGGCTTAATTTTCTCAGTTTTATAACATCTTCTGTGATTTCCATAATGCTTAGTTAGTTGATATCTTAGTTGCAAAGATAAAATATTTTATTGAAAAAAACCGCTTTATGAAAATAAAGCGGTTAGTATATTAAATATTGGAATCATATCAGTTGTAGTCAAGACATTTTTATTTAATTTTTTTTAGGTAACTTTTTTTATTTTTCCATTTGGAGCCAAAAAATAAAAACCTTTTTTGATCACTATATATTTTTGATTTTTTTATAAGCTTGCCAGTTTTAACATTATAAGCAAAAAACCTATTTCCTTGTATTTTATATTTTAAATGGTAGTTGATACCACTTTCATTTTTTAAATCATAATTGTGATAGTTACCCGATAGTATATCGGATATTATTAATGAATCATTTGTAGATTCTGGTTCATTTTTGTTCTTATTAAATTTTAAATATAGACTATTACCTTTTACTTTATACATTCCAGAAAGTTCTGTGTGCTGAAGATCCCCAGAAAATTCATAATTAAACTTATCGTTATTATTTAATTCAACCGTAGTGACGAAGAAACCTAGTACAGCTTTATTTGATCTATAAGTTCCCTGTAAGTTTCTCTTTGTATTGCAAGACAAAAGAATTAATAAAACTGAAATTAGGTTAAGGAAAGGTCTAGACTTTTGACTTGCATTTGCTAATATGATGTTATGAAGCATTACAGTTTGCGTCTTAATTGTTTCTTTTTGATTTTTTTATATCTTTTATATTCATCATAATTCTCTTTATTTATAATTTTTACAGCATTCCAGGAAACACCATCTCTTGTCCACGAGAAATAAGGAACTTCTTTCATAAACTTTTCTCTGTTTTCTTGATAGTTTATTATTTTGTCTATTTTGTTTATAAAGAAATTAATAGTATTTGATTCAGCAAATGTTTGTTGGGAAGCAGGTGTCCAATAATGTTTATAAGAATAATTATTTCCTTTTTTTAATTCAAATTTATAGATGATTCCATCAAAACCAAAACTCCAATCTTTAATTTGATTGTCACTTGCAATTTCATTGATTTTTAATGAATCTAAAAGATTTTTTATTTCATCAACTTGTTTTTCCACTAATTCAATTCGTTTAATAAATACTTCCCCTGTCCTTTTACCATCCCACATTTCATCAGCATAAATCATATATTTATTTGAGTCATCTGATAGTTCTAAGTAGTATTTATCTGAGCTAAAATGAAAGAAATTTTTATTTTCTTCAGGTTTGATCAGTTTCAATTTTTCTATGATTGGCTTTTCATATTTGGCATAGTATAGGGTATCGCTATCTTTTGTTAGCTCATATTTATTTGTTATTTGAGCGAAAAAATTTATTGCGAAGAATGAAAAAAACGCGAAAAGAATTGACTTTAAGTGATTTTGGATGTAAGGAAGTATCATAATGTGTTGTAGATTAAAAAAGATAAAAGAATTAAATCTCCGCTTTCTGAAGTGAAGAGAATTTAATACAATGTTAACAGCTATTCTTAGATCCATTGTAATTCAATATATTTTGTACAGTCATTTTTCATATTTTCAAAATAATCGAATAAAATGGCTGAACCTCCATTTTTAACTACCTCTTTTACTATTTTATAAGTTTGTTCTGCTCCTTCTGGATCCTGCCCAGCTATATCAAAAACAATATTGTTTGTCCTGGAAAGTGTAGCATATAAGGACAGCAGGCGTCTTGGATTACCGGGAAGTGTGTTGGCTTTTGTTTTTTCGTTTATCCAGTCAATTTCATAAATTTTTGTAGCATATGGACTATCTAAATTTGCATTTTTTTTTAAATGTTCTTTGACTGTCACAGGATAAAAGATTCGTCTAAATTCGGGTTCAATAAAATGTTCAACAAATGTCAGACTTTTATGCACCACTACATTTTTGTTCTTTGTTTTGCCACAAAAAATGTCTTTGAGAAACATTTCTATCTCATGGAGATGAGGTCCATTAAATAAATGTAAAACAATAATTTCTCCAGCATTCAAGTTGAATGGAGGGATATAAAATGTAGAAGTCTTTATTCCTTTATTTTCGATCAGCATTTAGATATTTTATGATGTTTTCTTTGCTCTTTTTTCGTTTTTTTTCATAGGTATTTATGTTGTGGTATCCTGTTTTAAGGGGATGCTTTTATTTTTTTAGCATAATAGAATCGTTATTATTGGTGCTTTTTTCAATAATAAGATTTAAAATAAAGGCTCTCCATTGAGATCTGTCGTCAGCACTTCGCTCATATAATCAAAAAAGGGGCGTATAGCCAGTAGGGTTAGTATTGCTTCCTTTTGAAAATTGTCGGATAAAACTTCCTTATCGGTAAATTTTCGTAAGACTAAATATTGTTTTTTTCTTATTAAATCTATAGCGGGATGATTTTTATCAAACCCTCTCGGAGCTGTTTTTACAGAATCACCCTTGAGTTCTCCGAAATACTTTACAAAGGTTTTGTCGGAGGTAATCTTTTCGATTGGTGTGGTGCTGATTTCAAACTCTTTACGGATACGGAGTAAATCCTTAGTTTCAGGCCCCCAGAATCCGCCCCCAATAAAACTGTTGCCAGGTTCCAGCTGAATATAATATCCACCCCTGAGCATTGGTTTTGAACGGGAATATCCTACTCCGAAATTGGTTTTGTATGGCGTTTGATCCTTGGAAAAACGAACATCTTTGTAAATCCTGAAAATGTGGATTCCTTTAAGTTGATCATACTCCTGAAGTTCAGTATAGATCTGATTGAAAAAAGCTTTGTTTTCCTGGACAATTGACTCATATTCGGACTTGTGCCTGGCAAACCATTCCCGGGTGTTATTTTCTTTTAAATGAGTCAGGAATTCAAATGCTTTTTTCATATGGGTGTAAGAATGTTTGTTTTGTATTGTTTGCGCTCTATTCTGTATAATTTCCTGAAACAATTTGATCTTCCATTAATTCCACAATTTCAGAAACCGGAACTTTGAATATCCCAGCCTCTCCTTTATCAAACTCCTTTTTCCAAAAAGAGTATCAGTCCATTTCAATGGAATCAGACATTGGGATGTTTTCATTTATTTCCAGAGAGTACATCTTCACTAATATCTGCTACTTGTATGCTTTTAATTGCTGAGCTGGTTAGAGATGTTGTACTTCCACCGATGATATATAATTTATTGTTATATACTTCCGCTGCAGCGTGTCTTCTGGGAATCATATTGGAAGATAGCTGATGGAATTTGTTGGTTGTAGTATCAAAATAGGCAATAAAATTTTGAAAATTATACCCCCCTACAATAAAAATTTTATCCCCGGATACTGCTAATGAGTGTCCGGATATACCAACAGGCATCGTATATTGATCGACCCAAAGATTAGTCTTGAGGTCATAAATATTGATCAGACGTGATGGGGTTCCATTAAAACCACCAATTACATACAATTTATCATTAACAATTTTTCCTTTTGTTTCTTTGGCTGTGGGCATATTGGGTAATGAGTTCCAGGTGTTTGAAGCAATATCATAATACTGGAATTTATTGGAAAATACAGTCTTTGCAGCCCCTTTGAGCCCGCTGCCACCAAACACATATATTTTGCCATTATAGATTGCAGAACCTGAATTTCCTGTGTAGGAACGATTGGTAGCTCCCTTTTTTACGGTATTGGTCGCAAGGTCTAAAATTTCAAGATGGCTGTTTCCCCAACCATTAAAAATATAAATTTTATTATCGTAAGTCTCCGAATTAGCAAATCTTTTGGGAAGAAGAGTCGAATTGAGAACACTCCATTTGTTATCAGTAATATTGTATTTCTCAATATACTTTGCATCACTTGCTTTTTCCTGATAGCCATTGCTTACATAAATATTATCATTTACGATTACACTGGCTATGGCACCTCTGCCGACGGACATATTCCTCAAATTTTCGAATTGAAGTGTTTGTGCATGAGCTACTAATGAACCCAAAAATGAAAGGAGTAATAATTTTGTTTTCATGCTATGAAGTTAATTAATAATCAACATATATTTTTTCCAAATTCGACATCATAAATAAAAAATTGTCAATCTCATCTTTTGTTGGCTTTTTCGAATATTGTTTCTTTATCTGTTTAATTTCTTCTTTTGACAATTCTTTTGTGTTTTCATCTGATAGATCCCATTCTTCATTTTCTCTAGTGTCTTTTATATAGTTTTCATATGCAATTCTATATTCTTTAGTTTTTTGAAATTCTTTGAACTGTCTTATTTTAAACTTTATGTACTCCTCGTTTTGTAATTCTTTGTTTTTGGTTAAAATATCATTACGTAAAGTAAGAATTAGATAACTTGAATAGTAGCTTGAAAAACCAAAATTATCAGAATCAATAAAATCTCCATTCGGTACAGTAAGAATTCCTGAATAGTTCAATTTAGTTTTTTTATTAGGGAAAATTTTGTTGAACATTGAAATTTGTTTTTCTGAATCACTGTCAGGGTCTGTTATTGTAAGATCAACCAGAAATAATTCATTATCTATTATTTCAAAATAAGCAATATACCCACGATGGTTTGAGGTAGTCATTAAAAATGTTTCATCTCCATTTTCATTTTTTCTTACAAACTTTTCTCCATAAATTGGATGGTCATCTGGATGTTTCTCAAAATATCCTTCTAAAGGATCATTCAGTAGTTCATACTTTTTCCCTTGTATTGTGATAAAATTAGATTGCTGTCCGGTTGCAAAAAATTTTGTAGATATGAGTATCAACAGAAATAAAAATTTGAACTTCATAAGTCTAGTGTAAACGTAAATATATTTAAGTATGGCTGATCAATATTGAGAGAGTCGTGTACAGAGGCTTTTATTTATACAATTCTCTTTCAATAAAATTATTATTCCTTTTAAAAGCTTCTTGCGCCCGCTGTTCTTTTCCTTTAATTAAATCTTGTTTTGTTAAAGGACTACCATTATTTGAATCGAAAAATAGTGTTTCCGACATTTCTGAAGAACTGTGAATGATTTTTATATTCTTTGCTGGGTCTTTTTTATATTCATTCCATAGCTTATTAAATTTTTCATTGGTAAGAAAAATTTCTGTCCTATTTGAATCCATCAATAAAGGATCGTAATTCAGTTTTTTACTTCCAACCAGGTTGAAAATATGATCCCCTTTTTCGTCTCCAATATTTAAAATTAAGCCGGGAAGGCCACAGAATTTATAAGGCCCGTCTTGTATTTGAATGTCATTCGTAAACCAGGCAATCCAGTTTCTTCCACCAAAAGTGGTGGTTGCTTTTTGAACTTTAAAACCTTCAATGCTTTTCGTTTCAGGAGAAATAGTCCAGCTGAGTTTGTTTTGTTCCTTTAATGCGACATTGCTGGCATTGAGAGACGTATGGTAAATGGTTTCTAAATTGGGATAATCTTTAGAAATCCGAAAATTAACTTTTGATTGCTTAATTTTTCTCATATCAAAAACCATAGATTTTGAAGCTTTTCCTTTTTCAATTTCTGCTTTAAAAAGAGAATCTCTCGTGATAAGCAATGCACTGTAGAAATTGGAACCCTCTTTTGTAATGTCAAGGTTCATGATTTCTTTTTCAACGTTTTCTCTGTGTAAAGAATCCATTTTAAAAGAATATTCATAAGTAAATCTTTGATTTTGAGAAAATAATAAAGAAGTGGTGAAAATGAAAATTAAAAAGATGGTGAGTTTTCTCATTTTTGATTAATTGTTTTATGTGTTTTTTGTTGAAACCAAATTAGAAACTTTGAATAACGGAGATATTATTCCATTTGTAATCTGTTTATTTTTCCAGTAAATACATTTGAAAAATTATTTTCCCCAAGTCTTAGTCGTAATTTAGTTTCATAATTGCCATCATAAATTACCGAAGTTGTTACTGTGATTTCGTTGGGCTTGAAATACATCATATTTAAACAAGTGCCACAATCAGCAGCATAATAATCTTCAATATCTTTCCATTCACCTTTTTCATTTTGTGCTTGCATTATCAGAGGAATGTAAAATCCGTATCCAATTTGAACATCTTGTGAATCATTATTAGTCAAAATTACAGGGTTTGCATAAAAGTAGTCAAAGGTGTTTGATCTGTTTTTATGATAAACAACTTTGAAAAATTTTATTTTTTGGGTGGTATCAACAAAAATATTAACCTTACCTTCAAATGCATTTTTAAAGGAATTTTTCTCCCTTTTTATATAAGCTTTATTACACGGATTTTCATAATGACTTTCAAGTGCTAGAAGTCTATTATCTTCAAATTTATTAATGATTTCTTTTTGAAATGCTCCCATATAAATAGGCTCTCTCTCCCATGAATTTTTTACATTTGATTTGTAAAATGCTGCTTTATCCTTTATGTTTTCAATGAGCTTTGGCGTAGCATTTTGCGAATACAGCGAATTATAAATAAGAAATAATAATATTTGTAGACTTATTTTCATTGGTAAGATAAATTTTTAAGGTTTGTACAACTATTTTAAAAATCAGAAAAAAGTAGCAATTGAGAATTTCAAATACTTCATAATAAATGTAGATTTTAGGTTATAAAAGTGTCTACAATTTTTTTTACCACCCAATTTCCATCTTTTTGTTTTTCCAACAGATATCCAAAGCCAATCCCAAAAACAGATTTTCGATAAATTAATTCTATGTAAACAAATTTATCGTTGTAATATACGGGATTTGAGAATTGATATGATTCTATACGACGATCAATCTCTTTCTTATTAGCTAACTTGAGGTTTGTGTTTATTTTATAATCAACTTTTAAAGAATCGAAAATATATTGATTTTGCTTCAGTATATTCAATGAGTCTGATTTTCTTTCGCCAAATTGACTATGTTTTAAATCCAGTAACTCAATTATACTTCTACTAAAAAATGGTGGAGGCCCAGGTTCTTCTCCTGAAATTTCTTTTTGACTAGGAATATAGATATTTAATTTTTGGAGTGCAGGATTAATTAAATACGTATTATTAATTGACGAATTACGGGTGGATGTATATTTTAAAACAGAATTAACTATTTTATTCAATTCTGTTTTTTCTAATGTTTTATTTTTAGAACAACTTACTATAAAAATAAATGAAATTAGGATCCAATATGTTCTCATCTTTTATTTTAACAATTCTCTAAATATTCCTCTTTCAGACAATTCCTTATTTTTAATTTCGTTCTTAGGAGTCAAAGCTATATGTCTTATTTCTTCAATAGAATTTGTCTTAAAATTTAAAGTTACGTTGTCAACATTTATTTTCTTGATGTTATTCTTTTTATTGAATAAAAGATATACACTACCTTTCTTTACTTTTAATGTGTCGAGATGTATTCCATTCATACTTTCAACATCGTCTAAATTATAAAAAATTAGGCTATCTTTTGTCTCTTTAAATTTTTCAAAAACATATCTTTCTAATCCTCTATTATGTTCTGAATACCCTTTATATTGATATATTCGGGTTTTTAATTTGAAACCATTTTCCGATGAGATATCAACCTTCATCGGCCTGAAAACTGGTTTACTATTGTAATATAGTTCTCCGCAAGTCCCATAACAATCATGAGTTATCCCTTCAATGTTTGTTTTATTTGGAATTTGTGATAATTGATAGATTGGTAGGATATTTTCTATTTCTACCTGAAATTGTTTTGTTGAATCTAAGATGATAAAACCTCTAGGATTTGAATCACGACCTCCCCATGCACTAAAATAATAGATGACTTTAGAAGTTCCATCAATCTTTTGTCTGTACAATTGATCGATGCTCCATTCTGTTTTTCCAAAATTGCAACTGTAAAGAATAAGAAGTGATAATATTAAATTAAATATTTTAAAATTTATTTTTCTTGGGTTGTTCACTGTTATCGCACGAATCCTTTCGTATGGTTATAGTATTATAAATTAAACATTCTAACAGTTATAATCTAAAAGCCAAAACTACACGCTATAATCGTGCGGATGCTTCATAATTATGTTAGCAAAAGTATTTTATTTTTGATTTAAAGTTTTATAACCAAAGTATAACTATGGAAATCAACCGCAAATCTTTTAAAAAATTTCTAGAAGTACATAAGAATTAATTGACGATGTTTCTTGGTTTTACTCAGTTTACTCAAATATAATTAAAAAAATAATACAAATAAAAACCTCTGCTTCCGCCTAGCTCTCCGAAGTCTCCTGACTTCGGAGCCTGTTTTATGAAAAATATTACGCAAAGTCAGGAGACTTTGCGCAGCGGGATTAGCCTTATTGTCTAATCAGGTAACGGAAAATTATGAAAAGCATAAACGACTAAAAAGTTAAATACTTAGCTCCACATTTTGCCAATATAATGTTACCATAGTTTTCTATCTTAAAAATTTTTCATAAATATCCTTACATTTGCTGCCGTTTTTAAAAAGTGTCAAAATAATTGATTTTTCATATTCTGAATCAATGATAGATTTTAGTTTATTAAATTCAATATTTACTTTTTCATCCATTTTTCTTACCAAATTTGGTGTGTCAAAATTAAATTTGACTGTAGAATAAGATTTTTTATTTATTGTATTAAATACAAGCATTGAAATAAAACGATTTCCATGAATAAGAATACTTTGATCTCTAGGATTTTCCGATGAATCTTCTAAAGTTTTAATAGAATTATCAATTAGGCGCTGTGTCCTGACACAATTATATACGTAACGTCCGCTCACTCTTGGGTTAAATAATTTTTTATACGGAGCATTTTCAAGATCATCCCATAATTTACCAATTTCCCTTTTTAGTTGAACTACAATTGAGACATCATTTAAAGCACATGATAAAGCAGTTGTACTCTCTACTAAATCAAAAGAAATTTGATCATCGATTTCGAATTCTCCTCTGCTGATTCGATAATCAATACCATCAATCAATAATTCTTCTCTTAATCTTGTCTGTTCTATGTCAAATGTAACAAAATCTCGATTGTTTACTCTATTTTGGGTATTATTTGCCTTTGTAATTCTTTGACCGAAATCTGAATCTGCATTGTTAAGTTGAATAATTCTGGTCGGAACGAAAACTTTTTCGAGTTTTGAGTGATCCTCCTCTCCGAATTTTCCAATTGTACTAACGGTTTGTGCACCGTTAACAATGCTAATATTACTGCAAGTAAACTGTCCAAACTCTGTTGATGCTCCACCGACCATATTTTTTTCAATTGAATCAGCAATAATTGTTATACCATTATTATAAAACCAAAATAATTCAGGGGTATTTTCAAGCGTTAAATTTATTTCTTTATTAACATCAGTTTCGCCTAATACTCCTCTAATATTTTTGCTAAAAAGTCTTTTTCTGTATTTATCCCACCATCCATAAATTTCAATTCCATTGACATGACCATAGTAACCGTTATATGGCACATTTATTTTCCCAAAACTGTTTAATTGAATTTGTTCATCAATTGGTTCATCAATTTCAGAAGAACTAATTAATGTTGAATGAATTCTTTTTTGATTAAAAATTGATAGAAATACAATCTCACTTGCATCATTGAAATTATCTAATAAATCAGTAAAATCTCTTCTTGATGGTTCAGCTAAATCATTAATTCCAGTATATGTTAAAATAATTTGGTATTTAGTTTTGGGATCGCAAATAGCATTTCTTATTATAACTTCTTTCCTTTTTATTTTATTATTAAATCTTTCGAAATTGAAATCGAATAAATCATGTATTCCACTAATAAATTTTTTTATATCTCCATTTTCTGGTTCGCCTTTTCCATTATGGATCCATTTTGACTGAACAATATACAAAGTTTTTGTTTGTAAGTCATAGTATATTGCATCAATACCATTGTCATTTGATCCGTCAGTAATCGAATCTGCTGCAATATTTTCTGAAACTTGAGCATGATGTTGAATGGCATAAGCTGCAAGAGATCTGGTAAGAAAAAAATTACTTATTTGAGGATCATTAGCATTAAGATCTGATAAATCAATAATATTATTATAAAGAGTTTCGATATGTGATTTGATGTGATTAACGTGAATTTCACTCATGATTGTTTTTTATAAATTGTGGCTAACAAGCAAATTTGGGTGTCGCGCCAATATACAATATATGCAGTTGCAATAATGTTGTTTGGTTTGAGTACTTATTTACTAATAGTTAAATTAAAACCTAAATATACTATTTTTCTTCCCGGAAAATCATAATTTAAACAAAAAAACCGCCCTGCAAAAACAGAGCGGTTAGTATATTAAATTGTCTCAGCGACACGCTACTACATCATTCCTGGCATTCCACCTCCCATTGGCATAGCAGGCTCATCTTTTTTCACTTCAGTGATTACACACTCAGTGGTAAGAAGCATTCCAGAAACTGAAGCTGCATTTTCAAGAGCAACTCTTGTTACTTTTGTAGGGTCAATGATTCCTGCTTCAAGCATGTTTACATACTCGTCAGTTTTAGCATTGTATCCGAAATCTCCAGATCCTTCAGCTACTTTAGCAACGATTACAGAACCTTCACCTCCTGCATTAGCAACGATTTGTCTTAATGGCTCCTCGATCGCTCTTTTTACGATTTTGATCCCTGTATTTTCGTCAGAGTTGATTCCTGTAAGGTTGTCCAAAGCAGAGATTGCTCTTACTAAAGCAACACCACCACCTGCAACGATACCTTCTTCAACAGCTGCTCTTGTAGCGTGAAGTGCATCATCTACTCTGTCTTTTTTCTCTTTCATTTCAACTTCAGAAGCTGCACCTACGTAAAGTACCGCAACACCACCAGCTAACTTAGCTAATCTCTCCTGTAATTTTTCTCTGTCGTAATCAGAAGTAGTTGTTTCCATTTGAGCTTTGATCTGGTTTACTCTACCTTTGATCTTGCTTTCTTCACCACCACCGTTTACGATTGTTGTATTGTCTTTATCGATTGTTACTTTCTCAGCAGTTCCCAACATATCTAAAGAAACGTTCTCCATAGTGAAACCTTGTTCTTCAGAAATAACCTGTCCACCTGTTAAGATCGCGATATCTTCTAACATTGCTTTTCTTCTGTCTCCGAATCCTGGAGCTTTTACAGCAGCAATTTTAAGAGAACCTCTTAATTTGTTTACCACTAAAGTTGCTAAAGCTTCACCTTCAACTTCTTCAGAGATAATTAATAATGATTTTCCACTTTGAGCAATAGGCTCAAGAACTGGAAGTAATTCTTTCATTGAAGAGATTTTCCTCTCTACTAAAAGGATGTAAGGGTTTTCTACTTCAGCTAACATTTTTTCAGGGTTAGTTACGAAGTAAGGAGATTGGTATCCTCTGTCAAACTGCATACCTTCTACAACATCTACCGTTGTATCAATACCTTTAGCTTCTTCTACAGTGATTACTCCTTCTTTACCAACTTTACCGAAAGCTTCAGCGATCAAAGATCCGATTGTTTCGTCGTTGTTTGCAGAAACTGAAGCTACCTGCTTCACCATTTCTTTAGAATCACCAACTTCTTTAGATTGAGCTTTTAAACTCTCAACAACAGCAGTTACTGCTTTGTCGATTCCTCTTTTTAAATCCATTGGGTTTGCACCAGCAGCTACATTCTTAAGACCTTCTCTTACGATAGCCTGTGCTAAAACAGTAGCGGTAGTTGTACCGTCTCCTGCAATATCGTTAGTTTTGGAAGCCACTTCTTTTACCATCTGTGCTCCCATATTTTCTACTCTGTCCTCAAGTTCGATTTCTTTTGCTACAGAAACACCATCTTTAGTTACGTGTGGAGCACCGAAAGATTTTTCGATTACTACGTTTCTACCTTTTGGTCCTAAAGTTACCTTTACTGCATTTGCTAATGCATCAACCCCTCTCTTTAAAGCGTCTCTTGATTCAATATCGAATTTTATTTCTTTTGCCATAATTTTTTATTGTATTAATGTACTTTGTACAATGTATTAATGAATGTATATTCATGAAGTCATTTTACATGAATACATTTTACTTTTTACAAATTAACCGATGATTCCCAGTAAATCTCCTTCCTTTACAATTAAGTAATCCTTTCCGTCTAATTTTAATTCAGAACCTGAATATTTTCCATAAAGAACTTTGTCACCTGCTTTAACAGTGGTAGGCTCATCTTTTTTACCAGGACCTACTGCTACTACTGTACCTTCTTGTGGTTTTTCTTTTGCAGTGTCCGGGATGATAATACCTGAAGCTGTTTTAGTTTCTGCAGCGATTGGTTCGATCAAAACTCTATCTGCTAATGGTTTAAAGTTTACTGACATAATATATCTGTTTTTTAATTATTTCTGCTTTCAAATTCTCTAAATGTGTGCCAAATGAAAGTTCAGGGTTGATACTTGAAGGATGAAGGTTAAAAATGGCAGAGTTTTGTTTTTCGTGTGAAATTTTGGCAGACCTATAAAAAACAGAGCCGGAAAATTCCGGCTCGTTTTTAATTGTATGGTTCGTTTTACTAAGGACAATGTTGTCCGGGACCGATCCATAATGTACATTTTCCGTTGTTGTCACGTTCGCAACAAACGATTCCGGCAGCAGCTCCTCCCTGAATGGATTTTTGAGCTTCTCTGCCTAATAAGTTTGCATTTTTCATAAGTTAATATTTGTTACTCCTAAACATTTAAAGTCAATCAGGATTTTTGACTATTAGTTTATCGAGTAAACAAGTATTGTTTTTATTTGGTTCTCTAATATAAGTAATTTTCTCTTTACTTAGAAAAAAATAAATACAATAAATTGATCCTGTGGATTATACTGCGATAGATTGCAGGGTTTGTACAGTGTAAAAACAGGGATACTACTGGGGTATTTGCTGTTGTATTGCTTCAACTTTGTCAGACCAAACCATAATTAAATTCAAAATGGAAAAATTAAAAAAAATCTTTAAAGGTGTTCCAGCCGATTCGCCTATTCCGAAAGAATTATTACTGGAACAAGAGAACCCGCTTCCCACTAAAGCATTAGATCGTAATCTTTTTATTACAGATTCAGCTAAAAGTTTTAAACTCACTGAAAAGGTAAAAAGTACCGCTAGAATTTCTGTATCAAAACTGAATAAGGATTTCAGTCAGTTAGATGATCTTTCTCCTTTTGATTGGGGAATTCCCGGTAAGACAGAAGAAATTATTTCTAAAGATAGTCTTCAAACTAAAATTAAAGCCGAGAAAATAAAAGTAACCACAGCTGAAGCTTTTGTACCGGAAACCCATATCCTTGGGTTGCATCCTAAAGTGGTTTTTCCCAACACAAAATCTGCTAAGAGAAACCGTTTAAACAGATTGGTGACGAAAAGCGCCAACCACACCACAATTTTTGGAAATGATGACAGGGTGAATATTTATCCAAATACCTATCCGGAATGTTGTGTTTGCAGGGTAGAAGTATATACTAAATTAACCAGTACATCATCATGGAACTATCAGGGTAGAGGAACAGGTTTTATGGTAGGCAGAAAGATCCTGATGACATCAGGCCACATGAGACCTCAGAAACCTTATGCTTCATGGATGATCAAAGTAATTCCTGCTTATTATGACGGACGATCCATTTATGGAAACTCGTTTTACACATACGGAGAAAGCTATATTGCTTATCAAAGTGATGTGGGTAATGATATGATGGTTGTGAAACTGTACGATAATATTGGAGATACCACAGGTTACTTCGGAGCTAAGAGCTATAACGACGATTGGGAGGACATGAATGTATGGACGATGACCGGGTATCCTTATGATAAGGGTGAAAACAGACCTACTTACCAAAGCAGCATTAGTGTTGTGGATGACGATGATGGAGATGATGTTAGATTACCGGACGGAAATACAGTAGACAGTACCCAAATAGAATCGTATGCGGACGAGGCAAGTGGAGCATCCGGATCACCACTATACAGTTGGTTCTCGAACGGGCAGATGTATGCCATAGGGGTTCATCATGGTAATGAAACAGATTGGGAGCTTTTTGGATCTGATCTTCATTCTGTAGCTTCAGGAGGGGATATGTTGCCGGCTCTGGTTGTCTGGGCAAGAAATAACTGGGGAAATTAAATATAATCCGCTGTAAGAAAACAAAACACAATTGATATAAAACGCTTCATTTTTATGAGGCGTTTTTTTCTATTGGCTGATTTATTTTTGAGATTATAGCCCCGGAAACGGCAATACCTATAAAATTAGTTACCGATCTGGCTTCATTCATAAAACGGTCTACACTGTAAAGCAATGCTAGGTCAGTTACGGGAATTTTTCCGAATCTGTTTAAAGTGAAAATAAGGGCAAGGAATCCCGAACCGGGAACTCCGGATGCTGTTTTTGAAGTGACAGAAATAATGATAAAGAGCCATATATAATCATGAATACTCAAAGAAATATTATAAAACTGAATCAGAAAACAACAGGCCACAGAAATATAGATACAGGCTCCCGCCAGATTAAAATTATATCCCAGCGGAATAATAAACCTTAGAATTTTCCTGCTGTATCCCTCAGATTCCATCTTTTCAAATATGATGGGAAAAGCAGTTTTAGAGGAAGAAGTAGTAATAACCAGAATAATTTCCTCTTTAATACTGATCAGAAATTTAAACAGATTAAATTTAAAGATATAAGAGACCAATCCTAAGACCCCAAAAATAAAAACAATATCAGTAAGATATACTGTGCCTACAACCTTGCTTAATGGTAAAAGGGTATTGATCCCATACATAGAAATTCCATAGGCTATATTACAAAAGATAACAATGGGCAGAATGAGGTATAAATACTTAATAATCGTATAAAAAACGGTAAGTCCCTGATCCAGTATTTTCAGAAAGCCTTCTCTACGTTTTGAAAGATTCATATAAATACCAATACTAATTGAAGCAATAAGAAAAATACCATGTCTGTTAAGATAAATAACAGAAGGTATTGAAGTATCAGTGATCTCAAAATTTGTGGGAAGAACGGCTTTTGTTTTGGTGATGTCGATTCCTGTATGAGAACCAGGCTGTACGGCAAAACCAAAAATAAAACCAAGAGCTATGGCTACAGAACTTATGATGAAAAAATAAAGAGCCGTTTGCCACACAATACTTCCTGCATTTTTTATATCGGCTAAATGACAGATCCCATAAATAATAGCCATAAAAATGATGGGGAGTATGATACTTTCAAGGACCATGAAGAAGTACTGGCTGATGACTCCCAGTTTACTGCTTATCTCGGGAAGATAATGTCCTGTAAGAACCCCACCGATAATAGCTACGAAAACATACAAAGAAAGATTCTTTAAATATCTGCTGGTGAATGTTTTTTTTGTATGGAAAAGATTCATTTGAGGTTTTGTTTCACTGTATAAACGGACAATTGAATATAAATATATAATAATTTTAAATGACACCAAGAAGTAATGCTCCCAATAACATGATGATAGAAGAACCAATGGCCCATTTTAAAGTATATTTCAAATGGTCAGAAAATTCTACCCCGGCAAGAGATACCAGCAAATAGGTTGATGGAACCAGCGGGCTCAGGAGGTGGGAGGCCTGTCCTACAAGGCTTGCTCTTCCTAAGATCTCCGGAGTAATTCCTAATTGCTGTCCGGTTGCTGCAATGATCGGTAATATCCCAAAATAGTAAGCGTCGTTAGTAAGGAAAAAGGTAAGGGGTACACTAAATACTGCCGTAATGATATTTAAAGAACCGCCCCAGCTTTTAGGAACAATTTCGATCATGCTGTTTCCCATAGCCTGCATAATCCCTGATCCATTCAAAATTCCGGTGAAAATTCCGGCTCCGAAAATCATACCTGCTACAGATAAAGCATTCCCTGCGTGTTTCGACATAATCTTCTGCTGATCTTTTAATTTTGGATAATTGATGACAGAAGCTATACAGAAAGCGATCATAAAAGCAATTCCCAATGGAACAATATCTAAAATCATTACGGTTAATAAAATAAGAGTGAGACCCAGATTGACCCACAGCAGTTTTGGACGGAGGAGTTTAGGATCTTTTTCCCCGACAATATCACTATTGCTGTACTGGGTATATTTTCCGTGTTTTGCGATGCGTTTTTTTTCTTTTAGTCCCAGAATGTAGGCTACGAATAGCACCCAGCAAATTCCTAATACCATAATGGGAATCATCGGAACGAAAATTTCGGTATGTCCAAGTTTGAGTGAGCTCATGACTCTGGCTGTCGGTCCGCCCCATGGGAGAATATTCATAATACCGCCAGCAAGCATAATGATGCAGGTAAGGATCAATGGATTCAGGCCTTGTTTTTTGTAGAGGGGAAGCATAGCGGCAACGACGATAATATAAGTGGAAGAACCATCTCCATCGAGGGAAACCAATGTCGTAAGAATGGCTGTTCCTACAGTTGTTTTAATAGGGTTGTCTCCTACTGCTTTTAAAATAATATCCACGAGAGGCTCAAACAAACCTGTATCTATCATTAAGCTGAAGTAGAGAATAGCGAAAATAAGCATGACACCGGTAAGTGCTATTTCTTTAACTCCGTTTTTCATCATATCTCCAAGTTCAGGCCCAAATCCCGCAATAAGAGCAATGACTACGGGAACGATCACCAAAGCGGTAAGGGGTGTCATTTTTTTATTCATGATAAGAACCATGAAAATGAGGATCATTAAAAATCCAAGGAATGTAAGCATAGCGGTATATTAAATTGTTGAGTGATATCTTATTGTTTCTCTTTCTTTCTCCAGTCAAAGGTGTTTCTGAAGCCTATGTATCCATAGTTACTGGTTCTACCGGGCGAGAGTTGATTAATAAAGGCCAGTTCAATGGCTGAATTTCTTCCGGTCTTTATTCCAAGCCCTGCAGTGATACGGTTGCTGTCGAAAGTGTCTTCCTTCTTAAGATTCATTCTTATCTCGTTTTTAAGAATGCCATATAACCTTTCCTTCTCACCTTTTTTGTTAAAGGGTATTCTCATAGAAATGAGATAACGTGCCCTAAGCACAAATTCATCGGGATTGTTGATGAAACGTTCCTCTATCCGAAATCTGCTGGACACTGATGTACGGCCGATATTATGATCTAATGTGACCTGTTGGAACGCTCTTTTTTCGTAACGTATTTTTTTTACATCATCGGTTTGATAAGATTCAAGAACCAGAAACATTCCTCCTAATCCTGGTCTTACGCCATTAGCTACTTCGTAATCCATATAAGCATTCACAAGAAATAGTCTGGTGTCATAAGCAAGATCGAAAGAACGATACTGCGTTAGAGCTGTCAATGTACTTTTATCAGATACTTTAGCGGTCATGATATATTGAAACCACATATTGTAAGTATCATTACTTTGGCCTTGATAGAAATGATTAAGCAGTAATAAAAAAATAAAAATTAATCTTCTCTTAATTTTCATATAATATTCGGTTAATGTTGTTGATCCTCAAATATATTTATTCGCGATAGCGGGTTTTTAATTTTTCAATCAATGACCTATTTTATCAGTAAACTGCATTTTCCATCAAAAACACCCTATATTTGAAAACCATTAAAATCAGGTTTTTTAGAATGTTTTTAATTGTAAATATTATACTTATATTATTGTTTTTCAGGCTTTTATTTAATGGTAAGATTCTGAAAAAACTTATGAAGTACCGTTGGGGACTCTTGTTGAGATTTCAGCATGTTTTCTTCTTTTTTGTCTTTATTTTGATAACTTTTTTCACCGAAAATTACTTCCTTGATACCCCGGAGCTCATTTGGAGTGTTTTATCTGTAATTATTTTTAATATTGGAATTTATTATCTGGTCTACTATTATCTGGTTCCGCAGTTTTACCTGTCGAATAAGTATCCGGAATTTATCATCTATGCATTGATCTGCTTCTTGGTATCAAGCCTGTTCAGGATTTTATTGGAACCCACGGTTTTTAATATGAATTTCAATGAAACGCTTTCTAATACAAAGTTCCTTTTTAATGTGTATATAGCGCAGGGAATTATTATTCTGGTTGCTTCCTTTTTAGGAATTACAAAAGATAAATTTCTGATAGAACAGAATGTCGTTGACCTTGGAGAGCAAAAGGAACAGCTTTATCTTGATCTTTTAAAATCGAAGATGAATCCACATTTTCTATTGAATACCTTAAATAATATGTATGCAAACAGTTTTGTTTCTTCGGCGAAAACCTCAGACTCTATTTTACAGCTTAGTAAACTTTTGCAGTATATTATTTATGATAGTGGCAGGGAAAAGATCAGTCTGGCTCAGGAGTTTTCATCCATTCATTCTCTTGCCAAGCTGTATCAGTTGAAATACGATAATCAGCTTAATATTGATTTTGATATTCAGAATGATGAAACATTGGATGTTGTTGAAATTCCACCCTCTATATTTTTGACACTTTTTGAAAATGCTTTAAAACATTCCGGAATTGGACTGGAGCCGGGTAGCTTTATAAAAGTATTATATTCTATTAAGGAAAGGGATATTTTTTTTGAAATCATTAATTCAATTAATACAAAGAGACCAGTGGAAGATACCGGATATAATGGTTTAGGAAATGAGGCAATTAATCAGATATTAGAAAAGTACTATTCCGGAAAATATGATTTTTCATCAAACCTGATTGAGAATGATGAATATAAAACAACTTTAAAAATTAATCTGAATGGCTAATTTATCTGTAGTCAATGTAGACGATGAATATCCTGCATTGCAACTTGTTAAACAATATTGTGCGCAGATAGAAGATATAGACCTTCAGAATTCTTTTCAGGAGGCAGATGTTGCATTGGAATATTTAAAGGAAAATAGGGTAGACCTTGTCATCCTGGATATTAATATGCCTGAGATTAATGGAGTGGAATTGTTACAAAAACTGCCTTATAAGCCTTTATGTATTTTTATGACGTTGGAAACCCAGCATGCTGTGAAAGCATTTGAATTGGATGTGGTACATTATCTTGTAAAGCCTGTAGATTTTGAAACCTTTAAGAGAGCCATTAATAAAGCTAAGGATTTTCTACAGTTTAAAAACTCAACAGAGCCTGAAGAAAAGGACTTTATTATGTTTAAATCCAATTATATCATGAATAAGGTTTTTCTAAAAGATATTCTTTGGATACAGGGATTCGGAGAGTACATCATTCTTGTTACTCCTTTAAAAAAGTATATGATCCTTGACCGGATGTCTAACTTTGAGGAAAAGTTCCAGGCTTTTGGATTTATCAGGGTTCATAAATCTTATATCGTTTTGACTTCTCATATCGAGTCGTATGATGTGAAAAATGTTTTCCTTATCGGTGGAGATAAAATTCCTTTAGGAAGAACCTATAAAGCAGTATTGAAAAATCATTTAGGGAAATAAAAATAAAACCGCCAACAGGCGGTTTTAATTGTGATTTATTTTTTCTCTGCAGCTTGCATCGGATTTACTTTTCCACTGGCTCCGCCTCTTATATTTTCATGTTTTTGCTTGAATACTTGGAATTTTGATGTCTGTGCGTTACTTCCATCATTGCTCCAGAAGTTATTTGAGGTGTCAATATCTGCAGTTTCCCGCATTGGATCCAGTTGAATAGATTTTAATTTCTTTTCAAAATAGTAAGTTTTGGAAACTTTTTGTTCATTGAGTCTCCAGATCTGAGCAGAGGATTTGTCATATAATTTAGTTCCGTCTTCAAATGTAAATTCTAGAATAATTGGCATTACCAATCCACCTTTGTTGACAAAGTCAATCTGGTATCCCTGAATATTTTTGAATTTTTCTTTATCCTTCTTGTCCAGAGTTGTATTGTTATCATTTATAAGAGAATGTTCTTTTGTATTGTCTACTTTTTCCTGTCCTCTGTCATAACGATAGTAGAAATCCTGAGCCTCCTTATCCTTGTCCACATAGAATGTAATATTCTTGTCCTCTTTGTTTCTTATTTTTGAGATATCTTCAAAATCATTGACCAACGCTTTGTCTACTTTATACTTTACTTCATTACCCGTTGGAGAGGCATCTAAATCCGGTGTACCAATGGTAACTTTATCAATAGCAATATCAACAGGGTCTATTCCGTAGAACCAACCTCTCCAGAACCAGTCCAGATCCTCGCCACTTGCGTCCTCCATGGTTCTGAAAAAATCTGCAGGTTCAGGATGTTTGAACGCCCATCGTTTAGCATATGTTTTGTACGCCTTATCGAAAAGTTCTCTGCCCATAATTGTTTCACGAAGAATATTCAATCCTGTAGCAGGTTTGGAATAGGCATTTGGGCCAAACTGAACAATGTTTTCAGAATTACTCATAATCGGTTCCAATTGATCTTTAGGAAGTTTCATATAATCTACAATTGTCCATGCGGGTCCACGTTTCGATGGAAATTTATTATCCCATCTTTCTTCGGTAAGATATTCTGTGAAGGTATTAAGACCTTCATCCATCCAGGTCCATTGTCTTTCGTCTGAATTAATGATCATCGGAAAGAAATTATGTCCTACTTCATGAATAACTACACCAATCATTCCATTTTTAACCCCTTCTGAATAAGTTCCGTCTTTCTCTGTTCTTCCAAAGTTGAAGCAGATCATAGGATATTCCATTCCATTAGCTGCTTCTACAGATTGGGCAACCGGATAAGGGTATGGGATTGTGAATTCTGAATAAGTTTTGATGGTATGGGCAACAGCTCTTGTAGAGAATTTTCTGTATAATCCATAAGCTTCTTTTCCGTAGAAACTCATAGCCATTACTTTATTATTGTTTTCAGGAATGGTAACCCCCATTCCGTCCCAGACAAATTTTCTTGATGAGGTCCAGGCGAAATCTCTTACATCGTTGGCTTCAAATAACCAGGTTTTTCTTTGCTTTGATTTATTTTTTTCAGCTTTCTTAGCTTCGTCAAGTGTTACTATTTCTATTGGTTCAGTAGAGCCCTGAGCCTTCTTGTATCTGGCTAACTGGTCAGAAGACAGGACCTGATCGTAATTTTTACATTCACCCGTTCCTCCTACAACGTGATCGGATGGAACGTTCAGTGATACTTTAAAATTTCCGAAGACCAATGCAAATTCTCCCCTTCCTGTAAACTGATGATTCTGCCATCCATGGAAATCACTGTAGACACACATCCTTGGATACCATTGGGTCATGGTGTAAAGATCGTTTCCATCCTCCGGAAAATTCTCATAACCACCACGGCCACCCATTTTGATTCGGTTGGTAATATTATAGTTCCAGTCTACTTTAAAAATCAGCTTTTCTCCTTTTTTTAAAACCTTAGGCAGGTCGATACGCATCATCGTTTTGTTGACTGTATATAGTAGAGGATTTCCTGAGGCATCGGTTACCTTTTCAAGATGTACCCCATATCCATTGTCTTTTTCAGGAAGTTCTGTCGCTTTTAACTGTTGATCATTTGAAGTTTTGGGAAGAGTAGTTGAAGCTCCATAATTTGCTTTGTTAATAGAGGATGCTTCGTTTTCATCCAACTGTAACCAGATATAATCAAGGTCATCAGGAGAATTATTATAATACGTGATCGTTTCAGAGCCTTTCAGGTTTCTTTTATCCTCATCCAGATAAGCTGAAATAGAATAATCAGCTCTGTTTTGCCAGTACCCTTGTCCCGGAGATCCGGATGCTGTCCTGTAAATATTTGGAGTAGGTAAAATGGTTCCTAATTGTTCAAATTTATTTCCGTGATTGCTTCCCGGATTATTTTGAATGTTTTGTGCAGTCGCACCTATAAATGTGAATACAGAAAGTACAGTTACTTTTAGTTTCATGACCGAATGGTTTAATAATTTTCAAATATACCAATAAGTAGTTGAAAATATATCAATCATTAAAGCCTAAAATGGAATTCTTTCTAAAGTCATTTTCAATGCCAGTGCAAATACCCCGGACGAGATAAATAATACCCAATCCTTTTTGTTGATTTTGAAAATGGTTAAAGCAATAAAAAGCAGGATTAATATAGCAAAAACAATCACGATTTGACCTAATTCAAGCCCAATATTAAATCCTAAAAGAGGGATCGCAATACTTTGGCTTTTAGCGATCATCACTCTTGCTGTATTGGCAAATCCCATTCCATGAATTAATCCAAAAATCAAAGCCAGATAATAATTTGTTTTATCCAGTGTCTGTTTTTTGTTTTTCATGATGATATTTCCCAATGCTGTAAGTACGATCGTTAAAGGAATTAAAAATTCTACCCAATCCGATGGAACTCTCACCACATCCAGAATACTTAACGCAAGAGTAATGGAATGGCCAATCGTAAATGCAGTGACTAGGATCAGTATTTTTTTCAAATCTTTATAAGAATAGATCGCAATTAATGCCAGTACAAAAAGTTGATGATCCAAAGCGTCCAAAGAAATGATATGTTCCCAGCCTAGTTTTAAATAAAATAAAAAATCTTGCATGATAGAGTGATAATGTAAAGCGTACGAAAATAATGATTAATTTCGGAAAATAATTAAGTCTACGGTTATGAAGGGTATATGGTTATTGCTACTTCCTGTTATTTTTTTGTTTTCTTTTACTAAAGAGAAGCATCCTTATCATGTGGGTTCTGTCGAAATCAATTATAATGCAAAGTCAAAAACATTTGAAGTAACAGGCCGTTTTTTTTTGGACGATCTTGAAAATGCATTGAATAAGAAATACAATAAACCTTTTCATTTCAATGATCCCAAGTATAAGCTTCAGTTAGATGAAGCCTTGAAAAATTATTGTACCGAATACCTAAAGCTGAAAGCGGACAGTAAATTTTTAAAAATAAACTATATAGGCTATGAAGAAGACAGTGAATCGGTGAATGTTTTTTTAGAAACCGAGCCTGTAAACATGCCAAAGAAAGTGGAAGCTGCTGTAAGTTTTCTGTATAATTTATTTGATGATCAGATCAATATTGTTCATGTCATTCTCAAAGGAGAAAGGAAAAGTGAGAAGCTGAGTTATCCGAATCGGTATTTATTTCAACAATTTTAATCATACCTTATACTAAGAACACCTGTATTTCACAGGTGTTTTTTTTCTTTAAAATACTTTTATTATAAAAATTAATACACCATTGTGTGATAAATAGAAATTATTTATCTTTGAAAGCATATAAGGAAAAGTTAATTTATATTTTAACATTTTATTTAGAAAATTTATTGTTGATAATATAAATGAATAGAGGAAACTTATATTATAAATTAAATCTTATAATAGTGAGTAATAATTATTATTAAGATTTGTTAATAATTATAAGATTTGTTTGTTTTTTAAATAAAAATAATTATATTTGATAAGATTTAAAATGTTAAATTTTTATAAAATGTGATATTTTATTAATTTTTATTGAAATTAATGCGGGTGAAAAAAATACACTAGTTCCTTATTGTTGGAAATAATAATCTACTCAAAATTATTTTATATGAAAATTAGAAAAAGTTACCTTCTCTTCGTTTTCTTATCTGTTTGCAGTGTTATAAGTACGCAAATTGGGCTGAATACAACAAATTCGCGTTGATGATAATCCTTACAATAGGAGTTTTAGTGGTTGCCAAGGACGTATTGGGAATGTTGCCAATGCAATAGATCCAGTCTTCATGAACTAGAGCTACACTAGCCCCAATTCAAAACAATTGTTGATCTTCATAATAGGAGATTAAATAGGCTTTAATAAACACAATTATAATTTATTACTTACCGGCGTGAAAGTTCCCATTTAATCCGGTAAGTCAGGCACTAAAAATTCTAATAACACAAATTCACTATATTGAGCGCTTACTTCGGTAGGTGCTTTTTTATTTAGCAGGAAGGGCTTTACAGGATTATTTTTTTCTTCTGAGATAGAGGTATATAGGTGTTTTTAAAACTAACAAGCGTTCGTTTGTAACATTTTGGCAATAAAATTGACTTATTAAATAATAATCTTCATATCAAATTATTTTAAGCGAAATAAAGAAGGTTATGAAGTGCTTACTCTGTAAGTACTTTTTTATTTTATTGAATTAATTTTCAACTTGTAAAAGAGCATTGATCCCTTTTGTATGTTCGAGTAAATCCGGGAAGAATTGATTATAGCAGTCCTGAAGGAAATCTTTATTTTCTAAGAAAGCTTTAAAAACGGGGATGTCTTTATCCAAATATTTTGCTTTATTCAGGACATTTTGTATACTGAATTTTATTCCCCAATCTTCGCGATAATTATAAAGCCAGTCATCCGATTCCATTTTTACCAGCATATTTTTGAAATTTTCGGGAAGCCATTTTTTGTTTTCATTGAGTACTCTGTATACTTTTAACGAATGCTCTTTCCATCCTTGTAATGAATTGAGACTATAATCAGTGGCCAGAAAATAATCCATTGATACATCTACAAAAGCTCCGGCATACAATCTTACCAAAGGGCTGAATACTTTTTTTGCTTCATGGATGGCGGGATGGGAATCTGTATAAGTATCAATTGCTCTGTGTAAAGTGATTCCGTCCTGAATGTCCTTTGGGAATGAAAAGCGGTCTTTATTTCGGATAAAGTCTTCCAGGAACTGTCCTACAATTTGTTGGTCAGTGAAAGAAAGAAAAGAATGTGCTAGGTAATTCATAGGATAAAAGGCTACAAAAATAAAACCTTCAAATAAAGTTAAGATATTTGAAGGTTTATAAACTAACTATTTAAAAGAAATTATCTAACAATAAACTTTTTACTTTCTATCAAAGAATTTTTGTCATCATAAATATTGAGGAAATACTCTCCTGATAGTAATCCTTTTAGATTAATCGTCTTTTCGTTGGTGGTTATTATATTTTGCCCTATACCGTTATAAACTTTAAAGGAATATTTGCCTGGTCTATTGCCTGAAATTTGAATCATGTCATTAGCCGGGTTAGGATATAGAATGAATTCTTGTACTTCACGAGGTGTTTCTTTTGTTGTCAGGAAAGATTGGGTTTCGGGCATGAAATTAGAAACGACACAAGCAAATCTTGTAAATCCATAAGCTTCATTTGCTGGTTTTGTGCTTCCAATAGCAACTCCTGTAGGATCGCTGTTGTAATTGATACCCGGATTCGCCCAACGATTAATTCTGGTGCAATTGAATCCTTTTGATGAACACTCGTCATTGTAAGCCATAATTGTTCTCCATCTTTGAGAAGAAGTGCTTGAGCTTCCCAGGTCAATAGCTTTTTTGTTGGTGTACCCATGGTGGTGATCACAAGGAGTAGTGCTGCTGTCAACATACCAGTCGTGTCTTAATCCCATATTATGGCCAAGCTCATGGGCTAGTGAGTAATTGGAGACAGCACAATTGTATAAGCTTACACAGAATCCTGAACTGCTGGAGTAGTTGGTTGAGCTGGTGTTAACATATCCCAGGCCACAGGTATTAGTAGGAGTTGAGGTAACAAGAGCGCAAAGATCTGCTCCATATGTTGTTCTTAAAGTATGAACATTATCCATAAAACCATCATTGTTGTTTCTTAGTCGTGGTAAATCCGTACTTAAACTTCCTGATTCTGTGTAAGAGATCTCGCCGGAATAAACCAGATTAATGGTTACATTAGAAACCCCGGAATTGGTAAGTGCAGTATTGAAGTTGGTGATAGCAGTAGCGACAAAAGAGTTGCTTTGTGAAAGTCCACCCCACGCATTTTTAGCTGCAGTAGTAAATACGACCATCACGTCAATTCTTGTTGCGGGGCAAACAGGAGTGGAAGATAGGCATACATTGGAGTTTGCTTTATTGCTGGAAATTTCTGGTTGGTCAAGAATGTAATCGTCTATTGAATCCTGGTTGAGGATTTTTGAGTCGCTGACTTCGGAAAGTGCAAAGATATTTGCATCTGTCTGATGGAACATTACCTTTTCTCCAGTACCTGAAGCATACATTCCTGTTACAATACGGTCGTATTGAGAAAGGACAAGCTCTGCCTGAGGATCGTTGTTTACCGTGTAGATATAGGATTCGCTCTTATTGCTATAGGTCAAGGTGCGGCTAAATTTGGCAGTAATTTCTTTGCCGTTGGGAAGACTGATTTGCAGATCAGATTTTAGGTTAAATGGAGCTTGTGAATAGTACTTTGTTGCTAAATAAGAAGAAGCTAATTCTCTACTTACTTTTTGGTTACTCTTCAAACTGCTTTCATTAATAGGTGTTTGGAAGATCTTGTTTTGTGCAGATAATAGTGTTGCACAAAACAGCACGAGAATAGTGAATTTTGTTTTCATTGTATGTGATTTATGTGGTGAAATACAAATGTATACAAAATATCAACATGTGGTGAATTTTTTTCAAAACATAGAACGATTCTGTGTGAAATTTTTAATAATATGGCTTTCTTGTTGGTGAAATTGATATAGGGGCTATTGGTGTGAGTAAGATTTTTTAAATTCAGAGGGTGTCATTTCTGTCATTTTTTTGAAGATGGTATTGAAGGCTGTTTTAGAATTGAAACCGGATTCAAATGCAATTCCGACCATTGACAGTTTTTGATGAGAATCATTTACTAGTAGTTGCTTGGCGTACTCTACTCTGTACTTGTTGACAAAATGGAAAAAGTTTTCATTGAAACCATTGTTGAGAAGATAGGAAAGTTGATGAGCATTAATTTGAATTAAATCGGATAACTTCAATAGATTGAGATCACCATCCAAAAACGGTTTTTCAGTTTCCATTAAAGAGATTAATTTTTGTTTTAAAATATCAAATTCCTGATCAGGGATTAATTTTTTCTTTTCAATTATTTCTCCGTCATTTTCTAATTCGATGGATAACAACTCCGCCCGCTGTTTTTTATCAATGGGATAGATTTCCTTTTGACGAAGGACATAGAATAGAGTGCTGTAGACAATGAACAAAAATAAAAGATCCATGACCACATGCTGATGCATCTTATATACAAAAGTGTTAAATAGTTCGTATCCAACAGTTATAATAATTGTCGTAAAAAGAAGAAAGCTAAGTTTAATGAGCCATTGGAGGTCTATATTTTCAGTGTCTGACGAGATAATTTCTATTCTTTTTTGGTGTTTTCTTATTTTAAAATAAATTAACGCAATATAAGGGAGGTTGTGGGAAACCGCCATAAGCATTACGATACTGTAAATGGTCTTATTGTCATCGGAGCAAATGAGTAATACCCAATAAACTATAGGGGCAATAAGACAAAAAATATCTTTTCTTTTGAAATGATAATTAGGATTGATGAAGAAGACAACACTGAAAAACAAAAATATAGGTGTTAATATCTGTATAGAATACACCCCTTTTTCAAACAGTGGGGTGGGCGGAAGGTTACAAAATTGCAATACATTTAATATCCAGTAACTCGACCACAAAAATAAAAATAACCCAAAAAAGAAATTAGCCTTTTTGTTCACCCGCAATGGGTTGATTAATACGGTGAATGAAAACAGTGTCAAGCCACCATAAAGCAACACAAGGACAAATTTTTGAATATTTTCTAGTGGCATTGAATTACATTTTTATTAAAAAATTCGTTCGTGAAAGTCCTCGATTTTACTTACTTCCTCAATTTTGATCCCGAATTTTCTTTTTGGAATTTTATTCAGATTCGAAACAAATATTTTTTCATAACCTAATTTTTCGGCCTCCGAAATTCGTTGTTCCACCTGAGCTACAGGTCTGATCTCTCCGCTTAATCCGATTTCACCAGCAAAGCAAAAATGTTCTGAGATGGCGATGTCCTCATTGGAAGAAAGAATAGATGCTACCACTGCCAAATCTAGAGCCGGATCGTCTGTTTTTATCCCTCCTGTAATATTAAGAAAAACATCTTTTGAGCCCAATTGGAAGCCTGCGCGTTTCTCTAACACGGCAAGAAGCATGTTTAATCTTTTTGCATCAAAGCCGGTAGAGCTTCTTTGTGGTGTTCCATAAACAGCGGTACTTACCAGTGCCTGGATTTCAAGAAGCATAGGGCGGTTTCCTTCCAGAGTTACAGCAACAGAATTTCCCGAAAGTTCCTCAAATTTTTTTGTAATTAAAATTTCGGATGGGTTTTTAATCTCTTTAAGACCCTGAGAGATCATTTCGTATATGCCGATTTCTGAAGTCGAGCCAAAACGGTTTTTATTTGCTCTTAATAACCTGAAAAGATGATTTCTATCTCCGTCAAAGTTAAGAACCACATCAACCATATGTTCCAATACTTTTGGTCCTGCAATTTGTCCGTCTTTTGTAATGTGCCCTACCAGGAATACAGGTGTGTTATTTTCCTTAGCATATTTGATGATCTCATTAGAGCACTCTCTGATTTGAGAAACAGTTCCCGGTGAACTTTCAATCAGTTGAGATTGCAGGGTTTGAATAGAGTCAATGATGACAAAATCAGGTTCTAATTTCTTAGCTTCATGAAGGATTTTTTCTAACGAAGTTTCAGTGAAAAGAAAACAATTTGGATTTTGAATCTCAGATAAACGGTCTGCTCTCATTTTAATTTGTGAAGCACTCTCTTCTCCTGAAACATAGAAAACCGTTTTTTTCATTTTTAAAGCCAACTGCAAGAGCAGCGTCGATTTTCCAATTCCGGGTTCACCGCCAATTAAAGTAACGGAGCCCAAAACGATCCCGCCTCCCAAAACTCGGTTAAGTTCTTCTGAAGGAGTTTTTATTCGGGGTTCCTCAATTGCTTCCACCTCCACAATATTGATGACATGTTGTTTGCTTTTTGAGGAAGGAAGACTTTTATGGGTAGGTTTTTCTACAATTTCTTCAACAAGAGTATTCCATTGCCCACAATTTTTACATTGTCCCATCCATTGAGAATACTGGGTTCCACAGTTTTGACAGAAATATGCTGTTCTAAGTTTTGCCATACCGCGAAGTTCAAAATTTTTTTTGAATTTTACTTCTCAAATTTTAGTTAATTTTCACTCATGAAAAATATTCTGATAAATAGTATCATGATTTTTGGAGTCATGACATTTTTGAATTTTGTGATGAGTATTCTGATTGTATCTCTCTTGAATTTACCTGGTGGTAGTTACGGAATGGCTCCTTTTCTGATTCTAATGGAAGGTATAATTGTATCTGTCATTGGTTTCATTACAGTATTGATTTTTAAAAAAAGCTACCATTCGATGATTAGGATAGCTGTTTTATTTGAAATCATTTATTTGTTTAGTCTCATTATTTCGGGTTTTAATCCTTTTGGTAGTAGGGATGATCATTTTTTTAGTGTATTGACGTATGCGAATTCAGGCATTGTTTTACTGGTTATATACCTTATAGATTTAATTAATTCAAAAATTTCGTTTTCAAAAGATAAAAAATTACCATAGATCAAGATGCTATTCAGTTTATCAATTTACCTTTGAACAAAATAATTTTAAAATATATTACTATGAAAAAGATACTATTCGCTTTTGTATTTGCTTTTCTAAGCATTAGCGGTTTTGCACAGTCAACTTGGAATGTAGATCCAATGCATTCTTCTGTAAATTTCAATATCAAGCATATGGGGATCAGTTTTGTGCAGGGAAGGTTTGATAAATTTGAAGGAACTATAACAGCTCCGGGAGCTAATCTGGATAAAGCTACATTAAACTTCAGTGTAATAACAGGTTCTGTAAATACAGGGGTTGAAATGAGAGATAAGCATTTGAAAAGTGCTGATTTCTTTGATGCTGAGAAATTTCAGACCATGAAATTTGAAGGAACTTCAATTGTAAAAGACAAAAATAATTACACGCTTAAAGGAAAGTTAACGATCAAAGATGTTACTAAAGAAATAAGTATCCCTTTAACATATGGAGGTATTACTAAAAATCAACAGGGAAAAGAAGTCTTAGGTTTCCAGACAAAATTTACAGTAAACCGTCTTGATTATAATATTAAATATGATCCAACTGGTGCAGGGGTAGCAAAAGATGTGGATGTAAACTTATATTTTGAATTAATAAAACAATAATTTTTTTAAATATAATTTGGTTTGGTCAAAGGTTTCTCAAGTAATTTTGAGGAACCTTTTTTTATTTCTTGGTAAATAAATTGCCTCGTATTTCTTTTTCCCATAACTTTGCACAAACCTAATCTAATGAGTAAAAAGAATACTAAATACATCTTTGTGACAGGAGGTGTAACTTCATCTTTGGGAAAAGGAATCGTTTCTGCTTCTCTGGGACTATTGCTGAAATCACGCGGTTTTAATGTAACGATCCAAAAACTAGATCCTTATATTAATATTGACCCAGGAACATTGAATCCTTATGAACACGGAGAATGCTATGTAACCGAAGATGGTGCGGAGACGGATCTGGATTTAGGTCACTACGAGCGATACTTGGATGCTCCCACTTCTCAAAATAACAACGTTACCACAGGGAAAATCTACCAGACTGTAATTGAAAAAGAAAGAAAAGGAGATTTCCTTGGAAAAACAGTTCAGGTAATTCCTCATATTACTAACGAAATTAAGCGAAGAATTAAAATGCTTTCCAAGCAGAACTACGATATCATTATTACTGAAATCGGAGGTACTGTTGGGGATATTGAATCTCTGCCCTACATCGAGACTGTTCGTCAGTTAAAATGGGAGTTAGGCGAGAAAAATTCTATGGTGATTCACCTTACTTTATTGCCTTATCTGGCTTCAAGTGGAGAATTAAAAACTAAGCCATCTCAGCATTCTGTTCGTCAATTGATGGAAAGCGGAATTATGGCTGATGTTTTGGTTTGCAGAACAGAGCATAAAATTCCAAAAGATCAGAGAGCTAAATTAGCTCAGTTCTGTAATGTTCCTTTGGATAACGTTATTGAATGTAAAGATTTGGAAACCATTTATGAAGTTCCAATGTATTTGCAGAAGCAAAACTTCGATGATGTTGTTTTAAAAGGATTGGATCTTAAGAGTGATAAAGAAGCTGATCTTAAAGACTGGAAGAACTTTCTTAAGAAATTCCAGAACCCGAAAAGAACGGTTGAAATTGCTTTAGTAGGTAAGTATATTTCTCTTCAGGATTCTTATATTTCTATTGCTGAAGCATTTAAACATGCCGGTGCAGATTTGGAAACGGAAGTGAAAGTAAGATGGGTTTATAGTGGAGATATTACTCCGGACAATATAAAAGAAACACTAAAAGGCGTTAGTGGGATTCTTATAGCTCCAGGTTTTGGAGATAGAGGTATTGAAGGAAAAGTTCTTACAGCGCAATATGCAAGAGAAAATAAAATTCCAATGTTGGGAATTTGTTTAGGAATGCAGATTATGACTGTTGAATTTGCCAGAAATATTCTTGGATATTCAAAAGCGAATTCCATGGAGTTTGATACAGCTACAGAGCATCCTGTAATTTCATTAATGGAAGAGCAGAAAAATGTTGTAGATAAAGGAGGTACAATGCGTCTTGGTTCTTGGAAATGTTCTATAAAAAACCATTCTAAACTTTCAGAAATCTACGGAAGTAAAAATATTGCTGAAAGACACCGTCATCGGTATGAGTTTAATAGTGATTATTTACAGGAATTTGAAAAAAATGGTTTCCTTGCAACAGGAACTAATCCTGAAACCGGATTAGTTGAGGCGCTTGAATTGACAGATCATCCATTTTACGTTGGAGTACAGTATCACCCTGAATATAAGAGTACGGTGGCAACACCACATCCATTATTCAGAGCTTTTATTAAAGCTTGTGAGAAAAAATAAAGCAATTTATATCGTATAAACGTCATATATAAACTCAGGCTGATAATCATCAGCCTGAGTTTATTATATTGTAATAGAGTAAAAGATAGAGTTTTGATAAAAAATCAGTATTTTTGTCAGCTCGAAATCCAGAGTGAATTTAATAATGAATTTTGCGAAGGATTGTGAAAAAATAATTTTAATAAAATCAAAATGCAACAGAACAACGGACTCGATAAAAGTCAAATGATTAGTTTTGCGGTTTTATGTGTGGTTCTCTTCGGGTTTATGTTTTATTTTCAGAATAAACAGCAGAAAGAGGAGCAGTTGAAAACTCAACAACAAAAAACTGAACAAGCAAAAACTGCCGTAAAACAAACTCAGGCAAGTAATATCAATCCAGATGTAACTCCTAACGCAATTCAGGTTTCCACTTTAGGGAACAACGAATTGAAATTGGAATTTTCCAGCTTAGGAGGACAAGTTTCTAAAGTAGAGCTTTTAAAATATAAGGCTTACGATCACAAAAGTGATCAGGCCGACCTGCCTCTTTATTTAATTAATAAAAATAATTCAAACTACGGTTTTCAGTTTAAAGATAAAACCGGTAAAATTATTAATACTAAAGACTTAGTTTTTTCTCCGACAGTTAATGGGAATGCTGTGACATTAACGGCTAACTATAATGGAGCTGTTATTCAGTTTATCTATACATTGCTTTCAAAATATACTTTAGATTTTAAAGTTAGAACTCAAGGATTGGCTAAGGTGACTTCTGATACCAAGGCTGATTTCCTATGGAATTATAATGTAAGAAACCTAGAAAAGGGTAGAGCCCAGGAACAGTCTCATTCAGAATTTTCATATGCGTTTAATAATTATAAGAGCTATGATTATGATGGAAGAACAACGATGGAGGAAGAAAAAGAGACGCTTAACTGGATCGGTGTAAAACAGCAATTCTTTTCTTCAGTAATTGAAGCTAAAAATGGATTTACACAAAGTAAAGGAAACCAGGAATCTGTAGAAGAAGGGGAGTATTTGAAGAAATTCAACTATGAAGGTTTTGTGCAGATGACCGGAAATGAACTGAACCAGGATTTTACCTGGTATTTTATGCCTTTGGATTTGCCATTGTTAAAATCATATGATAAAAACTTTGATGAAATATTGCCATTAGGCTGGTCATTTATTGGAGGAATGAATCGTTATTTCTTCATGCCAATGTATAATATTATTGCATCTTGGGGATTAACTGCAGGGTGGGTAATCTTTATAATGACAATTATTGTTAAGTTGATTCTTTCGCCAATTATGTATAAACAACATAAATTGAGTGCAATGATGAGAGTGATCCGTCCGGAAATAGATGAGGCAACAGCCAAATTGAAGGATGCGGATCCAATGAAAAAACAGCAAGCTACAATGGAGATCTATCGAAAAGCGGGAGTAAATCAGATGGCGGGATGTTTACCGGCGGTCGTTCAGATTCCGATTTTCTATGCATTATTCCGTTTCTTCCCTAACTTTATAGATTTAAGAGGAAAGGGATTCTGGTTTGCAAAGGATCTAACGGCTTATGATGATTTGATTAAATTACCATTTAAAGTTCCGTTTTTAGGGGATCATTTAAGTATTTTTGCTTTGGCATGTACAATAGTAATCTTGATTTATACGATTATGACTTCAGGGAATATCCAACAGCCACAACAGGAGGGGATGCCGAATATGAAAGTCTTGATGTATATCTTCCCTATTACTTTCCTATTCTTCCTGAATACTTCAGCATCTGGTCTTTCATGGTATTATTTCGTATCTAATGCAATCAATATTTTAATTATCCTAGTTATTAAATATGTAATTTTGGATGAGAAAAAGATTCATGCCCAGATTCAGGCGAATAAAGAAAAGCCAAAATCTGAGGGTAAATTCCAGAAAAGGATGAGAGAAATGATGGAAAAGGCTCAGGAACAGCAAAAAGTTCAAGACCAACAAAGAAATAAGAAAAAATAATCTTATTAATTAATAAAATAAAAAAGAGAGGTGAATTTTAATTTACCTCTCTTTTTTATTTATACTTTATCTTAATCGTATTTAAGTCTGAAAGACTGTCTGTGGTATTTGGTTGGACCGAATTTTATAAGTGCTGCTTGGTGTTTCTTGGTTGCGTAGCCGAAATTTGTATCCCATCCATATTCGGGAAATTCTTCATGCAGATTGATCATGAGTTGGTCTCTGTAATTTTTGGCTAAGATTGAAGCCGCTGCGATTGAAAGTACTTTTGAATCACCCTTAATAATGCATTGATGGGGAATATAATTATAGGGATGGAACTTATTTCCATCTACTAATATCAGTTCAGGCTTTATCGTTAGTTGATCAAGGGCTCTGTGCATTGCATGGATACTTGCATTGAGAATATTATGTAAATCAATAAATGTCGGTGGAAGCTCAGCGATAGCGTAATCTTTGACATTGTCCTTAATATAATTATCAAGGTCCATTCTGGTTTTAAAGCTTAATTTCTTGGAATCGTTCACTAAGTTTTGATCAAAATTATGATCTAAAACTACAGCTGCAGCTACTACAGGACCACATAAACAGCCTCTGCCTACTTCATCGCATCCTGCCTCAATATAGGTCTGTGACCAGCTTTTTAATAAATCCATAAATGAGTATAAGAAACATCAAAAATAATGAAAATATTAACTTCAATGAAATGAATAGCTGCTTATTTAGGGGATAGGATAATGTAAATAAATCATTAGTAATGTTAAATTTGTAAGAATATGTAAATTTTTAAATTTTAAAAAAAATGTAGTGTTTTAAGAAAATGGTTTTAATGATATTTATGAGAATATTGGGTTTAAAGATAACAGGCGTCATTTTTATGCAAAATTTAAGCTGATGTTTTCTTTTTCTTATTTATACTTCTGGATTTTGAATGATAGGAAAACTGCAAATAAACAGGTTATAAAAATATAAAAGTTGAAATGTATTTTGAAATTCATTAAAGTCATGTGAGGAGCAAGGGATTAAAGAGGATATTTGTCAATATTTAGCAAAAAAACTCTACCGTTATTTTTTATAAATTATGCTTTTTTAAGAAAATTATGAGGTGAAAAAAGAGTCTTTTATGATGTTTTAAATTATCCTCACAGTAGGGAATTAATAATTATGCTTATAAATAAGTGTAGTTAGTTAATTTAAGTAATTTGTAATATGCTGTAAACTAGTGTTTTATTTGTGGGTTGAAGCAGTTTTTTTTGCTTTTAGTGATAAAAAAAATCAATTTTTAGAAAAACTGAATTAAATTTAATTAAATCTTTCTTTTTTTTTGAAATTTTTGTTAAAAAACTGATATTTAACTAATTGTGTTAAAATTTGTGATTTAATTTTATTGATTATAAAAAAAATGTTAAATTTTTACAATTTTCTTTTGTTTTGTTAAGAAAGTTTTACAAATTTGCAATAATAAAAAAAATAATCAATTTAAATATGAAGAAATTAACAACAAGTGTTCTAATTGTGGTGTTGTCTTCGTCTTTTTATGTTGCTAATGCACAACAAAAAAAGAATGACACGGTAAGAACGCAGAATATCGAAGAAGTCGTTGTTACAGGGGCTCTTGGTATTAAGAAAAAAGCTGATGCAATAACAAACGCTCAACAAGTAGTAGGTACTAAAGAATTGAACCAGGCTTCAGCTCCGAATGCAGTACAGGCACTAACTGGGAAGGTGTCTGGTTTGCAGATCACACAAACAGATAATGGTGTAGGAGCAACAAGTAGAATTGTAATTAGAGGGAATAAATCAATTTCTGGTAATAACCAGGCTTTAGTTGTTATTGACAACGTAATTTCTTCTGCTGATGTTTTAACTCAAATACCACCAGAGGCTATTGAAAGCGTAAACGTTATTAAAGGATTGCAGGGAGCTGCACTTTATGGGCAGCAAGGGGTAAATGGAGTTATTATTGTAGCTACTAAAAAAGGAGCTAGAGGTGAGAAAATGCAATTTACTCTGACTTCTTCAATACAAATGACCCAGGCCTTTAAGTTTCCTATAGTTCAGCAACAATATGGAAAGGGTTATCCACATGAGCAGGCATTTAGTGCTGGTGATCCGGACTATAATGGAGCTACCTATGTGCCTTTCGAAAATATGTCTTGGGGGCCGGCTTACAACGACCCAACTATTGGTGGACAGATGATGCCGTCTGGACTTCCGCAGGCAAATAATAAATTCATTTATGAAAAATTTGCTCCTATAAAAGATCACTTTTCAAAATTCTTTAAGAATGGTGTGATTTTCCAAAACGGACTTACTATTAATAGTGGAGGTGCTGACTCTTATGCTATGTTATCCATTAACAGGTTGGAGAATGACTTCGTAGTTGAAGGCGACAAATTAAGACAGAATAGTTTTTTATTGAAAGCTGGTAAAAAATTGGATAAATTAAGAATTGATGGTACTGTTAACTATATTAGCAAGATTACCAATCAATCTGATTCCGAACTGTACAACGATATCCTTCAAATGCCAACAATGAACGATATCAGAAAATATAGAAATTCTGGTATTGAAGGTGGATTGTCTGCATTTACTAAGAATCCATACTATCAAATAGAACATACAAGACAGAATACTATTAATGATTATTTATCTGGAATCTTATCATTACAGTATGATTTTAATAAAAATATTAATTTAACCTACACAGGTAACGTATTTTTAAATAATTCAAGATCAGATAACCATGATGATGGCTTTAAAGCAACTCAGATATATGATTCAGGATTAGTATTTGACGGAGGAACTATACAGGATTACACGCAAAATGCAAATTATGATTCATATTATATCAGTCGTACAGTAAGCACAAGAAGCTATTACGGAGATATCATGTTGAATTTTAACTATGATCTTACGAATGATATTAATTTGAAATTAAATATTGGTAATAACATTCAGGATAGCTACAGAACGGCAAGATCAATGGGGGGAACCAATTTAATTGTCCCGGGATGGTATGATGTTCGTAATGTTAATAATCCAATTCAGCCTGGAAACCTAAATGGTGCAGCGGCATTGGATAATATTGCTTTTGAAAATAGTACAACAAGACAAAGAATTGTTGCCGGTTTTGCCAACTTAGATTTATCCTATAAAGATTATTTATTTTTGAACTCAACTTTTAGAATTGAGCAAAGTTCAGTTTTGTCTACTTTCTATAATGGAGAAGTTCATAATAAAACATATCCTTATTACTCTGTGGGACTTTCATTTATCCCTACAAAAGCATTTGAGGGATTGAAAAGTGATGTGCTTAACCATATTAAGATCGCACCAAGTTTCACAAGAGTAGGAAATACTTCTGCGGTGTTGCCTTATAATACTACCAATGTGGGTGTTATACCTAGTGGATATCCTTTCCCAGGATTGCCAGGTTATGGAGTAAATGCTTCACAAACAAACAGAGCAATAAAACCTGAGTTTATATCTACTCTTGACTTAAATGTTCAGTTAGGTTTCTTCAATGATCGTATTACTTTAGAAGGATCGATTTATCAATCTGATACAAAAGATTTGATTACGAATGCGAATGTTTCAAATACTTCAGGGCTTAATACATTGAAGGATAACTTTGGGAAAACAAGAATGAAAGGGATGGAAATTGATTTAGGAATCACTCCATTTAAGACTCAGGACTTCACTTGGAATTTAAGAGCTTCTTTCGCAAAATCTAGAACTACTGTATTAGATTTACCAAACGGTCTTGATGAAGTTGCACTTGCTGTTCCTTATCAAACAGTTGGGCTTGGAGTTTTTGCAATAAAAGGATCTGATGCACAGGTTATTAAAGCGACTACATTCCAAAGAGATGATCAGGGAAGAATTATTGTAGGAGCAGATGGTGTTCCATTGCAAAGTACTACTTTAAGCAGTATGGGTAGAGTAACTCCGGATTATACCCTTGGATTTAATACTTCTATCAGATATAAAGGCTTTACTCTTTCTGGTACTATGGATTACCGTAAAGGTGGTAAATTTGCATCATTAGGTAAAAGTATCCTTACATTTGCTGGGATGACAGAAGATACTGCTGGCTTCGACAGAACTAAAGGATATGTAATTCCTAATTCAGTTCAATCAGTAGGTGGACAATATGTTGCTAACACAACTCCTGTAGGAGGAACTGCAGATTATGATGGTGTTGCCGGATATTTCAGTTCTCAGTCTTTACAAAGATTAGGAGAGCCAATGGTATTGGATGCAACTGCATTTAAAGTAAGAGAAATTGCACTTTCTTATGATATTCCAAAATCTGTTTTATCATCTACTTTTGTTACTGGTTTTACAGTTGGTTTATTTGCAAGAAATCCATTCTTTGTGTATTCAAAAGAGAACAGAAACTATGCTGATCCTGAAACTTCTTACACTAATGGTAACGGTGCAGGTATTGCTATTGCGGGCCAATATCCTTCTCAAAGATCTTTTGGTATTAACATAAAAGCTACATTCTAAACTTTAAAAAAATTATGAAAAATATAAAATTAACAACTGCGGTTTTATCTTTATCTATGTTGTTTGCTTCAGTTTCGTGTAATCGATATCTTGATGTAAACGAGGATCCAAATAATGTTGGGATTGATAAAGTTACTCCAAACGAATTGTTGCCAGTTGGTATTACGTCAACTTACGCAAAGCAGTCTCAGACACTTAATCGATTTGCAAGTGTTGCAATGAATTCAACTGCAGGTAACTCATTGGTGTACGGTGCTCCGTTTATTGATGATTATAAGCCTAACGTTTCCAATACATTTTACAATGATGTTTGGGATAGTATTTTTAGAGGTATTGCAAATTTTCAGCAAATAATTGTATTTAATGATCCTGTCAAAAAATATACCCAGCATAAGGCGATGGCAATGATTATGAAGGCAAATTATGTACAGATATTAACAGATTTGTATGGAGATATGCCTTATTCTGAAGCTTGGAAGGGTCAAGATAACTTGACGCCTAAGTATGATAAAGGAGAAGATATTTATAAAGCTTCTATCGCAGATTTGGAAGCTGCTATTGTTTTATTAAATTCTAATTCAGGAGACACTCCAACAGGAGATATTGTTTTTAGAGGAGATAAAGATAAATGGAAAGCTTTTGCTAATACAATAAAGCTAAGATATTTGTTAAGAATGTCAAATGTAACAGGTGCTATGGCAACATATAGAGATCAGAAATTAGCGTCATTGAGTGGTGCTACATTTATTGATCAGGATGTATTGGAAAATCCTGGATATTCTGCTGCGAATGATGCACAACAAAATCCATTTACTAATTTCTATGTAAGAACGAGCTCAGGTAATAACGCAGCAAATTTCTCTATTAATGTTGCTTCTGAGCATGAAGCACTTATTTTAAATGGGAATATAGAAGGTGATACCCGTCCTGTTTATCAAAAGTTCACTGGTGTAGCGGATGGAAGAAGATCAAGAATGTTTAATCTTATTGGTGGAAAAGTTCTAGGTATTAGACAAGGAAATTTACCAGGTCAACCAGGTGTACCAACTTCAGTTTCCAGATTTACTTATGGAATTACTATTGGTACAGGAACACCTACTTCTAGTGCTGATTACACTGCTAAAGCTTCTGCTAAATCTGGTTGTATCATGACCAGAGCTGAATCTAAGTTTTTACAGGCAGAGGCTGCTTTGAGATATCCTGCAATTTTTGGAAATGCTAATGCTAATTTTACTGCTGGTATTACAGCATCATATGCTTATTTTGGAGTTACTGATGCTACTTTGTTGCCTGCTTATTTAACAGCTATAGCAACAAGACCAGGATTGGGTTGGACTGGAACCGATACAAACAAAATGGAGGCTATTATGACTCAGAAATGGATCGCTTTAACAGGAGTTAATCCGGAGCAATCTTTCTTTGATTATACTAAAACAGGATTCCCTGTAACACCTGTCGCAACTGTAGCTTCAAATCCAAAACCTAATAGACTAATTTATCCTCTTTCAGAATATATTGGTAATGCTAGCAACGTTCCTGGAATTAGTAATTCCGATGTATTTAGCAAAAATCAATATACGCCATTCTGGGCAAGAAACTAAATTGATTTATTTTGATATATTTAAAAAGAACCGCTCTTATGAGCGGTTTTTTTTTGGAAATGTTTATTGTATTTTTCTTGTGGCTGGAGTTTTTTCTAAGTTTTTTAACAGAAAAAAATATTTATGCATAGCATTGTATTTTAATTGTAATTTAAATTTTGAATTTTTTTTTATTCACTGAAAGAGAAATATTGTTTATTTTTTTTAATGTAAAATGCTTTAAATCAATTTAATGTGTTTATTTATTTTTGTTTAATATGAATAAATGTCACCATGTATTGAAGTAGTACACCTGTTTAATAGACTGATTCTATTTTTATAATTACTTTGCTTTATGATTTCATTTAATTTGTTAAAAATTCAATGTTTAACATAAAATATTAAATTTATCAATGCTTTTTTTGATAAATTTTGACTAATTGTTAAATTTTCATAATTTTCTTTTGTGTTGTTAATAAAGTTTTACAAATTTGTAAAGCTTAAATAATTTGATATGAAGAAAATAACAGCAAGTGTTCTTATACTTGTATTATCGTCCTCTTTGGCTATCACCAATGCACAGCAAAAGAAGAATGATACAGTAAGAACACAGGACATCGAAGGAGTTGTTGTGACTGCCCTCGGAATTAAAAGAGAAAAGAAATCTCTTGGTTATGCCTCTGAAGAAATAAAGGCTGAGGCATTAACTGGCGGAACTACAAACACAGGGAATGTTGCCTCGCTTCTTTCTGGTAAAGTTGCCGGTTTGCAGGTTAATACAAATAATAACTTTGGTGGATCAGCTAACCTTTTGATCAGAGGATATAAATCCTTATCCGGAGGTTCTCCACTTATTGTAATCGATGGTTCTCCAGTAAATAATAATACAGTAGCAGGGTCGATATTTGACTATGGTAACTTTTTATCTGATATTAATCAGGAAGATATCGAATCTGTAAACGTCTTAAAAGGAGCAGCTGCATCTGCATTATATGGAGAAAGAGGTAGTGACGGGGTTATCCTGATCGTTACAAAAAGTGGAAAAGGTAAAGATGATGGTACCTGGGGTGTAACAATAAACTCAGGAATTACAGCTGGTTTCATTGATAAATCTACTTTCCCTAAATACCAAACTAAATATGGTGCAGGTTATGGAGGTAATTCATGGAATGAGCCTGCTAACCCAGATGGACACAATTACGCTAACTTTGTTGATGATGCATCGTATGGTCCTAAATTTGATCCAAATCTTTTGGTGTATCAGTGGGATTCTTATGATCCCTCATCCCCTAATTATAAAAAAGCAACACCTTGGGTAGCTGCTAAAAATGGACCGATTAAATTCTTTGATCATCCAATTACTTATGTAAATACGCTGACGCTTGAAAAAGGGAACAAGACTTCTAATCTATCCTTGTCATATTCCAATATGCTTTCTAATGGTTTAATGCCTAATTCAGAGCTTAGAAAGAATACGATTTCAGCTAAATTTAATCATGACTTCACTGAAAAGTTACATGCTTCAGTTTTTACAACTCTAACTTTACAAGGTACCAGAGGTAGAAATGAAACAGGTTATTCTGACAATATCGTTTCAGGTTTCAGACAGTGGTGGCAAACCAACGTTGATGTTATTGCATTGAGAAATGCATATCAGAATAATGGAAATAGCAATTTTTCATGGAACAGAACATCAGCAGATGATGGAACTCCTCAATATTGGAACAATCCATATTTCCAAAGATATCAGAGTTATCAGTCGGATGACAGAACAAGAATTTTTAGTTACGCTCAGTTAAAGTATGATGTTTCCAAAAATTTTGGAATCACAGGTAAGTTGTCTTATGACGATTTGCAGATGGTAATTGAGGAAAGGTTAATGAATGGATCATTACCTCAGGTTTTCGGAGCGTCAGGACTTAACGTAGGTTCTGGATATTCAAGAACAAATGTTAAAAACACAGAGATCAACTTTGATTTATTTGCTAATTATAAATTTGATATTACCCCTGACTTGAATGTGAGTGGTATTGTTGGAGGAAACGTTAGAAGGAATTTAATTGATAATGTTTTTGCTACTACAGAAGGTGGACTTTCCAAACCAGGATTATTCGCAATATCAAACTCGGTAAGAACAATACTTCCTCCTGATGAAACTTATCAGAAATTTGTTACTTCAAGTATTTATGCAACAGCATCATTTGGATATAAAAATTTCTTATATGTAGACGGAACGTATAGAATGGACCAAAGTTCCAATCTTCCTAAGAAGAATAATAATTATGACTATTATTCAGTGACAGGATCTTTAATTCTTTCTGAATTTGTGAAACAGGACTGGCTGAGCTTCTGGAAAATAAGAGGGAATTACGCGGAAGTAGGTTCTTCTACAACAAATTATAGATTGGTAAATACATTCAAAGCAAGAGGTGAAGGATTATTTGACCAGCCTTTCTTCCTTGCTAATCCGAATTTAAAGCCGCAAAGATCAAAAGAGACAGAATTTGGTATGGAGGCTCAATTTTTGAAAAACAGATTAGGATTTGATGTTGCAATTTATAAAACAAGAACAATCGACCAAATTATTAATTTACCAGTGTCTTCTGCTACAGGTTACAGAACATTCCTGGTAAATGCTGGACAGGTTAATAATAAAGGTATCGAAGTACAGTTAAATGGAACACCATTTAAAACAGAAAATTTCAAATGGGACATCGATGTAAACTGGTCTAAAAATGAAAATGAAGTAATTTCATTAAATGGAAATTCCCAAAATTATCTATTAGCAGGTTATCAGAATGGAGTATCACTTAATGCACGTGTCGGAGAAGCATTTGGTGCTTTAGTAGGATCGGATTATGTGTATGATGCTAATGGACAAAAAGTAGTTAATGCTACTACAGGTAGATATCTTAAAAATAGCAATCAGGTGATAGGGAATATTACACCAGACTGGGTTGGAGGTGTAAGAAACAGTTTCCGTTATAAAGATTTCTCATTTAGCTTCCTTATTGATGTTAAGAAAGGAGGAGATGTATTTTCTCCTGACATGGGATATGGTATATCAACAGGGTTATATGAAGAGACCGCAGATTATAGAGAAAGTGGAGTTGTTTATCCAGGGGTAAATCCAAATGGACAAGTAAATACTACTCCTACATCTAGTCCAGGAATTAGTGGACGTGTAGATGGATATAACGCTATGCCAAACAAACGATTTGTTTATGATGCATCTTATGTGAAATTAAGAGAAGCGAGTATAGGATATAATTTACCAAAATCATATCTGGCTAATACTGGTATTCAGGATGCAAAAATTTCAATTGTAGGAAGAAACCTTTGGATCATTCACAAGAATTTACCTTATGCTGATCCGGAAACAGGAACAGGTAACGGTCTTGCAGCTAAAGGCCAGTCTATAGGATCGCTTCCTACAACTCGTGATATTGGAATAGATATAACTTTAAAATTCTAAAAAATGAAAAAAATATTTTTAAGCATAGGTTTGGCTTCATTAGCACTAATTTTAAATTCGTGTGAAAGGGATATTACTTCTCTGAATGAAGATCCAAAACACCCAACAGAAGTGCCTTCAGGAGTACTTTTTGCAAGTGCGGAACATGCACTTCTTGATCAGGTATTAAACGTAAATGTTAACCGTAATATCAGCAGATTTTTTACGCAGCAATGGTCGGAAACAACCTATCCTGATGAAACAAATTATAATATGACTGCTAGGCCAATTCCTAGAAATCATTATAACCGTATTATGGCATCTGCTTCAGCAACGATTAATTCTCCGGGAGTTCTGTCAGCATTAAGAGATGCTAGAAGATTCTTAGATGGAGAATCGGTGACACCAATTCAAAAAAATAATAGCATAGCGATGATAGAATTGGTTAATGTGTATGCTTGGGCTAATTTGGTTGATACATATGGAGATGTTCCTTATTTTGGAGCATTAAAGGCTACTGCCGAAAACCCTGGCAATGCTGAAATTCCTTATGATGATGCTAAAGTCATTTATTTAGATCTTGTTAAAAGGATTGATGCAGCATTAGCATTGATTAATACTGCTGGGACTGGTTATGAAAAAGATCTGATTTACAAGGGGGACATGCTTAAATGGAAAAAGATGGGAAATTCTTTAAAATTTAGGCTGGCAATCGCACTAGCTGATGTAGAGCCCGCACTTGCAAAAACCTATGCAGAAGCGGCTTACAATGGTGGATTATTCACAGATAAGCTAGATAACTTTGGATTACAGACATTCCCTTCAGGGTTATTGTCAAACCCTGTTTATCAGGATGTTATACAGTCGGGTAGAAATGACTTTTTACCTTCAGATGTCCTGGTTAATTTTATGAATACGAATAATGATCCAAGGAGAGCTGTTTGGTTTACAACTGTTTCCAATGCTTATGTTGGTGGAGTATATGGCGATCAAAACGTATTTAACCAATATTCTCACTTTACGAATGTTATTTCAGGAGAGAATGCACAAGGGTTTTTACTAGACTATTCTGAAATTATGTTTTTGAAGACAGAGGCGGCTGCCAGAGGGTTTAGTGTAGGTGCTAGTGCTGCAGCTTTATATCCTCAGGCAATTCAGGCTTCAATGGATGAATATAATGTGAATGCTGGACAAGCTGCGGCATTTATAGCTGCACATCCTTATGATGCGGTTAATTGGAAAAAATCGATAGGTGAGCAGGCTTGGGTTGCTATGTTTAATAAAGGCTTCCAGGCATGGAATTTCACAAGAAGATTAGATTTCCCTAAGTTTGTAAATCCTTCAGGATCATTAGTTGAGTCTGTACCGGTAAGAATGTTTTATTCTGATCAGGAGTATCTTTTAAATTCCACTAACGTAAAAGCTGCGGCTGCGAAAATTGGAGGTGATAAAGTATCAACAAAGATATTTTGGGACAAATTTTAATGTACTAAACATTTTTGTTTAGAAAAAATAAATATTTTTTTATGAAATTTTTAATAAGCTTTTTTCTTTTGGTGACTATTATTTCATGCTCTAGTGATAATGATAATAATAATGTTGTTGAGAATGTAAATGTCAATGGAAACTGGAAACCTTATAAATATGAATTTAGAGGTAAGACTTACATGGTAAATGATTGTGAACTGAAAGGCCAACTATTAATCAATGGAGATTTTTCCGGGGTATATGAAAGATATGGACTTTCCACTTCTGAAACTTGTACTAAGTTTGATTCTTTTGTTGGTAAATGGACATTTGATAATCTTTACAGTACCCTTACCCTTACTTATAATGAAGGGGGGACAGTTAAAACTCTAAAAAAAGAGATTGACTCATTTTCCAGTACTGAACTTAGAATATATGATAATTCTAAAAATCTGGATACTGTACCTGGAAATGATGAAGCTGTTTTAATTTTTATCAAGCAATGATATTTATTTTTCAATAAAATCAATAGGGTCGGAATTTAATTCCGACCTTTTTATTTTAGGTAGGATGAATAATGAGCTACTGGATAATTGTGATCATAATATGAAAGTTTCTTTGGCAAAACAGGAGCTTTTTAAATTTAGGTATTGATGTTATCTTCGGGCGGTTTTTTTATTTCCGTATATTTGTACTTCAAAATTTCAGACGTAAAATAGCTTTAGGGAGTATTTCATTTATTGAAAGATTTTTATGGCTATTGTATACACAAAAAAATAAAAGCAATTACATGAATATTAAAGATATAATAGAGGAGAAACTTTCGGAGGTGATTTTAAATGTCTATCAGTTAAAAGATATCAATCTGGAGGTTCAGGAGAATAAAACTGAATATGAAGGAGACTTTACGATTGTTACTTTTCCATTGGTAAAACAATTAAAGAAAAATCCTGAGAGTATTGGAATAGAGCTGGGAGAATCTTTAACAGCACAAACCGATTTGTTTGAAAGTTTTAATGTGGTTAAGGGATTTCTTAATGTGAAAGTTAAAAATCAATTCTTTGTTGACCAATTAAAATCCGTAACTCAAGGATTTTCAAAAATTGATAAGAAAGAGGCTACAGTAATGGTGGAGTACTCTTCTCCAAACACCAATAAGCCTTTGCATTTAGGTCATATCAGAAATAATTTATTAGGTTTTTCCGTTGCTCAGATTTTAAAGGAGGCTGGATATGATGTAATCAAGTCACAGATCATTAATGATAGAGGGATCCATATTTGCAAGTCGATGTTGGCTTGGGAAAAATTTGGAAAGGGAGAGACTCCGGAAACAACTCATATAAAAGGAGATAAGTTTGTTGGAAATTACTATGTAGAATTTGACAAAAACTATAAAAAAGAGGTTTCAGAGCTTGTAGAACAAGGAATGGGTGAAGAACAGGCTAAAAAAGAGGCCCCTTTAATGAAAGAAGCTCAAAAAATGCTACTGGACTGGGAAAATGGGGATGAAAAAGTAAGAAACCTATGGAATGAAATGAACACCTGGGTTTATAAAGGATTTAATGAAACTTATAAAAGATTGGGCGTTGATTTTGACCAGGTTCAATACGAAAGCAATACTTACATCTTAGGAAAAGACCTTATTCAGGAAGGCTTGGATAAAGGAATTCTCTACCAAAAAGAAGATGGATCTGTTTGGTGTGATCTGACAGACGAAGGATTGGATCAAAAGCTTTTATTGCGTTCCGACGGGACTTCAGTTTATATGACTCAGGATTTAGGAACTGCAGTGGAGCGATTCAAGCAAAATGATATTCAAAAACTAATTTATACTGTTGGAAATGAACAGGATTATCATTTTCAGGTGTTATTTAAAATATTGAAAAAATTAGGTTATGCTTGGGCTGATCAGTTGTTCCATTTATCTTATGGAATGGTGGAGCTTCCTGAGGGGAAAATGAAATCCCGTGAAGGAACGGTTGTTGATGCTGATGATCTGATGCAGGAAATGTATGCAACAGCTAAATCTAAAGCCCAGGAGCTAGGAAAGCTTGAACATTTATCTGATGAAGATAGAGAAATTTCATACGAAACAGTTGGTTTAGGTGCATTGAAGTATTTTATGCTAAAAGTTGATCCTAAGAAAAAGATGTTGTTTAATCCAGTAGACAGTATTGACTTTAATGGAAATACAGGTCCGTTTATCCAGTATACTTATGCTCGTATTCAATCTTTATTGACGAAAGCAGAATATACTCAAAAAGAGATAGGAGATGTTATTTTGAATCAATCGGAAAAAGAATTGATCATGCAATTAGCCAATTATAAAACGGTAGTGGCAAGAGCTGCAGAAACATTAAGCCCAGCTTTGGTGGCTAATTATCTGTATGATTTGGTGAAATCTTACAATTCTTTCTATCAAAATAATCCGATTATGATCCAGGAAGATGAAAATGTAAAACAGACCCGTTTAAATCTGTCAGACCTTACGGCACAAACCATAAAGAAATCTTTAGGGTTACTGGGAATAGGAACTGTAAACAGAATGTAAAATATAAACCTCTTGATTCAAGAGGTTTTTTTTATGAAGTGGATTTGTTTTGTTCAGATTGATTTTTATGACTGTCCTCATATAATTTGGCGTCACTCCATTTCGCATGTTTGGACGGAATAATTTTGTAGCCTCTTTTATACGAATATACTTTGGTGAATTCAGCGCCGAAAAATATCAGCATACAGGAATAATTGATCCACATCATAATAAGGATGACCGTTCCTGCGGTACCAAAAGTGGAGGTAGGCTTAAAATTACTGAAATAAAGGCTTAATAAAAATTTACCCAAAGTAAATAAAATCGTTGTTAATATAGCTCCTTTCCACACGGGTCTCCAGTTGATCTGAACATCAGGAAGAAATTTGAACATCAATGCAAATAATAACATAACGAGAGCAAAACCAACTGCAAAATTGACCAATTCTACCAGCATATAGGTTTCAAATCCGAAATAATTCGTGATCCATGTATTAAACAGGCTTATCGCAGAAGAGAGGATCATAGTAATCATTAATAAAAATCCAAGAATAAGAATCATTCCTAAAGAATTAGCCCTATCCAGAAGAAATTTAATTAATGCTTTTTTGGGTGCTGACTGCACATCCCAAAGCGTATTTAATGAATGCTGTAACTGAAAAAACAAAGTGGTGGAACCAAAAACTAAAGAGCCTATTCCTACTGCCTTCATGAAAATATTCTGTTTGTCAATCAGTGCTCCGGCAATCATGCTTTCTACGCTTTTAGCCACATCGGTTCCCATTAACCCACTGATTTGAGTACTGATCTGTCCGCGGATAGCTTCCTCTCCGAAAAAGTTTCCGGCTATCCATATAATAATAATTAATAATCCAGGGATAGAAAAGATGGCATAATAGGCGAGACTGGCCGAATCTCTTGATGCGGTGGAAGTATTCCATTCCGTGAAAGTATCTTTTAAAACCTCCCAGAAAAATTTTATATTATTGATCATATTAAAATGGATATCCGATTGCGATATTTAAAACTAAATTATCTTTTCTCCAGCTGCTATCTCCAAAATTAATCCTGTTAAAAGTCCATCGGTCTCCTTTTTCATAATAGGGAACTCTTAATGGCATTGCGAGGTCTAATCTTAAAATCAAGATAGAGAAATCAAGTCTTAGACCAACTCCGGCACCGACAGCTATTTCACTTAAAAAATCTTTGGAAAACTTACCTCCAGGTCTGTCATTATTTTTATCATTGATTAGCCAGACATTTCCAGCATCCACAAAAGCAGCGACATTTAAAAACTTATAAAGATTAGCACGATATTCTGCATTCATCTCTAATTTTATATCTCCTGATTGATCAAAGGCAAAATTCTGACCTAATCCTCTTGGGTCATAGCTTCCCGGTCCTAAAGTTCTGGCTCGAAATGCTCGGATACTATTACTTCCTCCCACAAAAAACTGTCTTGAAAAAGGAACTGCATCTGAATTTCCATATGGATAGGCTATCCCTGCAATAATTCGTGATGCAAAATTAGTTTTCTCAGAAAATTTATGATAGAATCTAAAATCATTTTCCATTTTTACATACTGACTGAATGGGACTCCAAAAATTTCTTTCTGTTTGCCTTTTTTTGCATTAGCGCCTGTTACTAAACCGGTAATATTTCCAGCCAAATCAAGTGTACCTTTATAATAGATGGTATTTGGCTTGGTCAGCATCGTATTAGTATAGGTGTAAGAATAGGTAGGCCCAAAAATAAGTTGTTCCTGAACTACTCTTTTTAAATATGGACTTGTTTGACTTTCTGCATCATATAAAGCTGTAACATTGGCTGGAGAAACCAAAGTAATATCAAGTACTTTTAAATCATGTTCTTTTCTAGCATTTTCTTTCCATACATATCCAAAAGAAGCTGTGAAATTATTAAGTGTATAATACTCAGTACGATTCTGAAATTCATATCCTAAGCTAATATTTGTTCTTGGAACAAAAGCACTCGAAGAATTGAATCTGAAAGGCGCAACAATCCTTGGAATAGATAGTTGAACATTGGCTCCGGCCCGGTACATATTCTTAGCTTGTGATTGACCTCCCATCTGTACATCAAAGGCTCCATAAATTGCTGCTTTAAACTGTTCAGCTCCACGGAAAAAATTTCTTTGGGTCCAGTTTAAATTTAACTCGCTACCAGCAAAGCTAGCGGAGTTGGTTCTCCCTAAAGCTTCCAGACGAAGGGACTGTACTTCTCTGGGAGTTAATAAATAATAGGCATCAAACTTATGCTGTAAAGAATCTGAAACAATAAATTCATTCTTCACGAATTTGAAAACTCCCAGACTTATCAAACGATTCAGAGAGAGATTATGATTAGTTCGGTTGTATAGATCTCCTTTCTTAAAATATAATGCTCTGTCAAAGATTTTCGGCTTAAACTTATGCTGTGGATCAATCACATAAATATCATCATACGCATATTTTGAAAGAGAATCTGGATTCATCGGAACACTATATTTACCATTCTTGACATCCTGAAGATTATAGTTAGGGAAGACGATTACTTTATCAATTCCAAATTGCTGAGTGGCTAAATCCGGAGTATCATCTTTTAGTTTTACATTAAGCTCAACTTTATGATTTTTTGCGACTGTACTGTCTGCCTGAACAATAATATTATCAGGATGGAAATAATAGAACCCTTTTTCTTTTAATCCATTATCAATTCTGTCCCGCTCTGATTTAATCACACCAAGGTCAAATGGATTTCCATTTTTAAGAAATGTTTTATTTTTTAAGTTCTGAATTTCCTGATTGACTAATGTAGAATCTTTTTGAAACTTTACATTACTGATGAGATACTGAGCACCAGGTTTCAAAGTATAGGTTACTCTTGCTTTCTTATTCTTAGAAATAGTATCATAAGTTGCCTTTGCATTAAAATATCCCTTATTCTCAGAATAATTAACAATAATATCTTTATTAAACTCCCGGTCAACATCACCGAGTAAGACGGGTTTTTCACCAACCTTATATTTTAACCAATAATTGAACCCTTTGTCTTTTTTAGGTTCTTTAGCAATATTATAAAAATACAATCTCGGACGTAGTCCTAAAATTGTGGAATTGGGTTTTGGAACTAAATTTTCCTCCAGGGCGGCCTGAAGTGCTTTTTTTTCTTTTTTCGGAATAGTATCATTTTCAATTTTTACTTCTGCACCCGTGTAAAGCATTTGTCCTTCCTTGAGATACTTCGTATTGCTACATGAAAGACTAACTACCGTAATTCCAGAGTAAAGAAAATATTTTAGATATGTATTGAATTTGTTTCCCATTATTTAAATTCTACCACTTGGTTATTCTTGTTTTCTTTTTTCGGTCTGTCTTTTTTGGATTTTTGGAAAATATCACGGAATTTATCATAATCCAATGTGATGATAAAACCAACCCCTGTTTCAATAATTTGTCCTTGCAGCGCCACCTGATATTCATCTTTACGGTAAGCCCTCAACATATACCGTCCATCTTTGGAAAGACTATAATCTACAGTAACATTTCCTGCAATATTGGTTGTACTCTCATTTTGTCTGGCATCACCTTCCAATCCGAAATTACTTCCTACTGTTACTTTTAGACGATCGTTCAGTAGTTTTTTGCTAATATCAACATTCAGATCGGTTCTTGTATTTTTTTGTCCTGTGGAATAATCTTCAGAAGAGTCAAGTCCAAAATTTAGATCAACTCCCTTGATCAATCCTGATGCTAGATTATTCAGTTGCTGTGAAAGGATTTTACTCACACTCTGTCTGGCCATAGCCTCTGCAGACATTCCTGCACCACTCTGGAAAGGATTTTCTCCTATAAAACGACCCAGTAATAATAAGGCAAAAACCTGTTTATTCATTTCAGACTCCTGTGTTCGGAGTTGCATTAGTTTTTGATCAACAGTTTCTGTTACATTTGATGAAACAGAATTGTTTTTTTTGTCTGTGGTAATGTCAAATGTAATTTGTGGTTTAAGCAATTCGCCTTTCATTTTTAATAAAGTGTTGAAAGGTATTTTCTGTTTGAATTGGTTAATAGTAGTAGAACTTTCGCCACTTATCTGTTGTTCAACAAGGTCAATAGGTGCGACATCAGCTTTATAAACTGCTGTAATATCCATAATGGCAGCAGTTGGTTCTCCTGTCCAGGTGATGGTGCTGCCCTTCTGGATGTCAAATTTTCTTTTCAATAAGCTCACTGAAAGATCATAAGATCCTTTTTCCACCTGATAAACGCCGACCAGAGTTGTTTTTCCGGATGGATCAATTCCACCTGTTAATTCTGCCTCTCCCTGAAGTTGTACAAAATCCCCATTAGCTTTATCGATGATGATAGACATTTTAGCTTCTTTACTTACTTCAATATTGACACTAACATCCATTCCTTTGATACGGCTTTGAGCTTTCAAAGAATCAGCTTTAATAGTTTTGTTTAAAACTACCTGATCCTGATCTACAAATTCTACAATACCATCTCTTTCCTGTAATGACGGACTGGATTGAGGCAGTACAAAGGTGAAATCTGTATTGTCAGCAATGGCTAATCTTCCGTCTACTTTTGGTAAGTCTAAATTTCCACGAATGTGTAATCCCGCATCAATCGCAAGAATCCCGTACATCATGGCATCATTGGATTTTTCAGAACTTACTACTTTGAAATCCTTAGCATTTACGTCAAGATTAAATGCGAAATCTCTGTAAGTTTGAGTAAGGACCTGTCCGTTTACGACAAGTGCATTCCCGTCTTTATCATTAATTTTAAACTTATTGAATTCGATACCTCTGCTGGTAAAATCAATCTCGTCGTTTAGTTTCCTGAAATCACTTCCGGTTTTAGCGATTTCAAGGCCTACATTATTAAATTTTACTTTACCTAATATATTAGGTTTGTCGGTATTCCCGGTTATTTTAAGGTTGCCTGAAAGATAACCTTCTGTATTGGTAACCGCATTCATAGAAAACCCCTGAACACTTTTCATCTGGAGCTTATTGATGGCCATATTAAGATCAAATGTACTGGAAGAAGTGTTATAGTCTCCCACGATTTTTACATCATTATCATTACCGGATAATGCTATGTCAGCATTTAAAAGCTTAGATGAGGTGCTGTTGACCTTTATTGCGAGATTCCCGATCGGATTTCCATACACAAAAAGATCTGAAACATTAAGGTCAGAAGTGAATGTCATGTTTTTTGTCAGATCTCGAAGCTGGGCTGTTCCATTGATCGTTCCTTTGGCCAAGAGAGAATCTTTTTTAATAATCTCAGTAATGGTTTCTATTTTGAAGTCTTTTAATGAAATATTTAAAGGGCTATTAGGAGAAGTGCTTTCAGACTGTAGGGAAATTTCACTTCCGGCATTCGAAAGTTTGAAATTATCTGCCAGAATTCCTTTATTACTGATTTGTATTTTATTTCCTTCAGCAACAATCCAGTCATTATAATTTAATTTTAAACCATTTGGATTCAGGGAAACTTCAGTAATATCATTCAACGATTTTGCACTTCCTGCAATCAGGAATTGGGTGACATCTTTTTGATCCTTGGTGGTGATATTGTAATTAATTGTATTGTCTGACACGTCGCCACCCACATTAATCTTATTTAATGCAAAACTCGAACTTTTTAAAGCGCCTACATTAAGGTTATACTGTAACGCATTATTCTCATTGGTCACTTTCAATAATGCATTTTCAATTGAGTTTTCACCATATAATAACTGTGGAATCTGTCCATCGATTTCAATTTTTTGAGAATCTGCATTATAGTTTCCAACTAAATTGATCGTTTCAAAACTTTTCAGATCCGGAACAAATTTTCTGATAAGGTCATCATTTTTAATCTTTGCATTAAAGGTAAAGTATTGTCCTGCATCGACCTTTTTAGATTTATCTGGTTTCTGGAACTGATAGTATTGATTAATAGTTTGGGTTAAAGATCCAAAAATCTGGGTCAGTTTATATTTTCCTTTTAATTCAACATCAGCAATCTGCGAGTTGAAAATAATGTTTGTAGAATCATTTGCTGAGCTTGCCTTTAAATTTACTTCCTGTATGGGATATACCTCTTTGGTGTCGGAAAAGGCAAAGTTTTGAAGATTCAAATACCCATTGAGATGGTCAGGATCCAGATTGGTAAAGTCACCATCTATTTTTCCACCAATGATCATTTGTTTATCATAAAAGCCAAGTTTATTGAGATCTACTTTGATGATATCTCCATTAACTTTTATGGTAGGATTTTTTTCATCATAAACTCCGGAAGCCGTCAGTTTCAAATTGGCATTAGGATCATTGGAATCTAAGAGAATATTGTAGACTCCATTGCTGATCTTTCCGGTCAGATTCATATCACGATATTGATATCCCTTATAACTTGCAGAAGCAACATGTCCTTTAATATCGGCTTTTGCTTGTTTAAAATCAAAACTTTCTCCTTTTGCAGAGATCTGTGCAGTAATTGAGCCTATATCTTTGTTTTGTATAATTTTTCCTACTTGTATTGCCTGAAGATTGGCTTTTACATCATATAATTCATGATTTTTTCTGCGCATATCCACTTGAGCAACAACGGCGGTATTTCCGAGAGTAGAATAAAGATTCAGATTAGCGTCAACGACTTTTGTAGTTCCTTTTGCCGTTCCTTTTATACTGAAATTAGCAGGAAGGGAAATAGTAGAAGGGATTGTATTTTTAGGAACCAGATTAAAGATCGTTTTTGCGGATGATGAGAGTTCTCCGATCTTTAAATCATAATATAACTGATCGGGGTTCATTGCATTTTTAATTCTTCCGGATGCTGCAACCCTCAGTTGATCCAATCCCGAAAGTTTAAAATTTTGAATTAATAAATCATTTACACTCCCTTTTACATTTGCGTCTACTGAGAGTATTGCATTTGGATATTTGTTAAACGGAACAGTTGTTTTTAAAGTTGGAACCAAATTTAGAATGTCAGAAAAACCTACTTTGGAATCCTTAATATTGGCAGATATCTTTACCGCACCAAGATTTGAACTTAGCTGCTCAATTGAATTATATTCCAATATAACCTCATCCCGTAAAATAGTCTTTGGGGTTTGGAGATAAAGATCCTTAAGATAGGCCTGTCTTTCTCCATATACAAAATCAGTATTGAATTTCTGAATATCCAGACCTCGAGCTTCCCTGATCTCTGCTGAATTTACAGTTCCCGCAAAAGTATTATTTTCCATTTTGAAACTATGAACCTCAACATTCATCTTTGAAAAATTAAGATGGTTGAAATCCATTCCCTGCTTTGTGGGAGCGATCGCCGTGTTATTGTAAGCTACTTTTACGTCATTGAGAACCATTTTACCTAAAAGCAGTTTCATAGCTTTTTCTTTATCCGAATTTACAGCCGGTTGAGGTTCTTCTTTTGAGTTTTTGGGATTGGCATTCTGAGCAGGCAAATAAAGATTGGCATTGATGTCTGCTCCGGAAAGAACAAGATTTGCTACGTTATAAGAATTATTATCTAAGTCAAGTTTGTTAACCTTTGTACTTAATTCCTTAAATAAAACTTTTGCAAAAGTCTTAGTATTATCATCACCGTAGTCAATATCAAAATTGGTGAGTTTAATTCCTCTTAAGCCGATATTCATTGGTTTTTGCTGATTAAGAGAATCTACTTTCTTTTCCACTTTCCTGGAAACTTCCTCTACAATATCCTGCTTCAGTTTTAGTTTCAACCCGTCAAGATTGATATCATTTACAGCATAGGTGTTTTTACTTAGGTCAAAAGTTTTTACTCTTGTATCAAAAGATTTAAAGTATAATTTGATATCATTTCGTGACTGCTGATCATTAAAAGTAACACCAATATCTTTTAATTTAATTTTATCCAATGAAATTATAAATGGCTTAGAAGGGCTTTCTTCCTTATCTGAAGTAGCGAAAGCATCAATGATATAATCAAAATTGAATTTTCCATCTTTTTTTCTAACCACATTAGCATCCACTCCTTCCAGATCTATAGAAGTAATATCTGCAGTAGAATTAATGAGTTTAAGCATATTTAAGCCAACGTCCAGTTTTTTAACTGCAAGAAGGGTATCAACATCCTGTCCCTTTAAATAAAGATTTTCCATAACAAGACTGTTAGGGAAACCTATATAAACCTTTTCAAGGCTGACTTTTGTTTTGATTTTTTTTTCCAGATAGACAATAAGTTTGTCTTTGATGAAGTTTTGAACTGCCGGAAGACGTAGGCTCAGTATAAGGAGAGTAAAGAATACCAATATACATATAATGGTTATAGCTATACGCCTCAGGAGTTTTCTTATATTAATTTTTTGTTTCAAATGGAATTGGGTTTATAACAAAGATAATGATACTATTTAAAAAATTACCTGATGTGGTACCCTGATGAGAATGCAAAAATCCTGCCTTGGCTGTCATTTATGGAATTTTAGTTGAGTCGAAGTGAAGTGAATAGTTGAGATAATAGCCAAGGCAAGGATTAATTTTTTTCTTTAAAATGCCCCCTTTTTATTCATTTTTCAAGTATGAAAAAGGTGATGAAAATGAATTTAATGTTAGTTAGTGTCAAAAGGGGGCGTGACATAGTTGAAAGATTTAGTTAAATATTTTTTAGGGGTTATTATTCTCCCATTGTACTTCTTCTCCCTGAGGTGATGCTCCACCCTGAGCTTCAGTAATAGGGTTTGTTTCCTGATTGATATGGTAGATGTATGCTGCAATTTTTTCGGCATCACGCCCTGTGATGGTTCCTTCCTTAATGAATGGTCTCATAGTCGGATTATTCGGTGAACCATTTTCAAGCATCCAGAACACATTTTTAAACAGGCTTTTTTCTTTGACGTTGATCCAATGAGTATCGGTCAGATTGGGTCCAATACCACCTTTGCCCCCGTCACCATGGCACGTCACACAATTTGTTTTAAAAAGCTGTTCTCCTTCTGCAATATGATCTGCATTGTACTTTGCTGTTTCCAGGTTAATATTGGGCGCATTTTTCTCATAATCTGCAATAGAAGCCAGCATGAATTTAGTTTCTTTATCATACTCCACCTCAGGGTGTGCATAATCTGTAAAGGCAAAGGCAAGCATGTATACAGCGCAGAAGATCATTCCAAAATAGAACAAGCCTATCCACCATTTAGGTAATGAATTATCAAGTTCTGTAATCCCGTCGAAACCATGGTCGATGAGGATATCTTTCTCTTCAGTTTGTGACTGCTTTTTAAAAGCCGAATTCCAAAGCTTTTGGAAATACGGAATGTTCTTTTCTGCGAGATATTTTTTCTTTTCACTTTCATCCAGTCTGCTGAATTTTTCATTTTCAACGAGGTCACCTATTGAATTCATGATCAAAAGAAGAATGGTTGCAATCAGTAACAGTGTCCAGAAAAATGGAGAGACGAAATAACCTGAGTCCTGGGCAAACATCTCAAACGCCATAATAGTTAATCCGATCGTTACAATGATATATATTGAAATAGGAGTTCTTGTTTTCATTTTACATTCATTTTAATAATTAGTCAACACTCGCAGTCTTAATATCTGTGGTTTTGATATCAGTCCCTAATCTTTGAAGGTAGGCGATCATAGCTATGATTTCCCTCTGCTCAAGAGGTATAAATGCTGAACCTTTCGCTATTTTATCTTTTTGAACCTGGTCTCTTACATCGGTTGCTTCAGAATAGATTCTTTTTACAATCGCTCTAGACTGGTTATCCGCCCATTGATTTGCAGAATCTATCTCAGCTTTTGTGTAAGGAACATCAAATGTGTTTTTCATTAATTCCATTTTGTTGGCCATTTCAGAACGATCGAGTCTATTGGTAATTAGCCAAGGAAAACGGGGCATAATAGAACCTGCAGAAGTAATTCTGGGATTGTACATATGTTTAAAATGCCATGAATCCGGATTTCGGCTGCCCTCTCTGTGTAAATCAGGTCCTGTTCTCTTAGAGCCCCATAAAAATGGCCTGTCATATACGAACTCTCCAGCTTTTGAGTACTGTCCGTTTTTACCATCAAATCTCATCACCTCATCACGGAAAGGTCTTATCATTTGGGAGTGGCAGGAATTACAGCCCTCCCGGATATACAGATCCCTTCCTTCAAGTTCCAATGGAGAATAAGGTTTTACAGCAGTAATCTGCGGTAGGTTACTTTTTATGGTAAGAGTAGGGACGATCTCAACCAATCCGCCCACCGAGATTACAATGAAAGCAAGTATAGAAAGTAATTTAGGTGTTCGTTCAAGCCAAAGGTGAGCTCCTTCACCTTCTTTTCTGTGGCTTCCGATATTTGCCAGAGCCGGAGCTTCTGCCGGAACTTCTTTTTGGAATGATCCTGCTTTGATCGTTTTAATGACATTTACTACCATTAGTACTGCTCCTGACAAATAAAGAATCCCTCCTATAAATCTCATTTTGAAGTAAGGAATAATGGCAGTGACAGTATCCAGCCAGTTTTTCCATAATAAAGTTCCGTCCGGGTTGAATTGTTTCCACATCAATCCCTGAGTAAATCCTGAAATATACATAGGGACTGCATAGAAGATAATTCCTAAAGTACCCAGCCAAAAATGCCAGTTGGCTAATTTTTTAGACCAAAGCTCAGTTCTCCACATTATGGGGATGAGATAATAAATAACTCCAAATGCCATGAAACCATTCCATCCTAATGCTCCTAGGTGTACGTGGCCAATCACCCAGTCCGTATAATGTCCGATCTTGTTTAAAGATTTTGTGGCTAAAAGAGGTCCCTCAAATGTGGCCATTCCATAGCAGGTTACTGCAACCACAAAGAATTTAAGAATAGGATTTTCCCTCACTTTATCCCAGGCGCCTCTTAAAGTAAGAAGTCCATTAAGCATTCCTCCCCAGGATGGTGCAATAAGCATAATAGAGAAGCCTGTTCCCACAGCCTGAGCCCAGGCTGGAAGGGCAGTGTATTGAAGATGGTGAGGACCTGCCCAAAGGTAGACGAAAATAAGTGACCAGAAATGGATGATAGAAAGTTTATAGGAGAATACAGGACGGTTGGCTGCTTTAGGCATGAAGTAATACATCAAACCTAAAACGGGAGTTGTCAATACGAATGCGACTGCATTGTGGCCGTACCACCATTGTACAAGAGCATCTTTTACCCCGGAATATGCGGAATAGGATTTCCAGCTTGTAAATGATAATGGAACTTCTAAATTATTAAATATATGAAGCATAGCTACTGCAATCCATGTTGCAATATAGAACCAGATCGCTACATATAAATGTCGAACCCGTCTTTTAGCGATAGTTCCAAACATATTGATCCCGAAAACAATCCAAGAAAAAGCAATTAAGATATCGATTGGCCATTCATGCTCAGCGTATTCTTTTGAGGTATTGATTCCCATTAAGAAGGTTATGACCACACTGATGATCATTATTTGCCAGGACCAGAAATGGATCCATGAAAGGGTATCACTGTACATTCTTGTTTTGAGTAGCCGTTGCATACTGTAATACGCGCCACAAAAAAATGAATTACAGACAAAAGCAAAAATAACAGCACTGGTATGCAGCATTCTGATCCTCCCGAATCCCATTGCTCCCTGTGTATTGATTAACCCCTGGATATTACCGCTTCTCAAACTTTGGATCGTTACATCATCAGTTCCAAATAAAAATTCAGGTAATTCCGGATAGAAAAGCATTAATGCCGCTGTAAGCCCCAGTAAAAAACCGATAAGGCCGAATGTAATAGTAGCATAGAGAAATGCTCTGACAATAGTATTGTCATAATTAAATTTTTGCGTCTCCATAATTCCAATAGTTGTTGTATAGAATGATAATTATTGCTACGGGGCCTTTAAAGCTAAATCCGATTAAGAAATAAATATCATGTAACGTGTATAATGTTTTGCCAAAGGTATTTATTAACTTTGTTTGAGGCTAGTAGCTATTCTTCTAAACTATACCAAAAACTACTAAAACAAATGCAATGAAAATATGTGGACAAAATATCAGAAAAATTCGTAGAAGTAAGGATTTAACACAGGAGTATATGGCTTTTGAAATGGATATTTCACAAAAGGCTTATTCTGATATTGAAAATTCTAAAGTAAAGATCAATTTTGATGTCCTAAATAAGATCTCAGATATTCTTGAAATTAAGCCGTCAGATGTTTGCAGTATCTCTCATAAATGTGGAACAGACGGGTATGAAGACAAGTATCAGTCACTTTTAGAGTATATAAAAAAGAATAATATCTCAATTCCGAAGGAATATTTGTAAGAAATCCCTTGTCTTTTTCGTTTTAATTCTTTAAAAATGAATGGTTTGAATGTTCTTATGTCTTCATAGAAGGTGAATTTCTCTAAAGTTTTATATATTTAGGCCCAAATTCATTTTATGAGCAACGAACAGAAAACCGAATCCAATAATGGGTCTCTAGTCAGGGGATTAACCAACAGACATATTCAATTAATTGCCCTTGGAGGAGCTATAGGAACGGGATTATTTCTTGGGATTGGTCCCGCTGCAGTTTTAGCCGGTCCATCCGTTATTCTTGGCTACGCGCTGGCGGGGATCATTGCATTTTTTATTATGCGTCAATTAGGTGAAATGGTTGTTCAGGAGCCTGTTTCGGGAAGTTTTAGTCATTTTGCTTATAAATATTGGGGAAATTTTCCTGGATTTGCCTCCGGCTGGAACTACTGGATTCTTTATATATTAGTTAGTATGGCTGAACTTACAGCGATAGGGCACTATATTCATTTTTGGTGGCCGGAAATTCCGCTCTGGGTTTCCAGTTTATTCTTTTTTATTGTTATTAATGCGCTTAATCTCGCTTCGGTAAAAGTATATGGAGAAACTGAATTTTGGTTTTCTATTATAAAGGTGGTTGCCATCATTGGGATGATTGTTTTTGGGATCTATTTGCTGTTTAGCGGAACTGGTGGGGATAAAGCAAGTATTTCAAACCTATGGAATGATGGAGGTTTTTTCCCTAAAGGTTTTTTTAATAAAACGGAAAGCGGATATTCAGGGCTTTTTGCTGCAATGGCTATGATTATGTTCTCTTTTGGAGGATTGGAATTAATTGGTATTACTGCTGCTGAAGCCAAAAATCCTGAAAAAACAATTCCTAAAGCTACCAATCAGGTAATTTACAGGATTTTAATTTTCTATGTAGGAGCATTGGTGATTTTATTTTCACTAAGTCCATGGAGAGAGATTACAGAAGGTACAAGCCCTTTTGTTATGGTGTTTCAAAACCTGAATGGATTAGAATTTACAATATTTGGAAAAGTCATACAGTTTAACGTTCTCATTGCAAATGTTCTTAATTTGATTGTTTTAACTGCTGCTTTATCAGTGTACAACAGCAGTGTCTACAGTAACAGCAGAATGCTTTTTGGATTGGCTCAGCAGGGAAATGCTCCAAAATTTCTTACAAAACTGAATAAAAACAGTGTACCTACAAATGCAATCCTTATTTCATCTTGTTTTGCCGGAATTTGCATCATTATAAATAAGCTTGTTCCCGAAAAAGCTTTTGAATATTTGATGGCCCTGGTAGTATCTACTCTTATTATCAACTGGCTGATGATATGCTATACCCATTTAAAATTCAGAACAGAGAAAAACAGATCAGGAGTAAAAACAAAATTTCCGTCCATATTTTATCCCATATCAAATTATATCTGCATTCTTTTCCTGTTGGCTATTTTAGTTCTAATGAGTATTACAGGAATGGAAATTCAGGTTATATTAATTCCTGTATGGCTGGCTTTCTTATTTGTAATGTTTAAATTGTACAAACCAAAAACCAAATAGTTGTAGTGAAAAAATTAACTAAGATATCAGGTTTTCTTCTGGTCTTTGCAACAGCTTTATTTTTTAATACCTATGCTCAAGCTATTGGAAACTCAAGAGAAATTAATATTGCCGGGGTTATTATAGATTCTAAAACAAAGCAACCCATAACCGGAGCTGAGATTTTGGATGAGAACAGTCGTGTAATTGCTTCCACAGATGATAAGGGATATTTTTTCGCAAAATTGAACAAACCTGCAAAAGGAGAAATAGATTTTAGTTTTTCTGTTAAGAAAAAGGGATATCGGAGTTTTAGCCAAAAAGAACATTGGGCAGATCAGAAAGATCCTGGTGCGATCTATTATTTTGGTATCCGGAATAAATGGAGGATTAATGATGACTCTTTTTCAAAAATGCTTCCTGTGAAGAATGATCTTGTTAGTTATGATACTATCATAGACCGTTTTAAGAAGAACGGAGACTTATAAATACAATAATTAAATATGTTATATAAGGATGGATTTTTATCTGTCCTTTTTTTGTGTCACACTGTTTCGTAAATTTATAATTATCAAATACTTATATTAGTTTTATGATTGGCGGTATTTAAGAATAGGGATAGGTAGATTGTCATTTTAGGACAACTTTTTGTTTTTCTGATCATTTAATTTTGCAAAAGTAAATCTACATAATAAAGGGATTTATGATATCAAAAAGAATAATGAAAAGAATATTATTTCCCTTTGCTTTGCTACTTTCATATAGTGTGGCTGCTCAAATTTCACTTCAGGGCTATGCAGGTTCTAAAGAAGCTGAGGTTCTGGGAATTTTTGACAAAGATTTTAAAACAAAATGGAACTATTTTGCTTCAGGAACAATTTCTTATGGATATGAAACCAGAAAGGTAAATGCGGAGTTATATCAAAATCTAAATTACTCTTTCAGTAAAAATTGGGGGATTTCTGCAGGAGCTCATCTATCAAATGAAGATGTTATGCCATCTTTGGGGTTGGCATTTACAAAGGAGAAAGGTGATTTTGGGATCAATTTATTTCCTGCGCTAACCTATTCTTTTGATGCTAAACAATTAGGTCTTGGACTTTATACATTAATGGAGTATACACCGAAAATTAATAAACGTTTTAATTTTTACAGCATGCTGATTATAGAATCTGATTTCAGTTTTAAACAACATCAGCATAGTAGCCAGATTATCAGGCTAGGCTTAGAAACTAAGAAAAAAATCCAGTTTGGTATAGGAAGCACAATTTCCCAAACAGGGACTAATTTTGAAACCAGTACTGATTTTGGAATATTTATAGGAAAGAAATTTTAGTAATATGAATAATAAATTTTTTGCAATTTGTTTAACGTTAAGTTCAATGTTTTGTATGTCACAGACTTATCATTTCCCCGAAGAATCATCTCCTCACGAAGGAACATGGCTGCAATGGCCGCATCATTATCAGCATGGAAATACATATAGGGAAAGAGTTGAACCGACCTGGATAGATATGACTAAAGCATTACAGGGAAATGAGAAAGTTCACATTATTGCATATGATGAAGTGGAAAAGAAAAGGATTCTAAACATTTTGGAGAAGAATGCTGTCCCACTCAAAAATATTGATTTTAAAATCTATCCGACAGATGATGTTTGGATAAGAGATAATGGGCCTATTTTCGTAAAGGATGAAAAAGGAAATCTGTTGATTGAAGATTGGGGATTTAATGGCTGGGGAAATAAGTTTGACTCTGAAAACTGCGATGAAATTCCACAAAAAATAGGACAAGATCTGAGGGTTAAAGTAATTAATTTAAATGAAGAAATGGTCAATGAGGGCGGAGCTGTCGAAACTGATGGAAATGGCGTTTTAATGGCCTGTAAAAGTTCAGTGATCAGTCAAAAAAATGGTTCTGTAAGAACCAAAGGAATAACGCAGCAGGAGGCAGAAGAAATGTTCAGGACCTATTACGGAGTATCAAAGGTAATATGGTTGGACGGTGCAACAGGTTTAGACGTTACCGATATGCATATAGATGGATTTATGAAATTTATTAATCATAATACTATGATTACAATGGATGAGGAAGGTTTGGTTGAAATGGGACTTTCTGATAAGGATATCAATACACTTTATGCTGCAACCAATGTAAAAGGGAAAGAATATAAAAAGATCTACGTGCCTGCTACAAAGAATAAGGTAAAAACGGCTTACGGAAAACAATTAGATGAAAAAGGTTCTTATGTAAATTTTTATGTAGCTAATAAAGTTGTTCTTGTTCCCAATTATGGTGATCCAAATGATCAAGTTGCAAATAAGATTATCCAGGATCAGTATCCTGATAGAAAAGTAGTCGGAATAGACGTAAGAAATTTATATGAAAATGGAGGAATGGTACACTGTGTTACCCAACAGCAGCCAGCAGGAATTTTAATGCAATAAAGGCATTAAAAATTACAGTTTTTGTAAGTACAAACATCAAGGTATAACTGGTTTTCAGTTATACTTTTTCCGTGACTTGAAAAGACTCGCTTGAAAGAAGAAAGGATAAATAAAAAACCACTCTTAAAAAGAGTGGTTTGTAGACCCACAGGGATTCGAACCCCGACTGACGGTACCAAAAACCGGAGTGCTACCGTTACACTATAGGTCTATGTTTTTTTTGGTGGTGCAAATTTATAAATTTTTTCTTTATGTGCAAAAATCTAAGAGAAAAATTCCAGTATTTCATCAATTGTGATGATAACGATTTGTATGTGAATACATTAATTTTTTAGTATAATTAAACTTTTTTGGGAATCAATTAAGACCTATAGATTAATATGGAAAAAAATCAAAATATAAAAAAAGAGAAACTGTTTGATGGGCAGGATTCTGATATGCTTAAATTCTCATTCCCATTAAATGATAAAGGAATGAAAGTTTCGAGTTTCCTAAATAATTCCTTACGAAATTTGGTAAGTGATAAAGGAACAGCTCAAGAAGATTTTGAAAAATTAATTCAGGTAGAAGATTTTGAAAAGAAAGGAAGCTTAATTCAAAACTATTATTCAAAGGAAAATTTGGAAATTTACTATTTCATTGATAATGGTCAGGTTTATTTATTTTCATTCGGGGAGTTTCAGCCGGCCCGTTATATGATATATATTGAAGGAGCCTGGTATTTGTGAGAATGCATATTGAAAGAAAAGATATATCTGTCATGAAATTGATTAATCACAGAAAAACAAAAACCACTCTTAAAAAGAGTGGTTTGTAGACCCACAGGGATTCGAACCCCGACTGACGGTACCAAAAACCGGAGTGCTACCGTTACACTATAGGTCTGTTTTATTTTGGTGATGCAAATTTAAAGCTTTTTTCTATACATACAAGAACTTTTTAAACTTTTTTTTACATTTACATCACTTTTTATTTGCAATAAACATGGTCATAGACTTCAATAATCTCAAAATTAATAATTTACATTCTCATACTGAATTTGAAAAAAAAGTAACTTTTTTTTTAGAAAGTTGGCTTTCGGATTCGAAGACCGTTGAAGTTCAGACTTCAGGTTCTACTGGTATACCCAAGATCTTTGAGATCGAAAAAAGGAAAATGAAAAATTCTGCGGTGATGACCTGTGACTTTTTAGGAATGAAAGAAGGAGATACTGCATTATTATGTTTACCTGTAGAATATATTGCAGGTAAGATGATGATTGTACGTTCTTTTGAAAGAAAGATGAGGTTGGTGGTCGCAGAACCGTCTTTAGAACCTCTAAAAAATCTCGAAACTGAAGTAGATTTTTGTGCGATGACACCATTACAGGTTGAACACTCAATTGATAAATTACATTTAGTAAGAAATCTGATTATTGGTGGTGCAGCGGTTTCAGAGATTTTAAAAAAGAGAATTTCACATATAACGACCCGTATATTTGAAACCTATGGGATGTCTGAAACACTTTCTCATATTGCTTTAAAACAATTGGTGCCCATCGCCGAAGAGTATTTTACCGCTTTTGAAAATGTGAAAATTTCTACAGATGAGCGAGGATGTTTGAAAATTTTTGCTCCTAACGTCAATGATGAGGTTTTGCAAACGAATGATTTAGTTGATATTAGAAATGGGAATCAGTTTAAATTTTTGGGTAGGGTGGACAACGTTATCAACTCAGGAGGAGTTAAGATATTTCCGGAAGAGCTGGAGGCATTGGTGAAAAAAGAAATTCCAAATGAGGTAGTATTTCTGGGGGTTGCTGATGAAAGTTTAGGACAGAAACTCATATTGGTAGTTGAAGGAAAAGAGTCTGAAGAGATAATAGAAATGTTAGCAAAAATAAAATTCGAAAAAAAATTTCACAAACCTAAAAGGGTTATTTTTATCGATCAGATACCAAGAACTCCGAATGGAAAGGTTCATCGAATCGACTTGGGAAAAAAGATTGAATATAATCTGTAATTTTAATTTCAAAATCGGAACCGATGAAAGATTTTTCAAGAGAGCTGAGCTTTAAAACTTCCAGGAGCAGTGGGGCAGGCGGACAAAATGTAAATAAAGTGGAGACTGCAGTTACCGTTCTTTGGAATGTCAATGAGTCTGGATTTTTCAATGAGGATGAAAAAGTTTTAATTCAAAATAAATTAAAGAACAGAATTAATATAGACGGTCTTTTATTTTTAACGGTTTCAGAAAGCAGAACTCAGTTAATGAATAAAAACAAGGCGATTGAAAAAATTATAGAAATTGTAAATAAAGCTTTAATTATTCCTAAAAAAAGAGTGGCTACGAAACCTTCAAAAGGACAAAAACAAAAAAGACTTGATACCAAAAAAAAGATTTCAGATAAAAAGGAAAACAGACGTTTTAAATTCTAATTAGGCCATTTCATAAAAAACATTATTTTTGCCGAAATTATTAAAACGAATGATAAAAAAAATTACTTTTTTGGGAATGTTTTCAATTTCTATCCTATCTGTAGCGCAACAGAAAATCTCAATTATACCATCTGTTGGTTATGCGTGGCGAATTGCTAAAACACCATCGAATATGCCTAAGGATACCAGAGACTATATTAAAGGCTTGAAAAGCGGTGTAAACTTTGATGTTTCGGCTTATTATAATTTAAGTGGAAATATAAATCTGGGATTAAAATATTCTAATTACAGTGCATCCAGTGATGGAAGGATTTCTGTGAGAGATAATAATACAGGACAGACTATTACCGGTAATGTAAGTACTAAAGATCATATTAGTTTTTTCGGACCTGCTTTTATGTTTTCAAACTTTAATGAGGAATCAAATCATAAACTGTATTATGATATTGCATTGGGTGTTATTTCATACACAACAAAAACGGGAAATGTAAAGGGAACGGGATCTAATTTAGGTCTGGATGCCAATGTTGCTTATCAATATGCCTTGTCAAAATATTTCTTTATTGGTCCTAAAATAGGTTTTACAGCTGGAACATTGAGCAAAATGAAATTCAACGGGACAACTGTCGATTTTGGAGATGATGAAAAAGAAGGATTAAGCAGAGTTTCTCTAAGCGCTGCTGCTACATTCCGATTTTAAGTTTTATCTTTGCAAAAATCAAAATAAATGAACAAGCCAATTTCTGAGTTTATAGAGAAATATTATCTGCACTTCAATGCAGCTGCATTGGTGGATGCATCAAAAGGTTATGTTGCACATCTTAAGGATGGTGGAAAAATGATGATAACTTTAGCAGGAGCAATGTCTACTGCTGAGTTAGGGAAAATTCTTGCTGAAATGATCCGTCAGGATAAAGTAGACTTTATTTCATGTACAGGAGCCAACCTTGAAGAAGACTTAATGAACCTGGTTGCGCACTCTCACTATGAAAGAGTTCCGCATTACAGAGATCTTACACCACAGGAAGAGTGGGACTTGTTAGAAAGAGGTTTAAACAGAGTTACCGACACTTGTATTCCTGAAGAAGAGGCTTTCAGAAGATTGCAGAAGCATATTGTTGAGATCTGGAAAGACGCTGAAGCAAAAGGAGAAAGATATTTCCCGCACGAATATATGTATAAAATGATCCTTTCAGGAGTTTTAGAGCAATATTATGAGATTCCAAGAGAAAATTCATGGATGATCGCTGCAGCTGAAAAAAATCTTCCGATTGTTGTTCCGGGATGGGAAGATTCAACAATGGGAAACATTTTTGCTTCGTATTGTATCAAAGGAGAGCTTACGGCTACTACAATGAAATCCGGAATTGAATACATGATGTATTTGGCAGATTGGTATACTAAAAACTCTGCAGGAAAAGGAGTAGGGTTCTTCCAGATTGGAGGAGGAATTGCTGGAGACTTTCCTATCTGTGTTGTACCAATGTTGTATCAGGATATGGAAATGCATGATGTACCTTTCTGGTCTTATTTCTGTCAGATTTCTGACTCTACGACATCTTATGGCTCATATTCAGGAGCTGTTCCAAATGAGAAGATCACTTGGGGGAAACTGGATATTACAACACCTAAATTTATCGTTGAAAGTGATGCGACAATCTGTGCACCATTAATGTTCTCTTATATTTTAGAGAATTCTTAAGATCTCATTTTCACTGGGTAAGTGAACATAAAATACTATAAGAACGCTTCACTTGTTGAAGCGTTTTTTTATTTAAAAATTAAAGGAAATAAATTAATAAGATGTTGCTTTTTGGAGATCTCTGAATTAAAACTTAGATTTTGATTCCAACGAAAATGTTATTTACCTGCTAATCCAGGGAATTTACCAAAACGAAATACCGATAAGCTAAAATTCCTTTTTGAAACTTTGTTAATGAATTGGGATCCTTGTCACTTAATTTTGGCAAGATCTTTTTATTCATAGTATTAAGAAGCCTGAAGAATGATTTTTTCATAACTTTATATTTTTAATGAGAAACATCATTGAAGTTGTAATCATTCAAAAATAATGCAAATTATTAAACAAGTATTATAAGGTATCGATATGGACGAGGTTTTTAAACAACAGATTTATGAAATCACGAAACTTATTCCAAAAGGACGTGTTTCTTCTTATGGAGCTATCGCAAAGGCTGTCGGGTATCCAAATCACTCCCGGCATGTGGGTAAAGCGATGGGAGGATGTCCTAAAAATGTTCCGGCACATCGGGTGATTTCAAGCTCTGGCACTTTATCTGTAAAAGAATTTCAGCCTAAGCTTGAAGCAGAAGGTATAGTAGTCGAAAATTTTAGAATTAAAAATTTTAAAAAACTCTTTTGGGATCCTTTGACTGAATTGTAAATTATTTTTTCCCTTTCAGGCTCTTTACTTCCTCATTTAATCTTTGATTTTCCACTTTTAACAGAGAAATATATTCTTGTAAATTTTCAACAATCGAAAGAGGGATTGTGCTGTTGTTATACTGATAAATACCAGAAGCTGAACTGTCATTAAATACGGGGTGATCATTATTGACAACAATGGATGTGTCGTCGTCTTCATAAATATCTTCCATCGTAACATCTAAGAAATTAGCTATTTTCTCCCATTCAGCTCTTACGATTTTTACATCTCCGCTTTCCTTTCTGCTATAGTTGGAAACGTCTGTGGCAATGATATCAGCAATCTGTTGCTGAGTATATCCCTTTTTCTTTCTAAGTGAGCGTAGTCTTTCTTTTTGCATCTCGCATTTTTTTACAAATATGCAAAAAAATGTACAAATTGTATGTTGGTGATCGATTAAAAACGCAATAAATATACACTATAATTCTAATGGAAATGAATTATTCTTTTTTTACTTTAGAAATCAGAAAAACACAGATTTGAAAAAAGATGGTCGCATATAGTAAGTTCTGGCTATATCTAAATTCAACTTTCTTTTTTATTGAATGTAAAAATATTTTGACGTTTTATATTTTGTAGTACGTAATACAAAATGTAATCGGTAGAATGCGCTTGCAAGCAAACACCAAATGAGAATTGAGGTGTATAAAGTTTGATTCAAAATTTTAAATTTTATAAACAACGAATACTCATACGATTACAAATTCATTTTTGTTTGAAATTGTAATTATTGTATTCAAACAAAAAAACACAACCAATATTATGAGAAAATTATTAATAGTAGCAGCTATTGCGGTTGCTGGTTCAATGAGTGCTAATGTCTTGGCAGAAAACAAAGTTAAAGTACAAGAAAATGGGGGTAATGATGCATTAATTTCATCATTAGTCAGGGACTGGAAAATTACATATGGTTATGGTGACGATGGAAGCGGCTGTATGGTTTATGGTCATTACCTTACAGGGGATAACGGGGTCACAATTTTTACTGCATGTAGGAGGTGTGTTGGGTTCACCGAGATCTGTCCACCTGATGGAGGAGGTTTTGCTTAACAGTATAAATTATGTGAATAAGATTTATCGTATTGATAAGTCATATTAACATCAATAAAATCTAATATAAGCATCATAGCAATTATTTTTTATAATTCCTATAAATGGCAAATAAATAAGTCTTTAGATGCTTGCCCATTAGGAAAATTAATGAGTCTATCTCAAGAGCAAACAAGATATATATATATGAAGATAAGAGCCGCTCTTGGGGTAGCTTTTTATAATCAAAAAACCACATCGAAGTAGGATGAAAAAGATATGTTCAGGAGTACTATTTTTTAGTATTATAATGCTTTTTTCCCAGAAAATGACTTTTAAATCGGATATTCAGATTATTTATAATTTGGAATTTAAATCAGATTCTACACGGAATATAAAAAACAATGAGATACTTGGTTTATATATTGGTGATAAGCAGTCTATATTTCAAGCTGAAAAAAAATATAAACTGGATTCTATTATAGAAAATCAGAAAGTTCTTATATTGCCGAATAGACCCATGTTCAGGGTTAATAGCGTTATATTTAAGGATTTGAAAAAATCCGAAGTCATATTTACTGAGGAGGTAGACAAAATTGTTTTTGGATATGAAGAGCCGATCCAGATGAAATGGGAATTACTTAATGATAAAAAGACCATTTTAACCTACAATTGTCATAATGCAAGGACCTCTTTTCGGGGCAGGAACTATACAGTCTGGTACACAAAAGATATTGCGATCCCCGATGGCCCCTACAAATTTGCTGGTTTACCAGGACTAATACTTGAAGTGTATGATGATCAGGAAAATTTTCATTATAAATTATTACAAATCATCAGACGTCCTCAGGAGATTCTTTATAATAAAGCGATTCATTTTACCGATCGGAAAAAGATAATTGAATCCAAAATCAACTATGCTCAGAAAAATTCTAAGGAGGTAGTTCATTTCAATCCAATCGAAAAAAATTAGAATTATTATTTCATCAGTTGTTAAAAGATCATTTATGAAAAAGTTACCTGTACTTATTTTAGTCTCATCTGTTTTTTTTGGCTGTCAGAGCAAATTAGCACAACCTATAGTAGACTACAGCACCAATTATAAAGAAAATGAAAGAATGTTACTGTCCTTATATTTATCGAAAAAACAAAGTGAACAAACCATGGTGTTGGTTAATAATAAAGAAAGTAACATGGAGCATCTTAGAAAATTAATGGCAGAAAATAAAATAAAAAATTTGAATATAATTAAAGACAGTTCTGAAATAACAAAACTGAGCTACAGTTATAAAAAGACAAAAACTGTTATTATTGTAAATAAAAAATAAGGAAGAATTATGGGCGTAATGGTCTGAATTAAATTAAGAAAGGTAGACAAAATAAGAAGAAGTGGTGATAGCTTTATTTATTTGAAAGTAAAGTTAATTAAAAAGCGGTACAGATCATCTGTACCGCTTTGATTATATTATTTTTCAAGTTGTTTATAACTTCTTTGAATAAAATCTGTAAGGTCTTTTCCTTTCAGTAAGTTCTGCGAAAGCTTCGCTAAATCTAAAGCATGTTTAATCAGGCTTTCCTTCTCTTCTGTATTCTCTGTTTTCAGAATCTGACCAGCAAATTCGCTGTTCGAATTCACTACCAGATTATACATTTCAGGGAAACCTCCCATTCCAAACATTCCGCCTCCGCCTGTTGCCTGCATATCCTTCATTCTTCTCATAAATTCAGGTTGTGTGATTGTAAACGGAGCATCAGTACTGTCCAGATCTTCTAATTGAACAGTGAATTTTTTGTCACTTATTGTTTCCTCTACATTCTTTTTCAATGATTCTTTCTCAGTATCATTTAATTTAGAAATAACGGGTTCATCTTTTTTGATGAGATTGTTAACGTGATCTGCGTCTACTCTTACAAATGAGATTTTCTCTTTTGAACCTTCAAGCTTTTGAATAACATGAGGAATGATGTGAGAGTCTAAAAGAAGAACTTCATACCCTTTATCTTTTGCGGATTGAATATAGCTGTGTTGTTCATCACTATTAGAAGTATAAAGAATGATTAAATTACCATCTTTATCAGTTTGTGTAGGCTTGATTTTTTCTTCTAATTCATTCCATAAGAAGTATTTTCCATCAGTTGTAGGATATAAAGTAAACTTGTCTGCTTTTTCAGCAAATTTTTCTTCAGTAATAATTCCGTATTCGATAACAATCTTAATGTCGTTCCATTTTTGTTCGTAATCTGCACGATTTTCATTGATCAGAGAAGACATTTTATCAGCAACTTTTTTGGTGATATAAGAAGAAATTTTCTTTACAGCACCGTCTGCCTGAAGGTAAGAACGTGAAACATTCAACGGAATATCTGGTGAATCAATCACACCACGAAGAAGCATTAAGAAATCTGGGACGATGCCTTTTACTTCATCGGTTACGTATACCTGATTTTGATAGAGTTGAATCTTATCTTTGTCAATATTTAAATTATTGCTCAATTTAGGAAAGAATAAAACTCCTGTAAGATTGAACGGATAATCAACATTCAAATGAATATTAAATAACGGTTCTTCGAATTGCATTGGATACAATTCATGATAAAAAGACATATAATCCTGAGCCGTTAAATCACTTGGAGCAATCGTCCACGCCGGATTTGGATTATTGATGATATTATCCACCTCTTCCGTTTCTGCAACTGCATCTTCTGGTGCATCTTCAGGTAATGGAAGTGTGTGCGTTTTAGTTCCGAATTTAATTGGAACAGGCATGAATTTATTATACTTTAATAGTAATTCGCGAATTTTTGATTCTTCAAGAAATTCTAGTGAATCTTCAGCAATATGAAGGATGATTTCTGTTCCTCTATCAGTTTTATCTGTAGTTTCTTCAAGGGTAAACTCAGGACTTCCATCACATATCCAACGAACAGCAGGCTCGTCACGATAAGATTTTGTAAGGATTTCTACTTTTTCAGCAACCATAAATGCAGAGTAAAATCCCAGACCGAAATGTCCGATAATTCCTGAATCCTTTGCACTGTCCTTATATTTTTCAAGGAACTCTTCTGCACCAGAGAATGCAACTTGGTTGATATATTTTTCAACTTCTTCAGCAGTCATCCCAATTCCCTGATCAATAATACGAAGCGTCTTTTCTTCTTTATTAATTTTTACCTCCAGTTTAGGATTTCCATATTCTACTTTAGCTTCACCGATATTTGTTAAGTGTTTCAGTTTTAAAGTAGCATCAGTGGCATTAGAAATTAATTCTCGTAAAAATATTTCGTGATCACTGTAAAGAAACTTTTTGATAAGTGGAAAAATATTTTCAACGCTTACATTAATATTTCCTTTTGTCATTGTATTTAGATTTTTTATTGTGTTAAAAACTTGTATGTTTTTTTGCTCAAAAAAAATACCATGTAGACCAAAGTGACAGATTGACATTTTAGGCTTACAATGAAACACGTACTTTATGCAAAGTTGTCAATGAAATATCTTATTTTTAATGTTTAAAATTATTAAAAAATGAAGTTGAAATGTACAGTTTTTATCCTGCTTATAATGACCTGTTTTATATATGGGCAGAAAAAACCTTTAAATCATTCCGTCTACGACAGCTGGCAAAATATCGGTGCAAGAAAAATCTCAAATGATGGAAAATGGATTACCTATTCTGTAGATGCTCAGGAAGGAAATCCTAACCTTTTTTTATATTCAGTTAAAAACAAAACGTCTAAACAGTTTGCAAGGGGAACAAAAGCAGATTTAACGAATGATTCCAGATTTGCCGTTTTCCAGATCCGTCCCTTATATAAAGATATAAAAGCGGTAAAAGATAAAAAGTTGAAACAAAATAAATTAACGAAAGATACTCTTGCAATTGTTGATTTATTGAGTGGTAAAACAGAGAAGATTCCTAATGTGAAAGAATTTAAAATTCCTGAGAAAGGAGGTTCTTATATCGCTTATCTTCTTGAAAATATAAAAGATAAATCTTCAGATGACTCTTCAGATAAAGAAGATGGAGATGAAAAGAAGGAAGAAGATAAAAATACAAAGCCCCTGCAGTTGGTGGTAAGAAATCTTTTGGATGGGAAAAGTACCATTTATGATAATGTATTCCGTTATGAATTCAGTAAAAGTGGAAAGCAACTGGCCTTTGTAACCAAAAAACCGGAAGAGAAAAAAGATAAGGATAAAAAAGGAGATAAGAATTCAGGTGATGAAAAGTCTGTTGATAAAAAGGATAATGACAAGTCAAAGCCTAAAAAATATGCATTAGAATCTGTACAAATAGTTGATCTGCAAAAAGGATCTGCAGATAAAATTTCAGAAATGGAAGGGGATTTTTCCCAATTGGCTTTTGATGAAGAAGGTAACCAACTGGCATTTGTAGGCACTTCTTCTGCTCAAAATGATTTAGTGAAAGCTTACCAGCTGTATTATTTTAATTTTAAAGGAAATAAAAAAGAAACACTAAACAATGATAATGCTCAAATGAAAAAAAATTGGGTGATTTCAGAAAACCGGCTACCTATATTCAGTAAAAATGGTAAACAGCTGTATTTTGGTGTTGCTCCAAAACCTATTGCAAAAGATACAGCCATGATTGCGAACGACCATGCTGTTGTGGATATCTGGAATTATAAAGATGATTATCTGCAAACGGTACAGTTAAAAGAATTGAAAAATGACTTAAAAAAATCTTATGCTGCAGTAATGCAAACGGATAAACCAGATTTTTTTAGAAATATAGACAATGAAGATTTGGACACTTTACGACTTGTAAATGATGGGAATGCTGAATTTGCAATGGGTATTACAAGTATGAACAACCGTATTTCTTCACAATGGGAAGGCTCCACGAAGAAAACATATTTTCTAATTGATAATAAAACAGGAGAAAGAACTGAAATTATTAAAGATCTGGACGGATCGGTTTCCATATCTCCGCTTGGGAAATTTGTTGTGATTTTTGACAGAGAGAAAGGGAAGTGGTTGAGCTATAATGTAAAAACAAAACAAATACTCCCACTCAATAATGGATTGTCGGTTTCTTTTGTTGATGAAGAATTTGATATGCCGGATTTTCCTAACTCTTATGGAATAGCATCCTGGACGGATAATGATGAGTCTGTTATTATCAGGGACCGTTTCGATCTTTGGGAGTTTTTCTTGAAAGATTCAAAAAAGCCTCGAAATATTACAAATGGGTTTGGACGTAAAAATAAAATAACATTTGATACTTATAATTTGGATAAGGATATCAAAAGTTTAAACCGAAAGTCTTCTATTTATTTATCAGCATTTGATAATACATCTAAGGCGAACGGAATCTTTAAGATATCTATTCAGTCAAATTCTGATCCTGTAAAAGTCCAGATGGAAAATGCCTGGGGATACCGAAGTGTTCAAAAAGCGAAGAATGCAGAAGAGTATATTTTAATAAAGGAATCCTATGTAGATTCTCCAAATATTTTTGCGACGTCAGATTTCTCAGAGCAGCAAAAATTGAGCAATACAAATCCACAACAAGATCTTTATAATTGGGGGACAAGCGAATTAGTAAACTGGACTACTCCAAAAGGAAATTCTTCTACAGGAATTTTGTACAAACCGGAAGATTTCGATCCGAAGAAAAAATATCCTATGATCGTTTATTTTTATGAAAAGCTTTCGGATAATCTGAACCGCTATGTAGCACCAGCGCCAACACCTTCACGATTAAATATCTCTTACTTTGTGAGCAACGGATATTTGGTCTTTACTCCTGATATTTCATATACCGACGGTCTTCCTGGTGAATCTGCGATGGAGTATATTAATTCTGGAGTTGAAAAACTAAAGCAGAATTCATGGGTAGATGGTTCTAAAGTTGGAATTCAGGGACAAAGCTGGGGCGGCTACCAGGTCGCTTATCTTGTAGCTCATACGGATATGTATGCGGCTGCATGGAGTGGCGCTCCTGTTGTAAACATGACTTCCGCATATGGGGGTATCCGATGGACTTCAGGAATGAACCGACAGTTTCAGTACGAAAAATCGCAGAGCAGATTGGGGAAAAATCTATGGGAAGCACCGGATCTTTATATTAAAAATTCGCCACTTTTTACAATTGATAAAGTGAAAACTCCGGTAGTAATTATGAGTAATGATAAAGATGGGGCAGTGCCCTGGTATCAGGGAATTGAAATGTTTACAGCATTACGCCGCCTCGGAAAACCAGTTTGGCTTCTGAATTATAATGGCGACGATCATAACCTTGTAAAACGCCAGAACAGAAAAGATATCCAAATCCGTGAACAACAGTTTTTTGATTATTATCTTAAAGGAGCCAAAGCGCCAGTCTGGATGACAAAAGGAGTCTCAGCAACTCAAAAAGGAAAAGATTGGGGATTTGAGTTAACGGAAGATAAGCCTTAAGGGATAAAAAAAATCGGCGGAGCCTTTGGCTCCGCCGATTTTTTTTATCTATTTGTAAAACTATTGCTTTTTATTAGCAATTTCTGCTTTGATCTTATTTTCTAATTCTTCAGAAAGTTCAGGGTTGTCTTTCAATACATCTTTCACCGCATCACGTCCTTGTCCTAATTTTGTTTCTTCGTAGCTGAACCAAGAACCACTTTTCTTTACAATTCCTTGCTCTACTGCCTGGTCAAGAATTTCTCCTGTTTTAGAAACCCCTTCTCCATACATGATGTCAAATTCAGCTTGTTTGAATGGTGGAGCTACTTTGTTTTTAACAATTTTCACTTTCACGCGGCTTCCAACTGCTTCATCCCCATTTTTAATAGGTGCACTTGCTTTTCTGATATCTACTCTTACAGAAGCATAGAATTTCAAAGCATTACCACCTGTTGTTGTTTCTGGATTTCCAAACATTACTCCAATTTTCTCTCTCAACTGGTTGATGAAAATTACCGTACATTTTGTTTTTGCAATAGTAGCAGTAAGCTTTCTTAATGCCTGAGACATCAATCTCGCATGAAGACCCATTTTTGAATCACCCATTTCTCCTTCAATTTCTGCTTTAGGAGTAAGAGCAGCTACAGAGTCAATGACTACAATATCAATAGCTCCTGAACGGATAAGGTTATCAGCGATTTCCAAAGCCTGTTCACCATTGTCCGGTTGAGATATAATAAGGTTTTCTAAATCAATTCCTAATTTCGCTGCATAAGTTCTGTCAAAAGCATGTTCAGCATCAATAAATGCTGCAATTCCACCTGCTTTTTGAGCTTCAGCAATAGCGTGAAGGGTTAAAGTGGTTTTACCAGAAGATTCAGGTCCGTAAATCTCAATGATTCTTCCTCTTGGGTATCCGCCTACGCCTAATGCAATATCTAGTCCCAAAGATCCGGAAGGAATAACCTCTATTGTATTATCAACAGAATTATCTCCCAAAGTCATTACAGTTCCTTTTCCGTATGTTTTATCTAGTTTGTCAAGCACTAAAGCCAGTGCTTTTTTCTTATCGTCAATGTTACTCATTTCTATAAAATAATTTCTCAAAAGTACATAATTTTGTAATCAAAAGCTAATATTTTTCGATGTGAAAAGCTCTTTTTAACGTTAAAAAATCAAAGAGTCTGTTGATTAAAATAAGCCCTATGTTATTCTGAATGAAATGATAGTGTATGTTAATCTGAATTTTTAAATCCTGTGAATTAATGAAAGTTAGAAGCTGCAGTTATTCTTAGGTAATCCTCCAAAACTTTGAGATGTTTTTTGTTACCGGCTTTAATTCGGGCTTTACGTCCAACCAGAGAATTATATATAAAATTGGTAAATCTCTTGGCTATTGGAAATACATTTTTATTAGAAACATCCGGGATGCTGAGACGTTTGCAAACCTCGTGATCCAGTAAGAACCAGGTACAGCAAATATGCAGGTAACGTAGATTTTTTCTTTGGAAATTAAATTTCAATATTGGATTTTCCAAAGATTCATTCAGTAAAGAATGAGCAAGAAGTACTGAATCTTTGTCTGAAGGAGGTTGAATTGATGTCCATAAATAAAAATATTCTGTAGCTTGTTTTTTATTATCCGGTAAAAGATCCTCAGGTATTCCGAGCAGGTATCCAACATATTTCCAGAGGTGGAAAATTCCTAATTCTTCTTCATTAGAGAAGCTGTTTCCCAGTTTATGCAGACTGTGTAGGAAAACAAGGCTAAAACCAATATATGTGGCCATCATATCCCAGGAGTTAATAGGCTCGCCCCAATTTTCGGAATCCCAGTTTTTATAATGCTTTTTAATTGAAAGTCTGGCATATGAGTGAATCAGTCTTGTTTTTATGGCAAATTCATAACCTTTAGCATGAATCTCCAATGCATTGTATCGGGTTACATTAACCCAAAAATCCAGTGTTTCGGAAAGGCGTTTTACAGCTCCTTTTTTTAATGCTTCTGTTACAATAAGGGGTTTATTAAGATAGGCATAATCATAGCCTCCTATTAAACAGTAATCTCTTAAAGAAATTAAAGCATCTAATCCACTTCGCATACAGAGTTCGGCACCACTTTTTAATAAATCCTCATTCAGCCAGTCGGGTTTTCTCTGGATTGATGAAAAAAGTTTTTTTACACTCTCCGGAACAGGATCACTTTCTGAGACTCCATTCCGGATGTATTGTTCAATTTCTTTTGATGCTTCCCGGAACTTTTTCTTTAAATAGATATCTTTTACAACCTGATCACCAATTTCATCGGTGTGATAATAGTAGGTGGCAAATTGTTCAAAATTTTTGAAACTAACTTCTGCTCCCGAAAATTCAATAAGCAGTTTTCCATTGCCTTTCTGCCAGAAATCTTTGAAATGAGGAGCATTTTTGAAACGGGGTTGCAGTACTGATCTTTCCATCTATTATAAAAGTACAGGTTTTATGCCGAAAAATCTTTGTGAGATTTATCAGCTTAGGAAATTAAATGATAGTAATTGAATTGGCTAAGATTAAATGATCCCCCATTCGAATGCTTTTTTCAGAAGTTCCTTACCGTTCCTTGAATTGGTTTTCGTAAGAATATTCTTTCGATGGGAGCGAATGGTATGCTGTGATAAAATAAGTATTTCTGATATTTCTGTTCCCGAATAGCCTTTAGCAATTAAAGACAATACTTCCACTTCTCTTTTGGTTAAACATTCCAGAGATTGATGGGTAGTTAAAGAGGGTTCATCTATTTTAATTTGATGGAAGTCATTTCTTGGACCTATTCCCGATATCAAAACAGTATAGGGGTTTTGTTTGGTGATATGGTTGATGTTGGTATGTATATTAATAGCCTGAACAAGATTTCCTTCTTCGTCTTCAAGTGTTGGTATGGCCTGATGGTGAAATAGTTCATAATTTCCCTTTGCCGTTTTCATTCTGAAACAATAGCTGGATTTTAGATAAAGATGATATTCTGGGCCGATTTCTACCATCTTTTTTACAACAGCCTGTTCTGCTTTGATAACAAAAGGAATGTCCTCTGGGTGGGTAAGATCGATAACATCTTTCAGGTTTTCCGGATACTTTTTTAATCCATGTAATTTTAGAATATTTTCATGATGGTGAGAAAGTGTACTGTTGGTGAGATTCAATACATAATAATAAAATTCTCCGATAGCAAACATTTCTCCAATTATACGTTCGATCGGTGGCGTATTAAGGATCTCTTTCCTTTCTTTTCGTGTACCCGGATAGGTATTCCAAACTTCGATCAAAGGATGTTTTTTTTCAGAATTTTCCATGAAAATAGCTTTGTTTTAAAAATAGTTAAAATTTTCTTAAAAAATCCCCCCAAAGGGGGATTTTTTTGCTTTAAAAAAAATGCAAAATTTGTTTTAAACTAATAACCCTGAAAACTTAATTTCCAGAATCAGTCTAGAGATTTTGATTTAATTATATTTCTAGAATATATTAATTTATTAAACTAAAATAATTGTAATATAGTATTTTATTTTACATTATTTATTTTTTAATTAATTATAATTAGGCATATTTTGTAATGCATTTATGCTCAGTATGGAAAGGTCTTCAGGAAAATAATAGTTTATACTTTCTTTATTAGTTGTTTGGAAACGGTAAACTAAAAACCCCGCTCAAATTTTGAACGGGGTTTATTTATTTCGCTTGGATTGATTCTTATAAAGAAGCAGCGTGGATAAGCATATCAACTAATTTGTTAGAATAACCCATTTCATTGTCATACCAAGAAACAAGTTTTACAAAGTTAGGAGAAAGCATAATTCCAGCATCTTTGTCGAAGATTGAAGTTCTCTTATCTCCTACGAAATCCTGAGAAACGACTGCATCTTCAGTGTATCCTAAAATACCTTTTAATTCTCCTTCAGAAGCAGCTTTAATCGTAGCGCAGATTTCGTCATAAGAAGTAGCCTTCTCAATTCTTACTGTAAGGTCAACTACAGAAACATCTACTGTAGGTACTCTGAAAGACATACCAGTTAATTTTCCGTTTAATGAAGGGATCACCTTTCCTACTGCTTTAGCAGCACCCGTAGAAGAAGGGATGATATTGTTTAAAGCAGCTCTACCACCTCTCCAGTCTTTTACTGAAGGACCATCTACTGTTTTTTGAGTAGCTGTTGTAGCGTGAACAGTTGTCATTAAACCTTCAACGATTCCAAAGTTATCGTGGATTACTTTAGCTAAAGGCGCTAAACAGTTTGTCGTACATGAAGCGTTAGATAAGATTTTGATATCATCTGTAAGCTCTTTGTGGTTTACACCCATTACGAACATTGGAGTGTCATCTTTAGAAGGAGCAGAAAGGATTACCTTTTTTGCACCAGCATTGATGTGAGCCTGAGCAGTATCCTTAGATAAGAAAAGGCCTGTAGATTCTACAATATAGTCAGCTCCTATTTCATTCCACTTTAGGTTGTTCGGGTCTCTTTCTGCAGTTACTCTGATTTTTTTTCCATTTACCACAAGGTCATTACCTTCTACAGATACTTCACCTGGGAAAATTCCATGAACAGAATCATATTTTAACATGTAAGCCATGTATTCTGCGTTGATAAGATCATTGATTCCTACTACCTCAATGTTGTCTCTTTCAGTCATTGCTCTGAAAACAAGACGTCCAATTCTACCAAACCCGTTGATACCTACTTTAATTGTTGACATAATATTTTGATTTTTACAATTATAAAAATTAGATTGCTAATATTTCTGAGATCAATAAAAGATCTTTATTGATTTCGTTATGTTTTTTAATGGCTTCTTCAATAGGGGTGTACACCATATCGTTGGAACGCATTCCCGCCATTACATTTGTTTTTCCTTCCATCAATCCTACTACCGCTCCATAACCCAATCTGCTTGCCAATACTCTGTCTGCACAGCTTGGAGAACCTCCTCTCTGGATGTGTCCCAAAATTGCTACACGGATATCATAGTCCGGAAACTCTTTTTGAGTATGTTCAGCAAGTTCATAAATATTCGCCACTTTATCACCTTCTGCAACTACCACAATACTTGAAGATTTTCCCGTTTTTTCTGCATTTCTGAAAGTTGCAAACAGCTCATCTACACTATCCTTTTTTTCAGGGATTAGTATATCTAAAGCTCCGGTTGCTAATCCACTGTTCAATGCAATAAAACCAGCATCACGACCCATTACTTCAATAAAGAATATCCTGTTATGAGATGTCGCTGTATCACGAATTTTATCAATAGCATCCATTGCAGTATTCAAAGCAGTATCATAGCCAATAGTATTGTCTGTCCCAAAAATATCGTTGTCGATAGTTCCCGGCACGCCAATTACTTTGATCCCAAATTCTTCATTGAAAATCTTAGCTCCTGTAAAGGTTCCATCTCCGCCGATACAAACAAGAGCATCAACACCATGTTTAACACAATTGTCGTAGGCTTTTTGACGCCCTTCCTTGGTTCTGAATTCCTTAGATCTGGCAGACTTCAGAATGGTTCCGCCCTGGTTGATTATATTTTTTACGGAACGAGCACCCATTTTTAGGAAATCATCGTGGATAAGACCATTATAACCTTCTCTCACTCCATAACATTCGATATCATAGTAATTTGCTGTTCTTACTACCGCTCTCAATGCGGCATTCATACCCGGGGCATCTCCTCCGGAAGTAAGAACTGCAATTTTTTTTACAGCACTTTCTTTCATCTAGTAAAAAATTTCGAACACAAATTTACGAAAACAAGTTCAGATTATGGTAGTAACTTGATAATAGTTTTGGATATAAATTGTTAAAAACTTCTAAAGTTTGTTGGTTTGAAAATATATCTCGCAGTTTTGGTTTCCGGTGTATTTATATCCAGATTGTACCAGGGCGAAATATTTTTATTAAAAGGATTCGAAAGTAAATGGATCGATTGGGCAGGGGTAAAGCCTTCACTTAAGAGAAATAATTTTTCCCCCTCTTTATTCTGGCATACTCCAGAGATAAAAACCACATGTCCAGGACTTCCGGGAGTAATTAAAATAACTCCGGTTTTTAAATCGGAATTTTCTGTAATGGGTTTTGTTTCTTTATATAAGGAAATTGTTCCTGCATAATTAAAAATGAGTATCAGGTAATTTTTGAAATTTTGATAAGAATCATCAAAGGGAGCCGTTTTTCTGAAACTTACAATATTACCATTTACAAAAGCTCTTACGCCGTTTTTATAGTCGTTCCAGCTCACCAGATCCCCATTTGTGAAATGGAATTTTATGTCATCCAGTTTTTTCGTTTTGAATAAGTATTCCGCCCGTAAGCGAATGACCGCATCCGCACACTGTTGCAGATCTTTGTTCCCTGTGTCAATATCAAAAACAGCCTGGTGAAGGGATTGGGTTGATATAGGTGTTCCGTCATATTTTAAAATCTGGCTCCCATAGGGTTTCAGATTAAAATTTTCAATAAAATATCCAAAGGAATCTGATTTTTCATCTACCCATGTATAGCCATTTGGGGGAGAAAATCTTTCCCTGATGGTATTTTTATCCTTATTGATTTGAACGGAGTTTTCTGAATTAACCTGATCAGTAATAAGTTTTGCTGAAGGCTTGTCGTTCCTGCAACTTAGAATCATTGCTAAAATAATTATAAATGAAGTCTTTCTGATCATGCTGGAGGTGAGGTATTTACAATTAAAACTAAGTCTTTTCAGTCAAATACTTCCAATATCTTCTTGGAACATGCTGTATATGCAATTTCAAATTTTTCCTTTCTACAATATTTGTTTTCGTAAAGTACCGTTGCCAAAGCTTCTGGTATTGAGTTTCTTCATCGTGGAACTTCTGTTGATATTGTTCTAAATTTAATTTTTCATCAGGATAAAAAAAATCACAGTTTTCAAGATCATATAAAATTCCGTAATGTCTTCTGAGGTCATAGATCATCCACTTTTGATCTTGGTAGCGGTCTTTAAAATGTTTTCGGATCAAAGGAAGTACATTGAAATCGGGGTCTATTTTAGCAAAGAAAACATCATCCTGCATTTTTTCAAACCTTACGAAAGCTGTCATTCGATGGGTTTCCCTATCTACGGATTTACAGATTTTTGAAACTTTTAGAATATCCGGGTCCGCATAGTTTAGGAGAATGTTTTCCTGAGGTAATTGTATAGACTGCCTGATAGCGGATAGTATAATCTGTTCAGATCCGGGGTCTTCTGACAGGTAGACTTTTAGGAGTTGATTAATTCCTGACTTTCCTATATTTTGCTCTAATTTGTTGAAAACCCTTTCTGCTTTATCACCCTGGGTAATGACATCGTGAATTTCTGCAAAGATATTTTCCTGATGAAATCGTCCTTTACTGATTATTTCCACATCTTTATAACGGTATTCAAATACTTCAAATACTGCAGTTAAAAGTCCATCAAAGCTTCCATCATAAAGTAATGTTGTCATTTAGATACTATAGTGTTACATTTTATTTGTCATTCCGAAGGAATCTAAATAATTCTAAAAAAGGCTCAACTGCTGTGAAAACTGATTATGGAACTTTGAAGCACTGCCGCCAATTAAAAGCTTCCTGAAATTTTTATCTGTAAGATACCTCAGGTACATATTGCCAGAATTGAAATCAATGAAATATTTAGCCCGGTTAACAGCTGCTCCTAATTTTGTAAGATGTTCCATATTTAAAACCTGGAATCGTCTTGCATGTACGATCTTTTTAGCCGTCTTTAACCCAATTCCTGGAATCCTGAGAATCATTTGATAGTCGGCGGTTTGAAGATTTACCGGGAACTGTTGTAAATTTCTTAATGCCCAGCTTAATTTAGGATCGATTTCAAGATCCAAAAATGGAATATTCGGATCTAAAATTTCTTCTGCTTTAAAGCCATAAAATCTCATTAACCAATCAGACTGGTACAGTCTGTTTTCCCTTAGCATGGGAACTTCAGTTGTAAGGGACGGTAGCCTTTTATCTTCTAAGACAGGAACATATCCCGAATAATACACTCTTTTAAGATTGAAATTTTTATAAAAATGATCTGCTACCTTTATGATCTGAAGGTCATTCTCATTGGTTGCTCCTACGATCATTTGTGTTGACTGGCCGGCGGGAGCAAATTTTGGAACTTTTCGGAAGATTTTCTTTTCATCCTTATATTGGGCAATCCCATTTTGAATATACCGCATTGGGCTGATCATATCGGCTCTGTTTTTTTCAGGAGCCAGTAATTTCAATCCGCTTTCAGTTGGTATTTCCAGATTTATGGATAGTCGGTCTGCATATAAGGCTGCTTCTTCCATCAATTCATCACTCGCACCAGGAATAGATTTTAAATGGATGTACCCGTTAAAATTTTCTTCCAAACGTAATTTTTTTGCCACTCTCACCAAACGTTCCATAGTGGTATCTGCATTTTTAAAAATACCAGAGCTAAGGAAAAGACCTTCGATATAATTTCGACGATAAAAATTGATGGTAAGATCTACGACTTCTTCTACTGTAAAAGCCGCTCTCTTGATATCATTTGAACTTCTCGAAACGCAATATGCACAATCATAAATGCAGTGATTGGTCAGTAGAATTTTAAGAAGTGAAACGCAGCGTCCATCTTCCGTATAGGTATGACAAATACCGCTTGCGGAACTGTCTCCCAAAGCGCCCTTTTTATTCTTTCTTGTTCCCCCACTGGATGAGCAGGAAACATCATATTTCGCTGCATCTGCAAGGATTTCAAGCTTCTCTTTCAGGCGGTCAAAGTTCATTTATTACGGTGTATTGTTGATTTAAATGTATGAATTTAAGTTCAAAAGTAATTCCAAAATTGAGAAATGTCACCCTTTTTAACATAAAGTTATCAACAGAATAACGTCCCAAAATCATTATATTTACGGTTCATTAAAGTTATACTATGAATCATCAACCGATTGAAGGTTTTTCCAAGCTTACAAAACAAGGGAAAATGGACTGGCTCGTTAATGAATACCTTGACGGGAACCAGGAATATCAAAATATATTACAGCAATATTGGAACGATAATACAGAGCTTCAGAAACTTCATGACGAATTTTCTGAGAACACCATTTCCAATTTTTATATGCCATATGGAATTGCTCCGAATTTTTTAATAGATGGTAAACTGATCGCGTTACCAATGGCTGTAGAAGAAAGTTCTGTAGTAGCAGCAGCTTCTAAAGCCGCTAAATTCTGGATCGATAAAGGAGGTTTTAGAACAACCATTATCAACACCGAAAAACTGGGTCATACTCACTTTATATTCAATATAGAATCTCATAAATTATTACATTTTTTCAATTTTAAATTAAAGAAAAAATTATTTGAAGCTACTGAGGCAATAACTGCCAATATGAGGAATCGTGGCGGCGGAATCTTAGATATCAAACTGATAGATAAGACAGCTGATATGGCTAATTATTATCAATTGAAAGCCAGCTTTGATACAGTGGATTCTATGGGGGCTAATTTTATTAATTCTTGTCTCGAGCAATTTGGAAAAACACTGAAAGAAGAAGTTGCTAAAGAAGAAGATTTTACTCAGGAAGAAAAAGATTCCTTACAGATTGTGATGAATATTCTTTCCAATTTTACCCCTGACTGTGTGGTTAGAGCTGAGGTTTCCTGTAAAATTGATGATCTAAAAGACGATAGTGGAATTTCAAATGAGGAATTTGCAAGAAAGTTTAAGCAGGCAGTTACGATTGCTGAAATTGAGCCATTTCGTGCGACTACTCATAACAAGGGGGTCATGAATGGAGTAGATGCTGTGGTGATAGCAACCGGAAATGACTTTAGAGCTACCGAAGCTTGCGCACATGCATATGCCGCAAGAGATGGACAATACAGGTCGTTAACTCATTGTACTACAGATAACGGGATTTTTAGGTTTTGGATTGATCTTCCGATATCGGTTGGTGTGGTAGGAGGGTTAACCAATCTTCATCCACTAGTAAAATTCTCTCTTGCACTTCTTGGAAAACCATCTGCTCAGGAACTAATGAGTATTCTTGCTGTTTCCGGGTTAGCGCAGAACTTTGGTGCTTTACGTTCCTTAGTGACAACAGGGATTCAGAAAGGTCATATGAAAATGCATTTACTGAATATTTTAAATCAGATGGGGGCTACAGAAGAAGAGAAGCAACATTTTGTTACTTATTTTAAAGATAAAACAGTGACACATCATGAGGTGATCAATGAGTTTAACAGAATGAGAGCACAGTAATATGTTTGGAATTATATTGTCAGCTTTTATATTGGGTTTTGGTATTTTTCTTAAAGTGACTCAGAATCCAGGCTTTGCAAAAAGTAAAAATTTGGCGTGGATGTTAATTGTTATTGGAGCTTTGTCTTTGGTATTTAAAATTTTAAACTATAAATAGGAACCGGATCGGCTTGAAGATCCATGTCCATAAATTGATACAATGAAAACAATTACTTTAGTATTTGGTGCCGTTTATGGCATGCTGTCGGTAATTTTAGGTGCATTCGGCGCGCACGCTTTAAAGAAAATATTATCTGTTGAAAGATTGGAAAGCTTTGAAACAGGGGTGAGATATCAGATGTATGCTGCATTCTTTTTATTGATTGCAGGTTATATTTTAAAATTTGAAACTTCTTCAGAAAAATGGGTTTCCATCTTGATGATTGCGGGGACCATGTTGTTTTCGTTCAGTATTTATTTTCTGAGCTTGCAGGATTATCTTGGAGCTAACCTGAAATTTTTAGGACCTATTACACCGCTGGGTGGATTACTGATGATCCTTAGCTGGGGAATGCTTATATTTTATTTTGCTAAAAATAGGATATAAAGACAATAGAAAATCATTATAAAAAGGAAGGTTGGAATTCAGGAATTCTAAAAATTCAGTTTATAGGTTTAAAATATAAAAAAATTAACCTCTGAATAAAGAAAATATCAAGACCTGTTAAATATCAAGATGCTTATCTCTTAATTTTTGGACTTAGAATCTTGCACTTCCATGTCTTTTTAGTAAATTTGTCAACCTTTAAAATTTAAAATAAAATAATAAAAATAATATGAATCTTCACGAGTATCAATCAAAAGAGATTTTATCAAAGTACGGAGTAGCAATACAACGTGGTTTCGTAGCTAATAATGTAGACGAGGCTGTTGCAGCTGCTGAAAAATTGACTGCTGAAACCGGAGCGCAGGCTTGGGTTGTAAAAGCACAAATTCACGCAGGTGGTCGTGGTAAAGGTGGTGGGGTTAAGTTTTCTCCAAACATGGATAAGCTTAAAGAAAATGCACAGAACATCATCGGAATGCAGTTGGTAACTCCACAAACTTCTGCTGAAGGTAAAAAAGTAAACTCTGTTTTGGTTGCAGAAGACGTTTATTATCCTGGAGAATCTGAAACTAAAGAATTTTATGTTTCTATTCTTTTAGATAGAGCTGAAGGTAAAAATACAATCGTATATTCTACTGAAGGAGGTATGGATATTGAGCACGTTGCAGAAGTAACTCCTCATTTAATCCACAACGAATTAATTGATCCTGCTTTAGGTCTTCAAGGTTTCCAGGCTAGAAAGATTGCTTTCAACCTAGGTCTTGAAGGAAATGCTTTCAAAGAATTTACAAAATTCATTACATCTCTATACAATGCTTACGTTGGAATTGATGCTTCTCTTTTTGAAATCAACCCGGTATTAAAAACTTCTGATAACAAAATTATCGCTGTAGATGCTAAAGTAACTTTAGATGGTAACTCATTATTCCGTCACAAAGATCTTGAAGCTTTAAGAGATACAAGAGAAGAAGATCCTATCGATGTTGAAGCTGGTGAAGCTGGTCTTAACTTCGTGAAATTAGATGGTAACGTTGCTTGTATGGTAAACGGTGCTGGTCTTGCAATGGCTACTATGGATATCATCAAATTATCTGGTGGTAATCCTGCTAACTTCCTTGACGTTGGAGGTACTGCTGATGCTCAAAGAGTTCAGACTGCTTTCGGAATCATCTTAAGAGATCCAAATGTAAAAGCGATCCTGATCAACATCTTCGGAGGTATCGTAAGATGTGACAGAGTTGCTCAGGGTGTTGTAGATGCTTACAAAGCTATGGGAAGCTTACCTGTTCCATTAATCGTAAGATTGCAGGGAACTAACGCTGTAGAAGCTAAAAAATTAATTGATGAGTCAGGTCTTCCTGTACACTCTGCAATTACTTTAGAAGAAGCTGCAAACAAAGTAAAAGAGGTTTTAGCATAAGACTAAAAACTATAATAAAATAAAAAAACCGCTTGAAAAAGCGGTTTTTTTATTTTCTATTTATCCTGATTGACTGTTGTACTGCTATTTTCTCCCCCAGTAATATTGATACTGGTTGGTGTCACAAGGAGTATATTATCAGAATCCAGACGCTGTTTGATCTTTAAATAAGCGTCACTCTTCACCCTGGTAATATTAGCTCCTACAGTCATCCAGAATTTTGCTTGAAGGTTAAATACCCCTTGTTTCAGATCGGTAAATACAACTTCAGCAGTATCTAATTTATCTACATATTCTAAACTTTTTATCACTTCTAAAATTCCCTTTTGAGCTTTGGCTACATCTTCATCGGCGGGAATTTCAAAATTTAATATAATTCTTCTCTGTGGCGAAGCTGTGATATTTGAGAATGGCGAATTGAAGATGACCTGATTGGGGATATAAACTTTTTTTCCATCATCAGTAATTATTTTAGTAGTTAGAAAACCGATCTCCTGTACAGTTCCTGAATTTGATCCGATAGAAACATAATCTCCTACCTTAAAGGCTTTATCAATTCCTATCAGCATTCCCGAAAATATACTGGATACCAGGTCTTTTAAAGCAACCCCGGCAATAACCCCGGCAACTCCTAAACTTCCGATGAATTTCCATAAAAAACTACTAAAGCCCATTACTTCTAATGCAATAAAGCTTCCCATCAACATAATAATAAACCGGAAAACAGCTAATAGAGTAACCAGCGAACTTTCCTTTTCACTTTTAGGAAATAATTTATGAAAGATCTTTACTGCAATTTTACTCAGGTATTTGCTAGAGAATAAAAAGAATGAAAAAATCAGTATTCCAACGATCAGCTTAGGGGTCAATTCTGCAAATTTTAAATACCAGCTTTGCAAAACTTTATAGACAACATCAACATAACTTAAACTAATTTTCTCCATGAACTATTTTTTTTTAATCTAATATATAAATTTTCATCAAAAAATTTGCCAGTTCAAAAAAGTCTACTAAATTTGTAGACTAATTAACAAGAGTAATATGTCAATCAAATTAGGAGATACCGCACCCAACTTTCAGGCAGAAACAACTGCCGGTGATCTGGATTTTTATAATTATCTGGGCAACTCCTGGGGGATATTGTTCTCGCACCCTGCAGATTATACTCCGGTTTGCACTACTGAGCTTGGATACACATCGAAACTAAAATCCGAATTTGAAGCCAGAGATACGAAAGTAATTGCATTAAGTGTAGATGGAGTAGAAGATCATCAAAACTGGATAAAAGATATTAATGAAACACAAAATACAGAAGTACAATTCCCGATTATAGCTGATAGGTATAGACGAGTGTCGGAATTGTATGACTTTATACATCCCAATGCTTCAGCAACAGCAACGGTACGTTCTCTATTGATCATAGATCCTGCTAAAAAAGTGCGTTTGATTATTACTTATCCGGCATCAACTGGTAGAAATTTTAATGAGATTATCAGAGTGCTTGATTCTTTACAATTAACCGATTCTCATAAAGTGGTTACTCCGGTCAACTGGAAAAATGGTGAGGATGTTATTATTCCTCCTTCTTTATCAACTGAAGATGCCCGTGAAATTTTTCCTAAGGGAGTTACAGAAATAAAGCCGTATCTAAGATATACGCCTCAACCCAATACATGATTTATTTGATTTTTTATAGTTTAGTTTTAATTTGTACGAAAAGCGCCTCGAAATTATTCGAGGCGCTTTTATTTGTAAATATGAATTGTAAAAATTATTTTCTTACATCATTTATAACTTCTTTTCCTTTAGATGTAGGAAGGTAAATACTAAATCCTACGTTGAATGTTAAACTAGAAGTTAAACCATTCTTCCCGAAACCTGCAACTCCATTGTATTTAACAAGTCCTTCAAGTCCGATATTCGGTGTAATGAAGTATGAATATCCTGGACCTGCTCCAAAATCTAAACCTGTCGTAGAGTTACCACTTTCAATGGATACACCACCAATACCTACGTTACCTTCTAGGAACCATCTTCCGTGGTGTAAAAGATTATCAATACCTTTTTCTCCTGGTGAGATATAATAACGTCCTAAAGCACCTACTTTATAAGTAAATTCAGTTGGAGATCCTTTTGCAACTTTCTTAAAACCTAAATCAACATATCCACCAATAGCTACATTATCTTCAATGAAATAAGCTCCTTTTGGAACCACTCCAATGTTATAACCACCACCAGTGTTTAATCCGAAACTACTTGTTACAATACTACCTCCTACTAGCCAGTTACCTTTTTGAATCTGAGCATTTGCTGTTGTTGTTAAACCTGCTACTGCTACTATTCCTGCTAAAATTAGTTTTTTCATAATTTATAATTTTAATAATTAATGCTTATTATTCTATGGTTAGTGAAAATCAATAAATATGCCATAGTACTCATTTTAAGCTAATTTTACTAAAATAGTGTTAAATTAAGAAAAATGAAAATCAAATTTATTAAGAGGTTTTGTTGATGATTTTGTAATTTTTTATACGATGAGTAGTAGAATAGAAAGTATAATTCCGGCAACAGTAAAAATCATCCCACGTTTAAAAGCTTTTGTTTTTGGATTGAACATCCAGAAACTTGAAATCACGAAAAATAATAATGTAATTCCAAAAAATGTGTTCAAGGGTGATAAAGTATCCTTAGATTGTGCTTTATGAAGTTTTACCATTTTATCAAGAACGAAAGGCAATTCTTTCTTTATGTATTGAGCTTCTCCTGTATTCAGATTATAAGCACCCTGTTTGAAATAAGCGATATTACCTATCTTGCTTTCTATTTCAAAGTTTTTAATTTTTAACTCTTTTCCCAATGCTTTTTCTGAAAGGTTTTTGTCAACTATTTTAGTGTATTTTTTTTCATTTTTTAAAAAGTCTGTGTCTCTGTAAACCAGTAGAACGCCACTTACTGCATAAACTGCCATAATCCCAGCGAGAAAATAGCCCAGGTAACGGTGGGTGATTCTCATGAAACTTCTGGTATCTTTTATCTTATCCATATCTGTTGTTTGTTTAAAAAAATTAAAGATGCAAAAATGCAAAATCCCTTTAAGATAAGGAAATTATTAGTTTTATAATATTTCACTATATAGATAATAGGTGGTCTTAACTAATATTTTTCTCAATATATTTGTTAAAAAAAAGAGTATGCAATTGGTAAAAGTTGGCCTTTGTGCCTTTGGAATGAGCGGAAAAGTTTTCCATGCACCTTTTCTGAAAGAACATCCCGGGTTTTTTATGTCAGCAGTAGTGGAAAGAAGTAAGGAAGAATCCCGGGAGAAATATCCAGATGCAATTATATACGGTTCGGTAGAGGATATGCTGGCCGAATCGGATATAGAAGTTGTGGTAGTCAATACTCCGGTCCAGACTCACTTTGAATATGTAAAAAAAGCTCTTGAAGCCGGTAAGCATGTAATTGTTGAAAAACCTTTTACAGTAGATGTTTCAGAAGCTGAACAATTGGTAAAGCTAGCAGAGGCTAAAGGCTTATTTCTAAGTGTGTATCAAAATAGAAGGTTTGATCGTGACTTTCTTCAGGTCAAAAAGATTCTTGAGGATAAAAAATTGGGAGAAATCAAAGAGGTTGAAATAAGATTTGACCGTTTTCGTACGGAACCCAGCGGAAAACAACATAAAGAGAACCCTCAGCAGGCCGGCTCCGGATCACTTCATGATTTAGGGTCTCATTTGGTAGATCAGGCGGTACAGCTTTTTGGATTTCCGGAAAAGCTTTTTGCCGATGTTTTTTCCATGAAGGGGTCGGAATATGCCAATGATTATTTTGAAATTCTTTTATTCTATAAAAATAATATGCGGATTCGGCTGAAATCTTCAGTTTTTAGCAAAGAGGCACACTATGCTTATGTAGTTCATGGTGACAAGGGAAGCTTTCTTCAGGAAAGAACCGATAATCAGGAAACTGAATTGGTATCAGGAACCTTGCCTGCATATGGTGAAAATTGGATGCTTCCGCTAAACAGTGCTGATGGGATATTGAATTATATTAATGATCATTCTGAAACGGAAAGAATTCTTACCAACAGTGAACCTGGAAATTATATGAACTATTATCAGGAGATTTATGAGCATATCGTTTTTGGATATGATCTGCCGTCACCAGGAAAAGAGGTGATTCAGAATATGAAAATCATCGATGCAGCGGTTGAGAGCTCTGAGAAGGAAAAGGTAATCAACCTCAACTAAAAAAATCGGCCTCACATTAAGTGAGGCCGAAATAGTTTTATTTTAAATATAAATATTAAGCTTCGCCCAGGATTTCCTGTAATTCCAGCCATTTCATTTCATGATCTTCCAGTTTTCCTGAAATTGCCTCCAAATCAGCTGAGAGTTTGGAAATTTTTTCATAATCTGTCTCATTATTCAGCTGTTCAAGAATTTTTTCACGTTGTCCCTCTAATTCAGGCATTTCTTTTTCAATAGTTTCTAATTCTCTCTGCTCCTTAAAAGAAAGTTTTCGTTTCTTGGAGTTGGTTGGGGAAGTGACAGCAGTGGCTACCGGAGCTTCTTTGATTTCTGTTTTCTGTGGTGTATTTTTTTCTGAAGCATCTTCACGACTTTTTGCTTCCCTGTATTCTGAGAATGTCCCAATGAAATCTTTGATCTTTCCTTCGCCCTCAAAAGCTAAAATATGATCAACGATTCGATCCATAAAATATCGGTCGTGAGAAACGATAATCAGGGAACCTTGAAACTGTTGTAAAAAGTTTTCAAGTACTGTTAATGTAGGAAGATCCAGATCATTCGTAGGTTCATCAAAAATAAGGAAGTTCGGATTTTGATATAAGATATACATCAGGTGTAATCTTCTTTTTTCACCACCCGAAAGTTTTGAAATAGGAGAGTACTGTGTTTGATCATCGAACAGGAATAATCTTAAAAACTGAGAAGCTGATAGGCTTTTTCCATTCGCCAGAGGATAGAACTCAGCAATTTCTTTAATGAAATCAATAACTCTTTCATCCTCTTTATAAGTTAATCCTTTTTGAGAAAAATAACCAAAAGAAATCGTTTCCCCAGTTTCAATTTCTCCTTTGTCGGCCTTTTCGAAACCTTGAATAATATTTAAAAGCGTGGATTTTCCGGCTCCGTTTTTACCAACAATTCCAACTTTTTCTCCACGCTGGAAAGAATAGCTGAAGTTTTTTAATAATAATTTATCTCCAAAACTCTTATCAATGTTTTTTAATTCCAGAATTTTATTACCTAAACGTTTCATTTCAAAATCAAGCTCAAGACCCTGTTTTGAAGTATCCGTCTTTGCTACTTTCTCTGTTTCATAAAAAGCATCAATTCTGCTTTTTGATTTCGTAGTTCTTGCCTTGGGCTGTCGTCGCATCCATTCCAGCTCTTTTCTGTAAAGATTGTTGGCCTTATCAATAGTTGCGTTAAGATTATCTTCCCGGATCATTTTATTTTCAAGATAGGTAGCATAAGAACCATTGTGGAAATAAAGATTGCTGTCCTCCATTTCCCAGATCATATTACATACACCGTCCAGGAAATACCTGTCGTGAGTTACAAGCAGAAGTGTAATTTTAGCCTTATTCAAATAATTTTCAAGCCACTCTACCATTTCCACGTCAAGGTGATTGGTAGGCTCATCCATTATTAAAAGAGTGTGGCGGTGTTCAGCTCTGGTTTCTGTCAATAGTTTGGCCAAAGCAACACGTTTGATCTGCCCACCCGAAAGTGTTCCCATCTTTGCCTCGAGATCAGTGATCTTAAGTTGAGAAAGGATTTGTTTCATTTCATTTTCAAGATCCCAGGCTTTGTGAACTTCCATATCAGCCAGCGCTTTTTCAATAAAATCCAGATCTGTGGAATGCAGTGATTTGTGATAGTTTTTAAGTGCAGTGATAGGAGCGGAATCCAGAGTCATCATGAATTCATCGATCGTAAGTGCAGGATCATAATCAATCTCCTGATCAAATAAAACAACCTGAATATCTTTGTTAATGATTACATTTCCACTGTCAGTTATTTCCTTTCCCATCAATATTTTCAGCAGTGTGGATTTTCCACTTCCGTTTTTAGCAACAATGGCTATTTTGTCCCCTTCATTGATATTGAAAGAAATATTTTTAAATAAAACTTTTAGTCCGTACGATTTAGTAAGGTTCTCAGCAGCAACGTAATTCATTTCTATAAAGATTTCGTAGCGCGAAAATACGAAATATTGAAGGTTTTATCTGATAAAATATTTTCTGTAATTTTCTTAATGGTAATAGGCCTCAGAAGTAATGCTGCAAAATTTACAATCCTTTTTTACCCTCTATCCAGTAAGCCTGCGATCTGATATTTGTAGAATGAACTCCTTTTTCCTTCAGATATCTGCGTAAAAATGACATTGTTTTTCCATTGCCGGTAAGATAAAAAGTAACCTCTTTGTTTTCGATAGCTTTTCTTTCTTCCTGCAAAAATTCATTGACCTGATTTAAAATAGCCATCCAGTTGTTTTTTGAGGTATAATATCCATAGAGATTAAGTTTTTCAAGACATAAAGGATCTTCAATCTCATGCAGACAAACAAATGAAGTGGAAGATTTTTCTGCAGCTTCCTGAATGGAAATTGAGCTTCCTAAAGACGTTTCATCACCAATTGAAAAATGAACTTTCGCTTCGTGATCAAAGAATCTTTTTCCACGCGGTATAATCATTTTTAGAGAATCACCTACGGAAAGCTGATTCATGAAATCGCATCCCACCGCTTCTGTGTCGTGTAAATGAAAAAGAATGTCGAAGCTGCCATTTTCCTTATCAAAGTGAAAAGGGGAGTAGTTTCTAAAATCACGATCATTAATCCGGAATCCAACCGCATAAGCAGGTTCGAAATAGACATCAGAAAGATCGGTCTCAAAAGTTATCTGTTTAAGATCATCTGAAATAGAGATGGTCTTTGTAATGGCACAGTCTTTAAATTTGGAGGGTAATAAGTTTTCGACAGCGTCGTTGATCCATTTTGGTAAGCTTGACATAATAATTTTTATTACAAAGGAAGCTGCAAATGGAAAAAATATCAATGGTTATTTTATGGAATTGATTGGACAATTCGCGGTTTAAGTAATCACTTTCGAATTTTTTTACGGAAGGATAATGGAGAAATCTCCTCTGACCTGGAAAAGAGGCGGGAGAAATAAGTGTGATCATTATATCCCAATTGATATGCAATCTCCTTTACGGTACAATTTGTGAAAAATAGGAGTCTTTTTGCCTCAATCAGAATCTCCTGTTGGATCCAGTATAATGCCGATTTACCTGTGGTTCTGGAAACAGCCTCGGTTAGATATCCAGGTGAAATATTTAGTATTTTGGCATATGAAGACGGACTTTTTATATTTCTGAATTCTTTTCGCACCAAAATTCTAAACTTTCTTGTCAACTCTAACGCACGATTTTGTTTATGTTTTTCAGGCTTACTTTCATTTAAAAAATATAATGTAAACATTCCTATATAAGCATTCAATAAAGACTTAACAACGAAAAAACCTTCCTTAGTAGATAACATTTCTTCGGTACAGGAGCTGTAAAGAAGTTGAGCGTAAGTATTGAATTTTTCATTACAGTTTTTGTCTAAAGCTAAAGGATTATGATCTCCCATGGATTCTTCAAAAGCAATTCGTATGAAATCAGGAACCAGATCTGCATTCACGGCAACAAACCATCCGCAAGCATTGTTGGTAAGTAACGCCTGATGTACCTGTCCGGGTAACAGACAATGAATGTGAGGACCTTCGACTTCCATGATTTTGAAATCTATCATCATTTTTGCATATCCGGTCTGGAGAAACATAAAAATATAATGACTGTCTCTATGTATTCCTTTATCAACAATATTATAATGGGGATTGTTGGTATGTTCGGTCATTTTTTCTACAATAAAACCGTGTTGAGAAACCGAGTTTAGGTTGTAGGTAGGAATATTCTGTCTCATATACTGGTTCAATCTTTTAAAATAAAGTATAGATGTCAACTGCAGTAAAAGCTTTGCTTCTTTGGAGTAATTTAACTAAACAAAGATAAAATTTAATAACACGTTATGAGTTTTTAATTAGATAAATAATGATTTTTGTACCAAACTTATATCATGAAAAAACTCAGTATTTTACTTCTTTTCTTTTTTGTAATTTCCTTTAATGCTCAGATAATTTCCGGAACCGTCTATTCTAAAGATGAAAATTTACCACTTCCTTATGTTAAAATAGGGATTGAAAAAGAGAATGTAGGTGTGATTTCTGATGAAAAGGGTAGTTTTTCAATAGACCTTTCTAAAGCAAATCCATCAAATAAAGTAAAAATAGAGGTTGCCGGATATGAGAATTATACAGTAGCTGTCGGGGATTTTATCAAAAATAATTCTCAGCAAATATTCTTACAGCAAAAAGTAAGAAATATACAGGAAGTGAAATTAACAGCTAAAAAACTGGTAGATAAAAACTGGGGAGTGAATACCAAAACCAAAAATGTAATGTACTCTGTAAATCCAAAACTTCGGACAGAAGATTTTTTAGGAGAAACCGCTTTGGAATTTAATGCAAATAAAAGATCAAAGATCAAAAATATTAATCTGAACATTGCAAGCTATGTTTCTGACAGACCCGTGCTAATGCGTTACAGTATTTACAGTGAAAAGAATGGCTTCCCTGATAAAAATATTCTTGATGAGGAAATCACTGTAGAGCTAACTGAAGACATGATCAAATCCGGAACATTCACTTTAGATGTTAATGATTACAATATTTGGGTGCAGGGTAAGTTTTTTATAGGAATTCAGTTTTTAAAGGAATTTGCCGGAAAAATAAATATTAGTGCAGCATTATTCAGAACTGGATTTACAAGGAAGTTTTATGATGATTGGGAAAAGAGGACAATTGCTGCCCCTGCCATTAATATTGATGTGAAAGTCGATAAGAATGGAAAGAATGTGAATGATGATAAGGCTGTTGATGAAAGTATTGCAGATTTGATTCCTGATTTAAGTAAATATAAAATTGAATCTGAAAACTCTGTTTATGGGAAAAATACATCTGTAGGAAAGACTTTAAAATTAAAGAATGCAGAGATTTATTATGAAATATATGGCAAAGGAGAACCCTTGTTTTTGCTTCATGGAAACTCCGGGAGTATCAAAGATTTTTATCAGCAGATTTCAGTGCTTTCACAACATTATCAGGTGATTGCAGTTGATACGAGAAGTCAAGGCAGGAGTGTTGATTTTTCGAAAGATGATTTTACGTATTCTATTTTTGCAAATGATCTTAAAATCTTAAGTGATGAACTTGGATTAAAAAAAATTAATATAGTAGGCTGGAGTGATGGAGGGAATACCGGGCTTGAGTTTGCTATAAAATATCCTGAAAATCTAAATAAGCTAGTCATTATCGGGGCAAATACTCAACCTGATGGGGTGGATCAAAGGCTTTTAAATCATATGAGATTGGATCTTCAGGTTTTAGAGGCTGAAAATAAGCCTGAAAAATTCAATGAGAAAAGACTATTAAAACTTATGCTGGACGAACCTCATATCAAGAAAGCTTCTCTGCATAAAATAAACCATCCTGTTTTGGTGATAGCGGGAGAAAATGATGTTATAAAAAAAGAGCACACTTCATTTATAGCAAAGGAAATTCCGGGAGCGCAAATGAAAATTTACAGAAAGGGAACTCATTTTATTCCATTTGAAAACCCAGACGAATTGAATCATGATGTTTTGCAGTTCCTGGAAAAATAATTAATCGATAGTCAGCCTTTTCAGGGACCATGAACTGCCATTGTATACATCGAGGTCGACTTTGGTATTGATGCCATGAACAATTCCGTTTTCTGTAAATTGCCAAAAATCCCATTTGTCATTGGGGGAGGGAACAGGAACGTCATTGTAATTGGCCAACCATAAAGGATAACCATCAAATTCTCCTTTCAGAAAATCTTTATAATAATGGTAATAAGTATAGATAATAGGTTTCGTACCGTAGGTCTCTTCTACAATTTTGCACCAGACTTTTAAATCCTCAAGAAGTTTTTTATTTGTTTTCCGTTTGGGGATTTTTTCAATATCTAAAATGGGTGGAAGATCCCCATTTTCGAGTTTTACATTCGCTAAAAAATTATTTGCCTGTATGATAGGGTCTTCATCAGCTCTGTAGAAATGATAAGCTCCCCTGATAAGTTCATGCTTCTTTGCTTGTGTCCAGAATTCATCAAAATGTTTATCCGCATTTTTATTTCCCATTGTTGCCCTCATCACAACAAATTCCAATGGAATGGTCTTGTTTCCAATGCTTAAACTATCCCATTTGATATCCTCTTTGTTTTGGTAGTGGGAGACATCAAAACCATAAGTTTTATCAAGATTATCACTAAGAATTTTTTGAATTCTTAAAGCTTCCTTTTCACTGTTATGGAGTTTTTTATGGGTAAATTTATTAAAGTACAAAGCGTAATAATAGCTGATCGACTGCTTTAGATAAAATCCTGTTCCAATGAGAGCTATGATAAGAATAGCCAATAGAATCTTTCTACGAAAAAAGTAGTTCTTTCGTCTTTTCTGATGAATGTTTTTGGCAGCTTTTTTGGTGTACTTTTTTCTCGTCATAAAGTTTTGCAAAACTAACTTTTTGAGAAGTAAAATGCTAAATAAAATCAGTAAATTTGTATAATATGGAAACACGCGAAAAGATCATCATTATCGGAGGAGGTTTTGCGGGACTACAACTTGCAAAAACGTTGAACAATAAAAATAAAAAGGTAATGGTCCTTGACAGGGTAAACCATCATATGTTCCAGCCCCTTTTTTATCAGGTAGCGTGTGGAAGGATCGAACCTTCTAACATTTCATTTCCATTCAGGAAAATTTTCCAAAAATCACGTAATATTCAGTTTCGGTTAACAGACGTAAAAGAGATTGATCCTTTTCAGAATAAAGTAATTACTGATGAGGCAGAATTTCGTTATGATAAATTAATTATTGCCACAGGATGTAAAACCAATTTCTTTGGAAACAAAGATCTTGAAGGTAAGGCTTTCGGAATGAAAAATACACAGGAAGCCATAGGAATCAGAAATCATATTCTGATGACCTTTGAAAAATTGATTCTTGAAAAAAGCAGAAGCGATGATGGAAACTGGAATATTGTTATTGTAGGAAGTGGCCCGACCGGTGTTGAATTGGCAGGAGCTTTTGCAGAAATGAAAAAAGAAATTCTACCCCGGGACTATCCTTATATGAACTTTGATCATCTTAAAATTATTTTGGTGAGTTCTACAGAAAAACCACTTGCTGTGATGAGCAGTGAAGCGCAGGAGAAGTCTGAAAAATACCTTAAAGATTTAGGGGTTACTTTTCTGAGTGGGGAGATTGTTACCGACTATGATGGGGATCGTGTGATCATGAAGAGTGGGAAAGAAATCCCTTCCAATAATGTGATTTGGGCCGCTGGGGTAACAGGAAATGTTATAGATGGATTTTCAGAAGAAAAATTAATTAGAAACAGATATATAGTAGATCGGTATAATAAAATAAAAGGGTACGACAATATTTTTGCTATTGGAGATATTGCTTACATGGAAACTCCAAAATATCCGCAGGGACATCCACAGGTCGCCAACGTAGCAATTAATCAGGCTAAAAATTTAGGGAAGAACCTTTTAAAGAATAATAATGACTGGCAGGAATATGAATATAAGGACCAGGGATCTTTAGCAACCATCGGAAAACACAGAGCAGTTGTGGATTTACCTTTTATAAAATTTCAGGGATTTCTGGCCTGGTATTTTTGGATGTTTTTGCACCTAATGCTTATTTTAAGTGTTAGAAATAAACTTGCTGTGTTCTTTAACTGGATGTGGAGCTATTTCAATAAAGATTCTTCGCTGCGACTTATTATTTCACCGACTAAGAAAAATGGAACATTACAATGAGAATTGATATCATAAGCGTACTTCCGGAACTAATGGAAAGCCCTTTCCAAACTTCAATTTTAAAGAGGGCAATGGATAAAGGATTGGTAGAAGTGCATTTTCACCATTTAAGAGAATGGGCAATAAATAAACACAGGCAAATCGATGATGAGCCTTATGGAGGTGGGGCAGGCATGGTGATGATGGTTGAGCCATTGGATCAATGTATCTCAAGCCTTAAAGCAGAAAGACAGTATGATGAGGTGATCTACCTTACTCCTGATGGAGTTACACTGAATCAGAGAATTGCTAATTCACTTTCTATAAAAAATAACTTAATTTTTTTATGTGGGCATTATAAAGGTATTGATCAAAGAGTAAGAGACCTGCATGTGACCAAAGAAATTTCAATCGGCGACTATGTGCTTACTGGTGGAGAACTGGCAGCATGTGTATTGGCAGACTCTATAATACGATTAATTCCTGGTGTTCTGAATGATGAACAGAGCGCTCTTACAGATAGTTTTCAAGACGATCTTCTTTCTCCCCCAATCTATACGAGGCCTGAAGTTTACAAAGGTTTGGAGGTGCCTAAAATATTGTTAAGTGGAAATTTTAAGAAGATCGAGGAATGGCGTCATGATGAAGCCGTTAGGATCACTAAAGAAAAACGGCCTGATTTACTGTGATTTATTGAAGATATCTTAAATTATGATGGTGGTTTGTTGTTTTTTTAGGGATTTTATATAAAATGGAATAATAATTGTAATAAAAAGCGAATAATAAAATTTCATAGTTGGTTTTTAAATTATTATTTGCCGTTTTGATTTTGTTTCAGTAGATTTAAAATCAAATTTGCATGGGTTTCATATTGTATTTTATTAAAATGTCATTAAAATATGGTTTTAATGCATAATTAAAAAGCAATAAGTTGTAATTTTACCTGCAAAAATTAAATCTCAAAATTAGAACTATTTATGAATAGAAATATGCGTTGATGGAGCTTTTCACTTTTTATAATGTAGAAAATTTATTTTTACCAGATATTAAACCCGTCCATAAGTTTGATCCTACAAAATCAGGATTAAGGAACTGGGATGAAAGAAAGTATAATAATAAGCTTTTTAAAATTGCGCATGTCTTTCAGCTGATAGAAGAAAAAAATGGGGTTTTACCATTTATAATAGGTTTGTCCGAAGTTTCCGGAAGGAAAGTTTTAGAAGACCTTGTAGCAATGGAACCTTTTCACTCACAATATGGAATTGTACATTACAATTCGATGGATGAAAGAAAAGTGGATGTTGCAATGTTATATGATAAAAGTAAAGTAGAGCTAATAGACTCAGAAGCTATTACGTTCTTTTTTGAAATTACAAATAAAAACACGGAGTATTACGATACAACTAGAGATGTACTCTACGCAAAATTAAAATATAAAGGAGAGATTATTAATGTCTTTGTCGCTCACCTTCCCTCAAAGAGAGAGAAGGACGTTAATAAACCAAAAAGAGACTTTATATTGGAAGAAGTCCGTAGCAGGATTTTGAATATTGTGAACAGTACAGATGAACATGTTGTTTTGTGTGGTGATTTTAATGAAAATCCGGATGATGAAAATCTAATTAATATTCTTTATGATGACAATCATAATAAAATATTAGAAAATCCGTTTAATGAATTATTTTCCACAGGGAATTATTCTACCTTTCATTATAAATCTGGTTTGTTATTTGATCAGATTATATTGTCGAAATCATTTTTTAACGATCAGAATAATATAGAACTGTCATTTCAAGGTGCCGAAATATTTAAATCTGAGAAGATTAGCAGCCGAAACAAACAATTCGCTGGCAGACCTTTCAGAACTTATGCAGGCACTAGATATTTGGGAGGTTATAGTGACCATTTTCCTGTTTTTGTAAAATTAAAAAAATAAAAAAAACATAAATAATTAAAAAAAATTACAAGATGAAAAATTCAACAAATGCAAGCTACCATTTAGACTCAATTGACAAAGAAATTATCTACATGCTGATGGATAATGCTAAAACTTCTTTGGCACACATTTCAAAACATGTAGGGATATCTACAACCGCTGTTCATCAGAGAATTAAAAAACTCGAACATGCAGGGGTTATAGAAAATTCGATTTCCTTTTTAAATCCGAAAAAAATTGGGTATAAAGTGATTTCTTATATCGGTATTTTCTTAGATCAACCGAGCCACTATCCTGATGTTGTAAAATCTTTAAAAGATGTTAATGAGGTGGTTGAGGCACATTACACTACAGGAAATTACACTATTTTTCTAAAAGTTCTTTGTAAAGATAATGATCATTTAATGCAGATCTTAAGCAAACTTCAAAAATTAAAAGGAGTGACCAGAACGGAAACCTTTATATCTTTGGAACAGGGGATCAGCAGACAACTGAAAGTATAAATAATTATGAATATTGCTCAATATTTGGATTCTACGTATCTGAAAACTCCACTGCAATCCGGAATTTCAGAAAGTCAAACTCTACAGAAAGATATAGATCTTACTCAGGAAGCTATTGATAATAGTATTTTTGCGGTCATGATCCGTCCGGATTATGTATCTGAGATCAAAAAATATATTATAGAGAGAAACTCAAATGTTGCCGTAGGTACTGTAATAGGTTTCCATGAAGGCACCTATACCATTCAGGAAAAAATAGCAGAAGCTTCAAAAGCAATTGCTGATGGAGCAGATGAATTGGATTTTGTTATTAATTATAATGCCTATCTGAATGGAGATCTGAAATTAGTAAAAGAAGAATTTGTACAATGTACCACCTTGTGTGTACAGAATCATAAAATTGCCAAATGGATCATTGAAATTGCGGCTTTAACTGATCATCAAATTGCTGATCTTACTAAACATATTTCTACATGGGCGGAGGAGAATTTCTCTGAAAAAGATTTAAATTCTATTTTTGTAAAATCTTCTACCGGCTTTTTTGAGACAACCGAAGGAAAGCCTAATGGTGCAACGTTTGAAGGCATTCAAATTATGCTTGATAATGCAGGAAAACTTCCGGTAAAAGCAGCTGGTGGTGTAAGAACTCCCGGTGATGCAGAAAGAATGATCAAGATGGGAGTGAAAAGAATAGGAACTTCTTCAGCATTATCTTTAATTAAAGATCAATCAGCTTCAGAAAGCTATTAAGAAATATTTAAATACAAAAAAAACCATCAATATTTTTGATGGTTTTTTATTTTATACTTGTGCCTGATACTCTTCGTAAAACTGTTGCGTTTCTTTGATCAAGGCATCCATTTCTATCATGGTGTAGACTTCAAGGAATCTTTTTCTAAATTCTTTGAAATGAGGAATTCCACGGAAGTAGTTACTATAATGTTGCCTCATTTCTATTAAACCTAATTTTTCTCCTTTCCACTCGGCGCTCCATTCTGCATGTTGACGTACGGCAAGTAGTCTGTCTGAAATGGTAGGTTCAGGAAGATGTTCTCCAGTCTTAAAGAAATGTTTTATTTCATTAAAAATCCATGGATATCCTATAGCTGCACGACCGATCATAATTCCGTCACAGGCATATTTCTGCTTATATTCCAATGCTTTTTCCGGAGAATCTATATCACCGTTTCCAAAAATAGGAATTTCAATATTTGGATTTTGTTTTATTCTTGAGATATGTTCCCAATCAGCTTCACCTTTGTACATCTGTCCTCTGGTTCTTGCATGTATGGTTAAGGCCTTAATACCGGTCTCCTGTAAACGTTCTGCAACTTCGTCAATATTAATAGAATTGCTGTCCCATCCTAAACGGGTTTTTACGGTTACAGGCAAATGAGTAGAACTTACAACGGCTTTTGTAAGGCGTACCATTAAATCAATATCTTTCAGTACACCAGCACCGGCACCTTTACAAACTACTTTTTTTACCGGGCATCCGAAATTAATGTCAACCAGATCAGGATTTACAGTTTCCACAATCCTTGCAGACATTGCCATTGCTTCTTCATCACCTCCAAAAATCTGAATTCCAACGGGTCTTTCATAATCGAAAATATCCAATTTTTTTCGACTTTTCATGGCGTCACGAATCAGCCCTTCTGAAGAAATAAATTCTGAATACATCAAGTCTGCGCCATGCATCTTGCACAAACGTCTGAAGGGAGGATCACTGACATCTTCCATGGGTGCCAGCAAAAGCGGAAATTCCGGCAGTTCTATATTGCCTATTTTTATCATGGTGCAAATTTACGAAATTCTAAACTTTTCTAAAGAGAGATATTTTCTATGGAAATTATTAGCTACAATCTCATTAAAATGTCAGCTAATTTTTTTGTTAGAAAGTTGCCTTTACCTGCATACTTCCTATGTGGATGGTTCTCTCTCCTGAATTTCGCCCTTCGTAGTTTAAATTTAATTGTAAGAATGAATTAATAGCCTGCTGAATAAAGACACTCCAAACCTGATTTTTTCCAGGTTTTAATCCATCAAGCATTTGATTTCCTACAATGGTAAAATTGTTTCCCGTAAAGTTATTATTGATAAAAGAGAAATTTCCCCTGATAGATGTTTTTTTACGATCCCACTGAATGGTTCCGGTAATATCGAACGCTTTTAACAATTCTTCGCCATCTATTCTCCTTTTCTGTCGGAATGCAGAAGAAAGCTCTGCTTGTATTGCATCGGTGAATTTGTAGGTAGCTTTTGGTTTGGTTTCAAAATTATTTAATCTGTAGTCTCTTGTAGAAAACAATTGTGATGAATTTTTAATATCATGAACGGAGTTTTCCCAGTCAACCCTAAATTCCTTATTGAACCAATATCCTAAATTTAAAAAATGAGAAGCTTGCTGCCGTTCTTCATTGCTAAAGTTTGCATTGATAAGGTTGTCATTGGATATAAACCGGTAATTTCCATTCCAACCTGATTTTTCTGTAGGGTTAAATTGTACAGATGTCAGAATATTTTGATTTTTTAAGATCTGATCACTATTTTTTTCAAATGGATTGATCACCAAAACTTTATCTTTTTTATAAAAAGAGTTTTGAGAGTTTAATGAAATATTAAAATTCCATCGTTTTAAAAATGCATTTTCAGAGTTAAAGACAATGGCTGGATTTACAAATAATGCCAGCTGTATTTTGTTTTTATTGGATGGGATATATCGTACAGAATTCGTGTAAACACGGATATATTTAGCCAGGTCGGAATATTCTGCAATCTCAAATTCGTCCAGCTGTTGAATACCATCACCATTATAATCGGTCCATTTGTAAATTCCCTGTCCATCCGTTACTTTAATATATTGAAATTCCCTTTGAGCTTCCTGTCCATTTCCAAGTTCGTAGAAAGCCTGCAAACGCATACCATTTTTGAAAAGTTGTTGATTGTAAAGAATATTTCCAACAACAAAATCATTATTTCTGCTGGTTTGCAAATCCTGAACCTGATAGAAGAATTTTCTATAATGTACCAAAACATTTAATGTCGTTCTTTCTGTTTTTATCAGTTGGCTTTCCGCCATAATCCCCAGAATATTATTCATGTTCTGAAGTCTGTTATCCCGAACTGAATCATTGTCCCTCATATATACCTTGGCCAATAATTTAGTTCTTGTGCTATCTCCAATCTTCTTCTGTACAAATAATTCCTTCCAACTGAAACTGGTGACATCCATCAATTGAGAATCATTATATTTTTTCTCATTATGTTCCATGCTTCCTCCAAAAGCCCAGCTCCCTTTTTTGCCGGTGTATTCTGTGGAAACCCCTCCTCTGATAAATTTCGTGTCCTGCTGGATGGCGTTGGTACTTAAGTAGGATAAATTTCCTTTTGTGAAAAACTTTCCTTTGATCCATCCAAAGTCTAAATCATTTTTAAATCCTTTATACGAATTTTGTTCATCAAGATAGTTTAAACGGTAATTTAATGTTGATTTATTATTCCACTTATTAAGGAAGCTGAAGATAAATCTATTTTGAGTTTTCTGGCTGAACTCCTGAGCTAAGTTAAAATCTCTGGAGAATTCTACATCATTGATTCTGTCTAGTATATGAAACTGCTTATCAATATACTGGTACTCAAAACTTGGAGTCCCTTTCCAGCCGTTTTTGCTGAATGTCTTATTTCCATAAATACGGCCTGCATATCCCATATTCTGACCGGAATCTTTAGAAGAAAATAAATTGAGGTCATAATTACTTAAAGAGATGTCTGCTCCAATTTTACCTTCTTTCAACAGAAATTCTGAATTAGCTGAAAATACCTGGGTTTTTTGTGGAGAAGGCAACTTTCTTACAGCTCTGTAGTCTCCCGAATTAGGTCCCGTGTACTCAAAAACACGACCATTATTAGTGGTTTGTGATAATTTATAATCTCCAAGATTAGGTCCAAAATAGGTGAAAGAAACCTGATAAAGGGTTTCAGTGGCATTGGTCGAAAATTCATAATGACTGCCCCCCGAATTCTGAACTAGTCGATACAGGATTTTGTTGACATCATACTCGGTTACGACCCCTGAAGGAGCATACATTAAATTGGGATCGTTTCCGGCATTGGCTAAAATTTGTTCATCTTCTTTCGATAAATTTAAAGCAAGAGGCGCATTTTTATTGTCATTTTCCATGAACCAGCTTAATCCTACCTTCATTTTCTCTCTCCGGTGTTCCACTTTCCCCGTAAACAAGTACCTGGAATAATTTCTATTGGTGTAGTTATATGAAATCGTAATGAAATTCTGCTGGAAAATGGGTCTGAAACTGGTAAAGGTAACTTCACCCGTATTGTAATTAATGATATAATCCTGGTTCTCCCCACGTTTCATTAAAATACCATCAATGAATACCTGCTCAGATCCTGAGATCAGAGTAATGAATTGCTCCCCGTTTTTACCCGTTAAACGGTAAGGCCCCTGATTGCCTTCAACCCCCTGAAAACGTATTCTGTGAAATTCACTTCGTGCCACACCCATTGACACATCGACGAATGTTTTATTATCTTTTCCAAATTCCGTCTGGAACTGGAGGCCCATGCTTCGTCTCTGGTATTTTGCAAAATAATTCTTGGCTTCAACCAAGTCCAGATGTCCGGCCCTAAGAATTGATTTATCCTTAATATTAAGCTGCATGTAGATCTTATCAAATTCTTCTAAGGTTTGTGTATAGCCATCTGCCTGGATAGGAAGATTATGATCTGATATACTTGCTAAAATAGTTACATCTTTGGAAAGTCTTCCGGAGATCTGAAGATCCATTGAGCTCTGTACAGATTGTCCCTGATTATTACCGAAAGTGATCCCACGAATAATGGAACCTTTTGAATTAAGTTCTCCTAAAAATCTTTTCTTATCATTTTTGGCCAGTACAGCCTCGTCTACAATTACTCTGTTTCTTGTCCTTACGAAATCAAGGGTATCTTTGGTGAAAATATCCTGTTCAAGTCGTGCTGCCAAGATACTGTCCTTCTTTATAGTGTCTTCCGGAATATTAGGATTTTTCCATGAGAAAATCTGAGCATTTGTTGCCAATGTGCCCATGAAAAGAAACAGGAGTACTAGAATAAAATTCCGCAAATTTTCCAAAATAATTGGTAAAAATACTTAAAAAATGTTAAAGGTGGACGGTTTAGGTTTATTAACAAAAAATTACTCTAATTATTGTTTTTCGTTGAAAAATACTCCTACTTTTATTCTACAAATTTCTTAAAAAACAAAGTGATGAAAAAGATTTATTTTTTCTGCGTTGCGTTAGCAACTGCAACAGTAATGCGTGCACAGACAACCATTGCTCAATGGAATTTTAATGATGGTACCACTAATCCTGTAATAGGGTCCGGAACGGCCAATGTATTAGGGGTCACAGGGGCGCCTTCATTTGTGTCAGGAACACCGGCTTCCGGAAAAGCATGGCGGACATCGGGATTTCCGGCTCAGGGAGTAGGATCAGGAACTGCAGGATTTGGATTTGCTGTAAGCACACAAGGGTATACAGGAATATCGGTTTCCGTAGATATTACCGGAACCAACACCGGATCTAGGTATTTTCAGATGCAATATACCATAAACGGATCTACCTGGAATAATGTCGGAAGTGTAATTACCATTCAATCTACTTCAGTTTCTGGTTGGACATCCGTAAACAATACAATCCCTGCAGACGCAAATAATGATGCTGACTTTGCGGTCAGATTGGTCTCTGTATTTTCTCCCGGAAATAATACTGAATATAAGGCAATTGGTGCATCTTCTACTTATAATTCCGGGGGAGCTATGAGAGTTGATAATGTTTCAATAACCGGAACACCAGTAAGTTTAGCAATATCTGATGTCAAAAAACTGAGGCCGAATTTTATTAAAGAGACTTTTATCAAAAGTGATGACATTAGTTTCAGAACCTCTGTTAAGGATGTGAAAATATTTAATATGAATGGGCAGCTTGTAAAGAAAGGTTCAGTAAATGTAAATGAGACTTTGAACATTTCTGAATTACCAAAAGGAAACTATATCGTTACAGGAACTATTAGTTATAAACTTGTTTCTCAGAAGATACTGAAAGATTAGTTTTGTGTTTTAACCCAGGAACGGCCATTTTTAAAGTGGCTGTTCTTTTATAATGTGCTGTATTTATTATTAATAGAAAGTTAATCTTCTTGTAATTTACTCACTTTTAATTAGGTGTAATTTTGTTATGCAAATTTGTTAAAAAGCAATAACAAGAATAAAAAATTATGAGAAAGATTTTTACTATTTTAAGCATTACTACATCATTAGTTTTTGCTAACGCACAAAATCTGGTTCAGAATCCAGGTTTTGAAACGGGAACTTTAGCACCATGGGCTGCGGGCTGGAATAATTCATATACTGCTCCAAGTGTTATAGCGGATGCTCATACCGGATCTTTTGGAGCTAATTATGCGGCAACTGCTACTACCGGATTTTATCAAAATGTGAACGTTACGGCAGGTCAGCAATATACCCTTAGCTTTTGGCATAAAATAGGGGGATCAGGTAATGGTGGAAGAATCTGGAGTAATTTTCTGGATGCGGGAGATAATCCTGTTTACCTTGTTCCAGTGACTGACAATGATCCGCTGAGAAACAATAATCAGTTTTTACCAAAAGGTACAACATGGCAGCAGAAAACAATTACATTTACTGTTCCGGCTGGTGCTGTAAAATTGCAGTTGCATGTTCGTGCATATAATAATTCAAGTGTTAGTTTTGATGATTTCTCATTAACAACGGGAACACTAGCTATCGGAGAGGTTACTGCCTCTAAATACAGACTTGTGAAAAATACATTCATTAAGAATGATGGAATTACTTTCGGAGCTCAGGCTAAGGATGTAAAAGTGTACAATATGTATGGACAGGTTGTGAAAACAGCTTCTGTAAAAGAAAACGAAACTTTAAATGTTGCTGAATTAAATAAAGGAAATTATATCGTTACAGGCATCATTAATAATGAACCTGTTTCTCAGAAAATATTGAAAGACTAATTTTATTTTTTTAGATAAAAAGGTGGATGCTTGTAATAGTACCCACCTTTGTTTTATAACGATTATAAATCTGTCTAATACCAGCCTCTTCTGGCGGCATTAATAATAGATCCAAGATTTAAAATTAGAGTATATCTGATTCGTCTGCCGTAATCCTTAAATGCCGGTTCAAAACCTAAGGAAGATTGTACGGGAAAGTATACTTCCAGAAAATCAGGAACGATCTTTATTTTGATTCCACTGTCCCAGATAAATTGGGTAGGATTATTCTTATTCTTGTAAAGACCACCATCTGCATAAATATGGAAGATTTTCCAGACACTGGTGTCTACATTCACAGAAGTAATCCATTGGTTAACAGTTCCTGGAATGAAAGATTTAAATCCTCCGTCTGCTAATATAAATTGTTGAGATAAAAGTCCGCTATTAGCACTTTCTCCCAGGAGATTGTAGGAAAATGAATAATTAGAAACTCTGGAAATTCCATAATTAAATGTATTATTCCTTGTTTCATTTCTTACAAAATATCCGGCAAACAACCTGAAACTTAATTTTTGTTTGGGTGCAAATTCCCATCTGTAAAAGCCTTCAGCAGTTATTTTATTAAAGTCTTCCATACCCTGGGTACTTATACTAAGACTTTTTTCGTGGATCATCTGACTATCTGTATATCCATAACCAACACTCCATACATTATATTTGCTATAGTCATTCTTAGCGATCATTAAATCACTAAGATCTCTTTCAAAATAGTTGTAGGATACACTTACGCCTCTGCTTACAGTACTTCTGGGGTTTTTTCTAAAATTAATATTTGAGAAAACAGATCCTTTTCTATAGGCAAGATTGTAATCGTAATGAAAATAAGATGCTGAAACACCAAAAGTCAAGCTTCGAATAACACTCTCAGCAGGAAGGAAAGAATATGATACTGCAGCTGAGCCGGTTAGTTTTCCTGTTCCGGTGCTGTAGGTCGGAGTTAGAGAGTAGAGAAATTTCTGATCGAATAAGGATTGGTTTTTAAAATTAAATCCTAGAAGAAATTTATCATAAGTGTTATTAAATCGGATTCGGGGACTGATATAGATCTCATTAAATTCAGGGTTCGGAATATCTTTTATTAGTTTCAGTTTAATTTTCTTTGCATTTGAGAACAAACCTTTAGAATAAAGGAAATTATCGCGGTATTTTGATTCCGGGAAAATATAATCATTATTCAATGTGATCTTATAAATATCCAATGCCGGTATAGAAACGGTTTTTGTCATTTCTTCCCCGTCTGTTTCTACCCAGTATTCTTTTTTTGTACCTTCAGATGTAGTGGTTTCTAATTTAACAGGAATAGGGGATAAGGTATTTTTGTTGATTTTGATATGTAATGAATCATCTTGCTTTTTAAATTTCTGTAATTTAAAATTGATCCTGTTTTTTTGATTTAAGAAGTTTGTTAAATAACTTGTTCTGCCATCTTTTTCGGAGAGTTCTTTCAAAAAATCTTTAGGGTCAATTTGTTTGTCCGTATTCTTTGCAATATAATTTTTCAGAAGACTGTTGAAGTTATCATATCCCATTTTTTCTGCCGAATAATTGAAGAGACTTCCCGTTTCAAAGCTGCTTACAGCCATGACATTAAAGTTGCTTAAAACGGCAAACTTTTCCCCTATTTTTTGATCCAGATTTTGAGACATGATATATTGATAACTCAGTCCGTATCGATCGATCAGTTTCACATTGGAAGCATGAAATAATTTCAACGGTCTGATTCCAAATATTTTGGCTTCAGGTAACTTCCCTAATAGTTTAGTCTCGCTGTAGAATTTTTTAAGATATTGGATCTCGATATAGGATTTTAGTCCATTTTTAAACCAATGGTTGTCCTGCTTGTCTGTAATGATGCGCTCATCAAGAATTTTTTTAGCAATAATTCCAAGATAATCAAGATCTACTTTTTCTGCATCACTAAACAATTGAAATCTAAATTTCCAGAAAGTAATATCATTATTTCCAAAAAAATCTTCAGTGGCTTTGAATTTTTCTGAAATAAATAACCTTTCAGGTAAATCTCCGATTTGCTCCTTGATAAATTTTAAATGCAGGGGAAGGTAGAATTCTAAATTCTCTTTTTCCTGGGGAGTTAAAGGATATCCAAACTGTATCTCTGTATTAATATCACCACTATGCACATTAATAGAAGGATATTCATTCTGAGAGATCAGAAATTCCGGATCTGAATCTAAGTACCCATTAAAATAATTAGGTTTAGACTGATGGAGATTGCTTTCAATGAAAGAGTTGGGTGGAGTATTAAAATTAATTGTCCAGTATGTGTTGAAGCTTATAGATTCTTCAATGTCGTGATAATTTCTTTTTAAAATATTGTCCGGATCAAAATGATCCGGAACAATAAAGAAATATTTTAAAGCTATATTTTTATCAGAAGTACCATATCCTGTAAATTTCTTATCAGGAAGCTGAATCTGATATTGCAGGGTTAGTTTTACACTTTTGCCTGGGGGCAATGCCTGATCCAGGGGGATAAAAAGATTTTCTTCTGATGTATTGTTTATCGAAACAATTTTATCATCAGTTCCTTTTACAGTTAACTGCAGCAATTTACCCTGTTGTTCTGGTTTTGCGAAATGTAAATCATTATTTCGGTCTTCCAGTTTTCTATAAACCAAGGATGTTCCTCTTTTTTGGTAAGCAGAAACCCAGTTTAAAAGTTTTATAGTTGTTAAATCCTTTTCAGAATTATTATAATAAATAAGTTCTTGGTTGATGTCCAGCATCTTTTTATCTGAAGAAAGTTTCGCTTCAATATAAATGCTGTCTTTTTTTTGTGCAGAAACCTGCACAACTCCCCAAAACAAAATAAGACAAATACTAATCTTTCTCAATGTGGTGATAAAGCATCAAATATAACTCATTTTGTATAGACTTATTAATATTAATGTTCGAATTAACCTTTTTTTAAAGAATCGGTATATGCCTTCCAGCCTTCATTTTTATAAGTTACTGCTGCTGCCTCAGGATTTTCGGATTTATAAATTCCTCTTCCTACGATAATAAAATCGGTATGCAGGTTTTTGAAAACATGTTCCGGAGTATTGTACTGTTGCCCTTTTCCATCTCCTGAATCAGCCAGGTTTACCCCGGGAGTAAAGAGCAGCAGATCTTCAGGGATTTGATTTTGAGAGACTCCTCCAATCACATTTGGATGAGAAAGAGACACTTTAAGAGCTTCTTCCCGATAACTGTTAGTCGTTAATGTTCCTTTGGAAGACATTCCAATAATAGCAACAACCCCTACATTTTTAAAACAGTCCAGAGATTCAAAACCTCCAATCACCTGAGAAGTGACAAAGTCTGCCCAATCAGTAATTTTAAAAACACCGCTGGTAAACTGTAGTTCCTGAGTATTTCCAATATCAGCAAATTTTCTGTCTTCCATTAATAAGAACTGGTGTTTTGCAGCTAATTCTTTAAGTGGAATAATTGTTTTTTGATATTCAAAATCAGAAATAATATCAATATGTGTTTTCAGTGCAATAACGTGTGGTCCTACTTTTTCTGCAAGTTCCAACAATTCTTCGGTCGTAGTAACGTCGGCTGAAGCAATAAGGTTAGATTGCTTATTAATGGCTAATTCTAATAATTTTTTAGAAACAGAATGTTGCGTGGAGTTTAATTTCTGTTCATATGAACTTCTTGTAACTTCTTCAAACTGTATATGATTTCCTAAAAGAAAATCCTGAATTCTTTTTACTTCTTCATCGGATAACTCTCCTGTTTCCTGAAGAATAGTGCATACTTCTGAAATATTAAATAATGTGTGAACTCTGAATCCTTTACTTTCTAAAAGTTGCTTTCCTCCCTGTTCTCTGTCTAAAACCACTACAATATCAGCCACTTTAAGATCTTCCTGCTCAACTTCAGCAATGGTTTCTAATAAAGATTTTCCGGAAGTGATTACATCTTCTACCAAAAGGCAATTCTGTCCTTTCTGATAAATTCCCTCAATCATTTTCTTGGTGCCGTAATCTTTAGCTTCTTTTCTTTTGATGATCAATGGAATATAGCTTTCCAGTGACATTGCTGTTGCCATAGGAAGAGCGGCATAAGGAACACCACAAATTAAATCAAAATTATCCAAAGGAAGCATTTCCAATAGATAGTTAGCCAGGTTTTTTAAAATTTTAGGATCTGAAGCCAAAGGTCTTAGATCTACATAAAAGGGACTTTCTATACCACTTTTTAAAGTGAATCTCCCGAATTTAATGATCCCTAGCTTATAGCACTCCAAAAAGAACTCTTTTTTACTTTCCATTATTTTTTATTAGATGTTGCAAATTTAATGATTTGTAATAAGGCTTAAAAATTTATAATTAAATTATAAATAAAAAGCCACTCCAAAAGTAATGGAATGGCTTTAAATATTATTTTTTTGTAAACTACTCAACAATTTGAGCATTAATTACTTTTGTATTGCCAGCATTTATTTTCTGCTCAGCTTCCCAAAGTAAAAATTTATCAACTTCTTTGATCAGTTTAGGAATGACTAAATATAAAACAGCCAAATCATCTAAAACCCCTAACACAGGCACTGCAACTTCAGGAATTAAGTCGATTGGAGAAATAATATAAAGAATCCCTAATAATGGTAAAATGATATCGATCGATTTCATCGGATAGATTCCTTTTTTCCAATATTTAACCATTCTGAAGATGTCAGGTATTTTTTTGACAAATCCCTTGTGGTTGATGGCTTCCTTAGCCAGATTTAATTTAGAATATTTCATTTTGTGTTTGGTTTAAATAAATTCTTGACTTTACAAAATTCGCAAATTCTATACCAAATAATTATAAAAATTCGTTAAAAGATTTATTTAATAATGTTGTCAATAAATTGGTGAACAGATTCCGTATTCCAATCCCTGTAAGCATCTTCTTTGATAAGGATTCTTCCCGATTTATCTAATAAAAATGTAGTAGGAAAGGCCTTTGGCAGTAATTTTTCAGAGATAGGGCTCTGCGCAATATAAACCGGAACAGAGTAATTGTTTTCTTTAAGGAATTTTCTTATTGCAGGCTCTTCATCCTTCATTGCGATCAGTACAAAATCTACATTTCCTTTTCTCGTGTCATATAATTTCTGAATGGTTGGCCATTCTTTTCTGCATGGAGGGCACCATGTTCCCCAAAAATTTAAAAAAATCGGTTTGTCTTTGAAGTTCTTCAGATTTGTACTTGGAACATTGATCCCCTGCAAATCGATATCATAATCGTCTTTGTTTACAGTCACTGCATTTTCAATGGTAGCAATAGGAAAAAACTGATCTTTCAGGAAATTTCTTACTCCCGGAATAAAAGCAATAACGCCGATAATGATTATGAGTACAATGTATATTATATTTTTTTTCATCTATTATTTTTTATTGTTGCTTTTGAATTCAAAATGGATCGTTTATAATAATTCCAGGATTTCCTGCACTGCATCTAAGCCTCTGTTTTTGGCATAATAAATCTGAAGATCATTATAAAACTGATCTTTTGGATAAGCTTCAGGGTCAGCTTTATATTTTAATAATAAGTCTTTACCATACTTTGGACGGGGACCCCATGAGTTTTTAACTGTAAAGTCATTATTTAAAATAATAACCTTTGGTATCGACTCTGTTCCATTGGTCAAGAATTGATTGATTAATGTTTTGTCTCCGTCTCTAAGGAAAATTTTAACCTCATTATGACCTTCGAAAAATTTAACAAAAGCCGGAACGCTTGCACTGGCATCACCGCACCATACCTCAGAAATGATAAGAATTTTACCATCGAATTTTTTGGTCTGTAATTCAGCAAGCTGCTCCTGATTCGGGACATACTTTTTTAAAGTTCTATCCATCCTTTGAAGACCAAGTTCGTAATAATGTTTAAAATCTATATCGTTTTGATTGTCAGGGTTTTCTAATCTCTGCTTTCCAATATTTATATAGTCCTCGAAACTGATTGCCTTATCCCAATAATCTTTCATTTCTAAAATATTTATGGTTAAAATTGATTTATATTTCTTGTTTTATTAATTAAAAATAGATCTGCCAGTACAAATGCAGCCAGGCTTTCAACTACCGGCACTGCTCTTGGAACTACACAAGGATCATGTCTTCCTTTTCCTTCAACAATAACTGGGTTGCCTTCTTTATCGATACTGTCCTGAGGTCTTAAAATAGTTGCTACAGGTTTGAAAGCAACACGGAAATAAATATCCATACCGTTGGAAATTCCTCCTTGTATTCCTCCTGAAAGATTTGATTTTGTCGTAAAATCAGTATTAAAGGCATCATTATGTTCCTTACCGGTCATTTTTGCTCCGCAAAAACCACTTCCATATTCAAATCCCTTACAAGCATTGATGTTAAGCATAGCCTTTGCGAGCTCAGCTTGTAATTTAGAAAATATAGGCTCACCGATTCCTACAGGAACATTTTTGATCACGCAGGTAATGGTTCCCCCAATAGTATTTCCCTCTTTTTTAATTTCCTTAATTCTGGAGATCATCTTTTCAGCAGTCTCTGCATCAGGGCAGCGGACATCATTGCTTTCTGTCTTCGAAAAGTCAAGATCCTGATAAGGTTTTTCACAGAAAATATCACCTACAGAAGAGACATACGCATTGATTTCTATATTGGGTAAAAGCTGCTTTGCAAGCGCACCAGCCACTACCCAGTTGATGGTTTCCCTCGCTGAGGATTTTCCACCCCCGCGATAATCCCTGATCCCAAATTTTTGATCATATGTAAAGTCTGCATGACTCGGACGATACGCATTGGCGATATGATCATAATCTTTCGATTTTTGATTTTCATTTTCGATAATAAAACCAATGGGAGTACCTGTCGTTTTTCCCTCAAACATGCCTGAAAGAAATTTTACAGTATCACTCTCCTTTCGTTGCGTAACGATAGAAGACTGGCCAGGTTTACGACGATCCAGCTCATATTGAATTTGATCAAGATCAACTGTTAAACCAGCCGGAAAATTATTGATGATTCCACCATAAGCCACACCGTGACTTTCTCCAAATGTTGTAAGACTGAGAAGATTACCTAAAGTATTGAACATAGGGCAAATTTACAGCTTTTTCTTAATATAATAATACCTTTATATTCAGATCTATTTATCGGTATTAATGATAGTATTGATAATATGCTGGGTATCTTTTATCTCTTTATCATTCATCTTCTTCCAGATAAAGCCTTTTTTAAGATTGTTTTTGTTGACAGGCTGCGGGAAAATCTTGGTTTTTGCATTCTCAATCATATAATTAAGTGTCATTGCGGGAAGAGGGCTTGCAAAAGTGTAGGGATAGTTTTTAGAAACATTAAAGTGAAGATCACCGACCTTAAAAGAATGATAATCGGTGGGTTTATATACTGATGGCTGATAAATCTGCTTCTTCTCGAAATCAGCCATGAAATTCGCCATTTTATAGCTGGGAAGGTGTGTGGCAAAAAAAGCTGGGAAGGATAAAAAAATGATGACAAAGAAACTTAATGCTGAAAATGTAATCAATGATCTTTTTTCGTTAAAATAGGAAGAAAACAGGATGAAAAATATCACAAAGAAGGCATCTATAAAGAATCGATACTGAGCAGAGAATAGCAGAACAAGTACTGTTTTTATCACTAATGAGATGGTAATTAAATAGACAATTCTTTTTCTTTTTTTTAGGGAGTAGAGAATCAGTGAAAAAAGACTCACAATAAATAAAATATTGATCTTGGATTTAATTCCATTCAGAAATAACCAGTTTTTAATATAATCCAATAAAGAAAATTTCTGGATTTCTTCAAAAGTGTATTGCATATCATAGGTTTTCTGAACTGCAAAACGGGAAGAAGTTTTTAGTATTTCAGGATTAGGCTTCCATGATATTCCAAGATCACCGATTGAGACCGGAAAAATTGGATAACCAAAAGTCCATATGTTTTTAATAAAGAATAAAATAATGATCAAAGTACCCCATATGAAATTCTTTACATGTGCTTTTACAATCAGGGTTGAATAAAACAGGCTTAGAATAGGAAGCCAGATCATCGTTGGTTTGATCGTGAAAACAAATATCGAAAATGTAAAGAGTAAAGAGGTCTTATTATTACCGGAAACGATTTCATTGAGAATGATTAATGAAAAAATAATGACAGGTAGGTCCGGGCTGGGGGACTGGGAAAACAAAAGCATGACCGGAAGAAAAACAAGCTGAATCCATGATCGTTTTTCAATGATATAAATAGCATACACGATAAGAATAACTGTATTGATTCTTAAAAAAGGATCAGAGAAATTAGAAAATCCTGCCTGAAAGATATGCCACGCTGACATTTGTCCTAAAGTAAGATCAAGATTAGATATCCCTTTTACTAAACCATATTCTGTAAGCCATTTTATTGAGGGAACATAGTAGCCATAGTGGTCCAGGATGTAAGGGTAATAGGAACCACTAAAAAGAATAACCAATACAATAGCAATTAATAATTGGATATGTCTTTTTGAAAATTGATAAAATTCAAGGTATACTCTGTCTTTAAAAAAAAAGAACAGTCCGAGTGCAATCGTTGGTATTTCTACATATATATTGATGGGAATGAAGAATGCAAATAAAGTCCAGGTTATAGTTGTTGCCAGTATTCCGGTAAGAATTTTGGCTGATATACCTGAATATAACGTTTCTGAAAATATCTCCATCATTCTTCCTATCCCTGACAGGGTTGCAATGATGAGGATAGATGAAAACAGAATTAAGATCATAAAAAAAGATTGCTTAAAAATAAGCAATCTTTTATTCTTTTATAGATAATTGTTAATTACGGGGTTTCACTCTGCCATCTTTTCTGTCTCCGGATCGTCCAATTGCATAGCCGGTAGCTCCACCTACAACACCTCCGATTACCGCACCTAAACCTCTGTTGTTTTTACTTATAATGGCTCCTGCTGCTGCACCTCCCACAGTACCAATAATAGTTCCCTTCGCAGCTTTACTCATTCCTTTTTTCTGAGGTGCTTCTTGGGTCGTTCCTTGTGAGCTGCCTTCATTGTTGGCATACGATCCATTATTATTTGAGTTGGATTCGCGATCTCTGTATATTGTTCTTGTTTTTGTAATTACTTTCGGTTCAGAGTTTCTTGCAGCTGCTGCTTTAGCCTTGTTAGACTCAACGATACTGTCTGCTTTTTTCTGAGATTCATAAACCATTTTTTCCTTTTCAATAGCTAACTTTTGTTTTTCTATTTCAAGTTGTTTGGCCTGGAATTCAATTTTCTGTTGCTCCAATGACTTCTCTGCTACCTGATCATCTTTTTTACAGGCTGTCATAATAAATACTGACAAAAGGCCTGTTATTACTATATTCTTCATAATTCAAATTTTTTAAAGGTTACTAAGTCAAAGCGACTTCAGCTTTACTATTATTTTCAATTATGAAGCCAAAATTTAGTTAACTAATGTTAAAAAACTAAAAAGAAATCAAAAAAAATAATAAATGCTTTTAAAATTTAAAGGAAGCGGGTTTATTTATTAGGTTAACTGTCTGATTACTTTTGATATATATTTTACAGCTTTATAATTAAATCATAAGAAAGTTAATTTATACGGAAAATTGTTAATTTTTTATATCTAGGGCACAAAAATTGCGGCATTATAAATAAGCTTTGTTTAAAGTTTATAATCTTCTAAAAATATTATTCATCAATATCCTCAGTTTTTCTGAGGATTTTTATAATAATATAACCTTCATTTAATTGTTGGTTTTAGTTGAGTTCATATAAAATATTTATTTTTGAATACCAAACACCTTATAAAATATGAAAGAATCAGTGGTATTAGACTCTCTGTCTATAACAAGGGATAGCTGTCTTTGTAAATTCATGTTGTCCGAATAACAATCCATAATACAAATTCGTAGGAATAAAGCTGGTAATTAGGTTATTTATTCACATATTCTAGAAATAAATGCTATTTTTATTTTTTTAAAACTATATTTATGGAAATTTTTGATTACTCATTTATACTAAGATCAATTATTTTATTTCTTTTAGGGATGCTTATAATTTCGACTTTTTATCTTGTTCTTAGAAAGAAGAGTTATAAATCAGGTTTTTGGTGTTATAGTAATGACTTTCCACAATCAAAGAAATATTGGAAAAATTAAATTTTAAGATATTCTATTTCGATTCTTGAAATAGATTTTTTTTCATCATTTGTGTTTTTTGCGGCCTCTTAGGAGGCCGTTTGTTATTTCTTCTTTCGACAAATTTTTTCGAAGTTAAGCCTGCTGGTTTTAAAACTCATGGGAATTCACTAACCAGCATTATGAAATTAGAGTTATTTGTTTCAATATCTTTAGGTTTTTATGTGAAATAGCCTTTATTTATCGATGAATTCTTAATTTTTTTGAGATCAATAATTTCTTTTTTTTTATAAAATTCCTACAAAAAATATTCATTTGTATACTAAATGTTATGAAAAAACGATTTAGATTTGTAGGATTAATATTAATAATGATAACTTATGAAGAGATTTTCTATTTTTTTAATACTTCTTCTGTGTTTGATCAATGGAGGCTTGTCTGCACAAGCACCCGCTACATTGCCGTATATTCAGGATTTTTCGACGGCAAATGATCTCACATTGATTAATGGAAGTCAACCTAATAAATGGGAATATGGTTCAGCAACGGGTAATGCTGCCAATTCCATTTATATTTCGAATAATGGTGGGGGGGCTAATGCTTATGACGTGGGTGTTTCCAGTGTCGTTCAGGCATATAGAGATATTGTAATTCCTGCCGGATCTACTATTGCTACTTTGGCATTTGACTGGAAGGCAGATGGAGAAAGTAATTACGATTATTTAAGAGTATGGCTTGTGCCTACTACTTTAACGCCAACAGCGGGAGTACAAATTGGAACTGGTGGAGGTAATATCCAACTGGGTCAATTTAATCAGAAGCCAACATGGCAGACTTATCTTAATACCACTTTGAACATCAGTAGTTTTGCTGGAAGTACAATGCGATTGGTATTTGAATGGAGAAATGATACAAGTGCAGGAACACAACCTCCTGTAGCAATTGATAATATTAATTTGTCAATTCCTACATGCCTTGTTCCTACAGCTTCACCTGTTTCTACCATAACTTCAAATTCCGCTACAATAGCATGGACTGCTCCCACTCCTGCACCGGCTAATGGATATGCGTACTATATCAGTACTTCGAATGTGCCTCCAGTTGCTGGGACAACACCAACAGGAACTACAGCAGGGACATCCGCAAACATTACAGGTTTAACACCTAATACGACTTATTATTGGTGGGTGAAATCAGTTTGTAGCCCGACCGACAGTAGTATTTGGGCTACAGGTGCAAATTTTACAACGACACAGATCGCTGCAACGATTCCATATAGTCAAAACTTCTCTACAGGTAATGATCTAGGATTTACTAATGGAACTCAAGTTAATAAATGGGTGTATGGTTCTGCAACGGGGAACCCTGCAAACTCTATTTACATATCGGATAATGGTACTGCTAATACGTATACAACGGGTACAAGCAGTGTTGTTCATGCTTATAGAGATATTATTATCCCGATTGGAACTACGGCCGCTACTTTGGCATTTGACTGGAAAGCAGATGGAGAAAGTAACTATGACTTTTTAAGAGTTTGGTTAGTTCCGGCTTCTTTCATGCCAGTTGCAGGATCTCAGATTACAGCAGGTGCCGGAAGAATTCAATTAGGTGCTAATTACAACCAACAAACAAGCTGGCAGACTTATTTTAATACCAATTTAAATTTGAGCAGCTTTGCAGGTTCTACCATGCGATTGGTGTTCGAATGGACGAATGACAGTAGTGGAGGTACCCAACCTCCGGTAGCTTTGGATAATATTAATCTTGCCATTCCTACGTGTGTTGTTCCTTCTGCTTTAGCAGTGAATGGGGTAACCGCTACTGGTGCGACTTTAAGTTGGACGGCTCCAACTCCTGCACCTGGTAATGGATATGCTTATTATCTAACAACGACCAATACTCCTCCTGTTGCAGGAACGCCTCCAACCGGAACAAGTGCTACAACGTCAGTGAATTTAACTACTCTTGCTCCTAATACCACTTATTATTGGTGGGTGAAATCTGTTTGTAGTTCAACAGATAGTAGTTTTTGGATTTCGGGTCCAACTTTTACAACAACCCAAATACCGGCAACCATTCCATATAATCAGAATTTCTCTACAAATAATGATTTCGGATTTACGAGTGGAACTCAGGTCAATAAATGGGCTTATGGCAGTGCTACAGGTAATCCAGCCAATTCTATTTATATATCCAATACGAATGGAACAACCAATGCATATGCGACTGGTTCAACAAGTGTAACGCAGGCATATAGAGATATTATCGTTCCTGCAGGAGCATCCATTGCTACTTTATCTTTTGATTGGAAAGCAGATGGAGAAAGTACTTATGATTATTTAAGAGTATGGTTGGTTCCAGCATCTTTTATGCCTACAGCGGGAGTTCAGATTGCTGCAGGGGCTGGAAGAATTCAAATAGGAAACAATTATAACCAACAGACTACATGGCAGACATTCATTAACAATACTTTGAATATCAGTAGTTTTGCAGGAACAACAATGCGTTTGGTATTCGAATGGAGAAATGATGGAAGTGGAGGAACTCAACCACCTGCAGCTATTGATAATGTAAAATTACTTATCTGTAATACAACAACACCAGTTGTAACATTAAGCGGTATTACTCACAATGCAGCAACAGTAACATGGCCTCAGGATAATGGGGGAGCTTCATATATTGTAAGATACAGGCCAGTAGGTTCAGGTGGTGCGTGGACTTCAATAAGCATACCGGCTGTTGCAGCTCCTGCAACTACGAATACCTATAATTTATCTGCCTTATTACCTGCAACTCTTTATGAGGTTGAGGTAGCGGCAGTTTGTAACAGTGTTCCTGGTGTATATTCACACAATGAATTTACTACAAAATGTGATCCTACGCCTCCGAATGTTACAGTAAGTAATATTACAACAACTTCTGCACTGATCACTTGGGGACCACTTGCAGTTAGTTCGTCTTATAAAATGAGATACAGAATTGTAGGAAGTGGTAACGCAGGTTGGAGTGCAGACATCATATTGCCATTGGCACCAACAAATACTTATGCATTGACAGGTTTAAGTGTTTACACTACCTATGAAGTTCAGATTGCCAACAAGTGTGATAACGAAACAACTTATAATGGATGGTCTTCTCCAGCGGTATTTACTACAGAGAGAACATGTGATTTACCTCCTCCGGGATTAACGATCACTCAATTAACAACGACCTCGGCAACCGTAATCTGGGACTCTTTCCCTGGTGCTACTTATATCTTAAGATATAGAAAAGTTGGTATTCCTAGCTGGACTACTGTTACAATTACAAACAATAATTATATTATTACAGGATTATTGGAGCTGACGAAATATGAAATGGAAGTAGCTAACATCTGTGGTGGTACACCAGGAACTTATACACTTCCTTATTATTTCACTACACCTACCGTGATCTATTGTCCAATGAAATCTACAAGTTCAGCATCTGAATTTATTTCAAAGGTTACGGTGAAGCCAAACGGTAAGCCAACTATGGAGAGCACTACTGATGCTACTAATTATTCTGACTTTACAGCAGATACAACGAAATTTATAAACCTTGTTCAGGGTTCAGGAGGTAATGAAATCTCTATTGAAAAATCATGGACAGGAAATACTTACGATGAAGGTATTGCTGTATGGATTGATTTTGACAGAAACGGAACTTTTGATATTGATGAAAGAATCCTTGTTTCTTCACCGAATACAACGACTCCTATTAAAGGAACATTTAGTGTGCCTGTGGATGCGTTTATCAGTACAACAGATTATAAGTATGTGGTGATGAGAGTTGCTATGCAGAGAGATGGTATTCCTGTAAACTGTACAGGTTTTGCCAATGGTGAGGTTGAGGATTATACAGTAAGGATTTCTAAAAATCCGGTGCCAAATGCGACAAATCAGACGGAAATTCTGATTTATCCTAACCCGGTTAGCTCTGTATTGAATGTGAAAAATATTAGTAAAAGAGCTAATTATAAATTGTATAATGCTGCAGGTCAGCTTGTGAATAGCGGAATCATCTTGAATAATAAGATTGATGTAAGCAGATTGATAAATGGAGTGTATGTTATAGACATCGAAGATGCGCAGGGTACAGCTCAAAAGAAATTTATCAAAGAATAAAGTTTAAATAATTATAAAAGGAATAAGCTCTCAGAAATGAGGGCTTATTTTTTTATGGTCATCATTCATAGGGATGTATTATTTAAATTAATTCATTAAATAATGAAATATATAAAATAAATTATTACCTTTAATGTTGTGATAGTCAGGTGTTTGTTTGGGTGTTTGATGCTTGTTTGTTTTGGACTTTTCAATTTGCTTTTAATTATTAGTGGGGAAGTGAAGAAGAATTTAATTTCACAAGAACACATTAACATAAAAACTAATCAAATGAAAAACAAAATTATTCTATTGGGGATTCTTGGATGCATGAGCGTATCCAAGGCTCAAGTTGGTATCAATACCACTGTTCCTGCCGCTACCTTAGATATTGTCGCTAAAAATATATCTGGTACAAGTGTAGATGGTATCATTGCACCCAGAGTAGACAGGCTGAGAGCTTTCACTATGTCAGGTGTTCCCAACGGAACTTTGGTGTACGTAAATGATATTTCCACCGGAACGGCTACGGGCCAAACGGCAAATATGGATGCAACGGGTTATTATTATTTTGAAGGAACCGCATGGCAAAAATTTGCAGGAAGTGGTGGTGGTGGAAATACTATTTACAATGCAGATGGAATACTTAACGGAAATAGAAATGTGAATCTGGGAGGCAATAGTTTAGGATTTACCGGAACGGGAAATGTTGGAATTGGTACTGCTGCTCCTAATAGCGATGCTATCCTGGAAACTTCCGCAATCAATAAAGGGCTCCTGATGCCAAGAGTAGCTCTTACCGGCACAGCCTCGCCTGCTCCTTTAGCTTTACATACTGCCGGGATGCTTGTATATAATACTGCTACTGCAGGGGTATCACCCAATAATGTAACTCCGGGAATATATTATAATGACGGTTCAAAATGGTACAAAACAAACCAAACATCCGGAACTCAAAGCGGATCAAGTGTGAATTATCAAGGATTTATTGATGCGAATACGGTTACTAATTCTGTTGTTCAGCTGGGAGATCTTCAGGTAAGATATAACGGTACAAATACAGCGGGATATATTTCTTTTAAAAATATGACCAATCATCCAATCTATGCGTATTACTTTGCTGTATGGGGACATACAAGTAATTCAAGCACAACCTATAATGGACCTTACACATTGCAACCCAATATTTGGGTAGATACCTATAGCTATGGAGCCCAGAATTCTGAAGGGACCATTATGCAGTTTGATACCTATGATCCGACTCCTACTGACGGTACTACTGTTAAATCATATAATCTTTCTACAAGAATGTTTTATGCTTCTGAAGTTGGAGCAGTAGGGGACTATATGTTTATGAGATTCTTTAGAAATTAGTATTTGATTTCAGATGAGATAAGATGCGAACGATATGAAATAAAAGTTTTAATTGTATAGAACCTCTTGTAGTGATGCGGGAGGTTTTATTTTTGATTAAAAATTTTTGGAGATGAAGTTCAACTATGGGATGTAACTCAAAAATAAAAACTTCCCATGATTTAGGAAGTTTTTGAAAAATGGAATATGAAAAATTTGTATTTAAATATAGAAACAAAGAGGATACCGAGTAATTCTTCTGTTTCTATATTATTATTTCTTGATGATTTTAATATTTTGAAAAACATCATCCGTGTATTGGACACTTAGAATATAGTTACCATTTGTGAAGGCTGAGAAATCAATTTTACCATTTCTGGCATTGAAATCAGGGATTGTTTTTAATTTCCTTCCATCCATAGTATAAATTGTAATATTTTTAATTACTTTTTCTGATTGTAAGAATGCTATATTTCCGACCGGATTGGGATAAAATTCAAATTTTGAAGCTTTTTCTTCATGTACGGACAACAGGCTGGTGTCAAACTGTTTGGATAAGTTCTCAGAACATGAATTTCTATGTATCGTTAGGGTAATGGTATAAATACCCGGTGAGGAATAATGATGGACTGGGTTGGCTGCTGTTGACGTGATTCCGTCACCAAAATCCCATAAGAGCGCCGTATAATTTGCAGATAGATTGATCAGATTTACATTTTGCCCAGAGCCGGTGATGGTGAATCTTGCGTTTGAATGAAAGACATTGGCATTCCATTGTGCAGGATTACTTAAAAATGTATTCCCTGCCGTTTGCTGATAGTATTCAGCTTTATTCTGAATAAGTCCGCCATAAAAATTTGACGGAAAGACAGGAGTTTGAAAAATGGTACTGAATACAGTTGAAGCAACAAGATAACTTCCCTGGAGGCTTGGATGAACGTCATTAAAAGAGCCATGTAGTGCAAGATCCTCTGTGGCTGTATAATGAGCCCTTGCTGCTTCTCCGGCTGGAATTATTTCAACCTGCATAAGAGTAGACATCTTGGTAATTGAATCCTTGATCATTTTTTGAACTGCAAAATAGGTAGCATATTCATTTTGAGCAGGAACCCCATATGGTATTTCATAAAGGAAAATTTTAGAGCACGGACTGTATTTTCTAATCGAGTCTTTTATCATATTACCCCGTTGAGCAGTGAGAGTTACTGGATTAGAGGCTCCTGCTGATTCCCCGGTTCCCGGTTGCATAATTACATATTTGTAGTTTTTGGACTTTATTTTTAAAAATAACGAAGCATCATTGACATGGTTTAGAAATCCGGCTCCTCCTACGGTATGAGAGGTAACTTCAATATTTTTCCCTTTAGATACGGCAATGCTTTTAAAAAGTTCAGGCATATCATTAAAATAAGTCATGCTATTACCAATAAATAATACATTATCTGCCTGGGCAAAAAGTACCGCGGAAAAATGTAGCAGTAATATAATGAGGATATTATGTATGGTTTTTTTCATTGGGTTTTTGTTTTTTATTAGTTAAAATAATACCTGCGAACAGAAATCATCCACAGGTATTAAAAATAAACTAACGGTACGAAATTACTTCTTAATTAGCTTTGTGTTATACGTTTTGGATTCACCAGCAATGGTAATAATATACATTCCTTTTATGAGGGTCGATACGTTAATTTTCTGGCCTTCCAGCTTACCTTCCAGGACTAGTCTTCCGTCTGCACTGTAAATCTTATAATCTGCTTTCCCTTTTAAGTTCTTAACCTCTACAAAAGTGTCGGCAGGATTTGGATAAATCTCTATTTCAGATTTGGTCTCTTTTACTTCATTTACTGCAAGGGCATCTGTAATTTTCACTGGGAAGTCTCTGAATGAACCTGCTGAAATTGTCCCACCTCCGGTAACGGGAACAGATGGGCTTCCACATGGGTCATCTATACCATTAAAGAATGTACTTGCTACTCTCATTCTTAAAGTCTTATCTCCTGAATATGCGTTTGCGGGAACAGTAAATACAATGGTTCCGTTATGTCTTTTATTAGCATTAGGAATTGCATTTTTAGAACCTACTTTTTCTGATGCTTCGAAAATACCATTTCTGTTATAATCTATCCATACCTGAAACCAGTCGTTATACTGATTGGACCTGTTGGCATAATCTGAATAAGTTAAAGTATATTGAGTCCCTTTGATTAAATTGATCATTTTAGCAGGATCTTCACTATAATCTTTATAAGTATTTGCAATGTCATTTAATGTATTGCCTCCAGAATAATTCAGGTTGGATACCGTCATTGATAAAAGAGCACTGAAAAGGGGGCTGAGTGTATTATTTCCTCCCGTTGTCATTAAACAATAATCCACTCCCGTTTTCAATCCTTTTGTTTTAAAAGCATAATTGCTTGAAAATGTTCCCGGAACAGTATTTACAACTGCAGCAACCTGTGCTTCGTAATTGGTTTCATCTTCAAGGTTATTTAGAACTACAGAATTGGTTGGACTTGTTGTGTTGGACCAGTTTGCAGCACCGGTTTTTCTGTAATTGATAGAATAGGTCGCACCTGGTACACTATTCCAGCTTAGTCTTGCTGTTGTTTTGAAAACTTCTGTATCAATGGCCATGACCCCGGTAGGAGCATTATTGGTTGATGTAGGAGCCGTTCCAATAGTAACCTGTGGAGATACAGCATAGAATATGTTTCCAATTGCGGATATTCTAAATTTAACGGCCCCGGTTAAGTTACCTGGCATTTGTGCAGAGTAGCTTCCTGTGTTTGGAGTAGAGGCTACAAGATCGGTCCATGTGGTTCCATTGTTGGAAGTGTAATCTATTTTTACATTAGCTACATTATATGGAGCTACATTAGTATTTGCTACCTCCCATTGGATTGTATTTGAAGCATTATTATACAATACTGAAGAAGCGGTAAGTCCATTAAATTTAAATGGGCCAGTATTTCCAACGGTTACTGTCGTTTCAGAAGAGGACAACATAGGTCTTTGTGCATTTTCATCTCTTACTGTTACCGCATAGTGTAAGGTTCTGGGAATATAAGGTACTGTTTCCCATTCAGCCTTATTGGTTAAATTACCCGACATCACAGTTGATAAACTTGGGAAATATCTTCTTCCGCTTGCTGTTCCGAAACGAGATCTTGCCAAAGAGCCCTGAAGGTTATATCCCCATCCGCTGTCTCCTGAAATTGATGCGAAACTATCAACACTATCGTATTGCTCCCATGTATAATTTAATGGGTCATTTTCAGTGTCTGCGGCATTGGCATCCAGATAATATGGAGTTCCTTTGGGAATCGTATAAGCTGTAAGAGGTGAAATTGCTGGGGGAGTGTTCACCACAATCTCCTGAGCTATGCCACAGTTAGGTTTGCTTTCAAGGGTCGTTAAAACCTGATCAATAGATGCATAATGAAAATAAGCATCAGAATTTAACTGTACGTTATCCTGCGTAATTCCAGCGTAGCCCATAATGGTTGTTCCACCTCCAGGTTCTACATTTACTCCTGAACTTTCTGTACTCTTTGAGAAAGTATGATTGGCACCCAATTGATGTCCCAGCTCATGAGCGACATAATCGATATCAAAGGAATCTCCACTTGGAGGACCATTTTGAGGAGAAGTGAATCCAGACCCTTTTCCTTTTGGTTCTGCCACTGTAGGGTTTACACAAATATTACCAATACCGCCTGCGTTACCGCCTCCTCCGGTAGCACCGAATAAGTGGCCGATATCATAGCCGGCATCTCCTACATTGGCTGTTAATGTATTTTGCAGCTCTAAATTCCATGCTCCGCCAGATCCAACATCTCCATCAGAATAGGGGTCTGTGGCAGCATCTGCATAGATGATTCCCGGCAAATCCTGAACGAGTAACTTAGCGCCAAAATCTTTTTCAAATACCCCATTCACACGGGTCATTGTTGTATTGATTTGTGCAGCAGCCCCGGCAACTCCACCAAAAACCTGAGTGTATTCACCCGTAACAGACAGTGCTAATCTATAGGTTCTGTACTTTGTGCTTGATGGTCTGCTTGTGATTCCTATTTGGGAAAGATTTTTTTTTCCGTTTTTTTGCAGTGCTTTGATGTCACTGAAGTTTTTTTCACCGGTTGTACATTCAAAACCATGTTCTCCACTTGTTCTCTTTGTTTTATAGAAGACACCATAGGTTTGTTTATCCAACGTTATGGGTTCAATAAACTGATACTTTCCATCTTTAATGATCATGGACTGCATTTCAGTTGGAGAAGTGCTGAACCTTACATATTTAGACGGGTCATCAAACCCTACTCCTACATATGATCCTAATTGATACCTTTCAGCTAAACTTTTTTCAACAACAGGATCGCTGTATACAGCAAATTTTTCAATTTTCCCTTCAGCAGTAGGAAGAGAAACGATAACAGGTTTTGCTCCTTTTCCTGTTTCTACTGCATCTTTTAAAAGGCTTCTGAGTGAAGCCAAATCAACTTTGAAAGCATGCTGTACTTCTACCTCTTTTCTTATTTCTGAAGTTTTTTGTGATACCTTTTCCCACCTTTGTGCTTGTACCTTGGAAAAGCCGGCCACCAGCACACAAATAAGTAGAACTTTCTTTTTCATAAATATAATTTAATTATTAAACGGTTTTCTATTAGTGTCAATCTCTAGGTGGGAACATATGATAATAAATCAGCCTGAAAATGAAGTAAACAAACTATAACTGCTTATTATTAGAATTGACGAAAATTTCCATTTGTATTTTTTTTCAAAACTACTTATTATCTTAATTTATAAAGGATATTTAACGGGTTGATATACAGATTGTAGTATGTAATACGTATGTCTTTTTATGTAGTGGTAAAAAATAAGTATATTAGTTTTGTATCTGGGAAAAATTATTAAAAAAAACAATGATTAAGGAATTATTATCAGTCATTTTTACTTTTTGCTTATTTATACTCTCATTTTCTCAAAGTTTGGGAGAAAGGCAGTATAAAGACATGATCTATGGGATCAATTTTTCGACGGCAAGCGATAAAGAGATCAAAAAGATAGAAGGCATTGTCGAAACATGTGAAAAATCTAACTACAAAGAATGTGTTGCTTTAGGATATCTTAAAATTGCAAATATTTATAGTAAGAATAATAATATAGAAAAATCCTTCAGTTATAGCAGTAAGGTTGAAAAATTAATTACTGAAGATACGGATGATGAAATTGTTTTTTATTTACACGCCTTACAGTTTGGATCCTATATGAAATTAGGAAAGAGAATGGACGCCAGAAAAAAACTGGATGAGATCTCGGTAAGGATGAAAGGGAATCCTTATTTTGATTACCTGCTTAATTGGTATTACGGAGATTGGTATTATGATATGGGGGATACAAAAAAAGCACTATTGTCTTATAAAAAGGCCTATAAACTTGCAAAAATATTTAGAAAAGACACTAAGAAATATATTTCTAAAGCAACAAAAAGTAAAATCAGTAACAGTTATACAGCGACATCCAGCCTTGGGAGGGTTTATCTTGATTTAGGCAAAAGAGACTCTGCTAAAATATATATTGATGAAGCATTAAAGGATGCAGAAAATATAAGCGAGGTAGAGCATACTTACTATTCTTCGCTAATTGCAGCAAGATATTATCTTGAAGTAAATGAGTATGAGAAAGCCCAACATTATTTATGGGTGTGTAAAAAAATTGCCAATACCTACTATAAGAGCGAAGGATATGTAAAAGCAGTTAATACATCTTTGTTAGCCTTATACGAAAAAATGAAGGTAAAAGATAGCATTAATTATTATTCGATAAAATTGCTGAACGAAGAAGATGTGAATAAGAAGCACAATAAAAATGTAAATGATGCCATTGATAAGGAAAAAAATGGAAAGCAGACTTTACAAGAAGATCAAACGAGTAAATTGAAATATATACTGATTCTGATATTTCTTCTTTGTGCTATTTTGGTGTATTTTATATTTTTCTTTTACAGGAAATACAAAAGCAAAAGTTTAGACAAAATAGATATACAAATTGATCGTCCTTCTGTATCGGATTATCATGTATTTAACGAAGTAACATTGCTGGCTAAGCAGAATAGCCCTGAATTTTTAACCAGATTTAATGATTATAATCCTCACTTTACCGAGAAGCTTTTAAACATTACCAATTTAAAAAGTTCTGAAATAAGATTTTGTGCTTATCTCTATCTCAATTTTTCAACGAAAGATATTGCCGAGTACACGCATACTTCTGTAAGAACTGTACAGACAAAGAAATACAACCTTAGAAAAAAACTTAATATTCCCGGTGATGTGGATATATATTTGTGGTTTAATGATCTGGGAAAATAGGGGAATGTAAAGCAATACGATAGATGGTAAAGAATAATCGTATTAATGATATAAAATGTATCCAAAAAAAAAGCTTTCCAAAAGGAAAGCTTTGAGGTACCTAGCGGATTCGAACCGCTGTAGATGGTGTTGCAGACCACTGCCTAGCCGCTCGGCCAAAGTACCATTTTTGAGGTGTGCAAATATAAAAATTTTTCTGACTTAAACAAAGTTTTTCAAGAAATTTCTTTTTCTCCAAGGCTGTTGATATCGCTTTTTAACTGTAATTCAGCTTCATAATCTTTCTTAATAATTACACAGGTTTGGCTCCATTTATCATGAAGTCCACTTTTGTCAGCTAAAAATGACAATTGATCTACAAATGGGATACCTCGGATAATATTCCTTAGAAGGTAATTACCTACAGTAGGAGTGCTTCCATCAATCATAATAACTTTAGTTCCTGTGATCAGTTTACCAAGGCTTCGCCCTCTACTAATAGTTTCCGTTAGAAACATAACAAGAAGATATGCGGATAAAGTAATTAATCGATCAAGCATTGGATTCATATTTTCCATTCTATAACCTATTTCTTCTACCGTGCTGCCTGTAATTAAGGCAAAGGCAATGCCTGATAAGCCTAATAGAACAAGTATAATAATATAACTGAAAATAAAATCGACTATATAATTAACCAGCCTCAGGCCTTGCGAAGCCCTGTGCCTATCAACGATTTGTAAATACTTTCTCATGGTTTTAGTTTAGTTTTAGTTTAGTTTTTTTTATTACATTCCATTGATAATTAGTTTCAATGATGCATTTGTATCAATCACTGCGGTAATTCCTGAGGTGCCTAAAAGAATTTGGCTGGGTTTCAGATTGAAAACTCTTCCATTCATTTTTAACCCTTTGTAGTATTCCTTATTAAAAGCTTCTTCAATACTTTTTTTCGAAGTGTCAACCAGTTCCTGTGTTGGAATACCATATTCCTGTTCAATCATCTTTACAATTTTCCCCTGGAATAAAAGACTTGCTGTTTTTTGTAAAATATTCATCGTTTTCAGCTTGAACTTGGTGTCTGATAGTACAATTTTTTTCTTGGTATCATCATAAACCGGAACTCCTGAAATAAGGGCAGTCCCTTTTATATAGCCTTCAGTCTGGGCTTCGATCATAATTCTGTTTTCAACACCATATACTCTGATGTCAGTAATCTTTACTTTAGAATCACGAACATCATATTCTTTTCCCAAAAACATTTTTCTGGCAATATTTGAGGCTTCTGTGAAAGGGACATTGGCAGTTGTCTGCAGCGAAAACTGATCTCCAAGCACGGGAATGAAATTAAAGTTTCCAGCAGTTTTAATTGGTAAAGATGATGCCGGTTTATTTCCAGTGAAGGTTTCCGAATAGATATCAATTCCGATATTGGCATCAATCTGATTTCCGTAAAATTTCAGGGGTGTAATATTTACATTCACAGGGGTTACCTTTAGCCAGGTGTTGTATTCTTCAGAAATATTAAAAGGCTGGGAGAATACATTCCAGGCCATAACTGCATATTGCTGGAAATTAAGCTGGGTTCCCATTTGCTGGTCTATTGTTTTACAAAATTTCTCCTGTTGCTCTTTCAGGCTTTTTTCAACCAGGGAAGTAATAGGAATTTGGATTTTACCATAATCCAGAACAGGTTTTGTTACCCACTTGAATCCCATAGGCTGGGTATTCGTAAGGATCGTCCAGTTGTTTTTGAAATTTAAGGTTGTATTGAAATACATTACCGTTTCAAAAGTCGTATTCTGATAAGAGTAAATTCCCAGCGTACCAATCCCTTTCTCTGCCCATATCTTCAAAGGAACTTCAATTAAAAGGTTTTGATTGGTTCCACCAACAAGCCTTATAGGACGGGTCTTCCAAACCTTTACTTTAAATTGATCGTTATTATTATCTGAATACGAATCATCCTGATAGATGAGCTCTTTTACAGAAGCATTGATCATATTGCCAATTTCAGAAAGAGGAATTGTTACCGGCATGGTAATACTGGATTTTATCTTCGGAAAATTGTAATCTGCCAATTGATTGTCAACTTTGGTTTGTCCAAAAACATTGACGCAAAGCAGGATAAATAATATTTTGATGGATTTCAAATCTTTAAATTTTAGAAAGTGAAATTAAGAATTTTTAATTATTGGGATTGAAAATTTTTTTCTAATTCAATGCTAGCTCCTTTCATTTCTCCCTGCATTGGGGGAGCTGTTTTAGTAATTTTTAATTTAATGTAAGAAACTTGAGGGAAATCTTCATGGAGTTTTGAAATAATTCTTCCTGCAACATGTTCCAGAAGTTTCGATTTAACTTTCATTTCATTGTGGATAATATCATTGATATCGGCATAACTGATCGTATCATTCAAATCATCTGATTCAGAAGCCTTCCATAAATCAGTATGAAGTTCTGCATTTAGAATATAGTAGGTACCAATGATATTTTCTTCAGGTAAAACACCATGGTACGCATATATTTTAATATCTTCTAAAAAGATCTTGCTCATAAATTTAAATTTTATTCAGCAAAAATCGTTTTAATTCTTCAAAGTCAGAATTTATTTCTATTGTTTTTTTCTCCTCCTTCATTAAATCAGCAAGGGATTCAGGAATTTTAATTTTTCCCCCAATTGCTTTTTCTACCGCATCAGGAAACTTTACGGGATGTGCTGTTTCAAGAATAAAGCCTTTTTTTTCGGGATGTTCCTTCAGATAGGTTTCTAGTGAACTATATGCAACTGCCCCGTGAGGCTCCAGGAGGTAGTTATATTGTTCATAAACTTTTCTTACAGTCCCCAGAGTGTCCTCATCATTTATCGAGTATCCTGAAACAAAATGGTGAAGATTTTCGGACTGATGATGGAACAATTCCAAAATACGCACAAAATTACTTGGATTACCAACATCCATTGCGTTGGAAAGAGTGGCAACGGTCTCTTTGGGTTCTAAAATCTGTGTTTTTAAATAATGCGGAACCACATCATTGGCATTGCAGGCTGCAATAAAATGATCTGCGGGTAATCCTCTGAAGTAAGCCAGTAAGCCAGCACATATATTTCCAAAGTTTCCACTGGGTACACAGATAACTGGATTTCCATTTTCAGTTTTTTGCCATTGTTTTAGAGCCAGCAGATAATAGATCTGCTGAGGTAACCATCGTGCAATATTAATGGAGTTGGCAGAAGTAAGAAAAAGATGGATGTTGATCTCAGTATCTGAAAAAGCGTGTTTTACAAGATTCTGACAATCATCAAAGCTGCCATCCACTTCTAATGCTGTGATATTTTCCCCTAAAGCGGTAAGCTGTTTCTCCTGTACCGGGCTCACTCTGTTTTTGGGGTAAAGAATAATCACTTCGATTCCCGGTACTTTGTAAAAACCATGGGCTACGGCCCCTCCGGTATCTCCGGAAGTAGCAACTAAAACGGTTACTTTTTTATTTTCATCTTTTAAGAAATATGATAAACATCTACTCATAAATCTAGCACCAATATCTTTGAAGGCAAGGGTAGGACCGTGGAATAATTCAAGAACCGATATTGTATCAGTGATCTTTTTCAGGGGAATCTCAAAGGAAATTGTTTCTGAAACTATTTGCTGTAAATCTTCATCAGAAATCTCGTTATCCACAAAGTCTTTCATGCAGCGAAAAGCTATTTCTTCATCTGAAAACCGATTCAGATTTTGAATGAAATCTTCATCAAATGCCGGAATTATTTCAGGAAAAAACAGGCCTTTTTGATTCCCTTGTCCCTTGATGGAAGCGGTCTTGAAATCCACAACTTCCTTTTTATCTTTTAAATTATAATAATTCATCTTTTAAACTGTTAATTCGTGATTAATGATTTTGCTCTGTAATGATGACTCCTGTAGAATTAATATCTGAGACATATACCAGACTATCTATGCCAATATCATCATAAACGGATTTCATCATCTCGGCAATTTCCTGTGCTGTTCCTTTATTTGCTGTAAGCATGAAAATAGATGGACCGGATCCTGAGATACCGCCTCCCAATGCTCCAAATTCCAGACTTTTTCTTTTGATTGTATCAAACTCCGGGATCAGAATGCTCCTAACAGGTTCCACAATAACATCATTCAGGCTTCTCCCGATCAGGGGCAAATCATTTTTTTCTATACCTGCCACTAATCCTGCAATATTTCCCCATTGTATTATCGCATCTTTCAGTTCAATATTTTTTCTGAGAATTTGCCTGGCATCAGAAGTTTTAACTTCGACCTGGGGATGGACTGCTACAACATACACATCTGGAGTATTTAAAGAAATAATATCTACAGGATCTGAAGATTTGACCAGAGTTATACCTCCATAAATGCAGGGAGCGATATTATCAGCATGTTTCACTCCTGAAGCAAGCTCTTCACCAAACATTGCAAAATAAACCAATTCTTCTTTTGATAATAGGTTTCCCAATAGAATATTAGCAGCAAAAGCAGCTCCTGCAGCACTGGCAGCACTTGAACCAAGACCACTGCCAGGTTTGATGTGTTTATGGATAATGACTTCAAATCCATTTTTCAAATTCAGATGCTCTTGTATTTTTATTAATACAATTCCTGCTACATTTTTGGCAGCTTCTTCCGGAAGACGAAATTCGTCTGTGTGGCGAATAATAATATCAGGTGTTTCTGATAATCTTATCTCCATTTCATCATAGGGCTCATTGATGGCCATACCTAAAATGTCAAAACCACAAACGATATTGGCAACAGTTGCCGGAATTTTAATTTTTATATTTTTCATACATATGTTTTTAAACGGAACGTACGATATCTGCAAAAACGCCACTGGCTGTCACTTCAGCCCCTGCGCCAGCCCCTTTTACCACCAAAGGCTGTTCAGAATATCTTAAAGTTTTGAAAATAACAATATTGTCTTTTCCATAAAGATGATAAAGATCGCTGCTTGGAGCAATATGTTGTAGTCCTACTTTGGCTTTGCCATTATCAAATTCAGCGACATATTTTAGAATTTTTCCTTCATTTTGAGCTTTGGTAAATAAACTTTTAAAATGCTCTTCATGCTTCACCAGCATTTTGTAGAAATGCTCTACATCACCCTGCATACATTCTTCAGGCAGAAAACTGATGTTTTCAATTTCATTGAACTGTAAGGGAAAACCAGCCTCCCGGGCAAGAATTAGTATTTTTCGTGCAACATCTGTTCCTGCAAGATCTAATCTTGGATCAGGTTCTGTAAATCCTTCTTTCTGTGCTTGGGCAACTACTTCAGAAAAGGGCTGACTTCCATTATAATGATTGAAGACAAAATTTAAAGTTCCACTGAGAACTGCCTGAATAGAAGTAATAGCATCACCACTTCTTACAAGATCATTAATGGTTCCTATAATAGGAAGGCCTGCGCCTACATTGGTTTCAAAGAAAAATTTGCAATTGTGGTTTTTAGCAAGATTTTTCAGTTTTTTATAATTTCCAAAATCTGAAGCAGCAGCAATTTTATTACATGCTACGATATTCACACTTTTATTTAAAAGATCCTCATAAATTTCAGGGACTTCGGCATTGGCTGTAAGATCTACAAAAACAGAATTCCTAAGATTTCTTGTTCTTATTTCCCGGCTAAACTGATGTGCAGAGGCTTTTTCTCCATTTTCAAGAAATGCGGCATAATCATTTTCTTCAATCCCCTGATCGGAGAAAACCATTTTTCTGCTGTTGGATAAACCTGCAATTCTGAGATTGATTGATAAATTGTCTTTCAGATACCTGTTCTGGGCATATACTTGCTGTATAAGTTTAGTGCCTACATTTCCTGTACCACATATATAAAGATGGACCTGCTTTATTTCGGATTCGAAGAATTCTTCATGCAATATATTGACCGCCTTTTTGGTGTCATTTTCTGAAATAACAATACTGATGTTTTTTTCTGAAGAACCCTGGGCAATAGCTCGGATATTTATCCCATTATTTCCCAGGCAGCTGAACATTTTTGCACTCACTCCACTTCTGTTTTTCATGTTTTCTCCCACAACAGCCACAATAGAAAGTCTGTTTTCAATTGTTACGGGATTTATTCTTTTCAATTTTAGGTCATCTTCAAAGGCTGAATTGATTGCATTTTCTGCGTGAAAAATTTCTTTTTCATCAATAGCAATGGTAATCGAATGTTCTGAAGAACTTTGGGTAATAAGGATAACATTTATTTTTTCAAGGCTTAAGCACTGGAAGAGTTTGGCAGAAATACCGGGAATTCCAACCATTCCACTTCCTTCCAATGTGAGAAGAGCGATATTCTTCATATTAGAAATACCAACAGCAATTTGTTGTTGATCCTGGTCAGAAGATGTATGACGTTGTGTAACTAAAGTTCCCGCAGCTTCATTATCAAAAGTATTTTTGATCCGTAGATTGATGTTTTTTACCATAACGGGTTGGATGGTTGGTGGATAAAGTACTTTTGCTCCAAAGTGGGAAAGTTCCATTGCTTCCAGATATGATATTTCGGGAATTATTTTAGCCTGAGATACAAGTCTGGGATCGGCAGTCATCATTCCGCTTACATCAGTCCATATCTGAAGTTCTTCAGCATGAACTGCAGAAGCAATGATCGAAGCTGAATAATCTGATCCCCCTCTTCCCAGAGTTGTTCTGTTGCCATTGTCATCACTCGCTATAAATCCAGGGGCAAGGAGAATCTGGTTCTGATTATGCGCAAAGTAATGTTGTAAGTTCTTTTCAGTAGCATTGAAGTCAACTTTTGCATGGGTATAATTATTATTTGTTTTAATAAGGTTGGCAGAATCCATCCATACGGCATCTAATGCAGCTGATTTTAATCTTGCCGCAATGATATTTGATGATAAAAATTCACCATATGAAGTTATTTTATCCTTAATTCTCGGAGTTAGCTCTCCTAAAGTAAAAATCCCATTACACAGGTCTTCAAGATCATTAAAATGCTTTTTCACAAAGCTCAGCCACGGGCTTTGTTCTGCAATAGGGAAAAGTTCCTTTACTATTTCCAGGTGCTTTTCTTCCAGATTTTTAAGGTGTTGGAGATAATTTTTATTAGCATCAGAGGCTATTTGTGCCGCCTGGAGTAAGAGGTCGGTAGTTCCATGCAGTGCTGAAACTATAACAACAACTTGCTGATTGGCAGATTCTTTTTTTATGATTTTTTCGACTTGCAAAACTGCTTCTGCATTAGCGACTGAAGTTCCTCCGAATTTTAAGACTTTCATCATTTATTTTTTTAGGTTATGAAAAATTGAAAAATGTACTCTTAAAAAAGAGTATAGGGTACCTGAAATAATATGTGAAAATTTACCCCTTTATGGGGTTGATGTTGTAGAAATAATTGTAATAATAGATGATGCAGTCGAAATAGAAAATTCCGAATAAATACCTACAGATATGTTGTGTACTAATTGCATCTTTGAAGTGACAAATGTAGAAGTTATTTTGGAAAATAAAAATTTTTTACGCATTTTTAATATATATTTTTTCAGGTAAGAAAAAGGAGAACCGTGATATATCTCTTTGGTAATCATTGTTACAGACTTGTCATAGTCTTTTTTTATTGACCATCTTTAGACGATGAAAATCCTCCCTGATGTATCATAAAATACAAAAACGATAAGAATCTCAACACTTACTTAGCCATCCTGCACAGATACTAATTCCTGCTTTGTTTTATCATTTTGGACACTCACTTTTGAGACTTCCAATGAAACCTAATTTTTAAAATAATTATAATATGAAAAACAGTAAAAAGCTTTCGAGAGAGGAGCAAAAAAAAGTGCAAGGTGGATTTACTCAATTCCAGATTGATACTTGTGGTGGAGCAGCTTATGTTTGTTTCCGACAAGGAGGTTGGGGGTGTTGGCGTACTCCTGGGGGAACCTGTTATCCGCCCATGGTTTAGTCAGGTAATGAGAAACTAAATGTCTAATATATAAGATGCTATTATGAAAAAATTATCAAGAATACATTTGAAAACCATTAATGGTTCAGGCTGCCCGGGAGGTTGTCCGGCAGGAAATACTTATGGGCCACCAGGCTCAGGTGCTGCGCACTCGTGTGCTGCATATCAGTCATTATCACAATGCTGTAAGAATGAAGCGTTTCTCAGTCCTGCATGCGTAGGACCAGTGATATCATAAGAAATAAAACAGGCTGCTCAGAATTGGGCAGCCTTTTTTATGTTCTTTTCAGATCATTCTATATTTGTTTAAATTTTATTCAGAATCAAAATGATTTACTATATTTATAACTCAAACTAAATTGAATTATATGAAAAAATCAAACAAATTAACAAGAGAAAATTTAAAATCTATTAATGGAGGGGCAACCTGTAATTTTGCTTGTCCTCCCGGACCCTATGGACCTGGGTTTCCAAGATCTTGTGCAGATTATGATGCTTTACCCGCATGTTGCAAGCCTAAAGTTTTGCTAAGCTTTGAATGTGCTCCGGATTAATTTTAAAATATTCAATGACTAATGAAGTTAGTATGAAAAATTTAAAAAAATTAAACAGAGATAATTTAAAAAAGCTGAGTGGAGGCAGTGTCTGTAATCATAATTGTCCTCCGGGACCTTATGGCCCAGATCCTCAATCATGTGCTGCTTTTGATGCCCTACCTGCGTGCTGTAAAGCAAGAGTAATTGAACTTCCTGATTGTTTATAATAAAAGTACTGTTTTACAGTACTTTTTATGTGTAGAAACTTCATAAGGGATCTTAAAGTATATTTTTAAACTAAATAAAAATGAACGATATGAAAAACTTAAAAAACTTACGTAGAGAAAATTTGAAGCTAATTAATGGGGGAACAGGCTGCGATGAAAATTGCCCGGTTGGACCTTATGGTCCTGGGTTTCCAAGGTCTTGTGCAGACTTTCAGGCATTACCTAAATGTTGTGAAATTTATGTAAAGGTAAGCATGGATTGTTTTCCTCAATAGGAATTAAAAGTTCTGTGAAGGCAGATTTTTATTTCTCATTTAGACATCTTAAGATTAAATGTTATATGTAAATTAAAGCTAATATGAAGAATTTAAAAAAATTAAACCGTGTGAATTTAAAATCAATTGACGGTGGAGGAACACTATTAGATGAATGTCAGGTAGATCTTGATTGCGGACCGACTGGTTGTGCCTGGTGTACAGATTTAAGAGGTCGTAAGGTTTGTCTTTACTCAACAACGAACCCCTTAGGTTGCCCTGATGTTAATTAATAAAATAAAATACTATGAAAAAATTATCAAGATTAAAATTGAAAGAAATTAAAGGTTCCCTGACTTGTGGTGGATGTCCGGTTAATAATAGTTATGGACCAGGCCCTGAGTACACGAACACCTGCGACCATTATTTTGCTTTATCTGAAAATTGCAAGGCTTGCGTTGATGTAAGCGCATATTGCTTCGAATAATGATACATAAAAAAAAGCACTGTGAAAACAGTGCTTTTTTATTATTTTATGCTTTTTGATAGATCCAACATCGCTTCTATTGGCTTCAAGGCTCTCAAACGAAGTTCTTCGTCGATAAGGATTTCCGGAAGTTCGTATTTCATACACAAATACAATTTTTCCATTGTATTGCGTTTCATATAAAAACATTCAGAACAGTTGCAGCTTTCATCAAAAACCAAAGCAGGAATCAGTTCTTTATGAGGAGCACGTTTTCTCATTTCGTGAAGAATTCCTTCCTCAGTTGCAATAATGAATTTTTGACAATCATCATTTTCTACGTAATTTAACAATGCAGATGTAGATCCTATAAAATGGGCCAGCTTTAAAACAGCTTCTTCACTTTCCGGATGGGCAATTAATTTTGCATCGGGATTGTCTGCTAATTGTTGTGCGATCCTTTCCATTGAAAATGCCTCGTGAACGATGCAGCTTCCATCCCAAAGGATCATATCTCTACCGGTTTTCTTTGAAAGATATCTTCCTAAATTTTTATCCGGGGCAAATATAATCGGGCGATCTGTAGGTAAAGCTTCAATTACAGTTTCGGCATTAGAACTTGTTACGATGATATCGCTTTCGGCTTTTGTTTCTGCATTACAGTTGATGTAGGTTGCAATCAAAGCATTAGGGTGTTGCTCGCGCATTTTTCTCAATCCTTCGCCACTGCATCCATCTGCTAAAGAGCATCCTGCCATGGTATCCGGAAGAACTACTTTTTTCGTTGGATTTAAAATTTTTGCTGCTTCCGCCATGAAATGGACACCACAGAAAACGATCATGTCAGCATTCGTATCTTTTGCCTGTCTTGCCAACTGTAAAGAATCTCCAAGGAAATCAGCGATATCCTGAATTTCTCCAGGTTGGTAGTAATGCGCTAAAATAACCGCATTTTTCTCTTCTTTAAGCTTAAGAATAGCTTTCACCAATTCTTCTCCTTGAGGAATGGCTATATCTTTAATGTCTAGAAATCCCCTTACAGGAATAGCAGATTTAGCTTTTTCTAATGTTTCGGTACTCATATCAACCTCAATTTTTTAATTATCAGAAGCCAGAGGTTAGAAACCAGAAGTTATGTTCTGATGGGTTGTCATTTGCTTCCATCATCAAACTTCCTGCTTCCAGCTGTTTAGTTACTGATAAAACTTTTTATTAAACTTTCTATTTCTATTTTTGCTTGATCCAGATCCGTGTTGACGACAATTTTATCAAATTCACCAGCATAGGCCATTTCCTCTTCTGCCTTCTCTACACGGGTTTTAATGGTTTCTGCATCATCTGTATCTCGTGAGATCAATCTTCGTTCCAATTCTTCAATGGAAGGAGGTTCAATAAAGATAGATAATGCTTTTTCACCAAAATATTTTTTTAAAGAGATCCCTCCCTTTACATCGACATCAAAAATAACCACTTTACCCTGCTTCCAGATTTTGTCTACTTCAGATTTTAAAGTACCGTAATATTTGTCAGTGTATACTTCCTCATATTCTACAAAAGCATCTTCACTGATTTTTTGTCTGAATTCATCAGGAGTTAAAAAATGATAATCCACTGCATGTACTTCAGTTCCCCTTGGCTGCCTTGTTGTACAGGAAATGGAGAATTTAAGTTCCGGAAATATATCTAAAGAATGTTTTACTAATGTTGTTTTTCCGCTCCCCGAAGGGGCTGAAAATATAATCACTTTTTCCATGGTTGATGGGTTTCTTGTTGCGGGTTCTGAGTTTTCGGGCTTGGTTTAACTCGTACCAATTACCCCGTATCTCGTACTCCGAAACTACCTATAATACATTTAACGTTTGTTCCTTAATTTTTTCCAGGTCATCTTTCATCATAACAACCAATTTCTGAATTTCAGCATGATTGGCTTTTGAACCTAATGTATTGATCTCCCTTCCGATTTCCTGAGAAATAAAACCTAATTTCTTTCCATTGAAATCTTCATTATCCATTACTTCTTTATAATATTTTAAATGCTGGGAAAGTCTTACTTTTTCTTCAGAAATATCCAGCTTTTCAGTGAAATAAGCCATCTCCTGATAGAAACGGGTTTCATCTACATTTTCAAATTCTTTTAGAGATTTTTGATAACGTTCTTTTACACTGTTAATTCTTACTTCTTCATAAGGAATAACCTCAGACAAATATTTATCAATATTCTGAATATTTTTTTCTAATTCAAGATGCAGTGTTTGTCCCTCTGCCTTTCTGAATTCTTCAAATCGATCAACAGAATTGGTAACAATCCTTGCTAAGTTCTCCCATTCACCATCCGTTAATTCATCTGGTCTTGAGGTAATTGCATCCGGAAGTCTTACTGCCATTTTCAGATATTCAAAATCGGGTCCATCTCCTGCAATCGTTCGAAGCTCATTCATGTAAGAATCAATAAGATTTCTGTTGATCTTTACATCATTACTTTCTTCAAGATTTTCTACAGAAATATAGCAATCTACTTTTCCACGAATAATTCTATCGTTAAGAATTTTTCTGATTTCGAACTCTTTTTCTTTATAGCGTAACGGTATTTTGATATTTAAATCAAAGCTCTTGCTGTTCAGTGATTTAATATCTACGCATATTTTTTTACCCTCAAAAACATCTTCGGCTCTACCGAAGCCAGTCATTGATAAAATCATAGTTTTTTATTGTCTTACAAAGATAAACATTTAAATTAGCACTGTGAAAAACATATTCACTGATCAAGACTTATATTCCATATGACCATTAAAAAAAATAGCCGGCCTGTAAAAAATTTGATTTCTGTAGTAGGGCCCACGGGAATTGGAAAAACCAGATTGGCCATTGATCTGGCAAAGTATTTCAATACGGAAATTATTTCCTGTGATTCGCGTCAGTTTTTTAAGGAAATGGAAATCGGTACTGCATCTCCATCCTCGGAAGAATTAGCAGAAGCACCTCATCATTTTATTGGGAATCTTTCGGTGAAAGAATACTATTCTATTGGTCAGTATGAAGAAGATGCTTTGCAAAAGCTCAATGATCTTTTTGAAAAATATGATACCGTGATCCTTGTTGGCGGAAGTATGATGTATGAAAAAGCAGTCATTGAAGGTTTAAATGATCTTCCTGAAGCGAATACTGAAAATCAGCAGAAATTACAGGAAATTCTGGATACCGAAGGCATTGAAAAGCTGCAAGAGATTTTAAAAGAACTTGACCCGGAATATTATGGCGTTGTAGATTTTCATAATCACAGAAGGCTTTTAAGAGCGATTGATATCATTTGGCAAACGGACAAAAAGTATTCCGAATTAATTGCTATTTCACAGGATTCCAGAGATTTTAATGTAATCAGGGTAGGAATTGAAGCTCCCAGGGAAGAATTGTACAACAGAATCAACAGGAGGGTAGATATTATGATGGAGAAAGGTCTCATGGAAGAAGCAAAAGGTCTTGAGCAATTTAAAGAACTGACTGCTTTAAATACGGTTGGTTATGCGGAACTGTTTAAATTTTTTGAAGGGGTCTGGAGTCTTGAATTTGCGGTTGAAGAAATCAAGAAAAATAGCCGCAGATATGCAAAAAGGCAACTGACATGGTATAGAAAAGCAGATGATATCCATTATGTACAGATGGGGTATTCTCCTTTGGATTTTGATCATCTGATTGCATATATTGGTCAGCAAACTTCTCATTAATTTCTTTTTTTTAACACAAAGATTTATCATAAAGACACAAAGTTTTTAAATATGATGCCATTTTTAGAGCGCAAGAAAATCTAAAATTTTCGATAATCTCAAATTATAAACTGTTGTGCTTTATCCGTGTATGTCAATTCCGTAGGAATCTAAATGAAGCTTTTAAAATACATTGTTTAGATTCCTACGGAATGACAATATTGTGGATAAGTGCCCCGGAATTATTTTTAATTTTAATCAGGGAATAAAATCTTTGAGCCTTCAGAATATAAAGCTGGTGAAATAATTTGCGCATTTGCGTTTAACAAAAAAATGTTATTTCAAAATCAGAAACTTCTCGATACGATTTTTTCAAAACCTACTCGAAATGACATTGTGATTTTCTCTGTTATATGCGGATATTGATCTCCCGTCAGTTCGATTTTCGACAATAAAAAAGTGCGATCCCGAAAGACCGCACTTCAACAATATTAAATTTAATGACTACTTCCAACCACCACCTAAAGCTCTGTATAAGTCAACAATACTGCTTAATCTTTGTCTTTTTACAGACGCAAGGTTTAATTCTGCCTGAAGAGAGTTGGCCTGTGCCGTAATCACTTCAAGATAATTAGCTAAACCTCCTTTGTATAGCATTTGAGCGCTTTTGATCCCATCTTTCAATGTAGTCACCTGTTCAGTTGCTTTTTGTTCCTGAACTTTTAAACTTTCATTGGAAACCAATGCATCGGACACTTCTCCCATGGCATTTAAAACAGACTGACGGAATGCCAGTACATTTTTTTCTCTTTGAATTTTAGCCACGGCTAAATCCGTTTTCAACTGTCTCTTTTGGAAAATAGGCTGAGTAATTCCTCCTAAAACCGATCCGAATAATGAAGCCGGAATTTGAAACCAATTGTCAAATTTAAAAGAGTTAACACCACCGTTTGCTGTAATTTTCAACGAAGGATACATATTGGCCTGAGCGATTCCCACTAATGAGTTGGATTCAAGTAAAACCAGTTCCTGTTGACGTACATCCGGACGGCGACTTACCATTTTTGCAGGAAGTCCTGCAGACAAATCCTGAGATAATGAAGTATCAGACAATTCAATTCCTCTGCTTACTTTATTAGGAGCCTCCCCAACTAAAATGCTTAATGCATTTTCCTGGATCGCAATATTTTGCTCCAGTTGGGAAATTAAAAGTTCTGTAGATTGCTTTTGAGCAGTTGCCTGCTGAACTCCAAGAGAGGTTGTATCTCCACTTTCCCACATTTTCTCAGTGATAGATAAGGTGTTACTGCTTAATTCTAAATTAGATTTAGCAATATCCATCTGTTTATCAAGCATCAGTAAATTATAATAGCCTTGCGCAATCGCCGCAACTACTTGGGTCTGGATAGCCTTGGTTGCTTCATAAGTTTGCAGATACTGCATTCTTGAAACCTCCTGTTGGTTTTTGATCTTTCCCCAGATATCTGCTTCCCATGAAAGGTTGAATGCAGCGTTATAATCTTCTACATGATTTTTTCCGATAAATAAATTTAGACTTTGTCCATTCATGCTATTTTTCGAAGGTCTTGAAATCTGTCCGGTAACACCAAAACCAACATCCGGATATTGAAGGTACTTCGCCTGTAATAATTTTTCCTGTGATGATGCAACTTGTTTTAAAGCAATTTGCAGATCAAGGTTGTTAGCAATTCCTTTTTCTATTAATCCCTGTAAAGCGGGATCTTTAAAAAAATCTTTCCATTGTAAATTCGCAACACTTGCTGTATCAGCAGTTGCTGTAAAGCGAAAGTCTTCCGGAAGCTGTAAGTCCGGTTCCGTGTAAGCAACCTTAGTCACACACGAAACCGCTATTACAGCCAATATAAAAGTTAGAAAAATATTCTTTATTAATTTCATTGTTTTTCTTTTAAGTAGACCTTAATGACCAGTTGTTAAAGCCTGTTCATGATTTTGTTTTTGAAGTCTTTGCTTTTTTCTGCTTGGCATTTTTTCATGCAGATATTGGAAAATCACATACATTACAGGGATAATGAAGATCCCGAATATTACTCCAGTTAACATACCACCTACGGTACTGATTCCGATAGAGTGGTTACCTTTTGCTGAAGCTCCTTGTGTCCAAACCAATGGAAGCATACCAATAATAAAGGCAAATGAAGTCATTAAAATTGGTCTCAAACGTAATCTTGAAGCCTGAAGAGCAGATTCGATTAATGATTTACCTGCCTTTCTTCGCTGAACAGCAAACTCTACAATCAAGATCGCATTTTTCGCCAGTAATCCGACAAGCATGATCAGACCAACCTGTACGTAAATGTTATTGTCAATCCCCGCTAAACCTGTAAAGGCGAATACTCCAAATATTCCTGTAGGAACAGTAAGAATAATAGCAAAAGGAAGAATATAACTTTCATACTGTGCTGCCAATAGGAAGTATACAAACAAGATACTCAACATGAAGATGAAAGCTGTTTGTCCGCTTGTCTTAATTTCCTCACGGGTAATACCTGTCCACTCATAACCATATCCACGAGGAAGGGATTGTTTTGCTACCTCTTCCACAGCTTTAATGGCATCTCCGGTACTGTATCCTGGTTTTGGAGTTCCATTGATCGTTACTGCGTTAAACAGGTTATTTCTTGTTACAGTTTCAGGACCAAAGGTTCTTTTCAATGTTACCAAAGTTTTTGTAGGAACCATTTCTCCCTGTTTGTTTTTAACATAAATTCCTTCAAGAGAATTAATGTCTGTACGGTAAGGGATATCTGCCTGAGCCATTACTCTGTAGTATTTCCCAAATCTGTTGAAATCTGAAACGAAGCTACTACCATAATAGATCTGCATTGTCTGCATCAAATCTGCTACAGATACTCCCAGCTGATTGGCTTTATCCGCGTCTACTTCAATAGTATATTGTGGGTTTCCTGCAGCATACGTCGTAAAGGCAAATGCAATTTCTTTACGTTTCATCAATTCACCGATGAATGCCTGGGTATTAGCTCCCAATTGTTCAAAAGAACCATTGGTTTTATCCTGTAGCATGAACTCAAATCCACTTACGTTACCAAAACCTTGGATCGTAGGGAAGTTGAAGAAGAATGCACTAGCATCTTTTACCTGACTTACTTTTCCTGTTAAACCAGCTGCTATCTGATCGGGATCCTTAACGTCTCCTCGTTTGTCGATATCTTTTAATTTTATAAATCCTGCAGAGTAAGGAGAAGCATTGGCGTTACTGATGAAGTTTACCCCATCTGCTACCCATAAATGGTTGGTAGCTTTTTCTCCGTTTACTATCTTATCGATTTGTTTCGTTGCACGTTGTGTTCTTTCTAATGAACTTCCCGGAGGAGTATTTACCGCATATAAAACGAAACCTTGATCTTCAGTTGGAATAAATCCTGATGGTGCTTTTTTAATTAAAATAACACTTGCAGCAATTAATATCGCTAAACCACCTACAGCAACCCATTTATTTTTAATTAAAAATTTAAGGCTATAGATATATTTTTGCGTCATATTATTGAAGCTGGTATTGAATGCATTGAAGAATTTAGCACCAAACCCTTTCTTCTCATGACCATGCTCTCCATCCTGAGGGTCTTTTAAGAAAAGAGCACATAAAGCCGGACTCAACGTTAATGCATTTATTGCAGAAATTAAAATTGCAATAACCAATGTAAAGGCAAACTGTCTGTAGAATACTCCGGCAGGACCTTGCATGAAACCAACAGGAATAAATACAGCACACATTACCAAAGTAATGGAAATAATCGCCCCTGAAATTTCACTCATAGAGTTTACGGTTGCATTCTCTACTGGCATTCCTGTACGTTCCATTTTTGAATGGACCGCTTCCACTACCACAATGGCGTCATCCACTACAATACCAATGGCCAGAATCAATGCAAATAACGTAAGCATGTTGATACTGAATCCAAATAACTGCAGGAAGAAGAACGTACCGATGATCGCTACCGGAACTGCAATTGCAGGAATTAATGTAGATCTGAAATCCTGAAGGAAAATATACACTACAATAAATACCAGGATGAATGCAATGATCAGTGTTTCTACCACCTGATCAATAGAAGCGTCCAGGAAGTCTTTAGAGTTGTACATGATGATCGGATTTACTCCTTTTGGCAGCGTAGTTTTCATCTGATCCACCTGTTTTTCGATTTCTGTCAGAATCTCATTGGCATTGGAACCTGCAGTCTGCAAAATAGCAAAACCTGCTACCGGCTTTCCATCTACTCTGTTCGTTGCCGTATAAGTATAAGAACCGAATTCTACTCTTGCAACATCCTTTAATCTAAGGAATGAACCATCCGTATTAGCTTTAATAGCGATGTTTTCATAGTCTGCATTCTTATTCAGTTTTCCTTTATATTTAAGGATATACTCATAAGTTTCCTTACTTCCCTGACCAAGACGTCCGGGAGCTGCTTCAAGGTTATGGTCTTTAATAGCTGCCATTACCTCTTGTGGAGATAAGTTATTGGCTGCTAAACGGTCTGGTTTTAGCCAGATACGCATTGAGTAATCCTGAGTACCGAATACCTGAGCCTGTGCAACACCAGGAATACGTTGGATCTGTGGAATTACGTTGATTTTAAGATAGTTTTGTAAAAACAGCTCGTCATATTGTTTTGGATCATCACTGGATAACCCCATAAACATAATCATACTGTTCTGTACTTTCTGAGTTGATATTCCGGCCTGTACAACCTCCTGAGGAAGCTGACTCATTGCCTTTGATACCCTGTTTTGAACGTTTACCGCCGCGTTATCGGGATCGGCTCCCTGCTTAAAGTAAACACTCAAAGTCATCGAACCATCGTTACTTGAGTTGGAAGTCATGTACGTCATGTTTTCAACCCCGTTCACAGCCTCCTCGATAGGAACGGCTACTGAACGTGCCACCACTTCCGCGTTTGCTCCAGGGTAAAATGCCGTTACCTGAACGGTTGGAGGAGCAATATCGGGAAATAACGTAATCGGAAGATTGAAAACCGAGAGTATTCCCAATAATAGGAGTATGATGGAGATGACCGTAGAGAGTACGGGTCTTTCTATAAATTGTTTTAACATAAGAAGTTTATTTTTTTAAGTCTTCTGTATTGGAAAATAGTTTATAAAGGTCTTGCTTTGAAGATGCTATCAGAAGATACAGCCTTAGGTTGTATTGTAGCACCATCTTTTAAATTACCAAGCCCCTGATATACGATTTTATCACCTACAGAAAGTCCACCGGAAATAAAGTAATAGCTTTCTGTTTTTCCAGAAATAGTTATTGGTTTGCTGGTTACTTTCTTATCCTTTCCAAGGACATATACATATGTTTTATCTTGAATCTCAAAGGTAGATTCCTGTGGAATAACCAGGATATTGTTAAGAAGCTGCGGCATACGAACTCTTCCCGTATTTCCTGTTCTTAATGCTCCATGAGCATTTGGGAATACAGCACGTACACTGATTGCTCCGGTGCTTTTGTCAAACTGACCGTCCACAATACTCATTTTTCCTTTTTCAGAATAAATACTGTTATCCGCGATTACCAACTCTACCATTGGCATATTTTTCAGTTTCTCTTCTAAAGAAGCTCCGGGATATTTATTTTGAAAAGCAATAAAATCCAATTCGCTTAAAGAGAAATAAGCATATATCTCGCTGATATCAGATAGAAGAGTTAAAGGATTTGGATCAGTTCTTGAAATTAAGCTTCCTTTTTTATAAGGAATTCTTCCAATATAACCACTTACCGGTGCCGTAATCGTTGTAAATCCTACATTGATTCTTGCACTTCCAACAGAAGCCTGTGCCTGTGATGCTGCTGCAACTGCTGCTGCATAGTTTGCTTTTGCAGTTTTAAGCTGCACCTCAGAAACTACTTTTGCAGTTACCAATGGCTGAAGACGGTCTACTTCTACTTTAGCTTTTTGAATATTGGCATTAGCAGCTTGTAAATTAGCCTGTGCCATATTCACTTGTTCACCGTAGGCTCTTGAGTCAATTTTGAATAGAGGTTGTCCTGCTCTTACGAAAGCTCCTTCTTCTACATATATTCTATCCAGGTAACCATCTACCTGAGATCTTATTTCCACATTGTTTTTTCCTTCCAATGCAGTAGGGAATTCCTGATATGTTGTAGCTGGAGAAGTAATTACAGTATAAACCGGTAATTCTGGTGCAGGAGGCGCTTGGTTTGAACCTTCCGCGGCCTTACTGCAGTTCTGTAAAAGGATAATACTTGTTATAAGTAATAAGATCCTCATTGTTCCAGGTATTTTCATTAAAATTTAATTTGTTTTGTTAAGCGTTTGAAAATTTAATAATGTTGTTTTTTTTCTAATAATTCCCGTTATTTTTTCTAACGGCGTTAATGTTTAGTTTAAAAAAAATTACAGAATTATTAATACTAGAATTAGATCGTCATTTCCATAATCATAGATTTTTTTAATGTTGTTTTAAATATATAAAGGTGAGGTGTGTCGCGTTAATTTTACTAACAGTGTTAATGGTTAAGGTCTAAATTATAATGAATTGTTGTAAAATTTATTTAATTAGTTTGATGATTTTTATTTAAAAATTAAATTAATCTGTTGCTATTTTTCCTAACAGTGTTAATGTTTGGTTCAAAAAAAAATTACAAAGATTTAATAAAAGCCGAAACCGTTTCGTCCAATGTTGTTTTGTTCATCGTGGCAGGAATATCAGAATTACGCATCATCATAATTGATATTAAACCATGCACCGCGGAAAATAAAGCATGTGACATATGGCAGGCATTATCTGGGTTTGATCCGTTCTTTATAATAATATTATAAGTACAGTCATAGATCATATCCTGAAATGATGAAAATTCTTCTTTCATTTGTCCTTTACCACTACATTGCATTCCTAAGCCAAACATTAATTGGTAATATTCTTTGTTTTTAAAAGCAAATTTCCAATATGTATCTACAATAGCAGTAAGCTGTTCCTCAGGAGTGTCAGATTTTTTTTGAGCCTTTAATAATTCTTTGTGCAAAAGATTGAATCCATTTATAGAAATTTCAAATAGGATGGCTTCTTTATTTTCAAAGTAATCATAAACAACCGGAGCACTGTATTCAATCGCGTCGGCTATTTTCCTGATGGAAAGTGAAGCCCAACCCTCTGTTTTAGCCAAAGTGAAAGCCTCCTGCAAAATGTTTGCACGGATAGACTCCTTTTCTCTTTGACGACGTTCATGTAATCCCATGATATTTTTTTACTAACAGCGTTAGCAAAACTACGAAGATTAACCAATATCTTCCAAATAAATTTAAATAATATTTTAATTTTAACATTTAACTGAACTTTATAAATGCGTAAATTGGTCGGTGATAAAAGAAACTTTATCTTTGTAGGCAAAGAAAATAAAGGATATGAATACTCCCTCAAATATGTTGGCATTAGGAACAAGAGCTCCGTTTTTTGAGCTTCCTAACCCATCAAAAAGTAACGAAATTCAGTCATTGGATGATCTGAAAGGAGAAAAAGGTACATTGGTGATCTTTATGTGCAACCATTGTCCGTTTGTTCTTCATGTAATTGATAAGATTAATGAATTGTATGAAGATTATCAGGAAAAGGGGATTGAATTTATCGCGATCAACGCGAATGATGTGGAAAAATATCCTGCAGATTCTCCGGACAAGATGATCGAATTTCAGATTGAAAGAAATTTTGACTTTCCTTATTTATATGATGAAAGCCAAAGCATTGCCAGAGCATATGAAGCTGCATGTACTCCGGATTTTTATTTTTTCGATGATAAATTGGACCTTATTTACAGAGGTCAGATGGATGACTCACGACCGGGGAATCATAAAGATGTAACGGGTGAGGATTTGATCATTGCTTTTGAAAATCTTTTATTGGGTGAACCTCAGGAAGACATTCAGAGACCAAGTATGGGGTGTAATATTAAATGGAAATAATTTTGAAAATTGAAAATGGAGAATTGAAAGTTGAAAGCGACTTTTGATTGCTTTTCTTTTTCAATGTGTAATATTACTATATAAAGCTGTTCTTTTTTGAACAGCTTTTTTTGTTTCTCGCAGATGATGCAGATTTTTTTAATGCAATTTTCTTTTCAATCCGTATTGTCATGTTGAGGTGTGATTATAAATTGGTTGTTATTAGGACTGTCACGCTGAGCGGAGTCGAAACATCTTTTGTATATCTATATATATGGATAAGTGTTACCTTAAGTTAGCAGGTTAAAAAAATATAAAGGAAACTCTTATACGCAATAATCTGCCGAATCTATGAGAGCATGATTCATTAAAACATCTAAAAAGATTTCTGAATGATCTTTATCGGTGAATCCACATTCTCAATCTTATCATGCGAAGCATTCTTAATAAATTCCGAAGGCGTCTTTTCAGTATATTTTTTAAACATTCTGTTAAAGTAAGTCACATTATTAAAACCACAACTGTAGCAGCACTCAGAGATACTTTTGTCCTGAACCATTAGCAGGCATGCTTTATTGATCCGATAACGGTTAACAAATTCAGTAAAGGTAATCTGAGTTGCCTTTTTGAAAAAATTACAAAATGCAGGTAAGGTAAGATTGGCAAGTTTTGCAACATCTTCGATATTGATATCCTTGTCATAGTGACGTTCCACATAGGTAAATATATTTTCCAGCCGGGTCTTGTTTTTTGAAATAATGGTATAAGGCATAATTTCCTTGTTTAACAGATCATAATCTTTACGGGTTGAGAGTTCAAAAAGAATATCAAGTAACAACAGGTATCTTTTGTAACCTTCGGATTCCAGCATTTTTTTAAGCTTGGGTAGCATTGCTTTTTTAGTAACTGCGCTAAAGTGAATCCCATATTTTGAAAGCTCCAATAGATTCTTAATTGACCTTGCTTCTATTTCCTGTTCAGGGAATTGTAAGATTTCTTCCCGAAATTGGAGAACGATTTCTTCATGAGGATCTATCGAATTCAAACCAAATCCGGAATGTGGAATATTTGAGCCGATAAGCACAAGATCTCCATTGGAATAATTGCTTTTGTGATATCCAACGTGACGGGTTCCACTCCCTGAAACGACACATACCAGTTCAATTTCAGGATGATAATGATATTCCCATTTAAATTCAGAAATGGGGGAGTTGTTATGTAATGTGCGGAATGAACTTTTCTCACTAGGTAAGACTCTTTCAAAACTAACTTTCATTAGATTAATGATATTTATAGTATAAAAATAATAATTATATTAATATAGTTCAAATATATATTTACTATGTTAAATTAACGTTAAGGCAAATGCTTCTATCTTAGCCACCAAGAAATTAATTTAATGCGAAATTTCAATATAAAGGCTATTCTATTTTTAAACTATTTTGTTTTTGCAATTCTTTTGAATTCGGTAGGAACAGTTATTTTACAGGTTCAGCAGAACTTCGGGATTTCAAAATCTTCTGCCAGTGTTTTGGAGGGATTCAAAGATTTGCCCATTGCTATCTGTTCATTTATTCTTGCCTCATTCTTACCGAAGATAGGAATCAAGAATTCGATGCTGATTGCACTTTTTTTAGTGAGCTGCATGTGTTTTGTCATGCCTTTTTCAAATGATTTCTGGTTCTTCAAACTGCTGTTTGCAATTGTAGGGGTTTCTTTCGCATTAATAAAAATCTCTGTTTTTACCTCTATTGGCCTTGTTACCAATACGGATAAGGAACATTCCAGCTTTATGGGATTTTTAGAAGGCTTTTTTATGATCGGCGTGTTGGCGGGAAATGTTCTTTTCAGTTTGTTCATTGATGATCATAATCCGAAATCCACACATTGGCTAAATGTATACTGGGTATTGGGAGCTTTGTCGGCGTTATCATTTTTATTTTTGTTCTTTTCTAAATTAAATGAGAAGGAAGCAAAAAGTGGGACAACTGATCTTATAGGAGATATTAAAAACAGTATTAGCTTATTCAGTTATAAAAAGGTGTTGTTCTTTTTGGTATGTGCTTTCCTGTTTGTTTTGGTAGAACAGAGTTTTCAGACTTGGACTCCAACTTTTTATAAAGAAATCCTAAAGCTGCCAACTTCTATGAGCATACAGGCAGGGGCTGTTTTGGCAGGGGCATTTGCTTTGGGGAGATTTCTATCAGGTTTCTTTTCTAAGAAATTCAGCTGGATTTATGTGGTTTCTTTCTGTGTCATAGGTTTTGCACTAAGTTTAGTATTTGTTTTACCACTGACTCATAATATCAGTATCGGCACCAATACTACCTGGCTTAATGCTCCCCTTGTAGTCTATCTGTTCCCGTTGATGGGAGGCTTATTAGCCCCAATTTATCCAAGCATCAACTCTGTTATCCTAGCTTCGATACCTAAGTACCTGCATAGTGCAATGTCCGGACTTATTGTTGTTTTTTCAGCAATCGGGGGGACAATAGGTTCTATAATCACCGGTTTTGTATTTCAGGAATTCAGTGGACAACGTGCATTTTATTTATCGTTGATACCTCTTTCACTGTTAATTATATCAGCTATTATCATGAATAAATTAAAAATAAATCCTAAAAAATAAAATGAATACACAACTTTACATTAAAGATATTCAGGCTCTTTTTGATGATGTTCAAAGATCACAAATTTTTGAGGATCAAAAGATGATGACGGATGCGGTGCCTTTATTTTCTATATCAGAGATCAATAAAAAATATGAAAATGAGAGAACAGCTTCTGATTTTGATCTTAAAGCTTTTGTGCTTTCCAATTTTGATTTTTTAGGAGCAAAGATTTCTATTCACAGAGAAGACCATCTTCCTATAGAACAACATATCGAAAAGTTATGGGATGAGTTGACCAGAACTTCTTATGAAGAAAAAGGAACACTTTTAAAACTTCCAAAACCTTATATCGTTCCTGGAGGACGTTTCAATGAATTTTTCTATTGGGATAGTTATTTCATTATGCTTGGATTGCAGGTTTCAGGGAGAATAGAAATGATGAAGAACATTGTTGAGAACTGTTCTTATCTTATTCATAATGTAGGGTTTGTTCCCAATGCGAGCAGGACTCATTTTCTAAGCCGCTCACAACCTCCTTATTTTTCATTAATGCTTGATTTGCTGGTAGAAAGTACTGGTGATGAAAAAATCTACATTCAATATTACGATACCCTGGAAAAAGAATATCGTTTTTGGATGAACGGAGAGGGTGGTTTGGATCATAATACCCAAACTAAAAGGGTTTTGAAAACCGATAAGGGTGATATTCTGAATAGATATTATGATTCAGAGAATACGCCACGTCCGGAAAGTTATTTAATCGATATTGAAGATCATGAGAATGCTTCAGGAGAGGAATTCTACAGAAATATAAGAAGTGGATGCGAGTCAGGATGGGATTTTTCCAGCAGATGGTTTTCAGACGGAGAAACAATACAGACTATAGAAACCCTGAATATTGCTCAGGTTGATGTCAATTGTCTTTTATGGCATTTGGAGAAAACTTTAGCAAAAGCAGCAGGACTTCAAAACTTTAAAGAAAAAGAAGATTATTTCAGTGAAAGAGCAGCAAAAAGACGTCAGGTAATCAATACTTATTTTTGGAATAAAGAATCCAAAACATTTAAAGATTATCACATTCAAAAACACAAAAACACAGCGTCTGAACATATTGCTGCTCTTTATCCACTGTTTTTAGGTTTAGCTGATGAGGAACAGGCAAAGGCGGTTTCAGAAATTATCGCTGAAAAGTTTCTTTACAAAGGAGGACTTGTTACGACAACAAAACAGTCCGGCCAGCAATGGGATTTACCTAATGCCTGGGCACCTTACCAGTGGCTTGGGTTCGTTTCAATGAAAAACTACGGCTTTACAGAATTAGCAAATGAAATAAAAAATAACTGGTGCTCTAATGTCGAAAGAGTTTATAACAACACGGGCAAACTAATGGAAAAATACAATGCGTTAGATGATGAAGCGATTGCCGGAGGGGGAGAGTATCCTAATCAGGATGGATTTGGTTGGACAAATGGAGTCTATTTAAAATTAAAACAATAATTAATACTATATAGGTATGAAAAAAAAATCAATCTTTTTACTCGCAGGTGTCGCTACGCTGTATTTTAATAATGCGTATGCACAGGAAACTGTTCAGGATTCAACAAGAACAGCGACCATTGATCAGGTAGTTATTACGGGGAATTCAAATCCGAAAAAGAAGATAGAATCCAGTACGGCAATATCTACATTTAGTGCAAAAGAAATTCAGAAACAGAACCCAATCAGTGCAGCAGCACTATTGCAGAGGGTACCGGGTTTTGCGGTAGAAACCTCAGGTGGTGAAGTTGGAAATAACCTTTTTGCGAGAGGGATTCCTTCTGCTGGGGCGTATGAATTTGTTCAGGTTCAGGAGGATGGATTACCGGTTTTTGAAGATGGAGCTTTGCAGTTTGCCAATGCGGACAATTTCTTCCGTGTTGATAATACTGTAAACAGATTAGAAGCTTTAAGAGGGGGATCGGGATCTATTTTTGCGAATAATTCTCCGGGAGGACTCATTAACTTTATTACCAGAGAAGGAACAAATGATTTCCGAGGAACGACTAAACTGGAAACAAGTACATATGGATTAATGCGTACGGATGTAAACCTCGGTGGGGCTTTGGTTCAGGATAAATTGTTCTTTAATGTTGGTGGTTTTTACAGAACAGACAGTGGAATAAGAAAAACAGGATTTAATGCCAACAACGGAGGGCAGATCAGAATGAACCTGAAATATGTCTTCGACAAAGGTTATGTAAAAGTGTACTATAAAAAACTGGATGACAGGAATACATTCTTCCTTCCGATTCCTTTAATACAGGATGGAAATAAGCTAAAAGAGTTTCCTGGGTTTGATGCTAATTATGGAACATACAGTTACCGTTCGATAGGACAGCTCAATATTCCACAGCCTGGAGGAGGATTTTTTAAAAGAAATTTAGAAGACGGGATCCATCCTAAAGTTGATGTAGTAGGTGCAGAATTTAAATATGATCTTGGAAACAATTTTACCGTTTTAAACAAAACGAGATATACCAATATCGATATGAATTATACGGGTATCTTCCCTGCCGGAGCACCTCAACAGTCTGGTGCTTTTGCAAACAGCAATGGAATATCCGGAAATAATTATCAGTATTCTTTAGTCAGTAATGGAGCTGTTGTCAATCCGCAATATGTACAAAAGCTGGGATTCTGGGCAATTGATAAGCAGATGAATAATTTTGTAAATGACTTACAGTTCAATTACAAATTTGATAAAGGAAACGTAACGGCTGGTTTTTATAAATCCAACTGGAAATCCCATCAATACTGGAACTGGAGTAACATCTTAACAACGGCTAGCGACAGACCTCAGCTTCTTAATCTGGTAGATACATCATTAAGTCCTACTGATATTGGATATTCTAAAACCTATAATGGAGTTACTGATATGTCTTTCCTTGTCAGAGATTCCCAGATCCAGGGAAGTTTGAATGATGTTTACTTGAATCTGGATTACAATATTACCGATGACTTAAGTTTCAATGGAGGGATTCGCTACAGCCGTGATTACTATAAAGGATATGGGGTAAATACAACCACTGCAAATCTTAATAATTCAGGGTTAACAACAGATGGAACTCATAGTTTTGCAACAACTACAGCAGATGATAATATGTCTGTATTGGGGAATAAATATACCTACTGGAATTATGATGTAGACAAAGTATCTTTCACAGTAGCATCAAATTATAAGATCAATAAAGAGAACGCAGTATACGCCCGTTTTTCCAATGGATTCAGATCTCCTAATGAAGAGTCTTATTATAACAATATGACGGATTTAAGTAAAATAAAGCCTGTACAGACCAACCAATTAGAAATCGGATATAAATATTATACACGTACATTTGATATTGGAGTTATTCCATTTTATTCTACCTTAAAAAATCTTTCATTTACCGATGTGTATTCTGATGGAACCTCAGAAAATAAATTTGCAAATACCTCTAACATTGGTGTAGAGCTTGAAGGATATGCTAGATTATTCAATAATTTATTAGAGCTATCATTCAATGGGACTTTCCAGAATCCTAAATATAAAGATTTTACAGGACGAAATGGAGATGGGACAACATTTGATTATGACGGTAACCAGGTGAGAAGAATACCGAAATTCTATTTTAATATTTCGCCTGCCGTTAATATTACAAAACAATGGAGAGCTTATGTAAGTTATAATTATTATGGAAAGCGTTTCCAGGATGAGGCGAATAGCGATAAAAATATTCTGCCATCATTCAGTGAAGTGGGTGCAGGAACTTCTTATCAGTTAGGAAAAATTCGTTTTGCTATTGATGGAACGAATATCTTCAATACCATTGGTATTACAGAAGGAGATCCTAGATCACCATTAACGGGAACCGGAGATATCAGAATGGCCAGACCGATTATGGGAGCTGCTGTAAGAGGATCGATTACATTGGATTTCTAAATTCTGTTTCTTAATAAAAGTAAAAACCGTCAGATTTTTCTGACGGTTTTTTATTGTAACCTAACGATGCTGTCATTCAGAGTACAGATCCCAAACCTTGTATCCTATCACTCTCACCTCGTAACCCGCAACCGGAATCTTGCACCCCGAACTACCTCAAAAATGGATTATACTGTTTCTCAAAACCAATGCTTGTAGGATTTCCATGTCCCGAAAAGACCTGAGTTTCATCATCCAGCACGAAAAGCTTAGTTTTAATTCCGTTAATTAATTGATCATAATTTCCTTTGTACAGGTCTGTTCTTCCAATACTTCCTTCAAACAAAACATCTCCGGAAATCATAAATTTTTGCTTTTCGTTATGGAAAATAATACTTCCTGGAGAATGTCCCGGAACATGATATATTTTGAATTTTTCACCATCAAAGTCAAGTTCATCACCTTCATTGATGTACTCAACTTCAACCTTTACGGGATCGACATTGATTCCAAATCTCATTCCGCTCATCTGAAGCATATCCAGCACTTCCTGATCGTCTTTATGCATATTTACAGGGAGTTTGAATGTATCGTAAGCCCATTGAAGTCCGAAGACGTGGTCGATATGGGCATGGGTGAGAAGTATTTTTTGAATCTTTAACTCATTGTCTTTAATGAAATTATTGATCAGGTTAGTTTCCTGTTCATTCATATTTCCCGGATCAATTAACCAGGCATTTTTATTTTCGTTATAAAGAATGTAAGTATTTTCGCTCGCAAAATTGAATACAAAAGCTTGAATCTTAAGCATATTTCTGACTATTTTTTTTTCAAAAATACGATATTCTTAAGAAAGTGATGATTTTTCGTTATCTTCGTCATAATGAAAACTTTGCGAATACTTTTACTTTCTTTAGGTGGATTGGTGTTTGGACAGAACATCCAAAGCATACAGTTGTTCAATCCTCAGACCAATGATGAAACTCCGGTTATCAATTTCAACCAGACTCTGGTTCTCAGTTTTGATGATCTTACGAATTCCAGTGAAATTTACAGATATACGATAAAACACTATGATCGTAATTGGAATGATGATAATCTTTTCTTCACAGAAATTGCGAACGGGAGCTTAAATGCGTTATTAGATAAATTTGAGTATTCATTCAATACACTGCAGGCTTATACTCATTATAAACTTGTATTTCCTAATGAAAAAATACAGCCCAAGATCTCTGGGAATTTTGAATTGATTGTCTATAAAGATTCTGCAGACAAACCTCTGTTCAAAAAAAGATTTTATGTAGTTGAAGATAATATTTCTTTGGCTCTAAATGTATCCAGAATTGCTGATAAAAATCCAAATATCAATCAAAGGGTAGAGGTGCAGGCTTTAGCTAAAGGAAATGATCTGTCATCAAATGTCAATTCAATGAGTTTGAATGTGATGCAGAATAACAATATGAATGTGGCTGTTAATAATTTAAAACCAAGCTCTACACTGGGAAATCAATTGCTTTTTCAACAGATGAGTCTGACTTTCCCGGGAAATAATGAATTTTATTATTTCGATAATAAGAATATGAATATGGCCGCAGATATGGTTCGTGCTACGGAAATAAAAGATGGCGTAAATCAGACCTATTTGCATCCTGTCTGGGCATTTCCATTGAATTATCAGTACCAACCGGACGTTAACGGAGCTTACTACTTCAGAAGAAATGATATGGGGATAGAAAGAAATGCCGAAAGAGAAGGAGATTATTCGTGGGTATACTTCTCTTTAGATTCAGATCCTGTGGATAAAGAAATTTATGTATTGGGTGGATTTAATAATTTCAAGCCCAGCAAAGAAAACCAGATGCAATATGATGCTGCCACTAAAAAATATGTTGCCAGGATATTTTTAAAGCAGGGTTTTTATAATTACATTCTTGCTACAAAAGAAGGAAACGGTTCGTTGAATTTTGGTGAAATAAACGGAAATTTCTGGCAAACGGAAAATTTATATCAGGCATTCTTATATTATACTCCTTTTGGAAGAAACTATGACGGTCTGATGGGATATGGAGAATTCAGAACTCCTATCGGAAAATAGGTAAAAAAAGAATTATTTACATAAAAAGTCAATAAAAGATAAAAAATTACATCAACGTAAAAACTAAGCAAGGCTGCCTCTTACAGGTAGCCTATATTATTGTAACCCTTTATAGCAGATGGGTTTATGTTAGTTTTATAGAGAAGTGTATATCTGTGTATTATGCAAAACATAGTGAAAGAAAATAATTCATCTTAGGGTAATATTTAATTAAATTTATTAATTAAAACACACATGTGTGATTAAATATTGTTTAATAAATAATGTTTTTTTTGAATTAATAATTGTGTTTTATTTAATTGTTTTGCGGTTTGATTGAATAATATTTACCCTGTATGTCTTTTTATTGTGAAAAGTTTATAAATTTGTTTTCACATCAAACAAATATTTTTATGAAAACAAAATTTATCTTAGTGGCAAGTATTGCCGCCTGCTCTTTCGTTTTTGGGCAAGACAAACCTTCAAAATTAATTTCCGGTAAAAACGGATTACACGCAGAATTTATGAGATTTGATAAAAACGGGCCTGCTTTTCAGGGAGCACCTGTTTTATTCGATGAAACCTCTCAAAGGTATATTCCGGGCGAAGGAAAGAAATTAGGTGTTGAAAAAGACCAGCTTGGTTTTGAGACTCATAGATTTCAGCAGACTATTAATAACATTCCTGTAGAATATGGAATGATGGCTGTACAGACCAAAGGAGGAAAGATATTGGGAGAATCAGGGAAATGGATTCTTAAAGTTCCTGAAGAAGTAGAGAAGAGTGCTAATATTTCTGAAAGTATTGCATTGCAAAATGCATTGGCATTTGTAGGAGCGGATTCTTATAAATGGCAAAATAAAGAGGAGGAAGATTTTCTTAAAAGAGAATCTAATGATACCAATGCGAGTTTTGCTCCAAAAGGAGAATTGGTTTATTATTCGGATCCCACTGATGATAAACTTCGCGATTTAAAGCTGGCTTATAAATTTGATATTTATGCTGAAAAGCCGCTAAGCAGACAATATGTATTTGTAGATGCTAAGGGCGGAAAGATATTAGGAGCAGATGCTATAATTCATGATGTAAATGCTCCTGGAACGGCCACTACCGGGTACAGTGGAAACCGAAGTATTGTTGCTGATTCTTACAATGGAAGTTACAGACTAAGAGAGACGGGAAGAAATGCGGGCACTGCTGTAGAAACTTACAATTTAAAAAAGGAACGAATTATTCTTCTGCTGTAGACTTTACCGATACAGATAATAACTGGAATAATGTAAATTCAAATAAGGATCAATATGCGACAGACGCGCATTGGGGTGCGGAAATGACTGTAGATTATTACTACACAAAATTTAATAGAAAGAGTATTGATAATAACAATTTTGCTATAAAATCTTATGTTCATTATTCTACTAATTATTTCAATGCATTTTGGGATGGATCAAGAATGACCTATGGTGATGGTAGTGCCAGCACAAATGGTGGTTTGCCACTAACTGCTATTGATGTTTGTGGCCATGAAATTACACACGGAATGACTTCTAAAACAGCCAATCTTGCTTATCAAAGAGAATCAGGTGCATTAAATGAGGGTTTCTCTGATGTGTTCGGAAATTCAATAGAACTTTGGGCAAGACCTACTCAGGCAAGTTGGAAATTAGGGGAGGACTTTAATTATCCGATAAGAGATATGTCAAACCCTAATGCCTATAAGCAGCCTGATACTTATAAAGGAACTTATTGGAAGGATGCCAGCAGTTCTTGTACTCCTCAGGGAAATCCTAATCTACCTGGATATAATGATTATTGTGGAGTTCATACCAATTCGGGCGTTCTTAATTTTTGGTATTACCTATTAGTATCCGGAGGTTCTGGTACTAATGATAACAGCTTTGCTTATAATGTTTCAGGAATAGGATTGGATAAGGCCGGAGCTATTGCTTACAGAACATTAACTTCTTATTTAACTTCCTCATCTACTTATGCGAATGCAAGAACTTCTTCTTTGCAGGCAGCAGCAGATTTATACGGTACAGGAAGTAATGAAGTAACTCAGGTAACTAACGCATGGAATGCAGTAGGAGTTGGAGGAGGTACCTCTTCCGCTGGTCGTGTAGCTACAGAATCAAATACATCTCTTTATACTATCAGTCCAAACCCGGCAACTGACAGATTTACTGTACTATTTGAAGGGAAGGCAGGAAAAGGTGTGGTAGAGGTTGTAAGCTTAACAGGTAAGAGAGAGATTTCTGAAAAAGTAGAGCTTACTGATGGGATGAATAAACTTGGTTTACAGCTTCCATCTACAATGCTTCCTGGAGTATATGTAGTTGTCGTGAATGGCCAAAAAGCAGGAAATTTAATTAAAAAATAATCCTTAATATATTTAAATTGAAAAGGACACAAGTATTTCTTGTGTCCTTTCTTTCTTTATTTTATTGCTGGGAAGATTTTATACAAGATAAAACTCATTCAATTTTTCTTCACATAGCGTTTTTACTACTTCTATCCATCGATCTTCGTCATTTAAACAAGGAATATAATGGAAGTTTTCTCCACCTCCATGTAAAAACTGTTCTTTCCCTTCTACGGAGATCTCCTCTAATGTTTCAAGACAATCAGAAACGAATGCCGGGCAGACAACAGCCAGGTTTTTAACTCCCTTTTTAGGGATCGTTTCCAGTGTTTCGTCGGTATAGGGCTCGATCCATTTATCTTTTCCTAGTCTGGACTGGAATGAAACAATGGTTTTTTCTTTAGGCAGTCCCATTTTTGCAATGACAGATTCAGTAGTCTTATAACATTGATGTCTATAGCATCGGGCATTGTGAGCCTCAATTTTGCTATTGATGCAGTTAGCATCATCAATTTTACAAGTATTCGAAGGATCCGTTTTATAAATGTGTCTTTCAGGAACACCGTGATACGAGAATTGTAAAGCATCGAAATTCTCCGGAAGTTTTTCTTTAATACTTTCTGCCAGACAATTGATATAGATCTCTCTATCGTAAAAAGGCTGTATATAGTTAATTTTTATAGTCGGAAATAATTTCTTTCTTACTTCTTCCGCTTTTTCAATCACTGTTTCCGTTGTGCTCATAGCATATTGAGGATACAATGGGAAAAGAACGATTTCAGAAACTCCCTGATCAACTAATTTCTGGATACCTGCCTCAATGCTGGGCTGGGCATATCGCATACCGATTTCTACCGGAACATCTACCAGTTTTTGAAGTTTTTTCTGAATTTTCTCTGTGATCACCACCAATGGTGAACCTTCGTCTGTCCAAACTGTTTTATAAGCTTCCGCAGATTTTGCAGGTCTTGTATTGAGGATGATGCCACGAACCAAAAGTGCCCTGAAAATCCAACGATAATCAATAACTTTTTCGTCCATTAAAAATTCATCAAGATATTCTTTTACATCTTTTACACTCGTAGATCTTGGTGAGCCAAGATTCACTAATAGAATTCCCTTCATTATTTATTTAGATTTTCCAACTGTCCATCAATAGTCGGACCGTATTTTTTCTTTAAATGAAAAATATATACTTCTCTGGAGAGCATTTCTTCATCTTTACTTATACCGAAAGATTTCAGATAACGGTCGCTCTTCTCAGACATTATTTCAGCGAATAGTTTGTAGTAACCCTCAGGATCTTCTTCCAGAAAGTTATTTCCTTTTGATTTCTTTATTTCATCCTGGGTTTCCTTATCAAACTTATAAAAATAGGTAACATAAAAATCTAAGAACGACGTATTTTTTTGATTTAATTTATCTAAAAATACATCCATTCTTTGAAGACTGTCCTTAGCTAATCCAGATTGTATAAGGTCTTCATGGAAACCAGCATTGATATTTGTTTTAGTATCCACGGTTTCTTTCTTACATGAAAGGATACTACTGAATACAAAACAAATTAAAAGAAATGCTATTCTCATATATAATGATTACCCGTTTACAGCTTCCACTCTTTCTACAAGATCAGGAACAAATTGTTTTAAAATATTTTCGATCCCGTTTTTTAAAGTAGCCGTAGAGCTAGGGCATCCTGAACAAGCTCCCTGTAAAAGCATTTTTGCCGTTTTATTAGCTTCATCATATTCCATTAATGAAATTTTCCCTCCGTCATTTTCTACTGCGGGAGCTACATATTCATTTAATATATCAGAAATTTTTTGCTCGTCATCAGTATAATCTCTGTTGATTATTTTTTCAACAGGATTTTCATGCTTTTGAGCCTCTATATTTGAAATCTCGCCTCCGTTTTGAAGGTATTCAGCGATAAGCCCTCGGACAGCCATCATTACCTGATGCCATTCTACAGAGTGATCTCTTGTTACAGCTACGAAGTTATCAGAAATAAAAACTTCTTTTGCAAAATCAAATTCTTTAAAAATAGCTTCTGCCAAAGGAACTCCATCAGCTTCAGTTCTTGATTTTACTTCTACGAATCCTTCCAATAATAATTTACTGGAAACGAATTTCATCACATTAGGATTTGGAGTCATCTCTGCATAGATCTGATACATTTCCTTTTTCTTCTGAAGATAGATTCTAGGATTAGCCAGTAATTCATCTTCAATTACATTTTTCAGACTTTCAGCAACATGTTCCCATTCTATCGTATCTTGTTTTGCAACAGCTACAAAATTAGCTGTAATGAAAATTCTTTCTACAAAAGGATAATTGAAAAGTTCCTGGGCAAGAGGAATTTCTGAAATATCTGAACTTCTATCCAATTCAAGAGACCCTGGAATCAAATTGTAATCAGCAACAAATTTCATCACTTTTGGGTTTTCTGTTGGCTCTATAAGTATCTTACGCATTTTTTCGTTAAATTTGAGATACAAAAATACGCAATTAGAAATTAGGAGTTGGGAGGAAGAAGTTAGATTTTTGCTATCACTGTAATTTAAAAATAGTGGTTACACGAATTAATTCTCCGAATTCACTCATTTTCAAAATATCAAATTAAAAATATGGCACTTATAAAAGAACTTTTGGGCAAAGCACCACAAATCGGAGAGAATACATTTCTGGCTGAAACAGCGACAATCATTGGAGATGTTACTATGGGAAAAGAATGCAGCGTTTGGTATAATGCAGTAATCAGAGGTGATGTGAATTATATCAAAATGGGTGACAAGGTAAATGTACAGGATAACGTCATGTTGCATTGTACTTATGAAAAATATCCTCTGGTCATTGGGAATAATGTTTCAATTGGTCATAATGCTATTGTTCATGGATGTACTGTTCAGGATAATGTTTTGATTGGGATGGGAGCAATCGTTATGGACGATTGTCTTGTGGAAGAAAATTCGATCATTGGAGCAGGCTCGGTAGTTACTCAGGGAACTCATATCAAATCGGGCGAAGTTTGGGGTGGAGTGCCAGCCAGAAAAATCAAAGATATCTCATCTCAACTCCTTGAAGGAGAGGTAAACAGGATTGCAGATAATTATGTGAAATATTCATCCTGGTATAAAGATTAAGGCAATAGGCTATACTAAACAAAAAGCTCTGTCAAATTGACAGAGCTTTTTTACATGAATCCTTAGTGAAAAACTCCTGGTCGAGTTTGTAAAATATATTGTTTATTGTCCTGCAAATATTAGTTCTGGTTTTCCATCTTTACATCGTATTCCTTGTGGTTCTTCGATAACAGAACAGTCTGAAGTAATACCGTATTTTATATTAAACTCAGACTCTCTTTTATTGTAATCTTCGATTTTTGGTTGAATTTGGGCTTCCATCGTTTTAGGATAGGCAATAAAAGACTTTGGACCTCCGCAAGCTTTAGATCCCATAGGAGCAAATTTCCAATCGTCCGGATTGTTGCAGGTTTCCTTTGCGATTTCTGATTCTATTGCTGTTTTTATTTTTTCTAACTGAACTTCATCATATTTCTTACTGTTTTCATCAGCTGGTCTTTCTGAAATATCTTTTGGTAAATTATCGATAACATTCTTTGTTCCACAAGAAACTAAAGCAAGTGTTACACATAGTATTACTGTAGAAATCTTCGCAGGTACTTTCCCCATATTAGTTTTTTTCTTTAAAAAACGAACTCAAAAGTTATGCCATAAGACGGATTTCAAATTCATTTTCCGTAATTTTGACAGCGATGAACAATCATTTTTTTGACATAATAGAACATACCAACAGAAGTGTTTTCCTTACAGGAAAGGCAGGGACCGGTAAAACAACTTTTCTTAATGACTTTGTAAAAAGAACAAAGAAAAAACATATTGTAATAGCGCCTACTGGGATCGCAGCGATTAATGCAGGCGGGGTGACTATTCACTCTATGTTTGGTTTGCCATTACGGACTTTTTTACCAACTACAGAGAGGATTGATGGAAGCTTAGCAAATAATATTGCTGATCTGATGAATCATTTTAAATATCGAAAAGATAAGCTTAAACTTCTACGGGAAATAGAGATCATCATCATTGATGAGGTTTCTATGTTGAGAGCTGATGTTTTAGATATGATGGATTTTTCTTTAAGATTTGTCAGACGGAACAATCAAAGATTCGGAGGTGTTCAGATGTTGTTCATTGGCGATTTGTATCAGCTTCCGCCAGTGGTGAGAGATGAGCATATTTTAAAACAGTATTATCAGTCTCCTTTCTTTTTTGATAGTCTTGCTATTAAAGAGATTCCTCTGATTACTATTGAACTAACGAAGGTGTACCGTCAGTCTGATGAAGAATTTTTGGAAATTTTAAATGCCATTAGGGATGGTGATGTTGCTCATATTGATTTTGACCATCTTAATGAAAGGTACGATCCTGATTTTCAAACAGGACAGGACTCCTATGTATATCTGTGCTCCCATAATAAAATGGCCGATGAGATCAATCAGGAGAAGTTAGCAGAAATAAAAGTGGATCCGAGTACTTATGAGGCTAAGCTTTTTGGGGAGTTTAAAGAAAATCAGTTTCCGAATGAGCAATTCCTCGAATTGAAGATTGGGGCTCAGGTTATGTTTATCCGGAATGATATTTCGCCGGAAAAAAAATATTTCAACGGAAAGCTTGGGGAAATTATTGGGCTTGATGAAAATGAAATCCGGGTTGTCTTAGAAGGAAGTGAAAGAGAGATTGCAGTAAAAAGAGAGGTCTGGGAACAGAAGAAATACTTTCTGGACACAGATAAAAATATTAAAGAGGAGGTTTTAGGAAGTTTTGAACAGTTTCCCATCAAACTCGCATGGGCCGTAACCATTCATAAAAGTCAGGGGCTCACTTTTGATAAGGTAATTATCGACGCTGGAAAAAGTTTTACGGCAGGACAGGTGTATGTTGCGTTGTCCCGTTGCAGAACCCTTGAAGGAATCATTTTGAAATCGAAAATTACTCCCGAAGTTATTTTTAAAGACACCCGGATATTACAGTTTCAGGGTGATACTTTTGCCAATGATCATGTTGAAGATATTTTAAATAAGGAAAAATATGATTATAGTATTAAAAAAGTACTTCGCACCCTTGACAGTCTTTGGTTCCTGAAAGAAGTTGAAGACTGGAATAAACTATCCATTACTACAAAAAGTATTGATCATGTAAAAACCAATCAACTGTATCTTCAGTTGAAACATGAGATTGTACAGCTTGGAAAGATTTTTGGGAAATTAGAAAGGGTGTTAACTCAGAAGATTGAACTTTTTATAGATAAAAAAGAAGAATGGTCTGAGATTGAAAGTAAAGCAAAAGGAGCGGTTAATTTCTTTTTTACTGAGATAAGGGATAAGGTCTTTAATCCCCTGAAAGAGTTTTATGCAGAAATAAAAGGTGTGAAGGGTCTCAAGCAATATAACGAAGACTTTAAAAACTGGCTGGAAGATATTGAAGAATATTTAAATAGCTTAAAGGATGTTTATTTGTTGGAAACTAAGCTTTTAGATGAAAAAAATGATAAGGAAGTTAATTTGAAAATTGCAAAAGTTCCATCCCAGGTTTTAACATTCCAACTGTTCGAGCAAGGAAAAACAATTGCTGAAATTTCTTTAGAAAGAGGCTTGGTAAAAGAAACTGTAATTGGTCACCTGGCAAAATTTGCGGAACAGGGGTTATTGGATATTTCAAGAGTGATTACTTCAGATAAGATCAAAGCTTTTGAAACAGAGTTTTATAAAAATCCCCATGAAACATTGTCAGAGTGGAAGAGTGCGCTTCCGAATGATTTTGAGTTTAATGAGATTAGAATTTTGATTAATCACTATAATTATAAAAAGGAAAAGAATTCATAGAATCCTTTTCCTTAATTATGCGATTAGCCTTTGAAACCAAAAAACTAAGGATACATCGCATTGATGGTATTGATATCTCCAGTTGTGAAGCCGGTTCTATTGTATGTGAAGTTAGTGTTGTCTGCTTTTTTGATCGTAGGAAGGCCATTTTTAGAATAAGAGGTCGGCCAGTACATCATCACCGAATTAATATTGAAAGCACCTATATCAGTTCCTGAATTATAGATGTTGAAATTATAGGCCTGTCCATCCTGGATATTATTCCACTGGATACTTACATATTGATCTCTGTCTTTACGGCAATGTTCGTGATAAAGACCTACGGTGTGGCCCATTTCATGAATTACCGATGCTACAGAAATATTCTGATCCAAAGAAATATTCTGCTTTCCGCCTTGGAAACCTATATGAGCCCATCCGTCATATCCGGATGAACTTCCAAAAATAAATTCAACATAATTGGTTTGATTGGTACGAGGGATCCATTGAGTATTGGTTTTGTTATTGTATTCGTTAACAGCGGTTGTGATTTTATTGACGTTGATAGAACCCATGTTGCTGGCAACGGTATAATAAATTTTACGTGCCGGCCATCTTGAAAGGGCGGCCCCTCCTTTGTTTAATGAATTGCCTTCTGCGAGCTGTTTATCTGAAAGTACGATATCTCCTTGGAAAAAGTTCATTCCATCCCTTCTCTCGTACGTAATTTCCTGGCCACCTAATTGTCCCTTTTTAATATTTGCAGATTTAAGGGCAGCTGTCTGGGCTTCTGTTGTAATGTCTTCATTATTTTTACTGCAAGATGTTAGCACAGCAGCAATAATAAATCCTACAAGGACTGTTCTTTTTCCCGGTATTTTCTGGAAAAGCAGATCATTTAATTTTTTGTTCATAATAATATTTTTAATGGTGTGAAAATATATTTGGTCGTAATTTGGATTTCAATACGAATATAGTATTTTATTTCTCTTATTATTGATTTATTAATGTTAAAACGCAAAATGTTTTAATGATTACTAAGTTTGTTTCATTTTGATCATCTGGTAAAGTGTGCTAATTCACGAATTAAGTTGAGCAAAAATGCAGGGGATTATTTCTTCAAAACCCTTTTACGAAAGATATCGTTAAGATTTAATATTTTTTAATAGTTTTTGCCTGAACTAGGCAATTTGACTTATCAATTACAAAAAGTAACTAATGCAGTTTTTATGTTTTAAATTTGTTCGGTTTTTTAAACCTTAATCTATAATTAAATCAACAAAGGGGGTTCGATATCTCTTTGAAAAAATAATTTCTCGATATGAAAAATTTTGAAATATCTGTTTTAGATCTTGCACCAGTAAAGCAGGGAAAAAGTATCCATGATACTTTTCAGGACAGCTTGTCTTTAGCAAATTATACGGAAGGTCTTGATTACAAAAGATTCTGGCTTGCTGAACATCATAATATGGCGAGTATTGCCAGCTCTGCAACTTCAGTCCTTATAGGTTTTATTGCTAATGGCACGAAAAAGATAAGAGTAGGTTCAGGAGGAATTATGCTTCCTAATCATAGTTCTCTGGTCATTGCAGAACAATTTGGAACCCTGGAGTCTCTATTTCCCAATAGAATAGACCTCGGTGTAGGAAGAGCTCCTGGAACGGACGGTATTACTGCTCAGGCATTAGGAAGAAATCCTGCAATTATTAACGAACAGTTTCCAAGACAGATCTTAGAATTACAAAAATATTTTTCTAAAGAAAATTCCGAATCTTTGGTTCGAGCGATTCCTGGTGAAGGATTGGATATTCCGTTGTACGTTCTTGGATCCAGTACGGACAGTGCTTGGCTTGCTGCGGAATTAGGACTTCCTTATGCTTTTGCAGGACATTTTGCACCTGAGCAAATGGAAATGGCTTTCAATATTTACAGAGAGCATTTCGAGCCGTCCAAACAACCGGATAAGCCATACATTCTGGCCTGTGTAAATGGGGCTGCTGCTGAAACTTCAGAAGAAGCTCACCAGCTTTCCACGACATTGTTTCAGGCATTCCTTAATATTATCAGAAATGATAGAAAACCTTTTGCTCCACCAGTTGCGGATATGGATGATATCTGGTCCCCAATGGAAAAAGCTGCCGTATTGCAGAAACTGAGATACAGTTTTATCGGAGATCAATCAGAAATAGAAGAAAAATTAAAGAGCTTTCAGGAAAGGTTTAATGTAGACGAGCTGATCATTAATTCTCATATTTATGATCATCAGAAAAGACTTGATTCTTATGGAATTTTCAGAAAAGCTAAAGACTCTTTAATCAAAGCCTAACAAACCATTTATATTAATTGGCAGATGCCTATTATTATGAGTATCTTTGCAAAAATTTAAAGTAAAAATGTCTGATATTAAATTAAATACTATTCCTGAGGCTATTGATGACCTTAAAAATGGTAAAATAATCATAGTAGTAGATGATGAGAACAGAGAAAATGAAGGAGATTTTCTATGTGCTGCTGAGCTTACAACTCCTGAACTGATCAATTTCATGGCAGTACATGGAAGAGGGCTTATCTGTATGCCACTTCCTGAAAAGAGATGTGATGAACTGGGTCTGGATATTATGGTAAGCAGAAGCAGTGATCCAAAAGAAACAGCTTTTACAGTTTCTGTTGACTTATTAGGAAACGGAACTTCTACCGGTATTTCTGCAGGTGACAGAGCGAAAACGATTCTTGCTTTAATGGATGAAAAATCCAAGCCTACTGATTTTATGAGACCCGGACATATTTTTCCGCTTCGTGCAAAGAAAGGAGGGGTGCTAAAAAGAGCAGGACACACAGAAGCTGCTATTGATCTTACACATTTAGCAGGATTGAAAGAAGGTGGTGTTATCTGCGAAATTATGAATGAAGATGGTACGATGTCCCGTCTTCCTGATTTGTATGCATTTGCTCAGAAGCATGATATGAAAATCGTTTCCATCGAGGATCTTATTCATTATCAGCTTAAAAAAGGAAATCTTGTTGACCGTATCGAAGAAAGAAAAGTGAAAACTCATTATGGAGAATTTGATTTTTATGCTTTCAGAGAAACATCGAATGAGCAGATTCATTTTGTACTGACAAAAGGATCATGGACAGTTGATGAACCTGTATTGGTAAGAGTTCAGTCTTCTGACTCTTATTTCGATGTATTGACAAGATTAAACAATGGTGAAACTCCTCTATTGGAGAAGGTTACCAATATGATCAACGAAGAAGGAAAAGGAGTTATTATCTTTATTAATAATGTTTCCAATTCTGAAAATACATTGAAAAAATTACAACAATTCCTTGACTATCAGGCTGGACAACAACAGCATCCTACCTTAGCTTATAATTATAGAGATTATGGTATTGGAACTCAAATTTTGAAAAACCTGGGAATTAATAAATTCAAAGTTCTGACTCAAAATCCAGATGTTAAACCTCAGGTTGGAGGATATGATGTGGAAGTGACTGAAATGGTAAAATTGTAGAATATCCAGTCTACTTTAATAATATAAAAAATGGCTTGAGTGATCAAGCCATTTTTATTTCGTCAAAGTTTCTGAAACCGTTCAGGAAATCTTTAATATTCATTCTCTTTTTACCCTCCAGTTGAAGCTCTAAAGGCTCATAGATTCCATCTTGAGTATAAATTTTGAAGGTGTTTTTAGATATAACTAACGTTCCGGGAATTTTATCATGATTCGTAATCTCGAATTTCCCTCCAAATACTTTTAATCCCTTGTCTTCTTCACCAATTTTTAATGTTGTAAAAGCAGCAGGATATGGGGACATTCCAAGAATAAACTGGTGGATCACCTTCGATGGAGCGTGCCAGTTGATTTTAGTATCTTCTTTGAATATTTTAAAGGCATTTTTAGGCTGTTCAACCTGTGGCTGAGGTCTTTCTTTAATAGAGTCTTCAGCAAGACCATTCAGTGTACTTACAATGAGCTTTGAGCCTATTTCCATTAATCGGTCGTGAAGACTTCCGGCATTCTCGTCCGGTAATATCTGTAATTCTTCCTGAAGCAAAATATTTCCCTCATCTATTTTTTCATTGATGAAAAAGGTGGTTACCCCTGTTTTTTCTTCACCATTGATTACAGCATAGTTTATAGGTGCAGCACCTCTGTAGTCGGGAAGGAGAGAAGCATGGAGGTTAAATGTTCCTATTTTGGGCATTTCAAAAAGGACTTTAGGCATCATTCTGAAAGCAACCACTACAAAAACATCAGCGTCCAGACTTTTGATCTGTTGCAAAAATTCAGGATTTCTCAATTTTTCAGGTTGAAAGACAGCAAGATTATTCTCATCTGCATATATTTTTACAGGTGACTGATGAATCTTTTGACCACGTCCGCTTGCTTTATCAGCAACGGTGATTACACCTACCACCTGATGATGAGATTGATGAATAGCTTCTAATGCAGTTTTTGCAAATTCAGGAGTGCCTAAAAAAACGACTTTCAATGATTTCATAGTACAAAGATAGGTTATTAGTTGAAAATTGAAAGTTGAAAGTTGAAGGAGGTAGGTTGAAAGTGTAAAATTGAGAGTTGAGCGCTGAGTGTGAAAAACGTGAGGTATTAATGTCGGGTTTCACCACATTAAAATTTCAATTTGCGCTACGAATTATACGTTATAAAATATACCCGTTTTGAAATTAATGATCCCATTATCTCATTGCTCACTTTCCACTTTCAATTTTCCACTCTTAATTACGCTCTACCTTGTATAAATTACGACAAAGTATATGTCCTGAAATTCAACATTTTTACCTTTCCGGAGTCCAGAAGAAAGATCAGGTTTTCTAATATGTTTTCCTTTGAATGGTAGCTTAGCTGTATAGAAAGCTCTTCAATAGTAGAAGGTTTTTGAGCTAATAATGAAATGAGCTGTATAGAAATATTTTTTCCAAAAATGGTTTGCTTGTTTTTTTCACAGACCGAACATTGCCCACAGGTTTTAGCGTTTTTTTCACCAAAATAAGATAGAATAAGCTTCATCTTACAATATTCATTGTTTTCAACATAAAACTTCATTTCTTCCCACTTCTGAATTTTGTTTCTTTGAATATGTTCAAATAATTTCCAGTAAGCACCGCTGATCGTTCTCTCATCCCTTGGTTTTAGAAACTTGATGCTTGATAAGGCACCATCTACATATTCAAGGTAATTCTTTTGCTGAAGTTCCTTAAGCCGTTCTTTGATCAGTGGGATTCCCACTCCGATTTTAGCACTTACAGCCTGTTCGCTGAACATCACTTTGTGTGTAGTGATTCCTGAAACAGTACGAAGCATAAGTTCAATAAAATGGGCATCTTTTTTTGGAAGCTGTTCTATTTCATCTGCCTGCATTAATAATTCAAGTGATGAAAGACTCTTGTTATCGTTGTGATAAATGATTTCCTGATTATGTAAAAAGTTAAGCACATTTTTTATCTTGGCTGTAGATAGTTTTGTGAAATTCTGGATGCCATTGATGTTCAGTTGAAATACTTTTTCCGGAAGCTCGTGTTCTGCAACCTGGAAAATAGAGTAGAGGTAAGTGATGATCTTCAGAAACTCACCTTTGTTTGGTATTTGATTTTTTAAAATTTGTTCAAAATTAGCGATCTCCTGCTTGTTCCAAAGTAGAAAAGCAAAACTATCCAGCCCATCTCTTCCTGCTCTTCCAATCTCCTGATAGTAATTTTCCAATGATGGAGAAGGTGAATAGTGGATAACAAATCGAACATTATCTTTATCGATACCCATACCAAAGGCATTGGTGGAGATCAGAACGTAATTGCTACTTGTATTCCATAGGTTCTGTTTTGCATTCTTTTCCTTTGTGGTAAGCCCGGCGTGGAAATAATCAACATTCTTAAGTTGATTTTTATGCAAAAATTCGGTAAGCAATTCTGCTTCTTTCCGGGTGCGGACATATATAATTCCTGAACTCTTATTGTATTTCAGGATGTCAAAAACACGTTGATATTTATTAGAAACTTCTTCAGTAAAGATTCTGATATTCTCCCTCTTAAAACTTTTTTGAAAAACAGCTGGATTCTTTAATTCCAGTTTTGTTTTTATCTCTTCCAGTACTTTTGGGGTAGCAGTGGCTGTAAGGGCTAAGCAGGGAATATTAGGATTGTTTTTTCTGAAATCCTTTATGTTCTGATAGCTTGGACGGAAATCCTGTCCCCATTCTGATATACAATGTGCCTCATCTACAGCAATGAAGGAAAGCTGAATTTCTTCAATATTCTGAAGGAACTGTCTGTTGGTTAATCTTTCTGGAGAAATATACAGTAATTTGGTTAGACCATCCTTACATCGGTTATAAATTACTTCTGCATCATAATCATCAAGTTCAGAAGATAAATATTCAGCCTCAATTCCTCTAAATTTAAGCTGATTCACCTGATCTTTCATTAAGGCCAGTAAAGGAGAGATGACTAGACATACACCTTCTCTGAATAAGGCAGGCAGCTGATAGCATAAAGATTTTCCCGCTCCGGTAGGAAGCAGTACCAATGTATCTTTTTCATTGATAATAGAATTAATAATTTCTTCCTGAGAATCTCTGAAACTATCATATCCCCAAAAATACTTCAGGGTTTTATACTTTAACTGGTCAAAATCGTTGGGAGAAATCATGGTATAAAAATAAGGAAAGTATTATAACAAAAAAAGTCACGCAGTGCGTGACTTTTATATAATTAGATCAATAGCTTATTATTTAGCCTCGAAGTAAACTCTTCTATTTGCTCTGTTTTTCCATTCAGGACATTTAGTAGCTGGTTCACACTCAGGGTATTTAAGATCTTTTTCTCCTTTACCTACAGCGTTTAATTTACCTGTCTGAACACCATTTTTAATTAAGTAATTCTTAACATTATTAGCTCTTCTTTCAGATAGTTTTTTGTTATAAGCATCAGTTCCTCTTGTATCAGTTGCTCCAACTACAGTATAAGAACCTGTTGAAGAATTGATGTAAGTAACTGCGTTATTAAGGATAGGAGTATTTGAAGGTAAGATTCTGTCAGAATTTAAATCGAATTCAATTCCTTCCAAAGTTCTTTCTTCTTCTTTTACTGGTCCTGTAGTAGCTGTAGGACAACCATTGTTCTCAACAGGTCCAGGAACAGTAACACACTTATCGTAAAGGTCAATTACACCATCAAGGTCTGTATCAAGGGCAACACCAGCACCGTCAACTCTTGCACCGGCAGGAGTATCAAGTTGTCTGTCCCAATCGTCACAAACTCCGTCGTTATCAGCATCTCCTTTTTTACAAACTTCGATATCCTGGTTTTTATTAGCCAAAACATCTAATTTATAATAGATCTCCTGTAATGGGTCATGCCACATTAAGTGAGATTCGTGTTTTCCTAACTTTAAAGAAACCCCTAAAGTAGCGTTGAAGAAGTTGTCAGATGTACCCTCCTCTCTTTGGTTGATTGCACTATATGGTGCACCTCCACCATCAAATTCATCATCACCTGTAACGACATACATTACTCTACCTTCAATATCAAGGTTTCTGTTCACCTTGAACTTAAGACCTGCACCCGCCTGACCGAATAAAGAATTAAATTTGAAAGGCTTAATTTCAGTCATTAATCTTTGATTGTTCGAAGCGTCTTTCAAATATGCTCTGTACGCTAAAGTACCGATACCAGCATAACCGTGAAGTGCCCATCTGTAAGTTGAGTGATTATCTACTCTTCTTAATAAATTAGAGAAATTTACATCCCCTAAGATAGAGATTGCATCATATTGAGTTCTTGCACCAAGTCTGTCTCCTACAGCTAAATCAGTTGGAGCAGAATTTTTGGAGTTGAAGAATCCTTGTCTGGTTTCTCCTCTGTCATACTGCAAATTAATACCAAAAGCATGTGTAATTGCTTTATCAATACTCACATAAGCAGAATATCCAAAAAGATTTTTACCATTACCATTTTTTATGGATGTTAAATCTGCAGACTGTACTAATGGTACACCGGCACCAAATGAAATTGCCCAGTCATTAAATCTTTTTGATTTTTGAGTAAAAGGGGAAACATTGGCAGAACCTGAAGAAAATGTATTAGGATATTCTCCTTTTGAAACTGCCGTTGAGTCTTGTGCAAAAGAAGCTGTAGGTACAGCTAATGCTAATGCTACAATTGCTAAACTTAATTTCATAGTGTATTTTTTATTTAGTTAATTAAATGATTTATTTATTCAGAATGATTACTTCCCTGTTGGGCAGCCATTGTTTTCGACTGGTCCTGGAACTGTAACACATTTATCATACAAGTCAATAACACCATCAAGGTCCATGTCTAAAGCGACACCAGCACCATCTACTCTTGCCCCAGCAGGAGTATTAAGTTCTCTGTCCCAATCGTCACAAACTCCGTCGTTATCGTTGTCTCCTTTTTCACAAACTACAAGATCAGTCGTAGCTTTCTCAAGTTCAGCCGTTCTGTAATAAGCTTCTTGTAATGGATCATGCCAAGCTAAATGAGACATATGCTTTCCTAACTTAAAGGATACCCCTAAGTTAACGGTCCACATATTATCAGATCTTGATTTATTGATCATATTATACTTTGAAACTTTAGAAGCAGGATCATAATCAGCTGGACCTGCATTTCCTCCACCATCAAATTCATCATCACCACTTATGATATACATTGTTCTGGCTTCAATATCAATAAGTTTTGAAACATTATACTTCAGACCCAATCCGAATTGGTAGAAAATTGAGTTAATGTCAAAATCTTGTTTGATAAATAAAGGAACTCTTCTTGGAGCATTACTCCATCTGAACTCGTTGTTGTCGTGTAGAGATGTATTGTATCCCATAACACCAATTCCCCCATAACCATGGAATGCCCATCTGTATGGAGAATGATTGTCAACTCGTCTTAATAGATTTGAGAAATTAATGTCACCCATTAAAGCTACTTGGTCATATCTCGTGTTGGCTACACCTACACCTGCAGCAGCACCAGCGGCACCGTCCAATTTCGCTTTTTGATTAGTTTCTCCTCTTTGGTAGATAAGGCTAACTCCGAAAACGTGTGAGATCTGTTTATCCAAACTGATATATGCATTATAGCCCCAATTGATCTTTCCATCATAAAATGAAGTAAGATCTGCATGTGACATAAATGCAGCACCACCACCGACTGAAATAGACCAATCGTTAAATCTTCTTGCCTTATTATCAAAAGGCTGAACATTAGCGGAACCCGAAGAGAATGTATTAGGGTACTTGTCCGACGAATTTACTGTAGTACTGTCCTGAGCATAAGTAGCAATAGGCAGCGCGGCCAATAATAATAAACCTAATTTCATACAATATGTTTTATGTTTTATTTGATAAATCTTTTAATAATATTCTAGAAAAATCCCTTTCAAAAAGATGTTTTATATGAGGGAGTTTCAACCTTTCTGATATAAATTTTAATTCACCATACTTAACAATATCAATGTCAATGATGCGGTCACTATAACCTCCTAAATCTTTTGAATCGTTAATTCTTCCCATTTCAAATTCAATACTTTTAACAAAATCAAGCAGTTGAATAGGCGAAAGATGTGTAGATATTATTGTTGCAATATTACAAAAAATATTAGAACTAACAAACTCTACGGGTTCAGATGTTAAAAAAATGCTAATATTTAACATTTCAATTCCACCTGATTTTAACATTTCAAGAGCATGTTCTATATTTTTTTTTCCATCCCCAAGGTTACTCCCTAGTAACAAAACCACCTTATGCTGCGACATATTAAAAAATGATTGATATATGAAAAGTTTTTTTAAAAATGTTTTAGCAAATATAGTGGCAATTGTCATACTATGTGCTGTATTTTTCGTCTTTTTTATTATTATGCTGGTATTTAGTTCTATGAGTAGTGATAAATCGGTAGTAGTGAAAAAGAATTCAGTTTTAACGATAAATTTAAAAACTAATATAATTGATAGTCCTACGGAAGAACAAACGGGTCTGTTTAATATAAATAACCAGAATAAAAGTATTTTAATATATGAAGCGTTGGAAGCTATTGAAAAGGCAAAAACGGATGATAATATTAAAGGGATCAGTATCGAGGCTGATGATCTTAATGCAGGGATTACACAAATTGATGATTTAAGAAACGCGATACAGGATTTTAAGAAAAGTGGCAAATTTGTTTATGCTTATGGAAATGCTGCATCACAATCCTCTTATTATTTAGGATCTGTTGCGGATAAATACTTTCTTAATCCATCGGGAGGAATTGAACTGAAAGGTCTGGCCACAGAAGTTACTTTCTTTAAAGATTTTGCAGAAAAATATGGAATTGGGATTGAAGTGATTCGTCATGGTAAATTCAAGTCTGCAGTAGAGCCCTTTTTAAGAAATGATATTTCTCCTGAAAATAAAGAGCAGCTAAGTACTCTTTTAAATGATATCTGGAAAAATACATCAACGAAAATTGCAAATTCAAGAAAAATTGATACGCTGCAGTTCAGAACTATTGTGGATAGTTTATATGGAATGATCCCGGAGCAAAGTCTGAAATATAGACTTGCGGATAAACTGATTCAGAAAACTGAATATGATGAATTGATCAAGTCTAAGCTGAGTTTAAAGGATAAAGATAAATTGAATAAGATTTCATTAGGGAAGTATATCAATTCTTATTCGGATGATGATCAATCTGGGGATAAGGTAGCTGTACTATATGCATCAGGATCTATTAACAATGGAGATGGTTATAATGAAATCTATTCTGAAAAGTATGTAAAGTATATTAAAGAACTTCAGGAGAACGATAAAGTAAAAGCGGTAGTTTTCAGAATTAATTCACCAGGGGGAAGTGCTAATGCTTCAGATGAGATCCTGTTTGAACTTCAGCAGTTAAAAATGAAGAAACCTCTTGTTGTTTCTTTTGGTGACTATGCTGCATCAGGTGGTTATTATATTGCAATGGCAGCAGATAAGATCTATTCAGAGCCTAATACCCTGACCGGTTCTATCGGAGTTTTCGGTGTAATTCCTTATTATAAAGATATTGCCAATAAAAATGGGATCCGCTCAGATATTGTCGCTACGAATGCGAACTCACAATATTACTCGGGACTGAATGGGGTAACCCCGTATGGAGTAAATATGATTACAAAAAGTGTTGAAGGGACTTATAAAAGATTTGTCCATTTTGTAACAAAAAACAGAAAACAGACTTTTGATCAGATTGATAGTGTAGGAGGTGGAAGAGTATGGAGTGGAACACGTGCTAAAAAAATTGGCTTGGTAGATGATTTGGGAACATTAAATGATGCAGTGAAATTTGCAGCACAGAAAGCAGGATTGAAGTCTTATAATGTAGCTTCTTATCCTAAAAAGATGTCTGCATTTGAACAAATCTTTAAAGATCTTAATGAAGATGATATTTCAGCGAGAGTTATAAAGAGTAAGATAGGAAAGGCAAATTATGAGATCCTGCAACAAATCACTGATGAGAAGTTAAGATCTGAGGTGAAAATGGAAATGCCTTATCAAATAAAGATCAACTAATTTATATATTGTTTTAAAAAAGACCGGCTTGAATTTCAAGTCGGTCTTTTAATTTGTAATTGATGAAAATATTTTTTTAGCTTTTCTTCGAGGCCATCCCAAAAATCCAAAGGACAATAAGTGAACCTCCAACCGCTAATAACATGCTTCTAAAATCAAAGTTCTCAACTGTTCCCCAGCCGATTAAACTTCCAACAAATCCACCTACGAAAGCTCCAACAATTCCTAATATGATGGTCATCAACCAACCACCACCTTGTGTTCCAGGCATAATAAGTTTTGCAATTGCACCTGCGATAAGACCAAAAATGATCCAAGTTAAAATTCCCATAGTTCTAAATTTTAATTGTTAATATATATGAAATGTGTTTTACGAATTCAAGTAGAACATGATATAAATCATCTCTTCTTGAAGAATGAGTCAACAAATTCCGTACCATTAAACAATTGCAGATCCTGCATTTTCTCTCCGACCCCTATGTATTTCACAGGAATTTGAAACTGATCAGAGATACCAATAACGACTCCGCCCTTAGCAGTTCCATCTAATTTTGTTACCGCTAAAGCATTAACTTCAGTGGCTGCTGTGAACTGTTTTGCCTGCTCAAAAGCATTCTGTCCTGTAGAACCATCAAGAACCAGTAAGATCTCATGAGGAGCATCAGGAATTACCTTTTGCATTACCCTTTTAATCTTTGAAAGTTCATTCATTAAATTAACTTTATTGTGAAGCCTTCCTGCTGTATCTATGATCACGACATCGGCTCCCTGGGCAACTGCGCTCTGTACGGTGTCAAAGGCTACAGAAGCAGGATCGGATCCCATTTCTTGCTTAACAATTGGAACACCCACTCTCTCACTCCAGATCGTAAGCTGATCTACTGCTGCTGCTCTAAAGGTGTCACCGGCGCCAAGTACAACCTTTTTGCCTTCCGATTTGAATTGGTGGGCTAATTTTCCTATAGTAGTGGTCTTTCCTACACCATTTACTCCTACGACCATTATGACGTATGGCTTTTTGGTGGTGTCTATATTGCCTGTTCCTGCATGTGGATTTTCAAGCAGTAAATTTGAAATTTCTTCACGAAGAATAGCATTTAGCTCACTTACATTGACATATTTGTCTTTTGCAACCCGCTCTTCAATTCTTTGAATAATTTTGATGGTCGTAGATGCACCTACATCTGAAGCAATAAGTATTTCTTCAAGATCATCAAGCACTTCATCATCTACTGTACTTTTACCTACTACGGCTTTCGTTATTTTTTCGAAGAAACCCTGACTGGATTTTTCCAACCCCTTATCTAAAGTTTCTTTTTCTTCTTTTTTGAAAATATTTTTAAACCAACTCATAGTTCCGTTCTTATTTATTTTTTTTTATAACTGCAGTTGCTTCTACTTCAATAAGCACATCATCCCTAAAGAGCTTACTTACTTCTACAAGACTGCTTACGGGAGGATTTTGAAGATTGATATGCAGATCTCTGACTTTTCTGAAGTCCGGTGTTTTGGAAATGTCGGTAATGAAAATTCCAAGTTTTACAATATCTTTTCCGGTTCCTCCGTATTCTTTTAAAATGATCTCGATATTCTTAAAGATCTGTTCCGTTTGTTTTTCTAAGTTATCAATCCCTACTAAATTGCCTTTTTCGTCAAGGGGAACCTGTCCTGATAAAAGGATCATGTTAGAAGCTCCACAATCGATGCTTACAGATTGTGAAAGTCCTTTTATAGAGAAAACTTTGTCTGAGTTTTTATATTCTATACTATTCATTGTGTTTTGACTGAATGAAAACAGGAACATTGATGTAAAAACCAGAACAGCAATCTTTTTCATATTTAATGGATTAAATCATCTGGTGAGCAAAGATAACAAAAAAACTTCCTGAAAGCTGTCTTTTTTGGTCAAGCTTATTATATCTGTTTTAAAAGATAATACAGATGAAATTATAAGTCTACAATATCTCCCATTCTTGCAATATGGTACCCATTTGTAATGACTGTTTTGGTTTCACTGCTATTTGGATTTAATAGTTTATTGGTGTGATTGAAATGGATAAAATAGACTCTTTTCCTGTACTCAGAATTTAAATTTTTAAACAGTTCCATACTTTCTTCCACTAAAGGATGGGGGATGGTTGCAATATCCCGGTTGTCAAGTTCTGCAGCATTATAAAAGGTAGCATCAATAAAAGCATAATCCACCTTTTTTACATAATCTACAATGTTGTATTTCCATTTTCCCCACTTATCAATATCTGGGATAAATAAGGCCTTCTTTTTCGGCCCTTCTATTAAAAAGCCAACCGTTTCTGAGAATTCGTCGCGGTGAGGAACCTGGATAGGGGTTATTTTTAGTTTGGGATTCAGGATAACCGGTTGTTCGTTTTCCATGTCCTTAATGGCAATATTGTGTTGAGTCACCAATTGTGACCATGGACCATTGTTATTCAGAAACTGTTTTAATTTGGGCATTGAATACACGGGGATATTCTGAGCGGAAAGTGCCTCCTTTCCCAAATACATCAGACCTGTGTAATGTCCTATATGGGCATGGGTTATAAATATGCCATCAACTATTTTTGATGTTTTATTTTCTTGTTGAAGCAATTGTAACTGAGACGTGATATCAGGACTTGCATCAAAGAGATAATTTTTTTTATTTCCATAATCCATCACTCCAATTGAAATTATCTTTCTCGTTAAGTCCGGCTTTTTCCACAGCTCTTTACAGCAGTCTTTGTTGCATCCCAATTGAGGAGAGCCTGCATCCTGAACATTTCCTAGTACAATTAACTGTATTCCTGTTTTGTCTTTAGTTAAAGCTGGTGTTTTTCTACCTGTGCAGCTGATTGTAAATAGAAGTGAGGCGCAGATAATGAGATTTTTCATCGGTATTTTCTTGCTAAAATAAGTTGTTTTTAACTCAAAAATGATCATAAGCAAAAAAACTACCCAAAATATGAGTAGTTTTTTATATTGTAAATAAAGTGAGGGATTATTTTTTCAAATAACCATCAACTTCGTCTGCATTCATTACTTTTTCTTCGAAAACGTAAGCCCCTGATTTAGATGACTTCACCATTTTCACAACTTTTGTCATTTTCTTTGACTGACCGCTTTGTAGGGTTGCTACTACTTTTTTTGCCATGGTAAATTATATTTTATAAATTACTTGATTTCTTTGTGAAGAGTATATTTCTTAAGAACCGGATTGAACTTCTTAAGCTCTAATCTTTCTGTAGTGTTCTTTTTATTTTTAGTAGAAATGTATCTAGACATTCCTGCCATACCGCTTTCTTTGTGCTCTGTACATTCAAGGATTACTTGAACTCTGTTTCCTTTTTTGCCATGATTCAATTACTTTTTAATCAATCCGTTTCTTACAGCTCTTTCCAGAGCTTCTTCGATTCCAATCTTGTTAATCACTCTCAATCCATGAGCTGATACTTTCAGTGTTACGTGCTTATCTTGCTCTGGAAGGTAAAACTTCTTCTCCAATAAGTTAATTTCAAAACGACGCTTCGTTTTGTTATTAGCGTGAGAAACGTTGTTACCAACCATTGCACGCTTTCCTGTTATTTGGCAAATTCTTGACATATCTCGATGTTCTTATTTGTATAATATTTGAGGTTGCAAAATAACGAAGAATTTTTTAGATAGGCAAATCTTTTGGAAAATATTTACAAATAACGTCTTGATTAATAATATTGAAGATTGCCTCTATAATACGTGATGGCTGGTGTGGAGCGAGAACTGATAAATTTCATGTAAAGATTGTGAAGAAGGATAAATTAATCCTATATCTTTGTTTTTAATTAATCTAAATAAAAATAACATGAAGAAGGTCTATGTTTTATTATCAATGATACCCGTCAGTTTAATGGCGCAAAATTTTTCAGAAGTTCAGACAGGCATGAAAAATTTTTATTATTCGGCTTGTGATACGGGTAACATTAATAATGATGGATTTCAGGACGTGGTAATTAATGGAGCAATCGATACAGATGGGGATGGAAGTGCTGATACATCATTTAATGAAGTTTATAAAAATAATGGCAGCACACTAACTCCTTATGCTGATTTAGGGGCAGACGCTACCCATTTGGGAGATATTAAATTCATTGATTATAATAATGATGGTCTTGCTGATATTATTTCTACAGGATTAAGCTATATGGATATCGTTAATTATAAACATTACCGTTTCCGGAATACAGGAACAGGATTTGTAAAAGAAGCGGATCTTCCGGGAAAAGTGTATGGATCTATGGAGATTTTTGATTTTAACCATGATGGTTTACAGGATTATGCGATCAACGGAACACAGTATGTCGATGGAGTAGGTTTTGTAAATAAACTGGATTATTATCAGAATTCCGGGAACAACGGATTTCAGCAATTTGCCGGGTGGATGGAAGGTACTCAGAACAGTGGTTTTAAGATGGTAGATCTGAATAATGATCACCTGCTGGATATGATTATTTTAGGATATGATATCGATACCAATCCCATTTTCAGGGTTTATCTTAATAATGCCGGAACGCTTACGTTATCCCAAACCCTTCTTCCTCTTGCGAATGGAAAGCTCGAGTTTGCTGATTTTAATGCTGATGGGTATCAGGATGTTGTTGTAGCGGCTCAGGATGAAAATTATACTGGATATCTGGGAGTATTGATGAATGACGGAACAGGACATTTCACACCTCAAAAATTAAATGTTCCTGAGATTGCCGAACCATCTCTCGCAACGGGAGATATGAATAATGATGGATATTACGATTTTATAGTGTCCGGGAATGGTGAAAATAATAACGCTGTTGTTAAAGTGTTCTTATTTAATTCAGCCAGCCAGACATTTACAGAAAATACAACTACAGGTTTGAATACTTTAGGAGGCCCTGGTTTTGTGCATTTACTTGACTACAACAATGATCATCATCTTGATGTTCTATTGTCCGGATTTGATTGGGCAGATCCGGAAATGCCCTCAATAACTAAAATCTTCAAAAATGTTTCTCTGGAAACAAATTTAAAACCTTCGCCTCCTACAAACCTGAGTCTTACAAAAAATGGAAACAGATTTAATTTCTCTTGGAGTGGTGCTACGGATGATAAGACGCCATCTAATGCACTCCGTTATGAAATTACAGTCGGTAAGACACCGGGAGCAAGTGATATTGCAAAATATACGGTAACAACACCTTCCTGGTTTTTAGAGCTTGATCCTTCTGTACAGAATGTGTACTGGAGCGTACGATCAATAGATGCTTCCAAAGTATACTCGGACGCTTCCACAGAAGGAACCTTAGGTGTTCGGGATATTGTTAAGGATCAGGATTTCGTTGTCTATCCCAATCCGGCTTCAGAAAAAGTATTTATTAAAGGAAAGAAAATTACAGATGTTGAAATGTATTCAGCAGATGGAAGAAAATTAAATATAAACCTTAATGCAGATCAGTCTGTTAACGTATCTCATCTTCAAAAAGGGGTTTATCTTTTAAAAATAAAAATCAAAGACCAATGGACCAGTAAAAAACTCATCATTAAATAATTGAACGTTTTATCAACGAGAAAAACCAGACGTCCAGCTGGTTTTTCTCTTTTTATTGTTTGTATTTGTTTGTATCGGATCTTCGGGTAATGATCGAAGATACCTGCATCGGGAAGTTTCTAACGCTTCCCGTTTTTTTATGCCTAACCTTTATTCTTTTTAAGTCTTTCCTGAAATCTTTTAATTAAAAAATAAAATAAGAGGAATCCTAACGAGAAAATTGAAAATCTTGAGAGGAGGTCTCCGGTCCTTACGTAAAAAGTCTGCTCGTCATATAGATTTACCTTTGCAAATAGTGTTGTTTTGTCTCCGTAGAAGGTGTCTTCAACGATTTCACCTTTTGCATTAATATGTGCAGATATTCCGCTATTGGCTGCCCGGGCTATCTCTCTGCGGGTTTCAATTGCTCTTAATTTAGCGTACGACAGGAGTTGTTTATGTCCTTCTGTAACTCCCCACCATGAGTCATTGGTTACAATGGCCAGGAAATTAGCTCCTTTTTTTACGTAATCGGTAACGAATTCTCCATAAATACTTTCGTAACAGATGATCGGTGCAATTTTTCCTTTGTTATAAGGGTTTGAAAAAGCCACTCTTTCTTTATCTGTTCCTAAGGAAACCACTGATCCTCCCAGATTAAGCATTGCATCGCCAAGAAGTGGCTTTAAAACACTCATGTAAGGGAAAATCTCTACCCCCGGAACCAATTTTCCTTTATGATAAACTTCTACTTTCTGATTAGGGATCACCTGGATTGCAGAATTATAGCTGGCAACCCAAAGTCCGGGATTGATCTGATATGCTTCTTTGGGAAGATTATTTTGATTTAAATAAAAATGGTGGGAAGAAATTCCTGTGGTAAATACTGATCCCGGGTGCTTTGAAAGAAATCCTTTAAGGTTATTTAAGAGAAGACTTTTTTCAAAGGCGGTTTCAGAGATGGAGCCTCTTCCGGGAAGGGCTGTTTCCGGAGCAATGTAATAATCGATTTTTCCTTTAGAATTGCTCTCTGCAAGACTTAATAGATCGTTTTCGATGGTCAGGCTGTCCTTTGAATATTTTTCGGCATAAGGATCAAGATCGGGCTGAAGCATTAAAACATTAACCTGCCCAATAGGTTTTTCGTTAAAATTATTATATTTTACCACCGAGATAATCATTGGAAGTGCAATGAGCGCAGTAACAATCGAGATATTCCGGATTAAATCTTTTCTTTTTCTTCCTGCTTCCCAGGTTCTTATCGTATAAAAAATAAAAAGGTTGATGATCAGGATCCAGAAACTTCCTCCGGTAGCCCCCAGCGTATCATACCATTGGATTAATTTCGGATAGTCTGCAAATGCATTACCTAGATTTAACCAAGGCCAGGTCAGTTCCCAATTCATGTGAAACTTTTCAAACCCCATCCATATTGCGATGAGGAAAGCGAATCCCCAATAGGTTCCCTGTGCATTTTTATACCAGTGATAGCATTGGAACATAAGGGAGTATAAAAGGGAATTGACCAGAACAGGAAATACCACAGCCATTAATGAATGGCTCCCATCCGGATTTTTTGAACCGTACAGCCATCCTGTTGTTACAACATTCCAAATCACAAAACATAAGTAGGAGAGTCCGAAAACCACCCAGCTTTTTCTTTTAAAATTTGAAAATTTGGAAACTCCGTGTTCCATCATCAGAAGTGGAACAAGGGCAAAAAAGATAAAGAACGGAACCCCGTATGTTGGCCATGATATAGACAACAGCATCGCTGAAATGAGCGTAAGTAAAACGTATTTCATTAAATTAGATTAACACACAAATTTAATGTTTTTGAAATGAATAAATTTGCAATTGATGTTAAAGAAATTTTACAAACTGATTATTCTTCCCTATACCCTGGTTTTACTGTATCTGATGTTTTTAGGGATGGGCAGAACTCAATATGAAGATAATGTGGTAAGAATGGAACCGGTTTTATCTACATTATGGTATATTAAAGAAACAATTTTATGGAAAGATATTGTTACCGTTGTGTTGGGGAATGTAGTTATGTTCGTCCCTTTTGGTTTTCTCGGTTGGGTATTTCCAAAACTCAGTAGTCTCAAAAATCTTGTTTTTACCTTTTTATCAGCAATTATCATTGTTGAAGCTTTACAGTATTTTACACGGATGGGAATCTGTGAGGTAGATGACGTAATTCTTAATACACTGGGTGTTTGTCTCGGGTGGCTAATGTGTCGATGGATCGAACGTAATTTTAGCCGTTTAGTTCTTTAGCTCTGTTCTCTGCGTTTAAAATTCCTTTCTTTAAAACCTCTGTCAGGCTATTTTCCTCAAAAGTTTTTATAGCGGCCTCTGTGGTACCCCCTTTTGAAGCCACATCTTTTATCAGTTCTTCAAGGCTTTTTTCAGAGTTATTCATCAGATGATAAGCACCAAGCATGGTCTGTTTAACGAAAAGTTTAGATAAATTTTCTTCAATTCCCATTTCAACACCGGCTTTGATCATGGCATCAACAATGTAATAGAAATAGGCAGGACCACTACCGGATAGAGCGGTCACGCCGTCTAATAGCTCTTCATTTTCCAGATATACCGATCTTCCTGTACTGTTGAGTAATCTTTCAATATTAATAAGTTGGCTGAAAGAAATACCATCTGCGGCGGTATATCCTGTAATGCCCATCCCCAAAAGAGTAGGAGAGTTAGGCATAGCTCTTACAACCAAAGGGTGGTTTAATAATTTCTGGATCTTTTCGATTTTAATTCCGGCCATAATGGATAAAATCATTTGATTTTCCTTTAAAGAAAATTGAAGGGTATCTACAACATTCTGGAAATCCTGAGGTTTAACGGCGATGATAATAAGATCTGCATCCAGTTCTTTGACTTCGGAGAAAGTTGAAATTTTTGACTTTGGAAACTCTTCCGAAATTTTAGTGAATTTAGATTCATTTCTTGTAATCAGATGCAGGTCTTGAGGCTTTATCAATTCATATTTCAAAAAGGATTTTGAGAATGATAGTCCCATATTTCCTGCTCCCAGAATAGCTATTTTCATATTGTGTTTTTTAAATTCTAAACGAAAATAATATTTTTTTGTCTTAATTAAATAAAAAAACAGTCAGAAAGATGACTGTTTTATGTATTATATAATATTCACTTCCCGTTCGAGTTCTATTCCAAATTTCTCTTTCACAGAATTAATTATCTGTGTTGAAAAATCAAAAATCTCCTTTCCTGTAGCATTTCCGGTAGCATTGATAATAACTAAAGATTGTAACTGGTGTGAAGCAACATTTCCGATTTGTCTTCCTTTCCAGCCGCACTGCTCAATTAACCATCCGGCCGGAACTTTGACTTGGTTTCCGTTTGGATATCCTTGAATGTTTGCGAATTTTAATTTCAAATCTTCAAATTGAGATAGGGAAATGGTTGGATTTTTAAAAAAGCTTCCTGCATTTCCTGTAATTTTTGGGTCGGGCAGTTTGCTTTGTCTGATATTGATGACAGCTTTAGAGACATCCTGAATAGTGGGAGCTTCGATATGTAATTTTTCCAACTCAGCGGTAATAGCACCATATTCGGTTTTGATGATATGATCTTTTTTAGTTAATCTGAACGTTACTTCCAGGATCACATATTTACCTTTTCCTTCCTGTTTAAAAATAGAATCTCTATAACCAAATCTGCATTTTTCCAGATCGAAAGTTTCAATTTCTAATGTATCTAAGTTCAAAACGGAACACTTGACAAAAATATCTTTGATTTCCGTTCCGTAAGCTCCGATATTCTGCATGGGGGAAGTTCCTACATTTCCCGGAATCAAAGAAAGATTTTCTAGCCCGCCGTAGTTTTTTGCCAGGCAATACATCACAAATTCATGCCAGTTTTCACCTGCTTTTGCAGTGACTAAAATACTATGGTCATCTACACTTTCCTCAATAATACCTTTAAGGTTAATTTGAATAGCTACCCCTTCAAAGTCTTTTGTAAGCAATACATTACTTCCGCCGCCTAAAAATAAAATGGGTAACGAATGAGAAGAAGAAAAAAGGATTGCTTCTTTTAACTCCTCAATGGTATGAATTTCCGCGAAATATCTTGATATAGCTTCAACACCAAAAGTATTATACGGTTTTAGAGAAAAATTATCTTGCATAGATTTGTTGGTATTCTTTCGGAAGAATTTCTTCTATTTTATCTTTAAGCATTTGTAGCTGCGGATAATGAATGGTATCATGATAGGAATTCACATAGACATGAGCCTTTTTAGGAGTCCTTATCTGAAAAGTCTCATCTATGCCATCCACAGATTGAGCACTTGGTGAACTTTTAATTTCATTCAGGGTCTTTACATCGATTGTAGAAACCAATAACTTCCAGTTTTTAATATCAAGCGGAGAACCCCAGTATTTGTGTGTTTTTTTTGCGGTGCTGCCTTGTTCTAAAGAGATTGAATCTTTAGTAATTTTTATCATTCTGTACTCTCCCAGATCGCCACCGATATTTGAAACACTGATAAAGGTAATCTCATTAGGGTCTTTTGGAGCAGAAGAAGTTTGTTCTTTATTGGAACAAGAAAATATCAGCAATAAAAACATTGAAAATGTACTTTTCAAAACGAAGTTTTTTATTGCTGACATCTTTATATTTTATAGATTGAATTCTAATTTATATTGTTTCAATGCTTCTTTAAGGATCTCAACACTTCTTTTTAAGTCTTGTTCCTTTAATACATACGCAATTCTTACCTGTTTTTTACCCAGCTCAGGATTGCTATAGAAACCTCCTGCCGGTGCTACCATAATTGTTTCGTTGTTAAGAGAGAATTTTTCCAATAACCACTGAGCGAATTTTTCAGTATCATCCACTGGAAGTTCTGCTACACAGTAAAAAGCACCTTTTGGTTTCGGACAGATAACTCCTGGAATTGCATTTAATAAATCAACTAATACATTTCTTCTATGCGTATACTCTTCTCTTACTGCGCGGATATAAGCTCCATCATTCTGGTGAGCTGCTGTAGCGGCAATTTGGCCTAAAAGGACAGGGCTTAATCTTGCCTGTGCAAAAAGCATTGCTGCATCACGAATTTTCTTGGAACGTGTAATCATACAGCCAATTCTTACACCACACATAGAATAGCGCTTAGACTCAGAATCAATAATGATACAGTTCTCACTTAATTCAGGAAAAGAAAGCATAGATACCTGCTGTTTTCCGTCGTATACATATTCTCTGTATACTTCATCAGAAATAACAACGATATCATATTTTAAAGCAATTTCTGCTAGTTTTTGAAGTTCTTCACGAGTGTAAAGATATCCTGTTGGGTTTCCAGGATTACAGATCACAATAGCTCTTGTTTTCTCCGTTATTTTTTTCTCAAATTCTTCGATAGGAGGTAAGGCAAAACCCGTTTCTATTGTTGAAGGAACTGCAACTACATGTACATTGAATGTACTTGTAAATCCGTTATAATTTGCATAATAAGGTTCAGGGATAATCACTTCGTCACCATCATCACATAATGTGGAAATCGCAAAATTAAGTGCTTCGGAACCTCCATTGGTTACAATAAAGTTATCAGGAGTAAGATCATTAAAACCCAGAGAATGGTAATAATCTGTCAGTGCCTTTCTATATTCCAGGTTTCCTTCGGAAAGGGCATATTCCAATACTTTTAAATCAATATTTTTTAAAGCATTTAGAGCCTTTTCAGGAGTTTCAATATCCGGCTGTCCGATATTAAGATGATATACTTTGATTCCTTTTTGTTTTGCTAAAAGAGAAAAAGGAACCAGTTTTCTTACCGGCGACGGTGGCATATGTTGCGCTCTGTTTGAAATATTAGGCATTGTTTAAAAAATTTGTATGGCAAAAATAACACTTAATTTTTCAATATTAAAATTATAAGGAATACTATATACGCATATTTGCAGTTTTAGGCTCTTTTTTAGCGTGGAGATACATAATCACCTGATTATCTTTTTAATATTCCGGTTTTCCAGTCGATTGATGATTGTTTTTAGTTTCTACTTTAATTATTGTAGATTATATATCCTATAATATTAAATTATTATATATTGTTTAAATAAAATTGTTTTGTGTTGGTTTTTTTATAAATTTACTGAGCTAATATTCAATTACTATGAAAATAAATCGACTTTTTGGAGCATTAAGTACTTGTGCTCTGTTTTTAGCGTCCAATGCGGCGGCGCAAAATTTTCAAACAATGCCGGTTCAATCCGGGTACACAGCAGATGTTATTGCTAATGGGATCGGTTCATCCATGACTTCTACAACGACAGATGTGGATGGGGTTTCATTTGCTTTTGTTGCTAGAGACTTTCAGTTAACCTCTTCAAGTGCGCCACTTACTTATGGTATTCCAGCTAACGGAACTATTAATTCTGTTGCAGCAAGCACGCCAGGACTAAGTTTTCAGTTGGCAGATTTAAGTGCGAATAATTCATTGAGACTTTCTCTATCGGGAGAAAGTGGGACATTGGTTTTCGGGACTCCAAAGGCTGCTTTTAAATTGTATATGCTTTCAACCAGTGGAAGTGGTCCATCTTCAGTAAGTGCTACAGTAACTTTTACGGATAATACTACTCAGGTATTTCCTAGTTTAAGTCTTTCTGACTGGTACTATGGATCTAACTTTGCAATTCAAGGAATTGGAAGAATCAACAGAACGAATGATGTTCTGGAGGCGAGTAGTTCTGATCCCAGATTGTATCAGGCTGTATTAAATATTGATGCAGGTAATGTGACAAAACCTATACAAAGTATCACCATTGCAAAAATTGGTGGAACAGGAATTTCGAATATTTTTGCATTTTCTGCTGATGCTTTTACAGATTGTTCAGCTCCGACTCTTCAGCCTGTAGGTACCCTTTCATCAAACTCGGCACAAGTTTCCTGGACGATCCCGCCAACGACGACAGCAGCAAGTTATGATCTGTATTACAGCACGACAAATACACCACCTACAAGTGCTACGAGTCCTAATATGACAGGGATTACCGGAACATCAACTACGATCGGAGGCTTAGCCTCTTCAACCACTTATTATTATTGGGTGAGAACAAATTGTACGACTGCTACCAGCCAGAGCGGATGGTCTATTGGTGGTAGTTTTACCACTTTATGTGGTGCGATGGTACCTGCATATACGAATACCTTTAGTCCTTTCCCAGGTAACTGTTGGGCAACTAACCTTTCAGGAGGGACGCCTGCAACAGGACCAACTGGAACCAGCACGTATTGGGTAGAAGATGGATTCTTAAATGTTACAGGATCGGGATCTGCAAGAATTAATCTTTATACGACCAATAGTATTGGATGGTTGAAAACAGTACCATTTGATCTTTCTGCGGGTGGTTACAGAGTGAAATTTGATTATGGAGCAACCACTTATTCCGGTACAGCAGCTTCTCCAATGGGATCTGATGATATAATTCAATTCATGGTTTCTAATGATGGGGGAAGCACATGGAATGTATTGCAGACATGGGATGTAAATAATGCTGCTTCAAATACATCTACCACCTATTCTTATGATTTAACTACTAATACGAGTGCTAATACGGTATTTGCTTTTTATGGAAGTGACGGAACAGTGAATGATGCTCCTGATTATAATTTCTATGTTGATAACTTCATTGTGGAATCTGCACAATTAGGAACTTCTGAAGTTAATGGAAATAAAAAAACAGTTAGTGTTCATCCGAATCCATTCAAAGATATGTTGTATATTTCAGATACAAGGGATCTGAAGACGGTAACCGTTACTGATGTATCAGGAAGACTTTTGAAAACAATTGAAAATCCGACGAAAGAAATCAATTTAAGTACATTGAATGCAGGATTGTATTTTGTGAATATTCAATTCAAAGATGGTTCGAAAACTACAGTAAAGGCTATTAAACAATAGTTTTTATAAAAGTCATAAAAATAGGGACAGCTATATCTTTATAGCTGTCTTTTTTTATTTTAAATATAAATGTATTAAGTTGGCTTTAAATTTTGTTAATTTGAAAACGAATACAACTGTTTAATTATGCAAATCAAAGCCATCTCTGTAGAAGATTATATCACGCAGATTCCTGAAGACCGGAAAGAAACTTTCAGGAAGCTATTTGACACCGTTGATCATAATTTACCAAAAGGTTTTATCAATAATACCAGTTACGGGATGGTGGGCTGGGCTGTGCCTTTGGAGACCTATCCTGCGGGGTATCACTGTTCGCCGGGATCACCCTTGCCTTTTATTAGCCTGGCTTCCCAAAAGAATTTTATCGCATTATACCATATGGGGATCTATGCAAAACCGGAACTTCTCGACTGGTTTGTTAATGAATATCCTAAACATTCCAGGAAAAAGCTGGATATGGGAAAATCTTGTATCCGTTTTAAAAAAATGGAGGATATTCCATTTGAATTAATTGCAGAACTAAGTAAAAAAATGACAGTAGAAGATTGGATTAATTGTTATGAGTCGAATTTTAAAAGATAAGGTGATACGGCAGATGATGTGGGTGAGCTTCCTGTTTTTGATAACGGGATGTAAAAGCTGGCCTACGGAAGGACTTAAAAATGGAGATTTGCTTTTTGTGACAGCAAAAGAATCAGGGCTTTCGGGAGCGATCAATAATGTTACACAAAAGCAGAAAAATGCTTCTTTTGATCATATTGGTATTCTAAAGAAAGAGGGAAAATCATTTTTTGTATTACATGCAGCCCCGAAAGGGGGTTCTCAGAAGCAATCCTTTAAAGGGTTTATGAATAATCAGATGATTCACAATCAGGATGTTGTGCTTTATAGGCTAAAAGATGATTATCAACCTACCATTCCTTCAGCGCTGGCAAAAGCAGAGTCTATGGTAGGAAAACCGTATAATTTCAACTACATTTTAGATGATAACTCATATTACTGTTCTGATTTTATCGAAAGAGCATTCAGGGATGATCATATTTTTAAATTAGAACCGATGACATTTATTGATCCAAAAACAGGGAAAACAAATGCTTTTTGGGAGGATTTCTATAGTAAGAGAAAACTGAAAGTGCCTGAAGGACAGCTTGGTTGTAATCCGAATGGTTTGGCTGCTTCAGATAAATTGGAGAGAATTAAAGAATTTTAATAGATAAAGGGAAGTGTAGTGCTTCTCTTTTTTTTTGTTAAAATTAAAAAATATTAGTCTACTAATTTGGTGGACTAATATTTTTTTATATTTTTGCTAAAGATTTAACGAAACAGGAAAATGTAAAATCAATAGTCTAACCAAAAATCTTAAGTGATGATTACACAAAGTCAAACCTTGCAGGTTCTACAAAATAAAATCAACCTGCCCAAAAAAGAATTTATACTTGAAATAGAATTAAACGGGAAAATGAAGTTTGAAAATATTTTAAGTGACATGTGCAATCAGTTTGGGATCTATCACAGGGTCTTATCGGCGAATGTGGAATATGTTGAAGGACGTAGTTTTGGTTCGGTTCAGTTATATATTAATGCAAATTCAGATGACCGCAAGCAGCTTGAGCTTTATCTGAATAAAAATAAACTTTTAAATACCAGTGTGGAGTATGTCTGCAGGAAGTATTTTTAGGGGAGATTCATATAGTTTTAATTACGAAAGTGTTCAGTTTACTGAACGCTTTTTTTTATGAAGCTGGTAACTGAAAAAATAGTATTTTTAGCGTTAATAAAACCAATAATTTATGATCGCAATTATTATCATCATCGCTGTAGTTGTTTTGTTTCTTTTATATGGAGTTTCCATTTATAACCGTTTGGTCAGATTAAGAAACCTGGTACAGGAAGCTTGGAGTAGTATTGATGTGATGTTGAAAAAACGTCATGACCTTATTCCCAACCTTGTAGAAACAGTGAAAGGATATGCAAGCCATGAACGAGAAACATTAGACAGTGTTACAAGAGCGAGAAATCAGGCTGTTGGTGCTAATTCGGTTGAGGGTAAAGAGGCTGCTGAGAAAAATCTTAATCAGGCAATGATGAATCTCTTTGCCGTAGCTGAACAATATCCGGATCTTAAAGCAAATGCAAACTTCCAACAATTGCAATCAGAACTTACTTCTATAGAGAATGATATTGAGAAGTCAAGAAGGTATTATAACGGAACCGTTCGTGAAAATAATACGCTGGTAGAATCTTTTCCAAGTAATATCATTGCGAATATGTACAAGTTTGAGAAATCGCCATTCTTTGAGCTGGAAAATATAGCTGAAAGAGAAGTTCCATCTGTGAAATTTTAAGCAATGAAAAAGTTTTTGTTGTTTTTTTACCTCCTGTTTTTTACAGTAGGCTTTGCTCAGGATGAACCCCGGCGTATGGATCCCGTGACGATCGTGGAAAGTCCTGAAAAAATCCTCTCTTTTCACTCTGATATTGATGTCGATAAAAATTCCGGCATTACGGTTACTGAGAATATTAAAGTTCATAGTTTGGGCGTTAATATTAAAAGAGGTATTTATCGAGCATTGCCCTTGTCACGAAATCTTAATAATAAAACCAAGAAAGTAAAATATACGATTGTTTCCATTAAAAAAAATGGGACTGAGGAAGATTACCACGAAAAAATAGAAGATGGTTTCCTTAAAATATATGTTGGGAATAAAGATATTATTTTAAGTCCTGGTGATTATGAGTATGAGGTTAAATATACTGCAGATCATCAGATCGGTTTTTTTGAAAAATATGATGAGCTTTATTGGAATGTCAATGGAACCTATTGGGATTTTGATGTAGATTCCATTTCAGCGAAAGTTAACCTTCCTGAAGGTGCGCGAATTATTCAGAATTCTTGCTATACTGGAGCTTATGGCAGTAGCTCTCAAAACTGTAACGCCACAATTGTATCAGATCGTTCCATAGAATGGAGTGCGAGTGATCTTAGAGCTAATGAAGGATTGACGGTAGCTGTAGGATTTAATAAAGGACTTATGATTCCGCCGCCACCTCCAACTTTTCTTGAGAAATTTGGAATTCTGATTGCTGGATTTATTATTTTCTTAGGATTGCTCTTTTACTATTATTCAACATGGAGAAAATATGGGGTTGATCCCGAAAAGCCTGTAGTTTACCCACAATTTAATGTTCCGGATGACCTTTCGCCGGCTTCTTTAGGATATTTAAAAAGTGAGAATTTTAAAAATAAATACCTAACATCTGCTATTGTAAATCTTGCAGTAAAAGGATATGTTAAGATTATTGAAGGAGAAGATTCCGGCCTTCTCGGACTTTTCAGTTCTAAGATTTTTACCATAAAAAAATTAAAAGAAGCAGATGAATCTCTGCCAAAAGAAGAGATTAATCTGATGAATACTCTTTTTTCCGGTGGATCTGACTCTGTAAAGTTTGATGGGAAATATGACCCAAGCATTGAAAGTGTAGTGAATAATTTCAAAGCAACTCTAAAATTTCAGCATGATCAGTTTCTAAATGAAGGAAATAACAGTGGAAAGCTGGTATTACCTACTTTACTGATCACTGTTGTGTATGCAATAGGATTGTTTCTCAGTTATACAATTTATCCCGAGGCTGAAAAAGTAGCCATTGGAATTGCATTGTTTGTTATTCTATTTGTTGCTTTTATTTTAGTGACCTTTTTATTTAAAAGTCTTTCCTGGAAGTTTTTATTGCCGATCCCTTTTGTCATATTCTTTGGTCTGGGGGGATTGATTACAAACGGACATGAAATAACTGAAAATGCCAACTTTAATATTTGCTACATCTTTATTGCTCTTGGATTTACCTCACTGATGATCTATCAGTATCTGATTAAAAGACCATCAGAAGCAAAGCTGAAGAAAAAGTCTTTAATTGAAGGTTTCAAAATGTATATGGGAGCTGCTGAAAATGAACAATTGAAATTCCATAATCCTCCTCAGTTGACACCACAGATTTTTGAGAAACTTCTCCCGTTTGCAATGGTGTTAGGAGTAGATGATATCTGGGGTAAGCGTTTTGATGATTTGTTAAAAAATATGGCGACAGGAACGCAATATGTTCATACCTGGTATATAGGAAATTCTATCAATCACTTAAGTTTTGCCAATAGTCTGAACTCGAGCCTTACAAATTCCATAAAGTCTGCTGCGACACAACCTTCCAGTTCTGGAAGCGGATCTGGTGGTGGTGGCTTCTCCGGTGGAGGCGGCGGCGGAGGCGGCGGAGGTGGCTGGTAACCGAAGGAGCTGTAAAAATAAAAGCGTTCAAAATAATTGAACGCTTTTTATATTTTGAAAGAGTCTGTCTTAGATTCTTTCGATGTCAGCACCAATTGCTTTTAGTCTTCCATCGATATTCTCATACCCTCTGTCGATCTGCTCGATATTGTGAATGATTGATTTTCCTTCTGCAGAAAGAGCTGCGATAAGAAGAGCATTACCTGCCCTGATATCTGGTGAAACCATAGTTGTTCCACGAAGAGGAGCTTCCTGGTTAAGTCCAATGACAGTCGCTCTATGTGGATCACATAAAATGATCTGTGCGCCCATATCAATTAATTTATCAACAAAGAATAATCTTGATTCAAACATTTTCTGATGAACAAGGATGCTTCCTTTTGCCTGAGTAGCAACTACCAGAATGATAGATAGTAAATCAGGGGTAAATCCTGGCCATGGGGCATCGGAAATCGTAAGAATAGATCCGTCAATAAATTTTTGAATTCTATAGTTTTCCTGAGCCGGAATGTAGATATCATCATTGCTCTGTTCCAACTGTATTCCAAGCTTTCTGAAAGTATTAGGAATAACTCCCAATTGATTCCAGTTTACATTTTTTATCGTAAGCTCAGATTTTGTCATCGCAGCAAGCCCGATCCACGATCCGATTTCTACCATGTCGGGAAGCATTGTATGTTCTGTTCCACGTAAGTGGGTAACCCCTTCAATAGTCAGCAGGTTTGAACCTATTCCTGAAATATTAGCTCCCATCCTGTTAAGCATCTTACAAAGCTGCTGAAGATAAGGTTCACAGGCTGCATTATAAATTCTTGTTTTGCCTTTTGCTAAAGTAGCGGCCATTACAATATTTGCAGTACCCGTTACGGAAGCTTCTTCTAATAGAATGAATTTTCCGTTAAGTTCTTTTGCTTTTAAAGAGTAAAAATACTCTTCTTCATCGTAATGAAACTCCGCACCTAATTCCACTAATCCTTGAAAATGGGTGTCCAGCCTTCTTCTTCCTATCTTGTCCCCACCCGGAGTAGGCATGTAAGCTTCTCCATATCTGGCCAACATAGGGCCCATAAGCATAATTGACCCACGTAATTTAGCGCCATCTTTTTTAAATTCGCTTGATTTTATATAATCGAAATTAACATAGTCTGCCTTGAAAGTATAATCTCCGGGACCATTTTTTGTAATTTTTACTCCAAAATCACCCAGAATTTCAATTAATCTATTGACATCATGAATGTCAGGAATGTTTTTAATTGTTACCTCTTCATCAGTTAATAAAACTGCACATAAGATTTGTAAAGCCTCATTCTTTGCCCCTTGTGGAGTAATTTCACCTTGCAGTCTCTTTCCTCCTCTAATTTGAAACGTTCCACTCATTTACTTTCTGTTTTTATGGTTGTTGTTATTGTTGTGCCTTCTTTTGTTGGTTTGATTTTGATTTTTATTATTGCTGTTGCGATTATTGTTGTTATTGTTGTTGCTTCGGTTGTTTGTGGTGTAATAGATTTTACTTTTCTCCAAAGATTCTATACCAGTAAGATCAAGTCTGTTTTCCGAAAGCTCTTTCAAATGACGGAAAATCACATCATCAGTAACATGTTCTTTATTATAAACATTATAAGATTTCTTCATATTATTGGCAATCACTTCAATCAGAGCTTCTTTTTCGTCTCCGGCTTCAAGTTCTATTGCTTTTTCAATCAATTGAAGAATACTTTTTCCATAAAATTTAAAGTCACCCTGAAGTTTTGGATACTCCATTCTTTTGGGTTTTTCTTCAAGCTGTTCTTTTGTAGGAAAAGGGTAGGGAGAATCTACATCCAAATCATGATTGGCTAAAATGTAAAGATGATCCCAAAGTTTATGTTTATAATTTTCTTCATCGCGAAGTTGTGGGTTTCTTTGTCCCATAAAATCAATGATTGCCATTGCCATTTCGTTTCTCTCTTCTTTAGAAGGAAGCTCTTTGCAACGCTCAACCAACTGTTGTATAATTCTGCCGTATTCCGGCATATTAAGTTGCGTTTTTTGGGTGTTATATTCCATAATATGCAAATATATGGATTAAAAGAAAAATTGTCTCGATAATATTGAAAGTTTATGATTTTTTAATGAAAATTAGTGATAGGATTTTTGATGAAATTTTTAAAGGAAAGTAAATTTATTCACGTTAATTGGAATTTATTTTAATAAAATTGTATTTTAGTTATTAGATTAATAATTAAAATACCAGCTATGAAAAAAACATATTTCTTATTTTCCATTGTAGCGTTGGGAGTTGTAAACTCTTGCACAACCAATGATGAGATAACGGATAAGAGCTCAAAAGACTCAGAGGTTCACTCTAAAACGATACAGGTTACCCATCATGACGGAAGACCTTTCAGTACAGGAAAAGAGTCTGTTTATAATAAATTTGTAGCTGGGCCCGGAGGTGGAGTTTTAATGCAGGGTTTTTATTGGGATGTTCCCGAAGGGGGAAACTGGTGGAATACCGTTAAAGATAAATTGACTAACTGGTCCAATGCGGGAATAGGAGCAGTCTGGTTGCCTCCTGCCTCTAAAGCACAAAATGGTGCTTATTCTATGGGATATGATCCCACTGATTATTACGACTTTGGAAATTTTAATCAAAACGGAAGCATTGAAACCCGATTTGGTTCAAGAACGGAACTGGAAGCATTAATTACTAAAGCCCATGCTGAAAATATGCAGGTATATGCCGACATTGTGATCAATCACAACAGTGGTGGGCAATCTGAAGCGAATCCCTATACAGGAACAAACACATGGACCAATTTTTCAGGAGTTGCTTCCGGGAAGTTTACCAGAAATTACAATGACTTTTACAAGAATGCTTACGGAAATAATGACGAAGGTGCCTTTGGAGGTTTTCCGGATTTATGTCATGCCAACCCTTATGTTCAGGATTGGCTCTGGGGAAGAGATGATTCTGTTGGGAAGTATTATAAAAACGTAATGAAATTTGATGGTTGGAGATTTGATTATGTGAAAGGATTTAGTGCCTGGGTGGTGAATAACTGGAATTCGAAAGTAGGTGGCTTTTCCGTGGGAGAATTATGGGACTCGAATGTCAATACATTAGAGTCCTGGGCAAATAATGCCAATAGCTCCGTATTTGATTTTGCAGCTTATTATAAAATGGATGAAGCTTTTGATAACGGGAATCTCAATGTTTTGAATGATGACATGATGTGGAAAAGAAATCCTTATAAAGCAGTCACGTTTGTAGCGAATCATGATACCGATATTATCAATAATAAAATGCCAGCCTATGCCTATATTCTTACCCATGAGGGCTATCCAACTATATTTTACAGAGATTATGAAGAATGGTTGAATAAGGAAAGATTAAATAATCTGATCTGGATTCATAATAATAAAGCTACCGGAACAACTTCTATTCTGTATACTGATAATGACGAATATATTGCCAGAAGGAATGGATATAACGGTAATCCTGGTTTGGTCGTGTATATCAATACTTCTTCAAGCTGGCAGGAAAGATGGGTAGATACCAATTGGAGCAATCAGCAGATCAAAGATTTTACAGGAGCTTCGAGCTGGTACCCAACCACGCAGGCTGACAAAAGAGTGAAAATCCAATGTCCGCCGAATAGCTATTCTGTTTGGTCGCTGAATCAGTAGTGCTTGAGGGGAAGGCGAAATCGCAAAATTGCAGAATCGTCAAATTGTTTAAAAGTAACATGCCGGATCTGCCTTCATCGTGTATGAAATGATTGAATTTCAATAATTCAGTAAGAAAAATAAAGTACTATAAGTTAGTTAATGGCAAGTATTATGAAAATTGCATCATAATGCTTGTCATTTTTTATAATATAAAGAGTGAAAATTTAAACTTCTATGAATTTTCTCTTCTGATTCTGATCGGGAAGAAAACATTTTTGAGCGGCTAATTTCATTCTGTTTCTTGAGATCAGATCGTACACCTTATCACTCAAAAAAGTAGGTATTATTTTTCCTGCAGCGATCAATTGATAAACACCACCTAACAAATGAGCAATTTGAAGAACAGCACGAGATTTCACCAGATAGTATTGGTTGGGTTTCCAAAGATACATCGTATTGAAAACAGTAGTCTCCAATCCTCTTTCGGATAAAAACTTTTGGCCAAAATCAGATTGTAAAGAAGCAAACAGGAATTTATTTTTTGTGTCACGCTCTAAGATCCATTGTACCCAAAAATTACAAACTCCGCAATCTCCATCAAAGAAGACAATATATTTATCTTGCCAATTTTCCTGCATAATTTTTCTGTTTTAAAATACCATCGACCTTTCAGTTTCTTCTTTTACTTTTTTAAAGTATTGAATGAGCTGTTTTCTTTGTTCAGGAGTTAATTTTGCTCCCTGATGGCCCACAATGTATGATTCAAGAGGCATTTCCTCTTTTTCAACCATTTCAATACATTCCTGCAATTTGTGTGCCTGTCTTTTAGGTTCGTACATTGCAAAGGTAGAGAAATTCAGATGTTTTCTTCCTTCATCGATATGATTTTTTAAAAACCATGAAGAAGGAGCAATGCTGGAGTACCATGGATACTTTGTTTCATTGGAATGGCAATCATAACATGAGGTGTTGATTGTTTTGGCAATGTCTGGTGGCGTTTTTTTTATTTTCAAAAAATCCATGCCTGGATTTAAAGGCGGATTGGTCTTATCAATAGGGAAAAACTGGATGATAATAAAAGCTACCAGGAGAACGATCAATACTTTTTTCATACGGTAAATTTGAGTGTTTGTGAAGTTAAATGTAGGCATTTTTTTCTTTATTAAAAAAGCTAGAATCATTCTAAATAGACCGTTTTTGTTTTGCTTTCACTTCATTTTTAATGAAATAGACTTAACTTATTGCAATAAATAAGGCAAAAGTTGTTGGGTTTTATTATAGTTTTTAACTATTGTAAAAATATTATCAATAGATCAAATTTATTGAACAGGTTGTTGTAAGTTTGTCTTGTTCAGATCAAGTAAACTGTATTTATCAATATTAAAATTTAAACAACAATGGAAAAAGATTCAAATGACATCAGTAAGTGTCCGTTTCATAATGGAACGATGAAACAAAGTGTAGCTGGTGGCGGAACTCAAAATCAGGAATGGTGGCCCAATCAGTTAAGAGTTGATATTTTACGTCAGCATTCGTCTTTATCGGATCCTATGGATAAAGATTTTGATTATGCTGAAGCTTTTAAAAAATTAGATCTCGAAGCAGTAAAAAGAGATCTTCATGCATTGATGACAGATTCACAGGACTGGTGGCCGGCAGATTTTGGACATTATGGTCCTTTATTTATCCGTATGGCGTGGCATAGTGCAGGGACATATCGTGTAGGAGATGGTAGAGGGGGAGCTGGAGCAGGTCAACAGCGTTTTGCTCCATTAAACAGCTGGCCGGATAATGTCAGCCTTGACAAAGCAAGAAGATTGCTTTGGCCAATAAAACAAAAATATGGTAAAAATATATCGTGGGCGGATCTTTTAATCCTTACCGGTAATATCGCATTAGAGTCTATGGGCTTTAAAACATTTGGATATGCCGGTGGCCGTGAAGATGTTTGGGAACCGGATATGGATGTATATTGGGGTTCCGAAACTACATGGCTTGGAGGAGATTTACGTTATGCTCATGGATCAGAAGGAGTAGTGGAAAGTCGTGGTGTGCTTCCTACAGATGATGATGCCGACGGGGATGTGCATTCCCGTAATCTTGAAAAGCCCCTGGCAGCTGTGCAGATGGGACTTATTTATGTGAATCCTGAAGGGCCGGACGGGAATCCGGATCCAATTCTGGCAGCCAAAGATATCCGAGATACATTTGGACGTATGGCGATGAATGATGAAGAAACAGTAGCGCTGATTGCCGGTGGACATACTTTTGGTAAAACTCATGGTGCAGGTCCTGCGGATCATGTAGGCAAAGAGCCGGAAGCTGCTGGAATTGAGCAGCAGGGATTAGGCTGGAACAGCAGTTTCCGTAGCGGAAGCGGAAAAGATGCGATCAGCAGTGGTTTAGAAGTAACATGGACAGAAACACCTACGCAATGGAGTAATTATTTCTTTAAAAATCTATTCGAAAATGAATGGGAACTTACCAAAAGCCCTGCTGGAGCTCATCAATGGGTCGCAAAAGAAGGAGCTGAAATTATTCCTGATGCATTTGATTCGTCTAAAAAACATAAACCTACAATGCTTACAACGGATCTTTCTTTAAGATTTGATCCGATTTACGAAAAGATCTCAAGACATTTTTATGAGAATCCAGATGCCTTGGCAGATGCGTTTTCACGTGCATGGTTTAAATTGACACACAGGGATATGGGACCTCGTGCCCGCTATTTAGGACCTGACGTTCCGGCTGAAGTATTAATTTGGCAGGATCCTATTCCAGCTGTAGATCACGCATTGATAGACCATGCTGATATTGAAACTTTAAAAGAAAAAATTCTGAACTCAGGATTGAGTTCATCAGAACTGGTAACTACAGCATGGGCCTCCGCTTCAACTTTCAGAGGAAGTGATAAACGTGGAGGAGCTAATGGGGCAAGAATCCGTTTAGCTCCGCAAAAAGACTGGCAGGTAAATAATCCTGTTCAGCTACAAAAAGTCCTGAGCGTGCTTGAAAATATTCAGTCTGAATTTAATGGATCACAAGTTTCAGGTAAAAAAGTTTCTCTGGCCGATCTTATTGTATTGGCAGGAACAGCAGCAGTGGAAAAAGCAGCGAAAAATGCGGGTCACGATATTGCAGTTCCTTTCACGCCAGGTCGTATGGATGCATCACAGGAGCAGACTGATGTTGAATCTATGGGGTATCTTGAACCGGCAGCTGATGGATTCCGTAATTATTTAAAAAGAAAATATACTGTTTCTACGGAAGCATTATTAATTGATAAAGCACAATTATTAACACTTACTGCTCCTGAGCTTACTGTTTTAATTGGAGGAATGAGAGCTTTAGATACAAATTTTGATGGTTCCAAAAATGGAGTGCTGACACAGCGTCCGGGAGCACTTACGAATGATTTCTTTGTAAACCTATTGGATATGGGAACCCAGTGGAAAGCTACTTCAGGAGATAATGAATTGTATCTTGGAACAGATCGTAAAAGTGGACAGCCAAAATGGACAGCGAGCCGTGCAGATCTTGTATTTGGTTCCAATTCAGAATTAAGAGCTATTGCTGAGGTGTATGCAAGTGCGGATGCACAGGGTAAGTTTGTGAAAGATTTTGCAGCAGCATGGACTAAGGTAATGAATCTGGATAGATTTGATTTAGTTTAAATCTTGATATGCATAAATGAAAAACCATCCTGATAAAGGATGGTTTTTTTGTTGATTTGAATGGATTTAAGCGCTCTGTAATCTGTTTATTGATTGATAGACAAAACTTTAATAATGCAGATGTTGGTTCCCGATTCTTCGTTTTTTTTATTTCTAAATAATAAAGCCTTATCTTTGCAAAAAATTGAGCTCCAAAAGTTGGAGTAACTCATTAATAACTTGTCCTGAGCGAGCCGAAGGATTATTAAACATTTTTTATGTCAAACATTGTTGCTATTGTTGGTCGTCCCAACGTAGGAAAATCCACATTATTTAACCGTTTCCTGGAAAGAAGAGAAGCTATTGTAGACTCTACTGCAGGAGTTACCAGAGACCGTCACTACGGAAAATCAGACTGGAATGGAGTAGACTTTACCGTCATTGATACCGGAGGGTATGACGTAGGTACAGATGATATTTTTGAAGAAGAGATCCGTAAGCAGGTACAGTTAGCTGTAGATGAGGCTACCTCTATTATTTTTATGCTAAATGTAGAAGAAGGACTTACTGATACCGATCAGGAGATTTATCAGCTTTTAAGGAGATCTAATAAACCGGTGTATATTGTGGTTAATAAGGTAGATTCTGCAAAAGAAGAATTGGCAGCTACGGAATTCTATCAGTTAGGAATTGAAAAATACTACACATTATCTTCAGCAACCGGATCAGGAACAGGAGATCTTTTGGATGATATTGTAAATGATTTTCCAACGACTGATTATCAGGATCCTTTTGAAGGATTGCCAAAAATCACTATTGCAGGTCGTCCAAATGTAGGAAAATCTACATTGACTAATGCTTTGTTGGATGTTGAAAGAAATATTGTAACAGATATTGCCGGAACAACAAGAGACAGTATCCAGACGCTTTATAATAAATTCGGACACGAGTTTGTATTGGTAGATACTGCAGGAATGCGTCGTAAGGCGAAAGTTTCTGAAGATCTGGAATTTTATTCTGTAATGAGATCCATTCGTTCTATCGAATATTCTGATGTAGTGATCATTATGGTGGATGCTACTCAGGGTTGGGAGTCTCAGGATATGAATATTTTTGGTTTAGCACAGAAGAACAGAAAGGGTATTGTGATTCTGGTTAACAAATGGGATTTGATCGAAGATAAGAAAACGAATACGATCCGTGACTTTGAAAAAGTAATTAAAGATAAGATCGGACAGTTTCAGGATATTCCAATTTTGTTTATCTCTGCTTTAACGAAACAAAGAATTCTGAAGGCTGTAGAAGTAGCAATGGAAGTCTATGAAGATCGTAAAAAGAAAATAAAAACTTCAAAATTGAATGAAGTGATGCTTCCAATTTTCGAGCAAACTCCACCTCCGGCGAACAAAGGAAAATATATTAAAATCAAATATTGTGTTCAGCTTCCTACGCCATCACCACAGTTTGTATTTTTCTGCAACCTACCGCAATATGTGAAGGAGCCTTATAAGAGATTTACTGAAAATCAGCTAAGAAAAGAATTCGGATTTACCGGAGTTCCTATTGAAGTGTATTTCAGACAAAAATAATAAGTCTGTTCTGGTATAAAAGAAACAGGATGAAAAAAAATCTGGTTAGGATCATTTCTAACCAGATTTTTTTTATTCTTATCTGAAATTACAGCCATTTCTCATACATCAGCCGTACAGGGCTGTATCCTTGTTTGTCGAGCCAGCTTTGCATTGTGTAATTATTGCATAAAGTAAACCGATAGATCTTGCGGATATTATAATCTTTGTAGGTTTCTTCAAATGCTTTATTCAGAGCAGAGTAAACACCCAATTTCCTATATTCTTCTTTTACATAACCCTCTGAAACATAAAGGTCGTCAGCATCTCCCAGTTCAAAATTACTGTCATCCTTTTCATCGATATACCCAAATAGAAAGCCGATAGCCTTTCCGCCCACATCTGCAATAAGAAAAGTTCCATCGTTCTCTTCTTCGCAATCTGTCATAAAACGTAAGTAATGTTTTTTGATCTTGCTCCAGTCTGCCGTCTTTTCATTCATTTCTTTTTCAGAAATGTGGAGCTCGCCAACCAATTCATCAACAATAGGAAGATGATCTGATATTTTTATTTTTCGAATGGTAAAGTTCATGATTTATATTTTTATTATTTACCTCTTATTGGACTTCCATGCCAGGATGTATTATCTGAGAGAACCTCACCTTTCATGATCAGAGAGAGTGCATCGATATTTACATCGTCCCCAATTTCAGTATCGTATAGAATAATTGTTCTCGAGTTAATAGTTGTTCGTTTTCCGATTTTCACACTTCCAACTTTCATTATCCTATCTTCAAAAAGGTGAGTTTGTGGTCCGCAGTCCTCATTAAGCATAGCTTCGTCGCCAATAGTTACCATATCATATTCTGTAATATCAGTTGTGTTGAGCCATACTCTTTTACCAATCTTCACACCCAGGAATCTCATGAAAAAAGGTAGCCACATTGTTCCACGTAAAAAGTCTAAAAAGAATAATACGGGGAGTGCTTCATAAACTGTAGTGATACCTTCGCTTAACCAAACTTTTAGGCTATACATTGGCATTTCTGTTTTCTTGTATTTTCCAACCAGAATCCACTTAAGCAATACCATAAAGAAAAAAGAAGGCAAGGCGACAATTCCTAAATAATAAAAGGGAGCGAAGAGGATTAAATGATGAATTCTTCCTTCAAGATAATTGCTGGTGTATGCAATAAATAATACACTGCAGATAATAATGACGGTTTGCGGAAGAATAATCCTTATTCCCTCAACAAGTCCTCTGGCTATTTTAAGTCCAAAAGAAGGATTGTAAGTAAGACTGTCCTTAAAGCCATCTGACTTTTGTCTTGTAGGAAGCCCTATAGGTGGAGATCCGAACCAGTCTTTTTCTGATGCGTTTTTTAATTGTTCTTCACTCGGAGCTTTGCTTAGTACTCCAATCAGCATATTGTCATTTAATTCATATCCCTGCGGAATGAGTCCACTGTTCCCTACAAAGCTATTGTTTCCGATTTTCGTTTTTGCAAGGATTAATTTTTCATTTCTTACATCGTGTTCGCCAAGGATCACAGCATCAGCAATAAATGAGCCTTCGCCAATTTCCAGAAGGTTGTGAGAAACGTCGCTGGCAGTGGAAATTTCTGAGTTTTTACCAACTTTGGCCCCCATCATTTTGTAGAACTTGCTGATATAAATAGACGCGAAAAGAGGATGTACTACCGTAAGTGCTAGGTTGAATATCTGATCTTTGACCCATTTTCTATAGTACATGAAGCTATAAACAGGGTATACTCCCGGTTTCATATTATATTGAAGGCATCTTGTGATAATACTTACAACGCCGATAAATAATAGAATGTAAATCGTGGAAAGTATAGGAGCCTGCCACAGGTAATAGAAATTATAATCTGCCGATTGATCATCAAGATAATAAAGGGTATATAATGTTGGTGCTAAGGGTAAAACAATGAGAAGTGGAAAAAAGAATAAAGAGCAGGCATAAAAGAAAGCATATCTGTTTCTTTTGGCAGAAGAAACAAGTTGTGGGATCTTTACCTCTTCACTGCTTTTTGTTCTGATCTTTTCCGCTGGGCTGCCATCCCAAACTTCTCCGTGTCTGATTGTTTTTCCTGCATTCAGGCAGCTTAGATCCTGGAGTTCTCCGAATTCTTCAATAACGGTGTCACCACATACAATAGCTGAAGAACCAAGATAGGCATGGGCTTTAATGTGTACTTTTCTGATTTTAAGAAGGCCATTTTCAACAGAAGCATTATCGATACTGCATCCCGAGCTTGTGGTTACATTTTTATCGATGGTAACCAGATCTTCAGCAGCGATAGGCAAAAGACTGAGCTGTGCGCTGGGGTGAACGTTTACCCCTAATAGTTTTAAATATTTAGGATATAAAGGCGTCTCAACGATAAATTCTGAAGGCATAAGTCTTTTTATGGTTTTCCAAAGCCACCATCTGAAGTAATACCAGCCCCAGAGAGGGTAGTCTCCTTCTTTGATTTTTCCGATAATCAGCCATTTTGTTAAAAGAATTATAATAGAATAAACCGGAGGTATCAATGTATAGAGAAGCATGGCGCTTAATAAGGCAAGCCAGGTTCCATAGCCGTTGAGCTGGAAATAATAATAACTTAAATAAGGAAAAAATATCTGAACACTCAGCAATGCAAAAACGGCCATGAGGGAAAGAGTCTGGGCAAAATTACAGGCATAATATTGAAATGTTGAAACTCTTGTAAAAGGCTCCTGTTCAGAGGTTTCCTGTAGTTGTTTATTTTTTAGGCAGTCTGCATAGGCAGAAAGTGGTCTGTTTTCATAAATGTCTTTTAAGGACGCATAGGGAATTCCTGCTTTCTGTCTCAAATGAGAGATGAGAGTAGCTGCAAGTAGAGAGTGGCCGCCCAGGTCGGTGAAGAAATCCTGATTCAGGTGGATCTCTTTTCCCGGGAATACCCATTGAAGCGTTTGCAAAAGTTTTTCCTCAACTGTGGCTTCAGGGTTTATTTCTATATTTTCATTTTCCTGATGGCTTGTGAAGCTGTCCGGAAGAGGTAGCTTTTTTCGGTCGATTTTTCCACTCGGCATGCGGGGCATTTCTTTCATTTTGATGATTGAAATGGGAACCATGTAAGGAGCCAGAAATTTTGCCAGTTCTTTACGCATGGTATTTTCGTCAAATGATACATCATCACTCATCATTGTGTATCCCACAAGTTGTCCTTGTCCATTAGCATCTTCTTTTACTGCAACTGCAGCTGAAGAAACACCTGGAAGCTGATTAAGACGGGTTTCTATTTCACCAAGCTCTATTCTATACCCCCGGAGTTTGATCTGATCATCTATTCTTCCCTGGAAATCTATAAATCCGTCTTCTCTGATAACAACTGCATCTCCGGTTTTATAAATCATATCTCCCGGAAGTTCTGAAAATGGATTAGTAATGAACTTTTCCTTTGTTAATTCAGGTAAGTTAAAATAGCCGTTGCTTACTCCAGGCCCTGAAATAATCATTTCTCCTCGTTCTCCTCTCGAAACAATATTTAAATGTTCATCAACGATTGCAATATGATAATTAGGTAATGGGTGGCCTATGGTCAGTTCATCTTTATCTGTAAGTTTAGCCATATTTGAAGACACTGTTGTTTCCGTGGGCCCATAGCTGTTGATGAATGCCCGGTAAGGTTGTGCCCATTTTTCCTGAACCTGTCTAGTGCATGCCTCTCCTCCTGTATTGATAATTCTTATGGATGGAACTTCATCAATAATGGCTAAGATACTGGGAACGGCATGTAGAACTGTTATTTTATTTTTAGTGAGAACATCACTTAATTCATCAATTGCTTTTACGGTAAGAGCATCTGCGATCCAGATGGTTGCTCCCGAAAAAAGACTTATCCATACCTCTTCACACCACATATCAAATGACACAGAAAACCCCTGATATACGATGTCCGTATCTTTTATTCCGATAAAATCTTCTTCAGAACGTATAAGGTGGCATATATTTCTGTGTGAAATGGGAATTCCTTTAGGGTTTCCAGTGCTTCCGGAGGTAAATAATACATAGGCCCATTGGTCGGGTGTTGTATTATTTTGTGGTGCCGGAACAGTTTCCAAAGGTTGTGGAGCAATTGTGAGTGGTCGACAATGGATGCCTGTATCAGTATCTGAGAAATAGGTTTTTACCTGAATGTCCGTAAAAACCTTTTTTATCCGGTCTTCAGGCATTTCTCTATCCAATGGAATATAGGAAGCTCCTGCTTTTAATATTCCTAGAATAGCCACGGGAAGTTCCATACTTCGGGGATACCAAACTCCGACACAATCACCGGGCTGTACTCCCTCAGCCTGAAGTTGTAAAGCGATCGCATTACTCCAGTTATTAAGTTGTTCGTAAGACAAATTTTTATCATTAAATATAAATGCTGTCTTAGTTTTATATTTTTCAAAAATGGGTGCTAATAGCTCAGGAAGGGTTTCTTCTTTTAAAAATTCGGGAGCTATTTTGCCTAAAATTAAGCTTTTCATCATTCGGTATATTTTATGTGGAAACGGATAGGGAAACTTTCATAAATATACTTCATTTCTCTTTAGATTCAACATTTCGATTTCAATTTTTAATTGTAATTTTGCCAGGGTTATACTCGATCAACTCTAAATAAAATTTAAAATTCATGCTTACTATTTTATCAGAAAACTTTTCTCTTGTCAATGAATGGATTAACGAACTTCGTAACGTTGAGGTTCAACATGATAGACTAAGGTTTCGTAGAAATATGGAACGTATCGGAGAAATTGCAGCCTTTGAGATCAGTAAAGATTTAGAGCAGAGAGAAGTGGAAATTCAAACTCCATTAGATACGATAAAAGTAAGAGAAATCGCAGTTCAGCCGGTTATTACAACCATATTAAGAGCTGGAGTCCCATTGTTTCAGGGAATTTTAAATTATTTAGACAAAGCAGATTGTGGTTTTGTAGCGGCTTATAGAAAACATGATGCGAACGATTATTTTTCAATCAAGCAGGATTATCTAACCTGTCCAAGCATTGAAGGCAGACCTTTAATTGTCGGAGATCCAATGCTGGCTACCGGAGCTTCTTTAATTGAGGCGATCAAGGACTTATTAACACACGGGACACCTACTCAATTGCATATTGTAGCAGCAATTGCTTCAAAACAAGGGGTTGAAACTATTGAAAAAGCCTATCCTGAAGCAAAAATATGGGTGGGGGCAATTGATGATCAACTGACCTCTAAAGGGTATATTACTCCAGGATTAGGAGATGCCGGAGATTTAAGCTACGGTGAAAAACTACAGAGATAAACCTTTATCAATTCCAGAAATCTTTCATAATTTCAGTTAATAGAGTTGGACGAATTTTGTCCATTGGATGCTTAGTATCCGGAAGGATGGATAGTCGTGCATTAGGAATATCCCGATAGGTTTGTATCGTTTCTTCTATGGTTACCATATTGTCTTTATCTCCTACCATTACCTGAACAGGGACTGTCAACTGTTTTAAAGTCTCTGAATGTAGCGGTGGATTTTTACCCAGAGAAACCATCATTCCGGCGATGGAAGGCAGGAGTTTTTTCCATTGGGAACCGTGTTGAGTTTCCAGTTGTTCTGCATATTTCGGGATTTTTGAAAGAATTGTCTCAGGATCAAGCATTTTGCTTTCTTTTAAAGCCTGTTCTTCCGTCCAGTTGAACTTTGTTCCCAACGTTAATACCGAATTAGTATTTTCGGGGTACTGTAATGCATAACAGAGGCCGACATAGCCTCCCATGCTATGGCCGAAAATATAAACATCATTTAATTTTTCATGTTCGCAATATTCGGTCAGTTCCTGAATGTATTTTTCTATGCTAATGCCTTCGTCGGGAATTGCAGTATTTCCATGTCCCGAAAATAGAGGGGTGTGTACATTAAAATGTTTTGACAGTTCTTGCTGATAAGGATTGAATAAATCGGTATGTCCTAATGCACCATGCAGCAGAAGCAGGTTTTTCATAAATATTAGTTTAGTGGGGAAATTATAAAAAAAAATTGAAAATGGAGAGTTGAAAGTTGAAAATGAAAGGGTGTGAGTTATGAGTTATTAGTTATTAGTTATTAGTTATTAGTTATTAGTTATGAATTATTAGTTATGAATTATTAGTTATGAATTATGAGTTATGGGTTATGGGTTATTTTTTCTACACACATATTTCTTACTTTCAACTTTCCCCTTTCAATTTTCAACTCCCTAATAATCTACAGCCATCACCAAAACACTCACTTTATTGTCTCCCACATTTAAGATTTCCCATGCAATGGTAGCGACGGTGTTTCCGGTAGTGAAGACATCATCGATCAGAAGAATATGCTTTCCTGAAATATTCCGGGTTATTGAAAATATATTGTCATTTTTTAAACGATGTTTTTTGTCCTTTAATGCCTGGGCTTTTGAATAATGATTTCTTTTAATTAAGTCATGATCAAATGGAATTCTGTAATATTCAGACAGCGTTTCCGTAAAGAGATGTAACTGATTGTAGCCTCTTTCTTTTTGTTTCTTGGGATGAAGCGGTACGCTTACTAACAGGTCTGGTTTTTGATCATAAAAATTCAGATTTTCGGTTGTCCAATCTGCCAGAATTTTCCCGGTCTTTTCACGATTTCTGTATTTCAGCTCATGGATGATTTTTCGGCTTAAACTTTTTTCTTCGAACCGCATCAGAGCATAGGTGTTTTCTACCGGGAATAACAATTTGCATTTTTCTTTAATAATATTTTCATTAAAATAGTCGTAATGAGTGAAATGAATGTGTTCAAAGCAGATCTCACACACCAATAGGTCGGCATCGATAATCCGGTTGCAGTGGATGCAACGGTTGGGAAAAAGAAGGTCGAGAATCATTTGTGGTTTTTATAACTAATATAGGGGTATTAGTTGAAAGGGGGAGAATTGAAAGTTGAAAGTTTAAGTAATAGGGAGTACTTTTCTTAGTTTTCAGATTCGATTTCTTTTCGGATTTTTTCGATAGAGTTTTTCATACTTTGATTAAAATACTCTTTTTCCAGCCGAACGGGTGGTGCCTGTCGGACGTCACAATCAGCAATGCTGCAGGATTCGCAGGTTACCCCTACATTGATGGTTGGCAAGCTTGGTGATTTGATGAAATTTATTTTCTTTATTGTTTGGGTATTCAATAAAATCCCAAGGCAATAACTTCTGTTGCTGCCGTCTGAAAACGGATTTTTCTGAGAAGTGGAAATAACCAGATAACTTATTCCCTGATCTTTATAATGGGAGATCTGGGCGTCGGTAAGGGTTTCATTTTCTTTCAGGTCCTGAAGGTTTTTAACAGCGATCCATCTTCTGCAGTAATGCTCGTTCATGGCATTGGCGTGAGGGGCCTGCTGATGGTTAAGGTGTAATTCCTTTAATATCTGAATTTTATCTGAACCTTTCTTTTTAACCAGACACAGATAAAACAGGTCTTTAATACCCAGTTCTGATGAAAGGATATTAGTAAGTCTGTAATAAAATGTTTCCGGAGAATCTGTAAAGCGTTCAATGAGTTCGGTAAAATTTTTAGGCTTCCAGGTGTTTTGCAAGAAAAAGTCGGAAGTATTTTCAATGATCTGCCTTTTTGATATGAGTAGAGCACCCGCAAAATAAGAGGCATAAAAATTATTTAAAATTTCCTCAAAACTTCCAAAATCCAGCCATGAATAAGTCGTTGGACGGTTTTTTAATTCTAAAACATTAAATCCTATCTCCTTTGCCAGAATAAAGGTTTTTTGATCTCTTTCAAGCTTAACATTAAGCAGCAGGAGCTTTTTTTCAGGAATGAATAATGAACGGAGATGGGTGGAAGTCCCATAAGGTTCAAAGTCTCTGGACTGAATAGTGTAATTCAGCTTTTCAATAAGGATATGTTCTAAAACTTCAGGTTTTAGGGTCTTGTTCAATTCTAATTGATATTCGTGTGCAAACGATTGGACTTTTTCCTCAATGTCAGGAAAGTAATTGTCATAAAGTTCCTGAAAAGAACGCAATACAGCAAAATAGAAGCGTTCCTTTCCTAAATTATAGTTCTGAGAAATCTCAATCAATGCATTAATGAAAGCAGTTACTTTTTTAGGGGCATCACTGATAATACTGATGAGATTATTTTTATTAATACCGAAAAGCTCTAACGGAACTTCTTTGAAGAAATCAGACTGTAAAATTTCATTGAACGGAGCAAGGCTCTTATCCAGTTTGGTTGATACCAGATCGTCGAATGTGCAATTCAGGGATTCTGAAAGCTGGATAATTTTATCATGTTTTGGATATTTTTTTCCATTCTCAATTTCGTTGAGATAAGATTTTGATAAACCCGTCTTTACAGCAAGGTCCTGCAGAGACCAATTTTTCTTTTGCCTCTGCTGTTTCAGTTTTAGTCCGAATACTGTTTTGATAAAGTCGCTCTCTGGATTCATTACTCAAATATAAATAATTGATTGCGATTATTCGCATAATAATTTTTTAAAATAATTAGCGAACGTTCGCTGATTGTGAAAATTTTTATTTATGTTTGTAATGTCAAATCACAAAATCAATGAGTTATGGAAACCAAAACCCAATTACAGATAAAGGCTCAGAGCCAGTTTGAAAAGATATTCACTCCTGAACTTGTTGAGTTCCTGATTGAACTTCATCAAAATTTTAATTCAAAAAGACTTGATCTTTTAGAAGAAAGAAAAGAAACTCAGCTGGATCTTGACAGGAAACATCTTCCAAAGTTTTTACCACAAACTGAAGAAATCAGAAATGGAAATTGGGTATGCTCACCATTGCCAAAAGATCTGTTAGATCGCAGGGTAGAAATTACTGGACCAGTAGACCGTAAAATGATTATTAACGCACTCAACTCTGGTGCTTCTACTTTTATGGCGGATTTTGAGGATAGTAATTCTCCTACATGGAAGAACTGCATGGAGGGACAACTCAATCTTTCAGATGCAATTAACAGAAATATAGATTTTACGAACGAACAGGGGAAATCCTATACGCTTAATGAAAAAACGGCTGTTTTGTTGATCCGTCCAAGAGGCCTTCATCTTCCTGAAAAACATATTGAGATCAACGGTGAGGAAGCTTCAGGTTCGCTGATTGATTTTGGTATTTATTTTTTTAGAAATGTCCAACAGCTTTTGGAAAAGGGAAGTGGCCCCTACTTTTATCTTCCAAAATTGGAACATTATAAAGAAGCCCGCTGGTGGAATGAAGTTTTTGATTTTGCTCAAAATTATCTTCAGATTCCAAGGGGAACGATTAAAGCAACAGTTTTAATAGAAACGATCACTGCATCTTTTCAGATCGATGAAATTTTATATGAATTGAAAGAGCATAGTTCAGGATTAAACTGTGGACGGTGGGATTATATTTTTTCATTTATTAAAAAGTTCAGAAACCTTCCTGAATTTATAATTCCTGACCGTGATCAGGTGACGATGACTTCTCCATTTATGACAGCCTATTCCAAAAGGGTGATTGAGATTTGTCACAAACGGAATGTACATGCTATTGGAGGAATGGCAGCACAGATCCCTATAAAAAATGATGACCAGGCAAATGCAGCTGCCTTTGAAAAAGTAAAAGCAGATAAAGAAAGGGAAGTGAAAAATGGCCATGATGGTACCTGGGTTGCCCATCCTGCACTGGTTTCAGTAGCAAAAGATATTTTTGATCAATATATGCCTTCAGCCAACCAGATTGATAAAAAAGTAGACTATCAGATCAAAGAAAGTGATCTGCTGGAAATTCCAAAAGGGGAGATCAGTGAAAAAGGAGTCCGTAAAAATATCAATGTAGGGATCCTGTATCTTGAAAGCTGGTTGATGGGAGTGGGCGCTGCGGCGATTTATAACCTGATGGAAGATGCGGCAACTGCAGAAATTTCACGCACCCAGATCTGGCAGTGGCTGAAAAATGAAGCGGTATTAATCGATGACAGAGTACTGACCCGCGAAATGGTTCTTCAATGGGAAAAAGAAGAAATGGACACCATTGAAAAATATGTAGGTGAAGAGCGTTTTAAAAATGGAAAATTCAACCTGGCGAAAGAGCTTTTCAATGAATTGATCTTCTCGGAGAAATTTGAAGAATTCCTTACGTTGAAAGCGTATCCTTTTATTTAGGTGGGAGCGTTTGAGCGTTTTAGAGTAGGAGCGTTTTCGAATTTGAAAAGATCTTATCAATAAGTTTTGGCTTTTTCTGATGCTATTTTAGTTGTCATGTAATCTTGATTAAGCCTTAGTTGTTGAAGTAAAAGGTTCTCGATACAAAATGATTCTCCATTGCATTACGAACCATTTCACTCAAACTGACGGTAATTTAAAAAAGATGAGAAAATTGTAACGAAGTCGTCACTTCGAGTAGATTTTGAAAAAATCGTATCGATAAGTTGTTGGGTTTTCTGATGCTATTTTAGTTGTCTTGCAATCTTGATTAAGCCTTAGTTGTTGAAGTAAAAGGTTCTCGATACAAAATGATTCTCCATTGCATTCCGAACCATTTCACTCGAACTGACGGTAATTTAAAAAAGATGAGAAAATTGTAACGAAGTCGTCACTTCGAGTAGATTTTGAAAAAGTCGTATCGAGAAGTTGGTGGGTCTTTCTGATGCTATTTTAGTTGTCCTGCAATTTTGATTAAGCCTTAGTTGTTGAATTAAAAGGTTCTCGATACAAAATGATTCTCCATTGCATTACGAACCATTTCACTCGAACTGACGGTAATTTAAAAAAGATTGGAAGGTTGCAACGAAGTCGTCACTTCGAGTAGATTTTGAAAAAATCGTATCGAGAAGTTGTTGAATTCTCAATTAGAGTTTTTAATAAAACGCTATATCTCATATCACGAATCTCAAAACTCGAATCCCGAACCCCGTAACCCGTAACCCGTAACTCAACCCAAACATAACAAATCAAAATATTATGAAAACAAAACAAGAAAAAATTCAGGCTATAGAGCAGGATTGGCTGAACAATCCGCGTTGGAATGGTGTGCAAAGGCCATATACAGCAGAAGATGTATTAAAACTCAGAGGTTCTTATACGATCGATTATACCATTGCAACTGAAATGTCTAAGAAATTCTGGGAGAAACTGACCACTCAGGATTTTGTAGCCGGGCTGGGAGCATTAACCGGAAACCAGGCGGTACAGGAAGTTGATGCCGGTCTGGAAGCAATTTATCTTTCAGGATGGCAGGTGGCAGCAGATGCTAATTTATCAGGTGAAATGTATCCTGACCAATCTTTGTATCCTGCTAATTCAGTCCCTTCTGTAGTAAAGAAAATCAATAATGCTTTATTAAGAGCAGACCAGGTTCAGTCTGTAAGTGGTAATGGAGATAAAGAATATCTGGTTCCTATTATTGCCGATGCTGAAGCCGGGTTTGGGGGCAATCTCAATGCTTTTGAACTGATGAAACAGATGATAGAGGCAGGGGCGGCCGCTGTACATTTTGAGGATCAGCTCTCTTCTGCAAAGAAATGTGGACATTTAGGGGGGAAAGTTTTGGTGCCTACTCAGGAAGCGATTAATAAATTAATAGCTGCCCGTTTAGCATCAGATGTAACAGGAGTTCCCAGTGTCATTATCGCAAGAACAGACGCTGATGCTGCAGATTTACTGACCTCTGATATTGATGACAGAGATAAGAAATTTGTGACCGGAGAAAGAACTTCAGAAGGATTTTATGTCGTGAAAAATGGAGTAGAGCAGGGAATAGACCGGGGTTTATCCTATGCTCCTTATGCGGACCTGATCTGGATGGAAACCTCTAACCCGGATTTGGAGCAGGCAAGAAAATTTGCAGAAGGAATTCATGCCAAATTTCCTGGAAAAATGCTGGCGTACAATTGCTCGCCATCTTTCAACTGGGCAGCAAAACTGAGTGTTGAAGAAATGACGACCTTCCGTGAAGAATTAGCAAAAATGGGATATAAGTTCCAGTTTATTACGTTAGCTGGTTTCCATGCCCTGAATACTGCGATGTTCGAGCTGGCTTTAGCTTATAAAGAAAAAGGGATGGCCGGATATTCTGAATTACAGGAACGTGAATTTGCTTTGCAGCAGAAAGGATTCAGAGCGGTCAAGCATCAGTCTTTTGTAGGGACAGGATATTTTGATGAGGTTCAGAATGTTGTAACAGGCGGTTCATCGGCAACTGTTGCGATGAAAGACTCTACAGAAATAGCACAGTTTCATTAAGATCAGTTTTCCACATTATACATATTGTTTGAAAGCCTTCTCAGTTTTTGAGGAGGTTTTCGTTATTGGTATTCTGATTTATTTTCTCATGAAGTCCGGATTATTCAATAACCATGATGATCAAAATTTGTATTATATTTGAAAACAAAAAAACAAAGTTTTAAAATACGTATTAAAAAAATGAAGTTAATTAAAGTACTATGTATTGCAGCGGGATTAACGCTTACTGCTAACGCCGCAAATGCTCAACAGAAGATAGGTCATGTGAACTCAGATGATATTTTTGCAAGTATGTCTGAAGTGAAAACAGCTAATGCAGCAATCGATAATCTGACAAAAGCAAAACAAACAGAAATTGATAAGCTGATCGGAGATTATCAGGCTAAACTAAAAACGGCACAGGAAAAAGAAAAAACGTTAAGCGAGGCTAACAAAGAGGCAGTAACTAAAGAATTAATTGCAGCTCAAACAGAATTACAAGGCTTGGGTAAAAAAATTGAAGAAGGAAGAACACAAGCGGCTAAGGAGATTTCAGCTAAACAAAGCGAACTGTTTACTCCATTACAGCAAAAAATACAGAATGCAATTTCTGCTGTGGCTAAAGAAAGAAGTTTAAGCTATGTATTTGATACTTCAACAGCTCAGGGAGCTAATAACCTGGTATATACAGATGGAAGTGAAGATATTACACCTGCTGTAAAAACCAAGTTAGGGGCAACAGCAACACCTGCTGCTAAAGCAACTGGAAAAGCTAAATAATAGCAAACAAAATATTGTAAACGGAATCGGGTTTTAATCCGATTCCGTTTTTTTATGAATATAACATATGCAAACGCTATGTTAATCGTAAAAGGTTACCTCTCTTTTAGGAAGATTTTGTTTTTATGTCTTATTTTTGACTAAAATTTCAGGGAAATGAGTTTAGTGTATGAAAAAGAGATACAGGTTACGAAAGAAAACATCGATCAGAACAATCATGTTAATAACGTACAGTATGTAAGCTGGGTGGAAGAAATAGCAACCGAACATTGGGATGCAGTAAAACACTTGACTGAATACCCTGAAGATATATGGATGCTTCTTGATCATCATATTCAATATAAAAAGCAAGTCTATTTAAACGATATCATTACCGTAAAAACATATCCTAAAAACCCTGAAGGAATCAGGCAGCCCAGAAAAGTTGAATTTTATTGTAATGGCCAGCTTGTAGTAGATTCTTTAACACTATGGGTTTTAATTGATTCTAAGACACAAAGAGTTCAGAGGTTGAAAAGTGACTGGCTGGAGAAGATTTGATGCCTGTTGTTAATACAGTTGTGCGGCTTAAATTTTAATATTTTTGAGTTGTCATTTTTGTAATTGCATAAAACATTTTTTGTTTTTTGGGTTTATTAATTTTGTACCTCTTATAATAAGATACATTTCTTCCTTGTATGGTATACTATCTTTGTCTAGTAGAGAACCATTAGAAAGAGTGGAAAGCTGTAGTGTATCTTTTTTAATTTTCCATATTCCCATAATTTTTTCAAAAGAATTAGGGTAGGTTAATACAAATCTATTCCTCGTTTTTATATACAGTTCATTGGTTGGAGTGTCAATATAGAAACAGATATTACTAAACTTGCTGGGATATGAAAATGTAGAACCACAGGATAATAAAATACACCCTAAAATTCCTGAGGCTACAATAGTAAATCTGGTCATGTAAATTTTTAATTAGTTCTATTGCTTTTTTATTATAGAATATACGGACATTCCTTTACTCTCTTATCAACCTATAATTTGAATATTTCCCATCTAATCCCAACGGAATTATACTGTTTCCTACAAACCTCCATTGCTCATTTTCAAATACCCTTTGTCGTTCAAATTTCACATCAAAAAAATTACTATTTGTTCCTTTGATTTTATAAACAGGAGAATGTAAGCCCTCAGTGCTTATTATATAAAAAGAAATGGGTTTTTCTTTAATAACAGATTTTTCAAATTGATTCCTGTAAGCAAGAGTGTCTTTTTTGTTGGTAATTATATGCAGTTGGTAATTAATGAGATATTCCTCAGAGTCTCTTACGGTAAAGGTTATTTTCTTGCCTTTTTTAATGTGTTCCTTAACCATCAATTTGGATCTTTGAGGATTACTATCCAAAACTAAAATGCTGTCGTTTCGAAGCTGCCAATTCCCAAAAATTTCATCTTTTAAAAATTCAGTTTTTCTATAATATTTAAAAGTTCCATCTTTTAATAAATTTATACTTTCAAAATAATAAGGGGTCTTGTATGAATATATACCTGATTTGTTTTGTGAAAAAATGAATATTGACATTAAAATGAAAAATAGAATAAATTTTCTTCTCATAATTATTTTTTATTTCCTCCCCGGTACCGCACGAATCCTTTCGTGTGGTTTAAAAACTATAAATCAAACATTCTAAAAACTATAATATTATCCAAAAGTCCTTTTTCATCATAATAATCAACTGCACTACTGTATTTATAATCTTCTGCCCGAAAAACTAGACCTGCCTGAACCGGATTTTGATGAATGTAGTTAATTTTTTGGAATATAACCTTATTACTCCATAGTTCAATTGGTTTATTGTCATGCCTCCAGAACTGATATTTGTTAACATTCGAACTTTTCGCTCCTTCTTTCAAAAAGAAATCTAACAAAAATTCTTTTCTACTTTCTTTAGGGTTCTCCTTAATAGCTTTTATAATTTCATTATTTGTAAATCTTTTCAAATCTCCAATTAATAACTCTGGTTTTTGTCCGCCTATACTTCGAAAAACCAAATGTACATGACTGGACATAATGCACCATGCATGAATTTCTAAACCTTTTGTTTTTTGACAAAATCTTAAACTTTCCAGCAGAAGCTCTTTATATTCATTTCGAACAAATACGTCTAACCAACCTACTACAGCAAAGCTTATAAAATACAATCCTTCCGGATTGTGGAATTTATAATTTCTACTCATCACTATATGTTTTAGGTAAAGATATAAAATGAGATAGTTTATTGATGATAATTAGAAGAAAATACCACACGAAAGGATTCGTGCGGCAGCGGGGGCCATATACGTCCTTGCCCCATAATCATACATACCAGTCTCTTGGAGCTATTTACCACTGTACTTATAATTTTACAAACATTCCATTGTTGGAAAAAATTCTGAAAATGTAACACTCCATTTATTATCAAAATTTCCGTTTATAATAATATAATCAATTCCTTTTTTTAGCTTAAAATCCATCTCTTTTTTTTTCTTAGATGTGATATTAATCTTTCCATCTGTTTTAAGAATTCTAATTTGTGTATATCCACAGGTATAGTTTTCAAAATTATAGTCTTTACCATTTATAGTAATAACATCGTCAATAAAAGCGGCATTATTAAAAAATAATAATACTTCATTATCTTTTTTAAGAAATTCTTTTGGAATATTTTCCAAATAAGATTTGTATGCAGAACTATCTGTTTCTTTTGCTTTCGTTTTATCCTGATAAAAAAAATCAATATTATTTTGTGCGGAGCAACTATTGTTGGTTAGTAAAACCATTATTAAAATAAATATTATTTTCATTATTTTTTATTTTGAGGTAGTCTAAATGAGACTAAAACTGTTTAGATCAGATTTGATGGATGTAATTAATAAACATTCATAGCCTCTGCCCGCTAAGACAAACTTAGTAAAAGAATCCTTTCTGATTATAGAATTTATAATTTTCACTCAGCATTATATGTTTTAGGTAAAGATATAAAATGAGATAGTTTATTGATGATAATTAGAAGAAAATGCCACACGAAAGGATTCGTGCGGCAGCTGGGGGGAATCATTTTCTTTTTTAGTACTAATTGCATAATTACCTTCATTAGTAATATCCTGAATATTGACTTGTTTACTGAAATTTTTATCATTTTTTTTACATGAAAAAAATAAAAAGATAATTAAAAGCAAAAAAAAATTTTTCGCTGTTCTTTTATTATTTTTTACTACCATTTTTTGCCGAGAAAATTTATTTTATTATAATAGTTTTTTAACTTTTGATCATTAAAATTTTTAACAGCTTTATTAAACATAATACTATCATTGGTTTTCGTTTGACTAGGAACTTTTTTTATTGTATCTCTATCCTTAATATTTCTTCCCGTTGTACTTATATTGATAAATAACCTCGCAAAATGCGGGTTTTTTTATTATCTACCACACCACACAATCGTGCGGGAGCGAGGGGCTATATTTTAAAAATATATTTTTTTTTGGTAAGTTTTGTTGTTTTATTATTAAATTAAAAGTCATGGACTTTGTTTAGATGGAGCAAATTTTGAACAATTTGGGGAGGAATATGAAATATCTTTATACGTATCAGAAAATTTTAAATTTTTAGCCTTTAAAATTGATTTTATACGTGCTGAGATTACACTAGGTGATAAAAAATTAATCTCATCCATTTTATTAAAGGCAATATGCCAACTTTCAACTTCGTAATCTATTTCTATTGCAGCCTGATTAAAATTTTCATATGAAATTTTCTTAAACATTTTCTCTATTGCTCTGCATTCATTATCAGGCAATATAAGCTTATATCCTTCAAATAAATAAACCTGGTTATATTTCATATTTTTCATCACTTTAGGGTCGAAAAATGCAATATCTACTGAGTATTCACCTTTTTCTTTCGTTTGATTATGAAAAGCTAATACTAATATCTCGTTTTTAGGGTTGATCTTTCTTTTTTTAGAAATATATTCTATATATCCCTTAATAATATTATGTAAATCTTGTTTTCTAATAGTACTTTTATTAAAAGTAAAAAAGAAAATAAGAGTTATTAAAATTATTTTTTTCATTGATTTTCAAATTAAATTATTTTTTCTACGTAATTATAAAAATTCCTTCTTTTGGTATGCAGGATATCCAAAATTCAATAAAAGAATACATAATACAAGAACTATTTAATCTTTTTTAAATTTTCCTTCATAAGCTTTAATTATTTGAGAGCTATTTATTCGTGACTCCCTAATTTTTATTTGTGCACAAGCAAGGGCCAAGTATAGAGACCACAAATATTACTAGCCGATTCAAAGTAATCTATTCCTGAAGAACTATCCCAGGTCTCTTTACCTTCAACTTCAAATACCAGTTTTTTTTCATTATAATTATTATATGTTTTAGGTAAAGATATAAAATGAGATAGTTTGGTAAAAGTAATTAGAATAAAATGCCACACAAAAGGATTCGTGCGGCAGCGGGGGATCGATACGCTCGGTGCAAATTCATGGATACAAATTTAAATAGATTTTCAAAGTTTCTTAGTTATCACCTTGTTAATTTCTTATACTGCTTATAATTGCATTTATAAAATTTGCAGCCTAAATTATTTTCAGGTTTGTGTAATACTACAAATAAAGATTCGAGAAAATATATTTTCTCGAATCTAATTGTATGTTATCTATTCGGCTACGGGCGTGACGCTTGCGCTAGCAAGGGGCTATTTTGTTGATTTATTCAAATCATATTCTATCTCTAAGTATTGTAATGCGTCAAAGGTTGCCAACCCTTCCAAATAAACAAATGTATCTTCAAAAATTGAATATGCGAAAACATTTTCTGGAATTTTAGGTAGTTTGTTATCTTTTAAGAGTTTAAACAATTCATCACAAGGAACTAGTTCTTTTGCACCAATTTCAAAATTATTTTTATATAACTCATTTTGTCCAAAATTCATATTAGATTTATCAACAAATGCTATAAATCTATTATTTTCAAGTTTAAAGCATTTAAATAGTTTTCTATCTACAGTCGGTAATTGGTTTTTTAAGCTAATAGAAAAATACCTTTCATTAACCGGCTCAACAGTAACATAGATAATAGATTTCCCGTAATCGTTTAAGTTAATTGTATTTGATATATCAATAAATGATAATACGTTATTAACCTTTCTTGCCAATGCCTTATTTTCAAAAAAAATATTGGCATTTTTACTCTGTGCACTAACCTCTGTGCAAATTATTAATAAAAATAACACAAATAATTTCATATTATTTAAAATCACTATAGTTTGAAAATTTTCTATCCATATCTCCGAAATTTCTCTGCTTAAACAGGGAGCTTGTTGCATTGGTTTTTCCATATGGATAAACTTGTCCTCTTCCGCTCCCATTAGTCCTAAATAGAAACCTAGTTGCAGTCTTTGTTGTATAATGACTTATATCTCCAGAAGAAGGGCCATTTGTGCCAAATGGACTTCCATGAGAATGCATGTCCCAATTAAGTGTATTTTTTAAAGAATATCCTAATTTATCAATTGCTAAATAGTTTGGTGAGGCAGCAGGGTCTAATTGAGTTCCTAAAGCATATTCATTTTTTCCATTAATTGTGTTGCTTTGAATGGACCATTCATTGGTACTGTTTAATGCTGCAAATTGAAAAACATCTAATGCATCTGTTCTATTATTAGTAATAGCTATTCGTAAATCTGGGCCCTTAAATCCAAACTCATCTTTTCTATTCGTTGCTAAATTGGATATAATTGTTGCGTCTTCCTTTTCTGCCTTTTTTACAGTAACACTACCCTTACTTTTATCTACCTCACCTTTATCATTACTAGCATATAAAGTATCTGATTTACTTTCTGTTTCTTTAATCAACTTAACTTCTCCATTTTTTAAAATTTGAAAATCATGTTTAACCTCCATGCCATCTGGATCTACATTACTAATAGGATTACCCAAAACGTAATTGTAGCCACTGAAAGGCTGATACTTCTCCGCCAACAGATCCACAACTCCCCATCTTCCAATATCAGCCATATACATCCTGGCTCCATAATCATACATTCCTGTCTCTTGGAGCTCCTTACCATTATACTTATAATTCATATAAGCACTTGGGCTAAAGAATGAATTTCCGGTTTTTAAATGATTCATTCCAAACGGATAATAGTCATTAGAATCTGTAATTTCAAGAGCACCTGCGCTGTTTCTTGCAAAACTAATTCTCACATTTCCTAAATGATCTTTATACTGGTAAATATACTGATCTTTTGTGTAATCATAAAATCCTTCTGCGGTTGGAAAAAACTGAAGCTCAGGATTCTTTGAACTTAAAACATTCTTATTGTTTACCGGTTCCGGAGAATAAGCCTCCATTTCCAATGCTCTTGATGTTTCAAGATTGTCTGTCATCAACTCGGTGCTTCCACCACTTCCCTCAGAACTGGTTTGATTCAAATACTGAAATCCATCCAGGTAATCTGTAATTATTTTTGACCACGTTGTACCTGCAACTCCGGTAAAAGAAGTGTAGTTTTCTTTTCTCAGCTTCGTTCCATCAGAACTATATTTAGTGGAAATTTCGGCAACCTGCGTTCCTTTATCTATGGTAAGTTTATTGGGTAAATTTAAATAGTTGTATACAATACCTGAAATAGATTTATCAGCCATTGTTTCCATATTCCCATTGAGATCATAAGTGATCGGAAGACCTGCTATGCCTTCGTAACCAGTTTTGTTTGCACTGTTATCTTTAATGGTTGTGGCCTGGTTTCCTGCATAAGTATAGACTAAATCATCAATTTTTGTGGCAATTGTTCCCTGCATTACAGAGGTTCTGTAAAGGGTGGTAATGTTCCCATTCAAATCATAGGCTAATGATTCTGTATTTTCTTTGCTGGTGGGATTATTAGGATTTTGATAATATCCTGCCGTTAATCTGTTTAATGCATCATACACGTAGCCGTAACGTTTGGGAGTGAGAGATGGGTTCGCTCCAATAGTTTCTACCGATCTCCAGTCTACTTCTGCTATATTACCATTGTATTTAGCTTCAACATTTTTACCGGAAAATAAAACTGAGTCGGGGTTGGTAATTCCTTCTTTCTGGTTGTATTTAATTTTATAGGCAAACAGCTTTCCTCCTAGATCAGCAACAGACATCTGGTTTTTATTGATATCCGTCATCCAACCTCTGATGTTATAAGCATAGTCAATGCTTTGAAGATTATTGCCTACTTTTTTAGTGCTTAGCTGTGAAAGTTCGTTGTAGGTATTGTCTGTCAATAACTCTTCGGGATTATTGTCTACCTGGTGATAATGTTGTTTTAGCCTGTTTTGCGCATCATAGACAAAGCGTTCTTTCACGAGCACAGCTATTTCTCCCTGCTTCCTGAGGTGAGTGGTGTTAGAGCGTTTGGCAGCACCTGCAAAATCAAACTCAGTTTCTGTCTGAGTGTAGCCACCTAAATGATTAATAGAGTAAGTCCCTGTTACTCTTCCTTTCTTATCATAATAATTGTAATTTTTTGTCCAGTTGTCATCTTCAATATTCTTCACGTAAGAAGCAGTAGGAAGTCCTTTAGTTGTTACTTTGCCGCCAGGGTTATCCGTAAGAAGTTTCTGACCAAAAGTATTGGGAGCAGCGGGTGTCCCTGGGGGATAAGTATCGTAATAATTAATGCTAAGGATTTGAGCTACATTACTTACCGGCGAAGCTACGGTAGAATAATAGACAGGCATCCCATTAAGGGTAAATGCGGTTGTACTTCTTGTCTCATAGATATTGGCATTCGTATCTACGGCATTCTGTAAGCTCAGTCTGCTTCCTGGATTATTAATAAGTCCTGTATAAACAACTCTTCCAAACTGGTCATATTTTGTAAACAGCCATTGGTTTTTACCTGCAAGTTTAACATCTTTGGTCATAACAAGTTGATCCGCCTTATTGTATACCATGAATTCCCATCCTTTTCCGGGAAGTTTCTTTTCTACCAACCTGTTTTTACCATCATAACGATACTGGTAACATAGATCAGTTAACACAGCTCCTGTAATGGTTGTCCCTGCTACCAGGCCCTTAATGCTAAACGAAGCTTTTGGGGGAATCACAAATGCAAGCTGTCCATACTCATTATAAACATAATAAGTATCTGCATTATCTGTTGCATTAATAACTTTTCTTACTAAAACAACCTGACCCTTTCCATTTTTAAATTCTATAGTTTCATTACCATCTTCATCTTTTACAGAATTTCTATACAATTGATTGGCTTTGTAATAACCGTTTGCTGTATTCGTGTCATTGGGTGCAACTGTGAGCTTATAATCGGTTCTGTTTTCCACTGGAGTGGTAATGGTAGTATATCTTCTGACATCCGTTGCAGTATTAATTAAATAACCAAACACAACAGGTTTTGCTGCCCACGCGATTCCGACCTGCTTCTGATCCAATATTTTATCTAAAGGAGAATTTTCCAGCGTTTTCTCAGAAAAAGCCCTCTCCCCGGGATAGATCCCTGCAGGATCTCCCACAGGGAAATCAGATACATTTGGAGTCTGTGTGTAAAGAACTCCGCCATTGGTGGAAAGCTGCGGAACCGGAAGATAATCTCTGGTCTGTCTTCCAAAACCATCATACTGAATAGGAGTTACGAGATCTCTTCCTAATGGGGATGCTTTTACATTAACCACCTGTTTCGGTCTTCCCAATCCATCAAAATACTGCACTGTATTGATTTGTCTCGCACTGGTGCTGCTTGCCTGTACAGAATCAAGATAAGTTCTGGACTGTATATAGTTTTCTGAGGCTGGTAAGGTTTGGGCATAGGTAAATCCTGCTGCCGACCACAGACTCATGAGTGTTAAAATTCTTTTCATCATGTCTTAGTTTTTATAATTGTATTTGAATTCCTTCAAAATATTTCCTGTTTTGGAACCCTGTCTTATTTCTACCAGGCGGTTAGCTGAATCATAAACGTATACTTCTCTGATCCCTGAAGGTGGCGTAATACTGGTGAGACCAATCAATGGATCATAGGTATAGGTGGAGATCTGATATGCGGAGAGATCAGGATTCTTTCTAAAAGCATCCAAGGCTGTAAGAAGGTCGCCTTCTTTTGTCGGATCGACAGCATCCGCGTCTGAAGCGTTCATAATTTGTGTAATATAAGTTTGAGCAACGCCTGATAAACTTCTGTAATCAATACCTTCTATTTTAGCGATAGGCTGAGAACTTTTATATCCCCAGATTATGGTAACCGGGATACCGCTTTTGGGTGTATACTGAAGGAGATGGCCTTTAGGATCGTACCAGTCATAGGTGATATCCGTAGAAGGGGTACTGTTCAGAATATTATCAGACAATACAGAACTTGGAAGATAGCTATTAAGAGTGTCATACATTGTTTCCGTTCTGGAAACTACTTTTCCTGCATCTCCTGCATTTTGTTTTTCAACAACCTTTGTCTCTAAAGGAATACCTATCATATTGGCATTGATTAGTTTTTGGTTGTTTTTTTCACGGGCATACAGATACGTTATTTCCTGAATACTTGCGTCAGAATTCAGTACAGTATTTTTTGAAAGCTGTTTATCTAAACTATCATACGTAAAATTGGTTGTTGTAGTCAATTTTTTATACAAACTGTCATCTGTAACACTCACGGGTACATCTTCTAAATATTCTGTCGTTTTAGTTGTACTGGGAAAGGCAGAATAGGTAGGAAACCTATATTGTCCGATGTAGAAATTATCTAATGAGGTAGATTCATCAACTCCGGGAGGGAGAACTACATAAGGATAAAGCTTAATGCCGGCAAGACTGTAAACAGCATTATTTCCCATGATTGCATTATACTCATTTTCAATACTGTTCTTTACGAATAAACTTCCATTTTTATTATTGAATATACGGTGGGAAATTAATTTCCCTTGGATATTACCTAATGGCAGTTGCTTATACAGGGTGTTTTCAGCAGTAGATATTAATAAGTTTAAAGCGCTCGTATTATCCACCTGACTATTAGGGGCCATTCCTTGAGCATTTGGAAGTCTTAAACCGAAAGCATTAGGGACAGTATAAGCCTTCATATCAAATGTTTTTTCTTCTCCTCCCTTTTCAAAATTATCTCCACCATAGCTGATGGTCACCTGTGGATATACAGGATCATTAATATCAAAAAGGGTATCTTCTCCGTCCTGTTGAATTGAATGGATTCTTGAGCTTTGCATATCTGAATGAAACAGTGTTTCATAGGTGGACGCGAAACCAAGCTCAGCATGAGTTGGTGCGTTTTGCCCCATTACCTGATTGTAGCTGTAAGATTTAAATTGAGGGTGCAAAGGTGCAGCGAGAGCATCGAAACTATTAATATTTTGATAAGTTGTATAGTAAAGCCTTTTAATATTTATCGTTCCGGTCTCAGAAACATCATATTGCCTTTTTAACCTGATGTTAGAGTCCTCTACTTTTTGCCAGACATTAGGATATTCTATGTGTGCATTTCCGTTACATTCATAACAAATATCTTTTACTTTAAAGTTGAATTTGTAAGATTTGTTATTGGCTAATGGGACAGTATAGGTATTGGTTATATCCTGAATCATTTTTATCACAGTGATAGTCTTGCTAAAGATCACCTGATTGGTTGCCAGATCTGTAATTTCAAACAATGCATTTGCCTTATTAGGTTGATTAATTTCCTTGTCCGAATGAAGCATCAAAGTAATTTGGGCATTGGTGGTATTTCCATCTATCGTTGAAACATAGTGGGTAAATGTTGATTCATTGGTTAATGGGAGCCAATCGTTCTGATCTACATAAGGGAGGTTTACATAATTGGTATTTCCAATGACACAATCACCAATATAATTGATGGGAACTTTCGCCTGTATTGACTCATATTCGAACATCGTCTTTCCTTTTGTAGGGTACGTAATAGATCTTAAAGTTCCTAACTTTGCGTAATCGAAATTAGGTCTTCGGTCTGCATAATTGGTATTCGAATTAAAAATAGGATACTGCTCTCCAAATAATTTCAGATTAGGTAATAGTGCTGTATTGTTTTTACCATTATAGTATCCAAGGTAATCAACACTTCTGGATAGTCTTTTAGGAAGATCTAAAGCATTATTATAATCCAAAGCATATTCACTGATAAAAGTGTCTGCGTTATTTTTGACAGCATATTCTTTAACAGATGTCAGGAAAAATCTTTTTTCACTGACTGTTGTGCCGCTGCTATTAATGTAATCAAAAGTTATTTTCTTTGCATTCACCCCATTCTGGGAAATTACAATATTTCCTATTTTTTGGAAAGGACTGTTTGCTTCCGTGATGTAATTGAATTGGATGACCTCATTTCCGGCAGTAATTTTATCAAGAAATTTAGACTCTGCTATATTTAAAACTTTACCTGAAGTTCCGATCGCGGAAGTAGATGGAGCATTTGTTGTATATGTTTGCCCACTACCAGCATCCACATATGGGAAATCCAGAGCTTGTAGCAACCCTGTTTCCTGTTCACCTAATGGAATTATCTTTGAACTCACCTGATTGTAAGTGAATTCAATTTTATTATGGGAAAGATCTTCGATCGTTTTTAAATAAAAGCTGGTAATCCCGGTACGGGTGCCTTGTAATCTTACCCATGTTCTTTCGGTAGCTCCAACTCCTCCAAAGGTATATTTTGTTCCGTTATACGTAGTGATTATAAAGGACTTGCTTACTTTAAAATTATTATCTACAGCTTCAATCTTAAGATTATAATCCTGAGTTAAAAGGACAGGATTGAAATTTTTATCTAAATAAAAGCTTCCACTATACCCAGGTATTGAATAATTAAATACGTCAATTTCATTATCTATTGAGGTGGATATATCATGGGAATAAACTCCCAGATCCTGCGCACCTGCCTGGGATGAAAGATTACCCAATTCCGTAGAATTTAATACCAGCCTTTGTGATGCTGCTTCGTCTGCAAGATCATAAATCGTTCTGGTAATAATACCACCGGTATCTAAGAGCCAGTTCATTCCAGTGCTATTGGGGATGTCATTCACCTTAACGCCTGCTTTGGAATAGTTTAAGGTTACCGGAAGCTTCAGGATACCGTCTTTAATCTCATATATTGGAATCTGTATATTAGGAGATCCTTTAAACTCATTGAAATTCAGATTCCCAAATTGTGTTCTGAAAAATGATTCCGGAGAAGGAGGGACAATATTAAAAGCATCCGTTCCATCTCCAGCCCCTTTAGAGGAAAACAGACTATTGTAATCCTGTGCATAAAAAGAAATGGATAAAAAACTTAACACAGTGGGTAAAGCTTTTTTTATATAATTTTTCATAGTTATTTTTTAATCAGTTTGGCATTTGCCGTTTTATTGGTATCTGTTTTTATGGCTACGAGATATGCTCCTTGAATCAAAGGTTGGGTATTGATCTTCGTCACTTTATTCTTGGTTTTTATATTTTGAAGCTGTCTTCCTCCCATATCGTAAAGGGTAATATCTGCGTCTTTAAAGTCAAATCCTATTTCGACATAGGCATAATCAGATACCGGGTTCGGATAGATCTTGATATCATGTTTCTCGATCAGCTGATCCAATTGTTTATCTCCTAACTTGATAATCTTCCAGTTCTCCTTTCCTAATTCCTCTGCACTGGTTCCCGCTAAAATGATTGATCCATCTCTGTTGAGTTTAATATCAGAAAGTCTCTCTTCTCTTCGTCTCGAGTCTCCACTCACATATTTTCTCCACTGCTCCTGCCCGTCCTGATTCAGATACAACATCCAGAAGGTTTCATCATCGGTTTCTATTCGTTCTTCAGCCTGAGTGTATCCACCAAGTAAAATTCCTTTGGATGTCTTATCGTCTGCTGAATGAATTACACTCATTCCCATTAAGACATCTCTATTTTTGAAATTGTAGGATTTCTGCCACTTCTCATCTCCTTTTTCATTTAAAGAGATTAGCCAAAGATCTGTTCCTTCTTCAATTCCAACGGTCTTGTTTCCTGATCTTTCCGATCTGGATTCTCCTCCAATTAAGAAGCCACTTGATGTCAAAGCTAGTGTTCTTAAATGATCATCTCCTTTGCCTCCAAAATTCTTTTCCCATTCTACTTTTCCATCTTTGCTGAGTTTTACAACCCAATAGTCTCCTTCGCCTTCATTGCTGGTGGTTTTTGGATAGCGAGATACATGATTCGAGGTTTCTGGAGTTGAGCTTTGACCTTCGGAACCCGAAACCCGAAACTCGGAACTTCTCGAATAAATTCCTAATAATGCTCCGCCATCCTTGGTTGGAATCATTTTTTCAACCTCGTCTAATCCTCTGCCTCCTAAAACCAATTGCGAAATTTCTTTTCCGTTCTTATCCAATTTGACGATCAAAACATCTTTCGAACCATATCCTTTTATTTTGGAATCCTGAGCAGAGCCGAAAGTTCCTGCTACAAAAAATCCTAAATCAGTTGTTTGAATAACGGCTTTAGCTTCTTCATCCGCAGAAGTTCCTAATGTTTTTTGCCAAAGCTCATCTCCAAACTCATTGATTCTGATGATCCAGATATCAGATCCTCCTTTTGAGTTGTCCTTTTTATCCAATCCTTTCCCCGATTGCGAGGTGCCTGAAATAAGGAATCCACCATCTTGGGTGGTCACGGTGGCTGATAGATAATCATGGTTGTTTCCCGCAAAGTACTTTTCCCAAACCTGATCTCCTTGCTGATTCAGTTTCACCAAATGAAAATCATACCCATTATTTTGCTTGGCATTACTTCCAGCTTCCTTCTTCTGGCTTCCTTCTTGTATAGCGCTTCCTGTAATCAAATACTGCTGATCAATGGTCGTCGTAACCTGGCTTAGAAAATCCTGAGTATTGGATTTAATATCCTTCTGCCATATTACTTCCTGAGCGGAGAGGCTCAGAATTGTGCATAACGAAAATGCACTCGAGAAGAGTTTTTTCATGCTTATGTTTAATTAAATGAGTATAGTTTTATAATTTCCGCAAAAGTACTCTTTTTACATCACGGCGAAAAGGCTTGTGAAAAAGATTTAATCTTATCTTTTTCATTTTTACAAAGATATCCCTCTAATACGACAAAACTCGTCGTGTAATTTTGTGTATTTTAATAAATAGCATAGAGATATTATTTTTTATTGATCATATCATACTCCTCAATCAGTATCCCATACTCATCCCAAATTCCTTATCTTTGCAGCATGATACGTATTACAAAAATTTTTACATTCGAGACGGCACATGTGCTGTATAATTACGATGGAAAGTGTAAAAATATGCATGGACATTCCTATAAGCTGTTTGTGACAGTGAAAGGAAAACCTGTTAATGATTTGGAGAACCCTAAAAATGGGATGGTAGTGGATTTTGGTGATATCAAAAGTATTGTAAAATCTGAAATTGTAGATGTTTGGGATCATGCGGTATTGATCAATGGACTGTCGCCTCATAAAGAGTTGGGGGAGGATCTTGAAGGAAGAGGGCATAAGGTGATCTATTGCAATTTCCAACCTACGTGTGAAAATATGCTGTATGCGATCGCAGCCAAAATAAAATCTAAGCTTCCCGCTGAAGTTTCTTTGGCTTACCTTAAACTTCATGAAACTGAAAACTCTTATGGAGAATGGTTTGCTGAAGATAATCTATAATTGAATTCAATAAATAACTCAGCCGGTGTTAAAGACAACGATTAATTTACAGCCTGGAAAAAAAGTGTATTTCGCTTCCGATCAGCATTTTGGAGCTCCTAATCCTAAGGAAAGCAAAGTGCGTGAAGAAAAGTTTATACGCTGGATGGATGAAATAAAGGAAGATGCCCAGGTTTTATTTTTAATGGGTGATCTTTTTGATTTCTGGCACGAGTGGAAATATGTGATTCCTAAAGGGTACGTTCGTGTGCTCGGAAAAATTGCTGAATTAAAAGACCGGGGGATTCATGTTTATTTCTTTGTAGGAAACCATGATCTATGGATGAAAGATTATCTGGAGGAAGAGATTGGTTGTACTGTGTTTTATAAAAAACAGTACTTTGAAATGGGAGGTAAGCAGTTTTTATTGGCTCATGGAGACGGTTTGGGACCTGGTGACAAGGGGTATAAAAGAATGAAGAAGCTGTTCACGAATCCTATTGCTCAATGGGCTTTTAAGTGGCTTCATCCGGATATTGCGATGAAGATTGCATTATATCTTTCTCAGAAAAATAAAATGATTTCCGGTGAAGAGGATAAAGCATTCTTAGGGGAGGATAAAGAGTTTTTAATTATTTATTCAAAAGAAAAACTAAAGACTGAAAAAATTGATTATTTCATTTATGGGCACCGTCACCTTCCTATGGTTTTAGAGCTGAATCAAAAGGCACAATACATCAATTTAGGGGATTGGATCTCTTATTTTACCTATGGGGTCTTTGAGGAGGATTTCGAATTAAAGACTTTTGAGGAAAAGACAAAAAAAAATTACCCCTAAAAGAGGTAATCTTCGAATGAATAAATTCACTCTGTTTTTAATCCATATTCCGCATACATCATTGCAAGAACTTGACCAAAAAAATCAATTTTTATTAAAAAAATATTAAAAAGGAATGTTTTTTAAGTAACTGGTTAATAATGAGATTGTAAGATTTTTTAAAATTTAGAAATTGGAAAATATATTCAACATACAGACCGAGCAGGACTTTTTGGATGCATCATTGAAAACGTTTCGTTATCAATATGAAAACGTTGAAGTTTACAGGAAATTTGTGGATTACCTAAGGATTGATCCTGATACCGTGGATGCTGTGACGAAGATCCCGTTTTTACCTATAGAAATGTTTAAGAATCATCAGGTCCTGGACAAAAGGGTTGTTGCTGACCTGTACTTTCAGAGTTCGGGAACGACGCAGATGAACCTTTCCAAACATTATATTGCCAATGAAAATCTGTATCGCGAAAGTATCTATAAAAGTTTTGAGCAGTTTATAGGGAAACCTGAAGAGTTTATTTTTCTGGGGTTACTGCCAAGTTACCTTGAAAAACAAAATTCTTCATTGATCTATATGGTAGATTATCTGATGAATGTTTCTGCGCAGCCTGAAAATGGGTATTTCTTATATAATCATTCTGATCTTTTTGATCTTCTGAAGACTTTGAAGGGCAGAAAGGTTATTTTATTTGGGGTTTCCTTTGCGCTTTTAGATTTCATTGATTACTGCCATTCAGAAAGAGGTGGTGAATCATTGGGATTTTCAGAAAACCTTATTGTAATCGAAACAGGGGGAATGAAGGGACGTAAGGAAGAAATGACAAAACATGAATTGCTGGCCATTTTACAACAGGGTTTTAATACAGATGCAATATATTCTGAATATTCCATGACAGAACTCTTGTCACAGGCTTATTCCCTGGGAAATAATGAATACGAATGTCCAAAATGGATGCGTATCCTGGTAAGAAATGCGGAGGATCCTTTGACTTATGAGAAAGAGGGGAGAACCGGAGCGGTCAATATTATTGATCTGGCAAATTTTCATTCCTGTTCTTTTATTGCCACGCAGGATTTAGGAAAAATACTTCCCGAAGGTAAATTTCAGATCCTGGGAAGAATTGATCACTCTGATATCCGTGGGTGTAGTTTATTGGTGAGCTGATTGTAGAGATTCGTGTTTCGAGGTTCGGGATGCGTGTTGTAACTGTTTATTATGTGTTTTCAGTTAGTTCGAGTGAAATACTTCATAATGAAATGAAGAATGATTTTGTGCCGGGAACGTTTTCTAAATGACCGGAATTTTCACGCATAACTCAACAGTTTCTCGATACGATTTTTTTGCAAAATCTGCTCAACGTGATGACTCTATTTTAATTATTATCAATAGCTCAAGCTCTCTCAAACTCATTTGCCCTAAAACCCTCAAAATCAAAAGAAATGCTAAAAATAGAAGAACTTGTCCACGCATTCATCCATTCTCAATGTGATTTTGAGAAAGAAATTGTCCTGACCAATCATTTTCATTCTGACTGGGAAGCGGATATTCTGATCATTGATGCTGCGGGGTTGAGTCATGAAATTGAAATTAAGTTATCTAAAAGTGATTTTAAAAACGATTTTAAAAAATCATATCTAAATACAGCTACAGGAGAGAAGTTTTTAAAACATGATAAGATTTCCTGTGGGGACTATGTCTGTAATGCGTTCAGTTTTTTACTTCCTATGGGGATGGTTGAACATGCTGCAATTCCTGAACACTGTGGAATCATTGAATTCTATCATAATGCAGATACCTGGGAAACTGAATTTTATCTCATCAGAAAGCCGGTTCAGGTACATGAAGATTCTTATTGGAAGCTTAATGACAAAGATCTTTTTATCCGGAAGATGGCATTGAATCTGCTGCAGCGAAAAATGGAGATCAAAGGAAAATATGAAGAACTCATTTTTAAAAATCCTTTTGAGATCAAAAAAAGAAAATAAAAAAATCCTGCCGGAGATACTGGCAGGATTTTTTTATATATTTTTTCAGTTAAGCTGCTACTTCGGTATCTGATCGCTGAAGCAAAAACTTATAGATCAGCCCACCGGCAATTCCGCCCAGAATAGGAGCTACCCAGAACAGCCAAAGCTGAGACATTGCAGCGCCTCCTACAAACAGAGCCTGGGAAAGGGATCTTGCAGGGTTAACGGAAGTATTTGTAATAGGAATTGAGATCAGGTGAATCAGGGTTAAAGCAAAACCAATTGCTATTCCCGCAAATTTTCCATTTGCCCATTTATCCGTTGCTCCCATAATGATAATCAAGAAGAATGCAGTTAACAGAAATTCTGCTAAGAATGCAGCTCCCATCGAATAACTCCTGTTATGGTAGCCTGGCATATCATAGAAATTCGTGGCAAAGGCGCCTGGTCCTTCAGTGGTGAATGCACCGGCTCCGTTCAGGATAATGTAAAGACAGCCTGCTGCTGCAATGGCGCCTAAACACTGTGCAACAATGTACGAAATCAGATCTTTGAAGGGAAATCTCCCCCCGGCTAACAGTCCGAAACTAACCGCCGGATTAAAGTGTCCACCGGAAATATGACCTACAGCATATGCCATAGTGAGAACAGTAAGACCAAATGCTAAAGCAACACCCAAAAGTCCGATTCCGATGTCCGGAACCCCTGCAGCAAAAACTGCACTTCCGCAACCTCCGAAAACAAGCCAAAATGTGCCGAAAAATTCAGCAAAAAGTTTTTTTATCATAATGTTTATTTTTATATTGAAACCAAATTTATAGTTTAAATTTCAAACTTTCAAATTATTTTTTAAAAAGAATTAAATTAAATTAATCAACAAGTGTGAATCTGATAATGTTATTGAGGATTTACTGAAAGATATGTTTTAATGATACTTCTCTTACGGTTGAATTGTATCACATAAATGATTATTTTTCGTTTTTAAATTAAAAAAAGTGCGAATGAAAAAGTTTCTGTGTTTAGTTTTTGGATGTCTATTGGTTTTTTGTTCTGCACAACCTTCTAGAAAAATGGCACCTTGCTATGATCTTACGAAAGTCTTAAAAGTTGAACCAACCCCTCTTTACAAACCTCATATTGATGCTTCAAAAAGTTTTGGGATTAAATTACTTAAGGACTCTAAAACCATTCAAAAATATATCAGCAATGGAAAGCTTCATAAAGTAAAGAAAAGTGGAAAAGGGTATCGTGTTCAGAAATTAGATTACAGCAGGGCTTATTTAGTTTCTAAAGCTAAAACTACGCTTGAAAAAATAGGCGCGAAATTCAGTAAAGAATCGAAGGGACATACTTTTACGGTTTCATCAATGACGAGAACGCTTGAAGATCAGTGCAGGCTGCGAAGGGTAAACTCTAATGCTTCTTTGGGAATCAGTTCTCATAATTACGGAAACTCCTTTGATATTTCTTACGTAAGGTTCAATAATCTTCTGAAATATAATCCTAAAATGGAAATTGCCCTGGAAAAAGTATTGAAGTATTATGCGAATGCCGGACGGATCTATTATATAAAAGAAAGACAACAAAGCTGCTACCATATTACAGTTAGGAATTATTAAACTCAAAGGTGAATAAAACTCTTTGTTCGCTGAGTTTATAGTAGCTTATTGATGATTTAAAAAGTTTATTCAATTATATTTGAAATATAATAATAAATCTTCAATTATAGAGGAGATGTTTGCATAGGTAGTTTAGTTTATATAATTTTATAGCACTAAAAACCATGCAAATATGACAATTTTTAACAAAGAAGAGTATACCGCTGCGATCGCTGCCTGGGATGCCAGTTCCAAGGATTATTCAACAATACAAAAGCTAATCCCGCCTAATTATGTTTTTATCCTTTCACTGGACCAGATTGACTGGGTGAAGAGGAATAATAAATGCACAGACTTTTGTTCTGAAATGGGAGTCTATAAAAATCAACTGGTACTCATTCTTTGTCCTCTTGATCCTAGCGGACAGAAAATTGCGGTTAATGAATACCCTTACAGTATTCTTTCTGTATTGACCACGAACCTGACGCTGATAGAGACACAGGAATATACCCTGGTGAAAAATGCAGTTCTTTCTAAAGATTTGCAGCAGGTAGATAAAACAGCAGATATGTATTTTCCGGTAGCCAATATGCCGGTAATGGAACAGGATAAAGCTGTTGCTGCTATAGAACTGTGGCGTGATGAATCATCAACCTGGTTTTATAGAGAATGTGATGAATTTAAAGGAACAAGAATTTTTAAAAGATTTTATGTACCTGCTGAAGACCTGAATCCATCAAAAGAGGGACTTTCTTATATCGTATGTTCATTTGGAATCAAATTTTCTGAGATCTATCAGAGAACATTGGTAACATTGATTTTCATTTCTTTTTATCAGGACTTACAAAATACAGGAAGTATGGAGGTGATCTCCAATACGTACGATTGGTCAAGACCATGTCCTCCTATCTGTCAATTATAAAATAATCATGCACAGCTATTTTATCACTACATGGGGGATCACGAATGTTCTGCTTCTTATCTCTTTTATTTTTGGGGTTTTTAAGTACCCTGCGCTAAGAAAAGACGAAAAATTATATGTATTTTATATCGGTTTTTTGTTATTAATAGAAGCTTCTACGAATTTTTTGACCACCATTCTTGGATATAAGGATACTTCATTTCTGTATCCTATCTATATAGCTGGTGAATTTTTTTTACTGACAAGTTTATTTATTAAAAAACTGAATGGATCAAAATATCTATGGATTGTAGTATTCATGTTATCTGTTGGATTTTTGATTTTTAATCAGATCTTTAGTACTTATTTTAATAGTGATATTGTGAAAGTGACTTCCAATATCATTATTATTTGCTTTGCAGGGTATACTTTGTTGCAGCAGATTAAAAATGGTAAAAGTATCAACCGATTTACTTTAGTAGATGCCTGTATCTTTTTTTATTATTCTGTTTCTGTATTTATTTTTATTATTCAGCACCAGATTGCTACTTTATCAGAGGACGATTATTATGCGATTTTGGGAACGAATAATATCCTGTCGAGTATTTTATATGGCTCATTTATATATACATTTATCAAATTAAAGAAGTAACACTACATATTGATTTTCTAATACTGATAATTGTTACCATAGCAGTTATCGTATTATTTATTTTATTGGCATATAAAACTTTTGTAGACCGGATTATTAAGGAAAAAAATGCTCAGCATGAAGCTGAGGTTCTTCATCAGAAAAGTCTGGTGTTAGAAAATATCAAGGCTCAGGAAGAAGAGCGTAAACGTATTGCGGTGATGATTCATGACGATATCGGTAATCGACTCAATATTCTTTCTCTGTGGCTGAATAATCTTGATACCAAAGGGGATGAACTGATCAAAAGAAATATACACAATCAGATGTCGGCGTTAATAGATTCTGCCAGAACTATTTCGCATTCATTGTATCCTGTGAATCTGGAATCTGTAGGTCTGGTACTATATATAGAAGAACTGATCGTTAACCTTTCACACAAGATCAATATTTCATTGCATGTAGCTCCTGGGTATCGGAAAAAAAGTATTTTTATTGAAGTTCAGCTGTATAGGATCATTCAGGAATTTACGACCAATGTGATCAAACATTCCTCAGCTACGGAAATCTGGATCTACATCAAAGATTATCCGGATGACATGATCGTTGTCATTACAGACAATGGTCAGGGTTTCGATTACGAATCTGTAAAGAAAGGAATGGGGATCAGTAATATAGAATCCAGAATAAAATCTATGAATGCAGTTCATAAATGGAAAAATGTATTGCAGAAGAGAAGCCGTTTAATTATTAAAATTCCTTATCACAATGAACCCTCAAATTAAAATAGCCTTAATCGATGATGAACAACTAATTCTGGAAGGAGTAAAGCTGTTGTTGTCGAATGAAAAAAATATATCAGTATGTCTCACTGCCAGTGACGGTCGTGATTTTATTGATAATCTTGAAAAACTGTCAGGTGCAGATTTTCCGGATATTGCTTTAGTTGATGTGCAGATGCAGCCTATGAATGGTTTCGAATTGGTTGAAATCCTGAAAGAAAAATATCCTGATCTTAAAATAATCATTCTCTCTTCTCATTACAAAAGTTCTATTTTAGGATATATGGTGAAGCTGGGAGTATCTGCTTTTCTTCCGAAAAACTCGGATAAAAAAACGTTTATTGATGCCATCACAACGGTATTTAAAAACGGAGTGTATTTTACTGCTGAAGATCATCAGATGCTGTTTTCATACATGAACAGTTCCAGCAAGAAAAAATCCTTATTCGAAATGGAAGATGAGCTTTCTGAAAGGGAAAAGGATGTCGTGAAGCTGATCTGTCAGGAATATACCAATAACGAGATTGCTGAAAAACTTTTTATAAGCCCCAGGACAGTAGAGAGCCACCGCCAAAGAGTTTTGGAAAAGATTGGTGCTAAAAATACGGTCGGTATTGTGATCTACGCCATTATTAATAATATTTATTCCATTGAAAGAATATAATTCCGTAGAAATACGGAATTTTTTTTTTGGTGTTTTTTACGCTAGTATTCCGCTGTTTTCTGTGTTTACTTTGAGAGATAAGTCGTGAGGCTTATAATCACTAAGGGTTTGGAAATCATTCCATTCTAAAATATGAAGAATAATGGAAAATAGTAAGATGATCTCTGTCGGAATATTTTTTGACGGCACAGGAAATAACGGATTCAATGCAACATCAGGCAGAAAGCCAGAACGTAATAATGAAAGTTATTATAGCGGAATAACGAATGTATATAAACTTTTCAATTTATTTGAAGGGGATCAAAAAATATATATTGAAGGAATAGGAACGGTGACGGGTGCCGGGGATAGTAATTTTGCCATGGCAACCTGTAAGAATCCTGTCGGATATGTAGGTTATTCTTCCGATGATAAGCTGGCGAGAGCATTTTATTTCGTTCAGGAACTCATGAAGGACAGGAGTAAAGAATATCAGTTTTATGTATATGGATTTAGCAGGGGGGCAATGCTTGCCAGAAATTTCTGCTACGAACTATTAAAACCGGAGTCCAGAATACTGGGCAATGTTACTGTGAAGTTTTTAGGTGTTTTTGATACCGTTGAATCGACTCCTTTTAATAATTATGATACGAACTTACTACCCCGAATAGAAAATGCTATTCATCTTTGTGCAGTCAATGAATGCAGGTACTTTTTCCCTCTTACTGGTTTTTTCGAAGAGTCAAAAAATACAGATGATACAAAAACGGAGACAGATACTTCCGTATGGAAAGAAATATTTGTGCCCGGAGCTCATGCAGATATTGGAGGCGGTTATCTTGAGGGGCCACAATCGGTTTATATATCCCCTAATTTTATGAGGACTAAAGATGTTGAAACCTATATTGGGAATATCAGGAACACAATGCGGGATGCAGGGGGTAATAAAATATGGTTTCATCTCTTAAAAGGATACAAGATCGACTCCGGGGATGTTTTTTCCCAGGCTTATATGGCAAGGAAGAAAGTATATCACGATCTTTCAAAAGTGTACGGGAAATTATTGCTGCTGGAATCCAACAGGGTACAGCAGGTCTTCGGTACTGGCTTTACAAATGCCGATTTTGCTATAGATGAGCGGGCGCATCCATTTTTGGTGTCATTTTCAAATGATCTCGAAAAATATGTCATAGATCTTGATCCGGAACTGAAGCCAGCTTACCGGTATGAAGAATTTGAATCCTATACCCATATCTCAGCTAATTTTGGATTATATGACAATCGGGTGCTTCTGGAATCTAAAAATGGGATTGATGTTGAATTGATCAACAACGGATTGAATGTTCCTTCTCATAAAACAGTGGATACCATCCATCCTAACTTATCATCGAATATCCATATTCTTGAAGATGGTTCTGTCACTGATTTTGCATATGGTGCCAATGTTCCGAATAACGACATATGGGATCGGTCTATATTAATTTAATACCCTTTATATATTAAATTTTCGTACTTTTTTCAGTTTTATATTAGGTAATAAAGCTTCTCATATGAGGAGCTTTTTTTATTTCTGGTCTATTCATTTCTTTTTCCGTATTTTTGCACCCGAAAAATATTCAGTATTAATTCTTAAATTATATCATTAAATGCTTTCGGTTCAAGGTCTAGGGTTACATCATTCAGGAAACTATTTGTTTCAAAATGTGAATTTCACCATTAAAAGGGATGATAAGATTGGTTTGGTAGGAAAAAATGGAGCGGGGAAATCGACTCTGTTAAAGATGCTTTCCGGAGAAATTACATTCTACGAAGGAAATGTTGTACCTGATGGAAATATTACAATTGGTTTTCTAAAGCAGGATTTGGATTTTGTGAAAGGAAGAACTGTTTGGGATGAAACAATGCAGGCTTTTGAACAGATCAATGCGTGGAAAAACGAACTTGAAGAAGTGAATCACCAGATGACTGTAAGAACAGATTATGAAAGTGATGCCTATACCGATCTGATCAATAGAATGACCGAGCTGAATGATCTTTTAATGCACCACGATGCCTACAACCTTGAGGGAGATATGGAGAAGGTATTATTTGGTCTGGGTTTCAAAGCAGATGATTTTAAGAAAATTACGGATGAGTTTTCAGGAGGTTGGAGAATGAGAATTGAATTGGCAAAACTTCTTCTGCAAAAGAATGATGTGATGCTTCTCGATGAGCCTACCAACCACCTTGATATGGAATCTATCATCTGGCTGGAAAGCTTCCTTAAAGATTATCCCGGAGCGATTGTTCTGGTAAGTCACGACAAGCAGTTTATGACGGCAGTCTGTAACAGGACTTTCGATGTCAACAATAAGAAAGTGGATGATTATAAAGCGGATTATACCAAGTATCTTGAGCTTAGAAAAGATAGAAAAGAAAAGCTTATCCAGGCTAAAAAGAACCAGGATGCTGAAATAAAACATACCGAAGAACTGATCAATAAATTCCGTGCGAGTGCTTCTAAAGCGGCATTTGCGCAATCTTTGATTAAAAAACTAGACAAAGTAGAACGTATTGAAGTGGAAAATGATGACGTTTCCAAATTTAATATCCGATTTGTTCAGTCTGTGGTTCCTGGTAAAGTTAATTTTGAGGCGGAAAAACTAGGGAAGGCTTATGGAAATAAGCAGATCTTTGATGATGTGGATTTTATTGTTCAGCGTGGGGATAGAATTGCTCTTTTAGGTCAGAACGGGCAGGGAAAAACAACCCTTGCAAAAATTCTTGCAGGAGAAATCAAGGATTATAGCGGAACCTGGAACTTAGGTCATAATGTAAACATTGGATACTTTGCTCAGAATCAGGAAGAAGTATTAACACCCAATAAAACGGTTTTAGAAGAAGCAGAAGATGCAGCTACAGAAGAGACCAGACCCAGAGTAAGAGATTTATTAGGATCATTCTTATTTCAGGGTGAAGCCGTAACAAAAAAGACCAAAGTCTTATCCGGGGGAGAAAGAAACCGTCTGGCACTTTGTAAATTGTTGTTACGTCCTTTCAATACATTGATCATGGACGAACCTACCAATCACCTTGACATCCAGTCTAAGGAGATTATTAAGCTCGCACTGCAGAAGTTTGAAGGAACATTGATTGTGATTTCTCACGACAGGGAGTTTCTTCAAGGGCTTTGTGATAAGATTTTTGAATTCCGTGATGGGAAAATGAAAGAGTTTCTTGGGGACATTAATGAGTATCTGGAATACAGACAGAAAGAAACCATTAGAGAAATTTCTGCTGAAAAGGCAAAACTTCATGATGATGTAAAAGTAGAAGTGAAAGCTAAAGTAGAGGTAGTAGAAAAAGAACAACCCGTATCTCAGCCAAAACCAGGTTTTATAAGCAAGGAACAAAAAAATATCCAGAATAAAATAAAGAAGGTAGAAGAGAGAATTTCAGAGTTGGAGACTCAATCTGAAGAAATGGAAGCCTCTTTTGCAAAAGAAAACCCTTCCGATGAGAGATTGGAAGAATATAATAAGATAAAAGCGGATTTAGAGCTTGCTTTACAGGAGTGGGAGCATTTAGCTTCTCAGCTGGAGTAAGTGATTGAGTATTATCGGGGTTTTAATTGAGGTTATTATTTTTATTGAATAATTACAATTATTATTGTTACTTTTGATGCATGATTTTTAAGGAAACCAGACAATTTAAGAATTTTATCTCCAGACTTTTGTTTGGGATCTATTTTCTTGCGCTGTTTTCTCAAAGCTTTCACCATCATGATCCGATAGATAATTTCAGGAATTTTAATCTGAGAAAATCTGAAAATACAATTACAAAAAATGTAGCTAAGGAAAAAGTAGGTGATTGTTTGGCCTGTCATTTCTTAGCTACAGGACATACATTGGTTCCTGAAGAATTTAATTTTTCTTTTGAAGGCTATACGCAGGAAATCAAACAGCTTATTGCTGTTCAGGAGCTCATCTGGTCTCAGACAAAATTTACTTTTCAACTTCGGGGTCCCCCCACAATTTCATAACCTATAGATTTTTTATTGGCTTTAATGTAGGGCTGATGTACGGTATTCTACTATTCGTGGCTTAATGAAGTCATTGTATAATACATGCATTGCATATACAAATACCTCTTGTTTCCTACATTAATACATTGTATCTCTTACGGGGTGCAACAGAAATAAAGCAACAAATTTTTACGAAAAATGTACTTTTTAAGTACGCAATCAATCTATTAACAATGAAATTGATATATAGTTTATTACTGATCTTTTGTGGATTGGTACTTACAAACGCACAAAAAACTTATACTGTTGAAGGAACTGTTCAGGATTTTCACGATAAAAGCATGCTTGAAAATGCTGTCGTGAAAATAGGAACCTTTACCGCAAAAACAGATAAAGCAGGTAAGTTTTTATTTAATAAAATTCCTGCGGGATCCTATAATCTCATTGCTAAGCATCCTGATTGTCATGATTATACTGAAAATATAGGAGTTAGTCAGGATCTTCACTTAACTATAATACTGGAACATCATATTCAGGATATTGAAACCGTAACGATACATGGAAGCCACAAGAATAACGGCAGTATGGTGGTGAAAACCCTGGATAAAACAGTATTGACAAGAAATGCAACTGAAAATTTAGGAAACCTTTTAACTAATATTTCAGGTGTGAACGTCCTGAAAACGGGAAATAATATTGCAAAACCAATTATTCACGGGCTATATGGCAGCCGTGTTGCTATATTAAATGATGGCGTCAAATTGGCAGAACAGGAATGGGGAGTAGAGCATGCTCCAAATGTAGATGTTAACAATTTTGAACATATCGATGTCATAAAAGGAGCATCAGCATTAAAGTATGGTAATGGTGCAATTGGAGGAGTCGTTCTTTTGCAACCACAGATCCTACCCAAGAAAGATACAATTATGGGTTCTGTCTTGCTTTCCGGAATATCTAATGGTAGAGGGGCTAATCTTAATGTGAAACTGGTTAAGACCTGGGAAAATGGCTGGGCAGTTAAAACCAATGGAAGCTTTAAAAAGCTAGGGGATTTAGATGCTCCGGATTATGGATTAATGAATACGGGAGTTCAGAATTCAGGATTCAATTTTGGAGTTCAAAAGCTAACTTTTAATAAAGGAATTTCATTTGATTACTATCTAACCAATAATTCAATTGGAATTTTAAGAAGTTCACATGTGGGTTCTGCAGATGATCTTGATGAGGCACTTTCTAATCAGGAACCGCTTTATAAAAGACCTTTTAGTTATGATATCGATAATCCAAGACAGGAGATTGAACATCATATTGCTAAAATATCCGCTTACCAAAGATTTAAAGATTTTGGAAAAATTACAGCTACTTACAGTTTTCAGTACAATCATAGAAAAGAATATGATATTCGCCGAACTGAAGAGCTAAGCAAGAAGCCGGGATTGGATTTAGAATTAATTACCAATGATATAAACATTAATCACTTTATCGAAAGAACAAAATGGAATCTTGAGACGGGAATTAATGGAGGGTATCAGAACAATTATTCTAATCCTGATACTGAAGCCAGACGTTTGGTGCCCAATTATGATAGATTTTATGCAGGAGTTTATTCAGTATTTAAATATAAGGTTTTGCCCGAATTAGATATAGAAGCTGGTGCCAGATATGATTTTGACCGTTACGAAGTGACCAAATGGTATGACCTTAGTAAATGGAATAAATTATACGCTGCTGATTATTCTAATTTTGTGGTTAGAATTAATCAGAATAGAATTCTTACAAAACCCGAATTGAACTTCAATAATATTTCCGCTAATGCCGGAATCACCTATCATCCATCAGACAGTTTTAATCTGAGATTTAATTATGCCAGGGTTTCCAGATCTCCAAATGTGGCTGAGCTTTTTGCTGACGGTCTTCACCATTCTGCAGCAATCATTGAGAGAGGAGATATGAGAATTAAAAGTGAAACAGGGAATCAGTTTAATTTAATTGCAGATGCAAAATTAAATGTACTCGGAGGCTTAAGCCTTTCGGTAAACCCGTATTTCTTTTATACCAAGAATTTTATCAATGAAATACCTACAGGATATCAAAATACACAATGGGGTGGAGACTTTGTGGTGTATGAATATCAGCAGATAGATGCCAGAATGTACGGTGTAGATGTAGATGTAGCACTAAAGATCAATGATCATCTTGGATATAAAGGAAGCGCTTCCTATGTGTATGGTCAGGATATAACCAATGACGTTCCTCTTATTATGATGATGCCACCCAATTTTAACAATTCGGTAGAATTCAATAAAAAAGAATGGAACAACTTTTATTTTAATGTAAGTAATAATACCGTTTTAAAACAAACTAGATTTCCAATTTACAATTTTCCTATTACCAAATATGATACTGATGGAAATCCTTATAAAAAAGAAGTGGACGTATCTACGCCACCTGCAGCATATTCTCTTTGGAATCTGCAGGCAGGTGTGAATCTGTCTAAAAATTTCGGAGTGGACTTTTCCGTTCGAAATGTATTTGATCGCGCCTACAGAGACTATCTGAACAGGTTGCGCTTTTTCTCCAGCGAAATGGGGAGAAATTTTATACTAACTCTTAGATATCAATTTTAATTAAAATCAAAAAAATGAAAAATATTTTTAAAAATACAACGCTAATTTTAGGACTTTTAATAATCGCTTTTTCTTTAAGCTTAACGTCTTGTAACCGAAGTGATGATGAATCAGATGATCTTCCACAGGAAGAACTTTCAGATGTGTTATTGAGAGTGACTGATGAGGCGACACCTAATGCACCAATAATTTATGATTATCAGGTAAATAGTACTACAAACCCTACTGTTAAATTAACAGATGGTCATACATATAACGTTGAGGTGATTTTCAAAAATGGAGAAGAGGACGCTACAGAAGAAATCAGAACAGCAAAAGATGAGCACTTCCTGGTATATAACTTCCCAAATTCAGACCTTACTTTAACACGTACTGATGATGCTACTTCTACAAGAGGAGATGGAAAACGCGTAGGTCTTAAAACCAAATGGGTAGTTAATAAGGCGGTTAAAAACGCTTCCGCACAAAGTCAGCTGGTTCTTACTTTGTATCATGAGCCTGTAAGTGTTTCTGAAGCCTCATCTGTTAGTGGAAATGGAGTTGTGTTTGGATCTCACACAGGTGGAGAAACAGATGCTCAGGCTACCTATAAAATTAGTAATTAATAGAGATCGATCGATGAATAAAACCACTGAAACTTTCAGTGGTTTTTTATTTATAAATATTTGATGCTTAAGAATTTATTTGAAATGAGATATTTTGATAAAAATTTCATATTTTTGCAACCTAAAATTTTAATCAATAATGAAGGTTACCGCACAAAACCATGATGACGTAAGTGCATTACTTACTGTAACATTGGAAAAATCTGACTACAAAGAAAAAGTAGAGAAGCAGTTGATTAATTATGCTAAAAATGCGCAAGTTCCTGGATTCAGAAAAGGAAAAGTGCCTTTGAGTATGGTTAGAAAACAATATGAAGCAGGTATTGCATTCGAAGAGATCAACAAGCAAGTTTCTGATGCTTTAAATAACTATGTAAACGATAACAAGTTAAGATTAGTTGGGCAGCCTGTTCCTCAGCCTGTAAATGATTTCAATCATAATGCAGATCAACTGGAGGTTGCTTTTGAAGTAGGGTACGAGCCTGAATTCACAATAGATTTAACTAAATATGAAGCTCCACATTATAAAGTAGAAGCTTCTGATAAAGAAATCACGAAGAGCATTGAAAACATGCAGAAGCGTTTTGCAGAGCAGGTTCCACAAGATAAGATTACTAAGGATTCTTATGTTGCTCTTGAAGTTTCTCAGGTTGTAGAAGAAGATGCTGAAGGAGACCATCACCATCACCCAAAAAATGTTACCATTACTGCTGAAAACAAAGAAGCATTTAAATTGGTAAAAGCTTTGAAAATGGATGGTTCTGTAAAAGTTTCTAAAGAAACATTAGCAGGGGATGAAGAGTTAGCTAAAGAATTAGGCTTTACTAAAGAAGAAGTTGAGCACCTACACCATGCTGAAGTTGAAGTTAAAGTAAAAGATTTCTATAACTTAAACTTAGCTGAACTTAATCAGGATCTATTTGATAAAGTATACGGAGAAGGAAACATCAAATCTGAAGAAGAACTTAAAGATAAAGTAAAAACTGAATTAGACGAGTACTTCCAGCAAAATGCTGATGTTCACTTTGTAAATAAAGTATTGGAGCAGATCACAGAGAAAGAAGAAGTAAAACTTCCTGAATCTTTCTTAGTGAAATGGTTGGTATTCTCTAACCAGAACATCCAGTCTGAAGAGCAGGCAAAAGAAATCCTGGAAGCAGAGAAAAAGCAATTAAGCTATCAGATCATCGAAGGTAGATTGATGAGTGATAATGATATCAAATTGGATTATGCTGATGTTCTTGCGCAGGCTGAGCAATTGGTAAGAAACCAATTGGCAATCTATGGAATTCACCATTTAGGAGATGAGGAAATTCAAAAATATGCTGTTGAAATGTTGAAAGATCAAGAGCAGGTAAGACAAATTTCTTCTGAAGTAGCTATGACTAAATTGAAAGATGTAATTCTTGAAAAGGCGAGCAAAAAAGAAACTGAAATTTCTCACGACGAATTCTTAGAAGAACTTAAGAAATAATTTATTTTTAAGATAAATAATTTTAAAACCACCAATTTTGGTGGTTTTTTGTTATAAAAATCATTGATTTTATATCAATCAATATTCCTATATTTACGCATTAAAATAATTATATGAAAAAGATAATCATTCCTTTTTTCTGTGCAGTGCTTTTTTCTACTTCTGTAGCAGCACAGCAAAAAAAACCTGCTGCTAAAACAACTGCTGTAAAAACAGAAGCAGTGCAAACAGAAGCGGTAAAATCGAAACTAACACCTAAAGAAGTAATTGATAATTATCTTAAAGCTTTAGGGGGAAGAGATAAGTTAGAAGCTATCAAAACAACTATTATTGATAACACCGTGAGTGTACAGGGTATGGAAGTTTCGATGACCACTAAAAAGATGGGGAATAAATTCAAGTCTGTACAAACCGTAATGGGGCAGCAAATGACTCAGGTTTTTGATGGTGAAAAAGGAACTTTTGACCAGATGGGTCAAAAAATGGATATTCCTGCAGATAAAGTTGCAGAGCTTAAAAAAAGCAAAACTATTGATGCTTTAGGATATGATCCAGAATCTTTCCAGTCTGTCATAGTTAAGAAAATGGAGGGTAGAGATTTTAATGTTTTATCTTCTGATAAAGGAAAATATTATTTTGATGCCACTACAAATTTATTATATCAGTCAGAATCAAAAGAAGGTAAAGCTACTGTAAAGGATTATATTACTGTAGACGGACTAAAATTCCCTGGAGAAGTTGATGCTGAAGGAAACGGTCAAAAAGTGGTTATCAAAACAACTAAAATTGTATTGAACTCTGGAGTAACTGATGCTGATTTTAAATAATCTGGTAGAAGAACTATAAGAGCTTATCCATAAAAATAAAACCGCAGATTTTTCTGCGGTTTTTTATTTTTTTAATTTCCATATTCCTTTTTCCATTCTTCAGCGGCGTCACTTAGAACACCATAGAATTCATCTCCATACTTTCTTATTAATGGTGTCTTTAAAAACTTGTAGACAGGAACCTGTAATTCTTTTCCAAGTGTACATGCATCACTGCATACAGACCACTCATGATAGTTCAGAGCCGTAAAAGAAGAGTATTCTGTAATACGGATAGGATACAGGTGACATGAAATTGGTTTTTGCCAATCTACAGCACCATCTTCATAGGCTTTCTCAATACCACATTTTGTAATTCCCTTTTCATCAAAAGTAACATAGGCACATTCCCGGTCTTCTACCATAGGGGTTACATACATTCCATCAGAAGGATCCGTTGTCCACGTTCCCTGTTCTTCAAGAGCTTTTATCCCTTCCTTTGTAAGATAAGGCTTTATTTTATCAAAAATAGTATCTAAAATTTCAAGCTCATCCTTGTCCAATGGAGCGCCTACATCTCCTTCTACACAACATGCACCCTTACATTTTGTAAGATTGCAAACGAATTCTTCGGAAAATATATCCTCAGAAATTAATTTATCATCTATCTGAATCATAATCTTTTTAAAATAAATTAAAATAAGTACCTATTTTAAAGGTAACCAAACTAATAATAATCAGCCATAAGCCAATTTCCTGCATCCAAAACCTTGGTAAAAACCGCATCATTCTGCTCAGTATAATACTGGAAGGAAAGGCAAGAAGCAGTAGGTATTCATAGTTACTATTCATGTATAAAATAATAGTAACCAGCTGAGCCAAAGAAAACACAAGCAGAAAGGTATATTTATATCTGCTTATCGGGCTCTTTTTGTTATAATTTTTAAAATGGTCATACACGGCATAGATCAGCATCAATGCAATCGGAAGTAAGGGCATAATGCCTCTGTAGTCCGTAATCATTTTCATTTTTCCAAATGGGAAATAATCGAGATTCCACGTGGTAAAGTCTAAGAAAAACATCACAGAGAAATAACTAAAGACTATGAGTATGATCCCAAGCAGAAACCTGAAAATATTTAAACTTATTCTTTCGGAAGTTGCAATAACATGCACAACCACAAAAACAGCCATAGGCCACGTTGTTGGTAAAAAAATAAAATTTAATGCAACAATTGCTCCTACCAATACATATGATTTTTTTCGGGTGTCTTCATTTGCACTGGTAAGAAGGAGTAAAAGGAAGGAATTAGTAAGAAGAGATACGGCAATTCCTATATCTAAATTTCCAGGATAAAGCCCGAAAACAAAAAATGAATATAAAAATAGTGGGAGATGAGTCTGATGATTAAGAGCAATGCTATGAAAACAGAAGTATCCCAAAGCAATTCCTAAAAATGTAATTCCAGCAACAATCGCCTCGTAAGTGTTGAAATTCAGTATGTTAAATATTATTACTATTAAAAGAAGAAAACCAATATAAACAGGAATTGAAAAAATATTGCTTTCTTTTGAAAGTAATTTAAACATTTTTTATAAATTTGTACAAAGTTAATTTAAAAAAGGAAAATAATGACGTCTTTCTTTCTATTCTTAAGCAAAGTTTTCAAATGGTCTTTCGGTTTTTTTGATTCCTTTGGAAATGTAATCAACTGGATTCTATTTGTCGTTTGTTGCGTGTTGTTCACCTATTGGTGTTATGTTCTAGTGGTTACACTAGGTGGTGATAAAGATAAAGACTACTATTCTCCTACTGAGGGTAAACACCCTTATTATGATCCTAGTATCTATAAAAAAGAAGGTTAATTAATTGGTTATATAGTAAAAAGCCGATCAAATAAAATATTTGATCGGCTTTTTTATAACGATTAAAATTTATATTTTGTTATTCATGGATAGGAAGTACCAAAACCGGAATTGTTGAACTTTTCGTTATTCCTTTTGTTAAGCTTCCAACAAAAACATCATAAATCCCACTTCTTCCATGGGAGCCCATTACAATATAATTGGCATTTTTTGTTTTAGCATACTCAAGAATGATGTCCTTGGCAATGCCTTGTTTTAAAAGATGCTCACATTCTACATCCTGAGAAATTATTCTTTGCTCAAGTTTATTGAGTTGAACTAGTTCCTCTCTGATCTCATTTTCTTCAACTTCAGGAAAATACTGGAATCCCATATCACCAATCGCAAAACCAATGTCTGTAGGTGCGATATGGATGAGGTTGATCTTACCGTTTACCTCTTTGGCAAACTTAATGGCACCATCTACCAACTGTTCTGTTTTATCCCCAAAATCTACGGGCAATACAATGTTTATCATAACCTTTAATTTTGTTATTTAAAGTTAAAGAAAAAAATATGAAATACACTGTTAAATACTTATAATATTCGAATGTCGAGTATTTTTTCTTCTACCAAGAATGCTTCCAGGATATCATTTTCTTCTACTTTTCCAACTCCTTTAGGTGTACCTGTAAAAATAAGATCACCAACCCTTAATGTGAAATATTGAGAAGCAAAAGCAATAATATCATCAAAACTGAAAATCATGTCCTTGGTGTTGCCATCCTGAACTTTTTTCTTATTTTGGAGTAATGAAAACGGTAAGTTTTCAAGGGAATAATCCTCCTTTTTAAAGAAGTTTCCAACTACGGCAGAACCATCAAAACCTTTAGCAAGTTCCCAGGGCAGACCTTTGGATTTAAGCTCAGTTTGAAGGTCTCTGGCCGTGAAATCTATTCCCAGACTTATCTCATCGTAATGTTTAGATGCAGATTCTTTTTGGATATATTTACCTCCTTTTGAAATTTTGAGCACCACCTCCAGTTCATAATGGATATCATTGGAGAATTCGGGAAGATAAAAATCATTACCCTTTAAAACGGCAGTGTCCGGTTTAATAAAAATAACAGGTTTTTCAGGAATCGCATTTCCTAATTCTTTAGCGTGTTCACTGTAGTTTCTTCCTATGCAGATAATTTTCATATTCTTTTATTTTTTTCATTACGAGGGACGAAGCAATCATTTATTAGTTAGTCACCTTTAAACGGACTTATTTATTTTTTAATGTATAAACTCATTTTCACAATAATAACAAACGAATTTATGGCTTGTTAATAGATATACTCCAAAGAAACTGGTAGCGCTATCATCTCTGTAAATATGATTGGAGCCACATTTCGGACATACAAAGTCAAACTTAGGATCTTCGATCGTATGCTCTACCTCAAGAGAAACAGTTTCATTCTCTTTGTATAGTTGTAAGATCTCTTCGGCCTTTTCCAGATCATTTTCAAAAACCTGAAGCTGAATTCCTCCCACTGCCTGAGAAAGCAGCCAGTCAGACTGAATAAGCTGTTCATTCGCAATGAAACTGTTAAGCCCCTTTTCTGCTAATATTTGCTTGTCTCTATTAGCTTCGAGAGCAGTTTCGTAAAATTTAAAACGAACTAGTTTTGACATATTTAAAATTTACTTGATAATTGAATTTTTGTAAAAACTTTCTTAGTATACAATGGAAAATCGGCATTTTGTAACCAGCCATAATATCCCAGGTCTTTTTGGAAAACAGCTTTTACGCCCTGTCCCTTGTATTTACCGAAATTGAACACGGCCTCCGCTTTTTCATTGAATCCTATAAATCCTGCAAGATCAGCATTTTTGTTATGAAAAGTGAATTCACTTAAGTCTGCGATCTCATTGGGAACATCATCGTATTTTCCAACCTGGGCATCCAATACCTCAAAAGTTGCCATAACATCTGCTTCTGCAGAGTGTGCGTTTTCTAATGTTTTACCGCAGTAAAACTGGTAAGCTGCACCAAGATTTCTTGGTTCTTTTTTATGGAAAACCGTTTGAGCATCTACTAATTTGAATTTGCTTAAATCAAAATCGATCTCAGCACGCAAAAGTTCTTCTGCTAAAAGTGGGACGTCAAATCTATTCGAGTTGAAACCACCCAGATCCGAACCGGAGATCATCTCCATTACCTTTGAAGCAATAGATTTGAAGGTCGGGGCATCTTTGATATCGGCATCATAAATACCATGAATTAAGCTTGATTCCAAAGGAATTGGCATTTCAGGATTAACCCGCCAGGTTTTACTTTCTCTTGAAGCATCTGGATTTACTTTTAATATACAGATTTCCACGATCCTGTCTTTTCCAATATTGGTTCCTGTTGTTTCAAGGTCAAAAACGCAAAGTGGTTTATATAATTTTAAATTCATGTGATAAAGTTATAAATTGAAAGGTCTGAACTGACACAATGTGTATCTGAAATCAGTTCATCACTATTTAAGTTGTTTTTGAAATAGAATTGAGATTAAAATGTAATATATAATCACCATCGGAATTCCGACTGTTTTGAAGATAATCAAAATAATAATTGCTCCTATTAATAAAGCGAGTTTTGGATAATTATCTTCCAGCTTCATAGACTTGAATTTCATTGCAATCATTTTAACAGGACTTACTAAAAGCAATGACAAAACAATACTTAAAGCAATTAGCAAATAAGTGTTATTAAATAAAAAATCAAAACTTTGATTTTCCCTGAATGCATAATATAATCCGAAAATTAAAATAGTATTGGAAGGGGTATTCAGTCCCTTAAAATAATACTTTTGATCTTCGTCCAGATTAAAGATCGCCAATCTTAAACATGAAAATGCTGTTACCACAAATCCTAAATAGCAATACCAAGGAATGTCAGTAAGAGAATTATTTGCAAGAGCAACAAACATTGTTAATCCCGGAATAAAACCAAAGCTTACCATATCTGCCAGTGAATCAAGCTGAACTCCCAGATTGGAGTTGGCCTTTAAAGCCCGGGCAACAAAACCATCGAAAAAATCTAAAACCAGTGATAGGATGAGGCAAATAGCGGTGATCCGGTAATCACCCAAAATAAGGTGAACTGCACCTATGCATCCGGAAAATAAATTTCCCAGGGTTAGTACGTTGGCGAGATTGTTTTTAATAAAATTCATAGTCACAAAATTACATTTTTTAAAAATTCTATATCAAAATTTTCCGTACTAAAAAATACATTAATACGAATTTGGTGTAAATTTGCCAAATGAAATTTTTTAAAGAATTTAGAAAACAGGAAGTTCTGGTATTGTTATACAGAATTTTTTTGGCATATGTTTTTTATCAGATCGCCAGATTTTTATTCTGGTATTTCAATAAAGATCTCATAAAGGTAGATTCACTTTCAGATTATCTTAGTCTGTCCTTTCACGGGATAGCCTTTGATACTACTGCTATTTTATATGTTAATTCACTGTTTATTTTACTCAGTCTTATTCCGGCTATTGTTAATACAAAAAAGTGGTATCAGACCGTGATATTCTGGCTCTACTTTATCACCAATGGAATCGCTTATGCAATGAACTTTGGAGACTTTGTATATTTTAAATTCGCACAAACAAGATTGACATCTGCAGCATTTCAGGTTGCGGAGCATGAATCCAATATAGGTAAAGTATTCATGGTGTCAATTGCACAGAACCCATTCGTTCTGATATGGTTTATCGTTTTAATGGCAGTATGGGTTTTCCTTTATAAAAAAGTAAAAATCTCAGAACAGAAACCCGTAAAATTGATTCCTTATTTTATTTTATCTATTCTTTGCCTTTGTGGTATTACCGTATTGGTGGTAGGAGGAATTCGTGGGGATTTTAAACATAGCACAAGACCGATCAATTTGGTAGATGCCAATCGTTTTGTGAAAGTTCCGTCTCAGGGAAATATGGTTTTGAACAGTACTTTTTCATTTTTCAGAACCTTAGGAACCAATAATTTTAAAGAAGTTCATTATGTAGACCAGAAGTTCATTGACGACAATATTCAGCCGTATAAGATCTACGACAGGCACGTTACCAATCGTCCCAATGTTGTCATCTTTATTGTTGAATCATTTAGCCGGGAGTATTCAGGAGCCTTTAATAAAGATAAAAATATCAAGGATTATGTTTCTTATACTCCATTTATTGATAGTCTGGCAAATGAAAGTCTGATTTTCCCTAATACCTTTGCTAATGGAAGACAATCTATTCATGGGATGAGCAGTGTGCTTGCCGGGATTCCAAGCCTTACCGATGCATTTACAAGTTCTCCTTATTCTAATCAGAAGATACAATCCATCGTTTCTATTTGTAATGACCTTGGATATGACACATCATTTTATCATGGGGCTCCGAATGGATCCATGGGATTTTTAGGATTTGGAAATATTTTAGGGTTTAAACATTATTTTGGCAAAACAGAATATAATAATGATGCTGATTTCGATGGAATGTGGGCGATTTGGGACGAGCCTTTCTTACAGTATTTTGCTAAAAATGTAGGCAAAACCCAGCCTTTCATGGCTACCGTTTTTACAGCTTCTTCCCATCATCCATTTAAGATTCCTGAAAAATATCAGGGCAAATTTAAAAAGGGTAAAAATCAAATGCATGAACCGATCCAATACACGGATTATTCAATAAAGAAGTATTTTGAAACAGCAAAAAAACAACCTTGGTACAACAATACTATTTTTGTATTTACGGGTGACCATACCAATGAGATCTATTATCCGGAATATGAAAAAAGCATGAACCGTTTTGCTGTTCCTATTATTTTATATTCCCCTAATCCTGAATATCAATTAAAAGGAGTGAATCAGGAAGTGGCTCAACAAATTGATATTTACCCTACATTGGCAGATTTAATAGGTTATAACAAAAAGATCAGAAGTTGGGGAAGAAGTCTTGTCAGTGATAAGAAGTATCCTGCAATCATTGCCAATTCAGATGGTGGAGCAGAGCAATTTATCATTGGTAATTATATTTACCGTTTTGATGGGAAGAATGTAGTGGGTATCTATGATAAAACAGATCTGGGATTAGAAAAGAATCTGGTTGATCATCTGAAAACACCTGAAACTGAAAAAGGAAAGGAGATGGCAAAAGCATGGTATCAGGATTATATGGATCGAGTGATTAACCGGAAACTGAATTAAGATTTCATCAGTGTTTAATTTAAAAAATTGGTATGTGTCTTGTTATATATGCCTAGGATAACAAATGTTTTTGTTTGTTTAAAATTAATTTATATTTTTAGCAATAAATAGATAACAAAAATATTTTATCAAAATTAAAATAACAAGCATATGAGAAAATTATTATTTACCCTGGCGCTTTCTTTAACAAGCGTATTGTCCTTCGCGCAAATAGAAGGAAAATGGAGAACAATAGATGATGAAACAGGTAAGCCTAAATCCATTGTAGAGATTTTTAAAAAATCTGATGGAAAATATTATGGAAAAGTAATTCAGTTATTGATAAAGCCTCAAAATCCTAATTGCGTAGACTGTAAAGACGATAGAAAAGATAAGCCTATTTTAGGGATGGAAGTAATTAGAGGTCTTAAAAAAGATGGTGATGAATTCAATGGTGGAACGATTACAAATCCTAAAAATGGGAAAACGTACAAATGTTTTGCTACCAGAAATGGAGACAAGCTTACTGTAAAAGGATATATTGGAATATCATTGATCGGTAAGACCCAAACTTGGGAAAAAGTTGACTAACCAGATTTAGATAAAAATTAATTAACGGCATTTCATTTAAAATGAGATGCCGTTTTTATGATGTGTGTAATAAAAAAACACTATTTTTGTAGTCTAAATTTTTCAAAGAAATATGGCAGAATATACTTTTCGTGAGGTAATTGCACAGGCAATGAGTGAGGAAATGCGTAAAGACGAATCCATTTATTTAATGGGGGAGGAAGTTGCAGAATACAACGGTGCTTATAAGGCTTCAAAAGGAATGCTGGATGAATTTGGTCCTAAAAGAATAATCGATACACCAATTGCTGAACTTGGTTTTACAGGAATTTCAGTAGGTGCAGCAATGAACGGGAACAGACCCATTGTAGAATTTATGACATTCAATTTCTCTTTAGTAGGAATTGATCAGATTATCAACAACGCGGCAAAGATCCGCCAAATGAGTGGAGGACAATGGAATTGTCCGATTGTTTTCCGTGGTCCTACAGCTTCTGCAGGTCAATTGGGAGCTACGCACTCTCAGGCTTTTGAGAACTGGTTTGCGAATTGTCCTGGTCTTAAAGTGGTGGTACCATCAAACCCTTATGATGCAAAAGGATTGTTGAAAACAGCTATTCAGGATAATGACCCGGTAATCTTTATGGAATCTGAGCAGATGTACGGTGATAAAATGGAAATTCCTGAGGAAGAGTACTACTTACCTATCGGAAAGGCAGATATCAAAAGAGAAGGTAAAGATGTTACGTTGGTTTCTTTTGGTAAAATCATGAAAGTGGCTATTCAGGCTGCTGAAGATTTAGCTAAAGAAGGTATTTCTGTAGAAGTAATTGACCTTAGAACAGTTCGTCCTTTGGATTATGATACTGTTTTAAACTCTGTTAGAAAAACAAACAGATTGGTTATTTTGGAAGAAGCCTGGCCATTTGCGTCTATTTCTTCTGAAATTGCATATATGGTTCAGCAAAAAGCGTTTGATTATCTGGATGCACCTATCAAGAGAATTACTACTCCTGATGCTCCTGCTCCTTATTCAGCGGCTTTATTTGCAGAATGGTTCCCTAAGCTTGAGAAAGTGAAAGAGGAAATTAAAAATGCGATGTATATTAAATCATAGAGAAAAACTTCCGAAAGGAAGTTTTTTCATTTATTCTATGCATGAAGAAAAGTTCATGACGTCATAAATTTAGTGTAGATTTGCGCTTTTAAAATTAGCTGATATGGCAGAAGTTACAGAGGGTGGTCATCATTTTGACCTAAAGAAGCTTTCATTTGTAGGGGTTATTGTATCTCTCGGAATCGTTTTCGGGGATATTGGTACATCACCATTATACGTAATGAAGGCAATTGTAAATGCCCGAAAAGGTGGTGCAACGATGCCATTTGATGAATATATTGAAGGTGCTCTTTCATGTATCATCTGGACACTGACACTTCAAACTACGATAAAGTATGTAATTATTGCTTTAAGAGCTGATAACAAAGGTGAAGGCGGAATTTTAGCTCTTTATTCACTGGTAAAAAAGCTTAAGAAAAAATGGCTCTATGTCGTCGCCATTATTGGTGCAGCAACACTTGTTGCAGATAGTGTTATTACTCCTTCATTAACGGTAATGTCTGCTATTGAAGGATTAAAAATATACAATCCCGAAACTCCGGTAGTCCTCATTACTCTCGTGATTCTGTTTGTGGTCTTTGTAGTACAGCAGTTTGGAACTGCTTCTATTGGAAAGTTCTTTGGACCGGTCATGGTAACGTGGTTCCTGGCCTTGGGAATTTTCGGATCAATTCATCTTTTCGATCATTTCGAAATTATAAGAGCATTTAACCCGCTATACGCCTATAATCTGATTACCCATTCTCCGAGTGCTATTGTAATCATGGGAGCTGTCTTCCTTTGTACAACGGGTGCTGAAGCATTATATTCGGATTTAGGACACTGTGGTGCAAAAAATATTAGAATAAGCTGGGTTTTTGTAAAACTGATGCTTATTTTGAATTATCTAGGGCAGGGAGCTTGGTTATTGGATAACTATCATCAGGTTTTTAACGGGGTAAATCCTTTCTTTGGAATCATGCCTCAATGGGCTGTTTTACCAGGTGTAATCCTGGCGACCGGAGCAGCGATCATTGCCAGTCAGGCAGTAATTACAGGATCGTTTACGATGTTTTCTGAGGCGATGTCCGTTTCATTTTGGCCTAATCAGCATATAGAATATCCTTCAGGGATAAAGGGACAGATGTATATTCCCGGGGTAAACTGGGGACTGATGGCATTTTGTTTTGTGGTGGTTATATTCTTTCAGAAATCTGAACGGATGGAAGCTGCGTATGGTTTGACAATTACCATAACTATGTTGATGACAACCATCTTATTATTGTTCTGGTTAAGCCGAACGAGGGTAAGTAAATTCTTCATCATAGGATTTGGAGCAGTATACCTTTTCCTTGAATCTGGTTTTTTCTATGCTAATGTCATTAAATTTGTTGATGGAGGTTGGCTGACAATGGTACTGGGTGGATTTATAATGGTATGTATGTATGCGTGGTATAATGGAAGGTTGATCAAAGCTAATTTTATACAATACGTAAAGATCGATAAATATGTATCTATTATAAAAGATATGAAGCTGGATGAAAGTATACCTAAATATGCTACGAATCTTGCTTACCTAAGCCGGGCAAAGAGAAATGATGAAGTAGAATCTAAAATCATTTATTCCATTATAAAAAAACAACCCAAAAGAGCTGATCATTATTTTGTTTTAAGTATCGTTAACCAGGAAGATCCATATACTTTCAAATATACAGTAGACGAAATATTACCGGGAACCGTTTTTAAAGTTAACTTCCTTTTAGGTTTTAAAGTAGACCGCAGAATAAATGATTATTTCGGAATGGTTTTAAAGGATCTTATGGCAGATGGAACAATTCCATCAAGAAGTAGCCATCCTTCTCTTAGGGCTCATAATATACCTCCGGATCTTAAATATGTGATTATAGATAATACATATATCAACGATATACTTTTAACGGTTAAACAGAAGATTATCCTTAATATTTACAATTTTGTGAAGTATATCGGTAGTGATGATTTTAAGTCCTGGGGCGTCACTTCACACAATGTTGTGGTAGAATCTGCACCGATCACTGAGGAAACATTATATGACAAAAAAATAGAACAAGCTGGATTTTTACGTCATAACTTCTAAGCATCACTCTATAAGCATACTATCTATTTAAATAAAAATTAATAAATTTGTAGATAATTATTTTAATGGATACTATACAAAAAGAAAAAAATATAGCTCTTATCAAAGATGTTTTGAGAAACTACTTATTAGAAAAAGGTTTCCGAAACACTCCTGAGAGATACACCATATTGGAAGAGATCTATAATATGGATCATCACTTCAATGTGGACGACTTGTATCTTTTGATGATGCAAAAGAAATATCATGTTTCTAAAGCAACAATTTATAATACAATCGAGATCTTCCTGGATGCAGGGCTAATTCGTAAACACCAGTTTGGAGAAAAGACACTGACTTCTTCATCTTATGAAAAATCTTATTTTGATAAGCAACATGATCATTTAGTGATCTACAAAAAAGATTCAGACAAAGAGATTGAAGAGATCATTGAGTTTTGTGATCCTAGAATTCAAGGGATCAAAGAAGCAATTGAAGATGCTTTTGGCGTAAAAATTGATTCTCATTCGCTGTATTTTTATGGCATTAAGAATGACTAATCAATGAGACTGATTCTTTTTCTGATATTCTTTGTTTCTACTTTTATTTTTGCGCAAGATCAACAAAAACCTGCGCAAAGGGATCCTTATTTAAAAGTCCCTGTAAAAAATGCCCCCCAGCAAACAAAGCCCGAAGATAAAATTAAAATTATCCATGCTGATTTTGTAAAAAAAGATCCGGCAAAATATGATGGCAATCAATATCTTGAAGGGAATGTAAAAATAGAAAATCAGGGTTCTATCCTTACTGCAGATGAGGTGGTTTTGTACAATGAAGAGAACTTTGCAAAAGCAATAGGAAATGCAAGACTCCAGAATACAGATGGTTCTGTGATTACTGCAGGAGAAATGGAATATGATGGAAACACTCAGAAGGGAGTTGCCAGAAAGAATGTAGTTCTTACAGACCCTAAGCAAACAATCAGGACAGATATCCTGTATTATGATAAACTTTCCAATCTTGCCTACTTTAATACCGGCGGAACTATTTCTGATGGACAGAATGTGATGTACACAAAATCTGCTACCTATTTTCTGGATACCAAGATGATAGATTTTGTCGGAAATGTAAAAATAGATACCCCGGATTATATTATTGAAGGTCCCAATATCAAACAAAATCAGAACACCAAGGTTGCTGAATTTTTTGGGCCAACTACCATAACCAATCGTGTTAATCCAAAGAATTATATATATACCGAAAGGGGAACCTACAAAATGAATTCTAAGGAAGCTTATCTTAATAAGAATTCCAGAATACATTATAATGATAAGATACTTACAGGTGATGATATGTATTTTAATCAGTTTACCGGATTTGGAACGGCTACAGGAAATGTAACCCTTGATGATCCTAAGGAAAAAAGATATGTAAAAGGGGGATATGGAGAAATTTTTCAAAAGAAAGATTCTTCTATGATTACCAAAAGCCCATACGCGGTCAAGATTCTTGAGAAAGATTCTATCTATTTTGCAGCTGAAAAAATTGTCTCTTATCAGAAGCCTGATGAGACAGATGCTACAAAGAAAAAAAGCTTCTTAAGAGCATTCAGAAAAGGACGTTTCTATAAGTCCAATGCTCAGGGAAGAGCCGATTCAATTGCATTCAACGAAACGGATGGTATTATGCATATGTATACTGCACCTATTTTGTGGAGCGGAGAGAAGCAGGTAACCGGAGATAAAATAGAAGCTTATTTTAATTCAGCTACCGAAGAACTGGATTCCCTTAAAGTAATCGGAAATGCTTTCGCTATAAGTAAAGTTGATTCATTGAATCTTAAAGATGAATTCAATCAGGTGAAAGGAAAGCTGATGACCGTTTATTACGAGAAAAGCGAAGTAAGAGAGACTAAAGTTATTGGGAATGCCCAGTCTATAAGTTATGCAGATGATTTCAATGAAAAGACAAAGGAGAATGAAAGAATCGGAATTACATTGACTTCATGTGGAATTATAGATGCGATGTTTGAAAATAGAGTGCTTCAGATTGTTTCCTGTAATATTGGTGCTAATTCTGACACATATCCTATGAGTAAGATAGAGCCGGCTAGAAGAAAATTCCAGGACTTCAATTGGAATACGAAGGACAGGATCCGGAAATGGCAGGATATTCTTGTGGATACGCCTGGATATGAAGAGATAAAGTATGAGGCGGACAACAAGCTGTATGATCAGGCTAAAGAAGCTATTGATAAAGAGAAAGCGAAGGAGGAAGCTAAAAAACCGAAGAGAGTTCGAAAATAAATTTTTAAATATATAACAGAAGGTCAACTGAAAAGTTGACCTTTTTTATGTGTTGATAATTTCGGTGTTTAATGAATGTTTTTTAGCTTTGCTAAAATTTTTATTGAAATGAAATTGCAGAAAGATTTCTTTACATATCAGGCGCAGACGACGCAATTTGCCGCAGGGTTCGAAGTGGAAAAAGCAGAAGGAAGTTATATTTTCGGGACGGATGGGAAAAAGTATCTTGATTTCGTAGCAGGTGTTTCTGCTAATACATTGGGACATTCTCACCCTAAAATTGTCAATGCGATCAAAGAACAGGCTGATCGATATCTTCATGTTATGGTATATGGGGAATATGCACAAGATCAACCTGTAGCATTATGTAAGCTGCTAGCTGAATCAACTCCTGATCCCCTTGAGATTACTTACCTGGTAAACAGTGGCGCAGAAGCTATTGATGGAAGCCTGAAACTGGCCAAAAGATATACGGGAAGGGAAGAGATCATTTCTTTTAAAGATTCATACCATGGAAATACCCACGGAGCGTTAAGTGTTTCCGGAAATGAATATCATAAAAGGGAATTTCGCCCCTTGTTACCTATGGTGTCTTTTATTGAATTCAATAATCAAAATGATTTAAATAAGATTACGGAGAAAACAGCCTGTGTAATTTTAGAAACCATACAGGGAGCCGCAGGATTTTTGGTCCCTCAGAATGATTATCTAAAAAGCCTAAAAGAAAGATGTGAACAAGTGGGAGCTTTGCTTATTCTGGATGAGATACAGCCAGGATTCGGAAGGACCGGTAAGTTGTTTTCATTTGAGCATTATGGCATTGTTCCGGATATCCTGGTGATGGGAAAAGGAATGGGCGGAGGTGTTCCTGTTGGAGCATTTATGAGTTCTAAGGAAATAATGGATTGCTTATCTCACTCGCCTAAATTAGGTCATATCACTACTTTTGGTGGAAACCCACTTATTGCAGCTGCAAGTCATGCAACACTTAAAGAAATTCTAGAAAGTGGATTGATGGATGAGGTAGATGAGAAAGAAAGACTCTTTAGAGAGCTGCTGGTACATCCTAAGATCGAAAACATCAATGGGCGGGGTCTCATGCTGGCTGTGAACTTAGGAGCCCCGGAATATACCTTAAAAGTAGCTCAGAAATGTATGCAAAAAGGGCTTGTTTTATTTTGGCAACTCTACAGAAATGAATATTTGAGAATTTCTCCACCATTAACGATATCTCTTGATGAAATAAGAGAAGGATGTCAGATTATTCTTGATGTTTTGAACGAAAATTAAATATAGATCTCTTCTTAGAAAGAAGAGATTTTTTTATGTTGTGCATTACATGTTTTTGCATTTAAAGCTTTGTATGTTTTGGATTTGACATCTGTGATAAATATCATGCGGATTGTATAAAAAAGTAAATACATTTTTGTGTAATAAAAAAATTAATTTATATATTGCGGGACGATAAAACAAAGATTATATGGCGAAACTTAAAGTCCATTACGAATTCCCAATGCATTGTCTTTCAGAGATTTTATATGAGTATCTGGCGACTGCAGAAGGACTATCTGAATGGTTTGCAGATGAGGTAGTAGAGAAAGGGGATGACTTCTTTTTTAGCTGGGGAGGAGGCCCTGCTGAAAAGGCCACTTTGATTAGATATAAGCCAGAAGGTTTCGTACGTTTCAGATGGGAGGAAGATGAAGGGACAAAGAATTTCTTTGAAATGACAATCACAATTGATGATATTACTGAGGATTTAGCTTTGAATATTACAGACTTTTGTGAAGAAGGGAATGAAGAGGAAAATGCAATGTATTGGGAAAATCTTATTGAAAATCTAAGAATAAAATTAGGTGCAGCTTAATGGCAGGCTGTACAAAATGATAAAACTGATGAACGATTTATCGTTCATTATTTTTTTATAAACAAATCAGACATTGGAAAATCAATATTTTACATCAAACGGATTGAATGTGAAGAACAGAGCGTTTCTGTTGGGAGATGCTGTCAAGGTTTCTTTTTTTGTAAGAGAAGCTCAACTTATCATGGATGAAGAGTGCTATTTCTTCTTAATGGCCTCGATGAGAAAAATGAGAATGAATATTCCATTGGCTTATACTCTTGAGTTTTTTCAATTGCTTTTTCAAAAGGAAGTAATTGAAGAAAAAGGAGTGAAAAATGGCATTATCAATTTTCAGGTTTTTAGAAATGCAGATGGGATTACATTGGCGAAATCATCAATTTCTTATTTTTATGAAGTCGATGAAAAGGATGATGTTTTGGCACTTCATCCGAGATCCTTGGAATTAGACCTTATTAAGGAAATTAATGTCAATAACAATCTCTTAAGCAACATCAGAGTTCATTGTCCTGAGAATATATATGGTGGGATTTATGCCCAGGAAAATGATCTGGACGACGTTATCCTGCTTAATCCAAATAAAAGAATTGCAAGGTCTACTTCCGGAAATTTATTATTTTTAGAAGGTGAGGTCATTAAAGTTCCAAAGCAATCAGAAGGTGCTTACATTTCTCCTTTAATGGAAAATTTTGTTACTTTTTTACATAAGAATAACCTTGCAGATATTCAGGAACACGAGATCATCGCATTTGAATCTCAAAAAGCCGAAGAAATTTTAATGGTTTCTGATGAAAAGGGCATGTTTTCTGTAGGAAAAATAAGAAATAAAACTTTTGGAAATTCTCGGTTTTCAGAACTGGTGGGAAAATGGAAAGAAAGTTTTTAAATTGACAAACCCGGTAAACAACAAAAGTTCCAAAGTCCTTTACCGGGTTTTATTCTGAATAAATCAGAAATTGTATTTTTTAAAATTTGCTGAGAATACACTCGCAAGTCTGTTTACAATATTATTTTATTTATTGCCTCGCTTTACCCTGATAGGCTTAGGAGTTAAAAATACTTCCGGAAAGAAAAATAAAATGAGTTGTTTTAAGATTTTCATTTTCAATTACTTTTTAGTTATTCAAAGAACGTAAATTCTTTCTTAAAAATTGGTTAAAGCAAGCTTAAAATTTGTTAATATTTTATCGGCCGATATTTTGAATACGAGTGAGTTAATTTAAAGAAATGTCTTCCGGGGAATTGGCCCAAAGTAAATATTCACCACCGAGGTTTTGCATAATAGATTTCCATAATGTCTGATCATTAGGTAATGTGTAATCCAGATTATAAATATCAACTACGGTCCACATTTTCTTTTGAACCTCAGTATCCAGCTGATTGGCGGTCCAGCCTGAGTAACCTGAAAATATTTTAACATTATCTATACTAAGTTCACCACTGAGGACTAAACTAATGATATTCTCGATGTCTTCTGTTAAATAGAATCCTTCAGAAATATCTGTATAAAGTTCCGTTACTTTTTTGCCTTTTACAATAAAAAATATTTTTTCATTTTCTACCGGGCCTCCATCATACACCTCAATTTTGAAATCGAAAAAGTTTCTGAACTTGCCACTCATCTGATTATTCTTTTTATTCAGGATCAAACCAAATGCGCCGCTTTCATTATGTTCTACAATAAGGACCACTGATCTGGAAAAAATATCTCCGGAAATATCAGGCGTGGAAATTAATATTTTACCTTTGTATGAGTAATGCATACTCAAATTTAATAAAAAATATTTATGGAAAACCTTCATGATAAGAGAAAAGTCTATGAGAAATCCCAACTTATTGAAAGTGAGATAAAACAAAATCCGATAGAACAATTTAGAGACTGGTTTCTTGAAGCATCGGAGAACTCAGGAATCTCTGAGGCGAATGCAATGGCAATTTCAACGGTTGAAGAAGACGGCTGCCCCAGAACAAGAATGGTTTTGTTAAAGGCATATACCCACGAAGGTTTCATTTTTTATACGAATTATGACAGCAGGAAAGGTAAAGCAATTGAAAAAAGCCATAAAGCATGTCTTCATTTTTTCTGGCCAACATTGGAAAGACAAATCATTATCAAGGCAGATTTGGAAAGAATCGCGGATAATTTAAGTGATGGATATTTTCACTCAAGACCAAAAGGAAGTCAGCTTGGTGCTGTAGTTTCACCTCAAAGTCAGGTTATTCCAAACAGGGAGTTTCTGGAAGAGAAATTAAAAGAACTCGAGAAGCAGTATGAAATTAATGAGGTTCCAAGACCGGAGAATTGGGGCGGATATTTAGCAAGACCTTATGAAATGGAGTTCTGGCAGGGAAGACCCAATAGGCTGCATGACAGAATTATTTACCAGCTTGAAGATCTGGATTGGAAGATTTCACGTTTGGCACCGTAAACACGCCTTTAAGATAAGAACATAAAAAAACCTCATCAAAAGATGAGGTTTGAATTTTTTAATCTGAATGATTATTTTTTCTTAGCTCCAGAAACTGCAGTAGATAAATCAGCTCCAGCTTTGAATTTAGCAACTTTTTTAGCAGCAATTTTGATTGGTTTTTTAGTCGCAGGGTTGATACCTTGTCTAGCAGCTCTCTCAGCTACTGAGAAAGTACCGAATCCTACTAAAGAAACTTTTCCGTCTTTTTTCTTTAAAGTAGTAGTTACATTAGAAATAAAAGATTCAAGAGCAGACTTAGCTGCTACTTTTGTAATTCCTGCATCTTTTGCGATTGCGTCGATTAATTCAGACTTGTTCATAATTTTTAATATTAAAGTTGGTTCGTAATTATAGCAAATATAATACTATTTTCTAATTGTGCAATTTTTTTATTAAATATTGCGTTATTTTTTTGATTTTGGGTTAAAAACATCAAAATATGATAATTCCTATTTTTACCAAAAACCTACGTTACCCGTTACTAAAATCATGCCAAATGCTTATGTGTATTGACTTTAGGTAAAATCAAATATTATTTTCTGTATTTATTAAATCCTAAATTCGTACTAAGTATTAATGTATTTGGCGATATGATTGTAGATTTAGTAAGTAAAATCCAAATATTTTAATTTTAAAAAAATTAAATACCTGTGTATCTGATGCTTTTAAAATGCTTTTAAACTTCAATTTGTAGATTTTTATTAATAAATTTGCACCATGTTAATAGAAGTTTTCAAGTCAAAGATTCATAGGGTAAGGGTTACGGCCTCAGACCTTAACTATATTGGAAGTATAACGATTGATGAAGATCTTATAGAAGCTGCCGGATTGGTAGTGGGTGAAAGGGTTTATATCGTTAACGTAAACAACGGAGAACGTTTTGATACGTATATTATAAAAGGTAAGAGAAAATCCGGAGAAGTTTGCTTAAATGGACCTGCTGCCAGAAAGGTTCAGAAAGATGACATCATCATTATTATCGCTTATGCACAGATGACTCCTGAAGAAGCAAAGACTTTTCAGCCGAAAATTGTTTTCCCGGATGAAAAAACAAACCTTCTTACCTAATTCATGGAGAAAAAACAGACAAATCCTTTAAAGTCAATAATTACCATTGTAATTTCTCTTGCTTTTGCAGGCTTTTTCTTATGGCTTGCCCTGAGAGGACTGGATTTTAAAGTGATACAGAAATCATTAGCTAAGGCAAATTACTTATGGGTTTTATTTGCTTCTGTTTTTGGAATGCTGGCATATTGGTTTCGTGCGATCCGTTGGAATCTCTTATTGGAACCTATGGGACATCAGATTTCTAATTCCAATTCATTATGGTCTATCTCTTTTGGATACCTGATGAATCTTACGATTCCCAGAAGTGGTGAAGTGGCAAGAGCTACTGCATTATATGGAGTGGAAGGAGTTCCTGTAGACAAGTCTTTTGGAACTATTATTTTAGAAAGAGTCGTAGATCTTATTTGTATGTTGGGATTTCTAGGGTTGACCCTGGTTTTTAAATACAAAGCTATTCTATCTTTTTATGAAAATTCTGGCGTTACGGTCAATCCGAATAAAATTTTAATTGTTCTTTTGATTCTTGTAGTAGGAACGGTACTTTTTTTTGTACTTAAAAAGAAGCTTAGCGCAATTCCTTTTTTAGGTAAGATCATAGGTTTTATTGACGGAATTTTCCAGGGAATTACTTCAATTTTTAAACTGAAGCAAAAAGGAAAATTTATTCTATACACTGTTGGAATCTGGATTTCCTATTATTTCGCTGCCTATCTGGTTTGTTTTGCACTTCCTGAAACTTCAGATTTTACAATTGCTGATGGTTTCTTTATTATTGTAGTGGGAACCTTAGGAATGATTATTCCAGCCAGCGGAGGTATTGGAGCGTTCAATCTGGCGATGAAATTCGGTTTTATGGCATTATTTATCTCTATGGGGAAAAGTGCAGAATTTGGGGGTGAAATGGGGCTTACTTATTCTTTTATTTCTTTACCCTTACAAATTGTTATTATGCTGGTCATGGGATTAATTTCTATTCCTATGCTGGCAAAAGCAAGAAATAAAAGAGTGAGCCAAAATGATTTTGGCAATTAGATTTTAATTCTAAATATAAAACACAAGCCCGGTCAATTAGATTGGGCTTTTTTCATTAAAATATTTGGATATTTCAGAAATCAAATTTATCTTAGATAGATAAGAATTTATTATGGCAATTAACCTACAGAAAGGACAAAGAATAGATATAGGACTGACAAAAATGACGATTGGTTTAGGTTGGGATCCTAATGATGGAAATGGATATGATTTCGATCTTGATGCTTCCGCGATTATGATTGATGCCCAGAGAAAGTTAGTAAGCGAAGATTACTTTGTTTTTTATAATAATCTGAATTCTCCGGATGGAGCTTTAATACACACAGGAGATGATCCAAGTGGTAAAAATAGTGATGGTGACGATGATGAATCCATTATTATTGATCTGGAGAAGGTGAATGAAAATGTAGAGGAGATCCTTTTTGTGGTAACGATAGAAGATTTTGAAAGAAGAAAGCAAAACTTTGGACAGGTAAGAAATTCATATATAAGAATTATTGATAATAATAGCAATCAGGAAATCGCTAAATATGAACTGGACGAGGATTTTTCGATCGAGACCGGGATTGAATTTGGCAGATTATATAAAAGAAATGGAAGCTGGAAGTTCGAAGCCTCAGGATTGGGCTACAGAGCCGATTTATCTTTCTTCTTAGAGAAATATTACAAAGGACAAATCATTAAATAAGACTCTTGATTTTATAGAAAGTCTCGTAACTATAAATAAAAAGTATGCTCTTCAGCATACTTTTTTATGTACTGAGTTTCATCATATAGGAATGTTCATCTTCATCAATTATTTTAAATCCTAACCTTGCATATAATTTCTGTGCTTTATTTGTTTTTAAAACACTTAAAGAGACTGTTTTTTGAGATAATGCTGCTTCCTGAATAATATTCTCCAATATAGATTTTCCGATACCACGACCCTGCTCATCGGGATGGATCTGAAGTTGAAGGATATCTACTGTATCAGCAGCATGATCTATTTTTAGTAATCCTACCTGATGATCATTTAAACTAATGATACGGGCTTTTTCGAATTGATACAGTACCCGTTGTAATGCAAATTCTTTTGTAGTTGATAAATTTGAACTGGCATAATGTTCAGTCATTGTTTTCATTCTCAGGTCGAGTAAGAAATCGATATCACTTTCCTGTGCTTCTCTATATTGTAATGTAAAATTCATTGTATTAAAAGCCTTTCAATAAACGAATATATTAAATATTTAAATGAGCACCTCTTATCATTTGTCTGATATTATATGATACGAATCACAACTTTACCTTTTGCCTTACCCTCTCTTACTAGTAAATGGGCCTGATCCACGGTGTTAAATGTGTAATCTGTAGGATGTAAACGTACGTTAAGCTTCCCAGCTTCGACAAGCTTAGTGGCTTCAGTAAGGATTTTTCCATGGTTTGCTTTTCCTTTGCCTGTAATTAAAGGAAGGAGTGTAAATATACCGGAGTAGCTTGCTCCTCTAAAGGAAAGGGGGGCAAGTGAATGAGCTCCCCAGCCCAAAGAAGTCACCACATGCCCGGTATATATTTTTGGGGCTTTAAAAGCGGCATCAAGAAAAGTACCACCAAGGGTGTCAAATACAATGTCAAAACCTTCGCCATTGGTATAAGAATCGATATAGGAACCGGATTCCATTTCGGCAAAAGCAATTGGAGTTGCACCATAAGTCCGTATTAATTCCTGGTCTTTTTCAGATGCTGTTGCATATACGTTCGCTCCAAATGCTTTTGCAATCTGTATAGCCATATGACCTACGCCTCCCGCACCTGCCTGTACAAAAACAGTTTTGCTTTGATCCACTTTTGCACGATCTACTAAACCTTCCCAGGCGGTAATGAATATTAATGGGAGTGCAGCTGCTTGTACCATACTGATATTGGTGGGCTTTTTAGCTAAAAGTGATGCATCTACTATTATAAATTGTGCCATGGTTCCCTGATTGCCTCCAATACCCCCAGCCAAGCCGAAAACTTCATCACCTATATTGAACTGCTCAACGTTGTTTCCCTTTTCAACTACTTTTCCTGCCAGATCCATACCTAAAACGGCTGGTAAAGGTTGCTGTGCATGCTCAGCCTGCCCGGACCAGATTTTGGTATCTAAAGGATTGACGCCACTGGCATATATTTCTACTTTCACCTGATCAGGCCCTAACGTGGGAAGTTCAATTGTTTTTTTGATAAAATTGCCACCTGCTTCGTTTAGAACCATCGCATCGGTGTTCTGGGTTTTTAATGTATTCATATCCTTATTTTTATACAGACAAAATTATACAACTATGATGTTTTTGTTGTTGTATAATATTTACATATAGTTGTACATTTGCTTCATGAAAACTGATAATTTATATGCACCTTATGAATTAGCAATAACGGATATGATCGATGAATGTCCACGGGGAATCCATACTCATACATTTTTTGAATTTGTTTATGTCATTAAAGGGGCTGGAGTTCAGAATATAAACGGAGATCAATTCAGCTATGAGCCCGGGCATCTTTTTTTATTAGCCCCTCAGGATAACCATACATTTGAAATCAAATCAACAAGCCGATTCTTTTTTATCAGATTTAATGCAACCTATCTGAAAACCAATACGGCGGCAAAAGGATTAGTCAATAGACTTGAGATGATTTTGCGAAACATAAGCAGTCAGTCCGGATGTATTTTAAAACGCGAAAATGATAAACAGGTCATTGAGTCATTAATGCACTTTATTATTAACGAACACATGAGGCAGGATTTGTTTCATAAAGAAGTAGTAGACCAATATATCAATACTCTATTGGTAATTGTGTCTAGAAATATTTCAATTACTCTACCTGACGGTATAGATGAAAATAGCGATAGCAAGGTTTTGGATATTTTAAACTATATACAACAGAATATATCAAGTCCTGATAAGATTAAAGCGGAACACATTGGAAATACCTTTGGTGTGGCTGAAGCTTATCTTGGTCGATATTTCAAACATCATACAGGAGAAAGACTGCAGAATTATATTTTAAATTATAAATTCAAACAGGTAGAAAACAGACTTCTTCATAGTGACATGCGTATTTCTGAAATAGCTGACGAGTTTGGTTTCACCGATAAAAGTCATTTGAGTAAAGCCTTTAAAAAGCATACCGGAGTAAATCCAACTGAATTCCGCAAAAACTATCTGGAAGCTGCAAAGACTCATTAAGTATTGGCACTGTCTTTACGGAATTTACTTTGGATCAAATTGATGGCAAAAACTCATCGACCTTATTTTTTATGAGTGTTGATTAATTTCAAGTTTATCATTACTCAAGAGCTCTGAGCTATTTTGAATCTCCAGATAAGTATTTCTGATCTGTTCTTTCCAGATTTCAACCTCTTCCGGAGCTACTCTGTCTGCTTTATCAAGGAAGAAGTGCTGATTGATCTCAAAACCACAATAGGTGAAAATTCCTTTATCTGAGGTTAATGAAAGCGCCTTATCCATTCCAATTTTTTCATATTCTTCATGAGATTTGCCATGGGTGTTTATAATGACAGCCTGCTTTCCTTTCAATAGACCTTTTTGAACTCCCTGATCATAACGGTAAGCATATCCATAACTGAAAACCCTGTCTATATATCCTTTCATAATAGCAGGCATTCCGGTCCACCAGATTGGATAGATGAAGGTAACATGTTCCGCCCATGAAATGAATTCCTGTTCGTATTTAATGTCATCGGCAAGAATTCCCTTTCTTTGTTCCTGTATATCTTTTAAAGAAAAAACCGGATCAAAGTTGATGGCATAAAGGTCTCTTACCACGACTTCATGATTTTGAGAAGTAAGGGTCTCAACAACAGTTTGTAAAAGATGATGGTTTAAACTGTTTTCGTTATAATGGGCGTAAATAATTAAATGTCTCATTTTTTCTACTTTTTTAATTTGTTATAGGACAAAGGTAGTAGAGCAGAGTATGTGAAAATTGTAAGAAAACGAAATGGCTGCCTAATCTGATTTTGGATTACAGATGTCTTGCTGAAACTTAAGGAATTGTGAAGGGGAGAGCTGTATGAAGTGTTTGAAATCATGGATCAGCTGACTCTGATCATAATAATTACACTCATCGACAATGCTAAACCATTCGACTTTATTTTGATTGGCGATTTCTGTTTCAATAAGCATGATGGCTTTCGAAAACCGGTTGTATCGATTGATTTCTTTAGACGAATATCCGAATTGCTCTTTTTGCTTTAGCTGAATGTTGCGTTCGCTTTGATTCGTTTCTTCAGCAATGGCTTTGATAGGATTTAAGCTCTTGTCTGTAAAATTGCTTAGAAGCTGACCTGTCAGATCCCGGTCTTGCAGGTAAGGTCTGCAGAATTCAAGGATATGATCTACCTGTTCTTGGGTAGAGGTGATTTTTGAAATCTGATGCCACAAATTGGTAAAACAGTTTTCTGAAAGAAGTTCATCGGGATTCATGGCAGCGTGGTATGAAATACATGCTTTTCCGAAAAACCGGTAAAAGGAATCGTCCTTGAAATTGGCGACGAGAATAGACGTTTTCGCAGGTAATGTATAATCGAATGAATGTCTTATAGGTCCAAAAACAATACATTTGTCTACTGTAATCGTTGTTTTTTCTTTGGTGACCATTGAGGCACTTTCTCCAAAGCAAAATAATAAAATGGTCTGATAGGTGGGTAATAATGTTTTGGTAACAGGTTGATCGGAAGTGTTTTCAGCAAAATAAAAATGCGAGAATATATTCTCGAATTCTAATGGAACCGGAATCCTGTAACCGTTGTATGATGATGATTCTGACATGATAAAATCAAATAATAAATTTAAAACAATTTGAGATTTATTTTTTAAAATTTTTAATGAAATTCAGTTGATATAAATCCTGCTGTTCTGTATTTAACAGAGGATAAAATAAATTCATCTGTATCATACTGTAATGTTGTATAGCTTTATCTTTGGGTAATTTTAAAGTAAGGCTGTTATGTGTGACCCAATTATCAGCAATGATAAATATCTGCGTGCTGAGGTTCTCAATAATAAAATCAGGAATGTTCTCCTGAAAGATATTGTTCTTCTGGAAATCTGAAAATATAGACTGAAATTCAGCTTTTCTGCCGATAGTGATCTTCTCATACTGAGTTTCTATTTCCGGAATCTTTTTTAAGATGTCAACGAAATTGAGGAAAATGAAACGGTACGAATAGAATATTTCATACGTACGGAAAGTAAAATCAAATAAACTTTCTAAAGTCTTTACTTTGTTTTCATTGAGCGTATTCATCATTTCATCCATTGCCAGGATTAATTCTGAAAAAAGTATTTTGATGAGGTCTTCAGAATGTTTAAAATGATAATGCAGATTTCCCGGGCTGATGTTCAGTTCAGCGGCAATATGTCTTGTGGTGACCATGTTATAGCCTTTCTCATTGAAAAGCCGAAGTGCCGTTGAAATGATCTTTTCCTTGATTTTCATCAGCCAAATATAAGGGAGATTTTCTAATTATTTAAAAAATTAGAACAATTGTTCTAATTTTTATATCTTTGCAGAGTAGAAATCAAAGTACAATGGAAGGGAAACAAAAATTTGACTACGAAAAGGATGGAGATACCGGGAAGAATGAAAAAGATATTCAGGAAATAATGGTTAAAGTACTGCAGGTTATTTTAGGAATTGTTATGGCAGTTTTACATGCGTAAAAGATACATTGTTTCCAAATGGTTTTTGCTGGGTTTATTATCCTGGTTAACCATTATTCTTCTCCGGAGGAATGGGATTATCATTCCCTGGATCAATGATTATTTTACAGATGTACTGACCATTCCAATGTATGCTTATCTGATTCAATATGTGATGAACAAAATTTTGGGCTTCCAGTGGAAACCCAATTTAAAATTTATAATCAGTTCGGCTATTTATTTATCGGTATTATTTGAAATTGTATGTCCTTTGATATCTGATCAATTTACGAGAGATATTTTTGATATTCTTTCGTATTTTGTGGGTGGAATGGGATATTATTGGTTTAAAAATAAAAAAGAAAGATCAAGACAATTGTTCTCAAAATGTATTTAATTCCCCCCGTTTCCACCAGCTCTGCTTGATTCTTCAAACTTCACTTGTTTGGTTGCTCCCTTTACATCATTGTTTCCAAATTTGTAAGTCAGAGAAAGATAAACGTTTCGAGTAATTCCCTTGGAAGAATATTCTACGTTGTAATTTGGATAATATTCTATCCCCCTGTCTCGGTTGGTATTGAAGACATCATTTAAATATAAATTGATCATCAGCTTTTTCTCCATCACGTTTAATTTTAACCCGGTATAAACTGAGGCATTCCCGTAATAATCCGTATTTCCATCTTTGTTAGGTAAATTACCCCAAACCCCGAGCATGAAAGTCACCGTTTTATCTTTGTTTAAGAAGAAGTTATTATCTATATTTAGATTACCGCCGAATCCTGCGGGTGCTGCCACTGCTTCCGGGAGGTAAGATTTTGACTTGGCGTAAAATCCATTAATGAAAACATTAGATTCCAGCCACTTTAATTTGTTGTAATTGTAACTGATGTTGATTCCCGCCTGGTCCTGATTATAAAAGTTCTTTACAATGCTGTATTTCAGGTTGTCTTGCACCACCTGAATTCTGTCCCAATTATCTTTATTGTAATTATAATAAAGGGTCACATTAAGGTTGCTTTTGAGGACATACCCAAATTCAAAATTGTCTGAAAAAGAAGGAAGAAGATAAGGGTTACCTGTTCTGTATTCAAATTCTGAAGTATAATATTTGAATGGATTGAGGTTTCCAAAATAAGGTCGGGTAATTCTACGGGAATAATTTATTGAAAAAGCATTGTTTTCATTAGGTTTGTAGCTCAAATATGCAGTTGGGAAAAATTTTCCATACTTTATTTTAGCAGATAAATTGTCATTTATTGAAACTCCTTCCAGACTCGTGTACTCATATCGAAGTCCCGCTTTAGCATCCCATTGATCATTAATTTTAAAATTAGTAGAAACATAAGCTGCATAATTTTGCTCGTTATAGTTAAATGTATTCGTTCTGTCCTTGTTGATTATAAATTGACCGTTTTCGATATTAAAGAAATTAAAGTCGGAATTATTTCTAATAGAGGTATACTTTACCCCTGATTCTGTTTTTATTTTGGCAAAGTTTTTTTCTAAATCTGCCTGTCCGGAATAAATCTTATACTTGCTGATAGGGTTGGTAAAAGTAGAAATAGTTTGGTCAGTAACGGTATTGTAAAAGTTTCTTGCATTCGCATTATTGATCAATAAATTGGCAGATAAGCTCAGCTTACTTCCCATTGTATCAAATTTTATATCATAAAAGGCATTGGCATTATGAACATTTCTATGATTTTTATTTTTATTATCAGAGAACAGGGTAAGCTTTCCTGTTTCGTTGGAAATGGATGTATAGCTTTCCGCCAACTCCAATGGGTTGCTAAAGGAATAATTGTAATTGAAACCTACCAGATTTTTATCATTGATCTTATACTCTCCCTTAAGATTCCCTCCTTTATATTTGTAATTATTGGAGTTTTTCGTATCGGTATTCCAGTAATCTGAATTGGTTGTTCCGGTAAGATAGTTGTACGATTTATTTTCCCAGTAATTATCACCTGCTGATAAGTTAGCAGTAAGAGATAATTTATTTCCCTGATAATTAAAACTCGCTCCGCTTCTGGTGCTGACGGTAGGCCTTCCATAGTAATAGCTTCCTGAGGTTTGCAAAGAACCATTCCAACCTAAGTTTGTGTTTTTCTTTAGAATTATATTGATCAATCCGCTTTTTCCTTCTGCTTCATATTTTGCAGGTGGTGTCGTAATCACCTCAATCTTGGCAACGTCATCGGAACGCAGGGTTTTTAAATAATTGATAAGCTCCTGTCCGGATAGATTTAAAAGCCTGTCATTGACCATTATTGCAACGTTGCTTTTTCCTGCAATGGTGATCGCCTCATCAGTGGTACGGACCATCGGGGTTTTTGCCAATGCTTCTATTACATCTATTCCCTGTGATGCTACTGAGTTTTCAACATTAAAAACCAAACGGTCGACCTTTCTCTCAAACAATTTTTTCTTTACGGTCACGGTTACTCCTTCGATCTTTTTCTCAGTAGGTGGAGCTTCTTTTAACCGGATATCTTTTTTTATGTTTCCTGTAACACTTATTTTTTCGCTTTCGGTTTTTATCCCGTCTTTTATGGTTTCCAGGATATAATTTCCGTTTTTCTTAAGATTGATTTTGAATACTCCTTTCTCATCTGTAATCGCGGAAAATTTTTCCTGATCTCTTGTCACAAGGACCTCAACCTCAGCTGCAGGTTTATTTTCTTGATCTGTGACAGTTCCTTCTATACTTTGCGCAAAAATGAAAGGAGAGAAGACAAGAGATGCGAAAATAAATATCTTTCGGTACATATTAGTTTAGTTAGATGTTTACACTTATGACACTTAAAAGAAAGGAAGTATTACATATCAGCTCCAAAAATTCATATGGTGTTCATTTTTAGGTTGCTTTCTTTTACGGTGAAAGTTTCAATTATTCATTCGACTTGTAGGTATCAAATGAGTTGTACGAGATTATTTCATTTCGACAAAAATGATGATGAAGTAACAATATATTAATTGCCCTCCTGATCTGATATGAAAGGAATCAGTGATGGTTTAAGATTACAGTAAATTAAAGATGCAAATGAAGTAAGATTTAAGCCAAAAACATTCTGAAACTGAGATACAAGATGCTCTTTGATTTTACAGAATATCCAGGATTGGTATAGAAACTTTGAATTCTTTTCTAATGTTCATCAAGCTTAATAATAGGATCTTTGTAATATCGGGTAAGATCATACAGCTCTCCAAAATAGGTTGAAAGCACAGAATCAAACCCATAAAGAGACTCCTTTTCCTGATTTTTGACTCCGGAATTGAATTCCTCTTCAGCGAAAGAATATAAAGTTTTAAAGTCTGGTTTTAAAAAATCCATCAGGAGAATCTGGCTGTTTTCCTTTTTGTGAAAACGGTTGATCAATCCGGTGAAAAATATTCCATAGATAAGAAATGGACTGAAGTTTTCAGCATTAAATTTATAGTTTAAATTGCTATGCGAATATTTTTGATAATCGGTGATAATCTGGTTGAAGTTGGGTGCATCTGTTGAAGGAATTTCATAAAACTGATCAATCCCATTGATGAAAAGCTGGTTGATAATCTCCTCCTTACACTCTTCCGGATCTGATGTTTTGTCATTATATTCGGTGTGAAACCAGTGAAAAATGCTGCGGAGTTCGTCAGGAGTAAGGTTTTCAACACTATCGCTTACCTTGGCTTTAATAACTTCCAGACTTGTTTTTTTATCATCATCCAGATAATTAAGCACTATATCTTCTTCGGAACAAAGTTTTTTGTACAAATTAATTTTGGCAATAGTCGGATTGGTCTTTATGAAATAAATTTCTTCTGCCATGATTTTGTATCAAAAAATTAATAATAACTGCTTACTTACAACTAAAGATACAAATATGCCGGGATATATAGTAAATATATTTAAGTGTTTTGTATGCGGGTCTTTATTCCCTCATTTTCAAAGTTTGGTGAAGAGCAATTCTGTTTCCTTCTGAATCTTCAAATTCAGCAATGGCAAAACCATGTTTTTCATTTAGGGTTTTCGGATAGAGTATCTGACCTCCATTTTGCAAGACTTTTTGTAAAGTATGATCAATATCCGATGTTTTAAAGTAAATGATCACTCCTTCTTTACTAGGTTTATAAACATCACCTTTGGCTAGGGCTCCTGTTATTCCATTGCTTTTTTCTTCGAAAGGGAATAAAGACATTTCATAATCATCAATGATCTCTTTTTCAAATTTAAAGTTGAATACTGAAGAGTAAAACTTCTCTGCACGTTCTACATTATGTACGGGAATTTCAAAATAGATAGCGGGGTTGATAGTGCTCATGGTTTGTGGCTTATTTTGTTTTTCAGAAGGCTGGCAGGAAGATAAAAGGAAAAAGAAGATTAATAAAGACGAACTTAACCGGATTCTATTCATAAATGAAATTATTAAATTCTACAATTCGAAAGTTTTATGACTACATCATATAATTACAAAGATAATTTAAGACAAAAATAAATGCAATTTTGTTCTGATGAAAAAAATAGATAGACTTATCTATTTTTTATATACCTTTGTAAAAATTTTTAAAATGGAAAAGGAGAAAGTAAAAGACCGGATTATCAGAGTTGCTTCAGATCTTTTTTATAAACAAGGTTTTAATTCGACGGGGATTAATCAAATTATTGCTGAGGCAGATATTGCTATTGGTTCTTTATACAATCATTTTTCATCCAAAAATGAACTGTTAAAAGTTTATTTAATTAAAGAAGAAATAAAATGGTTCGATGGATTTGAAAAAGATTCTTCAAAGCTGGTAAAAGCAAAAGACAAAATTTTTGCTTTGGTTGATTATCGCAAAAACTTGCAGAACTCTTCCGGATTTTCCGGATGCCATTTTATTAAGATCAATGCTGAGCTAGGAGACAGTAATCCTGTTATTTCTGAATTTGTTATGAAACATAAAGAAAAGCAGAAGGTAATGATCAAGGATCTTGTTACACAATACAATCAGGAAGGAGGGTCTGTAGATTCAGATGAAGTAACAAATGTCATCTATTTATTATTGGAAGGAGCTGTTGTGATTTCTACCATTAATAAGGATTCCGCGGCTTTTGATCAGTCCAAAAAAATTATTCAGGGCCTATTGTCCTAATTTTTTTTAAATTATAAAAATAGATATATCTATATAAAAATGAAAAATAATAAACTTAAATTAATTGTGGTTCTTTTTGGACTATTGCTTACGATCATGGATATTTTTATCATTAACGTATCCATTCCTTCTATTCAGAGGGATATTCATGCTTCCAACGGAGAAATGCAGCTCATCATTGCCTCTTATCTTATTGGTTTTGCTTCTTTTCTGATTACAGGCGGAAGGTTGGGGGATCAGTATGGAAGGAAAAAAATCTTTATTATAGGATTGTTATTCTTTATGTTGAGCTCTATTGCATGTGGTCTGTCATCAAATTCTGTTTTGCTTATGATCTCAAGGTTTGTTCAAGGAATTAGTGCTGCATTGATGTCTCCGCAAGTATTATCCATGATCCAAATCCTATTTCCGGGACATGAGGACAGAACCAAAGCGATGGGGTGGTACGGAATTACAATAGGTATTGGAACGCTCTCGGGGCAATTTTTGGGAGGTTATTTTTCATCCATGACTTTTATGCAAGAATCGTGGCGACTTATTTTTCTCATCAACATTCCTATTTGTTTGTTAGCCATTTTTCTGGGATGGAAAATCCTTGACGAATCTAAAAGTGTTATCACTAGCCGGTTTGATTTTTTTGGCGTTCTTTTATTGGTGACGGGGCTTTTTTGTTTTACTTATGCCTTGACGATGATGGAGCATGATGGTGAGAGAGCGAAAAATATCTTTTTGCTTGTTATTTCCCTGACTGTTTTATTTCTTTTTATTAAAAATCAACAATCGAGAGTACAACGAGCGAAACCTTATCTGATTGATCTTAACCTTTTTGCATTTAAAAACTTTAACATAGGAATTATTGCTGTTTCTTTTTTCTTTATCATGCTTGATTCCTACTTTTATATTCTCTCGCTATTTTTCCAGGATGGTTTAAAGATCAGTCCATTGTATGCCGGGGAAATTATTGTTTTTCAGGGGGTAGGGTTTATTTTGGCATCTGTAATCTCACCTAAACTTATTTTACGTTATGGAAAGAAATTTCTGGTCTTTGGACTACTGCTCATCATCAGTGTTTTGATTGCACAAGGATATCTGTTTTCTAAACAAACCTCTTTTTTATTATTATACGTATTGCTCTTTATTCACGGGGTTGGAGTGGGATCCATTATACCGGCTCTTGCCACGATTGCATTGTCCGGAATCCCTGAAAAGCTGGCTGGAAATGCTTCAGGTGTGTACATTACGTTTCAGCAATCAGCAGCTATTGTTGGAATAATTATGGTTGGAAGCGTTTTTTATTATTATCTGGGAATAAATCCAGGTTTTATCAATTACCAAAAAGCATTTGCAGCTGCTTTATTAGCCAATATCTTATGTCTGATTGTAGTGATTATTTGTATCTGGAAGACTCCTTCGGGTGTGCTCATTAAGAGAAAATGACAGCAAACAGCTGTCATTTTTGTTATTGGATGTATTTTTCTATTTCTGCTGTAATTTCATCGAGCTCTCCAAATTTTCTGGCGATAATTTTTCCATTCTGATCTACAAGAATTTGTAAGGGGTAGCCTGTAGCATGTAATTTTTTCGGAAATTCTTTATTCAAATCAAAATAATTTTTCCAGGTCACATTATTTTCACCTAATATTTTATTGGCACGATCCATTCTCTCCTTCGTAGTATCATCGGCAACACTTATTAACTGAATACCTTTAGTTTTGTAATTTTTATATAAACTGGCCAACTTAGGTAAATCTTTAATGCAAGGTTTACAGGTAGTCGCCCAATAATCTATTAAGGTAAGTTTATAATCTGAAAAACTGGATTTACTAATTTTATCAGAGGAATTAAGTATCAGATCTGGAAAAGTAGCTCCTACATTAGTGGAATTTTCCAATTTCAATATTTTATCAAATTCCTGATAGCTGAATGTTTCTTTTATCTTTTTGGAAAACAGAGGCATATTTTCAACATAGCTTCTATTGAATCCATATTTAGAAAAATCACTGACTATTTCCCAAAACGCAACGTAAGAATTTGGATTTTTTGTGATATAATTCCGTAATAATTTCTCTTTATATTCAATATTTGTGGCATTATTATCTACAAAAGGTTTCAACTTTTTGTCAGCTATTTCAAGTTGCTTTTTCAATTTTTTGTATTCTATATTGGTAGGTGTATCAGAATCAGGAGTGAAGCCCATATTCTTATCATTGATCTTAATCTTATAATTTCCCTTTTCAATAAAGAAAACATCAGATCCGTAACCTCCATTTTCAACAGGGTTAAAGTAACTGAATAGTATAGGTTGTGGGTACTCTATATTTCCGGTCAGTATATTTTGATCAGTAATTCTTATGAATGCACTGTTAAAACTTTTCATAAACCTTACATTTTTGTCTGGATATACAACAAATTTGTATAGGGTATGAATACCTCCCATACCCATTATAGGTCCAATAGATATTGAATCCTTTTCGAAATCAGGAGCACTGATTTCCATTTTAAAATTGGTCTGAGAATAAGCGATACTGAATGATAAGAGGAGTACAATCTGTGAAATTCTTTTCATATATATTATTTAATTTCAAAAATTAAATATAAGATTATTGATGATACTATCTCCCATTATTTTGAATAAAAAAAGAGACTAAAAAGCCTCTTAATTATAGTTTTATTTTGAAAAATTAAAAATCCATCACTGTATCTAAACCTCTTCTGAGCCCTATGAATGTTCCAATTTTTTCAATAGCCAATAAACCTCCCTTTACATAAGGTTCAGCACTGGTTCCAGAATCGTGTCTTATCGTAAGCCTTTCATCTTTTAATCCAAAAATAGTTTCCACAGCAATAACGTATCCGGGAAGTCTTACGGAATGAACATGAACACCTTCCATTTCAGCGCCTCGGGTCTCTTTCTCACCTACTAACTGATCAGTGGGAATATGTACAGTAGGTTTCTGAACCTGAGCAAGACGGTGTGCTAATTCTCTAACCGTTCCGCTTGGTGTATCTATTTTATGCTCATGAGCATAATCAATAATTTCATAATTGGGAATATATTTGGCGGCAATCTCTGCAAACTTTTGTAAAAGAACAACCGTAATAGCAAAGTTTCCGACAGCCAATACCGAAGTATTATGTTCAAGAGCTGTTTTTTCTATTTCGCTATACTCTTCCGTAGTTAGTCCGGAAGTTCCTACAATTACTTTCTTCCCTCTTTTTAAAGCGGCAAGGATATTTGTTTTTGCAATATCTGGTTTTGTATAGTCGAACAGGACATCAAAGTCAATGGTGTCCAATGCTTTCTCTATGGTATCAAATACGGGGATCTCTACATTCCCTAAATCAAGGATTTCAGCCAGGTTTTTCCCGTTGTTGGATCTGGACAATCCGCCAACCAGTTGCATTCCTTCCTGTTTAAAGATGCCCTTGCTCAATTCAGAGCCTGCCCATCCGGTAGCTCCTGCAACGAATACTTTGATCATGATTTTTCTGTTTAAGTTAATTAATATTTTTTATTCCACTTCGAATACAGCCTGAATTTCAACTGAAGAATTTACTGGAATAGATGATGCCCCAAAGGTTGCTCTTGCATGTTTTCCTTTTTCTCCAAAGACATCAACTGCCAAATTGGAAGCGACATTCATCAGATCTGCATGTTTCGTGTAATCATCTTTTGTATTAAAAATTCCGGTTAATTGTACGCATCTCTTTACACGATTGAGATCACCACCTACCGCTTCATTTAAGACAGCAATAACATTTAACATCGTTACTCTTGTTGCTTCTTTTACTTCCTCTTCAGTAATTCCAGCTCCCAGTTTTCCGGGATTTACAATTTTCCCATCTTTCAATGCTACCTGATTAATGAAAACAAGATTTCCTGAACGGACATAGGGTTGATAATTTCCTGCAGGTTTAGGTACCTGAGGCAGAGTGATCTGCTTTTGCTTTAAAACAGCATTGATATCTGATGTCTTTTCAGTTACCGGATTTGCAGAAGCTGTTTTATTTGAAAAAGTACCTTTCAATGCGAATGCAACCTTTGCAAAGTTTTCCCCTTGTAATCTTGCCATATAACGCTCACTTTCACTGGGACGCTCTGCGTTTTTTACCGATGCAAGACTTGTTACCCCCAGAACCGTGTTTCCCTGTGGGGTATTTTTATCTACGTTTTCAACGCCACGGATGCCATTGGAAACCAAAACCATCCCATGAACTGCTAAACTGTTCCAAAAAGACTGGATGGCCAATTCTTTTCCGGCACCGCTTCCTGCTGACATAAATACTGTAGCCGGCATTCCTTCCAGTGCATGATTATTCCACAGACCAACTGTTTTTGATAAAAATTCACTCATTCCCGTACTGATATTTCCAAAATAAATAGGGGATCCGAACGCGATTCCATCGTACGAAGAAAGTTCTTCAACCGTAGCAACCGGAATGTCTTTAAGCTTAGGATTGGCAGACGTCTTTACCTGTTTGATAACAGCCTGTGCATTTCCTTTACCTTCAATTCCTTTTGATATTTCTTTTGCAAGTTCATAAGTTCCGCCATTATCTGAATAAAAGAGAACCAAAACTTTAGCTTTATGTTCCTGTGCCATGATCGATTGGGTTATTATTAGTAATAAAAAAGCAGTGATAATCTTGCTTACATTTTTCATAATTTTTTAAGTCTAAAATTCAAATACAAAATTAATCATGTCGTTTTTATTAAATTTGCCAAAAACAATATGCAAAACGCCAAATTAAAATGTGGATTGATTGAAGCAGATAAAGGATTCTACAACGATGCTGTTTCGAAAGATGCTTATGTGTGGTTTGAAAAGAACTGGCAGCATGATGAGTATGAGCATATACACGAACGGGCCCAGCTGACCTTTGTAGAAGAAGGTTATCAGTACCTGCATATCGAACAGAAGATCTACCTGGTGCCTAAGAATCATGTCATATGGATTCCTTCGGGCATAAAACACCGGACAACCTCAGAAGCAAAAACGGTGAATCTGATGGTGATCTTGTTTAAATCGGTGATTCCGTCTGATTTTTTTAAGGATGTTCACGTTTTTGCTGCACCTCCTGTTTTAAAAGAGATGCTTTTGTATGCTTCAAAATGGAATAAATCAGAATCTGAAGATGAAGAGCAGACTGTATTTTTAAAAGCTTTAATGACCAGCTTGCCCAATTTTTGTGATGAAAGCCGGTTTTTGGAAATTCCGGTTCCTGAAGATCACCGTTTAATTCCGGTTTGTGATTATATCAACAGTCACTATCACGAAAATCTGAATGTGGGAGATATGGCTGATCTGGCAAAGATGTCGGTAAGAAGTTTGCAAAGAATATTTAAAGAGGAAACAGGAATTACTCTTCAGAAATATGGACAGCTAATAAGGATTTTAAAAAGTGTGGAATTTATCGATACAAAACAATATACATTAAGTGAAATAGCGTTCAAAGTAGGATATAAAAGCCTGTCTGCATTTACTTCTTCTTATGCTTCGATTATGAAAGAAGGACCGAAAGTGAAAAAAGATATCAGCTTCTAATAGGTGAAAATAGAGACTAAAGAACAAAGCATATTTTATGTAATCCCGGTGGAGACTGAATAAAATATGCTTTGGAAAACTGTATAACTAAAATTGAATAGTAAAACTCAATTTAGTAGTATTATTGCCTTTGGCTTTGTTTAACTGCCCGAATCAGTTTTTCATTTCGTTCATTTGCTCTTTCATTGTTCAGTGATAAAGCTGCCCAGATAGCGGCTGGAACCCATCCGATTACAGTGATCTGTAGGATAAGGCATAAAATTCCAGTTAAAACTTTTCCACGAACGATGAAAGATAGGAAGGGAAGTAAAATAGCTAGTAACATGATGTTAAAATTTTAAATGTGATAATTTGTGTTTAATATTAATTTCTTTTGATATTTTCAAGAACTAATTTAGCAATATTTCTTGTAACCTCTGTTGGGGAGTGGCAGTCACAATTACTGAATCCGGTGACGTAGATATCCTCCGATGGAATATATACGCCCATTGATTTAAATCCAAAGATACTGCCTCCGTGTTCTCTAATGGGGACTCCATTGATCTCCTTAATATGCCATCCGTAGCCGTAAGTAAATTCTTCTCCATTATTTAACCGGTACTTTTGAAATGCTTTTTGGGTTTCCTGAGCATTCAGTAAAAGGTTTTTATTTAAAGCATTTTGCCACTTTTGCATGTCCTCCGCAGTAGACATTAGCGAACCGGAAGAAAAAGGAACACTAAAATTAATCATGGTTTTATTCACATAACCATATTCTTTTTTATGATATCCATATGCTCTCTTTGGAATGATCTTTCTATCTGAAGCGTAATAGGAATGGGTCATTCCGGACTTATCAAAAATATTTTTTTGAATAAAATTTTCATAACTATCTCCCGAAATTAATTCTATCAGATATCCCAATACTACATATCCGGAATTGTTATAATCAAACTTTTCTCCAGGGGCAAAATCTACAGGTTCATTCTTGAAAAAATCAACCATCATCTCGGGTTTCATTTCCTTTTGAGCAATTGTTGAAATTGATTTCATTTTTGTGAAATCTTTGATTCCCGAAGTGTGGGTTAGTAAATGATGAATGGTAATTTTATCTCCGTTAGGGTAATCTTTGATATACTTTGAAATGGGATCATTGACATTAAGCTTTCCCTGCTGTTCAAGCATCAGGATAGCAACTGCAGTAAATTGCTTGGTCATCGAACCGATTTGAAATACATTATCGGGATTTAAGGCAGTATCAAGTTCAAGATTTGCTTTTCCAAAAGCCTTCTGATACTTGCTTTTTCCTTTTTGAGTCACTGTAAATACACCCCCAGGACCTTTGGGATCATTAAATTCTTTAAGAATTAAACTGTCGATTCTTTTTTCTAAACCTTGACCAAAAAGAAGGCAGGAAAGGAATAGAAGTAAAAGGGTAAACCATTGAAAAGTTCTATTTGAGTTCATAGTTATATATTGTGTTATGCAAAGATATATTATTATTTAATTACTATGCAATACAATGTAGTTAATTTTAAATAAAATTTTTCACCCCATACCTATAACAAAACACTGGCGGACTTATACTTAAAATATAAATCCGCTTTTTTTTGATGTAGTTACTTACGATGAACTCGTTAAGTTTTTATTATTCTGATTATTTTTTAATGGGATTGGGGATCGAAATAAGCTTTAAAAGTAAGCGAATGTTCAATTTTGTCTTCAGCCTCCTCGAGATATTCAAGATATTCCTCCTGATGTTTCTCCATATAGATCATCACAATGGCCAGATTGATAAAAAGATTTTTATCCTCTGAGCCCAGAGCTAATGCGGCTTTTAAATAGTCTACTGCTTTTTCATTTTCCCCCATGTCAGAATATATAGCACCTATATTGATCAAAGCAGAAGTATTTTCGGGTTCAATAAGTAGAATTTCATCTAATTCTTTGATCAAAAGATCATTGATCTCATCCCAGTGATCTTCATTTTCCCAACGTTTTGCCTGGAGCTTTTTTACGTTTTCTAATCTTCGGCTTATATTATTCATTTTTAAAATTAATGAAGTCTTTATCTTATTCAAAGTTCGGAATAAAAAAGGGATTATTCCAATATAGTTTTAAGAGGTTTGTAACATCCAGTGTATTAAACTTTCAGGTTCTACAATATTCCAGGAGTGCGGATGTTTCTGTCCATTCGCTCTTATTCCGCGGTTTTCTGTTTTTATGAATTCTACCTGATGGCTTCCTATGTTGAGTAAAGAATGATAGGCACTTTCTAATTTGTAGGCATTTAAATCTTCATATTTCCGGTTCTTATTTTTCAATTGCCAATCCAGATCAGGCTCACAATACAACCTTACTTTAATGTTTTTTAAATATTTAATATGGTTTGTCGAATTGGATGAAACGAGATAAGGTGAGTAGTTCTTATATTTTTCGATATCATTTTGAGGTGTGCCTATTTCTTTTTCCAGAAGGTCAACTAGGAATTTTCCTTCAGCTGCAGCTTCTGCGTCTTTATTTTTTCGGACGTCATTTTTAGCACCTTTATACAATTCTTCAAGGTCTATTGGAGAATCCACCACTATAAGACCTTTGGGTTGAATTGGATTTCCTGTTTTTATAAGATAACTCGATACTAATAGGGCAACATTACCACCACTGGAAAATCCACCGATAAAAATATTTTCTTTTTTAATATTATTTTCATTGAAAATAGTGTTTAAAGTTTCCGTATATTTTTTCTTTTCGGCTTCGGTTAAATAAAGCTTTTGGTTGTAATCCAACAATAAAGTACTGATGCCTTGCTTTTCAATGTCTTTTAAAAATTTTGCTTCTGTCTGAGTATGTTCGATGTTACAGGGATAACATGGAAATAGAATAAGTATAGCTTTTTGTGGTGAAGCTACTTTTAATTCAAAATGATCACCTTTAATCGTTTTTATTTCCTGACTTTTCACTTTGCCAATTGTAATAATACACAATAGAAATATAATAAGGGTGTTTCTAAGCATGACAGTTCTTATAATTTAGAGGAAGCCTAAAATAGAAAAAGCTTTTGAAATTTCAAAAGCTATGCTATTATTTTTCCACCGAAATCAGTAGCATCATTGGTCGGCGGAGTTCATCTTTCATTTCCGGAAACTGTTTCAGCATCTCTTCACTTGGCTCTGCTTCAACGACCTCTTTAATTTTGAAGCCGCTTTTTAAAAGAGCATTCAAATAGGAGGTTATCGTTCTATGATATTTTATAACACTTTCACCTAAGAATGTAGTACTCCGTTTTCCTTCAATAAAATAATTATCTACGGGCCAGTGCTGTTTCTCTCCATGAGTTCCATAAGTCCAGTCTTGTGTTCCTTCAGCAGTAAAAACGGGATGTTCTACTGAAAATACAAATTGACCTTCTGGCTTTAGCCATTGGTAAATATTGTGAGCCATTTCATCAAATGATTCTATATAATGGAAGGTCAATGAACTTAATACAATATCAAACTGCTCAGTTGGGTAATCAACATCTTCCAGAGCTTTTCGTATGTATGTAATTCCTTCTATACTGTTGATTTCTCTGGCTTTTTCAAGCATTCTTTCTGAAAGGTCAATTCCAACGACAGATTTTGCTCCATGTTCTATGGCATACCGACAATGCCAGCCAAAGCCACAACCTAAATCGAGAACTGTTTTTCCTGTAAAATCTGGCAGCATTTTTTGTAAAACATGCCATTCACCGGCACCTTCCAGTCCTATTTGAGAACGCATCATTTTTCCATATTGTTCGAAAAAAGAATTGTTGTCGTATTTATTTTCTTTCATAGTTTTTATATAATAAATCCCAATTATTTAAAACAATTGGGATTTAATAATTATTTATCCAAAAGCCCTCTTCAACAAGCTTTCCACTTTCGGTTCACTGCCTCTGAAACTTTTATACAATTCCATTGGATCTTTGGTGCCTCCGGAAGAAAGCAGGACTTTATATTTCGCAGCAATTTCCGGGTTGAAAATGCCATTTTCTTTAAAATATTGGAATGCGTCTGCATCCAGTACCTCTGCCCATTTATAAGAATAATATCCTGCAGAATAACCACCCTGGAAAATATGGGAGAAGCTTGGGCTCATGGCAGTTTCAGGATTAGTTGGATAAAGCTGGGTTGCTTTTGTGTATCGATCTTCAAACTCCTTTACACTTTCATGCTCTAGTTCTTCAACATTCGTATGGTACATCATATCCATAATTCCGAAACCTAATTGTCTCATGGTCTGGTAGCCTTCCATAAAATTCTTAGACTGTTCTATTCGCTGGATTTTTTCATCCGGAAGAACTTCACCAGTTTTATAATGTTTGGCGAAAGTCTTTAAGAATTCGGGTTCATAACAGAAGTTTTCTAAAAACTGGGAAGGTAACTCAACAAAGTCCCATTTTACAGAAGTTCCTGAAAGACCTGGATATTGGGTGTTCGCTAACATTCCATGTAAAGCATGACCAAATTCGTGGAATAATGTCGTTACTTCCTGGAACGTCAATAAACTTGGAGTATCTTTTGTTGGTTTGCTGAAATTGCAGACAATAGAAATATGAGGACGTGAATTTTCACCGTCTTTTTTATATTGATTTTTGTAGCTGGTCATCCAGGCCCCGGCTCTTTTGCCTTTTCTTGGGAAATAATCTACATATAACAGTGATTTGTATTCCCCATTTTCCTTTACCTCATACGTTTTTACGTCTCCATGGTATTTTGGAATGTCGTTTCTTTCTTCAAAAGTTAATCCGAATAATTGATGAGCTAATTCAAATACCGCGTCCTGAACCTGGTTTAGAGGAAAATAAGGTTTAAGCTCTTCATCGTTAAGATCAAATTTTTCTTTACGGAGTTTTTCTGCGTAAAACGGATGATCATAACCTTGCATTTCGTCAATACCATCAGTTTTAGCTAATGCTTTTAGCTCTTCTATTTCTTTCCCGGCATAAGGTTTTGCTTTCGTCAGTAATTCATTTAAAAAATCCAAAACCTTCGTTGGAGATTTGGCCATTCTCTCTTCCAATACAAAGTCTGCATAATTTTTATAGCCTAGCAATTCTGCTTTTTTCTGTTTCAGATCAACGATTTCTTTGATGAGGTTTTGGTTATCAAATTCTCCGCCATCGAAAGATTTTTTCCCGTTGGCTAAAGCCAGTTCTTTCCGTAATTCACGGTTTTCAGCATAGGTAATAAATGGAACATAGCTTGGGTATTGCAATGTCAAAACCCAGCCTTCCAGATTTCTTTCTTTGGCCTCTTCAGCATATTGTTCTATGATAGCGTCTGGAATTCCTGCCAAATCCTCTTTATGAGTAATGTGCTTAAAATAAGCATTTGTAGATGCTAATACATTTTGTCCGAATTTCAAGGATTTCAGGGATAAATCCATGTTGATATTCTTTAGCTTTTCTTTGTCTTCATCATTTAATAAAGCTCCACTTCTTACAAAGCCTTTATAGGTTTCCTGTAAAAGCATTTGCTGTTCTTCGTTAAGGTTGTATTTTTCTTTGTCTTCATACACCTTTTTGATCTTATTGAAAAGCGGCTCATTTTGAGATATTTTTGAAGAATATTCACTTAAAATAGGGGAAACCTCCTCAGCAATGTGCTGCAATTCATCATTCGTTTCTGCAGAATTTACATTAAAAAAAATATTAGATAAAACCTCTAATTTTTCGCCTGAAAATGCTAATGCTTCAATAACATTTTGAAATGTAGGGGATTCAGGATTGTCAACAATAGAATTGATTTCTTCTTCCGATCGCTGAATGAGTTCTTTAAATGCCGGAAGATAATCTTCATTTTTAATACGGTCAAATGGTGCGGTATGGTAAGGAGTATTGAAATTTTCTGTTAAGACATTCATTTTTCTATTTTTTAGCGTTGTAAATTAAATTTTGTGAAAATTTGTAAAACATGAATTCGTCAAAAATAATGCCTTAATCAGTGATTGTGACAAAAAAGTTGCTTATTATTATCTTGTCATAGGAAAAGAAGTGTTGTCATTGGATTATGTAATTTTGACTTAACATTAAAATATAAAAACTATGAAAACAATTTTGAAAATTTTAGGAATAATCATTGTGCTTGTTATTCTGTATGCTGTATATGCGATGCTTGCTTTCAGTAAAGATTATCATTTTGAAAGATCTGTAGTCATTAATGCGCCTAAAGAAAAAGTATGGGAACATGTAGGATCTACGAAAGCGTTTAATACATGGAATCCTTTTATAAAACCGGACAAAAATATAGTGATCACCTATTCAGGAACAAGTGGTGAAGTAGGGGATTCATATAGCTGGAAAGGGAATGAGGATGTAGGTGAGGGAGAACAAACTGTGACAGCATCAGTGCCGAATGAAAAATCAACCAGCAAACTTCACTTTATTAAACCTTTTGAGGGAGATGCAACAGCCAATTTTATTCTGACTCCGGAAGGTAACGGAACGAAAGTAACATGGACCATGGATAATGAACTCAACACCATGATGAAGCTGATGAAGCCTATGATGGATAGCCAGATGGGAAAAACCTTTGATCAGGGATTAGCAGATCTGAAGAAATTAGCAGAACAATAAAAATAAAGGCCTTATCATTGACAAGGCCTTTTTTGTATTTTTTAAATGAAAATTGTTTTTTAAATAAGGTTTTTTAATTTTTTTGAAGGTCAATATAATTATTTAAAAAAATATTATCTTTATGTAAAGATTAGATTTATGGAGAAGATCGTATTTGAGAAAAGTGACATAAGAAATTATGTTAAAAACGTGATCGCCGAAAAGATTGAGAAATTAAAAAACTTTATTGAATTCACTTTAGATGCGAGTCGCGACATTAAGAAGACACCAAAATATGACAGTATGCGCGAGGAAATGCAGGAAGAAATTTATCAGATGCAGAAACAGCTTGGAGCTCTTAATGACCTGAACAGGAATATGTCTAAAGTTTTAAATAATACTACCGAAAGAGTACAGTTAGGTTCTTTGGTGATTACCAATAAAGCCAGATTCTATATTTCAGTTTCATTGGGTGAGTTTTTTTTTGAAGGGGATCGTTTTTATGCCATCTCACCTGAAAGTCCAATGGCTAAGAAAATGATGGGAATGAAGTCGGGAGATGCTTTTACATTAAATAATATTCATCAGAAAGTGGTAGAAGTACTTTAGTTGTTGTAGCAGGTATTAAAATATTTATGATTATAAAATGATCATTCAATGATGTCTGTTTTCAAATAAGAAAAAAACAAAATTTACGATTGATAATTAACTGTTAATTCACGACCGTTCCACATCAACTTTTTTGTAATTTTGTTTCTATGAACAAAGCAGAAATTCTAAAAGAAATCATAGAACAGAGAAGAAGTATTTTCCCTAAAGATTATACCGAAACACAAATCTCTCAGGATATCCTTGATGAGATTTTACATTCAGCAACACTTGCTCCTAACCATAAACGAACAAAGCCCTGGCGTTTTAAAACCTTCAAAGGTGAAGAAAAGGCACAGCTGGCTGCTGAAATGCAAAATATTTACAAAGCAACCCAGTCAGAACAAACTTTCTTACAGAAGAAATACGATGATATAGGCTTTAAAATTAATAAAGCAGATGTTGTTGTTTCCATTGTGGTGAACTTCAGTGGCATGCTTCCGGAATGGGAGGAAATTGCTGCCGTTTCAATGGCCGTACAAAATATGTATCTTTCCTGTACAGCCAATGAAGTAGGTTGTTATTGGAGCTCCCCGGCAATTGTTAATCATTTAAAAGAATCCTTAACCATTGAGGAAAACCAAAGGTGCTTAGGACTTTTCTATATGGGAAGACTGGACTAAGCTAATGATGTCCCATGAGATTAATTCTACTGGAAAGATTATTTTTTGATCAGTTGATAAGTAGGATTAGTTTCATTGGTCATATCTAAAATTATATCATTCCGAATATATTTTTCATCATAAGGAGATTTTTCCGATCCCAAATATCAGGAAGAATTGAGGTTATATGAAAAAATAATTGATTGTGCCAATTGTTTAATCTACCATGACAATCGTCTTTTTTTGTTACTATTACATAACTATCTTGACAAATTATCACATTTTTATGGATACATTGGAAATTTTATTTATCTTTGCACACTTAAATATTTAACTGGGACGAGTTCCCATAAAATTCAAACATTATGTCAGTAAAAATCAGATTACAAAGACACGGTAAAAAAGGAAAACCTTTTTTCCACATCGTGGTTGCAGATGCTAGAGCTAGAAGAGACGGTAGATTCATCGAAAAACTAGGTACTTACAACCCAATTACTAACCCTGCAACTATTGATTTGAACGTTGATTCTGCTGTAAAGTGGTTAAACAACGGTGCTCAACCAACTGATACTGCAAGAGCGATCCTTTCTTACAAAGGAGTACTTTACAAAAGACACTTACAAGGTGGTGTTGCTAAAGGAGCTTTTGATGAGGCTGAAGCTGAAAAAAGATTTGCTGCTTGGGTAGATTCTAAAGAACAAAAAGTACAAGGAAAAGTAGAAGGTTTATCTAAAGCTCAGGCTGATGCTAAAAAAGCTGCTTTAGAAGCTGAAGTTAAAGTAAACGAAGCTAGACTTGCTGCTGCTGCACAAGCTGAAGCGGATGCTAAAGCTGCTGAAGAAGCTGCTAACGCACCAGTTGCTGAAGAAGTTGTTGCTGAGGAAACTACAGAAGGAGAAGCTCCTGCTGCTGAAACTGAAGAAAACACTGAAGCTTAAGAAAAACCCTGTATGCGTAAAGAAGATTGCTATTTTTTAGGAAAAATCACACGCAGACATGGCCTTGCGGGAAACGTTATCCTTAAATTGGATACCGATCAACCCAAACTTTACAATAAACTGGAATCAATATTCGTTGAAATCAACGGATTATTGGTTCCTTTTTTTATTGAAAAATCATCATGGAGCAAATCAGACGCACTGAATATAGCGTTCAAAAATTCTTCTGAAGCATTGGTAGATCAATCTTTAGGAAAAAGTGTGTATTTGCCGCTTGCTACTTTACCCAAGCTTTCCGGAAAACAGTTTTACTATCATGAGGTGGTGGGTTTTAATGTTTTTGATGAACATGACAGCGATTGTGGTGTTATCCGTTCTATCAATGATCAGACTGCCCAAACCTACTTTGTGACGAATCTGGATGGAAAAGAGGTAGTCATTCCAATTATTAAAGACTGGATCCTTGAAGTGAACCGAGAAGAAAGGTTCATTAAAATGCAATTGCCGGAAGGTCTTATTGATGTCTTTTTAGTTCCTTCTAAAAAAGACGAGTAGTTTTACTATTACTCATTTCTTTCTTTCTTTCTTTCTTTCATCTTCCGATAAACATTAGCCATTACTTATCATTAAGTACCGCGGGTAATAAATATTCCTGAACCATCTTTTCAACTTGTGAATGGGCATATGATCTGTTATACGCTTTTGCTGTAATCACAATGACCAAAGGGATTTCTTTAAAGATAATAATCTTATTACCTCCATTTCCGCTACATTGATAGGCTTCAAAATTTTTATCACCTGCTTTATAAATTTTTCTCCAGAACAGATATCCGTACCCTTCAAATTCTTTGTTTTCAGCAAAATAATTGGTGAAAGATTTTTTAATCCAGTTTTTATCGATAATGGTGTTTCCATTAAATGTGCCGTTGTTCTGATATAATTGTCCAAATTTCGCAAAATCTAATGAACGCATTCTTAATCCTCCGGCCATTGAAATCTTATGTTGTGGAGTATACTGCCATTTGTAATTTTTAATGCCCAGTGGCTGGAAAAGCTTTTTGTCAGCATAATTTTCTAATCCTTTGGGAGCAGATTGATCCAGAATATCTCCGGTAACAACAACTCCCGCAGTGAAATAAGCCCAATATTTACCAATTTTATTTTCTGTCATCGGTAAATCAAGAACAAATTTCATCCAGTTATCCAGAGGGTACATATTTTCCTCATTTCCGGGAGAATCAGGATCATCGTCATTGCCATTAAATCCAGAACTCATAGTTAAAAGGCTTTTTAATGTTACGCTGTCTTTTTTTGGAGAATACTCTTTAAATTTCCGGAGATCATAAAATTCACTGATTTTTTGATTTTCATTCTTGATGTAGCCCTCCTTTATGGCGATTCCCATTAATGCTGAGGAAAATGATTTTCCCACAGAACGTGTATCTTGCAGACTATCTCTACCGGATTTACTGAAATATTCTTCTAAAAGAAGTTTTCCATTTTTCACAATAATAATACTGGTTATATCCCTGAATCTGTTTTCGGCAATCTTTCTATTGAGCGTTCTGATTTTTTCTGTATCATACTTTTCATTTGATGTCGCCCAGCCACTATTGGGTTTTATGGGCTGAACAGCCAATTCCTGCTCAGAGATATTTTTTTGTTCTATACTAAGGTTTATTTCACCTTTTGCAATAACAGGTCCTGTTTTTAGTGTAACGCCTTTTAAGTAAGGTTTGACTTCTATACTTAATACATGGCTTCCGGATTGCAACGCATCAATTCCATTATTTTTTAAATAAAAGCGCATCCATAAATATCTGCCCCATGAATCTTCATTGGTAGAACTTAATAGAGGAACCCTAAAAGTTGTTTTTAGCTTTTTACTTTCCTCTGTTCCTGCTCCGGGATTTAGGTTTTCCACATAGATCAGTTTTTTATCTACGTAAAAAGAAAACTGAAAATTCCCATTTTTCAATAATTCATTAGGGGGCAAAGAAGTATCCAGTTGATGCAAGTAGTTAATCAGCGAATTATCCATGAAAAGCCTTATATCGAGATCTTTATCTTCAGCGAAAGTCATGTTTTTAATGATGTCCGACTCTTTCAGATTTTCCAAAGGAATTGTTTTATTCAGAAAGATGACCTTATGAAGGTTGTTTTTTTGCAGAGAATTTTCAATTTTATCTGGGGTCACCACATTCTTAACTTGCCCTGATGTAAAATTAAATGAAAGGAATAAAACCAATAGATAAAGTGTTTTCATATTTTTTTTTTCAAAGGTGGATTCAGAATACTTGAAGAATAAATGAGATAACGTTCGGTTATTTAACTAATAAGTTTCTGTATTTTAAAGGAGTAATTCCCATATTTTCTTTAAAACAACGAATGAAATGACTTTGATCTGTAAAACCACACTCGAGTGCAATATGTGTTAAAGATTCATTATTGTTATGAATAAGTTTAAGAGATCTGTTGACTTTCAATTTGCGGATATAATCACCCAAATTACAGTGGAAGTACTTATGGAAATCCCTGCTAAGATGCATGGGATGGATATTTAAAATTTTGGCAATTCCTGTAAGATCGAGTTTTTCAGTAATACTTTCATGGAGAAGTTCTTCAATCTGGCGCACCCAAACAGGATTTTTTTCCGGATTTTTATTTTGCTGATTGAATTGACTGAAAATATGCAACAACAGTTGATGGACAGATAGTTCTGTATTTACATCATTTAATTTTGTTTCTTTAAAGATCTGATAGGTAAGCAGTTTTGTCGCAGGATTTTTAATATTGAAACTTCCTTCTCTGTTATTTTGCAAAATCTGATGATCTGTAAACCAATCCTTCGAAATTTCTATATGAAATCCACGGGTAAAAACATCGGGTTTTATATTGTAATGTGAATCTTCCCAACAATGATATAAAAGGGTTCCTGGCGAACAATCATAAATTTCTTTTCTATTTCCTTCTGTCACATTCCCTTGTAGAAGAAAAGTAAAATAGGCATTTTCATGATAATGCCAGTCAACATAAGGGTGCGTATACTCAGTATCCGTAAAGGTTAGACCATTAAGCTCCATGATCTCATTGGTTTGGCCAAAAAATTCACCATTACGAAGTGTATTCATTATAATTTTTCTTTTAAATGATCAATCTGCTGATACATGGTATTAAAGAACATTTTCCGGTCCCGGTTTCCAGAGGTATTCAACGATCTGGAATTTTTAATCTGATGCTCAAAATAGCTTAATGAATCCTGGCAAGTCACCTTATCATTGGTCATCATGTAACCGAACATACTGAACGGAACAAAAAAAGAACATTGCTGGTCATTCTTAAACAGAATACTATTGTTTAAAATTACTAAATCATTTGCAAATATTTGAAAATTAGATTGATAAAGTGTTTTGTTTTCCAGATTTTCTAATAATTTTTTTAAGTCTTCCAGAATCAAAACCGCTTCTTCCTTTTTTAACAACCCAATTTCAAAGTAAAATGAAATTTGCCTTAAGACACTCATTATCGTCGTGTCATTCCATATCTCTGTGACATTTTGTTTTTCGTATAACTCAATAAGCAGCTCATTTTTTGGCGTATGATATTGCATTTTGAACTCATTAAATGGACTTAAAAACTGATCCTGATTTAATAAATTCATCCATACATAAAATTTAAAACGGGATAAAATAGAATCCGAAATGGTATAGAAAAAGGGGATGTCTTTTGCAGAATAGAAAACCTGTGAATGGGTGATATTGTGGAAAACATCAAGGATCTTAAGTGAGCTTTCAAAATAGTTTAAGAGATCTTCAGTCGTTCTTACCGGCTGTGTCCTTTTAACTACTAGCTGATTTTCTGTTCCCAGAAACTGATCCAGAGAAATCTGATAATGTTTTGCGAGTTCCAGTGCCTCTTCAAAACTAAATTTAGCCTTAAGCGAAGTGCGTCTGTGTGCAGCATCATAGCTTATATTGAGAATATTGGCAATCTCATCGTTCAAAGACCTGTCGCCAATTTTCCTGCGGATCTCTTTTAATAATGCTTCCTGATGCATGTTTTGTGATTTTCACAAATGTAGCATTTTTTTTAATTCCTTTTCACATTGAAACTGGTTCGTTCTGCTGATAATTTTGAACTGTAATTTTAAAGTAATCAGTTATGAGAACAATAATTTTTTTAATGATCAGTGCTTTTACCGGGAGTATTTTATACGCTCAGGATAGCATTGCAGTTTTGGAAACTAAAACGAGAGTGATTGCATTTACCCCTTTGAAAAAAAATATAAAAGAAGTGGATGGAATCGCTATCGGAATTGGGGATGCTTTTGATGAGCATAAAGGGAATGTAAGAAAGATCAACGGAATTAATTTTGAACCAAACCCTGTTGGTATTTTGATCTGGATGCTTTTTGATCCTTCAAAATTAACGAATAGTGCACCACATCTTGTCGTGAATGGACTCAATATTTCCGGTGCAGGATATGGAAGGAATATCATGCATAATGGAATTAGTATTTCATTATACAATTATGGACATACCATGAAAGGTCTTTCCATTGCTGGTTTGTCCACCGATATTGATAAAGGAAATGGGATTATGATCTCCGGAATGGGGGTAAGTAGTGCAGAGTTGAATGGAGTGAGTATATCTGTTTTCAATGATGCTAATCAATTGAAGGGAATACAGATCGGAATTTATAATAAAGCTCGTGAGGCTAAAGGTGCGCAAATCGGTTTGTTTAACAAATCCCATAAAATCAAAGGATTGCAAATCGGGTTCTGGAATAAGAATGGTAAACGGAGTCTGCCATTTGTTAACTTTTAAAATCTGAAAAATGAGAACGATAACTTTTTGTGTATTGGCAGCCATGAATTTTCAAGCACAGATACCTGTTGAAGCTACAAAAAAAGATAAGAGATCAATGATTGAAGCAGGGAGCTTTATGAGTTTTTCATCCTATAAAGAGAGGCAGACTCCTGGATTATATTTCGGTTATTGGTATCGGTATCCTATTGATGAAAATAAAACCCACTTAGAGTTCGGGGCGAATTTTTATCACAGTACAAGTACGTACGACTTTAGATATCGGAAAAAAGGGGAGTATTACGATGTTTCTACCAAGGAATTTTTACTGAATATCGGGATAAGGATGGTAAAAGAATATCCTGTCAGGAATCATACGATTGAGTGGGTAAGCGAACTAAGCATGCATAATCTTTTCTTCAGTGGTAAAGGTATTCCCAATGAAAGACGGGAAAGTAATGATGAAAATACCATTTATATTAATACAAATACTGAAAGTATTGCATCAGTAAGAGTGGGACAGGGATTAAGATTTTGGAAAAATAATTTTGGAGTGGGAATTCAGGCTTCTTATATGCCTTTTAGGCTTTTGGAAAAAAATGCGGTCCCATCAGGTTTTAATTCCTTTTCGATAGAGGCTGGTGTCAATTTTAAACTCTAAAAATAATGTCATGAAAAAGTTACCTTATTTATTAATTTTAATCAGATTTTTAATTGCTCCAACTGTTTTGTTATTAAGCTATTTTAAAAATGAAGATTCCAGGAATTTAATTTTAATCCTCATGTATATAGGATTATTGACTGATATTTTTGATGGAATTATTGCCCGGAAAACCGGAGTTTCATCAGAAAAGTTAAGACGATTGGACAGTCAGACTGATTTGGTTTTCTGGCTTTCATTAGGTTTTTCTTCTTACCTATTAAACCCTGAATTGATCAAAAAAGAGTGGACGGGTATTCTTCTTATCTTCATTATGGAGGCTCTGTGCTATATAGTGAGCATCTGGAAGTTCGGAAAAGAAACCTGTACCCATGCTTTTTTAGCAAAAATGTGGGGATTAAGCCTACTGATTGCCTTTACTTATCTGATTGGATTTCAGGAAACAGGCTGGGCCTTTTATCTTACGGTTGTTTTAGGACTTATTTCCCATGTAGATGTTATTCTGATCGTTTTATTGCTTCCAAAATGGCAGTATGATGTCCCAAGCTCATACCATGCCTGGAAAATTAGGATGGGAAAACAACGTAAAAAGACAATTTTCTTTAATTAAACAGATAGAAATAATAGGTTTTATATTAAATAATTGATTAGTGATTTTTTAAACGGCAGCGCAATCATCAACTTGCGCTGTTTTTTTGTAACTTTGTAGACATTAATTTTTATACGAAAATTTATAATCAACAAATGAAAAAGCAGACAATTAAAGAAATCCTACAGGATTACAAGAAAGTACTACATCATGACATTACAGTTTACGGTTGGGTAAAATCTTTCCGTGCAAATCGCTTTATAGCACTTAATGATGGGTCTACAATTAATAATTTGCAAATAGTTGTTGATTTCGAAAATTTTGATAAAGAGATTATCAATAAAATAAGTACGGCTTCTTCTCTTAAAGTAGTAGGGGAAGTGGTGGAAAGTCAGGGAGCAGGGCAAACTGTTGAAATTATCGCTAAAAAGATCATTATTTTAGGGGATAACTTTACGGAAGAATTACAAAATACCATTCTTCAGCCGAAGAAGCACAGTTTAGAAAAACTTCGTGAGCAGGCACATTTAAGATTCAGAACCAACTTATTTGGATCTGTGTTCAGAATACGCCATGCAGTAACCTTTGCTATTCATTCATTCTTTACCAAGAACCAGTTTTTCAACATTCACACCCCGATAATTACAGGTGCAGATGCAGAAGGAGCAGGAGAGATGTTTGGAGTGACCAGTTTTGATCTCAATAAGATCCCAAGAACTGAGGATGGTGAAGTTGATTACAGCCAGGACTTCTTTGGTAAACAAACGAACCTTACGGTTTCAGGTCAGCTGGAGGGAGAAACTGCAGCAATGGGATTGGGAAGAATTTATACATTTGGACCGACTTTCCGTGCTGAAAACTCCAATACGACCCGTCACCTTGCAGAATTCTGGATGGTAGAGCCTGAAGTTGCATTCAACAACCTTGAAGATAACATCGATCTTGCGGAAGATTTTCTAAAGTATGTGATCCAGTATGTATTGGATAACTGTAAAGATGATCTTGAGTTTTTGGATAAGAGATTTGTTGAAGAGCAAAAATCTAAACCTGAAAAAGAAAGAGCAAAAGAGGGTCTTATAGAAAAATTGCAAAATGTGGTGGCTAAACGTTTTATGCGTGTAAGCTATACGGAAGCTATTGAGATCTTATTGAACTCTAAAGAGAATAAAAAAGGCAAATTCCAGTTTCCAATCGAGAATTGGGGAGCTGATCTTCAGTCTGAGCACGAAAGATTCCTTGTAGAGAAGCATTTTGAAAGTCCGGTAGTTTTATTTGACTATCCAAAAGATATCAAGGCATTCTATATGCGTTTGAATGATGATAATAAAACGGTAAGAGCAATGGACGTTCTTTTCCCAGGAATTGGTGAAATTATCGGAGGTTCTGAAAGAGAAGAACGAATAGATGTTCTAAGAGCTAAAATGAAAGAAATGCACGTTGAAGAGGAGGAGCTTTGGTGGTATATGGATACAAGAAAATTCGGTTCAGTACCTCATGCCGGTTTCGGGCTGGGCTTGGAAAGACTTATACTTTTCGTAACGGGAATGACCAACATCAGGGATGTAATTCCTTTCCCAAGGACACCTAAAAGTGCCGAATTCTAGACATAAAAAAAGCCTTAAATTAATTTTAAGGCTTTTTTTATTTTAATAATAGCTTATTATGTTAAATTATATAATGCAAAAATCGTGCTAAATATGTAATTTCTAAAAAAAATTCATTAATTTCGTGGAATATGTTATGTTAAAACACAAAGAGTAAATATGCTTAAACAACACTTACAACTCAAGTTAGGGCAAAAGTTGGCTCCGCAACAGATTCAATTGATGAAGCTGATTCAACTTCATACTTTGGAATTTGAAGAGGAACTGGAGAGAGAGTTAGAAGAAAACCCTGCCTTGGAAATTGCAAAAGAAGAATCTAAAGAAGATGATTATGCGTCTCTTGAGGATTCCTATGAGAATGAAGGAAATGAAAGCATTGAAACGGATTTTGATGTGAATGAATATATCTATGATGATGAACCGAGCTATAAAACAGCTTCCAGTAATTATTCAGCTGATGATGAGGAATTTGATAATGAAAGTTTACTGACGGAAGGTCAGTCTTTATATGATTATCTATTAGAACAAATCCACTTAGCTAATATTAATCCTGAGGATATAAAAATTGCCGAATATATTATTGGAAACCTTGATACGGATGGCTATCTGAGAAGAGAGATCAAATCGATTGTTGATGATCTTGCCTTTTCACAGGGAATTTATACAACAATAGAAAAGGCTGAAGATATTTTAGAAAATTACGTTCAGAAACTGGATCCCGCAGGAGTTGGTGCAAGAGGTCTGCAGGAATGCCTTCTTTTACAAATAGAAAAGAAAGTAAGTTCAGACAAAGCAGTTTCTTTGGCTGCCAATATCCTGAGACATCAGTTTGATGCTCTTACCAATAAACATTATAATAAGATCATTCAGAAATATGATATCGAAGAAGAAGACCTTAAGGATGCTTTGGAAGAGATTTCCAAATTATCCCCAAAAGTTGGAGGAAACTTTGATACACAGACGATAACGATCAATCAGGAGATTATTCCGGATTTTGTAATTCAGGTGAAAGATGGGGTAGTTATTCCAATGCTTAACAGTAAAAATGCTCCGACTTTAAGGGTTTCTGAAGAATATAAAGATATTTTAACCACTTATTCCCACGATAAGAATTCTTCTGAACATAAACAGGCGGCATTATTTATCAAGCAAAAGTTAGATGCTGCAAAATGGTATATCGATGCGATTAACCAGCGTCAGAATACACTATTGCAAACCATCACTGCTATTGTTAAATTCCAGAAAGAATACTTTATCACAGGTGATGAAAAATCTTTAAAACCTATGATCTTGAAAGATATCGCTGATATCACCGGTTTTGATATTTCTACTATTTCAAGAGTGGTAAAAAGTAAATATGCAGATACACCCAACGGGATTGTATACCTTAAAGACCTGTTCTCTGATAGTTTGACCAATGATGATGGAGAAGAGGTATCTACCAAAGAGATTAAAACCCACCTTATGGAGGTGATCAGCAAGGAGAACAAAAGGAAGCCACTTACAGATGATGCTTTAGTGGTAATCTTAAAAGAACAGGGATATAACATAGCCCGAAGAACCATTGCAAAGTACAGGGAACAGCTTAATATACCTGTTGCGAGATTGAGAAAAGAACTTTAATGAAGTTTAAAAATAATTAAATGCCTGGTTTACCAGGTATTTTTATTATCAATAGGCGCCTAGTTATTCTTTAATGGATCGAGCTTTAATTCTCTTATAGAAATTTCACGCATTTCAACTTTTCTTATTTTTCCAGAAATTGTCATTGGAAATTCCTCAACAAATTTCCAGTATTTTGGAATTTTATAATGGGCAATCTTTGTCCTGCAGTAATTGAGTAGTTCTTCTTCAGATACTATAGATCCAGGTCTTATTTTAACCCAGGCCATTACTTCTTCTCCAAATTTTTCACTTGGAACACCAATTATTTGGACATCGAGAATGTTAGGATAAGTGTATAGAAAGTCTTCAATCTCTTTAGGAGAGATATTCTCACCACCCCGAATAATAAGGTCTTTAATCCTCCCGGAAATGGTAATGTAGCCTTCATGATCCATTACGGCCAGATCACCTGTATGCATCCAGCGTGCATCATCCAGTACTTTTTGTGTGTTTTCAGGATCATTCCAGTATTTTAGCATAACCGAATATCCCCTGGTACAAAGCTCCCCATGCTCTCCACGCTCTACAACCTTACCATTCTCACTGATAATTTTTACTTCAAGGTGATCCTGGACAGTTCCAACAGTACTTACCTGCTTTTCTAAAGGTGTTCCAATCAGAGTCTGGGTAGAAACCGGGGAAGTTTCCGTCATTCCATAACAGATGCTCATCTCTTTAATATTCATGAGGCTTTCAACTTTTTTCATAATTTCGGGTGGGCATACAGATCCAGCCATAACCCCGGTTCTTAAGTTTGAAAAGTCATAGCTATCAAAGTTTTTCACAGCCAATTCTGCTATAAACATAGTAGGAACCCCGTATAAAGAGGTGCATTTTTCATCAGAAACTACTTTTAGTGTAATATCCGGATCGAAGCTGTCGTTAGGAATTACAATGCACGCACCATGAGCGATACAGCAAATATTTCCGATGACCATTCCAAAGCAGTGATAAAAGGGAACGGGAATACATACACGATCTTTTTCTGTGTATCGTAATCGTATTCCAATGAAATAACCATTGTTTAAAATATTATGGTGGGAAAGCGTAACTCCTTTTGGGAATCCTGTTGTCCCGGAGGTATATTGAATATTTACAGGATCATCAAATTCAATGTTGTTCTCAAAATCCTGTAAGATTTCATCGGAAACAGAGATGCCATTTTTTAAAAATGCTTCCCAGTTGTCGTCGAAGAAAATGGCTTCATTCAGCATTGGGCATACTTCTTTGGCATACTCCACCATTTCTTTGTAGTTACTGGTTTTAAACGACAAAGAAGAAAATATAAAACGAACTTCCGACTGGTTCAATACATAGGTAAGTTCATGCGTTCTGTAGGCCGGATTAATATTGACTAAAATAGTGCCTATCCTTGCGGTAGCATATTGTAAAAGTACCCATTCGTATCTGTTGGCGGACCATATTCCAATCCGATCTCCTGATTTTGCTCCCAAACGGATAAGTGCTTTGGCGACGGCGGTTGTTTGATCAAACAATTCTTTATAGGTTGCCCGATAGTTCTGCTGAACAGAAACCAATGCCTCATGATCCGGATATTTTTCAGTAGTATGTTTTAAATTCTGGCCAATTGTTTCGCCAAGTAATGGAATATTTGAAGCCCCTGATACGTAAGATAAAGCCATAAGAAAAGATTTGTTTATTAAAAATAACAAATAAATCTTAAGATAGCTGTTTGTAAAGGGTTAATTTTCCTGAGAGTCAATATCTCTTAACTGAGCAAGATTTTTATCAAGCTTTCTCATGATAATCCCATACACCAGTCTGTAATACAACCAGATAAGCAGAACGCATAATCCGGTACTCAGTATGGTTCCTATGATAAAAATAGTAATTGCTGAATTTGCAGGTTCAATATTTTGAGAGTTTAAAGCAAAGAAAATGAACACGGTAAAAATAGATGTAAAGGCTACCAATAAAACAATGCTTATTAAAATAAAGGCATTCACTGTTTTCTTGAATTTAATAATTCTGGTAATGAGGCCTTTAAGATTTTCCTCAATTCTTATTTTACGGTAATTTTGATAAAACTTATATACGAAATAAGCGGTTACGAGTAAACTTAATATTTTGAGTATTAGATAAATAGTGTCGAAATTGTTTTCTACTTCGGGAGTTTTGCGTGCTCCCAGTTTTTCTAAAACATTAAGAAATCCATTGGTTTCTTCTCCTTTAAAGAAGTAAAATAACCCCATTACAGAGAAAAGTAAAAATTCAAAAACGCTGATCCAGAAAATATATTTCACGTAATTACGTGACTTTCTATTTAGCATTTTAAGAATTTCACTATTGTCGTATTTTTGCTGAACAGGCTGCTCTTGCCATGTTTTCTTAAAGCTGTCTAAATCAAAATCAGGCATATTTTTCCATCTGTTCTTTAAGGGTTTTCTTTAATCTGTTCATCTTCACACGTGCATTTACTTCAGTTATTCCGAGGTTTTCTGCGATATCCTTATAAGGCAAATCATCTAAATACATCATTACGATAGCTCTCTCTACATTAGGTAAAGTTTTGATCACGGTATATAAAAGAGAGATTTGTTGCTGTTTTTCATCATCATCTTCAATGAAATCTTTATGATTGATGTCCAGCTCATTCATAGGAAGGCTTTTGCTTTTCTTTCTGAAAAGGGTAATGGCTGTATTAAGGGCTACACGATACATCCATGTCGAAATTTTAGAGTTTCCCTTAAAAGAGTCGTAGCTTCTCCAAAGCTGTAAAACGATTTCCTGGAAGAGATCCTCTTCATCTTCCAGAGAGTTGGTATAAAGACGCGATACCTTGATAATCAATCCCTGATTATCTTTTATAAGTTGCGCAAATTCTTTTTCTCTGGAAATCACAATAGATATATAACGGCACGAAGATAGTAATAAAGTGTTGATTTGAGAATTTGAAAGTGAGTTAATTTGAAAATTGAAATACATAATAGCTTTAATTGCGTAAAGTATTCATGTGTTTTGCGTTAGAATTAAAATATTTGACTCAGTATCATCATATTGAAGCCATTATGAAAGTATAAAAATTAACTCATTTTCAAATTGCTACATTTTCAAATTAACCCTTATCTTTGCACCCACGAGAAAGTCGGCTTGTTGATCTCTGTTTCGGCAGAGGTAGGAAAGTCCGGACACCATAGAGCAGCAAAGCGGATAACACCCGTCACCCGTGAGGGTAGGACAAGTGCAACAGAAAGCAGGTACAGTTCGGCTGTAGTGAAACCAGGTAAACTCTTTGCGGTGCAATGATAAGTATATCGGTTCTTTTCAGAAATGAAAATAGGAGTTGCTCGCTCTGAAAGCCGAGGGGTAATCAGCAAAAGTTTTGCAGCAATGTAATACGCAGATAAATAACAGGCACTTCTTTGAAGTACAAAATCCGGCTTATAGATTTTCTCGTGATTTTTTTGATCATATTGAAACAAACATAAAAAGCGGAGATCCTTCTCCGCTTTTTGTATGTTATTCCTTCTCTTTCTCTAAGGTCTTTTTTGATTCTTCCAAAGCTTTTAGATCTTTTTCGGCCAGTTGGGGATATTTGAGATCCATTTTTTCAAGAGTATCAATAATAATTTGAATGGCTGCTACTCTTGCAAACCACTTATTATCCGCCGGAAGTACATACCAGGGAGCATGATCTTTTGATGTTTCATTGATCGCGGTCTCGTAAGCTACCATGTATTGGTCAAATAAAGCTCTTTCAGGGAGATCAGCCGAGGAGAACTTCCAGTTTTTTTCCGGCTCGTTTATTCTATCCAAAAGTCTTTGTTTCTGTTCCTTTTTTGAAACATTTAAAAATATTTTAATGATTGTTGTGCCATTTTGAGATAAATGTTTTTCAAAATTTCTGATGCTCTCATATCGGTTTTCCCAGAATTTATTGTCAAAATCCTTCACTGAGCCCCATGTTTTTTCACTTAGATTATATTCCGGATGCACTTTACATACCAGAACACTTTCATAATGGGAGCGGTTGAAAATACCGATCATTCCCTTTTGGGGCAGGGCAAGGTAATGTCGCCATAAAAAATCATGTGAATATTCTTTTGAACTTGGTGTTTTAAAGCTGGTTACGTTACACCCCTGTGGATTTACCCCACCGAATACATGTTCAATAAGGCTGTCTTTTCCAGCTGCATCCATTGCCTGTAAAATAACGAGAAGAGATTTACTGCCATCAGCATACAGTTTCTCCTGAAGATTACGTAGCTTTTCTTTTTCTACGGCCAATAACGCCTGTCCTTCCTGCTTTGTAAGCGAGCCTTGATATTCCGTTGAGGTTTTTTTGATCGAAAACTTTCCTTTTACTTCAAAATCATCCGAGAAGTTGGTGTCCATAATTTGTTTATTTAAAATAAATGTAATAAAAAAAACCGTCTCCATGGAGACGGTTTTTTTATTTTTTCTGAGTAGAGCTTATTTTGCAGCAGTTGCTTTTTTAGCAGCTTTAGCAGCTTTTTTAGCAGCCTTAGCATCTACCGGAGTTTCAACTTTAGCCGGAGCAACAGCAACTTCAGCAGCATTTGCATCTACATTTCCTTTGATGTAAATTACGCTTCTGCTGTTTGAAGGGTCGTTAGAGAATACTTCAATCATTTTATTGAAAGGCCCGTTAAGAGCAGTGTTATATCCTACTTTGATTTTAGCAGATTTTCCAGGCATAACAGGATCTGTGCTAAATTCAGGAGTTGTACATCCGCAAGAAGGCTTTACATTAGAAATAACCAAAGGCTTATCACCAGTGTTTGTTACTGTAAAAAATCTAGTACCATCAGAACTTGGCTTAATAGTACCATAGTCGAAAGTAGTTTTATCAAAAGTAATAGTCTGTGCTGATGCGATAGCAAATGTTCCAAATAGTGCAATTCCTGCAATTAATTTTTTCATATTCTTGAATGTTAATACGTTTGTTAGATAAATTTTGAGAAACAAAGTTAAAAATTATTTTAATTCATGCTGAAAATTTTTTTTCTTTAAGCTATTTTTGCAAATTGTAAGCTAAAGAAATAGAATTTATGCAGATTTCAGAAAAGTATAATCCACAGGAAACAGAACAAAAATGGTACAACTACTGGTTGGAGAATAAATTTTTCCACTCAGAACCCAATGAAAAGCCGCCTTATACGATAGTAATTCCTCCGCCAAACGTTACGGGGATCTTACATATGGGGCATATGCTAAACAACACCATTCAGGATGTTCTGGTCCGCCGTGCAAGGATGCAGGGCTTTAATGCCTGCTGGGTTCCGGGAACAGACCACGCTTCAATCGCTACAGAAGCTAAAGTCGTTGCTAAATTGAAATCTGAAGGGATCAATAAATCAGATATTACCCGCGAAGAGTTTTTAAAACATGCCTGGGAATGGACTGACAAATACGGAGGAACCATTCTTGACCAGCTAAAAAAACTAGGATGTTCATGCGATTGGGACAGAACTAGATTTACTTTGGAAGACAAATTGTCTGCACAGGTAATCAAAAGTTTTGTTGATCTGTACAATAAAGGTCTGATCTACAGAGGATATAGAATGGTCAACTGGGATCCTGAGGCAAAGACGAATATTTCTGATGAAGAGGTCATCTTTAAAGAACAAAATGGGAAACTTTATTTCCTGAAATATAAAATAGAAGGCTCAGAAGAATTTCTTTCTGTAGCGACTACGCGTCCTGAAACGATTTTTGGGGACACTGCCGTTTGTATCAATCCCAATGATGAAAGATATGCACATCTGAAAGGTAAAAATGTAATTGTACCTATCGTTAATCGTGTTGTACCTATCATTGAAGATGAATATGTGGATATTGAATTTGGTACAGGAGCATTGAAGATCACTCCGGCTCATGATACCAATGACTATGAAATAGGGCAGAAACATCAGTTGAAAATGATTGATGCTTTAGATGATGATGGAAATCTGAATGAATACGGATTGCATTATGCAGGAAAGAACAGATTTGAAGTTAGAAAACAAATAGCTAAAGAATTACAGGAAAAGGATCTTCTTCTAAAAGCTGAAGATTATGTAAATAAAGTGGGGACTTCGGAAAGAACAGGTGCCGTAATTGAACCTAAGGTTTCAGTTCAGTGGTTCCTGAAAATGTCTGAGCTTGCTCCATCTGCTTTGAATGTGGTAATGGATGATGAGATCAAATTCTATCCTGAAAAGTTTAAAAATACCTATAAGCACTGGATGGAAAACATCCGTGACTGGAATATTTCACGTCAGCTGTGGTGGGGTCAGCAGATCCCTGCTTATTATTATGGGAGTGGAGATGAAGACTTTGTTGTAGCCGAAACCAAAGAAGAAGCTTTGGAATTAGCAAAACAAAAGACAAGAAATCAGAATCTCACGGCAGAGGGTTTAACACAGGATCAGGATGCTTTGGATACATGGTTCTCATCTTGGTTATGGCCAATGTCCGTATTTGATGGATTACTTGATCCTGAAAATAAAGATATCCAGTATTACTATCCTACCTCTGATTTAGTTACAGGTCCGGATATTATTTTCTTCTGGGTAGCCAGAATGATCATGGCCGGATTAGAGTATAAAAAGACGGTTCCTTTTAAAAATGTTTACTTTACAGGTATTGTAAGAGATAAGCAAAGAAGGAAAATGTCTAAATCTTTAGGAAACTCACCGGATCCTTTGGAATTAATTGATAAATATGGAGCTGATGGTGTTCGTGTTGGAATTTTGTTAAGTGCGGCAGCAGGTAACGATCTTCTTTTTGATGAGGATCTGATGCTTCAGGGAAGGAATTTCATGACGAAAATCTGGAGTGCTTTCCGATTGATCAATATGTGGAATCATGAGGATAAACCAGCCAATGCAACTGAAATACAGACGATAGAATGGTTTGAAAGCAAGCTGAATAAAGCTATTGTTGAAATTGACGATCAGTTTGAAAAGTTCAGGATTTCTGATGCTTTACATTTAATTTATAAACTAGTTTGGGATGACTTCTGCTCTTGGTATTTAGAGGCGATCAAACCAAATTATGGTGAAGGGATCTCTAAAGAAGTTTATGAGAAAACCATTTATTTCTTCGAAGAATTAATGAAATTGCTTCATCCGTTTATGCCGTTCTTGACAGAGGAATTATGGCAAACTATTTCTGAAAGAAGTATAGAAGAAGCATTAATTATTTCTCAGCAGAAAAAAGCAGGAGCATTTGATGAGACGGTTATCAAAAACTTTGAAAGAGCTCAGGAGCTGATTTCAGGAGTTAGAAACTACCGTCAGACAAAAGGTATTTCGCCAAAAGAAGCGGCAGAAATTTATACCAATGCTTCTGAATTTGCTAATGAAGCTGTTGTAAAAAAACTGGCCAATGTTTCAGAAATTCATTTTGGAGAGAAAACAGATAAGCCAAGTTTTACATTCCTTGTTGAGGCTACAGAAGTTTCTATTCCACTAAGTGAAAATCTTGATCTTGGAGAAGAGAAAACAAAAACGGAAGAAGAAGTAAAATACCTGAAAGGCTTTTTAATTTCTGTAGAAAAGAAACTTTCCAATGAAAAGTTCGTTGCCAATGCTAAAGCTGAAGTTGTAGATGCAGAACGTAAGAAACAGAAAGATGCTCAGGATAAGATTGCTATTTTAGAAGAGAAACTGAAAAGTTTGTAAATCTTTTGGCACTTATATTGAAATAAGACTTATATCAATCCGGAAAAATTCCGGAAAACAATATCCATAAAAGAAGACTTGTTTAACTTGTCTTCTTTTGTGAATTTAATGAGATAGTTCAGGCGATAGCATTTGAAAATCAAGTAAAGGGTTGGAGTAGAAAGAAAAAGGGAGCTATCATTAATGATAACTGAGAAAAATTAAAAGAGTTGTCTGTTTGTCAAAATGATAGTCATTCGGATAATTTTGATAAAGGAGGCTTCGACTCCGCTCAGCCTGACAAAAAGAAACAATTATAATAAAATGACACACATAGAAAATATAAAAAAGCTATTCTCAAGAGACTTTGTAGAAAGTCCCCTATTAGAAAGTTTTGAAGTCGGAAAGATTTACCTTTCCAGCGGAAAACTGGTGGCTTGTGATCCTTTGATCACGAATGATATGCAGCCTTTTTCTACAGAATTTCCAAAAGGAGATTTTTCTGTATTACTGCATAAAGAAAGAGAGAGTAATTGTGTGGCTTATGCTGAGATCATTTTCAGTAATTCTGAGATATCCGACTGGAAGCTTGCAACTACTGCTGGTCAGAATATTAAAGACCTTGCTGATGAGGAAATTTTTGGTTACCCTGTAGAAAGCGGAATGGGATGTTTTATGGATGTAGACACTCAGGAAAAGCTTAATGAGCTTGAAAAAAGATTATACCATAGCAAAGGAGTTGATTTTATGGGGATTTATGAAGAGTTTTTTCATGAATACTTTTTTGATGAAAATGGAGCGATTGACCAATATGCCTTTTTAAAACCAGCTGAAGAGCATCCGGGAACGATCTTCGCTTTTGAGACTGGATATGGGGAAGGTTTCTACGCAAGCTATATCGCTTATGATAAAAATAATGCCCCGGTAAAGGTGGTGACGGAATTTATTGAAATAAGTTAATTATTTTTATATTAGTATTCCTATTTTTATATTTTTGTATTAATCAATTTAACGAAAATGAACTTCTCCTCAGTACAACCCAAAATTATAGTTGTTGGCAGCTCTTCAATAGACCTGGTCTTAGAAACAGAAAAGCTTCCAGCTCCTAATGATACTGTTTTAGCGATCAACTCGGATAGTTACTTTGGTGGAAAGGGAGCCAATCAGGCTGTAGGAACTGCAAGATTGGGAGCAAGTGTATATTTCATTGGATGTGTAGGGATGGATCCTCTGGGACAGCAGATCATGCGAAATCTTGTCAATGAGAATGTGAATGTAGGTTTTGTCGCAGAAACGGATAGAGAAGCAACGGGAACAGCATATGTAACAACTTCCAACGGTAATGCAGCAATTGTTGTAGTACCTGCAGCAAACAAGTTACTAAGCATAAAACATATCGAAGATGCTGACAGGTATTTCCATACGGTAGATCTTATTCTGGTTCAGTTGGAAGTCTCTTTGGAAGTAGTAGAATACACCATAAGAAAGGCTAAGAAGTACGGGAAAAAAGTAGGATTGTATGCTTCACCAGCAATGAAGGTGAGTGAGGAAATCTTAGAAAGTGTGGATTTTGTAGTTGCTAAAAGCAGTGAGCTTTATATTGTTTTTGGTGAAGAAGAAAAAGAGCAGGTTCTTGAAAAATATTTCAACAAAGTATTTGTAAGGGATGATACCAATTCCACGATTTATTTTGATGGAACGGAAATGAAGTATTTTAGAGATCACAATGATAACAAAACAGCCCATAAAATGGGAATGGGGGATGCTTTTACATCAGGATTTGCTATTGCACTCTGCCATAATAATCCGATTGAGGAATGTGTAAAGTTCGGAAATGAAGTTTCTTTAAAAGTTTCTACAACAAAAGGATCACAGACAGGATTACCAAGAATGTCGGATTACATTGCCTAAAGCTATTTATTACATATCGAAAGTGTATCAATTCACATAAAATGAACAGTAAAATTTCCACTTTTGAGTGGATTTTTTCTTTTTAAACTATGGAAAAACTGATTCTCACAACAACAGATGATATTTCTATTGTCGCCCATCTTTTTCTGCCTGAGAAAAGCAATAGCAAGTTGTTATTGATTAATTCTGCTACCGGCGTAAAACAACAGGTGTATTTTTCCTTTGCAAAGTATTTTTCAGGAAAGGGCTTTACGGTGATCACTTATGATTACCGGGGAATAGGACTTTCAAAGCCAGATCATATGAAAGGTTTTAATGCATCCATGCGAATTTGGGGGGCTAAAGATTATAAGGCAGTGACCACCTATATCAGAACCCGTTTTACAGCCTATGAAAAGTATTGTCTGGGACATTCTGTGGGGGCTTTGATCCTGGGAATGAATAAGGATTCCGAAATCTTTAAAGAATTATTCTTCGTGGGAACACAAAATGCTTTTGTGGGTAATTTAAAATTTAAAACAAAAATTGAAGCTTATCTCGGTTTTGGGATCGCACAGCCTTTGTCTACACAACTTCTGGGCTATTTTCCGGCTCATTGGTTTGGATTGGGAGAAAGTCTTCCTAAAAATTGCGCTTATGACTGGAGAACCTTAATTTTGAATAAAAAATCAACCAACAGTTTGTTGGAGAAAATTGATGATTATTCTAAAGAATTAGCACAAAAGGTTTTTGTCATAAGAGCTGAAGATGATGTGTGGCTGACCGATAAAGGAGTTAAGAGCCTGTTGAATGATACTTATCCTAATCTTAAGCCTACTTATCGCCTGATAAAGACCTCCGAATCGGAAAAAGGAGAAATTGGGCATGTGAATTTTTTTAGGAGCTATAATATGAAGCTTTGGAATATTATTTTAAATGAATTAATACATAATGAGTAGTACAATTGAAAAGACCGTAGAATTTGTAAAGGAAAAATTAGAAGGCGCAGAAGCCGGGCATGACTGGTTTCACATCGAAAGAGTCTGGAAACTTTCGAAAAAGATTGCTGAAAATGAAAATTGTAATAAAGAAGTAGTAGAATTAGCAGCATTACTTCATGATATTGCAGATCCTAAATTTCATAACGGTGATGAAACAATAGCATTGAAAGTTTCCCGTGAATTTTTGGAGAAACAGCAGGTATCAGAAGAAATTATTGGGCAGGTTTTATTTATTATTAAAAATATTTCATTCAAGAATAGAGGAGAGGTTCCTCAGGATTTGCCTATTGAACTGAAAATTGTTCAGGATGCCGATCGAATCGATGCGATAGGAGCGATTGGAATTGCCAGAACATTTAATTTCGGAGGGTTCAAAAATAACCTGATGTATCATCCGGATATTGAACCGAAGCTGAATATGTCTAAAGAGGAATACAAAAAATCTGACGGAACTACGATCAATCATTTTTATGAAAAACTCTTACTCTTAAAAGATCTAATGAATACAGAAAAAGGAAAAGAACTGGCTCAGGAAAGACATAATGTTATGCTGAAATTTCTGGATCAATTTTATAAAGAATGGAATGTTGATTAACATTCTCTCTGAAAATTCTTAAATCAGTATATTTGCAATATGGGATTAGTCATCTTTGTTATCTTTCTCTGTTCTATTTTTTCTCTTATTTTATCTAAGGTAAAATCAGGAAAAGGTGCTGAATGGGCGAAATTATTTCGTATTGCAACACTTATTTTTTCTATTTCGGTTTTTACGTATTGGTTTATCAAAAAAAGTGCGGTGGGAGTCGTGAATAATGCTGTGGGTCTGCAGGTTATTAATAAGCTTCCACAGACCCTTGATTTTTATGTTATCAATATCAATAATCCGGATAAAAATGAAATGCATGAAGCAAAGCATATCGGAAAGATACGTCCGGAATATTACAGGATTGAATATCTGAAGATGGATAAATCGGATGAATATTGGATCATTGGATATTTAGGAAAAAAGAACCTGGTTTATTTTTCACAACATTCTGTTCCCAACAAGAACATTGATCAGATTGTGGAGGTCAATAACTACATCAACCAAAGTGCAAAGCTTTCTGAAAGAGCTAAAAAGCTGGTGGAGGCCTATAACTATGAAAATGTAAAACTTGGAATATGGGTGGCTCTGGATTTTCTTTTATTATTTCTCAATTTAGTTTTACTCGTTAGAACAAAAAAATAAAATAAGCTCTTTGCTGTAAAGGAAAAAGATGATTTGCAAACTTTTGCAAATCATCTTTTTTTTGATAGAATCTTATTTTGTTATCCTCTTTCTGGTTATGGATAATTTAAAATGATCATGATCTTTTCCTTAAGTTCTTCCGGGCAGTTTTTAACGAGCTTATCTTTACTTTGACTGCTTATCTGATCATAGGTTAACCATTCTGTTATATCCTGATGCTGACTATTACTGTCATAGATTCTCTTAATCTTCTGATCTTCGTAAAAGGTATAGTTGTCACCAAGTGAATTGTTTGTGATACTGATCGTGCAAATTTCTTTTTCCATAATTTTTGATTTTATGTAGTTGATATAAGGGATTGTATCACAATATATCATTTATAAGTGAAAAAAATAAGTTTTTATAAATAAACTTATTTTTACACTATTTGGTGATATATTTATTATAAAAATAAAAAAATAGCTATAAAATCTTAAAGGAAATGATTAAATAGCTAATGATTTTTTGATGCTAAAATAGAGTTTGTGTCCCTTCGGTTGCCATTTTTGGGACGTGTAGATCAGTTTTCCACTCCTCGTTCATTTTTTTTATTAAATAAGCTGATAATAATGGAGATGCTTTTTCAATATTTTGATGAACAAAAAAGTACAGATTTTGAAGACCCTCTTTCTTCCACTGGGCAGCCCGTTGTAACCAATCATCGAGTCTTTCATAGTCACTTTCTGCATTAGCTCCCACATAACGGATAAATGCATTGGGTGTCGTTAACCTCATGTGAAGCATATCTCTTCTTCCAGCAGTGTCCACAATAATATTAGTGATGTTGTGAGCTTCAAAAAGGTCACAGGTTGTATTGAAAATATCTTCATCTGTAAACCAGTCTGTGTTTCTAAGTTCTATTGCTAAGGGCACTTCTTTTGGCCATTCTTTAACGAACTTTTCTAATCTGTCGTAGTCTTTTGGTTTAAAATTATCATGCAGCTGAAGGAATACCATTCCCAGCTTTTCATTGAAGTTCAGAACCGAAGTTGCAAATTGGGTAACGGGTTCGGTAACATCTATGAGTCTTCTGAAGTGGGAAACGGTATTTGTAATCTTTGGAAAGAATTTAAAGTCCGCAGGGGTCTTTTCCTTCCATGTCAATACCTGATCAGGTGTAGGCATTCCGTAAAATGTAGCGTTTAGTTCAATAGAATTGAACTGGGTTGCATAATAGGTCAATTCATCTTTTGTTCCTTTTGGATAAAATCCTTTGAGATCGGTTTTATTCCATTTAGCACATCCTATAGAGATATTTTCTAATCCTTTTTTATTTTGCTTCAGAATTTCTTTAGTTCTGGCGTGATCTTTAGGTAATGTAAAATCTATTTTTGAAGGATCTTCTACTTGTCCGAATTTCATATTTGAAGTTTTTAAGAATTAACTGTATAACAAATATAGAATAAAACCAGACAAATATTTTATGATTTTCTGTGAAAGTATGGCAATAGGAATAGAAGCTAATCTTTCACTATCTTTTTGGATATTTCTGTTTTTTCTGTTTTTATTTGAATAATATAAACACCTTTGAGGTAGCTGGAAATATCTAATTTAACAGTGTTTTTGTTAGTGTCCTGGTCCAACAGCAATGTTCCCAGACTGCTGAGTATTTTTATATTTTTTATAGGTTCCTGAGACCTTATCTGAAACACATCTTTTACAGGATTGGGAAAAATATCTATACCTGTGGTCATATTATCCTGTTTTACATCTTTTGCAAGGATAGTAGGACAATTCGTATTAAAAGTAATGTCCGGATATCCTGCTTGTAAATCAGCGAGCTGATCAGCATCAACACACATGTTTAATTGGCTGTTGTAACCAAAAAAATCACATCCTTCCAAAGAACTATTTTTAATATTCACATTGGTCAAACCAGACATATTATAGAATGCGATCGCTTCTAAAATAGAATTGTGTGACAGGTTTAAGTTGGTTAAAAGAGGACAGCTGCGAAGGGTTACATATTTCAACAGACTATTTTGTGAAGTATCGATATCGGCTAATAAAGAATTATACTCTAAGTCGACAGATTCCAGCTGTGGGCATTGTGAGAAATCTAGAGAAGAAACTTTTGAATACGTGATTCCCAATTCCTTCAACGATGTACACTGACTGATATTCAATGTATTTAATTCTGAAAAGTTATCAAAAGAAGAATTTCCGGGTAGACCGGCACCAAGGTTCAGAGTCTGTAAATTTGAGCAGTTTTGCAGGTTTAAACTTTTCAGATCCTTATTTCCGTTTATAGTCAGGGTGATCAAAGCAGAACAGTTTTGTGCTAAGATTTGTTGCAGATCCGTATGTGTACTCAAAACGTTTAAATTGCCAGGAATGTCTGCTTTTAGAGTCTGAAGGTTAGAGAGATTACTGACATTCAAAACACTCATATAGCCACAAGAGTTTGTAATATCTATATTTTCTAATGCATTCGCTGCAGTGAAATTAACTGTATTAACGATCGGTTGGTTAAAAGCTTTTAGTATTTTAAGTTTTGGAAGACCCGATACATTTAAAGAGCTGACATTTCCAAAATAAACTCCCGATGTCGTATTATAACCATACCTGTTGTAGAATGAAGCATCTAATTCTTCAAGGTTGATCAGCCCGGCGTTGGAAAAGTTAACAGAAGATGCATTCAGGCCTTTGATCTTTTTTAACGAAGAACAGCCGTTTAAATTTACGGAAGTAAAATAGGCTCCTGTTGTATCATAGTGATCCGTGTCTGCTGTAATTTCTTCAAGATTTGTACAATGATTAGCAATAAGGCTGATGTTCTGGTTGGTGTTTGTCAGTGATGATCCATTGCTGCCTGAAACAGATATTTTTGTTAAGGAACTAAGATGAGGAACATTGATCTTGCTTAGGCGTTTACACGATATGAAGGTCAATGTTTTGATACCACAGTTCATAATATGGAGTTCCTTTATATTTTTATTGCTTAAAGTAATGTCATCTTTAATCAGAGGACAATTTTTGTATCTCAGAATTGTAGAAGGATTATAAGGTGACAGGTTAATATCTGCAACAAAATCATTGATGTTCTCTACTGAAGGACAGTTTTCAAATGAAAAATCGATAGGGACCAGATGAACAGCACCTGCGTTATTTACAAATCCTCCACTTCCTGTATAAAGAACTTTTTTAATCTTATTATTATTAATAAAATTAATTACTGCCGACTTTGTATCATTGATATAAAGTTCCTCCATATTGGGGAAAAGAAGAGCATCGGTGATTTGATCCGGAAGATTTTGGGAAAGGGGAGGCAGATTAAATTTTATATTTAAAGTCTTCACCTGTTGGGCTTCCATAACCTGAATCTGGCCATCTCCATTGGTATCAATTTTAATATTATTACCATTGATATCTTTCGCTATTGAATTATTCGGACCCGAACTCAATAGTAAAGCCTTAAATTTTAAATCTGTAAAATTAAGATTCTGAGAGTAAGCTATACAAGATAGGCTTACACAAAAAGTAAGTAACATTTTGTACATATTGTGTTTTTAAAGGGGTTATTTATAAAGTCAGATTTTATAAAGGGAATATAGAAACCTAACCCTACAAAAGTACTATATTTTAAGGACCAGTAACTTAGAAATAATACTATAGTAATACTACTATATTTTTTAACCGTACTAATACGTAATCATCTTTTGAAATATTTCCAGAATTAAAAAAAAGACAAAAAATTAATAAAAAAAGAGATCGTTCACATTGCGTTCATTCAATGTAAAATGAGTTTTAATAAGTAAAATATTTGTTTTTAATAGGTTAATGGAAATTTGTAAGCTAAATTTTCGTAAAGTAATTAAGTTTTTTTTAAGGAAATATTAAACATTATGTTATATAATGTTAACTGTATGTTACCACACTTCCTCTCAGTTGCTTCTAATTTTGCCGTACAATTTAGAAGTATAAAAAAATATGAAGAGAAAAATAATCTGTGCTTTTGCTCTCTTGTCATTTGGCTTAGCATTTTCGCAGGAAACCAGCTCTAAAATTTTCGGGAGATTAAAAGGAATTAATTCTGAAGTTACTGTAAAAGTAATTCACCTTCCCACCAACAGTACCTTTGAAACTAAAAGTAACAACAAAGGACAATTTAGTTTGGATAATCTACAACCCGGAGGACCTTATACGATAGAGATTTCTGACGGTTCACAAGTTATCTATTCGAATACCAATGTGCAGCTTTCATTAGGAAGTAATGATCTGCCCGTAGTGGAAATTAAGAATAGAGAAAAAGTAATTGATGAGGTAAAGCTTACTTCTAAACGAACTGTTGTAAAAAACGGTGTTGGAATAAGTCAGGCACAAATCTCGGGATTGCCTAATATTAACCGAGGGATCCAGGATGTTACCAAACTAATTCCGCAGAGTGCTAACAATTCTTTTAATGGAACCAACTTCCGTTATAACAACGTTACCATTGACGGATCAATTAATAATGATGCCATTGGTTTTAGTCCCTCTTTAGGAGGTCAAACCGGAACATCCGGAATGCCGGGAAGCAGTACCCGTTCAAATTCAATAAGCTTGGATGCGATCCAGGACGTGCAGGTTTATATTGCTCCTTACGATGTAAAATTAGGAAACTTCCTTGGAGGAAGTATCAATGCAGTTACCCGTAGTGGTAGTAATAATGTGGAGGGATCTTTTTATGTGTATGGGCGTAATGCTTCTATCACGGGGAAAAACAGAGTAGGAGATAATTCAAAGATGCCAAGCTCTTTCGAAGATTTCATTTATGGAGGGAGAGTAGGTTTACCTGTTGTAAAAGATAAGGTATTCTTATTCACGAATCTTGAATATACAAAGAGAAAAGATCCTGTTTTCTATAATGCTGATGATCCTAATGGATTGGTTAATAATACAGTTGCCCAGCAGATATCGGATTTTGTACGTAGTAAATATGGCTTTAATGTTGGAAGTTTCAATCAGTATACTAACTTTTCAGAAAGTGCGAAGCTTTTTAACAAGTTAGACTGGAAGATTAATGATAAACATACATTATCCATTAAGAATAACACCGTGTTTTCACAAGCTTCAAATCTTGAAAGAGATAATGCCAACTTCAGATTTTCAAGCATGGATTACATTCAGAAGAACAATGCCTCAACCACTACTTTGGAGTTGAAAAGCCGTTTTAATGATAAATGGAATAATAACTTAGTATTAGGATATTCTTCTATTAATGATTACAGAGACCCTACCTCTTCTAATGCTATGTTCCCACAGGTGGAAATCGGTTATAATGGAGGGACTATTTTGTTAGGGAATGACAGAGAGGCTACGGTTTTCAATATGAAACAGAAAACATTTGAAATCACTGATAACTTAACGTATAAGACAGGTCATCATACCTTTTTATTGGGAACGCATAACGAATTGTACAATATCGATTATGGTTTTGTAAATGCTCTGAATGGAAGGATCTCTTACAAGAATCTGGACGATTTCTATAATTCAAAGCCAGCGAGAATAAGAGGAACTTATCCATTTAATGGAGAAAACAGAGAAACGCTTTTCAATAATCCATATGCTTCATATAAAGTTAATCTCCTTTCATTATACTTGCAGGATGAGATTAATTGGGGAAGACTGCGTTTGTCTCCAGGAGTAAGAGTAGACTATACAGATTTACCAAACAAACCCCTTTTAAGTTCGCAGGTTAATAATTCCCCTGTAGATCCTAATATGGGAAATACGTATAGCTATACACCTTTAAACCAGCTTACCAATAAATACCTTAACAAACCAACATTTTCTCCTAGATTAGGATTTACTTTAGATCTTACAGAAAATAGATCTGTTGTATTGAGAGGAGGTTCCGGTATTTTCGTAGGAAGAATACCTTTTGCATGGTTAGGATACGCTTATTATAATGATGGGGTAGGATTCGGTAGTTATGATTATAATGGACCAACAGCTGCTCAGTTAGCTACAAACGGAGATCCATTGGTAAGTGGTAATTTTGCTAACTGGCAAAATTCTTCTAAAGTTCAGGTAGACCTTATTGACAACAATTTTAAGATGCCTAAAGTATGGAGAAGTTCATTAGGGGTTGATTATACTGTTGGAGGATATAAACTGACATTAGAAGGTATTTACACCAAGGTACTTTATGACCTGAAATTCCAGCAGGTGAATAAAACTGATAATGTAACGTATTATAGTTATGATGTAAACCACCAAATGCCTATTTATACGACTAACATTAATAGTAATTTCTCTAACGCTTATATGTTATCCAACACAAAAGAAGGATACCGATATAATGTAACCGCACAGATTTCTAAATCTTACAATTTTGGATTTAACTTCTTTGCAGCATATACTTATGGAGATGCAAAAGATATTACCAACGGGATCAGAAACTCAATGGAAAGTAACTGGCAGATGAATCAGTCTCTGACACCTAATAACCCTCAGCTAACAACTTCTAACTTTGCTATTAAAAATAGAATCGTTGCGAATCTGGGATATGGCTTCAATGTTTCTGAATCTAACAGATTATCCGCGAACGTATATTTTAATGCTCAATCAGGAAATCCATTTTCTTGGGGCTTCATCAACAGTACAATTGCCAATACAGGACAGGCTGCCGGATTGGCTTATATCTTCAAGGATGCTGCTGAAGCAGCGAAGTATATTGTTCCAATAAAAGATGCTGCAGGTACAGTGTTAGTGTCTGCTCAACAGCAAATTGCTGATTATGAAAATTTTGTTAATAGTAACAAATATCTGAGCAGCAGAAGAGGAACATTTACTCAAAGAAATGGAGATACAACTCCGTGGAATATACAAGCTGATATCCGAATTATGGATGAAATAAGATTGAGTGAGAAGTCTAAGAATACTTTACAGATTTCTTTAAGCATCATCAACTTCACGAACCTGTTAAATAAAGATTGGGGTAAAGTATATTTTGTACCTAATACCTTCAACTCGACAGCAAGTGTAGGATTAACAAAAGTTGGAAATGTTGCTACAGGACAGCCAGGTGCGGGAGATCCAACCTATAACTTCAAATCTCCGGGATTACCATACACAATTGATCAGTTTGCATCAAGATTCCAGGCACAGATCGGAGTTCGATATAATTTTTAATTTTTACTTTATATATTCTTTCAAGAGTCCGGATTTTCTTTCCGGGCTTTTTTTTATGTTATATCAACCACCAGACTTTATTGGATTTAGTAAATAAGAAAAGCACGTTAAAAAAACGTGCTTCATATATAAATGTTTATTATTTGTAGTCTAAGCTTCGCAGCTTGAACAAGACACAAAGTTCACCATCATTTCTTTAGATACTGATGAGCTTCTTTGATAATATAAAGTTTTTACTCCTTTTTTCCATGCCTCGATGTACAGGTAGTTGACATCTTTTACAGGCATTGTAGATGGAATCTGTAAGTTTAATGATTGTGCCTGGTCAATATACTGTTGTCTTTGAGCAGCCTGAGAAATAATTTCCATTGGAGAGATCTCCTTGAATGTTTTGAATACTGCTTTTTCTTCTTCAGACAACTCAGCTAAATGCTGAACAGAACCATGGTTCAACATAATAGTTCTCCATGTCTCTTCATTATCAAGTCCTTTTTCTTCTAATAATTTTGCCAGATACTTGTTCTTACGCATAAAGTTTCCTTTAGCCAAACCAGCTTTGTAATAGTTAGATGCAAAAGGCTCAATTCCAGGAGAAGTTTGTCCTAAAATAGCTGAACTTGAAGTGGTAGGAGCGATAGCCATTACCGTAGTATTTCTCAACCCGTAACCTTTCAATAATTCAGGTTCTCCATAGATATTAGCTAATTCTCTTGAAGCCTGTTCTGCTTGTTCTTTAATATGTTTAAAAGCTCTTGCATTGAACTGAGTAGCCTCGAAACTTTCAAACGGAATCATGTTTTTCTGTAAATAAGAATGATATCCTAAAGCACCTAGCCCAAGAGCTCTATGACGCAATGCAAAATTTCTCGCTCCCTGCAGATAATAGTTTCCTTCTGTTTTGTCAATAAATTCAGTTAAAACAGCATCTAAGAAATAAACAGCTAATTTTACAGCATCCGTATCTTTCCACTCATCATACAATTCTAAGTTCATGGAAGATAAACAGCAGATAAATGATTCCTCTCTTGTCGAAGGAAGCATGATTTCAGAACAAAGATTACTTGCGTTTACAGTTAATCCTAAATCTTTGTAAACTTGTGGCTTATTTCTATTTACATTGTCTGTAAAGAAAATATAAGGAAGACCTTTTTGCTGACGGCTTTCTAAAACTCTTGCCCAGATCTTACGCTTATCCATATCACCATCGATCATGTCCTGCATCCAGTAATCCGGAACACAGATTCCTGTAAATAAATTCTGGATCGGGCTTCCGATATCTTTGATTGATAAAAATTCTTCAATATCTCCATGGTCGATATCCAAATATGCAGCAAAAGCTCCTCTTCTTACTCCTCCCTGTGAAACCACGTCCATTGCAGTATCAAACAATTTCATGAAAGAAACAGCTCCTGAAGATTTTCCATTATCAGTCACTGCAGTTCCTCGGTTACGAAGCTCCCCGAAATATCCAGAAGTTCCACCTCCAATTTTTGTCTGCATGATGACCTCACCCATTTTGTGGGTAATCCCTTCAATACTGTCTGGAATGTGAACGTTGAAACAAGAGATAGGAAGACCTCTTTGAGTTCCCATATTAGCCCAAACCGGAGAAGAGAAACTGATCCACCCTTTAGTGATCATTTCCTTGAAAGCCGGCTGTAATTCCGGTTTATATAATTTTTTGGCAGCAGCAGTTGTAATTCTGTCAATTGCCCCATCTACAGTTTCCCCTTTTAACAGATACCCTCTGTTCAGCATTTGCTCAGACTCCTCGTTGAGCCACCATATATTTGTGTTTTGTTCCTCCATAGTTGTTATATTTTCGAATTCCTGAATACTTTATTGCAGTCAGGAATTTTGTATTATTAAATTGATTGTAAAAATTCTACTTTGTGGGAATCATTCAGTCCACTCTCATCTCTTAATCTTTGAAATTCTTTAAAAGATGGTATATTCAGAACCTCATGTTGTACCTCTTCATTGATGTAATTTGAATAATGTAAAAATGTAACGCCATCCTCTTTTGCAAACACCTTATATTCAAATGTTGATTGATCCAATTGCTTGAAGTCATTCAGAAACTTTTGAATATTCGCTTTGTTTTCTGAAACGTATTCAGGCTTTACAGTATAGGTTACAATTACGTTAATCATCTTTGTGTTTGGAGTTTGTTGTCATTTTCAGAAAAAAATCTTTTTCTGAAAGGACAGATTCTTGTTATTAAATTACTTGTCAGAAATTGTTTTAATTAAAACAGATCGTTCGCTGTAATACTCTTATCATGTTTTGTATAGTCTACAGGTCTTTTCGCAAAGAAATCATCCATAGAGTTAGCAAACACTTCTTCTTCAAACCATTTCATTGGACGGTATTGTTCCGGAGAAATGTTGTAACGCGTTTCCATATTGATTTTCTTTAAACTGTCATCAACACGGTATTTCATGAAGTTTAATAAATCTTCTTTTGAGAACACGCTTATTTCTCCTAATTCGAATATCCAATCTAAGATTTCGCCTTCTAATTCTACAGATTGATCCACTAGCGTGTAGATATCTTCAATATCAGAATCAGTTAATAACTCAGGTTGTTCTTCACGAATTTTATTGATTAAATAAATTCCTGCATTAGCATGGATTTGCTCATCCACAGAAGTCCAGGCAATAATATTAGAAACGTTTTTCATATATCCTTTAAATCTGGTGAAAGAAAGGATGATCGCAAATTGTGAGAAAAGAGATACGTTCTCAATAAGGATACTGAATAATAATAATGAAGAAACATATTCCTTTGGTGTAGAAGAATTAGCATGCTTAAGAACGTTTGACAAAAAGTCAATTCTCTTTTTCACAGCCGGAACTTCTATTACATTACTAAATTCTTCATTATATCCTAGTACCTCTAATAAACGGGAATACGCTTCTGAATGGCGAAATTCACATTCTGCAAAAGTTGCTCCCAAACCATTAAGTTCAGGTTTTGGCATATGATTATATAGGTTTCCCCAGAATGTCTTTACAGACACCTCAATCTGTGCAATAGCTAATAAGGCATTTTTCACAGCATTTTTTTCATGCGGTTCTAACTGCGAATGAAAATCCTGAATGTCTGCAGTAAAATCCACTTCTGAATGTACCCAGAACGATTTATTAATCGCTTCTACAAATTGAAGAACCTCAGGGTATTCAAATGGCTTGTAACTTACTCTCTTATCAAAAATTCCCATATTAAAAATGTGTTTAAATTAAAATAATTAGATCACTGTGGATAAAACTCAAAGAATAAATAACGGCTTGATTTGTTGTAACTTATATTTAAAAGTTTTTCACAAGAAAAGTGTTTTTATTATTTGTTAGTGCGAAGCACAAAGTTCGAAAAAAAGAAATGATTTTGAAAGGGGTAAACACTAATTGGTTGACTTTTAACCGTAAAAGTTTTCCACATTTACATGAAACAAGCACTGATATTGGTTTAACTACACTAATAGGCAGTAAATAAATATTTTTGATAAGTTACAGTTAAACAAATATTTTTAAATATCTATTAATAAAGGGTTAATATATTAAACAGTAAAAAATTACAATTAATTTCTATTCTTGTAACAAATTGAAATTATCTTCTACTTATTGAGTATAAAACATAGATCACTTAATGTTAGTAATTCAGGATTTAAACAAATCATACGATACCGGGAAAAGTAAACTGCACGTTCTCAAAGGAATTAATCTGAATATTTCTGAAGGCGAGTTTGTTTCCATTATGGGAAGTTCGGGTTCAGGAAAATCTACACTCCTTAATATTATAGGTATTCTGGACGAAAAGGATTCGGGTACTTATGAGCTGGATGGTGTTCCAATCGAACATTTATCAGAGGTGAAGGCTGCTGAATACAGAAGTAAATTTCTGGGATTTATTTTCCAGTCTTTTAATTTGATCGGATATAAAACAGCTTTAGATAATGTAGCTCTTCCTTTGTATTATCAAAATGTAGCCAGAAAAGAACGTAACCAGATCGCAATGGAATATTTAGAGAAAGTAGGCCTTGCTCAATGGGCTACGCATCTCCCAAATGAACTTTCAGGTGGACAAAAACAAAGGGTAGCGATTGCAAGGGCTTTGATTACCAATCCTAAAGTTGTGCTGGCCGATGAACCTACCGGAGCTTTGGATTCAAAAACAACTCATGATATTATGAAATTGCTTCAGGATATTAATAATGAAGGAAAGACAATTATTGTGGTTACCCATGAGCCGGATGTTGCAGCACAAACTAAAAGAAATGTTATTCTGAAAGATGGGATTATTGAAAGCGATGAATTTATAAAACAGATTGTTTTGTAAACAGTGAACCTTACATTGACTTTAAAAAAGTAAAAAAAATAAAATTATGTTTGACCTGGATCGTTGGCAGGAAATATTCAGCTCTATTCGCAGTAATGTATTGCGGACAGTACTTTCCGGATTTACTGTAGCACTGGGGCTATTTATCTTTATCGTTCTTTTTGGAATAGGTAAAGGTCTTCAAAACGCTTTTACAGAGGGTTTTGCAAGAGATGCCCAAAATCTGATTTCCATTTTTACAGGGAAAACTACACTTGCTTATAAAGGATTACAGTCTGATCGTACCGTTACAATGAATAATGATGACTACAATTTCCTTGTTAATGAAGATAAAGAAAAAGTGGGCCACGCATCACCAAGATATGAGGCTAACTTATTGGTAAAGTATGGAAAGGAAAGTGGGACCTATCAGGTACATGGAACCGATTCTGAAGAAAAATTTATAGAAAACCGAAAAGTTCTTGAAGGCCGGTACCTGAATGCCGGTGATCTCGATAGAAAACAAAATGTTGCTGTTATAGGAAGGATGGTACAACGGGATTTAATTAAGAATGGAAGTCCTATAGGAAAAGACCTTAATATTAATGGAACTATGTTTAAGGTAGTTGGGGTATTTTCTGATGATGGAGGAGACTGGGATGAGCGGCATATTAGTATCCCTATCACAACTTTACAGCAAATGAAAAAAGGCTCTGATACCGTAAATACAGTCTATATTGCTTATAGCGAAAACCTTAATCCACAGCAGGCAATAAAGTATGGTAATGAGCTTAAAGATAGATTGAAAGCCCGGAAAAATGTTTCTCCGGATGATGAAAATGGAGTCCGTGTTTGGAATAATGCTGAAAATATGAATGATACATTTACATTCATAGCAGTAATCACAGGAATCGTAGGATTTATTGGTTTGGGAACCCTGATTGCCGGTATTATTGGAATCAGTAATATTATGGTGTATATCGTTAAGGAAAGAACACAGGAAATAGGGGTGAGAAAAGCCATTGGAGCAAAACCAAAAAGTATTGTAGCATTAATTGTTCAGGAAAGTGTTGTTATTACCGTGGTTTCAGGGTTTGTAGGGGTAGGACTTGGTATATTGACTCTTAATCTGATAGGAAATAAGCTTGAAGAATTTTTTATTAAAAATCCTAGTGTAGGAGGAGTAGAAGTCTTTATGGCATTTTTAGCCTTGGTTTTTTCAGGACTTATCGCTGGTTTCGTTCCGGCTTATAGAGCATCAAAAATTAAACCTATCGAGGCATTGCGATCAGAATAGAACCGACAGCTATTAATAATATTTAAAAAAATATAATCAAACTCATAACTAGCATCAATGAACATCATATTTAAAAAGGATACCTGGCAGGAAATTTATTATTCACTGAGAAATAATAAACTACGGACATTCCTTACCATGATCGGAGTGGGTTGGGGTATGTTTTTGTACGTAAGCTTGCTTGGAGCGGCAAAAGGGATGGAGAATGGTTTTGATAAATTATTCTCGGGCTTTGCAACAAACTCCATTTTTCTTTGGGCTCAGAAAACTTCCATTCCTTATGAAGGTTTTCCAAAAGGTAGAGAGATGAAACTGCACTTGCCTGATATGGAAATGCTGAAAAGGAAAGTGCCGGAAATAGATTATATATCGCCACAAAATGCAAGAGGAAGTTTTACAGGAACACCTGGAGAATCAATGTCTAGAAATGGTAAAAGTGCTACCTATTCACTTTCCGGAGATTATCCTGTAGGAAATAAAATTTCGGAGAAAAAACTGATTTTCGGACGTTACATCAATGATGCCGATCTGTCAGGAAATAAAAGTGTTGCGGTGATTGGAGAGGAAGTCTATAAAAACTTTTTTGATTCTAAAAAGAAAGAAAACCCAATTGGGAAATCAATCAATGTAAAAGGGTTGTTTTTTAATATCATTGGTGTTTTCAGAGTAAAAAAGGGAGGTGGTTTTGAAAATGACAGGACTGTATTTATTCCACTTTCTACCTATACAAAAATGTATAATGCCGGCGACAATATTGATATGTTTGCTATCGTTGGCAGACCTGAAGCAGATCTGAAAGTTGTAGAAGAAAAAGTAAAACAAGTATTAAAAATTAAAAATAAAGTTTCACCAGAAGATACCAATGCCTTCGGAAGTTTTAATCTTGGAAAAGAATTTGGCAAATTAACAGGATTCCTTACAGGGATGCAGCTTTTAACAATTATCGTAGGAACATTAACGATCCTTGCCGGAGTTATTGCGATCTCAAATATTTTATTGATTACCGTAAAAGAAAGAACAAAAGAAATCGGGATCAGAAGAGCCTTAGGAGCGAAGCCTTCGGAAGTAAGAAATCAGATTCTGTTGGAAAGTGTTGTGATCACATTATCTTCCGGGTTGTTAGGATTTATGTCGGGAATATTTGTGCTCATGATCCTCAATATGGCTACTCAGAATCAGGATGCTTTTCCATTCTATAATCCAACGGTCAATTACGGAAATGTATTCGCAGCGATGGCTGTGATGGTGGTGCTTGGATTGATTATTGGAATGATCCCTGCTCAGAGAGCCGTAAAAATCAGACCTATTGAAGCATTGAGATCAGAATAATTGAAATTTTAAACCATTTAAATAAAAAAATAAACTAGAGATATGAAAAAGAAATTCACTTTGAAAAAAGCCATTTATATATTGTTGGGGCTTTTATTTGTAGTGGCATTATTCTCAGGAATTGGTTATCTTATAAAATCTAATTCAAAAGAGAGTGAGGCGTTCCTTACGCGAAAACCAACGATCCAGAATATGGATGATAAAGTAATGGCGACAGGAAAAATTATCCCAAAAGAAGAAATAGAAATCAAACCCAATATTGCGGGTATCATTGATAAAATTTTAGTAGATGAAGGTGATAAAGTGGTAGCAGGACAGCTAGTGGCGACGGTAAGGATTATTCCTAAAATTGATGACGTAAATAATGCGCAGCAAGAGGTTCAGAACTCTCAGCTTCAGATTAGTAATGCTAAATTGAATGTAGACAATATGCAGAAGCAATTTGATATGCAGCAGAAGCTTTATAGCCAGGGAGTGATCTCTAAACAGGATTATTTAAATTCTCAACAGCAATTGTATTCTCAGCAACAGACCCTTAAGAATGCTAATCAGCAGTTGCAGACCGCTCAGAAAAGATTACAGATCGTAAAAACCGGAGTAACACCGGAGCTTCAAGGATTTGCTACAACACAGATCCGTTCTAAAGCAGCGGGAACTGTACTTGACGTTCCTGTAAAAGTAGGAAGTCAGGTAATTGAGGCTAACTCTTTTAATGCAGGAACAACAATTTGTTCTATTGCAGATCTTAATTCACTGATCTTCCAGGGAGAAATTGATGAAGCTCAGGCAGGAAAGTTGAAACAGGGAATGCCAATGAATATCGTAATTGGGGCTCTTCAGAATAAAACGTTCCCTGGAAAATTAACGATGATTGCTCCTAAAGGAAAAGATAATTTAGGAACTATTAAATTCCCGGTGGAAGGTGATGTTAGCAATCCTAGCAATGAATACATCAGAGCTGGATTCTCAGCAAACGGAGAGATTGTATTAAATTCTCAAAAAAATGCTTTGCTATTGGATGAATCACTCGTTCAATATGAAAAGAGTAATGGAAAAGATAAGCCTTTTGTTGAAGTGAAACAGAAAGATGGAAAGTTCAAGAAAGTATATGTGAAGTTAGGTGCTAGTGATGGGATCAATGTACAAGTGCTTTCAGGGATTGATAAAAATTCTGAAGTGAAAGTTTGGAACCCTTCTGATAAAGACAAGGAAGAACTTAAAGAAAAACAAAAATAATAAACTAACTAGATACATTTATCTGAGATCCCGGAAAGTAATTTCCGGGATTTTTTTATGTAATGAAATTGTTACTTGAAGTGTTTTAAAAGAAATGATTTTCTAAATTTGAACGGTTTATAAAATATAATTATGTGTAGATATGCAGGGAAAACATATAAATCCAATTATGCCTGTTTTAAATGTAAAAAATCTTTTAAGCAGGCACATCCAAATGATATTCTAGTTCGGATAAAGAAGGATAAAATCTTTCATGAGCCTAAAGGAAAGTCTGTTCGAAAAGTTGGACACTTTTTTACTAAAGCAGAAAGAAGTAAGCTATCGGAATTGGTTAACGAAATAGAATCACGGCCGATAAAATGTCCCGAATGTGGAAGCTTAATGGCTGATTTAGGCAAAGATTTTAGAGTGCCTAAAAAAGGAGCCAATAAAGAATGGAAAATTATTGAAGGGCTGTTTAGAGTAGGGAAGTATTTTCATAGCTGTGGATGCAATGGGATTGGATATATACCTCGGAATCTAAATGACTATAAAGAGTATTTAAAATTAGCTTTACGGGAATATCATGAGTATATTATTTTTTATCAGGATAAAACGACGAGTGAATATCCGGATAAGATGGAGAGAGTTAATTACTGGAATGAAAGAATAACAGATGTTAAAAATGAAATGATGAAACAAAATTTTAATATGAATTAAATCTATTTAGGAATGAAAAAAAATACCCTGATATTGCTTCTTTTTATTATCGTAAAATTTATTCTTCAATATTCACTGATCAGTCCTGAATATGAATTACAGCGGGATGAGTACTTACATATTGATCAGGGAAGTCATCTTGCGTGGGGGTATTTGTCGGTTCCTCCTTTTAGTTCCTGGTTTGCGTGGTTGATTCAAATACTGGGAGGGTCTGTATTCTGGGTTAAATTTTTTCCGGCTTTATTCGGGGCATTAACTATGCTTGTGGTCTGGAAAATCATTGAAGAATTGAAAGGAGGATTGTTTGCTCAGGTTTTAGCTTCTCTGGGGTTGCTGTTTTCTGTGCTTTTACGGTTAAATATGCTTTTTCAACCAAACTCCTCAGAAGTACTTTTATGGACTTTGTTTTTTTATAATTTAATTAAATATCTGAATACAGAAAAAGTAAAATGGCTTTATTTCGCAGGTGTGGTTTTTGGGTTAGGTGTTTTAAATAAATATAATATTGCTTTTCTGGCATTGGGTTTTATTCCTGCACTTTTGTTAACAAAACAAAGGGAAATTTTTAGTAACAAACATACATATTGGGCTGGCCTCATCACTTTAGTTATTGTTTTCCCTAATCTTTTATGGCAATATCATAATAATTTTCCGGTTATTCATCATATGAAACTGCTGTCTGAAAACCAATTGGTGAATGTAAACAGATTTGATTTTTTTAAGTCTCAGCTATTGTTTTTTATAGGTGTTACTTTTGTTATAATATTTGGTTTTTACGCTTTGTTATTTTACAAACCATTTGAGAAGTTCAGGTTTTTCTTTTGGGGATATGTAATTTCAATAACGCTGTTCGTATTTTTTAAAGCCAAAGATTATTATGCGATAGGTCTTTACCCTGTTTATGTTGCCTTTGGAGCGGTCTACCTGGATTACATTTTGAAAGACGGATGGAAGCGGTTTCTCAAGCCCATCTGTATCCTGCATCCTATAATCTTATTTATCCCGATGTATCGCATTTCATTTCCTAATAAAAGTCCTGAGTTTATTGTGAACAATCCGGAGCGATATAAAAAATTTGGATTGTTGCGTTGGGAGGATGGAAAAGATCACTCTTTGCCTCAGGATTTTGCAGATATGCAAGGATGGAAAGAATTGGCTCAAAAAGTAGATAAAGAATATTCCAAATTATCGAAGACAGGAAAAACATTAGTTCTATGTGATAATTATGGTCAGGCTGGAGCTATTAATTATTATTCCAAGATGGGAATAAAGGCAGTCTCATTCAATGCTGATTATATCAATTGGTTTGATCTTAAGGACAAATATTTTAACTTAATAAGAATAAAGGACAATGATAATGATGATGAATTAAAAGAGACAGGTCCTTATTTTGAGGTTTCAAAAAAGGCTGATTCTATTACCAATCCTTTTGCAAGAGAAAAAGGTACGCTTATTTTTAGTTTCAGCCAGGCAAAAGTAGATGTTAGAGGGAAAATAAGGAAGGAAATTGATGATGTTAAAAGTGAATTTTAAAAGGCTTTATTATTGCAATTATGTTGCGTTATTTAAAAATTATCATATCTTTGTTTTAATTTTTATTTGAAACCATGGAAGGAAATCATTTTGATATCATAATAATTGGAGGGAGTTATGCCGGGCTTTCAGCAGCAATGGCTTTAGGAAGATCTTTAAGAAATGTTTTGATTATAGATAACGGTAAACCTTGTAACGAACAAACTCCTCATTCACATAACTTTCTCACGCAGGATGGTAAAACTCCGAAAGAGATCAGTGAAATAGCTAAAGCACAAGTTAGGAACTATCATTCTGTAGAGTTTTATGATGATACTGCAGTAAAAGTGATGAACATCCAGGATAGCTTTGAAGTTACAACAAAATCCGGGCAAGCATTCAGAGGTAAAAAACTGATCGTTGCTGCAGGAATTTTTGATATGAAACCAGGTATTCCAGGGTTTAGTGAATGTTGGGGGATTTCTGTTCTGCATTGTCCCTACTGCCATGGATATGAAGTTAAGTATGAAAAAACCGGAATTATCGGAAATGGAGATTTTGCTTTTGAATTTTCAAAAATGATTTCCCACTGGACAAAAGATCTCACCTTATTTACCAATGGAAAGTCAGATCTGGATGAAGGTCAGAGAAGAAAATTGCAGGAAAATAATATTCAGGTCAATGAAAACGAAATTGAAAGCCTGGAGCATATTAATGGAAAAGTGGAGGCTATAGTTTTTAAAAATGGAAGCAGGTCACAAGTAAAAGCTATTTATTCAAAAGTTCCTTTTGTACAAAACCTAAATATTTTAGAAGATTTAGGAATTGAACTGGCTGAGTCTGGCCATATTAAAACGGATGCTTTTTATAAAACAAATATCTACGGTGTTTATGCCTGTGGAGATAGTTCTTCAATGATGCGTTCAGTTGCTAATGCTGTCGGGTCGGGAAATACCGCGGGAGCTATGGTAAATAAAGAGCTTATTGAAGAAGAATTTTAATTAAATTTTAAGTGTTTTAGTATTCCCTGTTGCATTTGTTTGTAGCAGGGAATTTCTTTTATAATATTTTTTTGTGAATTATTGAGTAGAAATACAGGAATTTATTCTGACTGGAAATATTGTAGATAGGGATTTGGAAATGAGTGATTTTTATGAAATTTTATTCCAAAAATCATCCTTAGACTTACTGAAATCTTGCAGGAAATTCCGTACATTTGGACTGGAAAATCTTAAAAACTTAAAGTAAAATGGATATTATTTTCGACCTGATTGAAAAGGAAAAACAAAGACAAACCCATGGATTAGAGCTGATCGCATCAGAAAATTTTGTTTCTGATAATGTAATGAAAGCGATGGGTAGTGTACTGACTAACAAATATGCAGAAGGATACCCTGGTAAAAGGTACTATGGTGGATGTGAAGTAGTAGATGAGGTCGAAACTTTAGCAATAAACAGAGCGAAGGAGCTTTTTGGAGTTGATTATGTAAATGTTCAGCCTCATTCCGGGTCTCAGGCCAATGCTGCCATTTATCTTGCAGTTTTGAAACCAGGAGATAAGATTATGGGAATGGATCTTTCAATGGGAGGACATTTAACTCATGGTTCTGCAGTTAACTTTTCAGGAATTCAATATAATGTTGTTTCTTATGGGGTACAGCAGGAAACTGGTTTGATCGACTATGATCAAATGAGAGAGGTGGCTTTAAGAGAAAGACCAAAGATGCTTATCGCAGGTTTTTCAGCTTATTCAAGAGATTTAGATTATGCGAAATTCAGAGAAGTGGCAGACGAAGTCGGAGCTACGTTGTGGGCAGATATTGCACACCCGGCAGGTTTGGTGGCGAAGGGATTATTGAATTCTCCGTTTGAACATTGCCACGTAGTAACTACAACTACTCATAAAACATTAAGAGGTCCTAGAGGAGGTATGATTATGATGGGGAAAGACTTCGAAAATACGTATGGTCACAAAACACCAAAAGGAGAAATTAAGATGATGAGTCAGGTTCTTGATGGAGCTGTTTTTCCGGGAATTCAGGGTGGACCACTAGAACACGTTATCGCAGGTAAAGCAATTGCTTTCGGTGAAGCTTTGGATGTTCAATTTGAAACGTATGCTAAGCAGGTTAAATCTAATGCTCAGGCATTAGCAAAAGCAATGATCAGTAGAGGTTTTGATATTGTGAGTGGAGGAACGGATAATCATTTGATGCTTGTAGATCTTAGAAATAAGGGAGTAAATGGAAAGGAAACTGAGAAAGCATTGGTATTAGCTGATATCACCTGTAACAAAAATATGGTTCCTTTTGATGATAAATCACCTTTTACAACATCAGGGATTAGACTGGGAACTGCAGCGATCACTACAAGAGGGTTGAAGGAGAATGATATGGAAACTATTTCAGAATTAATCTCTGAGGTTGTTGATAATATCAAAAATGAAGAAGTTCTTACCTCAGTAAGAAAAAAGGTAAATGAACTAATGGAAGGGAAGGCTTTATTTAACTACTAGTTTTTTAGCTAATTTGAAATATAAAGAATGAGCAACAACTGCTCATTCTTTTTTTATAAACTTATGGATAAGAAATCTTATACTTTTGAGGAAATTAAACAGAAGCTGGTTAACTATTGTGTTTATCAGGATCGGTGCCATGCTGAAGTAGATCAAAAGATGAGGGAATTTATGTTGATTCCCGAAGCTAAAGAAGAAATTCTTTTATACCTGTTGCAGGAAAATTATTTAAATGAAGAAAGATTTACCAGAAGTTATATCAGAGGTAAATTTTATATAAAGCATTGGGGAAGAAATAAAATCAGGATCAATTTGAAACAAAAACAAATTTCAGAAAAACTTATAAATGCCTGTTTTGATGAAATCGATGAAGATGATTATGTGAAAACAATCAGAAAAAACTTCGAAGATTATTATTCGAAGCTCAAAGAACCTAAAGAGTATCAAAGAAAGTCTAAAACCATAAAATATTTGATGGGTAAAGGTTTTGAATACGAAATGATCTTACAGATCATAGATAATTAACATATATGTAATTTCCACGGAGATTATTTTAGCGTAAAAAAAAATAGTTTTGCTTAGATTTAAATTAAATATGAATTGGAATCAGAAATAATGAGGTATAATTTAATTCTTTTCTATATTTTTTATTTTGATCTGTTAATTTTTATAATATAAGGCTTTTATACGTAATACATTACATAAATTTATTAAGAAAAAATTAAAATTTTAATTAAGGGATGTAATAAGTGGCACGAAAAATGCATGTGGTTTGCAATATTTACATTTCGGATTTATATCTAAAAAAGGGTAAAAATACGGTATGAATTATGAAGGAAATTTGTGAATTTTGTACTATATTAAAGTTATTAACAATAATATGGATGAGGAATATAGATCTGTTGGAAATAGATAACATAGAAAAAGAAATTAATTTTTGCATTTAGAAATATGAATATTATCTATTACCTTTGCCAAGCTAATAAAATCACCTAATGTTGAATGAAAAAGTTGCATGAAGCTTTTAATGCTCTTTACAATGGCGATAACATTGTGAAAATTACCAAATTGAGATATGTACCCCGATGGGTTGTAATTCTGATTGATATTTTTATTATATTATTTTCTATATTGCTTTCACGTCTGTTCCTAAGAAATCTAGATGTTAAAGTCAATTTTCCAGAGTATACTTTTCAGAAAAGAATTTTACTGATAGGAACGAATATCTTATTTATGTATGTCTTTAAAACCTATGCGGGAATTATAAGACATTCTACATTTTTTGATTTCTTCAAAATCATACTATCATCTGGTAGTACGCTGGTAAGTCTGTTAATAATAAATTATATTTCCCAGTTAGCTATGGGAACATCCCTGTTTCTATACCCTAATTTATTCTTATATTTTCTTATTTCAGTATCTATAATGTTCTTCTTTAGAATGGTAACAAAGCAATTCTTTAATATTCTTATTGATATTAAAGGAGCTTCTTCTAAGGTAAGGATAGCTGTTGTAGGCGTGGGTGAAGCTTCTGTAGCTTTAGCCCGTGCAATTATGCATAATCCAAATTATCCATACCGATTACAGGGGTTTCTTACAGGGAGATCGGATTCTAACCGTGCCCTGTTACTTGGGTATAAGATCTATAATAAAAATCAATTCTTTAAAAGTGATAAATTGATAAAACAGTTCGATGCTGTCTTATTAATTAAGGAAATCATGACAAAGCAAGAAATTGAAGAATGGATGACCTTAGCTTTAGATAATGGATTAAAAGTTTTAAAAGCTCCTACACTCAGTAAAATGAGAGACAGTGATTTGGTGGGGGGAATCAGTAACCTTCAGATTGAAGATTTATTAAACCGCAAACCAATCAAGATCGAGAGTGAGGATGTAAGGAAGAGACATTTTGAAAGAAATGTTCTGGTAACAGGGGGTGCCGGATCTATTGGTAGTGAAATTGTGAGACAGGTTTCACAATTTAATCCTTCATTGATCGTTGTGCTCGATCAGGCAGAATCACCTTTATATGAGTTGGAACTCGAGTTGTTGGAAAAATTCCCGGATCAGAAGTTCAAATTTGTATTGGCAGATATTTCGAACAGTTACAGATTAGAGAAAGTATTTGAAGACTATCAGTTTTCAATGGTTTATCATGCTGCTGCCTATAAACATGTACCATTAATTGAAGAAAACCCTCATGAGGCAATTTTCGTCAATATATTAGGAACAAAAAACCTTTCTTTATTATCTAAAAAATATAAGGTAAACCGTTTTGTAATGGTTTCTACGGATAAAGCTGTCAACCCTACCAATGTAATGGGTGCTTCAAAAAGAGCAGCAGAATTGTTTGTACAGTCTTTACAGAACTCACCTGGAAATACAACTAAATTTATAACTACCCGTTTTGGAAACGTTTTAGGTTCAAATGGTTCAGTAATTCCTCATTTCAGAAAACAGATCGAGAAAGGAGGACCGGTAACAATTACGCACCCTGATATCATCCGTTATTTTATGACAATACCTGAAGCGTGCGAATTGGTGCTTCAAGCCGGAACTATGGGGAATGGAGGGGAAATCTATGTGTTTGATATGGGTGAACCTGTTAAAATTTTAGATCTTGCCAAAAGAATGATAAAATTATCCGGATATACACCGGATGTCGATATCAAAATTACATTTATTGGTTTGAGGCCAGGAGAGAAGTTATATGAAGAACTTTTAAGTAATAATACGGTTACCATTCCAACTCACCATGAGAAAATTCTGATCTCTAGAGATCCTTTGATGGAATTTGAAGAAGTTGATATGTTGTGTAAACAGATTATTTTAGCAGCTGTAAAAAGAGATAAATTGCAGGTTGTTAGAATATTAAAAACTATTGTTCAGGAATTTATTAGTAATAATTCGGAATTTGAAATTTTAGATAGAGAACCTTTAGTAGAGGAATAAGTCATAGATCAACATATTAATACACTAATCAATAAGAGTAAATCAACGCATGTTTTGCGAGAAAATTAATTATCCTATTTTTGTGGAAAAATTATCAGGAATGAGTTTAAAGTATTTTATTTATGGAGCTGTAAGTTTGGCTATGTTTTCTTGTGCGACCAAGCAGGATATTAATTATATGAAAGATATCGATAATATCGCATTGGAAAATTCAATTAAGAATAGCAGAGTAGATCTTCAGCCAGGAGACCAGTTGATTATTACAGTCTCTGCAAAGGATCTGGATGTCGTAAAACCGTTTAATCAAAATTATTCTTCAAACTCTACGATTACACAATACTCTGTACCAAGTTCTAACAATCTTCCACAACAGGTTCCTGTGTCAGGACCTACTTATGTTATAGATACAAGTGGGAATATTATTTTTCCTCAAATAGGGCAAATAAGTACAAAGAATGAAAATATTGAGACGCTACGTACTAAACTGGTTGGTTTAATATCGGATTATGTGAAAAATCCGATTGTGGATGTTAAGCTGGTTAATTTTAAAGTTTCTGTGCTTGGAGAAGTTGCCCGACCGGGAACCTATATGATACCTGACGGAAATTCTACTTTGCTGGGGGCTCTTGGTTTAGCAGGAGATCTTACGGTATATGGAGTTAGAAATAACATATTAATTGTTCGAAACGTAGACGGTCAGATTAGCAAGGAAAGAGTTGATCTTACAAGTGCTAATTTTATTAATTCGCCGTATTACTATCTTAAGCAGAATGATGTTGTATATGTTCAGCCTAGTACGAATAGAGAAAAAGCAGCAAGAGTAGACCCAAATACAGGACTTTATATTTCTGTTGCTTCAGTAATAGCTTCGATCACTGTAGGAATTTTGGCTTTGATTAAAAATTAGTAAAACATAGAAATTTTTAGAATAATAATCACCAAAAGGGTGGTTTTCAAATCACAAATAATAGGAAAAATGTAAAGTATGTCTGGTCGTACATAGTTTGTATGATGAAAACATAACTTTCAGTAGACTTAAATAATATCATGAATAAAACAATTATTAAATACCTTTTAATCTTGGCAGTGGTCTTAGTATCATGTAAGCCTAAGCAGAATATGGTATATATGTCAAAACATAATATGGAGGAAGAAGTTGCCAAAGCTAAGTTTCAGGGGCTTCATATTCAGGAAAGTGATGTACTGTTAATTCTTGTTTCTGCACTAGACGAAATAGCTGTAAAGCCTTTCAATCTTAATACTGTAAATAAAGTAGGTAGTGAATCAACTACCGGGATCAACCAATATGTTCAGCCTAGTGAATATATGGTAAACGAAGAAGGGTATATTAATTTTCCTGTTTTAGGAAATGTATATGCTAAAGGAATGACGCAAATCCAATTAAAACAAGAATTGGAATCACGTTTGAAAAGATATCTAACAGATCCTTTGGTTACTATTACTTTAAAAAACTTCAATGTTAGTGTATTGGGAGAAGTTAAGCTTCCTGGACAAAAAGAAAGTCCTACCCAAAAGCTTAATATTTTTCAGGCATTAAGTCTTGCAGGTGATATGACAGATTTTGGAAACCGAACGAATGTAAAACTAATTCGTCCTGGAGATGATGGTGTTGATCAGGTTGTTAATTTGGATTTGTCGAGATCAGATATTGTAAATTCGCCTTATTATTATATGAAACAAAATGATGTACTTTATATAGAACCAGATCATAATAAGCAAGTACAAGCTAACTCTAATCCAAATAGAGCTCTAACATTCCAAATTATTGCTTCAGCATTGGCCGCAGCAACTCTTGTTATTTCTTTAACCCGATAAACTAAAACATGCAGCACATAGAATCTCAGGAAAAAGAAGAAATATTAGATATAAAAAAGATTATTGGACAGTACTTACGTAAATGGCCTTGGTTTATTTGCTCCATTTTAATGTTTATGGTAGGAGCATATGTATATCTAAGATATTCTATCCCTCAATATCAATCAAAAACAACTCTTAAATTCGATAAAAAGGAAACTGATCTGACTTCAGCTTTAGCCGATTTGGATAATTTAGGTATAGGTTTAGGAAACTCAGATGAGATGAAGAGTGAAGTTGCTGTGGTAACATCACGACCTATACTTATGCAGGTTGTTCAAAATTTAAATCTTAGTGTACAATATTTCAGTGCGGGAGAAATTAAAGATTCAGAATTATTTACGCAGATACCTATTACAGGTAAAATTCTTTCATTTAAGAATGAAAAGAAATTTAAATCTGCAGAATATACCGTTACTGAAGTAAAAGAACGTCAATTTACATTAGTTGATGAAAAGAAAGGTGAGATCAAAGGAGAGTTTGATAAACCGCTACATTTAAATTTTGGGACCGTAATTCTACATAAAAATTCAGGGATTGCCTTCAGTTCAAAATATGTTATGGTATTTTGGAATCCGATAGAAAGGGTAAAAAAATTAGAAGAGAAGGTGAAAGTAGATTTACCTGATCAGAAAGCATTGTTGATGGATATTAGCTTGATAGGAGGGGTTCCCGAAAAATCAGAAGCAATACTTAATGAAGTAACTAGACAATATAATCTGGATGGTCTCAGAGATAAAAATCTTCAGGCTAAAAATACACAAGAATTTATTGATAAAAGATTAGAGGTTATTACCCGAGATCTATCAGGAGTGGAAAACCAGAAAGAGGATTTTCAAAATCGTAACCGTATTGTCGATTTAGAAGCACAGGCACAGCTAGCTCTTCAGAATACAAATGATAATACTAAGGCTCTTCTTCAGCAGCAGGCACAGCTTGAATTGCTGAACTCTTTGGCACAGGAAGCAGCGAAAGGAGGAAATCAACTTATGCCTTCCAACCTTGGACTTAATCTTTCACTGGAGCAGGCTATTTCTCAATACAATACACTTCTTATTACTAGAAATAAAACACTAAAACAGGCTACCAATGAAAACCCTGCAGTAGTGGAAATGAACAAAGAAATTGCATCTTTAAAAGAAATCGTTCGCGAGAATATCCGCCAGCAAAAAGAAACGGTGCAAGCTACTATTTCACAGTTCAACAACCAGATTGCTACAAGTACCGGGCTTATTGAGAAGGTTCCTGGGCAATCAAAAATTTATCGTGGTATAGAGCGCCAGCAAAATCTTAAAGAACAGCTTTTCTTATTCCTATTACAAAAAAGGGAAGAAAATGCTATCAATTTATCCGTTAATGTTCCAAAAGCGAAAATTGTAAATCCTGCATTTACGGATGATATTCCTATATCACCAAAGAAAAGTATTGTTTTTCTTGGAGCTATCGTACTAGGGATACTACTTCCTTTTGCTGTATTTTATTTATTCTTTATGTGGGATGATAAAATTTATAACAGAGATGACATAAAAGAGCGTTCCTCTTTAGGTATTTTAGCAGATATACCAACACTAAATGATAAGGAAAGCCATTTGGTACAGAAAAATGATTTTTCTGAATTGGCAGAAGCATTTAGGGTGTTGGTTTCCAATCTTAAATTTGTTTTACCGGTAAAAGATTCTGCTAAAGTAATAATGGTTACCTCTTCGGTTAAAGGTGAGGGGAAAACTTTAGTTTCTGTAAATCTTGCGCTTACGCTAGGAAATAAAAATGGAAGATCGCTGTTAATAGGATCTGATATTAGAAATCCGCAAATTCAGCGATATGACAATGAGCCAATAAAAAGAAAGGGGCTTACAGAATATTTGTATGACGATTCAACTGATATAAATGAACTTATTCATACGTCAGATACTAATCCGAATTGTGATGTTATTTATGCAGGAAGTATACCTCCAAATCCTCAGGAGCTTTTATCTAACGGAAGATATCAAAAACTGATCAGTCAAATGACATCTCAGTATGCTTATATTATTGTGGATTCTGCACCATTGATGCTTGTATCCGATACTCTTAATATTGCAGATGTGGCTGATACAACGTTATATGTTGTAAGATCGGGAGTATCAAGAAATATATTGATAGATTTTACTAATGACTTGGTCAGAGATTCCAAGCTTTCAAATGTATCGTTTGTTATCAATGACGTCTCAAAAAGTGCTGGTGGATATGGATATAACTATGGTTATGGTTATGGCTATACGAAAGATAAAAAAGAAAATTGGTGGCAAAAGCTATTTAAAAAGTAACCTTATTTATTAGAAGATCTAAAAAAATAAATAATATTTAAGAAGCTTTGGCTTATAAAATATCAATGAATACACAGGTTAAAATTAGTATAATTGGTTTAGGTTATGTGGGATTACCACTGGCAAGACTATTTGCAACAAAACATCCAGTAGTGGGTTTTGATATCAATCAAAAAAGAATTGACGAATTAAATCAGGGAATAGATAATACGTTAGAGGTTGATAACAATGTACTACAAACTGTATTGAGTGAAAAGAACCCATTAAAAGAATCTGGGAATTCATATGGATTATATTGTTCATCGGATTTAGAGGATATCAGAGATGCAAATATTTATATTGTTACAGTACCGACACCAGTAGATAAACATAACCGTCCGGATCTGACACCTCTTTACAGAGCCTCAGAAACGGTAGGGAAAGTTCTTAAAAAAGGAGATATTGTTATTTATGAATCTACGGTATACCCTGGGGTGACAGAAGAAGAATGTGTTCCTGTACTGGAAAAAATTTCGGGCCTTAAATTCAATATTGATTTTTTTGCAGGCTATTCACCTGAAAGAATTAATCCTGGTGACAAGGAACGTACTGTAGAGAAAATTTTAAAGGTTACATCTGGATCTACTCCTGAAATAGGAAAAGTGATAGATGACTTATATAAATCCGTAATTAAAGCGGGAACTCATCTCGCTCCAACAATTAAAGTTGCAGAAGCTTCTAAAGTTATTGAAAATTCGCAACGTGATATCAACATTGCTTTTGTAAATGAATTAGCCAAAATATTCAATTTATTAGGTATCGATACTCATGCAGTTCTGGAAGCGGCAGGAACAAAATGGAATTTTTTGCCATTTAAACCTGGCCTTGTAGGAGGACATTGTATTGGAGTTGATCCATTTTATCTGGCCCAGAAAGCACAGGATGTAGGGTATTATTCCGAGCTTATTTTAACTGCCAGAAGGTTGAATGACTCAATGGGAGCATTTGTTGCCTCTCAGGTAGTAAAAACAATGATCAAAAAGGGAATTAATATTACTGATGCAAAAGTCCTCAATCTTGGTATCACCTTTAAAGAAAACTGCCCTGATGTCCGAAATACAAAGGCAGCCGATGTTATAAAAGGATTAGAGGAATATTCTCTAGAAGTTACAACATATGATCCCTGGGCAAATCCTAAAGAAGTAGCACATGAATATAATATTTGTTCAGTAGATCAGGTGAATGAAATTGAAGGCCGGTTTGATGCCATAGTACTTACCGTTTCTCATAATGAATTTTTGGACCTTGACCTGTCAAAATTTTTGAAAGAAGGTGGTGTTGTTTATGATGTAAAAGGATTTTTAAAACATTATGATTCTAGACTATAGTTTTTAAAAGCAGAGCTTATTTACATTGAATAAGTTCCATTAAATAATATTAGAAAATTAATCACAAAATATTAAGGTATAATGAAAATTAAAAATATCTGCTGTATTGGAGCAGGCTATGTAGGTGGACCAACTATGGCAGTTATTGCAAAATATTGTCCGGAAATTAATGTTACAGTTGTCGACTTAAATCAGGATAGAATTGCAGCGTGGAATGATCCTGATGTAAGTAAACTACCGGTATATGAACCGGGTTTAGATCAGGTTGTAGCAGAGGCCAGAGGTAGAAATTTATTCTTTTCAACGGATGTTGAGAAAGCAATTAAAGACTCGGAAGTTATCTTCATGGCAGTAAATACCCCAACTAAATTATATGGTGAGGGTGCTGGAATGGCTGCAGAAATGAAGTTTGTAGAACTTTGTATACGTCAGATCGCCGATGTTGCAAATTCTGATAAAATTATTGTAGAAAAATCAACTCTGCCGGTAAGAACGGCAAATGTTATAAAAGATATTTTAAAGAATTCAGGGAATCCTCATCACTTTGAGATTCTTTCAAATCCTGAATTCCTTGCAGAAGGTACTGCTGTGCAGGATTTAGTTAATGCTGACAGGGTACTAATAGGTGGAGATAACACAGAATCAGGTCTTAGCGCAAAACAAGCGCTTGTTGATATTTATGCACACTGGATTCCGGTGGAAAGAATCTTAACAACTAATGTTTGGTCATCTGAATTAACAAAACTAACAGCCAATTCATTTTTAGCGCAACGTATTTCTTCGATCAATGCAATTTCTGAGTTATGTGAACACACAGGAGCAAATGTGGAAGAAGTAGCAAAAGCCATGGGAATGGATTCACGTATCGGTCCCAAATTTTTAAAGCCTTCAGTTGGTTTTGGTGGATCATGCTTCCAGAAGGATGTGCTTAATCTTGTTTACATTGCTGAATCATTAGGCCTTCAACAGGTAGCGGATTACTGGCATCAGGTAATTATTCAGAATGATCATCAGAAAAAGAGATTTGCAAGAAATATTGTGAGAAAACTTTTTAATACAGTGGCTGAAAAGAAAATTGTATTTCTGGGATGGGCGTTTAAAAAGGATACTAACGATACAAGAGAATCTGCATCCATCTATGTAGCAGATATGTTGGTTGATGAACATGCTGAAATCCATGTCTATGATCCAAAAGTGACTGCAGAACAAATCTATTCAGATCTTGATTATCTGAATTCACGTACTCCGGAAGAAAACAGAAAACGTGTCATTGTGCATAACTATACTACAGAAATTTTTCATGATGCACATGCTATTGCAATTTTGACGGAATGGGATGAATTTAAAGGATATGACTATCAAGCAATTTATAAGCAGATGAAAAAGCCAGCTTATATTTTTGACGGACGTAATATTTTGGACCATGAAACAATTCAGCAAATAGGATTTACTTACGAAGGAATAGGTAATTAAGCTATGATAAAGAAAAACTTAATCATTTTCGGAACAAGACCCGAAGCGATAAAAATGGCTCCCCTGGTTAAAGAATTTTTAAAATATGAAAATTTTGAGACTAAAGTGTGTGTTACTGCACAACACAGAGAAATGCTGGATCAAGTACTGGATTTTTTTGATATCAAACCGGATTTTGATTTAGATTTGATGAAACCTAACCAGAATTTGTATTCTTTAACGGCTGATATTATTACCGGATTAAAGCCAATTTTGGAAGATTTTAAACCAGACTTTGTGTATGTACATGGTGATACGACTACAACTATGGCGGCAAGCATTGCATCATTTTATTCAGGTGCTAAAGTTTGTCATGTAGAAGCAGGACTCAGAACTCATAATAAAAGATCTCCTTTTCCCGAAGAGATCAATCGACAGGTTGCGGGACGTATAGCGGATTATCATTTTGCTCCAACCTCACAATCTAAAGAAAATTTACTAGCAGAAAATGTAAAGATTGAAGATATCCTGGTAACTGGTAACACCGTAATTGATGCATTACTGGATAGTACCAATAGGGTAAATGTGATTTCCAATGATGAAATTGATCAGCTGAAGTCTATCGTAGATCCGTCTAAAAAGCTAATTCTGGTAACAGGGCACAGACGTGAGAATCATGGTCAGGGTTTCATTAATATATGCGAATCTTTAAAAGAGATAGCAGTTTCGAATCCTGATGTACTGATCATTTATCCTGTACACTTAAATCCAAATGTAAAAGGTCCCGTATACGAAATCCTATCGGGGATTGAAAACATAAAATTAATTGATCCGTTGGCCTACCCGGCTTTTGTTTGGCTAATGAATCAATCTTATATGATCATTACAGATTCCGGAGGTGTACAAGAAGAAGCACCTAGCCTAGGTAAACCTGTTTTGGTCATGAGAGATACTACCGAACGTCCTGAAGCTGTAGAAGCTGGTACCGTGATCTTGGTGGGAACAGATAAGAATAAAATTGTATCTGAAGCTAATAGCTTATTAAATGATGAGCAACGTTATCAATCGATGAGTGAACTGCACAATCCTTATGGTGACGGCAAGGCCTGTCAGAGAATTGCAGAATTCATTAAAGAAAAATAGTAATATTTTAAAATAAAAGAATGCAGTCAAAAGAAATAATGATTGATGTAGAATATATCAGATGGGAAACCCTCACTTTATCTGGCAATAATATGTTTACGCATTGGGATTATTCTCAATATGAAACATTCATAAAAAAAGGGGTAACGTTAAATTACAATCATTAAAATTTAATGATAAAAATTAAAAATCTTATTGACGAGTTTAAAAAAAATACCATTTTAAAAGGTGTTTTTTGGTCATTCTTGGGAGTAATTGCCTCAAAAGGACTTGGCTTTCTGGCTATGTTTTTTGTTGCTAGAAAGTTGTCTGTTGCAGACTTTGGAAATATAGGAATCTTACAGTCATATATAACAACTTTTTCTTTACTGAGTCTTGCTAGTTTTGGTGTTACCGCAACAAAATATATTGCGATCAACCTTCAGGAGAGCAAAAGAAAAACCAGTGAAATATTTTCCCTGGTGCGCATATCTTCTTTTTTATTAGCTATAATTGTACTGGTAAGTTCCTTAGTTTTTAATAAAGAACTTTGTGTACTACTAACGGGTAAAGAAGTCATATGGCAATCCATGCTGTATTGCTCTGTGGCTATTTTCTTTTCTTCAATAAATGGTCTTCAAACCGGAGCATTAGCAGGATTTGAAAATTTTAAGTCTATCTCTATCATTAACATTGTTAATGGATTACTTTCTTTTCCTTTAATTATCATTTTAACTGAAAAATATGGTGTTAATGGATTTGCTTTGGCATTGCTAATTACCAATTTTTCTATATGGTTATGCTCTGCAATATTATTAAGGAAAGTTTGCAAGGAACATGGAATCTGGTTTTCATTGGATAATGTAAAAACTAATTTTGATATCATATTAAAGTTTAGTTTGCCGGCGTTCATTAGCAGTCTTATGGTAAATCCGATTATTCTGATTTGTAATAGTATCCTGATCAAGAGAAATCATAACGGATTATATGAAATGGGAATATTTAATGCTAGTAATAATTATTCGCAGATTTCAATGATTTTGCTTTCGATTATCGGGCAGGTTTTTTATCCGTATGCGATGAAAAATTTTGGAAATGGAAATAAGAAATTTGAATTTCTTAATATTATTCATCCCATGTTTTTTGGCTTGATTATATGTCTGCCGACTGTATTCTTACCAGAAATATTTTCATCATTATTCGGTTCGCAGTATCATAATAATGATATGTACATGACCACAATATTGGTTTCGATATTTACAATTATCAATTCTCAGAAGCAAGGTATTGCAAGAAATTTTGCTGCCGGAAATTTCATGTGGTTTAGTGTTTTTAGTAATGGTTTCTGGGGTGCTACAGCGATAGCATTTAGTTATTTGCTTGTTGATTATGGTGCTATTGGAAGAGGGATAGCTTTTGTAATAGCTTATTTTTTAAATACCGCATTATTTATTCCTTATTTTATAAAAAACAAGCTGGTAAACAGAAAACTGGTACTAACGTGGTATAATTTATTATACTTTGGAATTATACTTGGGGGACTTTTTCTTTTTAAAATGAATGTCTCTGTGGTCGTTAGAATAATTTTACTTGTGGTTAGTATACTAATCGTATTGGTTACAATTAAGAGATGGTATAATTTGTATATAAAGAATTAAAAGATGCAGGGAAATAAAAAAATTGAGATATTAATCAAAGGGGCATATGGAGATGCAAACGTTGGGGATGATTTATTGCTGGAAATGACCTTGGATCTTCTTGCTCAAATGAATAAAGATGTCGACTTAAAGATTGTTTGTAAAAAGAAAAATATATTACAGAGCGATTCAAGAATGCTAAATTCCTGAGTTTAGCAGCTTCCCGTTTTGAGTCCGCAGATATTTATATACTGGGTGGCGGAACTCAGTTTTTCTCATTTGAAAAATCACAGAGAGAGATATCAACAATTTCCAGATATAAATTATATTTCAATCTTTTATTAAAAGAACCGTCTTTACTGGTTAGTTTTTTTGCCTCAAAAGCTAAAAAGAAAAAAGAGATCAGATTGAAGCTGGCTTTGGGAATAGGGCTGGGACCATTTGATTCGAAGAAAGTTGAAACGGAGATTAAAAATGAAGTGGCTTTGTATGATCATATTTATTGCAGAGATAATATTTCTCTCCAATATTTGGAAAAATGGGACTTATCAAACAGAAGCTTCGGAGCAGATTTATGTCTGACGGATTTCTTTAAAAAGAAATATCATTTAAAACATAAGATTACCGATAATGATAATTTGAAGCTTGGTGTTGTGCTTAGAGATTGGCCACACAATGATGTAGGGGAAATAATCAATAATAAGATTTTTAACTGGTTACCAGAACAAAAAGATTTTGAGCGGAATTTATTTATGTTTTCTGAATCAAAAGATGATGCCTTGATCCAAAGAGTTAATAAAAGATCAGATTTAGGAATAAAGAAACTAATTGTCTGGCATCCTTTGAAATATGAGTTTGAGAAGTTTTATGGATACCTAAATGAATGTGATATTCTGATTACATCTCGTTATCATGCTGCAATTTTTGCGCTCAATCTTGGAATACCAACCATCTGTTTGGGAATTGATCCAAAACTTAAAGCTCTTTGTGATGAAGTTAAAGGATTTTACTATTGGGATCCGAAAGAAGATATTCAGGCCCTGGATACATATATCCGAGAGATAAAAGACAAATATTCCTTGCATCAGGAAAATATAGAGGTTAGCTATAATAACCTTAATAACAGAGCAAATGCGATGGTAGATAATGTGTTAAATGTTTTAAGAAATTTTGAATAATGTCAAAGAAAATACTTTTTATTGCACCCAGTTCATATCCGGTTAATTCCCCTGAAGCTATAGTTAATATCAAGCTGTTAGAACTATTAAGTAATAATGGTTATGAAATCGATTTAATTTCAAAAAAAATAAAATGGAGTAACTATCCATCTACGCAATCTTTAGAAGATTTAAATGTTAAAATTAATAGAAATATTGTTGTAGAAGTTGATAATAAATTCACTTTGAAAACTTTACTTCAACACCTGTATATTTATTTATTGTTCGGAACTGTTTTCAAAGGCGCGCACTGGGCTTACGAAGTTATCTTTAAGAATACGTCTTTTTTTAAGGATAAAAAATATGATTATGTTATTACGAAAGACACTCCCAGCTTTTTAATTGGATATTATCTGAAAAAAAAATACGGATTAAAATGGATTGCTACCTGGAACGATCCATATCCTCCTTTGAAATATCCTGTTCCTTATGGGAGCGGATTAAATGCTAAAATGCCATTTTACAATAAAAATATTATCAAAATAATGGATTTTGCAGACAAACATATTTTTCCAAATGAAAGATTAAGGAATTATATGTTAAATTATCTTGATCCCGATAAAAACAAAACGATAATAATTCCTCATTTAGCTTATGAGCCCTCCAATGAGAATAAGGAGAACAAAGGGAAACTTAGGTTGATTCATTCAGGAAATGTTCGTGCCCCTCGTGATCCAAAGATTGTTGTCCGCGCATTTGCTAAATTTATCCGAGAAAATAATGCAGATGATGTTGTGCTTGATTTCATAGGAATATTTGAAAATGATTTAAGAGAATTAGTGGGAAATGTTGATCCCACTAATCAGATCAGTTTGTTGCCTCCTGTAGAATATAAAAAAAGCTTGGAACTTTTAAAAGAGTATGATGTAGCTCTGATAATTGAAGCTCCGTGTGAAGAAGGTATTTTCTTACCTACAAAGGTTGGAGATTATATGTCCAATAATACACCGATATTCAGTATTAGTCCATCAGTAGGAGTTTTAAATGACCTTTATAAGAATGGAGATGTGCAATATTTTGCTGATATTACGAATGAAGATGAAATTTGTATGGAATTTAAAAAAGTCTATTCAGATTATAAAAACGGACAGCTTAAAAACAGTAGCTTTAATTATACTTATGGTAAAGAATATATCTTGAATTTATATAATACATTGTAAATGCTCTTCTATATTGTAACATTTTTTCTATGCATCCTTATGGATAACTTACCCGATAGAAAGCATATATTGGGAAAGAAGTTATTTATGGTATGGCTATATGCATTTCTGTGCTTTGGTTATACGGTAGGAACTGACTGGAGGCATTACGAAGATTTGTATAATCTTTCCACAGATAACGATCTTTTGCGGAGAGATTATGAGCAGGGATTTTATTTTCTCATTTATATTGTAAGACGTATTATACCCGATTTCTGGCTTTTTCTTGGACTTATAAAATGTCTCTATTTATATTCTGTTTTTAAATTTATAAAGAAATTTATTAAGGCTGAGTTTTTAGCGATTGGATTATTGCTTAATTATAACCTACTCTTTATGTTGGTTGATAATCCTTTAAGGTTTATGTCAGGATCATTGATATTGATATGGAGTACGGTTTATTTAATAGATAAAAAATATCTTAAATTTATTATCGTTGCTTTATTGGCGCTTTTATTCCACATCTCATTGATTGCCCCGATACTCTTATCTTTACTAATAGTTTTCAGGAAAAGAATAATATATAAATCGAATGTTGTACTATCTGTCTGGTATATTATAGCGTGTGTAATTGGTTTGTTTCCTCAGATTTTAAATGAGTTTTCAAATTACTTTGCTACATTATTTCCTACAATAGCCTATAAATTATTAAATGTATACGTTGCAGAATCTAATAATGCCATCTTTACTTTAGGTTCTCTGATCATGTTTTTCCTGTTCTTTGTTTTATTGCGCTATAGAAAGATAATTTTAAATAATAAATATGGCGATGTCCTTTTCTTTTTCGCGTTGTTATATATGTACCTGTTCAGGATTTTAATGATCTTTCCAACAGGTTTCAGAATTACTTTATATTTTGGACTATTTTTTGCCGTTTGCTTAGCAATAATAATAAAATATGCGAATTTTAAAATTAAATATTCTCTTTATCTACTAGTTGGGTTAACTATTTTTAAAACAATATGGAGTGGATATCAATATCTTCCTTATACCAATAGTATTTATTATATTCTGTCTGGTGATCATTTACCTAAAAGCTATAGAAGTAATGTCAACAAAATAGAATATCATAAACGTACAGGGGAGACTATTAAAGAAAAAGGTTTAAATGTACCGGATTAAACTCTTATCTGAAAATAATTAAATATTATAGCAATGCAAGTAACAGAATACCAAAAAAGAAACAGTTCATTGTTATTTTTAATAGCAATCCTGTTATTAGTTTTTCCTGGTAGAATGAATTCCCAGGTACAGCCTAAATTATATATTGGCATGTCAGGTCTGAATCCTCAGCAGGAGGCATATATTAAGGACAATGGATTGGAAAAGGCAATTATCTTCTATCAGAAGGAAGTTACCACTGATGGAAGTAATCTTGATGTTGATATGTTTACAAAAAATATCATGGAAAAAACATCTGCCGACAACACTGGAATTGCGATCATTGATTGGGAGGGACCGGCGATGAAAGCTATTTCTGGTTCAAATGATAGTGATGCAGAGGCAGCTATTCAACAATTTGTTAAAGCTGTGGGAACAGCAAAAAAACTGCGTCCTAATTTAAAGTGGGGATTTTATGGATTGCCTGTAAGAACTTTTAAAGGAAGTAATAATGATTGGAAAAATATAAACGCACGTCTTTCTCCTATTTTTACTGCAGTGGATATAATTGCTCCTTCTTTGTATATGTACAATGTAAATCCCAGAGTATATAATGCAAGATCTCCGATATTAGAATTAGGGAGTGGAGATTATATCTATGTGAATCTCGACTATGCACTGGAAATGGGTAAAAAATATAATAAGGAAGTTTATCCGTTTATATGGCAAAAAAGAAACTCAGGAAATTCAAATATGGCGATGTCTCTTATTCCTGTTGATATTTTTAAGAATTACTATAAAATGATAGCCTCTCGTGTTTCTTCAGGAAAGAGAGTCAACGGAATCATATGGTGGGACAGCCAAAAATATTTTTATTTAAATAGAAAAAAATATCCTGCCCTTCAGAAGGAATATTCAGATGTAAAAGATGTTGATCAGTATGATTTAAACACCTTTAAAACATATTATAATGCTACTAAATAAGCAATAGCAAGTATGAATACTTATATGGCTTGAAAGATATTTAAATAGATACTGTTAAGAATGGGGAATAAAAATAAGAATGTTTTAATATATAACTTTGGTCAGCATTACAGAGAACCAATATTTAAAAAGATGGATCAGGAATTATCTGTTGATTTTTATTTTGGTGATAACTCCGAAGATATTAAGATTTTCGATTATAATGAATTGAAGGGGTATAAGGGTATCTTAAAATATGTAAAACTATATAAAATTTTTTATTGGCAGAAAGGGCTGATGAGTCTTGCCTTTAAGAATTATTCCAATTATATCCTGCTCGGTGAATATTTTTGTATTACCCATTGGTTATTATTTATTGTACTTAAAATCAAGGGAAAGAAAATTATTTTGTGGTCACATGGCTGGTATGGTAATGAAGGTATTGGCAAAAGAATAATTAAAAAGATGTATTTCTCTTTTGCTGATAAAATCTTATTGTACGGAGATTATGCAAAGCAGTTGATGATAAAAGAAAATATAGCTGGAGAAAAATTAGATATTATTTATAATTCTTTAGATTTTGAAGAGCAAGACAGAATATATAGATCCTTAAGTAAAACCAATATTTATAAAGATCATTTTAAAAATAATAACAAAGTCGTTTTTTATATAGGGAGATTGCAGAAAAGGAAAAAAATTGAGCAGATTATTTTTGCATTAAAGGAGCTTCAGAAAGATGAAATATTTATCAATTTAGTAATAATTGGTAAAGGAGAAAAAGAAGAAGATTTACGTAACTTGGTGGAAAATAATAATTTGGGATCATATGTTTGGTTTTATGGTGCTACTTATAAAGAAGAAGAAATTGCTGAACTAATTAATAATGCTGATCTATGTATTTCTCCTGGAAATGTTGGATTGACAGCTATGCATTCTTTAGTATATGGAACTCCAGTTATTACCCATTCTAATTTTAAGAATCAAATGCCTGAATTTGAAGCAATTGTTCCTGGCGTTTCAGGTGATTTTTTTGTAGAAGATTCGTTGGACGATCTGAAATCTAAAATCAAGGATTGGATCGTTGTACGAAAAGATGAGGAAACAATATCAGAGAATTGCAGAAAAGTAATAAAAGATAAATATAATCCTGATTATCAGATTGAAATTATAAAAAGAATTATTAATGACTTCGATGAAAAATAAGCTGAGACAAATTTATAGAAATATAAAAATGATTATTTACCGAAAGAAGTATCATTTAAAAAATGTACATGATACTTTTTATATGGGTGGGAAGTCAAATATTGCAAGTGATCTTAAAGCGGATGAATACTCTTATATCGGACCAAATTGTACTATTTATTCTAAGGTCAGTATAGGTAAATATACAATGTTAGCTCCTGAAGTGAAAATTGTTGGTGGTGATCATTATTATAAGAACCCTGAAAAACCAATTATTTTTTCGGGTAGAGAATCAGATCTTGAAACTATAATTGGTGAGGATGTATGGATTGGATATGGTGCCTTTATCAGCAGAGGAGTTAGGATTGGTAACGGAGCTATTATTGCTGCATATTCTGTAGTAACGAAAGATGTTGAGCCTTATACAATTATAGGAGGATCACCAGCTAAGTTTATTAAAGCTAGGTTTAATGAAGAAGAAATAAAAATTCATCAGAGAATGTTAAAAGAGAATTTAAAAATAACGATTAACGATTATACAAAGTAATGCAAGGAATTAAAGATAAAGTATTATTAATAACAGGCGGTACAGGATCTTTTGGGACAGCCGTTTTGAATCGCTTTTTACAGACCGATCATTTCAAAGAAATCCGCATATTCTCTCGTGATGAGAAAAAACAGGATGATATGCGTAACCTGTATAAAAATGAGAAGATCAAATATTATATTGGTGACGTAAGAGATTACAATTCGGTGGAACCAGCAACAAGAGGAGTTGATTATATTTTTCATGCCGCAGCGTTAAAACAGGTTCCTTCATGTGAATTTTTTCCTATGCAGGCAGTAAAGACCAATGTGGAAGGAACTCAAAATGTTATTCGTGCAGCGTCTGCAAATAAAGTTTTGAAGGTTATTTGTCTTTCAACTGATAAAGCTGCATATCCGATTAATGCTATGGGAATTTCCAAAGCAATGATGGAGAAAGTGGCGGTAGCTGAAGCACGTAATTTGAAAGATACCACTGTTTGTTTAACACGTTATGGAAATGTGATGGCTTCCAGAGGATCTGTTATTCCATTATTTTTAAATCAGATCCAAAAAGGAGAACCAATTACCATTACCGATCCTAATATGTCTCGTTTCTTCATGTCTTTAGAAGATGCTGTAGATTTGGTTTTATTTGCTTTTGAAAATGCAAATCCAGGAGATCTGTTTGTAAACAAAGCTCCAGCAGGGAGTATTGGAGATTTAGCGAAAGCACTAATTGAATTAACAGGTAAAGAAGTTCCCGTTAAGATTATTGGAACCCGTCACGGTGAAAAGCTTTACGAAACTCTATGTACGCGTGAAGAAATGATAAAAGCTGAAGATATGGGGGATTTCTATCGTATTCCTGCTGATAATCGTGATTTGAACTATGCGAAATATTTCTCTGAAGGAGAAGAAGACATATCCAGAATAGAAGATTATCATTCTCATAATACAGAACAACAAGGGGTAGAAGGCTTAAAAAAGTTAATATCCACGCTTCCGTTAATACGAAAAGAAGTATTCGGTGAAGATGTAATGCAATATCCATAAGAATCATTCCACAAGAAATTGCTCCCAGATAATGATCAAAGTATAGATTGATGATACTAAAAGGAAACAGACATGAAGATTTAAGAGGTATTATTACTTATAACAATGAGTTTGATGCCTCCCTGATCAAGCGTATTTATACAATAGAGAATCATTCCACTGAATTTGTCAGAGGATGGCAGGGACATAAAATTGAACAACGTTGGTTTGCATGTATGAAGGGGCAGTTTGAAATATCAGTTATAGTAGTTGATGATTTTGAGCACCCTTCAAAAGATCTGAAAATAAGCAAATATATACTTTCTTCAGAAACCTTAACCTATCTGCATATCAATGCGGGTTGTTTAACTGCTATCCAAAGCTTGGAAGAAGGAAGTAAATTACTTGTTTTGGCTGATTATGGAGTGGGAGAAATTGAAGATGAGTATAGGTTTGAATTAGATTATTTTAAACAAAATAATAATTTTTAAGAATTTAGAGAGATACCAAATATTTGTGTCAAAAATAATTAAATGAAAAAAATAGGAATCACGGGCCAAAATGGATTTGTAGGTCGCCATTTATATAATACATTAGGATTATTTCCGGAGGAATTTGAGCGGATTGATTTTGAGAAAGAACTTTTTGAAGACCAGGAGAAGTTAGATAACTTCGTTTCAAAATGTGATGTTATTGTTCATCTCGCAGCAATGAACCGCCATGAAAGCGAACAGTTTATTTATGAAACTAATGTCGCTTTAGCTCAGAATTTAGTTAACTCTTTAAAACGTACAAATTCTAAAGCACATGTATTGATTTCATCTTCTACCCAGGAGGAAAGAGACAATTTATATGGGAAGTCCAAACGTGAAGGACGTGAGCTCATTGTAAACTGGGCCAAAGAAAATAATGGAAAAGTGACAGGACTCATTATTCCGAATGTTTTTGGTGCATTTGGCAAACCTTTTTACAATTCTTTTATAGCCACTTTTTGTCATCAGCTGACCCATGGTGAAACACCCAGCATTGCCAATGATGGAGAAGTAAAATTAATTTATGTACAGGAATTAGTAGATCAGATTGTTAAAGAGATTCGATCTGAAAAGAGTACTGAAGAATTATTTGTGGAGCCTACTGCTTCTAAAAAAGTATCAGAAGTCCTGGCGCTGCTTAATGAGTTCAAAGCCAAGTATTTTGATGGTGGTGAAATCCCTGCTATTAGTGATTCTTTTGAGCACAATTTATTTAATACCTATCGTTCTTACATCGATTATAAAACACATTATCCGGTTAAATTTACTCAACATACAGATCCGAGAGGCGCTTTTGTTGAAATTATCCGTTTGGGAATTGGAGGGCAGTGCTCATTTTCAACCACAGTTCCGGGAATAACAAGAGGAAATCATTTTCACACCAGAAAAATTGAGCGTTTTGCTGTGATTAAAGGAAAGGCCCTGATCCAGTTAAGAAAAATAGATTCCGACGAGGTTCTTGATTTTTATCTGGATGGAGTAGATCCTGCTTACGTAGATATGCCAATATGGTATACTCACAATATTAAAAATATTGGTGAAGAAGAATTGTACACTATTTTTTGGATCAATGAGGCTTATAATCCGGAAGATGCGGACACTTATTTTGTAGAAGTTTAAAATATTAATTAATGAAAAAGTTAAAAGTAATGACGGTTGTTGGAACACGACCGGAGATTATTAGATTATCAAGAGTATTATCAGCGTTGGACTCTTCCGAAGCTGTAGAACATATTATCGTTCATACAGGTCAAAATTATGACTATGAACTCAATCAGATCTTTTTTGATGATCTGGGACTTAGAAAACCAGATTATTTCCTGGAGGCAGCTGGAAAGACAGCAACTGAGACCATCGGAAATATTTTAATAAAAATAGATCCGCTATTAGAAGAATTAAAGCCAGAGGCATTTTTAGTTTTGGGAGATACCAACTCTTGTCTTTGTGCAATTCCTGCTAAAAAGAGACATATCCCTATTTTCCACATGGAAGCGGGAAACAGATGTTTCGACCAAAGAGTACCGGAAGAAACCAATCGTAAGATTGTAGATCATACGGCTGATGTTAATTTAACCTATTCTGATATTGCACGGGAATATTTATTACGTGAAGGGCTGCCTGCTGACAGAATTATCAAAACCGGTTCTCCGATGTTTGAGGTTTTGAATCACTATCTGCCAGAGATCAATGCTTCCAATGTACTGGAGAAACTGAACCTGGAAGAAGGAAAGTTTTTCGTAGTATCTTCTCACCGTGAAGAAAATATCAATTCTGAAAAAAACTTCAGAGGATTAATTGATTCTTTAAATGCTATCGCAGAACATTATCAGTATCCGATTATTGTTTCTACACACCCACGAACAAGAAATATGATCGATAAAATGAAAGTTGAAGTTCGTCCTGAAATCCAGTTTCTTAAACCTTTAGGATTCCATGATTATAATGCTCTTCAAAAGCGTTCTTTTGCAGTATTATCAGACTCAGGAACTATTTCTGAAGAATCTTCTATACTTAATTTTAGAGCTTTAAACATCCGTCAGGCACATGAAAGACCGGAAGCAATGGAAGAGGCGAGTGTAATGATGGTTGGATTGTCACCGGAGCGTATTATGCAGGGGTTGGTACAGGTTCAGCGACAAAATATTGGAGAGCAGCGCAACTTCAGACCTGTTGCAGATTATTCTATGCCTAATGTATCTGAAAAAGTAGTGAGAATTATTATTTCTTATACAGATTATATCAAAAGAGTGGTGTGGAGCGAAGAATAAAAATATGAATATCCTTATCATAACACAGTATTTCTATCCGGAAAACTTTAAAAGTAATGATCTTGCTTTCGAACTTAAAAAGAGAGGGCATAATGTTACTGTACTTACCGGTCTTCCTAACTATCCAGAAGGAAAGATATTTGATGGATACAGTGTTTTTAAAAATAGAAAGCAAATTGTGAATGGAGTAAAGGTCATAAGATCTTTGCTTCTTCCAAGAGGAAAAGGGGGTGGAATACGATTATTTATAAACTATTACAGCTTTGCTTTTTTCGCTTCAGTTAAAGCTTTTTTTATGGGCTTTAATAATAAATTTGATGCCATTATCGTACACGAGCCTTCACCGATAACACAATATTATCCGGCACTCCTTATGAATAAGATATGGAAAACACCGGTTTATTTTTGGGTGATGGATCTATGGCCTGAAAGTTTATCTATTGCAGGTGGGGTAAAAAATAAATGGATTCTGAATTATTATGAAAACGTTATCAAAAGATTTTATAAGAATTCAGAGAAAATTTTGATTACATCCCAGGGATTTAGAAAATCGATTAATCAGAAAGGAAATTTTGATGATAAGATCGTTTATTTTCCAAACTGGGCAGAAGATACTATATCGGAAGGAAATAAAGATTTTTCTATCCCTTCTCTACCGGAAGGCTTCAAAGTAATGTTTGCCGGGAATATAGGTGAAGCCCAAGACCTTGAAAATATTGTAAAAGCAGCATTAGAGCTCAAAGATAAAAAAGATATTAAGTTCATCTTAGTAGGAGACGGCCGAAAAATGCCCTATGTAAAAGAGTTTATTGAAGAACATCAACTGCAGGAAACTGTTTTTACGATGGGAAGATTTCCTGTCGAAGCTATGTCAAGTTTTTTTGATAAAGCAGATGCAATGCTTGTAACATTAAAAGACGATCCTATTTTCAACCTTACCGTACCCGCAAAGCTACAAGCCTATATGAGTGCATCAAAACCGGTTATTGCTATGCTGAATGGAGAAGGTGCAGATAATGTGATTGAAGCAGATTGTGGATTTACAGTTGCTGCGGGTGATTATAAGTCGCTGGCCAATACTATTTTAAAGGCTTCAGGACTGCCAGGTGATGTGCTTGGTCAGTTGGGAGAGAACAGTAGAAAATACTATGAAGATAATTTTAGAATGTCTACCTGTATTTCCAATTTAGAAAAGATCATAAAAAGAAAAGATTAGCCTATTTATCAGATTTAAAATATAATTTATGAATGTAATTATTACCGGAGCGTCTGGATTTGTAGGCCAAAACCTAACAGAGTATTTAAAGCAAAAAGATAATCAGGTGATCTCTTTGTCGCTTAGAAATAAAGACTGGAAAAGTAGTTTTCCGGTAAATGCTGATGCCATTATTCATTTAGCAGGTAAGGCACATGATACATCCAATACTTCTGAAGATCAGGAATACTATCAAATAAACAGGGACCTTACTATTGAATTATTTAATGAATTCTTAAACTCGGAGATTAAACAATTTTTTTACTTTAGCTCAGTAAAAGCAGCAGCAGATAGAGTAGATCATATTTTAACAGAAGAAACAGAGGCAATCCCGTATACCCCTTATGGTAAATCTAAAAAAGAAGCTGAAGAATATATTCTTAATCAACCATTGCCTGCAAACAAAAAGGTGTATGTAATCCGTCCGTGTATGATTCACGGTCCGGGAAATAAAGGGAATTTAAATTTGCTTTATAAAATTGTAAAGAAAGGAATTCCATGGCCATTAACTGCTTTTGAAAATAAAAGATCTTTTTTAAGTATTGATAACTTGAATTTTCTGGTAGATCAAATGCTGAATAAGGAAGATTTGGCATCCGGAATTTATAACTTTGCTGATGATGATGCGGTATCAACGAATGAATTGATCAAAACTATTAATTATGCAGTTGGTAAAAAAGCCAGGCTTTGGAATCTATCAAAAAAATGATTGAAAATGTTGCAAAGTTGGGAGATCAATTACATTTACCGCTAAATTCAGAGAGGCTAAAGAAACTTACTGAATCTTATATAGTTTCAAATCAAAAAATAAAAAACGAATTAAAAATAAAATCACTGCCTGTAACGGCTCAGGAAGGATTAATTAAAACCGTAAAAAGTTTTAATACTAATTAAACTCAAACTTAAACATTTTTATAATGATACGTACACTTGATTTCTTATTCTCCTTTTTTGGAATTCTTTTTCTATGGCCTATTGGAGTAATACTTTATATCATAGGTTTATTTGATACCGGATCACCGATTTTCTATCAGGAAAGAGTAGGAAAACAAAAAAAGCCATTCAGATTGATGAAATTCCGTACCATGCACGTTAATACGAAATCTGTAGCAACGCACCTTTCAAGTACTTCTTCTGTAACAAAATTTGGTGGTTTTTTACGTAAATCAAAGCTAGATGAACTTCCTCAGCTTATTAACGTTTTAATTGGTGATATGAGCCTTGTAGGCCCAAGACCCAATCTTTTTAATCAAATAGAATTGATAGAGGAAAGGGATAAAAGAGGAGTATATAATTTTCTGCCCGGAATTACAGGGCTTGCCCAAATTAATGAAATTGATATGTCTACACCCGTTGAATTGGCAGAAAAGGATGCTGAAATGCTTAGGAACCTGACGGTATCAGACTATTTAAAATATATTTTTGCAACTGTTGGTGGAAAAGGACAGGGAGACAGAATCAAAAAATAAAATGGAGTTATTACCACTATAATCGTTTATAATCTCTTTCATAAATTTAAAAACCAAGATCTAATTTCAACAGGAAAAGTTATATTTGCTCAACAATAACACACGATGCAAGATAAAATTTGGCTTTCTCCCCCTCATCTCTCTGGAAATGAGCTACAATTTATTGAAGATGCTTTTCAAAAAAACTGGGTTACCTCAATTGGGAGTAACATCGATGAGTTTGAATTGAGTTTAAAAAACTTTCTAAAAAATAATACTGAAGTTTGTACTCTGAATTCTGCAACATCAGCTATTCATTTAGCACTAATAATGTTGGGTGTTAGTAAGGGAGACGAAGTTCTGACATCAACCTTCTCATTTATAGCTTCAGCAAATCCTATTGTATACTGTGGAGCGGATCCTGTTTTCATAGACAGTGAACCTGACACCTGGAATATGTGCCCGGATGTCCTAGAAGAGGCTATCAAAGACAGACTTTCTAAAGGGAAAAAGCCAAAAGCTATTATCTTAGTACATCTTTATGGCATGCCTGCCAAAATGGATGAAATCTTATCCATAGCCTCAAAATATGAGATACCATTAATTGAAGATGCTGCTGAGTCATTAGGATCACAGTATAAAGGAAAACCTTGTGGTATTTTTGGACAATTTGGGATTTTATCTTTTAATGGAAATAAAATTATAACAACTTCAGGAGGTGGAGCATTGGTTTGCCATTCACTGGAAGATAAAAATAAAGCCATATTCTTATCTACACAGGCCAGAGATGCTGCTTCACACTACCAGCATTCCCATATTGGATATAATTACAGGATGAGCAACATTGTTGCTGGAATTGGAAGGGGACAGATGGAAGTCTTGGATGATAGGATAGAAGCCCGCAGAAAAATGCATGACTTTTATGTAGATCTCTTTGAGAATATTGACGGTGTTGATGTGTTCTCAGAGCCTAACACAGATTTTTTCTCTAATCACTGGTTGTCTGCTGTTACAATTGATGAAAAAAAAACTGGACGGACATATGAAGATTTACGTCTTGCATTTTTGGAAAGTAATATAGAATCCAGGCCACTTTGGAAACCTATGCATATGCAACCTGTATTTTCAAACGCACCCTACTACGGGAAAAAAATAGCAGAAGACCTTTTCAAAATGGGTTTATGCCTGCCTTCAGGATCTAATCTGTCAGATGAAGACAAAAAAAGGATTGCTAAAGTGATCAATTCTTTTTTTCAAAATAAGAAATGATTATGAAAAGCAGAATGAGTCAATTTAGTGTGACATATTTTATATATTTGTGGTGAATACAAATATTGTGAAAAAATACCCTATTTGGAAAATGTTGATGGATTACAGTATAGCAACTTTTGCTGTTATTCTCCTGTTACCTCTATTCTTTTTGTTGGTTATACTGGTCTCTTTTGATACAGGTTTTCCTGGGATTTTTATTCAGGAACGGATTGGACAAAATGCGAGACCTTTTAATATTTATAAATTCAGAACTTTAGATCCTAAAACATTTCAAAAATCACGGATAGGATACTGGCTGAGGAGATCCAAATTGGATGAACTTCCCCAATTATTCAATATTCTGAAGGGAGATATGTCTTTAATAGGGCCTCGTCCGGATATTTCGGGATATTATGATAAGTTGCAGGGAGAAGATCGTCTCGTGCTTCTTCTTAGGCCCGGGCTTACCAGTGAAGCTGGAATTAAGTATAGGAATGAAGAGGAATTGTTATCCCAGCAAGAAAATCCTTTACAGTATAATGATACGGTTTTATTTCCTGATAAAGTAAGAATGAACCTTGATTACTACCATCATCTGTCTTTTAAAAAAGATATTTACATATTTCTCAAAACCATTTACATAATATATTAATAAGTTAAAAGTCTAATGAAATCTTTAATTAAAAACCTCTGTTTTACAGGAAGTTTATTTCTTGCATCTATTGTGAGTGCACAAACAGAAATAAAAGTAAATACTCTGTTTCTTCCGGTAGGTATCTACAATATTGCTGTTGAAAAACCAATTAATAACAAAATCACCATGCAGGTTGAGGCACTTGTGTCACCTTGGAAATCTTTTGATGGCAGAAACCTGCAGGCCTATATGGGAACTGTTGAGGGAAGATATTATTTTAAAGAGAAAATGAAAAAATGGTACGTGGGAACTTATGTTTCAATGGCTGCATTCAACCTTCAAAAATGGAACTATTGGAATGACAGACAGGTTCTGGATGAAAATAAAAATCCGGAAAGATTGCCTGATGGAAGTATTCGTGTAACAGGAAGGTATCAGAAGGGACTTGCCTTTATTTTTGGTATAAGTGGTGGATATCATTTCACAATCAATGATAATTGGGGACTTGATTTATATGCTGGAATAGGAACAACCCAATCATTTTATAAAGGATATTTTAAAGATAATAACCAAAGATATGAAGGAGCAACGAAATTCAATAAAAGTGGTGAACTAATCCCTACAAGAGGAGGTTTGATGCTGACATATAAAATAAAATAATTAAAATTTTTCTTTCATTAAGTATTATTTACGTATTGTTTTTTCAAATCTGATTAATTTTATAATGAGGGTATAGCTGAGAAATAGTTCTATTAGAATATATTTAATCAATATTAAAATAATTATATAAAATATTGGATATATTTGCAAACGTTTTAATTTAATTACTAAACATAATTTTCACCTGATAATATAATCCTAGAAAATGGATAAACTGAACACTAAAGAAGTAGATTTAAAAGAACTTATAAGTCCATATCTAAAAAATTGGAAATACTTTCTCGGAATGGTTTTCCTGATGTTGATATTGGCAATTTATTTCATAAAGTCTACTGCTCCTGTTTATAAAGCTCAGACGTCTGTACTCATAAAAGATGCTAAAAAAATGTCCGTAGCCTCGGGAGATATTGGAGTGCTACAAAGTATAGGTGGTCTTAGTGGTATGGGTACGAATAGTATTGAAAATGAAGTAGGTGTTTTTGAATCCAAAACAATTGTAGAAGATGTTTTGAAAGAACATAATTTTCAGACAACTATATATGCTAAGCAAACATTTAAGAATGTAGAGTTGTATGGAACTACAAATCCTTATATAATTAATGTTATTCAGGAAAAAAAGGATGAGGAACAACCAAAGAAGCCGATTTCTATTCAAACAAAAGGAAATGAAATTATATTGTCCTCTAAAGAATGGAAGAATGATATAAAGACTTCTTTTAATAAAACGACAAGTTTGCCTTTTGCGGTGATAATGATCCGTAAAAATCCGGAATTTGAAGCACCTAAAAAAGTTGATCTTTCGGATATTTATTTCAACTATAGTGATTTTGAAAATACAGTTAATGATTATCAGGAAGCTGTAAAAGTAGATTTATTAGATAAAGATGGAACAATCATAAGTCTTGCTGTCGATTTTGAAAATAAAGATAAAGCAAAGGATTTTCTCAATGGTATAGTTAGACAATATAATGTTTATGCTATTAAGGATAAAAATATTGAATCCAAGAGAACTAAGGATTTTATCGATAAAAGAATTTCACTTATTTCACAAGAACTTGGTGATGTAGAAACTGAGAAAGAAGGATATAAGTCAAGCAATAATATTGTTGATTTACCATCAGAAGCTAAAATTAATCTCCAGTTAAAAGAGCAAAGTAAGGCACAGATTCTGGAATTAGGGACTCAGTTAGAGCTTAATCAAATGCTTCAGAGTTCTTTGAATAAAAAGAGCACTGGAGATGTCTTGCCATTAAATATCGGTTTGGAAAGTGAATCTGCTGTAAAAGCAATTCAGGAATATAACACACTGGTACTTCAAAGAAATAAATATCTGGAAGAAGCTACTCCTGATAACCCACTTGTAAAGAGTGCTAATAAGCAGATTGAAGAAATGAAATCTTCTTTAACGCAATCTTTACAGAAAAATCGGATGACATTGGAATTGGCAAAAAGAAAAGTTGAGAGTCAGCTAGGCGGTTCAGAACAAATGATCAGCAAAATTCCAAGGCAGGAAAAATTATTCAGAAGTATTGAACGACAACAGCAAATAAAGGAAAATCTTTATTTATTATTACTCGAAAAAAGAGAAGAAGCAGCGATCAGTATGGAAATAACTGCTGAAAAAGCAAGAGTAATTGATAAAGCGTTTGTGTTTAAAAAACCAGTTGCTCCTAAGAAATTGGTTATAGTTGGTGTATTTGCTTTCTTAGGTTTATTAATACCATTTGCAGTCATTTATTTAAAAGGACTTCTGCAAAGTACAATTATTAAAAGAGCAGATCTTACGAAGCTTACAAAATTGCCGGTAATTGCAGAAATTCCAAGACTGAAAAGTAAAGAAAATGCACTTGTAAGTTTTAACGATGTTTCACCTATGGCTGAATCTTTCAGGATTCTTGTAACGAATTTAAACTTTTTACTGCCTAAAAAAACAGGAGCCAGTGTAATTATGGTGACTTCGTCTGTGAAGGGTGAAGGAAAAACATTTGTATCAACCAACTTATCCATTATATTGGCCTCTTCCCGAAGTAAAGTTCTGGTAATTGGTGCAGATGTGAGAAATCCTCAATTACAGCGTTATAATCCTTCAATGAAGACTGCAAAAGGATTAACAGAATTTCTGAGTGGAGAAGAAAATTCTGTTGATAATATTATTCATTCAAGTAGTTATAACGAAAATTGTGACTTCATCTATTCAGGTTCTATTCCTCCTAACCCTACAGATCTTTTACAAAACGGAAGGCTGGAAGAGTTGTTAGACAGTGTCAGAGCACAAAACAAATACAAGTATATCGTTTTGGATACTGCTCCACTTCTGCTGGTTACAGACTCCTTCCTGATTTCTGATATGAGTGATGCTATTGTATATGTAACAAGGTCTGAAATTACAGAAAAAAGCTATATAGAATTCTTGAATAACTCTATAGAAGACAATAAACTTAAGAATGTAGGAATTGTTTTAAATGAGATCAAAGAATCTAATTTTGGATATGGAAATAAGTATGGATATGGATACCAGGCTGAGGAGAAAAAATGGTGGCAAAAATATTTTTAAATATAGTCTATGTAAAATGTTTATGAAATGATACAATACATTTTACATTAATTACAACTAAATGTATAATAACTAATAATGAACTTCTCTTCGAAAAAACTTACAATTAATGCTTTGTCGGCAGTTATGCAAGTTGTATTTACAGCTTTGTTGTACTTTTTTTTGTATAAATATTTATTAGTTGCAGTTGGAGTTAAGCAATTGGGAGTATGGTCCCTTATTTTATCATTTTCTTCTATTGCTAATTTAGCCAATTTGGGATTGACTTCCGGATTGGTAAAATTTGTTGCAGAATATCTTTTAGAAGATGACGAGACTAAACTTGGAAAACTGATATTTACATCAATTTTATCAATGCTGGTCTTGTTTGGACTTTTAAGTTTAATTATTTTATCCTTTGCAAGGTTTTTCTTGGTATATGTTATAGATAAAAGTTTTTTGAATGTTGCATTAGAGATACTTCCATATTCGCTGGCTTCTTTATGTATTAATGCTGTTGGTGGTGTGTTTACTTCTGTCTTAGAGGGACATCAAAAAAATTATATTCGAAATTTCATATATATAGCTTCAGGAGTTGTTATGTTTGGAGGTACAGTATTATTAACACCTTATTATCACCTCAAGGGAGTTGCAATTGTTCAGCTTTTGCAATCTGTCTTTATTTTTATTGTTGCGCTGATATGTACTGTAAAAATCAATCCTAATAATAGAATCCGTTTTTGGAAGTGGAGTTCAAAATCATTTAAAGAATTATTTAATTATGGCTATAAGTTTCAACTTGTATCAATAAGCCAGCTTTTATATGAACCTGCTACAAAACTTTTATTGAGTAAATATGGAGGACTTGCACTTCTAGGACATTATGAGATGGCCACCAAAGCTGTGAATCAGTTTAGAGCCTTATTAACCAATGCCAATCAAGTAGTAGTTCCTGTGGTTGCCGAAAAAGCAAAGATTGGAGGATCTTCTTTCTTGCAGAATTTCTATATTAAGATGAATCGTATTCTATTTTTGTTTAATTTACCTTTATCAACGATCTTATTTATAGCAACGCCTTTTATATCTTTATTGTGGCTTGGTGATTATAATAATGATTTTATTTTTTCGATGCTTGTCTTAGTAGCTTCTACCTTTGTGAACGTTATGTGTGGGCCTGCTTATTTTAGCTCAATGGGGGAAGGTAGATTAAATGTATTGGTTATTGTCCATATTGGTATGGCTGTTATTAATATTGTTTTAGGTATGATTCTAGGGAGATATGCCGGGGGATATGGTATTATTATCGCTTGGGGGATTGCTCTGTCTGTGGGATCGGTTGTAGTTATTGTTAATTATAATAAATCTTTAAAAATTAGATTCTTAGAAGTATTTCAAAAAGAAGAAATTAAATTATTCTTTTTGAGTATATTGATTATTGCGATTAATGTTTTTTCCAATCAATTAATTTCTCCTGAAAAAAATATTTTAAAGATAATTATAGGTGTACTTTCACTTTTTTTATACTTCCCTGTTGTTTTGAAAAATGAAAACGTCAGGCAATTAATTTCACTAACAAAAAAGTAAAAAGGTATGTTTGATAGATCTTATTTACAAAATCCCTTTTCTGAGTATTTGAAATGGCTGATTACAAAAATAAAATACCAGTCTAAATATAAGTATCTTCGAATTGGCTATATGTCAAAATTATTCAGTACTACTTTTGGCAAATATAACTGGATCGGCAATAATGTAATTATCATAAATTCTTCAATTGATGATTTTTCATATATTTCTGATGGTTCAGTAATAAGCGAAACCAAGATGGGAAAGTTCTGTTCTATTGGACCAAATGTTAGGATAGCCCCAGGAAAACATCCTACACATACTTTTGTAAGTACTCATCCGGCAATATATTCAAATCCAGAATATTGTCTTAAGAATTTTCAGACTAAAGACCATCATAATCCTGTGAGAAATGTTTCAATAGGTAATGATGTCTGGATTTGTGCTAATGTTATTATAGCAGATGGTGTAAATGTTGGGGACGGTGCCATAATTGGTTCTAATTCTGTAGTAACTTCTGATGTAGAACCTTATACGATTGTGGGAGGTATTCCTGCGAGGGTGATCCGAAAAAGATTTAAAGAAGAGCAAATTGATGTTTTAAATAAATCTAAATGGTGGGATAGAGATATTGATTGGATTGAAAAGAATTCAAGTATTTTCCTGAATATTGATGACTTTTATAAAAACCTAAAATCATAAAACAATGTCTCAAATATTGAAGATAATTGATATAATGAGTTTTAAATGGCATAGGTTTAAAACTGTTTTTTTATATAGTTTTTTCTTTCAAAAAATAGGAAAACATTGTATTTTAATAAATCCTTTGTTGATTACACCCGAATCAATAATATTGGGAGATAATGTTTTTATCGGCTGGAGAGCAAGGATAGAAGGAGTTAAACAATATCAATCCAAAAAATTTACTCCTAAGGTCACTCTTAATTCAGGAGTTTCTATTCAACAGAATTTGCATCTTACCTGCGCAGAGTCGATAGAAATAGGGAGAAATACGGCAATTGCGGCTAACGTATCAATAACAGATATTCATCACCCTTATGATGATATAAATATTCCAATAGAACATCAGAACATAAAAACGAATCCTGTTTTTATTGGTGATGACTGTAAAATTTATAATAACTCTGTTATTCTGCCAGGGACAAAGATTGGAAAGCACTGTACTATTGGTGCAAACAGTGTTGTATCCGGACAATTTGCTGATTACTGTGTTATTGTTGGTTCACCAGCTAAAATTATAAAACGCTATTCATTTGAGAAACAGGCATGGTTAAAAACTGATGCTAAAGGAAATTTTACTGAAATATGAAAAATGTATTGATTACAGGTGGAGCAGGTTTTATCGGCTCTAATATTGCACTTAAACTAATAGACAAAGGATGGAATATAACGGTTTTGGATAATCTTTCACCTCAGATTCATGGTGACGATCCCAAAACTACTTCTCCACTGTATAAAAGTATCAGTAATAAAGTTAATTTTATTCAGGGATCTGTTACATCAAAAGAAGATTGGGTTAATGCAATCAAAGATCAGGATGCAATTATACATTTAGCCGCTGAAACAGGAACCGGTCAATCAATGTATGAAATCCAAAAGTATATTGAAGTCAATATTGGAGGTACTGCATTGATGTTGGATATACTTGCAAATAATACCCATCAAGTAAAAAAAGTTGTAGTTGCTGCTTCAAGGGCTATTTATGGAGAAGGAAAATACAATTGTTCAGAACACGGAATAGTGTATCCAATTGAAAGATTAGACGAAGACATGGCAAAAGGAGATTTCTTATGCAAATGTCCAATATGCTTCGAAACAGTAGATATACTTGCAACAACCGAAGACAGTAAGATACATCCGACATCTGTATATGGCATCACTAAGCAGAACCAAGAGCAACTTGTGTTAACAGTTTGTAAGTCGATAGGAATTGCCGCAGTAGGATTTAGATACCAAAATGTATATGGGCCTGGTCAGTCCTTGTCTAATCCTTACACTGGAATATTGTCTATCTTTTCTACACGCATTAAAAATGGAAATGAGATCAATATTTTTGAAGATGGAAAAGAAACAAGAGACTTTGTATTTATTGAAGACGTAGCAGATGCAACGATAGTAGGATTGGAGAAGGATGAAGCTAACGATCAGGTATATAATGTAGGGACAGGTGTTGCAACAGACGTGATCACAGTTGCTGAGACACTTTCAAAGTTCTATGGACGTGAGATACCAATAAAAATTTCCGGAAACTACAGATTAGGTGATATAAGGCATAATTTTGCCGATATTTCTAAAATAAAAAAAGAGTTGGGTTTTGAGCCCAAATGGGACTTTGATAAAGGTATTCAAGCTTTTACAAATTGGGTTAATGAGCAGGAAATTCCTGAAGATAAATATGAATTATCTATTGAGGAAATGAAAAATAAAGGACTCTACAAATGATTGGGAAAATAGGAATAGTCACAGTTTTATACAATAGTGAGCTCGTCCTCGAAGAGTTTTTCAGAACATTGGGAGAGCAAACCTATACTAACTTCATACTATATGTCGTAGATAATCTTTCCCCTGATGGTTCTCTAGAAGTAAGCAAGCAATTATCTGAAAAATATCAATATAATACTGTCATCATTGAAAATGATGCAAACTATGGTGTAGCGAAAGGCAATAATATAGGGATTAGGAGAGCTATAGCAGATGGCTGTGATTTGGTATTGCTTTCTAATAATGATATTGCACTTAAAAATGATGCTATTGAAAAGTTATCCGCAGGTTTGTATAAATATGATGCAGATATGGCTGTGCCGAAAATTTATTTTTACAGAACAAAAAAAATATGGGCAGCAGGAGGAGGTTATAATAAACGAAATGGGCTTACCGTACAGTATGGACAGGAGGAAGAGGATAAAGGACAGTTTGATACTGATAAAAAGATCATATATGCACCTACTTGTTTTATGCTTATAAGAAAAGAGGTATTCAGCAGTGTAGGATTAATGGATGAGAATTATTTTGTTTATTATGATGATACTGATTTTGTTTACAGAGCACTTAATAAGCATCAAAAGGAATTGTGGTATATTTCAGATTCTGTGATAGATCATAATGAATCTAGTTCAACCGGGAAAATGAGTGATTTTTCAGTAAGGTTTTTATGGCGAAATCTGGTTTATTTTTCTTTAAAAAATTATAATCCTTTTTATGCATTGTATGTTACAGTTTATAATTTTTTGTATATTCTTATCATGTTGTATTTTAGATATCCCAAAAAACAGTGGTTGATAGCATTAAGAGCATATAAAGAGGGATTCAGTTTATATCTAAATAAAAGACCTGCTGGATAATCGACTAGAATATGATATTTAAAAAATAGAGGAAAAGTTACTTTTTTTTTGCTTCTTTTAAATATTATTTCAACTTAATATTAGAATACGGAGTGTATGCATTTATTTATATTTGCAGTTAAAAAAAATCAAAAAGTATGATGTTTTATGGAACCAACCTTTAGCTATATATATTCAATACCATATATTATTCTTTTTTTGATTTACTTTGTTCTTTTCTTATGGGAAAATAAACTAAGAAAAGACGGAAGCGATATTAAAATTGTCAGGTACTTAGGTATGCTGGTTTTTTTTATTTTCTTTGGATTTAGAGGATATCTTGATACCGATTTTGCCGTTTATTATCCTTTGTATGAAAGTGCCCCGACGCTTTCAGATAGCCGTGGGGTAGCACAATTTTTTTCGAGCGTAAATGAAGACTATCTTCTAAAAGTAGAACCAGGTTTTAAAGTGCTTTTAATTTTACTGAAAAGCGTTACTCCCGATTACTTTTTCCTTCAGATAATATCATCACTCATAGATGTTTTATTTCTTAATTATTTTTTCAGAAAATATTCTCCTCAATACATATTGGGTTTTATTATGTTTTTTATTTTCTCTGGATTGATTATAGAGATTAATCTGATGAGAAACTCTAAAGCGATCTTTCTTTTTATATATTCTTTAAAATTTATTAAAGAAAGAAATGCGGCTAAATATTTTATATGTAATGGGATAGGGTTACTTTTTCACACATCAGCTATCTTTTATTTTCCACTTTACTTTTTTCTGCATAAGAAATTTTTACCGGCTTTCGTGTGGGGAACTTTTATTCTTGGAAATATTTTGTACTTGGGACAGATAAAGTTTATAACACCTATAGTTTTGGCATTAGGAAATTTATTTGGAGGATTCTATTCTATCATGGCAGAGGCATATTCCAAAAGTAGCTTATATAGCAGTGGTTATGGTATTACAATAGGGTATATAGAGAAGTTTTTAACTTTCGTTCTTTTTTATTCAGCATATGATAAAATAGGAAATTTTATAAAAGATGAAAAGATGCTCAATATTTTCTTCAACCTGCTTTTCCTTTTTACAACAACCTATTTGTTTTTGTCTGAATATTCTGTATTAATTGACAGAATGACAACGCTTTTTGCTGTCTCTTATTGGATATTGTATCCTTATTTCTATGCTACATTAGAACGTCTGTTTAAAACAATTTTTACGGTTGTATTATTATTGTTTGGAATTCTAAAAATGTATAAGTCCAATAATTTCATTATCAGAAGGTATGAGAATATATTATGGGATAAGCCTTCTATAAGCAGAGCATATTTTATCTTTAATAAACATATGGACAAAATCCTTAATCCAAAAAAGTAACGATTAAAAACCAGATTCTATAATGAAAGTTGCTTTCTTATCCACATTTGCTTTGGATGCTAATGTTTCTCTGATCAATGCACTTGGTAAAAAATGTGATGTTTATTTCTTTACAGAAGCACTTTATGAGATTTATAATTTTTTAGATAAGGAAAAATTAACAAAAACAATTTCCAAAGGTACAGAAGTAGAGGAGTTATTACGATTTCGGGAATTGATTTCTTTAGACAAAACATTCGTTGTAAAAGGAACACGTAATGCCAATTTTATTAAGAAGCTTTATATTTCATATAAAATCAATCAGTATATAAAAAAAATTAATCCGGATGTCATTGTTATCGACAACTATATGCTAACCTATTTTTTTTCGACACTGTCGTACAGAAAAAAAATGTTGCTCATTGTACACGATCCATTTTTACATTCCGGGGAAAATTTCATCATTGATAAATATTTGAGAAAGTTTCATTTCAGTGTCATTGATCATAAGATGTTGTTGAATGAAAATCAGAAGGATGACTTTATAAAATATTATAAACAAAAACCAGCTAATATTCATACCTCTTTTTTAAGTGTGTATGATTATCTGAGATATTATCAAACAGACAAGGGATCTAGATCTCAATTTAACATATTGTTTTTTGGTAGGATATCACCCTATAAAGGGATTAAGTTTCTATTAGATGCTTTTGTAGAGATTATATCGACCCAAAAATTTCATGATATGACTCTTACAATTGCTGGAGGCGGAAATTTTGACTTCGATATTGAAGTATACAGGCAATATCCGGAAATAAAGATCCTTAATGAGTATATTTATCCTGAAAATCTGGCTAATCTTATTTCTAATGCCTCTGTAGTAGTTTGTCCATATACAGATGCTACACAAAGTGGTGTTATTATGTCTGCCTATGCATTTAAAAAACCTGTTATTGCTACAAATGTAGGAGGTTTGCCAGAGATGGTTAAAGATAAAGAAACGGGACTTATAATTGAACCCAGGAGTTCCAAAGCAATTGTTGATGCTATACTAGAGCTGTACAGTAATAGAAGTTTGCTAGAACAAATGTCTCAGCATATTGAGGAAATATATTTTTCAGGAGAAAAAGGATGGGAAAGCTCAGCAGATAAGTTTGTGGACACATTTGAAAAAATACAAAAGAAATGAAAATAAGTATATGTTTGGCTACTTATAATGGCGAAAAATTTATATTTGAACAAATTGATTCGATTTTGAATCAAATCGGACAACATGATGAAATAATTGTTTCTGATGATGGATCTACTGATAAGACATTGGAAATCATTAGAAATATAAACGACGATAGAATAAAAATATTAATTAATAAAGGAGAACGTGGTTATACTCCTAATTTTCAAAATGCATTAAAAGAGGCGAGCGGTGATATTATCTTTATTTCAGATCAGGATGATGTTTGGCTGCCGGGTAAATATGATGTGATGGTCGAAAATTTGAAAACCAATGATCTGGTTGTTACAAATTCAATGGTGACAGATGAGGTTTTGAATGTTACTAATCAATCTTTTTTTACAATATATAACTCGGGTACAGGTATAATAAAAAATATAGTTTGCAGCACATATTATGGGTGCTGTATGGCTTTTACCAAAAGGATTTTAAATTACTCTATGCCATTTCCAAAAAATAAAGAAGTTTCAATAGATTTATGGATAGGGCTGGTAGCAGAAGTTGTAGGTAAAGTAAAATTTATAGAAAAGCCTTATTTACTTTACAGGAGATCAGACAATACCGTTACTCAGCTCGGAAGTTTATTATCCAGAAGTGACAGACCTTTCCATATGAAGATTTATAAAAGGATGGTTACCTTATTCGCAGTATCAAAGCTGGCGGTTAAGTATAAATTATCGAAGAAAATGTAAATTAGCAAGACTAATCCTTTACAATAAGATACATGAAAGTAATTGATGCCTTTAAAATAAAGATAATCCCTATAATTATCCTTTTTATTTCTTTAATTCTTGTTAAATGTCAAAGGACTAAAGATTCTGTAATTGTAGAGATTGATTTCAGTAAAAAGGTGAGTAATGTAAAATCTATGTCTGGTTTTCTTCACTATGATAATATCAGAATGCTTCAAAATGATATTATTGCTTTGCAACCCAAATATTGGAGAATAGGATGGTCTTATAAATCAGTTGATGATATAGAGTATTTAAGAAGTTTTGGTATTACCCCCATTTTAGTCTTATCTGATATGTATGGTTATCCGGGCAAAAAAAATAATAAAGAATGGTCTCATCCCTTATATACAGACCGACTTAAAACAGTAATCAATGCTGAGTATAAAAAATTCAATAACAAGGTAATCTATGATATATGGAATGAGCCTTTTCATCAAGGGGGATTTGGAGATTTTGATACTGAAGAATATTACAAAATATTTAAAAAGGCTCATGATATGATCAGGTCTTTGCCTGCAGGGGAGCAAGCTTTAATTACAGGACCGTCCTTTGATCGCTATAACGAAAAAGAAATGGAGGGATTCTTAAGTTTTTGTAATAAAAATAATATAAGAGTTGACATACTAAGTTGGCATGAATTGAGGGACGGTGAGTATTATAAAGATTTTAATAAGGATGTGGAAAGATTGAGAAAAAATATTCTTCCTAAATATCCGAAGGTTGGAGTAAAGAAAATTATTCTCAATGAAATAATCAATCAATATTCGCAATTTTCTCCTTCAGAAGTATTGCAGGTATTTAAATATTTGGAAAATAATAATATAGATGGTGCTTGCAAAGCGTGTTGGGCAGAGAGTGATGGAGTTTTTAACTGTAATAATTCAATGAATGGATTATTGGATAAAAACGGAAAACCGAGATCTGTATGGTGGGCATATAAGATCTATAATCAAAGTACTAAAGGGACCAGGGTAAAGGATATCACAAATTATGATCAAACATCTGTATTTGCCTCTTATGATAATAAAGGACAGTATATTATTTTGAATAATAATAGCGGAAACAGAATTGTAAATGCTAAAGTTATATTGAAGAATTTAAAAGCTCCGGATACAAAAAATAAAAATTTTAATTTAACTGTATCTGAAATTCCTAATACCAATGAACTGCCGTTAGAAAATATGGTTTTTAATCAAAAACAAAAGATTGTAGTCAATAAAAATGAGACAACCATTACCATCCCGAGTATGAACCCTAAAACAGTATATTATCTGTCTATCTCAAAATAAAACACGAAGTTCAATTATTAAAAAATAGATCACAGTATATCAAAAAATATAATGAGTTTGGAAAAGAAGATTAAGATCGTTCAATTTGTGGAAGCTTTTGGAGGAGGAGTTTATACCTATGTAAAAGATTTAAGCAACTTTTTGGCAACCCATCAGTCTGATATGAACTGTGATATTCATTTGATATATAGTCCCAACCGGGTTGAATTGGATAAAGAATTATTTGATAAAGAAATACATCCTGATATTTATCTTCATGAACTAGATATGCAGCGTCCGATCAATTTGAAAAAGGATTACACGGTAATCAGAGAGACCCGTAAAATCCTTAAAAAGATAAAACCAGATATAATTCATCTTCATTCTGCAAAAGCAGGTGTAATAGGCAGACTAGCCTGCCAGGGATTTGTATCTAAAAAAAATATTTATTATTCTCCTCACGGATTTTCCTTTGTTCAGCAGAATATTTCAAAAACGAAGGTTTTATTTTTTAAAATTATAGAGTATCTAATGCCTTTTCTATTCGGAGGAACTACAGTGGCGTCTGGGAATACAGAATATGAGATGGCAAAGAAAATCGGGAAAACAACTCTTATTAGAAATGGAGTTGATTTTGAACTGCCCCAAAAAGTATATTCTCCAGTATCTAACGAACGTTTTACAGTAGGAACGGTTGGGAGATTAACAGCACAAAAAAATCCAAAAGCTTTTAATGAGATTGCCTCTAAGTTGCCAAATGTTAATTTCGTGTGGATCGGAAATGGGGAGCTAATTGATGATATAACTTCGGAAAACATTACCGTTACAGGTTGGATAAGAACAAGAGAAGAATTATTACAGAAATTAAACACTCTTGATCTGTATTTACAGGTATCTTTATGGGAAGGCCTTCCAATTGCTATTCTAGAAGCTATGGCAGTTAGAAAGCCTCTTCTGGTGAGTAATGTAATGGGAAATAAAGATACAGTTGATAACGGTTATAATGGCTATGTTTACAATACAACAGAAGAAGCAGTAGATAAAATTAAGCTGTTTTTTGACAAAAAAAAGAAAATCGAAATGGGCGATAATTCATTTGAAAAAGCCTTTAAGGAATATAACAAAAATAATAATTTTTTAAATCTGATTAATCTTTATAAAAGGGTTATTAAATAAAAACTACTTTTATGTAGCATTAATCTTTATATTTGTGCGCTTTTTAAGCGTGTACTTATAAAACAAAATGATAAGCTTTGTAATAGAAGCCGACACAACTATGAAAATAAAAGAAACACCACTTAGGGACTGCTACATCATAGAACCCACTCTTTTTGAAGATGAAAGAGGATATTTTTACGAAAAATTCAATGAGAAGAAATTCGAAGAATTAACAGATATGAATGGGCATTTCGTTCAGGACAATATCTCGAAATCAACTTATGGAGTTCTTAGAGGTTTGCATTTGCAAAGAGGAGAAAAGGCCCAGGCAAAATTAGTTTCATGTTTGGAAGGGAAAGTTCTGGACGTAGCTGTTGATTTAAGACAAGATTCACCAACATTTGGAAAATGGTTTTCTATTGAACTAACAGAGGAAAATAAAGTACAATTATATGTTCCAAGAGGTTTTGGACATGGATTTTCGGTTCTTAGCGAGACTGCTGTATTTTCTTATAAATGTGATAATTTTTATGATAAGGAATCAGAAGGTGGAGTTCTTTGGAATGATTTAGAACTTAATATTGATTGGCAGCTTCCCTTACAAGATGTAATACTCTCAGAAAAAGATAAAGTACTGCCTGCATTTTCTTCAAAATTTTTTTAATTCATTGAAATCTCTATAAAATTAATTAAATTACTGATTTATCAAGGAAAATTGAATAACCATTGCCGAATTTATGCTAGTTTCTTTTTTTAAATATTTACGTGGGATTTTTTTGATAGGAGATTATATTATTATCAATGGTCTTTTTATTTTAGGGAAACTGTATTTTTTTGAGTTTGATGAAAGAAGTTTTGCACAGGATTTTAAAGTCCAGTTTATTCTTTTGAATGTGTCCTGGTTTGTCATTACAATGATAACTAAGCCCTATAAAAGTTTGAAAATTATGGAGTCTTCATTGCATTTTAATGCATTGACAAAATCTTTCGCTTTATTAGTAGGGGCTTCATTACTTTACTTATATCTTATTTTTTCTGTGAAGATTGACTATAAAAATGTGATAATTTATTTTTTATTAGTTGGTTTTTGTATGACTCTTACCAGATTTCTTTTATTCCTGTACAGAAAAAAGAACAGGGTTAAATTAGGACGAAAATTATATTCCTTTAATACAGTGCTTATTGGAGAGAATAAATTGTCAACATCATTATTATCAAATAAAGATCTAAGAAGATTTATGGGATTAAGAGGTGTGTACGCACCCATCGAGACAGAAACCAAAAACAGATATTTAGGTGAAATAGATCAGTTATTTGAAGACTTAGAAAATACCAAAATCAACAGTATCATTTTTTGCGATGACAGAATTGATGTTGATTTATATAAAAAAATCGTGGAGGTGGCAGAACACAAAATGATTAGAATCTATATGGTTCCCGATTTTAAATATGCCAATTTGGGACCCTATTATTTTGATGTGATTCACGAAATTCCATTTTTAAAATTAATTAGAGAGCCATTATCTAATCATAAAAAAGAAATTTTAAAAAGAACATTTGACATTGGATTTTCATTATTTGTAATTGTTTTTTTATTATCCTGGTTAGTGCCGATTGTTGCATTAATAATTAAATTAGAAAGTAATGATTCAGTGTTCTTTTTACAAAAAAGGTCTGGACTTAATAATGTACCATTTAACTGCATCAAGTTTCGAAGCATGACTATTAATACAAATGCTGACTTACAAATTGCAAAAAAGAATGATCCAAGGGTTACTAAATTTGGAGCTTTCATGAGGAAAACAAGCATTGACGAATTACCTCAGTTCATTAATGTTTTTTTAGGCAATATGTCTATTGTGGGTCCAAGACCTCACATGATGTCCCAAACAGACATGTACTCCAAGATTACAAAAAAATATATGACACGGCATATTGTAAAACCTGGAATTACCGGATGGGCACAAGTGATGGGTTCGAGAGGAGAGATATTTTCTCACCGGGATATGGAGAAACGAATTGAAAAAGATATTTGGTATATTCAGAATTGGTCCTTTTTTTTAGATATTAAAATCATTTTTCTGACGCTGTATAATATTTTAAAAGGGGACGAACAAGCTTACTAATTATCGTTGTCAATAAAAATAAATATATAAGAGAGTTGTAAGTACTTCTTTATTAACTGCCTTTCCTATTTAATAAGTACTATTATTATTTCGTATCTTTGCAAACTCAAAATCAAAAAGATGCGCACAAAATCTATAGGTAAAAAGAAAATCAATATCGTAACCCTGGGTTGCTCTAAGAATGTATACGACTCAGAAGTTTTGATGAGTCAGCTTAAAGCAAATGGTAAAGAAGTTGTACACGAAGATAGAGGGGATATTGTTGTTATCAATACCTGTGGTTTTATCGATAATGCAAAAGAAGAATCTATTAATACAATCCTTGATTACGTAGATGCTAAGAATAGAGGTGAGGTAGAGAAAGTTTTTGTGACCGGATGCCTCTCTGAAAGGTATAAACCTGACTTGGTAAGAGAAATTCCTGATGTTGATCAATATTTTGGAACCAGAGATTTGCCTATCCTGCTGAAACATTTGGGTGCTGATTATAAGCATGAACTTGTTGGTGAAAGGCTGACAACTACTCCTAAACATTATGCATACCTTAAAATATCTGAAGGATGTGACAGACCATGTTCTTTTTGTGCAATTCCATTAATGAGAGGAGGGCATGTTTCTACACCTATCGAAAAATTGGTTCGTGAAGCTGAGAAATTAGCTAAGGTCGGAACGAAAGAATTGATATTAATTGCACAGGACCTTACTTATTATGGATTGGATATCTATAAAAAGCGTGCACTTGGAGAGCTTTTAAAAGAATTGGTGAAAGTAGAAGGTATCGAATGGATTCGACTTCATTATGCTTTCCCAAGTGGTTTTCCTGAGGATGTTTTAGATATTATTCGGGAAGAGCCTAAAGTTTGTAATTATATTGATATTCCTCTTCAACATATTAATTCTGATTTACTAAAATCGATGAAAAGAGGAACTACACATGAAAAAACGGATGCTCTTTTAGCAAAATTCAGAGAGAAGGTGCCAGATATGGCTATAAGAACCACTTTAATTGTAGGATATCCCGGAGAAACAGAAGAGAGATTTCAGGAATTGAAAGATTGGGTGAAAGAGCAAAGGTTTGACAGATTAGGTTGTTTTACCTATTCTCATGAAGAAAATACAACAGCACATGTTTTAGAAGATGATATCCCTCAGGAAGTAAAGGAGGCAAGAGTAGAAGAAATTATGGAACTTCAGTCTCAAATTTCGTGGGAGAAAAATCAGGAAAGAATAGGAGAAGTGTATAAGTGTGTGTTTGACAGAAAAGAAGGGAATTATTTTGTAGGGAGAACAGAGTACGATTCTCCGGATGTTGATAATACAGTTTTGGTTTCCGCAGAAAATACTTACATCTCAATTGGAGAATTTGCGATGGTAAAAATAACCTCAGCAGAAGAATTTGACCTATATGGAGAATTAATTTGATAAAAAATACGAAAAAAATATTTTTTTTTATGATAATGGTGTATAATCGAAAGATTTTACACCATTGTTTTTAATGAATAGAGCGTTGTTAAGTTTTTAATGCAATTTTATTCGTTTCATTTATTTTAATGTAATTTTTACAAATATTTGATTTATAGATTGTTATATGTTGTAGATTAGGTTGGTTTTTCCTTGCTTAACGAAGATATTGTGAATTTTAAATAATTAAATCTTAACTTTGTCAAAAGAATAATTTTGTAATCAATCTCTCTTAGTAGATGAGAAGTAAATATAAAATATGAGCAGTCCCGGTTCTTATTTTAGTAATTTACTAAGATCAGGTTGGGATTTGTACAATTGTGTATAAATGGAAATTATCGATAATAAAAAAGCAATTTAAAATTCAAATGTTTATGAAAAAAAAATTATTGACAACAGTAATGTTGATTTCTTTGGCTATAGTTTCAAAAGCCCAACAAAAAGGAGTTGGTATTAATACTACCAAACCGGAAGCAACGCTTGATATTGTAGCGAATACTACAGATAGAAGCATGCCGGATGCTGTTTTAATCCCAAGAATGACTGCTACTGAATTAGCAAACAAGGATGCAGCTTATACAGCAGCCCAAAATGGAGCTCTTGTTTTTGTTATCTCTGGTAGAGGAAACAGCGGAGGGAAAACAGAAAAGGTAACAGGAACTGGTTTTTATTACTATGATGAGCCTACCTCAAAATGGGTTGCGTTAGCTAGTGGAGGAACGGTAGCTCCAACTGCATTTAGATTGAATTTAGCTCAACCTGCTTCTACTGCATATGATTGGTCAAATTCTGATTTTGATTTTTGGGAGTTTACCTCGGGATCTCAATTAACCTTACCAACTCCATCTTCTTACAGTGGTCGAACAATTTACATAAGAAATCAGGTTGGGGGGACGCTGCAGTTTTCGGGAACTGATGGAGTGGGTACTCCAAAAGGAATTGCCTCTATAACAGGTTCAGCGGCGATTCAAATACATAGTAATGGTACAACATGGTATCTCGTTGCAGGTAGAAATTAAAAACATAAATAAAAACATAAAACAAGATGAAAAATATTTTATTAAGTGTAACTGGCTGTTTTTTATTATTTCTAAGCAGTAACATCAATGCGCAGCTTCTTAGCAATGGAAACATAACTTCGGGATTGGCTGACACAAATTATTTTATGGACGCAAGTAATTTTGAGGGTTTAGCAAACAAAAGCTATGGAAGAGGTTTAGGATTCCCAAGAACCGATTTAACCAGTTTTGTATTCAATAAAGCTACAGCGAGTGATGAAGTGGTTGTTTCTGATTTTGATGGGATGGTAGTGTATAATAGTGCAACAGGAAATACTACAGCAGGACAAGGTGTAACAACAGCTGTAGTACCTGGTTTTTACTACTTTTCAAATCCTGGAAATCCTGGAAATATTACAAACGGTAAGTGGATAGCAATTGGAGGAAACTCTGGAGGTAGTTCAGACAAAATTAATATAACAAGCAATGAAACTGCCACACATACCTTAATTAACAATGCCCAGGTTTATGCTGTAAAGGGAACATTTGCAGCCAGCGGTACTTCGACTAATGTTGATATTCCTTCACCAGCTGGTATGAAGGGCATGTATGGAATTACAATTTATAAAGCAGGCTCAAACACAGTCTATTCTAGAGATTTATATTCATACACATTAGGAACTGCAAATGGAAATGCAGTGACTGGATCTCAGAGTATGTCTGTTGTGTACCCAGCCGGAACTTATGATTATGTTCTCGAATATTTGAAGTAACAGATATTTCTTATTTACTAATTATATAGAACCAATGAAATTTTTCATTGGTTTTTTGATTGATTTCACTGTAATTTACGGATTTTTAAGTGATTGTTTATCAGTGTTTTATGATCATTATCGCGGTGTGACGAAATGAGTAACGTTAATTATCTTAACTTTTAAGCCTTAATTTTAACACTTTTTAACAGTGCTTTGTAAAAGCCCTGTTGGCAGAGGGTTACAGACATCGTTAACTTTGAATTGGGTTTTAGTTAACACTTTTTAACATTTCGGCTATGGTCTTAAAGAGATTCATGATACATTTGCCAAGTCAAAACCAATAAAATTCAAAATGATGAAAAGATTCATTCTCGTAATCATAATGATGATTTCAGCCTTTGGTATTTATTCTTTCAAGAATAATGCCACAGATGCGAAAAAAACAAGTTATGCATCGTTCTACCACGATAAGTTTAATGGTAGGAAAACCGCAAACGGAGAAATTTTTGATAACTCAAAATTCACCGCTGCAAATAGAACGCTTCCTTTTGGGACTAAAATTAGAGTTACCAATTTAAGCAATGGAAAAGAGGTTACAGTGAGGATAAATGATAGAGGACCTTTCCATTCAGCAAGAGCACTAGATATTTCTAGAGCCGCGTTCGATGAAATCGGAAATACCAATCTTGGTACCATTCCGGTGGAATATGAAATTGTCGATTAAATTTATGATTTATTAAATTTTAAAGCCAACTGATTCAGTTGGCTTTTTCTTTTTATATATCTAATTCTACTAAGGCAGGACAATGGTCGGAATGTACAGCCTCTTTTAAGATAACAGCTCTTGAAAGCTTTTCTTTCAATGCGTACGAAGTGAAGTTATAATCTAGCCTCCAACCTTTGTTATTAGCCCTTGAATTTTGTCTATAGCTCCACCATGTATAATTATTAGGTTCATTATTAAAGAATCTGAAGCTGTCAATTAATTCGCACTCTTCTATGAAATTACTCATCCATTCACGTTCTATAGGCAAGAATCCTGAAACATTTTTCAAACGGATCGGATCATGGATATCAATAGCCTGATGACAGATATTAAAATCCCCGGAAATAATAAGGTTAGGAATTTCTTTTTTAAGGGCTTTAATATAGTTCAGGAAATCTTGACAGAACTGCATTTTAAAATCAAGCCTTTCTATATTTGATGCAGAAGGAACATACACTGAAATTACAGAGTAACCATCAAAATCAGCACGTATGATTCTTCCTTCATTATCATAGCTTTCTATTCCACAACCATACTCTACGTGATTAGGTTTTGTTTTGGAAGCTATTCCAACGCCACTATAGCCTTTTCTTAGCGCAGAGTGCCAGTAACTATGGTAGCCTTGTTTTTGAAGACTATCGATGTCTATTTGGTCGTTTCCAGCTTTACTCTCCTGAATACAAATGATATCAGGGTCTGCAATCTTCAACCAACCTAGGAAATCCTTCGTAAAAGCGGCTCTAATCCCATTGACATTGTAAGTGATTAATTTCATAAACAAAAATAAATTTCTCAAATGTAGCGAAATAAAAAAGTCAGCTTTGAATTTCAAAACTGACTTCTATCATTTAATAATGAATTTTATTTTTTAAAGACTGTTTTCCCGTCTTTTGTAAGCTCTATTTCTTCACCTTTTCCTCTTAATTCATAATGATCATTCTTATACCAGATTCCTGATGCTGGTTTTTGTCCCTGCAATTCAATTGTTTCCTTATTAAATACTACTGTTGCTGTATTTTTGGTGTTATTGAAAGTCATTTCCAATGTTTTTCCACTACTGTCTTTTGAAGTGCTTTTTACAATTTCATCTTTATTAGGCGAAACAGTAGCTGAATCCGAAGGCTTTGAAGAAAGTGTATCTACAGTAGCAGATGAAGTATCTGCTGCATTCTTTTCTTTTGTACATGACGTCAAAAATAATGCTACTAATGCAGTAGCAACGAAAATGTTTCTTTTCATAATATTATACTTATATGTGTATTTCTTAGTATACAAAATGAGTGCCTCAATAAAAAAAGGCGGAGAAAATCAATTGATTTTTTCCGCCTTGAACCCCAATTAATTACTATTAAAAAAACTATTTGGGTTCTAAAATACTGATAGGAATAATACATTCTTCCAGTGATATTCCTCCATGTTGGTAAGTTTCTTTATAATAGTTTACAAAGTGATTGTAATTTTTTGGATAAGCCAGGAAAATATTATTTTTCGCAAAAATATATTTTGAACTTAGATTCCCTTTAGGTAAAAATAATTTTTCCGGATTTGTAATGGCCCATACATCTCTGTCATCGTATGTTAAGCTTTTTCCTGTCTTATAACGGATATTTGTTGAGGTTTCCCTATCACCAACCACTTTGCTTGGTCTTTTAACGTAAACAGTTCCATGATCTGTAGTAATTGCTAATTTATAGCCATTTTCAGCTGCTAATTTAATGATCTTCAGAATAGAAGAGTTTTCAAACCAATTGTATGTAAGGGATCTGAAAGTTTTATCATCCCGAATCAACTGATCCACAATGTGGTTGTCAGTTTTTGCATGGGATAGAATATCAATGAAATTATAAACAATTACTAATAGGTCATTATTTTTATGTTGATTGAAGTCATCATAAATCTTTCTCTCGAAATCTGCATTTAAAACTTTTAGATATTTCATTGATTTAGAACCTAAACCGATTCTCTTCATTTGATCTTCAAGAAAATCACGCTCAAACTCGTTTTTATTACCTTCTTCATTATCATTAAACCATTTATCCGGAAAACGTTTTTCTATTTCGGAAGGTAAAAGGCCGGCAAAGAAAGAATTTCTTGCATATTGTGTAGCTGTCGGTAAGATACTGTAATAATAGTCTTCAGAAACCTTATTGTAATATTTGGTAAATAAAGGCTCTACCACTTTCCATTGATCATACCTTAGATTGTCTACCATAAGTAATAGAACTTTACTTTTTTCTACCTCAGGTTTTACTTTATCTTTGAAAAGAGTATGACTCATTGCTGGTTTATCACTTCCATTAAGCCATTCTTCGTAATTGTTTTCAATAAACTTAGCAAATTGGATATTAGCTTCTTCTTTTTGAGATTGTAAAAGATCTGCAAATTCGTTATCTGTTACCTTATCGAATTTAATTTCCCAGTTTAGGATTTTCTTATAGTATTCTGCCCATTGCTGGTAAGATTTTAAATAAGAAAGCTCCATAGAAAGATTTCTAAATTCTTGTTGGTACTGTAGAATGGTTTTCTGTTCAACCAAATTCTCCTCCTGTAGGTTTTTCTTCAGGGATAAAAGAATTTGATTAGGGTTTACCGGTTTAAGAATATAATCCGCAATTTGGGAGCCAATTGCCTCTTCCATAATGTGCTCTTCTTCACTTTTGGTAACCATCACTATTTTTAAAGAATTATCTCTTTCTTTTATCATAGGAATGGCTTCCAATCCGGAAATACCCGGCATATTTTCATCAATGAGTGTCAATGCAAATTTTTCGGAATCTATCAACTCTAACGCTTCATTTACATTATTAACTGGGGTTACATGATAACCCTTTTTTTCTAAAAATACAATATGAGGTTTAAGTAAATCTATTTCATCATCTATCCATAATATTTTTTCCGACATAATATTTATTTTTTACATGGTTATCGTATCAAAAGTGCGACCAAATCACTATTAAAATCTGTCAAAACAAACAGTTAAAAAGTTAAATTATAGTTAAATGAAAATCAATTATTCTCTTTTGGTTGAATATTTCATTTAATGGCCATTCTTAACGTATTCTAAAGCTCTTTCTAAGACCTCGTCTTTTCCTTGTTTTATTCCTTTTAAAGTTGGTTTTATAATAATATCCGGAATAATTCCAATTCTTTGAGTTTCTCTCTGATCAGGATAGTAAGCTCCAAGACCAGAAAAGCTGGTTTCCAGGCCAGCAATTTTAAACCGGATCACATCCCCATTGGCTCCGGAAGTATTGCTTCCTATTATTTTTGCCCGAGGATGTTGCTTAAACATCATTGTGGTAGTTTCAGCTTGGCTTTGGGTATTCTCATCTACCAAAACTACTACATTTCCTTTATAATAATCATCATTTTTTCTTCCAATACTATTTTTTCTGCTGTAAAAAAGACCGGGATAGGTAGTTTCAGGAAAATTGAACTGATAATATATACTTGTTTTAGGAAGGAGTAACAAACTTAATGGCCTTATCGTTTGTCTGGGATAGTTTCTTAAATCGAAGATAATGGATTCAGTTGTTTTTAAATTTTGATACATTTCATTCAAATCTTCTTTTTCTATAATCTCCATATTGACATATCCGATTTTTTTTTCTGCATCATAAAATTGCCATTTTTCAGGAGTTGCCTTCTTGTCGTAAATAATATCTTTTAGAAGATAGGTTTTTGCTTTTAAGACTATATTTTGTTCATCCCTTTCTAATTTGATCTCTATGCTATCCCTATTGGAAAAAAGAAAAAGGTTTTTTACTTTCTTTATTTTTCCCCATGTATTTGATGCAGGAATGTATTTTGAAAAGGCATTGACCATTTGTGGAATCGTTTTCCCGTTGATGTCGTAGATGATATCTCCTTCTTTCAAAATGGATTCTTCTTTATACTTATTGGAATTCACTTTTGTGACGATAAGTTTTCCTTCTGCGTAAGAATATTCTACAGGAATTTTTCTACGTCCGTATTGGTTTAAGCTGATTAATGGTGAAAACAGGAAGGCGTGAGAATCATCAGTTTTTGTAACGAGTTCTGCTAATGTCAAATGATAATGTACATCATTATCTATGGTAAGGAATTTGGGAATCATTTCTTCTAAAACATCATTCCAGTTTTGATCTGTTTCATATTTATAAGGAAAGAAGTATTCAACAAAATTCCAATATCTGAATAATTCTAAAAGCGCAATCGAATTTGAAGTGAAACTTGAGCCCAGAGAATCATCATTTCTGAAAAATATTTTTCTTCCACCTGTTCCAAAGTAGTAGGGAGTGCCAATGTACCGATTCTCTTCAATGAATTGAAGTTTTTTAATCACATCTGATGTGAAAATATTTTTGTCTTTACTCCAATCTAGATTGAGATTTTTACGGAAGTACACTTTATTATTGTCCAGTGTACATAAAGTACATTTTTCAACGGTTCCAAGATTATTGAGCCATCGGGAATATAAAAAATTGAGCTGACTTTTAGTATGGACTGTTTTTAGCTCATCTATTTTCTGAATCAACTGTTGATCCCAATCAAATTTACCATTGGCTACATTGGGATGGTAATATTTTAAAAATCCCCATACTTTACACAGAGATTCCAGTTTTTGGTTTTCGGAAATTGTTTGGGCAGAAAAAGTGGAGGTGCTTAAAAATAATAAAGCTAAAATACAAAGCGCTCGCATTACACTTGTCATTAATTATAATTTCAAAGATATAAATCTATACTTTATGATCTATTATTTGTGAAAATAAAACCTAAGATTAAATTTCCCTAACTTTGTTTACTAATACTTCAGTTTTTCAAATGCAAAATAAGCTTAAAATTATCAACGATCCCGTTCACGGATTTATCAAGATTCCACACGAAATTTTATTTGATATTATTGAACATCCCTATTTTCAGAGATTAAGAAGGATTTCTCAAACGGGACTTCTTAATTTAATTTTTCCCGGAGCTACCCATACGAGATTTCATCATGCTATTGGAGCCATGCATTTGATGTTCACTGCTCTTGAAACTTTAAAGCAAAAAGGGGTTAAAATATCAGATGAAGAAGAAAAAGGAGCAATGTTGGCAATTTTAATGCATGATATTGGTCATGGTCCTTTTTCCCATGCATTAGAGAATATGCTAATGGATGACTGGCATCATGAAAACTTGTCACTTTTGCTAATGAATAGGTTAAATGAAAAATTTGATGGTCAGCTATCCGTTGCAATTGAAATGTTTCAGGGGAAGTATCATAGAAAGTTTTTTAATCAGCTCATCTCTTCTCAATTGGATGTTGACCGTTTAGATTACTTAAAAAGAGATAGTTTTTTTACGGGAGTTTCTGAAGGGAATATTAATACACAAAGGATCATCTCTATGATGAATGTTTGTGAGGAAGGCGAATTGGTGATCGATGCTAAAGGAATTTATTCGATTGAGAATTTTTTGACTGCAAGGATGTTTATGTATTGGCAGGTTTATTACCATAAAACATCAGCTTTAGCCGAATTTATATTAGTTAAGATTCTGGAAAGAGCAAAATATTTAGTTTCCCAGGGAATAGATTTACCTGCTACTGAAAACTTGAAATATTTTTTAAACAGAGAAAAAGGTGAGGCTACAGATGAAGATGTTGAAAGATTTACTCAATTGGACGATAATGATGTAATTCAAGCCATGAAATTATGGCAAAAGTCTGATGATTTTATACTGGCATATTGGTGTAAATGTGTGATTAAGAGAGAGCTTCCTAAAACCATCATCTCATCACATCCTTTTGAAAAAACTTTTGTTGAGGAAAAAATAAAAAATACTAACGAGCTTTTTGAAATTGATAACGGAGCCGAGTTAGTTCACGAGATTAAGAGAAAACTTCTGCCTTACAATACAAAAATGCAACCCATTTACCTATTGCAGAAAAATGGTGAAAAAATACGACTGGATGAGTCTGAGGATCAGCTTCTATCGGGGTTAATTGTAAACAAGACGACCCGGTATATTTTAACATTTCCCAGAGATTTTTCTAAAATAATTTCTTAAATAATATTAAAATTACCGATCCGAAAACTAAAAAATGTTTACGAATAATAGAATTTCTTATCTTTGCAGAATATGGAATTTACAGCTTCGCAAATTGCAAGTTTTATTGACGGAAAAATAATAGGTGACGAAAATGCACTTATTAATGGCGTTTCACCAATTGAAAATGGGGAATCAGGACATCTTTCTTTTATAGCACAAGATCGGTTCTCTCATTATTTGGATACTTCAAAATGCTCAGTAATAATTGCTTCTGAAAAACTTATTGTAAAAGATTTTTACAATCCTACTATTATTGCCGTAAAGGATGCCTACCTTTCTTTTCAGGTTCTGATGAATTTGTATCAGGAAATGCAGGGTAAAAAAGAAGGCGTTGAAGACGGAGCATCTATCCATGATACTGCTGTTATTGCTGATAAAGTATATATAGGAGCATTTACTTATGTTTCTGAAAAAGCTAAGATAGGCGAAGGAACTCTAATCTATCCACAAGTATATATTGGTAAAGGGGTAAAGATTGGGAAAAACTGTAAGATCGATAGTGGTGCCAGAATTTATGATTACTGCATTATCGGAGACAATTGTGTAATCCATTCCAATACCGTTGTGGGGGGAGATGGATTCGGTTTCCAACCTACTGCTGAAGGATTTAAGAAAATTCCTCAGCTTGGAAATGTTATTATTGAGGATGATGTGGAGATTGGTTCAAATTGTAGTATAGACAGAGCAACTATTGGCTCTACTATTATTGGAAAAGGAACTAAAATAGATAACTTAATCCAGATTGCGCACAATGTGAAGATTGGTCAGAATAATGTAATTGCAGCTCAGGCTGGAATTGCAGGATCTACAACTATTGGTGACTGGAATCAGATTGGTGGACAGGTAGGAGTGGTTGGTCACATTAAAATTGGCAATCAGGTAAAAATCCAGGCGCAAAGTGGAGTGAACTCCAGTGTAAGTGACAAAGAAACATTGTACGGTTCTCCGGCAATAAGTTATAATGACTACCTTAGAAATTATGTTCATTTCAGAAACTTTACTGAAATTGTAGGACGAATAAATAATCTTGAGAATACCTCAAAAGATAATACTAATGAGTGATATGCAAAAAACACTTCAGGAAGAGGTTACTCTTTCTGGAATTGGCCTTCATACCGGTAAAGAAGTAAAACTTACCATTAAACCTGCTAAAGAAAATACGGGTTTTGTTTTTGTTAGAACCGACTTGGAGGGACACCCTCAGGTTGAAGCTGATGTTAATTATGTTGTAGCAACTGAAAGAGGAACAACATTAGAAAAACTAGGAGTAAAAATCAATACTTGCGAACACCTTCTTGCAGCCTTAGTAGGTTGTGATATAGACAATGCAATATTAGAAATGGATGCTTCTGAACCTCCAATTTTAGATGGATCTTCAAAGTTTTTTGTTGAAGCCATAGAAAGTGTTGGCATTGTAGAGCAGGCAATTGCCAGAGAATATCTGGTGGTAAAAGAAGTTCTAAGTTATACAGATCCTGCTACAGGTTCTGAGATAACAATCATTCCATCGGATAATTACGAAATTACAACGATGGTAGATTTTGGAACTAAAGTATTAGGAACCCAAAATGCTACTCTAAAAAATATTTCTGAATTTAAAGAGGAGATTTCATCCGCAAGAACATTTAGTTTTTTACATGAGCTGGAAATGCTTTTAGATCATGGCCTGATTAAAGGGGGGGATATTTCAAATGCGATTGTTTATGTAGATAAAGATCTGACTCCGGATACCACTGAAAAATTGAAAAAAGCCTTTGGTAAAGACAATGTTTCTATCAGACCTAATGGTATACTGGATAATCTTACATTAAATTATCCGAACGAAGCTGCTAGACATAAATTACTTGATGTGATTGGTGATTTAGCTTTAGCTGGAGTTAAAATTAAAGGAAAAGTAATTGCCAATAAGCCGGGACATTTTGTAAATACTCAATTTGCGAAAAAATTGAATCGTCAGTGGAAATTACAGAAAAAGAAAAATGTTCCTGATTTTGATCTTACAAAAGAGCCTGTTTTTGATATCAATGGAATTATGAAATTGATGCCACACAGACCTCCGTTTTTATTGATCGATAAAGTTCTTGAACTTTCCGATTCTCATGTTGTAGGATTGAAAAATGTAACAATGAATGAGCCATTCTTTGTTGGACACTTTCCAAAAGAACCGGTAATGCCTGGAGTTTTACAAGTGGAAGCTTTAGCACAGACGGGAGGAATATTAGTTTTAGCGAGTGTTCCGGATCCTGAAAACTATTCTACTTATTTCATAAAAATGGATAAAGTAAAGTTTAAAAGAAAAGTAGTTCCGGGAGATACAATGATTTTCAAAATTGAGTTGATAGAGCCTATCAGAAGAGGTATCGTTCATATGCAGGGATACGGATATGTAGGAGATACTGTGGCTGTAGAGGCCGAATTAATGGCTCAAGTTGCAAAAAATAAAGTTGATTAAATGATTCATCAATTAGCGGCCGTAGATAAACGTGCAAAAATCAGCAAAAATGTAATTGTAGAACCTTTTACTACTATTGCAGGGGATGTGGAGATCGGAGAAGGAAGTTGGATTGGTCCCAATGTTACCATTATGGATGGGGCTAGAATTGGGAAAAATTGCAGGATCTTTCCAGGGACTGTAATTTCAGCGATTCCACAGGATCTAAAGTTTGATGGTGAGGATACTCAGGTGATTATTGGTGACGAAACGACAATCAGAGAGTGTGTAACAGTGAACAGAGGAACCAAAGCTCTTGGATTTACCAAGATTGGTAAAAACTGCCTGATCATGGCTACATCTCATATTGCTCACGACTGCGTTATTGGAGATCATGTTATTATTGTAAATGGATGCGGAATTGCTGGTCACGTAGAAATTGGGGATTATACGGTAATGGGAGGATTAAGTGCTGTTCATCAATTTGGTAAAATCGGTAAGCACGTTATGATTTCCGGAGGAACATTGGTAAGAAAAGATATTCCACCTTACGTAAAAGTAGCAAGAGAGCCAATGGCTTATGCTGGAATCAATTCAGTAGGTCTGAGAAGAAGAGGATTTACCAATGAGAAAATTTTTGAGATCCAAAAGATATACAGAGCAATTTTCCAAATGAAAATGAATGTTTCCCAAGCGATTACTCATATTGAGAAAGAGATGCTTCCAACTGCTGAAAGAGATGAAATCCTTCAGTTTATCCAAAACTCTCCAAGAGGTATTGTAAAAGGATACGGAACGGGAAAAGAATAATTTAATAAAATAAAAAGATATAAAAATTAATGGCAACAAGTAACGATATTAGAAAGGGACTTTGCATTGAATATAGCAACGATATTTTCAAAGTAATTGAATTTCTACACGTAAAACCAGGAAAAGGACCTGCTTTTGTTAGAACAAAATTAAAATCAGTAACCAATGGGAAAGTAATTGATAATACTTTTTCAGCTGGCCATAAAATAGACGAAGTAAAAGTAATCACAAGAAAGTTCCAGTATCTTTATGATGATGAAAATGGGTTTCACTTCATGAACAATGATGATTTTTCTCAATTATATATCAATAAAGAAATGATTGAAAATGCTCAGTTTATGAAAGCGGGAGAAGAAGTTACGATCATTCTGAAAGAGGCTGATGAAACTCCACTTTCTGCTGAACTTCCACAGTCTGTATTTTTAGATGTGATTGAAGCTGATCCGGGAGTAAAAGGAAATACAGCTACCAATGCTCTTAAAAATGCAATTGTAGAAACTGGTGCAAGAGTAATGGTTCCACTGTTTATAGAGCCAGGAGACAAAATAAAAGTAAGTACTGAAGATGGTTCTTACTTAGAAAGAGTAAAATAATAATACAATATACATAGATTCGGTCTGCAGAAGCAGTCCGAATTTTGTTTTATAAGAAATACATTTTTTATGAGATTCCATTCTCCACAAAAACTTAGAACTATTGCAGAACTGATTAATTCGAAATTTGTTGGTCCCGAAGATTTTGAAGTGCTGGGAACAAACGAAATTCATATGGTAAAACCAGGGGATATCGTTTTTGTTAATCATCCAAAGTATTATGATAAAGCTTTAAATTCTGCTGCAACGATCATTTTAATTGACAAAGAAGTAGAATGCCCAGAAGGAAAAGCGCTACTTGTTTCCGATGATCCTTTCAGGGATTTTAATAAAATCAATACTCACTTCACCAGAATCTATAATTTTACAGAAGAACTGCATGATGTAGAAATTGGAGAAGGAACAAAAATTCATCGCTCCGCAGTTATTGGTAATAATGTGCAGATTGGAAAGAATACGCTTATTTTTCCAAATGTTGTTATTGGCGACAGAACAGTGATTGGAGACAATGTAATTATACAATCCGGAACAGTCTTGGGAGGAGATGCTTTTTATTACCGCAAACTGAATGGAAATTTTGATCGTCTTATTTCTGTAGGAAATGTGGTTATTGAAAATAATGTGGAGATCGGAAATAACTGCACAATTGATAGGGGAGTTACTGACTCAACAGTTATCGGAGAAGGCTCTGTACTGGATAATCAGATTCAGATCGGTCATGATACTGTTATTGGTAAAAAATGTCTTATTGCTTCGCAAGTGGGCATCGCAGGATGTTGTGTTATCGGTGATGAGGTAACATTATGGGGACAAGTTGGTATTGCTTCAGGAAACAAGATTGAGAGTGGATCAATCTTACTTGGGAAAACCGGAGTGAACAGAGATCTGGAAAAAGGAACCTATATTGGTATGTTCGCAGAAGACTTTAAAACCTACCTTAAAAAAGAAGTTAAGCTGAGAAATCTCAAATAAACAAATTGAAAGTTTTGTCTGAAATCAAAGAAATTTAAGTAAATTTGTGAGCATTAATAAAATAGTAAATAAATTAAAAACAACAATAAAATGTCAATTTTAGTAAACAAAGATTCTAAAGTAATTGTACAAGGATTTACAGGGAACGAAGGTACTTTCCATGCAGGTCAGATGATTGAATACGGAACAAATGTAGTAGGTGGGGTTACTCCAGGAAAAGGAGGAAGCGAGCACTTAGGAAAGCCTGTATTTAATACTGTAGCTGATGCTGTTCAAAAAGCTGGAGCTAACGTAAGTATTATTTTCGTACCGCCTGCATTTGCTGCTGATGCTATTATGGAAGCTGCTGAAGCTGGAATTAAAGTTATCGTATGTATTACTGAAGGAATCCCTGTAGCGGATATGGTTAAAGTAAAATCTTACATCGCAGATAGAGATTGCAGACTAATCGGTCCAAACTGTCCTGGAATTATTACTTCAGACGAAGCTAAAATTGGTATTATGCCAGGTTTTGTTTTCAAAAAAGGTAAAGTAGGTATCGTTTCTAAATCTGGTACTCTTACTTATGAAGCTGCAGACCAGGTTGTAAGAGCTGGTTTCGGTATTTCTACTGCTATTGGTATTGGTGGTGACCCAATTATTGGAACTACTACAAGAGAAGCTTTAGAATTATTTATCAACGATCCAGAAACAGAAGCTGTTGTAATGATTGGTGAGATTGGTGGAGGATTGGAAGCTGAAGCTGCTAGATGGTATAAAGCGAGTGGTTCTACTAAACCTGTAGTTGGTTTCATCGCTGGACAAACTGCACCTAAAGGAAGAACAATGGGACATGCAGGAGCTATCGTAGGTGGAGCAGAAGATACTGCACAGGCAAAAATGGAAATCATGAGAGAAAACGGAATTAACGTTGTAGATTCTCCTGCTGACATTGGCGCTACTGTTGCTAAAGTGTTAGCTTAATTATAAAACAAAACATATGAAAAAATTTTTATTAGCCTCTGCTTTGGCTTTTTCTACCTTATCTTTTGCACAGATTAATTTCAAGAATACAAGATTTGGTATTACAGCTGGAGGCAACTATTCCCGAGTGCAAAATGCACACAACCCTTCCGGACCCAGATTTGCTGTACAGGCTGGTGCTTTAGCACTAATACCTGTAGGAAAAGGAAATCAGTTTTATATTCAGCCTGAAGTATTATACTATGGTGCTGGAGAAACAGGAAAGGATAAAGATGTTAAAGGAAGAGATGGTTATGATGCAGTATATGCTAATAATTACCTTAGTGTTCCTCTTTATTTCAAAGGATATTTTTCAGAGGCAGAATCTGAGTTCTTTGGAATGATAGGACCTCGATTTAACTTTTTGCTGAATCAAAATGTTAAAAATGCTCCTGTAAGCAGACCTTATTACGATCCTGATGTTACTGATCCTAAATATCCTGGAGTTAATGGAAAGGCAAATAGCTTTAACTTTGGATTAGGTGTAGGTGTAGGATATAGCTATAAAAGACAGTTGGAATTAGCTGTAAAATATGACTATGGATTCTCTAATACATATCCTAATCTTGGAAAAGAACCTGGTGGGACAAGCAAAGGTAAATCCGAACAAGTTCTTAGCGTAAGTTTAAGTTATATCTTTCAATAAGAATATTTCATTCAAATAAAAAAATAAACCCTAAAACTTAGTTTCAGGGTTTATTTTTTTATTTATACTTCAAGTGTTAATTTCTTATCCACTTCCAAAGTTCTTTTAAAGTAGCCTTATTTCCATACATTAAGATACCTACCCGGTAAATCTTTCCGGCCAAAAATATCATAAAAATAGTAGTCAGCACCAGTAATGTTATAGATAATGCTATTTGCCATGCTGGTACGCCGAAAGGAATTCTTGCAATCATTGCCACAGGAGAAGTAAAGGGGATCATTGATAACCAAAAACCAAGAGGTCCATCAGGATTGTTCATTAGTGAGAAGCTTCCATACATGCCTAAGGTTAGCGGTAATATCGCAAATAAAGTAAATTGCTGTGTTTCTGTTTCATTGTCAACAGCAGAACCAATAGCTGCGTATACGGAGCTGTAAAAGATATATCCAAGAAGGAAAAACACAATAAATACAAAAATAATTAACGGAAAATTAAGTTCCAACAGACTGTGAGAAACCTGGGTCGCAATTTGTGCAACATCCAGTTTACTTGCTATGCCCTCATTTCCACCGGGAATATTTTTTTGGATGGATGAGAAGCCTGTATTCAGAATCAATGCTCCAATAACAGACATGGTGATCCATATAATGAACTGCGTTAAAGCAACCATTGTTACCCCTAAAATTTTTCCCATCATCAATTCAAATGGTTTTACAGAAGAAATGATAATTTCAACCACACGGTTATTCTTTTCTTCCAGAACACTTCTCATCACTCTAACCCCGTAGATGATTATAAACATGAATGTGACGTACATTAAAACCATACTTAAGCCACTTTTTACTCCAAAAGTCAGATCAGAGTCTTCCTTATTATTCTCAGAGACGTTAATGGTTTTTAAAGTAAAGCTTTTATCCAGATTATTAAGCTGAACTTCAGCAATGCCTAGTTCTTTGATCTTTTCCTTTTTAATAACATTTGAAATATCAGAAATGATACGTTGTTTGGTATCAAAACCAATCTTACTGTTAATAATCAGTCTTGTATTTTTTTCAAGATCATCAAAATTATGACTGTTTAATTCAGGTAAAATAAGGATGCCATCCAAAGATTCGTTTCCTTTTAATGTACTGACTTTTGATTTCTCTTCAGCAGCAGGAATAAAGACATAGTTCAGTTTAGAATCTGACGGTAGTTTATCTTTAAAAAGACCGCTTCTATCAACGACTTCAATAACATTATGTGATTCATTGGCTTTAAACATTAATCCAATCACTGCCCCAAAGGCAATAATCATAACAGGAGCCAGTAAAGTTAATATAATGAAGGATTTCTTCTTAACCTGTGTAAGGAATTCCCTTTTTGTAATTAAAAAAATATTATTCATAAAATTAAGAATGGTGACCTACTGCGTTAATAAATACTTCATTCATGCTTGGAATTCTTTCATCAAATGATCTTACCTTTCCCACATGTACTAAATCCAAAAGAATGTTATTCTGATCACTTTCATTTTTTAGATCAAACGAGATAAGATTATTTTCATTTGAAAAATTAAAAACCTCATATTTTTCTTTGAAAGTTTCAAAGCTAGGATCATTTACCTCAGAAAGAGTAATTCCAAAAATGTTTTTCTTAAACTTTTCCCTAACGTCAAAAACTCTTCCATCAAGGATTTTTTTTGAATTATCAATCAGGGCTACATAATCACACATTTCTTCCACGCTTTCCATTCTGTGGGTGGATAAAATAATCGTAGTTCCATTATTCTTAAGATCTATAATCTGATCTTTTATAAGATTGGCGTTTACAGGATCAAATCCGGAAAAGGGTTCATCGAGAATCAGAAGATGAGGTCTGTGAAGAACAGTCACTACAAATTGAATCTTTTGTGCCATCCCTTTTGAAAGTTCTGAAAGCTTTTTCTTCCACCATTGATCAATATTAAGCTTTTCAAACCATTTTTTAGCCTCACTCAGAGCATCGTTTTTGCTCATTCCCTTGAGCTCTCCAAAATAAAGGATCTGATCTCCCACACTCATGTTTTTATACAAACCTCTTTCTTCAGGCATGTATCCAATATTTTTAATGTGATTGGGGTTTAGCTTTTCTCCATTGATGAATATATCTCCGGAATCTGCTTGCGTAATCTGATTGATAATGCGGATAAATGATGTTTTTCCGGCTCCGTTAGGCCCTAGAAGACCATAAATACTCCCTTTTGGGACATGTATGCTAAAATCATCCAATGCTGTCTTTTTTCCTGCATTGTAGGTTTTAGTAATATGTTCAGCTTTTAGCATTAAATTGTTTTTTACAATTAGTATGAAAATGTTCCGAAAGTTACGGAATAATTACAGGGCAACTAACGTAAAAGAAAAAATCCTGATGATTATCAGGATTTAATTTTATTGTTTTACTATTTGGGTAACTTTTTGTGTGTTGTCACTTAAGATATAACGAATTAAATACTTACCCGGTTTCAATTTTTCAATATTGATTTCTCCCGAATTCATATTAACAGCATATGTGGCAACCTGTGTACCTAATATAGAGTAGAATGTAACATTTTTGACCTTTAAAGAAGGATCTTTTGCCCTAATGATAAGGAAATCCTTAGCAGGATTTGGATAGGCAATAAAAACTCCATCATCAGATTTTTGTGAGATGGAACCCGGCTCCCTTAGTTGAGCTTTTACATTGCTGGAAAATCCAACAAAAGTGCCTACGAAAAGAAATAAAAGTAAAAGTTTTTTCATCAAAATATAATTTCTCAAGTATTTATAAAACAAAAATATAAAAAATCTACCACTCTCCAACATATTTTTTCATTTAACTTGTAGTAAATTTGCATTAAACTTATTCAAAAAGTATTCCAAAATGATACATTCAAGAAATAGAAGGCTAAGAGTTAATGAATCAATGAGAAGTTTAGTAAGAGAAAATGTGCTTACAACTAATGATTTCGTAATGCCAATCTTCGTAATGGAGGGTGAAAACAAGGAAGAACCAATTGCATCGATGCCTGGAATTTTTAGGCGCAGTATCGATTTAACAGTAAAAGAATGTCGGGAACTATTTTCGCTTGGCGTGAAATCTGTGAATTTGTATATGAAAGTTTCTGATCATCTGAAAGATAATACTGGAAAAGAGGCATGGAATAAAGATGGTTTGATGCAAAATACAATCAGGGCAATAAAAGATGCTCTTCCGGAAATGATCGTAATGCCTGATGTGGCTTTAGATCCTTACTCCATTTACGGACATGATGGGATCATAGAAAATGGAAAAATCATAAATGATGCTACCGTTGATGCATTGGCAAGAATGTCTGTATCCCATGCAGAAGCAGGAGCTGACATCGTGGCACCAAGTGATATGATGGACGGTAGAATTTTAGGAATCCGTGAGGCATTGGAAGAAAGTGGTTTTACTGATGTAGGAATTGTAAGTTATGCTGCAAAATATGCAAGTTCTTTCTATGGACCTTTTAGAAGTGCTTTAGATAGTGCACCAAAAGATAATGTAGAAATCCCAACAGATAAGAAGACATATCAGATGGATTTTCATAATTCACGCGAAGCTTTAAATGAGGTATTTAAGGATATTGATGAAGGTGCAGATATTATTATGATTAAACCGGGACTTCCATATCTGGATATTGTGTCTAAGGTTAGAGAAGCAATAGATCTTCCAATTGCTGTTTATAACGTAAGCGGAGAGTATGCCATGGTGAAAGCCGCGGCTCAGAATGGTTGGCTAGACAATGATAAAACGATCATTGAAAGTTTGACATGCTTTAAAAGAGCCGGAGCTGATATGATCTTTACTTACTTTGCAAAAGAAGCAGCGATTCTTTTAAATAAATAAAAAAGTAATATAATAAATAAAAAACACCTCATATGAGGTGTTTTTTATTTATCTGAAGCAGGCATTTTAATGTTTTGATAACTAAAAACATTAAAAACTGATTACATAATATTGAAATCTTTTCCTTTTGTAAATTTCGCGGCGAAGGGAGCCTGGTTACCCGAATATTTTAATACAAAATGTTTTTTGGTGTCTGTATCTAATTTAGCTTCTACCTCTACATCCTGTGTCTGAAAACTTACGTCTAATCCCACTGATGATTCTTTTTCCAGAAATATTTCTACACTCTCAGCATAAAATAATGAAGTACTGAGATAATTAAATTTTATATTTCTTCTGTACACTTTGGTTTGATCATCGGTAAAAATCGAATAATTTTTTAAAATTTCAATTCCTGGAGAATCAATATTCGTGATTCTGGATTTTGTCACTCCATTTACCCGCACTGAGAAACTCTTGACATTTTTGATGTCTCCATTAACACCGATATTAAATAATGAAGGTAATGAAAGACCATATTCGATCATGCTGTCTTTGGTAAATTCAAAATCAGGAATTAAGGCCGGATGTTTTGGAGCATTGATCAATTGGTTTTTAACGGCAGCTAAGCTTTCATCACTGAATAAATATCCAATGAGATTATTACCCGTTGTTCTCCAGTTTCTGCCATTCCATTCAAAAATTTCACAAAGCAGCGTATCTGTTGAAGAATGGGGAAGGAGATCCATATCCTGCCATTTGAAAACCTCTTTAGCATAAGGTCTTCGATCAACAAGATTAATTCCTAAATCTAACGCAAGAAGTTCCGTTAGCTCTTTATTATTTTCCATAAAAATTGTATTGTAACTGATCCTGTAAATTTATAGAAATAAATAGAATATTCCCTCCATTCACAATCTATTTACAGCCAACCTTTTTTGCCATAGACGTAAGTGTCATCAAATTGTTTGTCGCTCATAAATAAATATAGAATACCTTCGATAAAGGGAATAAGAGAAGCTGCTCCTAATGTAACAATGTTTAAGATAATCTGTATAATCCCTTCTTTCGTGTAACCAAGATAGAATTTATTTAATGCCAGCCATCCGACAAGTATTCCTAATAAAGCTGCCGGAATTTTCTTTTCTGAACGATAGGGTACTGCAGATTGCTGATTGTGATCATTTTCTGTTTTTGTATAACCGTAATTTTCCATTTTAATAATTTTTTATGATAAAGTGAATTGTTTTTAACATAAGTCGAACGAAAATATGAGTAGTTACAAAATCATAACTTAAAACAAATTTATATCTTTGCGACTATGATTTTACGAGGAGAAAACTTAATCAAAGAATACGGTCCGAAAAAAGTTGTTAAAGGCGTTTCAGTACAGGTACAACAGGGAGAAATTGTTGGTTTGCTAGGTCCTAACGGGGCGGGTAAAACCACTTCATTTTATATGATCGTAGGATTGGTTAAGCCTACTTCAGGGAAAATTTTCCTGGATAAACAGGAAATAACAACAGATGCGATGTACCGCAGAGCTCAAAAAGGAATCGGTTACCTTGCTCAGGAAGCTTCTGTGTTCAGAAAACTTTCTGTAGAAGAAAACATTATGGGGGTTTTACAGCTTACCAATCTTTCAAAACGTGAACAGCAGATAAAATGCGACGAGCTTGTGGAAGAGTTTTCATTGCAGCATGTTCGTAAAAACAGGGGAGATCTTCTTTCGGGTGGTGAAAGACGGAGAACAGAAATTGCAAGATGTCTGGCGACAAGTCCGAACTTTATTCTTCTGGATGAGCCTTTTGCGGGGGTAGACCCAATTGCTGTGGAAGATATCCAGAAAATTGTGAGAAGCCTGGTGGATAAGAATATCGGGATTTTAATTACCGATCATAATGTTCAGCAGACACTTGCCATTACTAATAAAACTTACATTATGTTTGAAGGAAGAATTCTTAAAGAAGGTCTTCCTGAAGAGTTGGCAAATGACCCACAGGTAAGAGAAGCTTATCTTGGGGAGAACTTTGTTTATCAGAGTATTTTAGATAAACCGAAAAAGAAGAAATACGCTTACAATATCTGGGCTGGAAATTTTGATTCTAAATCGCAACTTCAAAGCTTTGTAGATCATGAGTTTTCGCAATTTGATGATTTGAGATTGATGTATGGTTTTGAAGATATTAGTTTTGCATCTCTAGCTAATTCAGAGATTGAGCATATCTTTAATGATGTGGTTGATAAAAATGCTAATAATTCGTTTGTATTTCAGAGAAAAGAAATCACTTCACAATATTCTTTAGAGCAGGCAGAAGCTGAATCTAAAGATGGGAGCAAGCCAGAGTTGCATTATCTGACTACTTACATGTACGAAGGTTAGGAACAAAGAGGCTAAGCAGACGGTTTCGTTCTAGTATGTTGGTTACTGAAAATAATTTCCCAATTATTAAAAACCAGATCTGATAGATAATGCTTGTTCATACTGTCTATAAAGGCCTGATAGGCTGTGTCTAAAAATGATTTTAATTGGCAGTTGTAAGACATGAAAACACAAGGTTTGGAATGACAGTTGATAATCGGGCTGTCATCCTGTTCTAATAAATGGATAAGGCTACCGAGCCCTGTTTCTCTTGCTTTGTCGGAAATTATTATCCCTCCATTTTTCCCTCTTTTGGTAATCACCAATTCTTTTTGCGATAAAAACTGAACCACTTTAATAAGGTGATTGCGCAGAATATTCAGTTTTTCAGATAATTCATCCAAAGAACATGAAGTGGTCTTATTTTTTTTGTTTAAATAGATTAAGACACGCAAACTATAGTCGGTAAAGTGGTTCAATTTCATTGATCGTTAATTTAGATGAAGGAGCTGAGGTCCGAATTCTTCGTAAAGAATATCTTCTTTGGCAATACCCAGTTGCATCAAAGAATTATACTGCACTTTAATAAATGCTTCGGGTCCACAAATATAGTATTTTGCCTTGTCAATAAGAATTTCTTCTTTGATTTCATGAAGGTTAATTCTCCCTTTTCTTATGGAACGGGCATCCTCTTTACCAGTGTTTTCATAGAAAATATGGGTGGTAAGCCACTGGTTATTTTTGTTTAATTGTTCTACATGGTCTTTAAAAGCATGTACCTTTTCATCCCGGCAGCTATGTAGCCATACAATTGTATTTTTTTGAAGATTATTTTTGTTCGTCTCCAACATGCTTAAAAGTGGGGTAGCACCTACGCCTCCGCTTATCAGTACCAATGGATCTTCTGAAGCAGGATTTAAATGGAATATTCCTGAAGGTGCACTTACTTCTATTTGATCACCGATATGTTTAGAATGCAAAAGATTGGATACTGCACCATCCGGAGCTTGCTCACTTTTTTCAATTTTTACAGATATTCTGTAATAATCAGAATTGAATGCAGATGATAAACTGTACTGTCTGGGCTGTTCGTGTCCGAGTTCCGGAATAAATGTTTTTACAGATATGTACTGTCCGGGAAGATAACCAGCAATGGGTTGAGCATCTTTAGGTTTAAGATAAAATGATTTAATTTCGCTGCTTTCCTCTACAATATCTGCAATAATAAATGTGCGCCAGCCTTTCCATCCACCTTCTTTTTGTAGGGTAGATTGATACATTTCAGTTTCGATTGAAATCATACTATGAGCCAGTTCATTATAAGCTTGCGTCCATGCTTCCAGTAATTCATCTGTGGCAGCATCTCCTAATACTTCTTTGATTGAAGAGATCAGATGCAGACCTACAATATCATATTGTTCCGGAGCTATATTTAAACTCACATGTTTATTACCAATTGATTTTAATGCATTGATCAGTACAACGGGATTATCAATATGTTCAGCGTAGGCTAGTACTGCACCGGCCAATGCATTTTGTTGCTTGCCACTGGCCTGGTGGCTCATATTGAATAGATTTTTAAGTTCAGGATTATGATGAAACATCCTTTTATAAAAATGTTTGGTGAGGTCTGTACCGTTTGTTTTTAAAACAGGAACGGTAGCTTTTACTAAAGCTTTTTGTTTGTCGTCCATCTTATTATTTTTTAATGATGAAACAAATCTACAATAAATATTTTAATTGTTGTATTTAAAATATAACAATTGCAATATGATATTTACACAATAGCATTGGAGGAAAAAAGTCTGTAAGATTACCGATTAATTGATGAGGTTAATATTTGTGCGTAATTTCTTAGTGTTATAAAAGTAAAAATGGTATTTTTTTAAGGCAATACTTAGTTTTATATCATATTTTTAATAATCCTTATTTAAATGTATTTTTTATTGTTTTAAAGGTCTGGTTTTTGTATTTAATGTTGTTAAAGTGATAAAATAAATTGTTAAATTTAATAATTAACTAAAAATACAAATATGGCATTACAGGAGAAATTACAAAAACTGGCAACTGAAATAAATAAGCCTTGTGTAAGTATTTCATTGAACACCCACAGAACATTCCCGGAAAACCAACAAGATGAAATTGTTTTAAAAAATCTTATCAAAGAAGCTGAAAATCGGGTAGTTGAAGAATACGGTAAAAGACCAGCAGCAGGTGTTCTGGAAAAGCTTGAAAAGGTTGCAGCAAAAGTGGATCATCAGTATAATCTTGATAGCTTGCATATCTTTATCTCTAATGATACGGAAGAAATTATAAAGTCTACCTGGGCTTCAAGAGGAAACGTTGCCGAAGTGGATGAAAAATTTGCTGTAAGACCTCTTATTAAAGCTGCAGTAAGGGCTGAGGAATATCTTATTCTATTATTAACACAAAGTGGAACAAAGCTGTATGAAGCATTAAATGACTCTATTATAAAAGAAGTTAGGGAAGAAGGATTTCCTTTTCCGCAGAATCCTTTCTATATTACCCATTCTGATGTAAGGAGTGATTCAAAACAAATTGACAATCACATCAAGGAATATTTTAACAGAATTGATAAATCGATTGTTGAGATTCATAAGAAATCGGATTTAAATGTTATTGTCATCAGTACGGCAGATAACTATAGTAAACTACTTGAAGTTGCAGATATACCTAAAATTTACATTGGCCATGACCATAAAAATTATGTGTCTGCGGAGGAGCATCATATTGTAGAACAGGCTTATGAAATTATAAAGGCTACACAAAAAGAAAATCGTGCTCTCGCTATAGAAGAAATTAAGGAGGCGGTTTCCAAGGGAACAGTCCTTACGGACCTGCAGGAAATTTATCAGGCCGCATTGGATGGTAGAGGAGACCTGTTGATTGTGCATCAGGATTATGAACAACCCGTAAAAATGATCGATGAGAGGACATTTGGGTATGCAGATGATTCCAAAGAACAAGGGGTTGTTGATGATATTGTGTCAATTATTGCATGGGAAGTATTTTCAAAAAAGGGAAATGTTCATTTTACTCATCAGGATGAACTTCTGGATTTAGGAAAGATCGTTTTAAAAACGAGGTACTAAAAATAAAATTTATGTTACTAAAAGATAAGCTGGTTTTACACCAGCTTTTTTTATGGATTGTTTTAAAAAAGCTTTAATTTTACTAAAGATCTTATATCTATGGCGAAACCTTTTAACAGAACCATTACCTTATTTGGAATATACAAACAACTTATTCCGTTTATCAGGCCTTATCGTTTAATGATCTACGGAACATTGTTTCTTACTTTTTTAGGGGCGCTTGCCGCACAGGTTAACCCACTTGTCCTGAAATACACGGTAGATGAGGTAACTGAACTGACTCACCTCCCACACCCAATGTCGGAAGGAATCCATGTATTGGTTATCATTTCTATTATTTTATTAGGAAAGGAGTTGTTAAATATCTTCATCAATTTCGGTCAAAAGTTCTATGGCGAAAAGATCAGGATCAATGTAAGTTCTGTTTTAGCACAATCGGCTATTGATAAGATATTAACATATCGGGTTGCCTATTTTAATGATGAGAATCATGAATCCGGTAAACTACAGATAAGGATTGACCGGGGAATTGAAAGTTTAACCAAACTTGTTCAGAATTTTTTCATTGATATTTTGCCTCTTTTCTCTAATGCAATAATTGCATTGATTATTATGTATATGCAGAATGTCTATGTGGGGATGGTTTCTACTATTATTGTTCCTATCTATTTTTACATCAGTTCTCTGCAAGCTGGAAAACTAGGGGGAGTGCGGCGTCAGTTAAGGAATCAGCGGGAACAGAAAACTTCGGGCCTCCTGAATCTTATCAATTCCATAATGGTTATTAAAAGTTTCGTACGGGAGAAATTTGAAGGCAAAAAGCAATATGACCTGCAGATGCAATTGATGGAAAGCCAGATGTTCACGAGAAAAACCAATTTTATTTATGATGGTTTAAAAACTTTTATAGAGCAGTTTGGAGTTGTTCTTATTATTTTACTGACCGTTTATCTTGTTTTAGACCAACAGATGACCATTGGAGCCATTATGCTTCATATTATGCTTTTTAATAATGTTTCTTCGCCGATCCGCCAGCTGCACCGTATTTATGATGATATGAATGATGCAATGATCTATGCTGAAGGTTATTTTGATATCCTGAACGCTGATGATGAAAAAGAACAAAATGGGACATTTGTAGAAAAAGAAATTAAAGGGACATTCGAACTGAAAAATATAGATTTTACTTATCCCAATGGAACTAAGGCTTTACATGATGTTTCCATGAAAATTGAAAATGGGAAAACCACAGCTTTGGTAGGATTAAGCGGTGCCGGGAAATCAACAATCATTAATCTTTTGTGTAAATTTTATCCGCCTGATTCCGGAGAGATTTTGTTGGATGGTGTTAATTTAAATCATTTCGATAATACATTTTTAAGGAATGATATAGGCCTTGTACTTCAAAGAAACCATATCTTCCAGGGGAGTATTGAAGATAATATCCGTTACGGAAATATGGATGCCAGTTTTGATCAGATTCAGGATGCTGCAAGAAAAGCTTATCTGCATGATCAGATTCTTGATCTGCCTGATCAGTATAATCATGATGCGACTCAACTTTCGGGAGGGCAGCAGCAAAGAATTGCTATCGCCAGGCTATTTTTAAAAAATCCCCCGATTATATTTCTGGATGAACCAACGGCAAGTCTTGATGCCATTGCAACAGAACAGATCAAGAACTCTCTTGATGCTATTAAAGAAGGAAGAACGGTAATCATTATTTCACATTCCCTGTCTCAGATATTAGATTCAGATAAGATCTATGTCATGAAAAAAGGAAGGGTGGTTGAAAGCGGAACGCATGGTGAATTGGTTCAGAAAAATGGGACTTACCGGGAAATTTTTGATGCTTCAGCAAGGAGTCTGAATCTGGATAAATTAATAAACACATTTAAAGACAGCTAAATGTAAGTAGATAAGAAACGGAGTCCATACAAAAAGTATGGACTCCGTTTTTCAAAATAGGGGTTGATTTAATTTTTTTCTGGAACCTGATAACTGCCTACTTCTGCTCCAAACGCAATGTTAACTCTGTTATAACTGTTAATTGCAATAATTGCCATCGTTAGATCTACCATCTCAGTTTCTGAAAATTGACTGCTCACTTCCTGATATATTTCTTCCGCAATTTCTTTTCCGTTGAGAGCCGTAAGTTGTTCTGCCCATAATAGTCCTGCCTTCTCTTTTGCTGTGTAAAAAGAACATTCTCTCCAGGCGCTTATTAAAAAGATTCTTTGTTCGGTTTCCCCTTTCGCTCTTAATTGTTTTGAGTGCATATCCAGGCAAAAAGCACAGCCATTCATTTGGGAAACTCTGAAATAAAGGAGTTCTAAAAATGAATTGTCAATTGATGAATTTTCTACATGGTATCCCATAGTGTGAAGTGCATTTACTGATTTGTTTCCCATTGCAAATGCGTTGATTCTTTGTGACATAATTTTGTTTTTTATTGATTAATTATGTGACAAATGTAGATGGCTTTTAATTCTTATTTTTTTACAAATGATAAAAAATCATTTTTGTGCACGGATTCTACTGAGTGAGACCTGGGTGATGCCAATATAGTCTGCAAGATCTCCAAGACTAATCCTTTGTATGAGTTCTGGCCTTTGTTTAAGGAAATTATTATAGCGCTTTTTACCATCGTCTTCTAACATTTCACTGATCCGTCCCATCATATTAACCGGAGCTTTTGAGTAGAGTTTGCTGAAAAGTGTTTCTGCAGAATGGTATTTTTTACATAAGTCATCCACAACTTGTTTACGAATAGAATACACTTCTACCGGTTCCAGTGCCACAAACATGTATTTGGAAGCTTTTCCTGTAAGAAATCCGCTGAGTTCTGTGAAAAAAGAATTTTCAGAAAAAAAAGTCATAATAAAATCTTTATCCCCATTATCAAAGAACAATTTGACCAGTCCTTTTTCTAAGAAATAAAAATGTTTACAGGTTTCGTCAGATTTTAATAAAAAATCCCCTTTTCTATAATTTTTTAATTCTAAATTTGAAATTAATTCATCGAGAACATGCTTTTCAAGGATTGAAATTTTTTCAACGGTCTGGATGAAATTAGTATAGCTCATTATTAAATAAAATGTGATTCTTGAATATCTAAATATAAGTAAAATTGTTGTTTACCTTATTTAGAATTTTGTGTAAAAGTTTAGATCGATCAGATAGAATGAATGACCATTATCTTAAAAAGCTGGATAGAGTAACAGCGATTCTTACCCAATTACAATCCAAACCTCTCGTAAGAGCACAGGATTTGGCGGAAAAATTTGAAGTAAGCATCAGAACGATTTATCGGGATGTGAAAACACTGGAGAATGCCGGAATCCCAATTTTAGGTGAAGCGGGAAGTGGATATTCTTTGATGGAAGGTTATAAGCTTCCACCGGTAATGTTTACCAAGGAGGAAGTTTTAAGTTTTATCACAGCTGAAAAACTAATGCAAAAATATTCGCATCAGAGTTTGGGATCCCATTATCAGACTGCAATGGAAAAGGTGCGCTCTGTTCTTAGGAATTCGGATAAAAATTTAATTCAAACGGTCGAAAAACAGGTGGATATCTTTAACTATCATGCGCCAACTACGGATAGTATCAAAAATATCATTCCTACTATCCTTGAGAGTATTGCAGAAAAGACTCAGTTATCCATAGAATATAAGAGTATTGATGCTAAAGTTTCCAATAGAATGATTGAGGCTGTAGGGGTTTTTCTTGAATTTAATTACTGGTACATTATGGCTTTTTGTACGCTAAGAAAAGATTTCAGACAATTCCGGGTTGATCGTATCCTACAGGTTGCTAAGACCAACAATCCTTTTTCGCAGGAATATGGAGGGATTAATGATTACCGTAGAAATTCGAAAAATGAAGTGACAATAGTGAAGTTACTGGTAGAAAAGAAAATAATGAATCATCTGGTCAATGCAAAAAAGTATTATGGATTAACAGAAGAAGTAGAAACAGATGAAGGGGTATTGATGACTTTTGAAACCGAATGGATCAAGGATGGTTTTCCGCGATGGCTGATCACATTTGCTGATTACGCTGTAATTTTGGAACCTGAAATGCTTAAAGTGAGGCTCAGAGATCTTGTTAATGATATTTCTGAAAGATATAAAGACATTTAAACTAAAAGATTATGAAATATTTATTTTCACGCTGTCTACTTCTGTTGGCCATTACATCTTGTACTTTGGCTTCTGCTTGTTCAGCATTTTTATTAAAAGGAAATGATTATTGTGTAGTAGGTTTCAATGAGAATTGGAAAACAATGCCGGGGATGATCGTGGTGAACAAACGTGGGGTTTCCAAAAGGAATATCAGTTGGGAGAATCTTACGACCAACAATTTGAATGCAGCAAAGAATTGGGATTCTCAATACGGTTCTGTTACCTTTAATCTTCTTGGATATGATTTTCCATGCTATGGAGTAAACGAAAAAGGACTTTTTTTGGTTGAGCTTTCACTGGACGAAACGACAAAAGTATTTAACCCAACACAACCCAATATGTTTTGGGCACAATGGATACAATATCAATTAGATAATTACAAATCGGTACAGGAAGTTGTAGATCACTTGAATGAAGGTCCCAATATAGATTGGTGGCCAAATGCAGGAGGAAGCCATTTTTTTCTGAGTGATGCTAAAGGAAATACGGCAAATATTGCACTGCTGAATGGGAAATACAAAGTAATTGCGGGTAAAGATATGCCAATGCCTGTTTTATGTAATAATCAATATAAAAAGGATTTTGACAATATTCAGAAATATGATTTTTTAGGTGGGAAGGAAAAGTTTGACCTTAGCCAGCAAAACAAATGGGAAGAGCGATATAACAAGGCTTATTACATGCTAAATAATTACAAGTATGATAAAAAGCCTGTGGATTATGCCTGGAATATTCTCAATTCTGTATATGCCGGAGAATGGCAGACTGTCATCGATGTCAAAAACATGAATCTCTATTTTCGTTCCGATCTGAAAAAGGAAATAAAAACGATCGATATCAACAAACTTGATTTTTCAAAGCAGGCCTCAGTGAAGTTTTTAGATATTCATACAGATGAATTGGGTAAGGTAAATAATCATTTCCAGACGCTTACTTTAGAGAAAAATAACGAATATGTAGCAAAGGGATTCCCCATTGGGTATGATAACAAAGAGTTCGGTACATCCAGTGCTTTTACTCAGCTTAAGGAGAATATTGTAAGCTTTTTTAAAAATATTTTACCGGGCTAAAAAATGACAAAAGCTTTCAGATTTTTCTGAAAGCTTTTGCGTTGCTTAATTTATAATTTGATAGAAAAGTGATGGAGGAGAATTAGAATCTCTCCCAGAAGAATGGGGGTTCAATTCCTAATGATCTTAAATAAACATATCCTTGTCCACGATGATGGATTTCGTTATCAATGAAGTAAAGAATATTCTGATAAACCGGAAACTCATATTGTCCAAATAGGTTAAATGTTTCCTGCATACGCTCTTCAGAAATCTGATTGAAATAATGATTGATTACTTCAGTTTCCTCATCCCATTTTTTTAGAATTTCTTCTTTTGTTGTAGGATTAAAACCTTCTTCACTGTAAGCCTCCATATTTTTTTCATTGATTCCTTTTAGGGCAGGTCCGGCAATGCTGATCAACTCTAAGGCTAATTTTGCGAAAGGTCTCATTCCAGCAACAGAAAATTCAAATAATTCTTTCTCAGGAAAAGCTTCAATCACTCTTCTTGTTAGATTTCTGTGCCCTTGCCAATGTTCTAATAATTGTTCAGATGTCATAAATTGTTTTGTTGCGATGGCTGTAGTTGTCATAATATTTTTGTTTTATTTGTTATTGTTGATACAAAGATAGAAGGAGGTGATGACAACAGATTGTCAGTAGGATTTTAAAGAGTGAAAAAATATTTATTTTTATTTCAAAATATCATTCATATTTTTTCGTTTAGAGAGTAGAAGTACTGCTCAAGTAGATAATTATTTATAATTTCAGAGAAATGAAGAAGCTTATTTTAAGTCTTACAAGTGCTTGTTCTCTTTTAGCTTGTAATAAGATCAGTGATAAAATAGATCAGACCGTTCAGGAAACTACAGAGACGGTGAAGCAAAAAACTCAGCAGGCTGTAGAAGAAAGAGTGAAGAAAACGGTCAATGAATCTATAAAATCACTTACCAATTCCGAAGATATTCAGTTCAATCAGGTTTTCCCTAATTCAGGAGGATTTATTTCTGCTGAAACTGGAAAGAAGTTTGTGTTTCCTAATGGAGCGAAAGGATATATTTTTAAATATAAGGCAGATAAAGCAGAGCTGATTCCTTTTTTGGAAGGCCAGCCCACTACCGATGAAGCTCGTTCTGATAAAAAAGCCCGTAAGGTAGATGGACAGAATATTGTTGACAAAATAAGTTTTATCGAAAAGTTTCTTCCTGAGAATACTATTGATCAAAGTATATTAGATGACATAAAGAATGATGAGAGTATTGAATATTATAAATTGAAGAGATTTCCAAATAACAGTACGATCATTTATAATTCTAAAAACAGAACGGTGCTGCAATATGTAGAGGTAAATAAATAATTTGTGAGTGGTCGGTTTTTATCGGCCATTTTTTATGGAATAAATGAAAACTTTTAAAAGATCTAAAGAAAACAAAACTTTAAAGTCTTGTAGAGATAATTTTAAAAAAGTAATTTAGTACTATGAAAATTTATACAAAAACAGGAGACAAAGGACAAACTGCCCTTTATGGCGGAACAAGAGTTTCGAAAGCCAGTGCAAGGGTAGAAAGTTATGGAAATATAGATGAGCTGAATTCTTTTATCGGTATTGCAAAAAGCCATATTGAAGATAGTGAAGTTTTACATCAGCTGAAGAAAATCCAGTTTGATTTATTTACAGTAGGGTCTGAAGCTGCGACCCCAGTAGATAAATTAATGCTTGCTAACGGAAAATCCCGTCTTCCACTCATTATTTCAGAAACTGAAATTGAAGAGCTTGAACAGTGGATGGATAATTTTGATACAGAATTGGAACCCCTGCAGTATTTTATACTTCCTGGTGGAGGTAGAGCTGCTACTTTTTTACATGCCGCAAGAACGATTTGCAGAAGAGCAGAACGCTCTCTTGTTTTTCTGAATGAAGCAGAAGAGGTACGTCCAGAACTGATCAAATACCTCAACAGACTTTCAGATTATCTCTTTGTTTTGGCGCGGTACGTTTCAAAATTAAATAACGAACCGGAAGAATATTGGAATCCGAATGAGAGATAAAGCGCTACTTTTTATTAATGGAGAACCTCCAAAATTCTTTCCAGCTTTAGATGATTATGGCTTAATTGCTTGTACTGACGGCGCATTTCATTATTTAAAACAACAGAATTTTTCTTTAGATCAATTAGATTTTATATCAGGTGATTTTGATTCTCATACAGGATCTGATGAAAATGTGTACCAGGAAAAGTTTATTCTTACCCTTGATCAGGATAAAACGGACTTTCATAAAGCTCTTGAAATTATCTTGGAGAAAGGATTTCGTACTGTAGATGTTTTTGGTGCAAGTGGCGGAGAGCAAGATCATTTCCTGGGAAACCTCACAGTTGCCTATTCATTTAAAGATCAATTGAATCTTAAATTCTATGATGAATTTTCAGAATATTATTTTATTCCTAAAAGCTTTAAAGTAAATCAGGTCAAAAATAAAATGATCTCTCTTTATCCATTTCCATTTGTAGAAAATATTACCACCAAAGGGTTGAACTGGCCTTTAGCAAATGGGAATTTAAGCATCACTTCAAGAATAGGAACACGAAATTTTGCCATTGAAGATGAGGTCTCTGTTGAATATGCATCAGGTGATTTGCTATTTTTTGTAGGACGTAAAGAAATAGAATATCCGGCAATATATTAAGAAATTGAAATTCATACGATCAACAGGAACGGGCTTTAGCCCGTTTATAATTATACATATATTCAACCGGCTTTAGCCAAAACCTAATGGCTAAATAATCTCCAAAAACTTTTGTACCTTTTGTGAATAAACTTTTATCGTATTGAAAAAATTACTCAAAATATCCTTTCTGCTGATCATGGCACTCTGTGTTTTCTCCTGTAAAACCCAAAATTTCACAGTGCCCGAATACGGCAAAAACGAACCAGAAAAGCTGCACATAAAAAAGGTACACAACTTTAGAACAGTCGGAGATATTAAAAATTCTGACGGAAAAACATTGCGGAAAGGTGTATTTTACAGAAGTGGACATCTTAATAATCTTAAGAAAAAATCTTTTGATAAATTTCAAAAATTAGGGATTAAAGAGGTTATTGATCTTAGAAATGACAGAGAAATTACGGCCAATCCAGATCAACTTCCCACAAATCTTATGTATAAAAAATATTCAGCTTTTGAAGATCAGGGAGATCAATTATCACAAGCTAAAAAATTAGTTTTAAAGGGTAAGGTTAATGCTCAGGATGCTGATAAAAGGATGATTGATTTTTATAAGGAGTATGTGACAGAAAATCCAGAGACCATAAAAAAGATCATTACAGAAATTTTAGATTCAAATCAGCCTGTTTTATATCATTGTACTGCAGGTAAAGATAGAACGGGAATTATTACTGCCCTTATCTTAACCATATTGAAATTTGATAAAGCAACGATTTACAATGATTATCTTTTATCAAATAATTTTAGACAAAAACTTGTATTAAAGAGGCTTCGACTTGCTAATAACTTACATTTTCTATATCCTAAAATGGATATAAAAGTACTGGAAAAATTAAGCTGGATTGAGAGCGATTATCTGGATGCAGCATTTAACGAAATTGACAATAAATACGGTTCTACGGATGTTTATATTCAAAAGGTGTTGGGGATTTCTGACGATAAAAGAGAATTCTACATTCGTAAGTTTACATATTAATAAATAAAGAAATTATCATTGTGGTTTTGCACAGGGCCTTTCAGGAGAACCCGTGAAAATTATAATAATTTTAACATCAAAAAATCAAACTTTTTTAGCAATTTTGCATTCTTAATTCACTTGCTAAAAAATGAAAATAAAATACTCGGAACTTATTGATCAGACATTATATTTTCCAACGGAAGAATTTAATGTTTCTGAGAACAATTTGTTGTTTCACGATATTCCACTGATGGAAGTTGTTGAAAAGTTTGGAACGCCTTTAAAGGTTAGTTACCTCCCGAAGATTTCTCAAAATATTCAAAAAGCAAAAAGCTGGTTCAAAGAGGCTTTTGAGAAAATCGAATATAAGAAAAATTACAGATACTGCTACTGTACGAAATCCAGTCATTTTAATTTTGTTATTGAAGAAGCGCTGAAAAACGATATTTCAATCGAAACGTCTTCGGCTTATGATATGGATATTGTAAGATCTCTTTACAAAAAAGGGAAGGTAGATAAAAATATTGAGGTGATCTGTAATGGATTTAAAACCGATGATTATCTGGCGAAGATTTCAGAAATGATCAATAGCGGCTTTGAAAATATTACGCCAATCTTAGACAATTACAGAGAACTTGATAAGCTTACGGAAAGTATTGACAGTACTTTTGATATTGGGATAAGAATAGCTTCTGAAGAAGAACCAAAATTCGAATTTTATACCTCAAGATTAGGAATCGGATATAAAGATATCATCCCTTATTACAGTCAGAAAATTGCTGAACACCCGAATGCAAGATTGAAAATGCTTCACTTCTTCATTAATACAGGGATAAAAGATACAGCGTATTACTGGAATGAATTGTATAAATGTCTCCGCGTTTATGCCCGATTGAAAAAAATTGCACCAGAGGTGGATTCATTGAATATTGGAGGAGGTTTCCCTATTAAAACATCTTTAAATTTCGATTACGACTACCAGTACATGGTTGAAGAAATCGTTTCTCAGATTAAAAAATTCTGTGAGGAAGAAGGTGTAGAAGAACCGAATATCTATACAGAATTTGGAAGCTTCACAGTAGGGGAAAGTGGGGCTAATCTATATAAGATTATTTCTCAAAAACGTCAGAACGACAGAGAAAAATGGAATATGATCGATTCATCATTCATGACTACACTTCCAGATACGTGGGCAATTTCAAGACACTTTATCATGCTTCCTCTAAACCGTTGGGAAGATACCTATGAGAGGGTTTTCCTTGGTGGTTTAACTTGTGATTCAGATGATTATTACAACTCTGAACAGCATACCAATGCGATCTATTTGCCGGTTTTCAGTGATACAAAACCACTGTATATTGGGTTCTTCCATACAGGAGCATATCAGGAAACAATCGGAGGTTACGGAGGTGTTCATCACTGTTTGATGCCGCAGCCCAGACACATCCTTATTCAGAAAGATGAAAACGGAGAATTCCAATATGAAATATTCCGTGAAAGACAGGAACCGGAAGATGTTCTTAAGCTTTTAGGTTACTGATAAACTAACAGATCAACATAAAAAAGGTTCTCGACTGAGAACCTTTTTCTATTATATAAAGTAATTTGAAATGTTATCCAGTTCCAGTTCTGTGTAATCTGAAACGGTAATGTTAGCTAAAGTATAGTCCTGATTTATTGAATGTTCACTTTTATAGGCTGCACAAAAAATCTCTGCATTATGAGCTGCTAAAATTCCATTAGTTGAATCCTCAATCACCATACAGTTCTGTTTGGGTACATTAGCCTTTTCTGCTGCTAAAAGAAAAACTTCAGGATGGGGTTTTGATTCTTTAAGCTCAGCACCACTCACTTTTCCATTGAAATACTTCTCTAGTTCGAACTTCTCAAAAACCATATTGATGGTTACCATACTTGCAGAGGAGGCTACAATGAGCTGGATTTGGTTGTCATAATAGTGGGTAATAAGTTTTCTTACTCCCGGTATCAGATCAAAATCAGGATCATGGTAGAAATACTCTTTAAAATAATTCCTTTTTATATCGCTAAGTTCCTGATAGGTATTGTTGAGTCCGTATGTCTGAATTAATATTTCACAAACTTTTTTAGTGGAATATCCGGTGAATGAAGTGTAAAGGTCTTCCGAAACGTCAATATTAAGATCTTCAAACATTTTGAAATAAGCTTTTCTGTGCAATGGTTCTGTGTCTACAATGACTCCATCCATATCGAAAAGTACCGCTTTTAAGGACATATTAAAATTTTGAGTGCAAAAATAGGGATTAAAAATTTAAAGATTTAAAAATTAAAGGATTTAAAGATTTCGATTCAAAACTTCCGGCCTCTTGCTTCCGAGTTCTAAGTTCTTTGTATCTTTGTCGGAAATATTTCAAATTTTTAAATCATTTAATTTTTAAATAAAAGCATGAAAACATACGCGGGAATTCCTGAAGAAAATGCATCATTAGAAAATTCAAAAGTAATGTTGGTTACAGTTCCTTATGACGGAACTTCAACATGGGGTAAAGGAGCTGATAAAGGTCCTGCATTATTCCTTGACGCTTCTGAAAATATGGAGCTTTATGATATTGAAACAGGAACAGAACCATATCTGGACGGAGTGTATTTGGCAGGTGAAGTTTCTGAAAACTCTACGCCTGAGGCTATGACAGAAGCAGTATACCAGAAAACAAAGGACCTTCTGGAAAATGATGGAAAATTATTTACTCTTTTTGGGGGAGAGCATTCTGTTTCTATTGGTTCTATCCGTGCTGTAGGTGAAAAATATGAAAATCTAACTGTATTACAATTGGATGCTCATACGGATCTACGTCCGGAATTTCACGGATCTACTTCTAATCATGCTTGTGCAGTATATGAAGCTAGCCAGAAACATAATCTGGTTCAGGTGGGAATCCGATCTATGGATATTGAAGAATATCAGTATTTGCCGGAAGGACAAGTATTCTTTGCTCATGAAATTGCAGTAAATGATAACTGGATCAATGATGTATTGGAGAAGGTTTCCGGGAATGTATATATCACCATCGATTTAGATGCTTTTGATCCTTCAATTTGTCCATCAACAGGGACTCCTGAGCCTGGAGGTTTACAGTGGTATCCTACATTGGAACTATTGAGAATGGTATTTGAAAAATGTAATGTAGTTGCTTTTGATATTGTAGAATTAATGGATTCTCCAATGGCTAAGCCAAGTGCTTTTCTGGCGGCTAAGTTATATTATAAAATGTTAGCTTACTATCACATCAGCAAAGACTAAAATTCCGCAAGAATCGGATTTTTTCTGCGAAGTTTTCTTTGGAAATTTGTGAGATAAAATACAAAGATATGTCTACACAAAGTCAAATAGATTATAACAGAATTGCTAAGGCAATAGAATATATCCAAAGCAATTTTAAGCTTCAGCCAAGTCTGGAGGAAGTGGCGGAGAAAATACATCTGAGTCCTACCCATTTTCAAAAGATATTTACAGATTGGGCAGGTACAAGTCCGAAAAAATTCTTGCAGTTCATAAGTCTTGAGCATGCTAAAGGTTTATTAAAAGAAGAAAAGCTCAGCATATTTGATGCCGCTTTTGAAACTGGCTTTTCCAGTACAAGCAGACTTCATGATCTGTTTGTAAAAATAGAAGGAATGTCTCCGGCAGAATATAAAAACGGAGGGAAAAGTCTGGTGATCAACTATAACTTTTCAGAAAGCCCGTTTGGAAATATAATCGTAGCCTCCACTGAAAAGGGAATCTGCCATTTGGCTTTCGAAAATGATAAAGAAACAGCATTAGGGAATTTGAAAACTCAATTTCCTAATGCTTCTTTTTTTGAAAAACAGGACGAACTTCAAAAAAATGCCTTGTCCATCTTTAATAAAGACTGGAATAGGCTTAATACAGTAAAACTTCATCTTAAAGGGACCGATTTTCAACTTAAGGTCTGGGAAAGTCTTCTTAGTATTCCAATGGGGAAATTATCAACCTATGGAAGTCTTGCAGAAAAAATAAATAGTCCCAAAGCTTACAGGGCAGTCGGTACCGCGATAGGAAGCAATCCTGTAGCCTTTCTTATTCCTTGCCACCGCGTTATTCAATCTTCTGGAAATCTTGGCGGTTATCATTGGGGAAGTGACAGAAAGCAACTAATTATAGGTTGGGAGGGTTCACATACTTCCAATTAATTCAATCTGAAAAAAATAAGAGAAAATAATTATGGTTAAAAATAAGATCATATCCGCTTATGAAGAGATCGCTGAAAAATACAATGAGCTGATTGATCATAAGCCGCATAATGCCTACTATGACAGACCTAATACATTGGAATTGATTCAGGATGTAGAGGGGAAAATTATTCTTGATGCAGCTTGTGGCCCTGGCAAATATGCTGAAATATTATTGTCTAAAGGAGCAAAGGTGAAGGGCTTTGATATCAGTACGAAAATGGTAGAATTAGCGAAGGAAAGAAATAATAATAAAGATGATTTCTTTGTTCATGATTTGTCTTTACCTTTTGAAATGTTTGAGGATGATTATTTTGATACTGTTATTTGTGCATTAGCTCTTCATTATCTGGAAGATTGGAACTTGACCATTAAAGAATTCTGCAGGGTATTGAAACCTGGTGGAAGTCTTGTTATATCGATCGAACATCCTTTTTTCGAGTATAACTATTTTAACTCAGAGAAATATTTTGAGATCGAACATGTGAACTGTACATGGAATGGCTTCGGTAATCCTATTGAAATTAATAGTTTCAGAAGACCTCTCAGCGAATGCATTATCCCGTTGACGGATAATGGATTTTATATTGATAAACTCATTGAACCAAAGCCAACCAAAGAATTTGAAAAATTAGATCCTAAGCATTATAAGGAACTGAATGAGTTTCCTGCCTTTATGTGTATTCGTGCTATAAAAAAATAAAATGAAAAGCCTGTTTGAAGAAATATCGGATTTTCCGGTTAATATCCTCCCAAAGGATGGAGTTGTTAACTATTATGGTACCATTTTCTCTAAGGAAAAATCTGATTTTTATTATGATTATTTATTCAATCAGATTCCCTGGGAAAATGATGAAGCAGTGATCTTTGGTAAATTGATTTTAACAAAAAGAAAAGTGGCTTGGTTTGGAGAAAAGGCATTTGAATATACTTATTCCAACAGAACGAAATTTGCAATACCCTGGACTCCTGAATTATTAGACCTAAAGCAGAAATGTGAAGAAATTTCAGGGGAAACCTATAATTCCTGTCTTCTGAATTTGTACCATGATGGAAGTGAGGGAATGGCTTATCACAGTGATAGTGAAAAGGACCTGAAAAAGCATGGAGCTATTGCTTCGGTGACTTTTGGTGCAGAAAGGAAGTTTTTATTTAAACATAAGGAGACCAAAGAAAAGGTGGAGATCTTTTTAGAAGAAGGAAGTTTATTGGTCATGAAAGGAGCTACTCAGGATCATTGGCTCCACAGGCTTCCTCCGACGACAAAAGTGAAAACTCCAAGAGTTAATCTGACCTTTAGAACTATTGAAGAATAAAAAAAGTGGCTTCGAGAACCTCAGCCACTTTTTTTATTTATGAATGAATTTATAAAAACATGGTGACTGAGGTTCTCAAAATCACCATGTTTTCTATTTTATAACCTCAGCTTCAATAGAACTGTCGTTATAGATCTTGATAAAAGCTTTTGTATAATCTTCTTTTGTTGCCATATTCGGGTTATCCATAAATTTCTGTGGATTTACAGAAAAAAGCGGGAACCATGTACTGCTGATCTGAATCTGGATCTTGTGTCCTTTTTTAAAGGTATGCACTACATCCTGCAATCTGAAATTAACCGGAGTCTTTTGATTGGGAACCAACGCTTCCGCTTTCTCTCTTGAATTTCTGAATCTGGCAGGCATTATTTCGCTTCTTACCATTTGATGGTAATTGCCATAAATAACACCGTCTTTTTTCTCAGTAGGTTTGAAATCTTCAGGGTAGACATCAATAAGCTTTACTGCAAAATCTGCATCTGTGGATGTGGATGCGATATTTAATTTAGCCATGATTTCCCCTGCAAAAGTCATATCTTCTGTTAAAGCATCTGTTGTGAAAGTAATAACGTCCGGTCTGCCTTCAGCAAATCTTTGATCTTCTGACATGTAATTTCTAGGAGTGAATCCATTAAAATCTTTTAGGCTTGCAGAGCTTAATACGGGATTGTTTGGGTCACTATAATATTCTGAGAATCCTTGATCGGAGTTGTTCTTTAAAGTTCCATTAGCCAGATAAAAATTAACTTTTTTACCTTCTTTTGGTGGATAAGTAGCAAATTCTCTCCACTGTTTTGCTCCCGTGTCATACATTGAAGCTTCCGGAAGACCCGCATCCTCCTTTGTATTGCCCTTTAAATAATGATTGAAAAATTTGGTTTCAATATTTTTCTGATAGTAAGTAGCGATACTGTCTCCGAAATAGATTTCATTATGAAAATGTTTTCCCATTTCCTGAGACCATCCACCATGAGAGAAAGGTCCCATAACAATGGTGTTTTTTGCTTTTGGACTTGTTTTTTCAATGGTTTTGTAGATATTCAGAGGTCCGGATAAATCTTCTGCATCGAACCATCCGCCAACAGTCATTACCGCATGGTTTACATTTTTAAGGTGAGGTAAAAGACTTCTTTTTTGCCAGAAATCATCATAGTTGGGGTGATTCATAATTTCTGTCATGAAGAAATTGTTTTTGTAATATTTTTCATAACCATCTTTCAGAGTTCCCATCTCTCTGTAAAACTTTAATCCATCTTCTGATGCAGGCTTTATAAATGAATCCATATACCAGGCTTGCTTCTCAGCCTTTGTTTTCTGGACTCCAAAAACCGGGAATGTTCTGAAATAACCCAGCATGAATTTTCCATTATGAAGGAAATCATCATTCCAGAAATCAGAGATAGGAGCCTGAGGGGAAGAAGCAACTAATGCAGGATGATCAGCCAGTATACCGACAGCTGTATAAAAGCCGGGATATGAAGTTCCAAATTGTCCTACTTTTCCATTGTTATTTTTAACATTTTTCAATAACCATTCTATTGTATCATAGGTGTCTGTACTTTCGTCGACATCTTTTTTTGTTTTGCGTTCTACCTGAGGTGTCATATTGGTGAATGTCCCTTCACTCATATATCTTCCACGAACATCCTGATACACAAAAATATATTTGTCCTGCATCAGGTATTGATTAGGGCCAATCTTCGCTTTATATTCATTCTCCCCATAGGGAGCAATGCTGTAGCAGGTCCTTTGCATTAAGAATGGATATTTATTTTTGTTTGTAATGTCTTTTGGGATATACACGGCGGTGAAAAGTTTAACACCATCACGCATTGGAATATAGAATTCCTGTTTAGTAAAATTATCTTTAACAAAACTGTCCTTTTGTGTTGCGTTTTGTGCATGTCCAAGGATAAAAAAGAAAATAAATAAAATGGAAATATGCGTTTTCATAAATAAAATTTGGAGCTAATTTAAAAATAAAAAACGCGTTTACAACGAGAAATATTGCTAAACGAAACAGATTGCAAAAGAAATGAATAAAATAGATCCTATCATCTTAAATTTTAACTAAAAAAAATCCCTGAAAAAAATTTCAGGGATTCAATATTTATTGTCATGAATTAAGCTCTCAGATATCTGGAATAAGCATATCCTTCTTGTCCGTCAGCGGTTTTTACTTTCCACCAATCATCTGAAGTTTGCTCGATTAAAGTTACAGAAGAACCTTTTGATGCCTTACCTACAACTGCTGCTTCAGTAGAAGGCTCTTGTCTTATATTTAAATTAGAATCCTCAGTAGCAACAGTAAGTGCTGCTCCCGAAGCAAGTCCTGCAACCTGAACATCAACGTTGATGTCTGAAGCAGAATAAGTAGAATCAATAGTTCCTAAAGCATTCCAAACTGCATCTTTTGCTGCGGTATTAGAAGCAGCTCCTGAAATATATAAAATTCCATCTTGCTCCTGAACCTGAAGATTTGAAATTCCCGCAGACTGAGCTGCTGAAATTACTCCTGAATATTTATCTTGTAATGTACTCATTTTAATTATTTTACAGTATAGTTATAATTTACTTTTCCTGCTTTTAAAGCATCTACTGATTGTTTGATTTTTCTAGCCTGCTCTTTAGAAACATTTCCTGTAAGAGTTAGCTCTCCATTTACGACTTCTACTTTTACAGAAGGGAAATCTTTAACAGCATCCTGAACTTTTTTCTGAACGGCTGGATCTACAGCTGATGTAGTTGCAACCGGAGGAGTAGCAGGAGCAATAGTTGCCATATCCATAACATCTTTTACGCCGTTTACAGCTTTAAGTTGCTTGATCATTGCATCTTTAGAAGCTTGATCAGGGAATGTTCCGCTTAAATGTGCTACACCTTCTTTTACCTCAACTGAAGCACTCGGGTTAGACGTTACAATTGTTGTAGCCTGAGTCTGAAGATCGGCATCAGAAACTTTCTTTTTACAAGAAACAGCTCCGAAAGATACTGCCAGGGCAAGGGCAGCCATTGCGATAGTTTTTTTCATAGTTGTATATTTATTTAATGTATTGATACTATAAATGTAATAATAAAATTTATACCAAATGATTAAAAATTGGCTAAATGTTTCTTAATTTTTTTACAAAGTTTTTAAAATCAATGTTTTAAATTTAGATATTAGAATTTAATAAGGAATAACGCACAATTTAAAAACTATTATATTTGTCAAAGTTGAATTATTGATATGAAAGGACAAAATAAGCTATTTATAGCAATTATTATTGCACTGCTCTTGGGTGTAGGAATCGGAGGAATCGTTCATGTGCAGTACCCCGAGAGTGCGGCACCTTTTTCTAAAAACATTAAATTACTGGGAACTATCTTCATCAGACTTGTTCAGATGATTATTGCTCCATTAGTATTTACAACTCTCGTGGTGGGAATCGCTAAAATGAGCGATATTAAAATGATCGGTAGAGTAGGAACAAAGGCGATGTTGTGGTTTATTTCAGCTTCCTTACTTTCTCTTTTTATTGGATTGATTTTAGTGAACTGGCTTGAACCGGGGCATGTCACCAAACTGCCTATTCAGGATGCTGCCTCTGCGGAGGAGCTATTGAAAAGCAGTAAAGGATTTTCTCTTGAGGATTTCGTAAAGCATGTTATTCCTAAAAGCGTGTTTGAAGCTTTAGCAACCAATGAAGTACTTCAGATCGTTGTATTTTCAATTATGTTTGGTGTAGCTTTAGCCAATCTGGGTGAAGAATATGCACAACCGGTTATTAAATTATTTGATATTGTTGCGCATGCCATTCTGAAAATGGTAGGCTATATTATGTGGTTTGCCCCATTAGGTGTACTCGGAGCAATTGCTGCGGTAGTAGCTGTGAATGGGTTTGGGATTTTTAAAGTATATGCCGTTTACCTGAGAGACTTTTTCTTTGCTTTAGCAGTCCTTTGGTTGGTTTTATTGCTGGTGGGCTACTTTATCCTTGGGAACCGTCTTTTCGAATTATTAAAAAGAATTAAGGCTCCTTTACTTATTGCCTTTTCTACAACGAGCTCAGAAGCTGTATTTCCAAAATTAGTAGAAGAACTTGAAGCTTTTGGATGTAACAGCAGAGTAGTATCCTTTATTTTACCCCTTGGATATTCATTCAACCTGGATGGGAGTATGATGTATATGACGTTTGCTTCGATATTTATTGCTCAGATCTACGGTATTGAAATGACGTTGGGACAACAAATTACTATGCTTTTGGTTTTAATGCTTACTTCAAAAGGAATTGCAGGCGTGCCAAGAGCTTCTTTAGTGATTATTGTAGCGACCTGTTCTATGTTTGGAATTCCACCGGAAGGAATTGCCTTAATTTTACCTATTGATCATTTCTGTGACATGGGAAGAAGTATGACTAACGTTTTAGGAAATGCTTTAGCTACTTCTGCTGTTTCCAAGTGGGAAGGGCAATTGGAAGATCCTGCTGTTAAGGCATAGATAAGCACTGATGAAAACAGGCGACTTAGAGAACCATAAAAATGAAGTTCTGGAAAAAGGTTTTACAGTGATTAATACTGTTTTTTCTGAAAAAGAAATTGAAAGTATCATTCATACTATTGAAAATATGGATACTTCAAAAGATACTTTCAGGAAGTCTGGAGATCTTTTTGCGATAAGACAATTTTTAAAAGAAGCTCCTGAGTCTACAGAATTTATTTTCATTGACCACATTAAGAAAATTATAAAAGATATTTTTGGTGAAAAATACTTTATTGTAAAAAGTATTTATTTTGATAAGCCGGAGAAATCCAATTGGTACGTTGCTTATCACCAGGATTTAACTATTTCTGTAGATAAAAAAATAGATGTACCTGATTTCGGGCCGTGGACTACAAAGCAGAATCAATTTGCCGTACAACCACCATTAGATGTTCTTGAAAATATTTATACACTCAGAATTCATTTGGATGATACTGATGAAGAGAATGGGGCACTAAAAGTAGTTCCTACATCTCATGCTAAAGGAATCTATAGGCCAGAAACAATTGATTGGACAATAGAAAAAGAAGAAATCTGTAAAGTGGAAAAAGGAGGAATTATGATCATGAAACCTCTACTGCTTCATGGTTCAAACAGGACAACTAATGGAAAGAAAAGACGAGTAATTCATATTGAATTCTCCGATAGAGAGCTTCCGGAAGAATTACAGTGGTCAGAAAGAATGCATTTATCATAACCTTTACTAAACTACGACTTGGTGGGAAATCTTTCCTACTGTCGGAATAAATAGAAAATAAAAGCATCCTTCAATTTGAAGGATGTTTTTATTTTAAGTGAAACTATGGGAAATTACTTTACGGAAATCTCATCTATAAAAATATAAGAATCTCCACCGGCTCCCTGATGCCATTCCGGAAGTTTTCCAAACTGATATGCTTTTACTTTGATGTAGCGAGTTTCCGTAGGTAGTAGATCTGTTTCAAAATCTTTGATCTGAACCTTTTCATCTTTTGGATCAACAGTATTGTCAACCGTTTTCAGCAGAATAAAGTCCTTACCATTCATAGATGCATAGTATTCTACCTTTTGAGGCATAAGGATCCATGCCCTGCTATCCTGAAGGTAGGTTGAAGATAATTTGGTGAGTGGCTGAGGGGACTTAAAATCAATAATTGCTTCAAAAGTCTGCCCCTGGTACCCCTGCCATTCTCCCTTTCTCCAGTTTATATCTCCGTTAATTCCATCAATAAGAGCTAATTTTCCACCTGCTGTATATTGGGGATTTACCGTTGAATTCAACGTAATATCCCAATGATTAGGCCTTCTGTTAAAATTGGCTGTAGTAACCGAGCTTTTTATTCCTTTTCTTTCTGAATAGGCAGAAACCTGTGTGGTCTTATTGATGATAAAGGGACCTTTATAGGGGGTAAAAGTCTTTCTTACATTTTTATCATGATCATCCAAAGTCATATAATAAACTTTGTCTTTTTCATTGAGTGCGGTGATCTCTACTTTTGTAGAAAAATCAAAAAGCCTGTCAGCGGCGATTACAGGTGTGGCCGTTTGTTCGGTATAATTAAAGTCTTTTGCCGGTTTTACATTTTCAAATCCTAATTTTTTAAGGTCCTCTTTCGCTGTATTTTTGGTAATCGTTCGTGTCGTTCCATCTTCCAGATGGATTTTAATTTCATCAAAATTTGGAGTTAGAGTTTCCCATTCAGGTTTCCCTGGAGTTACAGAATAGATTCCGAGAGCGCTTAAAATGTACCAGGCACTCATTTGGCCGCAATCTTCATTTCCAATTAATCCATCCGGAGCATTTTTGTAGAAATGATCAAGGATATACTTTATTTTTTCCTCAGTTTTTTGTGGCTTGTCGACAAAGTTGTACAGATAGGCAATGTGATGGCTTGGTTCATTACCCTGTGCGTATTGTCCTATAAGACCCGTAATGTCTGCCTGTTCTCTTCCTGTTGTTGTATTAGGTGCAGAGAAAATAGCATCAATAAACTGTTCAAACTTTTCTTTACCACCATGAGCCTGAATCAATCCTGGAATATCCTGTGGCACAAAATAAGAATAATGCCATGAGTTTCCTTCTGTATAATTGTTGTTCACCTCTCTTGGATCAAAAGGCTCATACCAGTTTCCGTTTTTTCTGGCCTGCATAAAACCGTTTTTAGGATTATAAAGGTTTTTCCAGTTTTGAGAACGGTTCATGAAATATTGGTAGTCTTCTTTTTTGTTTAAAATTTTGGCCATTTGGGCAATACACCAATCGTCATAAGCATATTCCAATGTTTTCGAAACACTTTCGTGTTCATCGTCTATACTGATATAGTTGTTTTGTTTATAAGCATTTAATCCAAAAATATCCTGCATTGCTGAATTTTTAGATGCTTCGTAAGCTTTTTCATAATCAAAGCCGGTAATCCCTTTTGCCATAGCGTCTGCAATTACAGAAACGGAATGATAACCAATCATGCATTCTGTTTCGTTGGAAGCCAATTCCCAAACCGGAAGTTTTCCACCCTGCTCGTATTGTTTAATAAATGAGTTGATAAAATCGGCTGTTCTTTTTCTGTCGATCAATGTCATTAAAGGATGGGCAGCCCTGAAAGTATCCCAAAGTGAAAAAACAGAATAGTAGTCAAATCCTTTTGCTGTATATAATTTGTTATCCCGACCTCTGTATTTTCCGTCAACATCCATATTGATATTAGGCTGAGTGAACACATGATACATAGCCGTATAAAAAATACTAAGCTTGTTTTATCATCGGATTTTATTTCAATTTTTGAAAGTTCCTTATTCCAATCACTATCCGCTTGTTTTTTTATTACTTCAAAATCATTAGACCCACCTTCGGCTGTCATATTTTTTTCTGCTCCCTCATAGCTTGTGGGAGAAATTGCAACTTTAACATTAATCTTTTCTCCCTTTTTTACGGGAGTTGAAAATGCAAGTGCTAATTTTGTACCTGTATAAAAACGATCTTCCTGCTTTCCATTGGTTTCTTTTTTTGAAATTTTCATAGGTTTTGAAAATTCAATTCTTGCATAAATATATTGATTGGTTGCCCAGGCTTCGCTCCTTCTGAAAACCTCAATGGTTTTATCATCAATGATCTTTACTTCACCTTCAAGCAATTTGTCCCTGTGATTTAAGTCTAAAATAATATTGGCATTTCCACCATTATTAAAAGTGTATTCATGATATCCAACTCGCTTGGTAGTTGTCAGACGAACATCTATATTATTCTTATCCAGTTTTACAGCATAAAATCCTGCTGTTGCTTTTTCATTTTTATGAGAAAATTTTGAAGAGTAGTCTTTGCTGTTCAGATCTGGATTTCCCATGGTAGGCATCAGCATAATATCTCCGTAATCTGAAACACCTGTGCCATTAAGATGCGTATGTGAGAAGCCATAAATGACAGAATCAGAATAATGATAACCGCTACAGCCATCCCAGCTGCCATCTACTCTCGTATCTGGTGATAACTGTACCATTCCAAAAGGAACAATGGCTCCGGGAAATGTGTGTCCATGACCTCCGGTTCCTATAAAAGGGTTAACGTATTGAGAATAACTCTGGGAATAAATGATCTGGGCAATAAATAAAGAAAATACAATGAAACTTTTTCTCATAAAATGATTTTATAATAACGAATATATTGAAAAAAAGTTGAGCCATATGATGTAATGAAATAAAGATAAGATTTGTTTTATATAAAATAAGAACCATGAACAAAACTTTAGCTACAATACTACTTTTATTTCCCATTCTTGGCTTTTCTCAAATGATTACAGGAACTGTCAGACAAAACGGACAAAGTGGAGCTTATGTTGAAATTGTAGCAGTTAAAGATAAAACAAGGCAAATAGCTATTTCTGATGAAAAAGGTAAGTATATTCTAAAGCTTTCAGAAAAAGGGAAATACAATATGAAACTTATACAGGATAGTATTGAAGTTTTTAATAAAGATTTTAATATTACTGGTGATCTAAAGCAGGATTTTGAAATTGACAGGAAGCAGGAGAAGCAACTGGAAGGGGTAACTCTTACCGGAAGAAAAAGAATGATTGAAAGAAAGTCTGACCGTCTCATATTTAATATTACCAATTCAATAGCCTCCCAGGGGATGGATGCTACAGAAGCTTTAAGTGCAACTCCTCTCATAAAAGTAGATGAAAACTCAGGGATCTCCATTGTAGGGAAAAGTGGGGTAGCAATTATGATCAATGAACGAATGCTCAATCTCTCAGGAACTGAACTTATGAATTATCTGAAAAGTCTGAGATCAGAAAATATTGAAAAAATTGAAGTGATTACTTCTCCGCCAGCAAAATATGAAGCACAGGGAAACAGTGGTCTTATTAATATTGTTTTAAAGAAGAATCAAAATCTGGGATGGAATGGAAGTATTACCTCAACACTTGTCCAAACTACCTATACTGGAGGTACAAACAATGCTACGATCAGTTATCAGAATGAAAAATTGCGATCATCATTAAAATTAAGGCATTACGATACAGAAAAACATTCGTATGAAAATTACAAAATCATCGGTTCTGATGGATTGATAAGTTCCGATAACCGAAGAGATTTTAATGATGGTTTGGGGGCTAACCTCAGCATGGATTACCATTTAAGTTCAAAGTCAGCGTTAGGATTTATTTATGATTACGGCTTTGGGCATTCAAACATGAATGTGCAAAATAGCTCAGATTATTTTCAAAATGGGAACTTTACTAATAATTTATCGACATATGCAGAGCATCGTTTAGAAAGTAAGCAGCAAACTATAAGTGCCTATTATGATCTTAAATTTGGAAAATTAAACCATAAGCTTAGTATTACTGGAAATTACTTTTCTAATACACCTAATAGTACTATCGATTTTAATACTGTGAGTAATTCGGGAGAAAGCTTTACGGTAAGGACTCCTTCCACACTTGATTATAAAATTTATTCCGGACAGGCTGATCTTACTTTACCTTATCAATTTTCAAAAATAGAAACAGGGGTAAAATTTACCAATTTTGATAATGATTCGGGGATAGAATACAAAAATCTGATTAACGGAAACTACATAACAGATCCTGAGAAGAGCAATGTTTTTAACTATAATGAGAAGAATTATGCAGCATACTTCAGTATGGAAAAAGAATTTAATGAAAAATGGTCAGCGAAAGCAGGACTTCGTTATGAGTATTCTACAATAGATGGTCTCTCAGTGACATCAGGGAAAAGTTCTAATAACTCTTATGGTAAATTCTTTCCCACAACCTATGTGACTTATAAGCCTGATGAAAATAATACATTCAGTATCAATTATTCAAAACGGATCAACAGGCCGGGATTTCGTGCAATCAATCCTTACCGCTGGTATATTAATATCAACTCATATTATACAGGAAATCCTTTACTACAACCATCTATTAATCATAATTTTGAATTATCACATGTTTATAAAGGAAAGTTATCTACTTCTGTTTATTTACAAAGAAGGCTTAATGCATTCGATCAATTGGTGACGTTGCAAGGCGAAAACAGATTGAGCACATTTGAAAATTTTTATAATCAAAATAGTGCAGGTGTGACTATAAATTATTCAGATACATTCTTTAAATTTTGGGAAACCAATTGCTCCGTTGATATTTATTACATGAAAACTAAGGTTTTTGCTTCAGATGCAGCGTCTAGAAAAGGAAATGGATATAATCTTTCTATGCAGAATAATTTCTCACTGAATAAAGCCAAGACAGTACAATTCTTTCTCAATTACTGGTCACGATTACCTTCAAATTTTGGAAATATATATTCTTATTATGTTGGAGATATCACTTCTGGATTTAAATTAAATCTTATGGATAAAGCCCTTCAAATCAACGTGTACGTTTCGGACATCTTTAAGCAGGCCAAAAGCAAAGGTGAAATTTATTATACCAATTCCGACCATTTTTATAATAATTACTATGATGCAAGAAGGTTATCCTTATCAGTTACTTATAACTTTGGAAATAAAAAAGTAAAAGGAACAGCGCGGGATGTTAAATTTGATGAGAAAAACAGAGCTAATTGATAGAGTTAGTTAACGTCTTGGTTTTGAGAGCTCATAATTATTTTATACTTCGCCTTCAAAAAAGGATTGTAAATAATCCTCTTTATTACCTTCTTCTCTTAAAGATCCGAGGTACTTTTTCCAGGCCTGGGATTCGTAATAGACAATTCCCATTTCCCATACGCAATAGGTTGGTAGATGGGTTTTATTTCTGTCCCAGATTTCAAATTTTCCCGAACCATCATAATAAACACTTTCCCATAATTCATTTTCACTTCTCCATGTACATACCAGGAGCAGATAATTTTCACCACAACGATGAAGGATTACAAACCCTAAATCATCCATATCCTGAAATTTTTCTTCCGCATTTTCTATAGATGCCTTAGCATCCATGATGTCTTTAGGTGAAATGTTTTCAAGATTGTCTGCCAGATTGTACCACTTGAAATTTGTTTTTCCTACTTTAAAAAGACCTTCTGAGGAGGCAAATTTGGATGGATATGGAGTTAATTTTGTGTTCATTTTTTTATGGTTGAGGTTTTTGCTTTTTATATTTCATGGCTAAAAAAATTACATACGCTATTTTTAGTCATGCGATTTATCACCTTGAGTTATAGATTTTATTCATTCTAAATTATAGAAAAAATCCGTAAATTTGTAGACAATTTTATAGCAATTTTATGTTGACGAAAGAAAAGGTTCAAGATTTCCTTAAAGAAATAGAAGTAGATGATTTAGTAAGTAATCTTCAGATTGTAGGGAATGACGTATATATAGACATGACAGCTCATTCACCGGCTATGCATGAAAAGAAAAAATTAGAAGCTGCGATGAAGCAGGCTTTTGCCAGTGAGTTCGGAGAAGAAGTTCATTTAAAACTTAAAATTGTTTCTCCTGAGCCTAGTGAAATTCAGCAAAGCCAGATCAAAGGAAAACAAATTTCAGGAATTCAAAATATTATAGCGATTGCTTCCGGAAAAGGAGGGGTTGGTAAATCTACTGTTTCAGCAAATATGGCCGTTACTTTAGCTAAAATGGGATTTAAAGTTGGTTTATTAGATGCTGATATTTATGGACCATCTGTTCCTACCATGTTTGATACTGAAGGACAGAAGCCTATTTCTGTAGAAGTAAATGGGAAGAATCTGATGAAGCCTGTAGAGAATTATGGAGTGAAAATGCTTTCAATAGGCTATTTCTCTGGAGCTAATCAAGCAGTAGTTTGGAGAGGTCCAATGGCTTCAAAAGCATTGAATCAGATGATCAGAGATGCTGATTGGGGAGAATTAGACTTCTTATTGATTGATTTACCTCCGGGAACAGGAGATATCCACTTGTCAATTATTCAGGAAGTACCGGTAACGGGAGCTGTTATCGTAAGTACACCTCAGCATGTTGCTTTAGCAGATGTAAGAAAAGGTATTGCAATGTTCCAGATGGAAAGTATCAATATTCCGGTTCTTGGATTAATCGAAAATATGGCGTATTTTACACCGGAAGAATTACCTGATAATAAATATTATATCTTTGGGAACCAGGGAGCACAATATTTAGCTGATGATCTGGGAATTCCTGTACTGGGAGAGATTCCGTTGATCCAGAGTATCAGAGAAGCAGGAGATGTTGGAAGACCTGCAGCATTACAGGAAAATTCTAAAATTGCAGATATTTATACTGAGACGGCACGTAAAATGGTAGAAAGTCTTGTAGAAAGAAATAAAAGCCTTCCACCTACCGAAGCTGTAAAAATTACAACAATGGCCGGATGCTCACCAAAGGCAAAAAAATAATATTTCAAATTAAATTTTGAAACAACCGAATTGAACTGAAAAATATGGAAACAAACGTAGCACACGAAGATACTGTAACGAGAGTAATGGAAGCTTTAGAAAGTATTCGTCCGTTTTTAAATAAAGACGGAGGAGATATAGAGCTTATTGATGTGAAAGATAATATGGTTTATGTCAAACTTTTGGGAAACTGTTCCGGATGTTCTTTGAATTTCTCAACGCTGAAATTAGGCGTAGAAAATACAATCAAGCAACATGCTCCGGAAATCCAAAAAGTAATAAGCGTAGAGTAATACAACGATTTATAGATACTAAAGACAGGTTTTTTAAAGCCTGTCTTTTTTGTTGGGTTTTCTCCTTGAAATTATAAAATAGTTTCGTTATATTTGTGAGAAACACATACTTATGTTTGGATTTTTAGAAAATTTAGAACCCCTTAATCAAGGCTTTTGGTATATTGCTTTGGGTGCCAGTTTAATATTTTTAATTCAGACAATTCTTACTTTTATAGGAAGTGATCACACCGGAGCTATTCACACTGATTTTAGTGGCGATTCAAGCCATGGGGATAGCCCTTTTCAGCTATTCTCTTTTAGGAACTTAGTTAATTTTCTTTTAGGATTCGGTTGGGGAGGAGTTGCATTCTATGACTCTATAGGAAGTAAGGTTCTTCTTTTCTTTGTAGCAATTCTCATCGGAACAGGATTTCTGTTTTTGTTCTTTATTCTTATACTTCAAATTTTAAAATTAACAGAAGACAACACTTTTAAACTGGAGAATCTTATCGGTAAAACGGGAGAGGTATACCTAACGATTCCAGCTAAAATGAGTGGAATGGGAAAGATCCTGATCTCTGTAAATGGAACCAATCATGAACTTCAGGCTATGACAGAAGCTGAAGAAAGTATTCCATCGAGTCATTCAGTAAGAGTGATATACATCTACGATAAAATTCTTGTCGTTTCAAAAGTCTAATTATCATCAACATTTTATAAAACTATATATGGAAATTCCCGGAACTCTTATTCTAACCGTTGTAATAGTAGTTGTACTATTTGTTACATTTCTGGCACTTATCTCACGATACAAAAGGTGTCCTTCAGATAAAATTTTAGTCATTTATGGTAAAACCGGAGGAAGCTCTGCAAAGTGTATCCATGGCGGGGGAGCTTTTGTATGGCCTGTTATTCAGGATTACGCTTATCTGGATCTGAAACCTATTTCTATCGAAGCCAATCTTACCAATGCACTTTCACGTCAGAATATTCGTGTCGATGTTCCATGTCGTTTTACAATTGCAATCTCTACAGAACCGGATTCAATGGGAAATGCAGCAGAACGTTTATTGGGGCTGTCTCCGGAACAAATTCAGGAGCTTTCCAAAGATATTTTATTCGGTCAGCTTCGTTTGGTGATTGCAACGATGACGATTGAAGAAATTAATTCCGACAGAGATAAATTCTTAGATAACATTTCTAAAAACGTTGATACGGAATTAAAGAAAATCGGTCTTAAGCTTATTAACGTAAACGTTACGGATATCAGAGATGAATCCGGATATATTGAAGCTTTAGGTAAAGAGGCAGCTGCTAAAGCCATTAATGAGGCGATCATCAGTGTAGCAGAACAGACGAAAATCGGTGAAACAGGGAAGGCGATTGCGGATCGTGAAAAAGATACCCAAATTGCTGAAACACAAAGAGATCGTGATGTTAAAATAGCGATTACGCAGAAAGACAGAGAGGTAAGTATCGCTGCAGCTGGAAAAGATGAGGCTATTGGTAAAGCTGAAGCGGCAAAAGAAGCCCGTATTGCTACATCTTTAGCTAACTCCATAGCTGTAAAAGGAGAGAATGAAGCAAAAATTACCATTGCAAACTCTGATGCGGAAAGAAGAGAAAGAGAAGCTGAAGCATTGAGAATAGCTACTGCTGCGGAAAAAGTACAGGCGGCAAGATCCTTAGAAGAATCTTATGTTGCAGAACAGAAAGCCGAAGCTGCAAGAGCGGAGAGAGAACGTTCGACACAACAGGCAAATATTGTGGTTCCTGCAGAAATTTCTAAACAGAAAATGATCATTGATGCACAAGCTGAAGCTGAAAAAATAAGACTCCAGGCAAAAGGGGAGGCTGATGCTATATTTGCAAAAATGGAGGCGGAAGCGAAAGGTCTTTATGAGATCCTTACAAAACAGGCCGAAGGTTATGATCAGGTAATAAAAGCAGCAGGAGGGGATGCGAATAGTGCTTTTCAATTACTATTGCTTGAAAAACTTCCTGAATTGGTTAAGACCCAGGTGGAAGCGGTTAAGAATATTAAAATTGATAAGGTTACCGTTTGGGATAGTGGAAATGGTAAAGATGGAACTAATTCTACTGCTAATTTTGTTTCCGGAATGATGAAAACAGTTCCGCCATTGAATGATCTTTTTAATATGGCCGGACTCAATTTACCGGATTATTTAAAAGGAAAACCTGAGGAGGTTCAAAAGGAGATTGTTAAGATCATTGAGAAAAAAGAAAAAAAGAATTTTGATGATATGACCTTAGAAAATCAAGCTCCAAAAGATGATATTCCAAAGGAATAAAAAAAGAGGTCATATTTATATATATTTAAATATTTACAGTGAATTATTATTTTTAGGAAATTATTCGTTTAAAATAATGTAATATGTTTAAAGACAGGTTTTTATATCCTGTCTTTTTTTGTGGATTTTACTCACGTATGGAGTGCTGGTAAAGTAGAATTAATATTAAATTCATATAGAAATAATTCTATGTTTTTGTGAGTTTTATTAATGTTACTTTTGTAAAAAATTTATTTACAACACTATATGAGGTTTTTTTTGCTTCTGTTATGTTTTTTCTTTTCCTATTTTGATGTACAAAACTCTTTAATTTGTTTTCAAACGACTCATATCGTTACGCCAAAAAGAGTGTGGTACAATACAGAAGGCAAATCTGGCACTATATGGTTGGTAGATATAAATGCTATTTCCATACAATGATTCTATACCAACTGACAATACAGTTTAAAAACTGATCACGACGAGGTTATCTATGCAGAAGAGTGAAGATATATGGAGAATCATCAAAACTACCAATTCGGGAGATGGATTTTCTCAAAAACTAATAACCTACTGCATAAATATTATGGGGGAGCTTTGTTATGAAGAAATTTCTTCAGAAAAAAAGAGTATCGGCCTACAAGTTGTATTGCATTTCGTGCTAAAATCGAAAAAGGAAATATTTTCCGAGAAAATGTATAAAAGGTTTCTTTTGGAAGTTATGATCAAAAACTAAGAACTATGAAAAAAATACTCATTGCGGATGGCCATTATATTGTGAGAACGGGTACTGCGCTGCTGTTGGAATCGAAACTTCAATATTCCTGCGAGATAGATTTTGCCGAAAGCTATATTGAGACCAAAGAAAAAGTTTTAGAAAAGCAATATGATTTGGTAATCCTTGATATTGATATGCCTGACAGTGTTTTTAAGGCGATGGTAAAAGAGCTGAAAGGGAAGCAGGAAGATCTTAAAATCATTATATTTTCTACGTATGATGAAAGTGTGGGAATTCAGTATATTGAGGAAGGAGCTGAAGGATTTCTTAATAAAGGGGCATCAGAATCTGAAATACTGAAAGGGGTTACTGCCATATTTGAAGAAGGTTATTACTATCCCTCAAAGATGGTTAACAAGTTGCTTTCCCATTCTAAAGATAGCCGTACCGTAGAAAAGCTTTCGAAAAGAGAGTTCCAGATATTTAAACTTTTAGCAGAAGGAAATGGGAATATAGAAATTGCTAATATCCTTGATCTTAAAATGTCAACGATAAGCACCTATAAAAAGAAGATTTTCGACAAACTCAAAGTTAAGAATATAGTGGATCTCGTTCGGATTTACGATGACATGCATTAAAAATATAGGCACATACTAAAAAGAGCTTCAAACACTGTTTGAAGCTCTTTGCTCAACTAAATAATATATTCTATTTTACGATTAGTCTTTTGATCATACCTTCAGCTGTTTTTACCAGGTAAACTCCTGTAGTAAGTCTGGAAGTATCTATAGTCAAAGCATTTTTCTCTTTTCCAATCAGTTTTCCGGACATATCATACAGCTCATAATCCTGTGCTCTGTTGAAATATAATGTATTTCCTTTTGCAACCGGATTCGGGAAGATATTGAAGGTCGCTTTTTCAGTTTTCACTTCACCTGTTCCTAATGTTGGTGATTGTGTAACCTCATACATGGCCAGAGTTCCGCTAATCTCATTGGCGATTACAACATATCCTTTTCCTGTTGTTGTATTTTGAGGAGCGATATAAATAATGCCTTCCGGTCCATTATCTCCTCCGTAAGCAGAAGTTGAACGGGAATTCTTATAATCGGTAAATGTTACGTTATTAGGATCTGTAATATTATAAACCATAACACCACCAGTTCTTTCCAAAGTGATAAAAGCAAAAGTTTGTCCGTTGATATTTCCCAGTGCTACACCTTCAGGTTCCGGGCCTTTTGCACGGCTTCTGTTTTTAGCTCCATTCGCTTCGTTATCTGCATTGAAGATTAACGGATGGTTAGCAGCAATATATCTTTCGAACTTATCACCACTATCATATACCATTTGTTTTGTATCCGCATTAAAAATAGAGAAAGAACGGGCTCCCATTGCATTGATTTCTTCGTATTCAGTGTCACCATCTGTATTTCCATTTACACTCGTTACCCTGAATCTTCCTAAATTGTGGGAAGCTTTTAATATCGAGGAATTTGGGAAAATTGTTGCATCTAAAGCATAACCGTTTGCTCCTACAGTGGTTCTTTCACTAAAGCCTGAAAGATCTTTTTCATCTCCTTCATTAGCCGTTACGATATAATTGATACCGCCAGCTTTATAGTTTTGTACCGCATCCGGAGTATAAAATGTTTTTACCGGCCAGTTGGCAATTAAAATCTCACCATTATTATCTGAAGCATCAAACCCGTTTCCAGGAATGCTCATGTCTTTTTTACCTAAGCCCCAGATACTTGTTATTGTTTTTGTTGCCAGGTTTACTTCAGCAATCGCGTTATTTTCCTGAAGAGTAACCCAGGCTTTTTGACTGTCTGAACTTACAGTAACATATTCAGGTTCTAAATCCTGAGCGAGCGTACTTGTAGTCTTTACTTTTCTCAATCCGGTTGCAAAAAGGGCTGCTTCCTGATTGTTAAAATTGGTGAAATTAAGAGTTGTAACATTAGCCTGAGTCACATTGCTTACACCACCCGAAATATCGATAATGCTAATTGAACCTTCAGGATCTACAGTATACGCATCGTTCGGTTCTCCTTCATTGGCAGTGATCACTTTTGTTCCATCAGGAGTGAATGTGATCATGTCAGGTAAAGCCCCTACAGTTAGTTGTTTAAGGAAATTTCCATTGATATCAAAAAATATCACCGAACCATTTAGCTGAGGATTGGCATTAGGAGAAGAAACGGCTAAAATTCCGTTTTTTACGGCAATGCTTGTAATTCCTCCGTAGGGAGCCATATTTACTGTTTTAGTGACCACTGGAGTGGATGGATTACTAAAATCAATAATATCAAAAACATCGGTCACAGAACTGATGGTAAATAATTTTTGGCTTGAAGGGTCATGAACAACAATTTCTGTTGAACTGTTGTTATTACCTGACGGATCGAAGCTTCCGATATAATTCAACTGAATCTGGTTGGAAGGAACCGGTGCGGCTTTGTCATTATCCACAATATATATTGTTGCCGAATTATCCCCTGTGATGGTTGTGCCGACCGGATTTTCAAGGCTTAGCACAAAATATTCTGCCTGCTGCTCTTCTAGGGTATCATCAATAATCGGAATATTGACGGTATAGCTGGTCGTAGATGGTGTGATATTGATCGTTTGATTGCTAAGCGTAAAATCATTACTGTTAGCTGTACTGAAAGGTGCAGGTTTTACAACAAGATTGACCGTTGAATTGGATGGATTATTAACATTAATTTTAAAGCTTAAGCTACCTGCATTTTCATTTACTTTGATGAAATTTTTATCTAATGAAATACTCGTACCTGCGGTTGTAAAAATAGTTGATGTTGTAGCGGTAACAGCATTATCGCTAAAATCTTCAACTGTATTAGGTTTTAAAGCTAAATAATAGGTTTGGTTAGGAATTAAACCCGCAGTTGGAGTTACAGTGATCTTATTATTGCTAAAAGTCGTAGTAAAAGGGATTAATGTTCCCGAAGCACTTCCCAAACGAAGTTCAACCAGGTTCTGGGCATTTGTATCAGTAATAGTAGAATTGTCAATCAATCTCACATTTTCGTTAAAAGAAATAGTGGGATTTAATGTTGTAGAAGCATTGTTTGTATTGTTGGCTGGAAGGTATGCTACCGATGGTGGAGTAGTATCAGTACCAGTTGTTGCTGTGGCATCTACTGTGAAATTATCAAAACGATTGTTACCTACATTTCCTCCTGCACCAGTAGAAAACTCAACCTTTAGCTTAAAATTCGGATTATTGGAAACTCCTGCAATCGCTGAAAAATCAAAAGTGATTAACTGAGGATTTCCATCCTGAGGACTTACCGTTTGATAAGAGGTAAAAGTACTACCGTCAAGTGAATAAGACCAGGTCTGTGTCCCTGCTCCGGAGCCCGATCTTCTTGTTGTGAACTTTACAACCACATTATTATATCCTGTTGTGGGCAATGAAAATTGAAGAGCTCCTCCAATAGGATTATTAAATCTTAAGTGAGTTCCTGCCGGATCATTATTTCGGGTATTTAAATTATCAACATTGAAGTTTTGTCCGGTTCCTCCAGCGAAATCAATGATACTTGTACCTCCGGCAATTGCGATAAGTGAAGAACCGTTGATTAAAGAAGACGTTGGGGTGGTAATAGAAGTTTCTGACACATTGTTGTTAAAATTCCAATAGTGGATCAACGACTGTCCGAAAATGCTGCCCTGAAACAAAACAGCAATAGGTAGGAAACCTCTTAAAAGATAGTTATTAGTCATTTTTACTTTAAATTTTGATTAATGCAAAAATGGACTTTATCCTTTGTAAATATTTTAATGGAATCTTAAGAAATAATTAATAATATGTAATGATATTATTTTTTTCATAGCTGATCAGTTTCCAACCCTATTTTTGGGTTTCACTTTTTATCCAATGCTTATCTGTTGATATTTTTTCAAATGGATGCTTCTGAGTATACAGGAATCCAGAAATTGCAGTCAAAACCAATAGTATGAAAATGACAAGGATAATTCTTTTTAACATTTCTCTCATATGGCAAGTTTTTTAATGTCTCGAATTTCTAAGGCTGATGTTGGGTAACCTCTTTGTACTACATTGATCATTGCTTTTCCCACCTGGTGTAGTGTTAAAGATTGAGAAGGCAATAAAACAGGAAATAACCAGATAAATGGTTTAAAAAACCATTTTACATTCACCTGGCCCTCTACAGGTTTCATAAATCCAGGTCGAAAGTTATAAGCAGCTTTGAAACCTAATTTTTTTAAAGTATTTTCAGTTTTCCCTTTTACACGGGCCCACATTACCTTTCCACTTTCTGTACTGTCCGTATGTGCACCGGAAACATAGTTAAAAACCATTTCCTGGTTTTGATTCAGAACCACATTAGCAAAATGTAAGGTGTTGTCGTAAGTTATTTTAGTATAATCTTCTTCATTCATACCTACGCTGCTTATTCCGGCACAGAAAAAACAGGCATCATAACCTTTTAAATTTTCATCATCTAAGTCGATTTGCATAAAATCAGAAACAATATATTCTTTTAATTTAGCATGTTTCTTTCCTGACGGCTTTCTACTCACACTTAAAATTTCAGAAACAGAAGGGTTTTCAAGACATTCCATCAGCACACCTTCTCCTACCATTCCTGTAGCTCCTGTCAGAATTATTTTAATTGGGTTTAGACTCATTTTATTACGATTATACTTTTATAACGATTTAGCACTTAAATTTACTTTAAAAAAAATTAAGTTTTTAAAAATATTTTAAACACTTGCATTTATTTTAGCTTGCTATAAAAAGAAAACAGCTTGTAGCTCTGAAAATTATGCTGTTTTTTGAGAAAATGAATTTTTTAAACATAACATTATTTTAAGTAAATTTTAATAAAAGATTCATCAGGTTAGATTTTTTTAGCATTCTGAAATTAGGGAACCAGAGCAGCGGTATTTATAATATAAAAGCCCATTGTCATGCAATGGGCTTTAATGTTTAAAATAAAAAGTAATTATTTTTTTTCGTGTAATTTACTGTATATATTGTGAATAAGCCCGTCGGCTACAGAAATTTTCGGAACAAATATCCGGTTGATATCGGACCAGGCCATCACACTATTGAATATTTTTAAGGCATGTGCTAAAACATCTGCCCGGTCTTCTCTAAGGTTATGCTTGGTCATTCTTTCATCTACGCTTAGTTCATCAAATTCTTTATGCACCTTTTTTAAATGTGCCAGGGACATTGGTTTTCCGTCCTTCGTTTTGCTCATTGAAAATACTTTATTAATATTTCCTCCAGACCCAATAGCAACAATAGGTTTTTTACTGATAATATTTTTCTTTACTTCCTGCTTCATTTCATACCAGTTGTCTGCAGTGACAAGGTTATTTAATAAACGGATCGTTCCGATATTAAAAGATTTTTCATATACCATTTTGTCATTTTCATAGAAAGTAAGCTCGGTAGAACCTCCGCCGACATCAATATATAAATAGGCGAAATCTTTATCAAGGCCTTCTGCTACATGATTTTCGTACACCAAGGTAGCTTCTTCATCTCCTGAAATGATCTCTATATTGATTCCCGATGTTTTTTTTACCTGTTCAATAATATCCTGTCCGTTGGTAGCATCACGCATTGCACTGGTAGCGCAAGCCCTGTAATGATCTACTTTGTAAATCTTCATCAGGTCACTGAAAATTCTCATCGAGTCAATGACCATTTTCTCCCTTTCCGGACCGATTTCACCAAGAGTAAACACATCCATACCTAGTCGTAAAGGGATTCTCAAAAGATTGAGTTTTATAAATTCAGGTTGTTTGCCATTAATTTTAACTTCATTGATTAAAAGTCTGGCTGCGTTACTTCCTATATCTATTGCTGCGATCTTCATTTGGTTTTTGTTTTGGCTTTTAAATATTTATAAGTTTCGATTTGAGAACGACAATCCTCTTTACCATTCCTGACATACTCATTGCTTAATCCTTTATCTAAAATTCTGGCTTTTACATTGTCTTTCAATTGTATATCAAGGATATCTTTCAATTCTTTTTTTAAATCCTTATTGGTGATCTTCACTGCAGCCTCAATTCTATAATCCAGGTTTCTGGTCATCCAGTCAGCAGATGAAATATACATATCCTCGGCTCCTTTATTGTAAAAATACATTACCCGGGCGTGCTCAAGGTATTCGTCTACGATACTTACTCCTTTTATCTTTTCTTTAAAATCTTTTTGATTGACTACGCAATAGATTCCTCTTACTATAGTTCTTACAACAACTCCTGCTGAAGCAGCATCGTATAATTTTGTAATCAAAGCACGGTCACTTACAGAATTGGCTTTAACAATGATTTCAGCTCTTCTTCCTGCTTTTGCCTCATCAATTTCCTTGTCAATATGGTGCACAATTTTTTCGCGCATGAACTGGGGGCAAACCATTAGGCTTTTACAAGTTTTCAAAATAGACAAGTAATCTTCTTTTGGCTTCTTGAGAACATTAAATACTTTATTGATGTCAGCCATCACTCCTCTGTCTGAAGTCATTAAAAGATGGTCTCCATAAATTCTTGCCGTTTTTTCGTTAAAATTTCCAGTGCTTATAAAACCGTATTGAATGGTTTTATTGTGAGCTCTCTTCTTAATAACACAAAGTTTGGCGTGAACTTTTTTGTCGGGAATTCCTATTAAAACATTGATTCCTTCTGGCTCCAGCATTTCTTTCCATTCAAGATTGGACTCTTCATCGAATCTTGCCTGAAGCTCAAGCATTACAGTAACTTCCTTGCCATTTCTTGCTGCATAGATCAGCGCATTGATAATTTTGGAGCTGCTGGCTAAACGGTATGCTGTGATCTGTATAGACTTTACATCAGGATCCATAGCAGCTTCACGAAGAAGATCTATAACTGGGTTGTATTTATGATAAGGAAAAGTAAGTAAGACATCATTTTTTAGAATAACATCCGTTACTCTTTCATTATGTTCAAAAGCAGGATGTGTAAAAGAAGTCCGTTCTACGGGTCTGGCAAATGCTTCAAAAACATCTGGAAAATCCATGAAATGTTTGAAATTATGTATTTTTCCTCCAGGGATTATACTGTCTTTTTTTGTCAGATTAAGTTTGCGGATCAGCATTTCCAATAGTGCTTTATCCATATCTTTATCAAAAACGAATCTTGTTGGCTTTCCTTTTCTTCTATTTTTAAGGCCCTTTTCTATTTTTTCTGCAAAATTGGTTCTGATATCGTTATCCAAATCCATTTCAGCATCCTTAGTTACTTTAAATGCATTTGCAGCAAATTCGTCATATCCGAAATAAGAAAAAATGTGCGGTAAATTAAAGGTAATAACATCCTCCAACAGCATCACATTTTTTTCCATAGGATCTTCTGTCGGCAGAAGGACAAATCTCCCTACAAAGCGGGATGGAATTTCTATTATAGCGTAATTACTTTGATATTGCCAGTCTTTTTTTCTCATAGCCACACCCAGATAAAGACTCTTATCTCTTAGATATGGCATTGAAGTATTCTCATGGAGAAGAATAGGGATCACATTGGATTCTACAACTTCATCAAAATATTTTCGAACAAATTCTTTTTGTAGTACAGTTAAGTTTTTCGCATTTTTAATGAAAACCTTATGATCAGCCATTTCGTTCTGAATCTTTTTCCAGGTTTTGTCAAAGTTCTGCTGTTGTTTGATTACGATTTCGGTGATCCGCTGCAAGATTTTAGATGGTGGTTGATAAAAAGATTCTGCAATGACCTTTTCCTTAAAATCCATAGCACGCTTTAATCCGGCAACACGTACCCTGAAAAATTCATCTAAATTATTGGAGAAAATTCCAAGAAAACGTATCCTTAAGTGCAAGGGTACATTCTCGTCCATTGCTTCCTGTAAAACCCTTTCATTAAACGCCAGCCAGGTAATATCCCTCGGATTAAAGTGTATCGACATATTTGTGTGTAAAATTTATCAAAAATAAGGATTAATACATATTGAATAAGTATTGATTAGGTTAAATTTTTGGCCTTCACAAATTGATTGTAGGAACTGTCCTATCCAGCATACCTCCTTTAAAATATATAAAAGGTATTCTATAATGAATTTAATAAATCAAATATTTATAATTCGTGTATATCAAGGTTTTTTTATGATGTAATAGAACAGATTCCACAAGGATTTTCTCCAATAATTCGAATGAAAATGAAAAAAGGTTGCCTAAAAGGCAACCTTTGAATTATAATTTTGACTTGTCGTGAACCTTGTCTCTCACTAATGGGTTAGTACATATTCTATAGCCTTCTCAAATATGTTACAGAATAAAATTGAATTATTATTTTGAGTACAGCTACTAGTTCCATTGATAAATCCATCCCGGCTATCTCTATTGATATACCAGTTAATATCTCCAATAATAATAAGATTATCATCAATAATACCGGTAGGTCTGCCATTTTCTGTATCCATAAAACTTGAAGCTGTAGAAGGAAATGATATTCCTCCAACGTATCTGTTGAATACAATAGTAGATCCAACAGGTATATTTCCAAAAATACCATTTGTAGGACCTACATTAGTAGCTGATATTTTTCCATTTTTATTATTTGGGGTACTGGTGAAAGAATATCCCGCGAAGTTCGAAAACGGAAAGAATGCAGTGCCTCCATCAGCACCCAGATAGAAGAACTTTTTCTTTTCAGTTATCTTCTGTGCCAGGATATTTCGTTTAGATTGAGGAAAAGTGCTGTTAGTGATATAGCCCACCCAAATAATATCTGCATTGTCAATGGCGTCATTGAATGCCTGATCGCTGCTTTGCGAAACATTTATTGTTTTATAATTGAAACCTTCGATTTTTACGTCTCCGGAAGGTCCAAAATGGGAACTGTTATTCAGTTTTGATCTGGCTACGCTGGTATAAGAATCTGAGGATAAATTTGATGCCCAGTTATCTGGTGTAAGAGAAAGGATATTGATCCTACGAGCAATTTTAGGTTGAACCGTGATAATGAATGTACAGGTTTGTCCTCCAAGAGTTACTTTGAAGCTGGCTGTACCAGATTTGTTCGGTGTCCCTGAAATCTCTAAAGTAATGTTTCCGTTACCAGTAGCAAATGTTCCCGCCGGAGCTGTGGCACTAAGCCCTGTTACACCTGTTGACGCGATATGTATTGCTCCATAGGCCTGCCCACTTCCTCCAGTGTAATTGATTATTTTCGTACCCGTGCTTTGTGTACCCTGGATGTACGTTCCTGTCAGTGCTCCTCTGGAGCAATCTAATGTAGATAAAGGGACAATCGTAGTGCCGTCACAAGTATCACAGAGGCAGTTGGACCAACCGGTAGATTTGTAGACTTTTACACAGTCTGCAGCAGAGTCATAGATAATTGTCCCAATTGCAACTTCTCCTCCTGAAGGATTGGAGATGTTTGTTGTACTTGAATTTGTTGGTAACACCAGCCCATGTTCATTAGTAGTGGGTTTGTTAATATCAAGTGCTCCGCGTGGATTGGGTGTTCCTATGCCTATCTGTGCATTTGTAATTCCGAATAATAGAATTAAAGTTGAAAATAAAACTTTTTTTGTCATTGTGTTTATTTATAAGTTATTATACTATGATGTACTAAAAATATTAATATTCTAGGGTGTAATTTCACAACATGGATAGCCCGAAAAAGCTCTTAACTAAACGACTTAGTAAGAATGCAGAAAATTAAAAATTGTGAACACGGACAGACTTACCTATATAAAAGGGATGTATTTTTATATTTTGCGAGAGGCAAGAACCGCTTCAATAGAGTTTTAGATAATTAATTAAGGTTTATAATTTTATCTAAATTATTATAAGAAGGATAATAAAGAATCTGGGATTTTTTAATTGTATTTTTCATCGGGTGTGTTTGTGTTAAAGAAAATATTCCGTCAATATTATCAATAGGTATGCCAAAATTGATAGATACATTATGAAAGCATGCAAAAAAGTCTGACTTGGTATTATTCATAAATTGTTGATATATAAAGGGATATTTTAATTTTTGATTGATGTGATTGCCGATGAGATCATCACTTTTTAAAGACGTGTGTCAATTTGTCATATATACCTGAATGGTACGGATATTGAGAAATGTAGAGTGTAAATCAAATTAAAAATTAGAAAAAATTAAAAATATTATGAGTAAAATAATTGGAATTGACTTAGGAACGACCAACTCTTGTGTTGCAGTAATGGAAGGCAAAGATGCTGTCGTGATTCCTAATGCAGAAGGAAAGAGAACAACTCCTTCTATCGTGGCGTTTACAGAAGATGGTGAAAGAAAAGTAGGAGATCCTGCTAAAAGACAGGCGGTAACGAATCCAACAAAGACAGTATATTCTATCAAAAGATTTATTGGAACTCATTTCAAAGATGATGCTAGTGAAATTTCAAGAGTACCTTATAATGTAGTAAAAGGTCCAAATGACACTGTAAAAGTTAAAGTTGACGATAGAGAATATACACCACAGGAAATTTCTGCAATGATTCTTCAAAAAATGAAGAAAACTGCTGAAGATTATCTTGGACAGGAAGTAACAAGAGCGGTAATCACTGTTCCAGCTTACTTTAATGATGCACAAAGACAAGCTACTAAAGAAGCCGGAGAAATTGCAGGTCTTACGGTAGAAAGAATTATCAATGAGCCAACAGCTGCTGCTTTAGCATACGGTATGGATAAAGCTCATAAAGATCAAAAAATTGCAGTGTATGACCTTGGAGGTGGTACTTTTGACGTTTCTATCCTTGATTTAGGAGACGGAGTATTTGAAGTATTGTCTACAAATGGTGATACCCACCTTGGAGGGGATGACTTTGATGATGTGATCATCAACTGGATGGCAGATGAGTTCAAATCTGAAGAAGGAGTAGATTTAAAATCTGATGCAATTGCATTACAAAGATTGAAAGAAGCTGCTGAAAAAGCTAAAATTGAATTATCATCTTCAGCACAAACTGAGATTAACTTACCTTATATCACAGCTACAGCAACAGGTCCTAAACACTTAGTGAAGACTTTAACAAAAGCTAAATTTGAGCAGTTATCTGCAGATTTAGTAAGAAGATCAATGGAGCCTTGTAAAAAAGCACTTTCTGATGCAGGTCTTTCTATCTCTGATATCGATGAGGTAATCTTGGTAGGAGGTTCTACAAGAATCCCTATTATCCAGGAAGAAGTTGAAAAATTCTTTGGTAAAAAACCATCTAAAGGAGTAAACCCTGACGAAGTAGTAGCAATTGGTGCTGCAATCCAGGGAGGAGTTCTTACAGGAGACGTGAAAGATGTATTACTTCTTGACGTTACTCCACTTTCTTTAGGTATTGAAACAATGGGTTCTGTATTTACTAAATTAATTGATGCAAATACAACCATCCCAACTAAAAAATCTGAAACATTCTCTACAGCTTCTGATAACCAACCGGCAGTGAGCATTAGAGTAGGACAAGGTGAAAGACCAATGTTCAACGATAATAAAGAAATTGGAAGATTTGATCTTGCAGATATTCCACCAGCACCAAGAGGAGTTCCTCAGATCGAAGTAACTTTTGATATTGATGCTAATGGTATCCTTAGCGTTTCTGCTAAAGATAAAGGAACAGGTAAAGAGCAATCTATCAAGATTCAGGCGTCTTCAGGACTTTCTGACGAAGAAATCGAAAGAATGAAAAAAGAAGCGCAGGAAAATTCTGCAGAAGATGCTAAGAAAAAAGAAGAAGTTGAAATTTTCAACAAGGCTGACGGATTGATCTTCCAGACTGAGAAGCAACTGAAAGAATTTGGAGATAAACTTTCTGCAGATAAGAAAGCAGCGGTAGAAGCAGCAGCAGCTGAATTAAAAACAGCTTTCGAATCTAAAAATTCTGCTGATATCAAAGCTAAAACAGAAGCTTTAGATGCAGCTTGGATGGCAGCTTCAGAAGAAATGTATGCAGCAGGACAACAAGGTCAGGGTGCAGATGCAGGAGCTCAGAACCCTGGAGGTAATGCAGGAGGTGAAGATGTACAGGATGCAGACTTCGAAGAAGTCAAGTAAGTAGCAATTATCATCGATTAATATCGATCGAAATAAATTAGCAAATCGCTGTAAATGTAATATTTACAGCGATTTTTTTTGTTTTTGTATTTTTTATTAATAGTTGATTTTAACTGATTTTTGTTGTAATTTTGTATCTCATTTGTACCGCGTGTTATTTGGATGTAATGTGCGTCTTATGCGTCTTATTTTATTTTAGAAGCCAAAAAACAGAGAATGTTCAGGATGTTATTTCAGAATGGGATTTAGTAAATTAAAAATACCAAGGGTATGTGAGCAGTGTTCAAAACCCTTTGAAGCAAAGACAGTTACGACTCGTTTTTGTACAGTTTCCTGCGCTAATAAATCGGGAAAAGAGCGCAAAAAGCAGGAAAAAGAAAGAGTGGAAAAAGAAACACTTTTGAAAAAGTATGTAAATAAAATTGCAGAAGTTCAATCTCGTGAATTTTTATCCGTTGCTGAAGCAACTGTAATGTTTGGAATATCGAGAGATACCATTCACAGATTAATAAAACGTGGAACAATAAAGGGAGTTAATTTTGGAGTAAGATTAACTCGTGTTAAGCGATCAGATTTGGAAGATTTATTTTCAGCAGTTGAAATACCGGAAGAAAAGGAAATAATAATTGAGAAACCCAATTTTGAAGTTGGTAATTGTTACACAATTTCCGAAATTAGTTCAAAATTCTACGCTGATCCAGGAACTGTAACGAACCTAATTAAAAGAAACAAAATTCCGACAAAGAAAGTTGGAAGTTTTGTGTATGTTCCTAAAAATTTAATTGATAAAATTTTTGACGGAAAATGAAAGAGTTATTAAAAACCAAAGTTACCGTGCGATTGCGAAAATCCGAATTCCGAAAAGAATGGTTCATTTATTTGGAAAGTTATCCTGTGATGATTCCGGGTAAAGATAAAGTTCAAAGAATCCGGGAATATTTGAACCGAAGTGTCACAACCGTAGATTTTGATAAGAAAAGACCTGCAAGAACAACCCACGAATCCGTTTCATTTAAACCTAAAAGAGATGACAATGGTATTATCGTTTGCAAAAGCGAAAATGATCGGGAAACAATGTTCTATGCAGATTCTATGCGTAAATTACGTCAGAGAGAATATGACAATATTGAACTTTACAGCGAACTCGACAAAATTCAAGTAGAACAAAAAGAAAAATCGCAGGAGAATTTTGTGGGATATTTTGATCGATTGGTTAATAAAAGACATAAAAACAATTCCGAATCGATTCAGGTAAATTGGTATCGTTCGATAGAATTTCTAAAAGATTTTGGAGGCGAAAAAATTATGTTTTCGCAGATCAATACAAAATTCTGTGAACACTTTAAATCATATTTGTTGACTGCAAAAAGTGGCAGCAATAAGGAAGAGATTATTTCTCAAAATACGGCTTCGACTTATTTTTCCGTATTCAAAGCTGCGTTAAAACAAGCTTTTATTGATGGATATTTTACGACTGACATTTCTGCTAAAATAAAAGCGATTCCGCACGAGGAATCAAGACGAGAATATTTAACACTTGACGAACTTAATACTTTAGTTGAAACGCCGTGCGAACTTGAAGTTCTTAAACGAGCAGCACTTTTTTCAGCATTAACAGGTCTGCGACATTCCGATATTCAGAAACTAACGTGGAACGAGATAAGTATTGAAAACGATCAGGCAAAAATAAATTTCACACAAAAAAAGACAAAAGGTGTAGAATATATGCCTATGTCTAAACAAGCATTACAACTTTGTGGTGAAGTAGGTCTTCCAAATGATTTGATTTTTAAAAATCTGACTAATCCGGCTTGGATTTCACGACCACTCAAGAAGTGGATTGAAAGTGCTGGAATTACTAAAAAAATAACCTTTCATAATTTTAGACACACTTTTGCAACGCTTCAACTTTCGAGTGGAACTGATATTTACACAGTGAGTAAAATGCTAGGTCATACGAACGTAAAAACTACACAGGTTTACGCAAAAGTTGTTGATGAAAAGAAAAATAAAGCTTCGACCGCTATTCAACTAAAAAACTTATAAAATGCACTTGAAATATTTTGAATATATTGTCATCTACCTTTCCGTTCTATTAGTATGTGTGATAGGGGGAGCGTTAGCAAGAATTTCTTTTCTTGGAAAGGGTGGTGACGAATATACCGCAAATGTTGTATTTTGGTCAATCACAGCATTAAGTATATTATTTTATGCACTTATTATATTATTTCTCGATGGTCTAATTATCTTATTCAAAAAGATTTTTCCTAAAAAAGGCAATTCCGAAAATTCTACTGAAGATTTGATTCCATCTGAAAATCCTGAGAATGTAAGGGAAAAGCAAAAGCAAATAATTGATGAAAATACACCAATCTATTTACTCGAAAATTCGGATGAAAACATTGTGAATCAAACTACAGAATCCGTAAATCTGGAATCTATAAGAAAAACTCAACTCCAGCAAAAGCAACAGAATGAAAGTATAAAACTACAAATCGCTCTAGATTATACTCGGAATCAGTTTGCATTATATGTAACAGATGAAGATCTTGATGCACTTTGTAATGCCATAAGTTTATACTCAAAAAAAGAAGGGATTCCTAACGATATTTCTGTCCACACCAAAGAATTAACTAATCTAGACCTTTATCATTTCGGTTGGAATATTTGGAATTATTTTAGACCAATAAAACAGGAAGAAATTTCAAAATTATTAAAAACTATATTTGTTTCGCTTGATGATATTGATTTAGATAGTATCAAGTCACATTTGAAAGATGAACCTCTAAAAGGTAATATCAAAATTCAGGAAGACTTGACAGACTACCAAAAAACATAAAAAATCACAAAACGAAGTGTATGTTTAGTGATTGCTCTGTGATTGCGTGTTTATAGCGATCACAGAGCAATCACTTTTTTTCTTTGCACCATAACAATTAAAAACAATAGTTATGGATAGCAATGACATTTCATTTGAAAACCTGCCAAGAGCAGTTGCGCATCTGGTTAGCGAAATAGCTGAAATTAAATTTCTTGTAGAAAGGAAAGAACCTCCGATAATTCCCGTAAAAAGAATTCCGATTGATATTGTAGAAGCTTGCCAAATTATCGGTAAGGCTAAACCTACAGTTTATACTCTTGTGCGGAAAAGATTGATTCCTTGTTATAAAAATGGCAAGAAACTCTACTTTTTTGAAGATGAACTATTGGATTGGATTTCTAAAGGAAAGAAAAAAACACTACAAGAAATCCAATCTGAAGCGGAAGCCAATTTTAGAAAAAATTCAAGAAAGGCAAATGTAGATTCTAACCAAAATCTACAAAGATGAGCCAAAAAATTCCCTACATCCGAGTTGGAACCACCTATTATAAAGTGATAGAAAAGCCATTAATTTCTGGCGATAAAACTTCAGTTTTGGTTCGCTGGAATCGTGAAACAATTGTTAGTGATCACGGAAAAAGTTATGTTTCAAATGTTCCAAAATTTGATGGTTTCTGTTGCATTCCGGAGCATTTAAATTATCAACAAATCGTTCAAGGTTTCTATAATATTTACAATGAAATTCCATTTCATCCCTCATCTGAAACGGAGGATTTAAAATCTAAAATGCCATTTTCTTTGAATTTTGTAGCGCATATTTTCGGTGAACAACTGGAAATGGGTCTGGATTATTTGAAAATTCTCCTGCAATTTCCAACGCAAATTCTACCTATTTTATGTTTGGTATCCAAAGAAAGAGCAACCGGAAAATCAACTTTTATCAAGTGGCTGAGAGAGATTTTCGGATTGAATATGACTTACATCAAAGGAGATTCATTTGGAAGTCAATTCAACAGCGATTGGGCAGCAATGTTGTTGGTGGCAATCGATGAAGTTTTCTTTGATAAAAAAGAAATTACAGAAAGACTCAAGTATCTGTCTACGACCAATAAAGATAAGTTGGAAGCCAAAGGAAAAGACAGAGAAGAAATCGATTTTTTCGCCAAGTTTATTCTGTGTTCCAATAATGAGGATAATTTTATTCAAATTGATGAAAACGAAATTCGATTTTGGATTTTGAAAATCAATCCGATCAAAACGGAAAACACTGAGTTTTTGAATAATCTCATTTCCGAAATTCCCTATTTTCTTCGGTATTTAATCGAAAGACCATTTTCAACGGAAAAGAAAACACGAATGTGGTTTTCTGCCGATGAGATCAGAACAAAAGCACTCCAGAAATTAGTTTTCAAAAATAATAATAAGCTAGAATCTAAGATTATAGAATTGCTTTATGAGTTTTTTGAAAGCAACGCTGATGAAGAAATTAATGTCGTTCCGCAAGACTTGCTCAATATGATGAATAGAATGTTTCGCCCAACTTACTGGACAAGAAATGATATTCGAAATCTTTTAAAAGAAACTTGGAAATTAAATCCACAAAATAATGGTTTGACTTACATCAGATACGACATTGATTTTGCAGGAATATTTTATCAAAACAATTCAGTTGGTCGCTATTTCACCATAAAAAAGGATTTTATTCTTAATAAACATGTTGAAATGTTGAATTGATTGATAATGAATAGAAAATCAAACACTTTAAACTCAACAAAATCCTCAACAAACTTTTAAACCCAATTTTTTGTTGAATGTTTGTTGAGCAGAAAAACTCTAGTTTGTTGAATTGTTGAGCATTTGTTGAGTAATTAAATATTGTTCAATCAATAAGTTAAAAGGTTTTCTCAACAATTCAACAAAAAATATCTCACTCAAAACACGGAAAATTTACAGCTATGAATTGCAAACAATTTAATACAATCCCGTTGGAAGAAGTCCTCCTTTCTCTCGGACACCTTCCCACGAAACAAAATGAAAAAGAAGCTTGGTATCTCAACCCCTTTGCCATCGAATCTCAAGCCTCTTTCAAATTGAATAAGAGAATTAATTCATGGTATCTTCATTCAGAAGGTGTCGGCGGGAATAACACCGACTTTATGAAAAAATATTTGAACACTTCTGTCAATGAAGTTCTGGACTGGGCGCAAAAACAAAATTTTTCTTCTTTTCATCAGCAACAACAGATTAAAAAGTCAGAACCAGATTACAGAATAGATGAAATATTCGATCTCCAGAATCCAAACCTGAAACAATATCTGCAGGGACGTGGATTAAGTCCTAAAGTATATGATTACATAAAAGAAGTACAATTTACCATCGGCAATAAGAAACTCTATGCCATTGGTTTTGAGAACTTATCTGGCGGTTTTGAATTGCGTAATGCTTTCTACAAAGGTTCATTGTTGAAAAAGGATGTTTCACTAATAGATCTCAGCATCAATGGTCAGAATAAATCAAATATTCAAGATAGAGACGTCAAAGGTGTAGCAGTTTTTGAAGGTTTTCTGGATGCCTTGTCTTTTATCGAATTGCAAAAGTCTTTTGCAGGAGATATTCTTGTGATGAATTCCATTGCTCTTTTAAACAAATCCATCGAACATCTGAAAAACTATCCTGATATCCATCTTTTTCTGGACAACGATAATGCCGGGATTAAATGCAGGTCTGAGATCATAAAATTCTTTCCGGAAGCAAAAGATCATTCCGGTATCTATTCCAACCATAAAGATCTCAACGAATTTTTGATACAGAGAATGAAAAATAATGTGCCAAATATTGCAGGGAAACTATCTGAAAAATTTCCAGAACAGGAAAAACAACAAGTGAGAGATCAGGAGCCGGAAATCAAAAAATCAAATGGTTTTAAAAGGAAACGCTGATAAGGAGTGCTGTATTTTTTACCAACTACACGCAGAAGTTAGGAGCGCATTCGCAACTTTGAAGGTCGTGCCTCCCAACAAAGTTTCTAATACGCTCTGCGAGGCTTTTAACCTGGGTATAATAATATCAGGTTAGCTTGTTGAACTAGTGTAAAAAACACTTGGTCTATTCTCATCGAAGGTGTGTAAAATAAACACACATAAAAAGTAATGCTGCGTAATATAACTATAGCCACCTTCAACAAAAATTTAAAAGCATAAAACAATAAAAGTGTAAAACTTTAAAGATGTAAAAGCAATGAAGACCTCTATTAATTTCAAAGTTGTTAAGTCCGATTCGGAAACCCATAATTTCAGGAAGAAAACTTTTGATTACATCCGTAAAGATCTGACGCCAAAGAATGAATACTGGATAGAACAGAAAATAGCTGATAGAATCCAAAATATAGAAGCATATTGCAAAGAAAAGTCCGGAAGAAAATTACAGAAGAATGCAATGCCAGTTCGGGAAGCGGTCGTTGTCATCAAAGAGAACACAACGATGCTAGAACTTCAAAACTTAGCAAAGAGACTGGAAGAAGAATTGGATATCCGTGTATTCCAGATCGCCATTCATAAAGACGAAGGACACACTGATAAAGACACGAAAGAATGGAAACCCAATTACCACGCTCATTTGGTAGCTGACTGGCAGGATCTGAAAACAGGAAAAACACTTAAACACCAATCCTTTCATTATTCAAAAATGCAGGATCTGACAGCAGAATGCCTGAATATGGAAAGAGGAATTTCCGGTTCCAAAGGAAGATTGGAAGCGATTGAGTTTAAGATTCAGCAGAAAGAAGAAGATCTCAAAGTTTTGGAAGAAAAGTATGATTTGATGAAATCTGAGATGAATTCAAAAAAATCAGATCAGCTGGTTGTGAAGGAAAATGATTTTTTAGGTTTTAAAAAAATTAAGACTGACAAAACCATTGAGAATTATGAAAGAGCTTTTCGAACGTATAAAAGCACAATCCTAAAGAATATAACTGAACTGGAATCTAAATCAAAAAATATTACTGAACTCAACACAAAGGTCGATGATTTAAAAAAGCAAGTTCATCTTTTCAAAACCAAAAATTCTGTGCTATTATCCAGCCCAACCGTATTTGCTTCTGAAAAGAAAAAATATCTGGATTCTGTAATTAATACTCTACAGAAGGAAATCAAATTTGCAAGATTTAGAAGTCCACATCTTGACAGAACAGATAAACAAAAGCTCATAACGGAAATGGAAAAAATAGTACAAAAAATTTCTCAGGAAAACAGCATTCCTTTTGCTGCCTTCAATGAGATTTTTAAAGACCTTGAGATAGTTAATCAGCTTTTCTCTTTATTACAATTCGGAAATAACAGTACAAATTATGCGGTTGAGGATATTCCAATTCAAAATACAAGAAAGAGAAAAAGACTCTAACAACCGCGACCTATTGCAGAGTAATCTCTTTTGAATGATAGTTATTAAGGAAGCAAGAATTCTAGAAAGTAAGGATGTGGGGAAGCAATCAATCTGGCTAGAATGTTTGATTTTGTAAGTAAAATATTCGGTAATTCAAATTAAAGTGAAGATTTATATTTTTGTATGTTATTGCTCATGAAATTAAAAAAATAAAATTTATATTAGCATCAGAAATAGCTTTAAACAATTTATATAAATCAAATTTACGCATTGGGTGAAGCTAAAAGTTGTCTGCAATTTTATAATAAAACTGTTAAAAAAATGACTAAAACCGAAATAAAAATTGTAAATATTGAGAATAAAGATATTCATTTTCATATTTCTTATGAGTTAAAAAATTTTAAGGATTTAATTTGCTATGTTAAAGTTAAAAACGAGCAAGAATTTAGAAAATTTGAAAATTCAAATAAGATTATTAAAAGAGTCTTATCTAATTATTTATTTGAAGAAATTGGAAAATATTTCGTTTTAAAAGCCTCACTTATTGACGAAAGTGATGAATTTAATGGAGTGTTTGAAGTTTTTGAAACAGTTAAAGTTCCACAAGAACTCATTCGAGAAGTGACTTTAAAATTAAGTGAGGAAAAAGTTAATGTAGAACTAAAAGTTCAAAAAGATTTTGAAGAATGCGAATTTTATGAAAGAACACCTTTCAATATAAGCGATTCCATTTCTGCTATAAATCCAATTTTTGAAGTCTATCATGATGTGGTGCTGATTGGAAAAATAAGAGAGGAAAATGATAGAATTAAGGCTTCCAATATTTATAATTCAGGAGAAGGAACAATTTATAAATGTTTTGAAGAATTCTTAACAGAAAAATTTGGCACTTCATTTATGTTTAAGAATATATCACAAAGAAGTTGCAGCCATTTTGAAGTTCAAATTAAATATAAGATAATTCCCAATATTTTCGAATAAAAGAACTACAACTAACAGTGGTAGCCGTTGCATAAGACTTATTTTTAAAAATCATTAAAAATATCCGACCTCTTTTATGCTATTTAAAAGAGGTTCTTATTTTCCTTAAAAATAGCCCACGCCATTGTATATACTTTTAGTATTTAGTGAGTGTTCAAAACCTCACCCTACGGGTATACAAGCACCCTCATTTTTTTAGCTATCCGATAATCAATTCGATACCGGCTTTTTCTGCTTTGTATTTTATTTTGGTCTGCAGTTCATAATAGCTCCAGTTGCGAAGCACAAATTCCTGTTCTTTTGCAATTCCTATTTTGTCTTCCTGATTTTTAAGGATCAGGGTGCCCGCCTGTTGCCTGATGCAGAAATCAATCAGCTTACGGCTGTACAGATGAAGATGATGACTGACAAAACGTTTTTCTAAATTTTCTGTTTTTTTCAGTGCCTTCTGTTTCCGTTTGGTTCCATTTCCGGAACGGGAATAAGCGACTCCGGCTCGAATCCTTTTATTACTTGCCTGAATTGCAAGTCTTCTGTAGAGAAATTCTTCTTTTGAGCCTATATTCATTCGCACATTATTGGCTTTTACCACGATTGGATGTTCTAATGACAGAGATGCTTCAGCAATGATTTCGGGTTTTAAACCGTGGTTTTCCTTTTCAAATTCAAAGACGGCGAGCCAAAAGATCTTACCGTCTTTCAGCTGAACCTGTGAGTTGCATAACTTGATTTCTTCTCTTAAAAGCCGTTCTAGTACCAAATGTTTATCCGAGAAATCTCTCCCTAAGTAAGTCTTGACAGGAATCGCAAACATATTGAAGCTGAACGCTTTCTTATCAGGATCATATTTCATTTTGCTGATGCATTTGACCGGAAGTGGAATGGGAATGTCTTTTTTATAATTCATTAAGGATTTTGATCCCTGCCAATAGTCGGCTTTGTTTTTGGAAAAGGTGGACTGGATTGTATTGTTCAGGCATCCCAGAATATCGGTGGGAATTTCTCCCTTGAATCTGTCAAAGACTAAGCGTGCCGTCGTGTTTGTTTTCGAACGGTCGAAGATTCCCATTTCATCTTTTTTTTCATCAGCTAGCTTGTATTGAATCTCTTCGGTGAGGTAAAAGAAATCCTTAATCATTTCCTGTACATACAGATGGGAAACAATCAAATTCGCTGCACGGAAACAGCGGTTCTGATACCGGTATAGTTTTTCCCACATTTCGCTTTTACAATCGGCTGGAACATCAATCACCAGCTGAATTTTCCGCGTCAGGGTTATTGTAGACTTTTCCATTTCAAAGCGATATTTCAGATTGGTTATGATTTTGAAGATGCTGAAAGGCATACAGAAAATCCCGATGGACTTCCTTTTCGGGTAGTTTGAGTTCTTTTGCAATCACCGCAAAAGAGGATTTCTGTTCAAACCGTCTTTTGACAATCTCGAGCTGCTGATTGGTGAGTTGTTTTAACTGCTCTTTTTTAAGTGCAGTTTTTTCCTCTGGCTGCTCAAACGATGTGACTTTAAGGATTTTCCGAAGTTCATCAATTGCTTTGCCCACCTCCATACTAATGCCTGTCACGCTGCTTCCCATTGCTTCTGCGATAGGCTTGTACTGGAATCCGTATTCGAGGCAAAGTTCTATCAGGTGTTTTCTTTTAGGATTCAGAACGGGTAACACCTTTGTGATTTCATCGAATTTGTTTTGATCAGATTCCTGACTATGTAAATACTCTTTATCTTTCAAAGGATCGTAGCCTGCAAGATACTCCTGATAATTCTCAAAACTATCAAGAGAAGCCATCAGGCGGGTAAATTTATTTCTGGGCGCAGTCACATATGCGATACAATCCCTTTTCATCACAAAGCGTAAAAAGCCGGTAATATGATCAGGCGATTCAATGGTGCCGCGGTGTAGCCACAATTTTAGGAAGGTATCCTGAACAATAGTGTCCACTACAAAATCATCTTTCAACACCTGTAATCCAATCCAGAAAAGAAGTCTCTTGTGGCGCAAATGAATGTGTTCGAGAGCGGTCGGATTACCTTTTTTCAGCAGTTCGTACAGCTGAAGATTGCTCAGCTTTCGGGGTGGAGAGTTTGTTCTTTTCATAAGCAGCATATTTTAGCAAAATTATTGCTGAAGGAACTGCTTAGATTTTTAAGAATTCTCTACACCATCAAAATATTCATTCACTGCATTTTGCCTAAAATAAAGGCGTGGAACTCAGCTCATTGACTAGAGGTACTGGTATACCCGTGTACGATAAGTGAGCCCACGCCGCGGTCGTGAGCTAATTTACTTATCTTCCCGCACACATAAAAATTACCAGTTTTCTAGTCGAGAATCTAAGCAATAGCTTCGATTAATATTTTGAACTATTGCAAAGTTACCTTTATTGTAACTTCTTTAGCAAATATAAAACATTTTTTTTTAATGTAGGTTAATTCGACTACAAATTTTTATTAAAATCTCATCATTTTGTTTATTCAAAGTTAATCGAAATGGATAGATCAGAATTTAGAATAGCATTTGGTAAGAGAGTTGAGGTGTTCAGGAAAAAGCTGAATTTAAGTTATAGGGAGTTGGCTCAAAAATGTGATGTAGATCATAGTAATATCAGTAAAATAGAAAAAGGAGAAGTAGACCTAAGAATGTCTACTATTCAAGAGTTAGCGAAGGGGCTAGATGTACATCCACAGGAACTTTTTGATTTTAAACTAAAGTAAAAAAAATTATTGAATAAATTTTTATAAAAATTAACAGTTTTAACTAAAGAAATTAAGATCTGCAGTAGCAGAATTTTGATTGTACTTTCTTATTTTTATTTATTTTATTTGTAATATGGGATGTCGTAATCTTTTGGTGGTGATTTTTTTTATCTTTGAGGTCTTAGATTAAGGATTTATAAATATGTCAGAAGAACAGAAACGTCAGTTGCAACAGCAACTTTGGAATATAGCGAATACTTTACGTGGTAAAATGGATGCGGATGAATTCCGTGATTATATTTTAGGATTTATTTTCTATAAGTATCTTTCAGAGAAAATACATTTTACGGCTAATAAAATTTTGTTAGATTCGGGAGAAGATGTTGATTACAATGATGTTGATGAAAATTGTGAAGCAGGAAAAGAAATTGTTGAAGCTATTTATGAAGAAGTCGTTGAAGATTTAGGATATTTCCTGAAACCATCAGAACTTTTCAGTAATATTGCTAAAAAAGGACATCAGAAACAGGAAGGTAAATCTAATTTTATCTTGGCTGAACTTTCTAAAATCCTTAATAATATTGAGCAATCAACACTTGGAACGAACAGTGAAGATGATTTTGAACATCTTTTTGAAGACCTTGATTTGACTTCCTCGAAATTAGGAAAAACAGAAGACGAAAAAAACACTTTAATCTCCAAAGTTCTTTATCATTTGGATGATATTGATTTCAATCTTTCAGATACTAATGCTGATGTTTTAGGTGATGCCTATGAATATCTGATTGCACAATTTGCAAGTGGAGCTGGTAAAAAAGCAGGAGAATTCTATACTCCACAACAGGTTTCTACTATTTTAGCAAGAATTGTTACGAGTCGAAAATCACAGTTAAAATCCGTATATGACCCGACGTGCGGAAGTGGTTCGTTGCTTTTAAGAGTTGCCCGTGAAGCGAAAGTTAGCGATTTCTATGGTCAGGAAATGAACCGTACCACGTACAACTTGGCAAGGATGAATATGATTCTTCACGGTGTCAATTACAGCAATTTCGACATCCGTCAGGAAGATACATTGGAGAAGCCTCAACATCTTGACAAGACTTTTGATGCCATTGTAGCTAATCCTCCTTTCTCTGCAAAATGGAGCGCCAATGAGCTTCACCTTTTGGATGAAAGGTTTTCACAATATGGAAAATTAGCACCTTCTTCAAAAGCAGATTTTGCTTTTATCCAACATATGATTCATCATTTGGATGAAAACGGAATTATGGCAGTAGTAATGCCTCACGGTGTTTTATTCCGTGGTGCTGCCGAATTGATTATTAGAAAATATCTGATTAAAGAGAAAAACTATTTAGATGCTGTGATTGGTTTACCTGCTAATATTTTCTTTGGAACAAGTATTCCGACCTGTATTTTAATCTTTAAAAAATGCCGTGAAGCAGAAGAAGATATTTTGTTTGTAGATGCAAGCAAAGAGTTTGAAAAGCAGAAAAACCAAAATGTCTTGCTTTACTCGCACATCAATAAAATAGTAGACACCTACCAAAATCGTACAGTAACTGAAAAATTCAGTCATAAAGCGACTTTACAGGAAGTTGCAGATAATGATTACAACTTAAATATTCCTCGCTATGTTGATACTTTTGAGGAAGAAGATGAAATTGATATTCAGGCGGTAATGGCAGAAATTAAGATGCTTGAAGCAAAACGTTCTCAACTGGATTCTGAAATTGAAGTTTATTTGAAAGAATTGGGATTAGTCAGCTAATTTTTGACTTAGCAAAATCCTCAAGGCTTAGAATTTTAACAAAAAAATGATCAAGATGACAGAAGAAAATAAAAGTGTAAAGAATTTTCCTAATTTACGATTTCCGGGGTTTGAAGGGGAATGGAGGAAAACAACTTTAGAAAGTTTGGGAAATATAATAACTGGTTCAACTCCTGCAACAGATGAAACTACTTTTTATAATGGAAATCGCCTATTTGTTTCTCCAACTGATTTACAATCAAATAGGTATGTTTTTAAAACGAAAACGACATTAACAGAAAAAGGATTCAATAAAGGCAGAAAAATTAGAAGAGGAAGTACCTATTTTGTATGTATTGGTTCTACAATTGGTAAAGTAGGTCAAGCAACTGAAGATTCAATTACCAATCAGCAAATTAATTCTGTTATTCCAGTTGGTAATGATGATGATTTTGTTTTTTCATTGTTAGAATATTCCTCACTTAAAATAAAATCTCTCTCAGCAGAACAAGCTGTACCAATAATAAATAAAACAACTTTTTCGAATGTCATAGTTGCTATACCAAATATAGAAGAGCAAGAAAAAATTTCTTCACTTTTCAAGCTTTTAGATGAAAGAATTCAAACCCAAAAGAAAATAATTGAACAATTAGAAACCTTAATTAAAGGAGTTGGCTGTAAATTGTTTAATAAAAGAATTAGATTTAAAAATACTGACTTATCAGAATTTCCTTGTTGGGAAAGAAAAAAAGGAAATGAAGTTTTTTCAAATATTTCAAATAAAAATCATAATTCAGAATTACCAATTTTAGCCGTAACTCAAGAATATGGAGCTATTCCTAGAGATTTGATTGATTTTCAAATTTCAGTGACTGATAAAAGCGTGGAAAGTTATAAAATTGTCGAGAAAGGCGACTTTATAATTAGTTTAAGATCATTTCAAGGAGGTATTGAATATTCTGAATATAAAGGTATATGTAGTCCGGCATATATAATTTTAAGGAATAACACTGAAATAAATAGTTATTTTTATAAATATTATTTTAAATCTGAATCTTATATAAAGCAACTTAATAAAAATTAGAAGGTATAAGAGATGGTAAAATGATTAGTTATGCATATTTTTCTGATATAAGTTTACCTTTACCTTCCCTAAATGAGCAAACTAAAATTGCTAATTTTCTTTCTTCTTATCAAGAGAAAATAGAAACGGAAAAACAAGTTCTAAAAAAGTTAGAACTTCAGAAAAAGTTTCTTTTAGCTAATTTGTTTGTTTAATGAAAAAAGCCTTTTCAATTTTCAAAACATTGAAAAGGTTATCTTAAAAATCTTGATCTATTAAACAAAAAGATTTTGTAATAAATATTTTTTCTGATTTACGTATTGAATAAGTAATTCGTTTTCTAGGGTTATTTTCTCATCAAATTTTGATAAAAGCTTAGCTATTTTAATTTGTTCTTTCAAATCTGGCAGATTAATTTTTATTCTTGAAAAATTTTCATAGAATAAATAATCTCTAACGCCTCCCTCTACATTTCTTAAAACTTCTTTTCTGAAAATATCAGTTCGTAGATATTGAAATAAAAACTCATCATCAACTGCATCTGTTGTTTTAAAACAGACATACAAAGAACTAATTATAATATTTTCCAAATTTCTACTATAACCGATTGAACCAACATTGATTCTTGCAGGATTATAAGCAAAGGTTTCTTTCTCTATTATTTTGTATAACGAAATATCATAGCCTCTCTCGTCACTATCAATACCTTCAAACTGTTCAGCCTGACTTAAAAATCCTTTTTTATTGTTGATTGAATAAACTGGTAGTTTGAGGTTTTCCTTATTTTTTTTACTCACAATATAGGTTAGGTCTCCTAATTTTTGGAAATTTTCTTTTTTTGTTTCTGATGAGTTAAATCCTTCTTTAAAAAGCTTAAAAGATATTTCTTTTTTTGTTATATGTAAATCCTCAATTATTTTCTTTTGGGTTTGAATTCTATCTCCTATCTTAGTTAGAAATGAAGCAATTTTCAGCTGTTCATTAAACATCGGAAATGAGATTTTCATTTCTGAAATCATATTCATTCTAACAGAGTCAACGGAATTTTTTGCACTTAATCGGATTACTCTATCATAAAATTTTTCAGAGAAAATATTATATATGTATTTTCCATCATAGCCTATCTTAAAATTTCTAATTGAATAAACTCTTTGGTGGAAATCAAATTTTCCATTTATATAATGAAAATTCTTTCCTACTCCAACACCATCACCAGAAGTTAAAATTGCTTCACCATCATATGAATACGTATTTATTTTCTCAATAGTATTGGATCTAACAAAAAATGGATACATTCCATTATCAACTTTATTTTGAGTGTCCTTACTACCAGTTTTTACTTCTGCAATTTCACCCAATTTTTTCACTTCCCACGTACCTTCAAACCCCGGAAATCGTAAATTAGGAAACTGTGTTACACTCTAAGGATTTATAATCCTCAATCTTTATTTCATACCTTTTAAGATTTCAAATAATTAATTATAAAATCAAAAAAATTATGACAAGAAAGAAGACTTTAGCAGAAATCGCTGAACTATGGAAGAATGATAAAAAGCTGTATGTGAAAAAGTCAACTTTTTCGGCTTATGTGCTGTTGCTGGAAAATCATTTATTACCTGTATTCAAAGATTATTCTGAGATTGAGGATGATGAGGTACAAAAGTTTGTATTTAAAAAACTGGAGCAGGGATTGAGCCAGAAAAGCATCAAAGATATTCTCATTGTTTTGAAAATGGTGCTGAAGTTTGGTGCAAAAAATAAGTGGATTGAGTTTATCAATTTTAATGTGCAATATCCTACGGTTAGGGAAACCCATACGATTGAAGTCTTGAGCAGAACACATCAGAAAAAAGTGATGAGCTATATTCAGGAGCATTTTACTTTTAGAAATTTGGGTGTTTATATCTGTCTTTGTTCGGGAATGCGAATTGGTGAGATTTGTGCATTGACTTGGGAAGATATTGATACGGATAACGGTATTATTAATATCCGAAGAACCATTCAAAGAATCTATGTCATTGAAGATGGAGAAAGAAAAACAGAATTGTTGATTGATACACCCAAAACCAAAAACTCAATCCGTGAAATTCCGATGAGCAGGGATTTGTTGAGAATGCTGAAACCTTTTAAGAAAATTGTAAATCCTGCGTTCTATGTTTTAACCAATGATTCTAAGCCTACAGAACCAAGAACTTACCGGAGTTATTATAAAAACCTGATGAAATTTTTAGAAATTCCTGATATCAAGTTTCACGGTCTGAGACACAGTTTTGCAACCCGATGTATCGAAAGCAAATGCGACTATAAAACAGTGAGTGTTTTGCTCGGTCATTCCAATATTAGTACAACTTTGAACTTATACGTTCATCCCAATCTGGAACAAAAGAAAAAAGTAATTGACCAGATGTTTAAAGCGCTAAAATAGTTGTAGTTATCATTGATTATTTCTTACATTTGGGAAAACTGAAACAACTTTGTCAGAACTCATACTTCTGACAAAGTTTTTAACCAAAACTCAAAACTGAATGTCAAGTCAGCCGGAATATATTTTAGAGCAGAAATTAATAGAACAAGTACAACAGTTAGGTCACAAAAAAGTTACGATATGTAACGAAGCAGACCTTATTAAAAATCTAAAGACTCAGCTCGAAATTCACAATAAAAAACATTCTCAGATACTGAGTTTGAAAAAATCCTCAATCATCTTTCCAAAGGAAATGTTTTTGAAAAAGCTAAAACATTACGTGACCGTTTTCATTTTTTTAAAGATGATGGTACTTCCGAATGGATTGAATTCATCAGCCAAGACCATTGGTGTCAGAATCAGTTTCAGGTAACAAATCAAATTGCTCAGGAAGGAAACTTTAAAAACAGATATGATGTAACGATCCTAATCAACGGATTGCCTTTGGTACAGATTGAGCTGAAACGTCGCGGTCTAGAAATGAAAGAGGCTTTCAATCAAATCAATCGCTATCATCATCAGTCTTTCAATTCTGGAAGTCGATTGTTTAATTACGTTCAGTTGTTTATCATCAGTAACGGAGTCAATACAAAATATTATTCCAACAACGCAAAGCAAACTTTTAAGCAAACTTTCTTCTGGTCTGATGAACACAACAATAACATAACTCAACTCGATCATTTTGCTCCTGCGTTTTTAGAGCCTTGCCATATTGCTAAAATGATTACCAAGTATATCGTTTTGAATGAATCGAATAAAATACTGATGGTTTTACGACCTTATCAATATTATGCGGTTGAAAAAATTGTTGAAAGAGTAAGAAATACCGATAAGAACGGTTTTATCTGGCATACAACAGGTTCGGGGAAAACTTTGACGTCTTTTAAAGCAAGTCAAATCCTTAAAGAAATTCCTAAAGTAGAAAAAGTTGTTTTTGTGGTTGACCGAAAAGACTTAGATTATCAAACGCAAAAAGAATTTGATGCTTTTGAAAAAGGAAGTGTGGATGCCACTGAAAATACTGCTCATTTGGTTAAGCAACTTTCAGACAATACAAAATTGATTGTAACCACTTTACAGAAGTTAAATACTGCCATTACAAAGGAAAAGCACGGCAATAAAATTGACAAGCTGAAAGATAAGAAAGTGGTTTTTATTTTTGATGAATGTCACAGAAGCCAGTTCGGAGATACACATCAGAATATTAAAAAATACTTTAAGAACGCCCAAATGATTGGCTTTACAGGAACTCCGATTTCTGAAGTTAATTCAATTGGGAAAATAGACGGAGCTCCTGCAACAACGAATAGACTTTTTGAAGATTGCCTGCATAAATATGTGATTACAGATGCCATTCGGGATGATAATGTTTTGAAGTTTTCTGTGGAATATGTCGGAAGATACAAAGAAAAAGAAGGCAGCAATACTTATATTGATACGGATGTTGAAGCAATCGATACACAAGAACTTCTGGAAAGCCCGAAACGTCTTGAAAAAATTGCGGATTATCTCATCGCGGAATACGGGAGAAAAACGCATAACAGTACTTTCAATGCAATGTTTTGTGTAAGCAGTATTGATGTTTTACAGAAATATTATGACCTTTTCCAAAAGAAAAAAGAGGAAGGCAAGCATCAATTAAAGATTGCTACTATTTTCAGCTATGGGACAAATGAAGAGTCTAAGGATGCCAATGGAATCTATGATGAACCTGAGTTTGGAATGGTTGCAGAACCGCAGGCACAATACGGAGATTCTCATAGCAGAAATGTGTTGGAAAGATATATTGGTCATTACAATGAAATGTTTGGAACCAACTTTACAACTAAAGACAGCCAAAGTTTTTATAATTATTATAATGATATTGCTAAAAGAGTCCGCAATAAAGAAGTTGATTTAATTATTGTTGTGAATATGTTTCTGACTGGATTTGACAGTCCACAATTGAACACTTTATTTGTTGATAAAAATCTTAAATATCACGGACTAATCCAAGCATTCTCCCGTACCAACAGATTGTTAGGCGAAAAAAAATCACAAGGAAATATTGTTTGTTTTAGAAATCTAAAGTCTGCAACTGATGATGCTGTAACTTTATTTTCCAATAAAGAAGCGATTCAGGAAATTATCATTCTACCGATTGAAGACTATATTGAACTTTTCAACGCTGCTTTAAATACATTAAAGATTGTTGCCCCTGAAATTGACAGTGTCAACAGTTATCAAACCGAACAGGAAAAATTTGAATTTATCACTGCTTTCCGTGAAGTGATGCGTGTTTTAAACGTTTTAAAATCATTTGCCGATTTTGAGTTTGATAAATTGGAGATGACCGAATATGAATTTGATGGGTATAAAAGCAAGTATTTAGATATTTGGAAAGAAACAAGACCGCAGGGAGGCGAAGGAAGAGTAAGTATTCTGGATGACGTCGACTTTGAGCTAGAATTGATTCATCGAGATGAAATCAATGTAAGTTATATTCTTTCATTACTAGCCAATTTGACTGATTCTAATCTGAAAGGCAATAAGCTAGAACAAAAGAAAAAAGAAATCAGAGATATTCTTTCCGGCGATGCAAAGCTTCGAAGCAAAAAAGAACTGATAGAGAAATTCATAGAAGAAAACCTTCCCCATATTTCTGGTGGGGACAACGTTAATGAAGAATTTGAAAAATACTGGAATAAAGAAAAAAACTCTGCTTTTGAAAAAATTGCTACAGAAGAATCTTTGAATAAAGACAGATTCCGAGATGCTATCGATGATTTTCTTTTTACTTCCAAAACTCCTAAAATAAGTGATACTTTAAAGCTACTTGAAATAAAACCAAAAATTACTGAGCGTAATAATATTGGTAAGAGAATTATTCAGAAGGTGCAAAATTTTGTGGATGTGTTTATTGATGGGGTGGTTTCGTAATCTTTAATATTATTTACGGTTTTCCGTAAGTTGCTCTCTATTGTATTTGATAGCTTTGTAAATATTCAATCTTTGCAGAATCAAACTTTATATAAACACTAAAATCTTTTCATTCAAATGGTTTGAATCTAATATGTAAAAGATTAATATCTAGGAAGCCAAAATATATTCAAATCCTACGTGTTTTGAAAATTAATAACCAATAATTAAATTAAAAAACAAACTAATAATAAATGATTCAACAAATTAAATTTTATGCTTACGAAATACCTCACGTCTTTGGTAATGAGGAGAGAGAAATTGAAATAAATTTAGGTGAAATAAATGGAGATTTTTGGGGTGAAAATATTTCTATGGTTTCGGCTATTGTTGGCAAAAATGGAACAGGAAAATCTAGTATTTTACGATATATAAAGAATCGTAGAATAAGCACATTTCCATATAACTATGAAGATAATATAATTTATTTCAGTCCGCACTTAGATTATATTGACAATTATAATTTTGATGTTGATCCTAATGATATTTCTTTAGACACAATTCTTAGAAGGGATCTAGAAAATATAATAGATGATGAAAAAGAACCTAATGAAAACGGATGGAGTTTAAATCCAAAGCAAGATTTAGAGCATTTAAGTACTGCAAGACAGATGAGTTTTTTATCGTCAAGTTTGCGAGAAAAGCATTCAGTGTTTTCGAATATTTTTGAGGGATTAAAGTTCGAAGTAGGCACTGTAATTTTGCGAGGTTCTAATAAGATGGAGATTTCTAGAGATTCGTTTCATAATACGCCCTACCAATTTAGACAAATAATATTAGATATTCTTAGTAAATGTGATGAAGAAATAGACAAATGGGTGGGAATCCGTCGAATGGAAGGAGAGAATGTACTGAATCAACATGAAATAAATGCATATATTTTCAAGCGGAACCTCATTTCTTCTTTTTTAACAATTACAGTTAACTTAATGGAAAGAAATAATACTTTCTTGAGCGAGGGCGTAATAAATGAGTTGGAAATAGTTGACTACACTGCGGTAGAATTATTTAATCATTTCGTTACAAATGCAAAAGTTCATTTTAATGCTCAACCTCCAGAAAAAGCTAAGCATGTTTTTAATACACAAGTTTTAGAACTTTTTAAATTTATCTACGAGATAGTAGATGAAATTCAAGATTATAATTCGGTCAATAATAAAGCTTTTAATACAGAATATATTAATCTGGAAAAAATACAAGCTTTACAAAAAGAAATTGTAAATCATCTAACTAGTAATTATTATAATCAAAAGGTTAGAGTAAGCGATTTTTTAGGAATTAAATCTACCGATCGAAAACTTAGTTCAGGAGAAAATGCATTATTAAATTTCTATTCAGTAATATATGAGCGTGTTCAAAATATTGAGAAAGAACAAATTCAAGAGGAATACGTTTTACTTTTAGATGAAGCTGATTTAGGATATCATCCGGAATGGAAGAAAAAATTTGTCAATTCTATAGTTAAAAGTCTTCCATTGTTTTTCAATTTTTCTACTACTCAATCTAATATTCAAATTATTTTTACCACTCATGATCCCTTAACTTTGTCTGATATTCCTAAGCAAAATGTTGTTTTTTTAGATGAGAATGGAGCAGGTGAGACAATCATCAGTAACGATAACAAGGAGACTTTTGGGGCAAACATTCATGATTTATTAGCAGATAGTTTTTTTTTATCAGACGGCTTAATGGGAGATTTTGCAAAAGAGAAGATTGATCTAGCTATATTATGGTTGAGATATAAATTATTACAGAAGGAAGTTGATTTGTTTGATCAGGTTGAAGATCTTATTTTAGAACAAAAAAAACAGGAGTTAAACAAGATTATTGAAGAAAATAGATGGATTCTTGAATCACCAAAAGAAGATCACAAACAAATTATTGATCTGGTAGATGAACCTTTACTCAAATATAAAATGAATGAAATGTATTATCAAATTTTCTCTGACGAAATAGATAAAGAACAAGCAAGAAGACAGATAATGGAAATTGCGAGAAGCTCAGGTTTAAATATTAATATTAGAGAATAATGAATTATCTAGGGGAACAAGTTAATGCTTTAGAGACCTATAGTAATGAAGCAGTATGTTGGCTGGCTATCAAACTAAAAGGAAGGTACAATTTAATTAGAAATCCAGAAGGTCATACTTGTGGTGAGACTTCTTGTAAATATTGCTCTTCTTCTAAAAAACGGAGTGGTTTAGAAACAGAGTTTTGCGATTTATTTTCTATTGACGAAATAAAAGAAATTATTACTGGAAAACCAGCGAGATTAATTGAAATTATGGATTTAAAATCTCGCACTTATGCTGCAATTCCTGGAAGGTCACTTACGGAATTTAAAGAACAAGCAGAAAAATTATTTGTTGATTCAGGATACACAAATTGGTTTTTAAATGAGAGAAAAAATTATTTACTTGCTAACCTATTAAATCAACATACTTGTAATTATTGCAATAGAGAGTATATTTTTGTCTATGAAAAAAAAGGAAAAGGTATGGTTCCTCAATTTGACCATTGGTTTCCTAAACAAGATTTTCCTATGTTAGCTCTTTCATTTTACAATTTAGTACCATCTTGCGCAACTTGTAATACAATAAAAAGTACTGATAACTTGAACTTATCAAATCATTTACATCCATATATTGATCACAATATAGCTTCTAGTTATTCATTTAGTTATTTACCTCTAGATATTACTAAAAATCAAATTATATTTAAAAACAACTCATTTTTAAATAGCAAAGGTATTGATACTGTCAAAGCACTAAATTTAGAATTAATTTATCGTGGGCATTCAGATAAGGAACTGCAGGATTTAATTGATTTACGATATAAATATTCTACTAATTATCTAAATATTCTTTTGGAAAAAATGTTTCCGGATATAGATATTTCAAAGGAAGAAAGATATCGCTTGATTTTTGGAATTGAGTTAGAAAAAGAGAATTACCATAAAAGAATCTTTAGTAAATTCAAAAATGACATTATAAATGAGCTAATCTCAATCAAATAAAGAATATATAAAATAAAATGGATTTAAAAGAAATTCTAAAAGAAATTCCTTTTAGAGAAGAATGGCAAAATCGATATCACTATTTTATCCCTTTATTTATTAATAATGCAACAAGATTTGATAAATGGCAGGATTGGGATCAACAAGTATTTAATGAGTTTTTTGAAAAAAATGCAGGACAATGTGTTTCTTCACTTCAACAAGGATGTTTCACGAATGAAGATAAAAACAAATTAAAACAAAACTGGAGTCAAATATCTCCTTTATTGAGAGATCTTGCATTAACACAAAATGAACCTAATTGGGATTTATATATATTAATAAATAAAATAATACGGCAATTTACATCGCAGAGTATGCAAGCTGCAACTAATAGATTAATTGCTTCTCTTCAACCTCAGTTTTTATGTACTATTATTGCCGAAGACCACCTGAAGGTGCTGTATAAAAAACTCCAATTAGGTATTACAGATGGTAGTGTACCTAAATATGAAAACGGAAATTGGTTCAAAAGCTCATATAACATATTAACATATTTCAAAAAACAACTCAATGACGAGGATAGTTATAATATTATGACTTATCCTTGGCAACTAAAAGAAGAATGGATGCCAACAGGATATAATAAATTTTATGATATTTTGAATGAAGTGAAACAAATTGTTGATTCGAAATATCCGCAATTTAAAATCGAAGACATTTCTCCAAACGTTTCAAATTTTTTATGGATTGCTGATTCAAAAGATATAATCGGTAATATAACTGCTCATTTTGAAATAAACAAAAATAGAAACAATCTTTCGGTAGATATTCATTTTGAAGGAACAGAAGAAGAAAAAAACATATTTCATCAAGTAATAAAAAAATTGCCAGATAAAGTCACGTGGAAAAAATGGCAAAATTCGCAAAGTCTTACATATGATGAGATTTACAATATAAATGATGAAAATATTTCAGAAAAGTTAGTAAGTTCGTTAGTCAAAATCAACGAACTAATCGGAGATAAAGTAAGATATATATTAGAAAATATAAATACACTAATTTCACAATATCAAGTAAAAATAAAAGAAATGAATAGCACAATTCAACTTTTAGAATACAAAAAACAAATTATCCTACAAGGTCCTCCTGGAACAGGTAAAACGAGAAGAGCAGAATTAATTGCCAGAGAAATACTAGACGTTTCTGATATCGCACAACTTCAAGATCACGAGCAATATAAAATTGTACAGTTTCATCCAAGTTACACTTATGAAGATTTTGTAAGAGGTATCGTGGCTGAAGCAAACGGTGATAGAATCGAGTATAAAAATGTAAATAAAACGATAAGTAAATTTGCAAAAGTTGCACTAGATAATTTTTTAGATTCTAAAAAAGACATTGTCGAGCTTTCCTTGGAAAAATGGATAGAAGATGAATTTAATCTATTTATAGATAAAATTTCAGAAACATTAGAGCAAGATAAAATATCATTATCAGATAATGTAGATTTAGTGGATTTGATGGATGATGCTTTTCTATACATAGGCGAAAACTGGAAAGGGTATGAACATAGAATGAGTTTTAAAGATATTAAAAGGGCATATTTAGACAATAATATTACGAGACAGGATATTGTGAAAAACCTCAACTTATCTGGTTCAGCAAGACAGCACGCGACTTATTATATAGTTGTTTTGAACAAGTTTAGAGATTTTTTGGAAGGTAAGGCTATTCCTACAAATCAAACAGAAATTAAGGAGAAAAAATATATTCTTGTCATTGATGAAATAAACCGAGCCAACCTATCTACGGTTTTAGGCGAGTTAATTTACGCTTTAGAATATAGAGGGAAAGGTTTAGATAGTATCTATGAAGTAGAAGGTGAACAAAAAATCCTTTTGCCTGAAAATCTATACATTATTGGTACGATGAATACTGCCGACAGAAGTATTGGGCATATTGATTATGCGATTAGAAGAAGGTTTGCATTTGTAGATGTGTTGCCAGTGAACTTGGAATCAGAATTAAAAGATGATTTTAAAACAGATATTTTTTCTAAAGCTACTTCCTTATTTATTGAAAATTATGATTCATCTATTGATTATTCGGATGAGAATGTGGTGATGAAAAAATCAGAATATATGACAGCAGATTTTGATCCAAAGGATGTTTGGCTCGGACATTCTTATTTTATTCAACACTATGAAAAAAATGAAAAAGGTGAAGATGTTAAAGAAAAACCTGTTGAGTTTAGCTTTAGAATTAAATATGAAATAAAACCAATCCTAGAAGAATATATAAAAGATGGTATTTTAAAAGAATCGGCAAGAAGTGTAATTAATTCTCTTTAATCAAAGATTAGAATGCTAAGGATTTCAGAACATTTTGAATATTATCATAAAGACCATATTTCTATTTTTCAAAAAATTGAAAATTGGGAGCACTATTTTGATTTATCAACTTTAGAAGATAAAATAAATTTTGAAAATGATAAAGAAAAAAACTGTGTTTCCATTTCATTAAATAGAAATTCTGAGGAAAATCAATACTCCTGCAGTATTTCTTCGTCTTATTATATTGGTTTAGATTGTTTTCCAAATTTAGGAGCTAACATCTACATTGAGCCAAAGATTAATAATGAAGAAAAACAAGTAAATTATGTTCAAATGCTTTTGGAATCATTGAAAGAACCAGAAAACTTTGAACATTTAGACGGCTTGATCTCTATAAAATTCGATGAAGATTGGATTGAAATTGACAATCAATTACAACCACTTTTAACACCTTTTTTAATTGCCCAGTTTTTATCTGTTGTAAAAGATTTAGTAAAGAAGGGTTTGAAAAAATCATATTACGAAAAGGTTGAAAATTTAAACAATAAAGTTAAAGGAAAAGTATTGGTAGGACAACAAATCAAAAAAAATATACTTAAAAATCGTTACACAAAAACAATTTGTAAATTTCAGGCATTTGGCTTTGACATTGAATTAAACCAATTTTTGAAATTTGTTTTATCTTGTGTTTCAATTCATTTGGAAGATTATTCGAAAAATTCAGACATATATAAAAACTTAGTAGAAATTCAAAGATACTGCAATGGTGGTTTCCATCAGGTAAGCGACAATACTTTCAGTAAATTGGATTTTAAAGAGAGTAATCCGTTTTTTAAAAACTATAATCGTGCAATTCAATTAGGAAATCAAATTTTGGCGTTAAATGACTACAATATTTCTAAAAACTCCAACAAAGCAAAAACATTGCATCCGCCATTTTGGATAGATATGAGTAAGTTATTTGAATTGTTTGTATTTGGAAAACTTCGTGACAGATACTCTTTGGAAGGAGAAGTGCAATATCATAAAAAATTCAATAAACAAGAACCAGATTTTATTCTAAATACAAATTGTGGAATAAAAGCTGTTGTAGATGCGAAGTACAAACCACGTTATTTAAACGGAAATCCCACGATGGAAGATGCACGACAATTGGCTGGCTATACCAGGTTAAATAGTGTTTACAGAGAACTGGGAATCGAGAATGATGACGTTATTTCTACATATTTCATTTATCCCGGAAACTTAAATTTCACAGAAAAAGGTCAGCACACTCAAGAAGATTTCAAAGTAAAAGAAGAAACTGAAGAAATTCCCCTTTTCGAAAGTTCATTCAGAGTTTCTTCTTCATATAAAAAAATGTATTTACAAGAAATTAATTTACTTGTGAATTAAACTGTTCAGTTTAAAGTTACATTATTAAGTTTTCGAAATCTTTAGTTAAAGTCGATCGTTCAATAATGTTTTTTAAACGAAAATGACGAATGTCTCCTTTTCTTAATAAGCAATTTGCAATGATAAAAGTTTCTTCAATTTCATCTTCGTTTTCAAATGTGCTAGTAGAGCAATTGGTTATTATTCTTTGTGTAAATCTTCCTTTTCTGTCGGTATAGTTGATTTCATAAAACTTATCTTGCTCCCAAGATAAGTTTTTTATATTATTAAAGACGCTCGACGAATAATCTGGAAATTTATTTTTAGCTAAATCTGTAATTTTAAACTTCGTTGATTCAAAATCGAAATCTTGTAAATAAGATGATTTCACTTTTTTTGAAAAGTAGTCAGAATATACGATCCGTACTTTATGATTTAAAAGAATCATGTTGATGATTTCAACTAACGTATTATTAATTTGACTTTTAGGATGTCCTTCAAATGGAGTGATTTTTGGAATTTTAAATAATTTACTTCCACTCATACCCAATTGTATAATATCAATTTTTTCTTGATCAAAGATAACTTCCTCTACAATGTTAAAAGGGATAAGATCCTCGGAAAATGATTGTTTAGAAGGGTTAAACCATTTGCATTTTAATAAGAATTTGCAAGAATCTTTTTTCAACGTACCATCTTTTGGATCTCTTCTATCTTTTAAAAATTTAGAATTTTCAACAACGTCAATTACGGTCATTACTGGCGGTAAGAAATCCATATAGGACTCAGTACGAAATTTTTCTTTATCACCTTCTTCACTCCAACTGATTTTCTTTTTCCCCAATTCTGCATCAGCAGTATTTAAAATCACTTGTTTTCCTTTATATTCTTTTTTTACAGCAGTTAATTCGGTTGGAACTGTTTTTTTACCCGCAATGTTCTCTTCTATATTCTCTTTTTCTGCACTAGTAATAGGAATTATTTCGTCAATATTAAACCAAAATTTTTCGTAATTACAATTTTTAGAGTTATAGAAAGTGCCCAAAACTTGTCCTAAAAGTTTTTCTTCATTCTCAGAATCTGGATTGAATTTATTTTGCTTTAATATTTCAGTAACTACCATAAGTGGTGGGGTCATTAAAGCATTTGCTCCAATTTTCGTCTTTTGATTTAAAGAATAAGGGTGGTTTTTTAAAGAAATAAGATCACCAATTTGAAAGTTACTCATAGTAGTTGTTTAGTTTTTTATTTTCCTATATTTGATGTACTCGTAGGAAGTTGATTTTTTACATCTAGTCAGGACTACAGGACTTCGGTCTTACTGCTTTTGCAGGATAAAAGTTTGCAATGCGATATTCCCGTTACAAGGAGCATCACGCATTCAAGCCACAAGATAAGTAATTTAATTAGTAGTTCCAAATTCATTAATTCTGTTATTAAATAGGGTTTAATTGGAGCAACATTAATTAGTTGCAGTACATCTTTACGAACATTACAATGACTCAGTTAATGGGTACTAGTCCGCTCTTCGGAGGTATGTAAATTTAATAATCATTATTGCTAGAACTTTCTACGGGGTTTTTTATGAGAAATGATACAGTCAAACCAAATTGGATGAAAACCAAGGGATATTTACATTTATCCCCGAGTTTACGCATCAATGAAAATTGGAAAAGTTATCAAAAGAAAATCCAAGATCCTTCTTTCATACAGAAATATGCTTTTTATCCTTTAATGCATTCGATCATTAAAGAAAGGAAATATAAAAAAGTAAATTCGGAAAAACATTTAAATGAAAAAGAGAGGACGCATAATTTCAAACTCAATGATTTTAAATTTGAAAAAACAGCAAAAAAAAGACCTCTTCATTATGCTACACATTTTGACGCTTTAATTTATGGATATTACGCCTCAATACTAAATGAATTGTATGAAACGGCATTAAAAAAAGATCTGGAACTTGATGGTTGTGTCAATGCTTACAGGAAAATTATTTTAGAAAATACAGGAAAGGGGAAGAGTACAATTCATTTTGCTAAAGACGTTTTTGATGAAATTAAAAATCGTAGCGGCGACCAAGAGGAAGTTGGCGTGCTAACTTTCGATATTGAAAGTTTTTTTTCTAGCTTAGACCATCATTTATTAGAGAAAAAGTGGAGTGATCTGTTGAATGAGGAACAATTACCTCCAGACCATAAAAATGTATTCAACTCATGTACAAAGTTCAGTTATGTTTTAAGAGATGATTTGCGGGTCACATTGCAAAAAAGTGGTAAACGATCTGGGTTCGATGAAAAAAAATTAGCAAAAATAAGAAGAGAAAAAGGCTTCAAAAGTTTCTTTGAGTCAAATGCAGATTTTCGAAATACTATAAAACAAGGGAAATTAAGAATTTATAAAAACTCATTTTACAATAAAGAAAAAATTCAAGTAGGTATTCCTCAAGGATTACCTATAAGTGCAGTTCTTGCAAATTTATATTTGTTGGATTTTGATAAAAACATTCTAGATATAGTCGTAAAGGGTAAGGGTGGATTTTATAGAAGATATTCTGATGATATTATCATAATAGCAAATGTGGATGATCTAGGAGATATAAAAAATTATGTTGAAAATCTTATTAAACAAAGCAATCTAAAAATAAGTTCTTCAAAAACCGAATCTTTCGTTTTTAGAAAATCAATATACAATCAAGAACAAAATAGTAGACTAACTTCCTTTAAGCAAGTTGAAGGAAATGAAAGGAAAGACGCGCCTTTAATATACCTTGGATTTGAATTTCGAGGATACAATACTTGTATAAAATCAACAAATATTGCTAAATTTTATAGAAGACTAATTTCTATTGTTCGACGAAGATCTAATCGAGCAATAAGAAACAAAAATCCGAATATTCCAAAAGCAGTGTTTAAAAATCAAATTAAAAAATTATACAAAAAACCGTTACGAGATTTAGATGGGGAAAATGGAGAAATTAAACAGACGTTTCGGAATAGAACATTTCTTGTAAAAAATGCGAGAGATGAGTTCTCAATGATCGTTAAACCATCTGTAAATAAAAATAAATCCAATTATTTTAGTTACATAAAAAGGTGTGAAAAAATCTTCGACAGTAATATTTTTTCTACACAACTACGGAAAAAAGAACATTTGCTAAATACTGCAATTAATAAACATTTGAAATACTAAGATTTGTTTTTAAGAATTATCTAATATTTAAAATTGAATAAAACGAAATGACGATTTTCGAATAATTCTCTACATTGAAAAATTTAAAATCAGTATCTTGTTTGTACCTTAAAGATACAACTAATTGGTTTTCAGTACTAGTTATTTTTGAAGAAGTAAAATAAATAGTTGTAAGTAAAACTTACACTTACACTTAATTATACAACATTATACAACCGCAGTAAAACATTGTTTTACTGCGGTTTTTTTATTGATGAATACTAATTTTAAAGAATTTCAACTTCTTCGGGTATCATAAAAAAGATCATACATCCGTTTTCGGACTTCACAGAATGTTTGAAATTAGGAGGGGTATACAGATAGTCTCCTTGTTCTAAGCGAGCCCCTGCTATAATTGCATCCCCTTCCATGATAAACAACTCTTCTCCAGCAGGATGATTATGGTAAGGGTAGCTTGCTCCCGGTTCGAATTTTAAAAGTATTGTTGTAGATCTGTTTTTTTCTGGATCAAACTTTAGAGATTTTACAAATATTCCTTCGTAGTGAATTCCTTTTTCAATTAAAGGCTGCCATTCTTTTTGTTCTGTTTTTACGATGTAATCGTGGATGTTTGTGTTCATTGTAATATATTTTAGTGTGTTATTGATTTAAAAATTCTTCTAGAGTCCATTTGTAATTAGGAAAAGTACTGAGTACATGGGCTCCGGCACTGAAAGCAAAAACAGAGTAATCCAGTGGCTCTTTTAATCCAAAGGAAAAACTCATGGCAATTGCAAATAGTAGGGTAAGAACGGAGGCGCATAAAGCCGTTGTACTTACTTTATATCCTACTAAAAGTAAAACTCCTATAGATAGTTCTGCCGCAGTTGATAGTATTGCAATAGCGGGTGCGAAGGACTGAGGTAGAAAAGAATTGGTTTCAGCAGTATAGCTTACAAATTTTTTCCACCCGGAAGACTGTGCTCCCCAAAAACCTAGCCTACTGGCAGTAGCAGATAAAAAGCCTGTTGCAAGTGCTATTCTTAAAAGGAAGATGGCGAGATTCTGTTGGGTTTTCATACTTATAATTTTTATGTGATCAATTATAGGTACAAAGTTCAGTGAAAGCTATGGCTCAAAGAATAGACAATTCCGGAAAAAACATATAATATTTAACTTTTCACTGTTTTCTGATAGTCTTTTGGTGATTGTTGAGTATGTTTTTTGAAGAAATTTGAAAAATAAAAAGGATCATTAAAGCCCAGTTGATAAGCGATTTCTTTTATAGATAGCTTTTCATAAAGAAGAAGCCTTTTGGCTTCGGAAATAATAAGGCTGTAGATCACATTTTGTGCTGTTTTATTGGTGTGAAGTTTTGAAACTTCATTGAGCTTAGATTCAGTGGTTGTCAACAGATCGGCAAAACGGGAAACCTGATAATTGTTTTGAAAATTATTCCGAACACTTTCGAGGAATTTTAGAAATAAGGCATCCGGCTTCCAGATCTCATCTCCATTGGCAATTTTACTACGGTTGATTTCTATAAGTAGTAATTCAACCAGAGAATGTGTAGAGATTAAATACTGATATGGTTTTTCGCGGATCTCTTTTTCAATGAGGTCAAGTGTTTCTGAAAAAAAGAAGGTTGATGAACACTTATCATTTCATTCATTCCGAAATGACAGAATAATCCATTATGAAAAATCAGTTCAATATCACTATCGTTTTTACAAAAAAAATCAAGCGTGAATTCAAGTGCAGTTAGTTCTCCTTCCACCGATTTTAACTGATGATACTGTCCGGATGTAATGGTTACAGTTTGGGCTGCTTCCAGAATAAATACATTTTCATCAATCAGAATTTCGGCACGTCCGCTATTGCACCAAAATAAAGTGTATTTGATGACCCGTTTTGGTGCTGAAGATCCTGTTTGTCTTGAATATTTTTTTACATCAATCATTTTTATGGGGATTAGAAATGGAGTTCATTTGTTTCACGAACTAATGGTTTTCTTTTAATCTAAATTACAAAAAAAGCTGAAGTAAAATGATGGTGCAAGACTCTATTTTGGTGATTTTGATAGTATGCGAACTTGGTGATTTTTTATGTAGAATGTCGGATTATAAATGGATGATCAAATTTTAACAAGAAAATAAAATATATTCTTTTTATCTGTATATTTGCCTTTATTTAGAATAAATAAAAATACATCTAAAAAGATAACAAAAAATTGAAAAATCAGGTAGAACAATTTCACTTGTGAAAAGACGAATTATTCTGCTTTAATAAATAAAAACAATGAGATAATAAAGCCTATATGTCGCGATAGAAATAGGCTGTCAGCAATTTTTTAGCATTTTTTATCAGTGATAAATATAGTGGACCTTATTAAAAACTAAGAAAATTATGGAACAACAAAGTAAAAGAATTGTAGCACTGGATTTGATCAAAGGAATGAGTGTTATAGGGATGATTATTATACATACCTTGCTCATCAATGCAAATGTACAATCACGATCTGAAACCGCTATTGGGGGCTTTATTGTCTTTTTGGGCAGAGGAACTTCTATTTTTCTGATCTGTATGGGGATCACCTTTATGACTTCCAGTCATCAAAGTCTTAAAAGTTCAATAAAACGGGGAGGGCTCCTTTTACTGGCTGCTTTTTTCATGAATTTTATGAAATTCATTATTCCCGTTATTTTTGGTTTTGCTTCCGAAGACTTCATTCAAAAGTTTGGATGGCATGGTCCCATAGAACAACAATATTTGTATTTGGTATTATTAGGTGATATTTTACAATTGGCCGGAATATCTTTACTGTTTGTTGGATTTATCAGAAAGTATGTGAAAAATAAATTTGGTATTCTGGCTATTGGATTATTAATAGCATTAGTGTCGAAAGAGATAAGTGGAATTAATATGGATTATCCGGTTCTTAATTATATCTCAGATCTTTTTTTTAGCAACGATTTTCCTGCTAATGTCTATTTTCCAGTCTTTCCATGGATGTCTTTTATCATTATTGGGATGTTTTTTGGTAAATGGTTTCAGGAGACCAATTATGACAGTAAAAAGTTATTTAAGAATATGTTATATGTAGGGCTCTTGTTCATTGCTGTTGGAGCGCCTCTGGTTTTTCTATACGGAGACTATAATTATGGTGGTTTTTACCACATGGGACCTGGTGGGGTAATTTATTTTGCAGGATGGACATTGATTTTTCTATGGGCAATTTTTAATATATCCTTAAAGATGAAAGAAAATGCTTTTATGAGAATTTTAAAGTATTGCAGTAGAAATCTAACGTCAATGTATATGATACAATGGATATTAATATCTTGGGGTAAGGGGATCTTTGGATATAGACAACACGGAATAGGGTTCGTATTTTTATTGATCGTACTTTACATGATTCTAACGTTTTCAGTTCAGATCTCCTTAGACCTCCTAAGAAAGAAGAAACCGTTGATTATGTTTCGTCGAATCTCAACTGATGAAGCTGTTTTGAAATAAAACGGTGATTTTAAGAAATAAAAATATTTTTTCAATTAGGACTTCCAAAACAAAACAATGGATTTGATTGTTACTTTGTTTTGGAAGTTTTGATTGATTTAAGTGTTTTCTATTTAGAGCAATTTTTGTCTAGGGCAATTTTCCCATACTATTTTGTTGGTCTATTTTTTCCATTTCTATTTTATAAAACCTCAAATCCTTTCGTGTAAGATTCTTATAATTTTCTTCAAGATCTATTAAAGTTTTTTTCATGAAATTTTCTAATTTATTGCCTTTATTCTTTCTCGCCAATTCATCTCTCATTGTAAGAATTTCTTCGGTAGCAGACACTTCATCAGTCAATAATTGCGTAATATTTTTTTTTGATTTTACACAACCTGATTGATAGGTTATTAATAATGGATTTTTAGAATAAATACGATAAATTGTCAGAAATCTCTTATCATTTCTTTTGAATAACTCCTGACTTGAATAAATTCTTAATGAATTGCTTCCGTGTTTTGCAAAAAAATAAAGCTCATCATTATTAGCTATTTTCGATAGTTTTTTAAAATAATTATAAATCTTACTCTCCCGGCCATCTATGTCAATATGAGGTGATTCAGCGTAGGAAATGGTATCCAAACTCTTTGCTAGCAGTTTTACATTATTTGAAATCTGAGCATTAAAAAAAGGAAAGAAAAAGATAAAAACTATTTTTAGTTTCATAGCATTATTTGTATTGAATCAAATTTAGTATTTAATTATTATTTTGAAATATTAACCAATAGAATTTACTCTAAAGTAAAAAGAAAAATAAGTACATTCGTTTAGTTAAATTTTAAATAAAATTCAAATGAAATATTCTAAAATTATTCTGGTTCTTACTGTACTGTTATTTCAGTTCAGCTTTGCACAGGAAAAAGCAGATGTTGTTTTAAATAAGGCGTTAACTGAAGCCAAAAAAGAGAATAAAAATGTGCTCCTGGTTTTTCATGCTTCATGGTGCCAGTGGTGTAAATTGATGGAGAAAAATATGAATCTTCCTGAAACAAAACCTCTTTTTGATAAAAACTATGTGACTGCTTATGTAGATGTTCAGGAAAGAGGAGAAAAAAAAGCTCTTGAGAATCCAGGCGGACAGGAAATAATGAATAAGTATAAAGGTGAAAATGCCGGCCTTCCTTTTTGGTTGGTATTAAACCCTAAAGGTGAAGTTCTGGCAGATTCTTTTAATGACAAAGGAGAAAATCTGGGATCTCCGGCAACTCCTGAAGAAGTAGATGTATTTTTAGCAAAACTGGAAAAAACTACAAAATTGAATAAGCAGGAACTTGCAGTAATTCAGAAAGTTTTTGTAAAGAAAAAAACGCAATAAGAAAACTATTATATAATAAAAACACCCCAGGATCAATTGATCCTGGGGTGTTTTGTTTTAATTATTTTTTACCAAAAAATATTTGATCTTTTTTTTGCTGTTCCAGATAGATCTCCTGGAAATTCATAGGCATCGACTGAAAAATAACATTCCAGTGCTGTATTTTAGTGTGCTTTTTGAAACTTTCAAAAGACCGCACAAAAAGATTTTCAATAATGTCTTTTACATAGGAATCGGCATTTCTATAAATCCCTTCCATCAGCTTGATGTGATGGCCGATAATATTAATTTTAGATTCCCTCAAAAGGTTCTTTAAGTAGTTTACAGTTGATTGGATAATACCTGCAAAGTTTTTTTGCACCGATAACTGAGTAATTTCACTTCTAAGAGTGGGATAGAAAAATTTTAAATACTCAACAGCTGTCTCTTCATTCATAGTTTGCATTGGCTCGTTCATCATAAATAATATTTTATTTTTCAAACACTTTTAGTGCCGCCAAAATTGTACCAAACTTATAAACATGCTGCAAAAATAAATACGCCAATAAGCAATGCTATGTGAGTGGCTAATATTTCAATATTGTGTCTGGAATTCGACTCTTTCCACTGTTTCCAATCGAATTGTTTTCTGATTTTTGTTTTCATAATGATGAGAATTGTGTAATGAAATAGTTGAAAAATGTAATAAAAAAATAAAGTGTCAGATTTTCAGAAATGTTTTATTTCAAAAAAGATTTGAAAAATGACAAATGTTCATTTATTTTGGAATCACTGCCATTATATGCCATGGGTATATATTTGTTTGGCATATATTTTCTGTAAATCCAGAGACATGTGATTAAAGATCGCTTTTCGGTATTCTTCACTACAAAAACGAGTAACATTATCCAGTGAATAAATAAATGTACACTCTATAGCACTTTTAAGCATAGCATCTCCATTTTTATAGATGTTACTCATCTTCTTTAAGCTTTTAAATAAGAGTGTTCTTTCATTTTGGCGGATCATTCTTTTGATATGATCTGTAAAAGTGTTCATGGCATGATAAGAACTCTGTGTCTTGTTTTCATCTAATTCGTACTGAATACCAGGAATTACTTCTGTAATCTCCTGAACGGCTTGTAAATAGTTCATATTAATAATGGTTTTGTTCTAAAAATTTTATAAATCCTCCAAAAATAAAGATCACTAAGAACGCGATGAAAAGCATATGATAAGGTTTCATCCATTTTGGGGTTTTTGGTCCTCTGCTTTTTAATCTTCTTAATCTGTCGATTCTGTTTAAAGTCTTTAAGTCCATTTTTTATGTTTTGAGAATGATGATGCCAATTGTATTCCTTTAGAAATGTGTTTTGTTTAAATTGCTATAATTCAGTGTTTTACTGATTTGATGTTTCGTTTTTTAGGTTTAAAATCATTTCAAAATGATAAGGTTATTATCAGAATGAAATGCTGTTTGATATTTGATATTATTAATATCTTTGCAATCCATAAAAATCAAAAATGTTTTCAAAAATTATAGTACACAGAGTAGGAAATAAGATCAACGGAGAGTCTTTAATACTTTCTCAGGAGGAATTGCAGCTGGAAGAAGGGATGGCAGAGATGCTTGAAGATTACTTTTTAGGTTCTTTTAAAACAGAGGAAACGTACCAGTTTTATAGTGATACTTATTTAGTGAATAATCCTGTCTACAGTTCCGTAACGGAAATTTTTGAGGATAAAGCTAAGTTCCTTTGGGAAGCTGAAAATATCGCTAAGCATCTTTTTGAAGCTGCAGAGAACCCAAGAGTTCAGGGTGGAGAGTTGTTTATTGTTTTCTTTGAAGATGAGAGGGAAGGTGATGAGAAAGTGGATAAAATTGGAATTTTTAAAACTGAAAAAAGAGAATCTTTCTTAAAAATATTTCCGCAGGAAGAAACTTTTGCATTGGAAAAAGATCAGGGGATCGGATTGTCAAAAATTGATAAAGCTGCGCTGATTTACAATAACCACAAAGAGAACGGGTATGTATTGTCTGTAGTAGACAATAACAAAAACGGGGATATGTATTACTGGTTTGAAGATTTCTTAAAAGTAAAACAGCGTGATGACGAATATTTCCATACTCAGGAGGCTTTAATGGTCTATAAAGATTATATTACAAAACAGCTTCCTCAGGAGTTTGAAGTTTCTAAAGCGGACCAGGCCGACTTTTTAAATAAATCGATTAATTTCTTTAAAGAAAAAGAAGAATTTAAGCTCGATGATTTTGCAACCGAAGTATTGGGTGATCAACATGTGATTGAAAGCTTCGTCAATTTTAAAACAGATTACGAACAGGATATGCAGATCAACATAGCAGAAGAGTTTCCAATCAGCGAAGCCGCGGTTAAAAAGACCCAGCGACATTTTAAAAGTATCATTAAATTAGACAAGAATTTCCATATCTATATCCATGGAGACCGAAAAATGCTGGAGCAGGGACAGGACGAGAAAGGGAAGTTCTATATGTTGTATTTTGATAAGGAAGTGTAGGGGAGTTGAGAGGCGAAAGGGCGAAAAGGCAAAATCGCTGAATTGCGGAATCGTTAAATTGTAAAATTGTAAAACTGTAAAATTGCGAAATTGTAAAACTGTCAAATGCGGATTACAGGATAAGATAAATAAGTAAGAAGGGCAAAAGCAATTTTGCCCTTTTGCTTTTTTGCCCATTTACCGGTCAACAGTTCATAATTTAACAATTTGCCGATGGTCAATTCCCTTTTTTTCCATTATTTTGTCCTATGAAACCTACAATAATCGATTTATCAAAGCCTATTCAATATAATGCCGGAGACCCCTGGTTTATGAAAGTAAAGATCAAACATAAACCCCACAAAAGAGCACACTGGCTTATCCGGCTGGCTCTACAACTTCCATCAAAACTTTTTCCTAAAAACTGGACAGGCTGGGCAGATGATACCATCAAAAATATGGGACTTCATTCGACCACTCATATTGATGCTCCATGGCATTATGGTCCCGTGGTTGAGGGAAAGCCGGCTAAAACAATTGACCAGATTCCTTTGGAATGGTGCTATGGAGAAGGAATTGTAATTGATTGCACTCATAAGGAAGATTTTGTAGCCATTACAATAGAGGATCTCAAAAAAGATCTTGATAAAAACAGCATTACGATTGAAGAAGGTAATATTGTCCTTATCAAAACAGGAAGGGACAAGATGATGGGAACCCCGGATTTTGTAGAAAAAGGAACAGGAATGAGTAAAGAAGCCACCGAATGGCTGATTGATCAAGGGGTAAAAGTAATGGGCATCGATCAGTGGGGTTGGGATCTGCCATTAAAATTTATGGCTAAAAAAGCAAAGGAGATGAACGACCCTGAGTATTTCTGGGAGGCACATCGTGTCGGTATAGAAAAAGAATATTTACATATAGAGCAACTTACTAACCTTGGTGCATTACCGGCTTCCGGATTTAAAATATGTGTATTTCCATTGAAGATTGTAGGTGGTTCTGCTGCGCCGGCAAGGGTTGTGGCGATACTTAATTCTTAACATCAGGAGCAAAGAATGAATGGTACTTTTATAATTACTATTCATTCTTTGCTTATGTGTTTTGATTATTTTTTTCCAAAGAACATAGCTCTGCTGTATTCATAGTTCATTCGGGCTATATTGAGGACAGAGATTCCTTGTGGACATTCCACTTCACAGGCTTCCGTATTAGAGCAGTGGCCAAATAATTCCTTATCCATCTGCCGGACCATTTTAAGAACACGTTCGCTCCTTTCTTCTTTTCCTTGCGGAAGCAACGCCATATGACTGATTTTAGCAGAGGTAAACAATGCTGCACTTGCATTTTTACAGGTGGCCACACAGGCACCACATCCGATGCAGGCGGCAGAATCAAAAGCCTCTTCAGCGACCTGGTGAGTGACCGCTATTGCGGTTGCATCCGGAGCTTGTCCCGTATTCACGGATACAAAACCTCCTGAAGAAATAATTCTGTCGAATGCAGAGCGGTCTACCTTCAAATCTCTCTTTATTGGAAATGCTTCAGCACGGAACGGTTCTATGACAATGGTTTCCCCGTCTTTAAAGGAACGGAGGTGAAGCTGACATGTAGTTGTGTTTTCCAACGGACCATGGGCTAAACCATTGATCATCATTCCACATTGTCCACAGATGCCTTCACGACAGTCGTGATCAAATTCTACCGGCTCTTCTCCTTCAGTGATGAGTTTTTCATTTAAGGTATCAAGCATCTCAAGAAAAGACATATGGGAATTCAATTCTTTTAAATCATAATTTACCAGCTTTCCTTCAGTGCTTTTGTCTTTCTGTCTCCATATTTTAAGATGTAAATCCATAATTTCTGTTTTTTATTTATAGCTTCTTACGGTGGGTTGTATTTCTTCAAATACAAGCGGTTCTTTAATTAATTCAGGTTCCTGATTTTCACCAGTCCACGCCCATGCAGAAATAAACTGGAATTCAGAATCATTTCTCAGGGCTTCTCCGTCCGGAGTTTGATATTCTTCACGGAAATGGGCACCACAGGATTCATTTCTGGTAAGGGCATCATAACACATCAGCTCGCCGATTTCAAAATAGTCGGCAACACGGCCCGCTTTTTCCAACTCGGTATTCATGTTATTTCCATGTCCGGAAACCCTTACATTTTTATAGAATTCTGCTTTAAGTTTCTGTATTTCTTCAATGGCATATTTCAGACCTTCTTTATTTCTGGCTAATCCACAGTAATCATAAAGCAACTTTCCTAAGGTTTTATGATAATGATCAACGGTTTTTGTGCCCTTGATATTAATTAAGTCTTCAATTTGTTGCTTGACTGCATTTTCAGCTTTTTCAAATGCCGGATCTTCCGTTGATATTTTACCGGTATGAATTTCATTAGAGAGATAATTAGCAATGGTGTAAGGGGCTATAAAATAACCATCTACAGAAGCCTGAAGAAGAGAGTTAGCGCCCAGTCTGTTGGCTCCATGATCTGCAAAATTGGCTTCACCTAAAGCAAACAATCCCGGAATAGTGGTCATCAGTTCATAATCTACCCATAAACCTCCCATTGAAAAGTGGGCGGAAGGGGAGATCATCATGGGCTCTTTGTATGCATCATAGCCTGTAATTTTAAGATACATGTCAAACAGGTTTCCATATTTTTCCTGGATCTTCTCCTTTCCCTGCTCTCTGATCGCTTTGGAAAAATCGAGATATACCGCATTTTTCAGAGGACCGATTCCAAAACCAGTATCAATTCTTTCTTTCGCAGCTCTGGATGATATATCTCTGGGAGCCAGATTTCCAAAAGCCGGATATCTTCTTTCAAGATAATAATCCCTTTCGTTTTCAGGAATGTCATTAGATGGTCTCGTCTCATTTTCCTTTAAAGGAACCCATATTCTGCCATCATTACGCAGAGATTCAGACATAAGGGTAAGTTTTGATTGATAATCTCCGGATTGGGGAAGTGAAGTAGGGTGTACCTGAATCCAGCTTGGGGAAGCCATCAGCGCTCCTTTTTTATGTGCTCTCCATATAGCAGATCCATTGCATCCCATGGCTAATGTGGAAAGGTAATAGATCTTACCATATCCGCCGGTTGCCAGTACAACAGCATGAGCTGAATGTCTTTCAATCTCTCCGGTATCTAAATTTCTGACAATAATTCCTCTTGCTTTTCCGTCGATGATGACGAGATCAAGCATTTCATGTCTGGAAAATAGCTGTACTGTATTTTTACCAACCTGTCTCATTAAAGCCTGGTAAGCCCCAAGTAACAGTTGCTGGCCGGTTTGCCCCCGTGCATAAAATGTGCGGCTTACCTGAACACCGCCAAAAGAGCGGTTATTAAGATAACCTCCATATTCTCTGCCAAAAGGGACTCCCTGTGCCACTGCCTGATCGATGAGGTTTAATGAACATTCTGCCATACGGTATACGTTCGCTTCCCGGGCTCTGAAATCTCCGCCCTTCAATGTGTCAACGAACATTCTGTATACACTATCTCCGTCATTTTTGTAGTTCTTAGCTGCATTTACACCTCCCTGGGCTGCTACAGAATGGGCTCTTCTCGGGCTGTCCTGAAAGCAAAATGATTTCACATGATACCCCATTTCCCCTAAAGACGCTGCGATAGAGCTCCCTGCTAGTCCGGTACCCACTACGATAACGTCCAGTTTTTTGCGGTTGGCGGGATTTACAAGTTTTGCTGTTTTTTTATAATTAGTCCATTTTTGTTCCAATGGCCCCTGCGGTATTTTAGAATCTAACATCTTCATTTTTTTTAATTAGCGGTAAAGAATATATAAATGGGCATGAGTGCAAATCCAATACTGATAATAACTGAATAAGCAATTCCTATGGTTTTAAACCACTTGACAAACTTTGGGTGATAAAGTCCCAGTGTTCTCACCGCACTGTATATCCCGTGAATAAGATGATAGCATAAAGCGACCATAGAAATCACATAAATGATCACATACCACCATTCTTTAAAGACCGTTACCACCAGAATATAAAGATCTTTGTTACCATTGTTATCCAATGGAGGGCTTCCGAACTTATAGACATACCAGAAATTCTGAAAGTGAATCACCAGAAAGATGAGAATCAAAGTTCCTAATATTCCCATATTACGGGAATACCATTTGCTGGCTCTTCCACGTCGGTCGGTCCGGTAATGTCCACTGGATTTTTTGTTTCTTAATGTAATGATCAAACCGTCTACAGCATGAAGGATAATGCTTACATACAAGACGTAGGAAACTATTTTAATAACAATATTACCCGAAAGAAAATGAGAATAAGCATTGAACTGTAAGTGAGCTTGCTCCTGAGCGAGAAACAGCTGAAGATTTCCCAGAAAATGGATCAGCAGGAAGAAACTCAGGAAAAGTCCTGTGAGGCACATCAGCATTTTTCTTGATAAGGTAGATAGCATAATTTTGTTTTTTTGTTTAATAATATCCCAGTACTTTCATCCAAAGACCCCCTACTACCATGTAAATAATAAGAAGTACAATTCCTATTTCCAGACCACGAAGCCACCATGCCTTTAATTCCACATATCCACTTCCGAAAAATACGGGAGCCGGGCCGTGGCCATAATGAGTAAGTACTCCATAAATAGAGCCAAGGAAACCAAGCATCATTGCCAGTAACATTGGCGGAATTCCCACTGCAACTCCCACTCCTAATAGGGCAGCATACATCGCAGCTACGTGAGCCGTAGCACTGGCAAAAATATAATGACTGAAAAAGTAAACGACGATAATCACAGGGAAAGCTACCTGCCAGCTGAGCCCTCCGATTTTAACCTTGATAAGATCACTGAACCATCCGATGAAGCCAAGCTCATTGAGTGAACTAGCCATCATTACCAGTACGGCAAACCATACGATGGTATCCCATGCCCCTTTTTCGGATTTTACATCCTCCCAGGTAAGTACTGAAGTTAAAAGCAATAAGGTTAAACCAATAAAGGCTGTAGTAGTGGCATCAATTGAAAGTGCTCCCCCAAATATCCAGAGTCCCAATAAAATAAAGAACGCGAGTAACATCAGCCACTCATTTCTTGAGATAGGACCCATTTCTTTTAGCTTTTGAGCCGCCATTTTAGGGGCATCTCCTGTTTTCTTTAATTCAGGTGGGTATAGTTTGTACAAAACCAAAGGAACGACAAAGAATGCTACAAGACCAGGCACAAAACCCGCCGCAGCCCAGGACATCCATGTAATATTGATCCCAAGGTTAGCTGCAAATTTCTGACACATAGGGTTACTTGCTGTTCCAGTTAAGAACATGGAGGAGGCAATGAGATTCATATAATAACTGTTGAGGGTCAGAAATGCTCCTAATTTTCTATGGGTTTCAGGTTTTTCAGGAACGGAGTCGAAGCTGATCGCCATCGATTTCATGATAGGATAAATAATCCCACCCCCACGTGCAGTGTTACTTGGAATAGCAGGAGCAAGGCAGACATCTGCCAGTCCTAAACCATATGCAAGACCGAGGGAGCTTTTACCAAAAATTCTTATGAATAAAAAAGCAATCCGATTTCCCAGTCCGGTTTTTATAAATCCACGGGCAATAAAAAATGAAATTCCGATCAGCCAGATCACTTTATCTCCAAAGCCGGAAAGTGCTTTAGTGATTGCTTTTCCCGCATCTCCAGGTGCGACCACCTGAGTTAGCGCCGTAAATGCGATTGCCATCATACACATCGTTCCCATAGGGGCGGCTTTCAGGATAATTCCTAAAATTGTTGCTGCAAAAATGGCAAAGAGATGCCAGGCATCAGCAGTAACACCTACGGGTTCAGGAATAAACCAGATAATAAGAGCAACCGCAAAAGTTATTGCTATATTTTTAATATTAATTTCTTTCATACTATTTAAATGTATTTATGATTAAAATCTACTTTGTACCTGAACAATAAACAGATTACTGTTGTATTGAGATGTATTTATAATTTGCTTTTTATATCGATCGAATTGAACTCCCAGCTGAATTCTGGCACCATAATTTTTTAAGAATTCCAGTCCAAACATCGGAGTGATGGTCTGTCTTGGATTGGAGTTCATCCTGAAATTGGTATCGAGGTATTCATAGCGGCAGGATAGCTCGAAGGCACTTAAGTTTCTATGGTTAATTTCATATCTCAGATTCGGAAGGAAGTATACACCCCGGATTAAATAGTTGTCGGGATTGTCCGGTCTCTGCTCCGGATCTATTGAGTTGTATAAAACATGATTGGTTGCCTGCTTAGCTTCAAGTTGCATATCGAGACTCCATTTAGGATCAAAATTAACGAGTGAGCTGAGGTCAATTCCCAGAGCGTACACTTTTTTGCCAAAAACTTCACCGGTACCTCCGTTTAAGCCTACATTGAAATTATATTTTTTGGATAATCCAAACACAAGTCTTGTGGAATATTGTTTTCCGTTGTCATTGTCATTAACCTGGTTCTTTCCATTTCCATTGACAATCGAAACGGCATACTGAAATGGTATTTCTCCCAATTGAAGCTGTCCGGTAGCTGACATCCCAATCTGGAAACTTGTCCAGCCCAGTTTTCCAAACTCTGTATATTGATTGGACCAGTCCAGGGATTTAATAATATCAATAGGATATGTTTCTTCAATACCGAACCATGGGCGAAACTGCCCCACCGTAATGGCGAGTTTAGGGTTGAAAGTATATTTTAAATAAGCATTTTCAAGAACCCTGCTTTTAGGATCATTTTTAAAATCTGCAAGGTTCGCCAGTACGACAACTTCCGTCCGTTTACTGATTTGTGCGCGAACCTGTACCCTCATATATTTTACCATAAAGTTATTGTCAGTTCCCGATCCATCCTCGTGATGAAGTCCATTTACATCAACGTCTTTGGTCATGCCTACAAGATATCGGGCCTGGAAAAGTCCTTTGATCTGAAGTTGAGGATATTTTATATTCTCCTCTTCCGGTTTGGTTTGTACTGTGTCTTTTACCTGTCCACTCATTGATAATGAGAATAATAACAGACAAAATAATTGCTTTCTTTTTTTGATTGAAAAAAAGGTCATAGTGTTTTATATTAGTTAATGATTTAGAATTCTACTTTAAATTTTTGGAATTTAAAGATTGCTTTTATAGATCTGTATCAATCTCTAGTATAGCGTCAGGATGATCAGAATCTCATTTTTTTGTTTTTAAATTAAACCTGAAGTTGAATTTTCTCAGGTATGGTGAGATAATGAAAATGGGAAGTGAGGATTAAATTTTGTGCTTTACAGCTTGCGAAAGAAATAAAAAAGCAATGAGTTTGTAATTGGGATTTTTTCATGCTGATGTATTTGATTGTTAGATGGATAAATAATATATTTTTAATAAAAATATTTGATTATTTATTTAGATTTTCATGTTTTGGTGATATAAATCTACTAAATTTTACTTAATTAACAGAATTATTTTAATTTAAAATTGATTTGATGTTAATAATCATTTTCATTTAATTTCTATAAAAAAATTATGATTTTGTTAACAGAATTCGCTATATTAAAATGAATTATCTATTAGGTAATGTGTTGTTTATCAATTATTTGCTGTTCTTTGAGTTTTAGGTACCACAAAGTAATATTTCATCAAAATATTCGTTATATTTGATTGATTTTAGAATATTATGAATTTTGTAGAGTGTCATGAAGAACCCATTCATATTCCGGGGTATATACAAAGTTTTGGATACCTGATTGGCATTGATGCAAAATCTCATTTCATTACTTTTTTCAGTGAAAACATCCGGGATCTATTTACTATCGGGAATAAAGATTTACTTTTCGATAAAATGATCAGTGACTTTCCTGAAAGTTTTCAAAGTATAATAGAATCAGATATTTATCGATCATTGAATACCTATACCAAGAGGGAAAATGAAACCTATTTTGATAAAATCTTTATCGGGGATATTGAATATCACTTTTCTGTTTTCCGCAATGGAGCCCATATTTTTTTAGAATTTGAAAAGGTTGTCGAAAACCCTAATAAACGGATATCGAATAAATATGATAATTTTTATATCATCGATAATGCCCAGGAAATATGGGATCAGCTTTTAAATACACTTTCCAAAATTGTCAATTATGACCGGATGATGATTTATAAATTCATGACCGATGGATCTGGCAAAGTAATAGCTGAAAAAAGAGACAAAAATACACAGAGCTATCTTGGATTGCATTATCCTGAAACCGATATTCCAAAACAGGCGAGGGCGCTGTACATGAAAAAGAGAAAGAGGATCTTTAGTAATGTATATTCCGAAAACATACCCATTATAAGCAAAACAAAACAAAATATTGACCTTACCTTTGCTGCATCACGGGGAATGTCACCGATCCATGGTCAGTATATTAAAAATTCAGGAGCTTCGTCGAGCTTCAGTGTTTCCATCATCATCGATGATAAACTTTGGGGGCTGGTTACATGCCAGAATTCGACACCGAAACATATTGATCTTGAAGACCGTGTTCAGGCCGGTATTTTTACGGCTTTAGCATCTAATGCCTATTCTTCTTTTAAAACAAAAAAAGAACTGGAGTATCGTATTGATCTCAATGAGAAATCAGCCTATTTGAAAACAGAATTTCTGAAGCAGAATTCTTTGTTTGATTCCCTGGTTCAGAGCAGGAAAGAAATTAAAGAGCTTGCAGAAGCGGATGGGCTTGCTATTATTTCTGATGAAAATATTGTAAAAACAGGGACAACCCCTTCACATGCTGTTATTGAAAAGATAGTCAGTTGGGCCTATAAAAATACAGATAAAAGTATTTACATCAACCGTAGTTTTCTGAAAGAATATGGAAATGATTTGGATGTAGATAAAGATTCTGCTGGAATTATTATATACTTTATTGATCGGACTAAAAATGAAATGTTGATTTGGTTCCGCAGGGAATTTGATGAACATATTGACTGGGCGGGAAATCCTGAAAAGAAAATCGATGTTTTCGTTCAGAATGGTGAAGAAAAACATATGGTCTCCCCAAGAAAATCCTTTGAAGTATTTAAAGAAAATATTAAAGGAAATTCCAGACGGTGGAGTTCAAGAAATATTGGTGGAGTTCAGGCGATCAGAGATGTCATTTTAGAAACATCACACAAGCAGTATAATACGATAAAACAGCTCAATGATCAGCTTAAAAAAGTAAATGAAGAATTGGATAGCTTTTCTTACACCATTTCTCATGACCTGGGAACACCTCTTACTGTAATGAAACTCAATGCCCAAATGCTTCTTGCCAATCTGGATACCTCTGAAAAAGAAAAAAATAAGCTGAAATCCATTATCGAGGAAATTGATAATATGGCTGAGATGATGCATGATGTTCTGCAATTAAGCAGGGCTAAGCACAGTGAAATAGAACTGGAAAGCCTGCAGACTATTCAGACAATTGAAAAAATATCTGAAAACGCTAAAATTACTTTTGACAGTCCAAAGAGTGAGATCATTATCAAAGAATGCCCGGAAGTACTGGCTGATAAGACCATGATGCATCAGGTGTTTTTAAATATCATCAATAATGCGGTTAAATATTCCTCTCATCAGGACCAACCTGTGATTGAAATTGAAGGGAAGGAAAATGAAGAAATGATTATTTACAGAATTTCAGATAACGGAATAGGAATTCCTGAAGAAGAAAAACACAAGATGTTTAAGATTTTCAACAGAATGGATAACGCAAAGAAATTTAAGGGAAATGGTATTGGGTTGTCTATTGTCCATAGGATTATGAAAAGAATAGGGGGAAATGTGGATTATGAAAGCAATAAAGAGGGAACTTCTTTCATTTTAAAGTTTAAAAAGCCTTAAATTTGAGGAACCTTTAAACTGCTAATATGGTATCGGAATATCTTAAACAAAACACAGCGGAATATCATGATGCTGCTGAAAAACTTTTTAACTCTGAAAAGATTTTTAATAAGACTTTTACTTTGGAGGATTATAAAAAAATCATCAATACCAATTATCTGATGCTTTTGCATTCTGAAGATAAAATTTTCAATAGTCTTAATGGAAAATTCGCTGAAAAGCTTCAGCTCAACCAAAGAGTAAAACTTCCCCTGATTGAAAAGGATCTTAAGAGTCTTGATTTGGAAAATCAAAACGTTTCCCATACTCTTGAAGTTAATAATGAACATGAGGCATTAGGAATGATGTATGTCATCGAGGGCTCTACATTAGGAGGGAATGTGATTGCTAAGCAGCTTTCTAAAACAGAGGGTTTTGATGAGGTAACTTTCAATTTCTTCGGATGTTACCAGGAAAATACGGGACCAATGTGGAAAAACTTTAAGGAAGTTCTGGATACAGAAGTGACGGAAGAGAACTTCAACGAAGTATTATCGGGAGCTAAAAAATTATATACGTTTTTACTGAACGTCAATTAATTTCCGGTCTAAAATCTAAATATATCTTTTGCAGATAATTAACTTCCTGAAAGATTGCTCAATTTTTCAGGAATTGTTAAATTTGGGAGTCAAATTTTTAGACTGAACTAAAAATAAATAATTTTAAAAAGTATACATTATGAAAGTAACTGTAGTAGGTGCAGGCGCTGTAGGTGCAAGCTGTGCAGAATACATCGCTATGAAAAACTTCTGTTCAGAGGTAGTTTTAGTAGACATTAAAGAGGGTTTTGCTGAAGGTAAGGCAATGGATTTGATGCAGACAGCGTCACTTAACGGTTTTGATACCAAAATTACGGGAACAACAGGAGACTACAGCAAAACTGCAGGTTCTCATGTAGCAGTGATCACTTCAGGGATTCCAAGAAAACCTGGAATGACAAGAGAGGAATTGATCGGTATTAATGCAGGAATTGTAAAAGATGTTACTGCTAACCTGGTAAAACATTCTCCGGAGGTTATTATCATTGTAGTTTCTAATCCTATGGATACAATGGCTTATTTAGTACACAAAACTTCTGGTCTTCCAAAACACAAGATCATCGGAATGGGAGGTGCATTAGATTCTGCCAGATTTAAATACAGATTGGCTGAAGCATTAGAAAGTCCTATTTCTGATGTTGACGGAATGGTAATCGCTGCTCATAGTGATACAGGAATGCTTCCTTTATTAAGCAAAGCAACAAGAAATGGAGTTCCTGTAACTGAATTCCTTGATGATGAGCAACAAAAATATGTAATTGAAGAAACTAAAGTTGGTGGAGCTACATTAACTAAGTTATTAGGAACTTCTGCTTGGTATGCACCAGGTGCAGCTGTTTCTGTAATGGTTCAGGCAATTGCTTGTGATCAAAAGAAAATGATTCCTTGTTCTTTAATGCTTGACGGAGAATACAACCAAACTGATATCTGCTTGGGAGTTCCTGCTATTATCGGTAAAAACGGTGTTGAAAAGATCGTAAACATTACCCTTACTGTAGAAGAACAATTGAAGTTTGCTGAAGCTGCTAAAGCGGTAAGAGAAGTAAACGGAGATTTGAAGTTTTAATTAAATTAAACTTTACATAAAGAAAACGCGCCCGAAGGGCGCGTTTTCTCTTTATTCTAATCTCACTCTATTCTCTCTATTATCATTTTTCTTCCTCCTGCATCCATTTCCTGTTTCAATACCTGGTTGGATTTCGTATCGATGTAAAAAGCCATCTTTACTGCATTATTGGAAATGTCATCGGTAACACTGACGATCCAGACTTCTTTATTTTTGAAAGTTCCTTTTTGGGTATTGGTAATGTGAGCTTTCATCACTCCACTTGCTTTAGGATTATAATCAAAAATGGCAATGTCGGTTTTGTAACCTTCTTTTAGCGGTAGCCATCTGATGATTTGAGGATATAGGTTGCTGTCGAAAAAGCTTCCTTCTACTTTTTCATTAATATCAGTTTTAGTATTGGTTGCTTTGTCTGTATAATATCCGGTAACTGTTTTTCCAAAATTTAATACCATATCCCTGTTTGTATTGAAAGAGCTATGTTTTATGGGTTTTAATTGGGGTAGCTCAGCAGTTGTTTCATCGATCCAATCGGGTTTACCTGTCATTTTTACAGTTGTTTTCACACTGAAGCTTTTGTCATAGCGATTAATATCTGTAAATATTTTTGCGATTTCGACTCTGGATGTATCCTTTATCAAGGCATACCAGATCATTTTCTCTTTTTCATTCTTTATCAGATCTGTAATTATTTCATTCTTTTCAGGAGTCTGGACCTTATTTTGAGCATGTAGAAAAGAAGCTGATAAGGTGGTTATAAGAATAGAGCAGAATATAAGTATTGATTTCATAATAATATAATTTGCGGGTTATATAGTATTAAGTCACTGAAAATGAGTAAATGTTACAATAATGGAAGTACGATGATATTATTTTTTATTTGACGACCGAATAATCATAAAAAAAACGCACTATCCAGTGCGTTTGTATTACTTTAAATAATAATCTTTTATTTTTCTCTACGTACAAAATCCCAAACAGCATTGATGAATTCTTTATTTTCCTCATAATAGAGGAGATGCCCGCCATCAATGGACGCTATTTTTTTGTTAGGAAATTGAAATGATTGGTAATGTTTTGTACCCACTGCTTTATCTTTTTTTCCTGTGATAATTAAAGTTGGAACATTTATGTCTTTTGTAAGTGGAGCATAGTCTGCATAATATTCCGGAAACTCTTTAGGCTTGGTGATGACAGCCATTCCAAAATCAATGATTCGTGGATGTAGCGAATCAATTTTGTCCATTTCTTTGATCGTTTCAATATCATCTGTAAGGAATCGATATCCCATTTTTTTTGATCTTAAAGCCTTACTTAATGTCGATAGTTCAGAGGACAAACTGTCTTTTTCTATTTTTTTGTTTTTTAAATGCAGAAGTTGATTAGCATATTCAATTTGTTCCTGAACTGATTCATTGTTTAAAAAATGCAAGGTCACATTTGCTAAAATAATACCCTTTACATGTTGAGGATATTTCTTGGCATAATTTACTGCAATGATTCCACCAAAGGAATGAGCCATAAGAAAAATCTTATTTAATTTTAGATGCTGCCTCAATTCCTCAATATCCTGTACCATTTTATCTAAATGATAATCATCTGACTGCGCTGATTTTCCGGATCCTCTCTGATCCATATAGATCATTTTTAAATTTTTCTCAAGATGATTACCACCCATCAGTTCAAATGATGGATATCCTTGCCCAGGTCCACCAGGAACATAAATGCATGCTTCTCCGTTTCCGGAAACTTTGTAGTGGATCTTTACATGATCACTGGTCTGGAAAAAATCCTCAGATCCGGATTGGGCTGATAGGGTATTGATGATTAATAGTAGAGTAAAGAAAAGGAATTTCATATGCTTTATTCATTTTATATTTATAGAACAGCTTGGGTGATTAATTTATTACATTTTTGATCTTATCGATCAGGATTTTTAAAATCCTATCAAATTCGAGATTCTGGCTATTAATGATATCTTCATCTCTGTATTGAACCATTTGCTGTTTAATTTTTTTATTGCATAAAGATATTTAATTATATACAAGTAATAATTTGAAATTTTAGTAAATAAATATAAAAAACGCATCAGGTGATGCGTTTTATGTTGTGTGAAATTATTTTTATCAGTTATTTATTTGTTCCCTCCACTTATAAATAGGCATGTAAACATTGTACGAATAGGTTTGCCTGGCAATACCAATATCAAAACCTGAATTGATAACCACATTTAAAATGCTGTTGTCTGATTCATAAGCATTACTGTCAATAAATATTTTCGCGGCTTGTTTAATTTGGGGGTTGTTTTTATTATCTTCCAATTTCTGATCTGCTCTAAAAGATACCGTATAAATGATAGACTGAGGTTTAGAACTGCCTAGTAAAGTTGTTTGACTCCAGGAAACAACTGGATCTGAAATATTATTTTGCTTTAATAGCTTTTCATAAACAGGAGTTAATTTTGTAATATTTGAATTATTATTGGCTGAATAGATCGAAGTAAGTATTACGATTAGAAAAAGACCGCCTGTCAAATAAAATGATAATTTTTTCACATGAGGCATTATCGTGACAGTATTGTTTCTGTACTCTTGGACAACATAGGTTTTAACGGCAAGGTCATGTAGTGACTGTCTCGTTTCTTTATTGAAAATATAAAAGATAGTGATTCCAATACCCAGGCTGAAAATTATAATCCCCTGAATAATTGTGACCACCGAAAATGCAGTAGCTCCTGGAATTTTAAATCCATTAAGAAAAAAAGGTGCAGTAAGAACTAAAGCCCGGATGAATGAACTTTTTAAGCTTATAAAATTTCCTTTAATATCCACGACCTGAATACTCATCATTTTCTTACCAAAGGTTTGTCCCTTATTAATGCTGGAATTTAAGACAGAAAAATAAATTAGAGAAATGGCCCAGCCAATTAACTTTGCACTTTCCCCCAGAGAGATAAAAAAATTTTTGAATATAAAACCTAATATAAACCCAAAGATTCCAAGAATAAGTGAATCGATTAATAAGGCCCAGATTCTCGACCAGAATTTAGATAAGAATAAATTGTTTTCCATTTTTGCTACTAATTTTGTGTGCGAAAATAGTAAAATTTATCTAGTCTTAAAGGGGTAAAATGCATCCCTAAAGGTATATTTATTATATAGTGATGCTAACCCATAAATTATGATTATAATTTTACCGTTTTAGGTACCTTAAATAGCAAAACGGCCGCCCATATTTGAAGGATGGTTTGGATGATATTTATAATTCCAAGTACAGGATCTATTTTTAGAGTAATTAATATACTTGGAAATCCTACAACCCCCAAAATAAGAAGGATCATAAGAAGATATTTTATCCATTCAGTACCTTTTCCTGCTAAGTAACCTATTCCAAAAATGAATGAAATCGTTATTATTGCTATAAAGATTGCAAGTCCTGAATTAATTGTTTCATAGTTCCAGATTACATTAGCAACTCCTAATGCACCAGAAAGATAAATTAAATTGGCTGCTTTTATATGATTGGCGTGAATTGTAGGTTCTGTTTTTTCTTTTTCTATTAGTAAAGAGTTCCTTCTTTCAATTTCTTCGGGACTAAATTCCTTTCCTCTGGATTCCAATATTTCAAATGCATATTGAATCGCTTGTGGAACAAATTTAGTATCTGGTTTGATATATTTTTCAAGCTCCTGGCTTGACATTTTTTCAAGGACATTTTTATTGACGCTCATCGAGGGAATGTAGTTTTTTTAATAGGTCAAATTTAATAAAAGCTTTTAAAAAATTACATATAAAGTATAAGTCAGATACTATATTCGAATTTACTTTTCTTGTAACAGGGAAAAAGGGTTATAAAAGGACAGCCTCATTAATGGAGGCTGCCGGCTGCTACTTATTGACAATTTCCGTTAATGGGATTTAGAAAATAATCTTTATCCCGGGGAGGCTGCACAAAATAAGGAGTTCCATAGGTGTTCCCGGACCTGAAGAAATCAGTTGACACTACCTGAGCCCCGCTGCTAAAAGCTGATTTGGCTCGGGTCAGATCATTTACTTTAGCTTCATAGGTCTCGATATCGGCTCTTGTTCTAACCATAAATCCTTGTTGTACCATTTTTTTGATCTCTTCTTGGCGTACGATAGAATTATCCCTTAAAATAAAAGCTGCAAAATCATCTTCAGGTTCACTTTCCATGAACATCAGCCTTTTTTCCAGGGAACCGTTAATGAGATAAGGGTTGTCTTTAGTCGATTTGGTTCCTGCACTTCCTGGTAATAGCATAAATATAAATTTACCCCTGCTGTTTTCTGCTTTAGGCCAATTGTTATGAAGCACTGCTTCTCTGAGTGTTTTAAATTGACCCTGAACTTCTTTCGGGGTAATGATTTTATCTTTCCCCAGATATTGAACAATTTCCTGATCCAATTCATCATATGCCTTTTGAGTAAAAGGTAGAACCTGGCTACTGTTTGGAAAAATTGGAAATCCTGAGTCTTTAGCTTCTATCATGATAAAAATAGTAGTATGTTGAGGATGCTGATCAGACCATTCCCTAAGCTCTGTTAAGGCATCTTTTAAAGTTGGATAATGTGATCTGAAATCGATATCAGCCATATGAAGAACTTTAAAACCGGGTTGATCTAATCCTTTGGTATTATGTGGTGCAAGATCCTTTACCCCTTTTTCTCTCAATACACGGTAAGAGGCTGGATTGGTAAAACGATTACCATCGGGGTCATAATAAACATCCAGTTCCAATCCACGAAGATTGGCATTCAGCTGTTGCTTGAAATCCGGATGATTGTAATTCAGCGCTTCGTGGAAGTCCATTCCATTGGGATGGTATTCCTGGAATTTTGCTTTTTGTTCAGGAGACATGCTGGAATCATATTTTGCCATCAGATTTTTGATGATTGGTGCGGCAAGCTCCAGTACTTTAGGATCAACAGGTTCTGCATATGAATTATGTGTTCCTAGCACCTGTAGCTGATTAATTTTGATGTTTTTGCATTTTTCCTGTGCATGAAAGATTCCTGCAGCAGTAATTGCTGCTGCGCATATATACTTTTTCATAAAGTTGAGGTTTATTGTTTGATTAAAAATTGAAGTTTACACCGAGCTGTCCTCTGATCCCTGAATACGAGATATTTTCAACTCTCGATTTTGTTCCCATATAATATCGGTTGGGTTCATTGAAAATATTATTCAGCTCGACAAATAATCTAATGTTTTTATTAATGCTGTAAGAGGTAGAAGCATCAACGGTAAAATTTTTGTCAAAATGTTGATAATGATCCGGTCCAGCTGCAGTTCTGATCTCACTCACATAATCTCTCTTGTAATTGCCAGCGAGTCGGAGCATGAACTTACTGGTTTCATAGAATACAATCGTATTGAAGATATGTTTCGCCTGATTAGGAATCGTGGTTTTCATTGTTCCGGTTTGTTGTCCGTTAGTATAAACAGGCATATTCATTTCAGAAGCGATGTAGGTGTAATTTCCTTCAAAACCAATATATTTCAGAAATCCGGGAAGATTTTCAAAACGCTTGGAGATTCCAACTTCAAAACCATACAGCTTAGCACCTTCCAAATTCTTTGGAGTTGTAAATGTATAGGGGATTCCGTTAACGTTTACAATAGACTGATCTTTGTAGATAAGATCAGTAATGTCCTTATAGAAAGCTCCCGCTGTGATCATATCCAGTTTTCCAAAATAATTTTCAAACATAAGATCAAAATTATTAGAGAATGTAGGATTCAGCTGGGTGTTTCCCTGTGTAATTGTATTAGAAAGGTCATTGACAATAGTTCCGGGATTAAGGTCATTAAAGTCAGGCCTTGCAAAAGATTTTGTGTAGGCAGCTCTTATGATCTGGTCTTTTGTGAGGTTCCATTTCATATTGATCATAGGGAGAAAGACATTATATTTTTTACCGTCTTGGATATCTTCCACTTTCGATCCTGCTTTATCTGAAATTACTTTTTTACCATAAAAAGAAATGTCGTTGTATTCATTTCGTACTCCCCCCAGGAATTGTAGGTTTTCATTAAGCTTCCAGGTTCCCATCAGATACGTTCCCCATACATTTTCCCGCCCATGGTAAGAACTGGTGATATTCGAGTTGCTGTTTTTACCGCTTACCTGAGAAAGGCCAAGATTGTTCTGAGTATCTGTACTATAAAACTGATCGATCTGCCCATTGCTGATTTGATTAATGATCACAGAATCATATGGATTGCCTATCGGATTCATAAAACCTCCATTGAATGGAAAAGCTGTCTGTTCAAACTGATTCATATAACTGATCGAAGCTCCCGAAATTCCTAATGCTGATTTTGGCATCCAAACTAATACAGCTGCATCAACGATTTTTTCTTTGTTATTAAATTTGGTCCCGAATTGCAATTTGAAATTCTCAGCCACCTTATATTTTAGATCAACCTGTCCGCGCAGGTCAGTTTCGCTATTTCTATTTTGATTAAGAATAACCTGATTTAATTTCAATTGATTTCCTGAAATTGGATTTTGAGTATAGGGTAGAGTGTAGCCGTTTGGATCACCAACGCCATCGGGAGCGTCCATTGCAAAGTATTTTCGACCATCCGAAGCCAGGTTTCCATAAGTCATGGGCTGTACAAAATTGACAATAGGATAACCTCTCTCATGTTCTTCCAGTTGTTTTGGAGAATTAAATTTGAAAGTGGATCTGGCTTTTGATAATGACCAATCTATTTCCAGGCGCTGGCCTGCCTGATGGTTACCTCCAAACTGCATAGAATACAGATCTGTAAGATAATCTGCATGCCTGGCTTGTAGCGTAACATTTTTATTGTCGAAATTAAAATAAGTCTCTCTTACGGATTGGCCGTCCTTATACTGACTGTATAGCCCTTTGAAATACAGTTTGTTTTTGCTGTTGATCTCATAATCCATTGCATGATTAAAACCTAACGTCCTTCTGTTAGCCACATAATCACGCAACTGCAATTGATTGATAGAATAAGAAGCCACAGGATCTGTAAGTCCATAATTGAAAATATTCCGCATCTGGTCTATGGCTCCTGACCTTTCCCATATTACAGCAGATGAAATAAATTTCAGTTTATCTGTAATTTTATTTCCATACACAATTGAAGAGTTGAAGGTAGGGGACCTGGACATATTCACATATCCCGTAGAAGTGCTGATAGCCAGAGTTTCTTTATTGGGTGACGTTTTGGTCATAAAATCTACATTTCCGCCTATTGCGTCTCCATCAAGATCAGGAGTGAGGGCTTTCGATAAACGTACATTTTGGATCAATTCCGAAGGGAAAATGTCCATTTGAACCCCTCTGTTGGCATTGTCACCGCTGGCACTGGGCATTCGGTTACCATTTAATGTCGAAGCCGTCCATTGCACAGGAGTTCCACGAACAGCCACAAAACGGCCTTCACCCATATCTCTTTCAATGGAAACTCCTTGCATACGCTGTACAGCATCAGCCGCGTTACGGTCCGGAAGTTTACCAATGGCATCCGCACTCAAAACCTCTGTTATGGTGTTGGAGTTTCTTTTCATGGTAATAGCCCGTGCCTGAGAAGCTTTGTATACACTGGCAACAACTACTTCCTGAATATTGTTTTCTTTGATCTTCTTTTCCGTAATTGTAACGGTTCCAAGGTCAACTGATCTTTTATCTATGACACGAAAGGCTAAATAGGTATTTTCATAGCCTGTATACTCCACGATCAGTCTATAACTCCCGTCAGGAACATTACTTAAAGTAAACGATCCATCTGTATCAGAGGTTATCTTTTCATTGCTGTTTTCCAGATACACTAAGGCATTGGGGAGATTGCCTTGATGATCGATAACGACACCATGTACTGTAGTTTGGGCAATGGCAAAACCTCCCAATAGAAAACATGCTGCAGTTGTTAAAAAAAATCTTCTACGTAACATCTTATAAATTTTCCGCAAAGATGTTTTCTCTCGAAAAGAACAGAGTTCATTTAAGTTTTAACAAACCCAAGTAGACTTGACTTTGTTTTAATATGTTGATTATTAAATGTTTGTGAATATTAATTAATTGTAATATAGATTTGTTGTCACAATGCATATTCTTTGGGAAGACAGTTGAATTCTTTTTTAAAATACTTATAGAAGGTTGATTTAGATTTAAATCCACATTGAAAAGCGAGATCTGTGACATTCATGCCAGGCTCTTCTTCCTGCATGCGTTTAAATTGTAAAACCCGGTTCCGATTCGTGTATTCATGGAAATTGGAATCCAGATATCGATTGAAAGTGATGGTAAGATCTGTTTTAGAAACAGATAAATTATGAGATAGATCATCGAGCGTAAAGTTTTCATCTAAATAAATGCTGCTGCTCTCATAGAATACTTCAATTGAAGTCTGTATTTTTTTGAAATCTATTTTAGAAAGATCTTTATACCGATATTTTTCTTTAACAGTTACTTCCACTGCAGGAGGGATTGGCACATCTTTTCTAAGTTGTTCCTGGTACGTTAAAATATAAACGTACAAAATCCAGGCGAACTGAATTAAGAATAGGAGAAGATATATTTTTTGAAACAGAAGAATATCTATTCCAAATTTCGGGCTCAACCGAAATGCAATAACTCCTAAAAAAATAAAAGAGAGAAACAACCGGAATTGTTTAAAAAAAGGATTTTTAATCTTATTTTGATATTTATACAATAAGAAAATACAGATCATAAGACTCGTAGACCAATAATAAACGTAATAATTGACAAGGTAGGTTTTATAAAAATGAATAAGAGCGTCTGCTTCCCGGTACTCAAACAACTTGGCAGAAAGAGCCACACTATGAAATAAAACGATCAGGCAGAAAGGAAATAATAGATATTTTAACTGATCCCGCCACTTGAATTCTATAAAATGTAACGTTATATATAAGAATATGAGACCTTTAAAAATTCTCAAACTTCCAGGTATTTCATACAGAATAGATTCATAACCGAATTTGTTTATGATAAAATATTCGTATCCCATATCCAGTACAACAGTTAATATATACAATAATAGCATATTATGAAAAGACTTTCTGTTTTGAGCCAGAAAAAGCAGGACTGCAAGCGTTATAATTGCCTGTAGGATTACAACCATTAAAATAGATAACATACACAAATAGATCTGGTCAAAATTATTAATAAAGTGGAAGTCTATTTTTAACAGATTATTAAATTTTCAGTAAACATTCTTTTTCAAAAAATATTGACTTTTGAAAAGCTATATTTTATATTTTTGAACTTATACTTAAAATATTATTAAAAAATCTTCTAAATGTATAATTCATGTGTAATAAAATTTATTTTTGAATTGTCTATTGTATAGACAGCCGCAAGATAATATTTGATCACTAAGAATACTAAATGATAAACCACAGATGAAAAGAACTACCTTATTAATATTCAGTGTTATTACTGTGTATTTTTGTTCAACCAATCAAAAATTAAACCCTGAAAATTCTTTTGAAAAAGATGTTGAAAAGGTGGCAGACAGTATTAAAGTGAATGATATTGTGATTAAAAATCTTTTCAAATATCAGATCTTGGCACATCGCAATAATTCTTTTAATGAAAAGATGATCGTTGAAAAGGTGTATCAGCCTCACCAGAAACTTTGGGATAGTTGTTATGCGATGATCTTTGGTGAAAAAAATGCTGCTTTATACAATAATCCGGAAGGTATGGTCCAGTGGAATAAAACATTGTATCCAAAACACAAGATAGAATTTGATAATAAGACCAAAAAGCTCTTAACGCTGAACCTCAATAGAGTGTTGATGACAAACCTAAAGAGATTCAGTAGATTGGTTCCATATCAACCCAAGGCAACGATCAGTATACTCTTTACTCCATTAACCGGAATTGGTTTCGGAGGTTGTAATGCTCAACAATTTGCACTTGAACTCAATAATGAGAATACTGATCCTGAACTTACGCTGGAAAAAGGATTACCTCATGAACTCAATCATTTGGTGTATGAAAAGTTTCGAAATAAGGATGCTGATAAAAATTCTGCTTTGAGTCAGACTATTGATGAGGGTTTTGCATGCTATTTTACCTGGGTATTTTTTGAGGGAAAAATGGACAAGCATAACGCTGTTGAAAATATGACACAGGAAAATTGGGCATGGTATCTTAAAAATGAAAAAAAGATCTTTACAGAGATGAAACCTTATTTCTCCGATACCTCCGGAGATAATCCGTTATTAAGGAATGACAGAAAAAAACTTTTCCCACAGGCTCCAAAGACTTTAAATTATTGGCTTGGATTTAGAATTGTCGAAAAATATGTGGAAAAACATGGCCCGGATTCATGGAAAGATGTATATCAACTTACTCCCAAGCAGGTTTTAGAAAAAAGTGAGTATGAAAAGTATATTGGTTCATTATAAATATATTATTCAAGTACATTTATTTATTGTTAGAGATGAGTTCAAAAACAAAACATACTCTTAGGTATTTTTTTATTTTGAATTTATCTCATTCCATCATTAATGAATACATTCTTTTGGTTAATTTTTAAAATGTTTTCTTTAGAAGTGTACCATTTGACAAACATATCATATTCAGACAGGTTATTTTTTTTCCAGTTGTTAAAGGCTTGTTCATCTCCCATTTGAAATAGATAATGATTATAAGCATTGAACACATTATTATCCTTCATTTTCTTATGATACTCAAATAAAATATTGGGATACATTTTGTAATCTTCTTTGAAATACTCATTGATAAAGGATGTTCTCATTACAGCTAAATTATCTAAATTAAATTCCTTTTGGTCAATTATTGAAAGGACAAAGCTTTTACCAAAAATCATACAGAAAGGGAACTTTTTATTTTTTTCATATTTCGACGCATCAATTATGATGTCACAAAATTTTATTCCTTTTTTTTCATCAGTACCTAGATTGATAGAATTGTTGTACTCATCATACAGTAATTTACTGATTTCTCTTGATCGTTCGCTTGTTCTTTCAAGATTTAAAAATATCTCACCATACAATAAACCGGATAATTTATCAGATGAGTTAAGGTATATTTTTGATACTCTGTAATAATTTGATGGGTACTCAGGATTAACTTCAATTCCTTTTTCAAAAATTTTTATGGCCTCTGAATATTTTTTATCAAATTCATATATAACTCCTTTCTCAAGATATAACCTTCCTGAGTTGGGAAATCTTCTTAACCCTTCATCATATGTTTGTATAGCTTTATTGAGATTCCCAATATAATCATAGTTATTGCCTAATAATTGAAAATATTCATCAGTTAGATTATCATAATTTTTTATTTTTTCTAATTGATCAATGGCATTTTTGTAGTCTTCTTTGTATGTATAAGCTAATGCTATCTCGTACGGATAAGAATCATCTAAAGGATCTATTTTCTCACACTCCTTGAGAAGAGCAATCCCTTCATCATATTTTTTTTGATCAACAAGCTTTACAGCATCATAAATCTTTTCGCATTTAAATGTTTTTTTTTGTGCGTGGATATATTGAGTTGTAAGCAGGAGAATTAAAAAATATTTATACATAAAGGTTGGTGTTAGTTTTAAAGTACAAAGCTAGAGAAATTATTAGGATGATTCATGAAATAAAAAAGAGCAGATAGCTGCTCTTTTTTATTCTTATATCATAAATAGATACATCCACATCCAGTTTCCCACTCCTGGCATAAACGTCTTGGCTCGAGACATCCGCCTCCCGGGCCACCCCCGGATTTAGGAGTTTTGAAACACTTATCCCCATCGCAATAAGTATTATATCCGGGGCCTGCAGGAGGGCAAACTCCGTCAAGGCAAAAAGCATATGCGACATCACCGCCACCACTGACTAATACCAGATCTTTTCTTGCTAATTTCTTTGAATTTTTCATAGTAAAGGATTTAGTTTGTTGATTACTAATATAGTAAAAATATTAACACACCATTTGGTGAGTAGGGGTGTTGAAATTTATTAAGATTGTAAACACAAATAATACTGGTGTTAAAACTAAGCACCAGTATTGTTTGGTATGTATTAGGTAATGAAAGATAAGATGTACTTTAGGCTACCGGACCATTTTGTATCACTTGATTGGAACTTGTTCCAAATAAAACAGGTTGAATATTGGTAATGACTTCGTGAGGCGAACCTAAAGAAACTGCACTTATTTCATTTAATATTTCAAGCTCTTCATCAGTGAGTACAGTTGATAGTGATTCTAAGTTATCATTTAATTGACTTACGTTTTTAGCTCCCAGAATAGTAATGGTTGACAACGAGCTGTATTGATGCTTTTGACGAAGCCATGCAAGGGCAACCTGACCAACCTGTACCCCTTTCTCCTTGGCAATTTTTTCAAGAGCATCAATAATAGCTGTTTCACGTGGCCCTGATTCATCCTTAAGTAAATATCCATTCCATTCTTTTTTGCGGGAATTTTCAATAGATTCAGGATTTCTGTATTTTCCTGTCAGCAGACCGCCCGCAAGTGGAGACCAGAATGCCACTCCTAGACCAAGTGCTTCGGCCATTGGTAATAGATCACGATCGGGAGTGCGTTCAATTAAATTATATTCAATCTGAATACCTGCAATTGGAGACCACCCACGTAAATCAGCCAGCAGAGAGGCACTTGCAATTCGCCATGCTGGAAAATTAGAAAAACCAGCATATAGAATTTTTCCATCTCTGACCAGATCGTCAAAACCGCGAACTATTTCTTCGATAGGAGTCTGTCCATCTGAAAGATGTGCCCAATAAAGGTCGATATAATCTGTCTTAAGTCTTTTCAGACTTGCTTCTACAGAATGGATGAGATTTTTGCGGCTGTTTCCGGAAGTTAGCAGCTCACGGCCACCCATTGAATATTTTGTTGATAAAACCAGATTTTGACGGTGGTCACCCATCATATTACCGAGTATTTCTTCAGATTCACCCAACTGATAACCATCTGCTGTATCTACAAAATTTCCCCCTGCTTCAATATATCGTTCAAAAACTCTTTTAGCTTCATCTGGCTGTGAGCCATATCCTCTGCGTGTACCAAAAGTTCCGGTTCCTAAAGCCAGTTCTGAAACTCTAAGGCCTGTTTTGCTTCCGAAAATTTTATATTTCATGACCTGATTATTTATTCAGTACACCAAAGGCTCCTTCTGAATGGGCAAAAAAGTTGCTGTAAACGACTTCAGTGTCGCCAACACGTACTTCATAAGTATCTTCCTGAAGTCCTTTTACCAAATCTTCAGCGACTACAGAAGCAGGAATACCATTTTCCCGGCCACCAATTTCCACGGAGAAATCTGTATCTACCAATGGAGGCATCAATTCAAAGACTTTAATATGGGTATCTTTTGCTAACTCATATCTTAATAGCCTTGTATACGAATGCAAAGCAGCTTTGGAATCCGAATATGTAGGTACATGAGAACCCGGTATAAAAGCCACGATAGAAGAAACATTCACGATGGCTGCATCATTTTGTTGCTTCAGTAAAGGAAGGAGTTTTTCGGTGAGACGGATAGGGGCGAAGTAGTTGGTCGTAAATTCTGCTACCGCTTTAGTATAGGTATCGGAAGAATCTGATAGAGTGTATGCATATGCATTTCCTGCATTGTTGATCAGGATGTTTAATTCCCCAAAACTGGTTTTGATTTCTTCTACCAAACGGTTAATGTCACTTTCGCTGGTTATGTCCGCCTGAATAGTGAAAACATTCTCTAGACCTTTTGCTGCGTTATCTAGTTTTTCTTTATTTCTGCCCACAATAATAACTTTATTTGATGGGTTCAATAATTTTGCGATTTCTAATCCGATTCCTGATCCTCCTCCTGTAATAAGGATAGTGTTGTTTGTAATGTTCATAACTGTTGTTTTAAATATTAATTTTATTATTGTACTAAATGGTACAAAATTGTTTAAAAAAATTTAGTCAAGTATTTTTAAATTGATTTCAATTAATGACCTAAGTATTTTGGAAGAATTTTCCATTCGTCTTGTGACATGAAGCCCGTTCCATAGGTTGGTGAGGTGCCATGCAATAATTTCAGCATCTTCTGTATTTTTAATTTGTCCGCTATTCTGGGCTTTTTTAACTGCTTTCTCAAAAGTATGTTGCAGTTTTTTTAGAAGCTGGGCGGATATATGTTTGGCTTCAATATCCTTTTCAGACAACTGGACTAAAGCATTTCCAAGATAACATCCCGTCTCCTTATCACAGTCCGGTGTTTTTGCAAGTTGTAAAAAGAATGTTTTAATTAATTCAATCTCATTGTCAGATTGGAGAAGCTGATCTTCAAATCTTTTAAGAAAACCTGCGGAAAATTGTTCAATAGAACGAATATAAAGCTCCTGTTTTCCTCCTTTGAAAGCATGATAAAAACTTCCTTTTCCAATTCCCATGGCATTGAGTAGCTCATCTGCAGAAGAGGCATCATATCCTTTTGCTCTGAAAACTTCAGTGGCTTTTTCAATTGCCTGATGTTCGTCGAATATTTTAGGTCTTCCTGCCATGATGATGATTTTGATAAAGCAAAGATATATAATTGTACTATTTGGTACAAAATAAAATTGACAATATCTTTAATCGATTTTGTCAATTGAATTGAAAATTTTCAGTTTTTGGTGTTTGCCCCAAATGATAAATAAAGCAATAAGAAGAAATACAATATTAACCCCAATCTGTGAGGCCTCTCCCCGGAAGATGTGAAAAAAGCTTGCAGAGATCATTAGTACAATAATTCCATAAGCCGCATATACTGTAAGTTTCGTTTTTGATCTCATCAGGTCCGGAAGTATGAGCCCAACCGCGGCTACTGCATCAATAATTCCGGTGAGGATAACTAATTCTCTGTTGTCTGAAGTCCATGGCCACATCCGGGCTAATTTGTCAGCAGGTTGAAAGAGTTTCATAGATGATGCCCAAATTAATGAAACGGATAAAAGGATTTGTGCGATCACAATTGTGATGTTTAAGATTTTTGAAGTTTTCATAAGTAATGTCTATTCATTTTTAATGGACCAAAATTACTTACTTTTGTTATCCGAGTCGGATTGCTTTCCCGGTGGAAAGTGCTTTCTGACCGGAAAGTAATAATGAAATCAATGAGTTATGCTGGCAAAAGGAGGATGTCCTAAAACAATGCTTTCCATCAAGGATGCTTTAGAAGCTGTCGAAGGAAAGTGGAAATTACTGATTCTATTTTCTTTATCTGAAAGACCCAAGAGATTTAAAGAACTTTCAAAGGAAGTAACCGGAATTACAGATAAAATGCTATCCAAAGAATTGAAGCTTTTGGAAATGAATAAGCTGATTGAAAGAGAAGCCTTTGATACTGTTCCACCAAAAGTAGAATATTCTATTACTGAACATGGGATGTCCCTGGAAAAAGTGCTGGATGAACTGCATTTTTGGGGATTATCTCACAGGTCAAGAATTCTGAGTGACTGGTAAATGTATTTTAAACTAAGATAAAACATCAAAGCTCATATATAGTGCTGTTTCAGTAGAATCTTTATATAATTTGGTATGGATTCCCGTAAAGTTAAACCCTGCCCGCTGATAGAATTTTATAGCAGGGTAATTGGTATTTTGAGTTTCCAGCTCCACAATTCTGCACCCTAAAATTCTGGCTTCTTTGCTAGCCATTTTAATCAGTTGTTTTCCTATATCCTGTCCTCTTAATTTTTCACTGACTAATATGTTTTCAATATAATAGCTGTTGTTCCATGTTCTGAATTCAGCGATAAGCCATCCTACTAATTCATCCCCTTCAAAAGCTCCGAAAGAGTGACCTTGCGCTATGATTTCATTAAGTTCGGCAAGATCTTCAGAACCTGTTTCCCATACTTTTTTATAATATTGCTTTTTTTTCCGTAAAGAAAATTCAAAAGTATTGCCCATTCCAATAGTTGATACTACAAATATTGTGTCGGTTTCATAGCCATTAAGTCCCCAGTCAGATGTTGGGTCAGATGAAAGTTTTTCAAGTTTTTTAATTTCTATCATAAAAAAGAGAAATGGATTTATCGGTTAGCTATGTTTTCTTCATAAAAACTGGTGAACTTTTCAATCAGGCTGTCAGGATTTTCCCTGTCGAAAGTACCAAATCCTAAAGTCATGATATGCCCTGTAACAAATTGAGAAAAAACATTGTTGAAATTTTCAATATAGGTTTCGGCATGTCCCTGAAGTTCTATTTCAGCATTGACCATTTTAGCCCAGTGTGGAGTGCTTTCTTCATTCTCAGAATACGTAAGGTACGGCAGTATGAAAGGGACAAACTTCTGGTATTGCTCATATTTGTTAGGATCAACACTATCATTCGGCCAAATTCTGAACTCTTCAAGTCCTAAATTTTCGGATTCGACAACGATGGCCGTTTCATTATTGGCGATCTCTGTAATGGCTTTTTGATCTTTAAGGTAAATAGAGAACCATGCGAGATCCCAAGCTGTTGCACCTTTTTCATTGACAAGATAATAAGGATGGAAAATAGAGTCTATACCAATAAAACCCTGAAGACCGGCTGTATTCCGTATAATTTCCGACACTGCCTCTTTATCAGAAATTTTCTGCATTGGATTCCCATTAATAAATCCGTAGATATAATGTGAATTCCAGTTGGATGGCTTTAAAGAAGATTCATTCTCATTGTTAAGTTCTTGTGATTGCATTTTTTGTGGTGTTTGGGTAATGTGTTATGTTGGTTATCTTTGGATTTGAGAGGAATTATAGTTTACTGACAAATTCCTTTACAATCTGTTTTTGTATTTTAAAATAATCTTTGTCGAAAATTTCTGTATCGTAGCTCTTTTTTATGATTTGTTTTAAATCATTCCGATTAGTTAAATCTGCAATTTTCATCATCATAAATTGATCTCCTACATTTTCCTTCTCATTTTGTTTTTTAAAATTCAGGATCAAAAAATCTAACAATTCTTTATCATTTTCCTTCTTTACTAAATCCACCATCTCCAGATCTAAAGTATCTATTTTTTTTGCAGCAAAAAAAGCGGCCCTAAGTTTATTTTTTTGAATTTCATTTAATTCGAATTCGTAGGTTGGTTTTTTATTTGTGTCTTCCGCAAAATACATGAAATTAGTATTGGAGGTAAGATCAAAAATTCCCTCTTCTCTTGTTACAGGATCTAATGAACAATCAACGAGCCAGTCAGTTGTTTTAATTTTTTTCTCATTCTCATCTTTTATTTCCAGTATTTTCTGCATTTCTATGATTCTATTTTTATAAATAGAATATTTTTCTTTTTTTAATATTTTAGCCCCATAACTGAGCGCATGGGTTTTATACCCTTCTTCATCCTTATTTTTATCCAGAAATGCAAGAACTGTAGTACCTTTCTTATAATGTGCAGGCATTGGACATGAAAATTCAGGTGAAAAATAGACCTCAATTGTTTGAGTATTCAGTTTTCCCTGTAAAACTTCCTGAATGACAAGAATTGCGATGTGGCTATTGTTCCAATCACTAGGTTTTGCAAGCTTATTTTCTTTAATATCCTTTACTTTTGCATAAACGATATTTTCCGATTCGATGATTAATTTCCTAAGAGGCCTGGGTTCAATGGGATAGGCAAATATCTTAAAAGTCGTAATAAGAAAAAGGAATAAGAAAATAGTCTTTGTGTTCATTAAGTATATTTATTTTAATTAATGTGCAAAATCCAAATTTAATCAAAATTTCATACTACAAAACTTTCAAAACACGTAAATTTGCTAGCAATAAAAATTTACTAGATGCTTAGGAAAATTTCAATTGCGGCACTTACTATGTTGTCCGTAGTTACAATCGATGCTCAGAAGAACAAAAATTCTCAGGTAGAAAGACCTAAATTAGTTGTAGGATTAGTCGTAGACCAGATGCGTTGGGATTATCTTTACCGTTTTTACAGTAAATACGGAAATGATGGTTTCAAAAGACTCTTGAATACTGGTTATGCATTAAATAATGTCCATATTCCGTATGTTCCTACAATCACTGCTTTAGGACATACTTGTATTTATACGGGATCTGTTCCGGCAATCCACGGAATTGCGGGAAATGACTGGACAGATAAAGAAACAGGAAAGAATGTCTATTGTACGACCGATGAAAGTGTGCAGCCTGTTGGAACAACCAATGCTAAAATAGGGAGCCACTCTCCAAAGAACCTTTGGTCTACAACAGTTACCGATGAATTAAAATTAGCAACCAACTTCCAGGCAAAAGTAGTAGGAGTGTCTTTAAAAGACCGTGCTTCTATTCTTCCTGCAGGACATACCCCAAACGGAGCGTTCTGGTTTGATGATTCTACAGGAAACTTCATTACCAGTACATGGTATATGAATGATTTGCCACAGTGGGTAAAATCTTTCAACTCACAGAATTTACCTGAAAAATTGGTTTCTAATGGATGGAATACTTTATTGCCTATCAACCAATACACTGAAAGCTCCCCAGATAATTCTGCATGGGAAGGTCTTTTAGGAAGTTCAAAAACACCAACTTTTCCTTATAGTAATTTAGCAAAAGATTATAAAGATAAAAAGGATAACATCCGTTATACACCTTTTGGAAATACATTGACTCTAAAACTGGCTGAAGCTTCTGTAGAAGGTGAAAAGTTGGGGGGTGATGATGTGACAGATTTCCTTGCGATCAATTTAGCATCTACTGATTATGCGGGTCATAAATTTGGACCTAACTCTATCGAAGTAGAGGATGTGTATTTGAGACTGGATAAAGACCTTGCGGAATTCTTCAACTATCTGGATTCTAAAGTAGGAAAAGGAGAATACACTGTTTTCTTATCTGCAGATCACGGAGGTGCACATTCTGTAGGTTTCTTACAGGAGCATAAAATTCCTACAGGTTTCTTTGGTGAAAACAGCCAGAAAGACATTAACCAGAAATTGAAAGAAAAATTTGGTGTAGATAAACTGATCAATGCGGTTGACAATTACCAGATTTATTTTGATAGAAAATTATTGAAAGACAACAAGATCGAGTTGGATGCTGTGGTAGATTTCGCAGTTAAAGAATTAGAAAATGATCCTACTGTTTTATATGCTGTTTCCGTAACCAAAGTGCAGGAATCTACAATACCTGAACCGATCAAACAAAGGATCATCAATGGGATCAACAGACAAAGAAGTGGGGATATTCAATTGATCTCTCATGACTCTATGTTGCCTCCTTATGCAAAAACAGGAACAACACATAGTGTATGGAACTCTTATGATTCTCATATTCCTTTATTGTTTATGGGATGGGGAGTTCAACACGGAGAAAGTAATAAACCGTACTTTATGACGGATATTGCACCTACGGTTTCTTCTTTATTGAAAATTCAGTTCCCAAGTGGAAGTGTTGGAAATCCTATTACAGAAGTCATTGGAAAATAATTCAACGGAAAATATAAAAAAAGACGGACTCAATTGAGTCCGTCTTTTTTTAACCTGATTTTTGATTAATCTGCAAGTTCATCTTCGTCATCATCATCTTCATACTGTTCAAGGTAATAGCTGAAAGTGAAACCTTCCAGTTCTTCTTCTGCATCTTCCAAAGTGGTCAGCAGATCTTCAAAAAGTTCCAGCTGATCCACAGTTAAATTAACAAATTCAAGATGGAGTGGCATCTCTAATCCACCGGTGATTGTATCGTAAAGAGCATCAAGATTATCCCCAAAATGCTCCGGAAGATTGATCTTCTCTTTTAATTGAGCATAAAAATCCTCATAATCTCCTATATCTGTAAAATCTATATATATTGTTTTCATATTTTTTTCTTTTTGTCATTGCGAGGAACAAAGTGACGAAGCAATCTCATTAATCTGTAAAGGTATCTTTAATTTCATCAGTTAAGTCTCTCCATTCAGGATTCATTGAAAAGATTAAATTTATTTTCTTCTGTCTTGAGCCAGCTTTTATTTGTTTTTCTCTATAGATGGCATCTCCAATTTCCTGGAAAGATTCCCAATATACTAATTTATCAAGATTATATTTAGCTGTAAAACTACGTTGATAAAACTTTTCTTTATGCTTTACAACCCTGCTATACAAATTTGATGTTACTCCTGTGTAAAGGGTAGTATTGTTTTTATTTGTCATTATGTATATAAAGCCAGCTTTCATTTACTAAAGATTGCTTCGTCGCTATGCTCCTCGCAATGACTCGTTTATTTATTGTTTTTCAAAACTTTTGTAATGATTTTTGGTAAGATAAACATCTCCGTTTTTTGTAAAAATAATACGGTCAGCATTTCTGTTTCCGCAGTTGTAATTAATATCAGCTTCAAAATACTGATTTCCCTTTGGAAGACTGCCTTCTCTATTCCCAAAACGGTCTCCACCAATTGCGCGTCCAGGCAACACATCACAGAGATTTCCCTGTGAAGGATTCCAGCCCATTTTTCTAGCTTCGTTTTTTGTAATATAATAGTGGGGAAGCTGATGATTCTGTTTTACATAGCTGATTACAGTCTTTTCAGCAGTCAGTTGTTCGATAGATTGCTGATCTGTTGTATTAGCTGAGGTACAGCTGTATTCAACTTTTGGATTCTGAACATCTTTTTTTGAATCAGAAAATTTATTGAAAACATACATTACGGACATCCCAAAAAGAAGTCCGAGGCAGGCAAAAAATAAAGGTCTCATTTTACTATTCATACTATTAGATAATTTACCAATACACCAATATACTAGTTTATAATGAAGGAATTGCTAAATACATTGGTACATTATATTAAGATCTCCATTCTTCAGGGATATCACAAACAGGAATCGGATTTATTTTATGCTGAGCGGCTTTATGCATTCTGTCAAATATTAAAAATACCTCACGGTCACGTCCTTCATAATCGTCAGCTGTCTTTGTTCCGTATTCCTTTTGTATTTTTTCCAGTTCAGGATAGGTAGCACCAATTTGTTGTTCATCAGTTCTTTCTGCATCCCAAAGCCCATCTGTAGGAATAGCTTCCTGGATATTCTTTACAAGATTTAAAGCGGATGCTAAAGTATACACTTCAGTTTTATAAAGATCCGCAATTGGAGAAACATCTACACCACCATCACCATACTTCGTATAAAAACCGATTCCAAAATCTTCAACTTTATTTCCCGTTCCACAAACCAATAAACCATTAAGCTGTCCATAATAATATAACGTAAGCATGCGCAGACGTGATCTTGTATTTGCAAAAGCTAATTTTTCATTAGGGTACAAATCATCTTTTACATCAAACGTTTTATACAGTTCTTCGAAAGCGGGGGACAGATTAACTGACATGGCTTCTACGTTTGGAAATTTTGATGTAAGATCATTCATATGTTCCCAGGCACGATTCACCTGATCTTCTTTTTGCCGAATTGGCATTTCAATTAATAAAGTCTTCAGCCCAGTCATGGCAGCCAGAGTAGAGACTACTCCAGAATCAACTCCTCCAGAGACACCGATTACATATCCTTTTACTTTTGATTGCTCTGCATAATCCTTTAACCAGCCTACAATATGATCGATTACTTTTTGTGTTTGCATTATTTATTTTTTTAATCTATTCCAAATTCTTTAGGATATCTTACCATCCCATTTACGTTTTTTAAGCCATCTGGTACAAGTTCCAAAGCCATTCCATTTTCTTCCGGAAGGTCAAAAGGAAATGAGATACCAAAATCGGTTGTTTTTTGGTACCCGAATCTAGGGTAATAATTCTCATGACCAATTAAAATAACCGATTCATAGCCCAGTTTTTTTGCCATCTCATGACCATAATTGATCAGTTGTCCGCCTATTCCCTGTCCCTGATATCCGGGTTTTACAGAGATGGGAGCCAGTGCTAAAGTGATGAAGCTGCTTGAATCATTTTTAACTGATAATTTTGTAAAAAGAATATGACCAACAATTTCATTATCGATTTCAGCGACAATGGATAATTCCGGAATGAAGGCATCAGATTTTCTTAGTTTTTCAACTAAAAACTGTTCCTGATGATCGCTGTGTTCAATATTTTCAAAAGCCTTCTCTACAACCTTAAAAACCTGAGGGTAGTCTTTTTCCTGTTCCTGCCTTATAATCATTGTATTATATTATATTTTTCTCGTTTCAATTCATACCAAAAACAAATGCCATCCGGTTCTTCAAATTCCCCGGTTTTTTCAAATCCCAGTTTTTTAAGAATATGATTAGAACCATCATTTTCACAGTGAGCGCACGCATAAATGATTTCTCTGTTAAGATCATTAAAACCAAAACTTAAAGCGGCTCTTGCAGATTCTATAGCATAGCCCTTGCCCCAAAACTCGGGTATGAAACGATAACCTAGTTCGTAAATATTGTTATAGCCGTTTATCTCCTTAGTAATAAACTTTAATCCACTCCATCCAATTAGCAAATTGCTTTTTTTCTCTATTACAGCAAGTCTTCCGACACCATTATCTGCGTATTGTTGTCGGATCATTTTAATTACATTCTCAGATTCCTTAATATCCGTTTGAGGAGGAGTACCTACATACTTCACAACTTCTGGGTTGGAGTCAAGAAGAAAAAGACGTTCAGCATCACTTTCCTCGAGCTTTCTTAAAATAAGTCTTTCAGTTTCCAGTTGCATTTGTTAGTTTTTTATAAAATACCGGGTTTGGGAATATAGGAGAATTTTCTATATCATGAAAAAATGAAAATATTGTAGCTAAAAAGGTCGTTTATTTTATTTTTCATCACGATATTATGTTTAAATCCGTATTTTCGTACCCTTAAATTTCATGTAAAAATAATGAAGATTTTTAGAACTATTGCGCTTTCTTCAATTTTAGTTTTGGGATTATATTCTTGTAAAAAAGAATCTGATAGCCAATGGAAAGTTGAATTGAAAACCCCAGTTGAAAAAGTAGAGCTGACTGATATTTCCAAACAATTCTATGATCAGAATATTCCTTTGGACAAATTCAAAGCGGAATTTCCCTGGTTTCAGGGTACAGTGTCTGACGCGGATTTTGGAAAAAGGAGAGTAGATCCCGAGGAAATGAAAATTTATAATGAAGCAATTTCTAAGATAGATCAGCAAAAGCTTCAAAAAGAACTGAAAGATCTGTTTTCACATATTAAATATTACTTTCCTAAATTTCAGAGTCCTAAAGTTTATCTTTTTTCATCGGCTTTACAGATGATTCAGGATCCTATTTTCTATGATGAAAAAGGAAATCTTTTATTTATAGATATCTCAGGTTTCATGGGTGATAAAAACCCTAATTACAGAGGTTTGGAAATGTATTTTCAAAAATCGATGAATCCTAACAATATTGTACCTAAAGTATCCAGAATGTTTGCCGAGAATATTGTTCCTTTCTCCACAGACCATCAAAAATTTATCGATCAGCTTGTGTATAATGGAAAGGTAATGATCCTTCAGGATGCATTCTTGCCTGATATGCCAGATTATCTGAAAATGAATTATACCAAACAGCAATATGACTGGGCAGTAGGGAATGAAGGGAATATCTGGAATTATTTTGTAGAAAGTAACTTATTATTTGGAGATGATCACAGGTTAGAAGAACGCTTTATTTCACCAGGACCATTTTCTAAATTTTATACAGATATCGACAATGAATCTTCTCCTCAAATTGGTATTTTCACAGGGTGGCAGATCTGCAAAAAGTATCTGAAAGAAAAGCCTGAAATGAAGCTGACCGACTTTCTTAAACTGGATGCGACTGAAATTTTTAATCAGTCTGGTTATAAGCCAAGTGTAACGAAATAGATAGATTATCATACCTATATAAGACCTTTTGTAAATACAGAAGGTCTTTTTTTATTTTTTAACCAATAAACACATTAAGTATGGAAAATTTGATTGCGATCAAAAACTTAAATTATGGTTTTACCGAAAGCAAACTCATCTTAAAAGATGTTAGCCTTTCAGTGCCTAAAGGAAGTATTTTTGGTTTTCTCGGAGCTAATGGGGCTGGGAAATCGACCACAATGAAGCTGATGTTGGGGAATCTTCCTGATGAAAATAGCACGATTGAAATCTTTAACCAAAAATTACCTGAGCTTTATCCTGAAGGATTTCAAAAAATAGGAAGTCTTATAGACAGTCCCGCTTTTTATGATCATTTATCCGGATGGGATAATCTTATGATTCTTTCTAAGCTTAGGGATCTTCCGGATGCTGAGTGTGAAAGGGTTTTAAATTTAGTAGGTCTCTGGGACAGCAGAAAAATGAAAATGAAAAGGTATTCGTTAGGGATGAAACAGAGACTTGCCATTGCCATGACATTACTTGGAAATCCTGAACTGTTAATTCTTGATGAGCCTGTAAACGGGCTTGATCCTAATGGAATGCTGGAGATTCGTGAATTGCTACTTAAACTCAATAAAGAACAGGGAATTACCATATTTATTTCAAGTCATTTGTTGCAGGAAGTTGAAAAAATGGTTACTCACCTCGCTATTATATCACATGGTGCCATTAAGTTTTCAGGAAGCGTTGAAGAGCTCAATAGCCATTACCGACACAATCATATGAGGATAGGCTTAAACAATGCTTCTCTTTTTCTACCACATATTCCCGAATACTATACCCCTCAAATAACAGATGAAAATATGGTGGAAGTAACGATTCAATCCAGAGAGGATATTATTAAACTAACCAGAACTCTTGTCATGAATGATGCTGAAATTTTTGAAATAAAAAATAGTGCAGGCTTAGAGGATTGGTTCATGGAAATAACAAAAAATTAAAATACAGCACAAATGAAAAAATTAACAACACTAGTCTTTACAGAGTGGTTAAAAATAAAAGGTTTAGGATTAGTTTACCTGGCATTAGTCTTAGGAGTCTTAATTCCGCTTATAACTTTTGTAAATCAGATTTTCAATCCGAAATTTATAACATCGGAAGATCTTTCTTATTCTGTCTTTGAATATTCAATAACGAATAATTTTAAAGCTTTTTCTATGTTCTTTCTGTTGCTGTACATTATTATTGCAGCCAATAGAATAGCGCAAATAGACCATAAAAATAATGGTTGGCAACTTATGGAAACCCAACCGATTAGTAAACTGCAACTTTATCTTTCAAAATATATTGTATTGTTGATCTTGAGTTTTTTATGTATTGTTTCTTATTTTGGATTTAGCATCCTATTCTCATTGCTGGATTATTACATTTATCCGAGTGAAACCAAACTGTTGACTTTTGATATACTTTGGATCGTAAAAACATTGGTAAGACTATGTATTACTATACTCGGGATAGCCGCACTTCAACTATGCGTATCTGTTGTTTTTCCCGGGTTTATATGGGCTTTTCTCGTAGGTATTCTTGGACTTATTGTTAATACTTTTTCTTTAGTAAAAGGAATAGACTTTACTTTCTTTCCTTACAATTCATTGTATATTTTAGGGAAAGCCACAAACATAAGAAGTCTTAATCATTTTATTACCTACAGTGAATACCTGAGCGTGTTCTGGGCAATATTATTTTTAATAATTGGGTATTATTGGTATCAAAGCAAAAGCTTTAAAATTGCTTTTCTTAAAAATAAAAAACAGATTGCTTTTTCATCTGTATTTGTGATAGTGGCTTCAGGAGCGTTTTTTATTTTACAGAAACCAAAGGCTTATAAAAGTGAGGGTGAGGGTATTGTCATTAAAGGGGTATTGGATTCAAAGCTGAAGATAGATTCTGTGAAAATTTTTTCTAAAGATTTCCATAAGCAAATGGGAAGTGCAGTTATCAAAAACGGGGTCTTCTCATGGGAAACCAATCAAAATATACCGTTTGATCTGTATAGCCTTGAATTCGGGACCAAAAAAATAGACTTTATGATGGGAAGCGGAGATCGATTTGATTTTGATATCCAGTGCAACGCAACCAAAATGAAGTACTTTATGAAATCCAACCGGTCTGCAGAACAGGAATTTAAAAACACACAAGATGGTTTTGGTTTTGAATTTTCATATGCTCTTGAACAACAGAAATATAATGACGATCCAACCCAATTTTATAAATTAGCACAATCTGACTGGGAGGATAATATAAAACGATTAGAGTATTATACAGATCCTGAAAACAATGCTCTTTCCGGCAACTATAAAGAATACAGAAAACAGCTTTTAGCAATTCAGTATTTAAATGAAATTAATAATTACAGAAAAATGACTTCTTGGAATGATCCTAAATTTGCTGCTCCAAAGCCATTTTTAAATGAATTGAATGCACAAATTAAAAAACCTACGGAGCTTTTAAGTAAAAATGATGATTACATTCAATATAAGCTCGATCAAATGCTCACCGATAAGGACCGATTATCAAATTCTGACAGTCTTCTTTTTATAAAATTGAATGCCTTGCCCAACAACATTAATAAAGATAGATTATTATCGAAACACCTTGTGAAAAGTATGGAGTTGGAATCAGATAGTACTGCAAGAGCTCAGCTTTTTTCAAGAGAATTTAGAGTTTTGGAAAATAATGAATACAAAAGACTCGTTTCATCGAAATTCGAACAGCTTAATCTCTCACAAAAGGGGGCCCCTTTTTCAGATTTAAAAATTCTTGATGGTAATGGTAAGCCACATCAGCTATCACAATACAGAGGAAAATATACGGTTATAGATTTATGGGCGACCTGGTGTGGACCTTGTAAGCAGATCCGACCGATATTTGATACCCGAAGTAATCAATATCGTCGTTATAGTAATATTCAATTTATCTCAATTAGTTTAGATGAAGATAAAACGAAATGGCTGAATTATCTGAAAACAAAACCTTCGAAAGTCCCTCAGTACTGGTTGGCAGATGCACAGGGGTTTATGAGCAAGTATAAAATTCAGTCGATTCCCAGATTTATTATTATCAATCCTGAAGGAAAAGTTTTTAACCTGAATACCCCATTTCCTGATGAAGATAATTTCGTAGAAATTTTAGATAAGCTCAAGAAGTATTAACTTTGTGAAAAATTTAAAATTGATATGAGAAAGACTCAGATAACGATAGACGTTGAATTAGATGAAAACCACATTCCTGAATTAATCACATGGAATGCTCAGGATGGAGGTGTTGAAAAGGAGGAAACTAAAGCAACGATGATTTCTGTTTGGGATGAGAAAGCTATGGAAGCTTTAAGAATAGATCTTTGGACGAAAGAAATGCCTGTGGACCAGATGAAAATGTTCATTCACCAGATTTTAGTTTCATTGGGAAATACCTATCAGAGAGCTACGGGAGAAGAGGATGTGGCACAATGGATCGAGCAGATGGCAGAAGAGTTTGCTATAAAGTCCGCAATAAAAATGTAAATCAATATATCACTCTACCAGTGTAACAATAAAAGATAATTGTTAAATTGTTACACTGTTAGAGTGTTACATTAAAAAAAATATTATGAATTTTAATACAAAAGTTATACACGGTGGTCAACACCATGAATCTGCAACAGGTTCTGTAAATGTTCCTGTATTTTTAACTTCTACTTTTGCACAAAAAAGTCCCGGAGTACATTCCGGTTACGAATATTCAAGAGCTGCAAACCCGACAAGACAGGCTTTGGAAGACTCTTTAGCGAGCATTGAAAATGGGGCAAGAGGTCTTGCTTTCGGTTCAGGTCTTGCTGCCATCGACTGTGTTTTAAAATTACTGAATCCAGGTGATGAGGTTATTGCAGTTGATGATTTATATGGTGGAACTTACAGAATGTTTACAAGGCTTTTTGAAAAATATCAGCTGAAGTTTACTTTCGTAAATTTTGATGATGTTTCTAAAATTGCAGATGTTATAACAGATAAAACAAAGCTGATCTGGGTGGAGACGCCTACAAATCCTTTGATGAAGCTGGTGGATATCAAAGCAGTTGTAGAGATTGCTAAAGGAAAAGATATTTTAGTTGCTGTAGATAATACTTTTGCAACCCCTTATATTCAAAGACCGATAGATTTAGGAGCTGATATTGTAATGCACTCTGCAACAAAGTATTTAGGTGGCCATTCTGATGTTATTGCAGGAGCGCTTATTGCCAAAGATGCTGAATTAGGAGAAAAACTACATTTCATTCAATTTGCAAGTGGTGGTATTTTAGGACCTCATGATTCTTATTTAGTATTGAGAGGAATTAAAACCCTTGCTCTTAGAATGCAAAGACATTCTGATAATGGTCTTGCTGTAGCTAAATATCTTGAAAGTCATCCTGCTGTTGATAAAGTGATTTATCCGGGATTATCATCTCATCCACAATATGACTTAGCAAAATCCCAGATGAAAGAAGCCGGAGGAATGGTTTCCTTTACTTTCAAATCCGGAAAAAAAGAAGATGCGATCAAATTCTTGGAAAGAGTAAAGGTTTTCACTCTAGCAGAATCTTTAGGTGGAGTGGAGTCTTTAGCCAACCACCCTGCATTAATGACTCACGCTTCTATTCCTGCAGAAAAGAGAGCGGAATTGGGAATCACTGATGATTTGGTTCGTCTAAGTGTTGGAATTGAGGATGCAGAAGACCTTATTGCAGATTTAGAAAGAGCTTTTTCTTAATTAAAAAAATATATAATGAGAAAGATCCAATTAGTAATTTTATTCAGCTTATTGAACTCGTTTCTTTTTGCGCAGGTTAAAACAACCGATGAGCTGTATAAAACTGCCAAAAAGCTGGACAGCCTGATATTCGATATTGGATTTAATCAATGTGATCTTTCTCATTATAATTCTATAATAAGTAACGATCTTGAATTTTATCACGATAAAGGAGGGATCACTGCTGGAAAGGAAGCTTTTATCGCTTCTATAAAAAATAATATTTGCGGCGGACCGAATAAGGTCAAACGTGAACTTGTTCCAAACACCATGCAGGTATATCCTCTGTACAATAATAATGTTTTGTACGCTTTTATTCAGGAAGGCGAACATGAATTTTCTGAGCTTTTTAAAGGGAAATGGAATAAAGGCAGCCGCGCAAAATTTACCATTTTATGGATTTTAGAAGGTAAAGATTGGAAAATGAAAAGAGTTCTAAGTTACGACCATCACTTATAGTTATAGAATAGATGAAAAATACAAGAAAGGCCAGTATTTCAGATCTTGAGCAATTGTCTGATCTGTTTGATCAATACAGAGTTTTTTACCATAAGGAATCTGATATTCCTGCTGCCCAAAACTTTTTAAAAGCGAGAATAGAGAATAAAGATTCTGAAATTTTTGTTGCTGAAGAGAATGGACAATTAATAGGCTTTGTTCAATTGTATCCAATATTTTCATCGACGAGAATGCAGCGTTATTGGTTACTCAATGATCTTTATGTGAATGATCAATACAGAGGAAAAGGATATTCAAAACAATTAATAGAAGAAGCTAAAGAGCTTTGTAAGTCTTCAAAAGCTTGTGGGGTTTTATTGGAAACAGGAAAAAGCAATGATGTCGGAAATCAATTATATCCGGCTTGTGGCTTTGAACTGTATAATTCTGTCAATTTCTATGAATGGACAAATCCTGAATAATACATCTGCTATTGAGTAATTATTTAATTTTCATAACTCATAACTCATAACTCATAACTCAAAAACATGACTGAATTTCAGAAATATATTCAACGATATTTAGACCTTGTTCCTTCCGGAAATTTGTCGGAAGAAATGAACAGATCTGGAGAAAAAACAATTGATATTTATTCAAACCTTACAGAGGAACAATCTCATTTTGCTTACGCAGAAGGTAAATGGACACTAAAAGAAGTGTTATTACATTTATCAGATACAGAAAGAGTGTTCCAATACAGAATGCTTGCTTTTGCAAGAGGAGAGCAGGCTGCATTGCCTGGATTTGATGAAAATGATTATGCTAATAATTCTTTTGCTAACGAAAGGAACCTACCATCCCTATTAGAAGAGTACAAAGCAGTAAGGAAATCATCTCAAATATTATTGGAAGGTCTTAACCCAAGTGCTTTTGCTAACATAGGGACAGCCAGCGGTAATGAAATTTCTGTTGAAACGATTGGGAAACTCATCGTTGGACACAATTATCATCATTTGAATATTATTGAAGAAAGGTATTTGCCTAAACTACAAAAATAATTTATCGGAATTTTTTCGACTAATGACCAATATAACAGGCTTTGACCTTTTTATTTAAGGCTGTTAGAAAAAGAGTTTAATGTAAAATTTATTATGTAATTCAGGATGTTGGGTTAAAGCCAATGCTTCTTCTAATTATTACAGTTGGCTTTAGTCTATCCCTATTGATATATTTTTAATATTGATTCTTTGTTTTATAAAAATCATTCATTCGCTATCAATAGAAACGGGCTTTAGCCCGTTGACCATTTTCTACCTTCCACTGGCTTTAGCCAAAACATAATATAAAAATTCCTATTTTTGATAAAAACACAATGTCATTTATCAAAATTTACATCCATCTTGTATTCTCTACAAGAAACAGATTACCTTATCTAAACACTCCACATTTAAGAGTGAAAATATGGAAACACATAAAAGATTACGCAACTGAAAAAGGAATTTATCTGGATATGATAAATGGATATTCGGATCATTGTCATTGTTTAATTTCTTTAGGATCCGGGCAAAATATCGAGAAAATTGTACAATTAATAAAAGGAGAATCTTCTTATTGGATTAATAAAAATCAATTGATTAAAGATAAATTTGGCTGGCAGGATGAATATTTTGCGATCTCTGTTTCTGAATCAATGATCCCTGCTGTTAGAAATTATATTAGAAATCAGGAAAAACATCATCAGACGAAAACCTTTGCAAAAGAATATCAGGAATTTATCGAGAAATATAATTTCAAGATGTAAATTTTGGCTAAAGCCAATTTGAATTTTAATTATTAAAGGCGGGCTAAAGCCCACCGCTATTGATATGAAATTTTGATTTTTTTTTAAATTATCTATATTTCTATCAATTACAAATGGCATCTATTGAAATGGAGAAAAATCCGTTTATTATTTTAAACATAACCTAAATGGCTTTAACCATAGCATGACAGAAAATCCTTATTTTTGCTAAATAAATTTCAATTTGAAGGGGTATACTAAGAAAGTCTTTTATCTTTCATTTTTCTCCCTATTCTAAAAAAATAAAATGGAAAACATTATCAACATATTAAAATCCGGTGGAACCATCCTCTATCCTACAGATACGATCTGGGGAATTGGTTGCGATGCGACTAATGTAGAAGCGATCAACAAGATCTTTGACATTAAAAAACGTGAAAAGAACAAATCCATGATCATTTTAGTGGAGTCTGAAAAAAGGCTTCAGGATTTGGTTGACGTGCCTGAGATGGCATGGGAAATTATTGATATCAGTGAGAAACCGGTAACTCTTGTGTATGAAAATCCGAGAGGATTGCCTAAAGAATTATTGGCAGAAGATGGAAGTGTGGGGATTCGTCTGGTGAAAAATGATTTCTGTAAAAAACTCATTACAAAACTAAACAGGCCATTAGTCTCTACTTCAGCTAATTTTAGCGGAGATAAAAGCCCATTGAAATTTTCTGATATCTCTTCAGAAATTATTGATCTGGTTGATTATGCTGTGGAAGAAGACAGAGAAAAAGTTTCCAAATATTCAGGATCTTCGGTGATCAAAATATGGAGTGATAACAGAATAAAGGTTCTTAGGGAATAGAAAACAAGATTTTAATTATCTTTGCAAAATCATTTTGGCCATTAAGAGATTAAGAAAGTGAGTTTGTTTAAAATCTATAGGGTTTTAAATAAGTCCGGAAACTTAGTTTCTTAATGGTTTTACATTAAATAATAAATATGTTCATTAATCTCAATCAAAATAAAAATCTAAAGCTTTTCAAAATCATTTCGGAAGTTGCATCCAGAAATAACCAGTCAGTATATATTGTTGGTGGATATGTTCGGGATTTATTGATGAAGCGAAAAGCCTCTACAGATATTGATTTTGTTACTGAGCAAAGTGGAATTGAATTGGCACAAAGTGTTGCAGGAGAAATTGATCCTAAATTAAAAGTTTCCATTTTTAAAACTTATGGAACAGCAATGATCAAATATAAAGATCTTGAGCTTGAATTTGTGGGAGCAAGAAAAGAAAGCTACACTGAAAATAGTCGAAAACCTGAAGTAGAAGGTGGAACATTGGAAGACGATCAGAAAAGAAGAGACTTCACCATCAATGCAATGGCTATTTCTTTAAACAAAGATAATTTTGGTGAACTCATTGATCCATTCAACGGGATGGATGATTTAGAGAAAAAGATCTTAAGGACTCCTCTAGAGCCTGCACAGACCTATTCTGATGATCCTTTGAGAATGATGCGGGCAGTTCGTTTTGCATCTACCTTACAGTTTACGATAGAGGAAAATTCTTTATTGGCGATTAGTCAGGAAGTAGAAAGGATTAAAATTGTTTCTATGGAGAGAATTATGGTAGAATTTAATAAGATTATGCTTTCTGAAAAACCTTCTATAGGATTAAGCTTATTGGAGCGGACAGGTCTTTTGAAATACATCATTCCAGAGTTGATAGAGTTAAAAGGGGTAGAAGAAGTAGAAGGTCAAACCCATAAAGATAATTTTTACCATACTTTAGAAGTAGTGGATAACATCTCTCTTAATACAGATAAGCTTTGGTTACGTTGGGCTGCTTTACTTCATGATATTGGAAAAGCTCCAACAAAAAAGTTTGTCGAGGGAACAGGATGGACTTTCCATGGACATGAATTTTTAGGTTCAAAGATGGCCAAAGTACTTTTCCAAAGACTTAAATTACCTTTAGGACCGGATATGAAATATGTACAGAAAATGGTGAAACTTTCATCCCGTCCGATTGCATTGATCACTGATGATGCATCTGATTCTGCATTGAGAAGGCTGCTGTTCGACGCTGGTGAAGATATGGAGGATCTATTTACACTTTGTAAAGCTGATATAACAACGAAAAATTCTAAAAAGCAAGATAAATTCAAACGTAATTTTGAATATGTTGCTGTAAAAATAAAGGAAGTTGAAGAGAAAGATCAGGTAAGGAATTTTCAACCTCCTATTTCCGGAGAAGAAATCATGGAAATGTTTGATCTGAAGCCTGGGCGAGAGATTGGAATTTTAAAAGAAAAAGTAAAAGAAGCGATTCTGGAGGGAGAAATCCAGAACGATCATGAAGAAGCAAAAAAATACGTCATTGCCGAAGCTGAAAAGTTGGGATTAGAAGTTAAGATTTAAAATAAACTGACTAAAAAAAAGGGGTCTGGAAAATAGTTTTCCAGACCCCTTTTTTTAACCTTTGTAAAAGAAATCCGGGCTGCCCTAAGGCAGCCCGGAAAAAACACAAATGATGAAAAAAAATAAAATTTATTAGTATACCGAAGTATAAATTTCTTAATTCAGATACACACCATTAGAACCTTTACCGGTTGTAAAAGATTTGATTTTAGATCCTGTAGTTGTATACACTGTAATTTCACTGTCTTCTGTAAAGTTTTTAACGTCTGATGTGAATATTTTTCCATCTACAACGCTAAATCCATATAGTGTATAGTATTGTCCACCATCTACAGCAGTGATAATTGGAGTAGTAGGAGTGACGTTAGAAGTCATATTCATTGAATAAACTTTATTTGCAGAAGAGAAGAAATACTTTCCACCATCTATCTGTAGATTGGTGGCGTTGGAAATACCTGTTAATGTAGTTGTTTTAGTAATATTTCCAGTATTTGAAATCTGATAAATGTAAGAATCAGCAGTTCCTGAAGCAATGACGTAAACATTTCCGTTATAAGAAATAGTTTTGTTGATATTTCCGTTGGGTAATGTAATTGCAGATTGTACTTCGTTGGTTGAAGTGTTGATGTAAGTAATTTTGTTTCCAAAACCGAAGCTTGCATTTTGAACAAAGATATTTCCTCCAGCTTCAACAATTCTTTCAACAGCTTCAGTGAACGTAATTTTTTTAACGAACGACAAATCCGAACTTTTATAGATACTTACATATTTTGCCCCGTTATATTTATCATTAGTTACATAAACATTGTTATTCGTAACAGCAACATAGCGAGGGTTGTCAATTTGATTGGTAACTTCGCCAGCGCTTTTGAATGTGTAACGGTTAACTACCTGAATTTTATTGGAGTTGTTTAACAAAAGATAAGCTTTATCGCCATTAAAGGCTACAGCCTGTAAAACATCTCCCAATTGAGATCCATTGTTTTTTGAAAAAATACTGTTTTGACTGAAAGTTAAATCTCTTGAAACAAAAGTTACTTCTGCATTAGGCTTGCCGAAATTCCCTTCATTGGCAATTAAATATCCATTTTCATAGGTAATTACCGGTAGGCTGCTATCACTGTCGTTGCTACACGAAATATTAAATAGTAATACCGTAGCAAATAATAGTTGTAAAAGTCTAGTTATTTTCATGTTATTTTTTATTAGAAATTTATAGTTGCTGAAATACTGTAGTTTCTTTTTGGCATCGGATAATAAGAAACGGTCTCGTAAACAGTATTGGTTAAGTTATTTATTTTAAACCCTAAGGTATATTTTTTTAAAAGCGTTGCTGATATTCCTGTATTTAAAACAAAATAAGGATCTAAGGCATCTTCTCTTTTTTCATCGGTTGTTGTATAAGTCAAGCCATTGAACATTCCCTGAACATAGAATTTTATGAATTTATACTGATAATCGAAGTTCCCAAAAACCTTATGAAGTGGAACATACATCATTTGTTTCTCGGTTGCCTTATTGATAGATTTTGATAATGTGTATCCCAAATTAAATCTGAAATGGTGTTCTCTAAATTGTTTTTCAAAGGAAATTTGTGATTCTAAACCATAAGATTGAACTTTTCCTATATTAACAGGTGACCAATATCCGGCCGCTGTAGGAAGCCATACAATATCATCTGAAATATTCAGATAATAAGGACTTACCATTAATTTAAACTCACCCAATTTAAATTCATGATCCATATCCATTTGGTAAGAATTTTCTGGTTTTAAATCAGGGTTTCCTCCAGGATTCCAATAGAGGTCATTAAAAGTAGGAAATCTGAAATTTCTTGATACATTTATTCCTACACTATACCATTGTAAAGCGTTCCATTTTCCAGAAAATGAATAAAGTAAAGGTGAACTGATATCCTGAACAAAATCTTTTTTAACACCAGCCTCAAATCTTAGATCTTTGGTTGGGAAATAACGTAACAATCCTGCTACAGATCCTACATTTCTGCTTACATCTCCAATGCCTTCTGCTTTCACACCCTGAATATATGGCTGATAGCCTTCACCTTTGTTCACCTGAAACTCAGTGATCACGTTGATGTTTAATTTGGGGACGATAAAATAATTGAAATCATTTTTGAAAATATAATTTTTCCCAGATGATCCACTTGTTTTTGGAGCGTTATAGTTGCCAAAATATTGAAAATTTTCCTCTGTATAAGCTGCTTTTAAGCTATTTGAAAATTTATTCTTATTAATATCCCAGGAAATTAGACTTCTGATGCTTTGTGTTTCATATTTTGTCCTATTCCCGTTTTCTACAAAAATAGGATAGTTTTGTGCAGAATCAAAAAATTGACTTTGCCATGAAATAGTCTGATGTTGAGCTATTTTATAAGAGGCTCCGACATTAAAAGTCGAATTATAATATTTGCCATTTCTGTTCAGGTAGTTTTTCTCTTCTACTTCATAATCATTCTGACTGATCGAATGATTTCCTGAAACTTTGAAACTAAATTTATCATTACTGTAAGAAGCCTGTCCAAAATTAGTAAAGGTATTGAAAGAGCCTGCCTCAGAATACAAAGAAGCTTTAAAACCATTATTAAAATCCAGACTATTATTAAGGTGAATACTACCTCCAATAGCTCCACTTCCATAAATAACACTTCCGCCACCAGCTTTCACTTCTAAGTGGTCATATCCAAATAAAGGTATATTATTAACATCTCCCTGCCCAAGAAAATTTGAATTGATATTAATTCCATTCCATACAAAAGCAGTTTGTTGTGCTGTTGTTCCTCTGAAAGAAGGGGATGAAACGGCACCACGGCCATTTTCTTTAATATAAACCGGAGATTGGAAACGTAAAAGTTCTGAAAGATTGGTTGAGTTTTTCTCTACATCCTGAGGTGTGATGGTATTTACCTTATGAAAAAGCTTTACTTTTTTCATCTGGTTATCAAAAATATAAACCGTGTCAATTGCTTTCTCCTGTCCAAGACAGAGAAAATAGGCAGATGACGATAAAAGCAGTACTAAAGTTTTCTTCATACTATTTTACTTTTCCTCCGAAAGCAATATATTTTTGATATTATCATTTTGGCAGGTCTCCTGACTTTCGCTTTTCTATACCTTCCCGTTTTCACAGTGGTTTTTTATAGAAATTATGGTTGCGATCTACAGTTGCGGGGACAGTTTGGGGTTTACACCCAATTCCCTATTATTTTCAAAAGCTTGAAAACCAAAATTTTTGCAAAGATAAGTTTTTAAAAAGAAATGCCAATTGTATATGATGATTTGTAATGAAAACAATCATGCATAAACAGATTAATGCCTCGCAATTTTACGATTTCACAAATTCACAGTTTCACCCTACAAAAACGTTGCATCAAAATAAAAAGGTAAAAGATCTTTAATCGAACTTACCTTAACCACTTCATCATTCATACTTGAAAAATAAAGATCGATATTTTCCTTCTGTTTTGTTTCGTATTCGATTAAGCTTTGTCTGCATGCTCCACATGGAGGTATAGGTGGATTTTTTTCAGAAAATTCTTTTGGACCCCCGACAATAAAAATCTTTTTAATCTTTTGATCTGGAAAATTAGCGCCTACCCAGAATAAAGTTGTTCTCTCAGCACAAAGGCCTGAAGGAAAAGCCGCATTTTCCTGATTGTTTCCGGAAAATATTTCACCGTTTTCGAGTAATACAGAGCAACCAACTAAGAATTGAGAGTAAGGAGCATAGGCATTTTCACGAGCTAGTTTTGCTCTTTCGAAAAGTTTTTTTTCTATATCGTTCAGTTCACTACTATTTTTAAAGTATTCGTAGCCGATCTGTATGTCTTTTTTCATATATTGAAGCCTAAAAAGGGGAGGTAAAATTAGTTCTTTTTCATCACGTGGACAAACCTATTTTATCCTTCTCCTAATGTTAAATTTAAAATAGACAAACATGCTATATACGCCGATACAATTTAGAAATGTAGAACTGGAAAATCGTTGGGTAATGTCTCCTATGTGTATGTATTCATGCGAAAACGGATTGGCGAATGCCTTTCATTTTGTGCATTACGGAAGCAGATCTCAGGGAGGGACTGGATTAATAATGGTCGAAGCAACCGGCGTGGAACCACGGGGAAGAATTACCAATAAATGTATGGGGATCTGGAATGATGAACAGGCAGGAAATCTTCAGAAAATTGTAGAGTTTGTTCATTCTAATTCAGAAAGTAAAATAGGAATACAATTGGCACATGCCGGAAGAAAGGGATCAACCTGGAATAATATCCAGATTTCGATTGAAGAGGGGTGGGAAACGGTAGCTCCTAGTCCGATTCCATATCATCCTACTGAGAGGATTCCACATGTTTTAACCGTTGAGGAAATTAAAGAGCAGGTTCAGAACTTTAAAAATGCAGCAAGAAGAGCTGTGGCAGCAGGATTTGATATTATTGAGATTCATGGAGCTCATGGTTATTTAATTCATCAGTTTTTATCCCCACTTTCCAACATCAGAACGGATGAATATGGAGGGAGCTTTGAAAACAGGATTAGATTTTTGTTGGAAATAGTGGATGTTGTCAATGAAGAAATCAATGAAAATGTGGCGTTATTTGTGAGGATATCGGGAACTGAATATGCTGAAAATGGATGGGATGTAAATAACAGCGTAGAATTAGCAAAAGTATTAAAAGAACATAAAGTAGATTTAATTGATGTTTCAAGTGGAGGTAATATCCATGGGGCAAAAATTTCTGTTTTTGATGGTTATCAGGTACCTTATTCTTCCAGAGTAAGAAATGAGGCAGATGTGAAAACGGGAGCGGTAGGTTTAATCACGAAAGTGGAGCAGGCACAACAAATTTTGCAAAAGGGAGATGCTGATTTGATCTTTGTTGCCAGGGAAATTTTGAGAAATCCCTATATTGCTGTTCAGGGATCGTTTGAGATGGAAGAAAATTGTTTTTTTCCACATCAATATCTGAGAGCTAAAATTTCTTCTTAATTTTAGAACAATAATATTTCAGGAAATGAAAATTGAAGATTTTATGCTGCCGTGCCCAAGTAAGAAATTTCTGGGAATAGAATGTTTTGGATGTGGTACACAAAGAGCAATTGTTTTGGTTTTTGAGGGGAAGTTCTCAGAAGCTTTTCATATGTTTCCGGCTGTGTATACTTTACTTCTTTTTTTATTTACAGTAGGATTGAATTTTGTTGACAAAAAAAGAAATTACGGAAATGCATTAGTTTTTTTAGCAATCATTAATTCAGTTATCATGGTCGTTTCCTATTTTTACAGACATCCTTTACCCATAAAATAAAATTAACAAAATAAATAACTATGAATCAAAAATTACCAAACGCAACAACCGTTTTAGTATTAGGAATCGTCGCTATCCTGGGCAGCTGCTGCTGTAACGGGATCGTAGGAGTAATCTGCGGATTAATCGGAATGAACCTGTTTAATAAAGATAATGCCCTGTATCAAAAAGATCCGAGCCTGTATTCGGATTATGACAATTTGAAAGTAGGAAGAATTTTATGTATTATAGGTCTTGTTATAGGAATCCTTAGCTTAGCCTATATGATCTTTGTTCTTTCAACAGTGGGTTGGAGTGGTTATATGGATCAGATTAATCAATTAAAAAACATGGGTAAATAAATAACCCTATCAGTTATAAAATAATAGACTGCAGTACAAACTACAGTCTATTTTATTTTGGAGATAAAAACATTCCATTGATTTTGATAAAAAATAAATCCCTCACTTGTAGTGAAGGATTTATTGTATGGAATTAAGTTATTATTTAACAATGAATTTCAAACTGGAGTTGTCCAGTTTTAGAATATAAACTCCTTGTTCAAGGCTTTTAATCTTAATTGAATTTCTGCTGTTTTCAAAAGGATGATTAATTGTTTGCATAGCCTTTCCTTGTAAATTATAGATCACAGCCTTTTTTACGTTTTGAGTGTCTCCTTTTACAAAGATTTCCTGGTTTGAAATTGGGTTAGGGTAGATTTTTAAATCCTTAGACTCAATCTGTACATCAGAAGAGATGCTTTTGCTTTGCTTTCCCGTTCCTGAGTAGCAAGTCCAGCTTAAGTTATCAAGAGCCACTCTGTTGCTTGTTGAGTTATTTTCTAAAGTTACCACCACATTACCAGATACATTGATATTATTGATGGTAGATGTTGCAGATGTTGCACTGTAAGGAATTGTTCCTACCTGGGTTCCATTAACCAAAACATTGAATGTTCCTGCACTTCCGCTGAATTTTAACTGAGTAGTTACCGTTAATGATCCGATACCATTGCTTGAGTTGCTTGATTTTAAAGACCCATCTCTTACCGTAATGGCCTTATTGGAAATCGTCTGATCCGTTCTTGCATCAGTGGCAGTCCATGTAATTCCGCCATTAGTCCAGGTTCTTGTAGAATAGCTTGATGAGCTACCTGTAGGAATGGTTTCGAAAGTTTCATTTACACATTCTGTACCTGGATTAGTAGTCCCTCCTGATTCTGTGGTTGCAGAAACGGTAGAACTGTTGGAAGAAGTATTCCCAGCTGCATCCTTAGCTACTGCATAGAAACTATAAGTAGTAGAAGCGCTAAGCCCTGATACTGTTGTTGAAGTTGAGCTTACATTTGTTTTTAAGCTTCCGTTCATATAAATATCATAAGAAGAAACACCTACATTATCTGTTGAAGCAGTCCATGAAAGAGAAACACTGTTCGATGTTTTTCCTGACACGGTAAGACCAGTAACTGTAGTTGGAGCCTGAGTGTCATTTGAGGGCTGCTGTGATCCCCAAATCTGACCTACGTAAGCTGGATTGTCGATAAATGGGTTTCTATTACCCTGGTAAGCGTAGGCCGCATTGTTTCTTACAATTTCTGCCTGAGAAACAGGGTCTTGGTTATGCCATGCTAATAATACATTCAATTCCCAAGTCTGTAGTCCAGGGAAAGTTGTATTTCCCAACATGTTTCCTGAAGAGAAAGAAGAAAGTTTACTTTGGTAACGTGTTACAAAATACAGGATCATACGGGCAACATCCCCCTTGAATTCATCGATGGGTTCAAAAACGGTCCCTCCATAGCCTGAGGATACGGAGTTTCCTAATTTTGAGCCGTTTTTAGAAGTGAAAGTGGCAGTTCCAACTTTTCCAAAAGGATAATTAGATCTCATTCCATTTACTTTTCCGTCCGTAGCTCTGATAAAATTAACGTCAGAAACCATTGGTGAAGCTTCGTTAAATAAACTTTGAGGGACGATATGTTCACGGTTGTAGCAATTTCCCTCTACGGAATATGTACCACATTGGTTAGTCACTACAGTATAATTATAAGGATCTGCACTATTAGGTTTTTCAGAATAGATGTCCATAATAGATCCATCATTTTCGTAGGTCTTATCGATATCTGTTGTTTTGTAAGCTGTCCATAGACCACCGTAGCCTTTATCCTGGTGACCATTCGTAATAATTGAACTTAATTCAGTTTTTAAAGCTGATCCTGTTAGTCCATTAGCAGAAGAATAATATCCTGCGGGAGCCTGGGCTTTAGCAAGGCCTGCTAAAGCAAGAAATAAGATAATTTTTTTCATATTTAATAAAAATTTAGGGTGTAAGATTACTACATTTTTATGAAATGAAAAATTACATTATTGTTAATTTTCAATGCGATGCATTGCATGCAATATATTTACAATTGATAAATGCTTCTATTAAAAACGGTACAACAAAAAAGCCAGTACTTAATTTTGTACTGGCTTTGTATGATGAATTATAATCAATTTTTATTTTCTCTGTGGAGGATAGTTTTTCATGATCTCCGCCATAATTTCAGGGATTTGTCGTTGTTTGGATTTAGGAGAATCTACAGAAATACCACTTCCTATACCTTGCCAAACAAGTTTATTGCTTTTTGCGTCAATAAGGTCAACGATAATAGCACCTTCATTATAATTGCTTGTCCATGTTCTGTTCATTCCAACACCCCATCCGAAAGGACCTCCCCATCCCCACATTCCGTAAGGTGAAGAACTGTTGATATCAGTTATCTTTTTATGGTTTGCTTTTACATTTATAATTAAATCCGGATTTTCCCCAGACGAAAGGCCTTTACTTTGCAGTTGTCTTGACAATTCGTTTAAAACCCTGTCTTTATCAATATCATTCAGCTTCAAATCATCAATTCTTATTTTGTAAGTTTTGTAAGAAGTGAAATTAGCAGTTTCAGCATAGTCAGAACGTACTTGGAAAGGACTACAAGAAGTTAAGCCCAAAGTAGCGGCGGCTAACAAAATAAAAATATATTTTTTCATTTTATTTATTTTTTTTATCGTTTTTAATGAATGTGTCGGTCTTTTTATCGTATCCGTAAGGACAATGTCTACAGCCACTCTTACAACAGTATCCTCGTTTCAGATGAAACTTTTCCGTAAAAACTTTGTACCCCTGTTCATTATAGTAAAAGTCTTCGTGTTCTTTGATGTCAAAGTGAGCCATAAGTTAAATCTTGATCAAAAACTTTATATTTGTTACTATGATAATTGTGTGCCAAAAACCATTAAAAAAATTAAAAATTAATGGCATTGCTCTTTTTCCCTTTATCTTCGTAAGGAAACCCGAAGATAAGGAAAATAATGTATTGATCAACCACGAGAAAATTCATTTAAGGCAACAATTGGAATTGTTGATTATTTTCTTCTACATTTTTTATGTGATCGAGTATTATTATCACTTTTTTAGATTGAAAAATGCTTATCTGGCCTACAGAAGTATCTCATTTGAGAAGGAAGCATATGCAATGGAAGATGATATTAATTATCTTAAAAATAGAAAACTGTGGAATTTCAGAAAGTATTTAAGTGATAAAATGTCTTAATTAGAAAAGAATATTATTTAAAATTAATAGTTTTGCCCTACTTATCTCAATCTTCACGTCACGATAAAATGATATTACAAACTCCCACTGAACCTATTCCCATACAGGAAATACCGGTTGATAAAAATATTAAGCTTTTTATTAAAAGAGAAGACCTTGTTCATCCCCAAATTTCTGGAAATAAATACTGGAAGCTTTTTCATAATGTCAATACGTATTTGGAAAATCAAATTGAGGATCCAATCATCATTACTTTTGGGGGCGCCTTTTCCAATCATATTTCTGCAGTTTCTGCAATAGGGAAATTGGCAGGAATACGTACTGTTGGGATTATAAGAGGGGAAGAGCTGCAACATAAATGGCGCGATAATCCGACACTCCTTTTTGCTTTTAGGAATGGAATGAATCTGAAATTTGTTTCCCGGGAAGAATATCGGAATAAAGAGAAATTATCCGAATTTTTACAACAGGGATTTCCCAATGCTTTAATTGTTCCGGAAGGTGGTACCAATGAAGATGCGGTTCAGGGCGTTAAAATGATGCTCAATAATGAAACAAAAGATTTTGATTATCTTTGCACGGCAGTTGGAACCGGAGGAACAATTGCCGGGATTTCAGAATTTTGTGAAGAGAATCAGAAGGTTATAGGTTTTAAGGTGGTTCATGATTCTTCATTAGAGGATACCATTGATCAATTAACCTTAAAGAAAAATTATCATCTAATAGATTCTGATTTTGGAGGTTATGGTAAAATAAAGGATGAAAACATCCGTTTTATTAATGATTTTAAAGAGAAATATAATATTCCTCTTGAACCGATTTATACAGGAAAGATGATGCAGAGGGTTTTCGAACTCATAGAGGAAGGTTATTTTCCTGACAACAGTAAAATTTTGTGCTTTCATACCGGAGGTTTACAAGGGATTGAGGGGGCCAATTTGCTTTTAGAAAAACAGAATAGAAAATTAATTATATAAAGTAAAAATTGAAAAACATGAAAAGACTTTTCTTACTAATAAGCCTTTTAGTTTTGTCAAAATTCTCAGCTCAGACCTGGGCTACTGAAGATCAATACATCCAGAAATTTGCGCAATATGCAGTGGAAGAAATGGAGAAGTATAAAATTCCTGCTTCTATCACACTTGCTCAGGGACTTCTTGAGACAGGAGGTGGACAGAGCAGATTGGCTCAGGAAGGGAAAAATCATTTTGGGATAAAATGTAAAGAAGATTGGACAGGTAAAACCATGAAGCATACCGATGATGCCCCTAATGAATGCTTCAGAGTATATGATGATCCTAGGCAATCTTATGAAGATCATTCTATATTTTTATCAACAAGAAAATACTATACTAATCTTTTCAACCTGGATATGAAGGATTACAGAGCGTGGGCATATGGTCTTAAAAAGGCTGGATATGCTACCAATCCTCGCTATGCGTCTATCCTTATTGGTAAAATTGAAAGATATAAATTATATGAATTTGATAATACGAATTCCAGAGAGGTTCTTTATGCAGTACTAAGCTTATACCCTGATTTGAAAGATGACAGAACTTTCATGGCACAATTAGAGCCTTCAAAGGTTACGAAGAAAGATCCGGTTACGGTGAGTGTTCCTTACAAGCAGACTTCTTATGCTCAGCAACAGAAGAGGGTAGAGAGAATTAAAACGAAAGCTGAAATTCTTAATTCCATTTTAATAAAAAGTCATCCGAATGATGGTTTAAAATATATTGTAATCCCTGAAGATACGGATGTAAAATACATTGCCAATAAATTCAAAGTAAGCGAAAGCCGATTGATCAAATGGAATGAACTGGAAGGAACTACTTTAAAGAAGAATGAAATTGTGTTTCTCGAATCCAAAAACTCTACGGGAAATACCGCTGTTTATAAAGCAGAATCAGGTGAAGATATGCATGATATTGCCCAGAAATTCGGAATCAAATTACACAAGCTGTATGCAAAAAACAGAATGGATGAGGGGCAGCAACCTTCTACAGGGCAGCTGATCTATCTGATTGATAAAAAACCTAGAAATTAATAAAATTTAAAATATAAAATAATGATGCGCCTTTTGGCGCATTTATTAAAGTGATATGAAGTACCAAAGAAGTTCAGCTTTATTTGACGAAGCTTACAAATACATTCCGGGTGGGGTAAATTCTCCGGTTAGAGCATTCAAATCTGTGGGAGGTGTCCCTGTTTTTATGAAATCTGCAAAAGGGGCTTATCTTACCGATGTGGATGATAATACCTATATTGATTACATTAATTCTTGGGGCCCGGCTATTTTAGGACATACCCATCCTGAAGTTTTGGAAGAATTAAAAATCCAGGCAGAAAAAGGATTTTCTTTTGGGGCTCCAACGGAACTGGAAACAGAAATTGCAAAGTTCATCGTAGAGCATGTTCCGAATATCGATCAGATCAGAATGGTTTCCTCAGGAACTGAAGCTTGTATGAGTGCTGTAAGGTTGGCAAGAGGTTTTACCGGAAGAGATAAGATCATCAAGTTTGAGGGATGTTATCATGGACATTCGGATTCATTTCTGATCAAAGCGGGAAGTGGTGCTGCAACTTTTGGAAATCCAAATTCACCGGGTGTAACATCAGGAACAGCAAAAGATACTCTTTTAGCAAGATATAATGATTTCGAACAGGTAGAAGATTTATTCCGTCATAATCAGGGAGAAATTGCAGCCATAATTATTGAACCGGTTGCCGGAAATATGGGTTGTGTTTTACCGGAAAATAATTTCTTACAAAACTTAAGAAAGATCTGTGATGAAAATGGAACTTTATTAATTTTTGATGAGGTAATGACTGGTTTCAGATTAGCTTTTGGCGGTGCCCAAGAATTGTACAATGTAAAAGCAGATTTGGTTACTTATGGAAAGGTGATCGGAGGAGGTCTTCCGGTAGGTGCGTTTGCAGGAAGAAATGAAATTATGGATCATCTGGCTCCAAAAGGAGGAGTCTATCAGGCTGGAACATTAAGTGGTAATCCCCTGGCAATGAGAGCGGGCTTAAAAACGCTTCAATTGATTAAAAACGATCAGAACTTCTTTGAGAGAATTAATAAAACAACAGAAACTTTAGATTTTGAAATCGGAAAGATCTTAAATGAAAAAGGGATTGCCCATAAGATCAATAGAAAAGGTTCTATGATGTCTGTTTTCTTCCATATCAACAGAGTATCGAACTTTGATGAGGCACAGGAAGCGAATCACTCTTTATTCAATAACTTCTTCCACCAGATGTTAACTAATGGAATCTACCTTCCACCAAGTGGTTATGAAACTTATTTTATAAGTGATGCGATAAAAGATAAGGAAATTGATATGACACTGGAAGCAATAAGAAAATTTGAATATTCATAAGAACATTCATAATTAAAATATAATAAGGGCAGGATGACTAAATCCTGCCTTTTTTTATTTTAAAACAAAAAGATGTTTCATTTTAGTGTCTTTTCAAATAAATCATACAGGTACTGTTATAAACGATACTCATTGTTTGATGATGTTCTTTTTAATTTTGTAATAAATAGATTGGACATGAACACTTCAAATAATATATCCCGAAAAGACTTCATCAAAAATTCTGCACTGGCAATGGCTGGACTCACACTGGCTTCAGGAAACCTTGGTGCTACCGGTTTGTTTGCTAAGAATGAAGTTCTTAAGGGGAAAGGAAAACTTACCCTTAAAAACGTACGTCTGGAAACTGGTTTTCAATATGAGGAAGGGGAAGTGGTTTCAACCAAAACGGACCTATTTTGCATTGAAATAGAAAATGGAAAAGTAACCAAAGTGAGTTCGAATCAGCCTAATGCTAAAGCGATCGATGCAAAAGGATTTTTAATGCTTCCTGCATTTAAAGATATGCATATCCATCTGGATAAAACTTTTTATGGAGATCGGTGGCAAGCTGTAAGAAAAAGAACTGGCGGAATAAAAGGAATGATTTCTTTGGAACAGAAAATACTTCCGGAGATGTTGAAAAATTCTACGATGAAAGCAGAAAAGATGATTGAACTGCTACAGTCTAAAGGAACTTCTTTTGCCCGGAGTCATGTGAATATAGAACCTACTTCAAAACTGGATTCTTTAAAGAACCTTCAAAGAGCACTGGAGCATAAAAAGCAATCTTTTGGTGCTGAGTTGGTTGCTTTTCCTCAGCATGGTGTCTTTTATACGGATTCTGTACCTTATCTAAAAGAGGCAGCAGCTATGGATATTGATTTTATTGGTGGAGTAGACCCTTATACAATTGATGGGGCTATTGAAAAGACAATTGATTTTACAGTTCAGCTCGCTTTAGATCATCAGAAAGGGATAGATATTCATTTGCATGAATCCGGAGAATCCGGTTTGAAAACAGTAGAATACCTGATCGATAAGGTGAATGAAAATCCTTCTCTTAAGGGAAAGACTTATTTAAGTCATTGTTTTATATTAGGAAAGTTAGATAAACCAAAACAAGAAGAGGTTGCTGAGAAATTAGCCGGAGCTCAAATAGGAATTATCTCTACAATTCCTTTTGGAAGCCTTATTATGCCTATTCCGACTTTATATAAACATAACGTAACTGTTCTAACCGGTAACGACAGTATTGTTGATCACTGGAATACTTTTGGGACGGGGAGTGTTTTGCAGAAGGCTAATCTAATGGCGCAGCTGTATGGTTATTCTACAGAGTTTTTTCTGTCGAGAAGCCTGAAATTAGCAACAGGAAATGTTCTTCCTTTAGATGATAAAGGAAATCAGCAGTGGCCCAAAATAGGGGATGATGCCAATCTGGTGTTTCTTGACGCCAGTTGCTCCGCAGAAGCTGTTTCAAGAATTTCTAAAGTGGAATCATTGATTCATCAGGGAAATATTGTTTTTTAGTAAAGTCTGCCACTCTCACAAAATTTACTTATTTTAGGAAGTAAATTAAGAGTAGGATGAATCATCAGTCAGATTATTTTCCCATTTTAGGTATCCAGGAATTTAGCGAAGATCAATCGAAGGGTTGTAATCTGTTATTCAATGAGCTCCATGGGGAAAGATCTATTGATGAACCTCACAAACATGATTTTTTTATTATCAATCTTTTTGAAGAGGGAAGAGGATCACACACAATAGATTTTGTAGAATATAAGATTGAAAATAAACAGGTACATCTGGTTTTTCCCGGACAGGTTCATCAATGGGTGATCGGGAAAGAAACGATTGGATATCAGCTGATGATCAGCCGTGAGTGGTTTGAAAGTTTTCTTCCCATATTGAGGTTCTCTGCTTCTTATTATCAGAATCACCCTGTAATTAATATTTCAGCAGCAATGTATGAATTGCTTTTATATGAATTTAAAGCCATCCAGAATATTTTACGCGAAAAGGATATATTTTGGGAATTGATACAAAAGAGAGCTGAGGTAATTGGCTTGCTTATCAGTGAATCGGTGGAAGGTACTTTTAATGATTTTGAGATTTTTAATTCTAATCCTATTATCTCGAAGTTCATATCCCTTATCGATATCTATTTTAAAGAAGAGCGCTCTGTTTCTTTTTATGCTGAAAAGCTGAACATTTCTGCTAACTATTTAAATATTGTCTGTAAGAAAAAGCTAAATACATCAGCTTCTTCACTGATTCAGGATCGCATTTTGCTTGAAGCGAAACGTCTTTTGAAGGTTTCTGAAATGTCAGTAAAAGACATCGTTTATGAGCTTGGGTTTTATGATCACGCCAGTTTTTCCAAATTTTTCAAAGCCCAGACAGGCATGACTCCTTCCCAATTTAAGGAGTAATAATTAATACAAAGCATGATATGATTGATACACCAGTTTTATAGAAGACATATTTACCTTTGTAGTATTAAAATCAGGAATATGCAATCAGAATATCAACCTATTGCCGTAGGGAATTATATATTGAAAAATGTCCGCCTGGAAACCGGTTTTGAGTATGATGACAAAGAGGTTATAAGAACAAAAACGGATTTGTTCTGCGTGGAAATTGAGGAAGGAAAAATAAAAGCCATCAAACCGAATGATACCCAATCAAAAGGGATTGATGTAAAGGGGAAATTAATGCTCCCTGCATTCAGAGATATGCATGTTCATTTAGATAAAACCCTATACGGCTTGCCATGGCAGGCTCTTTCTCCTAAAAGAAAAACGGTGAAAGATATGATCGCTTACGAACAGCAGATTATTCCTGAGCTTTTAAAAACCTCAGTTGAAAGAGCAGAGCAATTGATCTCACTACTGCAAAACTATGGGGCCACTTATGCAAGGACCCATTTTAATGTGGATCCTACTTCCGGATTAAGATCACTAGAAAATTTAGAAAAGGCCTTACAAAATAAAAAAGATTCCTTTAAAGCCGAACTGGTTGCCTTTCCACAGCATGGATTGTATTATACCGAGTCTGCTTCTATTATGAAAGAAGCCGCAGCATTGGAGAGTGTGGATTTTATTGGAGGTTTAGATCCTTACAGCATTGATGGGAATATTGAAAAAGTACTTGATTTAACCGTTCAGCTGGCCCTGGACCATCAAAAGGGAATTGATATTCATTTGCATGAGGTTGGTGAATCAGGAATGAAGACGATTAATTATTTAATTGATAAAGTTACAGAAAACCCAATACTTCAGGGGAAAACTTTTGTAAGCCATGCTTTTGCTTTAGGGCATTTATCATTAAAAGAAACCAATGAAATTGCCGAGAAATTAGCTGCTGCTAAAGTGGGAATAGCTTCTTCAGTTCCTTTCAGGGGGACAATTATGCCTATTCCTACACTTAAAAAATATGGAGTGAATGTTTTGATCGGAAACGATAATGTACAGGATTACTGGAGTACTTTCGGATCGGGAAATATGTTACAGAAAGCCAATTTAATTGCTGAACTGTACGGATATGAAACCGAATTTGAACTCTCAAGGGTTTTAGCATTTGCTACACAGGATATTCTTCCACTAGATGAAAATGGGAACCAGCAATGGCCAAAAACAGGCGATGCAGCTCATGCTGTTTTCGTAGATGCAAGCTGTTCTGCGGAGTCTGTAGCAAGAATGTCTGCAATAGCTGGATTAATGACCAAAGATCACCTGGGCTGGAAAGAATCCTAATAGAGTTTTTTTAATACTTGTTTTTGTAAATGAACACCATTGTAAATTAATTTATAATGGTGTTTTTGCTTTTATTTTAAATAAAATTTGGTTAATATAATTTTAATATTAATTTTACATAATAATATATGTTTATTATTTAAGAATAAAATAAATTCGCATAGTTATTTGCTGAGCACCGATGCATCGGGCAATATCAACTACCATCACACAAATATTTTTACGAAAAACTGTTTTTTTATTTTCCCAAAATTGTAACCAATAGTGGGAAAGCTAATAAATTATTGAATATTATGAACTATTTAGAAGTAGATTACAAGCAAATTCTTTTCTTTTATGCTTTTTTGAGACAGGTGGATTTGTCGCTGGATAGAAGTAGATGGACTTCTTTAAAGGAACTTCATGACTATTACCAGGACAGGATTTCCCCTGAGCAGATGATGAGCTATTTGAAGATAAGACTTAATATTCCTGATGGGAATTTTAACGACCTAACTGCACAAGTTGAGAACAAGAAAGACGGTAAGAGTAAATTTAAACTTTTTGCTAAAAAAGCAGTTCTTTCTGAAGAAGAATTGATCAGTTTTCATCACCTCTTAGAGTTGTTTGATGGATGTCTTAAATCTGGTAAAGAACAATATACTATAGAGACCGAAGGCCTTAGAGTAGATATTGCAAAGTTTTATTCATTGCTATTGGAACCAAAAATTGCCAAAAGTGATTTAAAAAAGGTGATCTCCATAGAACATTACGGACAAAACAGATTGCTGAAGACCAAGGAACTGAAAGATGTGGTTCCAAAAGACTTCCTTACGACCTGATTTGCTTACTAACTCACGAAACTAAAAAACTATGACCAAACTATACTAATTAAACATGTTAAGATTACATCTTAGTAATACTCTGAAAACTGTAATAAAATAAAAAAGGTATTGAATGATTATTCAGTACCTTTTGTTTTATATGGATCTTGATATTTTTAGATAATCAAAAGCCATCAGAAAATTATTTCTGATGGCTTTTTTCAATTTGATATGAGAAACTAATTACTTAATTATTGTAATCCAGCTAAAAGGTTAACACCATCTACAGTAGCCCAAGCTCCTGGCACTAAAGATACCTTTGTAACGGTTGTTGAATTGGTGAAAGTTTTTCCACCGTTTGGAGTGTAAGCATATCCCCAAATTCCAGCATTATCAGAATTTAAGTAAGTAAGAGGCTCTACTTTTACTTTACCTGTATTTACCTGGCTAGTTTCTGTTGCTGCATCTTGGATAAGAACAGAATAAGCTTTTTGGTTTCCAATGTTTTTATAACCACTGATATAAACGTTGGAGAAAATTCCTGTTCCATGTTTTTTAAACTGAATAGCAGAAATTTCAGGAGAGTTTGCAGATTCTGGATTTGTATTTGCAGCTCTGATTAATGTAATGTTTGAAACTTTAGGAGCAACATTATCTATATTGCTTGACGCTTCTATTTCCATTCCAAAATTTCCTGTTCCTGTTTGGAAGGCATACCAATTTGTATTGTTTTGCCCACTCCAAGCATCTTGCCAGTCAAATGAGTCATCATAATTACCATAAGAAACAATATTCTTAGCACTTACAGTTCCCCCGAAAAATTCATACCCGTCATCTGTTCCTTTATAAGAGACAAGATTTTCTAATGTGGTTCCTGCTCCTACAGAATAAAAAGTCATCGAGTTAGTCTCAGATGTACCATCACCGATTTTTTTACCTGCATATTCAACACGAACAAATTTCATAGTACCGGAGTTGTCATTGGCATCAGTTCCACCATAATAAACATTATTTCCATCTTCAGAAAGAGCCTGAGTATTTCCGTTTACGGCTTTGATTGGTGCTTTTCCGTAAAGGGTAATTCCACCCCAATCTCCAGGAGTTTTAGTAGAAGTTGTAAATACAATTGGATCAGAAGCAGTACCTACAGCATTAATCTTACCATCTTGAAGAACAACTAAACCACTTGTCTTAGTGGTAACTACATTGAAAGTAGCTCCAGCTTCAATTGTGATAGTAGCGTTATTAGTTATTTTAACGATTCCGTCTAAAGTATAATTTCCTTTTTTAATTAAAAGATCCTTTGTAATAGTTCCTGCTAAAGTTCCACTTCCGCTTAATACACTTTCAGTAGTTCCAGGAGTTGTAACTGTATTTCCTTCTCCTAAACCATCATTTACATCGATAGTACATGAGTTTAAGGCTATTGTTAACACCGCAGTTAACGTTAATAATGATAAAACTCTTTTTTTCATTTTTATACTTATTTTATATTCTTCTTTATTAATTAATTTGTTTAAAATGTGTAACCTACAGTGAAGTTGAAGGTAACACCTCTGTAATAGTCTGTAAGGACATTGCTTCCATCTTCAACTTTTAGAGGCAAATAACTCTTATCTTCTCCCAGCAAGATTCTGTATTTACTGTCAAGAATGTTTTGAACAGCAAACTTTACATTCCAGTTCTTTGTTAATTGTCCTTGATAAACAAAGTCTACCTGATGGAAAGGTTTCTCATAATAATTATCTGTACCTGTTCCTCCAGTTGCATAGATTTTACTTCCTGAAACATTATATACCAGCGAGAATGTTTGAGCCAGGTTATTACGGTTCTTTATTTCGTATTTTAAATCAGCGTTGATTGTATAAGGAGCAGCACCTTGTAAACCTCTTTTGTGTAAAGTTTCTCCTGTGTTTTCAAACCAAACTGGTCGCTCCATATTCAATTGTTCTTGGCTTCTCTCAACATTGGAATGCATAATAGTAGCATTGGCACCTAAGGTGAAATTTCTAAGAGATTCTGAAATTCTGTTTAAACTTAAAATTCCTTCTAATTCTATTCCGTACAATTCAGCCTTTTTTGCATTAAAGAATGTAATTGTAGAACCTGTTGCATCTGCTGATGCCGTAAGAGAACGTTCAATTGCATTATCAATTCTTTTTGCAAATAGGTTTACTGCAAACATCTCTTTTGTAGTAGGATAATATTCCCATTTTAAATCAACATTATAGTTTTCACTATTTTGAATATTTTGATTTCCTACAATATTTACGTTATCAGGACTGATATATTTAATAGGCATCGTCTCAATAAGAATAGGACGTGTAACAGTTTTACTAAAAGCAAATCTTAAATTGTTTTTGCTGTTAAGAGCTTTTTTGATCGCCAGTGAGGGTAGGAAAAAGTCCTTATTTTTATCAAGGTTATTCTTTTTAGATGCACCTTGATCGGAATAACGGATCAGAGTCATATCATTTTCATACCTAGCACCTAATAATATATCCCAAGAGTCAGTAGGTTTGAAATTAACGTTAGCATAACCTCCGTTAATGATTTGGTAAAAACTCGAATAGAATTGAGAAATATCAGAACCTTCCTGATAGAATAAATCTCCATTTCTTATTGATGCATCAAATGTATTTTGTGGTGTATCAACGTTAACTATGAATGGTGCTAAAGAAGCATTGGAAGTACGACCAAATAAGAATCTGTAAGAAGTTTTTCTGAAATCGGAGAATCCGTTATAACCTAAAGCAATCTGTATTGGGTAATCTTTTTTATCACCTTTTTCACCTAACGATAACTGATATTCTGCAAATGCAGAACCATAAAATCTAGAATCAACATCCAAATATTGGCGAATAAGGTTGTTTCCTCCATAACGCATCTGGATCATATTTTCAGGAAGAATAGCTCCAGTGTTTGGATCTGTACGGTTACCATCAATAATTTTTCTATCCGGTTGGCTATAATTGTTAATTACATAACTTGCCCCCGCTTTTACTTGATGTCTGTCAGTGATTTTTTGTGAAGCCGTTAATTGTAAATCCAAAAATCTTGAAACATCCAACTGATTGGTTCTAAAGAATCCAGATTTTTTATTTTGAACTAAATTGTCTTTGTATCCAAAATTATCTTCGATAATGTTATTGGTATTTTGTAGATAAAATGCATTTAAATTAACAACAGTTCCCTTGTTTTTATATCCAAGACCTAGCAATGCTGAAGATTCTGTTTCGTAATTGTATTGTTTACGATTAAGAAAGTTCATATTATCAATGAAAGAATCTTTACCTTGTGATCTAAACTGGTTATTGGCACCTTCTTTATATTCAAATTTAGTTCCCTGGTTTAATGAGAATAAAATTCCTAAATTTCCGGACCCCATTTTTACCTTCTGCGCAGTGGTGAAACCAATACTGGTATTTGGCAAAGATTTTACATTGTCTACGTTCCAGGAGTCTTTAAAAGAATTTAAAGATTCGTTAGCGGAAAATCTGTAGTTGTTTGGTCTTGAATTTCTTATTTCATTAGGAAGCTTTCTGTCTCTTGAATTTAAACCTAAGTATCCATTCATTCCATCTGCACCCTCAGCTACCTTAAAGTCATTTCTAAAAGTACTCAAAGTATTAACTCCAACACTAAATTCAATTTTTGAAAAAGGCTTGTCAATCGTTAAAGTTTCGATATCAAAAGTAGCTCCTGCGAAATCTCCGTAAAGGTTAGAGTTAAATGTTTTGTAGATATTTAATTTACCTACAACATCGGTTGGGAATTGCTTTAGAGCAATGATTTTTTGGAAAGGGTTGTTGGAAGGAGAACCAAGACCATTTATTAGCAGGTAATTGTATCTTTCTTCCAGTCCTCTTACGAAAAGTCCTCTTCCTTCAACTGTGGTAATCCCAGTTACTTTTGTAAGACCTTGTTCTACATTGGAGATCCCTTTTCTTGAGATTTCCTCAGCACTTACAGCTTGCTTCTGGATAATCGCTTTTTTCTGTTCTCCTAATACAGCAGTTTCAGTTTTTTTATTGCTACTTCCCTGGATGATAACACCTTCGATTTTTTTTTCTTTCTTGATGGTATCCTGCCTGGTATCTTGAGCATAAAATGCAGTCGATGAGGCGGTTAAAAAGATAACCGCTATACTAACTTTTGTAAAATTCATTTTATTTTTACTATATTCTTTCGCTGCAAAGGAATAAAAGTTTATCGGGGTATATGGTTTAGTTAAATTTAATTTTTTCTTAACTAAACATTAACAAAACAATATTATTGTTAACTTTATATGAACGATGATTGATTTGTTAATCTGTCGTACAAAAATTATTAACTTTGACGCGTAAAAATTGAAAATGAACCAAAAGAAAATACTCTTAATAGACGATGAACTGGATATTTTAGAGATTCTGTCTTACAACTTGGAAAAGGAAGGCTACGATATTTATACTGCTACCAATGGTAACGAAGGAATAGAAAAAGCCAAAGAAATAATTCCCGATCTGATTTTACTAGACGTAATGATGCCGGAAAAGGATGGTATTGAAACTTGCCAGGAACTTCGTAAAGTGAAAGAACTTCAGAAATCATTGATTGTTTTTCTTTCTGCAAGAAGTGAAGAGTTTTCTCAACTAGCAGGTTTTCAGGCTGGAGCCAATGATTACATTGTAAAGCTGATCAAACCGAAAATCCTTATTTCTAAAGTAAATGCTTTGTTGCAATTAACTTCTCAGGTATCTGATAATGCCAAATTAATTGAAATTGGAGACCTAATTATTGACAAAGATAATTTTAGAGTTTCTAAAAGCGGGCAACAGTTCTTACTTCCTAAAAAAGAATTCGATTTACTTTATCTTTTAGCATCCAATACCGAAAAAGTTTTCAAAAGAGAAGAGATTCTTGAGAAAGTTTGGGGGAATGATGTTATTGTTGGTGAAAGAACAATTGACGTTCACATCAGAAGATTAAGAGAGAAATTAGGAATCAATACGATTCAGACTTTAAAGGGAATAGGCTATAAATTGATCGTTTAACAAACGAAATAGCCTATCTTTACTTTTTAACCCATAAAATTTGTAAAATTGAAATTTTACAGGCTTACTCTTGTCGCCTCATGTCTTATTACATTGGTGATGTTCTTGTTGGTAATCATTTTTGATTCACTGAAAGATATTTATTATAAAACTCCTTTTTTCAAAATAGGACTTATCATTTGTCTGGTTGTTATATTCATTGTTAATTACCTGGTTCTTGAACTGTTGTTCAACTATTATGGTAAGAAACAGGTTCGTGGGCTTTCACAGATATTACCCCAGGAAATCGTGAACAATAACGATGAAAATATTACCATTAAAGAATTAGGGGAGAGGTTTTCAGATCTTAACCAGCAGAAAGTTTCAGAAATCGATATGATGAAAGAAATGGAAAGCTATCGTAAAGAATACATTGGAAATGTTTCCCACGAGCTTAAAACACCATTATTTTCCATCCAGGGATATGTAGAGACCTTAAGGGATGGAGGTGTGGATAATCTGACGATCAGGGACAAATATCTGGAAAGAATAGATATCTCTGTTGAAAGGCTAATTGCTATTGTTACAGATCTGGATATGATTAACAGACTTGAGGCGGGTGAGATCAACCTCACTGTTTCAAAATTTGATGTTAATCTTTTAATAAAAGAAATTTTTGATTTGCTTGATCTTGAAGCAGAAAAACACAATACCACTTTACAGATACAAACACTGCATCCCCAGATTTTTGTTGAAGCTGACAAACAGAAGATGTCTCAGGTTTTTATCAATCTTATTTCCAATGCGATTCATTATGCGAACAGACAGGAAGCAAAAGTGATCGTTAAAACAAGTGTTCTGAAGAATAAGGTTTTAATTGAGGTAATTGATAATGGGATGGGAATAAAATCTGAGATCTTACCAAGGATCTTTGAACGGTTTTATCGTGTAGAAACCAGCAGAAGTCGTAGGGAAGGCGGTTCCGGACTAGGTTTAGCCATTGTAAAACATATTCTGGAGGCTCACAAACAAAATATTACCGTAGAAAGTGTGTATCTTGAAGGCACAAAATTTAGTTTTATGCTTGAAAAAAGTAAATAGTCTGGGCAAAATGTAAGGAAAAAAAATATTTTAAAAAATCATGAAATATTTTTTTGTGACATGTCATTTATTATATATTTGCAACAGAAATTTATCATAATAAATAAAGGCAAAAAGTAATTTAAAGACTGATATGGTTTACAAAATCCGCGTAATATTAGATGCGAAAGAAGATATTTTCCGTGATATCGAAGTGAAGGGAAAACAGACACTATGGAATTTACATCTGGGAATTAAGAGTGCGTTCAGCTTGCAGGGAGATGAGCTTTCAACTTTTAATTTACTGGAAGAAGATGGTACGATAGTAAAAAGTGTTCCATTAGAAGATATGAGTGATGATGGTGATGGTGAAATTATGTCAGATGTATATATTGATGAAGCTTTTGCAAGTAGTGGAGATAAAGCTCAGTTTCAGTATGGACTTCTGGATCTTTGGGAATTCTTCTGTGAGCTTGTAGAAGTAATCGAAGAAACAAAAGGAGTTAATTATCCAATTACCGTATACAGATTTGGAAATGTTCCATTAAAAGCTCCTAGTAAAAGTGGAAACGGAGGTGGATCTAAAAAGAAATCAGCAATGCCTCTGATGGATGATGAGTTCAACTTTGATGATGATTTCGGAGGTGGAGATAATTTCTCTGATGAAGATGATAGCTTTGATGATGAGGAAGAAGAAGACTACAATGATGATGTTTTTGATGAAGAGGAGGAAAATGATGATGAAAGATAATTGGTAACACAATGTATAATATACCGCCCTGGATCAATATCCGGGGCTTTTTATTTATGATACTACGCAAAAAGGAGAATGTATGAAAAGGCGAAAGTGCTAAAAATCAAATTCGCCTTTTCGCTTTTTACTCCTATATTTTACATTGACTACTTTTTTACAATTTCGCAATTTCGCAATTTTACGATTTCACGATTTTGCCTTTTCGCCTTTTTGCAATTTCGCCTTTTCGCTCTTAAACATAAAAACAATCCTTACTTTTGTTAAAACGAGGATTAGTGAAAAAAATAATTTTATTGACAATTATTGGCTTAGGAATTGTTTCCTGTGCTATACAAAATACAAATAATAGAATGGATTTACCTAAAGACTGGAAGCACTCGACAAATATTTATGAGGTCAATATAAGGCAATATACGCAGGAAGGAACTTTTAAAGCATTTGAAAAAGAGATGCCCCGTCTAAAGTCAATGGGGGTTAAAGTACTTTGGTTGATGCCCATTACTCCAATTGCTCAGCAAAATAAAAAAGGAAGTTTGGGAAGTCCATATGCTGCTGCTGATTATACATCCATTAATCCTGAATTTGGGACCATGGATGATTTTAAACATATGGTGAATGAAGCTCACCGGTTGGGTTTCAAAGTCATCATTGACTGGGTCGCAAATCATACGGGCTGGGATCATGTGTGGACAAAAACGCATCCTGAATTTTATTTAAAAGATCCTGATGGGAAATTTCATATTGCTTCAGGAATGGATGATATTATTGAACTGGATTATAAAAACCAGGAAATGCGCCAAGCAATGATCGATGCCATGAAGTTCTGGATTAAAGAAACTAATATAGACGGTTTCAGATGTGATCTGGCTTCGTGGGTAGAAGTAGATTTCTGGCAGCAGGCACGCCCTGCAGTGGAAACGATAAAACCACTTTTCTGGTTAGGGGAGTTTGATGAATTGGAAAGTCCTGAATACGGAAAGGTTTTTGATGCGAGCTATTCGTGGAAGTGGATGCATACCTCTGACGATTATTACCAAAAGAATCTTCCATTGCAGGATTTGAAAGATCTGCTCATAAAATATTCTAATATCGGAGATGCTTCAATGAGAGCATGGTTTACAAGCAATCATGATGAAAATTCCTGGAATGGAACAGAATATGAAAAGTATGGGGTGATCGCTAAACCTATGGCCGTTTTTTCAGCAACCTGGAATGGTATTCCGCTATTGTACTCGGGCCAGGAACTGCCTAATATGAAGCGATTGGAATTTTTCGAAAAAGATGTTATCGCATGGACTCATAATTTCCAGATGGCAGATTTTTATAAAACCTTATTGGAACTGAAATCTTCAAATCTTGCCTTACGGGGAGGAGATCCAAATGTGACGACCTATCTGTTGAATACAACAGCTAATGATAAAATTTTAGCTTATATCCGGAAAAATGGGAATGATGAAGTTTTGGTCGTTTTAAATATGTCTAACGAAGATGTTAGTTTCAGTATTCAGGATGACCATATATCCGGGATCTTTAGAGATGTGTTTGATGGAAATAAAAGGGACTTCAATACAGGTAAGGATTTTGATTTTAAAGTTTCTGATTACAAAGTATTTGAAAAATGAAGATCAAAGTCATTGAAATTCTGGCTTAAAATATAAAAATATTCTCTATATTTAAACCAATACAAGCGGGCCTTAGCCCGCTTTTTAAGTCAAACAAACATAGGTTGAGTTAATTAAAATGAACAAGGAAGAAATATTAAATATCATTAAAAGGAAACTTTCCGAGAGAATTCAAAAATTTGAAAACTTAATTGCTGAAACCCGGGCTGCAAATAATGAAACAAAAAGCTCAATGGGGGACAAATATGAAACCAGTCGTGAAATGGTTCAGCAGGAAATAAATAATCTTCAGAGGCAACTTAATGAAACTTTAAATCAACAGGCTTTTATTCAAAAGATAAGTACTGAGAAATCTTCCAAAGTGCAGAATGGTGCATTAGTGAAAACGGATAGAGGATGGTTTTATATTTCAGTATCTGTTGGAGAGATAACATTTGAAAATCAGAAGATAACAACTGTTTCTGCCGAATCTCCGCTGGTAAAAGCAATGTTTGGCAAGAAAATGGCAGAGACGTTTGAGATTAATAAGATACATCAAACGATCGAAAACATTTGTTAAATTATGAAATTAAAATATTTTCTCTGCGGCCTGCTTCTTCTCATTGTAAATTCCTTAATATCGGCTCAGATAAGAGCTAATGTTTCAAGCAAATCCTATGACTTAAAGTCTGTTGATATTACAATAGGAGATATGATCATTACAATTGACGATGATGGATCAATTGCCGGATTCAATTCCATTTCAAATGGGAATATTGATTATTATGATGACCAGTATATGGATCGGGACAAACTAGGTAAGATTAAAAAAATAGGAAACTATCAGGTTGATTATTTTGACCGTTTTGACATGGATAACAATGGTAAAGTAAAAAGTATAGGAGATATCACTATAGCATACTGGGATCGTTTTGATAAAGAAAAAGAGGGGAAAGTAAAAAAAATAGGAAATCTGTCTGTTGACTATTGGGATAAGGATATCATCGATAATAGTAAGTTTGGAAAATTAAAGGTGATTGGAAATATTTCAATAGACTACGGAGGCAAAGAAATCATAGATCAGAGTAAATACGAAAAATTGGTGAAATTTGGAAATGTTACTTTAGACTATTGGAGCGATACTATCATGGACAAAAGGAAATTTGGAAAGATAAAATCCATAGAAGGAAATTCTCAGGATGTGGCAGTTGTTATAAGATAATTGATCTATAAAATTCTTTAAAATAAATCATTGTTTTTACAGAAAGTCTTGTTCAAGAAGAGCAAATAAAAATAACGTTAAACAACTGTGAAATTATTTTTACAGTTGTTTTTTTATTAACTTTGAAGTCTGTTATAATTTACTAAAAAGCACAATAATTAAACTTTCACAATGCAAAATTACTTAGACCTTTTACAGCATATCCTTGATAATGGAACCGACAAAACGGATAGAACAGGAACGGGAACAAGAAGTGTTTTCGGATATCAGCTGAGGTATGACTTATCAAAAGGTTTTCCTTTGGTAACGACCAAAAAAGTGCATTTGAAATCTATAATTTATGAATTGCTTTGGTTTCTAAAAGGAGATACGAATGTTCAGTACTTAAATGATCATGGTGTAAGTATTTGGGATGAATGGGCGAATGAAAATGGCGACTTAGGTCCGGTTTATGGTGCACAATGGAGAAGCTGGAACGGAGCTGATAATAAAGTAGTGGATCAGATTTCTGAAGTAATCGATCAGATCAAAAAAAATCCCGATTCCAGAAGACTGATTGTTTCTGCATGGAACGTAGCCGAAATTCCAAATATGGCTTTAGCCCCTTGTCATGCTTTGTTTCAATTTTATGTTGCAGATGGGAAATTATCTCTGCAACTGTATCAGAGAAGTGCTGATGTGTTCCTTGGTGTTCCTTTTAATATTGCAAGCTATGCATTACTGCTAATGATGGTAGCTCAGGTTTGTGACCTGGAAGTAGGAGATTATGTTCACAGCTTTGGAGATGTTCATATTTACAATAATCATTTCGAACAGGTTAACAGACAATTATCCAGAGATCCGAAACCTCTTTCGGTAATGAAACTAAATCCTGAAATCAAAGATATTTTCAATTTCAATTTTGAAGATTTTACATTGGAAAATTATGATCCACATCCGGGCATCAAAGCGCCTGTGGCGATTTAATTTCATATTTCCAAAGTTGCTGCACATGTAACAAATCTTATTATTTCATGACCTATTAATGAAATCTCATTAGTATGTTCAAAAAGATATTTTTTTGTGTTTCCATCGGAGCTTTCAATTTTGGTTTTGGTCAGAATATAGATAGAGAAAAACTGGACAATTACTTTAAAACTTTGGACAAGGAGCATAAAGTAATGGGTAGTTTTGCTATAGCGGATCATGGAAAAGTAATCTATTCGAATGCCATTGGATTTTCTGATGTAGAAAGTAAGAGAAAAGCTGATTTCAATACAGTGTACAGAATAGGTTCGATAACCAAAACTTTCACTGCAGTTTTGATCATGAAAGCTGTGGAAGAGAAAAAAGTAACACTGGATACCAACCTAAGTCAATTTTTCCCTCAAATAAAGAACGCTGAAAAAATCAAAATAGAATATCTTTTAAATCATAGAAGTGGAATTCATAATTTCACTGATGATGATTTGTATGCGACATATTATCAACAAGCTGTTTCAGAGGAAAAGCTTATCGATATTATTCAAAAAGCGGGTTCTGATTTTGAGCCGGGGACTAAATTCAGTTACAGTAATTCAAATTATTCTTTATTGGGGATTATTTTGGAGAAAGTATACAAAAAGCGTTACGCCCAAATCATCGAAGGATACATTGCTAAGCCATTACAGTTAAAATACACCAAAGTAGGAGGAAAGATAGATCCTTCAAAAAATGAGGCAAACTCATACACTTATGAAAATGGGAATTATATAAAAAGTCCGGAGACAGATATGTCTGTTCCCATAGGTGCAGGAAACCTGGTTTCTACCCCTTCCGAGTTGGTTATTTTTATGAATGGCCTGACTTCCGGGAAACTGATATCAAAAGAAAGTCTTGAAAAAATGCGTACATTTAAAGATCACTATGGCTTTGGATTGGGGGAAGTTCCTTTTATGGGGAAGATGGGTTTTGGACATAACGGAGGAATAGACCGCTTTAGCTCAATACTATATTATTTCCCTGATGGAGAAAAGACTTTTGCGATGATTAGCAATCAAAGTAATTTTGACAATAATAATATTTCGATCACCGCTTTGAGTGCTGCATATGGGAAAGATTTTGAGATTCCCAACCTTGCAGTCATCACTCTTTCTGAAAGTGAACTTCAGCAGTTTACAGGAACGTATGCTACAACAAAAATGCCCATGAAAATTGATGTTTTTGTTAAAGATAAAGTATTAATGGCTCAAGCAACTGGTCAGGGTGCTTTTCCTTTAGAGGCAACTTCTAAAACAAGTTTTAAATTTGATACAGCGGGAATTGTTATTAACTTTAATCCTGCAAAAAAAGAACTTGTTCTTTCACAAGGTGGTAATACGATCTTATTTACAAAAGAATAACAAGATGAAATATTTAAAAATAAATACCGATCAAAAAGCAGATCTCGAACTTTTACAAAATGCCATCCTTCAATTGAAGGGAGTCAGTTCCGTTGAGATCATAGATGAAGAAAATCCGGAAAGCGAACTGAAGAAAGCCTTTGCAAAAACTAAAGAACAGCTTAAAAAAGGTGATTATGAGACATTAGTCAATGATATTTTCGACATACTAACTAAAAATAATTCTAAATAATAAATTAAATAAGGATGAAAAAGGCCATTTTATCGATTGCAGTACTAGCGATTTTCTTTTCTGCAAAGGTATCCGCACAAACTGAAACTTCTGGTAGAGAAAAAGTATACAGAGCCACACATACAAAAGTAACTGAATTAAAACATACCAAGCTTAAAGTAAATTTTGATTACGAAAAAGAGCAGATGGGAGGAGAAGAATGGCTTACAGCTTCACCTTATTTCTATCCTACCAATCAATTGGTCCTTGATGCTAAAAGCATGTTGATCCATGAAGTAGCTCTAGATAATAATGGTAAAAAATCTCCTTTAAAATATGAGTATAAGGATGATGTCTTAACGATTAATCTTGATAAAACATATCAGAAGGATCAGGATTACACCGTGTACATCAAATATACTTCCCGCCCTAATGAGGTTAAACAGGAAGGCAGTGCAGCAATTAACGATGCAAAAGGTTTGTATTTCATTAATGCTCAGGGAAAGGATCCTGATAAACCAACTCAGATCTGGACGCAGGGAGAAACTGAATCTTCTTCTGCCTGGTTCCCAACGATTGATAAACCGAATCAAAAAACTACTCAGGAAATTTATATGACCGTTCCTGATAAATATGTTACACTTTCCAATGGTGTTTTAAAAGACTCCAAGAAAGAATCAAATGGGCAGAGAACCGATCATTGGGTGATGGAGAAAAGACATTCTACCTATCTTTTCTTTATGGGTGTGGGTGATTATGCTATCGTAAAAGATAAATGGAAAAATATTCCGGTAGATTACTATATCGAAAAAGAATATGAACCTTATGCAAAGCAAATTTACGGAAACACCCCGGAAATGATTGATTTCTTCTCAAAGAAGCTGGGATATGATTATCCGTGGGTAAAGTATTCACAGATCTCAGGACGTGATTATGTAAGCGGAGCTATGGAAAATACAACGGCAACACTTCATGGAAGCGATATTCTTCAAAAACCCGGACAGCTAATCGATGAGAACAAATGGGAAGATACCATTGCTCACGAGTTGTTCCACCAGTGGTTTGGAGATTTGGTGACTGCGGAAAGCTGGAGCAATCTTACTGTTAATGAGTCGTTTGCTAATTATTCCGAATATTTATGGAATGAATATAAATATGGGAAAGATCAGGCAGACTACCATCAGATGAGTGATGTGAATATGTACATCCATAATCCTGCAGATTTTAATAAAAATCTTGTACGATTCAATTATGATTCCCGTGAGGATGTTTTTGATCTGGTAACTTACCAGAAAGGAGGTGGAATCCTTCATATGTTAAGAAACTATTTGGGAGATGATGCGTTCTTTGCAGGAATGAATGATTATTTGAAAACCAATGAATATAAAAATGGGGAAGCCCATCAGCTGAGACTCTCTTTTGAAAAAGTTTCAGGAAAAGACTTGAACTGGTTCTTTAATCAATGGTATTTTGGAAGTGGAAACCCAAAACTGAATTATTCCTATACTTTTGAACCCGTTAAGAAACAAGTTACTTTGGTGATCAATCAAAGCCAGGAACAGCCATTCCAGTTTCCATTGGCAATAGATGTTTATGATAATGGAAAACCAAAAAGATATAACGTATGGGTAAATGCTGAAGCGAAAAATACGTTTAATTTTGATGTTTCAAAGAATCCGGATTTAGTGAATATCAATGCTGACGGAATATTGGTTTCTGAAATTACGGAAACAAAAACTCCTGAACAGAACTTTATGCAGTTCACGAACTCTAAAGAATTTAAGAGCAGATATACAGCATTGAAAGCAATTAAAGATCAGGTTGGTAAAAATCCTACTGCCACTAAATTGTTATCTGCTGCCTTAAAAGATCCTTATTTCAGAGTGCGAATGAAGGCATTAGAATTAATGGATCTGTCGAATCCCGAGCAAGCAAAAGCTTTGGCTGCTGATGTAGAAAAACTGACAACCAGTGATCCTAAAACATTAGTTCAGGGTGCTGCGGTTGCTGCATTAGCAAAAGCAAAGGATAAAAAATATCTTCCTGTTTTTGAAAAAGGAGTTAATGCTGTTTCGAACTCGGTAAGAGGAAACTCTTTATCAGCAATTCTTAGTGTTGATCCTTCTAAGGCGAATACTTTAGCAGATAAAATTGACTTGAAAGGTGCTTCTGAGGATCTGTTGGCACAATTGTTACCTATTGTAGTCAAAAACAAGATCTCTTCTCAAATGGCGAATATTGCTCCAATTGCCGCATTTTATCCATTCATTAAATTCCAAAATCCTGAATTGGGTAAATCTGCAGAAGAAGGCTTCAATTGGATCATGACTTCAGATAATTTAAAAGCTACCGAAAGTATTACTAAATTATTAGGACAGGCTAAAGGTCAGGTTGCTCAGAATCCTCAGGCGAAGATGATGATCTCACAAATGTTGAAAGATGGTCTTGGCAAAAAAATGGAATTACTGAAGCAAAACCCACAAAATGCAGCAAGCATCAATAAGCAAATAGATGCCTTAAATAAAAGTATTGAAGATTATAAATAAAATAATCATCATATTTAAACAAAAAGCACTTCCATTGAGGAAGTGCTTTTTTCTTTTTCTGAATTATTGGGAGGAATTTTTAAAAAGTAAGTAATAATAAGGGCTTTAAACGCTTACTTTTTTTTAAATTCGTATTAAATTTAGATAATATGGGTTTTGGAATAGAGGCAGCAAGTTATCATGTGCCTTCTTTGTATTTGGAAATTAAAGATTTAGCTACGATAAGAGGAATTGATCCTGCAAAATTAGAAAAAGGATTGGGTTTACATAAAATGGGCTTTCCTGATGTCCATGAAGATGCAGCTACTTTTGCTGCAGAAGCATTGTTGAAATTAATTAAAGAATACCATATTGATCCCAAAGATATAGCACGGATTTATCTTGGAACTGAAAGTGCCCTGGATGCTGCAAAACCTACAGCTTCTTATGCGATGCAGATGGTTGAAAAGGTTCTGGAGATAAAATATGGAGAGCGCTGCTTTAAAAACTGTGATGTAGTAGACATGACATTTGCTTGTGTGGGGGCAGTAGATGCGTTACATAATTCGCTGGATTTTGTAAGGGTAAATCCGGATAAAAAAGCAATCGTTATTGCAAGTGATTATGCAAAATACGAGCTGGCTTCTTCAGGAGAATACACCCAGGGTGGTGGGGCAGTAGCGCTTCTGATTTCTTCTCAGCCTGATTTAATGGAAATTGAAAACCAATGGGGAGTAGCCACAGAAAGTGTTTTTGATTTTTTCAAACCCAGACGTCATTACAAAAAAGAAGATCTGAAAAATGCACCGGAATCATTTTCGGATAAAATAGAAGTGTTTACCGATGAACCTGTTTTTGATGGACAATATTCTAATCAGTGTTATCAGGATCGTATCAGAGAAGCTTATGACCATTATAAAGAAATCAGTGGTAAGAAAAAGCCTTCTGATGATTGGAGGTATCTGGTTTTTCACCTTCCCTATGCTTTTCATGGAAAGAGAGTGTTTACAGAAATTTACAGTCTGGAAAACGGTTTAAACTATCAAACTCCGGAGGAACAAAAAGCAGTGGCTAAATCTGATGAATACCTGCAATTGATCGGAGATAAAATAGAAAAAACACAGAGGGCATCTTCAGAAATAGGAAATATGTACACTGCTTCAATTTTTATGGGTTTACTTTCTGCCTTAGAAACTTCATACAATGAAAATGAAGATTTAAAAGGAAAAGAAATTGGTTTTTTTAGTTATGGCAGCGGATCAAAATCTAAAGTGTTTTCAGGGAAGATTTCTGGGAATTGGCAGAAAGTGGTTTCTAAATGGGAACTATTTGAAAATTTAAAAAACAGAACCGCTGTTAGTTTTGAGACCTATGAAAAATTACATAGGAAGCAGTTGAACAAGTCTGTTAATACCAATTACAAAGGATTTGGATTAGATTCTGTTGAACTTGAAAATCCGGTATTAGTAGGAGCAAGATATTATACCTATCAGGATTAAAATAGATATAAAAAATTCAGCACTTCTTCATTGAAGTGCTGAATTTTTTATATTACTTAGTATCCCGGGTTTTGCTGAATTGTTTTATTAACATTGATCTCATCCTGAGGAATCGGTAATGTCCACTTAAAACTTGTCATCGGAAGATTAGATGGATTAGCAGCCGGATAATTAGCCGAACTTGAGGAATAATCTGCAGGATCTCTGTCAATTCCAACCCCTGCCAGGGTGCCTAATCTTTTCAAATCGATATATCGATATCCTTCGTAGGCGAATTCGATTCTTCTTTGTTTAAGAATTTCCGCCCATGCCTGTTTTGCATTTGTAAAGACAGATAATGGCTGAGGAGTTGAAAAACGTGCATCTAACAACGTTTTAATGGCTGTTGCGGCTCCTGTAAAGTCTCCGGCTGCCGTTCTGGCTTCTGCTTTAATCATATACATTTCTGATAGTCTCATCACTTTGATAGCATTGTTAAAACCATTATTTGCTGTAATTGCAGCAGTTTGAGTTCCGGATTCGACACCTCCGTGTTTATTGATAATTAACCGATCGCTATTTCTATAATCAGGAGATGTTGCATAATTGGGATCTACAATCGAGGAAGGAGCTATGATTACGTTTGCTCTGACATCCGGTAAGGTATTTAATGAAGAGGCTGGTAGATTATCAGGATTGAGTACATTATGTAAGGATCTGCTTACCTCATAAAATGGAGAACCCGCCAAATTGGGTCTTATTGAACACCATCCATTATGGAGATTGGTCAGTTGTACATTCTGATTGCTGGTTCTTTCAAGCCTAAATAATACTTCAGAATTTGCCGGTTGTGAATCGCTAAAGAAGAGCGCCTTATATTCTGCCTGATTGGCCAAGACAAGTCCTGAATTATGAATGACAGCATCAGCCCAGATTTCCGCATTGTTGTAATCTCCTTTTAAAGTATAGGCTCTGGCCTTAAGCCCTCTTGCAAAATTAATATTTGCATAGTTATTTACAAATGCAATAGTAGTACTTGAAAATATTGAAATTGCTTTATCGAGATCCGAATGGATCATAGAGTAAAAGCTACCATTACTGGCTCTTGGATTCTGCTTTTCTTCTGGTAAGAATACCCTATTGGCTAACACTGCAGCTGGCGCACTGTCATTTTTAAAATCTGTTGAAAAATAAGATAATAATTTTAGATGGCAGTAGGCTCTCATAGTTAATGCCTGTGCTTGCAAATCGGCAATCTTTTTTGCATCTGCTGGATCTTCTGGAATGATTTTATCTACATATACCAAAACCCTGTTAATTCTTGCTAATGCAAAATAAGTTTTATTCCATAAATTAATAGGGCTTGTTTGGCTTGGGTTCATAAAGAAAACATATTCAGTAGTAATACCTTGTCCTCCGTTAGCATAGCCTATTCCTGCTTCATCAGTGAAAACGGACGTGAATACGGATTCTGTTCTGTCAGTAAGTTCAAGATAGGCCGAATTCATTACCAGCTCAAGATCTTTACTTGTTGTCAACGCAACTTCTTCAGTCAGGGATCCCGGTGTATAGGGTTCCAATAATTCCTGTCTGCAAGAGATTAAAAAGAAGCTGATTACTAAAATTGTAGCAAGTATAATTTTTTTCATTTTCTAAAATTTAATATTAAAACCTAAAGTAAATGTTCTGGGAGTGGGATATTGATATGCATCAGAATTTCTGCTGCTTTCAGGATCAAAACCTTTCCATTTAGTCCACGTGTAGATATTTTCTCCTTGCAGGATGATGGACACATCATTAATAAAGGTATCTTGTATAAGGCGTTTTGGAAGCCTGTATCCCAGCTGGACATTTCTCAGTCTCAGATAGGAGGCATTTACTAAGAACCGGTCTGAATTGGTTACCGCTCCAAGATTAGCGGCATTCAGTGCTGGAACATCTGTATTTCTGTTTGTTGGGGTCCATGCATTTAACAAATCATTTGAAACATTAAACGTACCTAAGTTTGATGGATCTAATGCATTAGCTAAATCATCATCAAACCTAGAGACATTAGCAACAAACGTAAAAGTAGTGGTAGCAAAAAAGCCCTTCCACTCAAAGTCAAAACCAAAACCTCCCTGATACTTAGGGAAATAATTATTTTTATATAACTTCCTGTCAGCATCGGTTGGATTTTCTGTTGGATTACCATTGATATCCTCAAATAAAAGATTTCCATTTTCCGGATTTACACCAATATAATGGTACACATAAGGAGTAAACGGTAAGTTTCCATTTTGTGATCGATAAGTAGGATTGGCTTGTGAATCTATTAAACCAACAGGGTAGTTGTCAAACTTTTGATTATTCATCGCCGCATTTGCTCTCAATGTAAACGTAGTATTTTCAGTTTTTAGAATATCAAAAGCTACATTAAGTTCATATCCCTTGTTGATCAAATTTGCTGTTGTATTTCTTACAATAAACCTTGCTCCGAGTATAGGAGCAGTGGGATCCTTCATGAATAAATCGATCGTTTTTTTGTTATAATAATCAAATGATCCCCTGAATCTTCTGTTGTATAACTCCCAGTCTAATCCGATATTATAGGTTTTAGTCGTCTCCCATCTTAACTGCGGGTCACCAAATTCTATCCGGTAAGTTTGTAAATTATTGTAGGTATAGCGAGTCTCTGTGGGAATTCCATAGATATCAGCATATTTTGGTGGATTTAATCCTTCAAAAACAGGCCCGTCAATAATTCTTTGATTTCCAACTGTACCAATAGATCCCCTGATTTTCAGATTGTTGATGAAAGAGATCTCTTTCAAGAAATTTTCTTCACTGATATTCCATCTTCCTCCGAGAGACCAAAATGTTCCCCATTGCAAATTGCCTATAAATCTACTGGTCCCATCTCTTCTGGCTGTTGCAACCAATCCATATTTCTTTCTGTAATCATAATCAAAGTTTCCAAAATATGAAATGAGATTATATCTTGCCTGGGACACAGAAACTACGGGAACATAAAAATCATCTTTATCCGTATCCCCTATGTAACCCTGACCGGTTCCGGGGACAAAGGTTTTAGGATTAAGCCCTCTCTGCCGCATATTATCAATCTGCAGATTGGCAAAATTATATTCCAGATTTCCAGATATATTAAAAGTATGATTTCCAAATGTTTTCGAATAATCTAAACCAAACAAATTATTGTAAGTAAATTCCCTTCTGTTATTGATCTCTTCAAATCCGGTAAACTCTTGCCCGGTTGCCTGAAATAACAGGGCGTTAAAGGAATTAGGAAATTCTGACTGAATAAATCTTGTACTTAGTAATTGCGCATTGACTCTCATTTTAGCCGTAAGGTCTTCCATCACTTTGTAAGACACATCAGATGTAAAATCTAATCTGGTTTCATCTGTTAGGTTGTAGTATTGATTTATCTTATCTACTAACATGAGTGGAGTATACAATAGAGTTCCATTACTTTGATACAACTGATGCAATTGGCTTGAGTTCTGATATTCAGAAGGAGATATGTACGGTGCTCCCAAATAAGCACCTGTAACGTAATTACGATTGATGACACCCTCTCCTAAGTTAGTTGCTTCGTTGTTTTTAGAAAAGCCTGCAGCAATACCAAGGTAATATTTAAATTTATTGTTTTCAGATCTTCCATTGATATTTGATCTCACATTAAATCTCTGAAGACCTGTTGTTTTTAATAATCCATCCTGATTAAGGTAGCCTACTGATGTATAAGAGTTAAAATTCTTACCTCCGGTTTCAACTCCTAATGTATGGCTTGATAAGATTGCCGGTCTGAAGAAATAGTCTACCCAGTTGGTATTAATTCTGTAATCGGCAATAGCTTCATCCGACATTGTTGAACCCAAACCAATTCCATATATTTTTTCTAACGTAAGCAATTGATTGGAATTGGCATAGTTGTACTTTTGATTTTGCAGAAAAGAAACTCCAAGCTGACTGGAATAGTTAAAATTCAGTTTTCCACTGCCATACCTTCCCTGCCTTGTTTTGATCACTATAACTCCATTGGATCCTCTATTTCCATATTCAGCGATGGACGTTGCATCTTTTAAAACCTGCATACTTTCAATGTCATTGGGATTTAATGATCTAAAAGAGTCACTGTTTGAAGGGAAACCATCAATAACGTATAACGGATCAGTATTAGCTCCATAGGATCCGACACCTCTAATGACGACCTGAGGCTTTGCTCCTGGTTGTCCGGAACTTGCTGTTATATTTACTCCTGCAAGTTGCCCCTGAACAACATTCATTACATTGGCATTAGGTCTGTTTTCAATTGTTTCTTTACTAATTGATGCTGTAGATGTTACCGCTGTTTTTTTTGTAACTGTTCTATATCCCTGTACCACGACCTCTTCGATCTTAGCCTCTCTCTGTAGAGTATCTTTTACTGCTTTTTGAGCAGATAGCGCATGGCCTGTAAAACACAGAACTCCAACGCTTAAAAAACGTAGTTTTACATTCATATTAACAAAATTTAAGATATTAAGACGATAAATGTATTAATAAACATTAACGCATGCAATTTGTAATTCGTTGTTAATTAGTATGTTATGTTTTGTTAAATGATAAAAGAATAGGAAAATTTACACAAAATGTTAAAAATCCGATTTGGGAATAACTTGAAGTGTCAGCTTGTTAAAATATTTTAAATGTAAGGTTATTTTAAATAAATATTATATTTAGAATTATTCTAAATTGTTTAATTGGAAAGTTCAATCACAAGGAATCGACATGATAAATTTGGCACTTAAAACAATAAAATAAATTATGTATAAACTTCAAAAACCTAAAGAAAAATGGAACTCTGAAGGCATTAATGAAATCTATTGGAGATTGACATTCATCTAATTATAATACTTATATAAAATATTTTATAAAGTCAATTCATTTCCACAAACCAACATTCTTTATCCAGTCCTTAAAAAGTTTTGTCCACGCCGCCACCTCACTCCCTTTCTTCCCCAATCCCCAGCCATGTCCTCCAGTTTGAAACAAATGCATTTCAACAGGAACATTCACTTTCTTCAATGCATTATCCATTAATACACTATTCTCCACAGGAGAAATAGGATCATCAATAGCCTGAGCTAAAAATGTAGGTGGTGTCTGAGCATTCACCTGCCTTTCTACAGAAAATTCTATCTTCTCGGAAGTTGATGCATTGGCTCCAAGGATACTCTTAAAAGCATGGGTTTTATTATTGGGTGGAAGCATAGAAATAACAGGATAAATCAGTCCTGTAAAATCTGGTCTTGCAGATAAAGAATCTATGGCATCGATGGGGCTATAAAACTTCTTATTAGGCTGTGTAGCAATCATACCGGCCAGATGTCCACCTGCTGAGAAGCCCAAAATTCCTATTTTGTTTGGATCAATTTCATAGTTTTTAGCTGAACTTCTGATGAGTCGCATGGCTCTTTGGGCATCCTCAAAAGGGACATTGGTCGTCTTCCAGCCTTCTTGTGGTAGCCTATAAATAAGCTCGAAAGCTGTAATTCCTTCTGACTGCAACCAATCCGAAGTTGGGGTACTTTCCTTTCCTAATTCAATATGAGCATATCCACCACCGCTTATAACCAATATTGCTGTACCGTTTGGGTTTTTAGGGCGATGAACAATTAATCTTGGTGTGGATACATTCGTCACTGATCCTTTATCGGTTATTATTTCGCCTCCTCTTGTCCCGGATTGATCTGGCATTTGATTTTTTGGCCATAATGGAATCTGTTCTAAATCTGAGGAGATTTGAAACTTTCTTTTGGGTGTTTGAGAGTGATACATATTGCTTACAAAAAGTAATATGATCACGGAGAAATTTAGAAGTTTCATAAGGAGTATTTCTAAAAGATAATCAGCAAAAACTTAATCGAAATAAATAATCTTATTCTGATAACTCTTTGGAGTTACTCCAACCAGTTGCTTAAATACCCTTGTAAAATAATTGGTGTCTGAAAAACCTGTTTGAAAAGCCGTTTCTTTAATGCTATTTTGACCAGCCAGTAGCTCTTTAGCTCTATTGATCCGTTCCTGTAAAATAAAATCATTAGGGGAAGTACCCAATTCATCTTTAAACATTTTAAAGAAATTGGATTTACTGACGTATGCGAGCTTTGCAATGCTTTCAATGGATAATTTCTGATGCAGATTCTTCTTAATGTAATCGACAGCAAACCCTATCCTTGATTTATTTTTTGCAATATTTTTTTCCACCATGCTTCTTGCTTGAGTTTGCATCAATCGTATCAAAAGTTCTTTCAATGCAAAGTCGGCCATAATATCTTTTTGGGAATTATCATCCATCGCAATTCTCATAATATTATTGGTTGCTGAAGCAAGGGATTTATTGTTAAAAAGAAAATATTCATCCAATTGAATATTCCATTGTGAAGTTTCGTCTATTTTAGGAAGTGTATAGTTTAAATGATTGAGGGAGTCTTCTATAAATTCAGGGTTCAGGCTTAAAGAAATACACTGTGAAGGGGTTTCATCTGCCTCGGGAAAATCAATAACCATCGTTTCTCCGGGAGCAACTAATATACTTTCCCCTGGAAAATAATCAAAATACCCTGTTTTATTTTCCAGCTTCATATGCTTTTTACCTCGTAGCATAGCTGTAAAAGCGATCGTGTCAAAGTGAAGTTTTACATCAAAAGCAGCTTTGTGAGTTTCATAGATACTGAACTCACAGTTGTTTAGATTGAATTTCGTTTGATTTTCAACTAGGCTCACCAACTGATTTTCTTTTTTCAGTTCAGGAGTATTTAATAAAAACTTATTATCATTCATTTCTAAACATTTTTAGGCCTATGCTATCAAATATAAGGAAATATAGAATGGAGGTATTGTTAAAAAATGATAAAATTAAAACGGAATACTATTTTGAAGTTTTTTTGTAGGATTGTGCTATTTGTTGTTGCTATGGAAGTGTAATTTGGTTGGACAGAAAATCAAAACATACGAATATGAGCACACTAACAGAACAAAAATCGGAAACTACATTGCAGTGGCCTGAGTTCAAAGCTAAATATAACAACTATATCAATGGTCAGTTTACAGCACCCGTTAACGGTCAGTACTTTGATGTTGTATCCCCGGTGAACGGGAAAAATTTCACACAGGCAGCTCATTCATCTAAAGAAGATTTGGAACTGGCGGTAGATGCCGCTCATCAAGCATTTCAAACCTGGAAGGATACTTCTTCAACGGAAAGAAGTATTATATTAAATAAAATTGCTGATAGAATAGAGCAAAACCTCGAATATCTAGCTATTGTAGAAACGATAGATAATGGTAAAGCGGTTAGAGAAACTTTAGCAGCAGATTTACCGCTTGCAGTTGACCATTTCAGATATTTCGCCTCCGTAGTTCGCGCAGAAGAAGGTTCGCATAATGAACTGGATAAAGACACCGTTTCGTTGATTGTTCACGAACCTTTAGGAGTAATTGCTCAGATTATTCCATGGAATTTTCCTTTATTGATGGCCATCTGGAAATTAGCTCCGGCATTGGCAGCAGGAAATTGTGTGGTTTTAAAACCGGCAGAAAGCACTCCGATTTCTATTATGGTTTTAATGGAAATTATAGGTGATCTTTTACCAGCAGGTGTAGTAAATATTGTCAACGGTTTCGGTGCAGAATTAGGAAGAGCATTAGTAACAAATCCAAAAGTTTCAAAGGCTGCGTTTACAGGTTCTACAGCTACAGGCCGTTTGGTTATGCAATATGCGACCGAAAATATTATTCCAGTTACATTGGAGCTGGGTGGAAAATCACCTAACGTTTTCTTCAGTTCCGTGATGGCAGCTGATGATGAATTTTTAGATAAAGCGATTGAAGGCGCTGTCCTTTTTGCACTCAATCAGGGGGAAATATGTACTTGTCCTTCAAGATTGCTTGTTCAGGAAGATATAGCGGATGCATTCATTGCAAAAGTCATTGAAAGAGTGAAAGCCATAAAAGTTGGAAACCCTTTAGATAAAACTGTGATGATGGGTGCTCAGGCTTCCCAGATTCAAAAGGATAAGATTTTATCTTATATCAAATTAGGAAGAGAGGAAGGTGCTGAGGTTCTTGTGGGTGGAGATGTAAATAATGTGGGTGAAGGTTTAGAAGAAGGATATTACATTCAGCCCACTATTTTTAAAGGAAACAACAGAATGAGAATCTTCCAGGAAGAAATTTTTGGACCTGTTTTGGCTTTCACGACTTTCAAAGATGAAGAGGAAGCCATAAAAATTGCAAATGATACCATTTATGGTCTTGGAGCAGGAGTGTGGACAAGAGACGCTCATCAGTTGTATAATGTTCCACGTCAGATTCAGGCGGGGAGAGTTTGGGTCAATCAGTACCATTCTTATCCTGCCGGGGCTCCTTTTGGAGGATATAAACAGTCAGGAATTGGGAGGGAAAACCACAAAATGATGTTGGATCATTACCGCCAGACGAAAAATATGTTGATCTCTTACAACAAAAACAAATTAGGGTTCTTTTAATTTTTTTTAACATCAGAGCGTGCCCGTTTGTCCCGCTTTAGAGCGGGGCAAAACGGTCGGGCTATTCAGGGCTGCACTTCGTTTCGGTGCTTCATTTCATTACGCACCGGCTCGTTCCTCGCCGCCCTTACGATCCCTCACGCGAAACTTGCAACCTTATTTTAAATATTTCAGAAGAATACGGATTGAATGATACCAGGATTATGATAAAAACCTGCCTTAATTGATATTTTTTAAGCTTAATACCGCCTGGCAGAATTTGTTTTGTCAGGCATTTTTAATGAAATAGATAGCGAGAGATAAAACAAAAGATGAGTATTTCTAGTAATAGTGGAGGCGTAGAGAATTAAATATCCTAAATAATACATCACTTTTGTCATTCCGTAGGAATCTAAACCATTTTGATTATAATTGAGCTCTACAGGTTTCAAAAATATCCGATTTTATTATACTTAAAAAACTAGAGCAGATGATTTGCATTCTGGCGATTAATTAAAAACAAAAAAATGGAAAATAAAATATCGAGATTATCAGCTACAGAAAAGGCACTGGAAGTGATCTGGGAGTTGGAGAAAAAGTATGGAGATCTCATGTTCTATCAGGCCGGTGGATGTTGCGAAGGAACCCAGCCTCAATGTTTTGAAAAAGGAGGGTTTTTTCCAAGGATGAATGATGCTATGATCGGGACCGTTAATGGTCATGAATTTTGGATCGATCGTGATCTCTTCGAATACTGGAAGTATTCTCACTTTACATTAGATGTTGTTGATGGCTTCGGACCTGGTGGTTTTTCCCTTGAAACACCTTTAGGAAAAACGTTTAAAGTCCATTACAAACTTTTCACTCCTGAAGAATACGAAAATCTGGAACCCGTAAAACGGAGTGAGTAATCTCTGTGTTGATGATGAATACTCTTTTCTCTTGCGGATTTTGTAGAGCAGATTTTATTCTTATTTTAATTCTATTCATTGTATTTTAATTACTCTGAATACATAAAAAAATTAATGCAATCATCTGTATAATCTCCTAAATTTAGGAGAACTTAAAAATATACTTTAGATCGTTCGAAATCTAAATGATCACATTAGCAACTCTCAACTGTCCACTTTTACAAACCGATTCACAAACATGGCCGCGACGACATTTCCTACAGCATTTAAAACTGTAGCCAAAGGATCTACCAATGTTCCAATGATCATTACAGCTGGAATTGCTTCATGAGGTAATTTATAAACAGAGATCATTAATAGCTCACCAATATAACCACCATTAGGAATTCCTCCTTCTACAATACTTACAAAAACGGTGATCCCCAGTGCTAAAATCAAATTAGAAGGTTCAAAAAAGTCTTTCCCAATAATTAAAAATGCTACATAAATCTTGATAATAGAAGATATAGAAGAACCATTTTTATGCAAGGTAGTCCCGATTGGAATAACCAAATTGGCGATAGAGCTTGGAATACCAATTTTTGTGGCAGCCTGTAAATTGGCTGGCATGGTGGCAAAACTGCTGCAGGTACTTAATGCAGTGAGTGTAGGATAAGGAGCATTCGTCCAAAACCCTTTAACCCCTTTCCGCCCGTTTGCTATGAACGTATACAAGGTGAAAAATACAAAAAAATAGATGGTCCCAACAATGTAATAGATGCCCAATGGCTTACCATAAAAACCAAAAAGCTGTGGTCCAACAGTTGCTACCTGAAAAGCAAAATATGCCCCTAGACCTATGGGTGCCAGCTTCATAACAAGTAAAAGCAATTCTTTCATTACTTCATATCCTGAAGCAAGGAAGAGTCTGAATGGCTGACCAATTTCCCCTGTTTTTCTTGCTGCAAAACCAGTTAAAAAAGCAAAGATTAAAAGGGCAAGCATATTTTTACGGGAAAACAATTCGGTAAACTCACCTACGGTAAAGAAACTGACAATTCTATTGCCCCAGGTTTCGTTATGTGTTTCTTCAGAGATGATTTGTGAACTTCCTGAAATAGGGTCCATAGGAAATAGGTAAACAGCAATAATTGTGAAAATGGCTGCAGTTAGTATGAAAAACAGAAAGGTGAATGACATGACAGCGATGATCTTTCCAAATTTCGACTGCTGTTCTAAGGAGGCTATAGAATTGGATACTGCAAAAAATACCAATGGAACTACACTTACAAAAAGTAAATTTAGGAAGATATCTCCAAGAGGCTTAATATAATCAACTACACCGGGTGCAGTGATGCCTATAATGCTTCCAACGATGATCCCTAAAAGTAAAAATAAAATTCCTGAGTAGTTTTTAAATATCTCTTTCATGCGCTGCTTTTTACCAAAGATAGCTTTATTTTTAACATAGTATTGTATAATTTTCAGGCTTAAATTTTTTAAATTTGAGTAAATAAACGTTTCTATGGCTTATATAGATTACTATAAAATTCTGGGGGTAGATAAAAAAGCAACGCAGGATGATATCAAGAAAGCATATCGGAAGCAAGCTAGAAAACTGCATCCTGACCTTAATCCCGATGATAAAGAAGCTGAAAAAAAATTCAAAGAGCTGAACGAAGCCAACGAAGTTCTCAGTAATCCGGAGAATCGTAGCAAATACGATAAATATGGTGAAAACTGGAAGCATGGTGAAGAATACGAAAAAGCACAACAGCAACAGAGACAATATCAAGGTCAAGGTCAAAGTTACGGAGGCGGATATTCAGGGGCTGATTTTGGAGAAGGGGAGGATTTTTCTGATTTCTTTCAGAGTATGTTTGGACAAGGTGGCGGTGGCTTTGGAAGAAGCTCGCGGGGAAGTGCTTCGGGGAAATTTAAAGGCCAGGATGTACAGGCGGAACTTAATTTACAATTAAGAGATGCTGCGAAAACACATCCACAAACTTTTGAGATCAATGGCAAAAAGGTACGAATCACAATTCCGGCCGGAGTGTATGATGGGCAGCAGATTAAATTAAAAGGTCATGGAAATCCGGGAATGAACGGCGGGCCATCCGGAGATCTGTATATTACATTCAATATTTCTGTAGATCCTGATTTTGAAAGAGTAGGAGATGATCTCAAAACTAAAGTGAGTGTGGATCTTTATACTGCTGTTTTAGGAGGAGATATAAAAGTAAATACACTGGATGGAAGTGTTAATTTAAAGGTAAAACCTGAAACCCAAAGTGGAGTAACGGTAAGGTTAAAAGGAAAAGGTTTTCCAGTATATAAAAAGGAAGGGCATTTTGGAGATCTGTTCGTAACCTATGAGGTGAAATTGCCAACCAACCTTACCGATAAGCAAAAAGAGCTTTTTGAACAACTTAAAAATTCTTAGATCATGGAAGAAAGAATATCACGCGAAGAACTCGTAAAAATATACAATATAGAGATCACTTTTTTGATGAACTGGTAGAATATGGATTGTTGCATGTACAGACCGAAAATGATATCCGCTATTTAATGTATGAGGATTTACCGACTTTTGAGAGGTTTACCAATTGGCATTATGATCTTGAAATTAACCTGCCTGGACTTGAAGTAATTCATGAAATGCTTCAAAAAATGTCAGATCTTAAAAAGAAAAATAGAGATCTATTGGCCAAACTTTCTACAATAAATGCTCGATATGAAGATATTTAATTTAGTTTTGCAATCTTAACATATTAAATCATTTATACAATGAGCGACGAGAAAGTGATCAGGCTAAATGTAGACCGGAAAGATTTTGAAGAGATTTACTTTAAAGGAAATCAGGGAAGTTTATTCTTTTCATCTACCACCAAAAGTAAAACTATAATCACCATCGTCGTTGCCGTACTTTTAGGCATTACATTTTGTTTCAAAGGAAGCCTAAGTGAAGAAAGTTTTGGGGTGCTTTACTTTATAAGTTTTGTTTTTCTTCTTTGTGCTGTTTATCTTTCAGTCGGTATCAATAAAGTATCGAGGTGGAAAAAAGAGGTGAACAGATATTTAAAATCACTTGAGAAAGCAGATATTTATGAAATAAGATTCAATAACGATACGTTTACTGTAAACCTTAATGAACAGTATGAGCTTAGTAAATGGAGCGAATTTGTATCATCAGAAACCAATGATGAATATGTTTCATTGGAAGGTAGGTACAATTATATGTTTCCTCAGAAATCAATGAGCAAAACGGATTATAATATGTTGAAACAGGCCGTAAAGAAAAATATTAAATAAAAAAAATCAGAGCTAAAAGCTCTGATTTTTTTATGATTGTTTAGTCTAGCCAACCCATTTCTTTCATCCATTCGTCATTGTAGATCTTTCCTACATATCTGGATCCGTGGTCATGAAGTAAAACCACAACAACATCGTCCTTGGTAAACTGATCTTTCATCTGTACCAGTGCAGCCATTGCACTTCCAGCTGAATAACCACAGAAGATTCCTTCTTCTTTGGCAAGCTTTCTTGCATAAATAGCTCCGTCTTTATCGGTTACTTTTTCAAAATGATCAATCACAGACATATCATAGTTTTCAGGAATAATATCTTCTCCGATTCCTTCTGTAATGTATGTATAGGCATGGTCATAATGAAGCTCACCAGTCTCATGGAACTCCTTTAAAATAGAACCATAAGTATCAATACCGATTACTTTGATATCAGGATTTTTTTCTTTAAAAAATGTTCCACATCCTGTTATAGTACCTCCTGTTCCTGCTCCCACTACAAAATGGGTAAGGTTTCCTTCCGTCTGTTCCCAGATTTCAGGAGCAGTAGATTCATAATGAGCAGCTCTGTTGGATAAGTTATCATATTGATTTACATACCATCCATTTTCAGTTTCTTTAGCCAGTCTTTTAGAAACTGAATAATATGAACGTGGATCAGTAGGTTTTACATCAGTAGGACATACAATAACTTCTGCGCCTACAGCACGAAGAATATCACATTTTTCTTTTGATTGTTTGGAATTGGTTACAAAGATACATTTGTATCCTTTGATGATCGCTGCAAGAGCTAATCCCATTCCTGTATTTCCAGAGGTTCCTTCAATAATAGTTCCTCCAGGTTTTAATCTGCCGTCTTTTTCGGCATCTTCGATCATTTTAAGAGCCATTCTGTCTTTTACAGAATTTCCAGGGTTGAAGGTTTCAACTTTGGCTAAAACTAATGCTGGAAAATCTTCACCTAAAACTTTGTTAAGCTTTACCAGTGGTGTGTTTCCGATAGTTTCAAGAATATTTTTTGCGTATTTCATACATAATTTATAAGCGCAGCAAAGATACAGCTTTAAAATTATTTATGAAGTTTGACTCCTGCTAAAATGAATTAAATATAATATACCTATTGCTTTTCAGATAGGTGTTTTCAAGAGTAAATGGCTTGAAAATTAGTTGTACTTAATAGCTTTAACCGGTGAAATTTTACTGATTAAATAACTAGGCACAATTAAAGCTAACGCGGAAATAATCAGAATTCCAACTGAAATCGAAATGATAGCGATAGGGTTAAGATCTACCGGCACCGTACTTACATAGTAATTCTCGGGATTTAGTTTTATGATCCCAAAAAACTTCTGTAAAAGCAATAAGCCAAGTCCGATAATATTTCCATATAAAAGTCCCGGAACCATAATGATCAAGGTATAATTAATGAATGTAGCCCTGATCTGGGAATTGCTTGCGCCAAGAGTTTTTAAGAGACCGATAGAATTTGTTCTTTCAATAATAAGGATCAGCAGAACCATGATTATATTGATGATTACTACAATAAGCATAATGATAATGATCAATGCTATATTCGTATCAAAAATGCTTATCCAATCAGTGATCTGAGGGAATTTTTCGGTTGCTTTTTCAGCATAATTTTTATAACCGATGAGTTTTTCTATTTCCGGAAAATCACTATCGATATCGTTTACATTTTTAAAGAAAATATCCAATCCTCCAATATCATCGGGTTTCATATCCTGTATCTTTCTGACGTGGTTAATCCCACCAATGACAAACTGTTCATCAATCATTTTAATATCAGTCCGGTAGATTCCAACTACTTCAAACTTTCTGTAAATAGGTTTCTGATCAGCTTTTGAGAATATGGTAACGATACTGTCTTTAACTTTTAAATGGAGATCATTCGCAATTTTTTGTGAAATGGTTACCCCATGATTATACCCTACTTCTGTAACATTAGGGGTTCTTCCTGCAATTAAGAATTTTTTAAAGCGTACACTATCAAAATCTTTGCCTATTCCTTTAAATATGATCCCTGCAAAATTATGTTCATTACGCATGATTCCTGTAACCATGGCATATTTTTGAACACTTTCAACATCAGGAAGTGCTTTTATTTTCTGGATATTTAAACCTTGTTTATCAAGAACAGAAGTATTGTATGAAGAATTTGATCGGGTTGATTTTACCGTAATATGTCCGCTGAAATCTGCCAGTCTTTCTTTGATTGCTTTTTTAGAACCAAAACCTGTAGATACCGTTATTAATGAAACTATAATTCCTAAAGCCACGGAAAGCCTGCCTATGAAGATGATAACCCTTGAAAGATTATTTTTGTTATCTTTGGAAAACGCTATTTTTCTAGAGAAATATAAAGGAAAGTTCAAGCTTATGAATTTAGATTTCAAAATTAAAAATTTACTTCTTATTTGCCTAATTTTTTTAGGAGTATTCAATCAATATTATTCTCAAAATCAAACTAAAGGTGATTTTAAGACAGGTGCAGACCGTCCTGACGTGTATTTGCCATTATTAAAAGGTAAAACAATTGGTATTGTAACCAATCAAACTGGTTTAATGAAAGATAAAACCTATTTAGTCGATTTTCTGGTAAAAAACGGAGTTAAGATAAAAGCTATTTTTGCCCCTGAACATGGTTTCAGAGGAGATGCCGATGCGGGTGAGAAAGTAAAGAATGGAGTTGATTCGAAGACAGGAATTTCAATTGTTTCTTTATATGGAAGCAATAAAAAACCAAAGGCTGAACAATTAAAAGGAATTGATATTGTCGTTTTTGATATCCAGGATGTTGGAGTTCGGTTCTATACTTATATTTCAACGTTAACTTATTTGATGGAAGCCGCTGCTGAAAATAATGTTGAGGTAATGGTACTGGACAGGCCCAATCCTCATGATGGATATACGGATGGTCCGGTTTTAAAGAAAAAATGGACTAGTTTTGTAGGAATGCATGAAGTTCCTGTAGTATATGGTCTGACTATTGGCGAGTATGGAAAAATGGTTAATGGTGAAAAATGGCTGAAAAATGGAGTACAGGCAAAGTATACCTTGATTCCAATGCAGAATTATCATAAAAAACAACGATATGCTATTTCTGATAAGCCGTCTCCAAATCTACCTAATGATAAATCAATAAACCTATATCCAAGTTTATGTTTTTTTGAAGGAACACAGGTTTCTGTAGGAAGAGGAACGGATACTCCTTTTCAGGTGTATGGTTCTCCATGGACGAAAAGTCTTCCTTATCAATTTACCCCAAAACCTAATTATGGAGCAAAAGATCCTTTCCTTAATGGACAATTATGCTATGGTGAAAATCTGTCTGATTATTCAACCGACTTAAGGGAGCTTAATTTAGAATGGGTTATTAAAGCTTATAAAAACTATAAGAATCCACAACTTGATTTTTTCCTTAAAAATCTATGGTTTGATACATTATCAGGGACTGATGAATTGAGAAAACAAATCATAGCAGGCAAGTCAATAAAAGAAATCAAAGCCTCGTGGAAGCCGGATCTAGATACATTTGAAAAAATAAGATCCCGGTATATTGTATATGAGAACTAATCGAAATCCTGTGGTGGGTTCTTGTCATTTTTACCCTTATTCAGTATAAAAAGACCGATTGTTAATCCAACAACTCCGGCAAAAGCCGTCATAACAGCTCTTTGTAATTTGTCAGGGGCTTCATTCCCAATATAATTCATTAGGAATAGGATGACAAAAGTAATCACTAAAATGATGATATGGTTCTTTCCGAATAGTTTCATGGTATTATTTTAATTTGTAAGAAATCATAATACCTCCTCTGTAAGGTAATACTTCACCACTTTTATTGAAATCTTTTGCCATATCGTATCTTTTACCTGTTGTACGATCATACCCTTTATAGAAATCCTGAGAAGTACCAACCGTTGCATATACATCCAGATTCCAGTTTTCTGAAAGTTGGAACTGATAACCTGCAGTAACGCCTACTATAACAGAAATTCCCTTTTGATAAAGATTGGATTTTACAAATTTTTCCCCACGATCATTGGTATAGGTACCCGATCCCCAATAGTTCCATTTTTGAAGTACAAAGGCAGCAGTGGAAAGATTGGCTCCTACATACCAGTGTTTAAAGGCTTCGTCAAAATAATATCTGCCTTCCAGGGAAACAGAGTAATACTGAAATTCATGTCCTGCGAAAGATTTCCATGGAGAAACTAAAAAATCTCCCTGTAAGGTATACTTTTTACTCAGCTGGTATTCTAATCCGGCGTTCAAAACTCCTACGGGAAGAAGAAGAGCATTACCTTTTACATACAAACTTTTCTCTTTTTCTATTGTCTGCTCCTTTTCCTGAGCCTGTACCATTCCTAATGAAAACAGGCTAAGAAAACCCATCGCAAATTTATATTTCATATTGAATATTATTTGATTTGTTTAAGCAATCCTTCTGCTAAAGTAGCATCCTTGTTAGATTGTGTTGCCATATTTTTAGACATTTCAGCATAGGTCTTTGCCATATCATTATTTCCCGTTAAGAAATAAAGCTTTGCTAAAATAAAAGTGTTTTCAGATGTTTCTCCTCTCATAACCGATTTTTCTGCCCACTCAACAGCTTTTTTTAATGAAGACGTTGTTTTGATATGCTCGGAGAATATCCAGGCTGCTTTTAATAATTGATTAGGTTCAAAAGAATCCGAATTTTTATAATATTCCAGAGCGGCTTTTTCGTACTCCGGGAAATTTTCATTTTGTTCGTAATAACTGATTTTAGTTTGATTCAGTTTTACGGTAGCTTCATATTTTCCAACTAAAGGTTCTGCCGTTTTCAGAAAATAGTCTTCATTGATTTTCTTATTTTTATCATCAATAGACTGTGCTACAACTTTTGATAATATAAGCTGATGATCAAACTCTTTGTAAGTTTCTTCAGGAAGATATTTGATAATATCGGCTTTTCTTGAAGTGAAAATTTTATAATTAGGATCTTCTACGGATTTTAGAAAAATAATAAAAATCCAATATCATCTTTCGAAAGTTCCTCCGTTTTCTTTTTGTTTTCAAAATATCTTTCTGAAGCTTTTTTTGCAAAATCAAAATCTGAAGTAGAATTTAACTTCATGACATTGATTAAAAATTCAGGGTCTTTTTCACCGGAAGCAAAACGGTCTTTTAAAGAACCTTTTTTATTATTGGGGGAGTTGATGTCCTGTGCCATCGCAAGGAAAACACTTTCTTCCATGTATCCGAGATTCTGAGAAACCAATTCACCATCTCCATTTAGAAATAAATAAGTAGGGTAGGAACGAACACCATATTTGGCAGCAATTTCTCTTCCTTCTCCCTTTTCCATATCAAATCTGGCATTGACGAAATTGGCATTATAATAATCTCCAACGGATTTTTTTGTAAATACATTTTTTTCCATCAGTTTGCATGGACCACACCATGAGGCATAAGCATCTAAAAAAATAATTTTATTTTCTTTCTTTGCTTTAGCAACGAGGTCTTTAAAAGGCAGATCCTGAAACTGAATAGCTTCCTGTGCAAAAAGAAGTACAGTGAAAAAAACAAATAATCCGGAGATGATCTTCTTCATTCGATTAAAATTTGTAGGCGAAGATAGGTAATTTTCAAGATATAGATTAAGGATTTAGCGGTTTGATCTCTTATATTAACTAATTTTAAGAACTGAAGTTAATTTCTATATTGAAACAATTAACTGCCGTTTTTATTTTGTTTTGTCATCATTAGATGAAAGTTATTCTTTATTTTTGTCGATCAGACAATTAAATGTATTAATGCTATAACCAATAATAAAAGCTTTGTATGCTTTATCTTTCTGGGATATTTATCGCTTTTTTTCTCACTTTTCTTTTGTTGACCAAGAAAGGTAAAAGTTCAGCTGATTTCATTTTAGGGGGATGGCTTTTGACCATTGGAGTCAATTTGTTGACCCACTACTTATTCCTTACCAATCAGTATACAGAATATCCCTCTTCTGTTTTTTTAGGATTTACACTACCATTGCTTTATGGACCTTTTTTGTATTTGTATGTAAAAAAACAAACCTCTCCTAAGCCTTTTTCATCATTATTGTTATTGCATTTTTTACCTTTTTTAATGTGTAATCTTTTGTTTTTATCATTTTACACAGCCTCTTTTAGTGAAAGGATTAGTATTTTTAAACAGGAAGGAAGAGGTTTTAATACTGAATTACTTATTAGATTGTATGGCATCTATATATCTGGGATTGTTTATGTAGCTGTTTCATTCCTTCTTTTGTACCGATTCCGTAAAAATATGGTTCAGCAATTTTCCAATACTGAGAAAATAAATTTTAATTGGTTGCTGTATCTCATTATCTGGATGGGATTGATTTGGGGTTTGGTTCTTTTAAACCAAAATGCCGATATTGTTTATGGGGCTGTTGCTGTTTTTATTATGTGGTTAGGATATTTTGGAATTAAGCAGGTGCAGGTATTTAATCAGCCTAATTCCTTTTTTACCATAGAAGAAAGTGAAGATGAAGCGGATGAAGTGGTTCATATTGTTGATTCTGAAGATAAAAAATATCAGAAATCAGGATTGACGGAACAAAGTATTGAAGATATTCATAGACGCTTGATCATCGTTTTAAATGAAGAAAAACCATTTATTAATCCCAATCTCACTTTAAATGAACTGGCTGAATTGCTTAAAGTTCATCCTAACTACCTTTCTCAGGTTATCAATTCAAGGGAGAATAAGAACTTTTACGAACTGATTAATGAGAAGAGGATTGAAGAATTTTTAAATAAAATTGTAGAACCAGAGAGTAAGCAATATACTTTCTTAGCTATCGCATTTGACTGTGGTTTTAATTCTAAAACATCCTTCAATAGAAATTTCAAAAAATACACGGGAGTTACTCCCACAGAATACCAAAAAACATTTTAATTCTTTTCTTTTTCAGCGTTTCATGTTTCAGGGAATCGTTTCAACTTGCATAATTAATTGATAGTCATTTATTTGTATTTGCTGTTTTTCATGGGCCAACCTTCCTGTTGGGGCGCTTAGCTTTCGGAATTGATGAATCTTTGCATCAATATTTTTAAACCGAAAACTATGACAACATTAAGAAAAAAGAATGCCTTGGTCGCTTCTTTTACAATTTTTACATTACTATTTTCCTGTACCGAGGGACGGACAATAGATGAGCCTGGAAATTTAGTTCCAAAAACAGTAGACCAGGATTCTTCTTTGCCGGCAATCAGTGTCAACGGCGCTTTACTCCATTCTGAAGCTTTTGGTCCTGAAAACGGAACTCTTATTATTGCCCTTCACGGCGGGCCTGGTGGAGATTATAGATACCTTCTGAATTGCAAGGATCTAGCCGCCCAGGGATATCGTGTTGTGTTTTATGATCAGCGGGGTTCTGGATTATCACAGCGCTTTTCCAAAAATTCTTACACGTCACAGGGAGCAGGGGCTACCAATATTATGTTTGAGGAATTAAAGTCAGTAATTGCCCATTATAAAAAGACACCCAATCAAAAAGTCGTCTTATTAGGCCACTCGTGGGGAGCTATGCTAGCTTCAGGATATGCTGGTAAATATCCTGAAGCTGTCCAGGGACTTATAGTATGTGAACCCGGCGGATTAAAATGGGATGACGTTGAGGACTATGTAAAGGAATCAAGATCCTTTAAATTATGGGGTGAGATTCTTAATGATGCCACTTATCTGGATCAGTTTATTTCCGGGAAAGAGGATCAGCACGAAATATTAGATTATAAAATGTCGATGCTGAGTTCAAAAAATGATATTACAGGAGAGGGTGATTTTGACTCAAGTGCGGGTTGGAGAGATGGAGCGGTAATAATGGACGCTTTGTTTGAAGTAGGGGATAAATACAAATCAGACTTTTCTGCCGGTCTACAAAACTATAACGCTCCGGTATTGTTTTTTTACAGTGAAAGAAACAAGGCGTATCCTGATTCCTGGGCTCAAAAGATAACTTCTTCCTATAAACATGTGGAGAGCGTTAAAGTTTCAAATGTCGGACACGATGGTATCGTCACCAATAAGGATGCATGGAACTCTCAGACAAAACCTAAAATTATCAACTTTATCAACAGCCTTTAAGAGAAATGAAAAATAATAAATTATATATAACAGCAGCTTTTTTTAGCCTGGTATCTAACATGGCATTATCACAGACGGTAAACTGGGGAGGACTTACTGACAAGGAAAGACATATACTCAATGTGAATGTAGGGGCTGAATATGGAGCTATTGTTGGTCTTGGATATGGATATAAATTCAACAGCAAATTGTTTCCCACCATTGTTAATATAGAAGCGTCTGTTCCTATGGGAGAGCGTTTATTTGATGATTTTAAAACGAAAGCAGGTGCAAATGTAAGATGGTTAAAACTTAATAATCTACAGTTTTCAGCGAAAGCTCAGGGTATTTTCCGGAAATATGAAAATGAAAATGTACAACTCATGAATTTTGGCTTGGATATGTCCGGAACTATCGGATATTATCGTCCAAAATGGTTTGCTGCCCTTGAAATTGGATTTGATAAAGCCATCGTCACCCATTTTAAACATACTGACCACTACAAAGAAGATTATCCTGACGTAAAAGATGGGTGGTATGAACCGGCAACCGGAGGGAACTTCTATGGTGCAGTTCAGGGAGGATACTCTTTTAGTAATCAGGAAGTATATCTTAAAGTGGGAGCTATCGTATCACAAGACTTAAAAACAAAACCGCAGCTGCCTTATCTTTTACAGGTTGGGTATAATTATAAACTGCCTTTTTAATAGCAAATGCCGGGTTTTTTAAAAACCCGGCATTTTATTTTTAAATAGTGATTGAAGTTGTATTGTTTTACGCACCCAGTTCCAGTTGGTTTTTAACCAGATTGTAGTAATCTGATTTTTTTTCTACCAGCGACTGGTGATTTCCCTGTTCTACGATCTCTCCTTTTTTCAAAACAATGATCTGGTCTGCATTTTTAACGGTTGAAAGCCTGTGTGCAATAATCAGAACAGTTTTACCTTTAAAGAAATCCTGTAAATGATCATGGATGACTTTTTCGTTCTCTGCATCCAGTGCAGAGGTCGCTTCATCAAAGAATACAAAATAAGGCTGTTTGTAAACGGCTCTTGCAATCAATATCCTTTGTTTTTGCCCACCAGATATTCCATTTCCTGAAGCTCCGATTTTTGTGTTTAGTCCTAAAGGAAGTTCATCTACAAATGATTTAATATTGGCCGTTTTAAGGGCAAAGTCTAATACATCATCATCCGGAATTTCTTCCCCGGTTGCGATGTTTCTTTCAATGGTATCAGAAAATATATAACCATCCTGCATCACCACCCCACAGTTTTTTCTTAAATTCTTTGGAGAAATTTCTTTTAAATTGGAATGATTGAAATAAATATCCCCAGAAGTTGGTTCATAGAATTTCAATAATAATTTCATCAATGTTGTTTTTCCACTGCCACTTGCTCCAACAATGGCAGTAACTTTTCCCTGAGGGATAAAAAGATCAATGTCCTTAAGAACAAAAGGGGATTGAGGTCCCTCATACTGAAAAGAGACATTTTTAAAATAGATCCCTTTCTGAATTCCGTTTTGAGTGGTGTACTTTTCATTCATTAAAGGAACCAGATCTTCCTGTTCTTCTTCCGGATGATTTTGAACTTCATTTAAACGGGATAAGCTTAACTTAGCATCCTGTAAAGATTTAAAGAAGCTGATCAATTGGCTAACGGGAGAGTTCATTTGCCCGATGATATAGGATACACTCAGCAGGGCTCCTAATGTCATATGTCCCTTTACTACGAAAGAAGCAGCGAGGAAAGTAACGATAATATTCTTTAGCTGGTTGATGAATTCGAATCCGGAAAGTTGGATTTGGTCAAGCTTTAAAATCCGGATATTTACTTTAAATAATTTTTGCTGGATTTCTTCCCATTCCTTACGTTTGTGTTCTTCAAACTGATTCAGTTTCATCTCGGAAATACCATTAATGATCTCATAAATGGATTCCTGATTTTCACTTTTTTCACGGAATCTGAAATAATCTAACGATTTTATTTTTTTTAGCCAATACAGCGACCATACAACTGAAATTATGGTTAATATAAAATAGGTCGCAAGAATCCTGAAATCATAGGTCCACAGGACAACAAAGAATACCGAGAAGGTAATCATTGAGAAAAGAGTCGCTAAGCTCTGTGAAGTAAGAAAAAGCTCTATCCTTTCATGATCCTGTATTCTTTGATTAAAATCACCCATAAATTTAGTGTCAAAGAACTTTATCGGTAAGCTCATCAGTTTTTTAAGGAAGTCGGATATGATTTTAATATTCAATCTACTGCCAACACTCAACATGATCCAGTTACGGAATACTCCTAATATGATATTTCCAAGGAAAAATGTCAGCTGGGCAAGAAGGATGTAAGTGATGATGCTTAGATTTTTCTTATTCACACCATCATCAATCAGTTTTTGTGTAAGAATAGGGAAGGCCAGAGTAGCCACTGTTCCCAGCAGAAGAATCAATGATAACCACAGGAACTGTTTTTTATGTGGACTCAGATATTGATAAACGTATTGTAAGGATACCTTTTTATCTTTAACATTTTCAGCCTGGAAAAAGTTTTCTGTAGGCTCTAGTAGCAATACTATACCTTTGTCAGAGTTTTTCAGCCACGACTTTTTAAACTCAGTTTCTGTTAATTTGATAATTCCATGTGCCGGATCAGCGATTGTATATATTTTTTCCTTATTAAAAAAGTGTTTGGAAATTTTAGTAAGAACTACAAAGTGATTTTGGTTCCAGTGCAAGACACATGGTAAGAATTCATTTTTTAAATCCTCAATAGCAAGTTGTGTGGCTAAAGTCTTAAATCCAATTTTGGTGGCTGCATCATTCATACTAAGAATGGAAACACCTTCCCTGGATATAAAACAATAATCACGTAAGTACTGTAGTCCGTATGCTTTGCCATAATAAGCAGTGATCATAGCCAGACATGACGGACCACAGTCCATTTTATCATGTTGAGGAATAAATTTCATTATTTTTCTTCTATTAAAATATCCTCAGTTAAAATATCCTCAGTTTGTTTCACTGTTTTAGTTTCGCCTACAATTTCAATCCCTTTTTTGTTATAGATCATTGAAAGAAAATATAAACCGGCTTCTATCGGCCATTCTGTTTCCAGGTCTTTTAACAGATCTGTTACTTTCCAGCTTTTGTGGGTGTTAAGGTTATCAACGATATTTTTTAGCTCAGGATGATACCTCATTTCTATTTTTGAACCTCTTACGAAAAGATAGAATGTGTCTTTGCTTTCATCTACTTTGTAGATCATTTTAAAGGGGTCATTGGCATGAATCTCTTTTTCAAGTAAAAATTCATAACCATCGATATCATATTTATCCTCTGATTCTCTCGTTTGAGGAGGTGCCTGCCATCCTGCATTGCTTAGTAAACTACTCTTGTATTCGTCATACAGGTATTTAAAGAATGCTTCAGTGGATCCTTTTAATATATCTTCGTCCAGCTTTAAAAGAGAAAGGAACTCTTCAAAGGTCTGGTGATTTTCTAAGTAATTATGTTGAGGCTCCAGAACATCCTTATTAACGTCCAGATAATTGGTATAGAAAGTATTAAGCACTCTGTCGAAAAATTTAACCTTCGAAGGGTTGTTGAACCAAAATGTTACTCCAACTGAAAGGTCATCACTTTTACCGATATGAAATTTATTCCATGGCATATAGAATAAGTCGCCAGCTCCAAAATCGTATTTTTCAGCGTGTTCAAGTAAAGGCTCTATATCAAAATTATTGTGTTTTGTACCCGTAAGGTCTTTATATTTTTCCTGATCCCATATGTACATTGTTTTTTCTCCGGGACCTAAATGGAAATGAAGTACGTTTTCCCCTTTGTGATCCTGATGGATTCCAAGGGGTGTCCAACCGTAGTTTCCGATAAAAACAGTTACATCTACTCCTGTAGCTGGAATACCAATGGTTTCCAGTAGGGGTTCAGTGATGAGTCTAAGTTCTTTTGCTATATAATCAGAATGTCTTTCAAGGAAATTAACGATCAGGCCGAATTTTTCTTTGAAAACCCGATTACAATATTCTATGATATCCTCATTTTCAAAAGGAGGGTTTTTATATAATTCATCAACAAAATCATTATTTTCTTTACCTTTTCCCTGAGAAGGAAAATAAAGTCTGAAACCATCATGATCTTTTGTTTTAAATCTGTTGATTAATCCATCAACTACTGCATCTTTCAGTTTTTTGATCAAATCTTCTGAGATGACATCTTTGATCACACAGGTTTGAGTGAAGTTTTTATTGGTAGCAATAAAACTTTCCCAAAAATCTTTAGTAAAATTATTTTCCATAGTATTTAGTTTTTGAAATAAAAAAAGACAACAGAGAATTGGGGTTCTCTGTTGTCTAGGTAATATTAAGAAACTACTTGTACAACTTGTACTACCTGACGTACTTGACGTACAACTACGTTATCAGCTTCTTGTGCTCCGAATCCACCTCTTACTTTGTTTTGATCTAGTGGAGAAAGGTTTTTTACTTTCAAAAACTCTTTTGCGTTAAAATTTGCTTTTTTCATGATAATAAATTTTTAAAATGATTTTTTGTGGATCAAAGTTTATAGACATTAGCTCCTTCGCTGGTCTCTTCTTGCAAGAAAGTATTTTTACATCTGTCTTATTGAGATCAAAAAGAAAGATTGTTATGCTTCTTTAAATTAAAAACAATTTAAAGCAAGAGAAGCGTTTTAATTCTTGTATTAATGAAATAAATGCCTCAGTTTTTTTAAGGAAACAAATTATAGACGTTGTAAACAACTTATAGTCAATAATTATTTTCGTTAAAGATGTCTTGCTCGTGGGAATTATTTTTCATAAATTTAGACGGATTGAATTAACTAAATGCTACACTTTAGTGTAGAATTGTTAATTAGATCAGATATGACATGAAAAAACAATAACCAAATTTGAATTTATGAGTGAAAATATTAATAGGTTCTTTTTTTCTGAGAATACAGTTAAAGAGGATCTAAATGAAGAAACTATGGCATTAAATAATTACCTTGAGGTAACGGATGCCTTTTCCCGTGCTATTTATATGAGTGTATATATAATAGACTATCAGAAAAGAAATTTTGAGTATGTTTCGGAGAACCCCTTGTTTCTTTGCGGTAATACTGCAGAAGAAGTGAAGAAAATGGGGTATGAGTTTTATTTTAGATATGTCCAGAAAAGTGACGCTGATTTATTATCAAAGGTTAATCGGTTGGGATATGAGTTTTATGAAAAAATTCCTGCTGAGGAAAGAAAATATTATACCCTTTCTTATGATATCCACTTGCTGAATAAGGATAAAGCCATTTTGGTCAATCAAAAACTGACACCCTTGTTTCTTACAGAAGAAGGTAAAATATGGAAAGCGATGGGGGTCGTCTCCTTATCTACTAATACGAATTCTGGAAATATTACCATTTCAAGACAGGGAACTAATGACTATTGGTGGTATGATGCTGAAGAGGAAAAATGGAGAAATGAGGAAAAAATAAAACTGAGCGAAAGGGAGCTCGAAGTTTTACGCTACTACGCACAGGGATATACAATCAATAAAATTGCTGAGAAAATTTTTGTTTCACCCGATACCATTAAATTTCATCGAAGAAAGTTATTTGAGAAAATGCAGGTAAGCAATATTTCTGAAGCATTGGCCTTTGTTACAAGCAATAAGTTATTATAGTGTATAATAATTAAATAATTACTTGATCTATTTAAAATAAAAAACCACCTTATATAAGGTGGTTTTGTGGTTTCTCCAGGAATCGAACCAGGGACACATGGATTTTCAATCCATTGCTCTACCAACTGAGCTAAGAAACCAATATGTTTGTTTGACTTACTTCGTTGTTTAAAGTGGGTGCAAAAATAGTGCTTTTTAGTATATAATGCAACAAAAAATTAAAATTAAATGAAAATAAAAAGCCAGTTATTTATTTCAAAGTAATAACTGGCTGAATATCTTTGATCTAGTGATTTATGGAAGAGTGGAAAGATTTATATTGGGGGCTTGATTAGGAGCAGTAACTGAAAATTGTGTTCCCGGAGCTACGATAGAGTTAAAAAATCCTCCATTTTGTAAAAAGAAAGAACCATTATTTGTCCCACCCATTGCATCGATTCTTTGTTGAGCATTATAAGTATTGTCAACACTGAATTTCGCTCCTGAGATGGCCATCCAGTTTCCACCTGCTGTTCTTACCCATTGATTTTTAAATTCAGCTTTTCTTCCCTGGTATCCATTCTCAGGATTGAAATTTTCTACAAAACTGTAAAATCTTTTAAGATAAGTCGTCGTTTGCGGTCTCTTCCAGCTGGCGATAAGTTTCCAGGTTGTGGTATCTGGGGAAAGAAACCATGCTGTATAATCTGTTTTTCCATTACCGTCGGGTTCTCCTTTTAATAAGAATTTGTAGGTTTGCCCGGCCGTCCAGTTGTATTTATAATAACTTTGTCCTCCGGAGCCTTCATTACCAAACTCCCCAATAGTAACACCGCTACCAGCTCTGTTGAGGATTATTTTATGATCAGGAGGAATATTGTTAGGATCATCCGTTTCAAAAGGGCTCCATACAGAAAATAAAATTCTTCTTTCTGTAGAAGAGTTAACCTGCATGCCGAAATAACCTTCACCGAAGCCATTTGCCATAAAATAAGAGCCAATCTTGTCTTCTCCTGCAGGCACTGTTACTTCATTGTAATAATAGCTGACATTGTCTGTTGTTGGAATGGTATAGTTCAGATGACATGAAGGTCCTCTGCGGGCCCAATAATAATAAGATGGGTCATTACTGAAAACATTAGTTCCGGTGGAAGCTGCCCCACTGAACGTAATATCTGTTAGGTCCGCAAAATACCCACCGGTTTTGGATACTCCCTGAAGATCAACTTTTACATATCCTGGAGTAGAAACCGTAAAATCTCCCACACTATAATCAGTGTAAGCTGATCCTGTTAACGTGATATTCTTTGAAGTATTGCCTATAGTTACTTTTACAACACTGCTGCCTGATGGGACAGAGGCTTTTAATCCAATACTTAATATTCCGGTATTGCTTACTCTGAAATAAGTGCTGATAACCGTATTGGAGCTGGTCCAGTTGGCTAATTTGGTAGAAGTGATTACCTCGTTGGCACCAGAAGGCTTTATTGTTAGAAAGGAGTTTCCTGCAACTGGTACACTGAAAGAGGTGTTATTTGCTAAAGCTGATACTTTCTTTTGCGTAGAAATGGTGTCTTCTGTTGCAATATTGCTTTCTGCGCATGATTGAAAAATGAGCAATGAGATACCTAAAAAAGTATCGGTTAATAATTTTAATCTCATGATTGTATGTGTGATTTGGTTTAAAAGACTAATTTAATTCTTTTATCGCTAATTAGAAAATTATTTCACAAATCGATGATTAAATTTATTGATGTTATTCATGAAATAAAAACATATTACTTCGTTGATGAACTTCTTATCTCTTTTGGGATAGTATGAGTGGAAAGGAGTGCTGTAAGTATATAAAAACAAAAACCACCTTAAAAAGGTGGTTTGTGGTTTCTCCAGGAATCGAACCAGGGACACATGGATTTTCAATCCATTGCTCTACCAACTGAGCTAAGAAACCATTATATTTTTGTTTGTCTTACTTCGTTGTTTTAAAGTGATGCAAAAGTAGTAAGTTTTAGTATATGACGCAAGTATTAACGAAACTTTTTTCTACTAAAGATAAAAACCTACTGATTCTCAGCCGGATTGTTTTCCTGTTCTTTTCTGATTTGCTCACTCATTTCTTCCAATACCGGTTTAATCGTACTTTCCGGAAGATCGCTGATGCGGATATACATGAGTCCGTCAATAGCATCATTGAAATTAGGATCAACATTAAAAGCGATTACTTTTGCATTCTGTTTGATATACTTTTTGATCAAAACAGGTAATCTCAACTCCGGTTCCAGGTCGTCGATAATTTTATCAAGCTTATTAAGATCAGACTCCATTTCTTCAAAGAAGATATTTTTATCACGATCCCTAAGCTTTACCTTATATTCATTTCTTGGAGTTATATATTGAGCTACTGCACCGTCATAATAATTCGAACGCATGAATTCAATCATCAAAGATTTTGAAAATTCTGAAAATTTATTCGAAATACTTACTCCTCCCATCAGGAATTTATGGTCTGGATTTCTTAAGCATACGTGAACGATTCCGCGCCACAATAAAAAGAGTGGAAGAGGCTTCTGCTGATACTCCTGGCAGATATAAGCTCTTCCCATTTCAATGACCTTTTTGAAGAATGGATGGATGTCCTGTTCAAATTCAAAAAGTGAGCTTGTATAAAATCCTTTGATGCCATACTTTTTCATGACCTCTTTTCCTAAAGCCATTCTATAAGCACCCACTAACATCTCTGCAGTGCTGTCCCAAAGGAAAAGATGATGATAATGCTTATCATATTCATCCAGATCGAAAGGAAGATTGCTTCCTTCTCCTACAGCACGGAATGTAAGCTCCCTTTGTCTGCCTATCTCCCGCATTACAGAAGGGATTTCTTCGTAGGTCGTAAAATAGATCTCGTAATTACCATTACTGAAAAGCATTTTATCGGTACCTTTCAGTTTATTAATGTCATGCAGAATACTTTCTTTTGGCGTTTCATCGATGATATTCTGGACAATATTTTCTTCTTTAAGCAAAGGAAATTTTAAAGATAGATTTTGAAGATTAATGACCTGGGCTAAAGATTTTCTTTTTTCGTAGTAAGATTTCATCATGTAAACCTTACGCTTTAGAAATTCACCCAGTTCCTCTATATTTTCCATCTCATCCATAGCTTTTACAGCTATAGGTTTTCCTATTCGTACACGAATGGGCTTCTCCCTGTCATTCATCATTTCAGATGGTAACATTAGGGTTTGCAGACTTGCATGAAGCTTTGCGACCTGATAAAATAAAGTACTGTTTTTAGCATGAAAATACATGGGAACAACAGGTACTTTGGCCATCTTAATTAATTTTAAAGCTGGCTTTTCCCATTCTCTATCTAAGATCTCGCTATAAGCATTGTTTTTATTTGAAACTTCTCCTGCAGGAAAAATACCTACACAACCCCCATTTTCAATATGCTTTAAAGTTTCGCGCATTCCTGAAGAACTGTTGTAAGCTCCTTTCCTGTTTTCAAATGGATTTACAGAAATTACATAAGGCTCCATGGGTTTTATTTTTTCCAGTAAAAAATTACCCATTACTTTAAAATCAGGACGTACTTCTAATAGTATTTTACACATCAAAATCCCGTCAATTGCGCCTAGCGGATGGTTGGAAACTAAAATAAAAGGCCCTGTCTTTGGGATCTTAGCCAGATCTTCTTCAAAAGCGATATAGCTTAAGTTTCTTTCCCTTACAAATGAATCGAAAAAGTCTTTACCTTCCTTGTCTTTCAGTTTATCATATAGTTTATTAACTTCATTTATTTTAGCAACGCTCATGATAGCAGATGCCACAGGATTCTTTAGAAACCCTATTTTACTTAAGCCGGAAGCCTGGATTAAATCGTTTTTCGAAATTAAGCTCATATGTGTTTAGTCGCAATTATATTTATTGTGTTACCATTTGAAGTGTGTTCTTGGAAATTTGTTCCAATAATACACTTTTTTCCTGGTAAAATTGATCAATCTTATCCATCTTTGCATTTCTTACGGTAAATAATGATACATTCTTAATTACCTCAGTTTTAAAGCCTTTTTGCAATTCTTCATTCAGATCATCAATTGCATTGAATTTATCTTCCAAACATAAAGCTAGTGAAATTGCAGAATTCTGCATCAAAGAAACTTTAATTTTATGTCTGGATAGAAGACTGAAAACCTGGCTCATATGATCTTCTGCAATAAATGAGAAGTCTCTAGTAGATATTTTCAGGAGATTTTGATTTTCTTTTAAAATATAAGATTCCTCATGTTGATTTTTTTCTGAAGCTCCTACTTTTGTTCCTTCTTTTGTAGGATCCACAAAAGATTTAACATAAAAGGGAATGCTTTTCTGCTGTAAAGGCTGCAATGTTTTCGGGTGAATGACGCTGGCCCCATAATACGCCATTTCAATAGCCTCCTCATAAGAAATATTGGAAAGTAAAGTAACATCCTTGAATTTTCTTGGGTCACCTGTCATTACTCCGGGAACATCCTTCCATATGGTCATTGCTTCTGCATTGGTGCAATAAGCAAAAATAGCAGCAGAATAATCCGAACCTTCTCTTCCTAAAGTTACTGTAAAATTATTCTCATCTGAACCAATGAAACCTTGGGTTACATAGCAAATTTCAGAATTTAAAGTAGAAATAAATTCTTCTGTTTTTTTCCAATCTACATTACCATCTCTGTATGAATTGTCAGTTTTTATATAATCTCTGGCGTCCAGCCATTGATTGGTAAACTGTATTTCATTCAGATATTCACTTAAAATTTTAGTGGAAATCATTTCTCCACAGCTTACTACCTGATCATATACAAAATTGAAGTTAGGTGACTTATTTCTTCTTAGAAAAGAATCAAGATCATCAAAAAACAAATTGATCTCTGCAAATACAGGATGATTTTCCTGAAAAAGACCCTGAGCTATTTCTATGTGTTTCTGTTTAATAACCTTAATTTCAGTTTGATAGTTTTCCTTCTTGAAATAAAGTTCTACAACCTTTTCCAATTCATTAGTCGTTTTGCCCATTGCTGAGATTACCAGCAAACATTTAGCAAATCCCTGGCTTTTTAAAACCATTGACACATTTTTTACACTTTCAGCATCTTTTACAGACGCTCCACCAAACTTGAAAATTTTCATTAAATTATTAAAAATAAAATTGTTAGATAAAAAATAGTTGAGTTTTTTACGGACGTCAAAATTATAAATTTACAATGAGATATGAAATAGCTAAAGGGCAGGATGAGATAAAGATTTTTATGATAAACTGACCATATTGATGTGTTTTTGTGTTATATAGTTGGGATTATACCATATTATTCCTATGTAATGGAGTTATATGACCAAAAATGATAAAAATTAATGAAATTTACTTATAGTCAAAAATGGGAACAAATTATAGAAACAATAAGAGGGTGTAATGATTAGATCGGGGTGTATTGTGTTGGTATACAGTTATTAAAGTGTTTTAAAAGAATTTTTTTCAGATTGCAATAATTTTACGAAATTTGGGGAAATCGTAAAAAGTAAAATATGTCAGATCAATCGTTGCAGACTTTAGGAGAATTTATTATAGATAAACAAGAAGATTTTCAGTATTCTACAGGGGAGCTTTCCCGACTTCTAAGTGCTATAAGATTGGCTTCAAAAGTTGTAAACAGAGAAGTAAATAAAGCTGGAATTGCAGATATCATTGGAAAAGCGGGTAATGAAAATATTCAGGGAGAGGAACAGCAAAAGCTTGATGTTCTTGCCAATGAAATATTTATCACTGCCTTGTCACAAAGGGAAGTGGTTTGTGGAATTGCTTCAGAAGAAAACGATGATTTTATAGATATTAAATGTGTTGGAAATGGACACCTTAGTAAATATGTAGTTTTAATTGATCCCCTTGATGGATCTTCAAATATTGATGTAAATGTTTCTGTAGGAACTATTTTCTCAATTTACAGAAGAGTGTCAGAACCAGGTACGCCTGTTCAGCTTGAAGATTTCTTACAAAAAGGAGTTAATCAAATTGCTGCCGGGTATGTGATTTACGGATCTTCTACAATGATCGTTTATACCACTGGAAACGGAGTAAATGGATTTACTCTTGATCCTTCTTTAGGTACCTATTATCTTTCTCATCCTAATATGAAGTTCCCTGCTACCGGGAAAATTTATTCAATCAATGAAGGGAATTATATCAAGTTTCCTCAGGGAGTTAAAAATTATTTGAAATATTGCCAGATGGAAGAAGGGGATCGTCCTTATACATCGAGGTATATTGGTTCCCTTGTGGCGGATTTTCATAGAAATATGCTGAAAGGGGGGATTTATATTTATCCTTCATATTCTCAATCGCCGAACGGAAAACTTAGATTGTTATATGAATGTAATCCAATGGCATTTCTTGCTGAACAAGCGGGTGGGAAAGCTACAGATGGATTTAGAAGAATCCTGGAAGTAGAACCTACAGAACTTCATCAGAGGATCCCATTCTTTTGTGGAAGTGTATCTATGGTAGAGAAAGCAGAAGAGTTTATGCGAATAGATAATGTAAAATAAATGACAGCGGAATATTCCAGATATTTATTAAAATTCAAACGCCCGAGTGGAACATCTCGTGGCGTTTTGTATGAAAAAGAGACTTTTATTCTTACAATTTCAGAAGATGGAAAAAAGGGAATTGGGGAATGTGCTATTTTTAGAGGATTGAGTTTCGATGACAGGCCTGATTATGAAGAGAAGCTGAAGTGGCTTTGTGAAAATATTCAGGAGGATCATCAATTTTTAAAGAAAGAGTTAACCGAATTTCCATCCATTTGGATTGGATACGAACAGGCGATTCTCAATCTGAAGAATGGAAATCATCTTTACTATCCGAGCGAATTTACAAAGGGTCAGATTCCTATTATCATCAATGGGTTGATATGGATGGGAGATGTAGACTATATGGAAGAGCAGATTCAGGATAAGCTCGAAAAAGGGTTTCATTGTATCAAACTAAAGATTGGAGTCGATTGGAAGTCTGAACATGAAGTATTAAAGAAATTAAGGGAAAAGTTCTCAGAAGATATACTTGAACTGCGTGTGGATGCTAACGGGGGATTTACAGTGCAGGAAGCTAAAATTGTATTACAACAACTTTCAGATCTGAATATTCATTCTATAGAACAGCCTATCAAGGCTGGAAACTGGAATGACATGGCTTTGCTATGTGCTGAAACTCCAACACCAATTGCTTTGGATGAAGAATTGATAGGGATTACATCTATTGATGCAAAGAAAAAACTATTAGAAACGATCAACCCGCAATATATAATTCTTAAACCTTCTCTGATTGGGGGCTTTTCTGGATCTGATGAATGGATTGCTCTTGCAGAAGAAAATAATATTGGCTGGTGGATCACATCCGCATTGGAGAGTAATATTGGATTGAATGCAATTGCGCAATATACCTTTACCAAAAATAGCAAATTGCCTCAAGGCTTAGGCACAGGAGGCTTATTTACTAATAATTTTGACAACCATTCGGAACTAATTGGGGAACGCTTGCTTTTTAAAGCATGATTTCAACATGGAACTGTGTTAGGATTCTTGTTGATGTGCATCTAGCTAAATCTCATCATTTATGAAAATCGTTTTTTTGATGTTTTCTAATAAAATAGAAAACTTTTCTTTAAACTTTTTCATTGCCGGAAATTTTAATTAATTCTCTATCGCTAGAAATAAGCAATGATCATGCCATTTTATATTTTTTACAAATTTTAACACATTATTTTATTGTTAATGCTAAGTTAAATGATCATTTTGAAATAATTGTGAAAATATTTTCAGAATTACTTATTCTATTGGTAATGAGGTTTCTATCTATTCCGTTCAGTGTCTGGAAAATATCATTTTGAGCTTGTGAGCTGGAGAGATATCCCCAGTGATTTCCAAGCTCAAATTTTAAACCGGTTTTAAGATCATTTTCAATAAAGGTACAATCAATAATAGAAACAATATCCTTAAATTTTTCTATGTTAGTCGGTCCGTTTTTGCCAAGCCTCGGTGTAAGAATATTCTTGGTAAATTGGGAAATAGCCAGAACAGCATCATTACGGTTTAAATAAATTGAGATCCGATTGGCAAGCAAAGGCAGTTTATTAAATGAATCTTCAGAATCTTCAAAAACTTTATAAGTTACATCAGCATTCAGGAGTAGGACCTGATCAATAACTCTCAGAATATTCTCATTTTTCAGGCTATACAGCATACTTTGAAGTACTCTGTTTCCTAAAGAATGAGCCATAAGATGAATTCTCTGGTTACAAGGGGCTAAATCCCGGTTGGAAAAGATGTCTTTTAAAAACTGAGTATAGAAATAGAACAGTCTCATCAAAGAAGTTCCTGAATTAATACTTGATGCTTTATCATCAAAATAGGTCAATGGGACAATACTGCTTGAAGCTGGCCAGCTTACAAATAAGATGTGTTCGATGGGAGATTCAGGATGATCAATAAATAATTTTTTTAAATCTATGATTGCTTCCAGTTCATCATCGAAATCATAAGCATAACCATGAATAAATAGTAAAACATCGCTCCTTAATTTTGTAGAGGACATGTTTTTATACAATTCGTAGAACATTCTTTGAGTTCCACCGAGATTATCTGCTGTAAGATTTGATTTTTTGATTTTTTTCTCACTCAATAATACATCAAGAACTTCCTGGTATCCTTGTTTTTCAGGTTCTGAAAAAAGCTGATAATTCAGAATATTTCTGTTGGTGTAGTTTTTTTTCTTTTTTGCCTGGGCAGTCGGTTCTGTATAATTGTCAAAATCACATTTTGCAATTCTAAAATTGGGAATAGAGTATTCATCATTGGAGAATGAATCAACGGTTTCGTTTTTATGACGGACGATCTTCCGGTTACTTAGGATATAAACGGCCATAATGAATTTTTTTGTGATTGGTTTCGGTTTTATAAATTTCGGAAAAAATATTGGATTATAAGTTAATATGCTTTTAAATCAGGCCTTTCATAAACCCTAAATTTTCGCTAAATTTGCGAATCAGTTATATAAATTATAACTTTTGTAACTTTTAATAAATAATGGAAGAAGAAAAAAATCGCTCAATTTTATTGAACAAATTATAGAAGATGATTTGGCAAATGGTTTGAACAGAGATCAAATCCGTTTCCGTTTTCCTCCTGAACCAAATGGTTATCTGCATGTAGGGCACACAAAAGCAATCTGCATTAACTTTGGGTTGGGAGAAAAATACAATGCTCCTGTAAACCTTCGTTTCGACGATACAAATCCTGAAAAAGAAGAACAGGAATTTGTAGATTCTATTAAACAAGATGTTGAATGGTTAGGTTTTAAATGGGATAAAGAATTGTATGCATCCGACTACTTCCAGCAGCTCTATGATTGGGCCGTGAGATTAATCAAAGAAGGAAAAGCATATGTAGACGAACAACCGTCTGAGATCATTACAGAACAAAGAAAGAACCCAGCTGAGCCGGGAGTGGAAAGTCCATTCAGAAACCGACTTGTTGAAGAATCTTTGGATTTGTTTGAGAGAATGAAAAACGGAGAATTTGAAGAAGGGACGATGTCTCTTCGTGCGAAGATCGATATGATTTCTCCGAATATGAATATGCGTGATCCTGTAATGTACAGAATTCTAAAAAGACCGCACCACAGAACAGGAACTGATTGGAAAATCTATCCAATGTATGACTGGGCTCATGGTGAATCGGATTATTTGGAACAAGTATCGCATTCATTGTGTTCTTTAGAATTTGAAAACCACAGACCATTATATAACTGGTATCTGGATCAGGTATACGAAGAACCTCAAGTAGCTCCGAAGCAAAGAGAATTTGCAAGGATGAATGTGACCTATATGATCACTTCTAAAAGAAAATTACAGAGATTAGTTGCTGAAAAAGTAGTGACAGGATGGGATGACCCAAGAATGCCTACAATTTCAGGGATGCGTAGAAAAGGATATACTCCAACTTCTATAAGAAACTTTATTGATAAAGTAGGTGTAGCCAAGAGAGAGAATCTTATTGAAATTCAGTTATTGGATTTTTGTGTTCGTGAAGATCTGAATAAAGTGGCTAAACGTGTGATGGCAGTTGTAGATCCTGTAAAATTAGTGATCGAAAACTATCCTGAAGGTCAGGAAGAATGGCTGGAAACTGAAAATAATCCGGAGCAGGAAAATGCAGGAACAAGAGAAGTTCCTTTTTCGAGAGAACTGTATATCGAACGTGAGGATTTCAAAGAAGAAGCCAATAATAAATTCTTCAGATTAAAATTAGGAGGCGAAGTTCGTTTGAAATCTGCTTACATCATCAAAGCTGAAAGAGTAGAGAAAGATGAAAATGGAGAGATCACAACCATCTACGCTACTTACGATGAAAAGAGTAAGTCAGGAAGTGGAACAGAGGAAAGCTTAAGAAAAGTAAAAGGTACTTTACATTGGGTTTCCGCTAATCATGCTATTCCTGTTGAAATAAGAATTTACGATCAATTATTTACGGTAGAACAGCCTGATGCAGAGAAAGACGTAGATTTCTTAAATTTTGTCAATCCGGATTCTGTATCTACCATTCAAGGTTTTGCTGAACCAAGTTTGAAAGATGTGGCGGTAGGAGAGCCTCTTCAATTCCAAAGAATCGGATATTTTACGAAAGATCAGGATTCTAATGGAGACCATTTGGTGTTTAACCGTACAGTAACATTAAAAGATTCTTACAAACCAGAATAAGACTCTTTATCCTATAAAAAAAGCAGGATCTACTTTTTGTAGATCCTGTTTTTTTTCTTCAATCTTTCAGAATGAAAATGAAGAAAGATTATTTTAAAAAATTCTTTTTCTCAAAGGCTGGATCAGGATATGTGTAAAAGCCTTTGCCCGTTGTAGTCCCTAATTTGCCCTTGTCAATATATTCCTTTTTTAATTTTTTTGAAACCTTAATCTTTATTGGAGATTTGGAAGAATCTGCTGCGATTTTATTAATATTATAAACGGTGGTAATGCCTACTACATCCAGGATTCCAAATGGTCCCATTGGTGCACCTGTTGCCACCATCCAGGTTTTATCAATAGTTTTAATGTCGGATATCTTATTGGCCCACAATTCAAGTGCGGAGCTTAATAAAGGCATCAGCAATGAATTGACAATATAGCCTGGCTGTTCTTTATGAATAGGAAGAGCAACCATTCCTATAGCTTTGGCAAAATCAATAACATCATCAAAAACTTGTGGTGAGGTTCCTGCATGTTTCATCACCTCTGCAATATTGTGCTTCCATATTTCATTAGCAAAGTGTAACGCAATAAATTTTTCGGGTCTTCCCGTTTTTTTTGCAAGCGTACTGGGAAGCAATGATGATGAGTTCGTGGCGAAAATGGTTTTTTCCGGCGCTGCTTTTGATAGTTTCTGATAAAAGCCAAGTTTGATTTTAAGATTCTCCGGAACAGCTTCTATGATCAGATCAGCATTCTTTACGGCTGTTGTCAGATCTGAAGTATAATTGAGGTTTTTCAAGGTTGCATTTAGTTGCTTCTGAGTCGCATTTAAATCCTTTTTAAAAGCTTCACCAAGTACATTAAATTTTCCTTTTGCCTGTTCTAAAATTTCGTCGCTGATGTCATAAACGGTTACGTTAAAACCATGAAAAGCTGTTTGAAAGGCAATTTGATATCCCAACACACCGCTGCCTGCAACGGTTATATTTTTAAAATTCATACAATTTTGTTTTGGTGATCATATAGTATAGAGTTAATTTGATGTGGAAATTGTCGAAAATTTACATAGAGCAATATTTAAAAAGGTGTAGTTGCAATTTACAAATTTTATAAAGGACCCGATCGATCATAAATTGAAATATTCCTGAATTTATTGATTCATATTGTATCTGTTTCAATTTATTTTTCAATGAAAAGAGATTTAAGAGCGATGCTCTGACTTAATTTCCCTAATTTTGTCTCTCCGAAAAGATTCCCCAAAGAATATATTCCCGTGAAATTAATTAAGATCTACACAAGTTCTTTCAAAGGACTTTCCCAGGAAAGTTGGATGCTGGCGTTGGTAATGCTAATCAATAGAGCCGGATCGATGGTACTCCCGTTTTTGGGGGTTTATATGACTGCGCATTTACATTTCAGTATTGAAAATTCAGGAGTGGTCTTAAGTTTTTTCGGAATTGGTTCGGTATTGGGCTCTTGGTTGGGAGGGATGATTACGGATAAGATAGGTGAATATAAAGTACAAAGTTTAAGTCTGCTCTTAAGTGTTCCGTTATTTTGTATGATCCCACTTTTTACAACAGAGGTTGGTTTAGCCGGAATTATCTTAGCACAGAGTATTGTAAGCGAGACCTTCCGTCCTGCCAATTCGGTTGCTATTACAAAATATGCAAAACCTGAAAACCTTACCCGGGCTTTTTCATTGAACAGAATGGCAGTAAATTTGGGGTTTTCGATAGGGCCTGCATTGGGAGGTATTTTATCCGCTATATCCTATGAGTTTCTTTTTTACAGTAATGCTTTGGGTGCTTTAATGGCAGGCATTACCTATATTGTATTCTTTAGAAAGAGAGATCAGCTAGTTACAAGAAAAGCTAAGAAAGTTAAAGAAGTTAATAATACAATTACTGAAGGATCTCCTTATCGGGATGGAAAGTTTTTGTTGTATTGCTTTTTTTGTATGCTTTTCGCCATATGTTTTTTTCAGCTTTTCAGTACCCTGACGATTTTCTATAAAGATACAGCGCATCTCAGTCAGCAAAATATCGGTTATTTATTAGGGTACAGTGGTTTTTTAATTGTACTGTTAGAAATGTCATTGGTTCAGATTGCTGAGAAATATTTTAAATTAGGAGTTACGATGCTTTTAGGAACCTTTCTTTGTGGTTTCGCTTATGCAATGATGGCATTTGACTATAGTATCGTAGCATTGGTTATTTCGATGACGATCCTTTGTGTAGGTGAGATATGGACATTACCTTTTATGTCAACGATTACTGCTTTAAGGTCGGGAGCTCACAATAAAGGGGCTTACATGGGACTCAACGGAATCTCTTTTTCCATTGCTTTTATTGTTACACCTTATGTAGGAACTTTAATTGCTGAGAAATTCGGATTTACAGCTTTATGGCTGGGGACAGGAATTTTTGCGGTTCTTATTGCGATTGCTTTTTATTTTATTGTTCCGTGGATGCTGGACAGGAAAGTTTCAGAAGAGGACATGATTTAAAGAATCATTTGTTAGTTTTGTATTATGGTGAGAATCTGTTTTTTACTCTTTATCACTGTCTGTTCATTTTTCTCTTCTCAAAGAAGAGATTCTGTCGAATTGATTTCCGAAGTAAAAATAGATGCTTATAAAAAGCCAACTTCCTATATCAATTCTACCAAGTCTGTTTCCGTAGTTTCCAGAGGTCTTTTGAATCAGAATACTCCTGAACGGATGCTTGAATCCATCAATCAGATTCCTGGTGCACGAATGGAGGAACGGTCTCCCGGAAGTTACAGGATCTCTTTCCGAGGAAGTACCTTACGGTCTCCTTTTGGGGTACGTAATGTCAAGGTGTATATGGATGATTTCATTCTTTCGGATGCCTCAGGAAACACCTATTTTAATCTTATTTCTCCGGAACTGATCGATAAGATAGAATTGTATAAAGGTCCTGAAAGTGGTGATTATGGTGCTATTACAGGCGGTACTATTCTTCTTAAAACAAGATCTTCAGAAAATACATCTGCTAACCTGTCTGTAGGAAGTTATGGAACTTTTAACCAGAGCTTTGATCTTTCAAAACAAACAGGAAAGCATTTTTTTGAGGTGTTCCAAAATTATTACCAAAGCGATTCCTATCGCAAGCAGTCCGCAGTCAAAAGAAAGCAGATATTTTTAAAAGACCATTTTCAATATGCTGAAAAAGCCTCTCTTAAAGCGATGGTTTTATTCTCTGATCTTGATTATCAAACCCCGGGAGGTTTGACGATGGAACAAATGGAGAAGGATAGAAAGCAGGCAAGACCCGCAACATCAATGCTTCCAGGTGCGGGTGAGCAGGATGCAGGAATTCGGAATAAAATGATATTAGCCGGTATTTCCAATGAGATTGATTTGAGTCCGGAATTTTCTCATTTTGTTATGATACAGGGCTCTTATGTTGACTTTAAAAATCCTTTTATCACAAATTATGAAAATAGGTTCGAAAGGAACTTTGCTTTACGGACTCACATCAATTATGAGAAGGATTGGGGTAGGATTAAGTCAGCGTGGCGATTCGGATTTGAAGGGGGAATTAATTCTATCGTAGTTAGAAATTATGATAATAACCAAGGGGTAAAAGGAAACCCACAAAATTTTGACAATCTTAAGAATACCTCAGGGTTTTATTTTTTATCACAAAAATTAAATTTTAATGAAAAACTTTTTACGGATATTTCACTAAGCTTAAATTCCAATTCTTATGAATGGGAACGGCTTTATCCTGGAACCAGTAAAGGAAAAGTGAATTTCAAAAAACAATGGCTTCCCAATTTTGGGGTCACATACCTTTTAGAAAAGGGATTTTCCATAAGAACTAAAATCGGAAAGGGTAATTCCGCTCCGACAAATGAAGAGATCCGTTCTTCCAGTCAGGAATTTAATCTAAACTTAGTTCCGGAATACGGATGGAATAAAGAAATTGGGATCCGTAAGCAGTTGGGTAATATTTTGTTTGTAGAGGGAAGTTATTTTGATTTTAGAATGAAAGATGCCATTGTAAGGCGACAAAATGAAAAAGGACAGGATTTTTTTGTCAACCAGGGAAATGTGATTCAAAAAGGAGTTGAAGTATTGGTGGAATCAAAAAGCTTTAATACTGATAATAATGTGTTTAATCAGTTTAAATTCAGATTCTCAGGCAGCTTTTACAAGTTTAAATTTGGAGATTATGCGCAGGGAGATAAAAATTTTTCAGGAAATGATTTAACTGGTGTTCCGGCAACGACAATAAACAGCTTATTTAATTTTGTTATTTTGAATAAATTAGGCATCGATTATTCTCATTTTTATACTTCAAAAATTCCCTTAAATGATGCTAATTCAGTGTGGTCAGAATCGAATATTGTTGGGAATATTCAATTGAGATTGCCCGTTCAGTTTGAAAAAACAAAGCTGAATCTCTATCTTCAGATTCAGAATCTTTATAATACAGACTATGTCTTAGGATTTGATACCAATGCTTTTGGAAACCGTTTTTATAATCCTGCAGCAAAAAGAAATTTTATTTTTGGGGTAAAAGCTGACTTTTAATCTTTTTAATCTACTCAGCCCCAATACTTTCTACTAATCTGTATTGAAATGATTTATAATACTATTGTCATTCTGCAGGAATTTAAACATTTAAAAATGAAGTCGTTTCGCCTTAGCATTTAATTAAAACGATTTCATTTTAACAATATTCTTGATAATCATGTCCGCATGGATTCTGGAATTTTCGATAAACCACAAATGGGTATCCTTTCCGCCGCAAACCACTCCCGCCAGATAAAGATTCTGGATGTTGGTTTCCATAGTTTCGGGATGGTACACCGGATTAAGACAATCACCCTGCAACTCAATTCCGGAACTCTTCAGAAAATTGAAATTTGGAAGATAGCCGGTCATAGCAAGGACGAAATCATTTTTAATTTCATTAATCAGGCCATTTTGATCCCTGAATACAACACTGTGCTCTTTAATTTCGATCAGCTCAGACTGAAAGTGGGCAGTAATACTCCCTTCTGCAATCCTGTTTTCAATATCAGGCTTTACCCAATATTTTACACTTTTCGATATTTCGGAATGACGGATGATCATGGTGACTTCAGCTCCTTTTCTATAGGTTTCCAGGGCTGCATCTACTGCCGAATTACTTGAGCCCACCACAACAATTTTCTGTTGGGCATAAGGATAGGGTTCGGAATAGTAATGCTTGACTTTCTCTAGATCTTCTCCCGGAATATTCATCAGATTAGGGATGTCATAAAAGCCTGTGGAAATGATCACATTCTTTGAATAGTATTTGGATTTAGAGGATTCAATTTCAAATATTCCATCGGTTTTAGAGACCTTGATAACCGTTTCATAAAGATGGATGTTGAGGTTCTTTTGTCTTGTAATTCCCTGATAATATTCTAAAGCTTCTTGCCTGCCGGGTTTAGGGGCCGTTGATATAAAGGGGATTTCTGCAATTTCCAGTTTTTCGGGTGTAGAGAAAAAACGCATGTATAAAGGATAATTATACAGTGAGTTGACGATTGTTCCTTTTTCAACAATTAAATAAGAGAGATTATTTTTTTGTGCTTCCAGGGCACAGTTCAAACCAATAGGGCCACCTCCGATAATAAGGATATCTAAAACTTCCATATAACAAATTTACTTATTTTTCTGGCATTAGTTTTGGTGATTTTCTTTAATTAACATTAAAAAAAGATGAAAAAACTATTCATTCCACTATTGATCATAAGCCTTGTAGCCTGTAAAAAGAATACAGAAAAACCATCCATCAATACTGTTGATTCAACGGCTCAGGTAAAAGGAGACAGTATTACTGCTGTTCCAAAGATCAGTGAGGCTGAGAAAGGAGAGGTGATAAAAAGAACCAATGATGAGATTCTACAGGCCTTAAAAAATAAGGATTATCAAAAATTTTCTGAATTTATTCATCCTCAAAAAGGGATTCGTTTTTCAATGTATGCTTTTATTGATGTCAAAGAGGATAAACATTTTTCTAAGGCTGATTTTGAAAAATATGTTCAAACACAAACACAGTTTACCTGGGGATCGCATGATGGCTCAGGAGATTTGTATAAAGAAACGATTAAAAACTATCTGGGAAAATGGGTTTTCTCCAAAGACTATACCACTTCTTCCTACTCTTTTAATAAATTTCAGGGCGGAGGTAATTCATTGAATAATCTGGAAGAAATCTATCCAAAGCATGATTTCACTGAAAATTATATCAAGGGCACAGAGAAATATGGAGAAATGGACTGGAAGACCCTTCGTTTTGTCTATGAAGAATTTCAGGGAAAATATTATTTAATTGCTGTTGTTAACGATCAATGGACGATTTAACCTAAAATTTCAGATAATTTTTTAGTAAGATTTCTTCTTGAGAACTGTTCAATATTTTGAGTGTTTTCAAGAAGATTTCCTTTTTTCCAGAGTTCAAATTTCTGTACTATAAAAGATTGGACAGCATCAAAATCCTCATAACTGAAGTGTTTTCCTGCATATGTATCTTCTAAGATCTTAGAAACATCGGCTTTGTCCGGACCAAATGAGATAATCTGTTTTCCTGTTGCTAAATATTCGAAAATTTTTCCCGGAATGATCCCTTTGGAAGATTCATTTGGAAAATTTGTGATCAGAAGTATATCGGAAGTTTGCATTTCCTCAATTGCTTTATCATGGGAAATATATCCCAGATCCAGAATATGGTTTTTTAAACTAGAACCATTAAGAGCTTCCAGAATTTTATCATCTACTCTGCCTGCAAACTTCAGTGAAAAATGCTGTGCAAAATCAGAATTTGTTTGTACAAGATGATCAAGCACTTTCCATAAGTTCTCCGGGTTCCGAAGCTGCTCTAATACACCAATATAACTCAAAGTGAAATGAGTCTGAGGGTTTGAAGATTTGAGAGTTTGAGAGTCCGCGGTTTCAGGATTCTGCGATTTTACAAATTCACCATCCGTCCACCCAGCTTTTTCGCCTTTTTGCTTTTTTACCTTTTCAGTAGAATCACTTTCATCAAAACCATTCGTAATACAGACCGCATTGGCTCCGTTTTTCCGGAAGTTTTCAGCATCAGTATAGCTGGTTGCCAAAGTAATATCTGCATTTTTAAAAACATCACTTTCTAATTTCCGATGTTTTTGATCAGATCTTTTGGTGAGCTTTAAATGTTTATAATAAGAAATTTCTGTCCATGGATCTCGGAAGTCGGCGATCCATTTTAATGTTGGAATTTTCTTTTTAAGTTGCAAACCTATAAGATGTAAAGAATGAGGCGGCCCTGAAGTAACCACGGTATCAATCTTATTTTCTTTTAAATAATGCTCTATAAATTTCACCGATGGTTTTACCCAAAAAACTCTTGCATCAGGAATAAAGAAGTTTCCTCTTACCCAAATGGAAAGTTTAGATTTCCAGCTTTGGTTTTTACCCACATCAAATTGTCCGGCCTTAAATTTTTTATTGCTTTTATTCAGTTTTTCGGCGAGCTGATAAGGTTCCCAAATAGTTGTTTTAACGATCTTCAGATCTCTTGGAACATCTTTTAATAAACTCTCGTCCAATAAAGGATAACTCGGATTTTCCGGTGTGTAAATAATAGGTTCCCAGCCGAATTCGGGTAAATATTTTGCAAATTTCAGCCACCTCTGGACACCGGGACCTCCTGCAGGAGGCCAGTAGTAAGTAATGATAAGAATTTTCTTCTTTTCCATAGAACTTTAAAAGATGAACTTACAGCTTTAAGCTGTTTTTTCAGTAACTTCTTCTTCCTTTTTCTTTTTGTTGATCCAGAAAATACCAAAGGCACTTAAAACGATGAATAGTCCAAAGCAAAACAGAGAAATCCATTTTCCTTTCTCAATAACCTCTGGTTCAAAAATCATTCTGATATGGTGTTCTCCTGCCGGAACATGAACAGCACGAAGTAAGTAATCTGCTTTGATATAAGGAACCTCTTTTTCATCTACAAACATCTTCCAACCATGAGGATAGTAAATTTCAGAGAATACGGCTAACTGTGGTGTTTTAGATTTGGATTTAAACTCCAGTTCATTAGGTTGGTATTTCGTCAGGTTAATGAATGCTGTAGAGTCCGCCTGAACGGGTTTGTTATCAAAATATGATTTATCTTCAGCTGCAACTACTGCGGTCCTTTTACTGTTGATAACACCAATTGATTTTATTTCTTCGTTTGGAGTTTTAGCAAATTGTACATCACTTACAAACCAAGCATTACCATTGGCTTTTGTATTAGGCATTGTTTGTGGCTTTTCAGGACCTCCTAAAACCCAATATTTAGCATTTAATAAATTGAGAACATTAGGAACCCTTACAGAATCCATTGTTTGAAAATACTCATTGATCACATCATCATACCTTCTTAATTTAACAGCATGATAACCCCCAATAGAGGACTTGAAGTATGAAGTATTGGTCTCACTGAAGGTTCCAAGAATATTATTGAAAATCCTGTAATGAGTTTTATCTTTTTCAGCGATGGTTTCTAATGCTTTATTGACATTAACGTTGGCTAAGATAGATCCGAGACTTGGATTGGCCTGAACTTTTTCCGCCAGTAGATCAGAACTTTCAGTCTGAAAAGGGTTTTCTGCAAATACTTTATCTACATAATTTTCGTCATTCAGATAACGCTTGTTTACTGTCCATAAGTCAAATAAACTTACTATCCCTATAATGATCAATGCAATATTCTGACTTAGTTTCTTCTTCATGGTCATGAATAAAACTACAGCAGCTATGGCTACATAAATGAATGCTTTTATTGCATCAATTTTGAATAATTTAAATCTTTCATCTACCAGATAATCAAGCAGGAAAGGAGGGAAGTACAATTTTTCGTTATCTGTTGCAAAACCTAAAAGGCTTTTTCCAAAAATTAATAGAATTAAAAGAAGCCCTAAAGTTCCGCCACTTACATAAAGAAGTATTTTCTTTTTATATTCTTCCGTTAATTTTTCGTCAATAAAGAATCTGTACAAACCGATAATAGCAATTAATGGGAGCAGTAGTTCAACCACTACAAGAATGGAAGATGGTGCTCTGAATTTATTGTAAAATGGTACATAGTCGATAAAGAAATCTGACAATGGCATAAAGTTGCTTCCCCAGGCTAAGAAAATAGTCAGAATAGAAGCTCCTAAAATCCAGTAACGGTATTTTTTTCCTGCAAAAAAGAATCCTAAAAGTGCTAAAAAACAAACAATGGCGCCCTGATAAGCAGGACCCGAAGTTCCCGGTTGATCTCCCCAATAGGTCACAGAAGAAAAACCTTTAGAAATTCTATCCATCTCAGCCTGAGAGGAAACATTTTCCTGAATCATTTCCTGAACATGGTTCATTATTTCTTTAGCTTCAGGCTCCTGACTTCCTCCACCCATCAATCTTGGAATGAAAAGATTAAGCGTTTCAAGCCTTCCATAGCTCCACATCAGCATACTTTCTTTATCCATTCCGGATTTTCCTGATGTATGGCTTTCTGTATTTAAGATTTGTTTTCCGCGAACTGTTTCTTTGATATATTCAGAATTGGCCATTATTCTTTGAGAATTCATTCCTACACCAATGATACAGGAAACAGCAATAATAGCCGATGAAATAACAAAGTGCTTCATTGGAGTCTTTTTTTGAATAACCCTGATCAACTCAGAGATAAACAAGAACCCTAAAGCAAGGAAAAGATAATAGGTCATCTGTGGATGGTTGGCAGCAATCTGCAGTCCCATAAACAGAGTGGTTACAATAAACCCGATAATATACTTCTTTCTTATGTAAACCAATAATATACCGGCTAAAAGAGGGGCAAAGTATTCAATTGTGTTTACTTTACCATTATGTCCGGCAGCAATAATAATATAAAAATAGGTAGACAGCCCAAAGAAGGTGGCACCCAGTAATGCATACTTCCAGTTCCTAACTACTACCATTCCCAAAAGGAAAAATCCGGCAAAAAGTAAAAAAAGATAATTAACAGGTCTCGGTAGGAAATTCAGGTTGCTATCAATTTTCTTAATGATATCCCCTTTGAATTGGCTACCCATCTGATAGGTGGGCATCCCCCCGAACATGGAGTCACTCCAGTAGGTTTCTTTTTCATTATTAGCTCTGTAATCAAGGAGTTCTTTTGCTCCTCCCCGGTACTGAACAATGTCATGCTGGAAAAGCTGTTTCCCCGTAAAAACAGGAGTGGAATATAAAAATGCTAAAACTATAAATACAACTAATGAAATTGCAATATAAATTAAGTTTTTATTTTTCGCCATGCTGGTTATTATCTTTTATTTTCTTGGAAATTTTACCTTTTATCCTTAGTTTCTTTTACTTCTTCATAGTCCACAGTCTCTGCGTCCCAATTGATTTTCTGATTCGTCTTCTTATTCGAGTTTTGTATATCCTGCTGTTTATTATTGTTATCGTTGTTGAATCGATAACTGTAAAAAGTCTTAAAGAAGAGCCTTTTAAGGATATTCCAGACAAAGAAAAGAATAATAGCTGTGAGTACTAGCTCAAAAATCCACTTCATATTTTTTTATTTATAAACCTCTATTATTTAGCAGAAGGGTTTACCATTACAGAAGAATTGGAAACACTCTTCATAGACTGGGATTGTTTTCCGTCTGAAATGGTTTCTACCTGAGTGGTTTTTACGGTAATATTCTGGTTGGTAATCCATCCTGTATTTTCGTCAAACTTGATGGTACCGTTTTGTACCAACTCGCTGCTGATGCTGTGCGTCATAGCTCCCTGAGCCTGTTTGTCTGTCTTTTTAGGAATTCCTCCTGTTACGCCAATTTCAGCAATACCATTGCCAACACTTTTAAGTACATAGTTTGAGGTAACTTTTATTTTACCATTTGGATCAGCGTTTTCTGTGTTTGTCCATTTTTCTCCAATTTTAACCCCTTTTTTAGGCATCATTGTAAGATTTTTGCTGAACTGGTCTTTTAAAACTTTTTCATTGAAGCTTTCTTTCAGACTGGCAACTACACTCGCTTTTTGGTTAGCATCTTTCACCAAAGTACCAACGGCATTGGACACTTTTGTGTAAACAGGCTCAAAACCTGTAATTGAAATGACATTTCCTTTAGTATCCATTTTCATGTTCAGCTTATTGCTAGTCAATGCTCTGTTGATATTCCAGATCATTTTAAGATCATCCTCTTTAGGAATGGGTTGCTTAGTATCTACAACGATTGTTTTTCCTTCTGCGGTCTGAGAGTTTCTCTTTGCAATAAGGTTAAGTGTGATATCATAAACATTATTTTTAATATCATTTACCGTGAAACTCATTTCATCTGTTGCTTCACTTGTTCCGTTTAATGTTTTACCCTGAGGGTCAGTCATTGTTTTTACATCTCTTTGATACGTCGTTAAAGGATATGTTTTTCCTTTTTCAAGCTTAAAAGTCTGAGTGTAAATGCCTGCTGAATCTTTAATAGCCGCATTTTCTGCTACTTTTGCAATGGAATCAGCCGGAACTTCTACGGTAATGGTCTTTCCTGTTTTAGGATCTACTTTTGTAATTTTTGCCGTTTCCTTTTTACATGAAACTAATGCTATGGATATTAGCGCTATTGCTGCTATGTTTTTCATTTTTCTTTATTTTAATTTTTACTACTGTTATATATATTTTCTGCGATATCCTGTAATTTTCCCTGGGAAGACATATCGGACTCATTTGTAAGTATCACTATTCCCATATTTTTTTCGGGATAGATCTGGCAAACACTTGAAAAACCAAATGTTCCGCCAGTATGCCAAAAAGATAGGTTTTTGTCTTTATATTTATGAATTCTCCAGAGTAGTCCGATCTCGTCACCATCACTTTTTACAATAGGTGTATGAGACGTTACTACATATTTGTCATTCTTGTTCAGATGATACTGAATGTATTTTACCATATCTCCCGTACTTGAATAAATTCCACCCGCCGGTGCCATAATACTTGTTGTATTTCTAGGCATTACTTTTCCTTTTTCATTATAACCGGTTAATAGTTGAGCAGAGTTCGTGCCAACTATGGTTTGCTTCATGTTAAGAGGTTCTGTAATATATTCTTCGAGAAGGTTCTGAAAACTTTTATGATATACTTTTTCCAGAATATCTCCTATAATCTGAACTCCCGCATTAGAATATTTATAGGTTGTTCCCGGAATTGCATCAATTTTGATCGCATGAAGATCTTCCGCAAATTTCTTTCGTGAATAATTTTTATAAACCTCGGTCAGGATAAATGGAATAGAATCCATAGGTTTTTTAAAATTTGCAGATTGATCCGGTACAAACTGTGGCAATCCCGAAGAATGATTCGTCAGATGGGCTACTTTTATTGCATGTTTTTTAAATTCTAAATTTGGATAATCTCCATCGAGATATTTTCGGATGTCATCGTCCAGATTTACTTTTTTATCTACTAAAGCATGTGCTAAAAGTGTTCCTGTAAAGGTTTTACTAATAGAAGCTATTTCGTAAACATCCTTTGAAGTTGGAAGTTCTTCTTTCTCTTTTTTTGTGGTCCCATAATTATAAAAGTAGCTTTTACCATTTCTAATAATACCAATAGAAAGTCCAACACGAGCAGGATCTTTCATATAGGCAGACACCTCTTTGTGAACAAGCTGATCAAAATCGTTGGCCAAAGGATTGTCTGTTGGAATATTTTTAGTCTGTGCATTCAAAACAAGAGGCACAAAATAAAAAGGTAAAAGAAACTTTATTTTCATGGATTAAGGATTTGGAGTGATAGACATTTTCTGTCTTACCGCTTCATATAAAATCGCTCCACACGCAACAGAAACATTTAATGATTGAGTTTTTCCTTCAATAGGTAATTTTATTTTTTCATCAGAATGATGTAATACTTCTTTTGAAATTCCGGTTTCCTCATTACCCATTACAATAGCACAAGGGGCAGCGAAGTCTACATCATAGATCAGCTTCTGTGCTTTTTCTGTAGCCGAATATACTGAAATCCCACTTTGCTGAAGGAAATCCACGGTGTGCGCTAAATTAGCCTCCTTACAGATTTTCACATTATAAATAGCTCCAGCCGAAGTCTTGATCGCATCTGAATTAATTGGTGAAGCTCCTTTTTCAGGAATGATTACAGCATCAATTCCAACGCATTCTGCGGTTCTGCAGATCGCACCGAAATTTCTAACATCAGTTAATCGATCCAGAATTAATAAAAACGGAGTCTTTCCTTGTTCAAATAATTGGGGAACAATATCCTCTATTTTATGAAAAGGAACATCCGATATAAAGGCAACTACTCCCTGGTGGTTCTTTCTTGTAAAACGGTTTAGTTTTTCAATCGGAACGTAGTTTGGACGTATTTTATTTTGTGCTAAAACTGCTTTTAGTTCAGCATATATCGGACCTTGAAGTGCATTCTGCAAAAAGATCTTGTCAATGGTTTTTCCTGCTTCAATAGCTTCTATTACGGGGCGTAACCCGAAAATAAAGTCGTCTTTCTTATCTGTCATTTTAATATTTTTCTCCTAAAATTGCTCGTTTCTGTGACATGAGATACCCATAATGGAGGCTTTCATGCATATTGTTAAAGATGATCGCATCCTGAATACTTTTCAGATCCATACCAAAACTTGTCGTATAAGGAGTGTAATCTGAAAAGAAATCGCTGTCATAATCTTTCATTAAAATCTTTGAAGTTTCAGTGAGTAAAAACTCCAGATCTTCTACTTCAGACTTCTGAACGTTTAAGTTGGGTAAGGTTCCTTTTTTATAGGTTTCGATCCAATATTTGTCGATTCGAAAAGGATTACCACTCAGGTAATAATGCAAAAGCTGCTGAGTGGCAACAGTATGTGCAATATTCCAATACATATTGTTGTTGAATCCATCAGGAATGAGCAAAAGGTCTTCATGGGAAGTATTTTGCAATATATCCAAAAGGTTTCTCCTTACCTGTCTGTGAGCTTGAAAATGATAATTCATTTTACAAAATTTTAATCACCAAAAATAGTTTAATAAACTGGAAATGACAATTTTTTGGATAAGGATTAGGGTAAATGTTCTTAAATCCAGCTAAACACGTTATTTATTATTTTCTTTTTTATAAAAAAATCCCTCCTGTGAAAATACTCAAAGGAGGGATTGTGATTAGTTCTGATCTCTTTATTTTATTTCCTAATGATCTTATGTTTAAAAGTTGTTCCATCTTTTAAGACAATATTTAAAAAATAAATGCTATCGGCATACACGTGATGCGCGTATTCGAGTAACAGGCACTAAGTAAGAGACAATAATCCTAGGGAATATTTCCAGCTTTAGTTGTACTGCTATTTGTGAACTTTGTATTTGGAAAAATATAATAAACATATTTATTACATACTTTAGTAAATACATATAAATTTGTAGTACTAAATGGACAATGAGCCTAACGATTCAACGAAGGGGTATAAGAGTAAATATAACTTCCAAGAAAGATATTTTTTAATCCCTAAAAATATCAAAAAGATAAATTATGGATCTAACTATGAAAGAGGACTTACAAAAAGCTAAAGATTTGATTGATAATGAACAATATGAATTAGCTATTGATGTTTTAAATAATTTAAATGAACTTTCCTCAAAAGATTATAGTTACAAATTGTTATTTCTCGCATATTCATATTATAAAGTTGAAAAATATGATTTGGCAATTCATATAGCTGATATATTGTTGCAAAAGAATAGTAATAATGAATATGCTTCTCAATTAAAATATTTAGCTTATTGTGGATTGGAAGATTATGATGATGCCTTAGATGAAATAATTAATTTCTTGTCAAATAATAAAGCTAATCTTTATAAAGTGACATTGGAAGAATTATTATTGGATATAAAAAAAGGGCTCATTAATGAAGAAAATAAAACTTGTAAGATAAAAGAATTAGCTGTACAGAATAATATTAATCTTTAGAAACAGTGTACTGCTTATTTTATTAGTAATTGTGTAAACTATTAATAGATGTTATGGTGAGAATACATACTTTATATACATCAATAGATAAAAAAAAATTATTAAATTATTTTAGATGATAGTAGTAGAGCATTTAGAAAAATATATTGGAGAAATATCAAGAGTAAAAGATGTTTTAGATAAAAAATACAATCTTACAATTTCTTTGTATGATAATATTCCATTTGAAGATATCAGGACATACTCTACATTGGGAATGAATCACTATTTTATTGATTATTATTACGAATTTACTTTTGTGTGTATGTCAAAATATAATGAAAATGAGATAGCCTCATTTTTAACGAGTTTTGTCGAATATTTGATTGATAATAAAAAAGGAGTGCTCCATGGTGATGTTATATCTTTTAATTTCACGATGACTTCAGAAACAAAAATGAATTCATTATATTTCACTTTGCCTTTTTATTTTGATAATGATTTTCAAGAGCTAATCTTAGAAAATAAAGGAGTTGTTTTTCCCCTAATAATACCAATTTATCAGGAAGAAGCCCAATTAATAAGAGAAAAAGGCTGGAATGCTTTTGAGGAATTTCTTGAGAAAAATGAAATAAATGATTTATGGGATTTAAAGCGTAATAAATATTACTGGTAATTAATCTATATATTTACTATACATACCTTTTTAAGTTTAAATAATCGCGGAGAATGGATAAATCATATAAATTGACAAGTTATATGAAAATTTGAATATTGCAATCTAATCCTTGGCTGTAAATAGAATAACCACTGCAACTGCAATGGTTATTCTATTTTTATATAATTACATTTATTATTCTTTAATGCGAAAATTAATTATTCTATCCTTCCTTGCTTTTGTAAAAAAGATCTTGGATATTGTTATCCAAGATCTTTTTTAATTATTTTCTAACAATCTTATGTTTAAAAGTGGTTCCATCTTTTAAGACAATATTTAAAAAATAAACACCTGTAGGATAAGCTGACAGATCTATTTTGTTTTCTCTGTAATTTTCAGATAATTTTTTTCCATCTATGCTGAAAAGACTTATAGAAGCTACGTCTATTTTTGATTTTATATTGACTAAGTCTGAGGTTGGATTTGGATAAATAGTAACGTCTATGGTTTTAACATCTTTTACATTCAAGACAGCATTGCTTTTACCTTGCATATAAACAGATAAAAATACATCACCCTGCTGCTGATTAAATACGGCTGTTGGTATCGTATGTTTCAGGGTATGATTTCCTGCAGTTATATTGGGAAGTGTAAATCCTCTGATTGGAACGGAATTACCCGGACACCAGTTATTCCATGAAGTCCAGTCAGCGAAGCTTTTTGGAACGGATCCGTAAATTCCGTTACCTTGTGTATTGTACACTCGGTAGGGTTCACAGGAAATTCCTCCGGGAGTATAAGTGAGAACCTGTACATCATCTATATAGGTATAGTTTTGTCTTCTTACATACTCTTCACCACCGCTGTTTGCACCATGAGGAGTAGATATGACAAAGAAATGGGCGTCAGTAATAGCATTTGGTAAATTGAACGTTAAAAGTCTGACGGTTTCACCTGTAACATCGGTGCTGTTATAATTATTTAATTTGCTGTAACTTAATAATGGAACTAGGCTGTTGTAATCTGAAACAGTTGCTGCTGTATTGGTTGAGAAGAAAGTTAAAGTACCTGAAAAAACATCAATTCTTCCAGTGCATCCCGCTACCTGAGTTTGTGCGGCGTAAGGAACGCCAAATACATCCAGTTCCATATACATATCATAATTAGTACGCAATCCATTATCATGAAATACACTGTATAAATTGCTTAAATCATAGGTGTAAGGAACTTCCAGAGGAGAACGGTTTTTATTCATGAATGGGGTAATATATCTCCCTACTTCAATTCTTTTTACATTAGTGTCATCTACAGTATAGGTAGGTTGATTTTTAGGAACCATAGCTAAAAAAACACTTCCTAAGCGGTCATAGTTATCACATAAAGCACCAATAGTCACCCTCATTGCAATCTTGGCCTTAAAAGAATTAAGCTCAGCATCTGTAAGTTTTCTTGCGTATCTCGTATTTGATAGCCTGATCAAACCTGCAGGAACAGGTGTGGAAACTGGAGCCGCATAACCATCGTAATAAACAGCCTGCGAAATCACATTTGTTACTGTTGTTGTCTGTGCTTTAAAGAGAGCGATAAAAAAAAGACTTAAAAAAAATAGCTTTTTATGCATATTGTTGGTGTTTGATACAAATATATTAAAATATATATCTAAAATAAAGATCTCTTGGTTGACTTTTTATAATAATGGATAAAATTTTATTAATTACATAAATTTCATTGATGGGAATGCTTATTGGAAGCCATTTTACAACATTGTGTAGTCGATGGAATTGAAATTTTAATCGTAAAAAAAATTATATTTATTATAGAAATTAAAACTTTAATGCTAAATTAGCATGGTTTACCTTATTAGTTTTATTAAATATGAAAAAAATTTTACTTTTATCCTTTTTATCGGCAGTGTTGATGCTTAATGCTCAAATAAATTTAAATATCGGAAGTACAAGTGTTGGAACTGCACCAATAAGTAGTTTTTTTTCCTATTCATATGTTCAGCAGATTTATCCTAAACAGGAATTAAATACGAATGCTGCAGGAAATATTACGGGCCTTACATTCTACTTGGATTCATCGGCAACTATTGCAGATTCTTCAAACTGGACCGTTTATCTCGGGCATACATCAAAGACGGGGTTTGTATCCGGTACCGACTGGATTCCGGTTTCACAGTTGACTCAGGTTTTTGCGGGTACAGTGTCGAATAATAATGGGAAGGTTATCATTTCTTTTGCTACCCCGTTTACTTATAACAATGCAGATAATCTGGTGGTGGCTGCAAAAGAAAACTCTCAAAGTATAGATATTAATAATTTTGATGAGGTCTTTCATGTATATCCACATACTCCTTATTCAACTTTATATTATAAGGGAGATGGTGGAATTATTGATCCTGCAACTCCACCGGGTGGAATAAGAGCGGATTATAAATCGGCAATATCTATTTTAGGATTAACGCCGGCAGCTACTCCTGCCTGTCCTTTCATTGTATATCCTACGAATAACGCGCAGTCTATTCCTTTGTCTCCTGCTATTAAATGGTTTCCTGTTTCTGGTGCAGATTCTTATAAAGTTTCAATAGGAACCACTCCAGGTGGTACAGATGTTATTAATCAACAAGTTGTAACAGCGACTAATTTTTCTCCATCAACACCACTTAATCCAGGTACAAATTATTATTTAAGAGTAACCTCTGTTTCAGCAGGTGTTGGATCTTCAGGTTGTGCGGATATAGTTTTTAAAACGGTTCCTCCTGTTCCGGCAAACGATGCCTGTTCCGGAGCTCTGATTGCATCTGCTTTTCCTTATACGTATACACAACTTGATGCTGTTTCTACAACGAATAATGCAGGAAATATAAGTGTATGTGCTGACGCAATGAATGATGGTACATGGTTCAAAATGGTAGGAGATGGCAGTCAATACACGATTAAAGTGACTATGCCTGCGGGAAGTGCTTTTGATCCTCAGATAGGTGTGTACAGCGGAAGCTGTACCAGTCTTGTATGTGTGGATACGGTAGATAATGGTGGTGCAGCAGCAGCGGAAACGGTTACTATTACAACTACTGCAGGAACCGAGTATTATATGAATGTAGGGTCTTACGAAGAAACTACTGATGTAGCAGAAGATGTATTTACTCTTACAATCACTAAATTATAATAAACAATAATTTATCGGAAAACTTTATTACTTGGAGATTAGTACAGCTAATCTTCAAGTTTTATTTTTAAGCCTACAATTAAATTCTATAAAGAGACTAACGCTATGATATTTGTATTCTTAGTGTAATAAATGAATTAAAGCTAAAGTGCATATTCTGATTATCTCGATAAATCGCAAAAATATTTAACAAACTTTAACTCAAAAATGGCATTCATTGTGTTGATTAATGCAAGTATTTATTAGAAATTTACCAACTATTTTAAATTAAGCTATGTCAGATACATACCAAGCAGAAGATATTCGCCAGCTCACAGAGAAAGTAAAAGAGAAGAATTACTTGTTTTCTCTACTTAGGCAGGAGATCAACAAAGTTATTATTGGACAGGAATATATGATAGACCGCCTTTTGGTAGGTCTTTTGGGGAATGGTCATGTGCTGTTGGAAGGAGTACCGGGACTGGCTAAAACTTTAGCGATAAAAACTTTAGCTGATGCGGTTCATGGTGACTTTTCAAGGATTCAGTTTACTCCGGATCTGCTGCCTGCAGATGTCGTGGGAACGATGATATTCAATATTAAAGACAATGATTTTTCCATAAAAAAGGGGCCAGTATTTGCCAATTTTGTGCTTGCAGATGAGATCAACCGTGCACCGGCAAAAGTTCAGTCTGCCCTTTTAGAGGTGATGCAGGAAAAGCAGGTGACCATTGGAGATGAAACAATGAAACTTCCGAAGCCATTTTTAGTATTGGCAACTCAAAACCCGATTGATCAGGAAGGAACTTATTTATTACCTGAAGCACAAAGCGATCGTTTTATGTTGAAGTGTAAGATAGATTATCCTGAGTTTGAAGATGAAAGAAAAGTGATGCGGATGGTTTCAACTTCCCATCAACCTAGCGTACAGGCAGTTATTTCTCTTCAGGATATTGTAGATGCAAAAGAGCTTATCAATCAGATCTATCTGGATGAAAAGATTGAAAAATATATTCTGGATATGGTTTTTGCGACCCGTTATCCTGAAAACTATGGACTTTCAGATCTTAAAAACTATATCAGCTTCGGAGCTTCACCAAGAGCTTCTATCAACTTAGCCATTGCTTCCAGAGCCTATGCATTTTTAAAAGGAAGAGCATTTGTAATTCCCGAAGATGTAAAAGAGCTGGCTAAAGACGTTTTAAGGCATCGGATTGGCTTAACATTCGAAGCAGAGGCTGAAGAAGTATCATCTGAAGAAATTGTTAATAGGATTTTAGCAAAAATTCAAGCACCCTAAGTATTTATGAATGATGTTATGATCAGAAGAGCGGTTCAGGAGGATTGCGGTCCTATGCTGGAGCTTATAAAAGAGCTTGCTGAATATGAAAAGGCTCTGCACGAAGTCACCGTGACTTTGGAGGAGTTTGTTGATGCCGGATTTGGAAACTCACCTGTTTGGGGAGCTTTTGTGGCAGAGGTGGATGCTGAGATCGTTGGAATATCCTTGTATTATAACAGATATTCAACCTGGAAGGGGAGAAGGTTGTATCTTGAGGATCTTGTGGTGACTGAAAGAATGAGAGGGAAGCAGATTGGAAAAAAACTGTTTGATGCTACTCTGGAATTTGGAAAATCTAATAACTACAGTGGAATGATGTTTCAGGTATTGAACTGGAATGAACCTGCGATCAACTTCTATAAAAAATACAGCCCAAAATTTGATAATGAATGGCTTAATGTATCTATTGATTTTAAAGACTAAATAGAAAAATTGAAAGCGGAAAATGGAAAATTGAAAGCGACGGAATTTATCCCACACTAAACACTTTCAACTTTAAACTTTCAATTTTCAACTACCAAATATATGCAGATAAAAGATATTGTAAAAAAAGTAAAGCAAATAGAGATCCGTACCCGAAAGAAAACGGAAGCTACTTTGATGGGACAATATCACAGTGCTTTTAAAGGGCAGGGGATGACTTTTTCTGAGGTTCGTCCCTATCAGTTTGGGGATGAGATCCGGAGAATCGACTGGAATAAAACCGCTCGTTTCCGTGAACCTTTTGTGAAGGTAATGGAAGAGGAACGGGAGTTGACGATGATGATTCTGGTGGATATTTCAGCCTCTATGGATTATGGAACAAAAACCCAGCTGAAAAGAGAGTATGTAGCAGAAATTGCAGCCAGCTTAGGGTTTTCAGCGGCAGGGAATAATGATAAAGTAGGGCTGATATTATTTGCAGATAAGGTGTATAAAGTGATTCCTCCTCAAAAAGGAAGGAAACATATCCTTTCGATTATTAGTAATATTTTAACTGCGGATTATGTTCCGGCGGTTTCTAAAGTCGATAAAGCATTAGAATATATGATGGGGATTTTCAAGAGAAAATCTCTCGTTTTTCTTTTTTCAGATTTTGAAGATGAATATGATTCCAAAATGCTGAGGGTGACTTCAAAAAAGCATCAGTTGTTGGGGATGAGAATTTATGACGAAAAAGATAATGAAATTCCGGATGTTGGATATGCATTATTTTATGATTCTGAAACAGGAAAACAAGTTTGGGCAAATACTTCAAATGCCAGATGGAGATATACATTCGCTGAGGCCCAGAAGCAAAAGATAAGAGCGATAGAAGATGATTTTGCCAATAGCTCTGCCAGCTTTATGAATGTAGCTGCGGGAGAAGATTATTCAAGATTGCTGTATAATTATTTTCAGCGGAAATAACTGTTTTATAGACACACGATATTTGATATCGTGATAATGAAATATATGAGGCTTTAAGCCAAAATTGAAGTGAAATTGAAAAAAATACTATTTATATTATGTTCCTTGATCTGTGCTAGTGCATTTTCACAGATCCTTTCTTCGCATCTGGAAAAGCAGACTATTGCTTTGGGTGAGGTTAATCATTTTGTGGTTAAAATTGATAACCTGAACAATCAGAAAGTAAGTGCAGCGGCTAAAAATGAGCTTCTGCCATTTCATTTTGAAGAAGTTAAGGATAGCATCGGAACTCAACCCAACTCCTATGAAAGAAAAATTGAATTTGCTGTATATGAAGAAGGCAAGTTTACCATTCCCGTTCTCGAATTTAAAGTAGGAGATAAAATATTAAAGACCATCCCTTATGAAATAGATGTTATTAATACGGCTCAAAAAGGAGATCAGATTAATGATATTATGAAGAATAAAGAAATAAAGCTGGGAACCAAAGATTATTGGGAGCTTTATAAATGGTATGTTTTAGCGGCTTTATCGGTTATTGCATTAATTGTTGCGATTTTCATGTATCTGAAATGGGGGCGCAAGTCGAAAGCCAGTCCTGCTGTTGCAACCAATCAAACGCTAAAAGAACTGGAATCACTTAAAAAGAAAAAATATATAGAAGAAGGAAATTACCGTTCCTTTTATGTTGAACTGATTGATATTTCAAGAAAGTTCATCACTAAACAATATCATCTGCCTGCTGATGTATTGCTTACAGATGACCTTGTGCATCTGATGAAGAAAAATAATACCATTTCTCTTGAGAATGAAAAAGTGGTAGAGGAGGTGTTTTTAAGAGGGGATCTGGTGAAGTTTGCTAAAACATTCCCTGACCAGCAGACGATGGAGAATGATTATGCTGAGATCAGAGAATTTGTAAAAAGATCTTCTCATGATCTTGAATTTGAAAACTTAAGAAAGGATGTTTAATTTCGAATTTTATAGTCCATGGTTTTTATTGCTTTTTTTGCTATTTATTCCCATCTTATTTCGGGATATAAGTAAACAGAAAAGAAAGGGTATAAAAGTTCCCACTGTAAAAAATATGAATAACAGTGGTGAAATTCAGGTGGTCTTATTTTTACTGAAAGTCTCAAAATATATCATACTTTCTGCCCTCATTATTGCAATGGCAAGACCTAGAACTTTTAACATTTCGCAAGATAGGGACGATACCAAAGGAATCGATATTGTATTGTCTGTAGACGTATCCTTAAGTATGCTGGCTAAAGATTTAACACCGGATCGTTTAACAGCGCTTAAAAATATCGCTATAAAGTTCGTTGAAAAACGTCCCAATGATAGATTAGGTCTTGTAACGTATTCCGGTGAGGCCTTCACTAAGGTTCCTGTAACTTCTGATCATGAGGTTGTTATTGATGAGTTAAAAAATCTTAACCCATTGGAGCTACAGCCGGGTACTGCAATCGGAGAGGGGCTTTCAGTAGCGGTCAACCATTTAAAGAACAGCAAAGCTAAGAGTAAAATTATTATTCTGATGACAGATGGGGTAAATACCATTGAAAATGCAATGCCTACACAGGTGGGAGCAGAGCTTGCAAAGAATAATAACATAAAAGTCTATTCGATTGGGATTGGGACCAATGGGTATGCCCTGATGCCAACCCAGACGGATATTTTTGGAGATCTTGTATTTACAGAAACAGAAGTTAAAATAGATGAACCTATTTTACGGGAAATAGCCCAGACAACGGGCGGAAAATATTTCAGAGCTACTTCCAATAGCAGTCTTGAAGAAGTGTATGATGAGATCAATCAACTGGAGAAATCGGATGTGAAAGTTTCGAAATTGTATAACTATCAGGAATATTTTAAAATTTTTCTTTGGATAGCCCTGGGACTGCTTGTTGTTGATGCTTTGCTGAGATGGGTTTTTTATAAATTTTTGAGCTGATGAATTGGTATTTAGGAAATTATTGGTATTTGTTGTTGCTGTTGCTATTGCCGCTGCTCAGTCTTTTATTGGTCCGTTATCTCAAATGGAAAAATAAACGGAAAAATATTTTTGCAGACAGCCAGTTTCATGAAGATTTATTTGAGAAAAGGTCTGGTTTTACAAAGTTGTTTCCTGCCTTATACCTTCTTGGATCCTTATTTTTAATTTTTGCGATCATTGATTTATTGAGCGGGTCTGAGGAAATCAAAACGAATCAAAAATTAAACAATGTCATTTTTATGCTCGACGTTTCCAATTCGATGAACGCAGAGGATATTAATCCAAACCGTTTGAATGAAGCGAAAAATCTTATGATCAATACCATGCAGAAGATGAAAAATGATAAAATAGGTATTGTGATTTTTGCGGGTGAAGCAACTTCTATTATGCCTTTGACAACGGATTATACATCGGCCGAAAACTATATTAATGGAATTGAAACAAGTTCAATGCAGATTCAGGGAACAGATTTTCTGAAAGCGATGCAGGCAGCGGTTAGTAAATTCAAAAATATAAACAAAGGATCCAGGAAAGTGGTGCTGCTAAGTGATGGAGAAGATAATGAAGGAAATGATAATGCAGCAGCAAAGCTGGCAAATAAAGAGGGTATTATGGTTACTTCTGTGGGGATAGGTTCTGATGAAGGGGCGCCGGTTCCGGAATACGTTTTTGGACAGTTAATGGGGTATAAAGCAGACAGGGCCGGAGAAACTGTGATCTCGAAAAGACAGACAGGAGCATTGAGGAAAATGGCTGAATCTACCGGAGGGTCCTACATCGATGGAAATAATGTCAATGAGGCACCCGACAGAATTATGGATGCTTTGAATAAAAAAATGTCCTCTTCTGAAACCATGGTGAAATCTCAAAATGCCAACCACTATTATCAATACTTTTTAGCAGTATCCTTACTGTTTTTTTTCCTCATTTATATTTTTAATCCCAAAAGAGATTTTAATGTTTGATTTCTCTGGTTTTTTTCCTATTTTTTCACAAGATACTTTAACCGAATTTTAACAAATAAAGGCCTGTTTATTAACATATAAAGGAATAATTTTGCATATAATGAATACTAAAATCATTTTTTTATCGTTTATAATTGCTTTTCTGGTGTCAGGCTCCTTATTTGCTCAGGAGAATTACCGAACTCTGGTATATGAAGGCAATCAAAAATTTAATGGTAAAAACTATGATGGTGCATCTTCTAAATACATGGAAGCCATAAAATCCAATGAAAAAGATTTTACGGCCCATTACAATTTAGGAAATGCTTTGTATAAAAGTAAAAAATATGAAGAAGCAAGGGGCGAATTTGAAAAGGCACAAAAGCTGTCTCAAACCTTGCCGGATAAAGCTGCGGCTCTTTATAATTTAGGGAATACTTATATGCAGATGAATCAGCCGGATAAAGCGGCAGATTTTTATAAGCAGTCCTTGAAACAGGATCCCTATAATGAAGCTACTCGAAAGAATTATGAAATTGCGAAGTTGAAGGAAAAAGAAAACGAGCAAAAGAAAAACCAACAAAATAAGTCTGGAAAAGGCGGTGGTGGAAAAGACCAACAACAAAATGATGATCAAAAAGGCAATCCAAAAGATCAAAAACAAGATCAGGGTAAAGGCCAGCAAAATCAAGGGGAAAGTCAGCAAGGAAATAATCCTGACAAGAACCAGAACAATGAAGGTAAAATGCCTAAGGATCTTGAAAACGCAATATTAAATAAAGTAAGCGAAAAAGAAAAAGAAACCGCCAGAAGAATTTTAAATAAAAATTCTTATTCGATGCCTGAAAGCAACGAGAAAGATTGGTGATGAAATATAAACTGATTTACATACTTGTGATACTTACGTCCGTAATTTCTTACGGACAAGTAAACATTTCTGTAACTCCGGATAAAACAGATTACAGCAGTAAAGATATCATCAATCTTACCATTGTTCTGGAACTGAACGGGAGTGAATATAATCAACAGACCCCATTACGTTTACCCGATCTGTCTAAATTTAATATGGTGGGAAGCGGATCTGTAAGCAGTGGGTATATGGATCCTGAAACCAATACAGTAATCACTCAGTATGTAACCCGTGTAGCTCTTGAGCCCAAACAAAAAGGAAAAGTAAAGATCGGCTCTGTACTGGTTACCATCAATAATAAAATTTATAAGACCGAACCTTTTGATATTTTTGTAAAGGATGGTGAGAAAAAATCCGTAGCCAGTACTTCCAATGAAGTATATCTGAATATGGAAATTGAAGATAAGGAAGTATACCAGGATCAGCCTACTATCGCTGTTTTGAAGGTGTATTCCAGAAATATTGACAATTTTAGAAAAATTAAAAATATCAGACTTCCTGATCAGGGTAATATCAACGTTCACGCCATTAATTACAATAGATCGGAAATTGATCCTTCTGATTATGGAAATATGGCTTCACAGGTTTTGGCCATGTTCATGATATTCCCCAATGCTGCAGGTTATGTGGAAGTTCCTTCTGTTTCGGCTTCTCTAAGCAGTTATGCTAATAAAAATAAAATCGTTTCCAACAAGGTAAAGCTCAATGTAAAAAGACTTCCAGAAGGTTCTCCGGAGTGTTTTAAAAATGCTGTAGGAAATTTTAATGTAAGTGTTCTTAATGCTTCCAAAGAAAAAGTAGAAGTTAAAAAGCCTTTAAATGTAATTGTGAAGGTTTCAGGAGAAGGAAACTTGACGGATATGAGCCTTCCTAAAATTGCTGAGTCCCCGGATTATGATTTTTTTGCTCCGAAGATTACTTCTAAAGTGATTCCGGGAATGGCCGGAATAAAAGGAGAAGTTTTGGCGAACTATGTTATTATTCCAAAAAAGGCAGGCCCAATTTCGATTAAAACGGAAGAGTTTGCATTCTTTAATCCAGCCAATAAAGAATATGTGAATCTGGGACAGGAAACACTGGCGCTTAATGCATTTTCTCATGATCAGATCCTTGAATCCCGTTCTACCGTAGAAAGGGTAAATGAATATACAAACAGTCTTTTGGAAACGGTAAATACACCGGTTTTGAAAACAACAACGTTTAAAGTCAAAGAAAAGAACAAATTTCATTGGAATATTCTTCTGGTGAATATTGCGATCCTTTTAGGGTTATTTTTGCTGTATCTTCTATTTAAGACTTGGCAGAAAAAACGCAAGTTAGTTAAGGAAACCGTACCACTAAAACCTATTGGTTCTGTTGCTGAAACAGAAAATGAAATAAGACAGAAGTTAAGAACTGATGTCAATGATTATTTTAGTTATTTAGAAAATCTGAAGGATGGCAAAGAATATCACAAATTCTTTGAAACGGTGGATGAACTGGATGCGGAAGTAAGAAAAGAGTATTTCCAGGGTTCCACAAAGGATTTTGTGAAATTCTTGGAGAGTTATAAAGGTGTCTCTGTGGCAGAGGAATATAGAACGCTTTCCCAAAAGATTCAGATTGAAAAGTTTTCCCCTGTGAAATCCTCAGAGGGAATAGATGAACTTCTAGTCGCTATCGTTAATTTATATTCAAAGATTAGCAAATAGTTAATTTTTTTTCATATTTTTGCGAAATTATTAAAATACGGAAGATGGAAATTTTTGATCACTTTTCTCTAAAGGAAGTTCTGACCTGTTTTATGGTTCTTTTTGCAGTTATAGATATTATAGGGTCTGTTCCTATTGTTGTTAGTTTGCAACAGAAGTTTGGACAGATCGAGGCAGGAAGAGCGTCCATAACTGCGGGAATCATCATGATGGTCTTTTTATTTGTAGGGAATAAAATTCTAAAGTTCATTGGAGTAGATGTTAACTCTTTTGCTATTGCCGGTGCGTTCGTTATTTTTATTATTGCGCTGGAAATGATCCTGGGAATTGAAATCAATAAAACTACTGAGGCTAAATCAGCATCTATCGTTCCTATTGCTTTCCCTTTAGTTGCTGGAGCCGGAACATTAACAACTACTTTATCGTTGAGAGCTGAATTTCATGATATTAATATCATTTGTGGAATTATTCTCAATACAATTTTCGTATATTTGGTGCTGAAATCAGCTAAGTGGCTGGAAAGAAAAATGGGTGAGGCTACGTTAGCAGTCCTACAGAAAGTTTTCGGAATTATCCTTTTAGCAATTTCAATTAAATTATTTACCGCTAACTTTGCCCAACTGGTGCAGAACTATTTTAATTTTTAAGAATTATGCAGAAGTTTTATAAAGTATTTTTAATACTATTTATCGTTTTCATCGCAATTAACCTTTACGCGTTAGACTGGCAGTCAGAAGTTTTATCTGAAGATAACCTGAAGTTTGTTTTTTCAATTGCTTCAGCGGCAATCGGATTGATTTTACTTTTTGTATTGAATACCTGGAGTAAGATAGGAGTAAAGAAATAATCTTTATTATCATAAAAATATAAACCTCTTCAATTTGAAGAGGTTTTTTTGTTATTTAATTTTAGGCTTTACAGAATCTTTTTTAAGAGAATCCTTGACAGTATCAGAAGGGAAAGTGTCTTTTTGGTAACCTTCCGGATTAGGAATCAATTCACGGCTCTCATTGTAATTTTTAGATGAATCCTTGCCATTACCACAAGCAGTTGTGATTAAAATAAGAATCAAAAATAAAACTTTCATCGGATTTAATTTAAGGTTTTCTGATAGCATCTTTTGATGTAAGGATGAAGTTAATCATTTAAACCGATAATACGCTAATTGAAAACTACGAAATGGCAAGATTCTTAAGTACAGCTTCTGATTTCAGTTCTGTTTCCTGCCATTCTTTTTCAGGATTACTCTGTGATGTTATTCCACCACCGACGAATAGGTGAATTGAATCTTTATGGAGTTTGGCACATCTTAAATTTACAAAATACTGAACAGTTTCTTCCGTTTCAATTTTAATATAGCCAGCATAAAATTCACGTGGAAACTTTTCAAACTCCTGAATTTTTTCTCTGCAGAACTCCTTGGGAATTCCACAAACCGCAGGAGTAGGGTGTAATTCTTTTATAATATGATCTACATCTTCGGGCTTTATTTTTGCTTTGAAATCCGTTCGCAGATGTTTAATATTTCCAGAAATATGATCATAAGTGGAAGATGTTTCAATGTTGCCCAAAACGGCATATTTTTCAAAAATATTTTGAATATAGCTTGATACGGGTTTCTGTTCTTCAATTTCTTTTTCAGACCAAGGTTCAGAAACGGGTAAAGTGCCCGCGAGACTCATAGTTTCAAACGTATGGGTCTTCTTGTCGAATTTTCCTAAAACCTCGGAAAAAGCACCCATCCATGAGTTTTCGCCATCGATGAAAATATACCTGAAGGCATTAGGATAAGAATTGCATAGATTTTTGAAGCTTTCTTTCAGATCAATGGTACTAAAATCCCTGATTATTTTCCTTCTCGACAGGACTAATTTTGGAAGATTGTTTTGTCTAATAACGTCGATTACCTTATCTAATTTTTTTAGATATTCTTCTTTTGTTTCGCCTACCAGATGATTATTTTCGGGCTGAAGAATTTGATTTGTAATGGTTATTTTTTCAAAATCCTTTGGGTGAAATTCTACGATGTCCCCTTTAAAACGTAAATGGTTTGAACTGTCAAATGAATAAAAAGTAACTGCATTTTTGAAGGAGTCTTCTATTGTAGTATATAACTTTTCGTTGAATGGAAATTTAAAATAAATCATTAGTCTGCTTGCTTTTAGAAAAAAATACAAGGAACCCATATAAGTGAATCCTTAGTTAGTCTTTCTTTCTGCAAAGGTATTATTAGTCTTAAAAATCTCAAAATCAAATGAGCTTTTTATGAGCTGGTTCTTATTATAAAAAAGACCCAAAGAATTTGAGTCTGTTAGCTGATGATCAAAATAAGATTATTTGTTGATAATATTATTAGTCATGGTCGTATGGTTGATCAATTGTCCTTTTTCGTCACGAATTTCAATTTCTGAAACGTGCATTGTTCTTCCTTTTCTTATAAAGCGTGCTGTTCCGGTTATAATTCCATCTTTTTTACTTCTTAAATGATTAGAATTAATATTGGTGCCTACCCCATAATATTTATCACCGTCGATGAAAATATTAGACAGGCTGGAACCTAGGGTTTCAGCTAAAACACAGCTTGCACCTCCATGTAAAATACCAAACGGCTGATGAACCCTTGGTAGGACTGGCATCGTTGCCGTTAGTGTTTCATTCTCCTGATCAATATCAATAAATTTTATTTCAAGAGCTTTAGCCATAGTTTCTTCTCCCCAATTGTTGAGGAATTGTAATAGCTCTTCTTTGGTCATGTCTTTCATATAACAGTATAAGAAATTATAAATAATGGATGAAGTGGGTAGTGGATACTAGTGAATATTTATTATTGTGCAGGTTGTTCGTTTTCGACACCCATTATGTTAGGATTCCAGTTTTCCGGCACTTTTGGAGTAATATCATTTTTGATATAATAATTTTGAATCTCATTCATGATATCAGAAAAAGAAGCTGTAGCGATTCTTTCATATGGAATAGTGTATCCTAGATAGATAATATTTCTTTTAAAATCTCCAGCTGCCAATACGATCGGTACTTTTGCAGCTAAAGCCATATGATAAAAACCCTTTCTCCATTTCGGTACCCAGCTCCTCGTTCCTTCAGGGGTAATTACAAGACTGAAATCTTCTTTTGCAAATTGCTTGGCAACGAAATTTACAAGATCATTTTTCTGACTTCTATCAATTCCGATTCCACCAAGACCTTTTACAATTCCGCCGTACCATCCCTTGGTATGAGCGTCCTTGATAATTATTTTTAACGGTTTTTCTAAAGACCAATAAGCGAAATTTCCCAATATATATTCCATATTGTGGGTATGCGGCGCTACTACAAGAATACACTTGTTAAGGCTGTTGACGTCGCCCTGAAGAACAACTTTCCAACCCATGAGTTTCAACATTAATTTGCCGATTAGTTTTTTCATATATTTTCGTATTAAAAACAAGAAAGTATAACCAATCTGGTTATACTTTACAAATATATTGAAATATTATCGCTCTTAAAATAAACCGCTGATTAAATCTACGATTTTCATTACAATTTCTAGTGCTATTTGTACCATGGTTGGGGTGTTTTTAAATGATTTGGTTATGATTTATATAACTACACGAAGGTATAACATTTTTTTAAAATAAAGAACTAAATAATACTATTTTTTTGCTTTAGTGAGAGAAGAAGAGTGTGAATTTCAAACGGTTGCCTTCCATTCACACCTTCTGCCACTCTCTGCAGTTTATTATTTGGTTTTTATAGATATTTCGTCTTTTCCGTCTTTGATCTGGATATCTACTTTGCCTTTCATTTTTTTAATGTCAGACTTTACAGAGTCCATTATCTTTTCTGCTTTAGAATTTGGAACTTTTTTTCCATTAATGATGATGCTGTCCTTATCATTAGAATTGTATTCAATTGTTGATCCGTTCACCGAAATCTTATTTTTTTCAATTCTGATATTTCCATCTTCATCATCATCGTACTGGTCGTCATCGTCAATTCCGTCACCATTCAGGTCTCCGTCAAAATCAATTCCGTCTTTCTTTAAAGAGATTACTACTGCTTTTTGTGGAACTACGAGTTCATAATCAATATGATAATCTCTGAAACGGTGATCGTACGGATATTTAATGTAATTAGGAAGAATCACTTTGTTATTCACTATTTCTACCGGTACACTTACGCTCAATGGAATGTTGTAACCTTTTGCTTCTTTTCTAATAATTAAATACGGAGTCTTTATGTCAGCTTTTCTTGTTACTTGTACATCAACCCAATCTTTTTTGTAGACAGATACTTTATCAGAATAAAGATCATCATCATAGCCTATAAAGTTCTGAGGAATGGTTATTTGTTTTAGGTCAACATAAATACTATCGGATGCTGTATTAATTGATATCTCTTCTGTATCTTCTTTATGACCTTTCAGGAACATGTCTTTTTTAGCCATGCTGATACCAAAATAAACAGATACTGTAATTAACCCGAGAATTAATGCTCCTAAAACCCAACCCGTATTTCTTAGTTTTGTTTTTGGTGAGATTAGTTTAATACTTAATAATGCGAACAGCATTGCCGGAATTAAGCTTCCTAAAACAATCATTGCCATTAATACGTATCTCATTCCATCACTGTCAAAGTAGAAATTCATTTCATTCATCGGAGGGAAATCATTACTTCCCATGAATCCGAAAACTACAAATACTCCGATCAGACATCCGAATGCCATCAATGCAAAGATTCCACCTAATACATATCTTACTACATTCCAGATTCCGTTTCCAGCGTTGTTGATATACGGTTTGTTTTCGATGTATATTTCTCCGACCCTCTGAGTAGATTCATTGGCAAATTGTACCAATTTGTTAGACTCATTCTTAAGATTGTCGAAGTTCATAGGCTTTCCCTTCATTTTCAGGAAATCTGCTGCTGTTTCAGCTTTTGGAAGTACGATCCAAAGAATGATATATAACAATGCGATCAGTGAAGAAGAAATGGCTGCTGTAAATATTCCTAAAATAAATACTCCTAACCAGATTGCTCTCATGGCAGTAATATCCATTCCTACATAATGAGCTAAACCTGCGCAAACACCTGCGACTTTTTGTCTTTCAGGGTCGCGGAATAATTGTTTTTTATCAGAGTATTCTGCTCCGGAGTTGCTTGTTCTTTTAGAATTCTTTTCAGAATAATAAGCCTCTTCCTGTTCTTCTATTTTTTCCGGTGTACCGATTTGTGCAATTACCCCTTCTACATCTGTATCGTTGATTACTTCTCTTTTTCCTAAAGAATCTCTGAAGATTTCAACCATTCTAATTTCTATGTCATGCATTACCTCGTCTACTTCTGAAGCGTCCAGTGAGCTTCTAAGAGCATTAAGGTAATCGCTAAGCTTTATATATGCGTGTTCCTCTATAGTAAAAGAAAAACCTGCGAGTCCTATTGAGAGTGTCTTGTTCATAGCTTTGTTTTTTAATTTTTTTGAGTAATTTGGTTTACTGAATCTGTTAATTCATTCCAGGTATTTAAAAGTTCACCTAAAAACAGTTTCCCTTTTTCTGTAATCTGGTAGTATTTTCTTGGAGGACCTCCCGTTGATTCTTCCCATCTGTAGGATAGAAACTCACCATTTTTTAATCTTGTTAAAAGAGGGTAGAGTGTGCCTTCCACAACATCCAGTTTTCCTTTTTTTAGTTCATCTATAAGGTCGGAAACATACATTTCACGATGATTGATAAGACTTAAAATACAGAATTCCAGAATCCCTTTTCGCATTTGCGCTTTGGTATTTTCAGTATTCATCTTAATAAGGTTTTTAATTAGTTATATTTAGAATTAAGTTCCTAGCTAGTTGAACCTATTCTTATTTTACATTACAAAGATATGTAATTAAAATGGTATTATGCAATACAAAGTAGTGGAATTTTTATTTAAAATTATTTAATATGTTGATTTTCAGTTACATAAATTTAAGTCAGTTTTTTGCTCTAAATCAAATTCAGTTAAAATGAAGGCTAATGATTACAATTTTAATTGCTATTCTTATTTTTGTTATGAAATTTCAAGGATATTTCAATGAATAAAAAAGTATATTTTGGATAGATACAAAACATTGATCATTTTTATTTTTTATAGTTCTTTCTCCTTTGGACAAAATCATTTTGAACTCAAATCAGGATCGAACCAATATGATGCTGCTATTACAGTGGCAGATTGTGATGGTGAAAAATGCAGTGGAAATGGGACTGTAGAATTAAGAGATAAGAAAACCTCCCGAGTGGTACAGACTCTGAATTCAGACGATCTTTATTTTTATTTAAACAAAGACCAGCAGCCAAGCGTCAATGTTATTCAATTGTATAATGAGCAAAGTCCGTTGATTTTTAATGACTTTAATTTTGATGGTTCTGAAGATATTGCAGTACGAAATGGAAATGAAAGCAGCTATGGCGGACCATCTTATGATGTATATGTTTATAATTCTACAAAGAAACAGTTCGTTATAAGTGATGAATTAACCAGTCTTGCTTTTGAGAACTTAGGAATGTTCCAGACCGATTCCAAAAGGAAAAGGATTATCACATTTTCTAAATCCGGCTGTTGCTGGCATATCACCACAGAATACCGGATAATTCCGAAAAAGGGACTGGATAAGGTATTTGAATTGGAAGAAGATGCCATGGGAGGTGGTGATTTTGTAAAAGTAACAAGGCGTGAAAAAATTAAAAATAAATGGATCATAAAAACAAAGAAATACCCAATCAAAGAATATTATAAAGAATAATACAATGAAAATACAAAAGGAAATCGATTTTATCTTAGCTGTAGATGCGTTAAAAAATGTACAGAGAAGAAATTACAATGCGGATGATTCACGAAGAGAAAATACGGCTGAACATTCCTGGCAGATCATTATTTTAGCACAGGTGCTTTTTCCATATGCTAAAAACAGGACGGATATAGATTTATTAAGAGTAATAAGAATGCTTTCTATTCATGATTTGGTAGAAATCGAAGCTGGAGATACATTTCTGTTTGATGAAAAAGCAATGGTGGGTAAGTTTGAAAGAGAGAAATTGTCTGCTCAAAATATTTTTGGGATCCTTGATGAGCCTTTACGTTCGGAATTTTTTAACCTTTGGCTTGAGTTTGAAGAAGAGCAGACCCCTGATGCTATTTTCGCCTGTGCCATAGACAGGATTATGCCGTTTATCCTTAATTCCCACACTTCAGGAAAAAGCTGGACAGAAGCAAGTGTTACTGAAGGGCAAATCAGAAATATGCTGGAAAATGCAATTAGCAGGGCCTCTGACGAAATGGGAGAGGCTTTCCAATTTCTACTGAGCAAAAGTCTTGAAACAGAAAAAGTTTTAAAATAAAGAAAACGCAAGTCAATCTGACTTGCGTTTCTTCTCTAATTATAGTATTTGAACTGGTTTTTTAAACTCGTCAATTGCTACGAATGTGAAATCCCCGACAATGGCTCTTTCTCTTTCATAAGAATACATTTGTTCGGTGTAGATCTCTACATTTACTTTCATACTGGTCGTTCCAACGTGAGAAACAGTACCGATCAGTTCCACAATCGTTCCTGCAGGAATAGGTTTTTTAAAGTCAATTTTGTCGCTGCTTACCGTTACCACTCTTTTTCTTGCAAATCGAGTCGCGGTAATAAATGCCACTTCATCCATCAATTGCATCGCTGTTCCTCCAAAAAGGGTATCGTAATGATTGGTCGTGTTAGGGAAAACCGCTTTAAAGATTCGGGTTTCGGATGCTTGAATTCTTTCTTCTGTAGTCATATTTCATTATTAAATTAAAGCGAAATGAAATATATTGAAACAAACAGAATAATACAGGAATGTCATATTCCTGAAAAATCCATCAGATCAATAAACTTCAAGTCGCGAAAGTTTTTTGTTTATAGAAAAAGGCAGGTCTCCTGACTTGTAACATCTTTATTTCCTTCCCATGCCATAGCACAGTGGATTTTTTACAAAGACTTTAGTTACTTACAGTTGCGCGACAGTTCGTGATTTTCACACGATTCCCTATTAATCTGCGGTTAAGCAGAACCGATTCCTGTGATGAATAAGCGATAAAACTTTTTCAGGGGCAAAAATAAGAATAATACAGAGAAATATGTGAATTATTCCGGACTTTTATAAATAATCTGGTGGGCAACCTTTCCTTGTCTGATTGTCCAAAGTGTTGTATATCTGTTTTCCCCTGATCCATTGATCATGTAAACGAAGATGTTATCGTTGTCGATAGCAGCTACAGTGATATTGTTAAAGTCCATCGTAGGCTGGAACATATTTTTAATAGCTTCTCTTACAAAAACGGACCCTCTTCCAATCTGCTGGACACGGATAGACTTGATTTCAGTCATTCCTTCAGGAAGCTCTTTACTGATTCCCCAAGGTTTTATTTTATCAATAGTCAGAATAGTTCCATCTGCATCTTTTTCCATCTTACGGTAACTTGCGTTCGAAGGATATACATCGATGATCACTTTACTCCTTTGAGCAGTAGGAATTTTAGGATTGTTGTTATCGGTGAAAATAAGAGATCTTCCGTTTTTAGATTTTGAAGGAGTATATTGCGGTAATTGATCAATAAAGGCTACACGCTCTTTGTTTACCATCCCTTCTTTATCAAGATTTTCATACCTCACGAATGGTTTTTCGGTATCCTGCTTTTCAGGATATTTGATCCATAACCATTCTGTTTCTCCGGGAGCTGGTTTTACATAAAGAAAGACATCACCTTTACGCATCCTTATCTTATCTACAATTTTTCTATAATTATCCTTTGGAACGCGAACATTAGCATACCCTTCTTCGGCTTTTACGACTCCAAAAGGAATTTTTTGCTGACCTTTTACAAAAGCTAATGAAAATAGACTAATGGCAGATAAATAGAACGCTTTGTTTACCGAAATCATCATGAAAAATTTTTGATGCTTCAAATATATAAATTAAATGTTTCACTGGATATAATTATATAGTTTCAAATCTATAATATTCATTCAATGAATCTAAGAGGTAGGCATATATCGATGGATAATCAATCAGGAGATCACAATAGTTTCATGATTTCATGAAAGGAGAAATTGAAATTAATTAAAATTTTGAACATACTGTAAGATATATTGTAAGTGATATTTCAATATATTAGTATAATTTTCATTAAAATATTAAAAACTAGTAAAACATGACAAAAAATCTACTCTATGTATTTCTATTCTTAATAGGAATTTCCTCTTTTAATGGTAAAAATCCAGATAAAATTTCTTCTTCTTTTTCTTCTTTTTTATTTTGTGATACCAATGCACCTTCCAGTGTTCAGGTTTCAAGCATTACTGCTACTTCTGCTGTTGTTACATGGACTTTTGATCCTGCTACACCAGATTACCTGGTAAGATTTCGGCCAGTGGCGGGAGTTGTATCCCCATGGGCTACGGTTACAATTTCTAACCTGGCATCGTTTACCCTAACCGGGCTAACGCCTTGTTCTCAATATGAGGTTCAGGTTGCTAAAATATGCTCTGGTACAGTTGGAACGTGGTCCGAATCCATCATTTTTATTTCTACCCTTAATTATTGTCTATCTGCCTCTACAGATTCCGGAATGATGCATATTTCTAATGTTATGGTAAGTCCCGGAAATGGAAGCTTTTTACCTATGGTAAGCAATTCCGGAGCATCTAATTATACGGATTACAGAAATGACCCTTCAAGAAAAGTAAATTTATTGGTTGGAAGCACAGGAAATATGATTTCGGTGACCAAAACCTGGAATGGGAGCCCTTCTGCTGCATCAATAAGTGTCTGGATTGACCTCAATGGAAATGGGATTTTTGAAGCTACGGAAAAAATTATGCTTTCTGGTTCAAATACAAGTGCTTCTCCTACTGCTACATTTTCCATTCCTCCTACAGCCTTTCAGACAGCGGGAACTTGTGGTGTTACTATGCGGGTGATGATGACGCAGGCTCTGGCGAATTCTGCCTGTGGAACATTTGTGTATGGAGAAGTTGAGGATTATGGGGTAGCTCTTTTAACAAGTGGAACATTATCAGTTACAGAAAATCACAAAAACAAAGAAATCAATATATACCCAAATCCGGTTTCAGATATTTTATACATTAATGGGATTTCTTCTCATCCGGATTATGAAATTTATAATATGGTAGGACAAAAAATTGAGATGGGAAAAATAGAAGATCATAAAGTTAATGTCCATCATCTTGCTAAGGGTGTTTATTTTATTCAACTGAAGGACAAAGAAAATCCGAGGAGGTTGAAATTTATTAAGAAATAAAAAAAGCGCTGATTGTTCAGCGCTTTTTTTAATTATAATTTTATATCTAAATTCTTTCCAGCTCATCAGCATTAATGGTCGTCTTGAAAGTTCCATAATTAACAATGACTTTGTTTCTGGAAATTTTCTCAATAGTTCCTACACTTGTACTCCCGGGAATACGCACGCGCTGTCCTATTTTCATCCAAAGTGCACGATCTACTTTACGCTTCTCTTCTATCTTTTCATTTGTTTCGGCAATCTTTTCGATAACATCTTCTTTTTTGAGCTGTTGGGTAATTTTCCTTTTTACCACTTGAAGACGTTTTGTTTCATCTTTATCAGCTCCCAATTTTCTGAACTTCTCCTGTTCAAGGATCTTGACAAAATCTTTCACTACATCTTTTCGGGATCTGCCTTTTACATAACTTTCAATGAAAGCTTCTACCTTACCCCCCAACTGAAGTTTACGGTGCTCATCTTCGTATAGTTTTTGAAAATTGAAAAGTTTTTGTTGAAGCTGTTCATTTAGTTTTTGCAGATTATCACGCTTATCTTCAACAGATTCTTTTCTTTCCGCAAGATCTGTTTTAAGTTTCTCCACTTCAAATTTTTCCTGCTGAAGTTTTACGATCGTTTTATCCAGATTTACAATATCATGTTCTACTTTTTTCTTAGCAGAATGAATGATAAATCGTGGAATCTTATTTTTTTCTGCAACTTCGAAAGTAAATGAGCTTCCTGCCTGTCCGACTTCGAGTTTGTACATTGGTTCCAATGTTTCCTCGTTAAATAGCATCGCTGCATTTTCAGCATTAGGGAGCTGCTCTATAACCAGTTTAATATTGGTGTAATGCGTGGTGATAATTGCAAAACTCTTTTTATCATAGAAAAACTCAAGGAAACTTTCGGCCAGTGCTCCTCCTAATTCCGGATCAGAACCGGTTCCAAATTCATCGATCAATAGGAGCGTGTTGGCGTCGGCTTCACGAATAATTCCGCCCATTTTCTTTAACCTTGATGAATAGGTAGATAGATGATTTTCAATCGATTGGTTGTCACCAATATCTGTCATGATCTTATCAAAGAAAAACATTTCAGATTTTGGATGAACAGGAACAAGGATTCCACTTTGAATCATCAATTGAAGTAATCCTACCGTCTTCAGGGTAATCGATTTACCTCCGGCATTAGGTCCGGAAATACAAATAATCCTGTTGTGCTCAGTCAAACTTAAGGTCTGTGAGTGAATGGTCTTTTTTTCGGCTTTATTCCGTAACCATAGCAACGGATGAAAAGCCTCCCTTAATTTCAATGTTTTATGGCGGTTGATTTTAGGTAACACACCATTGATCATTTCTGAAAACTTGGCTTTCGCTCTTGTTAGGTCCAGATCAAAAATATACTTTTGATACCTCCAAAGCTGGGGTTGAAATTCTGCTAGTTCTGCAGTGAGCTTTCGTAGGATTTTGTCTATTTCTTTCTTTTCTTCCTCTTCATTTTCCCGAAGTTTGAAATAATGACTGACCACACTATCCGGCTGGATGTAGGTAATAGATCCTGTTTTAGAAAGGCCTAAAACCCTTCCGGAAACTCTTTTCTTATATGCCGATTTTACAGCTAAAACCCTTTGGTCATCAATAATACTTTCACGGATATCATCAAGAAAGTCACTTTGTCCATAATTGAATAATGCACGGTTAAAATTCTCCTGAATCGCTTTTTTAGCATGTTGAATTTCAGTTCGTAAAGTTTTCAAAATAGGGGAAGCTTCACTTTTTACTTCTCCAAAACGGTTGAATACTTTATCAACCTTATCGATGATTTCTTTTTTAAATTCCAGAACAGAAGCATCTTCCATTAAATTCGGAAAGGTTTCCGGCATGGTAGGGAAGAACTTTTGTAGTTTTCCAATTTGTTCTGTAAGCGTTTTTATTTTGATGAAAGCACTGTTCTCCAGTCGATAATTTTCAATCAGCATTAATTTTAGCTCAGCCTCAATATCCTCGTATTCATCAAACGGAATAGCATTTGAACTCTCAAAACTCGACAAGTATTCGGAAGTCTTTTTCAAAGAAAGTTCTGCTTCCTCAATTTCCATTGGAAGAAGGTGAAGGATTTTTTCTCTCGTTTTCGGAGAATACGCAAAAGGAGAAATTTCCGCGAGCAATTGCGGAAACTCTAATTCGTCTAAATCTTCTTTATTTATATACACATTGCAAATTTAGTGAGAAATTGTGAATATTAATTTGAAAATGAATTAATTTGAGAATTTGAAAATATCTAATGACTAGGTTTTATTACATTTGGAATATGAAACTAGAAACAGAAAGACTAATATTAAAGAATATTGATGAAAGTAATGTAGAAGATATTCTTCGCATTCGAAGTAACGAAGTCATCAATAGATATGTTATGCGTAATTCACCAAAAACGAATTATGATGCACTGGAGTTTATTCTAACAATTAAAGAAAGAACCAAAAATAATCAAACCGTTTATTTGGGGATTTCTTTAAAAGATCAATCCAATATTATAGGAACGATTTGTTTATGGAACTTCTCTGAGGACAGAAAAGTTGCAGAGGTAGGCTACGAATTATTACCTGATTACCATAGAAGGGGAATTATGTCTGAAACACTGGGTGCCATTTTAAATTATGGTTTTAATGAACTAAACTTGCAGGAAATTGTGGCAATTACTAATAAACATAATGAGAACTCTATTGGACTTCTTTTAAAACATCATTTTATTTTGGAAGAAGGTAAAGAAGATGAAGGTTTCCCTGATAACATTATTTTTAGCTTAAAGAAATAATGGTTTGTTATGTCATTTCGATGAAGAAGAAATTGACGTTTCTATTTTAATCATTAAATTTGCTTAGATTCTTACTGCGCTTATGAACTATGTTCGCAGACCTTCAGGCTGTGTTCTGGATAATATAGCATCGCAAAAATGGAATTTCAAATTAATTCATTCTCAAATTTTCAAATTGAATTTATGACCTGGACAGAAGTTTTAGCCCCCATAAAAAGTACTGAGTATTTTACCCATCTTTGGGAAAAGGTAAAACAAGAATATGCAACGACGAAGGTGTTTCCTCCCAAAAATCAAATTTTCAGAGCATTGGAAATTACTCCTTTTGATGATATTGAAGTGGTGATTATTGGTCAGGATCCTTATCATAATGACCACCAGGCAAACGGACTTTGTTTTTCTGTATCAGAGCAGGTAACAGCGCCGCCATCACTCAAAAATATATTTATTGAACTGAAAGATGATCTTGGTGTAGTACGGACTTCCAAAGAATTGGATGACTGGGGAAAACAAGGGGTTTTACTCCTGAATGCAACCCTGACGGTTCGTGCTCATACTCCAAACTCTCATAAAGATCTGGGGTGGGAGAAGTTTACTGACTTTATTATCAAAGAAATTTCGGATAAAAAGGAAAATGTGGTTTTTGTTTTATGGGGAGCTTTTGCGCAAAAAAAAGCCGAACTCATTGATCCGGCTAAGCATTTTATTTTGAAATCTGCGCATCCGTCACCGTTTTCTGTATACAGAGGTTTTTTTGGAAGCAAACCGTTTTCAAAAATTAATGAATATCTTATTTCGAAAGGAAAGAAACCTATCTCATGGTAGGTTTTTCGCCAGTTTTTTTAATTGTAATTCCTATTTTGTATTTTCCCGGAAGAGCTTTTGCTCCGTCTTGTGAGGTAGGATAGGGGGTAACTTCATTGAGTGAAATGGTATATCCATTAAACTCTGCGGATTTAAAATAATTTCTTCCCGGATTTTCTGTTGTGGCCAGGGTTAAGGTTACAGGTCTTGTGGAAGTTCCCATGACCAATACATTGGCAACTGCTACACCTGCCCAGATACAATTGACTCCTTCAGGACAGCGGCTGTCTTCAGCAATATTCGTGAAGGTAACATTCATTTGGTATTCTTTAAGGAATCTGTTTTCTCCTTCAGCGAAATAAATAAGGTTTCCTTCCTTGTTCATTGTCTTTTCTTTTGTACTGGTCGTACCAGTTGATTTTGTGGAAGATTGGGTCTCTTTCTGCGCATTGCAATTCGTAAGAGCTAACATTCCTAAACTGAATAAAATGGTTTTGTATAACATGGTATTTTTTTTAAATGTAATCAAGCATATTTAATACTACTACCAAAAACATTGCCACACCTATCACAAAGCTGAATCCGGTACCGTATATAAATCCGATAAATGCCCCTTTTGTGGATTTTAGAGCTTTGTCCATATCTTTACTGTCGTGAAGCAGTTCACCAATGAAAACTCCGGCAAACATCCCAATCAGGAACCCTAAAGGAATGGGTATAAACATTCCTGCAATGGTGCCTACTACAGATCCTATGCTTCCCCATTTAGTACCTCCATATTTTTTATTGGTCCTGGCGGGAATGACGTAATTCAAAACCGCTGAAGCAACAGTAAGAATAACGAAAATCCAGATATAAAGCATTGATAAATCGGCATCTGTACCAAATTTATAAATTAAAAGGCCAGCCAGACTCAGAACAAGGCCTGGTAAAACGGGAAGGAAGGTTCCCGCAATTCCTAAAATTAATAAAACAAGACAGAGAATATTAATTAATGTTGTATCCATTCTTAAAATTATACATGCAAGATAAAAAAAGTGGCTTTAAAAAAGCCACTTTTTCATATAGGTTAGGAATTTATTATAAGTTTAAGATTACATATTGTAGAATTACACCGGCGTTTCCAATGTTACCCGAAGCATGATTATGGAAGGTTGTATAGTAAATATACCCGCTGTTTGAGGATCCTGAACAAGGTCCTACCGTAGCACCTAATGCCACCAAATAAGGAACTAATACCTGTGGAACTGAAATACTGATCTGGATATTTCCTGGAAGAGTAATACAAACTGTTACAAATATTGAGTTGGGGGCGTTTCCTATCGGTGTGGTCGGAATACCTGTTGCTGTAAAATGATTGGTTCTGATCATTAAAGCATCATTCGATGAGGTTTCTTTAACCAGAACTTCCCAATAAGAAGGATCATAATTAATTATTTTTTGCCAGGAGCCTAGATCATAATCAATATCAAGTGTATTGAAACCTAAAGCGGTTGTAAGTCCGGTATTAGTTACCGTAGCGCCCAATGTCCCTGAGTTTCCGATATTTTTAGAGCACAATTTTGTATCAGGAACAAATCCTCCCGGAAGAGAACAGTTAGTGGTATTAGTTGCTCCGCCCACTAAATAGGCAACATCCCAGTCTGAAGCATAGATACTTCCTCCATTAGCAACAAAAGTTGCCAAATTAGTATCAATGACAGCATAGAGTGCCGGATTTGAAGAATAGCTGTTTCTTGATCCACAGTTAAGAAATATGATGTCATACTGCGCAACAGTGGTTAGGTTGGCAAGATCAGCATTAGTAATTTCGGTCGCGGTATAACCTAAGGTCTGAATGATATCTTCGATTTTATCATACGTTCCTTTTACATAAGCAATTTTTGCAACCTGATTCAGTTTGGTTTGGCTGGCGTCGAGATTCAAGGTTTCACTATCCTTTACAGTAGTGGAAATTTCCGTGCGGAAATTACTACCATTACCCGTTTGAATATGAATCGTGCGAGTTCCTGTCGGAGCTACCAAGGTGAAATTTCCATCTGCGTCTGAAGTGGTATAATAAATTTTATACTTGTCATCAAAAGTAAAAACGGAGGCACCTCCAATGGGTTTGGTTCCATTTTGTGACATTACTTTTCCAGTCAGTTTTCCGGTTTTTACCATTGAAGGTCCGACATTTTCGGAAGGGGTTTGAGGATCATCTCCTCCTGAGCAATTCGTTAAAAGTGTGAATACACACAATAAGATAAATAAGTAGTGTTTTCTCATATCTAATTGATTTTGATTGGTTTAGTTGTAATCAAATTTAATAAATAATTATATATAAAATCATAAAATATGATAAATTTTAAGTATTATTTATTTTTAATAATGTTTTTTAATGAATTTTTTACTTATTAATCGTAGTTTAATAGGAATTAATAATTTTTAAAATAATGATTTAAAATTTTTATTAAATAATAAAAAAGAAATCGTTTTGGGACGAAAATTGATGGAAAGGTTTTAATTAAAATCAGTACTAAATTTCATAAATTTGCTACAATGAAAGATGAACTACAAGACACTAAAGATTTTCTGCAGGATATAAGTGATCAGATTCATTATTTTGTAAGAGATAATGTCCCTGGTGATTTGGTGCTTACCTGCCAGATTATTCTTAAGTTTTTATTCTTAGCAGGAATAGTTTATCTATTGGATTTCATTTTTAAATTTCTGGTTAATATTGTATTTAAATATTTTTTTGATAAAGAAAAATATCCGGTTTTAAAATCGATTTATCAATCCAGAATTACCAATTCACTCGTTCATCTGGGTGCTTTGAATTTTGCAGAATATGCTTTGAAATCTGTATTTTGGAGACATCCTAAAAGTTTTGAATTACTGGGAGTCATCGTTAGCGTAGCGATCATTTTTGTTATAGCAGGAATGCTGTTCAGGGCATTAACAGCACTGAGGAATTACTTTGTCATCAAGCAGGACTTTTATAAGATAATGGCATTGAATGCTATTTCAGAATCAGTAAAAATATTTGGTATTTTTATCCTGACAGTAGTAGGGATATGTGTTATTTTTGGGATCAAAGGCGGGACAATTTTAGGAAGTTTGGGAGCTATTACAGCAGTTTTAGTTCTCGTTTTCAGAGATACTATTCTGGGGTTTGTAACGGGACTTCACGTAGCCACTTCTAAAAATATGAAAGTCGGAGACTGGATTGGAATTCCTAAATATAATATCGAAGGAAATATTGCAGATATCAGTCTTTTAACAACAAAGATTACCAATTTTGATAAAACAGTATCTACCATTCCTACCTACGACTTACTGACTACTGAAATCAAAAATCTTCAGATCATGTCTGAATCCAACACCCGAAGGATTAAAAAATCGATTTACTTCAATATCAATTCATTTAAATTTTTAAGTGATGAAGAGATTGATCGTCTGAAAGATATCAATTTAATTTCTGAATATCTTGAAGGTAAAAGCCTGGAAATAAGAAAAGAAAAAGAATCGCTTGCTCACAATGACAAGATTGTCAATGGGCGGCAGCTTACGAATATCGGCGTTTTCAGATATTATGCTCAAAAATACATTGAAAACGATCCGGACGTAGATAAAAGAGGCGTTGTAATGGTTCGCCAGCTGGATATTACTCCACAGGGTCTGCCCCTGGAAATCTATTGTTTTGCGAACGATTCTAAGTGGGAACGTTTTGAACAGATCCAGGCTGATATTTTTGATCACCTTTTGGTAGCTTCAAAGGAATTTGATCTGCAGGTAATGCAGGTAGCTGTGAAAGTGTAATGAAATTGAAAATTGAAAGAGGAAAATTGAAAGAGATCTCAGCTACGGTGAAGTGATTTTAATTAAAGAATTGAATATTAATTGGTAATAAGATAGTATGATCAAAGGTGTGTTGTGGCTGGTATAAATTCCAGTATCTGACTACCAGCTTCTACTTGAATTATCCAACATCTACTTATAAAAGAATGACAAAACTAAGTGTAAACATTAATAAAATTGCCACTTTAAGAAATGCAAGAGGCGGCGAAACTCCCAGTGTAACTGAAGCAGCAATAAAAATCCAGGAATTTGGAGGGCAGGGTATTACAATTCATCCAAGACCTGATGAAAGACATATTACAAGAAAAGATGTTTATGATCTTAAGCCTTTGGTAACGACAGAATTTAATATTGAAGGAAATCCTCATCGTGCATTTATTGATATGGTTCTGGAAGTGAAACCGGAGCAGGTAACATTGGTTCCTGATGCAGATGATGCAATAACTTCTAATGCAGGATGGGATACCAAAAAGCATTTAGATTTCCTGAAGGAGATCATTGCTGAATTTAAAAATGCAGGAATCCGTACCTCAATATTTCTTGATCCAACTCCGGAATTGGTAGAATATGCTGCAAAAACGGGTGCTGACAGAATTGAATTATACACAGAAGCTTACGCAAAAGAATATCTTACAAATAAAGAACAGGCTATAAAACCTTATCTTGAAACCGCTATTGCTGCCAGTAATTTTGATTTGGGGATCAATGCGGGACATGATTTAAGTCTTGAAAATCTTAAGTATTTTGCAGATACGATTCCCAATCTGTTAGAAGTTTCTATTGGACATGCTTTGGTTTCTGAAGCTTTGTATATGGGAATGGAGAACACGGTTCAGGCGTATCTGAAAAGATTGGCGAAATGGTAAAGTCTGAATAAGAGTGAGAGAGAGTGCAAGAGTACTAGGGTTTGAGAGTAGGAGAATATTTGAATTTGTTTTTTTGAAAAAAAGGCCTATTTAGAATATTTTACTTTACATTTCTGATACCTGACACCTAACACCTGCTACCTACAACCTAATACCTAAAAAAACTATGGAAATTTTACATTCAAAAATATTTGGCGAGGATAAATCGTCTACACCTTTATTGGTATTTCACGGATTATTCGGAATGCTTGATAACTGGGGAAGCTTTGGAAAGGACCTGGGAGAATATCTTCCTGTTCATTTGTTGGATCTGAGAAATCACGGCAGAAGTTTCCATTCTGAAAGTATGTCACATGATGATCTGGCTAATGATATTGCCAATTATATGGATCATTATGGAATTCAAAAAGCCCATGTTCTGGGCCATTCTTTGGGAGGGAAGGCAGTGATGCAATTTGCTATAAAATACCCTGAAAAAGTGGAAAAACTTATTGTGGTGGATATTTCTCCAAAAGCATATCCTCCTCATCACCAAGGAATCATTAAAGCGCTGGAAACCGTCGATTTCAATACTGTTGGTTCAAGAAATGAAGTTGAAGCGGTTTTGAATCAATATATCCCTGAAAAATCAACCATCCAGTTTTTGACCAAGAATTTATATTGGGATGACAATAAAAAACTGAACTGGAGGTTCAATCTGAAGACGTTGTCTGAAAAATATAATGAATTTGTTTCTAACGCTATAAAATTTGGTGTTTTTGAAGGAGATACTTTATTTATTTCAGGAGAAAAATCAAATTATATTCTTCCTCAGGATGAATTTGCCATTAAACAGCAATTTCCAAAAGCTAAAATGGTTATCGTAAAAAATGCTGCACATTGGGTTCAGGCGGATAATCCTGTTGAGTTTAGTCTCGTTGTGAAGAAATTCTTAGGCTTAGAGTGATTTGATTCTCTGGTTCTTATATTGTTAAAATTTTCTTAAAAGAGTGATTTAATTTTTTTGGAAGTGAAAATTTTGTACTTTAGATAGTTCAAAAAAGTTAAAAATATTTACTTATGAAACCAAAAAAACTAAAAAAACCATTCTTTGCTTCTTTTTTAGAGAAACAAATTCAAGAACCTGAGAAAGTAACTGGTGGAGGCGGTGGAGTAATCACTTCTATTAATGGAGATGATATTACGATTCCTTCAAAAGACAATATCACTTCTGTTTTAGCAGACAATGTAACAACAGTAAGAAATGATAATGTAACATTGAAGTACCCTTCTGATAATGACGAAGGAGGACCTCTTCATCCGATAGATCCCAACTTACCGATCGATCATTTATAGAATTTCAACAGAATATTAAATCAAACCAAATTAAAACATTATGAAAAACAAGAGTTCAAAGAAAAAGCCATTTTTCGCAGCATTCCTTGAAAAGCAATTGAAAGATCCTCAGTCTGTAACAGGAGGTGGACCAGATATTACAATTCCGGAAAGAGATGTTGTTACAAAGCCAACTTTAGATATGGCTCATACAATGAAATATCCGTCTGACGGAGATGATGATGCTCCTACAGTACCATTATAGTATATGCTTTTATAGAAAATAAAATATACTAACAATCATAATGAAAGGAAACTTACACTCTAAGTTTCCTTTTTTAATAAAAAATAACAAATGATTCTTTGTATCACTCACTCCAGCGATTACTATAATATTGATATTTTTTTCGAATATCTTACCTCTAAAAATATTCCTTATTTCAGATTGAATTCGGATCATCTGAATCATTTGCAGGAAATCAGTATTAGCGAAAATTCATTTGAATTAACAGATGAATCTGGAAATACAATGCGGTCTGAAGATATCAAAGCAGTCTGGCACAGAAAGGGCTGGCGAATCAGTATTCCGGAAGAGTTGGATAATGATTATGTGAAAATTTTCCTCAATGAATATACAAGTCTTCGCTATAATCTTTATACTGCTTTAGAGGATGTTCCGTGGATTAATCCTTTTGAAGAAGAAAAAAAGGTAGATGGAAATAAATTGTATCAGTTAAAAATTGCGAAGAAAAATAATCTAACGATCCCAAAAACATTGTTTTCAAACGATGAAGAAAAAATAACTGGCTTTTTCCATGAACACTGTAATGGAAAAGCAGTAGCAAAACTTCATGGAGTAATTTCCAAATCGATGAGTGGGGAAGATTTGCTTTCTACAACTATAATTGATGAGGATAATTTGGAAACCATCTCAGATATTGCTTACTGTCCGATGATCTTTCAGCCTTATATAGAAAAGGAATATGAATTAAGGATCATGTATGTAGATGGTGATTTTTTCACAGGAAAGATCAATAACAGTGAACATGCCGACTGGCGTGTTAATCAGGGAAATTATTTTTGGTCAGCTTATGAATTACCTGAAGATATTAAAGCTTATCTTTCCGGAATGATGAAAGAAATGGGACTTTATATGGGAGCCATTGATATGATCAAAGGAAGAGATGGAAATTACTATTTCCTGGAGGTAAATCCACAGGGAGAGTGGGGAATGTTACAAAAAGAATTGAATTTTCCCATTGCGGAAAGAATTGCTGATAACCTTATAAAAAGAATGAAAAACTAATGAACAATAAAATTTTAATCATCACTCATACAGGGGATAATTTTTCGATACAGAAAGTAACAGAATATATCGGAAAGAATGACTTTGAAGTTATCCGTTTTGATGTAGATCTTTATCCTCTACAAAATAAATTATCCACGACTTTCCAGGATGGGAAATGGATCAGTACTCTTGAAACTCCTGATGCCAAACATCGTTTAGATGACATTGCTGCCGTATGGTACAGGAGAGCATACAATATGGGCGAGGGTTTAAGAGAGGAGATAGACACCAAATTCTATGGTGCCGCAATGGGTGAGATCAGAACTACTCTTTTTGGATTTTTAGAATCCATTGATGTATATGCATTAGGTAAACCAAGTGTTTACAGAAGATTGGACAGCAAGGAAGAGCAGCTGAAAATTGCAGACAAGATAGGGTTTAAAATTCCTGAAACCTGCATTACCAATAATCCGGAGGAGGCGAAAAACTTTATTCTAAAGCACCAAAATGTGATTGGAAAGATGCAGTCTGGTTTTGCGATTTATGAGGATGGGGTAGAAAGTGTAGTATTTACCAATGTGATTAGTGAAGATAAATTGGAAGATTTAGATACATTGTTGTATTGTCCAATGCAATTCCAGAAGAAAATTGAAAAGAAAAGAGAACTGAGGGTGACCGCAGTAGGTCAGGATGTGTATGCGTTTGAAATTGATTCACAACAATTTGAAGACGCAAAAGTAGACTGGAGAAAAGATGGTGTGAACCTTATCGATAAATGGGTAAGAACCGATCTTCCTAAAGAGATTGAAAATAAAGTTCTCGAACTTCTGGATGTATATAATGTTGATTATGGTGCGTTGGATATTATTGTATCTCCTGAGGATGAGTATTATTTTATTGAAATTAATGGTGCCGGAGAATTTTTCTGGCTGGATAATCTTACGGAAGAGAATCTTATTTCGAAAAGTATCGCAGATGTATTGTGTGATAAAGCACCAAGGAGAAATAATATGGTGCTGGCATAAAATTAACTTTATGAATCACATAATTATTTTGAAATTTATAAGAACGGGCTTTAGCCCGTTTTCTTATTTTAGTCATTGCAATAAGCTTTAGCCAGAAATTAAAAACGTATACGGGAACTGTATTTAATTTTTTATAGTCTGTAAGTTTAATTAAGTATGAACTAAAGTGAAATTGTCCTTTAAAAGTCGCAAATTTGCAGATACGATTTTAAGGTGATTTTTTAGTAAAATGAAGAATTGCTGAATCAAAAATATTATCATAATTTAGTCAACAATCAACTAGGAAAATAATTGATGGTTTTTGTAACGGGAGCAACCGGAATTTTGGGACGCGTAGTCATTTTAGAACTTCTTAAAAGAGGTAAAAGTGTACGGGGCGCCAAAAGACCTACAAGTAATTTAAACGAAGTAAAGCATTCATATCAGTTTTATACGGAAAATCCAGATGATTTTTTTAATAAAATTGAATGGGTAGATGTAGATTTTGATGATTTGAATTCTTTACAGGAGGCTCTGAAGGGGGTGGAAGAAGTGTACCATTGTGCTGCAAAAGTAAGTTTCCATCCTAAGGATGAAAAAGAGATGTACCATACCAATATTAAAGGTACAGAGAAGCTTTTATTTGCCTGTGAAGGTTCAGGTGTTACGAAATTTTTACATGTAAGCTCTGTTGCCGTATTAGATAGTTTTAATGAAAAAGGTGAGCTTGATGAGGATTCTGATTTTAACCCAAAAATTGATCACTCTGCCTATGCTATTTCAAAACATTTATCTGAAATGGAAGTTTGGCGAGCTTCGGCAGAAGGTTTAAATACTATAATTATTAATCCTGCTATTATTATCGGAAGCGGAAATTGGGAGCAAAGTAGTGGTGAGCTTTTTTCAACTTTTGAAAAAAATAATTTTACATTTTCAGGAGGTTCATCGTATGTTGATGTTCGTGATGTTGCCAGAGTTTCCATAGAATTAATGGAAAAAAATATTTTTGGTGAACGCTTTATTCTGGTCTCTGAAAATAAAAGGTTTGCAGAGATTGGGAATCATATCCGCAGAAAATTGGGATTGAAAAATGCCAGAATACTTTCTCAAGCGGAACTTAACGCCGGAAGAATTGCCAATATACTTTTAGGATGGCTGATTCCAAAATTAAGAATGGTTACAAAATCCAATATTGAAGCTATAACTTCACTCAATATCATTTCGAATCAAAAGATCAAAGAAAAACTGAATTATCAATTCATTCCCGTACAGGAAAGTATCGATTTTCATATTAATAATTATAGTAACGACAAAAAGCTGAATAAATAAATGAATCTTGCAGAGGCTATTATCAGTAAAAATGTAGAAAAGCATCCTTTAAAATCAGCTATTGGTTTTAAAAATAAAGAGGTCTGGAAAGAACTGAGCTGGAAGAAATTTGGCGAAATGGTTTTTAAAACGGCCAATGCCCTCAAAGAATCTGGAATTCAGGAAAATGACAGAGTTGCTATTTACGCTGATAATTCAGCGGAGTGGATGATCTTTGATTTGGCTTCATTGTCGATCGGGGCGATTACAGTTCCGATTTATTCAACCAATAATGCAGAACAGGCAGAATATATCATCAATGATTCTCAGGCGAAAGCTGTTTTAGTAGGAAATCAGGATCAATATAATGCTTGCTTTGAACTTTTAAATAAAGAAGGAAATGCCCTCCAAACGGTCATTGTCACTAAAAAGGCAGTATGGATCAAAAAGGGAGATGCTTTTTATCTGGAAGACTTTATTGCAAAATCTTCTCCTCAATTGGAGATCAGTAAAAAAGAATATAATGATGTAGCGACCCTGATCTATACATCGGGAACGACAGGGACGCCTAAAGGTGTTATGCTGACGCATGGTAACTTTATAAAAGCTTTCGATGCTCATTTTGAATTTTTTAAGTTTAAAAATTTTGAAGAAGAGCTTTCACTGGCATTTTTACCTTTGAGTCATGTTTTTGAAAGAAGCTGGAGCTTACTTTCATTGTATGGTGGTGCAAGAGTTTATTTTTTAGAAGATCCTAAAAATATTGCTAAAGCATTGGTAGAAATAAAACCAACAATGATGTGTGCTGTTCCAAGATTTTTCCAGAAGATTTATGCAGGAGTGAATGATATGGCAGACGCAAGCTCGCCATTAAAGAAAAAGATCTTCAATTGGGCTTTGGAAGTAGGACAGCAAACTGCTGAATTAAGAAGAAATGATCTTCAGACTCCATTTGGATTAAAAATAAAGGAATCTATTGCAAATATGCTGGTCTTTAGTAAGATCAAAGAAAAAATGGGCGGTAGATTATGGTTTTTACCTTGTGGTGGAGCTTCTTTATCACCTGAAGTAACAAGGTTCTTTGAGTCCGTAGGAATCCATGTGACAGTGGGATACGGTCTTACAGAAACAACCGCTACTTTAACGTTATTTCCTTTAACTCATTTTGAACATGCAACCAGCGGGAAACCTTTGCCAGGAGTTGAAATCCGGATTGGTGAGAATGATGAAATTCAGGCACGGGGAAATGGGATTATGAAAGGATATTACAATAAACCTGAAGAAACAAAAGCTGTATTCACAGAAGATGGCTGGTTTAAAACGGGAGATGCAGGAAAGTTTGATGATCAAGGAAATCTGATCATCACCGACCGGATCAAAGACCTGATGAAAACTTCCAACGGGAAATATATCGCTCCACAACAAATAGAGAATCTTTTAACCAATAATAATTATATTCAACAGATTGTACTGATTGCGGAAGGAAGACAATTTGTTTCAGCTTTAATTGTTCCTAACTTTGAATTTTTAGAAGATTATATCAAGAAAAATAACATCGCCTTTACAAATTGGGATGAGGTAGTGAAAAAAGAAGAGATCATCAATCTCTATAAAAATAAGGTTAAAGAACTGCAGGAACATCTAGCTGACTTCGAAAAGGTGAAAAAATTTACATTGATGCCTGCTGAATTTGATATCAATACCGGAGAAATTACACCAACATTGAAGATCAAAAGGAATGTAGTTCTTAAGAGATATGAAGATATTATTGAAAAAATGTACTAGATAAAATTTGAAGAATCATAAAATTCAAACACGAAAGTTGTTTTAATATTTATGCTTGGAATACTCAGTTTTTATCATTTTGAATTAGATTATGACGACACAGGAATTTTTAGGAAAAGAAAATTATACCATTACTTCACAAACGGTTTCAGAAAGCTGCCCATCCAATATTGCCTTAATTAAATATTGGGGAAAATATGCAGATCAGATTCCTGCTAACCCAAGCATCAGCTATACACTTAATCACTGTAAAACGAATACGACAATAGAGTTTTTAGCTGATGAGCCTTTCTCAGTTCAAACCTTTTTATCAGGAACTGAAGAAGTGAAATTTGGAGAAAAAATAGAAAAATATTTTAAGAATATTGAGAAATATTTACCCTGGATTTTAAAAGGGAAATATATTATTAATACGGAAAATACCTTCCCTCACAGTTCCGGAATTGCAAGTTCAGCTTCAGGTTTTGGAGCTATTGCAAAATGCCTGATGACTTTAGAGGGGCTGTTTTCTGAAGGAATATCCGAACAACAGTCTTTGCAGAAAGCTTCTTTTTTAGCAAGACTTGGAAGTGGAAGTGCATGCCGAAGCCTGTATAACGGATTGGTTGTTTGGGGAGTTTCTGATGAGGTTTCAGGAAGTTCTGATCTGTTTGCGGTACAATATGCTAATGATGAGATTCATGAGATTTTCAAGGATTTTAATGATTGGGTGCTGTTGATCCATGAAGGTCAAAAAAGTGTTTCTTCTACAATAGGGCATGGTCTAATGAATACGAATCCATATGCTGAAAGAAGATTCCAGGAAGCTCGCGAGAATTTTGTTCCGATGAAAGATATCCTTAAAAAAGGAGATCTGGAAAGTTTTATTAAATTAGTAGAACATGAGGCCCTTACGCTTCATGCAATGATGATGATGAGTGATCCTGCATTTATTCTGATGAAAACAGGAACTCTGGAAGTGATTAATAAAATATGGGATTTTAGAAGAGAAACCCAATTGCCTTTATTCTTTACTTTGGATGCAGGTGCTAATGTTCATCTTCTGTTTCCCAATAATGGGTCTGAAGAAATAATCAAAAACTTTATTGAAACTGAGCTATTGCAGCATACCCAGAAGAATGGGGTGGTGAAGGATATTATGAAATTTTAAAATACAGATAATTTGAAACGGGCTTTAGCCCGTTTTTTTTGTATCAATACTAAATAGATGATTGATAGGTTTTGGCTAAAGCCGATTCTGATTTCCCTTTTTGGATGGGCTAAAGCCCATCTCTATTGATAAGAAATTTGTGAATAAAACTTACAATTATCAATAGGAATGGGCTTTAGCCCATTCTCTTAAAAATATATCAATCTTCAGTAACAACAGCATCCCTTTCACCATCCTCTTTTTTCCCTTCCATAATCATTTCCTCTGCTTCTGCTTTTTCATCGGCGTCAGCAATTTCTACTCTTTCCTCCTGTTCATCATTATGATGGTCGATAAAGAACTCACAGTACACAGGTAAGTGGTCAGAACCAAAATTTTCTAAGGTCTTTAGCTCTTTAATAAAGATATCTTCACTGTGGAACATAAGATCGATAGGGAACCTCAATAAACGATATTTAGCATGAAATGTTGAAACGAAGGCTCGCCCGATTCTTGGATCGATGAGGTGGCTGGTTTTTCTAAACAGGATAGACGATTTTGACCATGCCACATTATTGAAATCTCCAACTACCAGTACGGGTTTATGGATGTCTTTGACATATTTTGCAACGCTTAAAAGATCACCATCCCTTTCTTTTGAAGTTTCTTCTTCTGTGGGACTTGGAGGTGGAGGATGGACACCGAAAAAGACAAAAGAAAAACCATCTTCAGTTTTTAAATGAATTTCAATACTAGGAATATCTTCAGCAACGAAATAATGGGTTGTGGCTTTTTTAATCTTAATCTTCGAATAAAAATGCATTCCATAAGTGTTTTCTAACGTAACCTTATGATGATAGGGGTAATCGTTTTCCAAAACCCTTAGTGCATATTCCCAATCACTATTGCTTTCCATGGTCAGGAACATTTCAGGTTTACATCTTTCGATAAGTTTGATAAACCTGTTGTATTCGGTATTGAACTGGTAAACATTGGCAGAAATGAAATGTATTTTTTCAGAAGAGTGGTTGCGTGGGTGGTGTTTTTTGATCCGGTAAAGTCGGGTGTATTTGACAAGGATTACACTATGATGGATAAACAGGATAAGCAACACCCCTTGAAAATACCAGAAATTTTCTGAAGACTGTATGAAAAAGCCTAAAATAAAGGCAATAACAATAAAGTAAGTGATTTGAATTTTACCGAACTCCGGAACCCGGAATATCCAGTGTTGATTTTGAATTTTGGGTAATATTGTTAGTAAGACCAATAGTCCTATTAAAATTAGATAAGCACTCCACATATTTCTTAAATAGAAGGATAAAAATAACGGTTTTTTATAACAATTCAAATGAAATCATTTTTTTAATGTAGATTAATATGCTTTGAAAGGTATTTTTATTACTTTTATTCAGTTATATTTTTGAAGGATACATTATTATGAATAAAATACTTGTTATTGCTCTATTTTTTAGTTCTTTTTGTTTTGGACAAGAGTCTGAAAATAAGGACATTGAAAAACCGATTCGCGATTTGTTTTTAGCCATGAAAAATGCTGATCCTGAATTATTACGCGCTTCTTTTGCTGAGAATGCTATTCTTCAGACTATTAAGAAAGAAGGAGTTGTAAAAACAGAAAGTATACCTGATTTTGCATCTTCCATTGCAAAGGCTTCAAAAGGTGATCTAGATGAGAGAATCACAATAGGATCTATTAACATTGATGGAGATCTGGCAAGTGTCTTTACCCCTTATCAATTTTATTATAAAGGTAACTTTTCCCATTGTGGAGCTAATAGTTTTCAATTGGTGAAACAAAATAATAACTGGAAAATTCAGTACATCATAGATACCAGGAGAAAGGATAATTGCGAAAATATCAAATAAATTAAAATGAAAATTCATCATATAGCCATTATTGGCTCTAACTACGAGGTATCCAAAAGGTTTTATACAGAGGTTTTAGGATTACATATAATCCGCGAAGTATATCGTGAAGAAAGACAGTCTTATAAATTAGATCTTGCGATTGGGGATCATTATGTTATTGAACTTTTTTCATTTCCTGATCCTCCTCAAAGACCCTCCCGTCCTGAATCATGTGGATTACGACACCTGGCATTTTCTGTGGAGAATGTTGGTGAAAAACGTCAGGAACTTATTGATAAAGGTCTTGATTGTGAAGATATTCGTATTGATGAGTTTACCGGTAAAGAGTTTTTCTTTACACAGGATCCGGATCATCTTCCTTTGGAGTTTTATGAAATGTAAAAGATTTAGTGGGCGTATCCTGTAAAGAAACTGATTGCCATAATTGCCAAAACAATAGAAGAAATGATAACGTAGATATAATCTTTTTCTTTTAGATAGCCTATCAATGCAAAAACAATTCTCATTAAAGGAGTGAAAATAAGAACGAGTATTCCCAGTTGGATAATTGCCATTCCTTCTCCTTTGCATAAAGAATCCCAAAACTGGCCCCATACTTTTTCAGAAGAAGAACCTGTTTCCAGTAAAGAATAGTTTTTGGGCATTTTAAAACCTTCAAGGAACAATTTTATAAAACCGACAATAGAGATGGCTACTGATAAGATAACACCCATTCTAAGAAGGTTTCCTACCGAACGATTCAAATCAACATCTGTGAAGTTCTTTCTCATCTGAAACTTTGATTTATACCGTTATACATCATGTAAATTGAAAGAATTGTAATGACGATCGCAAAAAATACTTTTAGCTTTTTTGTCTTTGAAACCATCAATGTTTTGGAACCGATAAAGCTGCCTACTACAACGCCTACCAGTACGGGAGCTACAATCACCGGAATAATTTCTCCTCTCTGAAAATAGATCAAAGAACTTGCAACAGCGGTTACACCGATCATAAAGTTACTGGTGGTGGTAGATACTTTAAATGGCAGTTTCATCATATTATCCATTGCCAATACTTTTAAAGCACCTGAACCGATTCCTAAAAGCCCGGACATGGCACCAGCAAACATCATCATGAAAAACCCTGGAATAGTATTTCGAGCCGAATAGCTCTTGATCACTCCTTTATCTGGAAAAGTTCCGTATAGTTTAAGTTTATCCTCTAAACTTCCTTTTATCAAGGGTTCCTGGTGATCAGGTTTACCTTTAATATTTAAAATAACGGTAAGAAGAAGAATACTTGCGAAAATAATTCCGATGGTATTTGGGTTAAGAATTCCGGAAACAAGAGCTCCGGCGATAGCCCCAGCTGTAGTGGCAATTTCGAGGAACATTCCGATTCTCATATTGGTAAAGCCTTCCTTAACAAATGCTACGGCAGCACCAGAAGAGGTACCTACCACGGAAATTAAAGAAGCTCCAATTGCGTAGTGCATTGGGACGCCAAACCCCAGCGTCAATAAAGGGATAATGATAACTCCTCCTCCTAAACCGGTAAGCGAACCTAAAAGGCCAGCAGAGATTGCTCCAAGAAAGAGAATAATGATTTCTGACATGAATACAAATATAAAACTATTGGTGTTTTCTGCCAAACTTTCAAAAAGATAAATTTGACGTATTTTTGTGTGAATAAAAAAATGAAAATGAAATTATTCTATGTAATCCTCGGTGCTACTCCTCCAGGAAGGAATATCGAACAGCATGATGTATTCTTTGGAATTGCTGAGAACTTAAAAGATCTTGTTCCGGATATGAAAGATTTCTGGAAAGAAGCAGATGGAAAAATTCATATCGACTGTCATCAGGAAGTGAGATTTGCAAATGGATATGAGGTGAAAATTGTTGAGAAAACCGGTCAGCCGATTGAGGACCAGTTGTATTTTATTAATTTGGGTGGGTACAAAAGAGGGTATTTTGAAGAGTTTCATGAACAGCATCTTATGGTGGGGCAATCGATGGGAGAGATCATAAAAAGAGTGAAGGAAACGGAGTTCTATAAAACAATGGGATTCGAAGGTGCAGTAAGCCACGTGGATGATAAACATGGAGTTGACATTGATGATATTTTCAATGTTAATGATATCCTTCCACAGAAAATGAAAGAAAAATACTCTATCATTTTAGAGAAATCTGATGCAGAAGATCAGAATAATCCAATGGGACTTGGATACCTGAAAATAGATAAAGTGTAAATTTGGAATAATTAACTACGCCGGCTTTTAAGCCGGCGTAGTTGTTTAAAAGATGTGGGGATATTGGAGAAACACTTGAAGGGATTGAAAGTTTGGGTAATAGGATATAAAATTTTTATCTTTGCACAGTCTTAGATAAGTGGTCAGATATTGTATTGCAATTACTGAAAAACTAAAAATAATTACGTATTGTCTAAGTACTTTCAATTGAAAATATCTAATAAAAAATAGAATGAAAATAGGAATTTTAGGAGGAGGACAGCTAGGAAGAATGTTGATACAGAGTGCCTTGAAATACGATGATGAATTTTACACTCTTGATCCGGCTTCTGATGCACCCTGCAATAATATTTCAAATTTTACACAAGGAAATTTCAATGATTATGAAACTGTTCTGAACTTTGGTAAAAATAAAGATGTTGTAACCATAGAGATTGAGCATGTAAATGCAGATGCTTTGGCTGAACTCGAAAACCAGGGAGTAAGAGTGGTTCCGAATGCTGCAATTATTAAAACGATTCAACAGAAAATCCTTCAGAAAGAATTCTATGAAGCTCATGACATTCCCAGTCCCGAATTTCAGGTAGTCTGGAATAGTGATGATAAAATTACAATGCCACTACCTTTTGTTCAAAAGATGAATACAGGTGGATATGATGGAAAAGGAGTCCAGGTGATCAGAAATGAAGAAGATTTCCAAAATCTATGGAAGGAAGCCTCTGTTATAGAGAGTCTGGTTGATATCGATAAAGAATTGTCTGTTATTGTGGCAAGAAATGAAAATGGGGAAACGAAGACTTTTCCGGTTACAGAAATGGTCGCTGATCCTAAATTAAATTTATTGGATTTCAATATTTGTCCCGTTTTCTTACATGAAGATATTCAAAGACAGATCGATCTCATCACTGAGAAGTTTCTAAATGCAATAAACTCTCCGGGGCTTTTTGCTATAGAATTATTCCTGGATCGAGCAGGGAAAGTATGGGTGAATGAAACAGCACCGAGACTTCATAATTCAGGACACCAAAGTCAGGAGGGGAATGCTAATTCACAATTCGAACAGATGTATAGAGTGGTTAAAAACTTACCGCTGGCTGATACGGATGCTTTTGGTTACAGTGGTATGCTTAATCTGGTGGGAGCAGAAGGGTATAGCGGAAAAGTAATTTATGAAGGAATAGAGGATGTATTAAAACTTCCTAAAACATATATTCATCTTTACGGAAAAACAGAAACCAAACCCGGAAGAAAAATGGGGCATATCAATGTTCTGGCAGATTCGAAAGAAGAGCTGATGGATAAGCTGATTAAAGTAAAATCGATGATAAGGGTAATTGCTTAATATAAAAAGACTGCTGAAAAGCAGTCTTTTTTATTGTCAATTTTACTTCATTTTATCGTTGAGTTCATGGTGAAGACTTTCTATTTTGTCCTTTAGTTCACTACCCAGTTTACTGGGATAATCTTTTATTTTCTTAAGATTGAAAGCTAAAATGACTGAAGCTACTCCAACGAAAATAAATGATAAGCCGGTAAGTACAACAAGGGACATTCCTGAAAATATAGGGTTGGCTAAAAGCATAAACGATAAAATAATACCCAAAATACTGAAGATAGCGAGATTACCCCATCTGAGTACATGAGCATCTTTTAAATCAAATGAGATACCCAAAAGCTGAAAAGAGCGAAACATTACTGTAAATCCTACGATGAACGGAAGAATGGTCATTGAGATCTGAGGGTAAGAAACAAGATAAATTCCCATAATAAGAGAAAGCAATCCTGTGACAAGATATAATCCCCACCCATTTAATACTTTAGCATTATTGATGGAAAAGAATATATCAAAGATTCCCGAGACTATAAAAGAAACACTAAAAAGAAGTGATAGCGTTAAATAGGTTTCAAGCGGTGATGAAAATACATAGATTCCACATCCGATAAAAAGGATTCCCAATATTAATGGAATATACCAGTGTTTGACTGAGTTCCTGAATGATTTTAATAGATTTGGCATAATTGAAAGTATTTTGTTGCCTACTTTGACGTACGGTGTTCGGCGGGTCCGTTTTCTGTTTTCATAATAATCAATCCTGAATATTACTATAGTCTAAAGTACTGAAAATAAACAAATAAGGAAATCCGATATTGGTTGAAATTATTCTGATAATCAGTACTTGTTACTTGAAAATTTTCTGAATAACGTTTCCGATTTCTATAAAGTCCCTGTGATTTCCAACAGATCTCTTTTCAGAATCGTTTTTATCATATTCTGAAAAAGGGAAAATGAGGAGATAATTGTTCTCTTTTAAATTCCGGTTGAGGAGTTCAGGCATTAACCGCATTTGTGGAATGTAGGAAACCATACCTCTTTTTGCCATGAATACAATAAGAGCTTCATCATTTTTTAGCTGAGCTGCTGTTTTTTCTCCGTCACGCCATGTACTCATGATAATAAACTCAGCTTCAATATTGGCTTTTTTGATGATTCTTTGTAAGATGTCAATGATATTTTCAGGGGCATAAAACGTCATTGTTGCTCCTGAATTTCTGGCCATGTTCCACACGCGTAAAAGAGCATGGAAAAAACCGGCTTCTTTATCTGAATTTTCAGGAATCATTACTGCATATTTCTTAATGGTGGAAATGGGCTGTGCAGCATGATATACTAAGACATTCACGTCGTCATTCTGTAAATATCCATTGTAAAGGTTATAAACAAAAGAGGGGGAAAATCCTTTTTCATCTTCAAGTCCAATGATAAGATCAGTTATGTTCTGTTCCTTGATAACATTGCTTACGCCATTTACCACATCGTTGTCATATCTTTTAAGGGGCTGTAATTGAACATCAGCCGCCGCCGCAGTATCAGTGGCCTGATGGAGTAATTTTTCAGCATTTTTTACAGAAGATTCGTTTTTATCCTCATTGATTACATTGAGAGCGAAAAAGTTCTCAATATTAGACTGTGCCTTTATCAGAATGCCCAGATTGACCATTCTTTCCACTGTTTCCTGATGGTTGATTGCCAGAAGCAGGTTCTCTTCTTCATGACTGTTTCCTGATACGGTATCTTCATTATCGGTTTCTGCAATTTTCTGAGCACTGGACATGGATACAAATGAGGAGATGGTACATGAAATTAGAATAAGCAATATACTTCCATTCAGTACATGTTCATTAAGTAGCCTTACCGGCTCCCCTGTTTCTGTCTCTGATACAATAATATTATAACCGACCATTACTGAAGCTAGGGTAGCCGCTGCAGAAGCAGAACTTAAACCAAAAATAAGCTTCCCTTCCTCTTTGGAAAGACGAAAAGTTTTTTGGGTCATTACTGCCGACAGGTATTTTCCACCGATAGAAGCTACCAGCATGATGGCCGCTACTTCAAGGGTTTCCATACTTTTAAAAAATACTTTGAAATCAATCAGCATTCCTACACTGATCAAAAAGAAAGGGATAAATATGGCGTTTCCTACAAATTCTACCCTGTTCATCAGTGAAGAAGTGTGCGGAATAAGTCTATTCAATGCAAGTCCGGCAAAGAAAGCTCCTATGATGGCCTCCATTCCTGCAAGTTCAGCTAAAAGTGCTGCCAGATAGATCATCACGAGTACAAAAATATATTGTGAGATTTTATCCTCCACTTTTTTAAAGAACCACCTTCCGATAATGGGAAATATCAACAGGACGATGAGGCTGAAAATAATAAATGAAACCGAAAGTTTGACCCAGAATTCCGGTCCGACATCACCCTGGGACATTCCTACAATGATAGCAAGAACCAATAAAGCCAGCACATCGGTAATCATAGTTCCTCCAACAGTAATGTTTACAGCCAGATTTTTAGCAATTCCCAGCTTGCTGACCAAAGGGTAAGCAATAAGAGTGTGGGAAGAAAAAAGACTGGCAAAAAGAATAGAGGTAAGTAATGAAAAATGCAGAAGATAATAAGCGCCAATAAAACCTAATATAAAAGGGACGGTAAATGTATAAATACCAAATATGAGGCTTTTCCATTTGTTCTTCTTAAAATCACCCATATCTATTTCCAGCCCTGCTAAAAACATAATATAAAGTAATCCTGTTGTTCCTGTGACCACAATGCTGCTGTCTCTGGCTAGAAGGTTGAATCCGTTGGGGCCGATGACAGCACCTGCAATAATAAGTCCTAATAAATGGGGAACTTTAATTTTGTTAAGCAGAAGCGGAGCAGCAAGAATGATGATTAAAACCAATAAGAATTTTAATACAGGATCCTCAATTGGGAAACTTAGGTTGTGTATGCTCAGTAAAATCATAAATGTGTTTTATTTGGACGAACGTGTTAATTCAACAGAGAATTTTGCAGTACAATTATTGTCTGTCATCACTGTCCTGGTACCTCTGATTTTGGTATCAGAAATATCGTTAAGCAGAATATTCATATCTACTTTCTTTTTGGCTGTAGAATCTGTTTTGAAATTTAATTTAATTTCATTGTTCTCAAACCTTCCCGAATATAATCTTATAAGATTGCTGTTGCTTATTATTTTAGTGACCAGCTGGATAGAATCACTATCGAACTCCCAAGTGTCGTTTCGTTGATCGCCGACAACATAATCGCTGCAATTGGATTCGATACAAATGACCTTGCCATTCCATGATCCGGAAATTTCTGTTGGCCATTTCATTATTTGGATAGAATCTTTCTTTGAGAATATGCTGTCTCTCATTTTAATCAAAGCCTGATATTCAGATTCTTTATGGGCAAAGAGCTTTTCCTTTTCAAGAAGCTGTTGTTCTCTTTCAAGCAGCTTTTTTTCCTTTTGACGATTGTCACAGCTCAGCAAAAGGAATGGGGAAATAAATAAAATCAGCAAGGTGTTTTTTAGCATACGATCGGAATTGATCTAAACAAGATAGGCAAAAAAAAACAAAAAAGAGGCATGAAATGGAGAAATAGAAGCTTGCTCCGCCATAAATAACTTGAATTCAGGTTACAGTATCTTCGATGTAAATACGATCAAAAGCCGGTATGAGAACGTTTGATGCCTACGGTCGATTATTTGCTTAATCTATTGTTTTTTAAACATGGCGGGATTGTAATTGATCGTGAAAACTCCCAGAATGATCAGTACGGCCGCAAGGATAAATTTAACTGAAATACTTTCGCCAAGAATCAACCAGCTTAAGAAAATGGAGATAATTGTATTGATATAGGCCAGAATAGAAACCTGGACTGGTGAGATTTTTGTCAGAGCGTAATGATAAGCGAAAAAGGCAGCTACAGAACCAAAAACAGCGAGGTAAAGCATCGCTGAAATACTCCTGAAGCTCCAATTTTCAAAGTTGTAATCTTCAGAAAATAAAAAGGCAAAAATGATCTGAACAATTCCGGCGAAGGCAAACTGGTATAAGAGGTTCAATGTTATATTTCCACTTTGTATATTCAGCTTTTTGGTGAAAATGGTCCCCGACGCCCAACCTGCGATGGCAACAAGAAGAAAAATAATTCCCATAGCATAATCCGGATTTGCTAAATCTTTTATCCCATCCCAAAATATAAAAAGGACCCCACCGAAAGACATTAAAATTCCTATGACAGCCCTAATACTAAATTTTTGTATCCCAACCGCTACACTCCCAAGAAAAACCAAAATAGGAGAGCAGGCGCTGATAAGTGAAGCCAGGCTGCTGGTCACTGTTTCCTCTGCCACGGTAGTCATTCCGTTGGCTATGATCAGCATAAGCGAAGAGAAAACAATCTGATATTTCAGATTTTTCCATCCGATCCATTGCAGTTCTTTTCTGTATAAAAGAATGACAAGCATGATCAAAGCTGCAAGAGATTGCCTAATTCCGGCTACAAACCATGCCGGAATAGTTTGTACTGCTACCCGAATCGATAAAAAAGTCGTTCCCCAGACAATAGCAACTGTGAGAATAGCGAAAGTAAGTTTATAATCTTTCAAAATGTAAGTGAAATACTATGCAAATATATCTTATTTAAGTATAATTTTAGGTTTAATTTCTTGTCATTTAATATTGTTCAGAAAATCATTCGCGGAGAACTGATATACCAATACTAAAAACAATTCTTGTGATTGATCATTCCTTTATATGTATTTATGGTTATCACTTTATATGATTTTGTTGTGGTAAAAAAGAGACGATTTTAAAAAACAGATTTTAATTTTTATCTTTGAAAATCTAATATATTGAAGATGGTAGGAATTATTATGGGAAGTCAAAGTGACTTGCCAATTATGGAACAAGCTGCAAATTTTTTGAAAACGCTGGAAATCCCTTACGAACTTACGGTGGTATCAGCACACAGAACACCGGAAAGGATGTTTGATTATGCAAAAACAGCAAAAGAAAGAGGGTTGAAAGTTATTATTGCAGGAGCTGGAGGAGCTGCTCATCTTCCCGGGATGGTTGCAAGTTGTACAACACTTCCTGTAATCGGAGTTCCTATTCTGTCCAGTAATTCAATTGACGGATGGGATTCTGTACTATCAATTCTTCAGATGCCGGGAGGAATTCCTGTTGCTACAGTAGCTTTAAACGGAGCTTTAAATGCCGGAATTCTTGCTGCTAAAATATTAGGAAGCGGAAATGAGCAGATTGCGGAAAAACTGCAGACATATCAGGATTCTTTAAAAGATAAAGTATTAGGAACTGTTGATGACATTAAAGCACAACATCCTAATCAATACGATAGATAAAGAGATAAAGAAATCATCATAAAAAAAGCCTCACTATTTTACGTGAGGCTTTTATTTTATTTTTTAATAAACTTAAACGATTGAGATTTATCTTTCGTTGTAATGACTAAGATGTAATTTCCTTTAGTTAAAGAGCTTACATCGATCTTTTCTTCATGTAACAGATTCTGGAGAACGATTCTTCCGCTTATGTCAAAAATCTTATAATTATTGTTTCCTTTCAGATTCTTAATGTTAATAAAATCAGTCGCCGGATTGGGGTAAATACTGATTTCGTTATGAGCCAATACCTCTGATGAGGACAGGAAAGATTGACATTCCCCATTGTAGGTGTCTCCGGTAATCGTCCACATCTTATTATTGATAAGATTATTTCTCGCACTTACTGAAGAAGGATGTGAATATACCAATGGTGATGTGTTCCCCAGATTAATATTATTAGGAGTGGATCCATTTATATTCCATTCATAAAGGGTGCTGTCATAATTTTGGCAATTTAAACCGGAATTTAAAAGCATATTCTGAGCAGAAACCAGTGAATGCAAATTCCAAGATCCTAAGTTTTGATTAAAATCAGTCGCTCCATTGAACATATTATTCATGTTGGTTACAAGGCCTACATTCCAGCTTCCAAGATTCTGATTAAAATTCTTGGCATCTTTAAACATATTATACGTCCAGATTACTTTACTTACATCCCAGTTTCCAATGTTCTGGTTAAATTGTGTGGCTCCATTAAACATATCATTAACGTAGAGTACTTTACTTAAATTCCAGTTTCCAATGTTTTGATTAAAATTCGATGCGCCTGCAAACATCCCTTCCATTATAGTGGCGCTTGAAGTATCCCAGTTACTGATGTCCTGATTGAATGCCTTTGCCTGATTAAACATGCGGTCCATTTCAACCACCTTAGAGGTATTCCAGTTTCCAATGGGTTGATTAAACTTCTCGGCATTAGAAAACATAAACTCACAGTCTATCGCACTTGAAAGATCCCAGTTTCCGATAGGCTGATTAAATTCCTTAGCCCCGCTAAACATGGCAGTCATATAAACGACTTTAGAAGTATTCCAATGTGCTAAAGGCTGATTAAATTGTTTTGCGGCTGTAAATGTTATTCCCATCATGTTAACGTTTGAGGTGTCCCAACTCCCGACTGGTTGATTGAAAACAAAACAGCCCGAAAATGTTCCTAGCAGATTTTCTACATGAGAAGTATCCCAATTATCAAAAGTAGAATTTCCGATTAAAGTAAAATTACTTGCGAACATATTAGACATATCAGTAACAGCAGAAAGGTCAGGGCTATCAGTTGCTGTTACATCGAAATCTCTGCATAGCTGAAATGCCTGTCCCATAGAGGACCAGTGAATGTTTCCCCATTGTTCAAGTTTTACTATTTTATGAACATCTCCTACAAGGCCATCTCCATTCGTAAACATATCCCAGTTTGAAAATCTCATTCTATGGAAGCTTCCGTTACCATTGCTTATTTTAAGACGGTATGTTGCATCTGCCGGATTAGGATTCATGGGTGTTCCGAGATCTACAAGAACCTGATGCGTAGAATTAAGATTGGTGAGAGTGGCATGGTTTGTTGGAAAACCAATTTCTTCCCAATAGATCTGAAAGTTTGTTCCTACCGCAGGGACCCAAATTTGTTGATCCGTTGAAGCAACAGGTATCCCGGAGTAAGCAGTTGAATATCGTGGAAGGCTTGGCTTCCATACGGTGATAAATTCATTTTGAGCATTTCCGAAATGAAAAAAGAAAAGAAAAAAAATGAATGGTATTAGTTTTTTGTACATATTAAAAATTAATTTTTAATGAATTTTATGGCTTGGGTTTTATCTTTTGAAGTGATTTGTAAAATATAATTTCCTTTTGTTAAAGAGCTTACATCGATTTTTTCATTATTTAATAAATTCTGAATCACAATTCTTCCTGCGGTGTCCAATACTTTGTAATGGCCCGGAGCTTTTACATTTTTAATATAAATAAAGTCTGTGGCAGGATTTGGATAAATACTGATCCCGTTTGTGCCGGTAAGGACAGGATCAGATGTAGCCAATAAAGCGCATTCTGTATTGTAAGTATCTCCAGTAATCGTCCATCCTTTATTATTGATTAAGTTGTTTCGGGCATTAGAAGCCTGGAGGGTGGAATACACAAGAGGAGATGTATTACCCAGATTAATATTATTAGGTGTAGCTGCATTTAGGCTCCAGCCTTGAAGGATTTTATTATAGTTCTGACAGTTTATACCAGAATTTAAAAATATATTTTGAGCAGATAATAAGGAGCCGAGATTCCATAGCTCCAGATTTTGGTTGAAACTTGTAGCATGATTAAACATATTGTTTAAGAATTTAGCATTACCAGTATTCCAACCTCCGATATTCTGATTAAAGCTTGTTGCATTTTGGAACATTTGATTCATATTTGTTACATTGCTTACGTTCCAGTTCCCTATGTTCTGGTTGAATGGCACTGCACCATTAAACATTTCTGTCATGAGTGTAACACTGCCGGTATTCCAGCTTCCGATATTCTGATTAAAGCTTGTTGCATTTTGGAACATTTGATTCATATTTGTTACATTGCTTACATTCCAGTTTCCTATATTCTGATTGAATACCACTGCACCATTAAACATTTCAGGCATGAGTGTAACACTGCCAGTATTCCAACCTCCGATATTCTGGTTAAAGTTTGCTGTATTTTTGAACATCTGGCTCATATTTATTACATGACTTACATTCCAGTTCCCTATATTTTGATTGAATGCACTCGCGCCATTAAACATGGCCATCATGAGCAGTGTCTTACTTGTATTCCAATTTCCAATGTTCTGATTAAAACTTGTCGCATCCTGAAACATTTCCCGCATATCGATTACATTGCCTACATTCCAGTTTCCTATACTCTGATTGAATGCTACTGCGCCATTAAACATTCCTGACATAACTGTAATATTGCCGGTGTCCCAATTTCCAATCTCCTGATTAAAGCTTGTAGCATTACTGAACATGTGGTCTGTCTCAACTAATTTGGAAATATTCCAGCTTCCAATAGGCTGATTAAACGCATGGGCATCTGAGAACATAAACTCAGTACTTTTATTTTCAGAGAGATCCCAGCTTCCAATAGGCTGATTAAATGCTTCAGCACTGTTAAACATGGCCACCATCTGTATTACCTTGGAAGTATTCCAATTTCCAATTGGCTGATTGAAAACTGTTGCTGAAAAAAAAGTATAGGCCATATTCGTTACATTAGAAGTATTCCAATTTCCCAGAGGTTGATTGAATAATGAGCAGGCCATGAAAACACCTTCCATATCGATTATGTTAGAAACATTCCAGTTGTTAATGGCGGGATTTGCAATTAGGCCGGAACAGTTAAAAAACATATATTTCATATTGTCGACATTAGATAAATCAGGAGTATCAGTAGCTGTTATATCCATTGAACTGCATCCTGCAAAAGCTCGCTCCATTGATGACCACATATTTGTTCCCCATTGTTCTACATTAATTATTTTTTTTGTGTCTCCAACCACTATACCATTAGTAAGTACACTTGAAAATTGTACTCTATGAAAACTTCCGTTTCCGTTGCTTATTTTTACGCGATAAGTAGCATTTTGGGGAATGGGGTTTATTGGAGTTCCAAAATCTATTAAAGTTTGTAATGTAGCGGTTACATTTGTTATTGTAGCGTTGTGAGAAGGATAGCCTACTTCTTCCCAATATACAGTGTAATTATCTCCTTGCACCGGAAGCCATATCTGGTGATCAGATGAACCGGATGGAACTCCCGACGGGATAGGGGCTTGGGTATTTGAAGGTTTCCAGATCGTAATAAATTCGTTTTGAGCACTTACAATCTGAAATAAAAAAATGAAAAGGAGAAACGGTAAAAATCTCTTATGCATATCAATATTTTGTGAAATAAAGATAATAAAAATAATAAACCCTCCAAATGTTTGAAGAGTTTATTGTTATAATTGATTTATTTTATTCTTTTTGTAATTTTATCAAAAAGATCTGAAAATCTCCTGAATTTGACGGGTAGGATATTAGTCCTGAAGCATATTGTCTCTTGTATTCTTCTGAACTGAAATGGCTCCAAAAAGGGCTAATAAAAATGCAAAAGCATAAAACCCTTTTTCACTTGGAAGAATAGTGGCATTCCAAAGACCTATTGCCAGTAATACAATAGATGATAAAGTGGCAAACCAACAAATTCCATAGTAGATATCAGTCACCGGAATATTTTCTAATTTATCACGAACCGCTTTTTGTAAAGAAACTACTGCAAATAGCCCATATAAAAGGATTGTAAAATAATATCCTTTTTCATTAAGTAGCATTTCAGCTCTTGCAAGTCCAACGATATAGCCAATCATTCCTGCTCCCAGTGCAATCCAAGATGCTGCGACAAATGCATTTGATACTCTTTGTTTTTTCATTAATTATAATGTTTTTGTTTAATCAGGAGCCAAATATATACTTTTTTTTATTAGAATTGAACACCTATATTGTGATGCCTCAAGAATTGTCTTAGCCCCGATAGTAGCGGTTACCCCGCAGCAAAAGGGTGAGGCAGGGAGCGAGGAGTATGAGCGGATAGCGGGAAATAGCTCCTGAAAACAAAAAACTCTCCTATTCGGAGAGCTTTTTAAGTTTATTGTGTAATATATTCGTAATTGTATTGTACGTAGTTCTGCCCATTGGATTGTTTGCCGATAACCTGTACAGGTAAATGATCACTATTATACTGTATGCTGTATGTATTCGTCTGATTTTGAATCCAGGTACCATTATTATTATCCTTATAGCTTATTTTTTCTGTCGTATAATTGTTTTTACTTATAGTATAAGCTCCTTCCATCATAATTTTGATGTATTTATTGATATTTGTATAAGGGTTTAATTGATCGTCGTAAGAAAATTCCTTTTTATTAGAGTAACTTATTGTTCCTCCCATCAGATAAGTTTCCACAGAGATGTTGTCTCCGTTATATGTATAGGAAGAGATACTCGGATGGGAACAGTCTTCTGATTGACAAAGGGTAGAAGATGCGAGTTTACCATTTGCGTTATAGGTATACGTGCTGCTTCTGTTAAAATTTGGATTGGAATAGATTGCTTTGATATTAACCAACTGCTCTCCGTTATAGGCAAAAGAAGTATAGTATTCTAATGTATGATCAGCATTATAGTAATTTACTTTTACGGGTTTCCCGTTATTGTATTCAAAAATGGAAACTCTTCCATCAGATAGTGTTTTTACCAACTCTCCCTGGGCATTATATTCGAGCGTTGATACAGTAGTTTCTGGCTGGGCAGGATTATCATAGTAAATTGTAGTGATCTTGCTTAATAATACTCTTTTTTCGGAAGGATCATTGGCATTATCATTATCACTGCTGCAACTATTAAAAATGGTAGCTGTGCCTATCAGTCCCAGAAATAAATACTTTTTCATTCTTTTTTTTGCTGGCAAAAGTAAAGAATACTTATCTGCTTTAAAAATATTGGCCATAAAAAATCCCACTATTTTGAATAATGGGATTTTATATAGATTAAATGTATGTCTTAGTATCTGTAATATTCCGGTTTGAATGGTCCTTTTACATCTACACCAATATATTCAGCCTGTTCAGGAGAAAGAGTTTCTAACTCAACGCTTAATTTTTTAAGGTGTAAAGCAGCTACTTTTTCATCCAAATGTTTTGGCAACATATACACTTCGTTTCCATAAGCTGCAGAATTATTCCATAATTCGATTTGAGCTAAAGTCTGGTTAGAGAAAGAATTTGACATTACAAAACTTGGGTGTCCAGTTGCACAACCAAGATTTACCAATCTACCTTCTGCAAGGATAATTACCTCTTTTCCTCCTTCTAAAGTATAGATGTCCACCTGTGGCTTAACTTCAGATTTTGTAGAACCGTAGTTTTCGTTTAACCAAGCCATATCGATTTCGTTATCGAAGTGACCGATATTGCAAACTACCGCTTTATCTTTCATTTTAAGGAAATGCTCTCCTCTTACAATGTTGAAGTTACCTGTCGTAGTAATGATAATATCTGCGTTATCTACAACAGTATCTAATCTTTTTACTTCGTAACCGTCCATTGCAGCCTGTAAAGCACAAATTGGATCAATTTCAGTAACTGTAACAATAGAACCAGCTCCTCTGAAAGAAGCTGCAGTACCTTTACCTACGTCTCCGTAACCACAAACGACCACTCTTTTTCCAGCCAACATAAGGTCTGTAGCTCTTCTTACAGCATCTACTGCAGATTCTTTACAACCATATTTGTTGTCAAATTTAGATTTAGTAACAGAGTCGTTAACGTTGATCGCCGGCATTACCAAAGTTCCGTTTTTCATTCTTTCGTACAATCTGTGTACTCCAGTTGTTGTTTCTTCAGAAAGTCCTTTGATATCTTTTGTGAACTGAGGATATTTATCAAATACCATATTCGTAAGATCACCACCGTCATCAAGAATCATATTCAATGGCTTTCTATCTTCACCAAAGAATAAAGTCTGCTCGATACACCAGTCAAAATCTTCTTCGTTTAGCCCTTTCCATGCATAAACAGGAATTCCTGCAGCAGCAATAGCAGCAGCAGCATGATCTTGTGTAGAGAAAATATTACAAGAAGACCAGGTAACTTCAGCACCTAAAGCGACTAAGGTCTCGATAAGCACAGCTGTCTGGATAGTCATGTGAAGACATCCTGCAATTCTTGCTCCTTTTAGGGGTTGAGATGGTCCGTATTCTTCACGGATAGACATCAAACCAGGCATCTCTGCCTCAGCAAGCGTAATTTCTTTTCTTCCCCATTCTGCTAGAGAAATATCCTTAACTTTATAAGGAATGTATTGTGTTGTAGTACTCATATGTTAATGAATAAGTTTAAATTCAATTGATAATGAAGTGCAAAATTACAATTAATAATTAAGATATAAAAACGACGCATCAAGTTCAGTTAATGAGATTATACATGGTTTTAAATTATTTGGATTTAATCTAAATAACCTATTTTTGCCTCAATAAATTTTATACTATGAATCATACAAATACAGAGGACGGGGCTCAGAAGAAAGCAAAACCTGTTGCGCCAAAGGTAAAAGAACTGATTGCAAATACGAAGAGTGTAATTTTAGCAACTGTAGATGCTGAAGGGAATCCCAATTCAAGCTATGCACCTTTTGTTCAGGTAGAAAATACATTCTATATTCTGGTGTCTTTTATGGCAAAACATACAAAAAATCTGGCTGACGAAAGAAAGGTTTCAATGATGTTTATTGAAGATGAATCCACTACAAAGCAGATCTATGCACGTGAACGTTTAACCATCGAAGCAACTCCTTCACAGATTGAAAGAGACTCTGAAACCTGGAATAATGTAGTTGCCGGCTTAAAGGAAACTCACGGAAAAGTAGTTGATGTTATTTCTAAAATGAAGGATTTTATTCTTATTGCTTTACATCCAACTAAAGGGTCTTATGTTAACGGATTTGGAAGTGCTTATTTTGTAGACGAAAACTTAGAAATTCTTGAACACCGTAATGATATGAACCACCAGTCAAAATAACTAAGATATGAAGCAGGAAGCAGGGAGATAGAAGCTTATAATGGTAGAGGATAGTTTTTTTTTCAGGAAATCGATTCTTTACAATCATGACTTCAAAAGCAATTTTAAAGGCTGTAATTAACTTCCGTCTCCCTGCTTCCATCTTCTCATATTACATTTCTATTAAATTTCTTTTTAGTACTTTTATCCAATAAAAAACAATGCCCCTTTACCGAGATTTTTCAGATGATACAGCTACCATTCTTGTATGGAAATATGATGAGAGCGAGGAATTACGCATTGAGGACCTTTTGGAACCTGAAAATGCGGAAAAGGTAAAAGATTATCATCCTAAAAAGCTGCTGGAAGTTCTGATGGTTCGGAAGCTGTTAAAAGGCTTGAAACCAAATTCTAAAATTCTGTATAACGAAAGAGAGCCATTCCTTTCTCCTAAAGATGCGGAAATTTCCATTACTCATTCTTTTCCCTTTGCCTCCATTGCTATTTCAAAGAATAAAATTGGAATTGATATTGAAAAGTTCAACCCCAAAATAATGCGGGTGATTGATAAATTCACCTATGAAAATGAAAGAGGATTTATACCGGAAGATATTGCCAGTACATATTATACGATTATCTGGAGTGTAAAAGAAAGCATGTATAAAATCCACCATTCAAAATACTGGTCTCTGAAAAAGAACTATGAGGTAAAACCTTTCGAGCTGAAAAACCTTCATAAGATAAGCTGTAGAGTTTATGACGATCAGTTTTCAGACGAGTTTAAGGCGAGAGTGGAATTTTTTGATGATTACTGCTTTACGATTGTGGAGGAGTAGTCGCTTCGGACTCGTTTTTATATTTTTCAATGACCTTTCTCTGTTCTTTAGCCACATCATAAATAAGTTCCAGTACATCATGAATGTTTTTCAGTTCAGTAAGATGAGATATCTTATTGGGGTCATTCACATCCGATGCTTCATTTTCTTCCAGTTCAGTTTTTCTTTTAAGCATAAGATCGTCAATAGAGGAGTCTTCCGGTTCAAGTCGGCTTTCCATTTTTAAAACTTCATTTATTTCCTCACCTTTAAGAAGGGCAGAAGTCTGTTGTAATTCTGATTCTATTTTCTTACTCCAGCTTTCAGCATCTATTTCAGGATATTTTTCGTCGTTTTTGGAATACTGGGAAAGAGATGCTGTATAGGCGGTAACAAGGTGTGAAGTTGCTACAAACTGATGTACTACCTCTAATTTTTTCTGCTGATTTTTAGGTTCAGAAATCATTCTCTGGAAATTATCAGAAAGGTTGGCAAGTGAAATGATAGCATTTTTACGTTTTACTTTATATTCTTCAAGATCAAAACCTTCCTGAAGAAATTTGGAAATGACACTCTGGAAATAGATGAGGTTACTTTCCGCAGATTTTTTCATCAGATCCAGATTCTGAGTGTGTTCCCAAACGGGAAGAACAATATAAGAGACCAAGAATGCAATAATACCTGCAATTACAGTATCTACGATCCTGTCTTTAAAGATAATATCTACCTTTCCGGGACTTAAAAAATTAAAACTCAGAAAGACATAGATCGTCATAAACAATACTGCCCAGAAGTATCTTCCTTTCAATAAACTGAAACAAAGAATCATGCTTACTAAAAGAGTACCAAATAAAATAGCGTTGATATGAATAAAATGAAGTATTATATACGCAATAGTAGCTCCTACAATGGTTCCATACAAACGAAGTCCGTTTCGCTGTTTTGTAATCGAGTAGGCCGGCTTTAGTATGGCAGTAATTGTGATTAATATCCAATAAGTATGACCAATACTTAGAAATTGGAAAAATGAAAAAAGGTAGCCAATCAATAACGCTGTTGTAATACGGATCGCATGGCGGAACTGTGAGGATGAGAACGAGATATTATTTTTTAGTACCTGGAAATTAAGTTTCTCTTCATTAGGCATAAACTTCCTTAAGTCCAGCCCGGTTGAAAGACTCTTTGCTAGTTTCACATCCTGTGAAAACACTTTGTAGATTTCATTAATTTCTTTGGTGATCTCACTGATACGCATGAGAATCTGACGCAGGATCATAAAATTTTCCAACGTTTCAGGAGTGATCTGCCTATTTCTTACTTCAAAATATTGGGTGTTTAGTTTTTTTAATTCAGCATCCAGGTTAAAGATTGGTTTTGCCCGGGTACCTACTTGTAATGAAATTCCAATATTCGTTATTTCTTCAGCAAGCAGATTAAGGTAATCATGAATATGAACCAGGATCATGCTGTCCTTAAAACTTTCCTGAAGTTTTTGGTAATCACTTTCAGAGGTCATTAATTTTTCATGAAGGTCCATCGAGTTCAGAAACATCAACATTAGTAATCTGCTGGTAGTCGTCGATTCATTGACGATCGTTCTTGTTTTAAAAACGGTTTCGCGGGTTTCTTCCTGAAGATTTTTAATTCCTATTTGCTTTGCAATGACCTGAGTGGTCAATTTATCAAAATCAGGATTCTTCTGATAATAATTAGCCTTTATTTTTAAAAACTCTGCCAGTTGAAGATAGTTTTCACCAATCATCTGGCTGGCCAGTTTATAGGGTTGTATGGTGGTGACGATGAGGAATATCAGGAGAAACCATGTACATCCGGATGCAAAAATCAGAAGACTTTTAAAAATATTATCTCCGGTAAGATGTCCGTCAATAAAGATAGCCATAACGACCAGAGATAAAGAACCTACTGCAGCCAATCTCTGCCCGTAAACACCAATTAGTGAGAAGAACATGGCAAATACAATAATTTCAAGGATGACCAGGACTTTTATATTCATGACCAGACTTGCAATGAGAGCTACAAGTACAAAACAGAAAATGGCAAAAGTTAACGCATTTCTTCTTCTAATAAATGGTCCCGGTTGATCAGTAAGTGCTACAAAGCTGGTTCCCAAAGGAAAGAGAAAATACTCTTTTAAAATTCCAAAGTGGGCGAGGACCAAACATGGTAATACCGTAGCTAGTGTAATTCTGATGGCAGAATATACATACTGACTGGTTACAAATTTTTTTAGCTCCGCCGAATAGTTCATATTACAAAAATAATTATTGGAAAACAAAAAAGCCTCATAAATATGAGACTTTTGTAAACTTAAATGTTATATTTTTTTTAATAATCAACATTAGATGTTTCATCTCCGATATTCCAGGTTAAACCGAAACGAAGTGTGTTATCCAATGCAGTATTAATTTTAGACATATTGATCAGGTAAGAAATGTCAAGTCCGAAAGAACGGTATTTCAAACCAATACCCGCTGTAGCGAATTGTCTGGCTCCCTGTTCTTCACTTTCACGGAAATAACCAGTTCTTACAGCGAAAGCATTATCATATGAATATTCTAAAGCACCACTATACATAATGCTGTTCTTATTTTTGAAAGATTTTCCGATACCGGCGATTGGTCCTACGTTAGGTACTGCATACATCGGCTGTCTTGTATTAGGATCCATTCCGATAAATTCTGAACCTGGAACAAGGATTTTAGAACCTTCTACACTCAGTCCGATCTTATTAACATCATCCAAATACATATCGTAACCAACCCCTAATCTTGCCATCGTAGGAAGATAAGATCTTGATTCTTCATTTCCTGTGTAATCCAATTTTGGACCTAAGTTCTGAATCGCAAAACCTGCATTCAATTTACCATCATATCCTCCGAAACTAGAGAATCTTGGAGAAGTATAGTACCCAGAAACGTCTACTGCAAAAGAGTTTGCCGGTTTAAGTGTAGTATCAGTGTTGAATCCTCCAGCTAAATCTGAACGAATAAATCTACCTGTTACTGCCATTGAATAAGAATCAGAAAGTTTTAGCGCATAAGCAACGTCAATGGAGAATTCATTTGGCTTGGATGTTCCCATGGAAGCTACTTCAGTACCTACCAATTGAGTTAAATCTACCTGTCCCATATTGAAGTAATAAATACTTGCTGAGATCGTAGATCTTTCATCCTGACCTAAAAATTTATGAAATGCACCATATAATAAGAATACATCATTCGTTAATTTTCCCATGTAAGGAGTGTAGTTGAGACCTACGGAAGAACTAGTTCTGCTAAAAGGATATTTTGCCGCGTTCCAGAATTGAGAAAATGCATCCGGAGAGGTAACGACACCTTGATCACCCATACCTCCAGATCTCGCATCTGGTGCAATTCTTAGAAAAGGAGCCCCGGTTAATACAGGTCCTACCTTACTCAGATCTTGCGAATAGCCTAAAAAACCAGCAGTAAAACCAATTCCTAAAAGCAGTTTAGTAGTTAAATTCATATGTTGTCTTTTATATATTATCAGTTTTTTATTAATATTGTTACTTATACTTGTTTTATTTTACTTCAAAAGTACCATTTTTTCTACAGCTGTAGCACTTCCTTTGCATTTTTCTTGATTTTGACTTTTTGCAAATATCTTAAAAATATATGTTCCCTTCCCAACAGTTGCCCCAAAATCATCTCTTCCATCCCATTCTATTGCCTGACGAGGGGTTCTAAAGCCCTGTAGGAAAGGTTCTGCAACAACAGCCTGGGATAAAGTTCTTACTAATTTTCCTGTTATGGTATAGATCTGAACATTCACATTTAGGATATCATCACAATTATGCTCAAATTGAACATAGGTTTTATTTGTAAATGGATTAGGCCAGTTGAGTGGTCTGTTGATCACTAAATGTTGATCGGCCTCATCCTTAACTTCAAAGTTTAACGTAGCAGATGTAGAATTATTGTTTATGTCCCAAACTTTAAAGGATAATTGATGCTGACCGATTGACAGATTTCTGAAAGGGTAGGTTACATTTCCTTTTTGGTAATCTGCAAGACTCGGGCTCAGACATCCGTTTCCTTCTCCGGAAGCATAGAAATCATTCAAAACAATAGTATTGATAATTTGCCCGTCCAAATATACAGTAATATCGTGACCGATACCAGAACCTGTAGAATTTATTCCTGTATCATCAGTAACACAGGCAAGCAACATTGGATTTTGGTCTGTAATTCCGCCATCAGCAAAGTTGGTATTGTTCATGTATAATTTTACTTTTGGCGGTTGGCTGTCATTAATTCCATTCGGGTTGATATCTCCGACCTGAACAGATTGGTTATTGAATACATCCATAGCCTTATTATCAGCATATCCCAGGATTCTTCCTTCACCTACTGCGTAGTTAATGTCTTTAGGTACATAGAACTCTACAGTAAAGACTCCGTTTACAGCGGTTCCTGATGCCTTTACAATAGCACTTCCTTCCTCAGTATAATTAAGAATAGGGGTTAAACCACCATCGTTGTTAAGCGTTTTTTTATTTAATCTTTTATCAAAAATATTGATGACCACTCTTCCATTGAACGTTGTATTTACAGTTCCGTTTGTATTATTAATATGTCCTTTTACTTTTACAAAATCAAGACCTCTGATTAATCCGGGTACAGGAGTTTCAATATTGTCGATCACGAGCAATCTTTTAGGTCTGCTTAGTTTCATGGCAGGATCACCAAGCAGATTTACTTTTAAGTGGTCTGTTTGAGGACCTTTTTGTTTTTTAGCATTCAAATGAGCGACTCCCAGTGTTTCAAAATCATCATTCACCAATTTGAAAATATCCTGAGTATAAAGATCTGTAAAATCACGACCGTAATCTACACCGATAGCGCGGCTTGATGTGATCATAGCTGCCGGCCCTCCCTGTTTCATTTTCAGGAAACGTTCTCCGGCAGAAAGTGTTTCAGGCTCATCCCATAAAGTAAATTCGCAGGTTATCGTAGATACGAATGGGAATCTACTGTATACATTAGAAAAATTATTCGCGTTATTGATTTCGTCCAGAGTTAGAACCCTTTCCTGAGCCCAACCACTGATTCCTCCATGTCCGAAATAGAATAGGTACATACTGTTTCCGATATCATTGGAGATGGCCTGGTTTACCTGCGGATATCTCTGTCCTCCGGCTGTACTTTGTGCCTGGAAAGCATCCAGGTATAATTTTCGTACATTATATTCTTTAAGATTTGTGGATCCCGGCTGTTCGAAAACAGTTGATAGTGTGTTGTTCATTACATCATGAAACGGACTTCCGCCATCATTGTCATCATCCACAACAAAATCAAGCTTCATACGCCATTCTCCAAAAGGTGTCGACTGGCCGGATAATGAATTGTAGTAGGCAAGGGTTTTATCCATCATTATTCCTGCTTCAGTAACATTTGCAGCTGGAAGTCTTCCCACCGGAAGATCAGGCAGATTACTTGGAACTGACGCAGAGGTCTGAGGTTTTGTCATTACGATATAATCATCCGTTACAAAAGAAGTAACAAATTCTGAAGATTGCTCACTTTGATAACTCGATACCACATTGGAGTTATTAGGAACCCTGTTTTTATAATCATACGAAGTATCTCCAAGGATGAATACGTATTTTAAACTTCCCAGTGGGGTATTTAATTTAGTGATAAAATCACGGATCGCTGTAAGGTCTCTGCTGCCGCTGCCAAATTCATTGTAGATTTTATTAGCATCTACAATCTGCACATTAAAATTATTTTTTGTCTGATGATAGTTAGCCAGCCTTTGAGCCTGCGACATCATTTCAGGAACAGTGATAATAAGGTAATCTACGTTTTGTAACCCGGATAGATTCTGATTGGCAATTCTCTCTACAAATTGTGGTGAATATGCGGCATCTGCTTTAAAAGCCACAAACTCATTGTTGAAGTTCAAGTCAGCTGTAACATATCCGAAATTAAAACTGGCACTTCCTGTAGCCTTGTTCACCCTTCTGTTGGCATTGGTAATATCTGTAACATCCCAGATTTGTTCTAATCCGGCAGTATTGTTAACACTGAATCCGTAGCTGGTATTAGTTCCGCTGGTCAGAGAGAAATCCCTGAAGTTCATTTGTGAGCCATTGTATTTCAGGTCCTCCTTATATTGAACTTCTGCATAATCAAAATAAAATGACCCGTTAGGATTGGTCGTAATATTTGGTTTATAATTAAAAGAGATTTGATTCCCATTTAAGTTCGTGATGTCTCCACTGTAAGTGAGTGGTAAGTAATCCGGATCCGTTGAACCAGATGAGTAGATCTGCGCATTTTGATTGTTGATATCAAACGAAATACTATTTCCCTGAGATTTATATCCGATTACTTTTGTCCTGTATTTTATGGCGTCTGCACCCTGGATAGGGGAGTTGAGATTAAAAGTTACTGTTTTATCCGTAGTGAATGGAGCCTCTTCTGTCCACACTCTTCCTACTTTCATGATGTTTTTCTGATCATTATTAATGACCTGGTAATTATCAAATCTTGTAATCAGTGCTGTTGCAGGAAGGTCAGCATCTATTGGCAGAACTCTTTTTCCGGCTCCTTTATCAAAATTGATATAATAATAAGAGAAGTCGTCATAGATATTCTTTACATTCTCACTTTTATCAACTCTTTCATCCGCTCTTTTGAATCCACCGCCATTTGATTTATTGTAAAGGTTATATCCGTTTGGTCCCTGTGCATAAAACAATGCATAATCCTGATCATTCCATATCCCATCATCTTCACCCACTACCTGTATTGCATTTTCCTGTAGAGCGCTGTATTTTACATCCTGATTGAATTCAGAAAGCATGATTCCTCCATTCCCATATATTCTGAAATTTTTTGGATTAACAGAAGATGGATTGATCCCGTTATCTTTTAAAAATTGAGTTGTGATCTTAAAAATCCCTGATTTATCAACCTTGATTTTGTAGAAAGCGCCACTCGACAAAGGATTGTTGCTGGTACCGACCTTAGCGGCATTCATAATTTGGTTGGATCCGCTTCCTTCGGAGATTTCAAATGATGAAAGTCGCTGGATTCTTCCTTTTACATTTTTAAACAAACCTACATTTACGCTGGCGTACTGCTCTCCTTCAGAATAATAATATGAAACATTGGTGATATCGTAGTCGGGTAGTACATTTTTACTTAATTCAAACAATTCCCTGTTGGAAACCGACTCCCAAACCAAATTAGAAACTTTTAATTGTCTTTCTCCTATTTTTTGTGTGGTTATGATAAAAATGTTATTTTGGCCATACGAAAAACCTCTGTTTTTGAAATTAGGAAGATTGATTTTTGTATCGCCAAAATCTTGAATTTTTGACCCATTCCATTCGATGTTGATTTTTTGAGCATAAAGCGTTGATACAAAAGATGATAAGAGTAAAAACGTAATTATTTGTTTCATGTTTGTTATTGAAATTGCTAAATTACAAAATAAATGAAAATTTTATAATTAAATTGCGATACAATAAAATTAATTTGTTAACGTTTTTCAAAAAAATCAAATGTTTACTTGATTTATTGAATAATTTATTTTTTCTTTGTACTTTGAAAATATTTATATCGACTATGAAAAAACTAAAGTTGTTTTCATTAATAGCATTGAGTTCTACACTTGCATTAACCAGTTGTGGTGGATCAGGTACCAACAAAGGTGGAGGTACTAAAAAATTTATCAGTAAGACGGGTTGGAAACCAAACGAAAAACAAGGTTGGTTTTTTGCAGGAAAGCAACAAAAGCAGAAAGGTTGGCCGGGGATGGTATATGTAGAAGGTGGAACTTTTACAATGGGATTAGTGAAAGATGATGTCATGCACGATTGGAATAATTCGCCTCGCAGAATGCAGGTAAGTTCTTTCTTTATCGGTGAAACAGAGATTACTAACTACGAATACCGCGAATACCTGACATGGTTGAAGTATGTATTCCCACCTAGTGATCCAAGTTTTAAGGAAATCTATAATGGTGCTTTGCCAGATACCTTATTATGGGATAACAAACTATCTAGAAATGATTACAATGAGACGTATTTCCGTTCTCCTGAGTTTGATTACTATCCGGTAGTTGGTGTTTCATGGACTCAAGCAAACAGATACTGCGAATGGTTAACAGACAGAGCAAATGAAAAAGCTTTAATGTCTGCAGGAATCATTGCTAAAGATTTGTATATCAATGAATCCAATAATCAAGGAGGAACTGCATTTAATATGGATAAATTCAAAGCGAATGATCCTGAAATGCAAGGATATATTAATGAACAAAGGATGCAGCAAAAATCTGGTTTAAAAACGACAAACCAAAGATTACTTTCTGCTAATAGAGCTCCAAACTCTGCAATGGTTCAGAAGTTCAGACTTCCTACAGAAGTTGAATGGGAATATGCAGCGCTTGGTATGGCTAAAAATAGAGAATATAACCAATACTTAGGTAAAAAACCGGAAATCGAAAGATTAAGAGGTACCAAAGGAAGAGACAGAGGAATGTTCCTTGAAAACTTCAAAATGGGTAGAGGAGATTATTCTGGTATTGCAGGTTGGAAAAATGATGGTTCTGCAAGAACTTCAGATGTTAGACAATATCCTTCAAATGACCTTGGTGTTTATGGAATGTATGGAAACGTTTCTGAATGGACTGCCGATGTGTACAGACCTATTATTGACGAAGATTTCAGTGATTTCAACTACTACAGAGGAAACATGCCTCAAGCTGTTGTAAAGAACGGAGACGGTACTTATAAAATGGTGGATGAAGGAAGTATTAAATATGATACTTTAGCTGATGGTAGATTAGTATACAAAAGCTTACCAGGGCAGTTTGAAAAACAGACTATTGCTGATTACAGAAACTACAGAGATGGTGACAGACAATCTTCTTTAGAATATTATAAAGCAGGAGATTCTACTGCAGCTTATGATATGTACAATTCTCCAAAACAGAGATTTATTGTAGATGGAAGTGGTAGAGTAATTATGCAAAAAGATACCAAAGACAGAACGTCTGCAATGTCGAATGACATCAGAGTTATCAAAGGTGGTTCTTGGCAGGATACAGCGTATTGGCTGGATCCGGGACAAAGAAGATATAAAGATCAAAACAGAGCTTTTGGATGGATTGGATTCCGTGTTGCTCAAGATGCTAGAGCAGCTGACAAAAGTAGAACTAGAAGATAATATTTATCAAAAAATAATTATAAAAAACCTTCCTAAATACAGGAAGGTTTTTTTATTTTTGAACTATGAATATAGAACAGTTTTATCCTTTATTTTCGAAAGCCAATAAAGTGACTATTGACAGCAGAAAAATTGAAAGTAATGATATTTTCTTTGCTTTTTCAGGTGATAATTTCGATGCCGCAACTCTAGCAGAAAAAGCTATTTCGGATGGAGCTTTAGCTGTAATTGTCGAGCGTAAGGATTTTGAAAATACAGCGAGAAATATTTTCTATGTTCCTTCTACATTAGATTTTTTACAAGCTCTTGCTGTGTATCATAGAAACCAGCTGGATATTCCTTTTATAGGGCTTACAGGAAGTAACGGTAAAACCACTACAAAAGAGTTGATTCATGCGGTTCTTTCTGAAAAATATAATGTACAGTATACATACGGTAATCTGAATAATCATATTGGGGTTCCATTGACGATTTTATCTGTTAAGCCCGGTCATGAAATGGCTGTTATAGAAATGGGAGCCAATCATCAAAAAGAAATTGAGCTGCTCTGTACCATCGCTAAACCTGATTATGGTTATATCACAAATTTTGGTAAGGCTCATTTAGAGGGATTTGGTGGTTTTGAAGGGGTTATTAAAGGGAAATCTGAACTATATGATTATTTAAAAGAATATAATAAGACGATTGTTGTCAATGAAAACGACAGTATCCAGGTAGATAAAACCGAAAATTATGAACCAAAAATAACCTTTGGTAAAAAAGACTCTGACTATTATTTTGAGTCCTATTCTGAAGATCATTGTGTTGGACTATCCTATCAAGGTACAAAGGCGTTATCAAAGCTGACAGGTAATTATAATTTTACAAATCTTTGTGCAGCGGTAAGTCTTGGACTGCATTTCGGAATTGACCAGGAGAAAATAAAACATGCTATTGAAAGTTATACACCGACTAATATGCGTTCTCAAATTGTAAAAAAAGAAGGTAAGACTCTCGTTCTGGATACGTATAATGCTAATCCTAGTTCGATGGCTGTCTCCTTATCCAACTTTATAACTTTTGAGGGAAGCAAATCCATTATTATTGGGGATATGCTTGAGCTGGGGGAGGAGAGTATGGTCGAGCATCAGAATATTTTAAAACAAGCTCTTGAACTTGGTTTTGATGAAATTATAACTGTAGGAGGAAACTTTAAAAAAGTAAACCTGACGACATTGTCCTTTGAGAATACTCAGGAACTTATAGAATATCTAAAACTGAACGGAATTCAATCTGACAATATTTTACTGAAAGCCTCGAGAGGTATTTCTTTAGAAAAGGCCCTGGACTTTATTTAGTCTGGGCTTTTCTAAACTCTTTAACGATCAGTTGAATATTTTTAAAAGTATTTGGAAAAACTTCGTTTTCTATTTGATTGGCATCTTTCCATGCCACTTCTGTAATTCCTTCCTCAATCTGTGGCTTTGACGTATCCTTACCATCAAAGTTCATTTCGAACCAGTGCGTACATTTCAGGATCTTTTCTCCATTTCTTTCCACGTAGATATGGTAGGTTGTATTAATGAATTTTACCAGTTCCACATCTGTAAGTCCTGTTTCTTCTTCAATTTCCCTTACTGCAGATTCTTCACGGGATTCCCCTTTTTCCATTTTCCCTTTTGGAAGGTCCCATTTTCCGAGTCTCCTGATGAAAAGCATTTCACCACTTTTATTACTGACCAATCCACCTGCTGCTTCGATGATCCTGAAAAGTCCTTGGAATTCTTTCCAAATTGCATCAATATCATCCCCAAACACATTCAATTCTTTTACAGATGTATTTTCAAGAAGATCTAATGCGATTTCAAAAGTTGTAAAGTTTTCGTACCTAACATTTTTTTCCAGGTTTTCAGACTGTTTAGACAGTAATAATTTTTTTTCGTTCACAAAAACTTTATACATTTGTAGGAATTTAAATACAAAAATAAAAAATGAATTTAGAAGGACGAAAAATTATTGTCAATAAATCATCTAAAGAGTTGGCGGAACTGTTAAAAACACCAGACAACTATAAAGAATTTATGCCGGACGGACTTCAAAAGTTTGAAAGCAGAGAAGATGGATTTAAATTCGGATTACAGGGAATGCCGGAAATCGCTTTAAAAATAGATGAAGTTACAGATGAAAAAGCTGTTTTGAAATCAGCAAGTTCTAGTCTGGATTTTTCATTAACGGCAACTTTAAATCCTCTTAACGAAAATCAAACTGAAGTGCAAATGCTTTTTGAAGGTAAATTCAATCCGTTTATAAAAATGATGGTCGAAAAACCTCTTCAGAATTTTATCAATACTTTGACAGATAAAATAGAAGCTTACAAATAATAAATTAAAACCTTCAGAAATGAAGGTTTTTTTATGCTATAATTCCTGAGCTGTGATCCCTAAAACTCCCCGTTGCAGAAGCTAAGACGTTAACTTCATTATTGAGCCTTAAGATGCCTATAAAAGCAAATATTAATGCTTCTTTGTAATCGATGATCTGTCTCTCTGGGATAACAATTTCACCTTTTGTTTTAGATTTTATTTTTTCAATAAGATAGGTGTTATGAGTTCCTCCACCTGTAAATAAAATATTTTCTAACTTATTTTCATTAATTACCTGGGAAATCTGTTGAGCAATGTGCTCTGTAAAAGTTGCTAGCAAATCAAGAGTTTCTATATTTTCAAATGAAGGGAAAATATTTTCGTTACACCATTCAATGCCAAGCGATTTTGGATAGGGTAGTCTGTAGAATTGAAGTGCGCTAAGATGGTTTAGTAATTGATCGTGGACTTTACCTTCTTTTGCCAGTTCGCCATTTTTATCATATTCCTTACCAAATTTCTGAACAAGCTGGTTAAGAATGATATTAACAGGAACTATATCGAATGCAACCCTTTTTGAGTTACTTTTTAATGATATATTGGAGAATCCGCCCAAATTAATACAGGCATCATATTGGGGGAAAAGAAGCTCATCTCCTATAGGAACCAATGGAGCTCCGTTACCTCCCATAAGTACATCCTGACTTCTGAAATCATAAATTACTGGTAAGCCCGTTTCAAGTTTGATGGCTCTTCCGTCTCCAATCTGCAATGTGAATTTTTTTTGAGGTTGGTGAAAAACCGTATGACCATGAGACGAAATGAGGTCGATATTTTTTAATTGATGAGACTGGATGAATTGGTGAATGGATTTTCCTAAGTAAAATCCATATTCCGCATTAAGCTCCAGTAATTCTTCCGGAGAAAGATAAATAGAGTTTCTAAGTTGGTCTTTCCAATGTTTGGGATAAGGAATTGTTTTCGCTTTCAATATTTGAAAGCTCCATTCCTGTTGTTTTTCAAATTGTACAAAACAAATATCTAAGCCGTCTAAGCTGGTACCTGACATTAAACCTATTGCTCGTACAGTCATTGGGAAAAGTTATTTTTTGGATTCAGATAATTGTTTAGCTGTAAAATCTCCAGAGCTGTTGAATAAAGTATATTCTGAGAAATCATCTTTAGCGGTCATCCCGTTAGCTCCTACAAGTGTTGAACCATCTGTCATTGTTACATATACCGTATCTTTTGTGTAAATGCGGTTTTTTCTTTGATCCCAGTAAATACTTTGCATTGCAAATCTGTGCCCTTCATTACTGGTAATTCTTACATCACCTTTTGCTTCGTAGAATTTTTTATATTCAAAAATTCTTGCATATTTAGCAATGATCTTTCCCGGGATTTTGGGCTTTTTCTTATCAAAAAATTCAATATTGATTCCTCTTTTAGCAACCACATATGGACTGTCTATAAGTTCATATTTTTCAATGATTGGGGCTACTGCTTTTAATGTCACAAATCCAGAGTCTCTCTGAATAATGTGAGCATTATTAATAATCTGTGAGGGGAAATTCTTACTTTGGTTACCATTTCTTTTGGTGAGGTCCTCTTCACACGATGTCAATATAAAAAATATAGCACAACTAAAAAGGCATGCTATATTTTTTTTATATGATAAGTTTTTAAACTTCATTTTAGTTATATAAACTCTTTCTGAACCACTTGTCAGCAAAATTAAATCCTATCCTAAGGTTGATGAAATTCTGGTTGATCAGGTTGTTGTCTAAAGTTCCACGTTTACCAATTTCAACACCCACTTCAAGTCCACTCATCCTTGTAATACTACTCGTTTTAAATGGAAGCATAACCCCCGCAGAAATTCCAAACTTGTTGATATTGTTACTTCCAAGTTTCAGACCCCCTCTTTCGTAGAAAGCTCCGTATCGGTATACAACTCTTGAGAAGTAGTTTCTGAAGTTATTATAGTTAGGTAGGTACCATCCCCCTGCTGATATTCTGTAGGTATCATCAAAGTCAAGTGTTTTTCCAAAATAGGAAATACTTTCACCCTTTTTATAATCTAACTGGCCAGATACGAACCATTGATTTTCGCTACCATATCCCACCCCAAAAGATGCTTGTAGTGGTAAAAGGTTTTTAGAACTTGTACTTTTTTGCTCAATGATTGTTTCATAAGCTTTGATGTCAACACCTGAATAAAAATAACTGCTGTTTTTGTAGTCAGTAGTCATATTACTGGTATTACCAAAAGTAGTCGTTGCTCCGATGGTTAATTTTTTATCAGTACGGGTATTAAGGTGCTGATAACTTCCCCCTAAGGTAAAGTTAAAGTTTTTAATGCTGTTTTTAGTTTCATAGCCATTGATCAACTCTGAATAAGGAGCAGTGGGATTATCCTTGTCATATGGCTGAGAGAACTCATTACGGTCGTAAAGGTTTCCGAAATAATAGTTTGCTCTTACCCCTACAGCAAACTCATTATTCACTTTATAAGATACGGCAACCTGTGCTGTATTTAAAGTTCCACTTCCTTTAAAGTTATTCTGAAAAGTAGAACCATCATCCTGTTTTACTTTACTTTCTATGTCATAACTTTTTGAACTGTAGGGCTGATAGGAAAGTCCCATTTTCACCCTTGACGAGATAGGAAATGCTAGTGAGATATTTGATAAATACGTAGAATGTTTGGTAGACTTCGTATTGTTATAATTCGTTTTGAAATAGTTGTTTTCGTTGGTCGCTTCAAGCTTTATACTTGTCAGTTCGAAATTTGTATTATTTGCTGGATTGGCAAAGTTGAAATTACTTGTGAAGTCACTTATAAAAGCCGTTGAAATGCCACCCATAGAAGCTGTTTCAATCGTATTATCATATTTTACATCTCCGATTCCGTAAGTTGCATATGGTGAATTGCTTATACTTTGCGCATTAAGGAAATACCCAACAGAAATGAATGATAGTACAAAGATTTTTTTCATTCTTTATTTTTAAAATAATGCGCAAATATCTTAAATATTAATGAATTGTAAAAATTTCATGAGGTTAAAGTTTGTTAAGGGGATTTATGTTTAAACGTAAACAAGATTTTTTATTATAAAAATAATTATTAACCGGGGGTTGTTGGCTTTTTTGAGATTAAATTATTCATTCGATATGGAAATAGTCATCATTCACTATGTGAGTTGATTAAGAATAAATCGGAGGATGTATCTCAATGTTTTAAAAGGCGTATTATCAGATTAAGAGAAAAAACTACAGCCAGCTTTCATCGCTGAAAACCGGCTGTAAAAAATTTATGAAGAAGCTTATTTTACCTGTAAAACAGATCTGCTATGGCTAAAAGCTTCAAAACTGAACTTTCCGTGGTATTTTCCCATTCCGGATGTTCCGACACCTCCAAATGGGAGGAAATGTGAGCCAACATGGATAATTGCACTGTTGATTTCAGCATCACCACTTGTTGTGCGACTAAGAACATCATCAGCAAACTCCTGGCTTTCGGAGAAAACGTATAAAGCAAGGGGTTTTGGACGGCTATTGATTTCCTCCAAAGCGTTATCGATATCAGTATACGTCATGATCGGTAAGATCGGACCAAAGATTTCTTGTTGCATCACCTGATCATCCCAGGTTATATTGTCCATTAGTGTAGCTTCAAAATGCCGCGTTTCAAGATCGTATTTACCTCCGTAAATTACTTTGTCCGGCGCGGCTTCTAAATATCCGGCAAGATGTTTAATCTGATTGGGGCTGACGATTTTCCCTATTTTACCCAAAGATCCTTCAGGATATGTAGTCTTTAAATAGGCGATAAACTTATTGACAAAAGTTTCTTTTACAGATTCATGAATATAAATATAATCGGGAGCCACACAGGTTTGTCCGCAATTGATCCACTTTCCGTAGGAGATTCTTGCTACAGCTTTATCTATATCGGCATCTTTATGTACAATCGTTGGCGATTTACCTCCTAATTCAAGTGTAAGCGGAATCAATTGTTCAGCAGCAGCTTTCATCACAATCTTACCGACATTAGGACTTCCTGTAAAGAATATATAATCGAAAGGAAGACTTAATAATAAGGTATTTTCTTCTATAGCACCTTGAAACACTTTGACATAAGATTCATCGAAAGCTTCTTCTATGATCTTTTCAATCACTTTTGCAACGTGGGGAGTGTTTTCAGATGGTTTGATAATGGCGGTATTTCCTGCAATTAACGCTCCGATTAAAGGACTGAACGTAAGCTGTACAGGATAATTGAACGGACCAATGATATAATTTACGCCATAAGGTTCATACATTATTTTACTCACAATTTCAGCTCCGGACGGATGTGGTTTGGATTCTACCGGAGTAGGCTGGGCCCAGTCATCAATATTTTCCAGAAGGTAATCCAGTTCGCTGGATACAATTTGAATTTCTACATATTCTGCTTCTTTCCTGCTTTTTCCCAGGTCGATGTCCAAGGCTTCACAAAGTGCATCCGTATGCCCAAGAAATACCTCACGGAATTTGGTTAGCTGTGCCTTTCTGAATTCAATATTCTTGGTTTGATTGGTTTTAAAAAACGTTTTTTGTTTTTCGAAAACAGTCCTGATTTTTTGTTCTAATTCTGATGTCATTTCTTTCGTGTTAATATTAGTGAGTTCTATGTACCGTTTGTTAAAAACTTAATCTAAATTATTGATTTTTAATTGAAATTTAGACAGATGTTTCTGTATTAATTGGAGAACTCATTATTTGTTACACTTAATTTTACATCAATATTTCCTCTGGTTGCATTAGAATAAGGGCAAACCTGATGTGCTTTTTCAACTAAAGACTGAGCTTCTTCCAAAGAAACCCCGGGAATATTAGCGTGTAAATCCACTGCCAGACCGAAACCTCCATTTTCAATTTGGCCAAGACTTACCTGGGCCGTAACCGTAGTTTCTCCCGTTTTTACTCTGGTTTGTTTAATGACTAAGTTCAAAGCACTGTCAAAACAAGAAGAATATCCTGCCGCAAATAACATTTCCGGATTGGCATAATCTTCATTAGCTCCACCCAGTCCCTTTGGCATTCTTACTTCAAGATCCAATATCCCGTTTTCACTTTTTACGTGTCCGTTTCTTCCTCCTGTGGCAGTTGCGCCAATACGATATAATACTTTCATAATGTCTATACTTGTTATTTAATTATAAAGCAAATGTATTGTTAAAAATTAAATTGCACACAATTTAATTAATGAATTATTTAAATTAGATTATTGATACAGACTATCACCACAGAGAAGTGGCATTCTGAAATTATTTAACAAATAGAGCATGTTAAATTTCGGGGATTTGAAAGAAGATTTTTATCTTTGGAGCATGAATTGGGAGAACATTGCCGGACAAGAAAACCTGAAAAAACTTCTCAGAGACAGTATCGATGAAAACAGAGTAAGCCACGCCCAGCTTTTCATAGGAAAAGAAGGATATGGAACATTTCCATTAGCCCTCGCTTATGCAAAAGAGATCTTACAACGCGAAAATGAGCATGCAGCTTCTAAAGTTGAACATTTGAACCATTTGGATCTGCACTTTAGCTTTCCTGTCTATACAGACAACAAAAACTCTTTAAGTAAAAATAAGTTTGAAGATTTCCGGGAAATGATTCTCGCTTCTCCTTATGCAAGTTATGACGACTGGACGGCTTTTCTGGATTCAGAAAATAAACAGCTTTTTATTTCTGCTGACGAAGTTGATGATCAAAACCAAAAATTCGCTCTGAAAAGTTTTGAAGGGGGAACCAAGATTTTGGTCGTTTGGAGAGCGGATAAAATGAATATTGCTGCCTCTAATAAATTTTTAAAATTTCTTGAGGAGCCTCCGGCTAAAACAATCATTCTGCTTACGGCAGAAAATTCGAATGACATCCTACCAACGATACTTTCAAGAACACAAATTGTCGAAGTTCCAAGGATTAACGATGCGGATATTGAAGGGTATCTAAAGAAAAATTTTTCGGTTTCGGAAGATCAGTCCAGAGAAATAGTTCACGAGGCACAAGGAAACCTGAATGATGCGGTAAAGCTTTTACAATCAGGAAATAAAAACGAAGAATTTGAGCGACTTTTTATTCAGTGGGTAAGAGATGCTTTCCAGGTCAAAAAAAAGCCTGAATTTCTTAAAAATATTATACTTTGGGCGAGGGAAATTGCAGGATGGAACAGAGAAAAACAGAAAAACTTTTTAGACTATTGCTCTGAAATATTCCGTTTGGCGCTGTTGCAGAATTATCAGTCAGAAAGTTTGGTTTATAAAAAAATCGATGCCAATGGTTTCAACTGGGCAGGATTTTCAAAATTTATCAGTGGGGCAAACATTGAAAGTATTTTAGAAGAAATCAGTACTGCCGATCTGCACTTAACGAGAAATGGAAATCCAAAAATTATCTGGACAGATCTTGGAATCAAGTTATCGAGATATATTCACAAAACGACATAATAATGACTAAATAAAAGTCACCACACAGAAAATAGAAAATCCGGTATATTACCGGATTTTTTTGCTTTAAAAGTAAATAACATCTGGTCAATTGCTTACACTTATTTTTAAAGTGAATGCACTTACTAAAAATAGTCCGACACTTACTTATTTTGAGAAAGTGAAAAGCTCTTTTTCATGGTATATTTATTAACGAACGGAAAATCCAATCATTAAAACTAATATTATGAAAAAAATCACAACTTCTTTATTTTTACTTTTCTCAGGTATAACAATGTTTGTATCTGCACAGACTAACGTATGGACAGGGACAGCAACACCCACAACTACTACAAGTGGGAATGTAGGTATTGGTGTTGCAACTCCCGCAGCACGACTAGATATAAGCTCAGGAAGTGCTATTTCTGCTGTGAAAATTAATCATTTTTACAAGCCCTTTCTCGGTTCAAATGTTGCAAATATTGTGGAAATTTATAATCAGGCAACTAATATAATTCCTCCGGTAAATCCGGTATTAATTAACTGGCTCAGTACTGGCGGAACTTTTGGGCTTCTTTCATTATCTAACGCAGCAAATGAAAGCCGTATGATGTATAATGATAATCTGGGAAATGTGAGATCTTCCGGAATTACGATGTATTCCAGTCCTAGCTTTGGGAATGGAACTATTATTAATTCTATAAGAGGAGTAGCTTATTTTAATTTCCTGAACGGTGGGAATGGCTCTTCTACCGGAGGAGTTACTCTTTTAGGAAATGGAAACAATGAACTCTATGTGGACGGACGTTTTCAGGTCGCTCTTGAAGCAAGAGCCCAATCTTTTATCAGTACATCAGACAGAAGACTAAAAGATAATATTAAACCCTTGAAAGAAATTTCAGGCAATCTATTTAACCTAAATACTTATTCTTATACTTTTAAGCCTAAAAAAGATTTAGAAAGCAGAGCTGATACTAGAGTGCATTTTGGTCTTATTGCACAAGAAGTAGAAAAGGAATTTCCTAATTTAGTTAGTATAGATGAGAAAGGAAACTATGCACTTAATTATATTGAAATAATACCATTATTACTCAATGAATTAAAAGACCAGAAAAGCGAAATAAAAGAACTGAAATCTAAGATGGATGAAATGGAAGCTAAAATCAATGCTATTTCAAGTAAGGGTACCTCTTATGAAATGGTAAAAACTACCGGATCTTTTTCTCTTGAACAGAATGTTCCCAATCCTTTTAATCAGGAAACAGTAATACGATTTAATGTCAATGATAATAACGCAGCTATTGGGGTGTATGATCTGAGTGGCAGACAAATGGAACTGATACCCATAAAAAAAGGAGAAAAACAAATTACGCTTTCTGCAAGGACTTTATCTCCGGGAACCTACCTTTATAATCTTGTTGTAAATGGTAAAACAGTAGATTCAAAGAAAATGATTGTGACCAATTAACAGGGTAAAACTAATACCATAAATCAGACAACTTCCTGCTATGCTGGAAGTTGTTTTTTTATAGAGTTTAGTCAGATCGTTTTAGCCATTTTAGTCTTTTAAATAGAATTTTTTCTTTTTAAGCCGTGTGATTTTTATCTGAAAAAATTAATGCTAACGATCGTTTCATGGTTTAAATATAAACTATTTCGTAATATTTTGTAATTTTAATTAGCTTAAAAGTATTAATTTTCAGTAAGTTATAATTAAGATAGATTAAAAATATATTAAATAATCAATCAATCGTTTGATTCATATGAAAACTTGTGTAAATTTGCAGCCTGAAAAATTAACAGTGACATGATTTCAAAAGAAGAAAATATATTATTTGCCGCAGAAAAGCTTTTTGCAGAAAAAGGTTTTGACGGGACTTCTACAAGAGAAATCTCTAAGGCAGCAAATGTAAATATCTCCATGATTTCTTATTATTTCGGTTCAAAAGAGAAATTATATGAAAAATTGGTTGAATACAGAATGAATGAAGGTCAGTTTTTTTCAAAAGACATTTTGGAGAGAACAGATATCAATGAATGGGAAAAAATTGAAAAGATAGTAGATGAATTTTCAGGGAAAGTGAAAAATAATAAATGCTTTTACAGGATCATGCAACGTGAGCAGCTCCATGCGGAGAATCCACAAATTGTAGAATTCTTAAAGCAAACAAAAATGGGTTTTCTTTCCATGTATTCACAGATATTGAAAAGTGGTTTGGAAAAAGGTATTTTCACTAAAAATCCTCTTATATACTTATTACACACAACGGTAAGCGGAACGTTGTTTTATGCATCCAATGCTAAGGAAATGTATAAGGAGTTCCTGAATGATACCGATGATGAAGAAACTTTTGATGAAAAATATTACAAAGAACTTAATAAACATATAAAATATTTACTAAAAGACCTTTTGGGTTATGAACAAAATAAATAATTCAGTTATTGCACTTGCTCTATTTGTAGGAATTGCAAACATAAATGCTCAGGAGAAAAAACAACTCAGCCTTGATGAAGCTGTTCAGTTGGGAATCCAAAATAGCAAGAATCTTAAGATCGATGCTGCTAAAATAGAAGAGGCAACCGCAGATCTTTTGGAAGCAAAGAATAAGCAACTTCCCGATTTGAAAATCTCAGGGCAGTACATGCGTTTAACGAATGCAAAAGTTGATGTGAAGTTTTTGAATGAATCAGGATCAGGTGGAGGCGGATCGATGGCATCCCCAAAATCTGTATTTCTGGGGCAGGCAAATCTTTCAATGCCGTTGTATGCTGGTGGAAGAATCAGATACGGGATTGAATCTGCAAAATATCTTGTGGAAGCATCAAAACTAAGTACTGAAAACGATAAAATAGCTATTGCTTATAACGTTGCACAGGCTTATAATAACTTGTTTAAAGCGAACCAATCTATAAAAGTTCTGGAGGAAAACCTTACGGCTTCTCAAAAAAGAGATGAAACATTTCTTAAATTGGAAAATAATGGGGTGATTGCAAGAAACGACCGTTTAAAAGCCAATCTTCAAACTTCAGATCTTGAATTGCAATTATTGGATGCTAAAAACAATTACAATATTGCTAATCTCAATATGGATTTATTATTAGGTCTTCCTGAAACCACTGAGATAGAAGTTGATCCTAATTATATTGACGAAAGTCAGGATGCCAAACCTGTAGATTATTACATGAATGAGGCTCAGCAAAATCGTAAAGACCTGCAGGCCTTAAGTCAACAAAGAAGAGCAGCACAACTAGGAACCAAAGCAGCAAAAGCTGAATACTATCCTACAGTAGCTTTAACCGGAGGTTATATTGCAGTGGATGCACCGAAATTCCTAACCGTCTATAATGCAGTGAATGTTGGATTGGGAATACAATATAATCTGGCTAATCTTTGGAAGCAAAATTCATCTTTAAGACAGTCTCAGGCTAAAGAAAAGCAATTGGAAGCAAATAATGAATTATTAAATGACAATATCAAACTTGACGTCAACAGAGAATTTTTAAATACAAATTATTCTAAACAAAGAATTGCCGTTTTTGAAAAGTCAGCAGTTCAGGCCAATGAAAACTATAGAATTACAAAAAATAAGTTTGACAATGGTTTGGCAACAATGACAGAACTTTTAGATGCAGATGCAGCTCAGATTTCAGCCAATGTTGGAGTAATTAATGCAAAAGCAGATGCAGCACTTGCGTACAGAAAACTATTACAAACTACAGGAACTTTAACAATTAAATAAAAGAATAATACCGCAATGGAAAATAATAAAACAGAACAAATAGAGAACATAGAACCAAAAAAGAAAAAAAGTTTAGTTTTTCCTATCATTTTAGCCGTTGTATTGATCGGAGGTGGGATTTACGGATACAGAACTTACACTTACGGACAGGTTCACGAAGAAACTGATGATGCACAAATTGCTTCTAATCTAAGCCCGGTTATTTCTAAGGTTTCAGGATATGTAACACAAATAAAAGTAAAAGATAACCAGCTGGTAAAGAAAGGGGATACTTTGGTTATTTTGGATAACAGAGATCAGAAAATGGCTTTGAGCCAAGCTGAAGCCGCTTTATCTACAGCAAAAAGTAATATATCAACTGCACAGGCATCTACAACCGCTTCTTCCAAAAATATTGGAAGCTCTGAAGCTGCAGTAGCTACGGCTAATGCCCAGATAGAGGCCGCTAAAGTAAATGTTTGGAAAACAGGTCAGGATTTAAAAAGATACAGTGTTCTTGTAAAAGACCATTCGATTACTGAACAACAGTACGAACAGGCTTTAGCAGCAAAACAGTCTGCTGACAGACAATTACAGGTTCTGGTAGATCAGAGAAATCAGATTGCTCAGCAAACGGGTATTGCTTCTTCTCAAACTGAAGCTACTTCTCAACAAATTGGAGTTGCGAATTCTGTAGCTAAACAAAGAGAAGTAGATGTTGAAAATGCAAGATTAAATCTTTCATATACCGTAATTACAGCTTCTGAAGATGGATTCGTTGGAAAAGTTCCTATTCAGGTTGGACAGTATTTACAGGCAGGAGCTCAATTATTCAGTTTGGTAAAGAATGACCAAAAATGGGTAGTTGCCAATTTTAAAGAAACTCAGGTTGATAAAATGGTAGAAGGGCAAAAAGTGAAAATTGAAATTGATGCTTTCCCTGATCAGGAATTTGAAGGGGTAGTAAGCTCTTTCTCTCCTGCAACGGGAGCTACATTCTCTATCCTGCCTCCAGATAATGCAAGTGGTAACTTCGTAAAAGTGGTACAAAGACTTCCCGTAAAAATTGACTTTGTAAAACTAGATCCGAATATCGCTAAAAAACTGAGAACAGGAATGAATGTGAAAGCTGAAGTTTCGTTAAAATAAAATATGTAAAATGTATTTATGTAGAATGTATCGCTGATTGATTTAAGGATTTAAAAATTTAAAGATTGAAGGACTTTTAGTCAATCTAAGTCATTAATACATTTTACGTAAATACAATTGTACATCACACACAATTAACTATGCAAGATTCATTAGTAGAATATGGAGCCCGGAGAGTAATCATTACGATTACAGCTATTCTTTGTGCTCTGCTTGAAATTGTGGATTCCACGATTGTGAACGTTGCCTTGAACGAAATGAAAGGTAACCTGGGATCTACACTTTCTGAAGTGGGTTGGGTAATTACTGCCTATGCGATAGGTAACGTAATTATCGTACCGATGACGAGCTGGCTTTCACAGCAGTTCGGACGTAGAAATTATTTTGCAGCCTCTATTATTATATTTACCATATTTTCATTTTTATGCGGGAATGCGACGAACATCTGGGAGCTGGTATTTTTCAGATTATGCCAGGGTATCGGTGGAGGAGCATTATTGGTAACCTCGCAGACGATCATCACGGAATCATATCCTGTTGAAAAAAGAAGTATGGCTCAGGCGATTTATGGGCTGGGAGTAATCATTGGTCCAACGTTAGGTCCACCACTGGGAGGATATATCGTTGATAATTTTAGCTGGCCTTATATTTTTTATATCAACATTCCAATTGGTATTGCAGCTACCTTAATGACTTTACAATTTGTAAAAAGTCCGAAATATGCTGAAAAAAGGAAAGTCTCCGATGTTGACTGGCTTGGAATTGCTTTATTAGCAGTTACTGTAGGATCATTACAGTTTATTCTGGAAAGGGGACATGAAGAAGATTGGTTTGCCAGTGGAATGATTGTGGCCTTTACCGTATCTGCAATATTAGGATTTATACTCTTTCTCTGGAGGGAACTTACCTTTAAATATCCTATTGTAGAGTTGCGGGTTTTAAAGAACAGTAATCTGAGGATCGGAACTGCGATGTCCTTTGTATTAGGATTTGGTTTATATGGTTCCACCTTTATTGTTCCATTATATACACAGAGTATTTTAGGGTGGACGGCTTTACAGTCTGGAGCATTAATGATCCCTGCTGCTTTGACGACAGCTTTCATGATGCCAATTATCGGTAGATTGCTTTCAAAAGGAGCGAAACAGCAGATCCTTGTTTCCTTGGGACTGTTTATCTTCTTTGTTTACAGTTTCTGGGGCTATAAGATCCTTACACCAGACACCAGTAAAGAAGCCTTTTTCTGGATGTTGATTGTAAGAGGGGCCGGACTGGGACTCTTGTTTATACCGATTACATCCTTATCCTTAAGTACATTGAAAGGGCAGGAAATTGGACAGGGAGCGGCATTTACCGGAATGATGAGGCAGTTGGGAGGATCCTTTGGGATTGCAGCTATTACCACATTCATTGCGAATGCGAGCCAGAAATACAGAGTGAATCTTATTACCCATCTCGATGGAGACAGCTTTGAAGTGCAACAAAGGTTAGCAGCCCTGAAAGCAAGCTTTATATCTAAAGGTATGACTCCTGATAACGCATTGAATGCAGCATACAAAATGCTGGATATGTCGGTAACGAAACAGGCAACGGTGTTATCTTATATGGATGTATTCCTGTATTTGGGAATCGCTTTCCTAATTTGTATACCATTTATCTTGTTTGTAAAAGAACGGAAAAGTAAAGAAAAAATAGATTTGAGTGAAGCCATGCACTAAATTTTAAAAAAAAGACCTCCGAATTTTCGGAGGTATTTTTTTATAAAAATCTAAAGTTCAGCAATCCATTCGATGCCACTGATATCGATCAGTTTTATACTGTGGATTTTGTTTTTTAGATCGGGGATATCTTTAATATTCAGTTTTAAATCTGCCTTAGCTCCTAATGGAATAATCAAGCTGTGTTTACCTGCCTTTACTTTAGCCACATAGTGATTTTTGATATTTTCCGGTTGAAATTTTGATAATTCAATATGATCTAACTCTTTTAACAGATGTCCTTTATTATCCAGAATGTGAATTCCAATAAGAAACGAACCGTAAACATCGGCACCTTCTGTTCTGTATACTTCGAATTGAATATGAGTATCAGTAAGAGAAAGATTGGAGATTTCAACTTTTGGTTTTACAGATTTATTATGCAATCTTCCCCAAACACCACCGTGGAAATATTGATTGGTGAAAAGAGTAAGAGCCAGGATGAAAACTGAAACTACCAATACAAAAGGTTGAGGGCTACGAATAGGAAGGTCACCTGAGCCAAGCCATTGAAACCATCTCCTGGAGGTGAAACGTAATTTGTTTTTTAAAAAATAGTAGTCTAAAGAATAAGGTCCACTACCTGTAAGGAATAAAGTGAATCCACCTGCAATCCCCAAAACACCAATTTGCCACTCATCAAGACATGTTGTTCCCAACCAGCCGGATCCAAGCAGGATCCCAAAAGCAAGTCCGAAGATTCCAATACTCATTAAACGGGTAAACAGTCCAAACATAATCAGTAATCCAACAACGGCCTCAACTATTGTAAAGGTAACCATTGAGGTATGTAAAGCATCAGGATGGGTAACCAGATATTCTATAATAGGTTTGATCCCTAGGGCATTGGGAAGGAAGTGATTGAATTTTTCCCCTATATATCCGTGTTCATCCGGAACGAGTTTATTTTCAAGGACAAGGCGGCGCCAAAAAGCTGAAAAGTAAGTCCATCCGATAACCATCCGGATCGATAAGGTATATAAACCAGCCCTATCAGTAGGCTGATTGGTAATATTTTTCATTTGAATGTTATTTTATTTAAATAATTGAATGTCACTAATTTTAGGATGAAAACTAGATCACATTTAATTTCAGTTGTTTAAATAAAATATATTTTGGAGGACTATTTCCGGAAGCTGTACCCGAAAAGTTTGTATAAATGTTTTTTCTCTCTGCAGAAAAACATAACCCGGAATCGGATCGAAATGGGAAATCTTTTTCAGAACGGGATTGTTTTTTTGAATGAACGATTTTTCCGGATGAGATTTCAGCAGAACTGTCACAACTGAAACTTGGATTGGGAGTCGTTTTGAATTTGTTGAGAGGACTGATATATTGTATATCGAAAATATCCAGCAAATCTCTTTTTACAGAACACGGTGACAATGAAAATATCAAAACAAGCAATGTGATAATTGCTTTGGAAGGTTTCATATGTATTTTGTGATTTTGCATGCTTTACAAAACTAGGCTTTTATATTTCAATAGAAGCATTTAATGCAGGTGTTGAACGATGAATTTTAAAAATTCGTCCTGCTGATCTACAAATAAGTAGTGTGAACAATTATCTATACGGCTGAAATTTTCGTCTCCCGTGATAGAGCGCAATTCACTGATTTGTTTTTCAGAAAATATCCCGTCGTCCTTCCCGTAGACAGCAAAAATGGGAATACCCTTCTTTTTTATACTTTTTAAAACATTAATGTTATTAAGGTTATTCTGACTTTCGTTTTTGTAAAATTTTAATGGTGAATCCGGGTTTCTGTAGTTATTTTTATAAAAATCACCGGATGCATATTCTTCCCTTAGCTGTTTACTTTTTGGAGTTGGGGCAGGCATTGTGAAAAGATTCATTTCACTGGCTATATCGTAACAGCTTTTCCTGTATTCGGCGGAGTTTTTGTTTAAATTTTCAATCTCACCAATATGTTTCAAGTGTGAAGGATCATCTTTAAATTTCTCCTTAGCCCCTTTAAGAATGTGATCATAAGTTTCCTGTTGTGAGAATAAGGCACCAGCGAGTGTCAAAGAGTTTACTTTCTCTGGATATTGATTGGTAAATAAAGTCGCAATAATCCCCCCGAAACTATGCCCCAGGATATTTGCTTTTTTAAGGTTATAGGTTTTATAAAGCTGCAGGAGATCTTCAAAACTTTCCTTAAAAGTCATGGTTGCCTTATCATCTTTTGAACGTCCTTCACCACGTCTGTCATACACGATTACATAAAATCCCTTATTGGCTAAAGCTTCAGCAGTAGTTCCTTCAAATAAGGTTGCATTTCCGCTTGGCCCACCATGAATAAAAATAATTGGTGGATTGTCTTTGTTCCCATAATCTTTAGAATATATGGTTTGTGATTTTATAAAGCTAAAAAATAGAAAGCAAAGAATGAAAATAACCTGTTTCATAATGATTGAATTGAGTTTGAAATTTTAGGGTTAAGACAAGTTCATGCAGTTTATATTGATAAGACAAGGGAACAAAAAAATATATTACCTATTCGATCATTTATTTTTTACTAAACTACTCATTTCCTGTATTTCGTCAAAATAGCTACAAGGATACTCAATATGGCTACTTTTAATTTTCGATTTCTAAAGACCTTTGTACCATAAAAATATAACAATGCGAAAAACAATTTTCATCACCGGAGCTTCATCTGGATTAGGAAAGGCGACAGCAAAACTATTTCATAGTCATGGATGGAATGTGATTGCTACCATGAGAAATCCAGAAAATGAAACTGAACTTACTACACTAGATAACGTGTCTGTTATTAAATTGGACGTTACTAATAAAGAAGAATTGGAAAAAACGATAGCACAAGTTCTTACCGAAACTCAGATCCATGTGGTCGTTAATAATGCAGGATATGGTTTGGTTGGTCCTTTGGAAGCATTTACAGATGAGCAGATCAAAAAGCAGATTGAAACCAATCTGATGGGCGTGATCCGTATCACCAAAACATTTACGCCCTATTTCAGAGAAAGAAAAGAGGGGGTTCTGATTAATATTACTTCCAGTTTTGGATTAATGGGCTTTCCAACATGTTCTATTTACAGTGCAACAAAATTTGCGGTTGATGGTTTTTCAGAAAGTATGGGATATGAGCTGGCTCAGTTTGGAGTTCAGGTAAAAGTAGTTGCTCCCGGAGGGATTCAAACTGATTTTGCAGGACGGTCTTTGGATGGAGCCCAGCATAAAGCGTATCAGCAACTGACTGAAAAAGTGCAGGAGGGATACAGTCCTGAACAGATGGCCAATTATTCAAAATCAGAAGACATTGCCAGTGTAATTTTTGAAGCTGCTACCGATGGTAAAGATCAGTTGAGATATATTGCCGGTAAAGATGCTATTGCTCTGTACAACGACCGCAATACAATCGGAATTGAAAACTATGTTCAGAAAGTAAAATCAGGGTTTGCGTTTAAAGAAGTTGAAAATTGAAAGTGGAAAGTTAAAAGAGGAAAGTGATTAAGACGTAGTAGTCTCAGTATTAATTTTCAATTCTCAACTTTCAATTTTCAATTCAATAAAATTCCCTACTGACTAACAGTTGTCACAAACCATCATATCTTTGTACTATGAAAACCAATCACACACCCGTCCATTTTCGTTCATTATCTGCTTTACGTGAAGCTATGGGGCTTTCTGCACCGCTTCATCCTCTAATTACTATTGTTAATTATGAAGATGTAAATTTTGATCCCAAAGTTTTTGAGCATGGAACAAAGTCTGATTTTTATAAGATCTCATTTAAAATAAAATTTAAAGGAAAAGTTCGTTATGGACAGGGATATTATGATTTTGAAGAGGGAGGATTATCATTTGTGGCACCTGGTCAGGTTCTAATGTTTGAGCAGGAAGAAAGGACCTATTCAGGGATGTCACTGCATATCCATCCGGATTTTATAAGACCGTATTCCCTGTTGAAGAAAATTAAGAATTATGGGTTCTTTTCATATGCTGCTTCAGAGGCTCTATACCTTTCAGAGAAGGAAAAGAAAACAATTATGGACGTTTTTGAAAACATTCAGAGCGAACTGAATGAAAGGATCGATCATTTCAGTCAGGATGTTATTATTTCCCAGATAGAATTGCTTCTTACCTACAGTAATCGTTTTTATAACCGACAGTTCATCACCAGAAAATCAGTAAATAATGATTTAGTATCTAAAATGGAAGATTTACTGGATGAATACTTCGACAAAGAAAAAGGAATTAAGGGATTACCTACTGTTGAATATATCGCTTCTCAGCTCAATCTTACTCCACGGTATCTGAGTGATATGCTTAGACATCATACCGGGCAGAGTGCACAGCAGCATATCCATGAAAAACTCATTGAAAAAGCTAAAGAGTATTTGTCAGAGGAACATTTATCCGTTTCTGAAACAGCTTATCAGCTGGGGTTTGAACATCCACAATCGTTTAATAAATTATTTAAAAATAAAACAAAACAGACTCCTAATCAATACAGACAATCTTTTCAGTAATTACATCATGGATCATAACTTAGACAAAATCATAGAACGTTCTCTGGATATCAGAGAAAAGTACCATCTCTTGGAAAAGCAACATAATGGTTCTGAATGGACGTTGGAACAGGATGTCTTGGCTTACCTTACAGATGCCGCGCTTATTGGAAGAGATGTAATGTCCCATGAAAAAACATGGTTGAAAAAAGAGTCAGCAGCTGAGCTGGAACATAAGTTAGGAGAAAATATCTGGTGGTTGATTATCTTAGCAGATCGAACAGGCATTGATATCAAAGATGCTCTGGAAAAATTTTTAACTAAAACAGAAAATTTATTTAAATGAGTTATTGTTCAGCCATAGAAGGGATGCAGCCTGAAAGTAGAAAATCACTTCATAAAAATTATCACGATAATCATTACGGATTTCCTATTCATGACGATAATGAATTGTTCGGACGCTTGGTGATGGAAATTAATCAGGCAGGATTAAGCTGGGAAACCATTCTAAAAAAGGAAGAAAGCTTTAGAAATGCTTATGACAATTTCAATATTCAGAAAGTTGCGGCATATACCGAGGAAGATCGTGAAAGATTATTGAGCGATAGTGGTATCATCAGGAATAAATTAAAAGTGAATGCTGCCATCGAAAATGCCAAGACGATTATTGAATTACAAAAGGAATTTGGTTCTTTTGAAAAATGGTTGGAACATCATCATCCTAAAACACTACAGGAATGGATGAAACTATTTAAGAAGACATTTAAGTTTACAGGAGGCGAAATTGTTAATGAATTTTTAATGAGTATTGGCTATCTCAATGGTGCTCACACAGAAAACTGTTCTATTTATAAAACGATATTGAAGCATCACCCGATGTGGCAAAAAGGATAAAATAAGATAAATATTGCTTGTCCGTCAGTTCGAGTGTTTTTCTTCATTTCATGAAGAAAAATGTATCGAGAACCTTTGCATATTCAACTAACAAAGTAAAAATTATACAGTAGCTTTATCTAATATTTTCCTATTCACTTGTCTTCACAATTTCCTTATGCTCTTTTCCCCATTGTTCAAGCTCCGTAATAATGGGTTTAAGTTTATAGCCAATTTCTGTAAGTTCATATTCAACACGGGGCGGAACTTCTGCGAATACAGTTCGGGTAATGATCTTACTTTCTTCAAGCCTTCGAAGCTGTAGAGTAAGCATCCGTTCCGTAATATTTGGAAGGAGTTTTTTCAATTCCCCAAATCTTAATTTCCCGTTGATCAGCCAGCTGCATATCGCCAGTGACCATTGTCCACCAATGATATTGGATGCATACACCTCTGAACACTCATCAGCAAGTACCTTTTTATTAGCGAAATTTGTAGAAGTTTCCTTTATTTTACCCATTACTTACCTTTTTTATAGTACCATACAATTAGATGCTAATGTACGAAATGTAAGTGAAGTGGATTATTTTTGTAGGAGTAAATTTTAAGAAAATGAAAACATTAGTTATTATAACCCACCCCCATATGGAGGATTCTTTAATTAATAAAAAATGGAAAGAGGAATTGGAGAAATATCCTGAAAAATATACTGTTCATGATTTATACAGTGTATATCCTGATGAGAAAATTGATGTCGCCAAAGAACAGCAACTTATTGAAAACTATGATAAAATTGTTTTCCAGTTTCCATTCTATTGGTTCAGCAGTCCGCCACTTTTGAAAAAATGGTTTGATGAAGTGCTAACTTATGGCTGGGCATACGGAAGCAAAAGTGGATTCAAAGTGGGAGGGAAGAAGGTTGCCTTATCCATAACAGCAGGAGTTGAAAAGGAAGACTACTCCGCATCCGGTGAATATAAATACACAATGGAAGAGTTGGCAAGACCCTATGAGCTAAGTTTTGAGTATATAAAAGCTCATTATCAGGGAATGTTTGTGTATTATGGAATAGAGCTTAATAGTTCTAAAGAATGGATTGATAGAAGTGTTCCAATGTATCTGGAGTTTATTGATAAGCTATAGCTATTTAAGAAAGTAGTATCGTCGATTCTGTTCTGATAGAACAATTTGTATTAGGAATTTCATCCTGAACGGAGTCGAAGGATCTACTTAAGACCTACTCTTTATAATTTACATTCTCTATTCTCCAACTTATTAAAGTTGAATCATTATTTTATCTATTTAAAAGGTTGTTAATTCTCCTTTCAGCTTCTTCTATTGGTAACCCATTATAGAAATCTTCCACAAATGGATGTTCAAAGCTCTCATGTGGATAAACAAAAGGTCGTCCTATTTTATTATTTACTACAACGTTAGTAGGGATACTTTCTGAGAAATCATAATCAGGCAGATAATTTGAAAGCCATCCAAAATATTCAGCTTCGAATTCTTTATTATCATAGTTTTCGACATATTCATTAAAGCTTTTTTCACTTAAAGTCACCCAAACTCCATATTCAAGAGTTTGACAGCTTTCAATAACTTCCTGCACCAATACCGTACGGATAAATCGGTCTGTTTGTTCGGGATGTTCAATAACGCACAAATCTGAGCTAAGTTCAGCATTCTCTAATTCCTCTTTAGTTAATTGCATATAACTTGAAGGAGATTTGTAAGCAAGGGCAGGCCAGTCTTCCATTTCTTTGCCACAACATTCGCAGATATATTTTGTCATTATTCAAACATTTTTTTAGTTGCATGAGGAATTACAAAATAGAAAGTTTGTCTTGAATCATCTTTAAAAATGGCCTCTAATATATCTATAAAGTATCCATTCTTATCTTTACTGGAGCCCATCATTCCAATTTTAGCACCAATTCCCTTTCTTATAAAGTCTTGTCCATCAGTTGGATTTAATGCGAAAAATGCAGTATCCATTGATGTAGTACTACCACTATAGTTCATTGCTTTAAAAATTAACATTGCCTTAATTAAATAGCTTTCGGCTACTTTGTCATTCCCACTTTCGCTTTGTGCATAGGAAGTTTCATAAAGAGTTTTGATATCAAAGGGATGAGTACTTAGAAATTCATTTCCAGTTTTAATAACTTCATTGAATTTTTTTTCATCATTCAACTTGTATAGGTTTCTTCCAAATTCAATGTCTTTATATGGCTTATAATTTTTATTAACAGTAAATCCAATGAGTAATGATAGCATTTGTTTATTTGTAAGAGTTGTGTCAACTTTATTGTATCTCTCCAGTAAACTTTCATAGTTCAGATCAGATTTTTTATCTTGAGTTTCTTTTAGAATATTTTCGAAGTCTCTTTTGTAATCAAAGTTTTGACTAAAGACAAATAATGGAATAATAGAAAATAATATTACTAAGGTCTTCATTGATAATAATGGTTTTATTGAAAAATTTGTTTCAAAAATACTCAAAAATCTCTCATCCCACCGTCTTGGTATCTTCCTCTTTCAGTATTTTTTTCTCTTTCATGGAGATCATCATTCTTTCCTTTTTATATTTTTTCCAATCAAAGCCATTAAGGAAATCGAGGGCTGCAAGGAAGCCGGCATTAAAAAGCTGTTCTTTTTCTTCTCTTTTCATAAAGAAATTAAGCCAGCTGCTGGTACCACAATCTACAGTTTGTATGCTGTACAACCGATAAAAAGTATGTTTAGTAAGAAAAGATTTATCATTAAATCCTTTTAAAGTATCAATCATATTTCCGGCATAGGAAAAAGGAGTCTTTAAAATCTGTTCACTTGTTTTTCCTTTTTCAGCATCCACTTCAGAATTACTGGTGAGTTGTACCCCAAACAAAGGCATTCTAGGATAAAATACATCATTGGCATGAAAAAGATCGATGGGGAAATTTGAGATGCTTCCACCATCAATAAAAACACCTACAGGATAAATATCTTCAGATTTTGTATTCATCCAGAATCTCCAGGCGTATTTCACTGAATCATCATCTTTGTTGATCCGTTTTTGTAATGGTTCAAAAAAGAAGGGTACAGACATTGAAGCACGCACAAATTCTGCCGGGCTGCTGTGTTTCAATTCTTCTTCCGACCAATATAGATTGGCCATTGATGGCAATTCAACTTTGATCTTCGCATTGATATCAGTAGCGATTACTACATATTCAGATCTTAATTGATAGAAAGGATTATTCTTATAGTGATCATTGCTGACGGCGCTATCGTAAAATATTTTATACTGGGTTTCGTCAATATGTTCCTGAATGTTGTTCTTGATCTCTTCGATACTATTTAATGCGATGGTATAATATTCCTGATTATTTCCATACCTGTAATTGAGATTGAGGTCGTATTCTTTTGCCGCAAATTTTTGATTCAGCTCGGCTACCGTTTTTACTCCAAAACCGTCCAGTGCGTCTTTCATGGTATTCAGAAAAGCATTTCCAGGATTAAGACCACTGTTTTGCTTCCTGAAATCATTATAAAATTTTCGGATACAAAAGAACAGGATGATCAGAGGAATAATGGGAACAAGGAAAAGAAGTTTTGCCTGCCATATGGTTTCTGAAGGAATTGCAAATGGGGAAATAACAAGAATGAGTAAAAGAATGACTGCAATAATCGCATTTATTTTCAGAAAGTTCTTATTATTGAGCATTGCATGGATGGTTGTCCGTACATAAGGTTTACCATCCATAAAATCAGCAAAATTCCAGTTGAATAGGATTTCTTTAATCATTTCACTTTTAGCTTCTTCCTTTGTTTTGTAAGCTGCAATAAGCATGGTATTGATAGCTCCGGCGCTTGTCCCAGCTACTTTCAGAAAACGGACTCCAAAGATTTCAAGGCCATACAGATACCCTACAAGGGCGCTTCCCCAAACACCGCCGCCTTCCTGTACAAATTCTACATACTGGTTTCCGGCATCATCAAGAAGGTCTGAAAACTCCTTGGTGGAAATATTTTCATGGAGGGCTTTCAATTTATCTTTAGACGCCTTTGAAAGGACATCATCATCCAGAATTTTATTAAGAAGATCAGTTTTCATGGTGTTTTTAGTGTTACTTAATTGTCATTGCGAACCGAAGGTGAAGCAATCTCTTACAATAGCGACTTCAATTATTTTGCATTTCTGCGTTAAAAAATATTCTGCAGGTTTTATAAGAAATTACTCCCTTACAAAGTTTCAAAGCATAAAAATAATGATAAAAGAAATCCGGGAAAGAAGTGTTTTCCCCCTAATTCATCCGTAAAACTACCATTGTTTTCTTCTCGCATAGATAAAAGTAACAATGACAATTAATGCCATTAACCCTAATGTAAAATAATATCCATGCTTATGGTGAAGTTCCGGCATATTATCAAAATTCATCCCATATACTCCAGCAATAAAGGTGATCGGTAAAAAGTAAACTGAATAGATAGCCAGTACTTTCATCACCTGGTTGGCCTTTTGATCGGAGAGTGCAAGAAACATAGAAATAAGGTTGGTAATCTGAATGTTCAGGTGATCAAAATCGGCCACAACATCCTTGTGTTTATCTTTCAGATCCACAAATTCGGAATCCTGTAAGTTTAAGAGTTTAAACTTGTCAACCGCATCTGTAGAAATGATCAATACTCTGGAATTCAATCCTGATTTTCTCTTTAGCTTATAAAGTCTTCGGATCTGTGTTGTGTGGTTGGTATTCTTTAGAAAAATCTCATTTTCAATATTATCCATAGTTTCCAGCAGGCTGATCGATTCATCATCAAAACTTTTCATGATCAGCAGGGCAATCATTAATGCCACTTTTTCAGGAGATGTGCTGGTTTGATCAGCAGAAAGTTGCTTTTTGGTTTCGGAGATACTTTTTGTTTTCATCCTGTGAACAGTGATGATGGTATTCCCTAAAATAAAAATACCAATCTTGGTGCTGATATCACTGATGGTATTCAGGTTTTTCCTTTCCAGCTCTGTGCTTTCCCGTAGTAAAAAGAATTTTACATTTCCATCCTCTTCATATTTCGGTAAGTGATTCGGATCCAGCGTATCTTCCAGAAGAAGATTGTTGATCTCATATCTTTCATGAAGAAATTGCAGGTCCTCAGCAGTAGGAGCTTCTACATCTACCCACTCACAGTGGGAATCTCTGTATATCGTATCAATTGGCATAAAGTAAAAATACTAATATTTTGAAATACTATGGATTAAATAAGTTTATCTTTGCCAAAATTAAAAAACTATATGATTAAAAGTACAATAAAAGGAATCGGATTTTATGTTCCGGATAATGTTGTAACCAATGATGATTTAGCTAAATTAATGACCACTAATGATGAATGGATCACAGAAAGAACCGGCATCAAAGAAAGAAGACATCGAAAAAACAGAAACGATTCTCAGGAGACAACGGCTTATTTAGCATATAAAGCTACTGAAAAAGCACTTGAAAAAGCAGGCTTAACCGGTAAAGATATCGATTATATTGTTTTCGCTACGCTTTCTCCCGATTACTATTTTCCGGGTTGTGGAGTATTGCTTCAGGATATGTTAGGCTGTGATACTATTGGAGCATTGGATGTGAGAAATCAATGCTCTGGGTTTGTGTATGCGATGAGCGTAGCCAATGCTTTTATTAAAACAGGAGCCTATAAAAATATTCTGGTAGTCGGAGCTGAAGTCCACTCTTTCGGCTTGGATTTTTCTGATGAAGGAAGAGGGGTTTCTGTAATTTTCGGAGATGGGGCAGGAGCGATTATTCTTTCTGCAACCGAAGATGAGAATGCCGGGGATATTTTATCGTTCAATATGCATTCTGAAGGGAAATATGCAGACGAACTGTGTACCCAGTTTCCAGGTTCTAAATACGGATGGAGTGACAGGATGAGAAAAGAGCCGGAAAATGTCACCAATAAAGAAGTATATCCGATCATGAACGGAAACTTTGTGTTTAAGAATGCCGTGACAAGATTTCCTGAAACGATGATGGAAGCTTTGGATAAAGCCGGAAAAACAATTGAAGATGTGGATATGTTTATTCCGCATCAGGCTAATTTGAGAATTGCCCAGTTTGTGCAGCAAAAATTTGGATTACCGGATGAGAAGATTCACAACAATATCCAGAAATATGGAAATACAACAGCTGCTTCTATTCCAATTGCTTTAAGTGAAGCGATTGAAGAAGGTAAAATAAAAAGGGGGGATTTAGTTCTTCTTTCCGCTTTCGGAAGTGGATTTACCTGGGGAAGTGTGCTTTTTGAATATTAAAATTTTCAATGTGATCAAAAATAAAAACCGCAAATTTTCGCGGTTTTTTTTATATGATATTTTATATGGTACGGCTGTTTTAGAGACATTCCTAAGGCCAAAAGAATTGTAAATGAGAATATTAAAAATTTATTAAAAAAGAATGAAATTGTTTTATTTTCACTTATAATTGTTATATTTGGGTAATTATTTAAAAAACACAAACTAAAGCAAAAATGAAAAAACAATCTCAAAGTAGTAGATACTCTACATGATTTCCTGTGTACGATCAGGAAATATTACAACGATCTTCTGCATTTCTATGAAAAAATTCTTTACAGTTCGTCAATAAACTCGATCTGAAGAGAAATAGCAAAGCAGCATATTTTACCGTATAAATTTTTCGGAACACTTGTGTGTAATGGTGTGATAATGAGTGGGTTGAATTCATTTGAGAGACAATATTACGCATAGTTGGTATATATGTTGTGATCCCTTTCCGGATTTTATTTAAAAACCCAATTATTGGTATAAAAATCAATGGATAGAATGGGTATCCAGTAAATAACTATGGTTACTTATTCTGATAATATTTATAATTTTTAAAAATACAAACAATGAAAAAAAATCTATTTCTGGGAGCAGTACTGCTTCCTTTAATCTCCTACGCACAAGTGGGGGTTAACACGACAACTCCACAAAAAACATTACACGTAAACGGTTCCTTACAATTGGTCAATGAGCTCAACGTCGGTGGAGATGGCACAACCGCAGGTTCTGCTGGAGAAGCAGGCCAGGTATTGAAATCTAATGGTCCTGGAACGGCTCCTACCTGGCAAAGTCTTGCAGGGGCTCCTGATGCTACCGGAACAGTAATTGTGGTAGATGGAAAGTTTATAGTGGCTCAGGAAATTGTGGTGCAAATGACTGCTGATTACACATCTGCGTCCTCATCTACTATAGCAGATCCTATTGGACAATTAACAAATGAAATTATAGATAATGAAAATACATATTCCGGGACGGCTACAACCAATTCATTTAAAGTTTCGGCCGATGGTGTGTATGAGGTGAGAATGAATGCACAATTATCAACAAGTAATGCAACTACCCCTGTGATTGGTATTTGGGATAATGGTGCCAATAACTGGGTTGCCCGGGTCAATGATGATTTTACAGCTCCAACTGGAAGCTTACAAACCTACACATTACTCACTTCTATTCCTATGCAGGCATCAAAAAAGTATTCATTTAGAGTTTCAAATACTCGAAATGTAACTGTGAAGTACCTAAGTAGTGGAAACACAGGTTCTGGTCCTGTTACACAAATGTCTTTGAAGCGCTTAAAATAATTTTCAATAAAAAAACCGTAGCATACGCTACGGTTTTTTGTTTTTATATAAAGCTTTTATTTAAAGACTTTTCAATAATTTTTCAGTCTCTGAAGCATCTTCTCCGGTGCTTTTAGCAAGGGCTATTGCTTTCTCAGCCCAAACTTTTGCATTTTTCTTATCTCCAACTTTATTATATAGATTAGCCAGAGTATCTGTATTCGCTGAGTTTTCACTTTTCTTTACAGACTCCTGAGCCCAAAGGACAGCTTTTTCAAGAGATGATTTAGTATTTACATTTTCAAAGAAATTCCATGCGATAGCATTCAGTTCTTCTGAAGATGATGCAGCGTAATCTTTATACAGCTCCAAAGTCAATGCTTCATAAGTAGCAATATCTTTATTTTTTAATGCTCTGTTCGCCTTCGCTCTTTTTAATATTTTTTCGGATTCTTCTTTGGTTAAGAATTTTTGTGTTTCAGCAAAAAAGTAGCTGTCACTCCATGTTTTCGTATCAGGATTGTAAGACTTTTTAACGATGGTGTTCATCTTGATATTTTTGTTGATCATATCATACTTTTCAGCGGGAAGGATCTTAACAATATCTTCTTTTTTATCTGTAAATATTTTATATAAAGGACTCTCCGTGCTTTGAATTCCCTGAAGAAGCATCTGCACATCTTCTTTATCCAGATTTGGTTTTGCCATAAAATAACGGTCTAAAACCTTACCTGCAAATTCAGCATCATTGTAGATGGTAAGATCGGCAAGATTCTTTAAGAATTCCGGATCTTTTTCTCCATTCTCAAATTTTTGTTTCAATGCCGTCAATCTCTTGTTAGGGTCTTCAGCATCTTTAGCAAACTGAATAAAATCTTTTTCTTCTACATACCCTAAAGTTCTGTGTACTTCTTCACCATTTCCATTGATAAATAGATAGGTAGGAAAAGCCTTAACATTATATTTTTTGGCCAGATCTATTCCTTCTCCTTTTTCCATATCAATTTTTGCATTGATAAAATGAGCATTATAATAATCCCCAACATCTTTCAAAGGGAAAATATTTTTGACCATCAGTTTACATGGTCCACACCACGAAGCATAGGCGTCGATAAAAATAAGTTTGTTTTCTTTTTTCGCTTTGGCAACAACGCTTGCAAAGCTGGTATCTTCAAACTTTATTCCTTGTCCAAAGGCAAGTATTCCAATAAAGATGGAAGAGAGTATAGCTAACTTTTTCATAAATACTTTTTATTAATTACAAATGTAACAAATATGTTAATTGATAAGTCGTGCAGTAGTGAGAATTGTTACGATATTGTATTTTTTGATAGGATATTTTTAATAATCCCTTTCTAATAAAATAATCCGCAGAATTTCTGCGGATTATTTTATTATTTTGTTTTTGTAGAATCTGTTTTCATTTTTACAGTATCCGATTTCATCGCCGGAGCCTGTTCCGAATTAGCAACAGCTGAATCGCCCATTGTATTTCTCATGGCATTCTTATCATGTTCATCTTTAAACTCTTCACGCTTTTCTTTATTCTGAGCACAACTACCTAAAAAAAGTGAGCCTAAAATGACTCCGATCCATAATTTTCTCATAGTAATTTATTTTAATGTTTGTAGAATCAAATATAGAAAAATATTAACAGTAAAGAACGAACAATACAGAGTATAAAAGCAAAGTAATCAAAGCTATTTTTGAAAATCATCAGGTATCAATATATTTCATCGGTAGAAATGGAGTTGTAAATAATAAAGATCCTGTGACGAGAACTTAAAATACTGGAGATACTTCTTTACTAAACAATAAAAATCCGCAGCGTTTCGTCTGCGGATTTTCCATATTTAATTAAAAAATTATTATCGGGTTGCCGGAGCTTTTACAGTATCCATTTTCATTTTGATACTGTCAGGAGTAGTCATCTTTGTATTCATCGTATCAGTCGTAGAAGATGTCGGTTTTACCGACTGATCTACTGCTGTAGAATCTTTATTTCCTGATGACATTTGTGCCTCCTTTGTCCCGCAACTCACTGCAAATATCCCTAAACCCAGGGTTAGCAACATCAACTTTTTCATAATATTCTGTTTTGGTGTACTAATAAAAGTTCAATAATTGTTCCTAACAGGATAGTGGTGCTATTAAAAAAACGATAAAAAAATAAAAATTATGTTAATTAAAATAACTTTATAGGGAATTTTTTGAATTAATTTACTGTTTTTAAAGACATTACCCGTCAGTTAGAGTGTTTTTCATCATGAAATGAGAAAAAATGTATCGAGAACCGTAAATTCAACCACAAACCGAAGGTTCGACGTAGTCAAAAGTCACAAAAGTTTTTAAACACTTAAGTGAGTTTGAGTTTAATGCATACTGCATAGAAGTGCACATAAGCTTTTTAAAATCTTTGATTTTTTGGTTCCTGATCTTTTACTGACTTTGCTATTATGAATGAATATGAAGTAATTTCAATCGATAACAGCAACCTTATAGAAAAATGTATTGAGAACCGTAGTAAACTTAACCACAAAAGACACAAAAGTTTTTAAACACTTTAGTTATTTTTAAGTTTAATACTTACTACATAAGAAAGTACACATAAGCTTTTTAAAAATCTTTGATTTTTTGGTTCCTGATCTTTTACTGACTCTGCTATTATGAATGAATGTGAAGTAATTTCAATCGATAACCATAGCAGTATAGAAAAAGTATATTCCGAGAAATAATGATCTACCGTCAGTTCGAGTGTTTTTCATCATGAAATGAAGAAAAATGTATCGAGAACCGTAGTAAACTTAACCACAAACCGAAGGTTCGACGTAGTCAAAAGTCACAAAAGTTTTTAAACACTTAAGTTATTTTTAAGTTTAATACTTATTGCATAAAAAAGTACACTTAAGTTTTTTTTAAATCTTTGATTTTTTTGGTCGCAATATTTTGTCCACTCTGTTATTGTAAGTGAAGGAGAATCAATTTCAATCGATAACCATAGCAGTATAGAAAAAGTACATTCCGAGAAATAATGATCTACCGTCAGTTCGAGTGTTTTTCATCATGAAATGAAGAAAAATGTATCGAGAACCGTAGTAAACTTAACCACAAACCGAAGGTTCGACGTAGTCAAAAGTCACAAAAGTTTTTAAACACTTAAGTGAGTTTAAGTTTAGCATTTACTCGTAGAAGTGCACATACTTTCTTTACTAATTAAAAATCTCCTTTTTTGCATGGTTTGTCATTGCGAACGAATGTGAAACAATCTAAATTTAGAAAACATTTTAATAGTCAAAAAGCAACAAAATTTTTTTAAACTCTTCTTATAAGTATACTTAGATTCCTTCAGAATGACAAAAGCCTGTTTTAACTTTATGTTATCAATAAAAAAGCTCCGGAAGTAAAACTCCGGAGCTTATCAATGATCATTGATCAACAATCATTTATCATCTTATCCCAAGTATGGGTATTTATAATCTTTAGGAGAAACAAAAGTTTCTTTGATACTTCTTACAGAAGTCCATCTAAGAAGATTCATTTTAGAACCTGCTTTATCATTTGTTCCTGAAGCTCTACCTCCACCGAAAGGCTGTTGTCCAACTACAGCACCTGTTGGTTTATCATTGATGTAGAAATTACCTGATGCATTTTCTAACGCTTTGAAAGCTTCATTTATAGCATAACGGTCTTGGGCAAAAACAGAACCTGTTAATGAATATGGAGAAGAAGAATCCACTACCTGTAATGTTTCTTTCCAGTCTTTATCTTCGTATACATAGATGCTTAAGATAGGACCGAAGATTTCTTCAACCATGCTTTCATATTGAGGGTTAGTAGTTTCAATCACTGTTGGGCTTACAAACCATCCTTTAGAATCATCACAGTTTCCGCCGATTGCAATTTTAGCTTCTCCAGAGTTTTGAGCTCTTTCGATATATCCTTTACATTTTTCGAAAGAATTTTTATCAATTACTGCATTGACAAAGTTTGATGGATCTTCCGGAGAACCTATTTTAATGGTACTCATTTGAGCTTCCATTACTTTTTTCACATCTTCCCAAAGCGATTTAGGAATATATGCTCTTGAAGCTGCAGAACATTTTTGCCCCTGGTATTCGAAAGCACCTCTTACCAAACCTGTAGCTACTGCTTCAACGTTTGCAGAAGGGTGAGCAATAACGAAATCCTTACCTCCAGTTTCTCCAACGATTCTTGGGTATGTTCTGTAGTTATGAATATTATCTCCGATCATTTTCCACATTCCCTGGAAAACTTTTGTAGAACCTGTAAAGTGAAGTCCTGCAAAATCACGGTGTGCCAATACTTTTTCAGCAGTATCTTTTCCATCTGTGAAGATCATATTGATTACCCCTGCAGGAAGACCTGCTTCAGTTAATACATCCATGATTACTTTAGCAGAATAAACCTGCTTATCAGAAGGCTTCCAAACCACTACGTTTCCAAGCATTGCCATACAAGTTGGCAGGTTTCCTGAAATTGCGGTAAAGTTAAATGGAGTTACTGCAAAACAGAATCCTTCTAATGGTCTGTATTCTACACGATTCCAGATCCCGTTATCAGAGATTGGCTGTTCAGAATACATTTCTGTCATAAACTCAACATTGAATCTTAAGAAATCTATGAATTCACAAGCTGAGTCAATTTCAGCCTGGTGTACATTTTTAGATTGTCCGATCATTGTAGCAGCATTGATCACATCTCTGTAAGGTCCTGCTAAAAGATCAGCCGCTTTTAAGAAGATCGCAGCTCGCTGCTCCCATCCAAGCTCATTCCATTCTTTTTTTGCAGCCAATGCAGCATTGATCGCATCATCCACATGTTGCATCGTTCCTTTATAATAAAAACCAAAATCATGAGCATGATCCTGAGGAGACTGAAGCTGAACTTTTTCGTCAGTTTTTACTTCTTTTCCGTTAATGACCATTGGGATTTCTATCTTTTCAGCCCACATTTTTTTGTATGTGGCAATAAGGCTTTTTACTTCAGCTGAACCTGGTTCATAAGAGTTTACGGGCTCATTCACTGCAAGTGGAACTTGCGAAATTGCTTTTGACATATATTTAAATTGTTTTTAATTAAGTCTGTACTACAAATTTACGATAATTCAGGCAAAGAAAAAATAAACCATTGTTTTTATAGAATATCATTTACATTAATATAGTCTATAATAAATGCCATTGTTTATGATTGAAAATAAAGTGTTTTGAATGTTTTTATTTAAATTTTATAATTAAAGATATCAGGTATCCAATTTGAATATTAGTTAATATCCAGGTAAAAATACTTTGTCCTATTTTAAAATGCTGTGGAGATCCTATCAGTAAAAGACTTATGGAAAAATTCAAAATAAAATTTCTATTTGTCACGATTTTGAACATTTTAAATAATGTTTTTGATAGGCAGAGAGTTTTCATTGGTCTAATTTTACCCCATCAATTATGGCTATGAATAAAAAGATCATATTGTTCTCTTTTGTACTGTTTTTCTTTGCTTTATGCACATCTCTTTTTGTGTTTAAAGGGGAGGTACAATCGTATTCAGCAGCCGTTTCCAAAAATAAACTTTCACAAAAATACGATCATCAGAATCCAGAGCAGGGATATACCTTATCTGATAACATGGATGAGCCCGATCTTGATGATGTTGAAAAAGTAAAATTTGATTATACTGTACCTGTTCAACAGTGTCTGCAGTTTTTCTTCGAGTCTTATTATTACCAAGCTCCGCAGATAGCGGCACTTCATCCTGTTGTTACAACAACACCCCGATATATTCTATATCATTCTTTACAGATCAACTTCTGTTAATTTTCTCATTCCGATCTATGAATTGATAACCTGTAGCTGAATATAGGTTCACCTGATTCATTTTCAAATTTTTCGAAATAAAAGCATTTTGATTTGTCTTTACAGAAAGGCAGACAGGATAACGCATGTTCAATTTTAAATAACATACAATGCACTTAACACCCAGAGAAACAGAGAAACTAATGCTGCATATGGCAGGTGAGTTAGCTCTAAAAAGAAAAGCCAGAGGACTTAAACTCAACTATCCTGAAGCGATAGCGATTATCAGCCACTTTTTATTGGAAGGAGCAAGAGATGGTAAAAAAGTAGCCGAACTGATGCAGGAAGGAGCACAGATTCTAACCAAGGATGATGTAATGCCAGGAGTGGCAGAAATGATCCATGATGTTCAGATCGAAGCAACATTTCCAGATGGAACCAAGTTGGTCACCGTACATAATCCAATCCGTTAATCCTTACCTATTATGATACCAGGAGAAATTTTTGTAAAAGAAGGAACAATTATCTGCAATGAAGGCAGAGAAACTGTAAAACTAAAAGTAGTAAACACCGGAGACCGTCCTATTCAGGTGGGTTCACACTTTCATTTTTTTGAAGTGAATAAAGCAATGAGCTTTGATCGTGAAAAAGCTTTTGGAAAGCGACTGAATATTGTCGCAAGTACTGCAGTCCGTTTTGAACCGGGGGAAGAAAAAGAAGTCGAGCTTGTTGAAATTGGAGGAGATAAAAAGGCAATAGGGTTTAATAATCTGGTGGATGGATCTGTGAATTCTGATGCTCAGAAAGAAGAAAGCCTTGCAAAAGCAATTCAGTTAAATTTTAAAAATCAGTAAGATGAGTTTACACGTAGACAGAAAACAATACGCCAATATATTAGGCCCTACAGCTGGAGACAGAATCCGTTTAGGGGACACTGAAATGATTATTGAGATCGAAAAAGATTTTACACATTATGGAGACGAAGCTGTTTTCGGAGGGGGTAAAACTGTTCGTGACGGAATGGGACAGAATGTGACCCGTAAAAGAGATGAAGGGGTGCTGGATCTTTGTATCACAGGAGCGGTCATCATAGATCACTGGGGAATTGTAAAAGCAGATATAGGAATCAAAGACGGAAAGATCGTCGGGATCGGAAAAGCCGGAAATCCTGATACGATGGATGGTGTAACTCCCAACATGATCATTGGAGCTTCTACAGAAGTACATGGCGGAAAAGGATATATTGTAACCGCAGGAGGAATAGACACACACATTCATTACATCTGCCCACAACAGATCGAAACTTCTTTATACAGTGGTATTACAACCATGATTGGTGGTGGGACAGGTCCTAATGACGGAACCAATGCAACCACAGTTACCCCGGGAAGATTCAATATGCAGAGAATGCTCGAGGCGGCAGAAGAATACCCTATGAATCTTGGATTCTTCGGAAAAGGAAATTGTTCAGCAACAGAGCCTATTGAAGAGCAGGTAGAAGCAGGAGCTTTGGGAGTGAAGATCCATGAAGATTGGGGAGCAACCCCTGCGACGATAGATGCTGCACTGAAGGTTGCTGACAAGTATGATGTTCAAGTAGCTATCCATACTGATACCTTAAATGAAGGCGGATTTCTTGAGGACACCATGCGTGCCATTAACGGAAGAGTGATCCACACGTTCCATACGGAAGGAGCAGGAGGAGGTCATGCTCCGGATATCATTAAAGCGGCAATGTATCCTAATGTATTACCGGCATCTACGAATCCGACACGCCCTTATACGATCAATACCATCGATGAACATCTGGATATGCTGATGGTATGTCATCATTTAAGTAAAAATATTCCTGAAGATGTTGCCTTTGCTGATTCACGTATTCGTCCTGAAACCATCGCTGCTGAAGATATTCTGCATGATATGGGAGTATTCAGCATCATGAGTTCCGATTCACAGGCAATGGGAAGACCAGGAGAAGTCATTACGAGAACATGGCAGACAGCCAGCAAAATGAAAGACCAACGCGGTCAGCTTGAAGAAGATAAAGGTTCTGAACATGATAATTACCGTGCAAAAAGATATGTAGCAAAATATACGATCAATCCTGCTATTGCTCACGGGATTTCTGAGTATGTAGGTTCTATTGAAGAAGGTAAATTGGCAGACCTGGTGATCTGGAGACCTGCTTTATTTGGAGTGAAACCGGAGATGATCTATAAAGGAGGAATGGTCATCGCGAGTAAAATGGGTGATCCTAATGCTTCTATTCCAACACCACAACCTGTAATTTACAGAAATATGTTTGGGGCACATGGAAGAGCAAAATATGGGACCTGTGCTACTTTTGTGTCCCAGGTTTCTATAGATAACGGTTCTATTGCTGAATTTAAACTTGAGAAAATGATCCTTCCAGTGAAGAACTGCAGAAATATTTCTAAAGCAAACCTCATCCATAATGACAAAACTCCTTTAATTGAGGTGAATCCGGAAAACTACAAAGTAACCGTAGATGGAGAGTATATTACCTGTGAACCGGCTGAGAAGCTTCCTTTAACCCAATTGTATTATCTGTTCTAAAGATGAAACTTTTTATAAAGCCCGGTGGAATTCCGGGCTCTTTCAAAGAATATCAATTAAATCTAAAGATCAGATGAAATATTTTAATAAAAAAGCATTGTCATTAGCAGTAGTCGGAACATCTTTGATGTCTGCCCAGCTGCATGCCCAATTCCTAGGGGGACGAAGACTGAAAAGTGATGAAGAAGGGCCAAAAGGACAGTTTATGGTGTATGGTTCTTTTGATTATTCAAAAACCAATGCTCCTTCCGGCAGTAACAGTTCTGTGGGAACAAGTGCTAATGCAGGAGTCCCTATTGGTATAGGATATTTTTTCAATAATAACGATGTGATTGGAGTTAATTACGCCTATGCACAGAATGTCTCAGATCACCGTACCGTTTACAAACAAAATGAAGCCGGGATCTGGTACAGTCCGTCTGTAACCCTTGGGAAATATTTTGCTTTAATTGGTCAGATCGATGCCCATTATGTTTGGGGGCAGCAATTGTCTATGACTTCCGATGCCATGAATGATTTTACCGGATACCGCCTTCGTGCCTATCCCTTATTTGCCATTTTTCTGGGTGGCGGATGGGCGCTTAAATTCAAATTTGCAGAGCTTTCCATGTTGCAGACAAAAACAAAACAGGAAGGCTGGACGAAGACCTATGTTGCCGGAATCAGTGCATCCACTTTTGGGGTAGGGATCTCTAAAAATATCGATTTCAGAAAAAAAGAAAAAAAGAATGATTATTAATGAAACCATAGGTAATATCATCGATTATCCTGTGCAGGGAAAGAATGTTGATTACCTGGATCTGGAATGGTTTGAAACGACCAAAAGAATTCAGCGTAAGAAAACAAGACAGGGGATTGATCTTGCCATAAAATTCCTTCGGGAAGGTCAGCGTTTGCGTGAAGGGGACGTTCTTTATGATGATGAGACAAAAGTTATCGTCGTTAATGTAGTAGAAACAGAAGCTATTGTCATGAAGCCGGCATCTATGCTGGAAATGGGAACCATATGTTATGAGATAGGAAACAAACACATTCCCCTGTTTATTCAAAATGATGAGGTATTATTGCCTTTTGAAATGCCAATGTACAGATGGCTGGAAGCAAGCGGTTTTTCTCCTGAAAAACAGAATGTAAAACTTCTGAATCTTCTTAAATCCAATGTAGAGCCACATGGGCACGGAAGTTTAGGATCGACCTTATTTACTAAAATACTAAAAATGGCAGCGCCAAAGGATGAATAATACAAACTTAAATTTTCTGGCAGGTTTGCTGCACATTGCCGATCCCACATTACCAATTGGTGGGTACAGCCATTCTAACGGATTGGAAACGTATGTGCAGAAAAGAATAGTAAATAATGTGAAAACGGCAAAAGAGTTTGTAGAAAATATGCTGATCTACAACCTGAAATACAATGATGGAGCTTTGATGAAGCTTGCCTACGAGGCAACGCAGAATGAAGATTTAACATCAATCATCAAACTTGATCATGAGTGCAACGCGCTCAAATGCCCGAAGGAGATCCGCCAGGCCAGTCAAAAACTGGGATTACGTCTGATTAAAATCTTTAAAAGAAGAGAGCATTTCCCTTTTATGGAAAAGTACGAAGAAGTAATCAGGAAGGGTGAAGTCAATTCTCATTATTGTATCGTGTTTGGTATTTATACTGCCCTGATGAAAATTCCTCTGTATGAAGCGCTTTTGGGATTTTACTACACATCAGTTGCCGGAATGATTACCAATGCTGTAAAGCTGGTACCTCTGGGACAGCTGGATGGACAGGATATCTTATTCGATCTCTATTCTGTAATGGAAAGAACAGCTAAGGAAACAATGGAAATAGACCGGGATCTTGTGGGAATATGCAATACATCTTTTGATATTCATTGTATGCAGCATGAGAGGTTGTATTCGAGGTTGTATATGTCGTAAGTGCGGAATCGCTGAAAAGCGAAAAGGCAAAATCGCTGAATTGTAAAATTGTAAAATCGCGGAAGGGCGAAAAGGTTGAATCGCAAATTTGCCTTTTTGCTTATTTGCCCATTCGCTTAAAAAAAATAAAAAAATGGAAAATAGAAAGTATATAAAAGTAGGTGTTGCAGGACCTGTGGGTTCAGGAAAAACAGCATTGTTGGAACGTTTGAGTAGAAAAATGTTCGGAACTTATGATCTTGGTGTCATCACCAATGATATTTACACGAAAGAAGATGCAGAGTTTATGGCAAAAAACAGCCTTTTACCTCATGAAAGAATTATTGGGGTGGAAACAGGAGGATGTCCTCACACTGCCATAAGAGAAGATGCGAGTATGAATCTGGAAGCAGTGGATGAATTAGCAGCGCGTTTTCCTGATATTGAATTGGTTCTTATTGAAAGTGGAGGGGATAATTTATCAGCAACATTCAGTCCTGATCTTGCAGATGTGACCATTTTCATCATTGATGTGGCAGAAGGAGAGAAAATCCCGAGAAAAGGAGGTCCTGGAATTACCCGTTCAGATCTTTTAATTATCAATAAAATAGATTTGGCGCCTCATGTTGGAGCAAGTCTTGAGGTGATGGAAAGAGACGCCAGAAGAATGAGAAACGGAAGTCCGTTTGTTTTTACCAATCTTAAAACAGATGAAGGGTTGGAAAAAGTGATCGGGTGGATTAAAAAATATGCATTGCTGGAGGAATGTGAAGAACCGAATCTTGTACGATAGATGGATAGTCGCTTAGAACTCGTTGCCGGATACAAGGAAGGGAAATCTTATGTCAAAGATCTTTATGTTTCCCTTCCTTTCAGAGTTGTATCTGTTGGGCAGCGTAAAAATGACAACAAACTCTACCAGATGGTGATGAGTTCTTCTCCGGGAATCCTGGATGGAGACCGTTATCATTTGGAAGTATCATTAGAAAAAGGCTCATCCCTGCAACTGCAATCACAATCTTACCAAAGATTATTCAATATGGAAGATAAGGCGGTTCAGTTGCTGAATGTAAAGATGGAGGATAATACTTCATTTGCTTATGTTCCGCATCCGATTGTTCCCCATGAGAGCTCTAATTTTAAAAGTGAGGCACAGATTACTATTGGCAAAAACAGTCAGATCATCATCAGTGAAATTATTACCTGTGGAAGAAAGCATTATGGAGAGGTTTTTAAGCTGAAACGCTTCCAGAATCTGATGGAAATTTATCATGAAGGTAAATTAATGATTAAAGACAATGTGCTTATTCAGCCGGATCTGATTCCTATCAATGGGATTGGAAACCTGGAACAGTTTACGCATCAGGGAACCTTGATTTTTTACAGTACGAAAGAAAATGTGGATAAAGAAGCTTTAGTAGAATCTATTTTAAACTCAGAAGAAGCTCATAATGAAGGGATGGAAATCGGAATTTCGGCGATGGAAAATAATGGATTTATCATTAGAGCTTTAGGTCATGGAGGGGAGATGATGTATAATTTTTTTCTTTTTGTACAGGAAAAACTTTGGGCTCTAGAGTAAAAATAAAGAATCTATATCAACAGGAGTGGGCTTTAGCCCGCTCAATATAATAAAGACAAATACAAAGGCTTTAGCCAAAACATAAAAGGTTATAAATAGATAACCTTAATAAAATTAATCAATGGACACGACGATTTGGGCGCTTTTAATCAGTGCAATTTCTATAAGTTTTATACATACGGCATCCGGACCAGATCATTACCTTCCGTTTATCGTGCTTTCAAAATCAAAGGGATGGAGCGGAATGCGAACTACTATTTTAACAATAGTTTGTGGTTTTGGGCATGTAATGAGCTCTTTGGTATTAGGATTTATTGGGGTATTCTTAGGTTGGCAGCTAAATAAAATTTCCTGGTTTCAGGATCTGAGAGGTAATTTTTCAGGATGGGCTTTACTTATTGTAGGTGGGATCTATCTGATCTATGGATTAATTCAGGCTATACGAAATAAACCACATAAACATTTTGACGTAATGGGCGATGATGTATATGTTTATGAACATAATCATACTGAAATGGTGATGCCCCAAAAGAGAATTAAAGTGACCCCACTGGTCCTGTTTATGATTTTCGTTATGGGACCGAGTGAACCTTTAATTCCGCTTTTATTTTATTCAGGAGTAAAGCACTCCACATATGAAATTTTTGTACTCGTTTCCTCTTTTACAATAACGACTGTTTTAACAATGCTAGGGATGGTATTATTAGGACGTTACGGATATTCCAGATTATTCAATACGGAAAAACTGGAACGCTATATGGGAGCGATAAGTGGTGCTGTAGTTACTGTATGTGGAATTGGAATGGTATTTCTGGGATGGTAGGTGAGGTTCGGGTTACGGGTTTCGGGGTTTGAGAGTTTCGAGTTATAAGTTTAGGGATACGGGATTCGGGTTGTAGAATTTTTGAAATGTAATTCGGTTAATTTAATGGAAATTGAACATCTGAAAATCAAAGAGTATTAATTTTAACCCGTACCTCGGATCTCTTATCTCACACCAAAAAAAATAAAAAAAAACTATGAACAAATTTTTTGAAAAATTCCCTTTTATAGATAATGTTTTAAAAGGAATCGGACAGATCATGCTTCAGGAAAGCAGATGGACCGGGCTTCTGTTTCTGATCGGTATTTTTATGGGAAGCTGGCAGGGTGGTGTAGCTGTTTTGCTATCTACAGCAGTTGGTACGTTTACAGCCATGAAACTAAAGTATGCTCAATCAGAAATTAATGCAGGATTGTATGGCTTTAGTGCTGCTCTGGTAGGTGTCGCATTGTCTTTTGTATTTCAGACGACTTTGCTTATCTGGATTCTTATTGCAATAGGAGGCGCATTGGCAACAATCATTCAGCACTTTTTTATTCAGAGAAAAATCCCGGTATTTACATTTCCGTTCATTATAGTGACGTGGATCAGCATTTGTCTGCTTCACCATTTTACACAGATTCCGCCATCGGAAATGATGACTGCTAAAATGGATCCTATTGATTATGACGATTTTTTAACCTGTACCAATGGGTTTGGTGAAGTGATTTTTCAGGGAGGCATCCTCTCAGGAATTATTTTCTTCATCGCCGTTTTTATCAGTTCCCCGGCAGCTGCGCTGTATGGCCTGGCAGGTTCAGTAATAGGAGCTTATCTCTCTCATTTAAATGGCGAGCCGATTGATAAAATTCACATGGGATTATTTGGGTTTAACGCTGTTCTTTCCGCTATTGCTTTCTCCGGTTTTAAAAAAACGGATGGTTTGTGGGTACTTATCGCTGTATTCCTTACTGTGGTGATCGATGATCTGTTGATTGATTATAATGTCCTTAATGAAGTAGGTGGAGTTCTTACGTTCCCATTTGTCGTGGGAACATGGATCACATTGGTGATACAGAAAATTTTTATAAAAAGGCAAAAAAATAAATAAAGAAATATCAATTTTAATTCAATGAAAGTAACAAAAGTAATGGTCGTCTTCCTGGCAGTGTTGGTGAATGCAAAAGTAGCAGCACAGGAGGCCGGATCACAAAAACAATTGTTAATTAAAGATTTTGATGATCATTTTCCTATTTCAGAAGCACTGGTTGCATTTGACCATGGAAATAATCATGCTCATTCAGGAACCGATGGAACAGTTAGGCTGAATATCGCTTCCTATCCTGATACCCTCGTCATCAGTCATAAAGGATATGATGATGTAAAATGGGTGATCACCAATGATGATGAAAAGAACAAGGTTGTTTTTATGCAGCATAAGCCTTTTCAGATTTCGGAGGTCGCGATTAACCACAGTTCATTTTTATCCGCGATTACTAAAGTGGATCTGAATAAGTTTCCTGTTAATTCTGCACAGGATTTATTGCGTAAAGTTCCCGGGTTATTTATCGCACAACATGCAGGAGGTGGAAAAGCTGAACAGCTCTTCCTACGAGGATTTGATTCTGATCACGGAACGGATGTAAGTGTCAATGTTGATGGAATGCCTGTTAATATTGTCTCTCATGCACATGGCCAGGGGTATTCTGATCTGCACTTTGTGATTCCTGAAACGGTTAATAATATCGATTTTGGAAAAGGAGCATATTATATGGATCGTGGAGATTTTAATACTTCAGGATATGTAGATTTTAAAACCTACGACCGATTAAGTAACAGTATGATTAAATTGGAAGGAGGCTCTTTTAACAGCAAAAGAATTTTAGGAATGTTCAATATCCTGAATGATCCGGCTGGCAGAAAAAGTGCTTATCTGGCGGCAGAATACAATTATACGGATGGTCCTTTCGATGTAAAACAAAATTTCAACAGAGTCAATATTTTCGGTAAATACAATCAATGGTTAACGGATAAGGATTATTTTAATATCCAGTTTTCCACGTTTAATTCTTCGTGGAATGCGTCGGGTCAGATTCCTGAACGGGCAGTAAATGAAGGGATTATCGGAAGATGGGGAAGTATTGATCCTACAGAAGGAGGAAGTACCTCAAGAACCAATCTCCAGATGAATTATAAACATATCATATCACCATCGGAACACATCGATGCAATGGCGTGGTATTCGAAATATGATTTTAATCTGTATTCAGACTTTACTTTTTATTTAAAAGATAAAGATCATGGTGATGAAATTCAGCAGACAGACGGAAGAAATATTTATGGTTCGGAAATAAAGTATACTAAGAATTTTTCATTACCTAATGGAACATTAGACTGGATTTCAGGAGTCGGTTTCAGAAATGATGATATCAATACGCTTCAGCTGAATCATGTTTATCACAGGGATTTACTTTTGGACAGATTATCTAATGTGAATGGAACTGAAACCAATCTTCATGCCTATACTGGTTTGGTTTGGAAAACAGGAAAATGGACCATCAACCCAGGTTTAAGAGTAGATCATTTTATTTTTAATATGCATAATCTGCTAAATCCTGAACAATTACCTTCCGGACAATCTTCGGAGAGTACAAGATTAAGTCCTAAGCTTAATTTTTCCTATGCTGCCAGTGACAATGTGATGTGGTTTTTAAAAACCGGAATGGGCTTTCATTCCAATGATATGAGGGTGGTGATTGAGCAGCAGGGACAGAAAACCCTTCCTTATTCAGTAGGTGGAGATTTCGGATTGCGTTTACATCCTTTTAAATCATTGATCATAACTCCAACAGTATGGTATTTGTTCCTGCAACAGGAATTTGTATACGTGGGAGACGATGCAGTGGTGGAACCTTCAGGAAAATCTCAACGGATGGGAGCTGATTTGGGAATTCGTTTCCAGCCTTTAGAAAACTTTTATCTGAATGCAGATGTTAATTACTCACATGCCAGATTTACGGAAGAAGAAAAAGGTAAAGATTATGTGCCTTTAGCACCGGTAGTGACCAGTACTGGTTCTGTGAACTGGGACTTTTTACATGGCTTCTCTTTGGGAATTCAATACCGTTATCTGGGAGCGAGACCAGCAGTTGAAGATAACAGTATCCGGACAAAAGCTTATTTTGTAAATGATCTGATGCTTTCTTACAATCAGGCAAAATGGGGCGCAAATATTCAGGTGAATAATCTCTTCAATGTAAAATGGAATGAAGCTCAGTTTGCCACTGAAACTCAGTTGAAAAACGAAACAGAATCAACTACCGATCTTACTTATACGCCGGGAAGTCCTTTTGGAGTGAAGGTTGGGGTGTATTATAAGTTTTAGGGAGTTGAAAGTTAAAAATGGAGAGTTGAAAGTGTGAATGGTGGGGTTTGAGCGTATTAGAGTATTAGAGTATTAGAGTATTAGAGTATTAGAGTATTAGAGTTGCGGAGAAATTTTAGTAAATGAGATTCTCATGTATTGTTACACTGTTACACTGTTATATTGTTACATTATTACACTATTATATTGTTACATTAATAACACTCATTATCATTCTATTTTGTTTAATTTTAATTAATATATAATCAGGATATGGAAGTATTATCCAATTTTCAGTACAAAAAACTTTTTCTCCCTAATATTACCGAGAAAATATTGGCTAATAATGCGGATGTACAGCTTTACCGGCTTGAGAATTACCTTAAAGGGATTCTGATGCCGGTAATCCCATACCGAACCACCTTTAATTTTATCATCTTTATTACCAATGGACATATCAAACAGTATCTGGAGAATAAAGAATATCAGGCTGAACGAGGTGGAGTTATTTTTATTAAACAGGGAACGATTACTGCAACCATAGAATTATCCGATGATGCAGAAGGTTTTTTCCTGGCTTATGAGAACAGTATTTTATCAGAACAGGAACTACCCAAACATAAAACCAGTATTTTTTTCATGACTCCTTTCCTTAAGCTGGATAGCCTGACGTATGGAACGATTACGCAGCTTCTTCCAATTATGGAACAGGAATTATGGCTTAATAATCTTAATGTGAATGATGTGGTAATTACCATGCTTCATCTTATTCTGGTTAAAATGCTAAGCACGGATTTAGACAGCCATCAGAGATTGGCAACCCGCTCTATGGAGATTTCCCTGCAGTTTAGAGACCTTTTATTTAAATACCATGTCGCAGAAAAAAGAGTAGCTTTTTATGCCGGAAAGTTATCGGTTACTGAGAATTATCTCAATAAATGTGTAAAGAATGTAACGCAGATTTCTCCTAAACAATGGATCAATGAGATTGATATCAATTACAGTAAAGCATTACTGCATTCCAGTAAAGATATTGCTGAAATAGCTTACGAGCTTAATTTTCATACGGCCTCTCATTTTACCCAGCTCTTTAAAAAGATAACGGGAATGACTCCAAAAGAATATAGGGTTCAGTTTTTACAGAAAGATAAATCCGGATAGCATTAAGAGTTTGTGATCAGAATAACCATATTTAATATGTTTACAACATAACCAGCAGCCATTTAGAACTGGCTGATTACATTTTTTCGTTTTCAAGGATTTTTAATACCAGTTTTTCTTCCTGGGTTAAATCTGCCCGGCCATCATTTACTTCAATGTCTTCCAGCTCGTCAAGATATTTCTTAATGGTATTGTTTTCGTAGAGATTGATAACTAAGGGATGTACATAATATTTTCTGCAAACTGTACTGGTATTACCGAGATGTGAAGCCACAATATCCAGTGCTTCTTTTACTTTCTTTTTATATTCTGTATTGTTCTCAGCGTAACCAATTTCTTTAAAGGCGATCAAAGCACTTACCGTCCCGGACCAGGTTCTGAAATCTTTTGCCGTAAAATCTTCACCACTTATTTCTTTGATATAATCATTCACCATTCCTGAATCTATAGAATGCCGGTTTCCTTCATCATCATAAAACTGGAAAAGTTCCTTTCCGGGAATATCTTTACATTTCTGCACAAGTCTTGCCAGCTTTCTACTTTTAAGATCAACATTGTGCATGACGCCTTTTTTTCCTTTGAATGAAAAGGTCATTTTCTGTCCATTGATCTTAACATGTTTGTCTTTTAAGGTAGTGAGTCCAAAAGATCCATACAGTTTTTCATAAGCGTTATTTCCAATTCTGATGTTGGTGCGCTGCATAAGACTTACAATTAAGGCAAGGATCTTTCTTTTTTCAAAATTTCTCAATGCCAGATCTTTTTCCACTTGCAGGCGAATTTCAGGTAAAGCATATCCAAACTGAAGCATCCGGTAAAATTTGGTATGGTTTCGCAATGCGCTCCAGAGTGAATGATATTTGTATTGTTTTCTTTTTTTTATATCAAATCCGGTTGCCTGCAAATGACCGTTATCTAAGGCGCAGATCCATACATTTTCCCATGCCGGGGGAATTACCAGTTTATTAATTCTGGTAATTTCGTCCTGATCTTTAAGCCGTTCTCCATCTTTAAAATAGGAATATTTTTTTCCTCTTCTTTTACGAATAATTCCGGCGGTTTCTGTATCGGAGGTGTAAATAAGATTTACAGCCTTTGCAGAAGCCACCGGATCTTTCATGATCTTAACAATCTTAGAAGGTTTAAGGTGGGAGATCAAATCAAAGTCGTCATTATCCATGATGAAAAATGGTTACGAGTTTTTACCCTTCGAAAAAATTAGTAATAGAATAACGACAACTGCTACAACCAGCAGGATTCCCCACCACATTCCAGCCTTAAAGATGGTTTCGACGGCTTCACAACTTGTTAATAGTAATAAACTTAATACTGCAGTACTATATAAGGGTAACTTTTTCATATTAATTTATTTTAGTGTTATTTAAATTCGATGGTTATCAGGTCTCCAGTTTTTAATTGATCTTTTAATCTGATCTCCGGAAATATTTTCATTTAATGCTTGATATAAAAGCTCTTTAAATTCATCATCATAAGCAAATCGTAATGCTGCAATCTGGCCGAAATTTAATTTCTCACAAACTTCATCCGATCTTTTATTAAAAATCTCAAAATACCGCTGTCTGAATTCCAGTCTCACAATACGGTTTTGGTTGCCCAATGCATAATGCTGCCGCACATGATCGCTAAATAAAGGATCAGAAAAATAACAATCGAAAATAAAATCCAACTCAATTTGTTTTCAGAATCATTCCAGATATTATACATTCCTATTCCTTCTAATATGAGCAAAAGCGGAAGGTAAATAAAATGATGAGGTGGATAAAATTTCCTGTGATTTTTATAATTCTGTTTTCCCATAGAATTCTAATGTAGCAAGAATCTTTCCAAAACGTAATATTTTTAACAATAATTGCAAAATTTCAGGTATTAAAATATGATTTTTATGGTTAAACGATTAATTTATTAGCTAATTGTTAAATGGCTGTCATTGTTGACCTAAATGTTATTCATGTAAAAAGGTAACTCTATTGTTATTAATGATCTTGTGATCTTATTTTTAACGCAAAGATTAATAATGATAATCGATAACTGAGATAGCAAAGAGTAGCTTCGCTGATGAAGCTTATCTACTAAAAAAAATCTTTGATTTTTTCTAAACTTATGTGTACTTTCTTATGCAGTAAGTATTAAACTTAAGCTCACTAAAGTGTTTAAAAACTTTTGTGCCTTTTGACTACATTGAACCTTCGGTTTGTGGTTAAGTTTACTACGGTTCTCGATACATTTTTCTTCATTTCATAAAGAAAAACACTCGAACTGACGACAGATGATTATTTCTCGGAATGTACTTTTTCTATAAGGCTGCTGTTATCGATTGAATTGCTTCATATTCATTCATAATAACAAAGTCGGTAAAATATCAGGAACCAAAAAATCAAAGATTTTTAAAAAGCTTATGTGTACTTCTATGCAGTATGCATTAAACTTAAGCTCACTAAAGTGTTTAAAAACTTTTGTGACTTTTGACTACGTTGAACCTTCGGTTTGTGGTTAAGTTTACTGCGGTTCTCGATACATTTTTCTTTATTTCATAAAGAAAAACACTCGAACTGACGGTAGATCATTATTTCTCGGAATGTACTTTTCTATAAGGCTGCTGTTATCGATTGAAATTGCTTCATATTCATTCATAATAACAAAGTCAGTAAAATATCAGGAACCAAAAAATCAAAGATTTTTAAAAAGCTTATGTGTACTTTCTTATGCAGTAAGCTTAAACTCACTTAAGTGTTTAATAACTTTTGTGCCTTTTGACTACGTCGAACCTTCGGTTTGTGGTTTAAACTGCCTCTCATGAGATTACTTGTTCCCTTTACTTCTCGCAACTACAACTACTAAAGATTGATCTCTTTTGAAAAAATAAAATAACCATCAATTCACGAAAAAACGGCGAATAATTTGAATCTGAAACCTCAAATTTTTTGTAACTTTCGGTTTTAAAAAATTGAAAAATGACTTCAAAGGAAAAAGTAGCTGCGCTTCGCGAAGAAATGCAGAAAAATAATGTTGATGCATTTATAATATATTCTGCAGATCCGCATATGAGTGAATATTTACCGGAAGAATGGCAGGAGAGAGCATGGCTCTCGGGATTTCTGGGTTCAGCAGGTTTTGTCGTTGTTACCAAAGATAAAGCAGGACTTTGGACAGATGGAAGATATTTTACACAGGCTGCATTAGAATTGCAGGATTCCGGGATTGACCTTTTTAAAGACGGGATCGAAGGGACACCCAACTATATTGACTGGATCATTTCAGAAATTCCGGCTAATGGAAAAGTTGCCGTTAATGCTGTTGCAACTTCTCATGCTAACTGGGAGCTGCTTTCTCAAAAATTAAAAAATAAAAATATCAATCTTGTAGATGCTCCTTTATTGAAGGAAGTATGGAAAGAAAGAGGAACACCATCAAAGAATCCAATTTATATCCAACCTGTAGAAAGAGCAGGAAAATCTGTTACCGATAAATTATCAGCTATTCGTCAGAAAATGGAGGAGCAGGAGGTTACCTATCATATTATTTCCAGCCTTGATGATGTAGCGTGGACGCTCAACCTTAGAGGGAGTGATGTACAAAGTAATCCCGTATTTTTGGGATATATCATCATTACAAAAAATGATGCGATTCTCTTTACCGATCTTGAAAAACTGGAAGTTGTAGCAAGAAAACAATTAGATGATGCTTTCGTAAAAATGATGCCTTATGAAGAATTTTATAACCATCTGAAGACTGTTAAGAATGAAAAGATCCTGATTTCTCCAAACAGTAATCAATCTATTTTCGAAACATTAAAAGCTGATAATCAATTTGTAAAAGCTCCGGTTCCTGGGAATTTAATGAAGGCTCAGAAGAATGAGACTGAATTGGAAGGTTTCAGAAAGGTAATGGTGAGAGATGGGGTAGCAATGGTTAAATTCCTTTACTGGCTGACTCACAATGCCGGAAAAGAAGCGATGACAGAATATTCTATCGGTGAGAAATTGTTTGGATTCCGTGCTGAAGGAGAAAATTTTGTAGGAGAAAGTTTCGGTAGTATTGTCGGATATAAGGATAATGGAGCTATCATGCATTATTCAGCAAAAAGTGAAGGAAGTAAAGAGGTAACGAATGATGCGAGCATCCTGGTAGATTCGGGAGGTCAGTATCTGGAAGGAACAACCGACATTACAAGAACTTTTGCATTAGGAACAGTTTCTGAAGATTTCAAGAGAAATTCTACTTTAGTACTACAGGGATTGATCCGTTTATCTATGGTGAAATTCCCGAAAGGAACAAAAGGGGTACAGTTGGATGCTGTTGCAAGACTTCCGTTATGGATGGAAGGAAAAGACTTCAATCATGGAACAGGACATGGCGTGGGAAGCTTTATGAATGTACATGAAGGACCTCAAAATATCAGAAAAGATCTCAACCCACAAGAACTTCTTCCTGGAATGGTTTGTTCAAATGAGCCGGGGTATTATCTTGAAGGAGATTACGGAATCCGTCATGAAAACCTTATCGCTGTAAAAGAAGCTGAAAAGACTGGATCAGGGACTTTCTATGAATTTGAAACTCTTACATTCTGCCCTTTCTTTAAAGATACGATTGTAAAAGAAATTCTGTCTGAAAAAGAGATAGAATGGCTTAACCAATATCACAATACCTGTGAACAGAAATTGTCACCTTATTTACAGGGTGACATTAAAGAATGGTTCTTACAATTAGTAAGTCCACTTTAATTTAAAAATTGTTAGATAAATTTAAAAGCTCTGTAAATTATACTTATGGGGCTTTTTTATTGGTCATTGCGAGAAGCAGAGCGACGAAGCAATCTCGCGAAGTAATTTAAACTACAAACCGAAGGTTCGACGTAATCAAAAGCTACAAAAGTTTTTAAACACTTTAGTGAGTTTAAGTTTAATTCATGCTGCATAAGAAGTTCACCTAAGTTTTAAAAAATCAAAGATTTTTTTCCATAACGATAAAAATCTGCTTAATCATCTTAATATGCGAGAACTAAAATAATCGAAAACCTCTGTGCGATCTGAACTATCAGTAGAAATAAAAATTTGATCACAAACCGAAGGTTCGACGCAGTCAAAAGCCACAAAAGTTTTTAAATGCTTTAGTAAGTTTAAGTTGAATGTATACTGGATAAAAGGTATACATAAGTTTCTTAAAAATCAAAGATTTTTAAGAAATACAGATTTGATTAAATCAATAACTGCATGATAATAAGCAGTTTTACAGCTTAACAATTGAGCGATTTGTCTTTTTAACCTTTTAGCCATTCACTAGCCCAAAAAACAACTCTCCGTATTTTCCCGGGTGTATTTCTAGGGATTACCCTGAAAACTCATTGTATCCTATCATCTACTTTTGTATCAAGAAAAACAGACACCACTTCATTTTATATATTTTCAAAACACAAACAGTTGAATCATCTCAATTTTGGGATGATTTTTTGTATAAAAAAATGATTTCGTTGTTTTAAACAAGTATTTCGGATAATATAAAATAATTTTTTAATTACACTACCGTATTTTCCCGGATATATTTATAGGGATTCCCCTGAGGTACAAAAAAATGATGGAAACTATATTTGTATAACAAAACAGACATCATTTCATATCTTCATATATACATTTAGTAAATTTAAAACGGTAAATCATCTCAGTAATGGGATGATTTTTTTTATGGGTCATTAAGAACATAGTTTTGTTTAATTTTGATCCCTAAACTAAAATGATAATATAGCTCAATGATTGAAGAGTACTTCCAAAGCTTTAAAATTTTCTCTCAAAGTGAAATAGAAAACTTATTGCCACTTTTTGAAAGAAGAAAACTGCATAAGAACGATTATTTTGTATATGAAGGAGATCATTGTAAAGAGATCGCTTTTATAGAATCAGGTATTTTCAGATCCTTTTATACGTCCAGCGAGGGAAAGGATACGACCTATTGTTTTCGATTTCCTAATGTGTGGATAGCTTCGTATTCTTCATTCATTTCAGGAAATCCTGGTGTTGAGAGTATGCAGGCGATTTCTGAAGCTTATCTTCTGGTTCTGAAAAAAGAGAAAATAGAAAAATTAGCAGATGAAAATCCCAAATGGATCTTGTTCCTGAAAATGATCGCTGAGCAGGAATATCTTGAACTTGAAAAACGTTTTTTTGAACTGCAAAGAGATAATGCCAAGCAAAGATATCTTTCCTTAATGAAGAATCAGCCCAACTATATTCAGGATATCCCACTTCAGTATTTATCTTCCTATCTGGGGATTACCCAAAGGCATTTAAGCCGCATCCGAAAAGAGATTACTTTTTAGACATTTGTCCTGTTAAATGATTCTGTATCGCTCTAGTTTTGTCAAAAAAATTAGAGATGCAGTCAAATATTTTAATTATCGGTGGGAATGGAATGGTAGGAAAGACCATTGCCCGTATTTTCAGGTCCAGAAACCCACAACATCGTATTTTTATTGGAAGCCGCAGAGCCGGAACAACAGAAAACGATTTAATTGTTGATGTTACGAAACCTGATACTTTTCAGACTATTCTTGATCATCATATCCAGCTGATCATTCTCTCAGTGAATGATAAGGAAGATTATATCCTTCGTTTTGCTATAGAAAACAAGATCGATTACCTGGATATTACCAAACCAACCCCAGACTTAATGAATGCGTATGAATTGGCTAAACAACAAAAGGTCAACAGCCGAATCGTTTTCAGTTCCGGATGGATGGGTGGGATTGTCAGTGGGTTGGTCAACACATTTTCAGAACAGATAAAAGAGGTGAAGCTTTTCGTTTATTATTCTGTAAAGGATCTTGCAGGGGAAAGTTCTGCCCATTTTATGGCAGAAAATGTAGCAAAACCTTTTTCAATGTATAAAAATAACCAACCAGTTTCTGTAAAACACTTTTTAGATTCAGAATTGTTTACTTATTCTTTTGGAATAGGAAAAAGGACAGCTTATAATTTTGATGTACCGGATCTATATATTTTAAATCAAATTGAAAGAGTTCCCGATGTAACAGTTAAAATGACCTACAATTCAAAGTTTATTACCTGGCTTCTGGGTGCTTTTCAATCACTGAGGATTTTCAATATTTTATCTTTAAAGGAACGCAGAATGATTTTTGGTTCAAGTGGTAAGGGTGACCAGTCTGTTTTTGATATTGTGATCAAAGGAAATAAAGGAACTAAAACGATCAGCCTGAAAAGTGCCAGAGGCCAGGCAGAATTAACCGCACTGTCTGCTGTTTTGCATGCTGAAGAACTGCTGAAAAATACACTTGATCATCGTATTTACTTTAGTCATCAATTGCATCAGCCGGGTAAATTATTAGCGGGACTGAACGCTTATGAAAGCATTAACATACAAACCATAGAATGAAAAAAATAGCAATTATCAACGGACATCCTAATAAGAGCTCATTTTGTTGTGGATTGACTAAAGCGTATAAAGAGGGAGCTCTCAACTCAGGAGCTGAGGTTAAAGAGATCATTATTGCAGATTTGCAATTTAATCCTAATCTGCAGTTTGGATATCAAAAAAGAATAGAACTGGAACCTGATCTGCTTAAGGCTTGGGAGATTATTCAATGGGCTGAGCATCTGATTTGGATTCATCCTATTTGGTGGGGTGGTTTACCAGCCATTACAAAAGGTTTTATTGATCGGCTTTTTCTTCCCGGAATGGCATTTAAATACCGTGAAAATTCTGTATGGTGGGATCAGCTTTTAAAGGGAAAAACAGCTCGTATTATAACAACTTTAGATCAGCCGGGTTGGTATTACCGGCTGTTCTATGGTCGTCCCAGTGTTAATCAGCTTAGTAAATCAACGTTGAAATTTTGTGGGGTAAAACCTGTTAAGGTTACTTATGTTGGAATTATAAAGACTTCAGATGAAGAGCAGCGTTCCAAATGGCTTAATAAAATATGGGTATTAGGACAAAAGCAAAAGTGATCGTTTAACCATGCGAATTATAGAATTTAATAAAAATGGCTGAATGCTATTGATGTTTTTTATAAATTTTGGTTTTTGTATTTTTTTATTCATTAGAAATGGAAATAATACTTAAATTGCTTTCTGTTTAAGATGTCATAATGAACAGATGGTTACATATAATGGAGTTATTTAATTCATGGATATGAAAAAACTTTTAATCGGTTTAATACTACTATTATCCGTTTCATATATTCGTGCTCAGAAAATAGACACCACCTATATTAAGCCGTATCCTCAAAAATACAGGATATCCGGATATCTCTCTACCAGTTCGCTGGAAGTGGACGACACAGACAGGCATTATACTCCCAATTATCCATTGAATACCGGTATAGGTTTCGCAATCAAAAATACGATTGTTGGCGTGCAGCTGGGTTACGGCTTTATTCCTTTAACGGCTAAAAAGAAGTATGGGAAAACAAAAACCCGCGACTTTCAGATCCATCATTACGGCAGGAAAATGATATTCGATATATTTTTTCAGGATTACCGAGGTTTTTATGTAGACAAAGGAAAAGATGAAGATCCGGAAATGTTCCGGAGTATGTCGGTGAAACAGATTGGTATGGAAGGGACCTATCTCTTTAATGGAAAGCAGTTTTCATCTAAAGCTGCGTTTGATCTCGATGAAATCCAGTTGCATTCCAAAGGAAGCTGGCTCGTAGGGGGTGGTGGATATTATTATCAATTGAAAGGAATGGAAAGAAGCGGCACTGATGGAACCTATGGATTGGAAAACTTCCAATTGGGAATCAATGGAGGTTATGCTTATTCCTGGGTGGTGAGTAAGCGTTGGATGATGACGGGTACGATTCAGGCCGGTGCGAATTTTGGAAATGCTCCCAAATTATTGAAAAAAGGAAAAGTTGAAGTCTATCCAACAGCGTTTGCCCGAATTGCAGGAAATTATCATAAAAACAACTGGGGTATTTCTTTAGCGGTTATCGTCAATAATAAAATGGTTTATCCTGTAAAAAGAGAAGAATTGAGTTTGACCGCTATCACAATGCAGCTTTCTTACGTTAAACATCTGGATGATCTTTTTAAATCTAAAAAGAAATAGAAAATGTACTCTGATCTCAATCGGTGCTATAGACAATCCGTATAACCATTTACTATAACAATTTCCATTAAAAACCGTAAATTTGCCCCATGAATAACGATACCATTTGTGCATTGGCTACGGCCAATGGAATAGGAGCTTTAGGCATTATCAGGGTTTCGGGTAACGATGCTTTATCCGTCGTTCAGAAATCTTTTCCCGGTAAAAATCTTGAGAAGCAAAAATCTCATACCATTCATTATGGGTATTTCATGGATGGAGACGAAGCCATTGATGAGGTGATGTTATCTATTTTTTTGGCACCAAAAAGCTTTACCACTGAAAACTCTGTAGAAATAGCATTCCACGGATCTCCACATATTGGAAAACGTATTCTTGAAACCCTGACCAAAAACGGGGCAAGAATGGCAAAAGCCGGGGAGTTTACGCTTCGTGCCTTTATTAATGGGAGAATTGACCTTTCACAGGCTGAAGCGATTGCGGATGTCATTGCTTCTGAAAATGAAGCTTCCCGAAAAGTAGCCATTAATCAACTGAAAGGGGGGATTACCAATGAAATATCAATTCTAAGAACTGATTTATTGAACTTTGTTTCATTGATCGAACTGGAACTGGACTTCGCTGAAGAAGATGTGGAATTTGCAGACCGTTCAGCATTGAATCAGTTACTAAGTAAAATAGAACTCAAATTAAATTCCTTGATTGAGAGCTTTCAATACGGTAATGCCATTAAAAATGGAACTGCTGTGGCGATTATCGGTAAACCCAATGCCGGAAAATCAACTTTGCTAAATGCTTTATTAAAAGAAGAAAGAGCAATTGTAAGCAGTATCGCCGGAACCACAAGAGATACCATTGAGGAAGTTTTACATATTAAAGGGCACGCATTCCGTTTGATTGATACTGCCGGATTACGTGAAACAGCTGACGAGATCGAAGCAATAGGGGTTAAAAAAGCCAAAGAGAAAGTTGAAAATGCTAATATCCTGGTATACCTGGCAGATGCGGCTACAGAAGATTTTACAGAAGATATTCAGATGATCCAATCATTGGTAAGGGATGATTTAAAATTAATCATCTGTGCTACAAAGATTGATGAGGTTATTCCAACAAAATATGAAAATGTTGAAAACGTGTTTAGAAATGAGATCAGCCACGAATTCGATTTTATTACCATCTCAGCCGTTGAAAACCAAAATATCCAGGATCTCAAAAATGAATTGTCTTCCTATGTGGAACAAATGAAATCCCAGGAAAGTAATGTCGTGATCACCAATCAGCGACACTTTGAATCATTGCACAAATCCTTAAACGCAGTACACAAAGTAAACGAAGCTATCTCCTTCCGAATTTCAACGGAATTATTAGCTTACGAACTTCGTAATGCTTTGGAACATTTAGGAGAGATTTCGGGAGAGGTTACGAATGATGAGGTGTTGGGGAATATTTTTTCTAAGTTTTGTATCGGGAAGTAATTGTTATTGCAAGTCGAAAGGAGAAACAATCTAATAAACAACTTTATAGCTGTTCTTCTCTTAGAACTCATAAGTTTATTATAAAAATTAGAGCGAGTTTATTAAACTCGCTTTTATATTTTAATTTAAATGAATATTAGTGTTTAAAGTCAGATTTTTTAGGGATATAACATAATAATGGATATTGTTTTTTTCTATCATTTGAAAAAAAACTCGCCTCTTTAATATTGTAATTTTGCATCTCTCAAAAAAAGAATAATGAAGCAGGTTTTTATATTACTACTGTTCTTACTTTTTAATTTTATTTTTTCGCAAGAGGTTGATAGTTTAGCACTTAACAATGGTACAACAAATGATACCGTACTCATTTCTAAAAAAAATAGTATTGGCAGACAGTTAGTAGTGGATGGTAAACAAATATTCAATAATATAGGGCATAGCTATTTGAGCCCATTATCATGGAAAAAGGACAATTGGCTTGATGTAGGGGGAGTGGCATTAGGAACGGTGTTATTGTATACGGTAGACAACAATACCAGTCAGTATTTTATAGATCAAAGTCCTAAAGTCCCTAAGGTCATTAAAAAGTTCGGATATTATTTTGGAAGTCCACAGAATAATTATGGCATTACCAGTGTGGTGTATTTAACAGGACTTTTTACTAAAAATGACAAAATCAGAGATACCGGAGTTCTTATGATTTCTTCTGCGACAACAGCGGGACTGATTCAAACATTATCTAAAACATTAGTGGGAAGGGCAAGGCCGGGAACAGGTGTGGGAAAATCTTATTTTAAACCTTTCAGTGGTGAGGCTGAATACCGGTCATTTCCATCTGGACATACCGTATTAGTTTCTACGACGATGTTTGCTTTAGCCAAACAGTTTTCAAATCCATGGGTGAAGGCAGGGATTTACGGTGTAGGTTTTATAACCCCTTTATCAAGAATGTGGGAGGGGGCTCACTTTTTTTCAGATATATTTCTTAGTACTGCGATCAGCTATTTCATTGTAGATGGTACCTATCGATATATGCAAAGGAATCATGAGAAAAAAGAACAAAAATTTTCCTGGAAATTAAGTATGTCGCCTAATATGCTTGGTTTGCATGGAACATTTTAAGAATTATTATTAAACCCTTTTTTTCATTAATGTGGCAAAAACAAAGTATTGCCACATATCAGTTTACAACGACCTTTTTTTAATATACTCATCGATACTCCATGGATAATGATCGAGACCGGAAAGGACTAATGCTCCGCCGGTAAAAACAAATACAGGATAACTGAATGGGGCGCTTATGCTTACAAATATTGCCATGCAGAGACCAAGAATAAGAGTAAGTATACCGGCACCTAATGAAGCTTCTTTAATCTTAAAGCCTACAATAAGCAGTACCCCAAATACAAATTCTCCAAGGGTCGCAAAACCGCCCATTATATTGGCTATTGACCTGCTCGCAAAAGGAATGAGTGTATTGGTGTAATCTATGAAATGTTTCCAGTCACCCCATGCTGCTCCGGAACCGGGAGGTCCAAGTAATCCTAATCTGTCCATGACAGGAATTAAAAAACCAACGCCAAGAGCCAATCGTAACAAAAGCTGGCCTATTGCCCTAATATTTTTCATTTTATTGTATGTTTAAAAAGCAAATATAAAACGGCCGTTAATAAGTTCTGGGGACCAATTGTAATATAGCCTGGGGGCCAAATTAAAATAAACTTGTGATATATACTCTTGGTAAGGCTCACTCAATACTGTGTCCCTTATTGTTTTACGGATTACGTTTCGTGGTAGACAATATAAGAGCCTGTTTCCATATTTGAATAGCATGAGCCATTTCTGTTTCATCCACAGAGCAATAGCCCATACGGATAAAGTTATTGGATGTAGATGTATTGGGTTCAAAAAAGTAATTGCTGCCATCACTGATTTTCAATCCTAATTTATCCGCATTCTTAGCTACCTCGCTGGCACTTATACCTTGCCTGTAGCTTGCCCAGATGGCTAGCCCTCCGTTTGGACGGTCAAACTTTATATATTCTTCTAAATGTTCTGAAAGCAGCTGGCAGGTATTTTCCAGTCGACCCTGATAAATTTTGTATGATTTTTTGATGTGCCGGGAAATATCTCCTGCGATTAAAAGTTCAGCCATTGCTTCTTCAAGTAACTGCTCTCCTTGCCGGTCAATTAATCGTCGGACTGCAGCCGCTTCGTTAATTACTGTTTCAGGAGCAATCATAAAACCAATACGGATACCTGGAGCAATACTTTTACAAAAGGAGCCTACATAAATAATGTGACCACCTGTATCTACACTGGCCAAAGGCAGAAGCGGATTGCTTGTAAAATGATAATCAAAATCATAATCATCTTCCAGTAATGCAAATCCGTACCTGCTGGCCAGGTTTATGAGCCTCATACGCCGTTCCGCACTCAGTGTGACCGTGGTAGGGCGGTGGTGGTGGGGAATGATATAGATCATTTTGGGTGTTTTTTGTTGACACAACTGTTCAATCCTGTCCACGTCCATTCCGTCTTTATCCACAGGAATAAATACAAGATTTGCCCCTGCCAGCTTAAAGATTTGATTGGCGTCGAAATATCCCGGTTCCGGAACAAATACAGTGTCACCGGGACGAATCAGCAGCTGGGTTGTTAAATAAATGCCCATCTGGGTTCCCTTGGTTATCAGTATTTCATTTTCTGTGACTTGCATTCCTCTGGTGCGGTTTAAAAACTTAGCAAGTTCAACTCTTAGTCTGAGTGAACCATATTCTGAGCCATACATGAGGAATTGATTGGCCAGGCGTCCTTTTCCAAGCCTTCTGTATTCTCTGACCAACTGATCAATGGGTGCAATTCTGGGATCTGGAAAACCGTCATCAAATTTATATAATGGCATCCGTGTTCCGGGGGTAATAATGTTACTATTTTGATCATCAACCGTTGTATAATTAAAAGGCTCTTTTGTGATAAGAGGATAACCCGGCTGTGGATTACGTTTTAACTTCTTACTATTTATATCGGCCATGCGTGCTGATGTTTCAGGCAGTTGGCTTGAAACATAAACACCACTTCTGTCTTTGGTTTCTACCCATCCCTGTGCATTCAATTCGTCGTAAGTTGCTACAACAGTTTTACGGTTGAGATGAAGACTCTCAGAAAGTGCACGTGAAGAGGGAAGCATCTGCCCGGGTTTTAATATTCCCTGGCATATCAATTGGATAATTGAAGACTCCAATTGCTGATATAAAGGTCTGTGCTGACCTTCCTTGTTAAATGTAATTTCAAGAAGCTTTTCTATCATAACTGGACCCTTGTCTATTTTAAATTTGGCCCATAAAGGTAGCCAAATTATGATATAATTTTACCTGAAAATTAAAAATCCATTCTATAATCCTAACATTGAAAATTATGACAAATCCGGTCATCGAAACCATTTTAAGTCGCAGCGCAGCTAAGTATTATGATACTACCGCTGTATTGAGCGACGATCAAATCCGTGAGTTGGTACAAATTGGTACTACTGCACCTACATCTTTTCACTTACAAAACTGGCGGTTTATCGCAGTACGTACCCCTGAGGCCAAAGCAAGGTTACGTCCGATTGCCTGGAATCAGCCCGCCATCACAGATGCAGCTGTGACTTTCATTGTGATCGGCCAATTGGTTGATACCAGTGTGATACCCAGTCGTCTTGAGCCATTGGTAAAAGCGGGTGTTATGCCTGAAAGTATGGTTCCGGAATGGGAAATTCCTGCACGTGATTTATATATGGCTTACCCTCAGCGCAGAAGGGATGAAGCAATACGGACTGCTACCTTCGGTGCTGCTGCCATAATCTATGCAGCCCGATCTCTGAATATGGGTTCAACACCAATGATCGGGTTTGATTTTGATGCGGTAGCTAAAGAGTTTGGACTGGCAGAAGATGAAGTGCCGGCTATGTTGTTATCTGTGGGCCCGCAACGTCCTGGTAACTGGATACAGAAGCCACGTCGCCCGCTTGAAGAAGTACTTGATTTAGTGTAATTATTAAATAGAAACAGTAAAGAATTTATTATGCCTAGAATTGAAGCATTAAAGCCGGAACATGTACCGGCTGATTCAAAACCAACCCTTGATGCGTTTACAAATAGTCTGGGTTTTACTCCAAATATGATGGCAACATTTGCCGCAAGTCCCATTGCATTTAACACCTGGGCCACATTCTTAGGAAGCATGAGCAAAGCGCTTGATGTAAAAACACGTGACAGTATTGGACTCACAGTTTCTGAAGTCAATGGTTGTAACTACTGTCTCACCGTTCACAGTTATACGGCAGAGCATATGGCAAAACTTACCCCGGAGGAAATCATCCTTGCCCGAAAGGGACATGCCACGGATCCAAAGCGCGATGCAGCTGTTCAATTTGCACGTAAAGTGATAGAGACTCGAGGTAATATCAGTGATTCTGATTTTAATGCGGTAAAAGATGCCGGATATACAGATGCTCATGTACTGGAGATAATTGGCCTGGTGACGATGTATTCTTTGACCAATTTTATCAATAATGTATCTAATCCTGACAAAGATTTCCCGCAAGTCGTGCCTGCAGGGATGATTTGAGAAGAAGATTAAAAGGTAGAGGAAAGCTAAATTTATTTTAACCTTTACCTATTACAATCACACCACATACAAGATTACTATGTGTAACTTTATTAATAAAAACGTAGATAAATTATGAAAGCAATTATCGTAACAAATGAGGCTGAAGGAACAGCCGGCATGAAACTAACGGAAAGCCCTGAACCGATCGCTTCGATGAATGAAGTGGTCGTTCAGGTTCATGCTTCAGGATTCACTTTCAATGAGCTTGAGTGGCCATCGACCTGGACTGATCGTCATGATGTAAGCCGGACACCCTCTATCCCGGGACATGAATTTTCAGGTATCGTTACTGAGATGGGCTACGGTACAACTGGATTATCAGTGGGGCAGCGCGTATTTGGTCTTGCTGACTGGTACCGCGATGGCTCACTCGCAGAATATATAACCATTGAGGCCAGGAATCTGGCTCCTTTGCCGGGTGATGTTGATTTTGAGACAGGTGCAGCGCTGGTGATGCCTGGCTTAACTGCCTGGCAAGGGATATTCGACCATGGGCAGCTAAAATCAGGACAAAGAGTAATTGTTCACGGAGCGGCAGGTGTCGTGGGTTCAATGGCAGTTCAGTTGGCTCGTGAAGTTGGTGCATATGTCATTGGTACGGGGAGAGCAAGCGGTCGTCAAACGGCTCACGACTTTGGAGTGCATGAATATATTGATCTCGATAATAGCAGATTAGAGGATGTTGGCCATGTTGATCTTGTTTTCGATGTTCTGGGTGGGGAAATCGCGACGCGATCTGCAGGAGTGATTCGGGAAGGAGGAACATTGGTCACTATTGCAGGCCCGATTGATGCAAGGCCTGTGGGGGGACGTACAATAGATTTCATTGTCGAAGCCAATCGTGATCAATTAACTCAACTGGCTCAGCGTGTTCGGGATGGATACCTTAAAACAAATATTGGTAAAGTTGCACCACTTGAAGATGCCGTGGCAACCTTCGCTCCCAACATGCATCTCACAGGTAAAACGATTATTCGTATCCGTCCGTAATAAAATGAGTTGAAGAAAATGAAAAAAAAGACTGGTCATTGGCCAGTCTTTAGTTTAAAAAAAAGAGCAAACATTTTTAGGGATATCCTGATTATATTTTTAATTGTTTATTTGGCGATACACTATTTCCTTGTCAAATGAAGTTGGAGAAAACCTTCATTAATTGTATGTTCTGCGATCTCAAATTTTGTATCAAGCTCTTTGTTGTTTCCTAAAAACCCTCCATCTCCTGTGATCAAAGGGCTCATATTGAAGTGGAGGTTTGTGACCAGATCTTTGTCTATAAAAGCGTTAAAGGTATTTATTCCACCTCCAATAGCAATTTCCTGTAAGCCTTCAGATATGGCATAGTCAAGAATGGCTTCAGGGCTCTCAAATGTCTGATAACCTTCTGCTGAATAGGGTTTATCGGATAGTATTATAATGTTTATGCTTTTAAAATGCTCTTTTACTTCATCGGGGAATTTTTGGAAGTTTTCAAAAGTTTTAACCCCAATAATGAGACTTCCTATTTTGTTTGCCAGTTTAATGTAGAACTCCATTGCTTCTTTTGGCAGCTGATGGTGTGGATTATCGGATGATAATATTCGTCCATTAACTGAAATGTTGGCTATTATGGTTACTTTCATTGGATTAGAATGTTTTGATTATGGACGTAAAATTAAGATATACCGACGGTATGTTTATTATTGATTACCTTTAGGAAAGTAAGTTTTATATGAGATTATGAATTGCAGTGATAAAGAAAATTTAAAAGAACGCACTTTAGCATTAAGAGATACACTCGATTTATTAGGAGGTAAATGGAAAATTTGTATTCTACGTAACCTATATTTTGGTACGATGAGGTTTAAAGATTTACAGGAAACGGTATCAGGTATTTCACCAAAAGTACTGTCAAAGATGTTGTATGATCTTGAACAAAACCTGCTCATTACGAGAAAGGTCAATAATACAAAGCCCATTACGGTTTCTTATACAATTACCGAATATGCGAAAGAAACAATACCTGTCATTGAGGCTTTGCTCGATTTTGGATTGAAACACAGAAGGAGAATCAAGGCAAAATGATTTAAGACAGAAAAATAATTACAAAAATTAAAAGCGGGTCTAAAACCCGCTTTTTTGTATTAAATATTGTAATGCAATCATTCAGAATTTTAATTCAGGTTATTGCATTTTCTGATTGTTTAGTCTTCTAAAACCGGTGCATTTTCAATGGTTGCTTTCAGGGATTCAGGAAGGAATGGTCTGCCCCCTTTCGCTGGAACACAGGTGCCTGTAAAAACAGCTTTTGTCGTGATCTTGCCATTCAAAATAATTGATTGCTTGAAGTGCAGTTTAGGAGCTCCATTTTTATCACGGAATAATTCACAGGTTACCGTAAAAGTATCTCCCTTTTTTAAGGATCGGAGAAAACTGATAGAGTATTCCGACAAAACCATATTCACTCCATTCTTTGCTTCATTTTCAAGATTAAAGCCTAAAATTTCATCAATATATTCATGTCTGCAATATTCCATGTAAAATGGATAGTACAAGCCATCCATAATTTCTTGTACATCAATGTGCTCATCTTTAGCTACATATTCTTTTGAATACTTCATAATGATAACTTCTATATTAGAGGATAAATCTAATTATAAATTTTACCAAATCAAAATTGAAACTATCTATCTTAGACTGTGCATTAAATATAACAGACCTGTGTTGAAAGCAGCTGTATGATTTACTTTATGTTGATTTATGAGGGGTTATTTGTGGTAATGACAAACATGATTAAAGGTTCGTCTCCTATATTTTCTATAGAATGATAGCCTATGGAACTGATGGCTGTAATGTCTCCTTTTTGAAGAATCTTTTTTCGCTCTGCTCCCTGGGTTCCGGTTCTTTCCCGATACTCTCCGGTTCCATGGACAACGACATATAGTTCCTCTTCATTTCTTTGATTGTGTGTATGAAAACCAGACTCGTCCCCTTTGTTTAATAAAACCATATAGGCAGCCAGACGGTTATTGGCTAATTCCTGGTGATCGAACATTTGTATCATATAGACCGTTCCTTTTCCACCGTACATGTTTTCACGTTTATCTACTCGGGTAATAGTTCGCTCGTCTTTTTCAAATGCCATTACATAAAGATGGATGTATTTTGAAACCTCCTGTATAACGTGGTCAAATTCTGCTCCTTCGGACAGTATAACTGTATCAGCCATGTGTATTAAATATTAATGTATAGTAATGTACCCAAAATTATAAAGCAATGCAAGAAAAATAGGGGTCTCGTTATATATTGGTTTTTGAACAGATTATATAATTTAACAGATCAAAAGCAGTCGGTACTCACCATCGTTTTCAACCGGAGCTCTATGAACACAAGGCAGGACCTTCTGTGAAGGATGATCCACTGCAAGACGCCAAAGATGCCCTGATCCCATACTGATAGGCTCTGCATTAGGCTTAGGTTGATAATGCAGATCGAAAAAATATTCTTTCAGAAAAGCTTCAAATTCTGCTTCCGGACCATCATGTAATTCCTTAAGCTTTTCCCGGATTTCTGGAATCAGAGTTTTTTGTTCGACCTGATCATTAGGTAAAAATTCACTGGCGGTACCATGATAGGTACACAAAAAAGTATCAGTACTGACAGGCGAACGATCTACATGGTAAGAATATACGTCGGTTGAAATGAAATCCAGCTCCTCATCTCGTTCGTAGCTTTTAAGTAAATTGAGAGATGGCTGCGCACCAAAATCTGTTAGCAGTTGTAAGTCATTTAGAATAATTTCTCTTGCCCTGATTCCTTTTTCTGATAATGGTAGTGCTAAAAGGTCTTCGGTGAAAACTTCCGTAACATTATCCTTCAATTGAAGTTTAGAAACAATTTCTTTAAAATCTCCATCCCAATCTCTGTGCCAGCAAATAGCATTCATCGCTCCCTGAAAGTTGGTGTTAACGAGTTCAGGAAAAGTTGAAACCAGACCAATTTGATTGTTATCAGAAAATGTATTGTTCATAGGTAGAATATGGAATGAATATTTTAATTCTTTACAAAAATAAGAAATAGGTCAGAAGAAAATCCAAAATCAGTTTTGTTTTTATAAGCCACGACTGATTACATGCTAATAGATATACTGTAAATGATGAGAAGAGTACAATCGGATTCTGGCTGCTGATAAAAAGAAGAGAGTAGGCTAGTATATTGAAAGTAAATTCAATATAAACGAAGTTGAATAAGAATGTAATAAATAAATATTTCTCTATTTGATGAAATAAGTATTTTTATTTATACATTTGTTGGCATTATTTTACATAAAGCAGAGGGGTTGTTTCCTCATAAAACTTAATGGAAAATAATAGTAATCAACAGCAAGTGTATCACAAAAAATAGTACAAAACATGAAAAAAACGATTTTTTTTATTTTAGCATTGAGCACGCTGGCTTGTGCTCCTGAAAATTCTGAAGATTTACAATCTCAATCCGCTTACAGCTCCAAAAATGCTGAACTAGGTATTACTTCTAAAAGTTCAAGACCTCAAAACTGGGCTCAAAAAGTTACAGGATCACCTTTTGATAATCTGTATAAAGTTAATAATGATGTTTATAGAAGTGAACAGCCTGATAGTGAAGGCTATGACTTTCTTCAGCAAAAAAATGTTGCATCAATTCTTAATCTGAGATCAGGTCATACCGACAATATTAGCGGAACTAATTACACAGGTACTTTATATCATGTTCCTATGGTTGCTTCAGATGTTTCGGATGTAGAGATTATCCAGGCTTTAAGAATCATAAGAACAGCTCCCAAGCCAATAGATATACATTGCCAACATGGGAGTGACAGAACCGGAGTTACTTTGGCCATGTATCGTATCGTATTTCAGAATTGGAGTAAAGCAGATGCTACGAAAGAGATGAAGGAGGGAGGCTACAATTTCCATTCGCAGTATACCAATCTGGTTAATTATCTCAGAGATGTTGATGTAAATTATATTAAAACACAGGTGTTTAACTAGCTTGGTTTAAAACAATATTTAAAAGTCCAATATCATAGTGATGTTGGACTTTATATTTTAGGGTTAAATTAATAAATGGGATAACAATTCTCAGCCAAAATTATTATCAGAAACCGATGAATATCCAGAATTATAAAGAACATACGTAAGCATTCCTTCGACATTTTCGTGGTCGTGTTGAAATGTATCGCCTCCCAATTTAAAATTTAATTTTTCCAATATGCCAACTGATTGGGGGTTATGGGCAGATGGGAAGGCTGTGATGATGTCAGCTTTCATGATTTCAAACCCAAAATTGATGATCTCTTTTACGGCTTCTCCTATGATACCCTTTTTTTGAAATTCCGGAAGCAGTTCGTATCCGATTTCTATGGACTTATTAGACAGATCAAAATTCCAAAAGCATACGGCACCGATTAAAGCAGATTCGTTTTTGTAGGAAATTACCCAGAACAGGCATGCATTTTCCTTAAATAGCTTTTCAATTTTATGGATATAAGCAGTCGCATCATGTATGCTTTTTGCAGGTTCTCTCCCCGTTAATCTGGCGACTTCATGATCAGATCTTAGTTCATAGATTGCCTGAGCGTCCGCAAGGGATAATCTTCTTAAATCTAAACGTTCAGTTTCTAAAGCTGGAAATAGAGGGAATTTAACATTCATAGTATATAAATATAAGAAAACTTTAATAAGTGTGAGAAATGGTTGATCTACTTAAAAAATAAGACCTTTCAAAAGGTTATGCGGATATCATCCTTATAGCGGTGAATGGGAAGATTGGAGTAAAAATTTAATTAAGAAATCAGCTATAGAATATTATGGATTATAAAATCTTTTATTATTCAGAATTATAAACATAGGCTAAAAGCTTAATGTCGAGAAAGAACATTTCACACTATTTTCTGTACAGCGGTGTGATATTATCAACAAATCTATTAAATTTGGTCCGTAGGCCTATAGAGTTTAGTAGTATAAAGAACCTCTAGCAAAGGCATTATAACTTTTAATCCATCGATCATTCATGAAAAGAAGAGAATTTCTGAAACAGACTTCAGTTGCGGCCTCCGGTTTAGTTTTATTGAATGTGCTGCCATCGTATGCATATGGAATGCTAAAAATTGGTAGTTCACCATATCGTAAGTCCCTGTTTGAAATATTCAGTAATCCGGAAAATTCTTATCGTCCGTTTGTCCGATGGTGGTGGAATGGAGATAAAATAGAAAAAGCCGAACTTGCTAGGGAGCTCAGAGTCTTGAAAGATGCCGGCATCGGTGGTGTTGAGATCAATCCGATATCATTTCCTTTACGAACGGATGACATGGGGAAGACGAGTGTGGATTGGCTAAGTGATGAATGGATTGACTTGTTGAAATTTACACTTGAAGAAGCTAAATCATTGGATATGACCTGCGATTTACTTGTCGGTACCGGATTTCCTATGGGGGGTGATTTTCTGGAAAAAGAAGAGTGTTCACAGATTGTGGTGATAGCGGTAAAGAAATTGAAAGGCCCTCTTACAACAGAATTTTCCCTTTTTGATCTTTATAAAGAAGCCGATCCTGCCATTACCAGTCCTTATAGCGGAAGAACGATGGAAATGCTGGAGGTTAAAATGGTGCCTGATCCACTCAATCATATGGATGAAGTGGTGAATTTGTCAGACCAGATTAAAAATGGAATAATCAAAGTTTCAGTACCAAAAGGAGAGTATGCAGTTTATGGATTGGTAAAGATAGAACGTTTTATGAGTGTGATCCAGGGTGCACCGGGAGGTATGGGACCTGTACTTAATCATTATAATGTGGAGGCTGTAAAGAAATACCTCAACAGAATGAGTGATGCCATTCAGCAAAAAATAGGACCACTTGCTCCAAATATCAGATCTTTCTTTATCGACAGTCTCGAGACGGAAGGGACAAACTGGAATAGTGATATGATGAGTGAGTTCAAAAAAAGGAGAGGATATGATCTTTATCCTTATTTGCCTTTTGTTTTGTTTAAAATAGGAGGTATGGGAAATACTACCGGTCAGAATATTCTTTACCCGGTAAAAACAGGTCCAGAGTTCAAAAAGATGATTGACCGGATGCGGTATGATTTTGAACTGACCAAAGCAGAAATTTTTGAAGAAAGGTTTGTGCATACTTTCGTACAGTGGTGTAAAGACAATAAAATAAAATCAAGGGCACAGGCATATGGGCGCGGCTATTTTCCATTGGAAGGAAGTTTCGATATCGATATTCCAGAATGTGAAACCTGGTTGAAATATGGAATAGGAGAAGATGTCACTGAAGAAAAATTCATGCAATATCCGTGGCATTTAGGTAGGGGGAATACCATGATCAATAAACTGGTGTCCTCGGCTGCCCACTTAAAGGATAAAAAACTGATCAGTTCTGAAGAGCTTACCAATACGGATATGGTATTTAATGAAGCCCTGGAAATACTTAAGATAGTAGGTGATCAGAGTACGATATCCGGAGTTACCCATCCTGTTTTTCATGGCTTTAATTATTCGCCACCTGATGCACCATTTCCAGGTTGGATCACTTATGGTGGATATTTTAATGAGAAAAATACGATCTGGCCTTATTTTAAACATTATACAGATTACCGCGCAAGACTGTCTGCTGTATTGCAGCAGGCGACTATGTTCGCTAACATCGCTCTTTTAGCACCCTTTGCAGATCAATGGTCTGAGTATGGTGCACAAAACGAACCTTTCCCGGTTGTAGTGTCCCCGGCATACCAGGCTTTAATATGGGAATCCATTCATCAGAACGGTAATGCATGCGATTACGTATCGGAACGTGTGATTACCGGCTCGGAGGTTAACAAAGGTTTCCTCGTTTATGGGAAAAGGAAGTATCATACCTTATTTTTGATCGAAGTACGGAGTTTGGACATTTCTACAGCGAGCAAGTTACATGAATTTGTAAGTGGGGGCGGGAGAGTTTTTTGTATCGAAGCTCTGCCGGAAAAATCTACGGGCTGGAATAATTATGAGAAAAGAGACCTGGAAGTACAGGAATGGATTAAAAAAATGCAAGCGTTCCCTGATCGGTTTATTTTCTTACGCAAGCCTGTCTCTGATTTTATGAGTTGGTATAAAGGTATTCAGGAAAAATATATGCTCACGCCTTATGTAAAAATAGAAGAACCAAAGACGTTTATTACACAGGTTCGGTACCAGACAGATAAAGCAGAACTTTTCTTATTTGTTAATTCCAGTAGCAAGCATGATGCGTCATTGGATATTGCATTTGATAAAGAAGTTATTAAACACAAGAAGCCCTGGTTATGGGATGCCGTAACGGGCCAACGGTTCAGGTTGGAGGTAACGGATGGGCACCTTCGGATTGATCTTGGCACCGCAGATTCCAAATTGATTGTTTTTGATCATGAAAAGAGGGGAGATCTTTGGAAATTCAATCCCCCGACAGGAAAGAATACAAAAGAGTTCAATAATACATGGAATGTTGAATTCAGGCATTATGATGGTTCTGTTAAAAAAGAAGAGTTGAATCATCTTACTGATCTTAAAGAACTTCCAGGTTATGCTAATTTTGCGGGAACCATCATTTATCGTAATACATTTAATGTGATAGGAGATGCTTCAGAATACTTCTTAAACCTCGGTAGTGTGTATGGGATTTGTGAAGTGTATGTTAACGGAAAAGTAGCTGGCACAAAATGGTTTGGGCAAAGGATTTATGCTCTGGATGGTTTACTTCATGAAGGGATGAATGGAATCGAAATCAAAGTAGTGACCGTTATGGTCAATTATATGAAAACCCTTAAAGACAATACTGTAGCCCAGTACTGGACAAATCTGAAAAAGAAAGACCAGCCTTTGCAGTCCATAGGGTTGGTAGGTCCCGTGACTGTTTATCAAAAAAAATAGATTGTGATTTTGATCAGAATGTCCTCTTAAATAATTGATTTGGGAGGACTTTTTTGTATGATATACTTTTTGTTAAAAACTGAATGTTAAGGGATTTGTACAGTCTTTTTAATTCCTCTCTTTAGCACAGTCTAAGTCCTTTAGATATGTTATATTTTTGTAATATTGAAAAACAAATCTCCATATAATGAAATATCTCATTTTTATTCATATATTTGCTAGATATTATTAAATAATTATAAAAATTTATAATTATAATCACACAGATTGTACTAGTTTATTTCTAAGAATAAAAATGTAAACTACAGGTTATGAGTGGTATTTGAATAGCTGATGATCCCTTTGTTAAGAAATCATTATCAAATTGCCTTTATAATTAAAGATGTCGTAGATTTATTTATTTTTATTCCTTTATAACAAGCAATCGCTTTATACGCCGAAGGGTGTAGCGATTTGCTGTGCCCATTTCCTATTTATCGTTTTAAATCATAAATGCCATGAAAAAACTAATGACTATTGGCTTAAAGCCTGTTGAAAGCCAGATGACAACTGTGTATTTAATCACCATTTGGTTACTAATATTGAAACAGTCAATCGCTCCAATATTAAAGAATTATCACTAAATTGCCTTTATTGTTATATATATAACATAAATTTACTATTTTTATTCCTTCGTAATGATCAATTACTCTTTATGCCGAAAGGTTTAGTTGTTTTGTTGCGGAAAAACTTACCATTTCAATACCATGAATGCTATGAAAAACTTAACTATTATTGGATTAACACCATTTGAGAAACCTGATGTAAGTCTTATGCTTAAACTGCATCAGGCAGGTGCGTTTCCTGTCTTAAGCCTTGGGTGTGAACCAGAAATTGCGCAGGAGGCATTGGATCAACTAGATCAGATCGATATACCTTCTTATGGTATTTACTCTCCTAACGACCAGTTTGGATCACTTCAATTTTCAGAAAAAGTAAATTTTGCCATCCTTCCGGTTGGTACTTTAATTAATTCTCCTTCCCAATTATCCGTTATTTATCAGGTGTGTAGCTTAGAAGAAGCGATACAGGCAGAGCAGTTGGGAGCTATGGGTATTATTATAAAAGGAAATGAAGCAGGTGGACTTGTCGGTTATGAATCAGCGTTTGTTTTATTTCAGCGTGTTATCAAAGAGATCAGGGATATTCCTGTGTGGGTGCAGGGTGGAATAGGACTTCACACTGCGGCTGCAGTAAAAGCATTAGGAGCAACGGGTATCATATTGGATAGCCAGCTTGCCTTGTTTCCCGAGAGCTCGGTTCCGAAGGAGGTAAAAGATCTATGCTCAAAACTGAATGGAACAGAAACTAAAATAATAGCCAATCACCGGGTATTGGTGAGACCTAACTCACCTGCACTATCAGATCATATCAATAGTGAAGATCTTAGGAAATATTTTACCGATTTAGATTTAACTAAAAGTTATATTCCAATGGGGCAGGATATTTCATTGGCAATAGATCTGTATGAGGATTTCAAAACTTTGAAGAAACTGGTTTTTGGATTCAGGGAATCCATGTACGGACATCTTAAGCAGGCTAAAACTCTTCAGGTTATTGATGAGAATAATATACTGGCAAAACAACTTGGCTTACGGTATCCTATTGCACAGGGACCTATGACACGTGTAAGTGATGTACCTTTGTTTGCAAATTCCGTAGCTGAAGCGGGAGCTCTTCCATTTGTTGCCTTGTCTTTATTGAAAGGTAATCAGGCAAAAGCTTTAGTAATGGATACCAAAAAGCTGGCCGGCGAAAAAACCTGGGGTGTTGGAATTTTAGGTTTTGCCCCACAGGAATTAAGAGAAGAACAAACTTCTTATATTTTGGAAGCTAAACCTCCTGTAGTCCTTATCGCTGGTGGAAGACCGGCGCAGGCTAAGGTGTTTGAAAAAGCAGGGATAACTACTTTCCTTCATGTTCCATCTCCCGCATTATTAGATATTTTCCTGAAAGAAGGAGCAAAAAATTTCATTTTTGAAGGCCGTGAGTGTGGGGGACATGTAGGTCCGCTTTCAAGTATGGTCCTTTGGGAAAAACAAATTGAACGCATCTTAAAAGAAGATCATCCTGAAAACATCAGTGTGTTTTTTGCAGGAGGGATCCACGATGCATTCTCAACAGCATTCGTTTCTATCATGGCAGCTCCTTTGGCCGCCAGAGGTGTAAAAGTAGGGGTACTTATGGGAACAGCCTATCTTTATACTCAGGAAGCGGTGAATGATGGTGCAATTCAGGAAGAATTCCAATTGCAGGCTATGCAGGCAAAAGATACCGTCTTGTTAGAAACTGCACCGGGACATGAAACCCGCTGTCTGAATACCGTATTTGCTCAGCATTTTATTGCGGAAAAAGCAAGACTTCTGGCTGCCGGAATGGATAAAAAGCAGGTATGGGAACAACTTGAAAAATTAAATGTTGGCCGTTTACGGATTGCTGCGAAAGGAGTGGACCGTCAGGGGGATCAACTTGTAACTATTCCTAAAAGCGAACAGCTGGATCTGGGAATGTATATGATCGGGCAGGTAGCAACAATGCAAAACCGTGTTATGTCAATTGCCGATTTACATCAGAATGTAGCGGTAGATAATTATGAATATATTCAGAATGCAATGTTGCCGGAAGCACCTTCATCCAAAGAAAAACCATTGGATATTGCTATTGTGGGAATGGAATGTATATTTCCGGGAGCAAAAAATCTTGATGAATACTGGCGTAATATCATTTTAGGAAAAGATAGTGTAACAGAAGTACCGGATGAAAGATGGAATAAAGATCTGTATTATGATCCGGAATCTGATGCTTCAGATGTTTCTCATTCCAAGTGGGGTGGTTTTATTCCAAAAATCAATTTTGATCCGTTAGCCTTTGGAATTCCACCACAGTCTCTGGCTGCTATTGAGCCTACACAGTTGCTGACTCTGTTGGTTGCAAAGCGGGCTATGGAAGATGCAGGGTATGGTGAGAAACACGTTAACAGAGAGAATATTTCTGTAATTATTGGAGCTGAAGGGGGGAATGACCTTGCCAATAGTTATAGTTTCAGAGGATATTATAAACAGGTTTTTGGACAGCTTCATGAAGAAGTAAAAGAGGCATTTCCACATACTACGGAAGATTCTTTCCCTGGTATATTAGCTAATGTTATCGCAGGCCGGATTACCAATCGTCTGGATCTTGGTGGAAGAAACTTCACGGTAGATGCTGCCTGTGCTTCTTCTTTGGCTGCTATTGATCTGGCATGTCAGGAATTGGTATTGGGCAAATCAGATATGGTTTTGGCTGGTGGTGCCGATTTACATAACGGGATCAATGATTATCTTATGTTTTCCAGTACACATGCACTTTCACGTAAGGGTAGATGTGCTACATTTGACAGTGAAGCAGACGGTATTGCCCTGGGAGAGGGGATTGCCATTCTTGTATTAAAAAGATATGAAGATGCCGTGAATGATGGTGATCGTATTTATTCGGTTATTAAAGGTGTCGGCGGATCAAGTGATGGGAAGGCTCTGGGACTTACTGCACCAAGAAAAATTGGTCAGGTGAGAGCATTGGAGCGCGCATATGCCCAAGCTGGTATTAGTCCTGCATCAGTTGGGCTTATTGAGGCACACGGTACAGGAACCGTTGTTGGTGATAAAACAGAGCTTAGTGCACTGACTAATTTATTTAGCCGTTCAGGGGCTATCCCGGGTCAGACTCACCTAGGTTCAGTAAAAACCCAGATCGGGCATACCAAATGTGCAGCGGGATTAGCAGGATTAATTAAAGCTTCCCTGGCCGTGTACCATGGTGTAAAACCTCCGACTCTTCATTTACAGAAACCTAATGCCTATTATAATGCCGAAACCAGTCCTTTCTCATTTTATGCAGAAAGCGGTTTGTGGGCTGAACAAAATCGTTATGCCGGAATCAGTGCTTTTGGATTTGGAGGAACTAACTTTCATACAGTTATTGCCAATCATCCAAAACAGGAAGATTCCGCTGTATTACAGTCCTGGCCATCGGAGCTGTTTGTATTCCGTGGCGATACCTATGAAGAAGCTTTAGGTCAACTAGGTCAGATCAGATCTTTATTGGAGATCAATGATGATATCTCCTTAAAAGATATTGCCTATAGTTTGATCATTGGATCTGAAAAGCCGGCTCAGGTAAGTATTGTTGCCGATACTGCTGAAGATTTAATGATAAAAATTGAATTGTTATTATCCGGAATTGAAAGCAAAGATACTTTTATAGTAAATAAGCGGGAAGGTAAAGTTGCCTTTTTGTTCCCTGGACAAGGGAGCCAAAGAATCAATATGGCCCGTGACCTTTTCGTAGTTTTTCCTAGTATGCGAAACCTTATAGATGAATATCCGGAACTCGAAAAAGTAGTTTTTCCTTCTGCTACTTTTGATGCTGAGGCATTGAAAAAGCAAAAAGATACCATTAAAGATACCAGATTAGCACAGCCTCTTTTAGGAATCGTAGATCTTGCATTGGCTAAATTCCTTCAATCAATGGGAATTACACCTGATATGTTGGCAGGTCACAGCTATGGGGAATTACCAGCTCTGTGTTTTGCAGGTGTATTTGGAGAAGAAAAACTTGTAGAGTTGAGTACACAAAGAGCACAGGCGATCTTAGATTCAGTAGAGGACGGAGATCCCGGAACGATGGTCGCTGTAAATGCAACACAAGAAAATTTAGAATCTATTCTTTCACAGGTGGAAGGATGTTATCCTGTAAATTATAATACCCCATCTCAATGTGTGGTAGCGGGAACCACGCCTGCAATCAAGAAATTGATGGAGATTCTTAAAGAGAAACGTATTTCTGCACAAAAATTAGAAGTAGCCTGTGCGTTCCATAGTCCGGTGGTTGCAAAATCCAAAGAATTATATGGGAATGTCCTAAAAGATGTTGCTTTTGAGGAAATGCAGATTCCGGTTTGGTCGAATACCTCAGCATCTGTATATCCAACGAAAGAATCAGAAATAAAAGAAAGATTAACCAATCACTTGGTACAACCCGTAAGGTTTGTGGAAGAGCTCCAGGCGATGTATAACGATGGAGCGAGAATATTCATAGAGGTAGGTCCTGGAAAAATTCTTACCGGATTAACGAAATCCTGTTTAGACAAAGATCAGGTAACACTCTATGTAGAAGATAGCAGCCGTAATAAGCTGACTCACCTCCTTTGTATGTTTGCTCAATACCTTGGTACAGGCCGTAATTTTAATGTTGAAAAACTTTTCGACGGTCGTGATGCCAAATTGATCCACATTGATCAGCCTGAGCTTTATAAAAAGAATCCTGCCATTTGGCGTGTTAATGGACAAGCTGCATTACCTACTACTGGTACGCTGCCTGCCAATGGTGCATTACCTATATTAAACCCTCTTCAAATGAACAACTTTACCAATAATCAAGCACCTGCAACTGAGAATCAGTCTACGGCTGAACGTATGCTGCAGGAATATCTAAATAGTATGAAACTCATGATACAGGCGCAACGGGATGTGATGCTTTCCTTTATGGGACAGAATCCTCAGATAAATCCGGCTCCTGTATATACTTCACCGATCCCTTCTCCGGTTAATGAACGTTTGGCTGCAATTCCTGCAACTCCGGTTCATCAGGAGAAACCGACAGCTGTTCTACCGGCTCAGCAGACTCCAACAAAAGATATCAAATCCTTATTACTTCAGGTAGTTAGTGATAAGACTGGGTATCCTCAGGAAATGTTAGGAATGGAAATGGATCTGGAAGCAGATTTAAGTATTGACTCCATTAAAAGAGTTGAGATTATAGGAACACTCCGTAACGAATTGGGTATTCTTGCAAATGGACATGCAGATGAAGATACAGTAATGGAGCAGTTAGCTGGAATAAAAACTTTAAACAGTTTAGTAAACTGGCTGACGGAATACACGGGAGCAACTGCAGCACCTGAAAAAAATGGATCAGTGCAAAGCACAACTCCACAAGCATCCAATACATCTGCCTTCTCACTGGAAGAACTCCAAAAAGCAATTCTGGATATTGTAAGTGAAAAAACAGGATATCCAAAAGAGATGCTTGGATTGGATCTGGATCTTGAAGCTGATTTGAGTATAGATTCCATCAAGCGTATGGAAATTATTGGAGATCTTAAAACTAAGATCGGATTTGGTGAAGATTTAGAGCAGGCTGATGACCTTATGGAAAAACTGGCTGCTATTAAAACACTGAATGGGTTGGCTGTCTGGATCAGTGAAATGAATGGTGATGCTGAAGTAAAGGAGGTAAAGAATGAGACGAGTATTGCTGAACCGGAGCCGGAACAGGCTCTTTTATCCCGTTTACGTTTTGATATTACTCCTACGGATGATTCTTTAATCCAAAATACTGAGATATTGGAAGGAAAGCGTTTCGCAATTACTGAAGATAATAGCAAACAGACACTGGTCATTAAGAATGCATTGGAAAAATATGGGGCTATTGTTGAATTGGTAGATACAGAAAAAGATCTTACAAGTTTTGACGGATTAATTATGCTTGATATATTCTCATCTTCTGTGAAGCACAGCATTATTGATCATGTGGATCTTATTAAAAGACTTGATTTTGATAAAGCCAAATGGGTGTATTTAATATCTGATATTCCTGCCCATCTTCAGGAGATCACTGATGCTCGTGTACTACGTCATCATCAGGGATATCCGGGACTTTTCAAAAGCCTGGCAAGAGAATTTGATAATACAACATGCAGACTGATCAGTTTAAGTACTCCACAGGAGATGGATCATATTGCAGAAATAGCTTTAAAAGAAATATTAACCACAGATAAACCGGCAGAGATCATTTATAAAAATGATCAGCGTCACAAGGTTGATATTATTCCATCACCATTATCAACGAGTTTAGGAGAAGCAAATATTCAATTGGATCAGAAGTCTGTAGTTCTGGTACTGGGTGGAGCACAGGGAATTACCTCTGAACTTGTTAAACATATGTCAGAAGCATATCCTTGTACTTATATCCTCGTGGGCCGATCTGCAGATCCTAGAAATGAAGAACATAGTCTAAAGGAATTTGAGAAGATGAAAACCAAGGATGAAATAAGAAGTTTTCTGATCGAATCCGGAAAATTCACTTCACCATCTGAAATAGAAAAAGAAACGATCCGAGTTTTCAAAAATAATCAGATCCTGAGAACAATCCGGGATATGGAACAACTTGGAAGTACTGTAGTTTACCAGTCGTTGGATCTTTGTGACGAAGATGGGCTATGTGAATTAATCAATACGATTTATGAAAAATATGACCGTCTGGACGGAGTTATCCATGGGGCAGGTTTATTGGAAGATAAGCTGTTTAAACAAAAAACAACCAGCTCCTTTGGACGTGTCTTTGATACTAAGGTAAAACCCCTCCGTGTATTAGCTGAACAATTGCGTACAGATTGTCAGTTCGTGGTTCTGTTTTCAAGCATTGCTTCAGTATATGGAAATAAAGGACAGACAGACTATGCTGCAGCCAATAGTGTACTGGATGATTATGCCAACGCATTGGATAAAAAGCTAAAAGGGAAAGTGATCTCTATTAACTGGGGACCATGGAAAGGTGCAGGAATGGTGTCTTCAACCTTAGAAACAGAATATGAGCGTAGAGGTATTTCTTTGATCCCTTTAGATCAGGGAAAGGAAACCTTTCTTAATGAGATAAAATATGGAACTGAAAGTCAGGTACTAATCATGTCAGGTAGCAATTGGTAAAACCCTGTATAAAATTGTTATGAAAAAAACAGATGTTGCTGTAATTGGACTATCCTGTGTCTTCCCCGGGGCACAAGATGCCAAAGCTTTTTGGGAAAATATTGTCAATAAAGTGGACTCGACTCAGGTGGCTCCTGCTGATCGTATCGATCCGGTTCACTTTAGTGATGCAACAAGTCCTGTCGATCGTTTTTATTGTAAACGTGGAGGATTTATTCCTGATTATGAATTTGACCCGACGCAATTTGGAATTTTACCACTGGCTGTTGAAGGAACAGAGCCTGATCATTTGCTAACGCTTGATTTGGTTCAGAAAGCCCTCGAAGATGCAGGGGTATTTCAGAAAAAAGTTTCGTTGGAGAAAACAGGGATCATCATAGGTAAAGGAAACTATACGGGACCGGGTGCAACACGTGCTATAGAGATTGTACGGACTGGAGAGCAGATTTCTTCATTGTTGAAGGAACTGCTTCCTGAAGTATCTTCTACAGATATTGATAAAGTTAAAAAAGCTTTTCAGGAACGTAAAGGACGTTTTGCTGCTGATACAGCGATGGGATTAATTCCAAATCTCGTTGCTTCTCTTGTTGCCAACCGGTTTAATTTGGGAGGCGCTGCCTTTACAGTGGATGCTGCCTGTGCGAGTGCTTTACTTGCCGTAGATCATGCGGTGCAGGAACTTAACCGTGGACGCTGTGATATGGTGATTGCAGGTGGGGTTCATACCGGACAGAATGCTGCTTTCTGGAGCATTTTTGCACAATTGGGAGCAATGTCACATCAGCAGCAGATCAAGCCATTCAGTGCAGATGCTGATGGATTATTAATTGGAGAAGGATGCGGTTTTGTGGTCTTAAAAAGATTAGAAGATGCAGTCCGTGATCAGGATAAAATCTATGCTGTTGTAAAAGGGGTTGGAGTAAGTAGTGATGGTAATGGGACCAGTGTAATGAGTCCTTCTGTTAAAGGGCAGTTAAAAGCTTTGCAACAGGCATGGAACAATGCTGACCTCGATGAAAAACAGATTGGCTATCTTGAAGCTCATGGTACAGGAACTCCTCTTGGAGATAAAACAGAACTGCAGACTCTTGCCCAGTTTTTTGGCAAGGAAGAAGTGAGTCCAATCGCTGGTATTGGATCTGTAAAGTCCAATATAGGGCATGCTATGCCAGCGGCAGGTATAGCAGGTTTGATAAAAACCTGTCTGGCATTGCATCATGATACATTACCGCCTACTTTATATTGTGAAAATCCAATAGCGGATATGCAGCAAACCCGATTTGCACCTGTGCAGGAACCTAAAAGCTGGTCAAAAGCCGGTTTGCCAAAGATTGCGGCAGTCAATGCTTTTGGATTTGGGGGGATCAATGCCCATGTAGTGCTTGAAGGGTATGATATGCCTAAAAAAGACCGTGTTTTGCTGTTGGCAAGAAATACGAATGAAGATTTACTTTCTGCTTTACATCATAATGAAAGTCAGTTAGGTGAAGGGGATTATAGGATTGCCCTGTTTGATCCGACACCAGAGAGAATAGAAAAAGCAATTAAAATTGTATCCAAGGGTAAACCTTGGCGAAACAAACAAGATATTTGGTATACGAATATTCCTTTATTGAAGAATGGAGATAAAATAGCCTTTGTATTTCCAGGATTAGATGGTCTCGCAAAAGGAGAAGTGGAGACTGTCAGCCGTTACTTTGGATTAACTGAGCCTATCAAAACAGAAGGGGAAGGTTTATTAAGTGATGCGTTAGGTGTTTTCAATAAGTGCAGCATATTGGATGGTGCATTGAAAAAGCTGGGAATTGTACCGGATATGAATGCCGGGCACAGCTTAGGAGAGTGGCTGGCCGGATATTCGTCCGAGCTGGCAGAAGTAAATTCTGTTAAGGCATTGATCGATGTGCTTAATCCTGAAACTTTTGAATTAAAAGACTCCAGGTTTATTGCTATTGGTGCTGGAATTGATACCATTAAGCCTCTTATTGCCCAAATCCCGGAGGTATATATTTCTAATGACAACTGTCCAAATCAGGTGATTCTTTGTGGAAGTAATACGGCATTGGATGAGCTGGTACCTTTGTTAAAATCAAAACAGATATTTCATCAGATCTTACCATTCCAATCCGGTTTCCATTCACCTTTTATTGCGGATAAGCTCGATGTGATTTTAGAAGGAATGGAAAAGGCACAGTTTCAAAAAACAAAGATTCCATTGTGGTCTGCAACGACACTGGAACCTTATCCTTCAGATCAGCAGGCTATAAGAAAACTCAGTGCAGAACATCTGGTTCAGCCCGTACGTTTCCGTGAACTTACTGATAAACTGTATGAAGAAGGAGCAAGATTCTTTATTCAAATAGGAACAGGAGGATTGATTGGATTTATCGATGATACTTTAAAAGGAAAAGCTTTCAGTACGATTGCTTCCAGTATTCCTACGCGGTCTGCTTTAGCTCAGTTACAACGTGTGGTAGCTGCTTTATTCGTAGAAGGAAAAACAGTAGCACTTGATTTTCTGGAAATAGAAAGCAATTTGAAAAAGGCATCAGGCAAAGGAATTAAGCTGCAATTAGGATCACCGATTATCCGTGATTTTAAAGAAGTACAGTCTTTAGCTCAGTCTTTTGAGCCGAAGCAAAATAATATTTCAGCTACTGTGGTTAAAACAGGACATCCGCTCGTTCAGGCATTTCAGGAAAATATTGCTGATATGATCCGCATGCAGGAAGAAGTGTTAACATTATTCCAGAATCGTCCGGAAGTTACAGTTTCAAACCCGGTGGCAGTTCAAAAGCCACGGGATGTGAATTTCTCAAGATTACTGCATGTTAACTTGGATACTCATCCTTATCTTATTGATCACAGTTTGCTAAGACAGCCTGCAGGGTGGGTGGATATTGCGGATATGGAACCGGTTATTCCTATGACCATGATTTTTGAGCAGTTAGCAGAAATTGCAGAAGCAGAAATACCAGGTACTCAAGTACACAAGATCATGAATGTGAGTGTGTTTCAGTGGATGAATGTTGCCAAACCTTTTGAGAAAACCGTTAAGGGAGAATGGCGCTCATCCCATCATGCTTATCTGGATATCGAGAACTTTGTTAATGCTGAAGTGGTATTGAAACCAACCTCTGTAGAGGCTCCTGTCATTAACCTATCAGTGGGTGAGCTTTTACCTATTCAGAGAACTCCTGAGGAAATCTACGATATGCACATGTTCCATGGAGAAAAATATCAGGGGATCACTGAAATAGTAGAAGTGGGAACCAAAGGTATTGTAGGAAAGATCAAAGGAAACGGAGGGAAAGGTTCCTTACTTGATAATGCCGGACAATTATTCGGGTTGTGGCTACAGCTTACTTTAACAAAAGACCGTATTGCTTTTCCTGTAAAAATCAGGGACATCGAGTTTTTTGGTGATATGCACGATCAGGAAGGACTTTTTGAATGTACCTGTTTGCTTACGGAGCTTAACGATGAATTTGCCATCGCAGATATTATCCTAAAAAGAGATGGAAAAGTCTGGTGTGCTATTACCGGTTGGCAGAACAGGAGATTGGAAATCGATGCGGCATTATGGAGTGTTTCCATGTCCCCTTTGCATAACCGTCTTTCAGAAGAAATTGCACCTGAGGTATTCTTCTTTCATCAGGCTTATACAAGGGTCGCTTCGTGGGATTTTATTCTTAAACGATATTTCAACCAAACTGAAAAACAATACCATCAGCAGCTATTGCCTAATAAGAAGAAAAACTGGATGGTCAGCAGGGTAGCAGCAAAAGACGCTGTAAGAAACCTTCTTCGCCAGCAAAAGGATCATGCTTGTTTCCCTATTACATTTGAAATACGCTCGAATGAAGTAGGTAAGCCTTATCTCATCGGCGATATTACTGAAGATATTCATATTTCGTTAGCTCATAAAGGAAAAGAAGCTGTAGCAATTGCACGCCAAGGAAGCCCTGTTGGAATAGACATGGAAATCATAGAGGAGCGCAGCTCCGGATTTTACGATCTGGTATTTACAGATGCTGAATTAGCATTATTAAAAAACAGAGATCAGGCGGAATGGACTACCCGGTTTTGGGTAGCCAAGGAAGCTTACGGAAAGTTTCTTGGAACAGGGCTGAAGGGAAATCCAAAAGCTTTTGAAGTAAATAAAATAGAGGGAGATCGTATGTGGATCGAACAAACTGAAATTAAAATCATAAAACATAAAAATTATATTATCGGATGGACACTATAAACAACACACTAAAAATGAATCACGAAGAACTGTTTACTCTTTTAAAAGGCTTTATTACTGAAGTTATAGGGGAAGAATTTGTTGAAGAGATGGATATCACTCCGGACAGTTCATTTACCAAAGATTTAGAAATGGATAGTATAGAAATCGTTTCTTTTTCTGAGAAAATCAAAGCCCATTTTGGTGATCAGATTGATTTTACAGGTTGGTTATCTTCTATGGACTTAGACCAGTTGATCAATTTAGATCTCCGTATGATCATCAATTATATATACGAATGCCAATAATTACAATTAATAATAGGAAAGTTCATATTCAGGAACTCAATAAAGGTGCTGAACAAACAGTGGTGCTTATCCATGGGATGTTTAGTAATCTATCTATTTACTATTTTAATATTGCCCCTATTCTCGCACAGCATTACCATGTGGTGATGTATGATTTAAAAAGTCATGGCATGAGCGAACGTGTTCTGGAAGGCTATGATCTGGAAAACATGTATTCTGATCTGTTGGGATTAATAGACTTTCTGGAACTTAAGAAGGTACATCTGGTCGGTTATAGTTTTGGAGGGCTTATTGCTCTGAAAACGGCACTGAAAGCTCCTGATCGTGTAGATCAGCTGGTTGTAATGGAAGCACCTGATCCCAGGGATGATAAAACCCGGGATATTATTGATCAATACAGTAAGGAATTTCTGGAACATTATGTTGCTAATTTTACAGATACGACAAAAGTTCAAATGGGGAAAAGGCAAATGGAAAAGAACCATAGAATGTATGAGTTCCTATTTGAACAGACGAGCATTAAAGCCGATATGATCAGGGAAACTGATTTCCTTACAGAAACTAATTTGACAGGCTTAGAGACTTCCACGCTATTGCTTTATGGTGCTCAGTCCAACTGTAAACCTACTGGCGAATGGCTTCAGTCACAAATTAATAATGCAGAACTTGAACTTATTCCCGGAGATCATAATATTCCTATTCAGGAACCTGCCCAGATCGCAGAGGCTATTAATAATTTTTTATCTCAATCATTATCTAAATCTAAACCATTAACACAAAATCATGGCTAAATTTGTATTTGTTGTTCCGCCATTGACAGGTCATGTCAATCCAACCCTGAGTATCGGGGCCGAATTATTGGAAAGAGGGCATGAAGTGGCATGGATCAGTCTTGACAAAAATTTAAATACGAAACTTCCTGTCGGGGGAGAGCTACTACTTATTCAGTACGATCAAACCGATGAAGAAAAACAGGAAAGTGAACAATATCTCGATATTATTTCTAAAAAAGTAGTGTATGGAATCGACAGCATTAAATTTCTTTACGATGATGTGCTGATTCCTTTGAACAGACATTGTTATAATGGTATTGTTCAGTTACTGACTAGTTTCAAACCCGATCTTGTAATCGGTGACCATCAGCTATTTTCCGCTGCTATTGCGGCAAAAAAACTAGGTCTTCCTTATAGTACCACCGTTACAGCACCGGCTGCAATTAAAATGATGGATGAATTGCCAAAGGTTCATGAATGGGAAGTAAACAAAATCATTGAACTTCAAAAAGAATTGGGGATAACGGAAAACCATTCCCTGGCTTCTTCGGATCTGTTAACCATGGTCTTAACCTCAAGGGATTTCTTTGGTGAAATGGACCTGCCATCCAATTATCAGTTCACAGGTCCTGTTCTTTCAGAACGACGTATTTCATGTGAATTTGATTGGGACAGATTAAATAGCAGTACCGGGAAAAAGATTCTTGTAAGTATCGGGACTACCTTCGATCATGACCATAAAAAGGCTTTTTTTCAAAAAGTTGTTGATGCATTCAGAGATGAAGATTTAACCGTTGTAGTGGTTTCAGATCCTCAGCTCTTCGATAACTGGCCGGAAAACTTTATGGTGTACCAACAGGTTCCCCAGTTAGATTTATTACCTCATCTGGATGGAGTCGTATGCCATGGAGGACATAATACCGTATCCGAAACACTTTCGAATGGTCTGCCGCTGGTTGTTATTCCGATTGCTTATGATCAGTCGCATGTAGCAGGACGAGTGGTACGGACTGGAGCGGGTGAACGTCTTAATTTTAACCGGTTTAAATCAAATCATTTAAAAGAAGCCGTACATCAGATCTTAAATAATCCTGACTATCGTGTAGCTGCAGAAGAGCTTCGTCAGTCCTTCATTGATGCAGGAGGTACAGCGACGGCTGCGAATTTGCTTGAAAACGCTATTGTTACGGCAACACAACTGGTGAAGAAAGGTTCAAAATTCTTATTTGTTATCCCTCCGTTTTTCGGGCATATCAGTCCGACATTAAGCGTGGGAGTAAGTCTGATCGCAAGAGGCCATGAAGTTAAATGGTTTGGAATTACCCCGCTTTCTGATGAACATATTCCGGAAGGAGGGTCTTATTTCTATCCTGAAGAAGAGCTTATTCCTTATCAGGATGAGATAAAACGCATTTTGAAAAGACAGGATGACGGACCTGCATGTTCAGGGCCTGAAGTGATGAAACTGGCATTAGAAGAAACTTATGTTCCGTTTGCTAAAATGATGATGCCGGGATTAAGCCGTCTTACAGAAAGCTGGAAGCCCGATGTTATCGTTAATGACTGTATCAGTTTTGGAGGAGCGCTTTTTGCTCATAAACATAATATTCCCTGTGTAACGACCACACCCGTCCCTCCTGATGTAATGGGAGATACGGAGAAAAGTGCCCCTAAAATATTTGAATGGCAACAGAATCTGATCAAAGACCTTCAGAAAGAAGTAGGGATTGATGATGAGGGTATTTTTATCCACTCTCATAAATTGAATCTTGTGTTTACATCACAGGCTTTTGCCGGTTTTGAAACCGTTCCTTCACATATGAAATTTGTAGGTCCTGTAAAGGGACGTCCAAACGATGTTCCTTTTGATTGGGACCGTTTGCATGCCTCTACAACACCTAAAATATTTGTATCATTAGGAACATTATTAGTAGATATCCGAAAAGCTTTCTTTGAAAAGATCATTGCTGCATTTGCGGATCAGCCTGTAACGATTGTTGCGGCAACTCCACCGGATATCTTTGAAGAATGGCCTTCTAATTTTATCGTCAACAGTTTTGTACCCCAGTCAGCTCTAATGCCTCATATGGATATGGTGATCTGTCATGGAGGGTTTAATACAGTTAATGATACATTCCGTAATGGATTGCCTATGCTGATTACACCTATTGCCTATGATCATTTCCATATTGCAAAACTTATAGAGCAGGCAGGTTGTGGGAAAAGTATCCGATACAAACGATTACGCATAGAATCGCTTCGCGAAACAGTATTTGAACTGCTTGAGGATCCGGCATACCGGATGGCAGCCAAAGAGGTTCAAACCACCTTCCTTACAGCTGGGGGTAATGATAAGGCTGTGGAATTGTTAGAAAATTTTGTACAACAAGAACAATCAGTAGTAGTTTCCATTTAGACTTATGAGAAGAAGATTGTTATTTGGCGAACGCATGTTGCTGGGGGATGGAACAGAACCCTTCAATGCGGTTATTGCCTTCAGGCTGAGAGGTGACTTCAAAGAAGAAGACATCCGGCATGCTCTGAATCGGATTCAGGAAAAGCATCCATGGTTAAGGGCACTCATTACCCGGGACGAAAAAAACTTACCCTGGTTTGAAGTCCCTCAACAGGCTGTTCCTATTCCTGTACGGATAGTCACCCGAAAAGGAGAAGATGACTGGCAGGAAGAGTCCAGAAAAGAATGGCAAACGATCTTTGATCATGAAAATCTTCCCCTGATCCGATTCGTATGGATCAGGGGTGAAGGAATATCAGATATGCTTTTTGCATTTCACCATTGCTTAAGTGATGGAGGTTCTGCAATGGCATTTTTATATGAATTTTTGAAAGTATTGGATAACCCTGTTGCAGATATAGGTATTGAAAATCCAATACTGGGAATTGAAGATGTAGTTCCATCTTCGATTTTAACGAACCGCAGACAACGGTTGAAAGCGAAATTTATAGGAAGGATTGCAGCAACGGCAATTAAATATTTTCCTATGAGAAAAAAAGCGATTGACCGGCAAAATGATTACCTGATCCATTGGAAGTTCGATCAGCAAACTACTCAGCAACTGATCTCTTACTGTAAATCAATGGGGGTAACTGTTAATACTTTTTTAAGTGCAACGTTACTTGAGGCGTTTAAAAAAGTAAGAGGAACAGCAGCATTCAATAAAGTTTCCTGTCCGGTAGATATTAGGCGGTTTGCAACGCAGATAAAAGAGGATCATATTTTTGCTTTCGGACTGATGATTACTATTTCATCCAACGAAAAAAAGAGTTTTTCGGATAATTTACCTTTGATGCAGGAATCTGTAGACCGTGATACTTCCAGGCTCAATCCATATATGACCATGATGGTGATGGAATCGGGACATGATGCATTGGAAAATTTCACAAAGCTGTTAAAAAAAGGCAAGTCAGTCAATGATTGTATGTTTTCGAACCTTGGGCGTATTCAGATCCCCCACGAGTATAGGCAGTTTATAGTAGATACTATTTTTAGTCCTTCCGTGATTGGTCCTTTAGGAAATACTACAACAATGGTGGCTTCAACGTACAGAGGGGAAATGGATTTCTCTTTCATGGGTAGCGAAGGCTATTTACCTCATTCAGAGGCTCTGGCGATCCGTGATGAATTAATTCAATCTATTACCCTGAAAACAGAATATACGGCAGTATCATCCTTAAGCTAAAATCATTGATTTATCAGATCATTGGATAGGCAGGAAAATTTTATATAATAAGAATCAAAAATTAATTTTAATATAACCATGAGAAGAAAATTATTATTTGGTGAACGTATGATATTAGGAGATGGAACAGAGGCTTTTAATGGTATTATCCCGTTCAGATTAAGAGGTCACTTCACATTGGAAGAGATCCGGCAGGCTCTTGCCCTGCTTCAGAATAAACATCCATGGCTTGGGGCACATGTGGTCCGTGATGAACAAAATATTCCCTGGTTTGAAGTTCCCGAACAAGTAGTGCCAATTCCTATTAGAGAAGTCCAGAGAAAAGGAGAGGATGATTGGCAGGAAGAATCTATGAGGGAATGGTATATGCCTTTTGATCATAAAAAACTTCCTCTGATCAGATTTGTATGGATCAAAGGAGAAGAATTATCAGATATGTTTTTCTCGTTTCACCATTGTTTATGTGATGGTGGTTCTGCTATGACACTTTTATATGAATTTTTACAGGTCTTGGATAATCCATTAGCTGATATTGGTATTGAAAAACCGATCTTGGGACTTCAGGATATTGTTCCGGCAGCTATTCTAAACAGTCGCAGACAAAAACTGAAAGCAAAATTTATAGGAAGGGTGGCGTCTACCATAATCAAATATGCTCCTGTAGGTAAAAAGCCTGTGGAGAGGGAGAGAGATTATATGATCCACTGGAAATTTGATAGAGAAACCACACAGCAGCTTATTTCTTACTGTAAGTCTAATGAATTTACGGTTAATACTTTTTTGTGCGCAATCGTTCTTAAGGCATTTAAAAAAATAAGAGGAAAAACGGCTTTGAATAAAATTTGTTGTCCGGTCGATATCCGCCGTCTTACAACCCAAATCAAGCAGGATCATATTTTTGCGTTCGGATTGATGGTCGAAGTTTCTATTAATGAAAAAAAGAGTTTTATTGATAACGTCCGTCTGATGCAAAAGACCGTAAAACGTAAAACGGCGAAACTAGATCCTTACACAAAGATGATGGTAATCGAGTCGTGGCATTATGCGCTGGATAGTTTCACCAATATATTAAGGAATGGAAAGTCGACCAACGATTGTATGCTTTCCAATCTGGGACTTATTCAGGTTCCCCGTGACTATAGTAAATTTACGGTGGATACTGTTTTTAGTCCTTCAGCACTGGGTCCTTTAGGCCAAACTACTGGATTTGTGGTGTCGACATTCAATGGAGAAATGGATTTTGCGTTCATTGGCAGCGAAGGATATTTAAAGTATTCAGAGGCATTGGCTATTCGTGAAGAAATCGTTGAGTCTATTAAACAAAAAATGGAATATATAGCAGTATCATGATGAAACGAAAACTAATGATGGTGGAAAGAATCATGTATGTTGATTCCAAGACGCCATTAAACTGTGTATTTACCGCAAAAATTAAGGGAACGATTCAGGAAGAAAACTTTAAAGTTGCCTTAGAAAAAATTCAGCAGAAGCATTTTTTACTCAGATCCAGGATTGATATCGATACTGAAAAGTATCCTTTTTTTATAGAAGAGAAAGAAATGGGAGCTATTCCGCTTCGTATAGTTCAGCGGCAAACCGATGAAGATTGGCTTTCGGAATCCGAAAAAGAATGGTTCCGATTGTTTGAAGATCATAAAAAACCGCTGGCACAGTTGGTATGGGTGAAAGGAGACGATGTTTCTGAGATCCTTTGGGTGCTTCCTCACTGTATTTGTGATGGGACTTCACTTGTAACCTTAATGCGGGAGCTGCTCAGTCTGTTGGATGATCCTGCTTTAGAGCTGGATTCTTATCAGGCGTTCAGTTCAGTTGACGATTTTCTTCCTGTAGATTTTAATGCGAAAAAAAAGGTGCGTAAAGCAAGGTTTTATCTGCTTATGGCCAGATTCTTTTTTTTAATGCAGCGAAAAAGCAGGAAAAGAAATCTTGGAAAAAACTATGTCATTCACTGGAAGCTGAATCCGGAAACCACTGCACATATTACAGATCAGTGTAAAGCTCATGGTGTTTCTGTACATTCCCTGTTGTGTGCTTCATTTATGCAGGCATTTCAGGACATACAGGGCGCACAGGCCAAAAGAAAGGTGATCAGCCCTGTAGATGTCCGTCATTTTATTCCGGAAATTAAGCAAGACCATGTATTTGCTTTTGCGCCTACGGTGGAGCTTTCTTTAAAAAAAGACAAACAGGATCTCTTTGATCAGGCAGGGCATATTAAAAAAGAACTTCTTGAGAAAATAGACAAAATAGAAGCGCGCGAACTTTTATGGATGGGTGAGCAGATGCATCCGATTGTTGAACGAATGATCAGCATGCTAAAATCAAGTAATGGAGGACATGATATCACCTTGTCTAATATGGGGAGGATTGATATTCCAAACAATTACCGGAATTTTGAGCTGGAAACGATAATAAGTCCTACTGTTGCTTTTCCATGGTTGAATTCCAATACTTTGGTAACCACGACTTATAACCGGCAAATGGATTTTACACTCATGTCGAATGAGGATTTCCTGTCCAGGCAGAAAGCTTCCGAGATTAAAGATAAAGCCCTTGAATTACTTACTGTATCTTTACAGAATTAAATATGAAGTCCGATCCATCTAAGAAAATAAAAAAGAAAACTACCCTTAAACGCTTTTTAACAAAGCGGATGCTTTATTATGTCCTTCCCAATATGTTTCTGAATTTTATTATTGCGTATGCAAGTTTTAGAGATCTTGGATATACCCATTTTTTTGCAGGAACCCAAAATCTGGCGCGGCTCACTTTGCCAATGGCAACATTACTTCCGGTGGTGCTGACCATCGATATTATTAAAAGAGTTACGGTGGCTGCGGATGAAGGAACCATTGAATTTGTGGTAGACGAGCAGCTTAATATAAAAAAATTAATGACGCGGTTAAGTATTTGGAGCGGGCTGATTACTGGTTTGTTAGTTCTTTCCATGCTGTTTTTCGCACAATACAACTTTTCAAAATATTATAAGCTGAATGCCACAGCAATGGCCATTCTCGTTGGGGTTCTTGCAGGTTTGCTTTCTGCATTGTTTACCTATTTGCCTATCAGGAAATTGAAAAAATATTTGTATAAACCAGCTCCTGTAGTTGGTCTGGAAGCATAATGAGAGGATTTTTGAGATGAGGATTTGATCTTATCGATACACTTTAACAAACATTGTAAGGCAGCTTCAATAAAATTTTTGTTCTTTTGCAAATAGTTTTAATTTTTAAATAATTGCATGTCAAAGTTCGATGAAATCAGGCCATATTATGATAATGAAGTTCATGAAGCATTACATAATGTAGCCCGTGATCCCATGATGAAAGCACTGATGAGTTTTACCTTTCCTGATACGGATGATCAGGTCTGGCTGGAACAATTTAAAAATATACACACTATAAGTGATTTTCAGCAGAATTTTATCTCCCATACGGTTCGTCAGATCCTTGCAAAGAGCTCTGAGGGTTTAACGACCTCTGGATTTGATCAGTTAGATAAAAATACACCTTACCTGTTCATGTCCAATCACAGGGATATTGTCTTGGATACATCACTGCTTAATCTGGTGTTGCTTGAAAAAGGATATGTGATGACTTCTTCTGCCATTGGTGATAATCTTGTTCAGAAAAAATTCCTGAATGTACTTGCGAAACTGAATCGTAATTTTTTGGTGCAGCGCGGATTACCACTTCGTGAACAGCTGAAAAGCTCTCAAACAATGTCAGAATATATTTCCGAACTCTTACATCATGAAAACCGGTCTGTCTGGATTGCCCAGCGGGAAGGAAGGACAAAAGATGGAAATGATGCTACGCAACAAGGCGTTTTAAAAATGCTTGCAATGGCTGCCGGAGATTTGTCGATAACGGATTATTTTAAAACCCTGAATATTGTTCCGATATCCATTTCCTATGAATACGATCCGACAGATGCTCTGAAAATGCCTCAACTTCTGGCAAAACACAGGGATGAGGTGTATGTGAAAGGGAAGGATGAAGACTTTATGACCATGCTAAGCGGGGTGTTAGGGCAAAAGAAAAGGATACATCTGCACGCAGGAACTGTTCTTAATAAAGAATTGGATGACATTGGAGCTCAGTTTGAAAATAAAAATAAGCAGTTACAGGCTATTGCACAGGTCATCGACGAATCAATTATACAGAATTATAAACTTTGGCCTACCAAATTTATCGCTTATGACTTGTTAAATAATACCAATCGATATGCTGAACAGTATACGGAAAAAGAGAAACAATTGTTTGTGCGCAGGCTGGAACAACGCATCGATCAGTCTGATGTGGTTTTAAAAGAACATTTTCTCGCGATGTATGCCAATCCGCTTATTAATAAATTAGGTCTCGGTAAGGACAAACTTTCATAGGAATTAAATACCTATTCTTCACGGATCTGTTTTTTATAAGATTCCTGTTCTTTTTGGTTTTGTATTATTTTGCAATAATCATAAAATTCTCAAAATGGTCTTTTAAAATATTATCTTTGCTTGCGATAAGCAATAATTGATGATATGAAAAAAATAGTATTTCTGGTTTCTGCGCTTCTTGTGCTTAACTCTTGTGTGGTAAGAACTGCAACCAAAGTAGTGACTGGAGTTGCTACGGTAGGATATAAAGCTGTAAAAGGAACGGTTAATGGCATCAGCTGGGCCGTAAGTAAAGCAAAAGGGAAAATAGATGAAGACCGTCTGGATGGAACATGGAAAGTGGTTGGGGCTTATAAAGGTTCTTTCGAAGACTTTTCAAAAGATCAGAATCCGGAAAGCTCATTTACTTCCGACTGTGCAGATAGTTATGATCAGATTATTTTCAAAGCTAAAAAATCTAAATTTCAACCGGTACACTGCAGTTCTGAAAAGGAAGACTGGGTAAAGTATTCTTTGGAATTTGGGAAAAATCCTATTACAAAAGAAAAAGAAAATTATATTGAATATAATTCCAATAATTATATTACAGTAATTGATGTTAATAATAAAACAATGGTTCTGGAAGGTAATCTAATGCCTAAACTGGCATTTTCAGGAGCAAAACTCTATCTTTTAGAAAAAGTAAAATAGAAGCTTAATAATAAGAGCCTGATCCAAAAACAACTGCCAACTGTATTTTTAAGTATAAAATGGATCTGCATTCTACAAAAAATACGGTTGACAATTAAAAAGTAAGGATATATTTTTTTAATCTTTTCTGTTCTAATAAGTCTTACACATGGCATCCCATGTTGTCCAGAAATGAGCATTAATAGCGCCAGGAGGCGGATTGGTACTGTCCGCAACGATACCTACCATAGATGCACAATTGGAATTACAGCCTATTTCATTGTAGCTTCCCTGTTGTGGCGGGATTTGGCGCCATGTACCGGTTGATCCGCTTAATAATTCCACACTGATATTAAAAATTCCGGACAGATTAGGGGTGTGAATTTGTTTTGTTGGATCATCACTTGAAATTGTATCACTCCAGGTGCCCTGTGAGAAGGTTACACGCCATTTTGAAATCATTTTAGCTGTGTTGTTCTGAGGGGATAGATACACCCAGAACTGAGCTCCGCCACCCAGCTGAAGAAGGCCGGATGAATTTACGTTGACATTTTCATTTGCAGTTTCCATATCGAATGTTTTTTTGTTGGTTATGTTTAGTTTTTACTATCTTAACAGTAGGCAGGTTGTTTTTTTGATTGCCTACCCAGGTCATTTTTTAGCTTTATAACATTTAATTGCTATTTCAAAGTAACAAAGAACAGGACATCTTTTGTAGAGTATAAATGACCAATTATTGCTGTGAGTAGAAATACGTAGTAGCCCTGCAATCTTTCTGAATCCCTGTTATAGTATCTGATTTCCTATGTTTTTGAGTTTTTTTTATCCATTTGTTATGGATATTTTCTGAATGGCTTTCGAATAAAAGTTGAAATGCTTTATATTTGCTCCTGAGGCTGATGATAAGATGTGAGCCGAAAATACTTCTATGAAGAAAAATATTTTTTTACTTTCTGCAAAAAAAAATTGTATTGCAGTTTTTCTCTCTTTAAGCACAGTGATCTATGCTCAGAAAACGGTGAATATTTCAACGGTTTCAGAAAAAAGTTTAAATGGTATTTTAGAAAAAAACAGAACCTATTACACACAGGGTAAAGTAGCGGATTATATTCCTGAATTAGGGAAAATGGATGCCAAAGCGATTGCTTTTTCCGTCGTTGACAAAAATGGGAAAGTCTTTAATGTGGGTGATGTGAGCAAGAAATTTACCATGCAGAGTATTTCTAAAATTGTTGCTTTAATGGTTGCAGTAAGTGAAAAAGGAGAGGGAAGTGTTTTTGAAAAAATGGGATATTTCGGAACCGACAAACCTTTTAATTATTTTTCCAGTCTTGAAACAACAGGTAAGCCCCTAAATCCGATGATGAATGCCGGGGCAATTCTCACAACTTCTTTAATTTCCGGAGAAGGTGAAAAGCCGTTTTTGAAAATTTTGGATATGGTAAGATATATTACTAAAAATCCAGCCCTCGATTACAATAAATCCGTTTATGAATCTGAAAAAGCAACCGGAAACCGTAACCGTGGAATGTTCTATCTGATGAAAAATAACGGATTGATTTCCGGAAATGAAGACCAGCTGGATAATTATTTCAAACAATGCTCCATTGAGGTTACCGCCGAAGATCTGGCTAAAATTGGTTACTTTTTCGCGAATCAGTGTACCCGTTTCGATGGAGATGCTACTTATAAAAATACAGATATGGCAAAGCTGGTAGAATCCCAAATGCTGACTGCCGGAATGTATGAATTCAGTGGGGAGTATTCAAGAACTGTGGGGCTTCCAAGCAAGTCTGGTGTTGGAGGAGGAATAGCGGTTAGTGTTCCCGGAAAAATGGGTATCGGTGTTTTCAGTCCTGCTTTAGATAAGCATGGAAATTCACTGGCCGGATATCATATGATCTTAGACTTTGTAAAACAATATGATTTAAGTGTATTCTAAAAAAGATTATTAGATATCATAACATATCCTATAGCAACCTATTATTTTTAACGCAAAGAATAAGTTTGATAACGCTTATTTTAAGACAGCAAAGATTTTAATCAATTTCATTGATTTTATTAAACGAATGCATTACCCATAAGCTTCTTTAACGACTTCATTGCATTATTTGCTCCTTTAAACCAGGTAGAATGATTATAAATCTTTGCGTTAAAAAATAAACCTCATCTTCTTAAAACTTTTTTAATAACCTCAGATTTTAGTCCACCTTCGATCTGCCTGTTTCTATTTCAACAATTTTCTTCCCATCTTCTCCTAAGTAGTGAGCGATTAGTTTTTCAAATATTTTATATCCATTATCGACATTGGTAAATATCAAGATTCCCTTTCTGGATTGGGGTAGTATAAATGCAAGACATTGTGTTCCCTGGTCGCTGCCACCATGGGATAAAGCATAATTACCATTTCCCAGATCATAGATTTCAAAACCTAATCCAAAGTATTTATTTTCCTTTGTTTTTACCTGTTTTTTGATCATTTCCTGAAAAACTTCAGGTTCAAGGCCTTTTCCTTTCATCGTACTGATCAAGAAATTTCCGTAATCTTCTACAGTAGTATGCAGATCATCTGCAGCATTGGCTGTTTCCCTTTTTTCTGTTGGATAAGGCTGCCCTCCATTATTATATCCAATGGCAAATCTTGATTCATCTGTATTTTGATCCCAGATATAATTGGTATCATTCATTTTGAGTGGCTGAAAAATCAATTCCCGGGCAAGTTGTTCCAAAGGTTTTTTAAACTTCTTTTCTAAAGCTTTCCGTAGATATTCAAAACCTTCTCCTGAGTATTGGTATTTTGTTCCCGGATCAAACTGAAAGCTTAATTTCTTATCAGTATTCATCCATCTCCAGTTGGGAAAACCAGTTTGGTGGCTTAGGATTATTCGGGTGGTCAGTTTTTTATATCTCAGATCATTGACAAGATCCGGATCTATCCAATACTGATCAAGGGGTTCATCCAGTTTCCATTTCCCTAGGCTTATTAAGCGTAAAGCAACCATTGCTGTTACAGGTTTGGTAAGGGAAGCAACATTGAAATAGGTATTGCGGGGTGCTTTAATTCCTTTTTGTATTTCACCAAAAACCTTTATCTGTTTCAATTCCCAATTTTCAATAATTCCAATGCCAACTGTTGGAATTTTATTTTCCTTCAACCAGTTTTCAAGGGTCTGATCATTTATAAAGATCGACTCATCTGAAGACATCCCTGCATTATGAAGATCAGCTGCTTTTCCAGATTGAGCGTATAAGGTACTTAAGAAAGTGATCACTAAAAAGAGGATAGATTGAATGTACTTTGCCATTGTTATTTTTTTGACAAAGATTGAACTTTTATCTGTTTTGTTAGTGAAAATGGACCTGACAAAAACACGACAATGATCCTGACAGGATTATATCATGTTGAAATTCAGCCTGTAGTAAAGTTTCTTTTTCCGGTCAATTTCAGCTGCGTTACGAAGAATGATGAATACGTTGGACAATACTAGGAGTATCATAATGATCAGTGTAAACTGTCTTCCCACTTTCAAAAAGATTCCCAGCATAAATAGAATAGGTGCGATAACGGTCCATACCATCTGTACGGAAATAATCTGTTTAACAATATTGTTCCTTTGTTTCAAAATGAACATGAGAAAAATGGGAGCCAGAATGTTGAAGGGTGGAACTATAATAAATAGGAGTGAAGAAAGGTTGATGATTTTGATGAGGGAATAATTAAGGTCAATTGTGTTGATCTTTATTTCTTCTCTTGTATGATCGGCTTCAGTGATTACAGGTTTGCTTTGTAATAAGTTCTCCTGTATTTCCAGTGCTTGAGCCAGAGATCTCAGCGTATGCCCTTTAGGTTCTGTTCCTGATTCTATCCGCTGAATAGTTCTTACGGAAATATTAGATTTCTCAGATAGTTCTTCCTGGGTTAAGTTTTTCTGCTCTCTTAGGGTTCTCAGCTTTGACATAGCAAGGGGTCTCAATAATAGGATTACTTAATTTTGAAGCTAATTTACGCCTTTTTAGGGACTAAAAATTGATATGTTATCAAGCGGAGAGTGTAATTTAAGGATATGGGTACGTATGTGGAAAATAAGTGTAATTTTAATGAGGTTAACTTTTAAATATTGTTAACTCCACCAATAATAAAATCTTTATATGGAAAATACCTTAATCTCTAAACCTGAGATCAGAAAGAATATTGCCACCTATTTGGGGTTAACACTTCTTTTCTGTCTGCCTGTTTATTATATGTGCATCCATACCGGAAAGCTGGGTGGAGGAGTGATCTCTTATGCTACCATTGTGATGTGGTGTCCTGCTATTGCTGCTTTGCTTACCTGCCGGCTAAGAGGGATTCCTATTTCTTCTTTGGGCTGGAAATGGGGTCTTACTAAGTACCAGTTATTGGCATATAGTATTCCGCTCCTGTATTCATTACTTCCTTATATTGTCATTTGGATCAGTGGTGTCGGAGGTTTTTACAATCATGAATTTATAACAGAAGTTGGAAAGGGAATGGGATGGGATTTGTCTGATGGGGCAACGCTTGTGTTGTATATCCTCCTGATGAGTAGTTTTGGAATGGTTCGTTCTGTAGGATCTGCTTTAGGGGAAGAAATAGGCTGGCGGGGACTTCTAACGCCCCAGTTGGCTAAGATCAATTCATATACTGGTACCTCCCTGTGGATGGGGCTCATCTGGTCTTTTTATCATTATCCTCTATTGCTTTTTTCCAATTATAATACTGGAGGCCCCAAGTGGTTAGCACTTACCTGTTTTACAGTAATGATATTTGCGAGTTGCTTTATTTTTACATGGTTACGGTTAAAGTCAGGAAGCCTCTGGACAGGTGCTATTATGCATGCCAGTCATAATCTTTTTATCCAGTCTATACTTACTCCTCTTACAGTGGACAAAGGAAATACCAATTACTATATTGATGAATTTGGAATTGCCTTGCCCATTGCTACGGTGATTGTCGCATATTTTTTCTGGAGAAGACGGAAAGAATTACCCGAACAAAAAATGGACGATTCAGGTCGAGCTGTTGTGGAATAAGAAGATATAATCAGAGCTGTTACTGTTGTAAATTGCTTCTTTATAATTTACCCTGAAGACTGTTTTTAATATTCCGGTAGACATATCGGATATAAAAGTGGACAGCAACCCCTTCTTCAAATTCTATAAATAAAACCTCTTTTCCTGCCAGAAATTTTTTTCTGATAATATAATACCATGTATTGGCTGAATACGAGTTTTCCCCAATACCATTGTCTTCCAACACCTCCTGTTTAGACATACCTATATTATAGTGTTTGCCGTTTACTCTCATAGTTTATTTTTTTCGTCCTGGTGATAAATTATAAGTCAGTATTAAAAAATGATGCCAAAAATTGATTAAAATTTTTAATTAATTTTTCTTTTAACAATAATATATGGGATTTTTTACTATTCATGAGTGATGGAAAGATGTAATAATTATTATTTAACAAATAGTTAAATATTGTTTAAAGTGTCGATCATATCAGTAGTCAGGTTATCCGTCGCTATGAGATATCCAAAGACTCAGGTAGTTTTACTTCTCCGTCATTAGATGCAAACAGTGCCCTGGAAAAATCCAGGGCACTGTTTTTTAATAAAATAAATTATGAATATTTTTATCAGATCTTAGGTTCTTCTAAAAGCTTAAGTCGGGCCATTTACTTAAAATAGCGTCTGCTGCAGATGCATAGGTAGGACTGCCGCTAAGGGTAGCTCCACCCAATATACCTACTAACCGTGGGTTTTCTGTAGTGAAAATTGCAGATCCGGAATCTCCTGATCTTGAAAAGAGTCCGTCTTCCCCTTGTATCATGATCAGATTATTAGCGAAGACTGTATTTCCATCAAAATCCGGCAGTTTTAAGGTGCTGGTGATACTGGTGATATTGCCGGTAGTAATGTCACTCGTAATACCACTTTTACGAACTTTCTCACCAATTATGAAGGCATCAATAGTTGCAAAGCCTTCGATAATCTCATCCACACCAAATACTTTTCCTATGGTTGCATTTCTATGCTCGCCTTTTCTGGCAATTGCGCAGTCCAGCCAGACATTGATGGTTTTGAAATCCCTTGGTACAAGTACATTTTCATAGTAATAGTCTTTGAGGGTCGCACAGTCGTGACAGTAGTTTAAAGTAGTTCTCCATTTGGATTGCTGACAAACATCCGAATCCAGCCTGGTGCTGCTTCCTACCAGAACATGGGCACACGTCATCATGTATGGTTTATCATCTGTTCTTTTATGTACCATGACACCCAAAGTGCCGCTGCTTGCAACTTCTTTACCTCTCTTTTTTAGGGTGCCGTTGGCTGAGATACTTATTCCGCCTATTAAAGGATCTGTTTTTTCATTGCGGGTTGTCACTTCTGTAACATCATCGCTTGATAAAGGTTCTTGATCTATTTCAAGTTCGATGACATCTGTTGGGCATCCAAATATAGCAGATGGAATAGGGTGGGTGACCTCTGACAAGGCAAGTTTCTTTTTCACTCCAAAAGTATAGCTCAGCGTTTGGGTGAGGCTATTATTAATGGTTTTCAGCGCGACTCCTAAAGAGGTTATTTCAGGTCTTTGGAAGTATTCTTCAATTAGTTCTGGGAGTTTTTCAGCCATTTTATCGTGTAAGGCCGCTTCTTCGTTGGTTAATTTCATGATTGTTGGTTTTAAGTTGTTATTCTGGAACTGAAGAGGACTATAGGGTGACAGGCAGCTGCAGGTAATTGAAAATTATGCGTAGGTCTGCATCACTGAATCCTTTGATGTAATCTGATGTACTGATATCTGCCGGTTTCTGGCTGCTACTTACTCGTAAAGCCGGAGCCCAGTCCGGTCTTCTGAGTTCATCTTTACGATCAGGATGGGCAATTCGTTGACGTTGAAGATATTTGCCGGATCTCGTTGGAGGTTCCGCCACTAGTAAACGCTCATATCCTGTTGCTTTTCCACTTTTCTTTGTTCTACCATGCTCGTGTTCATGCCAGCTTTCCATTCTGGTACCTCCTTCACTATGGGGTTCCTCCATATATCTTACATTATAGCCGAGCATCGCCATAGCTTCCAGATTTCCGCTTCTGAATCCCAAATGTCTTACATGTAAAAAGTTTCGTTGGAAATAATCATAAATTTTAAATTGTCCAAAGCGGGTATTCCCTCCCCATAACAGTAATGCATCCGTTCGGTCGTTCCAGAATTCAGTAAGATTGAAGACTTTTAACGTTCCAAGTTCTTCATTGATGGAATCAGCGATCTGAGAATATTTTCCGGCATTTTCAATTTTATATCCTTTGTCTCCGGCTATGATTACAGCATCATAATGGGGAGCAGCTTCACTGGCTATTCTTTTTATACCGGCATAGCTGGAGTCATGTTCCAAATGGATATCTCCTTTTTTTCCGCTAAACCGGGACCATAAAACAAGAAGATTAGTACCTGCTAACGGGATGTGTTTTTCGAGGAGCCATGCTTTTATTTCATTGTCCTTGGAATCATTTACATTCCATGCGCTTCTTATCCTTCCACGCATTTCATCTGAAAAGTGTTCAGCAACATAATTCGTTCCATGATTGACTCCTGCTGTCTTGCCGGTTGGCTGGATTTCTCTGGCTTTTGCTCTTAGGGGAGCTTTTAAAGGCCCGCGAATATCATCAATGGGTACAAGGTGTATTCTGCTTTGTGGGATTCCCGAGTCTAAATAAAACAGCTGAATAGCACCTCCTTTGTCTGTAGGATCAAGAACACTGCCATTACCAGTAGAGATCACTACGTGAAGATTAGGATCATCAATTAAAGCGGCAGCAATTCCAAACATATCTCCTGTTGCATATCCCGGTTGTATGAGTACTTTTTGTACAGGTGTCGTTACCGTAGATATTGTTGTTGTTACTGCAGATGTCGTAAGTGTTGGTGTTACTATTGGTATTGTGGTCGGAGTGGTCAAAAGCTGGTAATTGGACCTCCGATATTTTTTTTTCTTCTTGGTAGTAGATTGAGTTTGTAGCATACGATAAATATTTAATTTGGAGTTATTCTGTTATGAGTTTTACTGTATCAAAGTTGACTGTAAAATTCAGAATGGGATAGAGGGAAAATGTCTATTTTTAAAAATTAAGGGTTTACCCTTATGGATCGTATGGGTACGGAGATCTATATTTTGAAATAAAAAAAGGTGAGCCTTAAAGCCCACCTTCGATGTATAAATGATATAATTGAAAAGGATTTTGTTTCTAGAAAGTCAAGTCTGACCATTTGCTTAAAATAGCGTCAGCAGGAGAAGCAAAGGTAAGATCAGCAGAAGCTGTTGAGCCCCCCAGTATGCCTACCAGTAAAGAACCGTTGGTAGTAAAAATAGCAGATCCTGAATCACCGGAATTGGAAAAACGCCCTGATCTGGCTCTTATCATCGTGAGATTATTACCAATGACCTCTGTGCCATCAAAATTATCAAGTCTCAGAGAGGTGGTAATACTGGTTATCTCTCCAACTGTAATATCTGTAGTGATTCCACTTTTACGAACTTCTTCGCCGATAATGGAAGCGTTAATTACCGCAAATCCACTGATAACACTTGCCACACCATATACTTTTCCTATCGTAGCATTTCTAAACCAGCCTTTTCTTGCAATCGCACAGTCCAGCCATGCATTGATTGTTGATGAACCTCTTTGAAAATAAACGTTCTCATGGTAATAGCTCTTTAAAGCAGCACAGTCATGGCAGTATTCAAAAGTGGTTTCCCACTTTGACTGTTGACATACATCCGAATCAAGTTTCGTAGTCGTACCCACCAATACATGGGCACAGGTCATCATATAAGGGTTGTCATCATTCTTTTTATTGACCATTACCCCTAAAGTACCGTTTCCTCTTACTTCTTTTCCACCATGCATCAGTCCGCCATTTGCTGAAATACTGATTCCTCCGATCAGGGGATCTGTTTTTTCATTACGGGTCGCTTCGATGACAGGGTTAGGCTCAGCTAAAGTATTAGGTTGAACTTCAAGTTCAATAACATCTGTGGGATATCCTAAAATGGTGGCTGGAATAGGATGGGATACTTTTGATATAGGGAGTTTCTTTTTTACGCCAAAGGTATAGCTTAGCTTATTGGTTAATTCATCATTAACGGTTTTCAGGGAAACGCCAACAGAAGTGATTTCAGGTCTTTTGAAGTATTCTTCAATAAGTTCGGGTAATTTTTGGGCCATTACATCGTGAAGGGCCAGGTCTTCGTTACTTAGTTTCATGATTTTGGTTTTTAGAGGGAGCAACAGGATAATTAATATATCATATTCATTATTAAAACCCGGAACAGCATCAAAAAAAGCAATTCCGGGATTTAATGATCTTCACTGCAAAGAGTGTTAGTTCAATTTAATAGTTCCTGAAGAAGGAGCCCCACCGCCAGATGGAGGAGGACCGCCTGCCGAAGCCTGATCCGCTAACATACGGTATTGGGATGTACCTTTTTCTGTGCTGATCGATCCCGAAACGGTGTATAAATAAAGGTCACCCGATACAGAATAGTCATTCGCAGAATTATTAACGTAAAAGTCAATTTTCACGGATGACATATTTTTTGCTTTTTCAAGAAACGCATTCATTAAGGTAGTGATTTGCCCTTCAGTAAGGCCTTTGGACTTCATGGTGTTTTTCGTTTTTTCATACGAAGCAGAAGCTCCACCGCCTCCGAAAAACCAGGTCCAAACGGATAGGTTTGCACTGGCTGAAGTTTTTTCGTATTCTTTTACCTCTTCTTTATAAGATGCATTTAGCATTCCTATTGCCAGATCATTAAGGTCTTTTACATCCTGACTGGATAAAGCTGATATCTGAAGGGTAGCCGTAATTCTTCCTTCTGTATGTGCAGGTATCGTGTAAGAAAGCCCGGTAAGTTGTCCCTGGCCTGATACTTCAATAGAATAAGATTCTTTTGCTTCACCTTTCAGGTCTGAAACAATAGGTTCAAAAGGGTCGTTAAAACCCACTCCGGTTTTGATGATTTCAATGGTGTCCATGGTTTTTGTTTTTTGGTTATTTGATTTATTAAACAGGTTTTCAGATCCTGTTATTTCAATTTTATGATGATTGAATGATTCAAAGTAACAAACAAAAAATCACGGATCTTAGAGTAGAAATAACCAAATAGAACTTTCCGTAGAAATACGAATGGATTAGCCGAAGAAATTAGGTTCAACGAAATAAGAAAAATGTACTTGTCATTAAAGACAACAAAAAAAGAGATCGAAATAAATTTTCAAATCTCTATTTGTGCAATATTAAAAGGAGTTTAAGGAAATTTATGTAAATGATTTTATCATTCTGTGGTAATCTTTATCGCTGATGTTGGATGCTTTTACTTTAATACGAAGCGGAGTTTCTTTTTGTTGGCTATTAACTTCAATGACTATTTTTTTTGCCATTAAAGACTCTTCAATTTTAAAAGCGCGTAATCTGTTCACCGGATAGTCGATATGAGGAAAAATGACACCCCTTTTTATTGGGTGATAATATTTGATTGAAAAAACAGCTCCGGTATTTTCAAAATGAAAAACTCTTAAACGAATGATATTGGTTAAAATCAATCCAAATAGAACTGTGGAAACAGTTAATAGGGCCCATTCGATATCTTCTCCTATGAAAGACTCCAGGATGTATCCTGCAATGACCAGGAAAACATCAATAATCAATAATGCCATAAGAATTCTCATTTTAAGAACGACTTTTCTTTTATTAGTAACGACCATGTTGTTTATATTAATTAATCCTAATATTTTGTTTATTTGGTAAAAATAACAAGATTTTCTTATATACAATATGTTAAATTCTATTTTTTAATAAAATATTAATTTAAGTGTGCTAGGGTGTTATGTAACCCTATGTTTATCAACTAAAAGAGCGTGTTTTCAGGTGTTGTATTTCACCGTACTTGGACATAATTCAGGTGTTTACAGAATTTTGAAAATAAAATCTTTGTCAATCCGGTATCAAGATAATGGATAGAATAGGTTTGCTTTTGTCTTGGTAGAGATATAATTCGTATTCGCCCTCGTAGAAGGCGATAACTGATTGTCAAGAAGTCCCCGAATCGGGATGAATTTTATGAATTTCTGAATTCTGAGGCATTAGCACCGGAATACATTTTGAAGAAACGGCTGAAGTGGGCTGAACTTTCGAATCCCAGCTCATAGGCTATTTCTTTTACCGACTTATCGGTATAATGAAGATATCGTTTTGCTTCCAGAATGATTCTGCTTTGGATCACTTTAGAAGGGGCGGGTTGTTTTAGAATAGCAAAAATATTACTCAGGGTCTTTGGCGATTTATTAAGGGCCGCTGCATAAAAATTCACCCCATGCTCCTGTTTGAAGTTTCCTTCCAGAACCAACATGAATTTTCTTACCATATCCATTTTCTCATCAGAAAACTGTTGATAGCTATCGTTTTGCTGCTTGGCAATACGGGTCGTTTTTATAATGAGCTGTTTAAGGAGGGTACGCAGCATTTCTCCCTGGAAATTATCGCTGGATTTCCATTCATCATGAAATAGTTTTTCGAGTTGGAACATGGCTTTTTTCTCTGCTTCGCTCAGTTTGATAAACATCGGATGCTGGATCCCATAAAACAGAAACCCAACACAACCTACTTCTGTATCATGATCGACAATACAGTAGAATTCGCGGTTAAACTGCCATGCAATCAATTGATCCGGATGTTCAAAAACAAAATGGAGGCTTGCCACCAGAGGTAATATGCAGCCTTCGGGCATCGTATATTCTATTTCATCTATCGTTACAGATTGTGCCTCCCCTTTGTTATATACAAAAGTGTTTATAGGTACAGGCGAGCCGTTTCGTAACCCGATACCCTTTAATTCCTCATTATTAATATGCATAATAAAACGGGCGAGGGTAGACTTGTCTTCGTATTTCCGGATCATACTTTTTTGATGTATTATACTGGCTTTTTATTAAATAAGCAGTGTTCGCTACTTTAAAATTAATTATTTTTTGGCAAGTGCTTCTTTCCCCAGTTCGGTAAGCCTCTTACCATCTACATACCCGATTTGTTTGAGCACCATTTTGCCGTCAGAATTGAAAAACAACAGAGAAGGATATGAATTGACCTTCCAGTCCTTTGCCAGCTGAATACCTTCCCCTTTTTCCATGTCAACGGTATAATTAATGAAGCTTTTGTTAAAGTAAGTGGCTGCCATTTTATCCTTAAAAGTAGTTTGTTTTAATAGCTTGCAAGGACCACACCAACTGGTGTATGCATCAACGAAAATAGTTTTTCCGCTTTTCTTTGCCTCAGCAGTTACTTCCTTCCAGCTGCTGTTTCTGAAATTAATTTCCTCTGTAGGAGTACTGTTTTTACTTGCCTTTTGTTGTGCTGTCATAAAGTTTACAGCAAATAATAAAACCATAAGGTTTAATAAAAAGCGTATTTTTTTGTTTGTATAGGTCATTGTCGTTGTAATTATAAATTGTTTATTATATTTTGAGCCACTGATTTTAATAAGTCTGGCTGGAGTCTTTGTTTAAAATCAGGATTAATGTATTCAAAATGAATAGTTCCTTTTTTATCTAAAATAAATACCGAAGGAACAGGTAATAGTAAATCAATATTTTTTCCTCCTGTTGTTTTCAGAAGCATCTCCCAATAGCCTTTTGGAGCTTTAAAGGCAATACCCATTTGTTTTGAAACTTTGAGATCGGCATCTGACAAAAGGGTGTAACTTAATTTTTCTTTATTCGCGGACTGCATAAGCTCATCAGGCTGATCGGTACTGATCGCGATGATCTGATATCCTGTTTTTTCCAGGTCAGGTACGATGTCCTGTAATCCTGAAAGCTGTTTTGAACAGTAAGGGCACCAGCCTCCTCTGTAAAATATCAGAATGGTAGGTTTTTGAGCGATTGCGGCATTAAGATCGAAACTCTTTCCGGTAGCGTCCAACAAAGTGGCTACAGGAATTTTTTCTCCGATTAATAATGGGCTTATATCTTCAGACTTTTGAGGAATAACGTAGGGTGTTGTTTCCTGTGTTGCCATTTTCATTTGCTGTTTCTGAGCAGTAAAAGAGGAGAGAACAAAAAAGAGCAATAAAGCCAATGTACCTGAGTATATGAAGTATTGTATTGGATTTTTCACGTTAAATTATTTTTATATGGGGCAAAATTGGACACTGATGAGGTGTCCAATTGATATTGATTCTATTTTTGAGTTATGAGCTAATGTTATTGTAGGGTTACCTTAATCATATTGGTGATAGAAGGTAATGTAGTAAATGAATTAGGATTTGGAACCTCCTGTATCGGTTTACTTTCCGTCAGTGGAGTACCTGCTAAATTGAATTGTGTGATTCCGGCACCAGGAAACTGGTTGAGTGCTGTTCCATTATCATACAATGCGATTGAAGATGAAATATCTCCTTTTTGTGTGGCATCTACACCGCTTCCTTTAGTTGCAAAGAACCAGTCATTGGAAAATCCATACATCGTGGCCACTGCAATTTTATCACCAGATGCTACATTCAGCTGTTGGGAAACTTTTCCTCCGGACTGTCCTGCGATTTTAGGCAATAGCACCGTTGAACCTGCCGCAGGAAGAACATAGACTTGTTTTACCCCTGGTACATTCTTTAAATACCCTGCTAAAACACTGGCATCTCCTTTTTGTGCCAGTTCTTTTAATCCCTGTCCTCTGTCATTTTCCCCGGTTTTGTATAATGGATTGTCTATTCCATTGTAAACTACGACGAGTATTGGGGAAAGTGGAGTAAAGATTCCGGTTTGTCCTTTGATATAATTTCCGAGATCTGTAGTGTCACCGGCTTCAGCAATTTTTGTCAGGCCGTTCATAGAAGGGGTTCCTTTTTTATACAGAGGAGCAGGATCCAGAAGATTTCCCCCTGCAATATAGGAAATGGCCCAAACTCCAGGGCTGAAAGGGGTCGGATTGGTAGTATTGCCGGATGTATTGGTTATGGTTACTGTAAATGTTGAATTACCATCGTAATGCAAAGAAGTTTTCATTAAAGAAGATGCTGCTGCATAAGGATGGCCTTGCGCATCAGTTCCGGATACTTCTGTAATATTTTGAGGAGTAGTCTCAGCTGTTCCTGGGTGCATTACCGTAGCTCCCGGTACTTGGTTGATTCTTGTTCCGTTATCCCATAATTTGATCTGGGAAGAAACGTCACCTTCAATAGGAGTACCGTTGTCCTGGTATAATTTGATTCCCGGATTTTCCGGTGCAAAGAAAAGATCATTGGACCAGCCGTACATAGTGGCAAAGCTTAATGCCTGTCCCTTAGCTGCCGAAAACTGAAAAGAAATGGATTCTCCGGGCATAATTACAGGAGAGGCACCATTATTTTTGAAAATACCTGATTCTACCAAAGGTTTTGAATCCAGTATATTTTCAACTGTTATGGTTGATGGCATTCCATTTTCCATTGGGTTGTCATCATTATCATTACACGATGCAAGGATAAGTGGTATAGCAGCCAGTGTCAGCCAACTTGATTTTAATCTGTTTATTTTCATTTGCTTAGGTATTTAAATTACAAAGCAAAGGTATAAGGATGCCTTATGATTATAAGTACCTGCATTTCCCGCGGTGTTGACGATATTTCCCGAATGGGCTTTTGAAGGATTTTAAAGAGTATGATAAAAACAATAACTAGATTGTAAAGTCTACCATTTCTTTACCATCTTTTTTAGAGCCGGTTCAATGGCCAGAATATGACCATGACCAAATACGACCATTACCTTGTCATGGGTTTGCAGTTCGGAATTAATTTTTCCTAATAATACAGAATCACGTAACATTTTAGAATTTCTCCCTATTGCACAATAAGTACAGTCAGGATTTACATAATCAAAAAGTTCAATGTCTGGATTTAGGCTTAGTTCCAAAGGATGCCCGATTTTGGCTTGGTATAATTTTTTAAATCCTTCAAAATCCTGAAGGTCTTTATCAACTGGAAATCCTTCCTTGATAAACCATTTCTGAACGGCTTTTGCATACAACTCCTGAAACGGTTTATTGCCATAAGCACCATTCAGATGCGGAATCACAAGGCGTTCCATGATATAATAGAGAAAAAGATCATCTTTTGGGTATTTTTTCAACATCACCCTGAACTCCAGAGAATCCTCAATATCTCCATTTATTAAAGGCTTATGATCAAGATCACTCAGGTATTTTACCAGTCCTGTTTCTCCATTTTGTTCTATGGCTTCTTTTTCAGTTCCAAATGTTTTGGTAATCTGTCCACCCTCATTGATGATAATATCGGGTTTGAAATTAAGATATAGTTTTTTCAGGGCGGCTACTTGTGGATTGTTATCATCGTACGTATGAGAAACACCTGCGGCGATCAAATGTTTGTTATGCTTAGACAGATCAACAATATAAGGCAGCTGAACCGAATCCATCACTTTTCCTACTTCTATATAACTTCTGGAATAGTTGACCAGATTCTTTGGAGTAGAGCAGTTCATACACAACAGGATGCCTGGTAAAACGAATAAAAACTGGTATTTTAATTTGTAATGCATATCTCGTCAATAGTCAATCGTAAGCTGAAGGGTAAAGAAATTTTTACAGAGTGAACTTACGAAAAAAAAGAAAATAAAAAATTAAAAGAATATTAACTGCCAATAATTAAAGTTTTTTGAATGTTTCCGGAATTGCTTTATGGTTGAAATTACTGATAACAGTGGGGTTTAACAAAGGGATGCCGTTTTAGTATTTTAATTGTCATTTCACTTTTGGGAGAATTCCCTGATTTTCAAAAATCAGTTTTTTCCCTTAACGATGAGTTGTTTTAGTTTATGAAATTTGTATCAGACAAAAGAGAGAAAGTAACTACTTACTTACGATTCCAATCGCAATATAAAACAAAAGATGGAATTGAGATGAGAGAAATCTTAGAGAGTGTCAAAAAAAACTAAAACTAAATAACCATTTAAACGAAAAATATGGCAGACACAGTAAACAACCAGACTACAGATGCAGTTACGCAGACCAATGTTACCGTGCTCGGTGAGTCTCCGGCACAGGCCATGAGTATGCTTTATCAAATGGCCACGCATGCCAGCGGGATTTCCATTCAGAACTCGGTATCCAATCAGCAGAACCTGAATCAACTCAACCCTGCGATTGTTGCAGATGCCATTAAGATTTTAAAAGGATAACCTAAAACCTTATAACCATGGCTGACAAAGATGCAAAAAAAGCAAAAGCTGACCCTACCACACCGGAGGAGAAAGCAGTAGTGTTTGTGAATACGGAAGTATTATCGCCACCCACGGCTGATCCGATGCTGGGAGCTGCGAAAATAATGATTGATCAGTCGACCGGGATGATGGTACAGGATTTACAGTCTTTTTTAAAAGGATTTGAGCAGGTGGGCCTTGTCGCCTTGACTAAACTAGCCAATAATTACTTAACCTATGGAAACTATTTCCCTCCGCCAGGTATGGGAGGTTCAGGAGGCTCAGGAGGTTCTACAGAAAAAGGAGAAAAGGGTAGTGTTCAAGGTTCCGAAGGCGTAGATGGAAATGCAATGATGAAAGACCTGTTTAAGATCGTAAGTGATTATGCTGAAACAAAGACGAAACTTTCCGATACAATTTTCAAAAATAATATGACTCCATATTCAAGCGGAATCCCAAACCTTCCCCCATTGGCAGATTTTTCCGAGGAAAATGAAGAGGAGGATCCTGAAAAAAAAAACGAGTAGCGTCGCCGGTTACGGAAGAAACCTCGGAACAGAAGGATCCTATGAAAAGAAACTTTACCGTGACTGATCACGGAGGGGGAGTCGTACTAAAATCCATAAAATTAACAGAGCCATTAGTAAAGCCTGAAATCAAAGAAGCGGTAGTTCCTGTAGAACAGCATGTCAGCGAACATACCAAAAAGAATATAGCAACAAAACTAATCGAAAAACTTAAAAAAATAAGAGATGAATTATTCAATAGAACCAAAACCAGCTAAGGTTTTAAACTTACGTACGCTGAGACAAATCAATGAAAGCCTTTATCTGACGAGAACAGATGACAATGCCTACTTCAGTGTAAAAAAAACGGAAAATAACAGTGACCGTGATGTATTCGGCCTGCAAACATCCAATGTCAGCATTCAGCCTACCATAAGACCGGTGATCAGTACCAAAGGAAAAAGAACCAACAACTACCAGTCGTTTGTGGTAGAGCCCAAAGATAAATCGACAGGGATAGTGGTCATCATGATCAAACTGGAAGAAAATCAGACTTTTTTCTGTAATGTAAGAACTCTTCCTCTCAGTACGCTGGCAGATATTGCGGAACCGGAAATGGACACTAAGCTTCTTACAATCAACCTTGAAAAGTCTAAATGTGTCCTCAAGACCGATATTACGATTACGGCATCCAATACGGGAGAAGCTCTCTATTCAGTGCATGATGTAGATGTGAATGCAATAGCCAATCTCGTCACTCCAGAGGAAATTATCGAATTAAAAAGAGAGCTGGAATTCCAGGGATCGAAACTGATTGCTCATTATTTCCAGGAAATCCTTGATATTATTCTTAACGAGAACCCTCCGGTTCAGGGTAAGATGCCTGTTATTCCGGATGACTATATTTTGACCCTTCCTAATGATCAGATCAAGGAAATGGTATCAGCCTGTGCAATATCGGGATGTATAGCTCTGGAAATCATAGGAGCTAACGTAATACAGGACCTTAACCGGGACTGGACGACTGCAGGTGCCTTTATAGGCTATTTGCTATAAGAGAATACTGTTCGACGACAATCTCCTTTTACTCACCCTCAAAAAACTATACCTATGCGAAGAAGAATAAACCACAGGGTTTCTGGACCTGCGCGTACACCTGCTCCTGAGCCCATTCCTGAAGTCATAGAACCTGTTGAAGTCATAGAATCCTTTGAAACCATCGAACCAGAAATTGTGGAAGATGAAGTGTTGCCCTTTGTTCTCAGACACGAAGATGAAATCATCAATTATATCAAAGACAAAGCGACCAAAGAAACGATGAAATCGCTGGCCCCGTTGCTGGAAAAACTGGAAGAAGCAGTTAAACAACAGCAGGCTTATCAGGCAGCAGTACCTGCAGCAGGTAATCCTGTCGCAATGACCTACGAAGAACAGTTACAAAAACTTCAGGAAACGTCCAGAGGAAGGGTAAAAGAAAAAGAAATGAAGATTGCAGAAAGAATGAGCAAGCTGCAGGCAAGATTTGCCAACATGCGTAAATAATCAAAATAACCAAAAAAAATAATAGTTATGGTACACAATCAAAATGAAATCAATTTAGAAGTTGTAGGAATGTCTCCTGCTGTACCCACTGCAATTTCTATGCAGGTGAATGCGCACTCTACCGGATTAATGTATGAACAGTCCGTATCTCATCAACACAGGGATTCCCTCATCGGCTTAAGCAATTCCGTTATGGGAATAAAAAAAATGGGCTCCCGAAAATTAAAAAAAGAGCTGTTGAATTTTAGAAAAGGACGTTTTAATTTCTAGTTAGTACGGATGCGGTTTTCTTCCCTGTAGAAATAGAAGCTGGTGCCCTCAACATATATTAGGTCAAAATTTTTCATCCTCCACCAGCTTTTAGAATGTTGTAAGTGCCCCCTAAACGAGCAAACAATCATGTGGAAATGCAATCTCTCGTTCATAATGTAAACTGATTACAACAGCCTGCAGGAGAAGAATGGTTTCTTTCAGATAGAGGTAAAAACCAAGGAAGGGACCGCATCCTTTTATGAAAAGATCAACCGTTTATATATATACTATCTGCCCGTCCGCCTGATCCGCGAGAAAAAATAAAAGTAACATATAAAACACACAACGCCCGTGATGGTTAGTGGCAAAAGTGTTTATCAAGCCAACACAGAATTTTGATTCTTGCCGGTTTTGCGGATAATGCAGATACAATTTTATTTTTCCACAGATTGAACAGATGACATGGATAATTATGCTAAAAACTAAACCAGAAAAGAATGGTGATCATCCGTCAGTACGAGTGTTTTTCGTAATACAGGATGTAGTCTTGCGAACGTAGTTCAGGAGAAAAATGTATCGAGAACGTTTGTCGATCCAACCACAAAAGGCACAAAAGTTTTTGAACACTTTAGTGAGTTTAAGAGTAATGCATGCGGCATAGGAAGTACACATAAGTTTTAAAAAAATCTTTGATTTTTATGTTATTCTTCACGAGCTTAATAAGCGAAGCTACTCTCTGCCCTCTTAAAAAAAACCTGCTTAATCTGGCCAATCTGCGAGAAATAAAAAAAGATCATTAAGATCAAAAAAAATAGAAAACTAGTTTAACAATCAAATAATTATTAACCGGGATGTAAATCTCAAAAAAAACAAATTACAATTATGGCAACAACAGTTAATTCACAAATTACAGATGCAGTAACTCAATCGAATGTAAAAGTAGTAGGAGAAGCTCCTGCAATGGCTTTAGGAAACGTTTATCAGACTGCAGCGCACTCTACGGGAATCATGTTTGAAAATGCAGTGAACACGCAAAACCAACAGAACATTCTAGGTCAGGCAGCGACTACTCAGGGAGTAATGCAGATCTATAGCCTGGATACTGTAGCAGATGCGATCTCTATTGCAAGAATGTTAAACCCTAATTCTTAATAACCTGCTTTCTGCTTCGGCAGTAAACCGATAACCATGACCGGAATATCAGGTTAAGAAAACTCTAATTAACAATTATCATTATGGCAACAGTAGTTAATGAACAAATTACAGATGCCGTTACCCAGACCAATGTAAAAGTGGTAGCAGAAGCTCCGGCAATGGCTATGGGTAATGTGTATCAAACTGCCGCTCACTCAACAGGAATTATGTTTGAAAATGCGGTAAATACGCAGAACCAACAAAACATTTTAGGACAGGCGGCTAATACGCAGGGAGTTATGAGGCTCTACAGTGTAGATACCATTTCGGATGCTCTTTCTATTGCGAAAATGCTGAATCCTTAAAAAATTCTATTGCGTAAAGCAAGACCTCATCTTTAACAACCGGATCATCCGGTTGTTATTTAAAACCTAATCAAAATTAAAAATATGGCAACAGTCGTTAATGAACAAATTACAGACGCAGTAACTCAAACCAACGTAAAAGTAGTGGCAGAAGCTCCGGCAATCGCTTTAGGAAATGTATACCAGACAGCAGCACACTCTACAGGGATCATGTTCGAAAATGCGGTAAATAACCAAAACCAACAAAACATTTTAGGACAGGCTGCAACAACACAAGGGGTAATGCAGATCTATAGCATGGATACCGTAGCAGATGCAATTTCTATAGCAAAAATGCTTAACCCAAGCTAATTTTTTTAAAAATCAATAACCATGATCGGATCGTCTGATCATTTTAAAAATCTAATAACAATAATCATTATGGCAACAGTAGTTAATGAACAAATTACAGACGCAGTAACGCAGTCCAACGTAAAAGTAGTAGCAGAAGCTCCGGCAATCGCTTTAGGAAATGTATACCAGACAGCGGCACACTCTACAGGAATTATGTTCGAAAATGCGGTAAATAACCAAAACCAACAAAACATTTTAGGACAGGCTGCAACAACCCAGGGGGTAATGCAGATCTATAGCATGGATACCGTAGCAGATGCGATCTCTATTGCTCAAATGCTTAACGCAGGGTCTTAATAACTCATTTCTGTAAACCGCAGAAAACACAATAAACCACGGCCGGAAAGTCCGGCCGTTTTTAAAATCTAATAACAATAATCATTATGGCAACAGTAGTTAATGAACAAATCACAGATGCTGTAACGCAGTCCAACGTAAAAGTAGTGGCAGAAGCTCCGGCTATTGCTTTAGGGAATGTGTATCAGACAGCAGCGCACTCTACCGGGATCATGTTTGAAAATGCGGTAAATACGCAAAATCAACAAAATATTCTAGGTCAGGCAGCGACTACACAAGGCGTGATGCAGATCTATAGCGTAGATACCGTAGCAGATGCTATTTCTATCGCTAAGATGCTAAATCCATCTTAAGAAAGGCGTGTTTTTAGAATTATATTGTTCAGGGAGAGTGCTATTGACTTCTCCCTGATTTTTTTTAAAATAATAAATCTTAATAACCTAAAACAAAATTAATATGGGATTTTTAAAAGATGGAGTGGTATTAGTAACAAGAGCTATGCGCCCTCGTTGGGATAATAGAGAACCTGTTTACAGACACTTCATACGATTTGCACAATATGCCCCTCAGCTTCGTTTCGTTGATCGGATACTATCACCTAGAGGAAGAGTAGGGTCACCCTTTATGGAACCTTTCAGAATCATTGGAAGATATTTGCAATGGAATTTCTGTTACGACGGGCATGATTTTACATTTAAAATACTTGCCGGACCTACTACTCCCCAGCACAATGCACGGACGATCTTTGAATTCTCGAAGAATAATATAGGTCAGACCGTACCTGGTGCTATGAGAGGTGGAGATGGCATATTGATGGGAAGAAGAGTCAATGATAAGGTGACTACAGCAGTATTTGGGGGCCCGGTAAGGACATACCATGATGATGAGAATATGACGATGTTAAATCATGCTGAACCAGGGCACCTTTTTAGTGGCGGGCACCTTGGCCTTCAATTTAAAGATGAAACAGACGGAAATACCTATGTTATAATGAAAGGAGGCGGGTCTAATAATTTTTCCTCTATTAATCAGCTTTTTGGAAGTTGGATATTTCCGAACATGGGAAGAGCTAATCTGGAAGCATACACGAGATATCATAATCTCCCCCCTATAAAGCATAAGGTTGAAGAAATAAGTAATTAGCCATCCGGCAATCCAATTTCATAGGAGAAATTACAGAATGAATTTTCAAAACAGACCATACTGAGAAAGAATACAAATTTTATACACCGGTAAAAACACACCTATATAAATTTGTATTCTATTCAGTATCAGTGATAAATAATCAATATTCAATTATCAACTATCAACTCTCCATTTTCAACTTTCCACTTTCAATTTTCAACTACTTATCCAGCAACACAATCTCATCCGCATTCACAATACCATTCTGCACTGCATAGATCACCAGTCCCGCCATATTTTTCACGCAGGTTTTGATCATCAGGTTGCTTTTATGGGTTTCTACGGTTTTTGGGGAGATGAATAAATGATCTGCAATCTCTTTGGTGCTCATTTGCTGACAAACCAGTTTAAGGACATCAATTTCCCTTTCCGTAAGATCGTCTTTGGAGTAAGCATGAAACTCAGGGAGTTTATTGGAAAGCTGTCCCCGCATCACCTCAACCTGTTCGTCTGAAAAATAATGTCCGTGGTGATATACGGAATGTATGACGTTCAAAAGCTCTTCCAGTTCGATTTCTTTGGACAGGAAAGCATCCGCTCCCATTTTCAACATTTGTCCCATAAAAGAACGTCGGTAAAAACTAGACAATACAATGATTTTGGTCTCCGTTTCTTTCTGAGCCAAAGCAGCCATTACTTCAAGCCCATCACCATTCGCCATTCTCAAATCCAATATCAAAACATCTGGTGAATCACTCTCTGTTTCATTCAGGAAATGCTGTCCACCTGTTGAGGTCAATACCACCTCATACCGCTCATCCTGATCAATATAATTTTTTAAAAGTTGTACAAATAACAGGTCATCATCTACGATACCCAATTTAATTTTTAAATTTTTCATTCTTATTTTTTAGTTTAAATTTTATGAAGGCGAAATCGCTGAATAGCCGATTCGTAAATTTGCCCATTAGCCACTAAGCCTTTTCGCCAATTTGCCTTTCTGCCTTTTCCTAATTTCCATTTTCTCACCTAATCTCTCACTCCATCTCTCAAACCCCAAAACCCTCAAACGCTCGTACCCTGCACCTTGCACCCCATTTTCCACTCTCCACTTTCAACTTTCAACTCGCTATCACCATACAAGCAATAAACTTCGTCCCCTTCTCCGGTTTCGACTTCAGCTTATAAACCGCCTGAATCTTCTGTGCTCTCGACTGGATGTTTCTCAACCCGATTCCGTGATGGCTGGTTCCTTGTTTAAAGCCACTGCCATTATCTTCTATGGTCAGCATCAGATATTCCAGGGATATTCTCAGGGAGACATCTATTTTAGTGGCATTGGCGTGCTTTAAAATATTGGTCACCAGTTCCTGTACGATCCTGAAGATATTTAATTTTACAGGGCTGCTGATCAGGGTGTCTGCAATCATGTGACGGAAATCAACGTGAATTGTCTTACTGATCTGATCGAGATAATCTGCGATCAGATCCGTTAGTTCAATGTCACCCAGATCGGGAGGGGTCAGGTTGTGGGATAGTTCCCGGATCTGCTGCATCGATTTTTTTAGCTCCAGATTCAGTTCCTCTGTATTTTTATGGTTAATATTCAGGCGAATGACGTTGAGGTGTGAGATGATGTTATCATGAAGCTCTTCTGCCAGACGTTCCCGGTCTCTCTCCTGCAGGTGTAATGTATTTTCCCAACATTCCGTTTGGGTGTTGCGGACCAGCTGCATGACTTTCTGTTTGTTTTTTCTGATGCTTTGAAGATAGTTGATGATCAATATTGTGATCAATAGTGTCGTTAAAAAAAATAGCCCTATACCAATCCATATCCATTCAACTACCAAGCCCGGATTTTCCCACTGCGACATCCCAGATTAATAAAAGCGAGATAAAAGCACCACAACAAAATCCCTCTGAAAAGCCAGATCGGTGCTACCCAATCCAGATGGTTGGTGATCAGGAAATTAAAAGTGGTGGAGATCAGGCATTCAACAGAAAAAAAAGAAAGACGAAGGTGTTAACGATAAACAGGCTTTTCTCAACCTTTCCCTTTTGCAGTATTTTCACACAATACGCTGCTGCAAAACTACAGATGATGATACTGCTGATGATATTGGAATAAAAAGTAACGGGTGCTCTGTGGTATATATCCATTATATTGATCACCAGAAATATCATTGCATATCCATAAATGATCCACTTCACGAAAGCCGGAACCTTGAGGAAATACCGGCTGTAGATCTCTGTAAGCATTACCAGTCCCAAAAACTGGCTTAATGCATAATTGTAGGTATTCAATGTGTTTAGTTTCAGCAGCCGATCCACCAGATCTGTTAGTTCCAGGGCGAATTCTCCAGAGAGGAATAGCATGATCACCTCCATTGTTTTTATCCCGTTCCTGACCAGTAAGATCAACCCTGTGAGCAAAGTCAGGTTGATGACCACTTGTAAATAGAGGGATAAGCTGTTATAAGAAAGCACCGCTTTTGGTCAAAAGTTGGTAGTTTTCAAGGGGATCAGCAGCAGTAAAAGGAGGTCGGGGAGTGGAATAGTTTTCCGCTGTTTTACTCATTTCATTGATCGTTAAATTTTTCACGGTAATGATCTCAATATGATAAGCAAAAACCGAAGCTCCATTTTCTGTATCATCGGTCAGTCCGAAGAAACTCGTACAGGATTGACTGTCTTGTAGTCCCAATCGCTCATAATCTGCAAAAGGAATAGAAGTCACCTGGACAAAAGGTTCTGTTTTCTGCGCTTTCAGCCAGGTCGTGCAATACATATTCCATCGGAAGTTACGGTTGATCGCCGACTCTGAAGTGATCGGAGGATCCACTTCAAGGTTGGTGGTGTTTTGTACAGTGACATTAGGTGAATCACGGGTGAATTCTTTGACGATGATACCAGAGAAATCAGCTGTTTTATCACTTTCAGAATCGATCAGGAAAAACTTAAGCTGGCCCTCATCAATACCCAGATAAGCATGAATCCTTTTATCATCTGAACTTCCAAGATTAATTTTCCATTGGTTGATCTCTTTTCCCGAAACAGAAAAATGAGTTCCCTGATTTAAATAACCTAGAATCTCAGATTCACTCCCGTCATTTCCGCTTTTATAAGCGTCAATCAATACGCTCCATTTTTTAATGGATTGGTAAATACTTTCAATTGTCATGGTATTAGTTTTTTGTGAATGATAATAAATTATTTTTGAAATTTACAAAAAAAATGGTTTTTAAATCACGTGGATAAGAATTGCATGGTTAGCCTCCTCATTACCAGTATGGTAATGCATGTTTTGAAAAGTTAACTAGGGTATTAGTGTTTTGAAATATAGTTAGTTACAGTCCTTTTTAATATACTGTTCCGATCCGGATTATTACTGCGATTTTTAACCGTTTTCATGTTAAGAAGATTGTTTTTTTCTGAAAAATCAGTTTTTCTACTGACTGTCAATCTTATTTTGTTGAGTAGATTTGTTGGGAATAGCCTTGAGTGACCTTACAGAAAACGAAAATTTCTTAAAAATAAGAGCGTTTTTGATTTTGAAGACTCCCCAAAAACTAATAAAAACCTAAAACAATATAATATGAACCACGCTCACCAACCTCAATCTGCCAAGATATCCAACCTGCTTTATTTACGGGAATTAAACAAAGGTTTCTCTTTTCAGAAAGAAAAGGATACTCCTTATTTCAGTAAAAATGATCCCCAAAATAACAATAACCGCTTTGTCTTTAATTTAGAGACTTCTGAAATTGAAGCAAAACCAACCATAAGACTTGTTCATTATATTAATAATAATGGTCAGCATAATACTTATCCAGCATTTGTTATAGAACTTAAAGCGCAATCTGTAGGAATAGCAATAGTACAAATGAAAAACGATGAATCAAAGAATCTTCATTGCCATATCGACATTCTTCCGTTCAATAGTCTTATAGATATTGCTGAACCGGAGCATGGTTCGAAAATTCTTGGTGTAGATACCAGAAAAGCCAGAATTGTTTTAAAAATGGATATCATGATCAGCCAGTCTGAAACTGGTGAAGCATTATACGATGTTCATGATGTTGATGTTCAAAGCCTGGAGGGACTAATAACTTCAGATGAGATCACTGATTTGAAAAATAAACTGGAGTCTCCAACCGCGAAATTCATTGCACATTATATTCACGAAGTACATCCTGATATAAGTAGCGAATATCAGGATAACACCATTTCCCTGGTTGCTGAAGGTACAGCTCCACAGCCTTCCAATGATCAATTGACCGGAATGCTTTCTCCCAATCTCGCTGCCGGAAGCCTTGCTTTGGCAACTCTATATCAATCGATGGCACATTCCACAGGAATTATGTTTGAAAATGCTATCAGTAATCAAAACCAACAAAACGCACTGGCACAGGCAGCTGCCAATCAAGGGGTGATGCAGATTTATAGTCTGGATACGGTGGCGGATGCGATTTCTATTGCGAAGATGTTGGGGATGGAATAAACAGAAGAAGAGTTTGAAGAGTATTTATAAAAACTAATATTTTTAAGATGATTGTGCTTTAGATTTATTATTTTTAAAGTTAAATTAGATTTTACTTTATTAAAAGGTGTTTATGATAGATAAAAGTACAGTAGAAAAGCTTTTAAAATTTCGTGATGAACGAGATTGGCAACAGTTTCACAATTCAAAAGATTTGGCTTTAGCTTTATCAATTGAAGCATCTGAACTTTTGGAAGTATTTTTATGGAAACAGAATGAAGATTTTAATAAAGATAAATTAGAGGAGGAGCTTGCTGATGTATTAATGTATGGATTACTTCTGGCTGATAAAAATAAGATAGATATCAACAGTATCATATTAAAAAAGCTTCAGAGAAACGGAGAGAAATATCCTGTAGATAAAGCAAAAGGAAAATCAGATAAGTATGATGAATTGTAGGTTTTGAAAATGAAGAATTTTACAATTACTGAGGAATATAGCTTTGATTACCTCGCAGAAGCTAATATAAATAACAATCATAAAGATTATACATCCTGGCCAATAGTTTATCTCCTGAAGAATAAACAGGATAAATCTGCATATGTTGGAGAAACAACGGATGTACTAACCAGAATAAATACCCATCTAAAATCTGAAGAAAAGAAAAAGCTTTCATCAGTCAATCTTATTTTAAGTGATCTCTTTCATAAATCTGCAACCTTAGATCTGGAAGCTAATCTGATAAAATATATTTCGGCTGATGGAGAATATACTTTGCAAAATGGGAATTTGGGAATTTCTAATCATCAATATCATGAGAAGAAAGTATATTGGGAATTATTCAAAGATATATGGGATGAACTCAGACAATTAGGAATCGCAAGACATTCGTTAGATTATATCAACAACTCGGATCTTTTCAAATACTCTCCCTATAAATCACTTTCTAAAGAACAGATCAAAGGTTTAAAAATGATTCTTAGTTGTTTATTGGATAAACAAGCGAAAGTGAGCCTTATTCATGGTGGAGCAGGGACGGGTAAATCTATTTTAGCAATTTTTTTATTCAAATTACTGAAAACTGACTTAGAAGATTTTAATTATTCAGATTTTGATGAGGAAGATGAAGAACTTTTTTCTTTATTGAAAAAGGTAAAGCATGAATTCTCAGATTTAAATATGGCGTTGGTTATTCCAATGGCTTCGTTTAGAAAAACTATTTCTAATGTATTTAAAAATGTAAATGGTTTATCTGCTAAAATGGTCATTGGGCCATCAGAGCTAGCAAAAAATAAATATGATCTTATCATTGTTGATGAAGGTCACCGATTAAGAAGAAGAGTGAATTTGGGTTCTTATTTTGGGACATTTGATATCAATAGTGAAAAATTAGGATTGGATAAATTTACATCTTCTGAGTTGGATTGGGTAGTTATGCAAGGTGAAAAATCTATCATTTTCTACGATCAATATCAATCTATAAAGCCTTCGGATACACTTAAAGAAAATTTTAAAAAATTAGAGTCAGAATCTTTTACCAGGGTTGAAAAATTAAATACTCAATTTCGAGTTCGAGGAGGAAATGAGTATGTAAAATTAATTCATAATCTCTTTGATGAACCCTCAGGGATTCCTTTAGAACAATATAAGACAAAAGATTATGAATTTTATCTTTTTGATGATCTGGCAGAAATGATTGATCGAATCAAAAAGAAAAATGAGATTCATAGTCTATCAAGAGTGGTGGCAGGATATGCTTGGGAATGGATTTCAAATAAAAATCCTGAAGCGTATGACATTATTATTGGTGAAAACAAATTAAAATGGAATAGTGTTTCTGTAGATTGGGTGAATTCAACTAATTCTATCAATGAAGTAGGCTGCATTCATACCACTCAAGGATATGACCTGAACTATACAGGAGTTATTATCGGTCCTGAATTAGATTATGATTTTGAACTTGAAAGGTTAATTTTAGACAAACAAAAATACAAGGATAAGAATGGAAAGAATTCCATTAAGAGCGAAGATGAGCTATTAGATTTTATTATTAATATTTATAAAACAATATTACTTCGTGGAATTGAGGGGACTTATATTTATGTTTGCAATGATAATTTACGACGTTTCTTAAGCCAGTTCATTCAGTCTTTTAGCTCTATTACAAAAGAAGAAATCCAAATAGAATTTCTTGATAATCCAACTGAAACTTCAATACCTTTTTACGACCTTAATATTGCAGCAGGATGTTTTTCCGAATTGCAGGAATTAGAAAATGTAAAGTTCATTGAAGTGGATGGAGTAAGTAACAAGGATGATTATTTTGCTTGTAAAGTAATAGGTGAATCCATGAATAAAATTATACCTAATGGCAGCATTTGTCTCTTTAAAAAGTATAGCGGAGGGTCACGTAATGGATTAATTACTTTAGTTGAAGGCAGAAATATTACTGATTTGGAATTCGGTAGCAATTATACTGTTAAGGAATATTCTAGTAAGAAATCGATTGATGAAGAAGGCTGGTACCATGAGGAAATAATATTGTTGCCAAAAACAAGTGATTCGAGTTTTGAACCTATTATTCTTAGGGATGAAGATACTGTTGATTTTAATGTGGTGGGAGTGTTTGTGAAAGTATTAAAAATCTAATGATTTTTGATAGTATTACCTGTTAATTTAATATTGTTGACTAGAAATTACAAAGAGAATGGATATTCATTTTTAATGGAAAATGATAAAACTACAATGATAAGGGATATGAATAAAAAAGAATTATTGACTGTAGAATTACAAGAAAAAATTTCTAAGGCTATCTCCAAAATAGGAAATGTTCCTTCTCATTTAATTCCTAAAATAAATGAATCTAATGATGATGCCTATCCTTACGTAGAGATTGGTGACGATAGTGTCATTTATGTAGTGATTAAAGAAAGAGGAGTCGAATATGAAAGGAATTTTTGTAGAGATACTGATGATGCTCTTTTAAAACTGTTTAGATACAATTCATATGAAATAGCCAGAGCTAAAGAAAAAAATAATCCTAATTATTCAGTGGAGAAATTAAAGGATATGCAATTGAAAATTTTAAAAACGATTAATCCAAGCTGGAATCTTGAATAATGAACGAAAATGTTTTTACAGAGCGCAAAGAAAAATTAAAATCTTTTTTAGAAAAAGAATTTAGTTTTTCGGGAAATGAGTCTATAGCCAAGGCATTAGTAATCCTGAATCTATATAATTTTGATAACAGATTGAATCAAAAAGGAGTCTTGTCTCGATTTATTATTGATAGTGCTGAAATGGACTATTCAATTAGCGACAAGATTATGGAATTTGACAAATATATAACGTAGGAATAATATGAAAGCACAGTATTCTTCCAACAGAACTTTCAAATTATGGGCTTATACAGTTAGCCATAGTTCTTTACTTATACGAAGTGAAATGAAATATGCAGACCTAGAGGGTTACTCAAAAGACACTTCATATAATATTGACTTTGAATTTTGGGCAGTGAGTTATATTGATATCCCAATGAAGCTTGACGAAGTTTGTATTAAAGAAATTTTCGAACAAGAACTACCTGTACATATTGATAGGAATTTGTTAAAATATGATATGAAAATATTTCAATTCCAATCAAAGGAACAAACATATCATATTATTGCAGGTGGACTTTTAATCGGTGAAAATAGATGGGAGAATGAAGACAGGATTTTTAATTATCACTCTAATTTGGAGCATGATAAAATAATTTTCTGTACAAATCAAGAAATGTAAAACAATATGAACCTACAAGAATTAATCAACTACTTCCGCAACGGCGGAACATATAAAGACTTTTGCAACGATCACTCACTAGATCAGACCTCTGAAGCTATTGAAGTCTATATGGAACAACCTTTAGAGCTAAACAATAACCTGGCATTTTTTGAAATTGAGACCACAGAAGGCAGCCTTGAGTTTGTTAAAGATGGGATCAGATATTACAGCTTATTTGGTTTTCATTATTTTTTCGAGGTACTCGAGGAAGTCAAAAATTCAGAGCATCATAATATGACAGATAAAGATCTTGCGGAGATTTTATTTAATTATGCAATTAATGATGCATAAAAAATATCATGATCCACAAGTGAACCATGATATCAAAAAAGTCTCGAAACGATTTTTTCTGGTAATTGGGTTTTAAGTTGTTGTTAATTCATATTCAATACTTCTATTCTCCTTTTTCAAGGAATAGTTTTTTTACAGCTTTTTCCTGTGCTCCTTTTTCTCCGTTCAGTAAAAACTGATATAGATTGGTAGAGTGTAAAGGAGATTGTTGGGTAAGTGCTTCGGTGTAGAAAGTATGAATCTGTTGATCCAGCTTGTTCTGACCGATTGTTTTACTCAAATGATACAAATCAGATCCGCCCTTATGCTCTGAGATGTATAAGGAAACCTCATCAACATCCAATAAATTAGTTTCTGAGTTGGTTTCTGCGGCACGTCCTTTCAGATATTCTTCATGGGCTTTTTCAAGATTTTTTTTGAGTGGTTCCGGACCGTAAAAATGTTCCAGTTGTGACAGAGCCAGATACGCTGGGATGGTTTTCGTATACACGGGATACCCTTTGGTGCGGGTCAGGTTCAGCTGTTGCATATACTGTTCAGCGATAAGCTTAGCGGTAATATACCGGAGATAATCCAAATCTTCAGGTTTCCGGATATCAGCAATCCATCCATGATTCTCCGGAAGCACCATGACATTGGAATACGAATACAATTCCTGATCATATCTTGGACGTTCTGCAATGGTAAGCGTAGCATAAGGATAAGCTCCCAATTTTTCAGATAAGAAATTAAGTGATTCCTTCGCGGAGCTAATCAGCTTTTCCACATTATAGGCATGATCGGGATGATAATAGACTTCCATCTCGATCTTTCTTCCATTGATAGTAATCGGTTGTTTTTTTACTGCATATTGAGCTGCTAAAATATGAAAATTAAGGGTTTCAGGATGTTCTGAGGCAAAAGAAAAGAAACGTTTACCATCTTTCTTCCATGATTTTTTTAAAATGCCGGGAGCTACCACTTCCTGATCTCCAACCACTGAAATATTCAGCGTGTAAGGAAAACGGCCGGCTTGTGAGGAAGCAAAGAATCGGGCAGAGGCAGAACGGTCATTTTGATCCGGAAGCCGGGAATTGATCTTTTGCAAACCTTCTTCTACACGGTATTTATTTTCTTTTAATTCCCTACGGTCATCATATCCAAAGAATGGAATAATATCAGATGGAATAAAACTTCCATTAAAAGCGATTTCTTTTTGAGGATCATCATTCGTAAACCCTGAATAAGCTAAAGCTCCGGATAAGGATGCTTTTATCGTCTGACCCGGTAATAGAGGTTGAGAAAGGGTGTAAATCGCATGTCTGAGTTCTTCATTTTTATGGGTCAATACCAGACTGTTTCCTTGCAGTTTGATCTTTGGAAAAGTCGAACGATCCATCCATTCGACATGCAATGTATCGATGGGCTGGGAAGTGGTGTTTTTTAAAACCACATTTGAATTATAACTTAAATTCCTGTTGGCAGGATCAAGCTGTAGATTCAGTTCCAATCCGGTGATCAGTGGTTGCGGGGAATTTTTAAACTTTTTATATTGTTTTTCGTACACTGCTTTTTCGGTTCTTTCTTCTTTTTTGGTTTCAAAATGATTTTTAATATTCACCGTGTGATAGATGTGATTACCAGTAACTGCAAATCCGAACATCATTAATAAAAACCCAATGATTAATGCCGCTTTGGGAGCCGGTGATTTACGGATTCTCGTCCATAACGAAACGGATGTTCCGCGATTCCACAACCAAAGACCTACAATAAATAAAGCGACGGCGAGGAAGATCCAATACGACATATACCAGGTATGTGCGAGACTGAAAATTCCGTTTCCGTTCATATCGGTATTCTTTCCGGAACCGGGAGAGAAAATAAAATTAAACCGGTTTTGTTCAATCACTTCAATTTCATGCAAGACCGTACTGCTGATCAACACAAATAAGGTGATCCAGTGGGTGGCATATCGGTTGGCCGTAATGCCGGCAACAAATACGGTTAATAAAATATAGGCGATATACTTAGGCATCCAACGGATAAAAAGATCGTTGAAATAAACGGGAAATTCGTAATGGTAATATCCTTTTCCGGTTTGTACCAGTAATCCGATCAACATTAAAAAGAAGGTCAGCAAAAAGGATACACCGATCATCGCAGTGACTTTAGAGAAAATGCTCACCCAGTTCGGAACGGGAAGCGCATCTCCAATCTGCCAGAATCCGGTGGTTTTGTTTTTAAAGAGCAATTCTCCAGTGTTGATAATGATGAAGAGGAGGAAATAAAATGAAAGTGGAAGCGTAACGCCTGTGATTTCTATGGTTACCGGAAGAGTAGGTGCGGCAGAATAATATTGTTGTTGCCAAACGGCAATATAGCACAAATAAATGATCAGCAGTAAGGAAAGGAAAAGTTTAAATCCCCACGGTCTCACTACGGTTTTAAATTCCAGTAAGGAGAGTTGAAATACTTTCTTAAGATTGGCTGCGGAAGAAAAATACTGTGGAGTAGAAGTTCTTACTGAATCAGAAGGAATCAGTTCGATAGTATCAGAAACAGGTTTCTCTTTTTCCTTCTTTTGTTGAGCCACCGCAAACGTTGAAAAACTGAATTTTTTATAAGCTAATACCAGCATCACCACTGAAATAGCGATCCAGATGATTCTGTTTTTAAAGAGAAGTCCCGAGAACTCCGGTGAATAATTGTTTTTCTGAACCGCTGAAAGATGTTCAACCAATTGATGCATTACTGAAAAGCCCGTAGGGTCAGCTAAAACCACATTGGGGTTGCTGTTAAAGGAAGTTTCAGCAAAGATCATTAATAACATTCCCATCAGTGCCACTCCATAGGAAGCTTTTGCACTTTTGGTAAAAACAGAAACTGCAAAACTCAACGAATAGAGTACAAAAATATTAGGAAGTAAAATATAGAGAACAGCCTCCAGAATAGATTGGTAAGACAATGGTCCCAAATTAGGGATCGGAAGGTAACTGTACAGGATAATTCCCAGAAGATAACCGAAATTCAAGACCAAAAGAACGATCAGGGAACCAGAGAACCGGGCTCCAAAGAAAGAAAGCTCTTTTGCTCTCGTGGTATATAAAAGCGGAGCGGTTCGGTATTCAATATCTTTAGTCATGGCAGAGCCACCGAGGATGGCAGTAACAATAAAACCGATATATCCGATCCCGGCAAGTACCATAAAAAGAACAGCCGGAGCATTGGCGTAGGTTTTATCAGCACTGAAAAATTCGCTGGTATGGCGCATATAATAGAGCCCCTGCAAAAACATCAGCAGGAGGAAGATCCAGGTAAATGGTTTTTTGATATGCTGTAAAAGCTCGAAGCGTAATGTAGTTTTGAACATGGTTAAGATTTTAAAGAAGGAACATCTGCAATTAACTGGAAATAAGAATCTTCCAAATTAGGTTTTCTGGTTTCGAAACTCGGATCAGGCTCACCGTCCTCAAGTACAGAAATAATCAGCTTTCCGGATTTAAACCGACTGCTGATAATATTGAGATGGGCGTATTGAGGGAGTTCTGCTTTAGCGATCTCTTTTTCCCAGAGTTTTCCTTCAAGTTCTTTTTCAATTTGAGAAGGCTTTCCGGTTTTCAGTACTTTTCCGTTTCCGATGATCGCCATATCATTGCAAAGAGTAGAAACATCTTCGACAATATGAGTAGAAAGAATGACCACCGTATTTTCACCGATCTCACTCAACAGGTTGTAGAAACGGTTCCTCTCTAAAGGATCGAGACCTGCGGTGGGTTCATCCACGATAATAAGCTTAGGGTCTCCTAAAAGTGCCTGTGCAATCCCAAACCGCTGTTTCATCCCTCCTGAATAGGTGCTGAGTTTCTTGTTGCGGACATCAAAGAGATTAACCCGGTTGAGAAGTTCATGGACAGCCTCACGTCGGATATCCTTTTGATTCAATCCTTTCATTTCAGCAATATGATTCAGCATTTCCACAGCGGATACATTAGGATAAACTCCAAAGTCCTGAGGAAGATAACCAAGCATTCGCCTTAGTTGTTCGGGGTTGGAAAGAACATCAATATCTCCGAAACGGATGCTTCCGGTATCGGCTTGCTGTAATGTAGCGATGGTTCGCATCAGCGTGGATTTTCCGGCACCGTTTTGTCCTAAAAGCCCAAACATCCCTTTACCGATGGTGAGTGATATTTGATCAAGCGCCTTTTTCCCATTAGGATAGGTTTTGGATAAGTTTTCTATTGTTAATTGCATGAGAATTGTGGATTTAAAGGTCTGTTTCTCCTCTAAAAAGAAACAGACCGGAGGTTGATAATAAAAACACTAACCTAAAAGCTGAATTTAAGATTAGCACCAAATGTTCGTGGGTTCCCAATTAAAACGGGAGTCGTGTCAGCCATCTGAGTTGCATAAGCAAAAGACAGGTATTTGGCTTCCCCAATATTTTTAGCCCAGATTCCAAGGGACAGATTATTATATTTAATGCCTGCTGAAAAATTCAGTAAGCTGAAAGGCTTCTGCACAAGATCATTGTAATAGGTCATATACTGCTTACCAAAATATTTCCATTCGGGAATGCCATATAGACTAAGCTTTTCATTGATTTTTAAATGATAGGTAACAGAAATTGAAGAGGTGAAGTTGGGCGTAAAGATTTGTTTGTTCCCAGCATAATCCTGATTCTGTTTGTTGGAGTTAACGAGAATTAATTTTTTATAATCGGTATCTACAACACCCAGGTTGTAATTAATTTCCAATCCTTTCGCAACAAGTCCGGTCAGTTCCAATTCGAGTCCTTTGTTGACCAGTTCACCTACGTTATCTGTAAGGTTTTCAGGCAGGGAAAGGGTTTGCTGCTGATCTTTCCAATAGGTGTAGAAAACAGCTACATTGGCTCTCAATCTTTTCTTAAACCATTCGGATTTCATACCCACCTCGTAGTTATTGGTATACTCAGGTTTGAAATTAAGCCTCGCAGCGTTGGACGTATACATATTGAATCCGCCAGAACGGTATCCTCTTGAATACGTTGCATAGAACAACAGGTCTTCAGCGGGATTGTAAGAAACACTTAGCTTAGGTGAAAAGGCTCCGTTATGACCGTCAATTTTGGTTTCAGGCGTCAGGATCATAAGCGGATTGGGAGCTTTCTCCATATCTGTACTGAAGAGAAGGTTACGTTTTTCATAATCATACCTGATCCCTCCCGTTAAAAGCCATTCCTTACTCAATGCATAACTAAGATTCGCAAAACTGGATATTCCGTAGGTTTTTTTATTGCTGTGAATCCCTGATACATAAGGGGCATTGGGATCAAATGCAGCAGCATCGGGTCCATAGATGTATTGGTTTAATGATTCTTTTTGATCAAAGAAACCAAACGCACCTCCGGTGAATTTAAATTGGTCTGAAAAATCGGTAACGATCTTAAATTCCTGGGTCAAAGTATTCTGAGGTGCCGATGGAACTTCAAAAGTGATTGCATTGTATGGAGAATAATCGACATCATAATCTTTATAAACATCACTCATATAAGTATACCCGGTAACAGAAGAAAGCTCGGTCTTATCTTTTTTATAGACCACCTGAAGGGAGGTTGACAGGAGTTTTCTTTTTTCCTGATTGGTTCCGTTATAATTGACGACATAAGGGTTGGCCAATGCTGCAGTGCCTCCCTGTACATAAGGAAATACCCCCATAATGTCATTGTATTCACCCTTGACGTTCAAAGTCATGGAAAGCCGGTCATTGACCAGGTATTTCAGATAAAAGTTACCATTAAAGCTTTCAGGGCGGTCATACTTTTTGCCAGTAAATGTATTGGTGAAAAATCCGTCCCTTTTATCATAACTGGCAGAGAAACCTGCATAGAGTTTGTTTTTAACCAATGGACCGGAAATTCCCAATGCATAATGCTGGGTATTATAATTACCAATACCAGCTTCAGCAAAACCTTTTAAGGTATTCCCAGGTTTTTTAGTGATGATATTGATGACTCCACCTAAACCATTTCTTCCATATAAGGTACTTTGAGGACCTCTTAAAACTTCTACCCGCTCAATTCCCTGCAACTGCTGACTGGCAGAATAGCCATCAAACATCGGAATTCCATCTACATAAATTCCAACCACAGGATCTGTAGAAAAAGTAAGGACTCCTCTTATCGACATGACGTTTAAAGTAGGAGAACCAGCATTCATTGTCATTAAGTTGGGGACTGCGAGAACGAGATCACCCATTTCATGAACGTTTCTTTCTTCGATCTGTTTTCCGGAAATGGCAGAAATAGCCATAGGGACTTTTTGCAGTTTATTTTCGGTTTTCTCTGCGGTTACGGTCACCTCTTCAAGTTGATTGATTCGATCCGATCCGAGAATTTCCAACGTTGAAATTTTTCCTTTTCGAACGGTAACAGTGCTTTTATGTAATTGATATTCGGTACAGATCACGGTATATTTGCCTTCCGGGATATCAGAAAAATTGAATTGCCCTTTCGAATCACTGGTCGTAGTATGGTTAAGTGGAAAGAGTTGAATCGTTAATCCCGCACGGGCAGTGCCATCTTCCGAAACCACTCTGCCTGAAATACCACCCACATTCTGAGCCACAACAGAGATAAAAGAGGCGAAAAGAAAATAAAGAATTAAAAGTTTTTTTTTCATAATTTTAGATTCATTCTAAATAACATATTTTTAAGGGACAAAACTAGTCTCATGCTTTTAGAATTGATGACGGATTTTGGAATTATTATAACGCTAAACGGAATAAATGAAACTAACGCTGAACTTCTCTGATGTAGAGGAACTGATCATGGAAAATCATTTTAATGAAGGATATTCACAAACAGAAGAGCCCATTAAAGAGCGCCATACCAATTTTGAAAAGATAGGAGCTATGGGGAGTTATCATGAACTCTTCTACGATGGAATCCATATTGCGTATGGTGATCTGCGGTTCAAAAATGAGCTGATGATCAACTTTGAAAGCGATTTTGAAACGGTGGAAATGCATTTTGATCTTATGGGATCTACGCACACCAAAATTGCAGGAACAGAGACCGCAGCTTTTAAATTCCTGCCGTATCAGCATAATATTGTTTATGCTCCGGGTATTAAAGGGAAATTTGAGTTTATCGGAAAAAGCAACCGAACGATGGAGATCAATATGGCTCCGGAATTATTTAAAAAATATATCGCCAATACAGAAGGCTACGAAACTTTCCTTTCCAATATAGATAATCAGATTCCTGCCTTTTTTGGAAAGCATCACATGCCGGTTACCCCACAAATAGAATACCTCATCTACAGCATCATCAATTGCGAAAAACAGGGCGTTTTTAAAAGGCTTTTTATTGAATCTAAAGTTATTGAACTCCTGATGCTCCAGCTTGAGCAGTTTAATGCACACAACTGCGTTGACTTTTGCTCCCTTAAATTACATCACCTGGAAAAGATCCATCTGGCCAAAGAAATCATATCGAATAATATCGCCGAACCTTATTCCCTGAAAAAACTAGCTCTGGAAGTAGGAACGAATGAATTTACGTTGAAGAAAGGGTTTAAAGAAATATTTGGAACTACTGTTTTTGGAATGGTGAGCGATATCAGAATGGAAGAAGCAAAATTAGCCCTCGAATCCGGTGATTTTCAGATTACGCAGATCAGCGAAATGGCAGGCTATAAAAACCCGACTCATTTTTGTGCCGCCTTTAAAAAGAAATATGGATTGACGCCTGGGACTTTTAAAACGGTGAGAGCTGCGATCTAAGAGGTATCAAAAATTTTACACGATATATATTTATTCTCGCAGATTTTGCAAATTACGCAGATTTATAAAGCACAAACATCTGCCAGATCAGCTAAATCCGCGAGAAATTATTTTTTTAAACACAAAGATCTATGATGATAATGGGTAATTTAAGATAGCAAAGACAGGCTTCGCCTATGAAGCGTGAGTATAAAAAAGAAATCTTCGATTCATCCAGAACTGATATTTTATGAATAATAAGTATCTTTATTTCATAACATGCCTGCATGAAAAAATACTCACCGATATCAGTTCACCACCGTCAGTTAGAGGGTTTCGGAATTAAGCTGATGCCTTTATCTGTTTTGTCTGAAAAAGAAACAGGTATTCACCGCGATGATCATTATATGTTTATCCTTCAGCAAAGCGGAATATTTACCCTTGAAGTTGATTTTAATACAATAGAATTGGAAGGAGCCTTCTTAGGTTTTGTAGCTCCCGGGCAAATTCATCAGTATATTCATCAAAAAGATTTGGAAGGATGGTTTTTATTTGTGGATACCAATGCCATTCCAGCGCATTATCGTGAAGTATTGGAAACCTATCAGTGGATCCGGCAATCGGTATCAGTGAATGAAAAGGATGTGGTTTTTGATATCCCTATCATTTTAGAAAAGGTCGAAGGAAATGATGGGTTGCACAGTGTTTCCGTTAAGCAGTCTTTGGTAGAATCGGTCATTGGAATGATGGCTTCCCAGATCATGAAATTCCAGGTATCTGAACATACCAGTACCGGACAGAAATATACCATTACCAGACAGTTTAAAAAGCTGGTTAAAGAAAATTTTAAAAAGTCTAAGCAGGTACAGCAATATGCGCAGGCTCTCGTTATTACTCCCTTGTATCTGAATGAAGCAATCAAAGAAGTGACAGGTTATCCAGCCAGTTTCTGGATTCAACAGGAAATATTGTTGGAAGCGCGCCGGCTTTTATTTTATACGAAAATGAGTGTAAAACAGATTGCCAATGAATTAGGTTATGATGATCCCATTTATTTTTCACGATTCTTTAAGAAAGGAACAGGAATGACCGCTTTGCAATTCAAGGCTAAAAACAAAGATTTGTCTCATAAAGACCATTAATCTACTCTAGGAAAACCTGCTGATTCCCGATAATTTTGTATTCATCAATCATCAAAAAATAAACCGATGAACAACGAATATAAAAGTAAAAGAATTGCCATTATAGGAGCCGGATTAGGAGGATTATGTCTTGCGCAGGGCTTGAAAAAGAAAGGAATCAACTGTACTATTTTTGAAAAAGATGAAGCAATTAATACCAGAACGCAGGGATATCGGATCAGAATTAATGAGCCGGGCAAACAAGCACTGAAAGACTGTCTTCCTAAACATTTGTATGAACTATTTCTTGAAACCTGTGCAGCAAGTACCAAAGGATTAAAAGTTTTTAATTCTCATCTTGAAAAAACAGGGAAAGATTTAGTTGATTCATGGAGTGACGGGATCAGACAGGTACCCGATTTAAAACCGAATCGTCTGACTTTACGTGAAATTTTGCTTCATGGATTGGAAAGACAGATTTATTTTGGAAAAGCAGTAACTGATTACAGAGAATTGGAAAATGGGGAAGTATTACTTTCATTTGAAGATGGAACCACCCAGACGGCTGATCTTGTGATCGGGGCAGATGGAGTCAATTCTAAAATAGGGGTCGAATACTGCAAAGATCAGAAAGTCAATACCGGGAATATGACCATTTATGGCAGAACTTTTGTGACATCCGAGAATGAGGAAGAAATAGCCACTGAGCTGCGAACCGGAACTTCTGTGATTCTTAATGATCAGTTTTCACTGATTGCCGATGCCATGCAATTTGATTTTTCAAAGAAAAATGATTCATGGAATATGCTGAGTCCTTTACAGAATTACTTCTATTGGGCATTTATTGGAAAGCCAGGTGCTTTTGGATTACATCAACAGGATTTTTATACCCTTTCTTCTGAAGAAACTTTTGCCTGCATCCAAAGGGTTACTCAGGATTGGCATCCGCAATTGAAATCATTATTCAACTATTGTGATCAGAAGTCATTGTCGGTTACTCCTATCAGGTCTTCATTACCCAAAGAAAAATGGAAATCCGGGAATATTACTGCGTTGGGTGATGCAGTTCATACGATGAGCCCGGCTGGTGGAGTAGGAGCAAATACTGCGTTTATGGATGCTGCTTTATTGACGGAAAATATCTGTGGAGCTTTATTAAAGGATGGAAGCCTTGCTGATGCAATCTCAGATTATGAAGAAAAAATGATAGCGTATAGTAATGAAGCGATTATGATGTCTTTGGAAGGTGGTGAAGTGCTGTATGGAAAGGAAGTGGAGAAATAGTAATATTTAATCCCCCAGATTTTACAGATTACATAGATTTTTTGTACTCTTTTTACAATTTATTGTGTTTAGATTCCTACGGAATGACAACTTTGCGTATAAGTTAAAACGCCATATTTGTCATTCCGTAGGAATCTAAACTATTGTTATCCACATAATGAGTTTAAATTTTTTTGCTTTTATTTTATCTGTTCTTTTGTATGATATAATTTTAAACTTGATTGCCTGCTTTTATAACTTTTGAGATGGTTTTTTTTGGGAAGGAAAATTTTTAATATTAATTTTTTGATGATAAAGCTTTGGGAATCAATTTTATTTATATATTTGATATATCAATTATATGCATATCAATTAAAATATAAAATGATGGCTAAATCAGAACAAACTATTTTTTACAGCATTGAGGAATCGATTAAATCCTATCGTCAGTTTGCCCAGAAGCAGATCAATGATCAGGGTTTTGATATCACGATCGACCAGGGATTGATCCTGAGTATTATTAATGAAAATCCTGGAATACCCCAAAAAGAAATTGCAAGAAGAGCTTTTAAAGATGTCGCTTCCGTGACGCGCATCATTGAACTTTTGGTTAAGAGCGGCTTTCTCAAAAGAGATTCTTTTGAGAAAGATAGGCGAAGGTTTACCCTCCATCTTACAGCTAAAGGAAAAAAGATTTTGACTGAAATTCAACCTATAGTTGATGCTAATAGGAAAAAGGCTGTTGAAGGGATTTCCGAAGAGGAAATTGAACTGCTGAGAAAACTGGTCAATAAGATCAGTGCGAACTGCAGGAGTTAATAAGGGGTGATCCGATTTTTATTCAAAATTTTAAGCCTTAAAATGAGTACCATGAAAATTTATTGTAAATATTTCATTTTAAAAATAAATCTGATCATGCTCTTTTTAGCATCTTTTGCTGATGCACAGGTCAGTGATACGATAACCGATAAGGGACGCTACGAAAGCTATCTGAATTTCCGGAGTCTTGTCCGGGATACCTATGTCAATCCCCATTGGTATGCAGATGGAAACCGTTTCTGGTTTGCTGCAGGAACCCCTGAAAATACAGTAATCTATGAGGTAGACCCGAAGCATAATACAAAGCGGGAGTTTTTTGACAGAGATCATTTAATGAAAGTACTAAGACCTTTACTTGAAAAAGAACCTGGTACTAAAGGAATTCCATTTAGTACCTTCACTTTATTAGAAGATAAAAATGCAGCAGAGTTTTTTGTTGAAAATAAAAAATTTCGGTTGAGTTTAAAGGATTACGGGATCATCCGGATAGAAGGAAAAGAAGAGGATGAAATTCCGCCTTCCGGTATTTTTTCTCCCGATAGGCAATGGTTTGTTACGACAAAAGATAATAATATAGAACTGGTTGATCGTCTTACCAAAAAAACAAGACAGATTACTTTTGATGGAAAAGATGATTATCCATGGACGGTCACAGATGGATGTTGGTCGAAGGATGGAAAGAAACTTCTGGTAAAAAGACCAGATGGTAGAAAGGTTCATCATCTACCCGTAATTGATTATTCAAAACCTGACGAGGAGGTCAAGTATAGCGTGTATGCTAAAACCGAAGGTGTTATTGAGACTCCTGAACTGTATGTCCTGGATGTCACTTCGGGGAAAACAGTCAAGATAGAAATGGGTTCAAATGCACAGCAATATGCATTTCCGATAGGATGGAGACCCAATGATTCAGAAGTCCTTTTTATGCGTTTGGACAGGCTTGGAAAAAAGCTGGAATTGCTGGCTGCTGATCCGGATACAGGAGTGAGCAGAGTAATCCTGACAGAAGAAAGCAAAACCTTTGTGGAAGGATTGGATTTTTTAATTGATGCATGGGAAAAACAGGTTACGCTCCTGAAAGATGGAAATTCTTTTATATGGCTTTCTGAAAGAGATGGTTGGCGCCATCTGTATCTTTATAATATCAATGGGAAGCTGATCCGAAGGCTGACTTCCGGAGATTTTCCTGTTACTACAGGACTTATTCGTATAGATGAATCTAAAGGTTGGGTTTATTTCACTGCTAATGCAGAAAAAAATCTCTACTCGACAAATATATACCGGGTTGATCTGAAAGGAAAGAACTTTAAAAAAATCACCTCAGCAGATGGAATACATACCTATTCCCAGTTTTCACCCTCCGGTCAATATTTTCTGGATACGTATTCCAGTATGAAGCAGCCTCAATCGGTTGAATTGCGAACCACTGATGGAAAATCTTTGCAACTTCTGAAAACATCTGATACCAGCAGGTTGCAAAAAATAGGATTTAAACCTCCGGAAGGTTTCGTTGCTAAAGCGGATGATGGAATCACTGATCTATACGGAATTATGTACAAACCCTATGATCTTGATCCAGCCAAAAAATATCCGGTGGTTGAATTTATATATGCCGGACCCTTTATGAATGTAGTACCTCATAGATTTGGACCTAATTCAGCGCCTACTGCCATGGCGCAGGCATTGGCACAGTTAGGCTATATCACGGTTATCATGGACACAAGGGGAACAGTTGAGCGAAGTAAAGCTTTTCAAGATGCTATTTATGGAAAGATTGGAACCTGTGAAATTGCTGATCGGGTGGCAGTTTTTAAACAGCTTGGAGGAAAATACCCGTTTATGGATATGAGGCGGGTCGGTATTTATGGGCATTCCTGGGGTGGATATTTTGCTGTTCGAGCGATGCTGATGGCTCCTGAATTATACCGCGTAGGTATTGCATCAGCACAAGGTGAGCTTACAGAAGGAGCAGAAATCAATGAGCCGTATATGGGATTACCGGAAGATAACAAGCAAGGCTACGAATGGGGAACCAATACCAATCACGCCGGAAACCTGAAAGGAAAATTACTATTTATGCATGGAACAAGTGATGTGAATTCACCCATTTCCACAACGATAAGAATGATTGATGCATTGACCAAAGCCGGAAAAAGGTATGACCTCATTTTACTTCCTGGGAAAGATCACTTTATAGAAAGTGACCAATATGTAAGTGATGCCATACGGAGGTATTTTGAAGAAAATCTGAAAAATCTAAAATAATAAAAAACGGTCGCTGAAGAAATAATTCTGGCGACCGCTTTTTTGAAAAAAATATATCAAGAATTTAATCCTGCATGATTAGTTTTTTTGCATCAGTCACTTTTCCGTCTGCTGTCATTTTGTATACATAAGTGCCGGATTGAAGGTCAGAGCCTGAAATTCTAATCGTACCATTTCCTTTTTCACGAAGTGGGACTGATTTCACCAACTGACCGGAGATGCTGTAAATTTCAAGCGATGCTGTTTTTACATCTTTTGGAAGATAATAGCGGATGCTTGTTTCATTCTTTGTCGGATTCGGAACATTCTGTCCCAATGTCGGAACATCAGATAAACTAATATCAGTGGTTGAATTTTTATTCAAAAGAAGTTGTTTTAATTCTTCTACCGTATTTTCAAGATTTTTAATACGGTCTTCCAGCTTCTGGATGGTTTCGTCTGAAGAAGCCATTTTACTCAGTGCTGTGTTGGATACCATAACATTCCCATTGGGGTCTACCACTAATGCACGTCCGCTTCCAACAGGCAGGTCCTGATGACGAACGGTTCCAACGGTATGGAAATTAGCGGTAGGAGCATTGGTACGAACACCCACGCTTTGATCTTTGATCAGCATGGTTGAGGTCCCTGACATTCCCAGCATAATAGAATAGGGAATGGCATTGGTAAGTTTTGCCCCTCCATTCCCTGCACCAATCACAAAAGACCGGTTTCCGGTAGCTGCAAGGTCAATCCCAAATCCTCCAGAATACTCTTCAGTAAGGTCAATTCCTACCCCTAATGCAAATTCATTATGATTTCTGATCGTGTTTTTCCATCCTAATGCGACTGATTTACTGGCATTGTTTAATACGGTATTCTCCTGCCCTCCAACAATATTAGCACCACCACCGGTACTCAGATTATTGGACCATCCGCTGACAAATGTGCTGGCAGCCTGGGCTCCTAAAGTATTGGATACCCCAACAGCAAGACTTCCTTTTGCTTTAGAGGCATTAGAATTATTGGTAGTTTCTACAATGAAAGTACCAAATTCGTTGAGCAATGCCTGATTAGGGTTGTTAGATGCCCCATTGGTTCGCAAGTAAAGAATTCTGGGATCTACAGTACCCACATAATTGGTGGGGTTAATTCCCTGATTTCCTGTAGTTTGCCATTGTTGGGCGTAAGTGACACCTGATAAAAATACCATAGCGACTGCTATACCATTTTTCATGGATAATAGTGATGTTCTCATAGTTTTGAAATTTGATGGTTGATTAGTTATCACTAATATAGGAAATATTATGATTGGAAATGAGTTTTTATCACCTTTTTGGGAAATTTAAATTATTGTAACTGTTTGAACTGTAGTGTTAAAGGAGCTATTTTGAATTATTATTAATATCTATGTTATTTATTTATACCGTCTAATTAGTTTATAGTTTCCTATGAATAAAGGATTATTGATTGTTTTTCTTATGCTGGCAGTTAATGATCTGAAAAATAGGATTTTAATTAAACAAATCTTCTGTAATTCATTAATGAATCTTGTGAAGAATCTTATAAAGTGCTAAATTTCATGCATCTAATTCAAAACCATGAATCCTATTAAAATCTTCTTATTGGGAGTACTTTCCATTAACGGGTTATTATACAGTCAAAAAATTCAGCCTAACTTGAAAGGTTTGGATGAAGAAATCCAAAATATCATGGCTGACTATAAAGCTGTCGGCTTATCTGTAGTGATAGTAAAAGATGATCAGATCGCGTATTCCAAAGGATTTGGATGGAGAGATTTTGATAAAAAACTTCCGGTGACTTCGAATACCGTATTTCCTATTGGCAGCATCACAAAATCTTTTACTTCTGCATTGATAGGATCTCTTCAGGACGAGAATAAAGTATCAGTTACAGCAAAGCCTTCGATGTATATTCCTTTTCTTCAGTTTTACAACGACCGGATGAACTCAATGATCACCATAGCAGATTTGTTAAGTCATAAAAGCGGAATAGGAAGAGCAGATGGTTCTTATATTCTTTTCCCGGCAAAAAGCAGGATAGATTTAATGAAACGCTTGCCTTTTCTTAAACCTGGTGGAGAAGTTAAAGACAGTTGGATTTATAGTAATATGGGTTATATCGTTCTGGGAACAATAGCAGAACAGGTGAGTGGAGAGAGATGGAGTGACCTCATCAGCAACAGGATTTTTAAGCCTCTGCAGATGAACCATTCTTCCACATCAATTGATGAAATGCTAAAATCTGAAGATTATGCGTTGCCATATGGGGTGTATAAAGGGAACATCGAAAAAATACTTTATCAGAAACCAAACAATGATCAGCCAGGAGCTGCTGTTAACAGCACGGCTAATGATATGGGGAATTGGATCAGGATGTGGCTGAATAACGGTGTATTTCAGCAACAGAAAGTTCTTTCGGAAAATTATGTAAAAGAAGCAACCAGTATAAAGGCGGTTTTTAATGGACGTCCACCCGCAACAGCTGATCAAAGTAGTTATATTTTTGGGTATGGGTATGGCTGGAATGCCAATATGTACCGTGGACACTATAAAGTACATCATGGAGGTGCTGTATCTGGTTTTTCATCCAATGCAGTCTTATACCCTTTAGATAAAATAGGAGTTGTAGTACTGACCAATCAACAGAACTCTGATCTTCCCTATACGATTACCAGTATGATATCTAACCGAATGTTAGGACTGGATGGACAAAAGTCGTACGCATATACCAAAGAGATTTATGATATTAAAAAGCCTGAGAAAACAATGAAGCCCATTGACCAGGGTAAAAAGCCAAGTCTTGATCTGGTCCAATACACTGGGAAATATGTGGATAACGGATATGGAACTTTTGAAGTAGTAAAAGAAGGCGATCAACTGTTCGCTGTTTTCCCTGCCTTTAAATTCAGATTGGAGCACATGCAATACAATGCTTTTATCTGCAAGTTGATTGAAAATATTCCTCAGCAGATGAACCCTGAGTTTGAACTGAATTTTTCAATAGATAATGAAGGGAAAGTGTCTGATGTAGTGATTGATCTGCAAAGAGATGGGGTTCATTTTAAGAAAGTAGAGCAGAAATAAATAGAGCCATTGAAAGGAACAACTGAATTAAGAAAAACAAATCAGGTAAAAAATATCCTTCAAAAAGAATTTTGAAGGATATCACGATAGAGAATTATTAAAAAAATGATTGTTTTTATTTAATTACTTCAGTTGTTCCGCCTTGATGTAGGTTTTACCCTGATCATCTTTCCATGAAGGACCTTTTACCGAAATGGTATTTCCGATCTCGTACCGTTTGAAGGTGCCACCGCTTTTCTGAAGATTAACAATGCTAATTGTTGCTGTATATTCTTTTCCGTCAGCATCCTGTATGGTAGCCATATAGCCATCCTTGCCGTTTTCAATGTTAGTGACTTTTCCAGTTACAGAAAGAGTCGTAGAGTCTGAAGCGGTACCTGAAAGCTCAGAAGCTGTAATATGGGTAACTCCGTCATTATCCCATGAACTTCCTTTTACAGAGATCATATCGCCTACTTCATAGCGTTTGAACTGGCTGCTTCCTTTCTGAAGATTGATAATGCTGATCGTTGCTACATATTCTTTTCCACTAGCATCCTTAAAGGTGGCCATATAGCCATCTTTGCCATTTTCGATCTTTGTGATCTTTCCGCTTGCTTCAAGGGTTGAATTGTTTCCGGTTTCCATAGATTGGGCAGCCTGCTTTGCAGTGCAACTGGTAATACTGAATATTCCTAATGTTAAAAACGCGATTGCTATTATTTTTTTCATTGTATCGTAACTGTTAGTTGTTGGTTTAGGGTATAATTTGTCTTTTATAAAATATTTTTTTTGTTATTCAAAGCCCGTACCAAAGCAGGTTTACGTTAAACAAGAATTTCTTTATATCTAAAATCCAGTAAAATGAAAATCTTGCATCCCTTTTTTACATTTTTATTGCTCTTTGCATAATTTATCATCTGAACAGGACCTACCAGATGTATACGAGAATTAAAACAGTTTGGATTTCAGTTAAATTTTCATTTTAAAACCTTCATGGGAAGCTGTAAATCCCAGTTTTTTATAAAACCTCAGCGCTTCGGTTCTGGTTTTATCCGAAGTCAGTTGAACAACATCCGCTCCATTTTCTCTGGCACGTATAATGGCTAAGCGGAACATTTCTTCTCCCAGCCCCCGGCCACGTTGTGAAGAATGGATTCGTACAGATTCAATCAGTGCCCGCTTACTGCCTGTATGGTTGAGGTATTGTAGATAGGTGATCTGTAAAGTTCCCAAAATCTCATCATGATCATTAACCATCACCAGTAAATCTTGATCAGGATTTTTTTCAATAGCTTTGAATGCAGTAAAATATCTTTCGTCCAAAGGATCGGAGACTTTTTCCCGGTTCTGTCCCAATATATCATCCGCAAGCATTTTTATAATGGCCATTAAATCTGCGGAGGTAGCCTTTCGTAAATGAAGATCTTTATTTTTTTCTTCCATACATAAGAATTCTTTTAAATGCATATATAGCAGGAAGCTTGGGGAAGCTTTTAGCAATACGTTTTTTAAACTCAGTTGTAAAATCTTTTTGTTGCTCTTCATCCAACCGTTCCAGATAAGGAATGATAGCTGATCCGGAAATAAAATTGAATAAAGTGTCGTGGTCCTCAGCAATGATAGGATACACCTTTTGTGAAAGATTTAATTCCACGATTCCGTTTTCAAATAAAAGCTGTGCGTATTCATCTATAGTAAGGACTGCAGAAGGGCGGTTCCATCCATTTAGATAAGTTTTAAAAGGTTCTTCTTCAGCGAGACCGGATAAGATCTGATTCAGAGTGTTTCCCGGCTGATAAGGCATTTGAACAGCCAGTTGGCCATTGGATTTCAGTTTTGAGATCAGTTGTGGAAAAAGGGTTTGATGGTTGTCGGACCACTGTAAAGCGGCATTGCTGAAAATAAGATCCCAGTTTTCGTTGCCGGTCAGCATTTCCTCTGTGGTTGCCATTTTAAAATGGAGACGTTCATTTTCCAATGTTTTGGATTTTTCAAGCATTTCAGGGGAAGAGTCAATACCCGTGAAATCGGCTTGAGGAAATTTTTCGGTGAGAATAGCGGTTTGTTCTCCGGTACCACAACCTAAATCAACGGCTTTCATGGGTGTTTCTGCAATGATCAGATCGGAAAGATCAAAAAAAGGTTTGAACCTTATATTTTTAAATTGGTTATAAACATCAGGATTCCAAGGCATAATAAATGTTTTTAATTGATAACCTGAATTTACTTATTCCTAATTGAACATAACGAATAAATTGAATTAAAACTTTCTTAAAAAGGGTTTTTTGGAGAACTTATAAAACTTTGTGGTCATTCTTGTGAGCTGAGATTGCAGAGGTTTGCGATTATTCTAATTCTCGCAGATTGGGCAGATATTGCAGATTCTCTTCTACTTTATTTAGATTCCATCATTACGCTTCGCTCCATTCCGGAATGACAAATGAGAGGTTTTTACTTATGCATAAAGTCGTTATTCCGTAGGAATCTAAATCATTATTATTATTATTATTATTATTATTATTATTATTATTATTATTATTATTATTATTATTATTATTATTATTATTATCAGGCACATTGAAAATCTTTGATTTTTAAAGAACTAATGCGTTCTTTTTAATTGAGATTGCTTCACATTCGTTCTTTCTCCTTTTTCGAATGCTATGGTCAGTAAAGAAGAATTGATTTTTGCAGAGGTGGAAATTTTTTTTTGTCACGTTAAATACAGGACAGATTTACTTTCATAAAAAAGAATCTGACCCGTCCATCACTAAGGGAATGACATGAAAGGATGAGTATTGTTATTAAATCTAATCAAATATATCAAGTTTGATTATACCTTTTGATTTAGTGATAACGAGCCAGATTGCTACTGCATGAATTGACTTATGAAAACTTTTTGATAGTGCTAAAGTAGGACCTGCTTTTTGATTAGGATTTGGTTTTTATACAAAAGCATGGTTTTTCTATACTTATGTGTGTATATTATGTGATACATATTACAATTAAAACTAGAGTATTTAAAACTTTTGTGTTTTTTTAAACGCAAAGATTGATGATAATGATGCATAAATAAGGCAGCAAAGACTAGCTTCGCTGACGAAGTTTGTTTGAAATATAAAAATCAAAGATTTTTAGAGAGCTTATGTGTTCTTTTTATGCAGCAAGTATTAAACTTAAACTCACTAAAGTGTTCAAAAAACTTTTGTGACTTTTGACTACGTCGAACCTTCGGTTTGTGGTTGAAATGTACAAAGGTTCTCGATACATTTTTCTTCATTTCAATTCGAAAAACACTCGAAGTGACGGAGGATCAGTATTCTGGGTAATTTACTTTTACTTGTAAGTTGTGATTTTTAGTTGAGATTGCTTCCCTTCGATAAGCTCAGCACAAGCACATTTGTTCGCAATGGATGGATGTTGGTTGTTATTTAGAATAAAAATCAAAGATTTTTAGAGGCCTTATGTGTTCTTTTTATGCAGCAAGTATTAAACTTAAACTCACTAAAGTGTTAAAAACTTTTGTGACTTAATTTACAAAGGTTCTCACTTTAACTGATGGAGGATCAGTGTTCTAGTGAGTTTGCTTTTTACTAGTAAATGAATGTTGGATTGAGATTATTTCGCTTTCGTTGGCAATGACGAACGTGGTATATTATGTTTGTAATTACATCTGCTTTTGCTTATATAATCTGAGAACTTTCTTTAATACTATTCATCACAAAAATACTTTTCGTCTGTCCGATCCCTTCGATTTCAGAAAGCTTATTCACGAAGAATTCATGAAACTCATCCATATTGGGTGCAAGGATTTTCAGCATAAAATCAAAATCACCACTGATGTTATAAAACTCAACGACTTCTTTTAATTTACAAACCTCTTCAATAAATTTCGTGGCCATTTTTTTATTATGGGCATTCAGTGCGATCATGCATACAACCATCATTCCTTTATTGACCTTTTTGCGATCCAAAACAGCCGTGTATTCTTTGATGATTCCTGATTTCTCTAAACGCTTGATCCGTTCATGGGTAGGCGTTGGACTTAGATTGATCCGGGTTGAAATATCACGGACGCTCAGCTTCGCATCTTTTTGTAACAGGCGCAGGATAGAGAGGTCTTTTTCGTCGAGGGTGTAATTTTCAGGTTGCATTTGTTCTGTTTTTTTATTTTAAAATTAACTTAAAAGTACATTTGTTCTTTTATTTTGTATTTAAATTCAATTGTGTTCCAAATTTAATGTTAAATTTTTACATATGTTCTAATAATTTTAATTTTGCAGGAAATTTGAATGGTATGGGAACAAGAAAAAACTTAATATTAATATTGGCATCAATAGGAACCTTTGTTGAAGCTTTAGATATTGCTATTATCAACCTGACAATCCCTGCTATTCAGAAACAGTTCAATATCGGTGCTGAAACCGTTCAGTGGCTGCAAACTTTATATGTTTTGTTTTTTGGTGGTTTTCTGATTATTGGAGGCAAGCTATCTGATCAGATCGGAAGAAAAAAAATGTTCCTGCTTGGAGCGCTTATTTTTATGCTGACTTCATTAGGGGCAGGGCTTTCAACCAATTTTGAAATGTTGGCCATATTCAGAGCTTTACAGGGATTGGGTGCTGCATTTATTATGCCTTCAGCGCTATCTATAGTTACGAATACTTTTACCGAAAATCATGAACGAAATAAAGCTTTAGGCGTTTTTAGCTCTTTTGCAGCAATCGGATCGGGGAGTGGTTTGTCTATAGGAGGTATCATCAGTACCTATTTAAGCTGGCACTGGGTTTTCCTAATCAATGTTCCTATTCTTTTATTGACTCTTATTTTCGCATATCAGTATTTACCTGCGGATGAGAAGTCGGAAAACTCTCAGAAAACAGATTCCGTTTCTGGAATTTTATTAGTTCTTGGATTATTGAGTTTGACGTATGGAACCCATGAGTTGATCCAGATTAAAGAGCAGCCATTTATGGTTATCGGGTCGATCGTTGTAGCTGTTATATTATTAGGAACTGTGGTTTATCGATTAAAAACTGTAGCTCAGCCTTTGATTGATATTCAATTATTCAAGCACAGATCACTGATGACTTCGAATTTGGCCTTTTTTACCTTAGGCGCCTTTTTTATAGGATTCTTATTCCTGATCTCTTTAATGTTGCAAAAAGATATGGGACACAGTGCTGCCTCAGCAGGATTAATGCTGGTTCCTTTCAGTGTAATGTCAGCTTTGGTTGCTAAATTTATTTTGCCTTCTGTTTCAAAAAAACTAAACCCTGCACAAATGGGAATTTTCGGATGGTCTTTTATGTTGGCTGGGGCTTTATCTTTACTGATATCTATTTATTTTGGTCACCCTTTGGTCCTTGTATTATTGGGTGCAGCGTGTATCTCAGGAGTTGGAATGACTTTCTGTTTTACCAGTTTGTCCATTTTGGGAATCCGGGATGTTGATGCATCGGATTATGGAGTAGCTTCAAGTTTAACGAGCACCAACTATTTTTTAGGAGCTGGAATTGGCTTGTCATTTATGACCTTAATGGGGCAAATTTTTCCTTCCGATTGGGCAGTGGGAAGTTTAAGTGTCATCATTTTGGCAGTGTATGCAGTTTGTGCACTTGGAATATTGGTATATTTGATTATTAAAGAATTAAAGGTAAAAAGAACATCGGTAGCGGTCTCATAATTGGCTGCCACTATAAACTTTGACGTACAATGATAAAAAGACTAACTGTATTTTGTGGATCAAGCTTTGGAGCTGAACCGATCTATGAAGATCAAGCCTATGCATTAGGAAAGAAACTTGTGGAAGAGAAAATAGGATTGGTATATGGTGGTGCCATCAGTGGTTTGATGGGAGTAGTTGCAAACGGAGTGATGGAAAACGGCGGTGAGGCGATAGGAGTGCTTCCTCATTTTCTGAAAGGAAAAGAAATTGCTCACCAAAATCTGACTGATCTGATCCTTGTAGAAACCATGCATGAGCGTAAAACCAAAATGAATGAATTATCAGATGGTGTGATAGCATTACCCGGAGGATATGGAACTTTAGAAGAGCTTTTTGAAATGATGACCTGGGCACAGTTGGGGTTGCATCAAAAGCCAATCGCTGTTCTTAACGTCAATGGATTTTACGATGATTTATTGAAGATGACACAGACAATGGTTGATAAAGGGTTTTTGAAAGAAGCTAACCAAAAGATGCTGATTGTAGATGATAACATAGATGTTCTTCTAGCCAAAATGAAGAATTACGAGGCTCCGAAAGTTGATAAGTGGATCTCTAAAGACAAAGTCTGATCATAAATTTTTTATAAAATCGCTGGGTCTGTACTGCATAACCGACTGAAAACTGTTGGTATATGCCTGCAGACTTTTGTACCCAACCTGATAGGCAATTTCTGAAATAGTCCATTCATTGGCACTTAATAATTCCAGGCTTTTGATGATCCGCAGCATTTGCTGGTATTTGATCAGGGTGAGGCCAGTTTCTTTTTTAAAAATCCTTTCCAGAGACCGTAGTGATAATGAGGCGATATCACTTAGGTCTTCCATTTTAAGATCTTGTGTATAGTGGGTATTCAGGTGGTTGATGGCCTGGGTTAATCTCTTGTCTTTAGGAAGACTGATATGCAGTTGGATAGAATCGGCTACAAAATTTGGGAGTTCATTATACAATGCTTTTAGAAATATGTTTTCATCATCGCTTTCATCCGTATCCCGTGACCATTTTTCGGCATATCTGATCATTTCTTTCAATACCGGAGGTACAGAAAATACGTTGACCGTATTGTAAAATGAATCATCTTTGGTACTGTCGAAAAACATGATCATCAACCTGATTCTTTCGGAATGAGAATTGGTTTTATGGATGGCTTTTGCAGGAATCCAGGCGGCATGGTTTTGCGGTAAAAGATACATCTTTCCTTCTACCGTCAGATATTGAAATCCACTTTCTACATACACCAGCTGTCCCTTTTTCTCATGAAGATGAAGAAGATCATCATGCCTCCAGTTATCCTCAAACCAAACAAAATAAGGTTTCGATAATTCATCCACATTCAAGATATTTTCTGGAGGAGCCATGTCGTTTTAGATCAATATAATGGCAAATGTATACAAAATAACATAATTAATTTTGCTATATCAATTTTTTTATACCTATTATGAAAAGTGAAACAAGAAAAGAGGGATCTTATATTTTACTGTTGATCAATGTTTTGGTAGTTATTTTGGTGTCAAGTAACCTGCGTTCACCTATTACTTCTGTTGGGCCGGTACTGAATCAGATCGGTCAGTCTTTGCATTTAGATAATTTTCAAAGCAGTTTACTGACTTCCATTCCTTTGCTGATGTTTGCCAGTTGCTCAGTATTGGTTAGTCGGTTTTCACACCGTTTCAGCATCAACCGTTTTTTATTATATGCTTTGGTTATCCTGAGTTTTGGGTTGTTTCTGCGGGTTTTTGGATCCGTTTGGACCTTGTTTACAGGATCTGTATTTATCGGTCTTGGAATCTGTGTAGGAAATGTTATTACTCCAGGTTATATCAAAAACAATTTTCCAAAACAGATCGGTTTAATGACCGGCATCTTTGCGGTTGCGATGAACCTTACCGCTGCGTTGGCATCGGGGTACAGCGTTAGCCTTGGAGAATGGACAGGCTACGGATGGCGTGGTTCTTTGGGAATCTGGTTGGTTATTGCTTTGCTAGCCTTATTGGTCGTGGTTTTGGAATTATTATTGAATAAAAAAAGCACCAATCAAATCAAGAGCTCTTTGGCTAAATCGGATTTTAATATGTTTAAATCTGCACAGGCCTGGAATATCAGTATTTTTATGGGGCTGCAGTCTCTGGTTTATTATTCTTTAATTTCATGGCTGCCAGCTGTTCTGAATGACTATGGAATGAACGGAAATGCTCCGGGTTGGGTGTTGTTCGTCATTCAGATCTCAATGATTCCGATCACTTTTGTAGGACCGATTATCGCTAATAAAATGAAAGACCAAAGAGTAATGATCGTTTTCTTGTGTGTTCTGATGTTCGCAAGTATTGTTATGTTTGCCCTGTTAAAATCACAATGGATCTATGCAACAGCAATTCTTTTAGGTCTATCCAATGGTCTTTCGTTTAGTCTATCGATCTTATTTTTCTCTTTGCGGACAAAATCAAGTGCCAATGCTATTAAGATTTCAGGAATGGCACAATCTGTAGGATACCTTATTGCTGCTTTTGGACCTGCTATTTTTGGGAAGTTACACGACTGGGATCCTTCATGGAAATACTCATTTGCATTTTTGGGAATTTCAGTGATTGTGATGTTTTTCTTTGGGATGAGGGCGGCACAAAAGAAGTTTGTGGAGAGTTGAAAGTGGAGAGTTGAAAATTGAAAGCTGAAGGTGAGGAGTTATTCGTTTTATTTGCTGTGAGATAGGGTGTAATCTCGTACCTCGCAACTCGTATCTCTCAATCCTAAATTCATACCCCACACAACCATCAAAACTTCTTATGAATCCATTCTTTGGTAGGATTGATCCAGATATCTAATGCTTTAAACAAAAAACCATGTTTCATTCCGGTGTTCACTTCTATTTCTTTGAACGTTTTTAATTTTGAGTTTTTTAATCTTTTTTGAGAAGATAACGGAACATGCCCCTCATCAGATTTTTCTGTAATAGAAAGTACTTTACCATACAATTTGAAGTCAGGGTCTTTATTCAAGGAATCGTCCTTAAAGCTCGATCCGATGATCACAAATTTCAAATCTGGATTTTTAGCATAGTAAGAAACATATTGAGCAATATAACCACCCTGTGAGGTACCTACTATACTCATATTTTGAGGAGATACCCCTTTATTTTTTAAGCTGTCAATCTGGGTAATTACTTTTCGGGCATACATTTCCGGGTCGGTCTGATCAGGTCTTTTTTCAGAGATGATCACCGTGTTTTTGTCTTTTAGTTTATTCAGAATCGGCGCATACTCTGCGATGCCATATTGTGGATGTTTTTCGGCGAAAGAATGGCCTTCCAGAAATTTATTATGTAAAAAGAAAATATATTGTTTTTGCTGGGCCGTTAAAAGATTTGAGAGAAAAAAAAAGAAAGCCAAAAGAAACGTTGCAGCTGTTTTCATGCGATATCTTGTAATTAAAGTCTAAAGGTAAACATAGTTTCTGATATTGTATTACTTTTGCCTGTTGAAACGTTCTCTATTCCTATTTTTTTAAAACCTATGAAAATACAAATCATCAGTGATCTGCACCAGGAATTTGGCTCTACTGATTTATCTTTTGATAAGGCAGATGTTGTTGTATTGGCTGGAGATATCAATTTAGGAACAAAAGGGATTGAGTGGATTAAAGATAAGATATCCAAAAAGCCGGTTATTTATGTTTTGGGCAATCATGAATATTACAAAGGGTCTTACCCTAAAACTTTAAATAAAATAAAGGAAGCAGCAAAGGACTCTGCTGTTTTTGTGCTTGAAGATTCTTTCGTTGATATCGAAGATGTCAGGTTCCATGGAGCTACTTTATGGACTGATTTTTCAATCTTTGGCAATCCAGTGCAATATGGAATGATCTGCCAGCCTAGAATGAATGATTATAAAAAGATTAAAAGAGATCCATCGTATTCGAAAATGAGAACTATTGATACTTTTAAAATTCATCAGTTTTCAAGAATAGCATTGCAGGAAAATCTTGAAAAATCCAGAGGATTAAAGAATATTGTAGTTACACATCATGCTCCAAGTATTCAATCGGTTCCTGTTGAGTATAAGAATGATCCCCTAACCTCAGCGTATGCTTCTGATCTCGAAGATTTAATTATAGAATATAAGCCTCTATATTGGGTTCATGGGCATATTCATACGCCCTGCAGATATACAATAGAAAATACAGAGATCATCTGTAACCCCCATGGATATATTGACGAAAAATACAATGGTTATGAGAAAGAACTGATTATAAATGTCTAATAAACCATATGTTTTATAATTGTTAGATTTGGAGAAATAATTTGAATGTTTCTATTTAACGGAAAAGAAATGTGAAACAACTATTGACCGGGATCTGAACCCCCCCTTAACTCGAAACCCGCACCTCGCACCCCGTAACTCCTCAACTAACAAATAAAAGATTATTCACTAATTTTATCCTCTATTTCATTTTAAAATGGCTCGGAAAAATAACACCCAACCCGCTGACTTTATTTCAAATATGACTTTTGAAGAGCTTCTTAAGGAAGTGGAATTTGATCTTAGAATTAAGGAGTTTGTAGTCATGACCATTGATAGTACCAACTATTCCGTCAAATTGAATGTACCTTATCGTGCAGAATATTTTTGTATGATCTTGATAACAAATGGAGAGGAGAGATTCATAATTGAAGACATCAGGTACAAGGTTTCAAAAGGGGATATCGTATTTTGTCCAATAGGTCAAACATTTTGGATAGAAGAAATTTCAAATGATTACAAAGGAGAATATATTTTCTTTTCAATAGATTTTATTTCTAATGCCGGATTCAATTACAAGTCGAGTGATGTCTTGAGAAGTCTCTCTGAGGATCCTATACATGTGGTTCATAATGAACCTGATCTGTTTCGGAGACTGAAATTTCATCTTGATGAGCTTAAAATTTTAAACAACACCGAAAAAGAGAATTACTATTTTAATGAAATGATCTGGCATCATTTTTCTTTGGTCATGTATGAAACGGATAATCATTTTAAAAAGACAGAAACAGGAAATCCAGTGACCTACCGGGAAGATGAAATTACCACAAGTTTCTTTATTTTGGTCCGGGAGCACTTTAAAGAAGAGCATAGCGTGCAGTTTTATGCAGATAAATTATTTATCAGTCGTAAATACCTGACCAAGGTTATCAATAAGACCATGTTCAAGTCGCCGAGAGATATCATTCATCAGGTACTAATTGTTGAGGCAAGGCTATTGCTGAAGAATTCGAATGCGAATGTAAATGAAGTGGCCGCTCAGCTTAAATTCCCTGATCAGGCGTCTTTCAGTAAGTTTTTTAAAAAACAAACTGGCATCTCACCGCTTACATACAAAAGGACAGATCTGTATTAAACCCAGGGATTTTAAATAAGAGATGAGTTCTTTTTACAATTATTTCATGATTTTATGATCTAAAATGGTTAGGAAAAATATTAATATGTTTTAATGAAGGTGAAAAATGACATTTATCATGTTTTGAAAAATAAGGAGTCTTTTTGACAAATTAAGGAGTTTTTAGAATATTTCTCTTGAATTTTTTTAGGGCGAATTTTGCCTTGTGAAATTTAAAGGAAATATTACTATGCAAAAATTTTTTATCCAGAAATGGACTATATTATTCCTCTCGTTTGTGGTTGTAACGGGGTGTAGGAAAAATACTCAAAATCAATCTTATCAGCAACAAGCACCTCAACTTCCTGTAGAAACCGTAAAGCAGGGAGATGCTTCTGTTTCGAGAGAATATGCGGCTTCCGTAGAGGGAATTTCTAATGTTGAAATAAGACCTCAGGTAACAGGATACCTGTCTAAAATATATGTAGATGAAGGAGATTATGTGAGAGCTGGTCAGCCTTTGTTCAAGATTGAAGATCAGGTCTTTCGTGAGCAATTGAATAGTGCACAGGCAGCATTAATTACAGCACAAGCCAATCTTACCACTTCCAAAATAGAATTGGAACGTAAAAAGGAACTGTTCAGAAATAAAATGGTCTCCGAGATTCAGGTAAAGGAAGCAGAAGCCGCTTATAATGCGGCAAGGGGAACAGTGAGTCAATCCCAGGCTTCTATTGGGTCGGCGAAGATCAATCTCAATTTTTCTACGATTAAGGCACCAGTCAGCGGATACATTGGAAGATTCAATTATCGTTTAGGGAGTTTGTTGACACCTGCCAGCCAAAATCCTATCAGTTTACTGTCGGACATTCATGAAGTGTATACTTATTTTAGTTTAAGTGAGAGTGATTTTAATCAATTTCAAAAACAAAATCCCGGGAGCAGCGTAAATGAAATTATCAAAAATACACCTGCTGTCTCATTGCTTCTTTCCGGTGGTGAAAAATATGTTGAAACAGGAAGGATTGATGCAGTGGATGGGCAGTTTAATAAGACAACAGGTTCTATCACTCTGAGAGCAAAATTCAATAATCCGAATAATGTATTGAGAAGCGGGAATACTGGAAAGATCGTATTGGATCAGTTTTACTCTAATGTTATTCTGCTTCCTATTGCTTCTACCAGAGCGATTCAGGATAAGCTTTTTGTATTCACTATTAGAGATGGAAAAGCAGTTCAGCTTCCTATCGAAGTCAGTGGAAAGACAGGTACAAATTTTATCGTATCTAAAGGATTGAAGGCCGGAGACCAATACATCGTTACAGGTTTTGACAGGCTGCAACCCGGAACTCCTGTTGTAGCTCAAAAACAAAATGCTCAACCGAAAAAATCGTAAGAAGAAATCATGTTAAAAAGAATTATAAAAAGACCTGTATTAGCAACGGTTATTTCTGTGCTGTTGGTTATATTGGGAATTGTCGGTATGCTTAATTTACCGATCACAAAATTTCCGGATATTGCGCCGCCTACGGTAATGGTGACCGCTGTGTATCCGGGAGCTAATGCTGAAACGATTGCGAGATCTGTTGCTCCGCCATTAGAAAATGCCATCAATGGAGTGGAAAATATGGATTATATTACCTCTACGGCAAGTAATGATGGTACATTAAATATAACTGTTATTTTCAAATTAGGAACTGATCCCGATCAGGCAGCAATTAATGTTCAGAACAGGGTAGCTCAGGTAACGAATCAGCTTCCGGCAGAAGTAATACAGGCAGGGATTACAACCTTGAAGAGACAAAACAGTATGATTGCTATGGTTTCTTTGACCAGTAAGGATGGAAAGATGGATGATCTTTTCCTTGAAAACTATGCAAAGATCAATATCGTACCGGAACTGAAAAGGGTGAAGGGAGTAGGTGATGCGATGGTGTATGGAAATAAGGACTATTCAATGCGGGTATGGCTGGATCCTAATAAACTGACTTCCTATAATCTGACTCCTTCCGATGTTTCAAGAGCTATTCAGTCTCAGAATTTAGAGGCTGCGCCGGGTAGATTCGGAGAAAGAAGTAAAGAAGCAATGGAATATGTCCTTCGTTACAAAGGAAAATTTACTGAGCCAGAGCAATATGAAAATATAACGATCAAAGCACTAAGCGATGGTTCTGTTTTAAAATTAAAAGATGTAGCCAGAGTAGAATTTGGAGCATATAGTTATAACGTATCTTCCAATTTCAATAAAAAAGCTTCTGTTACGATGGCGATCTTTCAGATGGCAGGATCGAATGCCAATGAAGTACAGATAGCACTTCAGGCAAGAATGAAGGAGCTGGAAAAATCTTTTCCGGAAGGAATGGCATATGAAATACCTTATGCTACAAAAGAAGCATTGGATCAGTCGATTGAACAGGTAATTCATACTTTGATCGAAGCATTTATTCTTGTTTTTATTGTGGTCTATATTTTCCTGCAGGATTTCCGTTCTACACTGATTCCGGCGATTGCAGTTCCGGTGTCTATTGTAGGAACCTTCTTCTTTATGAATGTCTTTGGATTTTCCATCAATATCCTGACGCTTTTTGCTTTGGTATTGGCGATTGGAATTGTTGTGGATGATGCTATCGTCGTCGTCGAAGCAGTCCATGCCAAAATGGAGCATAAAAAACTGAACCCCAGAGCGGCAACGATGTCGGCGATGAGTGAAATTACTGGAGCCATTATTTCCATTACTCTGATCATGTCTGCGGTATTCGTGCCGGTTGCTTTTATGAGTGGATCTACAGGATTATTTTATCAGCAGTTTGCGTTAACCTTAGCGATTGCGATTGTTATTTCGGCAGTGAATGCATTGACTTTAAGTCCTGCACTATGTGCTATATTTTTAAAGCAACATCATCCGGAAACACATGAGAAAATGAATTTTAAAGAGCGTTTCTTTAGTGCCTTTAATACGAATTTTAATAAACTGACTTTCCGGTATGGAAAAGCGATTTTATTCCTTTTAAAAAGAAAATGGATAGCGCTGTTGATCATTGTTGCTTTTGGTGGATTATTTACCTGGATGTCGATGACCACGCCGAAAGGATTTATTCCTGATGAAGATCAGAGTTTCATTATCGTGACAACTAATCTTGCACCGGGAGCTTCAAAAGACAGGACGTCAAAGATCATTTCTGATACTGAAGATCTGCTGATGAAAAATCCTGCTGTTGATAAAGTGATCTCGGTAGACGGACTGAATTTATTCAGTGGTTCGATGTCATCTTCAGCAGGTTCTATTTTCGTAAAATTGAAAAAAGGAGGTGAAAGAGGAAAAGTTAATAATATCAATGATATCATTGGACAGTTTCAGGGCGCATTATCCCAGGATAAAAGAGCTAATTTCTTAGTAATTAATACACCGACAGTAGACGGATTTGGAAATACGAGTGGAATGGAACTGGTTCTTCAGGACCGTACGAATGGGGATCTTCAGAGTTTAGGAAATATTTCTTACGGAATGATGGGAGCGTTAATGCAAAGACCTGAAGTCGCATTGGCTTATACCACTTTCGATGTGTCTTATCCACAATATGAGGTATTGGTTGATGAGGTAAAAGCAGCACAGCTTGGTGTCGCGGTTTCTGATGTCTTAGGGGTGATGCAGGGATATTATGGAAGTATCCAGTCTTCCGATTTCAACAGGTTCGGAAAATATTACAGAGTATTGGTACAGGCGACTCCCGAAACAAGAGAAGATAAAGAATCCCTGAACGGAATCTTTGTTAAAAACAATCAAAACCAAATGGTTCCTGTGAATACTTTAGTAAGCCTGAAGCAGGTAACAGGAGCGGAAGTGGTGGATCGTTTCAACTTATTTAATTCTTCAAACTTAACTGTAATGGCGGCCCCGGGATACAGTTCCGGACAGGCAATGGCTGCAGTTGAAGAGGTGAGTAAGCAAGTTCTTCCTCCGGGATATACTTATGACTATAAAGGGATGAGTCGAGAAGAAGCAACTTCAAGTTCTCAATCGGTGATGATCTTCGGGTTGTGTATCGTATTTGTTTTCTTCCTTTTATCCGCACAGTATGAAAGTTATATTCTTCCTTTCGCGGTATTGATTGCTATTCCTATCGGTTTATCAGGAGTGTTTGTAGGAATTACACTGGCAGAGCTATCCAATAATATCTATGTTCAGATTGCTATGGTTATGTTGATCGGGCTTCTGGCTAAAAATGGTATTCTTATCGTAGAATTTGCTGTTCAGCGCCGGAGAGCAGGGAAGAGTTTGATTGCTTCTGCAGTGGAAGGTGCAAAGGCACGTTTACGTCCGATCTTAATGACCTCCTTGGCATTTATTACAGGATTGATTCCATTGATTTTTGTGGTAGGACCTTCTGCATTAGGAAACCATTCTATTGGATATGCTGCGATATCGGGGATGCTTTTCGGAACTATTTTAGGACTTTTCGTGGTTCCGGTTCTTTTTGTGGTATTCCAGGCTTTGCATGAAAAAATAAATGGGAAAGTAGTAACAGAAGCAGATTGGGAATATTAATCCAAATGATTTTAAAAAATGAATTCAATTAAAAATATAGCATATATAGCAATAGTTTCCGGGGTAGTCATTTCCTGTAAAGTTCAGAAATATGAGCAGCCGGAAATCAAAATGCCTGAAGCTTTCAGAAATGATAGCATTACGGCTGGTGAGCAGAATCAAAATATTGCAAGGATCAGCTACAAAGATTTTTTTAAAGATCCCATTTTAGTTGGTTTGATTGATAAAGCTGTGATTCAGAATAATGATTTACAAGTGGCTTTAAAGCAGATCGAATTTGCTTCTTTAGCCTATAATCAAAGTAAATGGGCTAATGTACCGACTGTCAGTGCAACAATTGGCAATGCAAGTATCAGCCGCCCCTCGGATAATAGTATGAATGGAATGATGGCCGGACAGTTCATGGGAAGAAAGTATACGGAAGATTATACGAGTTCTGTCAATATTTCATGGGAAGCAGATATCTGGGGGAAAATCAAGGGTAGGAAGGAACAGGCATTAACGGAATATCTTAAAACTCAGGAAGCGGCGAAAGCGGTGAAAACAGGATTGGTCGCTGCGGTTGTTCAGGGATATTATAACTTGCTGATGTTGGATACCCAATTGGAAATTACCAAATCTAATTTAACCTATTCTGATACTACGTTGAAGTTTCTGGCCAAACAGCAGGAGGTAGGTCTTACCACTGCTCTTGCGGTACAACAACAGGAGATTGTAAAAGATCAGATCTTAAAAACGATTCCAGCCATTGAAAGTTCTATTGCAACCCAGGAAAATGCCTTGAGTTTACTGACAGGATCAATGCCTGATCGCATTGAGAGAAAAGAAAGTCTGAATACAGTTCAGTCTCCTGATCATATTACAGCAGGAATCCCTTCCGAGCTATTGAGCTACAGACCGGATATTAAAACTGCTGAACTGGAAGTGAAAAAAAGCGTGGCAGCGATTCATGTAGCAAAAATGAGTATGTATCCTTCGCTGAATATTACAGCACAAGGTGGAATTAATGCTTTCCAGGCCAGCAAATGGTTCAGTATTCCGGGATCGCTTTTCGGAATGGCAGCGGGAGCTATAGCACAGCCTATTCTGAACGGGAAACAGCTGAAAACACAATATGAACAATCCAAAGTATTATCGGAGCAAGCTGAAATCAATTTTAAACAATCGGTTTTAAAAGCTGTGGGTGAAGTTTCAGATGCTTTGGTACAGATTCAGAAACTTGAAGATCAGCAAAAGATTGCTGAAGGTCTGGTAACGAAATCTAATGAAGCCGTAAAAAAAGCAGATATTTTATTTAAATATAATTCAGCGACTTATGTAGAAGTGATCCTGGCACAAACCAATAAACTTCAGGCTGAACTGGATCTGGCTTCTCTGAAAGCTCAACGTTTGAATGCGATTACTGCTCTTTACCGATCAGTAGGTGGCGGATGGCAATAAAGTAAAATGAAACCTGTTGCGTCTTTAGATACAACAGGTTTTTAAACGATACATCATGGATGCAAATATACAAGAGGGTATTATACTGATTCCGGATTTCAATGGATTTACCGAATTTGTATTCAATACAAAACTATATACAGGAGAATATATTGTGAGACAACTATTATCTATCCTGATTGATGTGAATGACCATTATTTTGAGATTTCTGAAATTGAAGGGGATGCTATTTTATTTTTCAGATATGATAAAAATCCGTCATTTAAAAAGGTTTCGAATATGCTTCGGAATATGCAGAATGCCTTTACAAGAAAAGTGGCTGAACTCAATGAAGCACTAAGCATCTCCATTGATCTGTCATTAAAATTTATTGTTCATTACGGGAAATTTTCACAGTATAAGATTGGAAATTTTAGAAAACTATATGGTGCGCCGGTGGTGGAAGCTCATCAACTTTTGAAGAATGATTTTGCAAAACAACCTTCTTATGCACTATTCAGTAATTCTTTTCTTGAAAGTACTGAAAGTACCAATAGCTTTTGTAATGATGAAAAACAGGATCTGCCCGATGTTGGAGTGATCCATTATTTTGAAGAAATAGAACAGCATATTTAATTTTTTCCTTGTAAATTGCTATTGCTGTGCCCGGAGTGATCCGGGCATTTTTTGTTTTTGAGCATTCGGTCAAAGACATAGATTCTGTATTATAACCCAAAAGAAAACCTCCCTTTCGGGAGGTCAAAAAACACAAATGATGAAAAAAATTATCTATTTTAAAATGAATTTCACTTTCGTTTTAATAGCATCAGAAGAGTTTCCGATTAATGCTTCAAAGTCTCCGGGCTCAGCTACCCAGTCATGCTTTTTAACATCAAAATAGCTTAAAGCTGATTTATCAATGGTAATACTTACTTCTTTTTGCTCTCCGGGATTTAAAAATACTTTTTCAAAACCTTTCAATTCTTTTGCAGGACGTGGAACAGAAGATTTCGGATCACTGATGTATAATTGAGCCACCTCAGCACCTGCTTTCGTACCTGTATTTTTTACAGTAAATGTGAAGGTTATTTTATCGTCCTGAGCTATGGTTGTTTTATCTGCTTTGGCTTTTCCAAACTCAAAAGTAGTATAGCTTAATCCGTGTCCGAAGCTGAATAAAGGTTTTATATTTTTGGTGTCATGCCAACGGTATCCAACAAAAATTCCTTCGTTGTAAGTAATGTTGATCGGATTCTTTTGATCTTTTCCTTTTCCTGCGGCTAATTCATCTTTCTGTCCGGGATATTCTCCCAATTGGTGTGCTGAATTGTCTTCTAATTTCACCGGGAAGGTAAAAGGTAATTTTCCTGAAGGATTAGCATCACCTGCCAGAATAGAAGCGATAGAATTTCCTGCTTCAGAACCTAAATACCATGACTGAACAATGGTTGGAACTTCTTTGATCCAAGGCATTGCTACAGCGTTTCCTGAAACCAGAACCACAGCAAGGTTTTTATTAGCTTTTGCCAGTGCAGAAATCACATGATCTTGATTGTATGGAAGGCCATAGCTTTTACGGTCATTTCCTTCACTGTCCTGGAAATCACTTTTGTTTAATCCTCCTACGAAGATGACGATATCTGATTTCTTAGCCAGTTCTACAGCTTCATTGATTAATTCAGCTTCTGAACGGGTATCTTTCAGATCCTGTCCGGATTTTACACCGTTGTATTCACCTCCAATATCTCCTACATAGCCTCTTGCATATTGTACATCAGCCTGTTTCCCGAATCTTTTCTTGATTCCGTCTAATGGTAATGTTTCGTATTTCACTTTTAATGAAGAAGAACCTCCACCAACAGTCATTATTTTGATAGCATTCTCTCCGATAACTGCTATTTTTTTAGTCTTAGTGATATCTATAGGTAATATATTGCCCTGATTTTTCAATAAAACGATTCCCTCTTCACCGATTTCTTTTGCTACCGCCTGATGCTCAGCAGAAGCGATGTTCCCAAAAGGTTTGTTTCGGTTCATCGTTGTTTTATAGGCAAGGTTTAAAAGTCTGGTTACTTTATCATCAAGCTCTTTTGTTCCAACTTTTCCGGATTTAATTAAATCCAGATAAGGTTTTGCTAAATAATAGTTGTCATAAGCATTCTTTGTTCCTGCTGATAAACCATTGGTCCAGCTTCCAAATTCAAGATCCAATCCATTATGGATCGCCTGTTCTGTATTATTTACAGCACCCCAATCAGAAACAACGACTCCTTTATATTTCCATTCTCCTTTAAGAATATCATTTAAAAGATATTGATTCTGGCTTGCATACTGGTTTTTATACATATCGTAAGCTCCCATGATCGTCCATGAACCTCCTTCGGTTACCGCAGCTTTAAAAGCCGGTAAATAGATTTCATAAAGTGTTCTGTCATCCACCGTAACATTGCTGGTATGGCGGAACATTTCCTGGTTGTTGAGTGCAAAGTGCTTTACACTGGTTGCTACTCCGTTGGATTGTACTCCCTGAATATAAGGAACCACCATTTTTGAAGTCAGATAAGGATCTTCGCCCATATATTCAAAGTTTCTTCCATTCAGTGGTGTTCTGTAAATATTAACTCCAGGTCCCAAAAGGATATCTTTTTTTCTATATCGGGCTTCTTCTCCTAAAGCTTTCCCATAGTTCCACGACATTTTTTTATTCCATGTCGCAGATAATGCTGTTAAAGCCGGATAAGCAATGATTGAGTCATTGGTCCAACCTGCCTGGTTCCATTCATCCCACATTACTTCCGGACGTACTCCATGCGGACCATCTGTAGTCCAAAACTCAGGAATCCCCAATCTTGGAACACCGGGTGAGCTGAATTTTGACTGCGCATGAAGCATTGCTACCTTTTCTTCCAGTGTCATTCTGGAAAGTGCATCCTGAACACGCTGTTCTACAGGTTTTGTTTCATCTAAATAGACCGGAAGGGTAGTATTTTGAGCCATCGAAGAAATTGAAATAAGAGTGAATAAACTTACTATGGCAGTTTTCTTTAACATAAAAACCTTTTTTTGATTCGTAACAAAAATAGTAATTTTTTTTATTATCTCAAATTGAGATAATGATTTTTTTTGATAAATGGTTATATATAATCATTCAGGATTAAAAAATTAGTAATTGTTACGTTTGAAATTTACTGTTGTATAGGGAGAATGGGGATATTCTGAAATTGAAAGTGGAGATTAAAATTGAAAACTTTTAATTATCAAGATGGATTGCTTTAAAAAGATCTTCTACTGAATCAGAAAAAGTAGATAAGCAATTTTATAATTGGGTACATTCTTGAATTTTTTTAACTCTAAATAACTGTTGTCAGTAAGAAAGAATAGTAGTAGGAGATGAAATTTTACATTTATCTGTTTGAGGTTCTTTGAGAAGGCTAATTGGGTAAAATAATAAAGCAGTGCTTCAATAGTTATTGTATTGTTACACTGCTTTATCGTTATATTTTAGAATTTACCATCCTTTTACGACTCCACCTTTGAAAATAGATTGAGCCTTTTTTAAAACCTCATCAGACTGATAAGCTTTTACAAAATTTTTCACTTTTTCTGCATCTTTATTGTCCTGTCTGGAAACCACAAGATTTACATACGGGGAATCTTTATCTTCTTTAAAAATGCCGAATTTTTCTTCATCTAATCCAGCCTGAGCTGCGAAATTATTATTAATGATCGCAATTACAACTTCCTTATCATCCAAAACCCTTGGTAACTGTGGAGCTTCAATTTCTACTATTTTCAATTGTTTTGGGTTGTCGACAATATCAGTGACTTTGGGCAATAAACCAATTCCTTCTTTTAGTTTTATTAAACCATTTTTCTGTAAAAGAAGAAGAGAGCGTCCTCCATTTGTAGGATCGTTGGGAATAACGACTGTACTTCCATTTTGAAGTTCGCTGATATTTTTGATCTTTTTTGAATAGGCAACGATAGGGTATAGGAAAGTATTCCCTACCACAGCTAATTTATAGCCTCTTTGTTTGGATTGTTCGTTAAGGTAAGGAGCATGTTGAAAAGCATTTGCATCAATATCACCATTGTTCAGTGCTTCATTAGGAACCACATAATCATTAAAGGCTACTAATTCTACCTCAAGGTTATATTTTTCTTTAGCCACTTTTTTAGCCGTTTCCGCAATTTCCTGTTCCGGTCCTGCAGTTATTCCCACTTTAATATAATTGGGATCATCCTTTTTTGATGAATTACATGCATTGAATACTAACAAACCCGCTGCTAATAATCCTAAAATTTTTGCTTTTTTCATTGTATATTATTTTTTTATTTAAAGGCTAAGTCATTTAATGGTGAAATCGCTGAATAGCGAAACTGCAAAATTGATAAATTTTGTCGAATATAGCTAGTGCTGATCAAATTAAACTCATACTCTCCCATCCTTTATCGGTGATCAAACTTCTTTGCCAGTCGGTCGCCAGAGAACTGGATAATGAAAACCAAAGCCACTAAAAGTCCCAGAACAAGGTTCATGATAACAGCATCATAACCAATATATCCATACTGATAACCGATCTGTCCTAATCCACCTGCACCAACAGCTCCACCCATTGCGGAGTAACCTACCAATGTAATTAAAGTGATGGTTGCATTATTGATCAATGAAGGAAGGGCTTCAGGAAGAAGGACTTTTTGAATGATCTGAAAGGGGGTTGCGCCAAGGGCTCTTGCCGTTTCAATAAGTCCATGAGGAATTTCCAGTAGACTGTTTTCCACCAATCTTGCGATAAATGGTGCAGCTCCGATACTCAATGGAACCAAAGCAGCATTGACACCAATAGAGGTTCCAACCAAAGCTCTTGTGAAAGGGATCATCCACACGATTAAAATAATGAATGGAATAGAACGGAAGATATTCACCAGAATGGATAAAACCCTGTTGTATGTTGTATTTTCCAGAAGTTGCCCTTTTCTTGTTAAAAACAGAAGGATACCCACAGGAAGTCCTAAAACAAAACCAAAAAAACCGGAAACAAATGTCATATAAACTGTTTCCCAAATTCCCTTTGACAAAAGAGAGATTACCGTATCACTAAGCATAACCTTTTACTGTATTTTGAATTTTATTTTGATTAAAATAATAGATTGCTTTTTGATTTTCTTCTGCTTCACCTTTTAATTGCAGGAGAAGTTTTCCAAAATTGGAATCTCCTAAATATTCTACATCCGCTTTTAGCAGTTTATAAGGGATTTTATATTCATCGTGTATTTTTGACAGTAGTGTTTCTACGGTAACATGTTCATTCAGTTCTATTTCCACAAGTGGAAACAGGCCTTCTTGAGGCTCTTTTTGTAGCTTTTTGTTAAGCTCCTGGGGGATCGTCATGATTCCTGGATTTATAAATTGTTTAATAACCGGATGTTCTTTATCCGAAATAATTTCCTGTAAGGTTCCTTTGGTAAGGAGTTTTCCCTTGTCTATCACTGCAACATGATTACAAATAGCTTTGATTACATCCATTTCATGAGTAATCAATAGAATAGTGATTCCTAAGCGTTGATTGATATCGCGTAATAATTGTAAGATCGATTGGGTAGTAGCAGGATCCAATGCACTGGTTGCTTCATCACAAAGAAGAAGGTGAGGATCATTTGCCAAAGCTCTTGCAATGGCTACTCTTTGTTTCTGTCCTCCTGAAAGACTTTTAGGATAATCGTTTGCCTTATCTTCCAGCCCAACAATTTTCAAAAGTTCATTCACCTTTCTTTGAATTTCCGACCGGTTTACATGATCCAGTTCTAATGGTAATGCTACATTATCAAAAACAGTTCTCGAAGCAAGTAAATTAAAATGCTGGAAGATCATTCCAATCTTTTTACGTTCCCGCGCAAGTTCCTTGGATTTTAACTGGACGAAATCTTTTCCATTGATGATAATCTGTCCCTTATCAGGCCTTTCTAATAAATTCACTGTTCGTATTAAAGTGCTTTTTCCAGCTCCCGAGAATCCAATGATCCCAACGATATCACCCTGTTCAATACTCAGACTGACATCGTCCAGTGCCTTAAAAGCCTGTTTCTTTTGATGAAAGGTTTTTGAAATGTTCTTGATTTCTATCATTATAGTTTTAATTACTTTAATTTATATCGGTTGATAAGGCCTGTTATTTCTTTTTACCAACCGTACTGCTTTTCTGATTTTTACCTTTGAGCGTTTGGAAAGTTTGAAATACTTTGTAATATTAGTAAGGAGAACTCCAATTAATATCACAGATAAACCATACAACTGATTTCCGTTGATTGTCTGATTAGCAATAATCCAGCCAGCAATCACAGTTACAATAGGATTTATGTAGGTATGGGTGCTGACTAAAGCTGCCGGTTTTACAGATAATAGCCAAATGTATGAAAGATAGGCGATAATTGACCCAAAAAAGATCAGAAATAATACACCCAACCATGCCGATAATGGAATTGCAATTACAGAAAAAGTACTCCATTCGTTTCTAAAAGAGGCAATTATAAAAGAGGCAACCCCTGCAATAATTAATTGTTGCGCAATATTCATAAATGTGGAGTGGCTGCCAGGATTTTTCTTGGAATATAAAGAACCCAAAACCCAAGCTACTGAACTTATCGCTAATACAATAAATGCTGTAACACGCAAAGAGCTACTTACAACGTGGTGTGTATTTGAATTTACACTTCCTTTGAGAAATAAAATAAGTCCGATAAAGCCTATGATCAAGCCGATAGGAATAAATTTATCTGAGAAATAATATTTCCAGTTCCTTTTATCGATAGCAATAAACCAGAATGGGCCTGTTGCTATTGTTATAGCCGCTTCAGAAGCTGTGATATATTGTTCGCCCCAGGCAACAAGCCCTGTTCCTCCGGTAAGAATAAGGATTCCTGTAATCCCATTTTTTCTCCAGTTGACCAAAGAATTGGCTTTTTCTCCCTTCGTTAAAAGATAGCCAAGCATCAATATTCCAGCTATTAAAAATCTGAAGCCTGATAGTATAAAAGGCGGAAATCCTTTTAATCCGAATGAAATAGCTAAAAAAGTAATGCCCCAAATCACATAGATATTGGTAAATGCTATTGGGATCAGCCAATTATTTTTAGATTGAGTTGTACTCATTGTATATGTTTTTAATGTTGTTCATGTAATAAAAAAAGGCTCTACAACGTGGTAGAGCCTTTAGAATATATCTATAAAAGTAAGGTCAACCACAGCAATGTCGGAACATAGGCATACAGAAATGAATCATCATTCTATTGATCATCTGTTTATTCATTAAAGCTGTATGTTTAAATTCCGGTTTCATTTTTTTATTTCCTGAATACGGTTGCAAATATAAAACATATATTTCTAAAAGTCTACTAAAAAAGTAGACTTTTTGTAAAATTAATTTTGGGTTAATATTTATATTGTTGGTTAATAGTTATTTATGGTATTTGTGCTGATCGTCTTATGATTAGGATGACATAAATTATATTACGTCGAGTTTTGACGTTGAAACGGGATAGATTTGTCACGGAGAAATGGGTAATGATCAATTGAAAGAGTTTTTGAAAAGGTATAATTTCAAAAGGATCTACGAATTGGAAAAGTTATTCTTAAAGGTTTCATTGCAGAGATATTGGATGGTCTTTGGTGAATCAGATAGCAACAATTTCATCAGTTAAAATTTTAATTCTTAATTCTTTAGGATCAATACAAACAAATTGATCCAAATCTAGCCTATATATTAATCAAAAAAAATTATAATATGCCATCATTAGCCTATTTTACATCAACAACTGCATCTATGCCTTTACAGGCAGCTGCTCAGGGATATGGTATAACTGCAGACATTAATAAATTTAATGTAAGCAGTTCATTTACTTTTACCGGTGGTGAAGATGTATATGCTGTAGTAGACGGAACGATTTTATTACAGCAGCAACAATCAAGTCCAGATAAAGTTAACCTCATATTGCGGCCATATAACCAAAAAAATATTAAACTTCCTATTAAATATATTATTTACAGAGGACTAAGGATATCAGACTTTTTAGATAGTAGCAATATTTCAGACCCTGCGAATAAAGTTAAGACTTCAGGTAGCGAATTACTGACTAAAATGCAGGCCATTCAAACTCAAAGAGCACCTGGAACTGCAATACCAGTTGAGGCTTTATTTGGAAATGAGCTTACACCAGCAGCTACCAAAAATATTGATGATTTTTTCTTTAAAAATCAGGCTCCTTCTTCCCAGCTTTTTACCATCGATTGTGGTATGGAGATGGGGAAATTCTCAGCAGGTGAGGTAAGTATTGAAGTAATACTTGAAAATCCTGAATTTTTTGTTAATGTTGAATTAGCCAAAAGAGCAAAACATGAAATAGATGTTGCCTCAATTTCAGATCCTGCGCAGAAAAAGTGGACGCAGGATCTGGTGAGACATTTCGTTGATCCTGCCGCTTTTTTTGGATTTCATCACGACATAATAGGAGGGATTGAGTACAGGACTGCAGTCGCAAATAAGTTGGTGGCCAACACACCGGTTTTAGTGTATCAGCAGCTTATTGAAAAATTCAGCACCAAAAACAAAGTATATCTTGATCTAAGAAATGAAAACGGGTATTCCTACAACTATTATAATAATTACAAAGGTACCGGAGCAGATGCCAGTAAGAATATTAAAGTAGGGCAGTCGCTTGCTTCTATGGTTAATAAAGAATATAGTACCAATGGGTGGGCGGTACATGTCATCGATATAACAGCAGGAAGTACGGCAGAGAATGAAATTCATCTTGCTTTTAGAATTAATGATAACGAGAGACCGATAATTGCGGGATGGAATATTGAAATTAGTCCAAATACGGTGATAGATCCACCTTTAAGCAATACAACAACCAGAAGGATGTATTTTGTGGATGAGACAAGTTTACTGCCTGTTCCAATTCCTAATCCACTTCCCGAATTTACCAATGCTATATCCTTAAAAGTTCCCAATGCATTGGTCAGTACACCCGCACAGTTAGCAACGATTGTAAAATTAGATTATATAAAGCAATTAAGACTAAATGACGGAGCAGATGCTTTTCCTCAACAAAACCCAACAGACTATCTCTTTGGCCCAATTAATATACAGATTCCGTGGGATAGTCAGGATGGAGTACAATGGATCGGAAGCAACCATCAGAAATATTTTGATGGGATCAATCACGGTATAACGCGAATTGTTATTGCTTATAATATTGCTGCTGTTAATGTGGGACTCAATGAATTTACAGTAAGTGGGTTGGTTGGTTCTACAATCATTAATAATATGTATACGCTTAAGGCGGGAAGCTTATCATCACCATTTAATATTGTGAGTATTACAGAAAATTCTGCAGGTAACCAAACCGTCATTAAGGTACAGGAAGCAATACCATCTACCATAGGGGCTGGAGATTTTATACTGGCTTTTGTTGATAAGTTAGCTATTGCTGATTATCAAAATCAAAGTTTTATCATTCCTAATGAAGATTTAACGTCTATACCCTCACTTGCTTCAGGTGGAGGATTATGGCATCACTTCAAACTGGATATTGATGATGTCAACAGAAAATATGTGATTGATAATGTCAGTTTTCAGGCGGGAAATACTGTCATAAAAGTAACCACTCCCATAAAAAAGTATGGTCTTTCTGCAATGATGCAGACCGGAATGGTTTCCGAAACAAATGTTAATACCACAACGACGGACACAGATAATGTTCTTCTTTATGCTGTTCCTAATTATTACTTTAATAAAACAGGAAGTGCTGATAGCCATTTCTTTAATTATAAAGGGGGAAGATCTTCATCAAATACTTTTTTCGATGAAATAAAAAAGTTTGATCCTAAATTTTATGTTTCAAGAACAACGGTTGAAATGACACCGGGAGTATTTAAAAATTTAATAACTCATAATAGCGGTAAAGGAGTTAAAGAAAATATTCTTTTACTGACTGTCACAAAGACAGAATGGAATACTCTTTTAAACCAGACCAATACCCCGGTTGGTGGAAAACAGTTCAGTAATTTTCATATTAAAGTTTGCAAATTGGTGAGACAGGGTGGACTACAAAAGAGTATAGATTTTAAACCCTATTATAGATATAAATTGGTTATTGCAGGATTAGATACTACAGGAAGCTATATTCAGACTCTGGAAGCTAATGGAGTTAATGTTTATTCTATAGATGGAATCACCTTCTCATCAGATGATTATGCCAAAACAATTACAGCCAGTACGGCGACCTCGATTATTAATTTTAAGAGGCGTTCCGATTATGCTTCAAAAGGAGGACATTATGGTTTTGACTGGATGAGATCTGAATATATTGCTGAAACAGATATCACTAATCCTACAACTCCTCAGACATTAACAGGAAGAGGTGGGATATGTATTCCAAATGTTACCAATATAACCAAGGCACAAGCCCAGGATGCTTTGAAACAAGAATTTACACCACTATCGATTGGTGGGCACCAATATTACGTTCCATGGCTGTCTATGTACGAAAATCATGCAACAGTAGTTGCTGATGGAGGAACAGTAATTCCTGCTGAGCATGAAGTAAAGTTAGAGATGAGTCTTGATCCAAGATCAACTGCGAGTACGGGAACAGTAACTTTTGATGTACCACAGGGAATGGAAGTTATTTTTAATGATGCTACTGGAAATATTGTCAATCAACCCATTAATATCTCAAATATTAATTCTATTATTGCTACAGTAAAATGTCATCAAAAAAATAGTGCTGATAGAAAAATTTTCATCAAAGATGAGAGGAATAATGCAGTTGGGGCATTAAATGTATTGCGGAATAGTGAAAAATTACGTTGTGATGTAAGGTTCGTAAAATTTAATTTAAGGGGAACACTTACAGGAGGAGACAGAACAGTAGCGTTCTTGAGTAATCAGGTCAATTATACAGCAGGAAGCTCTGATATTTATTTGGGAACTAACAAGCAATCAACTCAGTCTTTGACATTGAATCAAAATTTAAATGAATGGAAGACAAAAATTAATAATTCGGAGAGAAGTGCTAAAAACCTGATGAGGCAATCTTTAATTAAATATAATCCAATTAAATTAGCGAATGGGGATATTGACCTTACGCGACAAGTTACTATAGATTTTGGAAACTATACAATTGGAAATGTATTACCTGCGACCAGTCCTCTGAACCGGTTTAAAAATAAATTGACTGGGGTTCAGGCAAATGGTAACCTGATTTTCAATGACCTCCAAGAGTCTGATTTAATAGAATTTATTAATATTATTAAAGATATATATATAAGTGCTTACCCGATTAATGATGAAACTGTCACAGTATTTGTATTTCCTTGTAATGTTATTGCTGACTTTCTGAGAGGAACTGCGGGAGCTGCCAATGGTATTGATAATGCAAAATGTGTATTGTTAAATGATAGAACTACGTTCGATATTGACAAGACTTTACAACATGAAATTTCGCATACATTAGGTCTGCCTCATACGTTTCAAACGGGATTGTTAGGAATTCATAGCTTTGAACAATATCATACAGAAAATATTATGGATTACATGTATCCCACAGGCAGCACATCACCGGCACCTCACTATAGATTCGGAAATAATGATTATGGTATTTCTTATTATAAATGGCAAGTAGAAACTTTAAAACAAGATCCTGATTTAAAAACTGAATAATTATGAAATCAATAATCTTTCTTATCACTTTTTCTATTTCTTTTGTATGTTTTGGACAGAACAAACCCAAAAAAACTGCAGAAAGAAATGATAGTATATACGCTCTCATTCATTCGTATGACGGCAAAATCCCACGTGGTGATAAGAGAGATTTTTACCGTTCTCCTTTAGTGGTAATGAATCCCGGCATAGTATCTGGTAGTGACAAAATCACTACGATCGAAGAACAACAAGTAAAATATATCAGGAATGTTTACCTTACTCAGGGATCGACTGTTTTCTATGATACGATCGCTATTGATAAGCTGACATCAAAACCCTTAAATGGGTTTTATAAGATTAAGGTTAAGAACAGGAAATATGATACTGTATTTGAAAGCTTTAAAAACGGATCTCCTTTTTTGGTGGATACCCGAAACCCTTCGGCATACTACAAGTCTAATTCTTTGGTTAAACAAAGATTTTACATTATAGAAAAAGGAAAGGATGCACGAGAGGCTATGAAAGGCTATGCAGAAGATTATATTCCAATCGCCTCAAACAAATGGAGAAGGGAAATAAAAACCTGGCCATCAGAGCAACTTATAGTTGAAGATACAGTATATTACCGTAAAGGAAAAGGATATATTGAAGGAGTACAGAACATTTATGATAATAAAAATGGAAATAAAAACGGAGGTATTGGTAAAACTCATTTTTTTGAAAAGGGGAAGCTAACCAAGGTTGTTGTTTACCAGTATGATCATAACCGGACTAAGACCATTTCATCTGATTTAACAGACAAAAATTTTGCGACAGTAGTAGAAGATAAAGATGATAAGGGGAATGTATATAAGAAAAGTAATTTTGTGTATTTTCCACCAAAAAAATGTCAATTTACCCTTCTGGATTCATATTACACGGAAATTGAAAAAGGGGAGCAATGTTTTGTTCCCGATGGCTCCCAGTATGAATACAAAGGTTCTGCGGAAAGAAACCAGCCAATGGATATTGAAGAGACTTTGTATTATGATAAGGGGATCCTTATAAAAATAGAGAAGAAAAGTGTGAATCCCAATTATACTTTATCAGATGATATCACTATTGCAAATTATGGAAAACCTATACTTGTTAGGTCAAAAGAAACAATAGATTATAAAGCTAAGAAAGAAATAAGAGCGTATTTTTCAGGATCAGATGCTAAACCCATTGTAAATACCACTAAAACCTATTTTACCTGTATCAGCCATCCATTATTTGAGAGCTATAAATGTAATGAACAGAATCATAGCGGGCCAGCTCAATTTAAAAGCAGGACAGAATATTATGACCCATCTGGAAAGCTGATCTTTGAAAGCGATTATGATGATACTTTTAAAGGGAGTTTTGAGGAAGATATTCATCTAAAGGTCAGTAAAAAGTAAAATATTATCTTATTGATTCTTATAGTTCCAGATCGCGGAACAAAGTCTGAAGACTTTGTTCCGCGATCTTTTTTTACCTGTTTTGTTGCCATGTATTTTTTAGAAAAAATATAAAGCGTCGAGTTTTGTCGTCCTTGGTAAATAGCTTTGCTTTAGAATCAAAGAATAATAAAAATTAAAAGGTATTATTGATTTTTAATGAAAACTTTAAAAATAAAAAATAATAAAAAACACGTCAGTTTTTGTCGTTACAGCCTGATAGATTTGTAAAAGTTTAAACATTATAAAAATCAATAATCAATTGCTGATTGAGATTGACCTGCAGATCTTTTATTCACCTTCAACAAACCAATACATCCACTAATCACTAAAATTATTATTAATCATGAATACTCTAATGACTTTCCACATTTTTTTGCCCTCATTTTAGAACTGAATAATTGAACCGGCTTATAGATCACTTCGTTGTAAATGGCGCCTTACAATAAGGATTTAAAGGTACTTAGCGTTCAATGAATTCTTGTGATTCAGCTTTTGAGAAGTTGTTTCAAACTTAACCTATAAAATAATATCTAATTAAAAACTTATAATATGCCATCATTAGCCTATTTTACATCCCCAGCTCCTGGCCAGACACCTGGACAGTCGTATGGTGCCTCTGGCCCGGATAAGTTTAAAGTCAGCAGTCCCTTTACAGCTACCGGAGATCAGAATGTGTATGCCGTATTGAAGGGAACGATTTTATTACAACAACAAACCGATATCAATAAGGTTAACCTTATATTGCGTCCCCATGATCAAAAAGATACCAAGCTGCCTGTTAAATACATTATTTACAGGGGTTTAAAAACTTCAGAATTTTTAGAAGGTACGACTGTTTCCGACCCTGCCAATAAAGTAAAAACATCTGGTAGTGAATTGCTAACAAAAATGCAGGCCATCCAGGCTCAAAGAGCTGCAGGCACCGCAATCCCGGTAGAAGCATTATTTGGAAATGAGCTCGCTCCAGCATCAACAAAGAATATTGATGAATTCTTCTTTAAAAACCTGGCCCCTTCTTCTCAGCTTTTTACTATTGATTGCGGAACAGACCTCGGTAAATTTACAGATAACGTGAGTATAGAAATTGTTCTTGAAAATCCTGAATTTTTTGTGACAGTAGAACTTGCAAAAAGAGGAAATCACGAATTAGACGTAACCTCTATTTCTGATCCGGTACAAAAAAAATGGATCAAGGATCTGGCGAGGCATTTTGTTGATCCTGCCGCTTTTTACGGATTCCATCACAATATCGATGGCGGAATAGAATATAGATCAAATACTAATGCAAAATTAGTAGCCAATACGCCAGCTTTAGTTTTTCAAAATATTGTACAGAAATTCTCTACTAAAAATAAAGTATATCTCGATATAAGAAATGAAAACGGATATTCTTACAATTACTACAATAATTATAAAGGAACTGGAGCCGATGCTTTTAAGAATATCAAGATTGGACAGTCTGCTGCTTCTATGACCAATAAGGAATATTATACGGATGGTTGGGCAGTCCATATGGTAGCTATTACTCCCGGAACAACAGCCGAAAATGACGTTTTTCTGGCTTTAAGAGTGAATGATAATGAAAAACCGTTGCTTGCGGGTTGGAATATTCCTCTTATTCCTAATGCGGTAGTAAACCCACCTTTAGGTAATACGACTACTAATAGAGTTTATTTTGCGGACGAAACCAACTTACTGGCTGCTTCTGCTTCCGAATTTACCAATACTGTGTCTTTTAAGATCCCTAATGTGCCTGGTTCTACCGCTGAGCAGATGGCAACGATCATAAAACTAGACTACATTAAACAGGTAAGGATAAACGACGGAGTGGATGCTTTTCCTCAACAAAATTCCACCGATTATTTGTTTGGCCCTATCAATATAAGTATTCCCTGGAATAGCCAGGATGGTGTACAATGGATAGGAAGCGATCACTATAAGTATTTTGATGGTTTGAACCAGGGATTTATTTCGGGAACAATGGAAGAGGCAATCAGTAACCTTGACAATTCCCAGAAGACAATCACTATCAACAAAAAAATAGATGCCCAGATTACCAATAAAGTAAACATTGTAAATGTTGCCAATGCTCAGAATGTTGGTGAGTATAATGTTTCTAAAGTAGAGAATCCAACTTCTACAAGTACTAAGATCACAGTTCTTGAAAATTTCCCATCATCACTGCAAGCTGGAGATACATTAGCATTGACTATTGAAGCCGCAGTAACTTTTGATTATCAAAATAAGAAAGTTATTGCGAAAAATATAGATCTTTCCAATGTTACGGCTTTTGGAGTCGGAAAAAAAGTGAAATTGATCGTTAAAAAATCAGCAGAAACAATTCAAACTGTTGTAAGTTCCTCTTTAATCAGCGGAAATACAGAAATTGTATTAAATTCTATCAATAAAAATGGTTTTGGGGGTATTATGCTGACAGGAATGGTTGCAGAAACCGATCTTGCTACGGGACCAAATCCTCCGGATAACGATAACGTATTGTTTTATGCGGTGCCGCAATATTATTTTACAAATATAGGGAGCAAGAATAATAATGCATTCAATTTCAAGGGGGCAACCAGCAAAAATGAGTCTTTTATTAAAACCATTCAGAAGTTTTCTTCGGACTTTCAGATTGAAAAATATAGCCTGCAACCAACTGCTGGAAATTTTATTGCGACGTTAGCTTACAATCCAGTAAAAAATGTGCAGGAGAATATTCTCATTTTGGGTCTCAAAAAATCAGAATTTGAAGATCTGAAAACAGCTGCAGCTTCACAGTTATCTCCCTACCATATTCAGACTTTGAAATTAAAACTTCAAGGAAATCGATTGAGGGATCAGGATTACGAAGCTTACTATAAATATAATTTAGTAGTTGCCGGCCTTAATAATGCTGGAAATTATACTGAAACCACAGTATATAAAGAGATCTATTCAAGGGATGGTATGATTTTTACTTCTCCGGGATATGCTGGTAATACAGTAATTGAATTAGGTTCAAAGTTAAATGAAGAAGAGATATTTCATTTAAACTCTGTAACGGATTCTCCGCCAGGCGAATGGAATAAAAAACTAAATGGATCAGATCCAAACTCAACCTTCAGTTATTTGTATGAGACTATGGGGTCTTCTTTGAAAACAATTGTAGATCAATTTAAAACAGACTTAGATGCACTGACGACCTCAAATTTTAAACTTCAGATAGAAAATAAGATTAAGCAAAGAGGGAAGGAGTTACTGGATACTGCCCGTTCCCAAATTAGAACCGCAACAAGCGGAATGTATAATAAAGATGGAGCATTATATCTTGCGAGATTAAAAATGCGGAAAATCATTAAGCAGCATCCATTGGTCTTATCATCTTTCATTTCATACAATGATGCAGAAAAATATCTAGATCTGTTAGAAAGAATATCAAGAGGAGTACACGATTCAAATTTACCTGATTTCTCTACACATCCTGGGCATATTCCAATTCTCATTTCAGGGTATGATCCTTTCCGGGCAGCGTTTCCGGGTGGTTATTCCGGCCTGGATAATGATTTTAATCTTTCCAATCCTTCTGGTAATATTGCCTTAGCTTTAAACGATGAGGTTATTATTAATGGTAGTAAGAAAGCAATTATAAAATCAGCTATCTTTCCGGTAAGATTTAAGGAATTCAATGAAGGTTGGATTGAAGACTTTTTTAGTCAATATATAAATCCTGGTCACAGTAGCTATAAACCGGTTAAAATGGTTATCACGTTTAGTTATGGAGGTGCTGATTATTTTAATATTGATGGCTTTTCTTCAAGATTCAGAGAACCTGGAAATCCTGATAATAACAAAAAGAATGGTGGAGTGTCAGGTTATTTACTGCAAAGTGATAAGGATAATTATGAATTTATAAGTACTACTTTGCCTTTCCAAAGTTTCAAAAATGCGAATCCAAGTAAAATCGCCTTACATCAAAAAGCGGTAGTAAAATATTATAAAAATGGAAATTTTCTTAGCAGTCAGGAATTATTTGATAATTTAAATTTAAATTCGTTAGTTCCTTTTCCTGATATTACTAATTATCCATTTGGTACCGCAGATCAACTTAAAGCACTGGAAGGTACGGGAGGAGATTATTTATCTAATGAAATTTATTATAGAGTAGCCTATTTAAGAACAAAGTATAATCCAAGTCTTAAAACAGGGCATATTCATGTTGGTTTTAATAAGACTGACGTAAGCAGAAGTGAAAGGAATCAAATGACCACTATATTAAAAGATGTTTTAAAACAGGTGATTACAAATTTATAAGACTATGAAAAACTACATTACAGCATTAGTACTTTTTATAACAAGTTGCTTTCATGCACAATTTGTACCTCAAAGATTTGCGATAAAAATTTCTGATTTGAGTTCGGATTTATCGTCTGTTATCCAAGACTACTCATTTTATTCTTATTCGCATAAATATTCGGATGATATGAAAACGAAGCAGACAGTTAATAATTATAAAAATCATAATTCAGGCGAGACAGAATATATTTATATTCCTTTATATCCTAATTATAATAATCTTAATGATGTAAGTGTTTTAAAAATAGTCTATAATGAAAAATTAATGACCATTTATTTTTCTTTTAAACGGAATTTATCTGAAGGAGAAGTTGTTTATCTGAACCATTTTCATTTTGTACCCGGTACTTATTTTCTCAGTGTGGAAGAAAAGCCTGATTATTTAGATAAAGAGATGGGAAAAAAGGTTGTAACGCTTCAATTTTCAAATGCGAAAAAAATTACCCCAAAAAAAGTAGAGGAAATTTTCCGGAAGATCAATTAATAGTATGGTAGTTCTTATATGGATTATTGAAGTTGTGATATAGTTTCAAAAATTCAAATACTTTATCGTACGTAGTATAGAATAGCACCTGTTTATTTTATTTCTCTAGCTATAGGACTAAAGAACATTCATAGGACCTCTATGAACAGTATTATAATGTCATCAAATAAGAAAAACAGAGAAATTTCAATGTAGCAAACATCTTTTATCAGAGAAGGTTCTAATCGCTTTTACTTTCCAAGATCCCTGTTCATCTTTCTGAAATTTGGAATGCTATTACTGATTCATTTCAGTAGTACATTATTCTCAGTGCCTTATTTCTCAGGCAAAAACCAATTACCTATTTAAATGTTTCATTCAATAACAAACAAAAAAACAATGCAATAGATCTAACAGAGTTCATCAAAAACTAAGTAACAAATTAATAAAATAAGCATGTCGCTTAAACATACAAACACCAAAACACCATGGCAACAAAATCCTTTTACCCCAATATAGGTACATTGGTTACGATTGACAATTTTCCGGAAGAACTGCAATTTCTGGAAAACGGACTACAAAATGTATTAGACAAAATTTATTACAAAGAACTGCAATATGTTCAGAGTAACGACGGTTCCCAGGGCTATTATAATATCGTTCTGGTCACTGGAGAACAATTGAAACTAGATCTTTTCGGATCAGGCTTTTCTATTGTGATCAACCCCGGAAGCGCAGGAGAAACCCTGATTCCGCTTACTTTAAATTATAACTGGCCTGTACTGGCCTTAATCAGCAACTTTAACCTTGAAAGTTTCTCCTATTTACCTGCTGAATTACAGAATATCCTTAATCAAACCCTGAACCTGGGAGATTCTGATTTAATGCAGACATCAGTAGAGGTCTTTGAAGGAAGCCAGGGATGGCAGGCATATAAAAATCTTGTTGATAAAATTAATCAGCATTACGGTCTTTCGGGAAGTAATGTGATCCCTTATCCTGCGGAGAGTGACTCTTTAAATATGGCTGAAGACATCCGTACATCTGTAACTGCAAATACTTTTATAACAGATGATATCCAGGAAGTCATCAACCAGACTTATATTTTATCCAGTAATAATTCAACTTATACGGATAACTTAAATAGCCTGGCACAGAGTGTGACAGGAGAAAGTATTCAGGACTATATCAAGAAAATTATCGTTCCGAAAATTGAAGCTTCTTTAGGCTTATCGGTGGGTCTTGCTTTTCCAAGAAATATTTTACTTCCCGTAGATAATTCAGGAAATGCTATTCCTGAGCCGGAACAAAGTATTATGGTCTTTGACGTGGGAAGTCTTGATTTCAGTACTCAGGGAGGAATTAGCTTTCAGGAAGAAATGTCCGTTAGCTTAAATCATCCTTCACAAATTGGAAATACCGGATTGGGGATAGATATTGTCAAAGCAAAACTGGATCTGAGCAAAAATAAAAATATCCTGGAAGCAGATTTAGACGGCAGACCTCAAAACTTTATGGGGGTGTACGCTCAGTATGCTGCCATCACACTTCCTCCTAAATGGTTCAATAACGTTAACAATACAACACTTCGTATCGCGGGACGTAATTTACTCGTCGGAACGGGAGGGATTTCTGGAACTGTAGCATTAGAAGCGGTGAATGGAACTCCTACAACGAGTGATGATTATTTATACGCAAACATGGGAAGCTGGAGAATTGGCTTCAACTCTTTTGACATTACTTTTAAGCAAAATGATGTTATTTCATCTAATATTAAAGCCCAGTTAGATATCCCAAAATTTACAGATTCTAACGGAAATGGTGCTAAAATAGATGTACTGGGACATATAGACGCCAATGGAGATTTTCTTTTAACAGCAGCAGCTGTACCGCCTTTTGACCCAACTTTAACCTTACCAAACGTTTTTAAGCTTCACCTAAAATCAGTAGAACTTGGAAAGGAAGACGGAAAACTTTTCATCGGAGCATCGGCTGATGTAGAATTTTTAGGTTTTCTTGGTGACCTATTAAAAGGGCAAACACTAAGTATTTCTACTTTAAGAATCTACAGTGACGGTCATATTGATTTCCGTGTAAATGGAGGAAACCTTACCCTGCCAAAACCTATCAAGATCCCAATCGGTCCTGTAGAAGTTTCGGTTACAGCGATTCATTTTGGTTCTCATGAAAGAGAAAAAGGTGGAGTGATCCGTAAATATAATTACTTTGGTTTCGATGGAGGGGTGAGTATCGGTATTGCCGGTGTTGATGCCCGTGGAGATGGAATCAAATATTATTATACAATAGATGATGGTCCTGGAAAATCACACGATGCTTACCTGCATATCCAGACGATTCACGTAGATATGGTAATTCCAGCCAATTCCAGTGATCCTAACGTGGCCATTAAAGGTTGGTTATCCATACCTGAGCCGGGAGAATTCCAGGAATATAAAGGCGGAGTTAGCTTAAAAGTTAAAAATCCACGTATCGCGGGAGGAGTAGATATGCGTCTTGCTCCAAAATATCCGGGATTCCTTATCGACGCCAATATTGAGCTTCCAAACCCGATTCCATTGGGTCCGGTATCAATTTTCGGATTCAGAGGTTTGTTGGGCTACCGTTATGTAGCAGAGAAAGAAGCAATAGGAATGACTTCTCAAAATACATGGTACCAATATTATACAGCACCTCAGAGAGGGGTGAATGTGAATAAATTCAGCAGACCGGATCAGACGGAGCATTATAGTTTCCCATTCTCTTTAGGAGTAGGCGCGTTGCTTGGAGATACCGTAGCCAACGGAAGTATTATTTCGGCTAATGCAATGCTTTTATTATCCTTGCCATCTATGGTAATGGTGGATGCCAGAATGAAACTTTTATCAAAAAGGGTGACTTTTACAGATGATCCGCCATTCTTTGCCTTCTTTATTTTCGGTGATAATTCTTTAGAGTTCGGTTTTGGAGCTGATTATAAGTTCCCAGAAAGTTCAGGAGATATTATTAAGATCTATGCCGAAATTCAGGCTGGTTTCTTCTTTAACAATCCTTCTGCGTGGTACATCAATTTTGGAACACAGCAGGCACCAATTTCCGCGAAATTATTAAAGGATCTGTTTACATTGAAAGCATTTTTGATGATTTCAGGAAAAGGAATCCAGGCCGGAGCAAGAGGCGAATTTAGATTCGACAGAAAATTCGGACCGGTAAGTATTTTTGTACTGGCTTATCTTGAACTTGGAGGTAAGATAAGTTTCCAGAAACCTCAGATGGGAGCTTACTTTGAAGCGGGATTAGCTATTGATATCAACGTAAAAATTATTCGTATTTATGCAGCGGTCACAATTCTGCTAGCAGTAGAGTCTCCACGACCATTCATGATTTATGGAGCATTTACCGTGGAATTTAAAGTGAAGATCTTATTCTTTAAACTTAAGTTCAAAGCGAAGATCGAGCTGAAATGGGAATTTAATAAGGAAGTGGACCGAACTCCTGTTAATCCATTTACAGAGGTGCCTGAGCAGGTTGAAGGACTTGTAAAAGGGATCAGTATGCTTACCAATGAAACGTTTGATCTGCTACAGGTGAATGCTGCCAGCGCGGATTCCCTTAATCCAAATACCATCCATAATGTTGTTCCTTTGGATACCTATATCGATATCAAAACTACCAAAGGATTGCTACCAACAGCGGCAACCAATGCTGTAGTAGGAGGATTTACAAATCCTGCGGATCATTATGTGGATCTTGTTCCACCTGATAAAGTGATGAAAGGTCTGGAATTAAGACAGGTAAAACACCAGTATACGCTGGAAAATATCGAAATCAAAGCCCATAACGGATCCGGATGGGTGAACTATAATCCTTTCAAGGCAATAGAGCCATCCAACACGCTTTTAGATAACCTGAAAGCTGGTCAATGGCAGAAAAAAGATAATCAGTATAATGCGATCAGATTATTGGGAACCACACCGTTCTCTTATACTGAACAGGGAAATCCGGGATGGTTTATTCCTGAGCAGTATGGAGTAACTGCTTCTACCTTGTTCTGTGAAGGGCAGCATATTGAAAGTTCTGTTTCAGATTTTTTGGAAAAGCCGTTGGATACAATGTATTATGCATCTACGAATAATTTCTTCCAAAGTAAAGGAGCTTCTTACCAGATTTCAGGAGATGTACAGTATACCGTAAATCCAGACGGAAGTATTACTATGCAGGGAGATTCTGCGAAAGTTTCTGACGCGATAAACAATTATGGTTTTGTAAAATCCTTACAGTTTAAAAACCATTCGAAGCTTACAATCATGTTACCTGCGCCTTCTGCTGATATTGAGCTGAAACTAAGCACTTACAGTTCAGGTTTAACTGTAGCCTATTATAGCCCGATAATTGACGATAGCCAATCCTTTGTACAGTATGATATTATAGAAAAATACTATGACAGGGATGAACTTATGAATCCTGTAACAGGACCGGGCGGGTTGCAAAATGGGATCACCAAAATTGTGATTACTCCGGATGTTACTGATAGTGCAGAGATCAATCTTATATTGGAACAGATGGCAATATTAATGGATCTGGGATACCAGGATGCTCTTGCTCAGGGTGGAATTATTGACCAGGTAACTCCTCGTGATCCTGACCTGTACTACGGACTGGAAAAAAGACTTCAGGAATTACGATCAAAAGGATGTGAAGGAACCAGAACAGAAAAATATGAAATCGTTTGCAGGCTTTTCCCGGATCTGGTAAGATATTACAATAATAATTTCTTTTTACCATTTAACATCAAAGGTACTTCACCGGGAGTAGACCAGTATAATTATGTTCAATTGATCAGAGAAAATTTTGAGTCAGGTATTTTTGAAGAAATCCTGAACCAATTGGAATCATCTGGTATTTCATCCAAAATATTTGATATAAATGTTAAGAGATACTATGAGTATTTAAAAGATTTAAGGGAATATAGCGATGAGAATCCTTTAAATTATGCAGAAATAGTAGCCCGTTTCAATAATTTAAGAACAAAGTTAAAACAGATCAACAGCCTGCTGAAAGAAATGAACTTATGTGAGGATAAAAACTTATGTAATCTAAGCAATAACCTTTCTGCTCAGGAATATGGAGAATTTAGTAATGAACCTTCAATTAGCCGCTCTCCACTGTTGAATGCTTTATATCAGTTTATTAAAGATAATCCGGGATATAATTATCTTAACGAAATTCTTAACAGACAAATCAGGACGATTGAAACCATTATTAAAATGGATTTGAGGCCTATATTCATTATAAAACTACTTTCGACAATGCCTGTAAGGAGATTCTATCAATTTTATCAGAATTAGGTAATTGTGATGGAGGAAAGAACTGCTTTACCTTATTCCATGAAATAAAATGGTTATCTGTGGAAGATTATGATTACAATATCCATATTCCATCTCAGGGAGCAATCACGCAGGACGCACAGGCAACCGTAGATGCGATTACCAAATCGATTCAACCGATCTGGAGACCTGATACTTCTTATTTTGTAAGATTTAAACTGAAAGACACGGTAGATAATGGACAAGGGCAGCAGAATTTTGATTATGCATATGCTTTCCGTACCGGAGGTCCGCTAGGATTCTTCCATTTGGATAAAGATTCTACTTATGGAGATATTCCGGTAGCCAATTCCAATAATATTCTGGAAGATACAGTAGGAATCATCCGTGATCCTAATGGAAATGTTGTTCAGCGAGATCTTACGCCTCATCCGGATTTATATCCGCACACTTCACTGAGAGCTTATATTGATTATCAGAGGTCATATCCGAATGCAGACGGAAATATTGTGAATGCGAAGCCTTTATTCTATGATGACGTAACCACAAAAATCTCGATGTATTTCACCTCAAGTTATGTTTCCAAATTACTTGATGGATGGGAAGATTACCAGGGATTAGGAAAACGTGGAGGAACAATGAAAATCATTATCAAAGATCCTGTGGAAGGTATATCCATTATCAATCCGCCGAGACTTGATACTACTGAGGAGAATATTCAGCTTTCTCAGGTAGATATTCCTCAAACCATTGAAGAATGGAAAGAAGATGATAATCCTGCAATCCCTCCGGTATTAGATCAGTATTTTAACATGCTGAACAATGGGGAAAACTGTACAGGAGTTGTAACCTTGGTAAAACCAAAATCTCATTACCGTATTGTTACGCCTAAGAGATTAAAGCCTCAAAAGCTTTATACAGCTCAGGTACTCAACTTCTATTGGGGGAACCAGCAGGTGAATATTTCCCAGATTACGGAAGATCTCAAACTGAAATATGCGAAAGAGGTTCACAAATTCGTATTCCAGACTTCGCGTTATAAGGATTTTCCAGAGCAGGTAAACAGTTGCTATATTCCTTATACCGATGAGAACGGTACCGCAAAAACAAAAGAGGCTGTCTATGAGATTGAAAGATCTATTGCAGCGAATAAACTTGGAGCGGCATGGGATATTATTCAGGGGACTTCGAATCCATTGAGTGAAGCGATTGCTCTTCAGTATCAACATCCATTTGACAGGATTCTTCAGGGATTGTTTGGCATTGCTCCATTAGAGGACGCGCCTACGACTGAGTTTAATAAGATTATAGATTCGACAACAGGAAATGTAGTTGCCCTACTGATCAGAAATCCTGAACCATTTAACCATCCTAAAATTCCACTAGAATACATTAATAGGAGTGTAGATAATAAATACGGGATGATTGATGTGATGAAAGTTGCAGCAGGAGGCGGAAAGCCAACAGTAGACCAGAATTATAAAGTGATCTATTCCAAAGATTACGCCCAGGCTATTGTGATGAATGCAGGACAATCAATTACTGCTGAACAACTGAATTTCCAGTTTGTTTATAAAGTGTGGAATGGAACCCTTTATGAAGTTTCAGATTCAAGAATAGTGTATAATATCAAAATAAATTAATAATGTCATCAACCAATAATAATATAAACAACTTTGCTGCATCTCCTGTCAGTAATTCATTTTTACAATCAGATTGTCTGTATATTCAGTCAGCCGGATCCAAAGGGAGTGACAGTACAGCGGGAATCCATCTCAGATGGGCATTAAAAGGGCCTGTTGCAGAACATCTTCCAAAAGGAGATCATTTTCAGGGTAATCCCGAAGGTTTTAATAAACCCGAAGATTTTATTACCATTTTCAGAACCCCTTATTATCCTCTTACAACCCCTCTTTTTCTTAAAGACAGTCCTCAGACAGTAGTGGATAATGAAGCTTTATGGATGTATGGAAATAAGGAAGGAAGAAAGTTTTATGTTTATTTCAGAAATAGAAATAAATACCAGCAGGTGAGGGCTAATATAGATCCTTTTTCAGATCCAGTCGGTTTTTTTAACCAATATGGAAGTAATATTGTGGAAGTGGAATGTAAAGAAATGTTATTTTTTGCTTCAAAATTATTTCCATCTGCCAACGGGCTTGCTAAAACAGAAATTCTTTCCGTAGAAACTAATAAACTCAACCTTCCAAAGAATGTAACATTCAGAAAAAAGATCGAAGATTTTTCAGAAAAGATATTTGCTGAAAACGGACGTAGCATCCGTTTTATACCTACAGATTGTATTATAGAGCGAATTGATTTTGAATTCTATGATAATCTTTCAGAAAGAAGCAAGTGGGAAGAGATCGGAAAGTACAGTCTTTCATTGGATGATGGTGAAGTTTTGGATCGGAGATTAAATCCTGATCCGGGTAGTCATCCAGTGCATGGAGTTTGGTCCCGGTACAATGACGGTGAATATGTGAATATTGAGAACTACTATCAAAAATGGGCTAGTTTACCAGATGACAGAAATACAATCAAGGATTCTGTAAAGCAATATTTACATTTAAGTGATGATCCGGCCAACCCTCAGGCGCTGGACTATTATTACCTGAATGACGATCCGAGTGATCCTAATACACCTCTTGAAATTTCTCATCTGGCGATCCTGCAGATGGCATCTTTAGATTATCATGTGGCGAGAATGCTGGGACTGGGATGTTTGGATACTAATGATCAGGTCTACAAAGGTGAAGAATTTATGTATGCTGCTCAGTATGCTACTTGGGGCGATCTGAAAGATGGACAGGGTGAAAAAAAAGTGTCTCATGTATATATTACATTACCTACTTCTCTTCAAGATGAGCGTCCTAGCTTACCGGTTAATTTAAAAGAACCGGTTCCAGGAATTTTTTCTGCTGATCCTACAGTAGGTGGTTCGACCTCAGGAATCATAGATGCAGAAGGGTATACCCATGATGGTACAGGCAGATATATCAGTTTATTAACAGATGAACTTATTCCGGATGAACCGGCAGACAGCCCTTTTTACTATTCAAATGTAGAATTTGATATGTCTAAATTTACCTATCCGGTTTATGTAGGTATTGAATACAGGGATAGCGATGAAAGCCAATGGAGAGCTCCTGAACTTCCACACGATCCTCTTTTTTTCAATGTGGATGCTAATGGCAATCAGTCTAAGTATGAAACCGTTGCAATCGGCCTTCCTGACTTTGGAGAACCTGCCTACCTTCACAAAGAAACAAAATCGGGAAAACATGTGTATGGATCTTATGGTGTCAATTGGTTCTCAAGATCGCAGCCATCATCAGTCAATTGGGAAGTAGAATCAGACATTAAGCCTGCTAATACACTTTTACCTCCTTCCAGTGTTAATGCATTTCTGATTCAGCAGGAGCAGCCTTTATTGCTAACCTCTCAGAATGAACAGGAATTGCTGACGCAAATATCGGGATCTGATAAGACTCTTGTGAGACTTACTTTTGAATATGATACTGCACAGGATATGATTTCTTATCATAAGGCTATTAATGGTGAGCAGCTGGTAGATTTTAATCCGCTTCCGGATAATGAAGAATTGTTTGCGGATGAAGCGGAGGTTTTCTTCAGACCTGAAATGCCGAAACAAATTTTCGGGATGATTGATACGATCTCTGACCTATCTGGAAATCCTTTGATCTCTGTAATCCAATCGAAAGATCTGCCTTTAACGAGTGCGAATCAGTCTCTCTCACCTAATATTCCTGTCGGGCAGTTCCAGAATTATATCGGAGGTGTATTTAAGGTAGCAAATGATGAGTACTTTATCCACGATATTGTTTCAGGTTCCAATCCTAATCATCCTGTATTTCATATTCTGAAAAAACAGGTGGGTAATGCTTTTGGTCAGACCAGCTCTGCTCCGTTTGACCCTCTGAACTTTGTTGTTCCAGCTGCGAATGATGCATTCATGATTGTAGAAAACATGCAGAATACAACGACATGGGGAGCTTTAAATCCCCATCAGGTAAAGGTGAAAATAGGAAATAACTGGCCTGTTCATACGGAAGAGATTACGATCAGCTCCGGACAGGTACCGGATGTCACTGAAAACACGTATTTCAGAAAATTCAGGGGAATTAACAGGAGTGCATCTGTAAAGCAATATACAGATCAGTTTAACCCAACTTTCTCAGGATTATATGAAATTACATTTCCTGGATATGTTCTTAATAATCATCCGCAATATTCCACGGTACCTGCTGCAGATAGCATACAATGGTACAGAGGAAGTGTGCGTATTGCAAAGGATAATGACCCTAATGGAGAAAAGAAAACTCTGAAAGTAATCAGAATTGATAATATAGGAACGGGTGATTTGAAGGTTTATGCTTTAGATGAAGCTTATACTACAGATCCTCTGCAGACTTCGTCAAGCAGAACGGTTGATGTAAACTTTTATCCGGGATACAGGGCTTATTTGTATTACAATGCTCCTTGTCGACTGACAGAAGATCATCTTCTTCCCCAGGATGAGGATACACTTGAAAAATATTCCATTTTTGGTCTGAGAAGTTCAGATTTGCAATATACCTATAAGTCAAGAATATCTACACCATCGTTGTTATTCGGAAGAAAAATTGAAGCGCCAAAAACTCCTCAATTACCATTGGGAGCTTTATATGCTACAAGACCGGATTATTTTGGAAGATCTACATATGCTTTTACAACAGAGTATTTGCATAAACCTTTCAGTGTTACTTTTTAAGAAGTAATGATGATATTTTGTTAACTTCCTTATATAAGAATACGCCGGATTATGGAGCTGTTCCTTTGCTTAATTCTGTTGAAGATATCAGAATTAAAAATGGAGATGAATTTTTTAATTCAAGATTATCTGATGTGGCCAATGCAACCATAGATCTGGCGACTGGTCAATTTAAAGTATATAATGGTTATGCACTGCCATTACCAAATAATCAGAGGCTTTTTGACGGAATTAATGATTTCATCGGCCAGCATAACCTGCATTATCAGGAAAACCTACCAACGATATTGCCTTCGCAGGTTAATTCAATGGATCATATTGTTATTCCTGCTGATCCTAATGGTAAGTATGGGCAGTTAAAATTTTATGACTTTGTAAAGCAGACGATTCAGAATACCTATGTGCCATTAACGGAAATTCCTGTTATTTATCAACATATCAAAGGAGGAAGTTATCAGCCAATTCCTAAAGCCCAGGTCATCAGGGATAGGAACGGAACCTTGCTTAATCCAACTTCTCCGGAGTTTGACATGGCTCCGATGATGAAAGTATTGGAAACAAGTCCTAAGCATAAGACCCTCTTTGTAGATTATACATTAGACGGAGCTTCTACCAGTGTTTATTTTTACTCTGTAAGAGAGACCAACGCACAAATGGTTCAAAGTGATCCGAGTCCGGCGATTGGTCCGATCAGAATGGTAAATTCATTCCCATTGAGAACTCCGGAAATCAAAAGCGTTATTCCGGTCCTTGAAAACGGTATTTTAAGCAGCTCATCAAGAATGCAGGTCAATATCAATTCATACGATAAGATTCATAATGTTAAGAAAGCAAAGCTCTATCGTGCTCTTAATATGGTAGATGCAACTTCAATCCGTACAATGACTTTAGTAAAAGACTTAGACCTTGAGGCAGAAGGATTTTTAAATAATGAGATATGGACATTGGAAGATGATTTTTCCGATCTGCCGGAAGCGCCTTTTGGAGATCCGTTATATTATAAAGTAACTGTAGAAGCCGAAGTAGAATATGCCAATGCCAATTATGACGGATCAGCTGATGTTATTGTAACAGAATATGCACCTTCTGAAGCCTCAAAACTGATGATTACAACCATGACGGAAAATGTATTGCCGGCATCTCCTGAACTAAAATTTGAATCGGATGCCGTTACCGGAAATACAGTGACTTCAGGTTTACTGAATTGGAAGGAACAATGTTATAAAGGCAAGTATCATCTTTATAAATTAAATAACCAGGGGAACTGGAAAGAAATTGCCAGAATGAATATTCTTCCCAATAATGCTTCCAAAGTTCAGCTTTATCTTTTTGAAAATGATCCTGCAACAAATACTGATGCATGGATTCCTAAAGAGATCGTTGATGTGAATGATCATACTATTTTCCTGAGACTTGAAAAGATTGGTCTGGATCCGCTTTTAATAGCAGATGCAGAGGGTAATACCATCTACCATCACTTTAAAGTCATCGCCGAAAATACTGCGGGAATGCTGAGTACTGAGGATAAAGTGATCACTGTTTATGATGCAGGCAGCTGGACCGATAACGGAGGGATTTCTTCCGATGGAACCACTGGGATGATCGTTGAGCAAAGTTTTATTGTTAGACCCAACTAATCCTTATTAGAATTAATGAAAATGAATCAGTTCCTCCCAACTTTATGGGAGGAGGAACTGATCATCAAAAGACAAAAATTATGGCAAAAAAAACAATTACAGAATTAAAAGAATATTTTAAAGCAGGTAAAAGGCCTACGGAAGATCAGTTTGTCGATCTCCTTGATAGTTATGCTCATTTAGAGGATTCAGGATTATTTTCTGAAAGCTATAAGTATAAAGATTTCTTCATTTTCTTTCCTCACCAGCAAAGTGACCTTGCGGTCGATATCTTACTGGGAAATGGATATGTAAATGGTGAATTTGAAGTTCAGATTGTTGGCTCTTATAGTAATGAAAATACCATTGGGATACTGAGAAAACAGATTGTTTTTGGAGGAAATCCTGATAATAATATCTGGAATCCCTCTAGTTCCAGAATTATGGAAGCTTCCGGGCCAATCGTTGACAATATTTATATAGGTGATATTGTTTGGGATGCTGCTATAAACCAATACAAATTGAGCATATATCATACACGCTCTTCAGGGAATCCCTATAGTATAAGAATTGTTCAACAGTCACAGGGAGTTGCTGTTATTGATAAGGCCAAAGTTTCAGGGATATATGCTAACCCGATTACAGGTCAGAGAAAGCATTCTGTTTATTATAATAATAATGTTGGAATAGGAACTTCGAATCCGCAATCAAAACTTCAGGTGGTTTCAGAATTTACGGACGCATATGATGGTGGCTCATTTATTCTTGGGGATAAATCATTGCCAAATTTAAGAATGGGGTTCAACAACCAAAGTACATGGATCCAAAGTCATTCAGGAGCTCCATTACATATCAATCCTGTTGGAAACGTTCTGGTGCTTAATAAGGATGCCGGGAATGTTGGAATTGGCATAGATAATCCACAATCAAAACTTGAAGTGAATGGTTTTGTAACCTCAAAAATTTCCAGTACCACTATAAGCCCTTCAAATATTGGCGGACTTAATATTAATGAGTTAGGAAATAATGTTTTTGAAATGTCATTTGCGAGAGATGGCCAGGGAGTGGTCAATATTAAGACTCTTCTTGATAATCCTATTGCAATTGGAACTAATAATACCGAAAGAGTCAGGATTCAGGCTTCAACAGGAAACGTGGGTATCGGAACTAAAAACCCCGATCAGAAACTTACTGTAAAAGGAAAAATTCATGCTGAAGATGTTATTGTAGACACGAATGTCCCTGCAGATTATGTTTTCCAGAAATATTACGATAACTATTCTCCCATCAGAAATGATTACGATATGCCTGATTTACTGGAATTAGAATCTTATATTAAAGAGAATAAGCATCTTCCTGAAATCCCATCCGGTAAAACTATAATGAAAGACGGAGTTAAAATTGGAGACTTTCAAATGAAACTGCTTCAGAAAATTGAGGAACTGACCTTATACATGATTTCACAGAATAAAGAAATCGAAAATTTAAAAAACTTAATCAATTAATTATCATGGCAAAAAAAATAATCACAGAATTAAAAGACTTCTTCAAAGCTGGAAAAAGACCTACAGAAGGACAGTTTGGAGATTTATTAGACAGTTACGTACATCTGGATAACCCCGAGTTTGTAAAAACAGATGATATAGCAAGCACCAGAGAAGGAATTCTTAAATATTTTACTACAGAGTATAATACAGACAAGATCTTCCATATGAAAATGCCTTACAGAACCAATACAGATAGTAAGATGTTTCATATCAGGGCTTCCGGGTACAATTACCAAAATGCAGACATCATTGATGTGACATGGGTGGGGTATTGTTACCAGCCTGCCGCAGCATTGATCAATAATAAGACTTATGTTGCTGCAAGTACAGCGATTACAGCAGGTCAGTATGTGGGAGCAGATTCCCATATTTACCTATGGTTTAAGTTACCCAATATTTATTATTCCAGTTTTAAAGTGGATTCAATGCGTGTTGGAAATGGAACACTGATCAACGAAGGTGATCTTGAGCTGATTGTCACAAATACTCCACAATTATAATCTTTTTTCTAATGTTATATTAGAAATCTGAAAAAACAATCCCTTTTAAATTCCGGTTTAAAAGGGATTTGTTATTTAGGTGTAAAAACACAAAGTAATAGAGAAGTTATCATAGGATATTGATCAGCTTGAATGAGCATCCTATCTTTATGCTATTAAAAAATTAATTTAAAAAAGAAGCAAAATGGAAAGAACAGAAGTTGTTATCGGTACCCACAACAGAGGAGAAATACAATTATTCTCGGATGATCAGAAAATAGGGAAAATGGATATCTCAGTAATCGGACAGAAGTTAACGGTTTATCATACAGAAGTAAATCCTGAACACGAAGGGAAGGGTTTTGCTAAAATACTACTTGACAGGCTGGTTTCTTATGCCCGGGAAAATGATTTGAAGATAGTTCCTTTATGCCCTTATGTTTTTGCTCAATTCAAACGTCATCCAGACGAGTATAATGACGTTTGGTTTAAGGATTAATTTTGTTCATTTTTTTTATCTTTTTTGAATGATTGTAAGTATCTTAGAGGTATTAAAAAATAGACTTTCATCTAATAAAAATGATTTGAATGGTTGCAAACTCTAGCTTCGTATAAAAAATGTTTGATTTTGATAAAACTTTCGGAACCCACGGGCAGGAAGTCATTTGGCAATGGACTGTCCCCGTATTTATTTTAGTAATTTTTATAGAAATGGGATACAGCCATTTCAATAAAGAGAAATTATATGAAACCAAAGATCTTGGAACAAATATTCTTTTTGCACTCCTGAATTATGGACTGGATATCATCATGAAAGGTTTTTCTATGTTTGTGATGATGTTTTTTTACCACCATCGTATTTTTGATTGGGAATTTGGAATATGGTATTGGATTGCAGTATTTCTCGCGCAGGATTTTGCCTATTATGTCCACCATTATGTAGATCATCATTCCCGTGTCTTCTGGGCGGTACATATCACCCATCACAATTCCGATTATTTTAATATTACTACGGGTTTTAGAAGTCCGGTATTCCAGCCTTTATACAGGTACCTGTTTTTTTCTCCTTTAGCATTTCTAGGATTTAATCCATGGCATGTGATGATCGCCTATTCTTTAATACAGATTTACGGTACATTCATTCATACACAGACAATTAAAAGCATGGGGTTTTTAGAATATATTTTGGTAACCCCTTCGCATCATCGTGTACATCACGCCTGCAATATCAAATATCTTGATCGCAATATGGGAATGGGGCTGATTATCTGGGATAAAATTTTTGGAACATTTGAAAAGGAAGATCCTGAAGTTCCGGTGAAGTATGGAGTATATCCCAAAATAAAATCTAAAGATCCTGCTACGGTCCTTTTCTACGAATGGAGAAGGATTGGGAAAGATATCAGACAACCTGGAATATCTTTTAAAAATAGGTTAAAATATCTGTTTTATTCACCAGGCTGGAGACATGATGGCACTGGAAAAACAGTAAAACAGTTTCAAAAAGAATATTACGAAAAACAAAAGAATATATAGATTTTAAGACAAATCAATGGAATTGGTAAGATGATAATTTCATCATTAAATCGAGTATTTTATAATTCTAAAATAAGATCTACAAAAAATGATGATGGATTATTTTCTATGGTAAGTTGATATCGATCCGGATACAGAAGTTCAAGCCTTTTTTTGATGTTGGTAAGCCCTATTCCTCCTGATCGTGCAGTTGGCTGAACAGAATCTTTAGAATTTGTACAGGTAAAATGTAAAATATTGTTTTCCAGGTGAAAATGAACTTTTATAAAAGCTTTCTGATCATTGCTGTTATGTTTTACTGCATTTTCTATGAAAGGAATGAATAGCAAAGGGGGAATGAAGATATCATGTTTTTCCCCGGTTACTAAAATCTCATATTCGAAATCATCCCTTCTGGAAGATTCTATAAAAAGAAAATTTTCAAAAAACTGAATATCTGAACTTAGGACAATGGATTCTTCGGAACAGTCATAAATCTGATACCTTAGGAGTTCAGAAAGGTTCAGAATAAGAGAAGATGCAAGTTTGGGATTATTTTCAATCAGGATGTTGGCATTGTTTAGTGTATTAAACAAAAAATGGGGTGAAATCTGATTCTTTAAAAGAGCCAGCTCATTTTGAAAATTAATTTCCCGCATTCTGTAAAAATTCTCCCGGTTCCTTAACCAATTTTGGAACAGTTTTACAGCTGTTGTTGAAGCAAGTATAATATTAAGGGAAAGCGTGAAATGAAGAAGGCTGATAAAAGAAAAGGTGGGTCTTCCATTTTTTATAATTCGATACTCATAAAATTGTTGGTCAAAATAGTTCACTACTGCGAAAGTGAAAACAGCAAGTATAATGAGACTGAGAATGTAAAGAAATATTTTACTTTTGGTCAGTAGTTTAGGAATAAGTACGTAGACATTCAGATAAATTAAAATCAAAAGATAAACTACAAATGCCATATTGAGATACAAATCCAATGCACCGGTATATTCTTTTTCCTTTGAGGTAAGGAATAAAAGGCCAAAAAGAAGAAGCAAAGCGATACGTCTATGCCAGCGGTATTGTAAAGAGACGATGAAATCATACCAAAATGCTTGCTTACCTATCTCACTGGTAATGAAGCTGTCATTTTTATCTTGTGAAAGATCCATAAAAAACTTCTTATCCAAAACTACAAAATTTAATTGATAATAATTTGAAAGTCAGTGGGTCAAACTGCTTTTGTTGGATATAATTTTTAATGTAAAATAATTATGGATCATTATTTATTAATCAATGGCTACTCTTCAATAAATCCGGCTCATAACTTTTTCCTCAAAAGTCAAAAAAAATCCCGAATTTTGCAGCCCTTTCATTAATCCCGAATATTCATGAAGCTTTGTATTGCCGAGAAACCCAGTGTTGCCAGAGATATCGCCAAAGTATTAGGTGCTACCACGCCTAAGCAGGGCTATATGGAAGGAAACGGCTATTGTGTAACATGGACATTCGGTCATCTTTGTACCCTTAAAGAACCCCATGATTATGGGCCTCAATACAAATCCTGGAATCTGTTTTTATTACCGATCATTCCTAATAATTTTGGGATCAAATTAATTCCCAATAAAGGCGTTGAAAATCAGTTCAAAGTAATCGAAAAATTAGTTGAAGAATGTGATGAGGTGATTAACTGTGGTGATGCCGGGCAGGAAGGAGAGCTGATACAGCGGTGGGTCTTGCAGAAAGCAAAATGCAACAAACCTATTCAACGTTTATGGATTTCTTCACTTACCGAAGAAGCGATTAAAGAAGGTTTTGAGAAATTAAAACCCGCTGATGATTACAAGAATCTTTATTTGGCTGGAAATGCCAGGGCAATAGGGGATTGGTTGTTGGGAATCAATGCCACCCGTCTTTTTACCAAAAAATTTGGCAATAATAAAGTTGTTCTCTCCATTGGTAGAGTGCAGACCCCAACGTTGGCGATGTTGGTTCAGCGTCAGAAAGAAATTGACAGTTTTAATACTGAAGAATATTGGGAATTAAAAACCAAATACCGTGATGTTATTTTCAATGCAGCCATTGATAGATTAAAAACATTGGATCGGGCTGAAAAGGGATTGGAATATCTTAAGGTTAATCTTTTTGAAATCGTTTCTTTTGAAATCAAGGAAGGAAAAGAGAAAAATCTAAGATTATTCGACCTGACGGGACTTCAGGTGGAAGCCAATAAAAAGTTTGGGTACTCTGCCGACAGTACCTTAAAATATATTCAAAGTCTGTACGAGAAAAAACATGTAACGTATCCTCGTGTAGATACCACCTATTTATCGGAAAGCCTTTATCCTAAAATAGAAGGTATTCTCCGCAAAATGCACTTTTACCAGGAATTGATTTCACCATTGCTGGAGCAGCCTATTCCGAAGTCAAAGGCCGTTTTTGATGATGCTAAAGTGACCGATCACCATGCCATCATTCCGACCGAAGTTCCACCTTCACAAAATTTAAGCAGGGAAGAAAAACTAGTATATGATCTTATCGCTAAACGTTTTATCTCTGTTTTTTATCCGGAATGTAAAATTTCCAATACGTTGGTAGAGGGAAAAGTAGGGACTATTCCTTTTAAAACCAGTGGGAGACAGATTCTTGAACCTGGTTGGAGAGCGGTTTATGCTAAAGATGCAAAAGAAGAAAGTTCCGATAAAGAAAAAGATAAAGAGGAAGAGCAGACCATTCCTGAATTCACTGTTGGAGAGACAGGACCTCATGATCCGATGATCCATCAGGGAAAAACTTCACCCCCAAAACCTTATACAGAAGCAACGCTTTTGAGAGCTATGGAAACGGCAGGAAAACAGGTTGAAGACGAAGAACTTCGTGAATTATTGAAAAACAATGGGATCGGAAGACCTTCAACCCGGGCGAATATTATAGAAACTCTTTTTAAGAGAAAATATATTGAAAAGAAAAGAAAGAACCTTATCGCCACACAGACCGGAATTCAATTGATCGATACTATTGAAGATGAATTGTTGAAAAGTCCCGAACTCACCGGTGAATGGGAGTTAAAGCTTCGTAAAATTGAAAGTGGTGAATATGAAGCCAATCAGTTTAAAGAAGAATTGATTCAAATGGTTTCTGAGCTGACCAGGAAAGTGGTGGATGGAAAAGGAAAGGTGATCACTCTTCAGGAAGAGGAAAAAGTGGTTGAAAAGAAAAAGAGAGAACCGGCTCCTAAAAAAGAGCTTCAATCCTTTGAAGAAACTAAATGTCCTAAATGCAAAGAGCACAACCTGATCAAGGGAAAAACGGCAGTGGGATGTTCTGATTTTAAAAACTGTGGATTTAAAATACCATTTGAACTCTTCGGAAAAAAACTATCGGAAAAACAACTTCTTGATCTTATCCTGAAAGGGAAAACCTCAAAATTAAAAGGTTTCACATCTCATCCTGATTCTCTGGCAGAAGGTATTCTTTCATTATCTGATGACTTCACCGTACTGTTGGGATAGCGTCCTGTCACAGCGAACCGGAGTGAAGCAATCTCAATATATCATCTACAAATAGTTTCTGCTAAACCCAATGATACCAAACCCCTTATGTTTTTTAGTTGCAAAAAGGTATTTGTCACCCATAAAAAATCTTTGATTTTTTTAAAACTTATGTGTACTTCCTATGCAGTATGTATTAAACTTAAAAAAGCTTAAGTGTCAAAACTGTGGTGGGCTAAGATTACTTCACTTCGACAAGCTCAGTACAAGCACATTCGTCCGCAATGACAGGGTGTATAAAAACTTTTGTGCCTTTTGTGGTTTTATTTTTTAACGCAAAGATGGATGTAATATTATTTAGGTAAGAGAGCAAAGGGTAGCTTCGCTCATTAAGCTTGTTTCATATAAAAAATCGAAAATTTTTCTAGACTTATGTGTTCTTCCTATTCAGTATGTATTAAACTTAAAGTAACTTAAGTGTCAAAACTGTTGTGGGTTAAGATTACTTCACTTCGACAGGTTCAGTACAAGCACATTCGTCCGCAATGACAGCGTGTATAAAAACTTTTGTGCCTTTTGACTACGTCGAACCTTCGGTTTGTGATTAAAAAATTACAAGCTAAGTTTTCAATCCTTTCACTACATTTGTAAGATTCATAATTCCATCCATGACACCAGAGAAAAAACAACTTATTCTAGACAGTTTCAACCGATCAGAAACATTAAAATTCTATAAAGCAGAACTTCTTGAAGTAGAAACTGATTTCGTTTCTATTAAAATTCCAAAAATGGAGATGATGACACGCAAAGCAGGGATGTTCAATGGGGCAATGATTGCTTCTTTAGTGGATGTTTCTTCTGGTTATGCTGCAGTGAGCAATTATAAAGATGATTGTTATGTGGTAACCATAGAGCTTAAAGTCAATTATCTGCGACCGGCAATGGGTGAGGCGTTGGTTTCGAAATCGTATGTGGTAAAAGGTGGTGGGAAAATCAGTGTGATCAGGACCGAAATTTATACAGTGGATGAAAATGGCTCTTCTGAAACACATGTAGCTACTTCACTGGTTACCATGATGCGACTCAAATAAAGATTAGAAAGCGTAAGCCTGAACCGAAAACTGCAGATAAGCATTATTTCCTACAGGATTAAACATACCCCAGATTCCTACCGGAAGTTGGTAACCTGCAATGGAAAATGTTTTAGTGATAATAAGACTTATTTCATTAAAACCAGCTTCCTTAGCAAAGAAGTTTCCTTTTTCTCCGTTGGTATTGTTTAGTGCAAAACCATATCCTATTCTGCCGCGGACTTCAAGATTTTCTTTTCTGTAAACAGGATATTCAGTAGAAACAAAAGAAGAGTATTTATTTTGTGTGTTGTCTTTATTCCGGTCCCTGCCAAAGATGACAGTATTCCAGCTCAGCACAAGGGGGAATTTTTCGCTGAGGGTATAATACGACCTGAAATCCCAGAAGCGTCCCGTTTCGCTGGCATTATAATTGAAAAATTCTTTGTTGTTATAGGTAGCGCCTGGTGAAAAATTATAAATATCCCAAAGCTCTACAGTAAGGTGCTTGTTTTTATAACCAATATAGTTATTAAATTCTTTATAGGAGCCATCAAAATTTCCACCAGCCCAAAATCCGCCGTAAAAATTTTTACCGTCTAAATGAACATCACCCGTATAAATTAATCCCGAAGAAACTTCCTGACCTCTCCATAGATGACTGTTTCTAAGCTGTAATGCTGAATGCAGCTTCTGGCTGTAAGCCCATGAGGTTCCAATGATGACCGAAGTAATCATCAATGCTTTAATTTTGATCATAATGGTATATGGTTTTTGATAATGACATTCCCGGTCCGGTAATTCAATACCGGAAAACAGGAATGTGTAGAAGAAATGAATGTTTAATTAATAATATCTTTCTCTCTTATTTTGGATCCAAAGAGAGCATAAGAAAGCATAAGGAGTTCACAGACTACGGTCAATATCCACGTCCATCTCCATGAACCGAAAAGATCTGCCAATCCTCCCTGAAGTAGGGTAAATACCGCTCCTCCAAATACGGCGGAAATGAATACACCGGAAGCTTTTGAAGTATACTTATTCAACCCTTTTATCGAAAGGGAATAAATACAGCTCCACATAGAAGAGTGTAAAAGTCCAATCGCTACCAGAAACCAAAGGTTCTGAGTGATCATGGATGTAATAGCTAATATTGTGGCGAGGACAGTGGTTGTAGCGAGCTGTGTTCTTGCTGAAATTTTGCTGAAGAAACTTGAGATAGATCGACCAACAAGAAAACCACCCCAATATAAAGTAGATAATAAAGCATGTATTCCCAGATCCATCCCACCAATGATAATATCAGTTTTCCCAAAAAAAGTAATGGGGTGCCCAGATTCCATCAATTCAAAGGCATTCAGATTGATATTGGCTCCAATTGCGACTTCCGTTCCTACATAAAAGAAAATGGCCATTACGCCTAAAGCAAAATGTCGGAATGACCAGATGCTTCTTTCCAGTTTTTCCCCTCCAACAGCTCTTGTGTTTTCAATATCCGGAAGATGAAGACGCTTGGTAATGATCATAACGGTTACGATACAGATAATCAATACAGAGAGTGGTAATAAGAGTTGTTTGATTTCAATATTTTCTATAGAGATCCCACTAAACATGACAATAGTTACAAAAAAAGGTGCTGAGGTCGTCCCAATAGAATTAATTGCTGTTAAAATATTCAGACGTTGTACTGGCTGTGTTCCTTTTAAAGGATAAGAAGCAGCATAAGGATTCACAACTACCTGAATAATGGCAGCAGAAGTTCCCATTAAATAAGATCCAACAACAAAAATAATGAACCCAAAAGGAATAACAGCATCACCAATTTTGAAATCCAGTGTTGGAAACCGATACCCAAACCATGAAGAGCATAGATACATCAGTAATCCGGAAATCATAAAAAATAAACCTCTGAGGATCGTGTTTTTGTATCCGAAAGCATTAACCCATTTGCTTCCTAAAGTTCCATTTAATAAATATCCTAAAAAGAAAAAAAAGGAAATTAATGTCGTAAACGTATTTTTTAAACCTCCGGCATGCGCCAAAAAAGTAAACTTTAAGGGAGCTTGCAGCTGTTCATTAACGGTGGTTAAAAAACCAACAATAAAATAAATAAAAGTAATAATAGCGAAAGGGAGGATGCTGCTGTTAGACTTTATATTCAATGTTTTTATATCGGAATTGGTCTGCATAATTCTTTTAATTTAAGATGGATTCTAAAACAGGAGCGACACCATTATTTTTAAGGTCCTTTACAAACTGATCATACAATTTGACAAATGCGTTTACCTTTTTTAATTCAATACTTTTAAAAGGAGATAAATCCAAAAAATCAACGGATTTATCGCTATTAATTAAGGCCTGGTCATCCTTTGTTAACCACGGTTCACCAATATCATAAGAAAAACCTTTATCATCAGTTTTGTATTTTAAATAATGCCTGTAAGAAGCGATAAGAAAAGCGATCCGGGTGAGATCTTTATCATCATTGATCATTTTAATGACATTATGCATGATGTACACCGGAAATTTTGAGATCCCGTCAAAACAAAGCCTGCTGACCTGGTCACTTACACTGTGATTGGAAAACCGTTCGATCAAAGTCTGCTTATAGAGATCTAAATCTGTATGGGCAGGTGCAGGGACATAAGGCGTGATATCAATGTTCATAAAATCCCGGATCAGCCTCACAATACTTTCATCTTCCATTGCCTGATCGACTTTACGGTGGCCTTTTAAAAAAGAGGGATAGGATAATAGGGTGTGTGAAGCATTAAGAAGACTCAATTTCATATTTTCAAAAGCAGTAACATCATCCGTAAATTCTACACCTGTTTTTTCCCATTCAGGTCTTCCTGCTATGAATTGATCTTCAATAACCCATTGGATGAAATCTTCACAATACACAGGTGCTTTATCGTTCGAGCCACTTTTTTGATTAAGCCTTTCAATATCCTGGGCAGTAGTGGCAGGGGTAATCCTGTCGACCATGCTATTTGGAAAGCTAACATTGGTTTTTACCCAGTCTGCCAGACTGTGATCCTGAGCCTCTATAAAAGTGGTAAATGCTCTTTTAGCGGTATTTCCGTTATGCTGGAGATTGTCACAAGAAAGGATCGTGATACGGCCTGAATCATTTTTTTTACGTTGCCTTAGCCCTTCTGCAATAAATCCAAAAACTGTTTTAGGGGTAACAGGATTCTTTAAATCATATTGGATATTTTCATCTTTTAAATTGAATTCATTGGTTTCCTTATCCAGATTGTATCCTCCTTCTGTAATCGTTAAACTGATGATCTTTACCGCCGGATCAGCAATTTTTGCAATCACAGCTTTAGGATCTTCTATCCCCCAGATTAATTCAGTGAGAGAACCGATCGTATAGACTTCATCTTTTCCGTCCCTCCCACAAACCGTAAGGGTGTAATCCAGATTTTGGGATCTCAGGTCCTGTACTATTTTTTCGTCGGAAGGAAGTAATGCAATACCACAGATTCCCCATTGCTGCTGATCTTTATTTTCTAAAAGGAGGTTGGTATAATATTGCTGGTGGGCTCTGTGAAAATTTCCAACACCAATATGCACGATACCGGTTCTGATATTTTCGCGTTGATATTGATAAGAAGTAGGAGTCATGTTGTATAGTTTTAATTAAATGTTAATCATTTGCTAAACTTATATTAATAAATCTATTGCTTGTGTTTTTTTGTTATGAAATTGATAATGGGAACGTTCCCAGAATTTGGGAACGTTCCCATTTGCTTATTTTTTTGTTATTTTTGACAAAAAAGACCCTCGATGAAGCGTGTAACCATTAAAGATCTGTCAAAATTTTTGTCATTATCTACCTCTACGATCTCCAGAGCACTGCTTAATGATAAAAATATAAATCCGGAGACCCAAAAAAGGGTCGTGGAAGCTGCCGAGAAATTAGGCTATAAACCGAACTCAACAGCATTGAATTTAAAGTACGGAAAATCGAAAAATATCGGATTGGTTGTTCCGGAAATGATTACACCTTTTTCATCAAAAGTTCTTAAGGGGATTCAGAATATCTTAGATCCTTTAGGGTATAGGGTAATTATTACACAGTCGGACGAAAATCCATTGACAGAAAGGGAAAATCTTAAGCTTTTAGAAGAATTTAATGTTGATGGAATCATTATTAACCTCTGTCATGAAAGCCTTAATGAAGAGCTATACAAAAAGCTGATCAGCAATGATATTCCAATGGTTTTTTTTGATAGAATACCTGGGAAATCACTACAAGTATCCAAGGTAATTGTGGACGATCAGATCAAAGCTTCGTTGGTTGTAGAACACCTGATTAATACCGGTAGAAAAAGGATTGCCCATATTATGGGACCATTAACGATAAGAAACGTGACTGAAAGAGCAAATGGATACAAACGCATCTTAGCTAAATATGATCTTACTGATCCGGATCTTATTATTTCTACAGAAGGAATGACCTTCGAAGACGGTAGAAAGGCAGTGCAGGAGCTGTTGGATAAAAATGTTCAGTTTGACAGTATTTTTGCATTTTCCGATACGCTGGCTATAGGAGCAATGAATTATCTTCATGAGCGGAAGATCAAAATTCCTGATGAAGTAGCAATTGCAAGCTTTTCAGGGACAGAACTTGCGACGATTGTACACCCACAATTGACAACAGTTCAGCAGCCTTTGGAAAAAATGGGTGAAACTGCCGCCCAATTAATATTGGAAAAAATAAAAGATCCGGCATCTCCTGATCAGACCATTATCATGGAAACGGAATTGATCTATAGAGCATCTACGGTTTCGGCGGAATAGAATACAGACTCCATTACGAAAATTAACATAGCATTAATCCAAGATGAATTTATTATAGATATTTTTGTGAGGCTGTTTTTATCCGATGCACAATGGCACAATTCAAAAAAATATATTCTGAATATAAACATAAAGTTTATTTCTTCGTCAGAAAATACGTCCAGAGAGATGAGGATGTAGAAGATATTGTGCAGGATATATTTGTACATCTGTGGAAGCATATCGACAAAGCGAATGATGCGTCCTCAATAGAAGCAATTATTTTCAAAGCGAGTAAACAGGAGGTTGCCAATTTTTACCGTAAAAATAAACTGGAGATGGTGCCTTCGGATCATCATATAATTCAGGAAACAGAAGATGAGGTTTCGGATGAGGCGGGTAAAGAGGAGCAGATTTCCAGAATGGAAGTTTTATTGGATCAACTTCCCCGGAAAACCAAAGAATTATTCATGCAGCATACCCTTGAAAATCTCAGCTATTCCCATTTAGCTAAAGAAAATAAAATTTCCAAAGTAGCCATTGGCAAACATATCAATAAAGCGATCAGCTTTCTGAAAATTAATCTTCACTAATCTTTTCCGGCTTCCAATATGAACTATTTGTTAAATCTCCGGAGATGAGGTTTACGATTTTCTATTTCTGCGTATTTACTATTAAATAACCTTTGTAAACTTTATCAGGAATAGCACTTATGAGTTTAGAAGAAGAATTTGAGAAAAACTGGAAATCAGCGACTGAGGAACAGAATAAAATAGATGACATCACCGATCGAAAGATCTGGACAGGAATTGAAAAGAAGATCGAAAGAAGAAAGTCTGTAAAAAAAATCTATTGGATAGCCGCGGCACTGATTCCCTTTTTTGCCCTTTTAATCATTTTTAAAAATACATTTCAGACTTCAGGTCGTGGAGCTGAAAGGATATTGGTGTATGAGACCATGGAAAAGGGAAAATTATTTCAACTGCCGGATGGAAGTACAGTCGATCTGAAACCGTACAGTACACTTACACTGGACCGAAGCTTTGGCGAAAAAGACCGGAAAATGGTTTTTGTGGGACAGGGAAAGTTCAGTGTTGCAAAAGACAAAGCACGACCATTTAGAATTAATGCCGGAGAATTTAATGTTCAGGTTCTGGGGACACAATTCTTCTTAGACCAGAAGTCTACAGAAAAAAAGGTTGAATTGTTTGAAGGAAAAGTGAAAATAGAACATGGCAAAACGATCACTTATTTACTTCCTAAAGAAATCTGGATCAATGATAATGGGAAGCAGGATTATCATTTTTATCATCCTGATAAACAGAGGAGTTTCACTTTTGATCATGCTGCCTATTCTGAGGCGATAGAACAATTGGAAAGGACCTACAACATCAGTATATCATATCCTGTTCAGTTTAAAAATAAAAAAGTAAGCGGAGCATTCACCGGAAACCTTAATGAGGTTCTTTCCGTCATAAGCTACCCGTTTAACCTTAAACCAGAAAAGACCAGTGAAAAAGAAATCATATTAAAATAGAAAAGCACCGATATTGGCGTATCGATGCTGATTATTCAATTTAAAAACCGGTAAAAGTTTAAAAATTAACATTTGCGAATTTATGAAAAAAACAGCAATTAGTATTGCTATGCTTGGGATTTTGTGCTCGGCCCAATTATCTTATGCGTCAGAAATACATCCTTACTTACATTCTTCTTACGCTGCTGCAGAACTCCCCATTACCAAAGTTCTGGAAAAGCTCAGCAAAACAACAAAAGCCCAGGTATTTTATTCTGTCTCAGACCTTGAAGATATTCTGGTCGATGACAGGAAGATCGACTACAATTCCCTGCAAAATACACTTGATTACTTACAGAAAAACTATCCTGTAGAATTTAGCGTACAGAATAATGTTGTTACAGTAAGAAGAACATCGGGCAAAACATTTGCCCGGAACAATGTAACTAAAAACAATATTTCAAAAAATGATACCATTCCTGAAAAGGAAAAGAAAATTGAAGAAGTGGTATTAATAGGGTATGGAAAACAAAATAAAAAAGATATTTCGGGGGCTATTGCTTCCATCGGCGAAAAAGACCTGAAGGGCGTTGCTTCCGGGAATTTCGGTGATATGATTGCAGGAAAAGCGACAGGGATTCAGATCACTCAGGCTAATGCCAATCCCGGAGCTTCACCCAATATTAGGATCCGGGGTATTGGAACACTTACAGCAGGTGCAAATCCTCTTATTGTGGTGGATGGATTTCCTCTTACGGAAGGGACTAACCTTAACTCTATCGATCCGAATTCCATTGCAACAATTGATATCCTGAAGGATGCTGCATCTACAGCTATTTATGGATCGAGAGGGGCTAATGGAGTTGTGTTGATTCAAACCAAAGAAGGGAAAAAAGGTAAGTTGGAGTTTACTCTGGACTCTTATTATGGAATACAAACCAGAAGTGATAATGAGAAATTCGTGAATGCTTACGATATGGCTACTTTTATGAAAGAGGCCCGTGATAATAATTATCTGTCCAAAGGAGCAAACAGGAGTGCTTCCGATGACAATGCTACCCGGATTTCTAAAGGAGCTACCTTAAGAGAATTACTTCCCGATTATCTTACCCCTTATTTAAATAAAGAAAAAGGACTGACAGATACAGACTGGTATTCAACAGTTCTGAAGCCTGCCCCGATGAGCAATACCTCATTGAATGTGTTGGGTGGCAATGATAAAACAAAATATTCTTTCACAGGAAGTTATCTGAACCAGAAGGGAATATTAATAGGAACTGATTATGAAAAGTACTCAGGGAATATCAATCTGGTCACCAATATCAGTGATAAACTGAAATTCGGAGTTTCTATGACGCCGTCTTTTGCGCAGGGAAGTCTTTTTGATATGGTAAATGGGGGACGTACTTATAACCTCATACAGATGGCAACAACCATGTATCCGTTTTTTGCCCCCAGGGATGCGAACGGGAATTTACTTATCTCCCAACAAATAAAAGCGAATACGCCAACTGATGGAGCACTGGTGGAAAACCCACTGGCAGTAGCAGAAATGACAAAAAGGAAATATACATTGTTTAAAACATTCGGGAATATATTCGGGGAATGGAACTTTCTAAAAGATTTTAAATATAAAGTTTCTGCTGGTGGTGATTACACAAGCTATGAATACAATTTCTTCGACCCTTCAACAGTGGGAAGCTATAGAACTGCAGCACCTGACGTGACCACAGCGAGCAGAACGGAATATATTACCAAAAATTACCTGATTGAAAACTTACTTACCTATGACAAAAAGATCAACGATCATTCCTTCAACGTTATTGCAGGACAATCCTATCAACAGGAGGAATCCAATAAGGTAACTACACTAGCAGCCGGATTCCCTGATAACAGTATCACAAATATCGGAGGCGGGACTTCTTTTAAGGTAGATGTAGACCAGTATAAATGGGCTCTGATTTCTTATTTTTCAAGATTTAATTATTCTTATCAAGGGAAGTATAGCTTTATGGCGTCTTACAGAAGAGACGGTTCTTCACGTTTTGGAGTGAATACAAAATGGGGTGATTTTTATGCACTCTCTCTGGGATGGACTTTAAGTAACGAAAACTTCTTTCCCAAAAATAAATTCCTAGATCCATTGAAACTAAGATTTAGTGTAGGAAGCAACGGGAATAACCAGATCCCGAATTTTGGGGCTCTTTCTTTAATGGCGCAGGAAAATTATGTGTTTGGTGGAATATTGGCGCCGGGATACCGCTCTTCTACAGCTCCTAATCCTAATATTTCATGGGAAAAATCTGAATCTAAAAACTTTGGAATTGACTTCGGACTTTTTAATAAATACCTGAATGTTTCAGCTGATTATTACATCCTGAACAGGGATGGCTTATTGTTGGATGTACCGGTTCCTCAGCAATCAGGATACAGCACATCTTTACAGAATATTGGAAAGTTAAGAAACAATGGGTTGGAAGTTCAGCTGTCGCTAAAACCGGTTCATATTGGAGAAAGCTTTGAGTATTCAAATAATTTCAGCTTCTCAATGAATAAAAATAAAGTGTTGGCTCTGGCAAATGGACAAACCCAGATTGTTGCAGGAGCTAATAATTTTGCTATTACGAAGGTAGGGCAGTCTATTGCAGAAATGTATGGATACAATATTATAGGCGTCTATAAGACCCAGGCGCAAATTGATAACTCGCCACATATTTCAGGAACGATGGTGGGAGATTATATCATGGAAGACCTGAATAAGGATGGAAAAATAGATGCCGATGACAAAAAAAGCTTTGGTTCGGGAATTCCCAAATATGTTTTAGGGTTTACCAATTCTTTCCGGTATAAAAACTTCGAACTGAATTTTACATTGTACAGTGAGCTGGGACGGAAAATATACAATGGAGACATGGTGAGTGTCGCTGAATCCGGAGAAGGATTTGGGGTTCCATCACAATATTATTTCGATAACAGATACAATCCGGTAACCAATCCGGACGGAATTTACGCAATGCCCAATATGAACTTTTCAAACAACCGAAAGGAAGCAAGGACATCCAATATTTTTTTTAAAAATGGAGATTATGTTCGTCTGAGGTCATTAAAATTAGCATACAACCTTCCTGAGCAATTGGTCTCTGCTTTAAAAGTAAAATCTATTCAGGTCTATTTTGTAGGAAATAATCTTTTGACATTCACTTCTTACAGGGGACAAAACCTGGATGCCAATTCAGACAGCATATTAACCCAAGGCTATGACAGCGGATATTATCCTGTTGCTAAAGTGTTTTCGTTTGGAATGAACATGAAATTTTAATCACAGATTCAATTAATAAAATTAAAAAAAATGAATAAATTATATATTCCATTATTAGGTCTTTTCTTATTACAATCGTGTTCTTCAGACCTGTTGAATACGTCACCGGAAAGTACCAAAGTAACGGCTAATTTTTATCAGGATGAGGCCCAGCTTGAGCAGGGAGTGAACGCAGTTTATGCTTCATTGCAATACAATGGGGAATATCAGCTGGCTATGCTTGCTATTGGAGAGATCCCGTCTGATAATACCTATGATGAGGTTCCTGCTAATGACAGTTTTACCTATGGTGAATTTGATTTTTTTACCATCCAGCCCAATAATTCTTTGTTAAGCAGTACCTGGAAAGATCATTATGTGGGAATTCAGCAGGCAAATATTGTACTCAACAGAATTGGCGGGATCACAATGGATCAGTCCCGTAAAAATGCCAGAACCGGAGAAATGAAGTTTTTAAGAGCACTCATGTATTTCAATCTGGTAAGGATTTTTGGGGATGTACCATTGGTGACAAAGGAAACAACGGATGTCAATGAATATTTCGGACAGGGGAGAACTTCTGCAGAAACCGTGTATAATTTTATTGAAACCGAACTTAAAGCATCGATAGATCTACTCCCTGCTACGGCCTCCCAGAAAGGTAGGGTTACAAAGGGGGCAGCCCTTGGAATGCTGGGTAAAGTTTTAATAACAAGAAATAAATATGCCGAAGCATTACCCTATCTGCAACAAGTTGAACCTTTGGGATACAGTCTGCTTTCTGATGTAACCAAAATTTTTGATCCAACGAATAAGAATAATGCTGAAATTATTTTTGATGTTCAGTTCACTTCGGGCTTAAATGGAAATACAGAAGGAAGCCAGGCCTATCAGATGTTCAGTCCTTCAGGTTTTGTATCAGGAGCAAAGGGGCATAACCTTCCTACAAAAGAAGTATATGCCATTTTTGGTTCCGGAGATTCCCGGAGAAATGCCTTTGTGGGACTTACTCCAAATGGAATCCCTTATAGTAAAAAATTAGTGAAAACATCCGATGCCGTTGCCGATGGAGGAAGTAATGTAGTCGTTCTACGTTTGGCAGATGTTTATCTTTTAATGGCGGAATGCTATGCAAAAGCCAATGATTTTACCAATTCAAATTTGTATCTGAATAAAATTAAAGCCAGAGCTGGTGTGGGTCTGGTAAATCTTATGGATCAGCAAAAGCTATTGGATGAGGTTGCTTTAGAAAGAAGAAAAGAATTGGTTGGTGAAGGCCACCGATGGTTTGATCTGGTTCGGACTGGAAAAGCAGTATCTGTGATGACCACACATTTTCAGAATACACCAGGTTATAATACCGCAGTGATTAAGGATTTTAACCTTCTGATGCCTGTTCCCCAGGGACAGATCAACACTGATCCTGCGATCAAACAGAATCCGGGTTATTAATTAAAATACCGTTACAATGAATAATTTAAATTATATAAAAAAGGCAGGTTTGATGCTAGGGCTTTTAATCGTTCAGTTGAGTGTTGCCCAAACCAATTATTTCAAACAGGGAATTCCAAAGGATAAAATATTGGTGGTTGCTCACCGAGGGGATTGGAGGAATTATCCTGAAAACTCAATCAAGGCGATAGAAAGTGCTATAAAAATGGGAGTAGATATTGTTGAAATTGATTTGCAGAAAACAAAAGACGGGCAATTGATCGTCATGCACGATAAAAAGCTGGATCGTACAACCACAGGTAAAGGCGAAATCTCTCAAACATCACTTCCTAAAATACAATCTTTGTTTCTTAAGAACGGAGCAGGTATGTCAACAAAAGAGAAAATTCCTACCCTTGAAGAAGTACTCAATTTTATTAAAGGAAAAAGAATCATGCTGAACCTTGACAAAGGATGGGATTTTATTGAAGAGGTAAGACTGCTGACAGAAAAGACAGGAACCACTGAACAAATTATCCTGAAAGGAAATAAAAAGGCTGCGGAATTAAAAAAAGAAGTGGGAAATAAATTGGACCATATAATCTATATGCCGATGGTATGGCCGGAGGATTACAGTATTTATCAAAGAGATGAGGTACTTAATCCTGCTGAATACATCAAAGATTTTTCTAAAATTTTCAATCCAGCTGCTTATGAAGTGATCATTAAAGATGAGACACCAAAAGCAGATGAGCTATTAAAGCTTATTCGTGGTACTCATTCACTCATCTGGATCAATGCTTTATGGCCGGAACTCTGTGCAGGTCATGATGATGACAAAGCCATTGACCATCCGGATGAAAACTGGGGCTGGATGATCAGAAAAGGGGCTCAGATTATCCAAACGGACAGACCCGAAGCATTAATTCAATATTTAAAATTAAAACATTTAAAATATGAAAACTAATAAATTCATATATCTACTTTTGCTCATTTCCGGATTTGTTCTGGGACAAAACAGCATTTCACTTTCAAAATTTCCAAAAGATAAAATTATGGTAGTCGCTCACCGTGCAGATTGGAGAGAAGCTCCGGAAAATTCTGTGATGGCGGTAAAAAAAGCGATTGAAAAAGGGATCAATATGGTGGAGATAGATCTGGCGCTTACCAAAGATAATGTATTGATCCTGATGCATGATAATACAATAGACAGAACGACAACAGGAAAAGGAAAACCTTCGGATTATACTTTGGAAGAAATTAAAAAGCTGAATCTCAGAGATGGACTGGGTGTTCCCACGCAAATGAAAGTTCCCACCCTGGAGGAAATTTTAGATGTTACGAAAGGGAAAGTTTTTATCAATTTAGATAAGGCATTTGATTACTTTGAGCTGGTTTATCCCATTCTTAAGAAAAGAAATATTTTAGATGAGGTTCTTTTCAAAGGAACAGCCACCTATGACGAATTCAATAAAAAATATGGAGCTATTAAAAATGAGATTCATTATATGCCAATTGTGAGATTAGCTAGTGATGAAGGATGGCCAAAAATCAACAGCTATTTGAACAACTATAAAGTTTATGGCTTTGAATTGACTTTAGGATCTGATGAAAGTCACCTGATCAATTTTAAAGAAATTCAGCAAAAGGGTGCACGGGTTTGGGTCAATTCTCTGTGGCCACAACAAAGTGCGGGTCATAATGATGATCTGGTACTGGAAAATCCTGACGCTTATGAATGGTTTGTAAAAAATAATATCAACATCATCCAAACAGACAGACCCAAAGAGCTTATTGACTTTCTTAAAAAGAAAGGTCTTTATGCCCGAGTAAAATAACTTATTATATTCTTCATATTCAGTAATAACATTGCTGAAAACAATTGCCTAAGGATTCCTTAGGCAATTTGTCCATTTTAAAAAATTGATTAATCATAATTGTTTTCAATCCAGGTAAGGCATTCTTCATAATAATGCTTTTGTTCCTCAGATTTTAAGTAGGGTGCGTTAATAGGTGCATTGTCCGCAATTTTTTCCATGATTTTTTTTAGGCTTCGACCATTAAAATCAACTCTCGTTTGTTGAATAGAACCATACTTCAGATGGTCTTTGTGGATATGCCATGAAGAATCCTTTCCTGCATCCACTCTGGTGAGATTACTAATGTGTGTGTTGTCCATGATTTTAAGTTTTAAGGGTTTGCTGGAATAAAATTCATGAATAAAAAAAGGATAACGCAAAGGGAAAATACCCATTTTTGAAAAATAGGTGTTTTCCCTTATTTAATTGAAAACCGAAACTTTAGCAATCCCTATGAATAAAGACTTTTATTAATCATTCAAATGGGCATTCTATGGAATGAGTTTTGATAGTTGTATACAAACTATAAAAAATATTAACATATGAACTTAATTATCCGTTTACTTATCACTGCGGTTGTTGCGTTTCTTTTAACGAAAATTTTACCGGGAGTACATTTTGAAGGCTTTTCAGCCGCTATTATTTTTGCTGTTGTTTTAGGCCTTTTAAACTTATTTGTCAAACCTATTTTAAGTCTTTTTGGACTTCCTTTAACGATTATTACTCTAGGATTATTTGCCTTGGTAATTAATGCACTGATTATTCTTCTGGCTGATTATTTTATCGACAGTATGGTCGTAGATGGTTTCTGGTGGGCATTTATTTTCAGTATTGCGCTTTCGCTGATTACCTCTCTTGCGAACTCTATGTTCTCAGATGGTGACTAAGCCCTTAAAATAAAGTATATAAAAAAATCCGTCAGTTTCAATTGACGGATTTTTTTGTTTTTATTTTTTAATGAATTGTAAGAGAATAACATTTCCCTGAGGACCTTTTAATTTTATAAAATAATTCCCAGAAGTCAGATGGCTAATAGGAATTTCATTTGAGGAAATCAGATTCTTAGAGATCATTTTCCCGCTTACATCGATAATCTCATAATCTTTAAAATCTTTAATGTTGCTAATTTTTAAGACATCAGAAACCGGATTAGGATACACTTTTATCAGTGCCGTATTTTTTGCTTTGGTTTCATCTGTGTTCAAAAAGAGACATGATGGGGGATTACTGATTTCCCCGTTCGTAAAATCGTAATATATTGTACTTCCCATTGGAACCAGATTGGTGCTGATGCTGGTAGGAATATTTGAAGATGGAGTACAGTTATTAAAGCTCACATTTGCCTTTTCGAAATTTTTTACAAGCTTGTACCAGCCTTCACATCCTGTATTTGTCATTGAAAATCCAGGCCAGAAAGTATCAATAACGAAACCATTAATTGAATTAGGATTTACCATATCGATCATGGCACAACCTCCGTTCGTCCAGTTAGAAGGAACTTTAAAATAAATATTTGCTGTCGGAATAGCCCCAGTGTAATATTTTGTAGTAAATATAGCTGAAGTGCTTCCTTGCCCGTTCACTAAAAATGCTTTAATCTCCTTATTCTGGTCGATTGTGATCTGTACATTATTAATTCCTGAACTGGAACTCAGCGTTGGAGTGGTACCATCTGTGGTATAATAAATAGTGCCATTTCCGGAAACCGTTACCTGATAAGGATTGTAGTAATGGGTTGCGATAGGAGTCATGTTTATTTGCGAGAGAAGAAATAAGGATGAAAAGCAGCAGATAGCGAGTAGAGTTTTTTTCACGATAATCAGTTTTTAAAGGTTAAGGGTAAAGTTAATTAAATAATAAATTATAACTACTTCTTTAATTTGAATTTTAAACACATTTACATACCTTTGACAATCTTTGAATTAAACAGCAATTTATGAAACTTAAGTACAGCCTGCTGGCTTTAGCAGCCCCACTTTTAATGAATGCACAACAGTTAATGACGCCCGAAATTCTTTGGACTTTGAAAAAAGTGGGAGTACAGGCCGTTTCACCAGATCAGTCCACTCTTATTTACAAAGTAGGGCAGGTAGATCTTAAAACAGAAAAAACAAAAAACGAGAACTATTTTCTTAATGTTCTTAATAATCAATCTTCAAAAATAGACCTTGGTAAAAAATCACTTATTCAATGGGATAAAAATGGGATCTATGCCCAGGAAGGAGATAAAATATTTCTTTCCAAAGATAATGGTAAAACCTGGACAGAGTTTTATACCATTGGTGAAGTGGATAACATTGTAATTTCTCCGGATGGTAAGAAAATCGCTTTCAGTAAGCAGGTTTTGGTTGAAAAATTAATGGGGAAAGATAAATACAGTGATACTCCTAAAACAACAGCACAGGTGTACACGGATCTGAACCACAGACACTGGGATTATTACAATGAAGGAAAATACAACCACGTTTTTGTAGTAAATACATCGGATAAAGTAGAATCATCAAAAGATTTACTGGATGGGAAAACCTGGGATTCTCCACAGAGACCATTTGGAGGAGCTGAAGATTTTATCTGGAGCCCGGATTCTTCTCAATTGTTGTATGTAACAAAACCTAAAAGCGGAAAAGAATATTCAACAAGCACGAATACAGATATTTTTGCTTATGACCTGGCTTCGGGTAGTACGAAGAACTTAACAGAAACAAATAAAGGATACGACCTTAATCCAAAATTCAGTCCCGATGGAAAATCATTGGTTTGGCAGAGTATGGAAAGAGACGGTTATGAAGCTGATAAAAATGATGTAAAAATCATGGACTGGAAGTCCGGAAAAACAGATAACCTGACAAAAGGTTGGGACGAAAGTGTTTCCGGGGATGTTTTCTGGAGCGGTGATTCTAAAACAATTTATTTTACTGCAGCGTTCAGAGGAACAAAACAGTTATTTTCTCTAGATCCTAAAAATGCCAAAGTTCAGCAGATCACAAAAGGTGATTTTGATGTCAATGAAATTTTTACCGATAATAAAAATTCATTATTGGTTGGCAGAACTGATGTGAACCATGCTACAGAATTATTCTCTGTAAATATTAAAAACGGAGAAATGAAGCAGGTTACGGAAGCTAATAAAGATGCCTATGCAAAATTAGCTCAGGGGAAATCTGAATTGAAAATGGTAAAGACTTCGGATGGAAAAGAAATGGGCGTATGGTTCCATTATCCACCGAACTTCGATCCCAACAAAAAATACCCGACTTTAGTATACTGTCAGGGAGGTCCTCAATCTGCATTAACTCAATTTTTCAGTGTACGATGGAACTTTGCTCTCATGACAGCGAATGGATATATCGTAGTAGCTCCGAACAGAAGAGGAATGCCAGGATGGGGAACAAAATGGAATGAAGAAATTTCTAAAGACTGGGGAGGACAGCCGATGAGAGACTATCTTGCTGCCACAGATTATGCAAAAACTTTACCTTATGTAGATGGGGGAAGAGTAGCTGCAGTAGGAGCAAGTTATGGTGGATATAGCGTATTTATGCTGGCTGGTATTCACGATAACAGATTCAAAACATTTATCGCTCACGATGGATTATTTGATATGAAATCATGGTATCTGACAACGGAAGAGCTTTGGTTTGCCAACTGGGATTTAGGATCTCCATGGGAGAAACCGCTTCCAAAGGCATATACAGAATTCAACCCTAGTAATTTTGTTGAAAAATGGAATAAACCCATTATGATTTTCCAGGGGGGTATTGATTACCGTGTTCCTTATGAGCAAGGTCAGGAAGCATTCCAGGCTGCAAAATTAAGAGGTCTTAAAACCAAATTAGTATACTTCCCCAATGAAAATCACTGGGTACTTCACCCTCAAAATGGTTTGGTATGGCAAAGAGAATTCTTTGACTGGTTGAAAGAAACACTATAAAATAAATATGAATTAATCTTAATTCTAAACATCCATAGAAACGGGCTTTAGCCCGTTTTTTTATTTATAAAACATTCAAACGGCTTTAGCCAAATTTTATATATTTGAAGTATGCAAAACCGGATTTCCTCATTTCCTCCTATTATTGACGCTCAATCTAAAATTCTGATTTTAGGTTCTATTCCAGGAGTAAAGTCTTTAGAAATGCAGCAGTACTATGCACATCCACAGAATAAATTCTGGAAGATCATGTTTGAATTGCTGGATGAAAAATTTACCGAAGATTATGCAACAAGAATTGAGGTGTTAAAGAAGCATCATATTGCACTTTGGGATGTCATCGACACCTGTGAGCGAAAGGGAAGCCTTGATTCAGAAATCAGAGATGAAGAAGCCAATCAGATTGAGGAGTTATTGGAGCGATATCCTAATATTAAAGCACTCTACTCAAATGGCGGAAAATCTTATAAAAACTTACTGAAAGTTTTAGGGAAGAATTTTAGACTTCCTGTTATTCTGTTGCCATCAACAAGTCCTCTGCATACCGTTTCATTTGAAAGGAAATTAGAAGAATGGGTGAAGATTCTGGAGTTTTTGAAATAGACTAAGGTTTCTAAGAGATTGAGCCGATTATTCAAAACATCCCGATACAATTTTTCAAAATCTACTCGAAGTGACGTTGTCATGTTTCAATATTTTATTTACTAACAAATCACAATGATAGGACGAAGAGTAGATATTATTAAGTTAAAAATCTTTGATTTTTAAAGAACTTATGTGTACTTTTTATGCTGTATGTATTAAACTTAAATAACTAAAGTGTTCAAAAACTTTTGTGACTTTTGTGGTTGTATTTCTTCTCACAGATTGATCAGATTTGCTAATAGGTTTTGTAGATTTTTAGTTCTCGCCGATTTGGCAGATAATACAAATCCTTTTCTACTTTATTTGGATTCCATCATTACGCTTCGTTCCATTTCAGAATGACAAATAGGAGGTTTTATGCATAAAGTTGTCATTCCGTAGGAGTCTAAGCTATTACTATCAGGCACATTGAAATTTTCGATTTAAAAAACTTATGTGTACTTTTTAATTGAGATTGCTTCACCTTCGGTTCGCAATGACAAAGTGTTCAAAAACTTTTGTGACTTTGACTATGTCGAACCTTCGGTTTGTAGTTTATTTTTCAACAGCTTTACTGAAATGATGAGTACATAATTCAATTACAATCAAGATAATTCCTCAATCCCTTCAATAATTCCAGCTGATTCTTCGTCCTGTCAAGATTATGCTCCGGATAAGATGTAGAATAATAAGTACTTCCATTTAAATAATCGGTAAGGAAACGTAGACCTTGAATATAGATGGCAACCTGTGCCGCATAGTCAAGATTTTTTAACTCTTCAGGAGCCAGCTGATCTTTAAGATGAAATAAAAAACCTTCCTTTACCGATTCGAAAATTTCGGGATTGAAATTATTCTGAGCTGTTCCATCATCTTCATTAGTCGTGTTGGTGTAAGATTGGATCATGGTTCCAAAATCGTAGAGGATTGTAGAAATCATTATGGTGTCCAGGTCAATTACAGCCATTGGGTCATGGTTCTGATCAAAAAGAATATTACTGATCTTCGCATCTGCATGAACAATTCTTTTGGGTAGTTGACCATTATGTTGCATTTTGATCCATTGATCAGGTAACCACAAGAATTGATTCATCAATTCTATTTCATCCTTTGCATTTTCTTTTAAAGAAGATGACCCACTTTCTAATGAAATCTTATAATCGGCCAGCCTCTTTTCAAAATTGAGAAAACCTGGTAATGGATCTTCAATAGGAGGAAGAGTTTGGGTATTAATGACACTAAGAAAATAACCCACAGTTTTTGCTGCTTTAAAAGCTGTTTCCGGTGAAGGGACAGTAAGAAAGGTAATGCTGTTATCAATGAAGCTGGTCATTCGCCATGAATCTCCATTTTCATCTTTGATTAAAAATTCCTCTGAAGATGCCGAAATCGGTTGTGTAATCTCAAGGTGATATTGACCCTCCTGAAGGACCTTGTTTATTTTCAAATGATTGTTAATGACGTGCTCCGGCTTCTTAAAGACGTGTGTATTAATTTTCTGTAAAATATATTTTTCCCGGGTTTCATTATTTTCCACACAATAAGTAGTATTAATCAATCCGTTGTTGATCGGAGTGACTGTACAATTATCAGTGCCAATAAATTTTAGGATAATGCTATTGAGTTCCATAAATTTTTTGGATATCGATGGTTTTGGATTTCTGTTTCAAGATAGTTTTTTAAAATGCCTTTATCATCAGCATAGGTCATTCCCAACCATTGGGATGGCGATGTTGTAACGGTTATTTTTATTCCTTTTTCTTCCTTCATTTTCTGAACGGCAGCGGGTATGTAAAATTCCTGAGTGGGTAGCGGATCAGAATGTATAAAATCAGTGAAGTAATTCTCCAAAATTTCAAAAACTGCGGGATGAAAAACAAAAAAATTCATGGATACCAGGGTATCAGGATCTATTTTAATATCTTTTCCGTTTTCAGTATAGATAATGTTATTATTCTCTTTTCTGATAGAAGTTTGTTCGTCTACTTTTATAAGTAAACCTTCTGAATCTAGAGTACATAATCCACGTGCTACAGTGCCGTTATCACTTAAAGTAGTAGAAAGAGGGTAGGCAATGAGTTCAAACTGTGAGCTTAAAATCCTCTTACGGTCTATTTCTCCTGAAGCAAGCTTGTAAATTTCTTTTCCATAAAAATCATCAGCGTTGATCATTACAAAAGGCTCATGGATATATGGCTTTGCACAAAGTACGGCGTGTCCTGTTCCCCAAGGTTTCTGTCGGGCAGAATGATCAAATCCCTCAGGTAGATATTTATCCATATCCTGATAGACCCATTGCAGCTCAAAACCGGAATTTTGAGAAATACTTTCAAGCCTTTTCATGTAACTTTCGGGGATGAAGCGGTTGATCACTACCACCACCTTATTAAAGCCGGCTTGTAATGCATCATAAATAGAGTACTCAAGAATAGGAGAACCGTTGTCTAATATTCCATCTATCTGTTTGAGTCCTTTATACCGGCTGCCTAAACCGCCGGCCAATACAAGAAGTGTTTTTTTAGAATTCATCAGTCATTCCAAATACGGGTTTACGGCTTTTCCATTGTCCTTTTGTGAAATCGGGGATGTCAACTACCTGTCCTTGTTTTGCAATTGATTTTTCGCTGAGTGGTGTGATTGAATACCAGGTTGCCAAATCATATACATCCATAGGAAATTCTATATTTCGTTTAATACATTCAATGAAAGTGTTCATTACAAAAAAGTCCATGCCTCCATGTCCTGCTCCCGATGCCTTACTTTCAAAATTCTTCCACATCGGATGATCATAATCTTTGATCCATTTTTCAGTATTGTCCCATTTATGGGTATGATTCATTGTTTTTTCAAAATAAATGTGTCCCTGATCAGCTCCTCCGGATCCGAAATCCTGCCAGATTCCATCGGTTCCCTGCACTCTGAATCCAAGGTCATAAGGTCTTTGTAAGCTTGTATCATGAGTGAGAAGAATAGTTTCCCCGTTGGCACATGCTATCTGCGTGGTTACAACATCTCCCTGATTAAATTTCACTTTGGCACTTGGATGATTTTCACCACCTTTAGGATGTTCCACAATATACTTGTGCAGACCAAGTGCTTTTGAAGAAAATGATGATAACCTGGTTAATCGGTTTCCACGGTTGATGTCCATCATCATAGAGATAGGGCCTAATCCGTGAGTAGGGTAAAGTTCTGCATTTCTTTTTACATAATGCTCCGTTCTCCATTTCGCTTCACTAAAGCCTTTTTCTCCAAATTCAGGTCCGGAATTGTAAGGAGTAACACCATCATTAAATAAAACTCCACGAAGATCATGCTGATAGCCACCCCTTCCATGAACCAGCTCTCCAAACATCCCTTTACGGACCATGTTTAAGATAGCCATTACATCGCGTCGATAACATACATTTTCCATCATAAAGATAGGAACTTTTGTTTCCTCATAAGTTTTTACAAACTCCCAGCAATCTTCAAGCTTTATAGCTCCGGAAACCTCCATTCCAACAATCTTTTTTGCCTTCATTGCTTCTACACCTTGTGTAAGATGCCATTCCCAGGGAGTGGCAATAACAACAGCATCAATATTGTTAAGTTTTAAAAGATTTCTGTAATCGTATTCACCGTTTGAAAATTCCCGTGCGGCAGGCTTACTGTTATCTTTTAATATTTTCTGACTGGCAGATAACATGATTGTACTGGGATCAGCAAAAGCTACAATTTCAACATCGTCTCTTTTGGCCAGTAATTTTACATGCTCCTGTCCCCGTAGTCCGACTCCTATAAAACCAACCCTTACTTTTTTATCTGTTGTAAAGCCTTTTGAATAGGCAAATAAAGAATGAGGTAAAACAAGTGCTCCAAAGGAAGCCAATGCTGTTGTTTTGATAAAGTCTCTGCGGGAGTTATTCATAAATGATATTTTTGGTTAAAGATGTTATTTTAGTTTAAAGATATTAAAATATCAACAACCAGTGAATCATTTTAATCTTAAAATTGATTTTATGAAAATTATTGTCCGTAGTAAGCACTTATTAATCGTTCTCTCATCTTGTTGAGGTACTTGACATCCTTGGTATTGGATAGTATGATTAAGGTAAGTTTTTTTTCTGGTAAGTGCACCCAGTTTGCACTGTGTCCATAACCTTCACCTTGGCGTTCTACAAAAAGGGTATTGATATTTCCAAAGCTTTTAGGATAAACCCAAAAACTAAAGGCAGTATCTCCAAGCTCTTTATAAGGAGTTAACATCGTATCCAAAGTAGCTTTTTTTATTAATACATGATTAAAAACTGCCTGGTCGAAAATCAAAAGATCTTTCGGTGTCGAATACATAGCTCCTGCAGTATATAGATTATCGATATAGGTATTAGTAGGGGTATGAAGACTAAAAGGGTCTGAACCGGTTTCAGAATATCCGTCATCAATATTCTGAACAATGTCATTGTGGTGCAGAAGGCCTGTGTCATTCATTTTTAGAGGGACTAAAATCTGTTCCTTTAAAACTTCCTCAAAAGATTTACCATATATGTTTTCAATAATTTTTCCGAGCAGAATATAATCTCCATTATTATAATTAAATTTTGTACCTGGTTTGTCTATAAGTTTTTCAGATAAAAAAGTAGTGATAAAATCATCGAGGTTCCATATCGTATTGTCATATGCCTGATGAATAAATTCGGGGGTACTGAGGTCTTTATTAAATCTGCCACTGCTGTATGTTAATAAATTTCTTACGGTTGCTTTCTTTGCGGCTTCTCCTTTGTAACCGGGTAGGTACGTGGCAATAGGAGCATCCAGATTGATTTTTCCTTTTTCATAAAGCTGCATAATCAGTACCGCTGTAAATGATTTTGTCAGTGAAAAAATATGAAATTTGGTATCGTCTGAAAAATTAATATTGTAGTGCCTGTTGGACAGTCCCTTATAACTTAGTAATTCGGTCTTACCATCCTGTGCGACCAAAACAGCACCATTAAAATTATCATTTTTTACACTGGCATCGATTACTTTCTCCACATTTGAAATTTGAGAATAGACCACATTCATTGTTATTAAAAGAGATGCGGCAAGAATATTTTTCATAGTAAACAGTTTTATTAAAAGGCAGTTTTTAGAGATGATTCAGGTATTTTTTGAGTCATTAAGGGGCGTCGGTCGTAGGTTTGCCATAAGCTTATCAGTTATTGACCAATCCATGCTTTTCTCAGGGCTATTTGCTTTGAATCGGGACTGGCGAGTGTACCTACCTTTCCAGTAGTTTCATCATAAGTAAAGCCTACTTTTTCAAGATATTCTTTTAAAGGAACCGGCTTTGTCCCTTCTATATAATCCCTGAAAAATGTACGGATTTCAGGGAAGGTCATTTTTGTAATTTCATCAAATAAATCATCATCATTAAAATACTTATCCTCCCCGTATTTTTTCATAAGCCGTTGCATCAGATCCTGGGTACCCATTTTTCCACCGGAAAGTTCACGTAATTTTATATCTAAACACAACCCAAGTAGTGGGCCTTTCTGATAAAAATTCATGTATTGGTCCTGTCTTTCTATTGCATTCTTACTTATTTCAGTAAAAGATAAATGGTTATCAAACTCATTCATTCCATGTATTTTTTCTTCCAGTTTTTTTTCAAAATCCGCCAGAGAAATCATTTTCTGTTTGATAGGCATATGTATGGTCGCATATTCTGTCATCCCTTCATAAAGCCAAAGGTGCTTGGACATGGTAGGATTTAAAAAATCATAGTGTTGAATATCTCCCGAATGGATATGGAGTGGCGTAATAATATGAAAGAATTCATGAGCCGCAACCCTGTTTAATGCATCCGGCAAAAAGTTCATGCTTTTTGAACGGTACAGGCAAACTGTTGATCGTGAATGTTCCAGACCGTCACCTATAGATCCTTTTTCATTTGAGGACTCAAAATAGATCAGAAAAGCATATTTGTTTACAGGCAATTTTCCACCCAGATAAGCCTGTTGATTTTTTAAAATATTTTCTATATCATCCGCTATCTTTTTTGAATAATGACGTTCTTTTTTGTTGTAAAATGATACAAGAACCTCGCTGGTTCCAATCTTTAACCAGGTGGTATCAGGAACACAATAGAGCACAGGTGAATCTACTAGTTTCCTGTAATCTTTTGCCCAGACAACATCGGTAGTGTCATTTTTTCTTTTGTAATCTAAGGCTGAAGAAGCATAAAAGTCCTTATTTTTCCTGATATTAATTTCATACGGAGTCTCCTTCATTTCTTCGAAGTATCCCACCAGAGAATTGTAATTAATAACAGAAACCGAATCTTTTATAAATAAGCTGCCTGCAGATTTTGGTCCGTCTGTGTTTTGCTGTAAAGAGTTCCAGCCGCCGGTAACTTTATAAGATATTTTGTTCACATGCTTAAGATCATTCACCTTCCAGCTGTTTTTATCCAGACGTTCTGCCGCTATTTTCTTTCCATCTTTATCAGTTGCATTAAAATCAGAAATGTACTGTCCGAAATTCATTGCCTGATAAATTCCGGGGATCATTTTTGGAATGACAAATTTGCCCTGCTTAAGACTGTTTTTGGGTGGGGTAAAAGAGACCATCACTTCATTGTTTGATACATGAAGAAGGTCTATATGGTATTCATAATTTTTCTTTGATGATTGTGCGAAGATCATACTCGGAAAAAGAATCAACATGAAAAATATTTTTATAGGGCTATCCATTTGATTTTGTTTTAATACTAAACAAAAATAAGAAGTTTAGCTATCAATTATCCGTATTAGATCATATTATTTTTCTACAGTATACACCTCTTCATAAGGTTGGATAAGAACCCAGCCATTTCCGGAAAACATCATCTGAAACTCTTCGCCGCTTCCTCTTCCCATTAAACTTTTAAAAGAAACATTCGTTTTCAATTCAGGGGTTAAATTTCCTGACCATGCAACTGTTGCATTTGGATCTGTAAAAACAGGATTATGAGGAGTTACCATTAAGGTTAATGGCTCACCATGAGTTGTAATAGCTACATGTCCGGATCCTGAAAGCTTCACCTGGAATAATCCGCCGGAAAGCATACCCGCAATACTTTTTAGCATCGTAATATCACTTTGTATACTTTGCTCATGAGCCAGAACGTCATTACCGTTTACACATAAAGATTCGTTATTTAAATAAAGGATACGGACTTTTTTTCCGGAATCAGCCACATATAGTTTTCCGGTACCTTCTGCTTTCATCAGTTTTGTTCCTTCACCACTGATCGCTTTTTTCAGAAGATTTCCTAAACCTCCGGCAAGCATACCCTGCCTCTCAAAATTGATGTTTCCAGTATAACCCACCATACTTCCTCTTTTCGTCCAAACCGATTGATTGTTAAGATTAATCTCCAGAAGCTGAGGTTTCTCAAGTTCAAAATAATCTCTTTCCTGTGGATTTTCCTTTGTTTCATTAATGAATGATTCCAATGAATATTTGCTCATAATTAGTAATTTTTAGAGGACCAAATTACATTTTTTTTACATTGAATAAGATGGTGATTATTAACCATTTGACAGCTTTATTAAATAAAGCTTGACAAAGGGGTATTCAATGTCGTATATTTGCACACCGAAAATTACACTAGTAATTTCAATAATTTTTAAACCGTAATTTAAAAAAATGAAAACATCCGATTTTAATTTTGACCTTCCTGAGGAATTATTGGCAGAACACCCATCTGAGCACAGAGATGATGCGAGACTAATGGTTCTTGACAGAAAAACTGAAACTATAGAGCACAAGTTGTTTAAAGATGTAGTGGATTATTTCGATGAAAAAGACTTATTTATTTTTAACAATACGAAGGTTTTCCCTGCACGTCTTTATGGAAATAAAGAAAAAACTGGAGCTAAAATTGAAGTATTTCTTTTAAGAGAGCTTGATAAAGAAACTCGTGTTTGGGATGTATTGGTAGATCCGGCTAGAAAAATAAGAATTGGTAACAAATTGTTCTTTACTGAAGATGAATCTTTAGTGGCTGAGGTTATTGATAACACAACTTCTAGAGGAAGAACCCTAAGATTCCTGTTTGACGGTTCTTATGAAGAATTCAGAACAAAATTAAAAGAATTAGGAGAAACTCCACTTCCAAAATACATCAAAAGAGCAGTAGAGCCCGAAGATGCTGAAAGATATCAAACGATCTATGCTAAAGTTGAAGGAGCTGTTGCAGCACCAACTGCTGGTCTACACTTCTCTAAGCATTTGATGAAGAGATTAGAGATCAAAGGAATTGACTTTGCTGAAGTAACTCTTCACGTTGGTTTAGGAACATTCAACCCGATCGAAGTTGAAGATCTTTCTAAGCATAAAATGGAGTCTGAAGAAATCATTATCGATGAGAAAAATGCTGAAATCATTAACAGAGCAGTAGATGCGCACAGAAGAGTTTGTGCTGTAGGAACTACAACAATGAGAGCATTGGAAACTTCAGTTTCTTCTAACAAGAAAATCTCTGCATTTAACGGTTGGACGAATAAATTCATTTACCCACCTCACGATTTTGGAGTTGCAAATTCAATGATCACAAACTTCCACACGCCGAAGTCTACATTATTGATGATGATCGCTGCATTTGCTGGAAGAGATTTCGTAATGCATGCTTATGAAGAAGCCGTAAAAGAAAAGTATAAATTCTATTCTTACGGTGATGCAATGCTTATTTTATAAAAAAAGATAATAGGAATTAGGATTTAGGGCTTCGTAATTGTACCTAAATCCTAACACCTAATACCTGATACCTCATATGAAAGATATTCGAACTTTATCACTGGATCAGCTTAAAGACTATTTCTTGACTTTAGGAGAAAAACCGTTTCGTGCGAAACAGGTTTATGACTGGTTGTGGAGTAAAAACCTTCATTCTATTGATGAAATGACGAATCTTTCAAAACAGCTTCGTGATAAAATTTCAGCAGAATATACCATCAATCCTGTATCCGTTGATTTACTTCAAAAGAGTACGGACGGAACCATTAAAAATGGAGTGAAACTTCATGATGGTTTAATGGTAGAATCGGTTTTGATTCCTACAGAAACAAGAACGACAGCTTGTGTTTCCTCACAGGTAGGATGTTCATTAAACTGCGAGTTTTGTGCGACAGCACGATTGAAGAGAATGAGAAACCTTGAAGTCGCTGAAATTGTGGATCAGGTTGCTCTTATTGACAATCAAAGTAAAATGTATTTTGACAGGCCTCTTAGCAATATTGTTTTTATGGGAATGGGGGAGCCTATGATGAATTACAAAAATGTAGTTGAGGCTATCCGGAAAATCACCCAGCCGGAAGGTTTGGGAATGTCCCCAAGAAGAATTACTGTTTCAACTTCAGGAATACCGAAGATGATCAAGATGCTGGCAGATGACGAACTGCGTGTAAAACTGGCTCTGTCACTTCACTCTGCAATAGAATCCAAACGTAACGAAATCATGCCGTTTTCAGATAAGTTTCCATTGACAGATATTATGGAATCGCTGCAGTACTGGTACAAAAAAACGGGAAGTACGATCACTTTTGAATATTGTGTATGGAAAGGGATTAACGACGGGGATGAAGACATAAAAGCTTTGATCAAATATTGCAAACAGGTTCCTTCCAAAGTTAATCTTATCCAATACAATCCAATTGGAGATGGGAAGTACGACCAATGTAACAAACAGGCAGAAGAAAACTATGTACGCCAGCTTGAGAATGCGGGAATTACCGTAATGATCAGAAAAAGCCGTGGTGGAGATATCGATGCTGCGTGCGGACAATTGGCCAATAAGGTTACGGATTAAAATTTCCTTAAAAAACTTACCGGAATAGATTTCCGATTTTTATAAAACCCTACCTTTGCACAAAGCTAGTAAATAATGAACTATTTTTTGGGTGAAGATGGATTAGAAAATGTCTATGCCTGGGCAATTCCGTTTCATGCTACTGTAATTTTAGCTGAAATGATCTACAGCCACGTCTCTGAGGCTAAATTATATGATAAAAAAGATGTAGCAACAAGCGTTTTTTTAGCACTCCTGAACTTCGGTCTGGATTTGATAATGAAGGTTTTTGCTATGGGAGTGATGTTTTTCTTTTACAATCACCGGCTTTTTACGTGGGATTTTACTGTTTGGTATTGGCTCATCTGTTTTGTCATTACTGATTTCGCCTATTATGTACTTCATTACGTAGATCACCATTCCAGAGCGTTTTGGGCCGTTCATATCACCCATCATAATTCGGAATATTTTAACCTGACAACGGGCTTCAGAAGTCCCGTTTTACAGCCTCTTTACAGGTATTTATACTTTTCTCCACTTGCTTTTTTAGGTTTCAATCCGTGGCATATCATGGTCGTTTACGCTATTGGACAAGTGTATGGTACATGGGTTCACACACAAACGGTAAAGAAGATGGGTTTCCTGGAACATATTTTGGTAACGCCATCTCATCATCGTGTTCATCATGCCTGCAATATTAAATACCTGGATAGAAATATGGGAATGTGCCTGATTATTTGGGATAAAATGTTTGGCACTTTTGAAAAAGAAGATCCCAATATTCCCGTAAAATATGGTATTTATCCTAAAATGCCGGACAATAAACCCGATACCGTCCTGTTTTATGAGTGGCGAAAGATATGGAAAGATATAAAACAACCGGGGTTGAAGTTTTCAGACAGGATCAACTATATTTTTAATTCTCCCGGCTGGAGGCATGATGGTACCGGAAAAACAGTTAGGCAATATCAAAAAGATTATTTTGCAAAGAAAATCCGCAAACAGCATAAAAAATCAGCATAGACCTTATCAGATTAAGGTTAATTAATAGAAACGGGCTTTAGCCCGTTTTTTATAATATAAATTCGATTGGCTTTAGCCAAAACCTATTTTTACAGATTTAATTTGAACTACAGATCAATTAATTTCATCGGAAATTGTATTTTTATGTAATGAAAAAGTCTATCTTCATTTTTGCAATCTTTGTTTTTCAAACAGTATTTTCCCAACAAACCGAATTTCTTAAAATAAAAAAATACAGAACCGCTTTTCTTGAAGATCAGGTTCAGGAAACTTCGGGATTGAATTTCTTCAATGGCAAGCTCTATACCTTTAATGATAGTGGTAATAGTCCCGAACTCTTTGAAATAGAAAAAACTTCGGGAAAGATTGTAAATGTTTTAAAGATTAATGCTAAAAATAAAGATTGGGAAGCATTGACAAATGATGGAACAAATTTCTATATCGGAGACTTTGGAAATAATACCGGCACCAGAAAGGATCTCGAGATCTATAAAGTCCCTTTTCCTAATGATAGCTTAAAGAATAATCTGATTAAAACCATATCCTTTTACTATCCGGAACAGAAAGAATTTATTTCAAAAAATACCAATAACGATTTCGATGCGGAAGCTATGATCTATTTGAATGGTAAACTGCATATTTTTACTAAAGAGTGGGCTTCAAAAGCAACTTCGCATTATATTGTTGACCCGGAGATGTCGGAGTTACAGAAAGCAGAGAAAATAGAAACCTATAAAACTGATTTTGTGATAACGGATGCTTCTTACTTTGATAAAAAACTTTATTTAATAGGGTATACAAAGAAAACAGAAGTTTTTCTGGACATTTTTAATGAAACTGAACCGGGGATCTTTTTTAAAGAAAGACGAAAGCATTATTATCTGGGAATGGCAACTTCGATTGGCCAGATCGAAGGAATTGCAGTTGATGAGAAAGGGCTTTACATTTCGGGGGAAAAATTCAGGTACCCACTAGGAACCGTAAAACAGAGTCTGTATTTTATTCCAAAAGAAGAACTCAAAGATTGAATTTCCGTAATTTATTTTTCACATTAAATCTCTAATTGTAGAATACTTCTTATATTTAGTATCTAACAAATAAAAGTTATACAATGAAAAATTTCAAAAAAATTTCAAGAGAAAATTTAAAAGCTATTAAGGGTGCAGGAGTACCAGAAGGTGTTTGCCAACCTGGATACAAGTACATTTGCGAAGCCACAGGTATTTGTGGGCCAGAACCCGATGCAGCTTGTAATTGCTATTGTATTCCTAAATAATAAAATAGAATCCCTCTTGATGAGGGATTTTTTATTTTCTTTATTTTTAATTATTGATATACAAAATTCTTTTATTAAAAAAAATAAGTAAAATAACTCACATTTTGTTGTATAATTTGTAATGATTTTGGATATTTACTTTTTAATCAAACTAAAATATAATTATGAACAATCTAAGAAAATTAAACAAAAGAGAATTAAAGACTATCAAAGGTGGAAATGTACCTATTGGGTGCAATAGCTGGAATCCTCAGGCTCGCTGCTGCATGGAGTGGGCTGCAGATTACTGTGGAAATAGAACCTGCCCAAATTCGCCTGCCCCAAATTGCTAGGTGATTTTTCTTAATTGCAACGAGAAATAAAATCCAGTGCCTAAACTTTGTGGCATTGGATTTTTATTAAATAGGCATGTTTTACCTACTGAATTTTTCAACCCCAAAGTTCAATACCGATTTCATTACCTGTGAAATGCCTGCCTAAACTATTTAACTGTGTGGGAAATTATGTGTTTCATTTCGAACTTTTTGAGGAAATCTGAGAAACCAGAATTCACGAATTAAAAGAAAGATATATAACTTTTAAAATTTATGTAATAATTTTTTGTTTCCATAAAAAGCATTATTTTTGATCATTCTTTAAAAAATGCATAAAAGTGCACAAATTTGAGAAAAAGAACTAATTTTCAGATCGGTGACGGCTGAAAATCAATATTTTATAAAATAGTGGCCAATATAGTAGAAGAAATCAAGCAACCGATCAATGAAGAAATGAAACTTTTCGAGCAGAAGTTTTATGAATCAATGCAGAGTAAAGTTCCTTTATTAGATAAGGTAACACGTTTTATCGTTACAACTAAAGGGAAGCAAATGCGTCCTATGTTTGTATTTCTATGTGCAAAGCTGGTAGGAGAGGTCAATGAAAAAACCTATCGGGGAGCTTCGATGATAGAATTGATTCATACCGCAACATTAGTTCATGATGATGTCGTAGATGAAAGTTTTAAACGTCGTAATTTTTTCTCTATTAATGCCTTATGGAAGAATAAAATTGCAGTTTTAGTAGGAGATTATCTGCTGATGAAATCAGTGTTGATTTCTACAGACCATAAAGAGTATGATTTACTTTCGGTAATAGCACGAACAACCCGTGAAATGTCGGAAGGGGAACTTCTTCAGTTGGAAAAAGCAAGGAAACTAGACATTACAGAAGATGTTTATTATGAGATTATCCGTCAGAAAACAGCAACATTAATTGCTGCTTGCTGTGAAGTAGGTGTTTTGTCGAATAATGCCGATGAAAATCTTGCGAAAAGAATGAAGGATTTCGGAACTTACACAGGAATGGCATTTCAGATTAAAGACGACTTGTTTGACTATTTGAGTTCTAATGTCATAGGAAAACCGGTTGGTATAGATATTAAAGAACAAAAGATGACGCTTCCTCTGATTCATGCCTTAAAAATCGCCAGTGAAAAGGACAGGAAATATTTTTTCAATACAATAAAGCGTTATAATAATGATAAAAAGCGTGTAAAAGAGCTTATTGCTTTTGTGAAAAGTTCAGGTGGTTTAGATTATGCTGTCTCTGTAATGAAAGATTTTCAGCAAAAGGCGAAAGATCTTCTCAATGATTTTCCTGACTCTGAAGCCAAAAGATCACTATACAGTATGCTGGATTATGTGATTGAAAGAAAGTTCTAACGGGCTGGGTATCTTTTCTGTTTTCTGTAAATAATACAGAGTTTAATTATATTTGATTGATGTAATTCCTTGTAGTTACTTAATAATAGTAAATTCTATAAATGTTTTTATCTTCGAATTATTCTAAAATAAAGCGAATTTGATTATAAAAATATAGTATGATGATATCGTTTTCTGATTTGATATTTACATTTAACTTAATTCTAAATACTTACATTATTCTAACTGTAACGATAACAACAGCTAAGACTATACAAAATAAAGCGATTAAAAATAGATAATCTGCAATATTCTCAAATTTTGTTTCCCGTTTTTCATGGCTTGTCCTGATGGCTAAAAATGAAAAGAAACAACTGCATGCAAAAAGTATGCATGCCACTCCGGCAAATTCGTCCAGATATGTACTGCCACTGATTTTAGTGATCTTCAATGAGGTGATTATGATCAAAGAAAATCCTAAAAGATTACTGGATGCATTGAGTATATGCGGCGATTTTTTTTCCATTTATACAAATTTATTTAAAGTAAAACATAATTTTCTTTATTATCAAATTTTTAAAAAAGATTATTAAAAATTAAAATTAATTTAAAAAGTGTATATTAGCAAAATACTTCTAGAACTAAAAATTTTTATATTTGGCTATGCAAACAACCTATATTGAAACACAGAAGATTTCCTTTCAAGATTTTAAAAATCAAATACTTGAAGACTATAAATTAGGAAGAATTTCTCGTGAAATGTCTTACCTGGGTAGAAGAGAAGTTCTTACAGGAAAAGCTAAATTTGGAATCTTCGGTGATGGTAAGGAATTACCACAGTTGGCAATGGCGAAAGTTTTCAGGAATGGAGACTTCCGTTCAGGATACTACAGAGATCAGACTTTTGCATTGTCTGTAGATGCTTTAACGGTTGAAAGCTTTTTTGCACAGCTATATGCCGATACCAGCGTAGAAAGAGAGCCTGCATCTGCAGGAAGACAAATGAACGGACACTTCGCAACAAGGAGTTTAAATGAAGATGGGAGCTGGAAAAATTTAATGGCTCAGAAAAATATTTCTTCTGATATCTCTCCTACAGCAGGTCAAATGCCTAGATTATTAGGATTGGCTCAGGCTTCAAAAATATATAAATCAGTACAATTTGACGGTTCAGAGAAATTCTCAAAAGATGGAAACGAAATTGCTTTCGGAACTATCGGGGATGCTTCTACTGCAGAAGGTCATTTTTGGGAAACATTGAATGCGGCATGTGCACTTCAGGTTCCAATGATCGTTTCAATTTGGGATGATGGTTATGGGATTTCTGTTCCTACTAAAAACCAGAGAGCAAAAGCAGATATCTCTGAAATGCTAAGTGGGTTTCAAAGAAAAGAAGGTGAAAACCAGGGCTGTGAGATTATTCAGGTAAAAGCATGGGATTATCCTGCATTATTGGATGCATACGCAAGAGCAGAACACTTTGCAAGAACTGAAAGTGTTCCTGTAGTTGTTCATGTCATTGAAGTTACCCAGCCACAAGGTCACTCTACTTCAGGATCTCACGAAAGATATAAGAATGAAGAACGTCTATCCTGGGAAGCGGATTTTGATGGATTGGTGAAATTTAAAGAATGGATCTTAAACTATTCAATTGAAATTGAAGGAAAAGAAGAAGTTATTGCAACAAAGGAAGAGCTGGATGCAATTGATGAGGAAGCGAAGAAGATGGTAAAAGCTGGTCAAAAAATCGCTTGGGAAAATTATCAGAAAACCATCTTAGATCTTTCTAAGGCTGTTTTACCTTTAGTGGAAAACCTTAAAGGACAAAATTCAGAAATTGAAAATTATATTACTCAGTTCAATAAATTAGTTTCTAAAGCTAAAAAAGATATTTTCCATTTGATGAGAAAATCTTTATTGGCAACAAGAGGAACAAATACTGCAGAAAGAAATCAGTTGATGCAGAAATACAATGAGGTTTTTGAAGTAGAGAAAGACAATTACTCGTCTCACCTTTACTCCCAGTCTCAATGGAAAGCTGAAAATATCAAAGAAGTTAAGCCTGTATATTCTGACCATTCTGAAGATGTAGATGGAAGAGTAGTCGTTAGAAACAATTTTGACAAAATATTTGAAAAATATCCTGAAACCCTTGTTTTTGGTGAAGATGCCGGAAATATCGGTGATGTAAACCAAGGTTTAGAAGGGATGCAGGAAAAATATGGTGATGTTCGTGTTGCAGATACAGGTATCCGTGAAGCTACTATTTTAGGGCAGGGTATTGGTATGGCAATGAGAGGGCTGAGACCTATTGCTGAGATTCAGTACCTGGATTATATCTTGTATTGTATACAGGGAATGAGTGATGATTTGGCAACAGTTCAGTACAGAACAAAAGGAGGTCAAAAAGCTCCAGTGATCATCAGAACAAGAGGGCATCGATTAGAAGGTGTTTGGCATTCGGGTTCTCCAATGGCAGGAATTCTTAACCTTTCAAAAGGAATTTTGGTACTTGTTCCAAGAAATCTTACAAAAGCGGCAGGATTCTATAATACAATGCTTCAGAGTGATGATCCGGCAGTCATTGTTGAATGTCTGAACGGATACCGATTAAAGGAAAAGCAGCCTGACAATTTAGGTGAGTTTACCGTTCCTGTAGGAAAGATTGAAGTAACGAAGGAAGGGAAGGATGTAACGTTGGTGACCTATGGTTCTACATGGAGAATTGTAATGGAAGCTGCAGAAGAATTGGAAAAATTAGGAATCTCTTCTGAAGTTATTGATGTCCAGTCTTTAATTCCTTTCGATTTGACAAATGAAATTGCAGAGAGTGTAAAGAAAACCAACAGATTGGTCGTTATCGATGAAGATGTAGAAGGAGGAACTTCAGCATTTATTCTTCAGCAGATTTTAGAAAAACAAAAAGCATTCAGATATCTGGATTCTGATCCATTGACGATAGCTGCTAATGACCACCGTCCTGCTTATGCAAGTGACGGAGATTATTTCAGCAAGCCATCTTCTGATGATATGGTAGAAAAAATCTATGCTATGTTTAATGAAACAAATCCTCAGAAATATCCTGCGATATTTTAATAAGGATATGTAATAAATAGAAACCCGCTTCAAATATGAAGCGGGTTTTTAATTGGTCTTAACTTTTACATCCAGTACCACTCAACTCACAAGTCCAGTAGCTGGGAATTCCATTTTGAGGACGATGATAACAGGCAATTGATCCAACTGGACATTCCGGGGCACTACCACCATTAATTTTTTTCAAATCTGAATACGGTAATTTTCTTAGATTTTTCATATTTCTTTAATTTGTTACTGATTATAAATATAACTGTTTTTGAATATATAACGAGAGGTTGTCAGCTATTTAATAATTCTTATTTAAGGGAGATAATATTCTTTTAATCATTATATTTAAGACTTAAATTAAAAACATGCCTTTAGACAACAACATCACATCTTATTGGAAGCAGTTTATAGCTAGCTTAAAAGAGGATGTTTCTCAGGATTTAGAACTATCCGGCTCTTTTCATTTTGGGGGACAGGAAGATGCTACAAGTATTGCAGAATTGGTTGTTGCCGGGATAAAAATAGCAACAGGTTCTCTATTGTGGGTTTATGAGTCAGAGAATAATCCCATTCCTTCTATCGGAGAATACAATATTATAAAAGATTCTAACGATATGCCTGTTTGTGTTATTCAGACGACAGGACTCTCGATTATCCCATTCGATGAAGTAGGGACTCAGTTTGCGTTTGACAGTGGAGAAGGAGACCGAACATTGGAAAGCTGGAGAGAGATTTATTGGGAGTATATCCAGTCTGAGTGTGAACGTATCAATAAAGAAGCAACAATGCAAACGCCTTTGGTCTGTGAATATTTTAAAGCAGTATATACCGAGCCTTTTAAATATTAGTAAAAAACAAAGCTGCTCTTAGAATTTCCAAGAGCAGCTTTTAACCGATTTAGATATATAAAATTGTCATCATGAATGACAAAAAGTGATTTCTCTTATAAACCAATATTTTTAGTAGGCTTTAATTGCTTTAAAATATTTTTTGGAATCGCATTCTTGTGCACAAGGATCGCAGTTGATTTATATTCAACATAAGGTCTTGTTACATAGATATACCCTTGAAAATCGTTCGTTACTCCCCAGGAGTTCTTAACCATATAATATTCTTTCCCGCTCTGATCTTTTGCCAATCCTACGATGTGCATTCCATGATCATCCGTTGTAGAAAGGTTATTAAGAGCTTTCTGACGCATATCTTCTGTAATTGTTTTATCCTTTTTAGGCTCTGTAAACAATTCTTTTTTTACTTCTGGAGTAATTTGATCTAAATCCAGATCAGGAACGTAAGCAACTCCGTTTTTATATGAAAAATAAGGTTCAGAAACATCTGTTGCCCAACCTACAGAATATCCTTTAGATACTGCGTTGTCTACGATAGCGGTCATATCTGTCATTGGAATATTCCAATCAGAATCGTGGCTCCAGTTATCTGGAATTGGATTTACAAATTTCTGGAAGTAAGGATAATCTTTGTATGATGATAGCTCTACATAATCTTCTGGATTAATGCCCACTACTTCACTAGCAAATGTTTTTGGAGTGTACGATTTTCCATTATACGTAAAGTTCGTAGGAACTTTTCCTAAATACTCATCCAAAATGGCATCTACAGAAGCCATCCAGTTATCAGAAAGCTTACCTTTTGAAGAAGCCTGCACCAGACTGTCTAATACGGGTTTAATTTTATCCTGCATTTCCTTGAAGTTGTTGATCGTCTGGCCTGCTTTTAGTCCAGTATACACTTCCTGTGGAACCGCTCCGTACTTTTTGTACATATTGATTACATCGTGTAATTCTCCACCGTCTCCCCAACTGATTGCACCATTATTTAAAACATACAACTTTGCCTTATCATGATAAGAATTCCTTGCAGTAAAGATTTCAGCAAGATCCACAGGTTTTTTACCCATACGCTGCATTTCAGACTCGAGGAAAGAGTTTCCGGAATAACTCCAGCATGTCCCTGAAGATCCCTGGTTCTTTACCGAAGTAGCACCAACATCTTTTAGTGTGGTGAATTTAAAATTGGCATTTTGTGATTGATTGGTTTTTAACTTGTTGATCAAGTCATCTTGTGCGAACATCATACTTCCTGCAGACAAAACAAAAAGTAATGATGCAATTTTGTTATATTTCATTACTGTAAAGATTATTTTTAACGAGTCGTTGTAATAAAAGATTTGTTACAAGGGGAAAGGTTAAATTTGTTGAAAAATAAATTGCAAAATAGCAAAAGTGCGAAAAGGCAAATAAGAATTGGTTTGGAGAAAGAATAAAAAATTAATTTTCAAAAATTATTGAAAGTTCAAAAATTATTATTACATTTGTATTAGGAATTCAAAAAGAGACAAAAATGCAACTTTCAGAAGCTAAAGAAAAATACATTCAGACATGGGGAACGTTTGCGACCAATTGGGGGATCAACCGTACTATGGCGCAGGTTCATGCGTTGCTTATGGCAAGTGGTAAGCCTTTGTCAACAGATGAGGTAATGGAACAGCTTGAAATTTCAAGAGGGAACGCTAATATGAACCTACGTGCTTTGATGGACTGGGGGATTGTAAAGAAAGAGTTTGTAAAAGGAGACCGAAAAGAGTATTTCATGGCAGAAAAAGATGTTTGGTTTTTATTTAAGCAAATAACAAAGGAACGCAGAAAGAGAGAAATTGAACCGGTTATTTCTTTTTTGGAAGACTTGAAAGACATTGAAGATAAAGAGTCTGAGGAAGCTAAAGAATTTATTAAATTAATGGAGGACTTTAGCACGGTCACAGGAAAGATCAATAATATTATGGATCTCGCCATTAAAAGTGATGACCATTGGTTGGTCGGGAAGATAACTAACTTATTAAAATAGAATAGAAGAGGGTGAGAATCCTTTTTTATTTCAGTTTAACTTTCAAAAATTATTGAAAATATAATAATTATGAAAAATTTAATCATTCATATTTTTTTGCTCCTTTATTTTGGAAAAAAGAAAAATAACAATTTTTAAAAGACCATTGCTATGAAAACTTTCTTTACCTATGATTTTTATATCCAGCTAATTATTTTTACTGTTATCTCGGGCATTGTATTAATTGGGTTGATACATGATAATGAAAAAATTATTTATCTCTTTTATTTTGGAATAGGAATTTTGCAATCAGTGAGTTACCTGATAAGATGTTCCTACAAATACGAGAAATCATTATTATTTAAGATCTATGGATATGTGATTATGCCCATATTTCCATCTTTATTAGGCTTAGCCATTTTTGGTAATACAAATTTTATCGCTTTTATTTTTATAGTAATTCCTGTATTATCATTTTTTTACAGCCCTATAATGGCGATTCTTTATGTAAGGGATACTTATCTAGTTTTTAAAAATAAAGATCTAAACTTCGAACAGCATGAAAACATTAAATAATCACACCCTCATCTACGACAATGAATGTCCGATGTGCAGTATTTATTCCAAAGGTTTTACAAAATGTGGGATGCTTGATGAACATGGAAGAGAGGCCTTTAGTGAAATGAGTTTTAAGAACAAGTCAGTTATTGATTTTAACCGTGCAAAAAATGAAATTGCTTTGGTGGATCATAGCAAAAATGAAGTGGTTTATGGTTTGGACAGTTTGCTTGTCATCATTGGAAATTCATTTCCTGTTTTAGAAAGAATAGCAAGAATACAACCGCTGTATTGGTTTTTTAGAAAATTGTATTCTTTTGTTTCCTATAATAGAAAGCAGATTATTCCCTCCAATAAAGAGTATACAGACCAGTCTTGTGTTCCCGAATTTAATGTAAAATATAGAGTAGGCTACATCGCTTTTGTCGTATTTTTCTCATCTTATGTTTTAAGTATATTCACCACAAAATTAGGATTGCATCTCGATCAGAACTTTCCGAGAGAATTTATTATTTGTTTAGGACAGATTGCCTGGCAAAGTCTCTTCTTAAAAACTTATCTGAAAGATAAGATCTGGGATTATGTCGGAAATATGATGACCGTTTCCCTTATTGGGACCATCCTTCTATTACCAGCCTTATTAATAAATGCAAGTCCTGTCTTTTACATCATCTACTTTGGAATTGTTGTTTCTGTGATGCTTTTAGAACACTGGAGAAGATGTAAGATATTAAGATTGAACGCTTTTCCAACTATTAGCTGGATCATTTACAGAACAGTTGTTTTAATCACTTTACTGGAATGTCTAAAATTTATTTAGAAACAATCATCAAAGCAGATGTTCATATCGTTTTTGATAGGGCACGAGATATTGATCTTCATCAGAGATCAACATTCAAATCTCAGGAAAGGGCTATTGCAGGACGAACAAGGGGATTAATTGAATTGAACGAGACTGTAACCTGGAAGGCGAAATATTTAGGATTTAATCAAACACATACCTCAAAAATTATTAGTATGGAACGACCTTCTGAATTTACTGATATCATGTTGAAAGGAACTTTTAAATCATTTATACATCAACACATTTTTAAAAACGAGGGTGAAAACACAATCATGATAGATGTTCTTGAATTTGAATCTCCACTTGGAATCGTGGGAAGACTTTTCAATAGATTCTTTCTTAAAAATTATCTTACAGGTTTTTTATTAGAGAGAAATGCAATCATTAAAAAAACTGCTGAATTATGATCTTTCTAAAAGTAGAATGGCGAAAATTAGCATAAAGTAACTTAAACCCTAAATCATGAAAATAATCATTGCTGCCGGAACCGGATTCCTTGGTGAAAACCTGAAAAACTACTTCCTGGAAAAAGGGAATAAAGTCTATATTCTGACAAGAAATCCAAAACGTAAAAACGAGATTTACTGGGATGCGAAAAACCCAGGTGAATGGGGAAATATTCTGGAAAATGCTGATGTTCTTATCAATCTCACCGGAAAATCTGTTGATTGCAGATATACTGATATCAATAAGAAAGAAATCTACACTTCAAGAATTGAAAGCACAAAAGTGCTTCAACAAGCCATCGATACATGTTCAAATAAACCTAAAGTGTGGTTAAATGCAAGCTCAGCAACCATTTATGTGCACTCAGAAAAACATCTGAATACTGAAGAAAACGGAATTATTGGTGATGATTTTTCTATGAATATTTGCAAAAGCTGGGAAAAAGAGTTTTTTAAAATTGAAAATAATGATATAAGAAAAGTTGCTTTGCGAACATCTATTGTTTTGGGTAAAAATGGGGGTGCTTTTCCAAAGCTTTGTCAGGTAACAAAATTAGGATTGGGAGGTAAACAGGGAAAAGGGAATCAAAACGTAAGTTGGATCCATATTGATGATTTTTGTCGTGCTGTAGAATGGATCATTGAAAATGAAAATATTTCAGGTTCAATTAATATAACTGCACCCAATCCTTTGACCAACGAAGAATTAATGAAAAAATTGAGAGCCGGTTTTAGAATACCATTTGGAATGAATGCTCCGGTCTGGCAATTAGAAATTGCTTCTATATTTTTAAAAACAGAAACTGAATTATTGCTTAAAAGTAGAAATGTATACCCTGAATTATTAATGAAAAGTGGATTCATATTTTCTTATCCGGATATTGATTCTGCCTTGGGGGATCTCATCTAATTTAAGCCCTCAAAAGCTACAAAAGTTTCGTACACATTGTCATTGCGAACGAATGTGAAGCAATCCTAATTAAGAAGTACACATAAGTTTTGTAAACAAAGATTCATTGTGTTTGATAATAATAGCTTAGGAATCTAAACACTCTAAGTTATTTTGTGAGTTCATAGAAGGATGATTACATTAGCAAAAAGTATTTCCTTATGCTGGTCACACAAAAAACTAAAGCCCTGTTTCTTTCCTCTTTTTTTCTTTCTTCGGCTTTTTTTTCACAAGCTCATAATGTATCAAAAGGGTATGAAAAGCCTACCGATCCTCTGGTTGCAAAAAATCTGGAAGAGTGGCAGGATTTGAAATTTGGTCTCTTTATGCACTGGGGAACCTATAGCCAATGGGGAGTAGTGGAAAGTTGGAGTTTGTGTCCTGAAGACGAATCATGGACACAGCGTAAACCTGAACATGGAAAGAGCTACAATGAATACGTCAGGAATTATGAAGACCTGCAGACTACTTTCAATCCAACCCAATTCAATCCTCAGAAATGGGCGGATGCTGCTAAAAAAGCAGGAATGAAATATGTCGTGTTTACAACAAAGCATCACGATGGATTTGCAATGTTTGATACCAAAGAATCCGATTATAAGATAACTTCTCCAAAGACACCTTTTTCAAAAGATCCAAGAGCAGATGTTACCAAAGAGATTTTTAATACATTTCGTAAAGATGGCTTTAAGATCGGAGCTTATTTTTCAAAACCAGACTGGCACTCTAATGAGTATTGGTGGTCCTACTTTCCTCCAAAGAACAGAAATGTAAATTATGATCCTAAAAAATATCCTGATAAATGGGAAAACTTTAAAAAATTCACATTCAATCAGCTTAATGAAATTACTTCAAACTATGGTAAAATAGATATTTTATGGCTCGATGGAGGTTGGGTACGTCCCTTTAATACCATTGATCCGGATGTTGACTGGCAAAGAACCATTAAAGTGGAACAGAATATTGATATGGACAGGATAGGAACAATGGCTCGTAAGAATCAACCGGGAATCATCATTGTAGACCGCACTGTCCCGGGGAAATGGGAAAACTATGTAACTCCTGAACAGGCTGTTCCTGAGCAACCCCTTTCAATTCCCTGGGAAAGCTGTATCACTATGGGGGATTCTTTTTCCTATGTGCCCGATGATCATTATAAATCGTCTCAGAAGATTATCGAAACTTTAATTAAGATCATTTCCAGAGGGGGAAATTATCTGATGAATATAGCTCCCGGTCCCAATGGAGATTATGATCCTGTTGTCTACGAAAGATTGAAGGAAATATCCGCTTGGATGAACATCAATGAGTCTGCTGTTTTTGGAACAAGAAGTATAGCTCCATACCATGAAGGAGACTTTTATTACACAGGAAGTAAAGATCAAAAGACAATCAATATTTTTCATATTCAGGAAACACCTGATTATAAATGTCCTTCCTATTTAAGTTTTTCAATTCCTGAAAATTTTAACCCGAGATCTGTAAAAGTTTTAGGGATCTCCGCTAAGATTCACTGGAAAAAGAAGATGAATAAGATTGAAATTCAGCTTCCTTCCGAAAGAAAAAATCTAAAGTATGCTACAGTCGTTCAAATGATTCAATAATTTTAAATAAAAAAGAGCAGGAAATACCTGCTCTTTTTTTAGTGTATTATTTTAATCTTCTAGTCTAGAATACTCTTCTTGCTAGCAATAAATTCAGCATAAACGTACCGGTCCAGTTACTATTATTAGTTCCATTAGCACCCGTGAAATCAATACGGGCAACAGATACCGTAATTCTGGTTCTTCCCGCGGTTCCGTTATTAGCAAGACTTACAAAGGAAGCTGTAAATACATCCGGAAAACTGGAATTGTTTCCAGCGGTTAAAATTGGAAACATATTGGTAATATTGAATGGAGTTCCCTGATATTCATAGACAAGGGTCATTCTACTGGTGTTGGCATAATTGGCTGTATGTGCATACCCAAAAGATGTTTTACTGATCACCCACCATCTGTCAGTACCCGTACCGGTATCAAATGTCGTATTGGTATGATTGGTCCAGTCTGCTACAGGGGAAGTCCCTGAAGCGTGAGGAGGAATAGATAGTGAAGTTCCATAAACTTCAACGTTTCCGGGTTTTGGTAAAGCAGAGAAAGACAGATCCCATGTTCCGCCTGTTGTATTGCTGTTATTCACAATTTCTGCATATGCTCCCGGAGGAACTATAAATGTAGCAACAGGAGTGTTGTCTGCTCTTAGTGTATTTCCACTTGAGGCCTGAATATTAATATTAAAAGAGGATACATTCTTCACCTTATAAATTCTTCCGGTGTAGCTTGTTGTACCGGTTCCTATCACAGGAAGTGTAAAGGTGGTGGCGGCCGCTCCGTTATAAGTAAGATAATGATCTGTGGCACTTACATTATAAGTGGTAGCGGTAATTTCTTTGTAATCGGCTCCCAAAGAACCATTAACGGCTAAAGTACTGTTGGGAGTTGTTGTTCCGATGCCGACTTGCGCATTCGCGAATACACTGCATAGCAAAATAATCAAATAATGTTTTTTCATTCTTTTTTTAATAAAAATATAAAAAATATACTGATTATTAAATAAATAGATGATTATTTTTTATTAATAAATGGACTGTTGGGGAAATATTATTTACAATATTTTGATTTACGATCGGTTATATAATCAATATGTACTGAGACTTAGGTTGAAAAGAGGGATTGTTGAAAGAGACTAGTTTTTTCTAGCCTTTATACCAATCTACAGGGAACTTCTAAATCTTCAGTCAGGTAATAACTACAACATAACCGGTGATAACCGTCAGCAATGATTAATTCATGCTCTCCCCTTACCAATAGTATGGGCGAAAGTTTTTTGTTCTTTTCAACCTTTTTCAGGTTTTCCCTGACGTGGATATTGGTCTCAGGAAGCAAAGCCAGTTTACTCGCTCTCAGAATGTCTTTGGATTTCTTTGTAATAGTAGGTGCTTTTTTTAATTTCTCTACTATTTTTTGTGCCTGATCCGGCTCAAAAAGAAGTTCAAGATAATCCTGGGCTGCGGGAAAATCATGCTCTTCCGGTTCTTTTATCCAGATATTGTCTTGGGTAAGGGATTTTTTTTTCATAATAATTGTTCGGTAATATATAGAAGACGGTTCCGCGCGATCTGCATTCTTTAGATCCACATAAAGGTAGCAAAAAATGATGTAGAAAGAGAGGGATTATAGGTGATCTTTTTTATGGAAAAGAGGTGAAAAGCTTAATTATAAACTCTGGCAGAGCAGGATATCAATTGCCTGAAAAACGAGTATAATGTGAATTTTTTTAGATTATTAACATTGTAACTGGTCTATTATAGAGATGTAATTTTACAGAGTTTTTAATTTTAATTTAAATTGTTTAAAAAAAGAATGGTTTTGAGCTTCTTTTTTTTGATTAAAATTCAATAGAATTGGCTTAATCATACATTGTCAGATGAATTTGAAGAAACATGAAACATCCCATATTTTTTCCTTAAATTCGCATAAAAATTTTAAGCTAATGAATTACGATATTATTGTCATCGGAAGTGGTCCTGGTGGATATGTTACAGCGATTAGAGCGGCACAGTTGGGTTTCAAAACTGCAATTATCGAGAAAGAAAACTTAGGAGGAATTTGTCTTAACTGGGGATGTATTCCAACTAAAGCTTTGTTGAAGTCTGCTCAGGTTTTTCATTATATTAATCATGCTGAAGATTATGGTTTGAATAAAGTGGAGCCAAGTTTTGAGTTTCCAAACGTAATTCAAAGAAGCCGTGGTGTTGCTAACAAAATGAGCAAAGGAATTGAGTTCTTAATGAAAAAGAACAAAATCGATGTTATATTAGGAACAGCTAAAGTTCAAAAAGATAAAAAAGTTTCTGTGACAGATAAAGATGGTAAAACAACGGAATATTCCGGAACGCATATCATCATTGCAACAGGAGCACGTTCAAGAGAATTACCTAACTTACCTCAGGATGGTAAAAAAGTAATCGGATACAGACAGGCATTATCTCTTCCTGAGCAGCCAAAATCTATGATCGTAGTAGGTTCTGGAGCTATTGGAGTAGAGTTTGCTGACTTCTATAATACAATGGGAACAAAAGTAACTGTTGTAGAGTTTATGCCAAACATTGTTCCTGTAGAGGATGAAGAAATTTCTAAGCACTTAGAAAAATCTCTGAAAAAATCAGGAATCGAAATTATGACCAACGCTTCTGTAGAAAGTGTAGATACTAGTGGAGAAGGTGTGAAAGCAAACGTGAAGACAGCCAACGGAAACATTACTCTTGAAGCTGATATTTTACTTTCAGCAGTTGGTATTGCTGCCAATATCGAAAATATCGGATTAGAAGAAGTTGGAATCCAAACAGATAAAGGAAGAGTTTTGGTAAACGAATGGTATGAAACCTCAGTACCGGGTTACTATGCAATTGGTGACCTTATCCCAACTCAGGCTTTAGCTCACGTAGCTTCAGCGGAAGGAATCACTTGTGTTGAAAAGATCAAAGGAATGCATGTTGAGAAAATCGACTACGGTAATATTCCTGGATGTACATACTGTCACCCTGAAGTTGCTTCTGTAGGTCTTACAGAAAAGCAGGCTAAAGAAAAAGGATATGAGATCAAAGTAGGTAAATTCCCTCTTTCTGCAAGTGGTAAAGCTACAGCAAACGGAAATACAGATGGTTTCATCAAAGTTATTTTTGATGCTAAATACGGAGAGTGGTTAGGATGTCATATGATCGGTGAAGGAGTAACAGATATGGTTGCTGAAGCTGTTGTAGCTAGAAAACTAGAGACTACAGGTCATGAGATCATTAAATCTATTCACCCGCACCCGACTGTTTCTGAAGCAATCATGGAAGCAGCGGCAGCAGCTTATGGTGAGGTGATCCACATTTAATTGATACATATTATTCAATATAAATAAAAGCTCAGATACTTTCTGGGCTTTTTTTAATACTGATTGAAAGATGCATTAAAATTAAAAGTCTGATGACTTCGAATTCTGTGATTTTGATGAAATTTAGTAATTTCATCAAAAAATAAGAAGAATAGATATGTTATGATGTCGTCGCTTTAGCCGGAATCTTTCCTGAGGTAAACTATGACGAGGATGGTTTCAGGGAAAAGAAAAATATAGATTTCCAACGTCTTGCGACAATACGATTTATGCAGAGGTATTTATTAAAATAATTTTAAAATTTGCGTATTTCTAAAAAATAATCATTTTTTTTCATCATGTTTTATTAATTTTATTCTATGAATTTGGAAAAAGTAGGGCTTGTTCTATCTGGCGGCGGTACCAAAGGGATTGCGCATGCCGGAGTTTTAAAATTCTTAATTGAAAAGAATATAGAGGTTGATGTATTGTCTTGTTGCAGTGCCGGTTCCATCGTAGGATGTTTATATGCGGTAGGTAAAACACCGGAAGAAATTCTGGAGTTCTTTAATTCGGTTTATTTTTTTAACTGGAAACACTTTACATTTAATCAGCCTGGTCTTGTTTCTTCTATTATTTTTACCAATTATCTGAAACCTATTTTCCATGACATGAAATTGGGAGATCTGGATAAAGAAGTGAAAATTGTTGCTACAGAACTGGTTTCCGGAACTGAGAAAATATTCGATGATAACTTTAAAGTAACAGATGCTATTATTGCTTCCTGTTCCATTCCCGGAATTACAACTCCCTATATTATTGGTGAAGAAATGTTCTGTGACGGAGGGGTTTTAAATAATTTTCCTGCAGACATCATCAGGGATGAATGTGATAAGTTAATCGGAGTTTTTGTATCTCCGCCTCATGAGATCGATATTAAAGATCTAAAATCTATTAAAGCCATTGTATCCCGTTCTTACGATCTTCTTTCTTACAGAATTGAAAAGGGTAAATTCGATTATTGTGACTGGTTTATTTCCTCACAGGATCTATCCAATTATGGTACCTTTGAAAGAAGAAAAGACCGCCTGGAAGAGATTTTTAATATAGGTTATAATTCGGCAAAAGAAAGTTTTGCTAACAGTAATTTTTATACACAGCTTAAACAGCTTGGTTCATAAAATAAACCTCTCACTTCTAAAGTGAGAGGTTTTATATTATTTTTTAACGATCTGTCCATCCTGATTTACTACCGTATTTCCTTTTTCATCACTTACAATAAGTGTATAAGGTGCTTTCATTGCGGAATCGGTCAGATAGTTTCTCCAGATCTGATATTGGAATCCTTTATTTGTGAAATCATAATAATAGTTACCGCCGGAACCATCTGGAATAAGTTCTCCATCACTAATGATCATATTAGGTTTTGAAGTAAGTTTTGAATTGGCTCCCCATGCCTGGTACAGATACTTTCCGTTGGGCTGTAAGTCAATTCGTATTTTAAACTTCTTTGTTTTAATGATCACTGTTTTGGGAACCTGTTGGAAATATTCCGTGCTATTTTTAGCAGGTGAAGACGGGGTTTCGGTAAAGGTATTGGCATTGACAGATGAGCATAATGCTACAAAAAATAGGGGTGCTAAAATTTTTCTGATCATGGCTGATGAGTTTTAAAATTGGGTTACCAGAACCTAATCAAATATAAAGCCATTTGAAATAAACAAGATGTGAGAAAATGCTTTAAAAGCTTATTAATGTAAGATGTTATTGCACAAATACATCAGTGAACTGAAAGCTTTTGCCATTAAATAATCCTTTATCACTCAGCTTTAATTCCGGGATCACCAAAAGTGCCATAAATGATAAACTCATATAAGGAGCTCTCAGTTGGCTGCCAAGATCTTTAGCACGCTGATCCAATTGAGTGTATAATGTTGCAACTTCTTCTGCCGGGAGATTGGTCATAATTCCGGCAATGGGAAGTTCAAGAACCAATTCTTCAGTTTCAGTAGCTAATGAAATTCCGCCTTTGGATCTGATGATAGCATTCACCGCTTTACACATATCATCATCATTAGTTCCTACCACAACAATATTATGACAGTCATGAGCAACACAGGATGCTATAGCACCTTTTTTCAGACCGATATTTTTAATAAAAGCAATTGCAACAGGCGCATCATAATAACGGTTGATCACAGCGATCTTTAATATGTCTTCTTCAATATTTGATTCCGCATAGCCATCAATCATCTTAGGCTTTGCCTGTATCTCGTTCGTGATTAGTTGTCCATCCAGAGTTTCTATGACACGTATGGTATCAGTAGCGCAATGGACTTTGAAATCTGATGGTTGTTTTAAAGTACAGTGGAAATTATTGATAATTGGTGCATTAACTGATGTAATAAGGGATTCCCCATTTTCGGCTACGATCTCACCTCCGGTATAGGTTTTTAAAACAGTGAAATCCTTTAAATTATCAACTACAATAAAGTCTGCAGGATCACCGGTTTGTAATAAACCAATGGGCAAATTATAATGCTTTACCACATTATAGGATGAAGCACGTAAAACATCATATAGGTCATACCCCAAATTCAAAGCACGCTTTACATGGTTATCAATATGTGATTCAATAAGGTTGTCCGGATGTTTGTCATCACAGCAGAACATAATTTGTTCCGGAAAATCTTTTAACAGAGGAATAAGGGTCTCAAAATTTTTAGCAGCACTTCCTTCTCTGATGATCACTTTTACTCCATGCTTCAGTTTATCCAGAGCCTCCTGATATCCGAAGCATTCATGGTCGGTTGTTATACCGGCATTGAAATAGGTTTTCATCTCTTCACCCATTAAGCCGGGAGCATGCCCGTCAATAGGTTTGTTGTGTTTCTTCGCAAAATCCAGTTTCCTCAGGACTTCATCATCCTGATAGATGACACCGGGGAAATTCATCATTTCTGCTAAATAAACAATTTCTTCTCTGGAAAGTAATTCGTTTATGTCCTCAGCGTTAATAACTGCACCTGCTGTTTCAAAACCCGTTGCAGGGACACATGAGGGTGCACCAAAATAAAAATGAAAAGGTACCTGCTTAGCGTTATCGATCATATATTCTACTCCCACAATCCCTAAAACATTGGCTATTTCATGAGGGTCAGAAATAGTCCCTACGGTTCCGTGTTTTACTGCAATACGTGCAAATTCTGACGGAACGAGCATACTGCTTTCTATATGTACATGGGCATCGATAAATCCCGGGAGGATATAGGTATCCAGAGTTTCGTTAATCTTTTTGACTGAAGTGATTGTATTATTTGTAATCACTACTTCGGCAGGATAAGTTTCTTTGGAAACTACATCTACCAGATTGGATCGTAAGGTGAATGTCATTGTACTTTAGAGTAAGGTCAGTTATATAGAATAAAAGTGCATTTTTCCAGGATTATTAGCTGGTATAGCTGGCAAAAGCATCTTCTAAACTGTCGAATTTGCCTTTAAATTCATCTATAGGGCAATCCTGAAGTATATTTCCTTTATGGATGAGAATGACACGGGAACATAATGCTTCAACTTCCTGCATAATGTGTGTGGATAATAATACTGTTTTTTCTCTACCGATCTCTTTCACTACATTTCTTATCTCAATGATCTGATTTGGGTCAAGACCATTTGTTGGTTCATCCAGAATCAGTAGATCCGGCTGGTGGATAATTGCCTGTGCTAAACCGACTCTCTGCTTATAGCCTTTAGAAAGCTGGCTGATCTTCTTAGATTTTTCAGGAGTGATTCCTACCAGTTCTATCACTTCATCTACCCGTTGCTCAGATATTTTATGGATATTGGCAACAAACTGCAGGTATTCCTTCACATACATTTCGAGATAGAGTGGGTTATTTTCAGGAAGAAAACCAATATTCTTTTTACTCTCAATTTCGTATTCTGAAATGTTTTTATCATTAAAAATTATTTGTCCTTCATCAATCTTTAAAGCTCCAACGATGGATTTCATTAAAGTTGATTTTCCGGCTCCATTGGGTCCCAGAAGACCAATTATTTCGTTTTTATTAATTGAGATATTAATGTCGTTAAGAGCTGTTTGTTCACCAAATTTTTTGGTTAAATGTAGTATTTGAAGAGACATAATTTGTAATGATCTTTTTGCAAAAATAAAAATAAAAAAACTCATTCTTGTGAATGAGTTCTGTTATATTGTAAAAATAGTGATTATTTCTTTGTTTTTTTGTATTTATTCCCTGAATTAGATGTTGTGCTTTCCTGTTTAGCAGGGCGGGTTGTATTCATTCCGGACTTGTCATAGAGTGCCGATTTTCCATTGGTTTTCCCAAAGATCTTATCGACCTGTTTTTTATTTAAAAATTGAGATTTTCCAACATATTTTCTGTTTTTATTGATATACTGAATGAACTGAACTGTGGGTTGTCCATAGTTCTTTTCGTAATGCAGTTCAATAATATCATTAGGGAGTTCCAGTGTAATATTTCCTTCCGGAAGCGATATAAAACCGTCTGTAATTAATTTATATAGATCTGTGATATCCCCGTTTAGGTTTTGGAAAGAGAAAGACCTGAAAGTATTAAGGTTGCTGGTATTTAGATCCTGATAATTGATTGTAAATTTATCTTCCTTTTTATATAAACCAACAGAATTATCTTTACCAATTTCCACTAAACTTTCATTTTTAAGCACTTTAATTTGTGCAAAACTTGAAATACCTAACAGACAAGTAAATAGTAAAATTATTTTCCTCATTGGATTGATTTTTAACATTTTATAATATGGCGTCCTTAAAATCCAGGAATGAAATGATATAAAAAACTTCGTCCCCAAAGCAAAAGTAGCATTTTTTTTTGATATTTTTTTTGAAATATATACTATGTTATACCTGACATTTAACTCTTCAATGTTCCGAGTTCCTGTCAAATCACTTACGCTATTTTACATTTAAAAAAATTAAAATCCGGTATGGTTTTGGAAAAGAGAGAGTTGGTAAAAAGGAATGATATAGATCTATTCCCTTTAAGGAAATTGGTAAATAAATTTTTCATGTATTTGAATTGTGTTAGGACACAAATTTAGGATAATTAATTTAATTCATTTAAAAAATATAGGAATGTTTGAAAGATATCTTGAACCCAGCAATGCAGATATTGAAGTATTAAATCTATTTCGAATAGATTTTTTTTTAATAGATCAAAATATTCCGTAACATTTTTTCACAACCCATAACAAATAGCTAAAATCTAAAGATTTGAAAAAGACAGATTTAGAAATAGAGTTTGAGTTAAAGTTGAAAGAGTACAAGCTTTTAATTTATAAAGTTTGCAGGATGTATACCAACGACCCTAATCATATTCAGGAATTATATCAGGATATTATTATCCAATTGTGGAAATCATATCCGAAATTCAGGGGAGAATCAAAATTTAGTACATGGCTTTACAGGATTGCTATCAATACAGTCCTTATAAGTCTTTCTAAACCTAAAAGGTCTCTTCAGATGAGCGAAATAGAGCTGCATAACATACAGGTGCCATATGAAGAGGATATTGGACTCAAAGAAGAGCAGCATCAGCAGTTGTATGCTGCAATACAGAAATTAAATGACGTAGAAAAATCAGTCGTAATGCTTTATCTAGAAGATAAATCCTATGAGGAAATGGAAGATATTCTAGGAATCAGCAATGCAACCTTGAGAGTGAAAATGAACAGAATCAAAGACAAATTAAGAACCTTAACAAACAACAAATAAGATGGAACTAGATGTATTGAAAAACAGCTGGAAAACTATTTCGGTAGATATAGACCAGAACGAATTTGATGTTATTTCCGCTACACGAAAAGAAATGGCATCTCCATTGGAAGCACTCAGAAAAAGAACAAAAAAGCAATTAATGGTTTTACCTGCTCTTCTTGCTTTTTTAATTATTGTAGGAGTGACTGCAAAAGAAACGGATAACAGCTTTTTTATATGGTTAGCTGCGGCTATTCTGCCGATACTGATCATTTACCATTATTTCAATTTAAAACTGATCAATGAATTAGAAATGGTTAATGGTCCGGTGAAAAATGATATTGAAATCAAGATCACGAAACTGATCAAAAGCAATGCTCATTATCTTATGGCAACGCGGATCCTTTTTCTGTTGCTGATTATTTCCTCTGAAATACTGCTGAGGTATGGCAGGGTAGATTGGATTCAGGGGCTTGACCTGCTGGCAAAAATTAACTTTCCTTTCCGGTTATGTATCTATGCGGGTATATTTGGACTCCATTATCTGATCAGTGAGTATACCTTTAATTTGTATTTCGGGAAATATTTAAAAAAGCTGAAAGAGTTACTGGCTGAAATGCAATAAAATAATCCCTCTGGAATACAGAGGGATTTTTATTTTTCTTGAAGAATGAAATTATCTCCAATAATTATTCGCGGCAGCAATCGTTGCAAACTCGGTGGCGACTACCTGCCCGATTGCAATCAGCATTTCTGGACTTTCTGCATATATGGGACGCAATTTTTCTCTTACGGCAGCATCTGGTTGGGTGGCTTTAATGATAAGCCTTGCCATTTTTACGGCCAATTGGCGTCCTTCTTCAGGTGAAGCCGTCAGTAATGAATTGTTTGGGATTAATTGAACTTGTTCTGACATTAGATATTGTTTTTTTGTTTGCTCAAAATTAAAACCGGTAAATTCTAAAAACGGTAACAAATGTTACCTTAAATCACTTTTATTTTTCTTCCGTTCTGGATGATTTTATTTTCAAGTTCCAGCTTTTTCATCACCCTTGAAATGACTTCCCGTGATGTCCCCAGGTCTTCTGCAATGTTTTTATGGGTAATAGCAAGTTCTTCTGAATGGCTGTTCTCATTTTTTGTTTTGAGATACTTCCAGAGCCTGTCTTCAAGTTTATAGCAGATGATTTGTTTGGTGGTTTCGAGCAGATCATTGTAGTGTTTTTGAAATCCACTAATGATCATATTGTTAAATGATGGATATTTTAAAGTCCATTCTTTTGCTTTTTCAATAGGGATGAGCAAAATCTTCGTTTCTTCCTCCGGGACAGCAGAGAAGTCTATAGCCTGATTGCTGAATAAGTGAACAAAACTAAAAATGCAAGATTCCTTAGGAGTGATATAGTATAATAAAAACTGCAAACCATCCTCATTACTATATACTTTTACATGACCTTCTAAAACAATAGGTAAGTAGCGGGCGAGTTGACCTTGTTTAACAATGAAATCATTAGTAGAAAAAGTCTTTACAGTACTAAATTTTTCAATCTCTATTAAAAGTTCTTTGCCAAAATCAGGTAAGCAGTTTTGTAATATCTGGATATCTATTTCCATTTCTGAAGAAGTTATAAGATAAAGATACAACAGTTCATATCAAAAATCTTAATAGTTATTCTCCAAAATTCTTTGAAGAACCGATTGAGACTGACTGGGCTTTTGATTCTTGATCGCTTTAAACAATTGCTCGTGTAAATGATGGTTCATGGCAAAACGGCTGATTCCCTGTTTTTCTCTTGCAAGAAAAAAATTACGCAGGATCAGGGTGAAACTATAATATAAATCAGATAATACAGGATTTAAAGAAGCTTGGGCAATCGCTGTATGAAAAGCAATATCGGCATCAGCGCAAAGTTGAGCATCTTCAGCCTGAATGGCCAGTTTACGGTTTTCTAAGCATTGTTCGATCTCCTGAAGCTGTTCCTCTGTGCGATTTTGCGCAGCTAATTTTACAATTTCCTTTTCCAGTAATCTCCTTACCGAATTGACGTCATCAAAATCTGCGCGTCTTAAGCGCTGCTCAATGCTGACCTCCTGAAAACTATTATTAACAAATGTTCCCGATCCCTGCTGTACTTTCAGGATCCCTGAAATAGCCATTGTTTTAATCGCTTCTCTGATAGTAGAACGACCTACACCATACAATTTCATCAGTTCGGGCTCGGAAGGTATCTTTTCTCCCGCTTTATATTTCCCTTGAGAAATATCCTTCTTTATCAGACTAATTACCTTTTCGTAAAGTTTCATAATTACGCAAACATACGACATTTATAATAAACGTTATTAAAATACATCATAATTCTATTATATATTGATTCGTTAGAAATATTATTTGTCCGCAATGTGTTGGTTATCAATGTTTATTAATATTAATTATAAACATCATATGTTTTATTAAAACATATGATGTTTTGCTTTGAAATATCATATTTAAATTCTACATTTGTCTAAATATTAATATAAAAAGATATGGCAACAACAAGACGTGGATTTCTTTCCGCAGCATCTTTATCAACCTTTGGTTTGATAACAGCATCAACAGGCCTACATGCATTAATTCCTAAAGAGGCCGAATCACTAATAAAAAATGGGTCAGATGATCCCAAGATGGAAGAATTGGAAGATTTTGTATACGACATTGAAAATGGAAGTAAGGGTTGGGTTGGTGCCGGTGGTACTGCCAAAGAAGCTACTGTTGAAGAGTTTCCGGTATCGCAAAGTATTGCAGGGGTAATTATGCGGTTAAACCCAGGCAGTTTCCGTGAATTACACTGGCATTCTATCGCAGCAGAATGGGCCTATGTATTAGAAGGAAGTGTCCGTACAACCGTTGTTGCTCCGGATGGAACTTCAGCAACAGATGATTTCGAAAAGGGTGATATCTGGTATTTCCCAAAAGGCCACGGACATTGTCTGCAGTGTATTGGTGATCAATCATGCCTATTCTTATTGGTCTTTGACAATGGTCACTTTTCTGAATTTGGAACCTTCAGTTCAACAGACTGGATCAATCATCTCTCTCCTGAAATATTGGCACGCAATTCCGGATTACCGGCAAATGCGTTTGCGTCTTCCCCTCATAAAGAGCTTTATATTGGTACAGGTAAAATAGCTGCACCCAAAAAGCCACAAAACATAGATCCCAATATACCACCAAGTTACGCTGCCCATAAATTCCGCATGGAGACTGATGGTGTGTATGAAAAATATCCCGGAGGTTCTACCATAAAAGTATCTGCTCAGGAATTTCCTATTCAAAAGACTTTAACAGCTTTACGTATGGACATTGAACCGGGAGCTATCCGTGAATTACACTGGCATCCAAATGCCGACGAATGGCAATACGTCATGAGCGGGCAGGGAAATCTGAGTATTTTTGGTTCACATGGACGGGTAAAAACAATGCCTTATAAAAAGGGGATGGTGTCGTTTATCAAACAAGGTTTTGGCCACTATATAGAAAATACCGGTACCGAAACCCTTAAATTGATTATTGTTTTCAACGATGATAAATATGAGGATATATCCCTAAATGACTGGCTGGCATCTAATCCCGCTCAGCTTGTTGAAGATCATTTTGGAATTACACCAGCTCAGACGGTAGAATTAGCAAAACACAAAAAAGGCATTTTTTAGTTTCACAAAATATATAAAAATAGGGCTCCTGAAATCATATTTCAGGAGCCCTATTTAATAAGAGTCTGTTTAAACATATTCTAAGATTCTAAATGGATACAATAAGAATCAGGAATATAAAAATAAAGTCATTGAGGCTCAGTTATTACGGATCGTATTACCTTATTTTATCTATTATTCTCTTAGGTAGAAGTTGTTTTACTCGAAAAATTAATTATATTTTTGATAATAATTAATTCTTACGACATGCACAATTGTGTCATGTAACCCTCCATATTATGATGAAAAAATATATTACTTATTTCTTAGTTTTTGGATTCCCTTTATTTGGGTGCCAAAGCAAAGTGGTTGAAAATTCCACCTATCAACAAAACTGGACGCAATTGGATAAGGAGAATAAAGCATTGGCTTTTGATGCGGATATTCAATTGTCTGATGCTGAAATGATCTTGGATAAAAAATTATTTCAGTTAAGAAAAGATTTTCTTGCCGACACAGAAAAACAAAAAATACCTTTATTTAATACTTCTTTTAATGAATTAAAGCCATTGATAGAAGGCTCTCAATTATTTGAGATCTTTCAATCCATGCCGAAAGGAGGTTTGCTACACACACATAGTGGCGGAATTACTGATGTAAAATGGGTGATTAAAACAGCTAGAAAGTATAAAGAATGTTATGTCTATGATCAGTCAGATACCAAAGACTTTATTTTCGGACAACTGGGATTTTTTGAAGAAGGGAAGGTTCCAAAAGGATTTGTCAGCCTGAATAAGAAGCTTTCTTCAGATCCCGGTTTTGAAAAACAATTGACGGAACTTCTCCTCCTGAAACGCGAATCACTATGCACGTATACCGATTACTGGATTGAATTTGAAAAGCGGTTTAAAAGAATCAGTTTGTTGCTACCTTATCGTCCTTTTTTCAAAGAATATTATAAAAAAGGTTTTGCAGATTTAGCAGAAAACAAAGTTCAGCATGTAGAAATTAGGTTTGTTTTTGATGAGCTTTACGATTTTCAGCATGGAAAATATCCGTTAAAGACTTCGATTACTGATTTACAGGAGGTCGTGAAAGAAATGCAAAAACAGTATCCGCAGTTTACGCTTAAATTAATTTATTCAAGTTTTAAATTCCTTGACCCGATGGCTGTTGAAAAACAGCTCGAAACAGCTTTTGAGCTCAAGAAAGAATTTCCGGATCTTATTTCCGGTTTTGATCTTGTGGCAGATGAGGCTGCCGGAAACAGTATCTATTCTTTCCGGGAAGATTGGGTGAAATTAGATGAACTCAGTAAAAAGTATGGGGTAAAAATGCCTCTTTTCCTTCATGCAGGGGAAAGCACTTCTGTTTTTAATAAAAATATAATCGATATTCCATCATTGGATAATCCAAGGATTGGACACGGCCTAAATCTGATCTATTTTCCAAAAACAATGGAACTGATCAGAAAACAAAATAAACTCGTTGAGGTAAGCCCGATCAGCAACCAGATTTTAGGATATGTCAGTGACCTGAGAAATCACCCTGCAAGAGTTTTGTTAAGCAATGGAATACAATGTTCCATTAATAGTGACGATCCGAGTGTCTACGGATATAACGGCCTTGGTTATGATTTCTGGGCTGCCTTTGTATACTGGGAGCTTGATGTAAAGGCACTGAAGAAGCTTGTTTTTAATTCAATTAATTATTCTTCTCTGAATGAAAGTGAAAAGAAGCAATCGTTGTTGTATTTGAATAAGGAGTGGGATGGTTTTGTAAAGGAGATGAATGTGAAACTTAAGTAGTAAGCAAATAAGTTTAATATATATAAAAAAGCATCATTGTTTTAATGATGCTTTTTTTATGTACACAGACAATATTTTATTTAATCAGGATCAGGATAGAGGGGTGGACAGCTGTTCTTATAGTCGCATCTGGCATCAAGAGTTTCACATTGTGCTGGTGTACACATCGGATACGAAAGATCCGGACCGTTTCCTCCAAAAATTTTTTTTAAGTCTTTTTTGGTGAGTTTCTGGGATTGGTTTTTTAAGTTTTTCATAAAATACGGTATTTAGTTTTAAAATGTTTTTGTAAAAAATATAGAGACAATATACACAAAATAAACAATATCAGAGTATAACGTTGGCGGTGATGATTTTAATAAACAAAATCATTGACGATTCGGAGATTTTGCCTGTTCTCTTTTCCATTGCTCATATTTTTCTTTCATACAATGTCCACAAGGCCTATAACCATGTGCTAATGCTTCTGTTTCATCTTTAAAGAAAACTCGATTTTCAAATTTCATCCTTTTACCTGATGAACATGAAAGTAATCCATATATTTTTCCTTTTACGTAGCCACCGAGTTTCACTTCACCTTTGCGGATTAAATAACTAAGGACCTTTTTTCTATCTTCAGGAGTTAAACCCAGATCAAGATGCTTTATCATTTTGGTGTTTTTACTATGCCTTTTAGGTTGGTATCATGATCAATATTATTATCTAAATATCTATACTTAACTTAGCCCATCATGAAAAATAATACCGAGGCTGTGCCGATGTCCACTGTGAAGAGGGCTTACTCCGTGTTTCATATTCACGCGATAATACCCTTTAGATCCTTTTACCGGACGGAAATTAGTGGTTAATATCAGCATATCACCCCGGTTAGGCTTTAATACATTGGCTTTTGATTGCGCTCGGGGTATCTGCTCGGTTATGACAAATTCTCCACCAGTATAATCTTCGTCTGTCTGATCCAGCATAAAAACGATCTGCATCGGAAAATAAATTTCTCCATATAGATCCTGATGTAAAGTGTTAACCCCCCCCTTTACCGTATTTTAATATCAGAACGGTTGGTTTTTTTTGGCCGTGCTCCCAACATAGTTTTTTCATGACTTTATGCGTGGAAGGGAATTTTTTTTCGATATTAAGTTCCTGCATCCATTGATTGGCTACTGGTGCTATTTCGGCGTATACCTCTTCGCGGATTGTGGTGATCAGTTCAGGCAATGGATACTGAAAATATTTATACTCTCCCTGTCCAAAACGGTAGCGTTCCATAGTGATCGTTTTGCGATAAGTATCATCTGCATTGTACGCTGAAACTAAATTATCGCATTCTGTTTTGTTGAGTACATCCCGGACTATCACAAAACCTTTATCATGCAATTCACTTCTTATTGACGGCCAATCTTGGACAGTCAGCCTTGTTTCTATATCTTTCATAATGGTGATTTATGAAGATAAAATTAGCTTTATATGAAGGAATAAGAAATCCGAAACTTGCGGTATTGCAATAGAATTAATATGAGTTTTGCTTAATGATGTTCATTGTTGCAGCCATTTGTATATCTGCATATTACCTATCACAGTATCTGATCATTATCTACTTTATTAAACCTCTGACCCATAATGAGCAAGCATGAATGTGGTGTACATAGCAAATTGCTCATGACCACGTTTTACGTGTCCAAAACCATGCCCCTGATTGCTAAGAACTGTACGTGTTATAACATCAGACCTTTTACTATAAGGATGAGCTTTGTCCTCCTCATTGTTTTCCTTCTTGGCATGATTATACATTAACCCGTCCGATAATATACGGTCGCTTATTAGGGGAGATCTATTACTCTGGAGGCGCATATCGGTAAGTCTTTGTCCATAGGGGCTATCATCAGGCGACATAAAGGCCGGCTCCGATAGGGCACACCTCGCACAGGTGTATTTTAATAACAGTTCACCATTAGACAAATAACCTTCAAAAGGTACAGACAGATAAATATCCGCCGGCCGGCTGTACATTTGGTAAATGGCTGTCATAATAGCTGGTTCAGCACAGTTACTTGGTGCCCAGTTTTCAAGCGTATCGTTCTTGCCTTTATTTTTATTTTCTCTATACTCTGGAGTTTGTAAGAAATATAAGCTAGATTGCATAGAAGGTGGCTTTATGCCAAGACGCTGCATAATATCCACATGCTTAAGTAATTTTTTGGCTGTTTTTTCATAAGAAATATCAGATATTTCCATAGGGTCAGGTACTCCCATGCTGATGTAGCTGTTTTTTTCAATTTCCTGTTCTTTATTTTTACCATAAGGTTTAATGCCTGATGCACCAAACACAGGCCTGAAAGTTGCGCCAACGCTGTCTTTCATATGCCCCTCTTTAATGTACATGATACAAATACATCCTTTTCTGATTATGGGTAATATGCCTGACTTTGTAAACAACATATGATCCATTAAAAGTTGGCGCGCATGCAGGTACATGACCTCGTGCCTATCATTTTTATTGGAATTGTTGAATGTTAACCATTTGCTTTTTGGGAAAATTGCTGCCAGGCGTGAGTTACTGGGCAATAGCATAACACCAGCTTTTATAAGATCAATATATCGGGCATCTATGTTCAGGAAGCGGGTAACTTCTTCGATCAAATTTTCTTCCTTCTTTTTTATCGTTTTCTCCACTTCCTCTTTCTCTTTTTCAAGAACTCTTTTTCTTTCCATGATTTTTTGATCGTGTGATCGCTGGGCCCAACGCTCCATTTTCATGATGTACCCAGCTGTTGTAGATTTTCTGAAATGCAGAGGCTTAGGAGTTTCATATTTCAGCAGGTTAATTTTGGTTGAGTATATTTTTTCAATCTGGGCTAATTCAATCTTTTGTTTTTCTTCAACTTTTCGTAATTGGGACTTAATTGTCAGATAGTTGATTTTGTATGTGTATATTTTTTTCATCCTGCTCAACTCGTTTTCTAGTATTTTTTGATCCTCTGTATTGAGTTCGAGTGGATTGTTGTTTTTCCTTAGACGATCTATATAAGTCAAGTCATCTTTAAGATTAAAACTCACATCTTTTTTAACAAATTTCCAGTCATATTTTTGATCCTGTGCCAATGTCTCCCAACCCCAATGAAATCTTTCATTGTTATTAATATCGATGCTTTGTAAAATAGTATGTATCTGAGATAGGTCTTCCCTTTGTTTTACTCGTTTTCTTTTCATGATTATTATTTTTTAGCTAACATGTAATGTTTCATCTCCATTTTTCTTGGATTGATTTTTCGATCAGACTTAACTTTATAATTCTGAAATCCCATGCAATAGGGTTTAGAGGTATATTAATGAGTCATCGTTTATATTGCTAATTTCATCCGAAAATTGAATCTATAAATCAGGGTAAACTTCTATTTTTTATAAATCAGGTTTTTACTCTTGAATAATTGTTCTCTTTTGGTTAATTAACTAAGTTGTCAGAAGTGTATTGTTTTGGAGTGTCAAATGTTACGATGTAAATTTTAAATTAATTTAAGATTGAATAACGAGCATGACACTTTTGCTAGCAAAGAAATTTAAGTCATTTTGGCTAAGAAATCGACCATTCCTGCTAATTTTAAATTAAGCAAATATTGCAATTTTGTTCTATAATAAAATGTAAACCAGACAAACAAATAAAAAAGATGGATATACCACAATTTATAAAAGAATGGATTGATAACAGCAATGCTTTTAAAGTAGAGCAATATCTTACCAAATACCATGAAAATGCAGTGCTTGACGACCCGTCAGTGGGTCGTAGTTTTAAATCGCATAAAGGCATCCGTGAATATTTTGAAGACTATTTCATAGGTTATAATACCCATACAAAATTAGTAAATCTTCATGTGAAAGATAATATAGCCCATGCGGAGGTTTTATTTACGGGAGACTTTCCGGGAGGTAAAACCGGTGGAACGTTTGATTTTACCTTCAAAGATGGCAAAATAATACACGTAAAAGCGGACCTAATATAGCTGGGGTTATACAAAAAAATAAAGTTTATCATTTCATTTGACGCAAAGGTTTAAATTAATAATAGGTATAGATGGTTGAATGAAAATATACTAAAAAAGCCTTTCAAGGGAATTGAAAGGCCTTTTAATAGAACGAAATATATTATTTTAAGACCCGTTGGTCATACAGTAAATTATCATCTTCATCAAAACTGATGATCAGAACTTTATATTGCTTAGCTGTGTCGTTATTAAAAAATTTAATTCTCGGCGGAACGTAATCGCTGTCAAATAAATTTGGATTCCAGTAGAGCGTTTCGCGGGTATCACTTTCGATTTTCTTTGGAGAATCGTCAGTGTCCAGCATTTCAATAGGAAACTCTGAAGGTTTGTCGTACCCTTTTACTACAGATGTGTTTTTATTTTGGACATCATTTTCCTTATTGTTTTTAGATTTCATATTACCTCTCATAGTATAGATAGCAACTGCATTTCCTATTAATCCTGATTCTTTAATGATTTTTACCATGGCAATACTGCTTATAGGAACGGTCGCAATCATACTGGCATCGGTGAGTACTTCATCCAGATATAACTTAGCCTGCTGACCACGGATATAGGGAACATTTACACCGGAATTATTTCTTTGGAATGTTAATCCGGCAGCTCTTCCTTGCAGCCAATCTAATATATTGAGTGACCCTGCAGCCATTTGATCTTCATTGACAAAGTCAAATATGGTTGTATTGAGAGAGCTGAACATTCCGGTAGAGAGCTGTTTGTTAAGCTCTTCTTTTGGATCTACCTTTTTTACTAATTTTACTTCTTCAATTTGAACATCAACGTTCTCCAATTTTTTACTGTTTTTCTGAGTATTGATGGCTCTGGAAATTGTTTGAGAAAGATTTTTATGTTCAGCTGCTTTCACCAACTGGTATTCTGTAGTTGGGAAGCTCCCTTTAAATGGTGTAGGGGTTACAAGTGGTTCTATTGTAACAAATAAATTACCTGTATTTTCTTGTTTATTATTTTCTGAATTTACGAACAATGACACATTCAAAGGTTCATCGAAGTTAAGATTGTTTAAATAAATGTATCCACTCTGATCTGTTTTGAATTGATTAATTGTAGGCTCATTTTCTCCTAGTTTTAACATTAAATTGACTGTCGTATCTTTCATCAGACCATTGTCCTTAAGAGGTTTTACCCTATAGGAAAGAAATTTCTGAGAGCTGGCTTTAATGGTGGGTGAAGATCCGTTAAGAATTGTATTCCAGTCAAATCTTTTCCAGTTTTCAGAAATAAGCAAGGCGTCTAAAGCTTCTGTATTGGCCGTATTGGTAAAATATTGTGCCGGTGAATCTATTTTTGTAGTAAAATCTCCTGTTAGCCAAAGGCTGCTCAGTAAATTTTCTTTTTCGGGACTGTTGCTGCCGTCATCCTCGTTTACTAAAACGGTGTAATTTTTAAAATAGGTTTCCGGAGAAAGATCAATACTATTGAAAGATCTTGGTTTTTGTTTTAAATCCTGACCGATAATTTCGGCCTTCTCAATCTTTAAATTATTAGGTTTTATGAAACAAAGCCTTTTTGCTACAAGATTGTCCTGATCATCAAAAATAGCCAGTTGCAAAATACCGTTGGCTCCATTACTTATTTTTGTTGGAATAAGGCTTGAGGCTTCATTGATCAGCTGGGAGATATTGGCTTTATAAGCAAGATGGTTATTGATGGTTCCTACAATTTTATAATTCTGGAGCTGCTGTTTTAAATTGACTCCTTTTAGGGTGTATTTAATCCCTTCCTTAGAGCTATAAACTTCTAAATTAACTCCACTGCTTACAACAGGCGGTAGATCAATTGTCTTATTTTTACCGGTATTATCCTTAATGATGACCTGGTATTTTTTTCCTGAAGCAGGTGTTATTTTAAAAGATGCTACATTTTTATCAAAAGATGTAAAAGTAGTAACCGGTGTATTTGGATTTTGTGTATCAATTACTTTTCCTGTCCAGCTTTCCGGAAAAGAAGTATCGCTTACTAATCTTACTGCAAATTTTGTAGGCATACCGTTGATGAAATTTCCACCTTCCGGAATAGCTTTGGCAGACCAATCAGGATTTTTAGAAATCTGTAATGTTTCCGTTGCATTAGGATTGTAAATAGGAAGTGTTTTTACAATCTGGAAATCTTCACTAAAATTATTCATGTAAGGAGTATAGGCCCTCACGAAATAAACCTGTTCCGAAAGATCTTCTTTGAGTTTAAAATCTCCACTCCCTTCTCCATTGGTAAGAAGTATCGTTTTCCAGTCTATTAATTTTTTATCTGAGTTATACAGCTCTACGAACAGGGTAGTAGACAATGTGGAGCGATTGTATCCATCGAATACAAAACTTTTAAACCAGATCTGATCGCCTGCTACGTATTGTGACTTGTCGGTAAGAAGATATACTTTTTCCTGTTCGTAATTATTCTCAAGATTTGTGATTGCTTTTTCTAGTTTGGTTTGTGACCATACAGGTTGTACAGTTGCAATAAGCAATAGAAAGAAAATATTTTTCATAGAAATCTTAACGCATTTTAATTCTGGGCTAATTTAATGATTTAAAGGCTTCGGAAGTTGATATTTAACTTCTTATTTCACAGATAAAAAATAAGATTAATGATACCTTGTCGGTAGATATTTCAAGATATAATGCTTTTTGATGTATAGAATAATATAAACGTGAAGTGTGAATTAAATAGGAAGATACTGTAAATTAAAATTTTAAAACAGAAAAAAAATAATCAATATATAGTGAAAAATGGAGATCGAAAGAATATTTTTATTATTTTTATAAAATAAACTAATAGCCGCAAATAAATGAAAATTATTCATTAATAAGTATTTATTTAAATATATTATACTTTAAATAATCCTTTTTTATTTTGATTGCGTAATAAATCTTGTCTGATGATGAGATGGTTTTTCTATGTAGTAAATATGATGTAAAACTAAATGAAATACGGATAGAATTAAACTTAATCATACCCTTAAAACCAAATTATTCCTATGGAAAAATTACACGAACACACGCACGGCTGCACACATTGTGCTTGCAACAATCCAGTTTTAAAGATTGTTAAAGAAGAACTTTTCAGTCCTGAAAATCTTGGAAAAATGAAACCTTATCCCCAAAAAATGAATATTCAGAAGCCGAAACCTCTGATGATCAGTGGTGGGATTATTCGTCCCATGATCGGCGGATCTACGGATACCGTTAAAGCTATTGGGATTGCTGATGGAAAAGTTGTGATGACCGGTGAGGTAAAAGACGTAGAGGAATATATGCATCAGCATTATCCTGAACATGATAGAAAAGAATTAAAAGAAACGGATACATTGCTCCCTGGCCTTATCGAACCCCATGTTCATATGGTTCCCACAGCTATGATGTCCGACTGGCTGGATGTAAGCCCTTTTAACGGACAGGATTTACAGCCTCTATATGATCTGACCTCTGTGGGAGCAATTATCAACAAAAATGTTCACGATATTCCCGGGTATGTTATCCTGGGAAGAGGTTTGGATCCCTCCCTTATGCCTTTTGTCGTAAAAGCAGATGGTACAAAAGAGTTGCAGACTATTGATAATACAGTGCTGGATACTCTTAATAACGAAAAGCCCATCATGCTGTTGAGTGCTTCCATGCATACTCTTTATCTTAATACCAAAGCTTTAGAGCACGTATACAATCATAGTGATACTGTACAGAAACAATATGATTCAGCTGACGATTATATCAGGAAAACCAAGGGGCAGCTACAGGAGAGCCCTGAAATGACGCCAGCACTGAAAGTCGTAATGGTACAGATTCTTGCCATGAGTATCCATATTAATAAATATCTCACTGAGCTTTTTCAGCTGGCTAATTCAAGAGGGGTCACTTTTATGTATGATGCCGGGCTGAATAAAGGTTTCGATACATTATTGAAACTGTATGCTGATACGCATCCGGAATTGGTAAGAACGGGCGGAGCTTTTATTTGTTCCAGTCAGGCAGATGCTGATAAACTTGATAATTATACAGAGCCCGATAAATACAAGCCTGTTTATTATGGACATGTTAAGGTCGTTTCTGATGGTTCTAATCAGGGACTGACAGGTTATCAAAGTGCTCCTTATTTGTGCGATCCTGTTAATAATACAGGGATATTTAATTTCCCGCAGGCGGGTATTCCTGCACATACGATTCCACCGAGCTATAATACGCTGGTTAATACTGTGGTGGCTGGAAAAGGTTGGCCGTTAATGATTCATGCCAATGGCGATCAGGCCGTAACATTTGCCATTAATGCCTATCAGCGTACCCTTGCTCAATACAGAGGCCCAGAACTACGTAACCGTATAGAACACTGCTCCCTTCTGACAGCAGATCAGATTACCAATATGCTGCAAATGGGTGTTTCACCAAGCTTCCTGATCGGACACGTGGGATACTGGGGATATGCTTTTAAAAAAGTAATATTCGGTGAAAAAGCGAAAATGCTGGATTTATGCGGTTCAAGTCTTGCAGCCGGTATGAGGATTACCCTTCACAGCGACAATGAAGTAAGTCCTCTGGGACCTTTGAGAATGATGGAGCAATCCGTTACCAGAATAATGGAAAAGAAAACCACAAGTATTGAAGTTTTAAACAGTGCAGAATGTCTTACTCCCGAGCAGGCTTTGATTGCTGTTACCTATGATGCTGCATGGCAGTGTTATGCAGATAAATGGGTAGGTTCATTAGATGATGGCTACTTTGCTGATTTCGTTATTTTGGGGCAGGATCCTCTTTCATTAACTACTCAATCCGAACAATACATGAAGATGCGAAATATTCCGGTATTGGAAACATGGGTGGGTGGCGTACCTGTTTATGTAAATGATCAGACAACTAAGGCCGTAACTGAAAAAGATATGCTTTTTTCAAATAACTCTTAACTCATCGAGAAAAGACTTCAATAATTACGAAGTAAATATGAATCAGAGCAGATCATTTCTGCTCTGATTTTTTTTAAGCTTACTAATACTGTAGATGTACATAAGAATGAGTGGTAGGATTCAAAAAAAATGCCTGCGAGTAAAAGTAGCAGATGCCAACAGTTATCTATTAAAATAATTTCGACAGGATTTAAACCGGTAACCTTTTTAAAGATTTACAGAAATTATCCCTCTCTGATCGATCATACTTGGATTCTAGTATAAAACTCTGGTAAGAACCTGATCTTTTCGATTCGACAAAGTACCCTGTACTTCAATGATATTTATTCCAAAATCCTCAATCCAATCGAGAAGTAAATCGTTAACCTGTTGTCTGAGTTTTGGCAAGTCCGTCTGATAATCGGATATCAGATCAGGCTCTTCGATAGGCACGAAAACAAAAAGATCAATTTCAGCAATTAAGCTTTGAGCTTTTTTAAAGAGAAGCTGAATATTTCGATTTGGATCAAGAACATGAAGATAAGCTAAGATATCAATAACGCATCTGTCGAATATGACATCATCTCCGCTTTTGGAGATCAGCTTGACTGAATAATTAAATTGCTCAATGAAATCATCAGGATTAATGTCTTCAGAAAATTCATAACCTGAAGACTCCATCTGATAGTAGGGTTCTATTTCAAATGTATATCCCGGGAGGTTTTCCAGAAGCTCTTCTGCCAATGTGGTTTTACCAACTTTGTGGGCTCCGAATATTGCAATTCTCATATTTCAGTTTAATTTGTGATCTTACCGGGATTAGCTCGATCTAGGATTTTCCTAAACAGTACTTAGTTTCCACGGAATTAAATCTTGAATCCCTGATATTGATAAAATAAGAAAAGCTAATCATATGATTAGCTTTTCTTTGTGACCTCGACAGGATTCAAACCTGTAACCTTCTGAGCCGTAATCAGATGCGCTATTCAGTTGCGCCACGAGGCCATTGTTTCCTTGTTGATTAAGGGTTTGCAAATATAGCACTTTTTTCTTTTCTTTGAAATATGAAACTAAGAATTTTACTACTATTTGCGTTTTGTACTCTAATCTCCTGTAAAAGAGAACAAAAAAAATCGTCTAATGACTGGACACAAATCTCAAAAAGGCTGCAATACCAGGATGAAGCTAATGGTTTGCATGTGAAATCGGGAAATTATACCTATAATTTTAAACCAAATCAGATTCCTTTTAAGAAAGTAGTGCTGTTAAATGCAAGTTTAATGGGATATGTATCAGCATTGCATGCGGAAGATTTAGTAATTGGAGTTTCAAGTCCTGAATATATTTATTCAGAAAAAGTGCAAAATCTTATTAAAGAAGGGAAAATTCAGAATATTGGAAGTGAACAAAAATATGATGTGGAAAAGATAATTTCCCTGAAGCCTGATGCGATTTTTACCAATTATATTGCAAGCTTTGAAAATACCTACCAGCTCCTGAAAAATAATGGGATACAGGTTGTTTTTTTTGACGAATACCTCGAACAGGATCCGCTTGAAAAAACAGCTTATTTAAAGGTTTTTGGAAAATTTTTCGGAAAAGATAAAGAAGCAGCAACTCAATATAAGGAAATTGAAAAAAATTATAATGAACTGAAGCAACTTGCATTAAAAGGTAAAGAAAAACCACTTGTCTTAACGAATGAAATGTATGGTGATGTCTGGTATTTATCTGGAGGGAAGACATTTGTGGCTCATTATCTTTCGGATGCTAATGCTGAATATATTTTGAAAAACAATAATGATGAAAAGGCAGTTAGTATGACTTTCGAGGAAGTTTTCGCAAAGTCAGATAAAGTTCAGTACTGGGTAAATGCCGGAAATCATACCTCAAAAAAAGAGATGCTGAACATGAATCCCTTCTATGGTAAACTAGGAGTATTTACAAAAGGCAAGATCTACAGTATTTCAGGAAGAGAAAAACAGAAAGCCAATGATTTTTTCGAAAGTGGTGTGGTGAGAGCAGACTGGGTTCTTAAAGACTATATTAAGATTTTTCACCCTGAGCTTCTTCCTAATTATGAGTTGGTATACATGAAAGAGTTACAATAACTCAGAGGATTTGTTTATTTTTGTATTGCTTTTTTAATAGGTATGTGGAAAAAAATAAAACAACTGCTTTTTATCATTCTGATTTTGAATGTAGTTTTCATTATATGGGGTCGATTTTTCAATCCACCGATAACGATTACTCAGATAGGGGGGCTTTTTGAATATGGAAAATTACAGCGGGACTACATTTCTTATGATGAAATGGGAAACAATGTAAAGAAAGCAGTTATTGCTTCTGAAGATCAGAAATTCTTTACCCATAATGGTTTTGATTATGTTGCCATTGAAAAGGCAATGAAAAACAATGAAAAAGGAAGAAAAGTAAGAGGCGGAAGTACAATTTCTCAACAAACGGCGAAGAATATTTTTCTTTGGCAGGGGAGAAGTTGGATAAGAAAAGGCCTGGAAGCGGTTTATACCTTTATTATAGAGAAAGTATGGGGTAAAGATATTATTTTAGAGCGGTATCTTAATTCCATAGAAATGGGTAGAGGTGTGTTTGGAATAGAAGCTGCATCTGAGTATTATTTTGGTAAATCTTCAAAAGATCTTACCAGTTCTGAAGCCGCATGGATAGCTGCTGTTTTACCTAATCCTAAAGAATACGATCCTAAAAATCCATCCGCTTATCTGAACAGGAAACACAACTGGATTTTAAGACAAATGAGAAATGTGAGTTTGAAATAGTATCTTTGTACTAATGAAATTCTTTAATTCCAGCACAAATTTTGAATCTGTACTTAAAAAATATTTTTCTTTTAAGAACGAAACTCTTTCTTTAGAACCGTTTGCGGAGTTTTTAGAAAGTATCAAAAGATCTGATTTTACAGATGTACTCAATTTCCTAAGAACAAATCCGGACTTTGCAGTAAATTTTAAACATTATATTCACAATATTTTTGAGGGAAGGCCATTTAACCTGTCATTGACAGAAGCTAATATTCTTTCTGAAAATGCATTTTTTCCTGAATTAAAAAAAAGAATTCTGAATAAGATCTTACCGCCTGTAGAAAAGGAAAAAACTGTGTGGTATCTGATCGACAACATCAGCTTGCGACCTAAAAAAGATCTTGAATATCTTCATAACCTTCCTGAAAATGAAGTGAATGAGTTCCTTATGATGCTCGGTGTTTCAGATTTTATTACAAAAAATAACGTTAAAAAGGAACTTATTTTTTCTATGAACATACTTTCCTGGCGTGTAACCGGAATGGCTCTGGAAGTAGAAGTGGTAAGAATGGCACCGGAATATAGAAACTTCGACAATCCATTTCTCGCGCTGCAGAAAGAATTGGAAGGGCTCGCTGATGAGCTGGAAGCTAATCCTGATCTTCAGTTGCACTCCAAAGACAGTCGATATAAGCAGATTAAAATTTACAGCCAGCAATGTCTCGAATTTGTTAATATTGCTTTTAAAAATTCTTCTAAATATGGGATCTCTGGAAAGATCAACCAGTCCCTTCTTAAAATTCGTCAACAGATCGAAAGAATCTATGAGATTGTCAAGCTTTTGGTGATCAATAATGAAGAGGATGTAATTATTAAATCAAAGCAGCTGGTATTTAATATTATTCGTTATAAATCCCATAAAAATAATATTGCTGAACTTATTAATGACAGTTCCCGGTTAATCTCCCATTTAATTACCAATCATACGGCGGAAGCCGGATCACATTATATTACTTCTACCCGGAAAGAATATATGAAAATGTTTTACAAAGCAAGTGGGGGAGGAATTATTGTAGGTGCGCTCTGTGTTTTGAAAATGCTCTATGGATATATTCCGGGGAGTGATTTTTCCCATGCATTTTTATATTCGATGAACTATGCAATGGGCTTTATTATGATCTATCTGATGGGGTTTACTTTAGCAACAAAGCAGCCTGCAATGACTGCGGCTACGATGACAAAAGTATTGTCAGAAGAGGGAAACAGCAAAGGAAATAATATTGAATTTGCCCATCTTGTATCTAAATTATTTAGGAGCCAGTTCATTGCGTTTGTGGGAAATGTAGCATTGTCATTTCCAATTGCTTTGGCAATTATTTATGGCTTGGATGTGTTTTTCTCTCAAAATCTAGCTGTTGACCGATCTGATAAATTACTGAAAGACTTGGATCCATTTCAATCGAAAGCTATTTTACATGCAAGTATAGCAGGTTTTTATCTTTTTATTTCGGGAATAATCTCAGGCAATATTGGGAATAACTCTGTTTTCTATCAAATACCGGAGCGTATTGCAAAAAATATTTCTATTCGAAAATTATTCGGAGCTAAATTTGCGAAAAGCCTTTCTAAATATTATGCGAAGAACTGGCCAGGGATAGTATCTAATTTCTGGTTTGGGGTTTTCCTCGGAGCGACTGCTCCGGTAGGTTTGTTTTTTGGATTGGATCTGGATATTCGTCACATTACTTTTGCCGCTGGGAACTTCGCGATAGGATTGTACGGGAAAGATTTTTCAGTAGATTCCTATACTTTTTGGATCTCCTTTTTTACCGTGTTCCTCATTGGATTCTTCAACTTCCTGGTAAGCTTTGGACTGTCAATGTTTTTAGCATTTCGATCCCGAAAACTGAATTTTGGACAGGTAAGTGAAATTTATAAAGAGATATTTAGATATTTTCTCAGTCACCCTTTCAAATTTTTCTTTCCTTTAAGTTCCAGACTAGATAAAAAGGCAAATGACCTGATGAGTAATACAATCTCTACAAAATCTGAAGATCATTAAATTGCTTGGATTGTTAAAAGCCAATCTATCGTGTCTAACTCAATTTTCATAGAAATAGATTGTAAAGTCTAACCGGTGAGATTAGACTCTACAATTTAATGATGTACAATTGCTCATACATTTCTTTTATTCCCTTTTTAGATTACAAAAACACCTCTCAGTTTATCTCTGTCTATCTGGATGATATCGCCATTTTTAATTTTATGCTTCTTCAGGAGATGTCTTTCCTGAACCAAAATCGCTTTTGCTGTAATTAATTTATTTAACTGACTGGCTGATAGCTGTAAACATATTCTGATCAGAGTCGATAATTTAAGGCTAAAATCAAAAGGATACTTAATTTTAAATAAGACCGTCGTATGATTCGAATTTAAAATATCATCTATCGAAATGGCTGTATGTTGAATGTCATATTCGATCGTATCCAAGTCCATTTCAATATTATTTTTTCGCATGATTTCATAGGAAAATGCATATCCGCGTGCTATTTCTTTGTTATTTCCCGAAAGTTTATCAAATAAATCCGGGCTAATTGATTCAGTTCTTATTCTTGAAAACAGGCTGAGATTATAGGTATTGTCACATTTTACACATCTGTAAATTAACCATACATCAATATTCTTTTTTTGAGCATTCATCCTGAATTTTTCACTGCAATAATATCTGTTACTGTCACAATGATTGCATTTTCTTTTTAAAAGAGGAGTGTTTTTAACTTGTACTTCCCATATATGTTCTTGTCTCATTAATTTATAATGGTGCTTAATATTCTTGTTAAGTTTTTTAGAATTATCCGCTGTATTACAGTTTTTGATTGATAAACAATCAAAAATTGAAATAAGAGATGGGTTGCTTAAAAGCAACGCAACGAATAATATGTTTAAATGGAAAACCTGTTTAGGTAGAGTTACCCAAACAAAAGAATTATCAGCCTGTGGTTGTTAAGGCTAATAGTAAGCTACTATAAATTTAAGAGTGGTTCTCAAAATGTAGTTGGTTTATTTTTAGAGGATAAAAGTAAACAATTTTGAATAGAAATCAGAAAAAGAATATAGGCTTATGCTATGCTAATTTTTCGATAGATGAGCTATCAATATTCAAAATAATAAAACCTTATTAATTCAGATTTCTTATATTATTTGAAGATCATTAAATTTATCATCTCCAAATTTATCCTGAAATTTTTTAAGATAGAAAGTTCTCCGCATTTTAAAATCATTCTTTAATAACGGAGAATCAATTTTAATGATAATGCATTGATCCTGTATCCCTACACTTCTTATTTCATTGAAAAGGCTTTCATCAAGATAGTCTTCAAGGAAATCTTTAATTTCAAATGCGATTAATTTATGCTCAAAACCATGGATTCTGGCAAAGGATTTGACAAGGTCGGAAGACTGGAATTCTCTTTTTTTTCTTTTCATGAGAGGGGTTGTGGGGTTCGGGGTTCGAGTTTTCGTAGTGTGATAGTATGAGTTAAATGTTCATATTGTTAGGGTTAATTTATGGTTTGCTTTCATTCCAGTTTTCTTTAACCCATTTTTTATAGTTATTAATTTTTCCACCTAATGTATTATATTCTGATTTTAGTGTTTCAAATTCTAACGCAAATTCAGGATAGAGTATTGTAATTTTTTCTAAATGATTTATGGTTTCATCATTAATTGCATGGCTGAAAACTAAAAACCGGATATAGTCATTTTTATAACAGGATCTACCATAACCTTCTACAATATTTGTTATGACCGAATCAGAAGATCTTCTCAGTTGGCTTCCCAATTCATAAAGTTCATGTTTAGGTAAGAGAAGTGAGGCTTTATGTGTTTTTAGGAACAAATCAAAAGCAATCTTGTAAATATCTAAATTTCTGTAACTCATAATTTTCACCCATTTGTGTTTATTTTATATCCTTCGCACCTCGTATCTTACCTCGCATCACGAAACTCGTATCTCATATCAAATCTCAAAAATTATGCTTTCCTCATTGATTTTCTTTACCACATTTTCTGTTCGTTCTCTGTGTGTATCCGTAATGAAAATCTGTCCAAAATTCTCCTGATTCACCAACTCAATAAGTTGTGCTACACGATGGTCATCTAATTTGTCAAAGATGTCATCTAAGAGGAGAATAGGAGTTTTTCCTGTTAATTCTTTTACAAGACTCATTTGGGCAAGTTTTAATGAAATCAGAAAAGATTTTTGTTGTCCTTGGGATCCTATCTTCTTGATCAGGACAGAATCCATTTCAAAAAGCAGATCATCTTTATGAATTCCTTTTGATGTGTAGGTTAGCATTCTGTCTCTTTCAATGCTTTCTTTTAATAAATTTTCAAAAGAATTTTCTATCAGATGGGATTCGTAAATTACAGAAACAGCTTCTTTTGCACCAGAGATGATCTGATAAAAGTTTTGTATAATTGGATTAAGCTGAGAAACAAATTCTTGTCTTTTTTCAAATATCTTGGTTCCGAATGTTGTAATCGGATCATCATAGATTTCTAGAGAATCTTTTTCAAAAACCCTGTTTTTAGCAAAATACTTTAATAAGGCATTTCTTTGCTGAATGATTTTCTGGTACTGGATAAGATCGAAAAGATATCCCGAATCTGTCTGGCAGATCATTGAATCCAAAAACTTTCTACGACTCTCCCCCGAATCTGAGATGAGGTTAGAATCATATGGAGAAATCATTACACTTGGAAGATATCCAATATGATCAGACATCCGGTCATAGCTTTTGTCATTCTTTTTAATGATCTTTTTGGCCTCTTTAGGTTGGGATATTTTTAAAGTATCTTCACTCTCGTCATTCTGAACTTCCGCATCAATTGTGAAAAAGTCTTCTTCTTTTTTAATATTATTAAGATCAGTATTCCCTAAAAAACTCTTTCCTACGGATAAATAATGCAAAGCATCAAGAATATTGGTTTTTCCAACGCCATTATTGCCTACAAAACAGTTGATTTGCGGGGAGAATTCAAATTTTTTCTCAGCATGGTTTTTAAAATTGTACAGAGAAAGTTTCTTAATAATCATTTGTCAAAAATACTTCATTATTCCTAAAAATAAAAAGGGAAGTGCAGAACAAGTTTCGACTCCGAAAGAAAAGTAAGCGTCATCTCTTTTGTTTTCAGAATAGTAGATGAGAATATAAGTGACAATAGTTGTCAGAAAAAAAGAAACAGCATATTGCTGATCGAGATATAGAGAAGCTAAAACAGTACTTATAAAAACCAGCACATAAGCTATATTTTTGGTGTTCTGAACTCCAATGATCTGCGGAAAGGTCTTTACAGTATCACTTTTCATATCCCTGATGTCAAAAGGCAGTACCAAAGCTGTAATAAAAAAGAAGCTGATCAGGAAAATGGGAAAGCTGAATTTCGGTAAAGTAAGCCAGCAGTTAACCAGCGCCCAGACAAGTCCCACATAAAAAACCTTCAATAATGGGATTTTTCTTATATAAACATCCAGAAAAAAACTATTGTATAATAATCCCAGAACAACAATTACAAACCATTTTAATAATCTTATTTCATTATGATTATGGATGATAAGAAATGCACAGATTATTCCTGCTATAGCGTTTACTATTAATATTTTAAAGAAATATTTAGTGTATTGATACTTTGTGTAAAGATAACCTCCAAAATAGGTGATAAAAATTAAGAAAAAGGTTGGAAAACGGAATGTGTTTTGCTCTCTCATGAAAAATACTGCAAAAAGAGTTCCCATTATGGAGACATATATTTGACTGTCTATAACATATTTTTTCAGTATTTTTAAGAAATTCATCTATCAAAAATAACATTTATGAAAAGATTTTCCAAGGTTTTTATGCTTTTGCTTTTAATGCTGAATTTTTCAGCAGTTTTTGCACAGAAATACTACGATGATCAGTGGAAAAAAATTGCTGATAACAGTCAAAAAGGAGCTTATAAATCAAATCTTCCCATTGTTTTAGACATACAAAAACAAGCTATGAAAGAAAATAATACGCTGCAGTTGATCCGTTCCCTCAAAGCAGAGTTCAGTATTGTAAATCAAACAACTGACGATGATCAGAACAATTCTGCTTCAAAATTCTTTGGTAAACTACAGGATACACAAAAGCAGTTGAAGGGCGAAGAAAAAATCGTCTATGATGTTCTGTTAAGTGGTTTCTTTTTGGATTATTATAACCAGCACTCATGGGAGATCAATGGCAGAACCAATCTGAACTCACAGGATGTTTCACAAATTGAAACATGGAGTAAGCTGGATTTTAAAAATTATCTCAATAAAAACTTCAAGGACCTCGATCAGCAAAAACAGGAAATGAAGAAGATTACATTGGAAAAATATAAAAGTGCTTTTTCCAATACAAAGGATATTGCTTACTTTCCTACTTTATGGGATTGGTATTCTTTAAAGAAAATAAATTTCTTATCTGAAAATGGACTTTTTACAAAAAATGAACTTGTAGAAAACAAAGTTCAGATCAATACAATTTTTGATGAATTAATTGCTCAGAATACAGGAAATGCTAAATTGTATTTTATGCATCAGAAGCTTTCTGAAAACTGCAACTCGAATCAGTGTAAGGATAAACTTGCCCAGTTGCAGAATCTTTTAAAATCCAATACAGAAGGAGATTATAAAGTACTGATCATGGAAGAGGTTATGAACGAATACCTTGCTAAAAAACAATCAAAAGAAGCTTTAGCAGTTGCTGTTCAGGCCAAGAGCCAATATCCAAAATCTCCGTTTCTTGAAAATATAAAGAATAAGGAAGAACAGATTATCAATCCGAATCTTAATATTAAATATGAAGAACAGACTCAGGCTAACCTTCCCATTCACTTTGTAGCTGAACATAAAAATGTTTCTGAATTTTCAATAAACATCTATGAGGTAAAAGACGATTTTACTTCACTGATGCAACATATCAGAAATTCTTATGGAAATACATTTGGTAAATTAAAGAAAAACCTGATCAGAAAGGAGACCTATCAGCTTCCTGATTTTAAAGATTATCAGCTTCATAAAACTTCTCTTGAAATACAACCTTTACCTTCAGGAATTTATGTGGCAGAATATACTGTTGCAGGTGCTGAGAAAGCTACTGATGACAGGCAAAATTTCTACTTCTTAGTGTCAAACAATAAAGTAATTTATCAATCCAAAACAGACAGAAATCAACTTTCAAATGAATTGAAATTGGTTAACAGTGAAAATGGAAAACCTGTTGTAAATGAGAATATTTCGTTTTATGAATTTGTAGCCAATAAAACTTTAAATAAAGTTGATGGTAAAACCAGCGATAAGGGAGTTTTCAAATTTCCGGCAACAACGAATAAAGAATATTACAGAACTTTTTTAATTCAACAGCCTAAGACCAACGATTATCAGATCATGCAGGTTTATGGTAATGATGGTTATTCTGACTATAACCCTAATAAACAGGCTCGCACAAAAGCTCAGATCTTTACAGATAGAGCAATTTACAGACCTGGACAAACAGTCTATTTTAAAGTAATCAATACTAAAATTGATAAAGAAATAGAAGGAGTTGCTTCCGGTTTGAAGCAAAAGATCACATTGGTGGATGCGAATGGTCAGGAGGTTTCTGTACAGAATTTCACCACGAATGAATTCGGATCTTACCATGGAAGTTTTATTTTACCAAAAGGAAAACTAAATGGTGTATTTTATCTGAATACAGATGGCAATACACAGGGATATAAAGATATTCGGGTAGAAGAATATAAGAGACCAAAGTTCGAGGTGACTTTCGATCCGGTAAAAGAAGAATATAAATATGGTCAGACGATAGAACTGAAAGGAAAAGCAGCCATGTTTTCAGGAGTTGCTCTAAGCAATACCACAGTAAGCTATGAAATTAAAAAACACAATATCCGTTGGAGATACTTTTGGTGGTATCCACAAGGGGATGATAATGAAAACTCGATATTAGGAGAAGCAAAAACAAATGAAAAAGGAGAATTTGTCATTCGTCTGGATCTTAAAAAAGATGAGAAATTAGAAGGCATCCAGATTGATAATTATGAGATCAATGCCTCTGTGACAGATATTAATGGGGAAACACAGACGGCCAATACACAACTGAAAGTAGCATCAGTATCCCATTATATTAAGGCAGATGAAATCAAAAATGCTTTTGCTGATGAAAACGTAAAGGTAAAAGTAGAAACGAAAAACTATAACGAACAGAATCTTAAAAAATCATATCAGGTTAAATTATCTAAACTGGATTCTCCTGACAGGATTTTCAGAAGCAACTTCGAGACAGAAGTTCAGAATTTACCAAAATTAAGTAAAGAGGAATTCATTAAAAAATTCCCACATGACCTGTTTGATAAAAACGATGAATTAAAGAATTGGAAGGTTGGAAAAGTAGTTTTCACTAAAACTCAGGAAGCTTCAAATGTCCCGGCACAATTGGCAACCAATCTTGATCTGGGTAAATTGGAAACAGGAGATTACCAATTGGAGCTTTATAATATTGAAGGAAAAGACACCATAAAATCTTTACAGAATTTCAGTGTTTGGGATAAAGCTTCTTTAAAACCCAATCAGAAAACATTCTTAAAAGTTCTGGAACCTAAAAACGAATTCACAAGAGGTGAAAAAGCAAAAATTTATGTGTATTCGGCTATTCCGGATGCTTTGGTGAATGTATTTGTACAGAATGGTTCCGGAAATACCGTTTCCGAAAGCTATAAGCTTAAAAACGGAGTTTTAGAATATACAGTAGATATCCCTAAAGATAAAAGTGTATCTGTTTTAAATGTGCAGTTTCAGGTAGCTGCATTTAATGATGTACAGACTGAATCCGTTAATTTAAAAATAAAAGATTCTGAACAGCCACTGAAAATTGAAACCGTTACATTTAGAGATAAGCTGGAACCTAATTCTAAAGAAAAATGGTCAGTAAAAGTGTCGGGTAACGATAAAGAGAAGATCAATGCTGAAGTATTGGCCAATATGTATGATATGTCTCTCGATCAGTTTGCTGCCAACAGCTTCAATTGGGAGAAATTATATACACCTTATACTATTATTACCTCTTATGATATCAGACAAAATCTGTTACAGAAATATTATCAGAAGAGACTCAAATACATGAATGGAAAATATGTGGATGTACCGGCTTTTGACTGGTTTGATAATTCGCTGTATTATTCTAATGGAGGTCTTCAAAATTTAGAAGGAAGGGCAAGCGGGGTAAGAATTCGTGGAAATATTTCTTATAAAGCGTTGCCGGCTCCTGTTGCTGCCGCAAAACAAGAAGTAATGGCAGATGCTGCAATAGATGTTGTGAATTCTGGAAGACAATTAAGTGAAAGAGAAAAGAAAGAATATACAGATGTTATTGAAAACAAAGAATCTTTGGAAAAAGTTCCTGTTCGTCAAAATCTGAATGAGACTGCATTTTTCTATCCGGATCTGAAAACTGACGCCGAAGGAAACGTTAATTTTGAATTCACTTCTCCGGAAGCATTGACAAAATGGAAACTGATGTTCCTTGCTCATACAAAAGATGCCAGAGCAGCAACGTTAGAAAAAGAAGTGGTTACACAGAAAGAATTTTCAGTAACTCCAAATTATCCGAGATTCTTAAGAGAAGGGGATGAGCTGAATCTTCAGTCAAAACTCTCTAATTTAACTGCTAAGCGATTAAATGGTTCCGCAATTTTACAGATCTTCGATGCGTTCACCAACGAAGATATTTCGTCAAAATTTGGATTGAATTCAAATACTCAGAATTTTGATCTAAATGAAAGTGGAAACTCAGTAGTAACATGGAAAGTAAAAGTTCCCAATAATGTTTCATCGATCATTCTGAAAGTAGTGGCAAAAGCTGGTGCTTATTCCGATGGAGAGCAACAGGCAATTGCTGTTTTACCGAATAGAATGTTGGTGACAGATGCTGTTCCGGTTTTTGTAAAAGAAGGAGAGACTAAAACGTTTGTTTTAGATAATCTTAAAGATGCGACTTCAACAAGTATATCTAATGTTTCAAATACGTTGGAATTGACGACCAACCCGATCTGGGAAATTATGTTTGCACTTCCAAGTCTGAAAAATGATCAGAACAGTTCTGCTGATGTGGTCTTTAATAAATGGTTTGCTGATGTTCTGGCTTCTGAAATATTCAAAGCAAATCCGAAAATGAAAACCATTTTCGAAGAATATCAAAGCAAAGGGTTGTTAACTTCTAATCTTGAGAAAAATCAGGAATTAAAACAATTGTTATTAGAAGAAACGCCTTGGGTATTGGAAAGTAAAAATGAACAGGAACAAATGCAGAAACTGGCATTGCTGTTTGATGTCAATACGATGAAAAACTCGATCAATCAGGATTGGGATGATTTCAAAAAACTGCAAAATCCGGATGGAGGTTTCTCATGGTATTCAGGATATCCAAGCTCTTATGGAGTTTCACTCTATGTTCTTAAAAATTTAGGAAAAATCAACGCATGGTTGAAAGACAATGTAAAGGATTATCAAAGTTCTACACAAAATGAAATGGTTGCTCAATTGGTGCAGTATGTAGATAATGAAATCAATAAATATGCTGACACCAAAGAAAATATCTGGAACAACTGGGCTCTGGATTATTTAGATACCCGAAACTATTGGGAAAAACAATATCCTTTGAAAGGAAAAGGAGCTACTTTGAAATCATTAGTGAAACAAAAAGCAAAAACGGCAAAAATCACTGATTTTACATTCTTTGGACTTCACCGTGCTGCTTTACTGATGAATGATTACGGAATGAAAGATACTTCAGATAAATTAATGAACTATCTTAAAGAAACGTCTACAGATACCAAAACACAAGGAGTATACTGGAAACAGAATCTTAATGACTGGGGCTGGTTCAGCTCAAAAGTAGTGAATCACGCGGGTGCGCTTGAAGCCTTTAATACATTAAAACCGAACGATCAGAAGTTCATTGAAGACATGAAGATCTGGTTAGTGACTCAGAAAGAAGTGAACTCATGGGGAAGTTCAAGAGGGACTTCAGAAGTGATTTTCACCATATTAAATTCAGGGAAATCGTGGACGGGTGCTGAAAGTGATAAAGCGACGATCGTTTGGGGTGGAAAAGAGCTAGCTCCACAAACACAGGCAACAGGATATGTGAAATCAACAGTGAAAACTGATGTGGTGGATAAAAACCTAAGTACTGTTACCATCACAAAACCTGGACCTGGAATTGTTCAGGGTGGATTGTTCTGGCAGTATTATGAAGATCTGGATAAGATAAAATCATCTGAAAATTATATCTCTATTACGAAAGAGCTTTATAAAAAAGTAAAAACAGTAAATGGAGAAGAGCTACAGAAAATCTCTGGAGATACTCCACTGAAAGTAGGGGATAAAGTAACAGTAAGAATGATTTTAAATACCGATCGTGCAATGGAATATATTCATATTAAAGATATGAGAGCTGCCGGATTTGAACCTGTAAATACCTTATCGGGATATCAGTGGAAAAATTCTTTGGGATATTATCAATCTACTAAAGATGCCTCTACAAATTTCTATATTCAATATATGCCAAAAGGTAAATATGTATTTGAATATGATTATGTTGCCAATGCTTCAGGGAAGTTCTCGAATGGGATTACCACAATGCAGAATTACTATGCGCCGCAGATGAATGCTCATACAAAAGGAAGTAGTGTTCAAATTTTGGAATGATTTTTGACTTTAGAGAATCAGTAAAAAATAAATACAAAAAATATGAAATTTTCAAAGACGTTAATCGCAGGATTGATCATGGTGGTAGGAGTAAATGCTTTTGCTCAGAAGAAAGCGGAAAAATTTGAAAAATTAGAGATCGAAATGTTTCCTAAAGCAAAAGACGGATATAAGCAAGTGTATATTCAGCTTCCTGTCGCAAAGAATGAACAGGATCTAAAAGTTGAGTATTTTGTAGGAACCGAAAAAATGCTGGATTGTAATAACTATTCTTTAATGGGGAGTGTGAAATCCCAGGACCTTCAGGGTTGGGGCTACAACTATTATGAAGTGGAATCTAATGGAGAGGCAGTAGGAACTTTAATGGGTTGCATGAATAAAAAAGCCACTAAGAAGTTCATTTATATCAAACCAGAAATCGTAAGATATAACAGCAGACTTCCTTTGGTATTTTACGTACCTAAAGACTTAGAAGTACGTTACAGAGTTTTACGTCCGGATGCTGGAATGAAGAAAGCAGTTCAGAGGTAATTTCAACTTATTTAAATATAAAACTCTCCACATTGTTGGAGAGTTTTTTTGTTTTAATACAGTGTAATCATGAAAAAATAGGTAATAATTCTATAGTATTTGGGGAATAAAGAAAATTATTTTTGTTCTAAACTAAAATTAAACGATTAAAGAGAGAATGCTAATAAAAGCAGATAAACATTGAACAATTTTTAAATTCACGAATTCGTGAGGTTCATTTGTGAAATTGAAGCTTTTTTGCATTATATTTGTTGTAAACATGAACCATGAAAAACAATTTATTGATTTTTGCCCTTGGTTTTTTTGTACTTCCAGCTTTTGGTTGGGCACAGTCAGCGCCAGACTTTAAGGAGCTTTTAGACAGTGCAATGGTTCGGGATTCTGATCTCAAAATGCAGGTCACCCAAAATAAACTCACTGATCTTGACGAACACAAACTGAAAGATATCTTTCTTCCGACTTTGGAATTAAGCGGACAGGTCGGATATCTGAATGCAACCGCACGCCTAACTTCTCCCGAAATCAATCTTCAGCCTTTTATACAGATTCCGGCAGGAAGATATGATAACAATCTGAATATTTCCGGTTTCTCTGGCATCGCGAAGGCAGATGCCAAAATGCTTGTTTATTCAGGGGGAAAAGTAAAGTATCTGAAGAAAGCCATCGAAGAAAAGAAAGTCTCAGAAAATATTCTTCTTGAAAAAACAAGAGATGAGGTTGTAGCCAATGTTTCCAAAGCATATGATCAGTTGGCTTTAATTCATCAGTCTAAAAACGTGTTAGATGAAAGTAAAAAAAGACTGGACATCAACAGAAAGACAGCAGACAAAGCGTTAGGATATGGATTGATTACTCCTTATGACCATAAAAAGATCGAACTTGCCCAGGCAACACTGGATGCCAAGATCGTAGAATATGAAGGTAAAAAAGAATTGCTCCTAACCCAATTGTACATATTAACGGGAATCAACAGAGAACGGCTTCGTTTGATAGATCCGGTCCTGTCCCCGGTAGATATGCTTACTCATGAAAAAGGAATTGAGCAGAGAGCAGAGATCCGCGCATTAGAACATGGAATTGTTGCTGCAGATTATAAAATAAAAGCCGAAAGGACTTGGATGATTCCAAAAGTTCAGCTGATGGCCTCTGCATATTACATCGGATTGTACGGAAGCAGGATCAAAACATCTGAAAATGTAATTCCCGCAATCCCAGCCCTGGGATATGAAGGAGCAAAACTCGATTGGAGACCAACGAATATCAATATACTCCCATTATTTACAGCAGGAGTAGGTTTTAAATGGGAAATTTTTGATGGAAAAGAAGGAAAACATGCAGAAGAGACAGCTCGTATTGGAAAGGAAGTCCTGCAGAATAAAAAAGAAGATGCTTTAAAGAAATTAACCCTGAATCTGGCGAATAACCAAACCAATTATGATATCGCTACCGCACAGATAACGTTGAAGAGCAAAGAAAAAGAATTGGCTAAAAATGCCCTCGTGCAAGCAGAAAAAGAATTCAGGTATGGAATGAGCAAATCATCACAGCTGATAGAAGCCGAAACTGATCTTGAAGTTGTGGAACTGGAATATCAAAATGCTATTTTTAACCAACGCAGAGCAGGGATAGAACTGATGAGATCTACTCAGGAACTGGATATTGCGAAACTGTATTAACCCATTAAAATTAAAATGATGCAAAAAAATATTTCTATACTCTTTGGTTTTCTGGTTTTATTGGGAAGTTGTACTCAAAAAAAAGAAAATCTTAATGATTCAGAAGGAAAAACAAAAAAAGATGTCGTTTCATTTGCCCCAAAGGTAACCGGAAGGATTCTTAAAATATACGTAACGGAAGGACAGACCGTAAAAAAAGGAGATACCCTTGCTTTACTGGATGTTCCCGAAGTTTCGGCTAAAATTGCTCAGGCACAGGGGGCTGTAAGTGCAGCAACGGCACAGGAGCAGATGGCTAAAAATGGAGCGACTGCTGATCAGCTGAGACAGCTTCAGGCAAAGCATAAAGGACTGAAAGAACAATATGATTTTGCTCAGAAATCTTTCAAAAGAGCATCCAATATGTTCCGGGATAGTCTGATGTCACCTCAGGCTTATGATGAGATCTACGCAAAGCTTCAGGGGGCTAAAGCACAATATGATGCTGTGGTAGCAGAATTGGATGACGTAAAAAGAGGGACCCGTTTCGAAAAAGTGGAAATGGCAGCAGGGCAGGCATCTCAGGCAAAAGGAGCTTTGCAGGAAGCCAATGTTGCATATTCGGAACGCTATATTATAGCAACAAATGATATGGAAATTGAAACCATCAGTCTGAATGCAGGTGAGCTGGCGACGGCAGGTTTTGCATTATTTAATGGGTATATTCCCGAGAGTACCTATTTCAGGTTTACCGTTCCTGAAAGTGAAATATCAAAATACAAAAAAGGAGAAACTGTTGCCATGCAGGTAGTTTATAATAAAGAAATGCTTGAGGGAACAATCCTATACATTAAACAGCTGACAAGATATGCGGATATTACAACAGCTTATCCGGATTATCAACTCCAGGATGCAATTTATGAGATCAAAGTAAAACCAAAGGATATGAATAAAGCCAAAAATATTCTGGTCAATGCGAATGTTATCCTAAAATAATCATGAGATATTGCTAATGGGATTGTTTTTCAAATTCCATTACTCTGCTAAAAAACATAGAAAATAAAAAGATGAAAGAGTTTTTCCGCCTTTTAAAGCGTGAGTTTAAAATGTTCATTAAAAACTCCACCTTACGGACCGTATTTTTTGTGGCTCCATTATTCTATGCTACCTTATTAGGGTTCGTTTATAAAAGCGGAAAAGTAGAACATACCCCGGTCATTGTTATTGACAGAGACAATACCCCTTTATCTAACCAGTTGGTTGAAATGTTGCAGGACAACAAAGGGATCAGGGTTCTTAAGTACATTCAGGAACCTCTAAGTATAAAAGATGAGGTCATCAAAAACGAGGCTGCTGCAGTCGTGATCATCCCGTCTAAGTTCGAAGCTGGAATGCTGCAGAAAAAATACCCGGAGGTCAATGTATATATTAATACAGGAAATGTTCTGACAGCTAATTTTGCCACAAAAGCGCTTCAACTTACTATAGGAACCTTTTCGGCCGGAGCATCCATAAAAGCACTTCAAAAGGCCGGAATGCCTGCGACCCGTGCTGCAACCCAATTTGAACCTTTTAAAACCAACTATATAACACTTTTTAATACCACCAGCAATTATCTTATTTTTATGTGGCCGGCAATGTTGGCTGTGGTATTGCAGCAAGTGATCCTTTTGGCGATGGCGGTAAGTTTTGCAGCAGAATTTAAAGGAGGCTCCTTTGTAAAGGAATATTATGGAATGAGAAAATGGGCATTCCCAACGATGCTGATCAAGGTGATTCCCATCTGGATATTTTCTATTTTAATCGTGGGGATGTATTATTTCATGCACATGATTTTCAAAGTTCCTATGCCGCAAGGAATCTTTAACTTCATTATCCTGACTGCCGTTTTTGTAGGATCAGCCTCTTTTTTAGGCGTTTTTATCAGTATTTTAATTCCGGACGCCCTGAAAGCAACTCAGATTCTGATGGTTATTGCTTCTCCAGCATTTATCATCAGTGGATTTACCTGGCCGCTAAATGCCATGCCTGCTTTTGTCCAGTTTATAGCGAATATTATTCCGCTGACACCATTTTTACAGGCCTTCAAAATTTTATTAATACAAAAAGGTTCGGTAGAGCTTACATTTCCCTACCTTAAACACCTGGGAATTCTTGTCCTAATCTATGCTTTTTTAGGATGGGTAGCTTTAAAGATCAAATTGTGGTTAATCTTCAGATATGTAAAACCAGAAGCTCCTCAGGAAAAGGAAGATTTTGAAGAAATAGGATAGGTCGCCCTACATAATTAAATCCTAGATAATTAACCTTTTCCGCTCCATAACCCGGACCTTGCATCTCGCACCTCATATTGATGATCCTACGTCTGAAAGTATAAACCCTCACCTCATTCCAGTGTTTTTACGGTTTTTAAAAAAGGATATAAAATCATCAGAAAAAACTAATATATTTGTTTTCCGAACAATTAAACAAACAATGGAAAACGTATTTGATGCAAAAGTTGCTCAGGATTATATCAATAGAATAAATAATCTTATTGAAGATACCCATGGTATCTGGGGAAAAATGATGGTGGACCAAATGTTGGCCCACTGTAGTGTCTCATATGAGATGGTATATGAACCGGAAAAACATAAAAAACCTGGAGCTATCGCAAAATTTATCCTGAAAAATTTTGTAAAACCTAAAGTAGTCAGTGAAAAAGCCTATCCGCGAGATTCTCCTACAGCACCACAATTTATGGTCGTTGGAAGAAGAGATTTCGAAGAAGAAAAGAAAAGGTTGATAGGATTTATTCAGAAAACACAGCAATTGGGAGCAGAAGCTTTCGATGGAAAAGAATCATTCTCTTTTGGCAAACTGAAATCTCATGAATGGAGCAATATGTTTGCGAAACATTTAAATCACCACTTATCTCAATTTGGAGTATAATTCTGAATTGAAACTGTAATGAAGAATACATGAACCATTCCCACACCGGTTTATAAAATTACCCCTTGCTGATAGTGCGTAAGTGATCTTCAATTAAAACCAAAACAATATGAAAAAACTTTTATTACTCCTCATTCTTATTTCCCAATTTGCTTTTGCTCAGATGCCGAATATTTCAAATGTCTGGCTTAATAACAGTAAAGCATATGCCGGTACTATTGGAAATGAAAAGCAAGCCATAAAACTTAAAATCAATATTTCCGAACAGAACAGGAAGAATGACCAGGAATATTTTGTTTCCGGGTACACGCTTGTCGATAAGAATTATACAAAATTTGAAGGTAATTTAACGATCAGCAAATACAAGGATACCAAGAAGAAAGGAACTGTTTATGGAGAGTATGAATTTGCTGAAGAAAACAAAGGAAAACATTCCGGTCTTTTCAAAGGTAAATTTGTCTATACTTTTAAATGGAACAAAACCAGTGAAAAAATTGAAGGTCAATATATTGAATTCATTGGGAATTGGAAAAGTTATGATGGAACTCTCGATTTCAAAACCCGGATAACCAACCAATAGTATCGATTGTAAGATTTTTAAAGAAAAAATAAAAAAAAGGATATGAAATTAGGAGTATTTTCTCTGAGTTTAAGTGTTAAAGACCTTCAAAAGTCTAAAGATTTTTATGAAAAGTTAGGTTTTAGTTCCATGGGGGGAAATATGGACCAGAATTATCTTATCATGAAAAATGGAAATACCTTGATTGGTCTGTTTCAGGCTATGTTCGATGGGAATATGCTTACTTTTAATCCTGGTTGGGACGAAAATGCTCAGAATCTGGAGTCTTTCGATGATGTGCGCGATATTCAGAAACATCTTAAAGAAAATAATGTCCAACTAGAAAAGGATGCTGATGAATCTACTTCCGGACCTGAATATATAACACTTAAAGATCCTGATGGGAATATGATTTTAATTGATCAACACAGATAAAAAAGCAATATGAAGATTTTAAAATGGATCATGATTGCGCTGGCTGCGATACTTATCGTATGGCTGGCGGTTGCCGCATTAATTTCCGGTGACTTCAAATATGAGAAATCGATTACAATTAATGCTCCTGTGGAAAAAATTTGGCAAAATACCAGTACTTTAAAAGCAATGGATCAATGGAGTCCGTGGAATCAACTGGATACAGGAATGAAAAAGGATTGGTCCGGAACAACTGGTCAGGCAGGTGAAAAAATGTGCTGGAGCAGCAACAATGAAAAAGCGGGAAAAGGATGTCAGGAGATCAAAAAAGTAGATCGTATCAATAAAAGAATAGATACGTCGATTAGGTTTATGACGCCTTATGACAGTGAGGCAGATACCTATGTTGTAGTAGTTGCTGATGGAAGTGGAAGTAAAGTGACGTGGGGTTTTACGTCGCAAATTCCTTATCCTTTTACGGTTATGAAATTGTTTATGAATATGGATGACGCTATTGGAAAAGATTATGACAAAGGACTCTTGAAGTTAAAAGAACTTTCGGAAAAACCTTAATGCGTACAAATTAAACTAACTAAACTTTAAAAAATTATGGCATCATTAAACGTTTATCTTACATTCAATGGAAACTGCAGAGAAGCATTTGATTTTTACAAATCAGTTTTTGGCGGCGAATATCCTTATATAGGAACTTTCGGAGAAATGCCTCCAATGGAAGGAAAAGAAACTCCTGAAGCTGACAAAGATAAAATTATGCATGTCTCCCTTCCGATTTCTAAAGAAACAGTACTGATGGGAAGTGATACGGGTGAAGACTGGGCTTCTCAGTTTAAAGAAGGAAACAATATTTCAATTTCTATTAATGCGGAATCAAAAGATGAGGCAACAAAACTGTTCAACGGACTGTCAGCAGGCGGCAATGTAACAATGGCTTTGGCAGATACTTTCTGGGGAGCTTACTTTGGAATGTTCACGGATAAATTTGGCATCAATTGGATGGTCAATTATGATGATCCGGCTAAAGCTCAGGCTCATCCGTAATATTCATATTTTGTATACGAAATATAGTTAAATATAACCGGCAGGATATCCCGCCGGTTTTCATTTTATTATACATTTGCACTCCTGATTTTTTTAATGTAAATAGGATTGATTTTTAGAAAGTAAAATTTGAAATTCTTATTTTAGTAAAATAATAAAACTACATGATGAAATTTACGATCGATGAAATTAAAGCAGAGCACCAAAAAGTAAAAAGTGGTGCCGATTTTCCCCGCTACATCCAGGCAATTAAAGAAAAAGGAGTTTCTCATTATACGACATATGTTTCCGATGGAAATACTCAATATTTTGATAACGAGAATCAATCAGCTGAAACGGGAGGTAAATATAATACTTTGTCTATTTCTGAAACTTTAAATCTGGATCATTTTAAAACAAGATTGAAACTGCATCAGAAGGGAGGAACAGATTACCCTACTTTTTGTCAGGATTGCGCTGAGAGTGGAATTGAGGGTTGGGAAATGGATTTAAATGAAATGACTTGTACCTATTTTGACTATAAAAAGAACCATATTTTAGTAGAGCAAATACCCTCTCAATAGATTTAAATAATTAAAAAAAGCACACTTTATGATTTTAAAAATACTAACCATTGCATTGATTGTTATTGCAGTGTATATGGGTTGTAAACAAGGTCTGGCAATGGTCTCAGGAAAACCTGAAATGTTGCAGATGCTTGGGAAATTAGGAATGAATAGTACTGCAATTATGATTTTAGGGATCATTACCCTGATCAGTGCGGTGATGATCCTCATTCCACAGACCTTTGTATGGGGGAATTTTTTGATGGCTGGAACGATACTGCTTATTATGTGTCTTGAGCTTTTTCATGGGGATATTAAAGGAGCATTAATTGAACTTCCTTTCATTGCTTTGAATCTTGTTATTATTTACTTAAATTATCCATTTAAATTTTCATGAAAAAAATCTCTCTTTTGCTGCTCATATTTTCAATGTGTTCAGCTTGTGCACAAAAAAATGATTCTCAAAAAATAACTAAAACTCAACAACAGACAAAACAGACTATGGATACAACAAAGCTCAATGACACGGTGAAAAAAGCTTTCGACGCCTGGCAAAGTGGTGATGCAGAAACTTTTACTTCTTTCTTTACCGGTAATGCTCAATTATATGATGATGGGAATCCACGAGATTTTAAAAAATTTGTAAAAGATGCCTGCGGACATGAAAAATTTACCTCGATAGATAAGATTGAAAATGATGGTAAAACGATCTACGGTCAATTTCATACAGAGAGTTGGGGAGACTTTCGGACCTTTTTTAAATTTAATATCAATAGTGAAGGAAAGTTTGATAAACTGGAAATTGGTCAGGCAAATTAATAAAGAATAAACGAAGGAGATTAGTATGGAGATTATAAGGTCGGTAGCTCTGCTCATTTTTATTGTAGCAACAACACTTTCATTTGCTCAGAAAAGTGATTTGGGAGCCTGGTATATGTATTTTGGAAACAATAAAATTAATAAAAAATGGAACTGGCATAATGAAATTCAGTATCGTAATTTCGATGCAGGGGGAGATCTGGAACAGCTTCTGATACGGACAGGAATTGGGTATGACCTATCCGAAAATAATAACAATGTTTTATTAGGTTACGGATTTATTTTAAGCCAACCCTATGTAAATGGTGAGAAAAAGGAAAATATTGAACATAGGATTTTCCAGCAGTTTATAACAAAACAACAATTTGGAAGAATCTATCTTCAGCACCGTTACCGATTGGAAGAACGTTTTCTGCAAGATGACTTCAGAATGAGGTTTAGGTATTTTCTGGGACTTAATATTCCGATCAATAACAAAGAAATGCTGCCGAAAACATTTTATGCCTCAGTGTATAATGAGATATTTCTGAATTTCAATAGTCCGACTTTTGACAGAAACAGGGTATATGGAGCATTAGGATATGTCATCAATAAAAATTTAAGGATTGAAGCCGGATATATGAATCAGATTCAGGAAAATAAAAATCGGGGACAGGTTCAGATTGGATTTTATAACAATATACCATTCAATAAAAAGTAAAATAAATACAAAACACATATGCACTCAGGAAAAAGATTTGGAGCACGCGAATTTATAATTTGGACAAGACGAAGTATTTATGTTTTGGCCATTTTAGCAGCGATTCCTACAGTATTATATTATTGCGGGTTAAAATTTGTATCATTTCCCTGGCAGCCGATTGCTATTATGGGAACTGCGGTAGCGTTTATCGTAGGCTTTAAAAATAATGCCAGTTATAGCAGGCTTTGGGAAGCAAGACAGATCTATGGTTCCATTATTAATAACAGCCGAAGTTTTGGATATATTGTAAGAGATTCGTTTTCAGAAAAAAATTCCATCAGAGTAAAAGAAATTTTTTTACGTCATTATGCATGGCTGACGGCGCTTCGTTTTCAGCTTAGAGAGCCAAGAACCTGGGAGAATATGAATACCGTCCAGTATGATGAATATTCCAAGAAATATGATATTCCTGAAAGACTTGCTAAACTGGATGACGAATTGAAAAATTATCTTTCTGATCAGGAACTTCAATATATTTTAAGTAAAAAAATAGGGCCACGCAGTTGATGGCTTCTCAGAGCAAGGAATTATCAGAGGCTTATGCAAAAGGAGAGATCAATGATTTTCAATGGACACAAATCAATCAGCAATTGGTGAAGTTTACAGATGATCAGGGAAAAGCGGAAAGAATTAAGAACTTTCCCTATCCCAGGAATTTTTCCTCTATAACTACGTATTTGCTTTTATTATTCATTGTTTTTGTTCCTTTTGGATTATTAAAAGAATTTGATAAATTAGGGGAAGGAACGGTATTGGAAGGCTTTACCATATGGTTTAATATTCCGTTTTCACTTTTGGTAACCTGGTGCTTTCACACGTTGGATAGTGTAGGAGAAGCTTCTGTAAATCCGTTTGAAGGAAGTCCTAATGATGTTCCTATTACACAGATTAGCCGTACAATAGAAATTGATATGAGAGATATGCTGGATGAAACTGATCTCCCTTCACCTATTACTCCTAAGAACAATATTGTCCTTTAAAAAAATTATAAACACACATAAAGAAAAGAATTTATTTAGATTTCTAACTTAATATTAATACATAAAATCATAAATAAATGATTCACAATTACGTCATAATATCAATCGCAGTGTTGTTGTCTGTGATGATATTAGTAATGATCGGGCAGAAACTGAAAGTAGCTTATCCCATTTTCCTTGTTATAGCGGGTTTATTAATAAGCTTTATTCCGGGAATGCCCCACATTGAAATAGAACCAGACTTAGTTTTTCTTATTTTTCTGCCCCCAATTTTATTTGAGGCAGCATGGTTTACTTCATGGCAGGATTTCCATAAGTGGCGGAAACAGATTTTTTCTATGGCTTTCGGATTGGTATTCCTTACCTCCATAGTAGTCGCGTATCTCTCGTCATCTATTATTCCGGGGCTTACTGTGGCTATGGGGTTTTTGCTTGGGGGAGTGAATTCTCCACCTGATGCGGTTGCTGCAACATCCGTATTAAGAAATATGAAAATACCTAAGAAGATTACGAGTATTCTTGAAGGAGAGAGTCTGATTAATGATGCATCGAGTTTAATTGTATTTAAATTTGCCTTAGCAGCTGTAATTTCCGGACAGTTTATCTTCAGAGAGGCTGTACAGGACTTCTTTATTATGGCTATTGGTGGCATTGCAATTGGGATTGCCGTAGGTTTTCTGTTTGGAGCCTTACTTCGTTTGATCCCCTCAAACTCTAATATTGATACCATCATTACACTGATTGTCCCTTACATTATGTATGTGGGTGCAGAGCATTTTCATTTTTCCGGAGTACTATCTGTTGTCGCAGGAGGACTGCTGATGTCGTATAATTCACATTGTTATTTAAGCCATACTTCAAGGATTCAGTCAGGGAATGTATGGAGTGTTCTGATATTTTTAATGAATACGATTATTTTTATCCTTATCGGACTTGAATTACCTATTGTTATTGCTGCGATGAAAGAATATACCATTTCCGAAGGTATTTTTTACAGCGTTGTGATTGGCGGGGCAATTATTTTAACAAGAATTGCATACAGCTATGCATTAATGTATTTTCCAAGGCTTTGCTCAAAAGAATTAAGGCTGAAAGTTCCCAGACCGGATTGGCGGGAACCTTTTATCATCAGTTTTGCTGCTATGAGGGGAGTGGTTTCCTTAGCTGCCGCATTATCTATACCGGCATTTTTGCCAAATGGAGATGCATTTCCTCACAGGAATATTATATTATTCGTAACTTTTGTCATTATTTTAATTACTTTGGTTGGTCAGGGGCTGTTATTATCTCCTATTTTGAAGTTATTGAAAATAAGTGATGCAGGAAGTGAGATCCCTGAAGAAAAGCAGGAAGTTATTTTAATGAGAAAGTTAAAAGAAACAGCTTTGCATAAATTGGATACAGATTTCTCAGAACTGGCAGAAAAGAACAGCCTGGTACGCCATCAAAAACATAAATTGGAAAATGAAATGATGATGATGGCTGATAAAGCACAATGCATGGCGTCGACAGGGGATTATGTTTCAGCAATGAATGAAAATAAAGATGTGTTAAGACAGGTCATTCAGGCACAAAGAAACGAACTTCACCGGATGAAACGGGAGAAGATCTTTGATGATCACGTCATGAGAACGATAGAAATGCAGCTGGATTTTGATGAAGCAAAAATTACCGGATTTACCCATGGGTAGATTGATAACTTACTAAAAAGAAGAACATGAGAACACCTATTATTGTTCAGCAAAAAATGGATGCTTCAATTGATGAGGTTTGGAGTGCATTGACTGATAGAGAGGAGATGAAATCATGGTATTTTGATATTTCTGATTTTGAAATGGAAATTGGGAAGCAATTTAATTTCTATGAACCGGGAGATGCTAAAAAATATCATCACCAGGGAATTGTTCTGGATTTTGTTGTCAATGAAAAACTAAAACATTCGTGGTCTTATCCCGATTTTTCTGATGCTGAAACGATCATTTCATGGGAACTTTATCCTGAAGATGAAGGGACGATCGTCAAATTAACCCATGAGAATGTTGATCATTTCAAAGACCTTGGCGAAGGATTTTCGAAAGAAGATTTTACTAAAGGTTGGAATGTAATTATCAGACAAAGTTTGAAATCATATGTGGAAAATAAATAACAAAAACGCAAAGACGCAGATCAGTGTCTTTGCGTTTTTAAGTATAAACTCAATGTTATGATAAAATATAATTCTCTGCGTCCCATACTTTGGACACAAAATATCGATGAAACCTTAAGTTTTTATATTCAGACTCTTGGCTTTACTTTAATGGCAAGAAATGATGAGTGGGAATGGGCGACGATTAATAAAGATGATGTACAGATCATGCTTTCAAAACCCAATGATCATGAAAAATTTAATGGAATCGGATTTACAGGTTCTTTTTATTTTAACATTGATAATGTAGATGGACTATGGGAAGAATTAAAAGACCAGGCTGAAATTTGCTATGAAATAGAGACCTTTGAATGGGGTATGCGGGAATTTGCCATTTATGATAACAATGGATATATATTACAATTTGGTCAGCCCGTGGATCAAATTAGTACAACGGAATAAAATTTGCTATTTTTGGGGAAATATTTAGAAATTCAATGAAAAAAAATATAATAGTTGGTTTTGCAGCGGTCTTAATGTTGGCGTCGTGTAACAATGATAAAAAAATGTTGAATAGTTTAAATGATTATAACAATTCAATGGAAAGTAAGGGATATCACTTTGGGGATAAACTTGAACTTCCTAAAGATGTTGCAGATAATGCTGAAAGTGTAACCATCAGTTTTGGAGATAAGGAAACTTCAAATTTAGTTGTAGATCCTAAATTTTTCACTTTAGGGGATAATGCAGTTACTTTTAATATTAAAACTAAAGGTGGGGAAACTTTGAACCAGGATGCAACGATCAATGTTTTTGCAAAAAATCCTGAGAAAAAGATTTCTTATAAAATTATTGCAGAGTATCCTCATAACCCGGCGAATTTCGTTCAGGGATTTCAGATAGAAGGGAACACCATTTATGAAAGTGACGGGCAGAACGGATCTTCACAAATCTTAAAATATACTTTAGGAACTACTACACCATTAGCTTCAACAAAACAGGCGCAGCAGGATTTCTCTGAAGGGAGTACCATTGTAGGAGATAAAGTATACCAGCTAACATGGCAAAGCAAAAAAGGGTACATCTATGATAAGAGTTCTTTGAAGCTTTTATCGGAATTTGCATATCCTAATGTCCTTGGTGAAGGATGGGGATTAACGTATGATGGACAAAATCTGATCGCTTCAGATGGAAGTAAACTATTGTATTTCCTTGATCCTAAAGATCCTTCAAAACTAGTTAAATACATTGCTGTAGCAGGGAGTTCTCAGGCTTATGATCAGCTGAATGAATTAGAATACCATAATGGTTTTATCTACGCAAACGTTTGGCAAAAACCGATTATCCTGAAAATTAATCCAGCGAATGGAGAGGTAGTGGGAATGTTTGATTTCACAGATATTGCTAAACAAAATACTAAAGGAAGTGATGACGTATTAAATGGAATTGCTTTCAAAGGAGAAAACATGCTGGTAACAGGTAAAAACTGGTCGAAAATTTATGAAGTTGTTATTCAATAATTAAGGCAATTTCTTTTAAAATAAAGTATTAAATTGGTAGCGTTCCTCAGGGACGCTATCTTAGTAAACGAACATTGAAATTATTACCTTTCATATTTGCTTTTATTTTCTGCTCATATTCTGCGCAGAAAGCTGTGGCATTGGATACTTTAAAATTAAAAGAAGCTAAAGATTTCTTTGCTGATGATTATGGAAATCTATACATCTATAAGAATAAAGACTTTAGTCTCACCAAGTATGATTCCCTGGGAAAGCAAATTGGAAAAATGATGCTTACGGTACCATTTAAAATTCAGGGCGTTCAAAACCCTTTAACTGTTCCGTTGTTTTCAGAAAATGCCCAGGAATTGAAATTTGTAGATCAAAACCTTAATGAGATCCAAAGAATAGATTTCAAGCAGAAATTTGCTTTTATTAAAATAGCTTACGCGGAGGATCTTCAGCAAATATGGTTATTGGATGAAAGTTCAAAACGCCTTATCCAATATAATTTCAGAAATGATACAACCATAAATTCGTATCCTTTTGATGCCAGTTTTGATGATTTAATGGATCTTTTGGTGTATGAAAATAAGGTTTATATACTGACAAGAAAGCACTTCAGGATTTACAGCCTGAAATTTGAAAAGCTGGTGGAGATTCCAATAGAAAATGGAAAACGTTTCAGACGGGAGAATGAATTTATTTTAATGATGACCAACAGCTCGATCCTAAAGTATATCCCTGAAAAAGGTTTAGTGAAAATTTTTGAAGACCCTGATGCACAAATTGTGGATAAAAATACCCTTGCTTATTTTGAAATCAAAGCGAACAACCTTTATCTTTACAGCCTTGAAAAAATTAAACAAGCTAAGCAGTTAGAAGAGCCTAAGTCGGAACCCGAAAATAATGAAAAACCTGTCGAAAAACCAGTTGAATCGACAGATAAATCATTAGAAAAAGCTCAGGATAAGTTTATTAAAGATCAAAATGTAGAGAAACCTGCAGAAGATACTCTGAAAAAACTTATTGAAGAGACATCAGAAGTTCAATCTGTTGGCATTTAATGATTTCATCGATATCAATAAACATAAGGGAAAATAGAATATGCACATTGCGGTTACAGGAAATATCGGAGCAGGAAAAACGACATTAACGACGATGCTTTCTAAGCATTATGGATGGGATGCACAATTTGAAGATGTAGATCACAATCCTTACTTAGAAGACTTTTATGCGGACATGAGCAAATGGAGTTTTGCTTTACAGATCTACTTTTTAGGGAGCAGATTTCGTCAGGTAAAAGAAATAAGAGAAAGTGGGAAAAATATTATTCAGGATCGTACCATTTATGAAGATGCTCACATTTTTGCTGAAAACTTAAATGATATGCATTTGCTTTCTGACAGGGATTTTAAGAATTATCAGGATGTTTTTAATTTGATGAAATCTTTTGTTTCAGCGCCGGACTTATTGATCTATTTAAAATCTGATGTACCTAATCTGGTAAAAAAGATCTACAAAAGAGGAAGAGAGTATGAAGCTTCGATCAGTATTGAATATCTTTCAAAATTAAATCAGAAATATGAAAAATGGATTTCCAACTATACGGAAGGAAAGCTGTTGGTAATTGAAGTGGATGATCTGGACTTTGTGGAAAAACCGGAAGATTTTGGATTTATTCTGGAGAAAATTGAGGCTGAACTGAATGGTTTGTTTTAATTAACATTTATTTATTATCTCTTAAGATTTTTGTAACTCGATTTCTTTTTAAATTTGTTATAAGACAAGTTTAATTTTTTAATGTAATTAAATATGTTAGTAAAGGTTTTACATAATGGAAGTTGTTCAAAATCAAATGCTGTTTTAGAGTATTTGGACGAGAATGGGGTGCCATTTGAGATTATTAATATAGTAGAAGACCCACTAAGTATTTTAGAATTAAAAACAGTTTTAAAGAAACTGAATCAAAGTGTTTTTCATCTGATCAGAAAGACTGAAAAATTATATCTTGATCAGTTTGCAGCTAAGAATTATTCAGAAGAAGAATGGCTGGAGATCTTATCTAAAAACCCCTCACTGATACAAAGACCTATTCTGATAAAAGGCTCTGTAGCTATGTTGGGAAGACCAATTGAAAATGTAAAGTTTTTTATTGAAAAATAAATTCAAACAATGATATACAATAAAAGTCAGCTTTAGGCTGACTTTTTATTTTTATAAAAGAATTACTCCCTCTATTTTTCCAACTTCTTTATAAATGTGAACGACCTGATCGGCATCTAAGACAAAAGCATTGATATTGCAGGCTGTATATTTCCCATTTTTACTTTCTCTGTTTCCAAGTGTAAACTTAATTCCATCAAAAACTCTATATATTTCTGTAAGTTTTGCCTGATCTGTGGGAATAATAAATTTAAATAAATAATCTTCCGGAAAGTCGTGATGACCTTCTAATTTTTCCCTTAAAGAATCATAAAAATCCTCTGGACTTGCGTGTTGATTTCCTTGAATGATATCCATCTAACAATTTTAAATTATATATAAATTTAACGAAATTTTTTCTATTTTCCAAGTGGTCCTAAAAGGGTCTTGGAGTTCTTTATTTCGTAATCTTCAATGATATTAAATAAACCATTTACCAATTGCTCTGAAGCTAATTGACTTAAGCCTCCCGCATTAACGGTATTGTTATTTCCTCCTAATAAATTTCCTAAAAAATTACTTCCAGCCAATGCAGTATTAATAGTTTTAACAATTCCATATCGGTTTAACTGTTCGTCCACTTTAGGAGCAATGGCAGCTACTAACTGATCGGAAGTTTTTTCCTTCAGGATTAAGGTTGCTGTTCCCTTTTCTCCCTGGATAATTCTTGTTACATCCTGTGCATTTAAACTGTTAACTGCATTTTGAAGAATTGGCTTTGAAATATTCACGGTATAAGCAGCTGCCTCTGCAACATATTCCCTTTCTTTGGCTACCAGTGAAGGAGATATTTTCTCCAGCATCGTGTTGATATCTCTTAGCTCTTTAGGTAACGCTTTATCAACCATATTATTTTGCAGGAAAGCATCTTTATTGCCATAAACAGTCATTCCCTTGTCAATTCCGTTCAATAAAAACTTTTTGATAATGGATAATCCCAAATCAGTAGTCGCAAGACTGGTGCATGATTGTACAGAAGTAGTAATTACTGCAGCTGTTCCTGCTATTAAAGCTATTGCTAAAATGTATTTTTTCATTGATTTTTATTAATGGTAGTATTTTCAAATAGTACGCCAAAGGTAAAGAGGAAAATCTGTTTAACAAAATATTAAATTAATGTTCGTGTTTTGGGGAGTTATTCTCTAGAAACCCTTTAAAATTCATTATAAATTTAATGTTAAACTAAATTTATTTTTATTGATAATACGTTAAAAAATAAACTTTTCACACATGCAACATGGAGTATTAAGCTAATTTTAGAATTATTACGATATTTTAAGAATAGTTCATATATTTTATAATTTTGGTTAATGTCTTTTTTTGAGAAATAGAATATTTATTTAATTAAAGACAGCTTGATGGTTTAAAAACCTGTCTCGAAATTTGATTGTACGAAATAAAATTGAACTATATGAAACAAAGTGATTTAAAGTATTCATCACTCGTTGCTGTTTTATACTTTGGTATGAACGTCAATGCACAGGTGACACCTAAGGATACTGTTACCAAAGAACAGAAGATCGAAGAGGTGGTTATGATTGGATATGGAAGCCGTAAGAAGGTTGATAATACAACTTCTATCAGTTCTATAAGCGCGGAGGAAGTAACAAGAACGAAAGTTTTAAATGCTTCGCAAGCTATTCAAGGAAAAGCAGCAGGGGTACAAGTAACAGCTTCTGATATGCCAGGATCAACTCCAACAGTTACAATTAGAGGTCTCGGGACTGTACTAGGAGGACGAACACCATTATATGTTGTAGATGGTATGTTTACTGATAATATTAATAATATTAATTCAAATGATATTTTAACCTATGATGTTCTAAAAGATGCAACAGCATTGGCGATTTATGGTAATAGAGCTGCAAACGGTGTTATTATTATCACTACAAAAAGTGGTAAAGGAAAGTTAAGTGTATCTTATGATGGGTTAATTGGAATAAGAAACCCACTAAAGAAAGTTAAAATGGCTAATGCTTCCCAGTTTGCAAATTATAATAATGCAGGAGTCGGGAGTGTTAATTTAAATCCTAATCAACCGTATAATACAAATTGGTTCGACGAGATCACAAGGACTGGTGTATACAATCAGCATAATGTTTCAATTTCCGGATCGACTGAGGCAGTGAAATATTTTCTGAGTTTTAGTAATTATGATGAACAATCAATTCTTAATGGAACAAATTATAATAGAAATACTGTAAGGTTAAATAACGAATATAAAATTGCTAAAGGCATTCGCTTATCTCAAAATTTAAGTGTCACTTTTACAAATGATACTCCGAAATCGTTGGGAGCATTTACATCAGCTTATAAACAATCTCCTCTTGTTCCTGTTTATTATCCTAGTGGGCAATATGGGCAACCAATATATGATAACAATGGAAATATAAGTTATACTGGAGGGAGGTTTAATAATGTATCAAATCCAGTTATGCAATTAGCTTATGATGATCAAAGAGGCAAAAACTTTTTATTACAGGGAGGACTAAAATTGGATATTGACATTGTCAAAGATTTAAAATTCACATCTCAATTTAATGGAGAATATAATAATTACAAGTATTATAACTTTGTTAATTCTAAATCTTTATGGTTAGCTAATGATCCTACAAGACTTGAGAGTCAATATCAGTCTACTTCGCCCACTACCAGATTGACGAACAAAAATCAAAATTATTACAATTGGTTATTAAGTAACTATTTAACATACACTAAAAAGACCGGTAATCATGATATAGAAGTGGTTGCTGGAACGGAAGCGTCTGTGAAAAATGGTATTGAATCCCTAATCATCAATAGACAAAATGTACCTGTTTCTCAAGATTATTGGAATCTTTCGGGAACAGATTATTATAATTACTTGTACAGTGATGCGACTACTAAAGCTATTGAATCTGTAAAATATAACAGGAATACAACGATTTCATATTTTGGTAGAGTACAATACAAGTTTATGAATCGTTATTTATTAAGTGGTACTATAAGACGTGATGGTTCTTCTCAATTTGCTGATGGGCACAAATGGGGAACATTTCCTTCATTAGGAGCGGGATGGATTATTTCTGAAGAGGACTTTTTGAAAGGCGGATTTTTTAATACTTTAAAAATAAGAGGAGGTTGGGGTAAAATTGGTAACCAAAATGTTCCCCTTAACTATTTACCATTATTATCTGGTGCTGCTTACAATTATGGATTTGGTAATTCTCCGGTAAGTAACGGTATTACTGTGAATAAAAGTTATGATCCAAATTTAGGATGGGAAGTGACAGAAGAATCTTCAGCAGGATTGGATTTTGGAATTTTAAATAATAGATTAACAGGATCTTTTGATGTTTATAACAGAAAGACTAAAAATATTATTCTAGCAGTTACTCCTTATTTAGGGACTGGAATTTCGGAAGTGAATTATTCGCACATGGGAAGTGTTGTAAATAAAGGAGCTGAGGTCGGTTTGAATTGGTCTGATAAAGTAGGTGAAGACTTTTCCTACTCCGTTGGCGCTAATTATTCATTTAATAAAAATAGGTTGACAAGTATAGATGCTTCAAAACCTATTTCTCAGATTAACGGAGGAAGTTTAGGGAATGGAGAATGGACAAAATTATTTGATGCATCTTCAGTAGGGCATGCTTTAGGAAGTTTCTATTTATGGGATTTTGATGGATATGATTCCAATGGAAACATGAAGTTTAAAGATTTAAATGGTAATGGGGTAACAGGTAAAGCAGACGCTGGAGATAGACGTTACTTTGACTCATATATTCCAAAATCTACATTAGGTATTAATGTTTCAATGGCTTATAAGAATTGGGATTTTGCAATAAATGGGTATGGAGCATTTGGTTTTAAAGTATATAATGGAAAAAAAGCTCAAAGAATCAATGGAGAAAACATAGAGTCTTCTGTAGCAGATAACTATTGGACACCATCTAACACAGGAGCTGCGAATCCAGCGCCAACGACCGCTATACCAATTGCTTCGTCATTCTTTTTAGAAAGTGGTGATTATTTTAGAATCAATAACATATCAGTAGGATATACATTTAAAAATATCACTGATTATGTGAAATCAATTAAATTATATGTAAGCGCAATTAATCCTTTTGTATTCCAAAAGTATTCGGGTTATTCGTCTGAGTTATCAGGCTATAATCCCACAGATGCTGCTGTAGAGGGAGATCCATACAAGCTAACAGGTGTTGAACTGGATACTTACCCTAGCTTAAGATCTTTCGTATTTGGAGTAAACTTAAATTTTTAAAAAAATGAATAAGAAATATATTATAGCAGCTGCTATATTGTTTTTTGGAGCTATAAATCAAAGTTGTAGTAATGATTTTATTGATGTGTCTCCATCGGAAAATATTCCAGAATCAAATTTGGAAATATATAATAATAATGATGGAGCAAATCAATTTGTTACTGCAATTTATGCTAAGTTCTTGGATTGGAATATGAGTACATTTGCTTGGATTGGAGTAACTTCTATTGTTTCAGATGATGCGGATAAAGGCTCTAGCCCTGGAGATGCAGGATCAGATAAAGATATTTTAGACGCTTTAAATTTCACTCCATCGACCCCTTCTTTTAAAGAATTATTCGCTTCAAATTACCAAGGAATTAATAGAGCTAATCAAGCTTTAAAATATATTCCTCAGCTAAATAAGGCAGATTCAGAATTAAGAAAAAGATTGATTGGAGAAGCTAAGTTTTTGCGCGCATTTATGTATTTTACTTTGGTAAAATCATTTGGTGGTGTTCCTTTAGTTGATCATGTTCCTGTTTCTGGAGATGAGGAAGATAAAAAGATGACTCTTACAAGAAAAAGTAAAGAAGAAATTTATGCTTTTATTGAACAGGATTTAAAAGATGCAATTACAGCACTTCCAGATAAGTCGAGCTATACAGGAGCTAATGTAGGAAGAGCTTCTGTTGGTGCTGCACATGCATTATTGGCTAAAGTGTATTTATACCAGAAAAAATGGCAGTTAGCAATAGAACAAACAAACTTGGTTACTGGTTATTCTCTTACTCCTAATTTTATTGATATTTATAAAGTGTCTGGAGAAAATAATGGAGAATCTATTTTTGAAATTCAAGGTAGTGGAGGAACTTCTGGGAAAGCTATTCAGCAATATAGTCAGGTCCAAGGAGCAAGAGGTACTACTGGTTGGGGTTGGGGATTTGCAACTCCTACTCAAGGATTATACGATGCTTATTCGACAACAGATACAAGAAGAGATGCAACAATAATCCATAAGGATATGACCTTATATGATGGGTATCACGTAGGACCTAATGTGGAAAATAAATTTTACAATTATAAAGCGTACTCATCTAATTATAGAGATCAGGCATCTACAGATACAAATATTCGTTATTTAAGATATGCCGAAATTCTTTTAATTAAAGCAGAGGCGATGAATGAATTGGGGCAGACTTCTGCAGCTATTCCATTTTTAAACCAAGTGAGAACAAGAGCTAGTGTTGCAAATACGACAGCAAGTTCTCAAGCAGATGTAAGGAATGCAATCTGGAAAGAAAGAAGATTGGAACTAGCTTTCGAACACGACAGATGGTTTGATCTTGTAAGAACAGGTCAGGCACAAGCAGCTATGGCTGCAGATGGTGGGAAGGTATTCCAAATTGGAAAACATGAGGTATTTCCTTTGCCTCAAGAGTTTATTAGTGAGTCTGGAGGTTTGTCGGCTCAAAACCCAGGTTATTAATCTATAATCATATAAAATAGCCAAAGTTCAGCTTTGGCTATTTTTACTTAACCCTAAATAAAAAGCCATTTATGAAGCTAGGTATTGTCTCTATTATTACAGTTGCATCTCTTTTTTTCTGTAAAGCTCAGATTCAAAGTCAAGAAGTTCTTAAAAAGGAAACAGTAAAAAACGATATTACGGATGAACAATTAATGGATAAAGTTCAGAAAGATGCTCTAAGGTATTTCTGGGAGTATGCAGAACCGAATTCTATGTTGGGAAGGGAGCGTTATCACGAAGACGACATCTATCCGGATCATGATAAACATGTAGTAACTACAGGTGGATCAGGATTTGGGCTGGCCACAATTTTAGTCGGAGTGGAAAGAGGCTTTGTCCCAAGAAAAGAAGCGGTGAAAAGACTTTCCCATATGATGGACTTCCTTGCTAAGGCGGATCGTTTTAAAGGAGCATGGTCACACTGGATCAATGGAGAAACAGGAAAAACGGTTCCTTTTGGTAAAAAAGATAACGGTGGAGATTTGGTTGAAACTGCATTTTTAACATCAGGAATATTAATGGTCCGTGAATATTTTAAAAATGGAAATGCAGAGGAAAAAGCGTTGGCTAAAAAATGTGATGAATTGTGGAAAGGTATTCAGTGGAACTGGTATACAAAAGGGGGTAAAAAGGTGCTGTATTGGCACTGGTCACCCGAGTACCAGTGGGAAATGAATTTTCCGTTGGAGGGATATAACGAATGCATGATTACCTACATTTTGGCGGCTTCATCTCCAACCTATTCCATTGATGCTGAAACGTATTATAAAGGGTGGACGAGAAACGGAACTTTTCTTTCAGATAAAACAAAATATGGGCTTCCGATGTATGTGAAGCATAATTATGCTGAAGAATATGGAGGCCCCCTTTTCTGGGCACATTATTCCTATATCGGTTTAGATCCGACCGGATTGTCTGATAAGTTGATTAAAAATTATTTTGATCTCAATAAAAATCAGGTTTTGATCGATTACCAATATTGCGTAGAAAATCCAAAACAATGGAAGGGGTATGGGCCAAACTATTGGGGACTTACTGCAAGCTATTCCAGAAATGAAGATGGAACCACAGGATACAACGCCCATTTTCCTCAAAATGATCATGGTGTTATTTCTCCAACAGCTGCCTTAAGTAGTTTTCCTTATTCACCAAAAGAATCCATGAATTTTTTGAAATTTATTTATATTCAAAAACCTGAATTTGTTGGTTCTGCGGGGCCTTATGATGCGACATCGATCAATTATAACAATTGGTTTACACCAAGATATCTGGCGATAGATCAGGGAACCATTGCTCCCATGATAGAAAATTACAGAACAGGATTTTTATGGAAATTATTTATGAATGCCCCTGAAATTCAACAAGGGCTTAAGAAATTAAGCTTTCAGTCAACAAAATATGGAATTAAGTAATTTAATTTTATAAACCCAATCACCAATAGAAACAAGCTTTAGCCAAATCTAAATAACAATATGAAATTAAAACTAAGACATGCGCTCCTCTTGCTTCCTCTTCTTGCATTACAACTGAATGCGCAGGAGATCAAAGCTGAACTGAACAAAGAAATCAAGAGGGCGGAAAAAGTATCTTATATTCTGGATTATCCACAAAAAGTAAAAGGGAATGTTCCTTTAATTGTATTTCTGCATGGATCAGGAGAAAGAGGAACGGATCTGGAACTGGTAAAAGTCCACAGTCCTTTTACTTATAAAAATCTGATCAAGGAACCTGTAGCAATTTTAGCACCTCAGTGTCCTGCGGACAGTTGGTGGGATACAGTGACCATTTATAATCTGATCAAAGAGATTCAGAAAAAATATAAAATTGATGCCTCAAGAATTTACCTGACAGGCCTTTCACTGGGAGGATGGGGTACTTTAAAGCTGGCTATGGAACATCCTGAAATGTTTGCAGCTGTAGTTCCTGTCTGTGCACCTACGGATCAGATAATGACGGCAAATATCAACCGGTATAAAGATCTGAATATGAAAATTTTTCATGGAGGAATGGACGATATTGTCTTACCTGAAAATGCATTTAAATTCTACCAGAAGCTCCATCCGGTAAATCCTGGTGCAGAACTCATTATATTCCCTAATGATAATCATAATTCCTGGGATTCTGCGTATTCAGATCCCAAACTCTACGAATGGATGTTGTCTAAGAAAAAGGGAGATAAATAATCCTATTAGGAAAAATAAAGTACAAGCCTTGGTTAAGTGAAACGCCTTTGCGTCTTAAAAATATAAAGTTTGTCAAAAATTGCGCCTTTGCGTTTAATTAAAATAGAACAAAAAGTAAGAACTATAATGTAAGAAGATAAATTTATGAAATCTAAGATTCAAGAATACTATTAAAAAATGAAGATAAAATGAGTAAAAAGTTAATTTTAATAGCCGCTTTAGCGCTTTCGGAGGTGTTTTCGGCTCAGGAAATGGTTGTGAAACCTGTTCAATCCTACCAGACAGCTCAATATCAAGCGAAGAAAAAGGCCTTTGTAGATCAGCTTTTGTCAAAAATGACTTTAGATGAAAAAATAGGACAGCTTAACTTACCAAGTTCAGGGGACTTTACAACCGGGTTAGCTCAAAGCTCTGATATAGGTAAAAAAGTAGAACAAGGTCTGGTCGGCGGATTATTCAATATAAAAGGAGCTGATAAAATTAAAGCAGTTCAAAAAGTTGCCGTAGAAAAAAGTCGTTTGAAAATTCCATTGATCTTTGGAATGGATGTTATCCATGGTTATGAGACCACTTTTCCTATTCCTTTAGGTTTAGCTGCTTCCTGGGATATGAATCTTATTCAGCAGTCTGCAAAGGTTGCAGCGAGAGAAGCATCTTCTGATGGGATCAACTGGACATTCTCTCCGATGGTGGATATTTCTCGCGAACCGAGATGGGGAAGAGTTTCTGAAGGTTCTGGTGAAGATCCCTATTTAGGAAGTGAAATTGCCAAAAATATGGTCTATGGCTATCAGGGGAAAGATTTGGCAAACGGAACAAACATTCTGGCATGTGTAAAACACTTCGCATTGTATGGAGCTGGTGAAGCGGGAAGGGATTACAATACAGTTGATATGAGCCATATAAGAATGTTCAATGAATATTTTCCACCCTATAAAGCTGCTGTAGATGCAGGAGTTGCCTCGGTAATGGCTTCGTTTAATGAGGTGGATGGTGTTCCTGCAACAGGAAACAGATGGCTGCAGACAGAGGTTCTGAGAAACAAATGGAATTTCAAAGGTTTTGTAGTTACCGATTATACCGGAATCAATGAAATGGTGGACCATGGGATGGGAGATCTCCAGCAGGTTTCTGCTCTGGCTTTGAAAGCTGGGGTAGACATGGATATGGTAGGGGAAGGCTTTTTAACAACCCTCAAGAAATCTTTATCTGAAGGGAAAGTTACCCAGGCAGAAATTGATATAGCTGCTAAAAGAATTCTTGAAGCTAAATATGATTTAGGGTTATTCGATAATCCATATAAACATGGGGATGCAAAATTAGCTGCAAAAGAAGTATATAATCTTGAAAATCGTACGATTGCCAGAAATGTTGCCGCTCAGTCGATGGTATTGATGAAAAATGATAATCAGGTTTTACCTTTGAAAAAATCCGGAACGGTAGCGGTAATCGGACCACTGGTTAATAATTCACTGAATATGGCCGGAACATGGAGTGTGGCTGCCAAGCATGCAACTGCTGTTAACCTAATGCAGGGGCTTCAGGATAATCTTGGAAAAGAGGTGAAGTTTATTTCTGCTAAAGGAGCAAACATAGATTACAGCGAAAAATTAGAAAATATCTATGCAGCTCATGGAAAGAAGACGGATAGAGATACCCGTTCAAAAGAAGCTCTGTTGAAAGAAGCTGTGGATGTTGCGAATAAAGCAGATGTAATTATTCTGGCTATTGGAGAATCTGCGGAAATGAGTGGCGAATCTTCCTCCAGAACAGAAATCACGATTCCTCAGTCTCAGGTTGATCTCTTAAATGAATTGAAGAAAACAGGAAAACCAATTGCGATGGTTCTTTTCACAGGCCGTCCTTTGGCATTAACGAATGTAAAAGATACTCCTGATGCTATTCTGAATGTATGGTTCTCGGGTTCTGAAGCTGGAAATGCGATTTCAGATGTTTTATTTGGAAAAGTAAACCCTTCCGGGAAATTACCAATGACTTTCCCAAGAAGTCTGGGGCAGGTTCCAATTTACTATAATGCTAAAAACACAGGACGTCCGTTAGACCAGAAATTGGTTGATAAATGTGAATACCAACGTTTCCGTTCCAATTATATGGATGAGTGTAACACCCCGCTTTATCCATTCGGTTATGGATTGAGCTATACAAAATTCAATTATTCTGATCTTAGTGTGTCTAATTCCAATCCAAAAGGGAATCAGACAATTCAGGCTTCAGTTACTGTTACAAATTCAGGAAATTATGATGGGGCAGAAGTAGTACAGTTATACATCAGAGATATGGTCGGAAGCATTACCAGACCTGTAAAAGAACTAAAAGGATTCCAAAAAGTTTTCCTGAAAAAAGGCGAGTCTAAGAAAGTTACTTTCGATATTACACCGGAAAATCTTAAATTCTATAATGGAGATTTAAAATTTGATTGGGAACCGGGAGAATTTGACATCATGATCGGAACCAATTCCGAGGATGTGAAACATTCAAAAATCAATTGGACAAAATAAAATAGATAAGCCACTCATTTTGAGTGGCTTTTTTTGTAACTTAGGATTAAATTAACTAATACCTATTTTTTGGCATACTTTTTACCAAAGTGAAAACATTAATAATTTAAATATGAAAAAAACAATTTTATTGAGCGCGATGTTCCTAGGTTCTTTAGCTTTTGCACAAAAACAAGCCCCTGTAGTAGGAGGCGACAGAGATGTCCACGGTTGTAAAGGCTCTGCAGGCTATACTTATTCACAAATCAAAAATGACTGTGTAAGGGTTTTCGAACAGAAAATCAAGTTAAAAGAAGTAGGTTCAGATAAAAGTTATACTACAATGACGGCTGTTATTTTTAGTAAGGACATGAAAAGAGCTGAAATTTTCATTCCAGATGGAAATGCAAAAAGTATTATCCTGGCAAGAGAAGGAAAAAGCAAAGTCTGGAAAAGCGGAAGCTACATTAAAGAAAGTTATGTTTTGGTACCTTACAAAAAAACAGGTTACCAGATTAAAAAAGATGACGTAGTCATTTATCAATAGATGAAAAAGGCCATTCGAAAGAGTGGCTTTTTTATGAACAATAATTCGCTATTTTTTGGAGCTATTTCCCGCTTCCATTCATACTCCTCGCTCCAAAGCAATCCCAATTCCAGCTGCGGGGTAACCATTTCTATCGGGGCTAAACATAGGCCTGTAAAGCAATATAAGGTCTCAAAATTAACTCATGGATATGAAACCACCTGCTCTCCAACCCATTGGTTTTAATCAAAATTTAAAACCAACCTAACAATTTTTATCTCTCACCGAAAATCCGTATTTTTGTGCATCTAAAAAGTAATAAGAAAGAATGAATTCCTACAAAAATCCATTGGAAGAGCGCTACTCCAGCGAAGAGATGTTATTTAATTTCTCACATAATAATAAATTCCGTACTTGGAGACAGCTTTGGATCGCTCTTGCTGAAATCGAAAAAGACCTTGGACTTGAAATTTCTGACGAGCAAATTGCAGAGTTGAAAGCTCATGCTGAAAATATCGATTTTGATAAAGCAGCAGAATATGAGAAAAAATTCCGTCATGATGTAATGGCTCACGTTCATACCTATGGAGACGTAGCACCTTCAGCAAAAGGAATTATACATTTGGGAGCTACTTCAGCTTTTGTAGGGGATAATACAGACTTAATTCAAATCCGTGACGGGCTTTTGATCTTAAAGAAAAAGCTTGTTAACGTAATGAAGAATCTTGCAGATTTTTCTATTCAATATAAAGACCTTCCTACTTTAGGATTTACTCACTTCCAACCAGCTCAGTTAACGACTGTTGGAAAAAGAGCAACACTTTGGTTACAAAGTTTGGTTCTTGATATCGAAGAACTTGATTTCTTCTTAGAAACATTACGTTTCAGAGGGGTAAAAGGAACTACTGGAACTGCTGCCAGCTTCTTAGAGCTTTTCAATGGTGATTATTCTAAAGTAAAACACTTAGATAAAGAACTTTCAAAAAGATTTGGTTTCGAAAAAGTTTTTGGGGTTTCAGGACAAACGTATGACAGAAAAATTGATGCTAAAGTAGTTGCTTTACTAGGAAACATAGCTCAGTCTGCACATAAATTTACAAACGATTTACGTCTTCTTCAAAATCTTAAAGAAATTGAAGAACCATTCGAGAAAAACCAGATCGGTTCATCCGCAATGGCTTACAAACGTAACCCGATGAGAAGTGAAAGAATTGGAGCTTTAGCTAAATACGTAATGTCTTTAACGACAAGTTCTGCAATGGTAGCTTCTACACAATGGTTTGAAAGAACATTAGATGATTCTGCTAACAAAAGATTAACGATTCCTCAGGCTTTCTTAGCTGTGGATGCAATCCTATTGATCTGGAATAACATCATGAACGGAATCGTGGTATATCCAAACAGAATCAACAAGCATATCGAAGAAGAGCTACCTTTCATGGCAACTGAATATATCATCATGGAAGAAGTAAAAGCAGGGGGAGACCGTCAGGAAATTCACGAAGTGATCAGAGTTCACTCAATGGAAGCTTCCAAAAAGGTGAAAGAAGAAGGAAAAGAAAATGATCTGATTGAAAGAATCTTGAATGATGATTCTTTAAAACTGGATAAATCAAAATTAAAAGAAGTTTTAGATCCTAAAAATTTCATTGGCTTTGCACCAATTCAGACGGAGGAATTCATTAAAAATGAAGTTCAGCCGATTCTCGATCAAAACAAAGACCTGATAGGACTGGAAGCTGATCTTAAAGTATAACATCATATGCAGTCTTTTCGGCTGCATATTTTATTTCATCTGAAGAATGAGTAAAATATCATTTTTACTTTTATGGATACCTTTCATTTCCTTTTCACAAGGGAAAGATGTTTTAATGTATTTTAAATCAAAAGATTCTTTAGTTGGAGTAAAAGACCAAAATGGAAAAGTGATTATTCCTGCGCAATTCAGGGTATATTCTGTTCTGGAAGATGGTGAAACGGTAAAAGGTGAAACGATCGAATTTGATGGTTTTAAGAAAGATGAGGTCAAAGAAAAAAACGCCTGGGGATATGTCTATGATAAAAAAGGGAACTTCTTATACAGGCCTTTTCTTTATGATAATGGAGCTGATTATTTCTCAGAAGGGGTAAGAAGATTTGTCAAAAATGGGAAGGTTGGTTTTGCAGATAGAAATGGAAAGACCATCATTGAAGCAAAGCACGATTTTGTTTCTCCTTTTAATTATGGCTATGCAGCATTTTGTGACGGTTGTGACTGGGAGAAGACACAGGATGAACACAAAGCAATTGTTGGAGGAACCTGGGGCGTGATGAACTTTAAAGGAGAAATTACTCAGCCTGTTTCAATACCAGAAAACGCGGTAGAAGTTAGCGGGAAATTTTATCCGAATCCATTCAAATACAATGAAAAAGAGAAGAGTATTCTTCAATTTTTTGAAAAACAAAATAAGAAGCTTTCGGAAATTTATTATGTGAATTGGTATAATAAATTATCAGGAGATGAAAAAAAACTATTTTTTGAAATCGTTGAAAGGCCCAAAGAGAATTTTCCTTTTTATCAGGTCTATACGTACGATTATAGAAAGATAGATGGAGGATTATCATTTGATTTCAAATTTTTAGTCTCAGAAGATGGTAAAAAAGTATTTGCACAGGACTATGATGTGGACAAACTTCCATTTGACCAGTGGCTGAAGAAAGAGATCAAAGAAGCAGAAGCATACCAGAAGGAGCACCCGGATAATCCGAATAAATTAAGTAAATAAGTCTAATAATATTTAATATCTGACATCTAATGTCTAATAACAAAAGAATTTTCGTAGAAAAAAGAGGTATTTTCGATGTAGAAAGTCCAAAAATTTTTGATGAAGTAAAAGCGGTAGTTCCGTCAGTCAAAAATGTAAAAGTATACAATGTATACGATATCTTTAATTTGAATGATGGTGAATTGGAGAAGGTGGTGAACAGCACTTTCGTAGACCCTGTTACTGATATTTTACATACAGAAAACCCTGCAGAAACCATCCATTTTGCGATGGAGTTTTTACCTGGGCAATTTGATCAGCGTGCTGATTCTGCACAACAGTGTATTGCTTTACTGACTGAAAATGAAAAATCTAAAGTAAGAAGTGGAAAACTGATCGAATTTGAAGGCGTTTCAGAAGCTGATCTTGTGAAAATAAAAGATCTTTTGATCAATAAAGTAGAATCTCAGCTAAAGGATTTGTCAGTTCTAGATATTCCAGCAGATGAAGTACCAGCAAAAGTTTTGATCCACGAAAATTTCATCAATTTCAATGATGCTGAGTTGGAGAATTTTTACAACCAGCATGGATTTGCATTAGGATTAGATGACTTAAAATTTATTCAGGAATATTTTAAAACTGAACAAAGAAATCCAACGGAAACTGAACTTAAAGTTTTAGATACCTATTGGAGTGACCACTGCCGTCACACGACTTTTGAAACGCAATTGTCAGATATTCAGTTTGAAGGAGACTTTAAACAGACATTGGAGACAATTTTCAACGACTATATTGAAAAAAGAAAATTCTTGGGCCGCGAATTGAAACCTATTTCTTTAATGGATTTAGCGACAGTTTGTGGAAGATACTTCCACAAGACCGGGAATCTGGATAATCTTGTGGTTTCTGATGAGATCAATGCATGTACCATTCAGATCGAAGCAGAATATGATGGTAAAAAAGAACCATGGTATTTGTTATTCAAGAATGAAACCCATAATCACCCTACAGAAATCGAACCTTTTGGTGGGGCTTCAACCTGTTTAGGAGGAGCAATCAGAGATCCATTGTCTGGAAGATCTTTCGTTTTTCAGGCGATGAGATTAACGGGTGCTGCAGATGTATTAGAGTCTGTTGACAAAACTTTACCAGGTAAATTGCCTCAGAAAACGATTACTAAACAGGCTGCCAATGGATATTCTTCTTATGGTAACCAGATCGGTCTGGCAACAACAATGGTTTCTGAAATCTATGATGAAGGCTATAAAGCTAAAAGAATGGAAGTTGGTTTCGTTACCGGAGCTGTTCCTATTGATTGGGTAAGACGTGAAAAGCCTGCAAATGGTGATTCTATCATCATTTTAGGTGGTGCGACAGGTCGCGATGGAGTAGGTGGAGCAAGTGGAAGTTCAAAAGAACAGGACGAAACTTCTATCCACACGATGAGTTCTGAAGTTCAGAAAGGAAATGCAGTTGAAGAACGTAAAATTCAGAGATTGTTCAGAAAACCGGAAGTAACAAAATTGGTTAAAAAATCCAATGACTTTGGTGCGGGAGGTGTTTCTGTAGCAATCGGAGAAATTGCAGACTCTTTGGAAGTGAATTTAGATGTATTACCATTAAAATACGAAGGACTTAACGGAACTGAACTTGCTATTTCTGAATCTCAGGAAAGAATGGCGGTTGTTGTTGATCCGAAAGATAAAGAACAGTTCATCAAGTATTGTGAGGCTGAGAATATTGTTGCGGTAGAAGTAGCAAAAGTAACAGATTCAGGAAGAATGCAAATGTTCTGGAAAGGAGATAAGATCGTTGATCTTTCAAGAGCATTTTTAGATACCAACGGATGTGCAAAAAGCCAGGAGGTAAAAATTACTCATCTTGAAAAAGTAAAACTTGATCAAAAAACTTTCTCACAAGAAGAATTCTTAAAGATCTTAGCAGATAAAAATGTAGCTTCTCAAAAAGGATTGTTAGAAATGTTTGATTCTTCAATTGGGGCAACAACAGTTGCAATGCCGGTTGGAGGTAAATATCAGCAGACACTGATGGAAGGAAGTGCTCAGACACTGCCTATCTTAGGAGCTAAGAACATAGAAACAGTTTCTTTGGCAAGTTGGGGCTTTGATGCCGAAATTTCCAAACAGAACTCATTGCTTGGAGCATCTTATGCTGTAGTAGAAAGTGTTGCAAAGATCGTAGCCATGGGTGGCGATTATAAAAATATAAGACTAAGTTTCCAGGAGTATTTTGAGAAATTAGGACAGAACCCTGAAAAATGGGGAAAACCATTAGCTTCTCTTTTAGGAGCTTATGACGCTCAGATCAATCTGGGTCTGGCTGCAATCGGAGGTAAAGACTCGATGAGTGGAACGTATCAGGATCTGAATGTTCCGCCAACATTGATCTCCTTTGCTTGTGCTGACGGACAAAAGAAGAATGTTATCTCTCCTGAATTAAAAACGGTTGGAAATAAACTGTATTTCTACAATCATATTGCTCAGGAAAATGGTCTTCCAGATTATACCAGTTTAAAGGCTGTTTACGATTTCATTTTTGAAAATATTAAAGCTGGAAAAATTGTTTCGGTTAAAACAGTAAAAGATGGAGGAGTAGCAGTAGCCCTGGCAAAAATGAGTTTTGGAAACAGACTTGGAGCTGAAATCAATGTTGATGAAAATACCTTATTAGCTAAAAATATTGGTAGTCTGATCATTGAGACGAAAGAAGAGTTAGGTTCAGCATTCCTTCAGTTGATTGGAGAAGTGAAAGATTCCGGTATTTTGAAAATAAACAATCTGGAATCCCGTATCTCGGATCTCGAATCTGCTTATACAAAAACTTTCGAAAAACTTTTCCCAACAGTTGAGAAGGAAAAAATTACAGTTGAATTAGATGAGAAACTGAATTCAACAACACCTAGAAATATTATCATTAAAAAACATGGAATTGCTCAGCCAAGAGTTTTTGCTCCTTTGTTCCCTGGAACGAATTGTGAGTATGAAACATTAAATGCATTCCAGAAAGAAGGAGCTCTGGTAAACAGTTTACCGTTGAAAAATATCAACCACCAATTGCTTGATGAAAGTATTGATGCTTGGGTAGAAGAAATAAAACAGTCTCAGATTTTAGCTTTCTCTGGAGGATTCTCAGCAGGAGATGAGCCGGACGGATCAGCTAAATTTATAGTGAACGTCTTGAAGAATGAAAAAATGAAAAAGGCGGTTCACGATCTTTTAGACAGAGACGGAATGATCATTGGAATCTGTAACGGTTTCCAGGCATTGGTGAAATCAGGATTATTACCTTACGGACAAATTAAAGACCTTGATGAAAATGCTCCAACGCTTGCTCACAATGCAATCAGAAGACATATTTCTCAAATGGTTACTGTAAAGGTAGTGAATGACGAAAGTCCATGGTTGAAAGGAATGAAAGACCAGACATTTACCATTCCGATTTCTCATGGTGAAGGTCGCTTTATGGCTTCTGAAGCTGAAATTCAAAAGTTGTATGAAAATGGCCAGATCGCTACCCAGTATATTGACTTTGATGGAAATATTGCGCATGGAATGCCATTCAATCCTAATAACTCATTATTCGGAATTGAAGGAATTACCAGTCCATGTGGTAAGATTTTTGGTAGAATGGGACACCCGGAACGGTTTGCTGAAGGTCTCATGAAAAATATTCCAACAGCGAATTATCACAACATCTTTAAAAATGGAGTTGAGTACTTCAAATAAAAATAACAAGAAAATGATCGTCATTAATGGCGGTCATTTTTCTAATCTGGCAGGGTTCTATGAAGAGGTTTCCGGCGTTTTAATGAAAGATGTAGACTGGAAAGTGGGAACACTGGATGGTTTTGATGATATTCTTTACGGAGGGTTCGGAGTTTTCGAAAACAATGAAGAAATTGAAATAATCTGGAAGGACGCTAAAAAGTCAGAAGATGAGTTGGGACTTGAAGCAACGCGTGAGTTTTATGAAAGAAAGATCAAACAGGGAAGGCCTTTTAATACAGAACTGATTCAGGAAAAATTAGATGCCCTAATTTCAGGAGAAGGACAGACCTTATTTGATATTCTGATTGAAATCATTGAATCACATGAAAAAATCAAATTGACGTTAGACTGAAAATTTAGTAAATAAGGTTCAAGCTATATTAGACTCTTTCAAGGGTAAAATAAATTGTAAAAATGAAAAGAATGATATATGCACTGTTCTTTGGGGACAGTATCACTTATGGCGAATATGACGGAGTATTTGGAGGCTGGGTAGATATTTTGAAAAGATATGCATTACAAAAATTCCATGAAGGAAGTAACGAAGTTATTGTTTACAATTTAGGAATTGGCGGAGAAACAACTGAAGGTCTTGTAAAAAGGATATCTCATGAATTGGATGCGCGATATTCAGCTGAAGGAAATGTTGTCTTTTTAGCATATGGAGCAAATGATCTGGCTATAAAAGAGGGATCCCAAATGGTGAGCTCTGAACAGTTTAAAGTACATATTCAAACCGCAATCAATTCTGCGAAACAATATACCGACGATATTTATCTCGTAAGTATCTTACCATTTTCTAAAAATGTAGATGGAATTGAAGTCGCTTCCGGAAAGTTAAGGACCAATGATGAAGTTTTAGTATATAATAAAATTCTTCAGGACATTGCCCTTGAAAATTCATGTGCTTATATCGATTTTTATGCTGCATTCTTGATGGATAAAGAAATTTTACTCTCTCAGGATGGAGTGCATCCCAATGAAAAAGGCTATGGAACAATGGCGGAAATTGCAATACCAATTATCGAAAAATATTTATAATGCCCTATTTATTTTCATACGGAACCTTACAGAATGAACAGGTTCAAACAGAAACATTTGGAAGAGTATTGAACGGTGAAAAAGATATTCTTATGGGATGTAAACTCAAAATGCTTGAGATCACTGATCCTGAAGTGCTGAGAAAAAGTAATCAGAAGTATCATCCGATTTTGGAGTTTTCAGGAATGATTGAAGACGAAGTGGAGGGAATGCTTTTTGAAGTTACTGATGGTGAAATCCTTCAGGCTGATGAATATGAAGTAGATGATTATAAGAGGATTGAAACCACTTTTAGATCAGGTAAAAAGGGATTTATTTATGTTGTGAAATAATTTGTAATAAAAACGGTCTGTGTATGTATCTATTAAAATGGTAGAGATTCCAGGCTTCACTTCGTTTCGCTCTGAATGACACAATAAAGCTTTTTTACTATAGACATAGGGCTAATTAATGAAAACCGGAAAAATATGCTCAATCTGCATAATCTGCGGGAGTGCTTATTAGGAATGCAATTTAAATGAAAATATATTTCCAGTACACCAAAATTCCAACAATCACCGAAACAATCGCCATAAGAATTACTGCACCCGCAGAAACATCCTTAATAAATCCAATTCTCCTGTCAAATTCCGGTTGAATGATATCACATATCCGTTCAATGGCTGTATTGAGAATTTCAGTACTTAGAACACCGAAAGAGACGATAAGAATCAGGGCTGCATCCAGCTTTGACAGCTGTAAATAAAAGACGAGAAACAGATTGATCAACAGAGCCAGACATTCAATCTGAAAATTTCTTTCGCTTTTTACCATTAAAAAAACACCTCGAAAAGCATTCAGGAAACTTCTATGGATAGGTGGTTTACGCATGATCAAAAAGATTATGTACAAATATAATTAATTGCTTAAAGAAAATGCCTATCTTTAATCCTTTATGATGTTTTTATAATCATGAAAAAGTGTACCGGAAGTAGCTATAAAAATCTTTTACTCGTTGTTAATAACTCTCAGAATTATATTTTTTAATCTATTTTCTATTTATTATATTTGTAAAAATTTATTTTTAAATCTATGAAATTTATTATTTCAAGTGGTGAACTGCAGAAGGCTTTGCAAACTGTAAGTGGCGTAATATCAAGCTCTCAATCGAGACCGATTTTAGAAAACTATCTTATCGAACTAAACGAAACTCAAGTTACCATTACGGCATCCGATGGCGAAACAACGCTTGTTACTTCTTTGGAAGTGAAGTCTGATGACTCGGGTAAATTTGCTGTTCCTGCTAAAATTTTTCAAGATTTTATCAAAACTTATGGTGAACAACCGCTTACGTTATCTGTAAAGGATAACGCAGAAGGAACAGGGAGCCAGCTGGAGATTTTAGATGAAAAGGATAATTTCGCGGTAGCGTTGGATAATGCAGATGATTATCCGGAATTACCTGAATTTGATGCTTCTCAAAGTGTAACAATGTCTGCAGGAGTTCTTTCTGAGGCACTTACCAATACGCTTTTTGCAACAAGTAATGATTCTTTACGTCCGGTAATGACAGGAGTTCTTTTCCAGTTTGGAGAGAATGAAACGAATTTTGTTTCTACAGATTCTCACAGATTGGTTGTTTATAAAAGAATGGATCTGATGAATGCCGAACCGATGGAATTCATCATGCCTAAAAAACCTTTGAATATTTTCAAAAATATTTTAGCAAGTTCTAATGAAGATGTGACGATTGATTTCAACGAGAACATGGCTAAATTTACTTTTGGTAAACATATCTGGATCTGTAGACTGATCGATGGGAAATATCCTAACTATACAGCGGTAATTCCAAAAGAAAACCCGAATGTATTAACGATCAACAGAAATCTTTTATTAGGAGCGATTAAAAGAGCATCAATCATGTCTAATAAATCAACCAATCAGGTTCGATTTAAATTGTCTGCAAACATTCTTCACCTTCATGCAGAAGATACAGAATATGCAAACAAAGCAGATATGCAGATTCCTTGTGATTATAACGGCGAAGATATCAACATTGGATTTAGCTCTAAGTTCTTAACTGAAATGTTAACGATCCTTGGTTCTGACGATATCACAATGAAAATGTCTCAACCCAACAGACCGGGAATTATTGAACCTCTTGACGGTCTTGAAGAAAACGAAAATATCTTAATGTTATCAATGCCTGTAATTGGATTATAAGATTAAGTTACATGAATAACAGAGGTTTTGAATTTTCAAGACCTCTTTTTTTTGTTTTTAAGGTCAGTTGAGAAGTTAAAAATTTCGTTATTTCTTAAAAAAACACGACCTTTGTAAACGCAAAATTCGAAGTGGAATTTTTCAAAATAAAGTAGATGAATGCTTATAACAGTACCATCTAACCGATAAAAAAATAGATTTAAGCAGATGAAAATATCAAATAACTGGCTAAGAGATTACATAAAGACGGAATTGAAAACTGAAAGAATCGGTGAGTTCCTTACAGATATTGGTCTTGAGGTTGAAGGTATAGATAAATTTGAAAGTGTAAAAGGAAGTTTGGAAGGAATCGTAGTAGGTAAAGTTTTAACCTGTGAAAAACATCCAAATGCCGATAAACTAAAGAAAACAACTGTAGATGTAGGAAATGGAAAAGTACTTAACATTGTATGTGGTGCTCCTAATGTAGAGGCAGGACAAACAGTTCCTGTAGCAGTTGTTGGAACAAAAATCTATGATAAAACCGGTAACTTTTTTGAAATCAAAGAGGCAAAAATCAGAAGCGAGGTTTCCCAGGGAATGATCTGTGCTGAAGATGAGTTAGGTCTTAGTGATGATCATGGAGGAATCATGGTTTTGGATGAAACGAAATATGAGGTAGGAAAGAATTTTGCAGACTATTTTGAACTGACGAATGATGAGGTGATTGAAATTGGTTTGACACCAAACCGAACAGATGCAATGTCACACTATGGAGTTGCAAGAGATCTATATGCGTTTCTATCAACCAATCAGCAGAAAGCGCAGTTTGAAAAAGTAGCTTCTGAGCCATTAAATAATGAAGGTGCTCATAGCTTTACTTTAGAAGTAGAAAATACAGATCTGTGTCCAAGATATATTGGTGCTGTCATTGAAGATGTAAAAGTAGCAGAATCTCCGGCTTGGTTAAAAAACAGATTAAAAGCAATCGGATTAAGCCCGATTAACAATATTGTAGATATTACAAACTATATTCTTCATGGATTTGGACAGCCACTTCATGCTTTTGATGCGGATAAGATTGCAGATAAAAAAGTAAAAGTAGGAACCGTAAAAAAGGGAACAAAATTTACGACTTTAGATGGTGTTGAAAGAACTTTGAATGGTTCTGAGGTAATGATCAAAGACGGAAAAGATAAACCAATGTGTATTGCCGGTGTATTCGGTGGTGCTAATTCCGGAGTTTCCAACGAAACAAAAACAATATTCCTGGAGAGTGCTTATTTCAATCCGGTAGCGGTAAGAAAAGGGGCTAAACTTCATGGGTTGAATACGGATGCATCTTTCAGATTTGAAAGGGGAGTAGATCCAAATCTTACCAGAACAGCAATTACCCACGCAATCAAAATGATTCAGGAAATTGCAGAAGGAAAATTGGTAGGTGAACTATTGGAAGAGTATCCAAAGAAAATCGAAGACAGCTATGTAATTATCAGATTCTCTAAAATTGAACAGATTTTAGGAACTAAGATTCACAGAGAGAAAGTAAAAGAAATTTTAAAAGCTCTTGAGATCAAAGTTTTAAATGAAATTCAGAATGGATTGGAAATCTCTGTTCCTGCCTACAGAGCTGATGTAACGAGAGAAATAGACGTTATTGAGGAGATTTTAAGAATCTATGGATACAATAAAATTGATGCTCCACAAAAGATTTCATTTACACCTGTAAAGCTGAGCGCTAACGATCAGGATGAATTGGAGAATAACTGGGCAAGAACATTGCAGAGTTTAGGTTTTAATGAAGTAATGAATAATTCATTAACTTCTGTAAAAGACGAAACAGATGCAGTAAAATTACTGAATCCTTTAAGTGGTGATTTAGCTTTCATGAGAAAATCTTTATTGGAAGGTCTTCTTCAAAATGCAGTTTACAACATCAATAGAAAAAATCAGGATATCAAGTTCTTTGAGTTTGGAAAGATCTATCACAAAAGAGCTCAATATGAAGAGAGAAAACAATTAGCAATTCTTGTTTCTGGAAGAGATGTTGCAGAAAACTGGTTACAACCTAAATCGGCAACTGATTTTTATAACCTTAAAGCATATGTAAAGGTATTGCTGGAAAAACTGGCGATTGATTATAAAGAGGTAGCTTTATCTGATGAAAGATTCTCTGATGCATTAGCTTATGAAGTAGATGGAAAAACATTAGTAAGAATTGGAAAAGTTTCTGCAGGATTATTAAAAGATTTTGATGTTGATCAGGATTGTTTCTATGCAGAAATTGAATTGGAAATGGCTCAGCAATTGCGTTCTACTAATGAACTGAAATTTAAGGATATTCCTAAATTCAATAAGATCAGAAGAGATTTAGCACTATTGATTGATAAGAATATTACGTATCAGGAATTATATCAAACGGCAAAAAAGAATAAATCTCCATTCATTAAGGATATTAACTTATTCGATGTATATGAAGGGAAAAATCTTCCGGAAGGAAAGAAATCTTATGCGATGAGCTTTGAGTTATTAAATGAAACAAAAACTTTGGAGGAAAAAGAAATTTCCGAAGTGATGGATTCTTTAATTAAATCTTTCCAAAAAGACTTTAATGCAGAATTGAGATCATAAAATAAAACATATAAATATATTGAAACGGGCTTTAGCCCGTTTTTTTTGTTTTAATATAATACAGATATGTCGGAGAATGTATGTTTTAGCCAAATACATTGAAAGAAAAATGAAATGAATATCAATAGAGGTAGGCTTTAGCCTACCTAAAATAATTATCTACATATTTCGGCTTTAGCCAAAACCTATCTCCCCATTTGCGGGAAATAAATTATAGATCCAAAGGATAGATGAATAATAAAATTCTTTGAAAACCGTTTAGGTAATATAATTTCCGTAAATTTGGTAAAATCAAAAAAGAAAAAAATGAAAAATCTTTTTTTAAGTATAAGTGCAGCCGTGATTTTGGCGTCGTGCGGAACTATGTCAAGCGCATCTGCTTCAAAAGTAGGAAAATCTCAGCCTTCATTAGTAAATACAAAATGGACCTTAGCAGATAATGTGAAAGGAAAAATTCCTACATTGAATATCGAAGGAGAAAAGATCAATGGAAATGGGGGATGTAACAACTATTTTGGAACAGTAAAGCTGGATGCTTCAACAGGTAATTTTTCTGCGGGTCCAATGGGGTCTACAAAAATGGCTTGTGACAATATGAATGTGGAGCAGAACTTTATGGATATGGTGGGAAAAGCTAATAAATATGTAATTTCCGGAACTACTTTAGAATTGTATAAAGACAATCTTTTGTTATTGAAATTCAATAAATCAGAATAAAAAATAAAAGGAACTCAATTGAGTTCCTTTTTTATGTTTTAAGGTTTTCTTATTCTTCCTCTTCTTCGTCGTACTTAGCCAATTCTTCGTCACACCATTTGAAAGCTGCTTCTACCACTTTAGTAGCTTCATCTGCCATGGTCTCTTCATCGTCACCCTCCAAATCATCAAGCCACTCAACTTCTTCTTCCTCAACGTTTAAGATAAATCTTGGGTATTCTGTATGAACCACGAATAAATCCTCAGGAAATTCCGAATTATCTGCTAATAAAAACTTTGGTAATTTCATTTTTTTAATATTTTAACTTTTTCAAAGATAATAAAATTATTGATATTTGTTCTCGTCGAGCCTGTTTTTTTGTAAAACTTTGCACCCAGTAACAGATGTTTTCTATAAGAAGTCTACACGCTTTAAAGTCAAATTATACCATTAAAATCTACTGATAGCCGCGCCATATCTGTAGTGTAAGAATTAATTTGTCCTGTTTCCGGGACTTATTAATAAAGAAATGAAAAAATGGTCATCACTTGCTGGTGATGACCAAATAGTATTTGTTTTTTTAATTGCAGATGGCAAGCAAGAGCCTACTGTCTGAATATATAAAAGTAGTTCAGAGAATTATTTAGAGAACATTTTCGAAACTTTTTCTGCTTTTTTGCTTTCAGAATAGTCATAAAAACCTTCACCAGATTTCACTCCTAATTTTCCTGCCATTACCATATTCACCAAAAGTGGATTTGGAGCATATTTAGGATTTTTAAAACCATCATACATGACATTAAGGATAGCCAGGCAAACATCAAGACCAATAAAGTCAGCCAACTGAAGAGGTCCCATTGGGTGAGCCATTCCGAGTTTCATTACAGTGTCGATTTCTTCAACGCCTGCCACTCCGTTATACAATGTTTCGATAGACTCGTTGATCATAGGCATCAAAATTCTGTTAGCAACAAAACCTGGGTAGTCATTAACCTCTACAGGTACTTTTCCTAGGGTTTTACTCATTTCATAGATCGTATCAAAAGTCTCTTTTGATGTAGAATACCCTTTGATGATTTCTACCAATTTCATGATAGGTACTGGATTCATAAAATGCATACCGATCACCTTATCAGCTCTCTTCGTTGCTGCTGCTATTTTCGTAATAGAAATGGAAGAAGTATTGGTTGCCAGAATACAGTTTTCAGGAGCAAATTCATCCATTTGTCCAAAGATTTTTAACTTCAGATCCTGATTTTCAGTCGCTGCTTCTACGATCAGATCAGCTGCTCCTACAGCCCCCTTCAGTTCTGTAAAAGTGGTGATATTTCCTAAAGTTTCTGCTTTTTGCTCTTCTGTAAGGTTACCCTTTGCAATTATTCTGTCGAGGTTGGTGGTGATGGTTTTTATTCCTCTGTCTAAAGCTTCCTGAGATACATCCACCAGGCTTACTTTAAATCCGCTTTGCGCAAAAGTATGTGCAATACCATTTCCCATGGTTCCAGCTCCGATAACTACAACGTTTTTGATCATTTTTCCTTTAATTAAATTATTTTTTATAGATAGTTAGATTTCTTGAATTGGCTAAGTCAGCTTTTGTTACCACCTGTGCTTCATCAAAATTCACATTTCCACTGTTGCTTTTTCTTTGTGCATTTTGTGAAAAAATAGCAGCTTTAAGACCCGATATGAATTTACTTTTTTTTCTTTTTGCTAAAGCATCGACTCCGATATAAAGGTTAAATTCACCTTCTCTTCCCAAGCCACTTTCTCTGTAAATTTCGAAAGGTTTGGTTTTATTCTTTTTTTGAAATTTTGAAATATAATTAATGACAGGGTCTTCAGAAGGAGTTCCGCAACAAATACTTGCGTATCCCACCTGTAAATAGTTTTGATTCTTTTGTGAGAAAAAGAATGTACCACAAAAAATACCGAGAAGTATTGCTAATTTTTTCATTTTGATCAATAGAATTAAGGTTAATTAAGCCTCTTTTTTTAAGACATGAAGCCTTTTTTCTTTCGCTTAAAATTAAGCTTTAAAATCTACTTATTAAAATCATCCCAAACTACCTTTGAAAGATCAGAAATGATTTTACAGTTTACGGCTTCTGTTTCAGTGGAATTACTTACAAATACAGCAATTGCATAGTGTTTTCCATTGGGAAGGGTCACAATTCCCATATCATTTTCTGCACCGGTAAGCCCTTCTTTATTTTTGCCTGAAGAACCTGTTTTATGTGCGACTGGCGTATTTTTAGGAAGTTGTTCAACCAACTTATTGGCTCCGGTCTTTGTTCCAAGCATTACTTTCATCAGATAGGCAGTCGATTTTTTTGAAAGTAGTTTTCCCTGATAAAACTTTTTCAATACATCTACAATAGAATTGGTCGTGCTGAAATTTTCATATTGCACATTCCAGCCCTTATGCATTTCTTCTTCATTGAATTTGATCTGAAAATTCTTTACTCCTTTTGAATTCATGAATTTCTGTACTGTAGATGTTCCTCCAATTAATCGTAAAAGGATGTCACATCCATTATTGTCACTTTGAGCAACGGTAAAATCGATAATTTCACTTAAAGGGAGTTCAACATTACCTGCAGGATACTTTTCCCGCATCGGAGACCAGGTGTCATCCAGGAGATCGGATTTTTTAATTAAAACTTTCTGATCCAATGAGAGTTTTCCCTTATCAACAAGATCTAAAACAGCAGAGGAGATGTGAAATTTGAAAACACTTTGCATCGGAAGTTTTTTCTCCCCGTTTTTGTTATAATTGAAATCATTTTCAATGCTCAGGACAGAAACACCTACGGTCGCATTTTTGCCATTTACAATAGAGTTGATCTTTTGTTCCAGTGACGTTGTTTGAGCAAAGCTAAATGCTGAGATCAAAAGAAGAAGAAATCCTGTTTTTTTCATAAGGGTAAATTTAAAAAATAAATCCCTTTAGATTCTAAAGGGATTTGAAATTTAAGATATTTATTATTTTAATTCGAAGTAATTGAGGTCAACACCATCATTTTCAAAGATGACCCTGATCTTGTTTTCTCCTTTTTTCAGGTTAACACCTTTAACTGAGATTGTTTTCCACTGATCTTTCCCCCCTGTTGAAGGTAATGAAACTGTGGCGAGTTGTTTCCCTCCTGCATCTTCAATCCTTATTTTTGAATCACTACCTGCAGCATATCGTATATCAAAAGTGTATCCTTTGTCTGTTTTACTGTTGATGGTATACTGCAGCCATTCTCCTTTTTCCGTTTTTCCCACGTAGTATTGATTGCTCGGCTTGTCCTTACACAAATAGATATCAACTCCATCATTTCTCATTTGGTGACCGGAATTCCATTCGGATCTTTTAGCCGGATCGCTTACCCAAAGGTTGGTAAAATCATTATCCATATAGGCAGAACCCATTCTTCCCAAATCATAGTCTGCAGCAAAAATTCTTCCAGGTGCCTGATGGTTTTTAAATGGTTTTGTAGAATCATCTGTTATTTGTCTGAACATGGCATCGATAACATCTTGTTTTATTTCAACGTTGCTGAATTTATAGTTGTCAGCAATTTTCATTAAAGCTTTTGTTGCAAACTCTTTTGTTGGTTTTTCACCACCATTTTTCCAGTAATCTAAAAGTTTCTGGTATTCAGGGGTAATTTTTACATTGGCAATTCCTGCTGTATTATCAATCTTTTTCATTGGCCAGAAAGCATAACCGATGTTGTGTTTATTCATCAGCTGGATCAGTTCTGTAAACCATACATTGGAGTTTTCTCCGGTTTCTCCCAGCCAGATCGGAATATTATGTTTCTCTCTTAAATCAAGGATTCCCTTTATCGTTGCATCATCATTATTATTCCAATATTTATGGAAACTGAAAACAAGATTATTATCCCAAAGTGGAGTCAGCCCATTATAGTTATTTCCCCATCCGTTTCCTTCGAGAATGATGATGTGCTTTTTGTCCACTTCACGAATGGCTTCTGTGATCTCTTTCTGGAATTTCCATAGGGGAGCGTTAGACATTTCATCTGTTCCATTTGGGTTTTTCCCCGTGAAATTGATGTTAGGTTCGTTAATGAGGTCATAACCTCCTATCCAGGGCTCATCTTTATAACGTTCTGCAAGCTTCTTCCAGAAAGCAATGGTCTTTTTCTGATTCTCCTCACTTTCCCAAAGTGATGGTTTAGATTTGTCGTTATCAGAAATGTTTACATCATTTCCCTGCCCCCCGGGAAGTGCGTGTAAATCCAGGATCAGATACATTTTATTATCGGCACACCACTTCAAAAGATCATCAGTCATTTTAAAACCCTCTTCAAGCCATGTATTCTGGCCCTTTACCGGTTCTTTTTCAATCGGGAGTGTATACAAATTATAATGCATCGGAAGCCTTACGGAATTAAAGCCTGCTTTTGCAAGCAAATCAATATCCTGCTTGGTAATTCCATTTTTCCAATAAGATTTATAAAATTCTTTCATTCCCTCCTCACCAATCAGTTCAGAGATCTTCTGTTTGATTTTATATTGAGGACCGGCAAAATCTGCTGTTTTCAGCATATAGCCCTCCTGCAACATCCATCCTCCCAAACCGAGCCCCTTAAGCTGGATATTTTCACCTTTGTCATTTACGATCTTTTGACCGCTTGTCTTGAGTAATTGTGATGTCCCAAATTGAGACAATAATAAAGCGGAAATTAGGATGGTTCTTTTCATAGTATTGATTTTATAAGATTATGGGATTGTTTTTAGAATTATAAGTTTGCTAATCACAAATATATTTAAAAAATATTGAATAAAAATTAAAATTCCTCTTTAAATATATGAACAATTTAAAGAGGAATGTTTTTTATAGCTATTGTTACTTAGCTTATCAGTTTCATGATTTCTAAAGCAACCTTTAATGCCTCCGTACCATCTTCCAGTGATACTTCTACATTTTTATTTTCGGTGATAGAATCTGCAAACGAATTGAGCTCATCTAAAATAGCATTGTTAGGCTGGATGTTTGGATATTCAAATAAGATCTGGTTCTTTTCACCATCAGCATTTTCAATGATCATATCAAATGGAGTAGGGGTCTCAGGGGCATCTTTCATTCGGATGACTTCTGCCTTTTTCTCAAGGAAGTCAACCGAGATATAGGCATCTTTCTGGAAGAAACGGCTTTTTCTCATCGCCTTCATAGAAATTCTTGAAGTGGTAAGATTGGCAACACATCCATTTTCAAATTCTATTCTAGCATTCGCAATATCCGGAGTTTTACTTACTACACAGACACCACTGGCATGGATTGCTTTTACTTTTGATCTCACCATGCTCAGTAAAATATCCAGGTCGTGTATCATCAAGTCCAGTACTACAGAAACATCTGTTCCCCTGGGATTGAATTCTGCCAACCTGTGAATTTCAATAAACATTGGATTTTTGATATATTCCTTGGTTGCCATAAAGGCGGGATTGTATCTTTCAACATGGCCTACCTGAGCTTTTATCCCATTTTCACGACATTTGTAAAGGATCTCCTCTGCTTGCTGAAGCGTTTGCGTTACAGGCTTTTCAATGAAAAAATGCAATCCTTTTTCAATTGCTTTTAATGCGTAATCGTAATGATAAACCGTGGGTGTTACAATATCCAACATATCGATCTGATTCAATAAATCATCGAAGTTTTCGAAATATTTGTAACCGAATTCGGCTTCTATTTTTTTTCCGTTTTCTACATCTTTATCATGGAAACCTACAAAATCATACTTATCTGATTGATTGAGAAGTTTTAAGTGTATTTTTCCCAAATGTCCGGCGCCTACCAAACCTGCTTTCAACATAGCTTTTTTAATTTTTGTAAAGATATACATTAGGTATGATATTTTAGATATAAAGACTTTTGACTTTAATCAGCAAAAATTCCGGAGGTTTCCTGAAATCTAAAATCTAATTCTTATTTTTGTGAGGAACTACCATCAGCAACCTAATAACTATTATTTAATGACGCAAGATTCGTTTGTACATAAAGGAAAAAGAAAAATTTTAGTTGAATATCTTCAACAAAGAATTGGGATTACAGATAAAAATGTACTTTCGGCCATGAATGAAGTTCCGAGGCATCTTTTTATTGAAAGTATTTTTGAAGACTATGCCTACGAAGACCGTGCTTTTCCTATTCTGGCTCATCAAACCATTTCTCACCCTTCAACGGTTGCTGAGCAATCGGAGCTTTTACAAGTAACACCCGGAGAAAAAGTCCTTGAAATCGGAACTGGGTGTGGGTATCAGACTGCTGTTCTTTTAACGATGAAAGCTTTGGTGTATACAGTAGAAAGACAGAAAGATTTATTTGATTTTTCTAAGAAAAAACTGAGGGAACTTCACCTTTTTCCAAAATTTCAGAGTTTTGGGGACGGCTTTGCCGGATTGCCAACATTTGCTCCCTTTGATAAGATCATTGTAACATGCGGAGCTTCTGTACTGCCGACTGAATTATTAAAGCAATTGAAAGTGGGCGGAAAAATGGTTATTCCGTTAGGACCTACTGATGAACAGGTATTATATAGGTTTACAAAAATTTCTCCAACGGAGATTGAAAAAGAAGAGTTTGGTGCATATAAGTTTGTTCCAATGCTTAACAATACCAATACATAAAATATGATACATCCCGATACAATAGATTATAACAATACACAATCGAAAGAATCGGATCAGGAAATCTGCAAAAAACTCTCTGTGATTATCGGTCATCAGCTGCAGGAGGCTGAAAATAAAATCTGGCACAGACATCCCGTTTGGTTTTTAGATGGAAATCCTATTGTTGGGTATAGTAAGTTGAAAGATTCTGTACGCTTATTATTTTGGAGTGGACAATCTTTTGAGGAAAGCGACCTGAAAGTAGAAGGTTCTTTTAAGGCTGCGGAGATCAGATATACATCACCAGAGCAAATTGATGAAGCTGATCTGAAAAGATGGCTTGAAAAATCGCAACGCATTCAGTGGGACTATAAAAACATTGTCAAAAGAAAAGGAGAATTGATACGGTTAATATAAATTTTGTTTATCATTCAAAAAATCTATTATAGCTTCTATCCTTTTTGTAATGGAGGATTGAAAAAAGGAGATCATCTGGAATCACTTTCTGAATGATTTTCGGAATGAATATTGAAGTATTTATAACGAGATCTCTTAATAATGAAGAAACAAAACATGAATTTATGAGCTATGCACAAAAATCTGTAAAAGATGTTTCGGGAGATACTCAGGAAATGTTTTTCGAAGTTAGGGAGAATAAAAAAAGATCAGAAGAGAAGAAGTAATTTTTATATTAAAGTTAAGCCTCACTTATACAATGAGTGAGGTTTTTTTATTGGAAAAAAATAAATTGTGTATAATGAAAGTATTCCTCAATAAAAGGATTCCTGAAATAGGAATAAAATTGCTTGAAGAAGCAGGTGTAGAAGTGATCATACCGGAAAATGAAAATCTTTCTAAGGAAGAGTGGTTGAGCTATTGTAAAAATACAGATGCAATTTTAAATGTTGGAGTTCATTCCTTTGATAAGGACTTTTTTGAACAGTGCCCTAATGTAAAGGCTATTGCATTGTATTCAGTTGGTTTTGATCATGTGGATGTTAAAGCGGCTACTCATAAAAGTATACCGATTGGAAATACACCGGATGTGCTGAGTAAAGCAACATCTGATGTAGCTTTTTTATTAATGCAGTCCGTAGCAAGAAGAGCCAGTTATAATTACCAGAAAGTGAAAGATGGCAATTGGGGGGATTTTGATCCTCTTCATGCATTAGGACAGGAACTCTATGGAAAGACTTTAGGTATTTTTGGGCTGGGAAGGATCGGTTTTGAAATGGCAAAAAAATCATCGAAGGCTTTTGATATGAATATTATTTATCACAACAGGCATCGTAATGAGGAAGCTGAAAAAGAACTCGATGCAAAGTATGTTTCCTTTGAGGAGTTAATCGAACGTTCTGATGTTTTAAGTATTCATGCTAATTTCAAACCTGAAAATAAAGATCTTTTCAATGGTTCTGTTTTTAAAAACATGAAACCCAATGCGATTTTTATCAATACGGCGAGAGGTGGATTTCACCATCAAAATGATTTGTATGAGGCATTGGTTTCCAGGGAAATATGGGGTGCCGGTTTAGATGTTACCAATCCGGAACCTATTGTAAAAGATGATCCTATATTGGAACTTTCAAGTGTTTGTGTCCTTCCGCATATTGGATCAGCTACGGTTGAAGCAAGAAATGGAATGGCAAAATTAGCAGCTGAAAATATAATTGCATTTTCAAAAGGAGAAAGAATGCCTCATTGTGTTAATCCTGACATTTATTCAGGCAATTAAATACAACTTGGAATTATTTTTGTTTTATATGAGTCAACACTAAATACTAATAGTATGATACCAGAAGATAACATCAACGAGCAAAATAGAAGATTAAGAGAAATGGATTATAATCCCAACGAAGATTTCTTCAATAAAGAAAAACATATTCCTTTAGATGGCGATGGAAATCCTATTCTGAATGAAAATGAAGATGATTATGAGATGGAAATGGATCTGGATGTTCCGGGTTCTGAGGAAGATGATGATATGGAAGAAGTAGGATCAGAAGATGAAGAAAATAATTATTGGAGTACCAGTGATAACAATGACGATCATGAAGAAGAAAATGATGATGTTCTTACATAAAGTATTCAATGAAACGATATAGATCAGACCTTACTCAAGCGAGTAAGGTTTTTTATTATCAGTTTGTGAAAATAAGATGCAATCACATTTTTTTAAGAATCTATCATTCTTTTTTTTAAGGGGGCTTTGGTTACAAGAGGAGTGGTTGGGATTGGAAGGCTTTATCGGCGGAAATTATCATTTTTAAACAAAGTGGTTATTGTAATTTAGGCTAATTACAATAATTAGCCATCCCTGAGAGGGGAATTTTTCATGTTTTCTTTGCATTATATTTTCTATTTTGAATATCTTTAAAACTTTGAATTTTAAACGTAGAACTTCAATATAGTTATGACTTTTCAAGAACAGATACAACAGGGTATACCTAATCAGTTGCCACAACCAAAACCATACGAAACGAATATTAATCATGCTCCCAAGCGTAAAGAAATTTTAGGTGAGGAGGAGAAAAAGCTAGCGTTGAAAAATGCTTTACGATATTTCGATCCCCAATTTCACGCTGAATTACTACCGGAATTTAAAGAAGAATTAGAAAAATATGGTAGAATTTACATGTATCGTTTCCGTCCGGATTATGAAATGAAGGCAAGGCCGATTACTGATTATCCAGGAAAATCTGAACAGGCTAAATCGATTATGCTGATGATTCAGAATAATCTTGATTATGCAGTTGCACAGCATCCACACGAACTCATCACATATGGCGGAAACGGAGCTGTTTTCCAAAATTGGGCACAATACCTTTTAACGATGAAGTATTTGTCTGAGATGACAGATGAGCAGACCCTGACGATGTACTCAGGGCATCCGATGGGATTATTTCCTTCACATAAAGATGCACCTAGAGTAGTGGTAACCAATGGAATGGTGATTCCAAATTATTCAAAACCGGACGATTGGGAAAAGTTCAATGCATTAGGGGTTTCTCAGTATGGACAGATGACTGCGGGAAGTTATATGTATATCGGGCCACAGGGGATTGTTCATGGTACAACCATTACCGTTCTTAATGCTTTCAGGAAGATAAAAAAGGAAACGAAGGGAGGCCTATTTGTAACCTCTGGGTTAGGAGGAATGAGTGGTGCACAACCAAAAGCAGGAAATATTGCAGGGTGTATTACCGTCTGTGCTGAGGTAAACCCTAAGATCACAAAGATCCGCCACGATCAGAAATGGGTGAATGAAATCCATGACAATGTAGACGAACTGGTAACAAGAGTAAAAAAAGCGCAGGAAAATAAAGAAACGGTTTCGTTGGCATACCTTGGAAATATTGTTGAGGTTTGGGAAAAATTTGATGAAGAAGATTTAAGAATCGATATAGGTTCTGATCAGACTTCTCTTCATAATCCATGGGCTGGAGGATATTATCCTGTGGGACAAAGTTTTGAAGAATCGAATACGATGATGGCTGAAGATCCTGAATTATTTAAAGAGAAAGTTCAGGAAACTTTAAGGAGACATGCTGCTGCAATTAATAAACATACAGAAAAGGGAACCTATTTCTTTGATTATGGAAATGCCTTTTTATTAGAGGCATCCAGAGCAGGAGCGGATGTCATGGCGGATAATCCTACCTTAGGCAGAGAATTTAAATTTCCGAGCTATGTTCAGGATATTATGGGACCTATGTGTTTTGACTATGGATTTGGACCTTTCCGTTGGGTTTGTACAAGTGGAAAACCGGAAGATCTTCAAAAGACAGATGAAATTGCTTGTCAGATCTTAGAAGAGATTCAGAAGAACTCTCCTGAAGAGATTCAGCAGCAAATGAAAGATAATATTCAATGGATCAAAGGAGCGCAGGAGAACAAACTTGTCGTAGGTTCTCAGGCAAGAATTCTTTATGCTGATGCAGAGGGAAGAATGAAAATTGCGGAGGCATTCAATAAAGCGATAAAAAGCGGAGAAATTGGTCCGGTAGTTTTAGGAAGAGATCACCATGATGTATCAGGAACAGATTCTCCTTACAGAGAAACTTCAAATATTTATGACGGTTCAAGATTTACTGCGGATATGGCTATCCATAATGTGATTGGTGACAGTTTCCGTGGGGCAACCTGGGTGTCTATTCACAATGGCGGTGGTGTTGGATGGGGAGAAGTGATCAACGGAGGTTTTGGAATGTTACTAGACGGAAGTGCTGAAGCAGACAGAAGATTGAAATCTATGCTTTTCTGGGATGTCAATAACGGAATTTCAAGAAGGAGTTGGGCTAGAAATGAAGGTGCCATCTTTGCAATCAAAAGAGCAATGGAAGTAGAACCGAATTTAAAAGTTACTCTTCCTAATATGGTTGATGATAATTTATTATAATTTTTGAAAAAATATTTAATAAAAAACTTTGCTTATTGCAAAGTTTTTTTATTTTTATACAAAATAATGAAAAAAATAAAAATTGGATGTGCCGTGAAAGTTGGAATGAAATGAAACCCGTATGGAAAATGTGGTTTTATGGAGTTTCCAGAAAAAAGGGGGTATAATTTAGTGGATTTTCTGATAAAGAGTTTGTTATTCTTTGATACAAATGAAAAAAGATATAGTGGAACAGTTGATTAAAAAGAAATATTGATAGGCTAGTAATTAGAGGTAGATTGTGAAAAACTGACTGGCTAGGGATATCTACAAAAGAACATATTGAATCTACAAAACCTTTGATTTTATTAGATAATAAAAAGATTTCAGAAGATAAAATGAAAAAAATGATCCCGATAAAATACAAATTGTAAGGGTGCTTTCATTAGGAAGCGAAAAAGTTGTATGGAAATGCTGGAGAATATGGAGTAATTGTTATAGAGAGTAAAAAAAGAGATCACTAAGGATGACTAAATTTTTTATGAAGCTTTAACCGTTTTTAATTTAAAAATTAAATTATTGAAAAGATATACAGCAAAATTCGGAAAAAGACAGTTAACCTTATTTTCAGAAAATAATTCTGAAATTGGAAAAATTGTCGAAACAAGTAAATTAATTTCGTGGAAAAAATTTATTTTATGTGATTCTAAGCGCTACGACATTAAAAATGTAGGCTTTTTATGGAATGATATTGAACTTTCAGATGGAAGAAAAGTACTTTACTATACAGACTTTGGTAAAGACAGGATCATTAAAACTGGTAAAGAAGTGAAGATCTGCCATTTTAAATTCGGTAAAGGAATGCAGCTTTACGAACAGAAAAAGTTACTGATAGATATCCAGACCCATAGGAAGTGGTTTAAAGATCCTACCTTTAGTATTGAACTTGATGATTCTGTAGACGATGCCTTGGCTTTACTATTTCTGTATTATTCCACAGCTAGTTTTATGGAATAGGAGATGACTAAAATATAGTCAATAGATTTTTAGATAAAATAATGCTTTTTCCTGATCATAATCGATAGCTTATTTATAAACAATAAAAAACCCTCTGGAAAGAGGGTTTGAATTTTTATGGTCTCACAGGTTTAACTACACATCCACATGCACAGTCATCTTGACCACTTATTTCATCACATACACCTACGGCTTCGCATCTGTAGATATATCCAACCGGACATTGTGGTAAAGAACCTGCTCCTTGTACATTTTTTAATTGTTCTCTTGAGATCTTTTTAAAATTTTTCATAGTAAATTATTAATTCGTTTAAGTTTTAAATATAGGAATATTCTCCATTTAAAGCATTAGCGAACAAATTATTTTTAAACTAAACTTAATTTTTCACAGCCTTAATTGCTGCTTCATAATTCGGTTCATGTGAAATGTCAGCAACCTGCTCTTCGTAAACAATCTTCCCTGAAGGGTCAATTACAACCACAGCCCTGCTTAAAAGACCTTTCATAACAGAGTCTGTGAGTTCTACACCGTACATTTTTCCGAAATCAGAACGGAAATCGGAAAGCATTACCACATTTTTGATCCCCTCAGCTCCACAAAATCTTTTTTGTGCAAAAGGCAGATCTTTGGAAATACAAAGAACAACCGTATTGGGAAGGTTGGCCGCATCTTCATTGAAGTGACGCACTGAAGCTGAGCAAACCCCCGTATCTACACTTGGAAAAATATTAAGAATCAAAAATTTCCCTTTGTAAGAATCTAAGGTCTGATCTTTCATTCCAACATCTGTAAGAGTGAACTTTGGCGCAGCTTTATTGACAGCCGGTAATTTGGAATAAGTACTTACTGGTTTTCCTCCCATCATAACTGTATTGGCCGTTTTTGAATTTTGGGCAAAAAGAGATACAGAGAAAGACAATAGTGTGGTGAAAATTAATTTTGAAAACATTGAATTTATTTTTTAACAAAATTATTCTTTTTTTGGATTGAATATTAATTTTAATTCAAACAGTCTTTAAATAGACCGAATCTATTAACTGCCTATTTTTATAATCAATTCTAACGTCTACCTTTATTCTAATAAAAAGTGGACACTTAATTATTAAAAAGATAAAAAATATGGATTCAGTACATAATTCGTCATTTCAAGGAATCTTTAAAAGTGAGAATGAAATCCCTGAAGAATTTAAAGTTCAGGAAATTCATCAGCGCACCTACTTGCTGAATGGTGAACTGGTAGAGTGGAAGGGCGAGGTTACAAATATTTATTCACCGGTTTGTATTCCTACAGAAAACGGACTTGAAAGAAAACTATTGGGTAGTATTCCCAATATAAGCCCTGAAGATGCTATGGAAGTTCTTGAAGCATGTGTACAAGCTTATGATAATGGTCTTGGAGAATGGCCGACAATGTCTGTAGAGGGACGCATAAAATGTATGCAGAAATTTGTTTATCTAATGATCCAGCAGCGTGATCTTGTTATCAAACTTTTGATGTGGGAGATTGGAAAAACGCTTGCTGATTCTACCAAAGAATTCGACCGCACCGTGGATTATATCAATCAGACCATTGATGCATTAAAGGATCTTGATCGTGAATCCTCACGTTTCCAGCAGGCAGAAGGAACGATTGCCCAAATTCGTAGAGCTCCGTTGGGTGTTGTTTTAAGTATGGGACCTTTTAATTATCCTTTAAATGAGATATTTACCACATTGATTCCGGCATTGATTATGGGAAATACTATTTTATTTAAACTCCCTAAACATGGGGTCTTGGCTCATTATCCATTATTAAATGCATTTAAAGAAGCATTTCCAAAAGGGACGGTAAATACACTGTATGGAAAAGGTTCTGAAATCATTACTCCCATTATGGAAAGTGGGAAAGTAAATGTGTTGGCATTTATCGGATCCAGTAAAGTGGCTAATGGATTGAAAAAGCTGCATCCAAAAGTAAACCGTTTACGTGCGATTTTAAGTCTTGATGCAAAAAATGCAGCGATCATTACAAAAAATGCTGATCTTGATGTAGCCGTCAATGAATGTATTTTAGGAGCGCTTTCTTTTAACGGGCAGCGATGCACAGCATTAAAATTACTGTTTGTACAAAAAGAAGTTGCTGCAGAATTCACAGAAAAATTAAATAAGGCTGTATCTGCTTTGAAGCCGGGACTTCCCTGGGAAAAGGATGTGAAAATAACCCCGCTTCCTGAAGTGAATAAGCCTCCATATCTGAAAGAGTGTATTGATGATGCGATTGCGCATGGAGCTAAGATATTGAATGAGAACGGAGGATACAATGATGCCTCTTTCGTATTTCCTGCAGTAGTTTACCCTGTTACCAGCGAAATGAAATTGTATCATGAAGAACAATTTGGGCCTGTAATACCTGTCGTTCCTTTTGACAGTATTGATGAGCCGATCGATTATCAGGTAAATGCTTCCCATGGAATGCAGGTAAGTATTTTTAGTGAAGATCCACATGAAGTTTCAAAACTTATTGATTCATTTGTTAATCTTGTAAGCCGAGTGAATATTAACTGTCAGGCACAGAGAGGTCCGGATGTTTTCCCATTTACCGGAAGAAAAGACAGTGCGGAAGGGACTCTTTCTGTATTTGATGCTCTTCGTTCTTTTTCTATAAGATCTTTGGTAGCAGCAAAATTGACGGAGTCCAATAAAGAGCTTTTAAATACCATTGTCAGAGAACATGATTCTAATTTCTTAAGTACAGATTATATCTTCTAAGATTAAAGCAATCACTTCAAAATAAAAAACCGTACTGCATCTAAAATGAGTACGGTTTTTCTTTTAACTTACTCTAAAACTCTAAAACTCTAAAACTCTAAAACTCTAAAACCCTAAAACCCGGACCCAGTAGTTCAAATTAACAACCCACCCCCATCAGCTACAATCGTATTACCTGTACTAAAACTCTGCTCCATGAGATAAATATAAGCAAGAGCGATATCCTCTGGGCTGGCTATTTTTTTGACCAGTAATGTATCGGAATATTGTTGATACATTTCCTCACGGGCTTTTTCCGGAATATCACCCCACAGATCTGTTTTTACAATACCAGGAGATACAATATTAACTCTTGTAGGGGCGAGTTCAACAGCCATTGCTCTGGTAAATCCTTCCATAGCTGAGGTAATACTGGCTCCAATTCCCCATCCTTTTCCCGGGCGGTTTCCGGCTATACCACTGGTTAAGACAATAGATCCTCCCGCATTGATTTTTGATGCCCCATATTTTACGGCCGCAAGGGCACCCCAATACCTTATGGTAAAGAATTTTTGAGCTTCTGAGATAGAAGTTTCACTGATATCCGTTAATTGGAGATTTTCACCCGCGGTATATACCAGGTGGTCAAATGAAGACTGGTTGGTAAAGAAGTTTCGAATGTTTTCTTCTTTACTGAGGTCTACTGACTGGCCAGTAGCATTTTCAGGGAGCTGTCCTAATGCAGAATCTATACGTTGCTGATTAGATGCCACAATGGTAAGTATTGCTCCTTTTTTAGCGGCAGCTTTTGCTGTTGCAAGGCCTATTCCTGCACTTCCACCCATGACGATTACTTTTTTTCCTTCTAAAGAATTTGCTGTTGGTATCATTACTATTTATTTTATGATGCAAATTTCTTACAAGTCTATTTCATTCGATTTACCAAATGGTAAAAAGAAAAATGAGCCTGTTTTTTTAATGATATAATTAAATTTTTATTATTTTTTACAAAGTATTGTAACATTTTCTATGAATTGTCACTAACTCTTCAGAGCCAAGAACCATGAGCACATTAGAAAAAGAATTTTTAGATAAAATTGAAAAACACAAAGGAATCATTTTCAAGATTTCTAAGATGTACATGGATAATAAGGATGACCGCGATGATCTCTTTCAGGAAATTACCTATCAGGTTTGGAGGGCATATCCCGGATTTAAAGGAGAAAGCGAATTTTCTACATGGTTATATAGAATAGCCCTTAATACAGCGATTATTTTTTTAAAATCTGAAAAGAAAAGAAGTTTTATAGCGAATGAAGATATTTCCAATTATAAAATTTCCCAGGAGGAGTATGACAGTGGAAAAGAGGAAAAACTCTCTGCTATGTATCTGGCTATTCATCAACTCAATTCAATAGATAAAGCTTTTATATTTTATTATCTCGAAGATGTTTCGGGTCGTGAGATTGCTGATCAAATGGGGATTTCAGAGGGAAATGTAAGGGTGAAAATGAATCGTGCTAAAAATAAGTTGAAAGATATCTTAAACTCAAATAAATACTAATTTTAAATCAATAACAATGAATATAGATGAACTAAAAAATACATGGAATGAAGATGTCTTTGAAAAGACACCTGAAATCAGTATTGAAAATAAAAATAAGATCAACCTTCCTTTAGAAAGGATTCGCAGAAATATGAAGCATGAATTCCTTTCTACTATTGGAATTTTCATTTTTGGGTTTGCTGTTGTCTGGCTTTGTGGAGCCCCTTTTAAATTTAAATTTTATCTCACCATACTTTTAGCCTCTATGGCTATAGTAACCTTTTTCTTTTTTAAAAAATTCTTTAAGCTTTATAAAGATATGAGTGATCCGGGGATGAAAACGTATGATGGATTAAAGGATTTGCTTCACCAGTTTGAGCTGAATAAACAATATTACCTCTCATTTTACCTCAGTTTTATTCCCTTTTTGGTTTGTGAGATCATTATTGTCTTAGAATTTATTCCGAGACCAGAACCGTTAAGTGATCTTAGGATCGCTACCATTCTAATAAGTGCAGTTTTAATTGGATTGTTCTTTTTATATCTTTTAGGAAAATACTGGTTTCAAAAATTTTATGGCAAATACATAACAACAATAGAAACACTTGTTATGGAATTTCAAAAATAATATTTCGGCGGGCAGAATGCCCGCCGAAATTATTCCATTATGAAGCTTTGTTTAAAATGCTTTTTGCTGAGTCTGAAGCGATAACCAAACCTGCTCCAAACATAATAATATCTTTGATCACCAATCTTCCTGCTCCCGAAAGATAAGGGAATCCATGTTCAGTGCCGCCCAAATCGGGGACCCATGCTTCAGAGGTCGTTATTAGAAAAGAAAGTGTCACAAAGGACATTCCGGCAGTTAAAATTCCGGATAATAGTCCAATCTTTGGATAGAAAATTCCAAGAATCACGAGAATACCAATTCCGACGATGAAACTTCCCAATGCATAGGAAAAAACGTAAGTGCCGTTGGCTTCATGCCACTTTATATTGTTAGGAATAACTTCGCCTTCCTTGTTTTTATGGACTTTATAACTATCCGTATCTGAGGCTTTCTTATTGAGGAAAAAGCTCATAAAAGGGGAATTGGCAACAAAAGGGATAATGCCTTCAGCTTCGTAGTGAAAAGCTTTTAATCCACCAATCCATGCCATAACGATAAAAACACTTATCCTTAAAATATGAATAAAGTTTTTCTGGGAGTGTGCTAAGAATTCAATCATATTATTTTTTTTTACAAAATTAGAATGAATGCTTACTCAATAGAATGGAGAATTATGGACTTTACTTGTACAAATCTGCAACAATCGAAATTCCGGCTTCTCTTCTAAAATGACTTGGAGAGATCCCTGTGTGTTTTTTAAAATATTTGCTAAAGTAAAACTCGTCACTAAAATTAAGCGCTACAGCAATCTCTTTAATTGATTTTCGGGTGAGGTGAATTTGTTTTTTCGATTCAAGGATCACTCTTTCCTGAATGATCTGAGAAGGTGTTTTATTAAAACGGGACTTGATCTTTTTACTTAAAGTATTTGGTGCAATATGTAAAAGATCCGCATAAAATGATAGATTTTTTTCTGTGAGAAAATGAATTTCCACAAGATTCTGAAAAGATTTTAATTCTTTAAAATCATCCTGAATGAGTTCCTTATCGGGAAGTATTTTATTTTTTTCTTTACTGCAAATAGCCAGAATAAGCTGAAGGTAGGATTGTGAAATGGCTTGTGAGAAATCTTCCTGGAGATTTACTCTTTGGATTTTTGAAAAATATTCCGCTATCTCGTTGAAAACTTCCTGATCTAATTTAAAATAGGGGAAGAGGTAAATATTATTAAAAAGCAACCCGTTACAAGCCACTTCTTTTTTGTGAAATTCTATACAGTAAAAATCGCTGTGAAAGCTTAAGTCTTCAATATCGATAGTTGAATCACATATGATCTGGATGTTCTGAAATGGTGATGAGAAAAAAACAATTCTACCATCGAAATTATATTCAGTAAAATCAACTATAATTTTTCCACTTCCTTCAAATAAAAGATATGATAAAAAGAATCACTGAGAATACTTTTATAATATTCCGAATCTCGTTTCCGGACTGAAAAAAATGTCTTCTCCATTACCAAAGTTAAGTTTATGGTTTTATTTTAGCTAAAAATTATTACTGGGTGTAATAAGCTGGAAATTCCCTGATAATCGAATATAAATCTCTTACTTCAAAATACCGGGGGCTTGCACTTGTCACATTCGTGAAACCGCTATCTTTAAAAAGTTTTTTTGTTCTTGTAACATGAAAGTATTGTGAAATAACAATCACGCTATTGAAATCCAATTGCTTTTTCAATTGTAAAGTATTTTCAACAGTTGCTCTTGTATTATCACCATGATTATCGACAATTATCAGAGAGTCGGGAATTCCATTCGAAATTAAAAAATCTTTCATTTTGTCTCCTTCAAAATAACCTTCTTTTCCAAAGCCCCCACTTACTAGAATTTTTTTGATTCTATGGTTCTTATAAAGCTCAATTCCTGTTTCTAATCGCTTTTCCAGTCTTTTGGATAATGTACCATCTTCATTAACTTTATTTCCCAGAATAACAGCTAGATCAGATTTTTGTTTAGTATCGTATAAGCCATCTGCAATAATGTACAATGAATGTATCACAAACCATAGGATGAAAACATAGAAAATGGCTTTTAAAAAAAATAGAATTTTTTTCATTATAATGTTTTTTTATGGCTTTTTTTTCTCTTTTTCAATCTCGCTCTTCACCCAATTTAATTGAACATCATTTTTATTAATGATATCTTGTAAAGTTTCAGGGATGGCTACATCAGGAATTACTCCTCTTTGCGAGTTGGTGAGTGTAATATTTGGGTTTACCAATAACAATCCAATCGGTAAAGTGAGTTTGGAATTTGGCAACACCTGATAAGAATAAAAACCTGCTACAGTTCCATCATTTGCTCCTCCGGTTTCTTCACCTACTAACAGCGCCTTTTTATCAAACTTTAATTTAGAACTGATAATAGAAGATGCTGAATAACTTCCTCCATTTACCAGTACAAAAATTTTCCCCTGAAAAGCATTTTTACTGGGCTTGGTTACATTATCTGCTTTTATTTTATAATAGAATTTACCATCAGTTCCTTTGTATGTATGGAAGGTTTTAAGGAAAAAATAAGTAGGATAAGTAATCCCTTTCAATGCATATTCCAGAGGGCTGCTTTTTTTAAAATAATTGGTCTTTAATGGAGTAAAGCCTGAATTAAGTCTTGAGGGTTTTATCAAGGTAAAAGGCTCGGACACAAGATACGAATAAAGAGTATTGATTTCCTGCAGGGAACCTCCATAGTTATCCCTTATATCCAGTATAAGATAAGATGATTTTGCTTCTTTAATTCTTTCAAAAGTATCCCGGTAAAATTTATCTGAATGGTTGTCTGAAAATCTTTTTATATTGATATAAGCAATGGAATTATCATCATCTAAAAACTGAAAATTACGGGTGCCTGAACATTGAGAACGACTGCTTTTTGAGGCGGTCAGGCCTTTAAGCTTTTCTCTTTCCTGATCGCTCTGCTTTTGTCTCTCAAGCGTATAACTTTTCTTTTCATTATTATATAATGTTTCAATTCTCACATGATCCAGGAAGCCATTTTCCATACAAAAAAAGATGAAAATCATGTCTTTAAGATAGTAAGGGATAAAAGTTTTATTCCGGCCGTCACTGCTGATCAGGTTTTTGTATCTGTTGATATAGGAAATAACAGGGACATCATCAATGCTTACTATTTCGGTACCCGGTTTTATATTATAAATAGAATCTTTATTTTCTATAATATATAAATGGTTATCCTTTATCGCATATTTAAAATAGTTGAATAATTTTCTTCCGCCATACTCCTTTTTTAGTTTCTCAAAAGGGATCATCAGTGAGAGATGCCCTTCCCGAATCGTTGTAATTACTGGTTGTAATTTGAAATAAAACTCAATGGGGGTAAGAGGTTTGTTAATGGTCTGTTTAAGGCTGTCGATTCTATAATCCAGATCTTTTCTTGTGGTGTACCTGTAAAGCTGAGGATGCATCTCTTTTAATTTACTGTAGGCATAATCCACATCTTTTTTAAGTTGATCAGGTTCTATAAGCGCCGCATCCTGCTGTTCGCTATTGGCGACCGAAGAGCAGGACCATAAAAAAAAGAATCCAAATAGAATTAATGAAATTTTCAATGTCTTTGTGTTTAAAACCTACAAATTTAATTGTTTAAAATGATCAGAATATTAAAATAATGATAATTTTTTAAATAAGTGTTATAATATTTCGTTAAATAAATTGCTTATTTCCCGGTTTGGTATACCATTTAAGGGCAAAAGTTAATACATTTGATGCTTATTTTTATCAAATGATGTATTTACTTATTGCAGTTGTTATTCTGTTGGTGTTGGCGTATTATTTAATAATGAGTCAGGATGTTTTTGGTTCTGATCCTGCAGGGAAAAGATTGGAGCGAATGAAACAGTCAAAACATTATAGGGATGGGCAGTTTCAGAATATTAGTCACACTCCGTCACTTGCCGAAGGACATAGCATGTCTGAAGTTCTCTATAATTTTTTTCTGGCTAAAAAAGATCCCCTTTTAAAGCCATTAAAGAGGATTCCTTCCATACATACCAGTTTAAAAGATATTCCAAAAGATCAGGATGTTTTTATCTGGTTGGGGCATTCTTCCTATTTTATACAGACGGATGGAGTTTCTTTTTTAATAGACCCTGTTCTAAGTACTTACGGATCTCCGTTCAAATTTTTCAATAAAGCATTTACGGGTTCTGATATTTTCAAACCTGAAGATGTTCCCAATCTTGATTATCTTATTATTACTCATGATCATTTTGACCATTTAGACTATCCTACGGTTAAAAATATAAAAGATAGGGTAGGAACTGTTATTTTACCTCTGGGAGTGGGTGCACATTTTGAAAAATGGGGCTACAGGGAAGATCAGCTTATTGAAGAAGAATGGGGTGGTATTGCTGATTTAAAAAATAATATTAAAATAACCTTTACTCCGGCAAGGCATTTTTCAGGAAGAAAAATAAAAAGAAACGGAACATTATGGACCTCGTATGTTCTGGAAACGCCTACGAAAAAGCTCTTCCTAGGTGGTGACAGTGGTTATGATACTCATTTTAAAATGATTGGTGAAAAGTATGGTCCTTTTGATTATGCTATTATGGAGAACGGGCAATATAATGAAGCCTGGAAATATATTCATGCACTTCCTCAGGAGGTTATACAGGCAAGTATAGAAGTTAATGCCCAAAACATAATTCCTGTTCATTCCTCAAAATTTGCTCTGGCTCTTCATCCCTGGAATGAGCCGCTTAAAAAAATATCAAGTTTGGGTAAAGAGAAAAAATTACATATTCTTACTCCTATGATTGGCGAAATAGTTGATTTGAATCAATCGGATACTCAATTCAAGACGTGGTGGGAGGATTAGCCTTAGGCGTGCCAGATGTCTTTGTATCTTTTCGGATGATTTTCAAATTGCTGTCTTACAAAATCGCATTCAGGGTCTATCAGTAAATCTTTTTCCTCTGCATACCGTACCAGTTCGTCTAAAAGCATTTTAGCATATCCATGCCCTTCAAGTTCTTCGTTGAGTTTTGTGTAGTATACAATTAATTGTCTGCCATCAATTGCCATGGACATGTATCCGGCTTTCTTTTCATCGATTAATATCTGCAATTCATCTTGATATGGAGATATTTCAAATTTTATATTTTCCATAATTATTGAGATTAGGTTGGATGATAAATGATTTTCGAGAGCTTATAATCAGATCTCTTCTTTAAAATTACAAATTAAAATCATACAATGAGTTAATTTTAAGAAGTTGTCCGTAATTTATATTCTTTTAAATTAAGCAATTATTGGGATTTGAGGATAGAAGTTAGAGGGTTAGAGGGTGTGAAAGTAAGAGAGTAAGAGAGTATGAGAGTATGAGGGTGTGAAAAAGAGATAAGGGTATTATTGTCTCATAACTCATAACTCATAACCCATAACTCGCAACTCGAATCCCGAACCCCTCTCTCCCCCAATAATTTATTCCCTACATTTTCAACTCCTTACAAAAGTTTAATAAAGATTAATAATCGACTCCTGTAATTTGGCATTTTAATTGAAAGGACATGAGCACCGTAATGAATCACATTTCACTATATATTCAAATTTTTTTTGATGGCTGTTCGTAAGATCAGTCATTTTTTTTTGTTCCAATGGTTATTTGAAATTATATATTCTTAATTGTGTTTGAATTTTATAACTTTGTGTTATGGAATCATCAGAATCATTACAAGAATTTTATCGTCGTACTCAGGTTAGAGTCTTTCCTTCCTGCCATTCCGATTCAGGTTTGGGGCACTTTAATGTGTTTTCCCGGGATAACTGTGCATTGGTTACTCCATACAGCAGAAGAGATTTTTATAAAGTATCACTAATTGTTGGAAAAGGAAAGCTTCATTATGCTGATAAATGGATCCGCGTAGATAAACCAGCCCTATTATTTTCCAATCCTGTCGTACCTTATTCATGGGAAGCCGATGATGATGATCAGAAAGGATGGTTCTGTTTGTTTACGGATCAGTTTTTGCAAAATGGCACCCGCTTAGGAAATCTCCAGGATTCACCCCTATTCAGGATAGGAGGAACACCGGTATTCTTTGTTAATGACGAGCAGCAAAAAACAGTTTCCGGCATCTTTGAGAAGATGATGGCAGAAATTGAATCTGATTATATCCACAAATATGATATGCTCAGAAATTATCTTCATCTTTTAATTCATGAAACGATGAAGATGCATCCTGCTGAGAATTTTGAACATTATCAGAATGCTTCTCAAAGAGTGGCTTCATTATTCATGGAGCTTTTAGAGAGACAGTTTCCCATAGACAGCCCGGATGCCTATCTGAAGCTAAGATCGCCTAATGATTATGCTGAAAGCCTTTCTATTCATGTTAACTCCCTTAACAGATCTGTAAAAGAGGTTACAGGGAAAACCACCAGTCAGCAGATTACTTCGAGAATTATTCAGGAGGCTAATGCCTTATTAAAACACACCGATTGGAATATTTCTGAAATAGCTTACGGGCTTGGATTTGAAGAACCGGCGTATTTTACCAATTATTTTAAAAAACAAACCGGAAATACGCCCAACGCTTTAAGAAGTGATCTTGTTTGAATTTTATAATTCTTAGTTTGAATTCTATATAAAGTAATCATTCAGGTTGTTATAATTTTGTTCTTATAATTTAAAATCACAAGCAATCATGAAATTTAGAAAATTAGGAAACACAGGAGAGCAGTTATCTGCTATTGGTTTAGGATGTATGGGAATGAGCTTTGCCTACGGACCCGCTGATGAGCAGGAAAGCATCAATACACTACACAAAGCTTTGGACCTGGGGGTTAATTTCTGGGACACTGCCGATATGTATGCCAATGGTGAAAATGAGAAACTGATTTCCAAAGTACTGGTTCCGAACCGTGATAAAATCTTTATCGCTACAAAATTCGGATTCAGGTTTAAGGATGGTAAAGCGAGCCACAGTGGTGCTCCCGGAACATATTTTGACGGTTCTCCGGAATGGATAAAGCAGGCTGTAGATCTGAGTCTTCAACGCTTGAAAATTGATACAATAGATTTGTATTATGCACATAGAGTTGACCCGAACATTCCTGTTGAAGAGACTGTAGGAGCAATGGCCGATCTTGTAAAAGCGGGGAAGGTAAAATATATAGGGTTATCAGAAGCTTCCGCAGAATCTATTAAAAAAGCAAATAAAATCCATCCTATTACTGCTTTACAATCGGAATACTCTATTCTGACAAAAGATGTTGAAAAAGAGATCTTACCTACGATAAGAGAATTAGGCATCTCTTTAGTTCCATATTCTCCATTAGCCAGAGGACTTTTTGCCAACATCAATGAAGTTCAGAATTTTGGAGATGATGATTTCAGAAAATCATTACCACGTTATCAGGAGGAAAGCCTTGAAAACAACCGAAAGCTGGTTCAGGAATTTAATGAACTTGCAAGTTCTAAGGGAATTAAAGGAACACAGTTGGCATTAGCCTGGGTACTTAATCAGGGTGATGATATAATTCCTATTCCCGGAACAAAACGGATTAAGTATCTCGAAGAAAATATCGCAGCCATTAATGTCGAGCTTTCCCAATCTGATCTCGATGCAGTAGATGCTATCTTGAAGAAATATCCTAATGTGGGAGAAAGATATAGTGAAGGATCAATGAAACTGGTCAATAATTAATGAAAATTTAAGTTTGGATTTCTGAAATACTCAGAAATCCAGATTTTTTTATGAAAGAAAATAAGGAGAGGAAATGAAGGCTCTTAAAGAAAAGAATCAATTTATAGCTACCATTTTAGCTTTTGCAGTAATTCCGATGTCAGGCCTGGCAACGGATATTTATTTACCCTCAATGCCAAGTATGGCTACTGAGCTTCATTTGCCTGAAAGTAGTATACAGCTAACCCTGTCTATATTTTTAATAAGCTATGGAGTCACACAGTTTTTTGCCGGAAGTGTTGTAGACTCATTTGGGCGGTACCCGGTATCTGTTTTTTCTTTGGCGTTGTTCGTCGTTACTTTTCTGATTACCGCAACCACAGAAAATATTATGGTTATCTATGCGATGCGTGTTCTCCATGGGATGCTGTCCGGTTTTGCGGTAGTTTCAAAACGTGCCTTTTTTGTGGATGTCTATGAAGGGGAGAGAAGGAAGCACTATTTAAGTATTATGACGATTGTATGGTCGGTAGGTCCTATTGTGGCACCATTTATTGGTGGTTATCTGCAAAAGAGTTTTGGATGGCAGTCCAATTTCTATGTTTTAGCTGGCTACAGTTTACTCCTTCTCATTTTTGAGCTGCTATTTTCGGGAGAAACTTTAAAGAGAAGAAATCCGTTTCGTATCAGTTTCCTGATCAAAGAATACAATTCTATGTTTAAAGCCAAAGACTTTTTCTATGGAATGCTGATGTGTGGGCTGAGTTATGCAATGGTGATATTTTTCAACCTCTGTGGGGCATTCATTATCGAACACAAAATGGGCTATTCAGAAGTCGTTGCAGGATATGTCTCGCTTATCCTTGGATTAGCATGGATGACAGGTGGCTTTTTAGGAAAAGCTTTGATCAACAAAGCATTCCTGCCTAAAATTCGCTATGCTAATTTTATCCAGCTCATTCTGATTATTTTGATGTTCATTTTTTCTTACTACGTAAGTAACCTTTACAGTTTGGTTGTTTTTGCCTTCGCGATTCATGTAACAGCAGGATTTATTTTCAATAATTATTTCTCTTATTGTATCGGAAGATTTCCTGATTCTGCCGGAATTGCCGGCGGGTTAACAGGAGGTGTTGCATTCATTATCACTTCAGCGATAAGCTATGGTATTGCAAGCCTGATAAAACCTCAGTTCCAACTACAGGTGGCGGAAGGTTATTTTGTATTGGGAATTCTGGGTTTGTTTATCTTAAATATGATCAAAATAAGAAAAGCACATATATAATTATGAATAGAAGAGAACTTTTAAAAAATGGAATTTTAGCCGGAACTTTAACGATGATCCCTTTTTCCGGCTTGTTGGCAAATGAAAGAACGGTGTTCAGCACAACTACAGAGGATGATCTTTCTGGTGTTAAAAAAATAAAACTGGGTGATCTGGATCTGTATATTCTTAGTGATGGATTTATTCATGAAGAAAACCTTGACTCTTTTGCTCCGAGGGGAGACACATCAGAATTAAAAACGATTCTTAAAGATAATTTCCGTGCCGAAAACTCGATCGATATGGGCATGAATGTTTTACTCGTTAAAACAAAAGACAGGTTGATTTTAATGGATAGTGGAATGGGCATTTTTGCAGATTCCAGAACTGGATTTTTACTGAAGAGCTTGAAAAGAGCAGGCTTCTCAGCTTCCGATATTACGGATGTATTCCTTTCCCATGCCCATCCGGATCATATCGGAGGCGTAGTAGATAAGCAGAATCAGCTTGTTTTTCCGAATGCTCAGTTATTTATCTCAAAAGTTGAACATGATTTTTGGATGAAAGCAACGATTAAGGATTTCAGCAACAGTGCATTAAAGAATCAACCGGAATTTCTTAACCAGGTTATTCCTGGAATTCAGAATATTTTGAAAGTGATAAAGCCAAAATTGAAATTCTATGACCTGGATAAAAGCTTATATGGGAATTTTAATTTCCAGCTTGCACCCGGACATACACCAGGGCTTACACTGGTTACAATTTCATCGGGAAATGAGAAGCTTCTGTATATTGCAGACCTGATGCATTCTGATGTGATCTTATTTCCTCATCCTGATTGGGGATATTTCGGAGATACTGATCTGGATATTGCAATTGCTTCCCGAAAAAAAATACTTAAGCAATTGGCTGAAACAAGAACTCGGGCTTTTGCATACCATCTCCCATGGCCGGGTTTGGGATTTACAAAAGAGAAAGCAGATGCATTTGAATGGATCCCGGAAGCTTTTATGAATTAAAATGGAATGAGATTTAAACCACAAAAGGCACAAAAGTTTTTAAACACTTTGTCATTGCGAACGAATATGAAGCAATTTCAATTAAGAAGTACACTTAAGTTCTTTAATAATCGAAGAATTTTTTATTTATCTCATTTTTAATTTACAGTCTTTGTTATTGCTTCTTCCAGTCTTAAATTTCTAACGGAGCGAAGAATCTCAATTAGTGAAACGATCAATTTTCAATAATAAATCCTCTCAAAAATGAGAGGATTTATGCTTAATAAGAACTGTTTACTATTTAATTAAAATGATTCTTCATCAAAGATCAGCTCTGGAGTGTATCTTTTTCTGAACATAAAATAGGTAACGGAAAGTACTGTAAATGCTACAACCGCATCAATTGTTGATGGAAGTCCGAGAACTGCGACCTTGGAGAAGAAGGCAAAAGTAATATCGAAAAACATGCCTGCAAACACCCATTCTTTCAATCGTAAGAGTTTATTTGGAAGTAAAAGCACAAGAACTCCCGCAAGTTTAAAGACACCCAGTATATAGATAAAGTGCGGTGGGTAGCCTAACTGTTGGGTGATGTCCCACACTACAGGATTTTTTGTCAATTCAAAGAAGCCGCTTGCTCCGAACCATAATGACATAAAGATAACGCCTGACCAATAGATGATTTTTGTTGTTTTTGTTTTCATTTTTTTATTGTTTTAAATTGTTGTTGTAATTGTTTGAAGTTGATGTGTAACTGTTTATTTAATTGAATATTGCTTTTGATGCTCCGGTGATCTGTCCGGTTTTTACATTCTGAATAAATCCTATAATTTCCCAATCAGTAGTAGTAAAGTTTTCAGGGATTGAAAAGCTTGTACTGCCTTCCAGACTGTTTTTTAAAGAGACCTGAACCTGCTTGTGAACGATTTGCCAATGTTGTAAATGGCGGCCTTCATTTTCTCCTTTAGCTACGTTGGTAGAAGCTTTTTTCTGTACCAGTGTGATTAAAAGTTTATTTTGAGTATCATTTCCTGTAACCTTATAGTTGACGGTAATTTGTTTAGAATTAGACTGTGCTTTCAGATCCACTGTACTTTTAGCTTCATGGCTTAAAGAGCTGATAACAGAGTTTTCTACAGCTTCTTTGTCTGATCCTACAAACTGTTGTTTTCCGTTTACCACAAGTTGTGGTGTATAAACCTGAGATCCGAGTGTTCTGCTATACTGTTGCTGACGTTCTGAGTTTTCGGGAGTGCTAAAGCGGTCTCTCCAACCAAGACGGTTCCAATAGTCAACATGATAAGCAAGGATGTAGACAGGCTGATCTTTACTGCTTTCTTTAATTTGCCCCATCAAAGCATCTGCTGGCGGGCAGCTGGAGCATCCTTCAGAGGTAAAGAGTTCGAGAACTGCAAAGCCATTGTTTGTACCGGTTGGTATCGTGGTAAGACTTTCGTCGGTTTTGTCTTTCTGCACAAAGGCAGAAACTGTAAATAGTAATGCTACAAATGCTGTTACTATAAGAAGTTTTTTAGATATCATTTCTTTTAATTTTTATTCAAAAGTAGATACCTGAGGGATGCTAAAAAATGAAAAAAGGGCTCAACCAGACAAATCGAAAGGTGAACCCTGAAAAATATAAGTTTAAAAAATCAACTCCTAACGTTCTTCCAGCCAGGAGAAGAAACTATGAGTTTTTTCTTTATTAATTAAAAGCTTTTCCGGAGTGTCAATCACTAGTTTTACATATATTTTACGCTGGAAATAATGCTCCATTTCTTTAATAGCGGAGAAATTGACTATATACTGCCTGTTGACTCTGAAAAACTGTTTAGGATCTACAAGTTCTGCTACCTGTCCTAATGACTGGGTGAGTGAAAACTGTTGTTTATCAAAAGTAACAAGGTGGGTCATTTCATTGTGAATGTAGAAATACGCAATATTTTCCGTGAGGACTGTCGTGTATTTTTGATTTTTAAAAACAAGGAAGCTGCTTTTTGTAGCGGCCTGAGGTTGGGCTATTTTTTGTAAGAGGGCTTCTAATTCCGGAATTTCCGTTTTCTGGAAAAACTTTTTGAGCTCATCTACCTTTCTTAAGGCCTCACCAATGTCTTCACGTGAAAAAGGTTTCAAAACATAATCTACCCCCTTACTTTTAAAAGCATCCAGCATATATTGGTCAAATGCCGTACAGAAAACTACCGGACAGGTAATTTCGACCTGCTTGAAAATTTCAAAAGATAAACCGTCAGACAAATGGATATCCATAAAGATAAGATCGGGTTTATTATCTTTGTTTAAGGCTTCTACACTGGCTTCTATACTGTCATAAACTCCGGTTATAATAGATTCAGGTTTTAGTTCTTTAATTAAATTCTGCAATGATTTTGCTGCTCTGAATTCGTCTTCAATGATGATGATATTCATGGATAAAGGGTAGTTTTATTTGGAAAATTTGATTGTTGTCGGAGATGTCAATTTCCTGTTCCAGTAGATGTTTGTAACGCATATTGACATTATTGAGGCCCACTCCTAAAGAATCTTCAGGAATCATTTTGCGCTGAATAGGATTTTCTACAATGATCTTATGGTTAGCCTCATAGATTTTAATATGTAAAGGTTTACTCTGTGATACCACATTATGTTTTATACAGTTTTCTACCAATAATTGTAACGTAAAAGGAGGAATTAATGTTTTTAAAGTTTCCGGGTTCAGGGTATCGGTAAAAGTAAAACCATCACCAAAACGCGCTTTCTGCAAAAATAAATACGAATTGAGTATTTTCATTTCTTCTTCTACAGTGATGAGGTCAAGTTTTCTACTTTCCAAGGTGAATCGATAAAAATCGGAAAGCTTGATAATAAAATCAACAGTTTCTTCATCATGTGTTTCCACCATGGACTTAAGAGTATTTAAACTGTTAAAAAGAAAATGAGGATTTACCTGCTGTTTCAGTAATTCATATTGAGCTCCGAGGTTATCACTTTTGACCTTTTCCAACTCTAAATGAACCTGCTGACCAGTATAATTATGTTGAACCAAATTTAAAAACATATAAAAGATCAGGTTGATCAGAATTCCTCTTACTTCCACCATCAGCATGACAGGTCCAAAATTGATATGGGATAAAATGAGCTGTTGAACCCAGGCCAGTACAAACATCACCAGCATACCCAAAGCAAGTATGACTAAAAGTCTGGAATATGAAATTCCCTGACGCCTTTTGGTGTTACGGTTCAGTAAAAAGATATTGAGATACCACATGACGACTGCAAAGGCTGAAGTAATCGCTGCATTAACGACAGCTTCCATGACGTTAAAATCATGGGAGGCAAGCTGGGGTACTGAGGATAATACGCCTAATACAATAGAGCTTACCCAGATGACAGCCTGCGATATTTTTATTTTTTTTTGTTGCATTAAGAAGGGAGGAATTTAAAAATGTTAAATTAATATTTTTTAATGATAATATTTTAATAAATGTAATCTGAGACTGATATTTCAGCCCCAGATTACAAGATAACTTTTATTTTTTACTATGGCATTACTACCGGTTGGTAACCGAGCATATACTGTATTCTTTCTTCCTTATTTTTATATGTATTGGCAGAACTGCTATTTACGCTGTAAGATGTTGCTCCATTCATATTGGTTTCAATAGTTTCTATGCTAAGTAACTCGCCAGTAATGGTACCACCAACATATTGAGGGTTTTCATGATATTTCCAGGTGACAAGTTTCATTTGTGTTCCCGATTCTGGCTGATCATTTTTCTTTGATAAGGATTGCAAGGCCTGATTATTTCCATAAAGGGCAGACATTGTCTGTTTTTTCTTATTTAATGATGAGGCAATGAATTTCAGCTGGCCGGCATCAAATACTAAGCGAACCGTGTCCTGATTTTTAGAATTTTCATTACTGCATGAAGTTAAAAAGAGGAAGCTTGCTATAATGGCTACAATTATTTTGCTCATTTTTTCTGTAATTTTTCGATTAGACTTTTTGTGTTTACTTTCATTGGGACATCAAATAAATATCCGGTAGGCTCTGCCAGCTGACGATGACAGGCAATGCATGATTCTTTTGCAAATGATGCGGTTTTTCCTGTGGGATGAAGATCCTTACCGGAAAATTTAGCAAATCCCCAACCTTCGGTATCTGTATATTTTTTTGAATCTTTTACCATAAACTGGGCATTGATAAATTCACCCGGTCTGATTTCTCCATCAGGAGATTCGCTTTGTTTCCATACTGCTTTTACTACAATACTGCCATCAGGCCACGGATGAAAATTTTCGGTTTCAACAGCTTTTACAGCTGTATCATTTCCGTAAATTACACGGATAGAATTGTCAAATAATGTACTCATGCTGATCACTTTCCAGTTTTTAAATTCCGGGGTGTATTGCACTCCATTAGGTGATACAGGAAAAGTTTTAGAAGCTGAAGAAGCAAACTTTATTTCCTGATGGGCATCTTTTATTTCTTTATTTACAGAAGCCGGGCCCTTTCCTGAAAGTGATAGCGTATATTTTCTGATAACTTCAATATCTTTCGCTGAAATTTTTGCTGATGCGTGCAGTAAAGTATACTCATGCAGAGGCATTTTACCGGCCTGCATCATATTCAATATCGAATACATTCTGCCTTTATGCTCTCCGGGAGATACTTGTGACCACTCTGAAAAATTCATTACTTCTCTTGCTCTGTCAACGTCTTTTTTCACTGCCCATGATAGAGGAGCCAGCTGATCATACCAGCTTAATTTTTGCTCATTAGAATGACAGTTGAAGCAAGATCTTTCCAGAATTTCGACGACCTCATGAGGTGCTTCTATAGTACCGGTTACCGGTTTGCCTTCAATTGGTGGGTTATAAAGCTGTAACCCTGCAAAGGTTCCCAGAATGGCTATAAGTAGTATTGCCAGGGGTTTTACTGTTCTCTTTTTCTTTACTGAATCCATAATCAATTATTTTTATGGTTCAAAAATAGAGAGCGGCTAGGAGGAATAAAATGTAAAAAAGGTTGAACCGGACAATTTAAAGGTTGAAATAGAATTTTAACTCGTGAATATGAAAATGCAAAATACCGGAAGCTATTCCGGTATTTTAAGTTTAAAAGATGGGGTACTACAGGATCATCCCGCCATCAACAATAATTTCAGTACCTGTCATAAAGCTGGCAACATTGCTATCAGATAGATAAACGACTAATTTAGCAACATCCTCTGCGGTTCCCATTTTCTTTAAAGGGATGGCATCAATTAACCATTCATTAATACCTTTTAATGTATCTTCATCGAGACCTGCCTTGGTCATAATTTCTGTTTTGGTTGGTCCCGGACTTACCATATTTACCCTGATTTTTCTTGGAGCTAACTCTGCAGCAGCGGTTTTAGCAATGGAATTTAAAGCGGCTTTACTTGCTTGGTAAACTGAGCTGTTAGGTTTGTAGGTAGTTGCAACATTAGATGATAAAAATACCACTGATGCCCCATCATTCAATAATGGGATCAACTTACTAAGTGTGAAGTAGGCTCCTCTGAAATTAATATCCATAACACTGTCAAAATTGTCAGCATTCATATTTTCAATAGAAGTAAGTGTTCCGGTAATTCCGGCATTGATAAATAAAATATCAACTTTTCCGTACTGATCTTCAATTTCTTTTTTCAATAAATCAATATCCTCCAGTTTCCCCTGATCAGCTGTAAAAGGTATTGCACCCAGTTCTGCTGCTGCTTTTTCTATGGCTTCTTTTCTTCTTCCTGTAATAATTACCTGTGCTCCTTCCGAAATTAATTCCTTTGCTGTGGCATATCCGATCCCGCTATTTCCACCGGTTACGATCGCCAGTTTGTTGTTAAATTTATTCATTTTCTTAAAATTTTTGACAAAGTTATAGTGAAAATGATATACTTTTGTAATCAGTATCACAGAGTATATCAACTTAATTTTGACAACATGGAAAGAGATCAGACAGAAGAACTTAGGGCATTACAGGATACCTTGTATTTTATAGGCGGAAAATGGCGGATTCCGATTATCAATGCCATTTGTAATGGTAACAGGCGTTTCCGTGAAATTGAACGAAGTATTCCGGGTATAACGACAAGAATGCTTTCAAAAGAACTAAAAGATATGGAGATGAATAAGCTGGTGACCAGAAATGTATATCCGGATACTCCGGTTTTAATAGAATATATACCGACAGATTACTGCAGAACGTTTGGTAAGATTATTATGGAGATGATCAATTGGGGTAGGGAACATAGGAAGGTGATTGTGGAAGGTGATTGATTTAAGAATTGATTAAAAGATTTAAGGATTAAAAAATTGAAAGATGGGAATTGGTTGAGCGAATCTTCCCTAGTCATTCAGAACAAAGCGCAGGCGAAGTGAAAAATTTCAACGTGTTTTATCTGGAAATTAAAAAAATCAAAAATTAAATGATTTGAATTGGTTGAGCGTATTTGTCTATTAATTACGATCAATAGGGACGGGCTTTAGCCCGTCTTTAATTTAAGATATCTTCAATTGGCTTTAGCCAAAACATAAATTATTTTTTCCCCAATAAAAAAGCTCCTTAAAAAAAGGAGCTTTTAATTATAATCAATTGTGGAAATTATATTCCATCAATAATTTCATTTAAAACAGTACTTGGTCTCATTGCCGCGTACGTCTTATAAGTATCTGTTTTGTAATAACCGTCAATATTCTGAGGCTTACCTTGAGCAGCAATTAATTCATGATTGATTACTTCTTCATTCTCTTGCATACTGGCAGCCACCGGCTTGAATTTCTGAGCGATCTCTGCATCAGCAGTCTGGTTTGCTAAAGCTTCAGCCCAATACATTGCTAAGTAGAAGTGAGAACCTCTGTTATCGATCTGTCCTACTTTTCTTGCAGGTGATTTATCGGTAGCTAAGAATTTAGCATTTGCTTCATCTAATGCATCCGCTAAAACCTGAGATTTAGTATTTCCTTGAGTTTGAGCTAAATGTTCCAAAGAAGCCTGTAGTGCTAAGAATTCTCCTAAAGAATCCCATCTTAGGTATCCTTCTTCAAGGAATTGTTCAACGTGCTTAGGAGCAGAACCTCCGGCACCTGTTTCAAACAAACCTCCTCCATTCATTAGTGGAACAATAGAAAGCATTTTTGCAGAAGTACCTAGTTCAAGGATTGGGAAAAGATCTGTTAAGTAATCTCTCAATACATTTCCTGAAACAGAAATGGTATCTTTACCTTCTCTTGCTCTTTTAAGAGTTTCAGTCATTGCATCTTTTACATCAAGGATTCTGATATCTAATCCTGTAGTATTGTGATCTTTTAAATATTTTTCTACTTTTTTAATGATTTCTCTATCATGAGCTCTCCCTTTATCCAACCAGAAAATAGCTGGAGTATCAGAAAGTCTTGATCTGTTTACAGCCAGTTTTACCCAGTCCTGAATAGGAGCATCTTTAGTCTGACACATTCTGAAGATATCACTTTTTTCTACTTTCTGAGATAGAAGAATGTTTCCAGCTTCATCCTGAACTTCAATTGTTCCATCAGCTGTAGCCTGGAAAGTTTTATCGTGAGAACCATATTCTTCAGCTTTCTGAGCCATTAAACCAACGTTAGGAACAGAACCCATTGTTGTTGGATCCAGTTTACCGTGAGCTCTCATATCATCGATTACAGCCTGATAAAAACCAGCATAAGAACGGTCTGGAATGATTGCTACTGTATCTTCTTCTTTACCTTCTTTATTCCACATTTTTCCTCCCCCTCTTACTAATGCAGCCATTGATGCATCAACGATGATATCAGAAGGAACATGGAAATTGGTGATTCCTTTGTCGGAATTTACCATCGCTACTCTTGGTCCGTTAGCTAAAGCAGTTTCAATAGCTGCTTTAATTTCAGCTTCCTGAGCGTTTCCTTTGATTTTTTCAAAAAGGTCAGCAAGACCATTATTTGGATTGATATCTAAAGATTTGAAAGTATCTGCATATTTAGTAAATACATCTTTAAAGAATGTTTCTACGATTGCTCCGAAAATAATAGGGTCAGAAATCTTCATCATCGTCGCTTTAAGGTGAGCAGAAAGAAGAATATTTCTTTTTTTAGCCTCTTCAATAGCTTCCTGTACAAAAGATTTCAAAGCGTTCAGGTTCATTACAGAAGAATCTATAACTTCTCCAGCCTCAAGACCTGCGAAATCCTTCAATAATTTTTCAGAACCATCATTTCCTTTGAAAACGATTTTATATTTTGTTGCATTTTCAAGAGTTGTAGAAGTTTCAGTACCGTAGAAATCTCCGTTGTTCATGTGTGCTACATCAGTTTTGCTGTCTGATGCCCAGTCACCCATTCTGTGTGGGTTAGCTTTTGCATAATTTTTAACAGCTTTTGGAGCACGTCTGTCAGAATTTCCTTCTCTTAACACAGGATTTACAGCACTTCCTAAAACTTTAGCATATTTAGCTTTAATTGCTTTTTCTTCGTCATTTTTCGGTTCAGCAGGATAGTTTGGAACCGCAAAACCTTTTGACTGTAATTCTGCAATAGCTTCATCAAGCTGAGGTGCTGAAGCAGAGATATTAGGTAATTTGATAATATTAGCATCTGGTGTAGTTGCTAATTGACCTAATTCGGTCAATGCATCACCAATTCTTTGATCTTCTTTTAAGAATTCCGGGAAGTTAGCGAGAATTCTTCCTGCTAAAGAAATATCCGGAACAGCAATTTCAATATTTGCTGATTTTGTAAATGCCTTTACGATAGGTAAAAATGAATGTGTAGCCAACATTGGAGCCTCATCCGTCAATGTGTAATAGATTTTTGATTTTTCTGACATTATACTGTTATTTATTATTTGATTTTTTAACTCCCACAAATTTAGTTAAAATTTAATTTTTTTAGATTAAACCTAAATAAGTTTTTGCACTTTAAGAATTATTTAACCTTTATTTGAACCAAAAAATACTTGATTTCAGTAAATTTGAAAAACCATAAAAAATAGATTATGTCAAATATAACATTAAAAGGAAACGAAGTTCATACATTAGGTAATTTACCGGCAGTTGGAAATACCATCAAAGATTTTGCTTTAGTGGATTCAGGGTTGGGTATTAAAACATTGTCAGATTTTGAAGGAAAGAAAAAAGTATTTAATATTTTTCCTAGTATTGATACGGGTACCTGTGCTGCCTCAGCAAGAAAATTCAATGAAGAGGCATCCAATTTAGACAATACGGTTGTGATCAATGTTTCTAAAGATCTACCATTTGCATTAGGAAGGTTTTGTGCTGCAGAAGGTTTAAATAATGTAGAGACACTTTCTGACTTCAGAAGCAGTTTTGGAGATGATTATGAAGTAACCATTACAGATTCTCCTTTGAAAGGTCTTTTAAGTCGCGCGGTAATCGTTGCGGATGAAAATAATAAAGTAATATACACGGAACAGGTTTCTGAAATTGTTGATGAACCAAATTATAATGCTGCTCTGGAGGCATTAAAATAATTTCGAAATAAATTTTTTTTATAAGCCTTGTGGAATTTTTTTTGCAAGGCTTTTTTGAATTCAAAATACACAAATAACAAAAATGAAAAAAAATGATGTCCAATAATTATAATAAGTATGGTGAGCAGTTCCAGGTAGATCAGGAACATTTTGACGAATTTTATTCTCTACTTAAGGATACCCAACTTCTAAAATCTGATTTTTTTCTTAAACAGGGCGATAAATGCAAGTACCTTGGTTTTATTAAAAGTGGAACGATAAGATGCTTTTACATCAATGATCAGGGACGTGAGATCAACTTTGGTTTTTACTTTGAAAATGAATTTTTCACAGACTATGAAAGTATTCTGTGTGATACCGTATCGAACATGAATATCCAGGCGATAGGAAACTGTGAAATTTTGCTTTTGAGTAAGGAGGATTTACAGGGATTATATGAAAAAGATGCATACTGGCAAAAGTTTGGACGGGTGATGACTGAAAAGATCTATCTCGATGCCAAAAAAAGAATTGACGATCTGATATGCTATTCACCGGAAAACAGATACCTGAACCTTATTAAGAGAGAACCTTTTTTAGTACAGAAAATAGCACAGAAACATATTGCAAGTTATCTTGGGGTTACTGAACAATCTTTGAGCCGGATAAGAAGCAGAATTATTAATTAACTTAAGTTAACGTCTTTTGGATTTTAACGATGTAGTTTTACTCATGTCAAACTTAAAATTACAATTATGGATCAAAAAGATTTAACCATTATTTTGGTACACGGAGCCTGGGGAGACGGTTCTCATTGGCAGTATGTTATCCCTTCTCTTGCGAAAGCGGGATATAAAGTAAGAAGTGTTCAAAATCCGCTGACTACCCTCCAGGATGATATTGATAAAACAAAAGATTTAATAGATGCCCAGGAAGGGAAAGTGTTATTGGTAGGACATTCCTATGGAGGCGCTGTAATTTCAGGAGCTGGAAATCATGATAAAGTTGTAGGGTTGGTTTATATTGCGGCTTTTGCGCCAGATGCCGGAGACAGTTTAGGTTCTTTGTTAGGAAGAAGGGAATCCCCGGGAGGAGCAAGTATCTATCCAGACAGCAAAGGCTTTTTATGGATTAAGTATGATGAATTCCAATCTGCTTTTTGTCAGGATTTAGATGATGAAAAAGCTTTGGTAATGTCATTGTCTCAAAAGCCAATTCATAGTCAATGTTTCGGAGATACAGCGGGTGAGCCTGCCTGGAAAACAAAACCCAGCTGGTATCAGATTTCACAACAGGATCGGATGATACCTGCTGAAACAGAAAAGGAAATGGCAGAACGCATGAATCCAAAAAAAATAATTTCTTTAGATGCGGGACATGCTTCATTAGCATCCCATCCAAATGAAGTTACACAATTGATCTTAGAGGCTGCGGCAGCACTTTAACATAAATTGTAAAAAATACTTGTATGCCTTGTGATGATTCTACGTATCTTCACAAGGCTTTTTGCTTATAATAATGTCATATGGTCAGAAGAATTGTCGCTAACATCAAAACAGAAGATCTGTCTCACGCAGATCATTTTTATCATGATATTTTAGGTCTTGAGATTATCATGGATCATGGCTGGATCAAAACATTTGGAAATGATGAAGAGTCGAAAGTTCAGATCAGTTTTGCAGTACAGGGCGGAAATGATACTCCGGTTCCAGATCTTTCTATTGAGGTAGATGATGTGGATACTATCTATGAGAAAATCAAAAAATCCGGATTTGAAATTACTTATGACCTAAAGGATGAAGACTGGGGGGTACGCAGGTTCTTTGTCAGAGATCCATTTGGAAAATTAATTAATATCCTTTCACACCAATAATTAAATTAAATAATGAAAGCAGAACAAATTATACCCATTCTGAGAATTTTTGATTATCGGAAAACCATAGAATTTTATGTCGATTGGCTGGGCTTTGAGATCACATTTGAACATCGTTTTGAAGATCATACTCCTGTTTATATGGAAGTGAAAAAAGAAAATATTATTCTTCATTTAAATGAACATCATGGAGACTCAACCCCTGGAAGTAGTGTTTTCATCTGGGGAGAAGGAGTAGCAGAATATCATAAAGAACTGATTGATAAGAAATACAAGTACAACAGACCCGGGCTGGAAAAGACATTTTATGACGCCGTGTCATTCACTGTTAATGATCCTTTTGGAAATAAGATTATTTTTAATGAGAAATATAATGAAGAAAGACATAGGGACATTGAATTTTATTCAGTTGATTGAAACCAATAGCCTTGGCTAATTCTATTTGGGAAAACTAATATTAAACATTTAGATGATGAGTCGTTCAATAATGATCCTGATCATCAAAATCTTATTATATAACCCTTAACTTTACATTTTTAATTTCAACATGAAACGTTCAGGAACAGCAGATCTACCTTTACACTATGGCAAAGTACCGCCATGGTTATACGAACGGATGTCTATACTTGGACTTTCAATGATTGAAGTTATACTGATGGATTATGGTAAAGATGAGGTACTTCGCCGGTTAGCAGACCCGTTTTGGTTTCAAAGTTTTGGAGCTGTTATGGGAATGGATTGGCATTCATCAGGGATTACAACTTCCGTTATGGGGGCTTTAAAACGTTCTATTAATCCCAATTCTCAATCTCTTGGAATTTATATTTGTGGCGGGAAAGGTAAATTTTCGAGGAATACACCTTCAGAACTAATCGAAATTGCTGATAAAACGGGCTTGGACGGTAGCGAGCTGGTAAAGGCAAGTAAACTCTCCGCTAAAGTGGATAATACAGCTATCCATGATGGTTATCAATTGTATCTGCATAATTTTATTCTGGCTGATAATGGAAGCTGGAGTGTTGTTCAGCAGGGAATGCATGAATCAGACGGAACTGCCAGGCGTTATCATTGGCATTCCGGAAATATAAAATCTTTTATTGAAGAACCGCACACGGGGATTAATGGCGTTCACAGAGGAAAGATTCTTAATCTTACCGATGCACATGCTTCAGAAAATAGAAAAGGTATTCTGGAAATTTCACATACGGACTCCGCTGAAATAATGAATGACTTTTCGAGATTGATCCTTCCTGATCATCATGATGTCCGGGCTTCTGATGTAGATCTGAAAAGATTAGGGGCTCTCTTATATGTTACCCGCGAACAGCAGCCACAAAATTTTGAAGATCTGCTGATGTTAGAGGGAGTAGGGCCAAGGACTATGCAGTCTCTGGCTTTGGTAAGCGAAGTGATTCACGGAGCGCCATCCAGATTTTCGGATCCAGCAAGATTTTCTTTTGCTCATGGAGGTAAGGATGGCCATCCTTTTCCGGTTCCAACTAAAGTATATGATGAAAGTATCAGTATTCTTAGAAAAGGGATCGAAAAATCCAAATTAGGAAATTCTGATAAACTTAAAACGTTAAATAAGTTACATCAGATCGTAACCACTACTGAAAAAGATTTTACACCGGATTTTGATATTCAACAGGTTATTGAAGAGGAAAGAAATAATTCATGGAAGTATGGGGGTAAAACGGTTTTTGGAGACGCTAAAAAACCGACAAAACCTAACGATATTCAACTTTCGCTGTTCTAGAGTAATAGTCGTCAGTTCGAGTGAAATCATTTGCAATGTAGTGGAAAATGATTTTGTATCGAGAACCTGTGCTGAAACTTCTCGATACGTCTTTCTTCGAAAGCCTACTCGAAATGATGGATGAGAATTGTTTTTTGTCACTTTAGCTAATCGTTTAAAGGTCGTTAGTTCGAGTGAAATCATTTGCAGCGTAGTGGAAAATAATTTTGTATCGAGAACCCGTGCTGAAACTTCTCGATACGCCTTTCTTCGGAAAGCCTACTCAAGTGAAGGATAGAGCTTATTTATAATCAATAATATGATGAGTGTTTTATATTTTTAAAAACTTATTAAACCAATTCCAATAAAAATTCTAATTTTAGAATTCTAAAAAAATATTCATATCATGGGCAGTAAATCTTTAGAAATTTCATATGATTTCCCGTTTTTTATGCATGAAGAACTGGATGAGATCTTTCAGGCGCATGAAAAAGTAAGTTTTCAAAAAGGAGATTTTATTCTTGAAGAAGGAAAAATGGCCAATGAATATTATATTTTAGATAAAGGCCTTGCAAGATCATTTGTTAATGATTTTAATGGTAATGAAGTAACCACTCATTTTTTCACAGAAAATGAAATAATTATAGAAGTACTTTCTCTTTTTCAAAGAATTTCCTCTCAGGAAAATATCATTTGTATTACAGATTGTGAATGTTGGAAATTAGATTATGATACTTTTCAGGATCTGTTTCATAAAATTCCCAATCTGAGGGAATGGGGAAGATCATGGATGTCTCAGCAGCTTTTTGCTTATAAACAGCGTTCTGTAGAGATGTTTACCCTATCCGCGACTAGAAGATACCTTAATCTTCTTGAAGAAAAATGCCAGGTTATACAATATGCCCCCCTAAAACAGATTGCTTCCTATCTGGGAGTAACAGACACTTCCTTAAGCAGAATTCGTAAAGAATTGGTTTCCCATTCAAAGAAAAATTAAATCTTGCCTTATGGCAAGATGATTCTGATATCGACTCTGTAATTTTGGTTTAAAGTTTAACACTAAAATTACAAAAAATGAAAGTCAATCAAATTTATGTCAACCTTCCGGTAAAAAACGTTGAAGAGACAAGAGCATTCTGGACCAAACTGGGTTTTGAAATCAACGAGCAGTTTACAGATGAAAAAGCAGTTTGTGTGGTGATGAAAGAAGATAATATCTATGTTATGTTCTTAGCCGAAGAATTTTTAAAAACCTTTACCGACAGACCGGTTGCAAAAGGTGATACCACCCAGGTGCTTCTTGCAATAGGTGTCAATAGCCGGGAAGAGGTAGACCATATGGTGAACACAGCACTGGCCAACGGAGGTTCAAAGTACAGCGATTCTATGGATCACGGATGGATGTATCAGAGTGCTTTTGCTGATCTGAACGGTCATCAATGGGAAGTTATGTTTGCAGACATGTCCAAATTTCCAACGGAATAGTTGATCACCCTAGATATACTATTATGGAAAGAAAATCAAATGACATTGAAATTATAAAACTACAAGTTGTCAGCAACTACAAAGTTATTTCAATGAATATCGAAGGAATTAGTCATGAGGAATCTATGATTTTTCCAAATGGTGATGCCAACTGTATGAACTGGATTTTAGGTCACCTGATCTATATCAGAAATGCCTTTTTAAATATTCTTGGGGAAGAATCGGTTTGGGACGCAGAGAAATTCTCGTGTTACAACAGAGGGGAAATTCCTTTAAACCGGAAAGATGAATTCATAGACTTCGAAGACCTGAAATCCTATTTGAATAAAACTCAGGAGAAACTTGAAAAGAAAATTGATGCTCTCGAAAAAATAAATCCTGAGAACATTGATGACATTGCCACTTTATGTCTTCATGAAATTTATCATAGTGGCCAGTTCGGCTATCTCAGGAGAATCCTTGGAAAACCGGGAGTAATAAAATAATACTGTTTCAAAGACTTCGCCGGTATAGGGATCTCAAAAAAATTAAAATTAAAACCATTTAAAATGGACACACCAAAATCAAAAAAATTAGACGTCATTATTCCTGCCTACAGAATGCATTCCCAAAGCTTTTTAAATGTTTTGGATGGTATTTCGGAAGAAGATGCAATGAAAAGAATTGACGGTAAGACAAACCATGTGGTTTGGATGGCTGGTAACTTTCTCAATATGCGTTACGGTCTGGGATGGGTGTTAGGACTTCAGGAAGAAGATCCTTACACTGAACTTTTCTTTCAGGGAAAGGCATTAGATGAAAGCTTTAATTATCCAAGCCTGGAAGAACTTAAGAAAAATTTTCATGCGATCTCACCAAAAGTATATCAAAAGCTTTTGGAAGCGAAAGACGAAGAGCTTGATGAGATCTTTGAAATTGGAATGAATGCACCTTATTTTATTGAAAATAAACTCAACTTCACAGGAATGTGCATGGGAAGGGAAGACTATTTATGTGGACAAATGGGACTGATGCGGAAAATATTGGGGTACCCAGGAATGAAATATGATACTCACGAAAATTTGGAATACTGATGAATCCTAGAGAAAAAGGCTATAAAACAGTCAATGGAATCGAGATGTATTATGAGATTTATGGTTCCGGAAAACCTCTGGTTTTAATCCATGGTGGCGGATCTTCAATTTTATTTGATTTCAAGGAAGTTATTTCAAGACTGGAATCCCAATTTCAGCTTATAGGAATTGATTTACAGAATCATGGACTGAGTGAACACCGGGATACTCCTGAAACTTTCGAACAGGATGCTCATGATGTAGCTGCTCTTTTAAAAGAATTAAAAATTGAAAAAGCTTTCTTTCTTGGATTCAGTAACGGGGGAAATACCGTAATGCAGATCGGACATCTTTATCCGGGAATGGTAGAAAAACTGATTATAGCATCATCATTTTTCAAAAGAACCGGGATGATAGATGGTTTTTTTGAAGCTATGGATGAAGCTACCTTAGATTCCATGCCAGAACCTCTTAAAATTAATTTTTTAGAATTGAATCCTGATTTTTCAAAACTTGAAAATATGTTTGAGAAAGACAGCAAAAGGATGCAGACTTTTAAAGATTGGGACGAAGATGTTATAAGATCGCTGCATTTTCCTACATTATTTATTTCCGGAGATAAGGATGTCATGAAACCAGAACATGTTATTGAAATGTGGCGTCTGGCTCCAAAATCCCAGGTAATGATCCTTCCGGCGACTCATGGCTCTTATTTGATGGCCGATTTCGAAGGAAATGTAGATAAAAACTTAATAGATCTGACTATGAATGAAGTTGTAAAATTTTTAAATAATTAAGGCTCTACGAAAATTCAAAACCCGTAAGCAGCTACTCGATAACAATTAATAATAACTTTAAAACCCGAATATCATGGCAAAATTAAATCCGTACCTTAATTTTAATGGTACAGCTGAAGAAGCATTCAACTTTTACAAATCAGTTTTTGGTGGAGAATTCCGCGGGGAGGTTCATAAAATGGGAAATGCTCCCGGGACAGAAAATCTCTCTGAAGAAGAGAAAAACAGGGTAATGCATATTGCACTGCCTATTGGAGATGACTTACTGATGGCATCTGATATTGTTCCCGGATTTGGTCAGACTCTGACGGTTGGAAACAATAATTATGTTTCTATATTTCCGGAATCAAAAGAAGAAGCAGACCGGCTTTTCAAGGGACTTTCCGCTGGCGGAAATGTGGAAATGCCCATTGAAGATCAGTTCTGGGGCGATTACTTTGGAAGCTTTCAGGACAAATATGGTGTGCATTGGATGGTAAACTATAACGAAGAATCTGCAAAATAATCTTATATTTAACTCAATTATTAAAGGGCAGCTGCAGATTGGTTGCCCTTGTTTTAACCAATCACAGAAATTAAAAACTATGGATCCGATCAAAATAGATATTACAATTTTAGCTCCGGTTGAGAAGGTGTGGGATTATTTTAATACCCCAAATCATATTACAAAATGGAATTTTGCTCATGAAAGCTGGCAATGTCCAAGTTCCGAAAATGATCTGAGAGTAGGAGGGAAATTCAAAAACAGGATGGAAGCTAAAGATAAAAGTTTCGGGTTCGATTTTGAAGGCGTTTATGATGCCGTTATTCCCAACCAAAGAATAAAATATCACCTGGAAGATGGCAGGAATGTGGAAGTGATTTTTGACCGTATTGATTCTAATACAACAAAAGTTACAGAAATATTCGATCCTGAAAAACAAAATTCTGTGGAAATGCAAAGAGATGGATGGTATGCCATTTTGGATAATTTCCATAAATATGTAGAAAAACACTAAACTATTTTTACAATCATGATCAATCTATTAATAATGGCAAAATGTTTAAGTTCCATTTGTGCTGTTAATCATGTTGTTGTTCACGGAACTTTTTTGCAGGGTGTTATTGCTATGCCTGCAAGGCGTGCTTTACAAAAAGAAAAAATTGACTCTCTTGAAAAACTGTCGGACTATTCTGAAGATGAAATCAGACAGCTTCATGGCATAGGAAAAAATGCAATGGAAAAACTTAAGATCCATATGAAAGAGCACCAGATTTCTTTTAAAAATTAGAATTTAAAGGGTTCAGGCGCTGTATGCCTTGTATTCCGTATTGGATAAAAAAGCAGCAGATTCATGTTAAAAATCAATTGCTTTTATCATCTACAATCTTACTACCACATTTTGAATTATAAACATCAATTGGTATACAACTCCCCAACCTGATTGGGTTCAATTGATGTATAATCAGACTAATAAAACGATATTTCTCACCTAAAAAAATAAGTCATGAATAATAATATTTTTCCTTGTCTCTGGTGTGACGGAGATGCAAAACAGGCTTCAGAATTCTATTCTAAAGTCTTTAATGGACGAATTACTGCAGACACTCCTGTTGTCATGAATATTGAGCTGTTTGGACAAAAGCTGATGCTTCTCAATGGAGGACCTCAATTTGAAAAAAATCCTTCCATTTCTTTTATGGTAATCTGTGATACAGAAGATGAGGTGCAAAGATACTGGGATCATTTAATAGATGGTGGATCAGCATTAATGGAGCTGGATTCTTACCCGTGGAGCAGAAAATTCGGATGGGTAAGTGACCGTTATGGTGTCAATTGGCAGTTATTTTTTGGAGAAAAAGATGATGATCAGAAGATAGTTCCAACCTTGATGTTTATACATGGGAATAATGGAAAAGCAATGAAGGCAATGGAATTTTATACTCAGACGTTTCCCAATTCTAAAATTAAAAATATTTCTAAATATCAAGACGGCGGTAACGCAGACGAAGCTCAGGAAAATATTCAGCATGCCAGTTTTATCATAGACGGATACAACCTGTATTGTATGGATTCTTCGTATGATCATAAATTTGATTTCAATGAAGGAGTTTCTATGGTGATCATGACTGATGATCAAAATCAAACAGATCATTTGTGGAATACCCTCACTTCAGATGGCGGAAGGGAAAGTATGTGTGGCTGGTTAAAGGATAAGTTTGGTGTCAGCTGGCAGATCGTACCGAAAAGACTGATTGAATTAATGAATGATTCTGATCAGGGCAAAGCTCAAAAAGTAGTGCAGGCAATGATGCAAATGCAGAAAATTATTATAAAGGATTTAGAAGAAGCTTATAAATCATAAAGTGTTTTCGGCTTATTGTTTGATGGTTCTTAAAAAAGATTTGCTTATGAGAACACAGAACAAGTCACAATCTAAATCAAAAGTTCCTAAGGAAGGGCTGTTTCCAGAAATTATCCGTAAAAATTATATCGGAAGTAAAAAGCTTTTGAATAAAACGGCAGTGATCTCTGGTGGTGACAGCGGAATTGGGCAGGCAGTTGCGGTACATTTTGCCAGAGAAGGAGCAGATATCGCTATTATTTATAAAGAGAGTGATAGGGATGCTAAAGAAACCTTGAAACTTGTAGAGAAAGAAGGTAAGAAGTGTATTTTGCTAAAAGGTGATGTCGCTAAAAAGGTGTTTCGTACAAAATGCTTGAATACAGTAAAAAAAGAATGGAAGACCCTGGACATCCTTGTTAATAATGCAGGTATACAGTTTCCAAAGAATGATATTGAAAAGATATCGGATAAACAAATCCTGGAAACTTTTAATGTAAACATCATTTCAATGATCGCTCTGACCAGGGATTTTTTACCTTTAATGCAAAAGGGTTCCCGGATTATTTGCACAACTTCAGTCACAGCGTATAGAGGAAGTGATCACTTAATCGATTATTCCGCGACAAAGGGAGCTATTGCTACATTTATCCGGTCGCTGGCTACCAATCTGGCAGATAAGAAAATTTTGGTAAATGGAGTGGCTCCGGGACCTATTTGGACTCCTTTGGTAAAAGAAACTTTTGATGATCTTTCAACATTTGGAAAAGACAATCCTTTAAAAAGGGCCGGTCAACCTTCTGAGGTGGCTCCAGCTTACGTTTTTCTGGCTTCTGAGGATGCCAGTTTTATTACAGGAGAGATTATTCATATTAATGGAGGGGATTTTGTTGGAGGGTAGATCGTTTATATTACATAAAAATTACACTAATCATTTAAATAATATATATAGCATGGAAAAGTTATCGTACGAAATACAGATTAATGCCACCCCTGAAAAAGTATGGACCGTACTTTGGAGTGAAATGACTTACAGACAATGGACAGCTGCCTTCATGGAAGGTTCCTTTTATCAGGGAAATCTGGAAGAAGGGAGTATCGTAAAATTTTTAGATCCTAATAATAACGGGATGTTTAGTAGGGTAGAAAAAAATATACCCAACAAAGAAATTAAATTTCTTCATTTAGGAGAAATTCTTGCAGGTGTAGAAACTCCAATGGATTGGGGTGAAGCAACTGAATCTTATGTTTTAACAGAGACAGAAAGTGGAACCACTCTAAAAAGCGAGATCCAGACTCCTTCCGAGTTTAAAAGCTTTTTTGAAGAAAAGTTTCCCAAAGCTTTAGAGATTGTAAAAAATCTTTCCCAAAATCAACTTTGATTTTCTTTAAACCACAAAATATAAAAATATGGAAACATTATCTTATGAAATAATAATTGATGCTCCTTTACAAAAGGTGTGGGACATTTTATGGGGACCTGAAACCTATAGTGAATGGACTCAATTTTTCGGTTCCGGGTCTAAAATGAAATCTGACTGGAAAGTTGGCGGGAAAACCTATTTTATGGGTTCAGACAGTGAGGGGATGGTTTCTACCATAGACAGCCTAAACGAACCAACTGAAATTGTTTTTAAACATTTGGGTATGGTGAAAGATGGAGTAGAAGATACTGAGAGTAAAGAAGTGAAGGAATGGAGCGGCTCCTTTGAAAAATATTTTCTTATTGATTTTGATGGAAAGACAAAGCTTCACGCTGAGGTGCAGACGGAAAAAAGTTGGGAAGAACATATCAATATGGGATTTACGAAAGGACTGCAAATGGTTAAAGAACTTGCCGAAAGAAATTAATATGAAACAAATAGTTTTCTCCAACCTATTTTAAGCATACTCATAGTTTTTATTATAACTTTAATATTCAACTCAATACAATTATTTGTGAAATTATTAGTCATTCTTTTTGCCACATTTATTCTGGCGTTGATCGGTACAAAACTATTTCAGGGAGATTGGAATTTTTTGTTTTCAGGAAATCTTGGAATGGCCGTTTTCATTTTATTTACCGGATTTGCTCATTTTAAATTTCAAAAAGGCATGGCTATGATGATTCCAGATTTTATTCCTGGCAAAATGTTTTGGGTATATATCACCGGGATTATTGAAATTGCAGCGGGGATCGGTTTGATGATTCCTTCACTGCGAGAAATGACAGCTATTTTGCTGATCATTTTCTTTATTCTGGTGTTTGTTGCCAATATCAATTCATCCAGAAAAAAGGTTAATATTTTCAAAGGAGACTATACTGGTCCGGGAATGGTTTATTTGTATAAAGAAAGACTTCCGATGCAGATTGTATTAATCGCATGGACCTGGTATTTTGGGATTTACTTAAGTTAAAAAAAAAATTTTCATATAAAAAGAACGATTAGTGATTGCTTTTCGTTCTTTTTTTTCACATTCAGGAGAGAAAAATGTAACATTTTAGAATGTATAAACGTCTAATATGCAAAAGCATTTTTTGTAATAGTTTTTAATCCAATCCAAAACACAATACTATGAATCTAAAAACTAAATTTATAATAACCGCTCAGGTTGCCATGTCAACGATTATCATGAATGCACAAAACACAACAGCTCAATTACCGGGTGATGCCACTCTGCCATCTACCAAAGCCACTTTGGATAAACTTCTTTCCTACGATAAAGGAACTTATAAGTATAAGGTAGAAGATTATTTTGCAAGACCTAAGGCTTCCCAATTTAAAATTTCTCCGGATGGAAGTTTCCTTTCCTACAAAGAAAAGGATAAAGACAGTAAGAATCATGTCTACGTTAAAAACTTAAAAACAGGTAAAGTGACCAAGGCTATTGAGGAGAAGGAAGATCTCATCAAAAGCTATGGCTGGTTAAACAAAAGCCGCTTGTTTTTCACTCAGGATAAAGGGGGAAATGAAAATCTACATCTGTACGCTGCTGACATTGACGGAACTAATCTGAAAGATCTTACCCCGTTTGAGGGCGTAACATTAGGTTCTGTAAATTTAATAAAAGACACAGATTTTGTTGTTGTTACAATGAATAAGAATAATAAGCAGATCTTTGAACCTTATAAAATCAATTTTGTCACAGGTGAAATGATTCAGCTGTATGAAAATAAAGATTCTAAAAACCCTATTGATGATTTTATTTTTGATAAGGATGGTAATTTGAGAGGATATACTGTTCTCGTTAATGGTCTGACCACTCATACCTATTATAAGGATTTGCAGACCGGTAAATTTAATCTTATTAAAAAGGCGGATTGGTCTGATACTTTTGGTATTATCAGATTTAATGACAACTCTAAAAACAAAGATGAGGCTTATGTTGTTTCCAATCTGGATAGTGATAAGACTAAAATAGTGCTGTATGATCTTAAGAAAAATTCAGTCATAAAAGAAGTCTATTCAAACCCTGTTTATGATGTAAGCTCCATCCAGGTTGCCGGGAAAAACAGGAATTATGAATTAGATTACATCAGTTATAATGGGGTGAAAAGTGAAATTGTTCCGGTAAGTAAATTCTACAAAGAAGTTGATGATCAATTAAAATCTCAGTTTGGAGATAAGGAGTTTGGTGTTGTATCGTCAGATGATCATAATGAGAAGCTTTTGGTCGTTGTTGGCAGTGATAAATTGTATGGAACCTATTATGAGTATGATACTAAAACCAAGCAGACAAAGCTCCTTTACAACCTGATGCCTCAATTGAAAGAAGAGGATATGGCTGAAATGAGGCCTATTGAATTCAAAAGCAGAGATGGGCTAACTATTCGTGGATATATTACTTTGCCTAAAGCTGCTTTGGAAGGTAAAAAAGTGCCTATGGTCGTAAACCCTCACGGAGGGCCACAAGGAGTGAGAGACCAATGGGGATTCAACCCTGAATCACAATTGTTTGCCAGTAGAGGATATGCCACATTACAGGTGAATTTCAGGATTTCTGGGGGTTATGGAAAAGAGTTTCAGAAATCCGGATACAAACAAATTGGCAGAAAAGCAATGGATGACGTAGAAGATGGAGTAAAGTATGCCATAGCGCAAGGATGGATTGATAAAGATAAAATTGCCATTTACGGAGGAAGTCACGGAGGTTATGCAACCCTCATGGGATTGATTAAAACTCCAGATTTATATACATGTGGTGTGGATTATGTTGGAGTTTCCAACATCTTTACATTCTTTGATTCATTCCCGGAATATTGGAAGCCTTATAAGGAAATGGTAAAACAGATCTGGTACGATCTTGATAATCCAGAAGAGGCAAAAATTGCTAAAGAAGTTTCCCCGGTTTATCAGATCGACAAGATTAAAAAACCGCTTTTTGTTGTACAGGGAGCCAATGATCCAAGAGTAAATATCAATGAATCTGATCAGATTGTAAAAGCAATGCGGGCTAAAGGTTTTGAAACACCGTATATGGTAAAATATGATGAGGGGCATGGTTTTGGAAAAGAACCCAACCGATTGGAATTGTATAAATATATGTTAGGCTTTTTCGCAGAAAATTTCAATAAATAATTTCAATAAATATCTATCATACAAAAAAGGAAGACCATCGTCTTCCTTTTTATTTTGTGATAACAGTATTTAACACTATGTAACTTCTAATAACTAAGAATAGAGTATTTCTTTTAGAACTTTGCGGTATCAAAAAACATCTATTATGATCTACAGATTATTTTTATTCTTATTATTAGTTATTACTGCAATTTTAAATCTTTTATAGCCCAACTTAAAGACGAAAAAAGGGTTGATCGTTTTGAGGAAAAGGCGATGATATCTCCAGTAGTATTTATAAAACACCTGACAAATATTACTTTTTTATGAGATTACTAATCGATATCCAGTAGCTCTGATATTGATGATGCTAATTCTCGGATCTCGTGAAAGTTGTTTCCTCAATTTAGAAATAAAGACGTCTAAACTTCTGCCATTGAAAAAGTTGTCGTCGCCCCAAAGGTTTATAAGGGTTTCTTTGCGTGGAAGGAGATTGTCCTTACTGGTTGCTAAAAGATAAAGAATTTCCCCTGCTCTCGGAGAAAGATTGAAAGATTCTTCTTTGTGTTTCAATTTGTAGGAATGAGGACTGTATTCATATTCACCAATGGATATTGTATTCTTTTCATTTAAACCGGAAGAAGCTGTAGAGGAGTTTCTTAAGATTCTGTGAATTCTTGCAATAAGTTCTTCAATACTAAATGGTTTACGGATATAATCATCTGCTCCGATTTCAAAACCTTTTAAAACATCTTCTGTAAGAACACGGGCAGAAAGCAGAATTATTGGTATATCATTTCCGCTGTCTCTCAGAGTTTTTAGAAAAGTATAACCATCTAATTTGGGCATCATAATATCTGCCACAACAATATCAAAAGATTCATCATTCGTTATTTCCAGACCCTCAACGCCATTGGTTACCCATTTTACGGCAAACCCATCTCTTGTAAGCATATCTGTAGTAACCTCACCTAACAGCGCATCATCTTCCAGGTACAACAATTTTATTTTATTACTCATATGATGGTATATTTATTTCAATAAGAGTGCCTTCCTCTGATTTTAGTATTTTTATACTTCCGCCTTGATTTTTTAGTGATTTTTTCACAAAACTTAAGCCTAGTCCAAAACCTTTTACATCATGCAGGTCTCCATTATTTATTCTAAAGTATGGATCAAAAACTTCGGTATGATACTTTTCTGAAATTCCAATTCCATTATCCTTTATCCTTATAATTACTTTGTGACTTTTTTGTTCTGCTGATATAACGACAACAGGTTCCTTTTCTGAATATTTTAAAGAATTATCAACGATGTTCAAAAAAACTTGTTTTAGCTGTTCATAGTTTCCTTTAATATCAATATCTCCATTAATTTCATCGAATACAATACTCCCTTTTTGTTGAATAATGATGCTTGAAAGTACCTCTGTCACCTTTTCAAGTAAAGTTAATAAATTGACGCGGTTGATAGAAAGTTTTTCTTTATGATCAGTCCTTGCATTTTGGAGAATTGATTCTACAAGAAATGAAAGTTGCTGGGTAGCCTTTTGGATAATTTGAGCATATTTTCGGGCGCCTTGAGGTTCACTGGCAATATCATACTTTTCAAGACCTTCAGCAGTAATAAGGAGCGTAGAAATAGGAATTTTTAATTCGTGAGTCATATTTCGGGTAAAGACTTCTTTATTTTTTAATAGCTTCTGGTAAAACACTAAAGTACTATAAAGAATAAAGAAAGTACCAATGAAAAGGATGATATAAAGGATGGAAAAAATGATAACGCCAGGCATTTTGTGAATTACGATGATGCGCGTTAAATCATTAATATGAATGCGGTAAGTATTTTCGTCGTTGGAGGGAGTCACTTTCTCAGTCGTATTTTTATCTTCGATAGGAAGCTTGACCGGATATGTGCGTTTAAAAGTGGGATTTTCGTGATAAACGACCACGTCTTCATCGGAAAGTTCTGGAATAGAGGTTTTTATATTTTTGTATAATATACTGTCCATACTTTTGCCGTTGATATCAAAAGAGATACCCTTATAAAGAGTATCTTTTTTAATTTCAATTTTAAGTGCACCATTAGTGTTTTTGCTCTTTCGTACCGTTTGTGCAACAAAATTTTTAGAATTAAGAGAAGGATATAGATCAAAGGTTATTTTTCCTTGTCCAAAAATCGAGTCTATTTTTTTAGAATCTACATTGCCATGTCTTACAATATTATTAAATAGAATTTGAGTCATTTCAAACTTAGTTCTCTCAAGAAATTCTTTCTTTTTACTTTGAAAGCTGTTATAGATCCAATACCCCTGAAACACAAGAATAACTATCGTGGTGAGTATAAATAAAGGTTTTCCAAAGCGAATTAAGAAATTATACATGGTATTTTAATTAGAAGCTTATCGAATTTACGAATTAAGAAACATACAAAAATATTTCGATAACACTATTTAACACTAGATAACAATGGGATAACTCAAATGTTGTCGGATCTTAATGAAATTTGTACCAGGAAAAAAAAGACATCAATGAAATTAAAAAATATAACTGCAATTCTATTTTTTGTGTGTTTACTGACAATCCCGGGACAAAATAAAAACACGAAAGCACTCTACAGTAATAATACCAAAGAATCTCTGAATTTTCCTATTGACTCCGTTGATTTTGAACTTGGAGCTGATAGCAGGATCTATGTTAAGGGTAAAATTAATGATAGTGAGGACCTTAAATTTTTGTTTGATACCGGAGCAACTTCGATGGTGTTTAATCCAAATTCTTTCCATAAAATTAAAATGGAGTTCAACGATAAGGTTTTAAATAATGGTACAACAGGTTCGAGCGAGGTAGGAGTAAGTTCCAAAAACAAACTGCAAATAGGTAATCAAATAATTAATGATATCTCTTTCTTAGAGATTGCATATCCGGCTGATTTTTGGGATGGAGTGATTGGATTAAACTTTATTAAAAGAAACATTACTAAAATTGATTATAATAAGAAAAAAATATTTTTTTATTCTGATCATTTTAAACCTTCAAAAAGAAGTATAGCACTCAAGATAAAGTATGTATTAGGGGTGCCAACGGTTAATATTCCTCTTACAGTAAGCAAGAAATCATATCATGTATGTGTCGAAATTGATACTGGCTCAGATCGTGTTATGGATCTTAATACTCCTTTTGTTAAAAAACATTCGCTTTTACATACATTAAAATCCTTTGCGACATCTTCTGTCAGTGGTTCTTCCCAGGAAATAGGTAAATTATACAATGTAAGATTTGATAAAGTAGATATAGGAAGGTACTCTTTACCACTGATTCCAGGTGCATTTTCTACTGTTATTGGAGGAGTTCAGGGCAGCGATGAAATGGACGGCGTTTTAGGGAATAATTTTCTAAAACGTTTTAATATGACATTGGATTTGAAAAAAAATGTTGTGTATTTAGAACCTAATGATTTAATGTATTCGCCGTTCTATGATTTTTTGATCAAAAAATAACAGACACAAATTTTCAATATATTTAAGAGAAACGGAAAGTATTTTGCTTTTCGTTTCTTCCTGTTAATATCTGTGTGTTCGTGCGAGCATTCGATCATTTTTGATTTTCAATTTTACGGATCTAAATGTAAATAACGACTTTGTCATTCCGTAGGAATCTAAACACTCTCTATAAAAGTTAGAATTTGGATTCCTACGAAATGACAAAATGTATGAAGATTGTGATAGATAATGGAGTAAGTCTTTAAAAAGATGCTTCGCTTTGCTTGCAATGACGAATCCTAATCTCTATAGCAGTGGTTAACACTTAGAAAGCATGGAATGGAAGTATGAGTGTATAGTGAGGCTTGCATCAATAAAAATTTAAGAGCGTCCAAATAGGATTAATAAAAGAAAAATGAATATTTGATAAAAAATATTTTAAATTTATTAAAGTAAAATAAAATGTACAATCGTCATGGTAATATGGAGGTTGTCGAAAAAATAACAATGCCACAGAAAGAGAAAGAAAACATCATCTCACAAACCGTTTCGAACTACGGAGGAAAATTGATGTCTTTCATTCGTCCGAAAGTGAAAAATACGGAAGATGCTGAAGATATTCTGCAGGAAGTCTGGTATCAGTTCAGTAACATCACCAATATATCTGAGATTGTAAATGTTGGGGGATGGTTATACCGGGTGACTGCTAATAAAATTACAGACCGTTATCGTAAGAAGAAAACAGAAAATCTTGAAGATTTTGTATATGAAGATGAAGACGGTGACTTTTCAATCAAGGATATTTTATTAATGGATGACAGTGCCGGACCTGAAGTGAAGATGTTTCAGGATGAAATCTGGAAGAAATTATTTGAGGCCTTAGAAGAACTTCCTGAAAAACAGAAACTGGTGTATATGGAAAATGAATTAAATGATAAGACCCTTCAGGAAATTGCTGATGAACAGGGCGAAAATATAAAGACCATTATCAGCAGAAAAAATTATGCTGTAAAGCATCTGAGAAACAGATTGAGAGCATTATACGAAGATTTAAACAGTTAGAAATAGAAAAAAGATATTATGAATCATAAACATAAAAAAGGTTGGATTTTTTTAATACTATGTCCACCATTAATCCTCTTAGCCGTTACATGGATTGTCATGTCGCTTTGGAACTGTCTTTTACCTGATATTTTAGGGGTGAAATCAATTACCTACTGGCAGGCAATGGGAATATTGATCCTAAGTAAAATTCTTTTTGGAGGTTTTCATTTTGGAAAGGGAATGAGGGACTTTAAAGAACGAAAAATGAGAGAAAGAATGCAGCATTTATCTCCTGAGGAAAGAGAAAAATTCAAAGAAATATGGAGAAGTAAATGTGAAAATGGATTCTTTAACAGACACAATAGAAATAACGAATAGTTTGAAATTTTTAAAGAAGTAGTAAAGTAAAATTAAAATTCATTCGTCTATATAAAAAACAAGAAGTAGTAAAATTTAAAATTTTGAAAAAATGAAAAATTCAGTATTAAAAGGTGCTCTGGGAGCATTAGCTGTAGTAGGCGTAGCATTAGCTGTTAAAAAAATGGCAGAAAGAAAAAGATTTATCAGAGGTATTTTTGATGAGTATGGAATTAAAGAAAAATCACCTTTTGGTCTTGCAGATAAAATCAGAGAAATGAACGATGAGCAATATCAGGAATTGAAAGGGAAATTCAAAAAAGAATTCAAATCAAGATGCCATAATAGAAGAAGGGAAGCAGCTGAAGCTTAATCTTCATAACTAAATTGAAATTGTTTAATTACGGCGCGGGAAGCTATGCTTCCCGCGCCGTAATTTTTTATATAAGTCAAGCTGAAAACTTGGATGATATACGAATGCTATTTCCCGCAGATTTTGCAGATCAGGCGGATTTCATATATTTTAATTGGATGTCCAATCCGCTTGGTCTTAATAGCTTCTACTATTGCCATAGAACGATAAGTCGTCGATGGTCAATGATAAAAATCTTATATCGTTTCCAATTATTTAGAAAAATAAATTCTTACTTTTGTAAGGTTCTACATGAAAGATTACTACTATTTTCTCGGTGTTCCTCACGATGCTTCGGAAGAAGACATCAAAAAGGCCTATAGAAAATTATCATTGAAATATCATCCTGATAAAAATGATAATGACCATTTTTTTGCCGACCGTTTCCGGGAAATTCAGGAAGCTTATGAAACGCTGAGTGATTCAGGCATGAGAAAAAGTTATGATCAGAATTTAGAGAATCACCAGAAAAGTTTCAGATATAATACGCCACCTGCGATTAAAACTTTTACGTCTAATAAAATTCATGCAAAAAAGGGAGAGGAAATCATTATTAACTGGCAGACTACCAATGCAGACATCGTAAAGGTTCTTCCTTTCGGTCTGGAAAAAGCATATGGGGAAAGGGTTTTTAAGATCACAGAATTTAAAGAGGGTAAATTTCAACTTTTGCTTCATGCAACGAATTCGCTGTTACATAAAACGGTAGTACAGGGGATTACCATTACAGAAGTCTTTGAGAGCAGCTCAGAAAAATTTAGAAGTAATGCGGAAGATCTTTTTAAAAGCCAGCCAAAAACGCCAACAAACCCAAAAGGTCAGCCAAAAATTATCTGGATTATGGCAGCATTATTACTTTTAATAATGGCTGTTTATTTTCTGATGAAAAGTTTTGCTTAGATTAAGCCATTTTTTTCCTTCCAGGACACTTTTTACATCTTTTTCCTTTCTTAAATTTCTTGCAGCAAGATTTCTTTTCACAGTACATATCTTCATTATTAAAGAAGTACACAGGTGTAAGAGGAGGTACTTTAAATGGGGTAATCATATTCATGGTGCAAATATATTAATTTAGAATAAATATAATTAATAATTTTTCATAAATCTATTTATTCATATAACCAAATTTTGAATCTATTATACGTACAACCTTTTGATATACCCCAATTTAAGAGGGTTAGAAAGAAAGAACAGAGGAGAATTGTAACCTGAAAGCTTCTGCTTTCTGCCGGCCAAAATTACTGAGTTTCCCATAGCTTCCTTCTGTACCAAACTTTAACTTTTTATAAGGATGATAAATCAGATTGACTCCCAGGTTTTGGAAATTCTGGATCATGTTTTCCGGAATAAAATCTTTTTTTCCTAATTCAGAGTAGCTGTAATAAACTGTTGAGCTCCATTGGGATGCCCACCAATGCTCATATGCTCCAAGAATATTGAACAGCTTAAGGGTTTCTAATCTATTGTTTTGCAAATCAGGTACCGCATCATATTTCTCTCCACCCAAAACAGTGTTATAGCTGGAATAACCTTTTCCGTAAGAGCTTTGAACCCTGATGTTATCTACCTCATTGCTGTAAAGCCTTGCTGAAATCATTCCTCCATATCCTAAAACCGTTTTATTGCTCGCCTGTTGCAGTACTTCGTCTTTTATTTCATAGCTTATAGGGGACAATATTCCGCCTACCTTAACGTAATCCTTAGCGTTGCCATATCTGTAGACCGCTGTCATAATGGGGATAATGGATTTTTTGATCCAGTTTGTATTTCCTTCACGAAGGAAAATGTTTGTTGTATTCGGATCTTCTAATGATAGGGACAAAACCTCTTTTTTAGAAATGGGTATTGAGTAACGGACCTGGATGGTTCTTATCAGCATGCTGCCATTAGGACCTACAAAATCAATGATATTAGGGAAAAAATCAAAATCACTGAAATTACTCCATGTTTGTCCTACCAGAAGGTTTTTCCATTTGAGATAGCCCTGTCTGAATCTGGGAGCTGTTGTTCCGTTGGATCCTAAAAAATCAACTTCTACATAGGCTGATAAATCTGAATTTCCCTCAGAATCAGTCTGTTTTATACTCAGTCTGATTTGAGACTGTTTAACGCTAAAATTGCTGTTCATGGAATTTTCTTGCGGAATAAGAATAGAGGGAGTTCTAAATCCGTCTTTAAATTTCATTTTCTGGAAATCAAGCATTGCATCGGTCTGGATAAAACCTTTAATGTATACCGACCATGTATCGTTTGTTGTGTCTGAATATTGACTTATTGGCTTGGTCTGTGCTTGTACATTATTAATTGCAAGCAGGCATGCAAGAGTGCATAAGGACATAAGCCCTTTTTGGGGTTTTTTCATCATGTGCTGTGTTCTTTAATATCATTTAGAACCTATCTCCTCCTGAATTGAATAGAGGTAGGATTTATTTGTGTCTTTCAAATAATCATTTTGTAGCTGTTACTTCACAGCAGCGCCTGCTACCTAACTTTTATTTTTTTATGAAACTACAGAATTATTTTCTGAGGTTATTTCTTTAAAAATTTAATTTTATAAGAAAACGAAAAGAATAAATAAGGTATAAAATGGGAGATGACTAATTAAAAGTTCAATATTCTTTGGGAAATATGAAATAAAAATCAGAAAATTGAGGGTATAAATATTTTTTACATTTTTTAAATTTCATGCCAATTTATTTTAAACACCTGTTTATTGAATTATAGTATTTGTCAATATTGATCACTAATTTTTGACTGTTGTAGAATCCCTTAAAAAAATGTAATTTTACCCATCTTTTTTACAAACAAAATCTAATAAAAAAAATGAATACAGAACAGTTTGTGAGCCGTCACATTTCTCTAAATGAAGCCGATAAACAGGCGATGTTAGAAAGAGTCGGCGTTTCAAGTATCGAAGAGTTAATTTCTCAAACCATTCCTTCTTCTATCCGTTTAGAAAAAGACCTTGATATCTCAGAACCACTTTCAGAATATCAGATGCTTATTCATTCTAAAGAATTGGCATCGAAAAATACTGATTATACCAGTTATATTGGTTTTGGGTATCATAATACGCTTTTACCATCGGCGATTCAAAGAAATATTTTTGAAAATCCAAGCTGGTATACAGCTTACACTCCTTATCAGGCGGAAATCGCACAGGGAAGATTAGAAGCTCTTCTGAATTTCCAGACTGTTGTGTGTGATCTTACCGGTTTTGCACTGGCTAATGCTTCATTGTTGGATGAATCTACAGCAGCAGCAGAGGCGATGCATATGTTCTTTAATAACAGAACAAAAGATCAGAAAAAAGTAAATGCTAATAAATTCTTTATTTCTGACCTTGTTTTACCTCAAACTATTTCCGTATTAAAAACAAAGGCAGAAGGTCTGGAAATAGAGATTGTAGTAGGTGATCATAAAACTCACGAATTTGATGGTTCTTACTATGGTGTTTTATTGCAATATCCAGGTAAAAATGGTATCGTCTTAGATTATACTGAAGATATCGTAGAATATAAAAAATTAGATCTTCAGGTAGCAGTTGCTTGTGATCCTATGGCTTTGGTTAAACTGAAGTCTCCGGCTTCAATGGGTGCAGACTGTGCAGTGGGAACTTCACAAAGATTCGGTATTCCATTAGGTTATGGTGGCCCTCACGCAGCATTCTTCTCTTGTAAAGAAGATTATAAAAGAGATATTCCGGGAAGAATTATCGGAGTTTCTCAGGATATGTACGGAAAACGTGCATTGAGAATGGCTTTGCAGACAAGAGAGCAGCACATCAAGAGAGAAAGAGCAACTTCAAATATTTGTACAGCTCAGGTTCTTTTGGCTGTAATGGCAGGGATGTATGCTGTTTATCATGGTCCTAAAGGATTGAACTATATTGCTGATCAGATTCACTTTAAAGCAAATGCTTTGAAAGGAGGTCTTAAGGCTTTAGGTTATCAGACAGTTGAGGAGCCGATCTTTGATACGGTAAAGATTACCATGAGTGAAGATGAAAAAGGAAGATTATCAAGAATGATGCTTGATCATAAACTTAATCTGAACTATTTTACAGAAGGAATTGTAAGTATTGCGATCAACGAGAGTACAACATTAGAAAAATTGAATACACTAATGGCCTCTTTCGCTCAGTTTAAAGACAAGCAGACTTTTAAATTAGAAATAAAAGAAGGATACAGTATTCCTGAAGAGAATTTAAGAAAAGATGAAATTCTTACGGAAGAAGTATTCAATAAATATCATACGGAAACAGAATTGATGCGTTACATCAAGCGTCTGGAAAGAAAAGATTTATCATTAACGCATTCAATGATCTCTCTTGGTTCTTGTACGATGAAGTTAAATGCTGCTACCCAAATGTTGCCACTTTCATGGGATAATTGGGGAAGTGTTCACCCATTTGTACCAGTTGATCAGGCTGGAGGTTATCAGGAAATGATCCGTGAACTGGAGAAAGACCTTGCTAAAATCACTGGCTTTGCAGGAACCTCTCTTCAGCCTAATTCAGGTGCTCAGGGAGAATATGCAGGATTAATGGTGATCAGAGAATACCATATTTCGAGAGGTGAAGGCCACAGAAATGTAGTATTGATTCCTCAGTCTGCACACGGAACCAATCCAGCTTCTGCAGCGATGGCCGGGATGAAAATTGTAGTTGTTAAAAATCTTGAAAACGGAGAAATCGATTTCGAAGATTTAAAAGCAAAAACAGAGCAGCATTCTGAAAACCTATCTTGTGTAATGATCACTTATCCGTCTACTTACGGATTCTTTGATGCGAATATCATTGAGATTACCAATTTGATTCACCAGCACGGTGGACAGGTGTATATGGACGGAGCCAACATGAATGCTCAGGTAGGATATACAAGTCCTGGAAACATCGGAGCAGATGTTTGCCACTTAAACCTTCATAAAACTTTTGCTATTCCTCATGGAGGAGGAGGTCCTGGAGTGGGTCCGATCTGTGTTGCTAAACACCTGGTACCATTCCTGCCTACCAATGCTAATATTAAAATAGGTTCTAAAGAAGCTATTGAAGGTATTTCTGCAGCTCCTTACGGTTCAGGATTGATTTTGAATATTTCTTATGCATATATTAAAATGTTGGGAACATCAGGATTGAAAAAGGCTACAGAGCACGCTATTTTAAATGCGAATTACCTGAAAGAAATCTTAGCAGAGCATTTCCCTATTTTATATTCAAATGAAAATGGAAAAGTGGCTCACGAATGTATCGTAGATTTCCGTCAGTTCAAGTCATTAGGAATTGAAGTGGCTGATGTGGCGAAAAGATTAATGGACTATGGTTTCCATGCTCCTACAGTATCTTTCCCTGTTGCAGGTACATTAATGATCGAGCCTACAGAATCTGAAAGTAAGTCAGAGATCGATCGTTTTGCAGAGGCATTAATTGCTATTAAAAAAGAAATCGATGAGATTGCTAATGGTGAAGCTGATGCAGCGAACAATGTACTTAAAAATGCTCCACATACAGAGCAGCTTGTTATTTCTGATGCTTGGGACAAACCATACAGCAGAGAAAAAGCAGCTTATCCATTAGATTGGGTGAGAGACCATAAGTTCTTTGCTTCCGTTTCAAGAGTTGATGAAGCTTATGGAGATAGAAACTTAGTATGTACTTGTGAGCCTATTGAAGCTTATATGTAATCGGAATCTTTTCCGGATACCATAAAATAATCACCCACTCAGTTGCTGAGTGGGTTTTTGTTTGGGTTTATTTCCTCTAATGTCTTCTTTTTGATGTGTATGCTATGAGAAGTATGACTGCCACTACAACAAAGGTGATTATTGATGTGGTTTCAATTGCAGTTTGACTTTCATTGACTTGATAATTTCTATTACTTTTTTCGCAAGAAAACAGAAATAACGTTGCTATAAATAAGCAAATAGGGAGTAGTTTTTTTATCATGTGTATATATGTTTGGTTATTAGTGAATTATCAGCAATAAATATGCCGATTGTGCGTGAAATATTTTAGAGTTATATGCCTTGAATAGTACATCGCTCAAAACTATAGCTGTTCAGATACTTTTTATAATTAAAAAAACACCTTCTCGATTTCGGAAAGAAAAATATTGTTTTTATGAAATGAATTTCAGGTAGTGGGAGAAGGTCTTATTTTTTAGATTGTTCCTTCATTCCAGTAATGGCTGTCAGGATAGATCCTGGTTCCAAAAACAGCAGTTCCTACACGGACGATAGTAGACCCTTCTTCAATGGCAGTCTCCAGATCTCCGCTCATTCCCATAGAAAGCTCTTTCATTTCAACATGTGGAATAGTTTGAAGGATAATTTCCTGTTGCAGGTTTTTAAGGATTTTAAAGCATTGTCTTACTTTCTCCGTTTCTGCACTGAACAGGCCGATTGTCATCAGTCCTTTTATTTTTATTGTATTCAATCCGGACACCTTTTTTATCAATTCAATTGCATGATCAGGATGAACTCCAAATTTGCTGTCTTCGTTAGAAGTATTTACCTGAATTAAGACCTCTATGGTTTTATTTTCAAAGAGGAGTCTTTCGTGTAGTTTTTCTGCCAGTTCCAGGCGGTCTACAGACTGTATACAGGAAACATCATATTTTAAAATATCTTTGATTTTATTGGTTTGCAGATGGCCGATAAAATGGTTTGTGTGTGGAACTTCTTTTAGATCTTCATATTTTTCTTTGAGCTCCTGAACTTTGTTTTCACCGATTAAGGTCTGACCGTTTTCCAGTGCTGTTTTTATCCGATCGGCAGATACTGTTTTTGTTGCTAATAATAATTTTACCTCATTGGGGTTCCTGCCTGATTTTACACAGGCATTTCTTATCCTGTTCTGAATGATTTCTAAATTATGGAGAAGGTCTTCTTTCATAATTGAGCTGATTGTGTTTCCATTTCCAGTTTTTTTATCAAATTTCCCTTCACAATAGTAAATGCGTGATCTTTAGCTTCAGCAAAAGAAATGTTGTAGTGGCGCTCAACAGACTTTAAATCATCTGGAAATTTAGATAAGAGGCTGTCATAGAAATGATCCAGGGATTCTTTAGAAGGCATTTCGTAATTGATCTTCAATTGAAAACGTCTCAACAATGCGGTGTCAATAATTTCCGGATGGTTTGTTGCGCAAAGCAACAGTGAATTTTCGGGGTAATAGTCAATAAGCTGAAGTAAAGTATTAACAAGTCTTCTCATTTCTCCCACGTCTTTATCATCGCTGCCCCTTGCTTTGCCGATCTGATCGAGCTCATCAAGAAAAAGAACTGATCTTTCCCGGCTTGCTTTATCAAAGATCATTTTGATGTTCTGAGAGGTTTCTCCAATTCGGGATGATACTATATTGCTGAGGTTTAAAATGATAATATTTTTACCAAGCGCGTTGGCAATAGCTTTTGCAGTCATCGTTTTTCCGCATCCTGAACTTCCCTGAAGCAAAACTTTATTATTGACAGGAAGACCATATTCCTGAAGTTCTTTGAGGTAGGTGTGCTCTTTGATCAGCTGTACAAAATGCTTTCTATTGGTATCTTCAAGGAATACATCATTAAGGGTGACTTCTTCTTTGTCCTGGATAATAAGATTGTACAGATTCATATTTTTTGAATTTTTTTAGGATGATTCTTATAGAACATCAATGAATATACAAAGATAAAGATTTCGGAATCTTTAAAATATGGATTAAGGTTTAAGATGTAAGATTTCTTCAAACTTCTTAAGATGATCAGGACTTGAAAGATCAATAAAAAATTTTTCCTGCCAGCTCTTTGTTTTTTCTGCCTGCCTGTTTTGTGGAGTATCCCAGTGAGGATATACTCTGAACCCCCGTTTTCCCTCTTTTAAAGGACTCGTGATAATATGTTGTAGCGCAAGAATATGTTTTGGGAAAAGAAAAAAGCTAGATTTACCGGTGTCTTCAGAATAAATGATATAAAAATCAAAAGGATCGAAAATAGTGAACGGCTCGGTTTGTAGCGTGTTGTGGTTTCTTTTCCATAACGTAACAAATTGTCCGATTTTCTTCGGAGTGATTTTAGCCTTTCTGAATTTGATAAGATAATGATTAAGATGGAAGGTATACCCAAAGTATTCTTCGCATTCTAAATCGGGATGTATGTTGGAAATTGTGTGGTTCAGCTTAGTGAAAACTGAATTTTGAATAAGACTAAGTTCTTGAATCATTGAATTTATGTTTTGGGCTCTTTTACTCTGTGCGAGTAAAAGAGCAGCGATCTGATATCAGATGGCAAACATAAACAATACAATTAATATAAATAGGATGAACTGATTACAGTCCAGCGATTTTTTATTAATTTCTTTCTCTTCTAACTGTTGTGAAATAAGAAGCGAATACTACTATACATGTTGCGATAAAAGCGTAAGTTACCATTTTTGTTTTTTTTGAATTTTAATTATACTTTCTTTGCTAATTTTCTAATTGCAATATTACAACTTTCAAATGACATGCCAAATAGAATAATCGTGATGTTTATCAGGTATTTAGGTGTTGTTATGGTGTGGTTTTAGTGATTATTTGTTTACATTAATTTAATATATTTTTGAAAAAATATGTGTATTATTATTATCTTATTCGTAATAATTATTAAGTTGATAAAAGATTTCTATTCTGCATTTAAAGATTGATAAAAGGAATGCAATGCATATTACTGTAAATTGTAAAATCAGATAAGCCACTTTAAAGTGATAAATTGAAAATAGAATATTAATAAAAATTATTCTTCAAACTTCATGGAAAATAGACCATTAAGAAGATTTAATAAATGACAGAAGTTCAGGAAAAAAAATACTGTCACTTTTACTATTTTTGTGTTAAAGATCTTTTTGATGGGACGCAGTTATATCTATCTTATTTTAGCCATTGTTTTTGAAATCATTGCTACAACATTTCTCAAGAAATCTGAAGAATTTTCGCGGTTAATCCCATCTTTAGTTACTATTGCAGGATATTCCGCAGCTTTTTATTTTCTCAGTCTCACCCTTCGCCATATTCCGATCGGAATTACTTATGCGATCTGGTCGGGTGTAGGCATTATATGCATTTCAATCATTGGAATTGTAGCATTCAAGCAGGTTCCTGATTTGCCAGCTATTATTGGTATTGCATTGATCGTGATAGGAGTAATTATCATTAATCTTTTTTCAAAGATGGGAACACATTAGCAGGGTTGATTTTTGAAAGATTTATAAATATTTCTTACAGTTAGATAGTAAACGTACAAAAATGTAGCCTTACTGATTGGTGAGATTGCCTTTGCTGATAAAGTTTGTTTGATATATAAAAATCAAAGATTTTTAGAGAGCTTATGTATACTTCTAAATTGAGAATGCTTACGTTTGTTTGCAAGCAAATTAAAGCGATATGAAAACGTGAAATTAATGGTCTTATTTCACTTGCTCAATAAGTTCCAGCCTTTTTACAATACTTTCCTTCGGGAGTAAAGTTCCGGGAGACAATACAGCATTTGCCCCTATCCGTGAGTCGTCACCAACGAGAGAACCAAATTTATGAGTTTGGGTTTTGATAAGTTCATGATTAAAAAGAACTGAAATTTCCTTGTCTTTTCTTTCATTGTAATGATTGGCACAGATTGATCCCGCTTCAAAATTGATTCGGTTTCCCAGAATACTATTTCCTATATAATTAAAATGAGCTACAGCGGTATCATTGAAAATAATACTTTGTTTGATTTCACTTCCGGGACCTATTTTAGAATCTTTTCCAATAAATATAGGACCTCTTAAATACGCATTGGCACCAATGAAAGAATTTTCACCGATAATGATCCTGCCTTTGAAAATGACATGCTGTTCTATCGTTGCTGTTTTGTGGATTGCAACATCGCCGGAAATTTCATACTCACTGCCAAGACGGTCGAATTTCTCTTTCAGAAGATCATCCAGATTATTGATAATGTCCCAGGGAAGAAGATCAGGGTTGGAATTAAAATCAAAAAAATTATCAATGAAATCCGTGATATTGATCATAGGTGAGAAGGTTGTTTTAAAATAAATTCTAAAACAAATTTAAGCATTAATCTGATCAAAATCTGGGATTCTGAGTGATAATTGGTGAATTATTTTTGGCTTTTATGATGATGAATAGACTGCTAAATCAAAGATTCTATAACGGCATGCATAATAAGGAATAGGGTTACCTGATTTTGTTTAATAATATCCTGAGTGGTCTGCTTTAGTTTCCAGTGTTCGGCTCTCTTTTCATACAGGAAAAATTTTCCTAGTTTGTATTTGAACTGCAGGTATCCCCGAAATTCTATCCCGTTAAATATCCGGTGTGATATATTGGGATTTTCTTCCAGGCTTTGCTTGATTGCATTGCTGTATACTGTTGGGCCGGTAGTAGAGTGAATGTTATGGGGATATCGATGGGTTTCGATATTGTCAAGCATCAGATCCAGTGTTTTTTTCAGAAAAGGATGGTTTTTATTAAATATAAGAGCCCATTGAACAAATAGACCATCATGTCTTTCTTTACTTATTACCGCTTCGTCATCGTCTTTTACTAAATATTTGAGAGGTTTTTTAACGGCACTGTCCACATCTAAGTAAATTCCTCCTTTTTTATACAGGATCGCATATCTGAAAAAGTCAGCTTTTGCGGCACCAATAGTGAGCTTATTGTAATTTTCAATGTACCTGGGGGGGAACTCTTCAGTGATGAATTTTTGAATATCATTATCATCGTAGAAATGATATTGGTATTCCGGATTTTTTTTCTTCATCCGCCAAATATACCATTGAGTAAGTAACGGAAGTTTTTTAGACTTAAACGTTTGAAAGATCTGTTTTGGAATGGACATAATTAAATTATTACAGGTTTAGACAATACATAATAGTTCACCTAACCACTATAATTTAGTGGTCATTCAAATATTTACTGTGAAAATTAAGCTGCGTTGGAGGTTTGATACCAATTTACCTGTTAAGTTAAATGAGGTCTCCTAAAATTTTTATTATTTTGTTTTCTACTTCCGAAAAGGGTTGTAAGAAATTCCTACATTAAAGTAAAAAGAAGGCTTTGAAGTGGTTTCAAAAATATAATTTTTAAATGATTCTTCTTTATCAAATATCCTGGCACGGGGCATTACCCTAAGTCCGGTTTTTAATGATCCGATAAGATTGGATCCAAGGTTGTGTTCATAAATAACTCCCGAATTAATTTCAAGTTGCCTGAACTCGTATCTCCTGTCTGTACGATAGAGATAAAAAGAATTGTTATCCATTTCAGTACCCAAAGATATTCTTCCATTGGAAAAAACATCTTTTCTCATCATCACCTTTTTAGGGAGAATAACATCAGCTACCCAGCCATTGTTGAAGTGATGTTCATAGGTGAAAATGGGAAGGGCAGGGACTTGTGTACTTGGATCAATCATAATGGCAACTCCTAAAGTCATTTTAGTTTTTGCGTTGGCTTTTAATATCAGTGCTCCTGTCAGCATTCCTCGGACCCTTTCAAAATGCTGCTCACTTCCGTCGATAGATGCGGTGGCCGAATACAAAGCTATTTTGTTGAATAATTTTGAGATATGAGTAACGCTTAAGGCTTCAGAATGGTAATGGAAATCCCCCTTTGTATTTTCTTCAGGAAAAAAGAAAGAATTGTTTTCCGTATTCATGGAAGTATACCGGTAATTGAGCGCAGCATTTAAAATCCATCTTTTTTGTTTGATAAAATAAATATTGGCATTCGCTTTTACCTGCTGAAAGCTTTGGACTTTGTTATCCGGCTGATTGATTCCCTGTAATGAGGAAGTGTATTTATAAGGCGTCGCAACGGTATATTCCAGATTAAAATCCCTGGTTTGCGGGAATTTATCGGTAACAAAAGCAAGTACCCTGTGTGGAATACTGTCTTTTTTCTGAGCGTAAACAATATTTTTAAAAGGAAACATAGCAAGTGGAATAAGGGCCCTTCGAAAGTTTTTCATAGTTTATTTTAGTTGTTTGATGGTTGACTGGAAAAAATTGAAAATAAATAAGCGGTCATAAAATATTTCCAGGCTATTTTCAATGATGAAATCAATACGGTGATTAGTATTGATCCTATGATCTTCTTCTACGAAAACAAACCACATTTCCTGTAACTGATGTTGTTGCTTAAATGCTTCACAATGGTATAGATCAAGGGATGATGAATGTTTGAGGTCATAGAAGAGAATGCCGTTTTTTATGTTATTTTCTTCTATAATATTTACTGAATGGTGGATGTTATTGATGATTTTTATATCCGGATTGTAACATTCTATAAAATGATGTAAATCAATTAGCTGAATCACTTTCTCCTCCTGTTGCGAATCAGTCATAAAGAAACATTCCAGTGTTATCTGCTCTGTTAGCTCTTGAAAAACATTTAGATCCATAAATAATAAATTAGAGAGGACAAAGAAATATAGAATAGGAAAGGGCTTTGATTTTTTTATACGAAATCCTGTAGATTTTATACCAAATCCCGATGAGAAAATTGGTATAATAAACTCCGGATTTTGTATAATTTTCTGCACCTTGTACTTAATAATACTACTTTTGTTATTCGTTGGAATAAAATGAAATACAGTTCACAAGAGTTGAAAAATGTTTTGGTTATCGATTTTCTGGTAGAAGATCGATATAAATTCTGGAGGCATTTGGTTTTCCTGTTATTCTTTTTTGGATTACTATACAATGCGAGTTTCTGGCATATGTTTGCTGAGGACTACCAGTTTTATGTTTTATGTTATATTTATGTCTGCCTGTTAATTATGGTATATGTCAATATTTACATTTTGGTTCCTTTATTCTTCTTTAAAACCCGTTATATAACCTATTTAATTTTGTTGATTATACTCGGGGTAGCTGGATTGAAAGTGATTGGGTATGGGTTTAATCATTATTTTTTACAATACAGAATCGTTGATGCACCTAAGAATAATAAGGGCAGCCTTTATGAGGGAGTAATGATGTGTATTCCTATTATACTGACGACCACGACAGTAAAGCTCCTTCAGAAATGGACGAAAGATAACAGGAGAATTGTGGAGCTCAGTAATCTTACATTGAATATGGAATTGAATGAGCTTCGCAACCAGATGAATCCTCATTTTTTATTCAATATGCTGAATAATGTGAAGGCTTTAATAAGAACTGATCCTGAAAAAGCATCTACAGTTATTGTAAAATTATCAGAGTTTTTAAGATATCAGCTGTATGAAAATGGTGAAGAAAAGACCCTGTTGGTTTCGGAGATTGACTTTTTGTCAAACTTTCTTAATCTTGAAAAAATAAGACGGGAAAATTTTTCGTTTGAAATTGAGAGTACTACGGACAAGCGGCTTTTAAACAGTACATTTATTCCGCCTAATTTATTTACTTCTTTTGTAGAAAATGCAGTAAAACATAGTGTAGATATTAGTGGCAAACCGTCCTGGGTTAAAATAACCGTTGAAATTGAGAACCAGAAACTTCATTTTGTCTGCTGTAATTCTCAAAATCCTGATTTTCCTATTTCTAATAGAAGCTATAGTGGGCTAGGGCTAGCCAATATAAGGCGGAGGTTAGAACTTTTGTATAATGATACCCATCATTTAAATATAACCTCTACCGAAAAAGAATATACCATTGATTTAATTATTCCCATATGAATTGTATTATTATAGATGACGAACCTTTAGCGAGGGCAGAAATGAATTCTTTAATTAATGAAATTTCAAAAATTGATATTCTTGGAGAATTTTCTAATGCACCGTCGGCACTGGATTTTATTAAAAACAATGCAGTTGATTTGGTATTTTTAGATATAGAGATGCCGCTGATGACCGGACTGGAATTTGTAGAAAGGCTGCCGAAGCGTACTTTGATCATTTTTACAACCGCATATTCACAATATGCTTTAAAGAGTTACGAATTGGAGGCGGTGGATTATTTATTAAAACCGATAGATAAACAAAGATTAAAGAAAGCGATTGAGAAAGCTGTTCTGTACACTGAACTTTTATCAACCGGAACCATAAAAAATACGGTGGAATCTAATACCGCAGATTTTTTATTTATTAAATCAGAACGGAGATTTTATAAAATAGGCTTTGCAGATATCAAATATATAGAAGGTCTGAAAGATTATGTAGTCATCCACACTCAAAATCAAAAACTGATTACAGCAATGAATCTCAAAACGATCCATCAGAAAATTTCATCCGATTCTTTTATACGCGTGAGTAAATCGTACGTTGTCAATATCGATTATATTGATTCATTTGATAATCACAATATTTATATTGGAGATTCCGTAATTCCTATTGGGGAAGTCTACAAATCAGATTTTTTTTCAAAGTTTGCAGGAGGTTTACTGAACACGGATACTTAAGATCTTCTTTCGTGGAATTTGTTTTTTAATAAAGTTTTTGGTCTTTTTCACAATAGAAACTACGTCTTTTTCCAAGTCCGGTTTGCTTCTTTATAAGTTTAAGTCCGCATTTCGGACAGGTGCTTTTGGTATGAACCTGCCAATGTTTTTTCAGGGTAAATTCTTTTTTCCACTTTAAAAACTCAAAACTATAATTCCGTGCTTCCTGAATAAGTTCTTTGAGCTTTTTGGGTGGAAGATTTCCAATCAGACTTTCCGGCTGTACACCAATTCTGAAAAGGACTTCATTCTTAATAATATTTCCGACTCCTGAAAAGATATCCTGGTTCATTAAAGCATCACAAACCATCATTTGTGGATTGGTTTTCAGTTTCTTTTCTGCTTTTCTAGGATTCCATTCATTACTCATCACATCTGCCTCCCAATCAATGGTATTTAAAAATTCAGGATCTACAATTTTTACAGAGCAGGTATAGAAATACATTCCCCCGGTTTTAAACCGCAGGGCAAGACGCAGACTTTTATCTGGTTTTGTCTGTTCATTGATGCTATAAGATCCAAACATGAGCAGATGAATGCGTACACTTATTGTATCAAAAACGAGATAGGTTTGTTTTCCAAAGGTTTTAATCTCCAAAAGGATTTTTCCTACAAGAGGTTCTTTTTCAAATTTGGCATTTCCCCGGGCTTCAGTAATTTTTTTGCCTGTGAATTCCTGCAAACTTTCTTTCATGATGAGTATAGATGGACCTTCTGGCATAGCTTTAATTTTTTATAAAAATCCAAATAGTATTCCGTAAAAGTAAAATTTGAAGTAATTTTGAAAAATGATGAATTTAAATCAGATTTTTACCAATCAGCGTACCGGAAATAATCCACATACTATAGCATCCAGAACCGATTTTCAGAGGGATTTTGACAGAATTATCTTTTCAGCCGCCTTTAGGAGATTGCAAAATAAAACACAGGTGTTTCCACTACCGGGAAGTGTCTTTGTTCATAACCGTCTGACTCATTCATTGGAAGTTTCATCAGTAGGGAGAAGTTTGGGAAGTATTATTGGGGAATTCATTTCTGAGAGTTTCAGCGGTGATCTTACTGAGGATTCTAAAAATTTCTATCTGCATAATTTAGGAAACGTAATTGCGGCTGCCTGTTTATGTCATGATGTGGGTAATCCTGCATTCGGGCATTCCGGAGAAGATGCTATTGCAAGCTATTTTGAAAGGAATGAGAAAGATTTAAAGCCGAAGTTCTCAGAGAAAGAATGGGCAGATCTTGTGAATTTTGAAGGTAATGCTAATGCCATTAGAGTTTTAGCGCATCAACAGCAGGGGAAAGATGAAGGAGGGATTCAGCTTACTTTAACAACTTTGGCGAGTATTGCAAAATATCCTTGTGAAGCTATTGCCAGACAAAAAGGAATTATTCACAGGAAAAAGTTTGGCTTCTTTCAGAATGAAAAAGATATTTTTTTAGAAATAGCTGAGAAAACAAATTTGATTTCTGAGAGCAATGAACCTCATATTTTCAAGAGGCATCCATTTGTATGGTTGGTGGAAGCTGCGGATGATATCTGCTATAATATTATTGATATGGAAGATGCCCACCGATTAGGAATTGTTTCGACTGCCGACTGTGAGAATCTTTTTCTTGAATTAATAAAATCCGAAAGTCAGGATACTAAAAGAGTAGAGCAGAAGCTTACCTCTATTTCAAATGATAATGAAAGGATTTCTTATTTACGGGCAAAAGTGATTAATGCATTGATCAATAAATCAATTGAGACCTATAAAGAGAATTTTCAAACCATTCTTCAGGGGAATCTGGATAAGGCTTTGCTGGACATCTTTAAATCAAATAATAAAACATTGCAGGATATAGAGACTTTCTCTATTGCAAAAATCTACAACCATAAAGCCGTTGTAGAAATTGAAAATGCGGGATATAATGTAATGTACGAACTACTAGATCATTTTATTCCTTCGGTTTTAAAATCAAAAGATGAAAGGAAATCATATGATAAAATGGCTTTGAAGCTTCTTCCCAATCAGTTTTTATATGAGGATGGAACGGATTACCAGAAAGTACTTGGAGTTATTGATTTTGTTTCCGGAATGACCGATAATTTTGCTACTGATCTTTACCGCAAAATAAAAGGAATTGATATAGGGATGACGGTGTAGAATAGTCCTACATCATGTTTTAAAATACAATTTAATTTTTCGCCTATTAAATATACCTCAACAGGAATTAACTGTTGGGGATTTTTTTTGTACTGGCTTCGGTTTTTACTATGCTCTATTTCTTTACAATACGCTGTAATAAAAAAATAAAGTATTTAACGCAATTATATTGCATTAATGAATTTTATTTTTATTTTTGAAACTGTATTGCATTAAGGAAACTTTAAGGAATTAAACCAGATATAAAAAGGATATGATAAAGATAGCAGACACCAGTAAATCGTATAATGGTAAAGAGGCCGTGAAAAGACTTTCTTTATCAGTCGCTGAAGGGGAAATATATGGATTGCTCGGGCCAAACGGAGCGGGAAAATCAACAACATTGAATATGCTTCTGGGATTTTTAAAACCGGATACCGGAGCTACATATCTTAACGATGTGGATACAAGTACTGATGCAAAAGAGGCAAGGAAAATAACAGGATATATTCCTGAAAATGTAAATCTTTATCCTTATTTAACCGGTATTGAGAATCTTTATTATTTCTGCAAGCTTGCCGGAAAGAATTACAGCCCCGAAGAACTTTCTGATATTCTTACTGCTTGCGGGCTGCAAGAGGATTCACATCACAAGAAAACGGGGGCGTATTCTAAGGGAATGAGACAAAAGGTAGGCATTGCTATAGCCTATGCGAAAAAAGCAAAAGTATATTTATTAGATGAACCTGCCAGTGGCCTGGATCCTTTGGCTAGTAATGAACTTTCTGCTTTGCTTAAAAGACTGGCCGAAGAAGGAGCTGCGATACTGATGGCTTCGCATGATATTTTCAGAGTAAGAGAGACCTGTAGCCGGATTGGAATCCTTAAAAATGGAGTACTGGTTAAGGAGATGAATACTTCCGGAATCACCGCAAATGAATTGGAAAAAATATACCTTGATTATATGCAGGGCTAGTACAGAGAGTTGCAGCACATTATTTTAACATAAAAAATTTTGTTAAATATTTTATCGCAACAATATTGCGTTATTAAAAATAAATATTATTTTTGCTACAGTGTTGCAATAATATTGTGGAGCTGATTGTTTTTGCAGGTTTCATACTACATACGGAATCTTGTTTAAATTTTCATATAAGGAAAGCTATCCGAAATTGAAATGATCAAATATGAATAAATGACTGATTTAAAAATAACATTTTTAGTAGCAAAGCATGAGTTTAGGGAATTTCTTGAAAATGGACTTAAAGTATCCGTACTGTTTTACATTCTTATTTTACTCGGAGTTTGGGCCAGCAATTATGCACAGCTCAATGCGACATCAATTAAAAATAATCAGGCTAAAGAAATTATAGACCGGGAATGGAAAGACCAAAATCGCAATAACCATAGTGCGGCACATTGGGGAACTTTTCTTTTCAAACCTGTGAGTTATCTTTCTCTCCTGGAATCAGGAACAAGCATTTATTCCGAAAATTATTACAGAGTCGAAGCACACAAGCGCCCACAAATACATTCTTACAGGTTGCCGGATCTTGAAGCTTTTATGAGGAGACCTGATCTGAATACTGCATTTTTTTTCCAGTGGCTCATGCCATTATTTATTATTGGTTTGGGATTTTCATCAATCTCTTCTGAAAGGGAAAAAGGTTTTTTGAAATTACTGTCCGTACAGGGAGCCTCTTTTGGACAGCTGATCACAGGGAAGTTTATTGCTCTTTATGCAGCCATCCTGATATTTACAGTTCCTCCCTTTGTGGTGATCACTACAGGATTGTTTTTTGAAAATGAACCTGTTGGTCATTTGGTAAGAGCCATTTGTTGGTTTGGGGTATATGCTGTTTACTTTTTTATTGTATCCGGAGTTGTTCTGTTGATATCTGCACTCAGCCGCTCTTCCTGGTCTTCTTTAATGGGTAGTATTACGTTATGGATACTTTGTGTCCTTCTGGTCCCGAAATTCAGCAGTTCGGCAGCAGACGGTAAATACCCGTTACCCTCTTATCATGAATTTGAGCATAATGTAAAAACAGGATTTGATAGAGGACTTGGTAATGATGGTACTTATACGTCAAGGTCTGAAGCTTATTTGAAAAAACACTTGAGCTGGTTCAATGTCAGCCGGATCGATCAGTTACCAGAAAACATCCATTTTGCACTTGATCTTATACAAGCCGAAGCTTATGAAAATAAAGTGAACCGTTTTTATTCCAAACAGGTTGAAGAAAAGTTTGAGAAGCAACAGCAGTTTATGGAATATATAGGAATCATTAATCCGTTTATTGCCGTACGTCAATTATCTATGGCTTTTGCCGGAACGGATGTATATCATCATATTGATTTTTTTAATCATGCAGAATTGTACAGAAATGATATAATGAACAGGCTTAATAAAAGAGAATTAGGACTTGCTATTTCCAGGAAAGATAAGGGAAGCAATCGCGAGTTCTATCACAGTCTTCCGGATTTTGAATATAAGTATCCATCCGTTGGATCAGTTATAATGCACCATTTAATGCCAATATTATCGTTGATGGTCTGGATCATAGTATTGATTTTGTCCTTTAGGTTTATTATCAAGCATAATTATTTTTTGAGATATGAAGGATAAGATGTTGTTGTTTTTATACGAGTGGAAACATGTTTCACGGCAACCGGCTGTATGGCTGCTGCTATTTTTCTTCTTTGCTATTGGAGGCTATTCGATCTATTCCGGTAATGTACTGACGATAAAAAAAATAAAGGCTATTCAAGAAGCAAAAAAAGAATCGGCCAAAGACTTTCACAATACACTATTAGCTTTTACAGACACTTTAACTGTTGAGAAAAAACAACAGGCAGAAAATGCGGGAAACCCTTATGTAATCGATTACAGATATCCGCGTATTGGTTATGACCAGCCTTATCCACTGGCTGGTCTGGCTACTGGAATAAAAGACATCACTCCAGTTACAGAGAAAGTTAATTATTACACGGATTATGCTTCTGTTGACAGAGAAATGACAAATCCTTCCATACTCTTTGAGGGGCGTTTAGATCTTGTATATGTCAATTTATATTTAATTCCGCTGTTGATTATTGTTTTGGTTTACAATATGATCTCTTCTGAAAAGGAAACAGGAATTAGTACCCTATTAATAGTTCAGGGCGGAACATTAAGGCGTATACTGCTTATAAGACTGCTGACACGTTTAATGATTGTTTTCTTTGCGGCTTTATTAATTAATGCCTTAGGGATATTGCTGTCTCCATCGGGACTTCCATCATTTCAGGATGTATTTCTTTGGTTTTTCTTATTGTTTTCCTATTGTGTGTTTTGGATCTCCCTTTGCTTTGTAATCATTTCAATGGATAGAAACAGTGTATCCAATCTATTCTCGTGTATAGCATTGTGGATTTTCTTTCTGTTTCTATTACCTATTGTTATTAATAAGGTAGCACAGATGAAGCATCCATCGGATCTTAAGCTCCTTGATCTTGAAGAAAAAGACCGGTTAATAAGCGATGAGGTTTGGGCGATGAGACCTAAAATCGTGGTCGATAGCTTCTATAAGAATTTTCCAAGATATAAATCGGCTTATACTCTCTCAGATACACTTAATAATCAAAATGATGCTTTTTTTTCGGGCTATTACTGTATTAAACAGAGACGGATGAAAGCTATTATCGATTCTTTGTGGAAGGGAGATGTACATGCTAACGAAACTGCTCATGATTTAATCAAATATAATCCTGTTCAAAATACAGAACACCTGTTTACTCTTTTAGCAAGAACGAGCCGAGCCGATTATATAGGATATAAACAAGGTATTAAGGATTTTCAGCATGTATGGCAAATTAGTTTTTACGACAAGGTTTTTTCTATGAAAAATGGCAAAAGAATATTGTCTTCATTTTCACCTGAAGAATTGTCTAAGCTGCCTGTATTCAAAACTAAATATCATGAAGTTAAAATATCAGAGTTCGTATATGAAACCGTGATTTTATGGATCATAAGTTGGGTATGTTTTACGGGCGGACTTGTATTAATTAGAAGATTTAAACAATAAATATCGAGAAAATGAGGAGAAATTACGTCTTACTGACAACTGCTTTTTTTGGATCGTTTTCTTTAGTATGTGCGCAGGAAAAGAAAGATTCCATATCTACAAAAAATATTGACGAAGTGCTATTGACTGCTATGCGGCAAATCAAGACAGACAGTCTTTCCGGGAACCTGAAGAGGAATGATAAATTATTGGAAATTCCTCAGAATATTGTAAGCATTAAAAGTAGTTTACTAAATCTTCAGGGAGCATTTGACGTACAGGATGTACTCCGTAACGTGAGTGGTGTCTACATAGGAGATGCTACCGGAGCGGGTAATATCTTTGCAGGAACGTTTAATGCTCAGCTGCGGGGTTTCAATCCTGTAAGTACATTTAGAAACGGATTGCCTTCTTTTGCCGGTGGGCTTTCTCAGGAAGATGTTGCATTGATAGAACAGGTGGATGTCATCAAGGGACCTGCAGGCTTTATTAATTCAATGGGGACCGGTGGTGGATCCTTAAATATTAATACAAAAGCTCCCGGTAAAAGCAGAATTGGTGAAGCTAATGTAACAATTGGACGCTTTGACTTCTATCGGGCTTCTGTTGACCTTGGCAGTCCGGTAAAGGAAAAAGGTTTTTCTTTCCGATTCAATGCAGCTTATGAATCGCAGGGATACTATGCTGATTATGCAAAACGGCGTAAGTTCGTTTTAGCACCTGTTATTCAGTATAATATAAGTAAAAATACCTATTTGCTTGCTGAATGGAATATGATTCAGGGGAGAGCATTGGAGTCAAGCAATTTCATACAGTACGAAACAGAAGCCACAGTTCAAAAGCATCCATGGAATGCAAATTATCAGGGGGATCCGAACCTGCCGACATCTAAGCTTGATGAGCATTACGGGAGATTTGTGATTCATCATCAGTTTAATGATAAATGGAAAATAGTTTCCCAGTCATCTATTAAAAGTACACCATTAGATCAATGGAGCCTTCTGGGAGGAACGGCAAGTTATCATCCACCCATGTTTGATGATGCAGGGAATGCACTCCGCTCCAGTTTCAGGAATAAACAAAAATACCTTACCTATAATACCCAGCTATTTGTAAGTGGAAGTTATAACATAACACCAAATATTATCCATACCGTACTTGCAGGGGTAGATTTTAACAGTAGCAAAAGTGATACTGAGCATATTCAGGGGGCTAATGAATTTGTTTTTAACCGATATCAGCTGAATTATGGCATTAACCGTGATCTCCTGATCCAGCCTGAACCGGATGATCAGATCGATTACACAATGTCGGAAGATAAAACAGTGGGAGCCTATGTATATAACAATTTTAAATTTTGGAACCGACTATTTGTAGATGCAGGTTTTCGGTACAGTAAGAATAAACGGGACCGTTACCTTAAGGGTCCGAGTTCTCCTGCGGGAGAGAGCAATACCTACAGGCATCACGCCTTCAACCCAAGGGTTGGTGTAAGCTATTTAATTCAAAAAGATTTTGCGGCATACTTTTCATATGATCAAAGTTTTGATCCAATGGCAGGAGCAGACCCTCAGGGAAAGGAATGGAAACCTTTGGAAAGCTACAACACAGAGTTAGGGTTAAAAAAAGATTGGTTTAATGGGTTATTGTCAACTTCGGTAAGTGTATATCGGATTATAAGAAATAACTCATTCTCCCAAAATCCTGCTACAGGTTTGCTTACCCAGCTTAATCAGGTTAGGAACAAAGGAATTGAGATTGATGTGATCGGTTCTATTTACCCGAATATCACTTTAACAGCCAACTACTCATATATTAATTCTGTATACTCAAAAGATCCCTATGCATCAGATTTAGTGGGGCAGAGATTTTCAAGTGTTCCAAGACATCAGCTCAATATGTGGGTAATGTATAAATTTCAAAAAGGAGCACTGCGTGGTCTTTCTCTGGCTTTAGGAGAAACGGCTGCCATGGTAAGGGAGACGGATGTACCGGGAGTTCGTATACCGGATTTTATTAAACTGGACGCAAGTATTATGTACCAATATAAGAAATGGTTCATACGTGGAATATTTGATAATCTGGCCAATAAACGATATATAACTGATGGTAATGTAACAAACAGATATAATACTGACTGGACTGCTGTGGTAGGAGAGACGTGGATGTACAAGGAAAGTAATCCGTTCAATTTTAAATTACAGCTAGGGATCAAATTTTAACATTTAAATGCAACTTTGTTGCGATAAAATAAGTATCTTTACAAAAGAGGGAAAGCCGAAACCCTAAACAGTAGGCACAAATTAAAAAAATGTTTTATTATGGAAAACAACAAAAAGATGAAGCTTAACATCGATGATCTTAAGATCGAAAGCTTCGTAACGGCATTAGACAAAGATTTGTCTAAAAAATTACAAGGTGGTTTAGGAATTTCTCCTGCAGGAGATCATGATCACCCGACTCACACTATAAAAACTCAGGACAGACTTCACGTTTGTGGTACTGTTCAGTGTTAATTATAGACTCGAACAATTTAAGGGCTGCTTTATGTAAATAAAGCAGCTTTTTTTATTTTAAGGATTGACCCTGATGAAGAAATTGTTTAAAAGCTCCCTGACCTGTTCCGTTATTTTATTTTTCATTATTTCCTTTTCTCCTTCGGGATAATAGAAATACTCTGTTAGTTCCTCAATACTTAAAGGATTCTTCAAAAGCTGAAGTATTGTTGCAGAAAATGAGTTTAATACAAGATGGAACATCTCCTGATCTGTGCTATACAAAACATTATAGTATTTTCCTGCATCCGAATCTTTATGGTTTTCCTCCTTCCAGTTCCATTTGGATTCGTAAACCTCAATGAAGGGAGTACCGATAAATCGTTTTCCCTGAAGATCACTTTTATCATTTTTTAATAGATCAGCCAATTCCTCTTTCAATATGATTAGTCGCGTTTGAAAGCACAAAGCGCCTTTATGTTTTTTCCTGATTTTGATTTGGGCGGTTTCAAGCTGATGAATGTCTGAAATATATACCCGATCTTTTTTAGGCAGATCTTCAATGATATTCAATAAGGTGTTGCCAAATTCTTCTATGACTTCAGAGTCATAAATAGAGTCCTTAAGCTGTATAATGGTCTTTAGAGCTTTCAGCGTTTTAGGATAATACAAATTAAAAAAAGTTTTTTTGACTTTAAACGCTTTGAGGATTCTCCCTGTTCCAGGTTCATTCACGGGTAATTCCGGGTGAAGAATTGAATTTACGGTTTTCCCTTTTATCATCATAAGTAAAGAAAGTCCAATTCCGGCTGTACCTGTCATAAGTCCTAAATCTTCATTGTTTTGGATTCCCCATGCAGAATGATTGTGCTCTCTGCTTTTGTTTAAACCTTCCAGAACAATTTCAGTGGCAAGGTGCAAAGCTTCTTTATTGGCAAACACCTGATTATACTGCAACAGAAAATCTGAAAGTCCTCCATATCCACTAAAGAGGATGTGATTCCGTTTAGTTCTGGTCATGATATCATTTTTGCATCGTTCAAATACTTTGATACAATCTTTTTTATACACTGGATTACGGGTCCTATTGAATGCCGAAATTCTTGCTGTTCCAATACCACAGGCGCCGTGTGCCCATGCATTGAGATCAAAATCTTCAGGGAGAAAGGTGTTTTTATTCCACTCAAATAGGTCCGGTAATTGATTTTTAGATTCCTCCCATCGTAAGTCCATCCAATTGTTTTTTGAGGAATTATAGTAAAGATCTTCATAGAGGAATGCCTGTTCAGCCATCCAGATAAATTCATCATTATTAAAGTATTTACCCAGCTGCAACAGACAGAAAGCTATACCTGAATTACCATGTGAAAAACCACAAAGTGAATCCATTGAAAGTTGGTTTTTACCCCATTTAATACCCGATTCCGCAACTAATGCCTTTTCCAGAAGGGTATTGATTAGTATGATTATATCATCATATAATTTCTGATCCTGCGTAAAATGATAGAGAGTGCAGACGGTGATTAAAATTCCTGAGATACCAATCAGCAGATCTTCCGTTTCTTCTGAGAGTATTTTGGACCTGTACATTTCATAGAGATCTAAGGCCTGCTGAAGATACAGTTCCTTACCGGTAACCCCGAACAGTTCCAAACCTAAATAAATAGACCCACATATCCCATCATAAAGGCTTGGATTTAAAATTTTATGATGTGTTGAATGGTGATATATTTTTGCAAACGCTCCTTCGGCAGTTAAGAGATATTGTTTTTCGCCATAGTTTTCATAAAGTACAAGAAAAAACCAGGCGATACCTCCCGTTCCATTCCACAGAGAGGGATTGAATGTGAAAGAAAGTTTTCCAGTATCATTGTCATGATAAATCGTATCCCAAAAGAAGCCATTTTCATCTTGCTGTGTCTTGGACAAAAGAAACTCACTTATTTCATTCAATCCTTTCTGAAATTCTTTACGTTCTTTGTTTGTTGTCATAATCCTTTATTAATGGGATGGTTTTCATGATTAAGAAAAGAAGGTAGGATTCTTCAGAATTTACTATTCCCAGCCTGTTATTAGTCATGTGAATAAAGCTAAGTAAAACTTCTTCCAGAGCATTTGATGATAACTGAGCCTGGTTGTATTTACTCCAGATCTTACCGTTCGCTTCAAGAAACTGTTTTATAAAAACATCTGTGGTGGTATCCAGTGAATTCCAGAATTCTGCAAGAGGCTCACATAATAAATCCTGATATGTTTCAAACTGTATCTGAAAAGCTGATCGTATGCTTTTCCTGTTTTGTTCGTATTCGTTAGAATCCTGGGAAAAAGGAACTGGAAGCCAGCTTTGTATAAATTTATCACATAGCTGTTGGCTATAATTTTTAGAAAACCCCATTCCTTTTAAAAATATCATATGAGTTTTGAGGGCGAGAAGATATCTTTCAGATATCGTTAAAGGTTCCTTTGTTACTAAATGATGCAAAACAAACCGTGACGATTCATAAAAATAGCTTTCAGCATATTTGATCGTATCTGCATTTCCATATCGGCCAATTTCAGGAATATATTCAGTTTCTCTCACAACGATTGCTGCTTTATTTATGTGCTCATATACTGAGACGTGGTTGGCTAGCATGGATTTAAAAAGAATAGATTCTTTAGCTGATAAGAACAGGCGTAACCGGATATGATAGCCATTTTCAAAATATCGGATAAAGAAAAATTTCAGTTCTTTTTCCATTGATTGCTGTACATCTTCGATAGATGGATGTACTATTTCTTTCAATATTTGGTCTGCACTTCCACCATAGTATATATAATAAGTATTCCAGGATTTCTGCATCGTTTTTAAAAATTATACCATTGAATTAAATGCTCGGAAACTCTTTCCTGGGAATGGTGTACAGAAGGTAGTACCTCCTCTAGATAAATGTAGGATACAGCCCTGTTTAGAAGTTTTGTAAAAAGGCTGAAAAGCAAAGGTTGCTCGAAACTTATAAATTGAGGTTTGTAATCATCTTTGTTTCCAGCAGTTTTATCGGCTGATTGATTTTCAGGAATGTACGAAGACTGTAAATAAAGAAATGCAGAAGATGGTAATGTGTTTTTTAATAACCATTGGTGAAAGCGGAGAAAGTAAACACTGTTTTTTTCATCTCTGTTTTGTCGGGGAATGGTGGCGAGATCGATCAGCCATCCTTTGCGTCGAAGCACCAGCTTGTCTTCAAACACAATTCGTGGAAATACCTGAATGTCTTCATTTTTAAATTGTTTTGAATAATTTTTGTCGATAACCTGTATCAGTGGATGATAGCTGACATAGATACACGGGTTGAACAGAGACATAAGCTGGTAAAGGTTTGATCTGTTTGTTATTGTTTCCAGGCATAAGTCAAATGCATAGATTTCTTTCTTTAAAATGTTGTCTGTCAAAAAAAGCATATCCTTTTCTGGATTATAGCCCACTGATATCCGGTCTAAACTGATCTGCTGAGACTTTTTCATCTGTGTATTTGACGATGGCATCTTAATCTCATGATCAAGCAAAGGAGGATGGATATTGGCATTAAAACTGGAGTCATCATTGAGCTCAATAAGCAGCTTGTCTGGAAATAAAAGTCTGTTATAATCTCTATGTGCTTTAGAAACTTCAGGATCAAAAAGATGGAGAAACCTACCACTCATTTTACCCATGCCCGGCATGAGTCCATTGACAACCGCTTTGGTGCCTGTTTTGGATTGATGATCAAAAAATTGCAGGAATGCTGAACCGGAGGGAGCTGTTTTCTTTGATACAGGGAGCTGAAACAGGTGCTTCTTTTGAATTTTTATTTCGTCGGACATCTGCCCTTCGTTCTGAAGATCAGCCCAAAAAAGATCAGCCCAGAGATTGCCGTAAGATATTTGTTCTTCCCCTGTTTCGAATTCATTTTTGTGACGATAATATTCATGGTAAAAAGTAACCAGAGGAATTTTTTGATGATCGCCATAACTGGAGATAAAGAAGTTTTTAATATTGTTTTTCTCCTTAGCCCTGATATCAAAAGCGGTCAGTCGATTGACAAGATCAGATAGTAATTTTCCAAGTTCATTAATGGTATTTTCTTTAGCTGTATGAAGCTGGTCGGTATAAGTATCTTCATAAATGAATCCTTCCTGGCGGTAGTCAACCGGGATATAAGGAATTTTTTCAAATCCTTCCCCATTTCTATATTGTGCAAGGATATTTTCAAGCAAGTCCTTAATTTCTTCTTTCGGCAGTTTTACAATACCTGCCTGATTTTCAAGACCTGAAATAGTGGTATCAAAGATCTTTGAGATCTTTTTCAAAATAATCTCCCGCTGAGAAATCTTTGCAGATGCAAATTCATTTTTTGCCTGTTGAAGGTGAGAAACCATTTCGTAGAGCTGTTGTGCAGATTCATTGTTTTTTTCGTGCTGTCCCAGAAATGTTAAAAGGTGGCTGTCCCAGTCAGGATCAATCTCAGAACACTCTAAAGTGAGTTCTAAAAATCCTGAATCCACCAATTTTAATACATAATGTCGTAATTCTGAAAAATCGGCCTCAATGTGGTTTGAAAGAAGTTCAATGAATGATGATAATGAGATACTTTCCTCCGAATTGTTGATCAGTTCTTTAATATATTGATTCACACCCGAGGCCTGAATTTCCTGAAAGACTTCAATGTTTGCACAATTGAGCAGAAAACTGAATCGGCCGTCGTTCTCACTTACACTACTGTTGATATTCACGACCAACAGACCTTGTAGTTCAGGATGGCACTCCATCAACTTTTTTATACGTTTCAAAAGTTTATTGTTAAGTCGTATTTTAGAATCAGGGATTTTCGAAAGGGCGGAAACACCTGTCTGATCAGCAGCGTCCATTTGGGTAAGGCCTAAATAGGTGAACGTGCTGAAAGGGGATGTTTTATACGTCATCCGGGTTAGGTAGCGCAGTACACTGAATTCAATTCTTTCGGTGTCTTTATTTAAAGATTTCACATCAGCATTTTCAAAACTTTCCAATTGTTCATATAAATCTTTGCTTGAAAGTAAAACTCCATTTTTAAGCGGATATAGCCCAGTAAGCTTTTGAATATTCTTTCGGTGTGCGAATAGGTGATCATTGAAATCCTTTTCCCAGGATTGTTCGTATTCTTTATGCTTTTCCACGGCGATTAACCACTCTTTCCAGGAATCTTCGATTATATTAAAAGTGTCCGAAGGTATTTTTTGTGCCATCGATTTCGCATTTTGCCGACCGTTATACACTGCGCGCTTAAGGTTTAATAGAAGCTTTCGTTCATGGTCGTCAGCAGATTGTTCAATTAGGGTGTAAAGCGAACTGCACAACTTTTCGTTACAATTCTTTTTGTACTCTGCTGCCATTTGCCATTGATTAAGCTGGCCTTCAATTTCAGGAATGATTAAAGCATTTAAACTTTGGACGGGCAATGCAGCAAACCGTGTAAAAATATAAGGTAAATTAGTAAAGCTCATTTTGCAAAATTTATTTTCCGAGTTCCAGTTGATTTTTAACTAAGTGATAATAAGCCCCTTTTGACATTGTTAATGCTTCGTGAGTGCCCTGTTCAACAATGTTTCCATGGTCCAGTACGATAATATTATCTGCATGAACAACAGTGCTCAGTCTGTGAGCAACAATAACGACCGTTCTGCCAAGAAAAAAAGTGTTCAGGTTTTCAACGATAAGTTTTTCATTATTGGCATCAAGAGAATTGGTGGCTTCATCGAGAAATATATAATCAGGTTGACGGTAAATCAGCCGGGCGATAAGCAGGCGTTGCTTCTGTCCTTCGCTGAGTCCAATTCCTTCGCTGCCAATCTGGGTTTCATAAGAGAGGGGGAGGCTTTCAATAAAATCCTGCATGTTCACCATTTTACAGGCATTTTTTACCCGATAGAGATCTTTTTCAGGGCTTCCGACCCAGATGTTGCCAGCGATACTGTCTGTGAATAGAAAAGAATCCTGCATAACAGCTCCGCACTGTCTTCGTAAGCTTTTTGCATTAATCAGTTTCAGATCTTGTCCGGCAAAAGTGATGATTCCCTGGGTGGTATTGAAAAATTTAAGAAGTAACTTTAAAAGTGTTGTTTTTCCACTTCCACTCATCCCTACGATAGCGGTTACTTTTCCTGCAGGAATCGTTAAAGAGATATTATGCAGAACATCAGGGGATAATTTTCCATACCGGAAGCTGACATCAAGCAGTTCTATTGAACCAGAGTTTCCTTTGGGCAGAGTCAGGGTTGAATGGGCATCTTCCGTTTCTTCATATTCTACTTCAGAAATCCGTTGCAGACTGAATTTCGCAGTCTGCATGGAACGGATGAAATCTGACAGTTGGTTTACAGTACCGTTCAATGAACCATACATATATGTAATGGCAAGCATTGCACCGAGTGTTAAATGTCCGTTGATTACTAAAGAAGCGGTTAAAAAAGTAGTCAATACCCCTGTTGTTTCATTGATGAAAAGTGCTACGCCTTGTATACGCTGGTCCAGTTTTAGATTTTCCATTTTTACTGCATAGGTCTCCTCCTGCATCGTTTTCCAAAGCTGGTTTTTTTCTTCTTCTGCTCCGGTCAGTCTTATTTCTGCCATGGCTTCGAATGTTTCTATCTGATGGCGTTGGGCATTGGAAAGCAAGCTGAAAGTTCGCTGATCCAGGCGTCTTCTTTTCTCTTCAAAAAGATGCGTCCAAAGAACACTTATCATACTTGCAGCAAGAAATAGAAGAAAGAGCTTCCAGTCATAGTAGCATAAAAGTCCGCCATTTACGATGAGAATTATAAGAGAGAGTCCGGCGCTTACGCAGTTTTTTGTAAGGAATTCCTCTACACGTTGATTGTCATAAATTCGCTGTAAATTGTCACCACTGCTTCTGTATTCGAAAAAAGAGAGCCTTAACTGCATAAGCTTATCCACAAACTCATAAACCAGTTTTATGCTTATGTTCATTCCCAGTTTGAAAAGGATCCGGCTGCGAAAAAAGTCAGTTAAAATCCGGCCTGTAAATAGAATGAGCTGCCCTGCACAGATTAAAGATAATATTCCAATATCTTTTTTTGAAATGGCTTTGTCTACAACTGCCTGTGTCAGTAATGGGATTGCTAATGTTAAAAGGGTAGCGGCCAAAAGAGCTGTCATAACAAAGTAAATACGCTTACGTTGATCGCTGATCCGTTTTAATAAAGAAAATAAACTGATTGAAGGATCTGGTTGATCTTCTATTTCGTTAAAAGATTCTGTCTGTTCAATAAATATTGCAATGCCTTTATTTTCATGCCCTGATATGGTCCAGTGTTCCATAAAGTCATTGATCGTATAACGCATATTCTTGCCAAGGGCAGGATTACCGACATAGGCATGTTTTTCTGTAAGATTCCATAAAACGACAAAGTGATTATGGTCCCAATGGAGTATGCAGGGTAGTGGTGCTTTTTCAAGTAAGACCTCCTGAGTTAATTCAGCGGCTAATGTTTTAAGCTTAAGTTTTTCAGCGGCATATTTTAAACCAGAAACAGAGGTTCCCTGACTGCGGACATCACAGATATCACGCAGATGATTGAGTGATAATTCTTTTCCATAATAGGAGGCAATCATTTTGAGACAGGTAGGTCCACAGTCCATGGTGTCTAATTGCCGGAAAAATGGATAGTGGTTTCTTCTAAATAATATAGTCTTCATCAAAGGTGTTTCTTTAAACCATTTTCGTTCATTAACTTTCTTCAGTACGTTTTTTAAAATTTGATAAATATTTCTAAAAGTTATATTTATTGATAGTGCAATGATTAATTTTGTTAATGCAATAATGTTGCAATATATAAAAATAATATTATATAGCTTTGCTTCTAAGATTAATTTTGAAGATTTATAAGAAAGAGTAGACTACTACCTGTGGGGTGAGTTATTTTTTTAGGGCAGAAAAATAACAAATCTGTATTTCCTGCGACTCATCAGTTAAAATTATTATACTATGGCATATTTAGGCATTATTATTTTTATTGGGCTTGTGACTTTATTTGCGTCCTTCTTTACGGTAAAGCAGGAGACTGCAGCAATTGTAGAACGTTTGGGTAAGTTTCATTCTGTCCGTCATGCAGGGTTGCAACTGAAAATACCTTATTTAGATAAGATCTCTAAAAGAATGAATCTAAGGATTCAGCAGTTAGATGTAATGATTGATACAAAAACACTGGATAATGTTTTTGTAAAAATGAAAATATCGGTACAGTTTCAGGTGATCAGAACGCAGGTTGCTGATGCTTTTTACCGTCTGGAAAGTCCTCATGATCAAATTACCTCTTATGTTTTTGATGTGGTAAGAGCTGAGGTTCCAAAACTGAAACTTGATGATGTTTTCTTAAAAAAAGATGATATTGCAGTGGCTGTAAAAGCAGAACTTCAGGAAGCAATGCAAAGCTATGGATATGACATCATTAAAGCCTTGGTAACAGATATCGATCCTGATGAACAGGTAAAGCATGCCATGAATAGGATCAATGCTGCTGAAAGAGAAAAAACAGCTGCAGAATATGAATCTGAAGCACAAAGGATACGAATCGTTGCTGTAGCTAAAGCGGAAGCTGAATCTAAAAAGCTACAAGGACAAGGGATTGCCGATCAGAGAAGAGAAATTGCTAAAGGTCTTGAAGAGTCGGTAAGGATGTTGAATAATGTAGATATCAACTCTCATGAAGCTTCAGCCCTTATTGTGGTTACGCAACATTATGATACCCTTCATTCTGTGGGAGCCAGCAGCAGAAGTAATCTTGTATTGCTTCCTAATTCACCTACTGCAGCAAGCGGAATGCTTAATGATCTTGTAGTTGCAATGACTACTGCCAACACAGTTGGAGAAGCAACGAAAGGAAAATATCCTGAGCCTCCAAAAGATCACGAACACTAAGATCAGCAGATCTTTATATAAATTAAAATAGCCTCCTTATTTCGGGAGGCTATTTTTTATTTTAATACACGTATTATTTCTTTGTTTTTGAAACCTGACTGATCAAAGTATATTTGATAGAAGAACCATCAGCAGGTGGGTTCGCAATTTTTTCAGTTTTTACTTTTAAAACATATTCATAACCCGGCTCGTATGTAAATCCTTCGATATTGCTGTAGAAATTAGTCCAATTTTCCGAAGCATTTTCCTTTACCTGAAGACATTTCATGGGTGCTACTCCTGTACAATCAGCAGTCTGAGGGCCTACGATAAAAGTTTTTTCATCTCCTTTAGAAATTTTCGTTGTTGTGCATTGCGTTAATACTGCTATTGCCAGCAATGGAAAAGCTCCTTTCAGGATCGTCATCATATTTTTCATAAATCTAAATTTAAAACTTACCTGACAATTACTGTGCCGAAAGCATGTTGAACATCGTCGTTGTTCTACTCTTGTTTTTTATGTATTTATTATTTAATTTCAACCTCCTTAATTATTTCAACCAAAACACATAAAATAGCAAATAATAATATGGATAATCAAATGCAAATTGAAAATTACAAAATTCAAAAACCTGAATCATGGGCAGGAAGTGTGGATGATCAGCAGCTTATTGAAAAGATTAAAGAGTCTGATTTCTCCAATATGCAGATCAACGAGGGGAGGGATTATTGCTATTTTCTGGATAAGATCTATTATACAAGTAATGCAGAAAGCAATGAATATGTGTGCATGGCTTATACGTTAAATGAGCCTTCCAACCTGGAGAGAGCTTCGGTAATGGATGTGGTGGTTGAGGAAAATGAAGTTTATAATATTCATAGGATCAGTGTTTTGAGAGAAGGTGTTTTAATAGATAAAATACCGGATATGAAAATAAAGGTTTTAGATAGTGAAAATCAAAGCAGTGGTGGGATTTTAAGCAGTAATAAAAAGATCAATATTACTATTAAAGACCTTCGGTTGTATGATATTCTCATTCTGGAGGACTCCAGAGTAAAAGCTTTTACAGACCGGGATTTTCTGAGAAAGGAATTTTCTAAATATGTTTGGGTAAGCCCGGATAATTATTGGGCCTATGGAAGCTATCAGTTCACTTTCGTTAATGAACGTGAAGAGCCCGTTGCTTATAAAAAAGTATTTTTCAGAGATGAGCAGGGTAATGTCTTAGAGCCTGAAATTCATCATTTGAAGAAAGGAGAACGGTTCAGAATTGAGGAGGAAAATTATATCAATCCCGTAGATGCAAGTCGTGAGATCTTTCCATTTATTGATTTTGCTACAGAAAGTAACTGGAAAGACCTTTCCAACTATATCGCTCCCATCTACGAAGAGATTTATAATAAATCTTCATTAAAAGATTTCGCGCCAAAACTTATTGAAAAGCTGGATGCGATTACCAATCAGGATGAAAAGCTTCAGTTTGCAATTGAATACGTTCAGAATAACATTTATTACATCTTCAATGCAGATGAAATGAATGGTCATAAGCCACAGGAGCCTGCAATAACGTATGAGAATAAACAAGGAGATTGTAAGGCTAAATGCGTTCTGTTAAAAGTTATTTTAGATTTTATAGGAGTTGATTCTTCTGTTGTTTTGGTCAATTATCATACGGATTATTACATCAAATATTATCTTCCTTCTCTGCTTTCATTCAACCATGTTGTCGTAAAGATCAATTACAAAAATGAAGAATACTTTATAGATGCTACGATTCGTGATGAATTTGGATTGCTTGAAAACAGAGGATTTATTTATTTCATGCATTATCTGGAGGTAAAACATGGGCAGGAACTGGAACAGAGAAAGCCGTTCCGCTATCCTTATTATTGCATTGATGAAAAAGTTGAGTTTAATGCGAAAGAAAAAACTGGAACGTTAAAGCTAACAACCACCTATAAAGGTAATCGTGCGAATGCAATGAGAAGGTATTTTAAAAATACCAACAAAAGAGAAATTGTCGATAGCTGGAATAATTTCCTATTCTATAGCTTGAATTATTCCAATGACAGAAACGGAACGGATGTTAGAAATATCTTCAAAGATACCTCGATAGATATTGTAAGTGATGATAAAAAACTGAATGAGGTCAGAATTGAATATCATGCTACAGTTGAAAACCCTTATTATATAGATTCTCAGAACAATCGTTTTTTAATGTACTTCGACCGTAATGTGATCAAGGCAAGTGCCCGGGATTTTCTTCATAAGGATTTGCCTTTCTGGCATAATTTCGATACGGAGAAATATGAGATCAACCTGTATACTGATCAGAAAATAGATACGGAAGAAAAATATACAATTCAGGAAAGTACCATCAATAATCCATATTTTGATTATACAAGCCGAAAAAAGATCGCAAAAAACGGAGCAACAGTCTTTATTGATTATAAACCTTTAGTGAATCTGGAAATCCCTCAGGATGAGTTTGAAGCTTTCAGAACTGCACATCATACGGTGGCGGATAGTAACTTTGGGCTTGGAGTTGATATTATTGAACCAGGGTTGATGAATAGATTGAAATTCAATTTTAAAAAGAGATTTAAATAAGTTGAAAGGTTAAAGTTGAAAATTGAAAGTTAAGAATCGGCGGGTTTTGCAAAGCAAAACCCGCCGATTCTCTCTAATATAATGCTAGAGATTACTGTTTTTCTTGAGAGATCCGAAAATAAAAAATCCCCGGACTAGCTGGGGATTTTTTTATTTTATGTTGTTTTTATTACTTCTTAATGAATTTAATATTTTCAGATATTTTATCATTATTGATCGTGATAATATAAGTTCCTTTAGCCAGTTCAGATACTCGAACCTGATTATTGCTTATTTCTCCTTTTTTAACAATTTGTCCTACCATATTATGGATTTCAAATTGTGTTTTTCCCGAGATGTTCACAATATTAAGAATGTCATTCACAGGGTTAGGGTGTATACCGAATGTAGGAGTTTTAGTGTTTTCACTGGTTCCTAAATTGTTTTGAGTGGTGAATGCCTTTGTTCCATAATAACCAAAATCATCACTGGCATGGTATATTACCTGTCCTGTGCTTGTAGACAAATCTACATATCCACCATCACTTAAACCATCGCCGTAATCATCAGAGATCGTAAATACATAACAGTCCAGAGGTAGTGTCCATGTTTGGTTGATCAAAGAAGGGTTTGGTTGCCCTGCAGGAGTATTAGAGTAATATCCGGATTTAACAATCTGTCCTGCACTATTTTTTAAATTCCATCTTGTTTCTCTGCCATATCTGTCTCTTAATAATTTGAAAGTCACAGTAGTTGTAGCAAAATATTCAGGAGCTACAGGTTTTACATAATTACCTGTAGAAACGTTATTTGTAGCTCTTTGATCGGTAGCTCCATTAGCGGAAACAATAGAAACAGAAACTGGGGAAGAGGCTACTGTATTAGCTACAGGAATAAGGATTACACTGGATTTATCCTGAGCTAAATTACCGGTCCAGTTATAATTTTGAACTGCCCCGCCATTAAATGAATAAGAAACAATAGCAGATGTTAAATTGCTTGTTCCTCTGTTATAGATAACAAGGCGTAATACACCCGCTCCACAATTAGTAACACCAATTGAACACCCTCCGTCAAATTTTATTTCAGCATCATTTGGAAATAATGGTATGGCCTGATCAGTAGTCGATGTTTTCAGCTCCATTCTTCTTGGAGAATTATCCATTACCGCTCTGATTCTTGTTTTCTGGTCATTGGTGTAGATATTCATACACGTATCATTGGTATAATCCATATAGTTTTGTACCATTTCAAACACTGCCGGGTCATCACAGCTTGGAATAGCAGGATCACAGGTATAGTTTTCACCATGTGCTGTTGGAGTGTCTGCACAGTAATCTGTACCACATGCTGAATCTCCCCAGATATGTCTTAATCCCACAAAATGTCCCACTTCATGAGTCATTGTTCTCCCTCTGTCATAACCAGGTTGCATAAGAAATGTTCCGTCGTTATAGTCCATGCTTCCAAAAGTGCTAAAGCCAGCAACCACACCATCTGTATTGGCTAACCCTCCATTTGCATTTAATCCTGGAAGGCCGGAATTGGAAGGAAACTGAGCATATCCTAAAAGCCCGTTTCTTGCAAAATCAACACTCCACATATTCATGTATTTAGTGGGATCCCAAATAGTTTGGGGTTTTACAATGCTGTTGATATGATCATTGCTCCAGTAATCCTGACAAAGATTTTTTCTGTCGATACCATTGGTCGGGTTTCCGTTAGGATCTACTTTAGCAAGTACAAATTGTATCTCAGTATCAGCTCCGACAAGACTGGAGTTAAACCCAGGAGTATTGGCTAATTTTCTGAAGTCATTATTCATAACAGTGATCTGGGACATGACCTGTGCATCAGGAATATTAGGAGCGACTCCAATATTCTGTCCACTATGAATCACGTGTACTACTACCGGTATGGTGATTACGTTTCCATTCTGCGATTTATTCAGTTTGGCGTTTTCAATTAAGGGGGCTAACCAGGATTCAAATTGTTCCGTTGTTGATCTTCCCGGAAATTTTGCTTTTAAAGCATCTTCATATTCATTGGTTGCACATCTTTCAACACCACGTGGATCTGTATTTCCGGCTGCTGATTGTTTTGAAAATTTAAAACCTCCTTTTGTTTGGGCATTTGTTAATCCAATGCTACCAAGGATTAAAATTGTTAAAGGAAGTTTTGAAATAATAGATTTCGTCATTTTTACATTATTTTTTTATACATTAGCAAATATATATTATTTGTTTAAAAATAAAGTATAAAACTCATAAAATATCATAATAAAATATAAAATAAACAATGAAAAGATTAATTTTATTAATTAATATTATTTTTATTATTTCTAATGTAGGTTGTTTTCATCAAAGTAAAAATGATAATAACGGAAATAAATTAACTATTTCTAAAGGAAGACAGAAAATTGAAAAGGTTCAGTTGACGGAACAAACAAGAGGCGTTAATGAAAGTTCTACCTTTACTTCTGACTTCATAATATCAAGCTTAAATGGCGAAACGACGAAATCTCCTATTTCTGCTTCTTACTGGTTGAGTATATCTGCTCAGGCAGAAATGCTTGATCTATCAAAAATAGCAAATCTACAATCTCCTACTACAGGAAGGTATTCTGATCAGGCTTTATCCGCTACCATTGTGATTACTGCCAATGGAACTACGTTCACGTCGGCCAGTTTTGATGCAGGTAAACCTCCTAGAGAGTTGGAAGCTTTATATTCAGAAATTAAAAAAGGATCAGTAAAAACAAAAGGAAAACCTTAACAGCTATATCAGCCATATAAAAAAAGATAAAATAGACATATACAGTATGTCTTATTCTCTATACTATAAACTTCTGTTTGCCAATTAACAATTCAAAGAAAAGCCTGAAATCGGAAATCAGGGACCAGAGCGGATATTTAAAAGTAGCAGGTTTATTTCTTTCTATTACCGCATGACTGAACCAGGCAAAGCCATATCCGAAAATAGGGACGTACCACAAAAATCTTTCCTTCCCCGAACTGATCACATAAGCGATTACTGCAAATACGAGAAGAGTTCCTAAGAAATGAAAGATTCGGGTTCCTGTTTTACTGTGCTCAGTAAGATAGAATTGATAAAATTCCCTGTATGTTTTTATTCTGTCAGACATGGTTTTTAGTATTTAAGTTTCTAGGGTTTAGAGCAATAAGTTGGCCAATTTGATTAAAAGGGAATAGAGGAAGAGCAAAAAGGCGAAATTGCGAAAAGGCAAAAAAGCAAAATTGAGGAATTGTGAAACTGTAAATTTGCACGTTGCGGTTTGTAAATATAAATGATTGTCGGCTATTGGGTATTCTAGGTAGGTTTAAAGTTAAAACCATAAATCTGCTCAATCTGCGGGAGCTTAAGATGAAACTGTATAAAGGCGAAAAGGCAAAATAGCGGAATCGTTAATTTGTTCGTTGACTTTACATTTAACGGCTTTACAATTCAACGATTTACATTTTAAGAAGGGTAAAGAAGCAAAAAAGCGAAACTGCAGAATCGATGAAACTGTATAAAGGCGAAATTGTAAAATTGCGGAATCGTTAATTTGTTCGTTGACTTTACAATTTAACGGTTTTTACGATTCAACGATTTACATTTTAAGAAGGATAAAAAAAAGCAAAAAAGCGAAACTGCAGAATCGATGAAACTGTATAAAGGCGAAATTGTAAAATAGCGGAATCGTTAATTTGTTCGTTGACTTTACAATTTAACGGTTTTTACGATTCAACGATTTACATTTTAAGAAGGGTAAAGAAGCAAAAAAGCGAAACTGCAGAATCGATGAAACTGTAAAAAGGCGAAATTGTAAAATAGCGGAATCGTTAATTTGTTCGTTGACTTTACAATTTAACGGTTTTTACGATTCAACGATTTACATTTTAAGAAGGGTAAAAAAAAGTAAAAAAGCGAAACTGCAGAATCAATAATTTGCTCGTCTACTTTACGATTTTACGATTCTGCGGTTTCGCAATTTTACTATTTCGCGATTCGGCCTTTCAGCCTTTACATTCTAATCCTTTTGAAATTCTTTCCCAAGCTTACTATTTCTATATCCATAACAGAAATAGATCACTAAGCCTAACGCAAACCATAATCCGAACCAGAACCAGTTCTCATGGCTCATTCCAGTAAGAAGATACAAGCAAGAACTTAGACCAATTAAAGGAATTAATGAGAAATTCTTAATAAAGGCAAAAAGACAAAGAATAAGGTTTACGATGATAAATACAAAAATTGAAGCCCTGAATTCGCCTTCTTTAGGATCTTTCCAGTCCATTAAGTTCTGAAAAAATTCCGGTTGCCACATGTAGAAAGCGATTAATCCACCAATAAAGATAACAGGGAATATGATTTTTCCATTGATATAAGGAAGGTGAAATCTCCCTTTGATCTTTTCCTTTGCAGGAAGCATTAAAACCCCCGCACATACAAGAACGAATGCGAAAATGGTCCCGATACTTGTAAAATCAAGAATAAATGTTTTATCTGTAAACAGGATAGGAACACCTACTGCAATACCAGTAACGATTGTTGCAAATGATGGTGTTTTATATTTTGGATGTACAGTTTTGAATTTTTCAGGCATTAGTCCATCACGGCTCATTGCATACCAGATTCTTGGCTGCCCCATTTGAAATACCAATAACACGGTTGTGATCGCAACAATAGCTACGAAAGATACGACCAGTTCCATCCAGGCAACATTGGCATTTGATTTTTCAAAAATAAATGAAAGCGGATCACCGATACCATCAAATTTTCTGTAATCTACCATTCCCGTAAGAACTAACGTCAGAGCAATATAAATTATAGTACAAAGGACGAGGGAAATGATCATTCCTTTCGGTAACGTCTTCTGTGGATCTTTGGTTTCTTCAGAAAGTACACTTAAAGCATCAAAACCAATGTAAGCAAAGAAAACTCCGGAAACGGCACTCATTACTCCCGCAAAGCCATTAGGCATGAAGGAAGCAACATGTGTTTCTGGATTTAGGGGAGTCCAGTTTTCTGTATTGATATAAGAGAAACCAACCAATATCACCAAAACAATAACAGCCAGTTTTAATATCACCAATGAGTTATTGAAATTCTTACTTTCTTTTACCCCAACATAGCAAAGCCATGTAATGAGTCCATTGATCACTAATGCAGGAAGATCTACAATAACCTTTAAGTTTCTTATTAATGGAGCCGATTTCCATGCGTTAAGTAATTCTTTATTTTCAGAACCATTCATGACAGCCTTTTTAGCTTCGGTATAACTACAGGTCAGATAATCGGGAATATGCATTCCAATTCGATGTAAGAAGCTGGTGAAATAATCGGACCATGAAAAGGCAACATAGATGTTTCCAAAAGAATATTCCATAATTAATGCCCAACCAATGATCCATGCAATCAATTCTCCGAAACTGGCATAAGCATAAGTATAAGCAGATCCTGCTGTAGGAATCCTACTGGCAAATTCAGCATAACAAAGTGCTGTAAAACCACAGGCAAAGCCACAAATCAAATATAGTAAAATAACTCCGGGCCCGCCTCTGAAAACCGCTTCGCCTAAACTGCTGAAACTTCCTGCTCCTATGATAGCCGCAATGCCAAAAAAAACGATATCCCAAACACCTAAAACCCTTAAAAGGTTAGTCGATGTATCTGTTGCTGAATAGTTTTTCCTTCTGAAAAGTTGATTCATTCAATGTCTATATTTGAGTTTGAAAAAAAGCAAATGTAATGATTTTTTGTTTGGTTGTCGGTGAAGACAACAAATTTTAGATAAAATGGTGTGGTTTAAATAAATAAAAACCCTTATTCTTTGTAAATAGGTATTTCTACATAGCTGTCATTATACCATTTTATTTCCAAAGGCTCATTGGCATCCTTGATCGTTTCATCACTTACATCTTTTCCGGTTCCGTAATTAATCTGCCAATTAGGGTTTTTATTTACACCCACTAGTAGTACCAATTTGCTCCCTTTTTCTATTTTTTTACTGATAAATATGGAATTGTTTATTGGGATTTGTTCAACTTTACCAGGAACTAACAGCTGACGTAGTGCATTGTTTTTTGCGTAGCTGGCTCTTACGATATGTGTTGATAATAAAAAAGCCTTGCCGTCCGGTTGTATTTGGTATAAATAAGTATCTGTATCAAAATCTTTCTTGTTAATGGAAACATTAAAATATCCGGAGGGATTTCCACTGATGATAAGGTCCTTGTCTAAAACTTCACTTTCAAAATAAACTGAATTAGTCGTTTTTACGCTGTCTATTTTGCTTACGGCACGATAAGAATCTTTTTGATCTCGATTTTTAAAATCAACAGTTTGTTTAGTGAAACTTTTATTAGGAGACTGAGTAAAAACGGATGGAATATCTTTATGATCCTGAAGATAAAACTTGATAGTTGAGGTATGCATTTTTTCCAAAGTAGGAACGTGTTTCCATGTATTGGTATTCATCACCTGAAAATTGATTTTATCTTTTAAAAGATCAGGTTTCTTACCATTTTTAAGAATATAGTCAAACCATGAAAAAGCAAGGTCATCAATACTGATTCTCGCTACAGGATCGATACGATTTCCATTCACAGAGGTATATCCAAAACTTTGTGCACCACCGTGATCATAAGGACCCATTACCACGTAATGATTGGCATTTTTATTATAGAGATGATGAGATTTAAAATAAGATAAGGCCCCTATCTGATCATCATCATAATAACCGGTTGTAGTTAATATAGGAATATTGATATTAGCAAAATCTTCTTTGTAAGGAACCATTTTCTGCCAGTATTCATCGTAACCCGGATGATCCAGCCATCTTTGAAAAATCTTATTGGGTTGACCACTTATAGTGTCTAAAGCTCTGAATGATTTTCCGCTTTTGTACCATGCTGTGTTAATAGAATCCCATTTTGAGAAATCATTAAAGTCAGCTTCATCTGTAAATTTATTGTTAGTAACATACTTGATCCATTGCAGCATATAGCTCATGAATATATTGTTTTGTGCAGGGTAATCAATTCCAATTCCTACGGCTACCTGAGGGACAATTGTTTTTAATGCCGGATGTAATTTTTTTACAGCTGCCCACTGGCTAAAACCAAGGTAACTTCCGCCAATCATTCCAACCTTTCCATTGCTCCAGGATTGTTTACTTACCCAATCTATGACTTCATAAAGATCCTGTGATTCATCTTCAAACGGATTATTTTCATCGTTGCTGTTTCTTTTACCACGGGTATTGACTACTGCACCTACATAATTATAAATGGCTGCTCTTTTTCCAAAAAGTACATCCACGGGTCCTGCATAGATATTATTGCTAAGAATAACAGGAAGCGGGGTTTTGTTTTCTTTTTTTCTGACAATGGTAATGGTAAGTGTGTTTCCATTTTTCGTTTTAAGATCTTTAGTTTCAATAATGAATTTTTCCTGATCTTTTGCTGCCAGCAATTGCATGATCTGAGGTTTAATGCTGGCATATACTTTATAATTTAAATAATTTTTGCATAAAGCCAAAGCGGATGGATAGTCTATACTGTCTTTATCTTTTTGCTTATCAATCGATTTTTTTAAAGATTTTCTAAAATTATCGACATCTCCGTCAAAAATGAGACCTAATCTAACGAGCATTTTATCGGAGAGGGTTTTATATTTCTCATCAAATGCCTTTTGAAGTGCATTGTGGAAGGTTATATTGTCCTTCTTTTCAATTAATTTGGCTAAACTATAGACTTCGTGAGCAATGAATCTATTTCCAACCATGTTATGGTCAGCGAATTCATTGCGGTGATCTGATAAAGTGGCTATGGATTTTTTATAATCTTTTGAAAGCATCTCCAAACGGAAAAGATTATCCAAAAAGGTGGCTTTATTCTGTTCTTTAAGCTTGAGCAGCGGTTTTTGGGTCATCAATTCCGATGCCAGGACAGGTATTTGTTTTTCGAGTACTGATGAGTCTGTGACAGCTGTTTTCGGAAAGTAAAACTTTTGAGCGTGAAGCAGATTTACAAATATTAATGCTAAAAGTATATTAAATTTCATGTATTGGTATGTTTTTAGATGCTGTAAAAAAGGGGTAAAATCTAAATATTTTTTTGAAAAATTGATTTTAACATTGTTTTGATTATTATGATGTGAAATTAAACAATTTTCTCATGAAATAGTGAAATCTATTTAAAATGATATTTTAGATTATTAAACCTTTTAAAACTTGCTTAAACAATAAGTTTTTAATATTTTCGTTGATATAATAGACTAATTTTTTTATTCAAATAAAGAATGAAATCAAGAAAAATACTTTTAGCGGCTGCCGTGATCTATTTCGGAATTTCCGATGCTCAACAGTCTCAATACTTTACCCAAAAAGAAAATTACAGATTCAATCTAGCCGAAAATCTTTACCAAACCAAAATATACAACGCCTCTCAATACGAATACGCCCGACAATATTTTTACAATCAGAATTTGTCGAGATCCAAAAAAGAAGCTGCACAGTTTTTTGATAATGTGATCGGTGTTATCCTTCAGAAGAATCATGCTGAGGAGGGTTTGACTGCGTTTATTAAAGAATATCCAAATTCTGCTTATTTTGCCCAGGCCAATCTGCCATTAGCGGATTATTATTTAGCTAAAAAAGATTTTGATAAGGCGCTGGAAACTTTGAAAAATGTGAATCAGTATCAACTTTCAAAAGAGGAAAATACCCAGTATATTCTGAAATTAGGATACGCAAAATTCATGACCGGAGATTCTAAAGGAGCTACCGATGCTCTGGAAGAAGCCTATAAAACGGCCGATGAATCTCAAAAAGGAGATATTGCCTACATGCTGGGACATTTGTATTATTCAAACAGCCAGAATGATAAAGCATTTCAGTATTTTGATTCCGTAAAAGATCAGCCTAAATATGCCAAGTTAGTCCGTCCGTACTACGTTCAGATGTATTACAATGACAAGGATTATGATAAAGCAATCTCTGAGGGAAATTTGTTATTAAACGAAAATATTTCAGATTCTTATAAAGCAGAAGTGCACAAGATCATCGGAGAGAGCTACTTTATGAAAAAGGATTACACTTCAGCATATCCACATTTGAAGGATTATCTGAGTGTTCAGCAAAGTCCTTCTGAGAATGATTTGTATGAAATGGGATTTGTGGCTGCTCAGCTGAAAAAATATGATGAAGCCGTTTCTTACTACAATCAGCTGTTGAACAGCAATTCTGCATTGGCTCAAAATGCTTATTACCAGTTAGGGAATGCTTATCTGGCAGTGGATAAAAAACAGGAAGCGCTTTCCGCATTCCGTTCTTCCTATCAGATGGATTATGATGCTAAAGTAAAAAAACTGGCTCATGAGCAGTACGCGAAATTAAGCTACGACATCGGAAACCCTTTCGAAAGCCCGTCAGGTGTTATTCAAAGTTATATTAATGAAAACCAGAATGCTGACAATGCTTCAGAGATGAGATCTCTGTTGGTGAAGTCTTATTTATACTCTGGCAATTATAAAGAAACATTAAATGCAATCGACAGGTTGCAGAGTTCTTCTCCGGAAATTGATAAGGTAGACCAGGAAGTTTCTTATTTGTTAGGAACGGAAGAGTTCAACAAAGGGAATTATGATGAAGCTGAAAAGTATTTTTTAAGAAGCTTGGCATTTAACATCAATAAAGAATTCAATAGCAGAGCTCTTTACTGGCTGGCGCAGACGTATTACCAGAAAGGAAATTATCCTTCTGCAATCGTACGGTATGAGAAATTACTGACAGCAACTTTCCCTGAGAAACAACAGCTGCCTTATGATCTTGGATATGCTTACTTTAAATCCAAAAAATTTGATCAGGCACAAACTTACTTTAAGCAGTATCTGACTAATCCTAAACCGGAATTTAAGAATGATGCAGAACTTCGTCTGGCTGATATTCACTATGCGAATAACGAACTGAATGATGCAATCGCGATTTACGATAAAAACGAAGATTCTACGGATTATACCTTATATCAGAAGGGGATGGCTTTAGGATTCAAAGGAGATACTCAGGCAAAGATCACCAGTTTAAAATCTCTTTTATCCAAATATCCGCAATCTGAATATTTCGATGATTCTCAATATGAGATCGGAACAGCATATGCAGCACAGGATGATTTCGCTAATTCTAATGACTATTTTGCGAAAGTGATTAAAACATCTTCTGATAAAGATTTGATCGCTAATGCTTCTATTTACAGGGCACAGAATTATATTGATCAGAATCAGAATGACAAAGCGATTGCCGAATTGAAATCTTTAGGTGAGCAGTATAAGAATACAGCCTATGCACAGAAGATCGTTCAGGCAGCGAAACCTGTTTTCACTAAAAACGGAGATGTTGCAGGATACGAAAGCTTTGCGAAAAATATCGGAGTAAATGTAGACGCTTCGGAAATTGATGAGATCAACCTTTCTACAGGAAAACAGTATTTCAGCAAGAAAGACTACAAAAATGCTATTTCTTATTACGAGAAATACCTGACTCAGAATCCAACGGGTGAGGGGCTTTATCAGGCTAAATATGAGTTAGGAGAAAGCTACTACCAAACAAATAATACGACTAAAGCATTATTGGTATTGCAGGAAGTTGCCAATGTTCAGAATGATTACCAGGATGATGCTCAGACCCGTTTAGCACAGATTTATGTAGCACAGGGGAATGGTGCAGAGGCTAAAAAATATTTAGAGAATATTAAAAACTCTTCAGACATCAATATTAAGAACTATGCAAATGTAGAATTAATGAAGATGTATGCTGAAGAAAAGAACTTCACTCAGGCTGAAAAGCTGGCTAATGATGTGATTGCTAATACCAAAAATTCTGCAGCAGTCATTGAAACAGCCAAAGTAATCAAAGCGAGAAGCTTAATGAACGCTTCGAAAGATAAAGATGCTCAGGCAGCATATGCTTCTCTTGAAAAATCATCCAATACGGAGGTTGCCGCAGAAGCATTATATGCAAAAGCATTCTATCAGAATAAAGGAAAAGCTTTTAAATCTTCCAATGAAACCATCTTCAAACTGGCAAACAATTATTCTTCTGAAGAATATTGGGGTGCTAAAGCATTGGTACTAATGGCGAAAAATTATATTGGCTTGAAAGATAATTACCAGGCAAGTTATACCTGTGATCAGATCATTGCCAATTATAAGGACTTCCCAGAGATTGTTGCTGAAGCTAAGGAAGTAAAAAAACAGATCAAAAAATAAAGAAAATGTACGGTCGTATTGACGGGTATTAGCATTAATACATTTCACGTGAATACATAAATACAATAAGTAATGAACAGAAGAATTCAAATATTATCCATATTATTTTTAGGGGTTTCGCAGATTGCGTTTTCTCAGATCAAAGAAGAAAAGCTTATTCTTAATAAAAAGAGAGAGCCGGAAGTTAAAAAGATCGAAAAGAAAAAAACTTCAATAGAAACCATTAAGAACTATCCACCGGAAGAGAAATCTCAGAATCCCGTACAATACAGGATTACTGATGTTCCGGCAGTTTCAGACTTCAAAACTTCGACGATCCAGGGACAGGATGTAACTCCGAAATTTGAAGGAACTGCACAGAATAACTATTTACAGTTTGGAATGGGTAATTTCGGGAAAATATTGGGCGATGCAAACATTTCTAAAACCCTTGATAATAAACTGGAAGTAGGTGCAGATGTACACTTTCTTTCAACACTGGGTTTAAAAAGAGAATATGCCTGGGATTCTAAACAGAGTTCCGCATCTATTGGAGCTTTCTTAAACTCATATGGAGAAAAAGGAAAGTTCAATTTGAATGCCCAGTATGGATTGGATAATAACAGATATTATGGGATCTATGCTTTAGAACCTGCAGCGGATGTTGATTTGAAGCAAAGGGTAAATCAGTTTAAGGTGAACGGATATTATGATTTTTATTCTAATGAGATCTTAAATGATGTAAGGGTAAAATCATCCTTTTTAAAGGACCATTTCGATGCTCAGGAAAATCAGGCGTCCGTTTTGGTGAATTTATCGAAACATGCAGTAGAACTGTCTAAAAATGGCATCCTGATGAATGCCGATTTGGGAGTAGGATTGGAAACTGTAAAAACAGATTTTGAAATCAGGGATAAAAATTCATCCAACTATTTTAATGCGACCTTAGATCCTAAAGTTACTTTTGCTAAAGGGGAGTCGTATTTAATGATAGGTTCTTCATTTGCTTTTTTGAATGGTAAAAATTCAAATCTGAATATGGAGCAGGTGAAAAATAATAAAAGCTACTGGTTTCCGAAAGCGGAATTCCAGGTGGCTGCTTCTAAAGAATTTAAATTCTATGGTGGAGTAGATGGTGGTTTAAAATTAAATACCTACAGCGATCTCTTACAACAGAATCCTTTCATCCTTTCTGACCAGATGCTAAAACCAACCGAAACAAAATATCATTTCTATGCAGGTTTAAGAGGAGACATCGATGAAACAATCAAGTATGATTTTTCTGCAGGTTTCGGAAAAATGAAGGATATCATGTTCTTTAAAGCGAATGATTTGTTCAACAACGATTTTACACTCAACCGTTCTGCTTATAATTTTGCCAATACATTCTCTGCTATTTATGATGATGGAAATGTAAGCGATATCAAGGGAAGTGTTCAGTATTTTCCTTTAGCAAATCTGGTTTTAGATGCAGAACTTCGCTTCACAAAGTATAATTTGAAGAACTACGATAACATTTATAACGTTCCTTTGTTTAATGCAAGCATTGGAGCAAAATATGCAATGCTGGATAAAAAACTATTACTTGGATTTAAAGGAATCTTCTCAAGTGACAGAACTACAAACTCTTACTCGATTGAAGGCGTTGCGAATCCAGCGATGATGTATCAGTCTACAGAGAATACCAATGATAAAGTTGGTGGTTATGCTGATTTAAATCTTTCCGCAGAGTATAAATTTCACAAAAATTTCAGTATTTTTGCAACCGGAAATAATCTTCTGAACTCCAATTACCAAACCTATAAAGGATATAAAGTATTGGGTGCCCAGATCTTGGGTGGTGTGAAGATTAGTTTTTAGGAAATAGTAATCAGGATGTAGGGCTTAGTTTTTTCCTAATATCTAAATCCTAATGCCTAAACCCTATTCGGCTGCATAGTTTAATGGATAGAACTTCGGATTTCGGCTCCGACAGTGAGGGTTCGAATCCTTCTGCGGTCACAATGTAGCAAACCCAATCCCACAGCGGGTTTGCTGCTTTTAAAACTTTTTGGAAGCGTATTAATCAGTAACAATAACAGTAACAATTAATACGTATGAAAAATTTAAACTTCGGATGCAAGCGCTCCGACTTTCTTGTAACCAATTCAAGTGATGATTGGTTTATTCAGTGTCGTTTCTACGAGCCAGACAGGGAAAAGCCATTTACTTATCGTCGTAGGTTAAACCGTTTCAAAACAGAAAAAGAAAGGAAGCAAATAGAAAAGCTTCTATTAAAACAGATGTCTGAACTTCTGGATGAAAAAGATTACAATCCCAGAACAAAGGAATACATGTTTGAAAGAGGAAATCTTAACCCTTATCTATTTACTGGAGAAGCTCTACAAAAAGTCCTCGACAAAAAAGAATTTACTTTAGATCACACCAGGAATGTTAAATTGCATTTGGATAGGTTTATGGTAGCTTTTGAAAAGAATAATTTAAATTACCTTAAGATTAAAGATGTTGAGCTGATTCATGTCAAACAAACCTTAGAATCGCTTAATCTAAGCAATTACACTTATAATAAATTTAGAGTTCACCTTTCATCATTGTTTACCGATCTTGTAGATGAAGGATGTATAAAAGTGAATCCCTGCACTGGAATAAAGCCTAAAAAACACATTGTTGAGAAAAGGGAAATTTTCACGATTCAGGAATTAAGAAAGATTGATAAGCATATTAAGGATAAGCACCCACATTTTTATAATTATTTTCAAATTTTCTTTATGTGCGGATGTAGGACCACTGAAATGTTAGCACTGAAAAAGACTGATGTAGATATTAACAGATCAGAATTTACAATCACCTTAAAAAAAGGACAATTATATGTCCGGGAGAAAAGAGCAATTATATCTGATGCTCTACCATTTTGGAAAGATCAGTTAGAAAATGCAATATTTGATGATGATTACATTTTCTCGTTTTTCTATCAGCCAGGAGATCATGAAATGGATAGGAATTTAATTTATCGATTCTGGAAGGAGAAAGTTATGGTTCCTTTGAAAATAGACAAATCAATTTATTCTTTAAAACATACCTTCCTTGATATGGTTGAAGAAGCGAACTATAGCGCACAAATAATGGCTGGACACAGAAACGATCAGACAACTTCAATTTATACGGTAGGACGTGAAAAGAGAAGATTGGAAGCTCAGAAACAAATCAAAATAAAAACATTTTAGCAATTATATGAAAAACATCAAGCTCCGATTATTTCGGGGCTTTTTTATTTCTTTCTTATTCCTTCCCATTCTCCATCAGAATTATAGGAATGATAGAACCCTAAGCCAACGGGTAGCAGTTCCGCCATTTCACAATCCAATGCTGATGCCAAATTTTCCAATGTCTTCAAAGGTGGCATTCTGTCTCCTGAATGATAATAGGAAATTTGCTGAATACCTACTCCAGAACGCTTAGAAAGTTCAACATTAGTTATACTTTTTTTCTTCTGTATTTCTTTAAGTCTTAGATCCATTTAGCAAAGATATGAAATAAAACATATTGTGTGAAAAAATATTACAAAATAAAACAAATGGTTTTATTTATAACAATTATAAATAACGATTATTTTATAAAACTATTTGTTTTAGTAAAACTATTTGTTTTATATTTGTAACACCAAAACGAAATAATAACAATTAAAACAAACATTATGAAAGCTACAGCACAAGAAGTAATTACTTATACAAACGAAAAATTAAACGACTGGTATAAAAAAGCAAAAGAGTATGGTGTAAACGGTGTTGCAATCGCTTTCTTACACAATAATCAAATTGTAATTGATTATTCTGAAAACGGTGTAAATGGTAGATTTTCTCTCGATCATTATGAAGATGAAGCGATGGATTATGTTTTTAATGTATGGTCAGAAGAAGCAGATTTACAAGTAGATAAAGTTTTTTAATTATAACCTTAAATAAATATAAAATAATATGAAAGTTTCAATCACAGACCTAACAAACAAGATCACATTTAAACTACAGAATAAAACGTCTTTAGTAAAGCCGATAAAGAGTAGAAAGCAAAACAATTCAAAACGTTCAAAAAAAAGAAAGTAAAATCAGCGGGGTAATACCCGCTTTTGGTGGTAAAAGCAAAAATCAACATTATGAAAACGCAAAATATTTCTTTCAGAAAAACAGTAATGCTAAGAGCTTATCATATAATGTCAACAACTGGCAAAGAATGGGCTGTATGCCTTCAAAAAGCCTGGCAGCTGTACAGAATTAACAAAGAAATGCATCAGGGTGAAGTAACCTTCTATTTCGAGAAAAAAGACGGTGAAATACGAAAAGCCACCGGCACACTTAAAATTGATTACGAATTTAAAACCCAGAATCAGCCAAACCCGAAAGTATTTACTTATTTCGATGTTGATGCTCAAGCGTTCAGATGTATGAAAATCGAAAATTTCATAATGGTTGAGCAAGCCAGAACACCAGAAGTAAAAGCGGTTGAGGCAGTTAAGAAGTCACCTTCTAAACTTATTAGAAAAAGGCTTAAATTCGTTAAAAGCATATAAGCATGAAAAGAATTGCCCAACGTCACCGAACAAAAGCATCAAGAACAGTGGTAAATCTACCTACTGAAGAAATAGAGCAAGAAAAACCGCTGTTTCTTATCATGCAAAAGGTTTGGTTTGATAAAATAGAATCTGGCGAAAAAACCGAAGAATATCGAGATAATACCGAATTTTATCAATCAAGACTTCTAAACAAGGCAAAAACAGCCTTTAAAAATTATCGTACTGTAATACTTCAAATCGGCTACAATAGCGATGCAAAACGTATGACAGTCGAAATAGAAAAGATTACATTAAAGCGTGACTTCACTATTCACCTGGGCAAAATTCTCGAAAGAACAAACTTCTAAATTTCTTCAAACATAAAAATTTAACCACTCTATTTTTTAGGGTGTTTTTTTATGGTTTAAAAGTCAATAATATTAAAGTGTAACTTTACTTTATATATTTTAAATTGCAATAAATCAAATAGGTAAGTATATTTGTTTGTGATGTTAACGACTGAAATAAAAATCAAATATAAAGGTCGCAGTATTGACTGGCTTGAAGATAAATTACAAGAACTGATTAATACGAAAGTAAGAAAGCGTGATAGTGTAGACGGCTTTTTCATCTGCATATCATGTGAAGAACTCAAACCAGTTAATCAAATGAATGCAGGGCACTATTTTCGAAAAGAGGCGCTGCAATATAAGGCAGTTCGCTTTGATTTAGATAATATTCACGGCCAATGCGTAAGATGTAACAAGTATTTGAGCGCTAATTTGATACCATACCGGGCTAATCTTCTGCTTAAAATCGGTGAAGGTCGATTAAGGCAATTAGAAGAAAAGGCGGCCCTAAATAACTTCAAATTCAGTCGCGAATTTTTAATTGAACAAATAGAAAAACTTAAACATGAAAAATCCTAAAGAACTTTATTTAGTTCTTCAAAAGAAATGGTTTCTCGAAATTCTACAAGGAAAAAAAACAGAAGAATACCGTGATTTTACCGAGTATTATGTTTCTCGTCTTGGTGTCCTGGATAAGGACGGTGAGTTAACAGATACGAAGAAATTTGATACGGTCCGGTTTCAATTGGGTTACGCTAAGAACGCACCGCAAATAGTAGTAGAATGTAAAGATGTCCTTATCGAGTACGATAGTGAAGATGTTGAAGAGTTCACGAACGAAAATAGCAATTTCGCTATCATTTTGGGTGAAATCCTAGATAAAATAAACTGTGAAAATCTTAATGTTTAACCTTTTAAAATTAAAACGATGGCAGAAAGCGGAAGTTCAGGTTCAAGATCAACTGTGAGAGCTAGGGCAAGAGCAAGAGTTCAAGGAGCATCAGCAAGGCTGAGAGCTGTAAGAACGGTTCAAAACGGGTTATAATTCCTAAATGGATTTACTAGCCACATTAAACAGTATCAAAACCCTATCAGCAAAAGTTGATAGGGTGATACTATTTCATTCAGGAGCCGGAAAGGATAGTATTTGTCTTTTGAATATGATGGCACCACATTTCAAGGAAATTGTATGTGTGTTTATGTATATGGTCAAAGACCTAGAGCATATCAACCGATATATTAATTGGGCTGAAAAGAAATATTCAAACTGTAGATTTATTCAAACTCCCCATTATGCATACTACAACAATAAGAAACATGGAGTAAATGGAACGGATCAAATAAAATACTCTGAATGGAATCTATCAAAAATCAATGATAAGATAAAAGAAGAAACAGGTATTGAATGGAGTGTTTTTGGGTTCAAAAAGAATGATTCGCTAAATCGTAGGTTGATGCTAAATTCTTATCCTGATTCAATGACTAGCGAAGTAGGACAGAAACTTTATCCTTTGGCTGATTGGTCAAATAAAGAAGTTCTTCAATATATCCGTAAAAATAGATTGTTAGAGCCTTTAAAGTATGGCAATACCGGAAATACAAAAAGCCAAGGAACAGATGTTAATGACATTTCATTTCTTCTATGGATTCGCAAAAATTATCCAGATGACCTAAAAAAGGTTATAAAAGAATTTCCAGATTCTGAAAGAAAGCTATTTGAACACGATCATTCACAAAAACACAAAACATATGCAGAACAAGATTAAGCAAAGTGAGACAATCACATTAAAGAGATCAGAAATAACTCCAGCCGACTACAATCCTCGTAAAATCACAGATGATGCAAGAAAGGCTCTAAAAAAAAGCATTAAGGATAACGGCATCATTGGTGGAATGGTTTGGAACAAACAAACCGGTAATTTAGTTTCTGGCCATCAAAAATTAAACATTGCAGACGAGATCAATAAATATGAATCTGGTAATGATTATGAGATCAAAGTAGAAGTAATAGATGTTGATATTAAGAAGGAGAAGGAATTAAATATTTTCTTCAACTCAAAAGCAGTACAGGGCGAAATGGATTATAAGAAGCTGGCCCAAATATTCCCGGACATTGATGCAGCTTTAGCAGGGTTGGATGACGTGGATATTCAGCTTATTGAGGTAGAGCTACCAGATTCAATTAATATAGAGATCCCATCATTTGAACCCCAGGAGGATAAGAAGATCAACGCTGAATACGAAAAGAGCATTACTCAGGATCTTTCAAACACAATTCATCATCCAGAAGCGAGTATTTTGGAAACGGAACGAAAAGAAGCTACAGAGCTAACCCCTGAAGAAAAGAAGGCTAAAATAAAGGAGATTAAAGAAAAGGTAAAGGAGAATACAGTACTTGAAGGTGATCCATATTTTACTATTTCCTTTTCAGATTACGACGCAAAGGTTATGTTTCTTGAATACCTGGGCTTCAATCCGGAAGATAAATTCATCAAGGGAGAAGAGTTTCAGGAAAAAATAGAAGAAACCTATGCGAATTGAAAGAGAGTGTGACCAGTGTAATAAGTATACTTACACTACACCAAATGAAGCCCGTGAAGTAATTCGTAAGTGTAAAAGTAAAAGCCGAAGAAGTAAAATCCCGAAAAGGTTCTATTTCTGTAAAGAATGCAAAGGCTTTCATGTAACAAGTCAAAAGAATAAATCAAAATTTCAATAGTATGAATATAAAAACCGCAAAAGAGAAAGGATTCACTCACATAGGTTGTACTTACAATGTTGTGAAAATATACGCGAAGGATGTGGATTCTTACAGCCCGGACATTACTGGTGTAAACTGGTTTAATAATATTTTATTGGAAATTGCAACATGGTTAGATATTAACCTTCAGTTGAATGATGGTTTTTACATGCAGGTAACAGAGATAAAATAGGATCATGGCAACAAGAGGTAGAAAAGTAAAGTATAATCCTAATTTACATCCTAAACAGGTGTTAAAATACACATTGCTTGGTTTAACAGATAAGCAGTTAGCTGGTGTGTTAGGAATTGTTGAATCTACCTTGAACCTTTGGAAAAAGAAATATCCAGAATTTTCGGAGTCCATACGCGCGGGAAAAATAGATGCTGATGCAAATGTTGCTTCCACTCTTTATAAAAGGTCTCTAGGGCATACCCAAGTAAAACAATATGCTTTCAAAGTAAAAGGATATGATGAAAAAGGTAGGCAAATTGAAAAAGTTGAGATTGTAGAGGTTGAAGAATATTTTCCTCCATCAGATAACGCAATTAATATGTGGCTGAGTAACCGTCAACGTAAGACATGGGGAAGTAAAAGTGAAATTGAGCATTCAGGTGAATTGAAAGGTAAAACAACAATTGTGTTCTCAAAAGGTGCAAAAGAAAAAGACTGAAGATGATGTATTAACCTTATCGGATAAGTATGAACCCTTATTCCAATGGTTAAGTGCAGAAAAGGGTGATCCTCTTTATTCTGTCAATACTGTTGTAATAACAGGAGGGAGATATTCCCAGAAGTCTTTTGGTATTGGTACGTTTTCTGGAATAGCTACCAAAGATTTTAATCATCGGATTCTCTATACTCGTTACACTTTAACATCAGCAAAAGATTCTATTATACCTGAATTTGAAGAAAAACTATCATTACTAAATTGTCATGATGAATTTAAGGTGACAAAGGATAGTATAAAGGGAATTTACAATGATAGTAAGATTGTTTTCAAAGGAATAAAGACAGGTTCAGGAAATCAAACCGCTTCCTTGAAGTCTTTAAAGAATTTCTCAATATTTATTCTTGACGAAGCTGAAGAAATGCCAGATTTCACGACATGGGATAAGATTAAGAAATCAATGAGAGCATTAGATGTAAGAAATCTCTCTATTCTCTCATTAAACCCAGCAACGGAAGAACATTGGATCCACGAAGAGTTATTTGAGGGGAAAGGAGTAGAAGCAGGATTCAATGGAATAGTTGGAAATGTTCTTTATATACATTCAACATACCGAGATATTGAACGTGAATTTATCTCTGATGATACCTGGCAAGAATATGAAGAGTTAAGGCAGATCTTTGAAACTTGGAAAGCATTATCTGGTACGGAAAAAGCTGACCATGATCCTAAGCTTGTAAAAAAAGCTAAATATTATCTACATACTATACTGGGTGGATGGCTCAATAAAGCGGAAGGTGTTGTCTTTGAAGATTGGGAAGAAGGAGAGTTTGTTGATAACGGAAAAGCAATATTTGGTCAAGATTATGGATTCTCCGTCGATCCTACGACTTTAATAAAAGTGTGTATTGAAAAGTCTCTTAAGAAGATATATCTGAAAGAGTATCTGTACCGAACAAAAATGACCACTACGCAGATATATGACTTTAATAAGGAATTTGCAGGTGAAACCCTTATAGTTGCTGATTCGGCTGAACCAAGATTGATTGAAGAATTACGAAAGAAAGGAAATAATGTCATTGCAGCAGAAAAAGGACCAGGATCCGTAAGTGGTGGAATTGCCCGAATGCTTGATTATACCCTTGTTGTAGATCCAGAGAGTAAAAACCTCAAAAAAGAATTAAATAACTATGTGTGGCATGATAAGAAATCAAATACTCCAATTGATGATTGGAATCACCTTATTGATCCGATCAGATATGTTGTATTAGAACTTACAGAAGCACCAAATAATAACCTCAGCAGAATAGCATCTTTAATATAATGGACGAAAAATTTAATAATCTACAGACCATCGGAGAAAAAATCGCTTATCTTAAAGATAACGGAATTCCCTTGCCAAATATTGAGCAATACAATGCTGAATGGGATGAAACCAGACACAGGATTATGACGGATTTATATAATTATCCGGATAGGATTGTTGAGTATGAATACACTGATGAATTAGGTCAAAAGAAAGAAGGGAAACGCATCGAGAAACTCAACCGTATTCCTTTAGCCTATCAAAAAGAGATTGTTGCAAATGCAGTTACGTTCCTATATGGCAATCCTGTTAAGTATACCAATAACCTAGAAGATGTTTCAATGTATGATGCTTACCTTAAAATTTTGGATAAGGAAAAAATAATCTTCTTAGATCGTGAGATTGCAAAATCAAATGGCCGTTTTACTCAGTGTGCTGAACTTTGGTGGGTAGACGAAGAGCCGAATAATTATTACGGGTTTCCATCACAGTTTAGATTAAAGATAAACATACTCACCCCAGACAAAAATAAAATGTACCCTTATTTTAATGAACAGGGAGATATGATTGCTTTTCTTAGGGAATATGAGAAGAGAATTGAAGGGGTGAAGGTCAAGTATTACGAAATCTATACAGCTGAAAGGATTGCTATTTTAAGAGATGGAAATGGAGGAATTGAATTAGTTTCTGAGACAGCAAATAATATAGGGAAAATTCCAATCGTTTTCTATCAATTTGAAAATGTTGAATGGTCTAAAGTTCAAAAGGCCATTGAAAGGCTTGAAGAAATTTCAAGTGATGCAGGAGAAGTAAATAAGAAGTTTTCTGCACCTATTCTGGCATTAAATGGTGAAGTAACCGGAAGTTTTTCTAAAGACAAAACAGGAAAAGTACTACAGCTGAAAGGAGACAATTCACGAGCAGAATTTGTGCAACCACCAAATGCCAGCGATTCACTCGCTAATGAAAAGGAAGATCTTGAAAGCATCTTATACAAAATGACCAACTCTGTAAACATTTCACCGGAAGCCTTGGAAGGAATGGGAAACATGCTGGCAACTGAAAACGCAGCCTACTTGTTTATGCTTCCTCATTTGAAGGTAATGGATAAAATGAGCGTTTATGTGCCTGCATTGAAGCGTAGAATGTCTATTGTGAAATCTTTCCTTCAGCTCATGAATGCTTCTTTCAGAAATTCAGATTTAGATGCTGAACCAGTGATTACCCCATACATCATAAACAATGAAGCTAAATTCTATGAAATGCTTATGACTGTTAATGGAAATCAACCATTATTTAGCCAGAAATCAACAATGGAAAGAGCTGGAGTAAAGAATGTAGATGAAGAAATTGCAGAAATCAACTCTGAAATGGAAAAGAAAGCTGGTAATGATCTATTATGACCCCAGACGAAAAACATTTAAAACGAATAAACAAATACCTTTCCAAAATCAACGGAATTTATGATGATTTGGTAAGGGAAATAGCTTTATTGGTTGTAAAATTGAGAGTGTCAAATAAAATATTTCGATTCAAAGACTATCCTACAATTACCAAACAGACAAGTGGCGCTCTCAAAAAGTACAATGACAATATTCTATCATCTATAAAGACTTATACCGCATATGAATGGGACTATGGAAACGCAAAAGTAAATGATCTACTCATTTCTAACCTGGAAAAAGTAAAAGGCAAAGTTTTACCAGCTGCTTATGAGTCTAAAATGAGAGAGATTTCAATACAGTCTCAAAACAAAAAAGCACTAGAAGCATTTCAAGAGAGAAAGAAGGGTAAATTTACCACATCTGAAAGAGTTTGGAATATTACCAAGCAAGCAAGGGAAAACTTAGAATTTGCACTTGATGATGCTTTAAGCGAAGGGATAAGTGCCCAAGATCTAGCAAGAAAGATAAAAGGAAATTTAAATAATCCAGATGCTCTGTTTCGCAGAGTGAGAGATAAACACGGAAATCTACAATTGAGTAAAAATGCTGCAGCTTTTCATCCAGGACAAGGAGTTTATAGATCGGCTCACAAAAATGCTTTACGTTTAGCATCTAACGAAATCAATACTGCTTACAGAGAGGCGGAACAATTAAGAATTAAAGCTAATAATGATGTAGTTGGCCAGAAGATCAATTTAAGCCCGCAACATACTGTATTTGATATGTGTGACGAATTGAAGGGGAATTATCCAAAGGACTTCAATTGGTCCAAATGGCATGTCTCATGTAAATGCTTTAGGACTATGATCATGAAATCACCTGAAGAACTTATCACAGAAATAAACAATGGTCAAAACCTTTCGCCAGAAGCTTCTCAAAACTTTGTTGGATCTGCACCTGAAAACTTCCATTCTTGGATAAATGAAAATAGGGAAATGTTCAATAGACGAAAAAGTAAGCCTTATTTCTTGAACGAAAATAAATACTTTGTGAAGTAATCAGTCAATTTCTTCTTCTATTACATGAATCATAGATAAAATAAAGTCATTCATCAATTTAAAATTATAATCGATTACGAAATACCTTTCTTCTTTTGCATATGCATATCTCCATTCAGGAAATGAATTATTATGAACTTCTAGCAGTTGTTCTATGGTTAGACTTGGCATATTATATTTTGTTTTCTGATCATCAGGATTTCCAAAATCAGTATTACTTGATAAACGAATTATTGGCAAATCAGATTCTAATTTGCTTAATTCATCATATTTCGTTTTAATTTTCCTTGCTATTTTATGTGGTAATTTTTCGTAAAGAACAAGGAATTCATGTTTTTTAATCTCTTTTGTTTGAGTCGTTGAATAGATAAGAAACTTTAGAAAGAGTTCCGTAGCAAAAGATAAATTCACTGTTGCAACTGGCACTATTCTCCATGCTTCATCATTTCTTGCATTCTTAACTTTTGCAGCCATATCAAGACCTGATACATAAAAGCCTGTTGCGCTTAAGTATAATTGTTTCTCGTTATTGATAATCATAGGTTATTATTTAAAACTAAAATAAAAAAATCTCCGATCATAGTCGAGGATAATAGTAATAACAAATAGTAAATTATCTTTTGTATATTCGGATCATGAAAAACTAAACTATGAACATGGATTCTCAAGAAGATGTGTACGGTAAGATATTTTCTGACCTCTTAAATAGATATTGGCAGTATTCAGACGAAGTCATTGAAGTAATGTTACAGATTGATGGGTATGAAATTAAACAACTTGTTGAGAAATTAGATGATTTAACAGTTGTGATTTATACAAATGACCATAATCCACCGCACTTCCATGTAGTGAATAAAGACAAAACAATCAATGCGAAATTTAAAATTGAAAACGGAGAACAACTTACAGGAGAATTAACCTATAAGCAGTTAAAAAGGATAAAAGCATTTTATCAATCTCCTAGAGTAAAGCCTTTAATGGAAAAGATTTGGAGCAAAAGGGAATAGTATGACCTCTAAAGAATACATCGAATACGATCGTCTCACCTACGAAATGGAGCTACACTTTATAGCTCTTACACCTACCTTTATGGGGTACTGTGAAGATATTATATTCGGTAATGAATTACCTGGAATTAAGTATTATTGCTTTCACTTCTACAATGATAAATACCTTTCCCATATTTACCAAAAGCTAACAGCAAGAATAGAACGATTATTCAAGCAAATAGACAGTGAACAATTCCCGGATCTATCTCACGGCTTTGCTAATCTTCTTATTTACCTAAAAGAACCAATTGTAAGAGAAAACGATCAGGAATACAGGCAACTTAATTATGACCACTGGCGTGAAGTCGTTATTCGTGATGAAGTTCTAATCCGTAATGGAAGTTTTAGGAAATATATAAATATTTTGTAATTATATTTGCTTAAAACTATAACCATCTTTATGGAAAAACTTTACTTTAACAATTTGGAAGAAGCGAAAGCCCATTTTAGACTTTTTGCATATGATTATTTTGGAGAAATGTTGCTTAAAAAGAATATTGATGTTCGGAGCTTTTTTGATATTTCAATAAATCAACTCAAAGAAGTTGTGATGAAACTTAATGAAATTCGGAATAATAGAATGTTTTTAGGTAATATAACATGGGACTTTTACAAACAATACGACTTTGAAATATTTGATAAATCGAAATCAAGAGTTATTTATCCTTATCACATGCGTACTTACATTCAAGAAGTAATAGATCTTCTTAATGACAGAATTAATTATTTAGAACAAAGAGAAAAAGTAACGTCAATCAAAGAATTAGTTAAGGAATTACCAGAAAATGATGTAAAGGAGAGGCTTTCGATAGAAATTAAGGAGCTAGAAGCTAAAAAGGAAGAATTAGAATTAAACAAAGCTTCAGAAAGAGAAATATTCCAAGAACAAATTGAATTAAGTAAACATAGAACAGAAATAATGGAAAAGAAATATGATATATTTCTCAAATTTCTAAATAGGGAGTCAGTCGCATCAATGGTTGGTTCTGTACTTTTGCTTCTAATGGGTATTTCTTTATTGGTAATGATGTTTTTACAAAAGGAGCCTATAAAAATTGTAGAAAGTGCTTTTTTGTTAATTCTTGGATATTTTTTCGGACACTCAAAAAATAGTAAATAAAGCCCGACTTACTATTATTCAGTCGGGAAACACAATATATGAATTTATAATTCTTCAATTTTTTGTAAAAGAAGATTAGCATCCTCAATTGTTACAGGTTGTGGAATCTGTTTAAATTCAATTCCGTTCTTTGGTGATGCTCCAGTTATGGTTTTGTCTTTGTGCACCGTGAGAGAGTTCCAAATGTTCTCGGATAGTTCTTTCTGGTAGTTGGTACAGAATGTTGTTCCGTTTGCTTCTCGTATAGTCTCTTTTTGATATCCGTTTTCTTCTAGGAAGTTGTAGAAATTAAAGTTGCTCATCCTTTTTTCTTTTTTTTAATATTTCAAATTTATGCTGACAATAAACTCCTAACATAAAAAATAGGGTAATGAGAATGCTAAATTCATTTTCATCTAATTTCATCGTCTTTTATTTTTAGGTTTCACGTATTTAGGTTTCAAATTCTTTTTGCCGTTGGGTAATATGCCGTATTTTTTCATAAAAATTCTTGTTGAATATATTTTACCATGTCTTCACCACAATTTTCACAATCAGGAATCCCTTGCACATGCCAGATTGTATTATATCTCATACCTCGTATAGTATGGTAACTCTCACAAAACATTTCATTTTCAACCCAATAATGAGAATGCTTTGGGTGTTTTGTCAATTCCTTACGTTCGTATGTTTCGAAGAAGAAACGAACTTTTTGCCCTGTTTCTTGAAGCATTCCAAATCGACTTAAAATTTTATAATAACCATAATCTTCAACTACAAGTCTCAGCAAGTCATAGAGGGAATGTCTAAATTCTTCAAGTGTTTTATTTCCCTTGTGAACATCACAGCCCTTACAGCATGGATTTCTATTATCAATAGAGTTTAAATCATTGTTTTTGTAGATTCCTAACGGTTCCCATTTCTCTAATTCAAAATTCCATCGGCTATTTCTAATCGGGTCAATAATCAAATCAGCATGCCAACGCTCAGGAAGCTCACAACCACAATAAGCACAATGACCATCATATTTTTTAAAAAGAATTTCTCTATCAACCTTAGTTAGTTTCATGAGTATTTTATTTTGATGAATTAATAGGGTTGATAAATTTTAAATCATAGTGTTCGCAAGTGCGCAGAAATCCTTCCTTTCCTGTTTCATAACCAGAATATCTAATACCTCTTGTTCCGATATTGTGTTCACCAAAACGATTAATCCTAACTTCTACAATATCATAAATTGGTTCTGAAAATTTGTCACTGTATAAAAGCCATGCAGCAAGTCTGTGACCTTCACTAATCAGATTCCACAAATGCTCATAATCCTGCGACAATGTATAGTTTTTGATTTTTGCTTTCATGTCCTTTATTGTTTAAGTCACTCAATTAAATCCTAAACACTTTATGAGCGAATTCTGTTTCCTTCTGATTTCTCAACCATTCTAAAACCTTCTCTGTATCAAATAATACTTTAGTCTTCTGTTTCCTATTTTCATAGCCACCTAAAACGATATTCTCGGGAAGAAGTTTGTTTTTTAGTAGCTTATGAATAGAGCTTCTATCTTTTCCGACAACCCTACAGAACTCGTCAAATGATAGAGTGATCTTTTTTACACATTCAATTCTATATGCTGCTTCTAACATGTCTATCACAAGTAAGTCAGCACTCCTTTTAATTAATAGTTCATCCATCACATCATTTCTTATGGTTATAAAGTAATACTTTAAATAAGTACTGCTAAATTATATAATTACATATTGTTATGCAATAGTAAGTAAAGTATTTTTGACTTCGATAATTAACAAATTAACAATTCAAGTAATGTTTGAAAAAATCCTACAACAACTTAAAACGAAATACAAAGACTTCGGGTTAAGTGAAACAATTTTAAAAGCCAAAGCAAAGCAAATTGAAAAGGCGGTTAAAACAGAGGAAGAAATTACAGATGCAGTTGCAGGGGTTGAAGATGATCTGGCAATATTCCAATCATTTGCTGATCAAAACAGAACGTTGGCTAAAGAAATCGCTGATTTAAAAAAGGCTAAAGGAGAAGATCCGAAACCTGTCGATCCCGCTGATCCAAAACCAGTAGATCCAAAACCAGCACCAACGGGCGATCCAGAACCAGCATGGGCTAAAGCTATAAGAGAACAAATGGAGAAACAAAACCAATTGATTTCTGGCTTCCAAGCTGAAAAGACGGCACAAACCAATGCTCAAAAACTGCAAACAGAATTAGACGAATTAAAAGTATCTAAATCTATTCAAGCTTTAATTCCTGCCGGGCTCACTTTTGAGAACGATGAAGCGATAAAAGCATACGCAGCTGAAATGAAAACCAAATCAGATGCGATTGCTCAGGAATTCGGAAATGCTGCTTTAAGCGGAATGGCTAAACCAACATTATTCGGAGAAACAGCCAAGGAGGGAGATATTTCTAATGCTATGCAAGCATACAAGGATTCAAAGAAACCAAAAGACAATGAACAACATTAAAAAAATTGGAGGACAAAGAGAAAACGTTGTTTTCGATATTGTTCTATCCACATATCCTGGAGGTGTTTTGGTAGATAATGTCGATGCTAAAGCTCGATTTACAGACGGGGTTATTCCCGCGGGTACAATTATCGTCATTACTGCACCAAACAAAGGAAAGATAGTTAACGCAGATCTTACAGCAACAAACATCAAAGGTGCTGCTGGGCTAGTTCAAAAAAGCGTACCAATAGATGATTTTACACAAGTATCTGTCGTGACAGATGGGACTTTTAGAACGGTTGCTTTACCTGATAAGGAAAAAGCAGGTGTCGCATTGATTGTAAAGGAAGTTCCAACTCTAAAAGCTTGGTAATCAAAAAAAATTAAACAATGGCAGATATATTATTAAATAAAATTATTCCGGAGTACAACAATCCTGATTTGTTAGCCTACTTGGACACGAATCCACTAAATGATTTGGGTTATAAAACATATTTCCCAACACAATATAAAAGTGGATTGACCTTCGGAAGTTTAGAAGGAACTACTGGTGCTAAGGTGATTGCTCCGCTTGTTGCTAAGGACTCAAATGTAATTCTTAAAGGTAGAGACAATGCTGAAGCATTAAAAGGTGAAATGCCAAAATCTGAAGTAGGTCGTGTGAAAACGGAAACTGATTTTTTCAGAATTCAGGATCTTAGAAATTCTCTAGCACTAAATAGATCGAATACAAGCATTAGCAATCAAATTTTGGATAACATCTATGATGACGCCTTGTTTGTTAGAAATTCTATTAATGCAACAATGGAGTACATGTCTAAATCATTGCTTTCGCAGGGATTATATGATATGAATGGTATTAAAATAGATTTTGGAGTAACGACACAAAATGCTACTTCAGATTGGTTTGATCCAGCAAATGCAGCAACTTTTGACCCTATTAAGGAGTTTCAAAAACAACAGAAGGTAGCTCTTGCAAAAGGTTACAGATATGTTAAAGCTGTTACGGACTTAGCTACATTCAATCAATTGGCTGCATCTGAAAAAGTAATCAAGTTTACTGCATCATTCGCTCAAAACGCACTAGGTTTAGCCCAAACGCCAACATTGGCTCAGATTAATTCTGCATTACTAGCTCAAAACCTACCGACAATTGAAATTTGGGAAAGCTACGTAAACGAAGAAGATCAAGATGGAACATTAACGTCAAAAAGTGGTTGGATATTAGGAAATATTCACCTTTCCGGAACTGCTGACTTTGGAAATCTTCAGTATACTATTTCTCCTGAAGCTTCTATTGACTTAAATGAGTCCACCAAAGAAACTGTTGATGAATTCATTTTGCTATCTGCTATTGGTAGTGCAGCACCAATGCGAATGCTTACTAAAGCTGCTGCATTTGCAACGCCAGTGTTGAACAACGTTAAAAAACGTCTAATCCTGAAAACTAAGTTAGCATAAAAATGACTATCGGGGATTACATAAAAGAAAAATTGTCTACATGGTCGGTTGAGTTTTCCGATGATCTGATTGCGCTTGAATTATCACGCTTGAATTTAGTATCATCCGATACCATTACCGGAGAAACAAATCTTGATAAGTTCTTTTATACCATAATCCCCGATCTTATTTCAATGCCTTCAAGTATTTCTGAGGGTGGTTTTTCAATCGGTTACGATAAACCTTCTCTTTTGAAATATTACTCAATGTTAGCGAGAAAACTAGGATTGCCTGATTTGCTTTCTGAAAATACAATTACTGATATCACTTCGAAATGGGGATAAAACAATTTCCTTATACGCTTACAGTATTTAAGAAAACTGAAGCTTCATATAATGAAGAAGATGGAAGTTTTATTCCTGGCACTGAAGGGTGGGTGTCTATCTCAAAATGCAGGGATGAAGGAAATGGAGGGGGAAGTAAAATAGTAACAACAGACGGCGAGGTCTATGTTTATGGAGCTGTTATTTATCTCCCTAAAAACTGTCCAAAAGTCTCAGTCGGTGAAAGAATTAAAGTAATCGACTTGGATGGAAATGTAAGGCTAGAAGGAGACACAATGCTCTGGAAAAAGGAACAATTACACACTAGGCTATGGCTCTAAGATTCATCGGAAATATGAACGAAATCAATCAGCGATTTGTTCAAGCTCATGAAGATATTAACAGCAAAATGTTACGTGTTCTCAGATATGTTGCAGAATTAGCAATAAATGAAGCTAGGGCAAACGGCTCTTATCGTGATGTGACTGGAAATTTACGTGCTTCTGTTGGATATTCTATAATCATAGATGGCAAAATTGAGTATGAAAACTATTCAGGTAATAGTGTTGGAGTTGGTAAAGGCAAATCATTAGCCCGCGAATTAGCTAGCCAACAGCCTGAAATAGCCTTAGTAATTGTTGCGGGTATGAAATACGCGTCACAGGTTGAAAGTAGAGGTAGAAATGTTCTTACAAGTGCTGAACAAATGGCAAAAGCTATGGTTCCAAACTTACTAAAACAATTACGATGAAGAAAACAGTGTTAGAAGGGAAACAATGGATTTTTGAACTGCTTTCACAAAGTAACATAAGAACCATTATCACCGGAAATATTTATAAAGACAAGAAACCGTCAGGAAGCATAAAAGAAGACATTGTGATTAATTCAATTTCGATGGATGGATCTTTTTTACAAGATGGGGTTTTTAACGTCAATTGTTATGTTCCAATGGTTTCAGTAAATCTAAATGGAATTACTCAGTACATGCCTAACAACAATAGAATGTTAGAAATAAGCAAGGCAGTATATCCAATTTTTGAGGACATATTCAGACCGCAATTCAATCTTACAGTAGTTAATCACAACACATTTGAGGAAGATGAAGAGAAGTCGAACTACATAAATTTCAGAATCAATTTAAAAGCATATAACTAAAAATAATACAAATAATGGCAGGACAAATTAACATCGGAGTTGCAGAGATTGCAATTGGTGCTATTGCAGTAGATGGCGGAATGGGAACAACCCTTGCACCTCTTGGCTATACAGAAGATGGATCAGCTTCATTAAGCTGGGATGATCCTACGGAAACAGAATTTAAGGTCGAAGAAATCGACACTCCAATTCATATTGAAACTACAGATGGAAAAAGATCTGTTGTCTTCAAAATTGCAGATCCAGATTTAAGCACATTCGTGGAAACTTTTGGCGGGACCAAAACAGGAACTGGAGCAGATGAAGTTTTCAATTTCCCATCGAATACTGTATCAATAGAAAGATCATTACAGTTTACACCAAAACAAGGAATCGGTTTAAGAATTCCTAGAGCAAAAATTACCGCAAAACTTTCTTCTGAAATCGGTAGAGCTGCTTTAATGGGAATTGAAGTGACAGCAACTGTTTTACAACCAAAAAAGGCAGGCACAGCACCTATTATCGCTTTCAAGGCATAAGTAAACTCTGAACAATTAAAAATAAAAGAGCCTATTTGTTTAGGTAGGCTCTTTTTACTTAAAACACATGGAAAACTTAGAAAAAGAAGAATTAAAGCTTCTTACAAGCGAGGGGTACAGTTTTGAAACCAGTCTTTTTGGAAGAAAAATGAAGTGGTCGATAGATAAAATTCCAATGGGAAAAATGTTAAGGCTTGCAAAGATTTTCATTCAAATTAAAGTAGACGAAGAAGCTATTTCAAGTGAAGATTTATCAATACAGATCCCGGCGCAATATGAAGCAGTTAGAAACAATGCTGAGTTATGCGCTAAAGCAATTTCAGAAGCTGTTGACAGCAAGTTTCCTAAATGGTTTTTAAAATGGCACTTCCTGAATACTCTCAATAGTAGTGAAGTTAAGAACCTGGCATTTGAGCTATTAAAGTTCTCAGATTATCAAAATTTTATGATCTCTATGGCATTAATGAACGGAAATCGACCGACCAAAGCGATGCCGATAGAGAAAACGGTCTAAAAACTATCTATGGTGTAATGGGGCAAATATGTCATCATTTCGGATGGGAACTAGATTACCTGCTTTGGAAAGTTGACTGGCGAATCGTACAAAGAATGCTTATAGATTCTCCAAGTTACGAAAGCGAAGAAGATAAAAAAGAAAAGAAAAAACCTGTTATCAATCTCTCTGAACAAACATCAGAAGATTTCTTACAACAACTATTTAATAAATAATGAACACCAGTCAAGGAGCTTTATATTTCGGTGCGGGAATAGACTTGCAACAATGGCGTAGAGACATAAACTCTATGCGTAGAGATATAGTTGGACTGGGACAAACAGTTTCTCAAGAATCCCGTAATATGGATTCTTCTTTCAAAAATCTATCTGTTGGTATTGCAAGTTATTTTTCTGCATCAGCACTTAAAAGCTTTGTTATGGAGCTTATTAATGTAAGAGGTGAATTTCAGAAAACAGAGATAGCCTTTACCACCATGCTGGGTAATGCCATTGAGGCAAAGGCCCTAATGGGTGATATGGTTAATCTTGCTGCTAAAACACCTTTTTCATTGCAAGACGTTTCTTCAGGTGCAAAACAATTACTAGCATTTCAAATTCCAGCCGATCAAGTCGTTGACACTCTTACAAGGCTTGGAAATATTGCTGCTGGATTATCTGTACCGCTAGCTAGAATAAACCTCGTTTATGGCCAGGTAAAAGCTAAAGGTAAGCTGATGGGCGATGACCTTCGACAGTTTACAGAAGCAGGTATTCCGATGGTTGCGGAACTCGCTAAGAAGTTCGGTAAAACGACATCTGAAATTTCTGATATGGTATCAGCTGGTAAAATAGGCTTCAAAGACGTTCAGGATGTTTTATTCTCCATGACAAATGAAGGAGGTATGTTCTTCAATCTAATGGAGAAACAATCTAAATCTCTTTCCGGTCAGGTTGCCAATTTGGGTGATGCTTGGGATCAAATGTTAAACAAGATTGGAGAAGCTAACGAGGGTATTCTATCTGATGGAATTCAGGGATTAACCTATTTAGTTGAGCATTACCAAGATGTTATACAGGTAATATCAACATTAGTTGCTGCTTATGGAACTTATAAGGCTGTTTTAATCACAGTTAACGCCTTGCAAAAAGCTCAGATATGGATTGAGGGAACTCTAGCGGCTGTTAGGTTCGCCCAGGGAATATCTGGTATGACTAAAGCGCAGTTATTATTTAATGCTGCAGCTAATGCAAACCCATATGTTTTATTAGCATCTGGAATTGCTGCTGTTGTTGCCGCAATGGTTTATTTTAGAACGGCTAATTATGATGCTAAAGAAGAAGCAGAAAAACTAACCGCTGCCCTAGAATTTCAACAACAAGTTAGTGATTCCGTTGCAGCTGCCTATAAAAGAAGTAGTGCAAATATTGTTGGTGCCGTCGAAAAGGAAATTGTAATACTTAAATCGAGCTATTCGACGCTTGAAATGCGCAAAAAAGCATATGAAAACCTAACAAAAACAAATAAGTCCTTTATAGGAACGGTAGATGCGGAATACAGAGCTACTGTTAAACTTTCAGATGCCTATACTGCTTTAGTGTCACGCTTGAAAGAACTTGCTATCGCAAAAGGAAAAGCAGCACTTCTTGAAGAATATTCCAAGAAAAAGGCACAAGCAGATCTTGATTTAGTTTTAAAGCAAGATGCCTACGAAAAACAGAGAGCAGCTAATATTAAAAAAAGAGCTGAAAATGCGAAGAAGGAAAATATTGGGGCTGGTATGTATCGTGAATTTAAACTCGAAGAGGGTATAGATTACTCAGCATACAACCCTGCTAAAGCTGCTATAAAAACGCGTGATGAAATTAATAAGCAATTTAATATTCTGGCTGACGATGTTGCTAAAGGTATAAATGATGCGACCAAAAAAAATGATAAAGAATTACGTGACGCCTGGAGTAATATAGGTGATGCAGCATTAGATTCCGGACCTAAGAAAGGTACTCAAGAATGGTATGAAGAAGAGATAAAGAGATTAGAAGATCTAAAGAAAAAAGCAGTTGTGGGCTCAAAGGCATGGAATGCTTATCGTGACCAGATCGAAAAATATCGTGACTTATTAAATCCTAAAAAGGAGAAGAAAGACAATAAGCAACTTGCAGAAATAATTCCAGAAGGATCTATTGAAGAGCTTCAAAGACGTGCAAATTTATTGCAAAAAGCTTATGATACCGCCGCAAATGGTGTTGTAAAGTTGAGAACTGTCGATAAATATGGTAACGACAAAGATAAAAAAGGTAATCCATACTTAACAGGCGAGGTAATAAGTTCTCAAGAAGCATCTGATCGTCTTGAAAAAATAAATGAAGAAATAAAAGCTCGTCAATATAAAAGTTTTCAAGAAAGAATGGAGGAAGGCGAAAGGCAGTGGAATAACTATTATAAAATTGCTGAATATTATGGAAAAGAAACAGCTGATGCTCAATATAAAGAATTATTTAAAGGTTCTCAGAACTATCTACAATTTTTAGAAAAACAGGAAGAAGCTTTAAAAAATCTTTCTGATCAAGGCATCATTTCTGACCAACAAAAGCAAGATCTTATTTTCCTTCAAGAAAAAATCAGATCATTAAATGGCACAGAAACTCCATTAGAAGGATTTAAAAGAGGTATTGACGATTCTCTGAAAAAGTTACCTTCTTTGGTTGATCAACTTGAATTTTTAGAAAAAGCAGAAGATGCAGCTTTTGAGAAAGCAGGCGGAAATTCAAAAGATTTCTTAGAAAAGAAATTATATTTCACTGAACAAAAACGAAACATTCTTCAATCTCAGCAGGATACTTATTCAGAATTTCTGAAAGAGCAAAGGACTTTTGAGGAAAGAAAACTGGCAATTGAAAAAGAATATGATCTTATTCGAGATAAGATTGCAAAAGACAAAACAACTACACCTGAACAAAAAACAGATTTAACTGAAAAAGCAAATAAAAAGCAAGCTAAAGATATTTCTAATATGTCGTTAGAGCTTTTCCAAAAAACTGATTTATGGGTTAAAGCTTTTGGTGATCTTTCAAAAATTGGACCTAAAACGCTTGAAAAAATGCGTTTACAGTTTAAGGCATTTCTAGAATCAAGCGCTGGACTTTCTTTAAAAACAGAGGATTTAATAGCATATCAGGATGTCTATAAAAAGCTTGGAGAAATGACAGCAAGTAGAGATCCCTTTAAAGCAATATCAATATCTGTAGATAATTATAAGCAGAAAAGAAAAGAGCTTTATGATATAGAAATAAAATCAGGAAAGGGCAGTGATAAATACAAAGAGAAGCTCGAAGAAACCAATCAAGCATTCGTAAATATTATTGAAGTAACTGCAACTGCGGCTAATGCGACCCTAGATGTTGTATCAACAATTGGAGATGCATTCGGTGGTCTGTCAGATGAATTAAAACAAACTTTAGCTGAAGTACAACAGTTGATCGATGGAATTATAAATGCTGTTGCTGGATATTTCTCTGGAAATTATGGGCAAATGATTTCCGGAATCGTTCAGGTTGTTAGTGCAATGGTTAAGTTACTAGGGGATGATAAGCACTATGAGAGAAATATAAAGGAATGGCAAAGAGCTGTTGAAGACCTTAAAACTTCTTATGATGAACTACAAAATTCTATAGAGAAAACAGCAGGTGAAGCAGCAATCCAAATGCAACGAGGATTAGTTGAAAACCTAACCGAGCAAAAAAGACTTCTTACACAGATGCGTGATGAAGAACAGAAGAAGAAAAAAGTTGATCAAGATAAAATAACGAGTTTAAATGGTCAAATAAGTCAAGTGGGACAGCAGATTGAATCTGTTATGGACAATTTTAAAAAGAGCGTAACATCTACTGACTTTAAAGAATTATCTGAGAATCTTGCAAATGCAATGATTGATGCTTTCGGTAAGGGTGAGGATGCAGCAGCTTCTTTCGATAAGATCGTGGATGATGTTATGCGAAATGCGGTAGCAAATGCCTTAAAAATAAAAATACTTGAGCCTGCTATTGAGGAAATGGTGAATAAGCTTTATTCTTCAATGGGATTTGGTAATGGAAACTCAAATGCAAATGATGCGCAGATCTCAAAGTACCAACAAGATATAAAAGATATTGAAGATAAAATTAAAACTGCTGAAAGTGCAAGTTATTACAGTCCTGAAAACACCAAATATGTTTTAGCATTAAAAGCTGAAAAACAAAGAGTTTTAGACTTAATCGGAGCTTTAAAAGCACAAATGGCTGCAACACCGGTAGGTGGTAGTTTCGATGGTCTTACCGCAGAAGAAAGAGAGAAGATTAAAGCAATGGGCGAGGATGCTATGAAGAAGTACATGGAAGCTCTAAAGCAATATCAAGATCTTTTCGGAGAATCCGCGGAAAATGCCCAAGGATTAAAAGGAGATATAAAAGGTATCACAGAAAAAACAGCAGGTGAATTAGAGGCTCAATTTAATGCTGTGCGTATAAATATAGCCGCAGTTCTGAAAATAATGCAAACTAACCAGACAGTTGCCAATAGTCAAACAGTATTGCTTTCTCAAATTGAAACAAACACTCGAAAGCTTCACAACATGGACAAGACACTATCTGAAATTAATTCTAAAACTAAAAACGGACTAGCAGGTATATAATGGAAACATCAGAAATTTTAAAACAGGCAATAGAAAAAAATCTGTGCAAACCATGGCAAGAAAAGATGATTTCTGATTCATCGGTAAAGAATCTGTGTGAAATGTATTTCATGGGTGATGATTGGTCGATGGAAAATGATTTCCCTTCATTAAATGTTTTGCGTGAATTTAAAGGACAAAGTGAAGTCTATGGATTGTTTACCGACTATACCGGAATGCCAAACAATTTACCAAAAGCTGCTTTTTTTGGAAATTCAAATGTTCAGATGACCTATACAGATTTCAATGTTTCACAATTGATATTGCGACACAACACAAAAGCTAAAGTCAGAGTAGTAGACAATGCTTTTGTCATTATAAATCTTTTGGACAATGCGGAATTAGATATTGAAAGTTTCGACAATTCAAGAGTAGAAGTTTTCTGTTATGGAAATCAAAATATAAAATCAATAGGTGATGTAAGAATTCACAAGTCAAGTTTTAAGAAATGAGTGAAGTAAAATATTCTTTAAACGACAAAAATTTTAAGGATTACGGAGTATATGTTTCGGAATCAATTGGTCTTGTTGGTTTATTAGAACGTAAAAACGTCACACAGTATGATTGGGCTGAATATCATGGTATTTCCCCGGATTTAAAGAAGCCGAAATATAAAGAGCGTATTATTGAGTTAAAGTGTTTCATCCGTGGTGATAATTGGGAGGTAATGTTTGATAACTTCATGAACTTCGTAATTGGCGAATTTTCTAAACCAGGTACACAAAGACTCCATATTGAACCGCTTGGATTTAAAACTTTACCCTATGAGGTATTCGCAAAAGATGAAGTAAAACCAGAAAAAACCTTTAAAGATGGGGTTATGTATGGAATCTTCTCTTTGAAATTCATCGAACCCAACCCAATAAAGACCGTTCTAAAGACATCACTTGATAAATTCAAACTTTCTTACAAAATAGACTCTGAAACTGAAATATTCTTTGGTGATGGAACTAAACAAATAGGTAGGGGAGATGTAAGCCTAACAAAGGATTATGCTTTTCCATCTTATCAAGGTTCTGGAATATCAGTAATAGAGAAGAGTTCAATAAATGATGATTTTTTTGAGTTCTATTCCGTTCCTGAAAACGTTCAGACATATTCTATCAGTATAAAATTCACCCTGCCAGCCGCTCAAAATGTAATTCTATATGTGATCGGAAGAAAACCAGATAACACTTATGAAGTTGCAGCAATTACAAGCACAATAGAAGGTGTTCAAGGATCAAATTCACACGACTTTGTCAGAGACTTAAATGTAAATCAATACGGGAAATTCATATTCAAAATATTAGATACTTCAGGAAACGATATTCCTGGTATAGTTTACAATGATGCACGCATTGAAACAGCGGAGATACTTGGAGAATGGAAAGATATGACAGGAAAGGAGAAGATAATAATTATTGCAGGGAATATTGAGGAAATGAAAGAACTCTCTACTGCAGCTCAAACAATTTGGGAGAAAATTTAAAAAAGAAAACTATATAAAATGAGTGATCAGATTAACATAAATGTAACGGATTTAGTACCACCAGCAAATATTGCAACAATTGATAAGGATGGTCTGCTTGGCAACGCTGTATCAAAAGACAAGTTCAATACTGATTTTGCAAGCTTATCAAATCAGCTTGATCAAAAAATTGAAACTCTTAAAGAGCAGGTAGAATCAGATTTTAAAGGTACAGTAAACCCAACTAGTCCAGCACCAACAGAAGACGGATCATATAAGCCTGAAATTTCCTCAGAAGATGATAAACCAACTGATCCAAATAGTACAGCAGATTGGGGGACGAAATATCCTAATCTGGGTAATCTTCGTGCAAAGCGTGGATATTATACTATGTTTTATAAAAAAGGTACTGTTTGGACTCGTTCAGAAACTAAAATGCCAGATGTTTCTAATAATGTTGCAAAATTTGCAGATTTAGATTTTCCTGCTGGTCCTGATACACAAACTTTGTATAATGATATTTATTGGTATGTTTTGCCTGGGAAGTCTGCAACAATAACTGATATTCCCAACGATGATTCTTTAATATGGAAGAGAATTGGTGAAGCAGTTTCGATAAAAACATACATAACAGAAAGCGTAAAAACTGATACTTATACTTCAAATGAGTTTTTTGCCAGTTCAAATAATTTTGCAGCTTTCGCTTTTGCTTTCGCATCATATAAAGACTTTAATCAAACAGTTATTAAAGTTGGTCAGATTTCAGGAACAACAAAGCCAGTCACAGAAGTAAATATGCGTATCTGTGAGGAATCAATGACAGGAACTGAGCTTGCTAGAGTTAAGAAGACTGTTTCAATCGCTGAAGGTGATGTTGTAGATGTAGCATTTGATCACTCTCTAATTACCAATACAAGTAATAAAGTTCTTTGGGTAGAGTTTTGGTGCAATGGAAAGACGGGACTTTTCAAAGGCAATACAGCTGGAACGGTTCCTTATAAGTACAAGTCAGATACAATGACTTATGCAGATTTTCCAACTCAATCAGCCGATGGCGCAAGTCCAAAGCAAAGATTTTATCTTGTTCTTAACAAGGTTACAGAAACTATAAAATTTAAAGATTCTCTTATATCCAAGAAAGTTTCCCTGACTGATACTAACCCGGTTGAATCAAAAGCAGTAGCGGAAAAGATAGCTGAATATGATGCTGTTATTACAGACGGATTTGTTACTGATTCGCTTGATACAAAGGGAACAATTACCTTGAACGTAAATAATTCCATTTTCAAAGGCTGGGGACAGATCAAAGGTAAATTGACCAATTTTAATCGATTGGGTTATATGTTTAAAGCATTTGATGCAACGATGATTCCTACCCAGGTTACTTGTATCGTAAGAGAAACAAGTAGCACAGGTCCAATCATCTTTAACAAAACTAAGCCCGTATCATTAGAGCTGAATGTTATTAAGAATATTTATTTTGATCTTGATGAAACATACATCAACACAGCTGATAAAGATATTTTCGTCTCTTTCATAGGGAACGGGATGTTTTCCTTATATGGTGGAGCAGCTGCAACTGATTTTAATTCGGTTTTAGCAGTAAAATATACTACAGCATTAGGAACGGATACCTTAACTGGGACTGTTTCAAACCTGAAATATGTCATGTACTGTGAAGTTATTAAAGGACATTTTGAAAAGCAACTTACTAAAAAGGAATCAGACAGAATTAGAGGTTTTGGAGATCCGGATGTTTTATACACTTCGAAGTATCATGTATTTCCTGGATCGCAATTAAACATTTATAACAAGAATGTTTGTGTTCCTCAATTTGGAGATAATAATGATAATTATGTTCTAAACTATGATGGTCCTGTTGGAAAACAATACAAAAGACAATGGCGTTTGGATCCCGTTCCAGAAAGTATGAATCAAACAATGGCTTTATATGTAATGCGTGGGCGTGATGTTTTAGCCAGTAAAGTTCAAAACCTGCTTTCTGTTGGTTTAAATGCGGGGAATGGCGTGACAAGGGACTTTTTATTAATTGCAGACAGTACAGGAACTGGTAAAAAGATTACAGGGCCTTTAATGGACGATATTTTTGGCAATGATGTCATGAAAATCCGATGTATTGGCGAACAAGGTCCTGCGGGCTATAAAAATGAAGCGATTTCAGGTGCTAGAGTTGACACTTTTTATACCGCTGGACTGCCATTGTACAAAATAAATATTACAGCTACACCTTCGGTTTGGCCGGGATTAGGGTCTGTTTATTCTCAAGGATCAAATACGTATAGAGTTGACGAAGTAAATCCCACTGGTGGCACTGGTGGTACTGCTTATTTTTCCGTTGCAGTATTGACTGGTACTGGACCAACGAACACCGGGACCTTGAATAAAGTCAGTGGTTCCGGTGATGCAATAATCAATTATTCTTCAGTAACACAACCTGTAGTAAATAAGTTCTTTAACCCATCAACTAATAAATTTGATTTCGCGTATTATTTAAGTATAACAAATCAAACTTTTGCAAGTAATGGAACTGTAGCAATTCAGATAGGAATCAATGAGATATTTAGCGCAGTGACTTTATCAGATGCGCAAACAAGAGTTGATATTGCCATTGCAAAGTATAATGATATTATTTCTAGTATACATGCATATGATTCTACAATTCGAATAGGTATTGTAGTAACATTCCCTCCAACTGATCAGAACGCTTTCGGTGAAAACTACTCGAATGGACAATATGCAGAAATGTACAGAAAAACAGGACTTGTGACCTGGCAAAAAAGGTTGCATCAGGAATATGATAATAGTACTTCGTACAATAATAGAGTTTATCTTATTCCGGTACATCTATCTGTAGATACCGACTATGATTTCCCAGAAGAAACAAGGCCTGTCAGCAAAGGAAGTACAAAAACTGAAACTGTAAAAATTAATGCAGTACATCCAGATGAAATATTAGGGTCTAAATCTATTGCAATGGGAATTTCTGGCTTAATAAAATTCTTTGGATAATGAATAATATAACACTATACAGAAGCGGAACGCCTCTCTTTAATTTAATTGAGAGAGGGAAACGCACAGTGGAAACTGCCACTTTAAATAGAGTACTGTTGTCTGATGACTCAGTCTCAATAAAGCTTAATTCTGCTTCTGTATTAGATATTCGAATTAATGATTACTTCGTCCTATTCGGTTCTGTATATAGAATTAATGCATTACCTGGAGTAAATAAAAACAACTCGTCTCAATACGAATACAATATTATAGCACAGGGATTAATGTTTGATCTGCTTCGTTGTAAATATTTTAATACCGATGCTACAGGCTTTAAAACAGATACAGATTTTCCGTTAATCGGTACAATTGAAACATTCTTATTGTGTCTTAAAAACAATATGCAGCGTTTCTCTACAAACTGGGAAATTGGAAACTTTACTAATGGAGAAACAAAATCGTTAACTTTTGGTGATGATACCTGCTTATCTGCTTTACAGAAAATATGCTCAAAAGAAAATGGCTTTAATACTGATTTCTGGGTTAAAGTTGAAAATGGAAAGTTTGTTATTCATACCGGAGATTATGGCAAAAAAGTCCCAATTGCTTTTGAATATGGAAAGGGGAAAGGATTATATAATCTGAATAGAAACAATGTAGATGATAATGATATTATTAATCGTCTATATGTTTCCGGAGGTACCGAAAATATACCCAACGAATACAGAAATTTCAGTACACATTTAAAGCTACCCAATTCAGACTACATTGAAAATGAACAGGCCATTGCTTCATTTGGACTTAAAGAAGGTACAATCACTTTCGATGATATTTACCCACATAGAACCGGAAAAATAACGTCTTTAGGAGATACAAAATTCAAATTCAGTGATAACACAATGGATTTTGACTTGAATGAGAAAGAGTCTGATGGAGTTACTACAAAATATCTTATTGCTGGGACATCTGCAAAGATCAGTGTAAAAACCGGAAATCTTGCTGGATATGAATTTGAAATTAAAAAAGGTGGTTATAATCACACAACAAAATCGTTTGAAATAATTCCTTTCAAAAATGATCAGGGGCAAAGCTTTCCTGATGAAGCTTCAGCTGCATTTCAATTTGCTTTAGGTGATGAATACGTGATCATTGATATTGTTATGCCTAAATCTTACATAGATAATGCGGAAAATGAACTTTTAGTAAAGGGTTTGGAACAATTCGACTTGCATAAAAATGCAAAAGTTTCTTATGATCTGGGCGTAGATCCTGCTTACATGGAGAAAATAGGTTTAGGAAAGTTTGATATAGGTGATTATATCCGTGTCATAGATGAAGAACTTGGTATAAATAAGGTTCTGAGAGTTAACCAAGAAACTATAAGTTTCATTGAGAACGGTGATTATAATCCCTATAGGACAAAAATAGTCATTGCAGATACTTATGAGATTAATTACAGTTCCCAGGTTATACTTGATATTAAAGAGATTAAAAATGTAATGTCGATTGTCAATCTTGGAAATATTAACTACTCAAAAATAGGACTAAAAACCACTGAAGAACTTAAGAACCTTGTGTTTGATACAGATGATTATTTCAATCCCGAAAACATCCGTCCAAATTCAATCGAAACGAATATGCTTACAGTTGGTGCAAGAAGCCAGCAAATTAGCTGTTCTGTGGTTTTCTATTTAATGTATGAAAACGATAAGAACAAAGTAAAAGTTAATCCTGGTATTATTTACTCTCAAACCATGGATAAAGAATGGAATATTCCAGAAAACATTGAAACTATTCCTGATGATACTTGGAGATATGTTTATGGTAAATGCAGCAAGACAGATCAGTCCGGATCTATTGTCTTCACACAAGAACAAATAAAATTCGATTCTGATGCCAATGATTATTTTTTCCTTATTGGACTTCTGCACTCTGTAGTTGATGGAGTTCGTGTTCTTTCGGTTACCGTCGGTACAACTACAATAAACGGAGGTCTTATCAGAACTGGGATTATTTCTTCATTAGACGGACAGAATTATTTCAACCTTGATACTGGCGAGATTAAAGGTAAAATAAAATTTGGCAACGGTTCGGATGGATTCACTTCAATTGACGGAGGTCTTTTAATGTCTGAAGTTATCGAAGTAGGTGAGGGGACTATAAGAAACGCCTTTATTTCAGGAAAAACAGACGATGGCGATACAACAGGCATAAGTGTTCGATTTGGTGCAGGTTCAGATTTTGAAAACAGAAATACAGCCCCATTCAGAGTTCAACACAACGGTAAAATGATTGCTGAAAACGCGGACATTAAGGGGACAATTAATGCTGATTCAGGTTTTATTGGTGGTGTTAATGGGTGGAAAATAACACCTACAACTTTAACGAGTTCAATGGGTAAGTTACTTTTTGGAGAATTCGATAATTCTGGAATATTCCTTAGTGGCGTTTCAATTTCGTCGGATAATTTCCCGGGCAACCCAACTTATAAAAACAGATTTAGAATTACAAGTGAGAGAGATGAAGGCAATATTAGTAATATCGGAGCTGACATTTCTTCTGCAGGCTCAAACATTAATAATACAGCTTTAAGACTTGAGGCATCAGGCGGAACCGTTAATAATGCACTTGAAATTATTACAGGAGACATTTTGATTGGTTCGCAGGCAGGACAAAGTGTTGTAATAACTTATAAAGATTCAGTTGGCGCCAATAGAGCAATGCAATTTGAAAAAGGACTTTTAGTGGCTCATAATTAAAAACTATAAATAATGAAATGGCAAATCCTAACACAAACGAGATCGGTAAAATTCAACAACTTATTACTAAAAATCCTCTTGCATTTGTAGGATCGGTATTTTTCTTAATGTTCTGGATCACTTACTTCATTAACATCAGAAAAAATGAAAGTTCTGAAAAAGCATGGAAAGAATTATACGAAAAAGAGAAAACAGAGAAGGATAAACTAAAAGATGAACTTTTAATGAAAGCGGGTTACATAAAGCAAGAAACAATAAAACAAGCTGACAGTACCTTGCGGGAAAAGACTCAAGAACAAGCAACAACACTATTAAACCAAGCAAAATGAAAAAGAATGCATTTATAGCAGTTTTAGCCTTGATAACAATTGCATTAGTTGCAAATCTTATCGGCGGATGGTTTACTTTAAGTAAAAACGACAGAATTGCAAAAGAATCTGAAAATAGAAGAGATACTATTTATTTGCCTAAATGGATAAATCCGAAAGATAGTACAACCCATGGTACTTTTAAGCAAGAAGAAGGTGAAGTAGTAAAAAACTACATTACCAAAAATTACATGACTTATGTAAGCGATACTCTTGCTCCTGCATTAAATATAGCACAAGAGAAGATCGATGAATTAACCCGGGCAAAATTTACTCTTGAGGGTCAATTAAAGGCAACAAGAACCGAATTGGACGTAAATAAGAAAGCTCGTGTATTCTATGAAAACAAATACCTCCAAATAGTTTCAAATGTTCAGGATAGTACTGTAGATTATAAATATAATGCAGTTGTTGATGTGGTAAAGTATAATGACAAAAAATGGCTTTTTGGTAAAGAGAATACCTATATAGATATTTCGTCTCCAGATAAGAACATGAAAATAAATGGAGTAGAACACTTCAAGAAGAGAATTGATATGAAGCCTAAAAAATGGGGTATAGGTATACAAGCTGGATATTATTATATACCTGCATCTAATCAGTTTTATCCTGGGTTTGGAATTGGAGTTTCTTATAACTTGATTCGACTCTAATGAGTGAAACTCTTTTGAATATGGCAGTTTGTCTGATGCTTTATATGTTAGGTGTTGGTACGGGATTCTGCTTTAAAGTAATAATTGATAAATATTTAGAAAAATGAAAACACTAACAGAGCAAGACTACATAAATGCTGCAAAAGAATTAGGTTGTGAAGTTGCGGCGATTAAGGCAGTATCAGAAGTGGAGGGAAGAGGTTCAGGATTCTTCGCGAATGGGGCACCTAAAATACTATTCGAAAGACATAAATTTTATAAATATACTAACGGGGCTTTTGCACAATCGAATCCTGATTTATGTAATAGAACACCTGGTGGTTACGGCAAAGAATCTGAGCAACATTCTAAGCTTCAAAGAGCTGTTGAACTAAATCGTGACGCCGCTTTGATGTCATGTTCTTGGGGTACTTTTCAGGTGATGGGTGAACATTGGAAAACACTTGGCTATTCTTCAATCCAAGATTTCGTAAATAAAATGTATCGTTCAGAAGCGGATCACCTGGATTCGTTTGTAAGATATATTAAAGCATTTGGATTGACCGGACATCTACGAAATAAAAACTGGGCAGCATTTGCGAAAGGATATAATGGTCCGGGATATAAAGCAAACAATTATGATGTTAAGATGGCTGTAGCCTACAATAAATATAAAAACTAACTAAACAAAATGTGAAGTATTATCTAAAAAGCCCCCTTAGTAGGAGGCTATTTTTATTTTCTATCTGAATTGTTTTTTAATAAATCATTCTCATTTTTTAAGTTATCATATTTATCTCGTAACTCAACCAATTCAATAAATGCATTCTCTGCTGATTGCTTTTGATTATCTACTTCTGACTTTAATTTTTCAATTTCTTCATTGTAAAGTCCATTTAAATGACCATGAAGTGAATTTTGGCTATTCTCATTATTTATCCTTTCGTTGATTTGTCTCGCTATCTCAATTTTAGTTTTTGACATCTCAAAACTGTTATATAATAAATCAATTTTTTGATATAAAATTTGTTGCTGTTGTCCTAAGAAAGCAATGTAAAGAAATAAAATTCCCGCCAATGCCCATAAAGAACCAACACTTCCAGACAAAAAATCCCCGTATAAATTTAAAGTATATCCAGCCTCAGTATTATTTATCACAAAATCATAAAAAGACCAGAAAACAATTAAAATGCCTATGAATACAAGACACCATGCTATAGCAGTATATGTCTCAATTGACGAATCAACTTTTTCTATATTCAATTTAACTCGTGATTCATCTTTTTTAAATTTATTGTATTCAGTTTCTAGTTCATTCATGGTACTTAGTTTTCACTAATATACAAATTATCACAAAATAAAAAAGGAGCCCTTCAAATGAAAGACTCCTATCAAGTAAGTATGATAATTTTAAAAAGTGTTTTCGGTAAAAAGCTTCCCGTTGGAGAGAAGCTTGGTAAGCAAAAATGATGAAATTATTATTAGTTGGAATTACTAATAATCAAATATATAAAGTGTATTTTAGTTTATTTATGATCGAGATCATAGTATTAAGTTGGCACGAATTTTATGTATATTAAATACAATGTAATTTTTTTAACAAGCATTTGTGTTTTTTAGCCTGTCTTCGGATGGGCTTTTTTAATGCCGATGAATCCCAGAAAAATGCATATTGTTACAAATTGTAGCTAAAAATATTTTGAAAGTGTTATAAATTGTATCAATTTTATTGAATGCAAATAAGTGGCGAAATAAAAGAAGTTCTTCATGATCGAATCAAGTTGATTACAAGTCAAAAGAAACAACAAATAGACGTATTTTATACGGCTAGAAACGAACCTTTCGTAAAGAAGTTAGTTACTCGTGAACGTGTAGAATTTAATATTGTATTTGAATCAGTAGAGGTCCAGGGAACTTTTTTAGCAAAAGTTTGGTTATATGATATTATCCATCCAAGACCACCATTGCCTCCAAGCCGTAAAAAAGGTGATGGTGTTGGTACATGGAGAGATCCTAATGCAAAATAAAACTAAAAGAAAAAGGTGTAACGTTTTAATATAAAAACTTGTAATTATCACATTTTTGTGGGTTATTTGTAAACTGAAATTAAAATCATGAAGGAGCCTAAAGAAAAATTTGTATTCACGCTAAGAGACGGAAAAGAAAAAATAGTCGAAGGTGAAGATGTATATGAGGGAATTTATACGATGAACAAGGATATTTATGCGAGACATCCAATAAGGATGATTGAGGAAGTACAAACAATAAACGGAGTAACATTATTTCAGGTTACAAACCCTGAAGATAATAACGAAGTAGCAGCATACTATACTGCATTTACTGGATATCAATAAAGCCCATATAATTGGGCTTTATTTTATTTAGGCATTGTTACTCTCTTACCATTGAGGGCTTGAAATATTAATATTTTCTTCCTTGCTACCATGTTATAAAGAAACTCATTTCTTTCCTGAATTGACAAGTTTAAAATATGATCGAAGGATCCCATATGTACTCCATTAGCCCCGCCGTCCTTTTTAAATTGTTCTTTGGTTATCTCAATTATTTTCGCTTCTATTTCCTCTATGTTTTCCATGAGGTAAAGTTAGTGATTATCATAATCTCTTCCAACGAAATAACCGAACATAAAGAAATCCAGAGGGTTTATGTCTTGTTCGTCTTTTCGAGTAAATTCTATAAGAGAGTCGTTCTGTCCTCGGACAATATTAATGTCATGAGTCGCTCTTATTCCCTTTCCGAGCATTAAAGTTTTTAAAGCTCCGATAACACCAAGAATGAAAGAGTTCTGTTGTTTTATTCTGATCTTTTTCATAATTCAATTTATTAAGCGTAATCCAAGCAAACAACCTTTCCATTATACCACCCTAGATTATCTTTTTTACAGTCATTTTTACAATAATGAAAGAAAAACTCTTTCTGTTCTTTTGATGGTTCAGACTCAAACTCTTCACATCTAGCTTGTATCTGTAATAATCCGAATAAGAAACAGAAATAGGAAGGCGAGATATTTTCTAAATGCTCTTTTTGATGTTTTCTTATGTATTTGTAATTTGATCTCTCTTTCCAGTTGTCACAACATCCTCGCAGAAATTCATAATGACTTAATTGTACAGTTGGAAACTTAAAAGCAAATCTTCCTACTAAGATTACAGTTCTTGTTAATCCTTTGTAACTTATTTTCATGCTAATTTAGTTTTGTTTTAGTGTTTGGGGTTGTGGGTTTCCGTAATTAAACGATCCAATCTCCATTTCTCTTCACGAATTGTGATCTTTCTATTGTAATAACCTCGCCAGTATCTTCATCGATACAATTTTCTTTCCAGGTAATTTTACCCATTAAAACTGATTCCTTACTTTTACCTCTTCCTATCTCAATATAAGTCTCTGAATATTGTTGCTCTTGATCAGTAATAAGTAGTGATTGCAAGAACAGATCTCGGTTTTGTTGATTGATAGATTTTATTCTATCTTCGTTTTTCTTAATCCTATTTTCAATTTGCTTTCTTGTCATCTTTTACAGTATTTCAAATATTAAAGTTTTATCAGGGTTGAAAGTGCGGGATTCGGCTTCATCGAATCTTTTGTTTAAACCTTCCCACGATGTAGTCATTAACGCCTCGTAGCTTCCTTGTTTTGGATAATTAATAGGATTCTCACCCCAATAATACCCTTTTGATTCTATAGCACACATAAAAGACTGTATGGCACTTTTAAAATATCCTGTTTGGCTTCCTGTATAATTCTTAAACCAGAATTCAGTTTTAGTTAATCCATAAATTCGATTTATTCTCTTTATTAAGCATCTTGCAAGATCCTCTGTAAGCTCTGAGCCTGAACATATTTTTTTCAACGGTTCATTATTCCGTGAGTAAATATCTAACGTTTCAAGACTTTCATCAATTTCCACAACAAGAAGTCTTTTCTCTAAATCTAATTCTACGCTTTTCATTTCCCTTCTTTTATAGTTAGCTCAGATCCAGTTAAGGCGAAAAATAGATTTTGAAGAGAATGAACATCCTCTAATTCTTTAAACTTTGCCCAGCCTCCGCTTTTAAATTCATAAGCAAATGATTTTTGGAATTTCCCTAAAATACTGGGAAAGGTTAAAACAAAATCATTATTGCTTACATCTATTCCAATGTATCCAGTTTTATAATCTTTATTGAAGCCTAATTTTAATAACCACTCTTCGGTTAGTTCAATGGGATATATCCTATCATATGAGTTATTAACAATTAATATTTCAAAATTCTTTTGAGTTAACTCTAACAAGTCACCAACCGTACTATATCCATTATTTATACACACATAATTTCCTATTCTCAATTCTTCTGGCTTTATCATCTTATTTTGTTTTTAAAGTTGCTGATTGTATATTTCATTGGCTTTTTCGATAGCCCATTTTAATGATTCTTGCCTGGTCTTGAAAAAATCATTGTAAGTATGTTGTTTCTTTTTATAGAATACCTCAGAGTCAAATTCTGGCCTATCTATTCCTGCGCTGGAACACCAATTTTGAATATAAATACCGACAGAGTCAAACCATTCAAGGAAAAAAGCATTTAAAACTATATCTCCAGATCGGTAGATCATGCTCAATAAATTTTCATCCCAGTATCTATCTTGTATATCTTCTCTCTTTCTAATTAATGGTATGTACCATTTTTCAAAATCTTCTTTAGCTTTTCCTGTTAACATGATTTCTGATTTAAAGTTGCTTTGTTGATATACAGATCTTCCGGCAATTGGAAAATATTGAAGTGCCACGATAATAACATTTGAGCTGTTTTATAACTCATGTCGACTTCAAATAAAGCTTCTTTAAAGCTTAATATATACTTTTCATCCATTTTAGTTAGATCAAAGTGATATTCTTCCAAAACTTTACGAAGTGGAATAAACTTTTCCCCCTCATGCTCTATCTCCTGGGTTAACATGTCTAAGGGATAAAGGATAGGTTTAACCTTTTTTGCCTCGTAATATGGATTATTATTTAATATTAGCCTTTCTGAAGGGTAACAATTAATTGAATCCAATTTTATAACAGAATTATCCCATCCTATTGTTATTTGAAAATTCAGTCCATACGGCAGATATGCTGAGTATATTTTTAGTTGTTCTTCTTTAGTTTTCATGGCTATTTTTTAATTATTTTGATTATATATCTTATCAGCGCTTCAGCCCTATCTTTGGAAAGTTTTAAATCCTTTTTGAAAGTTATTGCTAGTTTATTGCTGGTAAAACCGTATGATGCAAAAGGCTGAGCTGTAGAAAGCATATCCATAAGTCCTTTATCCAACTTAATAGCACTAATCATTTCTCTTACATCTCCATAAGCATAATGTTTCCACTCTAAAATGATGCTTTGATACATTCTGTCATCGCGATAAACTACTTGCTTTAACTGGACTTTTTGAAAAAATTTAAAATCATTTATAAAATCAAACTCAGTGGTGTAAATATCTTCTTTAGTCATTGTTTTGTTTTTATTGGTTAATTACCATTTTGCCGATGTCGGGTATATGGTTAAAGTCCTATTTGTTTTAAGGTGGAAGGGGTTAACTTAATTTCCAAAGGTGCGTAAGCTAAAGCCTCAATTGTTTTTCCCATTAAATCACCACCGCCTATTCCTAAACTATCTTCAATCGAAAATTGACAATTGTCTAAATAGATGGTTAACCCTAATTCTACATTAAAAACTGTGTTTAATGATCCTATTTCAAATCCATCAAACAGAACCTTTTCTTTTGCTTCAATGTATTTTTTTCGGTGACGCTCCCAATTTGAAAAATCTTCCTCATTATTACTAAATGGTTCGCGTCCCAAAATCGGCTCACTTAAAACGTTGCACTCTTCGTCACAAGGAACAAACATTCCAAGGGTTAAAGGCTGTTTGAGAAACTTAGCATAGTTCATTACATTCTGCATGTATTCAACTTGACAATGAAGAAAATCACTTTGATCTTCAAAATAACCAACGGGCTTTTCAAATTGTAGGACGAAATCAGTCATTGATATTAGCTTTTCCATAATTTATTCAGTCTTTAGTTTGAAATTATGAGAGGTGGAATAATTTATTTCATTTCTAACAGAAGCATCTTTTATAGCTTCCTGTATGCCGTTTTCTCCTAATTTAGTATTGAAGTATAATAAAATAGTTGAAAGCATTCCGATAGCTGACTCCTTACCAAGTCGCATTGCTTGATGTGGTGCTCTGCCAGATGAAACCGGATTTTCAACGGAAAAAATAAATGTTTCATCTTCCAACATTACCACAGACATTAGTCTATTATCTTTATATTCCGCTTTAAGGAAATCAACAATATTTAATTCTTTTTGCTCTGATGTACCAAATCCGATTGTGGCTTTTCCATAATTTTCGTTTTGTTCTAATGTATTCTCCATAATGTATTTATATTTGGTATATTATTTAATATTATCTAGCCATGTGTCAGCCCATTCTATGACATCGGTAATAATATTAAGGCGTTTTTCTTCAATTGTTACACGGAATCGCATTGCTTCACACCTGAATACACCTTTATCATCTTTGTAAATATTAATTGCGCCATTATCACCAGCTGCAGAACACGCCTTGCCTTCGCTTAGTATGTTTTGTATTTCAGAAGAGTCATTTATATATTCAAACTCAGTTCTGGATTTTTTTACTCCTTTTAAATTTTCTAGTATTGCCATTGTATTTAATTTTTGTTATTTAGTAGTTCGGGGTTAGAGTGGATGTTGCCGATGACCTCAGTTTCTTGGTAATAGCTTGAATGAGCCCAGTCTACAGCTTCGGAACCAGGTGATTTTAAAGCAAACGCAGCATCTTCCCAAACTACATATGATTTCTCCACATTGGGGTGCCAATCATTTCCAATTCGGACTTCTCCATTAGTTCTTGTTAGAATGTCTCCCTCATATATCTCTACTCCGTTTTTGTCTTTTAAGCCTGTGTATTGGCCTACTGTTTCACTCTTTACGGCTTCTGCACCATTTGGTTGAGTGAAAATGTAATGAACATATCCATCCTCTTCTGAGCATCCGAAATATCCACCTATTACAAATTCATTTGAATTGATTTTTTGTCCTCTAAATTTTATTTCTCTCATGATTGTTTATTTAGTTCGTTAAGTAGTTAAAGTCTGTCACCTTCAGTGTCGCCAGAAGTATCAGGTGTAATAAATTTATCTGTACCCTCTTTTTCTTCGAAAGAAATTCGGTAACCTTTTTTCTCGTATCGATCTGTTTCTGTATATATATATTTACTTGTAACAGCGGTTACTTTAGATCCTCGATGCATTTCACCGACTAGATTGGCTTCTAAGTATCTTCTATCAAAAGCATTTGCAGCGCCAGATCTTTTTTTATTGTTGTTTTCCATAATATTTTGATTTTTTAGAGTTATTAAAAAAGCCTTTTTACAACATGCTTAGGTTGGCTTTAACATAAAATCTATTTTACTTTTAAGCCTAGACTCTTTAAAAAATCTCTTTGAATAGAGCTTAACTTTCTTAATTGCTTAAATCCTAAATTGTTTCTCTTGAAAATCTCACTGTAAATCTTTTGAGAAAATGGATCAGGATAATAAGTTTCTTCAATCTCTTGGTCATTCAACTTTGCGAATTGTAAAAGCTCTTCGTTTGTCATTTTTTCTAAAACTGCTTTTATTTGATCAGGTGAGGAAACTTTTAATATCGAATAAAGGTTTTCATCAAGATTCGCAAACTTCTCATCTATTAACTTCTTGTCCTCTTCTGTTAAAGTGACTTCAAGTCCACTGCTTAGTTTTATTGTAATTGTTTTCATTTTGCTTGATTTGATTTTTCAAATATATAACAAATGTAATATATTGACCAAATAAAATATATATCAATTGTAATATATTTTTTTTTATTACTTTTGCTTTATGAGTTTGAAAGATTTTTTAGATAACAATCCAATTATTAACATGTCGCAACTTTCTAATGAAATGTGGCCTGATAATAAAAATGCTCGTATTAAGCTATATAATAAACTCAATGAAAAAATCTCAGGTAGTGGAACGCAAAGAATCACAGATAAAGATCTCGAGGATGCTAAACGCGTTCTAAATAAACTTGCCGATGAAATTAAGAAACTTTAGATTTTCCAATTCCTGTAAAATTCTTAAGATGATTCTTTACAGAAGCGTGACTTTTTAATCCAAGCATGTCTCCAATTTCTGCCAATGTATGACCTTCTTTCCATCTGTCAAAACAAAATTTTTGAACTTCTAGCGCTACTTGACCTCTGTATCTCTTACCAGGAATTTTCATTGAAAACTCATAGCCTTGCTCTTTAAATGTCAGTGTTGAATTATAAGATAGTTTCATGTTCTCTCTGTTTGATTTAAACACTTGTATTAAGCTTTCTAACTCTGGGCTCATTTTCTTAAACTTTCACCCTTTAATTCGATAATATTATACATTTCGAATAACCTATCGTAGTTCCTCTCGCCATATCTATTTGCAAATGCTTCCAGAGTTGAATCAACAGTTTCACCTTCGTAATTCAGACTGATAATTGTTTTTGCCTTGTTGGAGTATCTTTTTTCAAATATTAATTTGAATAATTCTACCTTTCCAAAATTACTCGCAACTTTCTCGGTCATTACATCATCATAATATCGAAAACCTTTGGAATGCTTTTTCCAGAACTGATCCCATATATAGTCTTCATCAGAATGCTCGTTTCTTTTGATACCTTCAAATTCACTTACTACATCATTGGTAGTGGAAAAACCGAAGTATATTTCATACCACATTAGTAATTCAAATTCTCCAAGCTTATTTTTAACATGCAATTCATTATTTCTAGCATATTTAAAAACCTCATGAAAAGTTTTGATAATTGATGTCTTCCCAATACCATAAGATCCAATAATCATAATACCTTTATTTAAGTCAGGCATGCTTTTGAAAGTTCCATCTGGATTTTTACACAATAATGGAGATTTATAAAAATTTCTATTGCCAATAAAGTAGAGCGCTAATGTTCTTGCTAGTTTTCTGCTTTCGAAATCATTATGAGACTCATCAAATTCCCTAATATTCACAAACTTGTAATTGTCTACAAAGACTTCATACAGGTGTTCGGGATCTATTGGCTTTAATTCGGGTTTTACTATTTCTTGCTCTGGCTTCCGGCTATTTACAAATTCAGTAAATCTTTCACCGTATTCTTTAAAATCTTCCAAGTACTTTTTAGCCAAAGGATGATCAGGGTAAATTTTTAAAATGGCATCAATCGCAGCACTTTTACGTGGAGGAATGAATTTACCTTCTTCTTGCTTGTGAACTTCCATTATTGTTGAAATTATTAATTGCTTTTAAATGTGGAATTGCATTACGCAACTTGTTTTTATAGCCTTTAATTGGCTTGCCGTACCCATCTTTCCATCCAGAGTCCTTCCAGGTATTATATTTTGATTCCACAGCAAAGGAAAAAGGCGTAAAATCAATTTTTAATTCATTCTGATAGATTTCTTTAGCCCATTGCATAAAAGTGTTAAGATCGGGTGGATTTTCCTTTTCTTTTTTTGCGGAACTTTTTTCTTTTTCTTCAGATTCAGAGTTTACTGGAATTGAAAAATTTAAATGCTCTTCTTGAAATAAATTTTCTTGCTTTTCCCCTTGGGGAATAAAAGGGGTATTACTTTTACTTTCTTCTTTTACTTTCTCTTTTTCTTTTACATTCTCTTTAGGTTCTGGTTTGGTTTCTGTTTGGTTTCGGTTTGGTTTTTGTTTGGTTTCTTCTTGGTTATGGTTAGGTTTTTCTTTTGGAGGTCTTCCCCCGCTTTTACCATTCATAAATTTCTGATTATTAGCATCTATCTGTGGTTTGATTAAAGTAAATATAGCTCTGGCTACAGGCTTTAGATTATCAGTTGTTACTCCATTTAAGCCATACTCCATTATGGCTGTAAGTACGTCTCCCTGAATATCTCTCGGCAGATCTTTAATTCCTTCGTAGAAGCTTCGGTAAAAAACAAATCCGTCTCTTTCCATATCTTCTTAATATATATTTTCAAAACTTTTACGGTATAGAAAAGATTCATCACTTCTTTTCTTTCAATTTTTTCTGATCATCCGGCTTTTTACACACTCTTCAATTTTTGCGGAGTCAGTAATCTTCTTTTATTAAAATCTTAGAATAATTGCAATTGATTTTTCTTATCCCATGCGATTTTTAAATTCTTTTCTAATTGATTGAAATAGGATTTTTTTAATTCAATTAGGATAGGTCGTCTATTTAAATCTATTGACTCTACGCCCTCACTGCCTATTCCTCCGAATGGGCTTAAAACCGTTTCACCCTCGTTACTCCATAAATGCAAACAACGTCTGATTGTTTCTAATTGTAGGGGACAAATATGTTTTTCATCTTTATTATCTCTAGCACTTCGATATTGAAGAGTGTCAGAATAATTGATGTCATTCCAAACAGGCGAAGCATATTTTTGCCATAGATTTACAGGCAAATAATTTTCTTTAGTATGATCTTTATCCTGATGTATAATTGGGACTTCATTTTCTCCTGAATTTCTAAAAACTAGAATATAATCAGGGATTCCAGTTCGGCTCATAACTGCATCTTTCTTTATCGTTTTATGAAGTAATCCGACTGACTTAGTTCTTGTCATTTCTACCACTGGATCCTTCCAAATTGTAATCCTATCATGATAAATAAATCCATAATCCTGGAAAGCCTGAATTAACATTCCAGAAAAGTCCCTAAGGCCTACGAATCCCTCTTTACCTTTCATAATTGGCAAGTCCATACAATGTATTGCTACCAGCCTTCCTGATTTTACTACTCTTTTTAGCTGCTCAATTAGAAACTTGAAATGAGTAAAGAATTCTTTATAATTCTTTGAATTTCCCATATCTCTAATGTCATCAGAGTAAACAAATAACTCAGCGAAAGGAGGGCTAAATATTGAAAAATCAATACTATTATCTTCTAACTTGGAAACTTCTTCTACGCAGTCTCCATAAATTGCTTTGTATTCCATATGTTTTGATTTTTGATCATTATTTGTTGCATTGCTTTAAATTGTTCTTCCTTATTTTTTATTGTGGCAACAACGTTTTGCATTGTATCAGTTGTAATGATGTTAATGTTAACTTGATTTTTTTGTCCGAAACGGTGACTACGTCTTATAGATTGGTACAAACTTTCAAATGAGAAATCTAGACTCATGAATATTTGACTTGCACAATTTTGAAAATTTAAACCATACTGAGCTATTTTAGATTTAGTCACTAAAACTCTAAATTCATTATTTGAAAATGCTAAAAGCTTTTCTGCTTTTGCTTCCGGATTATCAGATCCAGAAACTTCAATTGCACCATCAATCATTTTAGTAACTTCTGCGCTTTCTTCATTATGCTTTACCCAAACAATATGATTTGTTTTTATTTGTGCTAATTCTGCAGCTTGTTCAATTCTTTGTTTTTTAGTTCTTCTTAATTCACTATTAAAATCAGTTGCAGATACTGCCAGATCATTGAAAAGTAAACCGTTATTTAATTTTTCAGTTTCTATTTTGTGTTCTGTGTAATTAATTTCAGACAGGTCATAACCTGCCATTTCAAATCCAATATCCTGAGGTTTTGTAAGCATTAACGCCCATGAAGAAATTGATTGATAAAACTTATCGATTGCGTGACCTTTCAATCTCCATTTGCTTGTATGGTCCTGATCATTTATGAAATAAGTTGCCAACATTTCTAATCTTGATTGATAGTTCAAGAATTCAGAATGATTACCTAACTCCATAGGATCATTAGGTGATGGAGTTGCCGTAAAAGCAAACTTAAAATCAGAATCTTTGAAGTAATCGAATATTTGTTTTTTTACTTTTCCTTCAAAATTTTTCATAATCGAGCTTTCGTCTACAATCAAAGAAGAAAATTCTCTTGGATCAATATTATGCAGATTTTCAAAATTTGTTATAACAACTTTATCTAAATCAAATCCGAACTTTTCAGCTTCTCTTTTCGTTTGAGCAACTACAACTAATGGAGCTAGGATTAAAGCTTTTTTATTAGTTTTTCTCACGGTTTGTGTAGCTGTTTCAAGTTCCATTATGGTTTTACCTAATCCACAATCTGCGAATACTCCATGCTTTGCTTTTGCAATATTTCTTTCAACAATAAATTGCTGAAAAGGAAATAGGTTTGAATTCATCTCAAATGGTGAAAAGCCTTTATGTGTATGGACTTTTGTTTTTTTCTTTAGAAATTCTTGATAATTCATCTTCTATAATTGTTTGTGCTATATTGTGTGCATAATCGCTTTTTTTTGCTTCTACTTCTTTAAAGTAATTTTTTATCATAGGAATAGAAATAGTGAACTTTGAAGCATAAGACCCAATATAATATTCAATTCCCTTATATATAAATGCCATCTCATTATGATGTTAACATTCTTCAAGTTTGTATTTTTGAAGATTTACAGATTCATTATTTTCATGAAATGTTTTATTAATGAAATCCAATTCTTCTTGAAAAACAAATGGAGAACGAAGCTTTATAAATCTGTACCAAATTCCATCTACTAAAGCGTGCCTGTTAAAATCTAAATACATGAAATCAGTTTGCCTATTATGGAATTGTTCCATTGATTTGTAAGTATTAAATTCTTTGCTCTTCAATTCAGTTCCACCTTCGTAATAATCCAATTTGAATGAGGTAGCATTTTCTATGTTTATTCTCTTTTTGAATTTTTTCATTTTTCATTTAGTTTTATGTGAATTGAAACATTTGATCTTCTTGAATAATAGTCGTAGTGAATGGAAAGTTTTCTTTTGATACCTGCTCAATCATGTTCATTAATATTTTTGATCCCGTGAATATCACTTCCTTTTCTCCTTTTCGACTTATCTGCAATGTCAGATACTTTGTTCCTGGTTTCTTTTCTGATTCTTTAATTTTATAATCGTGAACTATAATTTCAGTGTTTAATATTTTATTTATTCTAACTTTTTCTCCAATAAATGATGTTAAAATCGTTTTGATATTTAAATCTTTAAAGTGTTTCATGAGGTATTAGTTTTTTAAGTAAGTTTTTAGAATTGCAATGCTTTGTCCACCCCTTATATGATGCTATTGATTCACTTTTAGGATTCGTCTTGAGCATTCTTGCAAATCGTTTTTTTATTGATTTTCGAAGCAAAGTATGTGAATGAAAATGTTTATATCCAACAAAATCAATTCCTCTAACTTTAACTGGAAATACTTGCCAATTCTCTTTCACTTGAAGTTTTAAGTTAATTTCAAAGTAGCTTTTGATTAGGTACAGAATTCGATGAAGTACTTCCTTGTCTCTATTCAAGATCACAATATCATCTGCATACCTGAAATAATACTTTGCCTTCAATCTTTCCTTAATCCAGTGGTCAAAATATGTTAGATAGAAATTTGCAAAATATTGACTTAAATAATTACCTATTGGTAATCCAGGCGAGCTATCAATAATCTCATCCAACAACCATAATAAATCTTGATCTTTAAATTTTCTTCTCAAAAGTGATTTCAAAATGTCATGGTCAACATTTGGATAAAACTTCTTAATATCAAGTTTCAAACAAAAGGTCGTTTCTTCTTCATTCTTCAACGCCTTTCTTAAATTAAATGAAGCAGCATGAATTCCCTTTCCTTTAATACAACTGTAAGAATCAGCAGTGAAAACATTTAGAAATATTGGTTCTAAAATATTCATTATTGCATGATGGCAAATTCTATCCGGGAAATATGGGAGCTTGTAAACTTCTCTTTCTTTAGGTTCGTATACTTTAAACACACTATAATTTGAAGTTTTATAAGTCTTGCTAATTAAAATATCATTAAGGCTTGCAATATTTCTTTCTTTATTCTTATTATGAGCTATAACCCCATATTGTTTAGACTTTCCTTTTTGTGCCTTTCCATCTGCTAGGATTAAGTTTTCTAAACTTGTGATTTTCTGAAATAAACTTCCGGCTCTTTTCATATCCTTTGCTTTTTGTAAAGTCGTCTTCAATTTCATTACCAACGCCTTTAAAATTTTGTTGTTTTTTACCAAGTGGTATGGTCTGCGATGTAAATGTTTTGCAAATTCGAGAGCTGACATTCGAATTCGTATTCCAGTTATCGTAGTCGTTGTACGAGAAACCTGAACCTGAAGAAGAACTACAACTACAACATCACACAACCTTTAATATTTATTCTAGTAAGAAGTAGTCTTTATAAAGATCTATGAACGTTTCACCTACATACTTTGCCAACTCGTAAGTTTTAAAGCAAAGGCGAGAGCAGACAGCCGAAGCCGTATACCAGCCAACGAAGTCGTAGTACGAGAAACCCGAACCCGAAGAAGAACCCATATTGAACCATGGGTAATACTTTCTTTCTTCCCAGTTGTTCCAGTTAGGTTTCCAACCTTCATTTATAGCTTCCGTAATGATCACTAACTTATAATGTGATACAAGCGCTTTTTGCTGGTTTTCGGGAAGCATTGAAACTTCAGGTACCGTTGGTTCGATACCTAATAATTGACAAGCGTCTTCAAAGCTTTTAATTTTTTCTGTGATATTCATTTTTGGAAATTTTAGATTGTCATGTATTGTTTGTAGATTTCGGTAAATTGCTTTCCTGCATATTCTGCAAGTTCACGAGACTTGAAGCAAAGGCGAGAGCCGACAGCCGAACGCGCATTCCAGCCACCGTAGCCGCCGTACGAGAAACCCGAACCCGAAGAAGAACCCATATTGAACCATGGAAAGTATTTGTATTGTTTTGAATTAGTCCAATCGGGAATCCATCCCTCATTTAAAGCTTTGACAATTAATTTAATTTGTCTGTAAGCAACTTCATCAGCACTTAAATCTTCGTTTTCCTCGTCAAAATCATCCTCATCAATTTCAAGTATATTAAGCACTTCAGAAAATGATTTAATTCTTTCTTTGATGTCTTTTGGTTTTTCCTTGAATGAAACCACACCTGTAGTTGTGTCAAATTTTTCGATTTCGAATCCTTTGGGAATTTCGATTTTTAATGTTTCCATATTTTAAATATTAATTTTATTGTTAAAGTGTATTTATAGATTTAATTTTTTTAAAATGTATCTTAGATAGATAGTCTTTGCTGAATTTCTCATCGTGTGCCATATCGTGACAAACACGACATAAGGCAATTAAGTTTTCAACATGATCCTGTTCCTCCTTTCTTTTCTTACCAAATTTTGATCTTGGAATTATATGATGTATATCTACAGCCCTGTTGGCGCAAACCTCGCATGGAATATTTTGTTCATCGTGAGGTTTGAAAAACTGTAGATAATTTTTAGTGTGTTTCTGCATGGATTCTGTATAATAATATTCTATTGTGTTTTACTAGATCTTCATTTAATACTTTAAGATTTAGCTTATTTTCTTTTATAGTATCACAAACACGATTATAACTGTGAATTTTATTGTTAGCTTTATGTTTGTTTGCTATCTGCTGGAGATCATCAATGTGATTTCTAACTTCTTTAATTCTGTGGTAGAGATTCATGGCTTATAAACTTTAATGTTTTTACTTGGGTTTGGAAGCTCCATGTAATAATCCATGTCGTAAGTAAAATTCTTTCGTGTGGATTTCATTTCTGACTTCGTGAGGACTTTGTGTAGCTTGGCTAAATACCAGCTTGCAAAGTTTTGGTGATCTTCTTTGTCGTAGACTTTCATTTTTCATTTATTGTTTTTAGTATTAGTTCTTTGTAGTCTTTTCCGGCTTTAGCTTTGATTAAAAGCCTTTCTATGTACTCGTCATCTTTTGGAACGTGGATGTAATGCTCGTGCAGTTTATCATTGTAAAAACGATTATCGTAACTCATGAAAATACATTCATCTGTTTTAGTTAAATACATATTACTCTGCATTTGTCCGTAATATTTTGGCAGATGTATTTTCACATCTTCTGGGGTTAGAAAAGTCAAATGTTCCAAGTGAGTATCGGAGTTCGGACATTTTATTTCCGCAGACTTTTTAAGCGCCTTCATTATTACATCTGGCGTTCCTCCCAAATTGTACTCGTCATCATAGAAGAAGACAAAACCATTATTTGAAGTGTAGATAAAATCATCATCTTCAATTGATTTACCCAAGTGCTTTGCTAGTTCAAGCACTGCAAATGGTTCGGTGGTTTTACCGTGTTCCATTGCATGATTGTATTGCGGTAATGGTGGCGGTGCTAAAACAGATGCAGCGCATTTTCTAACGTAAGTTTTTGCACCCACTGATAATATTTCTGCTTTATTTTTGGGCTCTGGCATTAGCGCTGATGATTCACTAGATGTAAAATATGGTGCTCTGAAATTCAGCCATAATTCTTCTGTCTCAAAAACTGCGTACCGTATCATAAGGCCATTTTATCAGCGTTTGATTTACCAGAAGGAATTTCATTTACTACTTCAACATCTTTAAAGTCGGCAGGAGCATAAACATCTTGTGCAATACCCAGTTCAGCAGCACATTTCTTTAATGCATCAGTGGCGGCGGCTTTCATATCATTACCAATTGATAATGGTACTGTTGTACCTTTTTTAAACATGATGTCCTTGTTGCCATATTGCATTTTTACAATAGTGTTGCCGTTTGATCTGCATGTTAATTTGCCTTTTACGATCACTTCACCTGCTTCAATTAAAATTTGCTCTGAAACGATCTCGAAATCCCAATTCCAACCAAACAACATATTAAGCTGTTTTTTCATGTAAGAACCTGAAACATAAGTCCATGTGCCACCACCTTTCGCGGGTCTATTTTTTTTTGCTTTCGCTGGTGTTTTACCGATTACTGTATTAAGTTGATCAACGGACAAAATCAAATCTTTTGTTTTACTGATGTCAGCAGTCGTAATCATTATTGTTTTGTTTTCCATGAGCTTAGTTTTTAGAAATTAATAACCAGTATTCATCACCTAATCTGTTATCTAAAAAAGAAAGTCCAATAGGTGAGTGTATCGTAATTGCCGTCTTTAATTGTCGTAACCAAAAAGGGGCAGTATTCAAATCGGCTTTATTAACAATCTCTTTTCGTTTGTTAATAGTTTCGGTGAAATATGTATCTATTGTCATATATTGTGTGTTTGTTTATTTTGCTAATTGTCTTGCCATTGCTTCAAGTGCATCGATTTTAGCCTTTCGGCTGGCGGTAGATAATCCCACCTTGCTACCGCCATTCTGCTTTTTGGAAGCGTTTTTTTGTTCGAGAAACCGATATATATGTTCAATCGGTATTTGCTCTAATATTTTTGTGCTTAAACTTTTCATGCTGATTTTCGTAATTTGATTGCTTCTATTTTTGCGATAGTACAAAGCACTGTCGCTCTAAAATTCATCGCTGTAAACCATTCAATGTATTTCTGGTGAGAGATAAACCTGTTTTTAAATCTGTTCTTTAATCTCATTTTGGTCTATTTATATATTCAACAAATTCATCATAAAACACCCTAAAGAATCCGAATAAAAAAGTACCTGATAGGGCATAAATTGAAAGTGAAAGATTCAATTTGTTTTCACATGTATTTCTATCTATATCATACATGACAACTAGTAGAGTAGTGGCGATCAAAATGTTTAATAATGTTTTCATATTGTGTTTTTTGGTTATTGAATTTGGTTTTCTCTGTTCATTTTGCGTTGATTGTCTGCAAAGTCATATTCATCATCATTATTGCTAGACCTATAATTAACATCAAGGTAATTTTCAATCGCTTTTTCAAGATTTGGGCTGATTTTAGAAATTTCATCACCTTCATCTGTTAGGCAAAATCTTGAATCAGTAAAATCAATGCATATAGTTGATGTTATCTGTAAATAGCCTGTATATGCACCAAGAGAAGCGTTAAAATCAACTTCACCTGTGATAAAGTTCTCATTAGCCAATCTTTGAAAGGCAATTGATTCAAGCTGAGATATTGATGTTAATGTTTGCATGATTGTGTAATTTTAGTTTGAAAAGATTTGTTTCTTGTTGTACCCTTTTGACTTATAGAAGTCAACAGCAAATGAGTCTCGAAGTCTTACCGATTTGCCCTGTCTGTGATTTTCAACAAGATTTTGAACTTGTCTTTCAGATAAATCGATTTTAACTGCTAATTCTCTGCGAAAAACTTTATCGGTTTCTATTCTATACAGTATCAGTTCTGAAATATTCATATCTTTGTGTAATTATGTTCGTATTTATATGTACAAATATACAAGAAAATACAATATAAAAAAGTATTCAATTGTAAAGGGTTGTATATTTTTTATAATGTGTTGATATACAGTGAGAAAAATTTCACTATTTATTTGTCGTGTATAGAATGTGGGCTATTTTTAGAGAGATAAATACCGTGAAAACACTAAATTTTAAATGTGTTTTGTATTTTACCTTTGCGAATTAGTAATAAATTGTAAAATTTACAACATGAGACAATCAGATACAAGAAAATACAATCACTATTTGTATGATCTTATTTTATATTTGAAAACTAAACCAAAAACCTTTTCTGAGTCACTTGGTCATGTAAGGGTTGATAGGGTTTATAATGTCTTAAACGGAAAAAATAATCTTAGTGCAGATTTGGCAAAAGAAATTATTGCTGTATATCCACAAGTAAAATATGAGTGGTTGATATCGGGTAATGGAAACATGCTAATTGATTCAGATGAAATCGTAAGTTCGAAGGAGTCAATTAAGGACCTTCCTCATGGAAAGCAAATGGAATTACTTCTAAATCGCATCGTGTCACTTGAGGACGATCAGAAAGTTTTAATTGATGCTGTTGGAAAATTAAATGAAGATCTTAGAATTTCACAGATCATTAATAGGGGGCTGTTGAAAAATATTGTAAAGTATCTCAAGATAAAGCCAGAAGAAATTGAAAGAGAAAGATTGAATGAAGAGTTTCTTGATCAAACTAAACCATAAATTAATTGTTTCCTGTTTTTAAATACAATATATTCAAATTGAATTTAGCAAAACTATAATCATCAACTTCAAAATCTGGAATAAACTTTTTTTCTCTATTTCGGAGCATTTTTTCGAGCTCACCTATCAGATAAAAGCTATTATAATGGTATTTTTCAAGTGTAATATCTCCTTTTTCATAAAAATATTCATTTTTATCTAACAAAGATTCTATAACATCTACAATATGCATATCTCTACTCATAACAGTTTATTTAATATCGTTTGAGTATTTTTTTTGCATGGCGTTCATATAGGCCTTTTCTTTAACTTTTTGAATCTTGAAAACCACGTTAATAGCTTGCATAGTGCTTAAAAGAAATAATGTGATTATAATTAGCCAAAAGAAAAACCAAAAATTCTCATTTGGGGTATGGCCAAGAAGTGGTAGAAAATAAAAAGACGCAGAATACAACGAGGTAAATAATGGGAATGCGTAAGAAATTTCATAAGGCTTCAGATGTCGAACTAAAATGAGAAAAGCTGGTTGTAGGCAAATAAACACAGACCAAATAACCGCCGATAAATTGTTACTAGCGGCTTCAACACTTATATTTTTAACCTCTGGATAAAATGCTTCTATTATTGTATTCGAAAAAGGAATTAAAGAAGAATACAGCACTAAGAATGTTCCCAGTGCTGAAAGGGTCGAGTATTTTATCTTATTTACCTCCTTTAGGTGGCTTAACATCTCCTGGAGGAATGAGTTCTTGATCATTCGAAATTTCTTCGCCAGTTACCGGGTCAAATCTTTGTGGTTGTGCCACATTAATTGTATCTCCAGCTTTGCTGGTTTCTCTTTGGTTATTATTAGTTTTTAGCTTCTTAAAGTTCACCTTTGGAGTCTCATTTTGATTTGATGATTCATTATCCCTATCGGATGAACAAGAGTACATTGTAGCTGCTACCAATAACGCTGCAAAAATTAGTTTTAGTGTTTTCATAATTATTATTTAATAAACTTCAATAAAAATACTAAATATTAATATGTTTCGTTGCTGATTTTATACATATGTACGAATTGCTAATATATTAAATTAATTCATATGGCAATGAAATAAAAATAATTATTTTCTCAAATTTAGAATTACTCCAAATGAGGCTACGGTTATCCGTAAATGTGATTTTTTATAATTTTATACATTTGCAGAAACTAAATCACATGAAAAAAATAATTTTAATTTCAGTACTTGTATTTTATGGAATTACCTCAACAAGCTGTAGCTTCAGTGATGATTTTGACATTCCTCAAAAGAAGAGTTTAAACAATGTGGATTTTATAAAAAATCAGCTAATGGGCCAGTGGAAATATTGGGGTAGATTTAGTATTGATCGTAATCAATGGGTACCTAACCTTGATGCGTATTCAATTTACGACTTTAAAGCAAACGATATTTTTACGTTTCATGATAAGAAATCCGGAAAGGTAATCGACGGATTATTTAAAATAATTCCTGCTACTAATAAATTAAATCCTTACATAGAGTTGTCATATACGGATAATGGTATGAAAATTAATAAAAGAGTACTTTTACTGACCTTCAATAATAATTTTATGTCTATATTCGAAACTCCATTTGAAGAAAGATATCAAAAACAATAACGGTGAAAAAAATATTACTACTTATATTTTCAAATATTCTATTTGCTCAATCTGTGCCGGAACCTAGTTCGGTGAGTTCAATATCTCCACCACCATATACTGACATAGAAGCAACTTCAATAGACAATGAAGTACATGAAGCAATTCAGCCATTTATTGATGTTAAGAAATATGGTCTAGGTATAATAGAATACTATGCAACTGCTGGATATTCTTCAACTGGTGCTACTTTTAAAATTATTAATCCATCAAAAAAAACTATTAAATACATATGGTTTACTGTTGCTGGAGAAAATCCGGTTGGAGACTTAGTAAAAACTAAAGTAGGATTCTATAAGACATTAAAAGGAATTGGACCAGTAGAAAACTTAGAAGTTTCAACATGGTCATTTGATTATGTTTGGTTTACTGATGTTGTTGAAACCCTAAAGATATCAGCTATTAAAATTCAATATATGGATGGTACATTTAGAACAATCAAGTATAATAAAGGCATGTATCTAGGTGAAAGGGCATATGACAAGCTAATATTGGCATTAAATAAACAGAAAAATTCTGAAATTAAGCAAGAGGCGAGGGAGCAGAGATATGTGTCTCCCAATGATTCAAATATATACACAGATGTCGATCAAACGGCAGAGTTTCCAGGAGGTGTTAATGCTTTTAGAAATAAAGTATCTAGTGCTTTCGATGAGTCTGTAATGAAAGGTGATGAAGGTGCTGTGAAAACTGAAGTTACATTTATAGTCGAAAAAGATGGAAGTATCTCAGACGTTAAAGCGACTGGAAAGAATCAGGACTTCAATAATGAGGCTGTGAGAACAGTTAAAACAATTAAAGCTAAATGGTCTCCTGCTAAAATTAGTTCAATACCAGTAAGGTATTTATATAGACTGCCATTAACAATGAATTTTGAAGGATGAGGAATCACGAAGGAAGTAATGATTGGTAATACACCGTAAATAGAGATAAAAATCAAGGATAAAAAGAGTAACAAAATCGGTAACAATCCGTAACATCTAGATAAAAAAGAATAATAAAAACCCCGAAGAAACACGATTAATACGTATTAAAAATTCAATAAAGCAGATTTCGGCTCCGACAGTGAGGGTTCGAATCCTTCTGCGGTCACAAATTGCCCCTATTGAGGGGCTTTTTCGTTTTATATCCCCAAAATTGAATTTCTTTCTTACTTCTAACTCTTCATCGGTTTAGTCTTTTTCAGACTCTAATGGGGACTTTTGCTCAATCTAATCCTGTAAGACTCCATGTGGCTATGGAAAAGAATCAGAACGACATTCTAAACTGCAAAGAGCTGTTGCGTTAATCGTGATGCCGTATTGATTTGCTCATGAGGTGCATTTCAAGTTATGGGGAGTATTGGAAGACACTGGCGTATTCTTAAATTCAAGACTTTGTAAATAAAATGTATCGCTCCAAAACGGATCACCTTTATTCTTTCGTAAGATACATTAAAGCCCTTGGATTAACCAGTCATCTGCGAAACAAAAACCGGGCTGTATTTGTTAAAGCTACAATGTTCCCAGATATAAAGTAAACAACTATAATGTGAAGATAGCTGTTGCATATAAAAGGGATTTGAATTAATTTTTTTAAGTAGATTTACAAGAAAAACTATGACTTTTGACGAATTTTCAAAGATTGCACAACCAATTTCCACGATCATAGCCGCTTTAGCTGCTTCTATAATCGCTATTGTTTTTGCTAAAAGATTAGAAAGATATAAAAATTCTGTACTAATAAAGAAAAAATCAGAATTAATAGCTGAATTGCTATCAATTTGGATTTCTCAACCCAATGACTTTAAGCGTATAAATGAATTAACTTTTGAAATCTTTTTATGGTTGCCAAAAAAGCATGCGCTGGAATTAAGTAAAACATTATCAATGCAAGAAGGCTCTAAAGGCATGAGAGAAATAATTTCAGATATTAGAGTTTATTTATTGGGGAAAGATGAAAAAATTCCCTATAACAAAATAATAGTGTTTACTGGTAAATCTAAACGAATTGTTAATCCTTAATCTATAAGTTAAGAATCATATTATAATGTAATTAAGTGGGAATTTTTGTTGTTTTTCTTTGACAATAGCTTGATAAAACGAAAACTCTACCTTATCATCTCCGCTTGTACATACTCCGCTATGCAATTTGCATCCGTGGAGCAGATGGATGATATAGTAAGTATAAAAACTAACTAAACAAAATGAGAAGAAAAAAAAACACCCAATTAAGCGGGGATTTTTAAGTATTAAGAGCCTTGTAATGAGGAGAAGTATAAATCAAGATTTGTATTATTATCATTAAAAATTGTCAAATTTTTAGTTAATATATTATTAATTACAAGTCTACATACTTCATCAAGTTTAACACTGATTATTTTTAGTTCTGCTGATGTTTTGTTTCTTACAAGCTCGGTTCCATGAATGTATTTAGATCTAACATCGTAACAATCTTTTACTAATCTGTAGCTTGTGTTTTGGTCAGTACTATTATATTTAGATACAAACTTTGAAACTCTGTCTGATACAGTATGACTTATACGGTCAGTACTTGTTGAAAATAGACATTCTAAAAATGCAATATAATTAGTAATTTTTAAGGGTAATAGACTTTCAGATCTCGCATTTGTTATGAAAGACATTCCTCGTTCTAACCTACCTAAGTCTTCATAATGAATGACTTTTTGCCATAGACCTAATTCACCTCCCTCCATATCTTTGCTATAATCTACTTTTATAGTACTTGTTCTACTTTGAAGCTCTTTAATATATGTAACCAAACTTTTAAAATCATCATTACTGAAATACGTCTTATTTACACTTCCAGTAGAATTGTAGATGATTGGCATTGTGCCCCTGTAATAACCTACTTCTTCGGGGCCACGTGGTATGAAAAAAAATTGTCCACTGTGTACACTATTGTCTTTTATTCGCCATAAATGAGTCAACATGCCCAAAACATGATTCTGAGCCTGGTTTTGATTAAAATTTTTGAAAAGACTGAAAAGAAGAAATATGTTTCCATCTGCTATTTTATTGAAGTCACCAGCTCCAAAAATTTTTAAAAATTCATTAGGATTAAAAAAAGGAATTGTTTGCTCAAGTAAAGATTTAACTTTATTTGTAATAAAATAATTTTCAAACGGAATAGATGTGTCTTTATCTAACTCCATTCCTTTTATTTCTACAATACAGAAGTGTGATATTTCCATGGTATATTAATTTTCCTTTAGTTTTTCTTAAATATACAAATTCTCACAATACAAAAAAGGAGCCCTTCAATTGAAAGACTCCTCAAGCTGTAATTATTGGATCATTAAAAATTTTCTTAATGCTTCCGAAAGCACTACGAGCAAAAACGATGAAAAATTATATTACCGTAAACTTATAAAGAAATTTTAAGTTCATTTATGATCGTGATCACAATACGTAGATTGGCACAATATTTTTATACCTTTAGACATAATGTGATTTTTTTTCACGTTTGTGTTTTTTATAGCCTGTTTTCGAACGGGCTTTTATAATTTTAATTAAAGCCATAACCCTGCCGAAAATCCTTAATAAAGATGTGCCAATCGAATGGAAGCTGGTAAATGGATACGCTTCATAATAGCAGAGATTCTGTTATAACTTTCCCTAATTAAGCTACTCCAATTATTTCAGCTCTTCCGAACTTTGTTGTATTAAAAAACAGTGTAATAAGAATATATTGGACGTATCATTGAAAAAAGAATACTTGACAATAAATTAAAAGAATTAAATACTATGCAAGCAATATTAGGAGCTACCGGTCAGATTGGGGAAGAATTGGCAAGGGAGTTAAAAAGAAACTTTACTTCGGAGATACGTATTGTAAGTAGAAATCCCATCAAAGTAAACGATACTGATGAATTATTTTCTGCTGATATTTCTATCCGGGAAAGAGCAATTGAAGCTGTAAGAGGTAGTGAAATTGCCTATTTTACATTAGGACTTCCTGCTAATACTGAGCTATGGGAAAAGAATTTCCCACTCATGCTTCGTAATGTGATTGCTGCCTGTAAGATCAATGGAACCAGGCTTGTGTTCTTTGATAATACTTATATGTATCCTCAGGATGGTCGGATACTGACAGAAAAAACTGTATTTGCTCCTGTTGGAAGAAAGGGTAGAGTAAGAAAAAAAATGGCTGAAATGATTTTGAAAGAAATTGAGTCTGGAGAGCTGGAAGCAGTTATCTGCCGTGCACCTGAATTTTATGGACCCGGTAAAACACAGAGTATCACCAATACCCTTATATTTAACAATATTCAAAAAGAAAAAAAATTAAAAGTACCCTTAAGTGCTCATAAAAAAAGAAGCTTGATATGGACACCTGACGCTAGCCGGGCAACGGCATTGATAGGGAATACTCGTGACGCATATGGCCAGACCTGGCACCTTCCGGTGGATAAAAGTCATCCCACTTATCAGGAGTTTATAAGAATTGCCTCAATTATTTATAACAGAGATCTCAAATATTCGCTGGTATCTAAGCTTGCATTTAAATTAGGTTCTTTATTCAATAAGAATATCAAGGAATTACTGGAGCTTCTTTCAAGATATAAGTATGATAATATATTTGATGATTCAAAGTTTAGAGAGCGGTTTCCTGAATTTCAGACAACCACCTATGAACAAGGTATAAGTACCATAAGGGACGAACAGAATTTAGTCAGATATAAATCAGTAAATTAGTATTATTTAAATCCGAAAAACAATATGAAAACTCCGGAAAAAGTTTCATCAATCAGTTCACTCCACAAATTTCTAGGGTTGGAAAAGCCATCAAATCCCCTGATTAGTGTCTTTAATTTTGATAATATAAAACTGGAAGGAGAAACCTTTGTCAATGCAGTGACTACTGAGTTTTACATGATTGCATTGAAAAAAGACTGTGCGGGCGGGAAGTTTCGGTACGGACAGCAATATTATGATTTTGATGAGGGTATCATGTATTTTGTGGCTCCGAATCAGGTTTTTCAGCTGGAAGATGTTCTTTTGAATGGAGTAAAAGGATTTGTTTTGGTGCTACATCCTGACTTTCTGCATGGATATGGGTTGGCGTCCTCCATCAAAGAATATGGTTATTTCTCCTATACCGCTAATGAGGCATTACATCTTTCTGAAAAGGAAGAGAGATCCATTTTAGATATTATCGATAATATAGAGCGGGAAATGAATGGTAATATGGATTCTTTTACACAGGATTTATTAATTTCAAATCTTGATCTACTCTTAAAATACTGTGACCGCTATTATAACAGGCAGTTCCTGACCAGGAAAAAGGCTAATAGTGATTTACTTTCAAAATTAGAAGCCTTGTTGGATGACTATTTTAAAAATGAAAAACTAATGATAAATGGTATTCCAACAGTTTACTTTATTGCAGAACAGCTTCACCTGAGCCCCAATTACCTAAGTGATATGCTCCGGTCGCAGACAGGTCAAACCACACAGCAACATATTCAGAACCGTTTAATCGAAAAAGCAAAAGAAATGTTGTCTACTACGGAAATGTCGGTTTCTGAAATTGCTTATCATTTGGGGTTTGAGCATCCTCAATCTTTTCATCGTTTGTTTAAAAACCGGACCTCTAAATCCCCCCTTGAATTTAGAGCATCATTTAATTAATTTAAAAGATCTGTCCCGGCATAGTTATTCTGAGATTGAGTTACAATTTTCCTTAATTGAGTTACTCACGTTCAATGGTTTCTCATCAACTTTGTCCTATTAAACAAAAAGAATATGGGCATTATAAAAATTTTAATAATTGTTACCAACGTCAGTATGTACACGAGTGGGAAATATTCCACCGGTTTATGGTTAAGCGAGCTTACCCATATGTATGATGCAGCGAAGGTGAGAGGATATGATATTACCATTGCAAGTCCAAACGGAGGGGATACCCCTGTTGATCCGGAGAGTTTGAAATTTTTTACTTTAGATAGAATGTCTAAAAAGTATTGGAATAATAAGACATTTAGAGAGGAACTCAAAAAGACCAGGAGTTTAAAAGAAGTTGAAAATGAAAATTATGATGTGGTGTATGTAACAGGCGGACATGGAACAATGTATGATTTCCCTGATAACCCTGTTCTTCAGAATATCATTGCTAAACAATATGAAGAAAATAAAATGGTAGCGGCCATTTGTCATGGCGTGAGCAGTTTGATCAATGTGAAAACAAAGGACGGAAATTATCTAATCAAAAATAAAAAAATAACCGGCTATAATTGGTTTGAAGAAGGCTTGGCAGGTCGAAAAAAAGAAGTGCCTTTCAATCTCGAAGATACCTTGAAAAAACGGGGATCCAGATATCAAAAAGCTTTGATTCCAATGACTTCTTATGTTGTGGTGGATAAGAATCTGATCACCGGACAAAACCCATTCAGCTCGAAAAAGATAGCGAAAGTTGTAGTTCATGAATTGGAAAAGAAATCTGGAAAATCTTCCATGAAACCGTCTGTGTCTTTGTAATAAACATAATATGAAATCCTTCAATTGAACATCTGTAATTGAAAAAAGCCTCTATAAGAGGCTTTTGTTGTAAATATATTCACAGAATCTTCCTGTGAATTTTATTCTTTGATCACTTTTTCTGATAAAGAGGTACCATCTGTAAACTGTACAGTAAGCATATAAATTCCTTTTGCCAATGGAGAAACATCGATCTTCTGTGATGAGGTTGTTAAAATTTTCCTTCCAGACATATCAAACAAGGTTGATAATTTTATCTTCTTATCTGTTTTGATATTGAGTTCTCCCTTGGTCGGATTGGGATATATTCCTGAATGCTGAATCTCCGTTTCTTTGATATTCAACTCGCCGGCATCGTAGTATTTAGCGAAAATACCATTTGATCCTGATAAGCTGTATCCTACAATGACTTGTTTATTATCGGGACTAACGGCAAGGTCAACATTATAATTGACACCTCCTGCAGAGAATCCCGGCGTCCCAAGCGTAACCCAATTGTTGTTATCGAATTTTTTTACTGTAGTTTTCATGCTGTTAGTGCCATCTGAATAAGCTATATAAGGAGTGCCGTCAGGAGCTATTGCAAGGCTCGTATACACTGCCGTACCCGCAGAAAACCCAGCCGTACCTACTGTTACCCAATTGGTGCCATTGAATTTCATTACAGTGGCTTTTTCACTGCCATAGAAATCTGAATACCCTATATATGGAGTACCATCAGGTGATATTACAAGACTGACATATAAAGCACTGGGATTTACTGAGAATCCTGCTGTTCCAACAGTATCCCAGCTGTTGCCATTAAATTTTTTTACAGTGGTTTTACCGCCGCTAGCTATATCGCTGTAACCTAAATAGAGTGTACCACTTTGGGCTATTGCAAGGCTGGTATATTGGGCATCACCCGCAGAAAACCCGGTCGTACCTACCGTTACCCAATCGGTACCATTAAACTTCATCACAGTAGCTTTTTTACTGTTGCTGAAATCTGAATATCCGATATATGGGGTTCCGTCAGGTGCTACAACTAAACTTGTAAAAACAGGAACACCGGTGGAAAATCCTTCTGTACCAACTGTTTCCCAACTACTGCCATTAAACTTTTTTACAGTCATTTTACTATTATTAGTGTAATCCTGATATCCGATATAGGGAGTGCCGTTCGGGGCTATAGCAAGATCGACCTGGGAAATGATGCCATCCGAAAATCCTTCTATACCGACATTTTCCCAACTTATCCCGTTAAATTTCTTTACTGAAGCTTTACTGTTATTAGCATAGTCCCTATAACCAAAGTAAACCGTACCATTTGGAGCCATAGTAAGGCTGGTAACATCAGAGGTTCCAAAAGAAGGTTGGCTGGAATCATTAGGGCCAAGAGGCTGCCAGCTGTTGTTTTGTCCGAATGAAAAGCAGGATAAGCCAAAGGAGAGCAGAAAAAAGATCTGCTTAAAGAATAATTGTTGTTTCATTTTAGCTAAAAGTTTGCTTTAAATATACATAAAAAGCATTATCTAAAGCTTAAAACAAGTAGGATATCTTTCCAGGTTAATGATTAGCATACAAGAAAATACCTTTCTCACCTTAGATCTTAAGCTTGTTGTATAGTTCATCGAATAGCACCTCTGACCTCTGTAGAATGAGGAAAATGGATGATGTATCTTAGTTTTAAGTATTCTATGAAAGGTTGGTGATCTTGTTGGAAATTAATAAAATAATTCACTAAATGTTGTCTAATTGGAAATGATTTTCGATATTTACTGATCAACCAAATTAAAATAACAATTATGAACAATCTAAGAAAATTAAACAAGGGAGAATTAAAAACGATCACTGGAGGAAGACCGCCTCTTGGATGTAACAGCTGGGATAATGTAGCAGGATGCTGCAAATCATGGGCTCCTGATTACTGTGGTAATACAACTTGCCCAAATTCACCTCCTCCAACATGCTAGTTGACTTTTCTCATGCATGTTAACGAGTAAAATTCCAATGCCATAAGATTTAGGCATTGGAATTTTATTAAATACCTATGATATTCTCCATAGTTACCCAGTTATCCAGTTACTAGGTTTTATATTCTGTTTATTTTTTTGGACTCAGAGATACATTATCCAGGTAAACTGCCTGATGCACTCCATTTAGGACCACCTTCATTCCCAAATGGCTGTCTTTTTTTAGAGAAATAGTAAATACTTTTTTATCTCCTGTTATTTTTGATGGTTTGGCTATAGAAGTATATGATTTTGCATCTGAGCTATTGCTTATTGAGAACAATTCCACCGTTGTTTCTCCGCCATTGTCTGAAACGTCAAACGAAAGTGTATACGCTCCTGCTTTAACTTTCGGGGTTATTAAATACATGTTCTCACCAGGGCTGTTCATCGAATAAAATATAATTTTTTTATCATTAGGGTAAAGCATTGCTTTTCCTGACTGAGCAGTCCAGCATTTGTTCACATCTTTCCATGTATCAAAATTTTCTACAAGTGTAGATACCGTTTTACACTGTGCATTTGCTGTTAAAAATCCTCCTAAACCCATTAGGCCTGCAAATATAATTTTTCTCATATCGTATTAGTTCTCTATTTATTATGGAGTAAAAATAGTTAAAAAAAGACTGTTATAGAAAGCTGTTGTTTAAAAAACAGGCATTAACACACGATTTTCTTTATGATTTATATCATCATGCTTATACAGGTTTGTTGAAAGGGAAGCATCTTGATAAATCAGAATAAATAGGATCATTTGTACCGGACTTTTTCAGTATTAAATTTTAACATCAAAAGATTATAAATTGTTATCTTTTGCATTAATATTTCGATATATTAGTAGGGTTTTAATCTTTATTGGCTCATAAATTGATATTACAAACTTTATTGAATTTCCGAGGACTAATGACTAAATCAATTGTAATTTTAATTTTCTTTTTAAGTGGTTTTTGCTTCTTACAGGCACAGGAAAAAAAAGATTCTCTTTACTACAAAATAGAAGAATTTTCAGATCAGAGAAAAGTGACCAAATTCATTCATCGTTTACTGTTTCGTAGGGAAGCGGACTCGACTTCTGTAAAGTCCAGAACTGAAAAGTTGCTGCAGGAGACTTACCATAAAAAATATATCAGAAATATCCGGGTTGAAACAATTGACCCGTTTGGATATGGTTCGAAAGATAATAAAGAAAAATTAAAATGGTACGAATGGGTGACCGATCACCTTCACTCTACAACAAGGATTTCTACAGTTAATAATTATTTGCTTTTTAAAGAAGGTGAAGAATATAATGCTCAGAAACTCTACGAATCTGAGCGTTTGCTGAGAACAATGCCTTTTATAAACAGGGTTAACATCAGCGTTTCGGACAGTGCTTCCACTAAAGATTCTATTGATGTGGTGGTAAAAGTTCTTGATTCCTGGAGTTTAAAGCCAAGATTGAGCTATTCAGGAAGTAAAATAGGGCTAGGAGTTACGGATGAAAATGTTTTGGGATTAGGGCATACATTTGATTTTCTTTATAGAAATGATTCGAAGGAAAAGCAAAATTATATTTTAGGAAGCTATACGGCATATAATCTTTTTGGCTCTTACATCAATGCGCAGATTTTAGGGGAACGGGATTTTTTTAGAAATGAGAGGATCAATTTTAATGTCAGAAGAGATTTTTTCTCACCGCTTACGAAATGGGCCGGTGGTTTTACTTTCGAATATTTTATGCGAAACGTTCTGCTTCCGATAGAAACAGATACAACGTATCCGGAAGTTCAAATCAAAGTGTACAGTCAGGATTTATGGGGTGGGTATCAAATTCCGGTTTCCTCTGACCCCGTTAAAAATGTTTCCAGTAACATTGCCATCATAGGGAGATTTCAGAATTATCAATATAAAGACAGTCCTGAGATCGACAAGTACCAGTATTTTAATTCGTACAGCAGCTTTTTGATGTCTGTAGGGTTTATAAACAGGAATTTTTCGGTTCAGAAGAATATTTTTCAATATGATTTGCCAGAGGATATTGCGTACGGTAGTTCATTGAACTTCACCGCAGGAGGTTTATCAAGAAATAATGATGTAAAACCCTATGTAGGTGTTTCTGCTTCCTATGGTAAATTTATAAAGGTGGGTTATTTCAATGTAAAAGCTCAGTTTGGAAGATTTTTTAATGAAGATGACAAAAATAGAGAGTCTTTCCGCTTGGATGGTACTTATTTTACTAATCTTATGGATTGGAAATTTGCCAAAGTAAGGCATTTCTTTTCTCCGACTTTAGCATTAGGAAATCCGCAGCATAATTATTCTTATAAAGATAGAATTAATCTTTCTTCTGCAGATGAATTTCCAGTTTACAATTCAGATTATATAGGAACTAAAAAATTGGTTTTAAGATACCAGCTTCAGCTTTTTATCAACAAAAGCTGGAAGAATTTCCATTTTAGTCCATATTTAACGGCAGCAGTAGGCTGGTTGGGTATGCCGGATGATACTTTACTTAAAACAAAAGCAAATACAAAAATAGGGGTTGGTGTTTTAATTAATAATCCGTTCCTTGTATTCAACAGGATTCAGATCTCTTTCACCTATTATCCCCGTGTTCCATTTGATAATCATTCTGTTTTTGATTTCAATAGCAACCGGAATAACCTTTTACCAATCAATAATTTTGGAACAGACGTTCCTCATTTTGTGAATTTTGGAAATTGATAGGTATCCTTGTGACCTAATTTATTTAATAAACGACATTTTATAGGTTTAAAAAAACAACACCAATGAAAAATCATTGGTGCTGTTTTTTATTATTTAGTAAGTAATGAAACAGGACAGAACTGAGTTCCAATTGATCTTACAAAACTGATAATAAAGAATGGTTGTATTAATATCTGTTTTTAAATTTTCACAATTTCTACCCGGCGGTTTTTTGCTTTACCATCCTCACTCGTATTGTCTGCAATAGGTTTGTCAGAACCCATTCCTTTTGACTGCAATCTCGCAGCATTTGTTCCTTTAGCAATTAATGCCATTTTCACAGCATTAGCCCTGTCTTCAGAAAGTTTTTTATTATGAGTGGCAACACCACTGTTATCGGTATGGCCTTCAATGAGGATTTTTAGGGCTGTATTGCCTGCCAGCAATTTTTGTATTTCTTCAATAATAGGTAAGGATTCAGGTTTAATTGTTGCTTTATCCGTATCAAAATTGATATACAAAGGAATGTGTCCCTTGGTATCCAATTCTTTTTTCATTTCATCCGCCTGGGTAAGGGAAGCGGTCATTTTGAATGGTTTTGTTTCCAAAATCATCCAACCGGCTGAAACTCCATCATCCCCGGGAGTAAGCTGCATCCATATATTTCTGTCAGAACGGCGAATCACGTAAGTCGTGGTAACTGCACTGGACATAAACCCATATCCATTCATGTATTTCAATTTATTATTATCCGGAACCGCATAGGATGAATCGACAGGTATTTTCATTTGAGATACTTTTAGGCCGTCAACACTTTTAATGAGCTCGTCCAGGTTCCTTTCTACTTCAAGATCACTGTAAGATTTTCCTTCTTTGGCTGTAACTCTTGCATAGAAAATTTTTCCCTCCGGTTTTTCAAAATGATCTTTTACCCAGAAATAGGCAACATCAAAGTCGGCGGTATTATTTGTGGGTGTAGATTGATAATTTTCAGGCAGATTAAAATACGGAAAAGCACCAAGTGGTTTGTTTGAAATTGGAATCGAATTAATGTCCATTTTTTTGGTAGCAGTTGCTGCCTGAGGTTCCTGATTTGCATTTACAGATTGGGTAGAATCGGTATTGCCCGTTGATTCTTCTTTCTGTTTTTTCTCGGAATTGCATGCTATTACTATAGATGCTATCATGCTTAGTATTAGTAATTTGAATTTCATATAGTTCGTTTTTTTAAGATCAAATATAGCAAAAGAGGACAGATCTTAATGAAAAACTATTTCAAATTTTATTAACAGAAAATCAGGAAAGTTAACAGGGCAGATTTTCCTTTTTTTATTGAATGTGGATGCATAGAATAGCAAGGATTCAGATTCCTTATCCGGGCTCTATGGCAAGCTTGCTCAAATTCTTTTGATAGCTGGCAGGAGATAGTCCTGTCCATCGTTTGAATGCCCGGATAAATGCGCTTACCTCGTTATAGCCAAGCATACCCGATATCTCAGTTATCTGGAAAGAGTCATTTTTTAGATACATGATGGCTAAGTTTTTACGTGCTTCGTCAGCGAGCTGTTGAAAATTGATTTCTTCATTCTTTAATTTACGCTGAAGAGTACGTGTACTAAGGTTGAAGTTGCCTGCAAGGTCGTCCAGAGTGACCATTTTCAGATAAGAATTGGCACGGATGTAATTGTACACTTTGTCTTTAAATAATTTCCTGGCAGTATCATTATTTTGCCAAAGATGTGACTGGCTGAGAAGCAGTTTCTGATGTTCATGATTGGTGGTTATAATTTTTTCATCCCAATACGCAATGTCAAACGAAATTTGATTCATTTTCGCATTGTCCTGCGGTTGACACCGGAGGACCCGTTCATACTCTTCTATGTTCTCCAATGGTCGGGCAAAACTTACTGAACGGGGATACAGTTTTTTAAACAATAGTCCATTAAGTTCATGTACAACCAAAACCATTAAAAGATCAACTATTTGTATATCCACAATATGCTCATACCACAAAGGATTGAGGGGAATAAAGACAATAGAAAAATGATCATCATCCTTTAAAATACTGAGCTCCACTGATGAGGTGATCACATGGACGAATGGTGCTGCATTCGTCAAAGCTTCACCTACAGTTTTACTTGTTTTAATGATCTCTCCTACGATTCCAAGTGCCTGTAGTTGTAACGATTCTCCAAGATGAAGACCAAATATGCTATCCTTGGTCATAGATATGGCATTCAACCAAAGGTCATCAATTTGTTTATCGCTGAGTGGCGTTTTTAAGTCTGTCAGTTCCTTTAGGGTGATATTTGAAGCAAGCATCAGCTGGTCAGCAGAAACATCTCTTTGAACCGCATAGCTAATTAGTTTTGAGCTGAAAATTTTAGACTGGTTTTCCATGATAGATCACTACAATACGCTAAAATATCAATATTCCGGGAGTAAAGGATTAAAATTGGCGGGAAATGATCATTTAATGTCGTTTTGGGGTATTTAAAATTTTTAGGAAAGCAGCGAACTTTGACGTAGATAAAAAAATAAAAAAAAGTATGGAAAATCAACCAAAACAAGTCGTGACCGAATTTTTAACAGCTGTTAAACTTATTGATCTTGAAAAAATAAGTTCATTACTGGACCCTGAAGTACAATGGAACCAGCCGGGAAATAATGAGATCTCTGGTCAGAAGAATTCGCAGCAGGAAGTATTTGAAATGGTGGGCAAAATGTTTGCAATTACAGGCAATACCTTACAATTAAAAGCTTTTGACTCCATAAGTGTCAACAATAACAGGATCGCATGTCAGCTGCATTGGGTCGGAGAGAAAGTTTCCGGTGAAACACTGGATGTTTATAATACTGATATTTATACAATCGAGCAGAATAAAATCTCAAAAGTGGAAATTTTTTCTGCCGACCTGATACAGGAGGATCAGTTTTGGAAAAGCTAAAATGAACTTGTAAGTGTACCAGGTTAAAAAATTGAATCTGGTACACTTAAAAAATATTATTAATAAAAGAACAAATAGATATATGAAAAGCAAAACCCCTGTCGAAACAGTCTCAAAATATTACACTGCGTTAGGAGAGCGTAATATTGAAATGATAATGAACCTGATTCCTGAAACACTGGATTGGTATGTTCCGGGTAACGAAACAATTGCTCCCTGGCTGGGGCATCGGAAAACCTATAGTCAGGTAAGAGAATTTTTTGAATTGCTTTGGCAAAGTACAGAGCCTGTCTCTGCTTCGATTGATAATATTGCAATTGAAGGAAATGTAGTGCTTAGTTCAGGAAATTTTGAAACCCATATGCTTAAAACCGGAAAAAATTTCAAATCAATTTTTTTTACTCAGATCACTGTCGTTGACGGAATGATTGTCAAGTACATTTTATTAGAAGATACCCTTGGATTGGTAAAAGCTTTAGAGCATTAAATTATGATATAACAATAGTTAAATAAGTTCATTTGCACTCTTACGATGAAGAAATATCTTAACTTTTAAAATGTTATTTAAGTATATTTAGCCTAATAAAATTAAATATGTTATTCAAGGAAGTACATTTGAAAGGGATCAAATCAGGAGATATCACCTTAGCATTTCGCAATTGGAAAAAGGCAACGGTAAATAGCGATAGTCTTTTACATACTTCTATTGGTTTGGTTAAAATTCATAACGTTGAAGCGGTAAATGAAAATGATATAACTGATAAAGATGCTTTAAATGCAGGCTTTACAGACAAAAAAGAATTAATGAAATCATTGAAGGATTACAATACCGGAACGCTGTTTAAAATAACGGTTGGCTATCATTCCGAAGATCCTAGAATTGAATTGAGAGAACAGGCGGAATTATCCGAACAGCAGTTTGCAGATCTGACAAAAAAACTGGACCGTATGGATCAGTTTAGTAAACAGGGAGCCTGGACAAAATCTGTTTTAGCTGCCATAAAGGAAAATCCCCACCTTCACGCAGCTGGCATTGCAACTTTGACAGGATCTGAAAAAGACTTGCTAAAATTGAACATCCGCAAATTAAAGAACCTTGGCTTAACCATCAGTCATCAGGTGGGTTATGAAATTTCACCATTAGGAAATGAGTACCTTAAGAGGTTAGGGAATCAAATTGAATGAATTGGGATTTTTATAAGTTTCAATTTCAGATTGTTTATAAGTAATGCCTCTACATTTTCTAACAATAAATATGAGATCTCTCAATTTACTGATAGGATATAGAAGCAAAACTTATCAACAGATTGGTATCATTTAAAATACAGAACTGGTTTAATAAAAGAATTGTTCAGAAGATTTTACCTAAGTTTTACAAAGGTAATATCCTTTAAATTTTGTCCTGATAACAGGAATTGAGTAACCTTACCATGTGGGTCACTTGCAAACACAAGCTTTCCGAAAAATCCTTCGTCTGAATAAAAGCTGCTCTTCGTAAGCGGATGTAGAAGAATAGCCTCATTAAGACTGTGGTGCGCTACCAACTTACCGTTTTCCAAAACCAATTCATATTCTGTATTAAATTCTTCATTTTTGTAAATTCCAACAAAAGAAGCTAAATTTATTTCATTAGCCTTTGGAAGATCTACCTGTACTTTTTTGCCTTGATATTTAAAATCGGCGATATGGAAGTCGCAGGTATTTTTACCAAATGAAAAATAGCTGATTGGCAAAGGAGGATTTGCAAAACGATCATTTCCAATGGCGGGTAACTCCATTTTATTCTCTGAACCAAATGGCTGGTAATAAAGTGAATTGTTTTCCGCCAGTATAGTAAAAAATGATCCTGGAAACATTTCGTAGGTACCTTGAAAAGCCTTGAGTTCCTGTGTCGTGTAAGTCGTTTTTAGGGGTAGTGAAGGTTCTTTTTCATATTCTTTTAAATATAAATCGAGAATTTCATAAACAAATTCAAATGGTTTAAAATCATTATTATTTCCCAGTATTACAATGGAAAATTTATATTTCGGGACATTTAAAATATAGGAGCGATAGCCCGCATCTCCACCACCATGGAAAACGATGCCAAGACCTTTATAATTTTTAGATTCTAATCCCAAACCGTATGGGATGACCTCTCCTGAATTGAGTAGGGTAGGTTGTTGCATTTCGTCTAAAATTTCCTTGTCTCTTGGAGATGGGTACTGATGATGGATTACCCATTTACTCAGGTCTTTAATGGTGGTACTAACCCCCGAGGAACCGTTTGCCATGATGTTAAATGCGTAATTGTCATACTTTCCTTTGTTTAGGCGATAAGAATAGGCTTTGTTTTTAACGATCAGTGAAGGGGTGTTGACGGCTAGGCTATTGTTCATTTTCAATGGTATAAAAACTTTATCTTTTAATACCTCCTGGAATGGCTTCCCACATACCCGTTCGATAATTTCGGCAAGCAAAACAAAGCCTGTATTGTTGTATTCGTATTTTTCACCTGGTTTAAAATTAACCTGCTTGATGTGCAATAGCATGTCTACCACCTCTTTATGCGTCATTTTATCACCGGGTTCTATACCTCTGAGTTGGGCTAATTCATATAAATTGGGTAGTCCGTGGGTATGATTGGCCAGTTGGCGAAGCTTTATTTTATAGGGTAAACCTTTCAATTCCGGTAAATATTTTCTTATATCATCATCTAATGAAAGTTTGCCTTCTTTTTCTAATGAAACGGCAAGAAAAGCTGTAAATTGTTTGGAGACAGAAGCAATATGAAAAGCGGTAGAATCAGTAATAGGGATCTTATATTCCATGTTTGAAATACCTTTTTGATTCATATAAATGGTTTTCCCTTTTTCAATAATGGCCAGGGCAATTCCGGGATTACTTTTTTGATAGTAGTGATTTAATAAAGAATCTACTTTATGGAATTGCTGTACCCTGTCTGCGCTTTGAGCAGAAAATAAACTATAAAAAAGTGTAAAAGCAAGAATTGATGTAACCTGAAATAAATGTTTCATTTGATTCAAAATTTAATTTGAAACAAAGTTGAAATTTTAATAGATCATAAAAGTCCGGGTATCGGTAGTCGGACTCATTAGTGCCAATTAAAGAGTCCGATTAAAAGTCGGACATTATTTAAAAGGCTGATTTTCTGTAGTTTGATGGTGTAATTCCCGTTTCTTTTTTAAAGGCGGTGTAAAAGGATGATTTAGAATTAAAACCTACCTCATACAGGATTTCAAGGACCGTTAGTTCAGGTTGATCCTTTAAAAGTATTTTGGCATCTTCAATCCGATATTCATTGATGAAATCAAAAAAATGCTTTCCTATTTTTTGATTGATAAGTATCGACAATTCTTTTTCAGGTAAATCCATCTGAGCTGCCAATTTTTGTAAGGTCAGGTCAAAATCAAGATAAGGCTTGTTGTTTTCCATATAAGAAATAAGTCTGACTGCGGATTCATCGGATATTTCCTTTCTTTCACTTTTTATTTTGGTTTTTTCAAGCGCAGATTCAATAGGCTCGAGGGTAGTAGTGACACCTGTAAAAAGATGGGGGTTGTACAAAGCTTTTAATACAAACCAGCATATCGTAAATAAAGCAACAGTACTGATCACGATATACATGTTTTGTAGCAGATTCTGATCTTTTCCGGAATATAAAAGAGCGAGTTTTATCAATACAAAAAGATGAGCAAAGAAAAAAAACAAGGTGATCTGGAACAGCCATTTATAAGTACTGTTATCGTTATTGGAATAATTTTCCAAATACACTGTCTTGTATTTTTTTAAACTGAAAAATATAAAAATAATATACACGTAATACTGTATTTCCCCTATGATGGTAAATAACGATAAACTTTTATCAGAAATATAAGTAACACTGAAAATGATGACAAACAAAAAGAATAATACAGCGTGGATAAGATGTTTAGGGCTTAGCTTAAAATCAGAATAACAAGTCGCCAGTACATACAGATAGAATAAAGGCATTTGTAATAAAGAGGATGACGTTTTTAAGATCTGAATAGTGGGGTAGTCGTCCAGCGCTTTGCCCAGAAAAAAACCGGTAAAGTCAAATGCTGTCAACAGAATAAACAAAGCAAACAATTGATTGGCTAGTCTCTTATTGCTTTTAACTGTAAAGAGAAAAACAGAAAATAGTACCATTAGAAAAACGACTAATTTTCCAAAGTTGGCAATCAAATCAATATTTTTTTCCACTTATTTTTATTTATGATTTAACAAATGTAAGGAAACAGATGGTTTGTTAAAATCAAATGAGCCGGAAAAGAAGGTTTACTATGGTTTTAGATCGACTTCTATATACATAAAAACGGTGAAATGATCTTCGAAGGTCATAAATATTTTGAGGAGAAACCTGTTAGATTAAAGATAAGAAGAATCGTTACCCACTAATGAAAAAACATAGGCAGGCGAAAACCAGAAGCAAAACCTGTTTGATAATAATTTAAAGATTTTGATTCTTTTTTTGTTGTCATATATATGAAACAGTAATCGATTGGGGAATCGAATATAATTAACAACGCAAATTGGGACTTAAGAATTCCGGACTTTCAGAACTTTATTTAATTTTAGGAACTTTAATACTTGTATTTCAGTTCGCGTTTACCAGAAATTCCGGGAAACTTTTAATTAAAAAAAGTAAACTAATTGAGATTATAATTAGCAATTACCAAACTCAGAATAAAATGAACATAATCCTGTTCAGCATCTTTTCTGTTGATTAGTTTGTTTTTGTATTCATAAGAATTCAATTTCAGGGTTAGCTTTAAATAGGCATCAAACTCATCACCTTTAATTTTTACCCTTATATTACCATCTCTTCTTTTAATGATGTCATCATCTAAAGTTCTTACTTTAAACAAAACCTCACATAGTTTTGGTCTAGAATTCATTGATCCAGCATACCTCTCAACTATATTGATCTTGAAGGCATCAAATACAATTGTATTAAATACAATATTAGAGTTAGGCTCCTGCGTATTAAGCGCAAGTTTATAGTTCATGAATTTAAATTTTGGCAAATATATACTTAATTGTACAAAATAGCAGTTATTTTTTGATAGATTATTTTCATAATTATAAGCGATTATTCAGTTATTACCAATATAATACAGCGGAATTTTATACTTATTCACCATGTACTGAATTACATACGGGGTAATTAAATAGTCTGGATCGTGATTGTATAAAATTCTGAATTGAGTCATTTTTTTTTATTTAAAAAAAAGATAGACTGAATATCAAGAACAAATGAGTGACATGTATTAAATCAGGGGAATTTTTTTTGACTTTTATTTTTTTCTTCATGGGCTTTGCGTAAATTTATTCTTTGTATAATAAAATTCATATTAATACCAATACAATGGAAGGATATAGTTACGGGATGGTTGGCCTTGGCGTAATGGGGAGAAATCTTCTTTATAATATTGCTGATAATGGTTTTTCAATTGCAGGATTTGACCTTGATGAAGAGAAGGTAAAAGATCTGCACGAAGGAGCAAACTCAAAAATGAAAATAAAAGGTACAGGCTCATTAGAAGATTTTGTATCTGCATTAGAAACACCAAGAAAAATTATTCTTATGGTACCTGCAGGTAAACCTGTAGATGCTGTTCTTGAAAGCATTAAACCACTTTTAAGTAAAGGTGATATCGTTATTGATGCGGGTAATTCTTATTTTGAAGATACAAACAGGCGTATTGCTGATCTGGCCTCAAATGGTCTGCATTTTATGGGAATGGGGGTTTCCGGGGGCGAAAAAGGAGCAAGAACAGGACCGAGTATTATGCCGGGTGGAGATTTAGAAGCTTTTCATCTTCTTAAACCAATGCTTGAAGCCATTTCTGCAAAGGTGGATAACGAAGCCTGCACAGCATATATGGGAAAAGGTTCTGCCGGAAACTATGTGAAAATGGTGCACAACGGAATTGAATATGCCATTATGCAACTCATCAGTGAAGCTTATGATTTGCTGAAAAAAGGAGCGAATCTGAATAATGATCAGCTATATGAAGTTTTTAAAGAATGGAATAATGGTGAAATGAACTCTTTTTTAATTGAGATCACCCGAGACATTTTCCAACAGAAAGATTCACTGACGGAAGGTTATCTTGTGGATCAGATCCTGGATAAAGCCGGAGCAAAAGGAACCGGAAAATGGACTTCTGAGCAGGCTATGGAAATTGGTGTTTCTATTCCAACGATCGATATTGCAGTTACATCAAGGATTTTATCTGCTTATAAGGAAGAGCGGGTTCAGGCTTCTCAGCTGTATTCCGGAAAGGAAATGATGAGCCCGGAAGATATTGATGGATTCATCCGCGAAGTTGGGGATGCTCTTTATTTAGCAACCCTGATCAGCTACGCACAAGGATTGGCTTTATTGGTTAAAGCGTCTCAAGAATACGGTTTTGAAATTCCATTAAAGGATGTGGTGAAAATTTGGAGAGGCGGTTGTATTATTCGTTCTGTGTTATTGGAAAAATTTTATTCGGCATATACCAGGGATCCTGATCTTTCTAATATCTTACTTGACAAGGATATTTCTGTGATCGTTAAAGGAAAAATCGCATCATTACGGAAAGTGGCTGCCTTTGCTGTTTCAAATGGAATTCCAAGCCTGGGACTTCAAACTGCTTTAGGATATTTCGATGCGTATACAACGGAATCCCTGCCGGTAAATCTCATCCAGGCTCAACGTGACTATTTTGGAGCACATACCTATCAGCGAATCGATAGAGAAGGTGTTTTTCATACTTCATGGCAAAATGTAAATCAATAAAATTGGGAAAAATGAACGACAATAAAATCTTGCAGCCAACGACAATCATTATTTTTGGTGCTACAGGAGATCTGGCAAAAAGAAAACTTTTTCCTGCGTTTTATAATTTATATATTGATGGCAGAATGCCCAAAGGCTTTAATATTATAGCATTGGGAAGAGCAGAAAATACCGATGAGCATTTTAGAGCTTATATCAAAGAAAACCTTGAGCATTTCTCCAGAAAGAAAGTAACTTCTGAAGATTGGGCAGGTTTTCAGGCTCATATTACCTATTTTCAGCATCAATTGGATGAAGAAGCTTCGTATGAGGCTCTGCATCAAAAATTACAGGTTTTCGACAAAGTATATGGAGTGAGAGCAAACAGGTTATTTTACCTGTCAATTGGCCCTAATTTCATTTCTACGATTTCCAATCATATTAAAAATACGTCATTGGCAGCTGATGCCAAAAAGGACCGTATCATTATTGAAAAACCTTTTGGTTACAATAAGCAATCTGCAATCGAACTCAACAGCCTTCTGGCACAAACGTTTGAAGAAGAACAGATCTATCGTATCGACCATTATCTGGGAAAAGAAACGGTGCAGAATATCCTGGCATTTAGATTTGGAAATTCTATTTTTGAACCTTTATGGGATCGCAAATACATAGAATCAGTGCAGATTACAGTTGCCGAGGAGGTAGGAGTTGAAACGAGGGGAGCTTTTTATGAGCAGACCGGAGCATTGCGGGATATGGTTCAGAATCACTTATTGCAGATTCTGTGTATGGTGGCTATGGAACCCCCTGCGTCATTGGAATCAGGAGAGATAAGGGATCGCAAAGTAGATGTCCTTAAATCGATTCGTAGAATTTCATCTGATCAGGTTGACCATTATGCGGTAAGAGGTCAGTATGGGAAAAATATAGTGAACGGAGTGGAGACGAAAGGTTATCGCCAGGAAGATGGGATTGCTAAAGATTCCAATACGGAAACCTTTGCCGCTGTAAAATTTTATCTGGATAACGAAAGATGGCAGGATGTTCCTTTTTACGTTCGTACAGGGAAGAAAATGAAAGAAAAGCATTCTTATATTACTATTCAGTTTAAAGCGCTTCCTCATTCTACTTTTTCAGATACCCCGCATCTTTTATCTGCCAACAGGCTCATCATCAATATTCAGCCATTGATGGATATCAGACTGCAGTTTATGACGAAAAAACCGGGTCTTTCATTGGTTTTACAACCCGTTGAAATGATCTTTGATTATTTTGTCTGCCAGGAAGATACCCCTGAAGCTTATGAAACTTTACTGTTGGATGCTCTTATAGGAGATCTTACCTTATTTATGCGTTCTGATCAGGTGGAAGAAGCCTGGGATGTGGTCACCACCATACAGGAAGCCTGGGAAAATAATAAAGATTTGTCTTTCCCTAATTACAAGGCCGAAAGCTGGGGACCAGATGACAGTATTTCTTTGGTTGAAAGACAAGGGCATAATTGGGTATAATACAATATAATTTAAATAGAATAAAGATGAATATTACCGTATTTGAAGATCTAGAGAAGCTCTATAAAAAAGCAGCTGATACTTTTGTTGATCTTTCAAAGAAGTCTATTGAAAAAAATAACCGTTTTGTAGTTGCATTAAGCGGAGGTTCTTCTCCAAAAGCCATTTTCAGTTTGTTGGCCACCCAGGAATATGCAGAAAAAATCGAATGGAATAAGGTGTATTTCTTTTGGGTGGATGAGCGTTGGGTTCCTTTACATGATGACAAAAGCAATGCACGGATGACTTTTGAAACACTGTTGGATAAAGTTCCGGTGAGTAAAGACCATATTTTCCCAATGTATCAGGATGGAATATCTCCCGAAAATTATGCTGTATTATATGAAAAAGAGATACGAAATGTCCTTGGTGATAAAGGTATTTTTGATTTTATTCTTTTAGGAATGGGAGATGATGGGCATACGGCTTCTTTATTTCCAGGAGAAGAAGTCCTTGATGAAAATGAGAAGTGGGTTTCTGCCTATTATCTGAAGCCTCAGGAAATGTTCAGAATTACTTTGACCGCACCGTTGATCAATAAAGCTGAAAATATATTGGTAGTTGCCTTTGGGGAGTCAAAAAAACATGCACTGAATGAAATATTGAATGGAGCATATAATCCAAAGTTATATCCAATGCAGCTTATTGAGAAAAAAGATGGATTTCAGTTCTTTACAGATGAAAAAGCGAGAGGGTAAATTAAAGAGGAATATGCTTACTGTTGAGATATAAAAAAAGAATTTTCCGGAAAAATGATTTTACTTTTTCCCGACTAGCTGAATCTGGCAATGATAAAAGAAGACCCTTACAAAATTTGTAAGGGTCTTCCTTATATAATGCGGTCAGTTTGTAATATTTTAACGCAACAATGTTGCTTTATTTAGGTTTTTCTTTTTACTTTTGTGATAGAGCTTTTAGTTTTAACTGTACCAGGAACTTGTATTGAAAGTGTTGATAATAGAAGTTTCTAATTATAATAGACTCAAAATAATAATTAAAATATATAAACACTTTATGCATCATGCCCCCTTAAAGATAGTAACAATAGGAATCTTCCTTTTATTCTCAAAAAATACGAATGCTCAGCTAGTGAAGAAAGCAGAAACAAATCCCAATGGAAACAATTCCTTACAGGATGCAAGCCGCATCGGAAGAACTTCGGTTGCTAAAGCACCAGAGTTTCAGGAACTATATGATTACGAAACAAAAAATGAAACCTTAGCTGATGCTATGTTTCCCTATCAAAGTTACCTTCATAAAGGCTATGTCATTATGCTCGCTGAGCAAAACATTATTTCTAAAGATGAAGCAAAAAAAATACTTAAGGGATTACAAAATGTTGATGAACTTGCTGAAAATGATCCTGCTCTCCGTCTTTATCTGCCCTATGAATCAGCTTTAATAAAAGAAATAGGAAACTTAGGGGGTAAAATGCATATAGGGAGAAGTAGAAATGATATGGATAATACGACCAACAGAATGTTTTTACGGGATAGGCTATTGGATATTATCAGCTCATTGATACAGTTCCGGATTGAACTTTTATCTAAGGCTTCAGGCCATCTGAATACTGTTATGGTAGCTTATACTCATCGTAAGGAAGCACAGCCTATAACGTTTGCGCATTACCTTACAGCCATTGATGAAAGTTTTTCAAAATCCCTGGATCGCTATATTGAACTTTATACAAGAATGGATGAATGTCCTTTAGGTGCAGGAGCGACCGGAGGGACAAGCTGGCCTATAAACCGAGCACGTGTTGGAGAATTGTTAGGCTTTAAAGGTCTTGTATCTAATACGATAGAAGGAGTAGCAGGATGGGATCATATTTCGGAATTTGCTTCCGATAATGCGATCTATATGAGTTCCTTAAGTCGTTTTGCATCGGAAATACAACTTTGGAGCACTGATGAATACAGATCTGTAGAGCTTAATGATGCATTTGCAGGAATCAGCAGTATGATGCCACAGAAAAAAAATCCTGATGCCCTGGAGCGCAGCAGAAAAGCAGCGGCTAATTCGGTGGGACAGCTGATGTCAATTCTTACTTCGGTTAATGCGGTAGAATATCAGCATAGTGGTACACGATCACCGCTGGAACCAAAATCACTGGATGCTGTTTTGGCAGCTACACATGCAATGACAGGACTTACTAAAACACTTCAGGTCAATAAAGAGCAGATGCTGAAATATGCAAGAGAAAATTTTTCTACGATGACTGACCTTGCGGATCTTCTTGTTAGAAAAAACGATATAGATTTTAGAGATGCGCACGAAATCATAGCAGATGTGGTCAATCTTGCTATTACAGAAAAGAAAACCGCTGATAAAATTACGATAGACATGATAAAAAATGTGGCAGCGAAAAGAAATCAGAAGCTCAATATTACAAACGGTGAACTTCAGGAGGCTTTGGATCCTGTACAAATCGTAACCCGTAAAGTAGGTCTTGGAATGCCTGCGCCAACTGCTGTACAAAGTATGATCGATAACGGATTAAAAGATATCAGTAGTAAAAAAGCCTGGTTGGAAAAGAAACAGTCCGATTTACAAAAAAGTAATGATTCTCTTAGAAAATTGATTCTCAATTACACTAATTAACGCAAAGGGAAAAATGAAATGAGCATAAATTGTTTGATTAAGAAAACTCCTGCTAGAGGGAGTTTTTTCTTTTTAATATAAGTTTTCCTTTTGGGATAAAAATATTTTAAAAAAAATGGAGTATTTTTCTTAAATATTAATCGTAAGCAAAAATTCTTTGTTATAATGATGGTTAGAATAATTTTAATCAATTTAACATAATTGATTAATAAAATCGTACTTCTACTACAATTTTTTAGATTTTTACAGTAAAATTATTTGAAAAGATAAAATCTTTCTATATTTCGTGAAATAGCACTCATGAAAAAAAGTATTTCCAACTCAGAAAAAATTTCAGAGAATAATATTGCAGGCATTAACCGTGTGATAAAGTTGGATATTGTGATAGATGGCCATATAATCAAGCATTTTAAACATTTCAAACTAGAGCAAAGCGCAAAAACACACCATAATTTTGAACTCACATTGGCTCATGATTCTTTGGGGAAAGCTCAAAATCATAATCTTTTGGAGAGTCAAAAATTCTTAGGACAGCGTTTAACGGTAACATTCAGGTATAAAGATGCAGAAAATGAGAGCCCGGAAAGGAGTTTTGTCGGGATTATTACAAAAGTAGCCTTTAGCCAGGATAAAATGAGCCTGGGAAATATTATTCTAAAAGGTAAAAGTCCTACAATACTGATGGATTCTGCTCCTCATACACAAAGTTTCGGAGGTGATCAATCTGTAAATACAGGAATTATTGCTGAAAATGTGATCAAAGAGACTTTAGGTTCATCTTCAGGGAAGTTTGACTATAAAGTAGACAGCCGTAATAAAAGTTATATAAATTACAGTGCCCAGTACAATGAAACCCATTATAATTATCTGGCCAGAATAGCAGAAGCATATGGAGAACAGTTTTATTATGATGGATATGTTCTTCGTTTCGGGAATCTTCCTCCGGCAGAAAAAGCAGTACAGCTTATTTATGGCAGTAATGTAAGCAATGTACAGGTGGAGATGAGTGCGGTGCATACCAAACCTGAGTTTTTTGGATATGACAGTGCCGGACATACAAAGATGTTAAGTACTGCCACAAACATTAAACATCTTGGAGAGCTCGCCTCAAACGCTTATCAGCTTAATGACAGTATTTTTACAAGCCGGTCATTAACTCCGGCTCCTATTAATGCAAATATTTCCATAGACGTAGACCAATCGCAGAAAAGTGCTGCCGGAAGTGCCGCTGTTCAGGTTTTTACTGTTTCAGGTGATACCACAGTTCCCTTTTTATATCCCGGATGTACTGCAGATATTGAAATGAGGAAGCCGGACACCAACCAAACCTCACATTTTACTAAATTAATGATCACCGAAACGTGTCATGAAGTGGATGCCAGAGGATATTATACAGGATCGTTTGAAGCAATTGCAGAAGGAACCGGTTTTATGCCTAAACCCGATTTTGAAATCCCCAATGCAGTCCCTCAGATTGCAACGGTTATCTCAAATACCGATCCATTAAATCAAGGGCGTATAAAAGTACAGTTTGACTGGCAGCAGAATAATACCACTCACTATATAAGAATGATGAGTCCCGATGCCGGGGGTACGGATCAAATCACTCAAAACAGAGGGTTTGTAGCAGTTCCCGAGGTTGGGGATCAGGTCATGGTTGGCTTTGAATACCATCATCCGGACTTTCCTTTCGCTATGGGAGGAATGTTTCATGGGCAGGTAGCTTTAGGTGGCGGAATAGAAAATCATATTAAATCTATCCAGACGAGAAGCGGAAATAAAGTGATCTTCAATGATACGGAAGGAAGTATCTTCATCGAAGATCCAAGTGGAAATTCCTACTTTATGGATGGTAAAGGAAATATTACCGTAAGCGCCCCCAAAAATATGAACTTTATAGCAGGAGAAAACCTTACGATCAGTGTAGGCCAGAATATGAGTACTACCGTAGGTGCTGACCAGAGTAATATAGTGGGTATGAACAAAACAGAATCTGTTACCATGAACGACACACAGAGTGTTGGTGCTATGAAAATAACTTCTGTTGTGGGTGATGCAAGTATGATGATTACTGGGAAACTTACAGAAATTATAGACGGGGACGTGCACAGTGAGACAAAGAAAGAGAGAAGTGAAGTAAGTGACGGAAAGATCACAACACATAGTTCGGGCACCAATGAACAGCATTCTGATAAAACGGTAAAGAATAACAGCTCAGAGAAAGGTAATAATTTTTAAATCATTACACCATGAGCAGAACAAGAATTGTTAAAGGGAATATTACCAAAATTGTTGGCGGAGATTATAAAAGATACTCTAAAGATAATATTGAAAATATAGGAAGCAAAGTCATTCAGATCGGAAAAGAGGGCGGAGTGGTTTATGGAGATCCTGAAAAATTTATACCTCCTCCGATAGATATTCAGAAAAGTGAATATAAACTGGAAAGTACCTATGCTCATGAGCAACTGATGAGTCTCGCAAAAGAACTTGGAGAGATCACATTTATGCTCTTTATGACACAGATTTTTGGATATGAGATTGATGCAGAGGCATTAAGCAGGCTTTATAGAGATTTAAGTGACAACAAGATCAAAGCTCCGGAAATTATTGTTTCTAAAGGGTTGGTAGGAAGAAGAGGAGGTCCTGCCGGCTACAGCAATAAAAGAAAAGTAATCATTGTTAACGAAAAGTTTGTAGAAGACGCAACAAAGGACAATGATAAAAGGGCAGAGCTGATGGCAGCTCTTGTTGAGGAATATGGACATCATATTGACAATCTTCTCCGTACAGAACTGACTTCGAACGGAATTCCTGATACAGATGTTATAGACGAAGGAGCAAAATTTGCTTACTATCTGTTCAGATTCGATATTTTTAAAGAATCACAACTGAAATTTGCTAAAGCTGAGCTTCCGACTTTTAAAGGTGATCTTATTATCGATTTTTCAACTCTACACTCCAAGGTGACAGCGTATGTAGAAGAAGACAGGCAGTATGATGAAGATCCGACGGATGATATCTCCAATTACGGAGCGGGAAGGAATCGTAAACATAATAAAAATGCGGCATTTGCCCATGGAGATATAGAGTTTGAAGCGTTGGTTTCAAAGGAACTGTATACAGAAGATCAGGTTCGTAAAATTTATTTTGGAAACTGGTTAAGGGATTTTTCCCAGGTCATTGTAAAAATTACAGTGAGGGGTACTAATGCTGCAATTAAGGCCCAGAAAAATAAGGTGATCAAAGAGGTCAGTCCGATGCAGCTTTCTCATGAAGGATGGGTGCAATTGATCAAGATTTTAGCCATCAGAGAATTTGTTTTTGATCCATTGAAAGATTCAGGAAAAAATCCTGCAGACGATTATAAAACCCTGGAAGAAAAATTTAACAAAGAATTTGGAGGCCTTACCAAAGATATTCTGGGAATTTATCGTCCCGAGGAACATATTGATAATCCCTATGGGCTGGCTGATGAATCTGATGCTACAGATGATAAAGGAAAAGTGATTTCTTTTATGTATGATGGAACGGGTAGGGAGAAAAAACTTTATGCCGGAGATAATGGCCAATCCTGGAAAATAGATGCCACTAAAAATATGTCCTCTTTCTTTTGGAAAGATTTTCCGGAACGTCCGTCTTCTGTTAGCTATGTAAAAGAGCAACTTAAGCTGGCCGCTTCTAAAAGAGGAACACCGGAAGGCTTCAGACATCTTGGAGGGGCACTGCATGTTTTAGAAGATTATTTTTCACATACTAATTTTGTAGAAATCTCTTTGAGGAGATTAGGAGTCGATGCCTATCCGTGGGTGTCTTATTACAAAGGAAAACCATATACTGAAATTCCGGTAGTTAGCGGCAGGTTTTTAACAGATGATACGATGGCCAGTGTCGGTCCTAAAATGGGTGATCTCCTGTTTGATCCTACCATTAAAGAGTATAAAAGACGGGTGCCGGGACAGAGGTCTCTCGCTGAAAAATTTATTATCAGTGTACTGGAAGATCTTGGTAAAGGACAAAAATCTGACAAGGCAGAGAAAAGTGCCAGTTATTTAGGGGTGGATTATGCTACCTGGTTATCATGGTTTAATCAATTTCTGAAATTTCAGGATTTTCTTGCTCAGGAATATCAGAATGCAGATAACAAAGAGTGGATGTCAAGAGATTTCTTTGAGAAATTAGGGGCTCGCAGTGCTGAGAACCTTCAAAAAGGAATGGGATATACAGGACAAATTATGGCCTTTTTTCCAAAACTTGTTTTTAATCTGGTGCTGGGTTCTTTTGATGAGGTTATTCCCGAAGCGCAATCTCATATGAATACCAATTATGGGGTTAACCCTTCTCACTCTCAGATTGCAAAAGACAGCTATTCCCATCCTCTTAATAAGATCAGCGCAGAGTTGGCAAAAATAGCGGTAAAAGAGGTAACAACAAGGTTTAAAAATGGGATGGATGGTGCTGCATTGGCTGACTACACAACCAAAACCTATTTTGTTCATCCGTCATCTCCCAATGCGAGATGGAGTGATTCCTACCTTACTGATTGGGTGGCAAGAAATCCTGCCATAGTAAAGAATCTGAAATATGGGACCATTTACGAACATGCAGAACATGAGTTACTGGAAATGAATAGTGAGAGTGTAAAGAAAATAAAGGAAATCATGGGGTATTTTGAAAAGCTCACCAAATGAGGTTGATGTCTTTCATAAAATATCTTACCGGAATACTTTTTATGATGCTTCTTTTGAATTGTAATTATTCTATGACTGAAAAAGATAAGCATCCCGATTGGGACTCTTTTCCTAAACTTGCTGGCTCCGGATTTAAAATGGACTCTATTAATGATAGTATTTTAAACTTAAAATATGATTCAGACTATTATTATGCGGCCAACGGCAAATTTCTTTTTGTCTACAATAGGGATTTTAAAAGGGTATGGAAAGAAAAAAGTGACCTCTATAATGTTGAGGTAGATGAAAAGAAGAATATTTATGTATACAACAATGAAGAAGTTTATAAATATGCATTCCCATGGTCTAGAAGAGAAAAAGTTGAGGTCATAAATGGATATAAAATTGCTGATTCAATAAGGGCAACATTAGGAAATTTGCAGGACGACCTTACTCATGACAGTATAAAAGAAAAAAGAATAGAAAATATAAAATTAGAGATTCTGGATAGAAAAATTCGTTCAAATTATATATCTTGTTATAGTTTTGAAGATTCAGGCTACATTTTGTTTAGTTATAAAGGTAAAGAATATGGTCTGTATGATTATGAATTGAAAAAATATTATGAGAATAAAAAAGGACTTAAGCCTTTTTGGGCAAAGAATATAGCCCAAACAGAGACTAATTTAAAGTTAAATGATAAAGCCGTTTTAGGAAATGGCAGTTCTGGAAACCACTTTTTTTTCTCATTCTATCCATATGGTTATGCTTATTATCGGCTGAAAACTGGTAAAAATAGTATGGATTTTAAATATTATAATAATAATCTTGACCAAAGGAATTTAATGCAGTGGAAAAATCCATTTAATAATAAAATAATATTACGACGATATTATGACAATAGCCGTTCAACAATATACCTTGTTAGTAATACATAAATATGAGAAATAAAATAAAAATAATATTTTCAGTACTCTTATTTTCAATAATAAATTTTCAATGTCAAAATATGAAAAAAGAAACCATAGATGTGTCCCAAGCCATTGTAAAAATAGACTCTTGTGGGTTAACCTATAAAGGGAAAAAATTAGAATTGGGAACTCCGATTGAAGATTGGATAAAAGTATTGGGAAAGCCAAGCCGGGATACGGATCTTGCCTATGTATGGGATGATTTGGGAATTGCTGTTGATGACTGGCAAAACAATAATAAAGAGGTTGCCGGAGTATATATTTTCTTTCTTAACCTGGATAGCCCGGAAGGTAAATCACAACAGCTCAATCATGCCAGAGATTTTGAATCAGGAGAAAATATAGCTGCAAGAAATATGGAAGGCGGAAAATCATTGATAACAGATGATCAGGTTAAAAAGTTTAATGCTGAAAATGAACTAAAGAAGAAAAATTATATCTATCCTTTCAAAGTGTATAAGGATGTTGTCAACCTGAATGGTTTCCCCGTAAAGGCTGGAATGAAAGTGGAAGAAATCAATTCTTACCGGGCTGACCTTCCTTATTCTGGGAAATTCGGATATGTAGATGAGGATATTGATGGTGTAAATGATTCGGGAACAACTACCGAGACTTTTGGTGGTGATTACCGCGCACCGGGAGCAGAATGTAAAGATGGAAGACTGCAATATTATGAATTAACCTACACTGCAACAAAGAAACTGGAATATCTGAAAATTGGATATGAGTCAAAATCGGATTATGACAGTAGAAAGGTATCAGAAGCTTCATTTGAAGAAAGAAAGGAAAAGAAATAGCTGAGCTAGAGTAGAGGAATAAAGTATTATGAAAGATTCTGCCATAAAAGAATATATCAAAGTAAAAACAGAGGGTATCCTTAATCTGGAAACTCTCTCAAATGAGTATGGTATGACGGCAGAAGAACTGGTTGGCTTTCATAATCAATGTTGCAGTGCCTCGGAACTGCTAACGGTCTCACTCCCTAAATATGTTGAATATATTTATATTCCTTCAGACAAATACCAGGTAAGGGATATCAGGTTACTGAAAAACACCGGAATAGAGATTCCAAAGAATGTAAGCAAAAAAGTATATGGAGTCATTATAAAGTTCCTGCCTAAAAACCTGCAGATTCATTATAAAATAAAAGTAAAAAGGACAGAAGCGTATATTGAACTGATAAAGGAAAAAACATACGTAAACAATCAGGAAGTTGATAAGATTATAGAACAGTTATTTGAAAAAGCAGAAAAAGTATTGTACCCTTTGCAAATATCTACCGATAGCAATGGAGCAATTCGCAAGATTCTGAATCATGAAAGTATAGCTGAACGTTGGAAAACAGAATGTTTACCTAATTTAAAAGAATACTATCAGTCGGAAATTACAGACCAGATCTTAGACCAGCTAGATAAATCATATTCTGATATCGACTCAAAAAAAGATTTATTTGGTAGAAATCTGTTTTATAAATTATTCTTTTTGCCTGTTTATCAGAACTATCCATTCTTTTTCAGGAAAGATAGATTAGAGGTTTACTTTTCAAGTCTGTCCCGGAAGGTTGGATATGACGTTGAATACATATTAAGTAAAGAATATACAAAGGGGAACAGGATTGCTTTAAAAATAGCAGGTACTGAGGAAGAAGAACTGTTCAACAAGAACAGAAGAAAAGGAAAGGTTGAACTTCTCTACAAGTTTGACCAGGAAACAAAAGAAATATTTTCAATTACCGGCTATCTCATTACTTTTAATAAAGAGCAGGAGTATACCGTTGATTTTCAGGTTTATGAACAGAATAGACCAGAGTAAATAAAAAATACCAAAAGAAACACAAAATGAGTGAAAAACATTTAGTCTGTCAAGGCGCTACCTGTAAATGTAATTTTGGTACTACACCAGATAAACTTAAGGTAAAAACGCAAAGTAAACGCTACATCAATGATAAAGATGGTAGCAGTAAGCTGTTGGCTACACATATGGATATCGGTAAAACTTTCGAGAAAAATACTTTTGGAAGTTGTGCAAAGCTCAACAATAATCCGTGTCAGGTTGTTGTGACCCAATGGAGTGGTTTCTATGAAAAAATAACGCTGCAGGATAATAATGGAAAAGCTTTGTTGGAAAGCAGTAAGGCAACCTGTCCTATTGGCAGCCCGGATTGTATCACAATCATCAATCATGGACAGACAGCGGAAGCAACCCAGAAAAATGTTGCTAATGCAGATAAAGAAGTTATCGCTGAAATGATTCCTTTCTTTATTGATAACCAGAATTACATCCAATTAAACGTATTGCCATGAACACTCCCAAAATAAAAATCTATCCTGAAAGTAGTGATAAGTACAATGCCAATAATAAATATGTTCTTCTGGAACCAAAGGAAAGAAAGGCGTATTTAAAAGCAGAAGTTGAAAACTGGGATCAGTTGGCTAATGATGAGCAAAGTAATTTAGTATGGGTTTGGAGTATCTGTAAACATAAACCGGATTTCCAGGATGGCTTTTACAATACCAATGTAGGCATGGGAAAAGGAAAAGGGCACAGCATGGATTTTATTGATCTATATTGGGGTGGAGTTGCCTGGCTAGAGCCTTATATTTTAGGTAAAGGTAAACCAACTAATAGTACGAAAAATGGAGTATTTATACAGGTTAAAACCAAACCAAAAGTGGTGGGTTATGAATGGAGAGAATATGATGTAAATAATGATGGTAATAAGATCACCAGAGATGTAAAATATGGTGAAACTATTCAGTTGCATATCTATACGGATGGCTTGTTTGGTGAAGATATAGAAATACAATTATTTGATAACAATTACCGGGCTGAGGACTTACCTATGCATGAAAAAGAAGATGGTAAATGGAAGAAAGATGGTGAAAAAATAGAATTAGACAAAATTGATAAAGAAAAATTACCCACCTCATTTCCCAAAATAACCAGGGAAGTAGGAGTATTTCTTTCTAAGAACAAACCTGCTTTTAATGCCATTAAAAATGAAGCAAAAGATGGAGTGACTTACCAGAAATGCATAACAAATATTTACGTTGATCCTGTTTGGAGTCTTTATGCAAATGATGAGAATAAGAAATTTGATGAAAATTCAATTCAACTGCAAGCCTCTTTCTTTTTTTCAGGAAAGGAATTAGAATGCGATAAAAATAGCATAAATATCAGAAAATTACATACCGGGACATCTTTACTTGAACCTACGGGGAATCAGGTGATCCTGGTAGGAGATGTAGAAACAAACTATGCTAATTTTCTACCTTGTGGTTATTCGGAAATTCACGGGAAATATAAAAAGGATGAAGAAGAAGTAGATATACAGGTTTTTCCGCTTAAAGACAATCCCAATCCTTCAAAATTACTATTTCCTGTTGTTGCAGGAGTAGATAAAATGCGAAAGGAGCTGACCGTCGAATTAAAAGGTGTCAATTCAAAAGATTGTTTATATGAAGGTGATTTACGACATACGGGGAAAGTAATTGATATCTCGAAAATCGAGCAGTTGCTGAAGCCGGATGGTACCACAAAAAAAAGGCGGTGGAGATTAGCGGAAAGCAAAGACTTATTTAGTGGTGGTGAAGCTCAGACAAAAAAAGAAAGTGATAAAAGCAGCTTAACCCAGGCTATCACCTTAGTAAATGGTGGTAAAAAAGTGAAAATGCAATCCGGTTTTAAAATATTGGAGAATTACTATCCTTTCGAGTATCAGCCCCCAACAGATGAGTTACTTAAGCTAAAGATAGGGTATGACTACACCTGGGGGAATACAATGAATCCTCTAATAGGTTTAGTCAACACGATTTGGCCGAATAGTGACTGGGCAGCACAAAAATATCCTGTCAATCTCAATACCTGTGCCTTTCGTACGCCTTTAAATATTGTTGTCTATCCCGATACCAAATGGACACTCCAAATAGCTTATAATTATGATGGGGATAAATTCAATGAACTTAGGGAAGAATATCACGAAACATGGAAACTTAAGGAGCTGGAAGCAGATGAACGGATAAAGCAACTCAATGCTCAACAGGAGGGAAATATTTCGAAAGGTAAAAAGAAAAAAAATAAGCGGAAAATTCAGCAGGCATCACAGGAAAGAAGCAGGGCCCGTAAAAGTAATTCTGTCCGAAGCCAGGCTACGAATCTTATTAAAAAGGCGCATGGAACGCTTGATGCAGAATTCAATTTGATTTGTGAGTTCGACAGGCCTTATGCAGCGCTGGATTTTAGCTCTGAATTTGGTAAAGCCAAGGAGTTTCTTCAAAAAATTGTAAATTTAAAGGAGCTTATTGAGAAAATTGTAAAAGGAAATAACAGCGAAACTACTAGAAACTCTCCGACCGGTAATTCCACGATAAGCAACCGTAAAGCTAAACTTGAAGAACTTCTAAAGAAAAGAGGCGGTGAGGGTAAAAGCAATTGGAGTTTCGAGCTTACTCCTCCACAGGTTGGACTCTCTGTTAGCTGGTGTGCTGAAGCTCCTGCAGATTTGAATAGTCCTGTAATGGGTACTTTAATAGAGGGAGCAATTGATTTAGATCCTTTGTTTGGAATTGAAGCAAAATACGATCTGTATCAGCTGCTGTACAAAATCAAGCATCCAGTGGTTCTTGCTGTTGTTGCTATACTTGATGTGCTCGATGAAGCATTAGGTGATAACTTTGACATTAATCTGGATTTGATTATTAGTAGTGAAATTTATGGATCTTTAAAGGGAAATATTAATACAGCTTCCGGGAGTAATTTTACGACCAGACTTATGAAAGATGATGAAGGAAGTCCTTGTAAATTTGGAGGGAAGGTTTCTGTTGCCATTAAAGGATATTTACAGGCAAACGGAAGTATGAAAGTTTTTATTTTCTGGAAGTCAAAAGCATATCTGGAAGCCAGTGTAGAAGTAAAGACTGGTGTGGCATTGGAATTTGTGACAAAAGCTGATACGCACAGTATTTATGTAGAACCTGAGGTGAAGTTTGAAGGATTATTATTAGAAGCAAACGTCAGTCTGGGATTTGTTGCAGATGATGGTGGGGCAGGTGATATCAAAGCATTAAAAGAAAAAGACGGAATTCACTATACCGCGGACGGGAAAATAGTAGTGTTAGATCCGTATACATGGAAAACAGGTTGGAAATTACCTATAATATAATATGATAATGACAAAATTTATATTAACAGTATTATTAACAGCAAGTCTTATTAGCTGTGCACAAGAATCAAAAAATAAAACAATGACAGCAGAACAAAGAATAGAATATCTTTCCACTAAAGTTCACAAATATAATAATGAACCTCTTTATCAATTGGATATCCAATCTGTATTTAGCTTTAAGGTAATGGTAAATGGAGTTCCTGTTTATTCTAACTTTGATAAGATTCCAGGGATGGCAAGAGTGAATATTAATTCATCTATTCTGAAGAGCGGTAAACAAAATATTCAGGTTGAGCTGTATCCCGGATATGATAGCAATGGAGCACAAAAACACTTTCTTGAGAATGGTGAAAACTTTATTCTGAAAGTAGAAAAAACCGGATGGAATAAAGATGGATCATTAAAAACCCCAGAAGAAGTACTGGAATTTAAAAATAGTGATAGTAATGTTGATTATTCAAAATTAGCGGAATATAAAACCAGCGTCAGCTTTGATGCCTCCGTTCCCTACACTATGAAAGGATGGGAGGATGGAGAAGATTTATCAAAATTAAATCAAAAAGACTTAGAATTAAAAGTTGTCAGCTTCTATAAAAAAGCTGTTGCAGCCTTCAAGGAAAAGGATTATGATTATTTGAACACTATTTTTTTAAATGCAGACTCAGAATGGTATCAGTCAGAGTATTTTCCTAAAGATATGATTACAAAATTTCAGTCAACCAAAGGAAGAAAAGGGAAGTCTGTATCTACAACACGTGCGAATTCAGATCAATATTCACAAAATGTTTATCCTATAGAAAATTATGTAATGAAGTTTTATGCCGATAATAAAATCGTCAGATTAGAACCAAAAGATGGCTTCAGTCGTGGAGAATCTTTATTAGGCTATGATGATACGGATAAAAATGGGATGAATAGAAAAACTTTTATAGATATGCTGCTCTATATTCCAAAAGGGACCGACAGCCTGCAGATCATTAGATAACCCATGTTTGGCAAAAATAAAAAATTACAGGAAGAGCTTAAAAAAGTTCAGCAACAATATCAGGAAAATAAAAAGAAAGTGAGTCCTTTAACCCGGTCTGCACTTGTGCAAATCGGGATCAATCTCCTTTGGGCCGGCTTTAATATGTACATGTTTTTAGAAAATAAAAGCGTAGAGAAATTTTCCTTTTTTAATTTCTGGGTTTTATTTTTTTTGTTGCTCATGAATATTCCATTATTTATCTATAAGGAAAATGAAAAAGAGAGCAAAAACAGATTTGTAGCGATTTATTTTTTCTGTGCATTATCGGTATTAGCCCTATTTCCTTTTTTTATCTCTTTTAATCTGTCTATTGCGCTTACTGTAGGTTCATGGATGCCTAATTATATATATTCATACAGGTTACAGGATAAGAAAGCCCTGGATAATTTAAAAGGGAACACGATAAGCTTTATTCTCTTTTGGCTGGTACTGCTAATTCTTGTTGTAATAATTAATATTTCAGGTTATTCTTCGGACGATGTCCTATTAATGAAAAAATATAATTATGGATATTTTATCAATGCTATATATAATGTGTTTTTTATGATATCAATTTATTATTCAAATAGATATAGAAATATAGATGGGTGATAAATGTATAAATTTTCTTCACCAATTATTATATAAATAAGTAACAGATTAAGCACTATAATTGTTATACTATATACAATAGGTTACTTACTTTAATTATTTAAATTCTCCCATGAAAACATTCTTATTAAGCTTGATTTGCCTTATTAATTTATCGGTATCTGCACAAGAATTAAAAGATAAAACGATACCAGGCGCTACTCCTTTAAAAAAGACAAAAGAGCTTTTGATACACCAATCTATTCAACTTGAAACGGACCGTATCTTTAAGAAGCTAGTCGATATTAGAAGAGATTTTCATGAAAACCCTGAATTGGCAGGTAATGAAGTACGTACCCAAAAGATTATAAAACAATATTTACTGGATTTAGGCCTTGAAGTAGAAACAGATATTTATGGTCATGGTATTGTAGGAATTTTAAAAGGGGATAAGAAAGGCAAAAAAATTGCTTGGAGATGTGATATGGATGCGCTGCCTAATGATTATCCGGATCCTGTTTCTTTTAAGTCAAAAATAAAGGGTGTTCAGCATGGTTGTGGTCATGATGTTCATATGGCTGTTGGACTGGGGATTGCTGAGGTTCTTGCAAAAAATAAAAAATCTTTAAAAGGAACGGTTTATTTTATATTTCAACCTGAAGAAGAAACCTTTATTGGAGCAAGATCTATGGTCGATAATGGTTTGTTTTCCAAAATAAATCCTGATGAAATATATGGACTCCACATCACTGCTTTGCCAACCGGGCAAATAATGGTTAAGCCCAATGAAGTATTTGCTTACCAGAAAAGAATTAGAATTGTACTGAAAAATGATTTGCCAAAAGAAAAGGCACAGGAATTAACAAAAAGAGTGAGCAACGCTTTATCTCGTAATACCAATCGTAAACCTTGGGAAATACAAAATATGACTGATCCAAAAATCGGCTTAATGGATCCTAATACGATTTTTAGAGATTACCTTTTTGTAGATGAACATTGTACTACCCGTTTTAAAAACAATCAGTTTTTCCTCGAAGCATATGTATACGAAACGGATCCGTTTCTTGTGAAAGACATAATTCCTAAAGTTAAAAAGGTTGTGGAAGAGACTGGCTATAAAGATGAATTAGTCTCTGTTTCATTTATGCAGGAAAACCCGACGGTTGTTAATAATGAACAATTGACAGATATTGCAACTAATACACTTCGGACTATTTATGGAAAAGATGCAGTAACAAGAGATTATGGACAGATTCCATTTTTTAATGATGATTTTACCTATTTTCAACAAAAAATTCCGGGGGTCTACTTTTTTCTGGGCGGTTCCAATTTTGAAAAGGGAATGATTGCGATGAATCACGCACCTAATTTTCAGGTTGATGAAGAAAGTATAAGAACCGGGGTGAAGTGCTTTTCGTCATTAATTGTGGAGCGTATCAATAAAAACTAAAATTTCGCTATAATAAATTCTGTTTGGTATATTTGTATATAACTGAATCCTCATCCAAGATATCAGATGACTTATGGAAACGATCAAACAAAAGGTGAATAGAGGGCAGGATAAAAATGTTCTTAGGACATATAGCTACTTTTCTAATGTACAAGCTCAAAGGAATAAAATACTTCTTCATGAGAATTTCATTAATTTTTTAGAAAAAGGTGAGAAAGTGGTGCATTATGCAAATAAAGCCACAACAATTACGGACGCTCAATTTGCCATTCTTTCCTCGAATAATTGTTTAATGACAGAAAAGCTTTCGGTAGACAATGAGTATCGCAGTACATTGTTTTTCTTTAGTGATGAGGTATTGATTAATTTTTACGCGAAGTATGCTAAGCTTATTAAGGCAGTTTCAACAAGGATAGAAGAATTTGAAATGCCACTGCTTGTATTTGAAAAGGATGAATTCATTAACTATTATATTGCATCACTTAAATTAATTCAGCAAAAATCATCTGTTATTTCAACCCAAATGCTGCAGTTAAAATTTGAAGAGTTAATGCTGTATCTCCTTGAAAAATATCCCAAAGCTGTCCTGTCATTCCAAACAAGAAAAGTGGAAGAGTATTCAGATATTGAAATAAAAAAAGCAGTTGAAAAAAATCTCACCAACAATCTTACATTAGATGAATTAGCCTTTCTGTGCCACACCAGTATCTCTACTTTTAAAAGAAGATTTCTAAGGATTTATCATATGGTACCCAGTAAATATTTCTTACAAAAGAAAATGGAAACAGCGACATTGTTATTATTACAAAACAAAAATCCAAGTGAAGTATTTTACGAAGTAGGCTATGAAAATCATTCAAGTTTTTCTCAATCCTTTAAACGGATTTATGGAATGAGCCCGAAACAATTTCAGCAACAGAATATGAACGTTGGTAAACAGCTTTTGAACGATTAACGACAGCTTTATAGCTTTCCCTCAACTTATTTTTGCATTGAACTTAAATAAAAAGTAAAATGACAAAAAAGTTTTTTTTAGAATTAGTTGATTACAACAATTGGGCAGACAATATTACAATTGAATGGCTCGAACAAATTAATGATGAACAATGGGAGCGGCCAGTTGTAAGTAGTTTTCCTGGTATTAAACAAACGGTTGTCCATATCGTCAGTGCCAAAAAGATTTGGATTGACTTTTGGACAAGTTCTCCCGATCCTATTTATTTATCGACCGAATTCAAAGGGACGAAAAATGAACTGATAGAAATCTGGAAAAAAGCGTCCGTTGACATGAAAAGTTTTATAGAAAGCTATCCAGAAGAAGATTATAAACAACCCATCACGATTAAATATCCCAGAGGGGGGAGAAGCGAAAATGCTATTCTGGCAAACCCTTCCTCATTATATTAATCACGCTACTTATCATAGGGGGCAACTCGTAACATTGCTCCGTCAAATGAATTTTACCGGATTTTCCAATACTGATCTGGCAACTTATTTTATAGTAAATACGTTACAATAAGATAATTCCCCAATATATGATTTCAATCATAAATAAAGTGTTGATCTCTTTATACCTTTGAATCAACAATTTATCTAATAATAATTTTCATCATTTACTATCTTATGCTTCCTCTTAATGGGGAAGTTTTTATTTAGTATGCTTTGGAGCTATTTTTAGGGTAATCGAAATTAGTAATTGCTGGATTTCTAAAAATAATTTGCCATTTACAGTCAATTTTATTAAATTTTTTTTTCATTGAATTAAGACAATATTTAAATTTGCCAACTTCCGGCACTATTGCTCCAACTCCCTTTTAATAATAAAGAAATTGAAAAAAATCTTAGGTCTGTTACTTGTAATTTTGACAAGCGGACAAGTATATGCGCAGAATACGTATGTGTTCTTTGGCTCTTTTAATCGTGATAAAACTACTGAAGGACTCTATGTTTATCGAATGGATACCCTTCGTGGAAAGCTGAAAAAAATAAGTTCAGTTAAAGGAATCCTGAACCCATCGTTTTTAACATTATCCCCTGATGGGAAGTACCTCTTTGCCTGTACAGAAAGCAAAACCAAAAATGCAGGGAGCGTCAGCAGTTTTAAATTCAATCCCGAAGATGGAAAACTGACTTTTATAAACAGTCAGAAAAGTGGAGGTGAGAATCCTGTTTATCTTACTGTCCATCAAAGTGGGAGATGGCTCGTGAATGGAAATTATACCGAAGGAAGTATTTCTGTGTATCCGATTTCAGAAAATGGAAGAATTAATCCAAGGGCTCAAAGGTATCAGTTTTCAGAAGGCAGCATCAATGAAGACCGACAGGATCGCTCGCACATCCATTCTACTGTTTTTTCACCGGATTTTAAGGATCTGTTTGCACCTGATCTGGGAGCTGATAAAATCAGATCTTATCACTTTAAAAGTGATGAAACTGAACCGCTGCAGGTTGCGGAACAACCTTTTGTAACAACTATTGCAGGAACGGGTCCAAGACATTTTACATTTCATCCTAATGGAAAATTTGCCTATTGTATCGAAGAATTAGGAGGAGCAGTAGATGCTTATTCATATAATGACGGGAAATTAGAAGCTATTCAAAGGATCAATACTCATACAGATGAAGTTAAGGAGAATTTTGAAAGTTCCGATATTCATATTTCTCCTGATGGACGATTCTTATACGCTTCTAATCGAGGCGATGAAAATAATATTGCTATTTTTTCAATTCGTGAAAATGGTACCTTAGAGATTGTAGGATATCAGCCAACATTTGGTAAACAGTTAAGGGTATTTGATATTGATGAAATGGGTAACTTTTTAATTGTAACCAATGCGTCGACTGGAAATGCTTTTGTTTTTAAACGTGATATAAAAACGGGTTTGCTTAAAAAAGTGGGAAGAAAAGTGAAAATATATGGGGTTTCCACCGTGAAGATCAGAAGATACTGACTCCAATAACGATACGATTACTTAAATAAAAAAAATCCCACTCCTCCCGTGGGATTTTTTAGTATCTTGATTTTCATATAAATGCTATTTATTTCTTTTTTTAGTGATTTATATAATTTGTTTTTTCTTTTATTAATAGCATATATTTAGCATTTATTTGTCACTAAATGTAGAATTTTTATATTTTAGCGAGACTTAAATGTAAAATAATTAAACAAATTTTATGAAGAATTTTTTTAAAATGTCAGCATTGACATTGACCGTATTTTTAGCCGTGACCAGTTGCTCATCTGATTCAGATATTCAGAATGATGCTAATATGAATGGAGCTGCTCCAAAAGCAAAAATACAGAATGGGGAAGCTAAAGTTGGAATGAGCAACCTGATCCAAGGTTTTTACAGTCCCTCAAAAATGATTCATTATTATAGTGTAGTTGATCATCCGGCTCCGCCATCTTATTTTAAGGAAAGGGTTTTAGGAGCTGTAGGTCCTGAGGTAACCAGTAATCCTTATATTACGATTTGGTACAATACACAAACTGAAGATTCATATATCAGTGCAATTCCCGGAGAAATAGAGAACAAAAATGGTTGGACAAAAATAAAAATGCTGGGAGCATCCGTCAATATGAACGGAACTAATGTTCCGGTATATGAATATTATAATACCAAAAAAGGGTCTCATTTCTATACAACAAGTTTCAATGAATTGGGGTATGGAAATGATACATGGAAATATCATGGTCCTAGGTTTTATGTAAATATCGGTGGCTTTTAATTTTTTTTAGGTATATACTTGGGTTGTCTATTGATAGACAACCTTTTTTATGAAATACCATTATGGAATAGCTGTTTTATTAGTAAAAAAAATCTGTCAGAGAACTGGTGTTATCAAAAAAAACACTCCAACTGGAGTGTTTTTTTATTATTGGAGGTGAGTCATTTATTTTTTGATAAATTTCTCGGTCTTTTTACCCTCTTTAGTTTCAATATTGATGATGTAACTTCCGGAATTTAGATGTCTCACATCAACTTTATCATTAGTCAAAGTGGCTTCTACTTTTTTTCCACTCATATCAAAAATTTCAGCATTATTCACTTTTTCTTTAGATTTAATGGTGAGGATGTCGGATACTGGATTAGGAAATACAGAAATACCAGCCGAGGATTTAGCTGTTTCAGAAGTCCCCAAAGTTCCTGTTGTGGTCACTTTAAAGTCATCAACAAACAAGGCGAACTGGTCATCCGAAACACATTGTATTGCAATATAAACACCTTGACCAGCATAAGCGTCTAAATTGAAAGTATGCTGATTCCATTCTACTTCAGCCGGGGTTACAATTACATTTGGGTTGATTTTGGTAAAGCTGGTTGTATTAGTATTGGTGGTAGATATCCACACATTGAACTTTTCTTCACCATACAATTCATGGATGGGTTTTACCCAAAAACTTACATTGTTCCCGGTAGATCCTAAATTTACTTTAGGGCTGATCAGCCAATCATTATTAACAAGTGGGGCGGGAGTACTTACATTAAAGCATGCCATTGCTTTATTGCCCGTTCTTGCAGCAGTCTGGGTAGAAGCTGTAGCTGGAACAATTCCTGCTTTATTAAAAACAATAAAGGCCTTTGGAATTCCCTGATTAGGAAAAGTAGAACCATTTAAGACATAAGAGTTTTTCCCGTCTACATCTGTTAAAGTCCAGGCACCCACTGTACCGGTAGTATAGGCGAAATCTGAGTAGCTTTCAAAGCTATCTTCAAAAATAGTAGTTTGTGCATGTAGGGAATATAAACCTAAAAAAGCACCTAAAACAGAAAGTTTTTTCATAATTGATTTTTAAAACGGTTAATAATACATTTAGATTCTACCAAATATAGTAATATAATTCATATAGTTGTGGCTTTTTTTATTATGTTAAACTACTTTAAAACAAGTGTTTATATTTATGTTTTTGTAAGTGTATTTGTGATTTAAAATAATTTAAACATTGATTATACAGTTATTTTTTTAGTGGAAATGCTGATTGGAAATAGGAGTTGTAAAACATTTTAAAGTTTTCTTGATTTAAATTGGAAAATAGTAAGTAGGGAAAGAGTTTTTAAATCATTTATGACAAAATAAATAATATAATATTTAATTTATTTCCTTTTAAAGTGAATTAATAAACTTCTGTAATTCTTTACTAATAGGTGTTTTTAAATATTAATTAGTCACTAATTAAAGAATTTTTGTATTTTAGCCGAAGTTTAACCGCTGAATAGATTGAGTAAGTTTTCTTAGAATATTAGGGGTATTAACTAATAACCAAAAAAAGAGGCTGTCCTTTCGGATAGTCTCTTTATTTATATATGATGAAGAGATAAAATTACAGTGGAGTGTATTCTGTTTTAATATTTATTCTTCCCATGGAGATTGTAGAATTGCATCACAGAAGTTAGGACTTTTGAATCCCGGGATCATGCATGTACAGATATCTGCATTCATGTTGCCATAAGTTGTATGAAGCTTATGTCTGAATCCTTCAAAAAAAGTAGGGATAATTGTTTTCTTAAAATGATCACGTGGAAAATATCCTGTAACTTCCTTACGAACAGTATCCGATAATTGTTCGTATCCTCTTCCTACAACGTCCAGGGCGACTCCCGAGTTCAGTAGTACAGCTTCGGCTTCTTTATACTCTACAATACCCGGTGTGGTATGTAGTGCTATTGCATCCCAAACCAATTGTAAGGTCTGTTGAGGTAAACCATGCCCTTTTAAAAAATTACGCGCCGCATCGGCTCCATCTACTTCAAAACGTTTATTGGAGCTGCTGTAGTGTGGAGTTAGTCCTAAGTCATGGAAAACAGAACAAACATACAGAAGTTCCGGATCATATACCAATTTTCTTTGCTCTCCATGTAGGGAAGCAAAAATAAATGTCCGTAATGAATGATTATAAAGAACATCTGAACCATGTTCCATTAGAAGTTGGGTGGCCTGTTGAGCTAAGCTGCTGTCCGGAATTGAAACACCAGCGACAATTTTTGGGGTTTGTAATGACATACTATTGATTTATGAACACAAATTTATGTGCTTCTATCGTATACTTTCTTAAACCTGTTTAAGAAAACGACAAAGGATTAATGATCATAAAAAAATATCATAATTCACTAATTTATGATTGCGATCATAAAACGGTAGCAGCTCTATTGATATATTTGTATTACAATCCTTTAATAGTAATCACTTAGTGTCTATTTAACGCAAGGGATAATTATTGCTTCCCTTTATTGGGAAGTTTTTATTTAAAACACTTTTTAATATTATATGCCCCTGGAGCTCTTCGTTATTGAAGGGCTCCTTTATTGGGTGGTAGGTCATTCCCGATAGGTAAAAATCATTGATCATGAAAATATGGGAAAGAAATATCTCATGGGTGACCAACTTAAAATTTTAAACATGAGTGAGCTTTTTTACAAAATAAATTGAGCTTTTTTACAAAGTTTATGATTCATATATCCCCTAATTTTGTTCTTATAAAATTATAAGAAATGAAAAAAGTAAATAAAATTTACATCAATGGCGAATTTGTAACGCCTCATGGAACTGAAACTTTTGACCTGATCAATCCATCCACTAATATCAAAATTGGTGAGGTGACACTTGGGGATGAAAAAGATACCCAAGATGCTATTGCGGCAGCAAAAGAAGCATTTAAAGCATTTTCTCAAAGCAGTGTTTCAGAACGTATTGCGTATCTGGAGAAATTAAAAGATGCAGTCGAAAAAAGAGAACAGGATTTTATCGATGTAATGATCGAAGAATACGGAGGGACCTACCAGTTTTCTACTTTAAGTAACCAAAATACAGGGGGCTGGTTCGACAGTATTATCGAAACGCTTAAACACTTTGAATTTGAAAAAAATATTAATTCTTCCATTGTAAGACTTCAGCCAGTAGGGGTTGTCGGGATCATCACTCCATGGAATGCAAGTAATAGTTCAATTTGCAGTAAAGTGGCAACTGCAATTGCAGCAGGATGTACCGTCGTTATCAAGCCCAGTGAAATGAGCAGTTTACAGACGCAGGTCCTTATGGAAGCTTTTCATGATGCGGGTCTGCCAAAAGGGATCATCAATTTTGTAATCGGCTTGGGGAATGTAGTAGGAACTGAACTTACCAATAACCGGAATGTAGCCAAAATCTCTTTTACAGGTTCTACAGCAGTCGGTAAAATGATCATTAAAAATGGATCCGATACGATGAAGCGTGTCACTTTGGAATTGGGAGGTAAATCACCCAACATCATTCTGGAGGATGCTGATCTGGAGAAGGCTATACCTATGGCCGTCTATGGAGCTTATATGAATAGTGGGCAGGCATGTATTGCGCCAACAAGACTCTTGGTTCCTGAACATAAAATTGATCAGGTGAATGCTATAGCAAAATCTGTTGCTGAAAAAGTAATCGTTGGCTTTCCGGAAAATCAGGAAACGCATATAGGACCTATGGTAAGTATTAAACAGTTTGAAAGGGTTCAGAACTATATTAAGTTAGGCTTGGAAGAAGGGGCCACTTTGCTTGCTGGAGGAGTAGGAAAACCCGAGGGTCTAGAAGCGGGAAATTTTGTGAAAGCAACCATTTTTACCAATGTTCGAAATGATATGCGGATTGCCCAGGAAGAAATATTTGGTCCCGTATTATCGATTATTCCTTATAAAACTGAAGAAGACGCCATAGAAATTGCTAATGATAGCCCTTACGGATTGGCTGCCTATATCAGTTCAGAAGATAAGGAACATGCTTTGAGGGTTGCTTCAAGGATTGATGCAGGAAGAGTTTGCATTAATGGGTTTAGCCATGATCCAATGTTGCCGTTTGGCGGATTTAAGCAATCGGGTATTGGGCGTGAATTTGGAGTGTATGGATTAGGGGCTTATCTTGAGGCCAAAGCAATTTTGAAATAATAATGTAAATTTGATCAGGCGTTATCAGAAAATAACGCCTGATTTATCTATATGGCAAAGAAAGAGAATTCAGGCATTGTTTATTCCTGCTATCACGAACTAAGCAGAAAAGGGGAAAATTTTGTTCCTCAGCATACCCTTTCGTTTCAACTATCGGGAAGCTTTGTTCTTGCTGATGGTAAAGAAAAATATAGAGCAGAGGAGGGTGATTTCAATCTTATCAGGAAAAATCAGCTTGTGAAGTTTGTAAAATATCCTCCAGAAAATGGAGTTTTTGAAAGCATGAATATTTATTTAGGAGAAGAAATGCTGGTGAATATGGCCCGTGAATATGACCTTTCCGCTGATCATTTTGTACCCGTACAGGCACTTGTTCCTATACCTATGAACGCCCTGCTTCAAAATTATTTGATTTCTCTTCAAACTATTATTGATAGTGATCATCTAAATAATAAATCATTGATCGATCTGAAGGCAAAAGAACTTTTGCTGATCTTATTGCAGTCACAGCCGGATCTGAGAAATATTCTTTTTGATTTTTCGCAGCCTCATAAAATTGATCTCGAGGTCTTTATGAATCAAAACTACAGGTATAATGTCAATCTAGAGCGTTTTGCATATCTCACAGGGAGAAGCCTTGCGACCTTTAAGCGTGATTTTGAAAAAGTTTTCCATGCTTCACCCCATCAATGGATATTGCAAAAACGATTGAATGAGGCTTATTTTCTGATCACTGAAATGGGAAAGACTGCCTCAGATATTTATATTGAAATTGGGTTTGAGGACCTTTCTCATTTTTCATATGCTTTTAAAAAACAATTTGGTTATAGTCCCACAAAAATTCATCAGAGATCAGATTTTGGAGAATAGAATGACAAAAATATGCACATTATTTTTTTAGTTTAATACCTTATTATTCTTATTTTTTCTTGAAAAAGTCGGAGACAGATACTTTTTTTCCTGTAGCTACTGCTTTTGCAGTTGATTCTTCTACTAATTTTAGAACATGAAAAAACCTTCCGAAGAAGGCTTAAAAAAACACAAATGTGATTAGATCACAAGATGTGTTAAATATAATAAAAAATCCTCAACCGAAGTTGAGGATTAAAAACTAATAACCATGAAACTCAAACATGAGTTTACGTGTATAGTAAACGGAGTAAGTGCTACAATATTTTGTGAAAACTTAAGATAAAATAGAAACCTCTTTGTTAATAGGGGTTTTAATAAGATTGTTATTAAAAAATTGCTTATTTTTAGTCTATTCATACGTGCAAAACAAATTGTATGAGTATCTTTCATATGTCTAAACTCATACCCAAAATGGAAATACAATACAGTACAGATAAAAGACCGACAACGGATCAGATCATTGAACTTTATGACAACGCAGGGTTGCCCCGTCCAACTCATGACAAAGAGAGAATGCAAAAAATGTTTGATCATTCAAACCTTATTATTACAGCATGGTATAAAGATCTGTTAGTAGGAGTTTCCCGTTCAATAACCGATTGGGTTTGGTGTTGTTATTTATCAGATCTTGCCATTAGGGATGAATACAAAAAAGAAGGAATTGGCAGAAAGCTGATCAATATGACCAAAGAAAAGGTAGGTGAACAATCGATGGTCTTGCTGCTATCCGTTCCAACCGCGATGGAATACTATCCGAAAGTGGGATTTGAAAAATTGGAAAACAGTTTTATCATGCATAGAGCAGAATGGAAATAATATTTTCCTTACCATAAAACTCATTCGGCCATTCACGGAATTTTAAATTAAAGTCCTTCAAAAGGAGAGCTGCTCCTTTTGGTGGTTGTTCCTTTTGTTTAAAATAAATTGGAAAGAAAAGGAAGTTTAAATATATAAATTTGTGGTAAAAATTAACTTCTGCCATATACCATAACAATATTGGAATCTGTTTCCTTTTCCTGAGTATTTTTAGCTACTTCTTTAAATCCGAATTTCTTGTATAATTGATAGGCTTTTATATTGCTATGAGTGACTTCTAAAACAATTTCAGTAGAATTTGATCTATTGTTTGCTTCCTCGACGACAGCCTGAATCAATCCATACCCGATATTTTTCCCTTGAAAATTTTCTTTAATATACATCTGATAAATATGACCGGCATTATCCTCTTCCTTTACAAAAGCACAAATTCCAATCAGCTCACCATCACTGAAAGCTCCAATAACAAATCTTTCATTTCTTTGATTTTCAATATCATATTCTAATTTGAATTTTTCAGTTTGTAGGGCCTCTTCATAATTGGCTCCAAAAGATTCTGGAAATTTTTTTAGACTTTCTAAACGAATAGTTCTGTATATTCTGCTTTCATGAGGAAGCAGTGATCTATATTCAATGTTCATGAGATTTTATTTTGCATGAGAAATTCAAATTTACTGGAATTTAAATAATATCATATTTACTGCATATTAAAAACCGAAGAAAATAAACGAAACAAAGATTAATCAGTTTATTATAATTCTAAAATCCATTATCTTAGTTTATAGAATTTCATACTGATACATAAAACCCATGGACAAAGAATTTCAACCTGATGCTATTATCATCGGTTCCGGATTAGCGGGGCTGACTGCAGCAATGGAAATTACCAATACAGGAAAAAAAGTATTATTAATAGACCAGGAAACTGAACAAAATATAGGTGGTCAGGCATTCTGGTCTTTTGGAGGACTTTTTTTAATCAATTCTCCCCAACAGCGGAGAGTAGGAATCAAGGATTCTTATGAACTGGCAAGGCAGGATTGGATGGGGACGGCAGGTTTTGACCGTGAAGAAGATTACTGGCCAAAGCAATGGGCGGAAGCATATCTGAAGTTTGCCGCCAATGAAAAGTACAATTATATTTCAAAGATGGGAATCAAGCTGATGTTTATGGTCGGATGGGCAGAAAGAGGGGATGGTTCCGCGAGTGGTCATGGAAATTCGGTTCCCCGTTTTCATGTCAGCTGGGGTACAGGGACTGGTGTTGTGAAACCTTTTGTGGAGAAAGCTTACGAAGCAAAAACAAAAGGGTTGCTTCAGATGAAATTCAGACATAGGGTTACTAATCTTATCATGGAGAATGGTAAGATAACCGGAATTGAAGGGAATGTATTGGAAAATGATAATAAAGAAAGAGGCGAACCGACCAGTAGAACCGTTGTTTCACAATTCAGATATAATGCTCCACACATTGTTATAGCCTCAGGGGGAATAGGAGCTAATCATGAGCTGGTACGTAAAAACTGGCCGGAAAGATTAGGAAAGGCACCTGAAAAAATGATTTGCGGAGTACCTGCTTATGTGGATGGCAAAATGATTGGCATAGCAGAAAATGCAGGTGCTGATATTATCAATCGGGATAGGATGTGGCATTATACTGAAGGGATTCAGAATTGGAGTCCTATATGGCCGGACCATGGGATAAGAATATTGCCTGGACCATCCTCTCTTTGGTTCGATGCTAAAGGAAACAGACTTCCTGCACCGTTTTTGCCGGGATTTGATACATTAGGGACATTAAAATATATACAGGATACAGGTTTTTCCTATTCATGGTTTATCCTGACACAAAAAATAATCAAAAAAGAATTTGCGCTTTCCGGATCGGAACAAAACCCTGATATCACCAATAAGGATTATGTTCTTTTTCTAAAAAGGATTTTTGGAAAAAAAGCTCCGGGACCTGTGGAAGCTTTTAAAGAAAACGGAAAAGACTTTATTGTTTCAGATAACCTTCAGGATCTCGTACAAAGAATGAATGAACTTTCGGGAGATTATCTTCTGGACTATGATAAAATAAAATTGCAGATTGATGCAAGAGACAGAGAACTGGATAATCAGTTTTCAAAAGATACCCAGGTCAATTATATACGGAGTACCAGAAAATATATTGGGGATAAATTAGGGCGGGTAGCAGCTCCCCATAAAATATTGGACTCTGATAACGGTCCATTGATCGCGGTGAGGCTCAATATTCTTACAAGAAAGACTTTGGGAGGGATTAAAACAAATCTTAATGGTCAGGTTTTAAAAAATGATGGAACGGTCCTTGAAGGCTTGTATGCAGCAGGAGAGGTGGCTGGATTTGGGGGCGGTGGTATGCATGGTTATCGTGCTTTGGAAGGAACTTTTCTTGGCGGATGTCTGTTTTCAGGAATGAAAGCGGGGCAATATATCGGCGGACTAAAATAGAATGTAAAAAATCAATATATGGGTTCTTATTTTAACGGTAAAACAGTTTGGATCACAGGAGCATCATCCGGGATCGGAGAGGCACTCGTTCTTGAGCTGGCAACAAAAACAACGGCAAGGATCATTCTTTCGTCGAGAAAAGAAGAACAGCTGATAGCAATTGCACAAAAAGCAGGGTTACCAAAAAATCGTTATGCCATATTACCTTTAGATCTTTACCATTACAAAGATATGCCTTCAGTGGCTGCAAAAGCTATAGAAAAATTTGGAAGTGTTGATATTCTGATCAATAATGCAGGCTTATCCCAACGATCCCTAGCAATGGACACTGATATAGAAGTAGATAAACGTTTAATAGAGGTTGATTATATCGGAACAGTTGCATTAACAAAGGCTACAGTTCCTTATATGATTAAAAATGGAGGTGGGCAAATAGCTGTAGTGTCCAGCCTGATGGGAGTGTTTGGAGCTCCAATGCGCAGTGGCTATGCCGGAGCCAAACATGCTCTGCATGGTTTTTTTGATGCACTGCGCGCAGAATTGTATAAAGAAAAAATTCTGGTCACAATAATCTGTCCTGGTTTTATACAAACCAATATTTCTCTAAATGCCGTGACAGGAGACGGTTCATCCCAGGGAATTATGGATGATGCTACAAAAAACGGGATGCTTGTTTCTGTTTTTGCCAAGAAAATGCTTAAAGCTATTGAACTGAAGAAATACCAGAAAGCAATTGGAGGCAAAGAAGTTTTAGGAGTTTATCTTAAAAGATTTTTCCCTTCGTGGTTGGCCAGGATTACCCGAAAAGCAAAAGTAGTTTGACCAAATAAAGTATTTGCTTTAAATATTTAGCGGTTTCTATATTGAGAAGGACTTATCCCTCTATGTTTTTTAAAGGTTTTAGATAAATGGCTCTCATCATTGAAACCCAGTTCCTCAGCAATTTCCTTTAGTCTCATGGTACTGAATTGTAAACGGGTATCAACGAGTTTCAAACGATATGCTAGTAAATAAGACTGATAAGATACGCCTACATTCTTTTTGAAAAATTCACCAAAATAAGTTTTTGAGAGACCAAAACGTTGGGCAACAAAGGAAACTTTTGTCTTCTCGGGATCTTTGATGTATTGCTGTACATAAGTGATGACTTTCATGATCAGAAATTCAGTACTGTTTTCGTTCAGTTCTTCGGTATCACTCAATATTAGATTGCGGGCAACAAGATTAAGGAGGATTGAGATCGATTGCCGGATAATAAGATAATCCTTATTCGATAGAACAATATATTCTCTCAGAATATTTTCAATAAGGACTTCAGCAAACTGCAGGTCTTCAGTGTTTCGAAATATACAGCCGGCATGACTGTGATAATTATTGACAATATAATTCAGTTTATTGAGATTTTCACAAGTTTCAATACGGTCAGCCTCGGTTCGGATCTGGTCTATGAAATGTAATGGACACTGAATGATAATTAAACTGGCTTTCTCAGCATAAAAATGGTAATTCGCGGAAGTATTCAACAGAAAGAACTTTCCTGTCCTGAAGTCATATTGATGATGATCAACTTTTACAATACCTTTTCCTTCCTTAACAAAAACCATAGTAAATGATTGTCGTGAGGAAATAGACAATGTCGTATCAATTTCTTTTTTTTGTACCGAAAATATATCAATTCCTTCTCTGCCCATCATATTCAATTGTACATAATAAACCTTTAATTATACAAATATACATGTATTTACTTTGGTTTCTTTGTTGCAGTAATTTTTCACAATGGAATACAATATAAACAGATGGAAGGCCCTGGGATTTCTTACGATGGGAGCATTTCTTTCCCCTCTTGATTACTTTATTGTCAATATAGCATTACCCGATATCAAAACCCATTTCAATGCAACCCATGCGTCATTACAAATGGTGATCGCTGCCTATGGTTTAACATATGCTGCTTTGGTTGTCTGTGGAGGTAGATTTGGTGATATTTTTGGGAGAAAGAGAATGTTTATTATAGGATTGTACCTGTTTATGATCGCTTCTACCGCATGTGCTTTTTCTCCCAATATTTCCTTTTTGATTGGATCCAGAATTGTGCAGGGGGTAGGCGCAGCAATGCTTGCTCCTCAGGCATTAGCGAATATCAGGATCATATTCCCTTCTACCGAGCAAAGAAGAGCAATGGGAATATTTGGTTCTGTTTTTGGTTTTGCGGCGATTATGGGGCAGTTATTGGGTGGTGCATTATTAAAACTTCAATGGTTTGGATTTACCTGGCAGTCGGTTTTTTTAATTAATATTCCAGTGGCTGCAATTTGTATAGTGGGGATATCAAGATCCCTTGACGAAACGAAGTCATCCAAAATTAAGATCGACTTTATAGGTATTCTGCTGATCGTATTGTCTTTACTTTGTGTTATTTATCCTTTGGTTGAAGGAAATAAGGAGGGATGGCCCATTTGGATCTTTATGACTATGGTTTTAGGATTATTTATTTTCTGTTTATTCCTTCAATATGAATCCCGGTTGGAGCATTCAGGAAGGCCTCCTTTAATTTATACAAGCCTTCTGAAAAATAAAAGATTTAGTCAGGGGCTTGGTATTATTTTGATCTATAATTTTACAGCAGGTCTTTTTATCTGTTACCCCTATTATCTTCAAAACCATTTATTATGGTCATCGATTGATACAGGGATGGCAATTTTACCGTATGGAATTGGATTTTTTGCCGCACCACTGCTTAGTACAAGAACAAGAATCGACAGTGTTACCCTTGCTAAAACTGGCTTAGTTTTACTAATTGTTGGGATGGGTATGGCTGCTTTTTTATTTTATCAGGATTCAAAGCCGGGATTAGGAGTTTATTTGGCCTTATTAATAGCTGGTTCAGGACATGGAACTGTGATGCCTGCTATGCTTAAAAATATAATGACAGATATTAAGGCTAATGAAGCAGGACAAGCCTCAGGAATAGTGAGTACGGGGATTCAGATTGGAAGTGTGTTGGGAGGCGCGGTTATAGGCTCGCTCTTTTTTTCAGCTTCGGAGGGAATCGGAATGTCAGTGGCCACTGCAGCAATTGGTATTTCCCAGATCGTAGGGCTGATCATAATGTTCTATTACTCAAAACAAATTAGAAATAATGGATAAAAAAGAAATTGTACAAAAAGAAATTCTGGATTTTCACCAGAAAATAGAAGACTGGTTCAAAGGGAACACAAATGATAAGGAAAGTTTATTATCCGATATGTTGGATAATTTTCATCCTCATTTTTACATGAAAGGAAGTAGAGGCAATGAACTGGATTATGAAGGTTTTTCAAATTGGCTTCCGACAGCTTTTAAAAGATTTTCTCAGATTAAAATTGAGGTTTCGGAAATAAAGATCCATCTTACGGATATGCACGCATTAGCAGAATATATAGAAACTCAGAATGCTGATGGAGAGATAAATACCAGAAAGGCATCTGCTGTCTTTGTACTAAACCCTGATGGTCGTGTTAGTTGGTATCACCTTTTGGAAGAGTGGATCTAAGTCCTTAGAACTGTATCTCTAAGATTTAATTTTTTCAGGTGTAAAAACTGAAAGCAATTTAAAAACCTCCCGAATAAACGGGAGGTTAATAAACTGTTGAGATTGTAATAACACAGGTTATTAGACGATAAAAGTACAAAATTTAGTTTTAAATACTACGTTTAGCTCTAATATTAATATATTTTTAAAGAAGAGGGTGTTTTTTGTTTAAAAATTGTTACTTTTCAGCTTGGGCTTTTAAGTCTCTTAGCCATCCCTGTAAGGAGAGCTCCAGATGGGATTGGAATTTATTAGCCAGTAAAGAAACAAGCCACCCCTCCATACTTTCATCTACAATGACCTTGGTGTCATTTCCATTAGGAATTAGTGTCCAATTATGGATTGCAAAGGATCCAAAAGCGGGTCCGGACCACCCAATTTTACGATAGGGAATAGCGGTATGTAAAGTCGAATGAATGGTAAGTCCTCCACTTTTCCAGTCAAAACTGTTCCCTTTTTGAAAAGGTAGTGTCATTACCGGATCCTGAATGTCTTTGTTCCAGGCTGACCAATGATTAACATCACTCATGATATGATATATTTTTTCAGGGGTAGCGTGGATAATGATTTGTTGTTGGGTTTGTACTGGGGCATTCCTATTAATATCTTCTGAAACTTTATAAGAACTGGTAAGTTCCAGTATTCCTACGATTAAAATTAATGCTATTATAATAGTGACTATACTTAACAAAACCTTTTTCATAACGGTTATTTTTTTAATTATTTTAATAAGGTAAAGGTATAGACTTGTCGAATATCAGAATTGTAAGAAAACGAAATAGTTGAGAAGCCTGGCAGGATAATCAGAATAGTGATAAGAAAAAAACAGAAGGCTTTTGAGAAGTAGGATCAATAAAAAAAGATCCGGGACTATTTAGCCCCGGATTGAAAACCATAGTTTAAAACTACTAACACTATTTAACGACTATTTTATCAGATAATCAATAAGAAATTGAAAATATCACAGCTTTTATTGAAATCATTTTCTCTCATCATTTGTGTTGTTTGTAAAAGAAATTTATCCGCTGGATTCTTACAGACTCTTATAAAAAGTGTTTTTTCATTTTAAGCTATTTTCTTTCATCGTTTGTGTTTTTTAAGCCGGGATCATATGAATTAAGATTGTAATATTATTTTATACCTCATTATTAGTATAAAAGTTGATTTTTATTTAATCAAAATATAATATGTTTCATATTTTCCTATCACAAATGTATAATGAAAAAATAAATTAACAAGTACTCAAATTTACATTGTGAATACATGTGTTTATTTATGTATGTTTGTGTGAAGGTGTGTTTTTGTTTTTGGCTTGTAGCAGCTGGATGCAGAGCTAATTACACAAAAATACACAAACTGTATTTTTAGAGGAATAATGAAAAAAAATCAGGTGAATTTCCAGATATAATCACTTTCAATTTGTATATATTTGTTTTAATTAATTAAGAGAACATGCATAACAACAAAATATTAAAAACATCCATATTCTTTATTGTTTTTATTATTTTTTATTTTGATGCCCCAGCGCAGACCAGTACCAAGGAAATAGATAGTGTAGGCCAGTTACTGGAAAAGAATTATTTGAAAGGAGATAATAACCCGGGTCTTACGCTTAAGAATGCGACTGTTCTTTATTATCTATCCAAAGAGAAAGAATTCTACCCTGGACAAGTGTATTCTATTTTTGAAGAGGTTAAATTATATCATCTTAATGGTGATTTTGATTCAGCTCTTTCAAAAGTTAATGAAGGACTGGATTTGGCAAAAAAAGAAAATGATGATAATATGATCTGTCGTATTCTGTTGTTGTATCAAAGAGTGCTTTTACAATTGGATCATTTAAGTGCGGCAAAATATATTTTAGAAAGGGCTGAGGACTACAATAAATCTGTCAAAATCAAAGAAGACAAGCTTATTAATGATGTTTATATACAGTTGGCGAAGGCAGAACTATTAACGATTAGAGAGTATTTTGACGAGAAAACAATAAACGAAATCATAAAATTAAAAAAGTTTGCTTATTCTGAATCCCTAAAAATAAAGGATTCGAACAGCTACAAAAAGGTTACTGTAATATATACACTTGAATCTCTGGCAGTTTCTTTAGCCCGTTTTAAAAAAATAGATGAGGCCAGAAAGTATAGTCAAATTATTGATCAGTTTCTGATATCATATGCGGACGATACTTTTTTGGTTCGGAGTTTAATTATTAAAGGAATTATTGAAAAACAAGTCAAGAATTATTCTCTTGCCATCGATTATTTTTCAAAAGCAATTGTAGATTCTCAAAAAGACCATAATAGATATGAACAGTATGAGGTGTATGCCATGATGGCTGAATGCTATGATGGAATGAAGGATTTTGAAAATGCTACTTATTTTTCCAAAAAATATAAACGTATTGTAGATAGTGTTGATCTGGTCAAGAAAAAATCAGGAGATGTTAATTTTATTAATAAAATAAATCTTAAAGTTTCGGACAAAAATGAAACGGAAACGATCCAGACGTCAGATATTATTATTGGAGTTGGTGCTATTTTTTCGGCAGGATTAATTTTGTTCTTCTATCTTAAGAATAATAGAAAGAAAAAGGTAAATTCTTCGCAAAAGGAAATAAAGAAAGTTGCTATAAGCAGCAAACCGGATGAAGAAATCCTAACCGATAATACTATTTTAAACACAACGACCGAAAGCACAAAAGAACTGATTCTTTTGGCCAAAGAAGATATCAATGCATTCTACATAGAGTTTCAAAAAATATATCCCAACTTTTATCCAACTCTTAAAAACAAATATGCTGAACTCAATATTTCTGATATTAATTTTTGCAGTCTTTTGAAAATGAACTTTGGGATTAAAGAGATCTCACAATATACCAATTCTACCATAAGAGCAGCTGAGGCCAGAAGATACAGGATCAATAAGAAGATGCAGCTGAAAAATCAGAACGAATTGTACATGGTTTTATCATCCATCAATTAAAGCTGAACTGAAATAAAAAAAATCCGAAGCCCTTTGGGCTTCGGATAAAAACAATCTGAATTGTTTATAATGAAAACGACTATTTTTTCTAAGTGAAGTTTTTGATATGATAGGTTTGCTTAACTGCCTTCTGGTATTTTAAATCTATTTCGCTTGGGGGAAGCTTAATTTCAGCACATAAATTTCCTGTAGCTTGCTTACAAGCTATTAATTGATGTTGAAACGATTAAAAAAATAGATGAATTTAAAATAGATGATCCTAAGATAAGATCAGTGAAAGAAGCCAGAAAAGCAACCTAAAAAGGAGGTCCCAGAGTACGGACATTATTTGTATTTGATGAAAGTGGCCTGTATTTTCTTTACCTTCATATTGGTCGTAATAGATCCACCACTATAGGTATTATTCTTACTTCCGTTTTTTACACTTCCAAAATCACTTTTAGAACTTCCGGTAACCTCTTGCGTAAGTTTCATAATAACTCCGTCTGCACCTCTGGATTTGCCGAGTTCAATTGCTTTTTGCTGCATAGCATCTATGGAACTGAATCCCTGGTCGATTTCTGTGGTTCCCATGGTTTCATGTTCTCTTTTTACATCTCCTTCAGCGAAATAAACATCAACATTCTGAGTAGGAGCATAGCTTTTCCCAAAATAAGATGGTGCGCATGATGTTGCCACTGAAAGGGCTAAAATTCCAATGGATTGGATCAATAATGATTTTCTCATTTTTTTTGATTTATAAATTAATTGTTTGATTTTTTACAATATTTCTGAAATAGATTTTAAGCATCGGGATCCTGATCAGGGCTGTTGCTTTTTCTATTGGAGATCACTTTGCCAAGCATCTGGTTCATGAAAATATCACGATAAGTCTGGCCGATAGGAATTTGATTTTTGGTAAATTCCAGTTGAACCAGATTTCCATGGATCATCATAATAAAAGGAACTGCAATAATGAATGATTTATGAATGCGCAGGAAATGATCCCCTGGTAATTTGTTTTCAAGTCCTCCGATATTCAGCAGTGCCATGGTCTGTTCTCCGTCCCTGGTGTGAAAGCAGACATATTTTCCTTTGCCTTCAATATAGATGATATCCTGGGTTTTAATTTTGATGAGTTTCCCTTTGTATTCTGTCTTCACCATAATGAAGTCATCTTCCAGTTCTTTTTTAGGGAATGAAATAATTTCCTGTGCCCGCTGTACTGCTTTTAAAAACCGTGGAAAGAAAATAGGCTTTAGCAGATAATCTACTACATTGTGATCAAATCCATCCAGTGCATATTCCCTGAAAGCAGTTGTAAGTATAACTTTATATTTATCTCCCAGTAAAGGCAAAAACTCAATCCCGGACATTCCCGGCATTTGAATATCGAGGAAAATAAGATCTACATGTGTGGTATTCAAAAGCTGTAATGCCTCGGCGGGATTCATGGCAGAACCGGCCAGCTTCAGAAATGGTGTTTGTTCGATATGCAATGTGAGTAATTCTATTGCATGGGCTTCGTCATCTACTACAATACAGTTAATCATAATTTAAAGATTTATGGTTATTTCATTTAAATAATAGTTTTCATCCTCCTTGATGGTGAAGGAGTGCTTAACTCCATACATCAGCTGTAAACGTTGTTGCACATTATTTAATCCTATTCCTTTTGAGGGTTCTTTAGGTCCTTTTTTCTTTTTATTGCTCACCAGAAAATAGATTTTACTTTTTGTTGCCTCCAGTTCAATGGTCACCTGGTTTTTTTCATCATTTAATTCTCCATGTTTGAAAGCATTTTCTACCAAAGTAACAAATGCTAATGTCGGGACATAGGATACATAGGCATCATCGGTGTCAATGTGTTCGTAATACTTAATTTTTAGCATATGATTGAACCGGATCTGATTCATTTCTATTACTTTTTTCATATGATCAATTTCCAATGCCAGAGGAACCGTTCCGAGCTCATCCCAGTCATCAAGGGCATAGCTCATGATCTCGGAAAGCAAGTGTACGGCATGTGCAGCTTCAGGGCTTGCTTTAATGGTCTTTGTATAAATAAAGCTTAAAGAATTAAAAAGAAAATGAGGATTGATCTGATACTTTATAGCAGCAAGTTCAGCCTTTAATTTTTCTTTTTCCAGTTCTTCTTTATGTTTACGCATTTCATTGGAAGTTATAATTGTTGCAAAAAAGATAGATATGAGAACTATGACTACATCAAGTAAAGCGGCAGTAAGAAAAAATATGTTTGGTGAAACATAACTGGGATCTGTAGGTAGTGTATCCTGAATTTTGAAATTCCATATGTACTCATAAACAGTTAATAGTATGAAAAATAGGGAGCCTTGTAAGAGTGCTTTCTTCCAATTCCTGGTTTTTATTAAGGGAATCGCTAAATAGTAGATAAGGACATAGTATACAATAGTTCCCTTTACAACGGTATGAATAAAATTTATATAAAGTTGGTTGCCAGTTCCAAATTGTTTGAGGGTAGTTTCCAGACCCTGCAGTCGGATCAGAAATAGAAAAGCCGCCACAGTCCAGGTGGAGTAGATCATTAGAATGATCATTATCTGTTTCCATTGTTTTTTGACGAACGCTACCATTGTTAATACTTTGTTTTGAGTTTTTCGTATTTTAATTTTTATTGAATAGATGAATAGGAAATATAAATTTCTGTATTCCTTTTTAAATTACAATAATTTTATTTTGACAGTGCAATATTAGTTTATATACTGCTTACAGTAAAAACATTATCCATCAACAATTGGATTCGCGACATCAACAATTAGATTGGAGTAATTTTACAATGAAGAGCTATTGCTAACGTCTCCAAATAAAAAAGCAGAGATCAATTCTCTGCTTTTTCTTTTTTTAAGGTGTGGTTCATGGTGAGGATAATACCCAGAAGAAGGACTGCTATTATTAAATACCGCCAGGACAGTTCTTTTTGCAGCGCTACAGTTCCACTTACTGAAATAATGAAACTGGTGATAGAGGTAATAATATAAACCAGTCCACCCATTAATCCTCCTGCAGTTCCTGCATTTTTTGGAAAATATAACATGCTTGTGGTGAAAAAAGAAGTAAACAAAATCCCGGAACAGATATGGATAAAAAATGCAAAGGGGATCATGATATATAAACTCTCTGTATAGTAGCTTACAGCAATTAATCCCACAATGAGGGTTAACTGTAAAATAATAGGCTGTAAGATTCTTGATTTGAAACCCAATGCAACTCTTTTTTTACCAATAAAACCACCAATCATCCATGAGAAACCCAGAATAAGGGTACAATACCCAATCACAACCGGGGTAAAATGAAAAGTATTTTCAATAATAAAAGGTCCAGTAATGTTAAACAACATCACAATGGAATAGCTTAACCCTAGAATAATAATTCCCAGCATGAATATCCGGTTTTGCAACATCATTTTATACAGGCTGATATTTTCTGAAAAATTGAGTTTCTTTTTCTGTGGCAGACTTTCCCCACTGAAAAACCATTCAAAAATCAATATAGCTCCTGCATAAAAGGCCAGGAAATAAAAATTCGCATGCCAGTTAAATAATTTTTCTAAATAACCACCAAGGAATGGTGCTAAAATAGGCCCCAATGACCATACAATGGTGAAATAGCTGAGGTAATGTTTTACTTTATCAGCATCATAAATATCTACAAAAATAGCACGTGTTGCTACAACTAATACCGAAACAGCAATTCCCTGAAGGATACGGAGAAGGCAGATCAATAAAATACTGTCCGTCATGGTAATCAGGATACTGGTTATGACCAATAAAAATAAAGCGGCTAATTTGGGACGGTAGCGTCCAATACTATCTAAAATTCCTCCTATAAATAATTGCGAAATTCCATAACTCAGTAAATAGGACGTAAGAGTGATCTGGATATCTTTTTCTGAAACCTGCATGCCTCTGGCCATTGCGGGGAAAGAGGGTAAATAAATGTCCGTTACAAACCCTGATAATGGGATTGATATAAAGGCCATAATGGTGATCAATCTGATTCGTTGTTCAGATGCTTCTCTCAACATAATTCATTCTTTTTTTAACAATACAAAAATAAGCTAAGAATCTTTGATATTGATTTTAAAAGACAAAGTAAAAATTACAAAATTCAAAGAATTAAATAGCGTGTTTGAATTTTAGAGGGGAGGTGTTTGAATATTTTTTGAAGAAATTGTTGAAATGAGAAGGCTGATCGAATCCTAATGTATAACCAATTTCAGCAATATCCCAATTGGTATATTTTAAAAGATTTTTAGATTCTTCAAACATTCTTTCTTTAATAATATGAGTGGTGGTAAGGTTTGTTACAGACTTTACAGAAGCATTTAAGTGGTTGACGTGAACGTTGAGGTGTTCTGCGAAATCTGAGGCTGTTTTTAAAGCAAGAGGGTAGGCAGGAGAATCTAGAGGGAACTGTTTGTTGAGAAGTTCATCGAACAGGCGGTACAAACGGACATTTGCCGGAAGCTCATCCAAGTCAATATCTTCCACACGGTTTTCGAGAGCCAGGTGAAGGACAGAGGCTAAATGACTTTTAATACTTCCACACCGAAATGGATAGTTGGAGTTGTTGAGCTTGTACATCTGCTCAAAATAAACCGAAACCAATTGGGTCTGTTCCGGTGTTAAAAATACTATCGGCATACTCCATTCTTTAAATAAGGATGTTTTCTTAAATAATTTGAACTCTGAATTTCCATGAAAGAATTCCTGATTGAAAAGACAGAAATAGCCTTCTTGCAGGTCCCCGTCACATTCCCATGAATAAGGAATATTAGGCGAAGGAAAAAACAGGGCTGGACGGTCTATATAAAGCTCCTGCTGTCCATATTGAAAGGTTCCTTTACCGATGATAAAGCTTATTTTATAATAATCTCTCCGGTTGTATGGGCTTTTGAAACTACAGTATCTTCGCATGGAAATATTAAAATGTGATTTTCCCAACTCAAAATCATGAGAATCAAACATTTTCAATTGATTTTCTCTGATATTTCTGTAATAGTCTTCTATAGTTTCTAATTGGTCGCTCATCCCTTGTGAATTATAAAAATCAAAGATATGAAAACCTTTTTACTTCTCCTGTTGAAATTTTTCTGTTTTTCAGGCTGCTTTATTTTATCCTAAAATTTGTAATAGATCGGATTTGGTGTAATTCTGTGATTTCGATTCTTCAGTTTTGATAAGGCCCTGTGCAAGTTTGTTCTTTTTCTTCTGAAGATTGAGTATTTTCTCTTCAATGGTGTTGGTGCATACCATACGGACAGCTACCACATGTTTTGTCTGTCCAATCCTGTAACTTCTGTCAATAGCTTGATTCTCAGCAGCAGGATTCCACCATGGATCCACGAGATAAATATAATCTGCTTCTGTAAGATTGAGGCCAACTCCTCCTGCTTTTAGGCTGATAAGGAATACCCGTACATTTTCATCTGTCTGGAAACGATGGACTTTTGTTCCACGGTCCTTAGTCTGGCCGGTAAGGTACTCGAAAGGAATATTTTTATCTTCAAGCTCTTTTTTAATGAGATCCAGCATTCCGACAAATTGAGAGAATACAAGAATTTTATGCTCCTTTGATTTATTTTCGATTTGTTCCGTTAATAATTGAATTTTCACGGCATGCTCGCCCGAATGTCCTTCTTTCAGTAAAACCGGAGAATTACAGATCTGTCTGAGTTTAGTAAGACCCGTTAAAACATGCATGCTGTTTTTTAGCGTTTCATCGTCTGTAGATGCAGATATAAAATCACGAAGTTCCCGTTCATAAAGATCATAGATTTTTCGCTGTTCTGCATTCATTTCACAATAGATGACCATCTCTGTTTTTTCAGGAAGCTCTTTTGCTACTTGTTTTTTTGTTCTCCGCAAGATAAAAGGGTTTATCTTTTGCTGAAGTTCAATGGTCCGTTTGCTATATTCAAATTTATCAATTGGAATGGCATAGGTATCTTTAAAATACTGTTTGCTACCCAGCAATCCGGGAGAAGCAAATGAAAGCTGTCCATACAGGTCAAAAGTATTATTTTCAATAGGAGTTCCTGTTAGAACAATTCTGTTCCTTGCCTGTAAAAGGCGTGCAGCTTTATGTTTTTCGGAATTAGGATTTTTAATGGTCTGTGATTCATCCAGGAAAATATAGTCGAAGTGGAATGTTTTAAGGAAACGAATGTCTGAGAGTAGCATTCCATAGCTGGTAAGAACCACTTCAAAATCCTGGAAATGGCTGATGGTTTTTTGCCTGTCAGCACCATAATGCACTAATACCTTCAGGGAAGGGGCAAACTTTTGAATCTCTTCCTGCCAGTTGAACAATAGAGAAGTCGGAACAACGATCAGATTGGTTCTGTTGCCATATTTTTCCTTTTGATATAGAATAAATGCAATGATCTGGACTGTTTTTCCTAAACCCATATCATCCGCTAGGCATCCTCCAAAATTATAATGATCCAACAGTCCCAACCAATTGAGACCTTCCTTTTGATAATCTCTGAGTGAAGTTTTCAATTCCGTAGAAACATGAATTTCCGGTGCCTTTTTCAGCATTGAAAATTCTTTTGAATATAAAAGTAGTTCAGTTTGAACCTCCTTACTTAAGACTTCTTTTTCAAACCAACCTGAAACCTCCGAAAAACTAACCTTTGGAATTTTAAGCAGATCTTCGTCAATATCACCAATCTGGAAATACTTTGTTATTTTGTTGATCCATTCATCAGGTAAGATGCCCTGAGTGCCATCATCCAGCTGTACAAATTTTGTTTTATTACGGAGAGCCCTGTGTACCTGTTTAAGACTTGCTTCTTTGCCGCCAAAACGGACACTTAACTTTGCATTGAACCAGTCGATGCCGGTTGTAACCTGAATATTGATCTTCGCCCGATTGGGATTGAGCTTGTTATTTTTTAATTCATTGAACCCAAGAATGCTTATACCTTCATTTTTCCATATTTCAAAAGCTTTAAGAAACCAATCTGCATCCAGAAATTTATCTTTATACAGGTAGAAATATTCATGAGCTTCCAATTGCTCTGTGAAGTCGGGATGCTGTTGCACGATTACTGAAGTAAGTGCTGTTTCAGCTTCATAATTTCGTTCTATTTTAAACAGATTTCCATTTTGATCTGTATCATAAAGTTGTTTTCTGGAGTAGACAGCTACTTCTACAGAACCGTACTTCATCACCGGAGTAATTGATATATAATTGCCTTCCTGATGTAAATAGATGATCTTTTCTACTTCAAAGTTCTTTTCTTCAAGCTGTACGGGAGTAGCGGAATGAATATAGCTGTAATTAATATGAACATAGGGTTCCAATGATGCTAAAACGGTCTGTAAAAAGTTCTCATACTTTGAAGCATGAATAAGAAGGATCTCGTTATTGGATTTAAAAAATTGGATTACCCGGAGGAGATCCGGATTGTCGATCAGACTCAATGTATTCTGATGGTGAATAAAAGAATCATTTCTGATGATAACATTTTTAAAAGGAAGAGAAATATCATTAAAGTTCAGTTCACCCGTAATCTCATAGAAAGGATCTTTTTTAAAGACAGTAAGCTGTATTTCTGCCTTTAATAAGGAGAGTCCTATCGGTACCAAAGACCTTGATGAGATTGATTCAGTTATCGTATGATCATGATAGTATACTTCCAGGCCTAAAGGATTTTGAACAATTAATTTCAGTGCCTCCAAGTCTGTTGAACCCTGTTCTTCACTGAATTTATTTTGAAATGCAGCAATTGCAGTGTAGAATTTAATTTCCTGTGGCTGATTAGCTTTCCAGATAAGCTGCATCGGGTCGATCACGTGTATTGGATTTTTGATTTTACCATTTTGAGCAGTATCAGCTTCTATTAATGAAAAATTCAAAAAATTATAATAGCGGTGTTTACCGACAATAAGGAACTTCCTTTTATCGGTATTCAGCATTCCTAATTCTTTTAAAAGGGGTTGTCGCTGTGGCAATAAATTCTGTTTGAAAGCATGGTCATCAATTTGAAGAAGTTCTTTTATCTTCGATTGAATATCCAGTTTTCCATTCTGTAGTTTCAGGTGAAAATAATGATCAAGGTTGGGCTCATTTTCCAACCCAAAACTCTTGGCAAAAGAAACCAGGGTTCTTTGTCTTAAATTAGCATCAAAGAAAATACGGAAGTTTTTTTGTTCTAGAATGCTGTAAATAATTTCTGCCTGGTGTTCACAAAGCTTTTCTTTTGAATGGTCACAAGAGCATGCAGTTATTAATGAAGATCCGACCTGGCTTACAGAAACATTTGGAAATCCAATTAAAGAAAGTGATTTGGTAAAAACTCCTGAATTGATATCAAGAACCATGGGTACGATATCATGAAAGTTTTTTTCCTCTATGAATTTTGCCGTTTGGGTGTGTTTCAAAAGTTCATAAACAGAAAGTGTGCTGATGTTGGTATCCCTTAAAATATATTCTTTTGGCAACTCCATAGATAAGACAGGCGGCTGATTATTAAAAAACGAAGGTACATAAAACCAATAAAAAGAATAGAACGCGCTTGTCTTAAATTTTAAATCCTTTTTCTGACAATATAAGTTTCTTGGTTATACTAAATGTTTTATAATAAAAATCCTTAATTGAAAAAGGAAAGGACAGAAAAATTTACTTTAAATTAAAAATTTTATCCACTTTTTATTATTCGTATTTTTATTACTTATTATCGGGGATGATTTTTTTTAAAATTTTTGTAAACTTTTTTTGTCTCAGTTAGGCTGGAATCACCATAAAACCTATATTTGCAGCCTAAATTTTAAAATAAATGAAAGAACTTATTGAAAAAATCAACGCGGAATTTGAAGCATTCGCAACTGAAGCAAACCAACAAGCTGAAAAAGGGAACAAAGCAGCTGGAACAAGAGCTCGTAAATCAGCTTTAGAACTAAGCAAGTTGTTCAAAGATTTCAGAAAAGTTTCTGTTGAGGAATCAAAAAAATAAATTTCCTGGAGCCGGCTTATTAAGCTGGCTTTTTTTATGCCATGATTTTATCATTGATTAGTCTTTCAAATATTAATTTTTCTTTCTGTAATTGTTTAAAAATAGTTTCAGAGTACTTTCTTATTTCCTTCTCTGGGTATATATTTGTATAGTTAAGTAAAAAATTAATTACACATCATATGAAGCAATCTTATTTATTTTTGATTCTTTTTTTTGGTCTTTTTTCTGCCCAAAAAGTAAAAGTTGTGGATTCAGAAAATGGGAAAGCCATATTCCATGCAAGGATTATTGTCAATAATCAGGTTGTTTATACCAATGAGGACGGCTTTGCCCCGGTTATACAGAATGCAGCTAATTTTGAAGTGTCAGCTTTTGGATATCAGAAAAGAAAAGTGAGTGGTTTTAATTCTCCGATCAAATTGACGCCTACATTTAAAAACATTGAAGAGGTAAAAATAGTAAGTGTAGACATAAAAAAACTTTTTAATGATATAAAAAAGAACTATAAAAAAAGATATTATAATGGGCCTTCTCTGTATGATGTAATATTCAAAGAAAAAAGATCAGACAACGACGAACTTTGCTTTTTAGTTATTGCTGAATCCAAATTATGGAGCAAAAATAACCATTACAACTATAAAGATGGGATCAGTAAAAATTATGATAAGATCCTACAGATGCAGTTGAATAATGTGAAATACCTGAAAAATACAAAATCAGACAGTATTTTTTCACCAGGGAGTAATGAATTTGCTCATGAATATATGGGGAATTATTTCTTTAGTTTTGAACTGGGCCGTACACTGAATCACATCAACAGTATTAATTCAAAATATTCAGGGAGAATGATCTCTGAAGAAGGGGATGAACAGTTGATTACTTTTAAGATCGAGTCAGGTACAGGTATTGAACTTAATGGAGAGCTAAAATATAATAAGACTGATAAGGTTATTACTTATTTTGAAGTCCATTATTTACAGACAGGATATCCACCAATCAGAAGAAGAATGGCAGGAGTAGAATATGATTATCAGCTCGGTGATGCTACGCTTATTTTTGATTTTTATAAAAAGGACGGAATGTACCTCCCGGCTTTAACCAGATTTTCAGGTGATAAATATTCAGCGGTCTATCTTGGAAAGAAGCATGAAAGAAAATTCAGCAGGGAAATAATTTACAATACTTTTGAAAAGTCTAGCAGAGAGGGGCTTTCCCAGAAAGTAGATTTTACCAAAAGCATCTGGGAAAATGTTCCGGTAAAAGCGGAGAAAGAGGATGCTATTCTCCTTTCTGCAGAGGAGCAAGCTTTTATTAACGAAAAGTAATACCTTTTGATAAGAATTAAAAGTTGTTATTTTTAATATGGTCTTTATCATTTTTTATCTATTTATTTTTTAGGTGAATTTTTTAGTGTCTCGGAAAATATTATAGGTTCAATATGGTTTTTAAGCCTTTTAATTCTTCATTTTTTTCTTCATTCATACAAATTCTGTTATCTTTAAGCATTCAATAATGTACTATGGAGATAAATAAATTTTTTGCGGTGCCAGCTGTAGTTCTTGCAGTGCAATTGTCATGGGCACAGGCTCCCTCAAAATCTCAGGAAAAGCTTAATCCTATTGTAGAAAGCTTCGTCAATGAAGCCAATAATAATTCTCAACTCGAAAATATGGCTTATGAGCTGCTTGATGGCATCGGCCCCCGTTTGGTGGGGACTCCCGAAATGCTTGCAGCAAATGAATGGACGGCTAAAACGCTTCGCTCCTGGGGTGTGGATGCAGAGCTTAAACAGTTTGGAACCTGGAAAGGATGGCAGAGAGGTATTACTCATGTAGATATGACTTATCCCCGTGTAAAATCATTGTCTGCAACACAGTTGGCCTGGAGTCCTGCAACGAAAAAAGCAATTGAAGCTGAAGTTGTTATACTTCCTAAAGTGTCTTCCAAGGCTGAGTTTGATCAATGGCTACCTTCTGTGAAAGGTAAAATTGTATTAATGGCCCAATATCAGAAGATCGGTCGTTCGGATGATCAGATCAAAGAATTTGCTACTCCTGAATTATATGAAAAGCTAAAAGCTGAAAAAGAGCAGGCTTCCAAAGATTTTCGTGACTATGTGAAAAACATAGGATATGATAATAATACACTTCCTGAAGCATTAGAAAAAGCAGGAGCAGCTGGAATTGCTATTTCTAACTGGACTGGAATTATGGGTGCGAACAGGATATTTGGGGCGAAAACATCAAAGATCCCTATGATCGATATAGATGTAGAAGACTATGGAATGCTGTATAGAATGGCCGAAAAAGGAGCTCAGCCAAAAATAAAGCTTGAAGCTCAATCAAAAATACTTCCTGAATCCAAAAGTTTTAATACCATAGGAATGATCAAAGGAAAAGAAAAGCCTAACGAATATGTTATTCTTTCTGCACATCTGGATTCATGGGACGGAGCTCAGGGAGCTACAGATAATGGAACGGGAACACTTACTATGCTCGAAACAATGAGGATTCTTAAAAAGTATTACCCGAATAATAAAAGAACAATTGTAATAGGACTCTGGGGAAGTGAAGAACAGGGATTGAATGGGTCAAGGGGATTTGTTGCAGATAACCCGGAAATTATGAAAGGAACTCAGGCTGTTTTCAACCAGGACAACGGTACGGGTCGTGTAGTGAATATCAACGGTCAGGGATTTGTGAAGTCCTACGACTATATTGGAAAATGGTTGAATGCGGTTCCTAAAAAAGTACGGGACAATATTAAAACTGATTTCCCCGGATTACCTGGTGGAGGAGGATCTGATCACGCTTCATTTGTAGCGGCTGGTGTTCCTGGGTTTTCTTTAAGCTCATTGAATTGGGGCTATTTTGGTTATACGTGGCATACTACAAAAGATACGTATGATAAGATTGTTTTTGATGAGGTTAAAAATAATGTGATTTTAACGGCTACTTTAGCTTATATGGCATCAGAGGATCCTGAATTTACCAGCAGGGAGAAAAGAGTAATGCCTCAGGATGATAAAGGAGAAACGGTAAAATGGCCGGAAGCAAAAGAACCGAGAAGGGATTCTAAAGATTTTAAATAAACAAATAAAAAAAACCGCCATAGAAATGTGACGGTTTTTTTATTTAAAATTGTTTTTGCGGTAAAAGATTCTGATTCCCCTGATATTTCAAAAGCTCTTTGATTTCAGGAATTTTACTTTCTTTTACTATGTAGGTTTTACAAATCGTATTGTTCATATGCATACTAAAATTCATCTGCATTCTTGTTTGTCTTCCCATAGCAACTGTTCTGGTTGTGCGTTCGGAGAAGACGGGATAAAAATTAGCAAGGCATAAAAGGTTTCTTTGCAGTGATTTTAAAAAAACAGGATAGTTTCCGTTATCATCAATTACTTTAATTTTGAATACCTTTTTTCCCAATGTCGATCCCCAGTAAAATTCTGTTAGTGTTCCTAAAACCAAAACGCATGGGACAGAAAGTACAATGCTTACAAGAATCATTTTATGAAATACAAAATAAAAAATTAAGCAAAAAGGTAACATATCTATCCACTTGGCAAAAAGTCTTTCGGTTTCATTTCCCTTATAACCAGGATTGTAAGGGAGGTGATATTCATAAGAATGATATATTCTATTTCCCCACTCATCGAAATTTTGAGTGGGTCTATGAATGATTTTTCTTTCTTTAATTTCAGATATTTTCAAACTAAATTCATTACAGGATCATGCTTAGCTGAATTCTTTTTCTGACTTCATCTACTTCTGTTACTTTTACCTGGACATGTTGATGTAGTTTTACGACTTCATTCACGTCAGAAACAAAACCCTCTTTCAGCTGAGAGATATGAACGAGTCCGCTTTCTTTGATTCCTAAATCAACAAAACATCCAAATGCGGTAATATTATTGACAATTCCTGGAAGGATCATTCCTATTTTTAAATCTTTTACACTTTTTACACTTGGATCGAACTCAAAAACTTTAGCTGCTTTTCTTGGATCTAATCCAGGTTTTTCAAGCTCTTTTAAAATATCTCTGATTCCAAGAATACCAATTTGCTCCGTAATGTATTTTTCAGCCTGGATTAATGCAATTTTTTCTTTATTGGCAATAAGTTCATCAGATTTAATGCCAAGATCTTTTGCCATTTTTTCTACGATACCATAGGCTTCCGGGTGAACGGCTGAATTATCCAAAGCATTTTTTCCATTGCTTATTCTAATGAATGCTGCAGCTTGCTGAAAGGCTTTTTCTCCTAATCTGGGAACTTTTTTTAGTTGTTTCCTGTCTTCAAAAGCTCCATTTTCAGCGCGGTAATTAACGATGTTTTCAGCCATCTTTTCACCAATTCCTGAAACATAGCTCAACAATGACTTACTGGCTGTATTAAGGTTTATTCCAACAGAGTTTACGCATTTCATAACTGTAGAATCCAGCTCATTTTTCAACTGAGTTTGATCTACGTCGTGCTGATATTGACCGACGCCAATAGATTTGGCATCAATTTTAACCAGCTCGGCCAATGGGTCTGCTAATCTTCTGCCGATAGATACGGCTCCACGAACTGTTACATCATAACTTGGGAATTCTTCTCTGGCGATTTTGCTTGCAGAATACACAGATGCCCCTGCCTCTGAAACCACAAAAACCTGTAATGGCTTATTAAAAGCAATTTTCTTAATGAAAAACTCGGTTTCGCGGCTTGCCGTTCCATTTCCTATTGAAATTGCTTCAATATTGTAGGCGTTCACCATCGAACGGATCTTTTTCATAGCCATTCCCGATTCATTCTGAGGTGCGTGAGGATAGATCGTTTCGTTGTGTAAAAGATCTCCTTTCTCATCAAGGCAGACTATTTTACATCCACTTTTATACCCAGGATCAATTGCTAAAATCCTTTTTTCTCCCAAGGGTGGAGCCAATAACAACTGGGTTAAGTTTTCAGAAAAAATTTCAATTGCTTTTTTATCTGCCTTTTCTTTTGCTTCCTGCAGTGTTTCGTTCGAAATAGCAGGTTCTAGCAGTCTTTTATAACTGTCTTTTATGGCAATTGCAATCTGTTCGGCACTTTCATTTTTAGACTTTATAATAGCATTCTCAATGAAATCAATTGCTTCATCTTTGTCTACACCTATATTTATCTTTACAAAACCTTCAGACTCTGCTCTTAACATAGCTAAAAGTCTATGAGAAGGGGTTCGGTTGAGGCTCTCTTCCCATTCGAAATACTGGGAGAATTTCTGAGCGTTTTCTTCGTCTTTTTTGGCTTTGACAACTTTTGACGAAATAGCTGCCTTACGCTGAAATAATCTTCGAAGATTTTTACGGACATACATATTTTCGTTGATCCATTCTGCCATAATATCTCTGGCGCCCTGAAGGGCTTCTTCTTCAGAATGAACCCTATCATTGAGATATCGAGACGCTAAAGAATCAAGATCCCCGGTTTTCTGGCTCATAATGATTTTAGCCAGAGGTTCTAATCCCTTTTCTTTGGCAGCATCCGCTTTTGTTTTTTTACGTTTTTTAAAAGGAAGGTACAGGTCTTCAAGTTCCTGAAGATCAAAACTTTCTTCAATTCTCTGTTTCAGTTCAGGGTTTAATGAGTCTTGTTCTTCAATGGATTTAAGAATAGATTCCTTTCTTTTAACAATATCATCAAACTGCTTGCTTAGTTTTGAAATCTGCTCTATCTGTACTTCGTCCAGGTTTCCGGTAAAATCTTTCCGGTATCTGGATATGAAAGGGATCGTGCAATCTTCTGCAAGTAGTTGTAGGGTATTGTTAATACTCTTTTCAGAGATGTTGAGTTGTTTTCTTATAAATTCTACGGTCGTCATTGTTCTGGTTTCGGCAGGCTAAATTAAGATTTTGGAATGAGAAAAGATAGGTACCAATGCCTTAAATTCAAGAAGAATCCTAGTTTACAATAGCAATGGCCATTCCGTCATATTCTTTCGCTCCTACCGTTTGCATAATGGTAGCGGTAACTTTTGAATTATTAGCCAACATCTGATTGAAACGTTGTACCCCTTTTACTCTTTCGTCGCTGGTATTCTCATCGAGAACCTTACCTTCCCGAATTACATTATCACAAATGATGACCGTTCCGGGATGGGAAAGCTGCAAGGCTAATTCAAAATATTCAGCATAGGGAGGTTTATCAGCATCAATAAAAATAAAGTCGAAAGTTTCTTCACCTTTGGCAATAAGCTCTTTTAATACATCCATCGCCTTACCGATGCGTAGATCAATAAGATCCGAAAATCCTGCTTTTGCAATATTCTGGCTGGCGATTTGTGCATGGTGAGGATCAAATTCTACGGTAATTATTTTACCATCTGCAGGGATTGCTCTTGCCATCCAAATGGTACTGTAGGCGCCTAATGTCCCCAATTCGAGTACACGTTTAGCTTTAGACGTTAGCAACATCAGTTGCAGAAACTTACCCTGTGTTGCTGTTACGCTGATTTGAGGCATCGAGGCGTCATCTAAAGACTGAATGGTTTCCTGTAGGATATGGTCTTCAGGAGCCAGTAAATTACCAATGTATTGATCTACTTTTTCAAATAATTGCTGATTCATATTTTTAAATTGTTAGTGGTTGAATTGTATTTCAGAAGTGGTGAATAGATAACATAGCCAGTATGTTAATCATTTGTCGCATCTCAAAGTTAATGTATTTTAAAGTTTAAGTAAACCATTTTCATTATTCTTTCTCTATGAGCAATAAAAATCATACTTATTATTTCTTGATCTAGGTTAAGATGATATGTAATAAGCTTTTTCTACTTTTGAAACTTTGAATTTCAAATCTGAAATTCTATTTTAGTAAAAAATAATTTTAAAGAATAAAACAATTATGAAAAAAATTACTGTTATCGCATTAGTGGGAGTAGGATTGCTTGCAGCCTCTTGTAATAAAGAAAAATCAGCAGCTACAACGAGTGCTGGTCAAGAGCAGACTGTTGCAGAAAGTAAAGGAGAAGTATTAGCTGTAGATGCAGCGGGATCTATTGTAAACTGGAAAGCAACTCACAAAGGAGGTTTTGCTCCACGATGGGGAACACTTAATGTGAAATCTGGAGATTTAAGCGTTGAAGGAGGAAAAATTTCTGCCGGAAACTTTGTTATTGATATGACTTCTATCAAGGTGGATCCTGCTTCAGTAACTGAAAAAGATAAAAAACCTGAAGATTTGGTAACCCATTTGAAAACACCTGACTTTTTCGATGTGGAGAAGAATCCGGTTTCAGATTTCAAAATTACAAGTGTGACCGATCTTAAAGAAGCACCTAAAGATGCAGTTACGGGAGCCAATAAAACAGTAAGTGGTAATCTTACCTTATTAGGAAAAACAATGAATGTTACGTTCCCTGCTAAAGTAGATGTGACAGATAATTCAGCTTCTATTCAGGCTAAATTTACGGTAAACAGAGCGGATTGGGGTATTAAATTTGGTACTTCAGAAGCAGATCCTGCAGAATGGATGGTTAGTAAAGATATTGAGATCGCTGTTGACGTTAAAGCAAAAAAATAATCTTGTTAAATATTGTAAAAAAGAGCTGCTTTTCTATAAGGCAGCTCTTTTTATATGGCATTGTCTACCCATGAGTTTTATTGCAAATCTCTGATATTATAATTAAAATCATTAAAATATTTCCGGGTGGCTGAGGCACTAGAAGCCACCATTAACCAATTTTCCTATCTTTATAAAACACAAATAATTCAAAGATGAAAGGATGGATGTACATACTGCTGTGCTCTGTTCTGCCCTGATGGTAGCTATTATACTGGAAGCACTAATAATCTTCAAAAATGGATTTTACAACATCAAAAGGGTGGAGGTGCCAATCAAACTTCTAAAAAGCTTCCTGTAAAACTTATTTATTACGAAGAATATGAACAAGTATATTTTGCATTTTACAGAGAAAAACAAATACAAGGATGGAGCCACAAGAAAAAAGAAGCGTTGATCAATGGAGTACCAGAACTTTTACCAAAATTAGCAATTGCGTACAGAGATATAAGAAATAATTTGGATTGATTCGGTCCGATGCCTGAGGCTTTCAAAGGCAGAGTGGTTTCGAGTGCCTCAGCCACCACAATTTTAGTGATATTTCTCTTACATTTGCAGGGCCTATGATTTATTTTCTACTACTTATAAATGTGTTTTGCTTTTTTATTTTTGGTGTTGATAAAAAGAGAGCCAAGAAATATCAGCGCAGAATTTCTGAAAATACACTTTTATTATTAACATTTTTTGGGGGAACCATTGGTGCGTTGTCAGGAATGTTTGTTTTCCGACATAAAATTTTGAAAAAATCTTTTTTATTAAAATTTGGATTGGTGGTTCTTATTCAAGTAGTATTGATTTATTTTTTTCAAAAAGTATATTAAAATTATAAGATCTAAAGGATGTAACATCAAGATGATTAGATAGATGTGGGTTTGTGGATCGGGGATGTTGTAAAGCCCCTATACTGGGTTTTATTTTAACCTTCTCATTATGAATTTGTTAAATAATACATAATCATACTAATTAATTAATTAAAAAACACTATTTTTGCACCCGTAAAAATCATTCATGCAAAACATTAGAAATATTGCGATTATCGCACACGTTGACCACGGGAAGACGACTTTGGTTGACAAGATTATTCATGCTACAAACATTTTCAGAGAAAATCAGGAAAGTGGAGAATTAATAATGGATAATAACGATCTTGAAAGAGAAAGAGGGATTACCATTCTATCTAAAAATATTTCTGTTACTTATAAAGACGTTAAAATTAACGTAATCGATACTCCTGGTCACGCCGATTTTGGTGGTGAGGTTGAAAGAGTACTTAAAATGGCAGATGGTGTAATTTTGTTAGTAGATGCTTTCGAAGGTCCAATGCCACAAACAAGATTCGTATTGCAGAAAGCTTTAGAATTAGGTTTGAGACCATTAGTGGTTATTAATAAAGTGGATAAACCAAACTGTCGTCCGGACGAAGTTCACGATCAGGTATTTGATTTATTCTTCAACCTGGAAGCTACTGAGGAGCAATTGGATTTCCCAACGTTCTATGGTTCTTCTAAACAAGGTTGGTTCAATACTTCATTAGAGCAGACAGAAGATATTTTCCCATTATTAGATGGTATTTTACAATATGTTCCTGCACCGAAAGTATCTGAAGGTAACCTTCAAATGCAGATTACTTCTCTTGATTATTCTTCTTTCTTAGGAAGAATTGCAATCGGAAAAGTAACAAGAGGTGAGATTAAAGAATCTCAGTGGATTGGTCTTGCTCAGGCTGATGGTAAAATTGTAAAAGGAAAAGTAAAAGAATTATACGTTTTCGAAGGTTTAGGAAAGAAAAAAGTAACTGAAGTACAGGCAGGAGATATCTGTGCTGTAGTAGGTTTCGATGCTTTCCAGATCGGTGATTCTTTCGTGGATATGGAAAACCCTGAGCCATTGCCAAGAACTGCAATTGATGAGCCTACATTGAACATGACGTTCTCTATCAACAATTCACCTTTCTTCGGAAAAGATGGTAAGTATGTTACTTCTAATCACCTGAAAGAAAGATTAACAAAAGAATTAGAGAAAAACTTAGCATTAAGAGTTCAGCAGACTGACGATGCAAATACATTCCTTGTCTTTGGTAGAGGTATTCTTCACTTATCAGTTTTGATCGAAACGATGAGAAGAGAAGGGTATGAAATGACAATTGGTCAGCCACAGGTTATCCTTAGAGAAATTGATGGTGAAAAATGTGAGCCTTATGAATCATTAGTTGTTGACGTTCCTGAAGAGTATGCTTCAAGAGTGATCGATTTGGCAACTCAGAGAAAAGGTGACCTTCACATTATGGAAACTAAAGGAGAGATGCAGCATATGGAATTCGAAATTCCTTCAAGAGGTTTAATCGGATTACGTTCTCAAATGCTTACTGCTACTGCCGGTGAAGCTATTATGGCGCACCGTTTCACAGAATATAAGCCATTCAAAGGTGCTATTCCTGGAAGAAACAATGGTGTATTGATCAGCAAAACTCAAGGTCCTGCTACTGAATATTCTATTGCTAAACTACAGGATAGAGGTAAGTTCTTTGTGGATCCGGGTGAGGAAATCTACGCTGGGATGATCATTGGTGAACAAAACAAACCGGGAGATTTAGTTGTAAATATCGTAGAAGCAAAACAGTTGAATAACATGAGAGCTTCTGGAAAAGATAAAGATACTGGTGTAGCACCGAAAATCTTATTCTCATTAGAGGAATGCATGGAATACATCCAAGGTGATGAAGCAATCGAGGTAACTCCAAACTTCATCAGAATGAGAAAGAAAATCCTTTCTGAAGAAGAAAGAAAAAGAATGGAAAGATCTGGGAAAGCTTAATAGAACCCCGACTTTATAAATATAAGCCTCGATTTTTCGGGGCTTTTTTTGTTTAAAAAATATAATTAATTGAATTTATTATAATATTTTTAAAATCTAAAAAAAATAATTTAATGTAGTTTTGCACCCTATGAGAGTTAGTAATTTAAAATTGATAGTACTTTTAGGCGTTTTGGCGTCTTGTGGTAGTTCCCGTACCGTTCAGAATAATACTGTAAAACCCGTAAAAAATCCCAATACAACAAGTCCTGTTAAGAATGCTCCTAATCTTCCTGTTGTTAAACCTAATCCGGTACCACCGGCCGATGAGATTGTAAAAGTCAATCTTCCTGCTATTAATAGAGAGTTTCGTGGTGCCTGGGTGGCAAGTGTGGCAAATATCAACTGGCCTTCCAGAAATGATTTGTCTATTGATCAGCAAAAGGCAGAGGCAATCAGTATGTTGGATATGCTGAAAGATAACAACTTCAATGCTGTTATTTTCCAGGTGCGTCCATCAGCCGATGCTTTATATACAAGTTCATTGGAGCCCTGGTCTTATTTTTTGACTGGAGAAACGGGGAGGTCTCCTTTTCCCAATTATGATCCTTTACAATTCTGGATCGAAGAATCTCATAAAAGAGGATTGGAACTTCATGTATGGTTAAATCCATATAGAGCACATCATACGAACGGAGGAGCTGTTAATAGCTTATCAATGGCTAATAAATTATCAGATATTGTCGTTAGATTAAAGAACGGGATGTATTGGTTTGATCCTGCTAACCCTAAAACACAAGGACACGTTTCTAATGTTGTAAAAGATATTGTGCAGCGGTATGATATAGATGCGGTTCATTTTGATGATTATTTCTATCCTTATGCTGCCTACAACAGAGGAGCAGATTTTCCGGATAATGCTAGCTGGGCTGCTTATATAAATAGTGGCGGTACATTGTCCAGAGCTGACTGGAGAAGAGATAATGTGAATAAATTTGTAGAACGCATCTACAAAGAAATTCATGCCGAAAAAAGTTATGTGAAATTTGGGATTAGCCCATTTGGAATCTGGAAACCTGGCTATCCGGCAGGGATTACGGGCTCTTCTCAATATGACGAGTTGTATGCTGATGCAAAATTATGGTTAAACAGGGGATGGGTAGATTATTTTTCTCCGCAATTATATTGGCCGATAGATTCCAAGGGACAGGGTTTTGAAGCTTTGTTAAATTGGTGGGAATCAGAAAATACTTTAAAACGTCATTTGTGGCCTGGATTAAATACAGTTGAAATTAAAACTTCGGATCGTTCAACAGAAATTAAAAATCAGATAGAACTTTCAAGGCAGATTTTAAAAAACGATGTGGGTGAAGTTCACTGGAGTATTGCAGGACTTACCAAGACGCCTTCTATGTTAAGTACTTTGAAAAATGGACCTTACAAAGAAAAAGCATTGGTACCCAAAAGTCCATGGATTAAAGCGGTGCCTTTGGCTACGCCAACATTGTTTGTTACTGATAACGGAAGCTCTATACGGGCAAACTGGAGTACTAAGAACCTGAAAGACGTATTTCAATGGGTATTATTCACCCAGTATAATGGGGTTTGGGAAACAGAGATTTTAACGCTGGATACACTTACCAAAGATATTCCTAAGAATAAAGATGGAAGGAGCCTCAATGCTATCGCGATTAAAGCTATAGATCGATTAGGAAATGAAAGTGACTATATGGCAAAAAAGATAAAATAGTTTAAAAAAGAGCTTGTTCGTGATAAGCAAGAAAAGATTTAGATTATCAAAATATAATAAAAGCAGTTCTGTGCAGGACTGCTTTTATTTTAGAATAACTATAAATTATTGATTTAAAATGCAGTTTTTCAGATTGTTATAAGTGAGTTTTAAGACTTTTCAAGATCATTAGAGACTTTATCGGAATCATTTTTGCAGGATTGTATTCATAATCACTAAAAATATTACATTATGAACACGAACAGACTTTCCCCTGCAATTGAAAAAGCATTGAGTGATCAGATGAATAAAGAAATTCATGCATCACATACATTTCTGTCTTATGGAATTTGGGCTGATGATAAAGGATATCAGGGAATTGCTAATTTTCTGTACAGACATGCGCAGGAAGAGAGGAATCATTCCATTAAATTTATGGAATATGTTTTAAACAGAGGTGGAAAACCTAAAGTGGATGCTATTCCGGCACCACCTAATGACCCTGAATCTTTAACAGCTTGTTTTGATGGAATCTTTAAACATGAAGTAGATAATACAACAGCTATTTATAAGATCGTTGATCTTTCCCTACAGGAAAAAGATTGGGCAACCTGGAATTTTATGCAATGGTTTGTACAGGAACAGATAGAGGAGGAAACATTGGCTCAGAATTTAATTGATAAATTAAAAATTGCCGGAGGTGACCGAGCTACAGATGAATCCTTATTTACACTAGATAAAACGCTGGAAAAGGCTCCAGATGACGCTCCATTAGCTCAAAATGCGACAGGAGCAAATCCATAAGATAAAATATTAAATAAAAAAAATCTGTCAAAGTCTGGCAGATTTTTTTTATTATGAAACTCACCTTAAAATCACTATCTTTGCACACCTTTAACAAGCAATAGGCCAAAAGCTGTTTGCTAAAAGCTTAATTATTATGAAATGTGGAATCGTAGGATTGCCGAACGTTGGTAAATCAACTCTGTTTAATTGTTTGAGTAATGCAAAAGCTCAGTCAGCCAATTATCCCTTCTGTACCATCGAACCTAACTTAGGAACCGTATCCGTACCGGATCAAAGATTATTTGAGTTAGAGAAATTAGTAAATCCAGAAAGAGTTCTACCAGCTGTTGTGGAAATTGTGGACATTGCAGGTTTGGTAAAAGGAGCTAGCAAAGGAGAAGGTTTAGGAAACCAGTTCTTGGCAAATATTCGCGAATGTGAGGCGATCATCCATGTTTTAAGATGTTTTGATAATGGAAATATTATCCACGTAGAAGGATCTGTAGATCCTATGAGGGATAAAGAAATTATTGACATTGAACTTCAGCTGAAAGATCTTGAAACTGTTGGAAAAGCAGTTGAAAAAGCTAAGAAGTTTATCAAATCAGGAAAAAAAGAAGATATCCTTACTTACGAAACTCTTCAGAATCTTCAGAAGTTCTTAGAAGATGGGAAGAATGCAAGAGAATTTCCTGTAAATGACCAAACACAATCTATCATTAATGAGGTTCAGTTATTAACAAACAAGCCGGTACTTTACGTTTGTAACGTTGATGAAAATTCAATTAAAAACGGAAATGAATGGATTGGGAAAATTGATGAGATGGCTCAGAAAGAAGGTTCGGAGATCGTTGTATTGGCAGCACAGATTGAGGCTGATATCAACGAACTTGAAACATTTGAAGAAAGAGAAATTTTCCTGGAGGAATTAGGGTTGGAAGAGCCTGGTGTAAACCGTTTGATCAGAAAAGCTTATGACTTATTGAAATTACAGACCTACTTTACTGCAGGTGTAAAAGAAGTTAGAGCATGGACTATTGGTCAGGGGTGGACAGCGCCTCAGGCTGCCGGGGTAATCCATACTGATTTTGAAAAAGGATTTATTCGTGCAGAAGTTATTAAATATAATGATTATGTAAGCTACGGCTCTGAAGCTAAAGTAAAAGAAGCTGGAAAGTTATCGGTAGAAGGAAAGGAATACATCGTTAAAGATGGTGATATTATGCACTTCAGATTTAATGTATAAAGAAATAATAAAGTTATAGTAATTAAAAGGCGCTTCCATGAATTTGGGAGCGCTTTTTGTATGCATTTATCAAATTTAAAGTGATGAAGTATTTTTCTTTTCTTGTTTTTATATTTTTTTTCTCTTGTTCAAAAACCGTTGAGGATAGATGTTTTATTGAAGGAGATAAAACCGGTGAATACATAGAAAAAAAGCCATATACCGTAAAACAGATTCTTAAAGAAAAACCGAAATATCTTACGATTATAAACCTTAAAAAGTATAGAAGTTTTAAGCAAGATAGTATAGACTCTTCTCTTTTCAATAGTATTTCTAGAGAAGAATTTGAGAGAAGATTTAAAGCAAAAGAAAGAGAATTTGAAAATTTTACGAAAAAAATTTCAGAACAGTTTTCGTATTTTTCAAAACAGGAGATTGGAAGAATACAATATGCTTTGGCTAAAAACAATATGGGATATTGGCTTTTAAAGATAGAAAATAACCAACCTTCTGCTTATTTTTTAGGCTTAAGTTTCAGCCATTATTATTTTAATAAAACGCAGAAGGAACCTATTGTAAAAGACGGATTTTTTCAGGCGGAAGGGAGTCTTGTTAAAATTGTAAAAATGGACGGACTGCCAGGTTATGATGACTATACACCAATAGAAGAAGGAAAATTATTTAAAATTAATTTAAATGATCTGACAAAAGATTCTGACCATGACGGGTATAATGATATTTTTGAAGAAAGTTTTGGTTTAAATCCTACAAATAGAGATACAGATGGAGATGGGATTAATGATTTTGATGATCTGAATCCTATGTATAAAACTGAAAAAAATAAGTTTACCCAGCTTTATGAATTATTGTTACCCAGCTATGGCATAGAAGATCTTAGAGAAGAACATTATAGTTTTAACGTGTACAGCAGTGATTGCGATTATTTTCATCAAATCAATCCTGAATTCAGAGTTTTATTCGTTCCTGAAGAGGAAAGTAAACAGACAGCTTATGTCCGGGTGACTGATGTTTTCCGGGGAGGGATCTCCAAAATTAAAAAAGATAAAAAGGATTTAAACAAAGTCTATATTACTGAATGGGGTAATAGTAGTTCTTCAAAGTATTCAGCTGAGTATTTAAATGGAAAATGGACTCTGAATGTGATTGGAGGATATATTATTTAAGATAAAATACCGCTCATCGAGCGGTATTTTTTTTTGAAAATATTTTTCTAAGGTTCTATGATCGGTCTGCACTGTAATTGGGCACAGCTGATTGATATTCTTTTACAACCTCCTGTTGCCGGATCAATACAGTCAAGTAGTCCACCGGTAATACTTCTCAATTCTTTTTTAGTCAGTTTTTTTCCATTTTGATTTTTCATAGTAATGATTTTTAGTTAAAATTAAGGGTAAGAAAATAGGATGTATTTGTTTCTTTTAAGCAGGATCAAAGAGGTCTACATATCTTTTGGGCACATCCGGATGAGATTAATGTACACCCATTTATATCTGGCTGAGGAATACTTGGGTCACAAGGATTAGTTGGACAAAAAACGGGTTGCATACAATCAAGCATACCTCCGGTTATTGTTCTCAATTCTTTTTTGTTCAATTTTTTTCCTTTCAGAAGATTTTTGTTTTCCATGATAATGATTTTTTTGAGTCAGTAAATTTTTATAAATGAGTACCATCCATTACAGTGGTATTGTTTTCCGTACTATTTCGATTAGAATAATTCGATTGGGTCTACTAATCTGCATCTTAATTCGGCACAACTAGGACCTGTTTTTCTACATTGCCCTGTTCCAGGATCGATACACATTTCCAGACCACCCGTAATGGTTCTCAATTCTCTTTTGTTTAATTTTTTTCCTTTTTGTACGTTTTGATTTTTCATGATAATGATTTTTAATTATTTAGTAAATTAGTTTTATTCTGGAATTACTTTTAGACAACATTGGGGTTTTGCACATGCCATTAAAAAAATTCTATAAGCATCTTAAATCTGTCACGACATTGCGTTAGGACTCCTTTAACTATTCTCAATTCTTTCTTATCAAGTTTTTCTCCTTTTGGTAAACTTTGATCCGTTCTTCGATTTGTTTGATATGTTAGTTAGTGACTAATTTATTAAAAATAATTCAATATATGTCATATTGTAATGAATAATTTATATGGTTTTGTATTATTGTTTAAAAATGTATCTTATTGTAGTATAGTGATTTTACGTGAAATCCCATTATCAATAGTACTGAGAAAAAAACACTTAATATATCACTTTGTTGAGATTAATGTAAATATATATTATAAGCTAATTGTTTGTTAATGAATAAAAAAAATATCACCCGTGAATAGAGTGATATTGATAATATTAAATTTTTTAGTCTATGGGATTAATCCTGGACGGCAATCAATTTCTGCGCAACCATTAGAAAATAGTCTGCAGCCATTTGTTTTGGGATCACGACACTGCATTAATCCGCCAGTAATCACTCTTAGCTCTTTTTTGCTAAGTTTTTTTCCGTTTTGTAAATTTTGGTTTTTCATAATATTGATTTTGTAAAATAGTTGAAATGGTTTTAATTAATATAAAGCCTGAATTAAGGCTCAATTCTGCATTCTGGTTCCTGGCAAAAATTTCCAAATCTTTTACAGGCCCCTGTATCAGGGTCTGTACATATGAATCGCCCACCAGTAATTATTCTTAATTCTTTTTTGTTCAATTTTTTTCCTTTTTCAATGTTTAAATTTTTCATAATATTGGTTTTAATAAATTTGTTGATGACGAAATGTATTGAAAATAATTCAATGTATTTAGAGATATTTTATATTTAATTTATAATTTCGTGATAATTGCGTGTTTATACTTAGTGTATTGCTAAATTATATAAATAAAAAAACCACTCGTTTAAGAGTGGTCTTATAAAATAATATAAGTTTAAGGAATATATCTGCATTGAAATTCTGCACACTGACGTCCATAAGCGATACATTGATTAGTATCTGGGTCAATACACATTTGAAGACCTCCGGTAATGGTACGTAATTCTCTCTTGTTTAATTTTTTTCCTTTTTGTAGGTTTACATTTTTCATAATATTGATTTTAATAAATTAGTTTACACTAAGTTATTAAAAATATTCATTATAAGTCACTTTATTATGAAAAATATTTTAAATTAATCTTTCTGGTTGTAATTCAATATTTATGTAACTTTATATATTTGAATTTTACAAATTCCTCTTTATGGAAAAGATTGTACATGCTTCTTTAGAAGATTTTTATAGGGAAATGACCGCAAAACTAGGGAAAGATCTGGAAAGTATTTTTCCCAAGGGCCTTCATAAGGATATTGGACATTTTAATGTTTTTGACATTGCGCAAACTCTTGAAAAATCAAGGACAACTTCTGAAATGCCTTACAACCGGAGGAAATATTATAAGATAAGTCTGATCCGGGGACGAAACAGGGCTGAATATGCAGATAAAATAATTGCCATAAAAAATAATGCATTACTCTTTGCCACTCCTAAAGTTCCTTATCATTGGATTCCTGAAGATCCCGATCAGTCGGGTAGTTTTTGTGTATTTACAGAGGATTTTTTTATAAAGGATAAATCGCATAGCACGCTTGAAGATCTTCCCATCTTTCAGCCTGGCGGAATTCCTTTATTTGAAATCGATGATATTTTAGCAGATGAAATTGAAATTCTTTTTAAAAAAATTAAAAAGGAAATTGAATCAGATTATATCTTTAAATATGACCTGATCCGGAATTACGTGCTTGAGCTTATTCATTATGGACAAAAATTACAGCCAGCCACTAAACTGTCTACTTCAAATGATGCATCATTAAGGGTGGTCTCATTGTTTATTGAATTATTAGAAAGGCAGTTTCCGATCGAATCGGGCGATCAAAGATTACAGCTTAAAACAGCAAAAGATTATGCTGACAGGTTATCAGTCCATGTTAATTATCTGAACAAAAAACTTAAAGAAAATACAGGGAAAACCACAACTGAATTTATTGCAGACCGTCTTATCCAGGAAGCTAAAATTTTATTAAGACAGACAACCTGGAATGTTTCAGAGATATCTTATGCATTGGGTTTTGAAGAAATCGCCCATTTTTCAAACTTTTTTAAGAGAAAAACATCTTTCAATCCTTTGCAGTTTCGTGCCTGATTTGAATTTTGCAAATTTTCGATTGATTGAAGCAAGTATTTGGATCATTAAAAGAATGAACTTTGTCCTATTAAAAATAACAAAAAAATGAACACAAAAACAAAAATTGCTTTAGTAACAGGAGGAAGCCGTGGTATTGGAAAAAATTCTGCGCTTAGAATAGCGGAAAAAGGACTTGATGTTATTATCACTTATAAAAGCAGTGAAGAAGAAGCTAACGATGTCGTTGCTGAAATCAAAGCTTTAGGGAGGAATGCTATTGCTTTTCAATTGGATACAAAAAATATAAAAAGTTTTGATGCTTTTATTCAGAATGTAACCACTCATTTACATGAAAACACGGGGAGTTCGAATATTGATTATCTGATCAATAATGCTGGAACGGCTTTATATTCTCCCATAACTGAAACTACGGAAGAGCAGGTGGATGATATGATTGATATTCATTTTAAAGGAGTCTTTTTCCTTAGTCAGAAATTTCTACCTTTCATGAACGACGGTGGAGGAATTGTTAATATTTCCTCAGGGCTGGCAAGATTTGCCTTACCAGGTTCCTCTGTTTATGGATCGATGAAAGCAGGAGTTGAAATGCTTACCAAGTATATGGCAAAAGAATTAGGGGCACGAAAAATTAAAGCCAATGTAGTTGCCCCAGGAGCCATCGAAACTGATTTTGGAGGGGGAAGAACACGCGATAATAAGGAAGTGAATACATTAGTTTCCAATATTACGGCTTTAGGTAGAGCCGGTCTCCCTGAAGATGTGGGTGGAGTAGTCGCTTTCCTTTGTTCAGAAGATGCTGCCTGGATTACAGGTCAGAGAATTGAAGTTTCAGGAGGAATGGCTTTATAAGCATATAGATGATTACAACATAAAAAAAGCAGTAGGTATTCTACTGCTTTTTTTATTATCTGTTGATTTAAATTAAATTTTTGAAAGGTTTTCAATCGCTTTTTCCAGGGTTTCTTCTTTTTTAGCAAAACACAATCGAATGACATGGTCATTCAGTTTATTCTTATAGAAGGAAGAGAAAGGGACGCTTGCCACTTTATGGGTAACAGTCAATTCGCTGGCGAATTCAAAATCGTTTTTATCTGATATCTTGCTGTATTTTAAAGCTTGAAAATAGGTTCCTTCACAATCGAGCAATTCGAATGAAGTCCCCGAAAGCCCCTGTCTAAGGAAATCTCTTTTCTTTTGGAAAAATTCACTGAGATGATTGTAGTGGTCATCATTCTTCATGTATTCTGCCAATGCCATTTGAATGGGGGTATTTACGCAAAAGACATTAAACTGATGAACTTTCCTGAATTCATCTGTCAGTGTTTTTGGCGCTGCACAATATCCTACTTTCCAGCCTGTAACATGGAAAAGCTTACCAAATGAGGCGACCATCAGACTCCTTTCCTGTAACTCAGGGTATTTGCAGATGCTTAAATGCTGTTTTCCATCAAATACAATATTTTCATATACTTCATCACTTAAAATAAGAATGGATGTATCTTTTACCAATTGAATAAGCTCCTGAATGTCTTTTTCTTTTAAAATCTTTCCTGAAGGGTTGTTGGGATTGTTGAGGATGATCATTTTTGTCTTATCATTTACCAGTCCTTTTACAGTGGTCCAGTCAATTTCATAATCGGGAGCTTTCATTTCAAAACGCCTGATAACTCCTCCGAATAATTCTACAGTAGGTTCATAGCAATCATAGGCTGGTTCAAAAATAATGACTTCATCATCTTTTTTATAAATGTGGCAATAGCAGTGAAAATGGCCTGAGTTCCACCGGCTGTAACAGTAATTTCAGAATCAGGGTGGTAGATAGCCTGATGACTGTTTTCAATTTTTCGGGCTATTTCCTCTTTCAGCCCGATCATACCGCCTAATGGAGCATATTGATTAAAACCTTTTTTAATGAAATCACCTACATGATTTAAGAGTTCGGAGTCAGGCATAAAATCCGGAAACCCCTGAGATAAATTGATTGCCTGGTTTTCATTGGCTAGTTGCGTCATTTGGCTGAAAATGGTCGTTCCTACATTGGAAAGCTTGGAAAAAGGAAGTTGTATCATAGGTGATATTTTATGTACACCTAATTTAATTTATTTTTTTCAATGGAGAGGTACTGATTAAATAAAAGGCTACCCAATTAGGATAGCCTTTGTTTAGATTGTTATGAATCTATTTTGAAATAATCAATTTCTGAGAATTTGTTTTATTACCTGATTTAATTTCAACAATATAATTTCCCTGAATAAGATGTTCAGTATTAAGTTTTATATTTTGGCGGCCGCTTTCTAAATTTTCTGATTTTTCTAAGACCGTTTTTCCTGACATATCGATAATTCTTACGGACACAGTCCCTCTTTCTAAAAGATTTGTTTGAATATCTACATAGCTTTTAGCGGGATTGGGAACCAGTTTGTAATCATTATTCGCATTTGCAAGTTCTTCTTTTGCAACGGCTTTGATATCAATTTGTGGGGTTACATTGACTGTATTTACTTCTTTTGGAAGCACATTAGATTTAGAATAACAGAAAGTGAAACATCTGGTACACACGACTAATTTCCCTTGTTTTTCGGTAACACATATTGAATAAGTGCCGGCATTCGTATAATTATGTGATAAAGTTGAAATGATGTAAGGTGATGAAGTTCCATCGCCCCAATTCACAGTATATGTACTGCCAGGATTGTTTGGAGTCGAAACCAGAATAGGATTAATGATTGTTAAGTTAACTGAGGCATTTCCTGAGCCACTGGCAAATGATGCATCAAGTTTGAAATCAGCTGTACACCCGTCACAAGACTTAATACAGATATTATCATAATACACTCTTTCACTTGGGCTTGAAGTGATATCAGGAGATATCAGCAATGCCGTTGAATTATTCATAACATTGTTGAAATCTGTCCACGTTCCCCCCGGCATGCTCCATGTACCTTCCGAATTACTTGGAAAAGCAGAAGCTGTAGCGTTGGCTATAGGTGCACGTACACGAACCCATCCACTGTTTTGTGTTACGGTAATATTTGCGGTAAATGTTATTATTTTATCACCTGACATCACGTAGATTGTTGGATGCACCGGAGCATTTAAGCCGCCATCTTTTTCCAGGTAAAAATCAAAATATAAACACTGTCCTGAAAACCGCTGTCCGATATTTTTATAATCGGTAGAATTAATAAACCAGGATCCACCAGATAAGTCATCCAATATAATATATTGGGAACCGTCCAATGCATTAGGACTGCCGGCAGAATAATTTACATTGCCGTTTGGGTAGGGGGCCGGGTCCCAATGTCCTTTTGGATTAGCGGGATCGTTGAAATCTGAACATGGAGCCTGTGCATTAAACAGGAAGCATCCAAGAATCAGATAAATGCTTAAACAATACATTTTTATCATAATAGGTGATTGGTTTTGTAGATCAAAAACCAGCAAAAACTTTATGAATTAATACTCTGTTAATTGGTTTATACCGTTATTGGTTCTAAGTAATTATTTTTACTGTGACAGTGGTGATTACTTTATCCATTCAAAGACTTTGATTGCCTGATCATTGTTTTCAAAGCCATCTACGGGAAAATAGGTAAGGGTGTCCTTTTTTAGAATTTGTCTGATCATTCCGGTGATATTTTTTTTATGATCGGACATGATTTCCACGTGATTCTTTTGGAGTTCCTTCACAACATACTCTGAACAGTAATACGCCTTACTATCGGCAGCAAAATTGAAATCGAAATTGATATTTTCTTTTCCGGATTGGATAAGTGTATTTCTGATACCATCAAATTTTTGTAAATCAATGTTCTTTAAACGCCATATCGATAGGTAGTTTAAGTCTTTTGGTGAAATGAAATTCTTAATAGGTTCAATATATAAGCTGTTACCGCTGCTGTTTTTTTCGACATAAACATGATAAACAGTAAGGACATGGTTTTCAAAATAACCGATTCCTAAATGGGAAGCATATTTATTATTAATATTAAAATCCTTTGCGACATTTCCCAGCTTTCCACTAGTACCTCTTTGTATGAGGTAAATGGCCTCTTTTTCAAATTCAATTTTTTTTATTTTTGATTCTAAAGAGGGGCTTTTATGGAAGGAGAAAAATGCTATTATGAGCACAGGGCTCATAACAGCAATTAAAAAAATTATTTTTTGATGAACAGATACAGATAACATAATCTATTTCGCTCCAAGGATAGCTCCGGTTACTATGCCACCAACGACACCTATTCCAGCTCCTACAAGTGCTCCAACAGGACCTGCAACTGCGAATCCGATCAAACCGCCGCCTACCATGCCGATCATACCACCCGTAATCCACATAGGCTGTTTACTCGTAGGAATTCCTGTGATCAGATAATTTCCCTGCTCAGTATTGTATTTATAATCGTTGATATTCTTAATCATTGACTTTTCATTAGCAGGAAGGTTGTTATAGGCTGCGTTGGCCTCCAAATGAATGATTGATCCATTATTGATGGTTATGGCTAACGATTTTGCCGCACTCGAAATATTTAATTGCTGAACAGCTTGTGCAAAAGGAACCTGCATCAGGCTTACGGTTTTGTTAATGATATTATTAACCTGATCCAAAGGCAATCTTTCATTGCTTGCAATTTGAGCTTTGTCATAGAATGTATTCAGATCTTGCTGATTTAATACATAGCCGGGATTTTGTGCAAATTTACTTCGGATAAATTCAAACCCTGCATTCACAGCTTGCGGATCTGTAAAATAAGTTCCATTGGTAAAGCTTGGGGTTGTTTTTGATGAAGAGGGAGAAGACTGGTAGCTTTCATTTTGAATGTTTGTGCTGTCCTCACCACAAGAATTGAAAATGGATTGTGTGGTTGCCAGTCCAACCAGGACTAGAAAAGTTTTTGTTTTCATGGATTAAAATTTTGTTTTATTAGTTTGATAAATGTATCAGTATATTAAATATCACAATATTGTGAACACGTAAGTGTATCTGTTTTCCTAATAAGTGTCATTGTTTAAACCTTAATTGTAATTCGGGTTAAAAAAAGAGCTACCCAAAATTTGGATAGCTCTTATATTAAATTTTATTATAAATGATAGATTGCTTTATGTTTTACCGCAAATGAAGTCGTCTGATTATTCCAAATGTTCAATTCTATTCAGGAAATCATTTTTCTTTCGGACAGAAACATCCAGAACCGAATTATCAGTCATGATCACCTGGCCACCTTTTCCTTTTATGTATTCCTTTAAATGACTGAGGTTGATCAGGTGCTTATGGTGGATTCTGAAAAAATTGTAATCAGCCAGAGACTCTTCAAATTCATGCAATGTTTTAGAAACTATTATTTTTGTTTTATCGCTCATATAAAATGTCGTATAGCTGGAATCTGCTTCACAACGAACGATATCGGTAATATTGGTTAATTTGAATCCTTGCAGGGTAGGGAGGCTTATTTTATTCTGATTCGAAGAAGCTGTGGAGGTTTTGTTTTTTTTGTTGATTTCCAGAGCTTTATTTACAGCGATGATAAAATCCATTTTTTTGATCGGTTTCAAAAGGTAATCCGTTGCCCCATTCTTGATAGCCTGGATGGCAAAATGTTCAAAAGCTGTAATAAAAATGATTTGTGAATTGATTTCTCTGAATTTTGAAAGAAGATCGAATGCAGTACCATCTTTTAGCTGAACATCAAGAAAAAGGATATCAGGAGCATTTTTTATAAGGTTAATGTATGCTTCTTCTACACTAGAAGCCTGAAATATAATTTGAATATCCGGAAATTCATTCTGAAGCAGAAGAGCAATGTAATCTCTGCCATCTTGCTCATCATCAATGATGCAGGCTTGTATTTTGGTTTTCATATGGAGTCATATATAGTTTAATTTGTGTGCCGGCCCTTTGTTCTTTTTCCAAAAGATCATTAAGCTCTAATGTTATATTAGTGTCAAAAAGCTGTCTAAATGTTTCAATTCTTTTCTGGGATAATTTTACCCCAAAAGAATTAGCCTTTTTAACAGATTCAGGCTTAATTCCGATTCCTATCCCATTGTCTTCAATAGTAATACAGAGCAAAGAATCAATATAATCGAATGAGATCTCTATAAATCCTTTTCTGTCTTTCAGGCTTGATATTCCATGTTTTATAGCATTTTCAACAAAAGGTTGGATCATCAGAGATGGAATAATCCAGTTTTCATTGACAGCATTAGAGACCTTGATTTTATAATCGAATTGCTCTTTAAGCCGTAACTTCTCCATATTCAGATACAGGGAAAGATACTCGGTTTCCTCTTTTATGGGCATGAATGTTTTTTCTGAATAATGAAGCGTTTTTCTGATCATTTGAGAGAAAATATCCAGGTAATTTTCAGTCTCATCATAGTCTTTTTTATAGAGTAAGAATTGGATGGAATTAAGACAGTTGTAAATGAAATGGGGGTTTATTTGAGCCTTGATCGCCTGAAGTTCGAGTTCAGCAATTTTTTTCTCATAATACAGTGTCTCTAGTTTTTTGTTGCGTTTTCTCTGATAATAGATAGTGATCAGGATAAAAGCAATTGAACACCCCAACATGATCAGTAAAAACTTGAACCACCATGTCTGCCAAAATTTAGGTTTGATTTCAAATGTTATTGAGGAAAAGGTGTAAGACTGCTTTCCGTTGTAGCCAAGTCCAAAAACTTCAAAAGTATATTTTCCCGGAGGAATGGAATTAAACATGATTTTGGGGGAACTGCTCGTCTGCCACTCGTCACTCAGACCTTCAACTTTATATTTATAACTTACTTTTCCCTGGGAAGCATAGTCGGGAAAGCTGAGATCAAAAGCAACATTGTTTTCAGGGGTCTCGCTTACAATTTTTTGGTCCAGATTAAAAATTTCCCTATCTCCTATGGTAACGGAATTGATGATTACTTTTTTATTGATAAACTTTTGCTGTGTCAATAAACTGCTGATAGGAAGAATAGCTAAACCTTTTGTAGTTCCCGCATAAATAGTATCATCTCTTATTACACATCCCGCAACTACATTGGATGGAAGTCCATCGGTTTGGGTGAAGTTATTGATTTTAATATGAGTCCCTTTTGTCTCGATACGGCTCAGTCCGGAATTGGTACTTGCCCAAAATACATTTTCATTCTGAACTTCTATTTTCTTTATCTGATCGGTCGATAAACCATTTTTTTCAGTAATTCTTCTTATTACTTTTTTATTAGTAAAAAATATAATACCATTAAGATTTGTAGCACCGACATATAGGTTAGATTTGAGCTTTTTGATATCAGTGAAATAATATCCTTCAAGAAATAAACTTTTCTTCTTGGTTCTCACATTTAGCTTATATAAATCTTTAAAGTCACCGACAAATATGCTGTCTTTGCTGTAGGACAGAGCGTTGTAAGTTCTTTCATTAAGCAACAGGGAATATGTATCTGTCACAAAGTTGTAGGCGGTAAGTCCCTGTGAGGTACAAAGAAATACAGAATCGCTCGTATAGGGTAGAATATTTTTTAAACTGAAATCTTTTATATGGGTTATTTTGTGAGTAAACGTATTGTATTTAATAATACTCAGATTAAATCCATATAGAATAGTATTTCCCTTTGAAAATATGGCTTTAGTCTGAATTCTTCTGTTTTTGTCAAGTGTGATATCTGTTATGGTATTGGATTTTAAAATACCACTTTTTGCTTCATTATATCCTAAAATAATATTTCTTCCACTTTTTCCTATAGCCGTAATGAAAGATGAATTGTTTTTTACAGGCAAATGAATGTAATTATTGAAAAATTTATCATTAATAAAATAAACCCCATTATTTCTTGTTGAAAACCATACATTATTATCCCGGTCTATTAAAATATGATTCATAATAAAGTTATCCATGATCTTAATAGGATGCGAAAGATTCCCTTCCAGTAAGGTCTGTCTGTAATAAAGGACGCCTCCTTCGTCCAGACAAAGCCATACCCTGTAATTTTTATCAACAACAACCTGATAAATCTTCTCAGGGATATAAAATGACTGGATTTTTTTGAAATAATATCTGTTATATCTTTTATAAATTTCTACTCTATTATTATCCAATTTCGTAACTAAAAAATCACCTACTTTATAGATCGTGGTTTTAGGTAGAAAAAGATTACAGATCGTTTTCTTTTTGGTAAAAATGTCATAAGCTACAACCTGGCCATTATGATCGGTTAGATAAAGAAGATGGAGGTTAACGTCAAAAGAAAATGCATAGTGTTTGTTCCATGATAGAAAGTCTTTGCCTAACTGTAATGGGATCGTTTTTACTTTCCCATTATGATATATGAAAATTTCTCTGGGAGCAGTGGAATTAAATAGGAATATAGAGTCTCCTTTGCTATAATTTGCTGACACATGAATGAGTTTTTTGAGTTCTTTGTTATCATCCGAATTGATAATTTTCCCATTTTTCAGATAAGCAAAATCATTTAAATAAGACATGATGAAATTTTCACCATTAGATAGGGAGTTGCACGACAGTACATCAATATTTTTTAGTCCGTTTTTTTCATTAAATTGTTTAAATTCTTTTCCGTCGAACCTGAATAACCCATTATCGCTCCCAATCCAGATGAATCCCTCTTTATCCTGATTCATTCCGTAAGTGGTGGAACTGTTCAAGCCATCTTCTTCATTATAATTCACCAGCCCTGGGATTTGGCTATAAAAGGAAAAAGGGAAGAATAGTATTAATAAAAATAGAGGAAAAGCTTGTATGTTTTTCACTTATTCTGGAATAATAATGTAAATATAAAATTTGCTTGATAATAATGCAATACATATTCAATAATATTATAAAAAATGAATTAGAAAAATTCGGATAATTTTAAGCATTTTCGTATTTTTGTATGTTTGCTGAAATAACTTATGTCACAAGAAATAAATCCAATCTATTCGGAAGATAATATCAGAACCCTAGATTGGCAGGAACATATTCGTTTGCGTCCCGGTATGTATATCGGAAAGCTGGGAGATGGTTCTTCTGCCGATGACGGTATTTACATTCTACTTAAAGAAATTCTGGACAACTCGATCGATGAGTTCAGAATGAAATCGGGTAAAAGAATTGAAATAAAATTAGACGATGGTAAGGTAACTATTCGTGATTTTGGCCGTGGGATTCCTCTGGGAAAAGTAGTTGATGCAGTATCCAAGATGAATACAGGAGGTAAATACGATAGTAAAGCCTTTAAAAAGTCTGTAGGGTTAAATGGAGTGGGTACAAAAGCAGTTAATGCTCTTTCTGATTATTTCAGAGTAAGGTCTTTCCGTGAGGGGAAAATGAAGGTGGCGGAATTTTCGCGAGGAATTATTTCTGAAAATCATGAAGAAAAGGATACATCAGATCGAAACGGAACTGAAATTTCTTTTATTCCGGATGGAGAAATATTTCTTCACTTCAAATACAGAAAAGAGTATATCGAAAGAATGCTCCGCAATTATGCTTATCTGAACCCTGGGTTAAAAATATTATTTAATGGAGAAACTTATTATTCTGAGAATGGTCTTAAAGATCTTTTAGAAGAAGAATTAGAAAGTGAAATCCTTTATCCTATCGTTCATTTGATGGATAATGATATAGAGCTGGCGATAACCCATTCGGACAAATCGCAAACTGAAACCTATTTTTCATTTGTAAACGGTCAGAATACCACTCAAGGGGGAACCCATTTAAATGCTTTTCGTGAAGCTTATGTGAAAACCATCCGTGAATTCTTTAATAAGAATTTTGATGCTTCAGATATTAGAAAATCTATTATCGCAGCGATTTCAATAAACGTGGAGGAACCTGTATTTGAATCGCAGACCAAAACAAAATTAGGATCGAATGATATGGGACCGAATGGTCCTACAGTAAGAACTTTCATTATTGATTTTCTAAAAAGCAAACTCGATAACTTTTTACATAGAAATCCTGAAATTGCAGAAGCGATTCAAAGAAAAATCCTAATTTCAGAAAGAGAAAGAAAGGAGCTTTCAGGAATTCAGAAATTAGCCAGAGAAAGAGCGAAAAAAGTATCGCTTCATAATAAGAAACTTCGTGACTGCAGACAGCATTATAACGATCAGAAAGCCGAAAGAAAAGGCGATACACAGATCTTCATTACGGAAGGGGATTCTGCATCAGGATCGATCACCAAGTCAAGAGATGTGGAAACGCAGGCCGTATTTTCTTTAAAAGGTAAACCATTGAACTGTTATGGGTTAACCAAGAAAGTAGTATACGAAAATGAAGAATTTAATTTACTGCAGGCTGCTTTAAATATAGAAGAAAGTCTTGAAGATTTAAGATATAATCAGGTTATTATTGCAACAGATGCCGATGTGGATGGTATGCACATCCGTCTTTTAATGATCACATTCTTTTTACAGTTTTTCCCTGACCTGATTAAGAATGGACATCTTTACATTCTTCAAACTCCTTTGTTCAGAGTAAGAAATAAAAAAGAGACGAGGTATTGTTATACTGAATTGGAAAGAGTAAAAGCGTTGAATGAATTAGGAAAGAACCCGGAAATTACCCGATTTAAAGGATTAGGTGAAATCTCTCCTGATGAGTTTAAACATTTTATTGGGAAGGATATCCGTTTAGAGCCCGTAGTTGTAGGTAAAGATCAGACCATTGAACAGCTTTTAGAGTTTTATATGGGGAAAAATACACCGGACCGACAAGTTTTCATTCTTGAAAATCTGGTGGTAGAAGAAGGAGATATCGATAGTAGGGAAATAATAAGTGAAATAGAAGGTTAAACAGATCCCTCAAAAACTTTCTAAAAAACTAAACCATAAAGAGTAATTAATGAGATAACTTTAACTTTAAACACAAATTATAATGAGATTAAGTAACCGCAACAAGGCGCCGGGCTATAACTTTATTAATACCCTCTTAATAATGATGTTAGTCGGCGGAATTGTATCCTTCTTTTTAGAAGAATATAAGTTTAATATTTTAGGATCAGAAAGCTATTTATTGATTATTGTTCCGCTAATCATGTTAGTTGCTTTCCATCTTACCGGGAGGCAAATTTTTGAGTATGATAGTGATGGAGAGGCCCTCAATTTCAAAAACAGAAATATCATTCCTTTTTTGGATAAACCATTAAGTGATGAATTTCCAAAATATAAATTAATAAAGTATGAGATCGTAAATCTATTTTTTGTAAAAAGGTTGTATGTTACCATTTCAAGTAAGAATAGTGGTTCCACAATGTTGAAATATGAAATATCATATTTAACCACGAAAGAAGTAAACGATTTAAAATTCTCATTAAATAAAGTAGTAAAAGCTAATAACGAGAAAAACGTTAACAACAGATAATGACAGAAGAAAATTCACATGAAGGCGAGAGCTTGAAGAAGGTTTCCGGACTATATAAGGACTGGTTTCTGGACTATGCTTCTTACGTGATTTTAGATAGAGCGATTCCATCAGTATATGATGGATTAAAACCCGTTCAGCGAAGAATTATGCATTCCATGCGGGAGCTGGAAGACGGACGTTATAATAAAGTGGCCAACATCGTAGGTAACACGATGAAATATCACCCTCACGGTGATGCTTCCATTACAGATGCAATGGTGCAAATCGGGCAGAAAGAACTTCTGATAGATACTCAGGGAAACTGGGGGAACGTTTATACCGGAGATTCAGCAGCAGCAGCGAGATATATTGAGGCACGATTAACCCCCTTTGCTCTGGAAGTAGTTTTCAATCCTAAAACTACGGAATGGTCTAAATCATATGACGGAAGAAATAATGAGCCTATTGATTTACCGGTAAAATTTCCGCTGCTTTTAACACAGGGAGTAGAAGGAATTGGTGTCGGACTCTCTACTAAAATACTTCCGCATAATTTCAATGAATTAATCAATGCATCTGTTGCCCATTTGAAAGGGAAGAAGTTTGAGCTGTTTCCGGATTTTTTAACGGCAGGATATTTAGATGTTTCGGAATACAATGATGGTCACCGAGGTGGAAAAGTTCGTGCTAGAGCGAGAATCACCCAGACTGATAAACATACATTGGTTATTTCTGAGCTTCCTTTCTCTAAAACAACAAGTGATCTGATAGATTCTATATTAAAGGCCAATGAAAAAGGGAAGATCAAGATCAAGAAAATCGAAGATAATACTTCAGATACGGTAGAAATTCTTATTCATTTGCATAATGATGTATCACCTGATAAAACGATTGATGCTTTATATGCATTTACAGACTGTCAGGTTACGATCTCTCCAAATGCATGTGTCATTGTGGGCGATAAACCGATGTTCCTGAATGTTTCGGAGATCCTTAAAATGAATACGGATCACACCGTTTCATTGTTAAAGAAAGAGCTTGAGATTGAACTGCATGAATTACAGGAAAGCTGGCATTTTTCGTCATTGGAAAGGATTTTTATTGAAAACAGGATTTACCATGATATTGAAGAGGTAGAAACCTGGGAAGATGTTATAAAAACAATCGATGCAGGTCTGAAGCCTCATACAAAGCATCTTTTAAGAGCTGTAACTGAAGAGGATATTTTAAAACTGACTGAGATCAGGATCAAGAGAATTTCCAGATTCGATTTAGATAAATTTAAAGAAAATATTGCTGCTCTTGAAGGGAAAATAGAGCTTGTAAAACATAATTTAGCCAATCTGATTGCCTATGCCATTGAGTATTACTTAAATATTCAGAAGAAGTATGGTAAGGACAGACAAAGAAGAACAGAACTGAGAATTTTCGATACTATTGATGCAACAAAAGTAGCTGTAGCTAATGAGAAGTTCTATATGAACCGGGAAGAAGGATTCATTGGAACATCATTACGAAAAGACGAATATTTATTTGACTGTTCCGATATTGATGATATCATTACTTTCAGAAAAGACGGAAGCATGAAGATCGTAAAAGTGGAAGCTAAGACTTTTATCGGAAAAGATCTTCTCCATGTTGCTGTCTGGAAGAAAAATGACAAAAGAACGGTTTATAATATGATCTATAGAGAAGGAAAAGAAGGTCCGTATTATATGAAGCGTTTCTCTGTAACAGCTGTGACCAGAAATACAGACTATCCTTTAGCTTCAGATAAAAAAGGATCTGAAGTACTTTATTTTTCAGCAAATCCAAATGGAGAAGCAGAAACGGTTACCGTTCTTTTAAAACCCAACCCAAGGATCAGAAAAAACAAAATGGATATCGATTTTTCTGAATTAGCTATTAAAGGACGTGATTCGAAAGGAAATTTAGTAACCAAATATTCGGTTAAAAAAGTAGATCTTAAAGAAGAAGGTATTTCTACACTGGCTCCAAGGAGAATTTGGTTTGATGATACCGTAAGAAGATTGAATGCTGATGGAAGAGGTACTTTATTGGGGAATTTCAAAGGAGATGATAAGATTTTAACGATCAATTCTAATGGAGAGGCAAAATTAGTAAGCTTTGACCTTGGAAATCGTTTTGATGATGAGTATCTGATCTTAGAGAAATGGCGTCCGCAACAACCTGTTACCTGTATTTATTATGATGGTGAAAAGGATATTTATTTTATCAAAAGATTCTTGTTGGAGAACAATGTAAACCCACAAGGCTTTATGCCTTCCGAGCATAATAAGTCATTTGTGGAAAATGTAATTGTTACGAACGGATCAACGGCAGAAATAATTTTCGCAAAAGATAAAGGAAAAGAACGTGAACCTGAAATCATCAATATTGATGAATTTATTGCGGTAAAAGGAATAAAAGCTATTGGAAACCAGTTCACCAAGTTTAAAGTAAAAACAATTAACGTTACCTTACCGGAAATTGAAGAAGAAGAGCCGGAAATATACGAAGAACCTGAGCCTACAGAAAATATTGATGAAGACGGAGGAATTATCGGAGACTTGTTTGAAGGAGATGGTGAAGAAAATTAAATATTGAATTAATTATGAATATCCTGTTATTAGTTATTATAGCTACCAGCATTATAAGCTTTATTGCTTTTAATAACAATAGTATTTTTGAGAAGTATAAATTCAACGTAGGAGCTATCCAAAATAGAAAAGAGTATATTCGTTTACTTTCAGCAGGATTTCTGCATGCAGATATTATGCATCTTCTATTCAATATGATGACATTGTATTTCTTTGGTCCCATTGTTATGGAAGGCTTTGGAAATATAGGCTTTATCATCGTGTATTTTGGATCTATATTGCTGGGAAATATGTTTTCATTATTTATTTATCAAAAACAGCCTTGGTATTCAGCTATTGGCGCTAGTGGTGGAGTTTCTGGAATATTATTCGCTGGAATTGCGCTGATTCCGGACCTTAAGATCTATATATTCTTTATTCCTATTGGTATTCCAGGATTTATTTTTGGTCTTCTCTATTTCAGCTATTCGGTTTACATGATGCTCAATCCCAGACAGCATGATAATATTGGGCATGCTGCTCATTTAGGAGGTGCATTTTTTGGTCTCGTATATGCTGTTATTAATCAGCCTGCAAGAGCAATGGATAATGCTCTGTATATTGGGATCATGGCTGTTCCGTTATTGTATTTAAGCTATGAGATTTTTGTAAGGAAAAGAATAGGATAAAAAGAACTATCTTTAAATAAAAAATCAAAACCAATGAGCACAGTTGAGTTAAATCGTTTTATCGTTATACTTATATATGGTTCATTGGTTTTGCTTTCTCTGTTAAAACTGGCGAATCCTCTTAAGGTAAATAGAAAGGGCAATTTGTGGTTTGGGTTATTCCTTTTTTTGTGGTCTACATATTGGCTGGATGAAATTTGGTCTCTGATAAAAGGTTCACAAATAGAGATTCATTCCATTCTTTCTGTTCAGTTTGTTCAGTTTTTGACACCGGTTATGTTTTATTTCAGTGTTTTATTTTTTGCAAATCCTTCTTTTAAATTTAAGTGGTCTGATATAAAATATGCCATTCTACCTATCTTTTTTCTGATCAATTTAGTATTACAGCGCTACGGAAATTTTACTGACCAGTCTTTTTTTGAATTTACATTTATAGGGTTGATTTTATTCCAGGCATTGTTCTACACGGGACTTTCTTATTTCACTATACGAAAACATCAAAAAAGAATCCAGCAGTTTTCAGCAAATACAGAGGGAATCAATCTTAATTGGCTGGAGTATATTATCCTGATTCTTTTTATCATCAACATTATATATGTTATTTACAATCTTTTTTATGATCCTACTTCATTAAATGCCTTTATTAACATTGCTTTTTTATTGGTTATTTATTTTGTGGCTTATTATTCTTTAAAACAGAAAGAAATTTATCCGGTCGAAGAGAAGAAACTTGATGAGTTTATATCAATTAATGAAGAAAATGAGAGCGAAGAAATTAAGAGGAAACTAATACCTGACGAAGAATTATTAAGGATCAAGGGAGATCTTGAAAAATTAATGGAGCAGGAAAAACCTTATCTTGATAGTGAACTCAATTTAATTAAATTATCCGAACAACTTTCTGTCTCTACCCATCACTTGTCCTATGTGATTAATACCGGGTTTCAAAAAAATTTTTTTCAGTTTGTTAATGAATACAGAATTGAATACGCTAAAAAGTTGTTAAAAGATAACACAGCCAATAAACTTTCGATTTTAGGAATTGCGTATGAATCAGGATTCAATTCCAAGACCTCTTTTAATACCACTTTCAAAAAATTTACTGATCAAACACCTTCTGAGTTTAAAAAATAAGTTCAGGTTTATAAATTTTAACTTTTTTTACTTATAATTGATTGATTATAAGGGTTTTGTTTATTTTCCCTGAATGTGTTCACTCATATAATCTGGAACAGGAAAACCTCTTTGTGAAGATACATTTGTACCATAATTTTTGTTATGGATACCAAAGAATCATACGCCGTTGTAACAGGAGCAAGTCAGGGGTTGGGAAAAGCTCTTGTTGAACATCTTGCTAAAAAGAAGATCAATGTTATTCTTGTCAGTTTACCCAATCAGAATGTGCGGGAACTAAGCCAGGAGATCGCTGAAATGTATGATGTGAAAACACATTATTATGAGATTGACCTTTCTGTAAATGAAAATGTGCTGAATCTGACAGAAGAGCTCAACAGGTCTTTTGATATTCATATCTTAATCAATAATGCAGGATTAGGAGGAACTCAGAAATTTGTGGATGCCACACCCCATTACATCAACACTATTTTACAGGTCAATGTTATGGCCACTTCATTAATGACCCACCAGTTACTGCCGAACTTACTGAAACAGCCTAAAGCCTACATTTTAAATGTTTCCAGTATGGCTGCTTTCTCCCCAATTGGTTTTAAAACAGTATATCCGGCCTCAAAAACCTTTATTCATTCATTTTCGAGAGGACTGCATGAAGAGTTGAAAGATACTAATGTTTTTGTAAGTGTTGTAAACCCTGGAGCTATGAAAACGAATTTAGATGTCTGCAAAAGAATTGAAAAACAGGGTTTTTTAGGAAAATTAACTTTATTAGATCCTAATAAAGTAGCTGCGCGTTGTGTTAATCAACTGTTCAAACGAGATTCAGTGATCATGGTAAACCCGATAAGCTGGCTTGTGATGAAAATCCTGCCAATCTGGATCAAATTACCATTGATGACCAATGCAATAAAAAGAGAAATAGGGGCATGAAAAAGGTATTTGTAACCGGAATTACCGGACTTCTAGGAACTAATGTTGTTATAAAATTATTAAAAGATGGTTATTTTGTTATTGCTTTGGTGCGGCAGAAAAGTCGCTATTATGGTCAGGAAGATGAAAACCTCCAATTAGTTGAGGGTGATCTGTTTACTGATGTTTCTGTTTATATGAAAGAGGCAGATTTTGTCATTCATATCGCGGCTGAAACCAGTCAGAGTTTACTTTCCTATGCAGAATATAGAAAGACGAATTATGATGTTGTTGTTCATTTATTTTCTGAAGCTGTAGAAGCGGGTGTTAAGAAATTCCTGTTTGTCAGTACGGCAAATACAATGGGCTATGGAAATCTGGCTGAGCCGGGAAATGAAAAATCCCCACAGAAATATCCCTTTACAAAATCTTTGTATGCGAAAAGTAAAGTTGAAGCCGAGAGTTTTCTTTTAAGAAATAATAAAACAACTGAGGTGGTCATACTTAATCCCACCTTTATGATCGGTGCTTATGACCGGAAACCCAGTTCGGGAAAAATTATTTTCTGGGCGTGGAAAAAGAAACTGGTCTTTTATCCGAAAGGGGGAAAGAATTTTGTCCATGTGGAAGATGCAGCTCAGGGAGTTATCAATGCTATTAAGAAAGGGAAAAACGGAGAGAAATATCTCTTAACGAATGAAAATCTTAAGTATAAGGATTTCTTTAAAAAAGTAAATGTCATTACAAAACAAAATCCTCTGTTGCTTCCATTACCAGGTTTTATTTTAATTTTCCTTGGTATAATAGGTGATTTGCTGAGATTTCTAAATATCAAAACAAGTTTGAGCACTCCCAACATGAAAGCGTTGAGAATTGATAATTATTATACAGGTCAGAAATCAATTGATGAATTGGAAATTCAATATCAGCCAATTGAGAAAGCAATTACAGACGCCATTAATTTCTTTGAAAATAAAGAATATGCTATTTCGAAAGTCTCTCTAAAGCCTCAGGTAAGGCTTCAACAAAATTGACATGTCGGGTTTTGTTGCTTTCAAAAATGAAATCTTTAATACTTTTACTTTCATACTTACTAAAATTTCCTACAATAGCTAGCCCCACACGATAGTTCGAGAATTTCTGAAGTATATCGCCGGCAATTTTAGTTTTAAGATCAAAGAAATCTGGCGTCATGTTTTTTTCATAAATGATCACCTTATCAAAACCCTGATAATATATATTGCCTAAAAGATCCAAACCGTCCTGGGCTGAGTGTATAATGATGGTGTCAGAGATTATTTCCGCTATTTTAGTTCCATTGATCTCATGAGCCTTAAATTCCATATTTAATTTAGTTTTTTAGTGTTGATTGTTTCATATCATTCAGGAAATTTTGCAAAGGAAATGCATCTCCCTGGTTGGTCAGGGTAATAATGGTTTTGTTATTTTTAAGATCGCGCCAGAATAATGCACGAAACCCATCCAATCCACCGGTGTGACTTACTGTTTTTCCTCCTGCAGAATCATCTATAAACCATCCAAACCCGTACATGGAGGGCTTTCCATCAGATAATGTAAAAGGGGTATACATTTGATTACTATTTTCTTTACTGACAAGTGAGAAATCGCGAAGCGCCTGATCAAACTTGTACAGATCTTCAGGAGTAGAATAAATACCACCGTCTCCTGTTGTCAAAATAGAATAATCATCAGGCTTTTTTTGGCGATCATAACCTATGGCCCTGTTCTTATTAATAGATGTGGATCCGTCATATACCTCTGTATTGTTCATTTTTAGGGGAACGAAGATGTTCTTCTCAAGAAACATCTTATATGAATCACCGGAAATTTTCTCAATAATAGTTGACAAGATAATATAACCACTGTTACTATACTGAAAGTGACTTCCTGATGGAAATTGCAATCCTTTTTGTTCCTGTAACCAATTGAGAACGTCTTGATTATTTAATCCTTTTTTTCCAGTCAGAATACTTTCATAATCCCTAATACCTGATGTGTGACTGAGTAAATGTCTTATACTGACATTCTTTGCATAATCTGGAAGCTCAGGAAGATATTGAGAAGCTTTGTCATCGTATGATAATAGTCCTTTTTGTTGCAATAGAATGATAGCTGTTGCAGTAAAGGGTTTGCTTAATGAAGCAATATAGAAAGGAGTATTCTTAGTGAGAACTCTTTTATGGTTAAAATCGGCATAGCCCACTGCAGAATCATAGAGGATTCTGTTGTTTTGCATAACGAGAATGCTACCATTCAATTCTCCGTTTTTATAATATTGGGTAATAATATCTTCTGGAGTTTTTCCACATGAAAGCAGGAATAAACAAAACAAAAAAACAATGTATTTTTTGATATGTAAAGCAGAAAAATAGTTCATCGATTTCAAGGTTAAATTGTTTCTTAAAAGGTACTCATAATTATCAGTGCTATTTAACCTAATTATTGAATCTGTTTGTAATCCTGAAATTTACAAGCAGTTAAAAGCCTTATTAATTACCAAAATGTCTGTCTTTGTTCATGTTTTCAGGATTGATTAATGATTTGTTACAGTAGGTTGCTGCTTCAAATTCTGTGATATTCATTGATAAAAAAGAAATTTCAGGAAACAGCAGATTGAGACGTTCAATTACCTGTCTTGATAGATTTGCTTTTTGTTCAGCACTTCTTCCTTCCATGATATTCCCAAAAATATGGATGAAACCGTTTTTCCCCTCACCAAGTTTATAATATTTGAAAGGTGAAATTCTAACCTTAATGTCATTTTTTGCGAAAAGGTCAGATGCTTCAGCACCTTCGTATACAGCTTGCATAATTTTACCAGGAGATTGCTGACTTAAAATATTTACAGAGCATTCTATAATAAAATGTGGCATGATGATTAAAAATTTTAATTAAAGATACATAAAAATACCCCTAATTTTATTTTTTTCCGGTTACAAATCGGTCATTGCCAGACAGATCTTTAATCAATTCAGATTCTGAGAAAAAGGAATAAAGGTCCAAAGTTTCCGGGCCTAGTTTTTGATTAATTTCCAGGAATAATGATCCATCTTGATTTAAATGTTTTTTTGAGTCTTCAGCTATTTTCCGATAGAAGATAAGGGCATCAGAAGTAGGAGAGAAGAGGGCCATGTTGGGCTCGAATCCTTTTACTGAGTTTTCAATTTCCACTTCTTCTTCAATTCCAATATAAGGAGGATTTGAAATAATAATGTCATAATTATCAATGAGCTCATAATTCAAATAATCACCATGAATAAAATGAATATCCAGTTGATGAAGAGCAGCATTCTTTTTTGCAGTTTCCAATGCCTTCTCTGAAAAATCTATGGACGAAACCTCTGCTTGTGGGAAATGTTTCTTTAAAACTAAAGGAATAACACCACTTCCCGTACCAATATCAAGGATTTTTAAATTCTCAGTCACTGGACTTGAATTTTGAATCCGGGTGATTGCTATTTCCAGTAATTCTTCAGTTTCAGGACGAGGTATTAAAACGTGCTCATTCACAAAAAACGTCATTCCGTAAAACTCAGTTTCCCCTAAAATATGTTGATAAGGTTTATGGGTTTTTAATTCTATGATAATCTCCTGAAACTTTTGTTCATCAGTAGATGACAACTCCACATCAGAAGATCTCCTTTGCTGGAATGCGTCAAGGCCTGTGATTTTTTCTATGAAAATTGAAAATAAAAATGAACTTTCAGATTCTGTATAAACCTGATGAAGTTCATTTCTAAAATGTATTTTAAATTCTGAGATCGTCATTTATCTTACAAAAACCAATTTTGTATCAGTAGATTTTTCTTCGTCGATCAAATAACCGTCGTAATTAAATGCTTTTACATCGTTCAACGTTTGGGCATTGGTTTCAGCACAGAATCTTACAACAAGTCCTCTTGCATGTTTGGTATACACAACAATAGTTTTTAGCTTTCCTTCTTTTAATTCATAAAAATCAAAATCGATGACTTTATGATTTAATTTTTTTCGGTCAATCACTTTTCCGTACTCATTGCTTGCCAGATGAAGAAGAACTTCATTTTTTTTCATTTCGGAGTTCAGCTGTTCGGTGATTTTTTCTCTCCAAAATTCATACAGATTCTTATATTGGTCAAACTCAAAGTGACGCCCCATTTCAAGTCTGTACAACATGACTTTATCAGAGGGTTTTAATAAACCATATAATCCGGAAAGCATTCTGTAGTTTTTCTGTAAGTAATCGATGGCTTTCTTGTCTAAAGTTTTAGCATCCAGACCTCTGTAAACTTCTCCCGTAAATGCAAACATTGCAGGAGCTGATTCTTTAGGCTTGGGGTTAGACTTCCAGTTTTGATTTCTTTCCCAGTTTTCATCTGCCAGTTTAGGCGAGATCTCCATTAATTCAGAAAGATATTTGGGAGATTTATGTTTTAAAAAAGATTGTATAAATTCTGCATCTTCAATGAATTTAGGTGTCGTAGATCTCAATAAATCAGTTGAATTTTCTACATTCATTAATTTGGCAGGCGATGTAATGATTTTCATAAAATAATTTATAATAAAAAATACCTATAAGAGGTATGTGTAATAAAAAATGAGTATTGAGTTGCTAGATTCGGGTTTCGGGTTTTTGTGTAAGTCATACTACTTCCTTCTTTCCCCTCTTCCAACCTCTAACTTTCCCTTTTCAACTTTCAATTAATAATAACTAAATAACTCCTTTTCCCTGTCTGATCACCTCAGGTTCTCCGGAAGTAAGGTCCACGCTTGTAGAAGCTACATTATCCCCATAACCGGAGTCTATAACAATATCTACCAGATGATCATACTTTTCAGCAATCAATTCTGGGTCGGTAGAATATTCAATGACTTCATCCTCATCATGGATGGATGTAGAAGCAATCGGGTGTCCTAATTTCTCTACAATCAATTGCGGAATCGAATGATCCGGAACACGGATACCAATCGTTTTATGTCCTTTATAGGCTAAAGGGACACTTTTATTTGCATCCAGGATAAAGGTAAAAGGACCGGGAAGATGACTTTTCAAAAACCTGAAAACTGAAGTGTCTATAGGTCTTGTAAAATCCGAAAGGTGGCTGAGATCATTACAAATAATAGAAAACTGAGCCTTTTCAAGCTTCATTTTCTTTATCTGAGCCAGTTTTTCCATGGCTTTGATATCAAAAATATTGCAGCCTAAGGCATAAATAGTATCCGACGGATAAATAATTAATCCACCGTTGTTTAAAGTTTTAACAACCTCATTAATAAGATTTTCCTGAGGATTGTCGGGGTAAATTTTTAATATTTTTGCCATGAAACAAAGATACAAATAAATGAATAGTTTTTATAAAACTCCTTTATTTAAAAGAAAAATTAGGAATTCCAAAAAATAGTCGTACATTTGCAATCCAATATCGCGGGATGGAGCAGTAGGTAGCTCGTCGGGCTCATAACCCGAAGGTCATCGGTTCGAGTCCGGTTCCCGCTACTAAGAATAAAGTGTTTTCGGTAAACACTCTAAAGATACACCGCGGGATGGAGCAGTAGGTAGCTCGTCGGGCTCATAACCCGAAGGTCATCGGTTCGAGTCCGGTTCCCGCTACTAAGCAAGTGCTTTCGGTAAGCACTCTAAAGATACACCGCGGGATGGAGCAGTAGGTAGCTCGTCGGGCTCATAACCCGAAGGTCATCGGTTCGAGTCCGGTTCCCGCTACTAAGAACAAAGTGTTTTCGGTAAACACTCTAAAGATACACCGCGGGATGGAGCAGTAGGTAGCTCGTCGGGCTCATAACCCGAAGGTCATCGGTTCGAGTCCGGTTCCCGCTACTAAGGCAAAAAGAGAATCACTAAGTGATTCTCTTTTTTATTTAATCGATCTGAAATTTTATAAAGATTACCCAAACATACCTACCTGGTAATCACCGGGAATTTGCTGGAAGGCAATATTAAAACGATTCCAGGTATTAATGGCATTGACAATTAAAGTAAGATCAATAATTTCTTCCTCAGAAAACTCTTTTTTTACATTTTCATATGCCTGGTCCGGAACGTGAAGACTGTTCACGGCTTCTGCCCATTCTAATGCTGCCCTTTCTTTATCGGTATAATAAGGGGTTTCTCTCCAGGCACTTAATCCGTAAAGGCGTTGTTCTGTTTCCCCCATTGCACGGAGTTCTTTAGAATGCATATCGAGACAGTATGCACATTGATTGATTTGTGAAATCCTGAAATCAATAAGTTCCATTAGTTTTCTGTCAATAGAACAGTGTTTTAAATACTGAGTAATTCCAAACACCGGAGTAATTGCTTTTTTACCTTTTTCAAATAAATTAATTCTTGGTTCCATAAATTTTAATTTTGGTTGTTATATATGAATGACAATTGTATTTTACTTTTTGGACAAATACGATCATTTTATTAAATAAAATTTTAATTAATAGTTTCACTTATTGATTTTTATACCATCTTTATCATAGTTATAAAATTAGGCAAATGGAAACTCTCATCATTCAGGAAAAGAAAAAATCCGTAATAACAGATGTTATTCTTTTAATTATATTTGGTCTTGTTCCTTTATTTTTTCTTATTAAATGGATGTTGTCCAGCTATGAGGACCGCCTATTTATTATTTTCTTAATGCTGGTAACGCTTGTTTTTCCTTGTGTTGTTATATCTGGGTATATCTGGGATGTAAAGCAGAAAATAGTTTTGTACAAGTCCGGAATCAGATTATGCTATGGAAGAAATATTATTGATATTTTGCATGGTGAGGGAATGTTCAGTATACCTCCCGATCTTGAGATCAGCTGGACAAGGGTTACAGGATTTCTTTTAGATGTATATGAGCACAATGAGCCTGTGGAAGGAGGTGGTTATTCTGCAGTAAAAAAGTATAGCCTTCTGATAATGATAAAAAATAAGGAAGAGTGGCTGTATGATACCCTTGAACCAAGAAGAAATTATTATGCGGTTGGTCTGGGGAAATATAAAGAATCACCACAGGAAATCCTGGAAATTTGTGAAAAGTTTCAGGAGGATATAAAAGATGATACTTCCTTGTTATAAAAATAAAAATCCTGCTTCAGGAGCAGGATTTTATGGTGTGAATATTTTTTTATTATCTATTGGGCGATCATATTATAAGGGCTTAAATTGATATCTTCAGCCATATTCTGACCAAGAAACTCTTTCTTTTGTCCCCCTTTCATTCTGTTCGCTGCATCATTTCCATTAAAGTAAGCCTCACTAAGCTTGGTAGTGATTTCTCCTGGATTGAAATCAATCTTGGTATCTCCTTCCACACCTAAATATCCATTCTTCTTTGTTAGATAAGTAATGTAGTTTTTATAATTGATCAAAGTATTTCTCAAATATTGGGTATGGTATTCCATGCATTTTTTTGCTTTCTTAGAAGAATTGTTCAAAATACAATTGTTCATATTTCCTCTGTATAAACGCCATTCAGATTCTAAAATACCATATTCTTTTCCTAATGCAACTTTTCCGTTGGTAAGAATATTATTGTCCCCTTCTTTAGTTGCGATCGTCTGTAGGTGTCCGATCACCGCTGGAACCGTTTTTTCAATTTTAGCTTTAGCTTCTTTTAAAGCACTGAAATCTGCAGCAGGAGAACCCTTTTTCTGAGCAGTTGTAACGTTAAAAATAAGTAGTAATAGTACAATCAATAAATTATATCTTTTCATGAGAAATTTTTAAAGCACTAAAATAAATATATTTTCTCATTTTAAACATATTCATTTTAATTTTATTTAATAAAATTTAACAAGTTTTAAGAATTTATATTATAATGCTGTAATTTGGTGTTAATAATTCATCACATAATAAAGACCTATTAAAAATTTAACATATTTTAATAAAAAATATTCGTCTGATTTTCAGTTATTTACATTTCAATATTCTTTATCACTAGAAAAATAGTTGTTGGAGTCAGAATTATTTCTACATTTGTATAACTAATTTAATAGTGATATGGAATTATATGATTCTATTTCATCAATTGATAAATGAACAGGCTATGATAATTCAGACTCTAACAAAAGCAGAAGAACAGGTAATGCAGTATTTATGGAAGATAGAAAAAGGATTTCTTAAGGATATTCTGGATCTGTTTCCTGAGCCAAAACCTCATACGAATACTGTTTCTACAATTTTAAAAGTATTAAAAGACAAAGAATTTGTAGACTATAATGTTTATGGAAGGCAGCATGAATATTTTCCTTTGATCACCAAAGAACAGTATTCCGGAAAGACAATGAAGAGTCTTGTGAAAAATTATTTTAAAGGTTCTTATAAAAGTGCAGTTTCTTTTCTTGTTGAAAAAAATGAAATGACAGTTGAGGATCTTGAAATGTTATTAAGCGAACTTAAAAAGAAAAACTGATATGGAAACGCTACTTCTATACTGTGGAAAAGTAATTATATGTTCTGGTGTAACATTTTTGTACTATCAGTTGTCTTTAAAAGACAGGACGTTTCATCATTATAACAGATTTTATTTGTTATCGGCTATATTACTATCATTACTACTGCCTCTTATTAGGGTAGACGATTTTACAATAGAAGTGAATAATGAGGTGTACTTGCTGTTAAATAAGTTACAGAATTTTAATTCAGATAAAAACATAAGCAATGACCACATTTATTTTAGAATTATTTTTTCAGCTTTGGGATTGGTTTCTCTCTTTTTTTTAGGAAGATTTATCTTTGGAATCATAAGAATCCAGAAGCTTAAAGACCAATTTCAGAAAGAAAGTTTTGATGGGATCAATTTTTACCATACAAATCTTACTGAAGCACCATTTTCTTATTTTAAGAACCTGTTCTGGAAAAGTTCAATTGTATTGAACTCGGATATAGGTAAACAAATCTTAAAACATGAAATGGTACATATTGAACAGAAACATTCATTTGATAAAATTTTTATCGAAGTGATTACATCCATTTTCTGGTTCAATCCGTTCTTTTATCTTATCAAAAAAGAACTCGGCTTAATTCATGAATATCTGGCTGATAAAAAAGCCGTCAAACAATCGGATACAAAAGCATTTGCGCAGATGCTTTTAGCAAGTCACTTTTCCGGAACACAGTTACCTGCAACCAGTCCGTTTTTAAGTTCAAATCTAAAAAAACGTTTAAAAATGTTACAGACACCCAAAACCAAATTCGGGTATGCGCGAAGAATTTTTGCCTTACCTGTTTTATTTACAGTGGCATTTGCCTATATGGTCAATGCGAAGAATAAGGAAATTAAAGAAACAAATATAGCGATCCATGACGCTGTTTCTCAAATCAAAAAAGAGAAACCTCAAACTGAAAAAGTTTCACCTGTTATCATCGAAACTAAAAAGGATACCATAAATCCGGGTAAAATGAGCATTGATGAATCTCAACAAAAAATACTGAGAAAAAGAGAAACTGAAAAAATAAAGGATCTTGGGAAAAAGATTCAGGAGAAAAGTCTTGCATTGAAAGGGCTGAAGCCAGATAGTAAGGAATTTCAAAAGAATGTAGATGATTTAGGTACGCTTTCTGCGGAAATGGGCAGAATTACAAGTTCTGATGACTTTAGAATGGCCTATACAATCAATGGAAGCGAAATAAAAAGGATCAATGATTTCTTCAAATCCGATGAATGGAAAAATAAGGTAAAAGACCTTAAAAATATGAATATTGAAATTCCTGAAATACCGGAAATCAATTTTGATCATTACGATGTGCCAACACCTCCAACGCCTCCTAATGCACCCAATGCTCCAAGAATGAAGGTGATGAAATTTGGGGATATGAAAGACGTAAAATGGAATGCCGCAGAGCTTGCAAGTGCATCGGAAAACGCAAAAGATGCCATGGAAATGGCAACAAAAAGAGCAAAGATCGACAGAAAGAGAGCTAAGCTTAATGAAAAGAGAGCAAAATTAGATGCCGAAAGAATGAAACTGGATGCCGAAAGAATGGCGCTGGATGGAAATAAGAGAGTTTATTTTTATAGCAATAATTCTACTTTCAGCAATTCAAACGGACCAATCACAATGAGCTTCAACACTGATTTTAAAGATAGCGATAGGGTAATCATTCCAAGGATCAACAGCTCTGACAGTAATTATAAAAATATGAAATTGTATCTTAATGGAGTAGAAGTGTCAAAAAAAGAATTTGAAGCCATCTTACCAAAGGATATAAAAAGTATGAAAATAAATAAACGTACAAAAGACGGAGATCCTTCAGGTGAAATAAGAATTCAGACAAAGTAAATATTAAAAAGTTCCAATTAGCTTTGTCAATCGTGGATTGGCAAAGCTTTATTCTTAATAAGCTATGAAAAAAACAATTTTATTTTTTTTATTTGTTAGCGCTTTGATCCATGCACAAACAACAAATAGATTTTTCTATGAGTATCAATTTATTCCCAATTCCAACGATAAAACAGATGTGAAAAAGGAAATGATGCTGCTGGATATTGACGGAAATGGTTCAAACTACTATAGCCGTGATAAATTTGTAGCAGATTCTACAACAAAAGCTGATATTGAAAGGCAAATGAAATCCAGTCCAGGAAGTATCAATATTAATAAAAGGGAAAAGCCAGGTCAGGTGTCTTATAAAGTAACCAAGAAATATCCGGATTTTACGACATATCTGTTCAGAAGTATTTCTATGGATCAATATAAGATCAAAGAGGATAAAAAACCGGAATGGAAGATTCTTCCTGATAAAGAGAAAATAGGCGAATACAATACGCAAAAAGCAACTACTCAACTTGGGGGAAGAGAATGGACTGCATGGTTTACCGCCGACATCCCGTTTCAGGATGGACCTTATAAGTTTTATGGTTTACCCGGGTTGATTGTAAAAATAGAAGATGCAACGGGATCCCATACTATGACTCTTATTGGAAATAAAAAGATGCCCGATCTTACTAAGGAAAAAGAAATGCAGATTCCGGAAGGAATGAGAATGATAGGAATGGGCGGAAAAGAAATTGAAGTAACCAAAGACCAGTTCCGAAAAGCCTGGAAAGCTTATGTAAATGATCCTACCAAAAATATGCGGGAAATGATGATGAGAAATGGAGGCGATTCCAATAATAAGGTAGTATTCAAAACCAAAACAGCAGACGGAAAAGAAATATCAGATCCTAACCAGGTGTTCAGAGAAATTGAAAAGAAAACTAAAGAAACATTAAGTAAAAATAATAACCCAATAGAACTGGACTTAGAAAATTAATAATTACATAACGAACTTTAGAGATAATAAAAAGCGTCTTAAATTAAATTTTAAGACGCTTTTACTTGTATTATATCTTAAGAAATTAAGCTAATTTCTGAGAATCTGCAATAAACTGAGCTAATCCGCTATCCGTTAAAGGATGTTTTAACAGACTCAAGATTGGAGGAAGTGGAGATGTAATAACATCAGCACCAATTTTAGCACAGTCAATAATGTGCATTGAGTGACGAATAGATGCTGCCAAAATTTCAGTATCATACATATAGTTATCAAAAATCAAACGGATCTCCTGAATAAGGCCTAATCCGTCTGTAGAAATATCATCTAATCTTCCTAAGAAAGGAGAAACGTAAGTCGCACCTGCTTTTGCCGCTAAAAGCGCTTGTCCCGGAGAGAAAATTAATGTACAGTTGGTTTTGATTCCTTTATCTGAAAAGTATTTTAATGCTTTGATACCATCCTTGATCATTGGGATTTTTACTACAATATTAGGATGGATTGCTGCCAATTCATCACCTTCTTTGATCATTTCTTCATAAGTAGTAGAAAGTACTTCTGCAGAAATATCTCCATCTACAATCTCGCAAATAGCCTTATAATGATTTTTGATGGCTTCAGCTCCCTGAATACCTTCTTTTGCCATTAATGATGGGTTCGTAGTAACTCCATCTAAAATTCCAAGGTCTTTTGCTTCTTTAATTTGCTCTAAATTAGCAGTGTCTATAAAAAATTTCATTTTGTTAAATAGATTTATTCCTACAAAGATAATGATTACTTTTTGAGTGGGAAATTTAGTTGTTGTTTTGTTGATGGTTACTAGTTAATAGTTGAAAGTTGAAAATGGAAAGTTAGAAGTTTGAAGTTTGAAGTTAGAAAGGGAAGAAGGAAGAAGGAAGAAGGAAGTAATATTACGTAGACAAAACCTCGAAACGCGAATCTTGCAACAAATCACCCCTTACCCATCATCATATAAAACTATTTTCTAAATTTGTTATCCATGAAAAATAATCAGTTTACAGCTCAGCTTGAAATTATTGGGATCAATCCTTTTGTTTTTGTTCCTGAGGATATTTTAATGGACATCTTCGATGCTTCAGGAAGAGACAAAAGTCCTATTCCTGTAAAAGGGACTGTAAATGGTGTAGAGTATAGACAGAATTTAATGAAGTATTTAGGAGAATGGCGACTGTATGTCAATCTTATTATGCTGAAAAATTCTCCAAAAAGAATAGGGGAGATCATTGAAGTTTCTATACATTATGATAGCTCAGACAGAAGCATTCCCATTCATCCTAAATTAGATCAGGCTATTAGGGAAGATCCTCTGACTTTAAATAATTTCGAAAACCTGATCCCTTCCAGAAAGCTTGAATTGGTTAGGTATATCAATAATCTTAAGACAGAAGAAAGTATTGAGAGAAATATTGATAAGATTATAAGGCATTTAAAAGGCGAGATTGATTTTTTTGGAAAAAAAATCAATTAAAAGGAGACATGTTAAGAATTTATACAATAAAAAAAATCCGGAAATTTTTTCCGGATTTTATTTTTTATGAATTTAAAGCTTTACTTAATTTTACAGCATCCTGATTGCTAGGATCATACTGTATTGATTTAGCAATATGTTCTTTTGCTTTATTAGGATCGCTTTTCTGCTCTGTAAAGGCAAGATAAAAATAAGCATAGGCCAGATTTTTCTTATTTTGCTCTACTTCTTCTGGTTTTACAGTAGCAATATATTTTTCATAGGCAATTTTAGCATTGGCATCATCTTTAGCTGCCTGATATGCATAGGCCTGACTATAATATGATGGAGCCCAATCTGGTAATAACACAGATATTTTTTTCCAGGTATCAACTGCATTGGTCCAGTCTGAAGCTTCCTGATAAGCTGCTGCTAATTTTGCTAATGATTCGGTATCCTTTGGATTGGTCTCGATTTGTTTTTTGAGACCATCAATGGTAGTATTACCCGATTGAGCTGTATTTGTTGTTTTTGTACTGTCGACTTGAGTAGTTTGTGCATGTACAAGACCTGCGCTTCCTACAAATAATAAACCTAAAAATAGATTTTTGATATTAATTTTAACCATTTTCATAATCTTATATTTTAAAATTCTAGATTCTAAAATTCAATAATAATTCCACAAAGGTTTAAATTTTAGAAGCTTTAGGCTTTTTTAGAAAATATTAACGGATTCTTGTTTTTTTTTAGCTTAATTTTTGATTCGTTGGTCTTTGAGTTTATCTTTGTAGTAGAACTATATTTTAAAATAATCCATATAATTTCATCATATGAATATCATATTAGCCTCAACATCCACTATTTTCGGTGGAGAATATCTGGAATACTTACGTGAAGAATTAATACAATTGTATAAAGGAATTGATGAGATCGTTTTCGTTCCTTTTGCCAGACCCGGTGGAATTTCGCATGACGAGTATACCGCAAAAGCACGTTCTTTTTTTGCAACAATTAATATTAGTGTAAAGGGACTTCATGAATTTGAAAATAAAGTTGAAGCGCTGAATAACGCCAAAGGATATTTTACAGGAGGTGGAAATACATTTTTGTTGGTTAAAACTTTACATGAGGAACATTTGATGGCAGTTTTAAAAAATAATGTGGAGAGCGGAAAAGCTTATTTGGGATGCAGTGCTGGAAGTAATATCGGGGGACAAAATATGAAAACGACGAACGATATGCCGATTGTATATCCACCAAGTTTTGATTGTATGGGATTGGTTCCTTTTAATCTGAATCCCCATTATTTAGATCCTAATCCTGAACTAAAACATAATGGAGAAACGAGAGAAACCAGAATCCTGGAGTTTTTAACTCAAAATGATCTGAAAGTAATAGGGCTTCGCGAAGGAAATTGGATCAGAAGAATAGGTGATAAAATAACAGTAGAAGGAAGTGAGTTGACCAGGATTTTTGAAAAAGGAAAGGATCCTTATGAAATTGAAACGGGGAGCTCATTATAAAAAGTCAAGCCATATCGTCAGAAATATTTTGGCTATTTACTTATTATTAATCTCGATATATATTAAGTCTCAAAACTCGAGTGTTTCTGACAATGATATGTATGGAGTAATAAATTATGTAATTAAAATAAAAGTTGATAAAGTTGAAAACATAAAGATTATTACTGAAGACCCAAATTATATTGAAAAGGATTATAAATTTTTAGACATAAAAATAGTAAAAGATTTTTTTAATAAAAGGGATGTAATATCTATGAAGAAACAATATGAAGAATCTAAAGACTTTTTACTTAATCCAAAATATATCATGAATATTAGAATAATTCATAAAGAAAAGTTATTAAGTTATAAAAATAATAAACAATATTTTTGGACTGAATTTAATAAATTACATGGAAAGGTTTCATTTATGTTTGTTAGTAAACCTTTGTTTTCTATAGATAAAAAAAGAGCTATTATTAGTTATGGTCATTATTGTGGTGGGCTTTGTGGAGAAGGAGAAAGAGTTATAGTAAAAAATGATAATGGAAATTGGAAAATAGAAGAAAAGTTATCTGGTTTTGTAAATTAGTTTTTTTTTATAAAAATCTGTATAGATTATAATCTTTATTATATTTGATAAATATGAAGTTATTAAAAAAAACACTTGGTGTTCTTATATTATCTACACAAATAGTTTTTGCCCAGGATATCGTTCAGAAATTAGATGATGCTACGAAGGGGCTAATGAATTCCTCAGGAGGTATAGCATCCAGTTTATCTTTTTATGTAGCAGATGAAAATGGTAATTTAGTTTACGAATATCAGGGTAAGAAAGGGCTTTCGACTGCTTCTACACAGAAAATATTTACAGCTGCAGCAGCATTACAAACATTAGGAAAAAACTATACTTTTAAAACCACATCAAGTTATTCAGGAACGGTATTGAAAGATGTTCTTAACGGAGATCTTCTGATCAGTTCTAATGGAGATCCTACCTTGGGAAGTTGGCGCTATGAGTCATATAAGCCGGAAAGTTTTAAGAAAAAGCTTATAGAGTCAATCAAAACACTCGGGATAGCAAAAATCACAGGGAATCTGATTATCGATGATTCTTATTTTGATCATCAGACCATTCCTGGAGGTTGGCCCTGGGATGATCTTGGAAACTATTATGGAGCTGGAGTTTGGGGTGTGAATTGGAGGGAAAACCAATTTGATATCAATATTAATGGAACCAGTTTTAAGGGGTTTTCCTATCCTTTGGAAGGGGTTCAGTGGTTAAATGATTTAAAAGCTGGTGGAAGTTCTGACCAAAGCCTTATTTTTACGGCTCCTCATTCTAATGTGGCTTTAATTAACGGAACCTTACCAAGCGGTAAAACGGTCACGGTTTCAGGATCTACTCCAAATCCTCCTATGCAGTTGGGAGTTGAGGTTAAAGAATGGCTTAAAGAGTCAGGAATAAATTTTTCTGGGAAGGTAATTACCAATTCCCAACTTGAAATTGAAGGGAAACAGCCTATTGAAGTCCTCCCAAAAAATATAATTCTTACTTACCAATCACCATCATTAGATAAGATTGTTTATTGGTTTTTGAGAAAAAGTATTAATCTGTATGGTGAAACGCTCATTAAGACCTTAGGGAAAGAGAAAAAAGGAAATTCCAGTTTTAAGGCCGGAGTTGCTTACCTTAAGGAATTTTGGAAATCAAACGGGATCAATCCGAATATGATCAATTTTGCCGACGGAAGCGGACTTTCTCCCCAAAATTATGTTTCAGCCAAAGCTGAAGTGCAGGCACTTCTATATGCTAAAAAGCAATCATGGTTTGATGCTTATTATGATGGGTTTCCCACCCAGGAAAATGGAATGAAAATGAAAAGCGGAACCATGAGAGATACCAAGTCTTTTGCAGGGTATCAAACGGCGAAAGATGGAAAGAAGTATGTATTTTCTATTATTATTAATAACTATCAGGGAAGCGGAAATACAGAGTTGCAGAAAATTCTGAACATTTTAAAATAAGCGTGTAATGAAAAATCGTCCGTTTTTTTCGAGGATCAATAACTGGTTTGTATTTACATTACTGACGATCATTGTTGTTGCTTTGATTGTGTCTTCCAATATCCTCATTAAAAACTTACGGGAAAAAGAAGCGGAAAGAATCAAAGTTTTTGCTACTGCTATAAAAATTCTACAGGATAATAAGCAGAAGAGTTCAGAAACTCAGGAGTTATTATTTGCGATCCTGACTGAAAATGATCAAATTCCATCCATTTTAACAAACGCAAATAAAGAACCCTTTATTTTTGAAGGGAGCTCACGAAATATTTCTAAGGAAGTCCTTGAAAACCCTAAGGAACTTAGAAAGCTGATCTTAAAAATGGAGAATAATTATGCTCCATTTGAGATTGAAGTTGCCAACGGCGATAAACAATTTGTTTTCTATGACAACTCATCATTGCTTAATAATTTGCGTTATTATCCCTATTTCTTAGGGTTGTTTATCCTTTCCTATTTATTATTTTCTTTCTGGTTTTTGAGAACAATCAAGAAGACAGATGAAGGATATGTGTGGGCAGGATTAGCTAAGGAAACAGCACACCAAATCGGAACACCACTTTCATCGATGATTGGCTGGATGGAAATTATGAAGCTGGAAAGTCCCGAGTCGGAGGGAATCTATGAAATAGAGAAAGATATAGAACGGTTGAGGACGATTTCAGAACGATTTTCCAAAATAGGTTCTGTGCCGGAGCTGAATGACATGAATTTTAATCAAATGATTCAGGATAATTATGAATACCTGAAATCTCGGATTTCCAGAAAAATCAGTTTTACCTTACAGTTGCCTACCTATACTATTTTAGTTCCTCATAATAAGATCCTGATGAGCTGGGTGATTGAAAACCTAGTAAAGAATGCTGTAGATGCCATGAAAGGAGAGGGGGCACTGCAAATGTCGGTTTTCGAGAGGAACAAAAATATTTTGATAGAAGTAAAAGATTCCGGAAGTGGGATGACAAAACAACAGGCTAGAAATGCTTTTAAACCTGGATATTCAACAAAAAAACGGGGATGGGGACTAGGCTTATCCCTGGCAAAAAGAGTGGTACAGGAGTATCATAATGGAGATATTAAAATTTCTCAAACTGAAATTGGAAAGGGAACTACTTTCAGAATAACGATTAAAAAGGGGTAAGGGAAAAAAATTCTCCATCAATAATCTATTGTAAATTGATCTTGTTCTAAGCCTGAGATTGCTTCGCTTCGCTCGCAATGACTGGGTGAAAAATAAAAAAGCGAGGAAATATCCTCGCTTCTTCTTTATAAATATTTTGTTATTTTTTTCCTGTCAACCACTGATCCTGCAGTTTTTGTTCTGCTGGTGTAGGACTTGCTTTAAACTGAAGAGTTTCCTTTGTCAGTTTATCTAAAATTGCTTTTCCTTTAAGATCTATTTTATCAGTTTTATCACCATTTTTTCTTAAGACAGTTACTGTAACATCTTGTCCGTCTTTAATGGTCTTTGTATAATTGATAAATGCCGGTATATTTTTGACATCAATGGTTTTTCCATCTATGGCCAATACTTCATCTGTGATTTTAAAACCAATACTTTTTGCAAAAGGAGATAGAGGAGAATTTTCATCAAAAATAAACGTGTTATTTTTCTCGTTAAATCCTGTTTGGTTTGGATCTTTAATCATCCAGAAAATAGGAGGTGTTTCCTGTTTTTTAACTTCAACACCCACCTGACTTAAATATTCTGCATAAGGTGTCGGCTGGCTACCAGCGATATATTTGTTATAGAAATCTTTGATCTGAGGATATCCTGTAACCGTTACCAACTCGTCAATCAGCTTATCGTCTTTAAATGGTTTGTTTTCACCAAATCTTTGAGACAGTTTTCTGATCATATCACGGTAACCCATTTCACCATTGGATAGCTTTCTCAATTCAATATCCATACACATGGCAATTAATGCTCCTTTTTCATATACGTTTCTATATTGATCTTTGTATGGCTCTACAAGTACATTTTTACTCATTACAGTAAATGGCATTGTATCGTTGAAACTTTTAGAGTTGGTTATTTTCTCACCCATTCTTTTCAGGAATTCATCTTTATTGATCAACCCTTCCTGGATCTGGAATAAATTAGCGAAATACTCTGTTCCTCCTTCATACATCCAAAGGTGTTGAGACATCTTAGGATCTGCATAATTGAAGTAATGGATTTCTTCAGAATGGGTTTTCAAAGGATTTACGGTATGGAAAAATTCGTGAGAAACAACGTCTGTAATTGTTTGATCAATCGCATCTTTTGGCATGGCTTCCGGAAGCACAACGCTTGTAGATTCATGATGCTCCAGTGCTCCAAACCCTTTTATGTGAGGGCCTTCTCCACCAGAAAGGTAAAGCATGATCGCATACTTTTTATTGGTGTTCATATCACCCAGAAATTTCTTCTGAGCAACGACCATCTTTTCTAAGTTTTCTTTAAAATCTGCAGCTTTATATTTTCCTGTTGGAGAATATACTCCCAATACCAGATCCATTCCTCCCGCATTGAAGGTAATGTAATCGGGTTTTGTATACATTAGTGGAGAATCTGTTACCTTAGCATAGTTAGCCAGTGTAAAGGTATCTGTAGCTTCTGATTTGTCCTGATCTACCAATGCTGTAGTTCCGTAAAAATCTGTTGGTTTCTGAATGACCAACTGATAGGGAACATCCTGCATATCGTCTATATATCCTATAAATCCGTGAGTATTGATCATGAATATTTTTCCTGCTTCAATATCCGTTCCGGAAGGGGAAAATACAGCTTTGTGCTTTTCGGTATTCAATTCATCATCAAAACTATCGTTTACAAGATAGGTCACTTTACTTAAAAATTTAGCATTTTTAAGAGTATATGAGTTGTCATCTACTTTAGTATAGGCAAGCTCTTTTCCTTTATTGTCCAGGAATTTAATACCTTCTATAAATCTTCCATAATCATCTACGGAATAGGTTCCGGGAACTGTTTTAGGAAAATGGAACTTTACATTTCCTGATTTCATTTTAGGAAATTCCATTGTTACTGCTACCTTATCATCTTTCACATTGACCAGGTCAATATTGGTTTTGATAGATTGGGCATTGGCCATCACAGTGGCTAGAATACCTAAGCTTAGTGCTATTTTTTTCATTGATTAGAATTTATAGTTAAGTAGTTGTTCTAAAAGTGATTTTGTTACAAATACGAGTCCAATGCAGTATTAAATTTTTCATAAAATGGCGACAAGGCGAATTTGCAAAACCGCATAATCGTTAATTTGTTTATCTATTTCGCAATTTTACGATTCTACAATTTAGCGATTTCGCTTTTCTGCTATTTTGCTATTTTGCTATTTTGCTATTTTGCCTTTTAGCCCTTACTGTACCTTCTTATAATTAACATAGTAATTCTTATTAAACTCCACCGGTGTTCCTTTTTTCAATTTCACAGTTTGCCACTCTTCTGTAGGAGTAATGGTTTGCTCGCCATCAATTCTGATAGGAAGCTTAAAGTTTTTAACCACATTGGTATAGCGGAATTTTAAAGCTTCTCCTTTTTGAGAATACTCCAACGTCGGAACCTTAATCGTTCTTAGGTACTGATTAAATACAGATGAAAAATCGATTCCTGATTTAGAGTTAATATAATTTTCAATTTGTTGGGTGGTAACCGTCTGATGATAGAATTCTTTATTTAATCCTCTTAAGATTTGTCTGAACTTATCATCATTATTAATGACCTGTCGGATGGTGTGAATCATATTTGCTCCTTTAGGATACATATCTCCACTGCCTTCATTTCTTACACCATATTTACCGATAATCGGAACATCATTACTTATTATGTTTCGAATTCCGATTGCATAGATATCTGCAGATTTTTTATCCAAGTATTTTTCCGTGAAAAGAACCTCGGAATAGTTTGTAAAGCTTTCGTGGATCCACATATCAGCCTGATCTTTTGCGGTAATATTATTGGCAAACCATTCGTGTCCGCTTTCATGAATAATAATAAAATCCCATTTCAGTCCAACTCCGGTTCCAGATAAATCCCGTCCCAGATATCCATTCATATATTTGTTACCATAGGCAACATTACTTTGATGTTCCATTCCTAAATAAGGAGAATCTACCAATTTGTAGGAATCTTCATAAAAAGGATAAGGGCCAAACCAATATTCAAATGCTGATAGCATTGGTTTTACCTGTTGGAATTGCTTTTTGGCTTTTTCTAAATTGTAATCTAATACCCAGTAATCGAGATCCAGTTTTCCTTTTTCTCCATTGAAAGTATCTTTAAAATTGACATATTTTCCAATATTGGGAATGATAGAATAGGCATTGATAGGATTTTTAACCTCCCAGGTGAATGTTGTCTTGTCACCTTCTGTTTTTTTATCGATTAATTTTCCATTTCCAACTCCTACAAGGTCGTTAGGAGTGATTATTTTCATAATGATCCCATTATCCGGTTCATCGCTCCAGATATCTTTTGTAGGAAGCCATATAGAGGCTCCGATTCCTTCATCAGCTACACTCATCCATGGATTGCCATTTTCATCTTTGGTGAAAACCCAGCCGCCATCCCAAGGTGCTTTTTTAGCAATAACAGGATTCCCCGAGTAAGTTATATCGATTGTATATTTTTCACCTTTTTTGAAACTTTTATTGGTCGTTATAAAAATGAAATCCCCATCCTGTTTGAATTCAGCAATGGGTAAGCTGCCTTCTATCTTGTCAGCTTTCATAGGTTTTTGAAGATCAATCTGAAAAGTTGGATTAACGACATCTTTGATAATTTCAAAGCTTATTTTATTCGTTCCCTTGATGCTTTTTTGCTCAAAGTTTGGCTCTACGGAAAGTTCATACTTTTTAACGTCCCAAAAGTTTCTAAACTTAGTATTGGAGCCCTTTAAAGTATCCTGTTTTGTGAAAGTTTCCGGCTTTTCGAAGAATTGTCCAAATGCTAATGCAGATGCAAATAAAAGTGTATATGAAAGCTTTTTCATTTTGATATCAAATTATTAATCTATCAAAAATAGAAAATTTATTAATGAGAAGATGTAAAATTGTTATTTAACTACAATATCAATAGAACGACATTCATAATAGCCCCGATTGAAGTGGAAATCCTTTTTTGAAAAAAAAGATTGTAACAAAAAGCGGGATCAAGCTCCAAAAAATATTTTCTAATAAGATGATTATTTCAAAACAAGACAGCATAAAAAATCCCGTAGAATTGTTCCACGGGAATATTGTTAATGGATAATAGCCCTTTTGCAATTTTGTCTTTTCGCTATTTCGCTTTTTATTAATTATTTCTGAACAGCTGGAAGATTTCCTTCACGTTTCTGTACCTTTTTATATACATAAGAACACATGATAATACTGAATTCATACAATAGAAGCAGTGGTAAAGCTGCCATGATCATACTTAAAACATCCGCAGGAGTAATAATTGCAGCTACTACCATGATAAGAACAATGGCATGTCTGCGATAGGTCTTCATGAATTTTGGATTCAGTATTCCGATCGTAGTCAGGAAATAGATAAGAATAGGGAAAAGAAAAACTACTCCCATACCTAATACAACCTGTAAAAATAATGTAGTATAATCGCTTAAATCATAGAGGGGGATGATAATATCCGAGATTTTAAAGATAACCCCAAAGTTAACAGCGAAGGGCAAAATTAAAAAATATCCTGATAAAACTCCCGTCATAAACAGGATCCAAACCGCATTAATGATGAAAATTGAATTTTTTCTCTCATTAGGATGCAATGCAGGACTGATAAAACGCCATAATTCCCAAACAATATAAGGAAAAGCTAAAACGATACCTCCGAAAATGGAAACAGCCATCATTACATTGAACTGTTGATAAAGCCTCTGAACACGTACAGGGAATTCTTTTGGAAGATGAATACTGTCATCTCCCAGTATCATTCTTGAAAAATGATTGACAACTTTGAAAGTGGGGAAATCATTTCTTGTAGGTCCAAAAAAGATATGATCCATGATCCAATTGATATTAAAGCCGATGATAAGAGCGGCAATGATAATAGCGATAATCGAACGAACAAGATGACCTCTTAATTCTCCAATGTGCCCAAGAAAGGACATTTCGTTTTTTTCTTCCATTATAATAGAATCTATCTAGAATATTAAGATCTTACGAAGATAAGACTTTATAAGTGTGCAAAACTATGAAATTATAATTAGTAATTATAATTATTAATCTGGATTTTAAGGAAGTTTTAAGATGATGAATGCATTGTAATAGTACCGGTTAAAGTAACCGGTACTATTTATATTTTCTTTTAGAATCTATTTTTCTAATATTTCCAATACTTTCTGGCCCACAGCACCTCCTGATTGAGGGTTTTGTCCGGTCACCAACCTGCCGTCTGCCACTGCAAAAGAAGTAAAGTCCTGATCTGCTTTTACATAATTAGCTCCTTTGCTTTTCAGGACATCTTCTGTGAGATAAGGCATATGGTCGGCCAATTCTGCTGCAACTTCCTCGGAGTTTGAAAATCCTGTCAGGGTTTTTCCTTTAATCAGTAATTCACCATCCGATAATCTGATATTAAACAGGCCTACTGCTCCATGGCAGACAGAAGAAACAATACCTCCATTCTCATATATTTTACGGGAAATTTCCTGTAACTCTTTATTTTCAGGGAAATCCCAAACAACACCGTGTCCTCCCGCATAATAGATCACATCATAATCCTCGGGTATGACATCCTTTGGCTGCAAGGTATTAGCTAATTTTTTTCTGAACGCTCCATCTGCATAATATTTCCAGTCAATGGGTTGTACAGACATTTGTAAAGAAACGGGATCGAGCGGTGTATATCCGCCTCTGGGACTTACAAAATCAATTTCATATCCTTTTTCATGCAATTTTTCATAAAAATGAACAGCTTCCCCCAGCCAAAGACCTGTGGCCCTATCCATATTGGGGTATTTCTCTACACTTGTTACGACGATTAATGCTTTTTTCTTCATTGTCTTTTTGTTTTAAATTAATAAATCTTGAGTTTTGTAAACAAGATAGCATTTTTTAAGATGATATATGCTCCCCATTGTGGAAAATCTCTGCTGTACTTTTTCTAAAAAAATAAACCGACCAGCTTACATGTGCAAACTGGCCGGTGGTATATTTCAGATTATTGAGATCAATAATGGTGGGTCAGACTAGATAATTCCCTCGTCAAGCAGCTTGTGAAGGTCTATAATTCCAAAATATTTACCATTTTCTGTTACGATAAGCTGACCGATGTTATTTTCCTTTAAAACTTTCATGGCTTCTTTTGCTAATACGCTTTTTTCAATGGTTTTAGGGTTTGCAGACATAATGTCTTTTGCTAAAACTTTAGTAACGTCTTCGCCTTTCAGGAGCATTCTTCTTAAATCCCCATCTGTAATTACTCCAATGATTTTTTCTTCATTGGTCACTACCGTGATTCCATGACTGGAAGCACTGATTGAAATAATAACATCTCTTACGGTTGAGTCTTCAGTAACCTGTGGCTTTTGTGAAGAAAGAAACTGTTCAACCCTTGCGGTTAAATTTTTCCCTAAGCTTCCGCCAGGATGGAACTTTGCAAAATCGTTTTCTCTGAAATTATTAAGTTCCATTAAACAGATTGCTAATGCATCTCCAAGCGCCATTTGTATGGTTGTAGAACTTGTCGGCGCCAATTTGTTGGGACAAGCTTCCAGATCGACATGAGTATCCAATATTATTTCCGAGAATTCTGCCAGTTTACTGTTCTTATTACCTGTCATTCCGATCAGTGCAGAAGAATAATCTTTTAAAAATGGAACTAGAGTGGCAATTTCGGGGGAATTTCCTGAATTTGAAATACATAAAACGACATCTTGTTTCTGGATAACTCCAAGATCTCCATGAATGGCTTCCGAAGCATGCAGAAACTGTGAAGGAGTTCCTGTGGAGTTGAGGGTGGCTACGATCTTATTTCCGACATGGGCAGATTTTCCGATTCCTACGACGATTAATTTTCCCTGAGCTGAGTGAATAATCTCTACTGCTTTTGCAAATTCATCGCCTATTCTGTTCTTTAATTTTTCAAGTTCTGAAATCTCTATTTCTAATGTACTTTTTGCTATTGAAATAATATTATCTCTTTCCATTTTTACCTTTACAGTTTGTATACAAAATTCTCCCGATATAAATTTATACTTTAAAAAGAATATTTAATATAAATTTTATTTTTTATAAATTCGTTCGCTTTTATTATAAGCAAAAATTTTATAACTTTGGATTAGATGCAAATTTAGCAATAGAAAATTAGATGAGCGCAAAAAAAGCCAATTTATCAGGCGAATTGAAAAAGTATTTCGGGTTTTCTACTTTTAAAGGTCAACAAGAACAAATCATAGAAAACCTGTTAGAAGGGAAGGATATATTTGTTTTGATGCCGACAGGAGGAGGTAAGTCATTATGTTACCAACTTCCGGCACTCATTTCCGAGGGAACGGCAATAGTAGTTTCTCCCTTAATAGCATTAATGAAAAATCAGGTAGACGCAGTAAATGGTCTTTCATCTGAAGATGGGGTAGCACATGTTTTAAATTCATCATTAAATAAAACCCAGACCAAACAGGTCTTTGATGATATTAAAATAGGTAAAACAAAATTATTATATGTAGCTCCTGAATCATTAATTAAAGAAGATTATCTGGATTTCCTTAAGGAAGTTAAAATTTCTTTCTTTGCTATTGATGAAGCGCACTGTATTTCAGAGTGGGGGCACGATTTCAGACCAGAATACAGAAATTTAAAAAATATTATCGATAAAATTGCAGATGTCCCTGTAATTGCTCTTACAGCCACTGCTACCCCTAAAGTTCAGGATGACATTCAGAAGACTTTGGGAATGGCAAATGCATTGGTATTTAAAGAAAGCTTTAACCGTGCGAATTTATATTATGAAGTTCGTCCGAAGGTTAATGTCGATCGGGAGATCGTTAAATTTATCAATCAACATAAAGGTAAATCAGGAATTATATATTGCCTGAGTCGTAGAAAAGTAGAGGAATTTGCTCAACTATTGCAGGTAAATGGGATCAATGCATTACCGTATCATGCAGGTTTAGACCAAAAAGTTAGAGTGGCCAATCAGGATAAATTCCTTATGGAAGATGCCGATGTTATTGTTGCTACGATTGCATTCGGAATGGGAATTGATAAACCCGATGTGCGTTTTGTTATTCATTATGATTTTCCTAAATCTTTGGAAAGTTATTATCAGGAAACGGGGCGTGCAGGACGTGATGGAGGCGAAGGCCACTGTTTGGCATTTTACGATCCTAAAGATATTGAGAAATTAGAAAAATTTCTTGCTCAAAAACCTGTTTCTGAAAGAGAAATAGGTTTGCAGCTTTTAAATGAGGTGGTGGGTTACGCCGAAACTTCAATGAGTAGAAGACAATATATTCTCTATTATTTTGGTGAAATCTTTGATCCTGTTTCAGGAGAAGGTGCCAAAATGTGTGATAATGCTTCAAATCCACCAAAGTTAAAAGATGCCACAAAAGATTTGAAAAAAGCCCTTGAGCTGATTAAAGAAACGGGAGAGAAATTTAAATCTAAAGATTTGATCTCTGTCATTGCAGGAAAAGAAAATGCAGTAACTAAATCTTATAAATTAGAACAAACTTCTTATTTTGGTTTTGGAAAAGAGGAAAATGATAATTATTGGAAAACCATTTTAAGACAGGCAACGGTACAAAATTTCTTACAGAAAGATATTGAGACTTATGGTGTTTTAAAAATTTCTGAAAAGGGATTACAGGTTCTGGATAATAAATTAGAACATTCTTTTTTAATTGCTGAAGACAGGGAATTTGACTTGACCCAAGCAAAGGCTGAAAGCGATCAGGTTCAGATGGAAGCTGGGGGAACGATGGATCAGAATTTATATGGGCTTTTAAAGGAATTGAGAAAGAAAGTTGCCAAGAAATACGAAATCCCTCCTTATACGGTATTCATGGATCCAAGTTTGGAGGACATGACTGTTCAGTATCCTATCACTGTAGAAGAAATAGCTAAAATTTATGGGGTAGGAGAAGGAAAAGCAAAGAAATATGGAAAGGAGTTTGCTGATTATATAAAGACCTACGTAGAAGATAATAATATCGAACGTACTCAGGATATGGTTCTAAAACAGGTTGCCAATAAATCCAGCCATAAAGTGTTCATTATTCAGAGTACCGATAAAAAAATTGACCTTGAAGATATCGCCAGAGCCAAGAACTTAACAATGAATGAATTGTTGAAGGAAATGGAAAGTATTGTTTATCAGGGAACAAAATTGAACATTGATTATTATGTAGAGGATAATTTTGATGAAGATATTGTAGACGGTTTCATGGAATTCATGAATGATTCTGAAAGTGATAGTATGAAAGTGCTGCTGGATGAATTTGGAGATGAACTTTCTGATGAAGAGGTTAGAATGTTAAGGATAAAATTCATTAGCGACGTTGCTAATTAAGGATCAACATAAAAAACAAAAAAGCTCTTCATCTGAAGAGCTTTTTTATTGTAGTTTAGTTGAAGGATAATAATTTATATTGAATGGAATTTTTAAAGAAAAACTATCTTGTACTTTTGTTTTTTTTTCATAATAGGTATCTTTTGCTATGATTATTTTGTAAGACAGGGTTTCAAAAAAAATTATAAAAGAAATGGGGAATATGCAATAGGGAAAATATATGGAATCAAAGAATATGGAAGAGCAACAGGTTATTACAATTTATATTTATTTAAGATTGGCAATCAAGAATATAAAGGACGAAGTGATGGAAACTTATCTTTTTCTCAAGCTCCCCAAAATATAGGTAAAAGATTTTTAGTATTGTATTTAAAAACAGATATTCATAATAATGCTATCTATGTTAGCATTCCTGTAAATGATAGTATAAAAAGTAATTCAGAATTACAGAAATGGATTTCGGCTCATCCGGAAATTAAATCTAAATTAGATTCAATTCCTGGTTCTGGTTTTTTCTTTGAAAATTATTTTTAAACTCTAAACTTGTTATTTATACAGTAATCAGTTTGTCATTATTCGTAATGATGAATGGAATATTTGAGTTGTAATTAAACTTTTTAGTAACTTTAACTGATGAAAAAAATATCTGTCATATTTATTCTGCCAGATTTAGAAACCGGAGGCGCAGAAAGAATAATTACCACCATTGCAAATCATCTTTCCAGGGATCGTTTTGAACCCAAGATTTTGCTGTTACGTAAAGAAGGCGGGTATCTTGAGTTTCTTGAAAAAGATATTGAAATTATTGATGTTAATACAGAAAGAATAAGACATTCATTAAAACCTATTTTATCAGAAATTTATCGGAGAAAACCGGATATTGTATTTTCAGGATTCGGGGAAGTAAATGCTTATTTATCTTTATTCATAAAACTCTTTCCAAGAACAAAATTCATTGCCAGAGAAACCAATGTGGTGAGTGAACATGTTACCCGAAAGGAAATTAAATTCTTTTATAATTTTTATAATAATTACCAGAGAATTATCGCTCAAAGTGATGATATGATGAAGGATCTGGTGAAAAATTTTAAAATAAAATCCAACAAAATCATTAAAATAAATAATCCTGTAGATTTTGATTTTATCGATCAGAAATTGTCGATTTCAAAAAAACCGGAATGCTTTAAATACAATTACAAAAATGTAGTGGCGATAGGCAATCTTTCATCGAGAAAAGGATTTGATAATTTATTGAAAGTTTTTTCAAGGCTTAAAAATGAAAATATTCTTCTTCATATCCTGGGAGATGGGAAAGACCGTGAAGTCTTGCATCAGATGAAAGATCTTCTCGGATTAAAGCATGTCATTTTTCATGGAAGGCAGGAAAATCCCTATCAATATTTAAAATATGCAGACCTATTTATTCTTTCTTCGAGGTACGAAGGATTTCCTAATGTATTATTGGAAGCCGGAGCTTGTGGAACTTATGCTTTAGCTAATAACTGCCCGGGAGGAATTAATGAGATTATACAACATCAGATTAACGGAGAAGTTTCAGATATTAATAATCACGAAGATTTCTCTCAGAAGGTCATGAGTGTTCTTCATCAGTCTTATGATAAAGAAGCTATTAAAAATTCTATTAAATCGAGATTTTCTAAAAATATTATTCTTGATCGGTATGAGAAAGTTCTTTTAGATCTTATGAACAAATAGCTTTATAATATAATCATTTCTCTTTTTCAAAAAATAACTTTTCAAAAGGAATTTAAAAAATGAAAGATTTAATTAAAACAATAGGAATCCTTATTTTACTGTTGAATTCTGCTGTACTTACTGCTCAGCAAAATCAGATAACCAGAAAAGAATTGTTGAATACTTCACTTGACCAAAAAGTTGGGTCAGTTCAAATGCAAGAAATAACGATGAACGTGGGACAAAATGCTCCAAAACATCTTCATCCATGTCCTGTATTAGGAATAATAAAATCTGGGGAGGCTATTTTTCAGATTGAGGGACAGGAAAAAACTGTTCTTCATGAAGGAGATACATTCTATGAACCCAAAAATAAAACGATCCTTCATTTTGACAACGGATCTAAGGAAAAGGCTCTCATCTTCACAGCTATTTACCTAAAAGAGGGGAATGAAGAAAATATACAATTCTTGAAAAAATAGGTAAAAAAATGATCTTGCGAGGGATATGATATTGGTAAGCATTGTTTTTTAGCGATTGTTATTGCATTAATGTGTGTAGAATTATTGCTTTCCAAAAAAAAATTCAGATTATTACCTTATAGTCAGATTTTGCCATCTTTTTTGCTGACGTTGATAATGATACTTTTTAATATTAAAATTTATATCCGTCTGAAGAAAGTAGGGTATTGTAATTATTTAAGAAGAAAAAGAGATAATAATCTATTCAGACATTTTATTCAGGGGCTTCGCTGTAATATTTGTTCATTCAGAATATTAGACTTAATGAATACTTTTTGGAAAAAAAAAGTAGATTCTTATGATAATATACTTTTGAGAGTACTTTCTGCTTGACGCGTTTTTATTATTTTTGAACTTCAAATAAGAACAAAATGAAAATGATTCCTAAAATTGGGTGTATTTGTGAAAGACCTGACCACAATTATACTGAATATAGAAGTTCAGAACTAGGTATAGATCATAATAAAGGAAGACATGGAGAAGTAACAATTCAACAGTGCAAGTTATGTCAAAGAATATGGATCCACTATTTTGTTGAATATGAGCATTATTCAAAATCAGGAAGATGGTACAAAGGAATTGTTTCCAAAAAAGACCGTTTACAAATAACCCCGGAAAATGCTGTGGAATACCTTGAAAGTCTTGAATGGTACGTTTATGGAGGTTCGTTTTTTGAAAACACAGGAACTATTGGCAAGGGGAGATTACAGCTAGATTGATAACTACGTTAAAGTATTTGAATTTTTTTGATTTCAAAATTGATAAAACTCACTTTGGTGCTTGGTAATTTATCATTAAATTTGTAAGACTTAAGATAGATAATAATAACAAATTCATAAAATAACATGAGTCAATTCGATGTTACCGTAATCGGTTCTGGTCCTGGTGGTTATGTTGCTGCAATTCGTGCTGCACAATTAGGCTTCAAAACAGCAATTATTGAAAAATATTCAACTTTAGGCGGAACTTGTCTTAACGTTGGATGTATTCCTTCAAAAGCACTTTTAGATAGTTCTGAGCATTTCGAAAATGCAAAGCATAATTTTGCTGGCCACGGAATCATTATTAATGACCCTCAAGTAGATATTGCAAGAATTATCGAGCGTAAAAATGAAGTAGTAAAGCAAAATACAGACGGTATCAACTATCTGATGAGCAAAAATAAAATTACTGTTTTTGAAGGAGTTGGAAGCTTTGAATCTGCTACCCAGATTAAGATCAGTAAGAAAGATGGTTCTTCAGAAAGCATTGAATCAAAATATACAATTATTGCTACTGGTTCTAAACCTTCATCATTACCATTCATAAGCCTTGATAAAGAAAGAGTAATTACTTCTACAGAAGCATTAAACCTTAAAGAGATTCCTAAGCATTTAGTAGTAATCGGAGGAGGTGTTATCGGTCTTGAATTAGGTTCCGTTTACCTAAGATTAGGAGCTCAGGTAACTGTAGTTGAATTTATGGATAAGATCATTCCAGGAATGGATGGAGCTTTAAGTAAAGAATTATTGAAGGTTCTTAAAAAACAAGGAATGAAGTTCATGCTTTCAACAGCGGTTTCTGCAGTAGAAAGAAATGGAGATTCTGTAAAAATTACAGCTAAAGATAAGAAAGGTGAGGAGGTAGTTGTAGAAGGAGATTATTGTTTAGTATCAGTTGGTAGAAAACCTTATACAGATGGTCTTGGTCTTGAAAAAGCTGGTGTAGAACTGGATGAAAGAGGAAGAGTAAAGGTAAATGATCATTTACAGACTAATGTGGCTAATATTTACGCAATCGGAGACGTTATCAAAGGTGCTATGCTAGCTCATAAAGCTGAAGAAGAAGGAGTATTTGTTGCTGAAACTTTAGCTGGTCAAAAGCCACATATCAATTATAACTTAATTCCTGGTGTTGTTTATACATGGCCTGAAGTTTCTGGGGTTGGTAAAACTGAAGAGCAATTAAAAGAAGAAGGTGTTGCTATTAAAGTAGGTTCATTCCCGATGAGAGCACTAGGAAGAAGCCGTGCAAGTGGTGATATTGATGGTTTGGTTAAAATTATTGCTGATGAGAAAACAGATGAGATCTTAGGAATGCACATCATCGGAGCAAGAGCTGCTGACTTAATTGCAGAAGGAGTTATTGCGATGGAATTCCGTGCAAGTGCTGAAGATGTTGCAAGAAGTTCTCACGCTCACCCAACTTATGCGGAAGCGATCAAAGAAGCTGCATTGGATGCTACAGGTAAGAGACCTATTCATATGTAATATGTATTGAAAGATTAAAAAATTTCAAGATTAAAATAGTAAAAGAGAACCCAATTTTTTGGGTTCTCTTTTTTTTTGGCATGGAAATAGAGATGCACATATAAAAGTAAAAATAAATGAAAAATATATTTATTGGTTTAATGTTATTCGGAGGAGTTTATTCATTTGCTCAGGAAGCAGGGAAGGCTGGTGAACTTTTAAAGAATGAAGCTTCAAAAACAGAAATGCAATCCTCCAGAACGAATGGTTTTGAAAATAAGACTAATACCCAAAATAATTCAGGTTTTAGAAATCAGAATAATAAAAATAGTGGTTTCAGAAATCCGGATTATCAATGGAATCAGAACTATGGCTATGCTGAGGTATTTCTAAGAATCCCAGAGCAGGGATACTTTACAGTGGAACTTGGAGATCAGACGATTGCTAATGGTTCCGGAAAATACCGTTTTTTTGACCTTAGATCAGGAAGAATTCCAATAGCTATTTATGATCAGGGATATCTTATTTACAGGACTACTTTAGTGGTTCGAAACAATAACAGATTGGTATTGGACTTTTTCACCAATTATGGTTTGTATTTGCTGGATTCCTATCCGGTTAAGAGTCAGTCTTATGGCTTTAATGACTGGAATGATATTTGGAATGATCCCTACGGAAACCATGGAAATGATTGGGATAATCTAGGGGTGGGAAACAATTTTAATGTAATGAACGCAAGTACCTTCAGTCAGTTTTTTGATATGCTTAAGAAAAATGCAAGTTTCGATGAAGATAAACTGTCTTTCATCAATCAACAAAGCCGAACCACTTCATTTACCTCCCAACAAATTGGTAGTCTCGTAAAATCTCTAAGCTTCGATAAGAACAAATTGAATTTAGCAAAATCATTGTATAGTAAGTGTGCAGATAGAGAAAAATACTTTATTGTATATGATGCATTTGATTTTGATAGCAGCAAACGGGAATTGATGGACTTTATATCAAAATCAAAATAAATAAAAGAGAAGCATTTTGCTTCTCTTTTTTATTGCATCAATTTCATTTTCTCATAAAATTGAGATGATTTTACCGGAGCGATATTAAATTGTATACCGAAGGTAATTCCCTTAAAATATTTTTCTTTATGAATGGGCAGGGCAAAGCCTGTATTGATGTTCATAAAATTAAAAAGTGAAAGACCTATTCTTGGTTCTATAGAATATGGATTTAAAGAAACTCCAAATAAATGTCCCATTCTATTCGTATAATAAAAACTGGCTTCAGGCAAAAATTTAGCTTCACCATCTACAGAAGAATATAATACAGATGTTCCCAAAATCAAAGATTGATTTGTTGAGTTATTCATTTTATATGATAATCCACCTTGTATCACATTTCTTCCAGTATATCGATAGGCTGTACTGAAGGCCATTCTATCAAATACCTGTGATTGTACTGCTGTAAAAGAAAGTACAAGAAGTAAGAAATAATATGATTTCATATTTGGAGATTTAGCATCAGTCAAATGTAATGGTTTTATCTAAAGAAAATTGGTTTCTTTATTTGGAAATAGATGTTGAAGAAATTATTTATCAGTGAGTCATTTTATATTTCCGTACCTTTGCAGACTAATTTAATCATTCATGCAACTCGGAAAAACTCAAACTTTAAAAATTTCAGAAAAAAATAATTCAGGATGGATCTTAACTGATGAATCTGGTGAAAAAGCTTTTTTGCCAAAAGTTTTCACTGAAGAAAATAAAGAAGTTGGTGACGAAGTTGAAGTTTTCGTTTATCAGGATGATGGTAAATTGAAAGCAACAACTGAAATTCCTTTAGCTGAAGTGGGAGAGTTTGCTGTAATGACAAGTGTTCAAAGTCTTCCAAGTGGGGCTTTTATGGATTGGGGAATTATTAAAGATCTATTTATCCCCTACAAGCAGCAAAAATCCAAAATTATTGAAGCGAAAAGATACCTGGTTTATCTTTATGTAGATGAGAGTTTGAATCTGATTACAGGAACTACAAAATTTAAAAGAAATCCTCAATATGAGAATCTGCCATTTCAAAAAGGAGATAAAGTAGATTTAATTATGATGAATGAAAGTGAATTAGGCTGGAACGTGATCATCAACAAAAAATATATTGGATTGATCTATGCATCTGATGTTTTCAAAAAGCTCTATCCATTATCTGAAGAAACAGGGTATATCAAAACGATCCGTGAAGATGGTAAAATAGATATTTCTTTGCAACCTGAAGGATTTGAAAATATGGATGAATTCAAGCAAAAGATCCTTACCAAACTTGAAGAAAATTATGGACTTCTTTACCTGTCGGACAAGTCTTCTCCTGAAGAGATCAAAAGTGAGCTTCAGATGAGTAAAAAGAATTTTAAAAAGGCTCTTGGAGGTTTATATAAAGATAAAGTAGTCGATATTTTAGAAGATAAAATTAAGTTAGTATAAAAACAAAAGCGAGCAGAAATTTCTGCTCGCTTTTTATTTTAGTCTCTGTTTTTAATCAGTAGCCACCCATTGTATATTCTTCCATCGGATACTTTTATAATATACCAATAGCTTCCTGTAATTAATGGTGTAGAATTATATTTTCCATCCCACTCAAATGGTCTTTTATTGATCACTTCTTTAAATACCGGAATTCCTTTTCTGTCGTAAACGCCAATTTCAGTTCCAGTATAATTTTCCAATCCCTTAATTCTCCATTTATCATTGACTCCATCACCATTGGGCGTGATGGTATTTGGAATGTTGAAAATAGAGAATTTTTTCTGACCGATAATACAGCCTGATTTCGTTCTCACATAAACTATATATTCTCCCATGCTCAGGTTATTGAATACATTAGAGTCCTGCCAGTTGATGTTATCTAATGAATATTCATAATTTCCACTGGCTGACAGAAGAATGGTGGCAGAATTATTAGTGATAGTTACTGAAACGATCTCAGCCAGGACAGAATAGCTGACCTGAATATTGGCAATACTTTCGCATCCAAAATTGTTGGTCACTTTTACAGAATAATTTCCGGGAGTGGAAACAACAATCGTTTGAGTAGTCACTCCGGTATTCCACAGGTAAGAAGTGAATCCATTTCCAGCATCTAGCGTTACACTTTTACCCTGACAGAAATCAATCTGATCGGGAAGGGTAAGTTTTGGTTTTGGATTTAAAGTTAAACTTAATCTGATCACTATAAAGCATCCATCCGGAGTAGATACTTTTACATGAATAACTGTTGAGCCGATACTCATTATATAACTGGAAGGATTGGAAATAATATTTCCTGCGCTATCAGTATAGCTAAAGGTGTAATTGCTTGGATTGGCAATAATACTTCCTTCATATGAATGAAGATTAATACTTATTGTTGTTCCTGTAGAGGTATTACATATAGCATCTGTGACATCCTGAGCAGGAACATTATTTACGGATAAAGTAACTGCTATGCTCTGTTTCTCAGATTCACAGCCATTGATCGTTTGAGTCACAAAATAAGTCTGTCCGTGTACCAATGGAGTCGTAAGAGGTAAGACATTTCCTGTCGCACTATAGAATACTAATGAAGTTCCTGTAACGACCAGATTTGCCAATGTAGGATTGGCTGAAGCACAGAAATCCTGAGCCGTATTTGCTGCGGGTTTTGGAGTATTATTTACAGTTACGTGAATAGATATTTTATTACTTTCACAACCATTGATCGTTTGTGAAGCATAATAGGTTTGCCCATTTACAAGCGAAGTTGTTGCGGGTAAAATATTTCCTGCGGCATCATACCATTTTATATTTTGCCCTGTAATTTGGATATCAGAAGCCTTTGGTTGGTTGGCCGCACAAAATGTTTGTTGTGTGTTTGCCGTTGGAGGTGTTCCTTGAATAGAAAATACTTTAAAGGGTACCTTGGTACTTTCACATTCATTATATTGTGTTACATAATACTGAGCTCCGGGAATAATATTTGTAAAATTACCTATCTGATTTCCAGCAGAATCATAAAAATGGATATTCTGGTTATTATTTATATTTAACTGATTTAAAGTCATTTGATTTACATCATTACAAAAATAAAAATCATTAACCACCAATGTGGGAGGTGAGTTTTTAATAATTACTGTAACTGCCAATCTTTTAGTATTTAAAGGACATGATTCGTCTTGGACTGAGGCATAGTAAATCGCATTATTTTGTAATAATGTATTTCCTGGTAATGGATTTGTTGACAGCAATGAATCATACCATGTTGTATATGATGTCTTTGGGAATAAATCTGCAATGGTCGGGTTTAAGGCAGAACAAAAAACCTGTATTTTATCTCCGTCAGGAGTTCCATTGTAACACTTTCCGAACTTTTGAACAAAAGAATTCTGATAACTTTGAGGGTATAGAATTTCCTTTATATCAGGATCTGGATTAAAATCCTGAAAACTTTCAAAATTTCCTGCATTAATGATGTTTCCCTCATAATCAATATTCTGACTTAATGAATACGTGGAAAAATCACTTTTGTTGTAGATTAGTTTTCCATCATTTCTGAATTTTAAATAATATGCTCTAGAAGAGTGTGAACCATAACCTATGTAGTTTTGAAATAGATCTAATCTCTTTACGGTCTCTTCAGTATTATTGCTATTAATAACTTTAATAATTTCATCCGAATATTTTACAAAAAAATTGATTGTATTATCCGTGTTTAAAGCTATTGTAAGAAAATCATAACCGTCATCTGCTTTAATTACCGAATTCCAAATATGTTGCCCACTATTACTTATTTTATAAATTACATTTCTTCCACCTACTGGTAGATTAACTGATGTATTAGTAAAATTAATAGATTGTGGCTCATAAAATGTACCAGCAGTATAAATATTGTTGTTATTATCAATTGCAATTTTTGAATTTGATACGGCATTCATAGAAGGACCATGAGCTAAATGTTGAAACCATGAGAGGTTACCGGTAGTATCAAATTTTGCTAAGAAAAATCTATTAGTAGCCTGAGGTATATTTGCCGGAAAATTTTGATTAGTATTTATTGTTAGTGTTCCATTATAGTTTCCTAAAATTATTATCTCATTATTTTTATTAACCTTAACGCAATTTAATTCTGCTGTGTGTATTGGTTTTGCCCATGAAAAATTACCATTTGAAAGATTTTTCATGATAAACGAACCATTAGGTGCAGGTAATGGATGAACAACATTAGGATCAGGATCAAAATCAGTAATTATTCCATTATAATTTACATATCGTCCTAATGTAATTATATCGTTATTTTCGTCAACAGCACTGGTAAAACTTGATGCATATCGATAGACATTTCCAAAGATAAAACTACCATTGTTTGTCCATTTTGTAATGAATCCTATGCCTTCTGAATTATTTTGAGCAAAAATATCATTGGTATTTGGATTTAATTTAAGATTATTTCCATCAGCACTGCCTGAAATAATAAGATTATCCAGTTTGTCAATAACAATAGAGGTTACATTTGATATATAATCAGACTTAATTTCTTTTACCCAGATTACATTTTTGTTTTTATCTAATTTTGCTACAACAGCTCTTCCCATTTCCGTACTATTTGTATTAAGAGATACATTTCCAAAGGAAATATTACTTACACCTATTGATAAATGTAATCCGTAATTACCTGCAACAAAAATATTTCCTTGTGAATCTGTTGCACTATAATTTACAAAATGATAGGTAGTATGAGTTGTCGTTCTCGTTTGAAAGTGCCACATTAAATTTTGAGAAAATAAGAAGACACATGACAAAAGTGAGAAAAGAAATAAAATTTTCCGCATCAATTTTTAATTTTCGGCAAATATATAAAAACGGCTCATTTTGTAGGGATTAAGGATCATTAATCTTTAAAAGCTTTTTGATTTAAAATATGATGTAAATCATGATAATTGTTTAATAATTTTGTTTAACAATTTTGTCAAAAATAAATTTTACTATACATTTGCACAAATTTGTTTAACAAAAATGTCAAATCAAGCAAAAAAAGACCAAACACAAGAATTGATCAAAGAAACTGCGAAGCACTTATTCTTTGTGAAAGGGAAGTTTGATGCTACCACGCAAGAGATTGCAGATGAAGCGGGTGTGAACAGGACGCTTATTAATTACTATTTCCGTTCCAGAGATAATCTGATGCAGATCGTTTTTGATGAAGCGCAGAAAGTAGAGCAGGAAAAGTCCAAAATTATTCAGAATTCTTCTTTACCATTTAAAGAAAAAATGAGTCAGTTTATAGAGGGAAGCCTTTCTACAAGCCTTCAATATCCTTACCTCGAAACTTATATTGTTTCACAGATCAATAAGGGAAACTGCCACCAGAAAGATATTGAAGAGGACGATTTGAAAAAGATGTATGAGGATATTGAAAAAGAAATGGAGCTAGGAAATATCGAAAGAATGAAGCCTATTCAATTTATTTTGAATATGGTTTCCCTTTTAGTTTTCCCGAGTGCGATACGGCCTCTTTTAATGGAGAATCTGATGATAAGTGATAAGGAATTTGATAAGATTATATCAGAGAGAAAAGAGATCATTTTAAACATCTTATTTAAAAATTAGTTAAAAGCTTAAAGTATTTTTAAATATCATACGTCCATTAGGAATAAAGTATTTTGAGAACAACATTCTATTAAAAAAATAAACGAAGTAATAAATTATGAAAAGAAAACGTATAACTGCAATCAAGCTAAAAATTGGGATAGCTGCAGCATTTATGATTTTCGGCTATTCATCGGTGTCTGCACAACAGCAGGTTTCCTTGCAGGAAGCTATCAAGCAGGCGCTCCAAAATAAAGCAGAAGCCAAAAAAGCTGCTTTACAGATCAAAAAAGCTGAATATAAAATTGATGAAGCCAGAGCTGGGGCTCTACCTCAGGTGACTGGTACTGCGGCTTTAACTTATAACCCTGTTATTCAGCAATCATTGCTGGAATTTGGAGGGCAAAGGATAACGGCTCAGCTGGGACAGCCATGGAGTACCAATGCGGGAATCAATGTTCAGCAGGCGATATTTGACCAGAGGGTTTTTACCGGTCTTAAAGCTGCAAAATCAACCAGAGAATTTTACATTCTGAATGCTCAATTAACCAATGAACAAATCATTGAAAATGTGGCAACCGCTTATTATCAGGTTTTTGTACAGGAAGAAAATCTTAAAACTGTACAGGCGAGCTATGAAAATACGGAAAGAGTAAGAAATGTAATCAAAAGTTTGCTAGACAACGGGTTAGCAAAATCGATTGATCTGGATCGTACCAATGTCCAGTTGACCAATATTGGGTCAAATAGACAGCAATTGATCAACTCAGTTGAACTTTCTAAGAATTCTCTAAAGTTTTATATGGGAGTTCCAATCGATACAAAAATCGAATTGGAAGAAAAGACGATTGAGCCAAGACCAGAGCTTATTATGAGCAATGTGAATCTGGATAACCGTTTGGAGTTACAGGTAAAGAATAAAAACAGAGAACTTTTGGTGTTCAATAAAAAAGCAACAGAAGCCTATTTGTATCCTACTGTAAGCTTGCAGGCAAACTATGCATGGGCTGCAACAGGAAAGAAATTTCCTCTTACCAATGGTTTGAGTAATGGAGTACTTTGGAGTGATTATTCTGCAATAGGATTGAATATTAATGTTCCAATCTTTACGGGTGGGGCTACAAAAGCTAAGATCCAGCAGGCTGAAATCGATATTCAGGATTTAGATCAGGATATTCAAAATACGCAGCTGAATTTGAGCTTGGATTATAAAAATGCGATTTCCAATATGGAGAATTCGATCATCAATATTCAAAGTATGAAAGATAATGTTGGCCTTGCAGAAAGAGTACAAAAAAATACTCAATCCAATTATCAGAATGGTTTGGCAACACTTACAGAAGTATTGGATTCTGAAAATGCTTTAACGTCTGCAAAACAGAACTATTCAAATGCATTATTAGACTACAAGCAGGCTGAGATCAAATTAATTAAAGCTAAAGGAGAATTAAACACATTACAAAACCCATAACTAAAATGAAAAAAACTTTAATATATATCATCGTAGCAGCAGTACTTGTTGGTTTAGCGGCTTATAAGATTGCCGGAAACAAGGAAAAACAGACACAGGAAGTTAAAGAAGTAGCGAAACAGGTTGACAAGATCAACGTGAATGTAGTGACTGTGACCAGAGAAAATATTGATACAGATTATTCAGCGAACGGTACTTTTCTTCCAAAACAGGAAATGAACCAGTCTTCTGAAATTGCAGGACGTATCGTTAGTGTTTTGGTTAAAGAAGGATCAAGAGTTTCTGCAGGTCAGACTTTAGCAACGATTAAAAGAGATGCGATCGAAGTTGATGTAACACAGGCTCAAAATAACCTACAAAACGCAATTATAGATAATCAGCGTTACGAAAACGCATATAAAACCGGCGGTGTTACAAAACAGCAGCTTGACAATTCAAGATTACAATTGAAAAACATGCAGGCAGCTGTAAAAGCTCAAGGTGTAAGAGTAGGTGATACAAGCATTCGTGCAGGTATTAGCGGAACAATTAATAAAAAAATGGTGGAGCCTGGAACGGTTGTTTCTGTAGGATCTTCGATGTTTGAGATTGTTAATATCAATAGCTTAAAACTTTCTGTATTAGTGGATGAAAGCCAGATTGGAAGAATTCAATTAGGTCAGGAAGTGCCAATCAATGTGAATGTTTTGCCTGAAGATTCTTTCAGCGGAAGAATTACATTTATCGCTCCTAAAAGTGATGCCTCTTTAAACTTCCCGGTTGAAATTGAAGTTCAGAACAGAGGGAACTTAAAAGCAGGTATGTATGCTACAGCTGTATTTAAAACAAATCATGGCGCTGAAACTCAGAATATGTTAACGGTTCCTGCTGAAGCATTCGTAAATGGAGTAAGTTCAGGTCAAATGTTTATCGTTCAAAACGGAACAGCTAAAATGATCAAAGTAACTACCGGAAAAGTATATGGAGATAAAGTACAGATCCTGACAGGTCTTAATGGTGGAGAGCAGGTAATTACCAGTGGACAGATCAACTTGGATAACGGGTCAAAAATCAATATTGTAAAGAAGTAGACTTATGAAGTTAGCAGAAATATCGATTAAAAGACCATCGTTAGTTATTGTATTATTTACAATCCTGACATTGGGAGGTATCCTGAGTTATACGCTCATGGGATACGAATTGATTCCGAAGTTTGAAACCAATATGGTAACCATTTCTACCACTTATCCGGGGGCTTCACCTGCGGAGGTAGAAACTTCTGTAACGCGGAAAATTGAGGATGCCGTAGGTTCTTTGGAAAACGTGAAAAAAGTGGAGTCTTCCTCTTACGAGAGTTTATCCGTGATCATGGTTCAGTTGAATGATGGAGCAGATGTAAATTATGCTTTGAATGATGCTCAGCGTAAGGTAAATGCAGTTCTTAAAGACCTTCCGGATGACGTAGATCCACCTTCACTGAATAAATTTTCTTTGGATGATTTGCCAATTATTACGATGAGTGTTGCATCGGATAAATTGAACAATAAAGAACTATATGATCTTTTAGATAAAAAAATAGAGCCTATTTTCTCCCGTGTGAATGGTGTTGCACAGGTAGATCTTGTAGGTGGGCAGGAAAGAGAGATTCAGGTAAATCTGGATGAGAAAAAATTGCAGGGGTATGGACTTTCCATTTCGGATGTTCAACAGGCAATTCTTTCATCAAACTTAGATTTCCCTACAGGTAGTTTGAAAACAAGAATCGCAAAATCTACGATCAGATTATCTGGAAAATATAAGTCGATTCAGGAAATGAACAACTTGGTAGTTTCCAATAAAAATGGAGCTCAGGTTCGTTTGTCGGATATTGCGACGGTTTTCGATTCACAAAAAGATGTTGAAAAAGTAGCAAGATTCAATCAGTTTCCTACGATCTTAATGCAGGTTAAAAAACAATCTGATGCGAATGCGGTTGCAGTATCTGAAAGTGTTCAGAAAACTATTGCAACTGTAGAAACTGCTTATAAAGCTCAGGGTATAAAAGTAAAAGTAGTAAATGATACCACGGACTTTACCCTTGAATCTGCCAACCACGTTATCTTCGATTTATTCTTAGCGATTATTCTCGTGGCGATCGTGATGTTGTTATTCCTTCACAGTATCAGGAATGCATTTATCGTAATGGTTTCTATTCCGGCTTCATTAATTGCTGCATTTATTGGAATGAACCTGATGGGATACACCTTGAACTTAATGAGTTTATTAGGACTATCCCTGGTGGTAGGTATCCTTGTGGATGATGCGATTGTGGTACTTGAAAACATTTACCGTCACATGGAGATGGGTAAAAGTAAGATCAGAGCGGCTTATGATGGAGCTTCGGAGATTGGATTTACGGTAGCAGCGATTACCTTGGTAATTGTAGTGGTATTCCTTCCGATTGCGATGAGTTCAGGTCTTGTTGCCAATATCCTTGGACAGTTTTGCGTCACGGTAGTTATTGCAACCTTATTGTCATTGTTAGCCTCATTTACCATCATTCCTTGGTTATCATCAAGATTTGGTAAATTGGAACATTTAACAGGAAAAAACTGGTTCGAGAAATTCATCCTTTGGTTTGAAGGATTAATCGATAAGTTCACACATTGGATCACAGGAATCCTTGAGTGGTGTCTGAAATCAACATTAAGAAGAATATCAACCGTGGTGATCACTTTTGTTATTTTGATCTCTTCATTCATGTTGGTGGCATTTGGTTTTATCGGTGGTGAATTCTTCCCTCCAATCGACCGTGGTCAGTTCTTGGTTCAGATGGAATTGTCAAAAGATGCAACGGTTGAAAAAACCAATCAGATAACTTTAGAGGTTGAAAAATATTTAAGAAATGATAAAGATGTTGTGGATTTGATCACAACAGTAGGTCAGCAGTCAACTGGTTTTGGGGGAGCTCAGGCTACAACATACCAGTCCGAAGTTCAGGTAAACCTTACGGATAAATCTGAAAGAGCTGAAAGCACCAATATCAAGGCTGCAAAAGTAAAAAGAGCATTAGAAGAGAAATTTACAGGGGTTGAATTTAAAACCGCTCCAATCGGTATCCTTGGTGCTGAAAATGCTCCAATCGAAATGGTAGTAACAGCTCCGGATAATGCAGCAGCAGTAAAAGAAGCAACAAGAATTTTAGAATTGTTGAAAAAAGTTCCCGGAGCAGTGGATGCTGAATTATCTACAGATACTGGTAACCCTGAAGTTCAGGTAAATATCGACAGGGATAAAATGTCTTCTTTAGGCTTGAATCTTCAAAGTGTAGGACAAACGATGCAAACCGCATTTAACGGAAATACAGACGGAAAATTCAGAGCTGGAGAATATGAATATGATATCAATATCCGTTTTGGAGATGCCAACAGACAATCTATCGATGATGTTAAAAACCTGATGTTTACAAATCCTAAAGGAGAACAGGTTCGTTTGAGTCAGTTTGCAGAAGTAAAAATGGGCTCAGGACCGAGCTTATTGGAACGTAGAGATAAATCTCCTTCTGTAAAAGTAAGATCAAAAGTTGTTGGTAGACCGGTGGGTGACGTTGCTAATGAATGGGCTGCTAAGTTCATGGATGGTAAAGATAAACCTGCAGGAGTAGATTACATCTGGAGTGGGGATATGGAAAACCAGCAGGAAGGTTTCGGTACATTAGGGATCGCTTTATTAGCAGCTATTGTATTGGTATACCTAGTGATGGTTTCATTATATGACAGTTTTGTATATCCGTTTGTGGTATTGTTCTCAATTCCATTAGCAATGATCGGGGTTATGGTTATTCTTGCCCTTACAGCTAATTCATTGAACATCTTTACGATGTTAGGGATGATCATGTTGATTGGTCTTGTTGCCAAGAACGCGATCCTGATCGTCGACTTTACGAATGCAAGAAAAGCAGCGGGATCAAATACACATGACGCATTGGTTCAGGCTAACCACGCTCGTCTTCGTCCGATCCTAATGACAACGATTGCGATGATCTTCGGTATGTTACCAATTGCCTTGGCAAGTGGAGCAGGAGCTGAATTTAATAAAGGTCTTGCATGGGTAGTTATCGGTGGTTTGACATCATCTCTATTCCTTACCCTAATTATCGTACCGGTAGTATACTCTTTATTTGATTCAATTCTACGTAGAATGGGTCAACATAAGAAAACAGATTATGAAGCTGAAATGAAAGCGGATTATGAGCACAGAGAACTAAGTGAAGACGGATTCACTCCGAAACATTTAGACTAAATATAACAACCTTAATTAACCGAAAAAGCGTATCAGTGATGATGCGCTTTTTTGTTTTATAGTAAATGCTAACGAATGTTACGATGATGCTTAAAAAATAAACATCCTCTCTGTCATTCCGTAGGAATCTAAATATATTATTTTAAAAATATTATAAAGAGATGAATAATGAACAAAAGTATGTTGTTTTATTCTGTCGCTTTAGGCTCTAGTAATTTTTATGTTCAGATTCCTACGGAATGACATGTTGGATTTTGAAAACTTTCTCAGAATCAAAATAAAAATCTGCGTTATCCGCAAAATTTGCGAGAGCATAAAACATCAATAGGAGCGGGCTTTAGCCCGCTTAATAAAAAATGCAACATCAATTGGCTTTAGCCAAAACATAGAATATGCAATGTCAATAAAAAAGGCTTCCAGAACAAACTGAAAGCCTTCATTTTATTTTATATGAGAAAATTAATCTGCCATAGCCTCACCAGCCTTTCTGTAGATAAAATTTCCATAAATATGTCTTCTTGCAAAACGGCTTGGCGAATCAGCATTCACCATTTTGATATAGGTATTTCTTGGTACTCCAAGATATTCATACATCTTTCCGTTCAAATGCTGAATGTTCAACACCTGCTTTTCAAAATAAAAATCGTGAATATTAGATTTAGTTGTTGTCTCTGTATATTCTTCTTTATATTTTTCCTGTGTTTCCGGGTTGATACTTACCAAAAAGTGGTAAGCTTCAATCACGGATTTGCTTTTTTCTTCAGCTTCCAGTTTTCCGGCTTCATCATTGATAAATTTATCAGGATGCGAATCTTTCATCGTATTCCTGTAAATTGTTTTTAACTCTTGTAAAGTCACTGTTTTATCAACTCCAAGAAGCTTTCTGTGCTCACCAACTCTTTTCATATGTAGATATTTATTGATTTTTAAGATTATATGAAATCGCTACTGACGATTCCATACTTTGGGTCCTTTTTTCGGGGTGCAAAATTAAGCAATTAAATTTACAAAATCATAACTTATTCATTATTAATTATATTTAAAATTATTTATAAGTTTATGGGTATAGTTATTGGTTTTTCCTAATAGTATATAGATGGCAATTATACATATCAATAGGAGTGGGCTTTAGCCCACTTATTCTTTAGTAAATGATATTGGCTTAGCCAAAACATAGCATATGCTAATTGCAAAACAAAAGCAGGAGTTCACACCCCTGCCTCAATAAAAAATAATAATCAGCTCTATTAAACTTTCTCTGTCGCATACTCCGCAGCCACCTCTTTCGAAGCTGCTACCATAGCGATCAATGCTTTTTCAGTTTCATCCCAATGACGGGTTTTTAAACCACAGTCCGGATTTACCCAAAGCTGTTCAGCAGGAATTACGGCTTGTGCTTTTTTCAATAATGCGACCATTTCCTCTTTTGATGGAACTCTTGGAGAATGGATATCATAAACTCCTGGGCCGATCTCATTAGGGTATTTAAAGTCTGCGAAAGCATTCAATAATTCCATTTGGCTTCTGGAGCATTCTATGGTGATTACATCGGCATCCATATCAGCGATATTGTGGATAATATCATTAAATTCGGAATAACACATGTGGGTATGGATTTGTGTAGCATCTTCAACGCCGCTTGCTGAGATTCTGAAAGCTTCCACCGCCCATTGCAGGTAGTTCTGCCATTCTGCTTTACGTAAAGGAAGACCTTCTCTGATAGCTGGTTCGTCGATCTGGATAATTCTGATTCCTGCTTTTTCAAGATCGTTAACCTCATCACGGATGGCCAAAGCGATTTGCTTACATGTTGTAGAACGAGGTTGATCATCACGTACAAATGACCATTGAAGAATGGTTACAGGACCCGTCAACATTCCTTTAACCCATTTTTGCGTTAATGACTGAGCATATTGTGACCAGTATACCGTCATTGGATGAGGTCTGTGCACATCTCCATAAATTACCGGTGGTTTTACACAACGACTTCCGTAGCTCTGAACCCAACCATTTTGAGTAAAGGCGAATCCTGCCAGTTGTTCTCCAAAATATTCAACCATATCGTTACGCTCAAATTCTCCGTGAACTAACACATCAATTCCGATTTCTTCCTGCCAGATAATGGTTCTTTGGGTTTCTTGTTTAAGTAATTGATCGTATTCTTCAGCAGTCAGGTCTCCTTTTTTGAATTGGGCTCTCCAGCTTCTTACTTCTTTCGTTTGTGGGAAAGATCCAATCGTTGTGGTAGGGAATAATGGAAGTACTAATGCATTTTGCTGTGTCTCTTTTCTGACATTGAATGGACTGTTTCTTTGGGCGTCACTCTCTGTCGTGATCTCAACACGGTTCTTAACATCTTTATTATGAATTAACGTGGAAACTTTACGGTTTTCAATCGCTTTTTTGTTTTCAGCCAATTCCTGTAGGGTGTTATAATCCGGATTTTCTGAAGCTAATTTTTTCAATGAGACAACTTCAGAAACTTTCTGCTTGGCAAAAGCCATCCATTGCTTGATCTCAGGAGATAAGATGTTTTCATTTTTCTCCAGGTCAAGGTCGAAGGGTGCATGTAGTAAAGAACATGATGGAGCAATAAAAACTCTTTCAGAACCTAATGCAGCGATTGCTTTCTTAATAAAAACCAAAGACTGGCTGAAATCATTTTTCCAGATATTTCTTCCATCAACCACTCCAAGAGATAGGATTAATGTTTCGGGAATTGCATTAATCACCTCATCCAATTGTTCCGGCGCACGTACTAAGTCGATGTGTAAAGCATCAATAGGAAGGGTAGTAGCCAATGAAAGGTTATCTTTTAGCCCATCGAAATAAGTGGTCACAATAAACTTAAGATTAGGGAACTGCCTTGCAATTTCAGCATACACAACCTGATAAACCTCTTTGGCTTTTTGATCCAGATCCAATGCTAAAAACGGTTCATCAAACTGTATCCATTCTGCTCCGTTGTTTTCTAATTCTTTTAGAATTTCTGTATATACAGGAAGTAAATTCTGAACCAAATCCAGTTTGTCAAAACCTTCTTCTTTTTCCTTTCCTAATAGTAAATAAGTAACCAATCCGATGATGACAGGTTTTGTATCAATTCCGGCTTCTTTTGCCTCAATAAATTCATTGACAATCTTATTGGAAAACAATTTGAACTGCTGGCTTTTCTGGAACTCAGGAACGATATAATGGTAATTGGTATCGAACCATTTTGTCATTTCCATAGCCGTAATATCAAGGCCATCTTTCTGATGTCCTCTTGCCATTGCGAAGTACAGATCAATCTCTGTACTGGTTTCTTTCGCAGCTATTTCCTGATAACGCGGAGGTATCGCTCCAACGGATAATGTAAGATCCAGAACCTGATCATAAAAAGAAAAATCATTGGATGGAATGAGATCGATTCCAGCTTCCTGCTGCAATGCCCAGTTCTGCTTTCTGATGGTTTTTCCTACTTCCAAAAGTTCCTGTAAAGATGTTTTTCCTGCCCAATATTGTTCGCAGGCTTTTTTAAGTTCTCTGTTGCTACCAATTCGCGGATAGCCTAGGATGTGTGTTTGCATTTCTTTTAAACTTTTAATTAAATTTTGGTTTTAAAAGTTCTTATAATGCTTCGTAATGCGACCGGGAAAGAGTTTTTTAGCAATAAAGAAGATACAATATGGACGTAATTTTTGGGTCAGGAAATAATATTCTGAGTTTATTTTTAACGCAAAGTTTATTTATAATTGCTCTTTATGTAAGAAGGCAAAGATGAAATCAATAAAATTGATTTTGAAGAAGCGTACGTTTTATCCATAAGCTTCATCAGCGACATCGTCGCATTTCTTTGCTCCTTAAAACTAAGGAATCAATACAATAAATCTTTGCGTTTAAACTCATATCCATTCCAAGTTTAAACCACCCAATACGTTCAAAAAAGTATCATCTGTATGACCAAAAGCTTCAGACCGCGAAAGCATTGTCAATTCGGAACAGGCAGGTCTCCTGACTTGTAACAGTTTTTGTCATCCTTCCCGCTTGTGGCAGTGGATCTTCAAGGACAAAAACCTTTGGTATGTTACTTACAGTTGCGCGACAGCTCGTGATTCTCACACGATTCCCTATTAATCTACCTTAAGTAAAACCTTTTCCGTTTGATGAAGTATGTTAAAGAACAAAATAGGGTGTAAAGGTATTGAATAAAGTGATTTAATTGGATTTATTTTAAATATTAAGCATAATATTTTATTTTAATTGATATTAAAAGATATTTATTCTGTAATTTTGAAAATATCAACGTTAAAAAGAATATTATCCTGTGGAAAGACTTGATGACAAGGATCTTCAATTGTTAAGGATCCTGCAAAAGAATGCTAAACTGACGGTAAAAGAATTGGCCAAAGAAGTGAATCTCTCACCTTCACCTGTTTTTGAAAGAGTTAAGAGACTGGAGCAGGAAGGTTATATCAAACATTATGCAGCTGTTTTGGAAGCTGAAAAGCTGAATCGGGGTTTTACTGTTTTCTGTCAGGTGAAATTAAAAATTCATGACCGTTCTGTTGGAAATCAGTTTGTAAAAGAAATTGTACAGATTGAAGAAGTTGCAGAATGTTATAATATTTCAGGAGATTTCGATTTTTTACTTAAAGTTCAGGTTCGGGATATGAAACATTATCAGGATTTTGTTTTTAATAAATTAGGTTCTGTAGACTCCATAGGAAGTACCCACAGTACTTTTGTAATGGCAGAGGTGAAGAATAACCATGGAGTAACTATATAAACTGGAATATCTTATTTCTTTCCTCTTATACGGCTTAATGATACCGATGTTATCCCCAAATAGGAAGCAATATAATATTGGGGGATACGGCGAAAAATTTCAGGGGATTGCTTTATTAGTTCAGCATATCGTTCTTCTGCGCTATCCTTTATACGCGAAATGAAAAGTTTCTGATACTTAAGCAGGCGTTCCTGCAAATAACTGTAATAATACTCTTTGATATCAGGATTGTGCTCCATTGTTTGCCTGAATTCTTCAATTGAAGTACTGTAAACTGTACAAGGTTCTATCGTTTCGATGTTATAAATACTGGGTAAGTGATGAAATAAACTCTCCCAGGATGAGATAAAGTTTCCTTCAAATAAAAACTGAAAAGTAATTTCTTTACCATCATTATTTAGCCATCCCCTAACTGCGCCTTTTTCAAGATAGTAAAACCTGCGGGCCATTTTACCTTCTTCTGTTAGCAAGGTTTTAGCGGGTAATTCTTCTTGATCAAAATTACTGAGTATTTCGGCTAAAGCATTTTCATTAGTGGGCATCATACTCATTCGGATATTAAATGTAATTATTTCGACTTTTTTCAAACACAAATGACACAAATGACACTATTTACTTACTGCGGATTTGTGATTATTACTGTTATTATTAGTGATATTTGTGGTTTAAAATGTTAATAAAGATAATTAATATCCATTATTCCTTTTTTAAAGCGAATAATAATGTTGTCCTTATTTTTCATTTCAAAAACTGACTTTAAATTTTTCTCAGCTCTACATTTATTTATTCTATCTAAATCGCTGTTATCATGAATGGAATTTTCATTTGCATCTAACCAAAATACACTTTGTTCCTTATGGTTAACAATCTCATATTTTCTGACAATCTTTTCTTTTCCTGTTTTAATATTTACAAAAAGTAAAACATAATTGACAGGGTGATGAAGCCCCGCAAAACAAACCAATCCTAAAACCAGAATGCCGACAGGTAGATTTGAAAGATCTTTTGTTTTAGATTTAATTATAGCAAAAAACATAATAATTAAGAGAATACTAAACGTGATAATTGTATATTTCCAAGATCCATCTTCAAAATTTTTAAGATCTGAATGTAAATATCTTTCTTTAATTATTGGCTTTAAAATGAAACTATAAATTGAAAAAAGAATAATTAAAATAGAAAAAAAAACGATCTGAGATTTTGAGATTTTTTTTGGCATTTGCAAATAGAAGAATTGGGTTAAAAATGTAAATATTACTTTTTACGAGTATTTACATATATAATCTTAGGATTTTTACCATCCAGATTTCTTTTATTCCTGCCAAACATACCTATTTCAACGTCATTTGGAGTTTTATTCTCAATCTCTGAGGTACTAACATAAGTATACATTCCATAACCATGTCCCGAAACAATCCAACCTTCTGTTTTATTTAAATGAGTAACACCAAAATCACCAGCTGGACCACCTCCAAATACAGGTCCAAATTCTTTCATTTGACTTATTGCTTCATCATTAATATTCTTTATCGTATCAGCATTGTCAAAAATAATATAAGTGCCATTCTTAAAAAGAACCCAATCCTGAAATTTTGGATTAATTGCTAATTTCACGTTTTCAATTAATTCAGCTTGATCTATTACCATTTTGTCACTATTTGGATTTTTATTTTCTTTTGAAGACGATGAATTACAATTACTAAGTAAAAAGAAAAATATAATTAAAAAAGTACCTTGTTTCATTGATTTATTAGTCGTGAAATTAGTCCAATCTCTGCTGCTGCAGATACGTCAATGTTGAATTTTTAATAAATTCTTCCAGAGTCGTTTCTTTGCTTGCATTTTTATTGGTCAGCTCAAAAAGATATTGGATCAGATTACCCAGTTTATTATCCTTACAGGTAATTCTAAATCTTTTGGCTTTAGGATTTGAATCTAAGAAGGTCAATGCTGTAGTATTGCTTAGTTTTACATTATTAACATCGAAACCGGCACGTGGATTTTTTTGAAGACGTAGAAATCTTTTCTGGGTTTTATCGGTGCTTTCGTCTATGAATTTTTCCATTTGATAATCCGTTAGAAGCTGGGGATAAATAAGTCCCTGTTGCAATATCAGGCTTGTTATTTTATCTGATTTATCATAAAAGATCGTTTTGTCATCAAATTGAATCTGAGAATCTTTCACAACAATCTTTCCTTCAAATTTGTTGTAAGTTTTCTTTTTATAGTCATTTTTGAACTGTTCGGTGATCGCTTTTTCTTTAGCAGCTGTACTTTCTTTTTTCTGGCCGTAAGTAGCTATTGATAATGATAACAAGATTATAAATGAAAATTGCCGTTTCATATTTTTTTAAGTTTAAATGTATTTCTCACTTTCTTTTTCAGGAAATTCTAATGACAAGAAACCGGGGTGAAAAAATACTTATTTTATTTTAAATTGAGTTTTATGGATATTAGTTTTTTTAGCAGCAAAGATGATGCTACAAAATGTTTTTCACGCGAATATGTTGGAGAAGCATGATTGTTTTTGCATCTTTGATCTCTCCTGTATCGATCATTTTCAATGCTCCATCGAAGGATAACTCTAAAACTTCAATATCTTCACCTTCGTCCTCAAGCCCGCCACCATCAGTAATTTTCATTTCTTTCGAATATTCTGCAATGAAAAAATAGAGAATTTCAGTAACCGATCCCGGAGACATATACGACTCAAAAATTTTTTCTACTTTGGAAATTTGATAGCCGGTTTCTTCTTCCGTTTCTCTTTTAATGCAATCTTCGGGATTGTCATTATCCAATAATCCGGCACAGGCTTCGATAAGCATTCCGGTGGTGTTCCCGTTAATAAAAGTAGGTAACCGGAATTGTCGTGTTAAAATAACAGTTTTGGATTGGGTATTATAAAGAAGGATTGTCGCACCGTTTCCCCTGTCATATGCTTCTCTGCTTTGGATGTCTGCTGTTCCGTCTTTTTTTTGTATTTCATAGGTAACTTTGTTTAAGGTGTACCAGTTATCGGATAAAATTTCAGTTTTTGTGATTTTTATGTTCTTATTCTGCATAAGGAATATCGTCTATATTATAATAAATTGTAAGGCCTCTTTCTTTGGCAATTCTTACATCTTCATCGGCTCCTTTTGAGGCTCCTTCCAAACGTAAGATGGCATCACATTTTTCCAGAATGCGATGAGCGATAGGGTATTGTATTTCCTGCCAGGCTTCATCGCCCAGCTGTTTTGATCCGGCAAGGTGTATTAAAGGCAGTGCCACCCATTCTCCAATCATAGGAACATGTCCCTTTCTGAAAATGGGTAAGGCTGCGGATTCAAGTTTATTCAGGTTTTGTTGGATGAGTTGGGGATCATCATTGGCGCCACTTCGGTAGGGACCGGCAATAAGTATTAGCATAATCTTTTATTTTTAAGTAAAATAACGGAACATGTCATGAAAAAAAAATAAGATAGTTTAAGACCCTTTACTTTTTATGTTTATTTGTTTTTATGGTACTTAAAAACTCCGGTGTGATTCCCAGATATGAAGCAATTTGTTTTTGAGTGATACGTTCAGCAGCTAACGGATATTTTTGAATAAAGGTATAGTAACGTTCTTCAGCAGAAAGAGAGAGGTTTTCAATGATTCTAAGTTGCTCCCTGGTATAAGCATTCTGCATCATGATCCTGAAAAACCTTTCAAATTTCGGAACTTTGGAATAGAGCTCTTCAAGGTCATCTTTTTTCAGCTGAAAGACCACGCTGTCCTCAAGAGCTTCAATGTTCAGCATTGCAGGCTTCTGGTTTACAAAACAGTACATATCCGTGATCCACCAATCAGTCATTGCAAACATGATTGTGGATTCTTTTCCTGCAGTATCCATATAAAAAGCCCTTAGAATTCCTGAATGTACAAAACTGATCTCTTTACAAAGTTGTTGCTGCTTCAGAATCAATTCTTTCTTTTGAATTTTTCTTTCTTTTAATAGAGAAATGAAATAATGGGCCTCTTCATCGCTTAGCGAAATATGTTGGGATATATTCTTTAAGATTAAGCTGTCATTCATGGTTATCGGATGATCTTTTTTTCTCTGTGATACAATTGCTAAATTAATATTTCTTTTTCAACAAATCCTTTAAAATCCCTTTAAATTGGGAATATTTATCAATAAAGGCCCATTTTATTATTTTCCCTGCAAGTGTTTCCTCAGATATTTGGAGGTTTCAGAATAAGGAGCTGTTAATAGGTCTTCTACAGTTCCTTCAAACACGATTGTACCCCCTAATTTTCCTGCTCCGGGACCAATATCTATGATCCAGTCAGCATGTGCTATGATATCCAGATTGTGTTCAATAACGATCAATGTATTTCCCTTTTGAAATAATTCTTCAAAAAATGAGAGCAGCTTTTCATTATCAATAGGATGAAGCCCCGTGCTGGGTTCGTCTAAAACGATAACCTGAGCTGTCTGATTGAGTTCTTTTGTAAGTTTCAGACGCTGTCTTTCTCCTCCTGAAAAACTGTCTAGACGTTGGCCTAAGGTTAAGTAATCAAGCCCGAGTTTGATTAATAGATTAAGTTGATCTCCAAATTCAGGTTTCGGAAAAAGCTGCAGAGCCTCCAGAACGGTCATATCCATTACTTCGGCAATATTCTTCTTGTGATATCTATATTGCAGGACTTCGGGTTTAAACCCGGAGCCATGACACACTTCGCAGGGCTGTTCAATATCATCCATAAATGCAAGATCTACTTTCTCTACTCCGAGACCTCTACAGTTAAGACAGGCACCTTCTCCATTACGACTGAAAAGTTTATCTGAAACATTATTTGCCTGGGCAAAAAGTTTTCTTACAGAATTTGAAAGATTGAGATAAGTAAGTAAATTGGAACGGACGCTGGCAGTAAACACAGATTGATCTATAACCGTTATTTCAGGATAAAATGCAGGCAATATTTTATTGATCAGGGTACTTTTCCCGGAACCTGCAACACCCGTCACTACGGTCATGATTCCTGTTGGAATTTTCACATTAATATCTTTTACATTAAAGAGGCTCCCATTTTTAATTTCAATATAACCTTTTGCAATCTTTGGCTTTTTATTGTATCCTCTTTTTTTATTGAAATAGCTACCTGTTTTGCCTTTGGAGTTTTTTAAACTTTTAAAAGAACCCTGGTACATTACCTCTCCACCATTTTTTCCGGAGCTTGGCCCCATATCTATGATCATATCTGCAATTTTGATAAGATCAGGATCATGTTCAACGATCAGTACGGTATTGCCTTTATCCCTTATTTTCATAATGATGTCTACAATATGATCTATATCTTTAGGGTGAAGTCCAATACTCGGTTCATCAAAAATATAGAGTAGGTCAACCAAACTGTTTCCTAATTGTTTTACCATTTTTACCCGCTGGGATTCACCTCCGGAAAGCGTATCAGTTTGCCGGTCCAGTGTGAGATACTGTAATCCGATATCAATAAGATTTTGCAATTTTTTTTCCAATTCAAGGAGAATTGAGGAGTAAGTTTCAGAGGATATTTTCTGTATAAATACCAGGAGATCGTCAATTGAAAGTGCCGTACAGTCGGATATGTTTTTATTTTTAATGGTACAGGAAAGCACTTTGGGGTTGAGGCGTTTCCCATGACATGCGGGACATTCTTTCGTAATAATGACCTTCTTTAAAGTTTCCTTCCTGTTTATATTTTCCTTGGAATCCTTTTTTAAAAAAGAATTTTCAATTCTTGGAATGACACCCTTATATTTTACTGTTTTTCCCCATTCCTTGGAAGGTTTTTTAGGTGTGTGCTCTTCTGCATTGAGGAGCAGATCCCATTCTTCCGATGTATAGTCTTTTAATTTTTTATCATTATCGAAATACCCTGAGTGAATGTAGCGGGTAAGCCGCCAGCCACCGGGCTGAAAAGTTGGAAATTGTATAGCTCCTTCATTCAATGACTTTTCTTTATTGAATAGCGTATTGATATTTACAGTCTGTACAAAACCAAGTCCTTCACATTCGGGACACATTCCCTGAGGATTATTAAAGGAAAATACATTAGAGTATCCTACAAAAGGCTTGCCTATTCTTGAAAAAAGTAATCGTAGAGATGCATAAATATCTGTAACGGTTCCAACTGTTGAACGGGCATTTCCGCCTAATCTTTTCTGATTGATAATAAAAGGAACATTCAGATTTTCAATTTTATCAACATTAGGAACTCCAAAATGCTGTAACCGGTTTCTGATAAAACTATTCTGTGTTTCATTGATCTGCCGCTGAGCTTCAGCACCAATGGTTTCAAATACTAAAGAAGATTTCCCCGATCCTGAGACTCCGGTAAATACCGTAATTTTATTTTTGGGAATCCTTAATGAAACATTTTTAAGATTATTCTGTCTGGCATTCGTAACAATGATGTCTTTCATAATGTAATATTTAGAGTTGAAATCAGGTACTTTAACATGGAACAGATACTTCTTAACAGGTATCTTTTAAAAGGAGGATTTACTTTTTCAGCAAATCTTCCAATGCATTTTTCAGATCCGGAAACTGGAATTTAAAGCCAGCATCCTGAATTTTTTGAGAATCCACTCTTGAACCTTCTAGTAAAGCAACTGACAGCTCACCGAATATAAGTTTCAAAATAAAAGAAGGAACATTGGGCATAAACAATGGCTTATGCAAAACTTCAGCTATTTTACGCGTGAAATTTTCATTGGTTGTATGTTGGGGAGATGCCGTATTATATGCCCCTTTTACCTCTGAATTTTTTAGGACAAATTCATAAATAGCACTCATGTCTTTTAAATGGATCCATGGCATATACTGTTTACCGGTTCCAATGGGGGAGCCTATTCCAAGCTTGATGGGAACTGCCATCTTTTTTAATGCTCCTTCTTTTTCAGATAGAACAATTGATGTTCGTATTTTAACCACTCGCTCGGCCACATTTTCTATAAGGAATTCATCTGCTGCTGATTCCCAAAGTGTTACTACATGCCCCAGAAAATCATTTGATTTTTCATCCTCTTCCGTATAGATTTTCTGCGAAGTCTGAACTCCATAAATCCCAACAGCGGAAGCTGAAATAAAAGATTTAAGTTTAATATTTTTCTTTTTCAGAGTGTCTAATAAGAGTTTTGCGGAATCAATGCGGCTGGAAATAATTTCCTTTTTTCTTTCCTCGGTCCATCGTTTTTCAGAAATATTAGCTCCCGCAAGGTGAATAATATGTGCTACACTCTCAAAAGCATCTTCATCGATGGTTCTTTTACGGACATCCCATTCATATTCGTTGTCTTGCTGTTTTTTCCGTGTTAAAAGTCGTACGGTATATGTTTGAGCGATATTTTTAGATAATTCACGTGCGATCATTCCACTGGCTCCTGTAATCAAAACAACTTCTTTCATGGTATTTAATTATGGGTTAGCCTGATTTTTTACAATCAGGACAAAATCATCTTCCAAAAGTTTATATCCGTAATCATAGATGAATTTATATTCTGATCCGTTTTTATATACTTTGATATTTGTAAAGTAATCAAAATCAAAACCCAAGCCATCGAGCTTCGATCGGGTGATTTTAGTTTTACCTTCAATATTTACTTCTGTCAGGATCCTGTAGTTTTTGCGGAGTTTATTGTTGACATTCCGCATAAAGTTATTGGAATCTTTGTTCTGTTTATTGTTATAGGCGTTACGGCAGGCATCATTACAGAACTTTTTATCAGACCTCCCGATGATTTTTTCGCCACATTCGAGACAATTCATACATTTTATTTTTTCATTTTGTGTTCGCGTTTTTTCTTTAATAGCCTTATAAATCGATTATGGGCAGGATAGCTTCTGTTGGGAGTAATATTATTAAAAAACAAAGCCACCAGAAACAAAATAAGACATCCTGATAAAACAGGAGATAGGACGTACCAATAGCCCAACTCAGGTATTTTTCCAGAAGAAGTTACGGCAATAAGTGCTGTAGCTCCGCCAGGAGGATGAAGGGTTTTGGTATACTGCATCAATACAATTGAAAATGACACCGCGAGAGGAGCAGAGAGCCATAATATATCGGGAACTATCTGATAAACAGTGACACCGGCAATAGCCGAAATAACATGTCCGCCAATTAAATTCCGTGGCTGAGCCAGCGGACTTTGGATAGCGCCATAAATCAATACACTCGAAGCTCCAAACGAACCGATGAGAAATACATTCTCTTGCTCCAAAAGATAGTGTGATTGAATGAATGCGATGATTCCGATTCCAAAAAATGCTCCTAAGAATGACCAGAAATGCTCCTTATAATCTACAAGGGTTTCTTTATAAATTACATATTTCGAGACTCTGATCGTTCTTTTTATTTTCTGCTTCATAAATTCTTCTTTATTTTTTTATTATTTGAACTAAATTTTCGATAAAAGCCCTTGTATAAAGCCCGTCTTTATCATAGTCCGGATCTAATATAGTAATTTCAATTCCAAAACATTTCTCATTGTCGATCAATGGAACTAAAATTTCTTTAAGGTTATGATAATCGATTCCATCCTCCATTCTGCTGTCGACAGCGGGCATTATTTTATCATTTAAGACGTCAACATCAAAGTGGATGAAAAAACCGTCAAGATTTTTATCCTGAACTATTTTTAAGAAATCTTCAGCGGTCTTTTGAAATCCATTTTCTCTTAACTGGTACAGATCGTAATAATGAACATCAGAATTGATTACCTGATCTACATATTCCTGATCATCGACTTCTGCATTTCCGACACAGAATATATTTTCTTCTAAAAGATAGGGTTTAAGGTCATTTATATTCGTTAGTTTTTCATGTCCCAGTCCTGCAATTAGGGCAAGATCCATTCCGGCAACACCTCCACTGGGAGAAAGACGAGGTGGAATGAAATCAGTGTGCCCGTCAAGATAAAACAAACCAAAATTTCCAAGTTTTTTGAGTGCGACCGCAGTTCCTATCAGAATACTGCAGTCACCACCGATCATAATATTGAAAATTTCTTTATTGTAATTTTTCAGAATAAGATCAGATTGTTTTTTAGCATATTCAATGATTTGATCAGGGTTTTTGACCTGAGTTTCTTCATCAAAATCCATTGCATATTCAGGGCCCTCAAGTCTGAATATATTGCTGGGATTGAGTTGTGTATGAAAGTTGAATTTCTTAAGCCAGTCAGGAAGTTTTTTTACTCCGGGCTCAATTTCATGTTCTTTTTTGGTAAGGCCCAGATTAAAAGGAAACTCAAAGATATTGATCGCTCTTTTCATATCATGAATATTTATTCAAAGGTACGGATTATCCGTTTGTAAACGACTACAAACGAATTTAAATAGTTTATAACCGACTTTAATGTGCTGAGAAGATAATCTTTGCAACAGAGATTTGAGAAACCAGTGAACGTCTCTTATCTAAATTATTAATTAAAAAAAATATAGTTATGTCACTAAGAAACAAAGTAACATTAATTGGTTACACAGGAAAAGAAGTTGAAATGGTAAACTTCGATAGCGGAAATGTAAAGGCAAGTGTGTCTTTAGCAACGAGTGATCACTACACCAACGCAAAAGGTGAAAAAGTAGAAGAAACGCAATGGCATAATCTGATCGCTTTCGGAAAAGTTGCTGAAATTATGCAGAAGTATGTTCCAAAAGGAAAGGAAATTGCGATTGAGGGCAAATTAACGTACAGATCTTATGATGATAAAGATGGTGTGAAAAGGTATATCACAGAGATTAGGGTTGATGAAATTCTGTTGTTAGGAGGTAATAAATAATACAAAAACACAAATGATGAGAGTGAAAGTTTTTAAAATACGATTGCCTGAAGAATTTTTATATATCGATCAAAAGGCATTAGACGATTTCCTTGGAAATCATGACATTATTAAAACGGAAACAGCTTTTATCCAGGATGAGAATTATTGGACCGTAGTATTATACTTTGAAGAATTGAAAAACATTCTGTCCAGTGTTAAAGAAGCGAAAACGGTAAAATACTCTGCCGATAATGAGACGTTGAATAGTGATGAAACAAAGATTTTAGATGCTTTGAAGCTTTGGAGATCGGAAAAGGCAAGAGAACAAAATTTGCCAATCTATTTTATAGCAAGTAATAAAGAGTTATTGTCTGTTGCAAAATATAAACCGGCAAAAAAAGCAGAGTTACTGGATATCAAAGGTTTTGGTAAGCATAAAATTGAGAATTATGGTGAAGAAATACTTGAAATTCTGGAGAGTATCTGATTTTTAATTGATCAATAAACACAAATGATTAGTTAGTAGGATAGCAGAGGGAAATAATTTTCCTCTGCTTTTAAAAATAATATCTTCCACTACATATAGAAAATAGGATTAGAATTTAATGAAAAATTAATGATGTTTTTAATAAGGTGCTTGTAAATAAGATAAAAAAATAATAATTTGAGGTACGCAAAAAACAGCCAGATGATTAGCATAAATGATATAATTCCAATAGTATTTTCAATTATAATTGGTGGTATAATTGGGATTGAAAGAGAATATCAGTTGAAATCAGCAGGATTAAGGACGATGATACTCGTTACATTGGGTTCCTGTATGTTTACAATGCTGTCTCTTAATTTAGGTGATCAGGGAAGCCCTGACCGAATAGCAGCCAATATTATTACCGGAATAGGCTTTGTGGGAGCGGGTGTTATTTTTAAAGAGGAAAACCGAGTGTCAGGTCTTACAACAGCCGTTACCATATGGATTTGTGCGGCATTGGGGATGACGATAGGGGCAGAATATTATAAAGAAGCTGTTATTGGTTCCATATCTGTAGTTTTACTTCTTATTATATTCAAATATGTACAAAATGTTATTGATAGAATTACGACTCGCTATACTTACCAGATCACTCTACCTTATAATGATGAAGTTGTAGATAAGTATGAAGCCATATTCAAAGAATATGATTTAAAATCGAGCAGGGGCAAACAAATGAGGAGTGGTGAAAAATATACGATTGTATGGCGTGTACAGGGGGCTTTAAAAAATCATGAAGCCTGCACAAAAATTTTATTTAATGACAGCGGGATCGATGAGTTCAAATTTTAAATAATTAAGAGCACTCCGTGATTTAAAAAGTCCTTTCAATTCCTTATTTTTGCATGACTTATCAATTATTATTTATCATTTATCTATTATAAAATGAAGCCAAGCTTAGCAAAAGGGACGAGGGATTTTACCGCACAGGAAGTTTCAAGAAGAAAGTATATTATCAATATTTTACAGAATAATTTCGAATTGTTCGGATTCCAATCATTGGAAACACCAAGTTTTGAAAACCTTTCTACATTAACGGGGAAGTATGGAGAAGAAGGTGATCGTTTGATCTTTAAAATCTTAAATTCGAGTATTAATGAAGCTAAAGAAGATAAGAAAACAGTGATGCTTAATGATTTTCAAAGAGCTTTGGAAAAGCCCTTTAGTTCAGAAAGTCTTACTGATAAAGCCCTTCGTTATGATCTTACAGTTCCTTTCGCAAGGTTCGTGGCTATGAATCATGGGCAGTTAACTTTCCCATACAAACGCTACCAGATCCAGCCGGTGTGGAGGGCAGACCGTCCTCAGAAAGGAAGATTCAGAGAATTTTATCAGTGTGATGCCGATGTAGTAGGAAGCGAGAGCCTTTTACAGGAAGTAGATTTAATTCAATTATATCTGAAGTCATTCTCAGATCTAAAAGTTTCTGTGACCATCCACGTTAATAATAGAAAAATACTTTCAGGTTTAGCTGAATATGCTGGAATCACAGATAAACTAATTGATTTTACAGTGGCTCTGGATAAATTAGATAAAATAGGAAAAGAGGGCGTTGTAAAAGAACTACTGGAAAGAGAGATTTCTCAGAAGTCGATTGATAAATTAGATTTCTTATTTTCTCAGTCGAATGATGCTCTGGAAAACCTTCTTCAGCTTAAAGAAAAATTTGTAGGTAATGAAATAGGGCTGAAGGGAGTAGAGGAATTAGAATTTGTTCTTACACAATCTTTAAGCCTGGGTGTGGATATGCAGAACCTTGTTTTTGATATTACCTTAGCTAGAGGATTAGATTATTACACAGGAGCTATTTTCGAAGTAAAAGCGGATGAGGCTCAGATGGGTTCCATTGGTGGTGGTGGAAGATACGATAATCTTACTGCGGTTTTTGGAGTGAAAAATATTCCTGGAATAGGTATTTCTTTTGGACTGGATAGAATCTATTTGGTGATGGAAGAATTAGGGCTTTTTCCTGAAGAAGCAACATCGAAAATGGAATATCTGTTTGCTAATTTTGGAGGAGAAGAAACTCTTGAAGCTTTAAAGCTGATTATGCAGCTAAGAGAAAAAGGGATCTCGGCAGAATTATATCCGGAAAATGCAAAAATAAATAAACAATTTACTTACGCTGAGAAGAAGGGAATCAAAAACCTTGTATTTTTAGGTGAGGAAGAGATTAAAAACAGAACAGTAACTTTTAAAAACCTTGAAGCTGGAGAACAAAAAACAGTTTCTCTGGAAGAGTTTCTGGGATAAAGAATAATAAAAGATGAATAAAGCCTTCTCACTTGTGGGAAGGCTTTATTTTATGAGTTTATTTTAGCTTTTAGCTCTTCATATATTTTTTGAGTAAAGGGAACTTCTATCCCGAGTTCTTTTCCATATCTTATAATTGCTCCGGCAAATAATTCCAGTTCACTGTTCTCTTTTCCAGAATTAATATCCAACTGTATAGATGTTGGAGTTTCAAATGGAAATGTGGATGCTTTTTCAAAAGTTTTTTCAATAAGATCTTTGTCAAGGGAAATATCTTTTTTATGGGCAATTAATTCTATTTCTTTCATTATTTGTGTTGCCTCATCTTTTTGTACAGGATCTGTACAAACCTTGCCCATCGATGAATTATATTTAGCCGTAACCAATCCAAAACTTGCTATGAAGGTAAATTTCGTCCAAATGTCACTGGAAGGATTATCCTTAAAATCAAAATCAATCCGGCTTTCATCGAGTACACTCAGTACCCAGCTAACATCTTTAGAAGGATGTAAGGGATCTTTACCAAAAATTATCTTTCCTCCTTTTCCCTTATGTTCAATAACTCCTTTTTCTTTGATGTGAGAAGCGATATAAATACATGAAGGCAGAATAATAACATCTGGAAGAACTTTTCTCATTCTTTCATAAATATCAACACCATTCATCATGGGTAGCAAAATAGTCTCTTTATTAATGACTTCTTTTAAATCATTGCAAACTCTTTCTAAATCATACTCTTTTACGCATACTAATACCAGATCTGGATGTGGTACATCTTTAATATGTTCATAAACTTCATTAGGACGGGTTTTACTATGACGATGTTCAGGAGAAATCAACATTAACCCTTCTTCTTTTAATTTTTTATAGGTTTCACCTCTTGCAACAAATGAGATGGTATATTGTTGAAAAGTTTCATTGTTTTGACTAATTTTAAAGCCAAAATAACCACCCACGCCACCAAGGCCTATAATGGTAATATGTTTTTTATTCATGAAATTATTTTTATTTATATAAAATCTACTTTGAAATATTATACTACATTAAAGATGGTAATTTATTTTAATATTTTTAGATGCATATAATCTATATTTCTTGTGAGATAAGATCAATCAATTGTTATATTTATATCGAAGTTTTAATAACCATATCATGAAAAATAAAGCATCTATTGATGTAATAGAAAAATGGCTGAAAGGATGGTCATTATCCAGAGAATTGCCTTTACCTGTTCCATACAAATCTGGCTTTACAGTAGATGTAAATGCTCCTACCCAAAAAAAGCGTTATTTATTTTGTGAGCCCAATGATGATTTTATTGAATTGTCAGAATCAATCAATGAACCATTGGTTTTTTTGAAAGTATCCTCAGCTTTTGAAACATTTAAAGATAAAATACCTTCAAAATGGCAGATGCAGGGAGATCAATATATGATGTCATGTTTTCATACTATGAATTTTCTGAATCGTGAGCTTCCTGAAGATTATCAAATTGAATATGAGCAGTATAATTCCACTTATGTGGTTAATATCGTTACTAAAGATAGTGGGGAACAGGCAGCAATAGGAAGAGTTGCTCTTGTCGATGATTTGGCAGTTTATGATCAGATCATAACAGATCCTAATCACAGAAGGAGAGGTTTAGGTTCTTTTGTAATGAAAGAGTTAGAAAAAATTGCATTGTCAAAAAGGGTTCCGAACAATTTTTTAGTGGCTACCCCAGAAGGCAAATCATTGTACGAGTCTTTGGGGTGGCAGGTGTACAGCCCTTATACCTCAATTGTAGTTCCTTCTGAAGATTTTCAATTGGAATAGCTGCGAAATTATGATTAATATTGCAAAACCTAATATTATTGAATAAATAACCATGGACAATTACTTAGAAATTAATAAAAACTCATGGAATGCGAAAGTAGATCCTCATTTGAAATCGGACTTCTACTTTGTAGATGAGTTTATAAAAGGAAGAAGCTCACTCAACTCTATTGAGCTTGATCTTTTAGGAGATATCAAAGGGAAAAGCATTTTACACTTACAATGCCATTTTGGGCAGGATTCTATATCATTATCGAGACTGGGAGCAAAAGTTACAGGTATTGATCTATCTGATAAAGCCATTGAAACGGCAAAAGATCTTGCCGACAAATGTGGGAAAGATACAGTGTTTATCTGTTCTGATGTCTATGACCTACCCAATGTTTTAAATGAAAAATTTGATATTGTATTTACAAGTTACGGAACAATAGGCTGGTTGCCTGATTTGGATAGATGGGCACAAATAATCAATCATTTCTTAAAACCGGAAGGAAAATTTGTAATGGCTGAGTTTCATCCTGTAGTTTGGATGTTTGATGATGATTTCAAAGAGGTGGCTTATAATTATTTTAATGAAAAACCAATTGTTGAGACCTATGAAGGAACCTACGCGGATACTTCGGCAGATATTGTACAGAAATATGTAATGTGGAATCATTCTTTAGCTGAAGTTGTTCAGAACTTAATTAAAAACAATATTGCAATAGAGAAATTCCAAGAATTTGATTGGTCCCCTTATCCTTGTTTTAAACATGTTGAAGAATTTGAAAAAGGAAAATGGAGAATATCCCGATTTGGAAACAAAATTCCGCTTGTGTATGCTTTAACTGGACAAAAAAAGTCATCGTAATATTATTACGATGACTTTTTCTATATATGAATGTTAAAAAAACTTGTTTTAACTTAAAGAATCTTCAGCTTTTGTTTTAGCCTGATCAACTTTGTCCTGAACTTGTGAAGCAACATCATTAGCTTTTGACTTCAGATCATTTCCCCACTTATTTACATTATCCTTCACATTATTGATCTTATCTTTTACCGCTTGTTGTTCTTCAGGAGTAGACTTTTTATATTTCCAATACGCTAAAGCTCCTAAACCTAATAAAGCTAATAATCCGTTTGTCTTATTTCCCATGATTTCTATTTTTTTATAATTAATATTAAAAATTTGTTATAGTGTATCATGTAAAATACGTGCCAAAAAAAAGATTGCACTAATAAAAAAATGTTAAATTAATTAAAAATTTCAAAATTGTAACCATCAAAACTTGCAAACACCATAGTAGGATAAGAGTCTTGATGATAGATATTTCCATCTTTATCAATGGCAATTGCTCCTGCAAATCCATCAATTGTTTTTAGTTCTTCAAAAGTTTTTTGAAATGCCACTTTTAAATCCATACCATCTGTTACTCTAGTCACAATTTTTGTAGCTGTAGCATTACTTACAATATCTTCTCCAACACCTGTACAGCTTACTGCACAGAATGAATTGGCATAATTACCGGCCACCGTTGCAGAATCAGAAATCCTACCCGGAATTTCAAATCCTTTTCCTCCGGTTGAGGTGGCAACAGCTAATTTTCCGTATTGATCGATCGCTACACAGCCTACTGTTCCTTTTCCTCCGTTATTCAGTTTGGCTTCGTATTCCTTTCTCCTTTGCGGAATTTCTGTTGAAAAATTCTCAAAACCATGTTCTGATGCATATTTTTTAGCACCTCTTCCTCCTAACACACGATCATCTTCTTTTATGAGATCCTTCGCTACAAAAATAGGGTTCTTCACATCCTGAATATTGATAACACCGCTTAGCTTTTGAGTATTACCGTCCATAATTGCGGCACTCATGCGAATGACACCGTCACTCTGGATCTGCGAACCAATACCTGCATTGAAGAGGTCATCATCCTCTAAAAGAGATACTGCATAAGCTACAGTATCAAAAGAGGAATTTGATTGCAGGTAATCAAATGCTTTTTGAGCAATGTTTTTTAATGAGTTTTGTTTGGCAACCTTTACTTCATGGCTTTGGTCACTTTCAGAGAAGAAACCACCGTGGATAATTATTTTCATAGTTTGATTAATTGAAAGTTGAAAGTTGAAAGATGAAAATTGAAAGTTATAAACTTACAACTATATGAATAATTATTCCTAAGTTGTTTTGCATTTTTCAACCCTCATTTTCAATTTTCCACTCTAAAGAACTATTTATCTTGTGGGATAGGATTAAACTGCGAGTTTTCGATAGTTAGTGTTTTTGTGGTAAGATCATAATGATCGTTCATCGACATTACATGTACCGTCAGATTATCAATAGATATAGGTTCACCCAAATTGATATTGGTAAGGTTGGTGTCTTTAATAAACCTGCCATCCACAATGATCACAAGGCCTGATCCTACGGCTGTCATTACATCATTATATATGAAAAGTCCGGTGTCTTCTCCTAAACCAATTCCTAAGGTTCTGGGATTGTTGACAACAGCCTGAAAAAGCCTTCCGATTCTTCCTCTCTGTACAAAATGGGTATCAATGATCACATTGTCAATAAGACCTAAACCTTGAGTGGTTTTTATCTCTCCTTTTAATAGTGCTTCCGAACTGCTTCCCTGATAGATCATATTTTCAGAAGCAGCAGCTGCTCCTGCAGAAGTTCCGGAATAAATAAAATCCTGCTCCTGATATTTCAATAGAATAGTATCGTGGAATCTTGTTCCACCAAGAATAGAGGTCAGTCTCAATTGATCTCCACCTGTAAACATAACAACGTCAGCTGCATTAGCTCTTGCAACCATAGCATCAGAATTTGCTTCTTCACGGTTATGGATATCAAGAATATTTACATTTTTAGCACCTAAAAACTCAAAAGCTTTCTTGTATTCTGTTCCTACAATCTGAGGGATTTGTGAAGCAGTAGTTACTATTTCTATTACAGAGTTCTCTTTTAACTTAGATTCATTAATGATCTTTCTTAAAATACCTCTTTCAAAAAAATTAAGGTTCTTTTCTATATTCTGGTCATAATCGGTTTCTGCAAAGCTTCCTTTATTTACAGCACCACCGATAACAATTAATTTTCCAACGGGTTTCATCATAGTATGCAAATGTAAAAAATTATTAATATTCGAGGAAATATCAAATACATATAAATTGATTTTGAGGTTTTTAAGATTGTTAATGATATTTAATTTTTTTTCAGGAAATCTTTAAATAGCCTATGGTTTTGTGTATCCTTTTACATTATCTTTGATTTTAGAAGATGTTATTATTAATCAAGAAAAATGCAAACTGACTATGAAAATTGAGAAGATACAGGCCTTACGTGGTCCAAATATCTGGAGTATCAGAAGGAAAAAGCTGATACAGATGAGGTTGGATCTTGAAGAGATGGAAAATTCGCCTACGAATAAGATAGAAGGATTTAGGGAACGGATAGAAAAAATGATACCATCTTTGATTACCCATCGATGTTCAGAAGGGGTACAAGGAGGCTTTTTTCATAGAGTGGAAACGGGAACTTGGATGGGACATGTTATAGAACATATCGCTCTGGAAATTCAAACATTAGCCGGGATGGATACTGGTTTTGGAAGAACCCGTGAAACCAAAACTCCCGGGGTTTACAATGTTGTATTTGATTATATTGAGGAGAATGCAGGGATTTTTGCAGCGGAAGAAGCCGTTAAAATCGCTGAAGCATTAATTGAAGGAAATGAATATGACATCAATGAATGCGTTCACAAATTAAAAGAGATCAGAGAACGTGTTCGCTTAGGACCTTCTACAGGAAGTATTGTAGAAGAGGCTGTTTCAAGAAAAATTCCATGGATCAGATTAGGAACTAATTCTTTAGTTCAATTAGGTTATGGTATTAACCAACAGAGATTTCAGGCAACGATTACCGGGAAAACAAGCTCAATTGCTGTAGATATTGCATGCAATAAAGAACTGACGAAGAGGATGCTTCATGATGCAGCAATTCCTGTCCCAATAGGTGATCTTGTGTATGATGAGCAAGAGCTGGAAAGAGTGATTAAGAAAATAGGATATCCGATTGTTCTTAAACCTTTAGATGGCAATCATGGAAAAGGATCATCTATTAATGTAAATGATTGGGAAAGTGCGAAAATAGGGTTAGAACATGCTCAGAAATATTCTAAAAAGACCATTGTCGAAAAATATATCACAGGATACGATTTTAGGGTTTTAGTGATTGATAACAAGATGGTTGCTGCAGCAAGAAGGGTACCAGCTCATATTGTGGGAGATGGAGAGTTGAATATTGAAAAGCTGATTGAAAAAGAAAATAAAGATCCACGCAGAGGATATGGACATGAAAATGTCTTGACAGAAATACAAGTTGATAAAGATACGCTAGAGCTTCTCGAGAAACTTCAATATACACTTGAAACTGTTCCCCAGAAAGGAGAAATTGTTTTCCTGAAATCTACCGCAAACCTTTCAACCGGAGGTACTTCAATTGATGTAACCGATATGGTTCATCCTGAAAATATTACCATGGCTGAAAGAATTTCTAAGATCATAGGTCTTGATGTTTGTGGCATTGATATTATGGCAGAGAACCTGACTCAACCCCTTAAAGAGAGTGGTGCTGCTATTATTGAAGTAAATGCGGCGCCGGGATTCAGAATGCACCTTGCCCCAAGCGAGGGGCTCCCAAGGAATGTCGCAGCTCCTGTTGTAGATATGCTTTATCCGCAAGGGAAACCTTTTACGATTCCTATCATTGCCGTAACCGGAACTAATGGTAAAACCACGACTACGAGACTGATCTCTCATATCGTTAAAAATAATGGCTATAGAGTAGGATTTACGACATCTGACGGTATTTATATTCAAAATACCATGCTGACAAAAGGGGACACAACAGGTCCGCTTTCTGCTGAATTTGTTTTAAAAGATCCGACCGTTGAATTTGCAGTACTGGAAACTGCAAGAGGAGGGATTTTACGTTCAGGTTTAGGTTTCTCTCAATGTGATATTGGTGTTTTAACTAATATTAAAGAGGATCATTTGGGAATGAATGATATTCATAATCTAAAAGATCTTACCAAAGTAAAAAGAGTAGTTCTTGACAGTGTAAAGAAGAATGGTTGGAGTGTAATGAATGCTGATGATGAGTATTCAATGCGAATTGTTAATGATCTCGATAGCAATATCGCTATTTTCAGTTTGGATGAAAATAATCCATACATCAAAAAATTTGCAAAGGAGGGAAAAATTACCTGTGTCTATGAAGAAGGTTTTGTAACGATCAAGAAAGGAGATTGGAAAATCAGAATTGGTAAAGCAAAAGATTTTCCGATTACTATGGAAGGAAAAGCCCGGTTTATGATTGCCAATGTTTTGGCTGCAAGTTTAGCTTGCTACCTGTATGGTTTCGGAATCGAAGATATTTCAAATTCACTCAGAACATTCATTCCAAGTGCGCAGCTTACACCTGGAAGGTTGAATATATTTAAGTTTAAAAGCTTTAAAGTACTGATCGATTTTGCACACAATCCAGATGGATATGAGGCGATTGAAGACTATCTTAAAAATGTGGAATCCACCAAGAAGATAGGAATTATTTCGGGTGTTGGAGACAGGAGGGATGAAGACATTAAGCTGTGCGGTAAAATTGCAGGAAGAATGTTCGATTATATTATTATAAGAAATGAGAAACATCTTCGTGGAAGAAAAGAAGAGGAGATCAATGGACTTATTATTGATGGAATTAATGAAGCGGGTAGAGATGTAAGCTATGAGATTATTCCTAAAGAAATTGAGGCATTGAAACATGCGATGGGGATGGCTGAAGATGGTACGTTTATTACTGCTTTAAGCGATGTTATTTCCAATGCCATAGAGCTGGTACAGGAATATCAGGCTAAGGAATTATTAGAAGACGATAAAATTTAGAATAGAAAAGGCTGTCTCAAAAAGTGAGGCAGCCTTTTTATTTTATACCTTATTTTAGGTTCGCTTTTGTTTTTGGTTGTTGAGAATTAGCCTCAATTATAATGATCGTAAAATTTGCGTAATCTTTTAAAATTTTGATATTAGACTTATTTTTTAAGTGATCTCTATCAATTGTTTTTCTTTCTTCAGAATAAAATAGTTTATTGGTTTTACTATCAGATTCTTTTATGAAAAGTGTAAGCCTTGCGGGATCAATTCCTTTTTCTTGCAGGAGGTTATAATCTTTTTTATTATCAAATCTCAAAGAAATAAAGTTTGATTCTTCAACCGAACCTCCACCCAAAATAGCAAATTCAATATCTACTTTAAGATCTTTTAAAACATCTTTTACTTTTTTACCAAGGTAGAGTTTTTGGTTTTCTTCAAATTTTCCAATTTCTTGTTTAAAATATACTTTTTGTTGGCTTCTTAATTTGAAAGAGAAGTTTAAGACAAGTAAGATTAAAATAAGTTTCTGAAATAATGTACATTTAAATATCATAATCTATTCTTCTCCAAAGAAAACATTAGAGCTTCCAATCCAAATCGCGTCTTTCTTATTAAAATCCACATTTACCATTGCAGCCTTGGTCATTCTTCCAAGGTTTTCCAGGAGAATAGGGCGTTCGTCATTTTCTCTCCAAATATACAGCAATCGGATCTCAGCTTTTGAAAAGTCACCATTGATATCTTCAAAAATTGGTTCATATTGTACTTTTCTTTGGAGAATATAATTTTCTTTATCCTGAATAGCATCGGTTATATCTTGTGTAGGGTTCAGGTTCACTCCGCTTCCGGCAAATGAAAATAAGGGTTTTAAGACATAATCTTTCAGCTGCTCATTTTCAGGAAATTCATGGAGAAAATAACTTTTAGGAACAAACTGATGCTTTAATAAAGGCAAAAGATATTTGGAAATTTTAAAGAACCAATTAGGATGAGTGATCCATTTGACCTCTATTTCCTCGCGGAAATTGAATTCCGTTTTAAGATCTGGAATCCGGTCTAATTCATCAAAAATAACGCGATTGTAAATCCTTTTTATCTCAATTAATTGGCCGTTATTTTCATAATATAATTTTTTGCCTTCTTTCTTTACCTTAGTAAGGCAAACTGTTTTAATCCCCAACAACTTCTCTGTTAGTGCAAAATCAATAGCAGTTTTCTGTTGTTCAGGAAAAATTTCTAATAAAATTACATTTTCCGGGTTTTCATCACCGACGATTAGTTCTCGTAAATATTCTCTAAACTGATCAGCCGACATCGGATTCTTAATATCGGAGAGAAAAGGGTAAACCTCACAGAATGTATTTTCAAAAGTTTTCTGGAAAGTATATAAAGAGGGGAATGCCTGTAATTCTATAAGTTGAGGTTCGATTTCTCCATTTGCATTTTTACAGACTCCAAAATCAATCGTAAAAAAGTGTGGTTGATCCGTGTCGTTTGGAACATTACAGTTTTCAGGAATAGCCTTTTGAAGGGTTTCTGCAGGTAATGCTTTTATTTGGTCGATGATACTTTCACTCGCATCTATGAGTTTGTGTTCAAATTCTTTTGTAAGAAAAAAAGGGCTCTCAGAAATTCTGAATGCAGGTTCAATACCGCTTTTTTGGGTTAGAATATCTTTAAGCTGGCTATACTTTTCCTGTGAAAAATCCTGATTAAATTGCTTTCTGTATCGTGGAATCATATTTTTTCTTTGTGATTTTAAAAAATCGAGCAGTTTTGCTCGATTTATATGGTTTCGTTTATTGGTTTATTCCATTTTAAGCTAGAGCGTCCACTCTTTTTAATATGTTCTTTTTTGCATGTTGCAAAAATGTTGGCAGAATTTGTGCCCTTGTCAAAACAATTTTATCCTCATCATCAATTCTGTCTAATGTTTCAAGGTATTTCTCCATTCCAAAGTTTTCAATCATAGCCGCCTTGTTTTTCTCATCCTTTAAATTTTCAATCATACTTGCAGGATCTGCCTCAGGATGAAACTGGGTTCCAAATATCTCTTCTGAAAAACGGATCGCCATTATGGCTCTTTCAAGATTAATATGTGGACGGAATTTTTCGATAGCTACGATTTTCATTCCCAATTCTTCAAAACGGTCATGATCAGGTTCAATAAACTGGTAAGCTCTTGAATCTACTCCGTAAAAAGGATTTAAAAGATTTTTGAATAAAAATTCATTTTCACCATCTTCCGTTTTATGAATAGGCATCACTCCGAAAGAATAGGATTTTCTTGGACAGATATTTCCCAGATTCCAGTGAATACTAGCCAATTGAAAAGAGTGACAAATCAGAAATACATATTTTTTGTCTTCTTTATGTTTGTTATGAGCATATACAGAATCCAAAAAGTCTGCATATCTTGTTTCCCATTCAAATCCTTCCCGGTGTGGGTTTCCCGGACCTCCGGACGAAATGAAAATATCAAATTCTTCAATATTTGGGATTTCATCCTTGTATCTTACGTCGAATACCGTTATACTAACATTTTCCTCAGAATTTTGCTTAAAGGTTTCAGAGATTTCTTTAATATTTCTAAATCCTTGATTCACATGGTTGTTATTCATGTCCAGCAATGCGATTCTAATATCTTTCATACATCATATTTTTGCAAAGTTACCAAAAATATCATGAAATGATTTCGCCGTGAGTAATACCATATTCCGTCTCGGAAATCATATAATCGACCACTTTGGTAAGATCACCGGTCTCTCTGAAGATCTGGAGCTGCCTGTCAGCACCGGTTCCATTTTCAAGAATTTTCCAGGCATATTCTACTTCGTTCCGGCATCCCAGATCATCTACAACGTCATCAATGAATTCAAGTAATTCTTTTAATAGATGAGGATAAGGAACAGATTCTTCTTTTCCAAAATCAATCAGATGGGCATCAATTCCACTTTTAGAGGCACGCCACTTATTTTCATTAAGTAATAATCTTCTATAACTTCTGAAACTTAAGTTCTGTTGGTGAAGTTTATAAATTTTTGCAACCAGACTTTGCATGATTGCAGCCAGACAAACGGTTTCATCTATTCTTAAGGGCATATCGCAGATTCTAAACTCAATGGTAGGGTAAAATGGATGTACGCGAAGATCCCACCATATCTTTTTAGCATTGTCTATGGTTCCTGTTTTTACCAAAAGATCGACATAGCTGTCAAATTCAGCCAATGAGTTAAAATAGCTGGGAATTCCTGTTCTTGGAAACTTTACAAAAATCTCCTGTCTATACGATTTAAATCCCGTGTTTCTTCCTATCCAAAATGGAGAATTGGTAGACAAGGCATACACATGGGGAAGAAAATAACGCATTACATTTTGAATTCTTACTCCTTCCTCACGATTAGGGATTCCAATATGAACATGAAGACCGAAAATAAGATTTTCCCGTGCTACATCACCCATATCATCCACAATCTTCACATACCGCTCTCCTTGGTTTATCGGATTGTCGGACCAATGTGAAAAAGGATGCGTTCCTCCTCCCGCTACGCGAAGATTTTGTTCATGTGCAATATTAATCAGGTGTCTTCTCAGATTAGTAAGTTCTGTTCTTGCATCCTGGATATTCTGACAAATGCCTGTTTCCATTTCAATCATGGACTCATGCATTTCGTGTTTTAAATTTTCGCTTAAAACTGCTTTTCCACCTTCAATAATTTTGGAAACGTGAGAGACTAGATCTCTGCTTTCAACATCGATTATTTGATATTCTTCTTCGATTCCTATAGTAAACTGGTGCATCTCCTTTCGTGTTTTTTTATATTCTCTTTCAATGATTTATCGTACTGAATCTTTTACAAAACTTCCCCAGGAAATATTTGGTTTTCCTGGAATATATTCTTTAGCCTTCTCAATTGAAAATTTGGCTGCATGTTCTACAATCCAGGCAAAGTTTTCTTCTCCCACCGAATTTCTGTCTGCATCCGGAGCTGGATTACAGAAATCAATTGCATAAGGGATTCCATCTCTAACGGCAAATTCTACGGTATTAAAATCGTATCCTAATGCCTCGTTCATTGTAATTGTATAGTCATGAATGGTTTTTAACAACTTTTCCAATTCTTCACCATCGGTCTGATGATTGGTTGCATATCTTAAATGAGGTTCATTTCTAGGCTCATATGGCATAATATGAACGTATTTCTTCCCTAAACAATATACCCTGTAGTAATCATCGAAAATAATCTCTTCCTGAACCATCATCACCAGCTGTTCTGTTTCGCTCAGTTTATTCCATAGATCCTCTGGATTTTCTACCCGGTAAACATTTCTCCATCCACCACCGTCATGAGGTTTCATATAAGCTGGGAAACCTACATAATCGAATATGTATTCCCAGTCATGTGGGAATTTTAAATTTCTGAATGAGGTTTCCGAAGTATTGGTTGGCCTTTCATGTGATGGCAGTAACACGGTCTTTGGTAAAGGTATTCCAAGTTTTGACATCAGCGCATTGTTGAAAAATTTTTCATCGGCACTCCACCAGAAAGGGTTATTGATCACATAGGTTCCGTTGAGTGCTGCATTTTTAAGATAGGCTCTGTAAAAAGGGACATCATGAGAAATTCTGTCTATAATAACAGCATAACCATAATCAACACCCTGCTCCAGCTTATCTATATGTACGGGTTCTGCTATAATCTCTCCATTTCCTAGTTCATTTACTTTATCAATAAATGCCCAGGGAAAGGTGTCTTCCATGCCAAATAGGATTCCCACTTTTTTTGCCATAATTGTTGTTTTTAGTGTTTTTATATTAATAAGTGATTATTTACAATAAATTCTCAGGAGAAAAATGAGCTGATAAATGTAGGAAATACCATTCTCCAAAGTACCCAGTCGTGGTTGATCCACTTTCTCTCGTCGTACCAGTAATCTATTCCTTTTGATTCAAGGATCCCGGCCATTTCAATATTTTTATCTTTACAGATATCCTGATCGGAAGTGCTTAGAACAATATGCATATGTTTATATTTCCAGGCTTCATCATTTTTTATAAACTCTCTGGGGCAGTTATAATATACCAGGTCATCTGAATATCCATCCATAAAATTTCGAATGGTAAATGCGCCTGAAAGGCAGAATAAATGTGATATTACATCCGGAAACCGGAATGCAAAATTAGCCGCATGATAGCCTCCAAAACTGGCTCCTGCTATAGCAACCCGATGTAATTTATGCAATTTCTGAATATAGGGAACAAACTCCTGAATAAGGAATTGTACATACCTTTCATAGTTTTTTATTCTTTGTTGGGGAGAAATAGCATCATCATAAAAACTCCAGCTGTCGATTGTCTGAAGGTTATAAAGTTTTACTTTTCCCTGTTCCACAAACCAATTGATACTTCCATTAAGATGAAAATCATGGTTCTGGGTATACAATCCCTGAGAAGTGGGAAACATGATAATAGGGTAGCCGTAATGCCCGGTTACTTCCACCTTAATACTCATTCCTAATATATTTGAGTAATAATCAGTATGTTCAATATGTGGCATTTTCTCTAATTTAAGTTAATATTTGGCATTACAAGAACTTCATAAATTCAATTCATCCAATCCGGTCGTCTTTTATGTGTAAGAATAATAGCGTCTTTAATATTGATTGGCTTTCATACTTTCATAGATTAAGACGTTGATTTGCCTTTTGGAGGTAAAATATTCAATAAACCTGTGTTAATCTTATCTGCAGCAGTATCTAATCTCTTTTGTATGGTATCGGCACTGCTGGATTTATAGACAATCCCAACGTGGTAATCTATCGGGAGGTACTTAACGATTTCTTCACATTCAAATGCACTGTAATCGGGCTGTTGGTCTTTAATTAGCGCAATGATCAATCCGGAATGGTATTCTGTAGGCTTTGCCACGACATAATTTTTTGACCTTAAAAGGGCATCTTCAATTTTTGCCCATTCTCTCCAGATATTGATGCTGCTGGATGCCTCAACCAAATCAGGGATATGGGCTCCGCCCACTCTTGAAGAGGTTTCAAGGAAATACCATTGCCCGTTTTCTTTACTTCTTATAAATTCTGTATGAGTAGCTCCATTCAGCAATCCGAATCTTGAGAGGAGCTTTGCGTTTACCTCATCAAGGGCTTTGTATTCGTCAGATTGTCTGCTTAGGGTTTTTGTTCTGAAAACACCACCCTCATGTGAAACCTGCATAGGTGGGGCAAGATATTGAGAAGCTGAAGTAAATACAACCTGCCCATTAAATGTTAGACTGTCTACATGATATACATCTCCGGGTTTAAAGCTTTCCAATAAAAATAAGTGTCGCTCTTCTCCCAATTGATCCAATGCTTCCCAGAGCTGTTCCCTTGATGTAATTTTTTTTATTCCCGAGGCAGACGCTTCTGATCGGGGTTTTAAAACCCATGGAGCTGGAACATTTTCAATAAATGTATTGATTTCATCATTGTTAAAGACTGCGGTAAATTCAGGAACATTGATCCCCGATTCCTTTGCTTTTTGCCTCATGGCAAGTTTATCTCTAAAATACCGATGGGTGGTTTGCCCCATTCCGGGAATACGAAAAGTCTCCCTGATCAATGCCGCTTTTTCTACATCATAATCGTCAAGTGCAACTACGGCATCAATTTTTCGGGTCTGCATCAGATGTGAGAATCCCTGAACCAGATGTTCCAGATTCCAGACGGAGGGCTTTAACTCAGGCATATAATACACTTCGTCGATCGCATGCCACGGCCAATTCTTTTCTTTGATGTTTTCGGATGTAATCAGGATTATTTTATTACCGAGCATCTTCATTTCGTCCATGAAATCATAGCCCTTGTAATAGCACGAAATACATACTATAGTTTTCTCCTCCATACAGTGTTTTTTAAAATTTGATGAATTATCAAAAATAAAAGCAATTTTTTATTGACTAATTAATATTAAAAATTAGTCATTGCTGAGATTTTGGAAATCTTAAATCAATTATACAGAGAAATTTTGTAATAAACTAATTTTTAATGATAATTTTCGATTAAATCGGCCAGTAATTGTACTCCAAAGCCTGTTGCTGCTTTTTCCTTCGCATATCCTACATTTCCGAAGGCAACACCTGCTATATCCAAGTGAGCCCATTTCGGATGGTTCTCTATGAACTGTTCCAGGAACTTAGCTGCAACAATGCAATCTCCAATAGGTTTCATAGAAATGTTTTTGAGATCTGCCACATCTGACCGGATGTCATCCTGCCAAATATCCCATAAAGGCAGATTCCATAACCTTTGATTAGTTTTATCACCCGTCATTAACAAGAGATTCTTTAAGTCTTCATCATTAGAAAATAAAGCACCGCAGGTATCTCCAAACATTCTTACTGAACTTCCCGTTAAGGTAGCGAGATCGATCAGAAGGTCTGTTTTATAGTTTTTAGCAAGATAAGAGAGGGAATCGGCTAAGATCATTCTTCCTTCCGCGTCAGTATTTAAAACTTCTATCGTTTTTCCGTTATAAGCTGTAATGACATCACTAGGGAGAAAAGCATTTTCAGAAATGGCATTATCGGTGATGGGTAAGATGACAACAAGATTCACTGGAAGCTGCATTTCCGATGCATAGATCAAAGCTCCTATTACAGCAGTTGCACCTCCCATATCAGACTTCATATAATGCATATTCTGATGATCTTTTAATGATATACCTCCTGTGTCAAAAACCACACATTTTCCTATCAGACCAATAGTTTTGGCATTTTTAGCTGTTGTTTTATATTCTAAAATTGTGAAAGCAGCATCATAAGCGCTCCCCTGGTTAACGGATAGGTAGGCTCCAAGTCCCAGTTCTTCGCACTTTTTCCTGTTGAATGCGGTATATTTTAGTTGGTATTTCTTTGCCAGATTTTTAAGGTACAGACTTAAAACATCAGGTTTTTTAAGATTGGCTGGTTTATTTAGCCACTCCTGGCAAGCTGTCTGTCCATTAACGAGTGCTGCTGCCTTTTGACTGATAATATCAAGCTTTTTCTGGTTTAAATTTTCAAAATGAATTTCAAATGCAGGATTCCAAAACGGATGGTTTTTGTCAAAAGGATAATGGTATGTTCCGATCAGGAGGCCTTTTACAAACTCTTCAAATTGTTGTTGATTGATAAAGTCGCCTATGACCAAAGACTGTACAGTTTTAATACTATTCTTATAAGTTTGGGCAAACTTTATAGCGACCTGCTGGATCTCAAAATTTTTAAGGGAAGATTTTCCAAGACCAATGAAATAAGTAACGTTTTCCTCTGTAGTATTTATGAAAACTTCATACTTCTTTCCTGTGAAAAAAATTGAAATGTTTTTATTGAAGTTTTTATTTGTTTTTGTCCATTCCTCCTCTGTAAATAATTGGAATGTCTGGGTATAGTTTTTATTTTTTTTGTTGATTAATTTCATACTTCTTATTGTTTGATACTTTTTTGTTGAGGAGTAACTTCTACTGGGTTTTCTATATTGTCATAGAATAACCATTCTATAGCTCTTGGAAATTCCTGAGACCAATAGAATTCACTATGGGTCCCTTCTGGGTTAATATTGGTTTTAAATTCAAAATCAAAAAGATTCTTCTGTTCCCATTTTCTTAGATATTCTTCAAAAATATGAATCCTCTTTACCATTTTGGATCCCTCCTGTCCACCTCCATATAAATAGATTTTTGTTTTAAAAGGCACCCTGAAATTCATTAAGGGGAAATTATTATTGGGTTCTACCCATAGCGACGGGGAGAAGATCAGTAATTTTGAATAGACTTCAGGATAGAGAAACCCACTGTATATACTGATCAGAGCTCCTAAAGAGCTCCCTCCAATCCCGGTATTTTCTCGGTCCTTTTTTGTACGGTAATTTTCATCAACGAAAGGTTTCAGAGTGTCTGTGATAAAACGGATGTATTTTTTGCCTTCTGAACCGTGGGCAACATTATCATTATCGAAAATGTATTCTTTTATTCTTTCCTGACTTCCATGTTCAATGGCGATTACGATTACATCACCACGACCGTACTCGGCAAGGATAGATAGCTTTTTATCTATTTCCCAATTGCCATATTCACTCCCTTCATTGAACAGGTTTTGAGCGTCCTGAAGATACAGGACAGGATAACTTTTGTTTGAAATATAATAATCGTAAGGAAGGAGTGCCCATACTTTACGGTATCGGTCAAGCTGCGGGATGTAAAATTCTTCAGATATAATTTCTACGATCGGGAAAAACTCATCTTTAAAAGGACCCCAGTTAAGCCTCCATTTTTTTACTGTGTCAGAAGTTGCGCCCGCTGATTTTTCTATTTTTCTGTTGGGAGTTATGTTTCCATATTGATCAAGTTCTACGTTTTCCCAGCCTCCTTTGGTAAATTTATACTCTATAGCGGGAGGTAAGATCTCGTCAGGGATATCAATTTCGTAATTGCTGGCGTCTATTGGATTAAGCTTGTAATTACTGTCTTTAGGGTTCCAATTATTAAAGTTTCCTGTTATATAGACAGTTCTGTCATCACTTTCGTCAGTGTAAAGCTTAAACTTCATCATGCGTTTTTAAAAAAAATTACGGTTAAATTTATAAAAAAACTTTCGATATATACACGTTGAAATTTTAGATGAAAAACAAATCCGGAGACTTTTAAATTTTATATATTTGATAGGACGGTGGGTGAAAGAACTTTTATAACAATTATTTGAACTATAATTAATTGTTTCTATCTGTATTTTTCGTAGTTTCAAAGAAAATAAAATTAAACACTAATGAACTCTGTTAAAACCTATACTCTTTTTACGGATCATGATGTTTATCTTTTCAAAGAGGGTAAGCATTATAAGCTCTACGATAAGTTTGGGGCACATTCAGTAGAAAAAGATGGGGTTCAGGGAGTTTATTTTTCTGTTTGGGCGCCCAATGCAAAAAAAGTTTCTGTGATCGGGAATTTTAATAACTGGAATCATAAGGAACATATTTTGTATCCCCGTTGGGATGGATCTGGAGTTTGGGAAGGATTTATTGCCGGGCTTACCTGGGGAACTTTATATAAATATGCCATAGAAACTGCTTATGGAGATCTTTTGGAAAAAAGCGATCCTTATGCATTAAGTTGGGAGCAAAATATACAGGCCGCCTCGTTAATCTCTACCACATGGTATGAATGGCAGGATAAAGAATGGATGGATAACCGGTGGAAAGTAAATCGCCTGGAAGCGCCGGTTTCTGTTTATGAAATGCATCTCGGATCATGGGTAAGAGAAGAAGCTACTCCAGATCAATTTTTAAATTACCGGGATATCGCAAAAAAACTAGTGCCTTATATTAAAGAGATGGGTTTTACCCATGTTGAATTTATGCCGGTTATGGAATTTCCATATGATCCTAGTTGGGGATATCAGATTACAGGTTTTTATGCTGCAACTTCCCGGTTTGGATCTCCTCAGGATTTAATGTTCCTTATTGATGAACTTCATAAGAATGGCATTGGTGTTATTTTAGATTGGGTTCCTTCTCATTTTCCAGGCGATGCTAATGGTTTACATCGTTTTGATGGGTCTTTTTTATATGAACATGAAGATCCCAGAAAAGGATTTCACCCTGATTGGAAGTCTTATATTTTTAATTATGGGAGAAATGAAGTGAAATCATTTTTGATATCAAATGCGATGTTTTGGTTGGAAAGATACCATGTAGATGGACTGCGTGTGGATGCAGTAACCTCTATGCTTCACCTCGATTACTCACGTAACGAAGGTGAATGGGAACCTAATGAATATGGCGGAAATGTGAATCTTGAAGCGAAACAGTTTCTACAGGAATTTAATACGGCTGTATATAAAGAATTTGGTGATACGATCATTACTATTGCTGAGGAAAGTTCAGATTTTCCCTTGCTTACAAAACCAGTACATGATGGAGGAGTGGGATTTGGAATGAAGTGGATGATGGGATGGATGCATGATACCCTGGATTACTTTAAACTGGATCCGATTCACCGGAAAAATAATCATCACAAACTGACTTTTGCTTCCATGTACATGTATAATGAAAATTATATGATGCCCCTTTCTCATGATGAGGTTGTACACGGAAAAGCAAGTCTGATTTATAAAATGCCTGGTGACGAGTGGCAAAAATTTGCCAATCTTCGAACACTGTATGTATATATGTATACTCATCCGGGAGCTAAACTTCTTTTTATGGGTGATGAGTTTGGGCAAACCAGTGAATGGAATTTTAAGAAAAGTCTGGATTGGCACTTATTACAATATCCCGTGCATAAAGGTTTGCAAACTTTAATAAAAGACCTGAATCATATTTATAGATATGAATCTGCTTTTTATGAAAACCAATTTAATCCCAAAGGTTTTGAATGGGTGGAAGCAGATGATCAGGATAATTCTGTTTATGTGTATATAAGAAAAGGAAAAAGGAGAGATGATGTCTTTATGGTGGTTCTTAATCTTACACCCCGGGTTTTAGAATATAAAATAGGAGTCAATGAAGCAACTCATTGGGAGGTTATTTTTAATTCTGATGATAAAAGATATAGTGGAGGAGGAATAGATCCCGAAATTATAAAAGAGGAACCTAAAGAATGGATGAACAGACCCAGATCAATTACTTTAAAATTACCTCCATTGTCGGGATTGATTTTAAAACAGAAAAAAGATAAAAAGTATAAATTACATAGAATTAAATTACATAAAAAGTAAAATGATTGTATATCATCTCAGCACGGAATGTTATCCGATAGCAAAAGTGGGCGGTTTAGCAGATGTTGTAGGAGCTTTACCTAAATATCAGAATAAAATAAAAGGTGTAAATGCAAAGGTTGTAATGCCCTGGTACAATAAAGCATTTGTACATGATCATGAATTTGATGTTGTTTTTGATGGTTTTATTCATCAGGGAGGTACAATGCTTCAGGTAGTGGTAATGAAAGAGAAAACCGATGTTCTGGGGTTTGAATTGTATATGGTGAAAATACCGGGACTTCTGGACCGGGATAACCCTTACGGATATCAGGATGAAAGTTTTCAGTTTTTAGCATTTCAACATGGTGTTTTACATTGGTTAAGCGCAATGGAAATTCGTCCCGACATTCTACATTGTCATGATTATCATACAGGATTAGTTCCTTTTATGATTGAAAACTGTCCGGAATTTAAATTCTTGAAAGGGGTAAAAACAATTGGAACAATTCACAATGGTGAGTATCAGGGAATAATGAATTGGAGTATGGCACATTATATGCCTACGTTTGATAACTATAAATGGGGACTTTTGGATTGGAATGGATTCATTAATCCTTTAGCCTGTATGATCAAATGTTCAAGTGCGTTTACTACTGTTTCGGAAGGATATCTGGAAGAACTATTCATAAGCTTCCGTGGACTTGAAAGTCTGGTCCGTGAAGAGTTCGGAAAAGCATATGGGATCATCAACGGCATTGATACGGAGGTTTGGAATCCAGAGACAGACCCTATGTTAGATTATAATTTTAGCATTAAAAATGCAGTTGAACAGAAAAAAAAGAGCAAAGACAAACTCTGCAAAGAATACGGGTTAAAGCCTGAACTTCCTTTATTTGCCTTTATCGGAAGGTTTGCAACCGAAAAAGGCGCAGATCTGTTGCCTGATGTTGTTTGGAGAAGTATAAGACAAAGTTATGGCGGTTTGAATATGATCATTCTGGGTTCCGGAAATAAGTATATAGAAAATAAATTAAAGGAATATGAACATCAGTATAGTAATTTCGCTTTAGATCTTGGATATAAAGAGTATCTGTCCCATAAAATATATGCGTCTGCAGATTTCTTATTAATGCCTTCAAGAGTGGAGCCTTGTGGATTGAATCAAATGTACTCAATGAGGTATGGGACTGTTCCAATTGTAAGGTATACTGGTGGATTAAAAGATACGGTAGAAGATATCTCAACGGGGGGTGCAGGATTGAATTTTGCTTATCCCGGAGTTGATGATGTTATACATGCTATGAATAGAGGAATTGCTATTTATAATCAAAAAGGCGCAATGGACAGTCTTATCGCGTCAAACATGCAGTTTGATTTTTCATGGGAGAAATCAGCGGAGAAATATATAGCATTATATAACAAGTAGGATATTAAAAGAGTGCTTTTATATAGTATAAATGGGTATAAAGAATAGAAATAAATCTAATTAAATAAACGCAAGATATTTATGAATCGTAATGTTATTTCCATTGTTTTGGGAGGAGGTAGAGGGACGAGACTTTTTCCATTAACCTATTCAAGGTCAAAACCAGCCGTTCCAATTGCCGGAAAATACAGACTGGTAGATATTCCTATTTCCAATTGTTTAAATTCGGGATTGAATAAGATTTTGGTTTTAACGCAGTTTAATTCCGCTTCTTTGAATTCTCATATTAAAAATTCTTTTCATTTTGATATCTTCAGCAAAGGTTTTGTGGATATTTTGGCTGCTGAACAAAATGTGGAAAATGAGAGCTGGTATCAGGGAACCGCAGATGCTGTTCGCCAGTCGATGAAGCATCTTGAAAAATATGATTACGACTATATTTTAATTCTTTCAGGAGATCAGTTATACCAGATGGATTTCCGGGAAATGCTTGATTTCCACATCGAAAAGGGTGGGGATGTTACGATTGCGACAATTCCGGTGAATGCTAAGGATGCAACAGGTTTTGGAATTTTAAAATCAGATGAAGAGGGGAATATTACTTCTTTTACGGAGAAGCCCGGAATGGATATTCTAGGAGACTGGAAATCTGAAGTTTCAGAAAATAACAAACACGAAGGAAAAGAGTATTTAGCATCCATGGGAATCTATATATTTACCAAGAGTATTCTTAAAAAGATGTTTGATGAAGGTGCAGGAGATGATTTTGGGAAAGATATTATTCCTAATTCAATAGGGAAATACACAACACTGAGTTATCAGTATGAAGGGTACTGGACAGATATAGGGACGATTGAATCGTTTTATGAGGCAAACCTTGATCTATGTCAGGATTTCCCGCAATTCAATTTGTTTTCATCGTCGCCTATTTATACAAGAGCGAGAATGCTTCCCCCATCTAAAATCAATGGGTCTTATGTGAGCAAAGCTGTTTTTGGGGACGGTTGTATTATCATGGCTGATAAAATTGAAAATTCGGTAATCGGAAACAGAACAAGAATTGATAAAGGAAGTACTATTGTAAATTCTTATGTAATGGGTTCAGATTTCTATCAGAATACTACAGAGATTGTAATGAATGACAGGAAGGGGCAGCCTAATATGGGAATTGGTAAGTACTGCTATATTGAAAAAGCAATTTTAGATAAAAACTGCTACATTGGGGATAATGTCAGAATTATCGGAGGTAAGCATCTGCAGGATGGAGACTTTGAAACCCATTCCATTCAGGATGGAATTGTAGTAGTGAAAAAGGGAGCGGTTTTATCCCCCGGGACTCATATTGGATAATTATTAAAAACATACAACTAGAGTGATCAACATATTGGTCACTTTTTTTATTTGTATTACTTTTGTACGATGCGTTTTTTTAAAATAATAAGTGTAATTGTTGTTCTGCTGGTAGGTGCTTATGCACTTTCCATGTACTATTTTGTGGAGGATAGTAAAAACTTTAAAATTGAAAAAGAAATAGACTATCCTGTAGATAAAGTGTTCCATCAATTCAATAATTTACAGAATTTTACGCGCTGGAATAATTTCTTTACCAATTCCCAGTCTATTGATATCGATTATTATACTCCTTATGAAGGAATGGGAAGCGCAATCAGCTATGTTGATCCTAAAAACGATAGAGATGGAGAAATGTTTATTCGATATGAAAATCCTAATCAAACCTTAAGGTATCAGCTTTTTGAAGATCAAAATGAAAATCCAACACTTGTAGATGTTAAGTTTAAGCCTTTATCAGCTGAAAAGACGAAAATCACCTGGTTTGTACATACTCCCAAGTTATCTGTTTTAAGGAGAGTTGAAAACTTCTGGACAGAAGACAGGTTTGCTGAGAATATTGATAAAAGTATGATCAATCTGAAAAATGTATTAGGAAACAAAGTGGAGAAGGATAATCAGATGGCCGCTATAAAATATGACAGCCTAATGGTTGAAAATGAAGAAGAAAAGCTTCTGTTGGGAATTAATGTAAGTACTTCCAATAAGAAAGATGCATTGTATAAAAATATTGTTATGAATTATAATAAAGTTTATAATTACATAAGCATGGATTTGGGCAAAAAAGAGGATGAATTTGGCTTTCCGATCCTTATTACCGATGCTGATAATTACAAAGATAAAGAGGTTTCCTATTTTATGGGAATTCCTTTGTCTAAAAAGATTGGAATTACGGATAATAATTTTAGTTTCAGATCTGTAAGTCCTACTCAGAATTATGTGATGTATTACAAAGGAACTTATGCCGGAAGAGTAAAGGTCATCCAACAATTAATTCAAAAAGCAAAGAAAGATGAAATGCGTTTTGGTGACATTCGTCAGGTTTTTATAGAACGCCCTATGGAGGATCAGGATGTGAATATGAAGCTTTCATTATCAGTGTACAAGTAAATTTACAGAATTTATTTCTTTTATAGTTTTTTTAATATTTTAGGGCTGTCCCAAGTCGGTTTTTTTTATTAAATTTGAGGATTAATTATACAAACAAATTTTAATAATAGATAAACTGTAATAATGGACAGATTTTCATTCCTAAACGCAGCTCATTCTCAGTTAATTGAGGATTTATACCAACAATACTTAAAATTCCCGGATTCTTTAGAACCATCATGGAAAGCCTTCTTTCAAGGTTTCGATTTTGCCTTGGAAAACTACGGTGATGAAGATAACATCCAATACATTCAAGTTCCAGCTAATGCTGCCCCTGCAGTACAGCAAATATCTCAGGCGGTATCAAACGGAGAGGTTCCTGAGCACATCAAGAAAGAATTTAAGGTTGTAAACCTTATTGAGGCTTACAGAACAAGAGGGCATTTGTTTACAAAAACAAACCCGGTAAGAGAAAGAAGACATTATATGCCTACTTTGGACATCGAAAATTTCGGTCTGAGCAAGGAGGATTTAAATACGAAATTTAACTGTGCTGTTGAAACAGGAATGAAAGAACCTGCAACGCTACAGGATATTATCACTCATTTGGAGCACATCTATTGTGATTCAATCGGTGTTGAATATACTTACATCAACAATGTTGAAGAGAAAGATTTTATCAAAAAATGGTTACAGGTAAACGAAAACCATCCAAGTCTTTCAGCTAATGAAAAAACTGAGATTTTATTAAAGTTGAATCAGGCTGTAGCTTTTGAAAACTATCTTCATACCAAATTTGTTGGTCAGAAAAGATTCTCTCTGGAAGGAGGGGAAACATTAATTCCTGCTTTAGACCAGCTAATTTCAAGATCTTCCCAACTTGGAGTTGATGAGGTTGTTTTAGGGATGGCTCACAGAGGAAGATTAAATGTATTATCTAATATTTTTGGAAAATCTTACAAGCAGATTTTCTCTGAATTCGAAGGGAAAGAATTTGAAGAAGATGTTTTCTCTGGTGACGTTAAATATCACTTAGGATCTTCTAAAAGAATCAAAACAGCTTCTGGAGAAGAAGTTTCTATTAACCTAACTCCAAACCCATCACACTTAGAAACAGTAGCTGCCTTAGTAGAAGGGATCTGCCGTGCTAAAGTAGATGACACCTATAAAGGAGATTATTCTAAAATCTTACCCATTATTATCCATGGAGATGGAGCTATTGCAGGACAAGGAATTGTGTATGAAGTAGCACAAATGATGACTTTGGAAGGATATAGAACAGGAGGTACGGTACATATTGTTGTTAATAACCAGGTTTCATTTACGACTAATTATGCGGATGCAAGATCATCTACATACTGTACAGACATCGCAAAAGTTACTGAATCTCCGGTAATGCACGTGAATGCAGATGATGCTGAAGCAGTAGTACACGCTATTCACTTTGCTGCCGATTTCAGAGCTAAGTTTGGAAAAGATGTTTATATCGACTTATTAGGATATAGAAAATATGGTCATAACGAAGGGGATGAGCCAAGATTTACACAGCCTAATTTATATAAGCTGATTTCTAAGCATCCAAATCCAAGAGAAATCTATAAAGATAAATTGATTCAGGACAGTATCGTTTCTAATGATATTCTGAAGAAAATGGAAACTGATTTCAAAGCTCTTTTAGATAAAGACTTTGATGCTTCCAAAGAAATAGAGAAAAATGTAATGGATGTGTTTATGTCTGAGGACTGGACTAATTATCCAATTGCAGCAAGAGGTGCTATGCAGTCTTCAGTTGATACTAAATATGATTTGTCTAAGTTGAAAGAATTGGCTATTAAAATGTCAACACTTCCTGCGGATAAGAAATTCATTAATAAGATTACAAGACTTTTCGAAAACCGTGTAAAAGCAATCGAAGGAAACTCTTTAGATTGGGCTTTAGGAGAATGGTTAGCGTATGCTACATTGCTTACTGAAGGTCATAACATCAGAATCTCCGGAGAAGATGTAGAAAGAGGTACTTTCTCTCACAGACACGCGGTAGTAAAAACTGAAGATACTGAAGAAGAATATATCCCATTAAGACATGTTTCTGAAAATAGATTTGATGTTTATAATTCTCATCTTTCAGAATATGGTGTTTTAGGTTTTGATTATGGTTATGCCATGGTTTCTCCAAACACACTAACGATTTGGGAAGCACAGTTTGGGGATTTCGTAAACGGAGCTCAGATTATTGTTGACCAATATTTGGCTGCTGCTGAAGAAAAATGGAAAATTCAAAATGGTTTAGTAATGTTATTGCCTCACGGTTCTGAAGGACAAGGAGCTGAACACTCTTCTGCAAGATTGGAGAGATTCCTTACTCTTTGTGCCAACGAAAACATGGTAGTGGCTAATATTACATCACCAGCTAACTATTTCCACTTACTAAGAAGACAGTTGAAATGGACTTACAGAAAGCCATTGATCGTAATGAGTCCTAAATCATTGTTGAGACATCCTAAAGTGGTTTCTCCATTAGAAGATTTTGCAACCGGAGCTTTCCAGCCTATTTTGGATGATCCTACTGCAGATCCTAAAAAAGTAGAAAAAGTGGTTCTTTGTTCAGGTAAATTCTATTTCGAATTACTGGCTAAGAAAGAAGAACTTAATGCTGAAAATATTGCATTAGTAAGATTTGAGCAATTATATCCGCTACAAGCTGATGCTATTGAACAAATTTTCAATAAGTATGAAAACAGAAAAGAATTAATTTGGGCTCAGGAAGAACCTGAAAATATGGGGGCTTGGTCTTACATCTTAAGAAATTTCAGAGATACAGGAATTCAGGTAATCGCTGCTGTACCTAGCGCTGCTCCGGCTCCGGGAAGTCACAAAATGTTTGAAAAAAATCAAAATGCGGTAATCAACAAGGTTTTTAATACCAATGATGCTCCGACAAAAAGACCTGTAACGGTTTAATCAATTAATAATAATCAATTAAAAAATAAAAAATACGATATGTCAGTTTTAGAAATGAAAGTTCCTTCACCGGGCGAATCAATAACAGAAGTTGAAATCGCGACTTGGCTTGTGAAAGATGGTGATTATGTAGAAAAAGATCAACCAATCGCTGAGGTAGACTCAGATAAAGCAACTCTAGAACTTCCTGCTGAGCAAAGTGGTGTTATTACTTTAAAAGCAGAAGAAGGTGAAGTTGTACAAGTAGGTCAGGTAGTTTGTTTAATTGATATGGATGCAGCTAAACCGGAAGGTGCTGCGGCTCCTGCTGCTGAAGCTCCGAAAAAAGAGGAAGCTCCTAAAGCTGCGCCTGCACCAGTTCAAGAAGCTCCGAAACCAGCTGCGCAACCTGCAGCGGCTACTCAAACGTATGCAACGGGAACTCCGTCTCCTGCTGCTAAAAAGATTCTTGATGAAAAAGGAATGGATGCCGGACAGGTTTCAGGATCTGGTAGAGATGGAAGAGTTACTAAAACTGATGCTGAATTAGCTGCTGTTCCTGCAATGGGAAGCGTATCTTCTACAAATGGATCAAGATCTACTACCACTACTAAGCTTTCAGTTTTAAGAAGAAAAATTGCTTCAAGATTGGTTTCTGTAAAGAATGAAACAGCAATGTTAACTACGTTCAACGAAGTTGATATGTCTGAAATCTTCAGAATCAGAAAGCAATATAAAGATGAGTTTGCTCAAAAACACGGAGTTGGACTTGGTTTCATGTCTTTCTTTACTAAAGCAGTTACAAGAGCATTACAAATGTATCCTGATGTAAATGCATCTATCGATGGAGATTTCAAAATAAACTATGATTTCTGTGACATTTCAATTGCCGTTTCTGGACCTAAAGGATTAATGGTTCCTGTATTGAGAAATGCTGAAGATATGACTTTCAGAAGTATTGAAGCTAACATCAAGGATTTGGCTACTAAAGTAAGAGATGGTAAAATCAGTGTTGATGAAATGACTGGTGGTACATTTACAATTACTAACGGTGGTACTTTCGGATCTATGATGTCTACTCCGATCATTAACCCTCCTCAATCTGCAATCCTTGGAATGCATAATATCATCCAAAGACCAGTAGCAGTTGACGGACAAGTTGTAATTCGTCCAATGATGTATGTAGCGATGTCTTATGACCACAGAATTATCGACGGTAAAGAATCTGTAGGATTCCTTGTTGCTGTAAAAGAAGGTATCGACAATCCTGTTGAAATATTAATGGGAGGTAACGAAAGAAAAGCTTTAGAATTATAAATTTCAAGGAAATTATAATATAAATTACAATCTCGCTTTAAAAAGGCGAGATTTTTGTATTTATTTAAACAAATATTAAGTGATGTTCTCAAAAATAACTTCCAATATCAAAGTTTCAGTTGTTCCTGAATATGATGTTAAAAATAGTTACCCTTCTGAAAACCGGTATGTATTTAAGTATAATATCACCATAGAAAATGATGGCGGTTTTCCTATCAAGATTTTGAAAAGAAAATGGTTGATCTTCGACGTTGGTTTTGGATATACAGAAATCATAGGAGATGGTGTCATCGGATTAACGCCTGAGATCTCAACAGGTGAAAATTTCGGATATTTCTCTAATGTAATGCTGCGTTCAGGTGTAGGGAATATGAGTGGAAAATACCTTGTTAAAAACATGGAAACTCAGGAAAGTTTTGAAATAGACATTCCAAAATTTAATTTGTTGTCAGAAGTTTTAAGCAACTAAATTATAATTGCTTAATTTTAGCTTTCAGGTAGTCATGAATTTCATCATTGCTGCTTAGAAATAGCTTTTCAAAAGCTAACAACGAAATTTTAGCGCAGGCTTCTGCATCGTCTCCAGCTCTATGATGATTAAAGTTGATCTGATGATACTCTGACAGGTGTTTTAATCCATACTTCGGGAGATAATTCCAGGATTTCTTTGCCAATTGAATACTGCATAGGTAATTTAGTTTTGGAGCAAATATATCATAGTGCTTTAAACATCCTCTCAATACTCCAGCATCAAAACTTGCATTGTGTGCAATCATTAATGTTCCATACATCATTTCTTCCACTTCGTGCCAGATCTCATCAAAGGTAGGGGAGTCCTTTACATCTTCAGGCTCTATGCCATGAACAGCTACATTAAACCTGCTAAAATAAGGAAAGCTTGGAGGCTTAATAAGCCAGGTTTTAGTCTCTACAATCCGGGAGTCCTGAACAATACAAATCCCAAGTTCACAAGCCGAACTTCTATCATTGGTGGCAGTTTCGAAATCTATTGCACAAAAATCCATTTTTAAGAATTATAAGTTGTGAATTATAAGTTATGAGTTATGAGTTAATTGGTATTTTAAAGTAAGGTATGAATTATTTTAATAATATAGTAAACATAAGCGATCCTTAAAATTTATAATTTTAGCTATGAAGTCCTATTTATTCCCTAAAAAGTGCTTAAATATAAGCCATTTGCTTTGGTAGAAATTTATTTTTTGGTGCTTTTGTCTGCGTTTCCATGTTTCAGGAAGTTGCGCATAAAAGCCAAAGTGTGCCCTTACAACCGCCCATAAATGAGGAAACCCATTTTTTAAACCAAAGTAGATTCCGGCAATACCATCTAGACAGAGTCTGAAAAAAATAAGTCCGATCAAATTGGGAAAAGGTAAATTTTTAAGCATCATAGAAAGGTTATTTCTGATATTTAAATACGTTTTTTGAGCACTTTGTTTATTTAAAGTACCACCCCCAACATGATAAACTGTTGATTTTCCTGTGTAATATATTTTCTTTCCGGTATTAATTAATCTCCAGCAAAGGTCTATTTCTTCCTGATGGGCAAAGAATCTTTCATCAAATCCTTTCTGTTCCCAGAAATTTTTTGAACGGATAAAAAAGCAACACCCTGAAGCCCAGAAAATTTCTGTCTCATCATCATATTGACCTTTATCTTCTTCTACATCATCAAAAATACGTCCTCTGCAGTAAGGATATCCAAGATTGTCAATTAAACCGCCTCCCGCACCCGCAAATTCAAAATACTTCTTATTGTTATAAGACAGGATTTTAGGTTGAATAGCTGCAATGTCTGGGTTTCTTTCAAAGAGGCCGAGAACAGGATTGATCCAGTTTTCTGTTACTTCTACATCTGAGTTTAATAAACAGTAATATTCACTTTGAATATGCTTCAGGCCTTCATTATATCCACCTGCAAAACCATAATTTTTATTATTTCTAACGATTGTAACTGTGGGAAAAGAAGTCGTTATATAGTCTATTGAATCATCGGTAGAAAGATTGTCAATGACATAAATATCTGCATCGGAAGAAAATTGGACAACACTGGGTAGAAATTTTTCAAGCCAGTTTTTACCATTCCAGTTTAAGATGACAACCGCTAATTTTTTTGACATTCAATCTATATTTTTTCTGAATCAAAATTTTTAATAGAATCCTGATATTTCCATTTTCTATGGGACCAAAGATAATTATCGGGACGTTTATGTAATGTGTTCTCCAATAGTTTATGAAACTTTTTTACCACTTCATGTTCAACAAATTTTTCTCCGTCAGGATAAATTCTATGATAATTAACTTGATAAAAGCCTCGTTTAACTTTTTTCATTTCACAGTAGATGAATGCCAGGTCCATCCTTGTAGCAAGCCTATCATAGCCTACAAAAACTGGTGTACGTTGATTAAGAAAGTTCAATCCGTAGGTCACATGAGCAAAGTGAGGGGTCTGATCTGCCACAAACATATAGGCTGAGCTTCCATCATTTTTAGATCTGAAAATATTGAGGATAACTTCATTGGCTTCCAGAGCTTCATTACCAAACTTATTCCGAACCTTTTTCATCTGATTCTCCCAAAAATCACTATTGACTTTTCTGTAAACAGGATGGCAGTGATCTTGTGGGATAATTTTTGCAAGTGCATTGATCCATTCCCAGTTGAATACATGGCCAGCCAGAAGAATGATGTTTTTTCCTTCCGCTTTGGCTTCGTGAAATACTTCCTGATTAATATGCTGCATTCTTACTCTTGATTCCGTTTCTGAAATACTAAAGGATTTTACAGTCTCAACAAGATAATCTGAGAAGTTGAGATAGAATTTTTTTCGTATTTCAGCGATTTCTTTTTCCGACTTTTCAGGAAATGAATTGGTCAAGTTCTGGGTAATTACTTTTTTTCTATAACCCACAATGTTATAGTTTAAAAAGAATATAATATCCGAAAAAATATATAATACTTTTAACGGGAGCTTAGAAATCAGGTATAATATCTTGATCAGGAAATTCATAAAACAGGCAAATTTAGTGATAATAAAAATATGGTTGTATTTTTGCTTGCAATAAGTATTAATTTTTTACTTTTATATTATGAAAAAATTGTCAATAACAGCTTTCCTGATTGTAAGTACTTTTGTTTTTTCTCAGGAAACAAAAATAAAACCTGAAAGTTCGAGAGATAAAGCGTTGTTGGTAAAGACTGACCATGCAGAACTTGATGCTAAGAAAAAAGCAGCTGAAGAAAAGGCTAAATTACCAAAGCCTTATAATCCAAAAGCAGATGCTCAAAAAGATATAGACCAACTGATTGCCCAGGCAAAAAAAGAAAATAAAAATATTATGATACAGGCCGGTGGAAACTGGTGTATCTGGTGTTTGCGTTTTAATCAGTTTGTACAAACGACACCTGAATTAAAGAATATCGTAGATAAAAATTATTTGTATTATCATCTCAATTTCTCTCCAGATAATAAGAACGAAAAAGTTTTTGCTCAATATGGTAATCCGGGAGATAAATTTGGATATCCCGTATTTATTGTTTTAGATAAAAATGGTAAAATGATCCATGTCCAAAAAAGTGATGTTTTGGAACAAGATAAGGGATATAGTCTTGAAAAAGTGAAGACCTTTTTCAATGAATGGACTCCTAAATCATAAAAGAAAAAACCGAGAGCTATTCTCGGTTTTTTTATAGAAGTTTCTTAATCCAGTTCAGTTTTTTTTCAGAATAAGGAGGATATTTAATATCGGGTTCGCCCCAGGTTACTTTTTCAAGGACAGATTTCAGATGGGAAAAAGTCTCAAATCCGTACCGGCCATGATAATTACCCATACCAGAGTTTCCAACACCACCAAAAGGTAGGTTGTCGTTGCTTAAATGCATGATTACATCATTTATACAACCGCCTCCAAAAGAGATCTTTTGTTTGAATATTTCTTTTTCTTCGGAATTATTACTGAACAGATAAGCAGCAAGTGGCTTTTCCAGCTCACTGATGACATTCATGGTTTGATTAAAGCTACTAAAAGAAATGACCGGTAGAATAGGTCCAAAGATTTCTTCCTGCATAACATCATCCTGCCAGTTTACATTCGTTAAGATTGTGGGTTCTATGTAAAGCTTATCTTCATTGTAATTGCCCCCGAAGTAAATGTTATCTTTATTGATAAGTTGTACAAGACGTTGAAAATTCTTTTTGTTTATAATCCTTGTGTATTGTTGGGAATCCGGTTCATATTTAAACTCCTTAATATATTTTCTTAGCATTTCCAGGAATTGTTCCTGAACTGATTCTTCTACTAAAAGATAATCCGGTGCTACGCAGGTTTGTCCGGCATTTAAAAATTTTCCCCAGATGATTCTTTTAGCTGAAACTTCAAGATTGGCCTCTTTAGTGACAATTACGGGTGACTTTCCTCCTAGTTCTAATGTCACTGGAGTTAAATTTTCTGCAGCAGCTTTGTAAATGATTTTACCAACCTTAGTGCTCCCGGTAAAAAATATTTTGTCAAATTTCAATTTTAGAAGATCGGTTGTTTCCTCAATTCCTCCTTCATACACGTAAATATATTCGGGAGGGAAATTTTCATTGATGATCTGTGACATCGCTCTCATCGTGTTTTCAGCAATTTCACTTGGCTTAAGAATACTGCAGTTGCCTGCTGCTAAAGCAGCAATGAGGGGAGAAAGAGATAACTGATAAGGATAGTTCCATGCTCCAATGACAAGGACACAGCCTAAGGGCTCTGGATAAATAAGACTTCTTCCAATTTGATTAGCAAGATTGGTAGATACTTTTTTAGGCTTTGAAAGACTTTTCAGATTCTTTATATAATACTCTATATCCTTTAAAACAAAAGAAATTTCTGTAGTAAAAGTATCGAACCTTGATTTGCCAAAATCCTGCTCAATTGCTTTGTATAAGAGCTCTTCATTTTTAGTAATCAGCTCTTTCAGCTTTTCAAGATACATTTTTCTAAACTTTATATTTTTAGTTTTTTGGGTTTTGAAAAATGCTTTCTGATTTGACACTATTTCCTGGATATCCATGCCTTCAAATTTGAGAAAGCAATGCAAATTTTTTGCCTAAAAATTTCACATGATATTTCTGATCGCAATTTTAGCAGGATGATATAATAAAAGGAGCAAAGCAGTAATAAATGCGAGCCAGAACAGCCCTGTGAATATTTCCATATTTGAAAGTAAAATAGCCTGTGAGGTAATTTTCGCTTTAAAAGCACTGGCTGTTAATGATAATGATTCATTAACAGGTAGTTTAGACATATTAGCTCCAAAGATCTGATTCCACTGGGAATAGAAAATGGGATTGGTATCAGTCATATTGTAGCTTAGCGTATCAGAATGTTTTAACGTTAAAAAAAGCATTAAATTCTGCATTAAGGCGTATCCAATTGCTGTTGTCCAGAATCGGGTGGTTGTTCCCATTGCGGTACCATTAGCCACGTAGTCTTCAGGCAGCCCTGCGATTAAAAAGAACACAAGTGGTGTAAATAATAATCCTTGTGCTATCCCCTGCAGAAATAGTGGCGGGCAGACCGTAGATAGGGTAGTATCCGGATAAAAGGTATAGGTAAACCAGGCGCAATCGATCGCAAGTAATAGAAATCCGGTAAAAAATACAATTCTTGAAGAGACACCTTTCATTAAACAGATTCCTGATAACAATACCCCAATAAGTGTACCGGCAACATTCCAGTACTGAACATCTACAATGTAGTCCCACGGCCATTTCCATACAGTAGCCATAATGCTGTAAACATTGTTTAACGCTGAACGGATGAGATAAAAAATAAAAAACAGGATCATTCCTGCAATTATATTTTTAGAATGAAAAACTTCAAAATGGAAAATGGGTCGCTTGGAGTTTTTTTGTTTTAAAATAAATAATCCTCCGGATATTAAAAATGTAAATAAGCATAAAATAATAGTCTGGGATTCAAACCACATAAGTCGTTTTCCGTAAATAATAGCATAAGCTCCTGACTGTAAGCAGGTCCATAATAAAAACCAACTGGTGATATCAAGCTGATATAACGGCTTTTTAGGAAAAAATCTGTTTTTATTGAATAAGGCAATTCCAATAATTAAGACAAAAATATGAAAGTATACAATCATTAAGATCATATGCTGGAAATCATAATCCTGAATGCTTGATTTCAGCAATGAGGTAGTTACTGTTCCTCCGGTCAGCATGATGGTGTACATGAAAAGGTAGGCAATCACTTTGGCATGTACCGTTTTTAATTCTGAAATGATAAGTGGTAAAAAAATGGCACCTTCCAGTAACCCGAATATCCCTTCCAGAAACCGGATAACAAGCACGATATGATAGTCATTGGTGACGGATAAGATATAGAGGATAATAACAGAAATGGATGACATCAGTAAAATATAATATTTAACACTGAAATAGGCCATAAATCTCTGTAAAACTAAAAGGGTTACCACAAATGTCCCATACATCAAAATCAATAAGTATTGGATGTCATCCGGATCTACATCCATAAAAGAAGCGGTAAAAGCGCTATTGGAATGGAGAATAGACAGTAACATCAGGTGGGGGAAAAGTGCCAGAATAAGAAGAGGCAGCTTAAGCCATTGTGGTACCCATTTATAATAAACTGAATTATGTTGCATATTTTGAAATTAAGGAGTAGGTATTAGGTTGTAGGGGTTGAGAGTTTGAGGGTTTGAGGGTTTGAGGGTTTCGGGATACGAGGTGCGAGGTGTGGGTATATGTTTCAAGTTTATATTCAGCGTATAACAACAAAACTTGAACCTTGTATTGCACAACTAATCCTCAGCTTTCCACTTTCAATTCTCAACTTTCAACTTTCTACAGCTTTTTAGCACTTACCAGAACATTCATTCCGGAAAGAAGCTTTTCATTGTCTTTATTATTGTCTAAAATGATTCTTACAGGGAATCTTTGCTCTATTTTTACAAAGTTTCCGGTAGCATTGTCTGGTTTAACCAGTGAAAACTGAGAACCTGATGCTGGAGATACAGAAACTATTTTTCCTTTGAATTCAGTGTCAGGAAATGCGTCTGCTTCAATAATGACTTCTTGTTTTTGATCAATCTGTCCTAATTGGGTTTCTTTATAATTGGCAATAATCCATTTTTCCTTACTGACAATTTGAACCAAAGCTTGTCCTTCTTTAATTAACTGTCCTTCCTGAATAGTTTTTTTTCCAACCCATCCATCGTAGGGTGCGGTAATTACGGTATATGATAAAAATAGTCTTGCATTATTAAGATTTGCAGAACTTTGCTGGATCTGGCTTTTAGCTGGTGCTACTTTTGTTTTTTGTTCATTGGCCCCTGCTCTTATGGCATTTTTTTGCTGTTCTAATGCTAATAGATTAGCTTTCGCCTGATCATACGATGCTTTTACATTTTCAAATTGCTGTTCAGTTGCAGCATCCTCTGCAACCAGATTTTTATATCTTTTATAATCCTGTTCTGTTCTCCATATATCAATTTTGGAAGAAGCGATTTTTGCATCGATAATTTTGGTGTCACTTTCTTTAGTATTGACACTACTTTGAATCGTCGTAATGTTTTCAGAGTTGACATGGAGGTTAGCCTCTGCCATTTTTACCTGGTTGACAAATTCACGGTTGTCAACAATGATTAAGGTGTCTCCTTTACGTACAAACTGGTTTTCATTGAATCGGATTGATTTAATAAACCCTGAAACTTTGCTTGAAACTGGGGTGATGTATTGCTCGATCTGTGCATCATTGGTTGTTACATTCTTTCTTGAAAAAAGATAAAAACTTACCATTCCTGTGATTCCGCTTATGATCAGAATCCAGGCTAATAAAGTAATCGATTTATTGATTCTTTCTTCTTTTTTAGTCAGTTGCTTCTTAGTCATAATTTTATAAATTTCCAATGGTATATTGAAGTTGGTAGTATTTTAATTGTCGGTTGATTTTTACAGAGATAAGGTTGGATTGTGTTTCCAGATACGTATTGTCGGCATCGATAAGCTCTGTAATAAGACTCAGCTTATTGGCATATTTGGTTTTAACAATACGATAGTTTTCTTTAGCCTGAATAATAGCTTCTTCAGCTATTTTTACTTTTTGATCAGTTTCTTCAAATTTTTTGTAAGCCTCATAAACAGAGTGCTTCAAGCTTTCTTCTTTCTCATCAATCTGTAATCTTGCAAGGGCTATGTTTTCCCTTGCTTCCTGCATTTTGTATTTATTTTTATACAGACTTTCAATAGGATACGTGAGATTAACACCCACCATGCTTAATCGATACGCATAAGGCTCAGGTGGAAAGAACATCATATTGGGATATTTAAGAAAATATTCACCACTGGCAGTGATTTTCGGAAGGTAGTTGGCCCTTACTATTTTCTGATCCAGCTCTTTTAAAGAAAGATTTTTCTTTGTGATTTCAACCGTCTCATTTTTTAATAAGGCTGTTTCAGTGAGTTCGTTGATGTAAGGAATCTCTGCATTATCAGAAATGAGATCTTCTGTTTCAGCATGCATCTCCTGGGTATCAGAAATAAAAAGAACTGTTTTTAACTGATGCTCGGCTATTTGGATATCATTATTAAGTTCTGTCCAGCTCATTTTATGATTGGAAAGCTGCAAAGAAGTTCTCAATACTTCATTAAAAGTAACGACACCATTAGCTTTCAGGGCTTTTACCTGTTTAATATTTACAGAATCTTCTTTCATTTTTTCATTAATAAGATCCTGTTGTTCTTTTAAATGATGGATTTGAAGAAAAGCTGTGATGATCTGCATTTTAAGAACCCTCTCGTCAAGATGGGTCTGTAATGTTGAAATCTCAGTCGAAATAGATGCTTTTTTTTCGGTATTTTTAATTCTACCTCCCATATACACTGGAATAGATGCAGAAAGCGTAAAATCATACATTCCGTTGATTACATCATATTTAGTGGCTTTGCCAAATACTCCATTTTCATGTTGAAAAAGATTAGATACCTGCGTATAGCTGGTGTGAAATTCGATGTCCGGTAATTTTTCCATTTTAAGGTCTTTTTCCTTGGTCTCGGACATGGTCTGTTTAAGATGACTGATCAGAATATTTTTATTATTCTTTAAGCCTAGTTCTAGCGCTTGCTGAAGACTGAGATGTTGATAATCGATCACTTGTGAATGTAAAGAACTGCTTATCAATAATAAGCACAACGCAATCCAGTGATATCTGCGTGTGCTAAATATCATTTTCATAAATAAATTAAAGTTTTTTTGCTAAATTGATTTTGATATTGCAAAGGTACGAGCTCTCTATGGGGACGTGATTTGTTAAAGGAGAAAAAGATTTGCTCATTTGTGCCAAATGAAAATATTCTTGTTACCTTTATCTCATGAATGATAGTCATTTTAAAGCAGTAGAGGAAGAAGATGCAGCATTTTATGTATACCATGTTCTCACCGGAAATATAAAAACAGATATCCATAATCACAGTTCTGCACAACTAGTATATGCAGAAGGGGGTATTGTCCATATTTTTACAGAACTTAAACACTGGTATCTTCCTGCCAGATGCTTTATGTGGATCCCTGCCGGAATCCCTCATTATATCTTTACATCAAGTCCAAAAGTAGATTTATATAATTTTTACTTTAAAAAAGACAGCGATGAAAATGGCTTCTTTGATGAAATTAATATTTATTCTGTAAGCCATTTACTCAGAGAGATGATTTTATACACAAAAGACTGGGATGGGAAAATCACAAAAAATGATGGTTCAAAATATTACTTTCTCAAAGCTCTTAAAGGAATTCTTCCGGATAAAAGAGATAAAAAGCTGCCATTCCCTGTTCAACACCCTTTCCCTGAAGACGAAACTTTATTAAAAGTAGCAAAATACATTCATGCTAATCTTGAAAAGAACCTGACTATTGAATCTACAGCCAAAGAATTTGGAATGAGTACCAGAACTCTATCGAGAAAGTTTAAAGAAATTTTAGGGATGAATTACGTTCGTTTTTTACGTGCTTTAAGAATTACCCGCTCATTGGAACTGATGCTTGAAGGAAAATATAATATGTACGAGATTGCGATGATGGTAGGGTATAATAGCCTTTCTTCTTTTAGCAATATCTTTAAAAAGGTGATTGGAGTTCCGCCAACGGAATATCAACAAAAATTGAGAGGTGAGTAGGAGATTGGATTTGCTTTAAAGGTGCGGGATTCGAGATTCGGGTTAGGGGTTAGTTTGGGGTATAACCACGGGACTCTTATGATGTAGCTGAAATTCATTGTATAAAAAGAAAAAAACCACTTCAGATGAAGTGGTTTTATATGTTTCGAGAAATCTCGTTATTCTTAAGCTTCTTCTGATTCAGTTTCAGCGGGCTTAGTAGCTTCTACTTTTTTAGGAGCTGGAGCTACTACAGGAGCATCAGAAACAACATCAAATTCGAAGTTGTACTCTACATTTCTGTGTAATCTGATAATAGCAGTTACTTTACCAGTTCTTTTGATTGTATTTCCTGGGATTTTGATGTATTTCTTTTCTACTTCAACACCAGCTTTAGCAAGAGCTGCAGAAAGATCAGAATTGTTGATAGATCCGAATAATTTATCACCAGATCCTACTTTAGCAGGAATAGTAACGTTAGTTTTCTTTAATTGGTCTACTACAGCATTAGCAGTAGCGATTAATTTAGCTTCTTCTTCTTTTCTAGCTTCTAAAGTAGCTTCTAAAGCTGCTTTGTTTTTTGGAGTAGCTAAAAGAGCAATTCCCTGAGGAAGTAAGAAGTTTCTAGCATAACCAGGCTTTACGTTTACTGTGTCAAACTCAAGTCCTAAGTTTTCTACGTCTTTTTTTAAGATAATTTCCATTGTTGTTGTCCGTTTTAGAGTTCCGAGCTCCGGAGTTTATTTTCCGGGATTCTCTTTCCTTCGTTAGAATTTATAAATTAATTCAGCAACAAAAGAAGAAGGCTCGCCTTCTTCTTTTATTTATTTTTTGTAAGTCTTATTTTAATAAGTCAGCTACGTAAGGCATTAAAGCAAGGTGTCTTGCTCTTTTGATAGCAGCAGAAACTTTTCTTTGGTATTTTAAAGAAGTTCCAGTGTATCTTCTAGGTAAAATTTTACCTTGCTCGTTTACGAACTGTAATAAGAAATCAGCATCTTTATAATCTACATGCTTAATTCCGAATTTTTTGAATCTACAATATTTCTTTTCAGATTTTGTGTTGATATCAAGTGGAGTAAGGAATTTTACTTCTGATTCTCCTCCAGCTGAGGCTTGTTTAGCCATTTCATCTATTGCCATGTCTTGTCTTTTTTAATAATGGGTTAATAATTAAGCTTTAGCTACTTTTACTTTAGTTCTTCTTGTAATAGCATAGTCAATAGCATGCTTATCAAGTTTTGTAGTAAGGTAACGAATTACTCTTTCGTCACGTTTGAAAGCTAATTCTAAATCAGCAACGATAGTACCCTCTCCTTTAAACTCGATTAAAGTGTAGAATCCGTTCTTTTTCAATTGGATCGGATAAGCTAATTTTTTTAATCCCCAGTTCTCTTTAGCAACGATTTCGCAGTTTTTCTCTTTTAAAAGAGTTTCAAATTTTTTTACTGCTTCCTCCACCTGTGCGTCAGATAGAACGGGAGTTAAAATGAAAACAGTTTCGTAATTGTTCATAATGTTAAATGAATTTATTAATTATTTCGAGGTGCAAAAGTAGTGAAAGTATTTTAAGTATGCAATAGTTGATGGAGATTTGTTTGTAATGGAAGTTTGTTATAAGATGCGAGATACGAGGTTCGGGTTTGAAGTTGTAGCTCCAATTGTTATTTTTTGATCTGATTTTTAAGCTTGTTACTCGGATTCCGGCCCCCTAATCTAAAAACCTCGAACCTCGTCTCCCGTAACTCTAAAACTCATCTCTTATTCTTTCTCACTCCTTATTTCTTTGAGAAAATTCATTTTGATCACATCATAAAGTGAATGTCGGCTTACTAAAATTGAAGCAATTGAAGACATCATGCCGGCCAGCATTAAATGAAAGATCAGAGAATGCCTGTCTGTCATCTCAAGAACGATAATGGCAGAGGTAAAAGGAGCCCTGGTGATTCCGGTAAGAAAGGCAACCATTCCTGCCAAAATAACAACATTCGTTTCGTTTTGGGTCAAATGGATTACTCCTGAAATTACCGATCCTATACTTGCACCAGCCGAAAGAGCAGGAGCAAATATTCCTCCGGCACCACCAGAAGTAAAAGATAGGGCAGGACCCAGCATTCTTAAAATAGGAACATACCAATCTTCGTGTTTATCTTTCGTAAAAAGCACCCGTTCCATGATTTCTTTTCCCGAACCTAAAATTTCTCTGTTAATAAAGTAAGCAATTGAGGCAATAATAAGTGCGCAAACGACCAGGAATAATACATTGGCTCTGTCTGTTTTAAGATTTTTCTTTTTCCATCCATTCATTTTAAGCATCAGGACAGAAAGCTGACTTGCAAGGATTCCGGAAACAGCTGCTACAAGAATGATAGGGAGCATAACCATTAAAGAAACATCATGTGTTTTAGGATAGCCTAAATATAAATAGGAACCTGCCAAGGTCTGAGCGGTTAATCCGGCAATGATAACAGCAGTAAAGAGAGCTGTTTTAAAATAATTAATATGTGTCTTTGATAATTCCTCCACCGCAAAAACAATACCTCCAAGTGGGGTATTAAAAGCAGCAGCAAGCCCAGCTGCGGCACCTGTCATGATCATATTCTTTTTAGATATTTTAGGCCACCATTCGGGAAGATATTCATTAACTTTTCTAAATATCGAACCCGCTATCTGAATAGTGGGACCTTCGCGACCAACTGCACCTCCTCCAATAACCAGTATCACAGAGGATATAATTTTAAAGAATATAATTTTAATGCTTAAAAGACTCCTGATTTTTCTGTGTTCTTTAGGGTTAGCCAGTTCTACAGCAGCCATTACCTGGGGTATTCCACTTCCTTTAGCATTGGGGGCAAATTCTTTTACCAACCACCAGGAAAGCACAAAACCAATAGGGGCAATAATGAAGATCATCCATGAATGCCAATTAAAAATGATGTTTAGAAGGCCTTCGCCCCATGCAAAAATTTTCGCATAGAGAACTGCAAAAAAGCCTGTAATCACCGAGCCTACCCAAAAAGGAATAGCCTGAAGCAAATTGTTTTTCAGCTGTTCATTGCGGATGTTGTCAAAAGATTTTTTGAGGCCTGTTCGAATATAAATAAAAACTTTACGCATTTTATCCGGGAATGTGAAATTTGTATAGTTTCTGTAAAGCTTTGATTTTGATAAAAGATAAAGTGGGAGGTGGTTTTATAACATTTAATTTCATCATATAAAGTTTGTTTTAAAATTAATACTATTTAATTTAACTTCCAACAAATCAGGGATTACATAAATGATTTATATAAATTTGTATTTAGTGCCAAATTTTTTAAATAATAAATAAAGATATGCTTGAAATTTTTAAAAAAAATCCGAATCTACCTGCAATTTTTGTTTGTTCTTTTTTTGTAATTTCTCACCTCCTATTTTTAATAATGAATGGATTTCTGACTAATGAGTTTTTTGATACCTACCATTATGTCCTTGCATTAAATCTGTTTATAATCCTTTTGGGAACTGTTTTTTCAAAACGAAAAATTACCAGAATATTTCTTATTGTCTTTTTCTTTTGCATTTTGATTTTTCTGATGGTCTATGGAATTTTTGCATTTTGGGTTATCTCATTATCAGGGGCTAAAAATTAAAGCATAAATTTTTAATTAATTGATATAAAAAAACCTCCGATAAATCGAAGGTTTATATGTATGATCAATTATTAGAACTAATCAATAATTATATTTCTGTATTCAGATCCCAGTTTTGAAGGTAATCATGAACGTGCTTCAGGAACATTCCTCCTAATGAGCCATCTACTACTCTGTGATCATAAGAGTGAGACATAAACATTAACTGACGGATTGCAATAACATCACCATCTTTAGTTTCCAATACAGCAGGTTTTTTTACAATAGCTCCGATCGCCAAAATAGCAACCTGAGGCTGAGGAATAATAGGAGTTCCCATCAAGTTTCCAAAGCTTCCTACATTAGAAATAGTATAAGTAGCCCCTTGTGTATCTTCTGGTCTTAATTTCTTATTTCTTGCTCTGAAAGCTAAATCATTGATTGCTTTTGCTAAGCCTGAAAGAGAAAGCTGGTCTGCATTTTTAATAACAGGAACAATCAGGTTTCCATCAGGAAGAGCTGTTGCCATACCAATGTTGATGTTTTTCTTTTTAATGATGTTATCACCATTTACAGAAACGTTAATCATTGGATAGTCCTGGATTGCTTTTACAATTGCTTTTACGAAAATTGGCATGAAGGTAAGTTTTTCACCTTCTCTTTTTTCGAACAGATCTTTATGTTTATTTCTCCATTTTACTACGTTCGTAACGTCTGTTTCAATGAAAGAAGTAACATGTGGTGCAATGTGTTTTGCTTTTACCATGTTTTCAGCGATGATCTTTCTCATTCTATCCATTGGAATGATCTCGTCACCTGCTGCAACTGATACAGGAGTAACAACAGGGGTTGTTGCTACGGGTTGTGGAGCTGAAACAACTTGCTGAGCTGGTACAGCCTGAGGCTGATTGCCTCTGTTGTTTACATATGCTAAAATATCTTCTTTAGTAATTCTTCCTTCTAAACCACTTCCTTTAATGGTCTTTAGCTCAGATTCAGAAATGTTTTCTTGTTGGGCAATTGATTTTACAAGAGGGGATAAGTATAAATCTCCTGAAAATTCAACGGTAGAATTCCCCGTTTTTAATGGTTCTTCAATCGTTTTTAAGACTTCAGTGTCTGGAGTAGAAGCCGGAGCTTCTGTTTTAGCATCTTCAGTAGTCGTATTTCCGCCTTCTCCTTCAATTTCTAAAATAGCAATGGCTTCACCAACTTTCGCAACTTCATCCTTTTGCTTTAAGATTTTCACAATTTTTCCCGAAACTGGTGTGGGAACGTCTGAATCAACCTTATCTGTTGCAATTTCTACTACGGAATCATCCTCCTTCACCTGATCACCCTCATTGAATAACCAAGTGATAATTGTAGCTTCCATAACACCTTCTCCCATGGAAGGAAGCAATAATTTGTACTCTGCCATTTTTATTTTTTAGATTTTGACAAATATATAAAAAAAATCGGTTTTTTTACGGAATATATAATTTTACAGAAATTCTATATAAATATTCCCTCCTACATTCAGTCCAAACAAACTTCTGGCACCATTTTTTTTACTTCCCTTGTAAATCGTAAGCTCCAAAAACTGACTGTCATTAAAGATAGCCGCGGACTGTCCGTGAAATTCAGTTTCCCTGTTCCATTCTGAAACAACTTCTGTATGACTGGAGAATATTTTTGACAGACTTAAGTTCCTGAATTTTATAGTGAAATTTTCGTGTCCCTTGCCTGCCGCTTCAAAGAAATCTTTATTGATATTTGATATTATATTTCCGAAATTATCAATATACATTACCTCACCAATGATCATCTTTTCAGCTTCATTATAAACAGGTTTTGGGAATAAAAGCTCTTTGGCATTTTTTATTTTTCTGCCAATTACCTCAGGTAATCCTCCATTTGCTAGATGTACAGCTGCCGGAACGAAAATATCTGTTGAAGTGAAATTGATAACATCATCAAATCTGTTATTTAAAGTGATCTCATATATAGCCTCAGGTTTAATGTCAAAAAAGACAAGACTTAATAAACCATTATCTGCAGCTAAAAAATAGGATCCATCAGCTTTGTACAGGATATTTCTTCTGGATTTATGATAAAAGCTGTCCACGGATATAATATGAATACTTCCTTTTGGAAAATGTTTATAAGCATTTCTTACGATATACGAAGTTTGTATAAGGTTGTATGCCTGAATCTCGTGAGTAATATCAATTATATTGACCTCAGGATTTAATGAAAGAATCTTGCCCTTCACAGCTGAGACCCTGTAATCTAAATTTCCGAAATCCGAAGTAAGCGTAATAATTGACATTTTTGTAGTTGTGGAATAATACTAGTCTTGCAAATTTATTTAAAATAAAGGAAAATTGTGTGGTTATAACTCATAAAAAATAATAAAAATACAAGCTGTAAGGTGATATGACTCTCGATCTATAATCTAATAAAATACCTTTCTCTAAATTAACGGAAGTTTGTGAAGAATGTGAAAAGTTGTTTCTTTCTCATGACTAAATGTAAATGATAGGCTGAATCAAATGCTTGTTTGCATGCAATTCTATGTAAAATAGTATTTTATATAATTAAAGGATAGGTATTTGTGCTGTAAGGTGGATAAATTAAGCTTGTGGATAACAAAATTAATATAAGTTTGAAAAAAAACTCTAAATTTAGAACTAATAAAAAAATGCTTACATGTTTGAATTAACATATGATTTGGAAGATATCGATGTGAAAATCTTCTATGGAGTTAATAACCAATATTTCAATTTATTAAAATCAAGCTTTCCGACCCTTAAAATTACTGGTAGAGATCATTCTATTTTAGCAAAAGGAAATCAGGAAGCTTTAGATATATTTAGACAAAGACTTGATGATATTGTAAAATTTATTTCAAAAAACAATTATATCGACCTTAAGGATGTTGAAAATATCCTCAATATTAAAGATGAAAATGAAAAACATTTGATCTTTGATCAGGATATTATCGTAAAAGGGGTAAACGGTAAAATTATAAAGGCTAAAACAACTAATCTTAAAAGGCTGGTAAAAGAAACAGAGAAAAAAGATATGGTTTTTGCCATAGGACCTGCAGGTACAGGTAAAACTTATACTAGTGTAGCTTTAGCGGCAAGAGCCTTAAGGGATAAAGAGGTTAAAAGAATTATCCTTACAAGACCTGCAGTAGAAGCAGGAGAGAGTTTAGGGTTTTTACCGGGAGATCTTAAAGAAAAGCTTGATCCTTATTTGCAGCCTTTATATGACGCCTTACGGGATATGATTCCACATGAAAAGCTGGAAGGCTTCATGGAGAAAAAGGTTATTGAAGTGGCTCCATTGGCTTTTATGAGAGGTAGAACTCTGGATGATGCTTTCGTTATTTTAGATGAAGCTCAGAATACCACGCATGCTCAGATGAAAATGTTTCTCACCAGAATGGGGATGAATGCTAAATTTATCATTACAGGAGATCCTACTCAGATTGATTTACCAAGAAATCAGCAATCTGGACTAAAAGAAGCGATGAGAATTTTACATGGTGTCAACGAAATCGGGTTTGTGCATCTCACAGAAGAAGATGTTGTAAGACACCCGGTCGTTAGAAAAATTATCCTTGCTTATAATGATGAAGAAAAAAGATTGCGAAACGATTAATTTTAATCATCTTAATTGAGCTAAAAATGTACTCAATAATATAATATAAAACCACTTACTTCGTAGGTGGTTTTTTTTATCCGGGTTTTAACGGGTTTTGAAATGAAAAATAAATGTTAATTTTGTGAATTAATCAAAACTATTAAAAAATGAAAAAACTATTAGTATTGGGCGCATTTGCGCTTTTAGGTAGTGCAGTAAGTGCACAAGAAGGTTTTAAACTAGGTGGACACATTGGAATTCCTGTTGCTGATGCCAGCGATGTTTCATCATTTACTTTAGGTGTAGATGCTGCTTATATGTGGAATATTACAAAAGGTCTTGATTTAGGGGTTGCTTCCGGATATTCTCATTTCTTTGGAAAAGATAACTTTGATGATTTTGGATTTATTCCTGTAGCTGTTTCAGGAAAGTATAAGTTTTCAGGTGCTCCTATTTTTGTGGGATTGGACCTTGGATATGCTATTTCTGTAAAAGACGGTGTAGATGGAGGTTTTTACGCACAGCCTAAATTTGGATATCAAATGTCTAAAGGAGAACTGTATATAGGATATCAAAGTATAAGTAACAGAAGAGATTTTGGATGGTATAGAGAAACCTTAACGGTAGGTGCTGTAAACATTGGGTACAATTTTTATCTAAGATAAAATTATTAAAAATACTAGATTTTAAGAACTCCGATTGAATAATTGGAGTTTTTTTATTCAAAAAGTTGTGAAAAAATTAACACTTTATTATAAGTGCATTTTTTTCTTCGAAAAACCGAGTATTTTAGGATGATATTAATCACATTAACAAATTTTAATATTCGCTTAGGCCACTGTACATTTGCTCTAAGAAAGTATTAAAATTTTTTAAAATGAAAAAATTATTATTAGCGAGTGCTATTGCACTTTTCGGTTTATCTAATGCTCAGATTGCAAAAGGAACTGCATATTTATCAGGATCTGTTGGTTATTCTCAAGAAGAAAGCGACAATGGTAACTACAAAAAAGAAAACTTCAACGTATTACCTACAGTTGGATATTTCGTAGGAACAAACTTGGCAGTTGGAGTTGGAGTTGGATACCAGACTGAAAAAACTACTCAAACAACTACTTTGGCATTACCAGGTGCTACAAATGTAACAGAGAGTATCGTTAAAAAACCAGCTTTTGTTGTTGCTCCTTTCGTAAGAAAATATTGGACTTTAGGTGATAAATTATATATTTTCGGACAATTAGCAGTGCCAATGCAATTTGGAAAAACTGAAACTGAAAACAATTCAGTAACTACTAACGGTACTACTACAGTTTCAAACTCAACTTCTACTGAAGCTAAATACACTAAAATCGGTGTTACTGTGAAACCAGGTTTAGATTATTTCTTAAACAAAAACTGGTCTATCGAAGCTACAATCGGAGAGTTTGGTTACAGCAATTATAAGCCGAAAGATGGTGATGCTACAAACAATTATAACTTCGGATTGAATTTATCTTCAGTAACTTTCGGAGTTAAGTATGTTTTTGCTAAGTAATTAACAAAGCATTTATAAGACAAGAGCCCTAAGATTTATTTTAGGGCTTTTTTTTTACATTAAATAACTTTTTTATATAAAACAATCATGAAAAAAATCTTATTAGCATCAGCTGTCGCTTTTTTTGCGAGTATGAATGCGCAAACTAAATTTGGGGTAAAGGCAGGGTATGCTTTATCGAAGTTAGATTCTAACGAAAATAATATTGAATTTGATGGAGTAGAAGGAAACCTAAAATCAAAATCTGGATTTTACGTAGGAGCTTTGGTTGAACATAAATTCAATAATAAATTTGCTGTTCAGGGAGAAGTTCAATATGCAAATTTAGGAGGGAAGGCTAAAGTATCATTTCCCGGTGGTGTTACAGTAACGGAAAAACTAAATTTTAACAGAATTGTAATTCCTGTATCAGCAAGATATTATGCAACTCCGGAATTAGGAATTTATGCTGGTCCATATGTGAGCTTTAAAACCAATACCACAGCAAAAATTGAAGTAAGTGGGGCGATGGGAAATCCTCAGGCGATCAGTCAGGGCGAAGAATATCTTGAAAGAGCATTCAATGATAATTTGAAATCCACTGATTTTGGGCTTTTCTTTGGTGCTGATTATGATGTATACAAAGGATTATTTATAGATGCACGTTATAGCTTTGGGTTGACGAATATGATCAAAGATCCTGTACAAGGTGAAAAACTGAAAATGAATTTCTTCCAGATCGGATTGGGATACAAATTCAAATAAACAAAAAAAACTCTCAGAATTTCTGAGAGTTTTTTATTTATCTTGATTGGGTTATTTTCCAAACATTCCACCCATTCCCGGCATATTCGGCATTTTGCTCATCATCTGCATCATTTGCTTCCCTTGAGGACCCTGCATCATCTTCATCATTTTACCCATCTGATCGAACTGTTTCATCAATTGATTTACATCTTCAATTTTTCTTCCTGCACCTCTTGCAATTCTCTGTTTTCTCTGAGTATTGATTATAGATGGTCTTCTTCTCTCGTCTGGTGTCATAGAATAAATGATGGCTTCAATATGCTTGAAAGCGTCATCACTGATTTCTACATCTTTGATGGCTTTTCCAACCCCTGGAATCATTCCCATTAAGTCTTTCATGTTACCCATCTTTTTGATTTGGTTAATCTGCTTTAAGAAATCATCAAAACCAAACTCATTTTTAGCGATTTTCTTATGAAGTTTCTTAGCTTCCTCTTCATCAAATTGTTCCTGAGCTCTTTCTACCAGGGAAACAACGTCTCCCATTCCTAAGATTCTGTCGGCCATCCTTTCCGGGTAGAAAAGATCTAAAGCCTCCATTTTTTCTCCTGTAGAAATAAATTTGATTGGCTTTTCAACCACAGAACGGATTGTTAAAGCAGCACCCCCTCTTGTATCACCATCTAATTTAGTTAGAACGACACCATCAAAATTCAAAGCCTCATTAAATGCTTTTGCCGTATTTACAGCATCCTGACCTGTCATGGAGTCTACAACAAATAAAGTCTCCTGAGGTTTGATAAAGTAATGAACTGATTTGATTTCGTTCATCATCTGCTCGTCAATCGCTAGACGTCCCGCTGTATCCACGATTACGACGTCATGACCATTTGATTTTGCAAATTTGATTGCATTTTCGGCAATTGTGGATGGGTTTGTAGCACCTTCTTCCGTGTAAACAGGAACTCCAATCTGGCTACCCAAAACTTTAAGCTGGTCTATCGCTGCAGGACGGTAAACATCACAAGCAACCAATAGAGGTTTTTTATTTTTCTTAGTATTTAAAAAATTGGCCAGTTTTCCGGAGAATGTAGTTTTACCAGAACCCTGAAGACCTGCAATTAGAATTACTGTCGGTTTTCCGGAAAGATTGATTCCTTCCTGGGATCCTCCCATTAGATCTACCAATTCGTCATGAACGATTTTGGTCATTAGTTGTCCCGGAGTAAGAGAGGTAAGAACGTTTTGTCCTAAAGCTTTATCCTGAACTCTTTTAGTAAGATCTTTTGCTACTTTATAATTAACATCGGCATCCACCAATGCTCTACGAATTTCTTTTACGGTTTCCGCGACATTGATTTCTGTAATTTTTCCACGTCCGGAAATATTATGAAGTGCTTTATCTAATTTATCCTGTAAACTATTAAACATATTAATTGTAAATTATAGTTTGCAAAAATAAGGAAATTTTAATAATATATATTATATAGACTATGGAGATTTGTTTTGCTTAATAAATTATAATTCTATTTTTGCAAAATGAATATTTGGAATAGTCTCATTATTGTATTTTTAATAATAGTCCTTAATAGTATTGTCTATATACTGTTTAAAAGATATTTATATGGAAAGCCAGATGCCGGAATGAAATTTCTTGTGGTTAATCTTTCTAAAGATGTTGTATGGCTTATTGTTTCGTTACTGATCATTGATAAAACGAAGACTGATTTTTTGTTTATTGTCATCTGCTTTATCATCGCTTCATTCCTTATATATTTATCTATAATAAAACTGATTAACAAATCTTGACTTTTTTGATGATAAAAATCAATTTTTAATATTGGTAAAGTTTAATAAAATCGATATATTTGCACACGATTAAAAAAGAGATATGAACAGAAAAATTTCTTCATTATTTTTCGCATTTTTATTTGTGTTTATTAGTGGTTTAGCTAATGCACAGCACGAATCTGAAGGTGAGAAGGCAGCTGAAAAAGTAGAGCATACAGAAGCAGAGAAGGGCTTTAATGCTACCAAAATGATCATGGAACACATTGGTGATTCTAACGAATGGCATTTATGGACTACCAAAGATGATAATGGGGAAGAGCATCATGTTTCAGTTCCATTACCGGTAATTATTAAAGATAATGAAGGATGGCATACTTTCCTTTCTAGCAATATTGCTCATGGTCATGAACATGATGGATATACTTTAGAAGAAGGACAAGTTGTTTCTACTAAAGGAATTGAAAAAGCAACATTATTCGCTTTGATTGGTGGGAAACAAAAATCAAGTGATGTTTATTTCGATCTATCTATTACTAAGAATGCAGCATCAATGTTCTTGTCAGTGATTTTTATGTTGATTGTATTTATTAGCATGGCAAGAAATTATAAAAAATCTCAACTTCCAAAAGGTTTTGGGAAATTAATGGAGCCGGTAATCGTTTTTATCAGAGATGAAGTGGCAATCCCAAATATTGGATCAGTAAAATATAAAAGATATATGCCTTATTTATTAACTGCATTTTTCTTTATCTGGTTTAATAACCTTTTTGGATTAGTTCCTTTCTTTCCTGGAGGATCAAACCTTACGGGTAACATTGCAATTACTGCAGTTTTAGCTGTTATCACTTTATTGATTACTTTATTCAGTGCTAATAAAGATTATTGGAAGCATATATTTATGCCACCAGTGCCTCTGTTGTTGTATCCGATTATGGTTCCAATTGAGATCATCGGGATCTTTACAAAGCCTTTCGCTTTAATGATGCGTCTTTTTGCTAACATTACAGCGGGTCACATTATGATCTTAGCAATTATATCTTTGATCTTTATCTTCAAATCTCCGTTTTTAGGATTTGCATCTGTACCATTAGCATTATTTGTTTCTGTATTGGAACTATTAGTAGCTGCGTTACAAGCTTATATCTTTACTGTATTATCAGCATTGTTTATTGGTATCGCTGTTGCGGAACATGAGCATGAGCACGGACATGAAGAACACGCTCACTAAAAGAGCTTTTAATTTTAAAATAATTTTTAACTAATATAATTTATTTATTATGGATTTATCAACTGGAGCAGGATTAATTTACGTAGGAATCGGTTTAGCAGTACTAGGAGTAGGTCTTGGTATCGGTAAAATCGGTGGTCATGCAATGGATGCTATCGCTAGACAGCCAGAACAAGCTGGTAAGATTCAAGGAGCAATGCTTATTGCTGCTGGTCTTATTGAAGGTGCTGGTCTTATCGCGATCATCTTTGGTGCTTTCATCAAGTAATTATCCTCAAAGAAAATATTCTTAGCAGTGAAGCGGTTGGCTGCTGCTAAGAATTTTAAAAAGATATCCATAAAATTATCACATTAAAAAAAGAATTTACAGATATGGGAATTATTGAACCTGGAATTGGACTTTTGTTTTGGATGACGCTTACTTTTGTTATCCTGTTGTTTCTTTTAGCAAAATTCGCTTGGAAACCAATTGTTAATGCAGTAAATGACAGAGAAACTTCTATTGTTGATGCATTAAATCAAGCTAAATTGGCTAAAAAAGAAATGGAAGATCTTAAAGCTGACAACGAAAGAATTATTCGTGAAGCTAAAATTGAAAGAGATGCTATCCTGAAAGAAGCAAGAGAAATTAAAGATAGAATTGTAGGAGAGGCTAAAGATGTTGCTAAATCTGAAGGAGATAAATTAATCGAAGCAGCTAAACAAACTATCGAAACTGAGAAAAATGCTGCTATGGCAGACATCAAAACTCAAATTGGTGCTTTATCTGTAAACATCGCTGAATCTATTTTAAAGCAGAAATTAGAGAACAACGAAGCTCAGAACGAGTTGGTTCAAAATTATTTAAATAAATCTAATCTTAACTAAGAATGCTTACATCTAAAGTAGCTAAAAGATATGCACAAGGTTTACTGGATTTTACAAATGAATCCGGGCAAACAGCTACTGTGTTTTCTGAAATGAAAGATGTAGTGAAGTTGATGTCTGAATCTGCGGATTTGAACAAATTCTTCCTTACTCCTTACATTGATGCTAAAAAGAAAACAGAAGTAGCAAAAGAGATTTTTAAAGGTTTATCACTTTCTTCTCAAAATTTAATAACATTGGTTATTAAGCAGGGACGTGAAAGCCAATTGAAGAATATAGCTCAGGAATTTATCAATAAAGTGGAAGATATCAATGGAGTACAAAGAATCACTCTTACTACTGCAACTGAACTTTCAAAAGAAAACATAGATCAAATTTTGAAATCTACTAACTTGGTAAAGAATACTTCAAATTTCGATTTGAAAGTAAATGTAGATCCTAAAATTTTAGGAGGTTACATTTTAAGAGTGGGAGACCAGCAGGTCGATGCATCTGTGAAAAGTAAACTAAATCAGGTTAAAAAAGATTTTCAATTAAATTAAGACAAAAACAACCATACAATGGCAGAAATAAATCCGGCAGAAGTATCTGCGATCTTAAAACAGCAATTGGCCAACTTCGACACTCAATCAAACGTTGAGGAAGTAGGTACAGTTTTAACCATCGGTGATGGTATTGCTCGTGTATACGGGTTAGAAAACGTACAATACGGAGAGTTGGTTAAATTTTCTAGTGATGTAGAAGGTATTGTACTTAACCTTGAAGAAGACAACGTTGGTGTTGCTCTTTTGGGAGAAAGTAAATTAGTTAGAGAAGGAGATACAGTAAGAAGAACAAATAGAATTTCTTCTATTAAAGTAGGAGAAGGAATGTTAGGAAGAGTTGTAGATACTCTTGGTAACCCTATCGATGGTAAAGGTCCTATTACTGGGGATTTATACGAAATGCCATTGGAAAGAAAAGCTCCTGGAGTTATCTTTAGACAACCGGTAACTGAACCTTTACAGACAGGTATCGTTGCAATCGACTCTATGATCCCTGTAGGAAGAGGACAAAGAGAGCTTATCATTGGTGACAGACAAACAGGTAAAACGACTGTTGCTATTGATACAATCATCAACCAAAAAGAATTTTTTGATGCAGGGAAACCTGTATATTGTATATATGTTGCAATCGGGCAAAAAGCTTCTACAGTAGCTCAAATCGTTAAAACTCTTTCTGATAAAGGAGCTTTGGCTTATACTGTAATTGTTGCTGCTAATGCATCAGATCCGGTTCCAATGCAGGTATATTCTGCTATGGCTGGTGCTTCTATTGGAGAGTTCTTCAGAGACACTGGTAGACCAGCGCTTATCATTTATGATGATTTATCTAAACAAGCTGTTGCTTACCGTGAGCTTTCTCTTCTATTGAGAAGACCACCAGGTCGTGAGGCTTATCCTGGAGACGTTTTCTATCTTCACTCAAGATTATTGGAAAGAGCAGCAAAAGTAATTGCTGACGATACGATTGCTAGCCAAATGAATGACTTACCTGAGTCTCTTAGACCTCTTGTAAAAGGTGGTGGTTCATTAACTGCACTTCCAATTATTGAAACTCAGGCTGGTGACGTTTCTGCATATATTCCTACTAACGTAATTTCAATTACAGATGGACAGATCTTCTTGGAGTCTGATCTATTTAACTCTGGAGTTCGTCCTGCAATTAACGTAGGTATCTCCGTATCGAGAGTAGGAGGTAATGCTCAGATCAAATCTATGAAGAAAGTTTCTGGTACGTTAAAACTTGACCAGGCTCAATATAAAGAATTGGAAGCGTTTGCTAAATTCGGTTCTGACCTTGATGCATCTACTTTAGCAGTAATCTCTAAAGGAGAAAGAAACGTAGAACTTCTTAAGCAACCGGTTAACTCTCCACTTCCAGTAGACAGCCAGGTGGCAATGATCTATGCAGGTACTGAAAACTTATTAAGAAATGTTCCAATCAGAAAAGTAAAAGAATTCCAAACGGAATACATTGCTTTCCTAAGATCTAAGCATCCTGAAACTATGGCTGCAATTAAATCTGGAAAAATCGATAACGAAATTACAGACGTTCTTAAGCAAGCTGCTAACGATTTAGCTTCTAAATATAATTAAAAAATTAGTTGATGGTTTTTGGTTGATAGTTGACAGAAATTTCTCAAACTAGCAACCAACAACCGACAACCAACAACTAACCCAATATGGCAAACTTAAAAGAAATACGAGGAAGAATCAGTTCAATTTCATCTACGATGCAAATTACACGTGCTATGAAAATGGTTTCTGCAGCGAAACTAAAAAAAGCACAGGATGCAATCGTGATGTTAAGACCTTATTCTGAAAAACTACAAGAAATCATTCAGAATGTAAATTCTAGTTCGGATCCTGATCAGGTTTCTATTTATGCTCAAAAAAGAGAGGTTAAGAGAGTTCTTTTTATCGCTGTTACTTCAAACAGAGGTTTAGCTGGTGCTTTTAACTCATCTATTGTAAAAGAGCTTAACAATCAGTTTCAGAATAATTCTCAATATGAGATTGAAATTCTTACAATTGGTAAAAAAGCATATGATGCTGTAAGAAGAAGCCGTACTGTATATGCTAATGAAAGTGCCGTTTTTGATAATCTAAACTTTGATGCTGTTTCTAACCTTACAGAAGGAGTAATGGATAGCTTCAAAGAAGGAAAATTTGATGAGATTTATCTGATTTATAATAAATTCATCAATGCAGCTACTCAAGAAGTAACTAAAGAGCAGCTTCTTCCCATCTTGATGCCTGAAACTACAGAACCTCAAGTAGAAACAGATTATATTTTTGAACCTAACAAGAATGAAATTTTGGATAATCTTATTCCAAAATCTATTAAAACTCAGGTTTTTAAAGCTGTTTTGGATTCAGTAGCGTCTGAACACGGAGCGAGAATGACGGCAATGCACAAAGCAACCGATAATGCTCAGGCCCTGAAGAATGATTTAGTAATTTTCTACAACAAGGCTAGACAAGCTGCTATTACGAACGAAATCCTTGAAATTGTTTCAGGAGCAGAAGCTTTGAAAAATTCGTAAGAAAAATATTCAATAAAATAGTAAAGCATCGAGTATATCGATGCTTTTTTTATTATTTTTATTTTATATATCTTTGTAAAAATAAATTTTATATAAATTTCTAAATGGACTCGGACATAGTCAGGCTTTTGTTAGCCTTGTTTCTTGTATTACTTAATGGCTTTTTTGTAGCCGCTGAATTTTCAATTGTTAAAGTTCGTTACTCGCAAATTCAAATAAAAGCCGCAGAAGGTGATTCTATGGCTAAACAAGCAGAGCACATCATAAAACATCTTGATGAGTATTTATCTGCAACACAATTAGGAATTACATTAGCTTCCCTTGCCCTTGGTTGGGTAGGAGAAAGCGCGCTGCATCATATTATTGAAAATGCTTTTATTTCGATTAATTTTGAATTAAGCGCTGCCTCAGTGACTTCAATATCTTTAATAATCAGTTTTGTACTCATTACGATTATGCATATTGTATTTGGAGAGCTTATTCCGAAATCAATTGCGATTCGGAAATCTGAGGCAACTACGATGGCGACTGCAGTTCCTTTGAGAATTTTCTATACCATTTTTAAACCTTTTATCTGGTTAATGAATTCTATGTCTAATGGAGTTTTAAGACTGATGAAAATTCACCCTGCTTCAGAGCAGGAAATCCACTCGACGGAAGAGCTTCAGCTGTTGGTAAAGCAGAGTGCTGATAGTGGTGAGATCGAAGAAGAGAACTATGAGATTATTAAAAATGCATTTGATTTTACAGATCATTCTGCAAAACAAATCATGGTTCCCAGACAAAATATTACATCAATAGATTTTGAAGAAGATATAAGTGATATTATCAACAAGATAATGGATAGTGGTTACTCCAGAATTCCAGTATATATCAATTCTATTGATAATGTTATAGGCATCCTTTATACAAAAGAAATCATCAGAGAATTTGTTAAACGAAAAGGAGAATTAAATCATGATGATCTGAAAACCTTAATGCGTGATGCATTTTTCGTTGTCGGAAGTAAAAAAATATCGGATCTTTTGAAGATTTTCCAGCAAAAGAAACAGCATTTGGCAATTGTTATTGATGAGTTTGGCGGTACTGAAGGTATTATTACATTAGAAGATATCCTTGAAGAATTGGTAGGAGAGATCCAGGATGAGGAAGATGATGAAGACAAAATAGTAGATAAAATCGGAGATAATATCTATTGGGTACAAGCTACTCAACCTTTAGAGGAAATCAATGAATTTTTACCAAAAAGACTTGCTCCTTCGGAAGAAAGCGAATACAATACGTTGGCAGGTTTTATTCTTCATGCCTTAGAGGATATTCCTGTAGAGAACCAGGAGTTTGACCTTGAAAATTATCATTTTAAAATTTTAAAAATGAATAATAAGAGTGTTGAACTTGTTGAGTTGGTTTATCAGGGACCGAATGTAATTAGTGATTTAGCGGATAAATTAGGAGAAGTTTAAATAATTCAAAAATGAATTTTTATAACGGCATAAAAGATTATGAAAATCCAAAACGTCAATACGAAGAAGAAGTCCTTGTATTGGATGAAACGGATGATGTTTATAAACTGATTGTACACAATGACGATATACATACCTTTGATTATGTTATTGATAGTTTAATGGAGATTTGTAAACATACTTTAGAACAGGCAGAGCAATGTACAATTCTGATTCACTATAAAGGCAAATGTACTGTAAAAACAGGTTCACTGGAAGTACTGAAGCCAATGCATGAAAAATTAATTTCAAGGGAATTAACAAGCGAAATAGTATAAAGAAACCCTGGCATCATGCTGGGGTTTTTATATAATTTAAATATTTTTTAACATTTTTTTAATATATGTTAAAAAAATAAGTTTTGCGTTAATTTATTTATTATTTTAGTTGCACAACTAAAAAATATAATATGAAATTAAAAATTAACTCTTTAGTGCTTGGTTGCTTACTTTCCTGTTCAACCTTTATGGCGCAGGAATCTTCTTTAAAAGTACCAGCACAAAAATGGATTAATGAAAACTCAAGAAATTTAGGAATTAAGAGTGATCAAATGATGCTAAGTTTTGTGAGAAAAGGAAATTCTGGTGAAACATTACGTTTTCAGCAATTCGTTAAAGATGTTCCGGTATTCCAATCCGAAATAATAATTCATTTCAATAAAGAAGGGAAAATCACTTATACTTCTACTGAGAACTTAAAAAAAGATATTAAAGATATCAATACAGTTCCTTCTATTAATGCCTCCGATGCGCTTCAAAAAGCACACATTGCATCAAAAACAAAAGGTAAAATCACTTTAGAGGAAAATAAATTATTTGTTTATTCCACACCGACAGGTGATACCAAACTAGTGTACAGAGTACTTACGAGTTCTCATGATAATCCAGGAAGTTGGCAAACAATTGTAGATGCTGAAAATGGAAATGTGATCAGTGTTGAGGACATTGCATTATATCATCATGATAAAAATGAGGAGCCAAAACCCGGAAAAAAAAATGCAAAAAAAGAAGTAAATAATAAAAAAGTTTTTGTTTCAGGCTCTGGTTATATTTTCAATCCGGATCCGCTTTCTAAAATGCAGGTTGCTTATGGAGGGCAATATGTAGATAATAATGATGCTACCAACGCAAGTTTGGATGCAGCAAGAACTTTGGTGACAATTCCTGAATTAGACTTTGCAGGCGGAATGTATAAGCTAAAAGGGTCTTATGCTGAAATTAAAGAATTAGAAACTCCTTCTACTGGATTGTTTACACAGGCAACGAATCAGTTTCTTTTTAATAGAAATGATCAAGGATTTGAAGCTGTAAATGCATATTGGCATATCGATAATAGTTTAAGATATATCAATGAAACATTAAATATCGTATGTAAGCCATTAACTAATGATGGAATATTATGGTACGATCCACATGGAGTAGATGGAGATGATAATTCTTATTATTCAAATGGCAGACTGGTTTTTGGTGAGGGATGTGTAGATGATGCAGAAGATGCTGATGTTATTTTACATGAATTAGGACATGGAGTACATGATTGGATTACGAATGGGAACTTATCTCAGGTTCAGGGGTTAAGTGAAGGTTGTGGAGATTATTGGGCTCAATCATACAGCAGAAGCCTTAACCAATGGCCATCATCAGCACCGCAATATAACTGGATGTTTAGCTGGGATGGGCATAATACATGTTGGGCAGGAAGAATTACAAACTATACGGTTTTATACCCTGGAACAGGAGCTATTCATACAAGAGGACAGATCTGGGCATCTGCTCTTATGAGAATTTATGACCAAATTGGAAGAGCAAAAACAGATAGGGCTTTTCTTGAAGGTTTAGCGGCAACAGGAGCTGCTACTAACCAACAGCAAGCGGCTATTGCTGTCAGACAGGCTGCTATTGATATGTTGGGACAATTTGGATTCAATTGTGGGGATATCGCAATCATGACACAGGAATTTACAGCGGCAGGTTATACTTTACCAGCTTATAGCTGTCAGTTGAGTGTCGATGATGTTGCTCCAAAGGAATTAATTGCGATCTATCCAAATCCGGTAAATGATATACTTACGGTCTCTTTAAAATTGAATAAAGAAGAGAAAGTAGAAATATACAATATGGAAGGCCGAAAAGTTTTAGAAAAGGTGATTGGAAATGGCAAAAATAAAATTGATGTTTCCGCTTTACAAACAGGAAATTACATGCTGAATATAAAAGAAATGAATTTGTCTACTAAATTTATTAAAAAATAAAGATTTAAAACCTATATAGAAAACCGGCATTTAGAGGCCGGTTTTTTTATGGGAAAACTCACGCCGGTTACTTTACTTGCACTCAACTAAAACTAAAATAGTATATTTGTACGAACTATATAGAAACCCAAAAAGAATGCTTGTAATAGGAATTGCAGGAGGAACAGGATCCGGCAAAACTACAGTTGTTGATAAGATACTTCAACAGCTTGATATCGAAGGAATGAACATCCTTTCTCAGGATAATTATTATCATGATAACCATAATTTAACTTTGACAGAACGCGAGGCTTTAAATTATGACCACCCAAAGTCTATAGATTTTGAACTGATGATAAAGCATGTAAAAGCTTTAAAGAATAATGAGCCGATAGAACAGCCTATTTATAGCTTTGTTACCCATTCCAGAACCGGAGATCATGTTACTGTAGAACCTAAAAATGTATTGGTAGTTGAGGGGATTTTAGTTCTTACTAATAAAGAATTACTGAAAGAATTTGACTTAAAAGTTTTTGTTCATGCAGATTCTGATGAAAGACTGATTAGAAGAATTAGAAGAGACACTCAAGAGAGGGGAAGAGATTTAAGTGAAGTTTTACATCGCTATCAAACCACTTTAAAGCCAATGCATCAGGAATTTATTGAACCTTCAAAAAATGAGGCGGATTTAATTATCCCCAATATGAGGCAAAATTCCGTAGCGATTGATTTTTTAACTACTGTGATAAAAAACTCGTTGAGAAAACACTAAAATGGCAAATAAATTAATTAAAGACATACAGCCCAAGTCTGAAGTCCTAAAAGTTCTTCAAAAATATATTATAAACAGATATTTCATTACGATCTGTTTATTTCTGGTCTGGATGATTTTTTTTGATAAAACCTCTTTTTTGGTAATTAATGAACTTAATGGGGAAATTAATAAATACCAGGAACAACTACAGTATTATAAAACGGAATATGAAAAGAATGATACGTTTTATAAAAAGCTGATGAATAACAAATCGGAAAAAGAAAAATACGCAAGAGAAAATTATTTTATGAAAAAGCCCGACGAGGAAATATTTATCCTGGTGGTAGATAGTACGCATATTTCTAAGAAATAAGATTCCTAATTTTAAACTTGCCAGCCCTTTAATCTTTAACTTTCAACTAAATGTCACATATCAATACACTTCCTCAATGGGAAGATTTAGTAAAAAAGCAACTTAAAACAGAAGATATTTACAGCATCCTGAAAAAAGAAAATTTAGAAGGGATTGTAGTAAAGCCTTTTTATAATTCTGTACATAAGCCTTTAGTCAATCTGCCAAAAGTTGAAGAAAGTACCCATTTAGTGGCTAACTATCATGAAAGTTTAGAGGAGGACGTTTTTGCATTTTTGTTGAACCAAAACGTAGAAAATCTTGAAGGGAAGACTCTTTTTGTTAATAATAAAGATCTTGCGGAACATATCAGTCCGAAAGATGAAGATCAATACTTCTCTTTAATTGATGTATTTGATGAAAAAGCAGGAACTATTAATGATCAGCTTGTTAAAGAATTATTAGCTAAGGATTTTAAAAGAAATATCTGTATTGATGTTTCACTTCACCAAAATGCGGGTGCTGCGATCTATCAGCAATTAGGAATTGCCTTGGCAAAAACTAAAGAACTTACTGAAATCTTAGGTGCTGATGTTTTAAATAAATTAATCTTTAGAATAGCGGTTGGAGGGAATTATTTCTTTGAAATGGCTAAAATAAGAGCATTTAAGTTGGTCTTTAACCAATTTTCAAGAGAGTATAATTTAGATGAAATTCCATATATTTTTGCAGAAACTTCTTTACGGAATAAAGCTGTTTCGGACAGTGAAAATAATCTTATCCGCTCTACATTAGAACTTGCTTCTGCTATGATAGGAGGTGCTGATGCTGTTTATAGCAATAACTATCTTGTTAATAGAAATACTGAAAATTCGGAAGAAATTTCTTTTAAGCAGCAAATTGTGCTGGCTTATGAAAGTATAATTAATGTTTTTGAGGATGCTTCTAATGGAAGTTACTATGTAGAAGATCTCACCATGCAAATTGCAGAAAGGTCATGGGCTTTGTTCGTGGAAATAGAAGATGGAGGAGGATATCTGGAATTAATGAAACAGGGAGTTGTTCAGAAAAAGATCTATGAACATGCTGTTGAGGAGCAAAAATGGGTAGAAGAAGGAAAAATTAAATTGATTGGCGTGAATCTCTATCCGAAATTAGAGGTTAAAAGACCCATTGAAGACTTATATAATGAGATGGAAATAAAGCCGGTTCGCTGGTCAGAAATGTTTGAATAATGAATGAGAAACTAATTGACTTATTCGAGTATACACACCATTTTAATCGGGAAATTATTAAGCTGATTAAAGAACATATATCGGAAGTTGATGATAAAACGCTGGCATTAATTAATCATACAATTAATGCTCAGCAAATTTGGAATGCAAGAATACTAGGAGAGCAGGCTTTTGAAGTATGGCAGATCAATCAGACAGATGACTTACAGGAAATCAATCATAAAAATTTTTTAACGAGTATTCAGATTGTTCAGAACTTTAATTTAGAAAACAGGATAGGTTATCAGAATTCGAAGGGAACAAAATTTGAAAACAGTATTTTTGAAATGCTTTTCCATGCGATCAATCATTCCACTTACCATAGGGGACAGATTAATTCTTTACTAAAACAAAATGGTATTGAACCTTTATTAACGGATTATATCTTTTATAAAAGATAATTTTAGTGTTTGATCATATATTAAAAAAAGAAGTTCAGGAGTTTATTGATGCAAATCTTCATTCGGATCTGCATTCATTACTGTTAAAAAAATCTCCATTTTCTGATGTTTCGATGCCGGAAATTGTTCAGCAAATAAAGGGGAAACAGGTAGCTCTTAAGAAATTTCCTTTTCTATTACGGGAAAATATTATTTTTCCTCCGCACCTTAACCTGGAGCAATCCTCTTCTGAGAAGACCGCTCTTTATAAATCAGAATTTTTAAAAGGACGGAAATTCATCGATCTTACCAGTGGATTTGGAATTGATGCTTACTATTTATCGCAAAATTTTAATGAAATCACCTTAATAGAACAAAATACAGAGCTTTTAAAAATTGTTGAGCATAATTGGGCTATTTTAGGGAAAAAAGCAGAATTCATTAATTTAAAGCTTCAGGATTTTCTTAATGAAAATAAAGAGAATTTTGATGTTATCTATCTCGATCCAGCAAGACGAGATGATCATAAGAATAAGGTTTTCCTTTTAGAGGATTTATCACCTGATATTCTGGAAATTCAGGATCATTTACTATCCATTTCAAATGATGTTGTGATAAAACTATCGCCATTAATTGATTTAAAATATCTGATATCTGTTTTAAAAAATGTTTCAAGGATTGATATTATTGCGGTAAAAAATGACGTTAAAGAAGTTGTTGTTTTATTATCAACTCATGGTTCACAGAAAATTGATTGCCACTGTGTGAATTTAGAAAGTGATGAATCTGATTTTATATTCCGGTTCGGAGAAGAAGAAAAAGCTCAGTCAGAGTTCTCAGAACCCGAGAGATTCATTTACTTACCCAATAATTCTATGTTAAAGGCTGGAGTTTTTAACCTCATTGCCGAAAAATTTGCGCTAAAGAAACTTCACCCCAATACACATATTTATACCTCTGGGAATAAAGTAGAACATTTTCCTGGAAGGGTTTTAGAAATGGAAGTTATTGAAAGCAAACACATTAAAAAGAAAGAGCAATTCAACATTATTTCTAAGAATTATCCGTTAAAACCCGAAGAAATTAAAACGAAATATAGTCTAAAGGATGGTGGTGAGCGGTATCTTATTTTTACCCAATCCAAAAAAGGTAAAATTATTCTAAAATCATTATAAAAATGTTGCCAAAGGATGCAAGATTTCTTAATTTTGGGCAATCTAAAATTTAAGTATGAAATCGCTGGTTGTTTAGATGATTTAGAATAAACTAAAAGAATGCGATTCCATATGACCTTTAAAAAAAATAAATTTTACATATGAAAAAATTAATTATATGTTTAGCCATTGCAAGTGTAGCTGTAAGTTGCAAAAAAATACAGGCTGGTGGAAATAAAAATACTTTAAAACTGGAAGAAGGAGCAGAAAGATATTCTGATGATAAGCAAGGAGGTGGAGAGGCTCACGGGCATGATGCTACAGCTGAACATAAAGAAAATGCTGTTGCTGAAAAGCACGAAACTGAAGCTCCGAAAGCAGATAGTACTGCCACAGCAAAACCTGCAGAAGCTGAAAAAGCAAAAGCTGAACACTAATTATTAGTAAAAAATATAAAAATGTCTTGCAGTATTGCAGGACATTTTTGTTTTAAAGGCTGATATTAACTGAATTTTTAGCAGGTAATCGGCGTCAGGAAAATTCTTTGTTTTTGCTTGCTGCTGCAGTCCATTTTTTTTAATTTTAACCAAACAAATTTTTACAATGCAAGAGACATTAAATTACATCAACGAAAACAAACAGCGTTTCGTAGATGAATTATTTGAATTATTGAGAATTCCGTCTATTTCTGCGGATCCTGCTTATAAAGAAGATGTATTGAAATGTGCAGAAGTATGTGCAACACATCTTAAAAATGCTGGAGCAGATAATGTGGAAGTATGCAAAACAAACGGTTATCCAATCGTTTTTGGAGAAAAAATATTAGATGGAAACCTTCCTACAGTTTTGGTTTATGGACATTATGATGTTCAGCCTGCAGATCCATTGGAATTGTGGAAAAAACCACCCTTTGAACCTTATATAGAAAAGACAGAACTTCATCCTGATGGAGCGATCTTTGCCAGAGGTTCAGCTGATGATAAGGGACAATTTTTTATGCATCTGAAAGCTTTTGAAGCAATGATGAAAACCAATGCTCTTCCTTGTAATGTTAAGTTTATTCTGGAAGGAGAAGAAGAGGTAGGATCAGTAAGTTTAGGAGATTTCGTTAATGAAAACAAGGAAAAACTGGCTTGCGATTGTATTTTGATTTCTGACACCCATATTTACAGTAACGAACAGCCTACAGTTACTACAGGATTAAGAGGGTTGAGTTATGTAGAAGTAGAAGTTGAGGGACCAAACAGAGATTTGCATTCAGGACTCTATGGAGGAGCGGTTCCAAACCCTATTCATGTCCTGTCAAGAATGATTGCAAAATTGATCGATGAAGACGGGCATATTACAATCGATGGATTCTATGATAATGTAGATGTCGTTTCAGATGAAGAAAGAGCTGAAATGAATAAATTAAAAGATAATCCTGATGAGTTTAAAAAAGCAATCGGATTAAGTGATATAGAAGGTGAAAAAGGCTATACAACCTTAGAAAGAACATCGATCCGACCTACACTGGATTGTAATGGAATCTGGGGTGGTTATACCGGAGAAGGTGCAAAAACAGTTATTCCTTCCAAAGCTTTTGCAAAAATTTCTATGCGTTTAGTACCTTATCAAACTCCTGAAGAGATTACTGAAAAGTTCACTAAGTATTTTGAAAAAATTGCTCCCGGTACTGTAAAGGTAAAAGTGACTCCACATCATGGTGGTATGCCTTATGTTTTACCAACCGATACTAAAGAATTTGCAGCCGCAAAACAGGCAATGGAATCTGCTTTTGGTAAAGAAGTACTACCTTACAGAGGAGGCGGAAGTATTCCAATTACCTCAATGTTTGAAAAGGTATTGGGAGCAAAGTCAGTTTTGATGGGCTTCGGTCTGGATTCTGATGCGATCCATTCCCCAAATGAACATTATGGATTGTTTAATTTCTATAAAGGAATTGAAAGTATACCATTGTTTTTCGAAAATTATTCAAAGTAAAAAATACTTTTGATAAGTAATTGTTATTAAATTACTAAATTAATATATAAGAGAATGTCATTATTGATGTTCTCTTTTTTTTGCTGTTATTTTAAACTAAAAAAGATAATTTTGGTTTATTATATGAATGTATTAAAATAAATGTAAAAAATATTATTTTTCACTTTGTGGTGCAATATGTTATTGATTTAATTACTTATGATACAGATTGTTTTTGATTGTATATTTTATGAGTTAAAATTTTTTTTAATCAATAAAAAAAAATATATTTACAAAATTAACTAAAAGTAATATCATGAAGAAAATCTTTACATCTTTAGCAGTTGTAGTGCTTGCAGGTATAAACCATGCTCAAGTAATTACACAAAATTCAACTCCAAACACGGTATCGCCAACTGGATCCGTAGCATGCGGTAACTCAGCAGAAGGTTACACTTCACAGAATTCTTATTACAGAGTATTTAAGTTATCAGATTTTGGAATAAATTATGCCTACAATGTTACTAATATTGCATTTGGGGTACAAACAGCAAGTGATACATTTCCAGTGACTGTTGATCTTTACAACTTAACAGGAACATTTCCAGCTGGAACTCAGACGCTTTTAGGAACCGCAAACGTAACTGTTGCTCCAGCAAATGTTGGATTAATGGTGAATACGGGAACGAGTTTATCACAGGTTGTTCCAGCAGGTGGTACGTTTGTTGTCAAGATATCTCATGATGGAAGTGCTGATGGGGTATCATTTTATATGGGATCTCATCCGGGGGCTCAGACAGGTTTGTCATATCTTTCTTCAGGAGATTGTTCTATTACGACTCCAATTGCAACAGGGACAGGGCCTTTAGCTAATTTTGCTTTAGCAAGATGGGTAATGACGGTAACTGGACAAAATAATTTAGGGGTTACTGAAGTGATCAATTCAAAAGACTTACAGGTTTATCCAAATCCGGTTCATGACATCTTGAAATTCAAATTTGGAAGCTCTCTAAAATCTGAAAACATCGATATTTATGATATGACCGGAAGAGTGGTTACTTCAGTGGCAAATAGCAAAAACGTTAATGAAGTAAATGTATCAAGCTATCCAAAAGGAACTTACATTTTAAAAGTTAAAGCAAGTGATGGAAAAGTATATATTCAAAAAATTATAAAAGAATAATTACTTATACATCTTAGATATACAAAAACGCTTCAATTGAAGCGTTTTTTTTGTTTGAATTTTGTGAAAAAAAGGCTGGGTAATGCTGAAAAACAAGATATCGATCGCTTCAATTTTATTGTATTTGCTCTAGTAGCAAGAAAGATACCTATGATCAGGTATTAATAATTACTCGTTTTTAGGTATTGGTAATTTATTCATACCAAAATATCTTTATAGTTGTTAAATCGTCTGGTCATAACGTTTAATGAGTGTGAAAATTAAACAAATGACTTATTAAAAATAGGATTAAACAAAGAGAGTGAGTTTTAAATTTATTACTGATAATCACTCTATGTATTTTTTCATTTCATAAGTATTCTTCTTAAACTTTTGTTGTTTTATCAATAAAGCTATTCACGGAAAGGAATCTTATGCTAAGAATGAATAGTTTAAACAATGCTATACAACTAAAAAGAATATATTATGAGAAAAGTTTTACTAGTTAGTGTCTTTTTATTTCAAACATTAAATGCCCAATCATTACAGGGTGATAATTTTAATTCCTATATTATAGGAAATGTTGGTACGACTATTACACCAACTACTGTGGGGCAAGGTGGTTTTCGTACAGATTTTGCCGGTGGTTCCAATTCAGATGCGCAGATTGTAAATATAGACGCTGCTCATGACAAGTCTTTGCAGCTTACTGGAAGTGCGAATGCAACACAAACAAAGTATATGTGGAAGGATGGGCTTCCTGCAGCGTGGGCCGCCAGAATAGCGGGAAATGATATTCTTAAGCTGGAATTTAATTTGTACACAGGAAGCGTTACCGGGGGGTCGGGTAGAGGAACTGTTTTAGTGTATGATGAGACAACCCATAAAACGCTGCTTGGAGCTGGATATGATTTTGCTTCACAAAGAGCTGTAGGCATAGCATATTATAAGAATGCTATTACTGGAACGACAGGGAATATTCTTTTTTATCTGGAGCCAAGTACCTATACTTATCCGGCAAATACATGGATCACATTAAAATGTACATTTAACAAAACTACAGGGGTGGTTACTTGGACCAGCCCGGGAGGTTTTATTTCCAGCCCTCCTGCAAATTATGTACCTGCTGCTGCAGGCATAGATCCTTTTGAAATGGATTTTGTTTCAGCGGTTGGTTCAGGAAATACAGTTTCCCATATTACTTCTTTTGATAATTATACACTAGTTGCCACTAATAATGCAGTATTGAATACAAAAGAAGCTGCTGTTGAAGAAAATAATATTCTGGTTTATCCTAATCCTGCAACTGATTTTATTACTATACAAGCAAAGTCGCAGATTACTAAAGTTGAAATTGTTGATAGAGCGGGAAGAAGTATAAATGCTAAACTAGATAACAATAAAATAGATTTGAAAAACCTTCTCCCAGGAACATATGTCCTTACAATTGAAACCGAAGGGGGTAAATTTTCTAAAAAAATCATTAAAAAATAAATTGCTGATAAATCTTAGTATATATAAAACGCTTCAATTGAAGCGTTTTCTTTATTTTAGAGAAATTAAAGTAAAACGTATGATTAAAAATAAAGTGGCCTATATCACTGGCGGAACGAAAGGGATAGGTTTTGGAATTGCTAAAATATTGCTCCAGAATGGAGTATCAGTTGCATTTTCGGGGCGCAAAAAAGAAGATGTGGTAGCAGCTGAAAATGAATTGCAACAATATTCCAGCCAGGTTTTGGGAATTGTTTCTGATGTTAGAAGTCTGGAAAGTGAAGAAGAAGCTATTAAATACATTGTAGAGAAATTTGGTAAGATAGATTTTGTTATCGCTAATGCCGGGTTAGGGATATTTAAGCCTGTAGATGAATTAACTATTGAAGAATGGAACTCTATGATAGAAACTAATTTAACAGGTGCTTTTTATACTTTAAAAGCTTCAGTAGGGGAGTTGAAAAAGACCGAAGGTTATTATATTACTATTTCTAGTCTTGCTGGCGCTAATTTCTTTGAAAACGGAACCGGATATAATGCCTCTAAATTTGGAGTGGTGGGCTTTACTCAGGCTGCAATGATTGATCTTAGAAAATACAATATTAAAACAACGGTCATCATGCCAGGTTCTGTTGCAACAAATTTCAATGGGAATGTTGTTTCGGAAAAAGACGAATGGAAAATTCAGCCGGAGGATATGGGGAATCTGGTATTGGATATTTTAAAAATGAATCCACGGGTTTTGCCTAGTAAGATAGAGTTTAGGGCGACAAAACCAGCGAAGTAAATACATTTAATGTATTGAATAATAAAATCATAAGTATTATGCATGCATAATATATTTTTTATTTATATTTACAGAAATTAATCAAACAAGATCTCTGCGTAAGAGTATAACGCTTTTATGCGATAAAAGGAGAAAAATAAAATAGTACACATGAAAATATTAGTTTGTATTAGTAGTGTTCCGGATACTACTTCCAAAATTAACTTTACAGCAGATAAATCTGCTTTCGACAAAAACGGAATTCAGTGGGTGATCAATCCACTAGATGAATTTGCGTTAACAAAGGCGGTTAAACTTCAGGAATCTCAGGGAGCTACAGTTACAGTAATTAATGTAGGAGATACTGCTACAGAACCTGTAATCAGAAAAGCATTGGCGATTGGCGCAAATGATGCTGTAAGAGTAAATCTTGATCCAAAAGATAGTTATTCAACAGCTAAAGAAATTGCAGCTGTTGCTCAAAGCGGAGGATATGATCTTATCCTTTGTGGAAAAGAATCAATTGATTATAATGGAGGTTCTGTTCCAGGAATGGTAGCTCAGCTGTTAAACCAGCCATTCGTAAATGCATCTGTAGGTTTAGATGTCAATGGGAGTGAAGCAACTGCTATAAGAGAAATTGAAGGAGGTAAAGAAACGATATCTGTAAAACTTCCTGCAGTTATTGCTGGACAAAAAGGATTAGTAGACGAGAAAGATTTGATTATACCTAATATGAGAGGGATCATGTCTGCAAGAACAAAACCATTGCAGGTTGTTGAGCCTACGTCTTATGAAGTGAAAGTTCAGGGAGTTTCTTATGACAGTGTTCCTCCAAGAGCTGCTGTGAAAATGGTTTCTCCGGATAATCTGGATGAATTGGTAAGATTACTTCATGAAGAGGCTAAAGTAATATAATCTCTTTCAATTATTAAATTTTTTAATCTTTAAATTTAAAAAAAATGGCAGTATTCGTATACGCAGAAAATATAAACGGAGTTTACAAAAAGGCAGCTTTTGAAGCAGTTTCTTATGCTAAAGCTATTGCTGATCAGGCAGGAGATACTGTTACAGCAATTTCTGTAAATCCTACAGATTCTTCAGATTTATTATATAAATATGGAGCATCAAATGTTATTAATATTAAAGACGAAGGTCTTAAAAACTTTTCAGCAAAAGCTTTCGCACAAGCGGTGAATGAAGTAGCTGATGGAAATATAATTGTTTTCCCACACACTACAGATGCTTCATCAGTAGCGCCTATGCTGGCTGTAATGAAGAATTATTCTTTAATTACTAATGTATTGGCAGCTCCTGAAAGTCTTTCTCCATTTCAGGTGAAAAGAAGAGCTTTCTCAGGAAAAGGATTTATGCATGCTAAAGCAGAAGGAGCAGGAGTAATCATCACGGTTTCTCAAAATGCTTTTGGTGTTAAAGAAAATGCAGTTTCCGGTTCTGAAGAAGTGAAAAATCTATCGGTAGCTAATGAAGATACCAAAGTGGTTTCTCATGAGCAAAGTTCTGGTAAATTAGACCTTAAAGAAGCTGAAGTTGTAGTTTCAGCTGGTAGAGGAATGAAAGGTCCTGAAAACTGGGGGATGATTGAAGATTTAGCAAATGTATTGGGAGCTGCTACAGCTTGTTCTAAGCCTGTTTCTGATATCGGTTGGAGACCTCACACTGAGCACGTAGGACAAACAGGTAAGGCAATTTCACCAAATCTTTACATTGCAGTAGGTATTTCGGGAGCGATTCAGCATTTAGCTGGAGTAAACTCTTCTAAAACTATTGTTGTAATTAATAGTGATCCTGAAGCTCCTTTCTTTAAATCTGCTGATTATGGAGTGGTAGGAGATGCATTCCAGATTATTCCTGCATTAACTGAAAAAATTAAGGCAATCAAAGGATAAAACTTAGTTTTATAATAAATAAAAAAATAAAAGTTCGGGCTTTCCGAGCTTTTATTTTTGTCTAAAAAGTAAAACCTACAATAAAAAATTAATTTATCTTTGTAGTTATGGATTATAAACAGCTAATTATTCGGGGAATATCATACAGTCAGACACAATCAGGGGCATATGCTTTGTTATTGGAACATGAAGAAACACACATAAAACTACCCGTTGTTATAGGAAATTTCGAGGCACAATCCATTTCTCTTGGTCTTGAGAAAGATATTCATCCACCTCGTCCTCTTACCCATGATTTATTTACAAAATTTATAGTTTCGGCAAATTATGAATTGGTTTCAATCATTATTTATCAGATTGTAGATGGCGTTTTCTTTTCTAATATTAACTTTAAAAATAAAATAACAGAAGAAGAGCTGATTCTGGATGCCAGAACCTCCGATGCTGTTGCAATGGCAGTGCGATTTGATGCACCTATTTTTACGACTCAGCAAGTCTTAAATGAAGCAGGAATTCTTTTAGAATTAGAAGATGTTTCCAAAGAAGAACAATCATTCTCTGAAACAGTTCAATCAGAAGATAATTTAAGATCTCTTTCCATGGAAGAGCTTCAAAAATTATTAGAAGATGCTGTAAAAGAAGAAGATTATGATACAGCTTTGGAGATTCAGGAAGAAATTAAGAGAAGAAAAAAGAAAATTGACTAAAAGAGTTTTTATAATTAAAATATGAATTTAAAATTACGACTTACCATCCTCAGCTTTCTTCAGTTTTTTGTTTGGGGAGCATGGCTGATTACGATGGCTAATTTTTGGTTCGGTACAAAACATTGGGATGGCACTCAGTTTGGCGCTGTTTTCGGAACAATGGGGATAGCCTCTATCTTTATGCCTACCATAACTGGAATTATTGCTGACCGTTGGGTAAATGCGGAACGTATTTTTTCAGCTTTACAAATTCTTTATGGAATTGTTTTATTTATCTTACCGCACACTGGTGATCCTAACTCTTTCTTTTATGTAATGCTTGCTGCAATGTGTTTCTACATGCCAACCATTGCTCTTGCTAATTCTATTTCGTATACTATACTAAAGAATAGTAATTTAGATGTTGTAAAGGACTTTCCACCAATACGTGTTTGGGGAACAATAGGATTTATTGTAGCAATGTGGATCACTAACCTTACAGGGAATAAAGCGACTGAAGGTCAATTTTATATTGGTGGAGTTGTAGCGATTCTTCTCGGAATCTATGCACTGACTTTACCAAAATGTCCACCACAAAAATTAATTGATAAAAGTGCACCTTTGTCGGAACAGCTTGGTTTGAATGCATTTAAGCTTTTCGGTAACTATAAAACGGCACTATTTTTCTTATTTTCTATGCTGTTAGGTGCTGCTTTACAGCTCACAAATGCATACGGGGATGTTTTCTTAAGTGAATTTGCTCACTTCCCAAAATATGCAGATTCTTTCGTTGTACAGAGATCTACGATCATTATGTCAATTTCTCAGGTTTCAGAAACCTTATTTATCCTTGCAATTCCATTCTTTTTAAAGAAGTTCGGAATTAAAAAGGTAATGTTGATGTCTATGTTGGCTTGGGTATTAAGGTTTGGATTTTTTGCCTATGGTGTTCCGGATGGATATGGATTAGCTCTCATTGTTCTTTCCTGCATCGTATACGGAATGGCTTTCGACTTCTTTAATATTTCAGGTTCTCTTTTTGTAGAAACAACAACAGATAAAAAGATTCGTTCTTCTGCACAAGGATTATTTATGATGATGACGAATGGCTTTGGAGCTGTTTTTGGAAGCTATATGGCGGGATGGGCTATTGATAAGTTCTTTACACGGAAATTTACGAATGTAGGAGATCTTTCTTCTTATTTGCAAACAACACCTGATAATCAGACATTTTTGGAAATTCTAAAAAAATCTTTTAATGCAGCCGTTAATGCTGATGGAACATTATCCTCCGTTGTTATGGTAAAAGATTGGCAAAATATATGGTTGTCATTTGCAGCTTATGCACTGGTACTTGCAATATTTTTTGCTATTTTATTTAAACATAAACATGATCCTAAAGAAGTTGCTAATGTAAATCATTAAATTTATGTAGCTTATTATCAATACATTAAAATGCACTTTATTTATAAAGTGCATTTTTTATTTAAAACAACTTTTTGTTATTTCTTTCATGTTGATATTTATTGTTAATTATTGAATCAGAAGATTTTATTCCTGTTTTTGTCAATGATGTTAAGTTAAACAATAAATACGGATTACAAATCGGAATTAAACTAGTTTGTGTTAGTTTTTAACTATTCAAATAAAATGAAATTCTATTATTAAATAATGAAATTTTATGCAAAATTTTTATGGTTCTGACTGTTTAAATTTGAAAAGTTTGTTTTTAAAGTACACTGAATCGAAGTGTGTTTTTTTTTGTATTTTGGTGCTTTAAGAAAAATGAAAAATATACAGTTCATCGGAGTACTCTTGGTTGTGGTGGGAAGCTTTTTACCACTGGTTCATGTTCCTATTATAGGAAACTGGAATTACTGGAAATTGGATCATTATTTAGCCATTATATGTTGGATTCTTTCGGCCTGTGCTTTATTTGCAGTGATTAATAACCTGCCGAAAATGGTGCGTGTTTTAGCTGTTTTAATGATTATATTATTCATCTTCACTCTGATAGCTGTTAAACTTCAGTCTTTGGATTATTTCAGTTTTCTGCCTTTTAAATCCTGGAGGGAAACCTTTGCGGGTATCGTAAAGCTAAAATGGGGTTGGATTATTGAGTTTTTGGGAGCTTTTTTATTATTGATAATAAAAACACAACAAAAATATGAAGCATCTTAACATTGTATTACTCGTATTGTTATGTCTGAGCTTTTCTCAGGTAAAATCTCAACAAAACATGTTTTTAACATCGGATAAACCTGCAAAATGCCAAAATATAAAAACTGGAAAATTTGTAAGGATTGACGCTCCTATTGATGAATGGGTTATGGTTGTACAGGACAATGTTCAAACTGAATATTATAACAATGGTAAGGATTATGTAAAATCACGCCTTGACTTTGTGGATGATTGCAGCTACAAGGTAACTATAATTGCTAAGTCCAATGAGGATTATCCGGTGAAGTTAGGTGAAGTTATGGTAAACAGGATATTGGAAACCGATCGTAACTTTATAAAGTTGACCTCAGAATACAATAATAAAACCTCCGAATTTATACTGAGTAAGGTAGTAGAAGAACCTCAGTAAATATTTATTAATAAAATGGAACCCTAAGGTTACAAATATCATATAAAAAAAATAAATCATACACATGAAAGAAGTATTCATCGTTTCCGCAGTAAGAACACCAATGGGTAGTTTTATGGGAAGTTTATCAGCTGTTCCGGCTACAAAGCTAGGGACCGTTGCAGTAAAAGGAGCATTGGACAAAATTGGTCTTGATCCAAAATTGGTTCAGGAGATCTACATGGGGAACGTTTTACAGGCTGGGGAAGGACAGGCACCTGCTCGCCAGGTAGCATTGGGAGCTGGGCTTTCTATTGAAACTCCATCTACTACAGTAAACAAAGTTTGTGCTTCAGGAATGAAAGCTGTAACCATGGCAGCACAAGCAATTAAAGCAGGCGATGTAGATGTAATCGTTGCTGGCGGAATGGAAAATATGTCTTCAGTTCCACACTATTATAATGCAAGACTGGCTACAAAATTAGGTGATGTCAAAATGCTTGACGGAATGGTTCTGGACGGTCTTACAGACGTTTATAATAAGGTTCATATGGGTGTTTGTGCAGAGAAATGTGCAACCGACTATTCTATTTCAAGAGAAGATCAGGATCAGTTCGCTATCGAATCATATAAAAGATCAGCTAAGGCATGGAGTGAAGGTAAATTCAATGATGAGGTGGTATCAGTTGAGATCCCTCAGAGAAAAGGAGATCCTATAATTTTTGCTGAAGACGAAGAATATAAAGCTGTTAATTTTGATAGACTTCCAACGCTTCCAACAGTATTTAAAAAAGAGGCGGGAACTGTTACAGCAGCTAATGCTTCGACTTTAAATGATGGAGCTTCTGCCCTGATTCTTGTTTCTAAAGAAAAAATGGAAGAATTGGGTCTTAAGCCTCTGGCTAAAATAGTTTCTTATGCTGATGCTGCACAGGAGCCTGAAAACTTCACAACTGCACCAGCTAAAGCGTTACCTATTGCACTAAAAAAAGCAGGTTTGGAACTTTCTGATATCGATTTCTTTGAATTTAATGAAGCGTTTTCTGTTGTAGGTTTAGCAAATAACAAAATTCTAGGATTAGATGCTTCTAAAGTAAACGTAAACGGAGGTGCTGTAGCATTAGGACATCCACTAGGAAGTTCAGGTTCAAGAATAATTGTTACTTTGATTAATGTTTTAAAACAAAACAATGCTAAATACGGTGCTGCTGCAATCTGTAATGGAGGTGGTGGTGCTTCTGCTATTGTTATTGAAAATATCTAATATTTAAAATAAGATTTTGAATATATTAAAATGGAGCCATAAAGGCTCCATTTTTTATTAATATTATTCCTTTAGATGAGTGATAGAACTAATGAAATAGGTTTATATTTGACATTTATAAGTATCTTTAAAATACATTTACGACGATCAGATGTTCGATTATTTTATTAACTATTTAAAAGACAAGATTACTCTTTCTAATGATGAGATCGAGTTAATAAAAAGTGTAGCAATATTAAAAAGGCTACGTAAACACCAGTATTTATTGCAGGAAGGTGATGTATGGAAATTTAATGCTTTTATAAGTAGCGGGTTGGTCAAAACGTTTTCCATCGATACCAAAGGGCAGGAGCATATTATGAACTTTTCACCGGAAAACTACTGGACTGGTGACAGAGAGAGCCTTACCACAGGAAACCCCTCAGAATTTAATATCATTGCCCTAGAGAATTCAGAAGTTATTCTTATTAAAAAAGAAGATTTCAGTATACTTTGCAGTACAATACCTCAATTCAATGATATGGTAAATGAAATATTACACAGAAGTTTCCTTTTCTCACAAAAGAGAATACATGCCAATATCAGTTTATCCGCAGAAGAAAAATACCAGGATTTTATCAAAAAGAATCCACATATTATCAATCGGATCCCTCAGCATATGATCGCATCATATCTTGGAGTTTCTCCTGAAACACTTAGTCGTATCAGAACACAGGCCTCCAAAAAATAAAACTGTTGATAATTATCAACGTTTTTTTCCTTTAAATGTCAATGAAAAACGACAGTTTTCGAGGGTAATTTTGCTTTACTATTTAAATAAAAATTTAAAGTTATGAGCAAAACAATTTTCATTACCGGAACAAGCACCGGATTCGGAAAATTAATGACAATTACCTTATCAAGAGCTGGGCATACGGTGGTTGCAGGTATGCGTGGAACAAAAGATAAAAATAAAGAAGTTGCTGAAGAGCTTGCAAAGCTGCCTAATGTGAATGTAGTAGAGATCGATGTAACTAATGATAAGTCTGTAAAAGAAGCGTTTGAAGATACGTTCGCAAGACATTCAGGAATTGATGTGTTAATCAATAATGCCGGATTAGCCGGATTTGGATTGGTGGAAGCATATTCTATAGAGCAAATTAAAAGGCTTTTTGAAGTGAATTTCTATGGGGTAATTCGCACTTATCAGGCAGTTCTTCCAGGTATGAGAAAAGCTAAATCAGGGCTGATTATCAATCTTACTTCGGGAGCAAGTGGTCATACACTGCCTTTTATGGGACCTTATCTTGCCTCTAAATTTAGTGTTGAGGCAATCACTGAAGCAATTCAGGATGAACTGTCGCAATTTAATATTGAAAATGTAACTATTCAGCCGGGAGTGTACCCTACGGAAATGAATTCTGGTAGCAAAGCGGGTGTACAGGCTGATAAACCTGAGATTGCCAAAGAATATGATCCTATTGCTTCAGAAATATTCAATAACATAGGAGCTGGATTATTTGGTAAAATGGCAGAGTTTAACATGGATCCACAGGTCATTGCAGATGGAGTATTAGACCTTATTAATATGGAAGAAGGAACCCGTCCTTTACGCTATCCTTTGGATGCAATAGCGCAGGGAACAGATATTGAATTCATAAATACCAGAGCTGAATTAAAAGCAAAATGGGTAGCGAAATATACGGGTTAGACAACCGGTATAGATAGATAAAATAATGAATAGGTTGCTGCGTAGAATAGAATTTACAGAAAATAAAAGCTATTTAAATAATTTATAATCTTTAGCAATATTCTAATTAATAAAAAAAACCGTTGAATATTCAACGGTTTTTCTATTTTTGTGCATCTAATATATTTGAAATGTCCGAAACAGAGAATCAACGACCAAAAAATATAAAGAATAATCCAAAGATTATGAAGGCCTGGGCTGTTTATGACTGGGCCAACTCAGTATACTCTTTGGTTATTACTTCGACTATTTTTCCAATCTACTATTCTATTATTACTACGGCTTACGAGAAGAAAGAATACGTTGTAGAAACAAAACAATGGATAGATGTCCCCGTAAGACATTTAATAAAGATTTTTGGAAAAGAATATCAGCCGGATGCTGTTTATGGGTACTCATTAACGATATCTTTTTTTATAGTGGTTTTACTTTCCCCATTTCTGTCTTCTTTAGCGGATACCATCGGAAATAAAAAATCGTTTTTACAGTTTTTCTGCTATCTGGGGGCTACTTCTTGCATGGGACTGGCCATGTTTACGGGAATGCACAATGTGTTTTTAGGGCTGCTCTTCAGTGTTACGGCAAGCGTTGGATTCTGGGGAAGTTTAGTTTTTTATAATTCATTTTTACCGGATATTGCCACACAGGATAAACAGGATGCTCTTTCTGCAAAAGGATATGTTTATGGATATTTAGGTTCTGTAGTTTTAGTAGTAATCTGCTTAGTTTTAATTAAGGTTTTTGCGAAAGGAGCTGCTCAGCAATTACTATTCACCAGAATCAGTTTCTTGTTAACAGGAGCATGGTGGTTTGGTTTTTCACAATACACTTTTAAACATTTGCCTCAGTTTGGTAATGTAAAAGATAACTTACCTAAAGATTTGGTACTGTTAAATTATAAGAACATCTTTAAAAAACATGAAGAACAAGGAGGCTTTTTTGAAGTTTTTAAAGACAATATGAGCTTTTATAAAGATATTGCAAAAGAAAGTTTCCATGAGCTTTTTAAAGTCGGAAATGAACTTTTCAGAGATAAGAATCTGAAATTTTTCCTGTCAAGTTTCTTTTTCTATAGCGTAGGGATGCAGACTATTTTCTTGATGGCAACATTATTTGGGAAAAGTGAAATCAATCTGGCTCAGGATAAACTGATCGGAACCTTATTGGTTATTCAGATTGAAGCTATTATAGGTGCTGTAATTTTTTCAAGATTATCTAGAAAGATTGGGAACAAAAGTGTGATCTCTATTGCTATTGTTTTATGGATTGTAGCATGTCTTTGGGCTTATTTTTTAAACAAAGAAAATCCTACTGTAGAATATCAGTTCTATGGAGTTGCTGCAGTAGTTGGTTTGGTAATGGGTGGACTTCAGGCAATGTCAAGATCAACATATTCAAAATTATTGCCAGAGGATTCTATGGAAAATACAACCTATTTCAGTTTTTACGATGTGTTGGAGAAAATAGCGATTATCATAGGAACATTTATTTTTGCAACATTAATTGAACATTTTAATAATATGCGTATTGCAGCACTGTCTATGACATTGTTTTTTGGAGTAGGATTGATATTGATTCGATTCTTAAAAGTTAAGATGTTAAAAGACAGGGATACCTTATAAAAATAAAAGAAAATAAAAAAAAGACGTCTTTCTAGACGTCTTTTTTTATTTTTAAAATAGTTGCTAATATTAAGTAATTGTATTGTTTTGAATCGTTTTGTTAACTGGATTAGTTATTTATTGCATTTAAATTAATGGATTAATAGATTTTTTGGTGATTAATCACTTGGTGTTGAATTTTTTTGTTTATTTGTATTACTAAAATAATAACAATGATAAAAAAAATTCTACTTCTTGGTATTTCATTATGCTTTATCTTGAATTTTGCTCAGAATTTAAGACCAGTTGCTCAAAAAATATCACAATATCATAATCAAAGTAAGAGCTTTGTAAAATATGATCTTTTTAAAATCAATACATCCTCTCCAAAAATGGAGGAATATAAAAGAGCAGCGACTGATATTACTGCTATGACCATTACTGCTACTGAACTTAGAAAGCTAGTAAAGGATCAGCCTGAATTCATAGAGATGTCATTTCCCTTCGAAGGAAATAAAACGGTAACCGTTGAACTTTATAAAAATGAAATTTTCACTAATAATTTTAGAGTTACAACAAACAAAGGAGAAACGGTGAATTATACTCCTGGAGTATATTATAGAGGAATTGTTAAAGGAGATAATAACTCAATAGTAGCTTTCAGTTTTTTTGATAATGATGTGGTAGGAGTGGCTTCTACAAATGAATTAGGTAATGTTGTACTGGGAAAAGTAAAGAACTCTGAAGATTTTGTTAGCTATTCAGAATCAAAATTAACAGGTGCAAATCCATTTATTTGCGGAGTTGATGAGTTGAAAGAAAACCAGGCACAAAAGATAGCTTTTGATCCCAATACAAATAAGAAAGCTGTGACTGAAAACTGTGTGAGAATTTATTATGAAGTTTGTTATAAACCTTATCAGAATAATGGTTCCAATACAACGACAGTTACTAATTGGCTTACAGCAATTCATAACAATATAGCTACTCTATACAATAATGATGATATAAAAGTGGCTCTCAATGAAATTTTTATATGGACAACTGCTGATCCTTATACAGGATCTCCAAGTGGTAACTTAAATAGTTTTAGAACAAACAGACCTACTTTCAATGGTGATCTGGCTCACCTTGTTAATGCGCCGGCAACCACAAGTATCGCTTTTATAAATTCACTTTGTACAGGATATAAATATGCCTATTCCGGTATTTCTCAAACTTATGAAAGTGTTCCTGTCTATTCATGGACAATCCAGGCAATGACACATGAAATGGGACATAGTTTAGGTTCACCACACACTCATGCTTGTGTGTGGAACGGAAATGGGACGGCAATTGATGGATGCGGAGCTCAGGCGGGATATAGCGAAGGATGTACAGGACCGATTCCTGCAACCACTGTAAAGGGGACGATTATGAGTTATTGCCATTTGGTATCAGGGGTAGGAATTAGCTTTAGTAATGGATTTGGTCCTCAGCCTTCAGCATTAATCAGAAGTACAGTAGATACTAAAGCTTGTTTAGGCACTAATTGTACAACAGCTTGTAACACTACTATTACTGCTATGAATATCTCTAATATTACAACAAATGCAGCGAACGCCACCTTTACTGATACGGCTTCTACTTCCTGGAAGTACAAACTTACCTCAATGGATGGAACCGTTATTACATCAGGAAATACAACAACTCAGAATCTTAATTTTGCAAATCTTCAACCGGCGACATATTATAATCTTTTTGTAGGATCAAGCTGCTCTGCTTCAAATGCTTTCCAAAGATCTCAGATTTTTTTAACGGATGCTAACTGGTGCGGAGGTACCCTGTTTACAGATACGGGAGGAACAACAGGAGAATACGGAAATAACGAAACTATAGTTAAAACTTTTTATCCCAATTCAGGCTCATCTCTAACTATGAATTTTACGGAGTTAGCACTGGAAGAAGATTATGACTATTTATATGTTTATAATGGGCCTTCTACGGCAGCACCTTTATTTTCTAATGGAACCTTAACCGGAAGTACTTTACCTGGAGCATTTACTTCTACCCATTCTACAGGAGCAATTACAGTGAAGTTTGTATCAGATCCCGGAGTTACTGATAATGGTTGGAAAGCAAGCTTTTCCTGCGCGGTTTTAGGGGTAGAAGACGTCAATACAAATAGTAACAGCAGCGTAAATATTTATCCAAATCCAGCGAAAAATATGATTGTTATTTCGGCCAAAGAAAATTTGAAATCATATAAAATGTATGATGAGGCAGGACGATTAGTATTGTCATCTTCATCATTAAAGGGAAATAAACAGGAGGTTAATATTTCATCCATTCAGACAGGAAATTATGTGGTTTCGGTGGAAACTGAAAAACAAACGGTTACAAAGAAATTAGTAAAACAATAATCTATTATTAAAAGCCTGACCAAGTCAGGCTTTTTTCATTTTAATTCCTAACTTCATAAAGTAGAGCAGATAATAATCGCTAAACCTTTACCATTCAAAAAAAATATTGTAATTCGGCCTGGATTTTGCTTATATTCAGCAGAATAATTTTAAATTTGCAAAAAGATTTATTGTCAAAATGACGAACCCTCTATTTTACGCAAAAATAATTCTGTTTGGAGAATATGGGATGATAGAAGATTCCCAGGGGCTTGTTGTACCTTATAGCTTTTACAAAGGAGCTTTAAAATTCTCTGATCTGAATTCTGAATTTGAATTAAAATCAAATCAACACCTACAGAAATATTCCGATTTTCTTGCAGAACTTGATCTTTCAGATGATTTCAAACTTAATATTGAAAGTTTTAAAAAAGATATTTCAAACGGACTTTTCTTTGATTCCAATATTCCACAGGGATATGGAGTAGGAAGTTCCGGAGCATTGGTTGCTGCCGTTTTTGAGCGCTATTCAATGAATAAATTGAACCCTGAAAATATCTCTAAAGACAATCTTAAGAAATTAAAAGCTGTCTTTGGTGAAATGGAAAGCTATTTCCATGGAAAAAGTTCAGGAATGGATCCTTTGATCTGTTATATGAATCTTCCTATCCTTATTGAAAATAAGGAAAATTTGGATAGAGTTTCCATTCCGGATGGTGAAAAAGGAAAAGGAGCAATCTTCCTTATTGACTCTGGAATGACAGGCGAAACAGGACCTATGATTCAGATTTTCTTTGAAAAAATGAAAACAGAAGGGTTTCGTAAAACATTGAAAGAAGAATTTATTCGATATAATAACGCATGTATTGAGTCTTTCCTTAAAAAAGATATGAATCCTTTTTTTAGAAATCTTAAGAAGCTTTCACACTGGGCCTATGAGCATTTTCGTCCAATGATTCCTGAAAGTATTTTTAATATTTGGAAAAAGGGGCTGGATTCTAATGCATATTATCTTAAACTGTGCGGAAGCGGCGGTGGAGGCTATATTTTAGGCTTCACAAAGGACTATGAAAAAGCTGAAAAAATGCTTGACGGTTTTAACAAAGAGGTAATTTACAGATTCTAAATAGGCTGGGAATGAATTCTGAAAAAGAAAGTTTCCAATCAAAAAATTATGTATCAAAATCTTTATTTTATAGATTCTCACAGTTCGTGGGCTTTCTTTTAGGTGCCAGGTTTTTTGTAGCTGTTTTACTTACGTTTGCCCTTTATGTATCTACATTTTTTTTGTTTAATCAAGAGGAAAGCTTTCGGAAGTTTGTATTTGATTTTAAGGTTCACGGGATTATATTCTGTACTGTCTTAACTATTTTAGCGGGTGGTATTATCAATCAATTTTACGATTTTGAAAAGGATCACGTTGTAAAACCATTTAGGACAAGAATACAAAGCTTTATTGCCCAAAAATATTTTCTCTATGCTTATCTGGTATTAAGCGTTATTTCTTTGGGAGTGGCCTGGTTTATTTCACATAATGTCTTTATTTTCTTTCTTATTTATCAGTTTTTTATGTGGTTTTACAGCCATAAGCTCAGTCGTATTTTAATCCTCAATAATCTTACTTTTGTAAGTCTTACACTTTATCCGTTTTTTGGAATGATGGTTTATTATGAAACTTTTTCTAAAAAAGTTCTTTTAATGGCAATCTTTCTTTTTCTTATTCTTTTATGCATTGATATTGTAAAAGATACATTAACAAAGAGTGTAGATAAAGCGTTTGGATACACTACAATCCCTAATTATTTTAAGAATAAAACCACAAAGGTCATTATTGTTTCTTTGCTCGTGATTACAATGGCTGTTTCTATGAAGCTTGTGATGAGAACAGGAATTTCAGGATTTATGGCTTATTACTTTACAGGCGGAATGTTTGTGATGATTATATGCATCTATTTGCTGCTCAATTACTCCAGAAAAAGTATCTTCATTACATTAAATATATTAAGGCTTTGGGTCTTTATTGGAATTATTGCGATGCTTTTAAATGGAATTGAAAGTAAATTATAAAAAATATTTTTTAAAAGACTAAGGTTATTAGTACCTTTGCGAAATTAAATTTAATAAAAAGGAATGCCCATTTTTAACGATACTAAAGTTGCATTTGCAGACAAAACAGATGCACAATTAAGAAAAGCGTACTGGATGTTTAAAATGATTGAACAGCCTGCTTTAACAAGTGTTGGAACTTCTATTCTAAATTTTACGGTTCATAATAATTTCCCTTTTGTTACAGGAATTGTGAAGAATACTTTATTCGAGCAATTCTGTGGCGGTGAAACGAGGGAAGAAAGTATGAAAGTGGTAAAACAACTTTTCAAAAGAGGAGTTGGAAGTATTTTCGACTATTCAATTGAAGGAAAGGAAGATGAAGAAACTTTTGATGCAGTTTGTAAGGAAATTAAAGATATCATAAGGTTTTCAGTAGGAAATCCGGCGATCCCTTTTATCGTTTTTAAACCTACGGCCTTTGGAAGAATTGATCTGTATGAAGCAGTTGGTAAAAATGCAGAATTAACTTCCAGTCAAAAAGAAGAATGGGAAAGAGTTGTAAAAAGATTTGATGAGGTTTGTAAGCTTTGCCATGAGCATGATAAAAAAGTGATGGTAGATGCTGAAGAGACATGGATGCAGGATGCGGCAGATCATCTTTGTGAAGAGATGATGGAAAAGTATAATCAGGAAAAACCTATTGTCTGGAATACGATTCAGATGTATAGGACTGGAAGATTAGAGTATATGGAAGGTCATCTGCAAAGAGCAAGAGATAAGAATTATTTTATAGGGTATAAAATAGTTCGTGGAGCTTATATGGAAAAAGAAAGAGCGAGAGCAGAACAGAAAGGATATGCTGATCCTATACAGCCTACCAAAGAAGCTACGGATAAGAATTATAATGCAGGAATTGATTTTGTAATGAATCATTTGGATAAAGTTTCTGCATTCTTTGGAACACATAATGAAATTTCTTCTGAGTTGGTGATGGATAAAATGAAAGTAAAATCTCTTGAAACGGGTAATCCTCATATCTATTTTGGACAGCTTTACGGGATGAGTGATAATATTACCTTCTATCTGTCAGATAAAGGCTATAACGTGGCTAAATACCTTCCTTATGGACCTGTAAAAGATGTTGTGCCTTATCTTACGAGAAGAGCAAGGGAAAATACTTCTGTAGCCGGACAGACGGGTAGAGAGTTAGGGCTCATAAAGAAAGAGCTGGATAGAAGAAAAAGCAATAGATAAAAAAATAATATTTGTTTTAAAGCCTCACAAATTGTGAGGCTTTTTTCTGATTATTAAAATATAGAATATTGTGTAAATCCAATACGCAGACAGGATGTGATATGGATAATTCATTATTATTTGATTTTTATTGTTAATTGTATTGTATTTTCATATATTTGATTAACACATTAAAAAAATAATAAATGAAAAAAATTTTACTTGTTGCTATTAGTGTAATAGCCAACTTTACCTTAGCACAAACCTACAATAATGGAGGTTTAAGTACTGGAGCTACTTCGAAAAGTGGTGTTGCTGCACCTACTGGATACACATGGTCTGAAGTTCAGAATAATACAGGAAATACTACAGAATCTAATACAAGTTCCGGATATGGAGGAACTTACAGTTCACCTACAACAAGCTATTTTCTTGCGGATGATTTTACAATTCCGGCAGGTGCACAATGGCAGATTACGACGATAGATTTTTTTGCTTATCAAACGGGCTATACAGGGACTTCATCTCCTTTTAACACAGCACGCGTAAATATATTTAGCTCTGATCCTTCTGTATCAGGTGCTGTAAGTGTTTTTGGAAATGACACAACGAACAGGTATACGGCTGGCGTGGACGCCAATATGTATAGAATATTTAATAGTCAGGTTCCAACTTCAACGTCTGCTCCGGGAACAACAAGGAAAATTTGGAAAATTACAGCGAGCACACCTGTCACTTTAAATGCAGGTACCTACTGGATAAAATATCAGTTGCAAAATACTGTTACAGCGAATGCTGGATTCTTACCTTCTGTGACAATACCCGGAAGTAGAGGGCTTGCAAGCTTTAATGCAAAACAAAATAATGCAATAACCGATGCATGGATTCCATTAATTGATGATGGAAACCCAGCTTCAGCTCCAGATTATACAGTGGATATGCCATTTATCATTACATTTACAGCAACAACATTGGGGACAAGCGAAGTAATGCAGTATGATAATAGAATTCAGGTGTATCCGAATCCGGTAAAAGATCAGTTCAAAATTAATAACCCTGAAAAATTAAAAATCAATACCATCGAAATAATTGACATGTCAGGAAAATTGGTGAGAACATTAAAGGGTGCCGAAGAGTATACTGTTTCTGATCTTCCCAAAGGAAGTTATATTCTGAAAATTAAAAGCAATGAAATAACAAAAATGACTAAACTTCTAAAAGAGTAAGTTTAGTATTCTTCTTCAAATATTTTTTAACCTGATCAACAAGTTGGTCAGGTTTTTATGGCTCAAAACTTTCGAATTTTCCATTTTCATAGAACAAAACAATTCTTTTTATCTTATTAGACTGATTTTCAATGACTTGATTTGTTTTTTGATCGTAAGGTTTTTCTAATCGCTGAGAATCGGTTATTTTTTCCTGGGATTGAACTTTGTACGGTACAGGAGATTCTCGGAAGGCCTGTTTTGGAGGGGCAGTTTCAGTTTCTTCCATTCCAAAATCTTCATCATTATTCATCATGGTAAATAAATCAGGAAGTGAGGTTGGTTTCAATGTCTCTTCATCTGTTTCCTGTGCGATTGGTTCGGAAGTTTCAGGTAGAGCGGACTTCAACATTTCACCATCACCATTCACTAACCAGTCCCAAAGGATTTCTGGGAAGTGAGATTTTATTTTAATGATAAACTCTAAAGAAGGTTTGTTTCTTCCTGAGGTAATATGAGAAATAGAAGAACGCTGTACATCAATCTCATCAGCAAATTCAGAAGGAGTGAGTCTCGAATACTCTATAACTTTGGAAATTCTTTCATTTAAACTCATATAATAAGCTTTTAATCACTTTACAAATGTAAAGATAAAGTTTACAAATGCAAAATACAAATGTAAATGATTTTAAAGTTATTAAGTATACAAAAGTAAATTACATATTTTACTGATAAACAACTATTTATAATGTTGATAAAATTTACGATTGCTTTTTTGTCAACAATGTATCCTCAAATTCCAATTTTTGATAAACCACTTAAAGTAATAGATTAGATAAATGACTTATTGATTAAATTCTTCATCAGTAATTCAGCCAAACATCGTGATACGGGTATTTGTGTAATTATTTACTGAATTTAGAGTAGTTAAAGAGTGGGAGATAGTCTAAGAAGCTGATTATATAGATAAACGACATATATGATGCTTAAAAATGGAAATGTTAAAGGTCTGTAAGTCTAATAACAGACCTTTATAGCGAATATCGGTAAACATCTATATTACTCTGGTATGGAGCTCAGTTACATCAATAGTTTTATGATCAATTTTAAAGAAATTCATGATGTAAATTGAAAAATAATCCACAATTCACATTTGTATAAATTCAATTAATGTTGTGTTATCCCCATTTTATTTGTTTAAAAGAATTACACTCAATTGTTGATAAATAAGGCATTTTACACTTAAAGTAAGGTTAATTAAGCGTCTTATATAAACGATGTAAATTATTGATTATTAATTATTTAAATAAATAGATTTGAATTATTAGCAATCCACAATTTTATCCACAGACAAAATGGCAATTTACATTGTTTAATCAGGTTACAAATGTTAATTTCTTTTTCTGTCTAAAAATGGTTATTTTTGACTCATGTAAACTATTATTCAGATGAACTTTGAACATATCTATCATCAAAATCCCAATTTCCCTAATCGTTATATTTCCCCTGAAAAATTATTTTCTTACCTACAAGCGAATCTCAGCGATTACATTCAGGAGATTGGAAAATCGTATCTAGATAAACCTATTTATAAACTAAGCGTTGGAACTGGCGATATTAAGATACTTGCATGGTCGCAAATGCATGGAAATGAATCAAACGCTACCCATGCCATGTTGGACTTGTTGATAAGTTTAGATAAAGCTCCGGAGATCAAAGAAAATTTGTTGAGTCGTATTAAGCTTGATTTTATCTTTATGTTAAATCCTGATGGTTCTGAAAGATGGACAAGGTTGAATGCTGCGGATATTGATCTTAATAGGGATTTCCATAATGAGGCTAGTAAAGAGATTAAATTTCTTAAAGATATAGTGTCTGAAAATAAATACGACTATGCGCTGAACTTGCATGAACAGAGAACCATTTTTACTACAGATGGAATTCATCCTGCTACGCTTTCCTTTTTAGCGCCTTCTGAAAATGAAGAACGGACAGTAACCTACAACAGGAAAAAGTGCATGGCAGTTATTGCCAGTATTTACAATCACCTGAAAGAGCTTATTCCTAACCAGATCGGAAGGTACTCAGATGAGTTTTATCCAACTTCTACCGGTGATAATTTCATCAAGGGAGGAATGCCTACAATTTTGTTTGAAGGAGGACATTTTATAGACGACTATACCAGAAAGGGAACGAGAAAATATTATACCATAGCATTATATTATGCTTTAGAAGCGATCAGTGAGTTAAATTCTGATATAGCTGGTTGGGAAACCTATCTGGATATTCCTGAAAATAAAGAAACGCATTATGATATAGTTTACAGAAATGTTAAACTAAATACGGATCACCTTTGTATTTTAGATATTGCTGTTCAGTACAGAGAGATCAAGGAAGAGGGGAAAGATGATCTATCTTTCATTCCTTTTGTTATGGAAGTAGGTGATGTTAAAAAAAGAAAAGGATGGCTGGAAATAGACTGCACAGGAAAGAAATTTGTTGGTCCCACCAAGTATCCGAAATTGGATGAAAAAGTAAACTTTAGTATTGAAGATTAAAAAAGCGGAACAATTTGTTCCGCTTTTTTATCATTTTACGTATAGAGTTATTCTATAAATTAGTTTACTACTTTGATTCCATTTGCTACGAATCTCACTTCTTCTTTTGGTGTTGTAATTGCATCGATCTCTGATTGAGGTTTTTTAGCATCCTCAGCATAATGTTTCTGCTCATCAATAGAAATAACTTTTCTCTCAGCACTTCCTTCCAGGACAACATTTTTTCCTTTTAAAGCAGTAGGAACAAAGAAAGCATAGTCCTTCATTTTTACAAAGAATTGAGAATTATCTTCAGTCTGAATAGTTAGCCAGCATCCTTTCTTTTCACAAACATCAGTGACTTTTCCTTTTATGGCTACATTCTCAAGTTTTTTATTTTCTTTTTTAAGCTTCTTTCCCAATTTTTCAACAGTAATGGCTTTTGATTCTACAGATGAGCCTACTCCTGATCCATATGTGTCACCTACAAGAGCGTTTCCGGCTGGTGGAGAAAACTTTTTTTGCGAAGTCTCCTGTGCAAATGCTAAAGTAGAAGCACTGATAGCAATCGTAAATAATATAGCTTTGAATTTCATTTTTAATATTTTTTTCAAAAATAACAATAAAAATTGAATTAATAAGTGGGATATGATTGATAAAAAGTAATCGTATGACTAAATTTTACACAAAATTCAAAATCAAAAACATATTTGTTTATATTTGGGAACTCTAAACAACTATGCAGAAAAAATTAAAACTTTGGGACGCCATTATGTTAGTAATGGGTTCTATGATTGGTAGTGGAATCTTTATTGTAAGTGCAGATATGATGCGGAATCTTGGTTCCGGGTATTGGCTGATTATTGTATGGGTAATTACTGGAATAATGACTGTAGCAGCAGCTATAAGCTATGGGGAGCTTTCAGCATTGTTTCCTAAAGCAGGAGGTCAGTATACCTATCTTAAGGAAATCTTTGGAAAGAAGATGGGATTCTTGTATGGATGGGGTCTTTTTACAGTAATCCAGACAGGAACTATTGCTGCTGTAGCCATGGCTTTTGGTAAGTTTACAGCGTATCTTATCCCAGCACTTAACGACGCGGAAGCTATTTTTCAAAGTGGCGAGTTTAAAATTACATGGATTCAGATATTAGCCATAGCGATTATTGTTTTACTAACGTATATCAATACCAGAGGAGTCGAAAGTGGAAAAATATTACAGAATATTTTTACAGGTTCTAAAATCATTGCAATAGTAGGATTGATTGCTGCAGGCTTTATTTTAATAGATGTATCACATCTTTCCGAAAATTTTAACTTTGGCTATGATTCTTTTAATAATCTTAAAAAAGATTTACAGGGGAACTTTCTTAAACAAGGATGGGAATCTATCGGGGGAATGACTTTATTAGGGGGTATTGCTGCAGCTATGGTGGGTTCTGTTTTTAGTTCTGTAGCTTGGGAAAGTGTTACTTTCGTATCCGGTGAAATCGAAAATCCGAAGAAAAATGTTGTTAAATCAATGATCTATGGTACTTCGGCGGTCATGATTTTATACATAGCAGTAAATTATGTGTATCTCAATGCCCTCGACAGAGACTCTATTGCTTTTGCAGCAAACGACAGAGTAGCAGTTGCTGCCTCCCATAATATTTTTGGAAGTGCGGGAACAATCATTATTGCTTTGCTGGTTATGATTTCTACTTTCGGATGTAATAACGGATTAATTTTAGCCGGAGCAAGGGTTTTTCAAACAATGGCAAAAGATGGAATGTTCTTCCAGTCAGCTGAAAAAAATAATAAAAATGAAGTTCCGGGAAATGCACTCTGGATGCAGGGAGTTTGGGCTTCATTATTATGTCTGAGTGGCCAATATGGAAACCTGCTGGATATGATCTCTTTTGTGATTGTTCTCTTTTATATGATTACTGTTTTTGGAGTGATCTACTTAAGGGGCAAACAACCTAATCTTGAAAGACCTTATAAAACATGGTTATATCCAATTACACCTATTATTTACCTGTTAATAGGAACAGGATTTTGTGTTTTATTGTTAATCTATAAACAGCAATATACGTGGCCTGGATTTGTGATGGTTTTATTGGGACTTCCGGTTTATTATTTTATTAATAGAAATCAAAAGGCGAATGATTGATGTGCACCGATAGGGTGTTGAATAATTTTTTTCGTTATTAAGTTTGATAAGAGAAAAAAAATTAATGAAATATATTAACGGCTTCCAAATTATTTGGAAGCCGTTAACTTTTAAATAATATTTTAATGAGGCATAACCTATTATTTACTGAAAATGTTTAAATTGGTATTTTGTTTTATGCGAATGAAATGATAAAGTAAAAACAGAAAAGTTGATATATGGACACACCAAATTACAGAATGCCTTTTGTTCCATCAACACTAATGTCCGAAGGAGGAAGTATAGATACCTGCGACATGGGGGAGAGTATCGCCCATAACATTATGCTGCTGATAACAACCAAAAAAGGAGAAAACAGATATGATGAAAATTACGGAAATGATGTTTGGAATCTTGAATTCGATAACGGGGTTACAAGTGCTGTTTGGGAGAATATTTTTATTAAAAGTCTCAAAAGACAAATATTAGAATATGAACCAAGAATTGTTCAACCTCAGATTGACGCTCATGTACAAATCGTAGAGCATAATTATGACACCAAAGAACATACGGAGATCAAGAAAAAAGTACGGATTGCCATTAATGCCAAAATGGAGGCTACCGGTGATCGATTCAGTTTTTCTACAGAATTATTTCTGAGCCCTATGTCTATTGATTAAGTATTTATTGTAATTGAAATTTATGAATTTAGATCAGAACATATATTCAAAAGAATCCGTAAAAGCAAGAATGCTCCAAAATGCTACTAAAGTCTGGGGATTAAAAAGTCCTCAGTCCCTGGATCCATTTGTAAAATTACTGATAGACGCATTCAGTACTGAGATTTTTAAAGCTAATAACGAGATACAAACGGTCAATGCCCGTATTCTGGAGAAGCTGGCAAAACTGTTGACTCCCTCTATTTATACCCATCCTATACCTTCACATGCTATCGCATTTACTCAGCCTTCTGAATCTTCTGAGGTATTGCTTGAGCATACAGAGTTTTTCTTTAGAAAGCAGATGACCTCTACGGTGAAATCGGAATCAGATAAACAAGTGAATATTCCTTTTACGCCTATAGGAAATGTAAGAATTAATAAAGTTCAGACTTCTATCATGTTTGTTGGAAATACTTGTTATAGTATTGATGACAGACTGAATAAAATTCCTATTGCAAGATTTCAGGGAAAACCGGAAGATTATCGGAAAGTAACGATTGGAGTAAATGTATCCAGCTATATAAGTGAGAATTTTCCTAAATATCTTAGTATTTTTTGTTCGAACCCTGCGTTTGAACATCTTGACTTTGTCTATAAGCTTTTACCTTATCTAACCGTTACCAGTGATGGAAATCCTTTGTTTATAAGAGAAGGTTTATCCTATCTCAAAAATGCACAGGCGGAAGGATATGAACAGATGTTTCGGGAACAGTCTATCCGTACCAAAACTATAGAAGATATTAAAAGCATCTACCATCACAAGTTTATTGAAATAACGGGATTATCGGATCGACTATTTTCAGAAGAAGGGAAACTTCCCCAAAATCTGGACTTTCTTGAAGATAGAGAAGAAATTAGAAAATACATTGAAGGAAAGAAATATTTGTGGCTGACTTTTGAATTTCCACCACAGTTTTCGGCAGAGATTCTGGATAATTTTTCCTTTGTATTTAATGCTTTTCCAATCTACAACAGAGGCTGGAAGAAAACGGAATACAGCCTGGATATTATGGGAAATAATATTCCCTTAGTAACGGATGAAGGAGAGCATTTCTTATATGTAGATGAGGTTCAGGATGGAGAAGGAAGAAGATATACCGAAATTCCTTTTACACCGACTGATAACCTCAAAAAAGGCCTTTATACGGTAAGAAAAGGAGGAATGGAGCGTTTTACCAACAGAAATGCAGTAGATATGATCGCAAATGTCCTGGAATTAACCAGAGATGAAATTGCTGCTTTTTCACTTCTCAACAGAGATAATGTAAAAGGAGTGTTGAGTGAAATGTCTGATAAAATGAAATCAATGGTTCAAAAGGTAAATAATGCCAAAAGAAGTATTAAACAAGAGCTGAACTATGTTATTATGGAGCCTGTTGAAAAAACTGATCATACGTATGCTTCTTTCTGGATTACCCACTGTACTTTAGCCAACCATATGCGTCCGGGAACGGAACTTTCAAATCAATTGAAATCACAGTCTATGGTTCTTCTTACAGAGACTATAGGTGGTGCAGAAGAGCAAAAAGGAACAGACAGTATTCAGGCTTATAAATATGCATTGACAACACGGGATAAAATCATTTCCCTGGAGGATGTTAAAAATTATTGCAGAATGATCCTTAAAGATGAATTAAAGGAAGTGAGAGTGAAAAGAGGGACTATGATCAGCAATAAACCTAAAGAAGGTTTTGTGCGTACTGTAGAGATTGAAATTATTCCTCAGAACTATTCTTTTTACGGACGAGTGTATTGGGAGAATATGTCCAATATGCTTCGAAATCAAATCATTTCTAAAGCGATCGACGGTATAGAATATATCGTAAATATAAGCAACGAAGATGTTGATTTCTTTGAAAACTAAATAAAGTTCCGGAAAACAATCAGTTTTCCGGAATTTTTATTTTAGATGGAATGTTATAAAACTTTATTCATAAGAATAACCTCTCTACTGTCAAGCAATGGGACAATCTGCTCCAAAACTAATTTTTTAAAATATTCGGAATTACGATGTATTTCTACGGCATCTTCGTTGATGTACCCTTCAAATAAAATCAAAAGGTTTTCATCTGGCTGGCTCTGATGAAGTTTATAAAATAAGTTACCTTCTTCCTGAGAGCTTTTCTGGGCAACCTCTTTCATAATATTCAATACAGTAGGTAAATTTCCTTCTTTTACTTTCCATTTGGCATATACATACACTTCTTTCTGACTCATTTTTTGGATTTAAATATTAAACTATGCTTTTTTAGATTCTAAAATTGCCACTATTTTTTCACCAACACCTTTTGCAGAGGCCGGATTCTGTCCAGTGACAAGGTTTTCATCAACAAGGCTATTAGCAGACCAAGGCTCAGCTGCATGAAAAATGGCTCCTTGTTCAGTTAAAGCAATCTGAAGATCAAAAGGAACATCCTCCCGGGCGTAATTATCTTCTTCTTCAGTTGTAAATGAAGTTATATTTTTGCCATGTACCAAATAACTTCCATCACTTAATTTTACATTAAGAAGGGATACGGGACCATGACATACAGCTCCGATCACACCATTTCTTTCATATACTTCAGCGATCAACTTCTTAAGAAGGGGAGCTTCTGGCATATCTACCATGGGAGCTAAGCCTCCTGGAATAAAAACAGCATCATATTCATCACTGTTTACATCAGATAATTGAACTCCTTTTTGCATATCCGACCATCCGGTTCCGGTGAGGAATTTTAGATTATCAGGATCATTGGCTAAGTTTAAAGCATCCAGATAGGGTGTTTCGCCTGTTAAGCTTGCAAAATCTATCTGATAATCTGCTTTTGAAAATTCTTCATAAGGATGCGCTACTTCTGATAAAAAAGTTCCGGTTCTTCTGTTTCCTGATCCTATTGAGCTAGCATTGGATACAATGATTAATATTTTTGGTTTCATAACTTAAATTATTTGTTAAAAGATATTTACTGGTTCTAAACATGTTTAATTTCTGTAACAAATGTATGACGAACGGGTAGTCAATGAGAAGGATTGAAGTCACAAAAAAAGTGTGATTGAAATCACACTTAAAGTTTATTGCTGTTGCTATAGAGCCTGCTTAATGTTTCTCTGCTTACTCCAAGATATTCCGCAACATATTTCTTAGGGATATCGAGGATGAGATCAGGATATAATCTGGAAAACTCTTCATACCGCTGTTGTGGAGTACTGGACAGTAAAAGTGTGATTCTTTGTTGTAGAGCTATATATCCATTGGTTAGTTTTACTCTGAAAAAATGTTCCATTTTATGAAACTCGGCAGCCAATTTTTCCCTTCCTTCAAGTGTGAGGCATACTACTTCACCGTCTTTTAAACATTCCACAAACATTGTTGCATTTTTTTGTTTAAAGAATCCTATATAATCGGTCATCCACCAGTTCTTTTTTGCAAACTGTACAATATGTTCTTTTCCATTTTCATCAATATAAAAAACCTTGTAGATTCCGTCTAAAACTAAGAATTCAAATTTCACTTCATCACTTTCATGAATCAGAAATTGATTTTTGCGTACATTTTTCACCGTGAAAAATGTTTTGATATACTCAAACTCCTTATCACTAACGGGTATTATTTCTTCAATATGTTCTCGTAATCTTTGCATGGTATGGGTTGTTATTAAGGCAATGTAAATTTAAACTTTAAAAAAATAGAAAAATTGGTTTTTTGGAGTTCATTAATCTAACATTTTTTAACATAAAAAATTCCATAAAATTCCGTATTTTTGCACATTGTGATTTTCAGGTAAAGTCACGCCAAATTATGAGTAAATCAACAGAATATATAGAAATTTACGGCGCACGCGAGCACAATCTTAAAAATATAAATGTCAAAATTCCACGTAATGAATTGGTGGTGATTACAGGGCTTTCCGGTAGTGGAAAATCGTCATTAGCTTTTGATACTATTTTTGCAGAAGGGCAGCGTCGTTATATAGAAACTTTTTCTGCTTATGCACGTCAGTTTTTAGGTGGTTTAGAACGTCCGGATGTAGATAAGATCGAAGGGCTATCACCAGTAATTGCCATCGAGCAGAAGACTACGAATAAAAACCCACGTTCCACGGTAGGAACTGTCACTGAACTCTATGATTATCTTCGTTTGCTGTATGCGAGGGTTTCTGATGCCTATTCAATATCTACAGGAAAGAGATTGGTTAGCTATACAGAAGATCAGATTCTTGAAACGATTAAAGAGAATTATAAAGGGGAAAAGATTATGCTGATGGCTCCGGTTGTCCGTTCGAGGAAAGGACACTATCATGAACTTTTCGTGCAGATGGCAAAGAAAGGATATGGGCAGGCAAGAATTGATGGTGAATTGCAGGATATTGAATATGACCTAAAACTTGACCGTTACAAAACCCATGATATTGATATCGTTATCGACCGGTGGATCATTGGAGAGAGTGCTTCTGAAGGCAGAATGGAAAAATCGCTGAGGACTGCAATGGAAATGGGGGAAGGGATTATAGGTATTCAAAAACTGGGAAGTACGGATATTGAGTACTTTTCAAAAAATTTAATGGATGCTGAAACAGGGCATTCGTTAGCACTACCGGAACCGAATACTTTTTCATTTAATTCTCCAAAGGGGAGCTGTCCGGATTGTAAGGGGCTGGGAACTATAAAAAAAATAAATACGGATTATTTTGTGGATAATCCAAAGTTATCAATCAATCAGGGAGGGTTATTGCCATTGGAAGATATTAAATCTAACAAATGGATTTTAGCACAGATCAAAAATATTCTTGAAATCTTTGGTCTGGGATTAACGACTCCAATGAAAGATATTCCTGCAGAAGCTCTAGACTATATGTACTATGGCTGTCATAAAGAATTTAATAAAGATCTTAAATATGCTGGAATCACCAAGAAAATAAAGATCAGCTTTGATGGACTGATTCCTTTTATGGAGGAAATTATTGATGAGAAGGAATCTTATGAAGGTGTTTTGCTGGAAAGACATTTCACTACGGAAGAAACCTGTCCTGAATGCAATGGAACCCGTCTGCAGCCATCAAGCTTAAGTTTTAAAATTGATGGTAAAAATATTGCTGAAGTCAATGGTTTAAGTTTATCAGACTTAAAAGACTGGTTGCATGATGTTAAAGATAAATTTTCAGAAAAGAATAAGATCATAGCTTATGAAATTCTAAAAGAAATTGAAACTAGACTTCAGTTCTTATTAGATGTAGGCTTAGATTATTTAAGTTTAAGCAGAAGCTCGAAAACACTTTCCGGAGGAGAATCCCAAAGAATCCGTCTTGCAACACAGATTGGATCACAGTTGGTGAATGTTCTTTATATCCTGGATGAACCCAGTATAGGACTCCATCAGAGAGATAATGAAAGGCTGATCAATTCACTTAAAAATCTGAGAGATATCGGAAATTCAGTCTTGGTTGTGGAACATGATAAAGATATGATCCTTGAGGCTGATGAGGTTTTGGATATTGGACCCAGAGCTGGAAAGTTTGGTGGTGAAATTCTATGGCAGGGAAAACCAAAGGATTTATTGAAAGCGGACACTATAACAGCAGACTATATCAACGGAAAAAGAAAAATTGAAATTCCGGCTGAAAGAAGAAAAGGAAATGGCAAAAGCATAGTTTTAAAAGGTGCTACAGGAAATAACCTTAAAAATGTAACCCTTGATATTCCTTTAGGGAAATTGGTGGTAGTAACGGGGATCTCCGGAAGTGGAAAGTCTTCATTAATCAATGGAACGCTATATCCAATCCTTAATAAGCATTTTTACAGAGCGGTTCAGGAGCCTTTACCTTATAAGAAAATAGAAGGGCTGGAAAACATAGATAAAATCGTGGATGTAGATCAGGCACCGATTGGTAGGACACCTAGATCAAATCCGGCAACGTATACCGGTATGTTTACAGACATCAGGAATCTTTTTGCTGAATTACCGGAAAGTAAGATTCGTGGTTACAAGCCAGGTAGATTCTCTTTCAATGTAAAAGGAGGAAGATGTGAAACATGTCAGGGTGGAGGACTGAAAGTGATCGAAATGAACTTCCTGCCGGATGTTTATGTACATTGCGAAACCTGCAACGGAAAACGATTCAACAGGGAAACCCTTGAAGTTCGTTACAAAGGGAAATCTATCTCTGATGTATTGGACATGACAATTGATGAAGCAGTAGATTTCTTTCAACCTATTCCTAAAATTTTCAGCAGGGTAAAGACCTTACAAGATGTTGGTTTAGGATATATCACAATGGGACAGCAGTCTACAACGCTTTCCGGAGGGGAAGCTCAGCGTATTAAACTGGCTACGGAACTGGCTAAAAGGCAAACCGGAAATACACTTTATATTCTGGATGAACCAACTACAGGTTTGCATTTTGAAGATGTAAAGATCTTGATGGATGCAATCAATCAATTGGTAGAACTAGGAAATTCATTCATTATTATTGAACACAATATGGATGTAATTAAATTAGCTGATCATATTATTGATGTGGGTCCTGAAGGAGGAAAGCATGGTGGACAAATCGTAGCTCAGGGAACTCCTGAGGAAATTATAAAATCTAAGAAAAGCTTAACAGGACAGTTTTTGAAAAAGGAATTTTAAACATTCAAATGTTATATTTTAATTAATAATAAACATTTTTATTTATAAAATTAATTAATACCTAAAGAGAATAGTAAAATATTCTCTTTTTTTTGTTATTTTTATTTCAAAAATATGTGATTTAAATAAAAACTAATAACCTTAAAAAAACAACCATGAATCAATCTAAAGAAAACGAATTTGTAAACGATCCGGAAGATTTAATCTGGGTTAATCCTGATCCAATCTCCCTAAATTTTGACGTGGCATCAAAGAAAGCATTAGCTGTTCCGGTTAAAGAGCTTACGTCCGGACAGCAGGTAATGATTTTACGCTTTACCGACATTCCGTTTGATGCCATATTACCGTTTGGAGGAGCATATAAACCGGATTTTAAGCCCCAAAATGGAATTACTCTGGGAAAAGCGTATTATTTTCCTTATAAGACAGGCCCTAATGCCAGTAATTTCCGGGGTACAGTGGGAAATGTAGATATACCGGTGTCTCCATCAGCTAATGATCCACACTACGTCCTGACCGGAGAGATGAATGGCTGCTCTCTTATTGTAACAAAAAAAACTAATGAAACGAAATGTACGGTGTGGCATTTTCCGAGTCCTGACAGTTACAAAAAAGAGTATGATGCATTTAAGAAACAGTTTAAAAACGAAATTTATGGGGAGATCAGATATGCTAACTACGGTGGAAATGTTTTGAAAGGAGAAATAGATGGCGTTAATTATTTATATTATAATAATGCTTCAAAAAAATGGCAACTTTCATGTATCCCGATAAGCAGAGTGGTAACAACAGACCCTCAGAAATTGAAACTATGGAATGGAAATTGGGTTGAAAAGTCCAGCGTTCCGAGATTTAAAAAGGATATTGACTTTTCAAAGCCTATAGAATAATACTGATTATGGTATTGAATTACCTCAAAACAAGGCGCTTATTGAATTCCAATATTAAATTTTCAATTAATTTTAAATTTTAACTAATTGATAGTCAGTTATTTTCATTCTAATATTAATTTAATGTTAACTGAATATTAATTAAATGTAAATTATTTTCAATAACTTAGAGTAAGAAATATAAAATAATTCAATTATAATATTTAAAACCATATAGTTATGAAAAATAAAATTCAAATATTTGTTGCTTCGCTTTTTGCCATTGGGTTGATATCAATGAATATGCTTAATGCACAAACTACTGATACTAACGTAATTCAGGAGATTCAATTGAATAAAAATGATACGTTCAGTAAAATCAGAAAAGAACTGATCAATAATTTTGATTTTCTGAATTATGAGTATAAACAAGGCGTTGTAAATTCAGAGGTAAAATTTGATATTACAGAAAATGGAAAAATAGTAAATGTCCATTCTACAGGTGACTGTAAAAATGTAAGCAAAGAGATTGAAAATGTTTTATCCAACCTGACAATAAACCGCAAAAATTTTAATCAGAATATCGTAGCTTATACATATGTGATGCCGGTAACTGTTGAGATTGATAACAGATAATAATATTCAAAAAAAATAATGCAGATTCTTTATGGTTCTTGTTTTTGAACTGTAAATAGTGAAAATTTTCTATGGAAAACTGTAATAAATTAATAAGTATTTCGTTTTAAATTTAACCAACCATTAAAATTAAAACAATATGAACAATTTAAAGAAACTTAACAAGCAGGAATTGAAATCGGTATATGGTGGACAGCCAAAAAAGTACTGTGTATACTGTGAAAGATTAAATCAAACGGTTTGCAGCGAAGTTCCAATTGCTCAATGTCCGTAAAATAAAAGAGCTGCCTGACGAGGCAGCTCTTTTTAGTTAAAAATGATATTTATTTTTGAGCTGTTCCCTGCAATCCTTTTTTTGTTTCTGTAATAAAAGCTCTTAACTGTTCTTTAAGATTAGATCGTTCAGTGAAAATAATGTTATCGATTTTCCAACCATTATCATTAATTAACTGAATTGTATTCTCCCAAATTACAGCCGGATATGTTTTATCATCGGCTTTGTATTCACCAATTTCAAGTTCTACAATGGCTTCAGCAGTATTTCCGGTTATACTTATCTTCGTTACTTTTTGTTTTGTAGCATCGGGTACACCTGTGAAAATAAAACTTTCTACCATTGCCGGTTTATCAGTCGGGTGATCACTCTTCTTTATTCTTTCCGCATCAGCTACTGAAATACTATGTGCTTCATCAAGTATATTTTTTAGGTCTGGAGAAAACAATTCTTTGGATGAAATCGAATTTGATGAGCTGGTATACTTGTATAATTGATCTATTTTTGAGGAAACTTCAACTTCAGATGTTGTCTTGCTTGTAACACAGCTGTTGAAAATTAATAGAATACATAAGCAAGAAAATAGATGTTTCATAATTTGTGTTTGGATGTGTAAGGAAGTCTCAAACTTTATGCCATTGATAAATTGAGAAAGGTGAAATAATTCAGGTTTGTCTGTTTTAAAATTTTGACAGTCTCTTTAAAAATGATAAACAGAATCAGAAAAATTTATACATTTGAGTCGATATAAATAAATCCAGTGAATTCTATCCTAGATGTTGTAGTCCGCTCACTCTGCGTTTACCTGTTCATGGTTATTGCAATTCGTTTATTTGGGAAAAATCAGCTTTCTCAGCTTAATGCAGGAGATGTGGTTTTACTGCTTCTTATTTCTAATGCAGTACAGAATGCAATGGTAGGTCCTGATACTTCATTACAGGGAGGTCTTATTGCGGCATTGGTCCTTTTTGCTGCTAACTTTATAGTAAAAAGATTAATGTTTTCAAACCGTTCATTCGAAACATTTATGGAAGAAGATCCTGTAATTTTAATAAGAGATGGAAAAGTGGATGAAAAAGCCCTTAATAAGGTTAAAATTACCAAGGATGAACTGGAGGAAGCAATCAGGGAACATGGAGTTGAAAAGATAGAAAATGTAAAGTTATCTATTCTGGAGGTTGATGGAAATATCAGTGTGGTTTCAGAAGATAATCAAACGAAACAAACTCACTATTCAAGAATAAAAAGAAAGAATAAAAGAAAATATCAATAAATAAAATGAACTACGAGATCAGAGAAATGCTTCCGGGTGATGAAGTGCGTGTGTTAGAAATATTTCAGCAGGGAATTGATGGTGGAATTGCAACTTTTGAAACAGAGGCTCCGAATAGGGAGGTGTGGAATACCGAATTTTTTAACGATTGCAGGTGGATATTGGAAAATGAAGATAATGAGGTAGTGGGCTGGGCTGCTTTGAAGCCGGTAAGCAAAAGGGAATGTTTTAAGGGAGTCGCTGAGGTAAGTATCTATTTTGATTCTAATTATCAGGGAAAGGGTTTAGGCTCGGTTTTACTTAAAAAGATGATTTTAGATAGCGAATACCATGGATTCTGGACTCTGCAGTCTAATATATTTCCCGAAAATGAAGCATCTATCAAATTTCATCAGAAAAATGGATTCAGAACGGTAGGTGTCCGTAAAAAAGTAGGAAAACTGAACGGAGAATGGAAGGATCTGGTGATGCTTGAAAAGAGAAGTGAAACAGTTGGGTTTGACTAGTTAATAGTTGAAGCTTTTGTTAAATCGTAAAATTGCGGATCTGTAAAACTGTTATATATGTGTAGATTAATGATTTCCTATTTTGCAATTTTACAGTTTTACATTTTTATCTAATTGTTGGCATCAACCTTGTTTATATTCATATCGAAATTCGAAACAATGAAAATATGAAAGGGTTGATTAAAACATTGGCTTTGACTTCTGTAATTGTGATGCTGACAAGCTGTACGGTTCAGGAATATCATGGTCACAGAGGGAGGAGATTACCTCCGGGACAAGCTAAAAAAGTCTATGGTGGAAGCGCCAGATATTATGCGCCAGGCCAGGTTAAGAAGAGAGTGTACTATTATGAATATGATGACAGGGGAAGAGGGAGGCATAAAGAACATAAGAAACATCACAGAGATTAAAATCTCATAATAAACCAAAAACGCCCTGGCATCTCAGGGCGTTTTTATTTTATTATAATCTGGACTTTTTTGGATTCAAAAATGTGTTGAAAATCATAACTTCCTGCCCAAACTGTTTTTCTACTCTCTCGGTAATATTTAGAAGTTCACTTTCAATAAAGTCTGTCCGAAGATCATCATTATCAAAGATCAGTAAGAGATTGTAATTTTTACCTTCGTCAATATAGTCGGTGTGCACTTCAGAAAGAATATATTTGTTGACATCCATTAGGTTTTCAGTCATTAAAACCAAAGTCTCCTCCATATAATTTTCCCATTCTTCAAGATTGTTTTTTGTGCAGTGGAAAGTTATACTTAATACGCTCATATTTTAAGAATTTTTAAGATTTTGTGGATAAATTCTACCACAAAAATCGGTAAAAATTTCGTAAATTAGCCCGTTAATAAAAAACCAAAATAAATAATTTTCGGACTCACAGCTAAAAGTCTGACTATCATTATAATAAAATTTGTTTATGCAAAAAGAAGGAGAAAGACTAATTCCTATCAACATTGTTGATGAAATGAAGTCATCTTATATCGATTATTCGATGTCGGTTATCGTTTCCAGAGCGTTACCTGATGTAAGAGATGGCTTGAAACCCGTTCATAGAAGAGTGCTTTATGGTATGTATGGATTAGGGGTTTTTTCTAATAGAAAATACTTAAAATCTGCAAGAATTGTTGGGGATGTTTTAGGTAAATATCACCCACATGGAGATTCTTCTGTATACGATGCAATGGTAAGAATGGCACAGCCTTGGAGTTTACGTTATCCCCAGGTTGATGGGCAGGGTAACTTCGGTTCCATGGATGGAGATCCACCAGCAGCAATGCGTTATACTGAAGCCAGACTGAAAAAGATCTCTGACGATATCCTTGCTGATCTAGACAAAGAAACAGTTGATTTTCAGAATAACTTCGATGACAGCTTGCAGGAACCTACTGTAATGCCTACCAAGATCCCAAATCTTTTAGTAAACGGAACTTCCGGTATTGCGGTTGGTATGGCGACCAATATGGCGCCACATAACTTGTCTGAGTCAGTAGATGCTATTGCTGCTTATATCGATAATAAAGATATTACCATTGATGAATTGATGCAGCACATTATTGCTCCGGATTTTCCAACAGGTGGAATTATCTATGGTTATGATGGAGTAAGAGATGCTTTCCATACAGGAAGGGGAAGAGTAGTTCTTAGAGCAAAAGTTAGTTTCGAAGAAATAGGGAACAGAAATGCGATTATCGTTAGCGAAATTCCTTATCAGGTCAACAAAGCTGAAATGATCGCCAGAACTGCTGAACTGGTTAAAGACGAAAAAATTCCTGGAATTTATGAGATAAGAGATGAATCCGATAGAAAGGGTCTTCGTATCGTTTATGAATTAAAGAACGATGCAATTCCTAATGTCGTATTGAATTTATTATATAAATATACTTCACTTCAGACATCTTTCAGCGTTAATAATATTGCTTTGGTACATGGTAGACCAGAACAATTAAACCTAAAAGATATTATCCATCACTTTGTAGAACACAGACATGATGTTGTTATAAGAAGAACTCAATTTGAGCTTAAGAAAGCAAAAGAAAGAGCTCACATCTTGGAAGGATTCATGAAAGTGATCGGCACACAGGATTCATTGGATAAGGCTATTTCTATCATCCGTCACAGTGCAAACCCTCAGGCAGCTAAGGAAGGTTTAATTCAGGAGTTTGATCTTTCTGAAATTCAGGCTCAGGCAATTCTTGATCTTCGTTTGGCTCGTTTAACGGGAATGGAACTTGATAAGATCCGTGATGAGTACGATGCGATCATGAAAGAAATTCTGAATCTAGAAGATATCTTAGCTAAAGAAAGCAGAAGATTTGAAATCATTAAAGAAGAATTGCTTGAAGTAAAAGAAAAATATGGTGACGAAAGAAGAACTGAAATCGATTATTCAGGAGGGGAAATGTCAATTGAAGATATTATTCCTAATGAAGCGGTAGTTCTTACAATTTCTCACGCAGGATATGTGAAGAGAACATTACTTTCAGAATATAAAATTCAAAGCAGAGGTGGAGTAGGAAACAAAGCGGCTACAACAAGAGATTCAGATTTCTTGGAGTATATTGTTTCTGCAACCAATCACCAATATATGTTGTTCTTCACCGAGAAAGGAAAATGTTACTGGTTGAGGGTGTTTGAAATCCCTGAAGGTTCTAAAACGGCCAAAGGAAGGGCGGTTCAAAACCTGATCAACATCGAGCCGGATGATAAGATCAAAGCATATATCAGAACCAATGATCTGAAAGATGCAGAATACATCAATCAGATGAGCGTTGTGATGATTACCAAAAATGGTACGATCAAGAAAACATCACTTGAAGCATACTCAAGACCGAGAGTTAATGGGATCAATGCTATTGAGATCAGAGATAATGATCAGCTGTTGGGTGCATGGTTAACAAATGGAACTTCTCAGATTATGATCGCTACTAAAAATGGTAAATGTATCCGTTTCCCTGAGGAAAAAGTAAGAGAAGTGGGTAGAGGTTCTATCGGTGTTCGCGGGATTACCATGGAAGATAATGATGAGGTAATTGGTATGATTGTTGTGAACGACGTAGAAAACGAAACTGTTTTGGTGGTATCTGAAAAAGGATATGGTAAGAGAACTGCTGTAGAGGATTACAGAATTACCAACAGAGGAGGAAAAGGAGTGATCACTCTTAATATAACTGAGAAAACAGGAAATCTTATTGCGATCCAAAACGTAACTGATGAGGATGGATTAATGATTATCAATAAATCAGGTGTAGCAATCCGTATGAATATGGATGAGATGAGAGTAATGGGTAGAAATACTCAGGGAGTGAGAATGATCAACCTTAAGAAAAATGATGAGATTGCGGCGATTGCAAAAGTAGCAATGGATAAAGATGTAGAAGAAGAATTAGAAGAAGGTGAAGAAGGAGCGGAAGCTACACAAAGCATCAATGAAGAGACAAATGTAACACCACAATTAGAGAATAATTCAGAAGAAGATCAGCCAACAGGAGAGGCTGAAAATTCTGAGTCTGAAGAATAATGTAAATAAAATAAATTCTGATTATGAAAAAGCTAATTTTAAGTATAGCGATCATTTCTTCGGCTTTTGTTTTCGGACAGAAGAAAGATACAAATGCTCAGCTACAAGAGGCTAACAAAGCAGCTATGGATGCATATAATGCAAAAAACTATACTGTTGCGGCTCCTAAATTTTTAGAGGTATATAACTTGCTAAAAGCAAACGGCCAGGATGACAAAGTATACATGTATTATGCGGGGCTTAATTATGCTTTGGCTAATAATATTGACGAGTCCGTTAAGATATATACGGAATTAATCAATTCAGGGTATACAGGAGTTCAGACCAACTATACTGCAAAAGATAAAAAAACAGGTCAGGTTGCTACTTACGATAAAGGGACTTGGGATATGTTGAAAAAATCGTCAGATTATATTGATTTCAAAACAGAACAAACACCAAGTGTAGAAGCTGATTTGTATGAAACTTTAGCTACATTGTTGTTAAATGCTAAGAAGAATGATGAAGCGGTAGCAATCATTGAAAAAGGATTGGCTAAATTTCCTAACAATGCAAAACTAAAGGATTTCCAAAGTACTGCTTATTATCAGTCTGGAAATACGGATAAATTTGTTGCTACTTTGAAGGAGCAATTAGCTAAAAATCCTAATGATGCAACTAACTGGTATAATTTAGGGGTTATGCAGTCTAAAAATACTGCCAGTGCTGCAGATGCTGAGGCTTCTTTTAAGAAGGCTATTGAGCTGAAACCTGACTTTGCCAATGCATATCAGAATTTAGTTTATGCTATAATCGGAGAAGATGAAAAAGCTGTAACGGAAATTAATACGCTTAGAAAAACTAAACCGGATGATGCTACTAAATTAATTGAAGCAAGAAAGGAAAGATTTAACAAAGCTTTACCTTATGCTGAAAGTTGGTATAAGGCTCTTCCTACTGATGTAAATGCTGTTACTATGTTAAAAGAGATTTATAGCATTACTAAGAATCAGGCTAAAATGGCTGAAATGAAAGCTAAGGAAGCTGAACTTGCAGGAAAAGCTAAATAATTTATTCTTTTTTAAGAACGGAATAATAAAAAAACCGAAACTTTTGTTTCGGTTTTTTTTGGTTTCCAGTGCAAAAATTTACTTCATTGATTTCAATGTTTTTTTAGATGATAATCCTTATTTTCTGGCGTTAAAATTCTTTGCAATTCCGTATCTTTGAGAAAAATTTTTACAAAATGATTGAGTGGAAAACCGCCAAAGAATACGAAGATATTACCTATAAAAAATGTAATGGTGTAGCGAGAATTGCTTTCAACAGACCGGAAGTTCGTAATGCTTTCAGACCTAAAACTACTTCAGAATTATATGATGCTTTCTATGACGCTTATGAAGATTCTTCAATAGGAGTTGTTTTGCTTTCCGGAGAAGGTCCAAGTCCCAAAGATGGAGGATGGGCATTCTGTAGTGGAGGTGACCAAAAAGCAAGAGGACATCAGGGGTATGTAGGTGAAGATGGAAGACATAGGTTGAATATTTTAGAAGTTCAGCGGTTGATCCGTTTTATGCCTAAAGTAGTTATCGCTGTTGTTCCCGGTTGGGCAGTAGGTGGTGGGCACTCACTTCATGTGGTTTGTGATCTTACTTTAGCAAGTAAAGAACATGCTATTTTTAAACAGACTGATGCAGATGTTACCAGCTTTGATGGTGGATATGGTTCAGCTTATCTGGCAAAAATGGTAGGTCAGAAAAAAGCGCGTGAAATCTTCTTTTTAGGTAGGAATTATTCAGCTCAGGAAGCTTTAGATATGGGAATGGTTAATGCTGTAATTCCTCATGAAGAATTAGAGGATACTGCTTACGAATGGGCGCAGGAAATTTTAGCTAAATCTCCAACTTCGATCAGAATGCTGAAATTTGCTATGAACCTAACAGATGACGGAATGGTTGGGCAGCAGGTTTTTGCCGGTGAAGCAACTCGTTTGGCTTATATGACCGAAGAGGCACAGGAAGGTAGAAATGCATTTCTTGAAAAGAGAAAACCGGACTTCGGGAAAGATCAATGGATATCATAAAAATATAAATGATAATTGATAAATGATCATTGGTGCATCATTTATCAATTATCGCTTATCAATTATAAGTATGAAAGATTGGATAAAAGCCGCTAGGCTAAGAACTTTACCGCTTTCTTTAAGCGGAATTATTATGGGAAGTTTCATTGCCAAATGGAAATTGTATGGAGAAGGTGGTGTTTGGGACTGGAAAATTTTTGCACTGGCACTTTTGGTGACTTTGCTATATCAGGTCCTGTCAAACTATGCCAATGACTACGGTGATGGAGTGAAAGGAACAGATGCTAAAAGAATCAACGAAGCAGAAGCAAGGGCGGTAGCTTCAGGACGAATTACTGCTCAGCAAATGAAGAATGCTGTTATTTTACTTTCGGCATTATCTTTTATAGCCACTGTAGGACTGTTATATGCCGCTTTTATTCCTAATTACATGAATGAATTTTACATTTTTATAGGCTTAGGAGTAGCGAGTATTTTGGCAGCTATTGGTTATACAATGGGGAAAAAGCCTTATGGATATATGGGATTGGGAGACCTTTTTGTATTTATCTTTTTTGGTTTGGTTTCAGTTTGTGGCAGTTATTTTCTATTTACGAAAACATTCAGCTGGGATATGCTATTACCCGGGACAGCAATTGGTATGATGAGTATGGCTGTTTTGAACCTGAATAATATGAGAGATATTGAAAGTGATAGATTATCAGGAAAAAATAGTTTTGCTTTAAGGTTGGGATTCAGAAATGCCATGATCTACGAAATGATCCTATTGCAACTTCCTCTTATTTTGATTCTTATCTTTTTAGGAATAAATGGTTTTATACAATCACAAAACTATTATGTTTTTATTGTAATGATCCTGTTGATTCCATTTGCTAAGCTAAGAAGAAAAATAATGTCTGTAAAAGAGCCTAAAGAACTTGATCAGTATCTGAAACAGGTAGGTATTCTTACATTTACAATGGCTGTGTTAACAGCAATCGGACTCAATTTTTTTAACTAAATAAATGATCATTATGAGCAATTCTCCTGTATACGTTGAAGCTCAAATGCTTATCAGAAAACCTATTCAAGAGGTATTTGAGGCATTTGTCAACCCTGAATTAACCACTCAGTTTTGGTTTACCAAATCGAGCGGAAAACTGGAAGAAGGTAAAACAATTACCTGGGAATGGGAGATGTATGGGGTGAAAAATAATGTTACTGTCCATGAAATCATTCCCAATCGTTTAATAAAAACGGAATGGGGCGATCCTTCAAGTAAAGTAGATTATGAATTTAAGGAGATGGAGAAGGGAACTTTTGTAGTGATTAAAAGCTATGGATTCACTCAGACAGGTGAAGATCTCTTAAAAACAATTAATGATAATACAGGTGGTTTTACGACAGTTTTAGACGGCTGTAAAGCCTTTCTGGAACATGGTATTAATCTAAGGTTAATTGAAGATAAGTTTCCACAGGAATAAGGCGGGCTTATGAAGAATATTTCAGCTTACAAGGTAATATCTTATGTATCACTTTTGCTGGCAATCATATTTTTCTATGAGTTTATTAAAGAATTAATGGGCGGGATGATGATCTCTGATTTCAGTCCAATTGCTTTAATTGTTGCATCTGTATTAATTTTCAATACTATCCTGTCTGTTTTAATGGTAAGCAAGTTTTTAAAGAGGAGATTCATTCTCGCAGTTTGTCAAACTGCAATGATCATACTAAATATTTGGGCATTATATCAAATTTATACATCAGTAGAAGTTTGTATAAACTCTCAAATCGTTTCATAATTAAACATAAAATTAAAAATAAAATGAAAATACAATTCTTAGGACAAAACTGTTTTTTGTTTACGTATAAGGATAAAACTATTTTAAGCGATCCTTTTTATAATTATAAAAAAGCCGAATCAGGATTTGATATTTCGGCTCAGAAAATAGATTATATTTTACTGACGCATGCACATGGTGATCATATTGCCGATGTAGCTGAAGTTTTAGAATTTCATCCTGATGCAACAGTAATTGGAGTACCTGAAGTATGCGCTTATTTTAAAGCAGCAAAAAATAAAGAAGATGTGAACTTAGGAGGATCGGCAAAAATCGACGATCTTAAAATTTCAATGGTTCCGGCTCACCATACAAGTTCGTTCCCGGATGGAAGCTATGGAGGTGTTCCTGTAGGGTATATTTTCAGACTTCCTGAAGGTAAGAATATTTATTTAGCTGGTGATACAGGAGTGATGGCAGATATGGAATTATTTCCAAAATTATATGGACATATTGATTTATCAATTTTGCCGATTGGAAGCCACTATACCATGTGTCCTAGAAAAGCTGCTTTTGCATCAGCAGAATTATTAAAAACACCTAAAGTAATCGGATGTCATTTTGATACTTTCCCTGCTATTGAAATTAATCATGAAACTGCTTTAAAACATTTCAGTGATAAAAATGTTGAGCTTGTTTTACCGAAATTGGGAGAGGAGTTTGAATTTTAGAATAAAAGAAATAAAAAATGGCAAGCTACCTACATCACACCGCTACGACCAATTACCTTTGCTGTGTTCCCACCCTGGAGGATTCTCAGGAGCTGGTTGTGTAGGACTTGCCGGTGCAAAGATAGGAATTAATTATAAATTTGAAAATAATATTACAGAAAAGTGAATGAAAAAATGCTTTGTTAAGGCTAAATTGCTGAAATTTAGGGCAATAATTTTTCTAAAATTTTTCTAAAAATAAGAATATGACGAAAAGTCCATCCACCATAGGAATTATACTGTTTATCGCTACAATGATCGTTTTTTTTATAGCGTATTACTTCTTCTCAGGAATCCATTATTTTGATACTTCGCTCAAAATCAATGCATTCGTTTTGCCGGTTATTTATGCAGGAGCTGCGTTTTGGTCCGTAAAATCCCGTTGGAATACCCATAAAATGGGTTTTAGGGAAGCTTTTAAAAGATCTTTTATGCCCATGTTTATTGGTGGGATTCTTTCCATATTTAGCATTTATGCATTCTTAAATTTTGTTGATACAGATGCAAAAAAGCTGTTAAATTACCAATATGTTGAAAGACAAAAATCAGAATTAGACTCTGAATATAAGTCTGCGAGAAAGATTTTAAAACATCAAAAAGACATCGACGAACTGGATCAAAAATATAAAGAGAGAATTCAAAGCTTTTCTCCGGAGGCTGTTAAAGGAAAAGATATGCTTACGGCAAGTCATTTTTCAGGATATTTTGCAGCAATTCTTATATTTTACGTAGTTTTGTCACTGTTTTTCGGAGCGTTTTTCAGAACAAAAACGATTCACCAATAAATTTTTATAAAAGTTAAATGAATTTATCTATAATTATTCCGTTACTTAATGAAGAAGACTCTCTGGAAGAGCTGTTTTCTAGGATCAATACTGTTTGTATAACAAACAACTTGTCCTATGAAATTTGGTTTGTAGATGATGGAAGTACGGATCTGTCTTGGAGCATTATTGAAAATCTGAAGGTTCAGCACCCCCAGATTCATGGGATTAAATTTTCCAGAAATTATGGGAAATCTCAGGCACTGCATGCTGCTTTTGAAAGAGCGCATGGAGATGTGGTTATTACAATGGATGCTGATTTACAGGATTTTCCGGAAGAAATTCCTGATTTATATAAAATGGTCATTGAAGACAATTACGATATTGTTTCAGGTTGGAAAAAGAAGCGTTTCGATAATGTAATGACCAAAAATGTTCCTTCAAAACTTTTCAATGCTGCGGCAAGAAAAGTTTCCGGAGTAGAGTTGCATGATTTCAATTGCGGATTGAAAGCGTATAAAAAGCAGGTTGTAAAATCAATAGACGTATACGGAGATATGCACCGTTACATTCCGGTTCTAGCTGCTAATGCTGGTTTCAGGAGAATTACAGAAAAAGAAGTACGGCATCAGGCGAGACCTTACGGAACCTCTAAATTTGGAACAGAAAGATTTATCCGTGGATTTCTGGATTTGGTAACCCTTTGGTTTGTAAGCCGTTTTGGAGGAAGACCTATGCATTTCTTTGGAGCAGTAGGAACCATTATGTTTATTTTTGGATTTCTTTCCGCTTTTTGGCTGGGAGTTTCAAAATTAATAGATGTTTCAAGAGGAATCTATGGACATCTTATTACCAATAATCCATGGTTTTTTATTGCTTTAACGATGATGATTATGGGGACACTTCTTTTTATCGCGGGATTTTTAGGCGAAATGATCATCAGAACCAATAGGGAACATAAAAATTACAATATCGATGAAGTGATATAGTAGAACCCTTTTATTGTAGAAGGTGTCTATTGTTGCAATGCTAATATGTTTTAATTCAATTGAAAATGTTTAAAAGAAATTATTATTTATTAATTTTCGTTTTTATCATACTTTCCTCTTGTGGTAAAGTTTCCCCCAAAGGGAATATTGAGAGAAAAGACGTTGATGTTTCTGAATTTGTCAATCTCGATCTTGAAGGAAAATTCCGGGTATTTTATGCAAGGGGTCCTAAGAATTTTGTTGAAATAGAAACCTATCCCAATGTAGCGAATAATCTGGATGTTGATGTAAAAGATAAAACACTTTCAATTAAAGAAAAGAGAGGGACAAAAGGGGTTGATTTTTATAATGTTACCATTTATTCCAAGTATAATCTTGAAAAAGTTTCAATTTCGGATTCTGTAGAAATGAATATTTCCAGTGAAATAAAAACGGATAATTTTAAGCTTAACTTAAAGAATAACGCTACTTTTATGGGTTCAGTGAATACCAGAAGAGCAGAAGTAGAAATGCTGAACAGAAGTAGAGCTAATTTTTTAGGAGAAACTAAAAACGCAGTAATCAAAATTTCTGATACAGCAAGTTTGATTGCTCCTTATTGGAAAATTACCAACCTCAAGATAGATTCTAAAAACGGAAACTATGCAGAAGTTAATGTAAAAGATTCTCTGAAAGGACACATTCAGAATACTGCTAAATTTTTATATTATAACGATCCGATCCGTGCTTTTAAAATTGATAAAACGACAAGGGTTGAGAATAAGAAATTGCAATAAAGGTTGGAAGTTTGAAGCTGGAGGATGGGAGTAATGTTAGTTTTTCATATCTCTTGTTTTCCGGGTTGAAAACTTTTTTCCAAGTTTGAAAAATAAAAAAATAAAAACAAAGCCAGAATTTTGAAGCTCGGCACAATATAAATTCCTGCTTCCCTTTTCTGGTTAAGAAGAAATATGAGTTTCAAATTTGAGAAATTAATTATATGGCAAAAATCTATGGATTTTGGTGAGAAAATTTTTAATTTGTCTCAAAATTTTCCAAAAGATGAAGCTTTTAATGTAACATCACAAATTCGAAGAGCTTCTGATTCAATTGCTCTTAATATTTCTGAAGGGAGTATTTTGCAATCAAAATTAGAGTTTAAAAAGTTTTTAGGTTACTCAATTCGTTCTTTAGCAGAAGTAGTAACTTGTCTTTATAAAAGTAAAAATAGGAAATATATTTCTGAAGAGAATTTTAATGAACTATATAAAGAAAGCTACAATCTTATGAATCAAATTATAGCTTTCAGAAACCAAATTAAAGAATAATAATATATGCTGAAAAGTGATGCGGAAACAGGAATAAAGACTTCACGCTTCCAACATCAAACCTCCGGCTTAAATAAGATACAAATATGACAACATTAGAAAAAGCGAAACTTTGGTTAAGTGAAACGTTTGATCAGGAAACAAGAGATGCTGTACAGGCATTAATTGATGGTAATTCTACTGATCTTGAAGATTCTTTTTACAGAGAATTGGAGTTTGGAACCGGAGGAATGAGAGGAATTATGGGGGTTGGAACCAATCGTTTAAATAAGTACACGTTAGGTCAAGCTACACAGGGACTTGCGAACTATATGTTAAAGCAATTTCCCAATGAGGAAATTAAAGTTGCGATAGCTTATGATGTTCGTCATAATTCCAAAGAATTTGGAAAATTAGTAGCTGATGTTTTGACGGCGAATGGAATAAAAGTATTGCTTTTTAAAGATCACAGGCCAACTCCTGAATTATCTTTTACGGTCCGTGATAAAAAATGTAATGGGGGAATTGTTTTAACGGCTTCTCATAATCCACCGGAATATAACGGATATAAAGTATATTGGAATGATGGGGCACAGATTGTTCCTCCACATGATGAAGCTATTATTAATGAAGTGTATTCTGTGAAATTTGAAGAGATCAAATTCAATGGGAATGATGATCTTATCGAATGGATCGGGCCTGAACAGGATGATGTATATATCGACGCCTGTATTGAAAATTCTACTTATCAGAACGTAGGAAAAGAGAATCTGAATATTGTTTTCACTTCTATCCACGGAACAACATATACCACGGTTCCAAAAGCTTTAGAAAAAGCTGGATTTAAAAAGGTAGATCTTGTAAAAGAACAGATGATTCCTAGTGGAAACTTTACGACAGTGGAATCTCCAAATCCTGAAGAACCGGCAGCATTAGAAATGGCGATGGATTTAGCCAAAATTACGAATGCTGATATTGTTATCGGAACAGATCCGGATGGTGACAGATTAGGAATTGCAGTGAGAAACCTTGATGGGGAAATGCAATTACTGAACGGTAATCAGACCAATACAATTCTTACGTATTACATCCTTAATGAATGGAGAAAACTTGGTAAAATAACAGGTAAAGAATTTATTGGTTCTACGATTGTAACTTCAGATATTTTCTTTGATATTGCTCAAAAATTTGGGGTAGCTTGCAAAGCAGGCCTTACAGGATTCAAGTGGATCGGAAAAATGATCCGTGAGGCTGAAGGAAAAGAAAAATTTATTTGTGGTGGAGAAGAAAGCTTTGGTTTTATGACCGGAGATTTTGTTCGTGATAAAGATTCTTGTGGAAGTATTCTTTTAGCTTGTGAAATTGCTGCATGGTGTAAAGCTAACGGGAGAACAATGTATCAGTACATGATAGAAATTTACCAGGAAACCGGAATGTATTACGAAGGATTGGTAAATCTTGTGAGAAAAGGAAGAGATGGTGCAGAAGAAATTCAGAATATGATGAAAAATTTCCGTGAAAATCCACCAAAAGAAATAGCTGGATCTTTAGTTGAAGAAGTAAAAGATTTTAAAGAGCAAACCAATTTTGTTGTTTCTAAAAATGAAAAACAAATCATGAACGATATTCCAAAATCCAATGTGCTGATTTACTACACTCAGGATGGAACTAAAGTTTGTGTAAGACCTTCTGGTACCGAACCTAAAATTAAATTTTACATCTCGGTAAAAGACAATATAACATCTGAAGCAGATTTTAGAGATAAATTGAAATCTTTAGATGAGAAAATTGAGCAGGTGAAAAATGATCTAAAGTTGAATTAAAATATAAGTTATGAGTTTTGAGTTATAAATTATGAGTGAAAGTATTATTGGGAAAAAGAGTTTTGAATTCGCAATACATATTGTCAATTTTTATAAAAGATTTAGTTCGGAAAAAAAAGAGTTTATATTATCCAAACAAATTTTACGTTCAGGAACATCTATAGGAGCAAATGTGAGAGAAGCACTAAATGCTCAAAGTAAAATGGATTTTATTCATAAATTATCGATTTCTCAAAAAGAATGTGATGAGACAATTTATTGGATTGAACTTTTGTTTGCCACTGATTATATTTCTAGAGAAGAATTTGAAAATCTTAAAAAACCGGCAATGGAAATTTTAAAAATACTCAGAAGTATTATAATAACGACTAAAAGCAAAAACTCATAATTCATAATTAATAACTTATAACATAAGTAAAAAACAATAAATTTTAAATAAAGTGAAAGTTTCAAAATTAGCGGCGAACCTGATTGGTTCTGAAATTGTAAAAATTGGTAATGAAGTAAATGATCTAAAGGCAAAGGGAGCGGAAATCGCCAATCTTACCATTGGCGACCTGAATTCTAATATCTATCCCATACCTGCAAAGTTGAAGGAAGAGATTCAGAAAGCTTATCAGAATAATCTGACGAATTATCCGCCAGCAAACGGACTTTTATCTTTAAGAAATGAAGTTTCTAAGGACCTTAAAACGAGATGGAATCTTGATTATTCAGCAAATGATATCTTAATTACTGCGGGTTCAAGACCTTTAATTTATGCTGTTTACAAAACAATAGTAGATGAAGGTGATAAAGTGATTTACCCAATTCCTTCTTGGAACAATAACCATTACGCCTATCTTACATCAGCTGATGCTATTGAAGTAAAAACAACGCCGGAAAATAATTTCTTACCCACCGCTGCAGATCTTAAACCTCACTTAAGTGGTGCTGTTTTAGTAGCACTTTGCTCACCATTGAATCCTACGGGGACTATGTTTACAAAGGAGCAGCTTTCAGATATCTGTGAATTGATCATAGAAGAAAACAAAAAAAGAGGGGAAGACGAAAAGCCGTTATATTTAATGTATGACCAAATCTATTCTAACCTTACTTTTGATGCAAAACATTACGATCCGGTTTCTCTTTTCCCTGAAATGAAAGAATATACGATCTATATCGATGGGATCTCAAAATGTCTGGCAGCTACCGGAGTTCGTGTAGGATGGGGATTCGGACCTGCTCATATTATTGATAAAATGAAAGCTCTTCTTACTCACGTGGGAGCGTGGGCACCAAAACCTGAACAGGAAGCAACAGCAAAATTCTATCAAAACCCTGATGATGTAAATACTTTCGTTAACGATTTTAAAGATAAATTGGAGGAAAGTCTGAAGGTTCTTCATAAAGGGATTCAGGATTTAAAAGGAAAGGGATTAGCGGTAGAAAGTATCGAGCCTATGGGAGCCCTTTATCTTACTATTAAATTAGATTATATCGGAAAAACTAAGCCAGATGGAAGTGTTATTGAAAATTCATCTGATCTTGGATTTTACTTAATTAATGAAGCTGGAGTGGCTTTAGTTCCTTTCTCTGCCTTTGGGGAAGAAAAATCAGAACCTTGGTTCCGTGCTTCTGTGGGCGGATTAGCAACTGATGAAATTTCTACAATGATGCCGAAATTAGAAAATGCTTTGAATAATTTAAAGTAATTTCAGTATAAACAATAGATGCTTCGACTTCGATCGGCATGACAATCGTGATCTTATCTGTGTGATTTAGCGATGTCACGCTGATGGGAGTCGAAGCTTTTTATAACTTATTCAGATGAAATACAAAAATGAAAAAGATTAGATTGATATTGTTACCCATGTCTATATGGATATCTTCCCAAAAGAGTGATAGCATCATCATTGAAAAACCAGTAAAGTCCCAAAGCTATACCCTTAAAGATGGTTCGGTAAGAACATATACCAAGCCCAAACTTTTCGAATTTATTACAAGAGTTCCTAAAGATTTTGTTGATACCAATAAGGATTTTGTTGCAAAAGATCATGCGTATTATTTAGGGGGTGCGGTAGCGAGTACTTTAGTACTTTTACCTTTTGATCAAAAGCTTATCGACAATTCAAGAGAGCTGGGAGAGAAATGGGGAATGAGTGCTGATAATAATTACACCAAAGTGGCAGGATTAATAAAAGTTCCAAAAGATATTGGGGCAGGGCTCTATTTGATAGGTAACGGTTCTACAGTTGTATTGTTAGGGATAGGTTTTGCCACTTATGGTTTGATAAAGGATGATTACAGGGCTCAGGCAACGGCAAGCGGTTTGATGGAAAGTTTAATACTATCAGGTGTTTTTTCCCAAACGATCAAAAGAGTCACAGGTAGGGAAAGCCCATTTATAGCAATACAAAATGGTAATTCTGGTGGACATTGGACTCCTTTTCCAAGTTTTTCAGCGTTCTCAAAAGATACTTCACGTTATGATGCGATGCCTTCGGGACACCTGACGACATTTATGTCTGCTATAACAGTTATTGCAGACAATTATCCTGATGCAGTATGGATTAAACCTGTGGGATATACATTAGCAGGTGCGTTGGCTTTCCAGATGATGCAAAGTCAGGTTCATTGGGCATCAGACTATCCTTTAGCTTTGCTGATGGGATATTTTATTGGCAAAACTATTTCTAAAAACAGATATACCGTTTCAGGATTTAGTGCAGGACATGTAAAATACAAGCTAAATTTTACCGCTTCAACCAGTTTGGGCTACAATATGATTGGTGTTAAACTTTCTTTTTAAAAAGAAAACCATATTTTGCCTATATTTAAGGAAAATTTTAAAAATTACCATCATTCAATGAAGATCATAGCTGTTATTCCCGCTCGTTATGAAGCAAGTCGTTTTCCAGGAAAATTAATGCAGGTTTTAGGTGATAAGACAGTGATTACAACTACTTATCAAAATGTTGTGGAAACCGGATTATTTGATGAAGTTTTTGTCGCCAGCGATTCTGAAATTATTTTTGAGGAAATTGTGCGTAATGGAGGAAAAGCTGTAATGACCGGCCAGCATGAAACAGGAAGTGATCGTATTGCAGAAGCTGTTCAGAATATAGACTGTGATATTGTTATTAATGTTCAGGGAGATGAACCTTTTTTAAAAACAGAACCGCTCAAACAGCTTATAGAAGTCTTTGAACAAGATGATAATCAGGAGATTTCATTAGCCTCTTTAAAAATAAAACTAACAGATAAAGAAGAAATTGAGAATCCTAATAATGTAAAAGTAATCACTGATAATAATGGATTTGCTCTGTATTTCAGCCGTTCTGTAATTCCTTTTCACAGGGAAACGTCTTACAATGTAGATTATTTTAAACATATCGGAGTCTATGCTTTCAGAAAACATGCATTGCTGCAATTTTCAAAACTGGAAATGAAACCTTTGGAAATTTCGGAAAAGATCGAGTGTATCCGCTATCTTGAATATGGAATGAAGATCAAGCTCATAGAGACCAACTTTATAGGAGTGGGGATTGATACTCCGGAGGACTTAGAAAAAGCCAGAAAATTGATAAACTAAATTGCCAATGGGCAAAAAGGGAGAAGAGTTGAATTGCAAAATCGCAGATTTGCAAAACTGTTACATGGGTAGATTTAGTGATTTTACATTTTTACAAATTTGCTTTTCTACAAATTCGCCTTATATTTGAATTATAAATTGATTGAATGAAGAAATTACTTTTAGTATTCGTACTGATTTATTCGCAATTTTCTTTTGCACAAACCGCAAAGGAAATTATAGATAAAAATATTGAACTGTCGGGCGGATTAACGAATTGGAAGCTGTTAAATTCTGTATTACTTCAAGGAAAAGTAGTTTTAGGAATAAAAGATGAATATCCTATAAAAATTTACCAACAGCGCCCGAATCTTACTAAAACGGTTCTTACCATTAATAATAAAGATACTGCTATTGAAGGCTTTGATGGAACCAAAGGATATGCAATGAATTATGCAACCAATAAAGTTCAGGAATATCCTAATTACATTCCGGAGAGTTTTGATAATGATTTTATTGATTGGGAGAATAAAGGTTTTGAGGCAAAATATTTAGGAAAGGAAAAAGTAGGGGATATCTATTGCCATAAAGTAGAATTGACTAAAAATGTAAATAAAAATTTCTACTATTTTGATACCAATACGTATATGCTTCTTAAGGAAATAAAAAAGGAAGAAACGTTAATCTATTCAGATTATAAAAAAGTAGGAAATCTTGTGATGCCTTTCAGAATAGAATCTTCAAGTTCTAAAAAGGATGGGGATTTTGTGATGCAGATTAATAAGATAGATGTCAATAAAGTATTCCCTGCCAATACTTTTAAATTCTAGGATTTTAAGTTACCATAAAAATAATCGCAGCAACGCTGCCAACTAATACAATATACTCATGAAAAAGATTTTCTTATTGCTGCTTTCTTTTGTAGCATTTTTACAGAGTTGTACCAATCAAAAAAGTGAAATTTCTAAAGCTAAAACCAACGAACTTATGGGAAAAACAATATATGATTTCAAAGTGGAAAGCCTTGATGGTAAAGAGATCAATTTTGCTGATTTTAAAGGAAAAAAAATTCTTATTGTAAATACAGCTTCAGAGTGTGGTTTTACTCCACAATATGCTGATTTAGAGAAAGTATATGAAGAGTATAAGGATAAATTGGTAATCGTTGGATTCCCTGCCAATAACTTTGGAGGCCAGGAGCCAGGAACAAATACTGAGATCGGTGCATTTTGCCAGAAAAATTATGGGGTGACTTTTCCACTGGCAGCAAAGGTTTCTGTAAAAGGTGATGATACAGCTCCTATTTTTAAATATCTTACAGAGAAAGACCTGAATGGGGTAAAGAATACTACTATTCTGTGGAATTTCACGAAGTTCCTGATAGATGAAAATGGTAAATTAGTAGATAGTTTTGTAAGTACAACCAAACCAACAGACCAGGCGATTACAAAATATTTGAAATAAATATAAAAAAGTATATTTTTACGAAGTGGATGGTTTCATCCACTTTTTTTATTACCTATTCTTAAACAAATAAAACGTTAACTCATGAAAAAAATATTTTTCGCACTTTGTGTCCTGGCTTCTTTTATCTTGGGGTTTGCTTTTAAATCGGTTACAGAAAATAGTTCTGATGATTTGAAAAGAGTCACAGGGATTGGTGGAATTTTCTTTAAATGTAAAGACCCTAAAAAAATGAGAGAGTGGTATAAAGACCATTTAGGCCTTAATACTAATGAATACGGAGCTGTATTTGAATGGTTCCAAGGGGCTGATAATTCTAAAAAAGGATTTTCACAGTGGAGTCCCTTTAATGAAAAAACAAAATACTTTCAGCCTTCTGAAAAAGAATTTATGATCAACTATCGGGTTCAGAATCTTGAAAAACTGGTTGAAGAATTAAAAAAGAAAATGTGACTATCGTTGATAAGATTGAAACCTATGAATATGGAAAGTTCGTCCACATAATGGATATAGAAGGAAACAAAATTGAGCTTTGGGAACCTAATGATGTTGAATATGAAAAATTGGGACAAAGTATGGGAAGTAAGACGACGAAATAGTTGAGATGCGAGGTGCGAGGTGCGAGATCCGAGTTAAGAGTTGAGAGTGGAAAATTGAAAGTTAAAATGTAGATAGTAAAAAGTTATAATGTGAAATTACTATTCCACAAACTTGTATCCCGAATCCCGTAACTCGAATCCCGCAAACTTTCCACTTTCAATTCTCAATTTTCAACTCCTATTCATTCGTCTTCTCTGCAAAACAAAAAATATTTCCCAATTTGATACTGGAGTAGCCGTTGCTTTTGATCTTTGAAGAGTTGATCATCGCCTTTGCTAAAATATCTGTAGGTAATGGTTTTTGACTTTCTAAAAGGCCTATCTTATTAGCAAATTTTATAATCCGGCTACCCAGAACTTCTCCAGTTCTGTCTGAATCTTTTCTTTCCAGCATACCAGGTTTGAAAATGGTGATCTTATTAAAATGAAGTTGCTTTACCGCATCTTCAAGTTCACCTTTCATTTTAGAGTAGAAAATTTTTGATTTAGGATTAGCACCATACGCTGAAACAAGAATGTAATCATCGACATTATTTTCTTTAGCAGCCTTAGCAAACTGATATTGGTAATCGAAATCCACTTTTCTCTGGGCTTCTTTGCTACCTGCAGTTTTCAAAGTTGTTCCCAGACAGGAAAAAGCAACATCGCCTTTTACAGAATCTTTCCATTCATTAGGATTCTCAAAATTTACCACATGAACATTTAGTTTATCACTCTTAATATCCAAAGGTTTTCTAACAAAGACATCGACTTCGTCAAACTCTTTATCATTCAATAATTGGGCGACCAAATCTTTACCTGTAGCACCTGTAGCGCCTATTACTAAAGCTTTCATAATAAATGTAATTAGTGATGTTGGATAGTTTTTCTTTTCCTTTTTTAAATTTACTAAATTTTGATTAATAAAAGAAAGATTAAAAAATTAACACGCTACAGGTGAAATTATTCACTAAAAATTATTATTGAATAAAGCGAAAACATGCTCTGAAATTTTATCAAAATTTGTTAAGTTTGTGTTGAACCTATTACAATTATTATGGAAACATTAAAAACAGTTAGCACTCAGTATGGAGATGTTAGAGGCATTAAAACAGAGGATGGCATTTTAACATTTAAAGGGATTCCTTATGCTGCCCCACCAGTTGGTGCAAACCGTTTTCAACCACCCCAACCTCCGATGCCATGGACGGATGTCAAAGATGCAACACAATATGGGGCCACTCCGCCGCAAATAACTCCCCACTCCGGACCATTTGCAAAATTATTAGCTAATGTGGTGATTCCGGGAGACGATTATTTAAACCTTAATATTTGGACTTCTGATATTGTTGGAAAAAAGCCTGTTATGGTTTTTATTTACGGAGGTGCTTTTACTTTGGGATCAGGTGCTGTTCCAGGCTATAATGGGCATAATTTTGCACGGGATGGTGTTGTTTTGGTTACTATAAATTATCGGATTGGTATTGAGGGATTTTTATGGTTTGGCGATGGAATACCTAATCTTGGTATACTCGACCAGATTGCTGCACTAAAATGGGTTCAGGACAATATTGCAAACTTTGGCGGCGATCCGGATAATGTTACTATTTTCGGTGAATCCGCTGGTGGAATGAGTGTTTGTACTTTGCTGGCAATGAAAGAAGCAGAAGGCCTATTTCGACGGGCTATTGCTGAATCGGGAGCAGGACATTCTGTAATAAGTCCTTCCTCTGCAAAGCTCATCGGTACCAGACTTGCTGAAATACTCGGTGTTGAACCAACACGCGAAGCAATTGGACAGGTTAGTCTTGAAAAGCTTTTTGCTGCACAGGAAAAATTGGGATCTGAAATTATGGCTAATCCTTCAACAAAACTATGGGGTGAGGCTGCATTCAACTTAATGCCCTTTGAACCGGTAGTTGATGGTCAGTTATTAACAGCAACTCCTATAGAATGCATTGCTAAAGGTGCAAGTAAAAACATTGATATCCTAATTGGTAATAATAGTCAGGAATTTAGATTATTTCTTGTACCGGATGGTGTCATATCAAAAATTACCGATACTGCTTTAAATGCTGCTGCAGCTGCTTATGGGCTATCTGCTGCAGCTATTCAACTCTATAAGACAAACCGTGTAGATAGTTCTCCCGGTGACGTGCTAAGTGCAATTATTACAGATTGGTTTTACCGTATTCCTGCTCTGCGGGTTGCAGAGATGCATGGCGGTAATACGCATGTATATGAATTTTCCTGGGAATCACCTGCATGTAATCATTTACTTGGAGCTTGCCATGGTCTTGAAGTTGCCTTTGTATTTGATAATCTGAATGATGCCAGTTTTACTGAAATATTAGGCAATCAACTTCCGCAGGAATTAGCTACCAATGTACATAAGACATGGATCAATTTTGCTACTCATGGAAACCCTGGTTGGGGTGCTTATAGCACTAACAATCGTATATGTATGCGTTTTGATACGGTATCACAAATTACCATCGACGATAGAGCTGAGGAGCGTTCTGTTTGGGATGGGATTAGGTAATTAAAAGATTAAAAGAACTTCCTAAACACTAATTTTGCTATCAGCTATCAGCTATCAACTTTCCATTTTCAACTTTCAACTAACACCAACAAACTATGGACGCCAACGAAATACTAGATTACTGTCTTGCAAAAAAAGGAGTAACAGAAACTTTTCCTTTCGATAATGAAACACTTGTTATGAAAGTAGGAACAAAGATGTTTTTGTTAATGGGACTGGAAAGGCAACCTTTAGGTATTAATGTAAAGACAGATCCCGAATGGAGTGCTGAACTTCGTGAACAATACCCGCAAATTACCGGAGCTTATCATATGAATAAAACCCACTGGAATTCAGTTTCAGTGGACGGGTTGAAAAGGGATCTGATTTTTAAGCTGATTGATCAGTCGTATGATCTGGTGTTTTCTTCATTAACGAAAAAAGGGCGGGAGGAAATTATAAACAGTTAAAAGTTAAATTCTTCAGTAAGTCTTTTATCCTCATCCAGTCTTTCAATTAATTTTTCAAGACCTTCAAATTTGATTTCTTCGTGAAGAAAATCCCTGAATCTTACCGTGATTTCCTGATCGTAGATATCTTTATTAAAATCAAGGATATAAACTTCAACGGTTAAAGTATCACCGTTCACTGTGGGGTTGGTTCCAACACTAAGCATTCCTTTATATGGTTGATCATTTATTTCAACTTCAACAATATATGCTCCTTTTTTAGGAAGTAATTTAATTGAATCTGTTCCAATATTAGCGGTCGGATATCCAATTGTACGTCCTATTTTTTTTCCATGAATTACTTTTCCGGAAACAGAGTAGGAGTAGCCCAGCATTTCGTTGGCTGCTATTATATTTCCTGCTAAGAGTGCATTTCTGATTTTTGTAGAACTGATATTGTTTTCGTGGATGTTGATCGCTTCCATCTGTTCCACTTCGAAATCTAATTCCTTTGATAGCTTTTGAAGGAGTTCGAAGTTTCCACTTTTATTTTTTCCGAAAGAATGATCGTATCCTATGATAAGGTATTTTACATTCAGCTTATCGACAAGGATCTGGCGAACAAATTCTTCTCCGGTAAGGTTTCTGAACTCTTCATCAAATTCCTTTAAAAATAAAGTATTGATGCCATATTTTTCGATCAGAAGTTTCTTTTCATCTAATGTATTTAAAAGCTTTAAATCTTCATTGGGATTAAAAACAAATCTCGGATGTGGCCAAAAAGTAAGGATAGCAGTCTCCAATTCGTTATCTGAACCTACTTTTTTTAATTCGTCTATAATACATTTATGTCCAAGATGCACTCCGTCAAACATTCCTAAAGACAATGCTAGAGGCTTTTGAGAGGAATAATCTTTAAAATTCTTGAAAACTTTCAAAACGGAAAAAATTTGACTGCAAATATAGAGCGTTTAAAATAATCTATTAGTATATCATAAGAGTTATTTTCAATAAGAAAATTAGATAACTCATTAATTTTAAAATAGTATAATTTAAATATTCACTAATTAATAATTAAAATAATTGTGAAATATTCAGATATTGATCTGAAATTTCATATTTAATACAGCAAGTTTTCTAACCTGAAACCTAATTCCTAATTCATTTTACCTTATCAAAAAGCATGATAAAAATCTTTTTTTTAGGAATTGTGGGTTTATGAAGAATCATTATATTTGCACCAAGAAAAAATTTAGCAATGGCAAACCAAATTAAAGGAAAAATTTCTCAAATTATTGGTCCGGTAATCGACGTAGTTTTTACAAATGTGGAATCAATCCCAAGTATTTACGACGCGTTAGAAATTACTAAAGGAAACGGTGAAAAAGTAGTCTTAGAAGTAGAACAACATATTGGAGAAGATACAGTAAGATGTATCGCAATGGATGCTACAGATGGTCTTCAAAGAGGGCAGGAAGTAACTGGATACGGAAATCCTATTACTATGCCAATCGGTGAGGCTGTAAACGGACGATTATTCAACGTTGTTGGTGATGCTATCGATGGGCTTCAAAACATCTCTAAAGAGGGTGGATTACCAATCCACAGAGAAGCTCCAAAATTTGATCAACTTTCAACTTCTGCAGAAGTTTTATTTACAGGTATTAAAGTAATCGACTTAGTTGAGCCTTACGCAAAAGGAGGTAAAATTGGATTGTTCGGTGGTGCTGGTGTAGGTAAAACAGTATTGATCCAGGAGTTGATTAATAATATTGCAAAAGGACACGGTGGTCTTTCAGTTTTCGCTGGAGTAGGTGAAAGAACGAGAGAAGGAAATGACCTTTTGAGAGAGATGCTTGAATCAGGAATTATCAAGTATGGTGATGACTTTATGCACTCTATGGAAAACGGAGGTTGGGATCTTTCTAAAGTAGATTTAGAAGCGATGAAAGATTCTAAAGCGGCATTCGTTTTCGGACAGATGAACGAGCCACCAGGAGCAAGAGCTAGAGTAGCACTTTCTGGTCTTACATTAGCTGAATACTATAGAGATGGTGGAGAAAGCGGACAAGGTAGAGACGTTCTATTCTTCGTAGATAATATCTTCCGTTTTACACAAGCTGGTTCTGAGGTATCTGCACTTCTTGGGCGTATGCCTTCTGCGGTAGGTTACCAACCGACACTTGCTTCTGAGATGGGAGCGATGCAGGAAAGAATTACTTCTACTAAAAACGGATCTATTACTTCAGTACAGGCAGTATATGTACCTGCGGATGACTTAACTGACCCGGCTCCGGCAACTACGTTTGCTCACTTGGATGCTACAACAGTATTAGATAGAAAAATTGCTTCTTTAGGTATTTATCCGGCAGTAGATCCATTGGCTTCTACTTCTAGAATCCTTGCACCGGAAATTATCGGAGAAGAGCATTATAACTGTGCTCAAAGAGTAAAAGAAATTCTTCAGAGATATAAAGCACTTCAGGATATCATTGCTATCCTTGGTATGGAAGAACTTTCTGAAGAAGATAAATCTGTTGTTTACCGTGCTAGAAAAGTTCAGAGATTCTTATCTCAGCCTTTCCACGTTGCAGAACAGTTTACAGGTATTCCAGGATCATTGGTAGATATTAAAGATACTATTAAAGGATTCAACATGATTATGGATGGTGAATTGGATCACTTACCGGAAGCTGCTTTCAACTTGAAGGGAACTATCGAAGAAGCTATTGCAGCAGGACAAAAAATGTTAGCTGATAACGCATAATACTGCTAATTGCTGATAGCAAATAGCTATTAGCCAAAAGCCAAAAGCAATTAAAATGAATATAAAAATTTTAACACCAGAACACGTTGTTTTTGAAGGTGAAGTAAATTCAGTATTACTGCCTGGAAAAAATGGTGAATTTCACATCATGAAAAACCACGCGGGGATCGTTTCTTCTTTAATTAACGGTAAGGTAAAGTTATTTGTTAATTCTGTAGATGAAACATATACTAAAAACTTTACAAGAGAGAATGAAAAGGATTCAGTTTTTTCTTATCCTATCAAAAGCGGTGTTGTAGAATTTAATCATAATAAAGGGATTATCCTTTGTGAGTAATTAAATGAAAAGCTAAATATATTTTCAAAAAAGTGTAACTTTGGTTACACTTTTTTTATGCCTTGTAGAAATCTGATTTTATGAAAAAGAGTATAATCGTGTTGTTTACAGTTTTGGGAATTTTACTGAATGCTCAGAATTTTAAAACCAAAAGAGGTATTGTAAGTCTTGATGGAATACATGTTGCAAAAATTTCTAATAAGTCGAGCGAATATACTTTTATGGATCTGAAAGAAACTCCCATCTATACCATTCAGTTTATTGATAAAAGTATTGTAGATTCTGTAAGAGATAGCTATATCACCCTGAATAGAGTATATAACAGGGATAAAACAATAGAACTCGATTATATATCTCCATCAGCATTTTCGGGTGAAGAAAGATCAGCGGTCTATACTTCCATAAAAGGATTAAAACTCATTGACAATAAGGGGATCAATATCAAAAATTTAGATGAACTTTTTACAAATACGCCCAAACGGAAACTTGATGCGAAAACCAAAGATGCTTATTCGATAAGAAGTAAAATTGATAAACTTAAAATTGAAGTGAATAGTGTTGGCGAAATTTTAAGCAATGGAGTTCCGGTAGGGTATTTTACTAATTTACCAGTAAGCTTTGGATCTGATGATAGGATTGCTGAAAAGACTTTTGTTGATATTGAAATCTATGATGCCAAGAGTAAATATATTGGAAAGTATATTACAACCACAAAACAGATCAAAACGGCAGCTGGAAAAACGTTTACGTTATACAGAGAGATGTCTGGAAGAGCTTCTATACTGAAATTTCCTACATATAAATCCATTGTCGAGCGAATGGCAATTTTAGATCCAAGCTTTATTGCTAAACCTCAGGAAAAAGTTGTTGTCGGTCAGGTTGTAAAAGAGGGTGTTGAAAAATAAAAATTTATTTAGATTAAACATTTAACAGGAAATCAAATCCGAGTCATCTGAAAAACCTACAACCGAATTATAAAGCCATCAATAGAAACGGGCTTTAGCCCGTTATATAATATACAATGTACCAATTGGCTTTAGCCAAAACATATAACATTAGCATCTGAAGCGTATACAGCTATTTTCCACAACCTTTGTCATTCTGCAAGAATCTCGGCACACTTTACAAAATTCATAATCTAGATTCCTACGGAATGACAAACGGTATGTTTGAGCTTTTTTTTAAAATCATTGTTATGAACTCAGTTACAAACTTAGACTCCATACAAAATAAAATCTGTTTTTATCTTTAAGAGAATGAGGAGCGATCAATAGAAACGGGCTTTAGCCCGTTATATAAAATACAATGTACCAATTGGCTTTAGCCAAAACATAGAACATTAGTATCTGAAGCGTATATTTTTCTACAACCTTTGTCATTCCGTAGGAATCTCAGCACACTTTGTAAAATTCATAATTTAGATTCCTACGGAATGACAAACGGTATGTTTGAGCTTTTTTTAAAATCATTGTTATGAGCTCTGTTACAAACTTAGACCATATACAAATTAAAATCTGTTTTTATCTTTAAGAGAATGAGGAGCGATCAATAGAAACGGGCTTTAGCCCGTTACATAAAATACAATGTACCAATTGGCTTTAGCCAAAACATATAACATTAGCATCTGAAGCGTATACAGCTATTTTCCACAACCTTTGTCATTCTGCAAGAATCTCGGCACACTTTACAAAATTCATAATCTAGATTCCTACGGAATGACAAGCTCTATGTTTAAGTAGCTTTGCTAAATCTGCTAAATCTGCTAAATCAGCGAGAAAAAAATAACTATGAAATCAAATTTAAAGATTCTTTATCTCACTTAACAATTTTAAATACCACATTACAGACTCAGGATCACTCCATTTTCTTTAAGCTGCTGTATGGGTTTTGAAAACCAGAACAACTCAAAATCTTCAAAATTCTCTTCAAATTGAGTCTTAAGCTGTTGCAACGTAATTTTCTTTGCATTTTCCGGAGCGTTTTCGGCCAGTATTTCCATGAGCCATTCAGCTTTTTCCTGTTCTATATCAACTTTTACAATATTGGTCTTTAAATGGAATGTCAGCTGGGTATATGGCCAGGAATTTTGTTTTTTTGTTTTTATGTAATTCTCGGCAATAACATTTCTATCCAGAAAAACAATTTTTGAATTTCCTTTGAAAACAAAATTATCATCTTCTAATAAACAATCGTGAATATAGTCCGGATGAACTGTTGTTTTGGGTATTTTAAAATCGAACCAATCCTGAAGCGGTATTTCAAAATTGATTCCATGCATATAATTGAACAGGGATTTCTTAAGCCCGAAACTAAATTTACTGTGATCAATTCCCGTTTTATCTGTAAAATCAATATCATTATTCGCAAACAAAATTTCCTGCTTAATGGGAGTGACTCCAAATTCCTCAGGATTTAATCCGACAGGAGAGTGGGCAGTCATCGCAAACTGATGCCAGAATCCGCTTTGCAAAATTCCCATTTCAAATAATTGGCGGACCATCTCTAAAGAATCTACCGTTTCCTGAATAGTTTGGGTAGGGTAGCCATACATCAGATATGCATGAATCATCACTCCGGCTTCGGTAAAATTTCTTGTTACCTGAGCCACCTGTTCTACAGAGATTCCTTTATCAATTAATTTTAATAGACGATCACTGGCAACTTCCAGACCTCCGGAAACAGCTACGCAGCCGGAGAGTTTAAGTAAAAAGCATAGGTCTTTGGTAAAGCTTTTTTCAAATCGAATATTTGTCCACCAGGTAACCACTAAATTTCTCCGTAAAATCTCTAAGGCTACTTCTCTCATCAATGCAGGAGGTGCTGCTTCATCCACAAAATGGAATCCTGTTTCTCCCGTATCCCTGATGAGTTCTTCCATTCTGTCCACGAGAATTTTAGCAGAAATAGGTTCGTAAATTTTGATATAGTCCAATGAGATATCACAAAAAGTACATTTCCCCCAATAGCAGCCATGTGCCATTGTAAGCTTATTCCATCTTCCGTCACTCCATAAGCTGTGCATTGGATTGGCAATTTCAATGACTGAAATGTATTTATCCAACTGCAGGTCGGTGTATTCTGGCGTTCCTACCTGAGCTTGCTTGTAATCGTGTCTTTTTGAATTGTTTTTATAAGTTACCTTCTGGTTTTCAATTAAAAAAGTACGTTTAAACTCTGCATTTTCCGTTGGGAAGTTTAGATTTTCATAAAGAAGCTCAATAGGAAGCTCACCATCATCCAAGGTAATAAAATCAAAAAATTCGAAAACCCGGGCATCTTTTATTTCCCTTAATTCAGTGTTGGGAAACCCACCTCCCATAGCGGTTTTAATGTGAGGGAAATTTTCTTTAATATATTTGGCACATCTGAAAGCTGAATACAAATTTCCAGGAAAGGGAATGGAAAAACAAACTAACTTCGGCTGAACCTCTTCTAATTTTATCCTGAGGATTTCGAGGGTGATGTCATCTATAAATGTTTGATCATCCAATAATTTTGAATATAGTTCATCAAAAGAATTGGCACTTTTTCCCAAACGCTCTGCGTAACGACTGAAACCAAAATCGGAATCTATGTTTTCAACAATATAATCAGATAAGTCTTCTAAATATAAGGTAGCTAAGTGTTTAGCTTTATCCTGTAATCCCATATTTCCGAAGGCAAATTCCATATCATCCAACTGATTGAATCTGGAAGCCTCAGGTAAAAAATTCATGCTGCAGATCTGTCTGGCCAACGTAGGATTTTTACCCTGTAAGAAATGTATAACCTGATCAATTGTTTTTACATATTCATCTCTTAAGGAAAAGATCCGCTGAGTATTTTCTGAAACATTTTTAAGATCAACTTTTTTGGAAAAGATTTTTTGAAGGCCGTTTTTTGAAAATAACTCCAAAATAACTTCAATCCCCAAATCGATCTGGTAGCTGGAAATATTTTTGGTGTTTAAAAAACCTTTAATATAAGCTGTTGCAGGATAAGGAGTATTAAGTTGAGTGAATGGCGGAGTAATAAGAAGAAGATCTTTCAATAGAAAATTTTTACAAATTTATTGAAATTATTACAGGTGTGCCATACAAAAAGTAAAAGGTGTACAAAAGATAGGAGAGACCTATTTCTGTAAGCCGTATTTAGTGATCGTGGAATTTATTTTTTTTATCCATTCAGTAGGCTTTGTAGAGTATCCTGAAGAAGCTATTGCTTTCACCCAATCATTGGAGTTGTTATTGTCCTTTAATTTGCTGTAAAGCTTCTTTTTTGAAAGGAGCAGACAGAAGGCTTCATAACTTTCCCGAACTGAGGTAAAACTCTTAAATCGGGAGGTATTGATGTTATTCTTTCCATGAATTCCAAAATGATTATTAAGCGTCTTGCTCGCTTTGCTGGTTCCTGCTCCGGATTCAACAATAGCAATCGCCAATATAATTGAGCTGGGAATTCCGTACTGTTTTGAAAGGTCTGTGGCGATATCCTTATAGTTATCAATATATGAGCGCTGGGCATTAGCCGTGGTGAAAAAAAATGTCAGAAAAAGACTAAGAATTGCTATTGTACTATTTTTAGATTTTTTCATATAAATTTATTTTGATACCAATTTATAAGATGAAATGGAGTCTTAAAAACGCTGATGATCAACATGTTTTTTCAAAATGCGTTTGGGACTATAGAGAAAAAGGCCATTTTATTTCAAATGGCCTTTTTTTATTTTTGAATTAAATAGGTTTGAAACTTAAACCTTGCTCTTCCAGTAATTTTTGTTCCTGCTCCTTGTAGTATCCACTCACTAATTTATCGTGAATAGCTTCAAAAGCAGCCAGAGTTTCATTAATTTCTGAATCTGTGTGGGAAGCCGTTGGAATTAATCTTAATAAAATCATTCCTTTAGGGATTACAGGGTATACAACAACTGATGTAAAGATTCCATAGATCTCTCTTAAATCTTTTACTAATAAGGTTGCTTCTACCGGAGTTCCCTGCATCATTACAGGAGTTACGCAAGTATTGCTATCTCCGATATTGAACCCTCTTTCTTTAAGACCATTCTGTAATTTATGAGTGTTTTCCCATAATTTAGCTTTAATCTCAGGTTTTGTTCTTAAAAGCTCTAATCTTTTTAATCCTCCGATTACCATTGGCATAGTAAGAGACTTAGCAAAAATTTGAGATCTTAAGTTAAATTTTAAATATCTGATCACTTCTTTATCTCCCGCAATAAAAGCTCCAAAACCAGCCATTGATTTTGCGAAAGTAGAAAAGTATACATCGATTTTATCCTGACATCCTTGCTCTTCACCAGCACCGGCTCCGGTTTCACCAAGTGTTCCAAATCCGTGGGCATCATCTACAAGAAGTCTGAAATTATATTTTGATTTCAGGTCACAAATTTCTTTAATTTTTCCCTGTTGTCCTCTCATTCCGAAGACCCCTTCAGTAATTACCAGGATTCCACCACCAGTTTCCTGAGCTACTTTTGTTGCTCTCTGAAGGTTTTTTTCAAGACTTTCGATATCATTATGTCTGTACGTAAATCTTTTTCCAGAATGCAGTCTTACACCATCTACGATACATGCATGAGAATCTACATCATATACGATTACGTCGTTTCTGTTAACTAAGGCATCAATTGTGGAAACCATTCCCTGGTAACCAAAATTCAATAAATAGGCAGATTCTTTTTGAACAAAATCAGCAAGCTCTCTTTCTAATTGTAAGTGCTGTTCTGTTTCTCCGGACATGGCTCTTGCTCCCATTGGATAAAACATCCCATATTCAGCAGCAGCTTTTGCATCAGCTTCCAATACTTCAGGATGATTACACAATCCTAAATAATCATTAGCACTCCAGAAAATTACTTCTCTCCCCTGAAACTGCATTCTAGGTCCGATAGGTCCTTCAAGTCTCGGAAAAATAAAATAACCTTCTCCATAATCTGCAAATTGTCCCAGAGGTCCTGGATTTTCTTTTATTCTGTCAAAAATATCCAACATTTTTATAAGTGATTTTTTAAGTAAAAAAGCCTTTTGTGATCTACAAAAAAGGCTTTATTTGTATGGTAATTTATTTCTATTTAATGAATTCTGTTTTAAAAACTTCGTCATAGTTGTGTACACAATTATTAACGAAACCTTGTTCAGCCATCCATTGGTCACTGTATACCTTTGTGATATATCTTGATCCGTGATCCGGATAAATTAAAACAACGATATCATCTTCTGAAAACTCATGAGATTGTGCATATTGTATGAGCGCCTGTGTTACAGCTCCTGTAGTATACCCACCCATAATAGCTTCCTTTAAAGCTATTTCGCGGGTTCTATAGGCTGACATTTCATCATTTACTCTTACAAATTCATCTACTTTATCAAACAGTAAAGCACCAGGGATCAGATTTTTCCCCATTCCTTCGATCTGATAAGGATGAACATCCCCTTTATTGATTTCACCGGTTTCGTGATAGCTTTTAAGAATAGAACCGTCGGCATCTACTCCTATAATTTTAATATCTGGATTTTTTTCTTTCAGGAATTTCCCTGATCCGGATAAGGTTCCACCTGTTCCTGTACACGCAAAAAGATGGGTAATCTTTCCTTGTGTCTGCTCCCAAATTTCCGGTCCAGTGGTTTGGTAGTGGGCATCAATATTCAATTCATTAAAATACTGATTGATATAAACGGAATTTGGAGTTTCTGAAGCCACTCTTTTAGCGACCTCATAATAGGATCTTGGATCATTTGCCGGGACATTGGCAGGACACACATACACTACAGCACCAAGTGCTTTAAGATAGGCGATCTTTTCAGGTTTTGTCTTGTCACTTACAGCTAGAATGCATTTATATCCTTTGATGATGCAAACCATTGCAAGAGAGAATCCGGTATTCCCTGAGGTAGTCTCTACAATTACAGAATCCTCTTTTAATAAACCTTTTTTTTCAGCGTTTTCTATAATGTGAAGTGCGATTCTATCTTTAGTGGAATGTCCAGGATTATATGATTCTAACTTGGCATAAACAGTTGCAGGAATATCTTTCGTTACAGTATTTAGCTTCACCATAGGAGTGTTTCCTATTAGGCCAAGGATATTATCGTAAACATTACTCATTATTTGTTATTTTTCAATAAAAATCTGAGGGCAAAAATACAAAAAAATAAATAATTTCTAAACTTTTGTTTGATTTCTAAGCTACCATTACCTAAATCTATATTTCTCCATCCTCAATCATTGCTCCATTATCAACGCAAATACCACACCAGTATTTTTAAAATTTGTTAAAATCGGCATAGAATCATATAAAAGCCCTATTTTCGCGTAATTGATTTTATACTATGAAAAACTGGACTTTTAGGCAATGGAACACCGTTTTAGGATGGGTGATTTTCGTCATTGCATTTTTCACGTACTTATCAACAATAGAACCCAAGCTTAGTTTTTGGGATTGTGGTGAGTACATATCTTCTGCAGTAAAATTAGAGGTAACGCATGCTCCCGGGGCGGCTTTATTCCAGATAGTGGGTGCTGTGGCAGCCATTTTTGCATTAGGAAAAGGCGAAAATTATTCTATTGTGATCAATGCAATGTCCGCAACATTCAGTGCATTTACGATCTTATTTTTGTTCTGGACCATTACCCATTTTGTAAGAAGGCTTTTGAACAAGGATTTTGAGGAAATAACCAAACATCAGGAAATTTCTATTTTATTTGCCGGAGTTATAGGAGCTTTGTGTTTTACATTTTCCGATACTTTCTGGTTTTCGGCAGTAGAAGGAGAGGTTTATTCTATGGCTTCAATGTTCATCGCACTTTTAGTGTGGCTGATCACCAAATGGGAAAATGAATACAATGCTGCAGATAATGAAAGATGGATTATCCTGATTTTCTTTATTGTAGGACTTTCAGTGGGAGTACACATGATGTGTATGCTTTCTATTCCTGCAATTTGTTTAGTATACTACGCAAGAAATTATAAGTTTACTTGGAAAAATTTTATTTGGGCTAACCTGATCACCTTAGGGATTCTGATCATTGTATTCAAAATTATCTTCCCATTGATCATGACCATGTTCGGAAAACTTGAAATATTCTTTGTGAATGGTTTAGGACTTCCTTTCCATTCAGGGACTATTGTGGCTTTCGTTCTTATGGTGGCAATTTGCTATTTTATGATCAAATATGCCAGAAGAACAAAAAAGAATATTTATCAGACTGCTGCATTGTCGATTGTTTATATGATGATTGGCTTTTCGTGTTGGATGGTTATTCCTATCAGAGCCAATGCGAATCCACCGATGAACCTTAATGATCCGGATACGGCTATTGGTATGCTGGATTATTATAACAGAGAGCAGTATGGAGATTGGCCAACGATTTACGGACAAAACTATACCGCTTTCCTTGATGCCAATGGAATTGAAAAGAATGAAGACGGAAGTTTTAAAACACAGAAAACAGGAGAAATTTTCGAAAAAGACGAAAAAACAGGAACGTACCGTAAAACAGGAGACCGCTTTAATTATGTTTTCAGTAAGTCTCAGGTGAGTTTAATGCCGAGAATGTTTAATGAAGATAAATCAGTAATGGCCAATTACATTTCAATGTATGGAGCACCTGATTTTACCTTCAACTATGGAAATGAAGATGTAGCAGATAATCCTCAGGCAAAACAGATCTTTGAGGAGCTAAGAAAGAAATACGAAGACAAATCTATTACCGCAGCAGATTACCTGAAAGTAAAACCTTACGATCTTATCACTGTTCAGAAACCTTCTCTGGCTCAGAACATGGATTATTTCATTACTTTCCAGAACGGATACTATTTTGTCAGATATCTGATGTGGAACTTCGTAGGAAGACAAAATGATTTAGAAGGCAACATGGAAAACACGAAAGGGAACTGGATTTCCGGTTTCTCTTTCATCGATAATGCGTTGTGGGGGAATCAGGATAAGATGCCAGCGAAGTTCAAAAATGAGAGTACGGTTGCATTTTTCTTCTTGCCTTTAATCTTAGGATTGATAGGATTCTTCTTTCAGCTGAACAGAGATTTCGGAAGATTCTATGCTATATTATCATTATTCGTCATTACAAGTGTTGGTATTATTTTCTATACAGGGGTAAAACCATTCGAACCAAGAGAAAGAGATTATGCGATGGTAGGTTCTTTTTATGCATTTGCTATTTGGATAGGTTTAGGTGCCGGTGCTATTTTATGGTTCTTGCAGTCTAAAGTAAAATCCAATGCTGCTAATATTATAGCTGGAGTAGTTTTGCTTGGAGTACCTTTTATGATGGGATTCCAGAATTATAACGTGCATGACAGAAGCAACAGATATACAGCATATGACTATTCATATTCGGTATTAAAATCTTTGCCTAAAGAAGATATTTTATTTGTATACGGAGATAATGATACCTACCCGGTTTGGGCTATTCAGGAAACTGAAAACTTCCGTGATGATGTAAAAGTGGTGAACTTTACCCTTTTGTCTACACCATGGAATATTGACCAGGTTAAGAGAAAGACATATAATGCGAATGCTATTCCAAGTCAATTGACTCATGAAGATTACAGAGATGGGGTTAATGACCAGATCTATCTGATGAAAAAAGAAGACTGGCAGAATATTTTTAATAATCTTAAAGAGCAGGGAGCTCCTGAAACGGAATTCCAATCTTTTAAAAAGTATCTTACCCAGGATTCTATTACGTTAAAAGAGGCTATCAATTTCATTAAGATGAAATCTCCTGAAAAGGATGAAGTTCTGAAAATGATCTTTGGTGAAGCCCGATATGAAAAATACAACTTCTTGCCGGTAAGCAAATTTATTTTACCTGTAAATAAAGAAAATGCATTGAAAGCAGGAATTATTAATCCAAGTGATTTGCCTAATACGGTAAATCAGATCATGATTGATTATAAAGCCAATACACTTTATAAGAATAACCTGATGATGTTTGATATTCTTGCCAACTTTGATTGGAAAAGACCGATCAACTTCTCTTCTGGAGGGGTTTATGACAGTGAAAATATCTTCTATCTTGATGATTATCTTCAGTTGGATGGATTCAGTTATCGATTAATCCCTGTGCACACCCCACCAAATTCAGATGGTGATATGGGAAGAGTAGATGCCAACTCCCTATACAATGTGGTGAAAAACTTTAAATGGGGTAATTTTAAAGACTTGAATTCTCATTTTGATGAAACAGCGACTTCTAATATTATCAGCTATCGAAGTGCAGCGAGTAGAGCTGCTGCAGCACTTTCTTTAAAAGGAGAGAAGGCTAAAGCAATTGAATTATTGGATCTTGCAGCAAAAGAAATTCCAGTAGAAAAATACAACGATCCCCGTTCATTAAGTTCTATTGTATATGGTTATATTGTAGCAGGTCAGGAGCAAAAAGGATTGAAGTTGGCAGAGGTTCTTAAGAAAGGGATTTTTGAAGAATATGATTATTATTTAAGCCTTAGTCCGGGAGAGCAGAAGTACCTGAGAAGACAAATGGGAACTAAGCCGATGGAATATTCTCTTGTTGTATCTGCTGTAACTACAGCTTACAAAGCTATCGGACAGAAAGACAAAGCTTATGATTATCTGGTGAAGTCTATAGAACCTATTGATAAGAAATTCAATGTATTTATTAAGGATCTGCAACAGATGGGTAAAGAAAAGGCAATGGGTGAATCTGAAAATGTACAAAGAATCACTCCTTTCTATCAGTACTTATTTGATATTATGGAGCCTTTTGATTCTACCTATTCAAAGGAAAAAGAAAATCAGATTACAACAGCAATTATGAAAGCAACTCAGTAAAAGGTTGCATAAACATATCAAAAAGTGGAACTTCGGTTCCGCTTTTTTTTGTTTTGAACCTAAATGATTTTATTGAAAAACTCTTTAGATAGAGATTGTGTTGTAAAAATGGATGACCGATTATGATTAAATATCTGCCAGCAGTATTATTAAAAAATTACAAGTCTAAAATAAAAACTCACCATTGGGTAAATTATTTAAAACAATTATTACCAAAAAGGTTGGAAAAAAGTATCTTTGGAGCCTTAGTAATAGAGACAACTCAATTTAATAAAAAATTACCTCGAAAAGTATATTAGAAATTAATTTTTATATGAAGAACTGGACTTTTAAGCAATGGAATACCGTTTTAGGATGGGTGATTTTCGTCATTGCATTTATTACTTATTTATCTACAATAGAACATTATTTAAGTTTCTGGGACTGTGGTGAGTACATCTCTTCGGCAGTAAAATTAGAGGTAACGCATGCTCCCGGAGCTGCTTTATTCCAGATAGCGGGTGCTGTGGCAGCCATTTTTGCGTTGGGGAAAGCAGATAATTATGCTATTGTGATCAATGCAATGTCCGCAACTTTCAGTGCATTTACGATCTTATTTTTGTTCTGGACCATTACCCATTTTGTAAGAAGGCTTTTGAACAAAGATTTTGAGGAAATAACCAAACATCAGGAAATTTCTATTTTATTTGCCGGAGTTATAGGAGCTTTGTGTTTTACATTTTCCGATACTTTCTGGTTTTCGGCAGTAGAAGGAGAGGTTTATTCTATGGCTTCAATGTTCATCGCACTTTTAGTGTGGCTGATCACCAAATGGGAAAATGAATACAATGCTGCAGATAATGAAAGATGGATTATCCTGATTTTCTTTATTGTAGGACTTTCAGTGGGAGTACACATGATGTGTATGCTTTCTATTCCTGCAATTTGTTTAGTATACTACGCAAGAAATTATAAGTTTACTTGGAAAAATTTTATTTGGGCTAACCTGATCACCTTAGGGATTCTGATCATTGTATTCAAAATTATCTTCCCATTGATCATGACCATGTTCGGAAAACTTGAAATATTCTTTGTGAATGGTTTAGGACTTCCTTTCCATTCAGGGACTATTGTGGCTTTCGTTCTTATGGTGGCAATTTGCTATTTTATGATCAAATATGCCAGAAGAACAAAAAAGAATATTTATCAGACTGCTGCATTGTCGATTGTTTATATGATGATTGGCTTTTCGTGTTGGATGGTTATTCCTATCAGAGCCAATGCGAATCCACCGATGAACCTTAATGATCCGGATACGGCTATTGGTATGCTGGATTATTATAACAGAGAGCAGTATGGAGATTGGCCAACGATTTACGGACAAAACTATACCGCTTTCCTTGATGCCAATGGAATTGAAAAGAATGAAGACGGAAGTTTTAAAACACAGAAAACAGGAGAAATTTTCGAAAAAGACGAAAAAACAGGAACGTACCGTAAAACAGGAGACCGCTTTAATTATGTTTTCAGTAAGTCTCAGGTGAGTTTAATGCCGAGAATGTTTAATGAAGATAAATCAGTAATGGCCAATTACATTTCAATGTATGGAGCACCTGATTTTACCTTCAACTATGGAAATGAAGATGTAGCAGATAATCCTCAGGCAAAACAGATCTTTGAGGAGCTAAGAAAGAAATACGAAGACAAATCTATTACCGCAGCAGATTACCTGAAAGTAAAGCCTTACGATCTTATTAATGTTCAAAAGCCTTCCTTCGCTCAGAACATGGATTATTTCTTTACTTTCCAGAACGGATATTATTTCGCCAGATACCTGATGTGGAACTTCGTGGGAAGACAAAACGATAGGGAAGGACATATGGAAAGTACCAATGGGAACTGGATTTCCGGTTTCTCTTTCATCGATAATGCGTTGTGGGGAAATCAGGATAAGATGCCAGCGAAGTTCAAAAATGAGAGTACGGTTGCATTTTTCTTCTTACCACTAATCTTAGGGTTGATAGGATTCTTCTTTCAGCTTAACAGGGACTTTGGAAGGTTTTATGCTTTGCTGTCTTTGTTTATTCTTACTGGAGCCGGAATCGTTTTCTATACAGGAGTAAAGCCATTTGAGGTAAGAGAAAGAGATTATGCGATGGTAGGTTCCTTCTATGCATTTGCTATTTGGATAGGTTTAGGTGCCGGTGCTATTTTATGGTTCTTGCAGTCTAAAGTGAAATCAAATGCTGCTAATATTATAGCTGGAGTAGTTTTGCTTGGAGTACCTTTTATGATGGGATTCCAGAATTATAATGTCCATGACCGTAGCCGTAAATCGGCCGCTCACGATTATGCTTATTCATTTCTGAAGTCCCTGCCAAAAGAGGATATTATATTTTTATATGGAGATAATGATACGTTTCCGGTGTGGGCTATTCAGGAGACAGAAAGGTTACGGGATGATGTGAAAACAGTGAATTTTACATTACTTTCCACTCCCTGGTATTGCGATCAGGTTAAAAGAAAAACCTACAATGCCAGTCCTATTCCTGGGCAGCTTACCCGTGAAGACTATAAAGATGGGGTTAATGATCAGATCTACATCATGAAAAAAGAAGACTGGCAGAATATTTTTAATAACCTTAAGGAGCAGGGAGCTCCTGAAACGGAATTCCAATCTTTTAAAAAGTATCTTACCCAGGATTCAATGACTCTAAAAGAAGCAATGAGTTTCATTAAGATGAAATCTGCTGAAAAGGATGAAGTTCTGAAAATGATCTTTGGTGAAGCCCGATATGAAAAATACAACTTCTTACCGGTAAGCAAATTTACTTTACCGGTAAATAAAGAAAATGCAATAAAAGCAGGAATTATTAATCCAAGTGATTTGCCTTATACAGTAGATCAGATCATGATTGATTATAAAGCCAATACACTTTTTAAAGGCAACCTGATGATGTTTGATATTTTTGCCAACTTTGATTGGAAAAGACCGGTCAACTTCTCTTCTGGAGGGATTTATGACAGTGAAAATATCTTCTACCTTGATGATTATCTGCAATTTGATGGTTTCAGTTACAGGCTGGTACCTATTCGTACACTGCCAAGTCCTGATGGTGACTTGGGAAGAGCAGATGCCAACTCCCTATACAATGTGGTAAAAAACTTCAAATGGGGTAATTTTAAAGATCTTAAAAATCATTATGATGAAACGGCAACATCAAACATTCTAGCTTACAGGTCAACAGTGAGCAGAGCTGTAGGGGCGTTGTCCTTAATAGGTGAGAAAGCAAAAGCAAATGAACTATTAGATCTGGCAGCAAAAGAAATTCCGGCAGAAAAATACAACGATCCCAGATCGTTAAGCTCTCTTGTTTATGGATATATTGTATCAGGTCAGGAGCAAAAAGGATTGAAACTTGCGGAAACTCTTAAGAAAGGAATTTTTGAAGAGTATGATTATTATTTAAGTCTTGATCGGGGAGAACAGAAATACCTGAGAAGACAAATGGGGTCAAAACCGATGGAATATTCTCTCGTTGTATCTGCTGTAACTTCAGCTTATAAAGCTATCGGACAGAAGGACAAAGCCTATGATTATCTGGTGAAGTCTATAGAACCTATTGATAAGAAATTCGATGTTTTTATTAAAGAACTTCAACAAATGGGTAAGGAGAAGGCGATGAGCAAATCTGAGAATGTACAAAGAATCACTCCTTTCTATCAGTACTTATTTGATATTATGGAGCCTTTTGATTCTACCTATTCAAAGGAAAAAGAAAATCAGATTACAACAGCAATTATGAAAGTTACACAGTAAAACGCTTCATAAACATATCAAAAAGCGGAACCGAAGTTCCGCTTTTTTTCTTATTGTATTCATAAATTTTTAAGGTTATATTTGTGCCATTAAAGATACACAATGTCTGAAAGAACAAATAAACTCCCAATTTATGCTGTAATTTTTACAGTCGTTTTTAAGCTCCTTTTTTTACTTACACACCATATTCAGGAAGATGCATTTATCACCTGGAGGGTTGCCCAGAATCTGATGGATTATGGAGTAATAGGATTTAACGGAAATACAAGGATTTCGGCATCGACCACTCATTTATATGTTTTTGTTTCCTATCTGTTCAATATTATTTTTGGAAAAGAATATTTCATAGAACCAATTCTTATTTTTAATTCCATACTTTTTACGATAGGAAGTCTGTTTTTATCCCATCTTCTTCTGAAAAATCCTTGGCATAAAGCTATTTTTATTTTTCTGTTTGGAATTTTGCCGCCTTCAATAAAAATTTCGATTCTGGGAATGGAGTATGGGCTTCTTTTCTTCCTCGAAATGGCTTTATTGTATTATGGCTTCAAAAAGGATAAAAAATGGGCACTTCTCATTCTTCCTGTCCTTATCTTATTCACAAGAATTGATACGGTTATTTTTTTAGGGATTGTATTTTTGGTAGATGTTTTCTCGAATAAAAAGATCCGGTGGAGCTATATCATGGGAGGTATATTGGGCGTTTCAATTGCCCTTGCCTTTAACTGGTTTTATTTTGGGGAATGGGTGAATAATACCATCGTTGCTAAAAAACTTCTTTATGATAAAAATTTTACATTCAGCCAGGATGTGGAATATTTTATGTCTAATTACGGAAATTTCTGGGGAATGTTGAAGTTACCCGGAAACTTTAATCCATTTACCATTATTGTTCTGATTTTTGAACTGGTTTGTTTTATATTTCTGATCCGTCAGAAAGAGAAAAGAAATTATTTTTTATGGATGATCTTTCTTTTTGGGTGGGCGAAACAATTAATTTTCCTTTCCCAAAAAAGCCTTTTTGACTGGTATTACTGGGTTCCGCAGATTTTACTTTTTGTTCCGGTTTTAATATTTGTATTAGAACAGAAGATTAAAAGAAACGTATGGTTGTTTTTATTAATCATCATTTACATAATACCTATGCTGGTTTTTCAGACAATTCACTCTATAGCAACAGGAAACGGAGAATGGAATTACAGAAGATCGATAGGGACCTCGTTGAATTTTTATGAGAAAGATAAAAGTCAGTGGATTTTATTAGAACCAGCCGGATATGTTCCTTATTTTTCAGGTTTAAAAACAATTGATGAAGTTGGCTTAGTGGATAAACAGATTCAAAGTGAGATCAGAAAAGATAAAGCAAATTATTGGATCAATACCGTAAAAAATAGAAGACCCAAGTATCTGCTTTCTTACAATGATTTATTTAAAGGTAAAGACGCTGAATATTACAAAACCCACTACAAATTGTTAGAGGAATTCAGAATAAAAGACCACCTTAAAAGTGAAAATACAATTCTGGAAAAAATTTATAGGCTTAAACCTTCGGGAACAGACTATAATTTGTATGTGAGGATTAAATAGAGAGAGTTGAAAATTGAAAGTGGAAAGTGGAAATTGGGTGGTAAGTTAGGATTTAGGATTTAGGAGTTGGGGCAAAAATAATAACTTGAACCAGACCTTTATAACTTTTAAACTTTAAAATCCGAATCTCGCACCCCGTAACCCTCAAACTCTCAAACCCCGAACCCCGTAACTAATTACCTAAAATCTAAACCCTAAACCCTAAAACTATGAAATACTGTGCTTTTCTTAGAGGTGTGAATGTAAAAGGAACCAACATGAAAATGGCGGATGTCTGTAAAGTCTTTAAAGAGGCTGGAATGGAAGATGTAAGTTCGATCCTTGCGTCGGGGAATATTGTTTTTTCTTCTGACAAAAAGGTATCTGATTTAAAAGATATTCTTGAAAAAGCGATGTCAGCGTATTTCTCTTATGAAGCCTTTTTATTTATAAAATCTTCAGCAGAAATAGAAAGCGTCTGGACAGGAAACCCTTTTGAAAAGAATGATCATTTTCACAGCTATACTTTTGTTGGAAACCAGGGAGTGGAAAATGTTTTAATGAAAGAATTTGAAACGGCTTCCAAAACTGAAAATGAAAAAGGACAGATTATCAATGATATTTTTTACTGGCAAGTTCCAAAAGGGGATACTTTAGATTCTTCTTTTGGTAAAATATTGGGGAAGAAAAGTATGAAAGATCAATTTACAAGCAGGAATATCAATACTTTTGAAAAAATACTGAAGAAGATGACTTCTTAACAGGTTAATTTCCTCATTATTTCGGTCAATATTGAAAAAAATGACTTTGATATTTTACGAATATTAAGGGATCAAATAATTTCCGATTCTAAAACTTTATAAGTATTTTTACTGAACTTTTAATAATAATAAAATGATTCAGTATTTAGATAATATTCAACACAAAGATTCAAAAAACTTTTTTCTTACAGCAGGTCCTTGTATCATTGAAGGCGAAGATATGGCGTTAAGGATTGCTGAAAAAGTAATAGAAATTACTAATAAATATAACATTCCTTATATTTTTAAAGGAAGCTTTAAAAAGGCAAACAGAAGCCGGGTTGATTCTTTTACAACCATTGGGGAGGAAAAATCCTTAGAAATTCTAAAAAAAGTTGGGGAAACATTTAATATTCCAACAACAACAGATATTCATGAAAATGAGCATGCAGCCTTAGCAGCTCAGTATGTGGATGTATTACAAATTCCTGCATTTTTGGTACGGCAGACGGATTTGTTGGTTGCAGCAGCAGAAACAGGAAAGTGTGTAACCCTGAAAAAAGGGCAGTTCCTTTCTCCTGAATCCATGAAGTTTGCTGTTCAGAAAATAACAGATTCCAATAATCAGAAAGTTGCAATTATTGAAAGAGGAAACTCTTTTGGGTACACCGATCTGATTGTTGATTACAGAGGTATTCCAACAATGAGACAGTATGCTCCTGTTATTCTGGATGTTACCCATTCTTTACAACAGCCTAATCAAAATTCGGGAGTTACTGGAGGGAGACCTGATCTTATTGAAACGATTGCAAAAGCAGGAATTGCAGTAGGGGCAGATGGTCTTTTCATAGAAACACATCCTACACCAGAAACGGCATTATCTGATGGAGCCAACATGTTAAGGTTAGATTTATTAGAAGATTTGTTACAAAAATTGACAAGAATTAGAGAATCGATTTTGTAGTTGTTAAAAAATACTTAATTTTAGAAATTCTTAAAACATTTCTTTTGAAAAAACTAGTTTTACCGCTGAGCCTTATGGTTCCCATGTTAGTATTCTCTCAGACAAAAAGAAAGGATACAACCAAAGTTACAGATATTGAGGAGGTTGTATTCCAGAAAAAAGTCGTAGGACGTACAACTGACCTTAGTACTGTGAAAATTTCAGCAAAAGATGCTAAGAATGTTGCGAGTATTTCCGGAGGGATAGAAGGGATTCTTAAAACCTTACCTTCCGTAAACTCTAACACAGAGCTATCTTCTCAATATATGGTTCGTGGTGGAAACTATGATGAAAACCTTATTTATATTAATGATATTGAAATTTACAGACCTTTCCTCATCAGAAACTCTCAACAGGAAGGGTTAAGTATCATTAATCCGGATATGGTCTCAACGGTGAATTTCTCTGCAGGAGGTTTTGAACCCAGATATGGAGATAAAATGTCTTCTGCTTTAAATATTTATTACAGAGAGCCTGAAAAGTCGGAACTCTCAGGAGAGGCCAGTTTAATTGGCGGAAGATTAACTGCCGGCTTAGCCTCAAAAAATAAAAAATTAACTGCATTATTTTCAGGGAGGTACAGGAATACAAACCTGGTTTTAAATACGCTGAAAGAGGATACCAATTTCAATCCTACATACTGGGATTTTCAATCTTACATCAACTATCATATCAATCCAAAGCTAACGCTTTCATTCGTAGGGTATTATTCTAAGAATGACTATGAGATGATTCCTAAAGAGAGAAGCGTAGACTTTGGAACGCTTCAGAGGCCCCTTAATCTTACGGTCTTGTATGCAGGAAAGGAAGATGACAAGTATAAAAATATGATGGGAACTGTTTCCATGAATTTCAAACCATCAGATCAGTGGAAATTCACATTGGATGCCTTTGCTTATCAGAACCGTGAAAGGGAGTATTATTCTATCCAGTCTCAATATATATTACAAACTTTTGATCCTATTACCGGAGCGCCACAGACAACGTATGATTCGGGAGGACAGATTGATCATGCAAGAAATGATCTGTTTGTAAGAACCTATGGGGCTCAGTTCAGAGGACGTTTTTCACCGAATGTCAATACAGATATTGAGCTTGGGTTTAAATATGAAAAAGAAAACCTGAAGGATCTGACCAACGAATGGAAATTAATAGATTCTGCAGGATACAGCATACCGCATGCTATTGATGATCCTAGGTTCGGAACACCTGGAGACCTGAAATTATTATACAGAATAGCCGGTCAAAATGCTATTGAACCTACAAGGTTATCAGCATATGCGCAATATTCCCAGAAATTTTATTGGGGAACCAATAAGGTTTTTGTCAATGCAGGAGCCAGGGTTTCTCATTGGAGCTTTAATAAAGAAACTATTTTTTCCCCTCGTGTACAGTTTGCCATCAAACCTGACTGGGATACAGATATGTTGTTCAGAGTTTCTGGAGGTGTATACTATCAGGCACCTTTCTATAAAGAGATCAAGGATCTCGATGGAAACTTTAATAACAGTATAAAGTCTCAACGTTCTTTACAGGTTATTTTAGCGAATGATTACGAGTTCCAGATGTATGACCGTCCATTTAAGTTAACAACAGAGGCGTATTACAAAAAGATGGATGATCTTATCCCATATTATATGGACAATGTGAGAATCCGTTATTCAGGTAAAAATAATGCTACAGGTTATGCTTATGGAATTGATACCAGGTTGTTTGGTGAATTTGTTCCGGGAATAGACTCGTGGTTGTCTGCAAGTTATGCCAGAGTGTATGAGAATATCGATGGAAGAGGGAATATAGCCAGGCCAACAGATCAAAGATTGAGGTTTGCAATGTTCTATCAGGATTATATGCCTCAATTCCCTTCAATGAGGGTGAACCTTACATTAACGTATGCAATGGGATTACCAACAGGGGCACCTATTATATTGGATCAGAACGGTGCACCAGATGTAAATGCAGCGTATAAATATCAAAGTACTCTTCCTTCTTATAAAAGAGTTGACCTTGGGTTATCCAAAGTGTTTATTGATTCAAAAGATAAAAAGAAGCGCTATGGGTTCTGGGGGAATTTTGAAGAGCTTGTTTTAGGAGTACAGGTTTTCAATGCCTTTAATATCAAAAATACGGTAGCCAACCAGTGGATTACAGATGCTAATACGAATTTAATGTATCCGGTGCCGGTTCGTTTAACAGGACGATTCTTTAATGTGAAACTTGAGTTTAAGATTAAGTAAGGTTTAAGTTGAAAGTGGAGCGTTGAAAATTGAAAATTAAATGATCTGCCTAATCAGCAAAATCTGCCGAGAGATAAAAAATAAAAAACTTCTGAGCTTTTCAGAAGTTTTTTATTTAGTGTTTTTCCAAATTTTATAATAACATTACATAATTTTATAACTTCTGTAAAAAAGATATTTTTACCTTTGCTTCAGCATATGAAAAAGATTCTTGCCATATTGTTTTCTGTTTTCTACTTTGGATTCTCTTCCGGAGCAGTCTTCAGTTTTCATTACTGTATGCAGGAATTGGTATCTGTAAGTCAAAAAACAGATGATGTATGTGCTAAATGTGGTGTAAAAACAAAAAAGGATTGCTGTAAAACGGAGATTAAAATTGTAAAAGTTGATGATTCCCAGAAGTCGGATTTTTTAAAGATTAATCTTTTAAAACAAATAGCAGAATTTCAAAAACATGAATTTGTATCAGCTGATTCTTCTTTTTCAATCGCTAAATACAGACAGCCCCTTATCAATGCACCTCCAGATAATAAATCTGTTCCAATCTTTATTACCCATTGTAATTTCAGAATTTAGAATATACTTTTTTCGCTGAATGATTTCGTGATAATAGACGACAAAATTTGTCGTACTGTCCGATTTCAGATTATTTCTATCAAAAATTATTAATTCTAAATTTTAAGACAATGAAAAAGTATATCATTACCGCAGTACTTTCAATATTTTCAGTACTTTCTTTATCTGCACAATCTAAATCTGATGTTAAGGTTTCTGCTTTATACCAGAACTATATCTCTGTTAAAACAGCTTTAACAACTGATGATGCAGGTAAAGCTTCAAAAGCAGCAGTTGAATTTATTAAAACAGCGTCGACAATTGATTCTAAAATAGTTTCGGAAGGGACTTTAGCGGCTCTTAAAAAAGAAGCAACCACTATTGCTGAAGCAAAAAGTATCAATACTCAAAGAGAGCATTTTCCCAACCTTTCAAATCAAATGATTGCATTAACAAAACAGTTTAAACTTTCAGAGAAACCAGTCTTTGTCCAGTATTGCCCAATGGCTGATGCAAGTTGGCTAAGCAACGAAAAACAGGTTGTGAACCCTTATTACGGGAGTAAAATGCTTTCTTGTGGAAGTGTTAAATCTGAGATTAAATAAAAATCGTAACAATCTTTAAAATAATAAGTTGTATAGTTTTAATTAAAAAATGCTTTAATTGAGACTATACAACTTTAATACATCTTATTCTAAAAATTTTTACATTTCGAGTTGTATCAATTTCTCGATCATTTTTTGGTTGAAACGATCTGGAACCAGTCTGAATAAAAAATTTCGGAACTCTGTACCATATTCCCACATTGAAATTTTTCCTACTTTGTGACTGGTACTCACGACATAGTCTACTTTTTTTCTTCTGATTTTCTGGAAGTTTTCAAATATTGTATGGTAATCTCTATCTTTTTCCAGAAGCTTTCCAATAATGTAAGCATCCTCGATAGCCTGACAGGCTCCCTGACCCATATTAGGGGTTGTAGCATGAGCTGCATCACCAATCAGACATAAATGATCAGAATACCATTTGGGGATCGGAGAGAGGTAGGTAATATCGTTTAAAATAATATCTTTAGGATCAGTTGCCTGAATTAGATCCAATACGATAGAATTAAATTCACCAAAAGCCGAAAGTAAATTAATATCTGGTTTAAAATTTTTCTGATTGATTACTGCATACCAATACACCTTTGTAGCAGTCATTTTAACAAATCCGAAACGTTTTCCTTTTCCCCATATTTCAAGTGCTTCATGGTGGTATTTTTCAGGTAAATCATAATCGACCAATCCACGCCAGCATACCTGCCCGGTATTAAGAACCGTTCCTGTTTTTAAAATCTGACTTCGGATTTTAGATTTTATACCGTCAGCACCAAAAACAATTTCACTTTCAAGCTCTGTACCGTTTTCAAAATGTAAGGAATAATTTTCCTTTTTCTCTATTTTTTGGAGGCCATGACTCAACTGGATATTTTCGAATCCAAGATGTTCGGCAAGAACTTTTTGTAATTCTGCCCTGTGAATCGCCACATTAGATAAGTTAAACTTCTTTTCAACCGCCTCGCCATTAGTTACGGAAATAGGGCGTAAAGACTGATCAGTTATAGAAATACGACGGATCTTGTTTCCCGCATTTTCAATTTTCTCCCGTAAGCCAAGTGTATCAAAAACCTGCATTGCATTCATAGCCATCATAATTCCTGATCCCACCGGTTTTATTTCCGGTGCTGATTCGTAAATTTTGAAATCCACTTGGTGTTGCTTAAGAACGTTTCCGAGAGTCAGTCCACCAATTCCTGCACCAATGATTGAAATTGAATTCATCGGGGTTGTATGATTATAGGGTTAAAATATAGGTTTCGGATACTTTTTTAAATCCATATTTATTGAAAAAGTGATGTGCTCCATGGTTATTACCCCCGCTTTCCAGTACAATGAAATTAATATTCCAGGTTTTGGATTCCTGAATCACTTCATTTAGGAGTTTACTTCCAAGAGATTGACCTCTAATGGATTGATCTAAAAGCATATCTTCTAAAATAGCATACTTTTTAAAAGGGCTGCTGATAACATTGAAGACAAGCATTCCGACAATTTCTCCTTTTTCATTTTCGGCGATTAGGATATTTAATTTTGAAGTATTGTCATAATCATAATCGGACATCAGTTGTTCAGTAAATACAGCTCTTAAGTCGGGATTCCAGTTCTCGGAATCTAAGGCTCTCCCATACATGATTTCACTATGGGAGATGTAGGAATCTGTTTTATGCGTAATGAAAAAATCAACGAGTTCTTTGATACGGCTTTTATCTGTAAGCCATTGAGTGGTATATTGCATTATTATGAAATTAAAAGATTTAGAGATTAAAAGATTAGTATTTTAAATTTTTTAACTCATTCAATACTTTATTCTGTTTATTGATGGAACTATTTAAATGATCCGGTTTCAGGGAATGGGCATTTTGATACTTTTCAATTTCCGGAAGTGTTTTTTTGATCTTAAAAGCAGTATAGAGATCATTCATTTTCTTTTCATTGGTATTAAGCAGACTGATAAGATCTTTTATCGTCTTAAGTTTTAAAGCATATTGATCGGCGCTTGCTTTAATTGATTTTGTTATTTCTTTCTTTAGTAGAGAATCACTTATTGCATCCGTATGATATTGTGCATCACGATAATAAGAATCAGATTTGTCGAAGATATCTTTATATTCAAAAATAACTTTACCTGCTTCCCGGTTGGCATCATTTATTTTATCGTCAAGTACCTTAAGGTTGTTGTCTTTTTTTATCAGCTCAGAGTAGATCTGATCGATCATATCCGAGTTTTTTTCACTTTTAAAAGACCCCGATACCGAAGACTCAGCATTATCTATAAGATTATCAGCGACAGGAGGGTTTTCGGTTTTGTTTTCAGTACAAGAATATAAAAAAAGAAGTACAGATCCGGTAAAAAATAGTTTTTTCATATTTGCTGTTTATGGGTATTAAAAATAAACAAATAAAATAGTTTATGTTGAATAGTCAAGTATTCCTGCAATGGGAATAAAGTATTCTCCAATCATATATACAAAGATAAAAAAAGCGGAGTCTGAAAATCAAACTCCGCTTATTAATTGTTTAGGCTAAATTATTTACCCAGGTAAGATTTTAAGATCTTACTTCTTGTATTATGTTTTAGTCTCTTGATTGCTTTTTCTTTGATCTGACGAACTCTTTCTCTTGTCAGGTCAAAAGTCTCACCAATTTCTTCTAAAGTCATTGGATGTTTTCCGTTTAATCCGAAATACAATCTTACAAGATCCGCCTCTCTTGGTGTTAAAGTATTTAATGCTCTTTCAATCTCGATTTGAAGAGATTCAAGCATCAGATCCTTATCGGGACTTGGAGATTCTCCGGAACGTAATACATCATAAAGATTAGAATCTTCACCTTCTACTAAAGGAGCGTCCATAGACAAGTGTCTACCGGAGTTTTTCATAGATTCTTTAATATCTTCTTCGCTCATGTCAAGAACTTCAGCCAATTCTTCCGGAGAAGGAGGTCTTTCATTTTCCTGCTCAAGGTGAGCGTATGCCTTGTTGATTTTATTGATTGAGCCAATCTTGTTTAGTGGCAATCTTACAATTCTTGACTGCTCAGCCAAAGCCTGTAAAATTGATTGACGAATCCACCAAACTGCGTAAGAGATAAATTTGAAACCTCTGGTTTCATCATATCTTTTTGCAGCTTTCATAAGTCCTAAGTTTCCTTCATTGATCAAATCGGGTAAAGAAAGACCCTGGTTTTGGTATTGTTTAGATACAGAAACTACGAAACGAAGGTTGGCTTTGATTAATTTTTCCAATGCGGCTCTGTCGCCTGCACGAATCTTTTGTGCCAAATCTACTTCTTCGTCTGCAGTAATCAATTCTACCTTACCAATTTCCTGCAAATACTTGTCTAATGAAGCAGTTTCCCTGTTGGTTACCTGCTTAGTAATTTTTAACTGTCTCATTTATTTTATCCTCAAACTAGAGTTACTATATATTATACGCTTGAAGAGGTCAAAAGGTTACACCAGTTTTAATTTTTTTTAAACTTAAGCTGAATTTTATAAAAACAAAAAAGCGAAACTAAGTTTCGCTTTTTTGTTTTCAGTTGAAAGTTGAAAATGAGAAGTTAGAATTTAGGACAAAAATGGGAAGTTGAATGACGACCCCGCATCCCGATTCTCGAAACCTCTAAACTCTTTTCAATCTCCATTTTCAACTTTCAATTTTCAACTATTTAAAACAGGTCATTCAATAACTTGGCTAATCTCAGTCCTCCATAAAGAAGCTGTCTTTCCATAGTATCATTGAACTTATACTGGTAGTCAAAAGATAATTTTGAACCATCGGGAGTCTGTGCATAAATTTTGTTAGCAATTTTATGCGAATCATACAACCAGTCTTCCAATGTTCCATACTGGATCTGTTTTACTTCATCCTTGGTTTTAATATCCAATAATCTTGAATATTCTGTGTAGCTGTATTTTTGTGAATCAACCAGTTTCCCATCCCAAACTGAATGCAGATTTGTTTTTTCCCCGAAATATGTTACGTTGATTTTATTACCTCCCAAATCTTCTGCTCTTCCAACATGCAATGGCTGTGCAAGATCCCCCATAATGTGGATAAGGAAAATTAAAGCAATTTTTCTGTCTTTTTCAGAAGTCTTTTCATCTTTTACCTGTGCAGATAAAGTTTTAACCTGAGAATAAAGGCTAGGTCCAGCCTGAGCTTTTAAATTCTGTTCAAAGGTTTTGAAATCAGCCTGTGGATCAATATTTACATAATGCCATGCTGAAGCCTCCTTCCATACACCTGTTGTATCGGATTTAATGAAATCCGGCCAATTGGCCCAGTATGCAAGACGTTCCTGACCCATTATTTTTCTGATTTCCCTTCTGGCTTTTCCGGAAAGGTGATTTTGTGCGATCTCTGCAATAATTCTGTGCCCCGTTAATCCCCACGCAAATGAATAAAGAGAGGAGGAGATGAATACTAAAATTAAAATTTTAGAATAAATACTTTTCATTGTAAATAACATTTTCAGTTGACAAAGATAAACTAGCTTTTTCTAAGTAGGGAAAAAAAAGATTAATTTCTTGTAATAAAGACTTAATCTATTTAAGCTTCAGCCTATCGTTAAATTTTATTCATTTTGAAAATAAGCTCAGTTTATTTCTTAGTTTTTATGCAGAACTCCTTTTAATTTTACAAAAATTTTATACTTTTACTTTCTTAAATGATCATATTATCTTTGGCATATAAAAATTAAATCGTATTTTTTTTCTATACCATTAGATATATTATCTTTACAAGCCAATAATCACAGGAAACACTATGTATGAGAATAATATTGTAGATATGCATTACAATAAACTGCAAACTGATTTTAAAGCTGAATCAGTAGCAGTGAATCTTTTGAAATATCACAGGAGCGTCAGTAATATCTTCATTGATCGGATTGGTATCAATGACAGAGCCTATTTGAAAGATATCAAAAGTATTTCGAGCAATTATTTGGGATTTGATGAAGAAGTATTCACGATAGAAACTTACAGAGAAGGTATTTATGATTATCTTCCGGAAGGTTTATTTCATCCTCCTTCACTAAGCACTACAAGAAAAAATGTAGAAAGTGTAGTTAAGGAAATCCGTAAACAGAAAAGGGTAGAAGATGATGCACGGAAGTTTTTCCGTCCCTTTGAACTGGAAATCTTTTTTACAGAGATCAGCGCTTTGTCAAAAGAATTTGATTTTGATGTTTCCAGTGATACCGATACTTTACTTGAAACGATTACTGAACTTTGGCCGATCGTAAAACAGCTGGATCAGAAAAATGCCTATATTTTTATGCACATTTTACCATTTTTCCACAACATACGTGGAGATAAAAGATGGTTTGAAAGATGCCTTACGGCTTTTCTTCAGGTACCGGTAGAAGTAACCTTTACTCCCAATGTGATCGATGATATAGAGGAAAATGATGATTCTATGTTATTAGGAAATTCCAGACTGGGTGTAACATATATTCCCAGTGGCCGACATATGGACGGACAGCGAAACTGGGTAGTCAATATAGGTCCGATTCCTTATGAGAATATGAAAATGTATATTCCTGGAAATCCTTTCAGAAAAGTACTTCAGGCTTTATATGACTGTTTTCTTCCTGTAACGGTAGATGTAGAGGAAAATTTTATCACTGAGAAGCAGGAATATTCATTTAAGCTGGAGGATGACGAAAGAAATGCAAACCGCCTTGGATACTCTACCTTTCTGTAAAATAATTTACTATATTTACAAGCACCAATACATTATAAATTTGAAAAACGACCAATGGAAATTTCTTCAGTAAAAGGAATCTTTTTAAGATATATTTTAATGCCTTTAATAGCAGTGATCATGATGATTATACTAGGTGTAATCAGACGAAATAAGCCTGCTATAAAAATTAAGGTCATCATCATTTATGTACTCTTATGCAGTTTATGTTTGGCATTACCCGGTTTCTTTGGATTTGCCGGAAATTTATTTAACCCCTACTGGTATCTTATCGCACAGATTGTCTACCTTATTTTGGGGATCATCCATGTTAATCTGTTGGATAAATATTTTAAAAAACATATTGACTCTGCGGTAATGAGTATTTTATTTGAATCTATACTTTCATTAACGTGTATTGCTTTTGGGGGATATCTTTTTGTCCTGTTGTTCAAATGGATGAGTTTAGGAACAGGAAATGCTGTGATGGCAGCAACAAGTGTAATTATATTTCTTGTACCGATGGTATTCCACTACTGTTACGTTCAGTTTATCAGCATTCCTGTTGATATATATAAAACCTGGCGTTATTCTCCGGATCAGAGACTTCCGGATTTTGAAGGCGCGGATTTTGATAGACTTATGGTATTGAATGTAGAATTAAGTAAAAATCTGGAAGATTCAAATAGATTTAGAATTAAGGCTAAAACGCTACCCACAGGAGTCACTTTTGGAGATTGGTTCTATAGAGTAGTAGATGATTATAACCATAAAAATCCAAAGTCGATCATTCATCTTGTAGATGAAGAAAGAGAATCTTACTATTGGATCTTCTACACTAAAAAATCTTTTTTCAGTTTTAGAAAATATATTGATTTTAATCAGGATATTACAGCAAATAGTATTTCAGAAAATGAAGTCGTTATTTGTAAGAGAGTTATTCAACATGAAGAAGAAGGAATAACAAGAAAATCATAACCACACAAAATTTAAAAGTATTTAATATGATACAGCCTATTAAACATTTTGCAATCAATTGGGTAGATGGGATGAAAGTTTCCCAGAGACACCTTAATGATCAGGACAACTTTTTGATTGATACCATCAGAGATTCCAATTCTATAGGAATCACTCCTTATAATTACGGGCTTCTTCCTATATCGAATGAATTCACGGATAAAACTATTTTTGACGTTCACAATACCGCTACGAATGATGTACAGTTGGTCATCAAACGTTGCAGCGCCATAACTTTAGCCGGATACAGAATGGAGCTGAGCGATAGAAGAGTAAGTGTAAAGTCACTGGCTAAATCTATGAATGAAGAACAGGCAGATGGAGAATATTATATTTTAATTTCGGTTAATCCTTTTGATAAGATGCCTTTTGGTGATATCGATCCGGAAGAAATTCCACCGAGACATCCAAACGCGCAGCCTAATTATCATATTGAGCTGCTTCCTGTAACATCATTGAACAGCAGTTATTCAGGGGGGAATTACCTGATCGTTGGAAAGGTTGATTTAAAAGGAAACATAGCGCAGGTCAATTCTAATTTTATCCCACCGTGTACTTCAATTCAAAGTCATCCTGCCTTGATCGAATATTATGGAAGCTTTGCCAAGTCTATTGGAAACTTACAACAATATGCTTTTAAGATTGTTCAGAAAGCTTCTCATAAAAATCAAAATACGGCATTGGCACAAAACGTTAAGTTTTTGTGCAGTACTCTGATTAATACATTTGGAGATATGTATTTCCAATTTAGAAATGTTATTCCTTCGCAGCCACCTATATTTTTAATCGAGTCTTTTGCTAAGTTGGCATTACGTCTATATAATTCCACTCAGGTTTTAGTTCCTGCGGAATTGGAAGAAATGCTGAACTACAGCTTAGAATGGAGTGAAATTGCTCCTCATACCTTGCTGAATCAGCTTTCAATTGTAGCGGAAACGAACTATGATCATCATAACTGTGGAGAGCCATTATTGTATATCCAGCAGATGTTGAGAAGTTTGGAAATAATTTTCTCTAAATTAAGTGAACTTGATTACATAGGTCAAAGAAAAGAAAATATCATTGTTAATGAACAGGAAGTTTCTAATAATGCCAATCCGAAAAGAGGTTGGAGTGTATTAGATTAATCATTGACAAAATTTAAAATAAAAAAATCCCGAAAAACGGGATTTTTTTATTTTATAATGAAACAAAATTTCGTACAAAAAATTAAAATTTCACGGAAAAACAATTTGCTTTTGATGTAATTGTCAATCTGTTTTTATTCTATCTTTTATTTTTTGTTTAAAAGTTCCAATGTGTGTTCTACATGTCCACCGCCTTTCCATTCGTCGTGGCCTGGTACTACCATGGTTGCTGTTGCATATTTGGTTTTCAGTTTTGTCATTGTTTCCGGCCATTGTTTTACATTGGCTTCTCCAGTGTAGCCCAGATCTGCTGCATTTCTGCTTTTTACCAGACATCCACCATCAAGGATATTGTATTTTGGAAACCATACCACTACATTGTCCGCTGTATGTCCTTCACCAAGAAAATCAACGATAAACTCTTCACCTCCGATACGGTAAGGTTTTCCTGTTTTTGTAATTTCAGTAGATGTAGCTTTTCCCTCTTTTTTCAGCAGTTCATTGGTTTTTGCTGTTGCATAGGTCTTTATTCCTTTCTTATTATAAAAACTTAAATCTCCCGCTCTGTCTTCATGGGAGTGGGTAGCAAATACAGCTATAATAGGAAGGTTATGCCGCTTTTTTATGGTATCCATCAAGCTTTGGTACTGTGTTTTCTGCCAGGGAACGTCAAAGAGAACTACCCCTTTTTTTGTAATCAAATACATTGCATTTGTAGAATATTCCTTTCCTCCGAATACGCCAAATGTTTTATAGATATACAAATTAGGTTTGATGGGAGGTTCAATAACAAAATCTTTTACTTGTGCTTTAATAAAAGGGCTTAAAAATAAAATGGAAATGACAAAAAATTGCGTAATCTTCTTCATAATTTTCTTGGGTATAATTAAAATTTTAGTGCTTTTTTTCAGAAAGACAAAGTCTGAGCAGAATGTTTTGCAAACCTAATTAAAATTCTACAACCATGTGTTTTTACAAGCAGACTTTAACCGTTTTTTAACGAATATAAGGACCCCGCATCATAGCTTGTATTGATTAAAAATATTTAATCAGTTTGATATAAGATACTTGCGGGCACTTCTAAATTAGATTTGACGGAATCCATGGATACTAAAGTTTTGAAATGTTTAATATTATCATTACTGTAGAAGATTTTTCGGGTAAGCAGCTCATAATGCTTCATTGAAGGAATCACTATAACTAATACAAAATCTGCCTCACCCGTTACATAATAACATTGCTGTACCTCTGGAGTAGCTTTAAAAGTTGTTTTCATCTGATCAATCAGATCAATTTTATCACTTTCCAGAAATACCTCTACTATGAGAGTAACGGAATGATTCAGTTTTTCAATATCGATGACGGAAACATCCGCTTTAATGATACCTGATTCCCGCATTCTTTTAATACGCCTTTGAACCGCAGCTGCGGATAAACCAATATGATCACCAATATCCCGCTGGGGTGTTAAATTATCTTTCTGTAAAATCTCTAAAATGGATATATCAAAGCGATCTAGATTTTTCAAAATGTAAAATATATTTTATGAAACAAAATTGCAAATAACCTATGAAATTTCATACAAAAACAATGGTTTTTTAATGCATTTTTGCATTTTAATACAACTCATATTTTTATATCAGGATGAATATTTTCAGAGGTTTCTTTTTGGCAGTTCTGGCAGCTTTACTTTGGGGTGTTTCAGGGACATTTGGGCAGTTCCTTTTTCAGCAGCGTGGGATTAATATTGAATGGCTCATTACCATACGAATGCTTGTATCGGGTATTTTTCTTCTTTTATTTGCGAAATTTGGAGAAAAGTCGGATCTGTTTGAAATCTGGAAAAATAGAAAAGATGCTTTACAGTTAGCCATATTTAGCATCACAGGAATGCTTGCGGTGCAGTACACTTATTTCGCAGCGATAAAACATTCGAATGCAGCCACAGCCACGGTTCTTCAATACGCAGGTCCTGTGGTTATTGCTATTTATCTTGCTTTTAAAAATAAAAAGATTCCTATTTTATTAGAGTTTCTGGCTATTGTTTTGGCTATTCTGGGAACTTCTTTATTGGTGACTCACGGGAATATCGACCGTTTATCGATCTCTGGAACTGCATTATTTTTTGGGCTGGCGTCTGCGGTAGCTCTTGCTATTTATACTTTGCAGCCGGTACGGTTATTGACCAGATACAAATCTTCTGTCGTAATAGGCTGGGGAATGCTGTGCGGTGGAATTGTTTTCAGTTTTGTGAAGGCTCCATGGAGTATTGAAGGGACCTGGGATGCACAGGCATTCTGGTATACCGCTTTTATTGTAATATTTGGAACTTTAATTGCTTTTTATGCCTATCTCACTGCAGTACAGATGATCGGAGGTCAGAAAACCAGTCTTCTAGCTTCGGTAGAACCTCTTTCTGCAGCCGTTTTAGCGGTAGCATGGCTGCATGTTTCATTTTCAGCCATGGATTGGGTAGGCAGTTTGCTTATTGTTTCCACTGTATTCCTATTGAGTAAAAGTAGCTCTAAAAGTGCAAATCATTAAGTGAGACAGAGAGACTGAGTTTCTGCAAACCTCTTTTCTTAAGCTCTAAATTTTACATCAATAAATTAAAACAAAACTAATGCAACAAAGTTGCATTAGTTTTGTTTTTTTTAATACTTTTGCTTTAGTAATTACTAATACTCACTTTTTAAAATTTAATACAGCTTAATAAAAACCTTAATGTATATGAAATTGAGATTGATGCTATCAGCATTTGCTATTTTTATGATTTCAATGGTAAACGGTCAAAACGCAGAAGTAACAGGAATGGTACTTTTTGAAAATGGAGGCAGCCCGGGTGCAGAAGTAATGCTTAAAGATACACCGACGAAAACGACCATTAATAAAAATGGTCATTATATAATCAAAAATCTGGTTCCGGGAAACTACAGACTTTTAGTTAAAGCTAAAGGATATGAAGAATTTGAAGAGGAAATTTCCGTAGAGAAAAAGAATATCGTAGTTCCTAATATTGTACTCATCCGAGATAGTAATAAAATTGATGAAGTCGTTATAACAGGAGTTTCAAAGGAAACTTTAATTAAAGAAAACCCTGTTGCAATCGTCAGTATTTCTTCCAAGCAGATCGAAAAAGCAGTGGCAACCAACATTATCAGCTCTTTGGTGAAATCAGCTCCAGGCCTGAGTGTGGTGGAAACGGGACCCAATATTTCCAAACCCTTTATCAGAGGACTGGGCTATAACCGTGTCCTGACACTTTATGATGGAGTGCGCCAGGAAGGGCAGCAGTGGGGAGATGAGCATGGAATAGAAGTCGCTCCCTATATTGTTGAACGTGCTGAAGTGATAAAAGGGCCTGCAAGTTTAATGTATGGATCCGATGCACTGGCGGGAGTAGTTAGCCTTTTTCCTTATATCCCAAGTCAGGATGATGGTACTGTTCATGGAAAAATAACAAGTGAATACCAGGGAAATAATAACCTCATAGGAAATGGAATGCAGTTGGGCTACAAAAAAAATGCTTTCATAGCGGCATTTAACGGGTCTTACAGAATGGCAAAAAACTATAGAAACTCCGTGGATGGCAGGGTATATAATACTAATTTTGAGGAAAAGAATCTTTCTTTTCTTTTAGGACGTAAAACAAATACCAGCTTTTCAAAGATCAACTTTACCCTGTATGATAATCTACAGGGAATACCAGATGGCAGCCGTGATCCAAAGACCGGAAAATTTACGTATCAGGTAGGAGAGGGCGATGATGATGATATTGAAAAAAGACCTGTTGTTTCAGATAGGGAACTTAATTCATATGCACTTTCTCCCTTACACCAGCGAATTCAGCATTATCGTCTTTATGCGCAACACAGTCAGCAGATCGGAAAAGGAGACCTGGATGTCCAACTGGCTTTACAGCAAAATATCCGTAGAGAATACAATCATCCAACTTTACCTTCACAGCCAGGGATGTATGTAAGACTGAATACGTTAAATTATGGAGTACGTTATAATTTTCCAAAATTTTCATCTGTTGAAATTTCCACAGGCGTTAACGGAATGGTTCAAAATAATACCAATAAATCAGCTACAGACTTTCCTATCCCTGATTATGATCTGAGTGAAGGTGGTGCATACGTTTATGCTAAATGGAAATATAAAAGACTCAATGTAAGCGGTGGTGTGCGTTATGATATCCGAAATATCAGTTGGAATAATTTCTACGTACAGACCAATCCGCTGACGCAGTTTGAAGAACATGCAGCACAGGCATCTTCAAATACAGAACTTAGATTCCCTTCCTATAACAAAACTTTCGGAGGATTGTCTGCCAGTATAGGTTCTACGTTTCAATTATCAAAACAAATAAGCCTTAAAGCCAATATCGGAAGAAGTTACAGGGCGCCCAATATCACAGAGATCGGCTCCAATGGATTGGATCCGGGGGCTCATATTATTTATAAAGGAAACAGGGATTTTAATCCTGAGTTTTCATTACAGGAAGATCTGGGAATCAGTACCCGATTCAAGGATTTCTCAGCAGATGTAAGCTTATTTAACAATAATATTCAGAATTATATCTATCTGTCATTACTTTTGGATGGGAATGGAAATCCAATTGTAGATCCACAGGGAAACAAAACATATCAGTACCAGCAGTCTTCGGCCCAGCTGTATGGAATGGAGGCCTGGTTGTCCCTGCATCCTGAAAAGTGGAAGGGATTTAATTTTGAGACAAGTCTATCCCTTATTTATGGATTCAACCGTGAAAAAATGTTTAAAAATCAAGGGAATAATGGTGAATACCTTCCATTGATTTCTCCTGTAAAAGTATCCAGTACCATTTCTCAGAAAATATCTACGCAATCAAAATTTATTTCATCAGTTACTCCTACAGCAGAAGTCGAGTTTTCGGGAGCACAAAACAGATATTTAGGGCTGAATGATACAGAAACGGCAACAAGGGATTATACATTATTTAATATTGGGACCTCAGTTGCTCTCAATTATTCTGAAAACCATTCCGCGACTCTTTTACTTCAGGTCAGTAATGTATTTGATCGTGCCTACCAGTCGCATCTTAGCAGGTTAAAGTATTTAGGAAATATGTATAATATGGGAAGGAACATATCCTTAAAGCTTATTGTTCCTTTTTAATCTTAAGTATTGATTATTTTTTTTAAAAAAAGGTGGCTTAGAGAATCTGAGCCACCTTTTGTATCTATTTTTTTACAAGTATTTTCTCAGTTGCCTTTTTGCTGAGAACTTCTTTTTTTCCTTCAATTTCTATTGTGATGGACTTGTCGAAACTTTCAATTTTAATGATCTTGATTTTAGTGTTCAGGAGGAGCTTTCTTTCGGTGAGATAGCTTAGAAAAGCATCGTCAGATAGAGTGACAGAAGCAAAAACTACCGTTTCACCCACCTCACAACTGCTTAATTTTTGCAGATCCTGTGCGATGATATTACCGTCTTTATCAGGAATGGGCTCCCCGTGGGGATCGAATTTCGGATAATCCAGAATTTCGTCCATTTTGTCAAAAAATACCTGTGAATGTACATGTTCCAGCTGCTCTGCAATTTCATGCACATTTTCCCAGCCGAAGTTCATTTTTTTAACCAGGAACATTTCTGTAAGCCTGTGTTTACGCACTACCAAAGCAGCTTCCCGCTTACCTTTTTCAGTGACCCTTAAAGGCTTGTATGTTTCATAAATGACCCAGTTCTTTTCTGCAAATTTTTTCATCATGTTATTAACGCTCGGCATTTTTACATTTAAAAATTTGCTCAACTCGTTAATCGTTACTTTCCCTTCATTATCAACCAAATGAAACAAAGCTTTCAGATAATTTTCTTCTGTTAATGTTGTTTTCAAAATGTTAGATGATTTTAACTACAAATCTAACAAAATATTATTGAAATTTTATGCTTGTTGTTTTCATTTTTTTTAATTTTGTTCTATGAAATTTTCATTCAAAAACGATTACTCAGAGGGGTGTCACCCTAATATATTACAAGCACTTTTACAATCAAATCTTGAACAGGAAGCAGGTTATGGAGAAGATCAATATTCTTTACAGGCTAAGGAACTGATCAGAGAGAAAACAGGAAATAAAAACTGTGCTATCTATTTTGTTTCAGGCGGAACACAGGCCAATCTTATTGTTATCTCGTCGATCCTAAAACCTTATCAGGCAGCAATTTCCGCTTCTACCGGACATGTTTTGAATAATGAGACCGGCGCCATTGAAGCAACAGGCCATAAGGTTTTAAGTATTGAAACAGCGGATGGAAAATTAAGGCCGTCAGATATCATCCCAGTTCTGGAAAGTCACACGAATGTTCCCCATCAGGTAATGCCAAAATTGGTATATATTTCTAATTCGACAGAGTTAGGAACAATTTATACAGCACGGGATCTTGAGGAATTGTCTGCATTTTGTAAAGAGAGAAATTTATATCTTTTTATGGATGGCGCAAGATTAGGGCATGGTTTAACAGCTGAAATAAGTGATTTGACTTTAGAAAAAGTCGCTCAGCTAACAGATGTTTTTTATTTGGGAGGAACTAAAAACGGAGCTTTAATAGGAGAGGCTATTGTCATAAATAATCCTATTCTTCAGGAAGATTTTGGCTTTAACATCAAACAAAAAGGAGCCTTGCTGGCGAAAGGGCGACTTCTCGGAATTCAGTTTTTGGAACTGATGAAAAATAATCTTTATTTTGACCTTGCTAGACATGCCAATCAACAGGCGATGAAAATAAAAAATGCTTTACAGGAAAGAGGAGTTGCTTTTCTCTCTGTGACGTATACCAACCAGATATTTCCGATTTTAAGTAATGAACTGATTGAGGTTTTATCTGAGAAATTTGAATTTTATGTCTGGAAGAAGATAGACGATCAATATTCTGCGATCAGGTTAATTACTTCCTGGAATACTCCTGATCAGGGAGTGAATGATTTTATTCAAATCATAAAAACGAATTAAAGAATTATAAAAAAAACAGCCTTTTAATAAGCTGTTTTTATTTTTAATATTAATCCTGATGATGCGGATTTAATATGGTTTTTATTCCTGCAACAACTTCATCTTCAAGACGTTTGATCTTATCCTTTTTCATCCGGATATAAATAGCCATTGGGAAATTGAAAATGAAATAGATCATAGCTATATCACTATTGGTCTGGGTACTTACCATACCAGTTTCAGGATCTGCATTTATTTTTACGTTTCCGGTAATGGTAAAACCACTGGTACGAACCTGTAACGTCCCAAAGCTGGTCTGAATTTTATATTGAGGAAATATTCTTCTAAGGTCTTCAATAAATTTGTCCTTAGAAAATGGACTGAACATTAATGTCTGCATAATTGTTATGGTTATAATAATTTTTTGAAATAGACTGGTTGTATAGCAAATACTATGCAAGAATATTTCATTAACCTATGAATAATAGGTCAGGCTGCTTATTTTAACCCTTTTGAGACGACGGCACAATCTGCTGTCTCCATTTTTGGACCTTCTTTATAGGTGATCTTTTTTTCATCAGCATATTTACTTTCACTGCCTTCTTCTTTATGATCACCAATTCCCTCGATCAAAGTATTGCCTTTCTGAATGAAGAATATATCACGTTTGCTTTTGGAGCCTTCCGATTGGAATTCATAAGTCAATTTTAAGGTGTCACCTGATTTAAAGCCAGTTATATCCCCCGTTGAGCTGTCTTTTTCATTATTTTTGTAAGTCAATTTACCAGAAATTGTTCCCAGGTTATCATCAATAGAGGCGAAAACACTATCCTTCCCAATAACTCCTAAGTAACAAAGTGATTTAGTTCCTAAAGTGTCGACAACCGGTTCTGAGATCGCAGTGGAATCTGTTTCCACTTTTGGAGTTACAGTTTCTGCTTTTTTATTGCAATTCATTAAAAAAAATGATAATGAACCCAATACAATTAATTTTTTCATATCCTTAGTATTATATTAAATCAAATTTCAATTTGGCTAAAATAACCAAACTATTTAAATCAAAGATACATTTAATGTAAATAAAATTTCATTAAAAAAGTCTTCAAAATACTTGTGTATATCATATTTTTTCTAATTACTGAGAATCGCTTAAAAAATATTTCCGTGAATATTTTATCGTACAGCGGAAATATATTTAGGCATAAAAAGTGCTTATAAAAGGATAATAAAAATCTGTTATGAAAAAAAGTTTTAAAATCTTTTGTCTTATTTTAATTTTCTTTGGAATTCATTTATTTCAATCCCAAAAACCACAAAATTATATTTATACGTCATCTGGTGATCTCCATGATATTGAAAAACTGATCACACGAAAAGATATCGGAGGAGTGCAAATTGTATATAATTGGAAATCTTTGGAGACTGAAAAAGATGTTTACGATTTTTCACGAATTGAAAAAGATCTCGATTATTTGACCACATTGGATAGAAAATTATTTATTCAGCTTCAGGATAGATTTTTTGAACCGGAAGCGAGATATGTTCCTGATTATATTTTAAAAGATAAGGAATATAATAAAGGACTGGTTCCCCAATATGATAACCCCGGTGAAAATAAGCCTGTTGGAAACGGGTGGGTTACGCAACAGTGGAACCCTGAGGTTCGAAATAGATTTCAAAAGTTAATAGAAGCATTGGCCCAAAAGTTTGATGGAAAAGTTCAGGGAATCAATCTGCCGGAAACTTCTATAGATATCGATATGAAAAAAGATAAAACAGGTTTTAGCTGCGACCGGTATTTTCAAGCCGAACTGGATAATCTGAAGTTTGCAAGAAATGCTTTTAAAAAATCATACGTTTTGCAATACGTTAATTTTTTCCCTTGTGAATGGGAGAATGACCATCAGTATATGTCGAGGCTGTTTAAATTTGCTAAAGAAAATAATATCGGTCTGGGAGGCCCGGATATTGTTCCGAATAAAAATGCTCAAATGAAAAACTCTTATCCCTTCTTTAATCAGTATAAAGGGAAGCTTCCATTAGTCGCAATGGCAGTACAGGAACCCACACTTACTTATAAAAATCCTAAAACAAAAAAACCTTTTACAAAAGAGGAATTTGTAGAATATGCAGAGAATTATCTGGGAGTGGAGATTATTTTCTGGAGTGTGGAATCACCGTGGTTAAAGGAGTTGAAAGTTGAAAATTGAAAGTAGAGAGTTTGGTAGTTCCGAGATGCGAGGTTTGAGGGTTCTAGAGTGGGAGAGTTATAGGGTTCGAGATCTTGATTTCGGTGTAGATTCGAGTTCCAGATTTATAAAATTATGGGATTTTGATATTTTGATATGTTGTGTTCATGGTTGTAATCCAAGTTGTTACTTTTGTTCTAACTTCTAACTTCTAACTTCTAACTCGCGTCCCGAAACCAAAACCCGCATCGCGTATCTCGTATCTCGTAACCCGAACCCCGCAACTCTCAAACTCTCAAACTCCCTCTAAACCCTCTTGCTGCATAATAGGAATCAGCACCGTTGTGATACATGAAAACTCTGTTATAACGGCGGTCACAGAAAATGGCACCACCTCTTTCGCGGATATCAGATGGTGTTTTTACCCAACTTGAAGTTTTCAGATCGAATTTTCCCAATTCCTGAAGCTGGCGGTATTCATCCTCTGTTAAAAGATCAATTCCCATTTCTGAAGCTTTGTCAATGACGTTGCTTTCCGGTTTATTGGCTTTTCTGGATTCCCAGGCCTGGTAGTCATAGCATAGGCTTCTTCGTTTTGGACTTTCAGGAGAGCAGTCGAAGAAAATATATTCATCTGTTTTTTTGTTGTGACCTACGACATCAGGTTCACCCTCGGTTTCTTCCATTTCGTTCAGAGACCAAAGCTTTTCAGGTTGGGCTTCCAGTTTTGTTTGGATTTTATTCCAATTGAGATCTTTATGACGATTCATATTTTTGTCGAATCGGGTTTTCAGAACTTTTAAAAGTTCCTGAGTTTGTTCAGCTGTTAGTTTTTTCTTATTCATATTAATAGTGTTGATATTTAATTTTGATGAATTTCATATAGTACGCATTCCTGTAGATGCGGAGCATCCTGAAGTCGGGGATGGATAAAATTTTTGACCTTATCCATTCCTATTTTTTTCATAACTGCTTCAGATTTTATATTAATCAAAGGAGTAATAGAATTAACTGTTTTGATTGCAAGGTCGTTAAATGCATACTCCAAACATCTTTTTGCTCCTTCTGTAGCATAACCTTTATTCCATTCTTCTGTTCGCAATCTCCAGCCAATGTCAATACAGGGTGTAAAATCTGATTCAAAGTTTTGTTCTGAAAGACCTATAAAACCGATGAATTCATTGGTGTCCAATTTGTCGACAGCGAAATAACAGAATCCTTTTGCTTTCAATTGATTTTGCATTCTTTCAATAAAGTCGATGGTTTCTTTTTCGGATTGAAGGGCGGGGAAGAATTCCATTACTCTTGGATCAGCATTGATTTTTGACATTATTGGAACATCTGAAGGCAGCCAATCCCTGAATCCCAGCCGGGTAGATTGAAAAATATAGTTTTTTTGTTCTGTTTCTTTTGTGGTCATTGGTGATGTTTCTTTATACTTTTTAGTATTTTTTTATTTCCTGCAGATTCAGCAGATTTTTTAAAATAGCAAGTATCATATAAAGATCTGCTTAATCCGCTAAATCTGCAGGTGAAGATATTATTTTTTTGTTTCTCACAGACCATGCAGATTAAGCAGACTTTTTTAATGAATAATATAAAGAAGAATCTGGATAATCCCTGAAATCTGTAGGAACTAAATAAAATACGAACAGTTTATTTAATTATTTGATGAAAAAGTTTTTCTATCTGATGGTCTGAAATACCATGAAATAATAGTAAGAACAAGAAGCAGCAATGAAGCAAATATTTTGCTAAAATTATGATCTGATGCAAGATGCGAAATAATCGCTCCGGACATTACAAAGAAAAATCCGGCGTATGCCCATTCTTTTAATAATGGATATTTGGGAATCAATATGGCAATTACACCCAGAATTTTCCATACTCCAATAATGGTCATAAGGTAGACCGGGAATCCTAAACTGGTAAAGTTTTCTACTTCATCTTTATTTTTCAATAGCTGAACTGCAGCAGTGGATACCATTCCCAATGCTAGCCATAGCGTGAATATCCAATAAATGATCTTATTTCTTTTTTGAGATTGTGTTGGTGTTTGAATCTGTGTTGTTTGTGTCTGTGTTTCCATAATATAATAGTTTTGGTGTTTAGTATTTAGTCATTAAGTCCTTTACCTTCAAGAATTTGTGGAATACATTTTTCAATTCTTGATTCCCGGGTTTTAGATTGTTTGGGTGAAGAAAAGTGGAGTAGATATCCTCTCTGACGTCCCGGAGTTAATGCTTCAAAAGCTTCTTTCAAAGCAGGATTTTTATCCAACTGCTGTTGGAACTCCTCAGCCATTTCAAATTCTCGGGTTTTCTTCATTTCAACTTTTACTCCCGATTCTTCGATCTCAACTGCTTCAAACATATAAGCTTGAAGAACTTTTTCCAGGTCATTAATCTGTTCCAGATCTGTAAAACGGATTTGTCTTGCTGCCTGTACATTTTCTGATTGTTGGATTAAAATGTTGTCCGGGTCTTTCATCAAAGCTCCTTTAAAGAAAAGCAATGCACAATATTCTTTAAATCCGTGGATTAAAAAGATATTTTTCCCTTCATAGGTATAACAGGGACATCCCCATTTTAAATCCTCTACAAGTTCTGTACTCAGGGCAATCGTTCTTAATTTTTTAAATTCTTCCTGCCATTGGCCGGCGTCGTTGAAGAAAAAGTCGGTTTTTGGATTCATGGTGGTTGGGTTTTAGAGTGGGAGAATTTGAGGGTTTTAGCGTTACGGGGTGCGAGATTCGGGTTTTGGCGTTGTGAAGTTTGAGGCTGTAGATCAAGTTATTATTTTTGCCTAACTTCTAACTTCTAACTTCTAACTTCTAACTTCTAACTTCCAACTTTCCACTTTCAATTCTCAATTTTCAACTTTTGAACCGTTTCCTGCAGTCGATTATGTGCCATATTGATCCCCTGAGCAAATGGTAATTTCAGGTGTTGATCTCTGAAGTCTACAGATTTATAAATGGTCTGGATCGTAATTTTACTTGTAGTATCCGTTAATTTTTCAAATTCTAAATACTCGATCTGAACTGGAAAAGGAGTGTTTTCCATTTGGAATGTCCGGGTTATTTTCTGATCAGGAATAATTTCATGAATAGTTCCGTTGGCACTGAAAACCACATCTCCTTGCGAGTTGGAGGTTTCAAAACGGTAACCGCCATGTTGTTTGTTTTCCATTTTTACGACTTTGGTTCCCATCCATTGTTCTACCAATTCGGGTTCAGTGTACGCTTTAAAAAGCAGATGCACAGGAAGATCAAATTCCCTGGTGATAAAGATTTCCTGTTTGCCGTCTTTGGCTTTAATTTTTGTTTTTGGTTCCATGGGGTTAGGGTGTTACGAGGTTCGAGGTTCGGGTTTGAGAGTTTTAGAGTGGGAGGGTACTAGAGTTATGAGTTATGAGTTATGAGTTATGAGTCATGAGTTATGAGTTATGAGTTTGCGGGTGAGGTTGAAAGGGGAGTTCAGTATCTCTCACCTCGCATCCCGTACCTCGTATCTCATATCTCACATCTCTAAGCCTGATAGTTCTTCATTACTTCCTCCAATTTATTAAATCTCTCATCCCACATTTTGCGGAAGGGTTCTATAAATTCTGCGATTTCTTTCATTTTATTTGGATTTAGATGGTATATCATTTCTCGGCCGTTTTGTTCCTGAGTGAGAAGTTCACATTCTGTAAGGATCTGTAAATGTTTGGAAACAGTGGGGCGGGCGGTGTCAAAATTGGAAGCAATAGCTCCCGCAGTCATCGATTGAGCTGCTACCAACATGAGGATAGATCTTCGGGTGGGATCTGCTATGGCTTGAAATACATCTCTTCTTAAATTCATCGTGTAGTTATTTGACTACAAATATATATGAAGTTATTTAACTACGCAAATGTTTTTATGATAAATTGTTGATTTTTAGAATAATTAAGTTATTAGCGTATCTTTATTCTAATTGTGACCATATGTTTTTCTATGATATTGTAAGTTTGAAACATTAAGTTTGTGTTCAGGATGCATAATCAATTTACCATTTTCTGCACCTATTAATTGGAAGTCATCTTGTATTGAAAAGGAACCTTTATCAAGCATTACATGATGATTAGGGCACAGGCATAGAATATTATTCTTATGATCATCTCCATCATGTGGCATTCCTAATGGTTTTATATGTGCACCCTCCGCATAATGACCAAGCTTTGTTGGAATACTTATTTGGCAAACTTGACATTTAAAATTGTATAATTTTTTTATTTCTAAGGCAATTTTGGTATCTCTGATTATTCGTAATACAATAGTTTCCTTCCTTTCCTTATTTAATTTAATAAATTGTATTTCTGACTGTTCTTGTGTTTTGTGATTGTAATTATCACCAGAATATTTTAAATGAAATCTACAAATTTTAAAACCACTTTTTCCTACTTCTTGCCAGGCATCTGTTACACTATATAATCCCCCATATACATATCCCTTATCGGGCGAAAATTCAGATTTATGATTAAATCCTCTAATTACTCTAACAGGCAAGCCTTGATCCATACTTGTCAATAATCCCGCATTACCACTAGTTTCCCAAGATTGATCTTTGATTTGCCTTTTTGTATTAGGATCATTGCCACCAGCTCCTGTATAGATAATTTCATCACCATAATCTTTATCATCTTCATATCCTCCAGATAAAACAATTGCAGCTGCGCCTTCTTTTCCATTACCATCGATACCTGCTTGCAGACTTCTATGAAAGCTTGTAGGTAGCATTTCGCTACGTTTTTCAAATTGATATCCCTCTTTAATATCATCTATTTCTCCAAATATAATTGGTTTGCTCATTGTTATTAGTTCTGGTTTTCAAAAGGCCTTTATATTATTAATATCCTTTCTTTATTTTATATTGCTGAATTTTATATTAGCACGTTTGTATGGTATATAAATAACAAATATAAAATTTTAAGTTAAAAAAATAAACATAAAAACAGTGGCTGTTTTTTATAATGACAAATAGTTTTTAGGTGCTAAGCATAATCCACAAATTCGGGATTCAGTTACAATCTTCATACATGAATTCTTTCTGTCTATTAAACATAAATTAAAAACCCTCTTTTAATTTTTTAAAAGAGGGTTTGATATTTTATTTTTTTCTAATGGATATCCATGTCTGCAATATCACTGAAATGATGATCAGTAAAAGTCCTATATAAAAAGCGATACTAACCTGTTTGCTTTCATTAAAGAATAAAAATGCCATTATAATAGCATAAACAGGTTCTAAATTGAACGTAAGGTTCACTGTAAATGCAGGGATTTTCCTTAAAACTTCAGCAAAAATAACATATAATCCCACGGTGCAGAAAAGCGCCAGGACAAGTAGATAACCCATATCTTTCATCCCTGGAATAATGCTTTCCACAGGGAAAAAATAGAGGTAGGCCGGTAGGAGAGCCCCTAAAAAAACAGTTCCTCCAATCATTTGATAATAATTGATGACTTTGGAATCATAATTTTGAGCCAATCGTTGATTATAGATAGTATATAATGCACCAATTGCTGATGAAATAACTCCTAAAGCAATTCCTAACTGATAGGAAGTATCAAAATGAAAGATCAGACTGATTCCCAGGAGTGTAAAAGCACTGAGAACCAGTTCTGAAATTTTAAATTTTTGCCTGTCGATCAACGGTTTAAATATTGCCGTAAAAAAGCTGGTCAGGCAATAACAAACCACACCGATGGAGATATTGGCATATTTAATACTGGCATAGAAGAACAGCCAATGGAAGGTAATAAGCAATCCAACTTTGGCTATATTGAATTTTTCCCGGCTGGAAACCATATAACGGATTTTCAGCAGTTTTAAGATCAGGAATAAAATGATGGCTGAAAACAAAAGCCGATACCAAACCAGCAGGCCTTCATTAAGGGAGATTAATTTGCCGAATATACCTGTGAATCCAGCCAGAATAACGGCCAGATGTAATAATACATATGAATTTTTCATTGAGAATAAGCTGTATAAGATTCTTTGTTATTTTATTGAATGTGAAGCACTAATAACTAACCGATAAAAATGTAACGGTACAGATAGATACTTCAAATAAATTTGAAAATACTAGAATCTTGGAGGAGGCAAACAGCTCGAGTGGTTCATATTTTTATTATATTATATCAAATATAGGGATAATATTCGGTTATTCTACATATGGAAAACATTGTAGGCATGTCCATCAGGATCAGTAAAAGTAAATCCATAATAATTATCTCCAAAGGTTTGAGGAGCTGAAATAATTTTCCCGCCGGCTTTTTCAACTTCCTGAGCCCAGCTGTCTGCCTGATCTTTGCTTTCAGCGGATAGCGTAAAAACAATTTCATGAACTTTTTGGGTATCACAGAATTCTAAGGGCTTTAGATTGGTTTCCAGAATATTTTTCAGAAAGAAATGAATAACAAAATCATTTTCACCGAAGAAAAAACTTACCAACTGATCAGAGGTATGCGGACCGTTGGGTTTAAATCCTAAGTCCGTATAAAATTGGTATGTGCGTTCCAGATTAGCTACGGCCAGATTTGACCAGATCATTTTAGGTTTCATATTATTTTATTTTTTGATTAGGATAAAGGTAGCAGGTTTATACACAACAAGCCTTGCCATAAGACAAGAATTTATAATCGCTGAGAATCGGCTGTAGGAGATTTTATTAGCTTTGGTCAGAATTGAGGGCTAATTACCCTATTATAATTGGATTATAAAAAGTCCTATAATTTATATTATGTTAAATTTTATATAATGCTTGTTTTGCTCATTTTCAATAACGCTTAAAAAAAGCTCCAAAGTACAATGACTTTGGAGCTGATTTAAATAGATAGCTTTTCAGCTGGCCTACTATTCCTTGATTATTTTAGTTAAAATAGTATTACCTGTTAAGAAATAACTTCCTGATGGATATCCAGTAAGATCGATTGTGTTTTTCCCTTTTCTAAACATCACATTTTTAAGGAGTTTACCATTGATGTCATATAAATGAACATTTTCATCCGCTGTGGATTCCACATTGATCACTCCTGTTGTTGGATTAGGATAAGCCGAAATTTTTGTTTTTGCAGAAACTTCTGTTGCCGACAGAAAGCAGCCGGAAATATAGGAATCTCCAATAATATTAAACCCTTTGTTGATCAGTTGGGCTCTGGCCAGCATGGCTTGCGGTGAAGAATAAACAAGCCCTGTTGCATCTATAGTTCCAGATGTTATTGTTGAGCTCGTCCACGTCGGATTGTTATTCAGAGCAATCAGAAAATTACTGTAATTCGTACATGATAAGCCAGCATTTTTAAATCCGAAATAGATTGAATTCCATGTGAAGTTTTGAAGCTTGATATTCCATGCAGAAATATCCTGGTTAAAATGTAAAGCACCCGCAAACATATTGAATCCTGCAAAATAGTCAATCTGACTTACATCCCAGTTTCCGATAGGCTGATTGAATGATACTGCATTTTCAAACATATGCTCAAAATCTTTTGCTTTACCAGTATTCCAGTTATTAAGAGGCTGATTAAATGCTGCTGCATTATAGAATGTATAGCGGAAATTGGTGCCATTTTCTGTATTCCATGAATTTAATGGCTGGTTGAAAGTTGTTGCATTCGAAAACATAGAAGAGAAATCAGTTCCGGATATCGTGTTCCAGGCAGAAATATCTTGATTGAAAGAAGAGGCAGAAGAAAACATGCCGCTAAAATTTGTGACTTTTGATGTATCCCAGTTTCCAATATTTTGATTAAACAGAGATGCTCCGCTGAACATACTGCTCATATCTGTAATATTGTATGGATTCCAGTAAGAAAATGAAGTATGCCCTATCAGAGATGAACAGTTGAGGAACATTTGCGATAAACTGTTTATCTGTGTCAGATCCGGAGTATCTGCAGCGGTTACATCAAGATTGGGACAGTTTGCAAATGCGCTGTCGAATTGCTGAAGCCATGTAGTATTCCCCCACTGGCTGACTTCTATGAGTTCCTGATTTCCACTGGGAGGCATAATGCCGGTATTTGCCCTGAACCCATAAAATAAACCGTTACCCCTGGATACTTTCAATTGGTAGGTTGCCTCCAGGGGATCCGTATGTAATGATGGCCCAAATGTTATGGTTATGGGATTGTTGCTGTCAGAGGTTACAGAGTTCATGAGTCCGTTATGCTGAGGGTATCCTACTTCTTCCCAATAAATGGTGTAATCGGTTCCGGTGCCGCCGAACGTTATTGAATGGTCAATAATACCATTTGCATTTGGTTTCCACAACGTAACAAATTCATTCTGCGCGTAGGAAATGAAAAATGAAAAAAGAAAAATGATTATTAGTTGTTTTTTACACATAATTTAAAAGAATTATTTTAAGGTTAACATTTTAGTAAGACAATTAATTTCCCGGGATTCTTTATCTTATCTCTAATACAAAAGTACTGACGCACAGCGTCAAACCATGTCGTATTATAATTTAATAGCTTATTTTTTTTATTTTTTTGATGAAAATTATACTATTAAATCAGGGTGAAAGAATACCCAACTGAATGGAAAGAGTGAAAAGAAAATTGATCGAATTCTCCTACTTTGTATGTAAACTTAACAACACTTTTAGATGATTATTTTCACAGAAAATTTTTGAGAAATATAAACCTCAAAAATGAACAGAAATGAAATATGAACGCTACCCTATAGTTTTTAAACAAAAAAAATCCCGCACTAACGAACGGGATTTTAATTTTTCAAATTTAAATTTATTTTATCTCTACAGGAACTGAGATTTTATCCCAATCCATTGTAAATCCATTGCTGTTTATTTTATAAACTAAAGTTTCCTGTGTTGCTGGTAAAGCTTTTGTCTTAACATCAACGCGTAAAGCATCTTTAGATTCTTCGTATTTATAAGCGCCCCATTGTTTTGGCTCTTTGTTAAAAATCGCAGTCCACGTTCCGCTTGCTTTAGGAATTAAAAAAAAGCTGTATTTTCCTGCTGGCAGTGGTTTTCCCTGAACGGTAATGTTTTTATCCGTTTCAAAAGTAGTTGCTTCATTAGCTCCTGCACGCCAAACTTTATCATAAGCTTCTAAACCACCCCAGATGGCACGTCCTTTAACAGATGGGCTGCTATAGGCTATTGTAATGGTTGCATCTTTAATTTTTCCTGTTGCTGTAGCCGGAGGGCTTGCAGGCTTTTTAGTGTCCTGTGCAAATGCGTTCACTGAAATCGTCAGTGCAGCAAAAAGTACGGTAGCAGATTTAATCATTGTTTTCATAATATTTTATGTTTGTTGTTCGTTTACGAATTTACTGCTTTTGGCTTATAAAACAATAAACCGATTGTCGAAAATATAATTACCGCCGCAGCCCCGATTACATTAAGCCAAAGAAAAGAAATAATGTCGAACTGATAAACGGCAATAACCGCAATTTCTGCTAAAATTGCAGAAATAAATACATTCGCACCATTGATTTTTTTATAGTAAAATGCCACAAGAAAAATCCCCAATATCGGACCGTAGAAAAGAGATCCTAATACATTAACTGCTTCAATAAGAGAACCCATTTGAGTGGCAAACATGGCTACGCCGATCGAAAATATGCCCCACGCTAACGTGTGCAGACGGCTATACTTCAATTCGGTTTCCTGGTCAGGAACTTCTTTGCTAAATATCAAATGAACATCTTTTAATGAACACGCAGCAAGAGAATTCAGCGCTGCAGAAATTGAACCCCAGCTGGCCAGAAAGATGACGGCAAACAGTAAACCGATCATTCCTACAGGCAGGGTATTTTTCACGAAATAAAGGAAAATGTAATTGGTATCCGTTTTCTCCGCATTATAGTTTGAATGATTGATCGCCTCTTCTACCCTTCCATGAAGTGCTTTTACCTGGGTCTGTGTGTTTTTAAAATCCTGAATTGTCTTTTTTAATTGGGGAGAATTATGTTCTTTCAACTTTAGAATTTCTTTTGATTCTGCATTGAATTTTAATTGCAGATCCTGATGCTCTTTTTCAAACACCGCAGCCTGTTCAGGTTGTGCTTCCTTTAGATATTGATAAGATCGTTCGTTAAAATAAATCGGAGCCGGTTTTAAAGAAAAGAAAGCGAAAAGTAAAGCACCGATCAGGAGAATAGCAAATTGCATCGGAATTTTAACCAATCCGTTCAACAGCAAGCCCATTTTTGCATTGGTATTGTCTTTCGCAGTAATATACCTCCCCACCTGACTTTGGTCCGTACCGAAGTAAGAAAGTGCCAGGAAGAAACCGCCAATCAGCCCGCTCCAGATATTGTATTTATCTTTCCAATCGAATTCTGTAGTGATTACATTGAGCTTTCCGGATTTCCCCGCCAGATATAGCGCATCTGTAAAACCAATTCCATTCGGCATATTCTGAATAAGCAGGAAACCTGCAAATGCCATTGTTCCCAGAATAATAAGAAACTGTAATTTTTGGGTGTGAGCGATCGCTTTTGCTCCACCAACATAGGTGTAAATCAACAGAATACCACCCGTTAAAACATTCGTTAAATAAATATTCCAGTTTAAAACGCTCGACAAGATGATACTCGGAGCATAAATGCTGATTCCCGTTGATAAGCCTCGGGAAAAAAGAAATAGCAGTGAAGTGAGTACCCTAGTTTTTTTATCAAAACGGTTTTCTAAATATTCATAAGCGGTGTACACATTTAAGCGCTGAAAAATCGGGATGAAAGTGATACAGATAACAATCATCGCCAAAGGCAAACCAAAGTAATACTGAACGAAACGCATCCCGTCCGTATAAGCCTGGCCCGGCGCTGAAAGAAATGTAATGGCACTCGCCTGCGTAGCCATAATACCGATAAGCACGATGTACCAGGGCATTTTATTATCTGCTTTCAGGTAGGATTCGTTGCTTTTTTGGCCACGACCGATAAATACGCCGTAAACAACCACTACAACAAGTGTAAAAATAAGAACTGTCCAATCTATAGTACTCATGCCCAGAATTTAGTAAACAAATAATAAAATGCGATCTGACATACTAATGCAGCTGCTAATAGTATGTACCAGGTATTCCAATTTTTAAGTTGCTTGTTCATCAGTTTTTCTGTGCAGATAAAAAGTTTAAAAATAAACGTGCCGCTCCAACATTCCCCGCAGGAAGCTGTCTGAAAAATGCCAACGGTGTATAAATAAAATTACCCTTGCCGTATTTAGCATATAAAGTTGATCCCTGCAAAGGTTCTTCACCGGTATCGTGCATTTCAAAAAGCGGTTCATACGCTGCATCCCATTGCGCAGGGAAATAAGCGCCACGCTCCTGCACCCAGCCTTTAAAATCATCTGCTGTAATTTTGTTCGGAAAGTTCAGTAATTTATGATTGGGGTTTAAAAACGTAACTGCGGCATTTTCCTCGGTAACCCGCTTATTGGCAATGCTGAAATTGTAGATTCCCAATTTGTCAACGGTGGTATCCTGGTTGGTGTTGTACTGCATCACTACATTCCCGCCTGCTTTTGCATAAGACCATAAGAAAGGCATCCAACGACCCAGCTTTTTCTCTGTGTTATTGGTACGGACACCAAGTACGATGGCATCATATTGTGATAGCTTGTTTGGGGTGCCGTTTCTGGATTCATCCAGGTTGCCATAAAAATCTTCGTCTTTCAGGACATCTACCTGTACACCTGCGATACGTAGGAACTCAGGAATGAAATCGCCTGCACCTTCTATATAACCCACTTTTTTAGCTTTCACCTGGATATCCCCTTTCATTACGGTTACTGTTGCAGGCGCAAAATATTGTAAAGAAGGTAAATGCGGATATTGAATTAATATCTGTTTTTTATTATAAGTGACTCCATCTGCAACAAAATTGGCATCCAATTGCAAACGAGGCGAATGTATTGAAGCAAGCTTGGTTTTTGGAATAACATAATCGATGGTTGTATCTTTTCCATTGAGCGAACTTACATTAGTACCACCTAATCGTTCTCCGTTATACATCAGGTTTAGAATACCGTTGTTGTATGGTTTGTTAGAATTAACCTTAAAATTTAAGCTCAAATGTAAATCTTCATTTTCTTTGACCAGATAAAGGGGTTGCGTAAACTTCAGTTCCAATGCAGGAACAATACGCAAGGCTTCCACTACATCACCACGCACCGGGTCTAATTTTTTGAACGATAAAGGAAGTTTAACCTGAAATTTTTCCGAACCGATTTTTAAATCTAATAAAACATTCAGTGGTGATTCTGCTTCAGGTAAACCGATTAAAGTATCGTTGGGAACGGAGAAAATGCCTGGGTTCGTAGCTGGTTTTGCCAACCAGTAAGGTTCTGTAAGTGCTGCATCAGCAGGAATCTGAATTTCGTGCTCAATGGTAATTAAAGAATCTTTTGAAAGTTTTCTGTTGATGCTTTCTGACTTATTTAACCAATTTACATGGTCTAAAACGACAGGATTTTCAGCTCTTGAAATCAGATTTAACCTGAAATTATAATGATCTCCGGCAACAGCTTCAGCCTGATTGGTCACTACCTCGCCCATAAATCCGGCGCAGCTTAAAATGATATTGTCAATAGATTTAACTTTATCCTTTTTTAGGTCTCCATCAGGTAACGCCATTATCTTTTTTCGCAAAGCAAGCAAAGCAGGTAAGCTAAGGTCCGGATTATTGAAATTAAAGGCTGAAATAATTTTATCTAATGATTGGTCAATATCAGTGTTTCCTTTTGCGGTCCAGGTGTTCACTACTCCATCAAAAAGTGTTGTTTTGGCAGGTTCACCGATCACATGAGAAAAATATTCAGTTCTGATCCCGGCGACAGACTGTGTTCCTGCACCCTGGCTTTTATGTAAGCTTCTGCTTAATCCCGCCAGTTCGCCGTAGCCCATTCCCAGTTGTGCGTCATATTGGCCAACTGTAACTTTCAGTTGGTCTTCAGCCGTTGTATTGACCCCACCAAAGCGGAAAGTATTCCACAATACACGTTTGGGTTGCCATACATTAACATATTTTAGTTGCTCTGGGAAAGCTGTTTTATCACCCGCCAGCTTAAAAGCTTTTTCCGCTACCACAGCCGAAGCTGCATGTTGTCCGTGGCCTGCCGCAGCTGTAGGAGGAAAACGACAAATGATAACATCAGGACGGAATTTACGGATTACCCAAACGGCATCAGCTATAAGGCTGTTTTCGTCCCATTGTTTAAAAGTATCAGTTGTATTTTTAGAGAACCCGAAATCAATCGCCCGGGTAAAAAACTGTTGGGCGCCATCTAATTTTCTTGCCTCTAAAAGCTCATGCGTTCTGATTAAACCCAATGCAGCACCCTGTTCTGTACCTAATAAATTCTGACCACCATCCCCTCTCGTTAAAGACAAATAGCCCGTTTCTACATTCTGGTCGTTGATTAACCAGGAGAGCAATCCCGTATTTTCATCATCGGGATGAGCTGCAAAGTATAAAACTTTAGGCAGATGTTTAAGGGTTTTGAGTTCGCGGTAAATTTCAGATGATTTTGAAGGCCGAACCTGCTGGGCCAAACAAAAAGCCGTATTAAAGCCAAGGACAGATACAAGGATTACTTTTTTGAACATTTTAATTTGCTTTGCGACGCAAATATAAATAAATCTTCTTTCTTTCAACGTTAAAAGAATTAGACTCTGAATTTCACAATATAAAATAAATATTACTGCTTATTATCTATAAGGCTGTTCAAACTTTTTTATTAAACCACAAAGGAGGTGCAAAAGCTTTTTAAACACTTAAGCTATTTAAGTTCCATACTTTGTGTATAATAATGACACTTAAGTTTTTGTTGAAAATCAAAGATTTTCATTGTATGTGAATTTAATTATCGGGTATTTTTTTAACTTTCTATACATTTTATTATCAATGTTTTCCATTGATAAAAGCTTAATAGCTATGCTTCGACAAATCAACGAAGTTGATTCTATCCTTTGCTTTCTTACAATCAGCAGTATCAAAAATGAAAACTTTGCGTCAGAAAAAAATACACCTGTACATTGATCACCTGCATCAACAACTAACAACCTTTTATTTACGTTTCACCCTTTATCCTGAATTGGTGTCAGTCATCTCCTATCCTCTCCCCTCCTTCTTTGAAGAATAAGGTGTGCGGCATCCAGCATTTTAACCGTATGGATGTAAGGCATCACTATATTTCTTTCCGGTAGATTTTCATAGACGCCCATTGAAAAATAGACGATTCCAGACATAAAATAATCAAATTCTTTGATGCTGTATTCTTTGAATGCCCTTTTGAAAACCAGCATAGGGTTCCGGTATTCCTTCTCTGAAAGCAGACCAAGAACCAAAGGGGAAATCTTTTCCGGCTGGCTATCAACAGTCCATTTCCTTTCTTTCTGTATGATGAGATACCCTGCCCGGATCAATGCCCGCATCGACTGATGAAACTGAAAGATGACTGACGGATCTTCATTGATCCAACTATTCCTCTTTACCGCATAATTCATAATATTGCTGAGTCTTTTTTTGGAAACATCCAGTTCATTGAACTGAAAGAAAGTTTCTATCAGCTGTAATCCTGAGCATTTCCCGCCTGCCCATAACGGGTTATTAAAATCTGTTTTTATTTTTTTCATGTGTTTGTATTTTTAGAATGCATCAAACCACCAGCCTACTGATGTACGCTGAGTTGTATTGTAAATGATGAATAGAAATAAAATCTGTGTTCCCGTGAAAGCCCTGAAGCCGCAATGGATTGTACACTCCATTGTATCCTATCATGATACTTTATGTGATGAAACAGCTTAGAAAAAGATGATTGCAGAAAAGCAGAACAGCATGAAATAAAAACGGCATGGGACTCTACAATATCTAAACTGAGGTACTGGTATACCTGGCAACAGATAAGAGAGCCCACGCCTAGGTCGTGAGCTTCCTGCTTATCGTCTCGTTGCTTTAAATTACCAGTTTTCAGTTTGAGATTCTAAGCAATAGCTTCTAATATTCTTTGAAGTATCGCAAAGCTACTTTATTGTAGCTTATTGGACAAATGTAAAAAAATATTTTGATTATTGCGCACAGAAAACCGCATTATTTTTTTAACCTTTCTCGTAATTTGTTTTAATGGACGATGAAAACGAAGTAACTATTGCAATCTGTAAATACATTTACACAAACTGGGTTTCAAAAGCAAAATCTCAGAGAGACTTTGCATCTAAATGTGATATTGAAGAAAGCACTGTTAGAAAAATTAAAAACATTGCCTTAGGAACGGCAAAGACAGAATACAATATGTCTATAAAAACATTGGCGAAAATTTGTCGAAAGAAGGAAATTACTTTAGAGGAATTTTTTAGGAAAATAAACAGATAAAATCCTGACAAGAATTAGGATTTTCTGTGCGAAACTGAGTACATCACGCTACTAAACGAATCTTATCCTTCTAAAAACAACAATACCACCCAAAAGTTTTTTTCATAAGAATAATCTTTAAATCTAACATTTTTTATTATTTGTATATTACAATATTAGAGATAGAAACTCATTTAGATTTTAAACATAGCTTTATGGGAACCCGTAATTTTGCATTTTGTAAATAAGTGTATATTTGTTCTAAACAATAACCTTTATAAATGCCTATACCTGAATTCGATCATAATTACGTCTTACCTCCTCATTTAGGAAACCCTTCTTTTCCGGGACACGCATCTCCTTACGATTGCAATACATTAGAACTATGTAAACGTTTTGCTACAAACTCTGTTAGAATAACGATATTATCTAATTATATATTATTCAGACAAAAATTAGATAAATATGGCATAATTAATGGTTTTCAATGGTTAGATGGAAGCTTTTGTGAAGATATTGAATCTGTAGAAAGCAGGCACCCTAATGATTTGGACATAGTAACTTTTTATGGTGGAATTAATAATGATATAATACCAACTATTATGAGTGATTTTACTGAATTTATTGATCCTGAAAAATCAAAGAAAAATTATTTAATAGATCATTATGTTGTAGATTATTATTATTCTCCAGATGTCACCATAAAAAAAACAAGCTATTGGTTTCAATTATTTTCACATAATAGGAGACAAGTGTGGAAAGGCATTTTACGGATAGAATTAAACACACCTGAAATTGACTTATTAGCACTAAATTACTTACAATCATTAAGATCATGAGTCTATTTTCTAAAATACAATATTTAAAGATTCAAATTGCTGAAACAGAAAAACTGCTTAACATGGTGATTGACCATCCGCTTATGTCAATCAATATGAAGCAAAGGTTAAAAATTTTGAAAGAAGAACTTGACTCTATTCCACAAGAGTCCTTTGAGGCTGTTATTCAGATGTTATTTAGTGGTGATGCTGTTTCTGGATCTGAAGGGATCAAATCAACATTTGTCAGTAAAATAACACCGCCTATTCAAGGACTGGTAAAAACACAGCTAGCAATTAAAAAATATGGTAAGGTTGGAAGTAGAGGGCGGACTAGAAAAAAAGCAAACAATGAGCTTTATCTAACGGCTCTTCCTAGAGGATCATTCGGCATAGAACTAACGAGGATTGAAGGTAGTGATGAGGATCTATTTGATTTAGTTGATTCTTCTGAAGCAATGAAAGATGTTATCTATTTAATCAAGGATACAGCCGAAAGTGATGAAGCTTTTCAATCAATAATAGAAACTACACCAAAAAGAAATTTGAGTAATTTAAAAAAATTACTACAAGAAATATCTAATGAAAGATCCATATTGAAAATGGATTGTGGTGAAGTTCATATAGAATTAACCAGTGAGCAAGTTGATGCTGCTGCAAAAAGAGTCTCATATGCTGTAGAAGATGAATATGAACTATTAATTGATGGAATTTTTAGAGGAATGTTATTAGATTCAAACAGATTTGAAATATTAGACCACAATGGGAACCCAATTTCCGGATATATTAGTAATGAATTAGAAGAGGAAGCTTTAATTGAATATGATCGTTTATTCCTAAATAAGAATTGTTTAATATATTTAAAAGCTTATAATATTAAATATGCATCCCAAAATGAAAAAATAGAATACGAACTGTTAGAAATTAAAGAAAAATAATCATTTCTTATATTACACTTTTTATATTTAACTATTAACCAACATACAAGACTCACAATGACAATTTGCTATATATGGATTGAAAAATTTAGAAATTTTTCTAATACTGGTTTTAATTTATCTTCTCAAAATAAATTTGACTACAACCATGAATTGAAGACTATTAAGAAAGAAGTAGTAAATGATTTACCAAAAGACTTCTTTGGAAAAAATATCAAGGAAGTAACAGCCTTTGTAGGTAAAAATGGATCGGGAAAGAGTAATGCTTTAGAATTAATTTGTAAAGTTTTAAAAAATTATAAATCTACAATTAATACAAATTATTTGGTAATCTATGAAGAAAATGGTTACTTAGAATGTAGATATAATTTCAGTGACGATATAGCTCCTAAAGCAAACTTTGATATCAGTATAGACCATTTTGAAACACCTTTAAATCCATTAAAAGTTGTTTTTTTTTCAAATGTCTTTGATGATAGAAGAAATAACTTTGGTAAAGAGATTTCAGATGTTTCAGTTAACAATAAATATAGAAACACAATTTCTAGAAAAAGAGAAACTTCTGATTTTTTAAAACAACTTAAATTAATTAACTCTTCAACATTTAAAAATTTAAATATTGAGTATCCTAATAAAGTGGTTATATCTACTAGGATATTTTCCGCCAGAATGAATAGCTCAATGGAACAGAGTCTCTATAGGCAAAACTATAATATTTACAAAGAATTTAAAAGTTTTATAGGAAAGCGTTTGACTGATTCTAAGACTGATAAAAAATTTTTGTATTCTGTAAGATTTGGTTTTTTCTTTGAATATATTGAGGATTATCTTAGAGGTAACAGGTATAGGTATATAAGAAATAATAATTATTATCCTGATTACGATAAGTTTTCAGATAAATTAGGAACATTCTTAAATGATCAATTTGATCTTAGAACTGAAGAAATTTCAGAAAACATTCTTTATTTCATAGGTGAATTATTTCAACCAGAAATTCAAAATAATCTATTTACTCCAGATGAAGTTAAAAGTCATCATTTAAAAATTGAATTTCTTTTTAAACTAAAACTATTAATTGTTGAAGTTCCGATAGAATACTATTTAGAAGGTTTAAGAACAAATAGTTATGAAGATTTCGTTTTTGAATATAGCTCATCTAAAAGTTCAAAAATTATTAATGATTTTACGAAATTATTTGATAAGGAAAATTTTTTTAATATTAATTGGATTGGTATAAGTTCTGGTCATAAAGCATATTTAAATTTATTTGCGACTCTTTTCGATGAATTAAAATTTACCAAGCAACCAAATCTTTTTTTATGTATAGATGAAGGGGATTTGTATTTACATCCAAAATGGCAAATAGAATTCTTTGATAGACTGATAAATGTTTTGCCTAATATATATTCTGGCAAGATACAGCTATTACTTACATCCCACTCTCCATTTATTTTATCAGATTTACCTAATCAGAACATTACAATACTACACAATACAAGTGGTTCTTTAAATGGTACAGACTTAAATATAAAAACTTTTGGTGGTAATCTATACGATTTATATTCAGAACCTTTTTTCTTAAAAGAAAAGAAAACCAGTGAATTTGCTTATAAACAAATTAAAGATTTGATCTTGAAACTTGAATCCAATAATACAAATTATTCAAAAGAAGAAATTTTAAAACTTGTAAATATTATTGGTGATGAAATAATTAGTCTAAGATTAAAAAACATTTTAGAAAAGAATGATTAAAATCCAGGAACATATATCTAAGCCAAATCCAGATCGATTTGTCTTAAATCTTGCAAAAAAGCATTGGGAAAATCAAAATCCAAAACTAAAAAATAGAAGAGATTATAGAGAAATTTCATTAATAAAAAAATGTAATAAGTATTACTCTTTGACCAATCAACATGAATACATTCAGGATTTCGCTAATGGTAGCAAGACAGAAGCAAAACGTCATAGAAAATTTTTCAAGTATTTAATAAAAGAAAAGAATAAAAAACTTAAGCAATTGATAATAGGAATGCCCAATGAACTCAATTCATTAAAATCCGAAATATCACAAATATTAAATAATAATGATATATATAATATCATTGGTGGAAAGCCAACTTTAACTAAATTTGGAAATTTATTATTAGATAAAGTATTTAATTATAAAAAGTTCAGATCTGACAATTTTTGTAAAGAAATATTCTTAGAATTAGATTTTTTTAATTCAACCTGCCCATATTGCAACGAAAACCTATTAAAAATAACCAAAATAAGATCAAATTCAACTCAAGATACCTTGAATAAAGCTTACCTTGATATTGATCATTTCTTTTCCAAAGTATATTATCCATATTTTGGAATATCTTTTTTTAATCTTATCCCGAGTTGTCATGATTGTAATTCTTCCGATAAAAGGGATTTAGAATTTAATATTAATACCCACATACATCCATATGTTGACTCATTTGATGATCATTATACATTTAAAATTTCCTTAGTGGCATTGCTAGGAGATACAGTTGATGAACTAAAGATAATTAGTCAAAATAAAAGAATAGGGGATAATACGATTAGGGATATTAAGTTGCCTGAGAGGTATGCAAATAACTTTGAAAAGGCAAATAATTTAATAGATTTTTTCACAAAATATAAACATAATATTGGAACAGTAAATGAAAGTATATTTAAAGACTCCATATTAAAAGACGTACCTCCATTAAAGCATAATATTTTAAGATTTGAACGAGCAAAAATGAATAGAGATATTCTAAAGCAAGTTGACATACATTCATTTTTAAATATTGATTAAATACAATAATTAACCCGTCTCCATAGTCTTCCCGACTTCGAAACAATTTTAAAGGAAATGATCTTATTTACCAGCTCAAAGTCAGGATGCTTTGTTTAGCAGAGAAATAGAAACTACTTATGTTTTTCTAGTGGTATTCCGTGTAAGAAAGATATAATTAAACATACAAAACGTCGCTATCGCTCCGAAAGTATGCCATAAAAAGTGTGTTCCGAAACTAAACAGTCCCCACTTATCAGCGATACGAAAGGTCAATGCAAAAACAAATGACAATATAGCAAAGCCTACCCACTTGCCAGCTTTCCATTGGGTATAGATCAAATACCTCAATACCGAGAAAACTACAAACGAAGCCATGATTGCATAATTGATGTTGATAAAAAGAGAAGGGTTATCAATCAAAATCCAATTTCTCAAAGCAAACAGGATCAGTACATATACGAGAACCATTACAACGGCATAATACCATTTGGTACTCTGTGCTATAAAATAAAACCCGGCAGATAAACAGAGCAACATGATAGGCAACCAATCCATCATAATAAATACCGGCCATTGTCTGAATGAATGATAAATAGTTCCCCCTATGGCACCAATGTATAATAAAACCAGGCAGTAGGTTAAAAAAGGATATTCTTTAAAATGATCTTTCATCTTAAGGGTCCAAAAAATAGCTATGGCTAAAAAAAATACGGCAGTGATTGCATTTAACGGCTCAGGAAAAAAGTGAGCCATATCTGTTTCCTTATATAGCATACCTCCGTCCGGAGGTAATTGATGTATCGGCATTGTCCTTTTTATATTGGTTCATAGTTATTTACTTCTCTAAATATATAAAATTGATTTTAAAAAAACGCCTTTCAAAGATCAATTGTATTTCTTACATCGACCTTTGAAAAACGTTTTAATAGAAAAAGATATTACGGAGTTATAATATGTCCAGTCGATGCTCCAAAGATACTCTTACGGAACATATACTCCAGCTGTCTCATTGTGGTAGGGATTTCCCCTGGAAAATAAGGGAAGTATTGTGGTGAATCTTCAATTACTGTGGGACTCACTGCATTGATCCTTATTCCGTTTTGAAGTTCAATTGCGGCACCCCGAACGAAACCTTCTACTGCTCCATTGGCCGCTGATGCATTCGCAAAATTGATCTGAGGTTCATTTGTTAAAGCGCCAGTAATCAGGGTGAAAGAACCTTTAGGGTTGATATAATGCTGACCAATAAGGACAAGATTGATCTGGCCCATCATCTTTCCCTCCATTCCTTTTCTGAATTCTTTATCAGTCAACATTTTCCAGGGACCTACATAAGTGGGACCTGCCGTAGATAGTAATGCATCAAATGGTCCTACCTGCTTAAACATCTGCTCAATGGATTCAACAGAAGTAATATCGGTATTGATATCCGAATCTTTGGATGCTACCTTAATGATTTCGTGCTCATTTTCCAGAACGGATGTTAAGTATTTTCCCATAGTGCCAGTAGCACCAACGATTATAATTTTCATTTTTTTATTGTTTAAAATTAAAGTTGAATTAAAAATTTTGAAGAATTAAATTTTTGCTGACGATGATGCCTGTTGTGGTTCCCGTTGCTACGGCATTGGCCACTGTTCTGATGCGGTTGACATTGTCTCCACATGCAAATACACCTTTCACTGTAGTTTCGTGTCCTGCATCTATTTTCAGATATCCTTCCTCAGTTAGCTCACAGCCTAAGGATTCAGGAATCAGTGAATGCTGCTCAAAAGGTCTAGGCGAATAAATGGCAGTGACTTTCGAAGTGGAATTGTCTTTAAAAACAATATTTTGTACATATCCCCTATCATGCTCAATAGCTTTGATTTCTTTGCTGATGATGTCAATATTGCGTTCCTGCAGTTTTTGTACCTGTTCATCTGTAAAACCAGCTTTTCCATGAGTAAATAGCGTTAAATCGGTGGTCCAGTTGGAAATCATTTGTGCAAGTTCAAATGCTCTTTCACCATGCGCTATAATTCCAGTTTTTTCATTACGCACTTCATATCCATGGCAATAAGGACAGTGCAGGACTGAAATTCCCCAGCATTCTGCAAATCCCGGAATGTCGGGCATTATATCTTTGATTCCTGTAGCAAATATCAGTTTTTGGGCGGTGAACTTTTCTCCGGAAGCGGTTTCTATTTCAAAACCATCTTTTATTTTTGTTCCTTTCACTGCGAGATCATCCGTGAACGTTACGGTATTGTATGCTTTTACCTCATTCCTGGCCATTCCTGCGATAACCGCTGGAATTTCGCCATCCTGGGTCAGGAAATTATGGGAATAAGGAGTTGGTGCATTACAAGGTTTGCTACTGTCGATGACCAGAACATCTTTCAAAGCTCTTCCTAAAGCCATTGCTGCTGCAAGTCCCGAATAGCTTCCGCCAATGATAATTACGTCAAATGTTTTTTTAGCTGTCATTATTTTTAGGTATTAAATTTTACAAGAGGATAAGAGACCATCAGTAAATCCTATTTTTCCTTTTTTGCGATAAGCAGGCGCACAATAAAATCGATAAACGGGACTCCTGCAAAAACAACCCATGGTACCAAAATAACAGTAAGAATAAATGTTCTTTGGTATAAGGGCATATCGGACAAGAGTGATCCGAGTATGAAGTAAAAAAATGTGATGGATGGATAAATAGCTAACCAGATCTTCAGGGAAGCCATTAGTTTCATTTTAGTTCTCATATTGATTTCTTTTTTTGAATAATTTATACTGCAAAATTAATTCAGCTGGAAACCCCTATGATAGGACGAATTTTAGATAATGTAGGACTTATTTAAAGTTTTGGCGGAATATTGCGGGGGAACATTTTAAATGTCTTTTAAAGAATCGGATAAAATAGGAAACATCCTCATATCCTAAATTGAGAGCAATCTGACTGACCTGGTTCGACGTAGCTAATAGCTGACGCTTTGCTTCCAGAATAATGTAATCATTGATCACTTCGGAAGGTGTTTTGCTGAGCAGACTTTTTGTTATAGAACTTAATTGATAGGAAGATAAATTAAGTACATCTGTATAATAGGAAACATGTTTATGGTCGACATGATGCTGTGCTATCAAATCTAAAAACTTTTCCAGTTTTTCCTGTGCGTAAAAATTCTGTGTGGTCTGTGGCCCGCTTTTGATGTCACGCTGCCGCAAAATTTCGATAAGGAATACGCTTAGATTTGCCTTGAGAACTTCCTGATACCCCTTGTCTTTTGTGGTAAATTCTTTGAAGGACTGTTGTAAGAGAGTTTGAATTTTTTCAAATCCTTCGCGATTTAAAGGATAAAAGTTGGTAGCACTGACTTTATTCAGGTGATTTTTTGATGCATTATTATGAGAATACAGAAAATCAGCTTTACATTGTATTAAATAACCTGTACTTCCTGTTTTTAATACAAGCTGATGAACTTGTCCGGGACGCATAATAAATACAGTATAATCATCAATAGTATAGCGTACAAAATCTATTTCATGCTCGCCTATCCCCTTTTCTAATGCCAGAATGTAATAAAAATCATGACGGTGAAGAGGTTGGATCATATCTTCTACAGGATTAACCTCTTTTATAGTAAAGCCACCCAAAATATAGGGTTCTTCCTGTACCCTGGAAATATGTCGTATAGGAATGTCTTTCATGATTGTATTGACTTCTGGATTCAAATGTAAGAAAGTTTACTAATATGTAGGGTTTCCCATATGATCGGTTTATGGGGGTGATTTATAATTTAAATAATAAAACCTTGTAGGTATTTAGGTAATTGCCTAAATTTGTCCCATGCAATTATTAGAAGTCATTAAGTCTCTATCTAACGAAACACGTCTGAACATCCTTACATGGTTAAAGGATCCTTTTGCTCATTTTCCCGAGGAGGAATTGAGTGAATATACGCCTGAATTAGGGGTATGTGTATCTGATATCGCTAAAAAAGCCGGAATGTCCGTACCTACTGTTTCTGATTATTTAAAAACAATGTCGGCCTCAAATATTTTAACTGCGACAAGAAAAGGTCAATGGACGTATTATAAGAGAAACGAACAATCAATCCAGGATCTGGCAATGCATATCAAAAATGAACTTTAAAAAAATTTAACCTATAATTTAGGTATTTACCTAATTAACTAAATATATAATTATATAATGAAAGCAGCTGTATTAAAAGAGTTTGGCTCTGTTGAGAATTTTACAATTGAAGAAATACCAACTCCTAAGCCCGGATTAAGGGAAGTTTTAGTCAAGGTTTTTGCCACTTCGGTGAATCCTCTGGATTATCAGGTTCGCCGTGGAGATTATAAAAATGAACTGGACTTACCGGTGATCACAGGTCACGATATTTCCGGTGAAATTGTAGAAGTTGGTCCGGGTGTGGAAAATTTCAAGATAGGTGATGAGGTTTATTATACTCCTGAGATTTTTAAAGGACAAGGAAGTTATGCAGAATATCACTGTGCCCATGAATCTATCATCGGCCTGAAACCGAAAAGCCTCACGCATCTCGAGGCAGCAACCCTTCCCCTGGCAGCAGGTACGGCATGGGAAATGCTGGTAACCCGGGCACAGCTCAAGGTCAATCAAACAGTTTTAATTCACGGGGGTGCCGGCGGTGTGGGAATTCCAACCATTCAAATAGCTAAGGCTATGGGAGCAATTGTTTTTACTACAGCAAGAAAAGTCCACCATCAATTCCTGACTGAACTAGGTGCTGATTATATCATCGACTACAAAAATGAAAACTATATCGATGCTATTCAGCAATTAACAGATCATAAAGGAGTTGATGTGATTATTGATACCATTGGGGGGAATACCCTTTCTGAAAGTGGGAAGATACTCAGTCAGATGGGTCAGGTCGTTACATTAGTTGATATCGATCAGCCACAGAACCTTATTGAGGCCTGGGGAAAAAATGCTACCTATCATTTTGTTTTTACCCGACAGAACAGAAATAAACTGGATGAACTGACTCAACTGGTAGAAAGAAAGAAGCTGAAGCCAATTTTAAATAAAGTCTTTCCTCTTTCGGAAATAGGTAAAGCCCATAGCCTGTTGGAAACTAAAGCTGGAAATGAAAATTTTTATGGTAAAATCGGAATAGAGATTGAAAAAGAAGTACGCTAATGTACTGAAACGGGTTTAATAAAGCGCTGGTGTAAAATGAATTGCACAGCGCTTTTACAGATAGGTATGCTTAATAATCGCGTTTTATGATAAAAGCTGAATCAATCTGTTCCATCCCGATATTTGAATAAAAACCGATGGCATTTGGAGAGGAATGAAGGATTAATTTGCATTCATCTCCAGCCATTTCTTTTGTAATTTTTACCAACTCTTTTCCAATACCATTTCCCTTATATTCATCCCTCACGCACAAATCGGAAAGATAACAGCAATAGCAAAAATCGGAAATAGATCTTGCTAATCCTATCAGTTTATCATGATCCCATGCTGTTGCAACAATATTGGCATTATGATGCATCTTTTTTATTCTTTCAAGATCTTCTTTATTGGCAATGGGAAAGTAATCGGAAGAATGATATAAATCTATGATGTCTTCAATTTCAGGAATGACTTCAGTTTTATAAATAATATTCATTTTTAGCTTTTGAATTTGGTGATCGATGCATTTTGATAAATGTAGTAAATAATATAGTACGAGATGGGTAATGGATCGTAAATATTATTGTTGTATCCATTCCCTGTTTCGATCTTCCTGTTCTTCCCTATTTATTTTCTATGCTTCATTATATATATGTAATTCAGTTTTTACCACAAATAATACTGATTTGTATTTGGCGTTTTGATACTTAAAACATAAAAAATATTGACAGTTATTTTGAAAGATTTATTTTAAATCATCAAATTCCAGATATATTCTCTCCGGATTATTAAAATTGAGCTTTTTATATTCTTCAGGACCTTTGCACTTTTCACTTAAAGATCCGGTTTTTTTTGTTGTACCCGGAACAATTACTATTTCTCCGTTTTGTAATGATAAGGCAACTTTTTTATTATTGATATCGATTTTTGAAAGTTCATCAAAATCCGGACGATTTAAAATCTGGTGGGCTAGAAATTGCTCCTTTTGATCTCCAAATACAATATAATCACACGGGTTTCCTTCGCTTTTATCCTTGTTCAATTTATGGAAATACAATACTTTGGTTATTTCCACCTGTGCATCTTTTATGATAAGTTCTCCCCCACGCTCAAAATGACCTCTGTAGATATTAGTTTTAAAGGTTTTTATATCATTAATAATTCCCGGTAATACAAATTTTTCAGGTTCTATTGTATAGAGTTTATTTTCAGGATGTGCCAGCTTATCTTTTTGATAAGTGACTGCAGAAAGCTCATCTAATTTAATTTTTAAGATCACCTGATAATCATGGGGTGAATAAAAAAGCGGAAGATGAGAAGCATATTGGGTGTCATCTCCTAATAAAACCATACCATGAATTCCCGGATGGTCTTTCATATCATGTTTTTGAGAAAACAGGTTCAGTGAACTGCCTAACAGAAGCACAAAAATAATGCGGTATATATTAGAATAATTATTCATTTCTTATTTGAAATTTTTTTGCAAAGTTACATTGGAAATCTTCTACGAAATTCCATTACAGCCAGTTTTTTTTATGAGAACAATCATAAGACGGATTCCCAGAATGAATTAAATAAAAAGAAGTATTATTGCCGGTAGGATCTAATACCATTTGAATGTTATGGGAGATAATGATATGAAAAGGCTTTCAAGACTAACCGCTATATTGACTTTATTGCAGACCAAAAAATTGTTGACGGCAAAGGAGATTTCTGAAAAATTTTCGGTTAGTATCCGTACAGTGTACAGAGATATAAGAGCCCTGGAGGATTCCGGTGTTCCTGTTCTGACAGAAGAAGGGAAAGGCTATACCCTTATGGAAGGTTTCAGGATTCCACCTATTATGTTTTCGGAAAAAGAAGTTAATGCCTTGATACTGGCAGAGCAGCTGGTTTTAAAAAATAAAGATTCTTCATTTATCAAAGACTACATACAGGCGATGGATAAAATAAAGGCTGTTCTGAGATATGGTGATAAGGAAAAAGTTAACCTTCTATCTGCTCGGACGCGTTTTAGCCAAAACATCAATCAGGATCGGAATAGCAATAATCTTTCTGAGCTTCAATACGCCCTAACGAATAATTTCGTGGTGAAAATTGAGTACACCAATGAATCGGGTATAAGATCAACCAGCGAGATAGAACCTTTTGCACTGGTGAGTACCTATGAAAACTGGCTTCTTATTGCGTGGTGTAAATTACGGAATGAGTTCAGATATTTTCGCTTAGACAGAATGGAAAGCCTCATACTTTTGCATGAAAAATTCACTCCCCATACCCTTACCCTGCAGGAATTTTTCGATCAGTCATAATTTTTTTTGACCCCTGACATAAGGCTGTCATTACAGCATTTCATCTTTGCATTGTAATCATTAAACAAATCAAAAATGCAAAAACAATCTTTCGATCCCTGGGTATGGGGTAAAAGCACAAATTCTGCACAGGCAGTAGAAGTAACCGATGTTAAAGGAACTCTTTATTGCTCAGGACAGGTTGCAATAGATGAAAACGGAGTACCAAGTAATGAGGATATGAGAAGCCAGCTCATTCAGACCATCAAAAATCTTGAAAAGCTGATTTCCGAATCAGGATATGAATCTAAAAATATCGTCAGATTGAATGTGTATACAACATCAGTCAATGATTTTTTCAGTACCTGTATGGATGTCTATGTGCCTTTTCTTAAAACGAATGGTATTGAACAGGCTACGACTCTACTTGAAGTCAAAGGGCTTTTTGCCACTTTAACTGTAGAACTTGAAGCTACTGTTGTAAAATAAACCGTGAATATAAAGACCCGGAAATTTTTTTTCAGGGTCTTTATTTCTTTACCGAGCTGTTTAGGCGTTATCCAAGAAAATCAATAGGATATGTTTTCTGTCCATATTTTTGATTTAATTCCTTTAAGAATTCTTTACGCGCTTCGGTCATTTCCGGGACGGGTAAAATTTCACCAGGTGATACGGGAACGCCGACCTCTGCAAATAAATCTTCTAATCCTGCTGGAATAACAGTACATAGCAGACGTGCATTTTTTTCTGAAATGTTTTTAAAACAATGGACTGCGTCGCCAAAAGGGATGTTAACGAAGCCATCCTGACCCACAATTTGCTTACCCAGTTCAGTTTTAAATTCTACTTCCCCTTCCAGAACATGAAACATTTCCTGAATATCCGGATGTGAGTGTGGCGGCGGACCTCCTCCCGGAGGTACCAGCATTTCTATTACGGCATAATTACCCCCGGTTTGTGCACCGGAAATAACAATCCTGTAATTACCACCCGCAACCGCTAACAGCTTTCCTTCACTTTTACCGATAATACTGATATTTGAATTCGTCATTATATTTTATATTGATTTTGAGATTAGATCTGATTTTTTAGAAATTCTTGTCTTCATAACATTAAGTCTTTACCTGTTAGGTCGTTTACATTTACTAATCAAATATAAACAGATACTAATTAATATTCCGCCTTTGCTCGTTTCCTCTTTGTTCCAAGTATAGCAAATACCAATTTTACTATGTAGATTAATTAAGACACCAGTCTATAACAACTAACTATTAAATTTTATTAAAATGAAAAAAATTATCCTTTTACTTTGCTTTGTGTTTATATGCCAGAATCAATTGGCTGCACAAATAATTATTGGTCCTGTAGAAACCCATAATGTTGCTTTTACCCGGCATGATGATTACTCTCCCGGTGATATTGCCTATGCTAATACCACCCTTACACTTGAAGTCAAAACTGGAGTTACCAGTCCCCAGTTCAATTCATTTCCGGCTAATAATTTCACCCCGAAAAATTACGCTTTTCCTTCACTGACTTCAGCTTCTCAAGTTACCTATGTTAGAGTGACTTTTAATGATTTGGTGTATCCTAATCCTTCATTGTTTAGTGGATATTATCCACTTTCAACGGTAGTTGGAAGTCACACAACCATTTCAGATCCTAACCTTGTGGTATATGACCCATATCCTGGCAGATATGGATACGGAGTCGATATTTATTGTGTGTCACCTAACCAGTATACGATTAGAGTTACCAAATTTTTATGCTATATATGTGTTCGCCCTCCGGTTTCAAAAATGGCAGGTCCTCAGAAAGATATCGCCCTGGTCCCAAATCCAAGCATGGGAGAATCCGAACTTTATTATACAGCTGAAGGCAGAGAAACTCTTTCAGTGAACGTTACGGATATCAATGGCAAAATAATAAAAATTTATACCAAAGATGTTGAAGCTGGATTAAACAAAATACCAATTGATATTCAAAATCATTTAAGTGGCAGTTATCTCGTTCAATGGAAGTCCAGCACAGGTAAAAGCGGAAGCTTGAAACTGATGAAAAAATAATTGATACCAATCATATCCTTATTCCCAACTCCTGCAATTGCAGGAGTTTTTTATGTTTAATTATGATTCTTAAATAATTAAACGGAATGCTAATCATGTAAATGTTTAGTTAAAGTGATATAAGGACTTGTTCAGGCTTTTTTTATTATTTTTGTCCTTCTTTAAAAGCTATAATTCTTTAGCTGTTATATTAAAACTGATCCTATGAAAAGAAAAGAATCTGTCAAACTACTGATATTATTTTCTATTTTAATTGTTTGCCTTATTAGCCATCTTATATCAATTATAGGGTTTCTGATTATATTGGCTTTTACCGCTTTGGTGTATTTGTATGATATGCTGGAAAAAAATGAGAAGTACAGCAGGTTTTTATATCATACATTAGCTTTGGTTATTCTGGCGTTCTCGGTTGTTATTTTTCAACATTTGCTGCCTGGATTTAATAATGTGCTTATTTTCGATAAGATACAGGTCTCCAAAGACGCTGTCCCCTTTACCATGTATTTTAATATAGACAAAACACTAGCGGGATTAATTCTGCTTTTATTTGTCGTACCTCAGGGAGATCGTTTCAAATCTGCATTGAAGAAAAGTGGCTCCCTTGTTGTCATGGCTATTCTTTTACTGATGGGATTAACTTTACTGTTCAATTTTGTAAAAATAGATGTTAAGTTTCATCAATATTTTATTATTTGGGCTATAAATAACCTATTGTTCGTTGTGATGGCTGAAGAGGTTTTATTTAGGGGATTTTTTCAGAGACATTTGTCATTACTGAACATAAAAAACAGTGGAATCATTGCTGTTTTTGTTGCTGCTTTAAGTTTTGGAGCTTTGCACTGGCTGGGAGGATTGCTTTATGTGGTGTATGCTTCGATCGCTGGCGTGATGTATGGTTGGATCTATCAGAGGTCAAAGAATATTGCACTGAATATTATAAGTCACTTTGTTTTAAATCTGATCCATATCATATTCTTTACCTACCCGTTTTTAAAGTAAAAAATTATTATTTTTTTCCATAAAAAAACCGCTCTTTTCAGAGCGGTAGTAGTTTTTTTTAATTTTCTTAGTGGCAAGTATTAGCTCCACAGCTAACTACAGTGATATGAACCACATTGTTGATTCCACACTGCACTTGGCATAATCCGTTTTCTAGGTTTTTGATCACTTGAACTACAGTTCCACCAACTGCACCGCCAATAGCACCAACAGTACCACCAACAATAGTTCCTACTCCACCTAAAACTCCGCCTACTAATCCTAAGATTGGATCAAGAAATCCGTCTCCTGAAATAGTTTTTAACTGCTCTCTGTCTAATTTTTTGAAATTTTTCATGATATAAATTTTTATGATTAATACATCACTAAGATAGGAAAAATTACAATACGATCAATTTTTTTTGAAAAAAATAATTAAATATTCTTATAATTTAATATTCGATTAATATATATGCTATTTAGTAATGATATCATTTTTATAAAAATCCCTTTCCCAAATGCATTCTGACGTGTATTTTGTGTTTTTTATTCCGGATTAGATATTTTTAGTGATAACCTTTTGTACGGAATTATTTTATTTTAATATTTACTTAATTATTGCAGATAGTAGGCTCTTTTTTCTAAACATTTGTTTGACTTCAATAGCTGCTGTATGAGGGATTACGAGGGGATTAACAAAGAAAAAGAGGTCTTTGTCAATTAAATTTTTAATTAATGTCACATTATTGAGACATTTGTTTTATATTTGTGACATGAAAAATACAGAAGATAAAATTATCAAAGCGGCAGTATATGTCTTGAATGGTAATGATGCTGCTACTGTAGATGAAATTGCCAATCATATCGGTATTACACGACGTACCATCCACAGATATTTCAAAGATAAAAATGATCTTATAGAACGTTGTAAGCTCAAAATGATGACGACCTGTAATGCAACGATGATGGCCGCTTATAACAGCAGTCATCTACCAGTGGTACAAATGGAAAATATGCTATATGCAGCATTGAGTATTGGAAATGAATTTTCTTTTGTAAAAAAACGTTTTGAAAGAAGTGGTTATTCCGAAGTAATAAGCAATGATAAAGAAGTATACGATGATGTAAAGGTAAAGTGGTTCCGAATTGTAGAAGAACTTCAGGCGAATCAAATGATTACCGGTGATTTTAGTGTTGCATGGATCTATAACCTTTTTGGAGGAATTGTAGATATTGCGGTCAATGCATTTCGAAATGGAGATATTGCAGAGAATGACATGAATAAGTTTGCCTGGCATTCTTTTAAGGGAAGCATAGGTTTGAAAGAATAAGTAATCAATTTTAAATATATCCTGAATAATATGCATTCAACAACATCCAAGGACAGTCAACTTGTTGATTTATTACCCGGTTTTAACAGCTGTTTCGAAGAACTGGAAGATATTCAATTACATTATGTCACCGGCGGGCAAGGTGCTCCCCTTCTGCTTATTCCAGGATGGCCGCAGACCTGGTGGAGCTTTCATAAAATAATGCCGGCTCTGGCTGAGAAGTATCGCGTGATCGCCGTCGATATCAGAGGAATGGGAAGTTCAGATAAGCCAGATGAAGGGTATTCAAAGAAAAATATGGCAGCTGATCTATTGAGTTTGGTGAAGAAGCTTGGGTATGAGAAAATAAGTATTGCAGGGCATGATATTGGAGCTGCTGTTGCGATAAGTTTTGCCGGGAACTTTCCGAAAAATACAGAGAAGCTTATTGTTCTGGATACTCCACATCCTGATGAAAATATGTATAAACTTCCCATGCTGCCCGTAGGACTTCCTGTATATCCCTGGTGGGTAGCCTTTAATCAGGTTAAGGAACTGCCTGAAAAATTGATTGAAGGACGGTTTTATATGATTCAGGACTGGATCTTTGATCAGTTGTTGAAGGATCGGTCTTCCATAAGTGATTTCGACAGAAAAGTGTACGCAGATGCCTATCATGACAGAGCTTCGGTAAGGGCTTCTAATGCATGGTATCAATCATTTGCCGAGGATATTCAGGACATTAGAACAATGGATATTATTGAGGCGCCTACTCTGGGGATTGCGGGTAGTGATAGTTATGAAATGCTCAAACTTAACTTATCTCCCTATGTTAAGAATCTGGATATGGAAGAAATTGATAAGGCTGGTCATTTTTTAATGGAGGAAAGGCCCGAAGAAACGGTTCAGTCAATTTTAAAGTTTATGAATAAGTAGGAGTGCTATAAAGCTTCTTCCAATTTATATAAGAATTATTCTCTTGAATGATCATCTCTGTCACAGAGATGATTTTGTTTTATCAGGTTGTTTATTATCATTTAAATAATGCCTTTTTAGGATAAATATATTCTTTGTTAAAAAAAAATATACAGACTTGTCTAATTTGTGAAATAAATTGTTACATTTGTGGCATGGATACAAAAAATCGTATTATGGAAACGGCTGATCAGCTTTTCTATTTTCAGGGTTATCAGTCGACGGGGATCAATCAGATCATCGAAGAGGCTAAGGTGGCCAAAGGAAGTCTATACAATCATTTTCCATCAAAAAGTGAACTTGGGCAAGCGTATGTAAAAGAATCAAGTGAGAGATGGTTTAAGGGCCTGGAAGAAGAATTAAATCTTTGGACTGATCCGGCTGAGAAGCTGATTGCTGTTTTTTCTTTTCTGGAAAAGTATGCACGGATCAATTATTTTAATGGATGTCGGCTGATCAACATTCTTACAGAAGTTGGAGATCAGGAAGAACAGATCACCACAATGGCCGTAGCGCACAAACAAAAATTCAGAGAATTTTTATATCAGCTTACATTGAAGATCTTTCCTGATACCGAGCAGGCCATTGAAGTTTCTGATACTATTTACCTATTGTATGAAGCTGCAAGTGTAGAAAGCAAAATTTTCAAAGACCAGTGGCCTATTCAACTGGCCCGTAAAAATGCGGAACAGGTCTTAAAACAAAATAAAATACCTAATAATCAATAAACCAATGGATATTACAAAACAAACAGAGCTTATTTTTGAGCCTATTCCTTTGTCTCAGGATTATCAATTTGAATTACCTGAAAATGTAGAAGAAGTCTTTATTCATGTTACTCCTGAAGTAATCCTGCACGGTCTACATTATAAAACTACAAAAAGCCCGTTGCTTTTGGTCTATTTTCAGGGAAACGCGAAAAATATGCAGAATTTTTTTGATCATCATGCGATGATACTGGACTGGGGATATAATGTTTTAGTTACCGATTACCGTGGTTTTGGAAAATCAACGGGATCCATTGATGGCGAACAGAATATGTATCATGATGCAGAAAAAGTATATGAGCATGCACTTCAGTTAGGATACCAGCCAGAAGATATTATTCTTTACGGCTATTCTATGGGGACATCTATGGCTGCTTATCTGGCAACTGCAAAAAGAGCCAGGGCGGTTATTTTGGAAAGTCCCTACTCCTCTATTGCTGAAATCAGTATTTTCGGAGACCAGGCACCTGCCTACCAGTTGAACACCGCAAAAAGAGCTGCTGAAATTAAGATTCCAGTTTTGTTGATTCATGGTGAGCTGGATGATATTATAACCCCTGACCATGCGGAAAGAATATGGGCCAATCTTCAGACTCAGGAAAAAGAACTGATTATTATTTCTAACGGCGGACACGGAGATTTAAAAGGCAGAGAAGAATATCCACTTCATTTTAAAAGATTTATTTCAAAGTTGTAATGAGTGGATTTATTTCCAATTTCGAGGTTGAAGGTGTGATCTTTTGGTTATAATTTTTATTGCAGAATTATTTTTTAATGAAATAATTTTTTTCTTTGTATAAATTAAATAAATAAAATGCTGAATATCTTCACGGCAATCAATTCGTATATCAGTTCTATGATTGATGAAAAAGATCAGTCACCGGTCAATTTATCTTTAGAGAGTATGATGGCTGTTTTTATGAAATTGCAGAGAGAGGAATTGCCAAAAAATACATTATTAGTAAAACCCGGACAGGTATGTGAACATATTTACTTTGTTGAAAAGGGAGCGGCCAGGATTTTTTATTATAAGGATGAAAAAGATGTTACGGATGGTTTCAGAGGAGACGAAACTCTTTTGCTGTCGATCATTAGTTTTATCCGTCAAAAGCCTGATAAAAGAGGGATTGAGCTTCTTGATGAATGCGTATTATGGAAACTTAGCTATAAAGATCTGGAAGAATTATCCCATAATCATCCTGATATTCAGTATTTATATCGGATGATCATGAGTAGCGTCCTGATCATGACACAAAACAGAATAGACAGGATGCTATTTCAGACAGCAGAAGAAAGATATGATGATTTTGTAAAATCTCATCCCAGAGCCAATGAACTTCTTACTTTGGGAATGATTGCTTCATTTTTAGGAATAACACAGGAAACATTAAGCAGGATAAGAGCAAAAAGCAGGATTTGATCAATGTCAAAATATTGGTTTACCATTTTGATTTTTATCAAATTGATTAACCTGTCTCCCTCAATATCTTTGGAAAAAAAGATATGAGACAGAAAACAACCCTTTTATTTTTATTCCTTTTTATTTCAAATATTGTTTGCAGTCAGCAATGGCAAACAGGAACTTTACAGCACTCTTCAGGATTGAGGGAATACTCCATTTATGTTCCTTCCAATTACAATCCTCAAAATCCGGCATCATTGGTTTTTACTTTACACGGATTGGGAGATAATATGACCAATTTCAGAAACATCGGTTTTGCTGCTATCGCGGAATCTGATAATGCCATTATAGTATGTCCGCAAGCCTTAACAGATCCTTTAACGGGTAGTACGGCATGGAATTCAGGAGCAGGATTATCTTTCTATATTCCGAATTCAAATGTGGATGATGTAGGTTTTATAAGCGCTTTAATTGATAAAGTGAAACAAGACTACAGTATTAACCCCAACAAAGTTTTTGCGTGTGGCTTTTCTATGGGAGGATTTATGACCGAACGTCTGGCATTGGTTCTGAATAATAAAATTAAAGTTTTTGCCTCTGTGGCAGGAACATTTGGAAATGGAATTTTACCCGTGGCGGCCGGAACTCCTGGTCGGCCTGTATCTATTGCTCATTTTCATGGAACAGCTGATTCCACCATCGGATATACAAATAATAATTACGGAAACTCAGTGGATCAGCTGATCAGTTATTGGAAAACAAATAATCAGTCTGTATCGAGTCCTATACATACCCTGCTTCCTGATACCGTAAATGACGGATATACAGTAGACCATTATAAATACACAAGTCCCAACAATAATTCAGTGATTGAGCTGTTTAAGGTTAATAATGCATCCCATACCTGGCTGACATCTCAAAACGACATTTCTTATACTCAGAAGATTTGGGAATTTTTTAATCAAAACAGTGATTTTCTATCTGTCTCTGATGTACAGTCGAATATAAAACTTTCTTTTTATCCGATTCCTGCAAAAGATCACATTATCATTACATTCCCTAAAAATTACACTAATGTAGAATTAGAAATTGTTGACTTAAGTGGCCGAAGTATCTGGACTGAAAAAGCTGAAGTAAGAAATAATCAATATCAGCTAAATCTGAATTCTTTCAGACATGCCACAGGAACCTTTATCTTATCAATCAAAATAAAAGATGAAAACACTGTGATCAATAAAAAGGTCATTATCAATTAATAATAACCATGAAATTCAAGTAATAAGAGTAATTTCAGATTCCATATACAAACCTATTAGTAAAGAAGACCTCAAAAAAAATTGAGGTCTTTTTTTCTAAAATTTAAAATATATTCTGTTCCATAAATTTTCTAATTTATAGAACTAAGATTTACAATCAAGATACTATCCTTTGATAATTTTCAACCTTCAACTTTCCATTTTCAACTCATTAAGAAACTGTACCAATCCTTGCTTTCACTGGAATATTATAGGTATTTAAACTCGGAGTCTGTCCATGGAAATCAAAATCAATATTCACTCCCGGTCTGAAAATAAGACAGTGTGTTGATCCTCCAAAGTGGAACGTTCCAGTAGGATCTCCTTTTTTGATCCTGTCTCCTACTTTTACGGTGATCTCACAGCTGGAAACCTCTGCCATACCGATGGCTACAAAACACATCAACCCTATTTTTTCATTATCCGACTGGATAAAAATCAGTGCACGGGCTGCCAATTCAGCGATATATCCCTGTGAATCATTTGGACCTGCAGGGTCATAGCCTTCAACCGGTGCTTCCGCATAGTAGGTTCCCGGAACATTTTCTATAGCGACTACTGTTCCATCTACCGGGCTGTTCCATCTGTGGTAGGTTTTGGCACAAAGGAATGCCTGATATACAGTACTGTTATCTCCAAATTGCTGTGATAACGGATGGTTGTTCATAATATCAAGCAAAGAATAAGGCTGTCCCTTCATCCAGAATTTGTCCCGCATCATAGCGTTTGTAACACAATTATAAGGAGCCGATTCGCAGGCACTTACGATAACCGAAGGATCTTTGTCTACATCGCTTACTTCTCTCACACCAGGATTGAATTCACGGGTGAAAAAATCATCCCAGCTGTTATATCCGAAGTTAGGTTCATTAGGATTGCACTGATAATTATATATAAAATTTGCCAATGCTTCCTCAGGATCACTACCCTGTCCTCTTAATGGATCCATAGCTGCAATTGCTTCCAGGGCAGCAGGTGAAAACCATCCCACAGGATTGGTGTAATCCGGTTGTGGCTGAAATATAGGACCATCGACCAAAACGTATTTTGAAGCTTCAGATGCCAGGAATGTTTTCCATTCATTCAGGATCACATTTAATTTTTCGTTCACTAGCTCATTGGTAAAGGCCAGATATCCGCCGCTGGTACCCATTGCCCAATCGAGGATAGCATTGATCGGGAAACCAACCAATCCTATTGAATTTTCTATGGTACTGTAGCAGGGAGCCTCCTGTAAAATTTGATTCATGATGAGAAGCATGGTTTCAAAATTTTTCACAGGTTCGTTGTAACCTTGAGGAATCTCATCATACATGCTTGTAAAGCTCATCCATAGAATAGGATCGTTATATATTGCATCTCTCAGATCAGCAATAGCCGGATTTAAAGGAAGGTTGGATCGTTTGGCCTGATCGATCTTTTTAGTGATCCAGCTATTTAAAAAATTTCTGTCGGATGGAAGCCATTTTCCAACTCTGTACTTTACGTGATTCATAATATTAGTTTTTTGTTCCTACTCATCTGGCTTTTCGGATGACGCCCCGTTTTGTGATGGTCTCTGGTCTCCATGGTTATTGTTCTTATAAATAAATAGGATACGATAAAGTTACAATGGGAAACAGAGAATGGCAAGAGTATTTCTACTCAATGGGATATAGGTAGTATTACTGATAAGGCTTTTGTTATACTATTGGTGAGATTTGAAATATTTTATGTAACAGTAAAGGTTAGTATATTTGCTTTTATATTTTGATGAGGAGTGATGCGAACTTTTGAATTTGTTTTACCAGATAACAGACGTGCGATAACAGGAGCGATAATGATTCCTGTACTTCTTTTTATAACGATACTGTCAGGGAAAATGATGGATATTCCTATTAACTGGCTGTTAGGTGTCGGTATTACTGAATTTCTTGTTCTAGCTGTTATATTGATAAAATGGATGTGGAGAAAAGAGCGTCTTGTATTCTACCCGGATTATCTTGAATCAGCGCTTTATGGAAAAATTCCTTATAAAAATATGATTGAAATAGAGTCTCCATGGTATCTTCTCTATCCGGGTTTTACTCTTCGTTTGATAGGTAAGCGATCATGTCATTGGGTGATAAGTCATCCTCGTCCCTCCAAGCCATTAAGCAATACTCAGGATGAAGTGGATGCTTTCAATCATTTTAAAGAAATATTGAAGAAAAATATGGATGATTCTCACAGCAAAATTTCTGCTAAATAAGGCAATAGACTATTTCTTCAAATCAGGAATTTTCGGAATTATTATTTTTTTTTGGTGGATATTCAATTCCTGCATCAATGATCAGGTCGAAACCGTATTTCATAATGGTTTCTATGACAGGAATTGCTTTTTCTCCTTTCTCAGTCAGGCTATACTCTACTTTAGGAGGAACAACGGGGAAGACTTTCCGGTTAACCAATCCTTTGCTTTCCAATTCTCTTAGCTGACTTGTAAGCATCTTATCAGTAATGTGTGGAATATCTTTTTTTAGTTCGTTAAAGCGTAATGCTTTCTCTTGTAAACGCCATAAAATTGGCATTTTCCAGGTTCCACCTATATGGCTTAATGCAAACTCGATAGGCGTATAATACAGCCTCTTATCGTGGAAAAATTCAGGCATAAAAACGTTATATTTTACTTACACTTTCTAAAAGGTAAGTATATGACCATTTAGTAAGTATATGATTTTTTGAAAGTGCTTTTTGCAAATTTGCAAAAAATATTTTACATGAAATCGAAAAGAACACTTTACATTTTGGCATTAGGCATTTTTGGAATTGGTACAACCGAGTTTGGTGTCATTGGTATATTACCGCAGCTAGCCCATGCTTTTAATGTAAGTATTGAGAAGGCAGGCTGGCTATTGAGTGGTTTTGCCCTTGCTGTTGCTATTTCCGGACCTTTTATGATGATGCTTTTATCTTCCTTTAAAAGAAAAGGTTTAATGGCATTTGTTTTAGGGATTTTTGCTTTATCCAATTTACTTTCTATCATTGCTCCAAATTTTGGATTTCTTTTAGCTGCACGGATTTTGCCTGCATTCTTTCATCCTGTTTATTGGGCTGTTGCTTTATCTTCTGCAGCCAACATTGTCTCTGAAAAAGAAGCTCCTAAGGCTGTAAGCATTGTATTTGGTGGCTTTACCATTGCTAGTATTCTGGGTATTCCAATTGCAACACTCATGGCTGATGTGTTTAATTGGCAATCGTCTTTCATTCTCTATGCTGCTATAAATATCATTTCCTTTGTTGGGATATTACTTTTTTTACCGGATATTCCAATGCCAGATAAAAAGAAAAGGAATTCAAATCTTAGTATTTTTAAGAGCAAAATTTTATGGATAAATCTTTTCGTAGCCTGTTTTATAGTTGCTGCAATGTATGCTACATATGGATATATGGCTGATTATTTAGGGAAAGTAAACAAAATGAATGGTAAAGAAATAAGTGTTTTACTATTTATTTTCGGAGTAACCGGAATCTTTGGCAATCAGTTAGCAGGGAAGTTTTTATCCAAAAATATTTATACGACAACACTCTTATTTATTCTGTCCTTGGTATTGGTGCATATTTTACTTTATAATTTAGGAACTCAGTTTATATCGATTGCAGTAATGATGGGTGTATGGGGATTAGTACATTCAGGTGGTTTTCTTATCAGTAATATTAATGTAACCTCTTCAGCACCAGAGTCACGTGAATTTATTAACAGCGTTTTTACTTCCTGTGGAAATATTGCAGTTACTTTAGGTACGGGTATCGGTGGTTTTTGGATTACTCATTTTGGCATTCATCAAATTGTTTGGTCAAGTATCTTATGTCTACTCATTTCATTTTTAATCCTTATTCTTAAAAAAGTACAAATGGTGAAATCACAGCGTATTTAGAAACATCTATGCTTTGCTTTGATATATTAAGCCCCTCGCAGAGCGAGGGGCTTGAAATTTAAAGATCGTTATCAATTGTCTTCTGGTTTATAAACAACAGGTCTGTGCTTCAGGAATACAGCCTCCTGATGGTGTACACCAGTAATACCCTTTTGAGCATACCGAAGCGGCACCTCTGATTGTTTTTAAATCTTCTTTTGAGATTTGTCTAAGATTTTTCATTGTAAATAATTTAGTGGTTTGTGATGTAAATATGGTCAATATTTTTCTAACTAACTGTAAATCATTTAAAAATATTATTTAAAGATCTTAAATTTAAAAATAAGATCACTTGATGCCGATAAGATGTAAAGCAGTGGAACTTAGATATATTTCATCGAAAACAGTAAGAGATTCAATGTCTTCAAATGTCTGAAATTTCAGATCAACTTTGTTAAAGGACAATTCGATAGAATCATCATAAGAAGCCACAATTCTCACCACGGAATAGCCATTATAGGCTACCTGAAAACCTTCAAAAAAACATTTTTGTTCTGCTGTTTGGTATATGCTGTTTTCTTTAAATCCAGGAACCGCAGAGTTTTCATTCGTTTTTTTAGTATTATGTTCAAGCGACTTCCAACTCGCATAATTTTTTGGTTCCTTCAGTACATTTCCGTCTGTATCTACAGGAATAAACATTCCAAGCGTTAAAGGATGCTTCAGAAGATTGGCATAATTATTCATCAAATTTAAGGTCTGAAGATCGGCATATCCTTCGTGTGAATAATATTCAAGAACGAAAGTTGTCATCGGAATAAGCTTATGGGAAGCATCGGCTGGAACCATTAATAATTTTTGTGTTGTAAATGAGTTTAATTTTGTGGCAAATATACAAGTTTCCTTAAATTGATAACGCTCACAACACCTGAGAATTCAGTCTTTCCCGGTATTTTTTCTTAGAATAAATAAGGTTAGGACATGTTTTTTTATGCTGCTTATTTTTTGTCTGCCGTTTCTTCTTTTTCCAATTCTTCCTGAAATTCAATCATTGCTTTTGTGGTACCGGATTTTAAACTCCCGTTTTTCTCCCCTTCGTCCCAGGTTTTAAAAGCTTTATCTTTGAGACCTATTGTATAGTAATAGCTTCCTAATACCGTATAACCTTCAGGTTCTCCCAGGTCTACTATTTTTTTAGACAATGCAATCAGTTCAGGATGAGGTTTTAATTTTTTAGCAGCAATTTTTGCAGGATCACCAAAAAGTCCCGGAGTGTACTCCATCATCTTTAACCCGAAAAGATTCATACAGGCTTTAGCTAATCCTTTATTGCAAAGTTCTTCATTGATTACAGAGGTTTTTCCGGAGACTAATGCTTCGAAATCGAGATCTGATTTGGAAGGGCTTTTGGTTTTATCATAATACTCGGCAAGTAGCTGAGCTTTTTTTACGGCATCTACGGGATTACGTCTGTTATTGATTTCTGAACTGTCTTTTTTAAGATTCCATACTCCTTTCTCTACCCAATCTGATATTCCACTGAGTTTTCCTTTTTTTATTTTGAAGATGAATATACTTTTATCGGGATAAATGATCAGACTATCATTTCTCGTAAAATAGTCCCCATAATCCATGTCAGATATCAAAACTTTTCCATTCCCATCAAAGTTAAAACTGCCGTAAAGTGTTTGATCGTTCACAGCTTTGTAATATCCCTGGAGAGAATTGTCAGCACCTTGTGCGGATAGAATACAGCTGAATAAAAACAATATTATATATAATAATTCCTTTTTCATAATTGGTGAAATTGCTTTAATGATGAATGTTTTTTCTTTTTTACAAAGCTATTGAATAGGAATGGTTATTGGGGTGACCAATATCAATTTAATAGTGATCTGTAGAAAATACATCCCAAAAAAGACCATTAATATTTTACTATATTTGTGACTGTTTATAGAAAGTCTATGGTAAAACAAATTGGTTTATTGCATCATACAAAAGTACTCAGTGTATTTTTACTGCTTACCCATTTGTTTATTTTTAAAGCGGATTATACTCATTTTTCCAAATCATTATTCAATGCTTATCGCAGTTCCTCTGTGGATTCTCATAAAGAATGCAGTAAAAAGTATCTTGAAGAAAACAATAAGACGCCTATAAAATGCAATAACAATTATTGCAATAGTTTTTCATCATTTTTTACGGCTTCCTTTTCATATTTTAGATTAGGTAAGTTAATGGACAGGAACATCAAAGACCGTTTCTTTTTATATGATGATCCACCCTATTCTTCTTTTTTTAATTCCATCTGGATTCCTCCTAAAATAAAAGTTTAATTCTCAAAGTTTCAGCCTTAATTGTACGCTGAGCTTACAAAATGGAATAAAGTTATTCCACTATTTCTAATCTTACATAACATGAATGGGTATCTTTCATGGACTTGTTATTTAACCTAAAATGAATTAAAATTATTATGAATACAACGATATCAAAATTCGAAAAAAACAGCAAAAATATATACATCATATGCAGGATCTTAATCGGCCTGTTCTTCTTTATTGCCGGTTTTAATAAATTATTTCATCCTATTTTTCAAGGATATATGTTCAACACCATTAGCAATATTGGCTTTCCGTTTCCCGGATTTACGGCCAATTTTACTGCTTTTTGTGAATGTATATTCGGACTGTTTTTAATGATCGGCTTATGGACGCGAATAAGCTCTGTTTTTTTAATCATCATCATACTTGTTGCGTTATTTACCCATGATCTTGCTAGCATTCCTAAAGAACTTATTCCCATTAAACCGGAGACCGGAGTATATGAAATGGATCCTTTTACGTGGCTGAGTTATTTTCTGTATCTGCCACAGACACTGTATTTGCTGTTTTTAATGATGTTTCTGTCGCAGGGATGTGTGGGATTTGGTATTGGTACTTCCAAAAAGATCAGTGCCTAACCTATAAATAAGCTCCTTTTTAATATGATTATTGTCTTCAGTATAAAGCTGAAGATGAAAAGAAATTTTTACTTTTACTGAAGACAATTTATATCCTCGACTATGAAATTAGAATTATATCAGATCGATGCATTCACAGATGAGCTTTTCAGAGGGAATCCTGCTTGTGTTGTTCCTTTAAAAGAATGGCTTCCCGATGAAATACTTTTAAAGATTGCCATGGAGAATGCAGTTGCTGAGACCGCATTTTTTATCAACAATGGCTCAAAAATACATCTTCGATGGTTTACCCCTGAAATTGAAATGGATCTATGCGGACATGCTACTTTGGCAACAGCGCATTGTCTGATTTCAATTTTAAATTATGAAAGCAATGAAATTATTTTTGAAACAAGAAGTGGTGAATTGAAGGTAATTTTTAAGGATGGACTGTACTATCTTGATTTTCCTTCAAGGATGCCCATACCCTCTGTTTTGCCGGATATTATTTCTAAAGCATTGAATATTCAGCCAAAAGAGGTATTTCAAGCAAGGGATTATGTGTTGGTGTATGATACAGAAGATGAAATAAAAAACATCAAAATTGACAGACAGACTTTTGATCAGATCAATTTAGATCCGGGAGGTGTCATTGTAACAGCGAAAGGAAGTGAAAGTGATTTTGTTTCCAGGTATTTTTTACTTCACAGTCGAGTATTCTGGAAGATCCGGTAACGGGTTCTGCTCATTGTTCCTTAATTCCTTTCTGGTCTGAAAGACTTGGAAAAAAAGACCTGTTTGCTATGCAGATCTCCGAAAGACTTGGAAAGTTATATTGTGAAGATCAGGATGAGCGGGTCATTATTGCAGGAAAAGCAAAGACATATGCTGCAGGTCATCTTTGGACAGAGTAAAATATTTGTATAAAGTACTTTAAATCTAATTAGGGTAATCATAAAATAAATTTCCCTCCATTTTAACAATACAAAGTTGTTAGAATGGAGGGAAAAATGATGTGCTGATTGTTTATTTTAATCCCAAATTATAGCAGTACATAAGCCATATTTAGGTCCTGCATCGGAGATGGGGTGACATGCTCCGGCTATGCAACAGTTACCTGCTCCACAGTCATTATTAGCAGGACATGGAATTCGGCCTCCATTGATTGATTTCAGTTGTTTTCTGTCTAATGAACTTAGATTTTTAAGGTTTGATTTCATATTAGTTTTTTTTGTTATTAATCAAATATAATAAAAGATTACTAATTTTTAATTAAAATGTAAAATAAAATACTAATTAATAGATACTTATATTTATTTGCCGAACACCAGACCCTTATGATGAAAAGGATTTTATAATGGTGATAAGACTCATTACAATAACAACAACACCCACGACGACAAACATCTTTTTAGTTGGAAGCTTTGAAGTAAGCATCGCTGAAAAAGGAGCTGTAAAAACACCACCCAGCAAAAGCCCTAATACAATATTCCAATGATGAATACCAATGGTAAAAATAAAAGTGACCGCACTGGTGATGGTAAGCAGGAATTTAGCCACGGTTGAGCTTCCCACAACATAACGGGGAATTCTACCTTCTTTGATCAACGTTCCGGTTACCAATGGTCCCCAGCCTCCCCCTGCAAAAGAATCTATAAAGCCACCAACAAGTCCTAAGACTCTAAGGTTGGTCCTCTTTTTTGTTTTAACCTGATTGGTTTTCTTTTCTTTGAACGCATTTTTTAGGATATTCAATCCCAGATACAAAGTGTAGCACGCAATAATGGGCTTTACAATATGTGCATAATATTCGCCGTAATGGGACAGCGTTAATGCACCGATCACAGAACCAACGATTGCTAATGGAAATAATACCCAGACCATTTTTTTATTGACATTCCCCAATTTATAATGGCTAAAACTTCCCGCTGCCGTTGTAAATGATTCTGCGGAATGAATGCTGGCACTTACTACCGGTGATGGAACATTAAGTAGTAAAAGTATCGTAGTACATATGACTCCATAACCCATTCCCATGGATCCGGCAACGATTTCTGCCAGGAAGCCAGCAAGCAGCATCCAGTAAAAAATATGACCGTCTTTGCTAAGAAAAACCTGAATATCATCTGACAGATTGAACTGGTAAATAATAATTCCCAATACTCCAAAAAGAATTAAAACACCAATGATTGCTAAATAGATATTCGCTCTTCTTTGAGCTATTTTAGTAATATTGATAAGTTTTTCTATTTCCAGATCTGATTTTGTGGGATTGCCTTTTCCTACATCCAGATACTCTGTGGTTACTCTGTTTAGCTCCTGGACTTTGTAATTGAAATCTCCTTTTAACTGATTGCGGATGTTTTGCATATTTTCCAATACATCATCCATTTCATCAGGAATCGTTTCTGTGAAAGTTTCCCGCAATCTTTTAGCAATAGTTGGGGATTTCCCATTGGTTGAAATGGCAATTTTAAGACTTCCCTTTTTTACAATAGAGCCTAAATAGAAATCACATAGATCTGGTTTATCAGCAACATTAACCAGCACATTATTTTGATAGGCTTGATTTCTGATTTCTTCGGCTACTATGATATCATTAACCGCTATAATGGCAAGATCTACATCTTTAAAATCATAAGGGTTATAAGATCTTTCATATAACGTTAAACTGGGAAATTGAGACTGCAATGACTTAATTTCTGGAATAATTTCCTTGGCCACCAGTTTAATAAAGGTATTAGGAGAATTGCCGAGGATGGATTCTAATTTTTCGAGAGCAACCTTACCACCACCGATGATCAGTAGTGATAAGGTTTCAAGTTTTAAGAATATGGGATATAAAGAATTACTCATTTGATTACAGTTTTAAATCATAGGTAAAAGCGAGGTAATACAACCCACCAATTTCAGGACCTGCAGCGTATTGAAAATAACGGCGGTTAAACAGGTTGGTAGCTCCGATTTTTACATTTGCATTGATTTCAGGAAGCTTCCAGGTTGCCTGCGCATCTATTGTATAATAAGCCGGGATTTGTCCTGAAGCCAGAGGGCTTTCCCATAAAAACTTATTCTGCCACCTTGCAACAAGTGTAAAGCCAATATTCTTGATGATCTCCCTGTTTCCTATACTCACATTCACCATCCATTTCGGGGTGTTAAAAGAGGTAATAAACAAATCTGAATTGTTATTGGACGCCAGATCATTGTAAGAAATATTGGCATTGATGTTATAGTTTTTCACAATATTATACCGGATACCTAATGAAGTTCCATAGCTTTTGTATGTACTGTTGCTATTAGTATACACCCTGTAACGGTCCTGCTTACTTCGATCGATCATATCCAGGACAGCGCTTTCGCTTCCCACTTTACCATTTTTAGGTACAGCCACTTCTACCTGTCCAAGAAATCCTTCATAGATGTTGTAGTAAAAATCCCAATCCAGCACCAGTTTACTATTAAAGAAAACGGACTTATACCCTACTTCAAATGAATTGATTTTTTCGGGTTGCAGCTTTTGGAGATTGGCAACTGCTAAAAGATTTTTGTTATCCAACGCTGCCTGGTTTGGACTTTTCCCTCCATCTACATCAGCATTTACTGCAGAAGTGAATCTGTCAAGGGAAGCAAGCGTATATGAATTTTCAAGATAACCCAGCCCTTCATTCACTTTTGAAAGTCCGCCCACCCTTCTTACGTTTCCGTTGTTGACGAAGGAAAGAGCTTCAAACAATGAGGGAAAACGGTACCCATTTTGAAAAGAGGCCCTGAAATTATGTTGATTCACAGGAGAATAGACAATACTTATTCTCGGATTTATTTTTGCTTCGAATTCAGGATTCCGGTCAACGCGTAAGGCTGCATTAAGTTTTAATTTATCATCAAAGAAAAGTTTGGTGATCTGGGCAAAAGCCCCATATTTCTGATAAATAACATCCTTACCAAAAGTGCCATTGGATAAAGGGGTATTTCTTTCTTTAACCGGTCTGTCAAAATCAACAAAATTATTTCCATCCGGGGTTATGCTGTACAGGCGATAGTCGATACCTGCAAGCAAGTTGAATATTTTTACAAACCTGCTTAAGTCATAGGTCAGTTCACCCTGGTAAAAGCGTGATTTTTGTTCAAGTTTAGCCCCTCCTGTAGCGGGAGCTCCGGCAACTCCCCCATTGGCTGAATCCCAGTTATTGATTCCAATAATGGTATTTTTTAGTTGTTCAAAAGCATAGGTCCCGGGAACTGCTCTGTTTTTATCTGCTTCCTGTCTTGCACGGATGAAAGCATCATTTAAGCTTACTCCTGCATTGATATTATTTTGCAAAGCTGACTGAAAGATGTTTTTCCAATTGCTATTAGAAAGATTGGTCAGATCCAGGTTATCAGCCAAAGGTTTCAGATTGTAAGAATCACCTGTATTTTCTATTGATACATAAGCCCTAAACGTCAACTCTTTACCGGTAAGCTCTACTTTATGGTTTTGGACTGTTGCATTTTGAAGCCTGATCTTATTTCCTCTCTGAAAAGTTCCGTCAAGCAATCCATATCGATATACATAAGATGTTCTCCATTGATCCCCAAAACGATAATACAACCCGGCATCAAATTTTACATTTTTAACTTCCGGGCTTACGAGATCCTTTTCAAGATATCCTGTTCGTGACACATTGAATGTGGTAGGCTTCCCATTATAATCTACCTTTACGGCAACCCGGTTGTTTCTTTCATCTCCGTATTTATTCCAAAGATCTTCTGCAGGATTATTACCCAATGAAAAATTAGGATTAGCAGTAATTAATGGATTGGCATTCTGATCGGTTTGATTATTTGAGATCCAGTCTACTCCACTAAAATAAGATGCATTGACTTTAATAGCGAGGTTCTTATTTAAAGCTTTTGCAAACCTGATGGCACTTTCTCCCAAAGAAGATATTTTATGGTTTACATTATCAACATGATTAACTCCTCCCCGAAAATAGACACTCAATCCCTGTGAGGTAAAAGGATCTTTTGTCTGAAGACTTGCCAATCCATTAATAGCATTCATCCCATAAAGAGCAGATGCCGCTCCCGGAGTTACCTCCATAGATTGGATATCCAGTTCTGTGGGGCCTATGGCATTTCCTAATGGAACTCCCAAAGTAGCAGATTGCACATCAACCCCATCCACCAATTGCATGAAGCGAAAATTATTAGGCGAATTAAAACCTCGGGAATTAGGGATTTTTAACGTAAGACTAGAGGTTAAAAGTTGCAAACCTTTCACGTTTTCAAGGGTTTCATAAAATGAAGCAGCAGGGCTCTCCCGGATGGCTCTGATGTCAATCTTTTCAATCGCTATAGGAGATCTTAGAACCTTTTCCGGAACTCTGGAAGCCGAAATAACCACTTCATCGATAATGGCATTCTGAGGATTTAGCTCTATCGCTATTTTATTGGAAAGGGAAAGTATTTCAACTGTTTGACTGATGAATCCTTCTTTACTAATAACGATTCGAAAGGGTATTTTAACCCTCGTTCTTATTTTAAAATTTCCCTGTTGATCTGTTAATGAAGTATCCTCTGTATGTTCAACCTGAACTTTTACAGCGGTAATCCCTTTTTGGGTGTCTGTGTTTTTGATGATTCCACTTAATTCTATCAGCTGCTGTTGTGCTTCCGCCAGGTTAAAGAATAAAAGGACAAATAATAGTATACCCACTTTCTGCAGAAAAAGTCCCTGCCTTTTGTTTTTCATTTTTCATTTTTTTACGTTATACGAATAAATCTGTTTAAACTTTTAATAAGGGAGATTAGGACCATGATGTATTTTTAAACAGTTTTAATGTTGTCTGTTGTATAAAATCAACAGCACATATACATTCGTAAACCTAAAAGATGATGGTTTTGTTTGTTAGTTTTTTTCTGATGATAAAGTAGTTGTGCCATATTTTCAATTTAAGTTTTTAATGACTGGAGAAGTAATATTTTTTTAACCACAAACCGAAGGTTCGACATAGTCAAAAGCGACAAAAGCTTTTAAACACTATGTCATTGCGAACGAATGTGAAGCAATCTCACTTAACATTTAAGTTGATTTAAGTTTCCAGCTTTACGTATATCAAGATCACTTAAGTCTTCTGAAAATCTAAGATTTTCATCTTATGTGCACTTTTTCACAATCTAATTATAAACTTTAACTTAAGTGTTCTTAAGTGTTTATAAACAAAGCTTTTGTGACTTTTGTGGTTTAATTTTAATTAAAAGTTTCAAGCATGTTATTTTTTTACCACAAAAGGGACAAAAGTTTTTAAACACTATGTCATTGCGAACGAATGTGAAGCAATCTCACTTAACACTTAAGTTGATTTAAGTTCCCAGCTTTATGCATATCAAGAGCACTTAAGTTTTTAGAAAATCTAAGACTTTTATCTTATGTGAACTTTTTTCACAATCTAATTATAAACTTAGCTTAAGTGCTCTAAAGTGTTTATAAATAAAGCTTTTGTGACTTTTGACTACGTCGAACCTTCGGTTTGTGGTTAAGCAATTTTAATTCAAGCTTTGTAAATAGCGGTATGAAAAATCACCAAACGTTTCCTCAGTCAGTTTTTCCTGTACATATATGCCGAAAAGCTGATCCAAGGTTTCAAGAATTTCTTCTTCACCAATATTTTCTTTGAATTTTGTATTAAGGCGCATTCCTAATCTGTCTCCACCGATGTGAAGGTTATATTTGCCATATGCTGTTCCTACAAAGCCGATTTCAGCATTAGGAGATCTTCCGCAACCATTTGGACATCCGGTCATTCTAATCGTTATATCTTCCTCTAAAAGACCATACTTTTCAAGGACAGGTTCAATTTTAGTCACCAGAGAAGGCAGATAGCGCTGTGCTTCCGCTAACGCTAATGAACAGGTATTTAATGCGACACAGGCAACAGAATTTTTGCGTAATGCACTTGCATTTTCAGTATATTCAGAAATTCCAAATTCTTTTAGAAGAGATTCAATTTGAGGCTTGTCTGCTTCTTCAATATCAGAAATAATAAGGTTCTGGTTACAAGTAAAACGGAAGTTAACTTTATCTAATTCTGCAATCTTTAATAGTCCTGATTTTAAAGGATATTCATCAGTGTCCAGGACTCTTCCATGTTCTACAAAAACAGTGTAAAACCATTTTCCTTCATGATTTTTTGTCCAGCCATAACGGTCTTTTCTTTGTTCAAATTTAAATTCTCTGGCTGGCTCGAAAGCAAAACCAGTCCTTTTTTCAACTTCAGCTCTATATCCATCAATGCCCAATTGATCGATCGTATACTTTAACCTTGAAAGTTTTCGATCGCTTCTGTTTCCGAAATCACGCTGTACGGTTATAATTTCGTATACAGCTTTTAATACTTTTTCTTCACTATCTACAAATCCAAGCACGGAAGCCAGACGGGCATACGTTGACTCATTTCCATGGGTGGCACCTAGCCCTCCTCCTGCAGCAATATTATAACCAGCGATCTTATTGTTCTCAATAATTGCAATCAGTGCAATATCATTGATAAATACATCCACATCATTATTGGGGGGAACTGCGATTCCGATTTTCAGCTTTCTTGGCAGATACCTTTCCTGATAAAGAGGATCTTCTTCCACTTTTCTGTCAACAATTAATTCATCATCGATCCAGATGTCGTAGTATGACTTGGTCTTTGGAAGACACATTTCACTGATCTTACCAGCCAGTTCATAAGCCTCCTGATGCAGTGGTGATTCAGAAGGATTAGCGGTACAGGTTACATTTCTATTAACATCTCCACATGCTGCAATAGAATCGAGATGTTGAATATTAAAACTTTGAATGGTAGGTTTTAAGTGGGATTTTAAAATACCATGCAGCTGAATAGTCTGTCTTGTGGTTATTTTTATCGTTCCTGTAGAATGATCTTCTGCAATTTCATTCAATCCTGACCATTGTTCAGAGGTTAAAAAACCTCCGGGAAGTCTTAGCCGGATCATATATGAATAAAGCCATTCTAACTTTTTGCTTACTCGTTCTTCTCGTCTGTCTCTATCATCCTGCTGATACATTCCGTGGAACTTGATCAGGGTTTGATCATCTTCTCTTATGGCTCCGGTGAAATCATCGGAAAGACTTTCCTTTAAGGTTCCTCTGAGTCCGTTACTGCCGGTTTTAATTCTTTCTACGGGTGAAAGGTTATCTTTATTGCTCATTATTTTCTTTTTATTTAACAATTACTTCAAATGGGGTTTAATAAACATCTTTAGCATATCTGCCATTAAGCTCCATTTCTTCCAGATAGCTAAGAGCATCCTCCTTGCTGCGTTTCCCCTGAGTTTGAATAATATTCAAAAGGGTTTCTTCAACATCACGGCTCATGGGCTCTTTTGCACCACATACATAGATAGATGCTCCCCCTTCAAGCCAGTAAAAAACTTCCTGGGCCTTTTGTTCCAGTTTGTGCTGGACATATATTTTTTCTGCTGTATCTCTGGAGAAAGCAAGGTCTAAATGAGTGAGCCCGCCTGTTTTAAGAAAATCCTGAAGTTCTGATTGATAAAGGAAATCTGATACAAAATTCCGGTCCCCAAAAAATAACCAATTCCTGCCCTCTGCTCCTGTTGCATCCCGCTCCCAAAGAAATGACCTGAATGGTGCAATTCCTGTTCCCGGTCCGATCATGATAATATCTTTATCCTGCTCCGGTAGTTTAAAATGACCTGCTTCCTGAATATAAAACTCAATGCTTTCTCCCTCAGCGAATTCACTAAGAAAACCACTGCATAATCCATTCTGTTTCTGGTCGTCGATCAGGAATTCAGATTTGGCAACAGTAATGTGAATTTCAGTATCTCCATGAGCCTCCAAAGAGGAAGAGATGGAATACAATCGTGGAGACTGTCCAGTTAATACAGTGATGATCTGTTCAAATTCATCAGCATTTTTCACCGGATAAATCCGAAGGAGATCAAGAAGGCCTAAACGAACTTCTGGAATTGAATGTCCTGTAATCGCAGCATATTGAGCAACAACTGTTTTTAATAGATAACTGATATTAAGATGTTGAGATAAAAGCTCTTCTACACTGGCCGTTACTCGAGCTGTTTCAACTTCCTTCTTAGGGTCAATTCCTGTTAATTCAATAATTTCATCGACTACAGGTTTTGAATTGAAAGGAATAATACCCAGAGCTGCACCAGGACTGTAAACAAGAGTTTCTTCTGTTTCTATTTCTATGTGATAGGTTTCCTTATCAGAAGTAATATCGTTCAGATTAATAATGTTGGAAACCGTTCCCTGATACTTTTTCCTTCCCTTTGAAACTTTTGGAGCTGAAATGTTTTTTGAACTATTCTCAGATGTTTTGTTTACTGTTTCGAAAACATGTTCGATCCATTGGCTTGCATCCTGTTCATAATCAATATCGCATTTTTTTAATGGAATGATTCGCTGAGCTCCTAATATTTCCAGACGGTAATCCACATCCTCTCCTGTTTTACAGAATAGCGGATAACTTGTATCTCCTAAAGCTAAAACTCCGAATTTTAGTTTGCTGAGATCGATTTCATTCTCATGAATATAGTCATAGAATTTCTTAGCGAGAACCGGAGGATCACCTTCGCCCTGGGTACTTATGATAACAAAGAAGTACTCTTCCTTACCCAGGTCTTTTGGTTTATATTGTGAAAGATCAGCTAACTTAACCTGGATTCCTTTTTTCTTAATAATTCCTGCCAGGCTTGTCGCCAGTTTTTTACTGTTCCCCGTTTCTGTCCCATAAGCAAGGGTAATTTTTTTCACAGCAACCTGATCTGTGGACTCAATCTGTTGAGGAGCCTGAACAGCCGGTAAAGATGATCCTACAAGACCTGCTAAATATCCGCTTGCCCAGATGGATTCATCTCTGGAGAAATTATCAGATATTTGTTTTAATATTTTTAATTTATTTTCAGACAGCATATTCGAAGAAATTTTGAGTTTTTTGGATGAGGCTTCCATTTTCAACTGATTTAAAATAAAGGCCTTCGTTTTCAGAATTTTGAAGCCATGAAAATTCTTCATGCAGATTGACTACTTTACCAATCACAACTAATGATGGAGAGGCAAAAGTTTTATCTGCAAACTTTATCGCAAAATCATCAAAAGATGAGGTATACACCTTTTGATAAGGTGTAGTCGCCTGTTCAATCACAGCAATCTTTTTATCCCTTGAAACCCCTAGCTGTATAAATTTTTCTACAAGAGCTATAAGGTTACCCTTAGACATATAAAATACAAGAGTATCATTGGTTACAGCCAGTTCTTTCCAATACTCATTGCTAAGAATTTCAGACTTATAATACGTAAGAAACCGGACAGATGTAGCATATCCTCTGGCGGTTAAAGGCATGCCTGCATACGCTGCAGCTCCTAAAGCAGCTGTAATTCCCGGAATAATTTCAAATGGGATATGATTTTCTTTTAAAGCTTGTAATTCATCCAGAATATTAGAAAATATAGATACATCACCTCCTTTAAGTCTTGCAACAGTTTTGTTCTGAAGAGCATAATCAACCATTAAAGTATTAATGAGTGATTGAGGTGTGGACGCGTTTTTACTGCACTCTTTACCGACATAAATAACTTCTGCATTTTTATTGACGTATGTTTCCAGTATTTCGGGACTTACAAGACGGTCACATAAGATAACATCCGCCTTAGCAATAGCTTTTACTGCTTTTACGGTGATGAGATCTGGGTTGCCGGGTCCTGCACCAATAAGATAAACCTTGGGTGCTTTTATGTTTGTATTCATTTAAAGTCTGTGTTAGTTAAAGAGTTTAGAAGAGCCCTTCAATGGAGAGATACCGTTCACCAGTATCGTAATTGATGGTTAGAATTTTAGCGTCAGTCTTGATTTCCGGTAAATGTTTAGCAATGGCAGCTAAAGCAGCACCTGTAGAAATTCCTACAAAGAGACCTTCTTTTTTAGCGGCATCCAATGTATATTGAAAAGCCTCCTCTTTACCTACTGTAATTACACCATCCAGAAGTGTTATATCTAAAATGGAAGGTATAAATCCTGCTCCCAAGCCCTGTAAAGGATGAGGTGCCGGACTTCCACCGCTTAATACCGGAGAAAGTTCCGGTTCTACAGCAATTACCCTAACATTAGGATATTTCTCTTTTAAGACTTTTGCGATTCCTGTAATATGACCTCCTGTTCCTACTCCTGTAATAATGTAATCCAAACCATCAGGAAAATCTTTTATTATTTCCTGTGCGGTTGTTTCTGTGTGAATCTTTACGTTAGCAGGATTATCAAACTGCCTTGGTATCCATGAGTTAGGGGTTTCCTGCGCGAGTTCATTTGCTTTTTCAATAGCGCCCTTCATTCCTTTTTCTCTAGGCGTCAGTACAAATTCAGCTCCGTAAGCTTCCATAATTTTACGGCGTTCTATACTCATGCTATCAGGCATTACCAGAATAAGTTTGTATCCTTTAACGGCAGCAACCAATGAAAGTCCAATTCCGGTATTTCCACTGGTAGGCTCTATGATTGTGCTGTCTTTGTTTAATAAACCTTTGGCTTCTGCATCTTCAATCATGGCTAATGCTATTCTGTCTTTGATGCTTCCTCCTGGATTGCTTTTTTCTAATTTGATCCAGACTTCATGATCTGAATTAAAAAGCTTGTTAATTTTTACGACTGGCGTATTCCCAATCGTTTCTAATGTGTTCTGAAATTTCATACCAATACAATTTTTATTTTTCTATTTTAAATAACAAAGGTTAAAGATTCTGGTAATGAGTTGTTATCCTTTATTTTTATTTCACTTTTATGATAGACCAGAGAATTGGGAGGAACACTTTGTGTGATCCATACATTTCCTCCGATAATACTGTCTTTGCCAACTGTTGTATTTCCTCCAAGAATGGTAGCTCCTGAATATATAGTAACATGATCCTCAATATTGGGATGTCTTTTCTGATTGGCTTTTTCCTTTGAGACATTTAAAGCTCCAAGGGTAACACCCTGATATATTTTCACATGATTCCCAATGACTGCCGTTTCGCCAATAACGATTCCGGTTCCATGATCGATAAAGAAATATTCTCCGATCACTGCTCCGGGATGGATATCAATTCCTGTTTTACTATGGGCATACTCTGAAATGACACGTGGTAATATTTTTACTTCCTGCTTCCACAACTGGTGGGAAATTCTATAAACATAGGTTGCAAAATATCCCGGATATGCCAGAAGTATTTCCTCCAGAGAGCCTGCTGCAGGGTCAAATTCAAGAATAGCAACAGAATCCAGAATCAGCTGATTATAGATGTCAGGCAATGCATCAAAAAAGGTATCCGTTTGAACTTCTGCAAGATCTTCGTCTGCGGTAATGCAGTTTATTAAGCTAAAAAGAGCACCATATAATTTGGCGAAATTTCTTTCCAGCTGATCCGTTGTATTTTCTTTTTCAGGAAGAAAAAGGACCTCGTACAAACCGGTAACAAAATATTTAGCTTTTGCCTTATCAAAAAAACGATGAGCATTGCATTGTTTGCTGTTACGGATTCTGTCAATTAAATTATTGGAAACTGTCATTTTCTATTGAATTATGCATGCTGCTACTGTTGAATTGGAGGTCTCATCTACTAAAATAGCAGACCCTGTTCTTTTATTATGGATAAAACTGTCGTAAGCAAGAGGTTGCGCCGTTCTAAGAGTGACTTTAACAATTTCATTAAGCTTAATCTCTCCCTCTGCCTGTTCCTGTACAAGAGTATTAACATTGATCTTATAATCCACTGCTTTTACTACTGCTTTTACCAATCTGCTATTTTGTTGCAACAGGTATTTATTTCCCGGTTGCAAAGATTTCTGATCCAGCCAGCATAAGAGAACTTCAAGGTCTTTTTCGACAACGGGAAGTTCCTTTTCAGGAGCGAAAAGATCACCTCTGCTGATATCCAGATCATCGGCAATGTGGATAACTGCAGGTTGCCCTTCAAATGCCTCCTCTACTTCATTCCCATTGATTTCAATTGCTGTAATTTCACTTGTCGAACCAGCCGGAAATATCTGAATCTTGTCTCCTTTTTGAAATCTACCGCTTAGTATCTGTCCGGCATAGCCCCTGTAATCATGTAATTCTTCTGTCTGTGGACGTATTACATACTGAACCTGAAAACGGCTTCCGCTGTTCAATTCTTCAGTAAGGGTTACTTCCTCCAGAAATTCTAAAAGAGCATTTCCTTTATACCATTCTGTTTTGGAAGATAGACTGACAATATTATCGCCTTTAAGTGCTGAAATAGGGAAATAAGCCACATCTTTTAACTCAAGATTGTCAGCAATTGTTGCATACTCTGACTTGATGGTTTCAAAAACTTCTTCCGAATAATCCACCATATCCATTTTATTAATGGCGACCACTACTTTTTTAAGTTTCAATAATGAAGCGATAATGGAATGCCTTCTTGTTTGTTCGATTACTCCTTTACGAGCATCGATAAGAATAACCATCAGGTCAGAATTGGAGGATCCGGTAATCATATTTCGGGTATACTGTACATGGCCGGGAGCGTCGGCAATAATAAATTTTCTTTTAGGTGTTGAAAAATATCGATAGGCTACATCAATGGTAATTCCCTGCTCTCTTTCAGAACGAAGACCATCTGTTAAAAGTGCCAGATCTACACCGTCTTCATTTTTATTTTTAGAATGTTTTTCAAGTACTTCCAGCTGATCCTGTAAAATACTTTTGCTATCGTAAAGCAGTCTTCCGATAAGGGTACTTTTACCGTCATCTACACTTCCTGCTGTTATAAATCTTAATATATCCATTTTTGAATTATGAAGTATGAGTTATGAATTATGAGTGATAATTGATGGACATTCCGTCTTAATCATTGATCAATTATCTTTTATCATTTATCGTGTATTAAAAGTATCCTCCTTTTTTTCGGTCTTCCATCGCGGCTTCCGTTACCCGGTCATCAATTCTGGTCTCTCCGCGTTCTGAAATCCGTGTTGCTACAATTTCTTCGATCACTGCATCTATTGTCACTGCATGGGATTCGACAGCTGCGGTGCAGGTCATATCCCCCACAGTGCGGTAACGGATCTTTTTTGTGGCGACGAAATCGGTACTGTCTAAAGATGCGTGCTGCGAATTGGCAATCCACTGTCCGTTGAGATCTACCACTTCTCTGTCATGAGAGAAATAAATGGAAGGCAGCTCAATTTTTTCTCTACGTATGTAGTTCCACACATCAAGCTCAGTCCAGTTGCTAATCGGGAAAATCCTTACATTTTCTCCTTTATGAATTTTTCCGTTGAAAATATTCCATAGCTCAGGACGCTGAAGTTTAGGATCCCATTGTCCAAACTCATCTCTGACAGAAAATATTCTCTCCTTCGCACGGGCTTTTTCTTCATCTCTTCGGGCACCTCCAATACATGCATCGAACTCAAACTCTTCAATCGTATCCAGTAAGGTATAGGTTTGCAGCCAGTTTCTGCTTGGGAACTTCCCTTTAGGCTCTGTTAAGCTTTTTGTTTTTATGGTGTCTTCAACTTTACGTACAACCAATTCTACTTCCAGTTCATTCACGAGCTGATCTCTGAAATCTAGAACTTCCGGAAAGTTATGTCCTGTATCCACATGAACGAACTTAAAAGGGATTTTTCCATGACGGAATGCTTTTGAAGCCAGATGAGCCAGTACAATACTGTCTTTTCCTCCACTGAATAAAAGTGCGGGACGTTCAAATTGTCCTGCTACTTCCCTTAAAATATAAATGGATTCAGCTTCTAACTGATCTAAGTAATCTAAATGATATGTTGACATGTTTTCTTTTTTATTGATGAATATGTAATCCGCATTCTTTTTTGTTGGCATCTTCCCACCACCAGCGGCCTGCTCTAAAGTCTTCCCCCTCTTTTATCGCTCTGGTACAGGGTTCGCATCCAATACTGACAAATCCTTTTTTATGCAGATAATTGTAAGGTAAATGGTAGGCTTTTACATAATCTGTTACCTGTTCGGTAGTCCAATGAAGGATAGGGTGAAATTTGATGATCTGATTATCCTCGTCCCATTCCAGCTGGGGCATATTTTGCCGGTTCGCAGAATGTTCCGATCTCAGACCTGTGATCCAAACCTTATAGCCGGCCAAAGCCTTTTTCAAAGGATGGACTTTACGGATTGTACAGCATGCTTTCCTCTGCTCTACCGACTGGTAAAAAGAATCGGGTCCGTTCTCTACAATGAATTTCTGTATTTCTTCTGTATCCGGATAATAAGCTTTAATATCTTTTTTAAAAAACGCTCTGGTGGCCGTCCAGGTTTCATACGTTTGTTCAAAAAGCCTACCCGTATCAAGCGTAAAAATATCAATATTGAGATCTTTGATTAAATGAGTGATCACCTGATCTTCATAACTAAAGCTTGTCGAAAAGATAAGCTTATTAGGAAACCGCTCAACCAATGTCTGCAAAAAATCAGGCTGAAAAGGACTTTCAGAAGCTTTTTCCAGTAGTTTTTCGAATTCTATTTTAAGATTATTTTCCATTTGGGATTGAAATTATTCCTGCAAATATATATAATCCTATTAATCCTACCAAATTAGTAGAGTTTAAAATTAAAAAAAACTAATTTTTTTTCATAAACGTAGTCAGAGTGGCCTCCATCATGCTTTTTCTTGTTTTTTCCCTTACGATCATCAATTCATTTCTAAGATAGCAGGATGCTTCATCCACACAATCATCGCAAGGTTCATAGAAGTTTAAGGACACACAAGGCGTTAGTGCTATCGGTCCTTCGAAAATACGGTAAATATCTGCCAATGAAACTTCATCCGGAGATTTTAGCAGATAATAACCACCAGCTTTACCTTGCTTACTATTGACAAGCCTTACTCTTTTCAGTTCTAAAAGAATCTGTTCTAAAAATTTTTTAGGGATATGTTCATCTTGTGCAATAACAGAGGTAGGCAGAAAGCCCTGGTTATAGTTTCTTGCTAATCTGACCATTGCTTTTAAAGCATATTTGCAACGTTTGGACATCATAATGACTGCAAGTTATGATATTTTTTTTATTAATGAAATGTTTTGAGTTGAGAGTGTTTCATACCAACACGCCAAATCTTTGATTTGCTACCCCTCCAAGGGAGGGGAATTTTGACCGCTTCAATTGTGATATTAATATTGAGTTCTTTATTAATCGCAAAGACGCAACGTTTTCTTTAGGATGTTGTTTTGAAGGCGCAAGAAAATCAAATATTTTCGGCAGAGTTTGCCCTAGCGACAGCGACTCGTCACTTCGAGTAGGTTTTGAAAAAACCGCATCGAGAAGTCGTTTCTACTTTAAAAACACTTAAGTTATTGTAAGTGACAAGCTTTGGGTATAGGAAGAACACTTTAGTTTTTTAAAAATCTTTGATTTTCATCTTATGTGATCTTTACAGCGTTATTCATTTAGCTTAAAAATGCTTAAGTGTTCTAAAGTGTTTAAAAACTTTTGTGCCTTTTGTGGTTAAAGAAAATTTGGATTTTTTCTCTCGCAGGTTAAGCAAATGTTGCACGCTAAAATTAAATGTTTTAAAAGACTTTAGCAGCGTTAAGGTTAACCTATTATCTTTACCATCAAACTATTGATATGAAACAAAGATTAAGATTTTTAAGTACTTTAACTATGCTTATTATTCTGATGTGCTGTCAACAATCTATTCAAAATAGGATTTCTTCCAGAAAAGGTATAATAACCAAAAAGATCATCTATACTGAATCTTTGTTTCCCAGTTATAATTCGAATTATACTCCCCCATCGGGCATAAAAACCTTTGAACTGAGTCAGGATTATCCAAAGACAGTGATTGTTGAAAGTTATCCATGGCAAAATATAGATTTCACCAAAGATCCTGAACTGTATATGCAGGCTGTTTTAAAGTATTGCCTGGAAGGCAATATAGAAGTTGATTTCAGGGGGCAGGAAAATAAAATCAGGAAATGGTATCATGCTCCGTGGCTGCACGATGACGGAAAATATGTGAATAAAGAATATATAGGAAATGGACGTGAATATATCCACGGCCTGACAAGGGAGTTTGCCACACCAAAATATAAAATACACGATCAGCAGGACAACGAATTGGAAAATTGGGCAGTGGGAATGTATAATGCTCCGGGTGGCTATACATTAGGACAAGTTTGGTCTGCTCCCAACCAAAACCCGGATCCTGCAAAATCTAACTTTCCGGAAGGAACGGTAAGTTTTAAATTACTATTTACTGATGGGACTTCGCATAAGATTCCTTTTCTAAAAAATACACTTGAATGGAAAGCTAATATCTATCGGTGTAATCCTAATACAGAGTGTGCAGATAAAACAAGAACTGATCGAACTGTTAGACTTCTTCAGATTGATATTGCTGTGAAAGACAAAAGAGCTTTGAAAACAGGTTGGGTATACGGAACATTTATATATGATGGATCAGGTAAAGGGAAAACGGTTTGGGATAGAATGGTTCCCGTGGGATTAAGCTGGGGGAATGATTCCGAAGTAACAAAAGATATACATCGTGATGGTGCATTTATCAATGAAGAACTTAAAGAGTCTTTTATTAATGCCTCATTAATCCATTCGGAGAGGAAAAATAATACAGTAGCTTATCTTAAATATCATGGATTAGGAGGAAGATTAAACGGTCCTATTGATAACTCAATATCGTCATGTATTTCTTGTCATGGGAATGCAGCGGTTAGTAGGAATGGTCTCACTTTACCCTTAGGTGATTTTAAGGCTAACACAACAAGGTTTAATTATTCTCCTGAATCATTCAAACAATTTTTTATGGATGTTCCATCAGGTGCTAATGTGATACAATTCAAAGAGGAAGAATATACAACGACAGATTACTCATTACAAATTTCGATTGGTATCAGGAATTATTATTCTAATAAAAGAGATTTGGCTGATGGTTTAAAGTAAAGATAAGTTCCATATTTTGTTATAGTGAGTTCTTTGTTAATCGCAAAGGTTTATAGATGTTGCTGTTTTTAAGGCGTAAGAAAATCGAAGATTTTCGGAAGAGTTTGCCATGGCGATAGCGAGTCGTCCTTCGAGTAGGTTTTGTATCGAGAAGTTGTTTCTATTTAAAAACACTTAAGTTATTTTTAAGTGACAAGCTTTGGGTATAGGAAGAACACTTTAGTTTTTTGAAAATCTTTGATTTTCGTCTTATGTGATCTTTACAACGCTATTCATTGATCTTAAGAAAGCTTAAGTGTTCTAAAGTGTTTAAAAACTTTTGTGTCTTTATGGTTAAAAAAACTTTCCATTGTTCTCTCGCAGATCGGGCCGATTTTTTTGAATTTTTAAAAATGATTGCGATTTAGAAATGCTACGGTTTTAATATGTTTAGATTCCTTCATTTCGCTTCGCTTCATTTCTGAATGACAAAGACGGTAAATTAAAATGTGACAAATAAAAAATCGGAGATTTTTAAGAAACTTATGTGTACTTCTTATGCAATAAAACTTTAAACTTTCTTAAGTGCTCTAAAGTGTTAAAAACTTTTGTGACTTTTGACTACGTCGAACCTTCGGTTTGTGGTTTAATTTTTCTGAAATATAAAGTAAGCTACCTCCTCGTCTTCTCTCACTAAATTTTCTATTCGGTTGAATCCATTTTTTGCAAGAACTTTTTGTGACCCTACATTATCAAGATCCGTCACAGCAACAATATCTCTATGATCAGGTAATGAAAGACAATAATCGACAAGGGCTTTACAGACTTTAGTAGCTACGCCCTTTCCCCAATAATTTTCACCTAAAACATATCCTATTTCTGTCTGCTCAGGATGATCAACAAGAGCTCTTACAACACACATCCCTACAAAGTCATTATCCTGGGCATTAAAAATTCCCCATCTGCTGAATGATTGTTCTTGATAATCTGACAATGCTTTTTGAAACATTTCCACATATTCTTCGTGGCTTTTATTGGGAAGAAATTGAGTAACATTTGGGTTTTCAAAGAGTGACAAGAACAAGGGTAATTCCTGGGCTGTAAATTCACGTATGATAATCGAATCGTCTTTATGTTGCATGGGAGTAATGAAGTTTTTCAAGACCATAAAAATACATCAAAAAACTGAGAATTATGTGACAAATTTCAGCAATGAATATTAAAAAGGGCTTAAGATCATTGCTGATCATTAAGCCCAAAACATCATCCAACATTCAAAATTATCTTTCTGTTCATTTCCTGGGAACCACCTATTCAAATCCTTGATTTGATACCTTTCCCTGAGAAAGGAATGTTAGTTTTTTCAGTAATGGTGTTCCGGATAATATAATTAATGATTTAAAAACTCTTGAACCAATCGGTTACAGCCTGAAAATAATAATCTGGTGGCTGATGACCAGGAAGACTACCGCTACCCGAGTATTGCCCGGTTTTATAAAGAGTAAGTTTTACGGCTGCTGTACCACCGCTATAGTTCTTTGTAACATCGGTACCACCTCCAATTTGAGTAGAAGTGGGTTGACCGGTGGTTCCGTTTTTCAATCTCCAGAAATCAGCCTGCTCTATTCCGAAGGCTCCATTAGGACTGGTATTACCAAAATGATCATCATTGAGACCAAAGAAGACCCATACGGCTGTATTTCCGTGATAACTGGAATTGGCGACATAGTTTCCATTACTATCTTCAAACCAGAAGGGTCTGTTGGAAGCAATTGGAGCCACAGCCTTAAATACTCCATTTAAGAAATAAGCAGTAACATTAGTCATATCTCCACCCCAGGAATGTCCTGTTGCAAAAATGAGGTCCTCATCAATTGAGTAAGTAGATTTGATAAGATTCAAAAGTTCCTTAGTAAACTGAATATCGTGCATTCCTTCATAAGGTGAGGCGTAATCTCCCATTGCCCAACCTTTATCTGATCCCCAGATGTATTTCTGATCAGGATAAACAAATATGGTATTATCCATTAATTTTTCAAGACCAGGAGTACTGGAATTCCATCCCTGCCCCATCCATTGCTGCATCTCATGACCTGTAGTATCGGTTCCTGCGAAAACAAAAACAAGACGGTATTTTTTTGTATTCACATAATTGTCAGGGACCGATAAGTAGTAACTTCTTGTTCCTCCAGCATTGGAAGAAAAGTCATGTTCCTTTTGTCCGCTGGTATAAGTCGTAACAGCAGCTGTGTTCTTCGCTTTTGGCGGATCATCTGTAGTAAGTGTTACATCCCTACTTTCGCAGGCATAAAAGAACGCAAAGCTCATTAAACAGGCTAATTTTAACAGATAACCTGTAAGTACATTTTTTGTTTTCATATAAAAAAAATTGGTGTGTCGATATGCATCAGCTAAATCTTTCAGGATTAAACAAGCTGATATTCACAGTTGGTTTTTGGCCACTGGCAATTTCGGAAACTGTTCTTCCAAAAACAGGTCCCAGACTCAACCCCATCATTCCACCACCGCCTGCGATGATTAAATTTTCAAGCCTGGAGGCTTGTCCCAAATAAGGAAGTCCATCAGGAGCACAGGGTCTGTACCCAAACCATATGTCGGATTCCTTAGGCGTTTCAATCTGAAATTCGGGCATATATTTCGGAATAGATTGTACAATTCCTTCTACCCTGCTCATATTAATTTTATTGCGATGTGGTGCCAATTCCATGGTTCCTCCAAATCGAATATGACCTCCCATAGGAGTTACGGCCACCCTTGCTTCCAATAAAAGTGCGGCCCGTTCTATCCTATTTGCCGGATCTTCCGGTTTATGCATAAATGAATATCCTTTACCCGGCATTAAATGGATTTTTATTCCCGCTTTTTCTGCCAGCTCAGGAAGAAAAGATCCTCCTGTCATCACAAATTGATCTGCTGTAAATCTTTCACCATTGGCAATAACCGCCCTAATTGTTTTTCCGTAGGTCTCAAATCCTGTTATCCTATGCTGGGTATGGAAAACAACACCATTATTTTTAAGATAAGAGATCAATTGTTTCATCAGTTTCACCGGATTCATATGACCATCGCATTTGTAATTGATGCCACCCAAAATATCCAGTTTAATATTCGGTTCCAGTTCTCTGATTCCTTTTTGGTCAAGAATATCAACCGACAAACCTAATTTAGTGGCTGTATGAGCCAGTTCTGTCTCTTCCTCAGCTACTTTTTCTGTTTTATATAACATCAGAATACCATTCTGGTTGAGCTCAAAATCAAATTCTTCCTTTTGAGCAATTTCATTATAAAGCTGGCTGCTTGCTAAATTGAGATCTCTGATTGCCGAGGCAGAGCGATCAACATGTTTTTGATTGGAATGTTTTAAAAATTTCATTCCCCAGGATATCAATTGAGGGCTTAATGAAGGTTTTACATAAAAGGGACTCTTACTGTTCAGCATCCATCGGATTCCCTGTGCCACCACTCCCGGTGCTGCCAATGGGGTAAAATGACTGGGGACGATCATACCGGCATTGCCATAGGAGCAATTATTAGTAAGATCAGATTGTTCTACTACTTCTACCTCCCAGCCTTTTTGTAAGAGATAATATGCGGAGCTTAGTCCTGCAATTCCTGCACCGATAATAAGTGCTTTTCCTTTATTTTGTGCCATTTTGTTTTTTACATAACCTGAAATCCTAACCAGTAAGGATCTTCATCGTCGATAATAATATGATTATACCCTGTAATTCTTGCCCAACCTTCTACAGACGGAATGATCGCTGATTTTCCTGCGACTGTTCCTGTTCCTTCAATTCTTCCTATAAACTGGGAACCGATGTAGCTTTCATGGATGAAAGTCTCACCTTCTTTTAATTTCCCTTTCGCGTACCATTGGGCCATTCTTGCTGAGGTTCCGGTACCGCAAGGTGAACGGTCCAAAGCATTTTCACCAACCAAAACGGCATTACGTCCACTTGCTTTAGGATCTGTAGGCTTACCGGTCCATTGGATGTGGCTTAACCCTTTAATGTTTTCGTCTTCAGGATGAATAAAGCTGTATTTTTCGTTTAATAACCTTCTGATTATTTTTCCATAATGAATCAGCTGACTGGCTGTAAAATCTGAAATATCTCCAAAATTTTCCTGAGGATCAATAATACCATAAAAGTTTCCACCATAGGCCACATCTGCTTTTATAGATCCCAGATCCGGGCAGTCTACCACCAGATCTTCAGCATAGAGAAAAGATTTTACATTCGTGAGTTTTACAGACTTTACTTTCTTTCCTTCCTGAACATAATCTATAAGGATTAAGCCAGCAGGAGTTTCCAGTCGTAATTTTCCGGGAACTTTTGGAACAACCAGCCCTTCTTCTATCGCAATCGTGACAGTTCCAATAGTTCCATGTCCGCACATAGGAAGGCATCCGCTGGTTTCAATATATAAAACCCCGATATCATTCGCCTCATCAATAGGTGGATAAAGGATACTGCCACTCATCATATCGTGCCCCCTTGGCTCAAACATCAGTCCTTTACGGATCCAGTCGTATTCTTTCATAAAATGAAGCCGGCGTTCCATCATCGAATTTCCTTTCAGGATAGGCCCACCACCTGCAACAAGGCGTACGGGGCAGCCACAAGTATGGGAATCGATACAAAAAAATTTTCTGTTCATCTGTTTACAATTTTAATGATCCTGAATTCACTTCACCATCCACAACTCTGCTGATCTGTAGTGGATTTTCATTCTTTAATTCCTGAGGCAAAAATTCATCCGGCCAGTTCTGAAAAGAGATGGGACGAACAAATCGTTTCACTGCGTCAGGTCCTACAGATGTAAATCGGGCATCAGTTGTTGAGGGAAAAGGCCCGCCATGCTGCATTGCATACACTACTTCTACACCTGTAGGCATTCCATTGAATAAGAGCCTGCCGCATTTATCTTTTAAAAAGTTGATCAGGTTTTGATTTTCCCGCACATCGGGATCTGTACCCGCAACGGTGATCGTTAATTGTCCTTTTAATTGTTTTGCGATCTGTATCATTTCCTCAGGAGTTTCACAGGCTACCACAATACCGAAAGGACCAAAAACTTCTTCGCTTAAAATACTATTTTGGATAAAGTTTTTTCCCGTTGTTTCTACAACTGTTGCACGTCCCTGCCATTCATTGGCTTCAGAACTTACATGAGCTATAACGTTAACTTCCGGTTGTTCGATAGCAGTCGTTTTAAGCTTTTCGAAATTTTCAAAAATACCTTTGTGAAGCATATTCACAGGAGTGATACCAGGGATTTCATTTTTCAACGTGTTGATGAACTTATTAAGTCCCTCTCCTTTCAACGCTATAAATACGCCGGGATTGGTGCAGAACTGCCCGACTCCTAATGTTAGAGAAGCTGCATATTCCTTTGCCAATTCTTCTGCTCTGTTTTGAAGCACGTTCTGAAAAGCAAATACAGGATTTATACTTCCCATTTCTGCAAATACAGGAATAGGTTCTTCACGTTGATTGGCTATATTAAAGAGTGCTTTTCCACCGCCAAACGAACCGGTAAAGGCTACTGCTTTTATTTCTTTATGTTTAGCTAAATAAGCCCCGATATCATTAGAGGTTCCTGTTACATGACTAAAGATCCCTTCCGGCCATTTGAATTCATGGACAACTGTTGTTATTGCATCCGCCATGATTTTTGAAGTTTCAGGATGTGCAGGATGAGCTTTTACAATAACAGGATTTCCTGCACCAATGGCACTTGCTGTATCTCCTCCGGCAGTGGAAAAAGCAAACGGAAAGTTACTGGCTCCGAAAACAACCACTGGCCCTATACCTACATTGTATTTTCTCAGATCTCCTTTTTGTTGATCAGGTTGTGGAAGATTAATTCTTGGTTCTGCATAAATTCCTGTGGCCACAGCATTCGCATAGCTTCTCCATTGCCCTGTTGTTCTTGCTTTTTCACCTGCAAGTCTGGCTAAGGGTAATGATGTCTCCTGATGGGCTGTGGTTAAAAGCCCATCTCCTAAACTTTCAATTTTGTCAGCTACAGCATTCATAAATGCGGCACGCTCCCTTATCGTCGTATTTTTCAGAAACTGATACGCTTCAGCCGCCATCTGAATTCGCTGATCAATCACTTCTTTTGATGTTTCTTCAATCATAGTTTTCTTTCTGAATTAATCTAATGCCGGACGATTGGCAATACCTTCAGCAATAATCTTATTGATCTTTTCAGCTTCATTGCCCTGTAATTCAAGTCTTGGAGCTCTTACATAAGGATTACTGATTCCTTCTGCTGTTGCTGCAAGCTTTATATATTGGATCAATTTCGGATGGATATCGAGCTCCAGCAAAGGCATAAACCATCTGTAGATCGCTACTGCTTTATCATAATTCCCTGCTTTAGCATGGTTGTACATTGCTATTGTTTCATTAGGAAATGCATCTACCAGACCTGCGACAAGCCCATCTGCTCCAAGCATTAAGGTTTCCAGACAAATGGTATCCACACCACCCAGGATTTTGATCCTTTTACCAAAACGGTTGATCATGCGGGTAACATTGGCCAGATCTCTTGTTGATTCTTTAACAGCTTGTATAGTTGGGTAATCGATCAGTTCACTGAACATTTCAAGGGTTACATAAATTCCGTAATCCACCGGATTATTATAGATAAGAATAGGAAGATCCGTTGCTGTAGCTACTGCCTTAAAGTATTCTACTACTTCACGGTCATCTGCTTTGTAACGCATGGGTGGAAGTAACATCAATCCATCTGCACCTAATTCCTTCGCTTTTTTCGCAAAATTAACAGCATTCTTGGTTGTACTTTCGGAAAGGTTTAAAATAACAGGTATTCTACCATCTGTAATCTTTTTTGCATATTTCAGCAGCTCAAATTTCTCCTCTGCTTCCAACACACTTGCCTCCCCTAATGTTCCTGCAAGGATAATTCCGTGGACCTGAGCTTTAATCTGAGCTTCAGTATTTTTAGCAAACATCTCAAAATCTATTTCTCCTTCTTTTGTGAATGGAGTTAATACTGCAGGATAAATACCTTCCCAGTTAAGTTTTGTACTCATATAAAATTATATTTCTTCAAAACTACCGGAAATTCAAATCTATAAATGTTAATATTTTAATGGATTCTAACCATATTTTAACAGGGTTGTTTTTTACTCCAAAATGGTTTCCTTATAATGCTTTAAATACTCTTTTGGTGAGTATTTCATAATAAGTCGAAAAACGCGATTAAAATTGGTTAAACTGTTAAATCCACTATTAAAGGCTACAGAAGAGATATTATACATGGTAGAAGAGGTCAGCAATTTACATGCTCGCTGCACACGAAGTTCGTTGAGGTATTCAATATAGGTGATACCTGTACGCTTTTTAAAGGACCTGCAAAAAGCCTGAGGCGTCATACAGGCTTCTTTGGCTATTGTATCCAGGGTCATTTTATTCTGGGCAAAATTCTTCTTAATAAAGTTTTGTGCATCTATAATCCTTTTGTCATTGTCAGAGATGTGATTGGGCAGGTTTTTCTCCGTGGATAAAGGGATATGCAGATGCCGGTTTTGCATGAGAAGAGTTAAAATCTTTACAAAATTCAGGATCTGATCCATACTTTTTGCCTTTTGCAATTCAGCTATACTGACGGCTATATCAGCTTTTAATGTTGGAGCAACCTGGAAACCTACTTCAGAATTCGCAATAAAATGTTTCAGTTCTTCAAATTCAGGTAAGTCAAAGATGGCTGAAATTTTTTTCTGCCCATGAAAGAAAATAGATACCGCATGAACTTTATGCTTTTCATTTTTATTAAAATCACCTTTAAAGACATGGGATTGATTGGCACCTAAATAAAAAATATCGCCAGCTTTGAAATTAAAAAGATTCTGTTCTATAGCCAATACTCCATGTCCTTTAATGATCCACATGATCTGTATCTCCGTATGACGGTGAAAATGAGGATAGAAATTAGTCATGATATCTTCCTGAATACGGATACTCTTATTGGTATCGGCGGGAACTGAAAACTGAAGACTTTTCATATCAAATTAATAGTTTGTGATGACGAGGAATATATGGTGTTAAAATATTGCCGAATTTAAGCAAAATATAAACACTATATATCATATTAAAATCCAAACTTTACCTATTGTTTATTTTTAGTAGGCAGACCACTTACAAATTGGATAAAATCGTAAATTAACCGTTTAATTAAAAAGCATTTAAAATATGTTTTCAGCACAAACTTACCAGGATAGAAGAACCGTATTAAAAGGCAATGTAGCCAGTGGAATTCTATTGTTTTTGGGAAATATAGAAAACCCAGTGAACTTTGAACATAATCCTTATTATTTTCGTCAGGATAGTACTTATTTATACTATTTTGGGATTCAGGAACCCCGGATTGCAGCCATTATAGACATTGACGAAGATAAGACGATTATTTTCGGAGATGAATTAAGCATAGATGATATTGTATGGATGGGCAGACAGGAAACTCTAGAAGAGAAAAGTTTAAAATCCGGTGTGCAGGAAACATTGCCTTATGCAGAACTTTCTAAATACATTCAAAAAGCTCAGTCTTCCGGCAGAAAGGTACACTATCTTCCGCCTTATCAGTCTTTCAATAAAATCTTATTGAGTGATCTTCTGGGAATTAAAATAACAGCGCTGGAACCTTCAACAGAAATGATCAAGGCGATCGTAAAGCAACGTTCTATAAAAGAAGCACAGGAAATTGTACAAATAGAACAGGCTGTTAATGTATCCAACGAAATGCACTTGCTGGCGATGCGTATCGCAAGGCCAGGTATTAAAGAATATGAAATAGCGAATGCAATTCAATACCTTGCAGCCAATAAAGAATGTCAAATGTCTTATCCTCCTATTGTTACTATAAATGGAGGGATCCTTCATAATCATTACCGTCTTAATACACTAAAAAGCGGTGATCTTTTTCTCAATGATTCAGGAGCTGAAACGGCGATGGGATATGCAGGTGATTTAACACGGACATTCCCTGCGGATCCAACTTTTACAACGAAGCAAAAGGAAATGTATGAAATAGTCCTGAATGCTTTTAATAATGCTCAACAACTTCTGAAACCGGGGATGAGATTCAAGGATATCCATCTGAAAGCCTCTCAGTATCTGGTGGAAGGTCTCGTTGATTTAGGATTAATGAAAGGAAACCCTGAGGAGGCCGTTAAAAATCATGCCCATACTCTATTTTTCCAATGTGGATTAGGACATATGATGGGACTAGACGTTCATGATATGGAAGATCTTGGAGAACAATATGTAGGATATATGGAAGCTGAACCCAAAGATACTCAGACATTCGGGCTTAAATCTTTACGTTTAGGGAAATCTCTGGAATCCGGATTTGTAGTAACGGTTGAACCGGGTATTTATATGATTCCTGAGCTGATCGATATCTGGCAGGCTGAAAATAAAAATGCTGAATTTATCAATTATGATAAGGTAAATGAGTACCGGAATTTTGGGGGAATACGTATTGAAGATGATTTCCTGATCACAGATGATGGATACAGACTTTTAGGAAGCGGGCTGATCAAAACGGTTGAGGAAATTGAAAATTACAGAAAGAACATTTAGCTTAATTAAATACTTTATATGATAGATATTAAAAGACTAATTAATATTGCGTTATGTATCCTGTCTTTGTCTCCTTTGGCGGCACAAAAGATACAATGGACACCTGATGGCAATGCTTATTATGCATTCACTAAAAACGGGATCGAAATCGTTAACGTACTAAATCCGGGGAAAAATCAAACATTTTTAAATACCAGTGAACTCATTCCTTCGGGAAGTTCAGCGGCTTTGGAAGTCCAGAGTTTTGATGTGTCTCCGGACGGGAAAAGCCTACTACTTTTTGCCAATACCCGAAAAGTATGGCGGGACAATACCCGTGGGGATTACTGGATTTTTGATAAAAACAATAAGAAGCTTACCCAGCTTGGAAAAGGTTTACCGGAATCTTCTCTTATGTTTGCAAAGTTCTCTCCGGACGGGAAAAAGGTGGCTTACGTATCAAAGCACAATATCTACATTGAAGATCTTACCAACAACCAATACAGCAAGATCACGAATGATGGTACTGACCGGATGATTAATGGTACTTTCGACTGGGCTTATGAGGAAGAATTTGGAACGCAAGATGGGTTCAGATGGTCTCCTGATGGAAGTAAGATCGCGTATTGGAAACTGGATGCACGCAGCACCAAAAATTTCCTGATGATCAATAATACGGATAGCTTATATTCATTTACCATTCCTGTAGAATATCCTAAAGTTGGAGAGAATCCTTCAGGTTGCAGTATCTGGTTTTATGATCTGGCTTCCAAATCTTCAAAAAAGGCGAATATAGCAGGTGATGAAGTGCAAAACTATATTCCGAGAATGGAATGGGTACAGGATTCTAAATCTGTTATTCTTCAACAGCTGAATAGGAAACAAAATCAAAGTAAAGTAATTGTTGCGGATGCTAATTCCGGGAACAGTAAAACCATTTATACTGAAACAGATCCTGCATGGATTGACATCAAATCCCGTTGGAATGATAATGATCCTAGTGGCTGGGACTGGATCAATAACGGTAAAGAATTTTTATGGTTATCTGAAAAAGATGGCTGGAGACATATCTATAAAATAGATTTAAACGGGAAAGAAACGCTGATTACAAAAGATGCTTTTGATGTGATAAAGCCAGAGTTTTTTGATGTTCCGAACAAACTGATTTATTTTTTAGCCTCACCAAAGAATGCCACTCAGGAATATTTGTACAAAGTGAGCATGAACGGAGGAAAGGCAGAACGAATAACGCCTGAAACTTATCCAGGAACGAATAAATATACAATTTCGCCCAATGGAAAATTGGCGATGTTTAATAATAGCAGTGTGAATGCACGCTCAGCGGGGATGGTAATATCGCTTCCGGATCATAAAGAATTGGTTGCTGCAAAAAATTCTTCAAAAGCAGATCCTTCGAAAGCTAAAGCAGAGTTTTTCCAGATCACAACGGAGGACGGAGTTACTATGGATGGTTGGGTGGTAAAGCCTAAGAATTTTGACCCAAATAAAAAATATCCGATTGTGTTCACAGTATATGGAGAACCTGGAGCACAAACCGTAACGGATAGTTTCTACACCGGCTGGAATGGTTTATATGTCGGTGATATGGCTCAGGACGGATATTTATACGTCTCTCTTGAGAACCGTGGTACACCGGCACCAAGAGGACGTGAATGGAGAAAATCTGTTTACCGTAAAATAGGACAATTGAATATCCGTGATCAGGCAATGGGGGCAAAAGCTTTATTTGCAAAATGGCCTTATATAGATACATCCAGAGTTGCCGTATGGGGCTGGAGCGGTGGAGGTTCTTCTACCTTAAACCTTTTAGGGCAGTATCCGGATATTTACCAGACAGGAATTGCGATTGCTCCGGTGGCTAATCAATTATTTTATGATAATATCTATCAGGAAAGATATATGGGACTTCCACAGGAAAACAGGGAAGATTTTGTCAATGGTTCTCCTTTAGCCTATGCTAAAAATTTAAAAGGGAATCTTTTATTGGTTCACGGAACAGGCGATGATAACGTTCATTACCAGAATACAGAAGTGTACGTTAATGAACTGGTAAAATACAACAAACAATTCCAGTTGATGTCTTACCCTAACCGAACGCATTCAATTAGCGAAGGAGAAGGGACTTCACTCCACCTGGCTACCCTATTTACCAAATACTTAAAAGAACATTGTCCTCCAGGAGGAAGATAAAATAAATGAATCCCACAGCAATGTGGGATTTTTTTATGTACAAAATGGATCGTATTGATCTGGACTATTCATCTTTCTCTTTCTGGTCACTCATCATCGATCCTGAAACCTTTAGTTTTGATCTCTCAAAATCAGCGCTATGATTCTTAATAGTATAAGAGATAAGGCTGACGAATTAATAATAAAATAGTAATGTCAACACGTATCAAAATCGATCAGGTAGAACCGGGAGGCTATGAAGCAATTGTAGGTCTTGAAAAATTTATTGAAACATTTCCATTGTCGCAGATCCATAAAGGATTGATTAAAATCAGAGCTTCACAAATCAATGGTTGTGCATTCTGTTTAGACAAACATACGAAAGAAGCCTATCTTGAAGGTGAAACAGAGCAGCGTATATACGCTTTGGGCATATGGCGGGATACCTCATTTTTCACGCATGAAGAGCGCGTTATATTAGCGCTTACAGAAGAAGTAACTCTGATTGGAAATCATGTAAAGGACGAGACCTATCACGAAGCGTTGGAAGCCTTAGGAGAAAGTTACCTGGCGCAAACGATTCTCGCTATAATAACGATCAATGCATGGAACAGAATAGGAATTACAACTCAGATGGTTCCTGTCTAGTTTCGGTGTATGCTAATTTATAAGCTGCTTCTATCATTTTAAGCAAAGCGTTTCTAATAGAGAGGGTTATTTTTTTCGTTTAAGTATCAATGTCCAGATCCCACGGCTTGTCCGTTCGTTATGGGTTTCAGCAACACGCATGATAAGTTTCATCGTCGTTTTATCCAATTGGCTGATTTCGAATTTCTTCTCGTAATGAAGTTCGTCAAATAAATATAAAGTTTTGGTATCAGGCTCTATCGAATAAGAATAATATCTCTGTCCACCATCATTAATTGAACCATCCGCGTTAAACTGCATAATATCATTAGCCGAAAATTTTGAATCAGTTTTCACCTCTTTTTTTCCTGTAAAATCGTACGCTTCCAATGTTGAAAGATAAGGCTGCCATTTCCCTACGATCATCTCTTTCTGGATTTGTTGTGAAAAGGCATTGGAGGAAATCGCCGTCAAAAAGAAAATAAACAGGTAGCTAAATGACTTCATCATATTTTTACATTTATTAGGAATTGGATTTTTCAAATGTACTGACAATCTTTTGAATTATGGCATTCTGTTTTTTAATGCTTTAATTCCATCCTCCGTCGAATTACAAACTAAAAAGCGGGATGGATCCAAAGGTTTCAGGAATTTCTGGTCAGACATTGTTTGCAAGAATGCTAAAAGAGGATCATAAAAACCATCGATGTTAAGAAGGATAATCTGTTTTTGATGGAGTCCGAGTTGCAACCATGTCAGCATCTCAAATAATTCGTCCAGCGTTCCCAGCCCACCTGGTAATGCAATAAAAGCATCCGATAGTTCATTCATCATTGCTTTTCGTTCATGCATCGTATTGACTACAATCAACTGACTGAGTTTATTATGGGCTATTTCCCTTTTTTTCAGGAAATCTGGCAAAACACCAATAACTGTTCCACCATTGTCAATGACTGCACTGGCTAATATTCCCATCAGTCCGGTATCTGAACCTCCATAAACCAACTCTATATTATTACTGGCAAGCAGTTGACCCAGTTGAATTGCGTTCTCATGGTATATTTCTTTATTACTTAAACTTGAACCACAAAAAACAGCCACCTTTCTTAGCATAATTGAACATATTTCTTTATGCCGAAGATCGTATAATGCTAGCCTTAAATCATATACCAGATCAAAGATAATCACCAGCCCAGGCTTTAAAAAAATATAAAGTGAGATTTCTGGGCCATCTATTTTGATCAATCTGGGTGCGTAAAGAGGTTCAGATTGGTGATACTTTTGTACCAATATTAATACATTATTATGAAAGAATCATTCAGAATCCCACAACTTCTTTTAAGATGTGCACTGGGAATTACATTTTTAACTCCTGTTTCAGACAGGCTGGGACTTTTGGGAGCTCCAGGTACCGGAAATATAGAATGGGGAAATTGGGAAAATTTCATCAACTATACCACTACCCTGATGCCATTTTTTGACCGACCTATGGTTAATGTTATGGGAACTGTTGCCACCCTATCTGAATTGCTTATTGGTATTCTCCTGATCATCGGTTTTAAAACAAAATATGCAGCACTTGGAGCCTCATTGCTTACGTTTACATTTATTTTATTTATGATTTTTTCAGTAGGAATACAAAAACCGATCAATTTTGGAGTTTTCACAGCAACTACTGCAAGCCTTCTCCTCTCTTTTATACCCACTTATCATTGGAGTCTGGATAATTTCTTAAAGAAAAAAGAAGCTTAGAAGCTCATATAGAGGGAACAATGTTCTTGTTACTTGTTTATCTGGGCCATGTCTATTTTTTTATCTGGTCTGTAAAGATGATCCACAACCCTTTTACCTTTGTCCTGTACAATTCAATACTTTTAAAATAAATTAAATAATATAATGTCAACACGTATTAAAATCGATCAGGTAGAACCTGCCGGATACCAGGCGATCCTGGGCCTTGAGAAATTCATTGAAAGCACTCCATTAACGAAGATCCATAAAGACCTGATCAAAATCAGAGCTTCCCAGATCAATGGCTGTGCATTCTGTATAGATATGCATACAAAAGAAGCCCGGAAAACAGGTGAGACGGAACAGCGTATTTATGCCCTTAATGCATGGCGCGATACTCCTTTTTTTACTGATGAAGAGCGTGCTATATTAGCATTGACTGAAGAAGTTACATTAATTGGCAATCATGTTAAGGACGGGACTTATGAGGAAGCTTTGAACGCTTTAGGGGAAAGCTATCTTGCTCAGGTAATTCTTGCAATCATCACAATTAATGCATGGAATAGAATTGGAATTACGACTCAACTTATTCCTTCTTAGGCTTTTGTCCGTTTTACTTCAATCATTGCTGTTCCTGTAAAAATTATGGAGCAGCTTTTTTTATTATATTGTATTGTCAAAAAAATCAGAAAAAATCAAATGTTACCCTACAAATCACTGATACAATTAAACAGGGATTCTGATGTGTCCCTGTATGTGCAACTGTGTAATAGCTTTATAAGCCTGATTACCGATGGAACATTACAGCCTAAAGATGTGTTGCCCAGCACCAGGATTCTTTCTGAACTTATTGGTCTGAACCGTAATACTGTAAAACTGGCTTATGAAGAATTGATAAGTCAGGGTTGGGCTGAATCTGTTGAGCGTAAAGGAATATTTGTGTTTTCAAAACTACCGGTTCTTGAAAAAGTCCATAAAGATCTTTCTATGAAAAGTTCGGAGATTCCTGAGAAATCATTTCTCTGGACCAATCCTTTTCTGGATCGCAAAGGAAGTGATAACTTTCAACAGTCTGTTCTGACAATTGATGATGGATTTCCTGATGTACGATTGACACCGATAGATCTGTTGATGCGGGAATACAGGAGCATTTCAAAAAAGTTTTATGGAAAAAACTTCCTCAAATATGGATATCCAAATGGGTCAGAACACCTTCGGGTCGCGCTTTGCCGATACCTGGCTACAACCAGAGGCTTAGCTGTTGATCCTCAGAATTTACTCATTACAAAAGGAAGTCAGATGGGTATTTATCTTTCCACACAACTTTTGTTAAAACCTTCTGATTATATTGCTGTAGGAACTTCAAATTATCATTCGGCAGATGAAATCTTCAGATATTCAGGAGCTCATCTGTTGAGGATTCCGGTAGATGAGTATGGAATGGATATCGATTTCTTAGAAGTGGTACTGAAACATAAGACCATTAAAGCGGTGTATATTATTCCACATCACCATTTTCCAACTACGGTAACGATGAGTATGGAAAGGAGATTGAAATTAATGAAATTGGCTAAAGAATACCGTTTTGCCATTATTGAAGATGATTATGATTTCGATTTTCATTATAACAATAAACCTTATATTCCATTAGCCAGTATAGACCACAACAGGAATGTTATTTATATAGGTTCTGTAACCAAAACTTTTGCACCTGCACTCAGAATAGGCTTTATGATTGCCGATCCATCCTTTATAGAAGCGGCCTCTTCATTAAGACAGCTTATAGATAAACAGGGTGACTCATTGCTTGAAGAAGCATTTTCATCTTTATTCAATAATGGAGAAATGGAAAGACATTTCCGTAAATCCCTCAAGATTTACAGACAGCGGCGCGATCTGTTTTGCGAAATACTGAAGACTGATTTTAATGATATCATAACGTTTAAGATTCCTGAAGGTGGACTCGCCATCTGGTCGATTTTCGACAAAAGCATCAGTTTATCTGATCTGTCACAGAAAGTTGCAAAAAAAGGATTGAAAATTGCAGATGGCTCATTTTATAATAATGAGGTCTTCAGCCCCAATGGACTTCGCTTAGGCTTTGCATCGCTTACTCCGCAGGAAATCGAGCAATCCCTTGAAATATTAAGAAAAAATATATAATGATTTTTTTTCCGAAGATAAAGCCATTTACATCCGAACACTTATTCCAAGCATATTTCTGAATATCTTTTGCTCATGATCATAGGCGGGCATAAGCCAAATGGTAGACTGAAGTTTGGGAATGGTATACCGTATATTAGGTCCCAGTCCATGGTAGCGCCAATCCATGATTCCAAGGCTGAATTTTTCTGAAAATTCATGAAACATATTGATCTTATACAAATAATTTTCATGACCGCTTCCCAGTTCTCCAAGGATCAGGAATGAAGTTTTATTGTTCCTCAGCCATATACTTGCGGAATATCTGGGGGAACTTTGGCCATGTTCTATCCCTGCGCTTGCGGAAAAACTAACCGAATGGGTGGGTGAATAAGATATTCCAATCAGAGCCTGGCTCCACTGTTCCCGGATCAGTCCGAAAAAAGTAAGCGCAAATTGATCATTGATCTTTTTGCTTCCATTGTAGTTAATGACAGGATTTAAGGATCCGTCCTGGTTGAATTTAGTGTATAGTTCCAGTTGGGCATGAGTCAATGTAGGAATACCTGTCATTACAAAAAATGCTGCTATTTGTATAAAAGACTTCGTTAGGATCAAAGGAAAATAAGATGATATTGTATTTGAGATGTTCATAAATATTGACTGCTTTATGATGCGAAATTAGTTCACCGATTAGGTGATATTCCATCCCAGATTGAAGAAAACTGCTGATCCAAAGAGTATGAAAATAGTAGTTTTTCTTTAACTTTGATGATGTAATTAATAAAATGAGTTGATTTGAAACTACCTCACTCCTATTATCAAAATCCCGATGTCCTGTTTTTAGCAAAAGACCTTTTAGGGAAAATGCTTTTCACACAGATTAATGATGAGATCACCGCAGGTATTATTGTAGAAACAGAGGCCTATTTCGGAGTTGTGGATAAAGCTTCTCATGCCTATGGTGGGCGACGAACAGACAGAACTGAAATTCTTTATCATGAAGGAGGTATTTCTTATGTGTATTTATGCTATGGCATTCATCATCTTTTTAATATTGTTACCTCTGTTATGGATGAGCCTCATGCTGTGCTGATCAGGGCGATTGAACCATTGATAGGTAAAGAGATTATGGAATTAAGACGGAATATGCCTGCTACAAAAGCTGCTATTTCATCTGGTCCGGGGTCTGCTGCAAAGGCTTTAGGAATTGACCGCTCATTGAATAAAAAAGATATAGCAGGAGAAGAAATCTGGATTGAAGATCAAAAGATCCGATATTCTGACGATGAAATTATAGCAACCCCACGTGTAGGAGTTGCTTATGCACAGGAAGATGCACTTTTGCCATGGCGTTTCTTCGTTAAAGGAAATAAATATGTTAGCAAACCGAATAAGGTTTAACTTTAAAATTAGATGAGTTGCTAAATGGATTGGATTTCTGCATATAGTTCTCCATAAGAGGTAACAAGATCATCGAGCGTAAATCCTCGGTTTAAACCACTTGGATTAGGAACAACCCAAACCCTGGAGCCACAAAAATCTTCAGGCTGTAATCCCCAGGGAATTTCTTTTTTCTTTGAAAAAGCTTTGTAAGCTGCTTTACCAAGAAAAGCAATATACCTGGGTTGAAACTCTGTTATTTTGGCTTTAAAAGATTCGAGAGAATTGTCAAATTCTTCTTTTGAAAGTTCATCTGCCCGAGATGTCGCCCTTGCTACAGCGGTAGTAAGACCTAATCCAAAATTCAGAATGGTCCGGTCGTGTACCGCTTCAATCTGATAAGGAGTAAAACCCGACTGATGCAGGACTTTCCAAAACTGGTTGCTCCTTCCTGAGAAATGATAGCCATCATTTGCTGATTTTAAGCCTGGATTAATTCCACAAAAAATAACAGTGAGATTGTTGCTGATAATATCTGTTAGCATCGCTGGATCTTGATTATAAATTGATGTATTACAGCGATCAGTTTTAAAAACTTTTCACTGTAATTTAGTCAGGCAATTTAAATAATTTTAATTCATTCGTCATTCGGCTTTCATAAAAAATCCTCTATATGCATTATAGAGGATATTGATTGGTAAAGCTTTTATTAAGAGGGGAAATCTGTAGAAAAAGAGAGATCTTTCCAGATGTTTATTTCTTCATTCAGCTGTTCTATTTTGCTTTTGGCCCTGGTAAAAGAATCGCTGCCTAAAAACAAATTGATGGCTGGTGAATTACTGTTGATCAGTTTTAAAAATACATCCGCTATTTTTTCAGGATCACCCAATTGAGTTCCACTCATATTGTTCATCTTATCATGGTATTCACGAAGGTAGTTGTAATCCTCTATCCTGTTTTTATTATAAGCTATTGAATCTGTGTTGGCAAAATTTGTTCTGAACCAACCCGGCAAAACATTGGTTACATTGATTCCCAATGGTTTCAGATCATTAGCAAGTGCTTCAGACAAACCACTAACGGCAAATTTGGCCGCGCAATACATCGACCAGCCTAAACCTGGAGCAAACCCGGCAATCGATGAAATATTAATAATGTGTCCTGATCTTTGTTTTCTCAGATAGGGTAAAGCTTGCTGTATGACTTTAACCACTGCAAAAAAGTTGACCTCAAAATTCTCGTTTATTTCATCTGAGCTAAGTTCTTCAAGTGCTCCACCAAGGCCATAACCGGCATTGTTGATAATGATATCCAATTGTCCAAATTGATCATAAGTATTTTTCATTGATTGTGCGATGGAGTTTTCATCTTTCAGATCAGCCTCTAATGGAAGGAATTTTTCGCCATATTGTAGAAGTGGATCAAAAGCACCTATAGATCTTGAAGTTGCAGCCACACAATGTCCTTTCATCAGCAATTGCTTAGCTATTGAAAATCCCATTCCTTTCGATGCTCCGGTGATATACCAAACCTTTGTATTAGTCATAATTTCTTTTTCTACAAAGGTAGATGAGAGCATCAGGGTGTACTTTGTGATATAAAAACCATTTTTTGTCAGATTCAAACCTGTCGGAATGCTGATGGATTGATATGGGTATGTTTTTTAAAAAAATGATTAAAATGAGCCTGATCTTCGAATCCCAGGGCATAACTGATTTCTGCGATATTCCAGTCGGTATGTTTTAAAAGTGCCTTAGCTTCTGCGGTAAGTTTCTCAAAAATATGATCGGTAGTGGTAAGGCCCGTTGTATTTTTAATGGCTCTGTTAAGAGAATTGACGTGTATAGAAAGTTGATCCGCAATCAGTTTTGGGGATCTCAGTTCAAACCTTTGTGTTTTAGAATCTATAGGGAATTGTCTATCCAGTAATTCATTGAAAATAGCTGTAATACGTGAGCTTGAATCAGATTGGCCCGACACCTCTTCACTGGGGTGAAGCTGCATGGCCAGATAGATCAGTTCACTCACATAGCTTTTAATTAACTCATATTTATACACATAGTCTTTATCAGCCGTTTTGCTGATCTTTTTGAAAATTGCCTCGATCTCTTCTGACTCTTCTGAATTAACTTTAAACACAGGATGGTTTTCCTTTGAAAACAATGGAAGTTCATTGAGATTGATGCGAAGGCTGGTTTGGAAAAATTCCTGTTTAAATACACAAAACCATCCTTTGCTGTCCGGTTCTAAAGAATCATAAGTATAAGGTGTTTTAGGATCAAAAAACAGTAAAGTATCACCTTCAATAGGAATGCTTTTATCACTGTAATGGAATACATTTTTCCCTTTAAAAAGCATGATCTTGTAAAAATTCCTTCTGATATAGCTGGGGGAAGTTGTTCCTGTAATGATATTCTCTTCAATATTAAAAATATTGAACTGGTCATTATCCTTTCTTACCCCTTCTGTGGCAGAAGTAAGCTTGTGTTGGTAAAACTCTTCAAGTGATTCTATTGATTTTCCCATAATGATGATCGCAGTGAAAATATCACCCTAAATATAGGATATTCTAAGTGGATTTAGGGTATTAGAGAGAAATATCATTAAGTAAACGTACTTGACGTTTCATCCTGTAAAAAAGACACTTCAACTTTGATTTTTGCGATGTCACTTTATTTAATCTGTTGAAAATTAGCATTTACCAGTACTTTTACAACGTAAAAATGCTGTACGCTTAATGACTCAAAGTTTTCAGTTTTTATGATGTGGTAAAAACATGGTTAAGAATCAATAAAAATCTACAGTAAGTTCCTTTTTTGCCGGAAAGGTTAATTCTCTAACCTTAATCATGTTAGGTAGGGTTGGTATATTCCAATCCTACTTTTTTGAAATAATATAAAATTAAAAAATATGAATTGGATTGCATTAATTATAGCCGGAATTTTCGAAATTGGATGGCCACTGGGCATCAAAATGTCGCAACAACCTGATGGCAATAAATTCGGATGGATATTTTTTTCTGTTGTTTGTATGAGCATCAGTGGTTTTTTGCTTTGGTATGCACAGAAAATCATTCCTATTGGAACCGCTTATGCAGTATGGACGGGAATTGGTGCGGTAGGAACATTGTTGGTTGGAATCTTTTTTTTCCATGATTCTGCTAATGTTTTCAGATTGCTTTCAGCATTATTAATTGTTGTGGGAATTGTAGGACTTAAACTATTCTAAAGGTATTTATTTCATATTGTATTTTTTGTGAATTTAATATCTTAAAGTTGTTATTTTTTATAAAAAAATAATATTAAACAATGATTTGGCATAATATATTCTGTTGTAAAAGAAATTCAAAACTTTATATCATGTCACAAAGAAATTTTAAAAAAGAAGATTTTGTAAAAAACAACGATGGAAAATATGAGCTGACCTATCAGGTTTCAGATATTGGTGAGGGATCTAATCTTACGATAGAAAGAAAAAACGACAAAGGAGAGTTTGAAATTGTTCAGGCTGAAATCAATAGATTCGAAGATAATATCTTCATATTATGGAGTGAGCCATTCGATGGCCGGCTTATTTTTGAAGGATAAAATATAAAACAGATTACTCTGTATTATGTAAAAGCATCTCAATGAGATGCTTTTATTTTTTGGGATCTAAAGGCTTTATTCATGATGTATGAATCGGATGTGCTGGAAAATATTATGATAAATGGCTTGATTTTAGATTATAATTAACTGTTCTTGTTTATTATCCTCATTCGTTTAACTCAAAATTATCAATGTATGGAACGGCTAAAAAAAATAATTTTGAAGATTTTAAAATGGTCAGGAATTTCGATCGTATCGATCTTGTTCCTGATGTTTATTATCCCTATCCTATTTCCGGGAACCATTTCTCAGCAGGTTAAAATATTTGCGAATAAGCACCTTGCGGGAAAGCTGGATTATAAAAAAACACATCTTTCTTTTTTTAAACACTTCCCTTCCCTTACAGTTTCTGTGGATCAGCTTGTTTTAAAAGGTTCAAAGCCATTTCAGGAAGATACATTACTTGCTGCTAAAGAAGTTGCGGTAGGAATCAACCTTAAAAACCTGATCTTTGACCGTGAAGTCAAGATCGATGAAATATATGTAACGGATGCAGATGCCAATGTTTTTGTTAATAGTAAAGGAGAAGCCAACTATAACGTTTATGTTTCCAAACCTTCAGGTAAACCAAAAGATACCACTGAACAGGGGGCCTCTATAAAACTGGATCTTATTAAATTCAGAAACTGGAATATCAAATATAATGATCATGCTGCCCGGATCCTGGTGGATGCCAAAGGGTTGAATTATACCGGAAAAGGAGGATTCAGTAAAGATATTTTTGACCTGAAAACCAATCTGGAGATCAATAAGGTTGATTTTGCCCTTAACAGAATTTACTATGCCAAACAAAAAAGCCTCAGAGCCGATTTAATTACAAGAATTAATACCAATGCATTGACTTTTGTGTTAAGAAAAAATGAATTAAAGATCAATGACCTTCCTTTAAAATTTACGGGGTCCCTGAGTATTCTCAAAGACGGATACAATCTTGATATCAATGCCGCTTCAGAAAAAACAACGATAAGGGACATGATCTCTGTATTGCCTCCTCAATATCTGGATTGGGCGAAAGATACTAAAATCGAAGGCAACAGTGATCTTTTTTTCAGCCTGAAAGGACGGTTCAGTGAACCTAAAAAGCTAAAACCCAGATTGAAGGCAAGACTGCTTGTAAAAGATGGTTTTGTATCCAACGGGAAAGCTCCGGTTCCCATGAATAACCTCAATATGGACCTGAATGTGGACCTTCCCTCATTAGATACAGAACAGCTGAATCTTAATCTCAGAAATCTGAGTTTTGATTTGGGAAGAAACAATACTTTCAGAGCTGTTGTAAGGACAAAGGGACTAAAAGAAATGCAGGTCAATGCAAATGTAAAAGGAGCGGTTGACCTTCAGACGCTGGATCAGGCATTAGGCTTGAAAAATATTGATGTCCGTGGACTTATGGATACCAACATCAAAGCTAACGGGATTTTCAGCCTCGATAAGAAATTATTTCCAAAAACGGACGGATATCTTCATTTAAAAAACGGATGGCTTAAAACAAAATATTATCCAAATGCGATACAAAATATCAATCTGGTGGCTAATATTAATAATACAGATGGTACTTTTAGGAGTCTTGGGGTAAAACTGGATCCTTTCAGTTTTGATTTTGAGGGGAATCCCGTTTATGTAAGTGCCGACCTGCATGATTTTGAAGATTTACTGTATAAGGTGAAAGCGAAAGGAGTTTTAAATGTCGGAAGAATTTATAAAGTGTTTGCTAAAAAAGGATTTGACGTAAGTGGACTGATCATGGCTGATCTGTCACTGAATGGCAGGCAAAGTTACGCGACAACCGGACAATACAGTAAACTTGATAATAAAGGGACTTTAATCCTTAAAAATATAAAAGCGACAACAGCTTATTTGCCAAAGTCATTTTATATTAAAGAAGGAAATTTCCAATTTGAAAATGAGAAAATGTGGTTCAGGAAGTTTCTTGCAACGTATGGAAAATCTGATTTTGCATTAAACGGATATTTGCTGAATACCATTAATTATTTTATTGAAAGAAAAGGAACGCTGCATGGGAAATTCGATCTTAATTCGAATTATATTCTGATTGATGAATTCATGGCACTCAAAGATGGGGACAATATCGATAAATCTATAGAGGTTGAATATGCAAAGGTTGAAAATCCAAAAAGCAGCGGTGTTGTAATTATTCCTAAAAACCTGGATGTTTCTTTAGAAGCCCGTGCCAGGAAAGTGGAATTTAAAGGTTTGGATCTTAACCATCTTCAGGGGCTTGCTTCTGTCAATGCAGGCCAGGTATACCTTAAAAATACTTCTTTTGATATTATCGGAAGCCGTATGGATATTGATGCGCGGTATATGGACGAATCTCCGCTAACGGCTAATTATGATATAGCTCTTAAGGTGAAAGATTTTGATGTACAGCGGGCATATAAAGAAATTGATATGGTTCGTGAAATGGTAACCGCTGCTAAAAATGTAAAAGGAATTGTATCCCTGGACTATAAGTTAAAAGGTGATTTTGATAAAAATATGAGACCTATCTATCCGTCTCTTGAAGGTGGGGGGATTGTAAATCTTCGGGATGTAGAAGTAAAAAACCTTAAAATGCTATCTGTAATTGGAGACAATGTAGGAGCTAATGCTTTTAATAATCCAGATATGAAGGGAGTAAATATAGAAACGGTCATTAAAAATAATCTGATCCATGTAGATAAATTTACCTTTAAAGTATCTGTCTTAAGACCTTCTATCAGTGGAACTACGAGTTTTAACGGATTGCTTGACCTAAGGGTCAGGATAGGTCTTCCTCCTGGTGGATGGATCGGTTTTCCGGTTGTGGTTACCGGAACCCATGATAAGCCTAAGATAAAAATATTCAGCAAAACCGGACAGGGAATTGTAGATGCCCTGTACAACAGGAAATCCAATAAAGTGATTCGTCAGGAAAGACGGGCAGAAAAGAAATCAAGAGTTCAGCAGCGTAAAGAAAAAGAAGCTCAGGAAAAGAAAGCTGAAAATGCCGAAAAGCAAATTAATAAAGAACTTAAAGAAAAATAAAAAATAGAGATTGTTATGAATATATAACAATCTCTATTCATTAAATACCTGATGGTGATTATATTTCTTAAATACTGTAAATAATTTTCTTCCCTTTTTTTAAAGTATAGTTGTCTTTTTCTTTGTTAAGATTATAGCTTCCTTTTTTACTCTTATAAACGGATGTATTCATGTATTCCATGGTCCTGTTGAGTATAATACTTCCTTTCACATCAGGAAGAAACAGTTCCGCTTTTTTCTTGTCTTTGCTTAGAATGACAACAACACTTGACACATAAGATTTTTGAGGATTTGCCTCTCTCAACTGGATTTTTTCGTCAAAAAGCTTTATACAGTCATCTTTTATAACCGAATAAGTATATCCCGCTGAGGCTATACATCCATGCTTGTCTTTATCCCCTCCTTTTGGAGTCATTTTCTGTGCTGATCCGGCAATAGCGAAAGTAGCCGTCATTATCACTGCCAGTAATAGTTTTGTATTTTTCATGTGTTTGTATTTTTAAAAATGTCTTATAATATTACGAAAAATCTTTTGATTTAAGCTTAACAATGTTATTTATCTCTTTCCAGTTCTATCCACGTGGGAGCGTGATCACTGCTCTTTTCCCATCCCCGGACATGTTGATCCACACCCCCTGATTTTAATCCTGAAATTAAATAAGGACTTAACAGAATATGATCAAGCCTGATTCCCGCATTACGGTCATAAGCTTTATAAAGGTAATCCCAAAAAGTATAGATGGTTTCATTGGGAAATAAAGAACGGATGGAATCCAGCCAGCCTTTCTTTAACAATTCCTGATAGGCTTTCCTTACCTCAATCCGGTACAGTGCATCATTCTCCCAACGTTCTGGTTTGTAAACGTCTATTTCTGTGGGGATAATATTAAAGTCTCCGATAATGACAGCAGGAAGATCCATTTTAATAAATTCATCGGTTCGTTTTTGCAGCCGTTTGATCCAAGATAATTTATAATCGAATTTTGGCCCCGGATAAGGATTTCCATTAGGAAGATACAGGCAACAAATGACTGTTTGATTAATAATAGCCTCAATATAACGGCTCTGAACATCATCAGGATCTCCGGGTAAAACATTCTGGACTTCCTTAATTTCATATCCTTTTGAAAGGATGGCTACCCCATTCCAGCTTTTCTGGCCATGCCATATGGCTTGATATCCTGCTGCATGTATTTCCTCTAAAGGAAAACTTTCTTGTGGAGCTTTAAGTTCCTGAAGGCAGACAATATCGGGTTGAGATTCCTTTAACCATTGAAGTAAAACTGATAAACGGGCTCTGATTCCATTTACATTATAGGTTGCTATTTTCATGTGTTATATCGGTTAAAAAGTTGTATTGATGAGAGCAAAACCTATTCCATAGAAATAGTACTCAATTATATTCAAAATAATATCCTGTTTTGGGTTAAATAGATAATTGTATATTATTTATTTTCGATTTGATTCATCTTTTATTCAATGAGGAATTGAATTTATTTTGTTTTTTCAGGTCTTGTAAAATTAATTTAGAATGAGGTGTTATTTTAAGATATCTTCAAAAAATAATATTCCCATCTGTCTAAATTTGCAAAAAAAGAAGATGGAAATGCTAAAATTAAAATTCTCTCTTTTAATTGCAAACTATAATAACGGGTATTTTTTTAGAAATTGTTATGATTCAATTGTAAAACAAAAATACAGTAATTGGGAAGCTGTTATTGTAGATGATGGCTCCACTGATGGTTCAGTTGAAATAATTGAGAAATTAATCGGAAATGATAAAAGATTCAGACTGTATAAAAATGCTTGCAATTCTGGCGTAAGTGCTACGAAATCAAAACTTATAGAACTTGCGGCCGGAGAAATATGCGGTTTTGTAGATCCTGATGACGCCTTGATGCCGTATGCGATACACAGCGCTATTTTTACGTATTACCTGAAGAGAAATGTAGCACTTACCTATTCTCAATATGTGAAATGTGATGAAAATCTTTGTCCTATTGGAATACCCAGGAATTTAATGCAGGTTTTGAACGACGATCCTTATTTTTTTAATAGTCCATTGCATATTAGTCACTTTGTAACTTTTAAAAAATCACTCTATGAAAGAACCGAAAAAATAGATCCTTCTTTGAATACTGCGGAAGATCAGGATCTGTATTTGAAACTGTATGAAAAAGGAAAAGCCTACTTTATTAAAGAACCTAATTATCTGTACCGTAGTCATTTGGGAGGAATTTCTCAATTCGAAAATGCATCTGCAACACGCGAGGAATTTGCGAAGGTAATTTATAATGCGATGAAGCGCAGAGGATTAAAAGAAATAAACGGACGATCAATTCCGGTTGAGTACACTACCTCGAACGAAATTTATGATTTACTAAAATATCAGACAGGCATATTTTTTAGAATAAAAAAGAAGATCAGATTATTATTACAAAAATTAGATTAGCTAGGGATTATAAAATGAATGAAATTGAATTTTTTTCAAAGCACGAAGCTTTGAATGAAGCAAGGGAACTCAGTGAAAAGTACTCTGAGGTTCTTCATGTAATTAAATCATATGAAGTATATTATATTGATGCCGGTGGTATTACAGAAGATTGGGAAGTTCTTATTGCCACCTTTGCATTTGGAACACAGATTAAGGGTGAAGGGAATCTTTACTCAATAAGCACAGAGAATGTGAAGAAAGCTGATAATAGCACAGGGTCTGAAAAAAGTGCTTAACAACTAAATGACTAAAAAATGGCTTAAGGATTACTACCCTTAAGCCATTTTTATAATAAAGAATACTATTTAACCAGTTATACTATGGTTTAGTAGTTTAAGGTAATCCCTGCTCCAAAGCCCATATCACTGTCATAGTGAGTACGTATATTAATATTTTTATTAATAATATAACTTAGCTCTGCCATATACTCCCTGTCGGTATTTACCATAAAGCCTCCTCTCAGTCTTTTGGAAATCGGAATATCTTCACGCATTAACTGGAGACGGACAATACCGTCGTGGTAGACTTCCGCCTGGAAATTGACCAACATCGGTAACGTATACATAAAACCTAAACTAACCGCTCTACGTGTATCTTTTTCGTTTTTTTGTCCGAATAGATTGGTTTCATGTTCATCTATTCCCATTTTACGATACCTGTAATCAAAACCTATAAATGGCATAAACCATTGCATTTTACCAATATATCTTCCCAGATGCGTTTCTACCTCATAACCGTGCATACTGTTGTATCCTAAACGCCATTCGGTACCTAAAGACCATCTTGCATTTTGAAGCATAGCCTGACCATCGTTCCCATTAGTGGCAAAATCATTTTGTGCCATAAAATGAGGCATATTACTTTCCATTTGTAAAGCCATATATGATTTTTCTTTATCCGCTAATAAAGGGTTTTTATAATCACCCACAGCGAAAACCCGGTCCATTCCTGCCATCATATGGTAAAGAATATGACAGTGGAAAAACCAGTCCCCTTCTTCATTCGCAAGGAACTCGATGGTATCGGTTTCCATTGGCATAATATCCAATACATTCTTTAGAGGTGATCTTTCCCCTTTGCCGTTAATGACCCTGAAATCAAATCCATGAAGATGCATCGGATGCCTCATCATAGAATTGTTGTAGATGGTAATGCGCAATATTTCCCCTTTTTTAACGGGTATTTTATCACTTTCGGAAAGTACTTTATTATCCATACTCCATACATACCGGTTCATATTCCCTGTCAGGGTAAATTGAAGTTCCTTTACAGGAGCATCTTTAGGAAGTGTGGTATTATAAGGGGATTCCAGCATGGCATAATTGAGCGTGGTAATATCACCCAGAGCATTGGCATTGTATCGGTCAGGATTGTTATCCATATTCATATCCATCGCGTGTTTGCTGTGGTCCTCTTTTGGTTTTTCCTCTTGTTTTCTTTTTTTCCTGGCTTCTCCGGTAATTTCAGGATACATGACTACATTCATATCCATTTTATTCAGACTCATTTTCATTCCCATATCATTCAGGTCTCCATTCATTTTCATCATGCCGTTCATCATCTTCATTCCTTCAAAATATTTTAAGCGGGGAAGCGGAGAGATAAGCTGTTTTACACCATCACCAATATAATAGCTGGTCGATTGTGTTCTGTCTTCAGTAGTGGCTAAAAATTCATAGGCTATTCCGTTTTCAGGAATTGTTAGGACTACATCGTAAGTTTCTGAAACCGAAATGATCAACCGGTCTACATCCACCGGTTTTACATCATTTCCATCATTGGCAACAACGGTCATTTTGCCTCCTGCATAACGAAGCCAGAAATAAGATGAAGCTCCTCCGTTTGAGATGCGTAATCTTACCTTATCCCCTGCTTTCAGTGTTTTACCATCAACGCTCTTGAGGTCTGTAATATTTTTTCCATTCATTAATACTTTATCATAGTACACATCACTTACATCCATTGCCAGCATACGCTTCCATTCATTGGCAATTTTGGTTTTAAAGTATCCTTCTCTGATGGCTTCAACATAAGACTGTGTAGAATTTTTCTTAATTGCTGCCCAATCATTGGCATTATGCAGCATTCTATCTACATTGTTAGGATTAAGATTGGTCCATTCACTTAAAATAACGGGAACAGTTGGTAAGTCGTCAATCCCTTTTCTAAACTTTGTATCATCCTCCCGTTTCTTTAGTATAAGGCTTCCGTACATTCCGATCTGCTCCTGTAATCCTGAATGCGAGTGGTACCAATGTGTTCCGTTTTGAATGACGGGAAAACGGTAGGTATAGGATTCACCAGGTTTTATAGGATTTTGTGTCAGAAACGGAACCCCGTCTTCTTTATTGGGTAAAAAGATCCCATGCCAGTGCAGAGAAGTATTTTCTTTGAGCTGGTTGTGGACAACGATTTCTGCAATATCACCTTCCGTGAACGTTAATGTGGGCATTGGTATTTGTCCGTTTACTGCAATCGCTCTTTTCTCTTTACCGGCATAACTGACTATCGTATCTTTTACATAGAGTTCGTAACGTACTACTTTTTGTGCGAAAACTGTTTTCGAACACAGGAGTATAAATACAGTCAGAAGTACTTTTACCGGAATATTTTTAGATATATTCATTTTATATTTCTTTTTCATGAAACCTATTTTTGTTCTTTCAGCCAATTGGTTACCAGCTTTATCTGATCATCACTCAGTTTTGCTTTTTTATGCATCAACGTATATGAAGGTATTGGCATTTCTTTAGTTTCAATCTGTTTTTTTATTGAGTTTATTAATCTTTCCTGCTTACGATGGGAATAAGTTGCCCATTCATTAAAATTCAGGTCCTCCTTTGCATCCCTTATATGGCCGTCTACCAGACTTCTTGCGGGCTGCACATAATCGTACCATTCGTAGTTTGTTGTATTACTGTGACAGTCGTAACATGATGTCTGTAATATTGTTTTCACTTCAGCAGGTACTTTATAGGTCTGGGTAAAATCGGTTTTACCAACCTGCCCTTTATCTATATTGAGAGCAGGCTGATACAATTGAATAGCAATAAAAATCAGCAGCGCAATTGCCACGAAAATCTTTAATACTTTCTTCATTTTAATATTCCTTTTTTACTGAACCACAGGTAAGCATTTTATTACCATAATAAGGGTTTTTAATGGCTTTTGCTTCACTGATCCATATCGCTCCTTTTCCGTCATTGTACATCGGACAATAATCCTGATACAATTTCTGAGTCGTTCCAAATAATTCGATCAGGTCGGACATGTCTTTACTTAATGACGCCATATGTTCTCTCTGGTGATCAATTTTTCCGGCATTATCACCAATATGTTCAGCATTTTCTTTTGCGTCGTCTGCAATATCCATATATTCTTTATGTTTGTCAGCAGGAACAATTTTCATATCAATGCTTTTCAGCGTTGTCAGTAATTGTTTTCCTGCATGAGCTACCGCTTGGTCGTTATCTGCTACAAGAGCATTTTTTAAAATTAAATAATCTTTGATAACAGGATCTATAGAAAAACTTTTTGGAGTTTCTTTTGAAGATAATTTTTCATCCTGCTTATTGTTGATTCCTGCTGATAATGCTGTATCACTAAGTTTCTGTTGCTGCGTTGATTGTTCCTCTGTTGTGGCGGAAGCAGGAACTTCCTGTGTCCTGTTGGTTGATTTTTTACAGGAAAATAGGGTAAGAGCTACTATTGCCATTACAGAGATGGATAAGAATATATTTTTCATGATGTGAGTATTGTTGTTTAAGTGGTCTGTTGTCATTACAGTTGTTGTATATATTTACGATGATTACGGATTGCCAAGTGTTTCTACAGTACTCCCACAGGTAAGCATCTGAGCACCGAAATAAGGATTCTTAATTTCATTTTCCAGGCTCAGCCAATCGGCTCCTTTACCATTATTGTACATTGGACAATGTTGATAGTAAACTGGGGTATCCTGTTTGGATACTTTTGCCAGGTCATACATCCCTTTTGATAGTATGGCAAATGTTTCCCGTTGTTTGACAATATCTTTGATGGTGGAGATTTTCTCAGCATTGGTGCTAAGGTCCTTCATTACTTTCATCCAAACCATATGTTCTTCATTAGAAAGTTGAGTCATTTCTACAGCTTTAATCGCTTTTGACAATTCTGAGGCTTTTGCGGATGCGGTATTCGCATCTGTTTTTACCAATGCATCTTTTAAGGAAAAATAGTGAGCAAAAACAGGTTGTAATTGAGAGGTATTCTGAGATGTTGCTTCCTTGGTTTCTGCCATTTTATCTGAAGCATGATTACTGTGGTCAGCTTTCATGTCCATTTCCATTTTTTTAGCTGTAGGCTTGAGTTCTCTTTTATAGCGACAACATTCCGGCAGGGCTGCATAAGCGTTATCCGGAGCCAGGAATTTTTCGCTGTCATATCCTGCAAGAGCTATTCGCTTGAGGACCTCATCCTGACTGGTCTTTTGTGAGTCATAAGTTAAGGTGGCTATCTTGGTATCTTTATTCCAATTGACTGTGGCTACCTTTTTTAGATTACCTGCTTTTTCTATAGTGCTTTTGCAGATGTCACAATTCCCGAAGATCTTTACGGTTTCTGTGGTTATATTTTTGGATTGAGCATAGATTGCTAATGAAAATAGCAACGTACATGCAAACCATATTTTTGATATTGATTTCATTGTAGATTATTTTCAGGAACAACAGGGATATTTCCTATTGTTTCTAGTTATAAATTTAAATTGAATAAAAAACGAAGTGAGTTTTTAAAAAAAAGCACACTTTAGGCTATAAAATACAGAAATTAACCTATTTTAGGAATTAACCAAATGGACTGAAAGCCTTTAGAAACAGCACTTTCATAAGATAAAAAAGAAACAGGACTGAAGACCTCTAATTTGAAAAAATTAAAATCATGTCTGCTTGGTAAAGATGGGTTTACATTGGATGTCGGGCATTTGCACAAAGGATTATTGCATTTTCCGGGACACTTTTTCGAACCGCATGATTCACATTTATCTTTTTTGATAGATTTTGAAATGTTGACTTCACAACGTGATTTTTCTACTGAAGAAATTTTTAAAGCACAGGCATACATTTGCTTGGGCATGAATAAGAATCCCAGGAGAATAAAAATCAATATGTACTTACGTTGAAACATTATGGACAAAATTAGTGTTTTTTTTTAATTGAACATTAATTTATGAATGAGATCTTTAATTTTTATTCTAAAAAATGATGAAATTATATAAGTATGAAAAAGGCCTAAGAGTTTGATACTCATTAGGCCTTAACGATCCATGATGTGAAAACTAACTTACATATTGTTTATTGTTTAGTGCCCTGGAAAAGGTATATTTTATCGGTTTCTGAAGTTTTTTGGGTGCTCACCATTATTGTTTTAATTGCTATAAAAGCCTGCTTTACGGGCAGGCAAAAAAATCACAGTTGAAAACAGGTTTATATGAAGAAAAGACTATGATGTTTTAGTTTGTTCTAGTTGACGTCCCAAAATACTTTTGTGGTCAGTTTATCCCCTCCAATCGCCGCAGCGGCCTTGGCGTAATTGGTTCCGTTTGTGGTTGCTTCTAATGTAGGATACTGTAAACGTACAGGAACCTTTCCTTCAGCGTTGTTAATGGCGGTTGGAGGGGCCTGTAGGACCGGGTAATCTAACCTGCGATAAAAATTCCATGATATTACCGGATGGTTATACATGGCTACCCAAGCCTGTTCTCCTATAGATTTTTTCCAATTGGAAGCATCATAAGGATGATCCGTAAGATAGTCCTGGGCATTCTGCAATGAAAATCCCCATTCAAGAAAGGACGCCTGAACGGCATTTTTATATCGTACTTCAGGGTTTCCACCAATTCCAAATCTTGCGGAAGCTTCAGCCAGATAAAAAGCCACTTCTGTATAGGTCATCAGATTTCCGGGAGTTACGGGAATATAAGCAAAGATTCCCGGTGCCGAAAAGGCGAAGAAGTTCCCGGGAGCTCCAATAGTTTGTCCAATATAAACTCCGTTTACATCCCGGAAATATTTAGACACCCTTTGATCTGAGGTTGAATTGAGAAAATCGACAAAAGGCTTTCCTCCAATGAAATCATTACGCCCATTATTGGCCAGATTCTCAAACAATGGGTTGAAATTAGGTGTTTCTGCCATATACCTGAAGATTGCATTTTGAGACTCATCCGTCATCACTCCCCCTGTTACCGCTGAATTGATTGCAGATTGGGCAAGATTTGGATTGATGTCAGATAGGGCAATCCCTAATTTTAGCAGCAGCGAATTTCCAAACCGTTTCCATTTTTCAATATCTCCTCCGTAAATAATATCCCCTGATCCAAAAGTTCCTTCTCCATTCTGTAAATGATTAATATCGAGCTTAAGACGGGTAATAAGACTTTCATAGATCTGTTGGTCGTCATCATAAACAGGAAGAGGGAATTTTTCGTTATCAAGAGCCTGAGTGTAAGGAATGTCTCCAAAAGTATCAGTCAGGGTTTGAAATGTGTAGACGGATAAAATATCAATAATAGCGAGTTGATTCTGTCTTTTGGCCGGCCAGCTGCCTATTTCTGAAGGGACAGGCTGGTATTGCTCGATCAGTTCTTTCGCTTTATTAAGATTGTTGAGGACATTTACATAATTGTCACCCCAAACGTTATTGGAGACATTTCTTGCAGTGAAGTTGTAATTACTTTCATTTACGTACACGGTTTCCTGCCAGTATTGCATGGTAAGGCGAAAATTATTTTCGTTGACATTAGGGGTGGTCATATAATCACTCAGTTCCTTTTCTGAGTAGGTTATCAGAGTTTCCGGTATCGTTGTATAAGTGGCATGAGGATCATTGTTCACATCGTCTGATGTACAGCTCATTAATAGAAATGCGAATAAAGAGCTTATCACTATATTATTTTTCATTGGTGCGGTTTTAAAAATTAACTTTCAGATTAAATGCAAAATTTCTGGTAGCAGGCATTACTCCGGATTGGTACCCCTGAATATTTCCTGAGGAAAGCCCGGCTTCCGGATCTGCATAAGGAAGATTTTTATGGATGATCCACAGATTGCTTCCTACAATCCCGAGGGTGAGGCTTTGAATTCCAATATTCCCCAGGTTTTTTTTATCAAATGTATACGAGACAGAAACCTGACGGAGTTTTATAAAACTGGCATCATAAACAAATGCAGAAGTAGGAGGATCTGTTTCCATGATCTGGCTGGAAGCAGAGCGGTCCAGACGAATGGTATTGGGAATGTAATGTCCGGGATTATTAGGATCTTCCATTACTCCGGGGAGTACCATTCCTCCGCCATTAGCCAGTGTGTTTCTGATGGGATTTCCTAAATCATTCAGCCCTACAGAATCAGGGTACAATCCTGTTCCGTATCCATAATATTGATCCAGAGAAAAAATCTTTCCACCTTTTTTCCAGTCGATCTGAAAACTCAGATTAAAATTTTTATAAGTAAAAGAATTGTTGAATCCGGCAATAAAGTCCGCCTGGAAGCTTCCAAAATTATGATTGGTATCGTCTGTATGCAGATAAGCACCATTTTTCCCTATAATTTTATTTCCATTGGGATCATACACGTAATCAGCCCCCCAAATACTTCCATATTCTTCGTTAAGAGGGGCATTAACGGAAATTCCTCCGGGAAGTACTCCTATCGAAATATTTTCTGTGCCCTCTCTTAAAGCGGTAACTTTAGTTTTGGGATTGGACCAGTTGATGGTCATATCCCAGCTGAATTGATTGAATTTTAAAGGAGTTGCATTTAAAGAAAACTCAAATCCCTTTGTGGTAAGCTCTCCCGTGTTCTGGATCTTACTTCCCGATCCGTTAGCAAGTGAGATAGGAAGTGGTAGAATCTGATCAAACGCAATGTTTCTGAACCAAGCCAGATCAAAACCTATTCTGTTTTTAAAGAATTGCATGTTCGTACCTAATTCCAGGTTTTTAAGCTTTTGGGGAAGCAGATCGGAATTTCTTAAAATCGTATTGTAGGAGTAGACAGGATTATTTCCAAAAGACGACTGTACAATAAATCTGTTTCGTAACTGGTCTGCATTCGTGTCAGAGCCTACTTCAGCATAGGCGGCTCTTAGTTTTCCAAAACTTAACCATTTTTGCTGAAGTAGATTAGAAAAGATAAAACTTGCTGAAACAGAAGGGTAATAGTAGGCTTCTTTTTCTTTTGGAAGCGAGCTGGATTGATCTCTTCTAAAAGTACCCTCTACATAATAGGTATTTTTATATCCTAATGAAGCCTGGACAAAAGCTCCGTAAACATATTTTGAAGTGTCTGTGATCAGAGGTTTTGCAGGAGTAGCCGCAGAATTGGAAATGGTATAAAGATCATCAATATATAATCCTCCCGACGTCGTCTGTGCGTTGGAATAATTGGTCTGCACATTAATATTCCCACCGACGAGGGCCTGAATGCTAAAATTTTCACCAATATTCTTTTTATAGGTAGCGATCAGATCATAATTGGTTTCGGTAAACCGGAGATTGGTAATTGCGTATCCCGATGGCTGCTCAATAGGATTAAAACTAAAAAAAGCAGGAATAGAACCCTTGGCTCTTCTTTCTTCAGTGATCATATTATATCCGTCAATACCTACCCTTCCCAGTATATTGATGCTGTTGGAAAGATCATAACTTAAGCTGAAGTTTCCGGCAAAACGGTCTCTTTTATCGTTCTGATAATTTTTATAGCGTGTAAAATAAGGATTATCCCAATAACCCGGACGTAAGTCATCGGGAGAAAGGATATTCCAGGTATAATTTTTATTAAAGGTTTCATAAAGATATTTTTGGTATTGGATGTCGACATTGGTAGGCCACCACTGTCTGAAATTTCCCATAATATTATCTCCGTAACCCGTTGAATTTCTTCCTTTGGTGTTTTGAGTGACATAGTTGGCAAAAATACTGGCCGTAAGATGGTCTGTAATCTTATAAGATGCATTTCCTCCAAAATTATTCTTGATCAAAGACGAATTGGGAAGAATATCTGTAGCATTGGTGTTGGAATAGCTTAACCTGAATGTAGCACGATCGTCTCCACCACTAAGTGCAATATTATTGGTCTGATTGATTGCTTTTTCGAAAAAGGTAATAGGACCGTTCTCAGCCATCACCCAGGGGCTTGTCTTTCCAAAATTCTTTGAACCCGGAATGAATGCATCATACTGCCACACCATTAGATTAGGATCGAACGGTGCTCCGTAGGAAGCATCTGAAAAAGATGAGATAGGATGCCCCTGATAGGAATCAAAAACATTTCCCTGATATCCTTGCCCATATTCCGTCTGATATTTTGGAAAAGTGGATTGATCTACAGTAGAAACAGAAAGGCTTCCACTATATTCCAGCCCGATTCCCTGTTTATTTTTCTTTCCTTTTTTTGTGGTAATGATGATGGCTCCGTTTTGGGCTCTGGAACCATACAGGGCAGTTGCAGCCGCTCCTTTCAATACATTGAGGGTTTCTATATCATTGGGGTTGATATCGGATACCGGGCTTCCATAATCATAACCGCTAAATCCATTTACCTGCAATGGGGAATTGATGTTCCTGTTGATGATGGGAACTCCGTCCACAACAAACAGAGCCTGGTTATCTCCCAGAATAGATTTGTATCCACGGGAGACTGCATTAATCGAACCTCCGAAATTGGTAGATTGTCTGATCTCAAGGCCAGCTACTTTCCCGGAAAGATTATTAAGAAAATTCGTGGTTGGATTTTTAGTGAGCTCCTCACCTTTTATTTCCTGTGTAGAATATCCCAGCGACTTCTTTTCTCTTTTTATTCCCAGGGCAGTAACCACTACCCCTTCGATGTCCTGTGTTTTTAAAGTATCCTGCTTCTGCTGACTGAAAAGCTCAGATCCCATAAAAAAAGCGACACCTGCACTGAAGAGTTTTAATCCGTATTTCATAAGTATTAATTTTTTTAACTGGTTGTTCAGTCAAAATTCAAGAATTGGTGAATACTTTAATGAAATGTATATATCAACAGCGGGCTAAAGTCTACTAAAATAATAAATGAGTAAGGATCAGTAATGTTATGTTGGATTATAGCTCAATGGACGGTTTATAAGTTCTTCCGATAGGAAGTTTTTTACCATTGATTTGTATCATGTTGGCCGACTTTATTTCAATTTTTGATTTAGATACAATATAGGATTTATGAATGCGGACGAACATCTTTGAACTCAGATTCTCCTCTACTTTGCTGATGGGCATTTTAAAAGTAAAGGTTTCTGTTTTTGTATGAACATTGATGTATTCTCTTAAACTCTCAATGTAATAAATGTCCTGTAAGGTTATTTTAATCTGTTTTTTTCCACTATTGAAAAAGATAAAATCACGATCCGCAATTTCCAGTAAAGCATCTTCAGCTTCCATTAGATGTTTAAATTTCGCGGTTGCTGTAAGGAACCGATCATAAGGAATAGGTTTCATCAGATAGTCGGTAACATCCAGTTCATATCCTTCTACGGCATATTGATGATATGCGGTCGTTACAATTACGAATGGCGGGTTCTTTAACTTTTTAAGAAACTCAAATCCTTTAATGACCGGAAGATTAAGATCCAGAAACATAAGGTCTACCTGATGGATATTCAGAAGATTGCTGGCATGAACGGCATCTGCACATTTTCCCACTAAATGGAGCTGGACATCCCTGGAAATAAAATTTTCAAGGATTTCTGCTGCAATGGGCTCATCTTCTACAATAAGGCAATTGTATTTTTTAGGGATTGAATGTATCATTGAGATCGATGGTTAGTTGTACAATATACCGGTCATTTTTATCCTCAACAATAAGGCTGTGTTTGGGATAAAGGAGTTCCAGTTGCCGGTGAATGTTTTTCAGCCCTATTCTGGTTGAATTTCCACTTGTTTTTTTCTCTTTGGAATTTTCTATGGTATAATTAAGAATTCCGTTTTTCAATTTAATACTGATGGTAATAAATGAATTTCCAATACTTTCAGAAACCCCATGTTTAAATGCATTTTCAACGAACTGGATCAATATTAAAGGGGAAATTTCCTGAGAAGGCCTGTCTATATCTTCATTAAAAATGACCGAAAGATGATGGTGGCGTATCTTCTGGATCTGGATAAAGTCTTTGATGTTTTCAACATCTTTTTCCAGAGAAATATTCTTTTCTGCGGCTTCATAAATATTATATCGCATAACTTTTGAAAGTTGAAGTATCGCATCGGGAGTTTCGTCGGCTTTTTTAATTGCCATTCCATAAATGTTATTGAGGGTATTAAAAAGGAAATGAGGATTAATCTGAGCCTTTAGCATGGTCAGTTCCTGGTCCAGCTTTTCAGCTTTCAGCATAGATATCTGATCTTTGAGGACATTCTTCTGTCTTGTGATTTCAATTCCAAATACAAGCCCTACCATAAAAATAAGATCCATGAAGGAATTAAATGCTACCAGACCATTGATAAAACCCGACGGTTGTTTGCCATCCTGTGTTTCTATAACGCCATAGATGTACGGATAAATAATATAATGGGTAAAAAGCCGGTGACATAATACCGCTATAACGACAATACCTATTGAGAGAATATATTTGTAGATCTTGTTGAGTCCTGCTTTTTCATAAACGAACAATAAGGCATAAGCCAGCGGGATTTTAACCATAAAATAGCCCAGTTCAAGAAGAAGGGTATTTTGAAGTCTAAGGGACCATTGGAAGGAAGGAAACTGATATCTGGACCAGTAAAAATCAAGGTAAACTTCAAGGATATAATACAATATCCAAAAGAGCAAATGAATGTATAGTTTTGATTGTACAGCCGATTTCAATGATATACGATTTAAAAGTACAAAGTAATGTCTTTCAATTAAATATAAAAAGAGAAAAGCTACGAAATCAATCCACCGGTATACCAACTACTTGTTTTTTTGGGAATGGAATGAAAATTCAGGAAACAGAAGATTCAGAAAACAGAAAATCAACAGGAAATTAAATTCAACACCATTGGTGCCTCCTCCAACTACATACCATCCATTCTGCAAGTGAACAAAGTAAATCCCAAGAATGAAAATAGAGATATTTGCCGTTGCCACAGTTTTTAAATATTTATCCATCCACAGCAAAGGAACTGATAAAAGATGAGTGAGCTTCACAGACCATGCGAGGTAAAGTCCCAACGGGCTGAATCCAACGTTATTTAAAAAGTGGAGACCAAAATTATTGACGTCTCCACTAAAAATAGAAAACACACTGTGCATCAGTAAAATAACTGATAAAGCTATACGTAAGAAGAAATTCTTTTTCATGAAACCAAAAATATTGATTGAGAAAAAGACTTATTCTATAGCGTATAGCAACAGCACTGAATGGTATACCAATGATATTCTGTATTAATAGTACTTTTTCCTAAGCCATAGGCTTATTTTAACCAATACTATCAGGACAGGTACCTCTACAAGAGGGCCAATGACCCCTACGAAAGCCTGTGCAGAGTGAATACCAAATACAGAAATAGATACTGCTATTGCCAGTTCAAAATTATTTCCTGTGGCTGTAAATGCTATTGAGGCATTTTTATCGTATGAAATGTTAAATATTCTATTAGTAAAAAAGCTTATAAGAAACATCAGAATAAAATAGATAACGAGGGAAACAGCTACTTTAACAACATTTATGGGAAGCTGTACTATCTGATCTCCTTTAAGACTGAACATCAATACAATGGTAAAGAGTAAAGCGTATAAAGTGAGTGGGGATATCACGGCAATAAAGCTTCGGTTGTACCAGTTCTCCCCTTTTAATTTTATAAGGAAATAACGGCTTAGAAAACCTGCGATGAATGGAAGGCCTAAATAAATGAAAACACTTTGGGTAACCTCTTTTATAGATACATCTATATTAAAATGGGCAAGACCTAACTTTTGAGGAAGTATATTGATAAACAGCCAAATCATAAAGCTATAAGTAAATATCTGAAAGATGCTGTTTAATGCCACCAACAGTGCAGCATATTCACTATTGCCCCTAGCAAGGCCATTCCAAACCAGGACCATAGCGATACATCTTGCAAGCCCGATAAGAATCAAGCCAATCATATAATCTGGTTCATTTCTCAAAAATGCAACCGCTAAAATGAACATTAAAACAGGACCGATAATCCAGTTTAATATCAAGGAAATGCCTATCGATTTCTTATCCAGAAGAACTTTTGGCAATAGCGAATAATCAACCTTTGCCAATGGTGGGTACATCATTATTATCAAACCCATAGCTAAGGGGATATTAGTGGCCCCGATCGATAACTTACCAATGGCAGAGGGAATGTCCGGGAATAAATAGCCTAATATAATCCCTAAGAACATGGCAAAAAATATCCACAGGGTAAGAAACCTGTCAAGAAATTTTAATTTGGGCTGCATTTTAATGTTGTATTACCTGTGAAAAAATATAAAAGATCTCTGCGCCTATTTCCAAACTTCTCTCATGATAAACTTCTGTCTGTTCAGGAGTATGATCCGAAATTTTCGGATCTTCAAAAGTAATGGGAATACGTTGATCCGCACCTGGAATAAAAGGACATCCTCCATCTGCCTGTGAGCATGTCATGACAGCCGCAAAACCAGAAACAGGATTGAAAGGATGGTCATATTTTTTAGAAAAGCCTATAATCGGGTGTAAATCCTGATCATACTTTATCATATAAACAGGATTTTCAGAGTCGGAAAGCTTCTGAATCAAAAATCCCTGTGCCATCAAAGTCTCTGCCACTTTAGGAAATAAAGAGGTTTCTTCTGTTCCCCCTGAGTATGATATTAGTTCAGTGATCCCAAAATAAGAGCCCGCTACTTGTGCCCACACTTGAGATAAATGGCTCCTCCTTGAATTGTGGGTACAAATAAAATTGAGATATATGGGTTTGTGATCCTGCCATTTTCTTTGAATAAATTCTGTTAATGGTCTTAGTGTGGCTTTTCTTTCTTCTGTGATCTCGCGGTTTTGTAGTAGTTCGATTGTTTGTAAAAGTTTTGGATACATCGTCTCTATGATTTTTATATTGTTTGCATTATTTAGCAGCATCCAGATTGAGGATTGCAGGAAATGGTTGATTTTGAAGAAAGGTCGGATAGAATGAGATTTTGCTTTTCAATAGGAATACCACAAGATTCCTGGGCCAGGCAGGCGGTTGATTTATTTTTTAGGATAAAGATTTTTCCATTAAAATCCAGATCATATCTGCCTATGGTGGTACTTTGATATTCCACTTCAATTTCATGGTCTTCTATTCCTAATTTTTCTTCTGACAACTTGATAATGTTCAAAAGTTTGCCGGGTTTTAGTCTGTGCTCAAAATCATTGGCATTCCATAGCTGGAAATTGACTAGTTTTTCTCTTCGGATGACACCCCCGCAATCTATAAAATGCTTTATAGTCGTTCCAACTTCCGTTACATGGAAATGTTCCGGAACAAAATTTCCGTTTTCTAACTGAAACTCAACATTCTCTAATGTTGGTAAGATTTTTTTGATTTCTGATAATTTCATTGTATTATATTTGTTTATTGCAATATTACGATACATGTAATCAAAAAAAATGCATTAACAGCATTTTTGGGTGGTTACCGTTGATATTATTTTTGAAAAATATTCTTTGAGAACTTCAAAAGTTTTTTCATCAATACAGTAACAAATTGCGGTTCCTTCAATATTTCCTTTAATTAATTCCGCATTTTTTAGTTCTTTTAAATGCTGAGAGATTGTTGCCTGAGCCAGAGGAAGTTCATTAACAATATCTCCACAGATACAAGTGTTCACTTTCAATAGATATTCTATAATAGCAATTCTTGCCGGATGTCCTAAGGCTTTTGCAATAATGGCTATTTTATTTTGCTCATCGGTAAAATGGTCTGTTTTAGTTGCTCCCATAGATTCTATTTTATATCGCAATATTACGATTAATAATTTAAATACCATTACAATTTTGTAATTTTTAATAGATATTATCATTGTATGTTTATTAAATGCTGATTAAATATCGCTCTCTTAACTTGTTTTTCTATAATTAAAAATGGCCAGAGTGTTCAACAGTATTGCAAATCCTATCAGGTAGAAAAATTCTGTTTTAATCTCATTGAATCCACTTCCTTTTAATACAATAAGTCGTACCACTTTAATAAAATGAGTAACCGGAGTGAAGTTTGATATTTGCCTTGCCCAATTGGGCATACTTTCAGTATTGGTGAAAAATCCACTCATCAGCATAAAGATCATCATAAAGAAAAATGCAATGAACATAGCCTGAAGCTGAGTATCTGCGAAAGTGGAGATCAACAATCCTAAACCCAGCAATGCAATAAGATAAACCGCAGCAAAGAGATAAAGCGTTAACAGGCTTCCCTCTGGAAATATTCCGTAGATAATATACATGACGATCAGGCCTATTGTAAAAACAGTCATTCCGACGATCCAGAAAGGAATCAGTTTTCCCAAAATAAACTGCCATTTTTTGATGGGAGTAACGTTGATCTGTTCAATCGTTCCGATTTCTTTCTCCCTGACAATATTTAGAGCAGTAATAAAACCTCCGATCAGGGTTAGAAGAAGTACCAATATACCGGGAACCATATAGTATTTGTATTCAGCTCTTGGATTATACCAGTTGGAATTTGCTACTTTGATATTGGCTTGAGCAGCATTCAGGGTATTATCCGGTGATTTGATATTAATATCCAGGTTGCTGTTAAAATCCCCGATAACCGATACCAGGTAGCTTCCTCCTAATGATGATTTTGTTCCGTTAATTGCGTCTACAGAGAGATTAAGCTTCTGTTTTTTTTCACGAACTAAATTGCGTTCAAAATGGGCCGGGATTTCCAAAACAAGATCTGCATCACCATGTTCAATCATTTGTAACCCTTTCTGATAGGAATCCGGGCTTCCTGCTATTTTAAAATATCCTGATGAAGCAATTTTATGAATCAGCTTTTGAGAATAACTGCTGTGGTCATGGTCAATGTATGCAATATTAATATTTTTTACCTCAAAATTAGCCGCCCAGGGCATGATGATCAACTGGATGGTGGGCATCAGAAACATCATAGCCAGGATAATCTTGTCCCTGAAGATCTGACGGAATTCTTTTCTTAATATAAAGCTGAGTACTTTCATGACAAACGGATTTTAAATTTCTTTAAGGCAAGCGTTAACAGTCCAGCCGCCATACCTAGTAAAATAAGGGTCTCCTTCCAGACATAACTGAACCCAAGACCTTTCAGCATGACCGCCTTTACGATATCATAGTAATATCGGGATGGAAGAATGTGGGATACGACCCGGAATATCCAGGGCATATTTTCAATAGGAAACATAAAGCCTGTGAGCAATAATGTAGGCAGCATCATTCCCATCATAGAGATCAGCATCGCCGTCTGCTGGGAATTGGTGACGTTGGAGATAAGCAGTCCAAGGGAAAGACAGGTAATAATAAATATGATGCTCTCCCCAAATAATAATAGAAGACTTCCACGGATCTCTACGTCCAATAAGTAGACAGAGAGCAGTAGAATAATAACGAAATTCACCAGAGATAAAACAAGATAAGGGATCGCTTTAGCCATCAGAACCATAACAGGCTTAAAAGGAGAAACCAGTAGAATTTCCATAGTTCCCATTTCTTTTTCCCGGACTACCGATACGGACGTTAACGCTGTGCTTACGATCATAAAGATTAAGGCAATAACACCGGGAATAAAATTCAGGGATCCGTTTTGTTCTTCATTGTACAGCAACCTTACTTCCGGAATTATTTTATAAGGAGTCCTGATATTGGGATTAAGCTGTTGCTGATAGTCATTAATGATGGTGTTAAGATAATTGGTCAGTATAGTCGCTGTATTGGGATCTGAAGCATCTGCGATGACCTGTATCTGTGCTCCACCGGTGCGGTAGAGGTCTTCCCCGAAATGTACCGGAAAAATAACTGCACATTTTATGCTTCCTTCTTTAAATCTTTTTTCAACATCCGGATAATTAAGGATAGGATCCTGCATTTTAAAATAAGGACTTGCCTGTATCTTTGAAATAATCTGCTGTGAATGAATGTCGTGGGCATTATCCTGTACTGCAATGCCAATATTCTTCACCTCACTGCTCAATGCATATCCAAACAATATGATCTGTACCATGGGCAGGCCGAAAAGGATCAGCAAGGTCCTCCGGTCCCTGAATACATGGTAAAATTCCTTTTTTATAAATACGAGTAACTGTTTCATTGTTTTTAGCTGTTGGCTGATGGTTATAGCTTTTAGTTCATCATTCTTTGCCTTAATAGTATTGTTTATCTCTAATTCAAAATTCAAAATTTTTCAACTCTCAATTTTCCATTTTCAATTTTCAACTACCCGTCGCTTCTTTTTGCCCCCCTCGCAAGTTGATAAAAGACCTCATCCATCGAGTGGGTTCCAAACTGTTTTTTCAAATTGGCCGGGGAATCCATTGCTTCTACTCTTCCATCTACCATGACGGTAATCCGGTTACAGTATTCTGCTTCATCCATATAATGGGTGGTGACAAATACAGTGATTCCGTCTGCAGCTGCCTGGTAGATCATATCCCAAAACTGTCTTCTTGTAATAGGATCTACTCCTCCTGTCGGTTCGTCCAGAAATACAATTTTAGGTTTATGGAAAACTGCTACTGAAAAGGCAAGTTTTTGTTTCCAGCCTAGAGGCAAAGAGCCCACGAGCTTTTTTGCTTCATTTTCTAACCCTAGAGTAGAAATCAGCTCATTACTCCGTGTTTTTATATCGGCTCGGGAAACCCCATATACTCCACCATAAAATTCAATATTCTCCAATATGGTAAGGTTGTCATAGAGAGAAAATTTTTGGCTCATATACCCAATGTTTTTCTTGATCAGTTCCTGTTGCTTATACACATTATACCCGGCCACGATTACTGTTCCGGAAGTTGGAAAAGACAGTCCGCACAAGATGCGCATTGCGGTAGTTTTTCCGGCTCCATTGGCTCCTAAAAAACCAAAGATCTCCCCCTGATTCACATCGAAGGAAATACCATCCACTGCTTTAAAATCACCAAACTGTTTAGTCAGGTCTTTACAGATTATTGCCTTATTTTCCATCAGCTGTTTCTTTTATATTCTTTTGTTCACGCATCAGTCGGATAAAACTGTCTTCTATGGTGGGGGTAATTTTTATGACTTCAAAATCTTCAGGATGATATCCCTTGGCTAATTCTATGATATCCTCCTCAGAGCCTGTTTCAGATACTAAAGTGAGGTGAAGGTATTCTCCAAATGCATAGCAACTTTCAATAGCTTGATCTGACCTTAAATTTTCCAGTAACTGATAGATATTTTTAGCTTTTACTGCAAAAAGCGGTTTGGGAAAGTTCTTTACAATTATTTCCGGTTGGTCCACGGACATGATTTTTCCACCCTGAATTAATGCAATCCGATCACAAAGCCTGGCTTCGTCCATATAAGGAGTGGAAACTATAATACTGATATTCTGTTCTTTTAATTTCCCAAGCATGTCCCAGAACTCTTTCCGGGAAACGACATCCACACCTGTAGTAGGTTCATCCAGAAACAGCACTTCGGGTTTATGGATCAAGGCACAACATAAAGCAAGCTTCTGCTTCATCCCGCCGGAAAGTTTCCCTGCCCTGCGATCATTGAAGGGTTTGATCTGTTCATAAATATCTTTGATAAGGCTATAATTTTCTTCAATGGTTGTTCCAAATAATGTGGCAAAGAAATCCAGATTTTCTGCTACAGTCAGATCCTGGTAAAGGGAAAACTTTCCAGGCATATAACCCACTTTATTACGAATGGTCTGATACTCGTTGACCACATCATGACCTTCCACAATTGCGGTTCCGCTGTCGGCAAGTAAAAGCGTGGTAAGAATCCTGAAGATTGAAGTTTTTCCGGCGCCATCGGGTCCTATTAATCCAAAGAGTTCGCCTTTTTTTACTTCAAATGACACATCGTCAACAGCTTTTATGTTTCCGTAGGATTTGGTTAGGTTTTTTACGATAATTGAATGCATGGTTGGGAGTTATGAGTTATGAGTTATGAGTTATGAGTTATGAGTTATGAGTTATGAGTTGCGGGTGCGGGTTTCGGGTTTCGGGTTGAAAATGGAAAGTGGAAAGTGGAAATTAATGGAGGTTTTCAATTTTTATTTTGGTCTTTTTTTGAGTTGGCAGGAAATATCTGATCATTTAAAATCTATAATCTAAAATCTAAAATCTATAATTCATAATTTTCAACTTTCAATTTTCCACTCAAAAAACTACTTCCCCATACATTCCAATTTTCAAATATCCATCGTTTTTTACGCGCACTTTTATGGCATAAACGAGATTGGCTCTTTCATCTTTGGTTTGAATGCTTTTGGGAGAAAATTCAGATTTGTCTGAAATCCATCGGATGGTTCCCTGATATTCTTTAAATCCTTTTTTGCCCTGATCAATTCTTACTTTCACGATCTGACCTATTTTGATCTGTGGAAGTTGTGTTCCCGTAATATAAGCACGTAAATCGAGCGTATTGGTGTTGGCAATTTTGTATAATGGCTTACCAATTGTCTGCATTTCTCCCTGAAGAGCATAATTAACAAGTACAACTCCATCAATAGGATTAATGATCTGCCCTTTATTGATTTGTTCCTGAAACTGCGCCGCTGTCTTTTCGAGAGGTGCCTTTTCACTTAGGATACTTCTGTTTTGGGTGTTGACATTTGAGTTATTCACTGAAAGCTGCTGACGGGTTGCTTCAATCTGTTTTTTCAGTTGGTCAATAGTTGCATCAATATCATCTAGCTGTTTGCGGGTAGCCGCATCTGCTTTCAAAAGGTTAGCTGTGCGTGTCCGTTCCCGGAGTTGTTGAGCGAGCTGAGCTTCCTGCACAGCCAGTTGCTTTTTGATCAAGAGATTCTGTTCATCTACATTATTTGTTTTCTGGCTTAAAGCACCGATGCTTGCTTCGGCCTGTTCTTTCTGGAGAGCAGCTATTTTTACATCTATCTGGCCTACTTTGCTTCCCGCCTGAAGTTGTGATCCTTCCTGAACAGAATAGGTGATCAATTCACCATTTTGTTGGGCAGAAACAATAACTTCATCGGCTTCAAAATTTCCAGAAGCATCAAAATTGTCTTTTTGCTGGCATGCACTCGTGAGTAAAGCAAAGACTGAGGATATGATTATTTTTTTCATTTGACAATGGATTATTAATTTCCGGTTATAAATTTCTGATTGTATTTAGCCTGTAATAATTGGACCTGATGAAGAACCAGGGTTTGCCTGGCAAGATGTTCGGCATTGAGTTTTTGAATATATTCATGAATGGTAATCACACCATTGTCGAGCTGAGCATCGGCAGACTGCTTTACAGATTGTCTAAGGCTGATAATGTTTTCATCCTGTACAATAAGCTGGGTGTATTTTTTTACCTGTTCGTCCTGCTGTGTCAGATCAAGTTTTGTGTTGAAAAGGAATGTTTCTTTGTCTACGTCTGCTGTCTTTCGGTTCAGTTCTAAAATTTCCTTTTTATTGGAAGAAGTGTATAAGCTGTCTAAAGACCAGTTAAACCTTACACCTGTAATAAACCAGGGGCCGAATTTATTTTCAATAATATTAAGGGTCGGCCTGCCATATGCTCCCTGGAAAAATGCGCTCACTTTTGGTAAAAAATCAGATTTCAGTTGTTTTTTCTGGAGCTCATACACAGACTTTTGAAGATCAAAGGCTTTAAGTTCGGGCCTTACGATTTCAGTTTGAAAGTTTTCAGTTTCGGGGACTTCAAGTTTTGTAGAATCAGAAAGCTCTTTACTAATGAAGATTGAAAGCATTTTAAGATAGGCATTCCTGTTGGCTGTATATTCTGTAGCCATCATATCAATATTGATGACCTCAGCCTTTAGTTCGTCTACATTACTGCGGTAAGCAACACCATATCTTAATGCCGCCTCTGTTTTCTGGATCTGCGTCTGCAGATTGGATTTGTTGATATCATTTTGTTTCAGTTGAGCATCCATGAGGAGGATCGAGAAAAAAAGATTATTAATTCTCTGTTTCAATGCATACAGACTGGCTTCAATATTTTGTTGCTGTAATTCTGTATTGGCCTTTATCAGGTCCTTTTGGTTGTGGGTGATGCCTCCATCATATAATACCTGATCGATTTCTCCCTGAATTTTATACTGATCCTTGCTCAGTGAAGGAAGTGCAGCATTGATCGGAAGTGCTCCCAAAGCATCAGAAAAATTAATAGTCTGAGACTGATAAGTGGCCTGACCGGAAAAAGAAACCTGCGGAAGGTACTTTTTATTGGCATTTTCTATATTGTAGTCAGCTGTTTTTGCAATCATTCCTTTTTTCCTGATCATTGGATAATTTTCCTTTGCCAACTGGTAACAGTCTTCCAGGCTGATGTTTTCAAGCTGTGCCTTCAGGGTTGTTGCAGAAGTACAACTCAGTAAAAGAATCAGCAGGAGTTTTTGAGCATTTTTATACATAACAACTCATCGTTTATAGGTTAAAAAAAATCATTTTTCGTTTTCTTAATTTCTGTTTAAAATTTCGATTTAATCATTTGATTAAATTAGGGGCAAAAAAAATTAGCCTGCAGCCATCATCGCTTTTATCCACATAGGAATAAGCTTTTTACGCTGCAACATTAAAGTGTTAAACTCTTTATTATTAAGTTCGCTACTTCCCATCAACATAGGTTTTGCTATGAAAGGAAATACAGTTAATCCCAGCAGATTGATTAGAAAGTGCAAAGGGTTAGGTTCAATAATTTCGCCTTTTTTTACGGCTTCCTGATGTTGTTTTAAAAAGACAGAAGACTGTACAACTTCTTTTAAGGGAATTTTTTGCAGCAACAAATTTGGATTGTTCCGAAGCTCACTGATGATAAAAGTGGGGATTTCCGGCTCTATAATAATCAGATCAATATACCTTCCGACCACATGCTCTACTTTTTCTTCAAGTGTAGTTTGTTCAGTATTTAATGCGACCAGCAAGCTTTGGAAAAAACCTGACATCGTTTCCAGCATGATGATCTCAAATAATTTGGCCTTACTCCGGAAATAATAATTAAGCAAAGCCAGATTGATATCTGCTTCTTCTGCAATATCCCTGGTTCTGGTCGCGGCAAATCCCTTTTTATAAAATACGATTCTTGCTGCTTCTTTTATTTTGTCTTCTGTGGTAGTATCCTTTTTTTTAGATTCTTCTTTCATAGGAATTCATTCTTCTGCAGCAAAGATATAAAATAATTTTTTAGATTAAACAAATATTTTAATCATTTGATTAAATTTTTTAAATAAGATTATTTTTATGTGAATTTTAAGGAAAGAAAATGATGAACAACATTCTGTAAATAAGGGTTATCCATATGAATTGTTTATAAATTATTGATAATCAGTTAATAATATTCATAATTCATGTTTTATATTAAAATAATGTTAATGACAGGCTCGGGAATTTTACTTCTATGATAAGTATTATAATAAAGCTTTATAATCAGGTGACCAATTTAAAAAAATAAAACCATGAGAAAATTAAGTCTAATACTATTCGCAATGATGTCATTAACTGGATGCCGCCAGAATGACAGTGTAACGGATGCTTCTACTCCATTTGAAATGAAAAGTGCAGCAGCAGAGTATATTACTGCATCATCACTTCCTGTTACGACAGTAAGCGGTTCGATTACAACAAATACTACCTGGAGTGGTGTTATTGAATTAGATGGCGTTGTTACTGTAAAAAACGGAGCCACTCTGACTATCCGACCTGGTACTTTCATTAAGGGAAAAATAAATTTTAATTATAATCCCAATGGAGTTTTGGTTATTACTAAAACAGGCAGGATCAACGCAACAGGAACAGAAACACAGCCTATTATATTTACCAGTTCAAACTTATTGGATGGAAATGAGGATACAACGGCGAGACCTGGTGATTTCGGAGGAGTTATTCTGCTTGGAGATGCTCCGACGAATAAGCCATCCACTACTGTTATTGAAGGATTAACCGGCGCTGACTATCAATATGGGGGTACTAATGCAGGTCAGAATGCTGGAATATTAAAATATGTAAGGATAGAATTTGCAGGGTATGATCTGCTTGGACCTAACTCTGGGAACGAAATTAATGGGCTTAGCCTCGGAGGAGTTGGTCATGGAACCACTTTAGATCATATTCAGGTATCCTATAGTCTTGATGATTCTTTTGAGTTTTTTGGAGGAACAGTTAATGCCACCAATCTGATTTCTTTTGGTGCACAGGATGATAATTATGATTTTGAATATGGCTACAAAGGAACTATTTCATGTGCACTTGCACTTGCGGATTATAATTCCGGCCACAGCTATAGTCAGGGAGGCTCGTCTCCCGATTCCAACGGTATTGAGCTGGACAATGATGGAACTGGCTCTTCAGCTTTTCCTTTTACTCAACCCATCCTTAAAAATTTTACTATTATTGGAGCTAAAAGTCCTCTGAAGAGTGGATTGTATGAGAATGGTGTCCATGTAAGAAGAAATGGGAAGTTGAGCTTAGAAAATACTGTAATCACAGGTTATCCAATAGGAATATTGCTAGAAACGATAAGTGGAGCATCCGTGAATCTTGCAGATTATAGTTTTACTAATGTACAGTCACATGGATTTACATTTGCTACAGCTTCTAAAATAGGTGCCAGTTCTTCCGCTTTAAATATTCCCGGCATAACTGCTTCTACTGCTAACCCTGCTCATCTTTGGGGAATGGCACAGCCCTTCTTTAATGAAAGCTTTGCATGGAATGTTTCTCCAAGAAACTGTGGAGATTTCAAAGGAAACTGGACTAAATATGATTTTTCAATTGTAGAATAATAACGAACTAGTTGCAGGTATAATTTATTTGCAATTTTCTTTATAAAATCAACGAGCTTCAATTTTTGAAGCTCGTTGCATATTTTTATTCAAAAAACTGTAGAAATGAAAACTCAGGATCGTGCATTTCTGCTTCATTGGTAGCGGATTCTTGTTGTGCTTCTGAAGCATAAGCCATCATTTTATCTTCATAATCTTTAATCGCAGCATCTATGGTGTCAAACTTACCTTCTGTAAGGTTTTCTGATAAAGTGAGTGTATCAACCAATCCGATATTCACTCCCTGGCCTGCAAAAGGAGGCATAAGATGAGCTGCGTCACCTATAAGTGTTATAGGTAGTGGTCTGTTTTGTTTCCATGGATGTAATGGAAGTTTTCTTGTAGGTAATCCAACGAAGAAGGATGTTGACTGAAATACCTGTTGGAAGGGTTTACCCCAATTAGCCAATCTATTGGATAGGAACTCAATAACACTTTCTTTATCTTGAAAGTCTAATGCATGATCATGATCCCATTCTTCAGGTTTTTGTATAATTAAGCCATAGGTCAGTGAACCGTTATTATAAGGATTCGCAACAAATAAATTACCGTGACTGGAGGTCATTAATCTGCTGCCATCACATAGATGATACATTTCAGGGCAGTTGATTTCAGGTTGTGGAATATCACCTTGTATGATAAAACTACCGGTCTCCTCGATTTCAGTATCGGTGACATAGCTTCTCACTTTGGACATTCCTCCGTTTGCAACGATCACAAAATCTGCTGTAGCATCGGATTGATTGTCGAATTGTAATACCCATTCACCATTGTGCTCTTCAAGATTGGTTAATTTTCGGTTCCAAACCACAGTATCAGGTGCTAAACTATCCAATAATATCTTTCTTAATTGATTTCTGTTGATTTCAGGATTATCATGTCGGTTTTCTGGTGTGGGTTTTCTGGTGTGTAGTGTATTGCCTTGTTCATCGGCAAAGATGATTCCCATAGGAATGGCAGTAGCATAATAATTCTCCAGTAATCCTGCTTTTTCAAGAGATTTTTGTCCGGAGATTTTATGAAGATCCAGCGTGCCGCCCCAGATTCTGGTTTGTGCATCATAGTCTCTTTCATAAACGGTTACATCTACTCCTTTTTGTTGAAGTAATTTTGCCATTGTTAAACCTACTGGTCCACCACCAATGATTGCTACTCTTTTGTCTTGTAATAAATATTGCATGTCTTTTAATTTTGTATGTTAATTTCAATACAAATTTCAGAAATGCACTTAGCTCAGGATTGTACAAATGCGACAAAATCACTGCTTACCATCTGGCGTCCTTTTTTTGCTTTCCTGGCGAATGCGGCAGGAGTAATACCAGTATATCGTTTAAATTCTTTACTTAAATGGGATTGATCGGTGTAGCCAAGATCAATGGCCAGCCCTGCCAGATTAACATCCGGATGAAGCCATAAATGATTTCTTGCCTGCTCAAACCTCATCAGGCCGGATACATCTTTAACAGTATGACCTGAAGATTCTTTGAATTTTCTTTCCAGGGTACGAACCGTTGCATGCGCTGCTTCAGCAACCTGGCTGACAGGTAAAGTGCCTTTAGCTTGTCGCATGGCCACTCCTGCTTTAAATAGCATTGTATCGGTAGAGATATTTGACCGTATTTCAAGGAAATATTGTTTTACCTGTTCTATGGCTTCCTTTACTTGACCTTGCTGAATCAAAGCATCCAGCTTGGAGTGGAGCTGTGCAATAGGGTGTTCAAAAGTATGCACTCCCGCTTTACCGGATGGGAGTTCCAATAAATCAAAAACCGTCCATGGAAAACATCTTATGGCGATAATTTCCAACCGGTTGACCATATGGAAATGAACAGGCTGATTAAGCAATCCCATCATAAATGGAGAAGGTAATGGCTGGAGAACTCCATTTTGAATAACACTGCATTCACCACTGAAATAAAAAATGATTTCAGCATATCCGTCAGGGGTTACTTCAAAGATGGATTGTGTCTCTTCCGAGTCCCTCCTATTGTACCAAAAGCATTTTATGGTATCCTGTAATTCTTCAGGGACATCAAATTCCTGGTGATACATTTCGGGAGGCAGCATAGCGGATTGGATATTTGTAAAGTAAAACCTATTTATAAAAGAGACACTAATTTATAAATAAAATGATCAGGATCAACCACAACAGAATAAGATTTTTTAACTTAACCCCATTAAAATTATTAAGACATGAATGAAAATAAGCAATATACAGCCTATGCCGTATCAGAAGACGGAACCAGGACAAAGATCGATGCAAAATCCATTATCATACAGCTTGAAGAAGAAATTGAAATTACTCTTATCCCTTCACATCCTGTCTGGCAGGGAAAGCTTACATTATCCACAGGATCTGCTATTGAAGGAAGACATCACGAAAGAGGATCAGGGGTACAATTTGTAATAGAACCTGGGGCGGCCAACGTTATTCATATTACACCAAAGAAAAATAAGTAAACTTAACGGATATAAAAAAATAATCCCAATAGAGTTTGATTTTGAAAAATATTCAGAATCAAACCCTATTGGGATCAAAAGAAAAAATTTATTTTATTATTTAAGTCAGTTCAGGGTTATTCGCAGATCACAGGAGGGATTGTAATTTCCTCTTTTTCTTCTGTTTCAATCTCTGTCTCTGCTTTTTTCGGAAAAGTAATAAAGCTGATGGCAAGAGTAACAGCAAGCAATGCAATGCTGATCCAGACAATCTGATGAATTCCGTATTTTGCTATGATCAATCCACCAACAAGAGCTCCTAATGATATCCCGATATTATAACACGAGGTTAAGAGACTGTTGACAAATTCAAGGGCATTGTGAGGGACAGCCTGGGTAGTTCTGATATTTGGAACCAGAAAACCACCTGTATGAATCATTCCCCATAGGGAAAGAATTAGAACCATTGCGACAAAGATTCCTCCAAAATAATAGGCCAATATCTGAACTGCAATTAGAGAAACGAAAAACAGGCGGACCGTTAACTGTAAATTTCTGTTTAATGCAATACCCATAAGCCAGTTTCCCAGGATTCCCATACCTCCGAATAAAAGCAGCATTAAACTGATTTCTGCCCCATTCATTTGCGTAATTTTCTCCAGATAGGCAGCCAGATACGTGTAACTTGAAAACATGGCAGCCAATGTAAGAATAGTTGAAACCAGATTCACCCAAAGTTGTGGATTTTTCAATACATATAACTGATTTTGTGATGTTTTATCTTTATTGGCTGGCATTGATGGAACAAAAAATAATAATCCCAAAAATGCGATCAGGCTTACAAAACTTCCCATATAAAAGGAGGCCTGCCAGTTGTGGAAGAAATCAGCAGCGTAAGTGGTGAGGGGAACCCCTAATACAGTGGCTAAACTCAGTCCGGCCATGACTATGGATACCGCTTTAGCACCACCCTGTTTAAATGCGATTGCCATTGATATGTTCCAGAATAACGGGTGGAGAAAGGCTGGTAATACACGTGCTACCATCAACATGGTAAAATTAGTTGAAATAGAAGAAAGAAGGTTTGATAATACAAATACCCCAAGCACCATACACAGTAAAAGTTTACGGTTTATTTTAGTGGTAAATGCAGTTATGAAGGGTGAAGAAACCGCTACAGTAAGTGCAAAAGCACTCAGCAACCACCCTGCCGTATCTATGGATACGTTAAATTCCCTGCTGATGTTCGGTAAAATGCCAATCACTCCAAATTCTGTAGTGATGATCCCAAAAGCACCCAGGGCTAAGATATAAATCGATCGTTTCATGATGAGTCTTAAAATTATTCCACAAAATTAGACAGATTTTTTTTAGTATTTCGGTATATTTTAATGATAAATGAGTAATTTTGCAAGATGAATAAAGAAAATATAGACCGATTGGTAGATGTTGAGTACTGTAAAACGGAAAAATGCCCTGTAAGGAACCTGCAATTTTCTTTTTTTCAGATGGTGTATGTGATTTCAGGATCAGGATTTTTAGAAATAAATGATAATAAAGTAACTTATAATAAAGGAAGTCTGATCATGCTGACGCCTAATGATCAGCATTATTTTGAGATCTCAGAAATCTCAGAATTTTTATTTGTCAAGTTCAGTGAAAATTATGTGCGGGAGTACAACTGGAAAAGCATCAATTGCATAGAATGTCTATTATATCATGCTTCTCATTTATCTGGCTGTGTTTTGAAAAATAAACCGGATGAAGTTTTAGTGAAGTCAATTGTTGATTCGCTTCTGCATAATATGAAACATCAGGATCTTTATCATGAAGATTTAACCCTGCATTATGTAAATGCATTAATTGTGATTGCAGCAAGAAATATATCCAAGATGAGACCTGTGAATGCTGCTGTCAATTCAGATAAGAGGATGCTGTCGATCATTGGCCATATTCAGACCCATATCTATGATCCACAACAGTTAAAAGCTTCTGTGATCAGCCAGAAATTTGGATTGTCCGAAACCTATTTGGGAAGTTATTTTAAAAACCAATGTGGAGAGACCATTCAGAACTATATCTATAATTACAAAATGAGATTAATTGAACACAGGCTTATGTTCAGTGATATGCGGATCAATGAAATTGTGAGTGAATTTGGTTTTGCCGATGAAAGTCATTTAAATAAATTTTTTAAAAAGCGTCACAAAATCAGTTTAACGGAGTTTAGAAAATCCAAACATAAGCTTAAAGAAATGGTTTAATAGAAGGAGATATAAAGCATTGTAATCCATTAAATTATATTTTACTATCTTTAGGCCTACGGAATTGATACAATTCAATATCGAAATATAATAACACCAAAACACCGAACACATGCCAAGTATTAGTATTAAAAATTTTCAATCCAAGAATGATCTGGTAGTATATGAAACTGATGTTGAAAGCGCAGCTGATTTACTGGTTTATAAAACAGATTCTAAACTGAAAGCTCTGGAAAATGAAGCTTTCTGGTATTTTGAAAAATTTGAAAACAGTTCAGATCGTTCGATCTGTTTCTCCAACTCTAAAGCAGCAGCTGATTTATCAATTCATTATGTAAATGATGATGCAAGTGCCCGCTGGCAGGGTGAGCATCCGCTGAAAGGTAAATTGAAAAGCTGATCGATTTACAGCGTAATAGAAATTATATTTTTATAACAGAGAACCATTGCATTGCAGTGGTTCTCTGTTATTATGATGGTAATTCTATGTTGAACAAAATTTATTTGGATAAATTTAAAATTGATATTTCTTAAACCAGTTTAAGAATATATAACGTATTTATTTCCAGCTTTGTCTTATTAATAATCAAAGCAAAAAAAATTGTAATCATTGCAGCTAAAAGAATTTTTAGAGTGTAATTCAAAAAAAATTAGTTATGGCTTATCAAACAAAAACATTGGTTACCACTTCTATAGGAAGAAAAATTGTAATGGCATTAAGTGGTTTATTCTTAATCAGTTTTCTTATTGTGCACGCTTCGATTAATGCACTTATTTTTTATAATGATAATGGTGAAACATTTGGGATAGGAGCTCATTTTATGGCCACCAATCCAATAATCAGAACAATAGAAGTTTTTTTAGTTATTGGATTTATTATTCATATTATTCAGGGATACAGGCTTTGGTACAGAAATAAAAAAGCGAGGCCAATTGGCTATGCGGTTAATAAAAATCTATCTTCGGTTACATGGTATAGCAAAAGTATGACCTTATTAGGGACATTACTCTTGCTGTTCCTAGTCATTCACACCCGGAATTTTTGGATTCCCAACCGGATCCATCAGTTTCAATTCGGCGAAGAACTTCCACTATATAAAATGATGATTGAAAAATTCAGTAATCCCTTTGAAGTGATCATATACCTTATTGGATGTTCCTCTCTTGCGTGGCATTTAGCACATGGTTTCCAAAGTGCATTCCGTTCTCTGGGTGGTAATCCCAATAAATTCAATTCTCTGATTCTTAATTTTGGTTATGCCTTTGCTGTAATAATACCATTAACACTGGCGATGATGCCTATATCGATTTATTTTGGATGGATAAAGTGAGTGGAAATATGGGATTATGATGTTGCTAACTAGACAATCTGCACATTCAACCCTCTGAAATCCTCCAATTCTCCATCATCCGCCGATAAATCCGTAATCAATACATCAAGATCTGCAATATCACAAATCTTAAGAGGCTCTGTACGTCGGAGCTTACTTTGATTGGCCAGTGCAATGGTTTTTTTCGAAGATTTGATCATCGTTCTTTTAGTTTCAACATCGGTAATGGATGTTGCTGATGCACCAAAATTGGCGTCTATAGCACAGGTTCCCATAATAAAAAGATCTGCAATGAACTGAGAGGCTTCATTACAGGTTGTGTTTCCTGTGGTAACGGCTAAATTATCATCATATATTCCACCTAAAATAACCAACTCTACCCTTTTGAAATTACTCAGTATGGGAATAAGTGAGGTATTATTAGTAATGATACGGATGCTAATATCCTTAGGCATGTAATTGGCCACTGCACAGGTGGTGGTTCCGCCATCCATAAATACGGTCATTCCATCTTTTATAAATTGTTGGACTTTCAAAGCAATTACATTTTTCTCATCAGCTAAGAAAGATTGTCTGTCGTGGAAGGAAAGCGGATCTTTTTCTCTTAAGATTGCACCACCACGAACCTTAGATAAAAGTCCATTGCGGTGAAGGTGATCTATATCCCTCCTTATGGTATCTTCAGAGACATTAAGATCATCAGCTAAGTCTTCAAACTTTACTTTATTCTTTTGCTTTAGCTGAGTCAATATGACCTCAAAACGCTCTTCTTTTAACATGATGATGGATTATTTCTGAATTTATAGATAATAGCGACCACTATAAACAGCAAAGCTATGATTTCGAATGCAACAGTCAAAGAGAAATGATGGGCAATAAAACCTAATAAAGCCGGCCCTGCCAATGATCCTGCATAACCTATTGTCGTAATTGCGGGAATGGCAACGGTTGAAGAAATTCCGGAAATCCTTCCTCCTTCACTGAAAAATACAGGAACGATATTCGCTGCTCCTACTCCAAGCAGTATAAACCCTATAAGGGATAAAGGAATCCATGGACTGAATGTTAAAATAATAACACCGATGGAAGCAATAATACTTCCGCCAATAACTACGATCCTGCTGTTTAATTTACTGATCAAAGAATCTCCTGATAATCTCATTACAGCCATTGCTACAGAGAAGGCCGCGTATCCTATTCCTGAAAATTCGTATTCAACTCCTTTATCATCCCTTAGAAATACAGCACTCCAATCCAGCATGGCTCCTTCGGAGAGGAAAACGATAAAACACATAATCCCTAAAACCATGACCCGGGAGTCGAGCCATTGAAAACGAGAAGTATTTTTATTTACAGGATCAACATGGGAAAAGGTAATAATACTCTTTCTTTCTGTTTCATAATCGAATAGAAAACGAAACTGAATGACCAAAAGAAAAACAAGTAAAAGGGATATACTCACTGCAGCATAAATAGGATTTAATCCTAACTTCATCAAAAATCCCAACCCCAAAGAGCCGAATAGTCCACCTACACTAAAAAGTCCATGCAAAGAGGACATAATAGGTTTTCCATATTCATTCTGTACCTGTACCCCATGAGCATTCATGGCAACATCAATGGTTCCTATGCTGCATCCGAATGCAAAAAGAACAGCACCCATGATGTAAACATCAGATATAATCAATAACCAGGGAAGAAGCAAAGCACTCAGTAAAACACTTGCGGCAATTACTTTCCGGCTCCCCACTTTATTGATCATCATTCCCGATAATGGCATCATCAACAATGCCCCGCCACCTAATAAGAGAAGTAATAAACCTAAATCAGCTTCATCTAATCCTAATCTGTCTTTGGCAAGCGGAACCATAGGGGCCCAACTTGCTATTCCCAATCCACAAACAAGAAATATAAGTTGAGTGGCTGTTTTTGCCTTCTTTATTTTTTTGTCAATCTCCATTTGAATAATTTACACTGCAATATTATGCAAAATTGCATAATATTGCAAGTTGTTTGGCGGAACTATTTAAAATTTAAAGATAAAAATGAAGTCTGATCAAATTCACTCTGTTGAAATCAGATACCATTAAAGGGAATTTTCACATTATCTAAATATGGGAATTGATTTCCTGAATGCCTTCAATTGTTTTAAATTCATCCAGTGCAGACAATATTTTAGAGGGAGCTGAATTATAATCAAAAGTTATTTTCAGTTCATCGGAGGTATGGTTCTTATTTGTGTGAATAAATATTTCACTGGCTACCAATTCATATTTAGTAAATATACTTTCAATTTGTGCTAAACTGACCAACTTAGAATTATAAGATAATACCATGGTCTTGCCCCTGGTGCTTTTAAAAAATCTTTTTTCAAATGGTTTAAGAAGAGCCAGAATAATGAGGATAATCAGTGTTGCAATAAAAGCTGGAAAATATAAACCTCCACCAATAGCTAATCCTATACCGGCAACAGCCCATAAACCAGCAGCAGTGGTAAGCCCGGTTATAACCTGAGGCCTTAAAAAAAGAATCGTACCGGCACCTAAAAAACCAATTCCACTGATCACCTGAGCTGCCATTCTGGAAGGATCAAGAACAATTGAGGGTTTCCCCATAATATCATTAAAACCAAAGGCAGAAACAATCATAATTAAAGATGAACCTACACAAACTAACATATGAGTTCTTAAGCCTGCCACTCCTTCTTTTCGCTGTCTGTCCCAACCAACAAGACCACCAAATACAGCAGCAACAAGCAGGCGGATAGCTATCTCCTGATTAGGTAAGGTATAATTAAGCATATTCTTTAGAATTAAAGTTTGACGAATATTTTTGAGTGTTTATGTACTCTAATGAGCAGAAGTAAAACAACTCGTGGTGATATATTCGCAAAAATAATACCATTTTTAAAGAAGGGAGGAATTGTTAAATCGTTGAATCGTAAAATTGTAAAAAGGCAAAATCGCGGAATTGCAGATTTGATAAATTGTAAATTTGTTGATTGCGAAGCTACTTTTATGCAATTTTGCCTTTTTGCTTTTTAGCCATTATACGACTTTTATATTTTTCACATATACCGATCCTATGGCAAACAGACATATTATTCCTACAATAAATCCTCCCAGAACATCCGTAAACCAATGAGCACCTAAATAGATACGGGAAAATGCTCCAAAAAAGATCATTAAAAGGCACAACGTTATAAGCAGTATTCTAATGCTATACTTTATTTTGCTCATGTGAAGAAAAATAAGAATCAGTGCCCCGAAAAAAGTAGTGTAAAATAAAACATGTCCACTCGGGAAACTTTGGTATTGTGTTTTTTCTAAAAGAACCACCAGATCCTGAGAAGGACGAGGTCTGTTGATGAGTATCTTCAAAATCAATCCAACGATGCCGGAGAGTAATGTAGACAAAATAAATAGGGCTTCTTTTTTATACTTAAATAACACAAAAACAAGTGAGGTTAAGAAAACCATTACAACAGATACAGGCGTTCTTCCCAACCAGCTGATTCCTATCATCAGTGTATCGAGGTTCTGAGTTTGATTCTCCTGAATCTCCTTGGAAATATGAAGATCCAGATACTCCGGAGAAATAAAAGTAACAAAAAGGCTCAACAGGATAAAGATAACAACAAGGCTAATGAGTGTCGCCTTAAGTAAAAGCTTTTTATTGGCTTCCAAAAATGAGATGAATTTCATGTTTTTTTAATTAATCAGTACAAAATAGCGGTTAGATTTCGAATTAATTTGGAATGGATTGCGTGGTAAACCACTTGGGCTATCATTACAATTATTTTTATAATTAAAACGCTAAAGACTCTTTCACAACAAAATGTATGCTATTGATCAACTTAAATAAAAAAACCGGAGTATTGAAAATAATACTCCGGGTACAAATTGCTTAAAAATTTGCTAATATGAATGAACTGTGTGTTTTTATTAATCGTTCTGTGTGATCTGTGGGTTGTTATTGATTTCCTTATTAGGGATTTGAAACTTGAATTTATCTGGTGACAGATTGAATCTTCCAAACGTATGGTTGGTTCCCGGATATATTCTTTCCAAAGGAACGTTCAATCTTTTCATGTCGAACCAGTCATAACCTTCGCCCCAAAGCTCTATTCTTTTTTGCAGGATAATTTCATTGATCAGCCCATTTCCGGTTTGGGTAGACAAAGTGTATGCAGTGTTTCTTTTTGAAGTAATTTCATATAAAACCTGTCTGGCTTCTGCTTCCCTTCCCTGTCTGGCCAATGCCTCTGCTTGTATATAATAAAGCGATGAGGCTCTGATGTAAATGTAATCGCCTTCAAAAAAGCTTGGATCTTTAAATTTCCAGCTTACATATGCAGGATAATTTCTTGTTTCTCCATTAAAGGTATAGGCTGTGCTTTGTGCTCCATTGAATACTTTTTTACGATAGTCAGTCTGAGGAATAGCTTCGTAAAGCCGCTTGTCTATTAGCTTGTAGATCCCTGCTGCACCAGCATATCCTTTATTGGTATTGTCAAACATAGAGAAGAAAGAAGCATAGGAATTTCCAATACTCATGGTAGAAGTTGTATTGTGGAAACCCCATAATACTTCAGGATTGTTGATATTAGAGAATCCTGTTGTAGTATAATCGTTTTCAGTCATCAGTGCAATTCCCTGTTTGCTTTCTTCCGCATATTTACCGGCTTTCACATAATCACCTGTTTCCAGATAGACTTCTGCAGCAATAGCTTTTGCTGTTCTCTGATCGATCTGCGCTCTGGTGGGACGTGCATAGCTGTCCAGAAGTATAATAGATTCTTCAATATCACTGGCAATCTGTTTGTATACATCAGATATACTAGCTCTGGGAAGTCCCTGACTCTGATTATTGCTTGTCAAGACTAAAGGCACCCCCGGTTCAGATTGATGGCCTTTGTAGTCGTTGGCATAGAAACGGATCAGGTAAAAATAGGAATAGGCTCTCAAAGCAAGTAGCTGTCCTTTAATCGCTTTATTACTGGTATTTCCACTTTTATTTAGATCGCCCAGAAGCTTATTAATGATAAATATTCTCGCATAAAAAGTAGTCCATACAAATTCTGATGCAGAATTACTGGCATTCGTTGCATCATAGTTATAAAACATTCCTAAATGCTGATTTTTCATCTGGATAACATCGTTTGACATCAGGTCAGATCCCGCTTTTATGGCCATGATCCCAAAGTCAGAATGCAAGGTAGTACCTCCAGCTCCATTACTGCGGAGGTCAAGATATATTCCACCTAGTATTTTCTCTGGGGATGACTGGTCATTATTTAATTGTTCACCGGATATATCTCCGTCCGGGACTGTATTGAGATCATTAGCACAACTTGTCATCACAAAGCCTATTGACAGGGCTGCTATAAAGTATTGTATTGTTTTCATATTTTTCTAAAACGTTAATTTAAAGCCTAAAGAAACACTGGATAATAAAGAGTATTTATATGGATCGGATACCCCTGTCAGTGAAGCTCTCGGATCGTACCCTTTTCTCTTAGACCACAGATATAGATTATTTCCTGTTACATAAATTTTCAGACCTGACAATCCTGCCTGTTGGGCGAACCCGTCCGGCAGCTGATAAGACAGGGTAACATCCTGAAGGCTGATGTAATCTGATTTTATAAGGTAAAGTGTAGAATTTCCATTCTGATTGGTAGAGGTAAGATCTACCCTTGGAAGCTCTGCATTTGGATTTTCCGGAGTCCATGTCTTACTCAGATCAGTAGAATAATTGGAAGCATAGCTATCCGAATGGAATAAAGATCTGTAGATATCATCATAGCCATATCCGCCTAACTGATAGGAAAAATTAACTGCAAGATTAAATCCTTTATAGGTAAAATCGGTTCCAAAACCACCATATACTTTAGGAATCGCAGATTTTCCGGTATTGTAATCTGTTGCATCTTTATAATTCCGTGTAATGGTTCTTTCTTCTTTTTGGGTGGTCGGGTTTATTGCAGTACGGTACCATAAGGCATCTCCGTTGGAAGGATCTATCCCTGCAAACTCCTTAAGGTAATACGTATACCGGTCACCTCCTTCAGTAAGAATAAACAGGCCGGAAACAAGACCTGTATTTCTTTGCTCTGCCGGTAGTTTGGTGATTTTATTTTTATAATGGGTAGCATTGGCATATACATTCCATTGAAACTGATCAGACCGAAGGATCTCAGCACTGATGTTAGCCTGAACTCCTCTGTTAATCATATCCCCAATATTACCATACTTTATGTAGGAACCTGCATTGGAAGGAGGTAACGGGAGGGTATAAATCATATCGGATACCTTTCTTTCAAAATAATCTGCATTCAGATTGATTCTGTTTTTAAGAATGGAGAGTTCAAAACCTGCGTTCAGGTTTTTGGAGGTTTCCCATTTTAAATCCTTATTTCCTTGCTTTTTAAGGGAAAGTACAGGTTTGTCATTACCAAAATTGTTGATCCCATACATATCCTGATAGGCAAAATAATCTCTTGTACCATCATTCAGTAAAATGTTGTCATTACCCTGCTGTCCGTAAGAAGCTTTTAACCTCAATGAATTGATCACCGTATTGTCTTTAAGGAAATCTTCTTTAGCTACATTCCATGCTGCTCCTAGACCATAAAAGGTACCCCATCTGCTGTCAGGAGAAAATACTGAAGAACCATCTCTACGGATATTGGCATTAAAGAAGTATTTACCATCGTAGTTGTAAAGCAATCTTGAGAAGTAGCCTTCTACAGCATATTCATACCCGTTTCCGGATAGATCAGTTATTTTTACAGCATTGTCAAAGGATAAAGAGTTGGGCAATACAAGCTGTTGTTTTGATCCTGAAAACCCTTCACTTTTTATTTTATTTAATTCATGACCAATGAGGAGGTTGAAATTATGTTTACCTAGTTTTTTCTGATACGTAAGGAGTTGCTGATGGTTGAGCGTATGTTTAAATAGAGAACCCATATTGATGGTTCCCCCAACGGATGAAGAGGTGCCTCCTACAGTATTACCATACTGAAGATTTTTCTGGTTTTCCAGATATGCCCCAAAGTTATAGGTAAAATCCAGTCCTTTAATAATTTCATAATTAAGCCCCAGATTGATATTCGTAAGATTGCTGGTTGTCCTGAATTTGTCTTGCTGAAGGTTAGCTACCGGATTCTCATAAACGGCATAAGATCTTCCTGCTCCATTAGGACCGGTTGAATCCCCATAATCATACAGTGGATTTCCATTGCCATCATAAACTACCTGATAATTATCGTTTCTCAGGAAAACAGGATAAAAAGGAGCAATATTTCTGGCAAACTGAAAAGGATTGGAAAACCCTCCGGTTTCACCAAAATCCTGCTGACTATAAGTATAGGAAAGACTACTGATCAATTTTAATTTTGAGGTAATGGTGTAATCAAGATTGGACCTTATTCCGAATCTTTCAAAACCGGAAGAAATAAGATATCCTTTATCATCGAGATAGTTCAATGAAGTATAAGATTTTACCTGATCATTATTAGCACTGATTCCTACATTGCCCTCTCTTCTTAGCCCGGGTTTGAAAAGCAGTTTTTTCCAGTTATCCTGATATACGAGCTGTGCATTCTTATTGAAAGTTCCATCCTGCCCTATCAGTTGACTGAAAGGTACATTATAAGCATTATATCTCAAGCTGGTCAGAGCTGTTATTCCAACTTCATGAGGGCTGGCACCTGAAGGGACCGCTCCTGGTTGTGTTAGTTTGGCGATTTCACCAATTCTTGCCCGGTTGTAATAGGCGGTGTAATAATCTTGTGGTGAAGTGTAAACGGAATAATCTTCAATAGACCTGAAGTTTACTCCCGTTCTGATGTCTGCTTCTATATGAAGACCCTTTGACTTCCCTCTCTTGGTATTAACGATAATCACACCATTAGCTCCTCTGGATCCGTATAAAGCATTGGAAGAAGCGTCTTCAAGGAAAGAAATACTTTCGATATCCGATCCGGGAATACTGTTGAGGTTTCCATTATAAGGGATACCATCCAGTACAATTAAAGGATCACTTGAAGCATTGATGGAACCGATTCCTCTCATTCTGATGATAGGCTGAGAACCTGGCTGGCCTGAAGATACGACCTGCACTCCCGCTACCTTACCTCCAATTCCCTGAAGGATATTTCCGTTTTGAAGATTGGCGATGTCTTTTGTTTTTAAAGACTGTACGGATCCTGTTATTTCTTCTTTTTTTTGTTTACCAAAGGCAACCACCACCACTTCTTTGATGGACTGCTCTTTGGTGGCAAGGCTGTCCCTGTTTTGTGCAAAGCCAAATTCTGCTATTAAGATCATGGCCAATGCACCAATTTTACATTGGTTTTTCTTCATTATATATTAATTTTAGTAGAGTTTAAAATGAAATATGAGCTTACTGTTATTTCCGGTTAAGAAATAATAATCCCCTTCCCTCCTTTTTCAGGAAGGTTTACCGGAGGAAAAAATTGAAATGTACAGGAGGATATTCCTGTTTTAAAAACCTTTAATGAGCAGGATTTAATTTCTACAGTAATGGAGAGTTATGCCTTCATCATCATATGGCACATCATAAAATCAAAACACATATACTGTAAAGTAAGATCATGTTGTGAAAAACAAGCCTCTGTACCATATTCATTTTGAACAGATGCAGTTGCTGTAATAGTGCGTAAGTAAGAATGTGATGAAGTTTTATTCATGAGAATAAAGTTTATTTTTTTTAACTGGGTCAAAAGTATTTAATTATTTATAAATCCTAATCAACGGATGACATGAAATAAATCATATAAGTCTATTAATTTAGTAGACTAGTAGAAATGTATGGTAATTGATTCCAGAATTCTTCCAGAATTTGTCCCGATTTTCGACACTTTAAAAAATATTTACATAATAATCAAAGCTGAAAAGCTTTTAAATTTGGAACAATGGAGAATGTTTTGTATGTACGATCATTTGGATTAGGAAAAATAACCGGAGTCTTATTGTTGTTGGGAGGTTTTTTACAAGCCCAGATAAGCCCACCAGGATTGGGCGAAGCTAATACCGCTTTCTGGGGAGCATTTGGAGTCCGGCGCCAACTGGACTCTTCAGGAACGAAACAAGCTTTAAGCTATGTGGCTATAGGACGGAAAAGCCAGCCGGATCAGGATAACCCGTTTTCCAAACAAGCTATTTTTGTATTAAACCACGAGGTCTATCATTCTTTTGCTCCCCATCAACAGTACAGTTATGCGATCAGTTACCGTCGTCAGCCTCAATATGATGAGGTTTCACCTTATGAGAAAGAAGGTACAGAACAGGAATTCAGGATTTACGGGAGATATGCATATACTTTTAACTTAGGAGAAAGATGGAAATTGAAAAATACGGTTCGACAGGAGTTCAGAAAATTTTTTGATCCTGATTTTCATAGCGTGGAAGAGAACTTTCAATTAAGAACCCGGATTAAAAGCCAGATCACCTATAATTTGCCATCAGAAAATAATCAGAAACTGGCATTAAGTGTAGAAGGATTGTTTTCTACAAGCTACCTGAATGAACCGGAACATGAGTGGACTCCTTTTGGATATAGGGAAATGCGTATTGCTGCCTATTATATGTTCAATATTCCGAATTCACCTTTCACTGTGGATATTGGGTATATGGATGATCTTATAAGGGGCAGCCACAGCATCCACAAAGGAGGAGTTCATTATCTGGCAGCTGACCTGATCTGGAACCTACCTTATAAAAAGAAGTAAAATTTAATTTATATGATCTTGTTTCTGGGCAGTCCGATTTCATGAGCCTGCGGATAAGGAGGTCTGTTGGTCATGCTTACATCTTCTTTGATCTGGCGATGAATATCGTATTGTCTGTCCTTATCATACGCGTATCTTGGATCGGGAATGAAAGGCATTTTAGCCATTTTAGTAACGGTGATGGTTGGAAAATGAAAATCAACTTCTACAGTTCCTAACAGCAGGTAACATCCTCCTCCCTGAAACGAATACTTTTCAAGGCTGTCCGGAAAATGAGCGGTATCGAAATAATCTCCGTTCACATCAATCCAGGTTCCGAAATACATGGTTCCTTTTTTGGTAGGAACATGTTTTCTGGAGATCAGATAAGCCAGCATCTTTACCTCTTTTTTATGATACTGCAAAAGGTCTTTTACAAAAACAGAACCCCTGTATTTGATTTGCAACAGATCAAAAGGGCTGCACGAAACAGTGAATCCGAGAAGTTCAATTTCATCAAAGGCATCTTCAAAAGTTTCCCGTTTCAATTGAGGAAGCTTATATTCCTTAATGGGTTCTTCAATCAGCATCAGTCCCCTATTCTCCGGTTTGAAATTCACCAAAAGCATTCTGGCTTCTACAAGCAATTCATTTTTTTGTTTTCCGGTAAACCGGAAAGCTCCGATGAAAATAAGAATCTGTACCGTTTCTATTCCGATAGGCACTCTGCGGATAAAGTCTTCTAAAGATTGGTAATTCCCGTTTCTGATTCTTTCTTCAATGATAAAATGAGCAATTCTGGTTTCAAGCCCCTGTAAATGCATGAATCCGAGATAGATTTCCTTTCCATGCAAAGTAGTCTGAAAATCACTGGCGTTGACACAAGGATTGCAGACGATTCCACCGGACATTTTGGTTTCATGAATGTATACCTCTGTACGGTAAAACCCACCCATATTATTAATAACAGACACCATAAATTCCAATGGGTAATATACTTTCAGATATAAACTCTGATAACTTTCTACCGCATAGGAAGCGGAATGGGCTTTGCAGAAAGAATAACCGGCAAATGATTCGATCTGCCGATAGGCTTCAGCAGTCAGTTCCAATGAATGTCCTTTGTCTTTACAAGATTTAAAGAAATTTGCTTTTACCTCCTGAAGCTTTTCGATGGAACGGCCTTTTCCACTCATTGCTCTTCGGAGGATATCTCCGTCTGCTAATGATAACCCTCCAAAATACTGGGAAATCTTGATGACGTCCTCTTGATAAACCATAATCCCGTAGGTTTCTCCCAGATGCTCTTTGAAAACGTCATGAAAGTATTCAAACTGATCAGGATGATTGTGCCTGAAGATATACTCACGCATCATTCCGCTTTGGGCAACACCCGGCCTGATAATGGAAGAGGCAGCCACTAAAATTTTATAATTATCACATTTCAGCCTTCGCAAAAGTCCACGCATGGCAGGACTTTCAATATAGAAACAACCTATTGTTCTGCCTTGTGCCAGGTATTCATTGCACACCTCTTCATCTTTAGAAATGGAAGTATCCCGGATATCTATTTCAATATTCCTGGTTTTTTTGATCAGCTTAACGGTGTCATTGATGGTTCCCAAGCCTCTTTGGGAAAGAATATCAAATTTTTCAAAACCTATATCTTCAGCAACGTTCATATCAAACTGAACAATGGGAAATCCTTTAGGAGGCATTTCAAGTGCCGTAAAATGGGTAATAGGTTCTTCCGAAATTAGAATTCCGCAAGCATGCATGCTCCTTTGATTGGGGAATTTTTCTAATAATTTACCATATTTATGAACATGTTCTACAACCAGGTTTTTATCATGCAGTTCCATCCGTTGGCTGGTCAATTCATCCAGTTCTTCTTTCGGTAAACCGAAAACCTTTCCGACTTCTCGGAATATCGATTTGTATTTAAACTCAACATTGGTTCCGCAGAAGGCGACATGTTCTTTTCCATAGCGATCAAAAATATATTGCAGAATAGCATCCCTTTCCTGCCAGCTCCAGTCGATATCAAAGTCCGGAGGGGTCTGCCGGTTAAGATTAAGGAAGCGTTCGAAATACAGATCCAGTTCCAGCGGGCAGATATCCGTAATTTCCAAACAGAAACTTACGATACTGTTGGCACCGCTTCCCCGTCCTACATGCATAAACCCCATTCTGTTGCTGTATCTTATAATATCCCAGACGATCAGAAAATAAGAACTGAAATTTAAATGATCAATTACTTGGAGCTCTTTTTCAACCCTTGCTCTGGCAATTTCATGATCTAAACCATAACGCTTTTTTAATCCCAGATAAGCCAGTTTGGTCAGCATTCGAAGATCACCTTCTTTAGAACGGGTGTAGTGTTGTTTATTTTTGATCTGATTTCTGTAGGAAAATTCAAAATGGCAGACATTCAGAATATGCTGTGTATTCTTAATAATTTCAGGATACTGATAAAAAGCATCACGGAGACTTTGTGCCCGTTTGAAATATTCCGTTTTATGGCAGGTTTCATCTTCAGTCAGCTTACTGAGGAGTGTATTGTTATCTATGGCCCGAAGAATACAGTGCAGGTTATAATCTTTTCTTGTGGCAAATGTTATCGGATGCAGAACCACCATTTTATGGATGAGGTTCTGGTATTCCGTACGGACAAGCAATGTCAGTTCTTCTTCCCGGATGCCTACAAATTCGTTTTCTTTTAATGTTTCAGGAATATTTTCTTTGGGATAAATCACAAATACATTGGCAAATTGCGGAGCCGTTTCTGTTAGATTCTTTCCGTTGCAGTTATAATCCGTAATCATTTGATTAATCTCTCCAATCCCACTGAATTCTTTTGCGATAGCAACATACAGAAGCCTGCCCTCTTTCCTTATTTCAACTCCTGCGATGGGTTTTATACCACATTGGTCACATAGCGTTTTAAATTCGTAGATTCCGGTAATGGTATTGATATCTGTTAAAACCAATTCCCGGGCCCCTGATTCCTGAGCCTGTTGTACCAGTTCTTTAATGGATAATGTGCCATAACGAAGGCTGTGAAAAGAGTGACAATTGAGAAACATAGCTTTTAGATTAATCTGTTTTTATTTTCTAAATCAAATCCGGAAGCCCTGCCGACAGCCTGAGCCCCAAAACGATTTTTAATGTAATCCATGGACTGATAAAGGTTCATCAGTTCTTCGGTGTCTTCAAAAAGATCCATCTGATGGTTTCCATGAACCAATCCTGTGAAACGTAAACCTACCAGACGAAGACGCATTCTTCTGGTATAAGCTTTTTGAAACAATTCCAGAGCAACCCTTGAAAGCGTGTGATCTGCAGAGGTGTAGGATACTTTACATTGTTTGGTTTCTGTATCAAAATTGGAATACCGGATCTTAATGGTTACCGTTGATGTCAGCCATCGCTCTTTCCGCAACTGGTAAGCTAACTGTTCTGCCATTCCTGATATCAATCCTTTTAAAGAGACGATATCCATGGTGTCATTTGAAAAAGTTCTTTCCGTTGAAATCGATTTTCTTTCCGAATAAGGAATCACCGGATTTTCATCAATTCCATTGGCTTTTTTCCATAATTCAATTCCATTTTTTCCGATCATCTGTTGCAGGACCAGGACAGGCATATCCGATAAGGTATGAATGGTACGGATTCCTATTCTTGAAAGAAGCTGAAAGGTAGCATTGCCTACCATGGGGATCTTCCTGATGGATAAAGGATCAAGGAATTTTTTTACTTCATGCTGTTTTATTTCACGCATTCCGGTGGGCTTAGATTCTCCGGTTCCTATTTTTGAAACGGTTTTGTTGCCTGATAATGCAAAACTAATGGGAAGTCCCGTTTCTTTAGTTACTGCAGCAGCAATTTCTTTGGTCCATTGATAGCATCCGAAAAACTGATCCATTCCGGACAAATCAAGGTAGAACTCATCAACACTCGCTTTCTCCATGACCGGAACTTTACTTTGTATCACCTCGGTGACCAGATGGGATAAATTGGAATACAATTCGTGATCTCCCCGGATCACTTTAGCATCAGGACAGAGTTTAAGAGCCATTCTTATAGGCATCGCGGAACGAACTCCGAATTTTCTTGCTTCATAGGAACATGAGGCTACTACTCCACGGTCTCCACCTCCGATGATCAGAGGGATTCCGTTGAGTTCTGAATTATTAAGACGCTCACAGGATACAAAAAATGTATCCAGGTCCATATGTACAATCGATCGTTCCACGGAACAAAATTAGTTACGATTTGTATCAAAATGATTACCTTTGTTGATATAATTTATATCAATGTCAATTTTAGCAGAAAATATAAGGTATCTGAGATATCAATTAAAATTATCTCAACAAGCGGTAGCGGATCAATTGTTGATTACCCGTGGCCGATATGCCAAATATGAGGATGGTGCTTCCCAGCCTCCGATAGAGTTATTGATTAAAATGTCCCGGTATTACAGGATAAGTATTGATCTGATGGTCACTATAGATCTCAGAAAATATCCTTTAGATGATATCGTTAATCTTCCGGACAACCGGATTGTACTTCCTGTTGTGGTAGATCAGACAGGAAATAACAGCATTGAAATTATTCCTCAGAAAGCATCGATGGGATATCTGTCAGGATATACTGATCCCGGCTATATTGAAAGTCTTCAGAATATCTCACTTCCCTTTCTTACAAATGGGAAATACCGGGCTTTTCCTGTAGAAGGAGATTCTATGCCGCCCTTTAAAGATGGTTCCTATATTGTCGGAAAGTATATTGAAAAAACAGAGGATCTCAAAGCTGATAAAACGTATGTTTTCGTAACACTGAATGATGGTATTACCTACAAAAGGTTTAAATCCAGAAAAGAAAATACAATTCATGTAGCTGCGGATAACTCTTTTTATGAGCCTTATGATATCCTTGCCAATGACCTGCTGGAGATCTGGGAATATGCTTGCAGTGTCTCTATGCAGGAGTTTGAAAATGAGGGAGATACTCAGAATGTGAAAGAGATGTTTTTAGAGTTACGCAAGGAAATAAAAGCACTGGATTATAAATTTTCAAAAAAATAAACGTTCTTTTTTGATTTAAAAGGCATAAAATATGCTAGTATTTATATAAATCACTTAAAAATATACAATTATGAGAAGTTTATTATGGTTAGTAGCAGTCATTTGTATCGTTGTTTGGCTTTTAGGAATGTTAAACATTATACCGGGAATAAGCACTGGTTATTTGGTGCATGTTTTATTGGTTATTGCGATTATTGTGGTTCTTTACAATATTATTTCAGGGAGAAAACCTCTTGATTAACGTTTTAAAATAATGAATATCCTTTACTGAAAATACAATAGATAAGTAAAGGATATTTTTTTTGATTTCTTATAATGGATCAGCTTAGTTTATTTGATGCAGACGAATCTTATCAGTTTCCACACGAGTTATTGGAATATACAGATGGTTTTCTGTCAGAACAGGAAGCAACAGCGCTTAAAGAGTTTTTGATGGAAACTGCTCCATGGATACAGACCACTCAGAAAATGTACGACAAAGAAGTTTTGACACCACGCCTGACTGCATGGTATGGGGATGAAGATAAATCCTATCAGTTGAGCGGCACCCGGGTTGTGGTGAACCCATGGATTCCTGAACTGCTGGCATTAAAGAAGCGTTTAGAAGAAACTTCAGGGTATGCATTTAATTCAGTATTATTAAACTTATACCGAAACGGCAATGATTCTGTTGCGTGGCATCGGGACAGAGACAGTAGATTTGGTAACAGACCTGTGATTGCTTCTGTAAGTTTAGGGCAGGTAAGAAATTTTGATTTCCGGAAAGTGGATGATCATCAACTGAAGTACAGCTTACCTCTTTCCCATGGTTCTCTTTTAATTATGAAAGGTAATCTTCAGCTTCATTGGGAACATCGGATCGCTAAATCGGTAAAGCCAATGCAGCCGCGGATTAATCTTACTTTTCGTTTAATTAAAGAATTGTGATATATCTATTTTCGCAACAGATCTTCCAGTTCGGATAACAAGGCTATTTGCGCTGTATTAATACGGATTTTTGCTTCATCAGCATCAAACCATTCCCATTGATCCACTTCGGGTATTTCAATCAGTTTTCCTGATCTGGGTGGCCATTCTATCTGTACAGAATTGCTGAAAAGCTGTGAGGTTTCAATATCCCCTTCTACGGCCCAGGCATATACTGTTTTGCCTCCTTTCTGCAGGATCGGAGATAATTCAATAAATTCTCCTTTAAGGGTTTGTCCGGTTTCTTCTGTAAATTCTATGAGCGCACGTTTCAACGGATCTTCATCAGGTTCTATTTCTCCTTTAGGAATGGACCAGGCACCACTGTCCTTGTTCTTCCAGAAGGGACCTCCCGGGTGAACCAAAAAATAAAACAGATTATTTTTTTCTTTTTTAAACAGTAAGATGCCTGCACTTATTTTCATAAACGTGTAGTCCTGATCCTAAAAAATTAATTGTTTTTCAGATAGTCCCGTAGAACATATTGTAAAATCCCCTGATTTTTATAGTATTCGATTTCTATTGCGGAATCCAGTCTGGCTTTAACCGTAAATACCGTTTCTTTTCCGGATGGGTGAACCGCTGTTACATTCAGCATTTTATGCGGAACTAAATTCTCTTCCAAACCGGTAATGGTATAGGTTTCCGTACCATCTAATCCTAATAGTAAGGCACTTTCCCCGTCATTGAAAACCAAAGGAACAACACCCATTCCCACCAGATTACTTCTGTGGATCCGTTCGAAGCTTTCGGCAATGACAGCTCTTACGCCCAATAGAAAAGTACCTTTTGCCGCCCAGTCACGGGAAGATCCGGAACCATATTCTTTACCTGCCAGAACAATCAATGGAGTCTGATCATCACGGTACTGCATAGCCGTATCAAAAACTGTTTTCACTTCTCCGGTTGGTAAGTAACGGCTATACCCTCCTTCTTTATCCGCAATTTTATTTTTTATCCTTACGTTGGCAAAAGTTCCACGCATCATCACTTCATGATTTCCTCTTCTGGATCCGTAAGAGTTAAAGTCCATTTTGTTCACATTGTTATTTTTTAAATAGCTTCCTGCGGCAGAATCTTCTTTAAATGATCCGGCAGGCGAAATGTGATCGGTCGTTACAGAATCTCCAAGATATAAAAGAACTTTTGCATTTTTTATATCGGTTACCGCATCCGGCTCAGCTTTGATATTTTCAAAAAACGGAGCTTCTTTGATGTAGGTTGAATCTTTATTCCATTCAAAATTCTGATCTAAATTGACTTCTAAGTCCTGCCAGTCCTCAGAACCATCAAAAATAACATTATACACTTCTTCAAAATCATCCTGCTTCATGCATTCATTAATTGTGTTTTGGATCTCGTCTCTTGAAGGCCAGATGTCTTTTAAATAAACAGGCTGTCCATTTGGATCATAATCCAGAGGGTCTGTAATTAAATTAATGTCCACATGTCCTACCAAAGCATAAGCTACGACCAGCATAGGAGACATTAAGAAATTCATTTTCACTTGCGGATGTACACGGGCCTCAAAATTTCTGTTTCCGGATAGTACTGAAGCTACTACTAATTCTCCGTTATCAACGGCTGTTGCAATCGCAGGAGGAAGAGGTCCAGAATTTCCGATACAGGAAGTACAGCCATATCCTACCGTATGAAAGCGAAGTGCTTCAAGGTCTGTATTAAGACCTGATCTCTCCAGATATTTGGTAACGACTTTAGAACCCGGAGCGAGAGAGGTTTTTACCCAGCTTTTTGTTCTTAACCCTTTTTCTATAGCATTTCGGGCTAAGAGTCCTGCACCTACCATAACAGCAGGATTAGAGGTATTGGTGCAGCTTGTAATGGCTGCGATCACAATACTTCCGTCGCTTAAAACATATTCTGAATTATTTTGTTTAATTCTCACGGTTCGTAAAGAATCCTGAACGACTTCTGAATGCAGCTCCCCTTCAATAGGGACTTTCCCAAAAGTAAATTCTGTTCCGGATCCGCCATCAGATAACCAGGCATATTCTGTTCTTTTAGAAATGGGTTCATAGGTACGGTGATGCTCATCCTTTAACACTTCTGAAAATCTCTGGCTAAGGTCTTTAACTAAAATTTTATCTTGCGGACGTTTAGGACCGGATAGTGTAGGTTCCAGAGTTGATAAATCAAGCTCTGCTACGGAAGAGTATATGATTTCTTCTTTTCCTGTTCTCCAAAGAAGATTTTCTTTGCAATATTCTTCAACAATTTTGATCTGTTCAGGAGAACGATTGGTGGAATGCATATACTCCAGCGTTCGTGCATCAATAGGGAAATAGGTAACGGTACATCCAAACTCCGGTGACATATTGGAAATCGTTGCACGGTCTGTTACCGTTAAATGATCCAATCCATCACCAAAAACTTCTACAAACTTCCCTACTACCCCTTTATCTCTTAAAATTTTGGTAATTGAAAGCACCATATCTGTAGCAGTACAGTGATCAGGAATCTTCCCTGTCAGTTTTAAGCCTACTACTTCAGGACATGTAAAGAAAATAGGCTGTCCCAGCATGGCAGCTTCAGCCTCTATACCTCCGACACCCCAGGCAATTACACCGATTCCGTTCACCATTGGCGTGTGTGAATCGGTTCCTACCAATGTATCCGGGAAGAGCCACCCGTCTTTGCTGACCACTCCTTTTGCTAAATATTCCAGATTGACCTGATGGCATATTCCCATTCCGGGAGGAACCACGGTAAAATTATTCAGGCCGTGTTGTGCCCATTTTAAAACTTCATATCGTTCTTTATTCCTGTCAAATTCTAATTCTACATTTCTGTCATAAGCGTAATCGGTCCCAAAATAATCGACCTGCACAGAATGGTCTATAACCAGATCTACAGGAATCGCCGGATTGATCTTCTGACCGTCCTTCCCCTGCCGTACAAATTCAGCTCTTAAAGAAGCCATATCTACCACCGCAGGGACTCCTGTAAAATCCTGCATCAGAATCCTCGCAGGTTTGAATGGAATATCCTTATCATTAGGAGCGGGTGTCCATTGTAATAAGGTATCTATATGTTCATCAGTAATACCAAAGCCATCATAATTCCTGAGTACATTCTCCAAGAGAATACGAATGCTGAATGGGAGGTGATCCACAGTTTGCGGAAGATTTTTTAAAGAACTATAATGATAAGTTTTTCCATTAATAATAAGTTCTTGTACAGATTTTGCGTTTTGGGTACTCATTGCCAATATTTTTATTATATACACTAAGTTACCCCAAAAAAAGAAATACTAAAAGAACATTACGATATATTAACACTATAAGAAACATAGTTTTTTTTTAGTCTGATTCTATTTTAGAAATTGCTATGGGATTAGTTGGAGGATGATACTATGGTGTTTTCATTTTCAGAAGTGTTTATTTTTATTCTTTTATCTAATAGCAATAGTACAGCAGATAATATGCACATGATTAATGAATTATAAAAATGATGGTATTCCTGATGTGCCATATGCGCTGTAAATGCTCCAATTGCAAACGGGAAAAGAAATAGAACACCCAGAGTACGCAAAGATGGTTTAAGAAGTCCAGCCAATACAATGAGAACTCCAATGGTTTCCAACACTCCAATTCCAATGGTCCAGTTTTTATCAAAGCCCAGAGATTGCATGCTGTCCATCATCGGTTGCCATTGAATAATTTTTTTTACGGCTGCAGGTCCGATAATATATATGTACCATGCAAATGATATCCAATAGAATATCCGGTTTAAATTTAATTTCATAGTCTGTTTTTTAAAATTCAATACTTAAAGCAAGTTCTTTCCAATCGGTGATAACTTTTTGATATTCATTTATTTTTTGCTGGATAGCATCGATTGTTGATGCTGTAAGAGGCAAACGGAATGGAGGGTTTTCAAGTGCTGCTATTTGTACAATGGCTTCAGCTACTTTTGAAGGATCTCCGGGTTGGTTTCCGTTTACGGATTTATATTTTTCCCGCAGATCTCCCAAAGGTTCTTTATAATCTTCTACTTCTTTTTCAGAAAATAGAACAGAACGTCCAAAAAAATCAGTACGCAAAGGACCTGGCTCAGTTAAAGTTACCTTGATGCCAAACGGAGCTACTTCAGCGGCTAATGACTCACTCATTCCTTCTATGGCAAATTTAGTTGCAGTATAAGCGCCGTTTCCTGTTCCGGCCAGAATACCTACCCTGGAGGAAATCTGAATGATGTGACCAGCCTTTTGTTTTCGCATATAGGGTAATACAGTTTGTGTCATTTTCCATACAGCAACTAAATTGACATCCAGTTGTTTACGGAGCTCTATCTCATCTACTTCTTCTACCAGGCCGAAAAGACCATACCCTGCATTATTGACTAAAACATCAATACGGCCATATTCATTAATGACTTGTTTTACCATTGCTTCAACACGTGTGCTATCGGATACATCCAGCATAAAGACTTTACTTCTATCAGGAAAAGCCTGTTCAAAAGCAATTTTATCCTCTTCTTTTCGGACACTTCCAATGATAATGTCCCCTGAATGATGAATGGCATTAGCTAACGCTTTACCTAACCCTCCCGATACGCCGGTAACCAGCCATACTTTTTGTTTGTTTTCCATAAATTTTATTTAAAATATTTTTATTGAATGATCGTTCAATAATTGAACAAATTTTTTTATTGAATGCTTTCGATCAAAAATTCGCTTAACTGTATGATTCTTTCTTTATTGTTATAAAGGTTTTGTAAATGCCAGAAGCCGGCAAAGCTACTGATGATAAAATCGGCAGTGATCTCCGGATTTTTGTCAGGATTGATTTCTCCGGCTTCCTGTGCTGCTTTGATGATATCAGTCATCATACCAGTCAGGCCATCTGTCTGATGCTTGATAATAGCCAAAGCTTTTTCATCATCAGGTGCCAGCTCAAATGATGTTTTCACAACCATACAGGCTTTATTAGACGTAAAAGAATAGTCGATGGCTTTTTTAATAATGGCTTTTAGGGATGCCAACGGCGAATCTGGTGCACTGTCGGCTGCCATTTTATATTCTATAAGCAATTCGTTACAATACACTTTCAGACTATCAAGAAACAATTCATGCTTATTCCCAAAAGTTCCGTAAATACTACCAGGATTTAATCCGATATTTTCTACCAGATCCTGCATTGAAGTTGAAGCATAGCCTTTTTTCCAGAATACATTTTTGGCTTTTTCAAGCTTTTCCTCTAATATAAATTCTTTATTTCTTGCCATAACAATGCAAAGATACATTTCTTGAATGATTATTCAAGAAATGTATATGATTTTTTTACAATTATTTATTAATACCCTATCAATAGGCTTGTTCAGGATTATGGTAAAGCATCAATATCATCTAAAACATAGCATTGTTCCCATTGGGTCATCCCTATTTTAGGATAATACTGTACTGCTTTGGGCGCGGACAATAAAATCAATTTAGCTTTTGGGGTTTCTTTTTTAGTGAGCCGGATCAGTTTTTTTCCAATTCCCATTTTCTGATAAGCCTCATCTACAGCGAGATCAGACAAATAGGTACAATACACGAAATCTGTCAGGGAACGGGCTATTCCCACCAGTTTCCCATTATCCCTTGCTGTAGCAATAAGGTTGCCGTGCTCGAGCATTTTAGCTATTCTTTCAGGTTCATCTACCGGGCGTCTTTCTCCCAAAGTGGAATTGATCAGAACATGGGTAAACTCATCTACGCTTATTTTTTCTTCTATCTGATACGTAATCATTGTTTTCTATTGATGAGATACAATCTCTTAAGATATTTTTTTAGCAAAATGGTTACAAGCAAGGACATAGCCTTTATTCAAATACAAACGATGGGCTGTATGAAGCATATATCCGCTATCCAGGTGAATCGATTGTATATTCGTGATCTCTGCTTCTTTTGCAACTTCATCAAGCAATATACCAGCATATCCTTTACCACGGCATTCCTCAGAAGTAAACAGGTCATCAATATAGATAATCTTACCGGTTCTTAACATCTGTAATGGGCGGTATCCGATAAATGCGACTGCTTTTGTATCCTGATCATTGGCAATATAAAGGAGTTTAAATCCTTCTTCAGCCATCATTTCCAAAGTCTGATCTACATAGTTGTCTTCACTTAAATTGGTTCGGAACTGAAGAATTACTTCTTTACAGAACTCAATTTCTGCTCTTGTTTTGGCTTCTTTTACTTCCATGGGATTAATCTTTATATTTTATTGGATGCATTTGAAGGCCTACTCCGATTCGGTTCCAGCTATTGATGCTGATAGCAGCCAATATTAAATGCGATGTTTTTTCTTCACCAAAAGCTTCTATAGCCCGATCATATACATCATCACTTATTCCATGCTCCCCTATTAAGGTGATCTCTTCAGTAAGCTGTAAAATAATCTGTTCCTCATTGGTAAACCAGTTTTTAGCTTCATGCCATGCACTCAGAACATGAATTCGCTGAGGATCTTCCCCCAGTTGTATAGCATCTGTAATATGTTTATTCAGGCAATAAGCACAGCCGTTTAATTGGGAACCACGGATTTTAATCATTTCAAGATGTAAAGGATCAATTCCTTCTTTGATCAGATCATCCATTTCTTTCATCAATTGATAAGCTTGTGGCAGGTATTTCTGCAATGCGAGTCTTTTTTCATAACAAGATTTTTAATTTAATTAATGTGAGTAGTTATCTTTAACTACTTTATATTGTTTTGATGGTACAAAATTAGATCACAGAAAAGGTGATAATTGGAACCAGATTTATTTACATTGGTAGTCCAGATTATTGTTATATTTGTGTAGATAAATACTTTTATATGCTTCCCTATAAAAATCTGATCATTATTAATCCTGAAGCTCATATTCCTGTATACCGGCAAATTGCTGTTCAGTTTATTTCGTTGATTCAGGAAGGTAAGCTTCTCCCGGGAACACTGTTGCCCAGCACCCGGGTTCTGGCATTTGATCTCCAGCTTCATCGGAAAACCATTACAGCAGCATATGATATTCTGGTGTCAGAAGACTGGGCGGATAATTTACCAAGGAAAGGTTATATTGTTTCCTCCGATCTGCCTTTGGTTAAGCCCAGATCCTATAAAAAAAATAAGATTGGTGCTTTCGCTCATAAAAACGTCATTAGTTTTGAGAAACTGGAAACAATATTAAATCCTGTTGTTCCTATTGATCATGGACGGATTATGGTGAACGATGGGTTTCCGGATATTTCTCTTCTCCCTGTTAATGCTATTGCAAAACAATTTAAAAAGTCATTAGATGATATTACCTATAAAGTGAGCTTGAGGCATCAGGTCTCAGACCAATCGAATCTGTCGGTAGAATTATGTTCCTTCTTAAAGCAAACCCGGGGACTTGATATGGGCGTTGAAAATATTTTTACAACCCGTGGCGCTCAGATGGCCATTTATATAGCAGCATCTCTTATTATTAAACCGGGAGATAAAGTTATTGTAAGCGATCCGAGCTATTTTATCGCTGACCTGGTTTTTGAACGATTGGGGGCCCAGCTTATCCGTGTTCCTGTGGATAGTGACGGAGTATCTACTCAGGCTATCGAAGAAGTTCTTCAGAATCACACCATAAAAATGATCTATATCATTCCTCACCACCACCATCCTACCACGGTAACAATGAGTGTTGAAAGACGTCAGCATATGCTTAGACTTATCAACGCATATGATGTGGCAGTAATTGAAGATGATTATGACTATGATTTCCAGTTTAAATATGATCCTTATTTGCCATTGGCGAGTGAAGATCATGGCGGGAAAATTATTTATATAGGTTCTCTTACCAAAGTATTGGGGACTCCATTTCGTTTGGGGTATATGATTGCAACAACCGATTTCCTGGAAGCTGCCCGTAAAATGAGAAGGCTTATTGACATCAGAAGTGATATCATTATTGAGGAAGCGGCAGCAGGTCTTATTCGTAATGGAGATCTTACCCGTCATATCCAAAAATCCAACCGGTTATACTCTCAACGATGTGATATGGCTTCGGCTCTTATCAACAAGGAATTGGAAGGTGCGGTTTCTTTTACAAAACCTACAGGTGGAATGGCATTATGGCTCAAGTTCATACCTGAATTGGATTTATCAGCTATCATAAAGGAAGCACATAAAAATGGGGTCACTTTTTCCGGAAGTATTTATTGTACAGGAAAAGATGCAAATTTTAATGCCTGTAGATTTGGATTTGCTTCACTTGATGAAAAACAATTGACTGAAGCGATTGAAATTGTAAAAAATGCAGTGCATTATATATCATAAGGCATATGAAAAAGCCTTTCATCATTGAAAGGCTTTTTTATTTTATAATTTTAATTATCTGTAATCCGGAATCTGGGCTTTCTCATAAATTAATCCTTCGGATCTTAATTCTTTCCAGAAATCAGGTGGAATCACTGCATTTAATGCGTCCACATTATCCTGTACCTGATCTTGCTTACTTGCTCCGGGAATAATAGCAGCAAATTCATCGGCAGCCAAAACGAACTGCAAACCTGCATGAATAATGTCTGTATCGTATTTTTTGGCAAGCTCTGCAATTCTGTCTCTTTTTTCGGTCATTCCTTTCGGGATAACATCTTTGTAATTATACCGATCTCTTCCAGCTATAAAACCGGAATTATATCCGGCTCCGGAAACTAAACGTACTCCTGCTTTCCTCACCGCAGGAAGCAATCTGTCTACCGCATCCTCATGTTCTAGAATCGAATATTGTGTAGCGGAAAGACAAATATCGGGATCTGCGGCTTCTATACAGTCTAAAATAGGCTCAATCTTATTCACGCCCATTCCCCAAGCTTTGATGATGCCTTGATCGCGAAGATCCGAAAGAACTTTAAATGCTCCTTCTTTAGCTTGTTTCAGAAAGTAAGGATAGCGATCTCCTACCTGATCTTCAGATAAGTCATGAATATAAACAATATCAATACTGTCTAATCCCGTTCTTTCAAGACTGTCATCAATCGATTTTTTGATAGCATCTGCAGTGTAATCGTGTCTGAAATCATAATTCAGTGGATTTTTCCACATGGTTGGAGGAACTTCGGATTTTGGAACTTCTTTAAACAGTCGCCCTACTTTAGTGGAAAATACAAAGTCATCCCTCTCTTTATCCTGTAGAAACTGACCGAATCTTCTTTCACTTTTAGTCAGTCCATACCAGGGAGATGTATCGTAATACCGTATTCCAAGATCCCAGGCTTTCTGTAGAACATCATGCGCTTCTTCATCAGTAATGTTGGCGAAAGCAGTTCCTATGGCTACTCCTCCTAATCCCAATTTATGTTTTTCTGTTAGAATGTCTGTTTTCATATTATACTATTTTTAAAATTTTGGATACTCTTTAATAAGCAAACATCATGCATTTGTAAAGAATTTAAAAATTATATAATTTTTTAGACAGCAAAATGGGTGTAATTGATTTATGATTAAAAAATTAAAAAAAAATCAATAATGTTAATATATATTCATCTGTCCTATTTGGTCTTATTATTGAACTACAGATTATTATCACTTCAATACCTATTGTATGAAAAAGCATATTATCATTGTAGGCGGTGGATTTGCAGGAATCAATCTGATGAAATCTCTCAAGAATGACAGCAGATTCCAGATCACTTTGATCGATAAAAATAATTATCATTTTTTTCCACCACTTATTTACCAGGTGGCTACTTCTTTTATTCAGGCATCGAATATCAGTTATCCTTTCAGGAGAATGATTTCAAAATTTAAGAATGTCCGTTTTCATATGGGAAGTTTGCTGAAAGTGGTACCTGAAACTAATACTGTAGAGACAGAAACCGGAAATCTGAATTATGATTACCTGGTTCTTGCTGTAGGAACGGAATCGAATTTTTTTGGAATGGAAAATGTACGGAAATGTGCGCTTCCCATGAAAAGTATTGAGGAAGCACTTTTTTTACGAAACCATATCCTTCTTAATCTCGAAGAAGCTGCCAGAAATAAAGATATAAAAGCAGCAGAACGACTTCAGAATATCGTTATTGCCGGAGGTGGGCCAACAGGAGTGGAATTGGCGGGAATGCTGGCTGAAATGGGAAGATACATTGCTGAAAAAGAATATCCGGAAATTAAACTCAGTCTTTCCAGTCTTTATCTTATTGATGCGTTACCTTCTCTTCTTTCCCCTATGAGCAAAATGGCACAGAAGACAGCTTATGATAAACTCGAAAAACTGGGAGTAAAGATTCTGCTGGATGTCTCCGTAAAAGATTACGTGGACAATAAGGTCATTTTGTCTGATGGAAAATCGATCGAAACAGAAACTCTGATATGGACTTCCGGGGTCATAGGCCGTGAAGTTCAGGGTATTGCAAAAGAAGCGATTGGACGCGGAAGAAGAATATTGGTGGATCCTTACAATCAGGTAGAAGGAACACGAAATATATTCGCAGTGGGTGATATTTGTCTTCAATTGACAGAGGAAAAGTATCCCAACGGGCACCCACAGTTGGCTCAGGTTGCTATACAGCAGGCTAATAATCTGGCTAAAAACCTCCAATATATTTCGCAAGGTAAACCTCTTAAGGCTTTTGAGTATAATGATAAAGGAACGATGGCTATTATTTCAAAATTTAATGCAGTAGTTGATTTGCCTAAATTTTCGTTCAATGGATTTATAGCCTGGCTTACTTGGTTGTTTATTCATATTATCCCATTAATTGGCTTCGGAAGTAAATTTCGTTTAGCTTTTGATTGGCTGCGTTTGTTTATTACAAATAACCCATCAATAAGATTGATCCTTTATCCTAAAAGAAGTGCGGATAAATAATGAATTATTTATACCGATGATTACATGGGTTTTTGTCAATAGAACGGGGACTTTCTGATATTGCTTCTTTCCTTGGTAATTTTCCCAGTTTCTCATAAAATGTATGCAGTTGATCTAATTCATCCTCTGTAAGGTCTTCTATATCTACAATTCTGTTGCTGGCGTGTTCATGAGCGGCAATCAATTCGTTTAATTTTATCTGAATCGCTTTTGAATCTTTATTCTGAGCTTTCTGAATTAAAAAAACCATTAAAAAGGTGATAATTGTTGTTCCGGTATTGATAACCATTTGCCATACTTCAGAAAAATTGAATATGGGACCCACTGCAGCCCATATAATGACGAGTACACTTGCTCCAATAAATGCGCCTCCACTACCAGTAAACCAAACTGCTTTATCTGCAAATTGGTCAAAAAAATTCTTTTTGTTAATCATAATTTTGAAAGTCTTTTGATTTAAATTGATAACCCTATTATTATAGAGTCCACATGCTTCCGATATAAGTATTCCGAATGTAAGTAATTAAATAGCGGATGATTATGAGTCAAATCATAAAATAAATAGTTTTAATTATATAATTTTCAGTAGAATTAAATTATTATTTTATTTAAGTTGCAATAAGCGTCGATATGGCATTAATTATTTAAAATTCATCTATTTATTTTGCTATGTTGACGTTATTATTGTAAACAAATAATCACTAACCACCAAAAAATATTATTATGGCAACGAGTACAAAATCGACAGGAAGAAAAACAACTTCTCCTAAAGCTAAATCAACTTCAAGTCCGGTTAAGAAAACTTCTGCGACTAAGACTCCGGCAAGAAAAGTTCTTGCTAAAAAAGATGCAGCCAAAGAGCTTATCGACCTTTTTGAAGATGGATTAAAAGATATTTATTGGGCAGAAAAGGCACTGACAAAAGCATTGCCAAAAATGGAGAAAAATGCAGAAGATAAGAAGTTAAAAAGTGCCATCGCAAATCATCTTGCTGAAACCCAAAATCATGTAACAAGGCTTGAACAATGTTTTTCGGCTTTAGGCAAAAAAGCCCAGGCTAAAAAATGTGATGCGATGCAGGGATTACTGGACGAAGGCAAAAGTATTATGGAAGAAACCCAGCCAGGTGCTGTACGTGACGCAGGTATTATTGCAGCTTCTCAAAAGGTAGAACATTATGAAATAGCGACTTATGGCACATTAGCTGCTTACGCTAAAGTGCTGAAACAAAACCAGTGTCTTAAAATCCTATTGAAAACGTTGGAAGAAGAGAAAAAATGTAATGATCTTTTGACGGGCATTGCGGATACTGCTCTGAATAAAAGAGCCATGAAATAATATGAATTAATATAGCATAAAGTCCTCAGTTTAACTGGGGACTTTTTTTGAATTAAAATTTAAGTATTATCCCATTCCAAAAGAAGTTCTGAATTCCATCGGAGCCATATTTGTTTTCTTTTTAAAAAGGGTACTGAAAGACTGTGGATGTTCAAAGCCTAATGTATAGGCAATTTCACTGACCGACAGATTGGTGGTCGACAGCTTTTCTTTAGCTTTTGCGATTAGTTTTTCATGGATATGCTGTTGGGTGTTCTGCCCGGTATGGATTCTAAGGAGATCACTGAGATAATTGGGAGACAGATTCATTGCTTCAGCAATAAGATGAACCGTTAATAAACCCTGATCTGCAGATTGCTCATGATCAAAATAATCATTCACGAAACGTTCGAATTTGATAAGAAGCTGATGATTGCTGTTTCTACGGGTAATAAACTGTCGTTCGTAAAAACGGTTGGAGTAATTAAGCAAAAGATCGATCTGAGATAAAATGATCTCCTGGGTGTGTCGATCAATATGCTGACATTCTTTATCTATTTTTTGGAGTATCTCAATCAGATCATTTTCCTCATCTGCAGATAAATGTAAAGCTTCATTCACAGCATAAGAGAAAAAACCATAACCGGTGATCGTAGATGCTAAAGGATGTTTTAATAAAAAGTCCGGATGAAAAATAAGCAAATATCCCGATCCACATTCCATGTTCTGTAAGTCTAAGTACTGCACCTGGTTAGGTGCAGTAAAGCTTAGTACTCCCTTATCGTAATCATAATGCTGTTGACCATATTTGATCTTACCTTTTGCTTCTCTTTTTAAGGCGACACAATAGAACCTGTTCACAAAGCCTTTCCATATTTCGTCCTCCAGAAAGATGGTGTGAGACAGATTAATAACACTTACCAGTGGATGTTTAGGTTCCGGTAAGGATAATAAGTGATGAAAAGCTGAAACCGATTGAATAGCATTCATAAAACAAATGTAAGAATTAATCTAAAAGCCCCATACTGAATTCATCATATTGAGCGCCTGTATCGGTGCCTAAAGGGATGATGCTTTCCAGCTTTAAAACCTCTGATTCGGTCAATTGGATATGAGCAGCATCCATATTCTGTTCCAGATATTTTCTACGTTTTGTTCCTGGAATAGGTATAAATCCTTTACTGATGATCCAGGCCAATGCCAATTGGGAAGACGTAATTTTTTTTTCTTTTGACATTGCTTCAATAGCATCGACCAGTTCAATGTTTTTATAAAAATAGGCTTCCTGAAAACGAGGAATCCCACGTCGGAAGTCATTTTCAGGCAAATCATCAATGGTCCGGATTTGTCCGGATAAAAAGCCACGTCCTAAAGGGGAATAAGGTACAAACCCTACTTCCAGCTCCTGTAATGTTTTAATCACTCCTCTTTCTTCTACCGTACGCTCAAATAATGAATATTCACTTTGTACAGCTGTAATGGGATGAACGGTGTGGGCTCTTTTTACGGTTTCTGAAGATACTTCTGATAGTCCAATATATTTTACTTTTCCCTCCTGTACCAATTCGCTCATCGCTCCAACCGTTTCCTCTATCGGTGTATTTTTATCCAGTCGGTGCATATAATAAAGATCAATATAGTCCGTCTTTAAGTTTTTTAATGAGCGTTCAACCGATTTTTTCACATAATCCTTTTTCCCATTGATTGCCCAGGTAACCCTATTCTGGTCATCAATCTCCCAACCAAATTTAGTAGCGATGATATATTGATCCCGATTATTTTCTATGGCTTTGGCAATAAGCTGTTCATTTTTAAAAGGACCGTAGAGATCTGCTGTATCAAGAAAATTACCCCCTAATTCCAGAGACCTGTGAATGGTGGCAATCGCTTCTTTTTCATCTGCTTCACCATACATATTGCCTTCTTCAAAGCCTGTCATTCCCATACATCCTAATCCTATAGCCGGAACTACCAGTCCCTGACTTCCTAATGGTTTTGTATTCATTTTCATACTGTTTATTTTAATGATTCAAAATTCGGAAGAAATAAGGAAGGGCACGTATGCAAAACACTGAACAATGTATGTGAATCAAGGGTTATTAATTGAAAGTGGAAAGTGGAAAATTGAAAGTGGGGAGTTTGCGAGATGCGAGATGCGAGATTTGGGTTTGTAGGATGGTGACCTTAAATTACTGTTCTTACTCTATATGTTTCGTTTCTAACTTTTCGCTTAACTGAAAGTTGAAAGTTGAAAATTGAAAATTGAAAGTGGGGAGTTTGCGAGTTACGGGATGCGAGATTCGGGTTTGTAGGATGGTGATCTCAAATTACCGTTCTTACTCTATATATATCGTTTCTAACTTTTCGCTTAACTGAAAGTTGAAAATTGAAAATTGAAAGTTGAAAATGGGGAGTTTGCGAGATAAGAGATGCGAGATTCGGGGTTGTAGGATGGTGATCACAAATTCCTGCTCTTACTCTATTTGTTTCGTTTCTAACTTTCCACTTTCCACTTTCAATTTTCAATTATAAGAACTATTTGTCTAATTACTTACTTGCTTCGTTCAAAAGACTGATATCATCATTATTCAACTGTAGTTCAGTGGATTTAAATAAGGTCTGCAATTGAGACTCAGTGGTAGCACTTACGATAGGTGCGGTAATAAGTGGGTTGGCTAACAACCAAGCTAATGCTACGGAAGCAGGATTTGCCTGATGCTTTTCGCTTATCTGATCCAATGCTTTTAGTACACGCTCCCCTTTTTCATTCAGATATTTGCGGGCACCTTCTCCCCTTGCGCTTTTAGAAAGATCTGCTTCACTGCGGTATTTTCCGGTTAAGAAACCTGCTGCTAAAGACCAGTATGGGAAAACACTCAGATCATGTTTTTCAACTATTGGAGCATAGTTTTTTTCAAAATTTTCACGTTCCAATAGATTATAATGGGGCTGCAAAGCCACGTATTTGGGTAGACCATTTTTTTCTGAAGCTTCGAAAGATGCAGTCAACCGTTCCGGAGATAAATTGGAAGCGGCAATGTAGCGAACTTTTCCGGCCTTAATGATTTCATCATACGCTGCCAGGGTTTCCTCAACCGGTGTTTTATGATCGTCAAAATGCGTGTAATAAAGATCGATATGATCAATCTGAAGTCTTTTTAAGGATTCATCAACGGATTTGAGGATATGTTTTTTACTGATATCAAAATCGTGTTCTTTGGTTTCTGATCCTACTTTGGTTGCAATAACGAGGTCATTTCTGTTACCACGGCTCTTTAACCATTTTCCGATAATCTCTTCAGATTGTCCTCCTTTTCCGTTTACCCACCATGAATAAGTATCAGCGGTATCAATAAAATTGAAGCCTCCTGCGACAAATTGGTCCAGTATATTAAATGACTGCTGTTCATCCAATGTCCATCCAAAAACGTTACCTCCAAAATTGATCGGTGCGATCGATAGATCTGTGTTTTTTATGATTCTTTTTTCCATAAATTAAAAAATAATTTTTCAGTATTACTTGTTGTTGCAAAGTCACCTGACTTTACAAATGAAAACGTATAAGATAATTGATCTGTCTGTTTTCTGAATTGCTTGAAGATAGAGAATCCCCTTCAGTAGTATAAATTTAAAGAAAAATTTTCTGAAGAAGGCAGAAGAACTGGGTATTTAAGATAATATTAATATAATCAGGTTAATTGTTTTTGTATCCTTTTTTGTCGATGATGTACAGATTTTAGTTAAACGCGAAGGCACAAAGATTTTAATTATTATACTGTTTTTAAAGCTAAGAAGATCAGAGAATATTAACTTGACTCAACTAGCTTGCTTTCTCATGCTTTCTTTAATTTTTTCCCTATGCTGATAGCCCCACGCACTTAATTCAGACATAACTCCTTTTAAAGTTCTACTATACTCGGTTGCTTCATAAATAATGGTTATAGGTTTGGTTGGGAATACGTTTCGGGTAATAAAACCATTCAGTTCCAAAGTTTTCAGTTCTTTATCCAATACCTTTGAGGATATGCCTGTAACTTCATGCTGGATCTCATTGAATCGTTTGGAAGATCGAACCAAAGAAAGTATTAAAGCTAACTTCCACTTTCCATTCAATACATACAGTGCATCAAGAATGTTTTTGAGTGAGCCTGCACATTCTTCTCTGTTTGGAAGAAGCTCATTTTCTGTGTCTTTCATAGCACAAAGATAAATGACTTACCTGAATGTAAGCGCTTTCCTTTAGGTAAGTCTATTTTTTTCAACATTAGGTCTGGATACATTTGTTTAATAATTCGGGCAAGAAATCATGTATTCAAATGAAATCGAACGGGCTCGTCATGTGATAAAAAAATAGTTAATAAGTAAACTTCTATGAAAAACATCCTTCATCTAAAGTCGAGCCTTCAGGGTAAAGACTCTTATAGTATTCAATTAGGTAACAGTATCGTTGAGAAAGTCCAGGAAAAATATCCTGAGAATAGATTGGAAGAATTAAATCTGGTGGATATTGAAATTCCACATTTAAGTCCTCAACTTCTCCGTACATTCTTTACACCCGGTGATAAGTTATCGGCAGAACAAAAAGAATCTATCCGTCTTTCTGACGAGCTGGTGAAACAGTTATTGGCTACTGATATTATTGTTATTGGTGCACCCCTGATTAACTTTACCATTCACTCTTCTCTGAAAGCGTTGATTGATCACATAACAAGAGCGGGAATAACTTTTGGTTATGGAGAAAATGGTCCGATTGGAAAAGTGACAGGAAAAAAAGTATATGTTGCAATGTCTTCAGGAGGTATTTATTCTGAAGGACCGGGGAAAGCGAATGACTTTGTTGCTCCTTATCTGACTGCTTTTCTTGGTTTTTTAGGAATGACAGATCTTAGTGTCTTCCGTGCTGAAGGTTTAAAAGTGCCCGGGGTTCAGGAATATGCAATGGAGAAGGCAGTCGAAAGCATTGTGATCGACTAAATTTTAGGTAAACGCAAAGTCGCAAAGATTATAATACCATTTTTAAGGGGCAGAAATATCATATATTTTCAGTAAAATTTACTCTGAGGTTTTGGAAAAACCGTATCGGGAAGCTGTCTTAATTTAAAAGATCTTAAAGGAATGATTCTTTAATCTTCTTTTATCTCGCAGATCAAGCAGATTACACAGATTTTCTTTTATCGGAGATAAAATCCTTGCACTTTAACAGCATAAAGTTTGTACAATAAATTGCGTCTTTGCGTTTAACCAATTAATGAATCTTATTTTTCAACCTGTGGAATTTCAATTCCTGCAATCATTGATTTGTATTCCTCTAACTGAAGGGTTATCATTTCTATTCTATTCTTAAAAAACCTGGAATTATTAAATAGGTCATTATAATAAGCAATACCCTCTAAAATATTCTTTTTAAATGTATTCCACTTTTTTGTCTGAGAGTGGGTAATTGGTGATGATTCGGTAATTTCCTTTTTCAGATGATCCACATACATTTTAAGCTCACTGATAAACATATTGGGTCTTTCACTATGTGGTAGGATGTTGTTGTTTCCATAAATATGCTGAATCATTTCTGATAATGAAACCTCTTTATTGAAATAAGCCAGATTAGGTCCCGGACAAATAACAACACCTTGTTTTTCCCCTTTTATTTCTATCTTTTGTTCCATATAAGCTGCATTGACCAAACCTACACACAGACAGGCTTTGTCTGTTATTTCTTTTTTCCTTTTATTAAACTGTTCTACAGTCAGTGTACTTTTTTCTTCCTGAAGTTCTTTTAGCTTTAGGGTTTGGTGTTTTTTTGAGGCTGTACAAGTTCCTTTAGGGGAATATTCTTTGCTTAAAGCCAATAGTTTTTTCGGGCATGAGCTTCCATACTTTTCAAGCACTTCTTTCTGATGCTGAAGATGTTCATTAGAGGTTCCACGCACGGTATTAAAAGGAACTCCGAGCGGGGAAATGTTACTGAGATAGAAATCTTCTGCTTTTGATTTTATTAAAAGTTCGCGGGTAGCAGTATCCACAGAGGTAGCTTCCGGAACCAGAAGAAATGGTGACCCCCATCCGACACTGTCTACTTTATAGTTTTCCAGCAAAAACTCATGTTCTTCCGACGTCCCCACTCCTCCTTGAACCGTAATTTTCATTTCCAGTGGTTGATTGACAGCATATCTCCCTTTTTGTTCTAATGCAGTAGTCATTAACGCGTGAGCAGATTGTATCAATTCGCTCTTTTTTTGTTTGAATTCTTCCATGATAGGCCCTAATAGTAAACCTTCGGTAGCAAAAGCATGTCCGCCACAGTTTAAGCCTGATTCAATTCTGTATTCTGAAATCCATAATCCCTTTTTTGCCAAGAAATTTCCCTGAATCATGGCAGAACGGAAATCACTGACCTTGAGAATGATCTTCTTTTTTAAAACTCCATTCTCGTCCGGAAAAAAGTCATCAAATTCTTCGATATAGCTGTATAAACGTGGATTCATCCCGGCAGATAGAACCATTGAAGAAGATAATTTGCTATTAGCAAATCCCCGTAATGAAGCATGGGCATCATTATAAATTACAGGAAGTTGTTCATTTTTCTTAAAATTATCTTTATCTACTTTGGTCATGATGTTCACATCAATGTTTCCAGGCTTCAAATGGGTTTCGATAAACTGTTTGAAACCTGTCCCCAGATATTCATTTTGATTTAAAAAATTCTGTAATCCATTTTTAAGATCAGAAGTATTCGGAAGCATTCCTATAAAGCTTTTTAGGGTTTCCGTATTTTTGCTGATTTCCTCTTTGAAAGATTCAAATTTTTCATTTACAATATCATTCACCATATCAAGATAATCGGTGATTCTCTTAGCACGGTAATCTTCTGTCATTGTAGAAATACGGAGGTAATTCAGACTGAATTTTTTATTATAAAAGACTTTTATTTTTTCTATAATCTCGTCATCTATGATAGAAATAACAGAGGAAATTCCATAATGTGCTACCCGTATCGGACTGTCTATGGTATATGCCAATCCCATCACGGGAATATGGAAATTGTGTAAAGGTTTATTTGTCATTTTAATTTGATAAAATTTGGAGGGAAAGGTAGCCTGAAATCTCTGGCTATCTTATACCCTTTTCTACTAAAGCATACGGATAGGGTATAAGAAAATGGATGATTTTTATATAAAATCAAACTCTATGATGAAAAATATAAAAAAGAATATGGATTTTAAAATGGAATAGTCTATCTTGTTTGAAACGGATGAAATCCTATAAATTTTTTAAACAAGATGATACATCAGCTTCAGCGTGAACAGCAACTATACTGTAATCTGGAAACGGCGTGGAAATTTTTTTCTTCGGCCAATAACCTTTCTGAGATTACCCCAAAAGACATGAATTTTATTGTCCTTACCCAATTGGAGAATGATGAAATTTATGAGGGAATGATCATTGATTATTATGTTTCTCCCTTATTAAGTATTAAAATGAAATGGCAAACAGAAATTACCCAGGTTTCTTTTCAGAAAAATTTTACAGATTTTCAGAAAAAAGGACCTTATAAACTGTGGAATCATTTTCATGAATTCATTCCCAATGAAAAAGGTGTTTTAATAAAGGATACGATTAATTATGAATTACCAATGGGGTTTTTAGGGGAAATTGCCCACGGACTTTTTGTTAAAAAGAAACTTGAACATATTTTTAATTACCGGTATCAGGTTTTGGAAAAGTTGTTTAATAATAAAAAATAGGACAGAGAACCCTCTATCCTATTTTTAAAATCACATCTTAGATTACTAATTGATCCCTCCTCCCAAAGATCTGTAGAGGTCTACTTCTGCATTGAGTTTTTCCAGACTGATATTCACATATTCCAAATCATTCTGGAGCTTGTTGTTTTGGGCAGTGATCACTTCCAGATAAGTGGCCATACCGCTTTTATATAATTTAAGCGCATCGTTGATCCCTTTATCCAGAATAGCTGTCCTTTGCTCCAGAAGTGTAAGTCTTTCTGAAGTTCCTTTTGACTTGGCCATGGCATCAGATACCTCACCTACCGCAGTCATCATTGACTGTCTGAATGTAATGACTGCTTTTTCCTGTTCGATAATGGCTGTTTCATAGGCTGTTTTCAGCTGTCTTTTCTGTAACAGTGGCATTGCTAAATTAGCAGCCAGGGTTTTTGTTATCGATCCCGGAAGATCAAACCATGTATTGAATTTATTAGAGTTGATCCCAATCTGTGGACTAAGGCTTATGCTTGGGTACATGGCTGCTTTGGAAAGTCCTGTTTTAGCATTAAGACTTATAACAGCCAGTTCTGCTGCCTTAAGATCGGGACGCCGGCTTAAAAGTTGGGCAGGAACTCCTTCAGATAAAGTATTTTCAGGGATCATATTCTTCATGGAATTTCCTCTGGAAACTTTTCCCGGATATTCCCCACATAAAATACTTAAAGCGTTTTCCTGTATTGAAATATTCTGATTGGCCAAAGGGATCAGAAGTTCTGCTGTTTTCTTCTGAGCCTCCGATTGCTGTATAGCAAGTGAATTGATCTGTCCGGCCGTATATTGCAATTGCATCATCTTCAGGGTATTGTTACTCAGCTCAATATTTTTCTCGGCGATCTTGAGTTGTTCATCCAGGCTGATCAGATTGTAATAGGCCTGTGCTACCTGTACAATAATACGTGTTTTAAGCGCATTCATATTTTCCTTTTGGGCAAAATAATCTGCAGCAGCCGATTCTTTCTGCATTTTCGTCTTACCCCAGATATCCACTTCCCATGATAATCTTAGGGTAGCACTGAAATCATCAATATATTTCGTCCCTGTAAACTGTTCGTTGAGAGATCCGTTCAGACTGTTTTTTGAAGCCCATGATCTATTGGCACCAGCACTGAAATCTACCGTAGGCATGATGTTGTTTTTTGCCTGTTTAAATGCGAGATCCAGTTGTTCCATATTTTTAAGAGCGGTATGGATCTCATTATTCTTTAAAAGTGCCTTATCAATAAGAGTGATAAGCTGAGGGTCTTTAAAGAATGTTTTCCAGGGAAGGATAATAGTATCCCCTGTTACCTTAGTGGATTCTTTGTAAGCTACAGGTACATCTAAGGCTGGCCGTGTATATTCTTTTCCTACGGCACATGATAGCAGAAACGTTGCTATAAGACCTGTGGCAAAGATGTTTTTTATATAAACTGTTTTCATTTTTGTTTATTTTGATGATGTAACGTTGGGTGTCTTTGATGAAATTTTTTCATCGATATACTGAAAGAACATATACAATACAGGAATAACAAATACCCCCAGAACGACTCCGCTTAGCATTCCCATTGCAGCACTTACACTTATGGATTTATTTCCTGAAGCCATACCTCCTGATGACAGCATTAAAGGAATCATTCCTACAATAAATGCCAGTGAGGTCATAATAATAGGTCTTAACCTTGCTTTAGCTCCCTCCAGTGCTGATTCGAGAAGCGACATTCCTGACTTTCTCCGCTGAATGGCAAACTCAACAATCAGAATGGCATTTTTGGCTAAAAGTCCAATTAGCATGATCAATCCAACCTGTACATAAATGTTGTTATCGAAACCGATAGCTTTTATTCCAAGGAATGCACCTATAATTCCAGTTGGAATGGAAAGCATTACCGCTAATGGAAGAATATAACTTTCATACTGAGCAGCAAGAAGAAGGTAAACAAACAACAAACAAAGGCCGAAAATGGCAATCGTTTGATTTCCTGATGATTTTTCCTCTAAACTTAATCCTGTCCATTCATAGCTGTAGTCTGACGGAAGTTTATCCAGATTTTTTTCCAATGAGGTCATTAATGCACCATTACTTACTCCTGGTTTTGGTGTCACGTTGATGTTCAATGAATTGTATAGATTGTAACGTCCAACTGACTCAGGACCATATACTTTCTTTAAAGTGATCAGGGTGTTAGCCGGAACCATTTCCCCTTTATTATTCTTCACAAAGATATCGTTAAAAGCCTCTGCGTCCATTCTGAAAACACCATCCGCTTTTATATTGACCCTGTAGAATTTTCCAAATCTTGAAAAGTTTTGTGACTGATCCCCTGAGAAATAAGTCTGGATACTTCCTAAAAGTCCTGAAATACTTACGCCAAGCTGCTTTGCTTTGTCTTCATCCACTTCCAGTTCCATCTGTGGGTAATCTGCCCGGAACATCGTATACGCAAAAGCGACGTTAGGATTTTGCATCAGCTGTCCAATCAGTTCATCAGCCTTAGCCTTTAAAACCTGTGGATCACGTCCCATACGATCCTGAAGAACAATTTCAGCGTCATTGGTCATTCCGTATCCTTCCACAGGAGGCATTCTGAAAGTCATAACACTTCCTTCTTTGATGGTGGAAAATTGTTCATTCACAAGGGCCATTATCTCATCAATGTCTTTGGTATTGCCTCTTTCTTTTTTAGGTTTTAACTTTACGAAGCCCATCGCATAAGCTGGTCCGGCACTATTACTTAATAAATTATATCCTGTAATAGAAGTATTTTCCTGAACTGCATCCAATTTTTTTAACATCGCGTTCATTTTACCAGATACTTCAGTCGTTTTTGTTAAGCCTGTTCCCGGTGGCATGCTTAAAGTATACATAAACAGCCCGTCGTCTTCCATAGGAACGAAACTCTTTGAAGTAGTAGTCATCAGCCATGCGGCAACACTTATAATTCCTACGACCAAACCTCCGGCGATCCATTTTTTATTGATCAGGAATTTTACTCCTTTTACATATCGATTAGTTAAATTATTAAAGCTTGCATTGAATGCTGTAGAGAATCTTTTTCCAAATCCGTTTTTCTTACCATGTTCATCATGAGCATGATTATTCTTAAGGAAAACAGCACATAAAGCCGGAGTCAGTGTTAATGCATTGATTGCTGAAATAATAATGGCAATTGCGAGTGTATAAGCAAACTGTTTGTAAAATAACCCTGCTGAACCAGACATAAATCCAATAGGAATAAATACAGCAGACATCACCAGGGTAATGGAAATTACGGCTCCTGTAATTTCGTTCATGGCTTTGTGTGTTGCCTCCTTACCTGTAAGATTTGTTCCTTCCATATTGCTATGCACTGCCTCAACGACCACAATAGCGTCATCGACTACAATCCCGATGGCTAAAACCAATGCGAAAAGGGTCAGTACATTAATGGTAAAGCCTAATACCATGAGGAAAAAGAAGGTTCCAACAATCGCTACCGGAACTGCAATAGCAGGAATAATAGTAGATCTGAAATCCTGTAAAAATATAAATACAACAATAAAAACAAGGATGAAAGCTTCTATCAAAGTCGACTTTACCTGACCTGTTGCCTCGTCCAGCCTTTCTTTGGTACTGATTACCTTCGAGTATTTAATTCCTGGAGGGAAAGATTTTGAAAGCTGTTCTATAGATTTATTAATACCTATTTCAATTTCATTGGCATTGGATCCTGTAGTTTGCATGATGGCAACAGTAACCGCATTTTTCCCATTCGATAGGTTGTCGCCGCTGTAAGAAATAGATCCAAATTCCACTCTTGCCACATCTTTAAGACGGATCAGTTTAGTGCCGTCATTTTTTACTACGATATTTTCAAACTGTTCAGGTTTATTCTTTTTTCCTTTATAACGGATTACATATTCCAGTGAGGCATTGGATTCTTCTCCCAGTTTCCCAGGTGCGGATTCCAAACTGTGATCTGCTACAGCATTAGAAATATCAGCAGGCTCAAGTCCGTAAGAGGACATCTTCTGTGGATTAAGCCAGATTCTCATCGAGTAATCTTTAGCTCCGAAAACCTGCGCCTGTCCCACCCCTTTTACTCTCTTTACCTGTGGAATAAGATTAATATTCGCATAATTCTGCAGGAAGGTTTCATCGTATTTTTTATTATCGTCAGTATATATGTTGAACAACATGATCATACTGTTTTGCTGTTTGGAAGTTGTCAGTCCCATTCTTACTACTTCCTGAGGCAAGATGGGGGTTGCCTGTTGTACCCGGTTCTGAACATTTACAGCAGCCTGATCAGGATTTACTCCTTGTTTGAATATGATGGAAATGGAAAATGTTCCGTCATTACTGGCGTTGGATTTAATATACTGCATATCTTCCACTCCATTGATCTGTTCTTCCAAGGGGGTAACTACTGATCGGATAACGGTTTCACTGTTTCCTCCGGGATAAGATCCTGAAACCATAATGGTAGGTGGTGAGATATCCGGAAATCTGGTTACCGCAAGTTTACTCAGGCCTATGATTCCCAATATTACGATAATAAGGGAGATTACAGTGGCCAATACCGGGCGGTCTATGATCTTTTTTAGCATGATTTAATTTCTTTGAATGAATACATTGTGTTTAAAATCTATTTTGCAGGAATAATTTTAGGAAGCACAACAGCTCCTTCGGTAAGGACATCAATCCTGTTGATGGCTATTTTATCGCCCTGCTGAACTCCTGATGAAACAAAATAGTCGGAAACAGTTCCTCCTGAAATTTCAATTGGAGACATAACCACTTTGTTCTGAGCATTCAGCTTATAGACAAAAAATTTATCCTGGATATCTTTTACCGCTGTTTTAGGTAATTTAATTACATCATCTACATACTGATGGATCTTTACCCTTGCTGTACCTCCGGCACGTAATAGTTTATCTGGGTTTTGAAATATGGCTTTCAACTGCATACTTCCGGTCGTCCGGTCAAAATTTCCACTGGCATTTTCCAGTTTTCCTTTGTATGCATAGGTAGAGCCATCCGGAAGAATAAGTTCCACATTTCCTGTATGGTCCTCAGAAGCCATTTTTGCTTTTGTATATCGTAGAAAATCTGCTTCGTTCATGGCAAAGTATACGTTTACCGTATTGATGTCGGAAAGGGTGGTCAGCGGAGAGGCATCGGACGGTGTAATAAGATTTCCGGTTCTGTTGAGAATTCTGCCAATATATCCGGATACCGGAGCTTTTATATAGGCAAAACCAGCATTGATCTTTGATGAGCCCAGTGTAGATTTAGCCTGTGCTACCTGTGCGGCAGCTGCAGCATAACTTGCCTGCGCTGTTTTGAGTTGCATATCGGAAACTACATTCCCTTCAACCAGTGGTTTCAGTTTCTCTACTTCAAGTTTGGCACTAGCCTGGTTAGCCAGGGCTATTTTTAATGCAGCATCACTATTATTTACCTGTTCGTTATACACTGAAGGATTGATCCTGAAAAGGGTCTGTCCTTTTGTACATATTGTCCTTCTTTTACATAGACCGTCTCCAGGTAACCGGTGATTTGGGCTTTAATATCAACATTGTCCTGACCTTCGATACTTCCCGGATATCCTAAAGAAATATCAGCATTCCCTGATTGAAGCTGAATGAAGTCTGTAGGTAATGCAGACATTTGTTCACCTGTTTCCTGGCTCTTTCCAGAGTTGCAAGACTGTAGAAAAACAGCAGCTGTCAATAACAGTACGAAATAACCTTTTTTACGATTCATAAGATGCGATTTACTATTTATTGACTACAAAATAATCGCAAAAGCAGGTCATTTATAAGGAGAACTTTAGTGAAACGGAATTAATCAGGGATGAAGTGTTTAATATTTAAAATGAAAGGAAAATGAATTTTTAAGATATGTTTGATGTTGTGTAATCGTAGATTAAAAAATAAAAGAAGAAATATTTGGATACTGATTATTCAAAGACTTCTTGTCTGCCGTTGAAATAACAAATTGAGTGTTTACTCAACCTGTCATTCAGAACGAAACGTAGTGTAGTGAAGAATCTCAATAATTAATTTTAAGCAATAAATATTGATAAGGAATTTTATTATTATTATTATTATTATTTATATAGTATGATTCAGTAATCCATCCAGGACTTCAATGCCGAAGCTTTCTCTCTGCTTACAATAACTTCAACATCAGGATGTTTGATCAGTTCGAGCTTTAGCTTTCCGTTAAAATAATTGGAAATCTGCTGTACAGAATCTATATTGATGATAAATTGTCTGTTAGCTCTGAAAAACATTTTGGGATCCAGTTGTTTTTCAAGTTCCTCAAGGGTTTGGGGAACTATATCTGTTCCGCCATTTTTCAATACTGCTCTGCTCACGCCCAGCTCGGTAAAGAAATAAAGAATATCTTCGGATAATAATGTTTTATACCCATCACGATGCGCTAAAAGAAAACGCTTTCTGTAATCCTTAGGTTGGATATAATTCAGTAATCCCTCGATGGCTGTTCCTACATAAGGAATAGTTTCCATAAAGGTTTCATAATTTTTGAGTGCTGTTTCAAGTTCCTCTTCTTCGACAGGCTTTAACAGGTAGTCGATGCTGTTGTATTTAAATGCTTTTACAGCATATTCATCATATGCCGTGGTAAATATGACAGGACATTTGATTTCAATTTGATTAAAAATTTCAAAACTTAACCCGTCAGCTAGCTGTATATCCAGCATAATGATATCGGGAGATGGATTTTCCTCCAGCCATTTTACCGCAGATGCTACAGAATCTTCTACGGATAGAACTTCAGCATGGGGCCGTAATTTTAATAGTAATCTTTTTAAACGGTCTGCGTTAGGTTTTTCATCTTCTACGATTAAGATCTTATTAAGCTTCATAATAATGGAATTTTTGCAATGAAATCTTTTTCTGTTTTCAGGATCAACGGTTTCTTTTCTCCAAGCAATTCAAATCGGTTCATAATATTTCGGATACCGACCTTAGAGGATTCGCTTTTATTGATCAGGGGAATTAAAGTGTTGCAGACCACAAGATTTTTGCTGGTTAAAGTATAGATTTTTATTTGGAGCGGATTAGACTTGAGGGTCTGATTGTGTTTAATAGCATTTTCAACTAAAAACTGCAGTGTTAGCGGAGGGATCATCATACTTCTCAGCTCGGGATTGATGGAGATTTCAAAGGAAACGCCTTCGCCAATTCTTTTTGTGATCAGGAAAATATAAGAATCTAAAAATTTCAGTTCCTCATCTAAAGAGATCACATCCTTTTTTGAGTTGACCACAAGGTACCGGTATACTTTGGAGAAATTTTCCGAGTATTCATAACCCAATTGTTGGTTTTCTAAAATAAGTTCTGATAAAACACTGAGGTTGTTAAAAATAAAATGCGGATCAATTTGCAACTTTAAAGCCTGCAGTTCAGCTGACATAGCTGCCTGTTTATGTCTTGATGCTCTTAGTTTATGCTGGGTTACTTCTATGGCAGATTTTTTCCAGTTCTCCAATAAATAATCACCAGTATTTACAGCACTGATAAGGAGGGAGATGATAATATTGGTAGCTACCCACTGTCCCAGTAAAGTCATTTCTTTGCGGTAATCCATTTTAGGAAGACCCTCATTAGAGAAAATATTAACAATAATAGCAACAAAAATTATACTTGCAGCAATCTGGAGTACGCTTTGTATAAATAATCTTTTTATACTTCGATTGCTCCAGGGGAGCCGTTTATTGAGCTGGTTGTCAATAAATATACTTACTTCACTAATGATAACTGAAAATAATAGAACCCATAAAAAATCACTAACTAAAAACTTTAGTGGATCGTGAATGTACTCTTCCCAAATCGGGTCAAATGGGTCTATGAGATAGGAAAATAGATAAAATGAAATGATAGCTACAGTCCATATAACCATTCGTTTCTTTGTGACGGATAATAATTTTTTTTTCCTTATTTGGGTTCTTCTCATTATAAATGTGCATAGGTTTTGAAACCATTCATTTTGTAAATATAAATATTGATTCTCTAAAAGTGCTTCTGTTTTTTAAGTCAAGCGGGAAAAACTTGAGATGAAATGTAAAATCGATGGTTTAAAATGAAGGATCATATTTTCTCTCAATAGTCCTATGCAGGGATTTTTCTTTTTACTGAAATATCCTATAATATGACTAAATTTATCCTTTTTAAATGGCCTAATGTTTCAGTAATGGCAAAATCAACAATACTACTCCATAAAAACGAACTTGATAGTACGGGCATTGAAATTTGTCCGATGGGTGAACTTGATGAATCGGTGCAAAAAGTCCATCGGGATGAGCATTTTATGTTTGTTATTCTGGAGGATGGATATTCCTCACTGGAACTGGATTTCCGTACAGTTGAATTATCCGGAACCTCGGTTTTGTATGTGGCTCCCGGTCAGGTTCACAGGTATATAAAGAATGAAGATTGTAAAGGCTGGTTTGTATTTGTAGAAACGGCTTTGATTCCCAAAACTTATCTTGAAATTTTCAATACTTACCTTAATTCGAATCAGGCGGTTTCAATTGAGAAGAATGATGATCTGTTTTCATTTATCCCGGTTTTTGATTCTGTATTGGCCAATTGGGCATCCCCTTTCCAAAATAACCTTATCAATTCGTTTACGGATAGTTTGATGGGGCTTGTGGTACGGGCTCTCATCAAAAACAGACATTCTGAAAAAACCATCGGCGGACAGAAATATAAAACTGTTCTTCATTTCAAACAACTCGTTCAGATAAATTATAAAAAATTGAAGCAGGTAAAGGAATATGCTCTTGAGCTTCATATTACTCCTCTTTATCTTAATGAAGTGGTAAAAGAAATTACCGGTTTTTCAGCCAGCCATTGGATTCAGCAGGAAATTATCCTTGAATCTCAACGGCTATTGTATTATACAGATATGGATATTAAGCAGATTGCTTTTGAATTGGGATATGATGATTACGCTTACTTTTCCCGCTTTTTTAAAAAGAATACCGGACATACTGCATCTGAATTTCGAAAAAGTAAACCATTATTTGTCCAATTATAGCCATTGAATGGCTATCGTTCCATGAAGGCTGCCTGCCTACTTTTGTACTCGAAAAATAACTAAAAAAACGATGCAATATGGCAGTAAAAAGTACAAATATGGTTACTCCGGAAATTAGAGATGACCATCATCACAAAAAAAATATACCATTAAGAAAAGTTCTGGCTCCTATCGTAATTTCGGTGTTTGCGGTATATCTTACCATCGGAATCACATTGGGTGCTTTACCCACACTCATTAAAAATGAATTGAAATTCGACTCTTTCACTGTAGGGATCGTAATGGGGCTTCAATTTTTAGCTACTTTATTAACCAGAGCATATGCCGGAAAACTGACGGATACATTAGGGGCTAAAATCAGTAATCATAGAGGGATATTCCTGGTGTCAGCGGCTGGGATCCTCTATATCGCAGGAAGCTCTTTTGTGCATTTCCCACTTTTAGCATTGGGCTTACTGATTCTCTCAAGGATCATCCACGGTATTTCAGAAAGTATGATGGTAACAGGAGCCTTAACTTGGGGAATTGGTCTTGTTGGGGCACACAACTCAGGTAAAGTAATGACCTGGAACGGAATATCAATGTATGGAGGGATCGCCTTAGGTGCACCGTTAAGCATGTGGATGGGAAGTCAGTTTGGGGTTATTGCCCCTTTTACATTAATTCTTTTACTATCCGTAGTAAGTTGGCTGTCAACGGCTAAATTACCAACTCTTGAAGTGGATCCTGCACATGTAAGAACTCCATTTTATAAAGTAATCGCAAAAGTTTCCGATCAGGGACTGGCACTTGCTTTTTCTTCTATAGGATTTGCCTGTATTGCTTCCTTTATCGCCTTGCTTTTTGCTGAAAAAAGCTGGGAGAACGCTTCTTTAGCGTTTGTCTGTTTTGGAGGGTTTTATATTCTTACCCGTATATTATTTGCTTCACTTCCGGATAAATATGGGGGGTATAAGGTTGCTTTAGTTTCATTTGCTATTGAGATTGTGGGCCAGCTGTTCATTGGTTTTTCTCATTCCGGATGGATGGCTATTGTAGGATGTGCACTTACGGGAATTGGTTTTTCCCTGGTATTTCCGTCTCTTGGGGTACTGGCTATTAAGAAAGTTAGTCATCAAATGAGAGGAACTGCGTTGGGAGCGTATTCAGCATTCTTTGATCTTTCACTCGGCTTGGCCGGCCCGATAGCGGGGATTATCGCAGGTTGGTTCGGGTATCAGTCGATTTATTTCTTCGGTGCGATAAGCGGTCTCCTGGCTATACTTATTTTGACGGTAAGAAAAAGTGGCCATCAGTAAATAAATGGTCAATAAAATATATAGTATAAAAGTCTTGAAATAAAAAAGCCAATCTTTCGGATTGGCTTTTTTTTATTTTTAAGGACGTGTTATTTTTTCATCCAGGATTGATTGTCTTTTTTATCGGAACGTTTTTTACCGTTGTCGATATTATAAGCGAAACCAACTCCTAACGTTTGTTTCAACTGTGTTCTTCGGATCTGGTTGTGATCATATAAAAGATCCAAAGTAATATTCGTAGAAATGAATTTGTTGATCTTCATATTTAAAATTCCACTGTAGGAAAGAACCAATCTTTCAGGATGGTCAAGGTAATTGGAAAATACAGATCCTGTATTGGTCAGGTTGATGTTTTCCATAATTTTTATTTTATAAATAGCTGTTCCCAGGAAACCGAACTGGAATAATGAAGAATCGCCATCATTTTTTAATCCGTACGTTCCGGCGTATTGAAGATCTTTATCCAATACAAATGTTACCCTTGCATTCGCAGGACGTAATGTCATTGTAAAATTGTCATTTGGGCGGTAGGTGAAACCAGCACCTACATTCAGGTATCCCGGAGCCATAAAATTGGAGATCTTTTTGGCGTCAGGATTATTTCCATCTTCATATCCTGGCGCAAACTGAGTTTGTAAACTTACTCCCCCTGATACATACCAGCTTTTTGCAATTTCTCTACCATAGTTGCTTGAAAGATTGATCACATCCTGTGTTTTTCTGGTTCCTACTCCCTGGGTATTATTTTGTCCATAACCCAGAATAATAATATTTTCCCAAAGGTCCTTTCCTTTTTCATAAGTAAGGTTATAATTCACACCGGCAAGCCAACCTACGTTGTTCGCTCCACCCCCTACCCAGTTCGAGAATGCGGCCTGGTTAAGCATTAATGTGTTCTGACCTTGAATGCTCCATGCTTTTGTAGTATCTACAACGGGAGCTTCTGTTTTTGCTTCTTGTGCTGCAGCAAAAATTCCCAATGAAAGGGAAAGGGTTAATAAAATTTTTTTCATAATTTATAAGATTTGGTTGCAAAAATAGAAATATAATTTTTGTTAAAAAATATTAAAAAAACCTAAATTCACTTAAAATTAAGGTTTTTTATCTTACTATTTTACAATGTGATAGAACAAAATTTCATAAATCATTCACTTTTGTATGAAATATATCGTATTGATCGCGATTTTTGATAAAAATCATTTTGTCTTTTTTTAATTAATCCAATCAAGGTATAGTATTGAATTCACGGGTTTTATGATTCTTATCCGATATCATATGAAGCATTATTAAATTCCTTACTTTTGAAAGACACAGAAAATGACTGAATGAAAAAAGAGATTCTTTATCTGAAAATTGCCGGAATCATTGAAAAGCAAATTCTCAATGGAACATTACGATTAGGTGACAAAATACCTTCTATACGTACTGTACAGAAAGTGTATAATGTAAGCATCAATACAGTCCGTCAGGCATTTTTAGAATTAGAAAGTAAATCACTGATCGAGCCGAAACCTAAATCCGGCTATTATGTGAGCAAAGCCTCTCAGAGAAAATTCTCATTACCTTCCGTTATTATATTGGAATCGCTGCAAAAAGAACAGCATCCGGAAGATCTTTTTCATAAAACATTTGCTTCATCAGAAAATCAGGATATTACACATTTCTCTATGGGACTGCCGGAAAAAAGCTTACTACCCATTGCACAGCTTAATAAAAGTGTAACAACTGTTATGCGGAGTTTAGCTAATGGTGGGGTAACGTATGAATCTGTCCAAGGAAATATTAATTTTAGAAGAACAGTTGCAAGATGGGCATTTATGCTGGAGGGCAAAATTACAGAAGATGATGTGATTGTGACATCAGGGGGGATGAACGGAATGTTTACCTGTCTGATGGCCGTTACCAAACCTGGCGATAAAGTGGCTATTGAGAGTCCGGCGTATTTTGGAATCATTAAAATGCTCAATGCAATGGGGCTGGAGGCTGTTGAAATTCCTTCTGATCCATCAACGGGTTTGGATCTCGAAGCACTTAAAAAAGTTTTACCAACCATAAGTGCCTGCTGTTTTATTGTTAATTTTAATAATCCTTTAGGCACTCTGATGCCGGACACCCATAAAAAGGAACTTGTTCGAATGCTTACCGAATGGGATATTCCATTGGTGGAAAATGATATGTTCAGGAATGTGTATTATGGAGCAGAAAGGCCTAAACCCTGTAAGGCATTTGATGAATCAGGTATTGTGATGCTTGTTAATTCTGTTTCTAAAACATTGGCTCCCGGATATCGTATCGGATGGATTATTCCCGGAAAATATAAAGATAAGATCATTCAGCAAAAGCTGATACAGACGATTTCGACTCCTGCGCTTTATCAGGAGGCGCTCTCCCACTTTTTAGAAAATGGAAGGTATGATCATCATCTGCGTACTTTCAGGAAAACCATACATCAAAACTGTTTAAAGCTTCTAAAAGGGATAGAGGATTATTTTCCTGAAAACACTAAAGTTTCTCAGCCCGAAGGTGGTTTTATGCTATGGGTAGAACTGGATAAAAAAATAGATACAGTTCAGCTTTTTGATATTTCCATAAGGCAGAATATCACTTTTGCACCGGGAAGAATGTTTACCCAATACAACCAATATAATAATTGTATGCGGCTCAATTTCGCAATGGACTGGAATGATAAGGTCAATAATGATCTTAAAACATTGGGTAAAATTATTACCAAATGGTAATCTGTGCCCTAATAAAAAACAACAACTGTATCTGTACCTGTGATACAGATTGATCTAAATTTGTAATCACAAAACCAAATGATTAAAAATTTGACGAGGCTATAAGGAATAATTATAGCTTCGTCTTTTTTTTACCTTCCTTTACCTTTGATTCAATTCAGTTTTTAAGATCATTTTTTTAATATAAAAATACTATTATATCCATTTGAAGAGAAATAATAATACGTGTTTTTCTTTGTAGTGATCGCGGTATGATGCTTGTGATGGGAATGCTAGGTAGAATTACTGAACGAAAAAAATGGTGCTTTCTACTCTACTATTTGTTTCTTTATAATCGCAACTTTGACTTGTTAACCATAAAAAACAAATATCATGTCAAAATTCAAAATTAACATCGTTGCAGGTCCACTTTGGAGCAATGATCAGGCTCAAAAATTAGGTGGTCGTATTGCTGCGGCCCATTTAGGAAAATTTACCGGACAGTGGTCTACCATTGTTGAAGGAGAAATGAGTGTAATCGAAGTTGAGTATGATACTGCCCCATCAGGAAGTACAGAATATACAATGGATGTTCTTGCTGGTCCGATCTGGAGCAATGATGATGCTAAAGAAATATGCCCTTCCATCTGTGCTTCTTACGGAGGTACCTGGAACGGACAATGGACAACAGTTGTAGAAGGCAAGATGAGCGTTTGCGGCTGTGTATTTAAATTTTAGTCAATAAAAAGTTCCCAAACCTCCAGGATTTCCCGGAGGTTTTTTTGTTATGTAAGACTTTTTTGCCAACAGATAAACAAGAAAGGCTTCATTAAAGAATAAAAATGTATATTTGAAATTATTTTAATTATATGTATGCATAATATTAATATGTTATTGAAAAATAAATTAAAATATTAATAAAATTACAATGTGTTACATAATATATTTATTATATTTGCACTTCGAAATAATTTTTTTTCATCATTTGTGTTTTTTAAGGCCTCCCTCGGGAGGCTTTTTTTATGGGATAAAAATGTCTGCTGACTGCTTTTTAAACAAGACAGGAGAAACACCAGTGGACCTCTTGAAAAAGCTGCTGAAATATGCGACCTCTTCAAACCCTAATTCATAGGCAATTTCTTTTGCCGACTTGTGGGTATACAGTAACAGTCTTTTAGCCTCAAGTATAATTCGCTGCTGGATTATTTCAGAAGGAGTTCCATTGTTGTACAGGTTGAAAAGATTAGAAAGTGTTTTAGGGGATTTATGTAATTGGTCTGCGTAAAACTTTACCGAATGTTCCGATTTGTAGTTTTTTTCAACAAGAAGACTGAATTGCCGGATGATATCCAGCTTCTGTTCCGGAAGCTTTTCATTTACAAATTGTCTTTTTGCTGATCTGGTAATCAGAATGATCAATCGTTTCAAAAGCATTCTAAGCATATCTTCCTGTATATCATCGATGTCCTGGAATTCCTCAATGAAAATACGGAGCAGCAAAGTCAGTTTATCGTGTACTTTATCTTCAATGGTGACAAACATACTCTGTGATAATCCATAAAAAAGAAATCCAACGCACCCAACCTCTGAATCATGGCTTTCGATACAGTAAAAGTCTTTGTTGAACTGCCATACAACTACCTGCGAGTTTTCCGGGAAATCAAAAGACTGGTTGACCATCAGACAAAGTATACTGCCCGACGTAAAAAGGTAAGAAACCTTATCAATCGTAATCAGGATATCCGGACCCTGATTCCATGCTAATGTCAGGAATTTATCCTTGCGGTCTTTTCCATAAAAAGCTCTGTCGAATTTTTCTTCATTAATGAGTAGTCTGCAGGCAGCTTTAGTTTGCTTATTGTGATAATTATAGATCATCTTTTCTTTCCTGTTGATTTTTTGTGAAAGTCTTTGCTGAGCAAATGTATGATAATCTCCAAAGGGAAAAAAGCATAAGCTTTCGGGAAATTATTCTATTTCTTTCTGGCCGGGGATGACGCAACTTTGTCCTATTAATTTAATACAACAATTACAATGAACAATTTTAAGATTCCTCAAAAAGAACAACTGTCAGAAACTAACCAAAGTATTTTTGCTCAATTAGAAAAAGGAGTTGGGTTTGTACCTAACCTTTATGCTACTTTCGCTCATTCCGAAAATGGGCTAAGCACTTATTTAGGATTGCAAAATGCAAAATCATCTTTAAAAGCAAAAGAAAAAGAAGTCATTAATCTAGTGGTAAGTCAGTATAATAAATGTCTGTATTGTTTAAGTGCGCACACTGCAATTGCTAAGTTAAATGGATTTAGTGATGAACAGATTATCGAGATCAGAAAATCGGATATTTCTTTTGACTCAAAATTCAGCTCTTTAGCCAATCTTGTTCAGGAGGCAGTAAGTAAAAAAGGAGAAATTTCTGAAGCAACAAAAGCAAACTTTTTTAATGAAGGATATACTGAAGGAAATTTAGTCGATGTTATTATCGCTATTGGAGATAAAACCATTACCAATTATTTATATGCAGCTACAAAGATCCCGGTAGATTGGCCAATAGCTGCTGAATTATAATTATTTTAATAGAAAAATAAAAGGCTGTAATGAATACTACAGCCTTTTTTGTTTTTATATAACATTAGTTACTCATCGCATACATTTGTATAAATGATTCCAAAGCCTGTGATTTTGGAATGCTTTTTAAATAGATGAGTGAAGTGGATATGGTATTGATCTCTTTGCTTAGCTTAAATGTTTTCAGCTTCCGACCTCCATAGTACTGTTCTACAAGTTCCAGAGGTAACAGCGTAATTCCTAAACCAGCTTCCACGAAGTTAATGATCCCTTCAATAGAATTCATCACCATACTTTTATACTGGATCACTCCTCTGGCATTAAGTAATGTTTCAAGTCGTGCCCTGTACACACAACCCTGTTCAAACACAACAATATTCAGGTGGTCTTTTTTGAGAACATGATTAATTGATTTTTCATCCAGAGAAGTAATAATAACCAATTCATCCTGTTTAATATGAATCTGTTCCAATTGTGAAGAGTGGATAGGAGCTGAAACAAATGCCGCATCCAGCTTATAATTTAATACGTCATCAATGAGCTTTTCCCGTGTATCTGATTTGAATTCCAATGCTACATGTGGATACACTTTCATGAAATCAGATAGAATTTGAGGGGCTTTAAACACCAAAGTGGTCTCTATGCACCCAATGCATAAGTTTCCTCCTATCTGATCAGATTTTTTAATTTCGTTCTTGGCCTCTTCTATAATGTGCGTGATCTTTCGGGCATATTGAATAAATGCATGTCCGGAGGTCGTTAAAGAGACTTTTCTGGAAGTACGGGTGAACAGTTGGGCTTCCAGTTCTTCTTCCAATGTTTTTATTCTGGCTGTAACATTAGATTGCACAGTAAACATCACTTCTGCAGCTTTTGTAAAGCTCCCGTGAACCGCAACTGCTTCAAATATTTTGAGATCATTTAAATTCATATATCATTTTTTATGATAGTTTAGATCATAATTAATCGTTTTATGGAATCAAATATATGGAGTAATTTTGAAATAACAAAAAATAAAAACAATTATGAACCCAACCATTTATTACAAAAATGCAGACGTTAACGGCCTGAATATCTTTTATCGTGAGTCAGGACCAAAAGATGCTCCAACCCTATTACTTCTTCATGGATTTCCTACCTCCTCTCATATGTTTCGGGATCTGATTCCGGAATTAAATGATCAATACCATATTATCGCCCCTGATTTGCCAGGCTTCGGATTTAGTGATGCTCCGGATTCTTCTGAATTCGATTATACCTTTGATAATCTGGCTCAGGCAATGCAGGGATTTATTGATACATTAGGATTAAAAAGATTTGCCTTATACATTTTTGACTATGGTGCTCCAACAGGTTTAAGACTTGCTTTGGCTAATCCGGAAAAAATAACCGGTATTATCTCTCAAAATGGGAATGCTTACGAAGAAGGATTGAGTGATAACTGGAATCCAATAAGAAAATACTGGGAAGATCCTACCCCGGAGAATCGCCAGCTGTTAAGTGATTTTACGTCTCAAAAAATGACCCTATTTCAATATCAGGAAGGTGTAAAAGATCTCTCATTAATTGCTCCTGAATCTTATACACTGGACCAATATTTTCTCGATCGCCCCGGAATGAATGATATTCAGATTGATCTGATGCTGGACTACCGTACCAATGTTGCCTTGTATCCTAAATTTCAGGAATATTTCAGAACATATCAACCTAAATTATTAGCTGCGTGGGGTAAATATGATCCTTTCTTCCTCCCTCCCGGAGCTGAAGGCTACAAAAAAGATATTCCCGATGCGACCGTGAAATTTTATGAAACGGGACATTTTGCATTGGAAACCCATGTAGAGGAAATAAGTAAAGATATTAGAGTATTTTTAGAACAATTACCTGCATAATACATCCTATTATATTCAATAAAAAATGTCTGACTAAAATAAGGTCAGACATTTTTATGAAGTTAATTCGTTATTGATTTTAATATTTATAAATTCAGATTTTCAATTACCATTGCAGAAGCTCCACCACCACCATTACAAATAGCGGCAACTCCATATTTTCCTTTTTCCTGTTGCAATACATTAAGAAGAGTCACCAAGATCCGGGCTCCGGAAGCTCCTATCGGATGACCAATCGCAACAGCTCCACCATAGATATTGACTTTTTCAGGATCAAAGCCTAAGATTTTCTGGTTAGAAAGCACAACTGAAGCATAAGCTTCATTAATTTCAAAATAATCAATTGCAGAAAGATCCAGATTAGCATGCATAAGAGCCTTTGGAATAGCTAATGCGGGCGATGTAGTAAACCATTCAGGAGCCTGAGCAGCATCTGCATATCCTATGATTTTAGCTAGAGGTTTTAACTGATATTTTTCTACAGCCTCTGCTGAAGCAAGAATCAAAGCAGCTGCTCCGTCATTCAAATTACTGGAATTGGCAGCGGTAAGTACTCCATCTTTTTCAAAAACAGGTTTTAGCTGCGCTACTTTTTCAGGAATAAGTTTGTCAATATCTTCGTCTTTATCTATTACAATGGTTTCTTTTCCTTTGGTAACTTCAACGGGAACAATCTCATTTTTAAATTTTCCCTGTGCAGTAGCATTTTGTGATTTTTTATAAGATGACAATGCATAATCATCCAGCTCCTGTCTCGTATGTCCATATTTCTTGATACCCAGTTCTGCAGCACTTCCCATATGAAAATTATGGTACACATCCCAGAGTCCGTCTTTGGTCATTCCATCAGTAAGGGTAAGATCGCCCAGCTTTTTCCCATTTCTGATAAATGCATAGTGGGGGGTATTGCTCATGCTTTCCATTCCTCCTGTTACAATGAGATGTTCAAGACCCAACTGGATTTGTTGTGCACCCAATGAGGTTGCTTTCATTCCTGAAGCACATACTTTATTGATGGTAGTAGCATCTTTATCATAAGGGATATCAGCAAAAATAGCTGCTTGTCTTGCCGGAGCCTGTCCTACACCTGCACTTAATACATTTCCCATGTAAACACTGTCTAATAATTCAGGCTCTAACGAAATGCTTTTATAAGCTTCACGAATAACCAAAGCTCCCAGTTGGGTTGCCGTAAAAGTAGATAGATTCCCCAGTAAACCTCCGACGGGAGTACGTTTTGCTGATACGATGAATACTTCTTTCATGATGTTGATTTTATTAAATTTTATATAATTCATTTTTAATGATCTGCTGAAACGATCACTACTTTTTTATTCTTATTTCTCTTCAGAAAAAATAATAATAAAGGTAATACAAATATAAATGCCAGACCAATAACCATATACGCATCTATATAGCTTAAAAAAAAGGATTGTTTTACAACAATTTTTTCCATTAATGCTATTGCTTTTTGCTGTGCTTCAGGAAAGCCAGATCCCTTACTTTGAAAAACAGATGTATAGGCTTGCAAGCGGTCCATTACAGATCTATTGTCAGGAGTAAGATTGGATATTAAATCGGTTCTGTGCAAGGCAACTCTCCGGGCGATATAGGTGTTGATTATGGATATCCCGAATGATCCTCCAAGCTGCCGCATCATATTATTAATCGCAGTTCCCTGTGGCATATCTTCAGCTTTTAGAGAAGAAACAGCGAGGGAGGCCAGCGGAACGGTAAGTAAGGCCATGCCGAGTGCTCTGAAAATTAAATTGATAGAAATCGTAGCAAATGAAACATCTAAATTAACCTGCGCCATAGACCAGTTGAAATAAATGAAGCAGCAAAATCCTAATAACACGACTAGAGCTGGTGGAACTCCTTTCTGCAATACCTTACCTGTAATAATCAATGCGAAGACAGCGATAATAGAACCTGGTAATAGCAAGAGTCCTGCCTGTGCAGGATTGAATCCTAGAAACCGTTGTGCCAGTACCGGAGTAAGATAGATGGACGTAAACATGCCGATCCCTGTTATGAAAGTAAGTATAGCAGAAATACTGAGGGAAGGATGTTTAAGAACTGATAATTTGACAACAGGATGGGGTATCGTAAGTTCCCTGTGAACAAATAAGATGAGTGATAAAACAGCAGCAACGGTGAGAAGAATGATATATCTGGTGGCAAACCAATCCTCCGTTTCTCCCCGTTCCAATACCGTTTGTAATGATCCAATTCCTATAATAAGCAAGATGATTCCAAGCCAGTCGATTTTTTTGACCTTTTGTCTTGTTGGGGATTCCGGTAATAATTTGAAACATAAAATTGCGGCTAAAATACCCAAAGGAATGTTGATATAGAATATCCATCTCCATGAAAAATTATCCGTAATAAATCCACCTAACGTAGGACCGATTGTTGGTCCAATAAAGACACCAATTCCAAATAATGCACTGGCAATATTCTGTTTTTCTTTTGGGAAACATTCATAAACTACCATTGCTGATACAGAAAGCAATGCCCCACCACCAATACCCTGGAGAAACCGGAACATGACCAACTCCCAAAGATTGGTTGAATTTCCACACATAAAGGAACAGAAAGTAAATAAGATAATTGAACCGATATAGTAATTTCTCCGTCCTAAATTATTTACTAAAAAGCTGGTCATAGGAATGATGATCACATTGGCAATGCCATACGCAGTTACAACCCAGGAAATATCTTCCAGCGTTGCACCCAGATTTCCACTCATATAATTAAGGGCTACATTCACAATGGAAGTATCTATCAGTTCCATAATCGCTGCGGAGATCACTGTGATGATCAGGATTATTCTTTTCATGTTTTTAATCTTTATTAATTTAATAAAATATACCAATCGGTATATTTTAAATCAAAAAAAAGTTTAATCAATCAAGGCAGCTCTTTTCAACTGCTTATGTGTATACTAAATTTTGAGAAAGCAAAGATATAAAATAAATATACCAATTGGTATATTTTAAATAATAAATTATATTGAAGATTATTAAAGTTCAAGAATAGAAAACTTATATGTAGTGTAATTAGTATTTTCCAATCACCTCTTCACGATGAATCAATCCCCAATTCCAAAGTTCAAACAATACATTTTTCAATGACATGCCGTGAGCAGTCATGGTGTATTCAACTGTGGGTGGCGAGGTATCAAACACTTCCCGGTTGATCAGCTTATTAGCTTGCAGGTTCTTTAACTCTTTCGACAACGTTTTGTCTGTTATTCCTGTAACTTCTCTTGAAAGTTCCTTAAAACGCTTAGACCCGCTGCATAGTGAATAGAGGATTAATAGCTTCCATCTTCCTTCTACAGCATCAAGCGCGTCCTTTATAGATAACATTGCTTTTGAACAGTCCTTTTCTGGTATCATAGTTACACTTTTAAACTTACTGTCATTTTGGATAGTGCTATCCAAAGGGGAAGTAATATCATTTGGATAGTAAAGATAAGTAATTTTGCTGTATGAAAGAAAAAGATCTTAGCAATCAGGTAGTTTTAAATGCCGGTAAGCGTCAAAGGAGAATGATATTAATAACAGTTTGCATTGCATTGATGGCCGTCATTGCCTCCGTAAGCGGGCTCAATGTAGCACAACCAAAATTAGCCATCGATTTCAATGCTTCTCAAAGTAGTATTTTGTGGATGATCAATATATATACAATAAGTTTAGCAGCTTTACTTTTACCTCTTGGTGCTCTGGGTGATCGGATTGGTCGGAAACCAGTGTTGCTTGTCGGGCTATTTATTTTTGGAATAGCCAGCATGATGTCGGGTTGGGCAGTTTCTTCTACCATGATGATTGTATCAAGGTTTTTGTGTGGGATTGGAGCAGCAATGATCATGCCTGTTACGCTCTCTGTAATTACTTCTACGTTTCCTGATGAAGAGCGTTCAAAAGCCATTGGTATCTGGACGGGTGTTGCAGGAGGTGGAGGGATTCTGGGAATGTACCTTTCTGCTGTTTTGGTCGATCTTTACACCTGGCGACTGCTTTTTGTTTTTCCCGTAATACTTGCTTTAATTGCAATTGCTCTGACAGTAAGATATATTCCAAATTCAGCGGAAAGAACAGAGTATCGTTTTGATACTGTTGGTACTCTCCTATCAATAATAGCGATAGTTGGAGTGGTATACACGCTGCATGAAGCTCCTGTTAAAGGCTTAAGTGAACCTATTGTAATAGGATCTCTCATTACAGGACTTATATCGGCTGTTCTTTTTGTGGTTTGGGAATTGAGGCAGAAAGCACCACTCCTTGATGTTTCACTTTTTATGAAGCGTGGTTTATCGAGTGGATCTGTATCACTGTTAATGATTTTTGGGGTGCAGGCAGGAATATTTATTGTATTGTTTCCTTATTTTCAGGGAGTTTTAGGTTGGTCAGGTCTCCGTTCTACACTTGCTATGATGCCTATGGCCTTACTTATGATGTTTTCTTCAGGCCTGGCACCTAAAATTGCTGCACAGATAGGAAGGCGTTTCACTATGGCATCGGGTATTTTATTGGGGAGTTTAGGAGCTGCACTTATGGCAATACTGGTGTCTGCAGATGGAGGTTATTTATCAGTACTTCCAGGAATGCTTGCTATGGGAATTGGAATGGGATTGAGCATGACACCTTCTACTGAAGCTATAACTTCTGCTCTGCCTGCTGATCGACAAGGAGTTGCTTCGGCACTTAATGATATTACACGTGAACTTGGAACTGCTCTTGGTGTTGCTTTACTTGGATCTTTGGTAAGTGCAGGTTATCGAAATAAGATGGATGAAAAATTAGATGACATTCCTTTCTCTATCGCTTCTTCTGCCCGCGAGGGAATTTCTAATGCGATAGCTATTGCTCCAAAAGCAGGACATCAATCTGATACTTTACTATATATTGCCCGTGAATCCTTTATTTATGGATGGAAACAGGCGATGTGGGCAGGTGTTACTGCGATGTTGATTCTGTTTGTTTATGTTCTTATTTATGGTCCAAAAAAGAATAAAGAGAAGCATGTTTTAAATTAAAAAGAGTTTATGAAAAATAAAAAAGTATCAAGTAAAATGGTTGTTGGTGATACCAATCAGGCTGAAGATATGAAAGAATTCTGGGATAATAGTTTTATTGAACATCAAACGATGTGGGGTTTTTCCCCCTCTCATTCCGCGATATTAGCAAAAGATCTTTTTGTAGACCGGGGATTAAAAGATATTCTCATTCCGGGAATCGGATATGGTAGAAACGGCCAGATCTTTATAGAAAATGATATGAAGGTAACAGGAATAGAAGTTTCTGAAACAGCTATTGAACTGGCTAAAGATCATTATGGAAGTGAAATGCAGATTTTTCAGGGATCAGTGACGGAAATGCCTTTTGATAAACATTTGTATGATGGCATTTTCTGTTACGGCCTTTTGTATTTATTTAACCACAATCAAAGGAAGAAAATGATTGATGATTGTTTTAATCAATTACAGGAAGGAGGTTGGATGATTTTTTCCGTGATCTCTAAAAATTCTCCTAACTATGGAAAAGGCAAAGAGATCGGAAAAGATACTTTTGAAATTGGAAAAGGAGGACAGCTCTATTTCTACGATATGGATGCTGTACAGAGGGAATTTAAAGAATATGGACTCCTGGATTTTTTTGAAATCGATGAACAGATAAATGCTGTTACGAAACAGGCTGCATTTAAATTTATTATGATCATTTGCAGAAAGGATAGTAAAGATGATACTGTAAAAAATGAAAAGGACTGTACACCCAATCATCTTTCTGCTGTTTTAAATAAAATGCTTTCTTATCATCAGTAAATCAAATCTGCCATATATCCTGGAAAATAAAAAACAGATGTAAACTAAACCCTCTTCTCGAAACCGATTACATTGTATATTTGTAATAGTATTACCAAGAACAATGACCAATCCTAAAGAGATATTACAGCAGCATTTATCACAATTTGTTTCACTCAGCGAGGAACAGTTAGATTATGTATTTTCCCATTTTCGAATGATCAGTCTAAAAAAAGGACAAATGCTTTTATCTGAAGGGGATTCTATAGATCAGGAATTTTTTGTACTCGATGGCTGTTTGAAAGCCTTTTACCTGAATGATGCCATGAAAATGTTTATCCTTCAGTTTGCCATGCCTAACTGGTGGGTTTCAGATTATAATGCATTATACAGCCACCAAAAAGCGACGGTAAATATTGACTGTATTACCAATGCAACAGTTTTGGCGATATCCAATGAAAACCGGGAAAAAATCTGTAATGAAATTCATGAAGTGGAACATTTCTTCAGATGGAGAACCAACAAAGGTTATGTTGCTGTACAAAAACGACTTCTTTCTTTTATGAATAATGATGTTAAATTCAGGTATGAAGAACTTTTATCTATGTATCCGCAGTTGTACAATCTTGTTCCTAAGCATTTAATTGCAGCTTATCTTGGGGTTTCCAGAGAAACCCTCAGCAGATTATATCAACCCTAATCTATGGTAAATAGTGACCCAGGTCACGTATCTTTTTGATCCGATCAACGCAACTTTGTGTCAACATTTAAACATAGAAAAAATGAATACACAAAATTTTAAAGTAAACAATGATAAAAGCATTGTAGAATGGACCGGAAGAAAAGTAACGGGTTCTCACAACGGAACAATAGGAATCAAAGAAGGAACATTTTCTTTCAAAGACAACCAGCTTACCTCAGGAACGTTTAAGATCGATACCCGTTCTATCAAAATTCTTGACATTGAAGATGCTGAAACGAATGCTCAATTTGCCGGTCATCTAGCTTCTGATGATTTTTTTAATTCTGATCAATACCCTGAATCTACATTTGAAATCAAACATGCAGAGCCGGGAGCTGATCATGTATATTATGTGACCGGAGATCTTACGATCAAAGGAATCACCCACCCTGTCGATGCTGTTTTGAAGATCGAAACCCAACAAAATACAGCGACAATACAGAGTAAAATTGTTCTTGACCGAACCAAGTACAATATGAAATTCAGATCAGGCAATTTCTTTACCGACCTTGGTGACACCCTGATATACAACAACTTTGACCTTACTATCAATTTGACAGCAGAAGCTGCTGAAAACAATTTTTAACATTTAAAATTAAAGATCATGCCTTACATAAAAATAGAAGTTCTACGTGACGGAGTTACCAGAGAACAAAAACAGCTTTTAATAAAAGGAGTAACAGAATTAGTAACATCAGTACTGAATAAAGATCCTCATCTTACCCATGTTGTGATCGATGAGATAGAAGATGACAACTGGGGATATGCCGGAGATCAGGTATCTGTGTTAAAAGAACAAGGATTTTCCACTGAAAAAAAATAAGAAGATGAGTAAACAAACAGTTATTGTAACAGGCGCTTCATCAGGAATAGGATTGGAAATTGCAAGATACTTTCTGGAAAGAGGCAATAATGTAGTCATCAATTCAAAAACAGAATCAAAGTTGGAGCAGGTTTTCAATGAATTGGGAGGTGGTGATCGTTTGGCCATGGTTGCTGGTGACGTTGCTGAAAAATCTATTGGAGATCTGTTGGTAAAAACAGCTGTTGACAGATTTGGATCTGCAGATGTTTTGGTCAATAATGCAGGGATTTATGAGAATAAACCCTTTTTAGAAGTGACGGAAGATCACCTGGATCGATTTCTGAGAACAAATCTTAAAGGAACTTTCTTCACAAGCCAATCGGTTATTCCTCAGATGCAAAAACAGAAAGATGGAGTGATCATTAATATTGGTTCTCCTTTAGTATACCACGCACTGGCAGGATCTCCATCCGCTGCGCCAATATCCAGTAAAGGTGCAGTACACGCATTAACCATTCAGTTGGCTGCGGAATTTGGAAAAGATAATATCAGGGTGAATACCGTTGCGGCAGGGCTTATCAGAACCCCAATGCATGATGAAAATATTGATAAAGCTGCAGGGCTTCATTTATTGAACCGTATTGGGGAATCTGAAGAAGTAGCCCAGATGGTTCACAGTATTGCTACCAATAAGTTGGTAACCGGAGCCATAATTAATGTGGACGGCGGTATGGGAGCCGGACATTATCTGTCATGAAAATTCTATTATTAATCGCATGGCTGTTTATTTTTCCAATAAACAGTCATGCTCAAAAAATCAACACTATGAAAAATGGTACAGAAGAAACTGCTATAAAAATAGCGCTTGAGGAATATTACTTCAAAGGGATCTTTGAAGGCAATACAACGCTTCTGAAAGAAGTTTTTTTTAAGGACGCTCTTCTCTTTGGAGATATAAAAGGAGTTCCTTATTATAAAACAGCAACTCAGTATATTGAAGGAGTGGGAAGTCGTGTAAGTCCTGAAAAAGCAGGTGCACCATTTCAACCGGAGATTATTTCTATTGACGTGATCAATTCTATTGCTGCCGTAAAATTAAATGTAAAGATGTACGATTTTAATTACTATAATTTTATTACTTTTCATAAAATAAACGGTAAATGGCTGATCGTTAATAAGACATTAACGGATGTAGAGTAACCATTTGAACCAAATCAACAAGACGTATTTATGTGGAATAAAAACAGAATAACAGATCTATTGGGAATAGAATACCCAATATGGCAAGGACCTTTTGGAGGTGGTTTATCTACAGTTGAATTGACATCTACTGTCAGCAATATGGGCGGACTGGGTGGATTTGGAGCATACACACTTAGTCCACAGGAGATCTATGATACAGATCAGAAGATTAGGTCAAAAACAGCCAATCCTTATAATCTAAATCTTTGGGTTTCCGATACAGACTATCTCAGTCAGGACGATACTGAAAGACAATATAAAGAAACAGTGGAGATATTCAAACCCTATTTTGAAAAATTGGATATCGAAATTCCAAAGCTTTCACCCTCTTTTGAATCCAGATTTCAGAATCAGCTTCAAACTGTTCTTGACATTAAGCCGAAGGTTTTCAGTTTTATGTTTGGATTACTGGATCCCGATGTTATTGAAGAATGTCACAAAAGAGGAATTTTAGTTGCCGGAAATGCTACCACTTTAGATGAAGCTCTTGCTTTAGAAAATACCGGGGTTGATTTTATTGTAGCATCAGGATTTGAAAGTGGCGGACACAGGCCTTCTTTTCTGGACAAAGCGGAATTTTCGACAACAGGTACTTTTGTCCTGATCCAACTGATAAAGGATAAAGTAAAAATACCCGTAATTGCTGCCGGAGGAATTGCCAACGGAACCGGAATTGCCGCCGCATTAACATTAGGTGCAGAAGCAGCGCAGATTGGAACTGCTTTTCTTGCTTGTGAGGAGTCTGGTGCTGTACCCGTTCACAGAGAGGCTCTCTTTTCTGATGCCTCTAAAAATACCAGGCTATCAAGAGCCTACACAGGACGACTTGGAAGAGGAATTACCACAGAAATCCTAGAAGAGCTTTCTGAAAAATCCATTGCACATCTGCCCTTTCCATTGCAGACTACTTTTATGTCGCCATTACGAAAAGCTGCATTAGAACAAGGAAAAAATGATATGGTTTTCTTTTGGGCTGGTCAGATTGCTCCTGTCTTGAAACATAGAAATGCGACAATATTAATGGAAAGCTTAGTTGAAGAAACCTCGAAAATACTTCGGGGATAAATGAAAAGCTGATCGGTAATTTATTGAAATCTATATAATCTAAAATAACCACAAACCGAAGGTTCGACGTAGTCAAAAGTCACAAAAGTTTTTAAACACTTTGTCATTGCGAACGAATGTGAAGCAATCTCACTCACAAATAGTCTTAACACTTAAGCTACTTTAAGTTTAATACATGCTGTATAATAATTACACATAAGTTTAAAAAAAATCGAAGATTTTTTAAGATTACATAAGCTTCATCAGCGAAGCTACTCTTTGCAAACCTTACTAATAAACAGAGTGATAATAAATCTTTGCGTTAAAACAAATCTGCATCATTTGCTTGATCTGCGAGAGAAAGAACAATCAATAGAAACGGGCTTTAGCCTGTTAAAAAAAATAAGCCCTCCGAAAAGGCTTTAGCCAAAACTTATATTATTGTATGTTTTGGCTAAAGCCAATATGTATGGCATTAAATAAGCCGGGTTAAAACCCGGCTCTATTGATTGTTTCAATTGCAATATGATTTGAATGCATTATCAAATTATTCATTTGAAGAACGTTTCGAGCTGAGATCATAAGCCAGTGAAAGCATCAATCCTCTGTTATATATTTTAATTTTATCCTTTTTGGCATTTCCATTTGCTGAACTATTAGCATTCTGAAAGAGATCTGTAAAACCATGAGTGTATCTAATCCCAACAGACCAGCGGTCTTTTAATTGATAATCAACTCCGAGGTTCATACCGAAATCAAATTTCTGAAGATAATATCCCTTACTTTCATCGTTGGTAGCGTCACCAAAAATGCTTTTATCCTTGAAAAAAATGCCATTTTCATCCTTTCGTTTTGTGCTAGCTGCTAATAACATACTTACATAAGGACCTGCATAGAATCTGAATCCGGATAGCTGATAGTTGATGTTAGCAGGAACAATGTCAATATAAGAACTATTGATTGTTGAACTATAGGTGTTATCAGCTGCATCTTTATAGGTAACACCTACTCTTCTTTGATTGAAAATCAATTCATGGGTAAGACCTATATTTCTGGTAATGTTTGTATTAACAAAGATACCTGCAAAAAATCCTAGTTTGAATCTTGTGTCTGAATTCGCAAAAATAAAATCTCTTTCCTTACCATAGAGATTATAGGTGTTGATACCTGCTTTCACTCCCCAGGTCACTCTGTTCGGATTTAATTCCTGGGTATTAATTTTTAAGGTATCAGTATTTTCATGTGTGGTCTGTGCATATAGAAAATGCCCTTCTAATAGTAAGATCAATATAATGAGTGTCTTTTTCATTGTTTTTTAATTAAAAATTAATATCCCATATTCCGGCCGCTCTTTCCAGTTCTACTAATGAAACAGCATAGCTGTAAAGGGCATTATAATAATCATGTTGTACATCGTTATAAGTACGTTGTGCATTCAGGACTTCTAATAAAGAAGACTGCCCTCTTTTATAACTGTAAATTTTACCTTCAAGGATGGCTTGTGCCTCTGTAAGCAAACCAGATTTGAACTGGTCAGCCTGCTTTTGAGCTGCGATATACGTAAAATATGCCTGTGTAACTTCAGTTTGAATCTGGAGCTCTGTTTGTTTGTAGGTAGTTTCTGCCTGTAAGGTACCATATTGTGCAGCCCGGAGATCCCCGGATCTGTTATTGGAAAACTTTAATGGGATACTGATTCCGGCATTTACAGTGGTCATGCCTGGTGTAGGAGCAATAGTATTCCTGACATAAGCAGCATTGTTTACCCCGAATGATAATCCAAGATCAATTGCCCGATCAGCTTTAGCTTGCTTTAATAAGCTTTGAGAAACATGCTTACTTTGTAAAGCTGCTTTTAAATCTGCCCTGTTATTTTGTGCTTCGATGACGAGATCTTGTAGAGAAAACTGCCGCTCAAAGCCAGAGAAGTCACCTTTTGGATATAATAGAGAGTCATTTTTAGTTTTTCCGGACAAAAGAGAAAGGTTCGCTAACGAAGTTTTCCAATCTGCTTCTGCAGAAAATACATCATTAAGCATTGTTCCAGCTTCCAGTTTAGATTGTCGGGCATCTACCTGAGTAATTACCCCTAATTTAAAACGAATACTGTCTGATTCTGCCAGCTTTTTCATCTGGAGATAAGAATTTGATTCTACATCGAGCACAATTCTGTTTTGAATGGCTGCCAGATAAGCTAATGTTGCATCTGCACGAAGATTACGGAAGTAATCATCCAGAAGAAGACGGCTAAGCTGTGCCTGATTACGGGCTACCTCTATACGGGCTTTTCTTTTTCCGCCCATTTCCAATGTCCAGCTTACTTCAGAGTTGAAGCCGTAACCCAATTTCATTCTTTTCTGTCCATTATCAAACCATCCGAAACCTAATTGGGGGTCAGGAAATATTCTGGCAGTTTGTATCGCTGCATCAGCTATATTAACATTAAATTTTTCTGCAGAATACGCTAAATTATTTTTCCCTACAAGATTGATATAAGTTGCGTAGTCAATCGGTTTTTTAGCAAATGCAGTGTCTATCTTCTGAGCTTTTACCACAAATGATATACTCAGAAGGACTAACGCTAAAAAGGATTTTATGTATTTTTTTGTTGTAATCATTTTAATTTTCTTTTACGGCGTTATAACTCTTTCCCCATTTATTTTCTATTAAATAATAAAGTGCAGGAAGGGCAAATAATGTAATGATGGTTGAAAACAAGAGTCCATAAACAATAACAGTAGCTAAAGGCCTTTGTACATCTGAACCGATACCTGTTGCTAATGAAGCTGGGAATAATCCTAATATCGCTACTGTTGCAGTCATCAGAACAGGACGGAAACGATGTGATGCTCCTTCAATAACCGCTTTCCTCAGATTATATCCTTTTTTTCGCAGATCATTAATATGGGAGATCATGATCACTCCATTTTGTATAGCGACTCCAAACAAAGCTATAAAGCCTACTGCAGAAGAAATATTCAAGGTCATTCCGCGAAGATTAAGTGCCAGCATTCCTCCAAAAAGAGCGAGCGGAACAATACTTATTAAAAGTCCGGCCTGACGGAATGATTGGAAAGCTCCATAAAGTAAAATAAACATGATGGAAAGTGCTAGCGGGACAATTATTGAAAGTCTTCCATAAGCACGATTTTGGTTTTCAAACTGTCCACCCCATTTTACACTGTACTTTTCATGATCATATTTTACCTCTTTGTCAATAGCCTTTTCAGCTTGTGCTAAAAAAGAAGTAAGATCGGTACCACGAAGATTGAGACGTACTGTGAGATGGCGCTTGTTCATTTCACGGGCGATCATACTTTCTCCGGTGTTCATTTGTATATCTGCAACCTGGGAAAGTGGAATCTTTGCTCCGGATTCATTGGTCAACATTAGGCTTCCTATCTTTTCGGGAGTATTCCTGCTTATCTCGTTATATCGTGTAATGATGTCATACACCTTGATTCCCTGATATACTTTTGAAACCGCTTTTCCACCGATAGCTACCTCTATGAGATCTGAAACATCCGATACGTTTAGTCCATACTGAGCTATTTTTTCACGGTCTACTTTGATCTGCAACTGAGGTAATGGAGGCTCCTGGTCTATGGCAAGATCGACAGCTCCTTTTACTTTTTTTAAAGTCGTCATGACTTCTTCTGCTATTCGTCTTGTTTCTTTAAAATCATTTCCATAAACTTTAACCACAAGCTCGCTGTGTGCCCCTGAAATTTTATCCATTACCCCATCGATCATCGGTTGGGTAAAAGCAATATTATATCCGGGCATCGTTGCATATTCAGCTTCCAGCTCTTTAATGAGATCTGCTTTACTTCTGCCCCATTTCCATTCACTGTATGGTTTTAGACCTACGCTAACCTCAAAATGGGAAGGTGTCCATGCATCAGTTCCATCATCATTTCTCCCTGCCTGTACCATTACATAGGTTACTTCTTTATGTTTGAGGGTACGTGCCCGAAGGGTATCACTCATTTCTCTGGATTTCTCAACCGTAATGCCTGGTGGCAATGAAACCTGCAGCCATATTGAGCCTTCATCCAATGGTGGTAAAAAGTCTTTTCCTACGAGAGCTGTTAAAATACCGGTAGTTAAAAGAATAGCAATTAACGGGATGAATATTCGTTTAGGTCGGCTCATAATTTTCTGAACCCTGCTGTGATAGGCAGCTCCTATTTTCTCCAGCCAACGGTTATGATAGATCTTACGGGGTTTTCTATAGATCACAAAAGCCAATCCTGGAATAAGAAATAGGGCTACAGCCAATGCGCCAAGGAGTGCATATCCTACGGTAAAAGCCATTGGTGTAAATAGTTTCTTTTCCACTCTTTCAAAAGCGAACAATGGTAAATAGGCCGTGATAATAATGATCGTAGCAAAAAATACGGGTTTGGCGATTTCTTTTACTTTTTGGGTAATTGTTTTTTCATCAAGTTCTTCATCAGGATGATCTTCCCGTTTCTTTAAAATCGTTTCTAGCATGACAATAGCGCCATCTACAATAATTCCGAAATCGATCGCACCAAGTGATAACAGGTTAGCTGGGATATTGGTGAAATGCATTAATATAAATGCAATTAACAGCGATAATGGAATTGTAACCGCTACCAGTAAAGCACCACGCCAGCTTCCCAGAAAGACAATTAATACAATGATCACTAATGTCATTCCTTCAAGTAAAGTTTTCGAAACGGTATGTAAGGTATTGTCAACAAGATTTGTACGGTCTAATACAACGTGAATCTGAACTCCTTTTGGAAGAACGTTTTTATTCAGATCATCGACTGCTTCATTTACTCCTTTTAATACAACAGATGGATTTTCTCCTTTAAGTAATAAAACAATACCTTCTATGTTATCAGAGTAATTAGCTCCGCGCTGATCAGAATAACCTAATGCGCCTTTACGTTCCAGATTCCCATATTTTATCTTGCCAATATCATTCATGTACACAGGAGTACCATTGACTGATTTTACCACAACTCTTCCCATGTCTTCCAAAGATTTAACCAAGCCAATACCACGGATAACATAGGATTGATCACCTCTGTTCATGACACTTCCTCCTGAGTTGGCATTATTGGCTTCCAGTTTCTCTGCTACTTCTTTAAGGGAAATATTATACTGCTCCAGTTTTACAGGATCCAGTTCTACTTGAAACTGTGTGGTAATTCCACCAAAATTGGTAACATCAGCAACTCCTGAAACCTGTTTTATTTTAGGAATGATCATGAAATTCTGAAGATCGGTAAGCTCCCGAAGATCATGGTTTTTACTTTCAATAATATACCGGTATATCTCTCCGGTAGGCGATGTCAAAGGATCAAGCCCAGGAGTCACTCCATAGGGAAGCTCGAGATCTCCCAGTCTTTCTTTAATTCTCGTTCTCGCCCAATAATCATCTACTCCGTCGTTGAAAACAATTGTCACCATGGATAATCCAAAAGTACTCTTGCTTCGCATCACATGCATTCCGGGAAGTCCATTGATTGCCTGTTCAATAGGAATCGTAATCTGTTGCTCTATTTCTTCAGCAGCTAAACCGGGTACCTGAGTGACAACCTGAGACGTAACATCTCCAATATCAGGATATGCTTCTATAGAAAGTTGTTTCCACGAGTAATAGCCAAATAAGGCAAGCAATGCAAACAATGCCAGTATTAACCATCGTTTTGCAATGATGTTGTTCAGTATATTTTTCATGATATCTGTTATTTAGCGTCCAGAAGATAAAAAGCGCCATCACTGATAATGGTTTCGCCTGATTTTAATCCGCCTAGAATTTGAATTCTGTTATTTTCTGTTACACCTGTTTCTACATACTTCTTTACATATTCATTTTTTGAAGTCTGTACCAGAACATAATTTTTATCATTAAACTGAAGAACAGCTTTAGCCGGAACGAATATTTTCTTTTCAGCTGTGTTGCTGAATTTTACATTCACAAACATTCCCGGTTTTAAAAGGCGATCATTATTTTCACATTCTACAAGTACTTCTACACTTCGTGTTGCTTCATTTACAATTTCATTGATATGGTATATTTTTCCTGTCATTTTCCTATCAGGGAATGCGCTGACATTCACTTCTACACCTGTAAGGTTCTGAAGAAAACGAAGATCATTCTCTTTTACCTGACCCGCGATCCAGACTTTTGATAATTCGGCGATTACAACCATAGGAAGGGCATCTTCTTTTAAATATTGACCCATAACAATATCGTTCGTTACGACCTCTCCTTTTATAGGAGATACTACTACCAAAGGTGTATTCATAGACATTTTATCTCCATTCTTATAGATTTTCAAGGCTGCTGAAGCATTAGCCAGTGCTGTTTTTTTAATTTGAAATTCTGTAGCAGCTTCTTCAGTTTCACGTTGTATTCCTACTCCATGTTGTAATAGATCCTGCTGACGCTTCATATTCAATTCCGACTGACGGTATTCCTGCTGAGCATCACGATAATCTTTTTGTGCTGCGAAATAATCTTTAGAACTTACTGAAAACAAAGGAGACCCGGGTGCTACTTTTTGTCCTAGTTTAACATATGATTTTAAGATTCTTCCCGCAAATGGGGATGCTATTTCGGAATAAGTGTTGGGAATAGCTTTTACGGTTCCTACCGTCAAAAGATTAGGGCTATATTCTTCTTCTTTTACAGTGTAAACGGCTAGTTTAGAAATAACAGGTGAGTTTTTTTGTACAATAATAGTATCTCCCTTAGTAAGATAAGGAACCGTATTTTCAGAATGTTCTTTTTTACCGTTGCAGGAATAAAGGATAATTGAGGCTGTAGTAAACCATAGCAGTATGGGCATACTGCCTCTCAATCGTGTTGCTTTGATAGTCATTACGTTTAATATTTTTAATTGTTTTTATAAGGTTAATCGTGTTGTCTGTAAAAAGGCATTAGGTTGCTTACAACCAGGTATTGAATTTTTTAATAAACCAGTTTTTAACCCATTGCGTTAGCAGACAATAGCAAGTGAGTATCCCCAATAACCATGGGAAATAGCTCAGTGGTAAAGGCTGCATTTTTAATACTGAAGCAAATGGTGAGAATGGTAATGCAATCCCGATAATCATGATTAATGTCGTTAAAGCAACTACCGGAGCAGTAGCCCAACTTTGTATGAAAGGAATTTTTCTTGTTCTGATCATATGGATGATCAGTGTTTGAGAAAGCAATCCTTCAACGAACCATCCACTTTGGAATAAAGTCTGATGCTCAGCCGTATTGGCTTTAAATACATAATACATTACCGCAAACGTTGCAAAATCAAAAATGGAGCTGATAGGGCCTATGAAGAACATAAATCTGGCAACTCCTCCGGCATCCCATTTTTTAGGGGTTTCTAAGAACTCTTCATCCATTCTGTCCCAGGGAATAGAAATTTGCGAAATGTCATATAACAGATTCTGAATCAGTAAATGAACAGGAAGCATAGGAAGAAATGGTAAAAATGCGCTGGCTCCCAACATGCTGAACATATTTCCAAAGTTGCTGCTCGCCGTCATTTTAATATATTTAATAATATTTCCAAAGGTTCTTCTTCCATAGATCACCCCTTTTCTGAGTACCATTAGGTCTTTTTCAAGAAGGATGATATCTGCACTTTCTTTAGCCACATCCACTGCTGTATCTACACTGATCCCTACATCAGATTCTTTGAGTGCTGCTGCATCATTAATTCCATCCCCCATAAAACCTACCGTGTGTCCCTGACTGCGTAACACTTTTACGACGCGCACCTTTTGTAAAGGATTCAGTTTGGCAAATACAGAAACAGAGTCCATACGTTCTGCCAATACTTCGTCAGATATTTCGTCGAGATCTCTCCCATTAATGATATTGTGCACAGGAATTCCTACATCTTTACATATTTTCCGGGTAACAATTTCATTATCTCCAGTTAATACTTTTACACCAACCCCCAATTTATGTAAGGCTTCTATGGCTGGTTTAGCAGATGGTTTTGCCGGATCAAGAAAACCAATGAAACCGGTTAGGGTAAGGTCTTTTTCACTTTCTAAGGTATACGTAAGCGGATGAGAAGCATCAAATTCCCTGATAGCCACAAGAATTACACGCAATCCCTCTTCATTCATTTTTTTTGAAGTTTTCAAAACGATCTTACGCATGGCATCATCCATAGGAACCGCTTTATCATTTTCAATATGAATGTTTCTGTTGTCTCCCGGATCAAAAGCCTTACTGCATAATTCAAGCATTTCCTCTACAGCTCCTTTACAGATAAGAAGGTGATTTCCATTGTGCATTTTAAGAATGACCGACATTCTACGGCGTTGAAAATCAAAAGGAATTTCATCTATTTTAAGATACTGTTCCTCTACTTTAAGATAATCATGAAGTTCAACATGCTCCAAAACAGCTTTGTCTAAAAGATTTTTTAATCCAGTCTGATGATAGCTGTTCAGATAAGCCCATTTCAATACCTCGTCATCCTCTATTCCATGGACATTCAGGTGTTTTTCAAGAACAATTTTATCTAACGTAAGGGTTCCGGTCTTGTCTGTGCAAAGAATATCCATTGCCCCGATATTCTGGATGGAATTCAATCTTTTTACAATTACTTTGCGTTTACTCATGTTTACAGCCCCTTTAGCCAGATTGGCGGTAACGATCATAGGAAGCATTTCAGGAGTTAATCCTACAGCTACTGCGATGGCAAATAACAGAGCTTCCCACCAGTTTCCTTTGAGGAGACCATTGACTAAAAATATGATAGGAACCATAACCAGCATAAAGCGGATCAGAAGAAAACTTACCTTGTTGATTCCTTTATCAAAGCTTGTTTCAGGTCGTTCCCCTGTGATCGATTTACTGATGCTTCCAAAATAAGTATAGCCTCCGGTAACGACAATGACTGCTGTGGCAGAACCACTTACCACATTGGTTCCCATAAAACATAGGTTATTCAGTTCAATAACCTGTCTTTTTTCTGCATCCCGTACAGGAAGGTGATTTTTCTCTACCGGTAATGCTTCTCCTGTAAGCATACTTTCACTGATAAATAAATCCTTACTTATTAGAATTCTACAATCTGCAGGAATCATATCACCAGCAGACAGGTAAATGATATCCCCGGGAACAAGCTCGCTAATAGAAATTTCCTGTTTGCTTTGAAATTTTCTAAGTACAGTAGCGGTTGTTTTGACCATACTTTTCAGCTTTTCTGCTGCGTTATTACTCCTGTATTCCTGGATAAACCGCAATAAAGTACTTATCAGAATCATAATCGAAACAACAATTACGGTCTTAAAATCCCGCTCTTCTACAGGAGGAAGCCATACGTCAATAAGAAATGATACTGAGGCAATAGCGAGAAGTATATAGATGAATGGATTAGCAAAAGCCTTTAAAAGTTGTATATACCATTTAGGAGCTTTCTGATGTTGAATTTCATTAAGGCCAAATCTGTCTTTACGTTCGTCCGCCGTTATATTGGTTATACCTTCTTCACTGGTTTCCAGCATTGCGTATACAAACTTATCATCCTGGCTGGATGCATTATGCAGTTTGGTGATGGTTCCTACATTCATTCCATCGGAATTAATGATTGAATGGAACGGGTTTTTGATTTTTTCTTTTAGCTTAATCATGACACCGTTTTTTGTTTATTTATTGTATAGGATCGTAATAACCTGCATCATGGAAGCTGATGCGTTATTTTAATTGAAAAAAATCTGTTGAATAGATTCTGAATATTGTACCTACGAAGACTATAGCTCTGATTGAGTACCAATAATCTCCCAACTGACCTTATGAACTTTTTCTTCGATCGTAAGACGACTGGCAGTTCGTTCTATAAGGCTGTCCTGAGGTGTTGCAGTGACGATAACGGCAGTTATAACGACTTTGTCTTCAATGTCATCACTTGATAATGATTTTAATAATAGCTTTTCATCATTTCCCAACATTTGCATCAGTAATACACGGATATGGTTTTCTACATCTGCCGTACATTTTATGGTAAAAAGATAATCGGTTTGTACATTACCTGATTTTACGAAAGTAAATCTGTTTAACCGGATACCTATCGGACGGAGAATAATGTGGGTGAACATTACTGTAAGGGTTACCACCGCAGCTTCCAATTGTAGTCCCATTCCGCTTAAAGCACCTACAGCAGCGGAACACCATATTGTTGCAGCGGTATTCAATCCCTGTACATTGAGTCCATCTTTCATGATCACTCCGGCACCGAGAAATCCTATACCGCTCACAATATAGGAAGCAATTCTTCCGGTCGCATCGCCACCGATTTTAATAGAAAGAAGGATAAAAGCTGTTGCTCCAAGTGAAACCAATGCATTGGTACGTAAACCTGCACTTTTCTGACGCCAATGTCTTTCGATACCGATGGCGGAACCTAATAACATTCCGCTTAAAAGTCTGATAGTAAATTCCAATAGTCCCATAATTCCTCTTCTTTTATTTGATGGCACAAAGGTCTTTACAATCTGCCATAAACGCGGTTAGAGAACCAGTAGAAAAAAATTAGAATTTTATTAGAAAAAATTATAAATGGGGTAATTCCACAGTGAAAGTAGTTCCGGCATCTACTCGTGAAGAGACATTGATCGTCCCTTTATGGAGATCAACTATTTTTTTGGTGAGAGGAAGTCCTATTCCGTTACCATCAGCAAATTCTTTATTTTCTCCTCTATGGAACGGAGCAAAAATAAAGTTCATATCTTTTTCAGATATTCCAATTCCATCATCAGAAAATGTCAGAATAATCATATCGTGGCTGAATATAATGGAAACTGTACTTTTATGATCATCTGAAAATTTACAGCCATTTTCAAGAAGGTTTACGAAGGCTACTTTTAGCAGGTATTCATTACCAATGACAGAAATTTGATTTTCATCATCAATATCAGCTTTAAAATTAAGATCAATTTTATAATCATAATTATAATTCTGAACCTGCTGACGGGCATCTAATAAGATCTCATCGATCCGCACCGGTTTAAATGAAATTTCAGTAGGATCATAACTTGCTTTGGCAAAATCTAATAAGCTATTGGATAAGCGGACCAGTTTTTTAGAATCGTCCAATACATTATTGATGACAATTTTGTATTCGTCATTGGTTCTGTCTTTATTGACAGAGAGTTCAAGTTCGGTAATAATAGCTGCTAAAGGCGTTCTCAATTCATGGGATATATTGGAAACAAAGCTTTTTTGTGCATCAAAAGAACTTTCCAGACGATTGAGCATATCATTGAATGTATTTGCAAGTTCAGATAATTCATCCTTACTTTCAGTTGTTTCAAGGCGTAGATCAAGATTGGTTGCCGAAATACTTCTTGCTTTTTCTGTCATTTCATTTACCGGTTGAAATGCTTTTCTTGAAAATATCCTTCCAGCCAGAAAGATGATAATGATTGAAAATACGAATACGATAACAATTGTTTTCAATAAATTATTGATCTTACTATATCCATATTGATCATACGAAGCAGCTGTTACAAGATATTTTTGCCCCTCATATTCATAGACAACTCCAATTACCTGCCAGCTATCCTGATAAAATTTTATGCTGCCTTTGGAATTAATATCATTGAGCATTTTTGAGGTCTCTTTTACGAAATCTATATCCACGGCATCATGGTACAAAAGCTTATGATTAGTATTGTAAATAGCTACTTCTACTTCATTTAATGTTTTGCGGTTGTTGTGATAGATTTCCTGTAAGGTACGCTTGTCTACTTTTGCATTTAGAAATAGATTGGCTTTTGTATATGCTTCTTTTTTCAAGAGAGCATAAAACTCTGTTTCACGGCTTTTGGTAGCAGAAAAATAGATCACACATGCAAATACCAGTAGTATAGTTGCAGTAATGATTGTGAATAATATAGTGAGCCGTGTTTTGATTTGCATTACTCCAATTTAAGGATAAATCCCATACCGGACTTGGTATGAATCAATTTTTGATCAAAATCTTTATCAATTTTCTTTCGCAGATAGTTGATATACACGTCTATAAAGTTTGTTCCGGTATCAAAGTGGGTATCCCAGACTTTTTCTGCAATTTCTACACGCGACAAAACCCTCTCTGTATTTTGCAGCATATATTCAAGCAGCTTGAACTCTTTAGGAGTGAGATTAATATCTTTTGTACTGCGTTTAACGATCTTGGTATGAAGGTTCATTTCCAGATCAGCATACCGCAGAATAAATCCCGTGTTTTGGGCAGTCTTGGTATTTCTTTTTAATAAAGCCCTGATTCGTACCAATAATTCCCTCATTTCAAAAGGCTTTACGAGATAATCATCTGCGCCGGCATCAAAACCTTCTACTTTATCATCCGTTGTTCCCAATGCAGTAAGCATAATGATCGCTAAATCCGGTTTGATCTGGCGTACTTCCCTGCAAAGGTCAATACCATCCATTTTAGGAAGAACAATATCTGTGATCACAAGATCATAATCATTCTGTAATGCCAATTTCTTTCCGGAAAGCCCGTCATATGCTAACGTTACCGTAAAACCCTGTTCTTCCAAACCTCTTTGGGTAAGTTGTGCTACTCTTAGGTCGTCTTCTATGATTAGGATGTTCATATCTGCAAAGGTATCAAATATTGTTTCGGTAAAATAAACCCGATCTAGTCGGAATATTTCTTCAATAATTCCCTGTAACTCATTAATACAGTAGATTTAGAAATAAATCCTATAAATCGGTTATGTATATCAACGACAGGCAAATTCCAGACACCGGTTTCATCAAATATTTGAATGATCTTTAAGGGCTCATCTTCAGGATGAATAACGGCTGGTGGAGCTTTCATCAACTGTTGGATAGTTAATGATACATCTTTATCTCTATTAAAAAGAAGCGGACGGATATCATCCAATGTTAAAATTCCTTTCAACATCTTTTCATCATCTACGATCGCAAAAACATTCTTTTTCCCGTTTTTGATTAATTCATACAGATCATTGAGGGGTGCATCATGATTAATGGTTTGAGAATCCCAATCGATCAACTCTTTTGTTCGGAGTGAAGACATCAGATTCTTATCATGTTCATGCGTAAATATTTTTCCCTCATCGGCCATATTTTTTAATTCCGGGGAGATCGGCGAAAACCATTTTGCCATTAGGTATGACATTACAGAAACGATCATCAGAGGAATAAATAAATCATATCCGAAACTCGATTCAGCAATAAGGAAAATCGCAGTAAGAGGTGCATACAATACGCCGCTCATTGCTCCAGCCATCCCTACAAGAACAAGATTGGTCACCGGTACATCTTCAAAACCGATTTGTTTACAGATCATAGCAAAAAGAAAACCTACCGTACCTCCAGCAAAAAGGGATGGTGCAAAATTTCCCCCATTTCCGCCACTAAAAATAGTAATGGACGTGGCAAATGCTTTTAGAAGACATATAAGAACCAGAAAAATAATAACGGTCCAGTTTCCAATTTCAAAATACCTGAAAAGACTGTTTTCAATAATAAAATGAGCGTTACCGTTGGTGAAATCTTTTACGGTTTCATATCCCTCTCCAAATAATGGTGGAAATAATACACAAAGTAAAGATAATGCTGCTCCACCTATCATTGCTTTACGTATTCTGGAGACTTTAAGTTCTTTGATGAAATGTTCTACCTTTTGAGAAATAACGACAAAATAACGGGCATATAAACCGGTAACAATCCCCAGTATCAGATAATAGGGAACATTATGATAATTAAAAGATTCTCTGGCATGAAACCTGAACAGGATATCCTCCTGAAGTAATATTCTCGATAAAAGACTTCCGCAGACTGCTGCAACAACCAAAGGAATAAAGTCTGAAAAAACAACTCCTGTTAATAATATTTCAAAGGCAAACATTACTCCTGCTATAGGAGCATTGAATGCAGAGGCTATACCTGCTGTAGCACCTGCTGCCAGAAGCAGAGTCCTTTCTTTATATCCTAATCGATACGTTTGTGCGTAATTGGATCCAATGGCAGCACCTGTAACAGCTATAGGACTTTCCAGTCCGGCAGATCCCCCAAGTCCTACCGTAATGGCACTTTGAACGATCTGTGAATACATTTTCACGGAAGAAACGACACTGGAGTTTTGGGCAATTTCATAAAGAATAGCCCCTATCCCTTTTCTGTCCTGTCCCTTGAATAGGGTTAGAACAATACTTGTCGTTAGCACAATTCCTAAAAACGGAAAAACAATGTAAAAAAGGATCTGATATTCAAAATGAACTTTGTTTACAATGAAGTAATGAATGGTATGAACCAGTGTTTTAAGAATTACCCCTGCCAACCCTGCAGTACACCCTACCAGAATACCCGAAAGAATAAGAAACTGGCTACGGCTGAGTCTGTTGCTCAGCCAATGAAGAATAAGCTCATAACTGCGAACTTTTTCGAGACCATATTTCTGAAAATCTCTTTTAAACTTAAGAAAACTGAGGTATTTTCTTTTATTGTGAATCTTCACGGGTAATTATTTGGTATTTTACTGTTTTATACGAATCCTTCACTAATGAATACAGAAAACTATATTAAAGAGTGAAATAATGCTAAAAAAGGGTTAATGATTAACGAATTTTTCACAGCTTTTCAAAGGCTGATCCAAAAGAATAACCAAATATAAGGAAAAAAGAATACAACTTCAACGGAGTCAGATTTTACGCTTGCCTATTTAATTTATGCATTATGGCATTGGCTAAAGTTGTTTATTTTATTGCAGATCTAGCAGATGACACAGATTTATTTTAACGCAAAGATTTATTATGATTCCGTTTATTATTGAGGTTTGCAAAGAGTAGCTTCGCTGATGAAGTTTATGTAATATTAAAAAATCTTCGATTTTATCTTAACTTATGTGTACTTTTTGTGCAGGATATATTAAACTTAAAGTAACTTAAGTGTTAAGACTTTTGTGAGTTGAGATTGCTTCACATTCGTTCGTAATGACAGAGTGTTTAAAAACTTTTGTGACTTTTGTCTACGTCGAACCTTCGGTTTGTGGTTTAATTTAAATTCTCGCAGTTTGAAATCTAGGTTATCCTTTTTTTATTACTGGCTAAGACCCATTCATCCTTTTTACAAATACGACAACTTCCTGCATTTCCGGGTGATTTCATTTCTGTATGACCGCAGAATGTACAGGAATAATGGGCTTCTTCATCAAGATATTTAAGAGGTTTTTGAAGAGAATTAGGCATTATTGGGAGCCCATATTTCACTTGAGAATCTTCAAAATAAAATACACTGATTTCACCGGAAATTTCTTCAATGGCCATTTCAATTTGTCCTAGCTGTGAAATCCCTTTTAATCGTAACTCTGCGAAGAATTCGTCACTCCCAAGGTTTTCTTTTTTGAAATTTTCAATGGAGAATTGTCCGTTTTCGATCAGGCAGATTGAAGTACCTTCAATGAGTTTTTCTATTTTTTTGTATTTTCCTATCAGATAGGTAACAACGCTGTAAAGTAAGATGATAACAATAAAAACAATGACTGAAGAAACAATTCCGACATCTTTATTGAACATAGGATCACCTGCAGCTGAGCCTAAGCCAATGATAACTACAAGTTCAAAAATAGAAAGTTGTTTAACTCCCCTTTTCCCCAAAATCCGAAGCCCTATAATGATTGTCAAAAACATAATGGCTGTACGAAGAATAATTTCCAGAATAAATGACCATTCTTCGTGTCCCATTAGTAATTCTTTCCAGTTAAGCTCTAAGAGAAATATGGATAACATAGGAATTCATTTTGGAAAGGAATATTCAAAAAATGAGCCATCATACAGTGGCTCATTTCCTTATTTATTTGTTTCACAAAAGAAAATCATTTTGTAGAAATTGATTTCAACTTAAGGGCTAAAATTTTACTTATGTCTACTGCAATATTTCTTTTGGCTGCATCTACAGAAGCTATCGAAATGGTTGCATTTAATTCCGGGATATAAGAAACATCAGTTCCCAATCCACCTCCATGATTAAATTCAGTCATATTGCCTGCCTTTATCTTTCTGATACCCAGACAATAGTTGATATCAAGATCAGGAGAAACATCTGTATACATTAGCTTTAGTATCTCCTGATCTTTTATGATTTGTCCGTTAAAAAGTAATTGGAAGAATTTTGCCATTTCATATACATTAGAAGCCATCCCTCCTCCTCCATAGAGATCCCACGACGGATTGATATCTTTGATTTCCCATTGAAAACTGCTCCAATACTGGTTAACCAATAGAAGAGAATTTTCAGGTTTTTTTTCAAGCTGGACAAACCATGTGTTTGTGAGATGATGTTTTTTTAATTCAAGCAATGAATGAACTGCTTCATAAAATGGTTTCCCAGTTTTTTGCTCAATAATTTCTGACAATAAAACGTAATTGATATCTGCATATTTAAATATAGATCCCGGTTGTGCCAATGGTTTCCCTTCTTTTGTAGCTAAAATAATCTGTTCATCTCTTGTCCAGTTATAGTTTTTATGTGTACTGATAAAACTAAAATAGCTTTCTGTCACATAATCTCTGATTCCTGATGTATGAGACATTAAATGAAACAAGGTGATCGTATTTAGATCATAACCTGCTGCAGAAAGAAGGTGGGATGTTTTGGATGTTAATAGATCTTTAAGAGGCTGTCGGAGGTTCATTTTCTTCTTTTCAATCAATTTCAGGATTGTTGCTGCTATGTATGGTTTTGTATTACTGGCTATAAGAAGAGGTTGTCCGGAATTCAATTTTTCATTATTATTTATGCCATTTTTACCAGTGGTATAGCTCCATGAAATATTCTGGTGAGGAGATTCTATATGTACAAGAAGTCCAATTGTTTCAGGATGGGCAAGAAAAGAAGAATCGACGATCTTTTGGAATGCCAATTCTGTGTTTTGAGCATATCCATTAGAAGGTAAAATAAGGATTAAAACTGATAAAAATAGTAAACGCATAGAATTGTGGATTATATAAAAAGGAGTAAACGATATTCTTTAATTCAACGATTGTCTGTACTGCAAAGGAGATTGTTTTGTTTTTGCCTTGAACAGTTTATTGAAAGACTGGGGATGCTCAAAACCTAAGTCGTAAGCAATTTCGGAAATGCTGAGATCAGTTGAAGTTAATTTTTCTTTGGCCTTATCAATGAGCTTTAAATGAATATGTTGCTGGGTATTCATTCCTGTGTAATTTCTAAGGAGATCACTTAAATAGTTTGAGGAAAGAAGAAGTTGGTCTGAAAAATATTTTACACTTGGTAAGCCTTTGTTTAAAGAAATTTCATCATTAAAATACTCTGATAAAAGAGCTTCAAATTTTCCAATAATGGTGTGATTGATTACTTTTCGGGTGATAAACTGACGTTTATAGAACCGGTTGCTGTAATTAAGAAGGACTTCCAGGTAGGATACAATAAGATCCTGACTTACATCATCTATTGATGCATCAAGCTCCTGCTTTATATCTTCAAAAATACTGATGATCTTCTTCTTTTCACGCTCTGATAAATGCAGCGCTTCATTGATATTGTATGAGAAAAAACCATATTTGGAAATTGTTTTTCCCAGCGGATATGATAAAAGGAAATCTGGATGAAAAAACAGGCTCATTCCCTCACATCTGTCATTTCCGTCAACCACAGATAATGCCTGATTTGGAGCAACAAAAATTAAACCTCCTTCATCAAAATCATAATACCCCTGTCCGTATTTTAATTTTCCTTTCAGATTACTTTTATAAGAGAGCATATAAAAATTGGTCACCAACTGCTGTACTTCGGATCCTGAAGCAATTGTATCATGATTAAATAAAACAATTAAAGGATGTAACGGTTGGCTAGTACCAAATGCTTTGGTCAATTCTGAAACGGAGTCAAAATAACTCAGATTGTTCTTTTTTATAGACTGATCGATCATTTTGATCTGTTTTAATGATTAATTAATATAAATGATCTCATTTCCATTATGGCTGTAGGTACAAAAATAAGGAAATAAGATATGTAAACATGTAAAAAGTCTGCAATAGAATAGCTTGCAGACTTTAAAATTCATTTTAATTTTTAAACCCATCCGGCATAAATAGGTGTCTAAGAGTATTCACATATTCCTGATCCGGTTTGCTATTTCGGATTTCGAATAAGGGTTCAATATCTGGACCAGCAATATAACGAAGCTGGTTCGTATTATCTGTTACTGCTGTATAAATTACATGCGCTACATCGTCAGAAGAATAAAGATTGCTTCCACCCTCAAAAGATTTGAAGAATAAAGCCATTTCTTCAGAAAAACTTTTGTAATCTTCTAATGACGGATCAAATGCAAATTCTTGATTAGCTCTTTCATAAAAAGAGGTGGCAATGTATCCGGGTTCTACGATCTTTACTTTAATATTCTGAGAATTCAATTCGAATGCTAATGACTCTGAAAAGCCTTCTATAGCGAATTTTGAAGCGCTGTAAACAGATAATAAAGGAGTGGTTACCCTACCCGCTCCAGATGTTATATTAAGAACAGTTCCTGAATTATTGGCTCTGAAATGAGGTAATATGGCTCTGGTAACATTCATAACCCCAAAAACATTCACGTCAAATTGTGCTCTGATCTTTTCAGGAGTTACCGCCTCGAAAATTCCCTGTTGTCCATACCCTGCATTGTTAATCACAGCATCAATTTTTCCAAACTGTTCTATTCCATGATGGATTGCCTTCTGAATAGAATCATTATCCGTTACCTCCAATTCGGTAACTAATACATTTTCATATTGATTCAGTTCCTTTTCTTTTTCAGGATTTCGCATAGTGGCAATAACATTCCATTTATTCTTTGCAAAGTACAGTGCCGTTGCTTTCCCAATACCGGATGATGCTCCGGTAATTAATACGGTTTTATTCATTTTTCTTTTTTTAGTACACTGCAAATTTCTATGCTTTTGGAGCATTTGAATAAACCGAAATGGGGAGAAAAACAAGCCGAAACGGGGATTGACTAAAAGAATACGGAATTATTGGTTGGCTCCGCCATTCACCAAAAGGTGTTGTCCATTGACAAACGATGACAAATCACTGGCAAAAAACTCTGCTGCATTGGCAACATCCTCTACTTCTGCAAGTCTTCCCATCGGGCAGCTGTCGATTAGCGATTTCCTTAATTCAGGATAGCTGTTTGCTTCAGTAAAAATACCGGAATGATCAACGGCAAAAGGGATAATGGAATTAACGGTAACTCCACGGTGTCCAATTTCTTTTGAGAGCACATCTACCATATATCTTGGTGTTGTTTTACTTCCACCATATACTGCCATTCCCTGAACCGGAAACGCCGTAGTACTGGAAGCTATGTAAATGATACGGCCATTATCTTCAATGTTTTTAGCGGCCTGCTGCATTGTAAAATAAGCTCCTTTGGTGTTGATACTGAATAACCGGTCAAACTGTTCTTCCGTAAATGCTGTCACAGGAGTTTCTACCATTTCTATTCCTGCGTTGGCAACTACAATATCAATCTTTCCGAAGGCTTTTTTAGCTTCGTCGAAAAGTTTTTCTATATCAGCAACTTTACTCACATCTGCTTGTACAGCAATTACGCCTACATTCATAGCTTTGATATTAGAAACTACTTCATCCGCTGAAGATTTGTCCTTTGAATAATTGATGATGATATTTGCTCCCAGAGCAGCATAACGCTCTGCAATAGCTTTACCTAAACCTCTGGCTGAGCCTGTAATTAAGGCTGTTTTGCCATGTAAATTGTTGTTCATGTTTTTATTGTATTTGTGTATTAATGTAAAATGTATTTATGATAATTGAAAGTTGAAAGTTGAAAGTTGAAAGTTGAAAGTGGAGAATTAGATACTAGATATCAGATGTCAGATTCACAAATTAGAGATCAGATTATCTATTGTCAGAACTCTAAGACTCTCGGAAACTCGAACCCCGAACCTCCCCACTTTCCATTTTCAATTTTCCACTTTCAACTTACTTAAGCCATTCCTCCGTTCACTCCAATATTCTGAGCATTGATCCATTTAGCTTCATCGCTGGCAAGAAATACGACTACATTTGCAATATCATCGGTTTCTGCGATTCTTCCAAAAGGATTTAATGATGCAAGTCTGTCAATTACTTCTTTCGGTTTTCCATTAAGAAAAAGAGCTGTTGCTGTTGGACCAGGCGAAACAGAATTGACATTAATTCCTCTGTTCCCGACCTCCCTTGAGAAAACTCTGGTGAGTTGTTCTACAGCTGATTTTGTTGCCACATACGTTGCGTATCCAGGTAACATTAAACGGTTAACAGAGGTTGAAAAATTGATAATAGTTCCATTATCCGCTAATTTGGTGGCTGCTTCACGCAGGGTATTGAATACTCCTTTTACATTGATGTTGAATTGACGGTCAAATTCTTCGTCGGTAGTTTCCTGAATTGTTTTTGTGATCATCACTCCTGCGTTGTTGATCAGTACATCTACTCTTCCGTAATGAGCAATAGCCTGATCGAAAAGTGACTGTACATCTTCGGTTTTGCTTACGTCTGCCTGAACAGCGATAGCATCTCCTCCTTTTTCTTTAATTGAGTTTACCACGTCATCTGCTTCAGCTTTGCTTCCTGCAAAGTTTACTATTACTTTGGCATTGGCTTCTCCTAATCTTTTTGCTACTTCAGCTCCTATTCCTTTTGAAGCTCCTGTAACTAATACTACTTTTCCTGATAAATTGTTCATGTCTTTTTGGATGTTTAAATTTTATAGGACAAAGGTAGAATGAGGACAAGGGGTATTTGTTGCAAAAACTAAAGCATTATTTGCAAATTTCAAATATGTTGGATAAAGCAGTATTAATTTTCTTTCAGATCTTTGCGATATTGGGCAGGTGTAGTCTGAGTATGTTTCTTAAAGTAATTACTGAAGTGTGCAGCCTCAGAAAATCCAAGTTTATAGGTGATTTCCTTAATAGAGATGGAAGAGTTTTTTAATAAAGACTTCGCTTCAGAAATTGTTTTTTCAGCAATCCAGGTTGCGATAGGTTTTCCTGTTTTAGATTTAATAACAGAACTTAGATAGTTAGGATGGAGGTTTTGTGCATCAGCGTAATCCTGTACTCTAAAAACGATATCTGTATAGCCTGTGCTAAGTTCACGGTAATGTTTTTCCAAAAGTTGTTTAAAGGACTTTACGATTTGTGAACTTCTGTTTCCTTCATAAATAGGATCATAATCCTGCCAGAAATATTCTTTGATTTTATAAAATAAAACTGCCAGCAGATGACCAATGATCTTATATTTTTCAGGAGAATTGCTGGTGTATTCGGATTGAATCTGAAGATAAATATATTCTGCCTTTTGATAAAACTCATCGGTTACCATTTTAGGTTTAATCTTCTCCGTTAATAAAAAAGGAAAGTCAACGAAAATTTCTTTGCTGATGTATTTCTTTAAAAAAGTTTCATCAAAGGTGATCAGGTAGATCTCTTCAATCTTATCCCAACCGAAGGTTCTATAGTTACTTGGATTGGTAAAATAAACTGAATGTGGTTTTACTTCAAATGTATGTTCGTCAATGGTATAGTGTCCTATTCCATCTTTGACAAAAAGGAAAGAAAAAAAGTTAGGTCTGTAAGACGTCGATTGATAAGGAAGTTTAAAACCAATATCCTTTAAATTAAAAATAGAAAATCCCTCAGCAGCATCAATAAGATTTACTGAAAGGTTGAGATGATTGTATAATTCTAATAATGAATTGGATTCAAAGTTGAGATTTTCCATAGAAAATTTGTCTGGAAGCCTAAGTTAGGGTTTAAAATTGAAAATTGAAAATGGAAAGTGGAGAGTTAAGAGTTATGAGTTTCGGGATTCGGGGTTCGAGTTAGATCTGTCTGATCTGTAAAATCTGTGGGAGAATTGAAATAATGTAATTTTAGTTTAATGAAAATATACTCTCGCCAGTGAAACGGATTCAGTAGATTGTGGTTTTGTGCTTTTTGATCTGCTTTATTTTTCGTTAATGGCGAGAGTAATGGACTATTTCTCTTGTAGAAATAGGTTAATAACTTCTATGATATTTTTGTAAATAAAATCAAGTTCTTCAGAGGTAATACAATAAGGTGGAACTAAATACATCACATTTCCAAGAGGACGCATGATTATTCCGCGTGATAAAAATTCATCGTATGTTTTTTTTCCTATTTCATTAAAATAGGAAGTTTCTGCATCAGTTTTTAATTCCCATGCAATGATAGTACCCATTTGGCGTACGTTTTTTACACCATGATGTTCACTGAGAACTTTTGTGAAACCAGCATGCTGTTTGCAGATCCTTTGTATAGCAGCTTGTGTGTCTTCCTGTAATAAAAGCTCCATACTCGCTAATGCGGCTGCACACGCCAAAGGGTTGGCTGTAAATGAATGACCATGAAACAACGTTTTATACTTATCATCTGACAAAAAAGCATTGAAAATTTCCTGAGAACAGGTCGTAATACCCATCGGCATAGTTCCCCCTGTCAAGCCCTTTGAAAAACACATGATATCTGGTTTTTCCGTCAGGTAATCGGCTGCGAAAAGTTTTCCGGTCCTTCCGAATCCAGTGAAAACTTCATCCTGAATCATAACAATTTGCTTAGCTCTGCAAAATTTCATCAGTTCACTGAGGTCTTCCGATTGATACATTAGCATTCCCGCTGCACCCTGTACAAGAGGCTCATAGATAAAACAGGCTACTTCATCAGCAAGATAACTGATTTGAGTTTTTAAATCTGTTAGATTTTCGGAATTAGGAGTATCAATAAAAACGACTTCAAAGAGCATTTCTCCAAAAGGCTGAGTCCAGACGCTTCTTCCACTCACCGACATGGCACCGAATGTATCTCCATGATAAGCGTCTTTAAAAGCAAGTATTTTTGTTTTTGCTTTTCCTTGATTGTAAGCATATTGAATGCACATTTTTAAAGCAACTTCTACCGCCGTTGAGCCATTGTCTGAGTAAAAAACCTTATCCTGATTTTCAGGAAGTAATTTCAGCAAATTTTCTGAAAGCTGTATTGCTGGTTCATGGGTAAATCCAGCAAAAATAACCTGCTCCAGCGTGTTCAATTGATTGAAAACTCTTTGAGCAATATATTCATTAGCGTGACCATGTAAAGTAACCCACCACGACGAAACAGCATCAATATACTTTTTACCTTCATTATCGTAAAGATATACTCCTTTTCCTTTCACAATAGGAATCGCATCATCAGCTGTTTTCATCTGGGTATATGGATGCCAGTTTACGGCGCGATCTCTTTTTTTTAATTCGTTGTTCATTAAATATTTGTAAAATGTAATTCATTAGTTGAAAATGGAAAATTGAAAGTTGAAAGTTCCGAGCTTCGGGGTTCGAGTGTCCGAGAGTCCGAGAGTCTTAGAGTTTTGACAATAAATGGCCTGATCTCTAATTTGTGAATCTGAAATCTGAGGTCTGACATCTAGTATCTAATTCTCCACTTTCAACTTTCAATTCAATTATTGTATGCTCTCCATCCAAGCTTCTTCTGCCCTTTTCTTTGGCTTCAGTCCTAAAGTATTCAGCATTTGCATATCTTCAGAAACTCCTGGATTTGGGGTAACTAATAAAGTTTCTCTTTCTCCTGTGAAGATGGAATTGGCTCCGGCCATAAAGCACCATGCCTGTTCTGTCTCGTCCATTTCAATTCTTCCGGCACTCAATCGAACCATTGATGAAGGCATCACAATTCTTGCAGTGGCAATCATTCTTACCATCTCCCAGGTGTCTACTTTTGGATTATTTTCAAGCGGTGTTCCTGGTACTCTGGCTAATGCATTAATCGGAACTGATTCCGGATGTTTTGGCATTGTTGCTAACGTTAATAGCATAGAAATACGGTCTCCATTGGTTTCTCCAAGTCCGATAATTCCTCCGGAGCAAACAGTGATTCCGGCATTTCTTACATTATTGATCGTGTTGATTCTGTTATCAAATGTACGGGTGGAAATAATTTCTTCATAGTATTGTTCTGAAGTATCCAGGTTGTGATTGTAAGCATACAGTCCCGCCTCCTGAAGTCTTACAGCTTGCTCTTCTGTTAACATTCCCAATGTACAACATACTTCAAGTCCTAATTTGTTCACTCCTTTTACCATATCAATGACACGGTCAAAATCACGATTATTTCTTACTTCACGCCATGCAGCAGCCATACAGAATCTTGAAGATCCCGAATCTTTTGCTTTTTGAGCATGTTCAATAACTTTTTCTGTTGGTAATAAAGCCTGTACTTTGATATTAGTGTGGTAACGCGCTGCCTGTCCGCAATAAGAACAGTCTTCAACGCATCCTCCTGTTTTTATAGATAGTAAAGTAGAAATCTGTATCTCTTCAGGATTATGCCATTCACGGTGAACAGTTGCTGCCTGGTATATTAATTCTAATAAAGGTTGATTAAATATTTCTTCTATCTGTTCTTTGGTCCAGTCATTCCTGAGTTTTGTTTTTTTATCCATTATATTCAATTTTTAAATTATTTGCGATTGTTGTAATACTTTCTTTTGTAATAGAATCTACATCCGGGATTCTGATTATTTTTGTTCTTTTTTCTATATAATTAATAATTACCCGCTCTGTATCAGTGGGAAACACTCCATTGAGTATTAAATATTCTAATGTAAGTCCTCTTTCTTTCAATGCCATAATGGATAATAAAGTATGATTAATACATCCTAAATAATTTCTGACAACCAGAACCACTGGAAGCTTTAATTTTTCCATCAAGTCGATCATTAGTTCTTGATCCGATAGAGGAACCATTAATCCTCCTGCCCCTTCTACGATGAGCGGATTAGAAGTTTCCGGTAATTGAAAGTCATCAACTCTAATCAATTTTCCCTCCTCTGCTGCTGATTGATGGGGTGATGCAGCTAATTGTAAACGATAGGCTTCAGGATAATAGGTGATTTCATTTTCTACCCAATCCTTGATTTTCATGCTGTCTGTATAATGGAGATCCCCAGATTGTACAGGTTTCCAATAATCAGCTTTAAAATATTGGGTTAAAATGGCTGAACAAACTGTTTTGCCAATTTCGGTTCCTATTCCGGTGATAAATAATTTCATGTTCTTTTTTTGGCGAAATCGCAAAATTGCAGAATTGCAAAATAGCTTAGATAAGGGTAAAGCTCAACTCTGTATCTTTTATTCACTTTTTCTATTTTTTTAATAATTTTCAATTTGATTGTCACTTTTCCTTTGACGGACTCAGTTCACGATTTCACGATTTTGCATTTTAGCCTTTTTGCTTATTCGCCTTTCCGCCTTTTACTAAATAAATTCCTTAATCGTTCTAGTCAGCTCCAAAATTTCCTCTTCCGTATTAAAGCTATGCAGACAAATACGCAGTCTTTCCGTTCCCTCTTTTACCGTTGGACTGTATACTGCATAGGTTATTATTCCTTTTTTATATAAGGCTTGTTGTACTATTTTCAATTTTTTGTTGTCTGGAATTATAATAGCTTGTACAGGGCTTTTTTCAGCAGAGGGAGTCTGAAGCCCCTTCTCTCTGAAAAGTCGAATATTATTCTGTAGCTTTTCTGTTAATTCAGGATGAGCTTTAAGGAAATCATAGCCTGTTTTAATGGACGTCCATTGTACATCCTGAGCAGCCGTAGTATAAATGAACGGAGAAGCAAAATTGATAAGATAGTCTTTGATCAATTCATTCGTAAGTATTGCTGCTCCATGAGCACCCATAGCTTTGCCATAAGTAATAACAGTAGCCAATACCTTCTTCTGTAGTCGATTTTCCGACACTAATCCATATCCTAACGCTCCAAAAGCATGAGCTTCATCTACTAATAGGTTTGCAGCATATTTTTCAGCCAGCTCCACAATCTGTTGAAGTGGAGCAAAATCACCTTCCATAGAATACAAGCTCTCTATGGCAATGTAACAATTTCCTTCTGTCCTCTGAAGTTTTTCTTCCAGATTAATGAGATCATTATGTTTAAACTTGATCTTTTTTGCATGCGACATCATACAGGCATCATGAACTGACCGGTGAATCTGCTCATCCACAATAATCGTATCCAGTCTTCCTGGAAGCGTTGAAAGCAAAGCCAGATTCGCATTATATCCTGATGGAAAAAGTAAAGCAGATGGATATTGATGTTTGCCTGCAATATATTCTTCTGTTTCTGCAGCTACTACACTATTCCCACTAATAAGCCTTGATCCGGTACTTCCTGCTAATAGTCCGGGATTATCAATAATTTCTTTAAGAATCATCTGGTGGAGATTCTTATTTTGTGCTAAACCCAGATAATCATTGGAGTAAAAATCGATTCCCTCAGATTTTTGTTGTAAAGACCTGAATATTCCTTTTTCTTTTCTTTGATCTAAGGATTGCTGCAAGTGATCAAGCTGATTGGAAGAAATCATTTAGTTAAGCTGTATTACTTCCTTTGTAATAGAATTGATCCATTGATCATGCAATTGATGTTCAATTTTCAGGATTTCATCGGCATGAAATTGCCAGTCTGCTGAAAATTCATTCAGTTGGTTGATCATTTCTTCTAAATGTCCTTCTTCTTCCAGGATAATAGATTTTACCATTATTTTAGAAGATTCTTTAGTAAGGATATCCTGGTATACCGGATACAGCTCGTCCGCACGTACTTCAATGGCATAAGTGACAAAGAGATAAGCAGCATATTTGAGTTCTTCTTTATTAAGAGTGAAGACTTTCTGTAAATATTTACATGCTTTGATATCTAAAGAATGGAGATACTGTTTAGTTGCCAATGAAGCCAATAGCTCTTCTTTTTCATAGGTCTTACAAAAATCAGGATTGAGTTTTCCAATTTGTTTTTTCAGGTAATAAGCGTGACGGTGTTCTTCTGCTGCATGTTTTAATTGTATCTGGCTGACCTGTGTAGGATGCTCGCAACTGGAGATCTTTCTGGCGCCTGCATTTTCCATAAAAGATAATGTATTCAGCCATTTTGCATGAATCTCATTATTCTTTACAATACGCTCTAATAGATTGTAAAATTCCATGTATTTTTATTTTGATTCAAATGTAGTATATTGCCGGATGGTTGAATGGTGCCAGTTTTAATATTATGGATAGTCCGGTTGAAATTCCTTATCAAAGTTTTGTAAAAATCAACAGAACATCAGATGCTTCAATATACATGCAGATTGCCAATCAGTTAATCAATGCAATTCAGCGTGGATATCTTCCTTTCGGAACCAAGCTTCCCGGTACAAGGGCTCTAAGTCAGACACTTGAAGTACATAGAAATACCATTGTATCTGTCTATGATGAGCTTTTTGCTCAGGGTTGGGTAGAAAGTATTCCCAATAAAGGAACTTTTATCATTGGAAAAAACCAGGATGAACCTCTAAAGTTTATAAATTTTGAAACGAATGATCTTGAGCATTATCCTAAAAAGACAGGTTTTTCTTTCAAAACATCCAATATTCTGGATAATCCTTTTGAGCATTCGGCATGTGAGTACCTGTTTAATGATGGAGTTCCGGATATCAGATTAACACAGATCGATCAACATTCTAAAATCTACAGTGCCATTCTTAAACGAAAAGCCCACCACAAAATGTTGGGGCACTACAATCATGATGGCAGTGAGTTTTTTAAAAAGAACCTCTCGCGATACCTCAATCTTTCACGAGGCCTTCCCATTTCTAAAAGTAATCTTTTGATCACCCGCAGTACCGAAATGAGTATCTATATTGTTTCTGAAGTGCTATTATCAGAAGGTGACACCGTATTGGTTGGAGCATTAAGTTATTTTTCTGTGAATATGATCTTTCAGAAAGCCGGGGTACAGGTTGAATTAATGCCGATTGATGAAGAAGGTATTATGGTAGAGCATGTGAGAGAAATATGCAGAAAGAAAAAGATACGCATGCTGTATCTTACTCCCCACCACCACTATCCTACCACTGTAACATTAAGCGCACAGAGAAGGCTTGAATTGTTAAATCTGGCCAATGAGTTTGGATTTATAATTCTTGAAGATGATTATGATTACGATTTCCATTACGATAAAAGTCCTATCCTCCCTTTAGCAAGTGCTGACACCAACGGAATGGTCGTATATATCGGATCATTTGGAAAATCACTAGCTCCCGGATTCAGAACGGGATTCATTGTTGCTCCTGAAAATCTTATGGCAGAATTACGAAAGTACTTAGGAATTATAGACCGTCAGGGAGATATTCTCATGGAACAGGTATTAGGGGAAATGATTGCTGAAGGTGAAATTCATCGTTACCTCAAGAAATCTGTTAAAATTTATCAGGAAAGAAGAGATCAGTTTGCTCTTTTACTCAATGAATACTTAGGAGATCTGATTCGTTTTCAAATCCCAAGCGGAGGACTTGCTATTTGGATTGAATGGAATATTCCGATCAATCTGATGCAGCTTAGCCGGAATTGCGCTCAAAATAATCTTTTTATTCCTAAAACACTGCTTTATCAAAGTAAGGGACTTACTGCAATGAGATTGGGTTTTGGAAATTTCAGTTTTGAAGAAATGGAGCAGAGTATAAGAATCTTGGCTGAAAATGTGAAGAAACTGATTTAATAATCCGTCATATGAGATGTTTCGTCATATTTTATAAATAATTATTGATTTAGCTGTTGTACCAGGTTTAGATTCCTCATTACGCTTTGCTTCATTTCAGAATGACAAAAACAACAAATTAAAAAGATCTGAAACAATCAAATTTAAGGGAGGCTATATGCACATTATTATACATGACTTTGTCATTGACTCCGTCGAACATTCGGTTTCTGAAAGAATCTAAACAGCCTTACTTAAAAAAATTAAAATCTATACAATCTCATCAATAGAACCGGGCTTTAGCCCGGTTAATTAAATACCAAATGCATTGGCTTTAGCCAAAACTTATACTTGTGTATTATGAATTATAATATTGTGGGTTTTGGCTAAAGCCATTTTGCATTGTTGCTAAAATGAATGGGCTAAAGCCACTCCTATTGATAAATAATAAAGGCTACCTAAAAGGCAGCCTTATTATTTTTATTTTGAGAGAGCATATCTTTTCTTATGAATTTTTGTATGTACTTTCTTTTTTGGTTTCTTCTTTTTTCTATTCAAATAAATAATAAATCCTGTGATAGGAAGAGAAGCCGCAATCATACCTGCAAAAAGATAGATGAATCTGCCAATTATTCCAAAGAGACTTCCGGTGTGCAGATCATAATTTCTTTCTCTTAATGCGGTTCCATTTCCAATATTTTTGTCTTTGTAGGATTGGTGTTTTAAAACTTTTCCTGAATACTGATCAAAATTAAACTGTTCATTCTGATACTGTTTATTTCCGTAGGTTACTTCTGCATAGTAAATCCCTTCCTCTGTCTTGGGAAAATTGATGAGTGCTGATTCTTTATTAACGAGGCTTTTTCCAACTGTATTTCCTACTAAATTTATAATACTTTTTTTATCTGTAAATTCTTCTGAAGGTATGGTACTTTTAGCTTTTTCTGTTTTTACATTTCCGTTCAGAGTATTTTTTATCCATTTGTCAATATCTTCAAAATTCCAGATTACTGCGGCATATGAAATAAGAAGCAGTGGAATGACCGCATAAAAACCAAGAACATTATGGCTATCGTAATTAATTCTTTTCCAGTTGGCGGATGTTTTAATGAAAAACATTCCCTTTATTGCATTTTTATTGAGTTTGCGGGGAAACCAGATCACCAATCCTGAAAAAAGCATAATGGCTAATATGAGCGTTGAATACCCCGTGATAGTCTTCCCTATTTTTTCTCCCAACAATAATCTTCGGTGAAGATCCATAACAATTTCAAAAAACTCGGTTTTTGCATTTTCAACTTCAAGAACTTTTCCGGTGTAAGGATCTATATATACTCTGTAGTAGTAAATATAGGAACCCCAGAAGGTCAGTGCCTCATTATTCATTTTTAGAGAACGAAATGCATAACTTCGGGATGGATCGGAAGATATCTCTACTCTACTTACTTTAAGGCTGTCAGGTAATGCCTGTTCTGCTTTTAATTTAAGATCAGAAAGCTGAAGCTTTTCCTTTCCGATATTTTTCACAAAATATTTTTCCGGATAAAATGTGTGTTTTAATTCTTTTTCAAAGGCCAGAATACAGCCTGTTACTGCCATTATTACAACTATAAGCCCGGACGTTAGTCCGAGCCATAGATGTATTTGATATGTAATTTTTCTAAATCTAGAATTCATTATTAAAACTTAAGCGTAACCTCAGCAACAAAGTTACGAGGCATTTGGGCTACTACAACACCCTGCCCTGAAAAATACTGAGCATTTCCTAAATTATTCATTTTAAATCCTAATCTGTATCTTTCTTTTTCAAGAGAAACAGAAGCGTTAATTAAAGTATATGCAGGGAATATAAACTGTCCGGTAGTTGCATTATCTACTGTGATCTGTTCACCCACACGGTTCACTCCAAAACCTACACCTAATCCCTGAAGTCCATTGATTGGAAGTATATAGCTGATCCATGAATTAAACACATTAGCCGGACCTGAAGATGATGGACGACGACCATCTACGGAAGCAGCAGCTTTTACAAACTTACTGTCGTTGTAGGAATATCCAGCCATAATATTCAGTCCTTGAATCGGATTCAGGATTGTTTCGATTTCGAGACCTTTACTTCTCTGTTCACCGTCCTGGATCGTGATATTATAGTTTTGTCCATTAATACTTACAACGTCTGCTCTTAACATATTATTAACCAAGATGTCATAATATCCTACTGTAAAATTGACTTTATTTCTCCAAAGATTTCCTTTGAATCCTACTTCCCACTGATTAGATCTCTGCGGTTTGAAATCTCCGCTATAATCTGCAAGTGGCTGTGCAACCGGAGCTACATTGCTGAAACCATTCATATAGTTACCGTATGCTGATAGATGATTTTTAAGGATTTGATATGATAAACCAAATTTTGGAGACAATGCATTCTGATTGAATTCTCCCGAATTAATATTTTTGTTCAGGTCAAGCTGTCCATTACTTTCATAATGATCAAAACGTAAACTTAACAAGGCAACCAAACGGTCCGTAATATAAACCGCATCAGAAACATATGCTCCATAAATATTAGAGGATGCTGTATTTCTTACTAAAGGGGCTGTAGAAGTTTGAATTTTTTGTAATGCCAAATCTCTGGAAATATTGCCATATGTCCCTGTCACAGCTCCTCCCACTGGTGCACTAAGATTCTTACCATCAATCCTGTCATATACAACGATTGGAGAAAGGTTATTATTTAAAGATTGGTTTAAATAATCTAATCCGATAAGAAGTTTATTTTTGATTTCTCCTATTTTAAATTCCCCATTAAAGTTCTGTTGAAAGCTGGTAGACGCTCCTTCTCCATTCTGCCACTGTACATTACGCTCTAAAATATTATCAGTATCTCCTCTCATGAATTGATACTGGTACAATCCTTCTGTTTTTCTATAGTTTCTTGAAATTAAAGTTTGTGAACTCCAGTTATCAGAAATTTTATAATTGATCTCAGCTTTTACATTGATTGAAGGTGCTTTTAAACTCATATCGTTATTTGAATATGACTTTTTCCAGTCGTATCCAAGCTCATCCGGAGTTCTTGCAATGAATGCTCTGTTTCTTGGCAAAAAGATGATCGGAGTATTTGTTCCTTCATAGGTGTAAATCTGTGCACCTAAATTGAACTTTAATCGGTCATTCACCTGATAACTGAATGTTGGAGCTACAAACATCGATTTTCTGAATTCTGAATCCCTGAATCCATTTTGGTATTGGTAGGCAGCATTCAAACGGAATAAAGTTTTCCTGGAATCTGTGATCGGCCCATATACATCAGCTGTTACACGGTTAAGGTTATAGCTGCCCAAAAGATAAGATGCTTCACCCCCGAAATAGTCTTTTGGCTTTTTTGTTACCACATTAATTAATCCTCCAAAGGAATTAACTGCACCACCATACAATGTTCCGGAAGGACCTTTGATCACATCGATACGCTCGATATCTGCAGGATCAATTTCTGTGTTGGTCGTAGCAGGAACTCCATCTACCATAGAAATTCTGGTAGGAAATCCTCTCAAATTATAATAAAAACTTCCATCTCCAGCTCTTCCCGGACTTCCCTGCATTTTTGCAACACCTGCAACATTTTTTAATGCCTCAGAAACATCATATACAAGCTGTTCTTTCAGTATTTGCTGATTGATGCTTGTATACATCTGAGGGTTTTCTAAATTTTTCAATGGCATTTTAGCAACTGAAGTACTGTCCTTATCAAGGAATTTATTTCTACTTACTGCATATACTGTAATTCCTTCAATGACGTTGTTCTCTACGGCTGCATAAATAACAGGGATTTCATAGACATCTTTCTCAATGCGGATGGTTTCTCGCGTAAGTTCAATATCGTTCAAAACCACCTGAAGCGTATATTCTCCGGGTGGCACATTTTCAAAATAATATTCTCCTGAATTATTGGTTTTTGCCTGATATGGTGTGTTCACTAATCTTAAAAGTGCATTTTTTATAGGCGCTTTATCAGATAGCATGATCTTACCATTGACACGTTCACTCTGCTGAGCAGAAACAATCATTGGAAAGCTGGTAAGAAATAAAAATAATATAAGGGTTCTAGATTTTTTCATGCTGTAAGTTTTGTAACAGGGGATAATTTATTTTTCCGTTTTGAGATAGAGGAAATGATTCTATATATTCAGTATGTACGTATTGTGGATTGATACGAAGTTTATTTTTAATGGTATCTTTAAGGATCTGAGGATCGATTTCGTTGTTATCATAAAGAACAATGATCTTTTTATCATTGGAATTAAGACACACAAACGTATTTCCCTCCAGCTCATTCTTAAGGATAAATTCAACCTCATCCAGGTTGAGACGAATTCCGAAAAGTTTCATAATTCGTTTTATTCTTCCTGTGATGTAATATAATCCGTTTTCTCCTCTCCTTCCTGTATCTCCTGTATGAAGAACTGAAGACGGTTCGTAGGTAGAAAGATCTTCCAGCTTATTAGCATAACCACCACAGATACTTGGATGTAAGAATAACAATTCATCTGTTTCAGGGTCTATCTGAAAACTTCCGCCCTGTACAGGGGTGCCGATAGAAGTTTCTTCTTCAAGAAGTCCTTCTGTAGTCAGGTAAGCCATTCTTCCTCCCGCTTCTGTCTGTCCATATTGGGCAAAGAATTGTTTTTCAAATTCATGACAGTAATTGAAGATCGTTTTTCTCAATTCACCATTGATAACACCTCCTGTATGAGTCATATATCTTAGGCTTTTGCTGTCTTTTCTGAAGAATCCTATCCTGTTCAGATTTTCATACAGATAGGGAACACCTCCTAAGGTGCTATATCCATATTCTTCCATTTCATCCCAGAATGCCTTCTGCATAATGTCCTTGTCTGTACAAACTATTTTACCGGCCTTCATACAGTTGGTGGTAAAAATAGAAAATCCGTACACGAAATTAATCGGTACGTTCAGCGGGACAACATCTGTTTCCAGAATGGGCATGTATTGAAGAATACTTATGGCATTCTGATAAAGGTTTTCATCAGAAAGTTTGACCAGCTTCGGAACTCCTGTCGTTCCTGAAGTACTTAAAAGGATCTTAATTTCCGGATGAATCGTAACTTCGGGTTTGTAATCTTCTTTAACAAAGATTTTAACCGTTTCCGAGAATTCCTTTAAAAAATATCCCTGAACTTCTTCTCTGGAAGGATCAAAAATATATTTAGGACGGTATTCAGCTTCAATACGCTCTTTGAAGTCCGTATGTAACTTTTGTCCTAAAACTGCAATAGCATGGGCTGTTCCATAAAAATTCAGGAGTACTTCAATACTGGACAATTGATTGTCGTTGTATAAAAATATCAATCCTTTTTCTACAGGATTCAGGCCTAATGACCGGTACAGTGTTCCGATCGGTACACTTTTGCCGCTGGAAGCCTCTGTGAAAGAGAGGCTTCTGTTAGCAATTACATTTTCTAAAATTTTCATATACTTAGTTTTCTACGAGTACATCGTATTTTTTCATTTTTGCGCGGATTTTGCCGACAGTTCCCATTTCAAGGATATCATTAAAATCAAACTTTATCTGATAGAACTGCTCCAATGCCTCTACAATAAGAAGGTGAGACATAGAATCCCATTCAGGGATTTCCTGATACGTAAGATTTTCGTCTACCATTTCTTTTTTTATAGCAATTGCGGAAGCAATTATTTCATAAAATTCTTCTGTTGTGTTCATTTTAAATTTTTATAGTTTTCCATTTACCATTTTTGAAAATCATTAGAAATAAGACAGCCAGTACTATTTCCGAAGAAACAATAGCTGTAAATATTCCTTTCAGTTCCCAGTGAAACCTTACCCCAAGGAGATAAGCTAAAGGAAGCTGAATCACATAGAACATGATCATATACAGCAGGGTTACCTGCATAATATTTCCGGCTGCATTAAGGGCACGGCTGATCACCATTGTAAATCCTAATAAGAGATAGGCCATAGATACCACATGAATGTATTGTACTGCATATCTGGCAACCTCTGATTCTTTGGTGAAAAAAGTGACCACATGTTCTGCTGCCAGCTGCCAGAATAGCGCAACTGCTACAAGATAGGTCATATTGATACCTCCGGCTCTCCATACTGTTTTTTCTGCCCGGTCAGGGTTTCCTGCTCCTAAATTCTGCCCGGTAAGAACTCCAGCAGCATTTCCTATTCCCCAGGCAGGCATGGTTGCTACCGAAGCGATCCTTTGTGCAATAATATATCCTGCCAATGCAGTAGTACCAAAGGTTGCAATAATTTTAACCATAATCAGCCAGCTTGACGCCGGAATAATATACTGAACCAATCCCCCAAAAGTAATTTTCAGTATTTTCTTGATTAAAGGCAGATCATAATGAAATTTCACCAGAATATTGATGCTGGTCTTACCTGAAAGGAGAATAAAGAACTGATATAATACTGCCAGTAATCGGGATAATACAGTAGCATAAGCTAGTCCCATTAATCCATAAGCAGGAATAAAACCAATTCCGAATACAAAAATCACGGCAAAAACCATACTCGAAATATGGCATAACCAAAGGGATTGCATGGCTAGTGCTGCATCTCCTGCTCCCCTGAACAATCCATTAATAGAAAGACGAAGGATAACCAATCCGATACTTAAAAATACCAGTTTGGAAAAAAGCAATCCATGAGTCACAATATCCGGTTTGATACCAAGGAAACTGATGATCTCAGAGGCGAAAATAAATGACAGGCCACCTATTAATAGAGCAAAGCCTGCAGCCAGCAATATGATATAATGGGCAGTCCGGCTCATCCCTTCTTTATCTTTTTCCCCTGCTCTCCTTGCAATCAATGTTGCGGCAGCTATCCCCAATCCAATGGCAATAGCATTAGCAAAAGTGATGTAATTATCAGTAATCCCTACAAGTCCAAGAACCTTATCTCCAAGCTTTGCAATAATTAAAAGATTAATACTCACAAAAACAGATTCCATCACAAGCTCCATCACCATTGGAATGGCCAGGCTGAAGATAGAACGGTTGATACTTCCAGTAGTCAGTTCGATTTTTTTTCCGGCTAAAGCTCCGTACGCAAATACGGAGCCTTCTTTTACAAGATGCAGAAACTTTCTCATACTGTCGCGACCGAATTTTTATTGGCTATCTGATATAAAGGATTCGGTAATGCCCCATCTTTTCTTGGAATAGCAAATGCTTTGTTTTCGCTGTACCCGTTGTTTTTCAAACGCAGGCTGTTGATATAGAATCTCTTGAATGTAGGAACATACAAGTCATATTTTTCATATCGCTCCTGTAAATGGGTGTTTTGTTGTTTATAATTTTCTACACAATCATGAACAAGAGTCCAGAATGCTTCTTCATTAAAGTTTGAGTGTGTATGCAGAACATTAGACAGGTATCTGAAAAATGCATCAAAGACTCCCAAAAGAATTGATAATGGTACATTTTCTTTGTTTGAAGACTGTATCAATCCATCTGCCAGGTGATCCGGAAGGTTCTCTCTTGCTTCTGCAGTTAAAACAATATCATCCACAAAATCTTTAATAACGATTCTCTGTGGTACGCCGTTTTTCAGTACTACCATAATATTTTCTCCGTGAGGTGTTACACAAAGAGAGTGTGTATAATAGATATGAAGTAAAGGAGTAAGGTATGCTTCAAGATAGTTAGTGATCCATTCTGTGATGCTGATCCCTGCTTTTTCTGCAAAAGCCTGAACTAATGGAACACCCTCTTTATCTACATAAAGCAATGAAGCCATGGTGAACATTTCCTCATCTTCTTTTAAGTAAGAATCAGCACTTTCACGCCATAGAGCTCCTAAGAATTCATTATACTGATAAGGTACATTGGCGATCGATCCGTATTGAGGATGTAAATAAGCAATTGAAGCTTCTTCTCCTAAGAAGATCGTTCCTTTGTTCTCAAGATATGAATCTCCTTTTATCAATCCTTTTACCCAATCCGTAATCGATGGGGCAATTTGCATTTGTTTAGGAGATAGTCCTCTAATGTTTCCTGTACTTAAAATAGAAACTGCAGTTTTTAAATATCTTTTTTCAGGATGCTCAGTATTAAATAAAGTACGGATGCTTTGCTGTGGACTGTAAACATCATTTCCTTCTCCCAATAGAATAAGAATTCCTGAAACGATATCCCCTGCAAAATGAATTTTCAGCTTATGTTCCCACTGCCAAGGATGTACTGGAATGAGATTATAATCCTGAATAGATTTCCCTTCATCACTCAGTTTTTGTTTAAAACTCTGATATAATTCAGTACCAATTTCAGAATTGTAGAACGCTTCCTGATCAATATGTTCTAACGAATGGAAAGAAGATCTGTCTTTGTGTGCGGCAAGCCAAAGAACTTTTAAATTTTCATTCGCTTCCGGAGCAAATTTTTCAAGATCAGTTGGAGAAAATCCTAATCTGCTTTTATTAACGATCACCCATGGATGTCCTGTCATTTGATGTTCTACGGTCTGGTAATTACTTGATGCCAGATCTTTTGAAGACATAGTCCCGGAAGATAAAATTAGCGCATCACAGTATAATGTATGCAAAAGTTCCTCTGTATATCGGGCTAATGTATTGGAATCAAGGTCAAAAACCGATTGCATTTCCAAAAAGAATTGAGGAACATCAATGGATGAGCTTATATTCCCATTTTCATGTCTTTTGATACTGTTTTTATCAATATGCCAATAGTCCATCAATCTTTTCTGACCACGGAAACTATATGTGATATTTTCATTTCCTGTTTCCAGTCTGAATACAGTATATCCTTTGTCATCTTCAAAATCAGCGATTGGTTTCAATAGCTCTTCATGCATTAATTCTGCAATGCTTTTAGCCATTAGATCGATGTTAGCTTGTTTCCAGTTTTCCTGGCTAATTATAGTATTGTTTAATGTGTTGTTCATAATAGGTATTAAATGTGGGCAGTTGTTGGTATAGAAGAATATTTTTCGACGTCAAAATCCTGGAAAGCAATTTTCTTTTCAATTTTGTAATGCTCCCTTCCCAGAATATCGTTGATGATGTAAGAATTACGGTAAGCCGCCATTCCTAAATCGGTAGAGATATAGCTGTGGGTATGTACTTCTGCGTGGAGTACATAAATTTCACCACCATTATGATCTATGGAATAATTTCTGTTAACAGAATACAAACCATTCGAATCTCTTTTAATTCTTGATTCTATGTTCTTTAAAAAAGACGGTTCATGATAACGGTATCCAGTGCCTATCACCAGATAATCGGCTTCCTGCTCATAAGGAATTTCCTGTTCTTTCTGTGTGAATTCCAGGGTCAGACGATCAGGATTCGTATTGTCTACTCGATCCAGCTGACTGTTTGGAATAATCGTAAGCTTTGGATCAGCATTATCAATATTCAGATCATAAATAAAATCATAGATCTGGTTGATCAAATCATAATTGATTCCTTTAAACTGAGCTTGTTGCTTGCTTAAAATGGTTTTACGAGCCGATTCATCTCTGCTATAAAAATAATCTACATAATCAGGAGAAGTAAGTTCTAAAGTCAGTTTTGCATATTCCATCGGGAAGAATCGATCCGGACGGGAATACCAGCCTAATTCAGTATTTTCGTTACGACTTTGAAGCAAGTCATAAAATACCTCTGCAGCACTTTGCCCTGAACCAATCACTGCTATTTTTTTTCCTTTAGCCAAAAGTTCTTCTTTTCTGTATAAATAAGAACTAGTATGAAGAATACGAGAATCTTCCTTCGGTATAAAAGAAGGAATATGAGGCTGAGTTCCTGTTCCCAGAATCAGTCTTTCCGCTTTATAAACTACTGCTTCCTTTGTTTTGGTATGAAGTGTGGTAATCAGATAAAGACCATCTTCATAGATGATATCTACCACCTGAGTGGAGAAACGACACTGTGGCAGCTGGCTTACTACCCATTGGCAATAACGGTTATATTCTTTACGGGGGATAAAGAAATCCTCTCTGATAAAGAATTTATACAACCTGTTTGTTTCTTTTAAATAATTCAAAAGGCTCAAAGGGCTTGTTGGATCTGCCATTGACACACAGTCACACAAAAATGGTGTCTGTAATGTCACATGGTCGATCATTAAACCCGGATGCCAATCGAAGCCATCTCTTTGATCAAGAAAAAGTGTTTTTAATTCAGAAATCGGATTAGATAAAGCAGCCAGCCCTAAGTTGAAAGGTCCGATACCTATTCCAATTACATTATATATTGTTTCATTAGTCATGTTTAGCAATTTTTGCAGTGATTTGTACATCTTTGTTTTGCGGGAATTTTTCCCAATACCATTCTCTGTAGCAGAAATTAAGATTGGCTGTTTTGTGTGGCATTTCAATTACCTTGTCTACTTTGAAACCGACGTGTGCTTTGTTCATCATTGATGCGCGAGAATCCACAGAGCCTTCACCAACCATTTTTCCAACCTGTGGCTGAGCAAATACATAATCTACCATCGATTGTGTGGATGGAGAAACATATTTTTTCTTAGGATCTGTCGGAGCGATGAATTGATGTGTTCCATAATCGGTAGGCAGTACATCATAGTAGTCTCCTACGATATCTTTGCACGGCCAATAGACTTCAATATTACATGAAGGTTCATCATTGCTTAATATGATATAACTATGTCCTTCATCATTTGGTAGCATTAAGCGATAGTAGGTTTCCAGTTCATCAATCGGCCAGTTCATTTGCCACACTTTTACAGCATGCTCCCTGTTAAACCACTCATGAAGCATTTCAAGATCTTCATCAAGATTGATCGGACGCATTGTAATGGTAACATCTTCTTTCTCAAAATAGCGTCTGAGTACGATCTCCTCTCCTTTCGGATTGATCAGTTGGTCTGAGAAGAAATATTTGTGAAGAAGATTCGGAACTTTAGCATAAGAAATAGCAGAAGCATTCACTCCACCATTTACATCTAGAATCGCTGACTGAAGGTTTGATTTTGTTAACCAATAACGGTTCTTTAAAGCATACGTTGTAAGATCAGAAGGGTTGGTATTATGAAGATATTCAAATTCTTTATATAGAATATTGATCAGTTTTCTTTCATGTATCCATCCCGTTTTACCTAGTGAAGCGATCAATGCTGCCAGATTACTTACCAAAAGATGATGTGAAATAATATCCAAAAGACGTTCATCTTTAATGAAAAGATCAGTAATTTCCGGATAAGTTTTTGAAAGATCAGCATACTGTTCTCTTGTGCTTTCTCTCAATAGATATCCTTGCGCGTCTCTTACAAAAAGTGTCTGTGGAAGTAGCTGATCATCCAATTGAATAAGAAGATTCTGCTGATGTGCCTCCGGAGCCATTCCGTACTGAGCGAATAAATGATTTAAAGGATCAATCAGTAATTCAATATACTTCTCAAACCAAATAATGATCGACTCTTCCAGACTTACTTCTAAATGATCTGAAACGTCTTTAAAAAATCTTTGCAGGAAAGTTTGCGTATCCGCCGGTTCATCCTGGCATAATCTTGCTAACAATACTATTTTATCTTCTGGTAAGAATGGATTTTCACGAATCAACAGGTTAAGGCTATCTATATTTTTATGATGATGATAGACTCCTAATGTTATCGGTTCCAGAAGAAGTTTGAATTGATCAAACTCTTTTTCAAATGCAGAAGCTGCATGTTGGCGCCATAAAGCCGACGCATATCCTCTTTTTAAATCTTTCTCCGTATTTATTCTTATCGAACTCGTTAAAAGAACATTGAGAGAGAACTTAGGCATCCAGGGAATATTCTGGCTGTACATGCTTCTGATAGAAGAGGTAGAATAAAAATCTTCACCCAATACTCCAATGTGGATCAGGGTTCGGTTTTTTAGCATTTCAGCACCATCTTCAGTAGATAGCAGATAACTTGATTCCCACGGATGACATGGAACGGTATAAAAGTCAGAGATTTTTTCGTCTTCTTTAAGATATTTTTGTTCCAGATCTTCAGGTAGGGAAACAACGCTCTTCAAGAATTCATGATATGGAATTTCTAAAACAGAGTTTTCTTTAACACAACTTTTGTGTACCAGAAAATATTCCAGCTGAATTCCTTTATTGAATTCCGGACCATAGAGAAGCTGCTCTTCTTTTGAGAATCCCATTCTTGCTTTTGTAAAAGGATGGAGATTATGTCCTACAGGAAGTCTCTGCTCAGATTCCAAAAAAGAATACGTTAAAGCATCATTTTCCTGTGATCCTGCCTCCATTATCAATTCAAGGTTTCTACAGCTGCTTTGAATTCTTGTAGCAAACAATACAAGCCCCTGCTCAGAAAATTGTTCAGAAAACTCTGTATAAACAAATACGATCAGCTGATCGATGTCTACCTCAAAAACAGTTCGGTTTTTATGATCAACTGCCCATAAAGACGTTCCATAATCATGAAATGCACTTTCGGAGCGATAAGAAACAGGAGCAAATAAAAAGAGTTCACTCTTCTTTAATTCAAATCTTAGGTGTAAAGAATAATCACTGTTTTCCAGTGCTTTAGCAGTTAGTACATCATATTTTGGAGTCCCTTCATAAAATTTACCATTCCCAAGTTCCCGAAGCATACCGTTTAACAGAATTCTGCTTGTAATTTTGTGTGCTTTTTCCGTCAACTTAGTTTGTTGTTCCAAAGTCTTCTCCATGTTTCTTTATTGTATTTAAAATTTGGTGAACGTCCTCTGTTGTTGTAATAGGATTCAGGAAAGTAAATTTGAGATAGAACTGACCATCAACTTTAGTGCTTGCCACAAGAATTTCTCCACTGTAGAAGAGTTTCATTTTGATGTGTAAATTCATTGCGTTTAAATCTTCGATATCAGATCTTAAATAACGGAATACCAATACACTTAGATCTGTATGAGATAATAATTCAAATTCCTGATCTTCAGTGATCATTTCGGCTACATCTTTTGTAAGATCAATCACTCGATCAGTATATTCTGCCAATTGCTCTTGTCCCATCATTCTTAAAGTGAACCATAGTTTTAATGCATCAAATCTGCGGGTACTTTGTATAATGGATTTATTAATTTGCGCAGGAATTTCCTCCTCATCCATTTCTGCAGGATTCAAATAATCTGCGTGGTGTTTAAGGATTCGCAATTCTCTTTTATTTTTAACGATAAAAGCACTGCTGCTGATTGGCTGGAAGAATGATTTATGATAATCAATAGTTACGGAATCGGCTTTTTCGATACCATTTAATAAATGGCGGTATTTAGCACTTAAAAGCAATGCACATCCATATGCTGCATCCACGTGCATCCAAATGTTGTGTTGTTCTGCTATATTGGCAATGTCCTCTAAAGGATCTACATTACCAAAATCTGTTGTTCCCGCAGTTGCTATAATTCCGATAGGAATATTTCCCATTTCAATTTCCCGCTTCATATATTTTTGAAGCAAAGTAATATCCATACGGAACTCATTATCGGCAGGAACTTTTACAATTGATTTTTCACCAAGTCCCATGATCGAAGCATTTTTAGAGTTGCTGAAATGGGCTTTATCCGAGATGAAAATTTTAAAACGGCTGGCTTCAGGGGGAAGACCATCCTGCTTAATATTATGGTTTAATTTTTTCTGAGAAAAACAGTCTCTCATCATTACTAATCCCATCAGGTTACTTTGTGATCCTCCTGCTGTGAAAACTCCGTCACTATCATTGGTATTATACCCTAATCTTTCTGCAGTCCAGTCGATCAGTTTTCTTTCCATAAAAGTACCACCGGCACTTTGGTCATAAGTATCCTGTGAAGAGTTGATCGCGCTGACAAGGATTTCTCCTGCAAGTGCAGGAATTACGATAGGGCAATTGAGATGGGCAACATATTGAGGAAGATGAAAAGCTGTTGCATGCTGTACGTAGATATCATCTACTTCATTTAATAACTCTTCATAAGAAGAGAGTTTTTGGTTAAGATCGATGTGCTCAACCTTCTTTTTCATTGTTTTAGCTTCTATACCGCTAAATGGTTTGTCGTTTCTATGAAGAAATGTTCCTACAAGATCTAAAGTATCATGAATTGCGGAACGATAATGATCATAATTATCTTGATGAAAAATATTTTCAAATTTCCCCGAAAAGTGATTCAAAGTGTCATTTATCACTTCCTCGTGAGGCAAAATTTCGTTGTTCATATATTTATTTATAACGTTGATTGAAAAAATTGTGGAGTTTTAGTTTTCTAAAAGACATAGTTCATCTATCTCGTAATCAATACGTTAAGTTTTATTTTTTTGCATTTTTTATTTGGTACTTAATTAAAAATTCATAAATTTGACAACGCAATTGTTATTTAGAATAATTAAAAACAAATATAATAATTTAATCCTAACACAAAATTTTTTTTAATGAATTCTCTAAAAATTCTTGAAGAAAGCAGTTTGACTATGGAAAGAGTACTTCCTGTAGCCATTGAAATTACAGATAGTGAGCGTAAGATGATCAAGGATGCTGTAGATCATCTTGAAAGAAAATATGAAACTTTCGAAAATAGGGAGTTTGTAATGCAGGTTCATCAACTTGCATCATATTTTCTACCGGAAAGACTATTAAAAGTCTTAGCATCGTTTGCCAGCGATTTTTCCAAAGATCAATATGGAGCCCTTATATTTCAAGGTCTTTTCGATATCGATCAGGAAAAAATTGGTACTACTCCTGCCAATTGGCAATCGGCAGATTATTCAAAATTTAACCAATATGGGTTTGCATGTGCATTATTACATGGAGCTCTTCCCTCTAAGCCTGTACAATATTATTCGCAGCGTAAAGGAGGTGGTTTGATCCATGCGATCATTCCTGATGAGAAAATGCGTGAAACCCAGACTGGGTCTGGATCAGCAACCGATTTATATGTACATACAGAAGATGCCTTTCTAAAACATCAGGCAGATTATTTAAGCTTTATGTACATCCGTAACGAAGAGCAGGTACCTTCTACCCTATATTCGATTCGTTCACACGAAACGATTCATGACGAGTACAGGCCTTTGTTTGATCCGATCTTTAAAATTCCTAAAGATGCCAACTTGCAAAATGAAGCAGATGAAATAGATACTTTAGATGCTATTCTATATGGAAATAAAGAGTTGCCATTTATGAGGTTTGATGCTGCCGAGCAATTATTTAATCCTGATATCAAGCAGACGGATATTGCCCATCATGCATTGAGCAAATTCTGGCAGGAAGCAAAAGATTTGATTTATTCAGATTTTACTCCCCAATCAGGAGATGTTATTATTGTTAATAATCATTTATGTGCGCATGGAAGGTCAGCTTTCCGTGCCGGAGTGAGGAATATTAATGGTGTGGAGCATCAATGTGAACGAAGAATCATGCTTCGAATGATGAGCAAAGTAAGCCTTATCGATATGAGGGGCCATACCCTTAAAGAGGACCCTTTCTTTGTTATAGAAGAGCATTTGGGGAAAAACTTTAACCACTTCTAGGTAGTCTAGATTTAAATTTTTATAGAAAATCCTTCCTGAAAATTCAGGAAGGATTTTTATTTTAAATAATATTTGCTATCATTCTTTTTCTAATTGACGAATAAGATTTTCCAGTTCATTTTCACTTAATTCTGTTTGAATTTTATTTTTTAAAATATCTTTAAGAGCCAAAAGATGTGCTGCCTCGAAAGCTTTTTTAGAAGTTGTTTTTATATCCGGACTCACACCTACATGTTCCCAATTCCCTCCAGTTATCTTTGCCGTTATTTTACCGACAGGAACTACTAAGAGATACTTATTTGCAATTATAAATTCATCTACAGGATTGGCTGCTCCGCCGGTATTTTCACCGATAACTTGTGCCAATTGATATGCTTTTAGAAAATAAGCTAATCCTTCAGCAGCTGAAAAAGAGTATTTACTGGTGAGAATATAGACTTTCTTATTAAGGTATTTTTGACCGGAAACTTTCGATTCTGTATTATTTTCTACTGTTTTTCCTTTATCTCTGAAATAGGTGGAATATAAATTGGTTTTCTCCTTAAAGAAATAACTGCAAAATAATAGAAGCATCCCATTATCTCCACCTCTGTTTTCTCTCAGGTCAATAATCAGAGAATTGGTATTCGCAACAAAATTCATGGCAGATTCTAATGTTTTCGAACTTGAGTTGGGCTCAGCAAATCCTTTAAAATTAATATAACCAATATTTCCGTCTAATCTTTGAACATTTTCAAAGCCAAAATTCTCAAGACTATTATGAAAATTGTTAGATTCTAATGTTTCCTGTGCATTTTTTTGCTTTTCAGGTGTATAATTCTCAAGGTATTTTACAAAAAAATGTTGGTCTTGAGAAATCTTTGTTAATTGTTTTGTAAGTTCTTCGGCAAGATTTTTTCCATTGAGAGATTCAAAATCTTTTAATTGAAATTCAGCATCCAGTTTTTTATAAAGATCTTTATCTACATAATGGTCTTTGATTTTTTCTACCATTTCTTTTATGACCGGACCATTTGTGTTCTGACAAAAAGAAGATAAAGAATATAATGAGAGGACAAGAATGAGTATTTTATTCATGAGTTAAAATTTAATTTATTACAAAAATACCTTTGAATGCAAAGTGAGAATTGTAAAAAAGGAAACTCATCTAAATAAACAGCCAGATATTATTTTGATCAGTATTCACTTTCTTAAAAAAGTGGGTGGGAGTTATTTTGGTTAGCTCTTTAAAATCTTTGATAAAATGAGACTGGTCATAGAACAGATTTTCATAAGACAATTCGGTGAAATTTTTCATTTCTTTATTCTGAATTAATGCTTTTCGAAAACGATAGACTTTTCGGTATTCAGAAGCAGATTTAGCCAGATAGCGTTTAGAAAGCTTGTTAACGTATTGGCGGGTTATCCCATTTTTTTCAGCAATCTCTTCAATACTACAATCAGCTTCAAGATCATGAATGATATTTTGTACGGAATCTAAGTTCTTTTCTTTAAACTTTGAAAGCCAGTAATTTTCCAGGTTTTCTATTTGAATGGCTGTATCTGATTCGTTGAGAATAGAGGTCATTACTCCCGGGAAATCAGAGGAGATTATTTCATTTTGAAGAAGTGCACTGTTTTCATGATTAAAGAAATGATATATACCTAAAGGCTTGAAGTAAACTGTAATTTCATTGATAGGCTGCTCATAATATATTTCAGTTGAACTGATACAACGTGAAACAAGATCAATATCTAAGTTTTCCTCAGAAGATTGGAAAATTTCTAATTTATTCTCGTATTGAATTACGGTAGCATTTTGACAAGCTGATAGAATAAAAAAGTTATTGGGAAATGTAAGATATCTTAAAGCATGATCAGATTCATCTTTGGACATAAAATAATATCCCTGAATATATTTTCTGAGAATAGGATTGACAGGCTGATAAAACTGAATTTGCATTGACTATTATATAATCACCATAAAGAATGATTTCATAAAATTACAAATACAAAAGAAAACCCTGAAGAAATTCTTCAGGGTTTTCCCATATAATGCAATTCAATTATTTTCTAAGTACTAAATACTGCATCCATCCTCTCCACAAGCATTCTCTCCATTGGAAAGATTCTGAAATGGAGAAACTGTTTCCTTGTAGGTTTGCTGAAGCGCATTTTCAAAAACGTCAACAGGCTGAGCTCCTGAAACGGCATATTTACCATTTAAAACAAAGAAAGGAACACCCGTAATCCCGTTGTTTCTTGCCTGCTGAATATCTTCATTGACTTCAGGAGTAAATTCCTCAGAAGTTACAGCCTCTTTTGCTTCTTCTTTATTAATACCCACAGAGTCTGCAATCGCAGCCAAAGTATCAGGATCTCCTACATTTTTCCCATCAATGAAATGAGCGATAAACAATGCCTCCTCCATTTCATTGGATTTATTATATTTTTTTGATAAGTGCAGAAGTTTATGAGCAGCAAAGGTATTGGTGATTAAGGCCGTTTGAAAATTAAAATCAATTCCGGCATTTTTACCCATTTGCGTTACCTGGTTCATCATTTGCGCAGCCTGAGCATCTGGAAATCCTTTTTTCTCTTTAAAATAAGTCATTGTGTTCTTAGTTTCAGCAGGATCTAATGTAGGATCCAACTGGAAACTCTTCCACTCTACTTCTACCTGGTCTTTGAAAGGCAATTTTTCAAGTGCCTGTTCAAAATTATTCTTTCCTATATAGCAAAACGGACACATAACATCCGACCAAATTTCTATTTTCATTGTATTTCTGTTGATGTATTTTAATGATACAAAGTTACTACATATTTTTAATGTAATAAAATTTATTACACTTATAAATGATAGCATTGATCAATACCTCTTATGTGATTGATGAATGACAAAGCTAGGATTCAGAATTCACTTTTTTATTGAATAATAGATGAGCAATTAAAGCAAGAAGTCCGAAGCTAACTCCCACAAAACATACTCCATTCCACTGTGCATAATGCCAGGCAATGGAAGCAAGCCATGTTCCCAGTGAGCCTCCAATGAAGTAACAAACCATGTATACGGTATTCAGCCGATTTACCGCATTCGTTTTAATCAGAAAATAATTCGTCTGATTCATAATATGGCTGGACTGTACTCCCAAATCAACAAGAATGACCCCCACAATCAATCCCCAGTAAGTTTCCCCTGCGAAATAGGTAAATGCCCAGCTTCCCAAAACAATCAAAAGTGAATACAATATGATCCGGTTAATGTCCATGAACTTTTGAAACTTTCCAACTTTAGCAGCGGCCAATGCACCTACAGCTCCTGCAAGTCCAAAGCTTCCTACAACAGATGAACCTGCATTGAAGGGAGGCTTTTCCATGTGGAAGGCTAATGTGGTAAACAAAGCACACATCGATCCGAAAGCCATCGCACCACGAAAAGAGGCGAGCTGTAAAACAGGTTGTGTTTTAGCTAAATGAAATACAGACTGCATGAGCTCCTTATATGTTCCTTTAAAATTAGGCAATAGATCCGGCAGCATTTTGTAAACGGCCATCCAAACCAAAATCATGACACAAGCAGCGATACCAAACATCGCCCGCCAGCCCCAAATTTCTCCAACAATCCCTCCGACAAAACGGGATAGCAGAATTCCCATCAATAAACCGGACATAACCACTCCGATATTAGAAGATCGATCCTCATCGGACGAAAGTTCTGCTGCAATAGGCACAAAAAGTTGTGGAATCACAGAAGTCATTCCAATCAATAAGCTGGCTGCATATAACATCCATAACTGAGTTGCAAAGGTCATCCATAACAAAGAACCAAAGACGAGAAATAAATCTATCAGGATCAGTTTTTTGCGAAGAAATTTATCTCCCAGTGGTACTATTAATAAAAGACCTAAAGCATATCCGACCTGAGTAAGAACGGAAATTTTACTTGCTGCCCCTTCAGAAATATGGAGATCGTCAGAAATAAGGGCTAATAAAGGCTGATTATAATAGTTATTGGCGACTACCAGTCCGGAAATAATGGCCATCAGCCAGATTACAGTTCGTGAAATGCCAGGAGAAGTGTTCATCTGCAGACTAAGTTTTGTTTCAAATTTAATGATAGAATTAATGAAGTTAAGTGTATTTCCAGTTGTTAGAACTAAATCTATAATTTATGGAATCAATAAGGAAATATATTTTTTAAAGATCTAACTGTCTTTGAAATTCTTCAAAATATCTCGCAAGGTGAAGACCGTCCGCCAGACCATGGTGAGCTTCGATAGAAACGGGTAAATGTTTTTTTCCTTCACGAATGCTGTATTTTCCAAAAGTAATTTTGGGAATAGATTCAGTTTTATCAAAATTGGTAGGATGGAGCAATGCACTGAAAGAATTCCATGGAATCGTAGAATGTCTGATCAGGGCTTTAGTTACGGTGTCCGTATTTAATCTTAATCCTGAGGAATTCTGTACAGCCTGAACTTCCTTTTGTAATTCAGTACTAAAAGCATCAAAGCTTTCTGAAAAAGGGATATAAGAAAAGCCAAAAGTTCCGTCTGCTCTTGCAATTGTACTTCCTGCATCAATGACATCAAAAACTACAATCTGATCGTCAACGATCCTCATTTTCAGCTCTTCTACAGAATTTACCGCAACCATCGACTTATGAAGGTAATAAGCAAAAAAAGAACAGCCTTTTGCTTTTGCTGTTTCATATGCTTTTGTACAATCTACTTCAGCAGTGAAACCAAAGTATGGGCTCGCCATTTTTGAGAAAAATTCAAAGTGCTCTTTCCTGTTCCATTTTTCAACGTTTACGATCTTCATTTTATCTATGCTTATCTTTTTTGCAAAGTTCAGTAAGTTTTTTGGTTATAAAAAATTGCGGGATAAGAAAGTTAAAATATGCAGTAGTTTAGAAAGATTTTAATAGCTTTTAGAAAATGGTTTAAATCATTTATACAGATTACTGTATTAACAACCAAAATTACCGCTTTGGGGATCGAGATGATGTTCTGTATTTTATAATTCGTAAATTTGATAGATAAATGAAAAATTGAAAATTGAAAGTGGAAAGTGAGAAGTTCTAAGTTCCGAGTTTCGAGATTCGGGGTGCGGGTTTAGGAGTAAAAAATTTATTTCTAATATCTAATTTTTAATTTTCAATTCTCCACTTTCAACTTTCAACTATCAACTATTAATACAAATATTTAGATAAGCATGGAAAATACAAAAATAGGATTTATAGGATTGGGAAATATGGGGCATCCTATGGCAAAGAATTTAGAAAAAGCAGGATTTTTTCTTTCGGTATACAATAGATCTGTAGAAAAGGCTAATGATTTTAAAGAGAAATCAACGGTATATACCAAGGTTTCAGAACTCGTAGAAAACAGTGATATTGTTTTTACCATGCTGACTAACGATACAGCAGTACGGGAAGTATATGAGGAGATCTTCATGGTAAATATTCATGGAAAACTATTCGTAGATATGAGTACGATCTCCCCCGAAGCGAGCAATGATATTGCTTCTGCAGTTAAAATAAAAGAAGCAGGCTTTATTGATGCCCCAGTTGCCGGAAGTACCAAGCCTGCAGCAGAAGGAACATTAATTATTATGGCCGGAGGGAGTGAAAAAGACCTGTTGCGTGCCGAACCTTACCTGCAAAAACTAGGAAAAACGATCAGACATTTGGGAGAAAATGGAAAAGGAATTGCTGCAAAATTATCAGTAAACTATTTTATATCTGCGCTTTACCAAGGTCTCGCTGAGACTATATTGTTTTCAGATAAACTAGGAATCGATCGTAAAGATATGCTGGATATCATTAATGAGAGCGCCAGCGGAAGTGGTGCTACAAAAGTAAAAACACCTTTATTGGTAAACGATAATTATGAACCGGCATTTGCTTTGGATCTGATGTTAAAAGATATTCTTCTGGCTAATAAAGCGGGGGCAGATTATCCGCTATCGAAAACATTAATTGACACCTATCAATCAGCTCATGATGAAGGATTTGGGAAAGATGATGTCATTGGGATTATCAATTATCTGAAGAAATAGCAGAAGTCCTGGGTAGGCGAAAAAGCAAAATTGCAAAATCGCTAATTTGTAAAACCGTAGAATCAGCTGTTAACGAGTACTTTATTGACGATTTTACAAATTAACAGTTTAACAGTTTCGCCCTTTAGCAATTTTGCTTTTTCGCCGATTAGAAGATTCACTTATTAATCAAATCATATGGAAACAGAGATATTTAAAGGAAAAAACTGGACGGCAAAAAAAGTTGATACGATCTATGTAGTCAGTGTAAAAGACAGGTCGGGCATCATTGATGCATTGACAGATTTTGTGAATGAGCAAAAAATCCAATCCGGCGAGATAACAGGAATAGGTGCTGTAAGTGAAGCAACGCTCCGGTTTTTTGTACCTTCTACCAAAAACTACGTTGATAAAACGTTTCATGAACAAATGGAAGTTTCCAATATTTCCGGAAATGTTTCTGTATTAAATGATAAGCCACTACTCCATTTGCATATCACTTTAGGAAGACAAGACTATACGGCATTAGCCGGACATCTTTTGGATGCTAAGATCCGTGGCGCCGGAGAATTTATTTTTTATCCTTTGGCGACAAAAATGGTGAAAGTAAGGGATGAAGAAGTGGGAATCAATTTTTATGATTTTGAAAAATAGATACTTAGATTTATAAAACAGAAAATCATTCCTCAATTTATAATAAAGACAAGATCAACTGTAATAAGCAGTTCATCTTGTCTTTTTGTTTTGGGTTTCAAAGTTTTGCTTTACAGAGTGGTTCTAAAATCATAAAAGATAAATTCCTATTATACTTCAGAAGTTGTAACCCTGAATTTTTCCTTGAATGAAGAGTAAAAATGAGAAAGATTTTCAAATCCCAAGTCAAGATAAATATCAGTAGGCTTTTTATCCTGATGTTTAATAAGGTAATAAGCTTCCTCCAATCTTTTTCTTTAAGCCATCTTTTGGGTGACATATTGAACGTTTTCTTAAAATCCCGTTTAAATCCTGAAAGACTCCTTCCTGTAAGTTTGGCAAAAGTCTCTATTGATAGATTGAAAATAAAATTTTTATTCATGAATTCTTTTAGATCTATTTTATGAGGATCAGAAAAATCAAAAAGTAGGTTTTTGAAATGAGGTTTGCTCTGTAAAATCAATTCAATAGCTTCTTTAACTTTTAAGATGGCAAGGTTGGAGCTGATGATCTTTGTTTTGTCAACATACGGGATCAACGAGATAAAATAATTCGAAAAGAAAGCATCCGATTCAAAAAATATTTTCTGTTTAGGCTGAAATATTCCATCTGCTGCGATATTATTTTCTGCAGCATATTGTTGCAGGACTTCCTGATCCAGGGTAATAGAAATAAATTGGTATGGGGCATTCTCAGAAGGATACTTTATCGTTCTGATCAGTTGATTCTTTTTAACCAAAACCACCGTATTCGCCTTAATAACAGTCTTCCCCTGATCATGAAAAGCATGGGTTTCACCTGAAAGTTGAATCCCTAGAAAATGATCCGGTATAAATTCTTCATGGCCTCTATGCTTTTCAAAGGCACATGAATACACCAGTTGATCAAATAATATTTCAGATTGTGCAGCCATTATACAAATATGCAAAATTTAAAAAATAACAGAAGCACCTTCTTTTGCAATTTCCTTGTCCTGTTCCGGTGTACCGCCTGAAGAAGCAACAGCACCGATAATATTTCCTTCAGTATTCCTGATCACAACACCTCCGGCAATGGTAAGAAGGCCATCATTTGAATTCAGCATGCCATATCCATGGACTTCTGCACCGGATACAATGGATCCCATTACATCACTGTCAACACCAAACATCACTGCTGTTTTTGCTTTTTTAAGAGCAAAATCAATCACTCCGTATACACTGTCTAATCGGGCAAAAGAAATCAGATGCCCTCCCGTATCTACAACAGCCAGACTTACGGGAATCCCAAGAAGTTTTGCTTTTTCAATAGATGCATTTAAAACCTTGGTTGCTTCATGATAAGTAATATTCATATTTTTTTATTTAAATTAAATGAATGCGTGAAAAAAAGTATTCACGCATTCTATGAGTAGACTGTGTTTTTTAACTTTTTACATACCAGGCTTCAGTTTGTAACTGCTTTACAAAATCTTCCGTTTCTTTAGGGTGTAAATTTCTAAAATTACTATCCTCATCTAAAGTTACATTGACGATGACATCAGCCATAGACTGAGGATCTAACTGATGGGCCAGTGATTCTGTTGCTCCCGCAAAAGCAGATTCCGGCGTAAAGTTTAGTTTGGAATCATGCCAACGGCTGATAGAATCTACTCCCCTGTCATTAAATCCGGTTCCGAATACCCCCGGATTACAGGTTGCTATTTTGATATTAAAAGGTTCCAGTTCTGTTTTTAGACCTTCAGCTATTGATTCCAATGCGTGTTTTGAAGCACAGTATGCAGCAACATAAGGAACCGTCCATAAGCCTCCCATTGAAGAAGTGAATACAATCTTTCCGGCTTTCTTCTGAACAAATTTTTTGATGAATCCCTGTGCAAGTTCCAAAGCTCCGAAGACATTCACATCGAACATCGACCGGATCAGATCTAAAGGTTGTTCAGCGATAGGACCACCTTCCATAATGCCTGCGTTACTGATCAAAATATCAATTTCATATTTCTTTAAGATATAGGCAATATCTCTGGGGTTGGTGACGTCTAACTTATCCACGGTCATTTCTACCCCTTGTTCTTTAGCCTCTCTTATCAGATCACTCATTTGGGGATATACTTGCGTTGTTGCAATTACATGATGACCCTTTTTTGCTAAATCAAAAGCTGCTATTTTACCAAATCCACTTGCTGCTCCTGTAATTAAAATTGTTTTGCTCATTTTGTATTTTATTGGGTTAATATGAAAGCAAATTTCAGATTTATTGAGGCTCTAACTATTGGCAGGAGGTCCAATGTTTTATTGCTGGAAAGCTCAAACGTAAAAAATATTATTTTTTATCATTTATGGGTGATTGGTCAGCTTTTTGAATGATAAATTAAACCAAAGTACTATAAAAGCATTAAATTCTTTATAGATAACAAAATACGATTCATTTGAAACTAATTACATTCACATCAAAAGGGATTTATTGTCCGCAGGGAAAATTTTACATTGACCCCTGGAGGCCTGTTGACCTTGCAATTATTACACATGGACACGCCGATCATGCCCGCTGGGGAATGAAAAAATATTTCTGTCATCACTTTACCAAACCTATTTTATATCAGAGAATTGCTCCTGATATTGAGTGTCAAAGTGTTGAATATGGTGAAGTAACGACCATCAACGGGGTTAAAGTCTCTCTTCATCCTGCCGGCCACATCATCGGTTCCGCGCAGATAAGACTGGAATATAAAGGCTATGTAAGTGTTATTTCAGGAGATTATAAAGTACAGGATGATGGACTGAGTACGCCCTTTGAACTGGTAAGATGTAATGAATTTGTTACGGAAAGTACCTTTGGACTTCCTATTTATAACTGGTTAGAAATTGACGAGCTTAATAAAAAACTACAGAATTGGGTATTACGAAACAAAGAAAATGGGAAAACATCTGTTTTTGTAGGGTACTCACTGGGAAAAGCCCAGCGTATAATGAAAGCGGTGGAAGGACTAGGGAAACTCCATGTTCACTACTCTATAGGAAAGCTGAATGAAGCTTTTGAAAGTGCAGGAATTGTTCTTCCGGAATATGAAATCCCTGATTTTAGAGAAAATACAAAACATTTACTGGGTGAAATTGTGATTGTCCCACCTGCATTACTGGACAGTAATATCATACGTACCATACCAGAAGCTGCAACAGCAATCTGTTCAGGATGGATGCAAGTTCGGGGAGCCAGAAGATGGCGCAGCGCTGATGCAGGGTTTGCGATGAGTGATCATGCGGATTGGACCGGGTTATTACAGGCTGTAAAAGCTACTGAAGCAGAAATTGTACATGTTACCCATGGACAAACAGAAGTGTTTTCAAAATATTTAAATGAAATAGGGATTAAAGCTGATGTTGTACAAACGCAGTTTGGAGATGATGAGCAAGAGAACGATAATGAATTGAAAGTTGAAAATTGAAAGTTAGAAGTTAGAAGTTAGAAGTTAGAAGTTAGAAGTTAGTGCAAAAATAATAATTATGAACTACGATACCGAACCTCGCAACTTTTAACCCAGTCTAACCCCCTCGAACCCCATAACCCCGTAACTCGAACCCATGAGACATTTTGCAGAACTGATCAACGCCTTAGAAAGCACCAATAAAACGAATGCTAAGATCGATGCCATCATCGATTATCTTGAACGTGCTCCTGATGAAGATAAAGTCTGGTTCATTGCCTTGTTTACAGGGAAAAGACCGAAAAGAAATGTCAATACGAATTATATGAAAGATTGGGCTCTGGAAATTACTAAACTGCCTTTCTGGCTTTTTCAGGAAAGCTATTCTTCAGTGGGTGACCTTGGAGAAACACTTTCCTTGATTCTTCCAACTCCTGCTCAAACAATAGACCGGACACTTTCACAATGGATGAATGATATCCAGGACTTAAAAAATAGAACAGAGACTGAAAAAAAGAATTTGTTTTGCAATCATGGAATGGATTGGATTACACCGAACGGTTGATTTTCAATAAATTACTCGGTGGAAGTTTTCGTATAGGAGTCTCGGATAAGACATTGATAAATGCTTTGACAAAATATTCAGGACAGGAAGCAAGTACCTTGATGCACAGCATGATGGGAAAATGGAATCCTAATGAAGTATCTTTTCAGGAACTGATCTCTGCGGAGAAAGTAAATGCTGATAATTCACGGCCATATCCATTCTGCCTTGCCTATCCTTTAGAAAAAGAACTTCAGGAATTAGGTAAACCGGATGACTGGATAGTCGAATATAAATGGGATGGAATCCGCGGACAGATCATCAGGAGAAATGATGAAGTCTTTATCTGGTCCCGGGGAGAGGAACTTGTTACAGAGCAATTTCCGGAGATTAAAGAAGCTGTTCAGGCTATGAAAGGGAATTTTGTTTTAGATGGAGAAATACTTGCGGTAAAGGAGGGTAAGGTTTTAAATTTTAATGAATTGCAGAAAAGATTAAACCGCAAAAATGTAACGAAAAAGATGCTTGCTGATATTCCCATTGAGATATTTGTTTATGATCTTATTGAACTTGAAGGAAATGACCTGAGGGAAAAACCGATTGGGGGAAGGAGGGCGATGCTTGAAGAACTTTTTCTGAATGAACATCCTGAGAAAATTCAGCTGTCCGAGATCATAAACTTTGAAAAATGGGAAGAACTGGATCAGATCCGGGAAAATTCCCGGGATATCAATAGTGAAGGTTTAATGCTCAAGAAAAAAGATTCCCCTTATCATTCAGGACGAAAAAAAGGAGATTGGTGGAAATGGAAAATAAGCCCAATGACCATTGATGCAGTGTTAATTTATGCACAGAAAGGAAGCGGAAGGCGAAGTGCTTACTATACTGATTATAGTTTTGCTGTTAAAAACGGAGATTCCTTAGTGACGATTGCTAAAGCTTATTCAGGCTTAACTGATAAGGAAATCATGGAGGTCAGCCGCTATGTCAATAAGAATGCTATCGAAAAATTCGGTCCTGTGAGAACCGTGAAAGCTGAGCTTGTTTTTGAAATTGCTTTTGAAGGAATAGGTTTCAGCAGCCGTCATAAAAGTGGTGTTGCCCTACGTTTTCCAAGAATTGTAAGATGGCGGAAAGACAAAACGGTGGATGAAATAGACGATCTCGAAGAAATAAAAAAACTGATACAATAATTTGACTGCTTTTGAAAATACCAACGGATTTAAGGTCATTCAGCAATGGATGGCCCAAAAAGGGAATGCTCCATTTAAGTTCCAGACGGATACCTGGTGGAAGTTTGGAAATGGATACAGTGGAATGGTCATTGCTCCTACCGGTTTTGGGAAGACTTATTCTGTTTTTTTAGCCCTGATCACCGATTTTCTTAATCACCCTGAAAAATATAAAAAAGGGCTTAAAATGATCTGTATCACTCCTCTCCGCTCTCTTTCAAAGGATATTGCCAAAGCCATGGAAGAAGCCATCAGTGAGATTGGCTTAGATTGGGCCGTTGGTGTAAGAAATGGAGATACCGATCCTAAAACAAGACAGAAGCAGGTGAAAAACATGCCTGAAATCCTGGTTTTAACCCCTGAAAGTCTTCATTTGCTTCTGGCTCAGAAGGAACATTCGCGATTCTTCAAAAATATGCACTGTATTGCGGTTGATGAATGGCATGAACTGCTTGGTTCTAAAAGAGGGGTCATGGTAGAACTCGGTATTTCCCAGATTAGAAAATACGTTCCAAAAGTAAAAATATGGGGAATTACAGCAACTATAGGTAATCTCGATGAAGCATTGGAAGTATTAATTCCTTATGCTGTTAAAAAGGTAAAAATTACAGCAAAACAACATAAAAAAATTGATATCATTCCGGTATTTCCGGATGAAGTAGAAATCTTACCCTGGGCGGGACATTTGGGTGCCAAGCTTGCTGATAAGATTGTCCCCATTATCTTAGAATCCAAATCTACAATCGTTTTTACCAATACGAGAAGCCAGAGTGAAATGTGGTATCAGTTGTTGTTGAATGCCTATCCGGATTTCGCAGGACAAATTGCTATACACCACAGTTCTATTGATGCCCATTTAAGAATATGGATCGAAGAAAATCTAAGCAGTGGTAAATTAAAAGCAGTGGTCTCTACTTCATCTTTAGATTTAGGTATTGACTTTAAACCTGTTGATACTGTGATTCAAATAGGGTCGGCAAAAGGAGTCGCCAGATTTCTACAACGGGCAGGAAGAAGCGGGCACTCCCCTTTCGAAACCTCTAAAATATATTGTGTTCCCACTCACTCTCTGGAGCTGATTGAAGTTGCAGCGTTAAAAGAAGCTGTAAAGCAAAAAGTGATTGAACCCCGCGAACCACAGGTGCTGTGTTTTGATGTTCTTGTTCAGTTTCTGATGACTCTGGCTGTTGGTGACGGCTTCTATCCTGATGAAGCTTACGAAAGAATAAAAAAAGTCTATTCTTTTCAGGAAATCAGAGATGAAGAATGGAAAGGGATTATTGATTTTCTAACCATTGGAGGGAGTGCTTTGAAAAGCTATGAAGAATTTCATAAGGTAGTTATTATGGAGGACGGATTATTTAAAGTGACCTCCCGTAAAATAGCTATGCTCCATCGAATGAATATGGGAGCTATTGTAAGTGATGCAATGCTTAAAGTAAAATTTATCTCCGGAGGCTATATTGGGATGGTTGAAGAATACTTTATTTCAAAGCTTAAAAAAGAAGAAAAATTTATTCTGGCAGGAAGAGTACTTGAAGTGGCAATGGTTAAAGATATGACTGCCTATGTGCGTTTGGCGAAGGGGAAAGCATTGGTGCCGAGTTATCTTGGGGGAAGATTGCCTCTAAGTTCTAATTTAAGTACATTTCTAAGAGAAAAATTGTCAGGCGCTTTGAATCCTGCTTCTTCAGAAAAGGAGCTTCAGTTTTTACATCCTCTGCTCACTAATCAGGAAAAGACCTCGCATATTCCAAAAGAAAATGAGTTTCTGGTAGAATTAATAAAAAACAGAGAAGGTTATCATTTATTTATGTATCCTTTTGAGGGACGCCTGGTTCATGAGGTTATGGCTGCATTAATTGCATTCAGAATTTCTAAGCTTGCTCCTATCTCTTTCTCTATGGCAATGAATGATTATGGGTTTGAACTGTTCAGTGATAAAGAAATTCCTATTAATGAGGAAAATCTACAGAAAATTTTAACCCGAGATAATCTGATGGTAGATGTTATTTCAAGCATTAACTCCGCTGAAATGGCACGCAGAAAGTTCCGTGATATTGCTGTTATTTCAGGAATGGTTATCCAGAATTTTCCGGGACAGCAACGTTCCAATAAAGCCTTACAAAGTTCAGCAGGCCTCATTTTTAAAGTACTGGAAGATTATGATCCCAATCATTTTCTAGTTCGGCAGGCGTATACAGAAGTTTTTAATATGCAGCTCCAGGAGCAAAGACTTGTAGAGGCTTTTAAAAGAATAGAGAAATCCAAAGTCATTTTAAAATATTCCAATACTTTTACTCCTTTAAGTTTCCCGATCAAAGTGGATAGTCTCCGCCAGACTCTTTCAAGTGAAGGTTTAGATGTAAGGATACAAAAACTGATAGAACAGGCGCGTAAAGGGAAAAAAAGTTGAAAGTTGAAAATTGAAAATTGAAAATGGAAAGTTGAACTTAAGTGTAGAAAAAAGAATAAAGAGAAAAGATTGCTTTAATCAATAATCTATAATTTTGTCCTGTAAACCCGTAACCCGTAACTCGTAACCTGTAACTCTAGCACTCTCAAACTTTCACGCTCCATGAATATTACAACAAAGAACATCACCATCCAAACTGAAACCCTCACCCTCACCAACCAGCGTGCTGTATTTTGGAAAAAGGAAAAGGCGTTGATTTTATCAGATCTTCATATTGGCAAGACCGCCCATTTCAGGAAGAATGGAATTGCACTGGCTAATCATGTGATGAAAAGTGATCTCGAGAGGCTATCCGTATTAATTGCTTATTTCCAACCTGAGAAGTTCATTATTGTTGGGGACCTTCTCCATGCCGGAAACAATTCGGATGTGGATGAATTTTGCGTGTGGAAAAATCAATACGCTGATTTAAAGTTCTATCTGATTGAAGGAAACCACGACCGGATTTCAAAGGTGTTGGAAGAAAAACTGTGTCTGGATTTTAAAGCAGATATCTTAGAGTTAAATGATATCATATTTGTTCACGATTTCGACAAATCGAATCCAAAATTTCAAATTACCGGGCATATTCATCCTGGATTTGTAATTAATTCCCCTGTAAAAAATATCCGCCTTCCGTGTTTTGTACAAACCACTAATCAGTTGTTGCTTCCTGCGTATAGTGAGTTTACCGGATTGGATACAAAAAACCTGCCTAAAGGAGGGCAATTTTTTGTTTTTACCGATGCTGAGATTTATGAAATTTAGAAATGCATTATTCCAGGATTTTTTTCATCATAAGATCGGTCTGTTCTTCATTTCCAAGTCGGAAGATATGTTTGTCAAATTCTATAAACCCATTCTTTTTATAAAAATTGATGGCTCTCGGGTTTTCCTCCCACACCCCTAGCCAGATATATGTTTTTTTCTTCTCTTTTGCTATTTCCAGAGCTTTATCATAAAGTAACTGACCTACCTTTTTTCCATAATGACTGCTTTTTACGTAGATCCGTTCAATTTCAAGAGAAATTTCATCCTGCAATTCTGTTTGGGCAGATCCTGAATTCAGTTTCAGATATCCGATCGGATGATCTTCCTCCCAGGCAATAAAGAAAAAGGATTCCGGATTACTCAATTCACGGGTCAGTCTATTTTTATTAAAACTCTCTTCCAGATACAGATCCATTTCTTCTTTTGAGTTACTTCCTGAAAAAGTTTCAGAAAAAGTTTCTTTTCCAATCTCCTGTATCGTCTCCATATCTTCAAGGAAAGCCTTGTTTACTATTATTGAGCTCATATTTTTATTCTTACTACACAAAATTACGAATAGATCATTTAAAAAGGACATTGCAGCAGAAGAAAAACCAGACAATCTTAATCTATCATCGGTTTTACCGATGGTTGGCATCGAAAAATAAAGTTTTTACTTCTTAGAAATAATCAGGAAATTTGTAGCATGAAAATCATCCCTTTAAAAGAAGGTAATTTTGTAGCCAGTCCAACCAAAGACTTCAGCCTGTTAACGACAGAAAAAATAGATCTGGCGCAAGGAATAAAAATGGCCGTTCAACCTTTCCTGATTGTTACTGAAAGTGATCATATCCTTTTGGATGCAGGTCTGGGATGGAAATCCTGTTGTTTTTGAGATTTTAAAAAAAGAAAATGTTGATCCTAAACAGATTACCAAGGTCCTTTTTTCGCATCTTCATAAAGATCATATTGAAGGAGCTTTGCAGCAGACAGAAAATGGATTTGAAGCTACTTTTCCTAATGCAAAACTATATATCCAGAGAAGAGAACTATCCTTTGCCCTTCAAAATAAAGGAAACCCCTCATTCGATTTTGAGGTGCTGGAAAGGCTGATACAATTACCTAATATCGTGTGGATGGATGATGATAAGGGACAGCTTACCAATGAAATTTCTTATGAGGTTGTTGGCGGGCATACCCCTTTTATGCAGGTATTCTGGATTACCGAAGGTGGAGAAACTGCTTTTTATGGAGCTGATGACCTCCCGCAGGAAGCCTACTTACATTACCACCTTGCCTACAAAAGTGATTTTGATGGCAGAAAAGCAATGGAATTACGGCAAATATGGCAAAAACAAGCAGAAGAAAATCATTGGAATATATTGCTGTATCATGATCTCAAAAAAACATCTGTACAGTTTTAGATCTTGTTATAAATTATTGAACCATTTGTAAATATCCATTTCGGATGGGATGAAGAGCTTTTTTCTAAGCCGGTTTTTTCGATTTTGAATCGCTTTTGGGGTTACAAACGTATAGGTAGCAATCTCTTTGGTCGATAAGTTCAGTTTTAAATACACACAGAAAATCAATTCTGAATTTTTAAGATCTGGTTGTATAAGAGATATTTTTTCAAGGAAATTGGGGTAAACTAGTCTGAATTTATTCAATAGGCGTGGTGAGTTTTCTTTAGCTAATGCTATGATCTCATCTTGTGCAAAAAATTTTTCGTTTAAATCTTCTAAATTAAATCCAGGTTTTTCGTTTTTCATAATATGTTTCTCATCTCTACTAAATTCAATAACACTGTGGTCTATAACATTGTTAAAGAATCAAATTCTTTTTCTCACTATTATTTTAGCAGGATCATCACTCTTGACTCGTTCGTCTAATTTGATTATTAAAAAATATATCAAAAAAACTAAAAAGTAAAGTTTGCCTTAATAAAGGCAAAGAAAGAAAAAATGATTAAATTTTTCCTGAATTGAAATACCACATAGATACCACGTGGATCCCTATCCCTATCTTTCTGCTACAATTCAATGTTTTTTACTGTGGATTCAAATTTACAACGATGTTTTCTCTACTTTTTATGATCATACGCAATGTTTTAGTATAGGTAAATCTATCATCATAAAATCTGCTTTTCAACAAAAATGTGGTATTGATGTGGTATGGTATTTTTAGGAAATGAGTAAAAATTACGTTCTCTTTACTAAAATAAAGAAGGTTTGTACGTAACCTTATGTTTAATTTTTAATCTATAGAGTACCATTAATATGATAAATGAAGATCTATTGCTTTCTTATGGGGCCGAAATTAAAAATTACAAAGCGAACGAAATGATATTTCGAGAAGGAGAGTTTTCTATATATTATTATCAGATTCTTAAGGGTAAGATTAAACTTAACAATTATACAGAGGATGGAAAAGAATTCATTCAGAACATCTTTTCCGATGGGCAGAGCTTTGGCGAATCTATATTATTTGTAGATAAGCCCTACCCTATGAATGCAGAAACATTGAATCCCTCTGAGATTCTGAAATTATCGAAATCTGATTTTTTACTTTTAATGAAGGAAAATCCTGATATTTCAAATAACATCTATCAATGTCTGGCAGAACGGATGTATTATAAATACATTATGCTTTATAATCTTTCCTTTCAAAATCCAACTTCCAAACTTAAATTATTGATGGATTACCTTAAAAGCTATGATGAGAATAAGACTCCTTTTTCTTTCCAGATCCCTTTAACCAGGCAGCAATTGGCTTCTTTGACAGGACTTCGTGTGGAAACTGTTATCCGTGTTATAAAAAATATGGAAAAAGAAAATGAATTAAAAATTGTGAGTGGGAAAATTTTCTATTAAATTTAAACAAAACTAACCATCATGAATTCACAAATTGTTACCGGTAATCTATGGACTGCTCATAAAATAGAAGATTACTATATTGTAAAGCTTCAGGACAGAGCAAATATTGTAGATGCATTAAATGACTTTATAGCCTACGAACGGATCAGATCCGGGAATTTTTCAGGAGTAGGCATTGTCAGAGATATGACGTTACGCTTTTTAGATCCTTCTGTAAAAAAATATTTATATACCCACCTGAATAGCCCGGTTGAAGTACAGAACATCTCAGGTGCTATTTCTGACCATGAAGGAAAGATCTCCCTGTCTTTGAATGCTACCCTGGAATGGAAAAATGAAACGACCTTATCCGGCCAAATAATGAATGCTAAAGTGTATGGGTGTACAGAATTTTTATTCTACTCACAAAACAATCAAAGCATTGATGAAAATTTCTTAAACCTTTGCAGGACCAGTTTCTGGAGCTTTAATTAATACAATAAACTTACAATCTATCAGATCCTTATTGAATAAGGGTCTGATTGTGCTTTTGGGATCCATTGCCAGCCCTGTTCTGTTTTTCCAATATAGCCTATTCCAGGCCATGGAAGATGGCAGGTGGTTACTAAAGTAGTATTAAGGTAACAACGCTCTAAAATACGCTTCCTTGTTGCTATTCCTTCTTCAAAGTTAACATCCCACTGTGTTCCCCACTCGGGGTAAGCAACCAATAAGGAAGAATGAACCAGATCCACCAGATGTGTAATGGATTGATCTCCGGAAAATACATGGAAAATAATATGTCCTGGGGTATGTCCCGGTGCAGCTTCTGTCCTGATGCATGAAAACAATACTTCACCAGGCTCAAAAATAGTCAGGTCATTTTTAATAGCTTCCAGCGTTTGTATTTGTATCTCTCCGGTCGGAAAAGAAGATAGTTTACTTTCGGAAAAATCTCTTTCTTCAGAAGTCCAGAAATTATATTCGGGTGCAGAAATATAATATTGAGCATTGGGATATCTTCTTTTTCCATCCTGAAGCAGGATTCCACCAATGTGATCACGGTGAGCATGAGTGATCAGTATATCTGTAATATCTTCCGGGGAAATCCCTATTTCGAACAGGCTATTCTGAAGCCATCCTGCATTTAAAGGATCATGATACCCCTCACCTGTATCTACAAGAATATTCTGACTCTCTTTTTTAATGAAAAGTGTCGTAATAGGTATTTCATAATCCGATGCGGGTAAGTATAATTCTTTCAGCGCATTATGAACGTTTTCTTTTGCAATTTCCGGGGCTAAAATCGGTTGTGGATCTCCGATTCCAAAATATCCGTCTGATAAGAGATAAACATCAAAATCTCCCATAGGGATTCTGATGGATGCACTGTTTTTTGGCTGCATGGGCTTTCTGAATTTAATTGATCAGATCATTTGATTCAAATAAGAACCACCAGATCATAAGAACTGGTGGTCATTTGATTGATAGGTTACAAAATTAAATAATTTTATAAATAAAAAATCTACTTTGTAAGAAAATTATATCGATTATCCCTGAAATTTTTGGATGTCCTGCCAGTATTTTAGAATAATAATTTGCTAAATGCTTCGGCAGCCAGATGTACCTGTACGGCCCAGTCATCCGCAGCATCACTTCCTGCATCATCGGAAATATATTTCAGGCTGAGAAAAGGGATTTGTTCCTTCATGGCGATCAAGGCTAAAGGGTACGCTTCCATATCTACAATATTATAGTCTGTTTCTATATGATCCATCTCAAAGCTATCTCCACTTCCGCAAGTTCCTTCCTTTAATCCGTCCATTTTTAATCCATATTCTAACAATGGGGGTATTCCGGATAATGGTGTTTCGTACATTTTAAAACCAAGTCCCCGTACATCCATATCACGCTGAATAAACTTTGTACAGCAAATCACCTCTCCTTTCGTAAAACTTTGACTTCCTGCAGAACCAAGATTGATAATCAGTTTCGGCCTTTTCAAAAGAATTTCTCTGGTTAGTGCTGATGCTGCATTTACTTTTCCTATACCTGTAATGAGTGTGTGAGTGTGCTCAAACAAATCTGCGGCTTCAGATTCCAGGGCAAAAACAAAAAGAGCATCTGATATGTCATATATGTGTTCAGAATTGATTGTTATCATAGGTGATTGCATTTAGAAATAATGACTGCAAATGTATCTATTAAAAAGCATAAAAAAAATCTATGCAAATGGTTTCCCGTAATTATTTACAATACCTTGTATGTACATTGCTATTTGAATTTAAATATTTATTATTATGGCAAAAACATCACCATGGCACAGCAGTGAAATTCATGCAACTGTGCATCACAACAACACTAGTTGTACAGAAGGGAATAACATTGAAACAAGAAACAGAAGATCTGGAACTGGTGGAAAACCATTATGTTCACATTGTGCAAAGCTTAGCTAAAAAGCGTATTAAAAAAACTCATTCCTTTTGGAGTGAGTTTTATATTAATAAATAAGATTTTATTTCGATTTTATTTTCTCAAAAGCTTTTTTCCAAGACGGATACTATACAATGTTATGAAAACCGTAATTACCAGGAATAAACCTCCAATCCATGGTGTACTTCCTATTCCTAAGGATGATGTAACAATCAGTCCACCGGCATAAGATCCAATAGCAATACCGATATTGAATGCTGCGATATTAATTCCTGATGCCACATCTTCAGTTCCCGGAAGTTCTTTTTCAGCAATCTGAACCACTAATAATTGTAATCCCGGAACACTTGCAAAAGATAATGCACCAAGAAGGAATAATGTAATGATACTGAATATCGGACTGTGTACTGTGAAATAAAAAGCAAACAGAACCAGACCTTGAGCAATAAACATCCATAATAATGCTTTTAACGGATTTTTATTGGCTAGTCTTCCACCAATCAAATTACCCAAAGCGATCGCTATACCATAGATCAATAAGATCAGGGTTACAACAGATTCTTTTAACCCTGTTATTTCCTGTAAGATTGGCGATAAATAAGTGAAAACTACAAATGTTCCTCCATATCCCATTGTTGTCATTAAAAAGGCAAAAATCAAGCGTTTATTGCCCAATACTTTTAATTGCTGTTTCAAAGAAGCAGTCTTCCCGTTTTGTAGATGATTAGGGACAAGAATCATACTGGCAAGTAAGCCAATAATTCCTAAAATAGCAACACCGATGAAGGTGGCACGCCATCCGAAATGCTGTCCGATAAATGTTCCAAGAGGAACGCCCGTAACAATAGCCAACGTAAGTCCTGCAAACATAATGGAAATAGCAGTTGCCCTTTTTTCTTCAGGAACCAAAGATGCCGCAATCGTTGATCCTATAGAAAAATACACACCGTGTGCAAAACCAGTTAAAATTCGGGCTAAAATCAAGGTGATAAATCCTGGTGCTATGGAAGCTAAACCGTTCCCAATGACAAATAATATCATGATAGAAACCAGAAGTATCTTACGCGGAACTTTTCCTGTTAATGCGGTCAGTACAGGCGCTCCGATTGCGACTCCTATTGCGTACAGACTTACCAGCAATCCTGCAGATGGAATGGATATTCCCAGATCTCCGGCTACTGTAGGTAAAAGACCTACAATTACAAATTCTGTAGTTCCTATACCAAATGCACTGATCGTTAATGCCCAAAGTGCAGTGGGAAGCCCCTTTTTTATCTTTTTGGTTTCTGTTTTATAGGAAACCGAAAGTTCGTTTTGTTCGTTCATTGTATTATGTTTTTGTTTGTTATTTTAACAGGACAAAGTTCCGATGAATTATTGTATTATAAAAATTACTTAAATAGTAGTTTATTATCAGAATAATAATACTTTCGATATTTTAAAATTGTCGTATTGTATTTGAAATGAATTTGAAATGAATAAAAAAAATTGTTTATTTGTAAAAAATACCAACCAGTATCTCAATGAAAAAATCTGAAGCTACCCGATTGAATATTCTTCAAAAAGCATTTGAATTGATCTATTCTAAAGGCTATCAGACGACGAGTATAGATGAGATCATTGCAACAACACAGGTAACAAAAGGAGCCTTTTTCTATCATTTTAAAACAAAAGATGAAATGGGATTGGCCATCATCAATGAATTATTAAAGTCCGCCTCCTTTAAAAATACCTTTATTACCCCTTTTCAAAATACAGACGATCCGTTGGAAGCCATTTACGAACTGATGAACTCTCTCTTAATGAAAGACGAATTCTTAAAGGTTGAATATGGCTGCCCGGCATCAAACTTTACACAGGAAATGGCTCCCTGGAATATTGAATTTACAAAAGCGCTTAATGATCTTTCAAAGCAATGGGAAAGCGCAATGATTTCTGCTATTGAAAAAGGGAAGGAAAATGGGCAGGTAAATAAAGAAACAAACTCCAAAGGGGTCGCTGTTTTTGTAATGTCCGGGTATTGGGGACTTAGAAATTTAGGAAAATTAGAGAATAGCAAATCGGTTTATCTGACTTATTTAAAGCAACTTAAGTCTTATTTAACAACACTCAAATAATTTTTTCCTAAAAAACATACTAATTAGTATGTTTTATTATATCTTTGTCTGCGTATTAAAAACAGTATATGTATCAGACACTTACTTTCCTTCATTCTATCTTCAGATGGCTGGTTCTATTAAGTCTTATTTCCGCCATCTTCCGGGCTTACAAAGGCTATTCTTCAAATACTTTATTTTCCAAAACCGATGACTCGGTCAGGCATTGGACCGCAACCATTGCACATATTCAGCTTGTTTTAGGGATTACGCTCTATTCTCAAAGTCCGATTGTTTCTTACTTCTGGAAAAACTTTAATACCGCTAAAGAAAATTTTGACCTGTTATTTTTTGGATTGATCCATATTTTCCTGATGCTGGTCTCCATTATTATTATAACGATCGGCTCTGCATTGGCAAAACGTAAACAGACTGATAAAGAAAAATTTAAAACAATGTTGATATGGTTTGGCTTTGGACTATTCATCATTTTTATAGCCATTCCATGGCCCTTCTCTCCTCTTGCAAACAGACCTTATTTCAGATAATTATGACAGATTTATTTAAAACCAAAATCGGACGCTTACGCATCATTGCTATTTTAGAAGGAATTTCATTATTAACCCTGGTGTTCATTGCCATTCCAATGAAATATTGGATGGGAAACCCATCTCTTGTAAAAATGATGGGACCTGTTCACGGAACATTATTCCTCCTGTTTCTTTTTAATACCCTGAGTGTGGGTGTAGAACAGCATTGGAAATTCAAAGAAATAACATGGAAGGTTTTATTGGCATGCTTTGTTCCTTTTGGAACCTTTTATATTGATAAAAAAATCCTGAGTAAATTATGAAAGATGTATTGACTTTATGTGGTATAATTCTCTGTATTTATATCGTTTACCGGGTTTATAAGTACCAAACACTCGATGAAGGGTTGCCTCAATTGGTGAAAAATGGTGCGGTAATTCTCGATGTACGAACGGAAAAAGAATATAAAACAGGGCACATTAAAGGCTCAGTGAATATTTCTTTAGGAGAAATCAGGGAACGGTATATCGAACTGGATCCTGATAAAACGTACATTACGGTTTGTTCGCATGGGCTTAGAAGCGTGAAAGTTGAAACGATCCTAAAAGAAAAAGGATTTAAAAAAGTGTATAATGGAGGAGCGTGGAGTGATTTGAAGAAAAGTTTAGGTAGTTGAAAATGGAAAGTGGAAAGTTGAAAATTAGATATCAGATATTAGATGTCAGATTTGTAAATTATGGGTTAAAGATAAAATTGTTTATGTATTTAAAATCCTAAGATTATAAAACACCAAAACATTCAAACCCGCATCTCGTAACTTTCAATTTTCAACTCTCAACTTTCCACTCTCTTTTAAATTTTTTGTTTTGCTTCTGATAAAGTCACTGGTTTTCCCAATGCTCCGAATTCATGAAGATCACCAAAAACTTCAATCCTGATCGACTGATTGATCCCTCCTATTCGTAAAGCATCAAAACCACTATCATTAATTAACTTTTCTACCTGAGGATCAATGCTCGTATCATCTGTAGCATAGAATAAAACTGCTTTTTCAGGAGTCTGAAACGCCGCCTGGGACAAAGTTCCGGCACCCAAAGTACCTAATACCTTAACCAATTTGGCATGCTGAGGAAGAAATGTTGCATTAATTTCTCCGGCTGATTCCTTTTCTCCGATAATTTTTTTGAATCCTCCCCCTTCTTCCGGAGCTATTGGATTAGATGGATCAACAATGATTTTACCTTCCAGATCCGCGGCATAATCTTTCATAAACCCACCAATTGTCCCAAAAGGAATTGCCAAAACAATAATGTCTGCATTTTTTACAGCTCCCGGAATATCACTTGCCTGTGCATTCCATTTTTCAGAAAGTTCTTTTGCTTTTTCTGTATTGCGATCAGCAGCAATAAATGGGGTATTTGATTTTGCAAGGTTTCCTGCTACTGCCTGACCGATATTTCCCAATCCGATCACGGCTACTTTTGATGATGTTGTCATATTATTTTTTTTTAAAATTTATAATACAAATATCATCAGGAAGAAGCCTCTTTTCCAATAAACTATGTCAAGAAAGAGTCTTGATCTGGTTTAAGATTTCGGCTTAACAAGTCTTGCTCTCATTCTGCTGAGAAATTCGGGAGTAATTCCCAAAAAAGAAGCAATTTGTGTCTGTGACAATCGGTTAGACAGCTGAGAATAGGTTTGTATAAAGGAGATATAGCGTTCTTCAGCGGTTGAACTTATATTTTGTAATAAGCGGTTTTGTATGGTTACAAAACTATTTTCAAGCAACACCCTGAATATCCTGTCAAATTTCGGGGCATTTTTATACAGTGTAATTAAATTCTCATGGTTGATCTGCAGGATCATCGTATCTTCTAAAGCATCAATATTGAGTTCTGAAGGTAGTTTTTTATGAAAACTCCGGATATCATTGATCCACCAATTTTCAGGAGCAAACTGAATAATATGGGTATTCCCTTTTTCATCTACTTTGTATAAACGCAAACATCCACGAACCACAAAGTTGAATTGATTACATATATCTCCTTCCTGCAATACATATTGTTTTTTCCTGTACAATCTTGGTTTGAAAAGTTCTGTAACAAGTTCACGCTCCTGCTCATTTAAAGGAATCAGTTTATTAAAATAATTGATTAAGGGCTCTACGGAAGCTTGTACAGGATTTTCTTTCATACTGGGTTTTCTGGTAACAAATTTACTATTCCTTGTTCAATTATAGGTGTTTGTTTTGTCTCCTTTTTAAATAAATTATATTTTTACACCTGTTCTGCGATTCTTACACATTCTTTTGCAAGAATGAGTGTGGGATCTATTAAGGGGACCTTTTTATGTCCACTAACCAGAAATTCCTGATCCTGAAACAACAATGGAAGCTCAGTGCATCCAAGGATAATTACGTCAGCATTTGAATCAATCAAGTGTTGTATTGCTTTCAAAACATATTCTTTACAGGCTCCATTATTATAGCCGGCCTTAATGCCTTCTCTGCCATAGATACTCTTCATAACAAGATGCTGATGTTCCTGGTCAGGAATCTTTACATGAATACCATAGCTCGTCAGAACATTGTGATACACTTTACTTTCAATAGTTCCGGTAGTTGCCAGGAGTCCTACATTAACTTTACTCCCAAACAGGTTTACAATATGCTTAGCGGTTGTATCCAGCATATTGATAATAGGAACACTAAGATGCGATTGGATGCTGTTAACAAAAGCATGTGCAGTATTACATGGAATAGCAATGGCATCCGCTCCTTCTGCTTCCAACTGTTTGCAGGTAGAGAACATCGCAATGGTAGGATCTGTATCATTATGGATGAGATGAGCCGTTCTGTCAGGAATTTGAGGGTTCTGCTCTACAATCATTTTGATGTGATCCTGATCTTTTTTTGCTGAAGTATTTTTAACAACCTTATTCATGAAGTCAACGGTTGCTGAAGGGCCTACTCCGCCTAAAATCCCAAGTTTAAAAGGTCTTGAATGTTTTTTATCCTTATTATTTAAGGCATAATCAGCATAGACCTGATTGATATCAATGACCTTTATTCCTCTTTTTCTTAACGAATCTGTTACCAGTGAGATCTCTGTAATGCATGGCAAAATGACCTCGCACTGATGTTCCAATTCAGAGCATATATCGTAAATGTGTTCTAAAGGAAACCCGTTCAGAACCCCATTTTTAATTCCTTTTTCATCATATATGGCATCCATTAACTGATCCTGTTGCTTTGGAAATATCAATTCATAGTCTTTAAAATAAGTATGAAGGACAGACGAATCTTTAATAAAATTAGAGGTCAAAATCCCGATCCTTGCCCCTTTTTGTAAGGTCGTCTTCAGATGCTCAAGTATTGCATCATAGAGACTAATAATGGGAATCGTTATTTCTGTCTGAAGTTCATTTAAAAAAGAATGACTGGCAAAACACGGTAAGAGAATTTTAGTCATATTCTGTTCTTCAAATCTCTTGCAGATATTATAGGCATAAAACTTTCTCGACTGGATATCTTCTTTGTGATGCAAAGGCACATCCATCTGTTGATAGGGCTTTTGCTCAAATGTAAAATGATAGTTCAACTGATTTGCCAGAACTTTTGGAGATTTCAAAAGTTTAAAAAATAAATCCCCTCCAGCCAGTGTGCCCAGACCTCCTATTATTGCTAATCTCTCTTTAATTTCCATGACATCTTTTTTGGTAATGAAAGCACAAATTTAGGTAATAAAAGTAGTCATATCCTGGGAATTTTGGGTTTCATTTAATCATTTTCTGATGGAAGCCATACTACTTTTTGTTCAGATTGATGTTCCTGCCCGATGATATCCCGATATAGCTCAGGTCTTCTCGCTTTGACATAACGGGATCCGCCGGCTTGTGTTAGCTTTTCAGGATGAATCGTTGCAGTCACAAAGCTGTCTTCGAATGAACGGCATTCCGACAGAACATCTCCAAAAGGATCAATGACCATAGAACATCCATTTTTAAGCTGATCATCATCCATTCCAATAGGATTTGAAAAAACAACATAGATTCCATTATCATAAGCTCTTGATGGAAGCCACTTCATCAGCCAGTCCCTTCCCTTCATGCCATCAAATTCAAGACGTAATGAAGTAGGATCAGTCTCCCTGTTCTCCCAAAGTATCGGGTCTACAAATCCTGCTCCAGGTCTGGAAGAAGGCGTACACATAGTAACATGAGGCATGAAAATAACCTCTGCACCCAGGAGTTTGGTTGCTCTTACGTTTTCAATAATATTGTTATCGTAGCAGATTAAAATTCCAAACTTCCATCCATGGATCTCAAAAATGCAATATTGTTCTCCCGGTCTAAGATGAGGATTAATAAAAGGATGTAATTTCCGGTACTTCGCTACGAGTCCATTTTTATCAACGCATACATACGCTTTGAACAGGTTATCATGTTCGTCTTTTTCAAAAAGGCCCGCTAATATGGTAATATTATTTTCGGATGCTATTTTTTGTAATCTTTGAATACTTTTACCATCAGGAATTATTTCGGCAATCTCAAGCATTTGTTCTCTGTTGAGCTTTCTTGCAAAAGTATATCCGGTAATGGAGCATTCATGAAATGCGATAATGTGTGAGCCTTTAGCAGCGGCTTCTTTACTTAGTTTTTCTATTACTGAAAGATTATAAGCTTTGTCCCCACTTTTATTTTCGAATTGTGCGGTTGCAATTTTAAGATTGTTCATATTTTTTTTTAAGCAAAAGTAGATGGACTGAAGAATCGGAAATTGTAAAAAACCGCCATTTATTGGTTATGATTTTGTTTCTCGCAGATCAAACAGATGGTTATCCATTTTAATAATTTAGAGTGTTTAGATTCCTACGGAATGACAAATATGGACTTTTGGCTTATGCGCAAAGTTGTCATTCCGTAGGAATCCAAACTATTATTATCAATTTAATGAGCGTTAAATATTTTTAAAATCTTTGATTTTTAAGGAACTTAAGTGTACTTTTTATGCAGCATGTATGAAACTTAAAATTACTAAAGTGTTAAAAAACTTTCGTGACTTTTGTAGTTTAGTTTTATTTCCCACAAATAACTCAGATTTACACAGATTTTTGATTTCTCTTTTCTCGCGGATCTGGCAGATAGAGCAGATGTTTGATAATATTTTAAAATTCAAAATAATAATCCGCATCATAAAAAATCTGCCTCATCTGCAAGCAAAAAAACTCATTACAGCTCTATAAAGTTAACAGCAAGCTTATTTTTCGTTTTAAGATATTGACTTGGTGTCAGCCCTATTGTATTTTTAAAATCCTTGATCAGGTGAGATTGATCGGAATATCCTGCTTCATAGGAAAGGCTGGTCATATTTGTTTTATTAGTGTCATTCTTCATCAGACTTAGAAAGTGATGCAGCCGTATAATCGTATTGTATTTCTTGGGAGATATTCCAATATGACTTTCGAATTTTCGTTCAAGATGGCGTTCAGAATATCCTGTGAAATGCTCCAAATCCTTTAGGGATGCTGTTCCTTTATTTTGTAGAAGATATTGCTGAGCTTTTATAAGCCATAAATCTGAAGTTTCTTTTTTAGAAATCAATTGCAAAAAGAATGCATTTAAATCATTAATAATAGATAAAGGATCAGTTTTTTGATAAAGACGTTCCTGGAACGGAATTAATTGATCCTTTAAAATATCTGTACTTGAAATGATCTCATTTTTGATTTCTTTTGCCGCAACATTAAAAAGCAGATTAAAAAAATAAGGTTGAAAAACGACAGCAAGTAACGAGAATGAACCTTTCGTTATGAGATCTTTATAGTGTGTAGGCTGTCCGTAAAAAAAGGATAATGGTAGATTTTTGTTTCTACTGTCATGCATATTCATATCCGCAGAAATGATTAGACCTGTATTTCCGTCCGCAAATAAGCGCATATTTTTACTATCATTTTCAGGATTTTCTAAAAAGATATAATGTTTGATATAGCAGGCTAATTGCTTTGGCGGAGAAATTTGCATCATTCAAAATTAGTTAAAAATAAACAAATAAGCTGCCTCACATTGGAGACAGCTTATTCTATTTAAATCTAACTGAGTATTGTTTTAGTGGGTATATTTTTGCTTTAAAACAGCTATTTCATTAGGTCCGATTCCCATTTCTACCTGAAAGAAATTTTCAACACTTCCATATTTTTTATTGATCGCTGCGAAGAAATTTCTGATCAATTCGGGTCTTAGTTCCATCTGCTTTTTGATTTCATTCTCACTCATTCCTGCCATTTTAGAAAGTCCGGAATACATTTGCTTCATAGTAGGATTTTTCGCCAGATAAAAATTGGAGGCTACATAATCGCTTTCAATGACCTCCTGAGGAACTCCTAATATCTTTAAAAATAAGGCAGAAGCCATTCCCGTTCGATCCCTTCCCCCCGTGCAATGGTACAAAAGAGCTTCGTTTGGCTGTAAAGTAAGCAGTTTTACGAACAAAGGTCTGTATCGCTCTCCAAAGTAAGGTAGTCCACCCTCTCCATACATATCGAAAAGGAAATTTTTATCCTTTAGAAACTTTGCCATATCCTGAGCTGTCGGAAGATTATTACTTCCTGCCGGGCAAAGAAGGTATGCTGTATTTTGCGGAAGTCTGTCCGGAGCTTTTTTAGCTTCTTCAATTCCTCTGAAATCTACTACAGTTACAATCTTTTTATCTTTAAATGTTTTTAAATCCTTATCTGACAATTTATCAATGGCGTCACTTCGGTATACTTTCCCCAATACCACTTCTTTACCATCTGCTGTTTTGTAGCCTCCTGTATCTCTGAAATTATAAGCGCCTTCCATTTTTACAACACGACGAAGACTGTCGCTGATCTGTGCATTTGCTGTTGCTCCCAATGCAACCATCATGGTCATTGTTACTATTAATTTTTTCATTTATCTTATTTTAATTTTAAAATATTTGCCAACGAACCCCCATTTGTCCTCTGCTTCCATACCATTCGTTTGAAGTCACCCTTTTTTTGTTATCACCCATGTATAACCTGAGGCTTTCATTGCTTAAATTATTCAGCTCTATGAAAATCTTCACTTTTTTACTGATATCATAACTTGCAGAGAAATCAACAGTAAAATTCTTATCCGACCAGATATAGTAATCAGGACCTAATTTCTGATTGATGGTTTCCACTGATTTGCCTCTGTAATTTCCAGCAAGACGAATCATTAGCTTTTTACTTTCATAATACAGAATCGCGTTAAAGAGATTCCTGGACTGGTTAGGAAGGGTCGTTTTATCAAAGTATTGAATACCATTTATAGTTCTTGGAACCTCTACTTTTGAGTCGATGAATGTATAATTAAATTCTACCCCAAAGCCATTCCAGAATCCTGGTAAGAAGTCAAGACGTTTATTGATTCCCGCTTCAAAACCGAAAAGATTGGAGTACTGAAGGTTTTTAGATTGGGTAACCATATAATCTGTTCCTCCGATATTCAGCATGGAAGTATCTGAAAAAACGATATTTGAAATCTTTTTATAAAATACCCCGCCTGAAAGAATCCCAATATTATTGAAATAGTATTCACCCATCATGTCAAAATTATGACTGAATGTAGGCTTCAAATCAGGATTTCCTCTTGTAATGGTAAAGGGATTTGAAGTATTGTCAATACTTGACCCTGGTGACATATCTCCAAAATTGGGACGGATAAATGATCTCGTATAGGCGAATCTCAGACTTGCTTTTGGTGACAGATTATACCGCAAATGAAGCATAGGCAAAAACGCATTATAGTTGCTTTCTACAACCGATGGACTGATCACTGTCGTTGCAGGCGTTCCTTCTTTTGTAGCTTTTGCACCATTTAGGGTTAATCTTGTTGTTTCATTTCTGAACCCTCCTACAATTTTAAATTTATCACTGGCTTTAATTTCTGCCATAGCGTACGTGGCAAAGACAGATTCTTCTCCCGTGTAAACACTTGTAGCATTGGATTCTGCACTTGAGAAATCCTTGAATCCAAACTGTTGCATAAACTCAGGTGAAAACATCTGGAAAAGTTGATCTTTCGTTGGCGGACTCATCACATAGGCATTGTAATTTCCATTCATTCCATTCAGAAAAGTAGTTCCTGTTGGCGGATCTGTCGTGGTCAATTGAGAAAGGCTTAATAATGCAGGGGAATTTGGGATTCCTAAAGAAGCTCCGGGAAGAAAAACAGCATTGTAGCCGAATGTACTTGTACGGTCTTTATCACGGTATTTAGCACCAACTTTCAACGTTATGTTAGAATTAACATCATATTTTAAGTTCACCCTTGCAATCTTATCCCTTTCATTATTATCCAGTTTTGAAATGACCAGCTGAGATAACAATAATTTATTCGGATTCATCTGCTCATTAGGGTCTTTTACATCTGATCCGTAATCCAGGTACTCACCTCCTATTCCATTCGGTGAATCAAATCCCCAATATCGTTTTCCATCGCTGGAAAGATTATTGAATCCACTGTTTATTTTCTGTCTGAAAGTAGAGATCGGAAGCCCTTTAATTTCATTTGTGGGCGGGGTATCCAGGAAGTATTTAGCCTGGTAATCACTTAGCATCCAATCCAGACTTAATTTAGAGGAAAGACTGTGTTCACCTCCAAGCTCCATTCCATACAATTCAGTCTGATAGTGAGAATATCTGAAATTATACTGATACCGTGTGTTTGTGTAGTCTACATACGATTCGTAAACAGGACGGATATCATCAAATTTATTAAACATCCCTCGGAAATAAACTTTGTTATTGGCATTGAACTTATATTCCAGCCCTCCATTCAATCCTATCGTTCTTCGAGTTCCCATATATCTTTTCATCATAATGGTACTGATAGATTTTTTCTCAACATCACTGGCTGCACCCGTATTATAAGTAACATCAAATGAATCCGCTCCCCACTGTCTGTCCCAAATAGCTCCCGATAAAAGGACTCCAAGTTTATTCTTGAAAAAACGATCACCATATACAATGGATCCATTATAAGTTCCATCCTGGGAAAATGTATTATAACCCCCAGCACCACTTACACTCAGGGTTTTCTTTGCTGGGGCAGTTCTTGTTATAAAATTAATGCTTCCACCAATCGCATCACCATCCATATCAGGAGTAATAGCCTTTGAAACCTGAACGAATTGGATCAATTCAGAAGGGACAACATCCAGGACGAAAGAACGATTTCCTAAAACATTGGCACTCGGTAAACGATTTCCGTTGAATAATGCCGAAGTCCATGCAAAAGGAGTTCCTCTTACTGTTGCCTGATCTGCTTCCCCATGATACCTTGCTACTGCAACTCCCTGAACTCTTTGTACTGCTTCTGCAGCATTTCGATCCGGAAGTTTTCCGATAGCATCTGCTGCAATAACTTCCATAATGGCATTGTTATTCTTTTTTATTTCATAGGCTTTGGCTTGCGTTAAAGCATTGGATCTGGTAAATACAACTTCCTGTATATTTCCCACCTTATCTTTAGCAGATTTTTCTTCAGGGGATATTGTTATATATCCGATGTCATTCGTTCCTTCTTTAATGATAATCGGGAAGAGTTTCGTTTCGTAGCCAATATATTCTACTTTAAGGCTGACCTCACCCAATTTAGGTGACAGGATATTGAAATCTCCATCTAAAGATGAAACGGTTTTAGCTTCTGCATCTACAATAGAAATATTAGCTCCGGGAAGGGCACCGTTTGTTTTACCTACAACAGTTCCCTTAATAGTTTGTGCATGAATGGTTCCAAAAGAAGCCAATAAGAAAAAAGCAGATACCTGAATGATTCGTGACTTATGCTTTGAAAAACCAATAGAGTTGTTCATCGTTTTTTTTGACAAAATTGGACAGATTGTTATTCTTTATCGTCCTTCAAAAAAAATCATCATCACAAACGTATCACTCGTTGGATTGATACTCTACACTGTCTGATTAACAGTTGATTACATTGATTTAACTAATTGTTATTTATTTATGAACCGTATATTAATAAGCATGCAAAAATTGTAATAGATATATAATAACTCCACAATGAATAAGTCTTCTTTTTGTATTTATTTTTGTAAAAAACCTAAGGAATGCAATACATTATCATTATTGGAGCCTTTCAGGCACTTGTAGCACTTTGGCTTTTACAGTTTAAAGAAAGGAAATCACCTTCGAATTATCTGTTTATTTTTCTGCTTTCAGCCATTGCGGTTCATTTGATCATAAAATTTGTGATCTTCAATTTTATTCCCGATGAAAGTATCAGACAGCAGATGAATACGTTTATTGGTGTGTGTTATGGTCCTTTGGTTTATTTATATATGTTAAGCAAAACAAAAAAAGGATTTTCCATCGCCAGTAAGTGGTATATTTTTATACCTCTCTTTTTGCTGATGATCGCTTATTTTACCATTTCGTGTGTTTTTGTTATTCTCAATCATGTTGATCAGAATTTATTGGATCTTTACAATGATTTCAGTCTGGATCTAATTTTTATGGTGAATTTGTATTATCCTGTAAAAAGCATTCTTATTGCAAGAAAAAGCAAATCTAAAACCCTTGACAGTATTGAATATGATATTATTACGAGGATCTCGTACTGCCTTTTATTGATGGAATCCGGGGTGATTATTTCTAAAACCCTGCTCTATATCAGACCGGAAGATGCCCATATTATTAATATTTCGATACGATGCATCGCTTACTTTTTATTGTTAATGATTTGTCTTTTAATCATAAGAAAAAGTCTCAAAACTGAAATGATGAATGTTCAAGAGATCCACTCCGATAATAGAGTGAAAATTTCTGTACATCAAACTAATACTGTTTTAAATACAATTGATTATGAATTGAAATTCAATGAGTTGTGGCATAAAATGGATTCTTCGATGAAAAGACAGGAATTATTCAGAAATTGTGATTTAAATCTTGATGAACTGGCTCATAAAACGGAGATCAATAAGTATCAGATCAGCGAAATGCTGAATGGGTATAAAAACAAACCCTTTTATCGTTATATCAATGAATACAGGATTGATTATTTTAAAAATATCGTAGAAAAAGCTATCGAGAAAAATGAGAATATTAATTTTTTATCCTTTGCATACGAAGCAGGATTTAAATCAAAATCTTCTTTTAATCGTTATTTTAAAGAAATCATTGGCCAAACACCTTCAGCTTATTATAAAAGTCTTACCCAGGAAAACAAAGAAGAGAGATTTGAAAATTTGTACAGGGGAAGTGCTTAATTGTTTTATAACTTAAATTTCTTTACGATCCAAGGCAAAGTAAGGCCTTGCCCCAACAATGAAATCAATACTACAACTACAGACAGAAAGATAATTTCATTACGCATGGGAAAAGCTTCTCCTCCATTAATATGAGTTGGTAGACCTAATGCAATCGCTAAGGAAACAATCCCCCGCATTCCGGACCAGGTAATGATAAAACTTGTTTTAGAGTCAAACAAGGCATCTTCGCTGATTCTCCTTTTACCTTGAAAGGCTTTTTGAAGATTAAATTGTTGCAAATAGACCCTTGCCATCCTGATCAACAAGGTCACCAGAACGATGATTCCTGCATAACCTGCATACGTCCACACCTGAAACTGAGGCATTTTCTTTAAAATAATTGGAAACTCCAGACCAATCAATAAAAAAATCAGCCCATTTAGAAGAAAAATAATGATATCCCAGAAATTCCGGGATTGCTCCTTGACATGATCAGGAAATTTGGTTCTGCTCAGTTTAGACATTCCTAAGCCTAAGCAAACTACCGCAATAACTCCGGATACTTTGAAGTGTTCCGCAATAAGGTAGGTGACAAAAGGCATTAAAAGAATTAAGCTATTGACAACCATTGCATCCTTACGGAAAAAGCCTATAGTAAGCCGTAATGCAGTGAAAATAACCCAGCCTACAAGAAAGCCACCTCCCAAGACACATAAAAACTCAATAGAAGCTTTCCAGGTTACAAAAGCAATACCTGTCACAGCAGCGACTGCAAAGCGATAAGCTACCAATGCGGAAGCATCATTAATAAGACTCTCTCCCTCCAGTATGGTCATTGTTTTATGAGATAAGCCCAATCCTTTGGTTACCCCTAATGCCGCTACTGCATCAGTTGCAGAAAGAATAGCTCCTAAAACAAAAGCTAATGGCCACGTCATACCGGGAATTAAATAATGGGCAATAACAGCAATCCCTATTGTTGTTAAGAATACCAACCCTATTGCTAAAGTACCTATTGTATTGAGATTGGTTTTAAACTGTTGAAATGAAATATTAAAAGCCGCGTCATACAATAAAGGAGGTAGAAAAAGCAACATGATAATTTCCGGGTTGAGCTCAATTTCAGGCATCGCGGGAACAAAACCAATCATAACACCCACAATTAACAGCAGCATTGGTACCGGGATTTTAATCTTACCTGCTAAACCGGAAACTCCGATCATTAAGGCCATAATCACTAAAATGACAGCATAGTTTTCCATCAGGCAAATTATATTTCAGAGAATTGTATACTTGTTGAACGCATAAAAGTAACAAAAATAATTATTCATAAACGGGAAATACCTTCATTTTTTTCCTGCATTTTTATCAATAAACAGCCCTTCGCATATTGGAAACAAGACTATAAAATAATGATTTTTAATAAATTGAATATTGGAAGAATGGCTTAGCTTGGTCAGGTTTTTGAAGGATACCTTACAGATAATTAATTTTATTCTACATTCTCAATCAATCACTTAAAATATTATATCATGTCAACACAAAATCTCAACCACACAGAGGCAATCAAAAAGATTCAGGAACTTTCAACGAAAGCAAGGATATGTATGTTTTGTACCGAACTGGAAACGGTTCCGGTGAATTCCCGTCCTATGACTTTACAGGAAACGGATGACAGCGGAAATTTATGGTTCATCAGCAGTGAAACCAGCAACAAAAACTTTGAAATTAAAGAGGATCGCAGGGTTCAGCTTTTCTTTATGAATAACGGAGATTCCCAATATCTTTCCGTATATGGTGAAGCATCTGTTTACAAAGATAAAGCAACGATAGAAGAAAAATGGTCAGCAATGGCAAAAGCATGGTTTGATGGTAAAAATGACCCGAATGTAACGATTATCCGCGTAGAACCGAAAGAAACCTATTATTGGGATACCAAAGCAGGAAAGCTCATTAGCCTGTTAAGCTTTGTAGCTTCCGCAGTTACCGGAATCAAAACTAATAACAGTGATGGTGTAGAGGGAAATGCGAGTGTTTGAAAGATTTAAAAATTTAAAAATTGAATTGATTTAAAGATTTGAATTGATCGTGGTAAATTACAGATCAGATTATTATATCAATAGAAACGGGCTTTAGCCCGTTTTCTAATTAATATCCCTTCCAAATGGCTTTAGCCAAAAGCTAAAAATGAAACAAGTTTCGGCTAAAGCCAAGGAATTTTTGTATTACAGTAAGCCGGGTTAAAACCGGGCTCTATTGATAATGGAAAGTAGAAATATAGGTTTATAGTATTTGTCATTCCGGTAGGAATCTCAATACACCTTAAAAAATTAGAATGAAATGATAAACTCTATGGTTAAATCTGTAACATCAGAATTATACACTCATTTTCCAGCTTATACAAAATAAAATCTGCGTCATCTGCAAAATCTGCGAGAAACAGGCTTTTGTGTTTTTTGATTTATTTAATGATTAAAAATTGAATTTGTCATGGCAAATTTAGACATCCGATGATTATATCAATAGGAACGGGCTTTAGCCCGTTTTCTAATCAATATCCCTTCCAAATGGCTTTAGCCAAAAACTAAAAATGAAATAAGTTTCGGCTAAAGCCAAGGGATTTTTATATTACAGTAAGCCGGGTTGAAACCCGGCTCTATTGATAATGAAAACCTAAATTAATTTTTCACATCTTCCAGAGACGCTCCAAAATTAATGTGTAATACATTTCCATTAGGTGTTAGTAAAGCAGGAACCGATTGAACTCCTGCCTTTTCAGCAGCCGCAATTTTACTTTTATCTTCACCGAGATGAATTATTTCTACATTTTCAGCTCCGATAAGATTAATAATATCGTGCTCTGCACTGATGCATACAGGACATCCTGCATGATAAAAAACGGACTTTTTCATTAGATTAATTTTTAAGATGATTAATAATTGTTTTTAATTCTTCAATATCACTTTGTTGCAAAGGTTTTAGAGGACTTCTTAAATTTCCGCCATCCTCACCAAGAATATTTAAACCGGCTTTAACGGTTCTTGGCAGCCCTTTAGCGACAATGAATTTCAATAATTCTACCTGTTTGTAAAAAATATCCTGAGCTTCTTTCAGTTGGTTATTTTCAATGGCTTTGTATAAACTGATGTTCAGCTCAGGAATTAAATTAGGTGCCGCAGTACACCATCCTTTTGCTCCGGCAGTAAATGCAGCGAGTGCCAGAGGATTAGATCCATTGTAAAAAGCAACATCTTCCCCCAGCTCTTTTCTCAGATAATGCATCCTCTGAACATCTCCTGTACTTTCTTTGATCATGGTAACATTAGGTATTTCCAATAACCTTTTCAATAATGTCGGAGACATATCTATCCCTCCTGTTGCAGGATTATTATAAGCCATAATCGGGATGGATATTTTACTAGCTACGGTATCGTAATGTGTGACGATTTCATCATCTGTCAATTTCCAGTAGCTCATCGGTATGATCATGACAGCGTCTGCACCAGCATTTTCGGCAAATTTTGCGTGGTGTACTGTTTTTTCTGTGGTTAAATTAGAAACCCCAACAAGTGTTGGAATTCTTCCGTTGATCTGCTTTATCGTTGATTCAATAACCTCTTCTTTCTCTTCGTCGGACAAATAGGGTAAGACTCCTGTACTTCCTAAAGGAGCAATACCATGACTTCCCGATGCAACCAGTCTCTCGACCAATTTCTTGAAAAGAGGGATATTTACTTTTTCATTTTGATCAAAAGGGGTTATGGGATAAGCAATGATCCCTTTAAATGGTACATTTTTCATGTGTTTTCTTTTTTTAATTATAATACGATTTGATCAATCGCTTTTTTAAAGTATTAAGCACAAACCGGCTTATCATTGTGTATCCGTCACTTCGAGTAGGCTTTTGAAGAAAGTCGTATCGAGAAGTTTTGAACACAAGTTCTCGATACAAAATTATTTTCCATTTCATTCCAAATAATTCCACTCGAACTGACGGGGGTTAATTGCAAAGTGGCTTATCATTGTGTATCCGTCACTTCGAGTAGACTTTTGAAGAAAGTCGTATCGAGAAGTTTTGAACACAAGTTCTCGATACAAAATTATTTTCCACTTCATTCCAAATAATTCCACTCGAACTGACGACTATTAGTTGCAAAGTGACTTATCATTGTGTATCCGTCACTTCGAGTAGACTTTTGAAGAAAGTCGTATCGAGAAGTTTTGAACACACGTTCTCGATACAAAATTATTTTCCATTTCATTCCAAATAATTTCACTCGAACTGACGATATTTTACGAATCTCTACCCTCTTCTTCTCTTAATGCTACTCCCAAATTTTGTAATTGCGGTGCATTTTCACAAGCAATGTATTTTGCAGGCTCTGTGTCGCTTAAGTTTTGATGTTTATGCCATCCCCAGGAAGGAATATAAACAGCATCACCTGCCTGCCATTCTACTTTTTCACCTTCTATTTCCGTCCATCCTTTCCCTTCTATTACATACAATACGGTTTCATAGGTATGACGGTGTTTGTTGGTTTGTTGTCCAGGTAATAAACCTCCAATAGTCATACTCACATTTTTACTGGGTAAATCAACAAAGAATACCGGATGCTTTCTTTCCGTTGAAAATTGATTATGCTCACCTGCCCTTTCTACATTTTTATGAATTAGATGACTTGGCTTTTGGTACTCGGGTCTTGCAAAAGTTTTGTGAAAGTCTTTTGAACTGAATTTTTCATTGTCCATGATTGTAAAAATTTAAATGTTTTTTGCTTTATTGCATGACAAAATTATTTTATATTTGGACTAGTTAACTGATGCAGTTTTAATAAAAATAGCTAGTCCAGATGTTGCGTCCTTGGAAATTAGAATTCAAAATCGACAAAAAATTATCAAAAGCGGTATATCTGCAAATTGCTGATACCATTATTTCTGATATACAATCCGGAAGATTAAAATCCGGAGATGCCCTTCCGGGAGGCCGTATTCTTGCTTCAATGTTAGGCATCAACAGGAATACGGTAGTCGAAGCTTATCAGGTTTTGATTAATGAAGAATGGGTAATCTCTAAAGAAAGAAAGGGTATTTTTGTCTCAGAGAAATTACCGCCATTAGAAATCAGATCAAAGAATAATCAATCAGAAGCGCAGAAAAATAGTCATTCAGCAGATCCATTTCTAATCAATTTTGATGATGGTCATCCTGATAGTAAAATTGCTCCCATCACACAATTAGCCAGAGCTTACCGACAAATATTTGACCGCAAAGCCAAATGGCAAATGATGGGATATACAGATGTTCATGGAGATGTCGAATTTCGAAAAGCTATTTCTCAGATGCTCAATCATCAAAGAGGAATGGATACCAATGAAAATGAAATATCAATCACTCGCGGAAGCCAGATGGCGATGTTCCTGACTGCAAAAAGCCTGTTAAAACCCGGCGATTATGTAGTGGTTGAAAATCCTGGTTATAAACCGGCATGGAAAGCCATCGAACATACAGGAGCTCAATTGCTTCCAATATCTGTGGATCATGAAGGTCTTATTATCGAAAATCTTATTCAACTTTTAGATACAAATAAAAAGATAAAAGCAATCTATGTAACGCCTCATAGACAGTATCCTACAACCGTTACTTTAAGTTTAGCCCGAAGGTTAAAATTGATTGAAATTTCAAATACTTACGGCATTACCATTATTGAAGATGATTATGATAATGAGTTTCATTTTGGATATCGCCCTATACTTCCCCTTTCCAGTTTCGCTGAACTGCAAAATTATGTGTATATCGGAACGATGAGTAAAGTAGTTGCTCCTGCTTTAAGGATTGGTTATCTGGCCACTAAAAACCTTTCTTTACTCGATAAGATTGGAGCTTTGAGAAAAATCATTGATGTCCAGGGTGATGTAATCATGGAACAGGCGGTTCTGCAATTGATAAAAGAAGGAGCTGTTAAGAAGCACATTAAAAAAGCAACAATTCATTACAGAAATAAAAGGGATTTTGTTCATGAACTTCTAAAGGAACATTTGAACGATTGGGCTGATTTTATTTTACCTGAGGGTGGATTGGCTTTTTGGATCGTACCTAAAGTAAAATTGAATTGGGATACAGTAACAGGTTTATTATTAATTAACAAAGTTAATATAATTCATCCGGAGCACTATAGTTTTAATGCAACTGTCAATGGATTTAGGTTAAGTTATGGTTCACTCTCAGAAGAACACCTGGAGCAGAGTATAAAAGTAATTGGAGAAATCCTGAGTCATCAACAATAAAAGCCTTCTTTTATGGAAAGCTTTTAATTATTGTAGTCATTAAAAATATGCTGTTAAAAGTTTTTTACCAAACCAATTCCTACATTTCCCTGCTGATAAAAAGGCATTACCATCGTTTGTGATTTTTCATTTTTACCTCCCAAAAGTTTGTTGATTTTAGGATACAACCAGTATGCTAATTCAGTAGATAAGATCCCAAAACCAGCACCTCCTACTACATCTCCAAACCAGTGTTTATTATTCAGCATCCTGTAAACCCCGGTAAAAACAGCAAACGAATACCCTGAAATTCCCAGCAAGAAATTAGTGTCTTTATATTCTCTAAACATAAACTGGGCAGAAGCAAAAGCAATTGCTGTATGGCCAGAAGGAAAAGACAGATTATTTGAGCCATCAGGTCTTTCCTCTTTAACAATATGTTTTAAAGGAAGCGTTATAGCGGAAGTGATTAACATAGAGGTACCATAAATAATACTTCTGTCCCTGAAATTATGCTTTCCCTTAATTCCGGCAGCATTAAGACCATAAACCAGTACTGCAGGTGCAAATTGGGCATAGTTGTCCAGTTTAATCTGATCTGGCTTATGCTCGCTGATTTCATATTGGGTAGAAGAATTCAGTTCTTTTAAACTTTTTATACTTAAACTGGCGACTCCATATGAAATAAGTGCTGTCGGAATAATAAGTTTTTTATAATTGAACTGGTGTGTATGATCATCAGTTTCTACATGGGGAACCACTACACTATCTTGTTTTATATCTTTTTGAATGTAAATGCTATCGTTATTATTCTGGGCAATAAATTTGCCTGAAGCTGACAGTAAAACGATAAGATAAATGAATGTTTTTCGATGGTAATTAAACATTTTATTTATTTTTTATTTAAAATTTATTCTGTTTACAATTCATGAGCTGGATATTCACCTTTTTAAACTCTTCCAGTATTTGTTTACCATAATCGGTATAATAAGAGTGGTTAGTAAGGAACTGACAATTATTTATCAGCCATTCTTCATCTGTATAGTATTGGCCAAGATATATTTCAAATTCTTTTCTTATCGCTTTTCCATACTTAGGATAGCTGGGTAATGCCAGGTGATATAAATCGGCATCGCAAAGTATTTTATCAACCAGAGAAGTTGGTTTTTGAGGATATTTGGTAGACTCAATACAATGTAAAACTGATTGTATAAAACTTTCTTCACATCCATAATTAATGAGAAAGCTATTTGCAATCTTTTTACTTTCCTCTTCATGACCAATATATGTAGTTGCATATCCACAGTCATGAAACCAGGCTGCAGTTTGAAGAACGAGCATTTCATCTTCAGAAAGATTACTTTGTTCCCCAATTTCTTTTGCTGCATTTACGACTTCACGCGTATGCTGAATATGGTGAAAGGAAAGTTGAACTGAAAGGTTTTCTGTAAGATACGATAGGATGTAATTGCTTACGGTTTCCAATAAATTGTTCATTGTTATTGTTTTTAGAACTTATAACTGTACCCTAATCTTATGACCTGGGTTTCATAATAATCGTCACTTGTATATCTGAATCCAGAGCCCTGGATTTGTTTTTTGATCACCATTGTATTGAGTAGATCAGAGGCATTCAAAAATATTTCGCCCTTACCATTTTGAATTGATTTTTTTACTCCCAGATCCACTGAAAAACGACTGCCAATCCTTCCCTGAGGAATAATGTCCGGAGCTAGATATACTGCGGTAAGTTGGGCATTGATTCCCTTTGAGAATTTGAAAATGTTATTCATTTTTATATTTCCGGATATGGCTGTTTGTTGATCTGCTGAAAAAGTATTGGGTTGTGGATATAGGTTTTCGACGGCGAATGCATTAATCTGATTTCTGTACATATTTCCATTGATATTCAATGAATAAACCGATGATATTTTCTGATTCCAGATGGCCTCAATTCCTGAATTATAGCTTTTTCCCGCGTTCTGAAATATGGCATAGATCAATGTGCTTTCGGGAACGATGCTTGAGATCCTGGTAATGGTTCCATTCGAAAAGCGATGATAAAGAGAAGAATATAAATAACCATTGTTCCAATTGTATTTATGTCCAAGTTCTATAGAGTTGGTAAACTGAGGGCGTAATCCGGGATTACCCACTTTAATGATTTCTGCATCATCATATTTAGGAAATATTCTAATATCTACTTCATTAGGACGATCTACCCTTCTGTTGTAAAATATAGAGAACTTATTATGGTCATTTAATTTATAACCCACTCTCAGGTTAGGAAATGGCTGGGTATAATTGTATCCACTGCTTGAGTAAGTCGGATGATTAGGATTTACATCATATTGGATCTTTACATATTCCATTCTTAATCCTAATTCTGCTTCCCATTTTTCATTTTCAAAAATATAGTTTCCATATACTGCAGGAATGAGTTCTTTATAATTTGCCCAACCACCTGCATTAGCATCGATTACAGAATTTATTCCTGGTATAAAGTTCATATTGGTAGGAATACTCCTGTTTCTCAGTTTAATTCCTGCTTCAATTCTGCCATATTTAAGGGGTTTTACATAATCAACAGTAAAATCATACACCTGTTCATCAGATAGAAGTTTAAAAGCATCAGTACCAGCGGCTGTTGGTAAGAAATTGTCATAGAAATACTTTTCATCTTCTCTATGGAATGTATAATTAAAACCAACATTTAATAAATGTCCGGCTTCTTTAAATTTATGCTGATAAGAGGCTGTAGCCATCACCGTTGTTTTCAATTCATCTTCTAAAAACTGCCATAAACGAAGACGTTGAGAAAGATCTCCATTGAAAAATGGCTGATCCCCATGATCCGTAATTTTTTCACTTCCGTAAAGACCCGAAACAGTCAAGGTATTCTGGCTGTCAATATTCCAGTCTACTCCTCCTTTTGTAGTGAGAAAATTGGTATTCCTGTTTCTTTTTAACTGAGAATTGATTACTGTTCCATCATCATAAGTTCTGGTAACATATTCATTTTTATTCAGAGTTTCTGTATACAGGTCATCCGCCTGCAAAAAGACATTTATTTTATTCTTTCTGTAATTCAGGGAAACGGAAGGATTTACTTTTGGAGTAGCAGTATACTGTGGTCGTATGGTAGGCAGGTTTTGTTTTCTTTCCCAAAGAGATCCTAATCCCAGTGTTAATCCTACTTTTCCGTTCCAGCCATTCTGTTTGTTTTTCTTCATGATAATATTGATGATCCCTGCATTTCCGTTGGCATCATATTTTGAAGATGGATTATTAATAATTTCAATTTTATCAATCGCTGAAGCTGGGATATTATCTAATCCTGTCTGACTTCCAAAACCTGTTAATGCTGTTTGTTTTCCATCGATTAAAACAGTTACTTTATCATTTCCCCGGAGCTGAACCTTGCCATCCTGTACTGTAATTCCTGGAAGATTTTGCATGCTCTGAAGAACTGATCCTCCACTTTGGCTGATATTATCAGACAACGCATAAGTTTTCTTATCAAGTTGATTGCTTACTTCATTCTTTTTAGAACCTGTAAGAATAACTTCTTCAATTTTTGTTTCTTTTGGGCTATTATTTATTCCCAGTTCTATTGGTGGAATATCCAGGAATTCAGAAAGACTTCCTACAAAAAGATTTTCTATGTGGGTATCATATCCGGAAATAGAAACTTCTACAAGGTAATTTCCAGGTTTCACTTCTGTAAGGGAATATCTGCCTTCTTCATTGCTGATGGTTCCGAAGATAAATGCATTGTCTTTAGTTGATTTTAAAACGATGTTAGTGTAAGGTAATGCAGATTTACTGGTATTAGTTACCATCCCCGAAACGGTCACGGATGAAACCTGAGCCACAACCAAAGAGGTGAAAAACAGAGTTAGTGAGAATAGTAATAGCTTGAATCTGATCATTATGTTAGTCTTTAATTTCCTTTAAGAATTTTCCATTCATGTCAAAGATCAAATCTTTCCCATCTACTTCTGCTTCGTAAGTCATCACTCCTTTTGAATCTGTTATTTTAGCAGCTTCTTTTATTTTCTGATCTGGGTATTTATCAGTAATAAACTGCTTGATCGAGGTAGAAAGAGTATTAACTTTTATAGGAACCTCTTTTTCAATGATGTCTCCTCCGCCACCAAATAAGACAGAGTAAGCAATCCCATTTGATTGAAATTCAGCTTCGAAATTATCTTTCTCCTTTTCCCATTTTACCTTTTTTGCTTCAGGAAATTGAGTTTTGAAAGTAGTTTGAACTGAGGCAGGAACTTTTGCCTGTTGGATTTTTTGTGCGTGTACTATAGTTGCACCTGAAATCATTATTACTAATACTGCTAATTTTTTCATTGTATTATATTTTAATTTATAGTACAATGATCGGGTACGATTTAGAAGAAATTTAGAAGATGAAACTCTAAGAGCTTAAATTTTTGATTTTTTTATGGGAAATGAGAATCATAAAAAGTAATAATCCACATGATACTAATGATGCATTTAGAGTCCCGAGATCAAGACCACCCTTTACAACAGGTTTAGTAAGAAAATCTCCGAAGGTTGCTCCAAAAGGTCTTGTAAAAACAAAAGCAATCCAAAATAAAAGGACATGGTTAATCTTTGTAAGGTAATGCAGAAGAATAACAATAAGTATAATAATTCCGGTAACAGATGCTCCGGTCAGATAATCTAATCCCAGATTATCACTCAAAAAATCACCAAATGCTGTTCCGAGGCTATTAGAAAAAAGGATAGCAACCCAGTAATACACTTCTTTATTTCTTTCAAAAATAGGATAAACTTCAAGATTTTTATATTTTCTGTACCACAGAAGCAGCGTTGTCAGAAGTCCTGTAATTAAGAGTAAACTTCCCAACAGGTATCCTGCTTTTAATGTTCTGTCTATAAAGTCTGAAATCTCTGTCCCTAATGTTGTTGTTCCCACAATCACAAGCCAGTATACAACAGGAATGTATTTTTTTACTTTTAATTGAATAGATATGGAAAGGATAAAAAACAATAAAGTAACCAAAATACCTATTGTATATCCAAGATTAAGAGTCATAGAAATGAAATCTCCTAAGGTTTCTCCCAAGGTTGTTGCAGTTATTTTCATTAACCAGAAAAGAAGAGTAACAGAAGCTACTTTATTGATTGCTTTCATTTTTTCATTCAAAGTTCCTCATCAATTTGGTAGAAATTTAGAATGAAAAAACGCTCAATATACAAAGCCTGTATCATCTGTAAAATGGATATAGAAAGTAGATCTTTCTTATAAAAAGAGTAGTTCAGAAAAGTTTAATGATTAAAAATTAATAGAAAAAACATGATGATTATTATGAAAATGATAGGACAAATTCCAATGTTGGTGGATGCAGATCTCTTTGACAATAGATAGTCCCAGTCCACTTCCATTGGTGTCTGTGGAAGCTTTTGAAAATCTTTTGAACAGCGTTTCTTCTTTTAAAATCGTGGATCCTGAATTAGAAATGATCATTTGCTTTTGAGAAAGCTCAATGTGTGCAGTTCCATTGTTCATGGTATGTCTTACAATATTGACCAATAAATTATTAATCAGGGTTTCTGTTAATACTTTGTTGCCATTAATATAAATTCCTTCAGCAATTTGGGTTTCAACAAGAATCTGTTTTTGATTAAAATGTTCCTGAAACACCTCTAAACTCTGATGAAGAAGTTCACTCATTGGTAAAACTTCATTTTGAGCAAATTGTTGGTTTTCGATTTTGGCGAGGAGTAAGAGATTTTGATTAATTCTTGAGCTTCTTGTTAGAGCCCGGTTTATTTCTTCCACAATTTGATATTGCTTTTCCGTAAGATCTTTATTTTGCAATAGAACATCTAGTTTATTTTTAATAATAGCTAATGGAGTCTGTAACTCATGTGAGGCATTTTCAGTAAATTCTTTTTGAGTTTTGTATACAGAAATATTGTGCTCTATCAATTTTTTCAAAGACTGATTGAGTTCCTCAAATTCAGTGATATCAGTAGGGGTAAAATCAATGTTATGCTGACTGTTAAGATTAAAGGTCTTTAATTTTCCTAATGTATTTCTAAACGGTTCCCAAATAGAAGCAGAAAGCTTTCTGTTTAAAAATAATAATCCTAATACAATCAATAAAAAGAAGAAAATTGTAATAACTGCAATAACAGCAATGGTCTCATGAGATTCCTCAATATTCGTTTCTACAGTAAAAAGATAAGGTTTCTGATTAATATAAACTACTTTTTTCAGACATCTGTAACGCTCTAGTTCTGGTGGATGAGCATAGGTTTTTTGTTTCTCAACAGTAAAAGCCTGATCTCCTTTCAAAGAATTAAAGGGAATTTTTTCAATATTTGTCCCAGGCTGAATTTTATTCCACAAAAGAATACTCTTTTCAAACTCTTCCTCTGAAAGCTTTAACCGCCCAAACTCATATGCTGTTTTCTCCACAATGGTCCTATTATGCTCATCCAACTCTCCTTTCCAAATGGCATCCACTACCCAATAATAGACAGGGATACTGATGATCAATATGATAAGAACATAGATCAGAAAAGGTTTCGTTGTTTTGCTTAATAGAGGTTTCAAAGTTACGGGTTACGGGTTACGGGTTACGGGTTACGGGTTACGGGTTTACAGGACAAAATTACAGATTATTGACTACATCGGTCTTTTCTCTTTTTTCTTTATTCTTTCTACACAAAATTTTAATTTTCCATTTTCAACTTTCAACTTTTAACTCCCTTCCCATTTATATCCTGTCCCATAAACCGTTTTTAAATAATGATCACATCCCGCATCATATAACTTCTTTTTCAAATTCTTTACATGAGCATATACAAAATCGTGATTATCCAGCATGTCAGCAAAATCTCCAGAAAGATGTTCTGCTAATGTGCTTTTGGAAATTACTTTATTTTTATTTCCGATGAAATATATAAGAAGATCAAATTCTTTTTTGGTAAGCGCTACTGTTTGGTGATTGATAGATACTTTTTTAGCCAAAAGATCAATTTGCAGTTCACCCTGTTGTACCGTATTTGAATTATTAAATTGTTTTCTACGGATCACAGAATAGATTCTAGCCAAAAGTTCAGAAAGGTGAAATGGTTTTGTAAGATAATCATCTGCTCCCATTTGTAACCCATTGATCTTATCATCTAATGCATTTTTCGCCGAAATGATAATTACACCATCCTGTTTATTCTGCTTTTTTAATTCCTCTAAAATTTTAAGTCCGTTTCCATCAGGAAGCATAATGTCTAATAAGATACAATCGTATTGAAACATTTCTATTTTATTGGTTGCTTCAAGAAATGAGGACGCAAATTCACACAGATAATCTTCTTCCGAAAGATATTCGGAGATGCTTTTGGCAAGTTCTGCTTCGTCTTCTATGATCAATATTTTCATCAGGCAAATTTATATATCCAATTTTGAAGAAATTTTGAATACACTAAAATAGCTTTTAAATCTGAAAAATATTTATTAGAATAATAGAAATAGTACAAATAGTTAAGGTGTATTATCATGTGGCATATCCACCGGTTTAGATTCCGGAGAACCTTTTTCCCTGAGCCAGATGGAGAGTATCACAAGGGAAAAAACTGCAAGGAATTCACTCTGCCAATTCTGAAATGACTCAAACCAGAATCTGGATTCTGATATATATTCCAATGCCGTAATAGTAGGTTTTTCTTTAGAAATCTGTTCCGTATTATATTCTTTCAGACTTCCATAAAAATGAAGCATAAAGCTTAAGAGAAATAAAATAGCAAAAGCAATAGACAGCGAATGTTTGTAAATTTTCAGCCATATTCCTCCTTTCTTTACCGGCCATGGTGCATTTGGATGAGGCACAGGTTCTCTATCAACATCTTCTTTTTCTTCCAACGATTTAGATTCACTTGAACCCTTTTGTCTTAGTGAAATAGTAAGTAAAACATAAATCATCATTTGTAAAAACTCACTCTCCCAGTTTTCAAAGGTAGCCTGGATAAAATGCCCGCTGTAGACATATTCACCTACACTGAGGGCGGTTTCACCATTTTCAAGCAGTTCTTTATTCTGGGTATTCCAACCTGTTAGAAACTGACCTAAAAGACAGATAAGCATTAACGTAATTAAAACGATGCTTAAACTATTACGGTACATGAAACTTTGTTTATTCATTTCAATTAAGGATTAAAGTTTCTATTATCCATTTACGATCAGTCCTCCGTTTGGATGTAATACTTGTCCTGTAATTTGTGCTGAATCAGTACTTGCAAGGAATAAAAAACAGGCAGCTACTTCTTCAGGAGTTGCATTACGCTCAAATGGAGGCTTAGTGGAGTCATCTTCCTCTTCTCCAAAAGTTTCTTTGGTTAATGGAGTGGCCACCGGTCCCGGTGCTACGGCGTTTACGCGGATTCCTTTAGATTTCGATTGCAATGCCAGAGATCGGGTAAATGATACAATGGCACCTTTTGTTGCAGAATAATCCAAAAGCTCTTCATGCCCCTGATAAGCTACAGCAGAAGTTGTATTAATAATACTGCTTCCTTCTTTTAAATAAGGAAAAGCAACTTTTGTCAGTAAGATCATTCCTATAATATTGGAATCAAAGGTCTTCCTGATATTTTTTTCCTCCAATTGCTCAATATTGTCTGAGGGGAACTGTACTCCCGCATTATTGACTAAAACATCTATATCCCCGAATTCTTCTACAACCTCTGCAACCGCCTTTTCACAGAATTCATAATCATTAATATCCCCTTTCAGGATAATTGATTTCCTGCCTGTAAGCATGATCTCATTTTTAGTCTGTTCAGCATCCTCATCATCCGTATGGTACACAATGGCAATATTGGCTCCTTCCTGTGCAAATAATAAAGCTACTGCTTTACCAATTCCACTGTCAGCACCCGTAATGAGAACTGATTTATTATTTAATCTTAATTCTCCCATGGTGATCATTGTTTTTCCTGATTATGCTTATTTTAGAATTAATATTTGATTCAATTCACTTTTAAAACATCCTAAAATAAATTCTGTATAATAAAGCTGAGCATCTAATGCCTGGGTTTTGTGGTGCAATTCTAACCTTTTGGAGAGAATAATTTCTCCTTTATATGAAAATGAAAAATAAGCAAAGATTTTATACAATGACTTTTTCACCGGCGTGCAATAACCGGTTGTAGCAATTGACCAGTCAGTGTCAAATAATTTTGCAACGTTTAATGCCATCGTTTCTGCTATATTTTCTGAAACAGAGTCACATAAATCGGCCTCCTCTTTATCTACATTCAAAAAAATGATCTTTTCGGACATTGTATAAGCTGTAATACCACCATTATAGAATAGAGAAGCATTAGGCATTTGAGAAAATGCAAGTTGTATCAATCCTGAAGTCACACTTTCAGCGACAGAGATGGTCTCACCAGTTGTAAGCAGAGACTGACTAATATATTTGAGTAAATTTTGTTGAAATTTCATGAGTGTATATTTTAGTGATTGGTAAATTGATCGTAAAAAATTATTCTGTATAATTTCTTTCTACTTCAAGAGTGTTTATTAGTTTTTTTAAATATTCTTGCTCTTTTAATACTTTATAATAAGCCGTTTTTGCATATAATGTAAAGTTCAGATCTAAGGCTGGATCTTCAGAAATTGTTTTCTCCATTTTTTCTGAACCATCATGAAGATATTCAGTAATGGAAAAAAGATAATCTTTGGTATGGTGATCCAATATTTGTTTCATCTGATTATTGGTTGCATTATCTTTTATTTTCTCCAAAGATTTCATTAAAAGCGCTGAAACTCCATAAGAATTAATTATACTTGGAAATAAAGACTCATTTTCAAGAACATTGTTTTTGCTATATAAGCCTGAAAATTTTAAAGTGTCATTTTCAAATATCATAATCAAAATTTTTAGAGTTCAGGAACTTTTAAATATTTATCAAAATAATGAAGATCGTTCTTATCTTTAATAGACAGGTAAAACATGATCTGTTTCGGTTCCCTTAATCCTATACTATTTAAATCTTCAAAATGTGCGATCATAGCCCTTATATTTTCCGTTGTGTCATTTTGTAAGGTAATGAATACCAGAAAAATATTCTGTCCTATTTCTTTTGCGTAAATCGAAGTCGCATCCTCGAAGCACTTTCCTTCATTGGTGACTTTTGTGAATTGATCACATTGTATTAACTTGATTATTGTCTGGTAGTTCATTTTATCATTTTTTAGTGGTCCTAATAAATTCTTTATTTACTAGTATCTATTTATGTAGATGGTTAATAAGTTTTATAGTCGGAGTATTATGCAATTATTATGTTAAATGAATAATTACAAATACATGATATAGAACAACAAATAATCAATTTGATGTCTTAAGGCAAATTGGACAGTAAAAATAAAAGTGTATTTCGCTTATTCCTAAAGCTTTATGTATCTAAGTGGATTGTAAATTGGTTATCTCAAATATAGAATAAGAAATCCCAAATTCTTATGACCTCGATCATGTTTCTAAAATAAGATTCGTCTGTTTTCTATTTTAATAGTCTTGTCTTTTTCCATTTTCTTCAAAGTCCTGATAACCGTTTCCACACGCAGTCCGGTAAGGTTGGCAATCTGCTGTCTGGTGAGCTCAATAGGAAACCCAAACTGGCAGTCATTTTCGGAATAGCTCTTCAGATACTCCATTAAACCTTTTAACCTGAATACAGGGTTTTGATAGGCCATATATTGAGTCATTAAAATTTTATAATATAATCTTTGGGAAAGACAGGCATTCATCGTTAAAGAAACATCCGGTTTTTTTTCTAACAGTTTCAGGAAATTATCTTTTGTAATTCTGATAATTTCTAAAGAGGTCAAAGCTGTTGCATCTGTAGGATAAGCCTTATCTAAAAAAAGCAATGAATCTCCGAAACTTTGGTTTTTACCTAATATGTTCTGGATAAATTCCTTACCTTCTTCATTGTAATTGTTCAGTTTTACCTTTCCTTCTGCAATCTGAAAATAATAAAGTGCATGATCTCCTTCTTTAAAAACTAATTCCCCTCTTTTGTAGGTTTTATTTTCTGCACCAAAAGCATATAAAAGCTCCTGATCAATATTCATACAACTAATTGTTTTCATTATTCTGGTCTTTGCAAGCAGAAAATTACTAAAACCAAGTCTTAATACAAAATTTTTCTGTTTTCAATCTGGACGATATCTTCTTTTTCCATTTTTTTAAAGGATCTGATTACCGTCTCTACGCATAATCCGGTAAGGTTAGCCATTTGCTGACGGGTCAAAGGAATAGAAAAAGAAAACTTACTCTTTTCAATCTGAAAACTTTTCAGATAATCCATCAGTCCTGTAAGTCGTATAATAGGATTCAGTGAAGATATGTTTTGCATCATAATGTATTTATAATACAAACGCTGAGACAGAAAACTGCTGATTTCAAAATACAATTCAGGAGATTGTGCCAGTAATTCAAAAAACAGGTTTTTAGACAGTCTTACAATTTGACATTCTGTAATTGCCTGTGCATTCATGGGATACGCCTTATCGATAAAAAGAATTGATTCTCCACAGCACTGCCCTTCTGTAAGGATATTCTGTATAAATTCTTTTCCATCCTCCCCGTAATTATTGAGTTTTACTTCTCCCGTTATAATCTGATAATAATACTGGGCAGGATCTCCTTCATTAAAAATAAGTTCAGTGGGGGCATACTGCTTTATTTCTGCTCCCATATTGTATAGTATATTTTCGCTAATTACCATAATAATAGTTTTTTGGTGTTGAAAATGTCAAACAAAAAATCACAAAAACAGATCTAAGTAAAAATATTGGTACGGTACTAGTGCAATAATTACACCGTCTTTGGTAGATGAGATGTTAAACTTAGTTAATTAACTTGTTGAATTTCAATTTTTTACACTCAGTTAATTCACGTAATTATAATAGCGATAGGTATCCGTATAATGTCACGAATACCTATCTTATCAGAAACAATCTTTAAAATGAAATTAAATTTTATTTTTTCTTTGCAACAGAATCTTTTTTTGAAGCTGCAGGCATATTAGTACCTCTTGATGTACTGTTGCTGTCTTTTGGAGGAATTGCCGTAGTCATCGTATCAGATGTCACAGGTGGTACCGCCATGGTATCAACTGGAGCAATGGTGTCTACATTGGTATTAATCTGATTTTCCTTTTCTTTTTTACAGCTCAGGACAAGTAATCCTAAAAGACTTAGTGATAAGATGATTTTCATATGATTTTATTTTGTGGTGTGTGTGGTTTTTATGAATTTATTTTATTTAAATAACATTCATATTATTATTTAAACGAATATTCCATAATTATATTTCAAATCTACAGATAAAATATTGGTAAGTTTATGACCGAGGTCATAAGTTTTGTGCTTTTAAAGAGTAACTTACATTATAGAGTATTTAATACAAAAAGACCATCTTGCGATGGTCTTATCTTTATTGAGAAAAAGTAATTATTTTGCAAACTTTTTTGTACCGGCAACACACAGAATAACCCCAATCGTTATACCAACCATTCCGATACTTACCGGCTCATGAAGTAAATACGCAGCGAGTGCCAACCCAAAAAACGGTTGTAAAAGCTGTAACTGACCCACACTTGTAATCCCTCCCTGTGCTAATCCTTTATACCAGAAGATAAATCCGATAAACATGCTAAATAAAGAAATATAGGCTAAACCAAGCCATCCCTGAGTACTCACAGTTTCAACATGAGCAGGGAAATAAATGAAGAATAATGGGATCATTAATGGTAGAGCCAGGATCAATGCCCAGGAAATCACCTGCCATCCGCCTAATGTTTTGGATAATTTAGCCCCTTCAGCATAGCCCAATCCACATAAGATCACAGCAGCCAGCATCAATATATCGCCAATAGGAGAAGCTGAAATTCCCTGGGAAACTGCAAAACCTATTACCAAAAGACTACCAACAATCGAAAAGAACCAGAAAACCGGATGAGGACGCTCGCCTCCTCTCAATACACCAAATACCGCTGTAACCATAGGAAGCATACCTAAAAATACAATAGAATGTGCTGAAGTAATATATTGAAGCGCTAAAGAAGAAAGTAAAGGAAAGCCAATAACACAACCTACAGAAACTAAAACTAAAGGAAATATCTGTTCTTTTACAGGACGTTTTTCTTTATAAATTAATAGAACCGCTAAAGCAAGTACCCCTGCTATTGCCGCTCTTGCTATTGTTACAAAAATAGGACTCATATCCATTACAGCTAACTTGGTCGCTGGCAAAGATCCACTGAACAACAACACCCCAATGAAGCCATTGATCCATCCGCTAAGAGCCTGATCTTTTGAAATTGTATTTGTAATCATCTTATATTTTTTTTTAATAGGTCAAAATTAGAAAGGAAAAACAAATAAACACAGTCTCAGTTTTGTATATTTGCATGAGCACAGTTTAGAAATATGAATAAAGAATTTATATACACAGAGATTACCAACGGATTAGCTTCGCAGATTAGAAACGGGGTTTTAAAGCCTGGAGATAAACTTCCATCAGTGAGAAAGCTTTGCCTGGAACACCAAATAAGTATGAATACAGCTAAACGGGTGTTTCTCGAATTAGAATCCCAGTCGCTGATTCAGTCTAAACCACAATCAGGATATTTTGTCAGCCAACTGCTTTCTGTAAAATTGCCACTTCCCGAGGTAAGTCGTCCCTCTTTAATCGCCAATAATAATGAACCTGATGAACTGATCAGTAAAGTATATGAAAATATGGGTAAAGATGATCTTACCCTTTTTTCAATTGCTATTCCATCCGGCGATTTGCTTCCTCAGGCCAAGCTCAAAAAAGAAATTATTACTGCAACACGTGAACTGAAAGACGGAGGCGCAGGATATGAAGAACTTCAGGGAAACCTAAAATTAAGGAGAGTAATTGCCCAAAGATCATTAGCATGGGGAGGAAATTTTAACGAAAATGATCTCGTAACCACAAACGGAGGAATGAATGCTTTATCTTTTTGCTTAATGGCTTTAGGTAAGCCCGGGGATACCATTGCAATAGAAAGCCCTTGTTATCCGGGAATACTACAGCTGGCAACTGGTTTTGGATTAAAGGTATTGGAATTACCCACCCACCCGGCTCATGGAATTGAAATTGAGGCCCTTAAAAAAGCAATCCCTAAAATTGACATCTGTTTATTGATCCCAAATTTCAATACTCCTCTGGGAAGCTGCATGTCAGATGAAAATAAAAAAGAAGTAGTAAAGCTTCTTTCAGAGAATAATATTCCGCTTATTGAAGATGATGTTTATGGAGACATTTATTTCGGTTCCCATCGTCCTAAATGCTGCAAATCCTTTGATAAAGAAGGAAATGTTGTCTATTGCAGTTCCGTATCAAAAACGCTGGCTCCAGGGTATCGCGTTGGATGGATTGCTCCGGGAAAGTATAAGGATAAAATATTGAAACTGAAGCTTCTTCATTCTACTTCATCTATTTCTATTGTAAATGAAGCTGTTGCCAATTTTTTAAAGACAGGAAGATATGAAAAACACCTTCAGGAGCTGCGCCGTACGCTACAGAGCAATTATCAGAATTACGTACAAACCATTGTAGAATATTTCCCTGAGGGAACAAAAACCAGCAGACCCCAGGGAGGGCTTTCCCTGTGGGTAGAATTTGATAAAAAAATACAGACCCGGAAGTTATATGATCTGGCTATTAAACAGAATATCAGTATTGCACCCGGAAGAATGTTTAGTCTTCAGGATCAGTTTGAAAATTGCATGCGCTTATGTATTGGGCTTCCCTGGTCAGAAGAAACCCAAAAGAAACTGATAGAGGTTGGAAGACTTGCAAAAATGATTGAAAGGGAATCCTAGTCTACTACAAAGTTTTTTCTTGCTAATTCTTTTCGTACACGGCTTAAACTTTCGGGTGTTATTCCTAAATAAGAGGCGATCATCCATTGAGGAACCCTTAATAACAGATCCGGATACATTTTAATGAACTTCAGGTATCTTTCTTCAGCAGTTTCTCCCAATAAAGAGTTGATTCTGTCCTGAAGACTTTTTACATGTTTCTGCAGCAGAATATCTCTTCTTTCCAGACTGTCCGGAAACTGGGAAACCAGCTTATTAAAGAAATCCGGATGTAAAAACAAAACTTCTGAATCTTCAACAGCTTCAATATAATATACCGACTGTTCATTAAAATAAATACTGGTTCTATCAGAAATCAGCCAGTTTTCAGGAGCAAATTGGATGATATGCTCTTTCCCATTTTTATCAATGGAATACATCTTCAAAAGTCCTTTTTCTACAAAAAAAACATAACGGCAAATTTCACCGTATTGCAAAAGAAACTGATTCTTTGGGATCTTTTTCACTTCGTAATGCAAACTACAGTTATTCACCTGTTCCGTGGGGACATTTAAAACCTGAGCTAAATAGTTATTAATATTCTTCATTGTGTGATTTGGGTTACGGATATATTTTGGTGTGAAGCGTTATTAATCGCTTTTCCGTTTTCTATGACAATTAACTGAGGACTCTGATGGTTGACATCCAGATCATCAGCGATTTTATTGGAAATTGACCTGTATGCAAGTAGATCTAAAAAATAAAGGTCTACATCGGTACCCAGATCATTGATTTCTGATTCAAAATTCCTCAATACTGTTTTGCTGATAAAACAGCTCGTAGAGTGCTTGAATATTGCAATTCTATTTTTGTATGACTTTTCAATAGCCGCTGCTAAATCTTCTTCAGATTCAATCTTTTTCCAGAAAGACTTCTGTTCTGGTTTTTCTTCTTTTCCACCAAATATTTTATCAAAAAAACTCATACACTAAATTGTTTAAGATGATGATTGAGATGCTTATACTCTAAAAAACCCCAGTCTTTGTCATCCATTTTACCGAAAAGCACATGTTTTTCCGGCAGATTATGACTGGTGAAGCTTTCCCAATACTCATTCATTGTTTTTAAAAGCCCTACTCTGGCCTCGTTAAAATCACATTCAAAATTAACGATTAGTTTTTTAAAAGTAGGCATATTCCGGGGAATTCCATTATTAAAAACCTGCATTTCTATTTTTGTGAGAACACCTATTGTCCCAAAAAGAGGATTGACAGGGTCGAGCTCTGTTTTTTTTAACGCAATACCCAGAACCAGATCGCAATGCCTGAGCATCTGAGCAACATCCATTTTCCCCCACTTCCGTACGGAACTTTCGGTAAGCATTGAAATCCTGGTAATGATTTCACCAAAATAAATGGGATTATGGAGACTCTTTTTTACCAACCTTTTTCTTTCTTCAGGTTGTCAATGTGGGCGAAATGATGGTGACAATGCCAGCAATAGAATGCGAGGTAATACCTCAGATCATAATCCGTATGGTTTTCAGGATGATGAAATGTTCTCTCAAATTGCTTATTCGTAAGGGTTTTCAGTAAAACATGCCATCTCTGGTGAGTTCCCTTGATCATTCTCATAGCCGGTTTTATAGGGATATTGATACTATCCTGAAGTTCCGCCCATTTTGCTTCTTCATATGGTTTTATGGTTGGATTATCTTCAGTTAAAGCTAATTTAAAACGGATGTAGCTATTGGCATGACTATCTGCAATATGATTAACAAGCTGCCTTACAGTCCACCCTCCTTCTCTATAAGGAGTATCCAACTGATCGTCGGTGAAATTTTCAATGAGGTCTTTTAACTTGTCGGGAAAATTTTTAATCACCTTCATATATTTATCCAGTTCAATATCACAGATGTGATCAGGCTTATCAAACTGTCCAATTGGATATTTCTTTTGTTCTAAATTACTCATTATTAGTTATCTTGTTTTTAGTGTCCTGTGTATTTGTAAGGAAGTAACAGAAGTTTTCGTTGTTCTGAAAACCCGTTCTAAAATTACTACAAGAAAATCAACAAACCAATAAAAAATATCAATCAGATATTTATATCACTTCCTTAGGCCATTGTATTTGTAATTCACTTCCTTCGAGGAGTTTATGATAAAAAAAACTTCAATTTTAAAAGAATTGAAGTTTTTATAATTTTAATTGACCTATTTAATATCCATGAAGATCTATTCCCTCTGTTCTTTGTAAGGTCACTTTTTTTCCCATCTTTTTTTGAATGACTCTAAAATGTTGCAATTCATCATCTGTAAGAATGCTAATCGCAGTTCCTTTTTCATTGGCACGACCCGTTCTTCCTATACGATGAATATAATCCAATGGAGAACGTGGCAATTCGTAATTGATCACACAAGGTAAAGAATCGATATGAATACCACGACCAATTAAATCTGTAGCCACAAGGATCTGGGCGCCATTAACTTTAAATTCCTCCAGATTATTTCTACGGGCACCTTGTGATTTCTGACTATGAATAGCGACCGCCTTAATCTTATTTTTCTTAAGTTTCTGAACTAAATTATCTGCGGATTTCGTGGAGGAAACAAAGATCAAAGCTTTTTCAACTTTTTTTTCTTTAATTAAGTAACGTAAAAAAGGTCCTTTATCTTCCGGAGAAACATGATAGGCTAATTGTTCAATATGATCAATTTCAACTTCCTCTTTTTTGATTTCAATAAATACAGGATTAATTGACAGACGTTTCTTCATCTCGGAAACTTTATCATCTAAAGTCGCTGAAAACAAGGTTGTCTGTTTCATTACAGGCATGAGGGCAAAAAGCTTATTCATTTCTTCCCCAAAACCCAACTGAAACATTTTATCGGCCTCATCAATCACTAAATGTTTGATTCCTGAAATACTTAATGCCTTGTGATCAATTAAATCTAATAAACGTCCTGGTGTCGCTATAAGAACTTCCACGCCAAACATTCCTTTCATCTGTGGATTGATAGAAACTCCACCATAAACTGCCATGGTACGGATATCTCGTTTTAAATTCTCTGTAAAAGTCCTGAAAACTTCATCAATCTGAATCGCTAACTCACGCGTAGGAACCAATATTAAAACCTGAATATTACGGTCTTTTTTAACTTCCTGATTTTGAAGTTTTTCTAAAATAGGCATCACAAAACAAGCTGTTTTCCCCGAACCTGTTTGCGCAATTCCCATCAGATCCTTTCCCTGAAGAATAACAGGGATTGCCTGCTCCTGAATGGGAAACGGCTTCAAATAGCCCAATTTATTAACGGAACGAATAATATTGTGTGATAATCCTAAAGACTCAAATGACATAAAAATATTTATTTATGGCAAAGATACGCTATTGAGTTGATAAGGTAGCAGGTAACACAATTAGAGCCAGCCACCGAATTTTGGCGCTTTTAATTTATTGTAGGATATCTTACCTGTTTATTTGAATAATCCCGGATAAGAGATCAAACAATCCGAGAACAGTTATGAATTTTTTCATAAAGTGTCGTTTTGTCCGATAATTCGTTTTTGGACGGTTTTTTGAGGATTAGTTTTCGTAAATTTATCAAAATTCGAGAAATCTAAATATGAAAAAAGCATTAATAATAGTAGATGTACAGAATGATTTTTGTGAAGGCGGAGCCTTAGCTGTTCCGGGAGCTAATGAAATTATTCCTTATATCAACCTTCTGATGGAAGAAAATGAATATGATCAAATTGTTCTGACACAAGACTGGCATCCTGCGGATCATAAAAGCTTTGCCAGCAATAATGGGAAAAAGGTAGGAGAAAGTATTATTTTAGGAGGCGTTCCACAATTTATGTGGCCAGATCATTGTATTCAGGGAACTTTTGGAGCAGAATTTCACAAAGATCTTAACAGAGATAAGGTAACACACATTATTCAAAAAGGTAAAAATACCGAGATCGATGCATACAGCGGTTTTCAGGATAACAATCATTTTATGAAAACAGGACTCGATGATTTCTTGAAATACCACGACATCCAATTACTGGAAATCGTAGGCTTAGCAATGGATTATTGCGTGAAATTTACCTGTACAGATGCTGTGGCTAATGGATATGTCACTTGCCTGCATTTTAACGGGACAAGAGCTGTTAATGTAAAGCCCGATAACGGCAGGGATGCTATTTATGAAATGATTCAGAAGGGAGTGACTATTTTAGGATAGTTTTCTAATCTCAAAAAATATAAGACAAGCACAGTACATCATTTACTGTGCTTTTTTGTTGTAGCTTAGATTAAATTGGTATGCAATCAATCAATACGAACGGGCTTTAGCCCGTTAAATAAAATACAATACACAATTGGCTTTAGCCAAAACTTAAAATACAAAACTTGCATCGACACTTTTTCTAAACTTTGTCATTCCTCAGAAATCTCAAACAAATACCTCCTAAATTTCATCCTTGAATTTTAATTCTAGGTTATCCAAAAGACCCATCACTCATCATTCAAAACTTATAACTTTTAAAGCACTCTCATTTTAAGATAATTATCTACATTTGAAAAAAACTCCTCAATGAAAAAAATCATTCTATCAGCTGCTTTTCTCTATGCATTTTTTGGGAAGGCCCAAAACAAATCGGCTAATGAGTTCAAATATCTGGAATATGATATTCAAAAGATTCAAAGCTTATACAAAAGCAATAAAACTTCCGTAAAAGAAGTTGTTGAAGCTTATTTGAAACGTATTAACGAGGTTGACAAAAATGGAGTTCAATTAAATTCGATCATTACCATTAATCCTGATGCTCTGAAAATTGCAGATTCTCTCGATCATCTCAAAGCAAAATTGAAGGATAAGCCTTTGTTTGGAATTCCTGTTTTGTTGAAAGACAATATTGACACCCATGACAAAATGCCTAATACTGCGGGTTCCCTTGCTTTGAAAAATTCTTTTCCGTTACAGGATAGTTATCTTGCCAAAAAATTAAGAGAAGCAGGTGCAGTAATTATTGGGAAAACCAATCTGAGTGAATGGGCTAATTTCCGGGGTAAAAAATCAACCAGTGGATGGAGCGGTTTAGGCGGATTAACTAAAAACCCTTATATCCTGGATAGGAATACGTGTGGTTCAAGTGCTGGTTCAGGAGCTGCTATTTCTGCCAATCTTGGAATTATAGCAATTGGCACAGAAACCAATGGTTCTATCGTTTGTCCTTCAAGTCTTAATGGAGTTGTAGGTTTGAAACCTACGGTTGGATTAATTTCCAGAAAAGGAATTATTCCCATCTCAAGCACACAGGATACGGCCGGACCAATGGCCAGAACAGTAAAAGATATTGCCATCAGTCTTGGAACAATGGTTGGTGAAGATAAAAATGACATTAAAACGGTAGGCTCTACTCATTTTTTACATAAAGATTACACCCAATTTCTAACATTAAATGGACTCAAAGGCAAAAGATTCGGATATGTGAAAAGTATCACCAATGGAGCAAGCAAAAAAGTGGATCAGCTATTTTTGCAGACATTACAGGTTTTAAAAGATCATGGTGCTATACTTGTTGAAATAGAGAATGAATTACTTTCCGATGACGTACATGAGAGTTCTTTTAAACTAATGGTTGATGAATATAAAGACGGTCTCAACGATTACTTTGCTTCTTTAGGTCCAAATGCAGCCATAAAAAATATTGATGAACTGATTGCTTTCAATAAAAACAGTAAAGAAGAGCTTCAATATTTCGGGCAGGAATTTTTAGAACTTTCAGCTAAAAGTAAAGGGACCAAAGATGAAAACTATGTAAAAGCCGTAAAAACAGCACAGGAAGGAAGTCAGGAAAAAGGAATTGATTTAGCTATGAAAAAATATAATCTTGATGCCATCATTGCTCCCACAACTACAGAAGCCTGGAAAACAGATCTGAAAAATGGTGACCACTATACCTTTGGAAGTGCAGATGCTGCTGCTATTGCAGGATACCCAAGCATCACTTTACCAATGGGATACATTGATGAATTACCCGTTGGTATTTCATTTTTTGCTGAAAAATGGCAGGAAGGAAAACTGATTACAATGGCCTATACCTTTGAACAAATGAATCCACAGAGGAAAGTACCTCAGTTCTTAAGTGGAAAATAGATATCAACTAATCAAGCCTATCAATAGAAACGGGCTTTAGCCCGTTACATAAAATACGATCTACTATTGGCTTCAGCCAAAACTTACTTAACCGTAGAAATGTAGGTTATAGCTTTCATAGGATAAATTGAGATTCCTACGGAATGACAAAAACAAAAAAAGATTTAGATACAAATGGTTTTATAAAGCCTAGGAGAATTTTATTGATGCATTCAAGGTAAAGCCTAACTCTATCAGTCAAAAAGCAAAATGATCATATAAAAAAAGCGTGATAATCAAATTATCACGCTTTATATTTTTAAATGCTAAAATTGTTTTCGAGTGATTTAAAAACTCATCATTCATCACTCAAAACTTATAACTCTTAAAGCATTTTCAAGTTATTCACTTCCAATTCCGAAAGAATTCTCCAGTGTCCTCTCTTAATATTCTTCTTCGTTAATCCTGCAAACATTACTCTGTCCAGAGCTTCTACTTCATATCCTAATCTCTGGAAGATTCTTCTGATCACACGGTTCCATCCGATATGAATTTCAATACCAATCTCATTCTTAGGTTTTCCTTCGATGTATGAAATCTGATCTACAGTAGCCACTCCTTCGTCAAGACGGATCCCTTCGGCAATCAGTTTCATATCTTCACCAGTTAATTTTTTATCTAAAGTGACATGATAGATTTTTTTGGCATCAAAAGATGGATGAGTCAATTTCTTTGTCATATGTCCATCATTTGTCAAAAGAATAACACCAGTTGTAGAACGGTCTAATCTTCCCACTGGGAAAACACGATAAGGTGAAGCATTGGAAACAAGATCCATTACTGTTTTTCTCGCTTTATCATCTTTTGTTGTAGAAATATATCCTTTCGGTTTATTTAAAAGTACATAAACAGGTTTTTCCGGAGTAATATTTTGTCCGTCAAAAATTACTTTATCACTTTTCTGAACCTGATAGCCCATTTCTGTAACTACTTTTCCGTTTACTTCCACCAATCCTTGTGTGATCAGTTCATCTGCTTCTCTCCTGCTGCATATTCCTGAATTGGCAATATATTTATTAAGGCGGATCGTATCCTTATGGATATCTTTATCTATTTTGTTCAGTCTTCTTTTTTGTACAAAAGATCTGGTCTTATCTTCAGCTTTCTCATTTCCGGAAGAAGGTCTTCTGCCGTACTTTAAGCTTCCTCTTTCATATTTATCTCTCGTATCAAAACTTTTCCCGCCTCTTTTGGGGGCTGATTTTCCAAAAGTTTTTCTTTCTCTCCCTTCACTTGCATTAGTGATATAGGGTGTTCTTTCTGATTTTGAACCGCCGTTTTCATCACGACTTTCAAAACTTCTCTCACTTCTATTAAAAGGTTTCTTCTCAAACTTCGAATTACTCCCTTTATGGTCACTATTTCTTTCTCCTGCTTTAGGGAAAGATTTCTTGAAAGAATTTGATCCTGAAGAATTTCCAGATTTAGAAGCACGAGAATCATCAGAATTTTTCCTTGTTGAAATTCTTGGTCTTTGTGGTTTTCCTGAATTATTATTATCTCTGCTCATTCTAAATATTTTTGCAAAGATAGTAATTTAGTTACGAGTTAAAAATTAAGAATCATAACTTTGCAATATTGTTGTATACTTAATTATATATTATTCAGGAAATGATAACACTATTAAATAATCAGTTTTCTCAGTTAAATACCTTTTTACATGAAAGATCTTTCAGTAAAATTTTTATTTTAGTTGACGAAAACACACACGAATACTGCCTTCCTGTTCTTTTAGGCAATATGGAAACGGATCTTGCCTTCGAAATTTTAGAAATAGAAGCTGGTGAAGAAATGAAAAATATCCAAACCGCTAATCAGCTTTGGGAGATTCTTACAGAGATGCAGGCCGACAGAAAAGCATTAGTCATTAATCTTGGTGGTGGTGTTATTACAGACATGGGTGGATTTGTAGCTTCCACTTATAAAAGAGGAATTCAGTTTATCAATATACCGACTACTCTTTTATCCATGTGCGACGCTTCTATTGGAGGAAAAACAGGAATCGATTTGATGCATTATAAAAATATGGTAGGAACATTCACTTTTCCGGAACAGATTTTTGTATATCCTCAGTTTTTAGAAACCCTTCCCTTTAAAGAGTTAAGAAGCGGATTTGCAGAAATGCTAAAGCATGGATTAATTGCAGATAAGCTCCATTGGGATAATTTAATAAAGATCCAAAAGCTGGATGTAGAATCACTTCTTCCCCATATTCAGACTTCAATGGCTATAAAGCAAGATGTGGTGGATCAGGACTTCCATGAAAAAAATATCAGAAAAACTCTGAACTTTGGACATACTATTGGTCATGCTATTGAAAGTTCCTGCCTGGAACAGGGTAATCCGATCCTTCATGGTGAAGCTGTTGCTGCAGGAATGATTTGTGAAGCCCATCTTTCTCATCTTGAAGGTTTAATTTCAAAAGAGGATTCAGAAATGATCATCGATAATGTGAGAAGGTATTATCCTTATTTAGATATCAGTGACTTTAAAGACGAAAATCTATTGGCATTATTATTAAATGATAAAAAGAATACCGAAAAGAAAATTAATTTTTCGTTACTTTCCGCAATAGGATCATGTGTTTTTGATCATCAATGCAGCCAGGAAAATATAGAAAAATCATTGCATTTTTACAGAAAATTGAATGATGCTTAAATCTATTCTGAACGTATAAAATAAGAATCCTGATTTTCCAAAGTCAGGATTTTTTTTGAATTAAAAAATTCCCTGTGATTTCTAGCACACCACCGCTGTAAATTTGCAACCAATTTTGATAATCAATAATATTTTATCATCAAAATATGGCCTTAACTTAATTTAAGATATTTTTAAGATGTGTTAAACAAATGTTTGTTTATTTATCACAATATACTCAATTACAGTGATTTAAAAATAATTCTTTTGATTTCAAGACACCTGATTTTTATCATATTTCAATTTTTGGCATTCAATTTGAAAGATACTCTGCGTCAAACGAAAGTTGACAAGTAGTAAAATTTAAAATTAAGAAAGTAAAATATTAAAAAATTAAGTTATGAAAAAGTTAATTTTAGGATTAGCAGTAACTGCGAGTTCATTAGCATTTGCTCAACAAACAACTTCAAATTCTACTTCATCTTCTAACCCGGTTACATTTGGGGTAAAAGGTGGTATGAACGTTTCATCTCTTTCAAAAGGAGCTGATCTAAGTGATTCTAAATCTAAGATCGGTTTTAATGCAGGTGTTTTTGCAAACATCCCTTTAGCAAGTTCATTTAGTATTCAACCAGAGGTATTGTATAACGACTTAGGTTCAAAAGTAACCAGAGAATATTCAGTACTAGGAAACAACTTCAAAGATGAATCTTCTAGAAATTTAGGATATATTGCTGTACCGGTAATGTTCCAGTATAACGCAACACCTGAATTTTTCTTAGAAGCAGGTCCGGAATTTGGATTCCTTGTTAGTGCTAAAGATAAATTTAAAAGCTCAACCAATAACAATACAAGTACACGAACTACAAGCCTTAACAAAGACAACTTTAATACATTTAACTTTGGGATAGGTATTGGAGCTGGATATTACTTCACTCAAAACCTTGGAGTTACAGCTAGATATACTGCAGGATTAACAGATATCTACAAAAACAATAATGGTGATGCAGTAAGAAATAATGTATTCCAGGTAGGTTTAGCTTATAAATTCAAATAAGCGTAAGAACACATTCAGATAAACAAATTTTGATTTCAATGAAAGGCTAGATTTAGTAATTAAATCTAGCCTTTTTCTTGTTCTGAATAATAAATTGTTCATGCTGGAATCTTACTCCTATTCTTTAAAACCAAACATACTGTTAATATTCAATATTCCACGAACTGGTTTTATGAATATTTTAACAATTTTAACATATTTTGGCAAGAAATTTGTACAAACAGTTAAAATCAAAAAACAAACTAAACTATGAAAAAATTATTATTAGGCTTAGCAGTCATTGCAAGTTCATTAACGTTTGCTCAAACATTTGGGGTAAAAGCAGGTCTTAACATTTCAACCATTTCTGGAGGTGGAGACACTAAAGCAAAAGCAGGATTCTATGGTGGTGTATTAATGAATGTACCTGTTGCATCAAGCTTTAGTATACAACCTGAGATCTTGTATAATGGTGTAGGAGTTAAAGAAGACAGAAATAATGGCGGAAAATTAAATTTAAGTTATATTTCAGTTCCAGTAATGTTTCAATATAATGCAACTCCACAATTTTATCTGGAAGCTGGACCTCAATTCAGTTTTCTGATTGATTCTACACTCAAAAGAAATTCAGTATCAGTAGATGCCAAAGATCTTATAAAAGGTTTTGATTTTGGTGTTGGCTTGGGTGCCGGATATTTCTTTACAAAGAATATTGGTGTTAATGTAAGATATGTTGCTGGTGTGGTTAATGTTTTCAAAGAAATTGGAGGAATTCAGGCAGACGGAAAAAACAATGTATTCCAGGTTGGTTTAGCTTACAAATTCAACAAATAATAGTATACTTAATGTAATATAAAGGTTAGATTCAATAGATCTAACCTTTTTTTTGTCTTATTTTCTGCACATAAAAACACTTCAATTTCACCCATTTTATTCTTAAAAAGCAGAAAAATATCAAAATTAGAAAGTTGGCACCGCAGGTTTATAAGAGATAATCAGGGAAGTGTTAATAAAAAAGGATCCTGATTTGCCATGAATACTGATAATTTTAAAATTAAAAATCAAAAAAATGCACATTTTTTTTTATTCAATTTAACTTAAAAATTTAAGCATATGTTTAAATTTAACTAATAAAATCCCACACAAGTGGAATATCAATGTTTCTTTTAAATAAGTGCCTCCTAGCTTATCTTTCTGCAAATCATGAAATTGTAATTGTGGCAAGCCTTTTGCAAAATACATCAAGTCCGAATGAATAATTCAGACAAAGAAATAGTACAATTAAAAAATAAAATTATGAATAAGTTATTTCTAGGACTAGCGATAGTTGCTGGTTCATTAGCTTTTGCTCAGGAAACACAAACAACAACTGCTACTATTACTCCGGTTAATAAGGAAAAGGATCCAATTACATTTGGTATTAAAGGTGGTGCTAACTCCGCTCAATTTAGTGAGCAGCAATTAAGTGCAAACAATCAGAAAATAGGATTTAACGCGGGTGCTTTTGTAAATATCCCACTTTCTAAACAATTCAGCGTACAGCCTGAAGTATTATACAACCAATTGGGAGCAAAAAGCGTTCTTTCTTCTAGTGAGGTAACAACAGGTGCTACCACTGTAAAAACTCAACGTGACTTTAAAACAACGTTGAATTATATTTCAGTACCGGTGATGGTTCAATTTAAGCCAGTGGATAATTTCTACATTGAAGCAGGTCCTGAATTCAGTTATTTCATCGATGGAAAAAACAAAGGTGAAACGACGGTTACAAGTACTACCAATAGTATCGCAACTACTCAGAAAACATCAGTTTCTGAAACGATCAATAAAGATGATATCAACAGATTCAACTTTGGATTAGGTCTTGGTTTAGGATATTACTTTACGCCTCACTTAGGGATCAATGCAAGATATGTGAATAGCTTGACTAAAATTGAAAAAAGCAGACCAGCAGCTGATAATAACAACAGAGTATTTCAGTTAGGTTTGAACTATAAGTTTTAATAACCACAACCAATTTTTTAACCATAAATGCATTTTTGCATTATTAAATGGCTGGGAGAATTTCTCCCAGCCATTTCTTTTGAACCAATAAATTAAAATTATGCAAGGATTTATTCAAATATTCTGGGATCATCACTAATGACCCCATCTATTCCTATTTCTTTTAATTCTTGTAATCGTTCTTTACTATTAACCGTCCATGGTATAACTTTCATTCCCAATCTATGACATTCTTTTACAAGATCTGGCGTTACAAGAGTATGTTCAGGGCTGTAAATGGTTGGCGTAAAGCTAAGAAATTTCATATCTCCTGCTACTCCATTAAGATGATTAGGATACAGCCTGAATTTCTCTACAGGTATATTTTTGAAATAAGTCTGTTGTTGAGCAAGCTTTTTATCATCCACTTTTTCGACCAGTAAAGCGGTCATTATTTTAGGATATTCTTTATGAATAATTTCTAACGTCCTAGGATCAAATGACTGAATAATAACCCGATCCTGAATTTTCTTGTCCAAAATAATCTTCATCATCAGATCTACAAACTCCTTTGGTTCCGGATGAAAGATATGATCCGAAAAAGGACGTGTTTTCGTTTCAATATTATAAAAAGGTAATGGTCTTTTCAGTTCTCGGGAATAGCTTTCACAAGCATCTATAACCTCTGAGAAAAGTGGTTTCTGAACCTTCATCTTCTTCTGATCAGGATAGTGACTAAGTTCCTTTAAGCCTACATCAAATTTTTGGATCTTCGAATAAGGCATCTCATAAATCTTATAGTAAAAGCCAGAGTCTTTAGGAATATAAGTCCCATCAGGTTTTGTGACCAATTCCGGTGAAAGAAAAGAATCGTGGGAAAGAATTACTTTTTTGTCCTTTGTTATCGCTAAATCCATCTCCAGCGTCGTGATATTCATTTTTAAAGCATTCTTCATTGCCGGAATTGTATTCTCCGGGTATAAAGATTTTCCTCCCCGATGCGCCTGCTTGTCAAAAGACTGTGCAAAATAAAGCTGGGTAACTACAAAAAAGATCCCGGTGAAAAATACATTTTTCATAGATGTAAATTTTAATCCTACAAAATTAAAGTTTACTGAAATAGAGTATAATAAAGGAATATTAAGCTTTTGCTACATTTCATAATTTCCGGAAAGCTGTAAAACAAAAAGTCAGATATAATAATATACCTGACCTTTTGTTTATCAATTTATTTAATATTAACTAAATAACTCTACTTCTTCTCCTTTAGCTACAGGATATTCTTCTGTAAAACATCCAAAGCAGTGATTAGAAGATCCTAAAATTTCTTTCAGGTTATCCGTACTCAGAAATTCCAAAGAATCAACTCCTAAGTACTCTCTAAGTTCTTCTGTCGTCATATTTGCAGAGATCAGATCATCTTTTGAAGGAGTGTCGATACCCAAATAGCAAGGTGCAATAATCGGCGGAGAAACACTTCTGAAGTGAATTTCTTTTACACCTGCCTCTTTTAATATCTTCACCAATCTTTTTGAAGTAGTTCCACGTACAATAGAATCATCAATGATCACTACTCTTTTTCCTTTGATCTCAGAAATGATAGGGTTCAGTTTTAAATTAACGATCCTTTCTCTCATTTCCTGAGTAGGAACAATGAAACTTCTTCCAATGTATCTGTTTTTAATTAAAACAGGACGGAAAGGGATTCCTGATGCTTTTGAGAACCCAATAGCGGCAGGTACACCGGAATCCGGAACTCCAATTACCAAATCAGCTTCTACCGGAGCTTGTTCCCAAATTTTTTCACCCGACTTTTCTCTGATTTCGTAAACATTAATGTTTTCTAAAGTTGAGTCAGGTCTTGCAAAATAAATATATTCAAAAGAACAGATTCTTTGTCTGCCTTTGTCATTTACCATATAAGAATGTAATCCTGTTTCACTTTCATTGGTGTAAACGATCTCACCAGGTAAGATATCACGTACATACTGAGCTCCTACAGCATCTAAAGCTACAGATTCAGAAGCTACCACATATGATTTCTCATCTATAGCACCTAGAACCAAAGGTCTGATTCCGTTGAAATCTCTGAATGCAAAGAATTTATTTCTTGTCATTCCTACTACAGAATAAGCTCCTTCGATCTTTTCCATAGTTGCTTTAATTGCTCCTCTTAAGCCTAAATCAAGATTTTTTTGAATTAATCTCAATATTACCTCAGAATCAGATGTAGCCCTGAAAACCACGCCTTCTGCTTCCAATTCAGCCTTCAATTCTTTAGCATTGGTTAAGTTACCATTATGTGCAATCGAAAGTATTATCTGATCATATTCGTTTTTCGCAAAAAACGGCTGAAAATTGTACTTCTTTTTGTCTCCTGCAGTGGTATAACGAGTATGCCCAATTGCAGAATTTCCCATAAAAGCTTCAGGATTCTCAATATCTTTATAAACGTCTAAAACCAGTCCTTCGTCTTTCAGATTGTTGATTTTTCCATCTTTAAGAACGGAAATACCACAAGCTTCCTGGCCCCTGTGCTGTAATGCAAAAAGCCCGAACTGAGAAAGAGAGAATGTATCCAGATCATTATCAGAATATAATCCGAAAATACCACACTCTTCATTAGGAGCGTCAAGTCTTTCCTCTTCTTGTGTTCTGAAAAGATTTCTGCCGTATGTCTGGCTTTTAAACTGTTTTAAATATTCACTTTTATGAATGTCTAAACTTTTCATTTCTATTTTTTCTAATCTAGATTTTATTTTGGTAGATTCCTATATTAGATGGTAAATTACATATTATGTTAAATACAAATCACCTCTAATTATTCATCTATACTACTACTTATTAAGTAATGTTTTCAGTCTGTTGTAGATCTCAACATACGCTTCAGTTACTTCACCTAAGTCTCTTCTGAATCTGTCTTTATCTAACTTTTTCATTGTATCCTTATCCCATAATCTACAAGTATCAGGAGAAATTTCATCTGCTAAGATGATTTCACCATCAGAAGTTTTACCTAATTCGATTTTGAAATCGACTAAGATAATGTTCATTTTATCGAATAAGTCGATCAGAATTTCATTGATATCTGAAGTTAACTCATACATCTCATCAAGTTCTTCATAAGTAGCTGCTCCTAAGAAAACTGCGTGATGATCATTGATTAGAGGATCTCCTAATTCGTCTTTTTTATAACAAATATCAAAGATCGTTACAGGAGACTTAATTCCTTCTTCTACCCCTAATCTTTGAGCCATACTTCCAGCAGAATAGTTTCTTACAACCATCTCTAAAGGAATAATGGATACTTTTTTTACCAATTGTTCTCTTTCGTCCAATTGCTTAATGAAATGAGTTTTAATCCCTTTTTCATTTAAATACTCGAAAATCAAAGTAGTGATCGCGTTGTTCATTTCGCCTTTCAAATCAACCTGTCCTCTTTTCTGAGCATTAAAAGCGGTAGCATCATCTTTGAAACGTACTACTACTTGGTCAGGATTATCGGTAGCAAACACTTGTTTAGCTTTACCTTCGTACAACATTTCTTTCTTTTCCATTTTCTAAATTGTCTTTTATAGTTAGATTTATAATTATTTTATTAAAATTCCAATTAATACAGCCATTCCAAAACTTAAAAGTGTCCCGACAAGTACATATTCGGTTAACTTTCGTTGTTTGGCCTGTGCCAGGTCGCTGAATCTGAAAACAGATTTGGCAGCCACCATAAAACCTACACCCTCCCAGTGGTTTACCAGAATAAAAATAAATACCAGTAAACGCTCTAGGATTCCTATATATTTTCCTGCACTAGTTAAAGATTCGGTTTGTATATTATTTTGTGCTTCAGCAACCGGAGTCCATGAAGACAATAGTATTTTTATAATAATAGATGATGGTGTCGTTAAAAATAATACAGCCATCAAAACCTTTAAGAAATCTGGATTTTCTAAAATCTTAAAGTCAAATTCTTTAAAATAAAATGCTATTCCCAAAATTACTGAAACATGGAGAACTTGATCAATAAAAAACCATCTCTTTTTTGTTTTTATTTTTTGGAAAGTGAGTTTACATGCGTCGATAATAAAATGAGATACTCCTACCAGTGCTGCGACCCACCAAAGCTGTATATCCCACAGGAAAATAAAAGTTAAAACAGTGTGTATGAGAACATGCAGGTATAGATATTTACTTTTCAGTTTACGATTTTCCTTATCAGCAACCCATGAATTTGGCTGAAGAATAAAATCTCCGAGTAGATGTGCCAATATGAGTTTAGTGAAGATCATTTTATAATTCTGAAATTTTCTTTCTAAAATATTGATTAGTTTCTATGATAAGATCATAGTTTGCACGCTTCAGTCTCTGGCTTACCGAGGATTGCGATATGGCAAACTTCCTGGCGAGATCTTCCTGGGTGATATCCTTATTCATGATCATCTCATGAATAATTTCGGCTGTTGCCATCGTCCAGTTATCAAAGTCTTTTGAAGACCATTTCAAGAGAATATTAAGGTCTCTATCCACAGTTTCATTGGATGTTTTAATAGCAACGGTATCTCCGTCACTCTTTAATCCATTCAATAATCTTCCGGAATTCACATAGGCGGTTCCGTTGGATTCAGTAATTTTTTCAGACGAAAAATTTTCTTCTCCAATGCCAATGGCCATTCTTACATCTAAATTTTCCTGACTTTTTATAATAGATTTTATGGCTAGAAAGCGCCAGAAAACTTCATCGATAGTACATTTAAATTGAAATTCATCGCCTCTGTAAATTTCCCATGTGAGGGGTGAGCTCCCCCAATTCTCCAGGAGATTCTTGAGTTTGGTGATCCAAACTTCTGTGTCTGCATGTTGCGAATTTATAATATCACCGGTAATGACCGCTATCATTTTGCAAATATAAGCATAATTACTTATAAATAAAAGATATAAGCAGAAACACTTATAGATATTAATTATTAGTGAATCTGCTTATATCAATTACCTCTTAAACAGAAGATTTGACAAGAGGTGGAGCTTACAAAAAAAACTTACATTCCCTTAAAATAAAATATTTTTTGTCAAAAAAGCTAATTTTTAAGAATTATCTACACCTACTTTTTGATAAACTTATAGGTTTTATGATCTAACTGTAATAGATACTGTCCGGGCTGCAAGTCTTGTACAGGGATACTTCTTTTGTTTTTAAACGGAATTTTCTCAGTTCTCAAAAGCCTACCCGACCAATCTATGATTTTTGCAACTTCAATATCTTCCGCTCTTCCACTGACAAAAATATTTTCATCAACAGGATTAGGATAAATTTTAGATCCTTCATGATCTACATAGTGGACATCAGGAACAGATAAAACTCCAACATCTTCACAATAATCAGCAGAATAAGTATTCCATTCGTTGATATTAAAAGTAGAAGTCGGTTGGTTAATTCCTGTTTTTCGATAAAGAGAAACATTACTTAGTTGTGAAGAATTAAATTGAGATTTTTCTCCTATTGCATCAACAGTTGCCTGTTTATATCTAAGTTCAATATACTGACTTCCTGTATAAGTCATTTGAGGAGCTGCCGTAACAAATTTAGCTTCATTATTCGTAAAACAGGAGAAATTTGCATTTGGATTTACAATAATAAAAGTTTGATTATTCGCAACAGAACCCTCCAGCTCATAAGGTGCAGGAAAGTAATAATACCCCTGACCTGTACTGGAATAGAACTGGATCGATAACCTGTAGTCGTTTAAATTCACTTCATGTCCCGTCCTGTTGGTAATTTCTATTGCTTTGTTATCGGATGTTCCTTCTAAATATTTAGAAACAAAAAGATCTTTAGCATAGATATCGGAAGCAAGGGTGTTTACTGAAATAATGTTACTATCGGGAGAAAGCAAATATCCATTATCGTATGCTTTAACAGTATATGTATAATTGGTAGAAGGAGAAAGATGGTCAATACTTATCGAAGTATTTCTTGTAGATGCTATCCATATTCCATTTTGATAAATTTTATAGCCTATGACATCAGAACTGGAACTTGGAGACCAGCTTAATGTCGTAAAATAAGCACTGGTTTGTACTGCGGTTAAATTGCCTGGTGTCTGAGGAGCGATATTATCAGGAACCTGCCCCCAGATATCACTTACCCACTGTGGATGATCAATAAACGGATTTCTATTTTTCTGTATAGAATACACCGAATTATTTCTGTCGATTTCCTTCTGTGAAACAGGGTCCTGTGCATTCCACTGAAGAAGCATTGCAATATAAGCATCATCAAAAGCTTTTTCTTCTGTTCCATCTAAAGGATTGGAATCCGATACCGGATTCGTATTATTGTTGTATTTAAATGTCCCTAGTTTACCCTCATACCGAACTGCAAAATACAATAAACTCCTTGCTATATCTCCTTTAAACTCATCTATTGGCTCGTAAACACGACCTGTATATACGTAATTAGGAATAGCACTCTTTCCTATTTTGGACGAATTCGTAAATATGTTATATACATTAGAAGGAGTTGTAGAAGAAATTCCGTATGGATAATTACTTCGCAGCTGATTAATCTTTGCATCTGTAGGGATCACGTAAAACAAATCAGAATACATAGGATAGTTGCTATAGAAAGTACTTTGGGGCATCATATGCTCTCTGTTGTACCCCAATCCTTCTGTGGCAGCACTGGATATTAACTGAGCTGAAGTGTATTCATAAGCGTCAGGTCCTGTTGGAATTTCAGAATACATATCCAACAGTAAGGTCGTGTTACTTGCATCATGATCATAATAAATATCGAGATCAGTCTGGTTATAATAAGCAGGAAGATCACCATAATGCCAGCTGATATTCTTTACTGAAATAATATCGTGCAATTTAGACTTAAGCGCATATCCCGTAAGTCCCGTTGTTCCGTCATAATATCCCGCTGGTGCCTGGGAAAAAATAAAAGACGAAATTAAAATGACAGGAAGTAAAACTTTTTTCATATTTTAAAAATTGGTGATGTAAAGTAGAGAAATTATTTACTCATCTCTTTACAATGATCATTAAAAAATTATTAAATTCTAACTTGTAAAAAACTGATACTTAAATTATTGTAAATGTAACATGGCACCGGGGATAATTTTTTTTCGTATTTCCACAATTTAAGTATCTTTGAGCACTAACTATTTTACTTATATGAATACCGAGATTGTTGACAACATTAAAATGATAGCAGAAACAGCTAAAGAATTTGCTGAGAAAAACATCAGACCAAATATTATGGAGTGGGATGAGAGCCAAACTTTTCCAAAAGAATTATTTCATCAGCTTGGAGAAATGGGCTTTATGGGAATTGTTGTTCCTGAGCAGTATGGCGGTTCTGGCCTTGGTTATCATGAATATGTTACCATTCTTGATGAAATTTCTCAAGTGGATCCTTCTATCGGACTTTCTTTAGCAGCGCACAATTCACTTTGTACCAATCATATTTATGAATTTGGAAATGAAGAGCAGAGACACAAGTGGCTTCCTCAGTTAGCAACTGGAAAAGTACTTGGTGCTTGGGGATTAACAGAACATAATACAGGTTCTGATTCAGGAGGAATGTCTACTACAGCAGTAAAAGATGGTGACGAATGGATTATCAACGGAGCTAAAAACTTTATAACTCACGCTATTTCTGGAGACATTGCGGTTGTAATGACAAGAACCGGAGAAAAAGGAGCTAAAAACAATTCTACAGCTTTTGTTTTAGAAAAAGGAATGCCTGGTTTTACTTCAGGAAAAAAAGAAAATAAATTAGGAATGCGTGCATCTGAAACCGCAGAATTAATCTTTGATAATGTTCGTGTACCCGATTCTCACCGTTTAGGAGAAGTTGGAGAAGGCTTTAAACAAGCGATGAAAATTCTTGACGGAGGAAGAATATCAATTGCCGCTTTAAGTTTAGGAACAGCCAGAGGTGCTTATAAAGCTGCTTTAAAGTACGCTAAAGAAAGACATCAGTTTGGAAAGTCTATTTCTAATTTCCAGGCGATCAACTTTATGTTGGCTGATATGGCAACGGAAATTGATGCTGCTGAACTTCTTATTCAAAGAGCTTGTACATTAAAGAATGCAAAACAGAAGATGACTAAAGAGGGAGCAATGGCTAAATTGTTTGCTTCTGAAGCTTGTGTAAGAATTGCCAACAATGCGGTTCAGATCTTTGGAGGCTACGGGTATACAAAAGACTTCCCTGCCGAAAAATACTATAGAGATGCAAAACTTTGCACAATTGGAGAAGGAACTTCTGAGATTCAAAGATTAGTTATCGGAAGAGATATTACTCAATAGTTATAAATAATTTTATTATTCTTAGCATATAAAAACTTTTGGCAATAAACTGCCAATACCAGAAATAAGATAATTTTAGAATTATATCATCTACAAGTGAATAGCATACGTGTTTTACGTATGCTATTTTCTTTTTTTGATACAATGAAAATTAGTATTTTTTCAACATATTCATTGATATGATAAAAATATAGTCAGAATTTTTCTTAAAAAATTTTATTTTTCATTATAAATTTTTTATTAGCTTTGATATTCCACAATCAAATAAATATTTTTATGAAAAAACAATTAACTCTGATCGGAGTGCTTTTTATGACGGGCATTTCTTTCGCGCAGACCGATCGTCTTTGGTCTCAAAGTTCACAAAAAACATCCGAAAATGTTTTTGAAAACAAAACCACGATCAATAATCCAAAGGTTTATACACTGGATATTAATGGTTTAAAAAATGTACTTTCAAGAGCTCCCAAAAGACTGGCTGCTGGCGAAAAATCACAAGTCATTATTTCATTTCCTAATTCCGAAGGAAAGATGGAAAACTTTAAGGTAAAAGAAAATTCAAATTTTGATCCTCAACTGGCTGCCAAATATCCTGACATTAAATCTTATGTGGGAGAAGGCTTAGGAGATTCCAGTTCTACCGTGTACTTCAGTATTTCTTCACTTGGACTTTCTTCTATGGAAATCTACGGTGACAAATCTGCTGTTTTCATCGAACCTTACACAAAAGATCTTTCTACATATGTGGTTTACAAAAAATCCGATAAGAAAGATAACCTAAACAAATTTGAATGTACTGTCATTGATGTTGCCCAAAAAGGGATTGATAACACCAACCTTGCAGCAAGACCCAATGCAGATGACGCAAAATTAAGAACTTTCAGACTAGCTCTTTCTTGTACAGGAGAATACACAACTTATTTCGGAGGAACAAAAGCCAATGCTTTAGCAGCAATGAACAATACAATGACCCGTGTAAACGGTGTTTTTGAAAAGGACTTTGCAGCAAGAATGGTTCTGATCTCTAACAACGACGCCGTAATTTACACCAGTGCTTCTTCGGATCCTTATTCTCCTTCCGGAAGTATGAACAACTGGAATTCAGAACTTCAAAGCACTCTGACATCTGTGATTGGTGAGGCTAATTATGATATCGGACACTTATTTGGAGCTACCGGAGGGGGTGGTAATGCTGGCTGTATTGGCTGTGTATGTACAAATGGTTCAAAAGGAAGTGGATACACCTCTCCTGCAGATGCAATTCCTTCAGGTGATAACTTTGATATTGATTATGTTGCCCATGAAATGGGACATCAATTCGGAGGGAATCATACTTTCTCTATGAGTAATGAAGGAACAGGCGCTAATATGGAACCTGGATCAGGATCAACTATTATGGGGTATGCAGGAATCACGTCCCAGGATGTACAACCCCACTCTGATGCATTTTTCCATGCCATAAGCATCCAACAGATCACCAACAATATTAAAGCTAAAACTTGTCCGGTCAGCACTGCAACAGGAAACTCTATTCCTACTGCAAATGCAGGTCTGGACTATACCATTCCTAAAGGCACACCATTTATGCTGACGGGGACAGGAACCGATGCTAATGGTGATTCATTAACCTATGTATGGGAGCAAATGGACAATGCTTCTTCTTCTCAAACAGGAGCAAGTTCTGCAGCAAGTGCAACAAAAGCTTCCGGACCAACTTTCAGATCATGGACTCCAACTGCTTCGCCAACAAGATATTTCCCAAGAATGGCTTCTATCCTAACCGGAGCAACTACAACAGCTGGCACGGATATCACTGTTGAAGCCTTGTCTAATGTTGCAAGAGCACTTAATTTCAGATTTACTGTTCGTGATAACAGAGCCGGAGGTTCAGGAAATAATTCTGACGATGCTGTCATCACGGTTAATGCAACCGCAGGACCATTCACAGTTTCTTCTCAGAATTCAGCGACAACATATACAGGAGGGACTTCTCAGACTGTAACATGGAATGTTGCCGGAACTACCGCAAATAATGTTAACGCAGCCAATGTGGATATCCTTTGGTCTACAGATAGCGGCAACACATGGACAACCTTATTAGCAGGAACACCAAACGACGGTACTCAGGCTGTAACGATTCCGAATGCTTCTACTACAACCGGAAGAATTATGGTTAAAGGTTCCGGTCACATCTTCTTTGATGTCAATAACGCCAACATCACAGTAAATGCTGGATCAGGAGGAACAGACGTTATAGCTCCAACAGCACCTACCCTTGCTGCTTCAGGAACAACAGCTACAAGTACTAATTTATCATGGAGCGGAGCTACAGATAATGTAGGCGTTACAGGATATGACGTATATCAGGGAGCTTCATTGATAGGTTCTACAGCATCTACCACCTATACCGTAACAAGTTTAAGTCCATCAACAACCTACAGCTTTACAGTTAAAGCAAAAGATGCCGCAGGAAACACATCCGTTTCGAGCAATTCAGTAAGTGTAACTACTCTTGCCGGAGGCACTGTAACTTATTGCTCAGCAAGCGCAAATAACACCGCTGATGAGAGAATCGGAAATGTAAAATTCGGAACGATTAATAATACTTCTACAGGAACCGCCGGATATGAGAATTTCACATCTGTTTCTACTAATGTAACAAGAGGAAACGCTTATACAATCTCTATAACTCCTGTATGGACTTCAACAGTGTATAGTGAGGCTTACGCTGTGTATATTGACTATAACCAGGATGGTGACTTTACAGATAGCGGAGAGTTAGTTTGGACTAAATCAGGTTCTACCACAACTCCGGTAACAGGAAGTATTACCATTCCTGCTTCTGCAACACTAGGATCAACAAGAATGAGAGTAATGATGCAGTACAGCTCAATACCATCATCATCTTGTGGAACTTATACCTACGGTCAAGTTGAGGATTATACCCTTAATATCGGTTCTACTGCAAAAGGAGATGTACTTAACACAAACAACTTATTGACGGATGTTAAGATCTACCCTAACCCAGTAAAAGATATGCTGCATATTTCAAATACAACATCTGAGGACTATAAGATCTTCGATATGGGTGGAAAGCTGATCAGTTCAGGAAAACTTGAAAGAGGAGCGGTAAATGTTAATCATCTTATAAAAGGTGCCTATATGATACAGATTGGTGAAACAGCCAAGAGGTTCATTAAAAATTAATAACCTTAATTTAAAATTTAATGGAAAAGCTACCTTACAACAGGTAGCTTTTTCTATTAGTGAAATAAGAAAAGTATTATACATTTTTCATATTTTAATTTATTTTATTCTCCTTAATTAATTCAATTAACAATATTACAACATACAAAGTAAATTAATAATTAATACATATTGAAAATATACAAAAAATACATTTTTCGTAATAAAAAAAATATTAGCTTTGGAATACCACAATTAAACAATATTTTATATGAAAAAACAATTAGTCCTGATTGGGGTGCTTTTGATTTCGGGCATCTCTTTCGCGCAGACCGATCGTCTATGGTCTCAAAGTTCACAAAAACAAGTAAAAAATGTTTTTGAAAACAAAACAAACATTAATGATCCAAAATTGTACAAGTTGGATATTAATACCTTAAAAAATGTACTTTCAAAAGCTCCGAAAAGACTGATTAACGGAGAGAAATCAGAAGTCATTATCTCTTTTCCTAATTCTGAGGGGGAAATGGAAAACTTTAGAGTAAGAGAGAACTCTAACTTTGATCCTCAATTGGCTACAAGATATCCCGATATCAAATCTTATGTAGGCCAAGGTTCTGAAAACTCAAGTTCAACAGTGTATTTTAGTATTTCCTCACTAGGACTTTCTTCAATGGAAATCTATGGCGACAAATCTGCAGTATTCATTGAACCTTATACAAAAGACTTGTCTACTTATGTTGTTTATAAGAAATCAGATAAGAAGGCTGACCTTAACAAATTTGAATGTAAAGTGATTGATGTTGCACAGAAAGGGATTAATAATAGCTCTGCTAAACCTAATGCTGACGATGCAAAATTAAGAACCTTTAGGTTAGCCCTTTCCTGCACAGGTGAGTATACCTCTTATTTTGGTGGAACGAAAGCAAATGCATTGGCAGCTATGAACAATACAATGACTCGCGTAAATGGAGTATTTGAAAAGGATTTTGCTGCAAGAATGGTGCTGATTTCTAATAATGATGACGTGATTTACACGAATGCTTCTACCGACCCTTACTCCGATTCTACGAATTTGGATAACTGGAACTCTCAGCTTCAAAACACATTAACTTCTGTAATCGGGGAGGCAAATTATGATATAGGACATTTATTTGGAGATGATGGAGGTGGTGGAAATGCGGGATGTATCGGTTGTGTATGTACAAATGGATCAAAAGGAAGTGGCTATACTTCTCCTTTAGATGGAATTCCATCAGGAGATAATTTTGATATTGATTTTGTTGCACATGAAATGGGACATCAATTTGGAGGAAATCACACGTTCTCCCACAAAGTAGAATCTTATAATGTAAATATGGAGCCAGGGTCTGGATCTACAATTATGGGATATGCTGGAATTACAGGCCAGGATGTACAGCCCCATTCCGATGCTTTTTTTCACGCTATAAGTATTCAGCAAATCACTAATAACATTAAAAACAAGACCTGCTCAGTAAATACGAATACAGGGAATTCAATACCTACAGCTAATGCAGGTCTTGACTATACCATCCCAAAAGGCACGCCATTTATGTTAACAGGAACAGGTACTGATGCCGATGGAGATTCTTTAACGTACATCTGGGAACAAATGGATAAAGCTTCTTCCTCTCAAACAGGTGCAAGTTCTGCGGCCAGTGCAACAAAAGCTTCCGGCCCTACTTTCAGATCATGGACACCAACTACTTCACCGACGAGATATTTCCCCAGGATGGCTTCTATTCTCGCTGGTGCAACTACCACTGCAGGCACCGATATAACAGTAGAGGCATTATCTAATGTTGCAAGAACCTTAAACTTCAGGTTTACCGTTCGCGATAACAGAGCCGGAGGGTCGGGAAACAATTCGGATGATGCAGTAATCACTGTAAACAAAACAGCAGGACCATTTAAAGTAAGTTCCCAAAACTCTGCAACAACATATATGGGAGGAAGTTCTCAAACAATAACATGGGATGTCGCGGGAACTACTGCAAATAATGTAAATGCTGCAAATGTAGATATCTTATGGTCAACGAATAGCGGAGCGACCTGGACTACTCTATTAGCCGGAACTCCAAATGATGGTACTCAGGCAGTAACCATTCCTAATGCAGCAACTACAACAGGAAGAATCATGGTTAAAGGCTCTAATCATATCTTTTTTGACGTCAATAATGCTAATATAAAAGTTACCGCATCTAAGGCAAAAGAGAAAGATATTACAAAAGACCCGATTTCAGAGATTAAATTATTCCCTAACCCTGTAAAGGATGTCTTGAATATTTCAGGCACTACCTCAGAAGAATACAAAATCTTTGATATGAGTGGAAAAGTAATCAGTTCAGGAAAACTTGATAGAGGTTCTGTGAATGTAAATCATCTTGTAAAAGGTACTTATATGATACAGATTGGACAAATCACTAAAAAATTCATCAAGATTTAGTTACACATCGTTCAGATTTAGAAAGGCTGCTTAGAAATAAGCGGTCTTTTTTTATCGTACATCCTGAAAACATGATAAATCAGAAAATTTGATTTTATAATTTTCATAAAAGCAATAAATCATCTAATTATTTTTTATCAATAACAAATTATAAAAGTATATAATTCACATATAATATATTATTTAAATAAATATTACTAGTATTTAAGTTTTTTAATTTAAATTTATCGCTCTATTGTACTGTTTGTCGAATGTGTATTCGAGATACACCATCCATCGTTATCAGCGATTGATCGTGTATTGTTTCTTTTGGTCCTATTTCTTTGGAAAATCGGCAATAATAATTTGCAATCCAGGTTTCACCAAAAAATATGGTCCAACCATTATCCGGTACCAAAACCTTTAAGAAAAGCTGAAAGGACAACGAAACAGATCATTTCTGGAAAATGATTACACCTGATATTACTGACTCAATTTTTATATAAAAACTAATTATTATGAAACATTTATTTAAGTACATTTTTATTGTAACAATTTCTCTCTTTTCAATTGCCTGTAGTTCAGACAGGGATGATGAAATTGACAACACAAACGGTGTCACCCACGTATTTTACAAAAATGCGGACGAGTTTGCTTTAACCTATGATACAGCAGGGTTGGTGAATCAAACCATCAGAAATCAGGCTTTCGATCTGTACAAACAAGGGAAATGGAGTGAGCTTGAGGCTCTTTTCAAAGCTAATAATCTGAATGGTGGATGGCCACCAGCTAATGGCGGATACAATATCGTTGATGACGTTCCTTTTCAGGCCGGGCAAAAATTTGACAGATATAGCGGGGCTATTAACTATAGCGGAACAGGGATACCTACTCTGGGAGGAAGTTTTACTAGTCCCATAATTAATGGATATGTTTACACTTTCACACAAAGAGCACTTAATCAACCTGAAAATGCTTATGATTTTTATTACGAGATCGATGTTTTGAATAATTCATTACCTTTCAAGTCCCAAACGGCTGATGTAATTCCCTGGTTCAACCAGTCAGGTAATGGTAAACAAACGATGTGGAAAATCCCAATTGACCCGGCAACCGGTTTTCAGAAAACATGGAATAAGCTGGCAGAGGAAGGATATGTAAAAATCACCATTAAAAAAAGTCCAAGTGGCCATTACAATAACCTTGTGGGTACAGTAATCCAGCAATAAATAATTCAAATGTATTCGATATCAAAGAAAATAAACATTCGTAAAAAAGCTCTTGTAGCAAAAACTACTTTTACCAATGACGAAATCATTCCATCTGCAGTCACAGCATTTACCTGTTGTGACTGCAGTCATGAGAATGCTATTGAAATTGTTCCCTATCAATCAGGATTTCCTATCCTTCAGATTTATGAGAATAACAAAGTCCTCTCAAAAAATGAATTATTGATTAATGCTGCCGTTACTGAAACTTCGCAGGGAATGTCGCATTTTGGAGAATTAACCGTTAATAACTTACCCACCTTATATTTTGGGACAGACTGTTCCTCATGTCATTCAAAATACATTTGTGTATTCAGCTATGGAGAAAAGCAACCTGGATTAACAATTCTGACTATTTCGGGTGTTTGGAAATATGAAGAACTGGAATAATTTATCTTCTAAAGTTATTGATAAAATAGATTGATCATTTATTCTCTCGCAGATTTTGCAGATTGAACAAATAATTATGTTTAAAAGAAAAAAAATCTGCACTATCGGCAAAATCTGTGATAAAATCATATTCAATAGTAATAGGTAAATCCTTCCCTTTATTAATACATTTTATATTATACATTTTACAATTTACAATTCGTTTTCTATCTTTGCTTTAAATAAAAAAATTCATGGATAAAATTGATAGTTTGAACCAAGTAGCAGAATTCCATACTACTTTTAAAGCCCCTATTTTAGAAACACCACAAATCCCTTCACAAGAAAGATGTAATCTTAGAGTTGAGCTTTTACAGGAAGAATTAAATGAGTTGAAACAAGCAATTGCTGATAACAATATTGTAGAAATTGCAGATGCTTTATGCGACTTACAGTATGTCCTTAGCGGTGCTGTTTTGGAATTTGGACTTGGCAACAAATTTGTAGAGCTATTCAACGAAGTTCAGCGTTCTAATATGTCGAAAGCATGTGATAATGAAGAACAGGCCAATGAAACTGTTGAATTTTACAAAGAAAAAGAAGTAGAATCCTTCTATGAAAAATCAGGTGAAAAATTCAATGTTTACAGACAGGCAGATCATAAAGTATTAAAAAACAAATACTACTCTCCTGCTGATTTAAAAACGATCATTGAGAAATAACATATGAAAAAATTTATTACAAATATTGTTGCCGTTTCAAGTCTATTTCTGGCTTCCCAACAGTTCAGTGCCCAGAAAGTGGTAATGAACCGTGAGGTAGAAACCAAAAATGATGGTAAAATGCTTTTGGGAAATCAGCTAAAAGATCAGTTTTTAAAAGAACCTTACGCTAATTGGTATGTAAAAGAACATGACGAGTATGCTTTGGATCAAAAGGCTATTGCCGAACTGAAAAAAGCCAAGATTACCTCTTATAATATTACCGTTTTCATGGGAACATGGTGCGAGGACAGCCACAGGGATTTTCCAAGATTAATGAGAATTCTGGAGGAAGTAAAGTTTCCGGACAATAAACTAACTATCATTGCAGTTAATCGTAAAAAAGAATCTCCATCCGGAGAAGAAGGTCTTTATAATATCCAAAAAGTTCCAACAATTATTGTTGAAAAATATGGAAAAGAGATTGGAAGAATGATAGAAATGCCCAAAACAGGTTATGTTGAAAGAGATCTGGTAGACATTTTAAAAAAGGATGATAAATCGGTACTTCAGGAAATATTTAAAAAATAAATATTGAAAAATAATAAACTCATACTGTCTTTTGCAGCAGGAATCCTTGTAATGCTGCTTCTGTTTTTTGGTCTTAAATCATGTTTTAACCTTGGTGGTAAAACGGAAAAATCAGATTATTATATTCTGACCAACCAGATTTCCAAGATGAATAAAATGGTGGTTTTAGAGCAAAATATCTCAAGCATGCAGAAAACGAAAATGGGCTATGAGGTTTTGGGAAACGAAGTCTCCAGTAATAGTATCATCACCTATACGAAAACCAATGCCCAGGTTTCTTATGATCTGAACAAAATGAAGATCGAAGTAGATTCTACCCGCAAAAAACTGATCATTACCGAGCTACCCAATGCTGATATCCGAATTACTCCCAGTGTAGAAATACAATCCCTGGATGATTCCTTTTTTAACAGAATTTCTGAGAAAGACATCAAAAACGTTACCCAGAAAGCTAAAGAAACAGCGATTAAGGGAATTGATGAAAACAGATTAAGAAATGAGGGGCATAAACAATTAATGGATAATCTTAATAATATTTTTGTTTTGGCAAAGGCTTTGAATTATACTATAGAAGACAAAACAGGTCAACTCGGTATTTTGACACTTTAAAATTTAAAGCTATGAATTCAAAAGACACTAACAAAAAAACAGAATCTACAAACGCAGCGGAATCAAAAAAACAAAATCAGGATTTCCCTGATATTCCTGCAGCGTCAAAAAAGACGAATCCACCAGATATTGACAAGGAGGATATTGAAAAATCTTCTAAAAATAAAACTGGAAAAACAGATAATACGAAGCCTTAAAATAAGAATAGTCTGCCTCATTTGAAGCAGACTATTTCAATATAAAAAAAATAAAATCAAACGCTTAGTTAGACAATAGTGGATTTTCCGATTTTGATATTCTCAAAATTATAATATGATTTTTCAGAAAACTTAATATAGTCGGCAATAAAATCCCCTACTTCACTTGTAGAATAAGGTTGATTGGCATTAAGATCAATGGTTACATACTTATTTTCAATAGCATGCTCCACGGATTCTCTTAATTTTTTGGCAGCCTTTTCTAACTGCAAATGATCCAGCATCATTGCTGTACTCAAAATGGATGCTATCGGATTGGCAATCCCCTTTCCTTTTGCCTGTGGATAGGACCCGTGAATAGGCTCGAATAATGCATTCTCATTACCAATTGAAGCTGAAGGGAGTAAGCCAATAGAACCTCCGATCACACTTGCTTCATCAGAAATAATATCTCCAAACATATTCTCTGTTACAATCACATCAAATTGCTTAGGATTAAGAATTAGCTGCATCGCAGCATTATCTACAAACATAAAATCCAACTGGACATCAGGATATTCCTGTGCAATTTCTTTACAGATCTTTCTCCATAGTCTTGAAGTGTCAAGGACATTAGCCTTATCAATAAGGGTAACTTTCTTTTTCCGTTTTTGTGCTTCCTGAAAAGCCATATGGACAATAGGTACAATATCTTCCCTGCTATATTTACATACATCATAAGCATAAGCTCCCTCTTCATCTGTAAATTTTTCTCCAAAATAGATTCCACTTACCAGCTCCCTGAATATCTGAATGTCTGTACCTTCTATGATATCCTTTTTCAAAGGACTCTTCTCAATAAGGGAAGAATAAGTTTTTAAAGGCCTGATATTAGCGAATAGCCCCAGTTCCTTACGTAGTTTTAGCAATCCCTGCTCAGGTCTTACTTTTGCATCAGGGTTATTATCAAATGAAGGGTCTCCAATTGCCCCAAAAAGAACGGCATCAGAATCTTTACAGATTTCCAATGTTTTTTCCGGTAATGGCTCACCTGTCTGATAAATAGCTTCTGCACCCATCAATCCATAAGTGAACTGGAAGTTGTATTGAAAAACTTCTCCAATTACTTTAAGAATTTTTACACTTTCATCGACTACTTCCGGACCGATTCCGTCACCGGGAAGTACTGCTATTTTGAAATAATTATTGCTCATATACTTTTTGTGTTTTTAATTCAAATTCTTTTATTGCATCTTTCCTACTGATTAAAAAATCAATATCATCATATCCGTTTAGAAGGCATATTTTTTTATAAGAATCCAGTTCAAAATGCTCTGTCTTATCATTAAAGCTTATTGTCTGCTTCTCTACATCAATTGTAATTTCTTTTTCAGGGTTTTCTGTGATATCAGTTAGAATCTCTTTTAGAAATACTTCAGATACTTTTACGGGCAGCAACCCATTATTCAAAGCGTTTCCTTTGAAAATATCTGCGAAATAACTCGATACAATTACTTTAAAACCATAATCGGTTAGAGACCAGGCAGCATGTTCACGGCTACTTCCACAACCAAAATTGTTACCTGCTACCAGGATCTCACCGTGGTACTGGGATTTATTTAAAATAAAATCACTGTTGGGCTGATCAGTATGAACGTCATACCTCCAATCCCTGAACAGGTTATTTCCAAACCCTTTTTTGTCTATACTTTTCAGAAACCTTGCAGGAATAATCTGATCTGTATCTATATTTTCTACAGGCAATGGAATTGCGCTGGATTTTATAATTGTTAGCTTTTGCATTTGTTTGATTTAGTACATTTTATAATATGCTTTCTTTAAAAACTGCCTTTGAGAGTATGACGGTTAATCAATTCTAACAAAAGCAGCCGTCTTAACATGATTTATTGTATTTATATCTTTTTTATTTCAATTTAAATTTTCAAAGACCGTAATTCTTCCTTCTATAGCCACTTTAGCTGCGGTAAGAGGACTTGCTAAAATAGTCCTTGCGCCCTGGCCCTGTCTCCCTTCAAAATTTCTGTTTGATGTGGATACACAATATTCTCCATCAGGGATCTTATCGTCATTCATAGCAAGACAGGCTGAACATCCTGGTTGTCTGATTTGAAAACCGGCATCGTTAAATATCTTGTCAAGGCCTTCTTCATAGATTTGTTTAACGACAAGCTGAGATCCCGGGACAATTAATGCTACAACATTCTGAGACTTATTTTTTCCCTTAATATATTGCGCTGCCGAACGAAAATCTTCGATTCTGGCATTGGTACAGCTTCCTATGAATACATAATTCACTTTGATATCCGAAGGAGACTGTCCTGCTTTTAGCCCCATATACTGCAACGCTTTTTCTTCAGATTCACTTTGCGGAACAGGAATCACATCATCCAGTGGAATACCCATTCCGGGATTGGTTCCATAGGTGATCATCGGTTTTATTTCTGAAGCATCAAACGTAAATTCAGCATCAAAAACAGCATCCTCCTCGGTCTTTAAGGTCTTCCAATAAGCTAATTTCTCTTCCCATTCCTCTCCTTTCGGAGCAAAAGGTTTTCCTTTCACATACTCAAAAGTTGTTTCATCGGGAGCGATCATTCCTCCCCTGGCTCCCATTTCAATACTCATATTACAAACCGTCATTCTTCCTTCCATGGACATTTCCTCAAAAACATTTCCAGCATATTCGCAGAAATATCCGGTTCCCCCATTGGTTCCCACTTTAGAAATAATAAAGAGAATAACATCCTTGGGTTGAACATGATTGTGAAGTTTTCCACTTACGGTTATCCGCATTGACTTTGGTTTGTTGAGTAATAAACATTGGCTGGCAAAAACCTGCGCAACCTGGCTGGTTCCTATTCCAAAAGCAATTGTTCCAAAAGCACCATGAGTGGAAGTATGGCTATCCCCACAAACAATACTCATCCCGGGTTGGGTCACTCCCAGTTCAGGAGCAATAATATGAACGATCCCCTGATATTGATGACCTAATCCATACAATTCAATATTATTTTTCTTACAGTTTTCTGTTAGCTGTTCTACCTGATTTCTAGATGATTCATCACGAATGGGTAATTCCTGACTCAATGTTGGAACATTATGATCTGCCGTAGCAACAATCTGTTCAGGTCTGAATATTTCAAGATTCCTGGATTCCAGTTCTGCGAAAGCCTGTGGGCTTGTTACCTCATGAATAAGATGTTTATCTATATAAATAATTTGTGGTCCATCAGGAATAGTTTCAACAACATGAGCATCCCAGACCTTATCAAAAAGCGTTTTTTTATTATTGTCCATTTTAGTTTGATTTGATTTGAAAATAATAAGTTCCTTAACTGATCTTTCTCGTTAACGTTGTCATCATCAGATTAAGATCCTCATTATTTACTTCTTTTTTAAGATCTGCCACTTTTAAAAACTCTCCGTATAAAAAATCTAACTCATTTTTAGTAACATCAAAACCAATGTGTTTGAAACGATAAGCAAGAGCTGATCTACCGCTTCGTGCTGTAAGGATGATGGACGATTCATTGACCCCGACATCCTCAGGGTTCATAATCTCATAGGTTTCCCTGTTTTTAATAACCCCGTCCTGATGAATTCCAGAGCTGTGCGCGAAAGCATTAGCTCCAATAATTGCTTTGTTAGGCTGCACCGGCATTCCCATCAGGTCTGATACTAAAGAACTCATTGTATTCAGCATCTTTGAATTAACATCCGTGTACAGATTTAAATCTTTATGTTGTTTTAAAATCATTACCACTTCCTCCAATGCTGTATTTCCAGCCCTTTCTCCAAGTCCGTTGATGGTACATTCAATTTGTCTCGCTCCATTCATAACTCCCGCAATAGAATTGGCTGTGGCCAATCCTAGATCATTATGACAGTGACATGATAAAATAGCTTTATCAATTCCCTTGACATTTTCTTTCAGATACTTAATTTTCTGTCCATATTCTTCTGGCAGGCAATAACCCGTTGTATCAGGAATATTTAAAACAGTAGCTCCTGCTTTAATAACCGCTTCGCAAACCCGGGCAAGAAACTCATTATCGGTTCTTCCGGCATCTTCTGCATAGAACTCTACATCTTCAACATAACGTTTTGCATATTTTACAGCATCGGCAGCTCGTTCTATAATATCTTCTCTGGTAGAATTGAACTTATATTTAATATGAGAATCAGAAGTTCCTATTCCTGTATGAATTCTAGGTCTTCTTGCATACTGTAATGCTTCAGCTGCTATTTCTATATCTTTTCTATTCGCTCTGGTTAGTCCGCAAACCTTTGCATTTCTCACGAGCTTCGAAATTTCAGAAACAGAATGGAAATCCCCAGGACTTGATACAGGAAATCCGGCTTCAATTACATCAATCCCTAGCTTATCAAGCCTTTCGGCGATAATTAATTTTTGTTCTGTATTCAGCTTACATCCCGGAACCTGTTCCCCATCTCGCAAAGTGGTATCAAAAATTTCAATTTTTTCGGAATTCATAATGAAGTTTTTACTTAATTTTGATCCAAAACTAAGACTTGCATATTTTTTATATTTCCAGCTTTAATGAAAATTACAATATTCAAATAATAAAAAAACGAATATAATACAATGAAAATCAAATATTTAAATGACTAAATTTTACAATGGCTGAATTGCAGAAAGACTTCTTATTTGTACTCATTAAATCATTAACCACTTCCGAAAAGCGACAGTTTAAGCTGTATGTCAATCGACTGGGAATTAATGTTGATGCTAAATTTCTCTTGCTTTTTTCAGAGCTTGACAAAATGAGTGAATATAATGAGTCTGTTATCATAGAGAAAAAAATTTCCACGAAGCAACAGCTTTCGAATCTGAAAGCACATCTTTATAAACAGATTTTGGTAAGTCTCCGGATGAACCCAAGTCATCAAAATTATAGAATCCAACTTCGTGAGCAGTTGGATTTTGCCAATATCCTTTACCAGAAAGGATTGTATAAACAGGCCCTGAAAATACTCGACAAAACAAAACAGTCAGCATTGGAATTGGATGAAAAGAGTATTGCCTCCGAGATCATAGACCTTGAAAAAGTAATCGAGTCACAGTTTATAACCCGGAGTATAGATGGCAGAGCTGAAGAACTTATTAGGGAGTCCAAAGCGATCAGCACACAAAATCAGTATACGACAGTCCTTTCAAATCTATCATTAAAGCTATACAGTGAAATGCTAACCCATGGATATGTAAAAAATGATACGGATCGACAGGAAGTTTTGGAAATTTTCAATTCTCAGATTAAAAATATACAACCCTCAAAACTTAATTTCACAGAAAAATTATGGTATTATAAAGCCCATGTCTGGAAAAATCAGTTGTTACAGGATTATAAATATACCTTAAAATATGCTTATCAATGGGTCGAATTATTTCACCAGAAACCGGAGATGATCTTTAGTCATCCTGTATGGTATATCAAAGGAAATACTTATTTATTAAAGATTCTTTTCCTGTATGGTAATATTGATATTTTAGAAAAGCAATTCGAAAATTTCAGTAAAACTGTTTATTCACCAAGTTTTGCTCAAAATGAAAATTTACAGGCACTTACCTTCCTTACTTATTCTAATACTTTAATGAATATCCATTTTGTAAAAGGAGAGTTTTTCAGTGGAACAAAGCTTATTCCCGAAATAGAAATGAAGATGGATAAGCTACGGGACAAAATTGATGAACACCATTTTATGATCCTGTATCTTAAGATGGCAGCAATGCTTTTTGGAAGTAAGAAATACAAGGAATCCATGTACTACTCTATGAAGATTATTGAATCTAAAGGGAATGTACAGGAAGATCTTTTGTTTCATACAAGAATTCTTATTCTGATGTCAAAGCACGAATCCGGCGATGATGAAGATTATGACGAATTTATAAAAGCAACTCTCAAGTTTGCATTAAAAATGAAAAAGCCAGAGGAATTCCACTTTGAAAGCATTGAATTCTTTAAAAATCTCAACAATCTGGTTTTGGATGAAAGGCAAAAAGCTTTTGAAACGTTTGACGAAAAACTTGAGCAATATGAAACCAATGAATATTACAGAAGATCCTTATTTTATATAGATATCCACGGTTGGATACAATCGAAGGTTCAACATGTGGATGTTATTGAAATTATAAAGAAAAAAGTAAAGTATAAGAGATTGAAATAATGATAGGAAGGTGGCTGAGGCTCTCGAAGCCACCTTCCTACTATCCTATTATCCTGTTATTTTATAATCTTTTTATAAAATTCAACGCATTTTTATGGCTGATCTTCTCCATAATCTCCTTAGAAAAATCTTTTTCAAACCTATCGTTAATGGAATTAAACGCTGATGCATCATCATATCCTTCAAAGAAAATGGGCAAACGTGATTTATCAGGGTAATCTTTACAATAATAAAAATCAGCACCGTACGCAACAGCATCTTCTGCCCCTAAATCCAGTCCATATTGGATATGCTCGAAAAGTTTTTCGGGATTTTTTTCATCAACACAATTCCTTATAAAGTTAAGTCCTATCAAACCTTTTCTTTTAATAATTTCCTTTGCTAACTCATCAGGAAGGTTTCTGTTTTTTTCATAAATATTCCGATAATTGGAATGACTTGCCAGAATAGGAATGGTATAACTTTTTTGATCTATATAATTAAGAATCCCGTAAGCTAACTGATCACTGGTGTGCGAGAAGTCAATGGCAATTTTTTTATCTGAAATATAATCGATTAAAACTTTTCCATCTTCTTTCAATCCTGCTTCAGAATTGTTTCCTCCTCCAAATCGATTTTCAGTATGATGTGTAATTCCTATATAAAAGACTTTCTCAACATTCTCAATAATCGTTTCCAGATTTTTAAAGCCAACATCCAGATGGGTATCCTCTTCACAGAATGATGAAGCATTTTCTATAGAAGCAAGTATTCCTACTCTGTTCGGATCATCCATTGCTACTCTATCCTCTACATCAAACAGAAAAAAATCATCGCTATTTAATAATCCTTTAAATAACTCACTTTGTTTTAGACCTTCACTTATACTGTTTTTGCCGGTAGCAGTATAGATAGCCATAGTCTGGAGCTTTACGTTTCCTTCTTTTAAATAGGGCAACGAACAACCTAATTGTTTATCGTCAGCCCTTGCATCAGGCCGCAATAAATAATATAGTAGATCACAATGTAAATCGATATTGAATCTATTCATAAAAATTGAATTTATATTTTTAGTCTTTTTTGGTTTCACTTAATTCATGATTAATGAATTCGATATTACTGTTTTCAAAGACCTCTAAAAGTTGAGGAACAAAATCTCCGAATGTTTTATATTTTGCTCTGTTCAAATTATACTCAGATATCTTTTTTTCCAGTTGTGGGAGAAAAATAAAGTTATTTTTAAGATGATAATCCTCCAGTCTTTTTGCTCTTGTAAAATCTTTTTGAATTTTCGTCGTTTGAATTTCACCCAATCTGACAAGATGTTCCGCAACACAGGTTTGATAATCACCATATCCCCCTGTCTTAATCATAATTTCCTTTAATTTTGATTTTTCAAATAGCTCTTTAAATTTTCCCAGCTTATCCTTTTGTTTATACACTTCTTTATTTACGAAAGAATGTCCAAATTCATGTACCGTAAGAAACTGAGCCTGAAATGTATTGTTATATCCAAAACCTGAATGATCTTCTACTTCTACAAAAGGACTGGTAATTTCGTAAATACTTTTATTTCCTGATGGATTTATTATATCTGTTCCTATCCCCCGGCCTTCATTACCGTCAATTGGCCACATCATCATAGGTGAAATAAGAACAGTATAGCTACTGAAATGTTCTCCATAAAATTGTTCCATAGCTTCTGTGAAATTGGCTGGAATCTGTTCATAATATTCTTTTGTCCCTCCTTCATAAAAACTCTTGTTTTGGCTAAAAAAGGAACCAATATTTTCACTGATATAAAATTGCCGCAATTCTGCCATATAGGTCTTTATCAGGACAGTCACCTCTTTTTCCTGTTCTGATGTTAAGGTACTGCTGGTAAATGTATAATCATTAATCCATTCATTTGACGGAAATTCGCTGTGATATAAAAGAGGTTTCATCATCACATCATTTCCGATACCATATTTTTGAATCAATCTATCGTTCAGTTCCGCTGTTAATAATGCAATTTTTGAATTATTTAATTTTCCATACTCCGCTAATGCTCTTTTTACAATGGGCTGATAGGTTGAACATTCTTTAATCTTAAAAAGTTCAAAATCCTTATTTATCTTCCTATGCTCAGCCGAAAGGATTTCTGCAAGAAAATATGTTTCTATATTCCTGTTATAAGTAACCTGAAATTTCGAGGTGTTTTTTTGAGAAAATGATTGGATGAAAAATAAAATGCTAAAAAGCGTCAATATGTTTTTCATTAATTTGGATTATTTCTTTATTCAAATATACGTTAATATACTATTTTAAATAAAAAATGCGTATTTTTGCATCTTAAAATTTCATAGTAAACAATGATAAAAATTACACTTCCAGACAATAGTGTCAAAGAATTCGAAGGAGAAGTAACTTCTCTAGATGTGGCAAAATCTATAAGCGAAGGATTGGCTAGAAATACCATTTCCGCAATTGTTAACGGCAAACAAGTAGAGATTACCACACCTATAACGACGGATTCTACAGTACAGCTATTGACCTGGAATGATGATCTTGGAAAGAAAGCTTTTTGGCATTCTTCTGCACACCTTTTGGCGCAGGCAATCCTGGAATTTTATCCTGATGCTAAACTTACTATCGGCCCGGCCATAGAAAATGGGTTTTATTATGATGTAGATTTTGGAGGCGAAAGTTTATCTGAAAAGGATTTTGAGAAGATTGAAAAGAAAGTTTTAGAGAACGCCAAAAAAGGCTCTACGTTCTCATTATACCCTGTTTCCAAAGAAGAGGCTTTAAAAACGTACGCAGACAACCCATATAAAGTAGAATTGATCTCTAATCTGAATGATGGAGAAATTACTTTCGTAACTCACGATAATTTCACAGACTTATGTCGTGGAGGACACATTCCAAATACAGGAATTGTAAAAGCTGTAAAAATATTAAACGCAGCTGGAGCTTACTGGAGAGGAAATGAAAAAAATCCTCAGTTAACAAGAGTATATGGTATTTCTTTCCCAAAACAAAAGGAACTTACTGAATATCTGGAAAGATTAGAAGAGGCAAAAAGAAGAGATCACAGAAAACTTGGAAAGGAATTAGGAATTTTTGCATTTTCTGAAAAAGTAGGTGCCGGCCTTCCATTATGGCTTCCAAAAGGGACTGCTTTGAGAAGAAAGTTAGAAAATTTTCTTAGTGATGCTCAGAAAAAAGGAGGTTATGAATTCGTAATGTCCCCTCACATCGGTTCAAAAGAATTGTATGTAACTTCGGGACACTGGGATAAATATGGCGCAGACAGCTTTCAGCCTATAAAAACACCAAATGAAGGTGAAGAGTTTTTATTAAAGCCGATGAACTGTCCACACCACTGTGAGATCTACAAGACATCACAATGGAGCTACAGAGATCTTCCAAAAAGATATGCAGAATTCGGAACTGTTTACAGATATGAGCAAAGTGGAGAACTTCACGGCTTAACAAGAGTTCGTGGATTTACTCAGGATGATGCTCACCTGTTCTGTACTCCGGATCAGCTTTTAGAAGAATTCGAAAAAGTTATAGACTTAACTTTATATGTATTTAAATCTTTAGGATTTGAAGATTTTGTAACTCAGGTTTCTTTAAGAGATCCTGATAACAAAGAAAAATATATCGGATCCGATGAGAATTGGGAGAAAGCAGAAAGTGCAATTATCAATGCTGCAGAGAAAAAGGGATTGAAAACAGTTGTAGAATACGGTGAAGCTGCATTCTACGGTCCTAAACTGGATTTCATGGTGAAGGATGCATTAGGTAGAAAATGGCAGTTAGGTACTATTCAGGTAGATTATAATTTACCGGAAAGATTCGATCTTCATTATATCGGAAACGATAATGAGAAACATAGACCGGTAATGATCCACAGAGCACCGTTTGGTTCTATGGAGCGTTTTATCGCTATTTTATTAGAGAATACTGCCGGAGATTTTCCTTTATGGCTAAGCCCTGATCAGTATATAATTCTACCGATTAGTGAAAAATATGTAGATTATGCAAAAAAAGTTTCACAATTTTTAGAAAATCACGATATTAGCGGTCTGATTGATGACCGAAATGAGAAGACCGGGAAAAAAATCCGTGATGCAGAATTAAAGAAGATTCCTTTCATGATCGTGATCGGAGAAAATGAAGAAAAAGATGGAACTATTTCAGTGAGAAGACGTGGAGAAGGAGATCTTGGCGTAATGAACATGGAGGATTTCGTCAATTATTTTAAAAAAGAAGCAGCTATATAAGAAGGCTGCCAATAGAAAGTTAACCAATAAAATTTAAGACAATAGCACAAAGATTTAACAACAGAGGCCCAATGCGTCGTCCAGTACAGGAGGATTTGCATCAAATTAATGGTAAAATCAGAGCCAGAGAGGTTCGTTTAGTAGGTGACAATCTGGAGCCTGGTGTTTACCCATTAGATAAGGCTTTGCAGATAGCCAAGGATCAGGAATTAGACTTGGTTGTGATTTCAGACAAAGCAGAACCTTTTATTGCAAGAGTATTAGACTATAAGAAGTTTCTATACGAGCAAAAGAAAAAACAAAAGGAACTTAAGGCGAAACAAATAAAAGTAGTTGTAAAAGAGATCCGTTTCGGACCTCAGACTGATGACCACGATTATGAGTTTAAGAAGAAACACGCTGAGAAATTCCTTGAAGAAGGTTCGAAACTTAAAACTTACGTATTTTTTAAAGGACGTTCAATTATCTTCAAAGATCAGGGAGAAATTTTACTTTTGAAACTTGCACAGGAACTTGAGCATGTAGGTAAAGTAGATCAGCTTCCTAAACTGGAAGGTAAAAGGATGATTATGATGATGAGTCCTAAAAAACCAGCAAAATAATTTAATTAAATTTCGTATTTAATTCATCAATATAAACCTCAAAGAAATTTGAGGTTTTTTTTATGTTCATTTTTGTAATAAAATATCCTATGTTAAGAGTCATATTTATTATTAAATTTAACTTTGACATGGAAATAATAGATAAATAATCTATTATTTCAGACAATAGTTCAATTATTAATCATATTAAAAAACAAAAACAATGAGCACTATTCAATTAAAAGACGGAACAGAAATTTATTACAAAGACTGGGGAAAAGGACAACCTGTATTCTTTCATCATGGCTGGCCTTTATCAAGTGATGACTGGGATGCACAAATGTTATTCTTTTTAGAAAAAGGATACCGAGTAATTGCTCATGACAGAAGAGGACATGGGAGATCTACACAAACTGCTGAGGGACATAATATGGATACATATGCATCCGATGTAGAAGAAATTGTTACTGCCCTTGACTTAAAAGATGTCATTCATGTAGGCCACTCTACTGGCGGTGGTGAAGTGATCAGATATGTGGCTCAACACAGTAAAGGCAGAGCTGCTAAGGCCGTTTTAATTAGTGCTGTTACTCCTATCATGCTGAAGACAGAAAATAACCCCAATGGAGTTCCTATGTCCATTTTTGATGAAATCCGTCATAATACTGCTACGCAGAGACAACAGTATTTTGTAGATTTTTCATTAGCATTTTATGGATATAACAGAGAGGGAGCAAAAGTTTCTCAGGGTATTCGTGATAATTGGTGGAGACAAGGAATGATGGGATCAATTAAAGCGCATTATGACTGTATTAAAGCATTTTCTGAAACTGATTTCACGGAAGACCTAAAAAGTGTAGAAGTCCCTGTATTGGTATTGCATGGAGAGGATGATCAGATTGTACCTTATGAAATTACGGGTGTGGTGGCTGCTCAATTGGCCAAAAACAGTAAATTAATTACCTACCCTGGATTCCCTCATGGTATGCCTACGACTGAAGCGGAAACTATTAATAAAGATCTTCTTGCATTTTTTCAATCCTAAATCCTATATAATATAATAGATACTATAACAAAACCCCAATTTTAACAATTGGGGTTTTAATATTAAATTCACTTAACAGTGTCATTTTAATCAACTGAAAATGCGATTAATAAAGAGATTAACTTATTTTATTAAGTCTTTAAATTGTGACTTAATATGGAAATATTTATATTTGCAGCTCAAAAATAAGTTATGAAGATAAAATTATTGACTTTTGTAAGTCTTTCGATGCTTTTAGCATCTTGTGGTCAGGATGATACCCTTGACAATGTAACTGTAGAAAATGGAAAAGTGCAGACAACTACAAATGCAAGTAAATCAATTCCTGGTGGTGGTCTTACCACTTTAAAGTTTATTTCGGAAACGACTAATCATCCTCAGGTACTAAATGCTGGTGAATCAATTAGTTTAGAAAATAATGGTGTGATTTACCGACTTGTAATGCAAGGAGATAGCAATCTCGTTCTATATGCTGAAACACCAGGCAGTTACAGAGTATTATGGGCATCTAATACCGTGAGAAGCGGAGGCACTCCAAGACTTATTGCACAAAATGATGGAAATCTTGTTATCTATAATAACAACGATGCTCTTTGGAATTCAGACAGTGCAGTTACAGGCAACGTGTCCAATCCACATATTAAACTTCAGCTTTATTCAAGAACTGGCTATTTAATAGGTAATGGCTTTAGAGTTAAAGTTATTCTGGGTGGAAATAATGAAGAAAGGAGAGAAATAACTTATAAAGATATCTAGTAAACACTTTAATGAATTATAACCGCTTCTTTACAGGAGCGGTTTTTTTGAAAATACGATAAAATCACAATTTTTGAAAGTTCGAATTGATATTTTTTGTATCTTTGCACACTATTATTCTTAAGTGTCTTTAGGAATAAAAGCAAATCAGATATTGATAACAAAATAATAAAAAAGCAAGACAATGCCAAAATTAAAAACGAAATCAGGTGCTAAGAAACGTTTTGCTCTTACTGGTACTGGTAAGATCAAAAGAAAAAACGCTTACAAAAGCCACATCTTAACTAAGAAAGAAACTAAGCAGAAGAGAAATCTTACTACTACTTCTTACGTAGCTAAAGTGGATGTAAAAAGCGTTCAACGTCAATTAGCAATTAAGTAGTTTTTATAAATCTATATTCGGTTTATAGGAATTAAAACAATTCAGAATTTTTAACCCTGAAATGGAGCAAATAAGTGTAATGAAACAGTTTACCGCCCTTTTCAAAAAAACAATTTAAATTATGCCTAGATCAGTAAATGCAGTAGCTTCAAGAGCTCGCAGAAAGAAAATTATGAAGCAAGCTAAAGGTTTTTTCGGTAGAAGAAAGAACGTTTGGACTGTAGCTAAAAACGCGGTAGATAAAGCAATGCAATATGCTTACCGTGGAAGAAAAGAGAAAAAGAGAAACTTCAGATCACTTTGGATCACTCGTATCAACGCGGGAACTAGAGAACATGGAATGTCTTACTCTCAATTTATGGGAGCTCTTAAAAAGAATGAGATCGAACTTAACAGAAAAGTTTTAGCAGATTTAGCAATGAATCACCCTGAAGCTTTCAAAGCAGTTGTAGATCAAGTAAAATAATGTAAAATTTTTTGTTATCAATATAAATCCTGAGTTTTTTGCTCAGGATTTTTTTATTATATACATTTGTTTTATTAAAAATATAATAATTCTGTAATTCTTTTACAAAGTGAAAAAAAAAACTACTCTACTTCTCCTCTCTATAGCCTCTTATAACATACAGGCACAGAGTTTCATTCAGGCTTATCAAAACAGGGCATCTCAGGTTTCGCAAACCAATATCACAGCAAATCTCCATACGTTTGAAAATATGGGTGTAAAAACAACAGGTTCTGTGAATAATACCACTGCTTTAAACTGGCTTAAGGATCAATACACATCGTATGGATACACCGCAAGCCAAATGGTTGAAGATCCTTTTACATTTGGAAATACCAGCTCAAAGAACCTTATCGTTACAAAAACAGGAACTGTTTATCCAGACACCTATGTGATTATTTGTGGACACTATGATACCATTACGGGGCCTGGGGTTAGTGATAACGGAAGTGGAACTTCAATTCTTCTGGAAGCTGCCAGAATTTTAAAAGATATTCCCACTGAGTATTCTATTAAATTTATCCATTTTTCCGGAGAAGAACAGGGACTGTATGGAAGTTATCATTATGCAGACAATGTGGTATTTCAAAATGATATTCGAAAGATGAATGTAAGATTGGTATTTAATATTGATCAGGTAGGCGGAAAGCTGGGAAATAATAACAATACGATAAAATGTGAGAAAGGAGTCAACGGAAGTTTTGCCAATAATGCTGCTTCCAGTGCATTTACCCAACAGCTGGCTACTTGTACAGGCCTGTATTCGCCACTTCAGACAGCAACTACTACAGCCTATTCTTCAGATTACATTCCTTTTGAAGAAAACGGAGATATTATCACAGGATTCTATGAATATATAAAAAGTAATAATGAACATACGGTGAATGATACTTTTGCTAATATAGATCCTACATATGTTTATAATGTATGTAAGGCAGCCGTTGGAGCTCTTCAGCATTTTGCTGTTGCCACCTCTTTAAATTTGGGAACTAAAGAAACCGAAGCACAGCATTCACTCGAGTCTGTAAAAATTTATCCAAACCCAGCGAAGGATCTTTTGACCATTGATCTACCCGATACGATTAATAATTTCAATTTTGAATTAACGGATCTTTTGGGTCATACCTTAATAAAGCAGGATAATAAGAAAACAATTAATGTTTCTTCTTTATCAGAGGGTGCTTACTTAGCTATTATAAAGACAGCAGATCACACTGCTGTACGGAAAATTGTAATTGATAAATGATTTAATCTATATTAAAAAATAAATCTTCTTATTTTAAAAAATGCTTTTATTACATGTAATAAAAGCATTTTTTATTCATATCATAAAATTATTATTACTTCATTATGATTTTATTATTACTTTTACAAAAAATCACCGACCAATGAAAAATATAATTAATCTTCTACTTTTTTGCCTGCTAAGCCAGCAATTACAATCTCAATCATTTATTCAGGCCTATCAGAACAGGGCCAACCAGGTTACCCAAACTAATATTACAACAAATTTACAGCAATTTGAAAACCTTGGGGTAAAAACAACTGGCTCCACTAATAATGCGAATACCCTTACGTGGATCAAAAATAAATACCTTTCATATGGTTATACAGCGAGCCAGATCGTTGAAGACCCTTTTACATTTGGAAATAAGAGCTCCAAAAACCTGATCATTACAAAAACAGGTACTACATATCCCAATATTTACGTAATCATTTGCGGACATTATGATACTATAACAGGCCCTGGGGTAAGTGATAACGGAAGTGGAACTTCAATTTTATTAGAGGCTGCGAGAATTTTAAAAGATATCCCTACTCAATATTCAATAAAATTCATTCATTTTTCTGGAGAAGAACAGGGACTTTATGGGAGCTATCACTATGCTGATAATGTAGTTTTTCAAAACGGAGTTCGTAAACTCAATATAAGATTGGTCTTCAATCTCGATCAGGTAGGTGGCAAGTTGGGAAATAATAACAATAAGATAAAATGCGAAAAGGGAGTGAACGGGAGTTCCGCCAATAATGCTGCATCGAGCTCTTTTACTCAACAGCTGGCTACCTGTACAAGTTTGTATTCACCGCTTCAGACAGTAATGGCTACCGCTTATGCTTCAGATTATATTCCTTTTGAAGAGAACGGAGATATTATCACTGGTTTCTATGAAAACATCAAAAGCAATAATGAACATACGGTGAATGATACTTTTGCCAATATAGATCCTGTATATGTTTTCAATGTAGGTAAAGCAGCAGTAGGAGCACTTCAACATTTTGCTGTTGCCAGTACAACGGCTCAATTAGTTTTAAATACTAAAGAAACTAAGGAACAGGCATCATTAGAATCAGTGAGGGTTTTCCCTAACCCCGCAAAAGATGTCCTGACTATTGATTTGCCAGACGGCACTAAGGATTTCAATTTTGAGTTGACAGATCTTCTTGGAAATGTTCTGATTAAAAAAGAAAACCAAACAAAAATAAATGTTTCAGGTTTGAAAGAAGGGGCTTATTTAGTCATTATAAAAACCAAGGATCATACTGCGGTAAGAAAAGTTGTTATTGAAAAATAATTTAATTTATATTAAAAAATAAACATAGATAGCCTTAAAAAATGCTTTTATTACTGAATATAAGAGCATTTTTTATTTATAACATAAAATTTTTCTTCTTTCATTGTGATTTTATTATTACTTTTACAAAAATCACCCACTAATGAAAAATATAATTACTTTTCTTCTTTGTGGCTTTCTAAGCCAGCAATTACAATCACAATCGTTTATTCAAGCTTATCAGGATAGAGCTAATCAGGTTACTCAAACCAATATTACTACCAACTTACAACAGTTTCAGAATCTTGGAGTAAAAACAACTGGCTCCACCAACAATGCCAATGCCCTCACATGGATTAAGAATAAATATTTGGGATATGGCTATACAGCAAGCCAGATCGTAGAAGATCCTTTTACTTTTGGAAGTACGAGCTCAAAAAATTTAGTAATTACAAAGACAGGAACAGTATATCCTAACAAATTTGTTATTATTTGTGGGCATTTCGATAGTATAGTTGGTCCCGGTACCAATGATAATGGCAGCGGAACATCCATTATTCTGGAAGCAGCCAGAATTCTTAAAAATGTTCCTACAGAATATTCAATAAAGTTTATCCATTTTTCAGGAGAAGAACAGGGACTGAGAGGCAGTTCCCATTATGCTAATAATGTAGCTTATCAAAATGGAGTTCGCAAGCTAGATATAAAACTCGTTTTCAATCTTGACCAGGTAGGGGGTAAAATGGGTAATACCAATAATAGGATTTATTGTGATGAAGATCAGGGAGGTCTTAGCAGTAATAATGCTGCATCCACCGCTGTTACTCAGCAATTGGTAAACTGCACGACACTGTATTCCCCGCTTCTTACAGGTATTGATCCGGCAGAAGACACAGACTATATCCCTTTCGAGCAAAAAGGAGAAGTAATTACAGGATATTTTGAATACAAGAGAAGTAATTACCCACATACTGCAAATGATACTTTTGCCAACACTGATCCGGTATATATTTTCAATGTAGGAAAAGCAACCGTTGGAGCCCTTCAGCATTTTGCAGTGGCATCAACAACATCATCTATTGTTTTAAATACGAAGGAAACCTCTATTAATGCTTTAGAATCTGTAAAAATGTACCCTAATCCGGCAAAAGATATCCTTACATTAGAAGTACCATCTTCTGTGAAAAATTTCAGTTTTGAAATTACAGATCTGCTTGGCCGTTCTTTACTTAAACAGGAAAATCAAACAAGAATCAATGTTTCTTCTTTACCAAAAGGAGTTTATTTAGGAAACCTTAAAGCTGATGAACATACAGTTGTAAGAAAAATTATGATTGAATAATCACTTATACTATATATCAATGCAAAAGCTTTCTGGAAATAGAAAGCTTTTGTTGTTTTATCAGTTCAATTCATTAATAATTGAAATTAAGAAGCCTGGATTCTATTTTTGATTTCTCATCTCTAAAATTTCCTCAATTTCTGTAAAAGAAAAGCCTTTTGCCTTCAGAAGAATTAAGAAATGATATAAAAGATCAGCAGCCTCATTTTTAAATAAATCAGCATTATCATCTTTAGCTTCTATAACGACTTCTACTGCTTCCTCTCCTACTTTCTGTGCCACTTTATTGATTCCTTTCTGATAAAGTGAATAGGTATAAGATCCTTCTATTTTTTCATCGATCCTCTGAGAAATCTTTCCTTCCAGCTCATATATAAATCCTTTAGAGTCTTTTTCTCCAAAACAGCTGAAACTTCCGGTATGGCACACTACATTTGTAGGAATTACTTTAATAAGAATGGTATCCTGATCACAATCAATATCGATATTTCTAACCGTTAAAAAGTTACCGGACTCCTCTCCTTTTGTCCATAATCTATTTTTAGACCGGCTGAAAAAAGTAACGATGCCTTCATTTTTAGTTTTATTAAAAGCCTCTTCATTCATATACCCAAGCATCAGAACCTGCAGGGTGATGTCATCCTGAATAATTACAGGAACCAAGCCATTTGTTTTATTAAAATCAATCATTGTCTTACCTGAATTTTATTAATTAATAGATTCTGTTTTAAATCCTGAATATGAATTTCTCCGAAATGAAATACGCTTGCAGCTAATGCACCTGTTGCCTTTGTTTTTTGAAATACGCTTTCAAAGTCCCCTATAGCTCCCGCTCCTCCTGAAGCAATCACAGGAATATTAATGGCCTCAGATACCGCTTTTGTAATCCTGAGATCAAATCCTTTTTTTGTTCCGTCACCATCCATAGATGTCAGTAAAATTTCCCCTGCTCCTAGCAACTCAGCTCTCTTCGCCCATTCCAAGGTTCTCAATCCTGTAATTTCTCTTCCTCCTTTAATGTGTACCCAGTCTTCATTATTCACAGATTTTGTGTCAACAGCAACTACAATGCACTGACTTCCAAATTCATAAGCCAGATCTGAAATCAACTGAGGATTTTTAACCGCTGAAGAATTAATACTGATCTTATCAGCTCCGGCTTCCAACAACTTTCTAACGTCTTCAACAGATGAAATTCCACCTCCTACCGTGAAGGGAATGCTCAGTTCCTTAGCAATATCTTTCACAAGCGTCACAAAGGTTTTTCTTTGTTCAATAGTTGCTGTAATATCAAGGAAAACCAATTCGTCCGCACCCTCCTTCTCATACTTTTTTGCCAGACTTATGGGATCTCCGGCATTTCGCAACCCTTCAAAATTAACCCCCTTTACCGTTGTTCCATCTTTAATATCCAAACATGGAATAATTCTCTTTTTAAGCATTTTCAATAAATTTTTGAAGTTCTCTTAAGTCTATCTTCCCCTCATAAATGGCTTTTCCTATAATCGTTCCTTCGCAACCAATCTCTCTCATCTTATACACATCCTCAATTCCTGAAATTCCACCACTGGCAACAAGTTGAACCGAAGTATTTGCCAGGATATCTTTATATAATTCTGTTGAAGGACCTTCCAGCATTCCATCTTTGGAAATATCTGTACAGATTACCTGTTGTATTCCTCTATTCCTATATTGAAGGATGAAATCAATAACATCTTTATCACTTTCTTCCAACCATCCCGAAGTTTTTATTTTCCTGTTTTCACAGTCTGCACCAAGAATAATCTTTTCAGTACCATATTTTTCAATCAGACGATAACAAAAATCCGGATCCTGAACTGCAATGCTTCCTATTGTTATTTGCCTGGCTCCCGCATTAAAAGCGATTTCAATATCTTCTGGTGTTTTCAATCCTCCTCCAAAATCAATATGCAAAGAAGTTCCTGTAGCAATGGATTCTAATACTTTCTGATTGACAATATGTTTGGATTTAGCCCCATCCAGATCTACTACATGTAGAAATTGAATTCCAAAATCCTCAAATTCTTTAGCAACTTCCAGAGGATTTTCATTGTATATCTTTTGGGTGTTATAATCTCCTTTTGAAAGACGGACGCATTTCCCATCAATAATATCAATAGCAGGAATAATCTTCATAATTAAAGGTTTAAAAAGTTTCGAAGTAACTGCTCTCCAGCCTTTCCTGATTTTTCAGGGTGAAACTGAGTAGCGAAGAAATTATCCTTTTGCAAGGACGCACTAAATGGCAATATATAATCACATATCGATGTCGTATACTTTGATAATTCACAATAATAGCTATGAACAAAATAGACATCGCTTTCTTTTTCAATATCTAAAAAAATAGGTGATTGTGTCTCGGCAACTGTATTCCATCCCATATGAGGAACTATTTCTCTCGATGGAAACTTTTTAACATTGATATCAAAAATTCCCATTCCCACAGTATCTCCTTCTTCATTATTCTTACACATCAGCTGCATTCCCAGACAAATACCCAATACCGGTTGTTCTAAAGTTGGAATAAACTGATCCAGCCCTTTTTCTTTCAATAACTTCATTGTTGAAGATGCTTCACCAACCCCCGGAAAAATAACTTTTTCTGCATTTTTAATGAGATCAAAATCATCTGTAATAATAGATTCTACGTTTAATCTACTAAGCGCATTCTGAACGGATTGAACATTTCCTCCATTGTATTTTATAATAGTAACCATCTTATAAACTTCCTTTAGTTGAGGGTACATTAAAACTCTGATCGGTCTGGTTCACTGCCATTTTTAAAGCTTTTGCAAAAGCCTTGAAAACAGATTCGATCTTGTGGTGCTCATTGTTTCCTTCCACTTTAATATTCAAATTGGATTGAGATGAATCCGTAAATGATTTAAAAAAATGTGAAAATAATTCAGTTGGAACATCCCCTATTCTTTCTCTTTTAAAATCAGCATCCCAAACCAGCCAAGGTCTTCCGCCAAAGTCTAAGGCAACCTGAGCCAAACAATCATCCATCGGCAGTAAAAAACCATATCTTTCTATCCCCTTTTTGCTTCCTAAGGCTTTTAAAATAGCCTGACCTAAAACAATGGCAGTATCTTCAATGGTGTGGTGTTCATCCACCTGCAAATCTCCGTTCACCTTTATATTCAAATCTAAATTTCCGTGCTTTGAGATTTGTTCCAACATGTGATCAAAGAAATTGAGACCTGTTGAAATCTCAGAGTTCCCTTTACCATCAAGATTCACCTCAATTTCAATATCTGTTTCATTTGTTTTTCTCGACACTTTTGCCCGTCTTGGCTTTTTCTTTAAAAACTGGTAGATCTCTGACCAGTCTTTTGTGATTAGTTCAGCCCTTTCATTGGCTTTTTCATTGATGAAGATTGCTTTTGATCCTAAGTTTTCCGCTAACTGAATATCTGTGATCCGGTCTCCGATAACATATGAATTTTCAAGATCATAATTTCCATACATATATTTTCCAAGCATTCCTACGCCAGGTTTTCTGGTGGGTAAATTTTCACTTTCAAAGCTTTTATCAATCAAAATATCAGTGAAAATAATTCCCTCATTTTTAAATGCATTGAGCATTTTTTCCTGGGGTTTGATGAAATCTTCAAAAGGAAAACTTTCAGTTCCTAATCCATCCTGATTGGTTACCATCACCAATTCATAATCCAGTTCTTTTACAATTTTAGAAAGATTTTGGAAAATACCAGGATAGAATTCCAGCTTTTCAAGAGAATCAACCTGAAAATCAGTGGGTGGTTCGATAATCAGAGTTCCATCACGGTCTATAAAAAGTACTTTTTTCATGATTTTAATTTGTTTAAAACAGCAATTAAACTTTTGTTTTCTTCTCTTGTTCCAATGTTGATTCTTATACAATCAGGAATTGCCGGAGATCTCTTATTCGTAAGCACTTCTTCTTCAAGCAACTTTTGGTATACCTGATCCACATTATTGAATTTAACGAGAAAGAAGTTAGCATCCGTAGGGAAAATTTTAGAAACACATTCCATTTGTCTAAGCTCACTTTCCAGCCAATCTCTTTCAATTAAAATATTTTCTACATTCTCTTGAAATTCATCCAGTTGGTCAATACTCTTTATAATAAGCTCCTGGCTTAAAGAATTGACATTGTAAGGAGCTTTTACTGTATTAATCAGCTTGATGATCTCCTCCGTTGCACAAGCAATTCCTACCCTTGCTCCTGCTTTCCCCCAGGCTTTAGAAAAGGTTTGCAGTACAATAAGATTAGGATATTTTATGAGCAGCTCCAGGCTTGATTTCTTATCAGAAAATTCAATATACGCTTCATCTACCACTACAATTCCATTAAAATTCTGAAGGTAAAATTCAATGTCATCTACACTGTTTCCTGTAGGATTATTGGGCGAACAAAGGAAAAAAATCTTAGGCTGGTTCTCTTCAGACATTTTTAAGAAATTTTCTTTTACCATCTCAAAATTTTCATCAAGATCTACCTTAATAACTTTATTTTCATTGATGGCAGCATAAAAGGCATACATGGCAAAAGAAGGATTCATCATCATTATCGCATCTTTTTTCGGTTCACAAAAGATTTTAATGATCAGATCAATAAGCTCGTCGCTTCCATTTCCCACAACAATTTGGCCAGGAGACAGATTTTTCAGATCAGCTATTTTTCTCTTAAGCTTTTTTTGGGTAGAATCCGGATATCGGTTAAACGTTCCAAAAGGACTTTCATTAGCATCCATTAAAACGGGCGCTTCAAATTCATTATGATCCCTAAAGCTGATATAAGGCTGTAATTCCAAAATATTCTTTCGTACAAACTGTGTAATTGTTAATTGCTCCATTATCTTTTATTTTTTAATCGTATTGAAACGGCATTCTTATGAGCGAATAATCCTTCTGCCTCTGCCATTAATTCTATTGTTTTTCCTAAATTTTGTAATCCTTTTACCGAAAGCTCCTGAAAAGTGATTTTCTTAACAAAGCTGTCTAATGATACTCCGCTGTAGTTTCGGGCATATCCATTGGTGGGAAGCGTGTGGTTGGTTCCGCTTGCATAATCTCCGGCACTCTCACATGAATAATTCCCCAGAAACACCGAACCCGCATTTTGAACAGAAGGAATATATTTTGTAAAATCTTCCACTGCCAGAATAAGGTGTTCAGGAGCATATGCATTGCTAAATTCTATAGCATCCTCTACAGTATTGAGCAAAATAAAGTGGCTGTTATCCAATGATTCCTGAGCAAATTGATTTCTCGGAAGTTTTTTAAGCTGATTGTCTATTTCCTCCATAGTATCACTAAAAACCTCCAAATCCGTGGAAATAAAAACCACCTGACTGTCACTTCCGTGTTCGGCCTGGGAAAGGAGATCTGCAGCACAGAAAGAAGGAATTGCCTGCTGATCTGCGATAACCAAAACCTCACTGGGCCCGGCGGGCATATCGATAGCAACGCCATAGTTTTGTGCATATTCTTTCGCCGCAACTACAAACTGGTTTCCAGGACCGAAGATTTTATATACATTCGGGATGCTTTCTGTACCTATAGCCATTGCAGCGACCGCCTGTGCCCCTCCTGTTTTAAATATTCTGGTTACTCCGCAAAGCATTGCAGCATAAAGAATAGCAGGATTTACATTCCCATTTTTATCTGGAGGTGTACATAAAATAATTTCTTTACATCCGGCCAGTTGGGCAGGAATCGCTAACATCAGAACTGTAGAAAACAAGGGAGCTGTTCCTCCGGGAATATATATTCCTACTTTTTCAACAGCCCGGTTTTCCCTCCAGCAGATGACACCTTTTGTAGTCTCAATCTTTTCAATTCCTGATTGTTGTGAAGCATGAAATTTAGTAATATTATTCCTGGCTGTCTGAATAGCTGTTTTTAGTTCTTCGGTAACCAAAATTATTGCCCGATCGATCTCACTTTGTACAACTTCAATATTGTCCAGTTCTGCAGAATCAAATTTTTTCGTGAACTCAAGCAAGGCTTTATCTCCGTTTTCTTCAACTTCCCTGAAGATCTCTGAAATTATTCCTGAAATTTCTTCTTTTTTTAGGACGGGACGCTTGACAAGCTCTGCCCATGTTTCTCTCTGAGGATATCTGTGTACAAACATATTAGATGACCATTTTATCGATTGGAATTATTAAAATATCCTGGGCTCCGTTATCCTTAAGCTCATCAATGACCTCCCAGAATCTTTCTTCAGCGATTACAGAATGAATACTGCTCCACCCCTCTTCTGCTAAAGGAAGTACGGTAGGACTTTTAAGAACGGGAAGAACATTCGTAATGTCTGCAATCTTCTCGTTCGGAACATTCATCAGGATATATTTGGATTTTTTAGCTTTTAATACCGCTTTAATTCGGAATAAAAATTTCTCAAGAATAATTTCTTTTTCGCTATCCAGCTGTAGATTTTTAGCCAGAACGGCTTCAGACGTCAACAAGGTAATGGTTTCCCTTAATCCATTTTTGAATAAAGTACTGCCAGAGCTCACAATATCACAGATCCCATCTGCCAATCCGATATTGGGCGCAATTTCTACAGACCCTGAGATTACATGGATATCTGCCAAAACAGCATTTTCAGCTAAGAATCTTTTCAGTGTATTAGGATAGGAAGTGGCAATTTTCTTCCCCTGAAAATAACTCAGTTCATCAGTTTCTATCTCTTTAGGGACTGCCAGCGAAACCCGACACTTTGAAAATCCAAGTTTCTGAACAATTTCAATCTGCTTTTCTTTTTCAACCAACAGGTTTTCGCCAACAATAGCGATATCTACAACCCCATCTTCAAGATACTGTGGGATATCAGAATTTCTGAGATACATAATCTCAAAAGGAAAGTTATCTACCGAAACTTTTAGTTGGTCTTTCCCATTATTGACGAAAATCCCACAATCTTTTAGAAGCTGCAAAGAATCTTCATACAGTCTGCCGCTTTTCTGGATGGCAATTTTTAATTTACTCATTTTGTATTTATTGGGTCTGAGTAAATAAAAAGTATTTTTGAAAAATTTCCGGGAAGAATTTAGAAACAAAAAAACCGTCTGTTACTCAGACGGTTTTTAATTATTTTTTGATTTTAACACAGGTCATTATCAATCAATTCCGTCTTAGCAGAGATGATGATAATAATGATGTAGTGTTAAAAAATTCGGTTTCATTTTTGAAAATTGTGGTACAAATGTAGGACTTATTTTTAAATATCAAAATTTTTTTCAAATAATTTCTTGATATAAATTCATCAATTCATTCGCAATTGGTTCGTCATTAAACTTTTGAACAAACTCGAAACCCTTATCAGCACGACGTTTTCTTTCGGCTTCATTATCCCACAAAAATTGTATTTTGGATTGAATATCCCGGTGATTTTCAGGGTTGATATAAACAGAATCTTTTCCACCCGCTTCTGGTAAGCTGCTCGTGTTGCTTGTGATCGTAACAATCTTAGAAAAAAGAGCTTCAATAATGGGAATTCCAAATCCTTCAAACAAACTCGGATAAATAAAAATATCTGCCAGTTTATAAATAACGGCCAATTCATCCATAGAAACTCCTTCCAGAAAATGAACCTGATTCTCCAATTTATTTTTCCTGATGAAAGCTTCCACCTTTTTATAATAATTGGTTTTTCGCCCCACGACAACCAAAGGAATTCCCGTGCCACTTACCGCTTTTACGACGTTCAATAGATTCTTTCGCTCTTCGATCGTCCCAACATTCAAAATAAACCGTTGAGGAAGGTTGAATTTTTCCTTGGTCGTCTGAATCAGCCCTTCCGATTGCTGTTCTTTGAAAGCCTTATGACACCCCTGATAAATAACTCTTATTTTATGTTCCGGTACTTTTAAATACTTGATAATATCACTTTTCGTCTGCTCTGAAATGGCTATTATTTTATCTGCGTTTTGAGCTGCTTTTTTAAATTTCCATAAGTGGATTTTACGGTCAAAAAAGGAATAATACTGGGGGTATCTTACAAAAATAAGATCGTGGATGGTTACTACTTTTTTAATGGGTCTTTTATCCCATTTTAAAGGTAACTCCCCTGATAAACCATGAAAAATATCTGCTCCCTGTTTCTGTGCATCTTTTCCCATCTTAAACTGGCGGGACATACTTCCTTTAGAAGTTTCAACAAACTGAACATTAGGATTTTCCAGAATATCTTTTCCTCTCTCAGATTTATTTTTATTCAGCAAAAGATATTGATCATGAGGAAAATATTTTGCAAGAATTCTTACAAGATCTCTCGAATAATTTCCTAACCCGGAAGTATTATGGAAAAAACGTTTCGCGTCAAAAGCAATCTTCATGATTCTATCTTTTTTTGAAATTCCTGGAATGTTCCAAAGCTATATTTTTTATTTTTAAGCCAGCCTATAAATTCATCAAATCTTTCCACCATATCGCTACCTGAGTTTTTCACTGTAAATCCGGGAAGTTTAAATGCTTCATCCTTAATTTCAGCAAACTCCCAGGGATGAAAGTAAACATTAAGATAACCGTCTTTTTTAAGGCTGTCTGAAGCTATTTTTTTGTAAATTGATAAAGGAAAATTGTGAAAACTCAACCAGAATAAAGGTATCCTGAAATTGGGTGAAACCGACGCCGGAATCTGAGTAACATTTCCTTCTTTGAAATACGTTCTTGATACTTTTAAATTGTTGTATCTTCCAGGTAAGAAAGTCGGGTTAACAGAAGAATTGTAAGAATATCCTGCTTTTTCAACGGCAGTTTCATTCACAGGCATCATTCTGGGCATTCTAAGCCCGGTGACTTTCGTTGAAAATAAATCTTCAAGTTTTTCTCTTGATTCCTGCAAATGCTTTTCTTCGAACTCTGAATGAAACCAGGTATGAGAAGCTAATTCATGCCCCTCTTTCAATAATCTTTCAATTAAATGTTTACTGTTCTCTGCAAAAACTACCGTCGAAAAAAAAGTAGCCTTTACCTGGTGTTTTTTCAAAAGATCAAGAATCCTTTCCAACCCGGTCTGGGAAATGGAAATCTGCCTATCAAAGGGAATTTCTCCTTTGTATTCTAATGGCATATCAAATTCTTCAATGTCAAAACTTAATAAAACCATTTATAATTTTTTGTTTTTAATAATATAATTAGGTCTCTCTTTAACCTGTTTGAATATTTTACCTAAATAGATTCCGATAATTCCGAGGATAATCAGTTGTAAACCACCAAAAAATACAATGGTCATAATTAAAGATGCCCAACCAGAGATTTCGGTATGGGTTACAAAAGAATGGATCACATATATCCCATATCCGATTACAGAAATTGCCGAGAATAAAAATCCCAGATAAGCTGCAATATAAAGAGGTTTTACACTGAATGCCGTAATCCCTGTAAAGGCAAAAGTAATCATTTTTTTAAGGTTATAACTGCTTTGGCCGGCCACTCTTTCATTAGCTGTAAAATCAATAGCTGTTTGTTTAAAGCCCATCCAGCTGGTCAGCCCTCTCAGAAACAAATCATCTTCATTGAACTGTCTCATCACTTCCACAGCACTGGCGTCCAATAGTCTAAAATCTGATCCACCACCTTTGGTAAGGTTAACGTCTGAAAGACTGGATAATAATTTATAGAAAAAATCTGAGGTTTTTCTTTTAAAAAGAGAGATCTCTTTGGGATAGGTCCGAACGGTTAATACCACATCATAACCTTCCTCCCATTTTTTAATCATTTCGGGAATGAGTTCCGGCGGGTGTTGAAGATCGCCATCCATAGAAATTACAGCGTTTCCCTGGGCCTGATCCATACCAGCCTTTACAGCAGGCTGATGCCCGAAATTCCTTGAAAACTCAATAAATTTCACTTCATCATATTGTTCAGAAAGTTGTTCAAGTTTTTGTTGTGTACTATCACGGCTTCCATCATTTACAAATATAATTTCAAAATCATAGGTATTCAATCCAGAAAAAACTTCCTTGATCTTTTGATGGATCATTGCCACATTTCCTTCTTCGTTATAGGCAGGAATTACAATAGAAATTTTTTTCATAGGATTAGTTCAGACTATAATTCTTTTCAAAATCTTTAGTTAAAAGCTCATAAACCACTCTCAACCAAACGACGATACAAGGTACTGCTTTTAATGAATATTTAATGATGTAGTCATTTTTAACAGACTTTGGAAATAAATCAGAGGTTGAAAAACAAGTGAAAATAATAACAAAAACCAACAAGCCAATAATGAACGGCGTTCTCTCCTTCTGAAGGAAGAACCAGATCATCACCCCTACTACCGCAATAATATAGGTTGGAGATTCCGAACTTGAACTGAATAACACAAGAAATAACAGTGTTGAAGCCAGAATCATCAGTTGAAATGCATAATTTTTATATTGCTTTATTCTTATGTAAGGTAAAGCAAATAAAGGCAACCCAAAAGCTAAAAACACCAGATTGGATATTGAAGCATCTCCAAGAATTCTCCTCACAAAACCCATTAATGAAATATCCTGCATATTCCCTAACACCTGATTTTCATTATTCTTTTCTATAATAGAATGAAACCAGTCCGCATAACTCTGCAAAACAAACTGAGGGGTTGAATAAATCATCGGAATTACAAGAAACAATCCTGCAATCACTATTCCTGAAAGAATGAACTTCATTTTATTCTTGATAAAGAAAAATTGAGTGAGTCCAACAATACCATATATTTTTACAAAAACACCGATTAATATCGCGGTAACTGACTGTACTTCTTTTCTTTCATAAATATACACTGCCGAAAGTATTAAAAGTCCGGTCAGTGCTACATTAAACTGTAAACTTAGCGCTGCTGTAATATACTCCTGAAGACAGAGCAAACCGAAAATTGCTTTTTTAGAATCTGAAAATGGTAATTTATAGATGGCAAATACAAATACAAATGTATTGATCAGGTTCCAAAGGGAAATCCCTAGCCAGTCTGGCATGACAGCAAAAGGAGCGATCAGTAAACTAAAAAAAACTCCATAATGATTCAAATCAAAATAGAGGTCGGGATAGTGAATAAATAAATTTTTCTGATGAATGGTATTAAAAAATACATGTTTAAAAATCAGATAATTATTAATGGCATAATCTCCTCTCAAGTATTTGGAAATTGCTGTAACTACTGATATAATAAGATAAACCCCAAATATATATTTAGGGTTTAATATGAATTTTAAAACTTTTTCTTTCAAAATTATGCGTATTAGGTAAGTTAAGGCTTAAACAGCTACGTTGTTTTCCCTTAAAGCATCGTTAAGAGAAGTCTTCTTATCTGTAGATTCCTTTCTTGTACCAATGATCAATGCACATGGAACCTGATACTCCCCCGCAGGATACTGCTTGGTATAGCTTCCTGGAATAACCACTGAACGTGCAGGTACTCTTCCTTTGATTTCAACAGGTTGATCTCCTGTTACGTCAATGATTTTTGTTGAAGCCGTCAACACAACATTTGCTCCCAATACCGCTTCTTTTTCTACATGCACTCCCTCTACTACGATACATCTTGATCCAATGAAACAGTCATCTTCAATAATTACCGGTGCAGCCTGTAAAGGTTCTAAAACACCACCGATACCAACTCCACCACTTAGGTGAACATTCTTACCGATCTGTGCACAGCTTCCTACGGTTGCCCATGTATCTACCATTGTTCCTGAATCAACGTAAGCTCCGATATTTACATATGACGGCATTAAAATTACTCCTGAAGCAATAAAAGATCCTTCTCTTGCAACAGCATGAGGGACAACTCTTACTCCTTTTTCAGCGTAATTTCTCTTTAAAGGCATTTTATCATGAAATTCAAACGGACCAACTTCAATAGTTTCCATTTTCTGAATTGGGAAATACATTACCACAGCTTTCTTCACCCATTCATTTACCTGCCATCCGTTTTCTGTAGGTTCAGCAACACGAAGTTCTCCAGAATCTAATAAAGAAATTACCTCTCTTATCGTCTTCTTACTTTCTTCATTTTGTAATAAATCTCTATTATCCCAGATGTTTTCAATAGTTTGTTGTAATGACATGCTTCTAATTTAAATTAATTTTTCAAATATAAACAACGACCTTTTGGAACGTTATTTCCGGCGATAAAAGTACAAAAGTTTGTTGTAGTATACAAGTTAAGGACAATGACAAATATGATGAAATTAACACCGTGAATCATTTGGGCTAATCATAATTTGAAAGATAATTTTTCTATTCCAAAATAATAAACTTCATTGTTTTCTCAACATACTTTTGCTCAGTTATTAGCTTTGCATATTTTTTTAATACTGTACCTTGTCAAATAAGCCTGATTAATTAGATTAGTTAAAGGAGTAAGAAGTGTCATCAACCGGAATACAAACTTTGATATTAACCTTTTATAGCCATAATCGCATTAAATAAAAGCATAATCAGCTTTTTATCTGTTTTGATAAAGCAAAGGTTTTATTCTCCCGTAAGGGCTGCTGATTATTTAGCTCCTGATTATATCTCCGTTACAAAACTCTTCTTGCATGTAAATAGGCTTTATTCCAGTATTTTTCATTTAAAGAAGAAATCATGACTCCTTTTGAAGTAGAAGCATGGATAAATTTAATTTCCCCATCACTTCCAATGTCATGGACGATACCTACGTGAGATACTCTGCTTCCACCGGCCGTTGCAAAGAATAACAGATCTCCGGGCTTTACGTCACTAATGTCAATTTTTTGTCCGGCATCTGCCTGATCCGAAGATCTTCTGGGTAATTTCTGGTCATTTTCTTCAAATACTTTGACTGTAAAACCAGAACAGTCAAATCCTGAAGAAGTATTCCCCCCAAATTTGTATGGAGTACCAATGTATTTTTCGGCATCTTTAAGAACGTTATTGATCGAACTTGAAACCTTTCCATTGAAATTAGAATCCAGGCGTCTCAGGTTTTCAGATTTAGCTACTGTTTTCGTTGTATTCTTTTTTGAAGAGACATTCTTACTGCTTCCACACGAAATCACAAATGAAGTTGCAATCAGTAAAGCGGCCAACTGCTTTATTTTCATTTTTTCAATAAATAATCCTGCTTTCATATCTGTCTGATTTTTACCGATGTATGTAATTATCAACAAATATACATTTTATATTTTAATTATATATAATCTATACTACAACTATATTATAAAGTTATGTTAAAATTTTGTATTTCATTAATTATCATTATATTTGGATCTAATTTCATTCAAATGGCCACATATGAAAGCTTAATTAAAATAACAGGATCTGTTGGTGATCTTGTTTTTTACACGCTGAACGGAAAAAATGTCGTTCGGAAAAAAAGTGGATTTAATAAAACTGCTTTCAAAAAGAGTCCTACTTATGAAAAAGTAAGGCAGAACAGTTCAGAGTTCGGACACTGTTCTAAAGTGGGTAAAACGATTCGTCTAGCTCTTGATCCTTATATAAAGGCGGCTGAAGATCCTCTACTCTATCAAAGTTTCGCAAAACTGATGACAGAAATAAAAGACCTTGATCAGATCTCAGTGAGAGGAAAGCGTAATGTAAAGAATGGGATCTCCTTAGAACATGGTAAGGAGATGCTTAGAAGGTTTCAATTTGGACAAATTCCAAATGTAGAAAATGATTTTTCAGTTACTTTCGGGCTTTGGGAAAATAACCTTTTGGTTAATAAAAATCTGGAGGGTAATGAAATTATTATTCTAACTATAAAAGTAGATACTGAAATGTATTCCGCTGAAAAATTTGAAGAGACCACTTCCTTACAACAACAGATGGGAGGTATTAAGTTTGAGAAACATTTTTCGGATAACGACCTTCTTATTTATTTTGTCGTGTTGAAAAATGGGGAAACGATCTTAAAAATGGGATTTGTATAACAAACTAAACTATCAATAAAAAAGGCGACCCTATTGGTCGCCTTTTTTATATAGTAAGTAATTTAATTTACTTTTTATCTTTTTCCCCGGTCCATGATCCGGATCTGGTAGGAGTAGGAACCGCATTAGTCCAGCTTCCACTTCCCTTTTTATCAGTACCCAGGTTTCCTCTAAAATCTCCATCTGATGGTAATCCCACGGAAGCGTTTAGTTCCCCTGATTCATTAAGGCGACCTGTGATCTTATAATTCTCATTATTTACATCAGAATGCATTGTTCCATTAACAGTTCCGTCACTTGCAACTACCACATTCCAAACTCCTTTGTCACTTCCATCATAAGTTCCGGACCATGTTCCGATATAATCATAGATTGTATCATCATCTGAACTACATCCTATAAGCGCAAAAGTTGCTAATAAAAGAAAAAAAAGTTTCTTCATAGTTTTAATAGTTTTACAGGTATAAGTGGAGAATACGGGGATCGAACCCGTCACCTTTAGACTGCCAGTCTAACGCTCTAGCCAGATGAGCTAATTCCCCTATTTATTGACTTCTATTTTCTGAAGCGGTACAAAAGTAAGTATTTATCGCACATATACAAATAGTTTGTTGAATTTTATTTAATAAGATTCGCAATTAACTGGATAATAGTTACAAATTTTATTATTTTTTAGTTGATAACCAATTCAAATTGTATTTTTTTTAGCACAGTTGTATTATATATGACAAAAAAATCTCCGGCATGTGCCAGAGATTTATCTTAAATAATATATAAAAAATGATGTGGTGTGCGTTGCTTTTTTATATAATCAATCGTAAGGAAAATCTTACTATTTATCGTATTTAAAGCATACTTTGCGTGTGTGTTTCTGTTATCTACAAATACTGTACCCTAGAAAGAAAATTCTTTAATAAAATTTTAAGTTTTTTTTCAACTCATGCAGTATCAACAAATTAAATTTACAATGTCAATGGCCTAAAATATGGATGGTATTGCCAATTAATAGCCAAAAAAAGAAAATGAGGGTAAATGACAAAAAAATCCCAGCTGATGTGAGATTGATGATTATTTCAAAAAGTAGATCGTAATTGTTACCTCCAAAGTATTATTTTGTATTTTTCAATTGCAATGCACGCTGTAAAAATGATTGATTGGCTAATTTCTCTTCGGCTTCATCAATCGCTTTCAGTAAATGATTCTCATTATCTGCAATCTCTCCTAATACGGTCGATATAAGTTCCCAAACCGGCTTCATTTTCTCGATAAGTTCAAGACCTTTGGGAGCAAGCTCAATCAGGCGCTTCCTTTCGTCCTGCTTGTCCTTTTTGGAGATAATCATTTTCTGCTTTTCAAGTTCTTTAAGCAAGCTTATGGTAGAAGGATGTGTATACCCGATTTCATTGGCAATTTCTACTACACTAAGTACATGTTTATGATGCAGCGTGAATATAACGGGAAACCATTTAGGCTCAAAGTCAATATCGAAAGCTTTATAAATTAAAGCTCCATCTTTACGGAGTTGCTCACTAAGTCTTTGTAATCTCGTGGATATGGCAAGGATACCTGATTCGTTGATAACATTCATGAAGTTGGGTTTAAATTTAAAACATAGAATACATTGTCAGCACTCATTAAAGGAAATTTAGATGGCAGCTTTTCTTTCTCAATTTTTTGAAATTGATTACGCTCATAGAAACGCATTGCTGCATTCAGAACGGAAACTGTACCCAACATAATTTCGTTAATTCCAGTTTTCCGGCAATACGAGATAAGCACCTCCAGTAATTTTTGTGCAATCTGATGTTCCTTTCCTCTGAATTCTTTTTTAACAAACATTTTTCGGATAGCTGCTGCCTTTTCGTCAAATTTAACCAAAGCAATCGTTCCGACCAACTCATCATTGATGAAGGCTCCCCAAAAGTCTCCACCTCCTTCCCTATAAAAACTTTCAATCTTCAAAAGATCTGGCTGATCTTCAATGGTGATGGGAATATTAAACTCTTTCTGCTGAATATTCAAAATCAAATCTATTACCTGATCTGAATACGTATTACCAATAGGCCGAATTTCTAATGTCATAACTTTTATTTAATGTACAAAACTACGTAGTTAACTACATATATGCAAATCTATTTATACTATCGATACTACTTGTTCTATCTATTAATAAAAAAAGACGCATGTAAAATTTACATACGCCTCATATCTTTGGTCTATATTATACTTATTTCCAGCCTCCTCCGAGAGCCTGATATAAATCTACACTTGCCTTCATCTTATTGTACTGAGCATTTGAAATGTTCAATTCAGCATTCAATGAGTTGACGCTTGCATTCAATACTTCAAGATAATTGGCCATACCATAGTTAACCAATTCCTGAGAGAAATCTACTGATTTCTTGTAAGCATCCAGTTCTTTTCTCTTTAAATCAATAAAAGAATCCTGAACACTATAAACACGGATGGCATCTGAAACTTCTTTACCAGCTGTAAGCACCGTTTTTCTAAAGTTCAAATAAGCAGTTTCCTGATTCGCCAAACTTACATCGTAGTTTGTTTTGATCGTTCTTCTATTTAAGATCGGTTGTGCCAAACCTGTAACAACATTCGCAAATAGTGAATTGACACTGAATAAATGGTCAATATCTACCGATTGAACTCCACCTGTTCCCGTTAATTTTAGGGTAGGATAAAACTGTGCTTTTGCAGAATTTGTCAATTCAAAAGCGTTCATCAGGTTATATTCAGCACGCATTACATCAGGACGGTTGGCCAGCAACTGTGCAGGATATCCAAGCTTTATGTCGGTCGGAAGATTTTGATTTTCCAATGTTGATCTTTCAATAGCATGAGATGGCTCACCCATTAGTAGGCTCATTGTATTTTCAAGAGATTGGATCTGAGTGTCAATATCAATAAGCAATGATTTTGCATTAAAAACAAGTGCTTCACTTTGCTGAACGGCAACTTCAGTAACAGTTCCCGCTACTTTTAAAGCTTTTGTTGTTTCTAAATTCTTTTCACGTACATCGATTGTCTCCTGGATAATTCTTTTCTGTGAATCAAATGTCAGCAACTGATAATAAGCAGAAGCCACAGAAGCAACCAGGCTGCTCTTTACTGCTTTATGAGCAGCAACAGTTCCTAAATAAGTAGCTAACTGGGCTTTCTCCTGAGCTTTCAGTTTACCCCAGATATCAGCTTCCCAACCGATGCTTGCCGTAATATCAAATTGATTGACATAACGTCTTTCTCCAATGATCTGACCAAACTGTGTATTGATAGACTGTGTCTGAAACGTATAGTTAGGTCCTATGGATACTGTCGGCTGATATGCTGCCTTACTTTGCTTTAAATAAGCTTCGGCTGATGCAATACTCTGCAAAGCAATTCTGATATCTAAATTATTCTCTAAAGCTTTTGAGATATGTCCCTGTAATATAGGATCCGTGAAAATTTCTTTCCAGGAAATGTTGGCAATATTTGCACTATCCTTAGGAAGCATATCCGTACGGAAAAGCTTTTCGTCGACAACGTTCTTCGGTCTTTCATAATCTTTTCTTGCCATACAAGATGAAATGGCAGCCAGTATGAAAACTGAAAAAGTTACTCCTTTTATGATGTTTAATAAACTTTTCATTTTAAAATTGGAAGTTAGAAATCAGAGGTTAGAAGCTAGATTTACAATTTTAACTTCTAACTCTCTGATCTTTATTTTTATTCAGCTAAATTGATGTCTTCTCTCTTAATAGGTTTGATCTTTTCCTGCAGTGTTTCGAAAATCACATACAATACCGGAATTACAATAAGTCCCAATACAGTTCCTATTAATAACCCGATTGCTGCACCTGTCGCAATAGATCTGTTACCTACTGCTCCAATTCCACTTGCAAGTACCAATGGCAATAAACCAAAGATAAAGGCAAATGAGGTCATCAGGATAGGTCTTAATCTTGCTTTTGCAGCATTGATCGCAGACATTACTATAGTTTCACCATGATGTCTTCTCTGGACCGCAAATTCAACGATCAGGATGGCATTTTTCGCCAACAATCCGACCAACATGATCAAGGCAATCTGGAAATAGATATTGTTTTCCAAGCCCATAATCTTCTGTCCGAAATAAGCTCCCATTACCCCTAGTGGAAGTGAGATCACAACAATTAACGGAAGAATATAACTTTCGTATTGTGCAGAAAGGATAAAGTAAACGAAGATCAAACTTAATCCGAAGATCAACAGTGTTTGAGATCCTGAGTTTAATTCCTCTCTTGTTAATCCGGTAAACTCAACATCATAATTCTGATTCAGCGTTTCTTTCGCTACCTGCTGTACTGCAGTAATAGCATCCCCGGAACTGTATCCCTGGGAATTACCACCGGTAATTTTTACTGATGTAAATAGGTTATAACGACTTACAGACTGTGGTCCGTATGTTTTGTCTAAGGTTACAAATTGTGAAATAGGAGACATTATACCTGAACCTGTTTTTACATAGAGGTCATTTAAGTTATCTATGTTCTTTCTGTTTTCAGGAAGAGCCTGAACCATTACCCTAAACTGTTTCCCATATTTCGTAAAGTCAGCGGTATAAATACCTCCGATATACCCTTGCATTGTACTCAAGATATCACTTACAGAAACTCCCAATTGCTTAGCCAGAGGAACATTAATTTCCATCTGATACTGCGGATATTTTGTATTGAACGAAGTCTGTGCAAATTCTATTTCAGGTCTTTCAACAAGCTTACCAATAAACTCATTTGTTTTGTCGTCAAGTGCTGTATATTCACCTCCGGATTTATCCAGTAATACCATCTCAAACCCGGCACTGTTACCAAAACCTGGTACACTTGGAGGCTGGAAGAATACCACTTTAGCATCCGGTACTTTCCCTGAAATACCAAATAGCTTTTTCGTAATATCTTCAGATGTTAAATTGTCTTTTTTCCTTTCGTCGAAAGGTTTTAATTTAATAAAGGCAAGACCATTGTTACTTCCGTTTCCTGACAAGAAACCTCTACCTGTAGAAATGGTAACGTTCTGTACTCCCGGAATTTTCATTGCGTTAGCCTGTAGTGTTTTCAATGCATTATATGTTCTTTCCATAGAAGATCCAGGAGGAAGCTGTACATCGGTAAAGATAATTCCACGGTCTTCAGTAGGAACGAACCCTTTTTTCATCGTTGAACTTGCCCAGAATAAAATTCCTCCGGTAACGGCAAAGATGATCAGGGTAACCCATTTATGTCTTAATAAGAAAACAAACCCTCTTCCGTAACGTTCAGTAGTTGTTCTGAAAGCAATATTGAATTTGTAGAAAAACTTGTTAAGGATATTCATGTTTTTATATTCCTTATGATGCTCAGAATGAGGCTTAAGGAATAATGAACATAAAACAGGACTTAACGTTAATGCATTGATCGCAGAAATGATGATTGCTACAATAAGCGTAATACCAAACTGCTGATAGAATACCCCTGTAGGACCAGTAATAAAAGTTACCGGAATAAATACAGATGCCATTACCAATGTAATTGAAATAATCGCTCCTGTAATCTCATCCATAGCTTCTACAGTAGCCTTTTTAGCATCGGAAATACCATGCTCCATTTTGGCGTGAACGGCCTCGACGACGACAATAGCATCATCCACCACAATACCGATGGCAAGTACTAATGCGAATAAGGTTAAAAGGTTGAGTGAGTATCCAAATAAATTCAGGAAGAAGAATGCTCCTACAATCGATACCGGAACCGCAATGGCCGGAATCAAAGTAGATCTGAAATCCTGTAAGAAAATATATACCACAATAAATACCAGGATAAATGCTTCGATTAAGGTATGAACAACCTTATCAATAGAGGCATCTAAGAATTCATTGGTATCAAAGTTAAAAGTATATTTTATCCCTTTAGGAAAACTTCCTTCTGATGCCTTTAAATAAGCTTTAATATTTTTAATAATGTCCTGAGCGTTAGAACCTGGTGTCTGGAAGAATCCCATACTGATAGAAGGATTGTTTCCATTCTCCCCGATTCCTGTATAAGATTGTCCAGCTAGTTCAACTTTAGCAACATCTTTCAGCATCAAATTCTGTCCGTCTTTCAGGGACTTGATAATGATGTTGTCGTATTGAGATTTTTCGTTGAACTTCCCTACATATTTAATGATGTATTCAAAAGAACTACCGCTGTTTTGTCCGATAGACCCAGCTGCTGCTTCTCTACTCTGCTCATTAATAGCTCCTGTAACGTCATCCGGTGTTACTCCGTAAGCTGCCATTTTCGCAGGATCCAACCATACTCTCATCGAATAGTTTTTCCCACCAAAAACCTGAGCATCCCCAACACCGTTAATCCTTTTAATGTTAGGAATAATATTAATATTCAGGAAGTTTTGAAGGTATACGTCATCAAGATCCTTATTTTCAGAATAGAAAGACATATACATCAAAGCACTGGTCTGCTGTTTCTGAGTAACAACCCCTGAACGGGTTACTTCACTTGGAAGTAATGGAGTTGCTCTCGTTACACGGTTCTGCACGTTTACGGCTGCAATATCAGGATCAATTCCTTGTTTAAAGAAAACCTGAATATTGGCAGAACCGTCATTTCCTGCAGAAGAAGTGATATAATCCATTCCTTCTACCCCGTTGATCTGTTCTTCCAAAGGAACAACTACACTTTTCATTACTGTCTCCGCATTGGCTCCCGTATAGTTTGCTGTAACACTTACTGTTGGGGGCGCAATATCCGGATATTGGGTGACAGGCAATGAAATAAGGCCTAAAACACCGAGTATAACAATTAATATTGATATAACAGTGGATAAAACCGGTCTGTTAATAAAGTTTTTTATCATTAGAATTTCGGTTTTATAGATTGAACCAGGCTATCCATTTTTATAGGTTTTGGTTTTACAGGAGTTCCGGATTTCAATCCACCGATACCCGCTGCAACTATAGTTTCACCTTTATTTATTCCTGATTTTAATAACGCCATGTTATCAATTCTGTCAATTACATTCACTACTACATTCTTAGCAGTATCCTTTTCAACTTTATATACATAAACAATTCCTTGTTGTTCGTATGTTGCACTTTCAGGAACTACTAAAACATTATCATATGCTTTCGGTAATCTTATTGTTCCACTGTTCCCATTGCTTAATAATTTTTGAGCGTTTGAGAATGCTACTCGGAACTGAATGGTTCCTGTCGTAGGATCAATTTGCCCTGTAATAGCTTCGATTTTTCCTTTTTCAGGATAGATACTTCCATTAGCCAATTGTAAATCAACCATTGGAAGATTTTTAATTTTCTCCGGCATGGTAGCTCCTACAGATTTTTCCAAGAAGTTGAAGTACTCTTTTTCGTTCATTGAGAAGTAAGCAAATACCTGAGAAGTATCCGAAATCGTCGTTAATGGAGTCTGATCCGTTGGTCCCACCAAGCTCCCTACTTTTAAAGGAAGTTTTCCGACAACCCCAGAGATTGGGGCACGAATAATAGAATATTCAATATTCGCTTCTACTCCTTTATAATTAGCTGTTGCCTGATGTTTTGAGGCAACTGCCTGTTGTAACTGAGCTTGAGCTTGGGCTAAATTAGCCTGTGCTGTTTGAAGCTGAACGTTACTGATGATATTCTTTGCTACAAGAGGTTTCAATTTGTTCACTTCTACCTGTGCGGCATTTACCGAAGCCTGTGCTGCTGCAATGGTAGATTCGGCAGCGCCGATTCCTGCTTTTGCTGCAGCTGCATTTTCAGTCAATATGTTGGTTTCCAAACGGAATAAAGGCTGTCCCTTTGTCACATATTGTCCTTCATCTACTAAAAGCTGAGTAATATACCCTTGAATTTTAGCTCTCACATCATTGTTCACTCTACCCTGGATACTGGCTGGAAATGTTTGATATCCGATGATATTTTTTTGTTCTACCGAAATCACTGGATAAGGCTTTGCACCATCCTGTTTCGGAGCTTCTTTTTTGCAGGCTGTTAATGAAAGAGCTGCAACAGAAAGTATGATTAGTTTATTTGTCATTTTAAAGTTTATTAAGAGATTCTTGAATATTTGAAATATTTTTGTTTAACAGCGCCTTATAAATGGTAAGCTTTTCTTTGTATTGTTCATCGTGTACTTTTCTAAAGTTATTTAAATCGTCTAATAATTTTAATTCATCCTGTAGTCTTTGGACTATTTTTTTAAATCTTATCTTTATGTGCTCATCATTGATAAAGAAATACCTCTTCCTCTCATCCATCTTATTATGATCAATAATAAGCTGTGAGTTTAGCAATAATGAAATACTGGTGGAAACGGAACTTTTACTGGCTGAAAGCACTTCTACAAATTCGTCAAAAGTAATTCCTACTTTATCAAAATCGAAAATAAGATAAGCATAGATTTTTGAAGCTAATGGTGGTATATTCAGGTTTGTACCATAGAATTTTACGGCATCCTGAAAAATTTTTTCATCAACTTCTATACTTTTATGCATAATATACAAATTTGAGCAAAAGTATAAATTAGTTCAGAACTAAACGAACAAACCCAATAGAGTTTATAAATATATAGCGTTTTAAAAATTCAATGAAAAAGGATTTAACTTTTTACTCAAATTATAATCTTCTCAAAGGCTTTGCGGACACCTCCTGCCAGTACTACTTCACCGCAATAGGAATATCCTTGCTTTTCAAGAATTTTTAACATCGCAATATTATCATAATTAGTGTCTACTTTTACACTTTGCACTCCCTGAGATTTTGTATATTCTTCAATATAATCAAATAGCTTTTTTACCAGACCCTGCCCTGCAAAATCTTCAGAAACAGCTACCCGATGGACAACGACAAACTCTCCGTCACTTAACCAGGCACCTTCAATGGTACTATAAGCAGGTTCATCATTGAATATTAAAGCGACATACACAGCAACAACATTATCTATGGTAAGGACAAAACCAAAACCTTTGGCGATATCACTTTCTACGGTATCAGCATTAGGATATCCATTCTGCCATTGCGTACTTCCATCTGCTCTTCTCCGTTCAATAGCCTGTTGAATAATTTCCCAGATAATATTTCTGTCTTTAATTTCGGCCTTTCTGAACTTAATTTGCTGCGTCATATGTCTTTAATTATTGAAAAGAATTAAAAGATGGAAATTAGTATTATTTTAAATCTTTTATATTTCTTTAGCATTAAATTTAAATAAAAAAACCGAAAACTAATTAAATTAATTTTCGGTTTGAAGTAGTAAAATTTAAAATTATGAAATTGTTTTATTGGTTTGCACTTTGTTGTATAAAAGTGTCAATAATTTCAAATGCTTTTTTCTCATCCTCTAAATCCACCATAACTTTTAACGATGTTGCCGTTGGTGTTGTTGTAAAAGTGAGATAATTATTTTCAACCGTATTTGTGATTTGGGCGTCGTCTAATTTAGACTTGATCAATTGAATTTCTGAAGGATTATCACTTTCAAAAACTGATACTCGCGTACTTCTTTCCATATTTTATCCTTTTTGAATATCTAAATATAGTAAGATTTTTCCTAAATCACAAATCCGCGGTTTTAAATTTTGTTAATATTATTTTCAATTTTGTCTAAAGCCAATTGAATTTCTTCTCTTGAAACATTCAAGTGTGGTCTAAAACGAACAGATTGATCACCACATGACAAAATGATCAAGCCATCTTTGAAAAGCTCGTTGATCAGCTGATTTCTTTGTTCTCCAGAAGGCAAGTCTATTGCACACATTAATCCTCTTCCTCTTGCATTGGAAATTTTTTCAGGATATTTCTGAGCTAATTTTTGAAGACCTTCTAAGAGATATTCGCCAACGATTTTAGCGTTTTCAACAAGGTTCTCTTTTTCGATAACTTCCATTACCAATTGGAAACGAAGCATATCAATAAAATTCCCTCCAAACGTAGAATTGATTCTTGAACTCTCTCTGAATACATTGTTTGGAATCTCGTCAAATTTTTCTTTGTTTGCTAAAACCCCACAAACCTGTGCTTTTTTACCAAAAGAAATAATGTCCGGCTTTGCTGTGAAATGCTGGAAAGCCCACATTTCCCCTGTAATTCCGATTCCTGTTTGTACTTCATCAAAAATTAGTAAGATTTCATTTTGATCACAGATCTTTCTTAATTCCACAAAAAACTCATCTCTGAAATGATTATCACCTCCTTCAGCCTGAATTGGCTCAATAATGATACAAGCTACTTTATCAGGATTAGAAATAATAGCTTCTTCAATATGTATTAATGCTAATTTTTCGTTTTTGATCGTTTCTGCTAAATTGTCTTCCGTAATTGGGAAAGTCAGTTTAGGATTAAGAATCCTTGGCCATTCAAACATTGGGAAATACTGATATTTTCTAGGATCAGAAGTGTTGGTTAAGCTTAAAGTATAACCACTTCTTCCGTGGAACGCCTGTCTGAAATGAATACACATTCCTGCTTCTACCTGAAGACCTTTTTCAAAATTCTTACGGGTTTTCCAGTCAAAACATGCTTTCATTGCATTTTCAACTCCTAAACTTCCTCCTTCAATAAAGAAAGCCAATTGTAATTCTTCTGGAATAACTACTCTTTCAAAGACTTCTAAAAAATGAGCATACTCTTCTGAATATACGTCAGCCAGCGTTGGTTTGTTTACAGCCATTTTCCCCAACCAGTCTGATTTACCAACCAGGTAAGGGTGATTGTATCCGATAGATGCTGAACCGAACATCGAAAACATGTCTAAAAATTCTTTATCAGTAAGTCTGTCATACAACCATGAACCATGAGACTTTTCGATGTCCATTACGAAATCGAAACCATCTGCAAGTACATGTCTTCCTACTGTTTCTTTAACTTTATTTGCTTTTATATCAATTGTTTGTTCCATAATATTTTTGATGTGATTTAAAAATTGAATGATTAAAAGATTTAAGCATTCATGGATATTAATTTTTCAATTCTTAAATCTTTAAATGATTTAAATGTTTTTTAGATATCAAACTTGATTCCCTGTGCCAATGGAAGGCTTGTGGTATAGTTGATTGTATTTGTTTGTCTTCTCATATAGTATTTCCACACATCTGAGCCAGACTCTCTACCCCCACCGGTTTCTTTTTCACCACCGAAAGCACCACCGATCTCAGCTCCTGAAGTTCCAATATTTACGTTTGCAATTCCACAGTCTGAACCGGAATGAGAAAGGAATAACTCTGCTTCTCTTAAGTTTTGAGTCATAATTGCTGAAGATAATCCCTGAGGAACATCATTCTGGATAGCAATAGCTTCATCAAGCGTTTTGTATTTTATTAAGTATAAAATCGGAGCAAAAGTTTCGTGCTGTACAATTTCATACGAATTTTTCACTTCAGCGATACATGGTTTTACATAACATCCGGATTCATATTCTTTACCACTTAAAACACCTCCTTCAACAATGAATTTACCTCCTTCTTTTTTACATTTTTTGATTGATTCTTCATATTGAGTAACAGCTCCGGTATCAATTAGCGGTCCAACGTGGTTATTCTCATCTAAAGGATTTCCTATTTTCAACTGACCGTAAGCTTTAACCAATCTGTTCTTCACTTCATCATAAACGCTTTCATGAATGATCAATCTTCTCGTTGATGTACATCTTTGTCCGGCAGTTCCTACAGCTCCAAATACAGCTCCAATGATCGACATGTCAAGATCAGCATCTTTAGAGATAATGATGGCATTATTTCCACCTAATTCAAGGATCGATTTACCAAATCTTTCAGCAACTTTCGTAGAAACTAATCTTCCTACTCTCGTAGAACCTGTAAAAGAAATAAGAGATACACGTTTATCTTCTACTAATTTCTGTCCGATCTCATGATCTGAAACCATAACACTTGAAATTCCTTCGGAAAGGTTATTTTCTTTAAGCACTTCTACTAAAATGTTCTGACAAGCAATTGCACAGAAAGGTGTTTTTTCAGAAGGTTTCCAAATCGTTACATTTCCACAGATCCATGATAAAGCAGTATTCCATGCCCAAACTGCAACCGGGAAGTTAAATGCAGTGATAATTCCTACAATCCCTAGTGGGTGATATTGTTCGTACATTCTGTGACCTGGTCTTTCAGAATGCATTGTATATCCATGAAGTTGTCTTGATAATCCAACAGCAAAGTCACAGATATCGATCATCTCCTGAACTTCACCAAGACCTTCTTGAAGGGATTTTCCCATTTCATAAGAAACAAGTTTCCCTAAATCATCTTTATATTCTCTTAGTTTTAGACCTAGTTGTCTCACAATTTCCCCTCTTTTTGGTGCAGGGATCATTCTGAATTCCTGAAATGCCTTTTGAGCAGATTGAATTACCTTTTCATAATCAGCTTCATTAGAAGTTTTTATTTTAGCAATTAATTTTCCATCAACAGGAGAATAACTTTCAATTACCTTTCCTGATGCAAAGTATTTTCCTCCTACAGAAGTTCCTTTGTTATCCTCTTTAATACCTAGATTTTTAAGGGATTTCTCGATACCGAAATCCTTGACTTTTTTAGACATAAAATATTCCTTTTCGTTTTCTCTAAAGATAAAAATATTATGCGAAACGCAAAATTTTAATTTTCGTTATCTTTTTATTTGGACTAATTATAAACATGGTTATCTTTGTAGAATCAATATTTTAATTTCAGAAATGGAAAATAATAAACCAGTAAACGAACCGGTAAAAGAAAATACTTCAAAGTGGAGACAATGGGTGAAGCGTTTTGGGATCGGAGGAATTATATTCTTTACCGTAAAAGGTATTATCACTTCCACGCTTATCTATTTCCTCGGGAAAAATTTCTGGAGTGTTATCAGCACTTATTTTACCACTTTATTTGACTAAAACAAAATTAGTATTTACAATAAAAAATAAAGCAGAGAAATTTTCTCTGCTTTATTTTTTATAATGTTTAGCTAGAACCCGGAAACTTAATCCAATCAGCACTTATTCTATAGATTTTTCAAACTTGTTGGCTATGGTATATGTTTTATCTTTTACTATTATATCATAACTTCCTTTATCCAAAATAAGATATCCAGAGTCCTTTTCAGTCTGCAATTCTATCATATCCGCTGGAACACCTTTATTGTCAGACTCTCCTTTTCTGTAGGCAAAAATTAAAGATGGATAGCTTTTAATTTTCGATTTTGGTACTTCATAAAGCTTTCGACCTTCACTAAGCATCCAACTAGGTCTTCCTTTAATAGATGTTGTAATTGGATGTACAATTTTTATATCAGTAAAAGGTTCCTTTGGATCTCCTTTGGATTCCATATTATTTTCGTCCAATAAAACAACAGGATACTTCCCTTTTATAATTCGTAATAATGGACTATTAAGTTCGGTATTACTTTTTTCAGAAAACTCTGTTTGGTCAATGGTAAAGGGGTTGATCTTTGTTAAGTCTGAAAGTCTTCCGGCCATAGTTTTTTCCCAATGCGGGTCTTTCCCTTCATACGCGTGCCCATATCCACAGTAAATAAAATATTTTCCCTTTTTATTTTCCTGCATAAATTTATAGATGTTATCAGCTTGTTTTATCTCTCTCTCTTTTCCGTTTTCTCCTTGTATTGCTTCATATTTAAATATAGTAAAGCCTAGATCCAAAGCTGTTTTTATAAAACTACCAAATTGTGGCTCTGAGGTGTAAAAACCACTTTGCGTTGTGGGAAATTTTCTAACATTTATTGAATCATCACCAATAGCCTCCAAACCTAAATAACGGTAACCATTTTCATAAAGTCCTTTTAACAGAGACGTTGCAAATGTTCGATGACTTGAATAATGGTGTGCTTCATTAAGAATCACTATTTCATTTTTTTTTGATTGATCTAAAATATAATCTTTAGCATTTACAAGTTTATGCTTTACTAATTTCAAACTGTCATCCTTAGATATTTTTTTTCTTTTCCGACCAAGTTTATCCCAGGTTTGCAAACCCTTAAAATAATAGTTTGAAACGGAATATTTCATTGCTCCTAATTGATATTTGTAATCATTTCCGTTTTTATCATTATTGATTTCATTTTCAATATCATTTGAAAATTTATATTGCTCCTGGGCAAAAGTTTTTGTTGAAAATATCACTATGAATAAGAAAAATGCTTTTTTCACCATGTTGCTTTCTGTATTAGAATAAAATAGGTCTTGTTATTTTTAAGCTGTTTATCAGTCTAAGATAGTATTTTTATACGTCTGCAAGATTTATATTTTACAATTTAGACATATGTATTCTTTACCCTATTTTACTTTCTGTAGACCGATGCTTTTTTTCAGTGCGAGAAAATCAAAGATTTTCAAACTTTCAACTTTCAACTTTCCATTTTCAATTCTCTTTTCCGCATTTTAGCCCTTTTGCCCATTAAACTATTCTTTTTTCTTTCTCCCCGACTCAATAAGGTTCTGATGAAGCAAATACTCAATTTGTCCATTTACACTTCTGAACTCATCATTCGCCCATTTTTCAAGAAGTTTGTAAGTAGATTCTTCGATCCTTATCACAAAGGATTTTTTGCCTTTTGGAGTGTTTTCGGAAGAATTTTGAGATTTTTGAGGTTTCATTTTCTATTTTTAAAAATTTCAAACAGGGACTTTTCATTTAATTTCAAAGTCTCATTATTTAAAAAAGTCAGGAATTTTAATTATATAAAGTTCCCGCATTCAAAATTGGCTGCGCTGCTTTTTCACCACAAAGGACCACCATAAGATTGCTTACCATTGCAGCTTTTCTCTCATCATCCAGTTCAACGATGTTTTCTTCAGACAATTTTTTCAATGCCAGATCAACCATTCCTACTGCACCTTCTACAATTTTGGTTCTTGCCGCTACGATAGCAGTAGCCTGCTGTCTCTGAAGCATGGCTCCTGCAATTTCTGAGGCATAAGCCAGGTGCGATATTCTTGCTTCCTGAATCACAATTCCTGCTTTTGAAAGACGGTCTGTTAATTCCTGTTCTAAGATCGAATTGATCTTATCTCCTCCTTCTCTTAAAGTAATCGGTGCATGATCATCTTCAAGATTATCATAAGGGAAGCTCATTGCTAAATGGCGTACAGCTGCTTCACTTTGCATTCTTACAAAATCAGAATAGCGCTCAACATCAAAAGCAGCTCTATAGGTGTCTCCTACCTTCCACACAATAACGACTGCGATCTCAATAGGATTACCCATCTTGTCATTTACTTTCAAAGTTTGTCCTTGCAGGTTTTCAGAACGAAGTGATATTTTTTGTGATGAATATAATGGATTGATAAAGAACAATCCGTTATCCTTTACTGTTCCTACATATTTTCCGAAGAAATTCAATACTCTTGAGTGATTTGGCTGAATGATCATCAGTCCTTTCAGAAAGAAACAAGAGATAAGAAAGCACAACATGGCTAAAACAACATAGGTAATACTCTGGTCTACTCCGCTTACAAAAAAATAAACAGCAGCTGCAAACAACACAAGACAAATAACCAGTGTTATGTAGCCGGACATGGGTTTTAAGATTTTTTCCATATAAATTTAAATTTTAAAATGATATTATTTTGATATCATAAAGCTATGAATAAGTTTTGAATTATTAGTTATAAGTTTTGAGTTTTTACTGTCAAATAAAAAAATCCCGGAAATATAATTTCCGGGATTTCAATTTATGTTAAAATAAAACTTTATTTCTTGTTCAATATTTTAAACTTATAGAAAGAAGCTGCTGCCAATAATATCATCGCTGAAAGTCCTATATAAACCCAAGCCGGAACCGGAACAGGATCTCCTGCAGCATAAGAGTGAAGTCCTGTTAAATAATAATTAACTCCAAAATACGTCATTACCATTGAGCAGAAGGCAAACATCGTTGCTACATGGAAAGCCCATTTGCTTCTCAATCCAGGAACCAATCTCATGTGTAATACAAAAGCGTACACCATAATAGAGATAAAGGCCCATGTTTCTTTTGGATCCCAGCTCCAATATCTACCCCATGATTCATTTGCCCAGATTCCTCCTAAAAAGTTTCCAACTGTTAAAGCAAACAACCCGATAGTAAGAGACATTTCTGAAACAATCACTAATTCTTTCAAAGTGGTATCGTGATGAGTTTTATAAGTCTTTTTACTTGAAATAATATAAAACACGAGTGATATCACCGCTATGATCATAGATAGAGCGAAGAACCCGTAACTTGAAGTAATAATAGCTACGTGAACAATCAACCAATATGATTTTAAAACAGGTACCAATGGTGTAATCTGTGGATCAAGTGCAGATCCACCGTGAGCAAATCCCATCATAATAACTGCTACCATAAATCCGGCTGCAGGAATCAGTGCATTGGCATTTCTATATAATAATAATCCGGCAGAAATACCCACCCAAGAGATAAAGATAATAGCCTCATATCCGTTACTCCAAGGAGCGTGACCTGAAATATACCATCTTGCAACTAATCCAAGGAAGTGAAAGATATATCCTACTAAACCTAATACAATAATCACCTTGATGATCTTGTTTAACATTTTATTTGGCTTGAATAACTCAACAAAACCTAAAATCAGTAATAAACCTCCGATTATTGTATAGAAAATTAATAATTTAAAGTTTAAGTTCACTTTATTCATGAAGACCTCAAGATCAACTTTAGATTGAGAAGGAACAACACTTTTACCCCATTTTTGCTGGTATTCTGAAAGTCTTGCCAATTGAGTATCTGCTTTTCTCCAGTCTCCTGATTTCTGAGCCGCTAAAGCTTCAGCAAAATAAGGTCCCATTACCTGTTGAGATTCCATATCCGGTTCGAATTTTTGGTCTAACCAAGAATGCCAAGTATGGTTGGGATCATTTTTCACAGGAACAATTCTCATAAACTGTCCACTAAAAAACTCATTGAAGATCTGAACTCTTTCATTTACGGAAATAACTTCTTTATCATAATTCGTTTGTTCAGATGGTTTTTTACGGAAAGCAATGTTATAATCGTGTTCCAGAATATAGGTAAGATTTCCGTTTGCATCTGCAGGGAAAAGATTCATTAATGAAGTATACCCTTCATCATCTGCTTTTGTCTTATTTTTTAGTTCATCTCCTCCTTTGGTACCTACTTTAATAATAGGAACCATTGTCCAGCTTGGCGTATCTGTATTTACAGAAAGAAACCACTGATTAGCTGTAAGGGATTTTCCATCCGTTCCTTTGAACTCATCTTTCTTATATAGTTTTCTTAATACATCCAGAGCTTCTGTATTGATCGGAACAATTCTTCCTTCAAAATTCTGAACTAAAAGATATCCAAATTTATCTGCATGTTCTGCGCTTATTTTGTTTCTGGCAATGATTTCATCAGCAGAAATTAATCTCATTTTAGAAAACGGAGCTGCCAGAGAATTTTGTTTTTGTGGAGCAGTTTCTGTCGGTCCCATTTGAGAGGGCTGTGCATGAGTGTGGTCATCCCCTTCTACATGAATATGTTCCCTGCTTCCGTCAGTAGTTCCGTGAGTTTCAATTTTTTGAGCATTTAACCCTAAACTTAATAGTAATAAAACAATGGTTGCTGCTCTTTTCTTGTTAACATCAGTCAACATTTTATTTAATTTCCAAAAGTGAGTCCCTTTCCAGAAGAAAATCACAAATAGTCCTCCAAATAAAAGGGTATATCCAATATAAGAAACCAATGTTCCCCAGAAGTCATGATTTACAGATAATACTGTACCCATCCTATCCGGATCAAAACTTGCCTGGAAGAAACGGTATCCACCATGATTAAGAACGTGGTTCATATAGATTTTATAAGGAATTTGTTTACCTCCATCGATGATTTTCACATGACTCTCATAAGCACTTGGTGAAGAACTTCCAGGATAAGTTTCCATGATGAAGTCGTCCAGTTTTAATGCAAAAGGAGTATTGTATACTTTAGGACCAAAGCCAGCCATAATATTCAGGCCATCCATGGTGATTTGCTTATAGGCATTTGGATTTCCTTTTTCTACAGACAGTTCAACCAATTGTTTAGTTTTAGGGCCTTGTATTTCTATTTTCAACATATCAGGAACAGCCTGATCTTTCTTTCTGTCCCCTTCGATAGCTAATAATTTTCCTTTTCTTAACCCTTCAGGAACAACCAGTTTTAAATCATTAATACTGTATAAGCTTCTTAACGCTAATGGTTGAAATTCATCTTTCTTCGTATTTCCGGTCGCTTGAGTTGCCATCGTCATATAGGTTGCATCAACCGGAGTTTTAACGAATAGCTTTCCTCCCTCATTTTTAAATTCTACAGCCCCCTCAATAGCCCTGTTAAAAGTAACAAGAGTTCCGTTGATTGATTTTGTTTCTCCCGGTTTGATGTAGATGTTCTGTCTTCCGGTCTGCCCTGTTGAAACCAGATGCAAATATTCAGCACCATTGGGATCAGCCACCAGACTGTCTTTTTTTCTTTGAATATATTCTTTGGCAAAAATCTTTACTTCCTTTCCATGGAAATCGTAAGTTGCGCTGAAATCCTTATGTAAAGGGGACATCAGATAAGGAATATCCTGATAGTTCAAAACATCTCCTTTTTCTTCGATCTGAATTTTAAAGAAGTTTTTATCAGTGACAATTTCGTTGGAAGTTTCACCTTCTCTGATATGCATTGTCCCTTCAAAGCTTACATATCTTGTAATTGCACCCCCAATAAAGATAAAAACAAAAGCGAGGTGAAAAACTAAAACGGGCCACTTCTCTCTTTTCCAAAGTCTATATCTTCCGATATTTCCGATAAAATTTAAGATCAGCAACACCATGATCAGTTCAAACCACCATGCTTCATAAATTAATGCCTTTGCTGTAGGGGTTCCATAATCGTTTTCGAGAAACGTTGCATAAGCCATAGAGAATGCAAACACCAGCAGCAACACAGCCATTGTTCTGGTTGAAATAAGAATATCTTGGATCTTCTTCATGATTTATTTTACTTGACATGCAAAAATAAGCATGATTAAGTAAAAGGTCGATAAAAAAAGATGTTTTTTATCATTTTAAAGCCTATATTAGTTATTTTGAATTATTCTTAATAAGCCGGGAAATATTGAAGAAAATTTAAAACCAAAAACCTCAATAATAAGAATGAAAAATAGCTATATATATCATTGAGCTCATCTATTTCCCAAGTGTCATTTTCTTTCTTATTTTGCTTAAGAATTCATGAGTTATTCCCAGATAAGAAGCAACCTGCTGTTGGGTAAGCCTCTGTTCCAATCCCGGATATTTTTCAAGAAATTCAAGATACCGTTTATCTGCTGTTTTACCCGTTAATGAAAGAATTCGTCTCTGTAAAGCGATGGATGATCTTTGATTCATCATTCTAAAAAGCTTTTCTACCCAAAGTATCGTTTTGTAGAGATGCTCTTTATCTTCTTTTGAAATCATCAATACCTCACTATCTTCAAGTGCTTCAATATTCAATATACTCGGAACATTATTAACGAGGCTATCTATATCTGTAATCCACCATCCTTCTACTGCAAAGTATAAAGTTTGCTCCCAGCCTTTTTCATTCAGATAATATACTTTAAAGCAACCGTTCAAAACAAAGCCTTCAAAAAGACAATAACTTCCTTCTTTTAGAACAAGATCATTTTTCTGAAACCGGCATAATTTAAACAATTCGGTGAATTGTCTAAATTCATCAGTAGAAATATCAACATGTCTGTTGATGTTTTGGTAAAGCAGATCAAACACTATTTAAATTTTAACAATATAAAGATACCAATATTAGTATTGGTATCCTTACACTGACTATGATATTGAAATTATTTTCTGTTTAAAAACTCACTGGTATTTATGACCGCAGCATATAAATTTCCTAAGGCAGATATTCCTGCTAAGAATGATCCTTGGATTTCCACTGCACTGATCACCTTTCCGTTCAGTTCCCGATCTCTTGTCGCTGTGGCATCTCCGATAATTGTATTTTTAAAGCCTAAATCAAAAGCGGCCCTTGTTGTTGATTCTACACATACATCTGTCATCATTCCGGTAATAACTAGGTTTCTAATGTTTTTAGTTTTTAAATATTCTAATAGTTCCGTTTCTCTGAAACTATTAGGAAAATGCTTAACAATTATTTTTTCATCACTTTTTGGAAATACCAGATTATTAATTTCTGCTCCTTGGGTATCGGGAAGAAAAAAATCAGCCCCTTCATTCACTGCAATATGTTTGATATGAACAACAGGAAGCTTATTTCTCCTGAAATACTCTATTATTTGTTTTGCATTGTTTCCTGCCGGCTCTGCTCCTTGCAATATCATTTTTCCTCCGGGAAAATAATCGTTTTGTATGTCAATGATTAATAATGCGGTGTTTTCCATTGTTTTATAATTTTGTTGTGCGTTTGTAAATAAAGTTGCTATAAAAGTCAGACATATAGCCAAAGTGTTTTTGTAAGTGTTTTTCATTTTCTGTAAAAATTTATAGTACAAAATTAAAGCACCCTCAATTGCTGACATTTGAACTAGTTCAAAAAATGAAATCGAGTTCAGTTTATTTTTTCTTTCAGGTTAAAAAAAAACGATCCAAAGCCAGGTAATGATAAAGGATAGGGGCATAAATTATCCAATACTCAAAACCGGCTTTTAGATCGCCTTCTTTGGTTTTTATTAAAGCTATTTTATTTCCAATAGCTCCATTTCAGTCCATCAAATACTGCCAGAGTTTTACTGGTAGTATCATAGCATATCATTCCTGGATAAGGACTTTTTACAGAAGTATGCGGGGTTGCTATTTTAGGCAATATCAATGATTTATTAGTAGACTCCAGAACCAATACCCCTGGGGCATCAGTACTGGAAGCTCCCATAATTATTCTGTTGGGCCCCGGCAATTCAGGGTTTGTATTAAAAGTAACATTACTGATTGATCCGGGATCACTCAACTGAACCCAATCGGACCCGGTGTGCATTTTTAAAATCTTATCATTCTTGTCCATCAAAAGAGTTCCTCCTACAGCGTTATTGGGAAGAGTCTCTACAATAGGTAACAGAATTCCATTGGTGGTATTGGCGGCAAAATCTAAAAGACCATCACCATCAGCCATTTCTTTATTTATTGCTATTTGTGCGTGCACTGATCCCATGCAGGACAATGCTATTATCATTATTATTGATTTCATATTTGTATTTTTTATTAATCATTACAGCTTCTGGATATACATTTCCAGGACGTACCATTGTACAGTTTAAAACATTTATCTGCAGTATCGAAAATCAACATTCCTTCCACAGGCCGGACAATCTTATCTGAAGTTGTTCTGGTAATGACGAAACCTTTATCTTTAGATTCCAATGCTATAAATCCATTGGGCACAGTTGCAGGCCAGTTTGTTTGTAAATTAGTATGTCCACTTATTCCTATTCTTGTGATATCATTTGGTGTTCCTGTTGCAGGATCTTTGGTACATACACCTCCGTCTCCACAGAAAGGTAAAATCAATAGATTTGAAGAGATTGTAGAACTTTCACTACAAGGGCTCTCAGGATCTATTTCAACAATAAACTGACTCGCAATCTCTGAGTTATTATTAGTAGTGTATGAATCTTGTAAATCCACTACCATATCAATAGTACTGATGCCCACTGGTATATTAACATCATATAAATGAAATATTGTTGATCCGATAGGATCCACAGCAGGGGTCCCAGTAATTCCGTTAAGGGTGTAACTGTCTATTGTCTGACCGTCTTCCAGGTTTTCTTCTAAATTAGCTCCTGTAATAGCTGCTCCCGAGTTGTTTTCTACTGTTAATGTATAGGTTACTTTCTTATTATTTGTCCCACATGATGCATTGACTGTTTTTTTCAATTTGAATTTTGAAACATCTACTCCCTGTCCTTCTAAAACTTCCAAAGGAGAAGTCTGATAACCCGGCACTGATGCATCTCCATCACTTTTATAGGCATTTCCACTGTCCAGGACGGTAAAATCAGCTTGTGTCTCGTAAGTATTAGCAATGTTATTAGAGGATTTCACATTAATATAAAGTGTATGCTCTCCTGGAGGAACAACCAGATTATTTAATGTAAATGCCTGCCCTCCGTAGGTTGGCTGTGGATTTCCAGGCAATTCCACATCGTTATAGCTATCCGGAATATAATGTAGTCCTGCAGGAAGATTATTTACAATATTAATTGTTTTATCAGATGAATTACTATTAACAATTTTCATGATCATTGTAGTTTCATTACAAGAATAAACAGGATTCGTGGTAAAGGATTGATACACGTGCATATTATCGGCCGATGGTTCAGGATTTGCGGCACATTCAATAGCCATGTCTCCCCACGTAAGAGACCTCAGGGTTCTTCTGGCATTTACTCTGTTTACTCTACATTCAATTTCAATTTTTTGTACAGGGCGGTCAAATACAATATTAGCAGTAGAATACAGATAGGTAAAACCTCTAAATGGTCGTATACCTGTAAGTAAATTTGCATCAATCTTAAACGTTGTTCTATTGTTTACAGGATAAGCATAGGTAACTTTAGGATACACAACTTTGCCGTCACAATATCCTTTTACTGTAAATAAATTACCGTTTCGCAAATACGTATTAATATTGGATATCTGAAATCTGGCTTTTACCGATTGATTAAACTCAACAAAATGCCTTGCTACAGCATCCGTATTATCATATCTTCTTGTTCTTACCCAGGTCCCCCTGTATATACTAGGAAATACTCTTGGTCGATATTCCATAGAAGGGTTCTCTGTGTAATCAGAAACCATTCTTACCACTTTAAGAGGCCCCTGTGTTGTGTTCCCTAATAAAATATCAGAGATCATATTGGTATTTCTGCCAGACGCACCAGCTTGTCGCCAGGAGAATCCTGTTCTGAATTTAAAAGTTTTTCCACCTGTACACTGTACACAATTCCCCTCAGTTATCTCCCCTCCAAAAGTAATGTATTTGTTTTGGGGGAAATTATAATTAAATACAACTTTCCCATCATTATTAATTACTCCAGGAACAAGAACTAAATTCGTCTGAAAATTTGCATCATCTGCAACCATCATAAAAATATTCGTATTTATCGCATAGGTGGAGAGGTCTGCCTGAAGCCAGACGGAACCGCTATCATTGGTTCTCTCTACCTGCCACACCCTTTGAATTCTCTTTCGTTCACCGGTAGGGTTCACTGCCGCAGGAACATTAGTAAGACTCGTTGTTGTAGCGTTATTATCTCCAAACATCAGGAAAGTTTTATCTACTGTAAAAGACCTTCTGTTTCTGGTAGAATTTGCAGAAGTAAAATCATTGTCCGTTGCAACTGTAAGAATTGCCCCGTTATTAATACTATTTGATATCTTTTGATCCAATGCACTATTATCATCTTTAACCAAACCAAACACGTTGTTATTAAAACTTGAATTTCGTGAAGAGTTCCAAATTATCGAAGATCCATCGGATGCAATATAATTTTGAGGTTGAGACAAAGTAACACCATATTTAACCGCTAAATATGAACGTACCCTGTCTTTTTCTGGTTGTGTTAACTCACGCTGAAAACCGATCACTTCTCCTATATCAGCAGCAGCTACTTCACGTTGAGAACCAAGAATAGCACCACGGCTAAGCCTGCTTCTACTAGCTGATAAACGTTCGCTACCCCCTGAAGTATTTTGCCCATCTAACCCACCTCTTATAGTTCCTCCTACAGTATAAGAAAAATCAGCTAAATGAGTTTTATTCAGCGTTCTCCTTGATGTATAGGCTTTTGATGGGTAAAGTCTTACTGAGGTATCACTCTGGTTGTTATTTGTAATGACTGGTCTATTAGCTTGCCTAACTGCACTTCCTGTAGTAGTAGCTCCAAACCCCAGGTAATCGTGATAACCTCTAAGATTTTTGGCACTAACTGCTATCAATACGGTATTGGCTGTTATATTCGTATAAGGTCTGCCATCCGGAACCACCATAAATCTGCCATCAGAACGGGTACTACTTCCAAAATCAGCAAATGAATTGAAATTTTGTTTTGGAGATGCTGTAATTAAAGATGGTCGTCTGCTACCATTTGATTGCGTGAAATGATTACCCGAACCAGAGTGGTCCGTCCAGGAACTTGGTGAAAATCCGTCATTAGCTTTAAGCCAGATTCTTAAACCATTATTAACACCACCCGGTGATTGTCCCCATACCATGTAACAACATAGTACAGAGAAGATAAAAATAAATACTTTTTTCATTTTTGTGTAGTTTTAATTGTATGTATAATTAGATCATTTGAGTATCTTATAAAGTGCCCTTGTATATAGAATGAATGCGTTTAAGAAGTAATAAAACAGTAAAAAAAGTGCATACCATCCTATTGCTTTTATTGACGATAAAAACAATGTATTGCGCCTACAGTTCTAATCCCTATATACGCATGTAATAATCGAATAATCTTCTAAAAAATGGATTAGTTATTCAATAATCCTTTCTCTTTGAGATTTTGCTTTTAAGTGGTAATTAAACTTATTGACCCTGTTGTAAAGTAAGTTTTTAGTGTAATCAGAAATCTTTTTAGAAGACCCAGACCTAAAATAGGGTTGAGTTCTAATTTTTGGGAAATACTTGTGTTTGTTTTCATATTTGTGTGTTTAAAGTTCATTGATCAGCGATCACTGTTTATTGAAATAACGTCTAAACGTAAGTAGATTGCAATAATACAAAGAATTAATTAAACAGGATATGCATAAGATTTTAGCAATACAATGCAAGTACGGAAATTTATTAAATTTGAATTAGTGATCTCAATAAAAAATCAACTCATCACCTAAGGTAGCTTTATGTTTGTTCTATTTTAAGAAAGATTATAAATTTGTTGTAAGAAATATCCTTTTGTTTAACCTGAATTGATAAAACTCCCTGTTAAAAACATTTATTTACGATCACATAACAATCATTATTCTTAGCTTATAAAAACACTTATTTTAATTAAAGCTAATTTTGAAAAGTTAGTTAAAAAATATTCTTTAGTATTGAAAAAACACTAAATTTGCCCTCATTGACATTATGGACAAAAAGACACAAACAAAGCAGCAAGACATATCTGAAAAAGGCAAAATCCTATCTAAACCCCGTATATTTTTCGGGCTTACTTTCATCCTTTTTTCCGTCGTCCTGATTTTCTCTTTCATTTCTTATCTGATGAACTGGAAAGCAGACCAAAGCCAGGCGGGTACGATGTTGGACAAAAGTATTCAATCCTCTAATATTTTTGGCAAGGTTGGTGACTGGCTTGGAAACATCTTTATATTTGAAAGTATAGGTGTTGCTTCTTTTATTATTGCATTTCTATTCCTGGTTGTTGGAACATTGATCTTAAAAAAGAAAATATTTAAGCCTTGGAAAACCATTGGTCACTCTTTGTTTTTCATTTGCTGGGTTCCCATTTTTATGGGAGCTGTTACAAAAGGTCAAGGTGTTTTAGGAGGAGTTTATGGCTACCAAATTATGGACTCTCTTAATGCAATCATTGGAACGGTTGGTCTTTGGCTCGTATTGGCTTCAAGTATAGCTTTGTATTTTATCCTTGAATTCAATCTGCGCCCAAGTTCTATCAAGGCTAAATTGAATAACATCAATGAAAATACCATTGGAAAAGTAAAATCGATGATGCCTAGTTCAGATGAGAATTTTGAATCTGACGAAGAACTGGAGGCGGAGGAACATGAAGATCATCCAAATATTTCGGTTACTGATACAACCGAACCTGTTAAAGCCCCTAAAGGTTTTCCTGAAGTTCCTGTATCATCAAATCTGGAAACAATTACAACTCCAAATCATACGTCATTTGAAGATAGTGAAGAAAATAAATCAATCAATCTAAATCTTAATACTAAGCCTACGATTCCGGTATCAACGCCAGAACAGGCTTTTGATCTGACTCCATCTACTCCTCCACAGGGAGACATTAAATTTAATGTGGAGATCGCTCCGGTTATTGATGTTTTAGACGACACTGAAAAAAAATCTCAGGAGCTTATTGAGAAACATGGTCTTTATGATCATAAGCTTGATCTTGCCAATTTCCAGATGCCGACGGTGGAATTATTAAAAGACTATGGAAATGAAGAAATTTCCATTAACAAAGAGGAATTAGAAGAAAATAAAAATAAAATTGTTGGACTTTTAAAGAACTTTAATGTTGGGATTGCTGAAATTAAAGCGACTATCGGACCCACAGTTACGTTGTATGAAATTGTACCTGAAGCAGGGATCAGAGTATCGGCAATTAAGAAGTTGCAGGATGATATTGCCTTAAATCTTTCCGCATTAGGGATCAGAATTATTGCTCCTATGCCAGGAAAAGGGACTATTGGAATTGAAGTTCCAAGAAAAAACCCTACTATGGTTTCTATGCGTTCTGTAATTGCTTCTCACAAGTTCCAGAATACCGATATGGATCTGCCTGTAGTTTTCGGAAAAACCATTTCCAATGAAATCTTCATGGCTGATTTATCTAAAATGCCACACCTACTAATGGCTGGTGCAACAGGACAAGGTAAATCAGTAGGTATTAATGCTATCCTCACTTCCCTCTTATACAAAAAACATCCAAGCGAATTGAAATTCGTAATGGTGGATCCTAAAAAAGTAGAGCTTTCTTTGTATTCAAAGATTGAAAGACACTACCTGGCTAAACTTCCCGATACGGATGATGCTATCATAACTGATACTAATAAAGTGATCAATACTCTGAATTCTCTTTGTATTGAAATGGACAACAGATATGATTTACTAAAAAATGCTTTCTGTAAGAATTTAAAAGAATACAACAAAAAATTTGTTGAAAGAAAATTAAATCCTGAAAATGGACATCGCTATTTACCATACATCGTTTTGGTCGTTGATGAGTTTGCTGATTTAATTATGACTGCAGGAAAAGAAGTGGAATTACCAATTGCAAGACTGGCCCAGCTGGCAAGAGCAGTAGGAATTCACCTAATTGTGGCGACACAAAGACCTTCCGTTAATGTAATTACAGGGATGATCAAAGCCAACTTCCCTGCAAGAGCAGCATTCAGGGTTATATCAAGTGTCGATTCCAGAACGATTTTGGATTCTACGGGTGCAGATCAATTGATTGGTAAAGGGGATATGCTTTACTTTAATGGAAATGAAATTTTAAGACTGCAATGTGCATTTGTAGACACTCCGGAAGTGGAAAGAGTTGCAGAGTTTATTGGAGAACAAAAAGGATATGCTTCAGCATTTCTCCTTCCTGAATATACTTCTGAAGATTCTACAAGTACGGTAGGCTCATTCGATCCTAATGAAAAGGATGCCCTATTTGAAGAAGCTGCAAGAATTATAGTTTCTACACAGCAAGGTTCTACTTCAATGCTTCAGAGACAGCTTAAATTAGGATACAACAGAGCAGGAAGAATTATGGATCAATTGGAAGCAAGTGGTATTGTAGGTGGATTTAACGGAGCAAAAGCAAGAGAGGTGATCATCAGTGATCTTCATTCTTTGGAACAGTTTTTGGAAGACCTGCGTAAATAAAGGAAAACATTCATGGTGTTTAACTTTTTAACTAAGGAAATGTCTAAAGATTATTAAAATAAAAAAATGAAAAATATTATTTCGAAAATTATATTAGGAGGATTTGTAGTGGGAGCAGTAGGATTATCCAATGCTCAAAAAATAGATGCAAAGGCAAAAAAGATATTGGATGATATCACGGCAAATTATAACTCTAAAAAGAATACCTATTTTAAATTTTCTTTTGGAAGTGGCGTAAATGGGCAGGTTGCTAAAACAGAACCTGGAATCTATTACTCTTCGGGAGATAAATATAAATTGAAAATCATGGATACTGAACAGATTTTCGATGGAAGTAAGATTTATAACATTAATGCTGATGATATGGAAGTAACGATTGCCAAACCAAACGGAAGCGGCACCATGTTCTCCCCTATCAATTATCTTTCTACTTATAGAAATGATTATAATGTAGCATATGGTGGTAAGAAAACAGTGAATGGTGTAAGTGCAGATCTTATTAAACTTACTCCTGTAAAGCCTAACGGATTGAGCTACGTTTATCTGTTTGTGGATTCTGCAAAAAAACAAATGGTAAAATTAGAACAGCATGGAAGTAACAAAGATGTTGCTGTAATTGCCATTAAAGAATACAAAGAGAATCAGGAATTAGATCCTAATATGTTTGTTTTTGATAGAAATAAATTTAAAAATTACGTTGTTACAGAACTGTAATATTAAAAAGTAATAAATTATAAAGTCACAAAGTAAACTTTGTGGCTTTTTCATTAATTTTGGCGAATGTTAAAAATACTAGACCGATATATCATAAAAACCTTTTTCGGACCATTTTTCTTTATATTCAGTGTATTGTTTTTCATATTTATTGTAAACATTATCTGGGTTCAATTAGGGCAATTTATGGGAAAGGGATTAAGCTACTGGCAAATCCTTAAACTTCTTTTTTATCTCGGAGTAAGCGTTATAAGTATGGTACTTCCGCTTACCATTCTTTTGGCGAGTATCATGTCCTTTGGTGAATTCGGGGAACGGTATGAGCTTGCCGCCATGAAGGCTGCAGGGATCTCTTTAACCAGAGTAATGGTTCCTCTTCTTGGTGTAACGACCCTTCTCTCAATAATGCTTTTCTTTTTCTCTAATAATATCATTCCTGATTTCCAGAGAAAAGCAAAGAATATGCTTTTCAATATTGCACAAACAAAGCCTGCACTGAACTTTACCCCAGGTCAGTTTATCGATCAGATTCCTGGATATATGGTAAAGTTTGACAAAATTTATGGGGATAATGGAGAAAATATTGAAGGTGTTTTTGTCCACAGAAAAGCAAGCACATTTGAAAATCAACAGTCTATTGTTGCGGAAAAAGGGAAATTTATCCCTGCTGCCAATAAAAACTATTTGAAACTTGTTTTATACAACGGATATGTATTTGAAGATAATTTTGCAGGTAAGGGCGAAAATGTAAGGTTAAAACAGCCCGATCAGGCGATTAAATTTGACACCTTAGTTTCTCACTTTGATATCAGTGAAATCATCAACAAAGCAATTGAAGAAGAGCAGATTACAGATGATTACCGTTTCCAGACTTTTAATCAGCTTAATAAAACAATTGATCTCAATAAAAAAGATAACGAAAGATTCTTTTCAACCATCACAGATGATGTTTTAAACCAGACGAATTCCGCAGTGAATTACATGGATAAAAACAACAAAAAGAAATCCCCTGTTAAGCAACAGCTCAAACTGGATACCGTAAAAGGAAATAAAAAAATGGAGATCATTTATAATGCTTATACAAGACTGGAAAATTTAAAATCTACCCTTGATGGAAAAGCTAATGATTTCAGGCCTAACGTTAAGTATTTTAGCAAAGTGGTTATTTATCAGCAAAGAATACTCTCCTATTCGTTTACCTGTATCATATTCTTTCTTATTGGTGCGAGTTTAGGATCCATTATCCGAAAAGGAGGAATGGGTGTTCCTGTAATCATTGCGATCGTTATATTCATCGTTTTCTACGTAATCAATGTTGGAATGGAAAACTTAGCCTGGGCAGGAACTTTAAACCCTTATTTAGCTGCCTGGCTTCCCAATATTATACTTTTCCCGTTTGGAGTCATTATGACCTATAAAGCACTTACAGATTCTCAATTATTTGATGCTGAAAAGTATAAAGCATTCCTCAAACCAATTACCAAATATTTCACTAAAAATAAAGAACATAAAAGATATCAATAATAAAAAGACCTGGAATTATCCGGGTCTTTTTTTGTCATTCAAATGATCTTTTCATATGATGAATTATTCAAGATTAGCATTTCTAAAATAGAAGATACTTTCCCCTCTTTTGCTATCATTAGAAGATGTTATTCAATCTAAAAATAGAGATAAAAAAAATAGGCTTCTTTTATGAAGCCTATTTTTATATGTAAAAAACTGAAAATTACACTTTCATAATTTCAGCTTCTTTTGTCTTAAGATGCTCATCACAAGATTTTACATATTTATCTGTAAGTGCCTGGATATCTTCTTCAATTCCTTTTACAACATCTTCAGAAATACCGTCAAGTCTTTTAAGCTCTTTCAAACCCTCTTGTCTTGCATTTCTTACTACGATCTTTGTCTGTTCAGTTTCTCCTTTAGCCTGCTTTGCCAAATCTCTTCTTCTTTCCTCTGTTAAAGGCGGAACATTCAAAATAATATTTTCTCCGTTGTTAGAAGGGGCAAAACCTAAATTAGAATTAATAATAGCTTTTTCAATAGCACCAATAGCTGTTCTGTCCCAAGGTTGAATAGAAATCGTCATTGCATCCGGAACTGAAACGTTAGCAACCTGGTTGATAGGAGTTGGAGCTCCATAATATTCCACCATTACATCCTGAACCATTGAAGTAGAAGCACGTCCTGCTCTGATTCTTTGAAATGCATGCTCCAAATGTTTAAGTGCTGCGTCCATGTCCTGATTTACAGTCTCTACTATAAGATCTAATTCTTCCATTATATATCTAAAATTTGATAAGTTACACAAAATTATAAATGATGATTGATAAGTTTATAAATGATAACTAAAATAGTAATTAATAATCTTTACATACTTTAATTACCACTTGTTTATTACCCGATTATAAATCAACTAAAGTACCTACATTTTCTCCGTCTACAATTTTTACCAAATTACCGTCTTTATTCATATCAAACACGATAATAGGTAATTTATTTTCATGACTTAAAGTAAATGCAGTCATATCCATTACTTTAAGGTTTTTTTCAAAAACTTCATCGAAAGATAAAGAATTATATTTTACGGCATCTGCATTTTTTTCCGGATCACTGTCATAAATTCCATCCACTCGGGTTCCTTTTAAAATAACATCAGCACCAATTTCTATTGCTCTTAATGTTGCAGCAGTGTCGGTTGTAAAATAAGGATTTCCTGTTCCAGCTCCAAAAATAACTACTCTTCCTTTTTCCAAATGTCTTACAGCACGTCTTTTAATAAAAGGTTCTGCCACTTTATCCATTTCAATAGCGGATTGAAGTCTCGTTTTAATTCCTGCATCTTCCAATGCCCCCTGTAGAGCCATTCCGTTGATCACTGTAGCCAGCATTCCCATATAATCACCCTGAACTCTGTCCATTCCTTTTGCAGCACCCGCTACTCCACGGAATATATTTCCTCCTCCAATTACAATGGCAACTTCACAGCCTTTATCTACTACTTTCTTTATTTCAGTAGCATACTCCTGTAACCTGTCATTGTCAATACCGTATTGTCTGTTCCCCATTAAGGCTTCACCACTAAGTTTTAGAAGGATTCTTTTATATTTCATCTTTAATTTTTATAACTTTTTTAATAGGGCTTATTTCCCTGAAATTTGATTTTGCAAATATAATCATTAAAAATATTGGAGAAAGAAAAATATTTACCTGTAAATAATGTTAGAAATATTTTGACAACTACAAAAAAGGATTATTTTTGCAATAATTATAAATTGAATTGAAGAAAATTATCATTCTTTCATTATTTCTGTCAGGAATTGTTTCTTATGCACAAACGGGAACAAATGTTTATCCTTTCTTAAACATTCCCGTATCTGCCAGACAGGCTGCATTAGGTGGCGATGCAATTACTATAAGAGATTATGATGTTTCCTTTGCTATAGCAAACCCGGCTTTACTTAATAAAGATTCAGACAAACAGCTTTCTGTGAATGGAGCTGCCTATCTGGCAGATTCTAAATATGGAACCATAGCCTTTGCTAAGGATTTTGATAACGGCCATATGGCAACGATCAATGCCCGGTACATGAGCTATGGCGATATTCCGAGAACAGATGAAAGTGGTTTCGAAAACGGACAGTTTAAAGCATCAGATGTTGCTGTCGGAGCGGGCTATGCCTATCAGTTTGAAGAAGACTGGACCATTGGAGGGGGAATTAATTTTATCACTTCAAAAATTGATACTTATACTTCTTCTGCTATTTCCGGTACTGCAGGAATTACCTATCATAATAAAAAGAATAAAGAAGTTCTTTCTATCGTTGCCAGAAATTTCGGATATCAATTTAAATCCTTTAATGGAACAAGAGAGAACCTACCCTTCCGAATTGATTTAGGATATACAAGAATTTTAAAAGCAATTCCTCTTGCGATTACCATTACAGCACATGACTTACAACAATTTGATATCTCTTCCCCGTTTAATGTAGATGGGCAGGAGGTTAATGTAGGGAGGAAAATTGCAGATCACTTCTCTATCGGAGCCGAATTGTTTCCTGAAAAGAACTTTAATATCAGATTGGGGTATAATGTAAAACGAGGAAATGAACTTGCTGTAGCAGATCAACGAAACTTTTCAGGTTTATCTGGAGGATTTGGAATCAAAATTTCAAAATTCCGTATAGACTATGCTCATGTAAGATATCATAACTCATCCAATGTGAATCAAATAGGGATCTCCATGGACCTTAGCGGACATCGTTATTAAATTTTTTTCAATATTTACTTTTCCATTTCATTGATTTTTTAAAAAAAATCTTGAACTTTGCAGTATGAAAAAACCTGTAATAGCTATCGATGGATACTCGTCTACCGGAAAAAGTTCAATATCAAAGGTGATCGCTGATAAATTGGGACTTATTCATCTAGATACCGGAGCGCTTTATAGAGGAGTTACCTGGTTTGCCTTACAAAACTGTATGGACAATAATGGTTCTATTAACCTGAACCAACTTTTCTCATCATTGGATAAGATTCAGCTTGAATTTAAAAATGATGAAGGAGAACTTGTTCTTTATCTCAATCACAACGATATTTCAAAGGAGATTCGCAGTAATGAAGTTTCCGATAATGTGAGCCTGGTTGCCAAACAGAAAGAAGTGAGGGATTTTTTATTGCAGTCTCAACGTTCTTTGGCAGAAAAAGGCGGTATCATAATGGATGGGCGTGACATCGGAACCGTTGTCCTTCCCAATGCGGATTTTAAATTCTTCCTAACTGCAAGTATTGATGAAAGAACCAAAAGAAGATATAATGAACTTTTAAGTCTGAATATCGAGGCTAATGAGCGGCAGGTAAAAGAAAATCTTATTGAAAGGGATAAAATTGACAGCGAAAGAGAAATTGCTCCATTAAAGCAAGCCGAAGACGCTATTGTCATTGATAATACGAACCTTTCTAAAAAAGAAACAATCGAAGCTATATTGGCCTATATCCAAAAGATTTAACAATTTTTAATAGGAACAAAGCCCCATTTGGTATATTAATTGTAATATTTAACACAGTAAAAACTAATATTATTAACTATTAAAAAAACGTAAAAATGTCTAGAAAAGGAAACAATACAGCAGGTATATTAGCAGGACTTCTTGCAGGAGCAGCAGCAGGTGTAGTACTTGGAATGCTTTATGCGCCAGAAGAAGGAAAAGAAACTAGAAAAAAGATCAAAACAAAAGCTAATGATCTTAAAGATCAGGCTAAAACCAAATACGGTGAAGTTTCTGAAAAAGTAAAAGACCAGTACGGTAATATATCTTCTACATTCAAAGAAACAGCAAATAGCGTTGCTCATACCGTAAAAGATGGATACGATAAATATAAAGATCAGATTGTTTCTAAAACTACTGAAGTAGTAAAAGATGTAGAAGCAGAATTAAATGATCTTAAATAGTAATAATTTCAATTAATTTTAAATTATGAAAAGGACTTTTTGCATTAAAGTCCTTTTTTTGTAACTTTAAAAAAAAACAGATGATAGAAACTATTAAAGAATATGCATCTAAGAGAATAGATCTGCTTAAAATAGAAGCTACCGAAAAGTCATCACTGTCCGCAGGTATGATTACCTATCTGGTTGTACTACTCGTTGCTTTCGCATTTTTCATTATTCTTTTCAACTTTGGAATAGCATTTCTTATAGGCAAAGCATTAGACAACTATTCTTATGGTTTTTTAATTGTTGCTGCGTTTTATTTATTGGTAATGATTCTTGTTATTGTGTTTAAAAAACGAATTGTAAACTCCGTGGCAGATCAGGTTATTAAATTTTTAAATCATTAAACTATGAGCAGAAACTATGAGAGTTTAAAAGAGTTAAGGATAAAAAAGAAATTATTGAAGGAGGAACTTAATGATCTCGAAAACCTTCTTACCTTTAAAAATACAAAAGAAAGCTTAAGTGCATTTACCAACGGTTTAACGGACCAATACCTACAGGAAAAAGTAGACGCAGATGGTGATGAAAAAATAGTCCTGAGAAAAGATGTCATCGCAAAACAGCTGACTTCCGAAGTCAAAGACATGCTCATTAGCAAAAATACTGCAATGGGAATTGCAAGTTCTGCATTATCCGGAAATGCTTTAGACAGTATTGTCAGATTAGGGACTACAGCCTTGGTAGGAAACTATGCAAAGAAAAATATGCGCAGTTCCAGCTGGAAGAAAAAACTGCTGGGTGCAGCAATGATTTATCTTGCTCCAATTGCTTTAAAGTTTGTAAGAAAGAAGCTTGAAAGCTATCAAAAGAATAAAAGTGTATCCAGTATGGAACAACTTATATAAATTTAAAACCGCGTTTCAGCGGTTTTTATTTTTCTGAGGAAAACAGCTGCCCTAATATTATTCCTGCCGCCATTGAAACATTAAGGCTCTCTGTAGACTGCGACTTTCCGAACCTTGGGATACTTAAACTTTTATGGAGTAACTTTTCCGTTTCTGCTCTCATCCCATTTCCTTCGTTCCCTAAAATCAAATTTAGTTTTTCAGGTTTCTGAAATTGGTATATATTTTCTCCCTCCATATCGGTTCCAATATTTATATTCTCCGTTTTCGAAAGATAATCAACCAGATCACAGTATATCATATTAACTCTTGTGAATGATCCCATACTGGCCTGAATCACCTTCGGATTATAGAAGTCAACAGTATCTTCGCTGCAGATGATCTGCTCTATCCCAAACCAATCAGCTAAACGGATGATCGTTCCTAAATTACCCGGATCCTGAATCCCATCCAGTACAAGCTGAATACTTTGATCTTCCACCCTTTTTTCAGGTTCTATATAACAAACGGCAACAGAATCTTTTGGTGTTTTTAGAAAACTAATTTTTTTTAACTCATTTTCAGATATATGAGTTATGGGTACCCCGGAAAAATCCAACTTCTGTGGATCTATGGATAATATTTCTTTAATTTTAAAGTTAGAATTGGGAAGTTCACAAATGATTTTATTACCTTCAACCAAAAACAAATTGTATTTTTGCCTGAACTTCTTTTTATCTAAAGACTGTAAAATTTTTATTGTATGAGCTGTAAGCATTATAAGAATTCTCCTCAAAAATATTATAAAATTATATCATTTGCAACATTTGTCACTCTTCTTTATGCTTGTAGTACGACAAAAAAAGTTCCAGATGGGGAATATTTGCTTACAGAGAACAAATTTAACTTTGAAGATAAAAAACAGCCTTTTGATAGTGAACTGAAAGGCTACGTTCAACAAAAACCCAATAAGAAACAGTTTCTTTTTATGCCATTGGGGTTACTGCTTTATAATGCAGCTAATCCAAAGTACGATACAATTCTGAACGAATATATGACGTACCCCAGTGAAATGCGAACTCAAAAATTAAGAGATTCTCTTTTCATCAAGTATAATATGAAGAGCAGTGTAGGAAAAAGTCTTTTGTTGGATAGGCTGTATCATAATTGGGGCTCCCCTCCGGTTATTCTGGATCAAACGAAAGCAGAAAAAGGAGCTGAATCAATTAATAAAAGATTAACCTACAGAGGATATTGGGATTCAGAAGTTAAGTTTAAAACAAAAATTGATTCCGCAGCAAAAAAAGCGGCTGTTACGTATTTTATTAAGCATAACGATCCTACTTATATTAAAGAATATTACTACAATATTCCGGATCCTGTTATCCATAACCTTTATCAGCAAAAAATCCAGGGAACTCTTATAAGATCCGGACAGGTACTGGATCAGACGATTCTCGAAAAGGAAGTGACAAGGATCAATGAGTTTATGAAAGACTACGGCTATTATAAATTTAATAATCTTAATGATGAGATTTATTTTGTTGCTGATTCATTAAAAAGCAGAAAACAAGTCCCACTGACATTAGAAATCCATAAGGATTCCATCAACAGTCCTTATAAGGTAGCTACCATAGGTAATATAGATGTTGCTATTGTAAATGAAGCAGGTCAATATCATAAAAACACCAAGAAAGATAGCTTAAGAGGAATACGGTTTCATAAAATTAATGATAAGTATACCACACGTTCAATATGGAGAAATATTATTGTCGGGAACAAGCAGGTTTATGACCAGAAGAAACTCGATCTTACAAAAAGGAATATTTTATCCATGAACAACTTCAGTATTCTGAAGGCTAAAGACTCTTTAAGACAAGGCGGGGAGCATTCTCCCAACGATAGTATTGTTGATGTTTTATATATATTAAAGCCACTTCCAAAATATGAACTCAAGGTAGGAACGGATGTTAATTATTCCCAGCTGTTAAATCTTGGGATTTCACCCTCTGTGGATCTTACTACAAGAAATATTTTTAAAGGAGCTGAAAACCTTTCTACAAGTCTTGCAGGAACATTTGGTTCGATTAGAGATCCAAAGGATCTCAGCAAGCGGATTTTAGCCTATGAATTATCTGCACAGGCTTCTTTGAATTTCCCAAGACTTCTGCTTCCTTTTGATTATTATAAATTGATTCCTAAAAGATACAGTCCTACTTCTTCAATTGTTTTAGGAGCAGCAATCCAAAACAATATTGGTTTAGGAAGAGTCAATTTTAACACGGGGCTTAATTATCTTGCAACAGTAAATGACAGAGTGTCTCACAGGCTTACACTCTTTAATACACAGTTGAGTTTAACAAAGAATAAATCAGCCTATTACAGCTATTTCACCAGTGATGAAGAAGTAAGAAAAGAAATATTTGACAGCTATTTTCAAAGTGGTCAGGTAGGTCAGGATACTGAAACTAAGTTTTTGGCCGGGCAACTCACCATCGATGAAGTTTCAAAACAGATTGTAACTGATGAGGCGTACCTCAATAATCTTGATCAAAAAGGAGCTGATCTTTTTACAGCCTTCACAGGAACATTAATTAATAAAGACAGACAAACTCAGGATGTTCTTATTTCTTCTATGATTTATAATTATGTATATAATGAGATCGGAAAAAAAGAATATCCCAACGCATTTTATTTTAATGGAAAAGTAGAATTGGCAGGTAATATACTCAGTATATTTAACCAAAGAAGAGATGATGGCGGAGGAGTTGTAACGAGCCCGCAAAGGACTATTTTTGGAGTACCATATGCTCAGTTTGTAAAATTTGACTTTGATATCAGAAAATATTTTAAATTCAATGGTAATCAAACCCTGGTTCTCCGCCAGTTTATTGGATTAGGAATTCCTTATGGAAATTCAAGTTCTATGCCGGTTATCAGGTCTTATTTTAATGGGGGATCCAATGATATCAGAGCTTGGGTAGCTTTCGGAGGTTTAGGTCCGTCAGACTCTCAGGTTGATGAAAGGGTTCGAACCTATATGACTGACAATTTAAAACTGACAACAAATATAGAATACCGTTTGCCTTTCAGTGATATGTATGAGGGTGCACTCTTTACGGATATAGGTAACACATGGAGTCTTAGGAACGGAAATACAGGATATGGTGATGAATTTAAACTCAATAAATTTCTAGGCCAAGTAGGTATAGGTAGTGGATTCGGATTAAGGGTCAATGTGGCGTATATTACTTTAAGACTTGATTTTGCCTATAAAATTTATGATCCTAACAAACCTAATGGTGACCGATGGAGATTTAAAGATTTTCAGCCGTTTAAGCCTACTTTAAACGTCGCCTTTGGTTATCCTTTTTAATCGGGAGAAATGCCCAACAGGAAATAGGCTACAGCGATCATTCTGGCAAATATTTCTCTAAATTGATTTCTGTAGTAACTTTCAGGTTTGCTCACATCCTGTGCATCAAAACCCAGCGCGTTCATATTGTTATTTCTTGCAAAAAAAAGAGCGCGCAGATTATGGAATCCCTGGGAGACAATAATCACATTATCTTCTTTATATACATCTTTACAACGTAAAATACTTTTATAGGTATTAAAACCTTTGGGATCTTCTATGATAATTTCTTCAGGTACACCTTCCTGATAAATCAGATAGTTTTTCATGGCTTCGGGTTCGTTATAACCCTTGCTTTTTTCACCACTTACAATTATTTTTTTGATTTTCCCGTGATGATAAAGTAATGCCGTCGCATCCATTCTTTTGGTGAAATAGGGATTGGACAATCCTGACCGCATTTTTGGAGAAGTTCCTAAAACCAAGGCCACCTCACGGGGTGGTATTTTTGAAATTTTAGTATAAGTTCTTCCATTGGTGAGTGCAAAAACCCAAGCATTAGCAAGGCATAACACTAGAATTCCAATTTCCAGTGATGCTACAATAAAGCTAAATATGTTTCTTACAACTCTCAAATGAGATCAAAGTTAAGCTTTATTTTCTTAGTTTTAGCTATAGACATACATGCTAATATTTTTCCCTGCAATTCTTCTTTTTCAGTCAAATATTCATTTTCCAACAATTCAACCTGCCCTTCCTCCAGATAACATTCACAGCTTCCGCAAATTCCCGATTTACAGGAATAGGGAACAGAGAATTTCTGAGCCAATAGTTGCTGGAGAATCTTTTCTCTATTGTCAGGAAGCTCTGTATGATAACTTTGTCCTAACATCTTAAAGTCTATTTCCACATTTTCAATTAATGGAAATTCTTTTTCTATTGGATAAATATCATCATTAAACGCTTCAAAAAGTTCAAAATGGATATTCTTTTTCGGAATCCCGTGATGATAACATGCATTTGCAAGGGTCTTGATCATTTCTCCTTTTCCGCAGATCAGAACCCCATCTACAGCATCCCAAATGGTAGACTCTTCATCTGTATCATCCAGATGTAAAATCTGATTGATAATCAAATTTAATTTTTTTGCATCCAGTCTTCCGTAGAAAAATTGATCCGGTGTTTTTTCCTGCGAAAAAAAATAAAACAGCTGTAATCTATCGCCGTAAGTTCGGGCCAGATTATCCAGCACATCTCTATAAATTAATTCTTCGGAATTTTTGTTTCCGAAAAATAAAAACAATCTGGTCCTTGGTTCATTATGCAGAATATTTTTAAAATGGCTCAAAATAGGAGTTATACCAATACCTGCAGCAAATGCAATAATAGTTCTGAATTCACTCGGTTTAGAAACCAAAGTAAATCTTCCGGCCGGCTCACTTACTAATAAATGATCTCCTTCATTATAGTTTTTAAATAGCTCGGAAGGCGTTCCCTCAGAAGAATTAATCTTTATTCCTAAACTTATTTTTTTCTCAAAGGGAGCAGATGTCATGGAATAATCATTAATGACTTCTTTTCCATGAGATTGAAATTTAATGCTTACAAATTGCCCTGCTTCAAATGTAAAATTTTCCTCTAAACTCTCTGGAATCTCGAACTCCAGAGAAAAAGTATTTTTGGTTAGTTCTTCCTTTTTCGCTATTTTTAACCAATGAAACTGTGTAAGTTTCCCTTTATAGATTTGTTGTTCCATACTTCAAATTCAAAAATACTAAAATAATTATGAAGAAGATCATTTTATCAACCCTTGTTATCATAACACTTGCCAGCTGCAAAAAGGAAAATCAGACGGCAACTGATACTGCAGTCCCTAAAGACTCGGTTGCTGTTACCAGTGCCCCTGAATCTGACAAAACAGCATATGCTTTCAAAGAGGTTTCTCCAGAGAATATGGGAGATTATCTGGCTAAAGATAATGACACTTTGTATGTCACCAATTTCTTTGCAACATGGTGTGGACCATGTATTCAGGAAATCCCACATTTCAAGAAAAAGATGCAGGAGTTGAAAGGAAAGCCCGTTAAATTTACTTTCGTGAATTTAGATAACAAATCAGAATGGAATAAAGCAGTCAAGCAATTCGCATCTGAAAATGGACTGACGGAAAATATCATTTTATTGGATGGTCAAAAGCTGGATCAGAATTTTTATCCAAAAAATTTCAAGCAATGGGATGGCGGATCTATCCCCTTTACTCATATGAGAAAAGGAGCTAAAACTGATGAATATTTGGGAATGATGAGTGAAGAACTTTTAAATTCTAAGATCAATTCATTTTTAAAATAAAAACCTCACAGAATTATTTCTGAGTAATGTCAAAAAAATTTAAAATCCTGTGTTCACTATTTGTAATCGCAATTATTCTTACCGCGATTATTAATATGAATACAGGATTTTTAAGCTTAGAGCTTCAAGACTTTTTTAATGATTCCCCCAACAATCAAATTGCAGATATCCGGATTAACAGGGTTTTAGTAATGCTTTTAGCGGGAGTTTCCATTCCTACTTCTGGTTTCCTCATGCAGGAATATTTTCAAAATCCATTAGCAGGGCCAGATATATTGGGAATAACTTCTGTTGCAAGTTTATCGGTTTCATTTTATATTTTCTTTTCACACGATTTTCTCCTACCCGATTTTCTGCAAAATAGTTTTTTAAGCTTATCAGCGATTACGGGAAGCTTATTGTTAATGTTGATTCTTTTATCTATTTCCAATAAATTTCAGGATAAATCCTATCTGATCATCTTTGGCTTTCTTGTTTCCGCTTTAGCGGGAGCTATTGTATCTTTGCTTCAGCTGTATGCAGAAAATCAAAATTTAAAAAATTATATACTATGGTCCTTCGGAGCCAATAATATGGTTACCCGAAATCAGATTTTGGTATTATTTGTTCTGGTTCTAGCTGGATTATTCATGTCATTTAAGACGATTAAGCCGCTTATAGGAAACTCATTGGGCCATTCGTATGCACAAAGCTTGGGAGTCAATTTAAATCATTTGAAACTGTTCATAATCGTAGCATCTTCTCTCCTGTCAGCTTCTATTACAGCATTTTTAGGACCTATATTGTTTATAGGAATTATTGTACCCCACTTTTGCAGATTAATTTATAACCCGGCAAAGCTTTGGCAGCAATGGGTATTAAACATGATGTTAGGAATGTTAATGATGCTTCTATTTTCAATTGTCGCGGAAAAAAGTCAGATTCCTTTGAATGTGATAAGCTCCATCTTTGGAATTCCTGTGATTCTGGTAATGCTTTTGAAACAGCATAAAGTTTAAGATATAATTTAATTAAAGAAGAATAGTAAAGGGTTTACAATGTAATAAATACTATGAAAATACGGGTTAGATTCCCACGGAATGACAAATATCACAATAACCACTATCACTTGTCATTCTGAAAGAATCTCAGATAAATAAATTTGTAATATCAAAATTGAGATCAATAATATAATATGCACCTACAAATCAAGCAAGCCAACATAGGATATAATACAACCCTAATTTCAAATGCCAATGCCAATTTGAAGCTAGGTGATGTGTGCTTGCTGATTGGAAACAATGGTGTAGGAAAAACCACTCTGATCAAATCTATTCTTCATCAGGTTCCTTTACTGGGTGGAGAAATTCTGTTACATAATAAAAACATTAAAAATCTTTCCGTTAAGGAGATTGCAGAAAATATCGCTATTGTATTTTCAAAAGCTGTTATTCCTCAAAATTATACGGTTGAAGATCTTATTTCTTTAGGCAAGTACATTTACTATCCTTATTATTTTGAATTAAAAAAAGAAGATCGTCAGGAAGTTTCACGGACTATAAGTGAACTGGCTCTAGATCAATATAAACATGTCCTTCTTAAAAACCTTTCAGACGGTAATCTTCAAAAAGCATTTATAGGTAGAGCTTTAACCCAAAATTCTCCGGTTATTATTTTAGATGAACCCACCACTCATCTTGACGAAAAAAATAAGATTATCATCCTTAAAACGCTCCGTAAACTGGCAAAAGAGCAAAATAAGCTTATTTTATTTTCTTCCCACGACTGGCGATTGGCAAAAGAATTTGCAGATAAAATCTGGTATGTAAAAGACAATCAGCTCTATTCCGGAATTGTGGAAGATGTACTTCTCCAGCATGAAGAACTAGTCAACGTTTCTTTATTTCAGGTAAATGAAAGTTTTGTAGCTCCGGAAATTTCAGCACCCCCTATCCATAAGGAAATGCTGTATTCACTTCTTCAAAAAAACTTTCAAAAAGACCTGTCTGCCTTTCTATTTGAGTTTCAGAACAACATTTGGTTAATTTCTCATCGCAACATCAAACAACAATGCGAATCATTCGAAGAAATTATAGATTTCATCAGAAACATTCATTAATACTCATTTTTCTTTAGATATTTCACATACTATGCATGCATAGTATTATGCTTGTCATACAATTTAATCCATTCACCATCAGATTGTTAACAAATTTTAACGTTAATAAATACTATGCATGCATAATATTTACTAAATTTGATAAAAACCTATTACCACAAAAATGATGGATAATAACAAGGAAAAAATAGAAAACGTAGATCTGGTGTTAAAACAAACCTGGCTTGCCGTGTCAAAAATGTACACAGAGCTTGCTCAGGAGCACGATTCTACAGCTGTTCAAGCACTCACCCTTCTTAAAATAGATCCCAAAGAAGGGACAAGAAGTACCAATCTAGGACCAAAAATGGCCATTGAACCTACCTCTTTAACAAGAATTATAAAACTGCTGGAAGATAACGGTTATATCTATAAGGAAAAGACAACGACTGATAAAAGAGAAGTTATCATAAAACTTACTGATAAAGGACTAAACTCCAGAAATATTTCAAAAGAAGTAGTCGTGAGCTTTAACAAAAGGGTCATGGAAAAAATTGCTCCTGAAAAAATGGAAACCTTTAAAGAGGTCATGCATGAAATCATGAAGATTGCAAACGACCTGAACAACAGAAAATAAATTAAAATGGAACCTTTCGGTTCCATGTGACCCAAAAAATAAATAATAAATAGTTTACAGATGAAAAGAAGAATCAAACACGTAACGGTTCTTGGTTCAGGAATCATGGGAAGCGGTATTGCGGCTCACTTCGCCAATATTGGTGTAGAAGTTTTGCTTTTAGATATTGTTCCTTTTGAACTGACTGAAACAGAGCAAAAAAAAGGTTTGACAAAGGATGATAAAGCAGTAAGAAACAGAATTGCTGCAGAAAACTTTGAAAAACTGAAAAAGGCGAGTCCAGCTCTACTCTATTCTCCCAAATTTGCAGATAGAATTAAGGTTGGAAACTTTGATGATGATTTACAGAAAATAAAAAATACAGACTGGATTATTGAGGTGGTGGTTGAAAGACTTGACATCAAGAAATCAGTTTACGAAAAAATTGAACAATTCAGGAAGCCGGGAACACTCATTTCTTCTAATACATCTGGAATTCCTATTCATTTATTAATTGAAGGAAGAAGCGAAGATTTCAAAAAATACTTTGCAGGAACCCATTTCTTCAACCCTGTAAGATACCTTCCTCTTTTAGAAGTTATTCCTACAAATGACAGTGATCCTGAAGTCGTAGATTTCTATATGAACTATGGAGCTAAATTTTTAGGAAAGACAACTGTTTTAGCAAAAGATACCCCAGCATTTATCGCCAACAGAATCGGAGTTTTCTCGATGATGGATCTCCTTCATAATGTTCAGAAATTAGGTCTCACTGTTTCTGATGTAGATAAATTAACAGGTCCGGTAATTGGCCGACCAAAATCTGCAACCTTCAGAACAGCTGATGTTGTAGGTCTGGATACTTTGGTTATGGTGGCTAATGGTGTTCGTCAGAGCGGTGCTGAAGCCAATAACTTTAATGATGTTTTTGCTTTGCCAGACTATATCCAGAAAATGATGGATAATAAATGGTTAGGTTCTAAAACTCAACAAGGATTCTATAAAAAGGTGAAAAGTGCAGATGGAAAATCTGAAATTCACGGATTAAATCTTGATACTTTAGAATATGAGCTTCAGGGCAAATCTTCTTTCCCTACCCTTGAACTAACAAAAGCCATTGATAAACCAATCGACAGATTTAAAGTTCTGATCGGTGGAAAAGATAAAGCAGGAGAATTATACAGAAAATCTTTAGGCGCATTATTCGCTTATGTTTCTCATAAAGTTCCTGAAATTTCTGATGACATCTATAAAATTGATGATGCGATGAGAGCCGGTTTCGGATGGGAAAACGGACCTTTTGAAATTTGGGATGCTGTAGGTATTCAAAAAGGTGTGGAATTAGCAAAAGATACAGGATATGAAGTTTCTGACTGGGCTAAAGCTTTAGCAGAAAAAGGAGGAACTTTCTATAAAGTAAATGATGAAGGACAAAGCATTTACTATGACAAAAACTCAGGAAATTATAATAACATTCCTGGACAGGATGCATTCATTATTTTAGATAACATCAGAAAGAACAAAACACTTTGGAGTAATTCCGGAGCTGCTATTGAAGATCTAGGAGACGGAATCATCAACTTTGAAATCCGTTCAAAAATGAACTCTCTGGGTGGCGAAGTTCTTGATGGATTAAACAGAGCCATCGATCTAGCTGAAAAAGAATACGACGGACTTGTTATCGGAAACCAGGGAACTAACTTCTCTGTTGGAGCTAATTTAGCTATGATCCTCATGATGGCGATTGAGCAGGATTGGGATGATCTGAATATGGCAATCGCTTACTTCCAGAAATCAATGATGAGAGTACGCTACTCTTCAATTCCAGTAGTCGTTGCTCCTCACGGAATGACTCTTGGTGGTGGTTGCGAAATGACCATGCATGCAGACCGTGTAGTTGCTGCCGCTGAAACTTACATAGGATTGGTAGAAACCGGAGTTGGTGTAATTCCTGGTGGTGGTGGTACTAAAGAATTAACTTTAAGAACTTCCAGAGAATTCCATGCTGATGATGTTAAAAATAACAGACTCCGTGAAGCATTCATGAATATCGCTATGGGTAAAGTGGCAACATCTGCTTACGAAGCCTATGATATGGGAATCCTTGAAAAAGGAAAAGATATCGTTTCCGTGAGTAAAAACAGACAAATTGCTGAAGCTAAAAAAATTGCAAAATTATTGGCAGAACAAGGATATACCCAACCCATTGAACAGAAAGTAAAAGTTTTAGGAAAAGACGCACTAGGAATGTTCTATGTAGGAACAGATCAGATGCTTACCGGGAAATTTATTTCTGAACACGACAAGAAAATTGCAGACAAGTTAGCCAACGTAATGGTCGGTGGAAATCTTTCTGAACCAACCATAGTTACGGAGCAATACTTATTGAACCTTGAAAGAGAAACTTTCTTACAGCTTTGTGGAGAGAGAAAGACTTTGGAGAGAATCCAGTATATGTTACAGAATGGAAAACCGCTTAGGAATTAGACTTGAGACTATAAGACTTGAGACTAAGAGATAAAATAAATCTGATTAAATCATGCACAATATTAAAAAATTGAAAATCTGGAATGAATCAATTAATTTGTGTGTTGATGTCTATAAAGCATTAGCTAATATGCCAAATGATGAGAAATATGGACTTTCTTCACAAATTAAAAGAGCCGCAGTCTCAATTTCCTCCAATATAGCAGAAGGAGCTGGAAGAGAAAGAGAAAAAGAATTTTATTATTTTTTAAATATTGCATATGGTTCATCTTATGAACTTCAAACTCAACTAATACTTTGTGAAAAATTGAGTTTTATTTCTGAGGAAACAAATCAATCCTTACAATGTAAGCTTGATGAAGTTCAAAAAATGATTTATGTTTTTAAAGAAAATATTAATAAAAAAATTATTTAAACAGACAAGAATCTCATATCTCTTGTCTAAAAATCTCTAATCTAAAATGAAACAAGCATATATAATAAAAGGATACAGAACAGCAGTAGGAAAAGCTCCTAAAGGCTCCCTTCGTTTTACAAGACCCGATGTCATGGCGGCTACCGTTATTGAAAAATTAATGGCCGAGCTTCCACAATTGGATAAAAACAGGATTGACGATCTTATCGTAGGAAATGCAATGCCTGAAGCTGAGCAAGGTCTAAACGTTGCGCGTTTGATCTCTTTGATGGGATTGAATACGGACAAAGTTCCAGGGGTAACAGTAAACAGATATTGTGCATCAGGAAGTGAGGCTATAGCTATCGCTTCTGCTAAAATCCAGGCGGGAATGGCCGATTGTATTATCGCAGGAGGAACAGAATCGATGTCTTACATCCCAATGGGAGGTTATAAACCAGTTCCTGAAACAGATATTGCCAAAACAAACCCCGATTATTATTGGGGAATGGGTTACACGGCAGAAGAAGTTGCAAAACAATATAATATTTCAAGAGAAGAACAGGATCAGTTTGCTTTTGAATCTCATATGAAAGCTTTAAAAGCAAATGCTGAAGGCAAATTTGCGAACCAGATTGTTTCTCTTCCTGTTGAATATAATTTCCTGGATGAAAATCAGAAAATGCAGACTAAAAAGTTTGACTTCTCTGTGGATGAAGGTCCAAGAAAAGATACTTCTTTAGAAGGGTTAGCTAAATTAAGACCTGTATTTGCAAATGGAGGAAGCGTAACAGCTGGAAATTCATCTCAGATGAGTGACGGAGCAGCCTTTGTAATCGTCATGAGTGAAGAAATGGTAAAAGAATTAGGTTTAGAGCCTGAAGCAAGATTAGTTGCTTATGCTGCAGCAGGTCTTGAGCCAAGAATTATGGGTATGGGTCCTATCTACGCAATTCCAAAAGCCCTTAAACAAGCAGGTTTAGAATTAAAAGATATCGAATTAATCGAATTAAACGAAGCTTTCGCATCACAGTCTGTTGCGATCAAAAAAGAGCTTGGTTTAAATCCTGATATCCTGAATGTAAACGGAGGTGCAATTGCTCTTGGTCACCCACTGGGATGTACCGGAACCAAATTAACCGTTCAGCTCCTTGACGAAATGAGAAAACGCGGAAACAAATATGGAATGGTTTCTATGTGCGTAGGTACAGGCCAGGGAGCAGCATCGATCTTTGAATTACTTTAAAAATGTATTCAGGTATCTATGTACAATGTATTCATTATAATATGCATTAAAATCATAAATACATTGTACTTAAATACTTTAGTACAAACAATTAATCTTAAAAAACAAAAACAATGAGTGATACACTTAATAAAACATTAAAAGGCGGTGAATTCTTAATTAAAGAAATTCCTGCTCATGAGATCTTCTCTTTAGAAGAACTTTCAGAGGAGCAAAAAATGCTTCGTGATTCTGCGAAAGAATTTATTGACAGAGAGGTAATTCCTCAAAAAGAAAGATTTGAGAAAAAGGATTATGCTTTAACTGAAGAGAAAATGCGCCAGTTAGGGGAAATGGGACTTTTAGGAGTTGCTGTTCCTGAAGAATATGGTGGTCTTGGAATGGGCTTTGTGAATACGATGCTGGCTTGTGATTATTGCTCAGGGGCTAATGGATCTTTAGCAACTGCTTATGGAGCACATACAGGTATCGGAACGCTTCCTATCCTATTGTACGGAACTGAGGAACAAAAGAAAAAATATCTTCCGGATTTGGCTACTGGGACAAAGTTTGGGGCATATTGCCTTACTGAACCGGATGCAGGTTCTGATGCAAACTCTGGGAAAACAAGAGCTAAACTTTCTGAGGATGGAAAACATTATATCATCAATGGACAGAAAATGTGGATTTCCAATGCAGGCTTTGCAGAGATTTTCATTGTTTTTGCTAAAATTGATGATAATAAAAACATTACAGGTTTCATCGTAGAAAAAGAAGGAACAACAGGCCTTACTTTTGGTGAGGAAGAACATAAATTAGGAATCCGTTCGTCTTCTACAAGACAGGTTTTCTTTAATGATATGAAAGTTCCGGTTGAAAACCTTTTAGGTGAAAGAAACAACGGTTTCAAAATCGCTTTAAATGCTTTGAATGTTGGAAGAATTAAATTAGCTGCTGCTAATCTTGATGGGCAAAGAAGAATCCTAAACCACTCTCTTCAGTATTCAAACGAAAGAAAACAGTTTGGCGTTTCTATTTCTACTTTTGGAGCTATCAGAAAGAAATTAGCAGAAATGGCAACTGGAATTTTCGTTGCTGAAGCTGGTTCTTACAGAGCGGCAAAAGATGTTGAAGATAAAATTAATGAATTGGTTGCCGGTGGAATGAATCACCAACAGGCAGAATTAAAAGGTGTTGAAGAATTTGCTGTTGAAGCTTCTATTTTGAAAGTTTTTGTTTCAGATCTGACACAGCATACAGCTGATGAAGGAATTCAGGTGTACGGAGGTATGGGATTCTCTGAAGACATGCCAATGGAAGCAGCCTGGAGAGATTCAAGAATTGCAAGGATTTATGAAGGAACTAATGAAATCAATAGATTATTAGCCGTAGGAATGTTGATTAAAAGAGCGATGAAAGGAGAATTGGATCTATTATCTCCTGCAATGGCAATCAGCAAAGAATTAATGGGTATTCCTTCATTTGAAGTTCCTGATTATTCTGCATTCATGAGTGAAGAAAAAGCAATTATTGCCAATCTTAAAAAAGTATTTTTAATGGTTTCCGGGGCTGCCCTTCAAAAATTCATGATGGATATTGAGAAGCAACAACACTTATTGTTAAATGCTTCTGAGATCCTTAATCAGATCTACATGGCAGAATCTACGATATTAAGAGCGGAGAAAAATTTCTCACCTGATTCAGTAGAAGCGGCTATGGCTCAGCTTAACCTATACAAGGCAGTTGAAAAAATCATCGTAGCGGCTAAAGAAGGAATTATTTCTTTTGCTGAAGGTGACGAACAAAGAATGATGCTTTCTGGATTAAGAAGGTTCACAAAGTATACCAATAATCCTAATGTAGTAGCTTTAACTGAAAAAGTTGCCGCTCACTATATTGCTAAAGGAGCTTATTAGTCTTTTATAAATAATTTGATTTTAAAGCATCTCAAAAATGAGATGCTTTTTTATTTTGTAATTTTTTTCTAAATTTAAGAACAGAAACAAAATCATAAAACATTTAATTTATGGGAAAATTTATTATTTCTAAAAGAACAAACGGAGATTATCAATTTAATCTGAAAGCTGGAAATGGTCAGGTTATTTTAACCAGCCAAGGGTACAATTCAAAGTCTGGCTGTGAAAACGGTATCGAATCCGTAAGAGTCAATTCTAAAGATGATTCTAAATTTGAAAGAAAAACATCTTCCAATGAAAAATCTTATTTCAATCTAAAAGCAGGGAACGGACAAATCATCGGAACCAGCCAGATGTATGAGTCTGAAAATGGGATGGAAAATGGAATTGAATCCGTAAAAAGTAATGCTCCAATCGCTACAATCGAAGACGAAACCAACGGATAAAATATTCTAAAATAATTAAAAGAAATGTCTTATTTATGTAAGGCATTTTCTATTTTTGCACCGAATCTTTTCTTGAAAAAATGACAAAGGAAGAACTTTTACGTAAAGCGATAAAAATTGCTGATAAAGCACATAAAGGCCAAACAGACAAATACCACGCACCATACATTGCCCATGTAATGCGCGTAATGGAATATGGCAAAACATTAGATGAAAAAATTGTAGGAGCCCTTCATGATGTAGTTGAGGACCATCCGTCCGAATTTAGCCTTGATTACCTGAGAAATGAAGGTTTTCCGGAATATGTATTATTCGCTATAAGCTGCCTTACCAAATTTGATCCTGAAGAGGATTATGACGATTTCGTAAAAAGAACAGAAAGATCTCCACTTGCTGTAGCTGTAAAGTTAAATGATCTTCGCGACAACATGGATCTACGCAGAGTAAACAGGGAATTGACAGCTAAAGACATTAAAAGATTCAATAAATACCTTAAAGCTTATCATTATTTGATTGAGAAATATTAATCCGCTCCCGGGAAATCGAAGGTTTTTGTATGGTGATCTGTTCCATCTATGTTAATGTTCAAGGCAAGGTAAATAAAATGTAAATTCCTATTACCACTTGCTTCAAACTCTCTCTGCCACAGATAACCACAAAGAACACCAAAATACTCATCCACCTGGTAACCAAAACCTCCATATACCCTATTTCGGGCAAATGTTGGTTTCATTGGGCTTACCAAGAATACTTCATCGTATACATTGGTGAAAACGGTCCCTTTTTCTATCGTTTTAGCGTTTAAAGGAACACTTATATTCAAACGGTAGCGATAACGCATCCTTTGTGAAGTATTATCAGTCTGAGGCTCATAGAACCAGCTCTTTTCTGCCCGAAAACGGTTTTCAAACTTAACGATCCCTTTTTTTATGTCAATTACATCCTGAAGCCAGACCCTGAATTCTTCTTTGCTTAGGCTATGGTCTTTATAATTCACATACCTTCCTAAACCGACAAACGGTTTATGGTTTTTTGTCAGGTTATATCCTACTCCTCCTTTAATCTCATAATAATCAGGATATGAATATTCTGCATTGCCTCTCAGCTGTCCCTCGGCATAAAGGAAAAATTTTGGATGAAATTTATAGGTCAGTGTTACTGCATTAAAGCTGGAAACATGCTCTTGTGCCTTAAAAAAAGTAATACTAAAAAGCAGACTTAAACCTAAAAAAAGTTTCATGAAAAAAATTTTTGCAAAAATAAAGTTTATTAACGGTCTCTTGATATTAAGTTTACTTAATATTAATATTATAAGTGAATCCTACGTGAAACCATCTGTTAGGCATCTGAACACCAAATGTTTCCGTATATTTCGTATTTGTAATATTGTTGATCAAGATATAAACAGAAAAGTCATTTTTAGCAAAACTAATTTTCTCGTCTAATAGATTATAGCTTCCCAGATTCACCCTGTCATTATAATGATATACCAGCTCATTAGTAAAATATTGCAGGAAACGGGTTTCTAATTTGGCTATAAACTGATGTTTTAAGTTATCTAAAACAAATCTTGAAACAGCATCATTAGGCTGTTTGGATTTCGTATCAATATAAGTATATCCAACAGAATATTTCAACCAGTTAAATACTCTGTGATCAAGCTCTGCTTCAATACCTTTTGTATCTATTTTTCCAACGTTCTGAGCATACCAGGTAGGGTCTTTTAATGATTTTTTCACCCAGTCAATAGAATTATTGGAATTTCTCATAAACCCACTAACTTTAGCAAGTAAACCTTTATTCTGATATTGATATCCTATTTCTGTAGAAACTGCATTTTCTGGAAGTAAATCAGGGTTTCCCTGCTCCGTTGGACTTTTATAATAAAGATCTGTGAACGTTGGAACTCTGTGAACTCTCGCTATATTACCATAGATCTTATTATTTGAATCGAAATTATATCCAACATCTAAACCTGGATAAAAGAAATTCCCTTCTTTAGAATAATTGGCCCAGGAAATTCCAGGAGTAATATTCAGTTTTTTATCCAATAATGAAAAATGATGTTCAAAGAAGACCTGTGATACAAAGCGGTTTCTATTTCCTAAATTATTACTCGCCAGGAGCTCTTTTCTTAGCTCTACTCCAACTCCTGTTGTTCCTAATCCCCAGGAATAGCTTGAATTAACTTCACCTCCAACATTATTTCCAATGTGCATATTTCTATATATCCCAGGATTTTGTCTGTTAAATAAATACATATCCTGACCTCTTCTCCAGTACAGATTAGAATTAAGCTTTAACTTTCCAAAAGTTTGCTGATGGGCTAAACTGATTATAGAAGCCTGCATCTCTTCATATTGTTCTGTAGCTTTTGGAGATGAGTAAAATCCATTGGCTCCAAATTTCTTTTCTGAAAAACCGGCTTGTAGTCTTAAATCCCCATTTTTAATTCCTAATCGACTCTGATAGAAAACATTTCTTATTTCGTAGTCCGTGTTGTACATATACCCTTGAGAAGCAGCAGAGTTAGCCTGTAAAGAGTTAGAAAACTTTTCATTTCCCAACTGTGCATTCATTCCGAATCCATAGGTTTCATAATCTCCTCCTTCAGCACTTATTTTAACTCTTTTACCTGGGGTTATTTTGGTGATGATATTAATAACACCTGCGTACGCATTTTGTCCAAATCTTCTTGCTGCAGGACCTTTTACAATTTCGATCCTTTCTACATCTTCAAGGCTCACAGGAATATTCATGGAGTTGTGCCCGGTTTGTGAATCATTCATCCGGATTCCATTTAATAATATCAGAACCTGCTCAAATGAACTTCCCCGAAAAGCAACGTCACTCTGTACCCCGTTCGCTCCTCTCCTTCTGATGTCCATTCCCGGAACTTGCTGTAGAATTTCATCGATACTTTTTGCCGGAGAATTGGCAATCTCATCTTTAGAAATTATTGTGATATTCTGATTGGCATTTTTATAGGGAGTGGAAATGAATTTACCCTGAAATTCTATCGTATCAATATCGGTTGTTTTTTCCTGTGCCTGCATATTTACAATCACTCCCAGAAAGAATAGTACTCCCAGCTTTTTCATTATATCCTTAATTTTTTAAGATTTTTTTAAGAATTCCAAAAATAGATGACTTCAACAACTCTCACAAATGATTATTATCATAGTCTTATTATATCACATAAAAAAAGATGCAGTGAATACTGCATCTGTGCGGGGGAATTATCTTTTTCTCATTAAATGTGTAACAAGGTCTCTGAATAATTTTACCATTACTATATTACATATTTACAATGCAATTTTAAATAATTTTGAAATACGAAACAATAGGTTAACTTAAAAAAACATAAAAAATCTTAACAATTCCGAATTAAAGTAAATAATATTCAACAATTTTAATCTTTTTAGCTGTAATTATTCAATTCTTTCTATTTACAAAAATCCTTTATTTAAAGATAATTCAGTATTGTTTAAAAATATTATATTCAGTGTACTCTACAAAATAAGCCAGCGATTTTGTAATTATTGAAAAAATCGATTACATTTTTTCATAAGCCTGATGAAATGTATTTTATGTTAAATGTGAAGCCTGTTGACTCCTTTTGTTTATTTAATTATAAAAATATTAACAGACTGTTTAATAGATTTTTTGAATGGTAAAGGACACATTTATAATAAAAAAATCAGTTAAAAATTCGTATTTTTGTTGGTCTTAATTTTACTATGGCATCAATTACAGAAATAGATATAAAAAAACAGGTATTTGTTAAAAACGCACATCTTAACAACCTGAAGCACATCGATGTATTAATTCCTAAAAATAAACTGATCGTCATTACTGGAGTATCCGGAAGTGGAAAATCTTCATTAGCGTTTGACACCATTTATGCTGAGGGACAAAGAAGATACGTTGAGAGTTTAAGTTCATATGCACGGCAGTTTTTAGGTAAACTGGAGAAACCGAAAGTGGATGATATTAAAGGTCTGGCTCCTTCGATTGCGATCCAGCAAAAAGTAATTTCATCCAATCCCCGTTCTACAGTAGGAACTTCCACAGAGATCTATGATTATATGAAGCTTTTATTCGCAAGGATCGGAAAAACATTTTCTCCTGTTTCGGGGGAAGAAGTGAAAAAAGATTCAGTTACTGATGTAGTGGATTTTATTAAAGCTTCAAAGAAAGACGCTTCTTTTCTTCTAACGGCTCCTTTAGAATATGATATCGACAATTTTACTGAAAATTTAAATGTCTTAAAACTGGCAGGTTTTACAAGACTTGAGATCAATGAGAATGTAGCCGGAATTGAGGATTTAGAAAGCTTTGGTTTTACTCCGGAAAAAGGAATGGTCATTAATCTAGTCATCGACCGTTTTGCTTATGAAGAAGATGAAAGCTTTCTTCAAAGATTGGCAGATTCTATTCAAATGGCTTTTTATGAAGGTCGCGGATATTGTTCTCTTAAAAATATTGAAACAGGCAAGGTAAGAGAGTTTTCCAACAAATTTGAATTGGATGGAATAGAATTTCTTGAGCCAAATGTTCATTTCTTCAGCTTTAATAACCCATATGGAGCGTGTCCAACCTGTGAGGGTTATGGGAAAGTAATTGGAATTGATGAAGATCTTGTCATTCCGAATAAAACACTTTCTATTTATGAAGATGCTGTGGTTTCATGGAGAGGAGAAACAATGAGCGAGTGGAAAAAATCATTTATAAAAAAAGCAGGTGACTTCCCGATCCATAAGCCTTATCATCAGTTAACAAAAGAACAGAAAAGTTTTTTGTGGAAGGGAGATGGCAGCAACAGCTTTCCATCGATCAATAATTTCTTCAAAATGCTTGAGGAAAACTTATATAAGATTCAATATCGTGTAATGCTTTCGCGTTATCGTGGAAAAACACTCTGTCCGACTTGCGAAGGGCTCAGGCTTCGTGAAGAAACCAGTTGGGTAAAGATTGATGGACATAACATTCAATCCACCATTGAATTACCATTGGATGAACTTTTCCCTTTAATCAATACTTTAAAACTTTCAGAGCATGACCAGGAAGTAGCTAAAAGGCTTTTATATGAGATTACCACCCGCCTGGAATTCTTATTAAAAGTTGGATTAGGATATCTAACCCTCAACAGGACTTCAAACACGCTTTCCGGAGGGGAAAGCCAGAGAATCAATCTTGCCACAAGTTTAGGAAGTTCATTGGTCGGTTCTATTTATATTCTTGATGAACCATCTATTGGATTACATTCCAGAGACACTGAAAATTTAATCGGTGTTTTGAAAAATCTCCGTGACCTCGGCAATACTGTTATCGTTGTTGAACACGATGAAGATGTAATGAGAGCGGCAGACTATATTATTGATATTGGCCCGGAAGCTGGTTATCTTGGTGGAGAGCTTGTTTTTGCAGGTGACTATAAAGAATTAAAAAATGCAGATACACTCACTTCAAAATATTTAACAGGAAGATTGGAAATCAAAGTTCCTGAAAAAAGAAGAAAGGCCAAAGAATGGATCCACATTAAAGGAGCGAGACAAAACAATCTTAAAAATATTGATGTAGATGTTCCTTTAGAAAGCCTTGTAGTGATTTCGGGGGTTTCAGGAAGTGGTAAATCTACTTTGATGAAAGAAATTCTGACCAACGACATCCAGATACAGTTAGGCATGGGTGGAAAAAAAGGTGATTATGATTCCGTAGAGTTTCCTAAAAAGTTGATTAAGAATATTGAACTGATCGACCAGAATCCAATTGGAAAGTCTTCCCGTTCAAACCCTGTTACCTATCTTAAAGCCTATGATGACATAAGAGATTTGTTTGCTAAGCAGAAAATGTCTAAAATGATGGGGTATAAACCCAAACACTTCTCTTTCAACGTAGATGGCGGGCGATGTGATGAATGTAAAGGAGAAGGGGTCATCAATGTTTCCATGCAGTTTATGGCGGATATCGAACTGGAATGTGAAACGTGTAAAGGAACCCGTTTCAAGAATGAAATCCTTGAAGTGAAATTCGATGAGAAAAACATTTCTGATATCCTTCACATGACAGTGGATGAAGCTTTAGAGTTCTTCAAAGAGAATCACGAAGAAAAAATTGTAACCAAATTAAAACCATTACAGGAAGTTGGTTTAGGATATTTACAACTGGGACAAAGCTCTTCTACCCTTTCAGGTGGTGAAGCACAGCGTGTGAAACTTGCTTCTTTCCTGGTAAAAGGAGTGACCACGGATAAGACCTTATTCATTTTTGACGAACCGTCTACTGGACTTCATTTCCATGATATTCAGAAATTACTGAAATCTCTTCAAGCTCTTATTAACCTTGGACATTCTGTAATCGTAATCGAGCATCAGCCTGATATCATTAAATCTGCCGATCATATTATCGATATTGGCCCGGAAGCCGGGAAATACGGTGGAGAAGTGGTTTTCGCCGGAACACCGGAAGAATTGGCCAAAAATAAAAAATCACATACAGCAAAATATATTAAAGAAAAGCTGGAAGGCTAAAATATAAACAGAGAGTCAAAAATTGACTCTCTGTTTTTTTAATCCCTAATTTGAATCAAACTTTCTTCTTTAAGGGGCTTAAAATATATTATACAAAAAAGGACTTTGCTTAATATAATCTCTATCTTCAATTTGAGAAATTAAAAATTCCGCCAGATCGGTTGCACTGATATTTTCTCCTTTACAATCTTCCAGGCTAGTTTGCATATTAAAGCGTTCACTGGTTTGGATTATTAAAGGAAGCCTCACCAACGTCCAATCCAGACCAGATTTTGTAAGAATTTCGTACTCTGCCTGTCTGTCTGCAGTTGTTTCAGGATAGTTCTTATACATCCAGTCCGTAGCCTGTTGTACTCTGATACTTTTCTTATCAAAGGGAGTATCTACATTTAATCCTGCTATGACGATATACCTCTTTATACCATGTGAAATCATAGATTGAGTAATATTTTTCGCCGCATCACTGAAAATAGATGCCTCTCCAATGGGTTGGCCTAAAGCACTTATGACAACATCACAATCTTTGATTAAAGTATTGATCGAATTATAATCTCTCGCATCTCCCTTTACTATTTCAATTAACGGGTTTTCAATTTTAAAATTTTCAGGATTTCTTAATAGTACACTGATAGGATATCCTTTTTGTAAAAGCTGCTGTACAAGATATTTTCCGGATTTTCCGGTTCCGCCAATGATGGCTATTGTATTTGTTTTCATAGAAATCTCTTTAATGTTATTGTATACACAAACAGGTTAAAATATGAGATTACCGGTTTGTCTTTAGATTTAAAATATAAATGATTATAGGTTCAGGAGTTTGAACCCAAAGTTTCCAAATATAGAATTACATTTGAATGATATCTGATATTTATAAAGAGATTTTGATGATGTAAATATAACTATTTAATTTAAAATAGCATAGCAATTAAACTTCAAATTATTATGGTTTTATTCAATCAATGAAGAATTATATTATATTTGTTACTACTTGGAAGGCAGAACATTAAAGTAGGTATTACAGCAAAATAAATGTACCCTTTCCGCTTGTATTTATTCTTTTAAACCAAAACTCAAATATTATGAAACCATTTACTGTAAATATTTCAGATGCTGTTCTCAACGATCTGAAACAGCGTATTCAAGGTACCCGTTGGCCGGGTGAAGCAGAAGGCTCCGACTGGCACTTTGGGACAAGTGAAAAATACCTGAAAGAATTTGCTGATTATTGGATCAATGAATATGATTGGAAAAAATATGAAAACCAATTGAATCTGTATCCGCAATACATTGCTGAAATAGAAGGAATTCATATCCACTTCCAATACATAAAAGGGAAAGGAAGTAGTTCTATCCCTTTATTATTAACTCATGGCTGGCCGGACAGCTTTTACCGGTTCCATAAAATTATCCCTTTGCTTACCGAAGGAGAGCAAAGTTTTGATCTCATTATCCCTTCTATTCCTGGATTTGGCTTTTCAGATAAAGTTGCCGTAAGCAGTGAGGCTGTTGCGGATTTATGGGTTAAGTTAATGACAGAAACATTAGGATACAAAAAATTCTGTGCAGCGGGTGGAGATGTAGGAATGGGAGTTACCAAAGCTTTGGCTTCAAAATATCCGGATATTCTTCAAGGTGTACATTTCACAGATATCGGTTATCCGATGGGACAGGAAGATCCATCTACTATGAGCGAAGAAGAAACAAAATTCGCACAGTTTGTACAGCAATGGTGGTATTCAGAAGGAGCATATGCAATGGTTCATGCCACAAAACCTCAATCTCTGGCCTACGCCCTCAATGACTCCCCTGTTGGCTTAGCATCCTGGATCATCAGTTTTGGAAATGCCGGTGCTCCACCCGAGCTTATTGAAACAGCTTTTGGTGGAAAAGATGAACTTCTAACTAATATCATGATCTATTGGATCACCCAAACAATCGGCTCATCCATGAGAATGTATAAAGCTGATGCTATTGCACAATGGGGAGGTTCTCAGCCTTTGCAAAAAAGCAATGTTCCTGCAGGAATCGTAGTTCTTCCTCGCGAAGCTCAATTTCCTCGTGAATGGGCAGAACGTTTTGTAAATGTCGTGTCTTTTAAAAAGCTGGATAAAGGAGGTCATTTTGCAGCATTGGAGGTCCCTGATATCTTTGCAAATGAAATAAGATCTTTCTTTTATTCTTTGAAATAATATGTAAATATTAAACAATTGTATAAATAAATACCTCTAAAAAATTGGAACACAGAGTTATCCACAAAAAAATGTGGATAACTTGTGAATTTTAACATTTAATTCATGTTTTGTATTAAAAATATTCCTACATTTACTATGTAATACAACTGAAATGAAATCATTTTTTGCTTTTTTCAGCTTTGAAATTGCAATTAAATTTATAAAAATTTAAGCACAGCATTGTCGGCTGTGCTTTTTATTGTTGTCTAATTAAAAAAATGAGATGTATTTATCTACTGAATCCGCTTCTAAAGAGCGGATTCTTTTATTAATGCAGCTTTATTTATTCTCAAACTTCTTTAACGTTCCATTTTCGTTCAATTCAATAGAATAGCGCTCCCTACTTCCACTGATACTGGAAGGATACCACCTTAATGTATTTTTCCAGACGGAAATATAGATGTTTGTAATGGGTTCTGCCCCCTCTATTTTTGAGGATTTCTCCTTATAGATTGTTGCAGCCCTTGCTATATTGCTAAATGGTATCTTATTTAAAGAGACTAATCTGGTTTTAATATCATCTTTTACAGATAATTGTTCTGGTGTTGGTTCAGACCAGTTACCATCTTTATAGTCATAATTATCCACATATTCAGGATTTTTAGGATGCTGAAGCATAAGGTGAATCCTGCCATCATCATAAAAACTGATTGTTGAATAAACAAAAATCTCTTTCCCCATGTACTGAGGAAGTTTTTTCAATGCTTCCTCAGCTTTATTTAATTTTTGTTCATTGGTTAGAAAATTAGTGTTTTTACCTTCTTTCGGGTGCTGAACATGGGTTGGATGATTCTTTTCCATTATGGTATTAACCAGACGCTGTGCCTGATCAATCTGTCGCTCTACAGCAGGATCAAATGGACTTTTAGGAGCTTCTTCTTCTCTTTCCACATAGGCTGTACTGTCTACGGGAGCAGATTTAAGCGTATCTTTTATACTCTTAGAAATCTGGTCGCAACTTATTAAAAGAATACCGCTGATACTTATGATGATTGATTTTTTCATGGCGTTAACTTATTTCATTCAGATCTGACGCGAAAGCAATCCGATCCGGGTTTTCTTTCAAATAAAAAATATCGATGGTGGGCTGCCTTACAACATCAAGCTCAAGGAGATTTACAATTTTTTTCAGTTCTGATCTTCTTGTCCGATTTTGGTAGTCAACATATTCTATTTTAAAAAGAACCATAGGCTGTTCATTGATATAGGTTCCGGTTTGGTTGACACTGAGCAAATTTGCAGTAGTTTTGATTCCCTTAAACTTAATAAGTTCTGCTTCCCCTTTCTTACCACCACCTGCGAGCTTGAAAATAAATGACAAACCTACTCTGTATAATAAAAGTATGGCGGGGCAAAGAACCAGAGGATGCCAAAAGGCTATAAAACGCCATCCCATTCCCATATTTTCTGTAAGATATGAGTACATATAATAGCCTGAAACAAGAACAACAAGCGTGAGCCATCCCAAACAGATAAGAAAAATAACAGGGACATTTATTGTTGCTTCTGTTCCCGCAAAAATGAAGTAAGGTATCCTTTTCACCTCTTTATCAATAAGGATGTCTATCTTTTTTCCGGACTCGAAACGACGCTGTTGAGGTTTCGAATCGTTTACAAATGCTTTTTGAAGGATTTCGGTGTCTACTAAATTTTTAAATAAAAGCTTTAATTCGTAGGAATCATATTTACTTCCATCTTTGGATACTTTTACCGCTTCTTTTATTTCGGCTTTTCTGTGTATTCCATTTTTATTTAAATATTCAATATTTTTTTTTGCTGTAAAATTAGATAAGACCCATTTTCGAAAATAACCGACCAGAGTAATGATCCACAAAACAACAGACAGTGCCAGAACCCCCAAAGCAAGCCATGGATTAATGAGGTTCAGATTAGCTGGGCCATCACTCTTGATGTTATAATACAAAATCATAGGAAATGGAATTGCAAAAAACAACATATAAAGCATCCAAAATATGCCAAAGCCTTTTTTCATATTCATATTGATCTGGTATTATGAATTTTACTTATTCTTAAAGTTACGGACTATTTACAAACTGAAGTAAGGGACTGAGTATATGTTCTGCATATTCTGTTTCCCGCTTTATACTTCTTTTACTTCCCGAAAAAGCATCACTAATCGGATAGTTTTTCAAAAACTGTTCTCTCTTTTTACCTATGGCATAGGTCATATCACCATATTCTGCTGTATTAATAATGGTCATTTCATCCAATGCCATCAGTCTTTTTTTAATTGAAAATAAATAAACTTTGTAGATGCTGTTTGTTTTTTTATCAAATAAAAATTCCACACTGGCATGGAAAATATAATCATATATGGAATAAAAAAGCATAACCCCACCGATACCATAAGAGGTATATCTGATATTATAATTGACTTGATGTAAAAAGGGTACAAAACAAAATATCAAAACCGCTAAAACTGCAAAAACTATAATTTTTGGCATATAGGCAAAATAGGGTTTTATACTAAGCTCTGTTGGGGTTATGTGCAATTTATATTTTTCCATTTCAGTTTTCAGTTATCTTTCTTCAATATTCATGATTTCACTGATCTCATTAATAGCAGCCTGTACTGTTTTGGATCCAAATAATCCTACAATAATTGGAACTCTTTTTTCTTTACCATTTTGATCGAATATAAAAAAGGCTGTACTATCCATTGTGATAAATAAATACTTTCCTACCAATACATAAAACTGGATAAAATCTTCAAAACGATAAACAACCTCTCCACTGAGTATGTTGTTTTTATGGGTTATTGTTTTAGCCTGTGTATCGATAACCAGTCTTTTTGTTGTCTTTAATAGATTCACCAAAGCAAAAAATACAAACAGTAATGCTGCCCATAGACCAATCTTTTTTTCAGCAGGAATAAGACAATATAAGGCAATACCTATAATCAGGCAGGCAATCACCCGTAAAACAGCAGTTGACATTTTGGTTTTCAAATGAAACCTGCTCCCTTCCTGTATAAAATATTTATAATCTTTCATCTCAATTTTATTAGCCTACATTCTTACCCTATAAAAGCAAATTTGTCCTCAAACATTTTACCCAATATAGGAACCGGTTTTTCAGCACCATTGGCTGCGTTGATCATTCCTAATATCCAGAATATAATAATCAGAAGCCCTGCAATTCCTAAAAATGATAAAAGAGGTGTTATAGAAACCAGGATTCTCATGATAATATTGAAAATAATACTAATAAGCATAAGCCCTAATGATTGTCTTAAATGGTATTTAAGCAGTGAATCTGCATTGTCTCTTCCTAAAAAATAAGCTAAGATCCAGCCTAGAGGGGTAATATAGGAAATGATGGATAAAGTTTTGTTGTTCATAAATTTGATGTTTAATTGTATAGCAGTATTGCTGTTACAAATATTCAATTAATCCACTGTGATTTCCTAACCTTCCCATGCTACAAAGCATCTACCTTCCTGTAAAAAGCATCTACAATACGACTACAAGATTTGAATAAAATTGGTTTCCAACACTTTACAAACAGTTATACTTTGTCATATTTATGAAGTTTTATACATGGATTTAACAATTTATCTTAATTTTAAGTATATGAAATCTGTATTCTATAAATTATTTATTTGTCTCTGTTTTAGTATCAGCATCAGTGGTTTTTCCCAAGGTTTGTATACAGACAGTTTACAGTCGGTTATTAACAATACCAATCTGGATGAACAGTACAAACCAGCCTTGTTAAATCGTCTCGCAGAGGCTTATAGAATAAACAGGAATTATTCTGCGGCGGAAAATACTGCAAGAGAAAGCGCACGCATAGCTTTACGATATAAAAATTATCTTGAGGCAACCAAGGCATATACCGTTCTCACCGTTATAAAAGCCAATAATCAGCAAATAGCATCTTTGAAACCACTAAGTGATTCTGCGATTGTCATCGCCCAACAAGCTAAAAATCCTGTAGCAATGGCATCTGCTTATTACGCAAAGGCTTTTCTCTATAAAACACTGGATGATCCTGAAAAAAAAATCAAATTTTGCCAACTGGGATTAAAAGAATTGGAAAAATCACCTGATCCCTATATTGCCTCTAAACTGTATTACCAGCTTTATGCCGCTCATTCCACTTGGAACAACGTGGCTCAGGTCAACAACTATGCACGTAAAGCAACTGAAAATGCATTAAAAACAAAGGATTATAACCTACTGAGTAATTCCTATGCTGCCTTGTCAGTAGCTCATGAATACAACTACAATGCTTCTCAAGATAAAAAAGAACTCGACAGTATTCTATTTTATCTAAAAAAATCGGAGGCTCTTTACTTTAAACACCCAACACAAATATCAAATTATACCTATGCAATAACCTGTATTAATATCGCCGACGTATATTTCAAATATTTTCCCAATAATGATAAAAATGCAGAAAAGACTGCTATTTCTTATGCACAAACAGCTGGGAATATTTTAAAAGACAATCCTAATTCTTCGGAGGTTAAAGCAAGCAGTTTGGGCTTACTGAGCGAATACGCTTCCAGAAACGGGAATACTGCCATGGCAGAAACTTATTTATTAGAAGCCTATGATTTGATGAAGGCAGACAAAGCCCCCTATTACTATACTCTGATCAACATTGCCCAATCTTTATCCAACTTTTACAAAAAGCAGGGTAACTTCGAGAAAGCTTTCAGCTACCAGGAGGAAGTAACTGAGTATAGCAATAAGAATTTTAATCAAAAACAAGCTCTCAATGCTCAAAAGCTGGAAATACAATTTGAAACAGAGAAAAAAAATAATGAAGTCAGGATTTTAAAAGAAAGAGAAGCGAGCCGTAAAGTCCAGAACTATTTATATATATGCATTGTGATTGCCTGTGTCATTGGGCTCCTTTTTATGTTCCGTTCTTATCACTTCAAACTGCGTCTGTCATTAGAACGCGAAAAGCAGCTTCAATTAGAAAAGCAGGAATCTGAAATGCAGATGAAATTAGAAAAGGAGGAACAGGCCCGTTTAAAAGCAGAGCAACAACTGCTGGAAGCCCAACAACAGCAATTGCAGAAAGAAGCAATGGCTAACGTCCTTCAGCTGGAACATAAAAACCGAATGCTGCACACCATAAAAGACAAGCTGGCGGATGATAGTTCTTTAAATATGCAAAAGATCGTGAAAGAGGAAATGGTTCTCGACAATGATTTTGAAGATGCAAAATTACAGATCCAACAGATTCATCCGGACTTCTTTAACCTCATCAGTGAAAAGTCCCAAAAGAAGCTCACCCTTCTGGATATGAAGCTTTGTGCCTACCTCTATCTTAAAATGGATACCCGGCAAATTTCACAATTAATGCATATCGAACCTAAAAGTGTCCGAATGAGCCGTTACAGGGTTAAACAGAAACTTGGGTTAGAAAAAGAAGAAGACCTTAATCTTTTTTTACAGAAACTAGGGAATTAAAACAAAAAGCCAAAAAGTTTCCGCCCATCTTTCCTATTCTTTTTTAAGCACATACATGCTTGAAAATAATTTATTGTCATCGAATATTAAATTGATCTTATAGGTAGCATTCTTAATCTCCAAATAATTAGAATTTCTTAATGCCGGATCCCCTTCAATATTATTTCCACCTAAAACCTTTACGACGTCAGCTCCTTTCATTCCTTTTTTCAACTGGTTTTCAAACGATAACTCTACTGCATCAAAATCATTGATAGCATAGCCTTTTAATATGTTATTTTTAGGATCATTCTCTCCGTTCTTACCGGGTGTAAAATAGAAATGAAAATTATTGTAGGTATTTTGCTGCATCAATTCCTGTATTTCTCCTTTTGGATTTGTCGTGATCATCCTTTCGAAATTTTTATTGAGAGAAGATTTAACAAAATCAGCTTCACTTGAAGTTCCCAGTGTAAGGCCACTGATATTCCAGTTTTTATCAATGGTTAAAACCGGCTTATTCTTTATGTCTTTAGAATCGGTCCTATTTTTTGTTAGGTCCTTCGTATATGCTTCATTGTCACATCCGCCAAAATCTATCAATCCATTCATACTGTCCCAATAGCATTTCTTTGATAAATTGGTATTGTTCAATACAATGAGTCTGTCATAATCCGGTGCATAGAAAATGTATTTATTTTCTTTTTTCAAATTCCAATAGAATCCATGATCTGTATTTGGATTTTTAATTCCTTTACCATATTTGTTTTCAAGCTTTTTCAGGACTTCCTTTTTAAGATTGGGTGTTTTCATTTCCATTCTGAATCCATAGATGGTCGGATCTGCTTTATAATCTTTTAGGATCCTGGTAAGTTCAGTTTTGTTTTTAAACCCCTGCATATCAAAATGTCCTCCCCCGAACTTAGTAATACTGTCTGTTTTCAATCGTTCAGAATTAATCTGAAAAAATATTTTCTGCCCCTTTAGATCAATTCCGTCAAATGTAAATTTCCCTGAATCCTGACCTTCTGTCAATAAACAAAATGGATATTCGACTGTATTTACTTCAAGCGTATTTTTATCTTTAAAATCAATTATATTTTCGATGGGTTCATTCAGGTTCAGTTTTGCTAAATCTATTTTCTCCTGGCCATTACAGGCGATCATCAAAAATGAAAAAAAGATAGAAGATATATATTTCATGGTTCCAATTAATTGTATTATTAGAATACCAATATAAGAATAAATAATGAGTAAGCTTTCGGATTGAGGAAATCATGCATTAAACTGGCGCAGATGATGATCCATATGTTTATATACAAAAATACCCAGCTCATCAGTTTTCATTTTACCAAAAAAACTATGAATAAAATCCGGATTTGAATAATGTTCATACGCAGCAATCTGTTCAGACCATATCTTTTTCTGCAATTCAGTATCACCATTAAGCTCTTTAATTGCAAAATCACCGGCAGGTACATTTTTATCCATAATGGCTCCTTCTTTCATTAAACTACGCAAAGCCATTTTTCCAAATATCTTCCCAAGTAACTCCTGTCTGTACCTATGTTTGGTGATTCCTAAAACCCAGTCGTTCCAGACTGTGCAGTGTTTTGTCATCTGATAGAGATTCATTTTTCCCCATTGGGCTGTATTTTTATCTGTAAGCGCATTGATCCGGCTGATCAATTCTTCTCTGGTTGTAGTTTCAAATATTGTTTTCATAACTTATTTTTATGTAAAATTAGAGACTTTCCAAAAGAGGCAGACAACGTATAAATGACAATCAACAGTGTAGTTTGTGCCATTTATTATGTAATTTTGATATACCAACTCACGATCCATGAAACATATTTCAATACTTGTATATGAAGATGCAATGCCTACAGCTATTTCTACGACAACGGCATTGCTTTCCAGCGCTAATGATGCAGCCATCGTAAAAGGATTTCCTCCTCCCTTCGATATCGAACTTATCGGTATAGATCTCAACAATGTACAATCAAGTCTTCATATGCAGTTTACCTGCAGCAAAACACTATCTGAACAATTTGACACAGATGTTGTGATTGTCCCTCCCATAAAAGCAGGATCAGAAGATATTCGTACCCTATTATTAAAGAACTATAAACTGGTTGACTGGATCAAAGAAAAATATAAGCAAAAAGCTGAAATCATCAGCCTTTGTACCGGTGCTTATTTCTTAGCTGAAAGTGGACTTCTCGACCATATGCCTGCCACTTCCCATTGGGATGCAATGGAAGATCTTGAGCAGAGATATCCATTAATTGATTTTAAACCTGATCATGTGGTTACTCATTCAAAAGCAATCATTACCGGTGGTGGAGGGTTCTCTTCCCTGAATGCCGTATTGTATTTTATAGAAAAAAACTGTGGTAAGGAAATATCTGTATCTTTAAGCAAATATTACGCATTAGATTATGGAAGGACTTCCCAAAATGTCTTTACAATATTCTCAGGTCAGCGCCGTCATGATGATAACGACATTCATAAGGCACAGAGTTATATAGAAAAAGAATTTACTACAGAGCTCTCTGTGGAGCAGATTGCCAACCAGGTGAATATGAGCAGGAGGAATTTCATCCGCCGCTTTAAAAATGCGACCTCACTGAATCCCACAGAATATATACAACGGGTAAAAGTAGAAGCTGCCAAAAAGGCTCTCGAAGCCGGAGAAACCAATATCGCTGATGTCACTTACAGTATAGGCTACAATGATCTTAAATCTTTCAGAACCGTATTCAAAAGAATTACGGGCCTGACTCCTATAGATTATAGAAACAGATACAAAAGCCAGGAACTGTTATAAAAAAATTCCTGCAAAGAACTTTTTAATATGGTAATGAAGAATCAGAAGAACAATTTTTATATTATTACAGGAGGACCTGGTGTTGGAAAAACAACACTTCTGAAACAACTTGAAAAAATGGGCTATCGGACCGTAGACGAAGATGCCAGGCAAATCATAAAAGAACAGATGCAAAGTAATGGTGAAGGGCTACCGTGGAGAGATAAAGAACTCTACACCCATCTTATGATCAATACATCTGTAAATAGTTTTAAAAACATTTCACAGGATCAAAATAACCTCATCTTCTTTGATCGCGGGATTATTGATGCCTATTGCTATGCTGATATGATAGGTTTAGCAATTTCTAATGAGATGAAAAATATTGTGGATACCCATCAATATAATCCAACTGTCTTTATTCTTCCTCCATGGCCCGAAATTTATGAAACCGACGCAGAAAGAAAGCAAACATGGGAAGAAGCTTTTGAAACCTATAGCAGCATGAAAAACACCTACTCTATTTATGGTTATCAGGTTGTAGATGTGCCTTTAGATTCCGTTGAAAAAAGAGCAGCATTTATTTTAAATCATATTAATGATTTAAATGACATACCGTAATTAATTAATATTTTTTATGTCTTCCTTATTTTAGATGCTAATTGAAAGACTGTTTAAAGAGTAACGGTGTGGTATTCGTCTTCTTTTTGAATAATTTATTAAAAGACTGTGAATGTTCAAATCCCAGCTGATAGGCTATCTCTGCAACAGAGAGACCCGTTGTAGTGAGATACTCTTTTGCTTTTTCAATCAGTTTTGTGTGGATATGCTGCTGAGCATTTTGCCCGGTAAGATTACGAAGCATATCACTTAAGTAGTGTGGAGAAAGATTCAGTTCTGATGCCAAAAATTCTACTGTCGGAACACCCTTGTTCAAAGTTTCCTGTTCATCAAAGTAATTATTCAGAAGATATTCCATTTTGGATAGCAGATCGCTGTTCACCGATTTACGGGTTATAAACTGTCGCTTATAAAATCTATTGCTGTAATTCAGTAACACTTCTATATAAGAGATGATCACATCCTGACTGATTTCATCGATAGCCGTATTAAGTTCGCCCTGAATATTATCCAAAAGCCCTACGATAAGGTTCTTTTCTTTATCAGATAAATGCAGCGCTTCATTGGTATCATAGGAAAAGAAACCATACTTTTTAATATTCTTTGCAAGGGAATAGTTTCTTATAAAATCCGGATGTATAAACAAGGTATAGCCATGATATTCTGCATTCTCTTCAGTAGACAGAATCTGATTAGGAGCAGTGAACATCATTCCGCCTTCATTAAAGTCATAATAACCCTGACCATATCCCATTTTACCATTCTCAGAAAATTTGTAGGAAATTTTATAAAAATTTAAAACAAAATTCCGGTTGAGCATTTCTTTATTAACGCTCATTGCCCTGTTATCAACCAGACTGATCAATGGATGTAAAGGTTTTGAAACATTCAATATCTGATGCAGCTCGGATATGGATGAGATTTTAAAAGGAGCATTATCTTTCTTTTCCATAATATAAATGTATGAATTATTTTAGGTTAAAAACAGCACAAGTTCTTTCACATTTGTGCTGTTTTTAGATAGATTTTAGATAAACTGCTTTCCGAATTGTTCTCTGAATGCTTCTGCTCCCAACTCAAGACGTTGTGCATATAATGCATTAGCATCTGCGCCTGCAACATATCTCAATTGTTTTTTACCGTCTGTTGCTGCTTCATATACCACTTCAGCAATCAGCTCAGGTTCAGAAGCCCCTTCCATCATTACTTCAGTATTGGAGAACATCTTATTGATCATAGGTTCATACTCCGGTTGTGTACCCATATCCAGGGAACGGCTGATAAAGTCGGTCTTGATCCCACCAGGAGATACTGTTTTTATATCCACTCCAAAAGTATTCAGTTCAAAGGCAAGACTTTCGCTCCATCCTTCCAATGCCCATTTGGTAGCATGGTAAGTAGATCCTAATGGGAAAGCAATTAATCCACCGATAGAAGTCGTTGTGATAAACATCCCTTCTCTTTTTTCTCTGAAATAAGGAATAAAAGCCTGGGTCACACGGATAACCCCTAATAAATTGGTATTTAATTGTTTAACGATTTGATCATCCGTTAAAGCTTCCAAAGGCCCGATTAACCCGTAGCCTGCATTATTAAAGACTAAATCGATATCACTAATCTCAAGGGCATTTTTTACTGTTGATTTGATCTGCTCAGGGTTCGTCACATCTAATGGAAGCAAGGTTACATTGTCTAATGTTTGAAGTTCGGTTTCAGCTTCTGGATTTCTCATTGTAGCAATTACATTCCATCCTCTGCTTTGAAATAATTTAGCGGTTGTTTTTCCAAGTCCTGTAGAGGCACCTGTTATAAAAATTGTTTTCATTTTTTGTTGTATTAAAATTACAATACAAATGTCCGTCGTTCCAAAAAGCTTAGAGTTGCCAAAATGGGTATTGATGTAGCCAAAATGGAATTGTTATTTTACAACCAGAAAATGTACCTTATATAGTCTGTTTTTTAAATGATATTAATATATTTGAATGAAAGAGGCCTCATAGTTCAATGGATAGAATAAAAGTTTCCTAAACTTTAGATCCAGGTTCGATCCCTGGTGGGGCTACAATTGGTAGTTGCTAATTAAAAAAGCCTATCCGAAGACAGGCTATAAATAGTTAAAATACACTAAAGTTTAATTCCAACTTAAGTCATCAAAAGGTGTATATTCTAAGCCATCAAAAGAATTGATATTTTGTACAGCATCCCAACTAAAATGATATCTGTTAAATGCAGCTTCACTAGTAATATAAACTAGTTTATTTCCTTCTCTAAAATAAACTCTCCCTGTTGGTACATAACGAACCAGACCATTATCAATAAATAATGGATTGCCAATTGAATAACCAGTTCTTTCAGTAGCTTCAGCAAAACTATTAACCTCAAATGTAAATGGTTTTGATGAGAATAGACCATCCCAAGTGGCTTGTGAATCAATATGTCTTAACTTTCCTCTATAGCCCCACATATAGAACACAGTCCCATTTTGTGTAACTTTCAGAAATTTTCCTTCAAAATCAAATTTTGCCTGACCATGAATAAGTTTTGATTTGTTAGCTTCTTTTCCAACAACATCGTCGGTACTTATTGAATCGTTAGAACAACTAGTAGAAAATAGGATAGCGATTAAAGCACCAATTAATAAAAGGTTTGTTTTCATAAAATAATTTATTTATATAATTAGCAAATATAAAAATATATCTCTTATTAGTGATTATAATTAATGATAAAATACTTTTCATACATATCCTCTAAATATCATTATATAAAAGCCTCTCATACAAACAAGAGGCCTAATAACTATCATAAAAAAGCAAAAACGTTTATTTTAATACAAAGTAAAATTGTTGTTGATTAGAACTTTAATCGCTTTATTTTCATGCTCTTCCAACCTTTTAAGTTCACCGGAAGCATGCGATGACTGAGCATAAATAAAGACTGTTTTTTTATTGATCTCCTTGTTCTGGGTCACGATATTAAAGATCATCTTTGCCCTTGCCACATGAAAATCAGAGGTAACCACATAAATGACTTCCGGATCTATTTCTGTGAGTATTGGAATTGCCTTTCTGAAATCATCAACTGTATTTGAAGTGATCAAATGGGGCAAAAAATCATTTCCGCAGGCTCCTTTTTTAATAAGATACTCCTTTGCATAGTGGGCATGAGGCAAATGTGATGTATTAAAGTGTTCACCAAACCCACCGGAGCATAAAAAACTTAATTTTTTATCTTTTTGATAAAGTTCATAAGCAGCATTCAATCGGTCAATTGCTGTTGTGCTTAGATTTCCGTTTGCATCATTGGGCGCTCCCAGAATGAGAATAATACTTTTCATGTTGATTACTGTTATAGTAAGTAAAGAAGGATTCTTTGTGTTCATCAGATACATTTCGATAATATTCAATGGTATCTTTCATTCCTTTTTCCAGATCCTTAAACTTGTAATTGGATACAATGTGATTATCAATTCCTGTTGTATTGGCAACCAAAATAGTTTCTTCCACCTCACCGGCTCTCATGTTCTTATACACAATATCAGAAGAAGAACCTGTTAATTTAATAATCAGCTTTGCCAGATCTTCTACGGTCACCGATACTCCGGTTCCTATGTCAACCACATTCTCATTAGTACATACTTCTTTATTCATGGCCTCAACAGCAAGATATGCGATATCTTCAATATGGATAAGATCAACGGTTTGCTTTCCATTTCCCCATATTTCAAGAGGCTTACCGTGCAGGGCATTTAAAATAAAATAAGGGACCGCCTTTCTGATAGGATGTGTATGCTGCCCAGGTCCATACGCATTGAACCATTTATGAATACATCCTTCAATCGCATACTCTTTCATATATAGTTTAATGATGCGCTCTGCGTTTTCTTTTGTAATGGTATACATATTCTCCCAAACATTTGGCTTGGTCACATAGAATAATCTGGGTTTCTTTTCCATGGTAAGCAAAACCTCAATAAATGTGGAAATGCCAACACTGTTATTTTGTACAGCTTTTAATGGGTGAAAATTAAGTTCAGTTGTTCCGAGAACACCAGCGATAAGATAAATATGATCAGGGTTAATTTCGGTTAAACATTTTTTTACCAGATTAAAATCTGTCGTATCACATTCAACCCAGGAAACATTGTTGGGAAGGATATAATCCGGCTTTGTCTTGTCAAATAAAAAGATTTGGGAATCATTCCTTTTAAGGCATTCTCTGTAAATAGCAGAACCAACAAATCCACTACCACCTGTGATGGCGATTTTTTTCATAATTGAAGTTTTTTTGATTAATATGAGATGATTTTTAGTTTTTAAATAGTTAAAATTATAATTCATCTGTAGGTGAATTATAATTAAACAATAATACAAATTATATTAATACAAAAAATCAAAACCGAAAAAAATATTTATTAAGTTATTACAATACTGATTATCAATAGGTAAATAAAAAGAAGACACTATACTGCAAGTGGGATTTCTTACTGTTTTTTTAATTAACAAAATCCAGAAAATAGATAAAAGTATAATTGAAAGGATTGTAAAAAGCTGAAAAGAAAACTGTACTATTCAAAGCAAAAAAAATCCCTCAACCTGAGGGATTATATCTTGAACTATAAATTTTCATAGCAAAATAATACGCAAACCATATACCTTAGCCTACAAGGAATAGACTTTCTGTATAAAAGGGTTAATTGCCATATTTGAAATCTACTTCAAAGTACTGTTCTCCATTTTCACCAATATATATTTTTTGACTTTTATGAAGGTCCGGATTCTCTATGTCTGCAGAAAACACTTGAAAACCCTTACCATCGACAGTAAGTAAACCTGAAGACCTGAAATCACTAAATTGATTTTTAATTGCTTTTCCAGAATTAATAATATAGTAATTTGCAGCTTTATCACTGGATTCATTGGGTTCACTGTACCCGATATAAGTAGGCATTACGTAAAGACGCTTATATTCTTTTGGCTCGAAAATCACTTTTTTATCTTCTGTAATAACAGATTTTCTCTTAGTGGTGTCTATAACAGTAATATAGTAAGAGTTCTTTGAAGGTATCCAGACAGCTGAGCTGTAGGTATTATCTCCTTCATCCAATAAAAAGGTATTTGTCTTGGGCAAAAACAAACCAATCGATTTTGATTTACCTTCTGCAAAAACTTCTAAATCAAAATAGGTTTCGTTTGCTGAAACAGCATTGAAGCGTTCTGCTTTATATTTATTTCCGTATTTCTTCTTGAAAAGAGCTATAACTTCTTCTCGGGAAGGCCCTGTCCTATCTGGATACTGAGCTGTAATAGGCATTCCAGGCTCCTGATTGGACGGTTCTATTTTCTGTCTTTTTACTTCTTGAAAGCTATTTTTATCGTAAAAAATAATTTCGTTCCCTATTACAGCACCCACACGATTTTCTCCCGCAGAAAAAATAGGTTCACTAGAATTTGGGGGAATTACCTCTTTTAATTGTTTGTTAATAAGTCCATATTTCTCATAATTCCGTATTATGTAACCTCCAGTTCGTTCATTAAAAAATGAAATGTTAGAATATTGAGGTTTTACTTTAATATCCCCTTTAATATCACATAATCCAAACACTCCGTTTTTATTATAAGGTATTAAATTATCCTGAGCAGAGACCCATGAACCCGTACCAATCAGTAATGCTAATAAATATGTTTTCATAACAAAAAAATAAAACAAATATACATTTATTCATTGGCAGTAGCTGACTGTAAATAATTTTATAAAAATGAGGATAAGGATCAGTATTTTCTCATCTATCAGATCTCTTTTACAGCAATTCCTTTGATATAGTAATTTTTAAGATCTGACAATCTGATATTACAAAGTCCGAACAGCGGATAACTATTAATGGTTGGAAAATCGGATGATCTTTTTAATTAAATTTGTATCCTCATTAATTCTTTTATATAATAGCATTAACTTGATATGACAAAACGTTTTTTTAATCTGACGATCATATTGTCAGCGACAATTTGTTCAGCACAAAATAGTTTTAAGGTGATTCCTTTAGGAATTTATGGTGGTGGAGAGGAGAGTAATTTATCCAGTTATATGGCTGCTCCTGTCAATTCTGAAAATTATATCGCTCTGGATGCGGGAACCATCCGTTCAGGAGTTGAAAAAGCCATTGAGAAAGGAAATTTCAAGCAAAGTCCTCCTTTACAGGTGATACAACAGAATATCAAAGGTTACCTCATCTCCCATGCCCATCTGGATCACGTAAGTGGAATGATCCTGAACAGCCCGGATGATTCCAAAAAATCTGTTTACACGCTCCCCACTGTAGGAAAGATCATTACTGATAAATATTTCTCATGGGAAAGCTGGGCCAATTTTACAGATTCAGGTGAAGCTCCCCGTTTAAACAAATACAAGATGATCAGTCTGGATGAAGGCAAAGAAATTCCTATTTCAGATACCGAAATGAATGTGACTGCTTTTCCGCTCAGCCATGTTAATCCCTATGAGAGTACCGCATTTCTTGTAAGACACGATGGTGATTATCTCTTATATCTGGGTGATACCGGAAGTGACCGCATTGAAAAAAGCAATAAGCTGGAGAATCTGTGGAAGCAGATTTCCCCTTATGTAGATCAGCAAAAATTAAAAGGAATATTAATCGAAGTTTCTTTTCCCAATGAACAGCCGGATAAATCATTGTTTGGCCACCTTACCCCGAATTTATTGGAACAGGAGCTGAATGTTCTGAATAGCTTCTGTCAACCTGGAAAACTGGCCCAGGTCCCTGTAATCATTACCCATTTAAAACTGGTGGATCATAACATTGAAAAAATCAAAACCCAGCTTAAAGAAAAAAATACTTTAAAAATGAAATATATTTTCCCTGTACAAGGAGAAAAAATCACTTTATAAGGACATAAAATGATCAATTTAAAATAACACTTAATTTCCTATAAAGTTAATTCATTACATTTGTTTTACAACTAAATAATGTACTATGAAAAACAATTTGAAATCATTAGAAAGAAATCAGTTAAAAGTAATTAATGGCGGATATCCTGCATGTCCTGAAAATCTGGAATGTGGTAACGACTGGTGCTGCATCAATGGAGCTTGCCGTCCAAGATCTCAGGCAGGTCCAAATGGATTATGTATGGCACCACCTATCGAGTAAAATTTCAAATCAGGCAAAGATCATAAACTCTTTGCCTGATTTTTTATATCTCCAATTATCTGATTTCGATCCCTGCATCGATATAGGGTTTTAAATAATCAGAGGTAGGATCAGCCTCTGTGATAATTGTAGTAAGTGAATTTGCTGCACAGATATAAAAAGATTCAGATGTCCCCAGTTTATCAGTAGTAGACAATGCAATCGTGCTTTTTGAAGTTTCTATCATCACTCTTTTGACAAGGCTGTCTTCATAATCATCCCCTGTGACTCCTACTTCCAGATCAATACTACAAACACCCAGTAAACAGATATCTGCCCTGATGTTTCTTATGCTCTGAATCGTCTCATAGCCAGTGGTTGAAAAAGAAATTTTGTTAAGCATCCCGCCCATAAATAAAACTTCAATTTCAGTATGATCCTCTAAAAGGGAAGCTACCGGAAAACTGTTTGTGACTACTGTTAAAGCGATATCCTTCGGTAAATTGGCTACTACAGCCAATGCTGAGGTTCCCGAATCTACCAGCAATACCATTCCCGGTTTGATATATTCCAATACTTTTTCAGCAATGATTTTTTTATAGGGAACATCAATATTCTGCCGGTCTTTAAAGTGTAAAGGCATCGAGGACCGCTGAAGTGCACCGCCACGAACTGCTTTAAGCAATCCTTTATCTGATAATTCCTTAATATCTCTGCGTACAGTATCTTCCGATACTTTAAGGATCTTACTTAACTGGTCCAGCAGTACTTTCTTATCCTTGGCAAGGTATTCCAATATGAGATTCTGTCTTTCGGCTTTAATCATAAAACAAATATAGAAAATATTTATTGCAAAAAATATGCAACTTTATGCAATATTATATATCTTTGTTGCAAATAATTGCAAAATGAGAAATAAAAGAGAAACGATTGCGATAGATATGGATGGTGTAATAGCTGATGTAGAGGCACAACTGATCGATTGGTACCACAGGGATTATGGTGTTTTGATTACCCGAGAGGATATGCTTGGTAAACCGGAACCGGAAGCTTTCCCAAATAGAGAGGCTGTATTGGAATTTTTACAGACTCCCGGATTTTTCCGTACCCTGCCTGTCATGCCCAACGCAATAGAAGTCGTAAAAGAATTAATGAATGATTATGATATCTATATAGTGACAGCCGCTATGGAATTCCCACTTTCATTGTATGAAAAATATGAATGGCTTCAGGAACATTTCCCTTTTATTTCCTGGAAAAATATCATCATGTGTGGTGATAAAAGTATCATAGATACCGATTATCTTATTGATGACCACATCAAAAACCTTGATTTTTGTAAGGGAAGACCCATCATGTTTAATGCCGGGCACAATTCGAAGATAGACCATCATCAGAGGGTACACAGCTGGGACGAGGTCAAAGTTTTATTTGCCGATATTAAAACAGCAAAAGAAACTCTAATCACCGAATCCAATTAATACAAAAAAGGTAACCTACATCTCGGTTACCTTTTTTATTTGAAAAAAACATCTTGTTATTTCAAAATATGAGCAAGATGAAGTGCAGCAAGCTGAAAACCCGATTTTAAATATACCTTCTGTGCGGTATTATTTGTAAAATCAGTGTCGAGAATTACGGCATCCATGTCACCGGATCTGGCTATACGTTCTACATATTTCAGTAATTGGGAGCCCAAACCTTTTCCTCTGTGAGATTCCAATGTACAAAGATCATCGATGTAAATAATATGCCCACTGTGTAAAGAATTCATAATACGGTATCCCGCAAATGCAACACACTGGGTATTCTCAATAATTCCGGCAATATAATATTTTTCATTTGCCATCATTTCACCAATGATATCTTTCCAATTGTTTTTGTTGAGATGAGGTCGAAGCAGGGAAATCACTTCCCAGCATTGCTGAATCTCTGAATCTGTTGTTATATTTGAAATCGTATATTCAATCTTCATATTCTATTTATTTGATACAAAATTAAAAAGGACCATCGAGAACATTCTATTCCACTTTTAAAATTCAGTATAGCCCAAGATTCGAGCAATAAAAATATTGATCTGGACTACATCATTTATTGTACCTGGGGCATTAAATGGCACTCACCTTCCGGTATTTTTGTACACTCATCAGATAGCCTGATAAAGGTTATTTACTTTTTATTTAACACCGCAGAGTTCTCCTTGTGAGAACTTTGCTTTTAACTGCTGGACATGAACACTTATCAAAAAGAAAACCGGTGAGATATGGCCTCACCGGTTAAAAAACAAAAATTGATATGGATATGATTAGTTGTGTTTATTTCTTAATGATCTTTTCGGTAATCACTTTATTATTCTTTAATTGAATTTTAATTAAATAAGTTCCGGGAACCAGTGGACCCATATTCAATGAAGCAGATTTCCCTTCCATTACTTTCTGACCGGTACTACTGAACATCTCGTATTTTTCAATGGGCTCGGTTGCCTTTATATGTACCATTCCGGTACTTGGATTAGGATATAATGCAAGGGCTTCCTTATGAATATCCTGATCCTTGGTTGAAAGGTTTGCTGCTACTATATTTACAGAATAATCCTCCGCCTGTCCTGATCTTAAGCTGGCGCAAGCCGAATTAATTGAAGTAGATGCATTCGGATCGGAATAGGCCGCTATATTGGTATTTTTTAAAACCCTCATTTTGGTTGCTCCTATTAAAGCAGTTCCTGGAATACTGATACTGCCCGTAACCGTCTTTGCATTGAATGGATTGGCTGATTCTAAACGTCCAATAAAAAAACGTTCTCCGGCATCATCAAAGTTTCCATTTTTATTAAAATCAATAAATACAACAACATCGCTAGGAAATGTCCCTGAAGGACCTTTTACAGAAATCGGATATGCATTTCCGACCTGAATATCTGTAGATATTGATGTAAAATCTTCGTAGTTAGGAGGAGCAGTTCCATTTGTAACAGAAGGCGAAGTATTATTGATATTTCCAAATGTGACATTCATAATTGCCTCACCTATGGCCAAATTACCACTGTATTCAAATGTAGGTAAGCAGTACTGTGCGCTCATTAAAGAACAAACTGAAATACTTAAAAGGATAGATATCTTCTTCATTTATTTGTTAATTTTATTGAGACAAATTTATATTTATTTAGACTTAATAAAAATAACAAAGCAATGACATTTATCAGTTTATCACTATTTTATGATCTGCGATCAATTAAAATACCATATTTATCTATAAATCAACACGATAAAATATTAAAAATAATTAAGCCACTTATAAATAAATGGCTTAATTGATTATTTAGATTAAAATGTTCATCATATTGGGTGAATCATTGAGATAGGATTCGTAATACCCTGCCTCTTTCATTCTCCGAAGTAATCCTTCAAAATCAGAAAATGACGGCACCTCAATGCCAACGATAGCAGAAGCGGTTTCCCTGGAATTTCTCTTGGTGTATTCAAAGAATGTAATATCATCAGATGTACCCAAAACATGCAGAACAAACTCTTTCAAAGCACCGGGACGTTGTGGAAACTTAACAATAAAGTAATGTTTCAGTCCTTTATAAAGCATTGCTCGTTCTTTGATCTCTTCTGTTCTGGTAATATCATTATTACTACCACTTACAATACAGACAATATTTTTGCCTGCAATCTGTTGCTTATACAGATCCAAAGCTGCTATTGTCAGGGCACCCGCCGGTTCCAGAACCATTGCATCTTTATTGTATACCTCTAATAAAGTTTCACAAACTTTTCCTTCATCAACGGCCAGGCATTCATGGATATGATCTTTACAGATCTCAAAAGTAAGATCACCTACCTTTTGAACGGCAGCTCCATCCACAAATTTATCAATATGCAAAAGTTCAGTGTTGACCCCTGCCTCCAGCGAAGCTTTCATTGAAGCCGCACCTTTAGGTTCTACGACAATAATCTTCGTCTTTGGGGATAAAACCGAAAATACAGTAATGATACCTGCTGCTAATCCTCCACCGCCAAGGGGTACGAATACAAAATCTATGGGATCTTCTGTCTGCTCCAGGATTTCCATGGCTAAGGTGGCCTGTCCTTCAATAATTTCTACATCATCAAAAGGATGAATAAATTCAGCTCCGTAACTTTTGCTATACTGTATCGCCGCATTTTTTGAATCATCAAAAGTATCACCGATCAACTTGATCTCTACATACTTTTCACCAAACATGGCAACCTGCTCCAGCTTTTGTTTAGGAGTGGTTACAGGCATAAAGATCGTCCCGTTGATCTTTAGCTTCCTGCATGCAAAGGCAACTCCCTGCGCATGATTGCCAGCACTGGCACAAACAATACCATTCCCAGTTTTATCCTCCTTATATAGGTTATATATCTTATTGTAAGCTCCCCTTATTTTATAAGAACGCACAGGTTGCATATCTTCCCTTTTAAGAAAAATATCCGCTCCGGACTGTTTAGAAAGTCTAAAGCTCTTCTGCAAAGGAGTGGTATGAATAACATTTTCCAATGTCTTTCTCGCCTCTTCTACACCATATAATGAAGGAAAATCAACCGTTCTATTTTTCATATTCATATTGTCTGTCTGGGCGAAGCGATCTTACGACTTTACCAGCCTGCCACAATTCACTGTTTCTTAATTCTTCAAGCTCTTTATTAAGACCTTCTCTGTAGTTTTCTTTGCTGTTGCTGGAGATTGATTTCTGTGATTCATTTCCTTCTTTCACACTCTGATACAATTCTTCAAACACAGGCTTAGTAGCATCATAAAACTTCTTCCACCAGTCTAATGCTCCTCTTTGAGCAGTAGTAGAGCAATTGGCATACATCCAGTCCATTCCATTTTCTGCAACCAAAGGCATTAACGATTGGGTTAGTTCCTCCACTGTCTCATTAAATGCTTCTGACGGGGAATGTCCCTGAGCCCTCAATACTTCAAACTGAGCCGCAAAAAGCCCTTGAATAGCCCCCATCAAAGAACCTCTCTCTCCTACTAAGTCACTGTATACTTCTTTTTTAAAATTGGTCTCAAACAGGTACCCGCTACCTACCGCAATTCCCAATGCTGCCACTTTATCTTTTGCATTTCCTGTCGCATCCTGATGGATCGCAAAACTGCTGTTCAGTCCTTTGCCTTCAACAAAAAGTCGTCTCAACGATGTACCTGAACCTTTAGGAGCTACAAGAACAACATCCACTTCTTTGGAAGGAACAATGTTGGTCTGATGATTATAGGTAATTCCGAAACCATGAGAGAAATATAATGTTTTTCCAGGGGTAAGATATTTTTCAAGAGTTGGCCAAAATTCGATCTGTGCAGCATCACTCAACAAATAACAAATGATTGTTCCTCTGTCTGCAGCTTCTTCCAGTTCGAATAATGTTTCTCCTGGAACGAATCCATCCTGTATTGCTTTGTCCCAGCTTTTAGAATTTTTTCGCTGCCCTACAATTACATTGATGCCATTATCTTTAAGATTAAGCGCCTGACCAGGCCCCTGAATTCCATATCCTAAAACCGCTACAGTTTCATCTTTTAAAACTTCCTGAGCTTTTTCTACAGGAAATTCTTCTCTTGTTATTACGCTTTCTTCTACACCTGCAAATTTAATTAATGCCATAATTTTGTTTTTAAATGTTATTTTTTCTGATCTTCTTTAGATCGTCTATATATTGAATTTGTGTTATTTTTTATTGATAAGCCATTTTTTCAAGGGCTGTGAGTTTTTTATGAAAGGCTTCATTGGATTTAATGACCGCTACTCTTCCGCTTCTTATAAATTCTATCAAACCATGAGGTTCCAGAAGTTCAAGAAAACGATCGATTTCTTCATGATGTCCTACAATAGTAAAAACCGTATAATCATTTCTTACGCTTACAATGGTAGCTCCATATTGTCTTAAAATCCTTTCAACATAAAACTTCTCAGAAACAATATTGGTCTCTATTTTAAAAAGAGCCAGTTCCTGCCAAACGATCTCCTCATTGGTATTATAATAGACTTTAATGACCTCAACCAGCTTTTGAATCTGTCTTGATACTTTTCTTACCGTTTCCTGTGGAGCCTGTACCACAATGGTAAACCTCGAAATGCCCTCAATCTCTGTTGGAGAAACATTCAGACTTTCTATATTGATTCCCCTTCTTGAAAAAACCATTGCTATTCTCGCAAGCAGCCCTACCTGGTTTTCTGTGAAAACACTTAGGGTATATTCCTGTTTATTCATCATATTTGTTTTTTATTTTAAACGGATTTCACTTACACTACATCCTTGTGGAACCATAGGGAAAACATTGTTTTCTTTTCCAACTTTTATTTCTAACAGATAGGCTCCCTCTGTGTCAAGCATTTCCTTTAATGAAGATTCTAATGATGCTCTTTCCTTTACATGTTTTCCTTTTATCCCGTAAGCCTCTGCAACCGCAGAAAAGTCAGGACTGGTAATGTCTACAAAAGAATACCGCTTATCATGGAAAAGTTCCTGCCATTGACGAACCATGCCCAGAAAAGAGTTATTAAGGATAATCATCTTCACTCCGATTCCAAATTGTGAAATCGTTCCAAGCTCCTGAATGTTCATCTGAAAACCACCATCTCCGGCGATACAGATCACATGCTGATGAGGATTTGCCATTTTTGCACCTATTGCTGCGGGCAGGCCAAATCCCATCGTTCCCAGTCCACCTGAAGTAACATTCCTTTTTGATTTTTTGAACTCTGCATATCTGCAGGAGATCATCTGGTGTTGTCCTACATCCGTACAAATGATGTATTCACCCTGGGTTAATTGATTCAGATATTTCAAAACTTCACCCATTGTGAGTTCTTCAGTTGTTGGATTCAGCTCTTTTTGTACTACTTCATGATGCTCTTTATGATGAAGCTCTTTGAACTGATTAAGCCATTCTTCATGTGAATTTTCATTCAATGCCTGGGTTAACAAAGGAAGTGTCTCTTTACAGTTTCCTAAAACAGGAACATCAGCTTTTACATTTTTATCAATTTCAGCAAGATCAATATCAAGATGAACGACTTTAGCCTGTTTGGCATACTGATCTAATTTCCCAGTCACACGGTCATCAAAACGCATTCCTACCGCAATCAACACATCACAATCATTGGTTAGTTTATTAGGGGCATAGTGGCCATGCATTCCCAACATCCCTACATAGAAAGGATGTTCTGTAGAAAGGGCTCCCAGCCCTAAGGCTGTAGATGCCGCCGGAATACCTGTTTTCTCAACCAATGCCTTAAGCTCTTCTTCTGCCTGTCCGATAATAACCCCTTGTCCAAATAATAAAAACGGTCTTTTGGCCGAATTAATTAATAAAGCAGCCTGCTCTATATATTCACTTCTAACTCTTGGTTTAGGATGATAAGACCGGATAGAATTACAGATTTCATATCCTTTAAAATCAATTTCCTGAAGCTGGGCATTTTTAGTAATATCCACCAATACTGGGCCTGGACGGCCTGATCTGGCAATATAAAATGCTTTCGCGAGCGCTGTTGGTATATCTTCAGCATTGGTTACCTGACAGTTCCATTTGGTAACAGGAGCAGTAACATTAATTACATCTACTTCCTGAAAGGCATCAGACCCTAAAAGGGAAGCAAATACCTGTCCTGTAATACATACAACCGGAGTGCTATCGATCATCGCATCTGCAAGACCGGTTACGAGATTCGTTGCTCCGGGACCGCTGGTTGCAATGGCAACCCCGATACTATCTGAAGATCTTGAAAACCCCTGTGCTGCATGAATAGCTCCCTGTTCATGTCTTACGAGAATATGCTTTAAATCGTCTTTGTAATCATATAATGCGTCATAAATTGGAATGACAGCTCCACCAGGATATCCGAAGACCGTATTGACGTTTTCTGCTTTTAGGATTTCCAAAATAACTTCTGCCCCTTTCAATTTCTTTGCGGTCCGAGAAGACCTTTCTGTTTCTAATGCATTAAATGTTGATTCCATTGTATTCAATTTAAAAATCTGTTATACATCCATGAGAAGCATCCGATACAAGTTTTGCATACTTATATAAAACACCTGTTTTTACTTTATAATCCGGTTGTTTAAATGTGGATTTTCTTTCTTTTAATTCTTCATCCGATATCATGAGGTTAATGGTATTCTTTACCGCATCCAGCTCGATCACATCATTATCTTTCACCAAACCAATTAATCCCCCCTCAAAAGCTTCCGGAGTGATATGTCCTACTACAAAACCATGGGTTCCTCCTGAAAATCTGCCATCAGTAATTAAGGCTACATTTTTTCCTAACCCCGATCCCATCAAAGCAGAAGTTGGTTTCAGCATTTCAGGCATTCCCGGCGCACCTTTAGGGCCTTCATTTTTGATCACGATCACATCACCTTCCTGGATGATCTGATCTTCAATTCCTTTTATAAATTCTTTCTCACCATCAAAAACTCTAGCTTTTCCTCTAAAGAAATTTCCTTCCTTTCCTGTAATTTTAGCAACACAGCCTCTCTCAGCGAGATTACCATACATGATCCGGATATGACCGGTTTCTTTAATAGGATTGGTAATATCTCTGATAATATCCTGCTCCCGCTCTATAATAGAGGTCACATTTCTAAGGTTTTCAGCAATAGTTTTCCCTGTTACCGTAAGACAATCTCCGTGAAGAAGACCAAGATCCAAAAGGTATTTCATGACCGCCGGTACGCCTCCTACCTCGTGGAGGTCTTTCATCAGGTATTTTCCACTGGGTTTAAGATCTGCCAATAAAGGTGTAGTATCACTTATTTTTTGGAAATCATCCAGAGTCAGATTATGCCCTATACTTTTCGCTATTGCAATAAAATGCAGAACTGCATTGGTACTTCCTCCAAGAACCATAATGATCCTCAATGCATTTTCAAAAGCTTCAGGAGTCATGATATCTGATGGCTTGATATCTTTTTCTAATAATATTCTTACATAATGCCCGGCAAACTCACATTCCTCTTTTTTCTCTTTACTTAAAGCCGGATAAGAAGATGAATAAGGCAAGCTCATTCCCAATGCTTCAATAGCAGAAGCCATTGTATTGGCAGTATACATTCCCCCACAGGCTCCGGCACTTGGACAGGAGTTTTTGATAATCCCATCATAGTCTTCATCTGAAAGCTTTCCGGCAATTTTATTACCCAAAGCTTCAAAAGCAGATACGATATTAAGATCGTTCCCCTTATAATGACCTGCTTCTATACTTCCCCCGTAAACCATTATGGATGGCCTGTTAAGCCTTGCCATTGCGATCAGTGATCCTGGCATATTTTTATCACATCCGGGTACTGTAATCAATGCATCATAATATTGTCCGGCACACACTGTTTCTATACTGTCGGCGATAATATCCCTGCTGACCAGAGAATATCGCATTCCATCAGTACCATTAGTCATCCCATCACTGATTCCGATGGTATGAAACATCAATCCGACAAGATTTTCTCTGTTCACTCCTTTTTTTACCAGTTCAGCTAGTCCATTGAGATGCATATTACAGGTATTTCCATCGTATCCCATACTTGCCACTCCCACCTGAGCTTTTTCGAAATCCTCTTTCTTAAAGCCGATTCCGTAAAACATAGCCTGAGTTGCTGGCTGGGTAGGATCCTGGGTTAGAACCCGTGAATATTTATTTAAGGTCTCACACATAGAGTTCCTGTTTTAAATAAGAATAATCCTCTTCGAAAACCAGATGTCTGTAAGCCTTTTGGATCAAGGCAGAAACACTGTCTTCCCACTTCAGTTTGAATGGTGTATTATTTAACGATTTTAATGCAACTACTTCTGCAGCAGTTCCACAAAAGAATGCAGCATCAGCCCCTTCCATCTCTTCTGGCTTGAAGAATTTTTCTTCATAATATATCCCTAACTGATCGCATATCTCAAACATAGTAGCTCTCGTTATCCCCGGAAGAATACTTCCTTTTGCCGGAGTATACAGTTTTAAATCTTTCTCATAAAAAATATTGGCTCCTGAACTTTCCGCTACATTTCCATTTCCATCTAAAAGCATCGCTTCATCAAATCCTTTATCCTTTGCTTCCTGAGCCGCTAAAATAGAATTTACATAATGTCCGCTCGCTTTTGCTTCTATCCTGAATGCTTTAGGATTGGGACGTTCAAAAGATGAGGTCATGATTCTGGCGTGATCTGATAAGTATCCATTGTCCCAGCTCCAGGCTTCGATTACTAAAGAACTTTTGTTTCCTTTTGACAAGCTCATATTAGGTGAGCAGATTACTAATGGTCTGATGTATGCATTACCCAGGTTATTCATTTCTAAAAGCTTATACGTCAAATCAATCATCTCTTCTGTCGAATATTCGAAGGGAATCATCATCAGTTCAGCTGATTTTCTCAAACGGTCATAATGCTCTTTTGCTTTAAAAATTTTCGTTCCATTCTTCGTCTTATAAGATTTAATTCCTTCAAAGACCGCATATCCATAATGAAGTGATTGTCCGTAAAGTCCGGTAGAAGCTGTTGAAGCTTCCTGAAACTTTCCGTCATGATAAAGCATCGTTTTCTCGTTGTAATACATATTTATTTTTTAAATTATTTTAAAGTTTAGGCATAAAAAAAGCTATTCTCATCAGTCTGGTAAAATATGGGTTAACAAAACCTGTTTAACATTTAACCTGTCCCGATTACAAAAGCGATACATGAAGTTCTTTCTAATTTTGATTCAAAACTAAGGCTTGTATATTTTTTATCTCTCATATTTTAATTAAAATTACAATATTCAAATAATCAAAAAACAAATACAAAGATCTAGTAATCAAATATTTAAATTAACTAATTCTACAACAGCAGAATTATAGAAAGTCTTCAAATTTGCATTTATAAAATCATTAATCCGGTTATAAATGAAGATGTCTTTCCTGTTCTGTGATTCTTCAACTGAGGATAATTGTCAATACAAACCGGGTGAGATTTCAAAAAATACTCATTGTCGTGGGGTGTCATTTTTTTGTTGTGATACATATTTTTGTTTTTAGATTAATTTTAAAATTAAGGCACAAAAAAAGCCATCCTGATGAGGATGGCTTACTATTATTTTTATAGAGTTTCAACAATACCATCGCTCATCACCGGAATCCGATAATGACAATAACGATAGTAATAATATTGTTGAATGTTCTATTCATTTTTATTTTTTGATGTGACAAATGTATAAACTTTTTTTAATTAAAAAAATAATTTGTCATTTTTTTAATTAAATCTCATTAAAAAGGAAATTAATTAATCATATCTATAACCAGTGATCATCGGGTTCAGAATGAAATTACAGACCAGATAATTTTAACATTTATTTAAAGCATCGATTTAAACTCTGTTGGCCTCATATTGGTCAATTGTAAAAATGTATTGCTAAATGCAGAAATATTGGAATACCCAATTTCGTAAGCAATCTCACTCATACTTAATTGCGTGTCCTTAAGCAACTCCATTGCTTTAATGATCCTGACCATTTTCACGTATTGAATAAATGAAAGCCCCAGTTTATTCGTAAAGAAACGGGTTAAGCTTCTTACGCTAAATCCAAATTTTACAGCAACTTCTTTCAGTGTAAGAGGATTTTCCAGGTTGCTCCTAATGAATTTAATTATTGTATTGAGACGCTCATCAGTGGTGGTAGGCAGCTGTATCGTAAATTTTTTCAAATTTTCTTTAGGAAGCAGGTGTTTCAGTGTCAGCAAAAATTCATACTCCCATGAATCGGGAAAGAAATCACCATTCCAGTCCTTTCCAAAGTTCAAAAGCTCGGAAAGTAAATTACTGACAGGATATATTCCCAAATCATCATAAAAAAGATGATCAAACTTCTCTTCTTCCGGAAAATAAATATTAATAATATCAAGGTCTTTAGAATTGAACATCAAATTATGTGAATACATTTTCGGCATCCAGATATAGTGGTTACGGGGAATATAAAGATCTTTCTCCTTTGTTCTCAGCTTCGCCATCCCTCCAATAACCAATAACAGCTGGCCTTTCTGATGTTTATGCATAGGAAGCCTTTGTTCCCACTGCTGGCGGATCACCAATATCGATTCGGGATGGGCGTCTACTTTTTCTCTTACTTCTTTTATGTTTTTCATGGAGATAAATTACTTATTAAATTTTAAAAAAAAGATACGATAATGGCTTATCAATAAAGTGATAAAGAAAAATCTATTGGCCAGAATAAACAAAAATAAGGCTAATATTATAAAAAGACTCATTGTATTGGTCAATAATTTTGCATTATAAAATGTAATCATATAAAATGAAAAGATATATCCTCCTCTTATACCTGGTCATTTCAGCAGGCACAAAGGGACAAAACCAGTACAGTCCATCTGTATTGACATTGAAAGAAATCTGGGCTTTATCAGAGTTACAGAATAAACAATTGAAACTTGCTGACCTGGCAAGAGAAGAAAGTGAAATAGGTATTTTAGAAGCGAAAGACAAACTATTACCGGAATTATCTGTGATGGGTGATTTTCGCCTCAATACCAAGTTTCTTCTTTATGACAACGGCATATTTTCCGCTCCTCAAAGCGTTCCAATCAAAGGTTACGGTTACGGATTAGGGTATAATATGGATTTTAATATTTACAGCGGAGGAAAAGAAAAAAGAAATATTGAAATCAAAAAAGAAGAGAAAATAAGGAAGCAATATGAATTTGAATTACAGAAAGATAACGTAAAATATGCAATTGCTGCTTCCTTTTATGATCTGTATAAATTCCAGGAATTTCAATCATTTATTTCAACAGAAATTTCCACCGAAAAGAAACAGCTTTCGACCATCGAAAACCTTAACCGGAATGGTATTGTTCTGAAAAGTGATGTGTTAAGGATATCAGTAAAACTATCCCAACTGGAACTCAGCTCTTCTGAGGTCAAAAAGAAAATTGACCTTACCAAACAACGTCTCAATATAATGATGGGACGGGAAAGCATAGAACCATTGGATATTTCTTCCCAAGATAGCCTGGAAGCCAATGATCTTCAGGAATCAGATTATGAGGATTATCTGACAGCAGCAATCACCCATTCACCGGACCTCAAGATCAATAATACCAATCAGGCAATAAGTGAGCTTAACATTAAACAGCTGAAATCAAGTCGTTTACCGAAAGTTTCTTTATACTCCAGATACAACTATACCTATCCTCAAATTTCATTTTATCCCTATTCCAATGACCTCTGGGGTTTTGGGCAGGTTGGTTTAAAAGTGACCTACTCTGTAGATAATTTATACAAGAGCAAACATACAATTGCCCACGCAAATAATCTGAACAAGCAGGAACAGGAAAAAATCCAAATGAAACAGGATGAAATATCAATCAGGGTCAGGGATGCATTTCTTGAAAAAGAACAGGCGAAGGAAAGTGTAGAAACGGCAAAACTAACCATCAGGCAAAGTACGGAGAGCGTAAGAGTCATCAGAAACAGCTATCTCAATCAACAATCTCTCCTTACCGATCTTTTAGATGCTGAGAATGTTCTGCTACAAGCGAAATTCAGTCTTACCTCTGCACAAGCCAATTTAAGATTAAGCCAAATAAAATTATTGATCATCACCGGAACTCTTTAAAATAAAATTATGAATACAAATAAAACAGATCGCATTATTGTAAAAGCAACACAAGGATTAGGAATCCTGTTATTGGTTGTCCTTATCATCTGGGGGATCGTCTATTTCCGTAAAGGATTTGGATACGAACAGACGAATGATGCACAGATAGAAGCCTATTTATCGCCTATCAGTTCCAAAGTGGGTGGATACATCAGCAAAATATATTATCAGGATAATCAGGAAGTCCATAAGGGTGATACTCTTGTACGGATTGAACGGGATGAATATGACCTAAAAAAAGAAACTGCTTTAGCCGAATTAGCTACTTCTGAGGCAAAGCTTCCCATTTTAAGTGCTAATGAAGAAACCCAAATCAGAAGTATTGATGTTATAAAAGCCCATATATCAGGAATTAAAGCTAAGCTGGATCAGCAGCAAAAAGAATACGAACGATATAAAAACCTGCTGGCGGATGAATCGACCACCCAACAGAAATTCGATAATGTGCATACTTCGTTGGTGACCAGCAAATCGGATTATGATGAAACCGTCGCATCACTCCGGGTAGCTGAGTCGAGACTTAATGACCTGAAGGTTCAGCGTTTAGCGATCCATGCTGAAATAAAAGTAAAACAAGCATCGATTGAAAGGCAAAATCTGGATATACATTATACAGTAATTACTGCTCCATTTGACGGTCAGATAGGTAAAAAAAACATTCAGGAAGGCCAGTTGATCCAGCCAGGGCAAACTCTAGCCTTCATGGTTAATAAATCTGTGGAGAAATGGGTGGTAGCCAATTTTAAAGAAACTCAGATCAAATCATTCAGGATCGGGCAAAGTGTGAATATAGAAGTGGATGCCTTTCCCGATGAAACTTTCTCCGGTATTATAGAGTCTCTTTCTCCTACTACAGGTTCCCGATATTCCTTACTCCCTCCCGATAATTCGACCGGTAATTTTGTTAAAGTTATACAACGTATTCCTGTAAGGATCAAGCTTTCAGGAAGCAAAGAAAAACTATCCGGATTATCTGCAGGAATGAATGCTAATGTTTATATTAAAAATTAGATCCCATGCAAGCGCACAACATCCCCATCTTTAAAAGCTGGATCCCCGAATGGCTGGCCAGAAGCATCATTTTTATGATATTGATGATCTCATTATTCAGCTTTGCTTTATATGGGCGGCCTATAAATATGGCGGGGTATTATGGAGTCCAGCCCACTGATGTACAATATGCTATGGTACTTACGTATGCTTCTGCAGTAACATTTTTAGCTTTAGATTTTCGGATTACTAAATTTTTTGCACCCCGTAAATATCTGATTGCAGGATTAGCGATCAATGCGGTAAGCTCGATCGTGTGTTTTTATTCTAAAAACTGGGGTATTTTTCTGATCTGTGGAATCGTTCAGGGAATTGCCTGCGCCCTTATCTGCAGCATTATCCTCAATATGGTATTTTCCCGCCTGGCCTCTACCAGAGCGAGAGTTATAGGCTATAGTATCTTCTATGCAGCCATACAGATTTCTGTACCTGTATATGCTATTTACAGCAGTATTCTGCTTGACATCTCAGATTTTAACTGGTTATTCTTCGGATTGATTATCATGTTGATCATTTTGGCCTTTGTGATTTTGATAACCATGAATTCCAGAGCCAGATTTCAAAAAAAGATCCCACTTTACAGGGTAGACTGGTTTGGATATTTATATTACCTTACATTTTCTTCTGTGATCGGATATATTTTGATCTACGGACAGGAACTCAATTGGTTTGACAGTCCTGTTATCGTATCGTTAACAATACTTTTTATTATCCTGTTATTTCTTTTTATAATCAGAGAAAACAAGTTGAAACATCCCTTGATCAATCTACAGATTTTTAAAGCAAAAAACTTTGTGATCGGTTTATTATTACTTTTTGTCTTTTATATTTTTAAAGGAACAACAGGGCTCACCTACGGTTATTTAGAGATTATTCTTACCACCGATCCTCTTCATATTATTCCTATTTGGATCGCTGTTATCCTGGGAACGGCCATGAGCATGTTCATTACCTCCCGTTTTATTTTAATGGGAACTTCTTTAATACGGATTATTATCACTGGATTTATCATCATGGCTGGTTATTATTTCTATATGCTGCATTTTGTATCTTCTACTGGTGAAACTAAAGACTTTATACTTCCGATGTTTATCTATGGTGTTTCTACAGGGGTATTATTTGTTCCTATTGTATCCTTTATGGTTTCTTCGGCACCTCCCAAGGTTGCTTTCAATGCGGCTTTTCTTGGTATTTTTGCCCGATTTTTAGGATTTAGCAGCAGTATGGCTATTAATAACTATACGCAATTATATACCAGAGCTGAAGCAAACGACAGAGTAAGAGAATCACTGACAGAAACCAATCCTCAGTTATCACTCACTTTACAGAATATTCAACAGGTTTACCTGACCGCTGGTAATGATCTATATGTTTCAAAGGGAGCTTCCAATGCGTATCTGAATTATTTTGTCAAACAACAAATATTAATACGCTCCACTAAAGATTATTATGATATTATGCTGGCAGGTATCTTGATTGTAATTCTTATTTTAATCTGCTTACCAGGAATTCAAAATATTGTTCTCAAACTTCGAAAAGGCAGTGTCCCTTATTAGCAATCTTATGTACATACTATCTTAATAAAAATAGGAAGCAGAATGAATCACCCTGTTTCCTATTTTATTGATAACCAGATCACAAACCAAAAAGTTCCAATAAACATTCCCAGACGAATTTTCAACGACAGTGGGATTAAATAACTCTTGTCAATTGATCTAGTTTTTTAAGCAATGTTGGCATTCTGTACAACCCATGCATATGTTTGATTTTAGTTTTTAAAAGATCAGGATCAATTCCTTTGGATGTCAAAAATAATGGAGTCTTACTTTCTCCCCTATATATACTTTTACGCAGGTTGTCAGGTGATGCAAACTCATTTTTTGCAATTCCAACAACAGGATATTTTTCATTAAGTTTTTCATACAAATATCCTCCCAATCCCATTTTACCTTCATCATTTAGGGTAACATAGCCATCTACTACGATAACATCTCCTTCCTTAAGTGGTATTTGTTTTAATAAACTCAAAATACACGGAAGCTCCCTTTTGTAAAAGGCACCGCTTTCATAGTCGGCGGTTATATCTGTTCTCTCATTATATACAGCTATTTCTTCAGCATCCTCCCAGTTCTCAAATGCCAGACAAATGGTTTAGGCATAGCTTTCATAATAGTACGTATCAAAAGCGTAAATCATCTTTACTTAACGGGTGAAAAACTCTCCGAAATGCCACAAAATACCGGAAGGGTCATGTACAAAACATTCTTTTCCCCAATTTAAGGTTCTAATAGGTGTAAGCTTTATATTGTCATATTTTTCTGTCAAGTTTAGACTTAACAGTTCCTGCCAATATTGATCAACGTTTTCAACCTCCATAAAGATCATGGTATTATCGATCCAGTCTTTCACATAGGCATCCTGAAGATAAAATACAATATCTTGTTTTCTAAATAAAGATAATTTTTCTTCGAGAAGAATCTCTTCAAATCCAAGATCTGTGTAAAAAGATCTGCTTTCATTAAAATTTTGGGCTCCAATAAATGGACGGATTGATCTCATTTTTTGTTTCATGATTCTATTTCTTTCCAGGTATTATAAGTCATTTCAAATTTAATTTCGTTTTTTCCATGGGTTCCTATTTCTTCCCATCCCATTTTTCTGTAAAATCTTTCGGCTCTTGTATCAAAAGCGGTTCCCAGCCAGACATTTTGTTTGGTTTGCCCGAAATACCAATTCAGCATAACACGATGAAGCTTTTGTCCTATTCCATGGCTTTCAAAATCAGGGTGTACAAATAGTGCCCAGATATTATTTTCTTTCAAATCAACAATTGAAAAACCAATAACCTGATTGTCGACTTCACATACCCAACCTTTTCCTCTTTCAAATAAAATTCTTCGCAATCTTTATCTGTTACAAGATCAGGATTTGACAACCTGTTTTCTTTTACTGCATTTCTTACGATCTGAACCTGAAAAATATCTTTTGATTCCGCCTCCCTAATTATCATAATCCGACACTTTAACAAAAAAATAAATAAAAAACTATATACTAAACACTTACACAATTTATATAAAGTAAAATACCTAGTATTTTTTTGTTATCTATTACTTATTATCTACTATAATCCTATCCGGTCTGTTAGCAATTTCCCAGGCAGTTGTAAATACCAACTGTGCTCTTTTTTGCAGCAAACTGAAATCAATTTTCTCTACATCATCCGTTGGTTTATGATAATCTTCATGAATCCCATCAAAGAAAAATGCCACCGGAATATTATTTTTTGCAAAATTATAATGGTCAGATCTGTAATACAATCTATCCGGATCGTTTGGATCATCATATTTATAGTTCAATTCTAAATTATTTGTTTTTTTATTGGCTGCTTCATTAATCACCTTCAATTGTGAACTTAACATTTCCGAACCAATCACGTAAACGTAGCTTTTCCCTCTGTTTTCAGGATCATCCCTACCAATCATATCAATATTAAGATCTACTACTGTATTAGCTAAAGGAAATACCGGGTTATCCGTATAATATTCGGAACCAAATAATCCATGCTCCTCACCTGTTACATGTAAAAATAAAACAGATCTTTTTGGTCCATTACCCGCTTTTTTAGCGCTTTGAAAAGCTTTGGCAATCTCCATAACTGCTACCGTTCCACTGCCATCGTCATCAGCACCATTGTATACAACCCCATTTCGGGTTCCTACATGATCGTAATGCCCTGAAACCACAACAATTTCATCGGGCTTTTCAGAACCTTCAATAAATGCCAAAATATTTTCTGAATCAGGGAGATTCCTTCCTCCTCTTTGCTGCATATAAGAAGCCGGAACTTTCTGATAATAAGAACCTAAAGCTTTCGGATAGGGAATCCCTAAATCCTTATAAAACTTAACCATATACTCACCGGCTTTTTTCTGTCCGGGACTTCCAGTATCTCTGCCTTCCATTTCATCTGAAGCAATAACATATAAGTTTTTCTTTAAATCATCAAGGCTAATCTCCTTATAAGCAGACTGAAAGGCTTTCTCAGATTTAGTTAATGCTTTTGAAGCTGACACTCCTTTATTCTGTGCGTCAGTAACGGCTTTGGTAGCCTCACAGCTAACAAACACCGCGAGGGCAAATAGTGGAATGAGTATTTTTCTCATAATAATATAATTTTCCTAAAAGTAGCAAAATTTATTTAATTTATTTCAGATTCGAATTTTCCCTATATTTGATCTATAAGCACATGAGATGGAAAATATATACGGATTTAATCATTATTCTTTTTTTACAGATATGTCGGAGCTCGCGTCTAAACATAACAGCTTTGATTTATCATTGGGATTGCCTGATTTCGATATCGACCAACGTTTAAAATACTACCTTAAAGAGTCTGCTGACCTCAGTCATCATCAATATGAACCGCTTGCCGGAAGCCCACTCCTTATAGAATCTATAATCAATTATAATGTAAAACGAAAAAATCCAATTCACCTGACAAAAGATGAAATCACGATTGTCCCATGCGCAACCTTTGCTTTACATACCTCTCTTAAAAGCATTTTAAATCAGGGAGATGAAGTTATTATTATTCAACCTTCGTATTATACCTATGGTCCATCTGTAGTCCTTAATGGAGGTATTCCTGTCTATTATAACCTGGATAAGGATTTTAATATCAATTGGGCAGAACTTCAACAATGTATTTCAGAAAAGACTAAGGCAATTATCGTTAATTCGCCTCAAAATCCAACAGGTAAAATATGGTCACAGAATGATTGGAATAAATTATACGATTTGATCAAACATCAGGAAATCTATTTAATTTCGGAAGAAATCTATGATACTTACTGCTATGATGATAAAGAACATTACAGTTCATTTATTCATCCCGAGTTGAAGAACAAAACATTCTGTATTTTTTCTTTTGGTAAAATGTTTCACACCACAGGTTGGAAGGTTAGCTATTTATTAACTCCGAATCAATTAACCTCCAGATTCAGATGCCATCAGCAATATATCTCATACAGCGCTAATGCTCCTGCTCAGTACGCTATAGCTAAATTTTTAGAAGTATTTGACCCCTCTGAAAACAAAATGGTCATACAAAGGAAAAGAGATCTTTTTAATGAATTAATTAAAAACACTCCTTTAGAAGTTGAACATCAATCCGAAGGCAGTGTATTTCAGATCGTTAACTTCAGAAATATATCAACAACCATGACTGATGTCGAATTTTCAAAATGGCTGACGATCGAAAAAAAAGTAGCCTGCCTTCCACTATCAGCATTTTATAATTCGAAACAAAACTCGGATTATATACGGTTTAGCTTTGTTAAAAATGATGATGTAATCATTCAGGCCATGGAACATTTGAGAAAAAATTTATAGCATTTCCAGACTTCATAAAAAAAGCACCACAGATTGTGGTGCTTTTTTTTTTAATATATTCTTGAATTATAAGGAAAGAACCCTCACATCAATTCTTCTATTCTTTGCTTTACATTCATCTGTGTCATTTTCTTCACAAATTGGAAATTGGGAACCATAGCCTTCAGCTTCTATTCTATCTCCAGAAATACCCATCTCTAAGAGTTTCAATTTAGCGGTTTGAGCTCTTAAATTGGATAATTTTTTATTACTGTCTGGATTTCCGGTATTATCAGTATAACCTCCCAGTTTTATTTTAAGATCAGGAAAGGCGTTTAACAATTCTGCCAGAATATTCAACTGCGCTTCAGAACCTGCCTTTAGATCACTTGATCCACTCTCAAAATAAAGGTTTTCAATAGTATACCAATTACTAGGATCCAAAACAGACTGGTTTTTATTTTTGATATTATTGTACATCTCCAATAAACGGCTGTTTTCTCCAATATTAATGGTATTCCCATTACTCAACTTTATTTCCTGAATATTTCCGGTTTCATACACAAAATCTCCATTTTCATTTAAATGCCCTTTAATCTCTTTTGGTGTTACAGCTGTTGCTCCAACAGTTCCTAACTCAGAATGCACTCCTTCTTTACTCAAAAGATTTTCAATCGTAGCTTTTCTTTCGGCTTCAATTTTATCTTTATGCAACGTTGCGAGTGTTGGCGCAATTACCAACGATACGATAGACATTAATTTAATTAAAATATTCATAGATGGTCCTGAAGTATCTTTAAATGGATCTCCAACCGTATCACCAGTTACAGATGCTTTATGTGGTTCTGACCCTTTATAATATATTTGCCCGTTGATATCAACTCCTTTTTCAAAGGACTTTTTAGCATTATCCCATGCACCACCGGCATTATTCTGGAACATTCCCATTAAAACACCACATACAGTAGCTCCGGCTAAAAATCCTCCCAGTACTTCAGGTCCAAAAATAAACCCGATTAACAATGGAGATATAATAGCTATTGCCCCTGGTAACATCATTTTTCTGATAGATGCATCTGTCGATATGGCAACACATTTTTCATATTCAGGTTCTGCAGTACCCTCCAAAATCCCCGGGATCTCACGAAACTGCCTTCTCACCTCTTCTACCATCGCCATCGCAGCCTGTCCAACTGCAGTAATGGCCAATGATGAAAATATAAACGGGATCATACCTCCGATAAACAAACCTGCTAAAACGTCGGCCCTGTAAATATCAATACCGTCAATTCCTGCAATTCCGACAAATGCAGCAAATAATGCCAAAGCCGTTAACGCTGCCGAAGCGATAGCAAAGCCTTTTCCAGTCGCTGCAGTTGTGTTTCCTACTGCATCAAGAATATCTGTTTTCTCACGAACTTCTTTTGGAAGCTCACTCATCTCTGCAATACCCCCTGCATTATCAGCAATCGGACCGAAAGCATCAATCGCCAGCTGCATAGCTGTTGTGGCCATCATTCCTGCTGCTGCAATTGCAACGCCGTAAAGACCTGCACATAAGTAAGATCCATAAATCCCTCCTGCCAAAACAATAATTGGGAGTAAGGTAGACTCCATTCCTACTGCAAGGCCACCAATAATATTTGTTGCATGACCGGTAGAAGATTGTCTTACAATACTGGAAACCGGTCTCTTTCCTATTGCAGTGTAAAATTCGGTTATAATACTCATTAAGGTTCCTACAACCAATCCAACCATTATAGCTCCAAAAACACCCATTTTAGTAAATTCGTGCCCTCTTAACACCATGGTTTCAGGTAAAACGTAGGTTACCAGAAAATAAGAAGCAATCGCAGTGATCACAATACTTCCCCAGTTTCCAAGGTTTAAAGCATTCTGTACACTCGAAGTCGATGCTCCTTCATTATCATTAATTCTAACGAATAAAGTTCCTATCATAGAAAAAATAATTCCTGTTCCGGCAATAAGCATCGGAAGAAGAATAGGTGCAAAACCCCCAAAAGAATCAACTGAAACCGTTTCCCTACCCAATACCATTGTCGCTAAAACTGTTGCCACATAAGACCCGAATAAATCAGCTCCCATTCCCGCAACATCACCGACATTATCTCCAACGTTATCAGCAATTGTAGCCGGGTTTCTTGGATCATCTTCAGGAATTCCGGCTTCTACTTTTCCTACCAGGTCAGCACCTACATCAGCTGCTTTGGTATAGATACCTCCACCCACTCTTGCAAATAATGCTATAGATTCTGCTCCCAAAGAAAATCCGGTAAGAATTTCAATCGTTTTTTCCATTTCATGAGAATCTACTGTTGCATCAGGAGCAAAAATCTGTTTTATAATGATGAAAAGAGCTCCCAAACCTAAAACAGCTAATCCGGCAACTCCCATCCCCATCACAGAACCACCTGTAAATGAAACTTTTAAAGCCTTCGAGAGTGAAGTTTTTGCAGCTTCTGCTGTTCGCACGTTGGCTTTGGTAGCGATTTTCATTCCTATAAAACCAGCTGAAGCTGAAAAAACAGCTCCAACAGCAAAGGCTATCCCAATACTCCAATGAGAATTAGAATTGCTCATTCCCATCACGGCCAGTAAGATCGCTACAACGACTACGAAGTAAGTAAGAATCTTGTACTCTGCTTTTAAAAAAGCCATAGCACCGTCAGCGATATGCCCGCTGATTATTTTCATTTTTTCATTTCCGGCATTCTGTTTTCGCACCCAATTACTTTGGATAAAAGTATAGAGTAAAGCGATAACACCAAAAACCGGAACCAAATAGAACAAATTCATAGTTTATTATTTTTGTATTAAAAAATTGTAATTAGTTTTATAAATATAACAAAAATTCTAAATGATTTAGAAAACCAATACTAATTAAATATATTATTACAAATAAAATCATCACTTATGAATGAATTATAATTGACTTGAATATTTTACAGATTTTTTTAATTTAGTCTACCTAAAGAAAAAAGCAACTGAAAATTTCAGTTGCTTTTATTTATTTATCGAAAGAAGGTCTTATTTATCCTCCGAATTTTTCTGCATAATCCTTTTGAGATGCTTTAATTACTTTTCTGGCATGCTCTACTCCATATACTTCCTGAATTCTGCATTTTGCAGGCTCATCAGGTAAGTTTTTATAAGTTAGGAAATAGTGCATTAATCTTCTTACTTCAGCCTCAGGTAATTCAGCGATATCTCTGAAATGTCCGAATGCATGGTCACCCACCATTACTGCCACAATTTTATCATCAGCTTCACCACCGTCAATCATTTTGAAACCACCAATTGGAATAGCTTCCATAAGCATTCCTCCTGAATGAATATTGTGTGAACTTAAAACACAAATATCTAGCGGGTCATGATCTCCCATAGTTACATCATCAGCACCACTTTCGATCGCTAATTTCATTACTTCATTATGGCAATATGTTCTTGGAACAAAACCATATAAAGCAGGTATAATATTTGAAAATTTCTGAGGACGGTCTACTTTTAAATATCCTGTTTCCTTATCAACTTCATACTTAATAGTATCTGAAGGAACGATTTCCACAAATACATTTACAACATTTGGCGCATCTTCTCCTGCAGAAATTCCATGCCACGGATGTGCTTTAAAATTTGGAATCATTATTTATACTTTAATTTTTTTGTTATGATATTATTAAAATTTCTCTTCTTAAGTCCTCTATCGTAGTTGCAATATAATCTTCATCATTGATATAATTCATGATAAAAACAGTCTTAAACTCATTAAGATCCGGGTTATTATTCAAACCTTCATAAGTTTTGTGAAGCAAATCTATAATAGCATTTTTACAATCAACAATATTTTTCCATGAATTTTTTGTTAAATATAGCTGTTGAGATGAATTGTAATCAAATTCTTCGTTGATCGTCTTTTCAGTAAGGAATATAAATTCATGAACTGCTAAGTTTTTATCAAACCTCTGGATAACATTAGATGGTTTTATTCTTTCAAGAAAAAGGGTCATTCTTTCGTAAGAATGGGTCTTGTTCTCAGAGTTTGATTTTACAGACAGAAGTTTTATTTCCTGATTTTTAAGGGTAATATAAGTGTGTACAAATTGTCTCAACAAAACCAAAAACGGAATTGCTATAATAAGGGCAAAAGCATACGGCAGATATTCTGAAAAACTTGTCATAATTCGATGTGCAAAATTACTAATTATTTTCCGTGTTCTAAAGAGTTTTTAAAGATATCCACTTTAGAGTTCTGGATATAAATCATAGCAAGGATGATTAACAGGTAAAAACCAATCATCATTCTATTCACCAATGACGGAAAAACCAAAAATCTTAAAAAGACAGAACCATAAATTATTGTAAAAAATAAATACTGTGCCTGGTTCTTTTTATTGCTTAAAGAGAGGTTATTGGCTAACAAAATCACTAAAAACAGTAATAAAATTGGAAAATAGGAAGTATTGAATTCAAACAAAACTTTACTTTTAATATAGTGCAAATAAGCAGAAAAATCAAATGCATCAGGTCGTGATACAGGATAAATCTGAACTTGTGTAAATTGGTTCATAAACAGTGTAGACCATGCAACCTGATTAAAATACTGGACTAAAAAGAAGGACAAAAATATGTATCCATAAGATAAAATTAATAAAGGTGTCTTAATATGAAGCTGAGTCTTGTATAAAAAGATAAGAGCATATAACAAAGAATAAAAAATAAAATACTCAGGTCTCGCCAAAACACATAGCATTGCAAAAATCGTAGCTAAGAAAAAACTTTTCCTAATTGTAAATGCATAAAAACTTAAAAGGAGCAACAAACACGATAAAGAATCTGCAGATGCGTGCCTGCTTGCTTCTAAAAGCGGCTTGAATAATGAAAACAAAAGTGTAATTATAACAGCAAGTGTATTATTTTTTAAAATTCTCATGAGAAAACATAAAACCAGCATGAGAATCGCTGCATATGAAATAATTGAAATCAGAAATGTGGAAGTAGAAGCCTTAAAGCCAAGCTTAAAAAAGCTCCAGTTGATAAAATTATAAAAAGGTTTTACTACGAATAATTGCAGTTCCTCTTCATAAGCTTTGGGATGTTCTGCCAGAGTTTTATAATAGGTACTTTCTCCTTTTGCGACTTCTTCAATATTAGGATTTACAGGAGCCTCTCCGGAAAAATCAGGATTTTTAGCTCTGAGCTCTCTATACACTTTTTGATGAATCTCTTCAATCTTCATATTGGGAAACTCTGTTTTATAAATCAGTCCCATATAAGCCTCCATATCAACATTATAATATTGATGGGTATACAGAAAGTAAGACATAAAGCCTACATAAATTGAAAAAATAAAAGCTATAATCTTTTCCTGTCTTTTCATATACACTTATAAAAAGGCAAATGTAAAAAAACTATTCTTGTGATAATGTCTTCTATAGAAGGTTTTGCAATAAATAACTTTTAATTATTCTGAAATTATAATTCGAATAAGGCAGGTCTTTGGGTTACTTCATGATAGCAAACACTATTTTCGTCAAAATAATGATAGACAAGACTTTTACGGGTTCTGTTCTTATCTAAATGAGGTTCACCGCCATGTAAAATATTTGCATGCCATACCAAAAGATCTCCCTTTTTTGCTCTAAAGATTTCTTTCTTTAAACCCAGCTCCTGCACCTTCTTTTCCAAAAATTCTTCATAAGCTTTATAGCTCTGTTTTCCGATCTTGAAGGCATTTCCTTCATTATCATAATCTGAATTTAAAAAGTAAGGGAGTTGATGACTTCCTGGAATATAGTGAAGGGCTCCATTATTTTCATCTACATCTTCTAAAGCAATCCATACACCTAAGAGTCCCCCTAAAGGATATGTTGTCATATGAATACTATCTGAATGCGTTTTTTGCTGGCTTCCGTTAATAAAATTAATGCTTTGAAAGAGTTTAGGCTGCCCATCAAGCAATACTGAGAGAAAGTCCAGAAAATTCTTATTATTCCCTATCTGCCGGATAATCTCCGAATGATGAATAGCAAACATTAGCTTTCCCCCATACCGGAATTTGAGGGTACCATCGTTCATTAATTTATCGATTTCATTGTTGATCTGATCTACTGTTTCAGAAGAAAGGTAATTCCTTAGAATAAGATATCCATTATCATTGTAATCAGATACACTTTTCTTATTTTCTTCTGATAAATTTTTAAAGAACTCAGTATTCTTTAATTTTTCATCATAAACCTCTCTCTTGGTTGGTGGAAGGTGAGAAAAATCTTTACTTGAAATACTTGAAAAATAGCTTTTATTGACACCGTATTTCTTGTACAACGGAATATTATGTTTTAATTTATTCTTATTGAAAAAATTATAGATAACGTAGGGTAACTTGTAATTTCGAATCTGTTTAAACATAGGTGAGATATGTTGTTAAAATAACCTTATAAAGGTACAAATAATATCTAGAACCAGTCTAAATAATACCTGATCTTCTCCTTACTTTAGTGCAGATAACCTTCCTTTGATTAATAATTGTATTAAATTTTTAGCAAGTGTTTTTACAGAACTCTCTAAAATGCCATAAGGTCTGAATTCCGGGCGAAATCCTCTAAAAAACTCTTCTATATTAGGAAGCTCTCCACCTTCAAAATCAAATAATTTAGTCTCTATATGGTCCTTAATCGCTTTATCGATGAGAACTGATGCACCTGAAATTCTCACATGCTCTTTGTCATTAAATGTTCCCAATAATACCATGGTACTTGCATCTTCATAAACAGCTATCATATTAATAATACGATCACGATAATAAAAAGCAGAAAACTGTACATGGCCAAGTTTATAAAATGATTCAAAGATCCTTAAAAACCCTCCTAAATCTTCTTCTTTATTAAGCCCCAACATATTAGCCTCTATAAAGCTTTTAGCTTCATTAAAGCTTAGTATTTTAATTTCAGAAACATTCTGGGTATCAAGATCCAGTCTCAATTTTCTTTTTCTTTTAGGAGAATATCTTGCATATACCTTCTCATAAGAATCAGGCAGAATAAGGAAGTTTTTTTTCAATCCAAGCTTAGAATGAAACTGATTGCAGTCATTGAAATTATAAACCCGTATCAGATAATGTTTAGTCAAAAATTCTAAAAAAGCTTGATTAACAGATGCATCATCTTTTTTTGAAAATATACCTAACTGTTGACATAGCATAGGATTATGTACAATCTTTATCCCATATTTTTTCACATAAGGAATCGGCATTACTGCCTCATAATCATTATAGATCAATATTTCCCATTGTTTTTTAGAAGTGACGTCTAAAAAAGTTTTGGAAGCTGAATATTTCCTCTGTTCGGAATGATCCAAACACTGCGTATATTTATTAAAATCGATTTCGTTATAGCGTACTCTCTTAATCATATTAATCCTTCGTCTGAGAAGCTAAAATAAGTATTTTGGGTGATGATCAAATGGTCGAGAAGCTGAATATTTAAGAACAAACCGCCTTCTTTTACTTTTTGAGTAATTTTCAAGTCTTCATGACTAGGTTTTAAACTTCCGGAAGGATGATTATGGGCTATAATAATTCCCGTAGAAAAATTATCCAGTGCTATTTTAAATAAAACTCTGACATCAACTATAGACTGGCTTATGCCTCCCTGAGTTAGCTGGGAAATCTGCACAACTTTATTACTTTGATTAAGAAATACCGCCCAAAACTCCTCGGTCCTTAAATCAGATAAATGATTTTTAAAAATTACATAAGCATCATTACTGTTTGATATCACCGGTTTATCAGAAATTTCCTGTCGACTCCGTCTTCGCCCTATTTCTAAAGATGTAGCAATAGAAAGGGCTTTTACCTCCCCTATTCCCTTAAATTTCATCAGTTCTTTAATGGATAATAAACTTAACTCATGCCAGTTATTATTTACGGATGATAAAATCTTTCTCGCCAGTTCAAGGGCTGTCTCATCTCTACTTCCGCTTCCCATTACAATTGCTAAAAGTTCAGAATCCGAGAGCGAATCCTTACCTTTCTGTAAAAATTTCTCTCTGGGTCTGTCATCTTCTGCAAGAAATTTGATGGACATAATTAAAGTTTAAATTAAAAGTACAAAATACGAAATTTTAATAGAAGGCATACAAAATAACAGCCTGTTTTGATGAATCAATATAGCGAGCCGTTTGTTGCAGAGCATTGAATGAAAGCATTGGACAACCTAAGCTTAAGCATGCTGGAGTTTGTGATTCTTTATCTGGAACACACCCATAAGAATGAAGAACGATAGCTCTGTTCATTGCATTATTATTGGTAATATCAAGACCATTTAATCGGTATGCTTTTCCAAACTTTCCTACATAGCTTTCCTTGATCTCATATTTACCTAAAGAAGATTGATGAGATCCTTCACTATTACTAAAAGTAAGAGCGTCAGAATTTTTATTCACTGAACCCGAACCATGAGAAACGATTGCCCGTAAAATTATTTTATCCTTTTTAAGGTCATAAATAAAATAACGGTATTGTCCAGAATGGACTTTAAAATTAATGAAAACAGCAAGATCCTGATTATAATTCTTCCCTTTTAAAAAAGTTTTCAGCTCATTAATTCTAAATTCAGGCAAACTAAGAGCAGTCTGTGAACGAAAGCCACAAGATAAAAAAAGCAATAGGAGAAAAACTATACTTTTATGCATGATTAAAAGCAGGTTTACTCTATAATCATTCCATCTTTCATGATCAACTTCCTGTCTGTAATTTCTGCCAGATTTGGATTATGGGTAACGATTACAAAGGTTTGATTATATTTATCTCTTAAATCAAAAAATAAACGGTGCAGATCATCTGCATTTTTTGAATCAAGGTTACCGGTAGGTTCATCAGCGAAAATAGTTTTAGGAGAATTGATCAATGCTCTCGCAACAGCTACCCTCTGAGCCTCTCCGCCAGACAATTGATTAGGTTTATGATGTAGCCTTTGTTCAATTTTTAAGTCTTCAAATAATGCATATGCTTTTTCTAAAGCTTCTTTTTCATTGGCTCCAGCAATTTTAGTAGGCAATAAAACATTTTCCAGTGCCGTAAATTCGGGTAACAATTGATGAAATTGAAATACAAAACCAATATTCTGGTTTCTGAATTTAGAAAGTTGTTTATCATTCATATTGATAAATGATTCTCCTGCCAGTGTAATTTCAGTATTGTAATTCTTCGAATTTGTCGGTGAATCCAACGTTCCTAAAATTTGTAAAAGAGTAGATTTTCCAGCTCCCGATTCCCCGACAATAGAGATGACTTCTCCTGTTTTGATGTGGATATCAACGCCTTTCAATACTTCTAAATTTCCATAAGATTTATGGATATTTCTTGCTATAATCATGCTTCAAAAATAGTGAATATAAATAAAACTCTAATAATGTTATACTTTTTTTTATCACAAGGGATACATTCGTTTCCAAGGTCTAAAAAATAAAAAACCTCTCGTTTAGAGAGGTTTTATGATATCATAATCCGGATCTGTTACAGTAACAAAGTCAAAGGACTTTCCAGATATGTTTTTAAAGTTTGTAAGAATTGAGCTCCTGTAGCACCATCTACCACTCTGTGGTCGCATGCTAATGAAAGTTTCATAATGTTTCCAACAACAATCTCTCCATTCTTAACAATCGGTTTTTCAATGATTGCTCCTACAGAAAGGATTGCAGAGTTCGGTTGGTTGATGATACTAGTAAATGTTTCAATTCCAAACATTCCCAAGTTAGAGATCGAGAATGTAGAACCTTCCATTTCGTTCGCTTTTAAACCTTTAGATTTCGCTCTTGAAGCCATATCTTTTACAGCTGCAGAAATCTGGGTATAGTTCATCTGATCTGTATTCTTAAGAACAGGAACTACCAATCCGTCAGGAATTGCAACTGCTACACCAACATTGATATTCCCTCTGTGAATGATTTTATCTCCAGCCCAACTAGAATTTACCTGCGGGTGTTTTCTTAAAGCAACTGCAGTTGCTTTAATGATCATATCATTGAAAGAAATTTTAGTATCCGGTAAAGAATTGATTTCTTTTCTGGCCTCAATTGCTTTATCCATGTTGATCTCTACCATAAGGTAGTAATGAGGAGCAGAGAACTTACTTTCAGCAAGACGTTTTGCAATAATACTTCTTACCTGAGAGTTTGGAGTTTCTGTATCTTCCCCCTGAACAAAACTTAATGCTACCTGAGCGGCTGGACTTGCAGTCGGAGCAGAAGCAGCAGGTTTTGCCTGAGAAGGCTGATAATTTTCAATATCTTTCTTTACAATTCTTCCGTTTTCTCCTGAACCCTGAACACCATGGATATCCACCCCTTTTTCCTGTGCTATTTTTTTAGCCAGAGGAGAAATAGCAACTCTATCTGTAGATGATGAACTTACCGGCTGAGCAGCAGGTTTATCTTCTGATTGAGTTTCCACTTTTTGTTCAGCTGGTTTCTCAGAAGTCTGAGCAGCTGGTTTTGCAGCACCTACGCCTGAAACATCAGTTCCTGCAGGTCCTATAATTGCTAATACTGAATCAACAGGAGCTGCCCCGTTTTCTTCAACACCCTGCTTTAATAGTACTCCATTAAATTCTGATTCAAAATCCTGAACAGCTTTATCGGTTTCGATCTCAGCAAGAAGATCTCCTTCTTTTACTGTATCTCCAACGTTTTTGTGCCATTTTGCTACCTTTCCTTCTGTCATGGTATCAGAAAGCCTAGGCATTGTAATAACTTCTACACCAGCAGGAACTTCAGCAGATGCTTGTTCTACGCTGGTTTCTTTATTTTCGGTTTTAGCCTCTTCTTCAGATTTTTTCTCTTCAGAACCTCCAGCTGCGGGAGCAGCTCCTCCTTTCAATGAAGATATATCTTCACCTTCATTACCAATGATTGCAAGAACAGAATCTACAGCTGCAGCACCGCCTTCTTCTACACCAATGTATAAAAGGGTTCCTTCAATTTCAGACTCAAAATCCTGAACAGCTTTATCTGTTTCAATTTCAGCTAAAATATCTCCTTCTTTTACTTTATCTCCGACGTTTTTATGCCATTTCGCCACTTTCCCTTCCGTCATCGTGTCGGAAAGACGAGGCATTGTAATTACTTCTGCCATAATTTTTTAATATGATAATGAATTAATTTGATAATTTGATTGGGAACATGATAATTAACTAATTAGTACATTATCACATATCTCATATTATTTTTTAGTTTTCTAATTTATCTACAAATGGGTAATTTTCCTGTGCATACACATATTCATAGATTTTTTCCTCAGTTGGATAAGGAGAATTTTCCATAAACTCTACACATTCGTCAACAAAATCTCTAGATTTATTTTCAATAGTTTCCAATTCTGCCTCAGTAGCCCAGTTATTTGCTAAAATTCTCTCTTTTATCAATTCAATTGGATCATCCTTTTTGTGGATAGCTACTTCTTCTTTAGATCTGTAAGGCTCAGCATCAGACATAGAGTGACCTCTGTAACGGTAAGTTCTTGCTTCGATAAAAGTTGGACCATCCCCTCTTCTTGCTCTTTCTACAGCTTCATAAGCTGCTTCAGCTACTTTTTCAGGATCCATCGCATCTACAGCAAGGCAAGGCATTTCATATCCTAATCCTAATTTATAGATGTCTTCGTGGTTAGCAGTTCTTTTTACAGAAGTTCCCATTGCATATTGGTTATTTTCAACAACAAATACTACAGGGAGCTTCCAGTTCATAGCCATATTAAATGTTTCATGCAATGAACCTTGTCTAGCTGCTCCATCTCCGAAGAAACAGATATTTACTGCTTTTCTGTCAAAGTATTTATCTGCGAAAGCAATACCTGCTCCCAAAGGAATTTGTCCTCCTACAATACCATGTCCTCCGTAAAAACGGTGTTCTTTACTAAAAATATGCATAGAACCACCCATACCTCCTGACGTCCCGGTAGCTTTTCCACAAAGTTCCGCCATGATTCTTTTTGGGTCTACTCCCATTGCCATTGGATGAATATGACATCTGTAAGCCGTAATCATACTGTCTTTGGTTAAATCCATTGCATGTGTAAAACCTGCAGGAATAGCTTCCTGACCATTGTACAAATGTAAAAAACCTCTGATTTTTTGTTTTAGATAAAGAGAACGGCATTTGTCTTCAAACCTTCTCCACATTGTCATATCTTCATACCATTTAAGGTATACCTCTTTAGAAAATTCTTTCATGTGCTAGCTCTTGCTTATTTATTATGAAATAGTTGAGCAAAATTATAAAAAAAACTTTGTTTTTATTGTATACCGACCAATTGTTTTTTTACTTATAATGTTATATTTGAGTTTTTAATTTAAACATGGAAGAAAAACAAACATCACCTATACACAAAATTTCAAGAATTATCTCTGAATTTTTCAGTCCTCTGGTGTCTTTATTTTTATTCTTCATTTATAAAAGCACTCAAGAATATTCCCTTAAAGAATCAATTACATACTTTCTTCCGATTTTACTGATCATTATAGTTCCCGTAATTGCCTGGCTGATCTGGAATGTAAAAACTGGGCGGTATACTAATATGGATGTTTCAAACAGAGTCCAGAGAAAGACCTTTTATATTTTTGCTGCGATCACGGTAATTGTTTATCTTCTTTTCCATTACATTAAAAATGGGTCTATAGATTTCTTAATGTTGTTTATATTGATCCTACTTTTTGCCTTACAGATAAGTAACTTTTTCATTAAAAGTTCGATGCATACTTCTTTCAATGTATTCGTTGCAGCTTTATTTTATTCATCAAACTGGAAAATGGGGCTTGTATGGTTGGGTATAGCAACTATTGTAGGAATAACAAGAGTAATCCTTAAGAGGCATACAGTAAAAGAAGTATTTATGGGTGCAGGAATAGCATTTTTAATTTCTTTTCTCTATCTTTATTGCAATATACACTTTCACCCTTAGAATATCTTATGAAAATAAATCATCTTACTACTGCCGAAGAAAATTTAATGAAGCTATTTTGGAAGCTCGATTCATTCTATTTGAAAGATGTTATGGAGCAGCATCCGGAACCTAAGCCCCATCAAAATACAGTATCAACTTATTTGAAGATCCTGGTTGAAAAAGGATATCTTTCTACACAGAAAGAAGGCAGAATTTTTAAATACACAGTAACAATACCTCATGAAAATTATAAGAAGTTTCTTTTAAAAGAACTTTCACATAATTTTTTCCACGATTCAGGAAAAGAGATCTTACAATTTCTATTTAATGAAAAATTAATATCCCAGGAGGATTTAAAAGAGTATTTTGATCTTAAGATTGAAATGAAACCGGTAAAAGCTAAAGCACCAAAACTGGAAATAGCAAACGAGATTCTTAATCCGAAAAAAGAGAAAAAATCTCGGGATAAAAAGAAAAAGAAGAAAAAAGACTAGCCTTGAATAAAAAAATTCTCCCTTTGGAAGAACACATTTAAAGATATAATCAGAATAAAGGATATAAAAAAAGCGGCTTAAAAGCCGCTTATATTTTTTACCAACGATTTCCACCGCCGTTTCCACCACGGTTGTTACCACCGCCGTATCCACCACCGTTTCCACCTCTGTTGTTTCCATAACCACCACCTCTGTTGTTATCGAAACTTCTTCTTGGCTTCTCCTCTCTTGGTTTAGCTTCTGAAACGTTAAGTGTTTTTCCGTTGAATTCTTTCTCGTTAAGAGCTTCAATAGCTTGCTTTCCTTCTTCTTCACCCATTTCAATGAAACCAAAACCTCTTGAACGGCCAGTTTCTTTGTCAGTGATGATTTTTGCAGAAGATACTTCTCCAAATTCTGCGAATAAATCTTGTAATTCGTACTCTTTAGTTGAGTAATTGATGTTTGAAACAAAAATGTTCATTGTTAAATAAAATTATAATAATTAATAAAAATTTGGTATATAAAAGAAAAGCAACATATATTAAATGAACAAATATTGATTCCAAATATAAACGTTCGCAAGATACAATTAAAAATATCAATTCAAAGCTTTTTTATGACTATTTTATAACTTCTTTTTGAATCTATGAAAGTAAATAATTAACAATCAACAGGTTATTCGTTTTCAAAAACAAGCAAAAAACACAATTTTAAAGTTTATTTAACACTATATACTTCATAAAAAGACCTGATATATAGTAGAAATCTTTAAATTAAAATAATTCACCGATCAAAATCACATAAATATCATCATACTATTGAATTATTTCTAAATACTTATAAATACTATATAATTTACCGATGATTTATACTACCCGATTTATGAAAATAGATCCATACGTTATCGATTGAGGGAATAAATAATACACTTTTAATAACTGAATATTATTCATTTGATAAAGCCAGTTTTTAGCGCTAAATTTGTACTGCAAATTATTGAAGCATGAATTACCATACGAGAAAATGGGTTAAGCCCGAAGATTTAAATCCCAATCATTCACTTTTTGGAGGAAGATTATTACAATGGATCGATGAGGAAGCTGCACTGTACGCAATCATCCAATTAGAAAATACTAAAGTAGTCACAAAATTTATTTCCGAAATCAATTTTATAAGTTCTGCAAAACAGGGAGATATTATTGAAATCGGTATTGAGGTATTGGCTTTTGGATCTTCATCAATTACTTTGAGATGTGATGTAAGGAATAAAATGACTCACCAAACGATTATTACTGTCGATAGAATTGTAATGGTTAATCTGGGGGAAGACGGAAATCCGGTTCCTCATGGTAAAACACAAGTTGAATTTGTAAAGGATAGGTTGAACAATCAGCTATGAAGATTTTTATAAAAAATATGGTTTGTGGCCGATGTATTTCTGCTGTTTCCGCTATTTTTAAAAATTTTAATATTGAACTGAAATCAATAGAACTGGGTGAAGTAGAAACCGAATCTGATATTTCTGATAAAGATCTGCATTCCATAGAAAAACATCTTGAAAATACGGGTTTTGAAAGAATTAAAGATTCATCCCATCAACTTATCGAAAAAATCAAAAATTTCATTATTATAAAGATCAGCGAACTTGATATCGATGAAGATTTTCTATTATCGGAGTTTCTTATTTCAAAGTTCCACAAAGATTACAGCGCATTGTCAAAAACGTTTTCACAAAATGAAAACATTACCTTAGAACAGTTTTTTATACTCCAGAAAATTGAAAAGGTCAAAGAACTTCTTTTATACAATGAATTTACCTTAACGGAAATTGCCGGAAAACTAGGCTATAAAAGTGTACAACATTTGTCCTCACAATTTAGAAACATCACAGGATTCACTCCTACTGAATTTAAAAAGCTCAAGGTTCACAACAGAAAACCGCTTGATAGTTTTTAATCACGCTTGAAGGGTTAGAGTGTATTAGAGTTAGAGAGTTAGAGAGTTAGAGAGTTAGAGAGTTAGAAGGTAAAAAATCATCCTGATAGGCATAATCTCGAGCAATAAAAAAAATAATAAAACTTCAATATTTCAAACTCACTCATATACTCTAATACCCTAATACCCTAATGCCCTTATACCTTATACCTTATACCTTATACCTTATACCCTCAAACTCCACCCTATTCCAAATTTTATAACTATTATCCTTAAATTTATAACAGGTATCATTTTCATTTTTGGACTTTTGTATTATAATTTAAGATCATGGAACAACAATATACTATACTTGGAATGAGCTGTTCTGGCTGCCAGAAAAAAATCTCAGAGAAACTTAATACTATAGAAGGTATAAAGGCTGATATCAATCTGGAAAAAAGCATAGCAACTATTACTTCGGATAAAGAAATTGAGCTTAGTACACTTAATAAAGCCTTAGAAGAAATTGGCCATTATCAATTAGAGGACCCTACTCGTCCGGGAAAAACTTTCACAAAACCTCAGGACCGCGTTTCTCCATCATCAGTATATTACTGTCCCATGGAATGCGAAGGAGAAAAAGTATATTTCAAACAGGGGGAAAGATGTCCTGTCTGCAATATGTATCTGGTTCCTATTGAAGAAAAACAAGCTAAAGATCCTAATTATAAGCCAACCTACTCTTCCACCAATTTACCGGAAAACTTTAAAGATAACATCGGAAAATATTACTGTCCAATGTTCTGTGAAAGTGACAAAGTATATGATGAAAAAGGAGATTGCCCGGTTTGCCACATGCATTTGGAAGAAATTACAGAGGAGCTTGTTAAGCACTCATCTTCACAACATGTGCATCAACACTCCCATTCTCATCATCATGAAGCTCCGAAAGTAACAGACGACATGGCGGGAAGATATTATTGCCCAATGTATTGTGAAGGAGATAAAACCTATGACAGTAACGTGGGATGTCCGGTTTGTGGAATGGATCTGGTAAAATACCCCGAAAAAAAGACAGCCAAATACAGCTGCCCTATGCACCCTGAAATTATCCGTGATGAGCCTGGAAGCTGCCCTATATGCGGTATGGATCTGGTAAGAATGCCGGATAGTGAGGGTGAAGAGGAAGATGAGACCTACAATATATTAAGAAAGAAATTCATCATTTCATTGGCATTTACCATTCCCGTATTCATTCTTTCAATGGGTGGTATGCTTATTAATTTCCCTTTTTCACATCAGGTTCAGGGTTTTATTGAGCTTGCACTAACGCTTCCTGTACTTTTCTATTCAGGATGGTTCTTAATGAAAAGAGGCTGGATTTCATTTAAAACCTGGAATCTTAATATGTTCAGCTTAATTGCTTTAGGAGTTTCCGCAGCATTTCTTTTCAGTATTGTATCTCTACTATTTCCAGACATTATTCCACATGAGATTCGTGGGCACAATCATGAGATACCACTTTATTTTGAGGCAGTCTGTGTTATTTTGACGCTAGTTATTCTGGGGCAGCTGATGGAAGCCGCCGCTCATAAGAAAACCGGAAATGCCATCAGGGAACTGATGAACTTGTCTCCTGACGAAGCCAATCTCATTATCAATGGCGAAGAAAAGAGAGTTCTTCTCTCTCAAGTTAAAATTGGGGATTTCTTAAAAGTAAAGCCAGGAGAGAAGATTCCTGTAGATGGGAAAATTACCGAAGGGAGCTCTATTGTTGATGAAAGTATGATCACGGGAGAACCTATTCCAGTTGAAAAGAATATTGATGATAAAGTTTCATCAGGAACCATTAATGGAAATCAGGTTTTCATTATGAAAGCTGAAAAAGTAGGTGATGAAACATTATTGTCACAGATCATAAAAATGGTCAATGAAGCTAGCCGCAGCAAAGCCCCAATTCAGAAATTAACGGATAAAGTTTCTAAAATTTTTGTTCCTACAGTTATTCTTATTGCAGCTTTAACCTTTGTAGCATGGCAGTTTTTTGGTCCGGAAGGCAAAAGAAGTTTATTTGCCTTCGTTAATGCCGTTGCTGTTTTAATTGTAGCCTGTCCTTGTGCATTAGGTTTGGCCACTCCGATGTCATTAATGGTGGGTATTGGAAAAGGAGCTAAAAACGGAATACTGATTAAAAACGCCGAAGCTCTGGAACAGATGAATAAAGTAAATGTTCTGATTACAGATAAAACAGGGACTTTAACGGAAGGAAAACCTTCTGTGGAGCACATCGAGGTTACTGACTATGAAGATCAAAACCACATATTAAAACTTGCATTTTCATTGAATCAAAATTCAGAACACCCTTTATCCAATGCAGTTATTAAAAAAGCTAAAGATGAAAAGATCACATCTGAAAAAGTAGAAAATTTTGAAAATATATCCGGGAAAGGAGTTAAAGGAAGTATTTTTGGAAAAATGGTGTATGTAGGAAATGAAAGCCTGCTCACCTCACATCAAATGTCTATTCCTGTGAATTTAAAACAGAAAGCAATTGAAGTTCAGTCTAAAGCTCATACTATTTCCTATGTTGCTCAGGATCAAAACGTCTTAGGCTTTATAAGTTTTACAGATAAAATTAAAGAAAGCTCTAAAAAAGCCGTGGAATTACTGATGAAAGAAGGCCTGGATATCATCATGATGACGGGTGATAACGAACATACTGCAAAAGCAGTTGCAGAAGAATTAGGAATCAAGCATTATAAAGCCAACTGCTTACCCGAAGACAAGTTAAATGAGGTTAAAAAGCTTCAGAAAGAAGGAAAAATTGTTGCGATGACCGGTGATGGTATTAATGACTCCCCTGCTTTAGCACAATCTAATATTGGAATTGCAATGGGTACGGGAACTGATGTAGCGATTGAAAGTGCAGAGATTACTCTATTGAAAGGAGATATTATCGGCGTAGCCAAAGCAAAACTTCTCAGTGAAAAACTCTTGAGAAACATTAAAGAGAATCTGTTCTTTGCCTTTATTTACAATGTTTTGGGAGTTCCGATTGCGGCAGGGTTATTGTATCCATTCTTTGGAATTCTTTTGTCTCCGATGATAGCGGCAGCTGCAATGAGCATCAGTTCTCTTTCAGTGATTCTAAATTCATTAAGATTGAATTCTGTTAATTTAGATATTAAATAACATATTTTCGCTCATAGATTTTGCCGATTTTCAGACGATTGAAAAGAAAACAAAATCTATGAGGGATAAAAAAGAAAAAGCATGGAAAAGAAAAATCTTTATATTGGTTGTTCAGGCTTTTACAATAATGACTGGAAGGGTGTTTTTTATCCGGAAAATACTCCAGGCAAAGATTTCCTTATATTTTATGCTAAACAGTTCAATGCGGTAGAAATCAATTCTACCTTTTACAGAAAACCAACTGCAAAAACGCTTGTAAAATGGTTCGATGATACCCCTGAAGAGTTTAGGTTTTTTATTAAGATCCCTAAATCAGTCTCTCATGAAAAACGACTGATTGAATGCAAAGAAGAAATTACTCTATTCTGCCAGCATATACATGAAAGCTTAAAATATAAACTCTCAGGCTTTTTATATCAGTTCCCGCCATCCTTTAAAAATACACCTCAGAATCTTAAGTTAATTATAAACAATCTTGATTTTGATTTTTTAAATGTTATCGAATTCAGACATCCATCCTGGTGGGTTCATGAAGTATTTGAAGTTTTACAACATAAAAATATCGTTTTCTCTGGTGTCAGTTTTCCGGGAGATCTCCCTGAAGAAGTTATTTCAAATCACCCCTCTACCCTTTATTACAGACTCCATGGAAATCCGGTTCTTTATAAATCTGAATACACAGAAGAATTCCTCAATGATTTAGCGAAAAAATTACAAAAAACACAAAAGAAAACATTTATATTTTTCAATAATACTTGGGGTATTGCAGCAATCAAAAACGGACTTTATCTGAAAAGAATATTGCATTGAAAACCTATTAAAAATTAACACATTAAAATATCCTTAAAAGGTGAAATTGGCATACATATTGTTAACATCTATTTGTAAATTTTAACAATATTTAACAATTAATTTCCAATAATTCTATGAAAAACCTTTTTGCGGAAAAGTCTCGAAATATGACTTTTCTTGGGATGTTTGCATTGGTGAGTGCAACTTCAACTTTAATCAACAGCTGTAATCAGAAAAATGATCTGAAGGATTCTGAAAAAATAACTTCTAAAGACCATCCCGTCGCAAAAATAGTCCCCGAATTGGAGGAGGATGAAGAGGCAACAGATAAAAGAGTAATTTATCTTACTTTTGATGACGGTCCTAACCGAGGAACCGAAAATCTTTTAAAAATTTTACGAAAAAGAAATATCTGTGCTACTGCCTTTATTGTAGGAAAACATTCTTACGACAGCAACAAGCAAAAAAAAGATCTGGAACTTTTAAAGTCAGATCCACTCATAGAATTAGCCAATCACAGCTTTTCACATGCCCACAACAAATATTTCAATTTTTACAAAAACCCTGAAGCGGTTGTCCATGATTTTGACAGAGCTAAAGACAGCCTTAAACTTCATGATAAAATAGCAAGGACTCCGGGAAGGAATATATGGAGGCTCAACAACATTAATGTTACTGATATTAAAAGTTCAGCGCTGGCAGCGGATAACCTGCAAAAAGCCGGTTATAAAGTAGTTGGTTGGGATCTGGAATGGAAGCCCACAAATAAGATGGTACTTAAAGGGAGTCATCAGGCTATGTTAAAAAAAGTAGACAGTATATTTTTTAATGATCTGGAAAAGACCTCAAGACATCTTGTTTTTCTTACCCATGATCAATATCTTTCAGATACTGATTCTATTAACGAGCTTGATCTCTTTATCGAAAAGTTACAGAAAACCAATCGGTTTGTATTCAGAAAAATTTCTGCTTACCCTATAATCAATGAGGTTCTAAATTAAATTTTCAAATGATTTCCTTATAAAAATTTGAATATAAAGACCAATCCGGTATCAGTTTTAAAATTTTAGAAAATCATTAGCTTTTTGCCTAAAGAATTCAGAAATTTGCAATTATGGATATTAAAGAGAATTACAATATTATAAAGGAACAACTTCCTGACGGTGTTCAACTTGTCGCTGTCTCAAAAACCCACCCTGTTTCGGCAATTCAGGAAGTGTATGATCTGGGGCAGAAAGTTTTCGGTGAAAATAAAGTCCAGGAGCTGATGGAAAAATACCCTCTCCTTCCTAAAGACATTCAGTGGCATCTTATCGGGCACCTCCAAACGAACAAGGTAAAATATATTGCTGAATTTATTGATACCATTCAGAGTGTAGATTCTGAAAAAGTATTGTTGGAGATCAGTAAAGAAGCCGGAAAACATAACCGAAAGATCAAAGTTCTTTTGCAGGTGAAGATTGCTGCAGAAGACAGCAAATTTGGTTTTGAACCTTTGGAAGCTAAGGAAATGTTTCAAAGATCAATGAGTGGTGAGTTTCCCGGGGTAGAAATAACCGGATTAATGGGAATGGCCACTTTTACAGAAGATAAAGAACAGGTAAAAAGAGAATTTTTAACTTTAAAAAAAGTTTTTGATGAATTAAATCAATTAAAAAAACTAGATACATTATCAATGGGAATGAGTGATGATTTCCCGGTTGCCATTGAATGCGGAGCTAATTCTGTAAGAGTTGGATCTGCTATTTTCGGGCGAAGAGATTATTCTAAATAAAGTATTTAGGTACAATTTTTGCTAATAATTCAATCAAAAAATCTAAATTTGCAACTATGCAAAAAATCCTTATAGTAGAAGACGAAAAAGCAATCTCAGGAGTACTTCACAGTATTCTTTCAGATGAACTTACCAATTACGAATTTGTTGTAGCTGAAGATGGTTTGGAAGGCTACAAACATTTAGAAAAAGAAGATTTCGCATTGGTGATTTCAGATATAAAAATGCCGAAACTTTCTGGAACAGAACTTTTAAAACAAGCTCTGATACTAAAACCTGAAACTACTTTTATTATGATCTCAGGACATGCGGATATTGATTCTGCCGTATCTTGTTTAAAGGATGGTGCATATGATTTCATTTCTAAGCCAATTGATATCAACAGGTTGATTACAAGTGTAAAAAATGCTCTGGCAAAGGAAACTCTGAAAAAAGAGAATAAAAATCTTCAGACTGAAAATAAGACACTTAAAAAGAAAGTCAACAAAAAATATCAGATGATCGGAGACTCTCCTGCTTTGCAGAAGATTCAGGATATGATCGAAAAAGTAGCTGTTTCTGATGCAAGAGTTCTTATCACCGGGCCTAATGGTGCCGGTAAGGAATTGGTAGCTCATGCGATCCATAATCAGAGTGAGCGTGCAAAAGGACCTATGATTGAAGTGAATTGTGCTGCAATACCTTCTGAACTTATCGAATCTGAGCTTTTTGGACATGTTAAAGGGTCTTTTACAGGAGCTATCAAGGATAAGCAAGGTAAATTCGAGCAGGCAACAGGTGGTACTATTTTCCTGGATGAGATTGGAGATATGAGCCTTATCGCTCAGGCAAAAGTTTTGAGAGCACTTCAGGAAAGCAAAGTTTCTCCTGTAGGTAGCGATAAAGAAATCAAAGTGGATGTAAGAGTACTTGCCGCGACCAATAAAAATATGCAGAAGGAGATTGAAGAAGGAAAATTCAGAGAAGATCTTTATCACAGACTTTCTGTTATTGAAATTTATGTACCCCCATTGGATGATAGAAAAGAAGATATCAAATTGTTGGTAGAGCACTTTTCAGGAATGATTTCAGATGAACATGGGACAGCTGTGAAAAAATTTGATGATGCTGCTATTGAAGCACTTAAAGCACTTTCATGGACTGGAAATATCAGGGAGTTGAGAAATGTTGTTGAAAGATTAATTATTCTTGGTGGAAACACAGTTTCCAAGGAGGATGTTGCAAATTTTGTAAGAAAATAATTTAATTATAAACTAAATAAATTATAAAAAATTTGCAGTAGTAACACTGCAAATTTTTTTTTGTTAAAACTATGAACTTTTTAAATAAAAACTATACGAAAGAATGCCTGACATTGGCGCTACCCGTAATGCTAACGCAGGTAGGACAAGTTTCCGTCAACTTATTTGACAACATTATTGTTGGAAAATTATTAGGTGCAGACGCTTTAGCGTCCGTGTCTTTAGGGAATGCTGTATTTTTCTCAACGTTTGTATTGGCACTGGGGTTTTCCTTTGCGATTCCTCCTTTGGTTTCGGAAGCCCATTCGAGACAGGATCATAAAACCATTAACTCAGTGTTCAGTCACGGATTTGTCATTAATATGACAGTAGGAATTATTCTGATGGCCATATTGTTATTAGGACTTCCTCTACTCTATCATTCAGGACAGCCGGCAAAGATCGTTCCTGATACTGTCCATTTCTTAGGAATTATGGCAATCAGTATGATCCCTTTTATGGCGTTTCAGACCCTAAGAGAGGTTTCTGAGGGATTATCATATACCATTGGAGTTACAAAAGCAACGATTATTGCCAACGTTATCAATATTGTTTTAAACTATGTGTTTATCAAAGGGCTTTTCGGATTACCTCCTATGGGTGTAAAAGGATCTGCACTCGCTAGTCTAATTGCGAGGATCTTCATGGTTGTCTTCTTGTATTTTGTTTTAGTAAAGGAAGAAAGAACGAGACGTTATATCAAAGATTTTTCTTTAAAGATCCAGGTGTTCTCTAAGCAAATGTTTGATAAAATGGTAAAATTAGGATTACCTACTGCTCTGCAAATGTTCTTTGAAGTAACTGCTTTTGCAGGTGCCGCATTTATCTGTGGGTTAATCTCTGCTCATGATATTGCCTCTCACCAGATTGCTTTAAGTATGGCTTCATTTACCTTTAATCTATGTGTAGGATTCAGTGTCGCTTCTACAGTAATGATCGGGAGAAAAATGGGTGAACAGAATTATGTTGAGCTCAGAAAAGTGGGGATCAACAATTTAAAGATTGCTTTTATCTTTATGTGTATCTGTGGAATTGTATTTATTCTGGGCAGAAATATCCTTCCTACTTTCTTTACTAAAAAAGAAGAAGTTGAAGTAATTACACTGGCTTCAAAATTAATGATCATTGCTGCTTTATTTCAGCTTTCAGATGGAATTCAGGTAACAGCTCTAGGAATGTTGAGAGGTATACAGGATGTTAAGATTCCTTCTATCTACACTTTCATTGCCTATTGGGTAATTACAGTGCCTCTAGGCTATTTACTTTGTGTTACATTAGAGATGGGTGCATTTGGAATGTGGATCGCTTTAGGTCTGGGATTAACGGTCTCAGCAGTCTTTCTGGTCAAACGATTCTTAAATATGTCTGCTAAAAAAATCAGACAGAACATATAACACGAAAGCGGTCTATTTTTAAGACCGCTTTTTCTTTACGTTTTATTCAAAGCTTTCAAAGCTCTGTTCAGGCTCCTTATCGTAACCCCTAAATAAGCAGCTTGGTCTTCTTTAGAAATTTCAATCTCCTGTTTCGACTGAAGTTCCAGAAGTTTTGCTAATGTATGTTCAGTAGTATAGAGCTGCTGATATGATGCTCTGGTCGATGTATTAACGATACGTTCTGCAAAAACATCGAGCAGTAGGTTGTTTAGGATTAAATCTGTTTTAATTAATGATCTAAAATAAGAGATAGAAATAGCATATACAGTAACATCTGTTATTGCTTCAATGGAACACAGACAATTTATATTCTTAATAAATTCTATTTCGCCAATAATCTCCCCTTTTCCCAAAAACTCTATAATATATTCCTTTTCATTCTCTTCTGCAAAGTAACATTTGGTAATCCCATCATTAATAAGCATTATTGTTGAAGATGATTCATTCTGTGTAAGTATTCTTTTACCCTTTGAAAATGATTTGATCACAATATCATCTGTACGCCTCCGATTAGCGTATAACTGCTCTAAATAGCTTAAAAAGGCATGGTTGGTTCGTAACATATATTATCCGGGACAAATGTCCTTTGTTGGTCTATTTTTTATTCTGATTTTTGTTTTCAGAAATGTACAAAAGTAAAATGAAAAATCATATAACAACAATAGCGTTTGACGCAGACGACACACTTTGGGCAAATGAACCCTATTTTCAGGAAACAGAAAAGGAGTTTTGTGCTTTACTTGAAGATTATCTGCCACATCATTCTGTATCACAGGAATTATTTAAAACTGAAATGCAGAATCTTCATTTGTATGGTTATGGTGTAAAAGGCTTTATACTTTGTATGATTGAAACCATTACCAGAGTTTCCAATGGAACAGCTTCTCTTCAATTGATAAACAAAGCCATTGAGTTGGGTCATGATCTTTTACAACAACCTATTGAACTTTTAGAGGGAGTTCCAGAGACATTAGAGGCTCTTACAGGAAAGTACAGGTTAGTAATGGCGACAAAAGGTGATCTGCTCGATCAGGAACGAAAACTTAAAAAATCGGGACTTGAAAATTATTTTCATCATATTGAAATTATGAGTGATAAGAAAAATACGGATTACAAAAAGCTGCTGAAACATCTGGATTGCCAGCCGGATCATTTTTTAATGTTAGGTAATTCTATTAAATCTGATGTTATTCCGGTTCTGGAAATTGGTGGTTTTGCTGCGCATATTCCTTTTCATACGACTTGGGCTCATGAACAACATGAACATCAATTGGAGCATGATCGGTTTGTGGAGTTAGAGGATATTGGGAAGGTGTTGGAGTATCTGGCTCATTAAATATTGTTTTCAATTGAAAATATTGTCATTTTGAGCGTAATGAAATAAAGTGAGAAATCTTTTTTAGAGATTGCTTCGTCGCTTTGCTCCTCGCAATGACGTTGGGAAAATAAAATCGCTCCTGATAGGAGCGATTTTTCAATTTATTTCTTGAGACATTTTTCTAAGAACTGATCTTGTTCCCATAACAGGTGAAAGATGTTTTCTTTAGCTACATATCCGTGGGCTTCTTTTGGTAAAAGAACCATTTTTACTGGTGCACCAAGATTTTTTAATGCCTGGAAATATCTTTCTGTCTGTAAAGTAAATGTTCCCGGATTATTATCTGCATCACCATGAATTAAAAGCAATGGTGTTTTCATTTTATCCGCATTCATAAATGGAGACATCGTATTGTAAATTTCAGGAATATCCCAATAATTTCTTTGCTCACTCTGGAAACCAAACGGTGTCAATGTTCTGTTATATGCACCACTTCTTGCAATACCGCAAGCAAAAAGCTTAGAATGGGTTAAAAGATTGGCAGTCATAAAAGCTCCATAAGAATGTCCTCCAACGGCCACTTTCTTTTTATCAATATAACCCAACTGGTCTACCGCGTTGATTGCTGCTTCAGCATTGGCAACCAATTGAGGAATAAAGGTATCATTAGGCTCCGTTTTTCCTTCTCCGATAATTGGGAACGCTGCATCGTCGAGAACAGCATATCCTTTTGTGGTCCAGTATACAAAAGATCCGTAGTATGGGAATGTAAAGTCATTAGGGTTTTGCGTATTCTGCCCTGCTGTATTTTTATCTTTATATTCTGTTGGATAAGCCCAGATTAGTAATGGCAGTTTTTCAGTTTTTGCTTTTCTGTCGTAATTTGCAGGTAAATAAAGAGTTCCTGTCAATGTTACTCCGTCATTTCTTTTATAGGTAATTACCTCTTTATACACATCTTTAATACTTTCAAAAGGGTTTGCAAAAGTAGTTACAGGCTCTGATTTATTGGATTTAATATTCTTCTTAAAGTAATTAGGATACTGACTTGCAGATTGCTGGATTGTCAATACCTCTCCTTTTGAAGGATTAAGAATATCTATAATTTCTTCTTTAGCATTTTTCAAATTAGAAGTATACAATCTTTTCTTCTTCAGGGTTTTCATATCCATTTCATCGATGAAAGGATGTTGTCCGTCTTTTGTAAAGCCATCTCCTATAAGATATGCTTTTCCGCCTTTCATATCAATTACATTTCTACCGAATTGATTTTTTGTCGTATTGAAATTTCCCGGATCACTGTACACATCCTGATAATTTCTGTCATCAATTACTTTTGACTCTCCGTTATTCAGATCAACTAAGAAAGACTTTGTATTTCTTGTATCATACCAGTCTTCAGAAACAATAGCATAATGATCATTGGTCCAGCTCGTTCCTTCATATCTTTGCTTAGTTTTAAAGAAAGATTTTGCAGCAGTATTAAATGGTGCTTCCCACATAAAGATTTCATCTCTGTAATCAGCCGTTTTAGACTGATCTCCCCCATCAAGAGCTTCAGCGTATACAAGAGTTGCAGACATATCACTTCTCCAGCCCATATCTCTTTTTCCGGTTCTTACTGATGCGAAGCCTTTAGGCATAATTTCATTTAAAGGAACCTCATTCACTACTTTTACTACATTTCCTTTTACATCATAAACGGTTGTGGTCATCGGAAATCTGTTCAAAGGAACGATATAAGAAAACGGCTTCTTAATGGTGGTAGCCATTAAATAATTTCCATCGGGCGAAAAGCTTAGACCAGAATACATATCCTGCTCTTTTACTTTCTTAAGACCTCCGGCAAGATCTACATTATAAATATCGGAAGCGGTAAGAATTTCAAAATTCTTTTCATCCTGAGGGTTTTTCAAAAGATCCTGATACGTTCTGTTTTGAGAAACTTTACCATCAGCCGTCGATACAATCGGACCTGTTGGGAGGTCTTTGCTTGAATCAATTAAGGTTGGTCTATTTTGCGGAAGTACTTTTATTAATAAATTCTGAGAATCTTTATACCAAATGTAAGGGCTACCCAAGTTAGCATTTAGATTATCATTGGTGATCTTTTTTGCAGTTGCGGTTTCAAGATCTACAATCCAAAGTTCTACACCTTTGCTCGTTGTATTGGTAAAGGCTAATTTTTTCTCATCGGGAGAAAAAGAAGTATAGGTAATCTTAGGATTAGCAGGCAATCCTTTTACCTGAATTTCATTTTTATCATTGATTTTTCTAACCTTAAGATTGTTCGAATATGTGGCAGAGCTTGAAATATTGGTAACAGGATTAATTCTAAGGCCCCCTAGCTTCATTTCCTGCTGACTAAGATCCTCTAAGGTTTTGTAAGTCGGACGGTATGTAAATACAACCCAATCTTTTTTACTGTTCATTAATACACTTGGAGGTCTTTCATAATCTGCGAGTTTAAGAATTTCTGCAGAGGGTTTTTGGTAAGTAACATTTTCCTGGGCCTCGTAGAAATTAAGAAATGCCAAAAGGCAAATAGTTAATTTTATCTTCATTTTATAACATTTTTCACGAATTTAGTAAATTTTGAAGTTACTATGGTAGAAAATAAAGAAGAGTATTGGTCCAATTTAATTAAATAAACAGTATTTTAGTTTTCTAAATTAAATCAAAATAGTATGAAAAATCTACAAAAAATTTCTAAGAAAGATCTTAAAAAAATTAATGGGGGAAGTGCTCCACAATGTCCACAAGGGTACAAGCCATGTATGGTAATAGGAGATGATGATGTCCCAAAATGGACTTGTGTATGGGCATCATTGCCTTGTAAGCCTTAACTTATGCAATTATTATATTAATCACGAATTAAATTAAAAATATGAAAAATCTAAGAAAATTACCTAAAAAGGATTTAAAGACCATTATTGGAGGAAATGCTCCTTTATGTGAATCAGGATATAGAGCATGTGTTACAGGAAGGGATGAAAATGGATCTCCAATTTGGGACTGCATACCATCTTCGCTTCCCTGCAGACCATAGTGGAAATAAAAAAGAGCATAAAATTATGCTCTTTTTTTATTGTATAAACACCTACCAGTCGGATGCTCTTTTACGCTTTTCAATCATATGATCTATCGAAAATCTTCCGGCTCCAAAAGCCATTAAAAGAAGATAAACGGATAAATAAATTAAACCTAACTCCTGTTTTTCAAAAGGATCTCCACCATGAACTACAAAAACAGCGATCACCATTGTAAACAGTAAAAATCCTAATGCTACTCTTGTAAACAATCCTAAAATAAGGAGTATAGAACATACAAATTCTGCTATAACGGTAAGAATTAAGGTAATCTGTGGACCGAGCCCAAGAAAATCATAGAATTCTATTTTTCCACCTTCCAATAACATTTGAAGTTTGGGAAATCCGTGAGAAAGCATGGAAAATCCAATAAAAACTCTCACAATTAACAGTATAATATCTCTAATTATGGGATTAGAATTTGAGTTACTATAATTCATGTATGAAAAATTTAGTTTAAAGATAGTAAAATCTTTCTATACAACGATGATTATTGATATTTTAGTTTACCTGTAACCAAAATTCTTTAAATCTCTGTCATTTTTTCTCCAATCTTTTTTCACTTTGACGAATAAGTTCAAATGAATTTTTTTTGCAAAAAATTTCTCTAAATCAACCCGCGCTTCTGTTCCCACTTTTTTAATAGCCTCCCCTTTATGACCGATAATAATTCCTTTTTGGGTATCCCTTTCTACGTAAATTATAGAATCTATAAAAATGATTCCTTCCTTTTCTTTAAATTGTTCGGTGACAACTTCTACGGAATAAGGTATTTCTTTTTCATAGTTTAAAAGGATTTTTTCACGGATCGCTTCATTCACAAAAAACCTTTCAGGCTTATCTGTATATTGATCTTTATCGTAGTAAGGAGGATTTTCCGGCAGCATGGATTTAAGTTTCGGCAGAATAACATCTGTATTGAATGCATTCAATGCTGAGATCGGTAATATTTCAGCTTTGGGAATTCTGTTATGCCAATCTTCCACCAATTTTTCCAGTCCTTCCTGATTAGTCTGATCCACTTTATTTAATAAAAGTAAAACAGGAACAGGGATTTTATTGAGTTTTTCAATTAAAAATTCAGAAGGTTCAGCTTTATCTGTAACATCTACGATGAATAAAAACACGTCTGCATCCTGCAAAGAATCTTTTACAAAATCCATCATTTTTTCCTGTAAACCATATTTTGGATCCAACACTCCCGGAGTATCGGAAAATACGATCTGTAAGTCCTCTTCATTATAAATTCCAAAAATTCTGTGGCGTGTTGTTTGTGCCTTCTGCGTTACAATCGCCAGCTTCTCCCCCATTAACTGGTTGAGGAGGGTCGATTTCCCTGCATTAGGCTTTCCAACTATATTTACAAATCCTGATTTGTGCATAAAAATTATATTACGGATTGCAAAGTTACTAAAAGAAAACCGGTCTTTAGGATAAATTTTAAAGATTTACCGCTAGTACTGATCCCTGAACTTCCGGAAATCTTCATATTCATAATCAGGGCATGCCCCAGGCTTTGAAGTGATAAAAGCCCCCAAAGAGATCGCTTCTTTCATAATTTTATCGGGAGCCTCCTGCTGAGTTCTTTTAGAGATAAATCCTGCAAGAAAAGAATCTCCACTTCCGACAGTATCTGCAATCGTAATAGGAACCGCAAAACAATTATAACTTGCATCTCCTATAAAATACCTTGCCCCCTTGCTTCCCTTGGTAAGTACAATTTCTTTGATATTAAAATAATTCATAATAAAAGCAGCGGCCTCCTCTTCATTTACATATTCCACATTAAGAAAATCCATGATCTGCCTCATCTCGGCCTTATTCATTTTTACGATATCAGCCTTATGGAGAAGCTCCGTAATAAGGTCTACTTCAATAAAAGGGGGCCTGAAATTAACATCAAATATTTTAAGCTTTGCCAATTCCAAAAGCTTAAAAAGAGTTTCCCTGGTCTTTGCATTTCTTGCAGACAGGCTTCCAAAAATAAATGCATCTGCTCTTGAGACAGCATCTTCCAGTTCGGGAAGAAATTCAATATAATCCCATGCTACTTCTTTAATGATCTCATAGCTGGCTTCATTATCCTCATCAATAGTAGCGACAACTGTGCTTGTCGGTTTCTGATCATCCACCTGAATATAATCAGTCGTAATCCCCCAGTTTTTGATTTGGTTTAAAAGCCCTTTTCCCAGATCATCATTTCCTATTCTACTAAGTACTTTAACATTGACTCCTGCTTTATGAAGGTGATATGCAACATTAAAGGGAGCTCCCCCTGCTCTGGACCCCTGGGGAAATATATCCCAAAGAACTTCCCCAAAACATACTACAAATTGATTATTCTGTGTCATTTGGTTAAACGTTTAATATGTTTGTTATAATTTTATTTTACTGATTTTCTTTCGATCAATTCAGCCTGACAAATCACCTTTTCACCTTCCATAGAGAAATCCTTTGTCTGCTCATCAACGAGACGTACAGCTTGTTTTGCCATTTCTTCCAATGGTTGCCTGATATACGTAATTTCTGTAGGAAATAAACTGTAGGCATCTGTTTCATCAAATGCAATGACAGACACATCTTCCGGTACTTTAATCTTATTCTTAGCCAGATAGTGCAATCCTGCAATTCCTATTTTATTATTTAGAAAATATAAAGCTGTTTTTTTGGAGGTTATTTTTAGGTTTTCTTCAAGTCCTGCATAGACCTTGGAAGTAACATTTCCCATTCCTACTAAAATCTTCTTTGCTGATAAACCATTTGCTGATATTTTCTTTTCAAATCCATGCTGCCGGTCTAATAAATGTGGAAGTTTCGTGTCATATCCTACATAAATTAATTCTTCAAAATTATGCTCCATGAGATAGTCAAAAATATGCTCTGAAATCTCAAAATTATTCAGTGTAATAGCCGGTATATTGACATTCTCCAAATAATAATCAATAGAAACCATCGGATATTCATCATTCAAAAGCTTTTGAATGGCATGATCTGAGCCTACAACAGGAGTTACGATCATTCCGTCCACTTGTTGCTCTGAAAAAAGCTCTGTAAGACGCCTGAATTTATCGGGGCTCTCATCAGAACTTCCTATAAGGATCGTGTAGCCCAATTTCATTGCCTCGTTTTCTATACAACGCGCTATATTTGAATAAAAATCATTAGAAATGTCTGGAACGATTAAACCGATGAGTTTACTTTTACTCATTTTTAAACTTCGGGCAATCTTGTTAGGAGTATAATTAATTTCTTCAGCAATCTCAAGGATCCTTTTTTTTGTGACCTCACTGATCCTGCTCCCCTCCTTTCTATTGATAACGTATGAAACGGTTGCTACAGAAACTCCGGCAATTCTTGCTATATCTTTTATGGAAGCTCTTTTCATTTTAATAATCGACTTACAAAAGTATTTTATAATTTATAAAAAAAATAGCAGAAATAGCATTTATTTTCTATAAAAATTATTGTAGATTCACAACTTTCTCAAAATATGACCATCACAATATAAATAGTTAGTGATCTCTACCAGGAAACAAAGTATTTGTACTTTATGCCGAACCAATCTACTTTTTGGAATACTTTTTTTAACTAAAAAAATCATTCAGTAAAAGTGATTACATAAAAATGAATCTTATATTTTTAATTATCATTTAAAACCGATAATTTTAACCTATTGTAATCTATCCCTATGAACATAGACGAAATTATTGATAGTATATTTACCCTTCCTACATCATCACAGGAAAAGCTTAAAAATCATATCACTGAAGTTTACCATCCAAAAGGCTATTGCCTGATGCAGGCAGATAAAATTATTTCACATGTTTATTTTATTAAAAAAGGAATTGTCCGTGCCTATGCTTCTACACAAGATAATGATATTACTTTTTGGTTTGGAAGTGAAGGCGAGACTATAATTTCGATGAAAAGTTATGTAGAGGACAAACCTGGTTACGAAAGTATTGAATTACTGGAAGACTGTGAGCTGTATCAGTTGGAAACTGAAAATTTAAGAAAACTCTTCAATGAAGATATTTATATTGCAAACTGGGGCAGAAAATTTGCTGAAAGAGAATTGGTAAAAACGGAAGAGCTCATTATATCCAGGCAATTTAAAACATCAACGGAAAGATATAAAGATTTGATAAGGGATAAACCCAATCTGTTGAGAAGGGTTCAGTTGGGACATATTGCCTCTTATTTAGGAATTACACAGGTAAGTCTAAGCAGGATCAGAGCAGATATTAAATAACATCATTTTTTTAACTTCATCAATAACAATATCTTTCGCACAATCAATTGCCAAAGCCTTCGATGACATCCATCTATCTATGTAACATAATTACAATATTATGCAAAACACAATATTTTTATTAATATTTTATGAATACTAATAATATAAAATTTATCTAAAACCCCTTTAAACAAAGGCTTAGATTAAAAACATTGGCCTGACTGAATTATAAATTTAATATAAAAACACAGATTTTAACATTATTTTAATTTTTTTCACTTGATTTATTTGTGATTTTTTTTAACTTTGCCATAAACACAAACAAATGAAAAAGATCACAATTACTTGTGCACTACTCCTGTGCACGATGTCCTACGCTCAGGTAGCAATTGGAAAGGAAACCATTACCAATACCAGTACTTTACTTGAATTCGGATCCGATGCAAAAGGGATTATATTACCTTCTGTGGACTCTGCTCCTGATGCAGTCGGGGGAACATTTATTGTCAATACCAGTAATAAAGCAGTTGAATACAACAACGGAAATGATTGGATTAGCCTCACCGAAGCAGGAAATGCCGCAGATAATCCTTATGTAGACGTACAAACTCCGGATAGGGCTTCAAACCAGGGACTCATTATCGGAGCGAATAGTTCATCCAAACCAGGAGTTCTTGTTCTTGAATCTTCTACAAGGGCTATGATATTACCTAAAGTAACCAATCCACAAAACCTTATTAAAAGTCCAGTATCAGGTACTTTAGTCTATGATACAGCAAGCGATTCGCTGGCGGTATGTGACGGAAAAAACTGGTTTTTCTGGCAATAGAATTATAGTATTTTATCCTATTAAACTTATGTGATTGTCAACATATCACATGGTTTTCTTATGGATCTTACTTATTCTAAGACCGGAATTCCGGGACCTTCTTTATTTTTATAAAAAACACATTTCAATTATGAAAAAATATCTTTGCCTCAGTTTACTGACGGCTTCTACGATCTGTGGAACCCTTCAGGCACAGTGCAACAGCAGTACAGGCTGCAACGGGAACACTTTTCTCCAGAGCAGTGATCCCAATACGATTGAGTATGACAATATGGTATCTACATTCCACTCTACCTTAGTAAGGGAGGCTTCAGGAAAAGTATTGGTATGGGGAGAAAACATTGCCAATAATGGAACTTCCAATGTTCTTTCCCCAACGGAATTAAACACGGCTAATTATCCAGACCTTAGAGGAAAAATACTAAAACTTACCGGAGGAAGTGCTCATATAAATACAGGGCAATTCGTCATATTGACGACTGAAGGCCTTTTTATCTGGGGAAGAACCGGAAGGCTTGTCGCTACTACTATTACAAATAAAACTGCATTCAGTAAAGTACAGCTCCAGCTCCCTACAGGTGTGAACCCTGAAGATGTAAAAATGATGTTTGGTACATATGGTACAATAGTTCTTACAACTTGTAGTGGAGAGGCTTGGGTACTATCCTTTACAGGCAACAAAAATGGTGACGGCACAGCTCAAAACGCAGCCAATAATCAGATCTGGCATAGGGTTAAAACAGGAAATGGCGATGATGATTTTCTCACAAACGTAGTAGCAGTAAGAGGAAGCTCTAATGCATTAATGGCATTAACCCGTGAAGGAAAAATATATACATGGGGAACCGGGACCTATTTAGGAAATGGTACTTCATCTGCAAATAGATCGTATGCTACAGAAATGGCTTTACCTGACAATGGGCTAAGTGGATCCAGACCTAAAATGATAGGAGTCACCTCAAATGGTAATTACAATTCTTATCTTCTACTTTCTTCTGATGGTTTGCTGTATAGTCTGGGACGTAATAATGTTCGCCAGCTAGGTGACTTTACCACCACTGAAAGAACCTCATGGGTACGGGTAAAAAAGTCAGCATCTGAGGATATGACCGATATTGCATGGATAAGTCCCCAGGAACATGACAGTCAATTTGCGTCCATTAATGTTTTAACAACAAACGGGAAAATGTACAGCTGGGGAAATAATGCAGGAAGCATGCTTGGAGAAACAGCATCGACTATTAATCCAACATATATGGCGGGAGGTTTAAGTGAGAACGATGCCTTAATAGCGATGGAAACCGGAGGTCATACCAGCATGGTTATTAAACAATGCAGCGGAAATTTCGGATATGTCGGACATCGTGCCAATGGAAGCATGGGTAATGGTTCAGCTGCCAGTGGAATCGAAAACAAGTACAATTTTTCTACCTCAAGTGTCAATCTTTGTGGAGCTAATACACAACCAGAGGTTATTGATTCCAAAATCTGTCCAGGCAGTACCATAGATCTTAATACACTGCACACGGGTGCCATACCAACGGGTTATGAATTGAAATGGTATACAACTTCAACAGGAGATTCTGGCACTGAAGTTCCTAACCCGACGACAGTAGGACCAGGAACGTATTATGCTTTCTACATTCCTGTAAATGGAAGTAATTGTGATAATCCTCCAGGATCCTCAGTTGTCATTTCCAAGTATGAATCCGGAGACCCGGGATATGAAAACTGCTCTTGTAAAATCCCTATAGAAACAGGAACTACATTATCCAGTAAGTTTGGAGTTTCAACTAAAGAATCACAAGCTAATAACTGGCCTGCTCAAGTTCCTAACGGATACATCGTATTAGATTCTGCTAAAAAAGGATTTGTCATTACCCATATGACAACAGCACAGATCAATGCATTAACTCCTGTAGTGGGAATGATCGTTTATGATACAGATACAAAATGTGTAAAATTATACAGGGGAGATAATCCTACAGTGGCACCGGAAAGAAAGGGATGGGTATGTATCCAGCAAGGGTGCAATTAAAGAAACTACTCTAACAATAGAGTTTAGTGTTTTATTTTTTTTCAATAAGCAGCCATCTGTCCTTCAGGACAGGTGGCATTTTTTTCCGTTTTACATCAAAACTTTTAAATTCTGGAATTTTCCGGTACATTACTACCAATGTCAAAATGTATGGTAATATAAGTATTGCCATCTAAAAAAAGGAAATCAATCATTTTTTAACATTTGTAAAATGTTTTTTGTAAGTAAATACAGAACTTTGCATCAGAAAAAAATAAAGAAATGAACTGGATTATTTTAATTATTGCAGGATTGTTTGAAGTTGCTTTTGCATCTTGTTTAGGAAAAGCAAAAGAGACATCAGGGTCAGAAATGTATTATTGGTTTGCGGGTTTTTTGGTTACCATGACCATCAGTATGCTTTTACTGATTAAAGCGACACAAACTCTGCCGATAGGAACCGCTTATGCTGTATGGACAGGAATCGGCGCCGTTGGTACAGCTTTAATGGGTATGCTGTTTTTCAAAGATCCGGTAACATTCTGGAGAATATTTTTTATCACCACCTTGATTGGTTCAATTATAGGTTTGAAGGCAGCTTCTCACTAATAGTATATTTCTTATCAAATAAAAAATGTCTTCATAAATTGAAGACATTTTTTTTATTTTTTATAGACAACAGGTAAGATCTCATTATGTCTTAATCCGTATTTTTGATTTCTTCTTCTGAGAATTGCTGAGAATAAAAATTAGGGTCAACTTCAAAACCAGCTTTTTTCAGGCGATCAAAATAATCCATTCCGTACCAACGGACGTGGTCATACTGACCAAAATGTTTCTGACGTTCTTTAGGGTCTTTAATTGAAAAATCTTCATAGGTTTTTTCTAATGAATTTTTCATGGGAACCTGGAAGATTCCCCACCCACCAGGTCGCATTACCCTGTAGAGCTCACTTATTGCTTTAGCATCGTCTTCAATATGCTCCAACACATGATTACAAAAAACGATATCAAAGCTTTCATCGGCGAAAGGCAGATCAAGAATGTCAGCTTTTACATCCACAATCGGAGAAAATAAATCTGCAGAAATATAGTCCAGATTTCTCATTCTTTTGAATTTTCTCAGGAATTCCTGCTCTGGAGCAATATGTAAAACCTTATAATTTTTAATAAAAAAATCGGTCTCATTCTGAAGATACAGCCACATCTGACGGTGTCTTTCTAAACTTAATGTTCCCGGGGATAAAGCATTTTCTCTTTGTTTTCCATAGCCATAAGGAAGAAATTTACGATATGACTTCCCATCGATAGGATCGAAAAATTCGTCTCCTTTAAAAAACTGATAGATAAGCGGCCTTGCCCAGATACTCATCGTGATGAGCATTGGACGTGGAATAGTATTCAGTAAAAGCTTTGTTACTTTTTCATTAAAAATCCATTTGAAAAGGCTCTTCCTCATCACTTTGAATACCTAAAGCTTCGTATACATATTTGAACGTAGAAAGCAATACAGGTTTCCCATTGATCACAGCAACATCATGTTCAAAATGTGCTGATGGCAAATTATCCAGTGTTGTTACAGTCCAGCCATCATTATGGAATTTTACTTTATCGGTTCCAAGGTTAACCATTGGTTCAATAGCAAGAGCTAAACCGTCTTTAATTACTTTTCCGCTTCCCTGTCTTCCATAATTAGGAACCTGAGGATCTTCATGCATTTTTCTTCCCAATCCATGTCCTACAAGTTCTTTCACTACTCCATATCCTTCTTTTTCACAGTAGGTTTGGATTGCATAAGAAATATCTCCGATTCTCTTTCCTCTTACACATTGTGCAATACCTTTATAAAGAGATTCTTTTGTGATTTGTAATAGTTTTTTAACCTCAGGCTTCACCTCTCCGATTTCGAATGTGTACGCATGATCTCCCACAAAGCCATTTAAAACAGCCCCACAGTCTACAGAAAGGACATCTCCTTCTTTTACGATATCATTGTTGGGAAAACCATGTACTACCTGCTCATTAGGAGAAATACATAATGAATTTGGAAAACCTCCGTATCCTAAAAATGCAGGCTCACCCCCATGATCTTTAATAAAATCGTGTGCTAATTTATCTAAATACAAAGTTGTAATTCCAGGTTTGATTTCTTTGGCCAGCATTCCCAACGTTTTAGAAACCAACTGAGCACTCTGTTTCATAAGACGGAGTTCGTCTATTGTTTTTAATTGAATCATGTTCTAATGTAACAATTTATGAATTTACCAATGCAGCAATCACCAATATTAAAATTGGTAACCTGTTATATTGGTAATGTTGTTAAACTCTTCTCTTACCAGAAAAGTCCTTTTTTCTTTTCTTTTTTAAGTTTAGAATAGGCTAAAACTTCTTTTCCTTCTACGCGGAATTCTATTCTTTCACTAATAATATTATAGATCTCTCCCCATCCAGGAAAGCCTCCTAAATTTCTATCGTCTATGAACCAATCTGCATCTATTTTTCTGGACTGGGTTTCCTGATCAAAAACCTCTCCTTCGAAACTGCCATTTACAGAATAAAATTCTATCCCGTTTTTTTTGCAGAATTCTACTGCTTCATCTAATGTCTTCCCATGTCTGTATGTCCAAAGAATTAATCGGTATCCTTCAGACTGAAGTTTTCTCAAAGTTTCAAATGCAAAGATCTTCGCCTTCCCAATCCCCGGATAAGCGTCATCAACGATCGTTCCGTCAAAGTCTACTGCAATTTTTTTATTATTTAACATTTTCTGCGTTTTTAGCTGTGCAAAGATAAGAAATAAAAAGAGTGCCAAAAACACTTGGCACTCTTACTTTTATAATTTCATGTATTCTATACCTAACTTTTCACCCAACTGAATTGGAATTGTAAGTCGGGAGTAGAAACTCTATCTGTAATTTTCTGTAATCTTGAAGGAAGCTTCATTAAATATTCCTGTGCTTTTTCAGCTTTTTCAGTAAGACCTTTTACGTGTTCAATCTTCCACTCGTCTAACAGATCTTTCATAATATTAATATAATCCTGTCCTGTATACACCATACATCTTTGTGCAGCATCTGAAAAATGTCCCCAAAGTTCACCTGCTTTCTGCCCGGATTGTCTCATTAAGTGAGCTGGCATTACAATTTTCTTACGCATCATATCCTCAAATGCCAAAATCATTTCTGATGGATCTAATTCAAGGATTTTTGCTACGAAATGCTTATATGCTTTAGCGTGTCTTGCTTCATCTGCAGCAATTACTCCACACATTTTTGCTAATTTACCGTTTCCGGACTGTTTGGCCAGTGTACCTACTCTTCTGTGAGAGATATTGGTTGCTGTCTCCTGAAAACTGGTGTACACAAAGTTTCTGTAAGGATCCATACTTGTTCCTAAATCAAAACCATCACTGATTAGATATTGAGTAGTGATCTCAACTTCTCTCATGTTTACTCTACCACACAAATAAAGATATTTATTCAGTAAATCACCATGTCTGTTTTCTTCTCCAGTCCAGGATCTCACCCAGTTAGCCCAACCTACCTTCTCTTCCTGATCGATTCCGTCTACACCCATTAACCAAGATTCGTAGGATGGTAATGCTTCTTCCGTAATACAGTCACCAATAAGGGTAACGAAAAGATCGTAAGGCATTTCACGAGCAAAAGTCTGGATTTCTTCTAAATCATATTTAAAATCTGCACTTGATGGATCTGGAAGGTAATCTGAAGGCTGCCAGATTTTTTCAATTGGCGTCAAAAATTTTTCGAGAAAAGAACCTACTTCCTTTTCCAAGATACCCATTACTTCTTTCCTTACCAGCGTTTGATACATTTCCGTTATTTAGATTTATTATAATTTAATATACAAAGATATGATTTATTTATTATTTAGAGCATAATAACCTATGTCTCTCATAATATGTATGACATATATCATAAAAAATACCATTCTTAGTATAACGACATTTTATTTTTTTTATTTGAGTCCTAATCCACTAAAACATCCCCCGTCATTACAGCCGGTATGTCCAGTCCCATTACCTTTAAGATAGTTGGAGCAACATCTCCTAACTTTCCGGACTTTCCAGGTTTCAGATGCCATGTATGCTCCTTATCCATTATGATAAAAGGAACAAGATTTGTAGAATGCTGAGTGTTAGGAGTTCCATCAGGGTTGATCATCACATCAGAATTTCCATGATCTGCTAAAATAAAGACAGCATAACCATGTTCGTAAGCTGTGGTTGCGACCTTTTCAATGCATTTATCTACTGTTTCAGCAGCTTTTACGGCAGCTTCAAAAACTCCTGTATGCCCTACCATATCAGTATTGGCAAAATTAAGACAGATGAAATCTGCTGTTTCATTTTCAAGTTCCGGAATAATTGCATTGGTAATGTCATAGGCAGACATTTCAGGTTTTAAATCATACGTAGGGACATCTTTCGGGCTTGGACAAAGAAGTCTTTTTTCTCCAACAAATTCTTTTTCTCTACCTCCTGAAAAGAAAAAGGTTACATGGGGATATTTCTCTGTTTCTGCTATTCTGATCTGAGTTTTACCATTTCTTTCAATAATTTCTCCCATGGTCTCCTGTAGAACTTCTTCATCGAATACTACATGTACATTATTGAATGTTTTATCATAATTGGTTAATGTCACAAAATATAAATTCAGCTTATGCATGGAAAAGTCTGGAAAATCCTTTTGAGAAAGAACTTCAGTAATTTCCCTTCCTCTATCAGTACGGAAATTAAAGCAGATAACGACATCATTGTCAATAATTTTAGCAACTGGCACAACATTTCCTGTAGCTGTTGTATTCATTAAAATGATTGGTTTTATGAATTCGTCTGTCACATTATTCGCATAGGAATCCTGAATAGCGGCTAAAGCATCTGTTGTCTGAAGGCCAACCCCCTCTGTAAGTGCATCATATGCCAGCTTCACACGCTCCCATCTTTTATCTCTGTCCATAGCGTAATATCTTCCCACTACAGTAGCTAATTTTCCGGTAGTGGAATTCATATGATCTTCCAGTTCTTTGATGAATCCTAATCCGGAATGGGGATCACAGTCTCTACCATCTGTAAAGGCATGAACAAAAACATTTTCATTCAATCCGAAATTCTTTGCAGCTGTCAGCAATCCTTTTAAATGATTGATATGGGAATGTACTCCACCATTGGAAACCAATCCGATAAAATGTACTTTTTTATTTTCTCTTTTCGCATACCCGAAAGCTTCCTGAATTACCTTTTCTTCACCCAATGTTCCATTTTCAACAGCCATATTCAGTTTAACGAGGTTCTGATAAACTACTCTTCCAGCCCCAAGGTTCATATGCCCCACTTCTGAATTCCCCATCTGTCCTGCAGGAAGTCCTACTGCTGTACCGCTTGCTTCTAAAGTAGTATGTGGAAATTTATGATAACAACTATCTATAAATGGTGTATTGGCTTCATCTAATGCTGAAACTTCTGGATTTTTTCCTAATCCCCATCCGTCAAGTATTGCTAATATTGCTTTTTTAGACATTTTTTATAACTTTTATACTACAAATTTACCTATTTCTCCATGAAAACAGTAATCAGAAATACTTAAATTTCAGTTAAAGATTGTTTTATTTACTTTCAATATCAGGGATTCCAAAGTGTTTTTTGTTCCCATAACTCTTGCAGAGTGAATAGATTTTTAAATACAATGCTAAAAAAGTGTGTCATTTTCTAGAATTATTTGATAAAAACCTGTAAATCCAGTTGACACAAAACATCCTTAAGTGCAACTCTAAAAAATCTGTCTTATCGGCTTAATTTGCAAGAAAGAAGAGAAAAGAATAAAATTATTCTTTAAAAAAATCATCAGATTTCATATTATTTTTCTTTGCATACTCTTTAATATATTGTTCTAAAAAGCCACTCTCCTTTAGAAAAAACAAAGGATTTTGAATGTTTAACATAGCATAGATCGCCTTATGCTTGTCTGTTTGTTTATTAAAATAAGCCTCACAAATTTTATACCCTATCCAATATCCCAAATCATTAGGACGATCATCTTTCTTACTGACCCCGTACAACCAATCCGTATTATCATTTGCTTTTAATTTTGTTATAAATTCTTTATAAAGCTGATCAGAATGGGCTTCACCATATTGAAAGGCTTTCGTGTTGATATTCTCTCCTGATATTAATTCACTGACAAAATCAGCTCCCCCTTCGAGTAGCGAATTTTTTAATAAGGATTCGTTGCCTTTATTGTTTTGTTGAAAATGGATCAGCTCATGAGCGATCAATCCTGTGATACCATCCAGGTTTTGAAGCATTTCTGTACCAATTATAATTCCATCATGAGAGGTTGTTCCTCCGGAATTAAATCTCCCATATACAAAATAGACAGGTGGAAATTTAGCTTCCGGATACCAATACTTCAATGCACTGTAAATAGCTCTGGTTCTTTTTTCTTTCTGATGTATTCCAGCTAAGACATTTTTACTTTTCAAATAGTCTGTTTTTTTCTTTTTTACCTGTGAATATAAAGAGTCTGCATTAATGATCCTGAATTCCATAAAACCTTTTACACCGGGAGAACCGTCTTTAACATATTCTGTAAAGGGATTTTCTTTGGACGTATCGATTTTATCAAATGCTTTCCAGAAGTTATCAGTATCTTTTGTTTCAAAAACAGCATTTAAAGGATCATTGGAAAAACCAGTTTGAGCTTTTGCAATCCCAAAGATTAAAGTTAAGGTGATAAAAAAAGGTTTTATTTTCATGATTAATTTTTGTTTTAATAACGTATTTAGAAGATCCAAAAGTATAAAAACTGCATGTATTTTAACTTGTTCGAAATTTCAAAGTGTATTTTTATCTAAACTTATTTAAGAGATCCCATATGAGGTATTAATTATTATTTTTAATTTTGCTTTATGGATTTACGAGATCAACTGAAAAACCTTTTTCCTGAACACGAAGAACAGGATTTTGAAATGCCTGAAGAACAGTTCAAGCAGAAAGAACCCCTGGTATGTAAATTTGAGAAAAAAGGAAGAAATGGAAAGCCTGTCACAGTCATTGAAGGCTGGGAAGGCAGTGAAGAGGATTTGAAAAAAATCTCTAAAAAGATTAAGACCACGCTAGGAATCGGCGGTTCAGAAAAAGATGGAACGATTATCATTCAAGGGGATAACCGTGATAAGATCATGGAGATCCTTAAAGATATGGGATATAAAACAAAAAGAGTCGGTGGCTAATTTAGAAATAAACTTGTGCGTCAGGTAATAGATTCTTAAGTTTCTCAATGGTTGCTTTATCCATAGGATTGCCTGTCAATATCAATGTTTTAAGATTCTTTAATTTTGAGATTTCCATCGGTAGATCTTTAAGCTCATTATGAGCAAGGTTCATGCTTACTACATTCTTCAATCCCTTAATTTTAGTTGAGATTTCTTTGATATTGTTTTGACTTAGATTAAGAAATTCCAGATTTTTTGACTGAAACAGGGATTCCGGTAGTTTTGAAATGGCATTTTGCTGCAATTCAAGATATTTTAGGTCTTTTGGAAATTCAAGATTACCAAGATCATTGATCTGATTAGCCGCGAGGTTAAGATATTTTAGATTTCTGATTTGATTCAGATTCTCAGAAATAAAACTGATCTGGTTATCCTGAAGATTAATTTCTTCTAATGTGGGAATTTGCAATAAAGGTTCCGGAAATACATTCAGATTATTGGCATCAAGATGAATCACCTTCAATTGTTGAAGTTTAGCGATATTAGGATTTACAGATATCAAACTATTCAGATTCATTGAAAGGGTTTTCAATTTTGTAAGCTCACCAATTTCATTGGGAATAAATTTGATGCTATTCTCATTCACATTTAAAATTTCAAGTTCTCTCAACATGAAAAGCTCCTGATCCATCTTTTCTAAATTATTTCCCATAATATTCAAAAAGAATAAAGAATTCAGTTTTTTAATTTCGGAAGGAAGATTAAACAAACCCTTCCCTCTAAAACTCATGCTGTATACAGGTTTATTACTTTTTAAAGCATCCTCCACATTGGTATAGGTAGGATATTTTACGGGATCGATCTGTGCTTTAGCATAGCTAAGAGAAAATAAAACAATAAGTAGAGAAAGTTTTTTCATAGATAGAGAAAAGCTGCCGATAATAGAATTACCGACAGCTATTAAATATTAGTATATTATTTTTTAAGAACTTTTACTGTTTTCTGGAAACCTTCAGCTTCGATATTTACGATCAAAACCCGAGATGTTTCAAGCTGCGATGTAAAATCGAGATCTAATGATGTATGAGAACCTGTAAATTTCTTGGTGAAAACAATTTTTCCATCCAGGCTATAAGCAGTCACGGAAATATCCTTCAACCCTTTAGGAGAATTTACTTTTACTATTCCAGAAGTAGGGTTTGGTGCTACAGTAACTGTATTTTCAGCTTTAGCATCAATTGTTCCTAAAGTTCCGTTTTGCCCTAAATTATCTTTAAGCGCCACTACAATGGTAGCAGATTTCCCACGGTAATCAATCGTATTCCCTGTAGCATCTATATCTGTAGAGATTGTAGCATCCGGGTGCTGAATAGAGAAGAACCCAAATTTGTGATCCGGAGTAAATGTAAGTCCTGTAGGCTCAGATCCAGCGGGCATAGAAGCAAAAAGTCTTACTTTAGGGTTAGCAGCTGTATGATCCGGTGCTACTACCCAGATATAGTTTTTACCTCCATCCTGTAACACCCAAAGGTTTCCAAGCTCATCAAAAGTAAGGTTATCGTTACCATCACCCCAAACTTCAGATTTCATTCCCTGTGCTGTATTGAAAGAATATACTGTAGACAATCCACCTACAAATGTTTCTACCTGTGAAGCTGTAGTTCCGTTATCCTGTAAACGATATACTTTATTTAAACCTTTAGCCGTAAAATAGATTTTCCCGTCTAATGGACTGATATCAACATCTTCTACTCCATTAAATTTAGTTCCACCTAATGAAAATGCTAAGTTATTGGTGTTGTTTTGATCAGCTTTTGTTTTGTTAGGAACCTGAATCCAAGTTGCTGTAGTTCCTACAGGGTCGCCGTCAGCACTTAATCCCTGATCTAATTTCAATACGTAAAGGTTTCCTGATGAAAGATTGTTCGGCGTATCCATTACATATTTATACACTAAATGGGTTCCACCATCTTCTCCGTAATAAGCAGTTGTACCAGCATTATTAACCACTACATTTTCGTGGTTCATAATACCCATTTGCCATAGCTTTCCTTTAGAACCATCCGTATTTTGAGAGATTACCTGAGCTGTTGCAGGATCTATTTCTACCAACCACCCATAATCTTTATATCCATCAGCATTCACATCACTTGATGTTACAGATTCTTCAGCCGTCACTACAGTACCCCAGGGAGTAATTCCTCCTGAACAGTTTCTGATCGTTTGTACCAAGCTCGGTGTTGAGAAGTCAACAGCTCTTGATTTTGTCAATTGCCACAGTTTGGTTGAAGCATTATAGTTGATCTCAGCCATCGTCACTCCACCAGGATTGGTTTCATGATTTACAGAAAGGTACCCATTAGTAGAACTTGCGCTTTTAGGTACATAAGCGGTAAAGTCATTCTGACCACCAACTAATCCACCTCCCTGTGTATAAGCATCTCCTTCTTTTAAAATAAGCTGGTATTTATGTTCTGTTGGAATAATTAATTTATTCGTTTGTGAAGTAGGAACGATAGATGTAAAGCAACTGATGTGCGCAATATTACAAGAAACAGGATTCGTTGTCCCAGCAACTGTTTTAAGATAAGCATCAATTCTTAAATCTGAACTTTGTCCTGTTCTGTTATGTAATTCAATAGATATTCTATTGTTTCCGTTAACAAATTTTGATTTTGGAATTGAAAAAAGGTTGTAAACACTTTCTGCTGCACCATCAATAGTTGTAACAGACGGTGTATTGAATGCAATAGTTCCTGCAGGCATATTATCTCTTACCACTTCCACTCCGTTCAGATATACTACAATACCATCATCTCTCATTACTCCCAATTCCATTGTATCGGAAAGATCTGCTAAATTTACAGTGAAATCTTTCGCAAAATAAGCCGTTGTAAGACCTGAGTTGATTGTTGTGGTTACGGGATCACCATATCCCAAAGGACCATTCCCTGTTGACCAAGAAGTAATGTCGAAATTGGTGTCTTTCCACTGAGCAACCTGCGCCTGGTTGTTGTCTTTGTACCTCCATGAGGCATTCTTATTGAAAACAAAAGTCTGCGCCTGAAGGGCAGAACCTGATACGAGTGCAAGAGCTGCAACTGTTAGTAGTTTTTTCTTCATAATAGTTTCGATTTATTAGATGTTGCAAAACTATTTTTTAATCCCGAACCCTCTATTAATAGAGTTTTAAATAAACCATGGTCAATATTACTAAATTAAAAACCCAATGTTAAGGGAATTAATTTTTTGTTAAATATGGTGCGGGATACGAGGTGCGAGATGCGGGTTAATAGTTGAAAGTTGTAAATGGAGAGTTGAAAATTGTAGGAAAAGATGTTGGTATGTAAATCGATGATATTGTATTAGAAGCTCAACATCTTTTATTTTAATAACACGAATCAAAAACTCGAATCCCGCATCCCGAACCCCGTAACTCTCAACTTTCAGCTTTCAACTCTCAACTTTCAACTAAATAAAAACTATTTTTCCGCCTTACTCACATCCGTAAGTGTATTCAAAAATGCAATGATCTGTTTGATTTCAACTGGTGTCAGATTAAGTTTATCTGCAGGTAAAGTTTGATTATTCATTTTTAAACCTAATCCTTCTCCCCCTCCTTCATTATAGAAATCAAGGACTTCTTCCAAGGTACTGAAGGCTCCGTTATGAAAATATGGTTTTGTAAGAGCGATATTTCTCACCGTCATTGTTTTAAAAGAGTTTTCATAGATCCATGAATTTTCTTTCTTTACCGGACTTTTTACTCTTCCTAAGTCTGCGTCTAATTCCAAAGGCTTCTTCTGAATAGGTTCTTTTGTAACCCCTAATACTTCAGATTCATTTTCATTATAAAATGGGGGTACAAGGCCTGAGAAATGAGGAGCGAAGTGACAGGTCGCACAATTGGCTTTTCCCATAAACAGATTAAATCCTTTTTTTGCATCATCTGAGATGTCCTTTTCATTCCTCATGAAACGGTCGAAATCGCTTTCAAAAGAATAAAGGGATGCCACATAAGAACTCAAAGCTTTAGAAAAATTCTCTTTACTGATCTTTCCATCTTTAAATGCGATGCGGAAGGCCTTTTTATATTCAGGTTTTGTTTTTAGTTTTTTAATAATACTTTCATAGCTTGTATTAAATTCCTGGTCATTGTAGATCACATGTTCTGCCTGCTGCTCGATGTAGAACGCACGCATGTCATAGAAAAATCTTTTAGCAAATACTGCGTTATATAAAGAAGGAGAATTCCTTAATACTGTCTTTCCTTCTACATTACTTGGTGATTTTACTTTCAGATCTGTAAAGGCATTTTCGGGTAAATGACAGGTCGCACAGCTCATTTTCGAATTATCGCTTACACTTTGATCATAGAAAATTTCTTTTCCCAGTTTTCTCAATTCAGGATTGTCCTCTGAACCTTTTAATAAGGTATAGAAATAAGGATCCAAAAAATCACTGCTGAAAAAGTTTTTATTCCCTACATTCCATCCTGAAAATTCTTTAAGATCATCAGGTCTTCCATCCCAATTTCCAAATTCTTCGTATAAAGGCTGGATATATTTTTTGTAAAATTCTATACGGTCGAACGTTTCAAAATCTTTATGAATCAGCAAATACGATGTAGCATTAGAAATGATTGTATTCGCCTTCTGAATATTATAATTCTTAAAATACGAATCATCATTAATGTATTTCTTAATTCCTAAAAGCGCATAATTAGCTTCTTCCGATATATTAAGAGATCCTGGCGTATCAAATCCTGTTACTCCTAAGCTATAAATTCTGATCAATTCTATTCTTAGGGGTAAGGTTTTATTGGTTCCTTTACTCAATCCATTTTTTATTGAGCTTAAATAAAAGTTCGAATAACTGTTATATAAAAAATCGGTAATGGATTTTATTTTTTCTTTTTCTGCGCCCGCCTCTTCTGAAAAAATTAACTCATCAAGAACCTGTAACCCTTCAGGAGGCAAAGTATAAGCAGAAGTACCCGCAGCTTCAATGTGAAATAACGGTGCTGCATTCAGGTGAGTTTTTGTAAATTCGGGATAATGATAAGCAACATAGAATTCAATTTCTTTAAAAGAATTTCTGGTAGTGCTCAATGATTTTTGTAGAGTTTCAAGAGATATTTTATCACTATCAAACAGATAAACATCTGTTTTTAACTGTTCAAGTTTACTTTTAAAATCAGCTAAACCTGCGTTAATAAATGTATTTTCATTTGCAACCCCCTTATCAGTGGGATTAAAGGACATGATCGCAAAACCCAGTACGATAGTAATAGTAAATAATAGAGTATATCTCATCAATTTTTTAGCGGCAAAGCTAATCATCCGACATTATCCCAGTTTTAAATCTGGATTAAATAATGTTTATATTTTTATTCATGGAATTTTATTAATTTTAAACCCCGAAACAAAATTCATTACTCAAAAAGCTGAATACACCACCAGCTTCGTTTAAAATAATGATGGGAGATGACGGGAGGAGGATTTTAAAATTTTTCAACACACATTAAAACGAAATATTATTATGAAAACAAAATTATTATTGGTATTCATTGCCAGCCTTTTTTCATTGGGTGCACTGGCACAAAAGTCAGGTCAGGAAATGGCTGTGTATGCAGAAAAAAAGGGAAACAACTATTACTTGGTTCGTTTGGTACAAGACCAGCCTATACCTAAAGTTTACGTTTATTCAGACGGACAAATCAAACCTTATAAAACTTATACAGATTTAAAAGATATTGTGATGGATTTTCCAGGGATGATGACTTCCAATAATTCGACTAAAGAAGAATTGGTTTCTATTCTCAAAAAAGACAATCATTTTTATGAAATCACCTCACAAAGAAAAGATCCAAAAAATTTCGAAAAAACAACAGTGACGGTTTACGAAGTTTTTAATGGCCAGAAAAGAATTGTAGAAGAATATGGTTCACTTATGGAACTTATGCCTACTCCTTATAAAGATGCCATTTTCATTGATATAAAAAAATAAACATATTATTATGCTAAATAAACTTGCAGCTTCAGAGCTTGTATTAAATGACGACGGAAGTGTTTATCACTTAAATCTTTTACCTGAAGATATTGCGGATAAAATTATTCTTGTAGGGGATCCGGACAGGGTACCAAAAGTATCTCAGTATTTTGATAAAGTAGAAATTAAAAAGAACAAAAGAGAATTCTACACACACACGGGAACATTGCGTGGTGAGAGAATTTCCGTAATGTCTACCGGAATCGGTACGGAGAATATTGATATTGTAATGAATGAGCTTGATGCTTTGGTGAATATCGATCTTAAAAATAAGGAAATCAAAACTGAACATAAAAGCCTTGAACTTTTCCGTATGGGAACTTGCGGCAGTGTGAATCCTGATGTTCAGGTGGACAATATGCTGGTGACCCAAAATGTGGTAGGTTTAGATGGATTAATGCATTTCTACCAGGATTATCATTTTGAAAATGAATTCTCCAAAGCATTTTTGGAAAAATTCCCTTACCAGAAAATTAAGCCTATGCTTTATTTCGCTGATTGGGCTGAAGATATGGCAGACTATTATAAAGATGCGAGATACCATGGAAATACCGCTACATTCCCAGGATTCTATGCTCCTCAGGGAAGACAGCTTCGTTTAAAATCTTTAGATGACAAATTCCTGGAAACATTGAATGATCTTGGGATCACTAATTTTGAAATGGAAACTTCCGCAATTTATGCTTTCTCCAAATTACTGGGTCACAAAGCAATTACCGTGAATAATGTAATTGCCAACAGAAGACGTGGAGAGTTTTCTTCTGATCACCATGCATCAGAAAAAAACCTTATCGAATGGGTATTGGAAAGGATTATTAAATAACAGAACAAATAAAAAGGATTTCAAAATTGAAATCCTTTTTATTTTATGGGCAATTCTTTTCATATTCATTGATCATTTTAACAAACATCTGAACATCATATTCCGATCTTTTTCTTGTAACATAATTGAACCTATCCTTTTTTTCCAGACTCTTGGATTCATCTATTGCTTTTTGAAAGTTTTCTTTAAGATCTTGCTTCATCTTTTTTCTAAAATCCCTATTCTGAAGCTTTACATATAGATCATCAAGATATTTTACAAATTCAGGGCAGTCACCACCTGCATATTTAAATGCATTGATAAATTTCTCATCTAAGCTTCCCATATTAAAGATTGAAACCTCATCTACATCTACCGGCATTATTGCAAAGTCGGATTTATCATTTTTAATATACATGATCGTCCCTGCATACATACATCCCATACCATTACCACAAACTATATATTCATAACCATAAATATCAATCTTCCCATCATAGAGAATGGGTAAAATAGCAGTATAATTCTTATCACTTATCTGATTATCCTTACTTACTTTTTTTATATTCAGTTTTTCATAACCTATTATTTCATCATCATATTTATCGATGACTTTTACTTTTTTAATATCATTATAGCTGATCTTTTGAATGTCTGAAGCTTCAGAAGTTTTATATTCAAATAACTGTTCACTTTCAAAAACTGATTTATTTTTACTCTGTAGCACAATTCCCATAAAAGATTCTGCTTTAGGAAAATAAATATCCCTTAATAAAATTTTTTCAGTCGTTCCATCAGTTTTAGTGACCTCAACAGGAATAAAAGGCCTTCTTTCGAGCGATTTTTTTGACTGGCCATAGAAAAAGCTTACACAAAATAAGCCCAAAATGGTAAAGGTTCTATACATATTTAATACATTTTTTTAATATTAGTTTGATAACTCAGATCATTCAATCATTTTGATCTAGTAAAACAACTCTCAATATGATCATTCACCATACCTGTTGCCTGCATATGAGCATATACTACGGTGGACCCCATAAATTTAAAGCCTCTTTTTTTCAGATCTTTTGAAAGAGCATCAGAAATGCCAGTGGTAGCCGGAACATCTTTTAGGGTTGCGGGTTTGTTGTCAATTGGTTTTCCATTTACAAATCCCCAGATATATTTTGAAAAAGATCCAAATTCTTTTTGAACCTCCATAAATCGCTGCGCATTGGTAATTGTTGCTAAAACTTTGAGCCTATTCCTTATGATCCCCGGGTCCTGCATGAGTTCTTCCACTTTTTTATCTGAATATTTTGCAATTTTTTTATAATTAAAATGGTCAAATGCTTTTTTAAAATTTTCTCTTTTGCTTAAAATGGTATACCAGCTTAAACCGGCCTGGAAACTTTCCAATATCAGAAATTCAAAAATAGTTTCATCATCATAAACAGGACTCCCCCATTCATCATCATGATACTTTTTATACAGATCATCTTTTTCACACCAGCCACAACGTACTTTATCCATAGGTTTTAGTTCTCTTTTATTTTCTTAAAGATAGAACAGATTGTGAAAATTATAACAAAAGATTGTGAAAAGTTTAACAACGTATCAAATTGCTTAGGAATGGTTATTGTTTTACTACAGACATCACTAAATAATAAATGTTATGAACAATTCAGATTACAACAAAGCAGAAGACGCAGTAAATAATGCAGAAAACAAATTAAAAAATGCAGCGACTGATGCAAAATGGAAAATCAATGATTTGGCGGATAAAGCTAGGGATTATATTAATGAGAAAAGGAGTAACGACCAGGAAGCGAGTCAGGAAGATTGGCTGGAAAGGGTAAAAGCTAATATTTCCGATGCATGGGAAGATATTAAAGATAAAGCTGATGATGCATGGGAAAAAACCAAAGATGCAGCTGAAGATGTAAAAGCAGAATGGAATAAGAAAACCAATTAAAATTTCAGTCATATAAATATTTTCAAAAAAACGGAGCCTTTTTATTAAGGCTCTGTTTTTTTATTATGTTCTAAACACAAATTATCGTTACATTTGTATTATTAATAAACATTAAAAAATATGTCATACGGTTTACTTAAAGGCAAAAAGGGAATTATTTTTGGGGCCCTTAATGAACAATCGATCGCATGGAAAGTTGCTGAAAGATGCCATGAAGAAGGAGCTGAATTTATCTTATCAAATGCTCCTATTGCTTTGAGAATGGGAGAATTGAATGGTTTAGCAGAAAAAACAGGTTCTGAGGTGATCGGTGCAGATGCTACTTCTGTTGAAGATCTTGAAAAACTTTTTGATGCTGCTATCGCAAAATTCGGAAAAATAGATTTTATCCTTCATTCTATAGGGATGTCCGTAAATGTAAGAAAAGGAAAACATTATACAGAAATGAATTACGATTGGTTGGAAAAAGGTTGGGATATCTCTTCTGTTTCTTTCCACAAAGTAATGCGTGTGGCTTGGGAAAAAGATTGTATGAATGAGTGGGGAAGTATTTTAGCACTTACATACATTGCAGCTCAGAGAACATTCCCTGATTACAATGATATGTCTGACAATAAAGCTTATCTGGAAAGTATTGCAAGAACTTTCGGAAACTATTGGGGTGAAAGAAAAGTGCGTGTAAATACAGTTTCTCAATCTCCTACGGTAACTACTGCCGGTAGCGGAGTGAAAGGTTTCGGAGGTTTCCTTGGATATGCAGAAGATATGTCTCCACTTGGAAATGCTACTGCTCTGGAATGTGCTGATTATTGTGTTACACTTTTCTCTGATCTTACAAAGAAAGTAACCATGCAAAATCTTTTCCATGATGGTGGATTCAGCAGCTCAGGGGTAACTCAGAAGGTAATTAAAAAATATGATGTTGAATAATTAATTCAATCATTACGATAAAAACAAATAGGCTGCCTTTAAAAAGGCAGCCTATTTTAATAAAAATATTAATATGAAGTGTTTATAAAATTACAGTCTGTATAGAATGTGCAGGTGCTGAAAGCTTTGCAGCCATTCCTTCAATCCACAGACTTGTATCTATGTCATTATCGGAATTATTCATAATTACAGTAACTAACTGCCCATTTTCATTCATAAATGAAGTGGAAAGTAATCCGGATGTATTTGTAGAACTTCCAATTCTTTGTGCGTTGGGCTTTATGTATTTTGAAACATGCCCCACATAATAATATTCATAGGTATAATGTACTTCTCCGGTTTTCGTATCGGCAATGATCGGTGCAAAACATAAATTTCCAACGTGATTGGGGCCACCTGTTTCATCAAGCAATACATTCCAGTCTGTCCATAATGAAGTCCCTCTGTTAAAATCGTTGATCATATTTTTACCATACAGCTCACCAAGGCTCACATCATTAATTCTTGACATATTAAAAACCTCTTTGCATCCTTCTGTAAATGCCAGGAATTTATCAGGAAATGCCCGGTGTGTTTCTCCTACATTATCAAATAATTGTGTTTTATTATGCCACGTTTCATACCAGTGATAAGCAATCCCCGAAGCATATTTTGAAGTTTCAGGATCACTTAAGGTGGTGGTTGCCCTTTGAAAGATGAGATCTCTGTTATGATCCCAGATCATGACTTTTTTATCCTTATATCCATTCTTCCATAAAGTAGGACCCAGGTTATTTTTCAGGAAAGCACCTTCTTCTTCGGCTGTATAGAGACAGGATTCCCAGGTTTGTTTCGCCATTGCCTCATTCTGAACCGTTAGCCCCCAGATTTTCATTCCTCTTTTTTCGTACTCTTTAATAAATCTTATATAATAATCAGCCCAGGTCTGATAATATTGGTTTTCCAGTCTTCCTCCATTCAGCATATTCTTATTTGATTTCATCCATGCCGGTGGGCTCCAAGGGGAAAAATATAATTTAAACTGATTCCCTATTGCCTTTTGAGCTTCCTGAATCATTGGGATTTTAAATTTTTCATCGTGTGCCACAGAAAATGATTGTAATGTGGTATCATTATCCTGCACATACGTATAGGAGTCACTTGAAAAGTCACAGGAATTCATATTCGTCCGAACCACAGTATATCCTAATCCGTTCTTACCATAATAGGCTTCAATGATCTCCTTTTGTTTGTCTTTCGGCAGTTTATAAAAAGTTTCTGCGGCAGCATCGGTAATCGCTCCTCCAATGCCAATCAGTTTCTGATATTTAAAATCGGGGTCTACAAAAATACAGGCTTCATTTTCTTTAGGCTGCTCAAATTTTTCAAATTTTACCATTCCTTTATCAACCATTTTTTCGTTGGTCTTCGAATTGGTAAAAATTACTTTAGCTGATTTCCCTGCATTCTTCTTCCAGTAGTCTTGTGCATTGGTATTACCAATCATTCCTACAACAACACAGCTTACGATTAGTTTTTTCATTTTATTATTTCCAGTTTTTTGGATTTTAGTCTTCCTTCATTATTTATTCTGATAAACTCTTACATAGTCTATATAATATTTTTGAGGAAAAATAGAATCATCGATTCCTTCTTTTCCGCCCCAAAAACCACCAACAGCCAAATTTAAAATGATAAAATAGGGCTGATCAAAAGGCCACGCTTCATACGTCTTCTCTTTATTTTCATAGCTGAAAAACTTCTTATCATCGATATACACATCTATTTTTTCCGGAGTCCAGTCTGCTTTATAGATGTGGTATTGATCACTCGCATCACTGACGATTAATGTATCTGTCTTTTGTGTTCCCTGAATATGATTGTACTTTTTAGTATGAACAGAAGCATGAATGTAACCTTGGTTAAATCCCACATGCTCCATAATATCCAGCTCTCCATCATCCGGCCACTTCTTCATGTTTTCACTCATCATCCAGATAGCCGGCCAGGTTCCTCTTCCCTTTGGTAATTTTGCTCTGACTTCAATCGTTCCGTATTGGAAAGAAAATTTCCCTTTGGTTAAAAGCCTTGCCGATGTATATTTATTTTTCTCCCAGTTTTCTTTTCTTGCTTCAATTATAAGGTTACCATTTTCCATCCTTGCATTTTCAAGACGGTCTTTGGTATAAAACTGATCTTCCTTATTTCCGTAACCATCTCCTCCCACATCATAATTCCATTTAGACGGATCTGGTAAACCTTTCCCATTAAATTCATCACTCCATATTAGTTTTTTATTGGAGTTGCTTATCTGAGCACTACAGTTCGACGCAGAAAAAGCGATTGCTCCACCTATCAATAAATAAACAGTATTTCTTATCCTGATTCTCATATAAAGTTGTATTATGACGCCAAAATTAAGCGGGCTAAAGCCCGCTCTTATTGATTCAATTATTTAATCCAATTTATTTTTTTTGTTTGAACATCCTGAGAATTTGTTCCGACCATAATTTCGAATTCTCCGCCTTCCCAATCATAATTCAACTGGTCATCATAGAATTTCAAATTCTCCGGAGTTAGAGTAAAGCTTACGGTTTTGGTTTCACCTTTTTTCAGGAATATTTTCTGGAAGCCTTTTAGTTCTTTTACTGGTCTTACCACTTTTCCAAATAGGTCTCTGATATACAATTGAACAACTTCTTCTCCATCATAATTCCCGTTATTGGAAACATTGACCTTAATATTTAATGATTGATTTCCTGTAAGACTTGTTGAACTCAATGTCATATCCGAGTACTTGAACTGAGTATAACTCAATCCATATCCGAATGGAAACTTAGGATCATTATCTAAATCGATGTAGGCTGAAACATAGCTTCTCTCTTTATTAGTTTTTGCTGGTCTTCCTGTGTTATAGTGATTATAATAAACGGGAATCTGTCCTTCCGTTCTTGGAAATGTCATGGGAAGTTTTCCTCCCGGATTTACCGTTCCAAATAAAACATCTGCAATAGAATTTCCGGCTTCCGTTCCTAACCACCAGGTATATAAAATTGTTGGGATATGATCAGCAGCCCAATCAAAAACAAGAGGTCTTCCTGCATTGATCATCAGTATAATTGGTTTTCCTGTTTTTGCAATTTCCTTAAGCAATTCTTCCTGCACCCCTGAAAAATGAATATTACTTCTGCTTTTCGCTTCTCCACTCATTGCATGTCCTTCCCCTAAGGTCATCACAACAACATCTGCTTTCTTGGCTGTTTCTACTGCTTCGGCAAACATTGATCTATCCTGATCATCTGCATTACATCCTTTAGCATATAGCAAAGTTGAGTTTTTATCCAGTTGATTTTTAATTCCATCAAACTGACTAATAATTCTTTGGTTATCATCTTTAAAAGCGACTGACCAAAATCCATGATTTGCTACTGTTTCTTTTCCAAAAGGTCCAATTAAAGCTACCGTCTTTGTAGATTTTGAAAGGGGTAAAACATTATTTTGATTTTTTAAAAGAACAATACTTTTTGAACCAAACTCTCTTCCAAACTTTCTGCTCTCCTGATTGTTGGTCTGCTCCTTTTGTCTCTTATCATCACTGAATCTGTAAGGATCATCAAATAATCCCATCTCAAATTTCTTGATTAAAATTCTTTTTGCGGCTTCATCAATGAATTTAGGATCTACCTTCCCTTCCTTTACAAGTTTGGGAAGCTCAGCCATGTAAACACGGCTTTCCATATCCATATCACTTCCGGCAATAATCGCTTTCTGTGCTGCTTCTGCTTTATCCTTTGTGTAACCGTGATTCATCATTTCTCCAATACTTCCCCAATCTGAAACTACAAAACCATTGTAATTCCACTTTCCTTTTAAAAGATCTCTAAGGATATATTGATTAGCAGTTGCAGGAATTCCATTGATATCATTGAATGAATTCATAAATGTTGCCACACCTGCTTCAGCTGCTGCTTTGAAAGGAGGTAAATAAGTTTCATTCAACTGTCTCAGACTCATGTCCACCGAATTATAGTCTCTTCCCCCTACTGCAGCGCCATATGCAGCAAAATGTTTTGCACAGGCCATTATAGCATCCAGATTTCCAAGACCTTTTCCCTGAAACCCTTTAATTCTGGCTAAACCGATTAATGTTCCCAAATAGGTATCCTCGCCGGAACCTTCCATTACCCTTCCCCATCTTGGATCTCTGGCAATATCCACCATCGGTGCAAAAGTCCAGTGAATCCCGTATGCTGATGCTTCTGTAGCAGCAATCCTTTCAGATTTTTCTATTAATCCCAGATCCCAACTTGCAGCCTGACCAATATTAACAGGAAAAGTAGTTCTGTATCCATGAATTACATCCTGCCCAAACAACAATGGAATTTTTAATCTCGATTCCAAAGCCAGTTTCTGAAAAGATCTTGTTTCTTCTACTCCTGCTACATTAAGCATAGAACCTACTTTCCCTTTTTTTATTTCTTCCAAAACCGTTGCAGAATTGGAATTCTGAGGTCCTGTCGCATAAGCAAAACCACTGTACTGAACTAATTGTCCTACTTTTTCTTCTAATGTCATTTTAGACAATAGTTCAGAAACCTTTTGATCAATTGTTTTTTGTCCATATGCATTCATTCCAAATGCTGCAAATGCTAATAAGAAATAAGCTTTTTTCATAATCAATTAGAAAATATAGGTTGCTACCGAATTCCCCGACAAAGTTATCGGAGCTGTTTTTTGATTGAATGTAAGAGAGAAGGTTTCTTCTGTTTTATTATTGTTTTGTACGATCAGTACTGTTTTTCCTTCAGGTGTTTTAAAAGCAACGGTTGATAGTTTATCCGTTTGAGTGGAAGCGATCCGTTGTGAGTGAGCCGGAATGAATTTTGCAGCATGTGCAATAATATAATAAGAAACATTTCGTGTAAAATTTTCCTTATCTGAAACGGTAATAGCACCTTTACATTCTGTACATCCACCCTCCGTATGCGGATTAAACTGCGGATCATTGGCCAGATTCCATTCTAAAGCAATTTTACTCCAGTTTCTCATCGAACCGATGATCACATTTTTTGTGTGCCAATTCAAATCTTCATTAAAATTACTTTTTGCTCCCGTCCACTGTTCTGTAAAATAAAGATTCTTATTTGGATATGCATTATGAACAGTACTCAGCGCAGAAATATCACCTTCATATAAATGGAATGCTGAACCATCAACATATTTATATGCATCCGGATCGCTCAGGATATTGGTTGCATATTCCGGTTTATTACAATTGTGATCGTATACTACAATTTTTGTCTTTACTCCATTAGATTGAAAAACAGGACCTAAATGATTTTTAATAAAATCTTTTTGCTGATCAGAACTCATATACAAGCTTGGGTTATTTCCGGGATGCAAAGGTTCATTCTGAGGAGTGATCGCATCAATCATGATCCCTTCTTTCTTCATTCCCTGAATGTATTTTACAAAATAGTTTGCATATACTCCATAGTATTCAGGTTTCAGACTTCCACCTTTTGATTTTCCATTGTCTTTCATCCAAACCGGAGCAGACCAGGGAGCAGAAATGATTTTAATTTTTGGATTAATCGTTAAAATTTCTTTCAACATTGCGATCAGATCTTTATCCCTTTCCAGACTGAAATGCTCCAATGTAAGATCTGTCTTTCCTTCAGGAAGATCATCATAAGAAAATACTTCACCATCAAGATCAGAAGCACCCACACTTAATCTTAAATAGTTAACGGCAATTGAATTGTTACTGTTTCCAAATAATTCCAGTAATAATGCTTTTCTTTTAGGCTCAGAAAGTCTGTTAATAACTTCCACACTTCCTCCCGTCAATGTATATCCGAAACCATCAATATATTGAAACTTCTGAGTATCATCAATTTCAATATTCTGACCGCTATATGGATTATTTGTAAAATTGATTGAAGGTTGCTGTTGTAATTTTACGCTTTCATCTCCTTTAGTAAGCCATACCTGAACTTCGTTTCTCTTATTTGCTGAACTGGACTTACATGCTGATAAAGATAAAAGTACCACACCACAAAGTGGTGCGATACTTCTAAAAAAGAAACTATATAAACTGTGAAACTTCATTTTTTAATAGCCAGGATTTTGTTTTAAAGCTGTGTTCACTAATTCATTGAAAGGAATTGGTAAAATTTCATTTTTACCAGCAACAAACCCTCTTGCTCCTAACTTAGCCGGTGCATCACCCCATCTTACAAGGTCAAACCACCTGTGGCCTTCTCCTGCCAATTCTCTTCTTCTTTCATCCTTAATTGCCTGCATAGAAACAGGAACCGAAGCTAATCCTACTCTTGATCTTACTGCGTCCAGTAACGCCTGAGCTCTTGCTCCAGAACCTCCTAAAGCTTCCGCTTCCATAAGGTAAGTATCAGCTAATCTGATGGCAATAAAGTTTTGACGGTAATTCAACTCAGTTGGTCCGGGTTGATTAGATTTATCAGCAGTTCTTGGCACATATTTATTCAAGAAATACCCTGTATCTTTAAATCCAGGTGAATAAGAAATCTTATTATCTGCTTTTAACTGTTTAGCATTGAATATAGTAGCATCTAAACGAGGATCTCCCTGCATAAAATTAAATAAATCTTCTGTAGCAGGATTGAAACCCCAGCCGGAAGAAAGATCAGGAGCGTCATTTGCTGGAGCACCAGGGGCGGGTACGATACGCCCATAAGATATGATCCCTACCATTTGATTGATTGTGTTTCCTTCATCTTTTCCAGTTCCCCAGAATGGCCAATCCGCATTGCTTTTATTGGTATGCATTACCTCTAAGATAGATTCAGTAGTGAACTTGTTATCTACCAACCATAGATCCGAAAATTTAGCAACCAATTTATAACCATACTGATTAGTCCCACCTGGAGTTCCATTAACCATAGCTAACTGGGTAGCTGCTTCACTATTCTTTTTGTCATATAAGTAAATTTTTCCCAGAATAGCACGGGCAGATCCTTGTGTAATTCTTCCTACTTCACCTTTATTTGCAGATGGAATAGATAAGGGCAAATCATTAATAGAAGAAAGAATATCTGATTCTATTTGGGCATAAACATCAGCCGGATTAGCTTGAGGAATATTATAGAAATCATCATTCGCCAATATGGGCTTTAAAATCAATGGAATATTTTTGAACATTCTCAACAGTTCAAAATAATATAAAGATCTTAATACTTTGGCTTCAGCTATAAATCTCTTCCTTGTTTGCTCATTCATATTTGCATTCGGAATTCTATCCAGTAAAAGATTTGCTTTTGCAATCCCTTGGTAATAATCTTTCCAATAGCTTAGAGGCATGATGATAGGATTGATTGTATAATTAGAAAACCCTTGAATTCCGGCACCATCTGTTGAACTTCCCCCACCAGAAAAGAAATCATCAGAAGCTCCATTGAAAAAAGTAACCTCGTTTTCAAATCCACCCGAATACTTTCTTAGCATATCATAAACAGCAACTAAACCAGAGAAAGACTGCTCTTCATTTTTGAAATAATTATCTGAATCAAAAGTACCAGTATTCTTTACATCTTCCAGATTGCTATTATTACAAGATATAGCACCGTAACTAATACCTGTTAATAGTAAAACAGATAAAGTCTTATATATAAATCTTTTGTTTTTCATTTTTCTTTAAATTAAAATTGAACATTAGCACCGAAAAGGAAAGTTCTTGCTTGTGGATAGTATGCTCTATCGATTCCAAAGGTATCGCCACCTGCAATCTCAGGATCATAACCTGTATACTTAGTAAATGTTACCAAATTTTCTGCAGTAATATAAAATCTTACTTTACTTGCTCCTATTGTTTCTGAAAGATTTTTAGGAAGGGTATATCCTACCTGTACTAGTTTCAGACGTAGGTAATCTCCTTTCTGTAAATAATAATCAGACATTCTGGTATAATTCTGATTAGGATCATCTTTAGTAACTCTGGCTATGCTGTTGGAGGTTCCCTCTCCCGTCCAACGATCCAAAATGGTTGTTTGATAATTAGCCTCCTGAATATCCAATCTTCTCAAGCCCTGGAATATCTTATTTCCTGCCTGTCCCTGGGCAAATACCATCAGATCAAAATTTTTGTAGTTCATATTCAAAGTAAGTCCAAATGTGTATTTAGGTACAGAGTTCCCAAGGTTTACGTAATCGTTCTCATCAATTTTTCCATCTCCGTTTGCATCCAGACGTTTAAAATCTCCAGGTTTAGCATTCGCTTGGATCAATCCTCCGTTTGCGTTTCTGTAAGCATCGATTTCAGCCTGGTTCTGGAAAACACCTAAGTTCTGATATCCATAGAATGAACCATATGATGAACCAACCTGTAATCTGGAAACTGCTCCCATAGATTGGAATGAAGCAAAATTCACATATGGCTTATCGCCCTCTAGTCGTGTAATCTCATTTTTCAGATAAGCAAAATTACCATTCGCTGAAAATCCAAAATCCCCCCAATTCTTTTTATATCCTAAACTTACCTCTACCCCATCATTATTCATATCTCCAATATTTCTAAATGGATTATTGATTAAGCCAAGGTAACCAGGAAGATCAATTCTTCTCAAAATATCAGTACTCTTTTTTCTGTACACATCAACTGACAAATCGAAATTCTTAAAGATTTTTAAATCCGCTGCAATGTTAAGCTGTGATGTTCTTTCCCATTTCAAATTTGGATTTTCTAATGTACTTGGTGCATATCCAATGTGAATGATATCATCTCCAAATGTATAATTACTTCCAGGAACCAAGAAATTGGCAAACTGGAAATCATCAATGGCATCATTTCCTAAAACTCCATAACCTCCTCTTAATTTAAAACTATTTACGACATTGTTCTGAGGCCAGAATTCTTCATTAGATACATTCCATCCTAAAGACATTGCGGGGAAATTCCCCCAATGATTATTGCTTCCGAATTTTGAAGATCCATCTCTTCTGATTGTACCAGTGAAAAGATATCTATTGGCATAGTCATAAACTACTCTGGCAAAATAAGATGTTTTGTGAGTTTCTTTTCCATCCCATGCATTAGTAGCTCTATCTGACTGTGGAATTTCAAAATTGAAAGAAGCTTCCTGCCAATCATTGGTAGGTAAGTTTTTATAAGTGGTATTTTGACCAGAAGAAATATTATATTCATAATAGCCCTGCCCTAACAAAACATTTAAGCTATGTTCTCCAAATTTATTTTGATAAGTAAATGTGTTTTCAGTACTCCATTCAAATTTCTTTTGAGTTTCTCTGAACAAATTATTAAAGTCATTTTTACTTGCCGGACTCAAATATGATACCGGAGTAAAAGCCTGATTCCCCCAATAAGAAAGCTTTCCGTTAACACTTGATTTAAAACTAAGATGTTTATAAATTTTTAAATCAGCAAATATATTAGCTACCAAATCATCTGTCCACTTGTACCTTCCTAATTGAGTTTGTCTAAACGCTAATGGATTAGTCATCTCTTTATTTACAAAATGAGAAATTCCATAAGGGTTTCCATTGGGATCTCTCACAATATTAGGATTGTTGTAATCACTTGGAAAAGGCTGATTGGCAATACCATTTGTAACTACTACAGGAGTAGTTGGATCAAGATTGATCGCTGAACTTAATGGTCCACCAAATTCATTATTTTCATTAATTCCTTGTGATTTTGTATGTGTATAAGCAAAGGTCTGTCCTATAGTTAAGAAATCAAAGACTTTATGTGTTGAGTTGATTCTTCCGTTAATTCTTTTATAATTAGAAATATCTCTCAATACAATACCTTGTTGATCGTAATATCCGAATGAAGTATAGAATGTGGATTTATCACTTCCTCCACTGATACTGAATTCATGAGAAGATCGTTGTGCTGAATTAAAGATCTGCTTTTGCCAGTCTGTTCCATTTCCTAACGCCGATGGGTTTGAAAAAGTAGCAGGTTTTCCATCGTTCATATTGGCTTCATTCATAATCATCCCATATTGTGATGCATTCAAAAGATCCAATTTTTTGGATGCACTTCCTACCCCAAAGAAACCATTATAGGAAAGATTTAATCTTCCTTTTGCACCTTTCTTTGTTGTAATCAAGACAACCCCTTTTGCTGCAGAAACCCCATAAATAGCTGCCGAAGCACCATCTTTCAGAATCTCCATTCCTTCAATATCAGATTGATTCAGCCAGGCAATGTTATCAACTACAATCCCATCAACTACCCACAGTGGATCGTTACTTCCAGCTCCAAAACTGGTAATCCCACGAACCCTTATTGTAGCAGTAGATCCTGGTTGTCCAGAATTTGAAATTACAGAAACCCCAGCTGCTCTACCCTGTAGAATCTGTTCCGGTCTTCCTGCAGGAACGTCGTCAATATCGGAAGCTTTAATGCTGGATATTGCTCCGGTCACATTACTCTTTTTTTGAGTCCCATAACCAATCATTACTACTTCCTCAATTTTTTGTTCTTTCGGGAGCGTATCATTGGCTGTTTTTTGGGCACTGAAGTTTGCTGTAAAATATAGTACAGCAACCACCCCCAAACCTCTTGATATTCTAATATTCATATACAGTAGTTTTTTTTAATTCTCATTTTGAGACAATAAAAATATATTTTTTTTTAAATAGTTAACATTATATTAATAAATATTTTAATATTTCTTTTATTTTTGGGGGTTGAAAGCCCTTTTTTTTATCTAAAATTTCATAAAAACTCATAAAAATTTAATAAAACGCATCCCCAAAATGTCGAGTAAGCATCAAAATATTTCACTCCCTCTAAAATTAACGTTCTTAATTTTCTCTATGGTCCTAAACTGCATGGGCATTATAATCCTGCAACTTTCAGAGGCAAAAATCACTTATGAGAAACTTGGACTTTTAGAATCTTTCAAGGATTTACCAATTGCTTTTTTTTCACTTTTTGCTGTTCAATTTATCAGCAGGATCGGCACAAAAAAAGCATTAATTTTTTCTTTACTTATTGTGGCCGTATGTTCATCTATCCTTCCTTTTGTAAAAGTCTTTTGGTTTTATAAACTTTGGTTTGCTATTATTGGAACATGCTTCGCAATTGGTAAAATTTGTGTTTTTGGAATTATCCGAAACAATATCTCCGATGAAAAATCGCTCACAAAAACCATGAGTAATGTAGAAGCTTCTTTTATGATAGGAATTTTTGTGATCAATACCGGATTTGGATGGCTTATCTCCAGTCAGTATTCAGAATATTGGAAATTCGGGTTTATGGGGATAGCAGTACTTTCTGTTGTTACCATGTTTTTATTTTCAAGATTGGAAATAGCCGAACCGGAAAAATCTTCTCAACGGGAAGATCTTCTTTCTGACCTGTCAGGATTTGTAAATCCTTCAATTATAGCTTTTTTAGTCGTTGTGTTCTCCATTGTATTTGTAGAACAGAGTTTTAATTCCTGGTTACCTTCATTTTATAAAAACCATTTAAATGTTAACTCTTTCTTTGCGTTACAGGCATCGTCCTTCTTATCTCTTTTTTCTTATATAGGAAGAACAATAACGGCTCATATTATCCATAGATTTCCACTTTCAAAATATTATGTTTCCTGTGTATCCCTAATTATTTTAGTATTGGTTATCATTTTGGGAATACAATATTTTGACTCCGAAGATTCAAAAGTTATATTATTTTTATTTCCTGTAATCGGTTTCTTTCTTTCCCCCCTCTATCCGGTTGTTAATTCCAAGATGATTGTTCAGATTAATAAGAAAAAAACAAATCTTTTTACTTCTCTGATCGTTATTTTTTCATCTCTGGGAAGTTCAGTAAGTTCTATTGTTATATCACTATTGTTTGAAAATCAATTACTAAGATATTATCCTTTGTATATTCTCTTCATTGTAACTGCCCTTTTTTCAATAAGTTTAATTTATTTTAGGCTTATTAAAAAAAGATATTGAAAATAATTTTATTTTTACTCCCATGGAAATCAAGGATTCAAAAAACAAAGAAACACTTAAAGAGCTTATAGACACCAAAGATTTTGTAGCCCATATTTCAGTGGACTGCACGATATTTGGTTTTCACAATAATATTCTGAAAGTTTTACTCTTAAAGTACCATGATCTAGATCTTTGGTCGCTTCCTGGGGGATTTGTTTTTAATGATGAAGACCTGAGGGAAGCAGCTGAACGTGTCTTATATGAAAGGACTCATCTTAAAGATATTTTTCTGAAACAATTTCATACATTCGGACGAATAGACCGTACTGAAAATAATGTCCATCAGATCCTTCTTAAAAATAAAGGCATCGAAGTGCCAAAAAATCACTGGATATTTCAAAGATTTATCACGGTAGGTTATTGTAGTCTGATTGATTTTTCTCTTGCTAATACTTTCCCGGATGCATTCAATGAAACCTGTGAATGGTTTGAAGTAGATAACCTACCCAAAATGGCATTCGATCATGATAAGATCATAGATACCGGATTAGAATACTTAAGAATGAATATCAATACAGAAGTTGCTGCAAGTAATCTGCTTCCCGTGAAATTCACTATGAAAGATCTGCAATCTTTGTATGAAACTATTTTGGGCCAGAAATTCAGAAGAAATAATTTCCAGCGAAAAATATTAAGCTTAAATATCCTGGAAAGACTGGAAAAATTGTATGATGGCTCTGCCAACAAAGCACCTTATCTTTATAAATTCAAAAATAAAATTCATAATTCGGCCAATCATTATCCTATTTCCAACGAAGAAGGAGACGATTTTTAAAGTCTTAATTTCATATAACCAGATGAGACTCCATGCATAAAAAAGGTGGTTCTGTTTCTGCATTTTTGATTTACAAATGAAAAAAGACATTAATTAAAAAAGCAGGAAAAAAAATTTTTCTGAAATGGTGAAAAATGCTATTTTTAGGAAAATTTAAAAAATGTCATATTATCCTCTTACAAGTATTCCTGACTACTACGGAATTGATGCCTTACTTACCGAAGAACACAAGCTAATTCGTCAGTCTATTAGAGATTGGGTAGAGAGCTTTGTAATGCCTCAGATAGATCATGCAGCTCAAAATCATACAGATTTACCTGGTTTAATGAAAGAATTAGGGAAAATTGGAGCTCTTGGTCCTTACATTCCGGTGGAATATGGTGGTTCTGGCTTAGATCAAATTTCTTATGGTCTTATTATGCAGGAACTGGAAAGAGGAGATTCAGCTGTTCGTTCTGCTGCATCTGTACAAAGTTCTTTAGTGATGTTTCCAATCAATGAATTCGGATCTGAAGAGCAAAAAAAGAAATACCTTCCTCAGTTAGCTTCCGGAGAAATGATCGGGTCTTTTGGTTTAACAGAACCTAACCATGGTTCCGACCCTAGCTCTATGGAAAGCTACTTTAAAGATATGGGTGATCATTATCTTTTAAATGGAGCAAAAATGTGGATCACAAACTCTCCTTTGTGCGATATTGCTGTAGTTTGGGCTAAAAATGAAGAAGGTAAAATACAGGGATTAATCGTTGAGAGAGGAATGGAAGGATTCACTACTCCTGAAACTCATAATAAATGGAGCCTGAGAGCTTCTAAAACCGGTGAATTGGTATTTAATGATGTTAAGGTTCCAAAAGAAAATCTTCTTCCGGGAGTAACTGGATTAAAAGGACCTCTTTCCTGTCTTAATTCTGCAAGATACGGGATTTCCTGGGGAGTAATCGGAGCTGCTATTGATTGCTATTGCACTGCAGTTCAATACTCTAAAGAAAGAAAACAGTTTGGAAACCCTATCGGATCTTATCAGCTGCAACAGAAAAAATTAGCTGAATTTTTAACTGAGATTACTAAAGCTCAATTGCTTTGTTTACAGTTAGGAAATCTTAAAAATGATCATAAAGCAAGTCCTGCTCAGATTTCAATGGCTAAAAGAAACAATGTGAAAATGGCTATCGATATTGCAAGAGAATCCCGCCAGATCCTTGGTGGAATGGGAATCATGGGTGAATTCCCAATGATGAGACATGCTGCCAATCTTGAATCTGTAATCACTTATGAGGGAACACATGATGTACACCTTCTTATTACAGGAATGGATATTACAGGTATCAATGCTTTCTAAAAACTAGCAAAATACAGATATATAAAGCGTCCGGTCAATGACCGGACGCTTTTATTATACAACCGGGTTAAAATACTATTATTCAGTGAATAATTATTAATATATCAATAAGATGAGATTAATTTTAAAAAATTCTATATTAACCTCACCAAAAATTACCATTATGAAAAAAATTACTCTTTTATTAATTGGTCTTGCCGCACCTTTATACTTCTCCCAGCAAGCTGGTGATGTTGTACATGTAGAGCAGAAGCTTGATTTAACTCCGCAAGGAGTCATTGATTTTATTGCTAATAATCTTGGAGAGCAGGATGCACCCGATTTTACAAGTTATCTTAATGGGTTTAATGTAGGTTTAAAAGCTTACAAAATAACATACTATACAAAAAATGAAAATAATGCCCTGGTAAAAGCTACCGGCCTCATTATGTATCCCAATGTTAACTACAAACTTTCCACAGTCGTATCCGATCACGGAACCACTGACAGCCGCAGCAATGTTCCATCTAATCTGAAAGGCGTTCTTTATGCCGGATTTGTCGTTGAATTGTCTTATGCATTAAATGGTTATATCTTAATGGCTCCTGACTACGTAGGAATGGGCGATGGAGAGGGTGTTCACCCTTATGTACACTATCCTACAGAAGCTGGTGCAACAATTGATTTTGTTACCGCTGCAAATAAAGTACTAGCCCAACTAGGGATCAAACGTTACGATGAATATTTTCTTACAGGCTATTCTCAGGGGGCCCATGCAGCCATGTCGACTTTGAAAAAATTAAATATATCCAACCCCACTCAATTGAAATTCAAATATGCCTATATGGGTGATGGTCCTTATGACTTCTCAGGGGTTACTCTGCAAAAAGGCGTCTTGGATAAAGAGTTTTACCCATTTACTTCTTTTCTCGCCAATGTTATCAATACGTGTAACAATATTGGTTATAAAACTTATAATAACAGTATTTCAGAAGTTATTTCTGCTGAATATCTTGATAAATACAATTATCATGTTCTTCAGGACAATGGCGGATTATTATGGGGTCCGGTTATCTGGAGAAAACTATTTACCAGTAATTTCACCAATGATGTGACTAATAACAATAATAATAAATTAAGACTTTGTTTAAAAGCAAGCGATGTATATGATTGGTACAATAAAACCCCTATGACATTAGGTCATTCTTCTGTAGACCTGGCGATCCATCCTGAAAATACATCTAAAACCATTGAAGTACAAAGAGGATATTATTCGTGGTGGGATGTAGATAAATATAAGCTCCAGTCCTTTTACTGGGGGCCCTTAGGTCATGTTGGTGGCATACTTCCATTTGTATTAGCTTCCAATGCTAAATTCAATACCCTTCGTAGTGGTGGCTTATTGAATGAATGGGCTATATTAACCTCAAAACAATCTGCTGGTGATGATCAGCCAAAGCTCAACAGCCTTTATTCATCTCAGATAAAGCCTAATTTAGGTTCTATGGAAGTATTGGAGATAAAAGATTTCAATAAATCCGATGCTGTAGCTAAATCTGTAGCAAGTAATAATTTAAGCTCCTTAAAGGATGGTGTTTATTTATTGAAAGTATCCCAAAACCATGAAAATAAGCAAATTCCCTATATCAAGAATACCCCGACATCTATTGCAGAGAACGAAGCTGTAAGTTCGGAGAATAACAGTATACTCCGTTTAAAAGTCAGTCAGGAAGAACTGATGGCTGTCAATATATTTGATGATAACAAAAATCTTATAAAAACCATTTCCCAAAAAGAATATATAAATGAGGGAGGAATCAATTTAGCCGGCCTTGATCCGCAAAACTATACATTTGAAATCATTACGGAATTTTATAACCTCCAGTTTAATAAAAATATGATTAGCAATAGTTTAGAAAACAATATCAATATATTCTCCAGAAATAATCAGATTATAGTGAAGGCAGCAGGCGGTCTCAAAAATGTCAGTATCTACTCTATTTCCGGCGCATTAATCCAAAATCAAGAGGTAAATAATTCCAATTTCGAATCAAAGGCTTTAGAAGCAGGAGTTTATGTAGTTCAGGGAGTTATGAGCGACGGAAAAACAATTAATAAAAAAGTAAAATTATAACGCAAACTTTCTTCATATCAAATTATATTGATTTTTTAAAGCTGCCTTATCACTAAGGTGGCTTTTTTAATGATCAAGACATAAAATCGAAATTTCAAAGCTAGTGCCTTTTTTAATGGGTAAAAGACTTAATATTTTCAATAAAATTTATTTCCGGATTTAGAATCTCCAGAATAAGACTTCGAACCGATCTCATTGCATCATCAATCCCTCCTTTTTCAAACTGTAAAGAAACAACTCCTTTTTTCGCTTCAGCAAAACTCCATATTCCGGTTTCAACAGGAAATCCCCAGAACTCAGGAAGACTTTGAATTACATATTGGTAAATACACAATTGAAGAGCCTGTTTTCGGTCACTATTATGGAAATATGCCTCTTCATTATCGGCATCAATTTTAACGATCAGATTTTTAATTTTGGCGGTCTTGTAATCAATAATTCTTACCGTACCGTTCAACCGGTCTATGCGGTCAATAAAACCAAAGAAAGAGACCTTATCTTTTGTCGTCTCATCCAGATAAAAATCTATATTCTCAAACCTTCTTTCAATTGCAATAATCTCTAATTTATTACCCGCTTTTACAAGTCCAAGATCATGATGTAATATATTTTCAATCACTTTTTTCGCGATCGCCTTATGAATAAAATTCATCCCTTTTTCATAGAATTCGGGTTGATGTTTCAGCTTTTCAATAGCCACATCAATATATTGATCTATTGCTTTAATTGAATTTATTAAATCATTTTCTTTTAATACTTTACCTTTTAAAACCTCATACACTTCTTGAAGTGAATAATGGACCAGATTTCCATAATTTTTAACAGATAATTCTTCTTCAATTTCATCCGTCTCAGATGTGTTTAAGATCTTTGAAAGGTAAAAATCTATCGGATTATATAAGTAGCTCGTCAAATGAGAAGCGGATACTTTCTCCTTCCATTTTTCAAGTCTTTCCTGTACAATTTTGGTTTTAAAAATTTCTATAGGTTGGGTAGAAATTGGCTCGGAAGAATTCTCAATAATCAAATGCTCAATATCATGTGAACTCTCCATTTCAATCTGGGTGATAAACCTACTCTTCTCTCCACTGTTTACTCCCGAACTTAATGCATTAAATAACAAATGTACATTTTGAGAATCCTGAATTAATCTGTAAAAGTGATAAGCATAAATACTATCATTTTCCAAAAAAGTATGAAGATCAAAGAACTTCCTGATATCAAATGGAATATAAGTATTCTGGGAATTTCCTAAGGGAAGCTTTCCTTCATTTACAGAAAGTAAGATTACATTTTCAAAATTCAAAAGTCGGGTTTCCAAAAGCCCCATAATCTGCAAACCTCTCAACGGTTCACCCTGAAAGTCAATACTCTCTGAATTAATATGCTGATTAATAAGAATTTCAAGGGTTTCCATTTTGATCTCAAAATCATATGGAGTCACCTGATTTTTAATGACCCTGAATGCATTTTCAAAATGAGAGACATTTTCATATTGAATATCATCTATTTCCAACCATTTGATCTCCTGACAAAATGTGATAAGCATGTCAAGATACCTTCCCGTAGAATCTGCTTTCTGAAGCAAATGAAAGTAGGAAAGCTCACTTAAAAGCTCCCGCAATAACTTCTGGGATATATAAACAATATTCCGTTCTTCGACCCTGGCTTTAAAAAGGTTAATAATCTTTTCATCTTCAGCGGATTTTGGTAATTCTTCAAGAATCGGAAAGAGATCACGGTAATAGTACGAAGATTTATTTTTTTCCAGTTGTTTTTGTAAATAAAACAGCTGTTTTACGGCATTGGAAAAAGATAAATTTTTCAATGGAAATCCCATGGTAATATTCAGATGATCAATACCATGCATTACATCCAGACTTGCTGGAAGTAAATTTTCATCCAATAAAACCAATGCCGTATTAGAATAAGTTTTATTATCGATTTCATTAAAAATTTCCGGTAATATTTTAGTTTGTGTTACATTGCCGGAAACTTCGTATACTTTTATATTCTTACGTTGATTGAAATCATCCTCAATCCATTGAAAAGCTCTGCTATCGTTAAATTCTTTCCATAATTTATGATTTCTCAGAAATTTCCCTGCCTCCTGTCTTTCATCATCAAAATAATAATGGTCTGCCTGAAAGAAACACTGTCCCTTATCCCATTGTAAAAGACTTCTTACCAATTTTTCCTCGACAGGTGTGAATGCATTAAATCCACAAAAAACAAATTGCCCGGAGGTCGTTTTTGCAAAATCATTGATCTTTGCTTTAGCTACCTCATGAATCATCCCTGAAGTTGCCCAATTTCTTTCCTTCAATTTTTTCTTTAAAGCAGGAAGGAACACATTCATGTTTCTCCAGAAATTAAGAAATTTCTTTCTTGGCACATCATCATCTTCCCCTAAATTTTGAGCCCAATCCTTAATTCTTTCCTCATCGAACATATATTGCAAAACCACTTCATCACTTTCAGAAAATTTTAAAATATCATCCCAGTCCTTTTGCAGGGTCGGAAACCATTTAAGAAAATCTGAAAAATTATCATTGGGAATCAGATTGAGGCTTTTATAAACATCAAATGCAAAAAGCCAAAGGGAAATCCCTTGAATGGGCTGCTTATCTGCAATGGTATCAATAAGTTCCTCAATCGTAAAAAAGTTGGGAAGAAATCCGGAATAGTTATTTTCCTCAAGAATTTGCCTGATAAAAACAATAGGCCTTTTACCCGGAATAACGATATTAAATACTGATAAATCTGTATTTTGAGCTAAGAGTTCGTGAATAATTTTATTGAGGAATTTCAAGGCCTTTCAGAGCTATTTTGTGGTTTCCAATGCTTCGGCTATTGAAGCATTATATTGAGCTTGTTTTTCTTTGTTCATTCCATTTTGCGTATCTCTGTCATAAGCAATCTGAAAATCTTTGTATTCGTTTAAAATCCGGTTATAGATTATTTTGAAATTTTTATTATAGTCGCTGGACGTTTTGATATGTTCCATTACTTCTTTACGAAGTTTTCTGGCGTATATTTCTGCGATATCAAAATGTTTTTGCTCATGGAGTAAAGCATAATCATTTATTCTTTTTGGATCTTTCCACGATTTGTCTTCTCTAAAAATCGTTGTTATTTTAATTTTAACAGGAACCGATGGATCGCTTGAAACAGTAGAAGAGTATTCCCATCCGCAATGCGTATAAGCAACAACATCCGGATTGCGCATCGTTTTAACTTTGCTTTTAAAATTTGACCATTCCAATTTCTGCTGATCACTCCATATGATCTTCTGGCTAAATACCTGAACGGAAATCAAAAGAAATACAATACTCCATTTCATTATTATCTTACTACAATTGTTTTGGTAATCCATGTATTGGTCCCGGTCCAGAATTTAAAAGTATAGGTTCCGGTTTGTTGCGGATTAAAATTGATCTGATTCATTCCCTGGTGGGTAGACTGTCCACAACTGGCGTCGGTACGAAATTTATAGGCAGTAACTGTTCTGGTCAGATTATCATTATGTATATAATCATAACCATAAAAACCTTCACATTGTGACACATAAGAAGAATAAGTTTTAATATGCTGAATATCAAAAATTTCCATTGTATCCTTAGCAATCTTTACACTATCTATTTTTATTTTATCAATAGATTGTATTGATTCATAATCATCATCGTGACAAGAAGTCGCTATAACTCCCAGAATTATTGCTGAAAACCCAATATTTAAAAGTCTTTTCATGGCATAATATATTTTGATTATTAACAATTATTTAGCAAAAATTATTCCTTTATTACAATAAATTAAGAGTTAAAATTCCCTTTTGATAAATAAACCACTTTTTTAGTATCAAAAAACTCTTCCTCAAAATAATTCTTAAGATTATAAATTTCACATTTAAGACCTCCTAATTCTTCAGCCAAGTCTCCACCTTTTAAATATAAAACTCCGTTATGTTTAGTATTAAACTGCTCTTTTTCAAATTTACCTTTTAACCATCTTAAAAACTCCGGCATCTGGGTAACAGCTCTGCTGACCACAAAATGAAATTTTTCTTTTAATTTTTCAGCTCTTCCATGAATTGCTGTAACGTTCGTTAAGCCTACCCCCTCTGCTACGGCATTAACGACACTGATCTTTTTTCCAATAGAATCAATTAAAGTAAATTGCGACTCCGGAAATAATATAGCCAAAGGAATCCCTGGAAATCCACCTCCGGTTCCGATATCTAATACGCGGGTTCCAGAAGAAAATTCCATTACTTTAGCAATTCCCATTGAATGAAGGATATGTTTTTCGTACAAAGACTCCATATCTTTTCTGGAAATAACATTGATCTTTTCATTCCATTCCATATAAAGATTTTCTAACTGAGTAAACTGCTGTATCTGCTTCTCTGTAAGATCTGGAAAGTATTTTAATAGTAACGATATAGACATAAGAATTATTATAATTTGCAAAAATAAGTTTATTTCACATGGTATTCAAATTAAGTCCCAAATAAAAACTTTAATTCAGACTTCCCCAGCGAGTGGATCATTTAGCAATAACAGGAATAACAGCTACGCTTAAGTTTCCGGCTTGATCAACTGTTTGCACCGCAAAAATATAGTTATCCTTAGAAAGCGGAATCTTCAGAGAAAGCTCCGTTGTAAATATCTTTTTTTGCCAGACCGAGCTGTCAGTTTCCCTAACCAATACATTATATCCTACCGGTTTTCCTGATTTTGGCTTTTCCCAATGTAACGTCGTTGAATTGGTAAGTTCTTTTACTTCAATTTCCACACGTTCTGGCTTTGATGTTGACTTAGCAAGACTTGCCAGTACTGCAACATTTGCTGAAACATTTTTCTCAAGATATTTATAATCAATAAACTCCGGCAGATCTCCGTATTGTTTATTATTTTTCACTTTTACATCCTGATGCTGGTGATCATAGTTTTCATAATACTCGGTAAGCCTGACAGACGGAAACCCATAATTGACAAAACTGGAATGGTCACCACCACGAAGGAACCTGTCATTTCTATAAATTATTTTCACATTCAGGTTCTTAACGTATTTTTCAGCAATCTCTTTGATGTATCTCGCCAACTGCCTTGATTCCCCATCATTTTCCAAACCCAAATTCCTGATCCCTAAAGCCTTTTTATCCAGTTCCGCATAAGGTAGGCCTTCACTAAATACCCGCAAAGTATTGTTATTTATTTCATTAGTCTCCCCGGACCTGGCATTACCAATCATATCATTATTTAAAACAGCTTCTATCTGCATATTTTCCTTTTTTGCCTTTTCTGCGAGCGATTTGGAACCAAGCAATGACTGTTCTTCCCCTGAAAAAGCAACAAAAATAACAGAAGCCGGAAAAGCAGATCTGCTCAAAATTCTTGCAGACTCAATCACCGCACTCACTCCACTACCATCATCATTTGCTCCGGGAGCAAAGGACTTCCGATCCATCACATCAGTAACCCGCGAATCAAGATGCCCTGAAATAAGAAAGATCCTTTTATCATTGGGATCAGTACCTTTCAGAAAAGCAAGAGGGTTTCCAAGACTTGTAACCTGATCTACCCGCTTTCCATCAGGCTGAATTTCCTGCTCCTGTAAATAAACCTCCATTCTTCCTCCTGCATTTTTTGCATATTCTTTGAATTTATCAAGAACCCATGTCCTCGCTGCCCCTATCCCTTTATCAGGTTCATTTACAACACTTAAAGTATGCCTGGTATTAAAACCGACAAGTGTATTGATATAGCTTTTTAACGAATCTGAGCTGACTTCAGAAACATATTTTTTTATTTCGTCATCTTTTTTGTGTATTTGTGAAAAGCCAATGAAGGGAATCAACAACAGAATAATAGAATATTTCATAAGACTAAACTAAATTGATTTAAATATACAAAACCTCCCGTTTGAGAACCTTTTTTATTTTATATTATATTTAAAATTAAGTTTTATTATTTATTTTTGTTACAATACAAAAATATTACATGGACAAACTTTCAGATAGAGTAAAAAGATTAGGTTACTCACAAACTTTCGTAATGTCTAATAAGGCTAGAGAAATGAAAGCCAACGGAATAGACGTTATAAGTTTAACTCTCGGCGAACCGGATTTCGATGTTCCCGACAATATAAAACAGGCAGCATTCGATGCCATTAATCAAAATTATAGTCACTACTCTCCTGTTCCGGGTTTTCTGGAACTTCGCGAAGCTATTGCTTACAAATTAAAGAGAGATAATAATATTGAATATAAGCCGACACAAATTTGTGTTTCCAACGGAGCAAAGCAAGCTATTCTAAATGTCTTAGCTGCTATCATCAATGACGGTGACGAGGTTATCCTTCCTACCCCTTATTGGGTAAGTTATGATGAAATGGTAAAAATGATGGGTGGAAACTCTGTAATGGTCCCTACTTCATACATTACCGATTTCAAAATTACTGCTGAACAGCTAGAGGAAGCAATTACCAGTAAGACCAAAGCGGTTTTATTCAGCTCACCTTGCAACCCTTCAGGTGGATATTACACCTATGACGAATTAAAATCTTTAGCTCAGGTCATTGCTAAATATCCTCATGTTACAGTAATCTCTGATGAGATCTATGAATTTATCAATTACGAAACTAAAACAGCTTCTATTGCACAGTTTCCTGAAATATATGAGCAAACTGCCGTGATCAATGGAATGTCTAAAGCGTTTGCTATGACAGGTTGGAGAATTGGATATTCTGCATGTCCGGAGTGGTTAGCAAAAGCTTGTGAAAAGGTTCAGGGACAAATGACCAGCGGCGCCAACACAGTTGCCCAAAGAGCATCTATTACAGCTCTAAAAACAGATCCTTCAGAATACAAATACATGATCGATGCTTTCAAAAAAAGAAGAGATCTTGTTTATGACTTAATAACTGACATCCCAGGCTTTAAAGTCCTTTTACCAAAAGCTGCGTTCTATTTCTTTCCGGATATTTCCCATTATATCGGTAAAACCCTGAATGGAACAGAAATTAAAGATGCTGATGATTTTGCCATGTTCATTTTAGAAAATGCCCACGTTGGATGTGTAGGGGGTGTATCATTTGGAAGTCCTGAATGCATCAGATTTTCATATGCAGCATCAGAAGATGATTTACGGGAAGCGATGAGAAGAATTAAAGAATTACTTGAAAAATTTAAATAATAGCATAAATGAATTTCTTAAAAAAAATTACTATTACAACAAGCATTGCTGCAGCAAGTTTTTGTGGCTATGTTCAGGCACAGGACTTTCAGTGGAAAGAAGCGACTTCTAATGGTTACGCATACAAATATGTAACTAATGACCCTACTGCAGCAAGGTACTATACATTAAAAAATGGTTTAACCGTTATTTTAAGCCCAACAAAAAAAGACCCTAGAATCCAGACTTATATAGCAACCAAAGCAGGAAGCAAAACTGATCCTGCAGACCATACAGGTCTTGCGCATTACCTGGAGCATATGCTTTTTAAAGGCACCGATCAATTCGGATCTAAAGACTGGGCAAAGGAGAAACCTTTATTGGATCAAATCGATGCATTGTATGAGAAATACAATCAAACCAAAGACGAATCCAAAAGAAAAGAGATCTACAAAGAAATAGACAAAGTATCCGGTGAAGCGGCAAAATATGCTATTGCTAACGAATACGATAAAATGATGTCTGGAATGGGAGCTGATGGCACCAATGCTTTCACCTCTTTTGAACAAACTGTATACACAGAGGACATCCCATCCAACGTGACAGATAAGTTTCTGGCAGTTCAGGCAGAAAGATTCAGACAGCCTGTTTTAAGACTTTTCCACACAGAACTGGAAGCAGTATATGAAGAAAAAAACAGAGGACTAGATAATGATTCCCGAAAGGTGTATGAAGCTATGTTTGCTGCCATATTCCCTAATAACAATTACGGAAAACAAACCACGATCGGTACGGTCGAACATTTGAAGAATCCTTCTTTAAATGCAATCAGAGAGTACTTCAACAATTATTACGTTCCCAACAATATGGGGATCATTATGTCAGGAGATTTTAATCCTGATGAAATGATTGCTAAAATCGATAAGGACTTCTCTTATATGAAGCCTAAAGCAATTCCGGCTTATAATATTGGACAAGAAAAACCAATCACCTCTCCTATTACAAAAGAAGTATTTGGGCCCAATCCTGAAAATATAACCATAGGCTTCAGGTTTCCGGGTGCTACAACAAGAGATGCGAGACTCCTTAATTTAGTGGGAAGTATGCTGACTAACGGACAGGCAGGAATTATTGACCTTGATCTGGTAAAAAAACAAAAACTATTGGGAGCTTATGCCTTCCCATATGTTTTAAAAGATTATTCTGTTCTTTTTTTACAGGGAAATCCTACAGAGGGACAGTCTTTAGATCAGGTTAAAGCACTATTGCTTCAGGAAATTGACAAGCTGAGAAAAGGGGAATTCTCTGATGACCTTATTCAGTCAATTGTTAACAATGAAAGAAAAAATATTATCCAGAATAATGAAAAGTATTCTTCCCGCGCAAGCACTTTGATGGATGAATTTACTTCTGAAGTCGACCACAAGGCTGCTCTGGAATATGTAGAAGAGATTTCCAAGCTTACCAAGAAAGATATCATGGAGTTTGCCTCAAAGTATCTTCAGGATAATAATTATGTTGCGATCTACAAAAGAAAAGGAGAAGATAAAAATATTGTAAAAGTTGACAAACCAACAATTACCCCTGTTTCTGTAAACAGAGATGACCAATCTGCTTTTGTAAAAAAGATCAACGAGATGCCTGAATCCGCTATTGCTCCGGTTTGGCTGAATTTTGATAAAGATATTGCCAAGAACAAACTAGGAGGTGTAGATGTTCTTTCTGTAAAAAACACAGATAATGAACTATTTAGACTTTATTATCATTTTGACTCAGGAAAATGGAACAACAAAATGCTTCCTTTAGCCGCTGAATATCTTCAGTACCTGGGAACAAAGGATAAATCATCTGAAGCGATCAGCAAAGAGTTTTATAAATTAGCATCAAGCTTTAGTGTAGGTGCAGGTAATGAGGAAACCTATGTTACCCTTGAAGGTTTAAATGAAAACTTCGATAAAACAGCTGCTTTATTCGAAGATCTTATTAAAAACTGTGAGGCTGATCAAGCTGCCTTAGATTCTTACAAAGTAAGACTGAAAAAAGCCAGAGCCAACGCAAAACAGAATAAAGGGACTATAATGGCTGGTTTAAGAAGCTATGCACAATATGGAGCTCAAAACCCATTCAATAATGTATTAAGTGATGCAGAGCTTGATGCTTTAAAGGCTGAAGATCTGATCAAAATACTTCACGACCTATTTAATTTCAAGCATAAAGTACTTTATTACGGGCCAAAATCAGGAAGTGAAGCAATTGCATCTTTAACTCCAATTCACAAACTTCCTGCTGCATTAAAAGAGATGCCGAAGTCCAAAACATTCGCGCAGATTGCCACAGATAAAAACAAAGTACTATTTGCTCATTACGACATGGTTCAGGCTGAAGTTTTCTGGGTAAGAAATGGAGAAGCGTACAACCCGACAATCACCCCGACGGTCAGTTTATTCAACAACTACTTCGGAGGAGGAATGGGTTCTATTGTATTCCAAACGATCAGAGAGTCTAAAGCTTTAGCGTATTCAACATACTCCTATTTTTCTCTTCCAAACAAAAAAGAAGATAAAGATATCATTACAGCGTATGTTGGAACCCAGGCGGATAAATTCAATGAGTCCACTGCTGCAATGAATGAACTCCTTACCACCCTGCCACAGTCTCAACAATTATTTGAAACGGCTAAAAGTGGATTGAAAAAATCTATTGCTTCAGAAAGAATTACTCAGGATGGTATCATTTTCACGTATTTAAGAGCTCAAAAGCTTGGTAATACAACTGATATCAGAAAGAATGTTTACGAACAGGCGCCAAAATTAGCTTTTACAGATATCAACAATTTCCACAACAAAGAAATGAAAGGTAAAAGCTTCACGTACTGTCTGGTGGCTAATCAAGATAAAGTAAATGAGGCCGATATGAAGAAATTAGGAGAAGTTAAAAAACTCAACCTAAACGAAATATTCGGTTACTAAAAACAACTAAAAAGCTCTTTAAATAGAGCTTTTTTCTTTACAGCCCTCTAAAAACAATTATAGATTTTATTTATCGAAATACGTTTGTTTGATAGATAAATCATTCATATATTTGCACTAGAAAATTTAATATAAAAACAGAAAATTATGTCTTTAGTAGGAAAAAAATTCCCGAATCTAACAATCGATGCGATGTCTGAAATGGGTGATGATTTAAGAATCAACATCTTTGAACAAACCACTAAAAACCAAGAGAAAGTAATCTTATTCTGGTATCCAAAAGATTTCACTTTTGTATGCCCTACAGAGCTTCACGCTTTTCAGGATGCTTTAGGTGAATTCGAAAAAAGAAACACTAAAGTAATCGGAGCTTCATGTGATACAAATGAAGTACACTTTGCATGGTTGAACACAGCAAAAGATAACGGAGGGATTGAAGGAGTAACTTACCCACTTTTAGCTGATACTCACAGACAATTAGCAAATATTTTAGGAATTGTAGATCAGGATTTCGACTATGATGAGGAAGGAAATGAAAGCTATACAGGTTCTAACGTAACATACAGAGCAACTTATCTGATTGACGAAACTGGAAAAATTTTCCATGAGTCTGTAAACGACATGCCTCTTGGAAGAAACGTTAAAGAATATTTAAGATTAATTGACGCTTATACTCACGTTCAGAAGCATGGAGAAGTTTGCCCTGCAAACTGGGAAGAAGGTAAAGAAGCTATGAAAGCTGACAGAAATTCAACCGCTGAATATTTAGCTAAAAACTAAAAATAACAATGGGGTTTGAATTTTTCAGACCCTATTTTTTTAATTAAAAATCACAACAATTATGTATACAGAGTTAACAGAAGATACATTACAGAATATCGTAAATGACAATGAAAAAGTAGTCGTTCAATATGGCGCTACATGGTGTGGAAACTGCAGAATTATGAAACCTAAGTTCAAAAAACTGGCTTCTGAAAATGATGCAATCCCATTCTTATATGTAGATGCTGAAAAATTACCGGAAAGCAGAAAATTAGCTAAAGTGGATAACCTACCTACTTTTGCAATCTTCAAAAATGGTGAATTGGTAAATCAGGTTCAGTCTAATCAGGCAGAAAGTTTAATTAACCTATTTAACGAATTATAATCATGAAGTTACCCGTAATCAGACAATTTTATCAGAATCAAACTCCTGAAAATCTTGAAAAAACACTAGAAGTTCTTGAAAGCTTCAGTGAATTCAGAGGAACAAGTGAAGAAGATTTAAATGTAGCAGGAGAATTAATTACTAATATCTGCGGAGCATTAGAAGTTCATGCCAATGTTCAAAATGGCATGAGTGAAAAAGATGCTTTAAATTCTTTTGCACAAAAGGTTTTAGGGTCTATAGATAAGTAATATTTATTTAAAGATTTAAAGATTTAAAGATTCAAGTATTTAAAGATTAAATTATCTGATGTTTAAATACTAAAAATCCCGATGTTTACTACATCAGGATTTTTTTAGTTTAAGTGGTATTTCAGTATTCATCTAGTTGTTAATCTTTCTGTTTAACGATAAATACCGTCCCTGCAGGGTCTGTGATCCAATGCATATTATCCGGGATCTTTTCAAATTCATCACAGGTTTCCACATTGTTATTTTTCAGGTAAGAGGTTGCTGCCTCCACATCAGGTACATTTAATTCCAACCACGTCTCAGAATGGGTATAATTATCCACACAGTCCAGCCAAACAGTATTACCTCCAAACTTTACTTCATGTGTTCTTGATACAGTTGGATTAGTAATTGGCCTTTCCTCGACTTCCAGCTTGAGAATCTCTTTGTAAAAAGATACCGTTTGATCGTATTTGTTTTTTGGAATTTTTATGGCAATATTGATTCCGCCTTCAAATTTGGTCTCCATAATTAAGTTTTTGTATTAAGGTGTTTTCCAAATTACAAAAAATTAAATGCAAATTAAAAATCCTGATGAAAGTTCACCGGGATCATTTATTTTATAAACTATTGTTATTACCTTTCTTAATTTCTTCTGCTCATTAAGATACTTAAGATATACCAGAACAAAAGCATAATCGAAGCAAAAAGCTGTAGAGCTGCTCCCACATATTGATCCGTACCATATGAATCTTTAAGCTTGCTCGTTTGATATAAAATAGTCGCCGAAGCCAGGATGACCATCCCCACAGAGAACCAAAGTCCAAGATTGAATCCGAAAATCATTCCGGCTACTATAAGTCCTATGGAAACAAATCCACCGATGACAATGATATTTCTTAAAAATGAAAAATCTCTTTTGGAGGTAAAAGCAACAGCAGATATTCCTGCAAACATAGCGATAGTTAAGGTAGCAGCCTGGAATATAACATTAGGCCCGGAATAAACCATTGCAATATAAATCAGGGGCAGAAAAATAACAGCTTCCAATAATATATAAAAACCAAGCCCCATGTACTGAGTTGATTTGTTCTGTGACAGAGACCATTTTGAGGCCAATACAGAAGCTAGCCAGAAAACCCCAATGATCAATAACCAGACATACTTCTGTGCAAACATCATGTAAATCAGTTCCGCAGGAACTGTTTTCAATAAAATGGTTTCCACTCCGATAAATGCAAGAATTGACAGCGCAACATGCAGATACGTTTTTTTGTAAAAATCAGCCTTTTCTACCTCGGTAGATTGGGCCACTAAAACATCTTTAATCATAATTTATATTTCCTTTAAATATAAGTAATTTATTTATTTTTTCTCTACCGGCCTCACTCCTATTATTTTACCGTCATCTTCAAATAAAACGGTAATAAGATCTTTTGGCTCAGAAGCTTTATCATCTGAATATTTATACTGAATCATTGGATAGCTCATTCCATCAAGAAGAGTCTGATGACCCGATTTAAAAATTTCCATTTTCCGATTAAGGTCAATCCCATCTGATAGTTTCTTCAGAATTTTATCTGTAACCAGCGTTTTTACTTTTTCCGAAAGTAAGTCATCAATTGCTTTACGGTTTGCGGGAGTTTTTAAAGCCTTTATAAACGAAAGATATTTTTCATTGTATAGCCCTATCTTATCCTTACTTATCTCTACATTAGATTCATTTTTTTTGCCATTCTCAACTTTTAGATCTATCACCTCTTGTGAAAAGAAAAATGATGTTGTGAAAAGTAGTATGGCTAAAAGTATTTTTTTCATATCATGAAATTTTGGTAGTCTAAAGTTAAACTATTTCCAGAAACTTCATCGTGTCCACATTATCAGCATAAGTATCCAGGCCTGGGTTTTGTGCTTCCCCAAAATGAATCGAGTTTAATTCCAACTCATCTTTAGCCACTACACACTGAATATTCTCTTCATTATCAGCCAAAAAGCTTCTCACATCATCTATAGATTTATATCTGCTAAAATTAATGACTGAAAGCGGGCTGAATAATTTATCATCTTCTTTCAGCATCACAAAATTATTATCCCAGAATTGATCCTGATTCAACAGATAAACGGCTCTGTTATAGTCATAATTATTGGCATATTTATGATGATTGATAATATCTTTATGATCGATGAAGCTTTCAAACAGCCTGTCTATAACAAAGTCTTCAGGAATAAAGATTCTGGTCACATTTCTGCAGCCTAATCCAAAATACTGGAAAATATCGTTTGCTAAGAGCTTCAGTTCAGCTTCTGTTTCATCTCCTTTCAGAACTGCAACCGAAGTTCTGTTCTTACGGATGATATTCAGATGATTCTTGAAATAGTATTCCAGGTACCTTGCTGTATTATTACTTCCGGTAGCAATCACTGCATCAAAGTTTTCCAACTTTTCTACAAATTCATACATTACCTCATTATCAGAGAATTCTTTCCACTTTTCCAGTAAAAAAGGAATTACATATTTGTCTTTTGAAGATAATTTGATCACGGGAATATGATTGCTCAGCACAACAGAAATCACATCATGCCATCCTACTAAAGGAATATTTCCAGCTAAGATCAACCCTACTCTTTTTGAAACTTCAGAAGCAGAATAATCTTTAAGCCAATCCTTTAGGTTTTCTTCAGTCAGTAAATCTGCCCATTGCTGAAAAGCAAATTTCTGATTATCAATGGTAAACCACGGATTCTCTATTTCTGATCTTTTCAATAATAATTCGAATTCAGAATCACTTTCATTAAATTCTTCCGCACTTTTTGCCAAATACGCTCTTATATAACCACTTAGTTTAATAAGTCCTAAAACTTGATTTTCAATATTCATAATTACTGTAAAATTGGGGAATATTTTGTAATTTTGTGCAAATTTAAAAAAAATTAGCGATGGCTATTAAAATAACTGATGAATGCATTAATTGTGGAGCCTGCGAACCAGAGTGCCCAAATACTGCAATATATGAAGGAGCCGTAGATTGGAAAGCTTCAGAGGGTACCGAATTAAATGGTACAGTAACGTTGCCATCAGGATTAACAGTAGATGCAGATGCACCACAGGAACCTGTAAGCGATGATGTTTATTTTATTGTTACTGATAAATGTACAGAGTGTAAAGGATTCCATGAAGAACCACAATGTGCTGCAGTTTGCCCGGTAGACTGCTGTGTTCCGGATGAGGATCATGTAGAATCTGAAGAAGCTCTACTAAATAAAAAAGCGTTCTTACACGGTGAATAAAAAATGCCGTCTCATCAATTATGAGACGGCATTTTAATTATAATTGGAAGAAATCTATTAAAAATATAAAGTGAAACCACAGGTTCTCAAGTACCTGTAACAACCAAAAAATAAAAATATGAGCAAAAAGCACAATTTCAGCGCAGGGCCATGTATCTTACCGGAAGAGGTATTCCAAAAATCAGCAGAAGCTATTCTTGATTTCAATGGTATCGGATTATCGATCCTTGAGATTTCTCACAGAAGCAAAGATTTCGTTGCGGTGATGGACGAGGCACGTGCCATTGTAAAAAGATTAATGAACCTTGGTGATGATTATGAAGTATTATATTTAGGAGGTGGTGCGAGCTTACAATTTGCTATGGTTCCTTACAACTTGATGAAAGTAGGAGGAAAAGCGGCTTATTTAGATACGGGAACTTGGGCTGCCGGAGCCATAAAAGAAGCTAAAAAAGTAGGAACCGTAGATGTTTTAGGGTCTTCAAAAGATGAAAATTATTCTTTCATTCCAAAAGACTATACAGTTTCTTCGGATTATGATTATTTCCATTGCACTTCAAACAATACTATTTATGGAACCCAGATGAAATCATTTCCTGAGGTAGATACTTTGATGGTGTGTGATATGAGTTCAGATATTTTTTCAAGACAGCTTGATTTCAGTAAATTTGATCTGATCTACGCTGGAGCTCAGAAGAATATGGGACCTGCAGGGGTTACTTTGGTTGTTGTAAAAAAAGATATTCTTGGAAAAACAGGAAGAGAAAATATGCCTTCTTATTTTGATTATGAACAGCATATCAATAAAGAATCAATGTATAATACACCACCGGTTTTCCCTGTCTATGCATCTTTACTAACGCTTCAATATCTTGAAAAGAACGGTGGAATTGCTGCTGCTGAACAAAGAAATGAAGCAAAAGCAAAACTTCTTTATGACGAAATTGATAACAATCCATTATTTGAAACGTTCTGTGTAAAGGAGGACCGCTCATTAATGAATGTTTCTTTTAAATTACTGGATGAAAGTAAAAAAGAAGCTTTCGATAATGCCTGGAAAGCTGCAGGCATCAACGGGCTAAACGGACACAGAAGCCTTGGCGGATACAGAGCAAGTTTATACAATGCTTTACCTATTGAAAGTGTTCAGGTGTTAGTGGATGTAATGAAATCGATCAAGTAATTGAAGGATTAAAAAATTGAAGAATTGATGAATTGTTATGCTAAATATAATTTTATTAATTTGCAAGCCAATTTTAATATTTAAATTTTTCAATCTTTAAATTATTAAATTAAAAGAAAGTATGAAAGTTTTAGCTAATGATGGAATTTCCAAAGCAGGAGAACTCGCTTTAAAAGAAGCAGGAATTGAAATTCTGAACAACAGGGTTGCTCAGGATCATGTTATCAATTTTATTAATGAAAATAATGTTGATGTTCTTTTGGTAAGAAGTGCCACTAAAGTAAAACAGGATCTTATAGATGCCTGCCCTGGTCTTAAGATCATAGGAAGAGGAGGTATAGGAATGGATAATATCGATGTAGAATATGCCAAAAGCAAAGGAATACAGGTAATCAATACTCCTACAGCATCCTCAAAATCGGTTGCTGAATTGGTATTTGCTCACTTCTTTTCTCTCGCAAGGTTTCTGCATGAGTCCAACCGCCTTATGCCTTTGGAGGGAGATACTCATTTTGATGCAATGAAAAAATCATTCAGTAATGCATATGAACTTTCAGGAAAGACGTTAGGAGTAATCGGTTTTGGAAGTATCGGGCAGGAAGTTGTAAAGATGGGAATTGCATTGGGAATGAAGGTAAAAGTATTAACAAGAAAACCTAAAACCAAAGTTCTTTCTTTATCATTTTTTGATGGACAAACCCTGAACTTTGAAATTACGTCTACTAATGATGCTGATTCTTTCTATAAAGATACTGATTTTATAAGTATCAATACTCCAAAAACTAATGAATATATTATAGACACCGATCAATTTGAAAAAATGAAAGATGGTGTTTATATCGTAAATACTGCAAGAGGTGGTGTGATCAATGAAGTTTCATTACTTGATTTTATTGAATCGGGTAAAGTGGCAGGTGCTGCATTGGATGTTTTTGAAAATGAACCCAGCCCTGAACTGATCCTATTGATGAATCCATCACTGTCGCTTTCTCCTCATATAGGAGGAAACACAGTAGACGCTCAGGAAAAAATCGGAGTTGAACTTGCTGAACAAATTATTAAGCTACAAAAAGAAACTATAAAATAAATATGCCTGTTTTTAAACCATTTCGCGGAATTAGACCTCATAAAGATCTTGAGCAGACTTTTCCAACCCATCCACTAGACAATTTCACGCAAGAGGAAATTGCAGAAAAAGCTCAGGTTGAGAATACTTACATCAATATGATAAAACCTTATGTTGTAAGTAAATCTAAAGATATTGACCGAAATCTAAGAAAGATCCGATCAACATTTGAAGAACTTATGGACGAAAAAAAACTCGTCCAGGACAGTTCAGCATATTATCTTTATGAACAGATCTATCCCAACAAACAGGTTTTTAGGGGGCTGCTAGGTTTAACGAGTCTGGAGGATTTCTGGAATGGAAAAATCAAGAGACACGAAAGTACTATTCCTCAGAAAAAGGAAAAGCTGGCTCATTATCTTGAAAAAGTGAATTTACAGGCTGAACCCGTACTTCTTACGTATCCTGCCAATTCCAAGGTTGAACTTCTGATGAATCATGAAGAAAAAAATGTCCCGATCTTTAACCATACAGATTCTAAAGGAATAAGGCATAAAATATGGAGAATCGATAACCGTTTGAAATTACAGCAGTTTAAAGAAGTGATCGAACAGATCGACTCTTTCTACATTGCTGACGGTCACCACAGGATCGGATCTACAGCATTGAATGCTAAACATCAAAAAGACAAAAATAAAAGGCATAACGGAACTGAAGCGTATAATTTTGTATTCAGCTTTATCGTTTCTAACCAATCCATTAAAATTCATGATTACAACAGAGTTGTAACTGATATTAATGATCTATCTACAGCAGATTTTCTGAAGAAGCTTGAGCATTATTTTCTAATTCATGAAAAAGATGAAACCGCTTACTATCCTTCTCAGAAATTCCATATTTCAATGTATCTGGATGGTAAGTTCTATTCATTACACGTAAAACATGATCTTCGTTCTCAGGAAATGTCATTGGACAATCTTGACCACCATTTATTGGATAAATATATCTTCAAGGATATCTTAAACATTGAAGATCCGGACAGTTCAGATAAAATTTCATATATAAAAGGGACTTCGAATCTTGAAGGAATCAACATTTTAAAAGAGAAGATCGACAGCGGTGAAGGACGAGTAGGTTTCGGGATTTATCCTGTAAGTTTTAATGATATGATTAAAATTTCAGACCTCAAACTGAGCATGCCTCCAAAATGTACATTTATCGAACCGAAATTGGTTACAGCGCTTTTAATGTACGATATGAAACCTTAAATTATTTCTATTTTTTTCCTACTTTTATAGACGGAAAAGAAAAGGTAACTAAAAAAATGAAAAAAATATTCATTATCATACTTCCACTCTTTTTGAGTGGATTTTTATTTTCTCAAAAAAAAACTCAAAAAAAGCCCCAGAAAAAATTAACCACAGCAAAATTCAACTACCACGATGAATTTAAGGAGATTTCTGATGAAATTTTAACAAATGGTACTGCATACGAAAACTTAGAAGAATTAACCAAAGGCATAGGATCACGTTTCAGTGCTACAGCCGGATATGCTAAAGCGACGGAATGGGCTGAAAAAAAACTGAAGGAAGCCGGGGCTGAAAATATTTGGAAACAGGAAGTAAAAGTGCCGGTCTGGGTAAGAGGACGGGAATCCTTACAGATAAAAACAGGTAACGGAGAATGGAAAAATATTAGAATGTTATCTTTTGGAAATTCAGAAGGCACCGGTGGAAAGGATATGACTGCAGATATCTTATTGGTAAAAGATATTCCGGAGCTTAATACCCTTACATCCTCTCAGGTAAAAGATAAGATCATTTTTGTGAACTCACCCATTGATCAAAAAATTATCAATACTGTAGATTCCTATTTAATTACAGCGAAATCTAAATTACTTTCCGCATCTGTTATTGGTAAAAAGGGAGCAAAAGGTTTAATTATAAGATCCATGACAACCGCTTCTGATGACATTCCGCATGCTAAAATGATCTATTACGAGCCTGATGATAAAGCAAAAATTCCGGCAATAACAATAGGGGTAAAATCAGCAAATGAACTGGAAAAGCTTTTGAAAAAGCAAAGTGTTAAAGCTAGGCTCAATATGTCAGCCGAATCTAAGGGAGAAGCCATCAACCACAATGTGATTGGAGAAATTCCCGGAAAGAAAGATGCTAAAGTAATTGTTCTTGGGGCACAACTGGATTCATGGGATTTTGCAGAAGGAGCTCACGATGACGGTACCGGAGTTGTACAATGTCTTGAAGTATTAAGAGCAATTAAAGCATTAGATATTAATAATAACCATACGATAAGAGTAGTTTTATATGCTAATAGCGAGAATGGTGGCCAGGGACGTGAAGGTTATGCAGCGTATGTCAAAAAGAAGGACGAGAAACACATTTTCGCTTTAGGCACTGACTCCGGTGGCTATTCTCCGAGAGGATTCTCCCTGGATATGGCTCCTCAGCGTCGACGGCTGATATTCGAATGGAAAAATTATTTCCTTCCTTACGGAGTCTATGATTTTGATCAAACCTATGCGATCCAGGATATTTCTCCTTTGAAAAAATTAGACATTCCATTAGCGGAGTTAGTTGTAGATACTCAACGATATTTTGACTACCACCACTCCACAGAAGATACTTTTGATAAAGTGAATAAAAGAGAACTTTTACTCGGTGCGATAGCCATGACACAAATGATCTTCATGATCGATAAAAATTGGTAATATGAAAAAAATAATAGGTACTTCATTATTCCTTTTTAGTATTATTTTATCTGGACAATCCAAAGAAGATTCAATACAGTTCAATAGGATTTCAACAGAAATTCTGAATAATGGAAAAGGATATGAAGAGCTCAGAGATTTAACCAAAAACATAGGAAAACGCTTAAGTGGTTCGGAAGCCTATGAAAAATCAGTACAGTGGGCAGCAAAAGAACTTCGTGATGCCGGGGCTGACAAAGTATGGCTCCAGGAAGTAATGATTCCTGTCTGGGAAAGAGGAAAAGAATCTTTAATGATCAAAACCATTACCGGTAAAACAAAGAACCTGAAAATGCTCTCCCTGGGAAACTCGGAAGGAACAAACGGAAAAGATGTTACGGGAGAGATCATTATGGTAAAATCACTGGAAGAATATGACCGTCTACCGGCGGAAAAAGTAAAGAATAAAATCGTTTTCTTCAACCACCCTTTTGATCAGAGCTATGTACAGACTTTTATTGCCTACAGGGAAGCAGGTGCTTACAGACGTTCAGCGGCTTCACTTGCAGCAAAAAAAGGCGGCAAATTTGCAATCATCCGTTCACTATCATCTGCACTGGATGACGTTCCACATACCGGAGGAATGAAATATGAGGACAACGTTACCCAGGTTCCTGCGGTTTGTATAGGAAATACGACGGCTGATGATCTGGAACAGCTTTTAAAAACCCAGAAAGTAACAGCAACCCTGAATTCTCATTGTGGAATGAAAGGTGAAAAACTCTCCCACTCTGTTATCGGAGAGATAACCGGTAACAAAGATCAGAGTGTAATTGTTGTAGGAGGGCACTTAGATTCCTGGGATGTTGGTGAAGGCGCTCATGATGATGGAGCAGGAATTGTTCAGAGTATCGAAGTTTTAAGAACTTTTAAAAAGTTAGGAATTAAAAACAACCATACTATTAGAGCTGTTTGTTTTGCCAATGAAGAAAATGGAACTAAAGGAGGAAAGCAATATGGGAAAACAGCAAAAGACACGAATGAAAAACACCTTTTTGCTATAGAATCGGACGCAGGAGGCTTTTCTCCGAGAGGGATCTCCCTTGAAATGGATGATACTAAAAGAAAAGAAATTCAAAGCTGGGTGAACCTGTTCATTCCGTATGGCGTTTATAATTTCGATGGCAAATATTCAGGATCAGATATTGCTCCACTTCATGAGATGGGGGTTCCCGCCGCTGAATTGGTTCCGGATCCGCAAAGATATTTTGACATTCACCACACTGAAGAAGATACCTTTGAAAAAGTAAATCGCAGAGAGCTTCTTTTAGGCTCTGCTGTAATGACACAACTTATTTATATGATTGATAAAAACTGGTAAACATGAAAAAAATAGCAACTACTTCTTTATTACTTTTAAGTATGGCCTTGTTTGGTCAGGTAAAAGAGGATTCAATACAGTTCAGTACAATTTCTAAAGAAATCCTTAACAATGGAAAAGGATATACTGACCTTAGAGATTTAACAAAAAATATTGGTCACCGTTTAAGTGGCTCTCCAGCCTATGAAAAGGCTGTTCAGTGGGCAGCACAAAAGCTTCGTGATGCAGGAGCTGACAAGGTATGGCTTCAGGAAGTGATGATCCCGGTTTGGGAAAGAGGAAAAGAATCTTTAAAGATCACAGCAAACAGCGGAAGATGGAAGACCTTAAAAATGCTTTCTTTAGGAAATTCTGAAGGCACGGGCGGAAAAGATGTTTCCGGCGAGGTCATCATGGTTAAATCAATGGAAGAATATGATAAGCTTCCGGCAGAAAAAGTAAAAGGTAAAATTGTATTCTTTAACTATCCTTTTAGTCAGTCTTTTATTGAGACCTTCAGAGGATATGGAGATGCTGCTAAATATAGAGTAACAGCCGCAGCTTTAACAGCTAAAAAAGGAGGTAAATTTGCCATCATCCGTTCACTTTCATCAGCATTTGACGACATTCCTCACACCGGAGCTATGCGCTATGAAGATAAAATCGATAAAATACCAGCTGTTGCGATAGGAAATACCACAGCAGATGAACTCGAACAACTTTTAAAAACCCAGAAGGTTCTGGCAACATTGAACTCCAACTGTGGTATGAAAGGAGAAAAGGCTTCTCATTCTGTGATCGGAGAAATTACAGGCAAGAAAGACAAAAGTCTAATTGTTGTCGGCGGACATCTTGACTCATGGGATGTAGGAGAAGGCGCTCATGATGATGGAGCTGGAATTGTACAAAGTATAGAAGTCTTAAGAACCTTCAAAAAACTAGGGATTCAAAATAATCACACCATTAGAGTGGTATGTTTCGCCAATGAAGAGAATGGATTAAAAGGAGGCCTACAATACGGAAAGATAGCTAAGGAAAGTAATGAAAAACATCTGTTTGCTATAGAATCCGATGCCGGAGGTTTTAGCCCAAGAGGTATTGCTATGGAAATGGATGATGCCAAAAGAAATCAGATCAAAAGCTGGGCTCCTTTATTTATTCCTTATGGTGTTTATAACTTTGAAGGAAAATACTCCGGAGCTGATATTTCCCCTCTTCAGGCCATGGGAGTACCTACTGCTGAACTCTCTCCTGATTCTCAAAGGTATTTTGATATCCACCATACGAATGAAGATACTTTTGAAAAAGTTAACCGCCGAGAGCTTTTACTTGGCGCCATGACCATGACGCAACTTATTTATATGATTGATAAGAACTGGTAAAATATAGTAAAGCCGCCTTATGGGCGGTTTTTATTTTTTTAATTGTTTCAAACGATACCTCCATAGATTGAAATAATATCTTACATTTTGAGATTCCCAGTTTACATCAAATTTTATGTCTTGCCCTCCAATATATATAGGACGTGAAATTTTTGCATGAAACATCGGAAGATTATTTTTTACAACTTCAAAATACTCTGAATCAAAATTAGATTTTCTGTAATATTGAATTTCAATGACTGTCAAATTTCTTTTAGCTTTAAATACATAAAGAACAATATCATATAGATCATCGTATTCTTTTTCTAACTCATATATTGCAGAATCCAGATTCCGTGGATTTTTTTTATTGTTAATCTTTCTTCTAACCGTTTCATAGTCTTTGTCATCAAGAGAATAAAACTCATTACAATCTGAAACAATGTACAAGCAGTTTTGAGACATTTTATTCCAACAGGATATTTTTGCTAATCGAAACAGATTAACTACAGAGCTATTCAAATTGATTTCTAAAGTTTCTTTTAACATATAACTTAAAGCTTTTCTAAAATAAGTTTAAGATCAAAGTATTCAAGCTATCATCATCTTTGCGTCACATTACACTTTTACACTACTCTTAGATAACAATTAAAGGATCTCTTACCTCAGGTATTGTTCCGTTAACATGATAATAATACAAAAACCATCATAAAGATGGTTTAGTAGTCTCGAAAAGGTATCTTCAATTATTCCAAAAACTCTTTCTTATCAAGTCTTAAATCCATTACCTTTTCAGCCCTTTTTATTTTAATTCCGATTGTTTTATAGTCTTTTTCTACTCTATTCATCATATAATGGCAAGCAGATTCTTTATCCAGATGATCCAAATCCACATCATTAATACTCAAAATAGAATCTCCAATTTCTAAAGGAGTTCCTCCTTCTTTAAATACAAATGCAACAACCGGCTTTGCATCAATAAAGCGATATCCAAAACCAAAAGACTCCAGTTTAGGTGGATTATTCAAAATTTTCTTCATGTAGATCTTTTTATTCTGCCAGTCCATGACGAATTTAAAGTCTTTGAAAAAATCGTTTCCAATCAGCCTTGAGTTTCCGGTCATGATCATTTCGTTGGCAAACATTTTATTTCCTATAGAGAGTTCGGGAATCTTAAAAATAAATCCTGAAACCGGTTTCCCCGCACCAAAAGCACCGACAGAACTCGTTCCATATGTTTCAACCACTTTCGTTACTTTCCTGGAGTCATAATCATTCTCTAAGATTTTCAATCTTCCCGTAAATCCTGTATCAAAAGTAAGCTTTATGTTTTTATCTAAAATTTTAGTTTCTATGACCGGTGTTTTTTGAGTTTGCGGATCAAACGGAATAACCGTTTCATATTCATCAATTTTAAAATTGGACAGGTCTTTCGTTGTTTCCAGTGAGTTTTCCAGATAGTTTACTCTCCAAAATAGCTTAGCCATCTGATTAGCACCAAGAATACCATCAATTTTAAAACATCCCAGTTCAGAACCATTTAGATCCATTACTATGGCTCCAATATTTTTAAAAACAACCTGATCGACAGTCATCTCCGGCAATGTAGTGAAGATCTGCTCCTGCTTATTTTTTTGAGAATCTTTTACTTTACTTTTATGCTCCTTCTGAAGATTAAGTTCCTTATAAATTGTACTGGAAATAACGGTAGGGGCCCCGGAATCAAATAAAAAATCATATGATTTCCCATTGATACTTACTTTTACAAGAGGTAAATCGTTGGTGTAGTTTAAATTGATTTTTTCTACTGGCTTGGTTAATTCAACATCCCCACTTTCGAAGAACCGCTTTCCCTGAGCTGAAGTGATCGTTAAGAAAAAAATGAAAAACAAGCTTGAAATCTTCTTCATGAATTTATTTTGTGCTAAAGTAGCGATTTTGTGATTGAGTGAAAAAAAATATTTTCTAAATGGTCGTGGAAAACAAAAAAGCCGACTTAAAAGCCGGCTTTTTCTATAATCGCATTTGAATTATTTCACTTTTACAAGCTCAACATCAAAGATTAACCAGGCATTTGGCGGAATTACTCCTCCTGCTCCTCTTTCTCCATAACCCATTGCTGGCGGGATCAATAAAGTAGCCGTTTCACCTTCTTTTAACAATAAGATACCTTCATCCCATCCTTTGATCACTCTTCCCATTCCAATTGGAATCTCAATCGGCTCATTTCTGTCGAATGAAGAATCAAACTTAGTTCCGTCAATTAACTTCCCTGCATAATGCACTGATACATTATCTCCGGATTTTGGAGCTTTTCCATCAGTAGTTTTTGTAATCTTATAATATAAACCAGATTCAGTTTTCTGCATTCCAGCTTTTAAATTATCTACTAACTTTTCCTGGTTTGCTTTAAATTCCTCTTCTTTTTTCTTTTTCTCAGCTTCTTCTTTTGCTAAATATGCTTTGTTATTTTCCTGGATTTTAGCTTTTCCTTCAGTGAAAGTTTTAGCAGCATCATAGTTCTTGTATTCATCACCTTTGCTGAAAATGTTTACTTTTTCTAAAACAACATCTGTTTTAGGTTTATCCTGTGCTCCTTTTTCAACATTAGCAATAGCATCAATCACATCATCCCCTTTTATTACCTTTCCAAAGATGGTGTGTCTTCCATCTAACCACGGAGTCGCTACTTCGGTAATGAAAAACTGAGAACCGTTGGTATTAGGTCCTGAGTTAGCCATTGATAGAACACCTTTCCCTGTGTGGTGAAGGTCATTTCTTTCATCTTCGAATTTATATCCTGGATCTCCCATTCCTGTTCCCTGAGGATCTCCCCCCTGAATCATAAAATCTTTGATTACTCTATGGAAAATAGTTCCGTCATAAAAAGGAACTCCCTTAGCTTTAGATTTGTTATCAATTTTCCCTTCTGCAAGACCAACAAAGTTAGCTACAGTAACAGGCGATTTTTTATCTTCAAATTTTACAATAAGGTTACCCTTAGAAGTTTGAAGATTAGCATAAAGTCCGTCTTTAAGACCTTCGTAAGTTTCTTTGTCTACGTTCATTTTTTTATAAATTGGTGTACAACTCATCAGCGAAATACTTGCCGCTGCCAGAATTATATTCTTGTTAAACAATTTCATTTATAGCGCTTTTAATTTTATAATTAATGGAATGTCGTTATCTATTTTCTTTTCGTCTCCATAAGTCCCGTAGGCAAGAGAAGATGGAACCAAAATCGTAATTTCCTCACCATCACGTATAAAACGCAAAGCATTTTCTACCGCTTTTAATTCATCAAAGTGCCCGAATTTGGCATCTCTTCTTTCAAAAGGCTGATCATAGATCTTCGTCTGATCAAAGTCATAAAGATCGTAAGAATAAGAAATCAGAGAATTATCCGGTCTCTTTTCTCTTGTATCAAAATCTTTTGTATTGACCCAATAGTTAAGCTGAGTAGTATAAAATTTCACAGACTGCCCATTGACCCACTCCTGAATATGCATTCTTTCTGAAGCATTAAGATTTTTCATCCTTGCTTTAGAAACATCCAGATCTTTTTGGCTCAAAACCCCACCCAAAGGCGGATGTGTCTGTGTATTCCTGTTACAGCTCAACAGCCCCAATATTGATATGAAGAGTATTTTTTTCATAAACTTTTGCGAAAATAAGCATTTCACAGGATATAATAAACAAAAAAAGCCAAGAATATCTTGGCTTTTATATAAATTCTTATATTGAAATTAAACGGTTTCCAATACATTTTTCTCTACCAATACTCTCCATCCGAAAGAATCTTCTGAATGATTAGTCTGTATATTCACTAAATCATTTTTAAGAATAGCAGCATAACTTTCTTCATCCGATAATTTAGGTAATGCTAATTTATCTCCCTGGTATCCTAATGCCTGGAAAACAGTAGTTACGACTGCAGTTCCTACTCCCCAAACTTCTTTTAGAGTTCCATTCTTCTGAGCTTCTATTACAGTTTTCACTGGAATTTGTTCAACTTTTACTTCAATTCCTCTTTTCTTAGCTAATGCGATGAAACTATCTCTTGTTACCCCATCTAAAATCTTTTCAGAAGTTGGTGGTGTGTAAACAGTATCATTAATTCTAACGAAAACGTTCATTGTTCCACTTTCTTCGAAATATTCATGCGTTGCATCATCTGTCCAGATAATCTGGTCATAGCCTTCCTCGATAGCCAATTGAGTAGGGTAAAAAGATGCAGCATAGTTACCAGCTGCTTTAGCTGAACCTACACCTCCATTAGCTGCTCTTGAATAATGATCAGAAATTTTTACAGAAACAGGCTCTGTATAATAGCTTTTCGCTGGTGTTGCAACAATTGCAAACATATATTTTTCAGCAACTCTTGCTTTTAATGCTTCTTCCGTAGCAAAAATCAAAGGTCTGATGTATAAAGACATTCCTTCTCCCTGAGGAATCCAGTTTCTATCGATATCTACCAATGCTTTCAGACCATCTAAAAACATTTCTTCCGTTACCTCAGGCATTGCAAGACGCGAAGCCGATTTATTGATACGTTCAAAATTCTTTTCAGGCCTGAAAAGGAAAACCTGCCCCTCCTGATCTTTATAAGCTTTCATTCCTTCGAAACAAGCTTGTCCGTAATTTACCCCCATCATTGCGGGCGTAAATGCCAATGGTCCATAAGGTACCAATTTTACGTCCCCCCACTTTCCATTCTCATACTCACATATTACCATATGGTCTATGAAAGTATTCCCAAAAGAAAAATTATTGGGGTCGAATGAAGAAAGTCTGGAATTCTCAGTTTTTTGAATTATCATTTCTAAAATTTTTTATGATGTTCTACAAATTTAACATAATTTTCTAAATATAAAAATTTTAGACTAAATTTGACAAAAAAAAGGGTGAAAAGAGAAATAAAGACCACAAACGACGGCAGTAAAACATTGTTTATCAGTGAATTAAATGAAAATTATCATTCCCATCATGGAGCCTTACAAGAAGCCGAACATGTGTTTATCAAAAATGGACTAATTTTGATAAATGATTACGAAATTAATATTTTAGAACTCGGTTTTGGAACAGGTTTGAATGTTTTGGTTACAATTAATGAATATTTAAAAACTGACAAAAATCATGTAATTAATTATTTCACGCTGGAAAAATATCCCATAAATGAATCAGAAATTAAAGATTTATCCTATTTTGAACTTTTTGATAACATTGAATTCAAAGAAATTTATCAGAAAATTCACACAGCAGAGTGGGAAAAACCAGTTGAAATCATTAAAAATTTTAATTTAAAAAAGATAAAATGTGATTTTTTTGAGTTAAAAAACATTGATTTACCTAAAATAAATCTCGTTTATTACGATTGTTTTGGTGCCCGTGTACAACCAGACCTATGGGAAAAGCCATTATTTGAAATGGTTTCGGACAAAATGAGTGTGAACGGATTATTAACGACCTACTCCTCTAAAGGCAGTGTAAGGAGAATCCTCCAGGAACTAAATTTTAGTGTTGAAAAGAAACAGGGCCCACCGGGAAAGAGAGAGATGCTGAATGCTGTGAAGAAGTAACGATAAGTTGAAAGTTGAAAAAGGAAAGTGGAATAAGCCCCCGAAATCCCATTTTCAATTTTGAACTTTCAGCTTTCAACTTTCAACTTTCAACTTATCACGAATTTCCTTAATTTAGCTATACAAAATAGTTTATATGATAGATAAGATCAACGTCAGGGTATATGCCTGTGCTGTAAAAGATAATAAAGTGCTTACCTTATTTGAAGAATATGCAGGTGATCAGTTAATAAAATTTCCGGGAGGAGGGCTGGAATATGGAGAGGGACTTTTGGAATGTCTTCATCGGGAGTTTGATGAAGAACTTAATGTAAAGGTAAATATTGTAGAGCATTTTTATACACAGGAAGATTTTCTGGTGTCCAGGTTCAGAGAAAATGAGCAACTCCTTACTATATATTATATAGTCAATATTATCAATGAAGAAGATTTCCTGATTATGGATCCCTGCATTGAAAAAACAGAATGGATAGACATCAACAGACCGGACAATCCTTTTCCTTTACCTATCGACCAAATAGTATTTGATAAATTAAAAGAAAAATACCTGTAATTGCTTACAGGTATTTTTTATTATTTCTTTACTTTAAAATCACCAGCTCCCGGATAAGGTTGAAGATAACCTGAATTCCAGTTAGACTGTAGCAGCGATTCTATAAATTCGTCTGTCCTGTTTCTATGCGGGTCATACTGATCTTTGAGATCAATACTTGCCATTTTTCCTTTTACATTCCACCAGAAGGCACTCCATCCACCTCTCAGTTCTTTGATGATCTCAAAAACATTCTTTCCTGTTGCCCTGTTCATTAATTTAGCAAAAACCTGCCCTTCTGTTGTTGTAAGATCCCGCAGTTGCTTTTCATATTGGTCTGCCAACATATTCTGCCGATCCCTCACATACTTTCTTTTAGCCTTACTATCCAGATTGGTCATTTCCTTCTGAATATCTCTGTATTGCTGTAAAGCAGCTACAAACAAGGGATATACCCTGTACAATTTCTTATTAAGGAAATAATAATAGTTTCTGTCCAGCTGGTTATTGAATTTGGGCTTATTGAGTAATACCAACTCATCCATCACCACCACTGTTTCTCCATTTATCTCATAGAACTTGGCTTTCTGTCTTTCATCGTAGTAATATTTATTTCCAAATTCATCTACTTTTAGTGCCTCTGGAGGATATTGGCTCAGAGGTTTAGCAATAATAGAATCCGTTTGTCCAAAAACACCAATCCCAAAAAAGAAAAGAAAAAGACAAAAAATCTTGCTAAAATTCATTATTTTTACGCGTATTATAGCAAATATTGAACGCAAAAATCATTCCTTTTTATGAAATTTGAAAAGAAATCTTTAAAATTTTTAGAAAAATACCTAAATACATCATCTCCGACCGGTTACGAGCACAAAGGACAGGAAGTTTGGATGGATTATATCAGACCTTATGTGGACAAAATTGAAGTTGATCACTACGGAACATGTTACGGAATTATCAATCCTGAAGCTGAATTCAAGGTGGTTATTGAAGCTCACGCAGATGAGATCTCATGGTATGTTAATTACATTACAGACGATGGACTGATTTATGTTATCCGAAACGGAGGTTCAGATCAAACGATCGCTCCTTCAAAAGTGGTTCATATCCATGGAGAAAATGGTATTGTAAAAGGTGTTTTCGGATGGCCGGCTATTCATACCCGAAGTGCTAATCAAAATGAGCCCACACCAAAAATAGAAAATATCTTCATCGACTGTGGAGCAACTTCGAAAAAAGAGGTTGAAGAAATGGGGATCTACGTAGGGTGCATGATCACCTATCCAGACGAATTCTTTGAGATGAACAACCGTTATTTTGTGTGTCGTGCTTTAGACAACAGGATCGGTGGATTTATGATCGCAGAAGTTGCAAGGCTTTTAAAGGAAAATAAAAAGACAATTCCTTTTGGTTTATATATCACAAATTCTGTTCAGGAAGAAGTAGGTTTATATGGAGCGGATATGATTGCTGACACCATAAAACCTAATATTGCTATTGTAACAGACGTTACGCATGATACGACCACCCCTATGATCGAAAAGAAAAAAGAAGGTGATCAAAAATGTGGTGATGGTCCGGTAATATTCTTTGCGCCAAGTGTTCATCATACGATCAGAGAATTGATCATAGATACAGCAAAAACGAAAAAAATCCCTTTCCAGAGAGCCGCAGCAAGCAGAGCTACAGGAACGGATACAGATGCGTTCGCGCACTCCAATGGTGGTGTTCCAAGTGCATTGATTTCTTTACCTTTGCGCTATATGCATACAACGGTAGAAATGGTTTCTAAAGAAGATGTAGGAAATGTCATCTCATTGATCTACGAAACTATTTTGAAAATAAAACCGGAAATGAAATTGAAATACCATTAATAAAGACATCAGATAAAAGATATTAGATGTCAGACTTTGCAAAAACCAGGTCTGATATCTGGTGTCTTGCATCTGATATCTTTAATAAATCTAATATAAAAGTAAAAATGAAAACTAAGCTAATTGCTCCTTCCCTTTTATCCGCAGACTTCGGGAATCTGCAAAGAGACATTGAAATGCTGAACAATTCTCAGGCAGACTGGTTCCATATCGATGTAATGGATGGGAGATTCGTACCTAATATTTCATTTGGTTTTCCAGTGATGAAAACAGTTCAGCAGCACGCTAAAAAGTTTGTTGATGTTCATTTGATGATCGTTGAACCTGAAAAGTATGTTGAAGAATTTATTGACCATGGAGCAGATCTGATTTCTATCCACTATGAAGCTTGTACTCATTTGCACAGAACAATTCACTTAATCCAGAGCAAAGGAGCGAAAGCAGGCGTTGTATTGAATCCTTCTACCCCGGTTTTAATGTTGGAAGATATTATAGCAGATGTAGATTTGGTATTGTTAATGAGTGTAAATCCAGGATTTGGAGGTCAGAAATTTATTGAGAATACATACAAAAAGATCGCTGAAACTAAGGATCTGATCTTAACCAACAACTCCACTGCCCTTATTGAAGTGGATGGAGGCGTTAATTTAGATAATGCAGCAAAATTATTTGAAGCAGGAGCTGATGTTTTAGTAGCAGGAAATGCCGTTTTCTCATCCGAAAGCCCGGAAAGAACTATTGAGCTTTTAAAGATTTAAAGATCTTTTAAAAATAAAAAACATACAAAAAGGCAGCCTTAGGCTGCCTTTCTTCTTTGAAAACCTGAGCTTAGTATGGTTATTAGTTTCAGTCGTAAGACTTTAGCTTCAATTTTCTTTATTCTATGCTGGCGTAAAGATCTCAATAAATTGCAATACAATGCATCCGTAAAAACACGGAATTTGCATTAAGTATTACTACTTAAAACTATTCAACTTTTGACCAAATACAGGCACAAATGACCAGAATAATGCTCATAGTAGAGCACACGGCTCTTATATGATTCAGAAAATTCCACCTGTTTTCAAAAACATCACGCATTTTTCTTATTGCCTCTACCGTAGCATTTCCAATATCAAACTGATCTAACTGGTCATTCAAAGGAACGTTACCAACAATCGTAACTCCGAAAACACCGATCAGATAAACAATCGAAGCCAATAAAAGCAAAATAAAAACAGGATGATGTGCCCGAAATACGAAAGTAGCAATAGGAAGCATTGCTGCAGTCCCCATAAAACTCAGGAAGAATACAGGATTAAGAATTTCTCTGTTGATGGATTGCATCGCTTTAAGATATTCGACATCCGATAATTTTCCCAGTCCTAAAATAACTGAACAGGAATAGGCATAAAACAAACCTCCGATAAGAGCGGTTAATGTTCCTGTGATAATCAAAATAATTGTTGTCATTTTCATATATTTTGTTTTGGTGATTACATTCACTATTTACTTTATAAAAATAACTTTATTCTGAATATAATTTAACATAAAATGAATTTAGCCTTCAAACAGTGAATTGCTGGAGACTTTCCTTATTTTAGTAGAAAATTATTACGATGAAAAACAAATGGATCTTCGTTTTTTTATTAGGAGTTCTGGCATCAGGCAATGTCAATGCCCAGGATAAAACTAATTTAAAAAAAATGGAATGGTTTCAGGATGCTAAGCTCGGAATATTTATTCATTGGGGAATATACTCTGTTGATGGGATTTCAGAATCATGGTCTTTTTTTAATAATTACATTAATCATGAAAATTATATGAAGCAGCTGAAGGGATTCTCTGCTTCTAAATTTGATCCTCAATATTGGATGAAATTAATTAAAGCTTCGGGAGCTAAATATTCTGTGATCACAACAAAACATCATGATGGTGTTTCACTTTGGGACTCTAAAGCGGAAAAAGCTATTACCATCCCCAAAAATTCTTTAGCCCAAAAAGATGTTTTGACACCATTTGTCGAAGAATTAAAAAAATCAGGTTTAAAAACGGGTCTCTACTACTCTCTTCCGGATTGGAGCCATCCTTATTATGATACGAATACCAGAACAAAAAAGAGGTATGACATCAAGAATGATCCCCAGCGATGGCAAAGTTTCGTTCATTATTATCAAAGTCAGCTAGAAGATCTCTCCCATCAATACCGTCCGGATTTATTATGGTTCGACGGAAATTGGGAACATACTTCAGAAGAATGGCAAGCTTCAAAAGCCTTAGAAACTCTAAAAAAGTACAATCCGGAGATCATTATTAATTCCAGATTAAACGATCATGGAGATTATGAAACCCCTGAACAAGGCATTCCGGTAATTACACCTCAAAATCCATATTGGGAGTTATGCTACACAATGAATGATTCGTGGGGCTACCAGCCTTTTGATCACAATTACAAAACCCCGAATATGCTGGTCCGCACCTTGGCTGATGTAATCAGTATGGGCGGAAATCTTCTGCTTGATATAGGGCCAAAAGAAGACGGAACCCTTCCTAAAGAACAGATAGAAATATTACAGAATATCGGACGTTGGACTTCAAAATATCCACAAGCCGTTTATGGAACCCGCCGGGGCCTTCCTTTCGAAAATTATAAGGGAAAATCTGCATTATCTAAGGATCAAAAAAAATTATTCATTTATCTGGAAGAAGCCAAAAACCTCACAAAAATTTACGGACTTAATTCCATACCAACTTCGGCAAAAGTTCTTGGAGATCCTCAGGGAAAAGTAAATATGATACCGGAACCTAAAGGAAATCTCACTTTGCGTTTTTCAAATCTTAATTTTGATCAGGATGTTACTGTCGTTGAATTGGATTTTGATAAAGAAATAAGACCAATTACGGCTACAGGAAAAGAAATTTCTACCTTAGGAAAACTTATAGAAAATCCTGATACATCATCAGCTATTTATGAAATTGCCGAACAGGTTCATGCAGGAAACAATATTTTTGATCAATCGGGCCTTACTCAGGATGGCATGGATATGACCATCTCTAAAACATCAAAAATAAATACACAAACCTTATCCTGGATAAGCAAGCATGCCGAATCCCTCTTTGAAACCGGGAAAGGGCTATCTGGTGGACATTATCCTGGAATGAGCAGTCTTTCGAAAGATAAACAAACGCTTTATCTTTTTGTAGAAGGAATACCTACAGGACCTATTGCTTTAAAAGGCATTAAAAATAATATCTCAAGAATCCGTATTGTAGGTGAAGGTTCGATAATCAGTCATCATATCTATAATAAATTATACTGGAATGACAGACCCGGAATTATTTATATAGATATTCCAAAAGAAAGATTGGATAAAAACATAACGGTTATTGCTGTATTACTTGACAAGCCACTAGAGCTATATCGAGAAAAAGTAGGAGCCATTGAAAGTAATTTATAATCACTTTGGTAGCTTCGAGAGCCTCAGCTACCAAAGTGGTTATAAAACAAAAAATCCGGAGAATCATCTCCGGATTTATATTTTGAAAAAATTTTATCTTAGAAAATCTCTCTTCCAGAAAAATGGAATTGAGCCTCAATAAGAGCATTTTCGTTAGAATCTGAACCGTGAACAGCATTCTCTCCTATGCTTCTTGCAAACATTTTTCTAATAGTACCTTCTGCTGCTTCTGCAGGATTAGTAGCACCAATAAGAGTTCTGAAATCTTCAACAGCATTGTCTTTTTCTAAAACCGCTGCAACGATTGGTCCTGAGCTCATGAATTCTACTAATTCTCCATAGAATGGTCTTTCAGCATGTACTTCATAGAATTTTTTAGCATCAGCAACAGTAAGTTGAGTTAGCTTTAAAGCTTTGATCTTAAAACCCCCTTCTGCAATTTTACCTAATATAGCACCGATATGTCCGTCTGCTACCGCATCAGGCTTAATCATAGTGAATGTAATGTTAGACATAAACGTATATTTTTTTTAATGCCGCAAAATTACAAAAAAATATTCTTACTTGTATTTTAATTTTTTTTTAACATAAAAATAACTTTTATTAAGAAATGCAAGATTAATCTTTGGCACAGTAATTGTTTATTCTATTCCGATTCTCATGTTTAATTTGAGTTTTCATGGTTATTAGTTTTTACCCAGCTTCGGCTGGGTTTTTTATTGCTAATACCTGAAAAATTCTATTCACTTTATCAGATAAAAATCCCCAAAACTAATGATGAAGATCAAAAAATAGCAAAAATTAATCACGTGTTCAATAGAATTGGCTTTAAAAATTCATTTTTAAATATGATTAATTGTACTTTAAAAATTGAATAATTTTAAGTATTGACCTCTTCCATTTCCTTTTTTATCGATATTCTATGCTAAAACTTTTTTGCGGGAAAAAGTATAGTATGCAAAATACACAGCTATCATAGCAAGGGCAATCCGCGTAATGATCATTGGTATGATGGATTTAGCTTCCAACATTCCTACTAATCCTGACATCAAAAAAGTAACCATTAATTGCATAAAGCCCATTAATGCCGCTGCAGTACCACGCCCCTCTTTAAAAGGAGATAATGCATGAGCCGTAGTGATAGGAAAGAGAATACCAATTGCAATAAGAGAAGAAAATAACACCACAACTTCAAGGCCTACAGGCAACTGACATAATGACACCAATAAATGCAGACTGCTCATGGAAAGCAGCAAAATAGTTGCTGATAATAAAATCTTGATATTCTTTATTCGCTGTATTAATTTAGGGGTTATATAGGCGGCTAATATCAGTGCCAAAGAATTAAAAGCAAATATAAAACTGAAGACCTCACTGGAAAATCCATGTATCTCCATAAACAGCAGTGGTGCATTGGAAATGTAGATAATTAATGAAGCAAAAGCGATACTTCCGATAATTGTATTAATTATAAAATCTCTATTCGAAAGAATTATTCTTAACTGTTCTTTTAACCCTATCTCATTTGCAGTTGTTTTAGGGGATGTTAATTTAGAATTAGTTTCAGGGATGTATCTTACAACAAGTAATAAAGTTAAAGCCCCTAAAATACTTAAAAAACTAAAGGCGCTGTTCCATCCCCAAAATCTTAAAAAGATACTTCCCAGTAAAGGAGCAACAATAGGAGCAATACCACTGATCTGAGATTGCTTGGAAAAAATGGCCACGGCTTTTTCTTTATCATACAAATCTATAACGATCGCCCTGCCAATAACAATACCCGCACTTCCGCCAAATGCCTGGAGAAAACGCATTGTCCATAACACATAGATATTTTTTGTGAAAATTATGGCAACCGCACCTACTATAAAAAGAATCAATCCACAATACAGCATAGGTTTTCTTCCTTTTTTATCGGATAAAGGTCCCCACAATAGCTGCCCAATAGCAAAACCCGCAAAAAATATAGAGATAGAAATCTGGATATGCCCGATATCGGTCTGGAAAATTTTGGACATACTTGGAAAGGCAGGCAAATACAGATCAATACTCAGAGACTCTAAAGTGTTTAAAAGAGCTAAAATAAATACAATAATACTCAGGTTTTTCATAAAGAATTTTAAAATCATTACACGTCAACATCGACTTTTACATCATGCAAAATTCTTATAAAAACAGATGACACTCAATGAAACAATTGAGGGCATACCAGCACAAACTGAGGATTATTTAGGGATTTACTCTTTTATATTCTTAAACTGCTCAGGATTATAACCTGTTTGCTTTTTAAAAAAGCGGGAAAAGTAAGAAGCATCGTTAAAACCTAATTGAAAAGCTACTTCTTTTACCGTTAAGGCTCCAAAGCTTAGTTCCCTTTTCGCTTCAAGTAAAATTCTTTGGGCTATCATTTTCTTTACCGTAGTCCCTCTGGAAATACGCACGATATCATTAAGGTGATGGGTACTTACATTTAACTCACCAGCATAAAATGAAGTTTCCTTTTTAGTAGTATAATAATTCTCGATTAGTACGATCAGATTTTGAATACGTTGTTTGTCATTTGCAGATGATTCCTGTGAGCTTAGATCTTCGGTAATGACAATACAAAAAGCTTTTAAATAGGCTTTGAGTAAATTTAAGCGGGAATCTGACTCGTATTCACGTTCAAGAAGTGTAATAAGTCCCTCACAATTTTTCCGACTCTCAACATTCAGAAAAAAAGGAGATATCCCACTTGTAAGAACGAGTTCGATGTCACAAATTTCCTGGAAAATCTCCCGGCTTATTGCAAAAACATATCCTTTTTCACCCCGAAGTTTCATGTTAAACACCTGACCTGGAGCGATGATGCAAATCTGATTGTTTTTGATGGTATAATGTTCAAAATCCAGTTCTAATTGACTATCCTTCTTCACTTCTGTAAACCAAAGGATCTCAAAAAAGTTATGTCTGTGAATATCATCAAAATTTTCAGGATGACCATTTTCGAGGGTAGTCATCTGAAATTCCTGATAGGTGAGGTTGTGGATAGGAATATGTTTTCCCTGGCTCATGAAGAAGATTATTTTTGTGAAGCTTCTTCTGCTTCATCCATTAATTTTATATAAGTAGCGTATCTGGAATGCTGAATTTCTCCAGTTTCTAAAGCCTCGATCACCGCACATTTTGGCTCATTAACATGCATACAATTATGGAATTTACATTCTTCCCTTTTCTTAAAAATTTCAGGAAAATAATGCTGCACCTCTTCTTTTTCAATATCAATCATTGCAAATTCTCGTACACCCGGAGTATCAATTACATTCCCTCCAAAATTCCAAAAATGCATCTGAGCAAAAGTCGTGGTATGTTTTCCTTTAAGATGGGTATCAGATATTTCTGATGTCTTTAAGTTTAATCCCGGTTGCATGGCATTGACCAATGTTGATTTGCCACAACCTGAATGTCCAAAAAACACAGAAGTTTTATCTTTTAAAATATCCTGTAGTTTATCAAGGTTAAGCTTGGAATAAGAGGAGATCTCCAGAGTCTCGTATCCGATTTCCTGATAAAGAAATTCAATATCTTTTACAATTTCAATTTCCTCTTCATGAAGAACATCAATTTTATTAAATAAAATAAGTGGGGTAATATTATAAGCTTCACAACATGCTAAAAAGCGATCTAAAAACCCTAAAGATGTTTCAGGATACCGAAGGGTAAAAATAAAACATGCTAAATCAATATTAGAGGCAATAATATGAGCTTCCTTAGAAAGATTTACTGATTTTCTTATCAGGTAGTTTTTGCGCGGTTCTATCTTCGTGATCCAAGCAATATCATCCTGCTCGAGTTGAAATTCTACATAATCACCTACAGCAAGTGGATTGGTGAGTCGGGTCTTGATCAGTTTAAATTTCCCACGAATTCTGGCTTCGAAAATTCTACCGGTTTCCATTTCTAAAACCTGATACCAACTTCCTGTAGATTTAATTATTTTTCCTTTCATATGTAGAGATTGCAAATATAAGGAATTAGGTGATAGGTTGTATTAGGTTGCAGGCGTCAGGTAGTAGGTAGCAGGATTTAGGTTATAGGTTATAGTTATAGTGTTGGATATTAGAAATCAAGTGTTTGTTACTTCTCATATTTGATAACAAAATTAAGGCGTGATATATCAACCCAGCTAACTTTTAGCTCCTATCCTCCCAAATTCCTACTACCTAAATCCTGCTACCTAATACCTAATACCTAATACCTAATACCTAATACCTAATACCTAAATCCTGCTACCTATTACCTCCCTCCCAACAAAAATTAGGACCTAAGATTCAGGATACGTCGAAATTTCACTCTCGTACTCTCCTCATTCCTAAGCCCTAAAATCTACTAACTATTGTCTTCTGCCGACTATCTTTCTATCATAATATTATTCTGTACCTCAATAGATTCCTCATGAATCGCTTTGAAAACTTTCTCAATAAAATCCTGAGACATTCCTGTTTCCTTAGCTTTTTGAGTAGCATATTCAGTAATTACTTTCCATCGTTCAGGCTGGAAAATAGCGATATCATTTTCTTTCTTAAGTTTACCTATTTTCTCAGAAATTTTCATTCTTTGAGAAAGTAATTCAATTAGTTGAAAATCGAGATCAGAAATTAATGTTCTGTGTCTTCCCATTTCTCCATCAAATCCTGCTAATCCTGAGTTTCTCATTTTCAGATTACCAATTAATTCTGATAAAACTTCAGGCGTGATTTGCTGTGAAGCATCACTCCACGCTTCATCAGGATTACAGTGACTTTCTATGATAGCACCCTGGTAACCAACGTTCATAGCTTCCTGAGTAACATCTGCCAAGCCTGTTCTATTTCCACAAATATGAGATGGGTCAATTAGCATTGGAATATTAGGGAATTGGCTTTTAAAATCCAAAGCAATCTGCCAGTTCGGATTATTTCTGTATTTTGTTTTCTGGTAGGTAGAAAAACCTCTGTGAATTGCTCCAAGGTTCTGAATACCCTGTCCTAAAAGTCTTTCTAAAGCCCCGATCCACAATGCTAAATCCGGATTAACCGGGTTTTTAACCAATACAGTTTTTTCAGTACCCCTCAACGCCATTGCAATTTCCTGAACGGTAAATGGATTTACTGTAGATCTTGCACCAATCCAAAGGATATCAACATCTGCTTCCAAAGCAGCGAAAACATGGTGTGCATTAGCGACTTCGGTAGCCGTTTTAAAACCATATTCTTCTTTTACTTTCTTTAACCAGTTCAATCCGATCACCCCAACTCCCTCAAAACCATTTGGTTTCGTACGGGGCTTCCAGATACCAGCACGAAAAACAGGTACTTGTGCATTCGTTTCTTTTATCCTTCTTGCAGTCTCCAGCATTTGCGATTCACTTTCAGCGCTACATGGTCCGGCGATCATTAATGGCTGTGAAAACTCATTAATCCAATCGTTTTTTAAATCTTTTAAATTCATTTTGTTAATTTATTTTTATCTTATTTTTAATATTATTATACACAACAAGTTCTTCCCTTATAAAATTTATTTTATAATTCTTTTCAAAAAATGCCGTTAAAAAATTTTTATTGGAGTTAGGAATTAAACAAGAGAAGATCTTTTATTCCTATTTTTTGGAAAGAAATTTAATTAGTAATACCAATAAAATCGGTAATAACTTCTAAAATTTCTATAATAAGTAGCAAAAAAACTAGAATAACCGCTAAAATAATCAGCGGGTATAAAACCAAAAAGGTTTAAAGTAGACAGATATGGGATCAATAATTTTTCCACTTTATACTGTGAATCGTCTATTTCTAGCTTTACAATTTATAATTTGCTTTTGTCAAAAATGTATTTTAAACAAAAATATTTGACAAAGATATAAAATTATGACAAATCAAACTTCATTAAATCATCAAGATCTTTTAGTAAGGGATTCTTCTCAATGAATTTCTCGAATATCTTTTTCTTCGTAACCACCTCTATTTTAAGGTTTTGTACGTCTTTTTTATACTCAATTTCAATTGAATAATTTAACACTTTTCTTTTAAAATGATTAAAAAATTCCCCGCTTATTTTATCAAATTCGACCTTTGCAGAGTCCGAAGGGTATAAAACCTGGATCTTAGTCTCATCGATTTTAACCAATTTAAAAGATTTAACTGCATTAAAAACTACCGCTTGCTTGAATTGGATTTGTTTCAGGAATAAATTCCATTCCATGAGCAGATCAGTTTCAGTAAAATGATGCTGTGGGAGATTTTCTGCTTTGGTAACAACAGCTTCTTCATTTTCCACCTTTTCCTCTTTATTAAGAAAGGAATTAATGCTAAATCCTGAGGAAAGTCCCTTAGATAAAGGTTTAGAGGTCTTTTTGATTGCAGGTTCTGCTGAAGGATTGTTTACTTCGGGGACTTTTTCAATTTTTTCCTGCTTAAGAGGCTGAGGATTTTCTTTTTGTACAATTTTTACCTCCTGCTTTTCCTTAAGAAAGGGAGCTAATATTATGAACTTTTTTTTTATTAACATCTGACTGAGCCGTCAGAGAACATAATTGCATTAACGCAATTTCTACAGTAAGTCTTGGATTCTTAGAATTTTTATAATTGATATCAGCATGATTACAGATTTCGATGGCGTCAATTAACTGCTGAGCATTCCATTTCTGGCTTTGTTCAACAAATTTAATTTTAGTTTTCTCTCCTACCTCGATCAAATCGATTGTCGACGTATTTTGAGCCATCATCAAATCCCTGCAATGATTTCCCAATCCCGCAATAAAGATATGGGCATCAAATCCTTTTTTTACAATTTCATTAAATGCAAAAAGGGCTTCCGGAATTTTATTTTCTTTAGCCAGATCAAGGATATTCAGGTACTGGTCATAATCCAGAATATTCAATACTTCTGCTGCTTTAGCAAGCGTAATATTCTTTTGAGAAAATGTTGAAAGTCTGTCGAAAATAGAAAGTGCATCTCTTAATGCGCCATCAGCTTTTTGAGCAATAAGATATAAAGCATCGTCTTCATATTGAATATTTTCTTTTTGGGCAATATTTCTCAAATGGCCCTGAATATCTTCAATAACGATTCTTTTAAAATCATAGATCTGGCAACGTGATAAAATCGTTGGAATGATCTTATGCTTTTCTGTTGTTGCTAGAATAAAAATTGCATGCGCAGGAGGTTCCTCAAGCGTTTTAAGGAAAGCATTGAAGGCTGCAGAAGACAGCATATGTACCTCGTCAATGATATATACTTTATATTGTCCAACCTGGGGTGCAAAGCGCACCTGATCGATCAATTCGCGAATATCATCCACTGAATTGTTTGAGGCAGCATCCAGCTCATAAATATTATAAGCAAAGCCATCTTCTGAAACGGAACCGTCCTTTTCGTTGATTTTTCTGGCCAGAATTCTGGCACAGGTTGTCTTACCAACACCACGAGGCCCACAAAATAGCAAAGCCTGTGCTAACTGATTCTCTTCAATTGCATGTTCTAAAGTATCCGTAATATGTGATTGCCCAACAACAGTGTCAAACTCTTGTGGGCGATATTTTCTTGCAGATACGATGAAATTTTCCATTGGTCAAAAATAAGAAATATAGTTCTAATTTGAAAGTCAAAAGTTTTCAAATTATCCACAAAATATATTTCTTATTAAACAGAAAAAAATTTACTGATTATTTCTTTTTCTGATATGCAAAATCTATTATATCAACAATAGCTTTTTCAATTTCAGATCTTCCTTCCTCAGTTTTCATATTAAGTCCGCAAAATTCAGTTGCATTATAAGCTGGATATAAATTCAGATAATAAGCTCCTGAAACAATCAAAGCGATAATTGCTCTAAATCTTTTTGCATCTTCTCCAAAATATGGATCGGTAACATTTCCGAACAAATTGGCTCCTACATCTTCTCTTTCCTGAACCAGTTTACGAAGGATCGGTTTACTTTCTGAAAGTTCCCAAAGAATAATTTTCTGAAGTTCTTTGTTTTTCTTCAAACTCTCAAATTGCATAAGAATTCCCTGCGTTAAAGCCTCCCTACCAATGGTTGTATTTTTCTCTTCTTCAATATTCGGGCTGAACTTGCTCCAATAATCCTGAGACTTTATATATTCATCAATAAGTTTATCTGTACTACCGAAGTATTCATAGATAAGCTTTTTGTCAAAGCCCGCTACCGCAGCAATTTTACTTACTTTAAGACCAGAATAGCCTTTTACTCTAAGAATTTTGCCAACTGCAGCAAGCAGTTTCTGTTTTGTTTTTTCTTTGTCCCTAATCGGACCTTGCACCACTTTTCTAGGCATAATTATTATTTTTTCGCAATATGCATTTTTTTATTAATATCATCAAATATATTAAGTGTTTTATCTAAATGTTCTTTTTCATGTCTTGCCGTCACACTCATTCTGATTCGTGCATCTTTTCTCGGTACAGCGGGGTACATAATAGGATTTGTATATACTCCTTTTTCAATTAATATTCTTCCGATATCCCACATTTTGCTTTGGTCTCCTATTTTCACTGGAATAATGGCAGAACAAGTGACCCCGGTATCCAAACCTAAAGCATTAAGTCCTTTTTTAAAATAATTGATGTTATTCCATAATTTTTCCCGCCAAAACGGCTCTTCATCGATCAGTTCAATAGCCTTAACGATTCCTAAAGATGAAGGCGGTGCGGTAGCAGAAAAAATTTGCTGTCGAGACTGAAATTTAAGGAATGATGCTATTTTTTTGTTTGTAATTACAAATCCTCCCAGGTTACCAAAAGTTTTGCTGAATGTACCTGTTATAAAATCTACTTTATCCATTAAACCAGCCTGCTCAAGTGTTCCTCTTCCTGTTTCTCCTAAAATCCCAACGCCATGTACATCATCCACCATCAGATAGGCATTATATTTTTTAACCAAATCATATATCTCACTTACACGTGAGGTGTCTCCATCCTGCGAGTATACTCCATCAACTACAACAAGCTTTGTACGGTACATATTTTCTGATATCTTCAAAATGTGTTCCAAAGCCTCCAAATTATTGTGTGGAAATGTTTTTTTATTAGTGAATGCACATCCTTCATGTACACTGGCATGTACAGACATATCGAGAATGGCAATATCTTCTTTCTGCATTAATATCTGTAAAGTAGCGCTATTAGCAGTATATCCTGTGGTAAACAATACAGCTTCGTCTTCGTTCCTGCCAAAGAAACTTGAAATTTTCTTTTCTAAAGCATAATGATAATCAAAATACCCACCAATAAGAGGTGTAGCTCCGGTACCGGTACCATATTTTTCTATCCCATCTATTGCTGCCTGCTTTATTTTAGGGTGTTGCGTAAACCCTAAATAATCACTCGAAACAAAGCTAATGTACTCTTTATTCTCATTTGCGATGTTTATGTTTAATGTTGAATTGGTTCCAGAAGTATTTCTTAATCTGTAATTCATGTGTCCTCTGGATTTCATGTGATCTAAAAATTCATAAAAATAATCTGCTCTCTGAGCAATATCATAATCAGGAATATTCTCAAAATCCTTGAAAGTTGCCGTTGTAAAATCAATATTCATCCTTTAAATTATTAGTTGTTTAGTGAACAAATATATAAATAATTCACACTCACCAGTTTTTATTTTCCCCCAAAATTCATTACACATACAATATTTCAACCTTATCCATTGAAAATCAAACAATTTGACAACAAAATTAATTTATTGTAACATTTAATAAATTAATCACTATCGTATTAAAAATAAATCATAAAAAAAGCAGCTGTTTTACAGCTGCTTTTTCATTCATTTGGAGGGAGGGTTATCTGGTTGTATATCCGCCATTGGCAAAAATCGTCTGCCCGGTGATCCACCATCCATCACTTACCAGGAACTCTATCAGAGGAGCAATATCTTTTATGTCGGTTAAGCCTCCTAAAGCAGAAGCCGACTGATGATAACTCACCGCATCCTCACTTTCCTGACCATAAAAGAATGGAGTATCCATTGGTCCGGGAGCTACAGCAGTAACAGAAATTCCCCGATCACCAAATTCCTTAGACGCCATTCTCGTAAAATGTTCTACGGGAGCTTTTGCGCCGGCATAGGTAGAGTATAATCCTGTGTACGCAGCCAATAACGAAGTTACTATGGTACAGATCTTACCATGATCATTCAATTTCTTACCTGCTTCCTGAATAAAGAAATAAGCCACTTTGGAATTAATATTAAACATAGAATCATATTCCGCCTCTGTAGTTTCTACAAAAGGTTTTTTAAGAACCATTCCAACTGTATTGATCGCAATATCGATTCCTCCAAAGGTTTTCAAGGTTTCATCAAATAGCTTTGTAATATTCTCAACCTTTGTAAGGTCAGCCTGAAGCAGAAAAGCTTCTGCTCCTAAAGCTTTAACCTCGCTTAAGGTCTTCTCGCTTTCCTGCTTTGAACTTTCACTATTATAATGAATAGCCAGTTTAGCTCCTTTTCTTGCGAAATCCCTGCTTAATAATCCTCCAAGATTCTTTCCACCCCCGGCAATTAATACCACCTTACCTTTTAAATCATTTTTTGACATAATTATGTTCTTTTTTAATTAGTTATGTCTTACAAATATGAATATTAGGTACAATACTTCTATGGTGAACTTTTCGGGAATTTACTCTGAGTTAGTTTTCTGTACCCTCCAGGAGTGAGACCGGTAAGTTTTTTAAAAAATTTGGAAAAATTGGATGGGTCATAAGTAAATATCCTGGCTATTTCTGCAACAGGCTTATTGCTTTCGGACAACATGATCTGTGCCTGCTCAATAATTTTAATATCATAAAAATGGCATGGATGATTACCTTTTTCTTTTTTTACGGTATCCGTAAGATGGGTATGAGAGATCGCCAGACGCTGTGCTATTTCATTAAGCTCCATAAATTCAAAGGTATTACCGGAAATAACATCCTGAATATGCTGATCCAGAAAAGCTAAAAATCTGTTGGTGATTTCTTCTCCTCTCTTTATATTTTTTTCATCTTTTTTCATACAAGCATCTTAATGTGTTTCACTAAAAATACTAATTTAAAAAGATCTGGTGTAATTGTATGGTGAACTTTTCGGAAGATTAAACAGAGTGTATTAATGAAAACTTTCTTTAAATGCTTTTATGGAATTTTTCACTTTTAGTTTTTCAAGAATATTCTGACGGTGGCGACTGACGGTATTGACGCTGATGAAGAGAAATCCAGCTATTTCTTTGCTTGTAAAACCTTCTCCTACAAACTTCAGGATTTCTAATTCTCTTTGGGTTAAAATAGTTGTATAATTAAGCCTGTCTTCTACTATCACCTCTCCTGTTACGGAATTGATAATAAGAAAATCTGAAGGCAAAAGGATCGACTGATCAATGGAAATACCATAAAGACATAAAGAAAATCTTAATTTCCCGTTGTATGGTGAATAGATATAGTACATTCGGTGCTGTACAAATTTATATTCATCATTCTCGTCTTTTACGCGTATTCTCGATACAACATTATAATCTGTGCGGGCTTTTGGATCTAATGAATCCATGAGCTTAAAAAATCTTAATTCATGAATGTATTTTTTAAGCTTGTCATCCGGATGTATTTTTTTGAGAATTTCTTCTTCCCAGATTGAGTCTACCACAGATGGATTTTTACCTTTACTCAACCCAAGTTTTAAAGCGGTATTGGATTTATAGACATAACTTTTATTATCACGCATGTCACTTAACACTGAAATTGAATTTTCTATTTGGCAATACATTAAAGCAACATTCTTATATATATCAATATCCAATAAACATTCATCTTTTTTGTGTGGTTCCTTATTCAGTAATGTTTCATTCAATGTCTCTAGAATCTTCATAAAATGGTTATTTATCAGTATTGATACTGCTTCAGTTAAGTTATACTTTTGCTAAATTAATAATTTACATCCAGTTATAATTATAACAAAATATATTTGTGCGATGAAGCGAATAATTGTAGGGTTTTGTATACTAGTGTCGATCAATAAGAGTTTTGCTCAGACTTTAGAAAAAATGACCTGGTTTAATGAACCGGAAAAGTGGGAGGTCAAAAACAACAGCCTCTCCATGTTTGTAACCCCTCAGAGTGACTATTGGAGGATTTCCCATTATGGTTTTACAGTAGATGATGCACCATTTTATTATACAACTTATGGCGGAGAGTTTGAAGCTAAAGTAAAAATCAATGGAAGCTATAAAGCCAGATTTGATCAAATGGGCTTAATGTTAAGAGTCGACAAAGAAAATTACATCAAAGCTGGAATTGAATTTGTGGATGGTAAGTATAATCTGAGTACGGTAGTCACACATACCACAAGTGACTGGAGTGTTATTACTTTAGATAAAATTCCACCGGCAGTCTGGATAAAAGCGGTAAGAAGACTTGATGCTGTTGAGATTTTCTACTCCTTTGATGATAAAAATTATACATTAATGCGTAATGCCCATCTACAGGACAATACACCGGTTATGGTTGGATTGATGGCAGCATGTCCGGATGGCACAGGTTTCAATGCCATTTTCGAGAATTTCAAAGTAAAACACTTACCTGATGAACGTCGTTTAAAATGGCTTGAAAACAATAAATAATGATTGAATTACACTTCAATATACAGTCAATTTTTTTTAACACCTCTCTTTTAGGGAGGTTTTTTATTGAGTGAAAGGTAGAAATGTGCAAAATACTTTTGCTGCTTTCTTCTCGTACGCATCTTTTAGCGAGATCAACATTGCTGTTCTGATCATATTTTTTCCTTTAATAGGAATAGTAGCCAACTGATCCTGACCGGTCACAGTGGTTTCCGCTAAAATAGTACACCAGTTTCCGTTTTTTACAACTTCCAGTAAAGCTGCCACATCATTGATCTGCATCAAAACATCAGGTTTAAGCCCGGCAGTTTCAAAGGCTTTCATCACAAATCTTGTGGTACTATACCCTCCACTCGGCATAACAAGAGGAAAATCAACAATTTCCTTTAAGGTCACTGTTTTTTTATCTGCCAGATTAGAATTTTTTGAAACAACCAAAGCCATTGGTGAAGTAAAAAGAGGAATATAGGTAAATAGTTTTTCCCGCGTTCCTTTGGCAAAAGTAAGCGCAAAATCGAGCTCCCCATGGTGAAGCTTTTCCATCAGCTCAGACGTTGTCCCAAAAACAATATTTATCCTTACTTCAGGATACCTATTTGAAAACTGAATCAAAGCTTTTATCATCGTGGAACGCAGTCCATAAGTGACTCCCATAGATAGCTCACCACTCTTTAATTCTTTAAGATCCCTCAATGCCAGAAAGCCTTCCTGAGATTTCAGGAGGCTTTTTTGAGCATATTTTGCAAAAACTTCACCTGCTTCCGTTAACGTAATTCTTTTCCCAATCCTGTTGAAAAGAGGGATTCCCAATTCATCTTCCAACTGTTTAATCTGTTGAGAAAGTGTACTTTGGCTGATGTATAAATGATTAGCAGCCTCTGTAAAATTGAGCAGTTCTTTAGCTTTTAGAAAATATCGCAGCTGTCTAAGTTCCATTTGTAATTTTCGATTTTATATCTCATACCGTAGATGGTACTGTACAAATTTAGCAAATAGACTGCTTACAACACTATGTCTCTACAGCAAACCGGTCATCGTTTATTGAAGGTCTTATACAGGAATAATTCAGATGCTTTGTCATTTTCAAATTTAATGGATAAAATTACCCTTCTTCCTATCCATGTTTTTCCGACTTCATAAATCCAGATTTCGTTATCAAAACAATTAAAACCGTAGCCCAGCTCTTGTGCCACTTCATAGCGAGTCTTCCCAATTAAATTAATAAATAGTTGTTTTTTCATCATTGTATTTTGACATCAGGCATCAAAAAACAGACCATAACAAGGCATAAAACCCTGTATTTCCCAACATTTTGAAAAGACCGTGCAGCATTGAAAAACAGACAATTAAGCCAAGTCAAAAAACATTAAAAAAATTTAAATTAAAACCTTTAGACCAATTGTTTCAAAAGTGAATTATCAATCATTTTAATGATGATTTTACACCTCATTATTTTGAAAGATTTTTAAAAATAAAAATGATAATTATGAATTAATGGAAGAAAAGAACTTAGCATTTCCTGAAGCTTTTGTAAAAAGCAATTTCTGAAGCGTTTTTTCCTTTAAATTTAATCGATAGAATAATCCTTCTGCCTATCCAGGTTTTCCCAACCTCATAAGTCCAGACTTCATTATCGTGAAAATTAAAGCCATCTCCTATTTCTTTGGTAATTTCATCACGGGTTTTTCCAAGCAAATGCTTGAATTTTTCTCTCATCATCGTATTGTGTTTGATCATAATGATCAAAAAAGAGACCAAAACCATTACGCTTATTTCATCAACAAAACATATAAACTCCTAATAAACAACAGGTTGATTTTATATTAAAATTAAGTAATGTCTATGAATTTATTTCACAAACTCAACTATTTTACTGAATAAAAAAGATAAGGCTGAAAATCTCTATAGGGGAACCGGGTCGTTTCCAGCCTTAAACATTTGTACTTCTAGAAAAGCGTATCTATTGGTTATGCTTCTATAATTTAAAAAAAAGTATCCTTTAAAAAAAAGAATTAACATGGAGAAAAAAGCAACCGAGCAAAAATATCACTCTCATTCCTGTAAATAAAATTATTTACATAGAATAAAAAATCACTTCTTATAGAAATAATTCTAACCTCAACATAGATTTTATTTGAAATTCATTTCCCATAAAAGAATGCTTGAAGAGGAAGTTCTTAAAAACACATTTTCAAATATATTATGTATTTTGGTTAAGTTTTTGAAGTAAAAATTTCAAATATGCATCAAAATATTTATCTTGTTTATTATTGACATTAAAAAACATTAGCAAATTATGATTTTTGAAGATGATTCTCACTCAGCATTGCAGGATAAACATAATTTATCGTTTGTAAAAAATATTATTAATTTCCATGGGGATAAGTCCTTAATATTAGATTCTTTACGCAAGATAAAGAACTGTACTTTATGTGAAATAAAGAAAAAGAGAATTGACAAATATATTTCTGATTATATAAACTCCTTTAATCTGTCTGTTGAAAATGAAAACCTTCATCATGTATCGGAAGCCTATAAACTTTCTCCCGACTATGCAAGACAGTCCTATCAGAAAGTACTCAAAGAAGATGAGTACCTCCAAAAGCTCCTATCGATTCTCAATATTGAGTAATCAGTGGGTATAATTGATTCTCTCCTCTTCTAAATCTATTCTCATTAAATGTTTTCTGATGATATCTTCGTCATATTGGTTATCATGGTTCTGGTCAACAAGCCATAATCTTTGCTGATTAAGAATATCCATATAAGCCAGTTTCACCTCGGGAGAAATTCTGATCTGGGCATCGTCTCCAATTTTGGTTTGCCATTTATCACGGATGTTCTGTAAAAATGGACTTGTCTTCAACATTTCACCATAATTTTTAGTAATGTGTTCCAGGGTGTATTGAGCCATTTCTCTTTTAATCTGCTCATCAGCTTCTTCATCCGGAAGATGATCGTTAAAAGAAGGCATATTGACCTTTTTGATAATAAATGGTAGAGTTAACCCCTGAAGAAGAAGAGTCGTCAAAATGACAATAAAAGTAATAAACAGGATCAGGTTTCTCTGAGGAAAATCAGGTCCTCCGGGATATAACTGAATGGGTATGGAAAGTGCAGCCGCTAATGAGACTACCCCACGCATTCCTGTCCAACCTAAGATCAGTGGAGCTTTAAATCCGGGACTTCTCTTATCTGCGACAGGGATATAATTTCTGGCTATTAACGTAATTATTACCGCACCATATGCAGACAGAATCCTTACAACAACAAGCACCCCCGTTATTAAAAGTCCGTAGCCCACCGCTGCTGAAAGGCTTACTCCCTCTAAACCTGAAGTAATTTCCGGCAGATCTAAGCCGATAAGCATAAAGACCAACCCATTTAAGACAAATGCAAAACTTTCCCAAACATTGATCCCCCGTAACCGGGAAGATGCACTTAGAATACGATGTCGGTGATTCGATAAAAGCAATCCACCACTTACTACGGCAAGCACTCCTGAACTATGAACCTCTTCTGCACAAATGTACATGATGTAAGGAGCAACAATCGTAAGAATAGTATCCATATTGGCATCTGTAGGAAGATACTTGTGGCATTTCATGAAAATCCATCCGATGAACACTCCAATTCCGATTCCTCCGATAACCATCCATGAAAAACTTAATGCAGCTTCGTGCCACACAAACTGTCCTGTAGCTACAGCGATGAGAGCAAACCGTAGAATGATCAGTGAAGAAGCGTCATTTAAGAGACTTTCGCCTTCTAATATGGACGACATTCTTTTGGGAACTTTTACAAACTTTAAAATAGCTCCCGCGCTTACAGCATCTGGTGGAGATACAATACCCCCTAATAAAAAACCAAGTGCCAAGGAAAATCCAGGTATAAAGTAATTAGCAACAAAAGCTACACTAATTGCGGTAAGAAAAACCACAATGAAAGCAAAGCTTCCAATAACCCGTCGCCATTTCCATAGTTCTTTCCACGAAATAGCCCACGCTGCTTCATACAGTAAGGGAGGAAGAAAAATAATAAATATAAGTTCGGGATCGATCTTTATTGAAGGGATCCCGGGAATAAAACTGATCAGTAATCCTGCTATCACCAAAAGAACCGGATATGCGACCTTTATTTTATTAGCCAGCATAATCAGTAAAATAATAGCGAAGATAAGCGACAAGTAGAAGGGAAAATTTTCAATCATTATATCATGTTTTAGAAGTACAATGATAATGATTTGCAGACTTTTAATCCAAAGAAAAAATAAAATTTATAATACAAAAAGATAAGTCTTACATTAATTTCAATATTGATTTCTGATTTTTTTATACATATAAAAGAGAATTAATGGTGTCCCCTTTCCATATATACATGAGATTTACAGGATCCGGAAGATAATAAACCCCGTCAATTAAAAATTTATACTGATATTTTCCTTCAGGTATAGCAATCTCACAATACCAATATCCTTTCTCCTTTTTCATTTTTATGGGTTGCTTTTGCCAGCCTGTAAAATCACCAATCAGTTCCACAGTTTCTGCTCCACTCCATTCTCGGATTTTAAATACAACATTCCCATCTTTCCTTTTATAAAATAAATTAGCAAGGTAATTATCCGGGGAAGATTTAAATACTGCATCAAAACAGGTCTTACTTGAAGAAAAATTACGATTGTATTTATAAGCAATTCCCAACCAGTTTGCTAATTCATTATTTTTCTTATCCTGTTTTTGAAGATCAGAGAAAAACTGAACTGCATCTTCCGTTTTGTTTTCGGACAAGAGATGAGCTCCGAACTGTATTGCATCATTATTATTGAAATTAAAAACTTTAGATGAGTCCCGCTTTAGTTCATTGTATCGATAAATCACTTCTTTAATTCCTTTCTGCTTATACTGATCTTTTAAAACCGTAGTTAAGCTATAAGGAAAATACGCAGCCATATCTCTGAAATGCTTTCCTTTTTTAAGTTCTACAGAAAGATTTATAGTGCGTGGAGTTTTGAAATCATTTTTATAATAAAGGATTATTTCCTGCTTTTTTAAATTAACAGCCATTGAATAATTTGTAACAACATCTCCTGGCCATTTCTGGGCTGCTTCACGAAGAATACCAGAAACATTATCCTTATTAAAGGATTTGAATGCAGTCAATTTTGAATACGCTGTTTCCCTTCGCCAGCAAACTTCCTTGTGTCCATTGGCAATACAGTAATTCGTTAAAGAAAAATTACGATCTGTTTTTCTGACTACATAATTACCATGAACCGTTGCATAATTTCCGGAGGCATCACCAATAAAAAGCTGTGCCCCGGATAATTTCACCAAATTAAACTGATTGATAAAACCCAACGCTTCCTCTACTGTTTTACAGCTTTTCAGGATATCGTTTACGACTTCCTGCTCCCGCCTTTTTTTTAAAGGACTAATAATAACGGGAATATCATCAATCGCAGTGTAGTCCATGAAAAGTCCATATTCATTAAGTCCACCCTGTGGATATTGCCACATCTCAGAATCGTGCCCATCAAGCTTTTCAGACCACAACATATAACCGAGCGATGTGTTTTCTTTAGGGAAATACCATAACCGGTAATTCATTTCAGAACTTTCATCTTCATTATTTCCTATCCATATGTTTTTCCCGTCATTTGCCATGAAAATGGTACACGCTTTCCCCAGCGATGTGGTAAAAAAAGCTACTATCAAAAAATAAAGACGGATTCCAAGAATATCCATTGCAGTAGGTTTGGAACAGAATTATATATCCTGTTTGATTAAATTAAAGCTTTTAAGAGTTCCATTTCTCAACACTTCAATTTGTATTTTTTCAGTACTCCTAAGTGCTTCCTTAAACTTAAAAAAGTCTTCACAGACCGTTTCTTCATTTAATTTATTTCCATTATAAGATATCAATACATCATCATAATTTAGTCCTTCCTTTTCTGCAGACATTTTCTCATACAGCTTCGAAACGTACAGTTTCTTGTTTTTAAGATTGATATCAAATCCAAAACTACGAAGAGGTTCTATTGTGAAATTCTCTGTATAAGGAGTCAGAATAAGTTCATTATCTCTGCTATTGATCGTAATAATGAAGTATTTACTCAGTTCAGATCCCAATAAATTATGATTGTTTGAAGATTCAGAATAAGCAGGTATTTTATCAAAAGTAAACCCGGCAATTTCAGCCTTATCAATTCTGGAAATCATTGTCTTTTCTTTGACTACTCCATTGGCGCCAATACTTCCTTCGCCTTGTATATTTTTTATGGGAGTCAGATTCAGCTTTCCAAATGTTTTATCTGTGAGTGAGAAAAATCCGCCATATCCAAAATCCAGCAAAAATTTTTCTTTTACCCCATTTACTTTTATGGAGATGAAAGGGTTATAGGTTTTATCCCATTCAATCTTCAATTTTTTCCCGTTTTTAATATGAGATAAATTATTGATCTGATCCGTAAATCTGATTATCGATTTCCTAGCATCGATTTGCCATATCGCTTCTTTGATAATTCCTTTTCCTATTAATCCTCCATTAGTAAAGCAGTTAATAAGTGGCGCTTCATCAAAATCAAAATTAAAGACTCCAACATTTTTAAAACCAACAGATCCAATTTGTAATGAAGGCAGTAACACAAGATCCATTTTAGACTTTTTCTGATTTGAACTTCCAACTTCTACCTGTAATTTGGTTTTAATATCCTCTTTACTGAGAATTTTAGTATTGACCGTATTATAACCTCCGGTATCAAATATATAGTCATAGGTATTTTCCTTATTCTTTACTTTAATAATAAAATATCCTAATCTGTTTTCAAAACGAACGGAGTCTAAAAAACTTTTTGACTGTAGCTCAGCTGCATTTGCCAGGGTAAGCTGCTCTTTAGCACTTTGTCCGTAATATAAGCTACAGATCAACATAAAAAATATAGAAGCACTTATTTTCTTAAGTAAATTAATCATGATGTGATAGATTAAAATTTTAATATGGATCCATTTTTCCCATCCTTACTTCCCAAAACTACGGGTAAACAATTCAATTGACAGACGACAATACAGACGCTTTTTCTAATATCCCATCTTTTGTGTAAAATTCAGTTTTTACAATACCATATCCCGGACTAAACCATTCCCAAATTTTCTTTTGTAAAGGGATAGAAATTCCGGCAATATTGTACTCAAAATTAAGGTTATATTGTATTTTTTCAGATTTAAATTCTCCGGCAGAAGTTTTGACTGTCTCCTGACCAATCACTTTCCGATTTGTTATACTGAATAAGATATCCGTTTCTTTATCCCCCACTCTCATTTTAAATGATTTCCTGACGTCTTTACCAATTTCTTGACCTATTTTCATCTCAGAAGGATACGATAAAGATATTGTAAAACCCGGAATATCTGAAACAGGAAAATTAATTTTAAGATTGTTATTAATGCAGAAAACTTGTTGTGAAAATTCTGCTTTAGTCTTGCTGTCAGCGTTATAAGTAATGGTCGGATATTCGGATAAGGCCATATTTTCACCCTTATTGATATTTCTGGTATTTCCGATATCCTTTCCTGATACATTTCCTTTAGCGTCATAGTGTAAGAATACGACCTCTGTATCTTTTCTGAAATAATAAAAATCAGAACAGCCCTGTGCAGAAAGGCAGGTATTCCCAAAGATAATATACACAACAAAAATAAAGTAAGCCCTCATCATAGCTATTTAAGTTCTAAAACAAAAATATAGATCTGAATTAAAATCAGCATCAGATTTTATACGTATAGGCTTATTTCTTATACAAAAATGAGATGAAAAATGAAAAACCGATCAATCCTTCTTTTTGATAAATTCATTTATAAATTCATTTCTGTACGTATTTCCAAGCGGAAGCTCAATTCCCTGAAGATGTACAGCGTGAGGAGAAACGGAAAGGACATGATGATAATTGACAATATATGATTTACTGATCCTCTTAAAAAACTGAGGAGGAAGCTGGGAAAGTATTGTTTTAAGATTCATAGCTGTTATGATCTTATTATCTTTACTATTGATAATGGAATAATCTTTCATGCCTTCGATGAAGAAAATATCTTTATGTAATATTTTATAGATCCTCCGGTCTGCCCTTACTATAATGCTGTTTTCTCCAATAGATTCAAAACTGCTTTTTTCAAAATCGTCCGATAAAAAATAATTAAATTCTATTGCCTTTGTAGCTGCTTTTAGAAAGCGGTCTTCGCTGATTGGTTTTAAAAGATAATCTATAGCATCAATTTCATAGCTTTCGAGAGCATACTGAGCGTGAGCGGTTGTAAAGATCACCAATGTTTTTTTTGAAATACTTTTTGCAAACTCAATTCCATTGATCCCGGGCATTTCAATATCTAAGAAAATAAGGTCCACTACATTCTTTTCCAGATACAGTCTGGCTTCGTTCGAGTTCTTGAAAAGTCCTTTTACAATAAGATCGGGAACCTTAGCTGTCAAGTTTAATATTCCTTGCCTTGCAATGGGCTCATCATCTACAATAATGCAGTTCATAATGTTAAATTTAATTCTACACTAAAGACATTGTCTTTGCTTTCTATCTTAAGACTATGCTGTTCCGGAAAAAGCAACTGTAGTCTTTTCTTGATATTAGCCAGACCAATTCCTTCATTTTTCTCTTTCTTATTAGTATCCAAATTGGTAGAATTGATACAAACAAATTTCAAATTATTATCATCAAGCTGAAAACGGACCTCCACGTAAGGGTTTTCATTATCAACATGCTTTACAGAATTTTCTACAAAAGGAATGAAAAGCAGCGGTGGAAGAAATGCATCTTTCTGGGATCCGTTAAATGAAAGATCATATTTAAAATTATCTTTCCTTAATGATTCTATAAAAAGAAAATTTTTAATAAAAGTAATATCAGCACTAAGTAAAATAGAATCCTCAACACCATCATAAATCTGATATCTTAGGAGATCGGATAAATTAAGAATGAGTTTTGAGGCTAGCTTTGGATTCGTTTCCGTGAGAATATTAATATTATTCAGTGTATTAAAGAGAAAATGGGGTGAAACCTGATTTTTCAGGATGGATAATTCATTCTGAAAATTTAATTTCTGAATCCGATTGAGTTTTTCCAGATGGATCACAAGATATTGGAAAACCTTTATGGCTGTGGTAAAAGAGATTAAAATGATAAAAGTGGTTAAGAAATAAACTAATCCTGACAGCCAGTTCTGTCCCAGGGTCGGATCTTTTGAAACTCTGTAATCGGACAATAAAATTTCTGCTGAACAGATAAGCAAGAAGGTAGTAACGCCCAATACTAAGATCGTCAGAATATATTGATATACCTTCCCCTTCAGTAATAATTTGGGAACAAGGACATAAATGTTACAATAAAAAACAAGCATAATGTAGATGAAATCGACAATACTTGCATAGAAGTTTATTTCACTGGTATAGCCTCTGTCTTGCGGGTTGATGACATATAAAAGCAAAAAAATAGTGCATAAAACAACATGTCTCAGAATGCGGTATTTTTTCGACAACAAAAGCAGTTGCCATAATTTTTCTTTTCCAGGTTGGATATCAGCTCCTATTAAGTTTTCCTGCATTAGTTTATTTAAGAAAGTTAAAAATACAAAATTTCAAAATCTTTCAAAGATCATAAAATTTAAAATAATAGGTTATACATAATCGGTTTAAACGATCAATATTATCGAAAATAAACGTTTTATAGATTAAAAATTTATCTTGAAATTTGTGTAATGCTTAATGCTAACTTATTAAGCGGATATTCTTTCTTATGAACTTACCTGAAAAAGCAGATAAAAAAAGTAAACGTTTTCAATATATCAAACTGTGTATTTTCCTTTCAGGACTATCTGTATTTGCTCAACTCTATCTTTTCCAGCCTTTGCTTCCCCTTGTAGCTGACTATTTCCATACCACTGTGGGAGATAGTTCATTACTTGTTTCCTCTTCGACCATAGGAATGGCAGCCGGACTTTTTTTCTTTGCTTTTAATGCGGACAGCTATTCCAGAAAGGGGCTCATGGCTTTTTCATTACTATCTTCGGCAGTCCTGACCATTCTTTCTGCATGGATTCCCAATCTTCCTTTATTGATCTTTATCGGGGTTCTAAAAGGCTTTGTTATTTCAGGTGTTTCGGCAGTTGCCCTTGCTTATCTTACGGAAGAAGTTCATTCTTCTGTAGTTGCTTTAGCAATTAGTATGTACCTCAGTGGAAACACGATTGGGGGAATGAGCGGAAGAATAATGGCAACCCTCCTTTCCGGAGAGCTTGGATGGCAAAAAGCAGTATTGATCATAGGAATTGAAAGTCTTATTTTAGGGCTCATATTTTGGAAATTATTTCCCGGATCGAAATTTTTTGTCCCTCAAAAAGTAGATTATCATCTGAAAATAAAACAGATGAAAAGGTTTCTGATGGACTCTTATATGCTTAGATTGTACTTGGTTGCTGCGCTTATCATGGGAGCTTTTGTAAGTGTCTACAATTACCTGACCTTCCGTTTGGAGGCTGCTCCATTTTCTCTTAATCATTTTTATATAGCATTTATATTTCTAATGTACACTTTCGGGGTTTTTGGAACGATGATCACAAGCCGTTTATCAAAAAGAATCGAACAGAAAAATATATTGCAGGGAGCTATATTATTTATGATTGGAGGTATTGTGCTTTTACTTTCTGAAAATATCTATATTGTTATTTTCGGCCTGGGACTCTTCACCTTATCATTTTTCGCGGCGCATACCATGGCAAGCCAGATGACTGCACTTCGCGCAAAGGATGGGAAATCTTCTGCGACTTCAATGTATTGGTTATTTTATTATTTTGGTTCCAGTATTTTAGGAAGTGGTACCGGTTATTTATTGCATGGCACATCGTGGACTTATTTCATCTTTTTCCTTATTATTGCTATACTTACCGCCTATTTACTTGCATCTTTTAAATTAAAAAGAATTCACAAAATATCATAAGTAAAACTAATTTGTTTTAAGTAATATTTAATAATTCATAAAAGATAGGTTAATATATTAACACATATTTAAATAAAATATATTCTGTAAGGCATAGTATTTGCAACTCTATTTTGTACTACCTCATTTTTAATAACCTCCTTAATACTAAATATTATGAACGTTGCAGACTTAAAGATTAGAAATTTAGTTGAGTACAAAAATCAAATTTTCACGATTACAGAAATTTTTCAAAATAACACAAAAGATTATTTTGTCAAGATTGAAAATGATATCCAAACAATCTCTGCTCCGGCAGATGCCATTAATCCTATTCAGATCACCGGAGAATGGCTGGAAGAGTTCGGATTTTCGAGAACATACAGTTCTGAACAGCGCATCCGCTATGAACGACCTGAAGAGTTTATTAAATATGATATCGATCTGAGTCCCAAAAAAATTGTAGAGGGTTTAAAGATCTATGGCAACTCAATCCGATGCAGATATATTCACGAATTTCAAAATATATTTTCATGCTTATTTGGAAAAGAAGCATTTACAAGAATTCAATTTCATCAATAATGGAAATAATAGCTATATAAAAAACCACAATTTTTAAGGATTGTGGTTTTTTTTATCTTATTTTTTTCTGTTATTTCCTCAAAGGTCTGAATGCCTCACGAAGTTCCTGTGCAAATACCTGAGGTTCTTCCCATGAAGCAAAGTGTCCTCCTTTTTTTGCCTGGTTAAAATAAATCAGATTTGGATAAGCTTTCTCTGTCCAGCTTTTTGGAGCCTGATAGATCTCACCGGGGAATACGGTAACAGCTACAGGTACTTTTATTTCTCTCGTTTTCTGCTCTACTACATTGAAATTGTTATTATTGTTTTCCCAATACAATTGTGCTGATGAAACAGCAGTATCAGTGAACCAATATAAACTGATGTCATCCAGCATTTCGTCTTTTGTAAGAGATTTCTCTGCATTACCACCACTATAGGTCCATTCATTAAATTTATCCAGGAAGAAAGAAGCTAGTCCAACCGGTGAATCTGTAAGTCCATACCCTAATGTCTGGGGACGTGTCACCATCATTCCGGCATACCCACCTCCTCGGGTATAGAGTTTATTCAGTGAAGTAAACGCTGCTTTTTCATCTTCAGGTAATCCTTCGGGAGCCGGACCTCCTGCTTTCAAAACATCTGCTATTTCTGCAGGTACAGTTGCCGGCATATTCACATGGATTCCTAAAAGACCTTCCGGAGCCTGTCGACCCATTGCATCAGCAATTACAGCACCCCAGTCACCTCCCTGTGATACATAATGATGATATCCCAGACGTTTCATCAATACATCCCAGCTTTTTCCTATCTTTTCAACACCCCATCCCGTAGTCTTTGGTTTCTCTGAAAATCCGTAACCCGGCATTGACGGTATAATCACATCAAAAGCATCTTCTGCTTTTCCTCCATATTTTGTTGGATCTGTAAGCGGTTCAATCGCTTTTAATTCTTCAAATATAGACCCTGGCCATCCATGAGTAATGATTAAAGGCATTGCATTTTTATGTTTTGAACGAACATGTATGAAATGAATGTCCAAGCCGTCAATTTTAGTAATAAATTGTGGCAACGAATTTAATTTGTTTTCTGCCTTATGCCAGTCATATCCATTTCCCCAATATTTTACAAGATCCTTAATCTGCTGTAGCTTCACTCCCTGTGACTGATCGGTTACCGTCTCTTTATCTGGCCATCTTGTTGAGTTGATACGTTGACGAAGTTCTTTAATGGCAGTCTCGGGAATACTTACATGATAAGGACGAATAGCATCAGTTCCTTTGGTCGTATTTTGTGCAAAACTTGTTGCTGATAATAATACGAATACGCTTGCAGTAAGTGTAGCTTTTAAATTGTTTCTTTTTGTTTCCATTGTTTTGATTTTAAATAAGTTGATTTTTAATTATTTCTTCGGCAAATGTATTTTGCTAAAGAGCGCCAATCAATCATCACCTGGTTCAACCAGACTAAATAGGTATTGAACCAGTCATTTCAAAACTTAAAATCTACAATCCCTTTTTTCACGTTAATTATTGTATAATCTCCCTCTTTTCATGTTCCTGTATAAAGGAATTTAGATTCCTAAAATCCTGCTGTAAAATATCAGGAACTGCTATGTCTGTTTCAGCGTTAAAAATGCCGGCTTCACCTCATTTATACTCGTTTTCGTTTAAAGACAGTACTTCCTTTGCATAGGATTTTAACCTAATTACTAATCAAAAATTACAATAATGAACAACAATCAAAAAGCTGCAGAAGTACAAAAGGTATTGTATACTGCAAAAACGAAAACAACCGGAGGCAGACAAGGAAACGCTAAAAGTGATGATGGAAATCTGGATCTATTATTATCTCCCCCTGGATCAAATATCCCGGGAACCAATCCTGAACAGCTTTTTGCAGCAGGCTGGTCGGCGTGCTACATAGGAGCGTTAGGACTGGCAGCGAAAAAACTGGGAATAACAATACCCTCCCACACTTATGTAGACGCAGAGGTAGATCTGGGAATGAATGGTGGAGATTTCCTTTTACAAGCACGGCTCTCCGTTAGTTTGCCGGGCTTAGAAAGAAATATAGCTGAAGAACTAGTAATCATTGCTCATCAGACCTGTCCTTATTCGAAGGCCATCCATGGAAATATTAATGTAACAACAACCGTTCTTTAATAAAATACAAAATCCACAACCTTGTTGTTGTGGATTTTTTATAATATAGAGTTGGTATTAGTTTATTTTTTTTGTTTTAAGATTGAGACCGTCTGATATCATAATCATTTCATATGCTCCGGTGTCTTTATTTACAGTAAATAACAAACCATCATTTGAAGCCGGATCAAAAAAGAATGTTGTTTCAGAATCCGGAACAGCTTCAGTAGCCTCGCCATCTTTACCTGCCACATATAATTTTCCATCTTTTACAGTAATGATAAAATATTGTGTATTATCAAGTTCTAAAGCATACTTCCCTTCATATCTTTTCATTATTTGTTCTGAAAGTTCTATCTTTTTTCTTTTGATCGCATTGGGAACCTTATAAGGCTTTCCTTCTACAATTTTCACAATATCTTCTGTAACCTGCTGCATCGGGATCCCTGTATAATTGCTGACAAACATAAAATCAAATCCTGTCTTTTTATTTTTATAAAAATAAGCTCTGTAACCTGGTCTTCCACCGGCCTGCGCTAATACTTCATTTTCATCAAACAGTTCTTTGATAAGTCCTTTTTCGAGATGTTTACCTTTAAAACCTTCTTTGGAAAAGAGATACAGATCCCCAATTGTCGAAACGTAATTCCCTGTCTCAAATCTATTCAAGTCTTTTGCAGAAGCTTTTACTATTTTACCATCATCATTATCAAATCCCCGTACAAAATTCTTTGAAGGCTTTTTAGCATTGTATTCATTGGTATTTTTAAGCCCAATAGGATCAAATATTTCTTTTTTTATAAATGACAGATATCCGTTCCTGGCTGTTTTATTGATAATATTATGCAATAACAGAAACCCAATATTTGAATATAAGGTCTTTGTACCGGGTTCAAACAGAAGTTTTTCTTTTTTTGCCAGTTCAATGATCTGCTCACCGGTCAGTTTATCAAATTTTTCATAATCTTTAATCTCCCTTGGCAGCCCTGACTGGTGGTGCATCAGGTGATTGATCGTTATTTTATTTCCATCAGGAAAATCAGGGATAAATTTGGATAATGGGTCCTCTAATGATATTTTCTTTTGTTCGACAAGTTTCAGAATACCATATTTCACAAACACTTTGGATACCGAAGCAATGATAAATTTACTATTCTGGTCTACCTTTAACCCTTTTGGTCCATGATTTATGTTATAGGTTTTGTTAATAATCACCGAGCCATCTTTTGCCACAATTACATTTCCATTAAACTGTTTGAGGCTGGTTATCGCAGAAAAATACTCGTTAGTTTTTCTTTCTATTTCAGATCTTTTTATATCTACAGTAACCTGTTCCTGGCTTTGACCAAAGAAACATAAAAAAACAGTAAATAATAGAGCTAATGGATGTTTCATGGTTGTTTTCTTAAAATTAATTTCAAATATTTTAATTGATAAATACATGACAATTAGAAATTTAAAGTTATATAAAAAATGATCAAAAATTTTCTTCAATCACTACTCCTGTTTATGTTTTCAAAAGTAGATTTTCAAATCTTATTTTATTTCATCTTTTATATAAAAACAACCTTTTTTTATACGAAATATCTTTTAATACAATTTTCTGATCTGCAAACCATTTAAAATAGAATCCCCCTGTTTAGGGATAAAATCAACAGTTATTCCCTGTCCGTTCTTCACCAAAACGGTGGTTTTTGTGTGATATGCTTTTATGGGAACCAGATCATTATCATTAGAAAGACCTTCAAGAATCACCAATCCATTCACTGATACATCAAAGCTACGCCCCCTGCCAATTCGGATTTTCTGACCGGCATTGTTTCCGAGATTATATACCAGTTTTTCCTGCTGCTCAGGGCTCAAAAGTTCAGCAAAATGTAATGTCAGTTCATACAAACCATCGGGAACATCCGCTTTAAAGGCTTTTAATCCTACACGCTGTGTTTCATATATTGCGTCATAAGCCGTTCCCAATATATTTCTTCTCGAACCATAGCGTTCACCCTTTTCATCTTCTTTATATATATTTCCACCTACGTAACCCCAGCTCCCGGCAGTATATTCTTTTTCAGGGATCCAGCTTTCCCTGGTTACATCATCCATGAACATTCTCTGATCTCCCAGGCTGACATTTAAAGTAGAAAACGTATTTTCTTTACTTTTTAGCTGATTGGCAATCACATGAAAATCGATAGAAATAAAATCTTCCTGACCGTCGTTGGTAATCGCTTTGAGTGTATTCGTTCCATTTTTGAAGATGGCTGTGAAGATAGCTTTACCATCATTCGTATTTTCGGTCCCTAGCAACTTTCCATTTAACCAGAGTTTCACCTCCTTTTGATTTGTATACACTATTACTGGCTGAGTGGCATGAATGTCACTTCCCTCATCTGCTTGCTGGGCTCGATATAACCAGTCGGATCCGCCTATTTTTACAAAAGGTTCGCTGGCCAATGCTGATTTATATATAAAATAACTATCTTTTGGTTTTCTGTCTGTCGTCAGCAGTCCCTTATTGTTAATGTGAGGTACCGCCTCCTGTCGGCTCTCATTCCCAAATTCTACCAGATTCCAAACAATGGCACCAGCTATGAAAGGGTATTTTTTAATTGTTTTAAGATAAGCTTCATGATAAAGATTGGCATATTCCTGGGTTTTATCAAAAACGGTGGGTTTAAAGTTATGAAGGCGATAATCTGAATCGGCACCAAATTCTGAAATAATCAGGGGTTTTGACGGATACTCTTTATGATGTTTTAAAACAAAAGTTTCAAAGTCTTCAAACTTGCCACCATACCATCCCTGGTATAAATTCCACCCTGCTACTTTTGGAATATCGATGAGACCTACCCTTTTGTATAAGTCAAAATCTCCATGATAAGCAATCATTGTGTAGCGTTCAGGATCTTCAGCCCTGCATAAATCTTCCATTTTCTGCGCAAGCTCCCGAAGGTTATTCCAGTACTTTTCTCTTTCCTGCGTTTTATCCTGGTACAGTGGCTGGATAAGAGATTCATTCATATAACTCCAGATGATAACACTTGGGTGGTTATAATTCTGACGGATCATTTCACGCTGCATATCCAGCATATTATGGGCATATGTTTCACTTTCGGTAATCTGGTTATTGCCGGGTGTTTCCACGGCTGTTAATATTCCCAGACGGTCACAGGCTTCCATAATAGCAGGATCTTGAGGATAATGTGAAACCCTTAGAAAATTGCCGCCCATATTTTTAAGCCATTGTACATCGTTAATGTGTAACGCATCTACCAACGCAGAGCCCATTCCTTTAAAATCCTGATGTCGGCTGGCTCCCATAATTTTATACGGTTTCCCATTAAGATAAAATCCTTTTTCAGCATCAAAATGATACCATCTGAACCCTAAAGGGTTGATCATTTCATCATAAATTGCTCCGGTCATTTCGTCTGTTAGTACATTAACGACTTTATATAAATATGGATTTTCTGGACTCCAGAGGTGCGGCTTTTTAATATTTTTTATCTGAATACTAAAGTTTCCATTTTTGTCCGGCTTATTTTCTGATAATGCAATTTCTTTTCCGTCCCCATCATACATATAGGTCTTGACTTTTACCTTTCTGTCAGAAACCACCTTTCCTTTCACCTGTACCGTTGCAGATTCATCATTTACCACAGGAGTACTTATAAATACTCCATTACTGGCATAATTATCCATGTCAAAATGATTTTTATCTACAGCGATAAGATATACATCACGATAGATACCACCATACACGCTAAAATCACCACCAAGCGGAGGAATATCCGGATTGTGGCTATTATCCAATTTCACCTTAATCTCATTTTTACCTTCATGTAAGAATTGGGTGATATTAAAACTAAAAGCAAGATAACCGCCCAAATGAGTTCCGGCACTTGTTCCATTTACAAAAACTTCAGCCACCTGACTTGCCCCCTCAAAATAGATATAAATATTCTTGTCTTTCCAACCTTTTGGAATATCAATTTCTTTCTGATACCAACCAATTCCACGGTAATAGCCGGGGTTATCATCCATTACATCTTCAGCATTCCAGGTATGAGGAATATTAATTTTCTCCCAATAGCCTTTTTCATTCGTATTGCTTTCATCTCCTTTGTGAAATTGCCACGATGTATTAATGCTCAGTTTGATACGTTGTGAAAATAGTAGAAATGGAAGGATGAGTACTATTATTGTAATCAGTTTTTTTAGTGGGTTCATGGTTTTGAGTATCTATAAAAGGTTTGAATCATTCATGATTTATTATTGTCTCACATAGAGACAAATACAAATGTAGTAGAAATTACAAAGGCATCCCTTATTTTTCTATTGTTTATCAAATCTTTCAGAAAACGATACATCTCTTACATACCATCCATTGAAATATAAAGGTCCGTTTGCTTATGAAAACCTTATTGAATTTAGCTTAAAAAACAACTAAAACACCTTATGATTACATTACAATTTTCGCAACAATAAAGTTATTTGTTAATGATTTTTTAAAATAATGTTAACTATAAGTTCAAGCCACTCATGTAACCAGATTATATTTTTACACTGAAAATTAATATAGTAAAGTGAAGAAAATTTTTACGTCTGTTTTATTGTGCGCATCGATCTATTTTTATGCACAATCGGGAACTGTTTCCGGAAACATCAATGATGACTCGAAGATTACGTTACCGGGAGCCAAGATCTCCCTGACTCCTGGAAATATTTACACTACATCCGATGAACACGGAAATTTTGTTTTCCTGAATGTTCCGACAGGAAATTATACCATGAAAGTAGATTACCTCGGTTATGGAAGTGCTGAGTATAATATATTGGTAGAAGCTGAGAAAAATACAAAACAAAACATTGTCTTTACCAGAAAAGAAACGAATATCCAGGAGGTTGTCGTAACCGGAGCAACCTTAAAGAATCAGGCAAGAGCCCTCAACAAGCAAAAAAATAACGCCAATATTACGAATGTAATCTCCTCAGATCAGATCGGACGTTTTCCCGACGCCAATATTGGAGATGCACTGAAGCGTGTCCCTGGTATTACAATACAAAATGACCAGGGTGAAGCGAGAAATCTGATTATTCGCGGACTTGCTCCCAATTTAAATTCAGTCACCTTAAACGGGGACCGTATTCCTTCTGCAGAAGGTGATAACCGAAATGTTCAGATGGACCTTATTCCGTCTGACATGATTGCAACGATAGAAGTCAATAAAACATTGACACCGGATATGGATGCTGATGCTATCGGCGGTTCTGTCAATCTGATCACAAGAGCTTCCCCTAACGGGCAGAGAATTTCTGCAACACTAGCCGGTGGTTATAATCCTATCCGTGAAAAAGGAAATTATACGGCTGGTTTTGTATATGGAAACCGTTTTCTTAATAAAAAGCTGGGGGCTGTTTTCAGCTTTTCTTATAATAACAACAATTTTGGATCAGATAATATTGAGCCAACCTGGAGTCTTGCTGATGATGTAGCAAAAACAGCCTACATCAGTAAAATGGGTGTCCGATATTACAATGAGCATCGTATCCGACACAGTTTTGATTTGAATATGGATTATGAATTCAATTCAAAAAACAAGATTTATGCATCGGCTATGTATAATTTCAGGAACGATAAAGAAAACCGATATGCTCTTGGGTATAAAATAAAACCCACTTATAATGCAGATGAATCTGAAATTACGGGGTGGACAGGAAGCATGACAAGACAAAACAAGGGTGGAGATTCTGATAATGATAACACGCGTCTTGAGAAGCAAAAAGTTCAGAACTATGCCTTAAGAGGAGAACATTTACTCGGTTCTAAAATCGATTTGGATTGGTCAATGAATTATGCAACCGCCAGTGAGAAAAAACCTCATGAACGTTATATCGAGTTTGAACGCAAAAATGTAAATTTTCTAAGTGATTTAAGTGATCCTGAAAGACCAATGATCACTCCTACTGCAGCCGACAATTTGGGCAGTTACAAATTAAGTGATCTTTCCGATTCCAATAGTTTTACACAAGAAAAGGAATTTGGAGCCAAAGTAAATTTACGTTTCCCATTTTCTGTAATTGAGGATCAAAAGGGAAGATTACGCGTCGGAGCCCGTTTACGTTTAAAACAAAAGGAAAGAGATAATGACTATTATGCATTTGAGCCTGTGAATAGCTTAGGCAGTCTTCTATCTGTTCCTACGACTTATCTGGATGGTCATAATTTCCAGGCAGGCAACTATGTTCCCGGAACATTCGTGAATGCCGGTTATTTAGGAGGACTTGACCTGTTTAATCCTAATTTATTTAATGGTGAGCTAAAACCTGAAGAGTTTCTTTCCAACAATTACAGTGCAAAAGAGCATATTTATGCGGGATACATCAGATGGGATCAGGATTTCAGTGATAAGTTCTCAATGATTGCCGGGGCCCGTATTGAAACAACATCTATAGATTATACCGGAAATTATGTGAAGGATGAAGAAGATCTTGTAGGAAAAATCAACAATAAGAATACGTACACGAATATTTTACCGAATATTTCCTTTAAATATGTTCCTGAACAAAATCTTGTTCTTCGTGCTGCTTTTACCACCGCTTTAGCCCGTCCTAATTATTATGCATTGGTTCCATTCCTAAGTGTAATTTCTGCGGATGAACTGATCTCTGCCGGAAATCCTAATCTGAAGGCGACTTATGCTTATAATTTTGATTTCATGGCTGAGAAGTACTTTAAATCTGTCGGGATCCTTTCCGGAGGTTTATTTTACAAAAACCTGAAGGACTTTATTTATACCTACTCCAGAAAAAATTATACTGCAGCGGATTTCTCCGGAGATTTTGCAGGTCAAACCAACCCAATTCCTGCAGGAGAAAGCAACTGGAGATTTACCCAACAAAGGAATGGTGACAATGTAGACATCTATGGTTTTGAAGTCGCTTTACAAAGACAATTGGATTTTATTCCGGGAGCATTCTGGAAAGGTTTGGGAGTTTATGTTAATTATACCTACACTAAATCTAAAGCTAAAGGAATTACTAACGAAGCCGGTGATGAAAGAACAGATGTTGGATTACCGGGAGCTGCTCCTCATATGTTCAACGGATCACTTTCGTGGGAAAACAAGCGATTCTCTGCAAGGGTTTCAATGAATTATGCATCTTCTTATATTGATGAGCTGGGGGGAAATTCATTTGAAGACCGTTATTACGATAAACAACTTTTCCTGGATGCGAATGCCTCTTATAAAATTACCAGCCAGCTGAGAGTTTTTGCCGAAGCTAATAATTTAACCAATCAACCGTTAAGATATTACCAGGGAATCCAGAGCAGAACAACTCAGGTTGAGTATTACAGACCTCGATTTACGATGGGTGTCAAGTTTGATTTTTAATGATAATAGAAAATGATAAAACTAAATAAAAGTATTGCTATACTAACTTTCCCATTACTTATTAATTGTACCGGGCAAAATGAATTGGGAAAAAAAATAGAACCTGCCGCTGTTACGGAACAAGTGGGTTATGATACCGATGATCCCGCAATCTGGATCAATCCTCAGGATGCATCTAAAAGTATCATCATTGGAACCGATAAGGATACCAATGGAGGATTATATGCTTTTGATCTGAATGGAAAGATCATTAATAAGGTTCCCGGATTAAAACGTCCCAATAATGTAGATCTTGAATATGGTTTTCCATTCAATGGAAAGAAAGTCGATTTCGCTGCCGTTACGGAAAGAGAAACCAACAGCGTGAAGCTGTACTCACTTCCAGATTTAAAAGAAATAGGTTCGTTCAGTGTTTTTGATGGGGAAAAAGAGCGATCACCCATGGGAATTTCGATTTATAAAAATCCTAAAACAGATGAGATTTTTGCTATTGTAGGAAGAAAATCAGGACCGGCTGATGGTTATTTGTGGCAATATAAATTGACCGAGAAAGAAGGAAAAATTACCGGAGAAGTTGTACGAAAATTCGGTAAATACAGCGGTTTGAAAGAAATCGAAAGCATTGCGGTAGATGATGAATTGGGATATATCTATTATTCTGATGAGCAGTTTGGGGTTCATCAATATTACGCAGATCCATCAAAAGGAAATGAAGAACTTTTGGTTTTCGGGAAGGGAGATTTTACATCAGACGTAGAAGGAATTTCTATATATGCAACTTCTGCAACAGCCGGATATATTCTGGTTTCCAATCAACAAAAAGATACCTTTAATGTATACCTGAGGGAAAATCCTTCAAAAGGAAAAGTTGCAGAAATCCCTGTATCGACAAGTGAAAGCGATGGTTCTGAAGTGACCAATGTAAACCTGGGGCCTCAATTTCCAAAAGGAATATTTGTAGCCATGAGTAATGGTAAAGTATTTCATATTTATGACTGGAGAACCGTTGAAGAAAGGATTAAGAGTCAAATGAAGAAATAATGGGGGATATTTTTTGTATTAACGTATTGATGTAAAATGTATTCATGATTGAAGAATAAAAATTGATTACTTCAAATATATTTCTAAGCTGATAGAAAACAATAAGCCTTTACAATTAAGTAAAGGCTTATTTCCACCAAAAGATATAAATATGAAAAAATATTTATTCAAATAATTAAGATGCTGGAAATCCTAATTCTTATCAGCATTCACTGACAGTCCGGTTGCTTCCAGCATAATATAATGTAAATCTGTGTTTTTTACGAAGGGTTTCAGTAATTCACTTCCGGGTCCAAGCATAGCTAATTCTACATAATCTCCGGAATGATCCATACTGATCCAACCCACGGAATTATGCTTTTTCTGAATATCAGAATAGAGCTTAAACGGAAGCTTCTTATAATTATACAATCCACTCTCTTTTTCAAGATTGGTGTAAAAGCCTAAAAGGCTTTTGGCCTCTTCATCAGCCAGGCTTATTTTATTGGTCTCATAGATCCAGTCTTTGGTTTGTTGAAGATTAAAATCAGGATGAATAGCATTCAGTACATACTCATTTGTGAATTTATAATTCGCTATACTATTGAAATTTTTAGTAGCATCTGCTCCGTAAATCGTTCCCGGATTGGCATTTCCATGATCTGTTGTGATGATTACCAAAGTATTTTTATCTTTTTCTGCAAAATCTACAGCTACTTTTACAGCCTCTTCAAAAGCAATCTGATCATGGATAAGTGCTGCCACATCATTGGCATGAGCAGACCAATCTACTTTTCCCCCTTCTATCTGAAGCACAAAACCTTCTTTATGATCTTTCATCTGATCAATCGCTGTCTTCGCCATTTCTGCCAGTGTGGGTGTACTTTGTAATGCAGGTGTATTCGTCCGGTCGATGGAATAAGGTAATGCTCCTTTATTGAAAACACCCAGAATCTGCTTATTGTTTTCCACCTTCTGAAGATCGGAACGTGTTTTTAGAATTTGATATCCTTTCTGCTTATACAGCGCATATACATCCTTCTTATCCTCCCTTGTTGCCGCATTAAAAAACTCATCTCCCCCACCCATCATTACATCGAAACCAATTTCAGCATACATCTCAGCTATTTCAGGTTCTGCATTTCTACTGGCTGAGTTCACACAAAATCCAGCAGGAGTAGCATGGGTAATCGTTACTGTAGTTACACAGCCTGTCTTTTTACCCGCTTTCTTAAACTTTTGCCAGATGGGAAGATATTTCTCGCCATTTGCTCCGATGTTCAAAACTCCGTTTTTCACGCGAAATCCACCCCCAAAAGACGAACTTGCGGCAGCAGAATCTGTAACAATGGAGCTTGCTGAAGCGGTATCCATTAATGCTCTGGACACTTTATTTTCTTTGTAAAGATTAATCCAATTGCCTGTTTTCCCAAGGATATTCTGCGAATAGAGATTAGCCATTGCCAGTGTTCCGGAACTCATTCCGTCACTTACCATAAAGATGATATTTTTGGCCTTTTTGTTGGATTTCGGATTGACTAGCGTTTGGTTGGCCAGTAAATCGATCGGATTAATAGTAAGTAATCCGGAAAGCAAAGCTGAACCTTTAAGAAATTTACGTCTGTCCATTTTTTCATTTACATTTCACGTTGCAATATAAAGAATAAAAATCAATAACGAAACAAAGTTGCATTAAATATTTATGAATTTAATTTTAATGATTTGATCATATATTTTGAGGAAAAGGATCCTGGAAAATTGCCGAAGCATCAAACATTTCTTTTTCTTCACCTGTTATAAGACAGTCTTCAAGATCGTTCATCATTTTTTCCTGATCCAAATCCTGTCCGATAAAAACCAATTCATTGATTCTATCTCCCCAACTTTTATCCCATCTGCCTTCAATATATTCCTGATTTTGTAGAAATGAAGCGTATTGTACACGGTTACTCATCGGCATACTCGACCACCATACTCCTGCTTTTTCCAAACGGAAAGAACCGCCTGCCTGTGAAAAATTTAATGCATCCTGAGGACGGGAAGCCAGCCAGAATAAACCTTTTGCTCGTAAAGCACCCTCCGGGTACTGTTCGTTAATATATCTCCAGAACCGCATGGGGTGAAAGGGTTTTTTATTCCTAAATACGAATGATCCGATTCCATATTCTTCTGTTTCAGCCGTGTGGTGTTCCGCTTCCAGCTCCTTTTGCCATCCCGCAGACTGTTGGGCTTCATCAAAATCAAATAATTTGGTATTCAATATTTCTCTGGGAGCCACTTTTCCAAATTCAGAAGTAATGAGCTTTGCACCAGGATTCAATTTCCGGATAGTTGCCTTTAAAAAGTTAATGGTTTCCCCATTGACAAGATCTGTTTTGTTGAGTATAATAACATTAGCAAATTCTACCTGATCGATTAGCAGATTAACAATCGTTCTTAAATCCCCCTCCATATCGGTCAGTTCACGATCCATTAACAATTCATTGGAACCAAAATCCTTAAAAAAATTAAAACAATCCACTACGGTAACCATAGTATCTATATAACTGAATGCTGAGAGGTCTATTCCACTTTCCTCATCGATAAACGTAAAGGTCTGCGCTACAGGAACCGGCTCGCTGATGCCTGTACTTTCAATTAAGAGGTAATCAAATCGTTTTTCACGGGCCAGCTTTTCCACTTCTACCATCAGGTCCTCGCGAAGCGTGCAACAAATGCAGCCATTACTCATCTCAACCAGTTTTTCTTCCGTTCTCGACAGCATGTTCTGATTTTCCACCAGGCGTGCATCGATATTTATCTCGCTCATATCATTTACAATCACTGCTACTTTCAAACCTTCTTTATTATGTAAAATATGATTGAGCAGTGTTGTTTTTCCAGCACCGAGAAATCCGCTAAGTACTGTTACGGGAAGTCTTTTATCCATGATAAATTAATGTTGATGTTGTCTAAAATTAATGATATGACCCGCTATTAATCCTGCAGCTCCAAAATAGATTAGGGGAATGTGAACTTCGAAGATCAGATCAACGAATACAGAGACGGAGATCAATAGAATTGAGATCCAAAACAACCATTTCAACCACGATTTCGAAATTCTCTTTGTTAGTCTGTAAACCACTACTGTACCAATTAGCAGGAAAGCCAGGTCGACATAAGGGTTATGAGAAATTCCCAAAGGAATAATGATTAATAAAGGGAAAACAATACAGTGGATCAAACATAAAACCGCTGCTGAAATTCCTACTGCATCTAAGATTTTTGATTTCATAAATGATTATTTGAGTTTAAAATACTTATCGTAACTTTGTTGCAAAGGTATACATTAAATTTAATTAACGCAACTAAGTTGCAATAAAATCATGAAACAGGTTAGAAACACCCAGGCCAAAACAGAAATATTAAATATCATTAATAGTTCTGACAGTGCATTATCCCATACTGCCATTCAGGAAAAAGTTGGGGATCTGTGCAATCGTGTAACCACTTATCGTGTATTGGACCGCTTAGAAGAAGAGGGAAAAATTCACAAGATCGTCAATGTAGATGGTGTAGTCAATTATGCTAAATGCCATCATTGTACAGAAAATGACCACTCTCATAACCACATTCACTTTAATTGTGAAAAATGTATGTCGGTAACCTGCATAGAAAATGTAGTTCCGGAAATTACATTACCAAAGCATTTTATCGCAAAAAGTTACAATTTTGTAGTGAGTGGTATTTGTCAAAAGTGCTATCAAAACTAAGTTTTGTTGACGATGAAGAAAGTAAAATATCTATAGACTGCTAAAGGATTTTTTATTTATTTTTGATTTAAGGCATTTTTGGTGCAAAAAGTACTTGAAAAGAGTCTAGATCACGAATATGAAAAATGTAAAATTTTCAAAAGTTTTCAAACTGGTTCGCTGGAAGGAAGTTGTAGCAGTTATTATTTTGTTACTGGCTTTCGTTTTTTTCAGAAGCGAAAGACATGAACTGGCAACTATTGGTCCTGAACTTCAAAATTCAAAACTGGAATGGGTCTTAGTTGGGGTATTACTGACTTTTGTTTATGTACTTCTCCAGGGTCTAATGTACGTTACAAGCTTTCGTGCTACTCAATTGAACGTCAGCCTATCTGATGCTACCAGTTTATTTTTAAAACGGAATTTTTTAAGCATCTTTCTTCCCGCCGGTGGTGTAAGTTCTCTGGCTTACCTTCCCCGGAATATCAGAACCAAAGGTTATAAATCATCAAAGATCCACCAGGCAAGTGCCATTTATGGATTTGTTGGTTTACTGACGGTAATGATTGTCGGGATTCCTCTGATTGCCTACGCAGTTTTCATCAACAAAAATTTCAATGATAGCTGGGTAGGAATAGTAGTCCTTGCTGCCATACTTTTGGGCAGTTATCTTCTTTTTATCTCTTTTCGAAAGAAAAATTCCTTTTACCAATTCCTTGATAAAAAATTTCCAAAATTCATTAGCTCAATAGATGAAATATTCAGCAATGAAATAGATAAAAGATACTTTTGGATTACCGTTTTAGTTTCTGTTGTCATAGAGTTTTGCGGGGTCTTCCACCTTTTGATTGCGATGTATGCATTTGGAGTTCCTGCTTCATTTTCAGCGGCAGCCATATCGTATGTGGTTTCTATTTTATTAATGATCGTCTCCCCTTTTCTGCGGGGCCTTGGAGCGGTAGAATTCTCTCTCACTTACATTCTTGCTAATTTTGGATATAAACATGCTGATAGTTTAGGCATTACCCTGCTATACCGTTTTTTCGAATTCTGGATCCCCTTACTTTTAGGAATAGCAGCGTACCTCTGGAGTGGTCGAAAACTGTTTGCCCGGATTTCGCCGGTAGTGATGATATTTTTACTAGGTATCATCAATATCCTTTCCGTAATTACTCCTGCACTAACGGACCGTCTGCATATTCTGAAGAATTATTTACCGTGGGAACTGATCCATATTTCAAAGATGATCACGCTTATTTCGGGGGTATTACTTTTAGTCACTTCTGCCAATCTTTTCAGAGGATATAAAAGAGCATGGTATTTTGCGTTGACCCTTACCATCTTTTCGATTATTTTCAATTTATTAAAAGCGTTGGATTATGAAGAAGCATTGTTTGCCTCGTTTACTTTAGGGCTGCTATGGTATAGCCGGAAAGAATATAGCTTTACCACCAAAATTGTTTCTTTACAAAGAGGTTTCAGTTGGTTTTTGGGGATTTTCACAATTATTTTAGTCTTCAATTATTTCAGTTTTTATTTCATCAGTAAATCTCATTTTGGTATCGATTTTACGAAAGAGGAAGCTCTTTATTACACTTTACATACTTTCCTCTTATTTAAAGATTCAGGGCTGACTCCCCTTACGGGATTTGCACGGGATTTTCAGAATCTGAATTATATTCTGGGGGTCATTTCCTGGCTGGTTCTTATCTTATCATTTTATAGAACCCACTCCTGGGTAAAAAAAGATCAGAAAGAAAACCATATTGCAGCCGAACATCTGGTAGAGCAATACGGGGCCTCTTCACTGGATTATTTTAAACTGACAAAGGAAAAGCAGTTTTACTTTTCAGAAGAAATCAATGGCCTTGTTTCATTCCGAGCGGCAAATGGTTTTGCAGTAGTTTTGGAAGAGCCGGTATGTGCTGAGCAGCATAAAACAGATCTGATTAAAGAGTTCGACCAATATTGCAAGAAAAATAGTTTAAAGACCTGTTATTACAGGGTCAGCGAAAGTGGAATCCCATATTTCAATCCTTTAAAAAAACAAAAATTATTCATCGGACAGGATGCAATTTTAGATGCCGAAAACTTTAGTCTTACCGGAAAGGATAAGAAAACTATTAGAAACGGGATCAATGCCGTTGAGAAATCTGGCTATACTACAACTATACTATATGCACCCCAAAACAATGACATTATTGATCATATCCAAAGCGTCTCCGATGAATGGCTTAGAGAGTTTGATAAAAAGGAGATTGTATTTGCGGAAGGTATGTTTGACCGTGAGGTGGTGAGAGATCAGGATCTTATTACCATTTTTGATGCAGATGGTCTATGTGTTGCATTCCTTAATATTATCCCCTATTGTGCTCCGGATGAATGCAGTTATGATATGATCAGAAAAACTGAAAATGCCCCCAATGGCAGCGTAGACGTATTGATCGTGAAACTGGTAGAATATGCCAAAAGCAAGAACCTTAAATATGTAAATATGGGAATGACCCCGATGGCAGGGATCGAACAGCCCAACAATACCGCTGAGGAAATTATGAAATTTGCATATCAAAGAGTAGGAAGTTTTAAACATTATCAGACACTAAGAAACTTCAAGGAAAAATATGCTGACATCTGGGAAAACAAATACCTGGTATATAACAATGATTTTGAATTGCTACAGATTCCTACCGCATTAAACAAGGTTATGAAACCACAGAAAAATGAAGAATAAACTAAGTAAATTTCTACGAATTATTTCTTTATCTGCATTGGTACTGCTTTCCGGTTGTCAAAAGGATGAAGATTTTAAAATAACAGAATGGAATTCAGGTACCAATAAGCCAATCATCTTTTACATAAGTGGAGATGCTGGTTTTAATACGTTTACCAAAGGCCTGGGTACTGATCTCCACACCTTAGGATACGATGTATTTGCATTGGATACGAAAGCTTATTTCTGGAATAAAAAAACGCCGGAGCAAACTTCCCAGGATATTGAGAATTACATCAACGAGCAGTTGCAGGGCAGAAAGAATCAACAGGTTATTTTGTTAGGATATTCATTTGGAGCTGATGTTACACCATTTGTTTATAATCGTTTTACACCGGATCTGAAAAGTAAAATTCAAAAAGTATTCATTATGGGGCCTTCAAAAAGCAATGATTTTCAAATCCATCTTGATGAATACTTTGGCGTTGAACCCAAAGGCAGTTTACAGGTTATTCCTGAGATCAATGAAATGGGATCAGTTCCTGTTATGCTTATTTTAAGTGACTTTGAATTTCTCCATTTTCCTTATAAACAAATAACCCTGGGAGGTAATTACCGAATGAAACATATTCCGGGAAACCATCATTATGGAAATAATACCCAGATGCTGGCTAACTTTATCAATCATAATCTATAAAGTATGCAGTCATCAATAGCTAGAAACAAATTATTTTATGATAAAGACAACAAATCATGCAAATGATTAAAAGTTTGAAATAAAATAATATCTTAGTTTCATGAAATATTTAGAAAAAATTCAAGGATTATTACCATTAGGCTATTTATATCTTATCATTCTTGGACTTTTAAAGGAAAGTATACTTTTTTATCAATTGGGAGTCAATATTTTAAAATACTCCTCTATAACAGATATCCTGATCAGTCCGATTGCTGATATGGCTTCAAGTCCGATTTTGATTATTGTAATCATTTCTGTTGTTCTTTTTTTCTTTTTATTTCAAGTCATTCTCATCAGAAACAGGGATAAAAACTGGAGCAAAAAATTATTAGGAAGCTATAGAATAAATACTGAAAGTGATAAAAAAGAACTGCGAAAAACCATGATTCCAATTTTTACGATACTCGTAGCCATTGAACTCCTCGCCTTATTTGTAGGCTTAGGAATAGGGCAAGGCAGTATTATCAAAAAAAGAATAGATACCCAAACCCTTAAGTACAATTATACCCTCACTTCCGAATCTGGTGAACCCACAGATATTTATATGATTGATATTAACAGTACTTATTATTTTTATGTAACCAAAGGAGATAAAAATATCAGGATTGCTCCGGTTGGAAAAATTAATACCCTTGAAGTCATTAACAAAAAATAAAATGAAAAATAAACCTATAACCGAATATACTGACGAAGAAATCATCAGCAATGAAAAGAAAATGAAAGCCATAAGTGTTATGCTAATGGTTGCGATCCCCATTCTATTCTTAGCCAATATGCTTTTAACACTCAAAAACGGATTTAATGCCTCGAATGTAATCCCTATTGCCCTCCTTCCTATTTTAATTATAAATATTAATAAGTGGAATCAATTAAAAAAGGAGAAAGCCAATAGAAATCTATAAAAGAAAAAAAACCTTCCGGTAATTCCGGAAGGTTTTATAAAATAGCAGACCAATATTATTTCTTATTGATATATTTTTCCAATCGTTTCAATCCTTCTTCCAAAATCGCTTTGGGACACGCGATGTTCATACGCAAAAAGCCTTCACCAGAGCTTCCATACATCGTACCTGAATTCAGCCACAGCTTTTCGTCTTTAAATAACATCTTGGAAAGTTCATCAGATCCCTTCCCTAAAGCACGACAATCCATCCAAACAAGATAGGTTGCCTGTAATGGACTAACCGATATATCCGGTAAATTGTTTTTACAGAAGTCATTTAGAAATAGATAATTACTGTATACATATTCTTTCAATGCTTCCATCCAATTCCTGCCATGAGTATAGGCAGCAATTAAAGCTTCAGCCGCAAATGGATTAATACTGTAAGTCTCCTGTATGGACAATATTTTTGCAATCGCCTTTTTAATTTCCTGATCTTTAGTAATAACGTATGATACCGGCAGACTGGATAAATTAAATGTTTTACACGGAGAACCGCACGTAACAGAAATCAGATCATAGTTTTCAGCAACGGAAACAAATGGAATATGTTGGTGTCCTTTATAAACAAGATCAGCATGGATTTCATCTGAAACAACCATTACATTATGTTTTGAGCATATGGAAGCTATCTTTTCAAGTTCATCCCGTTTCCAAACTCTACCTACAGGATTATGGGGACTACAGAATAATAGCATTTTGGTTTGTGGATCAGAAGCTTTTAGTTCCAGATCTGCAAAATCTATTTGATAGTTTCCGTTTTCATAAATCAAATGGTTTTCGATCGCGTTGCATCCGCAGTTTTCGATAAGTGTAAAGAAATGATTGTATACAGGGGATTGTACGATAATATTATCACCAGGTTTGAGATAGGCTCTTACAATTGCAGAAAGAGCCGGAATCATACCGGGAACAGGCAACAACCAATCTTTTTGAAGTCTGACCTGATGGCTCACTTCCCACCAATTGATAATTGCATCATACAACGCTTGTGGAGTAAAGCTGTATCCAAATATCCCCTGTTCCGCTTTCTTCGAGAGTGCTTCCACGATTTCAGGTAGAGTTTTAAAATCCATATCAGCCACCCACATTGGTAATACATTATCATCTGCAACGGAGTCCCATTTGATAGAATTGGTTCCGCGTCTTGGTATTATTTCGTCAAAATTATAGTTCATTGAATTAAGGAGTATCTAAATAGTTTTTAAGATCTGAAATGCTCTTTATTTTTAATTGTTGAGAATGTGTTCTTCGCATCATTAATGCATAAGAATTATTAAACCCTAAAGGCTCCAGCCATTCTATCCCATATTGGTTTTTAAATTCTGTATTGACATATTTATATGTTTTTTCAGCACTTTGGCTTACCTCTTTAATGGTTGATTCAGTTGGTTTTAAAAGAACCAAAAGCCCCGTTCCTGTATATTCGGGATAGAAATCGATGGCATCGTTCACTAAGGCATCAAAACAAATTTTAGTTCCCCCTAACCCTGTTTTGGTTTCTACTTTATAATCGGTATAGCCTTCAATAAGCATTTTATACATTTCGGTAAGGATATATTGTTCGCCAAAAATCTTGGATCCAATCCGTACGGTTCCCGCACTTCCCTTTCTCTGAGTTTTTAATAATCCATTTTGTTTTAAAAAGTCTTTCGCAATCTTTTCCGGAGTCTGATGAAGATAATCAGAGCGGTAATTGAGATCCGTCATGATGGAATCAGTAAACTTTCCAGCGAGTAAATTTAATGTTTTTTTCAGCTCCGGAAACTTTTGTAATGTTTTTGTCTTGATGATCGGTGCTGCAAAATATGGCGGAAATATTTTTTTATCATCATCCAATACATACAGATCATACGCTTTGATCCTCCCATCGGTAGAATAACCACTTATGATGTCCAGTTCTTTATCATAAGCTGCTTTGTACATAATGGCATCACTTACAATGGTGGGTTGTGCATTCAATCCATAAACCGCCCGTAATCCGATATCACCATCCTGCCGTCCCATAAATTCCGGCGTAAATCCCGCTTTAAGTTTATTCCCGGAATGTGAAGTTAACAGGTATAAACCACCCACAATCACCAATATTACAGGAACTACAAATAAAACCTGGCGAAACCTCCGATATCCTGCTCTTTGTAAAATAGCAATCAACTGATCCAATATAATGGCAAGTAATGCCGCTGGAATAGCACCAGCAAGGATCATATTCGTATTATTAAGTGAAATCCCGCCGAATATAAATTCTCCAAGCCCACCCGCTGCAACAAAAGAAGCCAATGTGGCTACTCCTACATTGATTACAGCTGCGGTTCGGATCCCCGCAATGATGACCGGCATTGCCAATGGAAGCTCTACTTTGAAAAGCAATTGCTTCCTGTTCATTCCCATTGCTTTTGCAGCCTCAACAACAGCCGGATCTACTCCTGTAATTCCTGTATAGGTATTCCTGATAATGGGTAAAAGGGCATAGATTAATAATGCTACAATCGCCGGAGTTGCCCCAATGCCAAAGGCAGGAATCATAAATCCCAGCAGAGCAATACTAGGAACTGTTTGTAAAATTCCTGCAGTTCCTAGAACAGGATTAGCAAATAATCTCTTCCTGGCTATTAATATTCCCAGAGGAACACCCACGATGATGGCTAAAAGTAACGATACAAAAGTTAATCCAAGATGTTGTACAACTTGAATCAGGAGTTTATCTTGTTGTTCGGCAATAAATTGCCAGAGACTTTGTTGCGTCATTCTGCCTGTACTTTTCTATACTTATTGAATGCATCTGACAGTTTTTCGTACTCATCTGCATCACCATTATTAATACTTAGTATTTGTAAAATATTCCACACATTTTCATCACTATTAAACCCCTGATCCAGATTTTCCGAATAGCTCAGGAAAGGTCGTAGATTTTCTAAAGTGGCTACTTTATATTCCAGCAGGAGCCTACTCTCTGCAAAAAATTCTTTTACAAAATCATTCACCGGACGGTAAAGCATTTCTTTGGGAGTTCCGATCTGAACAATTTGTCCTTTATCCATCAAACATATCCTATGCCCCAATTCAAATGCTTCCTGTACATCGTGTGTAACAAGAATGATGGTTTTATTTTTAAGCTCTTCTAATGATTTAAATTCAGAATGGATATCAGCCTTTGTAATATTGTCCAATGCCCCAAAAGGCTCATCCATTAATAAAATGGGAGTATCTGCAATCAGAGCCCTTGCAATCCCAACCCTTTGTTGCTGTCCACCGCTGAGTTCCTGGGGGAAACGGCTCAACAATTCTTCAGGTAAATGAAGTTTAGCCATTAGTTCTTCCGTTCTGCTTCTGATCTTTTTTTTGTCCCATTTTAATAATTCCGGAACTACGGCTATGTTCTGCCGGATGGTATAGTGAGGAAATAAGCCTGCATGCTGCATAACGAAACCGATGTGCATACGCAGTTCTTCTATTTTTCTTTCACGGATATTTTCTCCATCTATCCAAATATCACCGGAATCGGCTTCTATTAACCGATTGATCATTTTAAGAGTGGTTGTTTTTCCACATCCACTGGTTCCTAAAAGAACCAATATCTCTTTATCGTGAGCCTGAAAAGAAATACTATCAACGGCAATCCGGTCATCAAATTTTTTAGAAATTGATTCTACTTTAATCATAGGCAAGACTTATTTCGCTAATCTGATTCCTGTGAACTGCCATTTTAGACTGGCATGAAAGAAATTACGATAGGTATTTCTGCTGTGTCCTTTAGGTGTTGCTTCTGAGGCACCACGCAAAACCATTTGATTGACCATAAATTTTCCGTTGTACTCGCCTACTGCTCCGGCTTCCTTTTTAAATCCGGGATAAGGCAGATAAGCACTTCCTGTCCACTCCCAACGGTTTCCCCATGGAAATTGTTCCGAAGCTACCTCCCATTCCGCTTCGGTAGGCAGGCGCATTCCTTTCCATGCAGCAAAAGCAGAAGCTTCGTAAAAATTAATGTGACAAACCGCTTCATCGAGATTCAATTCCTTCAAACCTTCTAAAGTATAATACATCCATTTACCATCGATCTGATGCCAATATAGTGGTGCTTTTGCTTCATTTTGTTTCACCCAGTCCCAACCTTCCGCATGCCAATGCCTGAAATCTGTATATCCGTTATCTTTCATAAATTCCAGATACTCACCATTAGTCACTGCGCGATCACTGATCTCAAAATCCTGCAAATATACTTTGTGTCTGTCCAGTTCATTATCAAAACAGAATCCACTTCCCTGAAAGCCAATTTCATAAATTCCTTCAGGGAAACTGATCATTTTAGCAGAACCAGAGTTAACTTTCTCACTTCTCTGACCTTTCTTATAGGCAGGAAAAAGCGGATTGTGTCCCAAAATATATTTGATATCCGTAAGCAATAATTCCTGATGTTGCTGCTCATGATTCAATCCAAGTTCCACAAGGGTTTCAATGGTTGCATTCAACGAATCACTTTGAAGAAAACTGATCATTTGCTGATCGACATATTCTCTGTAGCGGTATACATCTGCAACGGATGGACGGCTCAGATTTCCCCGGTCAGTACGGATCACCCGTGCTCCAATGGTTTCATAGTAACTATTAAAAACAAAGTTATATTGAGGATCAAAAACCTCATAGCCCGGAAAATTCGGTATTAATATAAAAGTTTCAAAAAACCAGGTCGTATGCCCTAAATGCCATTTAGGCGGGCTCACATCTACAATAGGCTGTACCACAAAATCTTCTATTTCCAAAGGGGCACAGATCGCTACAGAATGCTCACGAACATCTGTGAATTTCTTTACGACATCAATAATCTTAGGATTTGCTATCATCTTTTTAGATTTTTAATTATTATTTCACTTTCCAAACGGAATCGATAAACCATTTTTTTGAATCCTTTATTTCCCCTTCGATTTCAAAACCTGATTTTTCAGCAAGTTCTTTTATATCTGTTTCTGAAAACTTTTGGGACACTTCCATATCAATCAATTCATTTTCTTTAAATGATATCTCTGTATGGTCAATGGTTACAATCTGATCAATAAGGCTGACCACATAACTTCTGCAGGCTCCGCTTACAGGATCATAGGTCTGATAGTGCTGAAACTGATCGAGATTAAAATCAGCATCAAGCTCCCGGTTGATTCTGGCAAGAAGGTTGAGATTAAACTCTGCTGTAATACCTGTTTTATCGTTGTATGCATTTAAGATCGTATTCGGATTTTTTTTAAGATCAAAACCTACGAGTACTCTATCCCCTGTTGCCAGGTGTTCTTTTAAACCGGAACAAAACAGACCGGCTTCTTCGAATTCCATATTTCCGATATTACCTCCGAGAAACAGAATCACTTTCCTTCTTGAAGAGAGTGAAGCTGCTTTATTCAGCATTTCGAAATACTCACCCTCTAAAAGAACGACATTTAGATCGGGTATGCTTTCACTTAATTTCCGATCCAGAATCGAGAGGATGTTTCCGGAAATATCAATGGGCATATAGGTAAAATCCAAGCCTTTTTCAACCATATACTTTAAAAGATGAGATGATTTCATGGCATCACCAGCACCTAGCTCAATAAGGTCAAAAGGTTGTTTGTCAAAGGCAATAAGCTCGGCAATATCTGCTGTTTTATTCTGAAATATATCAAGCTCACATTTGGTGAGGTAATATTCAGGCATTGCCATTATTTTCTGAAAAAGATGGTCTCCCACTTCATCATAAAAGTATTTGGAAGATAATCTCTTAGGATTATTTTCCAGGCCTTTCTTTACATCTATGAAAAAATTTTCGGTTTTACTGGGATTGCTTTTTATTTGAGAATTGGTGTTTGAGTTCATTGTACGTTTTCATATAGTTTGGTAAGCACGTTCTTTACCATCGTTTATAGTACTCCTTCATAAAAGTAGGTGCTTGAATATTGTGATTATATTTAAAAGTACACTTAAATTTTGACTTAGCTATTCTATTTTTCCGTGTTTTTGATAAAATGATGAAAATTTAAAATATCAATCATTAAAATATTTCTATTTTTTATCCCTTTGTTATTAAAAAAATAAACATCTTAAATATCATTTTAATATTTTATTTTTAGCTCATCAATAGACCTATCATTCTTATACATCATTTACATGTTTTATTTAGCCGGGATCTTTATTGCTTTTTTTTCTTCTTTTCTTATTCTGGGAAAGAAAAAGAAAGCAGGTGCAGATTATTTATTAGCTCTGTGGTTTTTTATTATAGGTCTCCATCTGACTTTAGTTTTTTTAAATTTCTTCGGAAGTTATATTCAGGCACCCTACCTGCTTGGACTGGAAATCCCCCTTCCATTGATTCATGGTCCTATGCTCTTTTTATATATTCTAAACCTTAGCGGACAGGGCAGAAATCCATATCTTCAGATGTTACATTTTCTCCCTGCTCTGGCTGTTTATCTTATTTTATGGAATTTCTTTATGCTCTCTCCCAAAGAAAAGATGGTAATCTATGAAAATGGAGGTATGATCTATAAAGGATTGCGAAAAGGTATTAGCATGCTCGTATACATATCGGGAATCTCCTATGTTACCTTAAGTCTTTTATCGCTTCAGAAATACAAAAAGAAAATTTCAAGACAATATTCAAATATTGAAAAAATAAACCTAAACTGGGTATATTATCTTATTATAGGAATTTCCATCGTTTGGGCTTCCCTTATTTTAAAAAATGACACCATTACGTTTACCTCCGTAGTTCTTTTCGTTTTGTTTACCGCCTATTTTGGAATTACTAAAGCGGGCATTTTAAATTTACCCGAACTGAAAACTGAATATATTGAAAACGAAAAGATCATCAACGAGACTGAGGTTGCTGTAAAATACCAGAAGTCAGGTTTAACTGATGAAAATATCCAGATGATTTATGATAGGCTTTCCCAAAGGATGAAATCAGAAAAGCTCTTTAAAGATCCTGACTTAAATATGAATACTATTGCTTCCCTCTTAGAAATTCATCCGAACACCCTTTCTCAGGTCATCAATACCATTGAAAATAAAAACTTCTACGATTATATCAACACACAAAGAATTGATGAGTTCAAAAGAATCGCAGTTTTACCCGAAAATCAAAAATTCACTATTCTAACACTGGCATTTGAAAGTGGGTTTAATTCAAAAACCTCTTTTAACAGAAACTTTAAGAAATATGTGCAATGCTCGCCACGGGATTTTTTAAAGAACCAGAATTTGGAATTGGAATAGTTAATTCGATTAGAAGTTGAAAATTGAAAGTGGAAAGTGGAAGATGAAAGTTGGAAGTTGGAAGTTGGAAGTTGGAAGTTAGAAGTTAGAAGTTAGAAGTTAGAAGTTAGAACAAAAGTAATAATTTGAATCATACAAACCTCGAATCCCGAAACCCGAAACCCGCATCTCGCTTCTCATAACTCGAACCCCGAAACCCGCCCCCCTTTTTTACAAATAAAATTAGTTCCACCTTATATTTTGGAGCATTTAAGTTTGAAACATTTTTCATTTTTGCTGAAGTATTCATCGCTTAACCAACTCATGATGAATCCATTAATCTTATTCTTTAGCTATGAAAAAATTCTTGTTCATCATTCTTGCAGTTCTGGCACTACTCATTGGATTATATCCTTTGATTTATGTTCTGGTTGATCATAAGTACACTTTTTTGAGTTCTAAAACATCCGAAATTCTGAGTAATTCGATATGGAGATTTGCCTTTTTTTGTCACATTATTTTGGGGGCTATATCTCTTTTGATTGGCTGGAGACAATTTGGAGCCGGATTCAGAAATAAACATAAAAAGCTTCATCGACTCATGGGTAAAATCTACATATTATCAGTTATTATTAGTTCAATGGCTGGGATTTATTTGGGATTTTATGCTAATGGTAATATTGTTTCGTCGTCTGGGTTCGTTAGTTTGGGAGTTATTTGGTTCATCACAACAGTTCTTGCTTTTTTAAAAATTAAAAGAGGAGATATTATCCAGCATCAGAATTTTATGACGTATAGCTATGCCTGTACTTTTGCAGCAGTAACCCTTAGATTATGGATGCCTTTATTAAAATCTATCATAACAACTCCAGGTCTTTCTTATCTTATTGTTGCCTGGTTATGCTGGGTTCCTAATCTTATGGTCGCTTATTTTATCAACAGGAAGCGTTCTTTGAAAAAAAATATTGTTGACCCCAACCTTATCTAACAAAGCAAACATGTAACAAATATTATAAAAATTTCTAATCAAAATTAAAAACCTATAATTTTAGTCTTATAAATGTATATTTTTACACCAACCATTTCACTGTATTAATTGTATTATAGTTAATATTTTACGCTTATGAAAAAAAAATTATGCTTTGTACTCTTGCTTCTGTTCACCTATGGATTGAATGCTCAGAGGTTTTTTACACTTGATAATGATGGCCCTTACATCGACAGTCTCACTCAGGTCATCAAATCCGCAAAATCAGACAGCATAAGAGGCATAACCAGTTTTAAACTTGCTGATTTGTTCAGGAGGAGCAAAAAAAATGAATTAGCAGATCAATATCTTCTTATTGCCAATAAAATTGCTCCCAAATATCCTTTTTTAAAAACGGTGGCGATCTATTACAATGCGGCAGGATTAGTAGGTAAAGGCGATTTTGACAATTATGCCAAGCAATTGAATCTGGCCAATACCGAACTGAAGAAATATAAAACCAAAGATTCTTATGTCCTGCAGGCATTTATTCTAAAAAACCTGTCTCTCGTCGAGGTCCTTCATAACAATGAAGTGGAAGCGATGAGGCTCCTGGTTAATGAAGCCGTTCCTTTAGCAAAAAAAGGAGGTGACCTTGAAGTTCTGAGTATTCTTTATAAGTCCATTGCTGTGATATTCATGAATAGTAATCAAAGGCCGAAGGCTAATACCTATCTGAAAATAGCTAAAGAATATATTGAAAAAGCCAGCACTTCTTCTTACACTTATCTTGAGACCAAAGCAGATATCTATATTACGGATGTTGAAAATCTGTGTTATCTTAACATGCTTGCTGAAGCAAAAAAATCACTTGATAAAGCATATGAGATTCTAAAAAACTATCCTAATTCTAATATGAATGGAAGCTATTACACCGCAGAGGGCTATTACTTTTACAAGGTGGGGCAATTCAATAATTCTTTAAAAAGTTATGATAAAGGTATTGCTAACAGTAATTTTCACAAGGATCCACTTCAGGCCAACCGTTTAAAATTTTCAAAATACATGCCTTTGAAAGCTTTGAACAGATTGGAGGATGCAAAAAATCTCTTATTGGACCTGTTAGGAAGTACCACACAATTTGCTCTTGATCAAAGAAACTTCACCAGAGAACTGGCTTTTATTTATGAAGACCTTGGAGATACTAAAAATGCATATAAATATCTTTCGAGATATAACACAATTAATGACAGTTTAAATGTGAGCGAATCGCAAGGCAAAGTAGCAGCACTGGAAGCCAAATTCAATAAGTCTGAAAATGAAAAAAAGATCAGTATGCTTGAAGCACAGCGACAGCGCGACAAACTGGTTGCAGAAAACAACAAGCTCTATTATGGTTTACTTGCAGCGATTTCTGTTATATTATTATTACTGGTCATCTTCCTTTGGGTCAATTCTAAAAACCAGAAAAAAATAGCGGTCCAACATGCTCAAAATTATGCTCAGAACATAGAAACGCTTAAAACTCAAAAAGAAATGGAAGTGACGCAGGCCATGATCCGAGGTGAGGAAGATGAGCGTAAAAGAATAGCAAGAGATCTCCACGATGGTATTGGAAGTATGCTTTCTTCTCTTAAGATCAGGTTTTTAAAGATCAGTAATTCTTCTGAGCCTGCTCAACCCAACGAAATTGAAAACATGAATACGCTCTTAAATAATTCTATTACAGAATTGCGACAGATCTCTTTTAATCTTATCCCTGAAACACTGCTTAAATTAGGACTTGAACATGCCCTTAGTGATCTTTGCCATCTTTTAGTAACCGACGAAGTTAATATTTACTTCCAGGCCAATAAGATCCAAAAAGATATCCCGGAAAGTGTTCAGATCATGATTTACAGGATCGTACAGGAATTGCTCAATAATGCTTTGAAACATTCTTCATGTACTGAAATCCTGGTTGATTGCAGCCAAAACGGATCTCATTTTCACATTACTGTAGAGGATAATGGAACTGGGTTTGACCCTACACAAGCCGATAACTTTACAGGTCAGGGACTAAAAAATCTCAAAAACAGGGTGGAACTCCTCAATGGAAAAATGGATATTCATTCTTCACAAAACAGCAACACAGTCTTTAATATTGAACTTTCTATTTAATAGCAATGGCTATCATAAAACCATACAAAACAGTTATCGTTGACGATCATCCCATCGTTACGGAAGGCTTGCAGCTTCTTTTTTCAAAATCAGATGATGTCGAGATCATTAAAAGTTTTAAAACCGGTGAAGCGCTTTTAGCCTATGAGAATCTCGATAAGATAGATATTATTTTACTCGATATATTCCTTCCGGACACTAATGGTATTGACCTGTGCCTGAAAATCAAAAAAACGTATCCTAAAATAATCATATTGGGTATGAGCAGCCAGTCTGAACGCAGTATCATTCTCCAAATGATCAAAAACGGGGCTCAGGGATATCTCTTAAAAAGTGCTTCTTTAGAAGAATTTAAAAACTGCATGAATAAAGCTGCATCCGGAGAATTGGCCTTTAGCCAGCAGGTTGAGAAAATTATTGAAAACACCAGCGTTTACGATCTGAAAGCTGTACCCAGATTAACCCAAAGAGAAAAAGAAATTTTGAAGCTTTTGGCAGAAGGCAAATCTACGCAGGAAATATCAGATATGCTATTTCTAAGTTATCTGACGGTACAGACACACCGAAGAAACTTATTAAATAAATATGAGGTGAGAAATGTCGTTGAACTTTTAAAGTTTGCCAAAGAAAATGGCCTTTATGTACCATAAGTGCATGAAGCATCTTACATAAAAAAAGTACTATCACTTAAGATAGTACTTCATCACCATAAATAAAAAACAATTACTGTTTACTGATCTTTTTCGAAATAATTTTCCCATTTTTGAATTCGATTTGTACAACGTACACCCCATTGGGAAGGTCTGCAATATCAATTACTTTGTGATTGGGTGCTTTTTGAATTGCTTTTCCATCAAGACTTATAATTGTAATACTTTTAAGGTCTTCTTTTGACCGGATCGTAATAAGATCTGATGCCGGATTCGGATAAATAATAATTTCATCTTTAGCAGTCTCCGAATCGACAGTGGCCAGTGTGGGAGATGTTGTAAAATAAGCTAATGACGGCTGAACTGTGGTCTGCCCATTGATGGTAAATGTATTAAATGCAACAGAAAGAACCGGCCCATTATTTTCTGTAACCCATTGATAGGACTCATTAACATAGGTAAACGTTGTTCCGCCAGTAACCTGACTTCCATTTCTTATTCTTTTTATTCTTAATGCATTAGGAAAAGTTCCATTGGGTGTTATAACCGTCCCGTAACCATCTACTTTAAAGCTTTGCGTTCCTGTTTCCGTTGATCCACCCGTATTGAATGCATAATTATCTGTAAATTCCTGGAGGTAATTCACTGGAAACTTATAGTCGATCAAGGGATCCGTATACGTAATGGTTACATTTCCTAATACGCTAAAATTTCCAATTGTTGTTGCTTCTGCATCACTGTTCAGCAGGTAATCAAAATTATTATTTCCTACAAGTTCAGCGATTCTATTGGCCGTGGGAAATTTTGAACAATTTGCCTGGCCCGGACATGGAAATAATTTAGTTGTTACAGTTTGGCTCCCAACATAAGTTGAAAAATCCCACGTCTGACCAGCTCCAGCCGGACCTGGACTTATCGATGTCGAAACGTTTACATTGTAAACAGTAGTGGTGGTATTGATTTTATCAAGAGCTGCCCTCGTTACCGTTGGTTGGGCAGCAGCTCCCACGCCTATTAAAAATAAAGAGGTAAAGATTAATTTTTTCATTTTGTTTTTGTTTGGTGTTTAAATAAATGATAATTATCGCCCTGACTGATTTACAAAAAGCTACATAAGATCAGGTCGCTCACATTACTCATTCCCTCATGAGTTATAGGAACAAATTTATCCCGATAAGGGCTTCGTTCCAATACCTGTGAAAACGTATCTTTTCTTACCTGACATCAGGTAATTACTTTGTATTCAGGAAAAAGAAACAGGATAGGCCAATGCAGTGTTCCTGATCACTACTGCTTTATTTTATACAATATTGAATCCCGTTTTATAAATATTTTTCATCAATATTCTTTATACTAAATAAATTGAGTACTTTCACTTCTTTAAAAATAATTCGTTACAGTTCCTCTATTATAAATCCCATTTGAACAAGGGGTTACCAATGGGGATTGGACAAAAAAATCATATGAAAAAAGCAGGAATTATAGGTTACGGATGGCTTGGGTCACGAATTGCAGAAAAACTATCAGAAAAGTTCGAAATATATACCACTACGACGACTTCAGACAAAGAAGAATATTTAAACAAGAAAGGATTCCATCCATGTATTATCAATTTTCCGGATTATCTGTTGTCTGAAAAACATGTCCAATGGGAAGCCATTAAAGAGCTTGATGTATTGATTATAACGATCCCTATTTCAGGAAAAAACTGCTGTGCAAGTTCATTATATAATAGAATTCAAAATTTATTTTCTTTTATAGGTGATTTTAATGGCCAGATTTTTCTAATGAGCTCTACCGGTGTTTATCCGGATCTTGATCAGGAATTAAAAGAAGAAGATATGTCTTCTGATAACGTTCCGGGTGAAAGAATGATAAAAAACAAATATCCACAAGTCAATATTTTACGATTGGCGGGGTTAATGGGAGAAGACAGGTTTTTGAGCAAATATCGTGTATCAAACCTAAACTTTTTCACTAACCATATCCACTATGTTGACATTGGTTTAGTGCTTGAAAAAATGATTGACCAAAAATCCCAGTCCAAAATTTATAATGTAGTTGCTCCGCTCCATCCAACAAAATCAGAAGTGATCAATGCTCAGAAAAATCTTGAAAATGCGGAGATAACAGATGATCCCAAAGGAAAAAAAATTTCATCTGCTAAGCTAATATCCGAACTGGATTTCATATTTAAGTATCCGGATCCCAAAAGCTTCCATGAGATGAGCTCAACAGAGTAAAAAAAACGTAAACCCAAATACCAAACATTATATCATGAAAGAAGACATTACGTTATGGAAAAAATTGAAAAAACGGCTTCAACCATTAAAAGCTTCGATAACTCCTAACCGTCAGACCTTAAAGGCTGCCGGTTTTGGCATTCTTATCAGTTCAGTTCTCTTTTTTATTTTGGTATCAGCAGATAAATTCCTTCCTGCAATAGGTTTTGGCAATTTCATCTTATTCATACTTATTTCTTTTCTGGTCAGTTATCTTGTAGGTTCTATATTGAGTGGGCTGGCTGGTTTAATAGGAAAAACACCGCCTAATTTCAGGCAAGCTATCGGTTTTTTACTGTTCTTCTTCTTTTACCTGATTTTAATTACCCCTACTTTTCGCTGGATACTCATTGTTTTTCTTATTATTTTTCCTGCGCTCACTTTTGGAGCATTATTCTACTGGAGGTCAAAAGCTAAAGAATCGTGGTCACTGCGACAGAAAATCGTCACAGGAATTTCACTTTTAATTGGAGTTCTGGGCTTAGGTATAGGCGGCTATATATTTCTGTATGATGGAACTTCTCAAACGGCATTAACGAATTACAAAATGTCAGGAAACCTTCCAGTACCTATTGAAGCTCCTGACCCTGCCCTTCCCGGTAAATATAAGATAGGCTTCCTGAGCTATGGGTCCGGGAAAGATAAACGCCGAACCCTTTATGGAAAAGATGCACGTATTAAAACACCTTCAGTAGACGGATCCCTTCTTCTTAAATCCTGGAATGGTATTTCCGGCAAACTCCGTACACGATATTTTGGATTCGACAAAACCCAACTGCCATTGAATGCCATGGTATGGTATCCCGAAAATTTCCAGGGACAGGCTCCGTTGGTACTTATTGTTCATGGAAATCATCTGGCTCAGGATTGGTCTGAAAAAGGATATGATTATCTTGGAAAGCTTTTGGCCAGTAAAGGATATATCGTTGCTTCTGTGGATGAAAATTTCCTGAATACCAGCATCACAGATTTGGATCAGAAAGGATTTAAAGATGAAAATGGCGCACGTGGCTGGCTGATGCTTAAACATCTGCAACTATGGCGAAAGTGGAATAAAGACCCTTCAAATCCATTTTTCAACAAGATCAACATGGATCAGATTGCTCTGATCGGGCATTCAAGAGGTGGAGAAGCGATGTCACATGCTGCTCTGTTTAACAAACTCCCTTATTTTCCTGATAATGCCAATGAGGTCTTTGATTTTAACTTTAATATAAAAGCATATATAGCTATTGCTCCGGTAGATGGTCAATATCAACCTGCTTCCATACTGGCTCCGTTGGAGGATATTAATTATTTTGTTATTCAGGGTGTCCATGATATGGATATGCAGTCTTATGGAGGTCTGGCCACTTATAAACGAATCCAATACACCAAAGGCTACCAAGGATTCAAGGCGGGATTATATGTTAATCAGGCAAATCATGGTCAATTCAATACTTCCTGGGGAAGGTATGATTCAAGCAGCCCGTATATCAGTCAATTTAATATGACGCATCTGATGCCTGAAAAAGAACAGCAGCAGATCGCAAAAGTATATATCAGCGCGTTTTTGGATGTTAACTTAAAAGGAGAAACAGTATATAAGCCCCTTTTTACAGATTACCGCTACGGTCGTCAATGGCTTCCCAATCACATTTATTTCAATCAGTTTGAAGATAGTCAGACGTTATTCGTTGCCCGTTATGAAGAGGATTTAAACCTGTCTACCGGAACCCTGCCAGGCGTAAGCATCACCACGAAAAACCTAACTCTTTGGAGGGAAGCACAGCAAAAACTTATCTGGAACAGTCAGATTTCCCGGGCAGTATATATCGGTTGGAATCATCAGGAAACAACTAACAAACCAGCCAGCTACACATTTGATTTTAATGAAAATATAGGTCAGGATCTAACAGGCTATGCGCTGGCGTTCAATCTGGCAGAAAGTGATGAATCTCCTGTAGCCCCTAAAAAGGAACAAAAAGATAAGAAAGAGGAAAAGAAAAACCCCTCAAAAGAGAACCAACAAAAAAAAGCAATCGACTTTAGTATTGAACTGACCGATCAGAAAGGGACACATATTCGTTTTCTGTTAAGTACCTGCGCTCCGCTTCAGCCACAATTGAAAAAGAACCTGACTAAGTTTGCCTTTTTTGATGACAACGGAGATGCAGAATCAATTCCGGATTACTTTTATTTTGATCTGGATACCCTCCATAAAAAATATCCAACATTGGATCTGAACAGTCTGAAATCAATTTCTTTGATCTTTGATAAGAGTCCGGAAGGTGCCATAATTTTAGATGATGTAAGTTTTGTAAAACTTTCTGATTCCCCAAAATAAAAAAATCATAATCACATTTATTTTAAACTTTTAGAATGGATATTAAAAACTTTGCCTCTCAATGGATTAACTCCTGGAATTCACATAACCTGGACGAAATTTTAAGTCATTATGCAGATGATATTGAAATCACTACTCCCATGATAAAAACATTTACCAATGGGGAGGATACTCTAAAAGGAAAAGAAGCTGTTAGAAATTATTGGTTAAAAGCTCTTGATAAAGTACCTGATCTGCATTTTATATTGTATGATGTAACGTACGGAATCAATTCTGTCGCACTCTATTATCAATCAATCATGAATAAAAAAGCGATTGAAGTGATGTTCTTTAATGATGAAGGGAAGGTAAATAGAATGTATGCGCTGTATACAGAGTAATATGACAGCTAATTGATAAGACAAATAGTAAGCCACAAATCGAAGATTCGACGAAGTCAAAAGCCACAAAAGTTTTTTGAACACCTTGTTATTGCGAACGAATGTGCTTGTATTGAGCCTGTCGAAATAATGCAATCTCAACAAGCAAAAGTTTTAACACTTAAGTTGCATTAAGTTTAATACCTATTGCATAAGAAGAACACATAAGTTTCTAAAAATCAATGATTTTTTTATCGTGGCGATAAAAATCTGCTTGATCTCTAGGACCTGAGAGAGAGATAAAAGTGTACATCTTTGCAAATCTGAGGTATCTTTGGTTAAAATTAAAAACACAAAAGTTTTAACACCTAAGTTGCTTTAAGTTTAATATCTAAAAATAACTCATCTATTAATTTGATTAAAAATGGAAAATAAAAAAGCATTACTCATTATAGACATTCAGAATGATTATTTTGAAGAAGGAGCCAATCCTTTGAACGGAAGTTTAGAAGCCAGCTTACATGCTAAAAAACTATTGGAAGATTTTAGAAAAAAATCACTTCCTGTTATTCATATTCAGCATTTTTCAACAAGAGAAGGTTCCACATTTTTTATTCCCAATACCAAGGGAGTTGAAATCCACGAAAATGTAACGCCGGTAGGTGATGAAAAAGTTATTGCCAAAAACTATCCCAACAGTTTTCGGGACACAGAATTACTGGACTATTTAAAAACAAATGATATCACAGAGTTAATCATTTGCGGTATGATGACCCACATGTGCGTTGATGCAACTACGAGAGCTGCCAAAGATTTCAATTTCACCTGTACATTAATTGGAGACGCCTGTGCAACTAAGGATCTCGAGATCCAGGGAAAATCTGTAGCAGCTTTTGAAGTCCAGAAGTCTTTTCTTGCAGCATTGAACTATTTCTATTCCACAGTTAAAAGTACAGATGAATATGTACATGGTAACTAATCGTTAAGTAGAGTGATAAAAAACAAACTCTTTACTGGCGCATCCACAAAAATGAAACTGGTCCCCTGATTCCAATTATTTTATAGATAATTTTAATCACCAAATTGACTATAACATTTAAAAACAATACAAGATGATTAACATTTCAAAAGAACAGGGGTATTTAACATTAATTAATGTTTTCACAGTTGCACCGGAGAATCAGGATAAATTACTCAATTTACTGATTTCATGTACGGACGAATTTATCTCAGATTGCCCGGGATTTATTTCTGCAAGCTATCACAAAGGAATAGATGGAAAAAGCGTTGTCCTTTATGCACAATACGAAAATATGGAAGCTTTTCAAGGTGTAATCAACAGCGAAGGAGGAAAACGTATGATTTCTGAAGGTACGCAGTTAGCAGAATCTGCACAGCGTAGTTTTTGTAACGTTTATGATACCAGAGAAGTGTAATTAACGTCTGCAACACAATTATCCGTCCGAACTTCTGACCTATCGGATCATTCATTATATTTATTGTCTAATATGAATACATGAATGAAATTTTTAAAATATTCAAAATAGGTGTCACTGAATCCGAAAGGATCAGCCAGCAAGACAATGATCCTCACCATCATGATTTTGAAGAATTACTTATTGGGAAATATGGTCAACTGGAGCATTTTATAGATTTTAAATCTCAGGTCATGAATGCTCCTTTTGTTTCCTTTATTACACAAGGCAAAGTGCATAGGGCAAAACCTTTGGCAAAGAACAAGCAATGTGATATCTGGGGGATCCGCTTTAAAAGTGAATTTATTGCTGATACTGTTTTTCAGCTTTATACAACCTATCATGATAAGGCAAATATTTGCCTGAAAGCAGATGAATGTTTTGAACGTCTTAACACCATTTGTGAAATTATTTATCAGGAATACCTTCAGCCAGATCCTGACCTATCGGTTATAAGACAGTTATTGAGCAGCCTCTTCACGATCATCGAATCTGAACGAAAGAAACTCAATTTAAATAATGACGAATCAAAAAAGATCAAAAGCACTACATTTAAAAATTTCTTAATACTTCTCAATGAACATTATAAAGAAGCAAAAGATGTCAATTTTTATGCAGAGCAACTCTCTATGACTATCCGAAATCTAAACCTCATTTGTCAGGAGATTTTACATCAAAGTGTTTCGGAAATTATAGAAACCAGAAAATTAACAGAAGCTAAAAATCTTCTTATCACCACCCATAAAACAATTGCGGAAATTGGTTACGAACTTGGTTTTAATGAAAAAACATACTTCACGCATGCTTTTAAAAAGAAATCAGGCCTCACCCCATCGGAGTACCGAAAGGAAATGGCAAAGATCATTTCCTAAAATCACAACTCTTCTTCTGATAAATATTACTACTTCATCGCTCTTGTTTTGGAAATTTGTACTCTAATTTTTAAACAAATAGAAAATGAAAAAATCATTTATAACAAAGACATTGTTAATTACCTCATTAGTAGCTATACTCAACCTTATAGCTTGTAAAGAAAACACCAAAACTCCTGAAACCGATAAAGCTCTGCAGCAGATCAAAGAAATGGCTGCAGCCAATGCTGTGATTTCTAAAAATCTTGAAACTTTCGACACATTGGATTATACTGTATTCAGTAACAGGGACTGGAAAAGACTTCATGAAAGCCACGCTAAGGATATTCTTGTTCATTTTCCTGACGGACATACAGAAAAAGGATTAGAACAGCATATTAAAACACTGGATGCCATGTTCGTTTATGCACCGGATACCAGAATCAAAGAACATCCTATAAAATTGGGAAGTGGAAATATCACCGCAGTAATGGGATATATGGAAGGTACCTTCACAAAGCCAATGCCTGTTGGTGATGGTACATTGATCCAGCCAACCGGAAAGAAATTCAAGCTTCCTATGGCGACCATCGGCATATGGAAAAAGGATGGAACAATGAGTGAAGAATATTTGTTCTGGGATAATAAATCCTATATGGATCAGATTATGACAAAAAAATAAACTGACAAAAAAAGATGAAGGCAACAAAATTTAAATAATATGCCAATGCCTGATCTCCTGTTCAGAAAAAAAATACCCAATCGCTGATTGGGTATTTTTTTTTGACTTATTACAATAGCCTGATCCGTTCTTCTTCCAGATCGATCTGATAAATCTGCCAATTGATGTATTCTTCATGTACTTCCGAATCCCTATTGAGTTTCGATAAAAACTGGCGCTGATTTTCCAGCAATTCCAAATAATTCTGCCGGGAAGTTTCGGTCATTCTTAAATGTTCGGGTTGACTGATTTTATACTCCCACTGGTCGATCATTTTTTGCAGATGAGGATCATCATACTGTCCTTTCTTCTGTTTCTCTTTCAGTAAACGTATGGTTTCTACCACGAGATGGTTTTTCACCTTCATTTTTGCCTCGTCTTCAGGTAGCTCCCTGCCGTACTCAAAAAGTCTTGAACGTTTAATGATATATGGAAGTGTGAGCCCTTGAATTAAAAGCGTTAGTAAAATAACAGTAAATGTGACAAATAAAATAAGATTCCGATGGGGAAAGGCTTCTCCACTTGGTAGCGTTAATGGAATAGACAAAGCTGCAGCTAACGACACCACTCCTCTCATCCCTGTCCACCCAAGTAATAAAGGCATACTAAACCTTCTCCGTCTGCTAAGACCTGCTCCTGGTGCAACACTGGGCCTGAACAGGATCGTAGCAACCATTGCTCCATAAGAAGAAACCATCCTTGTAGCAATTAAAATACCACTAACCAAAGCCCCATAAAAGATGGCTTTACTCAACGGTATTCCATCTTCCCTCAACCCTTTTACAATTTCAGGAAGCGCCAATCCAATGATCATAAATACAATCCCGTTGAGAATGAAAATTAAAGCTTCCCAAAAACTTAAGCCTTTTATTCTGCTGGCACTCGTTAAAAAGGAAAGCCGGTTTCTTGATAAAAGTAAACCACCAGCAACTACTGCCAGTACACCTGAACTATGTGCCTGTTCAGCAATCCAATACAGCAAATAAGGCTCAACAAGGGTAAAGACAATATCTGATGGTGCATCCGTAGGTAATCTTTTATGTGCCTGCATGCATAACCAGCCTCCCAAAAGCCCAATTCCAACACCACCGATCACCATCCATGAAAACTCAACAATTGCAGTCTGAAAAATAAACTGTCCGGTACATACAGCCACCAGAGCAAATCTTACGATAATAAGCGATGATGCATCGTTGAGTAAACTTTCTCCTTCCAGAATGGCAGATGTTGCTTTAGGGATCTTTACAAATTTCATAATAGCTCCTGTACTCACTGCATCAGGAGGTGACACAATTCCCCCTAAAAGAAAACCCAGAGCCAGGGTAAAACCCGGAATGAAGTAATTGGATATTAACGCCACAGTAAGTGCTGAAAAAAATACAACGATAAAAGCAAAACTACTAATAATACGCCACCATTTTTTCATTTCTTTAAAAGAGATAGTCCAGGCGGCCTCAAACAATAGAGGTGGTAAAAAAATAAAAAATATCAAATCCGGATCTATCTGTATCGTTGGTAATCCAGGAATGAAACTGATCAATAACCCCACCACCACAAGAAGTATAGGATAGGCAACCCTAAGCTTAGTTGCCAGCATTTCGATCAGTACTATTAACACAATAAGTGCTAACATGAAGGGTAATAGTTCGTGCATATTCAGGTAATCGTTATTTGAAATAATGAATTGAAATCAATTTGTTTTTTAAAAATAAGATTTTAGGAGATAACTTTCAAGAAAAACTATGTATAACACTTAAAATCAGACTACATTTATCATTTTCCAGAGAATTAAAATCTTACATTTATTCTTATTATTTTACCAACAAAGCCAAGATAAACCTGGATCATTAATCATTCACAAAATATAATTCTAATACAATGAAAACAGTAGAAATTACTACAGATAAAGGTTATTCCATTTCTGCAAATATTTATGAGGCACCACAAAGCAAAAATACCCTTATCATAGCATCTGCTACAGGAGTAAAGCAGTCTTATTACAAAAAATTTGCAGAATTTATTGCACAAGCAGGTATCTCAGTAGTTACTTTTGATTATTTAGGTATTGGAAAATCCTTGAAACAACCCCTTAAAAATCTGAAAAACAATACTGTTGATTGGAGTAAAAATGATCTAAGCTCAGTTATAGCATATGCAGAAAAACAGTATCCCGAATCTAAGATCACCCTACTAGGTCATAGTATTGGAGGACAATTAATTGGGCTATCTCAATTTTCTACAAAAGCTCATAAAATCATCCTTGTCGCTGCACAAAGTGGATATTGGAAGTTTTGGAATGGGTTTCAAAAATATAAGCTATGGTCTTATTGGACAGCGTTCTTCCCTCTTCTCATCAAGATGTTTGGTTATCTGCCTTCAAAGAAAATAAGTGGTATGGAAGATTTACCGAAAAATGTTGCCAACCAATGGGGAAGCTGGTGCTTATCTCCTAATTATCTTTTCGATCATGTAGAAGAACAAAATCTGTTTTTTAAAAGTATCACAGTTCCATTAATCTCCATAAGTATTGAAAATGATCCCTTTGCTCCAAGAAAAGCTGTGGAATGGTTAGCAGAAAAATATGAGAATGCTTCTGTTAAAAAAATTCATCTTATTGCAAAAGACTTTGACACTCACGATATAGGGCATTTTGGCATTTTCCGTGAAAAGTTTAAAGATAATATTTGGCCAATGCTTCAGAAAGAGGTTGGTTAAATCTTTTATGATCAAACAAACTTAGTAATAGTACCCTACTTCTATCATCAGATCTTCAAAACTGAAATAGAAGCCGAAGCTGTCTCTTATCTTACGAGGTTCCTGTTCTCCCACAATACCTCCCGCTTTTAACCGTTGATAAATTTCGTTTACCTGCTCCTGAGTATCCAGCATAAATCCAATATGAAAAGCTTCAGGATACACAGGGCTTCCTTCCCTGTTTTTCATGATCACTAATGTAAAACCGTCCTCTCCTTTTAATACAGTAACGATGTAATCGCCCTTTACATCGATGCATTTAAAACCGAAATACGTTTCAAAGAATTGTGTAGTTTTTTCAACATTGGCAACTACTAAATTGATATGATTAAGCTTCATGTTCTTTTGTTAAAAAGTGAATTTAGCTATTATTTTTTAATTGAAATAAAGATTGATCATATTATTTATTTGATAATTGGGAGCTAAGTTCACTGTAATGGCCTATTAAGAGCAATATTGTTATGGGAAATTTGCATCCAAAGATCTCGATATATTTTTCTCCTGAACCATGTTCGCAGGAATACATCCTGTATTTAGAAAAACATCCATCTGATGGCAAATAAACATTTCTATGCCAATTGTTTGTACAGAATCTTTGATCTTTATTTATGACTTGTATTGAGAGATTGCTTTATTTCGGCAGGCTCAATATAAGCACATTCGTTCGCAATGACGGGGAAGTTTCCTATACCTACTTTGTCATTCTGAAAGAATCTAAAGATCATTATTTAAAAACCTTTGCTTTTTGAAATTTTCTCAATGTGTTTAGATTCTTTCATTCCGCAAAGCTCCATTTCAGAATGACAAAAAGGGTAAAATAAATCATAGACTTCTAGGGAACTTATGTCTATTTCTGACACAGCATGTATTAAATTTAAAGCAACTTAAGTGTTGGGACTGTTGTGAGTTCAGATTGCTTTACTTCGACAAGCTCAGTGCAAGCACATTCGTTCGCAATGACAGAGTGTGTGAAAACTTTTGTGTCTTTTATGGTTTAATTTTTTGCTCTCGTGGACTGAGCAAATTTTTCAGATTGTTTCGCAACAGTTAAAGAATCGGGGATCCTCCACGATTCTATTGTTAATATTTCGCAAAGTATGGGAGAATTATGGTTCCGATAGAAAAAATTGTTTTAATTTCACATGAAAATAGAGTGTAATGAAGGTTTTTGGAAAGTAATCTGACTGAAATAAAAAGTTATTGTCCCTACCTTTATTATATTGTACTCCAAGTATTACGAAATGCCTAAAAAATATCTACTGCCATCCGAATTGTCCTGGCTATCTTTTAATAACTGCCTTTTGCAGGAAGCCGCTGATAAGACCAACCCTCTGTACGAAAGAATAAAATTTCTTGCTATCCATTCTTCCAATCTGGATGAATTTTATCGTGTAAAAATCAGTGATCTGCATTCCATTCCTGAAAAGAGTGATCTGTTTGAGAAAGTCAAAAAAGAAATCAACCGTCAGCAGAATACATTTGGTTCTATATGGAGAAAACAAATTGTTCCTGAACTGCAGGAAAATAAAATTATCTATTACGAAAATCAACCTCTGCTTCCTTTACATTCTGATGAGATCGAAAATTATTTTAAAACAACTATTCTCTCGTATGTACAGATTGTTTATTTATCGGAAGACGAAAACCTGGAATATTTTCTAAACAACAGACAGCTTTATTTATTGATTAAATTAAAAAGTAAGAATGGTGAAATCAGGTATTGCTATATCAATATCCCGTCTGATAAACTAAACCGTTACAAAGTACTGAGTCCTGTAAAAGGAAAGAATTATATCATTTCTATAGATACCATTATCAAGAAATGCCTGCACTATATATTTACAGATCAGGAGACCTCAACCGCATTTGCAATCAAGCTCAACAGGGATGAAAATTACCTGATCGAAGACGAAGCAAGTGGAAACCTGGTATCTAAAATCAAAAAGAAATTGCAGGAACGAAAATCCGGTTCATCCACAAGGTTCCTATACGACTTCAATATGCCGGAAGAAATGATAGAGCTCTGTAAAAGGTCATTTCATCTGAAAGACTATGAAATGATTGAAGGAGGTACCCATCACAATTTTTTTGATCTTTTTAAATTCCCTAATCCCAATTTCCCGGATCTGCAAAATGAAAATTTCCCTCCGGTAAAACATCTGCCTTTTGAAACCAAAAAATCAATATTTGAAGCCATAGATACGGAAAATCAGCTGCTTCATTTTCCTTATCAGTCATATCATTATGTCCTTCAGTTTTTTAATGAGGCAGCTATTCATAAAGATGTTACAGAGATAAAAGTGACCCTTTACAGAATATCCTCACAGTCACTTATCGCCAACGCCCTGATCAGTGCGGCTAAAAACGGCAAAAAAGTAACTGTTTTTGTTGAGGTCAAAGCACGGTTTGATGAAAACAATAATCTATTCTGGGCTAATGAAATGCAGAGGGCTGGGATCAAGATTATTTATAGCATGCCCAACCTGAAGGTGCATGCTAAAGTAGCGCTGCTGATGATGAAAAAAGGTGACAAAACAAAAAACTATGCCTATCTCTCTACTGGAAACTTTAATGAAAGTACAGCAGAAACATACACCGATTTTGGATTTTTCACTTCTCAAAAAGAATATACGGATGATCTGAAACAGGTATTCCGGTTTTTTAGAACTAAAGAAAAAAAGTATCCCATTTCCAATCTATGGGTGGCAGGATTTAACCTTAAAGAAAACATCTTACACCATATTGATACTGAAATACAAAATGTTGAAAACGGAAAGAAAGGTGCCATTTTCATGAAAGTTAATGGTTTAAATGACAAGGAAATTATCAATAAACTGATTGAAGCCAATAATGCAAAAGTTGATATTACCCTTATCGTAAGAGGCATCTGTACATTATTGCCGGGAATCAAAGGTTCTACTGAAAATATCAAAATGTACAGGATTGTAGATCGTTATCTCGAGCACTCCAGAATCTATAAATTTCATAACGATGGTGCAGAAAAAATTTACCTTTCTTCTGCAGATATGCTCAGCAGAAACCTCAACCGAAGGATTGAAGTTGCTTTTCCGGTCAGGGATAAAAAATTAACTGAAGAGATTAATTCCATTATTCAAATACAGCTTAATGATCACACTAAAAAGAGGATCATTAACAGTAAAGGTCAAAGTATCTCCGAATATCAACCCGGTGAGAAACAAACCTCATCTCAGATAGCAACCTATCTCTGGTATAAAAAGAAGGAGAGAAAAGTAAAAAAGAAATAAGGAGTGCTTATAAACATAACCGCGCGATTACCGAGGTATCTAAAATACTTTTTTTAGGCAAAACAACAGACCATGCATGTCCTTTTGATATCCATGATATCGATTGATACTGGGGGAAATTAATAAAGCTGCATACAACAATTTCTCCTTTACATTCTATCTGATCGATTTCATATAAATGAAAAGGAGTCATGAGTCCGGTTTTCAAAACTTTGGATAATGCCTCCTTGATGGTCCATAAAATCGTCAGGCTTTTACTGGCATCTGTATCAATTAAATGAAGTTTATGCTTTTCGCTGGAAGTAATGATCCCTTTAATGGTGTCTATCTGTTCTGCATTTATCGCTTCAACATCTACTCCCATTGGATGTCCTTCCGGGAATACCACCGCTATTCCCATTTCTGTAGTATGAGAAATGCTGAGCTGTACATTTCCGGCCTCAGCAAGATAAAGAACCGGCTGTTGAAATATTCCCGATTCTATCCTTGCATCTGTTATTATTACGTCATTCATAAAGGCACTCAACGCCATTTTAGCAGCATATCTGCCCAGTAAATAGCTGTGCTGTACTTTATTTAATTTTAAAGTATCAAAAAAATTCAGTTCTTTTTCATGAAGAAAAGAGTGGCGGATTTCTTTCAATTGTACAAGAGGATTATTCACCACTGCAATAGCAGCAGGATAGTCAGCATCAGCTCTTAGTAGAGATAATTTTTCAACCGCACCTGTATTTCGTATTGATAAATTCATAATAATCTGTTCACCATCAATGGAGATATAAAAGTAACTATATTATTTGAAAGAAAAGGGATCCGGTTGGTTCTTCCGCATTCTGAAATCTGTAAATGCATCTCTCCTGTTCAGCAAAAAATAGATATTATTATGCAATAAAAAGCCTAATTCCTTTCCGGGTTGTTCTCCAAATGAATGCCCCGGCCAGATCAACGTCTGCTGGGGCAGGTACTGCTTTATAAACTGTACAGAATCATATAGTGAATTAATCCCACTGTTATCACAGATTCCCACTCCCTCAATAAAAATGGTATCTCCTGTAAAGCAGTGCCCATCGATCAGATAGCATACACTTCCTTTTGTATGTCCCGGAGTCAGTAAAACTGTTACAGTATAGTTCCCTATAATAATTTCCTGTAAATGCTGCACAGCAATGAGATTGGGACATGTAAAATCATAATGTCGTATTTCAATGGCTGACATATATACAGGAACTCCATAATATGTTGCAAAAGTTGAAGCCAGATCTGTATGATCGTGGTGAGAATGGGTCAACAAAACCCCTTTTAATGTAATATTATTATTTCTCAAGAAACGGCTGATAAGCTCATAATCCCAGGCCGGATCGATCAGGATTCCGGAATGGTCATTATGAATCAGGTAACATTGGTTTTTAATCCCTTGTCCTGAGGTGAGGAAAACTTCTACTTTCATCTATTGATATATTTTTTTAACGATCAAATGGAACACCCATAATCACTTCTTTGTGCTCCAAAAAATTTTGACGTAGGTGTTTCATGATACTGTGTTTTTAATTATGTTCTCTAATTTTTCTAACTGCCCCATTTCTCTTCTGTAAGGGCTCATAATCTGAAATGCTTCCGAATGAGTACCGGGTTGTAGATTATATTTAACAAATGCTGCACTGGTTCCCGAAGGTCCCATGTCAATATACAGACAGGGACCTTTGGCTTCCAGAAGATCAATTATTTTAGTAAAATTGGTATACTGGCTTACTGCCTGCCAGAAATAGCTATCAGTCAATTCATGCATCTCTTTTGCTTCAAAACCTGATATAAAACCTGCTTTGGGAACATTAAACGTACTTACTGAGCTTATATATTGATCAAAGCTACCTTTTGCAGTTTTCATTAATGGTGAATGGAATGGAACATTGACCGGCAATCGAAAAGAATTAATTCCCTGCTCAGACAATTCATTTTCAAACAAGTCTAAATGAGAAGTTTTACCTGATAAAGTAAAATGTCCTTTAAAATTATCCGATGCAAGAAATAGCTGATGCTTTTCATAAAGACTTTTAAGTTTTTTCTCTTCATCAAATACAACCAACATTCCGCCTTCAATATCAGCACGACAGATGGCTTTAGCTTGTTCTATAGCAGCTTCTACAGCCGTGGAGGCATCCCATACTCCACTTGCCACCCCAGCAGCAAACTCTCCCAAACTGTTCCCGGATATAAAGTCCGGCTGTACTCCCAGATCCACCATGACTTCATACAGGGCAATTTCTACGGCAACAATCGCAGGATGGGTGATCAGCAAATCATCGAATGATTCTTCCGTATTATTATACAGTTCATCAATCAATGAGTAGTTCAATTGCTTTTGTACGATTGTATCCAGCTTTTCCAGGCAACTTTTAAATTTTGGATGCTGCTCATACAACTCCCGTCCCATCCCACGATAGTGACTCCCCTGTCCGGAAAACAAGAATACAATGTGCTTTTTAAATCCGTTTTCTGTCATTTAATTATTGACCATTAATGCTGTGTTCTCTAATAATTTTGCAGCTCCCACCATAATATTGACTCCTATTTCGTCTACATGACGTTTTTTCCAGCTTTCCATCGGAGTTCCCTTCACCCATTGATTAAACGCTCCTAATGCAGATCCTGTGTGAATCTGGAAATTAGCTTTGTTTTCAATATTCCCTTCAAAAGCCAGTTTATTGGTGTATCCGAAATACCAACGGAAAACGAGTGCCATTTTATTTTTAGGATTTTGTTCAGCTTTAGTGATTTCAGCATCAGCTCCTACATTTTTACAATATTCGCGCACTTCGTTCCATATTTCTGCAATGCTTTTTTCGAAATAGGTTTTCTCCAGTTGGATAAGAGTCTTTTCAGGAATTTCATCTAAACTATTGTACTGATTATATAAAGCATACAGTTTATTAGCTCTTGCCGCAAACAAAACTCCCCTTCTGAGTACCTGAACTTTAGCACCAATTTCAAACATATCCCCAGCAGGCGCATAGTCGGTATCCTGAACATTGATGTCCTGTAAAAGATCTTTCACCGCATCACTGGTTCCTGCTTCTACGGTACATTGATTGACAGAACCAGTTACAATAAAATCAGCTCCCATGATGTATGCACATGTTGCTGCCTGAGGGGTACCAATTCCACCTGCCAATCCAACTCGTATGTTTTTGTCATAATTATATTCCGCCATGATATCTGCTCTTAATCGCTGGATGGATGGCAATAAGACCATTGCGATTCCACGATCGGTATGTCCACCAGAATCTGCTTCTACACAAATGTCATAACTCATCGGTACTTTTTTGGAGAGCGCTGCCTGCTCTGCTGTGATCAATTCTTCTTCCAAAAGGTGTCTCACTATTTTCTCAGGTGCGGGACGCATAAATACTTCCGCTACTTCAGGTCTGGAAACTTTTGCAATAATATTATGCTTGCATAGTACTTCACCATTTGGTCCTTTCTGTAAACCTTTTAATCTGTAGTAAACCAATGCAGGCATCATTTGCATATAAGCTGAAGCTTCAATATTCGTTACTCCATAAAGAAGTAAAAGCTCTACAGCTTTCATTTCAGAAGCCGGATCATTTAAATTATGCAGGAAATTCACTCCGTAAGGTTCTCCATTAGTCAGTTCTTCCTGAATTTTAATAATATTTTTCTCTATCTCTCCCAAAGGCATTCCTCCTGTTCCCAAAAAGCCCATGAATCCTGCTTTTCCTAAACGTACCACCAACTGAGGGGAAGCAATTCCTCTATACATGGATCCTGCTACATACGCATACTTAAGACCATAATCTTTACGGAATTCATCACTTCCCAGACGGGTGGAAAGACATTCTTTTTTAGAAGCCTCTCCGTTTATCTTACCATTTACAGCTCCGTTTACATGAGGTTTTGGGGTTTCCATTACAATTTCCTCTTCATGGATCAATGGAGTACAGTTTTCTGTGATTTCATTGACCATTTTAGTTAAAATAACACTTCCGGTTTCTTCGTATTCTGAAACTCCTTTTCCCATTAAAGTCCTGATGGTATCGGTCCACTGTACAGAGCTTTCGATCTGTTTAGCCAAAAGATCAATGATTTGACCTTCCGGATAAGGTTTTGCTGTAACATTCGCGATGACAGGAGTTTTTAATTCTGTAAAGCTGAAGTTTTGAAGATAGTCCCTAAATTCTGTTGCAGCAGGTTTCATATATCTTGAGTGGAAAGGTGCGCTTACAAAAAGAGGAAATATCTTTATTTTACGTTCTTCAAATTCCTGTACGATCTTATCAATAGAATCCTGAGGTCCGGCAATAACGATCTGGGTTGGCGTATTGATATTGGCAATATCTATATCGCTATAACCTCCTTCCAATAATAATTTTTGCACATCATCAACCTTAAGTCCCAATACCGCAGCCATTCCGCCTCCGGACGCTGCAGCCATTAATGCTCCCCTCTTTTGAACCAGTCTTAATCCGGTTTCAAAGCTGAATGCTTCGGCCGCTAATAAAGCGTTATACTCTCCAAGGCTATGTCCGATATAAAAATCCGGTTTATTTCCTGATTGATTGGCATAATGGGTAAATGCATTCACCGTATACAATGCAGGTTGAGTAAACTGTGTTTTTCCCAACTGGCGTTCAGGGTCTTTGATGCATAATTCTTCAAGGTCGTACCCTAATATTTCTGATGCTAAAATCGTTTCTTGTCTGAACTGAGCAAAAAGGTCTTTTCCCATTCCTTTGTATTGGGATCCCTGACCCGGGAACATTACTACTTTCATATGTTAATATTTATTGTTTTTATGGTCATATGGAACACCCATCATTATCTCTTTGTCTGTTAAAATAATTTTTGACATGGGTGTTTCATATGATTATCGTGTGTTTAGTGTGATGATTAAAGTGTTTGTTTTATATTTTCTTTGGTATTTATTTTGGTTAGCCATTCTGTACAATACGGAGTATTCACAATGGTAAAGTGATTAGCTTCTGAGTCGATGATCTGTACTTCACTGAAATATTGATCCCAGCCAGCAGCAGCGCCTTGGTCTCCCCAATCTTCTCCCGAAAGCTGGGAGTTATCAGCTTGTACAAAAATCATAGTCTGATCCAGTTTTTCTTCCATCTGATAAACTGCGGAAATAGAAGCGCGAAATACTTCCCACATTCTTGCTACTGTTTTAGCCGGAAGTGTATTAACTGTATCACAGATAAATTGCATGTAATTCTCTTCTGGAAGCTGTTTAACAAGATCTTCTACTGCCTCTTCACTCAACCATGGCTGGCTGAATTGGATCAGTGATCTGAAATAGGTTCCCAGTTTTTCAGTTTCCCCTAAAGAATTGAAAGAGGAAAGCGGATCGGTGAAGCAATCAAGGAAAATAACTTTTTCGATCTCAATACCGGATTCTTTCGCCTGTCTGATCATGTCATAGATGACAATACCTCCATAACTGTGAGCCATTAAAGTGATCCCCCCTATTACTCCGGTTCCTCTGATCTGTTCAAGATTATAAGTTGCCATAGCTTCGATACTCGTGTTAGGAGCCTCATCTTCAGTAATTCCTTTCATCTGCAACCCATATACAGCTCCTTCTCCCGGTAAATTACCTGCCAGGGTAAAGTACCCCTCTGTTGACCCAAGTGCACCTGGAATAATAAAAGTTACCTCTTCCATGCTGCCTTCTCTTAAGGTTAAAACAGATTCTTCACCCGACTCTTCATTACCGTTGATCAGTATTTTAATTCCGGCAATGGTTGGGTTTTTCATGATATGGATCAACTGAATATCTTTATCAAATACCATATTGATCTTGTGGGCAAGCTGAATCATCGTTAATGAATTTCCGCCAACCTCAAAGAAATCATCATGAATGCCCACTCTATTTAGTTTTAATAATTGAATCCAAATCTCAGCAAGAGCATGTTCTGTTTCATCTGATGGCGCCGTAAATTCTCTTTCTGCAATATCATTTGGATCAACACTTGGCAGAGCTTTACGATCAACCTTTCCGTTAGAAGACAATGGAATTTTATCAATTTCAATGAATATGGATGGAACCATATATTCTGGCAGGTGAGCCCTAAGATGCTTCTGCAATTCTTCTTTATCAAAAACATCATTCGCAACGACATAAGCAACCAGTCTCTTATTTCTGTTATCATCTTCGATCGTAAGAACCAGACCTTGCTTAACAAGTGGAGATAGTTGTAAAATGGTTTCTACTTCACCCAATTCCACTCTGAATCCGTTGATCTTAACCTGTCCGTCCTGTCTTCCAAGGAATACGATAAATCCATCAGGATGCTGACACCCAATATCTCCGGTACGATACAGTTGTTTTTCCATTCCCGGATGTTTAATAAAGCTTGCAGCGGTCTTTTCAGGATCCTGATGATAGCCTTTAGCCACACCGATTCCGCCGATATAAATATCTCCGGGAACATTTACAGGACAAGGAGAAAGGTTGCTGTCCAATACATACATTTCCTGATTACCTAAAGGGTAACCATATGGAATACTCTTCCATGAAGGATCAATCTCACCGATCGGATAATGAATGGACCATATAGAACCTTCTGTTGCTCCACCCAGACTGATTACAGCACTGTTAGGGTTGATATTTTTTATTCTGCCCGGTACATCCAAAGGAATCCAGTCACCACTCATCCAATACATTCTTAAGCTGGCAAGATGCATTTCAGCAGTATCTTCCTGCCTTTCGATCAACAGGTTAACAATCTGAGGTACTGAGTTCCAAACAGTCACCTGTTCTTCTTTAACATAACGAAGCCAGATATCCGGATTCAATCCCTCTGTTTCAAGAGGCAGGATCAGTGTTGCTCCACAGGCAAATGTTCCGAAAATATCATAAACAGAAAGGTCAAAATTGAGATCAGATATACCAAATACTTTATCGTCTGAGGTGATGCCAAATCTTGCGTTCATATCATACAGGGTGTTGACAGCCCCACGATGATCGATCATTACTCCTTTTGGTTTTCCAGTAGAACCTGATGTAAAAATAATGTAAGCCAGTTCTGTATCCGGAACTTTTACAGTTTCATGAGCTACTGATTCGTCAACAAATGTCTTTTCTTCCAGAAGGATTACTTTTACAGCTTCAGCGCAGCTTATTTTATCCATATAGTCCGGCTGTACCAAAACAATAGTGGATTCGGTTTGTGCAATCAGTTCATTCATTCTGTTTTCAGGAAGACTGCCTTTAACAGGAATATAGTGTCCACCAGCTTTTAAAATTCCTAACACGCCCCAAACCTGTTCCAGACTTTTATGGGAAACCATGGCTACAGGAGCGTTAGCCGGAAGACCGGATTTTACAAGAGCACCTGCCAGTCGATTCGCCATTTCATTCAGTTCTGCATATGTAATTCTTTTTCCGTCGTGTACCACTGCTATCTGGTCAGGAGTTTTAAGAACCTGTTCTTCGAAAAGATCTGATAATGTTTTATGTTGCGGATATTCAACCACTGTATCATTTCTTTCGTGTAAGAAATAATTGATCTCTTCTTTAGATAAAACTTCATAAGATTTTATCTGCCTTGCCGTATTCTCCAGTACCCCATTCATTAATTCCATGAAATATCCCATATGCTGATTGATCAGACCCGGACTGAATACATCCTGGTCATATTTCAGGCTTACAATAATTTCTTTTCTTAAATCCTGTATTTCCAAAGAATAGACATGAGCTGTTTCCTGATATACTTCATCGTAAATCTGAACACCGGACCCTCCACCGGTTAATATTTCATCAAAAATATTCTGATAAATAAATGATACTTTAAATGGTGTTTCTCTATTTCCTGAACGGTCTAAATTCAGATCTGATAGTAATTTAGGTAGAGGATATGCCGCATGAGACATTCCGTTGATCATTCCTTTCTGGATATTTTTCACTAAATCCGCAAAAGTCTGATCTCCCGATACTCTACTGCGTAATATCATCATATTGACATAATATCCGATACTGTTTTCATATTCCTTTTTAGGACGTCCTGCAGTTGGCATTAAGATCAACAGATCTTCTTCTGTGGTCAACTTATGAAGCAGCATGGCATAGATCCCTGAGAATAAAACAGAAAGATTCACTTTCAGTTTTTTGCTTACATCCTTTAACAGATCTACCTGCTCCTGACCCAATCTCATTCTTTCAATACCGATCGTGGTTGTTTTGGTGCTGTTCTGCTTATACAGATCATAAGGTAAATTGAGTATTGGTAATGTTCCTGACAGGTTCTTTTTCCAATACGCCAGACTTTTTTCACCCTTCTTGCTTTGAATAAAATTCTTTTCCCATTCTACATAACTGAAATACGCAAAATCTGGTTCTTTAGCCACTACCTTTTCTCCGTTTGAAAGCTTCTGGTATTTCTCAAAAAGAGAAGCGATAAACACAGAACTTGACATTCCATCAAAAATGATATGATGAAATACCAACAACATATAATTTTTATCTGTTGTAAGGTCTCTTCTGACATATAATCTTACAGGTAGTTCGGTTTCCAGATTAAACGGAATCCTTACCAGGCTCCAGGAAACTTCATTGATATTCTGACCTTCAGCAAGTGCTTGATCATCCACTTCACCTTCTGTTATATTCCGAATCTGATTATAAATCTCTCCCGTTTCGTCGGTATAAAAACCTGATTTAAGAACCGGATATTCATCAAGTGTTAACTGGAATGCTTTCTTTACTACTTCATGATCAATAGTCCCTGGAATGATAAACGATACCGGAACATTATAATTCACATTTTCTGGTTCCAGCTGCTGTATAAACCATAATCCTTTCTGACCTTCTGACAGTGGAAATCTCGGTAATTCTTCCTCCTGAATCACTTCTTCTTCATTGATGTTACTATCCTGTAATGCTTCTGGTTGATGAACGGCTACTATTTTCTCCTGGTATTCTTCAATAAGGAAATCAGCCAGATCATTGATCGTTGGATAATTATAGAAAACAGCCGGCGTCAGATCCGTATCATAGAAATCATTAAGTTCATTGGAATACTTGATCAGTAAAATAGAATCGAATCCATAATCACTTAGCTTTTCATCCCTTTCAATATCGCTCTCTGAGAGTTTCAGCAGCAGGGCGGTGATCTCCAATAATTTTGAAGCCACTTTATCTTGTAATTCAACATTTTTAGGCAAAGACTGAACCGGTGTATGCTTCTGTTTTACCACCAATCTGTTCAATAACTGGGAGCGTATTTTATCAACCTTCCCATAGGTTACGATTCCCTGGGTATAATTACTGCCTAATAACTGATCGAAAATATTAATTCCAACAGCATTTGGTAAAGGTGATAATCCATATTGTTTGTCTAAATACTCCTGACTGGTCTGGTCCATTACCATTCCGCCCTCTTTCCAGAATGGCCAATTGATACTGATCGTTTTCCCTTGTCGTTTCCCTTTATTACGCTCAGCCTCTCTGTACACGGCATAATTGTCCAGATATACATTCGCTGCTGCATAGTCTGCCTGACCCGGATTTCCTGTTATGGCTGCCAATCCTGAAAACAGAACCATAAAGTCAAGAGCTTCATCTTTGGTGGCTTCGTCAATATTTTTAACTCCATTTACTTTAGCTGCAAATACAGTCTGTACTTCCTCAGGAATTTTATTGATGATTAAGCTGTCCTGAGTTACGCCTGCGCTGTGGATAATTCCATCTATTTTCTGGTATTTCTCCTTGATCTGACTCAGTAGGTGAACGACCTCTTCTTTGTTGTTGACATCACAACTGAAATAATCCCCATGAGCAAGCCCGGCAATAAACGTTTCTTTTTCTCCATCTAATTGCCCCCTGCCCGTTAAGATCACTTTCGTTTGTGGCACTTTATTAATATGGGTAGCGAATAATCTGCCTATTCCGCCAGCTCCGCCAACGATCAGGTAAACACCGCCTTCTTTGATTTTTAATCCATCATTATCCGAAATATTAATTTCATTCAGTTTTTTCACTTTTCTCAACCCTGATTCATAACGGATTTCAGCATCAGCAGTACTAAGCTCTGTCTGTAAGATTGAGGTAAGTTCCGGTGCATCTTTCACAGAAAGTCTATCTACGCTAATGATTTTACCTGTGATTCCCGGATTTTCAAGGCTGGCTGTTTTAAGCAATCCTGAAATAAATCCATAGTCATGATAATCGGCAATACAACAAATGATCAGTAAATGGGACGTATTTTTTTCTAAGGTTCTTTTTTTAATCATCGACATCACATCGATCAGGTAATCTTCTGCAATCTCTCCGTCAATCGTTGTTGTTTCGATTCCCAATTCTGTTTTTAGACTTTCAGCTAACTGTGCAGGACTGTCAACCAATAAGACCAATGGAATGGCTTCATTTTCTTTTTCTGCCAGATTTTCGGCTTCACATTCTTCCCAATTCATCGTAAATATGCAGGCATCTGTTGCTATGTCCTGTGATTCAGTTTTATCAGAACCATCGATCGGAAGCGTAACAAAATCATGGAAACTCATCAAAACTTTACCATTTTCATTCAGAATATCTACGTCGTAGGTAATAACAGTTCCATTTCCCTGGTTGGTTTTACTTTTTCTGGCATAGCTCCATACCGTTAATGGCAGTTCTTCGTAGAACAAAACTTCTTTCACGCTGAAAGGAAGCTGGGTAACCGGTTTTTTATCGATAAAGCCCATTCCCATACAGGTTTGCAATGCGCTATCCAAAAGACCTGGAGAAACACTGAATCCTTCCAGTTTCGGTAATGTAATCCTAGACAATGCTTCTGAATCTGAATAATACATATTCTCTATTCCCATGAAGCTATCTCCATAATTCAATCCCATCTGTCTGAAAATGTCATAACAAGTCGTTCCATCAATAGTCTCTGATAATCTGTTTTGAATCGCTTTAAGATCAAATGCATTCTTCATCGGTAAAGATTGTGTCGAGATACGTCCTTGACTATGTAGTTGCTCCTGTCCGTTTAATGAATAGATCTCATAACTAAGATCATCATTGATGCTTTTCAAACGAATATGTACTTCTTCTGCCTTTCCATTGATACGTACAGGGCTCATCCATGCAATATTCTTAAGAGTAGTTACCTTTTCTGACAAAAGTTCGGTTCCTGCAGTTCTTGCCATTTCAAGATAGGCTACCCCAGGTAATATGATCTCGTTTTGTATTTTATGATCACGTAAAAACTCTTCGATTCCTGTAAAAATACTGGAGAACTGAAAAGATTTAACTGTTGAGGTATTACGGTGGACCAATGGATGCAGATAACTGGTTTTCTGACTCGTTCCAACAATCTTAACGGTTGGAATCCAATAGCTCTGACGAGCAAAAGCATACGCAGGAAGACTTATTTTGTTCGGACGTTTGTGGGTATATAATAGATCCCAGTTGATGACTACTCCTTTTGTCCATAGCAATGCTAAAGACTTTACTTCGCCATGAGCAATGGCGTAGTCGATGTAAGCCTTTCCGGCGCCTCCTTCCAATAAAAAGTCGGCTTTATTCTTTTTGATATTTCCGGTCATCAGATGTTCCGTATTCCCTTTCAGGAATTCATTCAGCTGAAGCATCAGATCTGTCTGATCTGCAGCAATTACAGCAAGGCGTTCTTCCATTGGTTCCCTTCCGATTTGCAGGGTGTACGCAATATCCTGGATATTAGCCCCAGGATGTCTTTCTAACCACGACACCAAATTACCAACCTGGTTTTTAAGCCTTTCTGTATTTTTAGCAGAAACAAGAATCATTGCAGGTTCATCAGATACTGTTACTGCGTTGTTTTCCGGATATTCCTCAATAACCATATGTACATTGGTTCCACTGAAACCGAAACTGCTGATCGCTGCACGTCTTGGAGCATCCTTTTCAGTTTTCCAATCGGTTAAATCACTTCCTACCTGAAAAGGACTGTTTACGAGGTCAATTAAAGGATTGCATTCCTCGAAATTCAGGGTTGGTACCAATTGCTTATGCTTCAGGGAAAGCATAATTTTCAGAACCCCTGCTACTCCAGCAGCTACTAAAGTGTGACCGATATTGGTTTTAACACTTCCGATTCTGCAATACTGTGTTTTTTCCGTATACTTTCTAAAAGCGTTGGTTAAAGCATCCAGCTCAATAGGATCCCCTAAACTGGTTCCCGTACCGTGTGCTTCTACATAGCTAATAGTTTCAGGGTTGATATTGAACTTCTTATACACTTCTTTTTCAAGTTCCTGCTGTGCTAAAACACTTGGAGCAGTAATTCCATTAGAAGCTCCATCCTGATTGGTTAAGCTGGCTTTGATCACACCATAAATTCTGTCTCCATCACGTTCTGCATCCGCAAGACGCTTCATAATCACAACACCTACTCCCTCACCTGGTACAAATCCATCGGCTTTTTTATCAAAAGTATGGCATTGTCCAGTAGAAGACATCATGCCCGCTCTGCTGGCCAGAGAATAAAAACTAGGCGTTGTCATAATATTAATTCCACCTGCAATAATCAGATCTGTTTCCCTTTTTTGTAAGCTGCTGCATCCCATGTCCATCGCCAAAAGAGAACTTGAACACGCTGTATCTACAGAAATTGCAGGTCCTTTAAGGTCTAAGAAGTAAGATATTCTTGCTGCTAATACAGCGCTGGAGTTCCCCCACATTACAGAAGCCTCTTCACATTCACGGATATTATAATCACTTGGCGCTACTCCTGCATACACCCCACATTTACTGCCTTTTAAGCTTTTTGGATTGATCGCGGCATCCTCAATAGCCTTCCAACAATGCTCAAGAAACAAACGTTGTTGTGGATCCATCATTTCGGCCTCGTTTCCAGAGATCTTAAAGAATACTGGATCGAATTTATCGATGTCCAACAAGAAACTACCTGTCCATTTTGGCCCTTCATGGTTGGTATATCCCTGCCATCTGCTTGCCGGTACCTCACCGATCAGGCTTTTTCCATTTTTCAGTACTTCCCAAAATGCATCAAGATCGTTAGCAGCCCCAAACTGTCCACTCATCCCTATGATAGCGATATCATTTTCATGTCGATACACTGTAGGTTCTGAAGTTTTCAGGGTTTCTGTAAACCGTGTTTTTCTGGATATCTCCATTTCTGGAAATTTAACAGGATTTGGACTTTCAGCAGGAATCTCAACTTGCAATGCTTCGCTAAAATTCTGCATTAAATAATCAGCAAGCTGTTGAACGGTTCCATAGCTGAAAATATCTGTGGATTTTAAGTTGACGTTCAGTTTCTCATTAATGTTCTTGATCAGCTCCATGCTAAGAATGGAATCAAAACCATAATCCATAAACTGACATTCTATATCAAAATTGCCTGGTGGAAGTTTAATTAAATCCGCAGCTATTTTAGTAAGCTGACTGATCAGGCTATTATTATCTATTGTTTTTTTCATAACAGGCATTTTCTGTTTTGGAACAGCTGTGATTTGTGGAGCAACAGCTGTTGTTTTAATTTCATGTTTTTTCTCTGGTTGTTTTGATGCTGAAATGATCTTTCCATCACTCGTAGCACATATGATCTGTTGTGAAAGTCTGGCTTCAGGATAGCTTACAGGCTCTAAATAACCTGTTTCTTTCAGAACATCTTTCCAACCTTCTGCTGATAGTCCCGGACTTCCTTTTAATCGTATTCCGCCATCTTCATACAGCCACCACCCGTCTAATAATCCGAAGGTCAGTGTGGTAAACAGTTCTGTGCGTGCTATTTCGTTCATAATGAGTAAGCCATCCTGCTTTAATAAGGCTTTGATATTATTCAGGGTTACGGCCATGTTTTTAGTGGCATGTACTACATTAGCACCAATCACAATATCATAACTTCCTATTTCTATCTGTTGATCAGAAGGATCCGATTCTATATTCAAAATAGCAGTTTCCAGATACGGCGCCATTGTTTTATACTGCTGTTCTGCGTAATGAAGGAAGCTGTGTGACAGATCCGTGTACAAATAGAAAAGATGATCTTTATAAGGTTCCAATGCTTTGAAAACAAACTGACTGGTTCCTCCGGTTCCTGCACCTACTTCCAATATTCGGATCTTTTCGCCCGGTTTCAAATAAGGAATACTGGCAGCCACAGAATTTTTGATGACCCCCGTCAGCAAGTCATTGAAGTAATCTGACTGAGCATTTCCTTTGTAAATGCCACTTACATAATCCATACTTCCTCCTGGAAACATCACTGAAGTGGCCTGGATTTTCCCTGTGATGATTTCTATAAATGACTCCAGACAAATCTTAAGCAGTGTCCCATGAGGACGATATTCCTGTCCTTTCATTACCAGCTCACCCATCTGCTGTTCGAAATCGAAATCATTGAGCTCTTCTTTCGTTTCTGCAGTTACAAAAACCTGAGCATCTTTTACAGACACATATCCCTTTGTCTCCAATAAGTCAATCAAAACAAAAAATAACTGTTCGTATTTATCACTAATGGAAAGCTGAGATCTTAAACTACTGATTGTTTGCCCTGTAGTCTGCTTGTCTTCCAGTCCCAATTGAAGTAATACTTTCAATATCCCTTTACAACAAAGCATCTCAAATATCTGATCCTGCTCATCTGCTTTTGGATAGATAAGGGCGTCTGCTTCCTCCAATTGTAATACTGAGCTGAATTCAACTTGTGAAATCTCTTTATTATGATGCATGGTAGGCATAGCAGCAGCTGTTGCAGCAGAGAGCTTTAGGGCAACAATTTGTTGTTCATTACTATTCAATACAGTTTCGAGTAAATGCATTCCTTCTTCTGTATCAATGCTTTCAATGCCCGCCTGTTTCATTTTTTCTTTATAGCCATCCGCTGATACAATACCGATCTCTCCCCAATATCCCCAGTTGATAATTCTAACAGGAATATTCAACTGATGGTTTACATTAAGGGCATAACTATCTTTAAAAGAACATCCTGAAGCATAATTAGCCTGCCCCGGAGCATGAACCAATGCCTGTGCCGAGGAATAGAAACAAATAAAATCAAGAGGTTCATTTTTGAAAGTCTGCACCAAATTCTGGCTGGACAGAGATTTAGGCATCAATGCTTTTTTATAATCATCTTCGGTCATATTTTTCAAAAGCATATCGTGTAATACGATCGCTGAATGAAATAAACCATGTACCTCCTGGTGATTTTCCTTAATCATTTTATAGGCTCTTTCAACCTGTTCTGAATCTGTGGCATCACATTGATAATATTCAGGCTTCTGACCTAGCTTAGCAATTTCTTCTTGTGCCATCATAATCCCCTCATCAACTGCCCTTCTTCCTAACCAAATGATCTTCGCCTGGTATTTTTTCACCAGGTATTCTGAAGTTGCTTTTCCTAATCCACCGGCACCACCTAAGAATACATAAGTCCCTCCGTTTCTAACTATTGAAGAATTTACCTCAGGTAATACAACAGGGTATAAATGCTGTCTGTAATAATGTCTATTTCTAACTGCAGTAACTGCATTTTCTTTATTATCCAGACTTACAGCAAATAGATCTTTCCAATTGATTCCTGCAGGATCTTTTAAAGAAAAATGATCCAGATCAATTCGGTTTACTGTCCATTGTGGTTGTTCTTTCACCAAAGCTCCTGTCATGCCTATAATTCCACTTCCTGCTGATGTTACCATACTATCCGGTAAAACCTTTTGTGTATTGGAAGTGAATACTGTAAGCTTCATGCCTTTGATTCCTGTGTCTAATAATTGTTTTATGCTTGTAAATACAGCCAATTCTCTTGCAGAATGATCATCTGTTAATGAATCGTCCTCAATACCAGTTAATCCCTGTAAAAGATAAACACCCGATACATCATCTGGAATGGTATCTAAGACTTCTGTCGTATACACTTCTGCTCCCTGATTCACCAGCCATTTTCCAAGTTCTTCACTAAATAAAGGATCTGAATCCCCTGTTACAAGAAGATGTTTTCCTTCAATTAAAGCTAAATTTTCCGGTTGTGTAATTATCCTGTCCCACATTGGTTTATGGGCGATGGATGAAGCTTTGCCTGAAGTGTCATGAGAGGTCACCTGAGGCGACAATACCAGGTCTCTGAAATGCAATAAGACGATTCCTTCCTCATCCATAATATCCATTTGACAACAGAAAGCTCCATTTTGCTTTTTCTCAAAAGTGGCGTAGCACCAGATCACTGAAGGTAATGTTCCAAAAATGGTTATTTCGGCTGCATCTGAAGGTTGATAAAGAGATTCCTCTCCTTGACTTAACAGCCACCCCGTACTGGTCTGTACAATATTGTCCAATACTCCCGGAGAAAGGATAAACTCATCCGTAACCGGTAATACAATTTTTGCCAATGCATCATGCTTATCGAAATATAATATTTCTACCCCCTGAAAATCAGCTGCATAATTCTTACCGACCTTCGCAAATAAGCTATAAAGTGTTTCTTTTTCAAGAGAATACTGATATTGTGAAACCAGATTTTCAATATCTTTCTGATCATGAGGTTGCTGAAACTCTGCGTTTAACAAACCTTGACCATTAAGCTGTGCTTTATTTTCTTTATGTCTTGTATAAATTTCATATCCAATCTCATTTCCTGCATTAAACAGGTTGATCTGAACATTGGCAGGAACTCCGTTTACTCGTATAGGATCAATCCATGATACATTTCTCAGTTGTGTAATCCGTTGACGTAAACTTCTTTCCCCAGCCTCTCTTGCCAGCTCTAGTAGAGCAGGTTGTGGTAATTCCTTATAATTAGTGATCTCACATTGTGTTAAGAAATCTTCTTTTCCCGTATAGGTGCTTATAAATTTCTGCTCACTCAGGTCGGAGTCATTGCTGTGCAATAATGGATGCAGATTAGTCTGACCACGTTGTACAATTCCGTCGTTTACGATAGGAATCCAGTAACGGTCTTTCATAAATGGATACACTGGTAAACTGATTCTTGAAGGAAGTCCGTTTGGATAAAGTGATATCCAGTCTGTTTCTACTCCATTCACCCAAGCCATTGCGATAGAAAGCAAATCATTTTTATGTTGAATATAATTTTCATCTTTTTTACGGACGTTACCCCTGATTGGATTCATAGTTTTATGCTCCAGATAATCGCTTAACTGAACCATTAAATCATCCTTATCAGTTGCAATGAATGCCAGTCTCTCCTCCATTTCTTCTCTACCAACTTGCAATGTATAGGCGATATCATATAAATCAGCCTGACTATTTTTTTCTAAAAACTTTTTCAAATTATCTACCTGAATGGCAATTCTACTGGCGTGTTTTGCTGATAATGCAATGATCGCAGGCATTTCATATCCTAATTTTCTGACTGGTAACACTGGATATTCTTCGATGATGATATGAGCATTGCTACCCCCTGCACCAAATCCACTGATTCCGGCGATACGTGGTTTTCCCTCAGATGCCGGCCATGCTTCTAGCTGTTGTTGTACTTTAAAAGGACTGTTTTCGAAATCGATATCAGGATTTAGAACAGCAGAATGTAATGATGGTACCAATTGCTGATGCTTAAGCTGTAAGATTACTTTAGTTAATCCCGAAATACCGGCTGCTGATTCACAATGCCCAATATTTGATTTAACAGAACCAATGCTGCAAAACTGTTTTTCCGTTGTTTCAAAAGCTCTGTTTAGCCCTGCTATTTCGATCGGATCACCAAGACTTGTTCCTGTTCCATGAGCTTCTACATAACTTAAATCGCTTGCCTTTACACCACTTTTTTCGATTGCATTTTTGATTACCGCTGCCTGCGCTTTTGGATTAGGAACTGTATATCCATTGGTTTTACCACCGTGATTTAAGGCTGTTCCTTTAATCAAACCATAAATGTGGTCGCCATCTTTGATCGCTTCACTTACACGCTTTAATAATACCGCTCCAACCCCTTCGCCAGGCACATATCCATCACCACCTTGCCCAAAACTCTCGCAACGACCAGCTCCGGACACAAAACGTCCCTGACTTAGCATCAGGTATTTGTTAGGATGTACGCTGATGTTCACTCCTCCGGCAACCGCTACGTCGGTATTTCCGATAATCAGATCATTACATGCTAAATGAATAGCCGTTAATGAGGAAGAACACATGGTATCAACAGCCATGCTTGGACCGTTGAAATTAAAAAGTAAGAGATCCTGTTAGCAATACTGCTCGCAATACCTGCTGGTGTTACAAAATTCCCTTTCATTCTTTCCTCAGCACCGAATAATTGGTACTCTTCGTACATTACTCCTGCATAGACTCCTATTTTCTTAGCAATTCCGGTTTCGGCATCTTCTGAACGTATGCTGTCACGGGTATATCCGGCATCTTCTATCGTTTCCCAAACAGTCTGCAGGAAAAGACGTTCCTGAGGATCCATCAATTCCGCTTCTCTTGGTGAGATACTGAAAAATAAGGGGTCAAACTTATCGATGTCATTCATAAATCCGCCCCATTTGCTGTAGCTTTTTCCCGGACGTCCTTTTTCTTCGTGGTACATTTCATCCGCATTCCAACGGTCTGCCGGAACCTGCGTAATACAGTCTTTTCCGATTTTAAGGTTTTCCCAGAATTCTTCAAGGTTATTGGCATCGGGATAACGTCCACTGATCCCGATAATGGCAATATCTTCGCTTTTATTTTTATGTCCGGATTGATGCTGTACTGTTGAAAAACGCTGACGTCTGCTTTGAAGTTCAACAGGTCTTTCCGTTTTTGTCACTTCTTTTGCCACAGGTGTCGAAACTTTAACCACCGCTAAGCCTGTTAATTCTAAAAGCAATGAACGATGGGCTTCCATAAAGTAGCCACAAAGCTCTTTCAGAGTAAGGTACTCAAAGAATAAAGTACGAGGTAGCTTACCAAACACATCCTGCAGGCAATTGGAAAGTCTGATCACCAATACAGAATCAATTCCGTACTGTTCAAAAGGAACTTCAGCCTTTAATTTTTCTTCTGGCATTCTCAGTTCTTTTGCAAGTAGACCACGCAGATAGATCATGGATGCATCGTATAGGCTATCATTATTGACAGAAGTTTGTATTGATGAAGAGTAAGATCTTTCTTCTGATTTCTCCACCAAAACCATCTCTTCTTTAGCTTGTCCAAACAATACCATTCCCTGAGTAATCCCACTGTTCATTAAGCTTTCAAATGCTTCAACTCCCACGTCAGTTGGCATCGGTGCCAAACCAAAGTGTTGCATCATAAAGATTTCTGCTTCAGCACTGATGTGCATTCCACCTTCTTTCCAGAGTGGCCAGTTGACACTTAATGTTTTTCCATAGCGTCTGCCATTCATGCGTTCACTTTCTCTGTAGTGAGCATAATTATCCATCCAGGTATTTGCTGAAGCATAATCAGACTGCCCGGCATTTCCATTCACACCTGCTACGGAAGAGCAAGTGATCATGAACTCTAAAGGAATATCTTTCGTTGCAAGATCCAGGTTTCTGGTTCCTTTTATTTTAGCAGCAAAAACTTCTTTTACTTCTTTTTTGTTTTCTGAAGGATCATACTGTCACGAATAACTCCTGCACTGTGAATAATACCATCAAGTTTTGTGTGATTTTCAATGATATTTTGAACAAGACCATTGACTGCTGATTCATCGCTGATGTCGCAAGGATAATAGAATGCATTGCCTAATTGATCTACAGCATTTTGTTGAGAAGAGTTCAAGTGTGAGCTTCTACCTGTTAAGATAATTTTTGCCCCTGCCGTTTTATTAATATATCCTGCAAAGATTAACCCTAATCCACCAGCTCCACCGGTAATCAGATACACGCCGTCTGATTTGATCTGAACAGGAGCTGTGGAAGAATCAACTAAAATGCTTTCCATTGATCTTACCTCACGTTTTCCTGCTAAATAGCGTACTTCATGGTCTGTATTCTTTTGTTCGTTGGTCAGAATACCACCCAATTCTTCCATATTCTGAAATACCAGATCTTCTACTGTGATCAGTTTTCCTGTAATCCTTGGGTTTTCCTGGGTTAATGTTTTTAGTAAACCTGTAATAAAACCGTACTGATAATATTGATCCTCGCTACAAGCAACTACAATTTGGGTAGCATTTTTATGAGGCATCACCATTTTTGCCAGAGAAAGTATTTCCATAAAGAAATCTTCTTCTTTAACCGTATTAATAGCGGTAACTGTTAATGAAAAATGATTATAAAGATCATCAGCCATTGTTCCGGATCCTCCCGCCAATATGATGATAGGGGTTGCATCAGTAAGTGACTGTGTTGGTTCGGGTTCGAATTTCCAATGATCAGCAAATAAGCTAAGTCCTTTTGGAGCCATTTCAGTATCATTAACATGATCATTTGCTACAAAACCGTTCACCGGCAATAATACGAGTTCTTTGAAACGAAGAACAACCTGTCCCTGATCATTCAAAAGATCAATATCATAGCTGCTTACTCTCTTTCCTGCTTTGTTTTTCTTAACGTGACACCACAATTCAGCTGTTAAATCGCGATGTAACTCTATTTCAGTTACGCTAAATGGTAATAAGATTTCTTTATTGCTTTTTGCCAATTGTATTCCTATACAGGTTTGCAGTGCACTGTCCAGAATTCCTGGTGTTAAACCAAAAGTGTGATCCGCAGGTAATGAAATCCTGGATAAAACCTCATCTTCACTGTAGTACATTTCCTGAATTCCACGAAAACTTTTACCATATCCTAACCCGGCTCCGCTGAATAAAGCATAACATTCCTTCCCATTTATTTCTTGCTTGAATACAGATTTTATTGTTTTAATATCCTTTTGCTCTGCAGGAACCAACTCATCAGTAGATACAATACCTCTACAATGTACCTGTTCCGTATTGTCATGGGTATAGATTTCAAATTCTATTTCATCTTCTGAAGTAAATAAACTGGTAAAAACAATTTGCTCTTTATGTTTTATCTGGATTGGATTTAACCAGCTAACGTCTTTTAATTTTGTTATTTTTTCCTGTACAGATTGCTCTCCTGCTTCTCTTGCCAGCTCCAAATAAGCCACTCCAGGTAATGTTTTAACATCATGTACCAGATGATCCGTTAAAAACGATTCTTTCCCGGTGAAAATGCTTGTAAACTGTTGTTCTTTAAGGTTGGACGTATTGCTATGCAATAAAGGGTGAAGTTTTGATGCTGCTTTTAATGATAATTCTCCTTCTCCCTTTGGAAACCAATACCGCTCATTCGCAAAAGGATAAGATGGTAGCGCAATCATAGATGGCTTTTCATTATTATAGATCAGATTCCAGTCGATATTCACCCCTTTTACCCATAGTTGCGCTAAAGAATGACTCTCCTTTTCTCTGATGATACTTTCCAGATAGGCCATGCCTGACTTTCCTTCTAATGAGATTCCCAGATGATCATTGTGGATGTTACCAATATATAAATTCTCTGTATTTTGTTCCAGATAACAAGACAGTTGTAAAAGTAGATTTTCTTTATCTTCTGCAATAAAAGCCAATCTTTCTTCCATTGCTTCTCTTCCCGTTTGAAGGGTATAAGCAAGGTCATCAAGATTGATTTCAGGTTGGTTTTCGATATGCTTTTTCAGGTTCTTAACAATTATATGAAGTCTTTCTTCATCTTTGGCCGATAATACAATCACCAATGGCATTTGCTGTTTATAAGAAACATTTTCACCTACATATTCTTCGATAATCAGGTGCGCATTACTTCCGCCAGCACCAAATCCACTGATTCCTGCAAGCCTTGGTTTATTGTTTAATGCAGGCCATTCTTCAAGCTCCTGTTGAACCTTAAATGGTGTATTTTCAAATTTTATATTAGGATTCAGTACCGCAGAATGTAGTGATGGTACCAACTGACGATGTTGCATTTGTAGCAAGACCTTGGTCAATCCCGATATTCCGGCTGCTGATTCACAATGTCCGATATTAGATTTTACGGAACCTATACTACAGAATTGTTTGTTTTTAGATTCAAAAGCTTTGTTTAATCCTGCTATTTCGATAGGATCTCCAAGACTTGTTCCGGTCCCGTGAGCTTCGATATAGCTAAAGTCTTCAGCTTTTACACCTGCCTTTTTCATCGCTGCTTTGATAACAGAAGCCTGTGCTTTTGGATTCGGTACGGTATATCCGTTGGTTTTACCTCCGTGATTCAGAGCTGTCCCTTTAATTAAACCGTAAATACGGTCTCCATCTGCTACTGCCTGACTGTATGACTTTAACAATACAGCGCCTACTCCTTCACCCGGAACATACCCTTCGCCACCTTCACCAAAACTTTCACATCTGCCTTTACTGGAAACAAACATTCCCTGGCTCAGCATGAGATACTTATTCGGATGTACACTGATATTTACCCCTCCGGCTAAAGCCATTGTACAATTACCATTCTGGATACTTTCACAGGCTAGATGTATTGCTGTTAAAGAAGATGAACACATCGTATCTACTGCCATACTAGGTCCGTTCAGATTGAAAAAGTAAGATACCCGGTTAGCGATACTGCTGATACTTCCCCCTGGATTTACAAAATTTCCTTTTGCGTTTTCTTCAGCTCCAAACAATGGATATTCTTCATACATCACCCCTACATACACCCCTATCTGTGGTTGGGTAGCATTTTTATCTTTTCCACCTTCCAGTTTCTTTTTAGGATATCCTGCATCTTCAAATGTTTCCCAGGCAGTCTGAAGAAATAAACGCGCCTGCGGATCCATGAGTTCTGCTTCACGAACCGAAATATTAAAAAACAATGGGTCAAAATGATCAATCTGATCAATAAATCCACCCCATTTGCTGTAGCTTTTTCCTGCTTTTCCTTTTTCTTCGTCATAAAAATCGGTCAAGTCCCAACGATCTTCAGGGATTTCCGTAATACTGTCTTTTCCTGATTTAAGGTTCTCCCAAAATTCTGAAAGGTTTTTAGCTTGAGGATATTTACCTGAAAGACCAATAATGGCAATAGGCTCATTAACAGCTGATGTATTTCTTGTAATCTGTCTTTCCATGGCAGCTGGCTTTACATCGTTTTTAACGCTCTCACTCGCTGATTGAGAAACAACAGGCAGCTCTTCGGGCAATGCTGTTTTTATTCCTGTAAGCTCAATTAATTTTTCAGGATAAGCATCTACAAAAAACTCGGTTACTTCAGCCAATGTCTGGCATTCAAAAAATAAAGTTCTGGGGATGTTATTGAAAATACTTTCCAGACGATTCGTCAGTTTTGTAATCATGATAGAATCGATTCCGTACTGCTCAAATGAGGTATCGGCTTCCAGCTTATGATTCTTCATTCTAAGTTCTTTCGTCATTACATCTCCCAGGTAAACCATGGATGCAGCGTACAATGCTTTATCATTTGTAGCTGGTTTCTTTTGGCTGGTTTTGGGAGATAAAGATCCATTCACCCATGCGTTGAGTTTATCCTCCTCACCATATACCACAACACCTTGTGATGCGGCACTGTTCAACAAGATTTCAAAAGCAGAAATTCCATCAGAGGTAGGCATTGACCACAAACCAAAATGGTTGGCCATATATTTTTCCTGTTCAGCATCAATCTGCATTCCGCCTTCTTTCCATAAAGGCCAGTTGATACTCAATGTTTTTCCTGTTCTTTTTCCCTGAAGACGCTCATTCTCACGATATCCTGCAAAATGATCCAGCCATGCATTAGCCGCAGCATAATCTGCCTGTCCTGTATTTCCAAAAACTCCTGCTACTGATGAACAAAACATCATAAAATCAAGCTCCTGATCTTTTGTTGCCTGATCTATATTCATTGCTCCGGCAATTTTAGCAGAGAAAACATCATGAACTTCTCCTGTCGTTTTATTGGTTATTAAACTATCACGGGTGGTTCCTGCACTGTGGATGATTCCATTCAGAGAACCGTATGTACTTTTTATCTTTTTAATTAGATCATTAACAGACTTTACATCTGTAACATCACAACGCTCATACTGTGCATTTCTAAATCCTTTAACTTTTTCCTGTTGTGTACTCGTCAGTTCACTTCTGCCTGTCAGAATTAATTTTGCTCCTGGTATGGTGTTCAGGTAATCGGCAAAGATCAATCCCAATCCTCCGGCTCCACCTGTGATCAAATACACTCCATTTTCTTTGATCTCCGTTTTTAATCCTAAATTTTCATCAGAAATTTTTGTTAAGCTGCGAACTTCTCTTTGTCCCGAATGATAACGTACTTCCGGCTCATGATTTCCTCGCTCTTCCAGTAAAATCTCTGTCAATGAATCCAACTCATTGATTGAAAAGCTTTCTACTCCTATTGTTTTTGCTTGTAAAAGTTGATTTTCCTGCACTGCCGTTTTTAGCATCGCTGAAATAAAACCATACTCAAGCTCGTCTGCAACAAGATAAACAAAATGAATCTTGAGTTTAGGAGACTTTTTATTTTGTATTTCTTCTAAAACCTGGATAAAAACAGACTCCGTTGTTCCCTCACCGATGGTTTTTACCTCACATTCCAATCTTTGGCTTAACTGATCAGCCATTACAGCAGATCCGCCAGCAAGTAAAAGCAATGGAGCATCACCTTTTTCTTCTGTCGATAATTCGGTGTTTATTGCTAAAGTTTCCGCCTTCCAGTTATAATTGTATAGGTGAAGTTCTGGAATTACATTAGCGCTATCATTTGCTTTGGTATTCTTCTCCAGAGGAACTACTACAAATTCAGAAAAACGGATGACCACTTCCCCTGTATTGTCCAATAATTCAATATCATAACTGTTAGCCAGCTTACCCGATCTGTTTTTGGTAACATAACACCAGATTTCTTCCGGAAGTGCCTGGTAAATATTCATTTCTCTGACACTGAAAGGCAACATCAACTGTTGATTCTGATCTGCAAGGCTGATTCCTAAACAAGTTTGCAATGCACTATCCATCATTCCCGGAGTCCATACAAAGCCTTCTTCTGCTGGTAAAACGATCTTTGACAAAGCAGCCTTTCCATCATAATACATCTCCTGAATTCCCTGAAAGGTGTTCCCATACTCAAGTCCAATGGAATTCATAATTTGGTAAAATTCTGCTCCTTTCTTATAGTTTCCGGAATCTTTAAAAAGATCACAAAGATGATTGATATCTCTCATTTCCGGAGACTGCTGATTGGCTGTCCCTAAAATTCCTTTGGTATGCAATTGAATGTCTGTTTCACCGCTAAAGATTTCATAGGTTAATCTATCTTCCTGCTCTACGACATTCATATAAAGCTGGACGGATAAGTCACTGAACTCAACGGGTTGCAGCCAATTAATGTCCCTCAGTTGGGTGATGCTTTTTCCGGCAACATATTCTCCTGCTGCACGCGCCATCTCAAGGTAAGTGACTCCAGGTAATATCTTTGTCCCAAGTACTTTATGGTCCGTTAAAAAAAATTCTTTTCCGTTATATATACTGTTGAATTGGTGTTTTCTCATGATAATAATGATAATAAGTCAATTAATTTTTATAAGCATGTAAAAGAGGATGTAGTTTTTGTTCATCCCGAACTTGTAATAAAGGCTGTACCTGAATGGTATGTTTTACGGGATCTTCCTCCTTTTTGGCAAACCAGTAGCTTTCCTTTGCAAAAGGATAAGATGGCAAACCAATGACGGATGGTTGAGTATCCTGATATAAAAGATCCCAATCGATAGCCACCCCTTTTATCCATAATTTGATCAGGGACTCGCTTTCCTTTTCCTGAAGAGCACTTTCCAGATAAGCTTTTCCTGCTTTTCCTTCCAGCATGAACCCTGAATCATCTTTTCGGACATTTCCGGTAAGCAATTCATCAAGTTGATGATTAAGATAATTGTTCAGTTGTGAGATCAGATCAGCCTTATTTGACGCTAAAAATGCTAAACGCTCTTCCATCGCCTCTCTACCCGTTTGTAAGGTATAAGCAAGGTCATAAAGATTGATTTCTGTTTGAGCTTCAACAAAGTCTTTCAGATCAGCAACCTTCTCCCGAAGCCTGTTTGCATTTTTAGCAGACAACAGAATAATCGCTGGTCCCGAAACTGGGTTAGAGACAGGTTGAGGGCTCACATATTCCTGTATAATAATATGCGCATTACTTCCTCCTGCACCGAAACTACTGATTCCGGCTATTCGTGCTTTATTATCCTGTGTTGACCATTCTTCCAGAGACTGCTGTACTCTGAACGGACTGTTTTCAAAATCAATATTAGGATTAAGTACCTCAGAGTGCAGAGAAGGAACCAGTTGACGGTGCTGCATTTGAAGCAATACCTTTGTTATTCCTGATATTCCTGCTGCTGATTCGCAATGTCCGATATTTGATTTTACCGAACCTACGCTGCAAAATTGTTTAGCCTCAGATTCGAATGCATTTTTTAGTCCGGTCAATTCTATAGGATCTCCTAAACTTGTTCCTGTTCCGTGTGCTTCGATATAGCTGAAATCTTCAGGCTGAATTCCTGCTTTTTTCATGGCCGCTTTAATGACCGCAGTCTGAGCTTTTGGATTCGGTACCGTATAGCCATTGGTTTTGCCACCATGATTTACTGCAGTGCCTTTAATAACACCATAAATACGATCCCCGTCTGCAATAGCACGGCTTAAAGGTTTTAGTAACACAGCACCAACTCCTTCACCAGGTACATAGCCTTCCCCTCCTTCTCCAAAACTCTCACATCGTCCTTTACTGGAAGCGAATCCGCCTTCACTTAAAATTAAAAATTTGTTCTGGTGCAGACTTAAATTGACTCCTCCTGCAACGGCCATTTCTATTTCTCCTGACTGTAAATCTTTACAAGCCATATGAATCGCCGTTAAAGAAGAAGAACACATCGTATCTACCGCCATACTCGGGCCATGGAAATTGAAGAAATAAGATACCCGGTTGGCAATACCACTTGGATTTCCCAATAAAGCGGTAGGATTTCCTTTTGCGGTTTCTTCTGCCCCGAATAACTGATATTCTTCGTACATCACCCCTACGTAAACGCCTACCTGACCTGGCATACCGCTTATTTCATTTACTTTCCCCTGGAGTTTGGCTTTTGTATATCCAGCATCTTCCATCGTTTCCCATACCGTTTGCAAGAAAAGTCTTTCCTGAGGATCCATGATTTCCGCTTCCCGTGGAGAGATATTAAAGAATAAAGGGTCGAAAAGATCAATGTCTTTCATAAATCCACCCCATTTACTATACGTTTTTCCTTCTTTTCCTTTTACAGGATCATAAAAATCACTGATCTTCCAACGGTCTTCCGGAATTTCTCTGATGCTGTCTTTTCCTGATTTCAGATTCTCCCAAAACTCATCCAGATTCTTAGCATCAGGATATTTTCCACTCAATCCAATGATTGCTATATCTTCTGATAATGCGGATGGTTTAGGAAGTTCTTTTTCAATAATTTCTTTTCGTTGATCTACTGCCTTATTTGATGCTGTAGATTGTATATTTTTTGCCTGGTCTGCGAAAACCACTTTCTTATGATCCACACTTGTTGCTGATCCAGTTAGCTTTACAAGTTCATTGCGATGGGTTTTCAGAAAATAAGAAACCAGTTCACCCAAGGTCTGACATTCAAAAAATACAGTTCGTGATACTTTACCTAGTTTCTCTTCCAGGAGATTGGTCAATCTTACGACTATTGTAGAATCGATACCAAAATCTTCAAAAGGAATATCCGGTTGTAATTTAGCTACAGGAATCTTTAAAGTTCCGGCTATCAAAGTACCCATATATTCTACGGATGCTTCATACAAATCGTCATCAACCTGAGCAACCGGAGTTTCTTTTACCATTTCTTTTTGAGGCAGTGAACTTCCTTTTTCTATTCCCAGTTTTTCAGGATCTCCATAGATGACAATTCCCTGATTAAAATTACTGTTCAACAAAGTTTCAAAGGCGTGAAGTCCATCTGCAGTCGGCATCGGCCATAAACCAAAGTGGTGTGCCATGTATTTTTCCTGTTCTGCAGTGATCTGCATTCCACCGTCTTTCCACAGCGGCCAGTTGATGCTTAATGTCTTTCCTGTTCTTTTTCCACGAAGACGTTCCATTTCACGGTGGGAAGCAAAATGATCCAACCACAAATTAGCTGATGCGTAATCCGACTGTCCTGTATTCCCAAATATTCCCGCTAATGATGAAAAATAAATCGTGAAATCCATATTTTCATTTTTAGTGGCCATATCTATATTTTCTGCCCCTTTTACTTTGGCAGAAAACACTTCTCTAACCTCGGCTGCAGTCTTATTGAGTATCAAACTATCCCGGGTTACCCCAGCACTATGAACAATTCCATTAATGCGACCATATTCATTTTTGATTTTTCCAATTAAAGCTGTTACCCTTCCCAAATCGGTAATATCACATCGTTCGTAAGTGGTGTTGGATAATTCTTTTAATCTTCCTTTTTGTGAAGTAGTAAGCTCACTTCTACCCACCAATATTACTTTTGTTCCTGAAATATGATTGAAATACTCTGCAAATAACAGCCCTAATCCGCCTGCACCTCCGGTGATCAGATAGACCCCGTTTTCCTTAATGGTTGCTTTTACCTCTTGATTTTCAGTTCCGTTTAAAGCTTTCAGCTTCTTTATTTCTCTTTTTCCAAGATGATAACGCACTTCAGCATCTGTATTCTCCTGTTCAGCTTGTAATATGCTTATTAATTCATCTAGTCCGTTAATCGACAGGTTTTCTACTTCAATCAATTTTGCTGCTGATACTAAACTTTCCTGCAATGCCGTTTTCAATAATCCTGAAAGAAAACTATACTCCATTCCTTCCCCGGCAGGATACACCAACTGAATCATTTGTCCCACAGGTTTTCTTTGCCGTATTTCATCAAGAACCTGAATAAAAGTTTCTTCCGGAGCACTTTCATGAAGAATTTTCACTTCACATTCCAGGCTCTCTTCCAGCTTCTCTGCTAATACTGCAGAACCGCCTGCCAGAAAAACTAATGGAGCAACTGATGAGTTTGTTCTTTTCGAATTGGATGTCTCTAAATCTGCTTCCTTCCATTCATTAGCATACAGGTGCAATCCAACACTATTCTCTAAAGTTTCCTTATTCTGACTTTTATTCTCATGAGTCGCAGAAGATGTATTGTTTCCGTTTTCCAGTGTTAAAACCACCAACTCTGTGAAACTGATCAGGACTTCTCCCTGTTGATTCAGCATTTCAATCTCATAACTGCTGGACTGTTTCCCTGAAGTATTTTTTCTTACATAACACCAGATTTCTTCTGATAAAGATTGATAGATATTAATTTCTCTCACACTGAATGGCAACATCAGCTTCTGGCTTTGATCAGAAAGACTGATCGCCATACAGGTCTGTAATGCACCATCCATCATTCCCGGAGATAAAGTGAATCCGGTTTCTGGACTAAGTTCAATTCTCGACAATGCAGACTCCCCATTATACCAAACCTCCTGAATTCCCTGGAAAGTTGTTCCATAATCCAGTCCAATGGATCTGAACAGTTCATAATATGCTGCTTTATCCATTTTTTTGATAAAGCTGTTTTGTAATTTATTGATGTTTTTGATCTGAGGAACTAAGCTGGAAACTGTTCCCATTATACCCTGTCCATGCAATTGCTTTTCATCCGGACCTGAGTAAATTTTATAAGTCCACTCATCCTGCAAAGCTTCAATAGCAATATTAAGTGTTACTTGCCCATCATGATTCTTTACAGGCTGTAGCCAGTTCACCTCCCTTAACTGAGCTATTGAAACCTCAGCTCCAAGTCGGCCTGCTACATGAGCCATTTCAAGGTAAGCGACTCCAGGCAGCACCTGTTCTCCATACACTTTATGATCTCTTAAAAAAGATTCATTTCCATTCAGTGTGCTGCTAAACAAGCAATTCTTTAAACTTGAATTATTCTGATGTAATAAAGGATGTGCAATGGCAGAGCTTGTAGCTATTTTCTGTTCAGATTTTAGCCAATATCTTTCTCTTGCGAAAGGATAATTAGGTAGCGTAACTTTACTAAACTTCGTTTCCTGATATAATACCTCCCATTGTACAGGGAATCCTTTTACCCAATATTCTCCTACTGCTGCCCACGATTGATTCGCCAAAGCATTTTGAATCGCAGATGTTTCAGAAGATTTGTTCACTTCTTTCTTATGCTGTCTGATATTTCCATTAAAATAAAACCCTCCTTTTCCAGTTGCAAAATCAGTAAGACGATTAACTAAATCTTCAATTGTTTTTGCAGGAACAGCCAATCTTTCTTCCATCGCTGATCTTCCGATCTGAAGGGTGTAAGCGATATTATATAAGCTGATCAACGGCTCATTTTTAATGTGTTTAACAAGCTGTTCAGCCTGTACAATCAATTGTTCACGGCTTTTGGCTGACAATACGATCAACACTTCTCCACCTTGCTTAATCTCTTCCTTTTCCTGAGGAATATATTCTTCAATAACCATGTGCGCATTGGTTCCACTAAAGCCAAAGCTACTGATCGCTGCCCTTCTTTTTGTATGAGCTGGTGTATTCCAAGCGGTCAATGTATCCTGTATTTTAAATGGACTTCCTTTAAAATTGATTAGCGGATTGGGTGTTTCATAATTAATGCTTGGTGGCAATTGTTTGTGTTTCATTGCCAAAAGCACTTTTAATACACTGGCCACTCCGGCAGCTTCCAACGCATGTCCGATATTAGTTTTCACACTACCCAGACTACAGAAATTTTGCTGATCAGTATATGCTTTGAATGATGCATTTAACGCTTCAAATTCTATAGGATCTCCCAATCCCGTACCTGTGCCATGAGCTTCCACATACGTTATGGTTTCCGGATTGATATTGAATTTTTCATACACCTCCTTTTCAAGTTCTTCCTGAGACAGCACACTTGGAGCAGTAATACCATTGGTCGTCCCGTCCTGGTTGGTCAAACTTCCTTTGATCACTCCATAGATACGGTCGTTATCTCTTTCTGCATCTGCCAATCTCTTTAGGACAACAACACCAACACCTTCTCCCATTACAAAGCCATTGGCCCTGCTGTCAAATGTGTAGCATCGTCCATCCGCAGACAGCATTCCTGCTCTCACTGCCATATCGTGCGAATGGGCAGAATTGATAATATTGACACCACCCGCTAACACAAGATCCGTATCTCCTCTTTGAAGACTGTTAAATCCAAGATCCATCGCCACCAGAGAGCTTGAACACGCTGTGTTGACTGCTATAGCAGGTCCTTTTAAATTAAGGAAATAAGAAATTCTTGACGCCAATATCGCACTTGAATTTCCCCAAAGTGCGGAAGGTAATGTTCCTTCTGTTCCGGCGATATAATCACTGTGTCCCGCTCCTGCATACACACCACATTTCAAGGATGAAAGAGAGTCTGCATCAATTCCTGCATCTTCAATTGCCTTCCAGCTATGCTCAAGAAATAAACGCTGCATAGGATCCATCATTTCTGCTTCAGAGCCTGAAAGTTTAAAGAATAGAGGATCAAAATAGTCCGGATTTTCCAAACAGCTTGCCCATCTTTTTTGTCCTTCAAAACTTCCCTGATCTTCTGTCCATTTCTCATGCTTAACCTCTTTGACAAGGCATTGTCCTTCTGCCAATACTTTCCAGTAAGCATCCAGATCATTAGCAGTTCCAAATTGTCCGCTGATTCCTATAATCGCAATTTCTGCTGATTGATCAAGATGAGTTGTAATTTTGTCTTCAACTGCATGACTTTTCTTTTCAGTAATGATAATTTTATCTGCAACAGCATACTGATGAACCTGAACCGGAGCCTGTAATTCTTCAGAGAAATTCTTTAACAGATAATCATTCATTAAAGTGATATTAGGATAACTGTATAAATCAGTTGCCTTAATGGTGATATTTAATTCAGAATTGATATTGTTGACCAATTCAACCCCAAGGATCGAATCAAAACCATAGTCTTTAAACTGGGTCGTGATATCAAAATCTTCTTCAGGCAATACAATCGTTGCTGCTGCGATCTGAATTAATTTTGCCATCAGCCAGCTGTTATCCTGGGCTGTTTCATATTTTACATCAGCAGGTTGAGTTTTTTCTTCGATGGTTATGTTTTCTGAAAAATTTTCAAATAATTGATGATCCTGTTCTTTTACGGCTACAACTGCGATCTTCTTTCCTTCCGGAATCCAGTAACGGTTGCGTGCAAAAGGATATACCGGCAAGCTGATTTTGGCAGGTTTCTGACCCGGATAACAAGTGGACCAATCTTTTAATGCTCCACTTAACCAATTTTCTGCCAATGAAATGGATGCTGTATTATTTTCTTCTGACTTGTAAACAGGAGCATTCAGATCCCTTTTTTCAGAAAGAAGGCTAATCAGATCTTTGGTATCAGTTGCTATAAATACTGCTTTTTCCTTCATCTTTTCACGTCCGTTTTGCAAAGTATAAGCGACATCATGGATGTCTAGCTGAGGATTCAATTCCAGATAATTCTTAAGATTGATGATCTGCTGCTGAAGTTGTTCCTTCGTTTTTGCTGATAATGGAATGATAGCATTGCTTTGAATCTTGTGAGCCGTTTTTGATGGCTGATATTCTTCAATAATAATGTGTGCATTCGCTCCTCCAAATCCAAAACTGCTGATTCCGGCTATTCTTGGCTTATTTCCTTCGGTAGCCCATTCTGTAGTTTCTTTCTGTAAACGGAATGGTGTATTTTCCATCTGTAAATAGGCATTGGGATTTTGTAAGTGCGGATTACCTGGCAGCATTTTATGCTTCATTGCCATCAATACTTTTGCTAATCCGGCCATTCCGGCTGCAGATTCAAGATGTCCGGCATTTGCTTTTACACTGCCAATACTGCAATACGCTTTTTGTGTCTGCTGAAGTCCTTTGTCTTCATATAATGTATTGAATGTAAGCTTAAGACCTTCAATTTCTATAGGATCACCCAGTGCTGTCCCCGTTCCATGTGCTTCTATGTAACTGATATCACGTGGATCTATATCTGAATTCCGGTATGCTTTTACCAGGAGATCTTTTTGTGCATTGGGATTTGGAGAGGTAAGCGTATTCGCTCTTCCACCATGGTTTTCAGCTGTTCCGCGGATCACTCCATAGATATGATCACCATCAGCTTCAGCCTTGCTTAAAGATTTCAGGATCACAATTCCGACTCCTTCTCCACGAACATAGCCATTGGCACGCTGATCAAAAGTTTTACATCTTCCATCTTCACTCAACATTCCTGCACTGCTGAAGGAAAGCGTCAGTTCCGGAGATAATATAGCATTTACCCCACCAGCAATCGCCATATCACAGTGTCCGTTTCTGATATGCTCTACACCGCGATGAATGGCAATCAATGCACTTGAACACGCTGTATCTACCGGCTCACTTGGTCCATGAATATCCAATAAATAGGAAATTCTGTTCACCAATATGGAATGAGCTGCGCCTGTAGAATATTGTGCCAGGCTCGTAAGATCAGTTCCATTATTCATTAGCATGGAATAATCCACCGCAGATACTCCAATAAAGGTTCCTGTATTGGTTCCCCTTAATGCTGAAGTGGCTACCCCTGCATCTTCCAAAGCGTGGTATACGGCTTCAAGAGCAATCCTTTGCTGAGGGTCCATTAAAGCAGCTTCTTTAGGGGAAATATTGAAAAACAAAGGATCAAACTTGTCGATATCGCTGATAAATCCACCCCATTTTGCTTTGGTTTTACCACTTTCTTTTTGAGGATCTCCGTAATATTCCTGCCAGCTCCATCGGTCTTCAGGGATTTCTGTGATCAGGTCTTCATTATTTTTAATTCTTTCCCAGAAAGTATTGATATCAGGTGATCCGGGAAAACGTCCACTGATTCCTATAATCGCAATTCCTTCTTCAACAGGCTTTTGAGGTACCTTTACTGGTGAACTGTTGTATTGTAAAGAATGTTGTCTGTTTTTACGTCCGGTAAACTGGTCAAATTGAACTGAATTTTGGTCTGAAGTAAATGCCTTTGAAGTACTTTCACTTTCTACTGCAAGGTTCGGATATTCTTTGATCAGGAATTCCGCAAATACTCCAATAGTCGGATGGTTGTAAAATACGGTCGGCATTAATTTCAGGTTGTAGAAATTATTCAAAGCAGTGGTAAACTGGGTCATTAAAAGGGAATCAAAACCATATTCTCCAAATTCTGTTTCCTGATCAACTGTAGAAACCTCCATTTTGAGAAGTTTTGCCACAATTTCCTTCACCTCTCTAACAATCTTTTCTGTAGCCGTTTTTGATCCACCTATCTTTTCTTCTGTATTTTTAGGAGATATTGAATCATTTTTTTGAATTGCTCCTCCAGTTAATGTATTACCTGTTGTTCTGGAAATCCCCTCTTCTTTACCGAAATAAATAGCGTACTGTCCTGATGGAGCTTTCAGAATCAGATCAAACATCTCAAGACCTGTCTCTGTTGGCATTGGCACCATCCCAAACTGATTTTCAAGATATTTTTCCGCTGCCGGACTTACCTGCATTCCACCGGATTTCCACAGTGGCCAGTTTAGACTGATCGTTTTTCCAGATCGCTGACCTCGAGCAGCAGCTTCATTTCGGTATTCAACATAATGATCCAGATAGGTGTTAGCTGATGCGTAATCTGCTTGCCCAGCATTACCTGTCACTGCCGCAACAGATGAGAAAAGCATCATAAAGTCAAGAGGTTCACCTTTTGTTACTACATCTAATATCTGCGCTCCTTTAATTTTAGGATTGAGTACCTGTTGAATATGTTCCTCATTTTTATTTTGAATAAAACTATCTCTTAAAGTTCCGGCACTATGAATGATTCCATTCAATCCGTGATGGTTTTCCTTAATAGTTGTTAGCAATCTTTCTGTATCCTGATGATCTGTTATATCACATGGATAATACACTGTTCCCGGAATTTCAGACAGTAGTTTTTCTATCTCGTGATCCGCAGTTCTTCTGCCTGTCAGGATAATTTTTACATTTTTAGTCTGGCTTAAGTGCTTTGCAAAAATGCGTCCGAGACCACCGGCACCACCCGTAATAAGGTATACTCCATTTTCACGGATCGTCATTTGATCTACACCTATATTCTCTTTTACTAACGGTCTGAACTGTTTTGTTTTAAAAATACCTCGATCATAACGGATCTCAGCATTTTTTCCCACTCCATTTTTCAGTAATTCGGTCAGCAAATCAGGATCTAAACTATTCACACCGATGGTCTGGCCTGTCACTCCAGGATTTTCCTGAACTGCTGTTTTTAACAAACCGGTAATAAATCCTGCCTGTGGATACTGATGATTTGGGTAAACCACAGTGATATGCATTGAAGTATTTTTCTTCAAATTGCCTTTCAGCTGTTCAAGTACCGTGGTAAAATAGCTTACCGGCTGATCAATTGCGATGGCTTGTACTGAGATTCCCAATCTTTCTTTTAATTCTTCTGCTAAAGAATCAGTCCCTCCGGCAAGCCAGATAAATTGTTTTTCAGTTTCCCGTATCTGTGGATTTTCTAGGGAAGTCTCTTCCCAAACGGGTTGGTAGATAAATGTATCTGTATCTTTTTTAACCGTTTTTGTTGGTTTAAATCCATCTAACGGAAGCGCTACGAAGTTTCGGAAGCTCACTAAAACAACACCATGATCATTGATCAGATCTATATCATACGCAGCCAGCTTATCTTCTGATTTGGTTTGCTCATTTTTACGTGCATACGCCCACAATGATTGTCCCTCCAGTGTTTGATAGCAGCTCATCTCTCCCATAAAATAAGGAAGTGCCAATGAGTATGTTTCGTCAGCAAGTTGCTGGAAACCATAAATAGTGTGGAGCATACTATCGAGAATTCCCGGTGTATACATAAAGCCCTCAAGGCTCGTAAGGTTAATTTTAGCTAAACAGCCATGGTCATTAGCATACATCTTTTGAACTCCCTGATACGTAGTTCCGAGATCAAGTCCTGCCGCCAAAAATTCATTATACATTCCTTTGCCATCCAATACTTTATTGGCTTTTGCTTTCAAAGCATTGATGTCCATATTTTCTGGCTGAATCAGCTTATCAGTTAATATCTGACCATTACCATGTACCACTTCTCCATCGCTGTAGACCTCATAACACAACTGATCACCATCCCTATAAATCCCGGTTGAGATCTTTGCATAATCTTCTACGATAGAAATCGGATTGACCCAACTGATATTTCTTAGCTGTGTTACCTGTTGACCTGTACTCAATGTTCCGGCAATTCTTGCCAGTTCGAGATAGGCGACTCCCGGCAGCACCTTTTCGTTTCTTACTTTATGATCGTTAAGAAAAACTTCTTCACCTGTGAAAATGCTGGTATATTTCTGTTCATTTAAATCTGATTCATTCATGTGCAGTAATGGATGAATTCTGGTATTGGCCATTGTTTTTAGCAGGAATGAACTGACAGGGATCCAGTATCTGTTTTTAGTAAACGGATAAACCGGTAAATTGATTTTCGAAGGACGTCCATTGGTATATAATAAGTTCCAGTCTACAGATGCACCTTTCGCCCATAGACCTGCCAATGAAATGAGATCTTTATTTTCAATAGCAAGACTGATATAGGTATTTCCTGAACCGGTCTTATCTTGTTTTATGTTTCCTGTAAATCCATGTTCTGAACCTTCTGAAAGATAGTTTGTCAGCTTACTCATCAGTTCGATTTTATTCGATACAACCAGAGCCAGTCTTTCTTCCATTTCATCCCTTCCCGTCTGCAGGGTATAGGCGATATCAGAAAGGTTCGCTTCAGGATTTTTTTGAACAAAATCTAAAAGATTGCTCGCCTGCTGCTTCAGATTATCTTTAGTTTTTGCAGAAAGTATAATGATGGCCTGACTGTCTTCCTGATAAGGAGTTGTCAGATCCGGTCGGTATTCTTCAATGACAATATGTGAATTGGCACCTCCGAATCCGAAACTACTGATCCCAGCAATTTTCGGACGATCATCGGAAGTGATCCACGGACCTGTCTCTTTTCTCAGCTCGAAGATACTTCCATTTAATTTCAGGTATTCATTAGGATTTTTTAAATGCGGATTACCCGGCAATGTATTATTCTTCATACACAGCAGTACTTTAATGGTACTTGCAATACCTGCTGCAGATTCCAGGTGTCCGATATTGGTTTTTACACTTCCGATACTGCAGTGAGGTTCTGTAGGCTGCTGAAGTCCTTTATCTTTATATAAATCTTTAAAAGCAAGTTTCAATCCTTCTGCTTCAATTGGATCTCCCAGAGGTGTTCCGGTACCGTGAGCTTCAATATAACTCACATCACGCGGATCGATTCCCGCACTGCGATAGGCATGCAGTAAAAGATCTCTTTGGGCAATCGGGTTAGGTGAAGTTAAGGTGTTTGCTCTTCCGCCATGGTTTTCTGCAGTACTTCTGATCACCGCATGAATAGGATCACCATCTGCAATAGCTTGTTGCAATGATTTAAGAACGATAATTCCTACTCCTTCTCCTCTTACATATCCATTAGCACTTTGGTCAAAAGTTTTACATCTTCCATCTTTGCTCAACATTCCTGACTGGCTGAAAGAAAGGGTCAATTCTGGAGATAACAATGCATTTACTCCTCCGGCAATGGCCATATTACACATTCCGTTTCTGATATTTTCAACAGCTCGGTGAATGGCAATCAATGAACTTGAACAGGCAGTATCTACCGGTTCACTCGGTCCGTTGATATCCAGTAAATAGGAAATCCTGTTCACCATCATGGAATGTACAGAACCTGTAGTGGTATGCATTTGCCCCGCTAAATCGGTTTCATGGCGAAGGCGTATCAAATAGTCAGACGCAGAAACCCCTATAAATATTCCGGTATTGGTTCCTTTAATGCTTTCTGTTGCAATTCCACCATCTTCCAGCGCCTCGTATACTGCTTCCATGAGAATACGTTGTTGCGGATCCATCAATTCAGCTTCCATTGGAGAAATACTGAAAAAAGCAGGGTCAAACTTATCAATATCTGTCAGAAAACCTCCCCATTTGGATCGGGTTTTATTTTTTTCCGTTAAAGGATCTCCGTCATATTTTTTCCAGTCCCATCGGTCCGCGGGAACCTCTGTGATCAGGTCTTTATTTTCACTGATATTTTTCCAGAATGTGTCCAGATCCGGTGATCCCGGAAAGCGGCCACTCATCCCAATAATGGCAATGGGTTCATTGGCCGATTGTGGCTTTGGTTTGTAAGGATTGAACTGTTTTACAGGCGTTGCAACCGTTGTTGAAAAAGCACTCTTTTTTATGGTAATTTTTTCAACCGGCTTAACAGTTAGAGCAGCTGGAGCTTCTCCGTGCAATGCATTGAGGGCTTCCGTATATTCTTCTGTCATAAACGCAGCCAGCTTATTGATGGTTGCATAATTATAAAATACGGTTGGCATCAGATCCAGATCATAGTAACCGTTGAGCTCATTGTTGAAACGGGTTAATAAAATGGAATCAAATCCATAATCTCCGAACTTTTTATCATTTTCAATTTCAGCAGGTTCCATTCTGACTAATTCAGCAACGATACCTACGATCTTATCGGTCACTTTTTTCTTTAGCAGACTCGCCTCGACCGGAACTACAGTCATTTGTTCTTCAACCGATTCTTCAACAACTTCGTCAATATTATCTTCCTCTCCATTGGTTTCAAGACCATCCAGGGGAAGTGCTACAAAATCTTTAAAGCTGATCAATAGATCTCCTTCATTACTCAGAAGATCCAGATCATAGGTAACAACCTGATCACTTTCTTTATAATTTTCACTTTTTCTGGCATATCCCCACAATGCCGAAGCATCTGTTATAGGCTGATAAAAATGAACTTCGCGTACAAAATAAGGAAGTTCCAATTTGTATGCTTCGCCTCCTGCAATAACCAATCCATAAATGGTATGTAAGAGACTATCCATAATACCCGGCGTGTACATACAACCTTCCAGTTCATCAAAACTGATGGCTGATAAAGCAATACCTTCTCCTACGTGAATTTGCTTAACTCCTCTGAAGCTCTTTCCAAGATTCAATCCGTTTGCTTTGAAATTTTGATAAATTTCTGCTCCCGGAATCACCTTTGTGCAAGCCGCTTTCATCATTTCCAGATCAAATCTTCCAGCAGGTTCTGTTTTACCCGTAATGATCTGACCGTTTCCATAAAGAAGCTGGTTATTTTTCTGATTGTAAATTTTGTAATTAACAGCTGCTTGTTCCGGATCCAGTGCAATGGCAATTGAGACTGTTCCATTTTCCAGCTTTAGAGGGTTCAGCCAGCTCACATTCTTCAACCTGACAACCTCTTTTTGAGAACTCAAAGCTCCTGCAGCCCTAGCTATTTCCAGATAAGCTACTCCGGGCAGTATTTTCTCATCCCTTACGATATGGTCGTCAAGAAAAGATTCGGTTCCGTTATATACTGCTGCGTATTGTTGTTGCTTATCATTAGATTCATTGGTATGTAACAATGGATGCAGATGATTTTCTGCTATTTGGGTATGCAGTACTTTTTTAGGGGAATCCGGGATCCAGTACCGTTGTCTGGCAAAAGGATATACAGGCAGACTTATGCGCTTCGGTAAAGTATCTGGGTATAATAACTTCCAGTCGATATCAATTCCTTTTACCCACAGTTGAGCAAGACTTTTGATTTCATTATTTTTGAAAGCAGTTTCTACATAAGCTTTTCCTGCCGTTCCCTCCAGAAGGAAGCCGATCTGTTCCTGATTGGTATTTCCCTGGTAGAATCCAAAGCTATTACCATTGGTATAATTTTCCAACTGAGTCAATAAGTCCTCCTGGCTTTCTGCAATCCATGCAAGACGTTCTTCCATGGCTTCACGTCCTGACTGTAAAGTAAAGGCAAGCTCATGCAGGTCCGTTTCAGGGTGCCTCTGTAAGAAGACTTTCAGTTGCAATGCCCTGGCTTTTAATCGGTCGGCATTTTTTGCAGATAGTAAAATAACGGCAGGTTGTCCTTTTACAATTGCTTTTCTTATACCAGGAATATATTCTTCGATAATTAAATGGGCATTAGCTCCTCCAAAACCAAAACTGCTGATTCCGGCAATTCTTGATTTGTTACCAGAAACCTTCCAGTCGGTTGTATTTTGCTGTAACCTGAATGGACTTCCATCCAGATTTAAATATGGGTTGGTCTGAATTAAATGAGGATTTCCAGGTAATGTTTTATGTTTCATTGCCAGGATTACCTTCATCACTCCTGCAATTCCTGCAGCAGCCTCCAGGTGTCCGATGTTTGTTTTTACACTTCCGATACTGCAGTATGCAGCTTCTGTTGGGGCTTGATTTCTTTGCTTATATAAAGTATTAAAGGCAAGCTTCAATCCTTCTATTTCAATCGGATCTCCTAGTGGAGTTCCTGTTCCGTGGGCTTCTATATAACTTACATCCGCCGGATTAATTCCTGCTCTGCTATACGCCTTAACCAGGAGCTCTTTTTGAGCATTTGGATTTGGAGAGGTCAGTGTATTGGCTTTTCCGCCATGATTTTCTGCACTTCCACGGATAATTCCGTAAATATGGTCTCCATCTGCTTCTGCCTGCTCCAATGATTTCAGGATAACAACTCCAACGCCTTCTCCACGTACATAGCCATTGGCACTTTCGTCAAAAGTTTTACAACGTCCGTCGGCACTTAGCATTCCGGATTCACTGAAAGAAAGAGTCAATTCCGGAGAAAGAAGTGCATTCACTCCCCCTGCAATTGCGATCGTGCTATCTCCGTTTCTAATATGGGCTACTGCACGGTGAATCGCAATCAATGAGCTTGAACAAGCAGTATCCACAGGTTCACTTGCTCCACGGATATCCAATAAATAAGATATTCTGTTGACCAGGATAGAATGTACTGATCCAGTTGCATAATGTCCCTGTCCCGTTAAATCAGACTGGTTATTCACTAACATGGAATAGTCAGACGTGGAAACTCCAATAAAGATACTGGTGTCAGTTCCTCTGATCTTATCCGGTGCAATTGCTGCATCTTCCAATGCCTGATATACGGCCTCCAGAGTGATCCGCTGTTGTGGATCCATCAATTCTGCTTCACGTGGCGAGATATTAAAAAATAAAGGATCAAATTTATCAATGTCAGAGATCAAGCCACCCCATTTTGCTTTGGTCTTATTTTTCTCTTTTAAAGGATCTCCATAATAGGCTTTCCAGTCCCAACGGTCCGGTGTCATTTCAGTGATCAGATCTTTATTCTCACTGATGTTTTTCCAGAAAGCATCTAAATCATCTGACCCAGGAAAACGTCCACTGATCCCGATAATAGCAACTGCTTTTTGTGTTGTATGGGTACTGTTACTGATACTATTCCCAGCTGTTTTTGGTATTGCAGAACGACCTTCATTATTAAATGCAACTCTTTTTTGCGTAATCATTACAGGCTGAACCTCTTCCGATTTTGCGGCAACAGATGAGCTGTGCTTTTGAGTTACTGCTTCATGATGTTCTTCAATTAAAAAATCTTTAAGATCATTGATTGTTGGATAATTATAAAAAACAGTTGGTAGTACTGTAAGCTCATAGAATGTATTTAACTGGCGGGCAAATTTTGTTAATGACACAGATTCAAAACCATAATCACCAAATGCCTTATCTTTTTTAATAGCAGCAGGATTTAGCTTTAATAGCACGGCTACTATTTCGATTATTTTACCTGAAACTTTTTCTGCCAGTTCAGAAGTATCAATAGCTAGATGAGCTTCTTTTGGTACAAAAACTTTAATCATTTCCACCTTTGGAGCATCTGTATTTTCATAAGTAACCAGAATTTCTCCTTCCGCATTTTTTAGTAAAGTATCAAAAGCTTTTATGCCATCTTCAGATGGAAGTGAGAGTGATCCTAATTGTCTTTCAAGATCCAGAACATCTTCATCATTCACTTTCATTCCGCCTTCTTTCCATAATGTCCAGCAGATACTTAAAGTTTTACCATTTGATTTTCTTCCTGATCTTTCTGCATTACGGTATGCCGCATACGTATTCATATAAGCATTGGCTGCAGCATAATCAGCCTGTCCGGCATTTCCTTTAATACTCGTTATAGAAGAGAAGAATACCATAAAATCCAATGGCTGATCTTTAGTCGCTTCATCGATATTTTTTGTTCCTTCTACTTTAGGAGCAAAAACCTCATCTACTTGTAAAGATGTTTTGTTGATGATATAGCTATCTCTGAGAACACCTGCACTATGAATAATTCCATTGAGTGGACCATATTCCTGATTAACAAGTTGTACCAATTTCTGGGTTTCTTCAAAGTTGCTTAGATCACAATGATGATACACAGCACCCGGTATTTCAGATAATGAAGTTTTAATGGTTTCAGACCATACACTTCTGCCTGTCAGTACCAGCGTAATATTATTTTTAGTACAAATATGTTCAGCGATCTTCAAGCCTAATCCACCTGCACCACCGGTTAAAAGATAAACACCTCCTTTTTTAAAGGTTATTCCCTCCGTACTTTGTGAATCGAAAGTTACCAGTACAGATTTTTTCACTGACCTTACACCTCCGGTGTAGGATACCTCAACATCTTTATTATTTTGCTCAGCCTCAATGATTGCTGTGAGTTCTTCAAGGTTCTTTACTGATAAATAGTCTACAGCAATTACTTTTCCTGTAATTTCAGGGTGTTCAAGATGAGCTGTTTTAAGCAATCCGGATATAAATCCATATTCGGAATAATCGCTGGTCTGACAAACAACTGTGATTTGAGTATGGCCTTTCTCCTTGACTTTCTCTTTTATTTTAGATAATGCAGAATTGAAAAAAGCAGTTTGTTTTTCCTGGTTTACAGCTATAACCTCCTGTCCGAGTCCTTCCTGCAGCTTGTCGCACAAATCAATAGCGCCGCCTGCAATAAGAATGATCTGATTGGTTGTTTCAAGCTGTTCTGAAACAAGAGCTTCTTCTTTCCATTCCTGCTGATAATAAGTTACTTTTCCTTCTTTATGCAAAGAAGTCTTACTTCCTGATTGATCAGATTCTTCACGATCCAAAGGCAGGAAAATAAAGTCTTTAAAGGATAATAGTATTTCTCCGTTTTCATTTAGTAAATAAAAATCAGCAGTTACCGTTCGGTGGTTATCCTTACCTTCTTTTCGTACCGCATAACCCCAAAGCTCCTGAGCTTCTTCAATTCCTTTGTAGAAATTAATTTCTCCGGCATAAAAAGGTAATACCAATGAATAAGAATCCATTAAACCATACACCGCGTGAAGAAGGCTATCCATGATACAAGGAGGATATACACAACCTTCATTATTCACCAGCTTTATTTTTGATAAAGCATATTCTTCTGCAATATATAAGGTCTCTACCTGCTGGAAACTATTTTTAAGGTTTAATCCTTTCGAATCAAAAGCTTTATATAATTCTGATCCTGTGATTTCATTCACACAATCTTTCTTAAACTGCTGAATGTTCATCCTACCAGGAACCTCGATTACGGTATTGGAAAGTCTTCCATTGCTATGCGTTACCACAGCATCTCCGTTACTACTATATATTTCATAAGCTACCTCTTCCTGATCACGGTATAATCCAATGTGAAGCGTTTCTGATTGATGAACCCAGAAAGGATTGATCCAGCTCACCTCTTTAAGTTGGGTAACTTTTTGGTGTGTACTCAATTTACCTGCAGCTCTTGCCAATTCCAGATAGGCGACTCCCGGTAAAATCTTTTGATCGCGTACCTGATGATCTGCTAAGAATGATTCTTCACCACTAAAAGTGCTGCTGAATTTTTGTTGATCCAGGTCAGAGGTATTCTGGTGCACCAGAGGATGCAATGTTCTGTCAACGGTTTTTCCAGCTGGATTAAGTTTCTTGTCAGCTGTAGGAAGCCAGTAGCGTTCTCTCGCAAAAGGATAAGTTGGCAAGCTGATCTTGCGAAGCTGTTTTCCTGCATAAAGCAAATTCCAGTCGAATACAGATCCCTGTATCCATAGATCAGCAATACCATTCCAATTTGCTGTATTGATTTTGTTTTGTACTTCAGCAGATTTATCATCTGTTTTAGTTCCTATTTTGCATGTTCCTGTCTTATATGATGTACTTGTTTCCTTCTGAGCATCAGTATCTTTTAAAAAGCCATCCAGGACACCTATTAATGAAGGAATGTCATTTATCACAAAAGCTACCCTGCTTTCCATAGCTTCTCTTCCTGTTTGTAAAGTATAAGCGATATCAGGTAATGACAGACTGTTATCTTCTTCTAAACTATATTTTAAGTTATATACCTGTTCCTGAAGACGTTCTTCATTTTTAGCTGATAAGACAATGATCGTAGGATCTTGGTTTAATTCATTTTTAGAAGTCTGTTCCGGTAATCTGAATTCTTCAATGATAAGATGTGCATTACTTCCTCCGGCACCAAAAGAACTTAACATTGCTCTTAATGGTAATTCTTCAGACTGTCCGTTTTGATCAGTGATCATTGGTCTTTTCCATGGTGCTAAATTCTGAGGAACATAGAAAGGCGTATCTTCAAAACTGATATTCGGATTCAGGGTTGCAGAATGTATGGATGGTGCTACAAGTTGGTGTTTAAACTGTAATAATATTTTCGTCAGTCCTGCAATACCAGCTGCTGCCTCCAGATGTCCAATATTAGATTTTACAGAACCGATGGCACAGAATTGTTTATCATCTGTATATTCATCAAAAGCTTTGCAAAGACCTGTCATTTCAATAGGATCTCCTAAAGAAGTTCCTGTTCCGTGTGCTTCTACATAAGATATCGTACGTGGATCGATTCCTGTTTTTTGTAAAGCAGCCTGAATTAATTCCCCTTGTAAATTAGGACTAGGTACGGTATATCCATTAGTTCGGCCGTTATGATTAACGGTGGTTCCTTTAATTACCCCATAAATCTGATCGCCATCGGCAATTGCTTTTTCCAGAGGCTTAAGTAAAACAGCACCGATTCCTTCCCCAGGAACATATCCATCTCCAATCCCAAAACTTCTGCAACGGCCATCACTGGCTAAGAAATTATTCTGACTCAGGAATAAATATTTACTTAATGAAAGCGATAAGTTTACTCCCCCTGCAATACAGCTGTCAGACTCTCCGTTTCTGATGCTTTCACAAGCATAATGTAATGCTGTTAATGATGCAGAGCAAGCAGTGTCTATAGCCATACTTGGTCCCGTCCAGTTAAAGAAATATGAAACTCTGTTTGGAATACTATATAAAAGCCCACTCGGAGCGATAGGATTTCCTTTGGCCGTTTCTTCAATTCCAAGGTTAACGTACGGCTGCCATAATGCGCCTACAAAAACACCTACTTTTTTAGATTGTTCTGTAATTTTCTCACGGGTAATTCCAGCGTCTTCCAACGTTGACCAAACGACTTCTAAAAACAACCTTTCCTGAGGATCAATTTTCTCTGCTTCCCGTGGTGAGATATTAAAGAATTGCGGATCAAATTTATCTACATCATTGATGAATCCTCCCCAACGGGCATATAGCAGTCCATTTTCTCTATCTTCATCAAAATGTCCTTTATAATCAAAACGATCTTGTGGAATTTCTTCAATGCAGTCATCTCCTTTTTTCATCAACTCCCAGAAATCGGAAAGTGTATTTGATTTTGGATATTTTCCACTGACTCCAACGATCGCAATATCTTTGTTTGTACTTTTTTCCTCTGTATCGGCAACAGGTTCAATTTCTTCTATCCTTTCAGGTGTCGAATCGTTTTCTTCAACTTCACCTAAAAGATCTTTTAATACACCCGCATGCTTCTTCTGGAAATAACCAGCCAGTTCGTTGATATTTCGGTATTCAAAAAACAGGGTTTTAGATAAGTTCCCGAAAGTTTTTGCCAACAACCTGTTCAGATCAATGATCATTCTGGAATTAATTCCCAATTCTTCAAATGAAGTTTCAGCATCCATTTCTTCTTCTTCCAAACCAACTCCTTCATGTAGCAATGTTTTCAACAGATTCTCAATGCGTTCTATCGCAAGTTCACCACTTTCAGCAACTTTTACTTTTGGAGTTACTGATTGAGCTGATGCAACTGTATTGGTTGCATTGGTCGTCTCTTTAATTGAAAAACCATTAAGTTTAGCAATAATATTACCTTCGGGATCCACCACCTGGGCATCAAACTTTCTGATTCCACTTCTGGTTTTGTTAGCTTCATGAGCTACTGTATGTATATAGCATTCGGCAGGAATCTGACCTGTAAATACAATCTCATCTATGGCTACCGGAATGTATTTGGAGTTTTCTAAGCCATTTGGCTTATTATTAATAATAGCGGTCTGGAACACTCCTGTTAGCATACTCGGATGCAAAATATAATCCGGTAATGTTTCTGCAACATGTAAAGGCAGGATCAGGTGTCCTAAAGCCTCTTCTTTATTCGTCCATAACTCCTTCATCGGCATAAAAGAAGGTCCTACATGCAATCCTTCAGCGATGATTTGTTCGTAAACCGTTTCCCGGCTTATGTGTATGTTTAATTTTTCTTTGGCAGCATGAAGATCAAAAGTTCCCAGTTCACCCGGTTCTATAACAGTGTCCATATTCACATCCCCCATTGCATGTACTGTTTTTCGGCCATTCGTATCCTCACTGAATATCTCGTAAGCATATAATGAACCTTTGGGTACCATCTGAATATAGGCATTGATCGCTGGTCCTGCAGAAGACAACACTTCCGGCCAGTAATTATTGGATAGGCTGCATATTCTTTTACCAAGCAATGTGGCCGCCTGTCTTCCCATTTCAATATAACAGGCTCCAGGAACATTGTATTTTCCATCCACGACGTGATCCTGCATGAAAAATTCTTCATTGCTGTATCGTTTTCTAAACAGTAAGTTCTTTAAGTCTGATCGTTCTGCATCTACCAATGAAGTAGTTGTTATATAACTTTTTGCAGCGTCGTTTGCTAAAGATTCCATCACCTTTTCGGGATCAAAAGAAGGAATCTCTGTTGCAATATTAGCAGCAAGGTCTTTAATGGTATTATATTCAATCAATAAAACCGGATTGATTGTTGCACCCACATATTCGGTCAACTTTGCAGAAAGCTTTACCAGTCCTGAAGAATCTAATCCTAATTTATTAAAGCTATCTGTATCTGTTATCACTGAAGTTTTGGGTAGAATATCAGTAATCATGCTTCTAAGTACTGAAGAGAAATCACCTTTTTCAGACTCTCTGTTTTCAATATTAGCATGCTCGAATACGTGCTCAACACTAAGATGAGATTCTATTTTATTTGCAATTCCTTCGATCAATACTGCCTGTGTTGAAGTATTACCTGTGGTTAGTAATTTCAGGAAGCCTTTTAATGCATCTTCATTAAGCATCGGTTTCATACCGAATACCTGCCATAAATGTTCTCTTTCTTCGTCAGAAACCGTAATTCCACCACTTTCCCAAAGTGGCCAGTTAATGGCCAGACTGATTCCTTGATTCCCTTTTTCTATTTCCCTTCTGTTTCTGATCTCCATCATATGATCAAGGAAATTGTTCGCGGAAGCATAGTCACACTGTCCCTGATTAGGCATTAATGAAGCGATTGAAGAGAATACGATGAAGAAATCAAGCACCTCATTCTGAAGGCATTCATCTAAATTGATGGTTCCATATACTTTTGGAGTGATCACCCTTTCGAATGAATCTGCTTTTTTATTAATGATAAAAGAATCTTCAATCAGTCCTGCTGCGTGAATGATTCCATTAATGGTTTTAAATTTCTTTTTGATTTTGGAAATCGCTACTGATAATGCTCTTTTATCCGCTACATTGGCTCTGTAATATGCTGCATTTCCTCCAAGTTGTTGCAGCTGCTGAAGCTTATCTTCAATAGCTTCATTCTTTAAACTTCGGCCGATCAATACGATATTAGCCTTATAATGTTCCGCAAGATAAGACGCGAACACCATTCCTAAACCACCAGTACCACCAGTAATGATGTAGCAACCGTTTTCCTTTAGCAATAGTTCTGATGATTGGTTGTTCTGTTGTTTTACCGGAACTATAGTTCTCTCTTCTCTTCGTCCGTTACGATATATTACTTCTAACAGAGGTGCCATTACATAATGCATCATCTCCTGAATGATGATATCCTGATAAGAAGAGCTATCTTCTTCACTGATGCCAAGACTTAGAATAGAAATTCTAGGGTTCTCATAAGCCAGGGTTCTGGCAAATCCACCTGCCATTTGCTGTATAGCAGTTGATTTTTTATCGTTGTGATTGTAGGCAAAAAGCAATTTAATATTCCCGGAATATTCAGCAGTGATTAAGGCTTGCGACAAATACAATAATGCGTAAATATCCTGCATATTTTCAGCAACCAGCTCACCACGGCTCATGCTCCATCTGTAGATCAGGTTATCTGTAACAATTCCGTCTTCTGCAAGGTCTTTGGTCAGGTTCTTAAAAGATGCCGCATCCTTAGCATCAAGCTGATAAGTATACTGATCCTTTTTCTCATAAGAATCTCCCGGCAATATCAAAACCGTTGTTGCATAAGGCAGTTTTTCCTGTATGCTTTCTAATAAAGATGCATCCGTATCAAAAATAATAACAGAAGCAGGTCTTTCTGCATGGATTCCCAATGGTCTTTCTAACCAATCGGCTGTATAATGTAAGCTTTCTATCACAGGTTCAACCGTCTCTTCGATAGTTATGGATCCTGATTTATAAGCTCTTTTTACAAATTCATTGAACTCAAGGATCACATTGCCCTGTTCATCACACAAAAACATATCAAATGAAAATCTGTTTCCGCCCTGATAGGTATCTGATTTTTTAACATAGGCATAATGAGCATCAGCTAAATTACTGTAACAACGTACTGACTTCAGATAGAATGGTAACAATTGATGTTGATTTTCAACATTCCCCCAAATACATAGTCCTACTACAGTCTGAAAAACACCATCCAATAAAGACGGTTCCCAGACTTTTGAGGAAACCTGATTTTCTTTTAAAGTGGGTTTTAATATACATATCGCTTCATCAGCTGCAAAAAAACCTGTTGTGATTGTTTGAAAAGTTTCTTTATAAGCTAAGCCTTCTTTTTCAAATTCCTGATAAATTTCCGCTGCTGTTTTTTCAATGGAACAGCGTTGTTTTATTTTTTGTACGTCGATAGATCCTGCCGCAACTGTATTACTTTTCAGCAAGATGTTTCCATTGGAATGCACTCCTTCAGCAGTAGTTATTTCAAAGGAAAACCCAGTGTTTACCGGAATAAGCTTTATTTGTAATGGAACGTTTTCTTCATATACTTTTACGGAATGCATCCAGCATACATCATTCAATTCACTTACAGTTCGTCCACATGCCTTTTCTGCTACCGATCTTGCGATTTCCAGATAAGCAACACCCGGCATCATGCATTCACCTTTTACCACATGATCACGAATGAAATAATCAGTTGATTTCAAAAGTGTTTCATATTCCCATTGCTGCTGATCTTTGTTTGAAAATTGCATCAAAAGTGATCCGACTTCGTGAACTATTACCTGACTTGAAGCAGCAACTGAAACAGCCGCCCCATCCATCCAACATCTTCTTCTTTCAAATGGATAGCCTGGTAAAGAAATTCTTACCCCATCAGCTTGTTGATTTTCTGCATTGATATCGGTTTTTGCAATTTTTCCTGTTGAACTATATTCTTCCAATTGTGCAATAAGATCTTCTACATCAGAAACAGCAAAAACAGCTTTAGCAGCCATTGTATCTCTTCCGTTTTGTAGAGTAAATGCGATATCCTGTATGCGTAATTCTGTGCTGTTTTTCCTTATAAAGTCTGTAATTCTTTCAGCATATAATTTCAACTGTTTTTCTGTCCTTGCTGATAATGGGATTGTATAGTTTATTCTCTCTTCAGAATTAACTCTAACCTGTTCTCCTTCATAGGCCTGCAAGATGACGTGTGCATTAACCCCACCCATTCCAAAAGAACTTACTCCCGCAGACAAAGGGCCACTTTGAATACCTTTTTCAGAAGGCTTCCATTCCGTTGGTTGAGTAGAAATGGCGAAAGGACTGCCTTTTAAATCAATATATGGATTCAGTTTTTTATGATGCAGTATTCCTGGGATTTGCTGGTTTCGCATACAAAGCAATACTTTGATAAGTCCTGCAATACCTGCGGCACTTTCTAAGTGTCCAATATTGGTTTTCAGTGCGCCTAAAGTGCAATTGATATTTTCTTCTGCCCCATATTGGCTGAATACTTTTTTTAAAGCACTGATCTCAATAGGATCTCCTAAAGGGGTTGCTGTACCGTGTGCCTCTACATAGCTTACCTGTCCGGCTTCTAATTCTGCATCTTCTAGTGCAGCGTTAATGACTTCAGCCTGAGCACGAACACTTGGAGAAGTCAGTGAATTGGAACGTCCATTGTGATTCACCGCAGTTCCTTTGATCACTCCGATTATCGGATCGTTATCTGCTATTGCTGCTGCCAGTGGTTTTATAAAAATACATCCTACACCTTCACCACGAACATATCCGTCAGAACTTTCGTCAAATGTCTTGCATTTGCCCTCCGATGAAAGCATTCCTGATTTTCCATGAGACAGATACATGGTAGGCGTGATCAATGCATTAACTCCTCCCACCAATGCAGATTCACAATTCCCAGCACGGATATCCCTAATGGCATTATGTAATGCTACCAAAGAGCTTGAGCAAGCCGTATCTACTACTTCACTTTTTCCTCTGATATCTAAAAAGAAAGAAACTCTGTTAGCTAATATAGAATGTACTGTCCCTGTAGAAACAAATGAACTGATTTCCTGATGAGTAGACTGAAGCATTTCTGCATAATCGTTTTTAGATACTCCGACATATACTCCGACTTTTTTACCGGACAAACTTTCGGTACTATACCCTGCATCTTCAACCGCATGCCAGGCAGATTCTAAAAAGATTCTATGTTGAGGATCAATATATTTTGCTTCTTTCGGCGATATATTAAAGAATAAAGGATCAAATTTATCCATGTCTTCAATAAATCCTCCCCATTTACTATTGGTTTTAGGTGTATCCGAAGCAGGATCACCATAGTATTCTCGCCAATCCCATCGGGATTCAGGAATCTCCGTTACACTGAAGGTTCCGTTTATAAGGTTGTTCCAGAAATCATGATAGTTATCCGCTCCGGGAAACCTGCATGACATTCCGATAACGGCAATATCTTTACTGTTCAGCTGGTTTTCCAGCTGAAGATTAGTTTTTGAAAAATCTTCCATGTTTATATATTTAAAAAATAGAAATGAGGGATCCTGCCCAATATGATTTTGCAATCACTGGGTCTTGTCAGAATAGTCTCACATTAAATGTATTCTATAGTGTATTTAGCAGTAGATGATCAATGCCTTTTTATACTAAATATGATGGAAGATTCAATTAGGTCAGTAAACGAGAATAAGTTCAGGTTAGGATTGAGAACTTCACTCATCCTGAACAGGTGTTTAATTTTTTTTTGTGTAGGCACATTTTTCATAGAAATTTAATTTTTGTTCATTTAGTTTTAACATACAAAGCCCGTGGTTAGGCCGTTTTAATTGTTTTTTCTTCTTTATGTCTCAATTTGGTGATATGCTAATGTAAGTTATTTATCAATACAAACAGCATTAAAATAATATTAAATTATTAGGATGTTTAATTAAATTACACATAACAAATCAAAAATTTCATCTAGTATATTCATTTTAAAGCTTTTAGAAAAAAAAGTGTTTTAAAAAAATAATCACTTTGAAGTGATTTTTTTTTCGTATGTAATTATTTACTGCATAACAATATAAAGTAATATAACAGGATGAAACAATTTGGAATTAAAAAGGTCAAAAATAAAAATCAATACATCATTTCATTTTTAACCTTTATTAATATGATTTTTCATGTTAAGGTGAAACATCAGAATACGAGAGCCTAAATCTGACGTCATAACGCCTGAATTGTAGGATTCAGATTAAATTCACATTGTTCACATTTGGTTCTTAACGCGAAAAGAATACTGCTTCTTGTCTTAAAAAAATCTGTTAGAAAATTTTCATCGCAAGCCCTAACTGGATTTGTCTGCTTTTTGGTGAATCACCAACATCGCTGATCTTACTGAAGCCCCAGGTATATCTGCCATAAAGTATAAAGGGTTTAAAATTAACTTCTACTCCTGCAACCAGGCCAAAATCCGTTTTCTTAAAAAGCCGCCCACTGTTTTGAAGCAGTGTATCATCACTATTCGCCAAAAAACTAAATTGTGGTCCTCCTACAATAGTTATCAATCCCTGAGTATTGACACGAAGCAACACCGGAACAGAAATATAGTTTAGTTTTTTCTTTTTGTCGAAAGCATTAAAGAGAACTTCCGAATATCTTTCTTCAATCTTCGTATTGGATTGGTTGAACTGGACCTCCAGCTGTAATCCTAAAGTTTTTGAAAAATCATAGTAAGCAAATCCTCCCAACTGATATCCCAGTTCGAATTTATCCCTGAAAGCCTCGCCATCAATTTTTGTAAGATTAGCTCCTGCTTTTGCACCCAAATGTAACTGAGCACTTCCTTCCGCCAAACCGGCACATAATAAAATTGCAAAAAACACTTTTTTCATAATGGTATATTAATATGTAATTCCGGTAAAGGTAGGTGGTGCACCAATTTTACATCAAAAGAATTATACATACCCTTATATTTCCTATACTAAACTATCTGATAGAAATTAAATTCGATCGTAAGACCATGAGCTACTGTTAATGAATTGGAACCCACAAGAAACGGTGATTCCTTTTACACAGGAATCAGAATAATAAAACACAAAAAAGTCAGGAAGTATATCTATAGAGAATGTTTCGCAAAGAAATCGTCCCTATAGCTTTTTCCAAGGGTGATTTCCATTTCCTTAATCCATACACTGGTATTATCGAATGAGGTCACAAACTTTGTATTGACTACATGGCTTCTGCTAATCCTGGTAAATTGATCTTTAGGTAATTTTAGATAGATATTTTTAAGGTTCATCCAGGTAATATGCCGTCTTTCGTCAGTAGTATATATAATGACATAATCTTTCAGAGCCTCTATGTGAGTGATACTATCATAGAATATTTTATGGAAACGTTTGTCGGCACGGACAATAATATGTTCCTCTGAGGTATTTTCGACACTGTACTTATCATTTTTCAACAGGGACAGATAAGCAGATGCTTTTATGACAGTTTTGTTAAAGCGTTCCTGTGATATTGGTTTTAACAGATAGTCCATAGCATCTAACTCATAGCTTTCAATTGCATAGTGAGGATAAGCTGTAGTGAAGACAAGCAATGTTTCAGGAGGTATCAATGGAGCAAATTCAATCCCACTTCTAACAGGCATTTCAATATCTAAAAAAATAATATCTACTTCATGAGTTTTCAGGTATTCTTCAACGCCTATTGTGCTATTAAAAGCCCGCAAAAATGTGAGGTTTGGAGAATCCATTATTAAGTCTTCCATTCCCATTCTGGCAACCGGTTCATCATCAATCACTATACATTTCATAGGGGAAGTTTTAAGGTGGTAATATATTCGTCCTTCGTTCTGCTTGACTTCAATGAATAGGTATCTTTATAAATTAATTCTAACCTTCTTTGAATATTATTCAGTCCAACTCCACTCTCTTTATTCCTAACAGGGTTTACGACAGGAACTGAATTGACCACATGAATCTTTAAAAATCCATTTTCGATTAATAATACTCCATCTATATAGGATCCATCGGATGAATCCATACTATGTTTAATCGCATTTTCAATTAAAATAAGTAAAATATTAGGTGGAATCTTAACGTCCTTAATCTGATTTTCACAGTATTTTATGGTGTATTCAAAATTGTCCCGCCTGATTTTTTCAAGACTCAGATAATCGTCCATAAACTTAATTTCCGAAGAAAGATTAACTTCCTTTTCATTATTTTCATACAACAGATGTCTTAGAAAATCTGAAAGTTTCAAAATAATGTAGGAAGCTTTTTGTGGATCTCTTCTGGTAAGGATATTAATATTATTAAGCATATTGAATAAAAAATGAGGTTGTATCTGATTTCTTAAAGCTATTAATTCGCTTTCCGCTGATTTCTTTTTTAATTCATAAAATTTTTCAATATCCGCCATCCAATGCTGAAACAATTTCAATCCACTCGAAAATAAAATGATGGGAATTAAAAAACATGAAACCACTAAAACTTCCAACAAAGAATTTTTCATGTTGATGGAAGGGAGCAAACGATGACTTTCCAGTAAAAACTTCCTATGAATCAATAAAAAGCTGCATCCAATAAGAATAGAAAAACATAAAATGATCAGATAGTTGATCGATTTTCTTTTATAAAGAAATTTTGGAATCAATACATACATATTAAAATAGAAAAGAAGAGACAATAATGATACATTAAATATCCAATCCAAATGATCATAAATACCATCGAACTCTCCCCATCTTCTTCCTGCCGTCATGAAAAACAAAATACATGAAAAGCTTAAAAGATGCCGGATAATTCTATACTTTCCATCAACAAGAAACCTTAGCAAAAAATCATCTTTTACCTGCTTTTCTTTAAAAATAAGATTAAAGTTTTCTTTCATTAAAATATTCTAAAGATGTATTTTCTACTATTTTATAGTCTTAAGAACATACAAAATAAAGGCAATTTTTATGATCTGAAAAATAAATTATACGAGACTGCCTATTTACTATACAAAGCTTATTTTAAAAGAAAGACCGTTGTATTCATTTCAATCAGAATAAGATCACTTCTGCAAACAGCTCACATCAAATAAAAAATAGGTGATCAATCATCTTACATAAATTGTGATCTGGGTCACATAGCTACCCAGGAAATTCTATTGACATTTGTATCAGGAAAAAGGAACAGATCAGAAATTTAAATACACAATTCATCAAAATACATGATATAAAATGAAAACAACAAATAATAAAATTGGAATGCCAACGCTTGGATTTGGAACGTTGATCCCAGATAAAGCTTTAACAATAAGTGCAACGATTGATGCTCTGGAAGCAGGGTTCAGACATTTCGACTCTGCAGAACGGTATCAAAATGAAAATGAAGTAGGTATTGCATTACGGGAAGGACTTGCAGCAACGGGCATAAAACGTGAAGAGATTTTTGTCACCGGAAAATTGTGGAATACCAATCACCGTCCGGATCGTGTAAAAGCAGCATTTGAAGCCAGTCTTGGGAGATTAGGCCTTGATTATATGGATGCCTATCTTATCCATACTCCATTTGCATTTCAGCCTGGTGAGGATCATGATCCACGGGATGAAAACGGACATACAATTTATGATCAGGAGGTTACTTTAGCAAACACGTGGAAAGCCATGGAAAATTTGGTGGACGAGGGAAAAGTAAAGAATATCGGATTATCTGATGTGAATGTGGAACAGCTTTCTTCAATTTATAAATCAGCAAGGATCAAACCTTCTATTATTCAGGTCGAAGCGCATCCCTATCTCCCTGAAACAGAACTTCTGAATTTCTGTAAAGAAAATGATATTGTATTTTTAGCTTTTGCTCCACTGGGTCATGGAATAAGACCAGGAGTTCTTGAAGATCCTGTTATCTTAAGAATCGCTGAAAAGATCGGAAAGACACCTGCACAAGTGTTATTAGGCTGGGCAGCGCAACGTGAAACCACTATACTGACAACCCCTAAAACCAAAGCCCGCGCAAAAGAAAATTTTGATGTGGACTTCCTGCCACAAGATGCTTTTGATGAAATTAACGGTATTGAAACCAGACAAAGATATAATCAGGTAGTGAAAACAGGGGTTCCGGGGTTTATTGCAAGAGTGGATTAAATAAAAAAGAAAATAAATGTTGTTGTATAGGAAGAGTGAGTGTTTCTGCATCTTCTAAACAATACATCCTGCAATTTAAAATTTGCAGGATGTATCCGTTGCTTCTACTGATGTCTGTTACCAGATACGAACTCTCCTCTCAGGTGATAAGTACAGCTTGTCTTCTTGTTGTATATTAAAAGCTTTATACCATGCATCGATGTTTCTAACCACTCCATTTACACGATATTCCGCAGGTGCATGATAATCCCGTGATATGTTCATTCGATAGGCTTCGGGAGTGTAAAGTGTCCGGTTAACCTGGGCAAAAGATAAAAAATAACGCTGGTCATCGGTAAAACCATCTAAAACAGGTTGTTTCCCAGGATGATCTTTACGATACAGTTGATAAGCAGCATAAGCAACTTCGGCCCCTGTCAGGTCTCCAATATTCTCACCAAGCGTTTGCTTTCCATTGACATGGACTCCTTCTAATGGCGAAAAAGCGTCATACTGCTCAACAAGCAGCCTGGTACGCCCATCAAACTGCTTTCGTGTTTGACTGGTCCACCAATCACGCATATTACCTTGTCCATCAAACTTCGATCCTTCATCATCGAAACAGTGACCCAATTCATGCCCTATGATGGCACCTATAGCACCAAAGTTTACGGCCGGATCAACAGAGGGATCAAAGAATGGGGGTTGCAGTATACCTGCCGGAAATTCTATTGAGTTGTATAATTTACTACTTGTTGCATCAACGGTTTGAGGAACCTGGTACCAATCCTTGCTGGTAAAAACCCTCTGAAGCAAAGAACGTTCATAATCCCAATTGGCTTTTGCAATGATCTGTTCATTACCTACAGGATCTTTTGCATTAAACCTTATGGATGAATAATCACGCCAGGTTTCCGGATATCCTATCCTTACAGTAACAGCATCTAATTTAGCTTTTGCTTCGTTTCGGCTGCTTTCGTCAAGCCATTCCAACTTCTCTAATCTGGTCGCAAATGCTTTACGGATATACCCAACCAAATCCTCTATACTCTCGAGGGTTTCGACTGGAAAATACTTTTCGACATAAAGCCTTCCTACCAGTTGCCCTACCCGATTATTAACATATCGAATGGATTTCTGTTCTCTTGGAATATCTTTTGAAATCCCACTTAATACAGTAGAGTAAAAGTCAAACTGACTTTTTCGAAACTCCTCAGACAAAACAGTAGAATGATTAACGATCCAGTGAAAGGCCAGATAAGAGGCCCAAACATCAACAGGGATCTTTGTAAATAATGCAGCTTTAGCTTTTATTGCAGTATCTGCCTGTAATATCACTTCATCTACATTGTTCACCTGTCTTTCTGCTAAAAAGGTTTTCCATGGAAATCCCGGGGCATAAGTGCTTAGTTCAGAAGCAGGCATCAGATGTGAATTGATCTTACTGTCTCTCATTTGTGCAGGCGTCCACTGTACTGCTGCCAATTTAGTTTCCAGTTCAATAACGTCATTGGCCCTTTTATCGGCATTCCCGACACCTGCAAGTTGGAAAGTATGGCTAATATATTCTTGAAATGATTTACGATACCCCGGATAGGGTCCATCCTGTTTCTGGTACCATTCAGGAGCCGGTAAACCAATGCCACTTTCGCTGAGCGTAACAAGAAAACGGCTTCTGTCATTAAGATCAGGAGTTGTGTGAATTGCAATGATTGAGAAAGATTTAGGATTACTCATCCATTTTGCAACATCTTCGTAATGCTTTAAGGCAAGAATATTTTTTAAATCCTTTTGAATAGGTTTGAGCCCCAGCTTATCCATATTATCCGTATCGAGATATCCCAGATATAATGCACCTACCTGCTTCAGTGGACCTTTGATTCCCTCCTTTGTATAAGCCCCATCATGAATAACTTCAGCTATTCTTTCATTCACTTTATTTCCAACTTCACTGTAATTACTCAAACCCGAAGATCCGGCGGGAATTGTTTTCGACTGTAACCAACCTTCATTTACATACCTGTAAAAATCATCACCCGGCAATACTGACCTACTTATAAATTGAGTTTCAACACCCCAATTATTTTTATGCTGAATAAATTTTTCTTGTTGTGCCCAAATGAAACATGAATGGACAGACATAGCAACAATTATTATATTCTTTACGATCATCTCTCTTTTTTTTGAACTTGAAATTATCAGGCTTCGGAATTCTTTAGATGATTCCGAAAATCGGGTATTATCATTCACTTTAGATATTGTAAAGTGACTAAGTTACGCCAGATTTTAAATTATGAGTGTATAAATATCAAGGAATTTTTTCTAACTCAATGTATTTAAGTAAGTTTCTCACAGATTGGTAACAATTATTTAAATTAGTGTCACCAAAATCTAAAATCATGAAAATATTAAAACCTGTTGAAGCATTTGACAAAGCAGCAAAAATATACCAGGATAAGTTTATGGATGTGAGCTCATTTGGTGAAACTTTTAACCTATTCTGTGATCATATAACAGCTGATAATGCAGAAATTTTGGATATAGCCTGTGGTCCTGGAAATATTACAAAGTATGTATTAGACAGAAAGCCCGATTATAATATTCTGGGAATCGACCTCTCCTCAAAAATGCTTGAACTCGCGCAAATCAATAATCCTACAGCCCGTTTTGAACTGATGGATTGTCGTGTAATGAGTGAGATGACACAAAAATTTGATGGAATTATATGTGGATTTTGCCTTCCTTATTTAACAAAAGAAGAAGCTATAAAGCTTATTGCTGACTCATCCGCATTATTAAAACCGGAAGGTATGTTGTACCTAAGCACGATGGAGGATGATTACAGTAAATCGGGGCTGATCACGTCCAGTTTAGGGGATCAGGTCTATCTTTATTATCATCAGGAGGATTATTTAGCAAAAGCATTCCGGGAGAATAACTTTGAGGTCATCCATATAAACCGTTTTTATTCTACTGATAAGGATGGGGCGCCTGTTACTGATTTGGTACTGATCGGAAAACAGAATGAGTTATAAACAAAAGTCACTACGATGGTATGAACCTGAACTTTTAAACACATAAAACTTGGACTTTTAAACAAATTCAGCTTCTTTCTTTTCCCCGAAATTTGTTCCATTAAAACAAGTATAAAAATGGAAAATAAAGAAACAGTTTTGGTGACTGGCGGTTCAGGCTTTATAGCTTCTTACTGCATCCTTACCCTACTTAAAAATGGTTATAAAGTAAAAGCTACTCTGCGTTCATTGAAAAAATCTGAACTGGTAAAACAAATGTTGATGGAAGCTGGTTTCAACTCCTTTGAGAACCTGTCATTTGTTGAAGCTGATCTACAGGATGAAACTTCCTGGGAACGGGCTGCAGAAGGCTGTCAATATGTCATTCATGTAGCTTCACCTACCCCACATACAGATGCAACTACTGAAGATGATTTTGTAATTCCTGCTAAAAACGGGGTACTGTTTGTTTTAAGGGCTGCAAAAAAAGCGGGGGTAAAAAGAGTGGTTCTTACTTCTGCGTTTGGTGCTGTAGGATTTGGCACCGTAAAAACAACTCCATACACAGAAGAAGACTGGACAGTACTTAATAATACTGTGTTTCCTTATCAAAAATCAAAGACCATTTCAGAAAGAGCAGCGTGGGATTTTATAGAAAATGAAGGAAAAGGAATGGAATTATCAGTGGTAAATCCAACCGGGGTTTTAGGGCCTGTATTAGCAGATGATTTTTCACATTCTATTCAAAATATGAAACAAATGCTGAACGGAGATATGAAAGCCTGTCCTAAAATAATTTCAGGATATGTGGATGTCCGCGATGTGGCTGACCTTCACTTTAAAGCGATGATCATGCCTGAGGCAAACGGTCAGCGATTCATAGCTGTTGCCGGAGAAGGCCTTTCGCTTATCGATATAGCCAATGTCCTTAGAAGAAAACTGGGTGAAAAAGCATCTAAGGTACCTACTAAAGAGCTACCAAGCTGGCTGATTAAAGTAGTAGCGTTATTCAATCCAAAATTAAAATCTGTTGCCCCATATCTGGGGATGGTGAAAAGAGCAAGCAGTGAAAAAGCCATAAAAATGCTCGGATGGACGCCACGCTCTACTGAAGAAGCTATTTTGGCTACAGCCAATAGTTTGATTAAATTAGATATCGTAAAATAAACAAAGATGAAAATAATGGTTACCGGTGCCACAGGGCTAGTAGGTGAAGGCATTTTGCTCGTTTGCCTGGAAAACCCTATGGTTACAGAAGTGCTTATGATCAACAGAAAGCCATTTAGTCTTCAACATAAAAAATTAAAAGAACTGATCGTAGACGATTTTTCTAAGATTAAAAATTACAGTGATCATCTCAATCACTATGACGCCTGTTTCTTTTGTGCAGGAGCAAGTGCTGTTGGTGAAAACGAAGAATCATTTACCCGCAAAACATTCAATTTCGTTGTTCCGTTTGCAGAAGCATTATCCCGGATTAATCCGAAAATGACCTTTATATATGTTTCCGGTAACCGTACCGACAGTACAGAACAGGGCAAGGTAATGTGGGCACGGGTAAAAGGACGGACCGAAAATGCTTTGCTGAAATTGGATTTTAAAGCTGTTTATAATTTCAGACCTGGGTTTATGAAGCCGGTAAAAGGCCAGAAAAATGTCCGGGTTATTTACCGTGTTTTTGAAGTTTTATCACCTTTATGGTACCTTCTCTTCCCCAATTGGATCTGCACAATGCGGGAAGTAGGGTTAGCAATGATCAATTGTGTTCTCAAAGGCTATCAAACATCTGTCCTGGAAGTAAAGGACATCAAATTACAGGCAAAATCATGAAAATAACAGAAATTAAATCCTGTATCGTCGGTCCTGCAATCTCACAGGAACAATTCATCTCCGAACATTTCTTTTTGTTTCTGGTAAAAGGAAACATGAATGGCTATGATGGTAACAAACACTATGTTCTTAAACCTGGAGAAAGCTGTATTGTCCGTAAAAACAGATTGGCAAGATATAATAAAGTGAGAGATAATAATCAGTTTGAAAAAGTTATCTTTTTCTTTGATGAAGCATTTTTAAAAGACTTTCGAAAGAAGCACAGCATTACATTTTCAAATCACATTTCGGATGATACCTTTATTAAGCTTAAAAAAGATAAACTGATCAACAGTTTCCTTTTGTCACTAGAACCATACTACACAGGTTCCGGCGATATAAATACATCATTTTCAGATTTGAAAAGAGAAGAATTGCTTCTTATTCTCTTGCAGCTGCAACCCGAATTATCAGATGTATTATTTAATTTCGGTATTCCCGGACGTCTGGACCTCGAGGAATTTATGCAAAAAAACTATAAGTTTAATGTAAGCATGGAGCGGTTTGCCTTCCTTACCGGACGCAGCTTATCCTCTTTTAAAAGAGATTTTAAAACCATTTTCAATGAAACACCCAATCGTTGGCTCACCAAAAGACGCCTGCAGGAAGCCCGATTTCTTGTAGAACAAAAAAAACAAAGACCTTCAGATATTTATCTCGATTTAGGATTTGAGGATTTTTCTCATTTCTCTTTTGCATTTAAAAAAGAATTTGGAGTATCTGCGAGCAACTTGTTACATAACAATTGATGATATAAGATATTTTGCTTTTACCTATATTATTATGATTGACCACAGGATTTGCATACATAGTTAAAAAGTCCTGTTTTACAATAGAAATCAAACTTTATCATACAAACTATCGTGTAGATTTTTATTATACCTGTTTTTATAATGTACCGGTGATATTCCTGTTATTTTTTTAAACATTTCTCTGAAAGCTTTTGTATCAGAATACCCCACCTCATACATTACTTCACTTACCGTTTTACTGGTCGTTTCGAATGCTTTTTTTGCAGATTCGATCTTCACCCGTTGTAAATATTCAATAGGTGTATTGCCTGTTGCCTTTATAAAACGTCTGTCAAAATTTCTTCTTCCCACCGAACAAAACTTGGAAAGATCTTCTACAGATAGCTTCTCACAAAAATTATCTTCAATATATTTTTGTGCTTTTATGACAACATCATCCCCGTGAGATTTCTGTCCGGTAAATATAGTGAAAGCAGATTGTGTCTGCCTATCAATCTCTATCTGAAAAATCTTGGAACAATGAATTGCAGTTTCTCTGTCATAATACTTTTCAACCAGATATAACAGAAGGTTTAAAAATGAAAAGCCTCCTCCATTGGTGTAAATACCATCTTCGTCGGTAATGAGTTTTTCTGTTTTTAAATTGACATTCGGAAATAACGATCTAAAATTATCTGCAGAGCTCCAATGAATAGAACAGTTCTTTTTTTCAAGCAGCCCAGACGCTGCCAACATATATGCTCCTGTACACATACTGGCTACTTCAGCACCGCTGTCATATTGTTTCCTTAACCAGTCGATCAATAAAATATTCCCTTCCAAAGCAGTTTTAAACTCAGGTGTTAATGAAGGGATCAGGATCAGATCTGTCTTTTTTAAAGAAGAGATATTCACCTGCGGCTTCATGGACAACAAGCCATTGATAAATGTAGCTTCTGTTCCTACTCCCGCTGTTACAATGTTAAACAATGGTTCTTTTCCTATTCTTTTCCAATAATCATTGGCACCAGTAAATAACTGATAAGCACCTACTATACAGGAAATTGTACTATTAGCCGTTTGTACATCAGGTACTAAGATGGTAAGATGTTTCATACGATTTCTATTTTGAAAGGACTCATTACTTCATTAACTGATCCTGAAATGGCATTTCATTGTGTACCTCTCTTGTTCTTCACAAAGATAAACAATAATCGTGTCCATATCAACCCGTTACAAAGTCTACTTAACACCCCAAGAGATTCTGAACAGGTGAGTAACTTTGGGTATGAAAGTTTCTCATAAGAGATTAAATATTATTTATTTTAAAAAATAAGTTATGAAAAATCAAGATTTCACTACATCACTTATTGTAGATGCAAGCCCCCATAAAGTTTTTGAAGCCATTAATAATGTGCGTGGCTGGTGGTCTGAAAATATTGACGGGAGTACCAACAGTTTACATGATGAATTCCATTACCATTATCAGGATGTTCATAGGGCTCAATTTAGGATCATAGAAATGATCCCCGACAAAAAGGTAGTCTGGCATGTACTTGAAAATTATTTTAAGTTTACGGAAGATGAGACAGAGTGGAAAGATACAAAGGTGATCTTTGAATTAGCAGAAGATGGTGGTAAAACAGTTTTGAAATTTACGCATCAGGGCTTAACGTCAGAGTATGAATGTTTCCAGCTCTGTCACGATGCATGGACCCATTATATCCAGAGTAGCCTTAAAGATCTTATCATGACGGGTAAAGGGAGTCCTACACCGAAAGAAACCGGAAAAGACGATCTTCTACAATCTGACCCGATTTCAGAAAATCAACAGGAAGGTAAAAGTATTTGCCATAGATTACTTATCAAATCCCCTGTCGAGAAGGTTTTTGAGGCACTTACAACCCAAGACGGGCTCGCAGGTTGGTGGACACCAGATACGATTGCAAAACCGGAGATTGGAAGTATACTCAAATTTACATTTGAACCTGATTACACTAAAGAAATGAAAGTGATAGAGCTAACACCATACAGCAAGGTGCAGTGGCTTTGTATAAAAGCATATGAAGAATGGATAGGTACTTCTCTTACTTTTGAACTCGAACCTCATAGCAAAGGATCCATATTATTCTTTCGTCATAGTGGTTGGAAAGATTATACCTCAGAATTTGCATCATGCAGCTATGCCTGGGCTCTTTTTTTCAGAAGCTTAAAACGTCTCTGTGAAACTGGTACCGGTATCCCTTATCCTCTTTTTGACCAATAGTTTTACAATAGACTCAACTAATTTGCTGATCTCTTTCAAGATCTTACAAATATATCGTAGTATCAATAAGTATACATAGCTTTTTGACAATATTTCTATCGAAGAAACTTGTCTGATTTTCATAATTTAGCAAATAGTCTATTCTCTTTATGAAAAATCAGGAATTAAATCAATTAATCGAAATTCTCTTTAAGTCTGGAAAGGTAGAAAATTATAAACCTAAGACAGTCATTATTGAAGAAGGTGTTGTTTCAAAAAAATTTTATTATTTGAAAAAAGGAATTCTCAGGGGATGGACTAATTATGATGGTAAAGAAATAACTTTTCAATTTCTTTTTGAAGATCATATTTTTTGTTCCTCGGAAAGCTTTTTTTATAATCGACCAAGTTCTTATACTGTCGAAACAGTAGAAGCATGTACACTCCTCTCCATAGAGAAAACGGTAATAGACCAATTATCTGAAAATAATGAATTCTTAAATTTATTCAATAAGTACCTGATTGGCAGAGTAAATGACTATCAACGCTTGTTAATATCACAAATTCAGGACAAACCCGAAGTACGATACAAAAAATTGTTTGAAGAAAATCCTGAAATTATCCTTCGTATTCCGCAACATTTAGTAGCATCCTATTTAGGGATAACTCCGGTGAGCTTAAGCAGGATCAGGAATCGGTGAGGAATGCATTTCTTTACAATTGTTAACGACTCATCATCTAAATACCTTCTACTTTTGTTGAAAATAATATCAACAATGGAAAAATTAATAAGAGCGGTATTTACAGATGTCATTGAAAATAAAAATTATGACGAGGTACTAATTAACAAATACTTTAGCGAAGATTATCAGCAGAATGTAGATAATGTACTGTTGGATTTTAATGCTTTTAAAAAGCATATTCAGAAATTAAAGGAAAAGGTAAGTAAGCAAAATGTTGTATTAGAGAACATAGCAACAAATGAAACTTCCATATTTACCAAACATTATGTCACAAGCATTCTAAAAAATGGAGAAACGGTAAAACACAAAGTTTTTGCAGAATTCAAAATTAAAAATAATAAGGTGGTCAATTGCGATGAGCTAACCATCTTACTGGAAGGCGATAGTCGCGAAAAGAAATTAGGTTCAGAAATATAAGTAAATAAAAGGGAGAAATCTGTTGAATGATCTCTCCCTTTCCACTGACTATATCTGAAATGATTAAAAAAACTCAGAATTATTTTTTTAAAAATGCTTCAATTAAAGGAAGTACCTCTTGTTCATATTGTAGTCTTTTAGATTCTTTTGTTAAAAACGGACTTATTTGTGAAGCATTCCCATATGCATTACTTTTAGGAGAAATCGCATAAAAGAAACGCCCATTCAAACTTCTTGATACAATTGTTCCACTGCTAAATGAGATCTTATTAATTCTGTACCGATTAAAAATCAGTTGATAAATCTCACTATTACCCTTGTCCAACACCACTTTCATTTGAATATTATAAAAATAGTATCCAAGGGAAAGCAGGCTTAAACAAAGTCCAATAGAGGTCGGTAACTGCCAGAAGTCTGAAAATCTAAACCAAAGGAACAGTGCTAAAAACAAAAATAAAATACCGATTAAACAAAAAATTTTCACTCTTTGCAAATGATTGATATAGGGTTGTATAATCAGAGTAGATCCCTCTTGCCTGTAAATTGGTCTATCCATTTTCACTTCTATTATTAAAACCAAGTATTTTTTCAGTTTCAATCAGCAGTTCTTCCATAGGTTTAGGAGTCATAAGGCTCTGCCCTATCCTCAAAGCTTTGTTATCCACCCATATAAAAGCTCTTACATTGAGTACCAATACATAGATCTTACTGCTCATGCTCAGATCAGTGATATTGTTTAAGGAATAAACCTTGGTGGCAGAATACAATGTAGGTTTATAGGTAATGGTCTGGTTTCCAAGGTCGATTATCATTGTACTAAACATCCGCGCAAAATAAAATAAAGCTACAATGCTTAAAAAGATAAGATACAGTAATGAGAACATAGTTTGAGTACGGTACCATAAGACAAAACCAATAGCCAGAAAAAGCAGCCCGATGACAGCGTACATTTTCATTTGTGGAATGCGATGGTATTGATCTCCTTTTTGCGTGTAAAATTTATAGGTATTCATATGTATTAATCAACGTAAAAATTATTTGCTCTATTCAGCGGTGATTGGAGTTGCAGACTTTTCTTTCTAAAAAGGCATTTTCTTAACTTCAATCCCATTATTTTTAGCATAAATCTCCGCCAGCTTCCAAAGATTATCATATTTCTGACTAAAAATATCGTAGCTTTTATGATCAAGCTCAATTATAGCCGCCTCGATTTCTGCTTCCGGTGCTTTGTTATCGATCATTTTAGCAATCCTAAGATGGTCCGTTTTATAACTGGTCAAAACAAAGGCATATAGATCAAGCGCTGCATCGATCATGGGTTTTGTTTTTGGAGTGACCTGCAATTCTTTTATCTTCTGCACATTCCGTTCTGCTGTTGCAATAGAATTATTTTTAAGATACTTTTCGCAGGTATTAAAGTCAGCGGTGCTTGCTCCTCCTTTAATATATTTTAAATAGGTATTGAAGTACTGACCTCCAAATCGGGATATCATATTCGTATTAAGCGCAGCCCTATCAAAGTATTCCGAAGGTGTGTTTCGAGAAAATTCACATGCCGTGACGGTCAGCAATGTTCCCATCAGGATCACATTTTTGATGTTGTGGTGTATTCCCATTTTTTGTAAAGAATTTTATTGTTATTGATTGGTGTTTGCGAGTTTCCAAACCAGATGGTTCAAAGTTGAGATTAATAAAGGATACTGAAGGGTTTTCTGAGCTACAGAATATCTACAGGAATTAAAAACAATGTCTACAATATGTCTACATCCTCCATAAACAATCAATTGTGATAAGTAAACGATCTAACCACAGAGCTGATCAATCCTCGAAAATAAATCTTACAGGTAGTATTTATTTAAATAATTTATATTCAAAAACAAACCAGCTGTGTATACATTTATTATAGAATGATTAAACAAAACATGACTTTTACAACAAAGCAAGTATGACCAATAGAACAAAGTGATATGGAAGTAAAGCTTATAAATTTGCTATATCATTAAAAATAAAAAAACATGGAAAAAGTATGGTTTATAACCGGTAGTTCTAGTGGATTAGGACGAATACTAACAGAAGAAGTTCTTTTAAATGGCGGACTTGTTGCAGCTACTGCCAGAACCCCATCAAAACTGCATGATCTTGCTGCTATTTATAAAGAACGTATACTTGTACTGGAACTTGATATTACAAATCCGAATCAGATCCAGACAGCCGTATCGGATGCCATTTCAAGGTTTGGGCGTATTGATGTTCTCGTTAATAATGCCGGTTTTGGTGTAACCGGAGCAACGGAGGCTTTTACAACAGAACAGGTCCGCGATCAGTTTATGGCTAATTTGTTGGCTCCCGTTGAAATATGCAGGGCAGTATTGCCTTATATGAGAACGCAAAAATCCGGAAGGATCTTAAATCTTAGCTCAGTAGGTGGGCTTGTAGCCAGCATTGGTCTTTCAATTTACCAGAGTGCCAAATTTGGCTTAACCGGTTTTAGTGAAGCATTAGCAAAAGAAGCGATGCCACTCGGGATCAAAGTAACTTCAGTTGAACCAGGCGGAATGGGCACCAATTGGGCGGGACAGTCTATGTCGTTTGCTCCACACGTAGAAGGTTATGAAGAAACGGTGGATGCGCGTGTTGATTTCTTTAAAAGTGGAAAGTTTGTTCCAAAAAGTGATCCGAACAAAATCGCAAAAGTATTAATTGAACTGGCAGATCATCCTGAACCTCCTGTTCACCTGGTGCTGGGAAGTGATGCTGTAGGAATCCTTAAAAATGCAGAGCTTACCCGACAAGAAGAATACCAAAAGTGGATGCCTGTTACGTTATCTACTGATGCAGATAATGATAAATAATCAATATTTTTGAGGAGAGAAAAGTATTATGACAGATCACAAAAGAATTAATCAGATTACTTACGCCTGCTATTCCAGCAATCTAAGGGATGGTGAGCAATTTATCCCGGAACATGTCTTCAGCTATCAGATTTCGGGTAGATTGGTTTATAATGATGGTGAAAAGGAATATATTTTTAATCAGGGAAGTTTTAGACTCACCAGAAGAAATACGCTTATTAAGTTTAATAAAATCCCTCCTGAAAATGGTGAATATTCGAATATTTCAGTTTTTATGGATCAGAAGACACTGAAAAACCTGAGTATGGAATACGATTACAAGGCCACTAAAAGTCAATATAACGAACCTGTTTTTCATCTACCAGCCAATGATCTGCTTTCAGGTTATATCGAATCCTTAAAACCATATGACGAACTGGATAAACCCGGGAATGAAGTATTGAAAAATATCAAACTAAAGGAACTTATCGTGATCCTTCTGCAAACCCATCCTATTTTAAAAGATGTATTATTCGATTTTACAGAACCCGGAAAAATAGATCTGGAGTCATTCATGACTCAAAATTTCCGTTTTAATGTGTCTCTTGAAAGGTTTGCTTACCTCACAGGCAGGAGCCTTTCTACATTTCAACGTGATTTTGAAAAAATTTTTGCGCTAAGTCCCAGAAAATGGCTGCAACAAAAGAGACTTCAGGAAGCATATTATCTTATCAAGGAAAAAAACGCAAATCCTTCTGATATATATCTTGATGTTGGATTTCAGGATTTGTCTCATTTTTCGTTTGCTTTTAAGAAAATGTTTGGATTATCACCTTCCCGAATAGTGTAGAAGCATCCTACTATTACATTAATCAAAATTAATTTTTATGCTCTATATTTGATCATTATTTCCATCAGGGAAAAAATCTCCTGACGTCACAAATTGTATGGTATTGATGCTTAATAAATAGAATTATGTTAAATGACTATAAAAAGTATGAGCTGTTCGGCAAAACTTTGATACAAAAAGTGGCATTGACAGCACCTTTTAATTTTGATTTCCCTGTTACTGAGCAGGCCTGTTTTCTGTATGTTCTAAAAGGTGAATTCCAATATCAGATGGATCATGAAGAAATTAATATCCCCACCAATTATTCCCTGTTTCTGAATTGTATCAGCTCAGGAAAACAAATACATCATTCCGATACCAAAAGCAATTGTGAAATTGTAATTGTTACGTTCTATCCGGATATATTGAAAAAAATTTATGACCGGGAATTACCATTACTGTTCCACTCTCCTAAGAATATCATTTCCAATCAATCCAATAAAAAAATAAATAATGAATTTTTAATTCAGAAATATATAGAGGGGCTCTTATTTTATTTTGAAAATCCTTCTTTGGTTAATGAGGATATTCTGATTCTGAAACTAAAGGAAATTATAATCCTGTTGGCTCAAAACCAAAATGCAGAGACAATACAGGTTATATTATCACAGCTTTTTTCTCCGGTGACCTACACTTTTAAGCAGATCATTGAAGCTAACCTATTTTCACAATTAACTATTGAACAACTGGCAGAGCAGACTAATCTCAGCGTATCCTCTTTTAAAAGAGAATTTGCAAAATTATATAGTGATACTCCTGCCAACTATATCAGGAACAAGAAGCTCGAAAAAGCGGCTGAACTGCTTTTAGTTTCAGATCAGCGGATCACTGAAATTGCATTTGATTGCGGATTTAATGATCTGGCCAATTTTACCAAAAGCTTCGGTGAAAAATACAATCTTAGCCCAACAAGCTATCGCCAGGAAATAAAAAATAAACACCTGAAGTAACATTTCATTTTCTAGCGTATTAATTCTTACGGTCTTTCCTATAAAAAAGCATTCTTAAAGCTTAATTAAGAATGCTTTTTTTTGTGAACCAAAATGCCAAATAATTGAACGGAATCACAAAGTTTTCTTTTCATTTCTATTGCAATTTTGCATTGTTCCTCTCAGGAAATAAAATGAAAAAGGAAGTTGGTTCTTTACCATCTGTACTTTTTATATTAAAAGAATTTATAACATAAAAACATCATCAAATGGGACTTTCAAGTTTAGGGATTTTTCACACAGTTATTGGTATTGCAGCCCTGGTAGGCGCAATAGTATCATTTATTAAATATGGCAAGATCAATCTGGGTAACCTATCCGGAAAAATATATTTTTACGGAACCCTTGTCACTTCACTCACTGCATTGGGTATATCGAAACATGGAGGCTTTAATCCAGGACATGTCTTTTCCATCTTTATCATCATTTTGATATGCGTGGCTTATTTTCTCTTTTCAAAAAAACAAAACAGCAAAAGAGCACGGTATTTTGAAAACTTTTCGTTGTCTTTTAGTTTCTTTTTATCCCTGGTGCCAACAGTTAATGAAACATTTACACGTGTTCCACTGGGACATCCTTTAGCCAAGGACATCAGTGATCCGCTGATAGGCAAAACGCTTCTGCTTCTTTTTATCCTTTTTATAATCGGTTCTGTTTACCAATTTATCATCCAGAAAAAAGCGAATAAACAAATCTTACTTTAAATTTTTCAATCTTTCCTTGACAAAAAAATGTTCGGAAATCCGAACATTTTTTTATTTTTAATTTATTCTGCCAAAGGAATTGGTTCTTCTATAGGATCTTTTTCAATACTTCCTTTCTTTTTTGCCAGATTGTTAACCCTCCACATTAAGAATATACTTAAGAAAGAAATACCAACAATAACATAGCCTACTATATTATAATGTTCCAAAGGAGCTCCTTTACTTTTTTGGGTAACAATGACACCTGCAACAGCTGCAGCTACTCCACCTGCTATCTGTTGTAATGAAGAGTTGATACTCATAAAAGCTCCCCTATCCTGTAAATCAGGTATTGCACTCGTTAAAGCAGAGGAAGGAATCATCCTGCTCATAATCCCGATCATCATTAAAACATTAAATATCATCACCAACCATAATGGTGTTACCGATAGATTAGTATAAAGTACACACATCACTGTCATCCACAAAGAAGCAATCGCAAATATTTTAAACTTATCGATCTTATCACTTAATTTCCCGATTAACGGCATAATCACCAGTGCACTTACCCCAGAAACCATGAACAACATGGGAAGCTCTTCATTGGTAAGACCAAGGTTATTAATAGCAAAGGCACTTCCAAAAGGCATCATCATAAAACCTCCAATAGAAAGTAAAGCTGTAGCAGTAAAACCTACCCTATAATTCCCTTTTGAAATTGTATGCCATAAATGTTGAAAAGCAGATTTATCTCTTTGTGCAGAGAGATGTTCAGTAACCGGTTTTAATTTTATAAAAATTAAAGCAGCAATAATAATACTTAAAATAGCTACCATCCAGAAAGGGGCTTCCCAACCCCATGCATTAGCAAGATAAAGTCCGATGGGTACACCTAAAACCTGGCTTCCACCAAACCCCATCTGAATAAACCCCATTACTCTACCCCTTTGCTGAAGCACAAATAAGTCGGTAATGATCGCCATAGAGATAGAACCGATTACTCCACCAAAAAGTCCGGTAATAATTCTGGCAGCAACCAATGCCTGATAAGATTGTGCAAGTCCGCAAAAAATAGTTCCTGCAATAAATCCAATGTAAAAGAAAAGTAAAAGTTTCTTCCTGTCAAATCGGTCCGCAAAACCGGCAGTAAGCAAGCCTGAGATACCGGCACTAAAAGCATAAGCCGAAACGGCAAAGCCAAAGGCCGAAGGTTTTAGACTAAGTGATTTCATCAGCATATCGCCAAGAGGAGACATGACCATAAAATCCAATATTACCGTAAACTGGGTAATCGCTAAAATAAATATGACAAACTTTTGATAGCCCGAAAAGGGCAAAGATTGTTGTGTTTCCATAATTTTTTAAAAGTCAGTTGAGCATACAGGAATCGTTATTTTAAATAAAAAAATCCCTGTATTGATTAGTTTTTGTTGTAGTTAATAAAATGTAGTTGAAATTTCACTATCCTTTTTTTAATGCTTTCACGACGAGATCAAATGTCTTCCATAAAATTTCATCCGTCATTTTAAAGGCTTTTCCTCCCAGGCTTTTTCCTTCATTATGGAAACGTGCTAAAGCATACATAGGTGAAAAAGCAACCGACCAGTATACCTCAAATGGCATGTGGTCTAATTCACCTCTTTTAACTGCATTGTCCCAAAACTTGCCTAAAACCTCTTTAAACCGTTGTAAAAAAATATGTAGAAATTCCTCCTGATAACTCGAATTTCTCAATTGCTCAAAGAAAAAATGCCTGTCTGGATAAGTCGTCATGTAGCCATATCGGTTTTTCCACTGAACCCTCAACCCTTCTTCAAAACCAGCTTCAGGATCAAAATCTTTAAGAATATTATCAGACATCCTTTGCCCCTCTTCTCTGGCAATGGTTAAAATTAAATCATCTCTGTCTTTATAATAGAGATAAGGAGTTGCAACAGAGATTTTACAGGCTTTAGCCAATTTATTCATGCTGAATCCCTCCAATCCATCCTTGATGATCATTTTAATCGCTTCGGTCTTAATCAGTTCTTTTTTGTCACCTTCTTTTAAACGCATTAGTAAAGTTCTAAAATTTCAAGATGTAAAATTAATGAATATTTATTAATTAATAAAAATTATTTTCCGAAATCATTACAAAGCCATTATTTGTAAACCCCAGTTACCTAGAAATAATTAATAATCAATTAGTCATTTCTTCGTGAATAAAAAATTATTTACTTTAGTTAAATAATATCATCAAAATCAGAAGCTATTAAAACACATTGACATGAAGACCATAAAAATTTTATTGATGTATTCTTTATTGAGTATAGTCGCCTGCTCACAGGAAGAATCAGGAGTGTTAAACTCAAGTAAAGCTATTAATAAAGTTGAAGGCAGATCAGTAAAAACCCTTAAACTTTTTCAGCTTAATATATGGCAGGAAGGCACTTCTGTAGGAGGTGGCTATGACGCTATCGTTAAGGAAATTATCCGTTCTGATGCTGATTTTATATTCCTAAGTGAAGTCAGAAATTACAATAATGTTGATTTCACAAATAAAATCATTCAATCTCTCCAGGCTAAAGGCCATACCTACTATTCTTTCCGTTCAGATGATTCCGGGATATTATCCAGATACCCGATCATTGAAAATGCATCTGTTTATCCGGTTAGCAGTGATCATGGCTCAATTTATAAGCTCGTTACACAGATTAATGGACAGCGTATTGCGGCATATACAGGACATCTGGATTATACCAATTATGCATGTTATCTGCCCCGTGGCTACAGTGGACTGAATTGGTCAAAACTACCCAATGGCCCTGAAACTGACATTTCGAAGGTCTCTCAAATGAATTTGGCCTCATACAGGGATGAAGCCATAACCGCATTTATTGATGATGCAAATACAGAAAAAAATAAAGGTGCGATCATATTTCTGGGTGGGGATTTTAATGAACCTTCCATGTTCGATTGGACCGCCAGCACTGCCAATCTGTATGATCATAATGGGGTAATATACAACTGGGATACCACAAAACTACTGAATGATGCAGGCTTTAAAGATTCGTACCGGGTGATGTACCCTTCTGCTGTTACCCATCCCGGTTTTACATTTCCATCGGATAATCCTGCCAAATCTCCCAATCAGTTATCGTGGACTCCTGAGGCAGATGAAAGAGAACGGATTGACTACATCTTCTTTACACCGTCTCCAAATCTTACGTTAAAAAGCTCAAGTATTGTTGGTTACAATAAATCCATCGTAAAAAATATCCGAACCACAGAAAATACCCAGGACCCATTTATACCCCCAGTTGATATCTGGCCTTCGGATCATAAAGGATTACTTTCTACCTTTGAAATGGTGAGCCCATCCCATATTTTGAAGCAAAAAAATAAAAACTGATCCGGGAAAGCTATATTCAATCATCTCTTTTATTAATGGGTGGTTAACAAAGAATTAATAAGAGCTTCACGGATTTTTTTTAGAACATGGTTTAGTTTTGCCTAACAATAAACGACGATGTTCTTATGAAAACTCAATTTTTTCTGATCCTGTTCATGATGGTCCAATTGTTTGGTGCACAAACAAAAAAAACAAAAAATATAGTATTGATTTCCATTGATGGCTACCGATGGCATGAAATGTTTAAAGGTGCAGACCCCACCCTTTTACAAAATAAAAAATACCGTCAGCAGGATTCTGCCTATGTGTACAAAAAATTCTGGGCTGAAACAGAAAGTGAGCTCAGAAAAAAATTAATGCCTTTTTTATGGAACGTCATTTCCAAACAGGGACAGTTATACGGAAATCGGGACTTAGGAAGCCTGGTGAATGTAAAGAATAAATATTGGTTCTCCTTTCCCGGAAGAAGTGAAACGGTAACCGGCTATTGTGATGATAAAATCAATTCAAATTCTTATCCCAATAATCCAAATGAAAATGTACTGGAGTTTTTAAATAAACAGAAAGGATATGAGGACAAAGTCGCTACAATTGCCAGCTGGGATGCCGTATCAAAAATTGTTAACCGCGATAGGAATCATATGCTGGTCATCAATCCGTTTGAAAAGGCAACGGGTAAAAATCTGACCGAGTCCCAAAAGCTGGCTAATGAAATACAAAACTATATTCCTAATGACTTTGGTCAATCTGCACGCTGGGATGTGGGCACGTACGCTATTGCTAAAACATATATTGCCGCAAATCATCCCAAAGTAACTTATATCGATTTTGCTGACACTGATGATCTCGCTCATGCCGGAAAATACGATAGCTACCTGGATGCTGCCCATTATATGGATTCCATGATTGGAAATCTTTGGACAGCAATGCAGGAAGATCCGTTTTATAAAGACAATACCACTTTTATTATCTGTCCTGACCATGGAAGAGGCTTAGGAAGTCAGTGGACAAGTCATGGAACTTCTGTGGAGCATTCAAGTGAAACATGGTTAGTCGCAATAGGGCCCGACACCCCTCCATCAGGAGAAATGAAAAACACATCACAGATCTATCAGGATCAGATTGCTCAAACCATAGCCACTTTACTAGGGTTTACCTTTAAAGCTAACCACCCTGTTGGAGAACCTGTAAAATCTGTCTTCGGAAAATAAATACCAATTCAAATAATATTAAAGCCCTGATCATTAAAGATCAGGGCTTTATTTTTTGTCAGCAAAGAAAAACTTGTTTAAAGATTTACAAGACGATAATGCTATAAAATTTATATTAATTATCTTTTCTTTTTAGATGGCTTTTCTATTTTTTCCGGTTCAGGAGTTCTGTTCAAGAGAATATCCAGGACCTTTTCTGTATAATCGTATTTTTTCTCAAGGTAAATAACATTGTTATCTGTTTTATCAATAACTGTTGCCAACCCATTTTTTTCAGAAACTGTCTCAACTGCTTTACGTATCTGATCTTCAAAAGGAACAGCCAGATTTTTTCTCAGTTGGGCAACTTCCCCAGTGAGACCGAACCTTAAACTTGTCGTGGTCTTAACGTTCTTATCCAAATCAGCGACTTCTTTTTCTCTCTGTTTTAATTGCTCCCCCACTAATAATACTCTTTCATTATCCAATGCTGATTTTTTCTTTTCATATTCGGATTGTATGCCCTGAAGTTCAGTCTTCCAGGTATCGATCTGTGCCTCAAGTCTTGCCTCTGCCTCTTTATACTGGGGCATTTTACTCAATACGGCCTTGGAGTCTACAACACCAAACTTTTGAGCATTGCTAAAACTAAATAGCAAGAATAATATCAGGGTAACAGGAAATTTCAAATTTTTCATAGGACCAGCCATTAAATTTTATATCGATCTTTTAATTTATTTAAACTAAAATTTTTGATTGAAACAATTTTTATTCTCAAAAAGCAAACTTAGTAAAAAAACAATTAAAGATGATATAACCTAACGTAAACTTAGTAACTGTATTGCATCAACAAGTAAATGTGTTGAGTAAAAAAACAGTAATAAATTAAATTGTAAAAATAATACTATACTTTGATGAGTTAATTTTATTTATTATCATTTATTCCGTTATACCTTTGTTTCATTCGTAAAATAATTAGATTTGAATAAAAATATACTATTAATTTTCATATTTATTTTTTTCAACGTCAGTAGCCAGAAATATAATATAGAACTGTATAACACTGATAACGGACTTCCACAAAATAGTGTAAAGGATATTATAAAAGATAAATATGGATTTATATGGCTTACAACAGAAAACGGAATTGTACGATATGATGGGTCTCAATTTTTGGTGTACAAAAGTTTTCCACTGAACAGTCAGCGTTTTACCTATTTCTATGGGCATACTGAAAAAGACAGTATTTTCACTCCCGGAGATTATGGAAGAATCATCCTGCTTCATAAAAAAATTCCTAAAGTTACAAGCTCTGCAAAAAGGTTTCCAACTTTGGTATCTAAGGATCACATCAATTATCTTTTGTATTGTTCTAATTATAGTTATACCAACTATTCAGGTATCAACTTTTATATGAATTTTAAAGAAGGAAAATATTACATCCGCAAAAACACACTTACATTTAGCAATACTCATTCACAGACTGAAGAAACTCTTAAAATCAAAGCCATTTACAAAAATGTCCCTAGGGTTTTCACCATCAATGAAATGCTATTTTATATCAACTTTACTACAAAAAAAGTAGAAAGAATAGAGAAAGGAAAAATTGTAAATTCTTATGAGGTTCCTTTACTAACTGATATTAATAGTAAAATTTTATGGAGCAGAATCAATAATCAGGTTTTTATTCTGAATAAGAATATCTTTTATATGTGCACTTATGAAAAGGAGCACTTCCGTATATCCAAAATAGTTCAAATAAATCAAATAAAAAATGACAACCTAATCAGTATATATTATGATAAGTTGTACAAAAAACTTTACCTTGGAAGTAGTACAGAGGGACTTCAGATTATAAGCCTCGCTAATTTTATTACTGTAAAAGGACCTTTGCCAAAGTTGGAATCTGTTTTCTACGCGACCCTGCCCTACGATAGCTCTTCAGTCATTAATCCTTATGGAGAAATATACACCCGTAATGGAATGATAAGCACTAAAAATTTTAAAAACACGGTTCCTTTTTTTATGGCTTATGATCATTATAGAAATATCATGGTAAGAAAAGATGATGATTTAAAAACCTACCAAAAAACAACTTCCTATAGCAGCTATACTTATGTAAAAAACTTTTTCTTAAAGGACTTTTTTTTTGATGAAACAAGATATTATTCACTTGTTGCACAGCGAAAAAACAATGGTACTCCCGAATTCGGCGGAACATTTGATATCTATAAGGACAAGTCTTTTAAATCACTGAAAAAGAGATTTTTATTTAATGACGAACCTACAAAATTTATGCAGCTGGATCAGGATCATATTTTAGTAGGTACGATAAAAGGATTATATAATGTACAAATTGAAATAAATAAGATACACAATATAACCGCTGACAAAGAATTATCGATCCGTAATATCATAAGATCAAAAGATGGTAACATATGGATTACTACATTAGGAAAAGGATTTTATTTAATGAGAAATAACCGTCTTATTAAAATGCCTTTCGATGCTAGTGGCAATATTTCTTCATCCCACACTATTTTAGAGGATATGAGAGGTTTTTTTTGGATCCCTACTAATAATGGATTGTACAGGGTTTTGGAGAGCCAGTTGTTGAAATATGTTCAAAATAAAGACTCTAAAGTTAATTATTATAGATTTTCAAAAGACTCCGGTTTTAATACCAATGAATTTAATGGAGGTAGTAATATTTGTGGAAATCAACTGGACAATGGAGATTTCGTTATCCCATCATTGAATGGTCTTGTTTTTTTTGATCCACTAAAAATTCCAAGTTATTATCCTGAAAATATATACATCGAAAGGGCTCTGATAGATCATAAGGAAAAATACTTTAAAAATGAGCTGCATCTTGAACAAAAATCCAGCAGGATAGATCTATTCATTGATATACCCTATTATGCAAATCCAGACAACATTACTGTACAGGCAAAAATAATGGGGCTGCAAAATGCAAAATGGGAATCAATCGGGAAAGACAGAAAATTCTCCATTTCCAATCTAGGATACGGGAACTATTCCTTTATTGTCAAAATGCTTGTCTCTGATAATGGAAAGTATATTTATAAAAAGATCAATCTGATCATCCAACCCTATTTTTACCAGACCATATGGTTTAAGATACTCACAATATCATTGTTACTGTTTCTACTATACCTTCTGGTAAAATGGAGGATCAATTTTTTACAAAAGAAAAACCTAGAGCTGGAAGAAATCATTAATATTCGTACCCAAAAACTTTCTTCCACTGTGGAAAAACTGGAAACAACAAAAATACAGCTTCATAAGGAAATCGAACAACAAAAAAAACTTATTGGTACGATTACCCACGATATCACCACTCCTGTAAAATTTATTGCATTAACCGCAAAAGAAGTATTGGAAAATAAAGAATTTAATCAGCAACGCTCTGAAAAGGTTCTTGCTTCCATTTATAAATCTTCAGATCAGCTGTATAATTTTACAGCAACCTTAAAAGAATATGCAGATATATATAGCCACCACAGATCGGATAAAACAGAAGTCTATTCTTTATGTGTGCTCATAGAAGAAAAAAAAGTGCTTTTCAATGCCATAGCTGAAAGCAACAATACCTCCATCATCAATAACATAGATGAAGAAATACACACACAGATCAGTAAAAATATTGTGGCTGCCATTATTCACAATCTACTGGACAACTCAGTAAAATACACTAAAAATGGTACAATAGTACTGGAGGCCCATTTAGAAAATGAAAATATTATTATAATGATCAGTGATACGGGCGTTGGTATGGATCCTCAAAAAATAGAATACTATACAAGATTACAGGATAACATTGAAAATGAAAAATTACTGCTCCAAAAATATGGAATGGGGTTGCATCTGGTGTTACAATTATTACAAATGATAGAAAGTAAAATGATCTTCAAAAGAAATGATACAGGTGGAACTACCTGCCAATTGATTTTAAAAAATAAAATAAATGATTAGACACATTCTTATAGCTGACGATCATGATGTAGTTCTTACCGGAACAAGTCTGATACTGGAATCCCGAATTCCGGATATTTCTATTGATCTGGCGGAAGATTATCCAGAAGCCCTGGACAAGCTCTCCAGACAAAAATACGACCTGATCATCCTGGATATTAATATGCCTGAATCTAAAAATAAAAAAATGATTTCTGAGATTAAAGAGCTTGATCCGGAGATCAAAATACTTATATTTTCTGCTTATGAAGAGGAAATAGCTGTACAATATATTAAAGAAGGAGCTAATGGATATCTGAGTAAACTGAGTAAAGTGGATGAAATTTCAGAGGCAGTAAACAGGATATTCAGGGAAGGTTATTATTATCCATCAAGTATTGTCAACCAATTATTACAAAGCTCTCCCTTAGATTCCATAAAACAACTTTCAAAGAGAGAATATGAAATTTTTATTTTAATGGTAAAGGGATATGGGAATCTAGAAATTTCAAATGAAATGAATATCCAAATGAGCACTATTAGCACCTATAAAAAAAGAATCCACAACAAATTGAAAACGAATAATCTTGCCGATCTTATTAAGCTTTATCAAACTTATATTTCCTGAAATCAGACTTTCTAATAAGTTGCATAATCTGTTCTTACTGACCGATAATTCCCGCGTAAGATAATCTCTTACAAAAAGCTGATAACCGTATTTTACACAGAATCATGTAGAAAATTTTCTACATGATTCTTTATTTCATTCTACATATTCCAAAGGGGACTTGTGAAGGTATTCCTATAATTTTACACCAATAAATGATTTATAATATAAGTCTATTTTTCCTTCCCTTTAATAAAGGTTTTTTAAAATGTCACAACTTATTAAAACATATAATACATGCAAAGAAATTTTACAACACTATTGCAAACATTAGGACTATTTGTTTCGACAATTACTTTTGCGCAAACTGGAAATGTTGGTATCAATACAACTAATCCCGGCAGTACTCTAACTGTCAATGGCTCGTTTGCAGCAACATACAGATCAGTCACAACAAATGGAAATGTAGCTCCTACTGATTATTATCTCGCTTATAATGGCAATACGAGCGGAACTCTAATTTTACCCGCCGCTATCAGTGGTTCTGGTAACTTTATGGGAAGAACCTATCATTTCAAAAATACAGGAACCGCTGCACTGTCCATAGCTGCTAATGGAACTGAATTAATTGACAATCAAACCGGCGCTGGTGTACCCACTATTAATGTTCCTCCAGGTTATTATGCGTTTTTTATAAGCAAAGGAACCATGTCAGGAATTACATGGGAGCTTATTCTGCTTTCAAGTTCGGACAGTATACCGGCGGCGGCCACAACATATCCTTTTTCAACAATAAGCACCACAACCAGACAGAGCCTTACTGCCAGTACAGGACCTTATATCAGAAAAGAAATCAATTATCCTCAGGGAACGGTAATTAATACCGGCAATGTATTGGATATTGGCAATGGTAGATTTACTGCCCCTTCAGACGGATACTATATGTTTTATGGTTCCACTCAGTTTGACAATGGTAATATCCCAGGTACTCCAAATTTTGACTTTGTAGTATTATATCTTATGAAAAATTATGCAGTGAGCCCAGATAATATATTGGTTCAATCCTTTCAGCCTAACCCAGGTACATTAACAGGAAGAAATGTTTCATGCATTACTTACCTCAATAAGAATGAAACAGTAAGTATGGCAGCAGCAGCAGGAGTAACTGGCAGTGGAATCTACCAGGTTGTTGTCAGTTCTTTATACGGTTACAAAATCGCTAATTAATTTTCTGTTATAATGGTTTTATAGATTCTAATAACACAATTGAAACTCAAACATGTAGAAATCCCTCTTTTTACAATGTTTTATCAAGTTGACTGTCTACTTTTTAGACAGTCAATTTTAATTAATACCATTTAAAGAAATAGATAAATCCTCATAAAATTTCACACAACATTTCTTCTTCACTTTATCATGGAGACTTCAAATAAAATACTGTATAATTTTACATATTATTAGTTTTAATTCAAACTAATATTCACTATATTTGTTAGGCAATCAAAGTTAGAGATTTTAAATATACACTCACTTTTGATCTCACAAATATCACGTTAATGAGTAAAGTATGTTGGCAACACAAAATAATATATCAGAATTAGCCTTAGAATTAGGTTTGGCGATGACTGAAATGAAAAGTCGTTTGCGACAGAAAATTCAGACAAAAATTAATGAGTACGATCCTGATCTTTCTTTTGAGCTCATAGAGATCCTTGGACTTCTGTCTAGGAATGACGGAATCAACCAACAGGAAATAAGCAATAAGGTAAGTAAAGACAAATCAAGTGTGACCTATTTGATCAACAACCTCGAAAAAAGAGGATTAGTAAAAAGAATAGAATACACTAACGACCGGAGAAACAGACAGGTCTTCCTTACCATAAAAGGAAAAGAAATTGTAGAAATTGTATACCCCTGGGTATTGGAACTATATGAGAAAGCAGCTTATTCCATTAGTGAAATTGAAATACAGAAAGCACTTCTCCTTGTAAAAAAAATGACCGCAAATCTTGAATAACAGCGTTTAAATATATGAATATGAGAACAATACTTGTACCTGTTGACTTTACATCAACTACTGAAAATGCAGTAAAACTTTCTGCAGAATGGGCAACACAATATCAATATACCCATATTATTCTTTTAAAGGCCTCTCAGGAATTCGAATTTGATTATCTGCCTAATGAAGAAAATGTAAACAGCCATATTAAAAGGACAGAATTACTTTTTAGCAGGTTAACAGGGATTATCGCAGAAAAATCACCGGATGTAACGGTTTTAAAAGCATCGACGCAATGGACTCTGACAAGAAGCATCAATGATCTGATAAAAGATCAGCCTTCAGTAGAACTGATTATTCTTGGAAGTGATGATCAGGCATCTTCCGCCAATAGTTTTGTTTCAGAAAATATCATAAGTATTGCCAGAACAAGCCCTGTTAAAGCATTAATTGTTCCTAATGGCTACACCTATACTACGGTAAAAAATATCCTGATTCCGTGTGATGTAAATACAATAACAAAATTAGACAGGCTGTTTCATCATAAATCTATTATTGAACAAATGGATGTTCGGCTTATGTTTTTAAACATTCACAAAAGAAACGGATCAGATGATAATGAAGATAAAAATAAGGAACTGGAAGCATACATCCGACAATATTTAACAACAATACCAAGCACAATTCATAATTATTACGATGAAAATATTATCAGGGGAATCCTGACTTTCGCATCATCCAACAAAACGGATCTCATCATAGCCTTACCTGGGAAGCATAGTTTCCTTTATTATCTTGCAGGTAAAAGTATCTCTGAGGGAATCTATCAAAATGTCAACCAACCTGTTTTGATATTAAAATAGAGGTTTTCTCCTGTTTTATCTCCAATAGATGAGCTTTATAAAACCATTAGTAGCTCGTATTTATTTTGATCAAATATTTTTAATATCAATTAGTTGACTTCGTCAACTAATTGATTATATTTACGCTATGAAACAAAAATATATTGCACAAATAAGAGCCTTTAACAGATATTATACACAGGTATTGGGACTACTTAACAAAGGGATTTTCGACGGAGACCTGGGTATTTCAGAAGCCAGGGTAATGCGCGAGATCTATTTCAATCCTGATATAACATCAACGGAGATTGCCCTTAGTCTAGAATTGGATAAAGGGTTTCTAAGCCGTATCCTTAAACGTTTTGAAAAATTGGGATATACTGTACGAAAAAAATCGGGGCAAGATAATCGTTCCAGCGCCATTAGCCTTACCGATTTAGGGGGTCTTACTTATGAAAAAATAAACCGGGATTCGGATACCCAAATAGAAAATCTGTTCGCTGATCTTTCCGAACAAAATCTGAAAACAGTCGTTCGAAGCATGAATACAATTGATTCTCTTCTACACCACAAGGAAAATAATCATATAGTCGATCCAATTATCATCCGTCCCATAGAAGAAAAAGACAATAAAGCTTTAGCTGCTCTTATCCGTAATGTATTTGATGAGTTTAATGCCCCTCAAAAAGGCAGTGTCTATGATGATCCTCAAACCGATCTTTTGTATCAGCTTTTTCATGATGCCAATGCAGAATACTGGATCGTGGAATCTAATCATATCATTTTGGGAGGATGTGGCTTTTACCCTACTGCTGGGTTACCATCCAAATGTTCAGAGATTGTCAAATTTTATCTATCAGATAAAGTAAGGGGAAACGGTACAGGTTTATACCTGCTTACGATGATTGAAGAAAGAGCAAAAAAAGCAGGTTATAACCGGCTTTATTTAGAATCGTTTGAGGTCTTTCAGGGCGCAGTGTCCCTATATGAAAAACTGGATTACAAGCATTTAGAGGGTCCATTGGGTGACTCCGGACATTATGCAACGACCATTCATATGCTTAAAGATATTCTTTAATTTATACTTTTTTGAAAACTTAAATTCAGCCCTGTCAATAGTTTACACTTCACAATAATCATGTATTTTCTTTCTTCCAATATCATTTTTTTAACTGTTTTTATATTTTATTATTAAAAATAATTTATATTTGCCATTCAATCGCTACTGCATATGAAAGTAATAGTAGCCCTCACCAATGTTTACATTGGTTAGTTATCGGGCTTAAAACATAAGGACACTTTAAAGAACGAAATCTCTTCGTTCAATATTTCTATTACTTAATTTTACATCTATGTTACATTATAAGAAAAACCTAACGAAGGTTTTACATTATTTTACATTATTAAAACAATCATTACTTGGTGTTGAAACAGACTATACAACAGGTAATATTCAAAAGGCAGTTATTTTATTAGCCATCCCCATGATGCTTGAAATGATCATGGAATCGGTATTTGCATTGGTTGACCTGTATTTTGTAGGCCATCTCGAAAACAGCAGTTATGCGATTCAAACAGTAGGCTTAACGGAATCTGTCCTAACTGTCATGTATTCTATTGCCATTGGCATGAGTATGGCTGCAACAGCTGTTGTCTCCAGGCGTATAGGAGAAAAAAATCCTGACGAAGCAGCTCATGCCGGAATGCAGGCCATTATCGTGGCTTTTGTCATGACACTTATTTTAAGTATTCTCGGTATTATCTATGCCCCTGATATTTTACGCCTGATGGGTGCTACTGAGGAAACAGTTAAGGCCGGAACATTGTTTGCCCGGATTATGATGGGAAGCAGCATGGTTATTATGTTATTATTCCTGATCAATGGTATATTTCGTGGTGCGGGTAACGCCGCTATTGCAATGCGAAGCTTATGGATCGCAAATATCTGCAACATCATTTTATGTCCTGTATTTATTAATGGTTGGGGAATAGTCCCTGCATTTGGGTTAACCGGCGCAGCGATGGCAACAGCCATTGGGCGATCAATAGGTGTTATTTATCAATTGTTCTGTTTATTTAACGGAAAACATCAGTTAAAAATCAAACTGCATCATTTTGACATTGACTGGCCTGTTATGAAATCCCTGATCGGAATTGCAACCCCGGGGATACTGCAGTTCGTTATTGGATCATGCAGCTGGATCTTTCTTGCGGAGTTAGTTGCCACAACAGGTGGGGATCATGGATCGGCAGGATATCAGACTGCACTACGGCTTATGATGTTCTTTATGCTTCCTGCATGGGGAATGAGTAATGCAGCAGCTACGCTTGTCGGGCAAAACCTGGGTGCAAAACAATTTCAACGGGCCGAAGATTCTGTGCTTGCAACCGTAAAGTACAATATGATTTTCATGGTTATCGTTACTGTTTTATTTCTCTTCTTTGGTGACTGGTTAGTCTCATTTTTCACAAATGACATTCAGATCAAAGAAGTAGCCCAAAGAGCCATGCGCATTATGAGCAGTGCCTTTATCTTTTACGGTATCGGTATGGTAATGATGAATGCGCTTAATGGCGCCGGTGATACCAAAACCCCTACATGGATCAATTTTTTTGGTTTCTGGTTTCTTCAGATCCCACTGGCATATGTATTGACCAAATATGCTGAAATGGGTCCAACAGGTGTATTTATTGCAATACCTGTGGCTGAAACTGCCATTGCAATTACAACCTTTATCTTTTTTAAAAGAGGAAAATGGAAAAGCATAAAAGTTTAATATTTCCTTTAAAAAAAGGGCAGATCAATTGATTTGCCCTTTTTTATAATTTACTAAAGCTCTAAAAGGAGAAATTACAGCTTTACAAATTTTCTGGACAGGCATCAAAAAGTATCCCTTAAATAGATCTATTTAAGGGACTCTTTTTTAAACACTCATTATTCTGAACTAAAATAATGAGCTTTAAAGAACAAAATTAAATTTCTATTATTTCATCAACATTGAGAAAACAATGTTGTAAAGACTTAAAAAAATAGAATATTCAGATAAATCCTAGTCTACCAGACCGTTCAATCTTGCAAATGGGTCATGATGTGGATCCTCATTCCATTCATATTCTGCGCCATTGGCAATTCTAATAGCTTCATCATGTCCGAAAAGCTTTTGTATTAAAGCCAGAGACATATCCGTTCCTGCAGAAATACCCGACGAAGTAAAAAATTTGCCATCTTCAACCCAACGCGCTTCTTTAACCCAATTCACGCGATCACTTTGGCTGGTTGCCCACTTAAAAGCACGTTTATTGGTGGTTGCTTTCAAACCATCAATTAACCCGGTCTTAGCAAGTATCGCAGCTCCCGTACAAATTGATGCAACGTGGGCTGTCTCCATAGCCAGTTTTTTAAATGCTTCTACAAAAGGCTGATTATTGACTTCCCTTCTGGTTCCTCCCCCACCTGGTATCATCAGAATATCTAAACCATTAATTTCATTAAAAGTACGATCGATTACGACTGAAGGCCCGGCACTGCTTTTTACATTACCATGCTCCTGTCCTATCATTATAATATCTACTTTTTCTCTTAATGAGCCAAACATTTCCAGGGGTCCGAAAGTATCAAGCAATTGAAACCCATCAAATACAACCATCCCCAGCAAAAGCTTATCTCCACTCCTCTTTACAATACTTGTCTGCTTACCTTTGACCTGGGAAAAGCCAATCAATGGGCTTAAGGAAAGTATAAAGGTACCGGCAGCCATGGATTTGATAAATGATCTCCTGGATTTAGAAATTTTATTTTTCATTTTACATATTTTTGAATGGATTGGTAATCTATAACCGCTTCCAGGGATTGATTCCCTCTTTTTTTAATTGTCTGAAAATCGTTGTTATATAAATAATATCGAGAAGAAAAGTAAAACCTACGATAATATTCATCAAGTGAGCCTGTCCTTTATGAAGGATAAAAAGGTAATATACACCAACAGTAAGGCCCGTTCCTATACATTTAAAAACACCAATGGTCATCGACTGTCCCTCACTGCTTTTACGTTCCCAGATCATCAGAAGAAAACAGACTGAAATAATAAGATTCTGAAGATAAGCAATAAAAATTGCTCCCTGAAAAATATCATGCTTAAAGTACGGAATAAACTGTCCAAAGAAAGGACCTCCCGTCAACATTATGCCAAAAGACACCAAAAATGCAGCTATAGAATAAACCATCCATTCCCTTTTCGAAATAGAATACTGACGTTGAAAATACCTGTAACTATATAAAAAATAAGTCGTTATAATTCCTATATCACAAATCATCCAGACTGCATTGACTACAATACCTGCAATCCCCGTAACCGCAGGCGGATAAACTATCGAGAAAACAAATTCCCAAGCAAAATTAAGCGCTAATGGAACAAGAGGCATACCGTAAGATTTGTCCTTTATACCACGATAAATCAAAGCAATATAAACTACCGTCCATGCCAATCCACTGGCAGAGGTAGCAACTAATTCCGCTGTCATGCTACTATTTCTTCTTGACAGATCAGGTTTTTAATTTGTTCACCGGCAACTTCCAACTTCTTTTCTCCAAAGTCCACTCCATTCAATGAAACATGTTCGATGTGTTCTACCCCCATTATACTGAATACGGTCTTAAGATAATTGGTTTGAAAGTCCATATGTTCGTAAAACTCTCCGGGATCATAACCTGCATTACCACGAACCATCAGTAAATACACCTTTTTATCGTCGAGCAGACCTTTGTAAGGATTTTCAGGATTATTTTTATCAACTAAAACAGTTTCATTCACTCTCAATACCTGATCTATATAAGCTTTTAATGCACTGGGTACCGACCAATTGTACATTGGTGTTCCCAAGACAATAACATCAGCGTCTTTCAGCTCTGCAACAAGCTGATTACTCAATTTTAATGTTTCTTTATCTTCAGCTCCTCTCAGCTCAGCAGGAGTAAAAGCTGCTGCAATCCATTTCTCCGTAACATGGGGGATATTATCCTGACCAACATCCCGATACGTAATACGATCATCCGGATATTTTTCTTTCCAATTCTTTACAAAGACTTCCGTAAGATGACGGCTTAAGGACCTTTCTTTTCTGGCACTCGCATTTATAATCAATAATTTTCCCATAATGTAAATTTGATAAGTGTATCATTCTTCTATGCAAAGGTATTTCCCTTCATATCCACATTTAGGTACCAGAAAAAAATATATCAGTAGTCCAGATAAATAATTGTTTTTCCTGCTGATCCAAAAGTACTATTACCCCAGATGAAAACATCCATCATATAGTAAAAATCATCCATTCTTTTCAGGTGACGATCCTGTCATCTTTGCAGTAGATTAAGATTAACAATAACAAAACCATAAAATAAAAACAAAATGTCTGTTTCTGATTTATTTAAACCACTCACTCTGCTGCATGGCCCAGCCATGAGAAACCGTTTTATGTTGGCACCTTTGACCAGTCAGCAAAGCAATCATGATGGTACAGCATCCGTATACGACCAATCCTGGATCGAACAGCTTTCTCAAAGTTATTATGGATTAATCCAAACCAGCGCTGCAACTGTAGAAGCAGGAGGTATTGCCTTTGAACGCCAATTAGGTATTCACAGTGATAAGCATTTACCTGGTCTTACCCAAATCGCTACAACTATTCGTAATGGAGGTAGTTTATCCGCTGTACAGCTCCATCATGCCGGTCATCGTGCCAAACCTTTATTTGGAGGAATACCCGCTCCTGCTTCAGATAAGACAATACCGGGAATCTCAGCAATCACCACCGAACAGGTAGAGCAAATCCGAGACAGTTTCATCGCTGCCGCAAAAAGAGCTCAGCTTGCAGGATTTAATGGCGTTTCAGTACATGGTGCTTTTGGATGGATTCTTTCAGAATTTATGTCTCCCAACCTGAATGACCGCAAGGATCAATACGGAGGTAGTATTGAAAACCGTGCACGTTTCACCATTGAGGTTATCAAAGGTATTCGAAAAGCCTGTGGTCCGGATTTTCAAATAGGATGGCGACTGTCTATTGAGCGCTATGGCTTACGTCTGGAAGAATTGCGTGAAATCACAGCTGAGATCTTTGATCACGAACTGATTGATTATCTGGACCTAGCCTTGTGGGATTCCGCTCAGGTTGTTAGGGAGGGTTCATTTCAGGGCAAAACTATGCTCAGTGTCTTTACAGAACTGCCACGTAAAGGAGTTCGTTTAGGGGCAGCCGGAAAAATCATGAGTGCTCAGCGTGCCGGACAGCTCATGGAGGAAGGTTGTGATTTTGTACTTATCGCGAGGGCAGGTATCCTTCAGCGGGATTTCCCACTTCAGGTAAAAGCGAACCCTATGTATGACAGTCCCCAACTTCCTGTCACAGCTGAATACCTCCGTCAGGGAGGATTAAGCGAACGCTTTATCGAAACTATGCGGGGATGGCAGACCTTTGTTTATCCTGGCTCAAAATAATAATGTCTGCTGCAATATAAAAAGTCTTAAAACCAACCGCTGAACTATCATGGAAACCATAATATAAATTTCAACAAAACTCCAAAAAAAGCGAGCCATAACTAAAAGGCTCGCTTTAGTTTATTATAGGCATTGTACATAGGCTAATACTATAAAAAATCTCCATTATAAAGTAAAAATCATCCATTCTTTAAAAATCATTATTCCCACATCTTTGCATTGTAAATAAATTACTTTATATGAAAAAAACAGCAATTATTATTCTTTCTGACCCTAAAGCTGGTTCAGAAGAAGCACTGGGAAGGGTATTTAATGCTTTAGCATCAGCGTACGAATTCAAGCATGCAGGTGAAAATGTAAAAATTATTTTTCAGGGAACAGGTATCAGATGGCCTGAACAACTTGATCACTCTGAACATCCGATACATGAACTGTACAAAGAGATAAAAGATCATGTACATGGTCTTTCAAAAGGCTGTGTTGCAGTATTTGGTACCGAAGTATCCGGTTATGATTTATTAAATGAAAATGAAGTCCCCGGAACTCCCGGCCTCCCAAGTTTTCTCAACCTCAGAAATGAAGGTTATGATATTTTGATCTTCTAATCGGCCTTTATACTGCCCTTCAATATAATTAAAGGGCAGTTTTTTAATAAAATCCAGCAATCACAATGTATCCGAAAAATATTAATTAAATTGCACATATCATGGTATCACAATCTGTATATACACTCATTAATCAACAGAATGGAAATTTGGCTTTTAAACTGTTTGAATTTGATAATAATAGCTATTTCGATCATATTCAGCGTAATAACTATTTCACTCTTATTTTAATTACTTCAGGTGAAGGGATTGCTAAAGTTGATCTTTGTGATTATACCTTTAAAGAGAATACACTGTTTGCATTCTATCCGTATCAACCTTTTATGCTGCATTCTAAAAAGCCATTAACGGGTATTTCGATACAGTTTCACCATGATTTTTTCTGCATCTACCGTCACCAACAGGAAATTGCTGCTAACGGCATCTTATTTAACAATATCTATCAACAACCCTTTGTTCATCTCAACGAAAGCTGTAAAGGCAATATCTTAAATCTCATTCAGGGAATTGCCGACGAACTAAAATCAGAGGGATTCAGAAAAGATGAGGTCCTTGTTTCATATCTTAAAATTTTGCTGGTAATGGCTACAAGAATAAAACTTGATCAGCAATCTCTCCAGAATTCAGAAGAGAGCACTGCAAAACAACAATTTATTATTCAAGATCTCAAAAATGCAATAGAAGATAATTTCCGGACAAAACATTCCGCCAGTGATTATGCCACTCTTCTCAATCAAACGCCAGCATCTCTTGCACGTATCACAAAAAATCATTTTAATAAAACACTTTCTGACCTGATCACCGAGCGAATTATTATTGAAGCAAAGAGGGAATTATACCTTACCGATAAAACAGTTAAAGAAATTGCCTACGAGCTTGGTTATGAAGACGAATATTATTTCAGCAGATTTTTTAAGATCAGAACCGACATATCTCCTCAGGTTTATCGGAATACCATTGGATTCAACAAGGGAGAATCGTGATAGGATGCAAGTTTCAGGATACTTTCAATAAAACAAACTATAAAAATAATCATGGAATCATACAATACCTATATGCTTGAATGCATTGAACTCGCGAAAATAGCATTGAAAAAAGGAAATCCTCCCGTAGGATCTTTATTGGTTTTTGAAGGTAAGATTATCGGCAAAGGAATCGAATCGGGAAAATCAACAGGAGATATCACTCAGCACGCAGAAATCTTAGCTGTAAAAGACGCTCTGAATAATGGCTATGGAGATTCACTACATGAATCTGTGATGTTCTCTACCCATGAACCCTGTATCATGTGCTCTTACCTCATCAGGCATCATAAAATCGCAAGAATCATTTTTGGAGTTTCTGTACCTTTAGTTGGTGGACAAACTTCTGAATTTAAAATCCTTGAAACAGAAAACATCCCCAAATGGGGCCGGAAACCTGAGATTGAATCAGGAGTATTACAACATGAATGCGAACAGTTAAATGAACAGTTTGCAGAGTATCTGATCAATCAAAAAAAACTGTAATCAGGATTCTTACCTACGTCTCTCAAATATGAGAGATGTTTCCTGTTGCAACATCCGGTAAATTTCCGATCAAAATTGATAATTCAGCTTTGATTTTAGAAGTACTTCTTCATACTTTGTTGCCCTGTAACTTAATAATAGCACATCAGGATTATAAAAAACAATGAAAAGTAATAATAAGAAGCGGGTTAGATTTAAAATCTAACCCGCTTCTTATTATTTAGGAAGTTTAGCCAGGAACTCTAAAATATCAGTACTTATTTCTTTTAAATGGGTTTCTAAAGCAAAATGTCCTGTATCATACAGTTTTACTGTCGCATGAGGAAGATCCCTTTTAAATGCTTCTGCACCTGGCGGAATAAAATAAGGGTCTTTATTTCCCCAAACTGCTAAAAGCATGGGTTGGTGTTTTCTAAAATAAGCGTGAAAAGCAGGATATAATTTTATATTGGATTCATAATCTGCCATTAAGTCCATCTGTTTATCAGCCATTCCGGGGCGGTCCAGAAAATGTTGATCCAGAGTGTAGGTTTCTGGTTCAATTAATGACAGATCACTTACGCCCGTCTCATATTGCCATTTTGTAGTTTTCAACGACATCACCGGTCTTATAATTTCCTCTTTCTTTTCCGGAGTACGGTGCTTCCAATATTCTTTTAATCCGTTCCAACCCTGGCTCATTCCTTCTTCATATGCATTCCCGTTTTGAGAAATGATTCCTGTGATCTTTTCAGGATTTGCAAGAGCCAATCGCAAACCTACCGGAGCTCCATAGTCAAAAATGTAAACCGCAAAACGTTTAAGACCCAGTTCGCCTATAAATGCCTGCATCGTTTTTGTAAGACTTTCGAATGTATAGTTATATTTACTTGTATCAGGAGAATCTGTGAAACCAAACCCAGGCATATCAGGGGCAATGACATGGTATTTTGTACTCAGGATTGGAATAAGGTTTCTATACATAAAAGAAGAAGTGGGAAAACCGTGCAAAAGAAGTACAACAGGTGCATCTTTGGGACCCGATTCTCTGTAAAAGACATTTAAGCCATCTGCTTTTATGGTACGATAATGAATTTCATTCTTTTCTACCTGTTTTTTTGATGTCAATTGATGTTGAGATTGTGCGAAAAAATTTCCTGTGGATACGCTTAATACAAAAGCACCAACGAAGAAAATTTTGATTGTCCTTTTAATTTTCATTTCTATATTTATTTTTAACAGGACAAAATTACAATCAATTAATCATTATTAAAAACGATAAATTATGATTATTAAAATCACTAAAAATGATTAATAAGTCGTAAAATATTAATTACATACATTCTGAGTGTTTTTAAAACATATTTATTTCTATTAATTGTGAGATAAAACTTATCATATCGTATATTTTCTTAATTTTAAACTTCAATCTGAAGTTATGTCCAACCCATACATTTCTCTTTTACGAACAGCCTGGCAATATGCCCGCAAAGAGCGGAAAAAATTTTTATTGGTGTACTCACTTTATATCATTTATAATATTCTATTTGCCCTAAGTCCTTTACTGTTCGGATGGTTTGTAGGAAAAATACAAAACAATACAGATGAAGTATTGTATTATGCGTTCATATATGGTCTTGCCTACTTTCTACTGAAATTGATACAATGGAGCTTTGATGGACCTGCCCGGATCATGGAGAGAATGCTCGCTTTTCATCTCAGCAGCAACTTTTTACAGGAACGCTATCATCAGGCCCTGCATCTTCCGGTAAAATGGCACCAGGATCATCATAGTGGATCTACTCTCAACAGAATCAAGAAAGCATATGAAGCATTAAAAGAATTTTTTGATACAGGTTTCATGTATATACATGCTTTTTCAAAATTTGCTTTTTCATTAGTCGCTATGCTTTTCTTTTCTCCACTTTACGGTACCATTGGTATTCTGTTGGGAATTGTAACTATAGGAATTATCCTTAAGTTCGATAAACCTTACATCAAAGCGCTCGACGAGGTGAATGAAAAGGAGCATGTTGTGTCTGCTACCCTATTCGATAGCCTTTCCAATATTATGACAGTTATTACCCTGAGACTGGAAAAGAGTATGAAAACAGGGCTAATGGGCAGAGTACAGGAGATTAAACGTCCTTTCAGAAAACTTTCAGTAATTAACGAATGGAAATGGTTTGTTGCAGATATGATGGTGACCCTTATCTATTGTGTGGTCATTGTAGGTTATGTCATACAGCATTGGGAGAAAGGTCATGTCTTTCAGGTTGCCGGCCTGGTGGTCTTACTGGGATATGTGAACAATTTCACCAGCGTATTTCATGACATTGCATGGCAGTATACCAATATTGTTCAATATAATACCCATGTACAAACGGCAAAGAACATTAGTGAAGCCTACGAACAGCAACACCGGCCGGATGCCACGACAGACTTGCCAGATGACTGGAAAACGATTGAGATACAAAATCTCAATTTTTCTCACCTTGGCTCGTATGACGATCAGCATGCACCACAAAGTCTTCATGATCTGAATCTTATTATTCCCAAAGGGAAAAAAATAGCTTTGATTGGTGAGAGCGGAAGCGGTAAAAGTACCTTACTGGCTCTGTTGAGAGGTTTATACTTCCCCGAATCCGGATTTTCGCTGACCGTGGATGGTAAAGAACATAGTCTTGCTACTCTTAATGAAACTGTAACTCTTTTCCCTCAGGAGCCAGAAATATTTGAGAATACTATCACCTATAATATTACCTTGGGTCTGCCTTTCAGCAACGAAGATATTGTCGAGGTATGTGAAAGTGCTTACTTTAATGAGGTCATACAACAATTACCACAGGGATTGGAATCCGATATCAGGGAAAAAGGAGTGAATTTATCCGGAGGGCAGAAACAACGCCTGGCACTGGCCAGAGGTATACTGGCTGCACGAGAAAGCGAGGTCGTACTGCTGGATGAACCTACCAGCAGTGTTGACCCTAAAACGGAGGCATTAATCTACGAAAGACTGTTTAAAACTTTTTCTAATAAAGCTGTTATATCCTCAATGCACCGTCTGCATCTGTTACCCAAGTTTGATTATATATATGTATTAAAACAGGGTAAAGTTGTGGCAGAAGGCTCTTTTGAATATCTGCGCCAGAACAGCCCCGTTTTTCAGGAATTGTGGAGACATCAGGAAGAAGCTTCAGATAAACATCATGAATGAAGTTTCTCACATCTCATATGTTGCTTTACCATTATTATAATTTCCAAATATCAGTAAAGGATAAAAGTTCAATTTTGCAATATAATGTGTCTATTTAGTTTTTACTCCCCGGACAGTATGAAGCAATTCATGCGGGTAGCCTAAAGTAATTGAACTTAAAGTATCTAGTTTTGTGATTTCTTCCGCCGTTAACGAGATGCCAGAGGCACCAATACTTTCTTCGAATTGGGTGATATTTCGAGCTCCAAGCAACGGAAATGCATTTTTGGATAAGTTCCATGCAAATGCAATCTGCCCGGGAGTAGCATTATATTTATTGGAAATATCTAACAGTTCATCAATGATTTCTTTTGTTTTCTGATCTTCATTGTAGCCAGATTGGGAAGAAAGGCTGATCCGGCCCGATTCCCCATTTCTATATTTTCCTGTAAGCAGTCCACCTGCCAACGGAGAATACATCATAACCCCTAATCCAAATTCCTCTGCCATTGGGATTAATTCACGGTCCGCTGTGCGTTGCAGTAAATTATATTCAATCTGTAGCGCAGTCAATTTAGTTGAAGTAGCTATGGAAGAAGCCTTCCATGCTGGAAAATTAGTCAGTCCTGTATACAATATTTTCCCTTCTCTTACTAAATCATCAAGGCCCATAACTATTTCATCTATTGGCGTCACACCATCATCAAAATGAGGCATATAAATATCAATATAATCGGTCTTTAATCGTTTTAGGCTTTGTTCTACTGCCTGGCGCATTGATTTACGATTATTTCCGGAATTACTTATTGCTGGATTGGGATCACTGCTTTTGGTATATTTTGTACAGATGATATAGTTGCTTCTGCTTCCTTGTATAAAATCACCTACAATTTCCTCTGCTTCACCAAACTGGTACAAATCTGATATATCTATAAAATTCCCGCCTGCATCCGCGTATGCCGTTAAAATTTTTTTCGACTCCTCAGGATCTGCTCCGTATCCTTTTCTTGTTCCGAAATTGGCCGCGCCCAATATAATTTCACTGGCATAAAGACCGTTATTCGCTCCAAATAACTTAAATTTCATACTTTTACTTTTATTTTATTGCAAAGTTAATTGCAAAATATAGCTGTGTCAATTACGGATAAATTTGTCTATACCTCTTTTTTGTTTTTTAATAGCTGTTACGATGTACGAAAAGAAACTACCTATAAACTTGGACTGTGGATTGCATTTATTCTTAGAAGTGATTCAAGGAAAATGGAAAATAAATTTGCTTTGGTCAATATATTCTGGAATCAAACGTCCCGGAGAACTTCATCGTAAAATCCCTGATGCGACAAGAAGGGTGCTGGATAACCAGCTTAATCAATTGATCGATCATGGATTAATCAAAAAACAAATTTATGATGGGTTCCCATTAAAAGTGGAATATCAACTTACTGCTTTGGGTGAAAGTCTGATACCGGTGATTATGTCAACAGCAAAGTGGGGAGAAGAACATAGAAATGAGCTGCAAAAATTACTGAAGCTGTGAGATCATACAATTATCATATCTAGTAATGCTATTACCATTTGTAAATACTGAATGGCATCTTATTTATAGGTTCAATTTACTCTCAAGTATATAATTTTCCTGCAAAAATCCGTTTCTTTTTTAACCAGAAAAACAAAAAGTAATACACTATCTTACATACAATTGCCAAACCTGACTTATGTAAAACATCTTTACTTATTGCCCTCAATCCCCGATTGTAAAAAATGGGTATATTTTTTCACATCAGGCTCGTAGGCGATTGGTTCAGCCAGTTGTTTGCCATTGGGATCTACAACAACATAGTAGGGCTGTGAATTCGTCTGAAACCGGGCAGTCTGAAAATCGCTCCATTTATTTCCTAAGGTCTTTATTTTCTTTCCTGTTATTTTTGAGGTTGTCTGCTGCTTTTCAGGAAGAACGGTCGTATCGTCAACATACAGCGATATCACGACATAATCATTACTTAACATCTCCAAAACTTCAGGTGCACTCCACACATTATCTTCCATCTTTCGGCAATTGACACAGCTCCAGCCAGTAAAGTCCAATAAAACAGGTTTACCAACTGTTTTGGCATATGCCACACCCTCATCATAATCATGAAAACAGTTTAGATTCAGAGGACAACTCTGTGCATGTTTTACAGTCTTTTGCGGGTCATGGGATACTGTCGATGTTTTTTCCTGATTCCATTCTTTGTAAAAAGAAGGTGGCAAGAAACCACTGACCAGTTTTAAAGGTGCCCCCCATAAGCCGGGAATAAGGTAAACCACAAAGCTAAAAATAAAAATAGATGGAATCAAAGCACTTATAGCCACTTTTGATATGCTTTCTTCATCGTCGATTTTTAGTTTACCAATGACATAAAAACCTAATAATAGAAAGATGACAATCCAGATGGCAATAAATAGTTCTCGCTGTAAAAGACCAAGCTGGTACACCAGGTCAAATGTGGACAGAAATTTCAGGGCCAATGCCAGTTCCAGAAAACCTAGTACTACCTTTACCCTGCCAAGCCAGCTGCCTGACCGCGGTAACTTTTTGAGCATGCTCGGAAAGGCTGCTAAAAGCAGGAATGGAATGGAGAGCGCCAGCGCAAACCCAAACATCCCAACTGCGGGGCCGATAACATTCCCACTTACGGCTGCCTGTACCAGCAAACTCCCTATAATAGGTCCTGTACATGAAAAAGATACCAATGCGAGCGTAAATGCCATGAAAAATATCCCTATCAGCCCTCCCTTATCGGACATTTTATCTGATTTGTTCAGCCATGAGTTTGGTAATGTAATTTCAAATGCACCTAGAAATGAAATGGCAAATACCACGAAAATCAAAAAGAAAATAAAATTTACAATTCCATTGCTCGCCAGAGCATTCAAAGCATCAGGTCCTAAGGTCAGTGTGACACTGAGTCCAAGTGCTACATAGATAATAACAATAGATACCGCATAAAGCACAGCTTTTTTCATACCTCCATTTTTTGTAAAATAACTTACAGTTAAAGGGATCATCGAAAAGACACAAGGGGTAAGAAGTGCTAAAAAGCCACCTAAAAAGCCGCCTAAAAAAATCCACAGGAGACTGCTCTCTTTTTGAGCAGGAGTCTGGGTTAGATCCGGCACTTTATAACGCAACGTTACTTCTTCTGTTTCAGGCGGCAGGCACATCGTACTTCCACAGGACATATAGCTCACAACTGTTTTTACCACAATATCACCCTTTGTTTTAGGCACGATTTTCTGAAAAAAGCTGACCTCATTTTCAAAGTAATATAACTTCTGATTATCAAAAGCTTCTTCGATGCGCTCAAGCGGCTTAGGTTCAATCACCCCTCCTGCCAAGGCATATTGTTCAGATGCAGAAATATCAAATGTGGTGGGCAGTGGTCCATCATTCATCTTGTTAAACTGGCTGTTGATATGCCAGCCTTTTTCTATCATGGCAGTAAACTTGATTTGAAGCGTGTCGCCCGTTAGCTGTTCTATGGATGATTTCCATTTTACCGGATTATCTTTTATTTGTGCATTTACCTCTATTATACCAATAGAAAATAAGATAAATACCATTATGATACGTGAAAATTTCTTAGATAACATATTAAATTGAATAAATTAGAGAAATGGTTTATAAGTAAACCTTATGCTACAATAGGAAATCCGTTAGCCCGTAAATGAAAGGCGGTTGTTGGAGTCTCATTAGAAAAACTGATCTCCAATGCAGCAGAACAAAAGGAGCAATGTCCCATACCCGTTTTAAAATAGTCTATTTTGTTTTGTCCGTTTTATCGGGCTGAAAGTCAAGAGAGACAGAATTCATACAGAACCTTTTGTAGGTAGGCGCAGGTCCGTCATTAAAAATATGTCCCAAGTGAGCGCCGCAACGGCCACATAGCACTTCCGTGCGATCCATTTCATGGGAGTGATCTTCATGATATTCTACACTATTTGGGCGTAATGGTTCATAAAAACTTGGCCATCCGCAGCTACTGGCAAACTTGGCATCTGAACGGAACAGTAAATTCCCACAGGCAGCACAATAATATGTTCCTTTTGTTTTACTCTTCCAATATTTACCTGTAAAAGGCATTTCCGTATTTTTTTCCCGGGCAACCAGATATAAATTTTTAGGTAACACTTTTTTCCACTCAGCGTCGGATACCTTCAGCTTAGTTGTATCAACAGTTGAATAATAGGGATTATGTTCATGCCCCTGATCTGATTTTAAATTCTGACCATATATGCTTCCGCCAATCAGCATGAGTATAAAGCTAAAAATGAGATTCTTCATTGTTCTTACATTAGGATTTAAGCTTATTTTTAAATATTTTTTTAAATTTCTCCAGTTCAGGCTGGATGACAAATCGGCAATACCCCTGATTGGGATTTTGCTTATAATATTGCTGATGGTAGCTCTCTGCTATATAGAAGATCGTAAAAGGCTCTACCTCAGTTACAATAACAGTTGGATAAACCCGTTGTTCAGTCAATTTTTCAATATAATATTGTGCTTTTTTTCTCTGCTCCTCATTATGATAGAAAATTGCAGAGCGATATTGGGTGCCGATATCATTTCCCTGACGGTTCAGTTGCGTTGGGTCGTGTGACAAAAAGAACGCTTCAAGGAGTTCATCATAAGAAATTATTGTGGAATCATATATTATATCTGCAGCTTCTGCATGTCCTGTAGTCCCTTTACAGACCTCTTTATAGGTTGGGTTTTTAACGTGGCCACCTGTATATCCTGTGATTACCTTCTGAACGCCTTTCAGTTGTGAAAATTTAGCTTCAATACACCAAAAACACCCACTGGCAAAAGTCACCGTATCTAATTTATTTGTCGGCTTCAGATTATCCTCTACCTCAATCATTTTAAGATCATGCGCCGAAAATGCGACAAGAGACAACAAACTGAATACTACTAGTAAGAAATTTTTCATTGACATGATATTTTTTGTATTACCGAACAGACGCATCCTTTGCAAACTCTACCAGGCCATTTCCATCAACATAACCAGTATGACTGTCTATTACATTTCCATTGTAATCAAGAATAAGTAATGTAGGCAGACCAGACACTCCCCATTTCTTAGCCAGTTTAACGCCCTCACCTTTCTCGACATCAATACTGATATTGATAAAATTCTTATTAAAATAGTTTGCAGCCTTAGCATCTTTGAAGGTCACTTTTTGAAGTTCTTTACAAGGGGCACACCAAGTTGCATAAGCATCTACAAAGATTTTTTTTCTACTTGCTTTGGCTAAGGCCACCACGTGTTGGTAATCAGTAGTACTGAATTTTATTTCCTGTATATTCTGTTTTTGCTGTGCCTTCACATGTAGTGAAAATGCAGAAGACAATACAAAACAAAAGAGCGCTATAGATGAATTAATTTTTAAATTTCTCATAACAAAATTGATAAATCATTGAATAAAATTTGTGATCATTGGGCAATAAGAGGAGCTGCAATTGTAAGGCTCCTCCTTATCACCAATAAGTATTATTTAAGCAGCGAACAAAACTTATTTACTATTCAAATAAGACAGAACTTGTTTTGAATGCTCATCTCCCTTCATGAAATCACGAAATCTATATACAATTTTTCCGTCCAGGCCGATTACAAATGTTTCTCTTCCGCTCAATACCATATTACCAAGATCCTCTTCCTTAATACCAAACAGGTCAAGTACCTTATTATTAGGATCACTCAATAAATCAAAAGGCAAGTGTTCCTTCGTTTGGAATGCCTTATGGCTTTCTACTGTTCCTTTGTTGATTCCCATAACAACAGCATTTGCATCTTTGTAGGTTTCATAGGAATCACGGAAGGCACATGCTTCTTTGGTACATACAGGGCTTTCATCCATCGGATAGAAGAAAATCACGATTTTCTTTTTCCCAATGTACTTTAATAACTGAACATCTTTACCGTCCTGATTTTTTAGGGTGAACATAGGAACTCTATCACCTTTGTCCAGGGTTTTTTGAGCATGCACTCGCACGCTACCTAATGTCATTAAGAACATAACCATTAATAAAATAAGGTTACTCTTTTTAAATCTTACCATACTTGTAATGTTTTAAATTGTCTGTCGATATTGACACTGTAAAATTCCGATTTTACCAAAAGAAGAAGTTTCTATTTTAGACCAATATTTTGGTTATTTAGCTCATACTGAAGCGAAGGATCGCATTAATAATGAGAGAGTTGTCCGTGATTTTTTTTGCGATAATACTTTAACCGGACATAGGTATATCTTACATGTCTCTGGTGGAAAGATCATGAGAAATCATGATTGCTAATGCAAACCTACAATTGCAGGGAAAACAAGTACCCGAATCCGCGATTTATCTTTTTTGTTCCTGGCGATAGCTTGTTGGCGTAAGATGATATTTATCGCCAAAGCTCTTTGTAAAAGTGCCCAGATCATTAAACCCGCATTCATAAGCTATATCTGTAATACGCTGATCTGAAACCGTCAGTAATTCAGCGGCCTTTTCCAGTCTTTTGTTCTTAATATAATTAGCTGGTGTATCATTGTATAATTTGCTAAACTCTCTTTTAAATGAGGATACACTGAGATTATTCTGTGCAGCCAGCTGGTCAATGCTGAGCTGGGAGAATAAGTTGGCTTCAATAATCTGTTTAAACGAATATGAAGTAGGTGAAAATAGCTGTGACAGGATCAGTTGAACCGATTCCGCACTTTGGGACTGCGCCAGTAAAAGTATGATTTCTTTAAGTTTAAGAACCAGAATATCGTCATTGACAAGCGAGGGGTTTTCAAAATAGAAAAGCAGACCTTCCACATACTTCTGGATCAGAAAGTCGTTATTTAATTTTTTGTTTGATTGATTTGAAATGAGGTTAGTAGGTCTCTGTAAGAGCAGCGGCAGCTCCCGGTCATAGATCTTCTTTAAAATTTCCGGATAAAAGGTAACAATAACAATCCGGCAATGGTGGTGCGGTCTGGCATTATGAATCTGCTTTCCGGAGTTTACGCAATTAAGGAACAGCGCATAATTGGCAGGTATATTGATCTCCTCATCATCCTGTTGATATTGAAACTCCCCTTCCAGCACATATAGAAAACAAGCCTGCTCAGCAACAGGAAAATCAAATTTAAAAGGCGCTGTCAGTTCAATTTTCTGTAGCAGCGGCTTACCATACAGTTCATACTTCTTATAGTCGTTTACCATAGTTGTTAAATATATTTGGTCCGCAAAGAATTTTTCACGATTCTTACCCATGTAGAATTTAGGGTTTCGGCGAAATTGTTAAAATCTGTTTAAATGCAGGATACGAATGAAATAGCAATAAGAGGGGTATTGATTTTTCAAGATTTGTTTATACCACCTGCTCCTGTATAAACTACAGTTTGCTCCTCAGATTGCATTTATTCAATTCATAAAGACCATTGATTCTTTATTTAGGTGTTTCAAATTAAAGAACAAGATGAGCCTGAGAACTGATCGTAATTCGCAACGCTTTAGAAATTAAGCAATTTTGTTCAGCGAGTTTCGTAATCGTTTCAAAATCAATTTGGTTTATGCCTGGAACAGTACCTGTAATTGAAAGATGTATCCCGGTGATATCAAATCCCTCCATGGTTAGGGTAGCTTCCGTCTCCAGCGATATAGCTTGCATTCCCTTTTCTGTTAATGCAAAACTTACTGCCATTGTAAAACAACCTGCATGAGCAGCCGCAAGTAATTCCTCCGGATTTGTTCCCTGCTCCTCCCCTACAAATCTTGTTTTAAAGCTATAATTCGTTTTGTTTAAGATTCCACTCTGTGTTGTCAGTTCACCTTTTCCTTCTTTTGCATTGCCACTCCAATGTGCTTTTGCTGTACGTTTCATATGTATGATTTTTAAAATTGTTTGTCATTATCGACATTACAAAGTTGTGGGTAAATTAAATGATACCTTTTTTTAAACAGTCCAATAATTTGTTTATTTGGTTCAGATAAATTTCTGCAATCAATAAAATTTATGAACCTTTAGTGGAAGCACATACATGCTGTTTATAAAATATCACAACTCCAACGCGTATTGCTGCTGGAGCTGTGATTCAACAAAAAGAGATGAATAAAGTTTAATTTTAGCGTGGATTTTTTACTATTCAAGTAATAAACCTATTTGTGAATTTATAATGATAATAATGAAATCCCAATATTCGTATAAGGGGTACTTTTTGGGGTACTTCTAATGGAGGCATTGCTGTATCTTTCCCCATCATTGAAAACTCTGGCCGAAAGAAAATTATTGACTCCACCGCCTACGCTGACCATAATATTTTTGGCAAACAAATATTCAAATGTAGCACCGCTTTTTAATTCAATGGTGTTATAGCTTATTTTACCATTAAGATATTCATTATAATGATCATAGAAAATGCTATAGGATGCCTGATTGGAGCCAACACTCAGCCATGCATTCCTGGCAATAGCTTTCTTAAGGTTTATGCCGTTGGGAAGATCTACAATCAATTCCAGGCCGGATGCAGAAAATTTGTGATAATAGTTCACAATCGGCTCAACCGGTATCGGGGCAGAAGGATCTATCAGTGCGATCAATCCCACCGAAAACGTGGTGTTCTCATTTTTTTTCAGTGGCAATGTGAAACTTCCATTAAAATTAAATCTTCTGACCGTATTTAAATTGTCTGTGATGCCTCGGGCAACCAATGAATAAATAATGGGATGATTAAAGATACGATCAACCCTTGAATAATTCAATGCAAGATCTATTGTGCTTTTATCTGAACTCAACGAGGTAAGTGTTGATTCACTTTTAATTTCTTTAAGTTTTGTGTTGGTATAAGTATAATTGACCGTTGCAGAAAGTGAATTGTTCTGCCAATGAATTGCTGGCGTATTGAAGAAAGAGCTGATCCGTTCTGTCCTGACCTTACCCTGGGCAAAATTCCCACCGTCAATTGTACTTTCAAATCACTGTAACCATAATTGTTGGCAGAAATACCAAACTGCCTTAAAGAAGGATAGCGGATGGCCAGTTCTTTTTTGTCAATTCCGGCCGTATCCGCAGCAGGATGAATTGAAGACATGCTCACCATGTTCTGGGCCCTTGCCCCAATTGAGCAGATGACCAGATTAAGCAGGATAAATTTGAATTTCATATGTTTATAATTAATAATCTAATGATACCAATAGCGGCATGAAAAATACCTGAAGCTGACAAACCCATTTTTTTGATTTTTATGTTTATGCCCGCAGCTTCATTTCTATCTGTTCTCTAAAAACGAGTCCGGGTAATTATGACCCTGAAGGGACAATACAAAATTGCAGTATATCAGCAGGAAAGAATTTGTCATTTGGTTCATAATTTTAAGATTCTGGTTCAAAATACATCCGTAATTGAAAATATCGGGTCAAGATTTTATGATTGAATCAACTTGTCAAAGTAACAGTATTGAAGTAGTTCTGAATAAAAAATGTACGTCTGCTTAGCGATAACAAGATTTTAAGTAAAATGTAAATATTGGTTATTGTTTCATCCAGCTGGGATCGACGATCGAACCTATTTTGATTTTGAACAGAATTACCAAATAATTGACCCAATAAATTAAATGTAACGACTTCTTTTTTTGCAACTTTAGCGCAAAATAAAATCTATGCGATTGAAAAGTTCAAAAAACACAATTTTAATCTATTTACTGTTCACTTTAATTTTTAGTTCCGTTATATGGGTGCTTACATTAAATGCTCCTGATGCAGGGCGAATCGCAGGACGAATGTTCGGTTATGGTATTATGTGGTGTCCAACATTGGCTACACTTGTCACATTGAAATTGACAGGACGTAAGATGTCTGGTCTTGCCTGGAAACTGGGCGAACCAAAATACTTATGGAATAGTTATTTTATTCCATTATTTTATTCCTTGGTTGCTTATCTTATTATTTGGTCAATGGGTTGGGGACATTTTTATAGCACCTCATTTGTTACTAAAACAGCACATGAATTTGGCTGGGATAACCTACCTCATTGGTTCTTTATTGTTATTTTTTTCCTGATGAATGGTGTTATAGGAATGTTTGCAAGCATTTCTACCGCACTTGGAGAAGAAATTGGCTGGAGAGGGCTTCTAGTACCAGAATTAGCTAAAAAAATGGGATATACTGGAGTTTCACTGACTTCCGGTCTGATCTGGGGCATTTGGCATTATCCCCTACTTATTTTTGGGAATTATAATAATGGGACACCAGCATGGTACGGATTGATTTGCTTTACAGTTTCTATTACTGCTGCAAGTTTTATTTACACCTGGTATAGAATGAAGTCAGGAAGTTTATGGACCGGTGTCTTGCTGCATGCAAGTCATAATCTCTTCATTCAAGGTTTTTTTACGCCTGTAACCGAGCAAAATATACACTCACCATGGTATATTGATGAATTTGGGGCTGTAGTACCTATAGTTACCATATTTCTGGCAATATATTTCTGGAGTAGACGAAAGGAGCTTAACGATGTAGCAAAATAAATATTATTTGCACACTTTTTTATTGATTTACAGAAGCACCGGTACAGAATAATCTGACCGGTGCTTTCCATTAAAACTAACGCTATGTGAAATCCCGACTTCAGGGATTCCATTGATCTATTCTATTTTTACGACATCAATAATCTGATCCAAATTCACCCATAATTGGCCCGATCCGCTAAAGTCTTCTCTTTTTAATCATGCAATTTTGCATGGTCGATAATGACTTAACAAACTATATTAATTAGCATATGAAAAATTTAAAATCAGCAATCGGGCTGGGTGTTTTATCTTGGCTTAATGCACCTGCAAGACTTAAAAATGACCTGAACAGCATTTTTTTAAGCACATATCAGTCAATAACCAATTTTAAAAATCTACCAAAAATGAAATTATTAAAATACATTTTACCCATATTGGTATTCACGCTATTATTAAATTCTTGCTCTAAGGATGATGACGATACGATAAAACCAGAACATCATTCAACATTTGTATTGGTACATGGAGCCTGGCAGGCATCCTTCGTATGGAATAAGGTAAAAACCTCTTTAGAAGCACAGGGGAACAAGGTTATTTTAGTTGAACTAGCTGGTCATGGTAATGACCAAACCCCTGTTTCTCAAGTCACTTTTAATGGTTATGTAAAGCAGGTAACAGATGTTATTGAAGGTTTAAATACACCAGTTGTCCTAGTGGGACATAGTTTAGGCGGAGCAATAGTTACACAGGCTGCTACAAAGCTGCCGCAAAGAATAGAAAAGTTAATCTACGTTGCCGGATTCATTCCAAAAAGCGGAAGCAGTGTATTTGATTATTCGGCAATGGATGCAGGAACACTGATTCCTACTGCACTGGAATTCTCTGCTGACGGAAGTACGGTCACTATTGCAAAGCCTGAAACAAATTTACGCGAGATTTTTTGTAAAGATGGCTCTGCTGAAGATAATAAACTGCTGGTCGATAATCTTCGCCCGGAACCTGTTGTAGCAGCCGGAACACCATTGAATTACAGTAAGGATATTTATAATGCCATAGCCAATAAATACTACATCTACACAACCCAAGACAAAGCGATCAGTTATGATTTTCAGCAACAGATGGTATCCGAAGCAAAGATTACCAATACCTATAAAATTGATGCAGGGCACAGTCCTTTTCTTTCTAAACCAAATGAACTTGTGGAGATTTTTAATACAATAATAAAAAAGTATTAGACTAACTTTTAAAGAATAAAGAGATCTTTATAAACATACTTTTGAATGCCAAAGAAATAAAGAGGAGCAGTTGATGTATATCAACTGCTTTTTTGTTTTATCATTAAGTTAATTTATTGAGCGGCCAATCGTAAATACTCGATTTTTATCGCATCATCACTTGAAAATAAAAAAAGGGAATTAATATACAAAAAAAAGAGAGTCTTTTGGAAAAAGACCCTCTTAGCGGAGAGTGAGGGATTTTGTAACCTCCCTTCATCCCTTTATTGATAAGCGTTTCGCTGAAGCATCTTCTGAATGGCCCTAAATAGGTCACTTGCAAAAAAGCGGTAAAATCCTAATTTAAATTTTACTTAGTAAATGTAGGAATTTTCGGTCAAATCTGCAAGTAAAAAGTCCAAAATTTGAACAGGTTTTTTAGAGTTCAAACCAAGAATTTAATACTTCTTTTTGCACCTTAAATTTCTAAGTTGAAATATTTCTAAAAGAAACCGAAGAAAAAAAATTAAAAAAAGAAAAAAAGAAAGCCTTTTGAAAATGAGCGTGGCATCCTGTCAAGGTTTTTTGGGAAAAGTTTTTGCGTAGATTTTATACGTAAAAACTTTTTCTGAAAATCCAGAGGACTTGACCTTGACAAAATTTAGCTGTTTGACTGGGAAGCAAATTATCTTTGGCTTCTGTTTTTATTTTTACGCGCCAATCAAAATTTGAAATTTTTAAGAAATATTAATAATTTACTTATACTCAAGCTGAATTTTTACTTTTATTAATGGAATCACTTAAACATTTCAGATGGAAAAGTATATTCCAAGTTTTTATTATGCAAATACATACCGTCAATATGTTCTTTGGAAAATGTAGTTAGAGAAAGAATTTGCTCAGATTTAATTCCAATTTTTTCAAGTATTGAAATTACTATGACAATCTCAATATATAAAGATGCGTAGTATAAATCAATTCCTTTAAACACATTGCTTTTATCTTCAAAATGTGAAATATTATGCCGAGTTTGTTCAATTTTGTTTAAATATTGATTGATATCAATTCTTTCAGGTAAAAGCTGTTCAAATAATGGACGAAAATATTTTATTCTTTTATCAAAAGAAGATTTTTCAGCAATAAACTTTCTGTGAAACCTTTCCAAAACATATACTGAATTTATAAAAGACAATTCTCTATGATGAATTTTTAAAAAATGTTTTTCAAATAATAATTTAAATAATTTTTGATATTCTTCATTAAAAATCCATTCATAAATAGAATTCGGGCTAATAAGTTCTAAAAAATTTAAATTGTAGGTTTTAAAATAGGTAAATCTTGAAGGTTTTATGTTATAATTCCAACCGAAAAGTTCAAAATATTTTTTAATTCTTCCATTATAGTAAACGAATGTATAAATATCTGACCCCTCATCAGAAAATCCGATAAAGTAGAATAAATCTTTAATTCTATCCAACAATCTGCATAAGTCCCAAATATTTATTGCTCCTCCAAGATGTTTTACATTTAAATATTTATACTGGGTAACAGTATATTTAAGTTTTCGTTCCCAGCTTATTCTTTTTCCATTGTAATAATTAACTTTAATATTGGAAGAATTTACAAGCTTTACTGGTTTAAGTGGTAATTCCTTGTGATTACCCCCCAAAATCAAGAATTGAATCAGGAAATACTTTTTTCAAAATTTCTGATTCAAAATTAACAATATTAGCTTTTATATCTTCAATTTTAAGAAAATGAACACCTTTTATAAAATATTTAAATTTAAAAGTGTGAATCTCTAAACCTCCGACTGATCCTGATCCAATTGTTCCGGCAATTAAAGTAATTTCATCAAAATTCTCAAAAAATCCTATACAAATATCAATTTTTCTTCTTCCTGTATATTCAAATTCCAAAATTTTAAGGTTAAAAACATCTTTAAGGTTTGTTTGCAATTCGGCAAAATAAACCTTATCATCTATTTGAATTTTACCAAGACTATTTTCCATTAAGTTCTCTAGTAGATTATTGATTATTATCTTCGATCAAATTATTTTTATCTTCATTATACCAATGAACAAATTGTCTAATTGCATTATACTCAGTTTGGCCTTCATCCATATCAAAAAATTGCACAGTTGCTTCTTCAATTTCTTCTTTATAATTTGCCATTAAAGCATAATATAATTTATCTACATCATAATATTTTTTCAATAATTCATAAGAATCCTTTTTAAAATCAACTTTATAAGGTTCTGGATTTGATGAACTATATATAGTGCTTGTAAGAGCGTTTATTATATCTCTGCTAATATTTTTATTATTTTCTAAAATGTTCTTTTCAAAATATTGATATACTTGGTCTTTATCATAATCATACCAATAGTCGAGTACTGCGAAAATTGAAATTTCAAATTTTATAAAAATATTACTATTATCAAGTGATGCTTCTTCTAGGATTCGTTCAATGAATTCTCTTTCTAATTTCTGTAAATCATTTCCAATAAATGTTGAAGTTCCATTTGTTTTACCATATTTAAACCACCACATTAATTCGCTTGAAAAAGTAAAGGGAATATTGATTTTTAATAAAGATTGAGCTAAAATCAGCTTTTCGTTTTCATCATTTTGAGATTGAAGCATTCTGGCAATGAATCTTCCAGCTTCCTTTCTTGGGTTATGAAATCCAAACATAAATGTCCCTCCCTTCATCCCCTGAAATTGATCTTGAGAATCTGCTATCAAGTTTATAAGGCATTTCTTTTCATCCCAATTTAGTTTTTCTTCATAGAAACTAATTTTACTTAAAAAATCATTAGGCCCAATTCTCTTAATTATTTCTAGTGTTTCCTTAGATAGTTCTTCAAAGCTTTTTGCTGTAAGAGACTTAATGTATTCATCAAAATATACATCAGAAATTTCATCATTTAATACACTATAAACAAAATATCTGTTAAAGTATTTGGGCGACACAATCCTTTTCTCTTTCTCCCAACGAATGTCACCATTTCTAAAACTATAGTTTTCAAAAACTTCTTTTGTATAAGGAAATAATTCTTTCAGTAAGTTTTCAATTGCCTTTTTGTCATTATTTGAGTATGATGAACTTATTTTTTCCAGTTCTTTTTTTAATTCTTCAGCCTTAGCATTATCTTTAGAGTCTCGATATCCATAGTAAGACTCAATAAAATATGTTGGATAATTTTTAATAAATTGATAATATTCCGGATAAAATATTTTAATTCCTTCAAACAATATTAAATCTGAATTATTTACTTCTCCTTTTAATAATGGTATTAGAAAAGATAGTGAATTTGCATATCTAATGGCTAGCCTAGGCGTTTTTATTCTTGGAAGAATATTTTGAGATATCAATGATCCAATTTTTTCAGCCTCCTCAGTTTGTAGATCCAGTTGATTTTCCGAAAATGCATTATTCAATAACTCAAAAGTATAATTTAGTAAATCTTGTGATTGTGCTTGTGGTATTCTCAAAGGAACTTGAATAATTTTTTCCAAAAAATTATATCCTGATAATTTATCTCCTGAAGCATATCTTTCTCCGATCGCAGAAGCAACCATTTCATCATCAAAAGATAATATGTAATATGTATTTGAAAAATCTCCAGTCAATTTAATTAGCTTAAACAATGAAAATAATTCTTGCTTATCCAGTCTATCAATATCATCAATAATTATAACAATTTTTTTCTTACTTTCTTTTAAAAATGCATTTACTCGATCTTTTAATTTCTCCAATTCTGTATCAGAAAGAGCTTCTCCAATCTTGGTCAAATCAATATTTAGCACACCTACTCCGACTCCAATCCCATACTTTTTTATAAATCCTCCGAATTTTTCTTTAGCATTATTTAAATCCCTATCTAGTACGATTGAAATATTTTTCAAAAAATTTAAAATCAGAGAATCTTCATCTTTAAACCTCCAAGGATTAAATTTTACTACAAAAATATCATCCTTCTCTTCTAAATCATTTTGAATCATATTAAGTACTGAAGTTTTACCCTCACCCCAAACTCCATATAGTCCTATGACTAATCCTTCATCGCTTTTTCTATTAATTATGGTTTGAGATATTCTAGAAGAAAATTTATTTCTGTTAAATCGATCCTTATTTTTATTATCAATCGGTTTATCTGAATTATATATTTGTTCCATTTTACGATATATTAAATATTGATTTATCTTTCATAATTGCTATTAAGTCCATTGATTCTTCTTCAATCCACTCATCGCTTGAAATAAGCTCCGTAATTAGTTCAATTTGAGTTTCTGTGAAATGATTCTTTGTCAAATTGGAAAAATCAGCTTTCTTCCATTTACTCTTATGATGCTTTACGGAAACAGGTAACCTTTTGGCATTTGGAAATGGCTGTATTATTTCAATATTCTTATCCTTATTTTTAAATATTTGTTTTATCTGAGAATAAATGCTGAGACCACTATAATCCCAATCACAGAAATAATAAATCGGAAGATTTAACTTGTCTTGTGAAATATGTATTAAAGGTTTTGTATTATTTCCGCCTACATACCATAACTCTATATTGTTTTCCTGATATTCTATAGGCACTTTAAGACAATCCAGATTTTCGCATAATACTACGAATTTAGGATCTAAACAATCAACAATAAATCTCCATTGCTGATTTTTGGGATCTACTTCTGGAAATTCGTCAATTCCTAACAATTGTAAAACAGCATTTTTCAAACTTGGTTTATTCTCCAAATATTTAGAATTTTCATATTTAAAAACTTGCGCAGAGAATTTCTTTTGAGTTGTAAGATTATTTCTAAGCTCATTTCTATTATAATAAATGAAAACCAATGCTTTTAAATCTTCTTCTGTGAAAGTTTTCTTTGCATTATTTTCTATACCGGAATCTGCAAAAAAATCATCATAGTATTTATAGGTTTTTAAATAATTATGCTCATAAAAATCTGCAAATCTTTTCTTATTAGTAACCATTATAACAGAATGATTTCCTTCTTGGAACTTAATTAGTTTTTTTTGCTTGAAGAGTATTAAATTAATATACTGATTATTGAGAATTTTTAACTTAGTCTTTCCATTTTCATAAAGTTGGTGAAGTCCTTTTAAATGCTTCCATTCAATGCTTCTCATAATTTATAAATTATTGAATGTTGATCCAAAAATAGGTATTGGATCATAATTAATTTTTTCATCCTCGCGACTATTATGCAGTAAGTATATGTTTTGTTTTTCTATATCAATTTTATTAGGATTAATAGATAGAGACAGCAATTGATAGTCATTTGCTTGAGCAATTTTGTAAAGCATATCAAAATTACTTCCTAACCCCTCTGCTTCATCAATAGCAATAAACCGAATAGATTCTATAAATTTATTTTTTGATTGTTTATTTAAGAGAGATAATTTTGCAATACATAATAAAGCAATCGCGGCATAAGCCTGACTCGTACTGCCATCGTTCTTTTTGCCTTGACTTGTTTTAATTGAAAACTTTACATTATAATACGATTTCGGATTCAATAGTTCTTCAATTTTTGGTTTTAAGTTTCTCGAACCACCTGATCTGTAAAATGCTTCTAATAACTTTTCTTTTAAAGAAGGAAATCTTTCTAAATCATTTGAAATTCCTTTTTCTGATTCAAATAAGGAATCATCCAAACCTAATTCAAAATCTTTAGTAATACTATCGGTAAAAGCATTCATCCATCCAGAAGAAAATGAATCTTCACTAAAATCCTCTACACTTACTATGTGACCTCCCGTTATTTCTTTGTCGCCAGAATTAAGAAAATTATTGATTAGTCTAATATCATTTCTTTGGTCACTTACTTCATTGGATACTTCTTCAACGATAACAGCAAGTTTTTGAAGTTTTCGACTGTTTAATCTCCGGTTCTTTAAATTAATGTCTGTAAGATATTTACCTATCTTTTCAATAACTTCTTTTTCTAATATGGTAATATCATTCAAAATTTCGGATGGCAAAATCTCTTCACATAAAGACTGGAAGTCTCCTGTGTTTTCGAAGCGATTCACATTATTTTTTAAGTGCTGTCTAACTAAAAGATTATATTCTAAATTGTAATTATTTTTTGTTAAATCATAGTTATTTTTTAATTCTTCTATTATTTGCTGGGTTAACTCTTCTGAAGAATCAGGAGCATCCTTTAAAGCATCAATATTTTGTGAATATATCTCATTTTTGTTTGAAGTCAGCTCTACAATTCTTTTATCTAATTTAATGATATCTTCCGTTGTGTTATATTTTGATTTTTCCTGAAGATAAATCTTCTTGAACTCTTTATAATAATCTTCAGCATTTAATATTGAAGAGAAAAAATGTTTTTTGTCGAAATTTTCTTCGAAAGCAAAGCCATGATTATTTTTAATACTTTCTATCTCTTGATTAGTCTGTAGCGTAAAGAAATTTTCATAATCTCTTGTTAAATTATTTTCGAGGGTTATTAAATGGTTTCTATTAGTATTCAATTGAGAATATACAGCTTTACTTTGCTTAAAATCTTCCTCAATAGAAGTCTGACTATATAGACTGGAATACTCAAAGAAATCTTCTTGACTTACTTCATACATTTCGTGAGTCTCAAGTTGGTCTTCCAAATCTGTTTGAGTATTCCACGCTTTCAGATATCCATCCGGATTTTCTAAATTTTCGAAAACATTTTTTAAAATTGTTTTTTCTTTTATCTCTTTTTCTAAGCTCTTAATATCACTTAGAATACTTGTCGTTTCTTTTTCAAAATATTCCTTTATCTTACTTTTATCTTGGGTGTCGAAAATTGGAGAAAAATCCGTTGAAAAAAATTCAATAACACCGTTGAGATTAAGCCAAAACGCCTGATCTTCATTTTTATATATAACAATATTGTTCAGTAACGCTTCAGGACTAGGGATATATCTTTTAGAGGAATCATCAGGATATTCTATTTTAACACCTTCATTCTGATATTTACGAATAATTGCTTCCTGATTCAAGTCTAATTTACTTGGTAAATTTAAAGCCCAATGAGCCAAAGAATTTTTATCATCAATATTATTTAAAGCTTTGAGTTTATTTTTAAGTTCTAAATCTCTTGCTAACTTCTCAAGTTGTTTATCAATTTGATTTACTATATTTTTTTCCTTATACTCATTGCTTTTGAATGCAGTAAGAATATTTTCAGATTTTAAAATTTCTTCTAATTCTCTTATTTTGTTTATAGTATCTTTGGATTTATGGTATTTGTTTAACTTTTCTATAAGTTCTTCTTGTGAACAATTAAACGCCTGCATCCATAAAAAGAATTTTTTCCTTTTAGAGACCTTCGTATCCAATTCGTTTTTGACTTTAATAGCTTCTTCCCATTTTGGTTCTGTATTTTCCAACTCTTTTTCTGTCCAAGCAATTTTCTCGTAAACATTTTCTTTCAACAAAGGAAGTGACTGCAGACTGCAATAATAATCATTTAACAGAGTTTGAAGTTTATTCGAGTTTATGAAAATTTGATTTATATAGTATTTGTAGGAAGATTTTAAATATAATATTTGAGCATCTTTTTCTATGGTTTTTAAATCTAGTAAATTACTAAGTTGAGTCTGTTTGATGGTTAACGACTCTATTTCTTCCAAATTACTTTCAAACTGCCTTGTATCTTCTTGTAATTCTTCTACAGTTTCATAAAACTTTTTAATTAATTCTTGTTCTTTATCGTCACCAAATAAGAAAGATTGTAAACTATGACTTTTACTTACATCTAAAGATTCTCTGGAAAAAGCCTGTATGATTTTAGCATAATTATCTAAAGTTTTACTGTTGAGTGAAAGGTCTATTGGTAAAATATTATTTTTGAAAAGTATCTTATGATAGTTGGCGGTTCTTTCCCAAGATTCACAAGTAAGGTTTAGATTATTTTGTATATGTTCTTTTAATTCATTAATTGGAAAAATGATGTTGTTCTTTTGGAAATCTTCAACACCCAATAATTTAGAAAATGGAATCAACTGAGTATCCGTATCAAAATTATTTCCGTCTTGAATAATAAACATATTAGAAGTGCCCGAACTCTCTAAATAAATACCTATAACCAAATATTGATTTTCATCCTTTTCAATATTGATAAATGCATATCCCATATCTGTTCCTTTACCCTCGGTTCGTAGTACCATCGTATGAGGTTTTCTTGGTCCAGTACCTTTTGTTGGAGAGTGGAATGCTTTTGTTCCCACGCAAACCAATTGCAGAAGGTCGGAAATCATACTTTTTCCGGCACCTCCTTCTCCAACAAAATCTGTTCTGAAAGAATTGAATTCATAATCAAAATTCTGATGGTGAACAATCCCCAAAGTAGATAACCTTTTTATTCTTGGATAGTCTTTCATTTCAATTCATTTAGGGTTTCATCAATATTCAGGATATATTCTTCATAAATCTTTATCAGCCTGTCAAAAGCTGGAAGTAAACCAAACTCATCTTTGCTTAATTCAATCCAGCCAATTTTTCTAAACTCTTCCAATGCTGATTGGATTGTAGTATCTATCGTTTTATCATTAAAATTTCCCGGAGTAATATTTTTTGATTTTGCAATTAGCCTATATATTCCCGGTTTATAATCTTCATATTCAATTCTTATTTTTTCTTTTAGCTTTTGAACTGAATCTAAATCTATTTCCTTATCAATATAAATGATTTTATAGATTATAAAACCGATGATTATATATTCACTTTTCAATATTTCCCTATGTCGCGGAGATATGTTTCCACGACTATTTCCATAAAAATCTAAAAAGAAATAATTATTTGGTTTTTCACCTCCTTCAGAAAGTTCTACATCGAAAAAATCCTGATAATATAGCTTTAGACTGTCAATGTTCTTATCGATAAAATTAAAATAGCGAATCTGATTACCTTGTTTCTGAAAGTGCATTCCATCTTTTAAAAGATAATCTATTTCTGCAAAAAATTCTTTTGCATTTTCTGCATATAAAAAATCACTTACTGTAGTTTTGTTATCAACATTTTCCATAGTGAAATATTTTTAAATTCATCATTTGTTACTAATGATTTTTCTATAATTAACTGTAATTTTTCAGGATTACCGTATATATGTTTTATCAAGTTAAAAAGAACCGTTACAGCTATCTGACTATTATTTTCTTCTTTTAAAATTCTAAAAAATACGTCAGACAAATTAAGTTGGTCTCTCAATGCTATTTCAGATAAAATAAGATTTTCCCATTTTCGAATCGTATCAATTTCCTTAATTTTCGCAAGCACTCTTTCTTTGTTTTCACGAATAACTTTTTCGTTTTGTTTATACTGCTTTCGTTCTTTGGGCTTAGGTGGAAACAGTTCCTTATCTCTACTAATTATAGTAAAATTCGGTGTAGGTATATGTATGACAGGACACGGAATATCTTGAGGGAAAATAATATTTTTTTTGTTATCTAGTTCGCTATTATTAAGAAGAAATGAAATAAATTTTTCAATTTTGGAATTGAAGGCAGGCTTATTTAAAGTCGAAAAAAGTTGACGAATTTTAGGCTGAATCCTGTCTAATTTCCGGTCAATTGAATTTAATCGGTCATTGATATATTTAATAAAAGAATATACCCCAGAAATCAAACTGTTAATCTCATTATCAGAATTGTCTTTCTGTTCCAATAAAACTCTCATAATTTTGGTTTCAGAATAGGCAAATCGTAATTCTTTTACGTGAGATTGAGATTTTGTCAATCGCTCTTCGGTTGATACTAAAACATCAATAAAACTTTGGTTTAACAGATTTGTTTCTTTCTTTAAATCTTCTATTGATAGAGAAATCTGACGATCAAGAAAGTCTATTTGTTCTCTTAAGTCAGGTTCATATTTTTTAAATTCCTCTTCTAACCAAAATCTAAGATCATCAGAGTTTCTTAAAGTGTTTGTCAGGTGAATACATATTTTCTGAATTCGGGTTGGATTAAAAGCTCCCTGTAAAGTTTCTTTTGCATGTTTACAAAACTTATAAGCATAATCTTTAAAATAGTACTTTTGAGTTTGTTGATCATAGTCTAAGAAGTATTCCTGTAGGTTCATTATCTGCTCACTATATACTTCCTTCGGATAACGCTCTTTGGTTATATAGATTTGCTCAAATGCTTCGTGTAAATCTTTTTCTGTGAATTTACCATCTTCAAAAGTTTTGTTTTCAATTTTCTCAAAAATTAGGACAATAGCCAATCCAACTTCTCTTTCAGGGAAAAGAAGTTTATACGTTTTGTCTTCGTTGAGTATTTTAACGAAGTCAAAGTTTGAATTGGTTTCTTTATTCATTTTAACTTAAACCCTCAATTTCTTTTATAATTCTATCCTTTTCTTTTTCTAAATATTCCTTTCTTACAGCATTTCCAAATATTTCAGAATACATTTCTAATAACTTATTTTTGATAATTGGTTCGTCGATTAAATCAATTAGCTCTAAGTGCTGATTACTTAAGGCTGAAAGATTACGAATAGAATCAATTATCTCTAGCTTTTCTGATAATTTTGGATCGGTCAAATTTTCATTCTGTTCCTTTTCTTCCAACTTGCTCAATTTCAGTTTTTTTTGTTTTAAAATATTTAGCCAATCAATAGTTTCTGAAATTTTGGTTTTTGCAAATTCTCCAATATAGATATCATCATCACTTAAAAAAAAATTATCTCCTAATAATTCGTGAATGTTAGCTCCGAATGATTTTTTATTTTCTAATACAGCAGTAGATTCATTTTCGTTACTTTTTAAAAATAAAATATTTTTTGCTGGTATGTCAGACAATATAAAGGGAGAATGAGTAATAAAAATTATATTTAGATTTGGTAAAACTTCTAAGTTATTATAATCTATCTTCTTGAGATAATCTAGTAGATCGGAAATAAAAGTTCTTTGTAATTCTGGATGATAGTATAACTCAATTTCATCAAGTATAATATTAAAGTTATTATATACTAAGAGTTCTTCTTTTCTTGAATTGAAATTGACTGATATAAGATTTCTTAAATGATAGACGACAGAGTTCAGGCTAAAAATTTTTTGTTTTTCACCAGAACTTAAATTTGAAAAATTGTTTTCTTCAGAGGAATCAAAATATAATTCGAACTTAAAAAAGGAGGGCGGGACTAAATCAATTAAATCAAGAAAAGGATATTCATAACTATTTATTTTATTCTCAAGATCTTTAATCTCAAAAGTTTTTTCTTCATTGATTATTTTATCATCAACATAGTCTTGATACTCGTAAAAGTTCAAAGCTTGTCTTAATTTTAATGTTATATGACTTCTATCAGTATAGAGCTGCTGTATAAATCCATCGATTTTTTCGACATTAAGAAGATTATTTTCATCATAATAATCCTTAAAAGTGGGATATCTCTCAGGAATCAATGTTATTTTCCTAAGAATATATTCTTGTGTTTTCTTATATAATATACCAGTTTTAACGATGAACGTAGTGGAGTCTTCTTTTTTAAAAAATGTCCTATAAAGTTCGGGAAATATTTTATTTTCAAAATCTTCTTGAAGTTTAGCAAAATCAGAATTCGATTTTTCACTAAACGAAAGTTTTATTCTTGTGACTGTTTTATTTTTAGCTAATTCCTTATTGTTAACTTTTTTATCAAACAACAATGACATCAATCTTGATCTGACTAAGTAATTCTCAGAATTAATGTCAATATTACCTTTATCTCTAAATGGATTTAAAACAATAGGCGTCTGATAAGAATCGTTTTTATGAAAAATTTTCTCTATCCATTTACCTGATTCTTCAGAATTTAAACCGTACAACGAATAATTTATGACTAAATTATAAAATAACATACTTAGGTTATTTTTAAATTCTTCATAAGAATTTATATCATAAGTACGGTTATCTGTCAATGATTTTAAAGACAAAGCATCATCTTTTAATCTTAAAATATAAGTTTTGTCACCAATAGAATATATAAACTCAACATTAATCTTATCTGTACCTTCATCATATATTATTCTATTTTTTTCTAGCTCTAGTACTTTATCTAATCCTTTTTTTACAGATGATATTTCTGAATCCAATAATTTTAAATCTTCTTTTTCTACTGTCTTTGTCTTTATTACCTGATCAATATTAGATATTCCCTTTTGGGCTTGTTTCTTATCATCTGTACTTGAAAAATCAATAATTTTGCATATTCTCGATATTTTATAAAATGCCACATATAACAACTCTACCAGACTGCTCTTACCGCTTCCATTTTTACCTACTATAGCTGAAATATTAATCTTCACAAATTTTTCACAATCAAGTAATGGAACAGAGAATTTCAAATCATATAAATCATTTACTTGATTCTTTTTTATATTTATTCTTTCAATTAGATTTTCTGATACAGTATTATTAAGTATTTTATTATTAGAGTCGTAAAAATTATAATTTTGGTCTAATTGATAAATATAGTTGGGTTGTAAATTTTTAAGAAAGTTAGAATTACATTCAGAAAGTGGTCTGATGGCTATTAATTTAAAACTCATTTTTGAAGTATTTTAATATTCCTAATTCGTTTAAGATATCTTTTTTCATTTTACTCAGAGGTCTTCTATCAAACTGTGCATCGTCTATGTGTGTGCCGAAAGCTAATCTGTATATTTCTTTATCGGATATAGAAGTTCCTTTTAAAATATTCTTTCTCAACATTTGTAAATATTTATCAGAGTAAACATCTTTTAACCTGAGTAAATCTGAAATCTCATCTTCGTGAGTTTCGTAAATTTCTTTTAGCTTAAAGAACTTAACTGTTTTTTCTGCTTTTGAATCTTTGGGAGTTCTGACATTAAAACCAAAAGATTTAAGCTTTTTATTATAATAGCTAAATACAATTTGTTTATTTATTTCTTTTCCTAGGTCTATATAAGGATGGAAATGTTCACCTAAACTCAATTCCTTTTTCCCTTTAACCGATGAGTTACATATATTACAACTTGGAATAAGATTATAGAAAGATAACGCAAGTAAGGGGTGATCATCTTTAGCAAACCAATGGTCAAATGTAGGACGTGTTATTTTTTCTCCTTCTTCATCAAATACTGTTTTAGTATACATTCTGTTACAATAAGTGCAAACAGGAATATCTAAATTTTTCGCTAAATCATAAGCATCATAAAGTGTTTTCTTTTTTTGATCAAACCAACCTTTATATTGAAAAACAGATTTTATATCATCAATAAATTTTTCATTTGCAATAAGATTAATCTCTTTAGAAAATTTTATAATCTCAGATGGCGAACCGTTTATAATTATATCTAAAAAAGGATTAATGAAAAAATCAAATAACTGGACTGATTTCGGATCTGTAATTTTCGAATCTATCCTTTCGTATAACTGATCTATTAAACCTGAATAATGTAGTTGTTCCGCTTTGATTATTCTATCTAAAGATTTATCTATGTACATCATAATCTATCATATTTTTGTTGCAACGATTCTATTTCTTTCGCAATAATCTCTTTTTGAAAAACAACGCTATCTTCTAATTCGGAAATCATTTCTGAAAGTTTAAGTTTTATAATAGGTTCATCAATAATTGAAATTAATTTTTTATGATAAATCAGTTCTTGATCAAACGTTTCTGTCTGTCTATTTTCCAAGATTACATTTACATTAATCCACTCAATTGTATCTTCAATCTTCTCTTTAACAAAATCTCCTATTAAACCGTCCGTAACAAAAAAAGAATCAGCAATCAAATCACTAATGTTGGCTCCAAAAGTTTTGGTTGGACGTTGGATATCATCAAATTCAAGAACCTTTGTAAAACCATTATTTCTCTTGAGGTAGATAACATTATTATTCGGTATATCTGATAATGATAATGGATCGTGAGTAGTAAATATTATTTGAATATTAGGAATTGAATAAAGTGGATTTGGAAACCAAGAATTACCTTCGAAAATCATTGGGGTTAATTCTTCAAAAATTATTGGTAGAGTATTGTTTAAAGTGTCTACAAATTTTCTTTTCCACATAGGATGATAGCCTAAATCTGCTTCATCTAATATTACAAGATAATTTTCTCTTTTCCTAGTATGATCATTACTTACTGTAAAATTAAATATCGTAGAATATAGATTTAGTAAGCACGTTTCTCCATATGAAAGATTAATATCAGTTCTAACATCCAAAAAATCCGGATTTATACCGGGAATATTACTGAAATAATTAACAATTTTAGAATATAAGTCAAAAAATAATTCTGAACGTTCTACTATATCACCGTTATCAATAAAAAAAACAAGACTTGTTGATTCCTCATCAGTTTCTAGTTCGTTTATTAATTTATAGAAATCTAATATATTATGTAAACCTTCAATATCTCTAAGCATTTTATCTCTTAACATCGATGTATTAATACCATTAACTTGGGTGATTCTTTCATACGCTGAAGAAATAATTTTAATCAATTCATTCGAGTTCTCAAGCTTAATATCGCTTTCATTACTCTCAAAAATTTTATCTTGGCTGATTATGTATTTTTTCAAAAAATTATCTAGAAACTCTTCAAAATTTGAAGACTCTAATATTTTATTAAAATCAAATCTTCCATTGCTTCCGGTGATAATAAAGGTGTCATTTAACGTTAAAAAAGATAAAATTATTATCTCAAAATTTTTGATAAAGGTTGATGAATCATGAACAATATGAGATTTCTCAGTTAATTCATTTTTATATTGAGGTAAATTCCAAATCTGTTGTAAAGTATCAAATAAATTATCATCACCAATTATTGACAAATAGCGCCTTAATAAACTTTCTGGATTTCTAAATTTTTGTTCCTTTAAATCACTTTCGATATGTATTTTAAGTGTTTCTATTTTTTCAGGGTTTCCTATATTAGAATCACTATAAACTTGAGTAAAATCTCTTTTACTTAAATTTTTCAAACTGATTTTAAACAAATTATAGACAGGAAAATCTGGAAAAGATTGTTTAATTAATTTACTAACTGGATTATTTAAGAAAGCAACTTGCTTTAAAATAGTGTCAGAATATATATTAGAAAGATTTTTGCTAATACTTCCTGATTCTAGTGGCAACAATGAATAGAAATCTGGAATTGACGTGTTGTAAATGGCAGAATAATATAATGGTATTACAGATTCTGCTTTATAGAGATCATAGTTTTCAACGTTAGTTAAAATAATTTCATATTCAGAGCCTTCCAATTTCTTGTTATCATAATCAAAATCTGCCGTTCTATTATGTATAACAAGTTTTATGTCGTTATTTTCGAAAACTTCTTCGTAAATAAAAATGCTCTTTGTTTTATCCTTATAAGACTTATTTATAGCTTTCAGGATATTTGTTTTACCTGTTCCATTAGACCCAACTATTGCAGAAATATTCTGAATATTTTTATTCCAAAATTCATGAATATAAGATTGATTTTGAGTGACTGTAACATATATTTTTTTCAAATCTTTATTTATTGAAAATGAATAAAAGTTATGTCCACCAAAATTTAAAACTTGAGCGTCTTCAAATAAGAAATGGTCAATAATATATACTGATGATAATATCATTTAATAAATTTAAAAATTTATGTTTATAAAAAAATACGGTTTTCCGTATTTCCTAATAAAACAAGCTTAAAACTTTATAAATTTATTAAAATTATGATTTGATTAAAATAATTATTAAGAATATTTTAAATTATTAAGAATATTTATTTTCCGCCCATTGCAATTTACTATTACGTTTTTTTCTGCTTAGGAATACATCTCAGCTCCCCAGCAAAATCCAACATAAAAACTTGACTTCCTACAAATGGATTATAAGACGGCTGATAATCAATATAGCCCGAAGAATGCAAATTCTTCAGGCATTTATGATAGGTGGCTTTTGAATGGATTTTACTGATTCGCATCACTTCATCTCGAGAAATACTGACCGGATTTCGAAAACGGTTGAAATTCCAGAATTGGAATAATGCTAAGTAGAGACTGATGTGCGTAGGATTAAGCGTTTTGTCCTGAGCCACCTTTTCGTAGAAACCTGTGAGATGTTTTATATAATTCATTTTCGGTTGTTTCGGAACTAATGATTATCCTTTGCCATTTAACATCTTTTCGATGTCTTTGTAATTGTAGTATAAAGTCCCTCCGACACGTGTATAAGACAGAGTTCCATTAATACGAAGGTTTTGCAATGTTCCGGAAGAGATTTTTAAAAGTTCTTTAACCTCTGATGAACGTAACCATAATTTCTGCTCAGAAACTTTGATATTGAATAAATTCTTAAGGTCTTCCAATAACTCGGTTTTAAATTCCTTAAGGTCTTCCTTTGTGATGAGATTTACTATCATAGTTATTTCTTTTTTACTTTTTGATTAAAAATTCTTCTGCAAAGTTGGAGCATCAAAATCTTGAAAACAATAGTGTTGATCGTGGCTGGGCTACATAAGAAGAATCTGGATGATTCTGGAATCTTTGGAGATTAAAAAAGAATAAACTGGATTAATCTGGAATCTTAAACCTGATTTCAAGGAAAACAAAAAAACAAGTTCCGCAGTTTTTTCCCCTTTTTGCAAAAAAGGCAAGAGAGTCTTTGGATGTAAAACTTGAAAAGTTTGTATATACAAAGACACATCTTGCTGTACTAAAACTCAGATTTTTCAGAGCTCTGAAATAAATACTTAAAATATTGATTATTAGTATTTTTTCAAATTTCTGCTTTAGAAATAAAAAAGAATGAAAAGGAGAGATTCGTAACCTGCATCTTTTTTACGCAGGTTTAAGATTAACCTGTATCTATTTTACACAGGTTTGTAATTTGACTGTATAAAATTTATACAGGTTTTTAATTTGAGTGTACAAATTTTGTACACTCAATATTTGGCAATAATTTGAAAATAGATACAGGTTAAATATCAGATTAATAGCATCTCGCTGGTTAGCTTTTATTTTTCCATATCAAGCATCTTATCCAATACTTGCTTTTTCCTGTTGTCTAAAGTTCCGCTTACTTCAAGAATTTCATTACTAAAATCTCCAATCCAGTCTTCTAAAATATCATTTACTTCGTGTCTTAGATTGGGCAAATCTGATTCTTGACAACCTATTAAATCGACTTTTTCTATAGGAACAAAAATCAAGAGGTCAATTTCAGCAATTGTCGAGGTCATTTCTTCGTAAAGAGTTGATATATTTTTCCTTTTGCTAATTGCATAAATGTATGCCAATAGGTCTAATGGACAACGGTCAAAAATTACATTGTCATCACTATTTTGTAGCTGTTCTACCGAAAAATTGAATTGCTTCATATAATCTTCCAACGTCGGTATTTCTGAAAACAAACATCCTTCTTCCTCAAGTTGTAAGTAAGGCTCATTTATAAATTCATAATCAGGTAAACTTTCAGCAATCTCTTCTGCCAAAGTTGTTTTTCCAACTCTATGTGAACCTGTAAAAGCTATTCGCATAATTAATGTTCTAGAACTTTTTAATTCAATGTTTCTCCAAAAGTTATCAGATTGCTATCGGGGTCAAGGATAGAAAATTCTTTTTGTCCCCAAGGTTTTTCAGCTAAATGTCCATTTGGATGTATTGGAACTTTATTTTCAATGAATTTGTTAAACAAATCCTCAATGGATGTTGTACGGATATAAATCTGTCCGTAATTTTCGTCTGGAATAAGATTTTTAAATTCAAAAAAGTGCAATTGCAGTTTATCTCTTTGTAGTATTAAGTAATTATCAAACTCATTTCCGAAAACGTTAAAACCTAGTTTTTTATAAAAATTTAGAGTAAGTTCTTTTTGCCTCATTGGCAATTTTGCAATAATATCAGTAATCATTTTTTTCTTTCAAATTTCTATAATTAAGTTTGAAACAACACTTGATTGAAATCAAAAAATCACATTTGCTCTTACTCGGCTTAAAGTTTCTTGGCGAATTTTTAAATAAGAAGCAATCATATTCAATGGAAAAATTTTAATGATTTGAGGTTTATTTTTTAGAAGGTAATCATATTTTTCAGTCGGATTCAAATTGCTATCATAAATATGAATTTTGGTAGACAACGAATTGAAAATCTTGTTGAGTTGTAAGAAATTTTGTGAAATCGAAATCAGTTTGTGTAAGTTTTCTAGTTTTAATTCTACAACTTCTGATTTAGCAAATGACTTTATAATTATATTGGAAGGAATTTGATTCGTCAAACTATCAAAATTGAAAACCCAATCATCTTGAATATTCAAATCAATAATTTTTTCTTCATCATCAATTTTTTGAAGTTGAAAAAGAGCTCCGGTTTTGATAAAGAAAATCGATTTTGAAATTTCTCCTTCAGAAAGAAGGACTTCATTTTTTTCAACGGTTTTAGTTTTAGTATTTTGATTAAATAATTGCAGTTCAAAATCTGAAAAAACACCTAGGCTTCTTAGCATATTCTATAATTAAAGATTAGCTATCAAATTTACATAATAATCACTTCGCTTCAATTTCATTCAATCTCTTGAATCAGATAAAATCTATGAAATTGATTTAGGCAATGTCTAAAATGTAGATACAAGAAAACTTTACGATTTGAAGAGTATTTTAGACATCCATCCTAAAATCTGTCATTAGCAGCAAACTTCTCTCTGCACTGATGCTGATACTCTTGCAGCGACATTCCATAGATCTCTAAAAACAGTTTTAGAAAGTTGGAGCGGGAGGCAATTCCACATAATTTGGCAAGAACTTCGGTTTTCTGATGAGCTGTTATAGGATCTTCTGCAAGCAATTCGGCAATATACTTGATGCGCAAGTCACTTAGGTAGCGGTTAAAATGCATTCCTTTCTCTGTGTTAATGTAGGAAGATAGATAATTAGGATTTGTCCCTACTCTTATTGCAATTTTTTTCAAACTCAGGTTCGGTTTCAAAAACTCTTTTTCGTCTTCAAATTTTTGTAGATTTTTCCGAATTCTGTTGCGAATCTCTGCACTCAACGTCCATTTTGGTGGCGAGACATCCGTTTCTAATTCCTCAATATCAATACCCACACCCGCTAAGACCACATCGTATGTTTTCTCGGGTTTCTTTTCCAGATAAGTGTTGACTATGAACACAAATAAGAGCATAGATACAGCTACAACACCAGCGAGGATGCTCCTGTAACGTTGGGCAGTACTGGAATATTCAATATTTATCTCTTCCAATTCAAACCTCGTAGAAAGGTAATGTCTGTCTTCTATGTTTATTTTTTCAATTTCGTGGAGGGTATCAGCAAAAGATAATGTCTCGTCTATATTTGATTTTTTACGGGCATTCTTCAGTAAAATTTTATAGTTTTCCGTAAGCTCAGGAAAGAAAAAAAAGTGTTTCTGATAAATGGAATCTACTTTTCTAAAAAAACTAAAAGATTCTTGCTGCTGGTGCCGAGCCAATTTATTCTTTCCTAGATAAAAGTAGATCACTGATACCCAGGCAAAGTCATTTACTTTGAGTAGTTCCGGAAGTGCACGATTAAAATCAGCAATACTTTGCTCGTAATTTCCTTTACGAAATTCAGAAATGCCTTTAGATTTAAGAAAATAGCTCCTTAATTGGACAAAATCTAAATTTTGGGGTATTTCCTTGTTGCCAATTTCAATTAAGCGGTCGGCGCTATCATCATCTCCCATTTGCTGGTAGCTATAGATAAGCTGATGTAAACTATTATAATAGCCTTTGCGCATATTGTACAGGATATCTGGTGAATTATTTTTCAAAATCTCCTGTTTAAAGAAAGCAGAACAGTCCTTAAATTGACTAACTGCCTCATCATAATATCCCAGATAACTTTTCATTACACCCAGATGATATAATACCTTATACTTTACGTATGGGCTAGTGCTACGTCTGGCGTAGGATAACGCTTTAAGATAATCATCCAATGCAGGTTGGTAATCTTTAAAATTATAGTAAGACACAATTCCCCTTCCAAGATAAGCAGAGGCAATAAAATCGTTATTGCAACTATGCTGGGCGGAAGTTATTGCACTGTCTGCATACAGCTTTTTGTGGTATCCTGATGGCTCAAAATTCAGGGCATCTTGGTATGCATAAGTTAATTCAGAATAATTTTTTTCTTTTTTTGCGAGGGCAATTAAAAGATCAACGTAAGAAAGTGCTGTAGTATCATTAACCTTCTGGCGATCATACTTTTTTCTAATCTGATGATAGGCCACATTGTCTGTGCTCTGCGCAACCCATAATTCCGCAGTGGAAACCAATAGCAATATAAACAACCTGAACATCTGCACGTTATCTTCATTTTATTATAACCTTTTATAAAATTACATTATTTTTTATGGAATATCCAACTGTTTTGTAAACTACAGAACTAAAATGCCATCATCACTGTTCTTATTTACACAAAATAACATTTGATGTGATGAATAAGCATTATTTGTCTTTTTGAGCACAATATTTAAATCTAACTTATAATCACTTTTATGAAAAAAACTACAGCATATGCCTATGCCACTCTGAGATTTTGATACAGAGGATCAGTTTATAAACTGGCATCAGACATAGGAAACAGGCATTACAAATCATTTTTTCTGTTGAATTTCTGTATTACATTTGATCAGTAATTGTAAGTAAAATAGACATACACATTACAAAGAAATACTGTCAACAAAAAAACGAATGTCGTGAAATATTTAAAAAAAATAATACCATTTGCGGTAAGCATTTTCTTTGTTATTCTTTTCTGCTATGCCGCTATAAGTAAGGTATTGGATTTTGAGAATTTCCAAGTTCAGATTTCAGCATCACCATTGTTGAATGGGTCTTTGCAATTCCTCCCTTACACAATAATCATTGCCGAAGTTCTTATTGCAGGATTATTATGCTATCGAAAAACAAGAAATATAGGACTGTTAGGAAGTTTTGTTTTGATGCTCATCTTTACTGGATATATTGCTTTAATACTAAGTACAAGTAATAATCTTCCTTGTTCGTGCGGAGGAATTTTGGAAAAGATGAGCTGGCATCACCATCTGTATTTTAATATTGGTTGTGTCATTCTTTCAATTATTGGTTTAGGTTTAAATCTAAAATACAGCAGGCCTGCTGAGTAATTATGTTACCGTAATTATTTACGGATGTTTATGATTGGAATTTGTTATTAATATTTAACCTTAAAATTAGACAGCCGAAAGCTGTTTAACAATCAAAATTTCTAAAATGAATTTATTAACAACAATTTGTTTGGGAATATGTAGAATGGGATATTTTGGTACGACAAGATTCGTTAATCTATGGGTATAATTAATTTTTCAACCTACTCTTCGTACTTCTCAGACAGGTTTCTAAAGTTTTTAAGGTAATCTTTTTTGATGTATAAAAAGACCATAACAATGAAAATTAATCAATTTTTGAAAATCAATGCGGTAGCTATTGCTGCTGTTATGTTTACAGGTTCAGTGATGTCTTTTAAAATTATCGAAAAAAAGGCAGAACCAATGCAATATTTTTATAATAGTAACAGTGTTGCGGCTGGTGCATTCTCTAATGTGTCCAACTGGGCAGAGGGAGCAGGTTCATCTTGTCTGACAACAGGAAATAAACCTTGTACAATCACAGTTCCTGAGGGACAAGACCTGGTTGATGTGATTGGAGGATTAACTAATCCCCAGGTCCTTGCTATTCATCCTAGTGAAAGAAGACAATAATAGTCCTTTCAATCAGTATTAAAAAGTAGGGTTGACAAAATATTGTCAACCCTATTATTTTCTATCTTGGATTCTGAGGCATTCCTGTAAGAGTAATAATATCCTCAGGAATTGCTATTGCATATCGCAGGTCATTGGGTGGTAAAGTGTAGGTTTGCCCGTTCACAGTTCTGGTCAATGTAATATTCGCCCCATCACGATTGTACCTTTTTAGGTCAGACCATCTTAGTCCACGAATCAAAAGCTCTTTTCTTCTTTCCTTTAAAATAATATTCAGAGCATCTGTTTGTGAACCGGCTGTTATCAGAACATAAGTTCCTGTCTTCCATCTTTTGGCAAGCAGGTTGTTGAGATACCCCATACCTTCCAGAACCTTATTCAGTCTTACATTACATTCGGCAGCCATTAAATAAAGTTCATCAGTTGCCACACTCACTAATGGTCCATTGACATTGTTGTAGTAGCCTTTGAATAAAACTTCATTATCTGCATTCTTATTGAAAAACATAGTTTTTCGTAAATCATTGCTATCATACATCTGATAAATATGGTCTGGAATCTTTGCAGGCATTAAATGAGATTCGTAAGTTAGTGCTGTCCATAAAAGAACTTCCTTATTCATTTCCTCAATGGGATAATCAGCATTGGGATTCAGCGTATTAAAATCCATCAGGTCATTATTGATGCTGAGCGCCTGCTGAGTATTATAAAGCGCATTGTCATAATCCCCCATAAAAAGATAAGTGCGAGCCAATAAACCGTAAGCAGCGGCTCTCGATATGCGCATCCCTGAAATCTGCTTAGGTAAGAGCAATGGTATTGCAGTCTGCAGGTCACTGATGATCTGGTCATAGGTCTGCTTGACTGTTGAGCGTACCGACGGAATATTCATATCAGGGTCAAGTCTTAGCGGAAGCCCTAAATCGGTTCCTGCGGTTTGTGGATTATAAGCCTTACACCATATCTGAGCGGCATCCAGGTATCGGAAAGCACGAAGTGCCAAAGCTTGACCTCTGATATTATCTGCCTGCTCACCTGTAAAATTCTTATCCTGCATGTTAAACAAAACGGCATTGCAGATATATATACTTCTATAGCAGGTAGACCAATCGTTTCCTGATTCAATGGGAGGGGCTACAATATCCGGCATCCAAGTGTAAAGACGTTTGGATTCTTCGAAGCTTAAGCCATCATAATCAGCATCTGTAAGATAGTAGTCATCCGAACTCGTTTCTCCACTTGATGCAAACTCCACATTTAAGAAACCATAATTGTTGAGAAGCATCTGGTTGTCCTCCAATCTATCGGGAGTTGCCAATTTCAGGTCAGACTTCTCGTCTAAAAAATCACTGCATCCAAACGAGATTAGAATTAATGATAATGATATTAAAAGTATTTTAGTTTTTCTCATTTCTATCGATTTTAAAATTTAGCTTTTAATCCTAAGGTAAAGGTCATAGGAGGTTTTAAGGTGTTGTTTCCCAAATTGAAATCAGGGTCGATTCCACTTTTGCTCTCTTGCCAGAGTATTCCGAGATTGCTCACATTGGCAAACAGTTGAAGACTTTTGAGCGGCAAACTTTGCCATTGTCTTTTGCTGACCTCATATCCGAGATTGATGTACTGCAGACGGATGTGGTCGCCTTTTTCAATAAGTGCAGCAGAGCCTGAATAGAATGCATCCCTGTTGGAATTCGTCTGATAGAGATTGGAAGGCACATTGGTAAAAGCTTCATCGCCCGGTTTCTGCCATCTTTGTTCGTAATCGCTGTGACCGTTCCATTCTCTGAATAAGCTCGTATAATTAATGGATGGTTTTCTGAAATAATAACCCAGCTTATAGGTAATTCCGACATCAAGGCTTAATTGTTTATAGGCAAATGTATTCGTGAAAGAACCATAAACAGTAGGTACAGCAGAACCAAAATACTGCAGGTCTTTGACATCACCTCCCATTATGTTGGCGTAATCTTTACTGACTTCTCCGTCAAGATAACCTCTTGGATCACCTGTCTGAGGGTCTAGTCCTGCCCACTGGTAACCGAACATCGAATACACAGGCAATCCCTCAATTCCTGAAATCGGGACAGAGGCAAGTACAAAATTCCTTGCCATAGTACTGCTAGGATAATATTTTGTCACTTCATCTTTGTAGGTACTGAAGTTAATGGTGGTAAGCCATCTGAAGGATTTATTGATGTTAATGGTCTTGAGTTCCACATCAACGCCTTTCCCTTCAATTCCTGCAACATTCCATACAAGACTGCTTATTCCAATGGTATAGTCCAACGGAACCTGTCCGAAAAGATTTTCTCCTTTCTTCTGGAAATACTCCACTGAAAGTGAGATTCGGTTATTTTTGGTTGCAAAATCCAATCCTGCATTCACCATTCTGACCGTTTCCCAACGAAGCTGGGGATTGTAGTAATTGTCAAATCTTGCCATCTGCTCCTGAGTGTAGGTTGAAACACCTAACAATGCAATTGTTGTTACGGCAACCATCGCAGGATTGATATTCCCGTTGTAACCATAAGAACCTCTTAACTTCAGATTCGGAAGCCAGCTCACAGAATAGAACTTTTCATTTCCTACATTCCAAGAAAATCCTGCCGACCAGAAAGGATTCCACTGGTCATTGGTCTTCAATCCAAATAGGTTGCTGGCATCACGGCGGGCACTTCCCGATACGGTATATCGGTTATCATAGGTGTAGGCTGCATTGGCATAGACCGATACAAAACGATTGGTCGATTCTCTCAAAGAATTCAGATTATCGATAAAGGCTGTACCTCCTGCAATAATTGGGAATCTCTTGCTGAGGTCTACCATTCCAAAGGAAAGGTTGTTAGGGTCATAACCATAATATCGGTTATTGCTCGACTGTGAATTCGAATCCCTTACTTCACTTCCAAAAATGGCTGAAACTTGATGTTTGCCAAAGCTTCTATTGAAATTCAACTGCCCTCTAAAGTTGTTAATAAGCAATTGCGAGTTGGTCTTATCTACTATCGCTCCTTTGGGTACATTGTAGGTCAGACTGCCGTCGGAATTAATGACTGTGAATCTGTTCACATAATCTCTTACAAAGTAACTTCCCTCATAATACATTGTATTGGAGAATCCTGTGGTTCGCTGATACTGATATTTTATATCAACATCCAATCCTTTTAGTAGTTTATAGTTCAATCCTGCGTTGAGAATGATTTCCGAACTTTTGCTTTTAGCAGTATTGTGCTCCCAATCGGTAAGCGGATAATAATTCCAGTCCAGTAATTTTCCGTTGCCTAATGCTGATTTATAGTCCTGCTCATACGATTTTGAAACTGCCAACGGATTTCCGAATGCGTCTGCCATTTCCATATAGGGAACCGAATTGGTTTTCATAATAATGCTTCCAAAAGCACTGCGCCCGCTTTGGGTCGCTGAATGGATAAAGAAGATTCCTGTGTTTAAAGTCAGGTTCTTTAGAGGTTGCCAGGTATTCTGGAAGCGGAGATTAACACGTTCGTATTTTTCTCCGAGATTTCCGATATTGTCATCATACCCTAAAGATGAAGTCCAAGAAAACTGAGGAGCTCCGCCAACCATACTCAGTGAATACTGTCTGTTCTCCAAAGGCTGGTACATATATCTTCTGAACTGGTCACGGGAATCAATCGTTTTCAAACGCTCTATTTCATTTCGTACATATTCGGATGAAATCAATCCTTTCTTTTCTTTATTCAAAAGGTCAACCACAGGAGATAATACAGGATGACTTGTGGAATTGATATCGGTGTTGTAAAAATTCTTCTTGAATAGTTCCTGTTCCACATCAATAAAGTCAGAACTTGACATTGTTTTCAGATAATTGAAATCAGGCTTGGGACTGGTCATTAAGTACGTGTTGAAATTAACCGTCACAGGCTGATTATATTTTGCTGTTTTGGTCGTGATGACAATCACACCGTTGGCGGCTCTTGCTCCCCAGATGCTTGATGCGGCAGCATCTTTAAGGACTGTAATGTTTTCAACAATGTTGGGGTCGATATTGCTGATATCGCCATCATAAGGAAAGTTATCTACGACAATCAAAGGTGATTTAGGTCCTTGAATGGTGCTTAATCCTCTGACCATAATCTGTGAGCCTCCTTGTGATGTTCCTTTATTGATAACGATTCCATTGGCTGTAGCAGCTAAACGGTCAAGGATATTGGTGGAAACCTGTGTATTTAGAGCTGCATTACTCACGGATGAGAAAGAACCGGTGGAACGTTCTTTAGGGATTTTCTGATACCCTGTTGTGAGTACCACTTCATCAATTTGGGCTACCTTTTCGGATAAATTGATTTTTAAAGGTTCTTTCAAAGGAAGCTTTAATACAATAATCTTTTCTTCATAACCTCTTCCAAGTATCACAAGATTAATCTTTTTGTCATTGGTGGTAAGACTGAAATTTCCATACCTGTCCGTAGTCGTAACCGTTTTGGAGTTTTGAATAGCGATGGTTGCTCCTGATACAGGTAAGCGGGTTGTTTCGTCGATAACACTTCCTGTAAACATCTGCTGTGCCATTATAGGCACACAGTAACATAGGACAGGAAGCACTAATAATTTCTTCATAGTCTGATATAGTTTTGCATTAATGTAAATTCAATGATTTTTCAAGCGGTGGAATGTTTAATTCCGTTGGTCTCTAATGACCATCATCAAAACCTGACGTTCCTGAGGGATGAGGTCAAGGTCGTATTTCTGAAGCTCTTTTTTTAAGCTGACAATATCCTTGACTCCCGAAACCTCCAGATCAACATTGCCCGTGTATCCTGTCTCATCGATAAATAATTCCGTGATGGGAATCTCACCATTCAGCATATTGACCATATTTTTAAGCGGTACATTTTTAAGGATGGATGGGGTTTGTGGAAAGGTGGAACGCTTTTCACCTCCTTTGGTTGCCAGTTTATCTTTGGTACTTGTTCTTACAAGAACGAGACATTGTACAGGTCTTTTCTCAAAGGTTACGCTATAACCTGAATAACGATTGAGGTCTTCCAGCATATAAGTGTAGAGAGAGTCAGATTTCTGTTCGGGAATAATGAACTCATAGTTATAAAGGTTTGTTCCATCATTTGAACCGTCTGCTTTTTCTATCAGCATTAATTGTTTTGGTTCCTTGACATCGATAATTATCCTTTTTTCCGTGAAAGATATTTTATCCTGTTGTTTGATAAGCTCGTATCCTATAGGATAATATATATCCCATAATGGCTGGTTGGTGAACTGTCTGCCGTGAATTTTTCCTGATGCTGTTTTACGATAAGTTCCTCCTGCACCAATGTCAGGGATTTGTCCTTTGGCAAAGAATGAATAATTGAGGAGTTGGACATTTCTTTGACGGCCATAATCTTCAGATAGCATCAATGGTCTTGCTCTGTCCATTTGGATAATGGTCTGCAAAGATGATTTATCTCCATTCAGTACCTCCTTGATGGTCTGTTCAGTGAGCTGTCCTGCGTCTGTGGAGTTGAATAGTTTTCCGTCCTTGATCCATATGATGAATGGAACACCTGCGTGAGGGAAAAGACTGTGAAGTGCTTTATCCTCATAAGTGGACATCATACTTTTATACTTCTTTCCGTTTGAAGAAGCGAAGAATTTGTCCAAAGCGGATTTATCCTGACTGCTTACAGGAAGTATTTTCACCTTGTTTCCAAATTTTTGCTGTAAGGTTTCAATTTTAGGGAGGCTCATCAGGCAGGCACTGCACCAGGTACTCCAAAAATCTATCAGTATTAATTTGTTTTTATCCTCTGAAAGATGAATGGTTTTCTGAGGATGGTTGACAACCTGTAAAGGTGTTGTCCAAAAACTTTCAGGAAGCGAATCTCCGATTTTAAGAGATTTGTTCTGGGCAAAGGATGTGGTCGCTGCCACAATGGTAAAAGCAAGGGACATAGATCCCCTGCAAAAAATATTTTTCATATTTTTGAATAGGTTTTTAATGATTATTAATGACTCTTATGCTCTTTCCTGTGGTCTGCAAACTGAGGAAAGGGCTTTTCTTTTTTCTAATAGTTACTGTAAATTATCTGTGTCTTATATCTATTTTAGTTATTGCTTACAATGATATGCTTGAGAGGAGGCTTCCTTTTGGGAGGTAAACCTCCTGCCCAAACAATCATAAAAAATTATATGAATGAAATTTTTGTCCCGTGAAAGCTGTATAGCCGCAATGAGTTGTACACCTCACTGTATCGTGTCTTATGATACTGTATTTTGAAAGCGGCTTAGATTGTAGAAATAGCGGACAGCATTGGAAATAAAAACGACGTGGAGCTCTACATTATCCGTAATAGAGGTACTGGTATACCTTGAGACAGATAAGAGAGCCCACGCCTAGGTCGTGAGCTTCCTGCTTATTGTCTTGTCTCTTAAAAATTACCAGTTTTCTATTACAAGATTCTAAGCAATAGCTTCTAATATTTCGTCGAAGTATCGCAAAGTTACTTTACAGTAACTTATTTAGCAAATATAATAAAAAATAATCATAACGTCTTATAAGTCTCTATGAAAAATGTAATTATTCCCAAAATTTACTAAATGTATAAATGGGACTCTGAAGAAATAAAAAGTCAAATCGGAATTATTTTTAAATTATACCGATTAAGAAAAGGATTATCACAATTTCAACTAGCAACTGAAGTAGACCTTTCTAAAGATTACATTGGCAGAATAGAAAGAGGAAAAACCAATCCAACTATTGAAATTATTACCAATATTTGTAATTTTTTAGAAATTGATATAATTCTTGTTGTTTCTAAATTAAATCAGAGCCAACTTGATGCAATCATAACCGAAACAATACTTTTGGAAGAAAAATTCAAAAATCAAAATAAGAGAAAATCCTAACTCTCGTCAGGATTTTCTCTTATTTTACACGATTTAATTTTGCTGTTTACTAACAATATCAAGCTATCTCATTTTAATCGAAAAAGGACTTTTTCACCTAAATTAAAAGTTTCTAATTTCAAAGGCCTCAACAAAACCTCCTAAAATATAATTCTGATCAAATATTTTCATGGACACATCCGCTTTAGGCATCCAAACTCTTCCTAATTGTATGGCTAATGAAATAGGCATTGCTGGAAATATATTTAATAAAACATCTTGTCCGTGTATCTTTTTAATTTCTCGAAAAGCTTCTTTAATTTTTTCTCCAAAATCAATAATTTGTTTCCTTGATTTTACAAAATCATTGCTTGGATGGTTTATGCTTATACTGTATATTGAAATATTATCACCTAATACCCTTATTATTCTCTCATCCGCAACATTATCACTTAATTCTATCTTTAAAGCTACTTGCGCTTTTATATCTTGCGCAGTTGTAAAGTTGTAAACTGTATCTATATCATCATTAAATTTCCACGTGTCTGGATTTCTTCTTTTTTGACGAACATCTAATTGCTGAATATCATTTAGATATGTACCCAGTTTTATTAATAATGGGATTGGAGCCATCGCAAATAAAGATATGTGTGACAGTTCTGACTTTCTTAATTTAGGCAATACCTGTTCTTTAAATTGATCATCTAGATTTTCTAATTGAAGCTCCCAAAATGTTTTTCTGGAATCCACTGAAGTGGAGTTCGAAATACTAAGATCAGTTGCTCCGTTTCGTGCAGGATATTTTTCGGGGATTAAAAATTCTTTTAAAGAATCGTAGGTCATCATTACAGGATTATTACCAATACTTGCTTTGTAAATGATAATTTCACTCTTCATATTAGGATTTATTCCTGTTATCAGATCAATTCGGTCCTCATGCTCTTTTTTCATTAGTAATAGAACATCTTCTGGATGATTTTCTACTTCAACCTTATCTATCAATCTATGGTGGGTATCACATAGAAGCATTAAATTACTTAAACTTTGTTTTAATTCTTTCGATCTAGTTACGTGTCCACGAGGGCCATTTGGACTATCTGCAACAATATGCGCTATATAACACTGATTAAATTCCGCTTGAGTCAAATCATCTCTATATAACGAAGTGTTGCATCCCCTGTATTGACAACGACCTGCCGATTTACCCCATAGAAGGATTTTTGTTTTTTCTGGTATGTAACTTACACTCATTTTATGTTTTTTAAATGTTAGATTTCACTTTATTTAAATAATCAGATGAATTTGGGTGTTTTCCGCCACCCAACCATTTACCTGTAATCAACCAAATTTCGTAGTGATATAACCATTCAATTGTCCAAGGAATGATTGTGCTGGCAACCATTTTTGAATCATTCCATTGAGAGCCATCAGGATAAAATAGACATAACTTTTGCTTTTTGTGATTATACACATGCTCTAGTTTTGTTTTATCCTCAGCTAATTTTAATTCTGCTGGGTCAACTACATAAACTGCTGGTGATACTTTTTTTTCAAAAACTATTTTAATGTTGTATGTATCCCCCAAAGGAGAGGATTTTAGTTTTCCGAGCCAAGTAAATCCCTTATTTTTATTATGCTGAATTTGACTATCTGGAAAATAATATTGTAAAAGTCTGATTTGATCAGATATAGAAATTTTACTCTTCTTCATTTGTGCCATAAAAGTCATGTTTTTTTATTGGGTTAATAGAAGTTAATCCGGCAGTTGCTAGTCCAACAAGACCGTTGTTACGGTCAATGTTATTATTGCCAGAATTTGTTAAATCTCTCATATGATCAGCTATTTGACCAAACGCAGCTTGTACTGGTTTCCTACCAAATGATGCAGATAATGATTCAGAAATATTTTGCAGGCCAGTTTTATTTTCAGCGTCATTAAGATCAATACTCAACTGATCTAACCAACGGTAGAAATTATCTCTGCGATATGAGTTTTGATCATTCCATCTATCTGCAAAATTTTCCAAAACATTTACAGGATTTGATATCCACTCGATTTCCATTCCATACTCAGGTATATATCTAAATTCTATCTCGTCTCTCATACGATTAATAACTCCCCACATTGCATCAATCAAATTAGATTCACCTCTGTAAGCTCTTGCCGCTAAAGTCGTTATTATGCAAGAGATTGGTTTTTGTTTTCTAATTTCATCATTTTGTTCTTTAGAAAAATAAACATCCCTATGTCTTTTGAGAAGCTGTACAACCCTTTGTAATGGTAGTCTTTCTTCTTGATAATCTGGAGTCGGTTTTACCGATTCATTTAAGGAGTATAAATTATTGAATTGATTACCAACTAGGAAAGCTCTTTTCATAAACCATTTTGCGTAACCATATGGGTTACTTTGCAACCATTCTTCAGGAAATGTTGACATATAATAGTTACTCTTTTCTTTATCAGTAATACTAAGCTGAAGTTTTTCATAATCCTCATCCATCAGATTTTTGAAGGAGCTTTCCAAAAGAAGTGAATATCCATTAGCAACTATTGCTGGCAGAATATCCATATGATATCTTTGATTTGTCACCCCCTCTTCACGATAACTAAGAGTCCAACATCTTCTACCTTCTTCGTCCAGCAGCCTTTCGTATGTTCCATGTGCTTTCAAATGGTCTCCAACTGCATTTTTTAAGTGATATTGTGTCCAAGTAATTTTTTTTCTTTTAAATTCACATACAACATCTAGGTCAATATCTCCATCCTCTTCAATTGATTGAATTGTTGTTCCAATAATAAAAGAACCTTGTGGTTTGATATATGGTTCATATTCTGAAAGGGGAGAGGATTCGGATGATAAATACTTACCTACAGCTTTGTAACTCTGCACTGCCGCTTCATGTTGTGATCTTGTGATACTTAAATTCGTTGATAATTTCTTCAACAAATCTTCAAATTGGTTTTTCTTGCTATCAATTAACATTTTATATAAGATTTAATTTGTTTAAATATTCATTTATGTGAAGTCCTATCGTAGCTTTTACATATTTAGCTTACAATGTTCACTCAGAACTTTGAAACAAATTTAGATGCTTACTATGCAATGTATCTGCACAGGAAAAATATTTTTAAAAGAATTTTAATTTATAAATAGATTTATGTAGAATTTCTAAATGATTATGCTTTCTTAATGCTTATTGTAAAAACCTCTTTAAATTGAAAGATTGTTTTAAGTACAAAACTGTCTTAAACTTTATTACCATTTCATCTTGTGTTGTACATTTAAAAACTCGTAGCCAACGCACCAATTCTAATTTGCCTGACTATGATTGAAATGCTCAATAATACTAAAAATGTTATCCGCTTGTTCATTATTGAAAATCCCATCAATTCCTTGGTTATGATAGTTTTTAAATGGAGATTCGTAAAGTTTTTCCGGGTCTATTTTTCCATTTTTGGTAAGGAATAATTTGAGTGTATCGAGAAACTGTATTTGCACCGCCGAAAGTTGATATTGATTCATAAATTCCGAAAAAGCGTTATTGACCTTTTTTTCAGATAAACCGATTAGATTTACAATGAAATTTACTAAATTTAACTGTCTTCCCAATTCATTTTCTACTTGCTCTTTTTTTACTTTATCTGAAAAAAGAATTTTTTCCAACGATTTTAGTTCATCTTCGGTAATCACATCCCCATTCTGGATTCTTTTGATAGTGACGTTGTTTTTATTTTCTCTTACTAATTCCTCAAGACGATGAAGGTTGTTAGTAAAAGTGGTTTCATAGTGAGCACGTGCGTCAGAAAATGAAGTTTCCACAATTTCATGTTCTAAAATAGCATCTTCAAAATTGGTTGTTACATACTTCTGGTCTACAGGATCAATAAACTTTACTAATTCTCTAATGTTTTGACGTATTTTTTCCAAATGTTTTAATCCCTCATTTTTCCAAAAATCTTCCTGTAATGTAATTTTTATGATATCCTCATTATTTTTAATTTCCGGGATGCTTGTTTTTTTTAGCAGTTTTTTTGAGATTGTAGCAACCTTAGTTATGGGAATGCGCAATCTGCTAATAAATTCTTCTGTATCCGGTGTCTCAACTCGTTTCAACATTAAAGCATAGATCATTTTATCATAAAAACGAGCTAGATCAGTATCAAATTGAGCGGGCCTAATCAAAGGAGCTAATATATCCTGAATCTTTTTCACATCTCCTTTATCTAGATTATTCCAGATTTCACGGCTGTTGTAATTCATTACGGTTTCGAGTTTCATTTTAACATCAAAACGATCTCTATTTAATTCAGCAACGGATTGATGTAATTCGCTGAGTAATTTATCGCTGTAACTTTGAAGTTCAATATCATTTTTAAAAATTTTTTCCTTCAGGTATAATGCGACTTGTAATTTCAAAGCGAAAACAATTTCATTCAAGCTTTTCTGTGTTCCAGATTCAATTCCTTTAGGGTTTTCTTTAAAAAAATCAAAGTTTTCGTAAAGATCAAAAATCAAAAAGTATTCTTTATCCAAACCATCGCCGAAAAGGTTTTTTCTCAAACGTGAACCACGACCAATCATTTGCCAGAATTTTGCATATGACTTTACTGGCTTGTAAAACATAAGATTCACGCAACTAGGCGCATCGATTCCAGTATCCATCATATCCACAGAAATTACAATTTGTGGAAGTCTTTCTTTTTCTTCATCGCAAAAACGGTCGATAAATTCCTCCGCTTTTGGTTCACCATGGGTAATAACTTTTACATATTCATTTCCATATAGTTCGGGATCTAGTTGTAGGAACATGTCTCTCAGGAAACTTGCGTGTTTTTTATTTCTTGCAAAAATGATAGTTTTTCCTAATTCGCTTCCATCTCTTTTTTTGATTCCTTTATCAACTAGATATTTAAGTGTTTTGAGTGCAGTATCTTTATTGAAGAGCCATTCATTAAGTTCATTTGCATCAATTGTTTCCTGTCCAGATGCTTTTTCTCCTTCTAAAATTTCTTCTTCAAATTCTTCTTTTTCCTCTTCGGAAAGTTCATCATAATGTATGCCGCCACGCAAGAATTTTGTAGGAACTTCAATGGAATGATATGGTACCAAATGTTTGTTAGATACAGCTTCTTCAAATGTGTAAGCATCAGTCGGCGATTTATCTGCCAATCCAAACATAGAATAGGTGCTTTTGTCGATATTTTCAATCGGTGTTGCTGTTAAGCCTAAAAACAAAGCATCAAAATAATCAAAAATAGCAGCATATTTTTTATAAATTGAGCGGTGGGCTTCGTCAATTATTACTAAATCAAAATGACCAACCCCATAAAAACGTTTTTCATTGTCTTTAGACCCATCAATTAATCCCATCATTGTTGGGTAAGTAGAAAACGCAATTCTGGCGTCAGGATTATCTTTTTCTTCGAGTAAATTCACACAAGTATGTTCTGGCATGAGTTTTACGAAATTATTTTTTGCTTGTCTAACCAAACTTCTGCGGTCGGCAAGAAAAAGAATTCTTTTTGCCCAGTTAGCTTCTAGTAATAATTTAGAAAGAGCAATACTTATTCTAGTCTTGCCTGTTCCTGTTGCTAAAACCAAAAGTGCGGCACGATGCGTTCCAATGAGTTTTCCGGAACTTTTCTCATTGCCTGCAAAATGTTCTGCAACCGAACGAATGGCTCTCAACTGATAAGCCCTGTCGGTAATCGTAGTATCAATTGTTGTCGTTCTTATATCATGACGATTAGCTCTACGAAACATTATTGTTTGTAATTCTTTCTTGGTATAGTAACCGTGCACTAATCTTGATTTTTTATAAAACTGGTCATCCCACAAATAGGTTTCAAAACCGTTGGTATAGTACATTACGGGACGGCGACCAAACATTTTTTCTAAAGATTCTGCGTAAAGTTGTGCTTGATTTTCACCTTTAGAAGCATTTTCCATGGTTTTTTTTGCCTCTACTACTGCCAATGGTAAACCGTCGTCATCCCAAAGTACATAATCAATAAAGCCAGTTTCTGAAATATTAGTTGAAGAAGGCATGTACTGCACTTTAAATTCCTTGTCTTTACTTCCTTCTAAATCCCAGCCAGCTTCACGAAGCGAAACATCAATAAAATATTTTCGGGTTTCATACTCATTTCTAGGATGGACAATTTCATCAGAGTGATTAGCCAATTGTTTATTGGCTTCAATCTGCGTTTGAAGTTCCTGAATCTGTCTTTTAAAAAATTCGTTTTTCTGCGCTAATTCGGCATTTTTATCAGAGACTTCTTCGAGTTTATTTTTAAACTTATCAAGATCGCCTTCAAACTTTTTCTGGAGGTTTTCCAGTTCTTTTTTAGATAAAGCTTCAGCTCCTTCTGCTGGCACAAAATCCCAATCGAAAAATCCCAAATCTCCCAAATCCTGTTTTGAATAAGATTTAGCAAACCATTTGGAAAAATAAAAAAGATGAACAATGACTGATCTAGAGTCATAATCAGAAACTTTTTTGTTGTGAATTGCTAGATTTCCTACTTTGCGAATCAGATCGATTTCGGTATAAAATTTATTCTGAAACTGATCCTGAAAACTTTTTTGTTTTATCAAAGAGTTGAGCGAAGTATCGAAAGGTAAATCTAATTCTTCATCATTGCTGAACATCCAGTTCACTGCCAATTCCAGCGCCGATCTTGCAATCGTCAAAGATGTACGCGGATCTGTAATTGTAAATTTTTCGGCCTTTATACAAAGATCAAAAAATTCTGGCCATTCTGTGGAGAGAAAGTGGAAATTGGTGTTCATAGTTTTTGTTTTTAATGTGTTTTAAAGCTATTCCATTTTGTTTTAAAAATTCCTGCTAAGGCAACTTCCAAGAAATATAATTCATAATCATTTTCTATATTCACTAAAACTACTTTAAAATTACGAATTAGTAATTTAGCAGGTAACATATCTTCTTCAGTACTGATTATTCTGTAAAATTGTTTACCCTCAGATTCAAATTGATATTTTGTTTTAAGATATGCTAAAGTACATTCATTATGTTTTTTACCCCAAGCATGTTGCTTTAGCCTTCTAAATACAGATCGGCTAATCCCAACATAAACAGGAATTATCTTATCGTCTATCTCTTCCCCAAAAATGTAAAGTCCCTTAAACTCGTTATTTTTCATGCTTAGGGAATTTGTTTTTAAAAAAGTATTAGGAACATAACCTAATTCATTAAAGATTTCTTTATTTCTTTTTATCCGACCATCTATTTCATTATATAATTCTTTTACTTTTTTACAAGAGTCATCATTTAACTTTTCAACTATTCTGACAGCCAAATCTTCTGCACTTTTGAGTACAAACGATAAATCGTTGGGATACAGTTCATTTTTATAATTCATAATTTACCTGTATAAAAATAGCCATAACTAAAAGCATTTACTTGAGTATTCCCCAGTATTTCCCCTTTGACTTTATGAAGTTCAATTATATCTACTATTTCTTGTCTAGGATGTTTGTGTGTATTACCTAATCCGTAATTAATTACCCAAAAATCTACATTTTTATAATGATTTACAATAGGAGATTCAATGTAATGATTTGCACCATGATGGGGAACTTGGAATATAGAAATATTTTCGAAGTATTTTACATTTATCCACTTATTGGTAATTTGATCTAAACAATCTTGATCAAATTTTATGTCTCCTGTTAATAAAGTTCCATTTTCACCAATAATCCTATAAGGCCACCATTCATGTATCCAAGAAACATAATGATCAAAGTTAACCAACGAACCGTGATAAACAACTAAGCTTGTATCGTTTATTAATTGTCCATAACCAAAATTTTTAGAATAAATTGTATTGAAATTAGAATCAAAAGTTGCTGGATTTGTAGTAATGAAATCTGCAATTTCATTAAAATTAAAATCATGAATTCCTAAATGTGACCTTGTATCAGAAATAAAATTATTTAAAGTTGCAACATCCCTACGTTTATTGAAAAATTTAAATTCCCAAAAATCTACAATTGAAAATATCCCCAGGTCATAGTAATGAGATACCTTTGGGTTTCCTTCATCCATTTTTGTATTTGGCTGTAATTTATTGGAAATTTTAAAGTTAAAATTCTCAGACAAGAGCCTTTCTGGATCAGGATCATTTATATTTGGGTTGTTATTCTCATTTGACCCATTTTCATCGCTTGGATGGATGTAAATGATTTCATTAACGTTTCTTTCCAATAAAAAACCTGTAGGATTTTGGATAAACGATAATGTATCAGGATCACTACCAGATTTACGAACATCAATGTAAGCTAGTAATAATTCTTCAGGAGTTAGATATGGTAAGATAGCAAATTCAGCCCCGCCTGCACTTCTTAATAATTCGCCAATCTTATTGACGTGATCAGCGTGAAAATGAGAAATGAAAAGAACATCAATTTTTTTTCCATCGCTTTCGCTAACAAAATTTGAAATCTCATGATCTATATATCTTCGAGATGAATAAGAACCACAGTCATAAACGAATGAAAATTGATTTCCATTTTGATGTCTAAAAATTCCAGTATAAAAGGCTCCCTGACCTACAGCTCTGAATTTCAAATTAATATCAATCATTTTTTTCAACATTCCGTAAAATTATTAATTCATCAATTTTAAAATCATTCCAAAATTTCTCGTAAATATTTATCATACGACTCGTAATACCTTGAAAGTGATTTTCTATATTATCATCCCAAAGTCGATCTTCAATATTTTGCCAATAGCTCCATTCGTCTTTTACAAAAGATAATTCTCTTTTTTCTTCTGTGTCTAATCTGCTTTTTGGCGATTCAATATTTCTTTCGCTTCTGTTTTGCTCAAGTGCTAAAGCACGAAAATTACCATTGGTATTATTCCAATCCTTAATTCCTTGATTACAATATTGCTTGCGGTAAACCCACTCGCTTGGATAGATGTGATCCCAGTCCCATGGTACATTGGTATCTTCAATATCTTCCATTTGATTGTAATCTCCAAATTTTGAATTAATATAATTTCTTTGTGCTAGCAAAATCAAAGATTTGTTGTGGCGTATTTTCCCGACAAATTCTGAAAAAAAATCATCTATCTTATCGACAGTATAACTTTCCTTTTTTACATTTTCATAAAACTTTACAACTTCTTCGCCTATTCCATTGAGTAGTAGTTTCCATCTCTGTGGACTTTCATCTCTAAACATTTCAAATACCTTCGATTGTGCATAATATTTGCGAAGTAATTTAGGTTCTGTTAAAAAATCTACACCATCCTGATTGTTCCACCACAAAAGTTCATTTAATGGTTCTGACCAAAAATTTGGATTGCTTATTTTTTCATTCCAAAAATCTGGGAAATTGCCAAAATTAAACCATGCAAAAGTGTAAGTTTTTGCTACTATTTTTAATTGGATTTCGTCAGAAATTGGATATTGAAAACAATGTAGCCAATACACTAGGAATAAAAAAACATCTTGATTTTTTCTTATCAGTTGCTTAATGATCACTGGTGGTACTTCACCCTCAAATAAAGAATTATTCTTGCAAGACAAAATCTCTATAGCCTGCGCAAAACGTTCTTTTAATTCCTTACTTTCAATAAGATTTGCTAATCCGTTCTTGAAATCTTCATTTTTTATACGTCTTTGAAAATCTCTTACTGTCAATTTTCTGATGTATGAATGATTCTCCAAATCCGAAGCAACAATTCTGGTAGCTAATGATAATACCTGAGTTGGTTCTACAAAATCCAATCCGGCACTTTCGATTAACTGTTTTCCTTCCGGAAATAATGATTTATATATGGAATAATTAAGATCATCTCCTGTTAAAGTAGTACCAGAAGAATTAATCCTTACAAAAAGTGTTGGATTCTCGCCTTCATTCTCTTCATTTAGTACCCTGTCTTCAATAATGTTGTATAGTACGCATAGATCTTTTGCACTCATTACAGTTTGCCATAATTCTACTAAAGCACTATTAAGTTCATTCTCCAACTTATTAATAAATTCCTCTTTATTACTAAAGCCTCCTTTGGAAGTGCAAAAGTATTCGGGTAAAAATCGTCTTGCTTTTTCTATAATTTCTTTTGGAGTATTTGATTCTATGAAAAAGCACAAAGGCAATGGAAACCAGGCATCGTAAGGAAATGTAGTGGTATTCTTGAAAGAAGTATAGCCAATATTTTTGTTATCAGGATGTATTTCAAATAGATCTCTTGCTTTTTTCTTCTCTGAAACTCTTAATGTCTTATTATTTTCCCGAGCTTGATATCCCCAAGGATGTGATCTTGTTGTAAGGCGTACTAAATATTTACTTCTATCTGGCCAGTTTTCTGGATGTATATCAATCCAAACTACAGGTAATGCTCCGTTGATAGTCCATGCTTTTACAGGACTTTCTAACTTATATGGATTGAAATGTCCTAAAAAAATAGAGGTTGCTCTTTGCTGACCATCCATAAGATGTAGTTTATCTCCCGTTTTGGAAAATAAAAGAGATCCTATCGGAAAGCCCCTTAGAATAGAATCCCAAAGATCTTCTACTTGTTTGGGCTTCCAAACAAAACCTCGCTGAATGGAAGGTAATTCAACAAATGAATCAGCTGGATACAATTGCCAATTGGCTATCTCTTTTAATGTAAATCGGTCTTTCATGGTTTGTTTTTAGTTTTCTTTATGTCAATTCTCCTTTAAAAGCCTTCTGCAAAAGGCAGTTAAACAAATCTTCACTTTCCTTGAGTTCCTGTTTTGCCAACTCTTTTTGCTGCTCAATTAAGGCAATTTTTTCGGCAAATTGGTTTTGGAGAGTGATTGGGGGAACAATAGGTCGTATGTTTTTCAATTTTGAAACGTTTATTCCCGCCATTATTGCTCCACTACTCACATTATTAATTTGAACAATTAAGCTTCTACTAATCCTAAATTGCCAAATTAGAAATACTGGATTAACTTTATTCTCGTCACATCTAATTCGAAGAGCATCAGAATGAAGAATACCCAATTCCCAATTTTTAGGATAGATAGAACAAGTACCTACATTTCCTTTTCTTGACATTAGAATATCATTTGGAAATACTGAATACTGTTCCAATGTTTTCGACTTTTCAGATGTTATATATTCTGTAGGTTTTTTAACAAAAGAGCTATTAATTTGTGGAATTCCCCAAATAGGAACCCCACTTTCAACATACTCACTTTTGCTAAGTTGAGTCCCAAATGGGCCACATTTAATATCATTGCTACTCCTTACTAAAGAAACAAGTTCTTGTTCAGGAAAATTATTATAATTGAATGCAGGATCACCAAACATATCCAAAAAGATAGATTGTGCGAGGGCGTCGCATTCTTTGATGAGTTGAGCGGTTTTGTCTCGCAACGCAGCGGCATCGTTTAAAATCTGGGCGATGTGTTTTTGGATTTCGAGGGGGGGAAGTGGGATTTGGATGTTTTCAATAAATCGAGATAATTGAAGATTTATAATGCCAGTTGTTTTATTTTGAAACTTTTCTGTGATACCAATTTTGTGATTTGCAAAAAGTATATAATGTAGATATTTAGAATCGATTAAATCCTTTTTTGGACGAAGAATCGAAGTGAAATTATTACAAATATATTCGCCAGTAGTATCAAAAAAAACCACTCTTCCGACTGGTTGTGTAGGACTTCCTCCAGATTTTTCAATTATGATATCACCTCTTAGTAATTTTTTTTGTTTAATTACTTTTTCTGGCACATTCCTCTTAACCACATTCTCAAAATTGATTAAACCATTATTCTGAAAATTGGTTGTTCTTAATACATTAACATTTTCTCCTTCAATTCCCCAATCGCCACTTATCGGCTTTTCAATTAATTCTTTTAAAGCTATCATTTAGTTTAGATTTATTCTTAATTTTTCAACCAAAGAGTTTCTTTCATTTCCTAAAGAATTAATCCTCTCCAAAATTACATTCGGCGCATCATACTGCACTTCTTCATACACAATTTCTTTGTATCTGTTGATAGATAAATCCCAATCGTTGTTGGCAATTTCTTTAAAAGGTACGAGGAAAGACTGCGAAGTTCTGTTGCTGTAATCGTGAGTAATGGTTTCGGGCATAAATTCATTAAAACCTAAATTTTCCGGCAGATCTTTTACCTGAAGGACAGCACCGTTTTCGCTGTGCATTTTTTTGTAAAAGTCACTTTTGTAATAGCGGTAATGATCGATAATCTGTGGCAGATTAAACTTACTGTGCAGTTTCTGTTTGGCTTCCAAATCCATGGTTTCCAAAGCGTTGCCAAAAGAAAAGGAGGTAAAGAGGTCTTCATCTACCAGCAGAGCGCGTTTGTCGTCCAGAGATTTCCCATCAGCCTGCATATCGTAGAACCACACATTGTCGGTACCACCGTTTCCAGTTTTTGTAAAGATAATAATCGCCGTACTCACTCCGGCATAAGGTTTAAAAACGCCACTCGGCATAGAAATCACGGCTTCCAGTTTGTTGTTGGCAATAATCTCTTCACGGATGCTTTTGTAGGCTTTTCCGCTTCCGAACAAAACGCCATCAGGCACAATTACAGCAGCACGCCCACCGGTTTTCAGCTGGCGAAGCATCAATGCTAAAAACAGCAATTCGGTTTTGGAAGTATCGGTTACATTTTTCAGTCCGGGAGAAATGCTTTCTTTATCAATCGTTCCCTTAAAAGGCGGATTGGCTAAAATCAAGGTATGTTCATTGGTAACTGTGTTGTCTTTGGAAACGGCATCCACATCGATGATGTTGGGTTCTTCAACACCGTGAAGATAGAGGTTCATAGAGGCGATACGCAACATTGTAGATGAAAATTCTGTCCCATTAAACATTTTTCGGTTGATGTGGTCAGCATATTTGTCCAACAAAGTGATATCATTGTGCTTATCAATATATTCTTTTGCACCGACTAAAAAACCAGCAGTCCCTACAGAAGGATCGGAAATGGTATCTTCCAAAGTAGGCTGCATAAGCTCTACCATCATTTTTATAATATGTCTAGGAGTACGGAATTGACCTGCAGTACCACCACCTTCAAGCTTAGATAGCATATACTCATATATATCTCCCTTAGTATCTTGATGTGTCATGTCAATATTATCCAGCTTTTCAATCACCTGATCAAGTACAGAAGGTTTATAATTTCCAAATGAAGCTCCTTTCATATGAATAGCGAACATACTGGTTTCTTTGCCAAGTGAGCGAATAAATGGAAAAATACCATCAACAGTATTAGAAAAGATTTGATGTCGTGCATTTACATCCATTTCCTTAAGGTTTTTCCAACGGAAATTCTGTTGGTTTTCTTTAAAAATCGGTGTATAAGAAAAGCCGCGTTTTGCCTTGAGTTCATTTCTGATTTCTCTTTCGTCAAGATCTTTAATGAAAATGAGATATGTAAGCTGCTCTACAATGGTTATTGTGTTGGGCTCACCTCCTGTCCAGAAGGTGTTCCATATTTGGTCTATTTGGGATTTTAATTCTCCGGTTATCATTGTTTTAAATGTAATTCTTGTAATTTTTTTCTACAAAATCTGGAAGCCATTCTAAGATTTCCATTAAAAGAAATGTATTGGCTAGAAAAGGAAGTTTTAATATTGCTTCTTCTGATAAATGAGAATACTCACTTGTAGATTCTTTTAATTTTCTAAAAGCAGATTTAATACCTTTAGGAACTGCTTTATTTAATTTGTGCCCATTAGTTTCTCTGTCTTCCATAAAACGAGTACAACCTTCCAGATTAGGTTTATTCTTTTTTGTACTATCGAAAAAACTATCGTGTAAACAAGGTATAGGGCTATTTAATGCTTTAAAAATTGCTTCCAATAAATCGCGTTGAACATTAAGGTTCATTTTTCTATAATCTTGATTTTGATATGCTGTAATGATATCAATTAAAAGACTTTCATAAGTTTTATCGATTATTCCTAAGTCAAACGGCAAGAATGCTTCAGGATTTTCTACTTTTATTTTGCGTATCGGATTAAGATCAGATGCTATTTTTATTTCATTTAGTAATTCTTCAAAATCCTCATCTTTACTTTTGTCAAAGACCTTTCCGTTTGCAAAAGTTTTATCTTTGAGTACTTCTAACATATCATTCTTAACTTTCACAAAAGAAGGTTGCCCTGAAAAAATAAACCAAGGCATAAGAATACCTTTAGCTTTTAGTTCATTTAATACTTTTGCCACTTCTCCGAAAGCGGTCTGATCGATATCAGTTCCCTTTTGACCATGTTCTTTAAAAAATAAACCGTCCAACAGAACTGCATCATATTCTTTGTAATTAGTTCTTAATTCCGGAATACCTTCTTCAGAATTAGAGTACCCAATAAGTTGCACATTTTCTAGTAATGCCTCATCTTTTATAGATTGAAAATTTTCATGTTCGTCTTCAAACCATAGTACTTTGTATTTTTTCATAGTGCGGGTATTATTGGAAACGTCAATTCCATTGTTGTTACATATTCGTCTTCGATGCCATCAGGACCAGTTTCGTCAGTAAAAGTAAAACTTCCTTTATGTAGTTTCATAACATCATTTACAAACCATAAACCTATTCCATCTCCAGGATTGTTTCCTGAAGAACTACCTCTACGAACCATGGAGTCCAATGTGATTTCTACAGGTAATGCCTTTCCTGTATTACTGAAATCAATTTGTACAGAATAATCAGAAAAATCAAATAATAATTCGATCTTTATTTTGTTCTGATTTCTATTGTTAACACCATCATCAAATGCATGCTTTTCGGCATTTTCTATGATATTATCAAATGCTTTTCTTAAAAAATCTTTATCACCATCAATATGCACTCCAATAAAACCATCTTCTTTTATTGCATCTTCACCTAAATCTAAAACAACATTATAAAAATTCTTCGATCTTATTTTTAGACTTTCGACATACTCTTCGATAAATTTTAGTAAATCAAAAGATTCAAAATTTAAATCCATAAGCTCAATTTTGTCTCCGAATCTATTAACAGATTTATTGATGGAATTTAAATCTCTGTCAACTATTTGTAGGTAATTTGCAAGTGTCGTTTCTAGTTCGTCACTAGCTTTTAAATCATACAGGCCTGGAAGTTCAGAATTAACTTTATCTTTTAATATTCGCTGAATAAATTTAAATGCCCCTCTTACATTTTTAAGCGAACCTGCAATCTGATGTCTTAAAAAACTATTCTCATCATTCACATCTAAAACTTCCTTATTGAAATCTGAAGTAAATTGTTCAGATTTTGTTGATAGAGATTTTTCAGCCTTAATATAATAAGACTTACTTTGTTCTTGGATAGAAGGTAGCTTAATTTTAATGCTAAATAAATCGTCTTTTTTAAGATTTGTGATAATACTAGAAGTTCTATAAGCATTTAATTGATCAATTACATAGTCTGAATGTAATTCTGCAATTAAATAATTTATGTTAACTTTCTTTTTGTCTATTCTTATTGCTGCTACATCGGTAGAAATATAGATCGGATTTCCTTTATATTCGAAAAAAGTTGGTTTTAAAGTTTTCCATCTCAATGCAACTAAAAGACAGTCTTGCTCTATTTTTTTGAATCCTTTTACGGGAATTTCTCTCGTTTCAACTGAATTGAAATCTAATCGATTATTTACAATATCATTTTTAAGATCTCTTATTTTCACATATTTTCCTACTAAATCCTTGACTCCTCTCGAACCAAGGATAAAATGTCCTATCTCTTTAAATCTTACTCCATCAATATCATTTGAGATAAAATATCTTGTCACGGCAAGATTATAATCCTGTCCTTTTATCTCCTGTAAATCAATATGTTTTATGAATTTATTTTTTTCCTGTTTTTTAATGTCTTCATAAAGTTTTATATCATCAAATGTTTTATTTCTTTTACTTTCAGTATCATAAACATATTGTGATGCATCGACAAATCTAATTTCATTGTTATTTGATTTTTTGAAAACAATTATACAAAGTTGTATTGAGGAATGTTGTAAAATTGAAGTAGGTAATAACACGATTGTATCAATAAAATTGTTATCTATTAATGCTTTGCGTAATTTTTTATTTTTTCGATTTTCAGAGAATAAAAATGACACTGAAAATAAACAGATTAATTTTGCATGTAATCGTAATTGACTGAGACTATTACCAATTATAAATGATTCCAAAGAAGAATTTTCAAACTTATATAGATAATTTGATAGTTTCATCCCAAATGGAGGATTAGTTACTATTAAATCGAATTCGCTAAAATTATTCCAATCAGAAATGGAATCATCTATCTCGTATACAGCATTTTTTAATTCATATGCCATTAACCTTAATTTACCTAAAGCCCAAGTTTTACGATTTAACTCTTGTCCAAAGTATCGTTGATCAGAATCAAGAAAAGTTGCGAAAGAGGCTAAGCCTGCGAATGGATTATAAACCGTTGCATTCTCAGGTAACTCAGCCAAATTCATTATAAATCTTATTATTTCTTTTGGATGAATAAACTCTCCAAAAGTTCGACTTTGATTTTGTACAAGTTTGTATAGTATTGAATCGAATATTGAAGCAAAATTTTGCTGTAACTCAAATAAATCAATATTTTCAAAATATCTTAAGATTTCATATAACCTATCATTTGACAGATATTTAATAATCGGACTATAGACTTCTGCTAAATCACTATACTTATCATCGAAGCGTATAGAATCCGCAACAGACTGACTAATGTAAGTGGAGTGGTTTAACCCACTTCTCAATCTGCCATCTTTATAAAGTGAAAGTAAAAAAAGAATCACATGATAATCTTCAGCAGGGACAGTATTTTTTAAAATATCAAATATTTTCCAAATCCTTTCTGTAAAATCATTGATTTCTTCATTATTACTATTATAATCTTTCATTTTTTGTAAATTTCTGATACAAATATATACTGGTAGTATGCATCACATCTGCACTAGTCAACAAATTTAATTCTATTTATTCTTTCCTTTACAATCGAAGCTAATTCTTTCGGTTCCAAAACACACATTTTTTCTCCATAGGAAAGAATTAGAGCTTCGAGTTCGTAATTAAGTTTTACTTGAAGATGAAGTATATTCTCTTTGATTTTCTGCGATCCATGAATAGGTTTTGAACTGATGTATGGAATAATATTTTCTGAAAGTTCAATTTTCACATCGACAGTTTGCTTGGATTCATCGTTACTTACTCCAATGACATCTTCAAAATACTCTCTAAAATCGATTTCACAAATTTTGAATGATGTTTTTGATAGTTGAATATCCACTATACGGTCTAAAGCGAGATTTTGAATTTTATTTATTTGATGATTATATCCAAACAAAAACCATCGGTTATTATATTGTTTGAGATAGTATGGCGATATATTAAATACGTTTTCTTTTGATGATTTAAATCCACAATATTTTATATCCAAAGTCTGAGTATTAGCAATATGATGATATAATGGATTAAGTAGTTCTATACCTTTTAAAAATTCATTATCTTCAAAACTTATAATCTGCCTTTGATTTTGAGATTGGTTTATTCCAGAATTTAATTTTGCCTGCATTGTATTAACCCAATCGAATCCTGGTAAATTATTTATTCTTGACAACGTTTCCATTGCCTCATTGAGTGAATCTAATTCTGATGGGTTTAATGGACTTTTTAAAATTGAAAATTCAGAATCTGAATACCTGTAGAAAACTTTTTTACCATCTTTATAACTTTCAATAGGTGCATCAAACCCTGCCTCACTTCGCATAAATTCTATATCATCAAAAATCTGTCTGCGAGAAACTGTTGTTTCTTTTACATAATATTCGGTAAGTACATCCGAACTGTACTTAATTAAATCATCAATATAAAAAGCTTTATAGAAATTAGAGAAACATTTATCAAGAGCCTTATATCTTATTTGTGCATTTTTATTAGTAGCCATTACTTTCTCAGTATTCGTAACAAAAATACGAAACGAACCCTTAAAGTCAATGTTGATTAGTCACATTGGTTGAATCTTAGGTCTTAAACGAAGAATTTTGATAACTATTCCTGTAGGATTAATACAAAAATAGATTAAGACTTTTTTTTGTTCTTTTTATAAAAAAAAACAGAGGGGTTTCCAATAAAAAAGTTTCACATAAATTCAAAAGAAATATTTTTCAACATATTAAATGATTATTTATTAGAATTTTCCGATTCTTTACTTTTAAGTATTTGCCTCAAAACCGCCATATCATCACTCACTTTCTTATCAAGAATTTTCGCATAATGTTGAGTCGTTTTTAGATTCTTGTGACCAAGCATTTTGCTTACACTTTCAATCGGAACGCCATTGGATAATGTAACTGTAGTGGCAAATGTGTGTCTTGCGATATGAAATGTCAATTCTTTGTTAATCCCACAAACATTAGCAATTTCTTTGAGATAAGAATTCATTTTCTGATTACTTAGAACAGGAAACAGAACATTTAAATTAACACATTCTGGATGGTCTTTATATTTCAGAATAATCTCTTGAGCTAATGGCAGTAGTGGAACTCTGGTTGCCGTACCAGTTTTCTGACGATTTGTAAATATCCACTTGTCCCCATCTATTCCAATATTAATGTGAGATTTAGATAATTTTTTCACATCAACATAAGCAAAGCCAGTATAACAACTGAAAAGGAAAATATCACGAACTTGACTCAATCTGTCCGAAGCAAATTCCTTGTTATAAATTGCCTGAATTTCCTCCTTTGTAAGATAGGGGCGTTCCACTTCTTTAATTTTTGCTTTGTAGCCTAGAAAAGGATCTTTGGATAGCCAACCGTTCGCCATGCATAGGCGCATAATTTTTTTGAAGTTCTTGATGTATTTTACAGCAGTGTTGTTCGCGCATTTTCGGACACTGCGAAGCCAGAAATCATAATCCATAATGAAAGCGTGATCTATCTTTGTAATATCAATGTCAGAAATTTTATATTTCCAATTTAGAAATTCTTGTGTGTGTTTTAAAGAGGTTTTGTACCGTTCCAATGTACCGGGCGCAAAATCCTGACCTATTAATGCTTCTACTTTATCATTGTGATCCTGAAAAATAGGAATGAGCATTCTTGTGGTAACATCAGTCCCAAGCAGTTTAGATTTTAAACTTTCTGCTGTTACAAAATCTTCTTCTTTCAGCATCAGGTAGTGGAAATCGTAAACTTGCTGTTCCAAAGTTTTAAGGTAAGAGTTCAGTGTTTTGGCTTCTTGACTATTACCTACGGCTTTCTGTGATTTATTATTCCATTTCTTTGGGTCGATATACCTTTTAGCTGCAATCTCTGCAGCCTTGCCATCTACAGTGATGCGTAAGTAAATAGGAGCAGTTCCATTTGTTCTGATTTTATTCTTTTTTATAAAGAATAGTAGGTTGAATGTTTTGTTCATTGTGGGATAACTTTAATTGTTTAATAATTTACTTTTTGTTACCACTTTTTGCAAGATGTTCAACCGTTAGACTGCCTATTGGTCGGGTTTTCCAGAAATTTCAGTGACCTATTTTGATATTTTCACGATAGGTCACTAAATAGGTCACTTTTAATATGGCCTTTTTTGATTTTCTTTGATACTAGCGCAAAACAAAAAACGCTGTAAACATCAATGTTTACAGCGTTTTAGCTTATTTTGGTTTCCCAACTGGCGGAGAGAGAGGGATTCGAACCCCCGGACCTGTTACAGTCAATAGTTTTCAAGACTATCGCAATCGACCACTCTGCCATCTCTCCTTAAACTCCGGTTACACCGTTGTTTTCAGTGGTGCAAATATAGAGAGTTTTTTATTTCTGACAAAATATTTTTATCAGTCTGTGAAAAAAAATATTAAAATTTATACACAAATGCATTAATATTCATTCCAGCACCTACTGAAGCAAATAAAACCACATCTCCCTCGTTGATATCATGAGAATCCAATTCATCATTTAAGATCATAGCAAGTAATGAAGGAATAGTTGCAACACTGCTGTTTCCAAGCTTTTTAATTACCATAGGCATAACATCCTCCGGCATTGGACTATTGTATAACTGATAGAATCGTTTTACGATAGCTTCGTCCATTTTTTCATTGGCCTGATGGATAATGATCTTATTCAGCTGGGTGATCTGATAACCACTGTCATCCAGGCATTTTTTCATTGCATCAGGTACATTGGAAAGCGCAAATTCGTAAATTTTACGGCCATCCATCTTGATGTATTTCGTATCAGGGCATCGTTCATTATTATATGATTTCCCGAAAAACAGGTAATCTTTTTCATTCAAGGTAAAAGACGCTGAAACGTGAGATTTTATTCCTCCTTCTTCATTGGAAACTTCTAAAATGGCAGCTCCTGCACCATCTGCATAGATCATGCTGTCTCTGTCATGAATATCTGATACTCTGGAAAGTGTCTCCGCACCAATCACCAGACATCTCTTAGCTATACCAGCCTTAATAAATGCATTAGCCTGAATTACGCCTTCAATCCATCCCGGACATCCGAATAATACATCATAGGCGACACAAAAATTATTTTTGATTTTTAAAAGATGTTTTGCTCGTGAAGCAAGACTTGGAACCGTGTCAGATTGGATAGTTCCAAAGCGGACATCCCCAAAATTGTGGGCAAATATAATATAGTCTATAGTTTCACGGTCAATTCCTGCATTTTCTATTGCTGCTTCTGCTGCTATAAAACCAAGATCAGAAGTAACCTGATCATTTCGTGCATATCTTCTTTCTTCAATGCCTGTAATCTCTCTTAGTTTACTGGCAATAATTGCATTACTTTCTTTTAATGACTCGCCGCTTTTATTTATAAAATTGTGTTTATCAAAGAATAAATTGGTAATGGTTTCTGGGGGAATGTAGTTTCCTACTCCGATGATTTTAGTCGTCATTTAAAAGTTATGATCCGTTAATTCATTTTTGATTTAAGAATTAATTCGATAAATATAACGATTAAATATAAAAAAAAGTATTTGGGAATACATATTATCTGTTTTTTTTATTTAATCTATTATGCATGTCATAACCAATTCATGAATTATAATTCACAAATTGGACTATAAATAAAAAATAAATAATCTCTACCAATTCGTAAGCAATCACTCATTTGTACAGTGACCGGTCAGCAAACCGGTATTACATAAATCAGACATTTGTTTCTGCAAACATCTCTTTTGTTTCATAGCTTCTCTCCCACTCTTCGAGTAAATAAAGGATAGGTAAGAGAGCAAGTCCTTTTTCGGTCAACGCATACTCAACTCTGGGTGGAAGTTCTTTAAACTCCTGTCGGGTTAATAATCCGTCTTCCTCCATTTCTCTAAGCTGATCCGTTAAAACCTTTCGTGAAATAACGTGTATCCGTGCAGCGATCTGTCCAAAGCGCAACACTTTATCTTTGATGACCATCACAATGATCGGTTTCCATTTGCTTCCCAAAGCGGACATTGCCTTCCCAAGCGGGCAGCTGCATTGGGTCATTTTATTATGTCTCATCAGTTACTATGAAGTTACTATTGTTGGTTACGCCAAAGTTACCACAATTTTTTCTCTAATAGATACAAAAACGAATTATTATTAGTTACTTTGTGTAACAAAAAGAATTCACATCATATAAAAATTCATAAAAAATGAGTACAGACGCATTATTCAGTCCATTTAATTATAAAAACCTACAGCTGAAAAACAGAATTGTAATGGCACCAATGACCAGAGCACAATCAGCTAATGGGGTACCTACCCAGCAGATTGCAGATTATTATGGCCGGAGAGCAGCTTCGGAAGTAGGGTTAATCCTTTCCGAAGGAACTGTGATCAACAGGCCGGGTTCTAAAAACATGCAGAATATCCCCGATTTCTACGGCAATGAAGCATTGGAAGGATGGAAAAACGTGATTGATCAGGTTCATCACAATGGCGGTAAAATGGGACCACAGATCTGGCATGTCGGTGATACCAGAATGTCTGAGGACTATCCTTTAGTTCCTATGGAAAAAGCTTCCACAATGTCTCTTGCAGATATTGAAGATACAATCAAACAATTTGCTGCTTCAGCAAAATCCGCAAAAGATCTTGGTTTTGACTGTCTTGAGATCCATGGTGCCCACGGTTATCTTATCGATCAGTTCTTATGGGAAGTAACAAATACAAGAACTGATGAGTATGGAGGTAAAACAGTGAAAGAAAGAACCCGGTTTGCAGTCGATGTTGTAAAAGCAATCAGAGCAGCTGTAGGAGAAGATTTCACGATCATCATCAGACTTTCTCAATGGAAACAGCAGGATTATAAAAGCAGATTGGCAACAACGCCTACTGAAATGGAAGATTGGTTACTTCCGTTGAAGGAAGCAGGGGTAGATATTTTCCATTGTTCACAACGCCGTTTCTGGGAACCAGAATTTGAAGGTTCGGATCTTAATTTTGCTGGATGGGCTAAGAAATTAACCGGTCAGCCTACGATTACTGTTGGTTCTGTAGGTCTTAAAGGTGATTTTATGGCTGCTTTTGCAGGTGAAAGTTCAGAAAAATCTGACCTTACAGAATTGCTTCGCAGACTGGAAAGACAGGATTTTGATTTAGTTGCAGTAGGACGTGCATTACTGAATGACCATCAGTGGGTAAAAAAAATAAAAGAAGGAAAAATAGAAGAGCTTTCAGGTTTTGCAGCTGAAAGCATGGGGGTTCTATATTAGTAGCCACCACCATTTTTCTGTTCTTATCATATAAATTTTCTTCAATAACGGGAAATCTGATCTCCTGATTTCCACTTTGCAAAAAGATTTCTGAAAATATTCAAAAATCTGATGCATAAAAAACCTTCAAGTTTTTGGCTTGAAGGTTTTATTTTTTTGCAAAAAATTATTTTACAACGGTTGCCTCCAGCTCAACAGTTAGGGTCTCAAATAATCCGGTTACCTCCAGCATGGTAACGGCCTGCTCAATATTATGTCTGGCAATCCATTCCTGAAGAATAGGAAAATGAGGCCATAGTTCTTTGGTAGATGTTGTGTAGATATTTAATCTTACAATACCATTACATTCATAGCCGGCAGCTGTGACTACTTCTTCCAGATTCGCAATTGCCTGCTCAAGCTGAGATTTCATATCCTTATTACTTGATGTTCCATCCGGATCAATAGCTGCCTGCCCTGAGCAGTATAAAGTACTTTCAACATTTTTTACTTCTACAGCCTGAGAATAGCTGCGTTCTTTTTGCCAATCCCAAGGATTGATTGTTCTTTTTTCCATTGTTTTGACTATATCAAATTAATAGAGCAAAGTTGGCATTTATCCCTTGACCTATCTCTTGATCTCTATCACGATTATGGAGTGAGGAAGATCACACACTTATGGAGAAAGGCGGCTCAATGTTTCTCTTGAAACACCAAGATAGGCAGCCAAAAGAGATTTTGGAACACGCTGAACTAATGCAGGATGCTGCTCAAGTAATTGGTCGTATCTTTCTTTTGTACTGGAGGTCATGGTAGAAATGATGCGTTGTTGTGCCGCTATAAATCCAAAATATGCTTTTTCAAGAAAGAAACGTTCGATCTTTGGAATGGCATTGCATAATTTCCTGTAGTCATCCAGGGCAAGACATAAAACTTCAGTATCTTCAACGCATTCCAGTGACATGGTTGCTTTGGATTGCGTATAAAAAGCACGGAAGTCACTCTCCCACCAGTCTTCCATAGCGAATCCCACAATATGACTTTTATCTGTATTATCTGTATAAACCAGTTTTAAAAGTCCTTTCAATACAAAATAATTATAGACTACCGCCTCTCCTTCCTGTATTAAAAACTGGTGTTTTTTATATTTTTTCCTTGTAAAATAAGAGGATACCACAGCAAACTCTTCATCGTTCAGGGAAACGATTTTTTCAATATGTATTCTTAATAGATCCGACATTGTTGATAGCTTCGAAAGTATAAAAATACTACTTTTACTTTTTTTACCATTTAATTAAAAAAAATGGTCACGTTTTTCACATGGTAAGGGTCTTAAAAAGAAATGACATGCAGGAAAATTATCGTCAATTATTAACGTACGCCTATAATATTACAGGTTCTTACGATGATGCTCAAGATCTTGTTCAGGATGTATTGGAAAAATATATTTCATTAGACAAAACTGAAATCCGGAATGAAAAAAACTTTTTAATTAAAAGTACAATCAACCATGCCATTAATTTTAAAAACAGGCATTCAAAAAAATTGGTGTACGGCGAATGGCTTCCTGAACCATTATCTCTGGAAAATGCGGAAACTAAACTTATTAAAGAACAAACCGCGCGTTATACCTTACTTGTACTGTTAGAACGATTGAGTGGTAAAGAACGCGCCGTGTACATTTTGAAACAAGGCTTTGATTATTCGCATCAGGAAATTGCCGAATTCCTTGACATTAGCATTGAAAATTCACGAAAGTTACTGAGCAGAGCAAGCAAACAGCTTCAGGATATACAGTATAATCCGGACCATATTGACTCTCCAGTCCATCAGGAAACCCTCAGCAAATATCAAAAGGCACTGAGCGAAGGCAGTATTCCGATGCTTGAAGAACTTTTATTGAACGATATCAGGCTTTCGGCTGACGGCGGGCAACGTGTAAGGGTAATAAAAGCAGTGGAAGTAGGCAAATCAGCTACCGCGACTCTTTTAGCCTACGTCCAGCAACAGTTTCTTCATCATAAGCCCTATACTTTCCATATTTTCAATCATCAGCCGGCTATCTGCTTCTGGCGGGAAAACCATGTTTACAACTGCCATATTCTGGATGTTGATCATGAGGGGATGATCCGGGAAATTTATTCTATTGTAGATCCTGAAAAATTAAAAAAATTGGTTTAGGCGTCACGTTTTAAAAAAGTAGTTTGTCTTTAAAGAAAAATCAACATGACAACACTACTTCGTATTGACAGCAGCCTTAGAATGAATGATTCTTATTCCCGTTTAATGGGAGACTATTTTGAGGAACGATGGAAAACAAAACATGCGGATGGAAAGATTATTACAAGAGATGTTACCTTACAGCCTACTCCCCATCTGACGCAGGAAACAGTGAATGGTTTTTTTGATGAAACCCTTCATTCTGAACAACTGGAATTATCAGATCTCTTAATAGAGGAATTGCATGCCAGTGATGAAATCCTTATTAACTGCCCAATGTATAATTACGGAATTCCTTCTTCATTAAAAGCTTATTTTGATCTTGTTGTCCGGACGAAAAAGACATTTGCCTATGATGCCACCGGAATAAGAGGATTGCTACTGGATAAAAAAGCATCTATTATTTCTGTTATGGGTATATTACAGCCCGCCACACAGGAAAAAAATCCTCTTGAAACCCAGATCACCCGTATTTTGAATCAGCTAGGAGTGATAGAAATCGGTTATTTTCCAATGGACGGAATGATCGATCCTGAAGAGGCTTCACTGAAAATGGAACAACAGAGAAATCATATTAATCAATATTTTAATCATCAGGAATATGCAGCACATACAACAAGCCATTGAAAGCTTTATTAAAGCCGGAGATCATAGTGATACAAAACTAATGGAAGAAATCCTTCACAAAGACTATCAAAATATCCAGGACGGATTTTTCGATCAGCAAGGTATTTTCATTATTTCCAAAGAGCAATATATAGAACATATCCGAAGTAAAACGTTTGGTGGTAAGCCCAGAACTATTTCCTATGATTCTATTGAAGAAAAGGGAAATATTGCCATTGCAAAGTTGACTTTGGAGAGTGAAGTTCTCCGGTTTACCTCTACTATCATTTGTGTAAAGGAGAATGACCAATGGAAAGTAATTACCAATATTCCTGTTATAGAAAAAAGACAGGTTTAAAATACTATCCGCTTAAAGATCAATATAGGAATGAGTACTCTTCCTATATTGATCTTTAAAAATACTAATCGGTTTTACCAATTGATGTGATCGAAATAATGAGCTTTACAGATCGAAAAATTTTAAAGAGATTTGTAAAAGAAAAACCATTGAAATCTATTCAGGAGTTTTTAACAGTAAAAATAATAACAATGCCCATTCAACCTATTATAGCTATTCTTTTTCCCGGAGATATGGGAACACAGATCGCCAAAGCACTTATTAAAAATAATTACAAAGTAATCACTGCGGGGAACGGAAGGTCAGCAAGAACTTTGGAAAATATCAAAAGCATTGGAATCGAAGATGTTGGCTCTTTGCAAAATATAGTTGAGCAGGCAGATATTATTCTTTCTCTTACCAGTCCGGAGGGAAGTCTTGAAATTGCGGAAAACACTATTTCTTGCCTGGAAAACACTGATAACCGTCCAGTTTTTATAGATTTGAATTCTAATACTCCTGAAGTTGCCCTGAACCTTGAAAAACTGTTTTCAGCAAAGAATATTAAATTTGTAAATGGTGCTGTGATGGGAGCTTCAAAAGATATTCCTGATCATGCAACATTAATCGTAAGTGGTACGTATCGAAATATTTTTCTGGATGTTTTTTCTACTGTATTCAAAATAAAAGATGCCGGAGAAAAAACAGAAGCAGCATCCGCTTACAAACTCTTATTTTCTATGGTCAATAAAGGGATGAATGCATTATTTTTTGAAACGATGACCGCTGCTGCCCATTTCGGTATTCTGGATGAACTGAATGACAGTCTTCAGGAATTTCTACCCGGAACCTACAAAGATCTAATGAAAACAACTCCTACTTATCCACAACATATTTTCAGGAGAATTGATGAGATGAAAGGTCTTACCCAGATGTTGAAAAGTGAAAATCTGCCAGGTATAATAGCTTCCGGAACAGCAGAAACATTCGAAAGAGTTTACGAATCGGGAATTTTTAAGAATGAAAATTTTGAAGGGGTTATTGATACCCTGCAAAGTTTTAAAAAATTAGCCTAGACAGGAGCAATTCTCACTTTTTGTATGTCTTGAATATTCTGTCCCAGATAGAGGTATAGAAACCAAAATTTTTAGTTTCATCCAAATGATGCTGATTGTGAAATTGTGTGGTCCCTACAAAATACCGGTCAAATTGTGGTGGAAAAAATTCTTTATTTAAATGACCGATTGTCCCCCAAACCAGATTAATAAAAAGATACGTTGTAATCGAAATTACAGAAAAATCATAACCAACCAATAGGGCTAATATCATTAATCCAAATCCTATCGTCTCTACAGGATGTAACACAAAAAGACTTAAAAAATTAGTATGTACATGTTCATGATGTTTACCGTGCAATCTTTTATACACAAAGGGCATATGTGCTGCATAATGAAAAAGGTACATACAAAAGTCCATCAGTAGTATTAAAATAACCACTTCAAAAAAAATTGAAACCGGTGAAAGATGATCCCCGAGCTCAATCCATCTGTTTTTCCATAAGAAAACACCCAACAACATGACAAGACAGTTGCAAAAGACGGTAAGAAGGCTCAGATAAAAATCGGACCTTGTAATGGGATGGCTGAAGTCCTGTATCTTTTTTTTAGGACAGGTTTTCTCAATAAAAAAATAGAGTCCAATTGAAAACAGAAACAAAGCAATATTAACAACCAGGCTGAATCCAATCCATTCCAACCCGGTAAACCGTTCAAGTATTTTTATATATTCTGAAAATCCGGATCCGTTAAAATTCATAATTTCAGTGTCAATCATGCGATGTAAAAGTATGAATTTAAGAGGAGCCAGTGAAATGAAAGGAGTGGATAATTATAGATTTATCCCTATAATTGCTGAATATCGCTTTTTATGCTTTTTTTATTTGTTTACTTCCTGTGCTGGTCTTCAATATCATATAAGCAAGTCCTAGACCTAATCCTGCCGCAATAGCTATTTTTGTCTTTTTTGAAGGGACAGGTAATATCGTTTTTCCATAAATCCGGTGAGGTTCGGAAGAGGGCTGTAAAATATTTCCTGAATCGGGAGGTGCATTTTTCACTTTCATGACCATTCGCATTCCTGCTGAAGCCATATTAATGATGGGTTTTGGAAATAGCCCATAAACATTTTTGAGAAGTAATGAGGTAAAATCGGGAAACAAATCTTTTCTTGGATTTTTAGCCAATTCTACAATTTTTGCAGCTGTGTCTCTGGGATCTGCCGCAAATGGTGGTATTTTAAAATCCAGTCCTGAATATTTTGCAGAATGCATATTCCCTGTAGACCTTTGAATCTGTGGATAAATATTACATATATGAATATCCGGGAAATCGGAAATTTCTCCCTGAAGACAATCCATCATCCCACGAATTCCAAATTTTGTGGATGAATATACTGCACTGTATGGTGCCGGCATAAACCCACCAATCGATACATTATTAATTAAAATTCCCTCCTGTTGTTTTTTAAAAATAGGGAGAGCACTGTAAGCTCCATGCATATACCCGAATAAATTGGTTTTTATGACCTGCTCATTGAGTTCCATAGGGATTTCTTCAAACTTTCCACTGGCCATAACCCCTGCATTATTCACCCAGATATCAATTCTTCCATTAAATTGTATAGCTTTTTCTGCGAGATGAGCCACTTCATCAGCTTTTGAAACATCTGTAGGCACCCCTAATACAGCAACTCCAAGATCTCTGCAAAGGCTTACTGTTTCGTCCAGTGCTTCTTTACCTCTGGCCGCTACCACAATATTACATCCTTCCAAAGCAAAAGCTTCAGCAGTCGCTTTCCCAACTCCACTACTTCCTCCGGTAATCACGACAGTCTTTCCTCTTATGCTCTTTTTTAATTTAGTATCAGATTTCATTTTGTAATTGATTTGGTTAATATTAATAATCAACCTATTATCATGCCATAAAGGTTACTATTACAAAAAGCTACCTTTCTTTTATACCCTTTTCGTAATGTTTTATCGACCGCGTATAATGGTTAAAAAAAGCAAATAAACTATACTACAACTATATATTAATTTTATGTAAAACAGAGTTTTCTATACTTTATTATTCCAAAAGAACGGTCAGAAAATATAAATTGTTTTTATAATGAGAACCATTTTGTGCTCCAGACATTGTTTTCACTTTCAGCAATAGAGCAATGGCCATTTTCTTTTCACACATTGAAAATGGCTTCTATCCTGTTTATTATTTATTAATAGACCACATAATTTATTTTATCCACTCCGGTATTTCCGGTCTTGGGATCAAATGCATACACGACTATTTCATAATTCCCGGGTGCTGACATCGCTATACTACCGTCGAATAAATTAGTAGACACCCAGGATAAATTTGTTTCGCTCAAAAATTTCCCGTCTTTATTAAGTATTGCTTTAGTTTCAAATTTATCTGAATCCCAGATTCCCCCTTTGTCAATTACACATCCACACATCATCACGATATTTGCCTGTATCTGAAATGGTTTTCCTGTAATAGAGTTTAATGCAATGTACTGATGGGTCCGGGGTTTTAAAATATCAATAATGAATCCCGGTATTTCAAGTATAATTCCGTCTCCAAGAATATCCTTCCCGGGAATTACCCAAAGTTCTGTACTTACTTTTGCCTGTGCCTGTTTATGATTAAACGGAGATAATATTTCAATGCTGACAAATGTAGGTTCATCAATATTCAGCGTTGCTAAAAATTTTCCTGTTGCATCATCTACAATAGAACTATCTCTAAGCTTAGGAGCCTTCATGATCAGGTCTGTATTCCCTGTACTTCCGCTTGTTTTTCCTTCTGCTAAAATGGTGTTGTTGATTTTATTTCTGATAATTACATAGGCTCCTCCTAAAGAGCTTCCTATAAATTTAGCATCTTTAGCTCTTGCTCTTATCGTAATTTTCGTCTCCTTTGCATACGAAAATGCACAAAATAGAGAAAGAAGAAAAATTATTATTTTTTTCATGGGATTTTATTTTAAATGTTTTTTGTATTCCTGCTTGAATCTATTATAAAATGAAGTTTCTTCCAGTGCTGATTCGATACCATCCAAATAATTTAAAATAGTAAGATCGTTTTCTATTACATTTAGAATCGCAGCTTCGCAACTATTCCAAAGCATTTCGAATTCCGGCATCAGCCGGATCGCTTTAGGAGAAAGAGATACAATTTGTTTTCTTTTATCGAAATCATCTTTTTTTACATTCAGATAATCTTTAGCAGCCATTTTTTTTACTGTGATTACCACAGATGGATGGGAGTACCCTAAACTTTCAGCAATATCTACCAACGATAGTTCGCCTTTGTCCCGCAGGATCATAAAAATGAGATACCAGTTGGGCTCAATATCATAATCGAGATCTTTATACAGCTTTTTGACACTGTAAGCCATCTTTTCACTGATCCTTTTAAATCTGGAATCAAGTGCTTTATAACCAAGTTCTTTTATAAAATCATTGTTCATGAAATCGTAGGTTTTAGATTTTCAAATATATAAAAAATATATACAACTATATAGTCAACTATATTTATTTTTACAATTGCCTATAAAAAACCACCAGTCATGGATGCTGGTGGTTGCTATTTTTTACATTTGAATCTTTTCAAATGGATTATAAAATACTGGTTTTCAGTCCTTCATGTATTTGGCTACTTTTTCTTCAAGATCATCCAGATTGAATGGTTTTGCAATATAATCATCTGCCTGAGCGCTTTCTGCCAATGCATTAATATCATTATTAGCAGTTATGTAGATGACAGGAATTTTCTTAAATTCTTCATGACTTTTTAAAAGCTTTGTGGCTTCCACCCCACCAATATTGGGGATCCAGTTATCCATCAGAATCACATCCGGTTGAAATTGTGAAACTTTATCAATAATATCATGTGATGTCTCCGAGATTCCAACTTCGTAACCACTCTCTTCAAAAATAATGGTTGCTACATCCAAAATCGTTTTATCATCATCAAAAATTAAAATTTTCTTCTTACTCATATATATTAGCTTTAATTTAAAACCTGTTTAATTGATTTATATGCCCTGCTAAATTCTCCGGCGTTATAATAAGGTCATAAACGACCTCTTCGACTGCATGTTTTGGCATATAATTAACTTCAGCCGTATCCGGATCCTGGATCCATACGGTTCCATTATTTCTTTTGATATACTGTAATCCTTCCACTCCATCAGCATTTGCTCCTGATAAAAGAATTCCTACCAGACTTTTCCCATACATTTCTGCAGCAGACTTAAAGGTGACATCAATTGAGGGCCGCGAGTAATTCATTTTTTCGGAACTGTCCAGCGATACTAAATGTTTGTCTTCAAATAGCAGATGGTAATCAGCCGGTACAATATACATCTGGTTGCTTTTAATTTCTATCTTATCTTCAATTTCAGTGACTTCAATGGGTGAAAACTGCTGTAATAAAGTAGGCAATACACTTACAGACTGTGCTTTACGATGAACCACCAAAATAATTGCAAAGCTTATTTTTTCATTCAGCCCTTTGATCATATCCAAAATAACCTCCAGGCTACCTGCAGAACCTCCTATGACCACTAATTCAGTATTCACTTTCATTGCTTTTCTATTATACATTAATGATGATCCACTTTTTTCCAAATTTTCTGATCATCAGCCTGATGATAATACTTACTTAAATTGGAGAAGCGTAATGTTTCTTTTGAACCAAGTGCGAGGTAGCCCAGATTTTCCAGACTGTCATCAAAAAGGTGAAATACACGCTCCTGCAGGGTTTTATCAAAATAGATCAGTACATTCCGGCATATGATCAGCTGAAAGCTGTTAAAAGAGCTGTCCGACACTAAATTATGAGTGGATAAAATTAATTTCTGCTGCAGACTTTTATCAAATCTTGCACTGTCATAATTGGCTGTATAATAATCTGAAAAATCTTTTTTTCCACCTGAAAGAATGTAATTTTCCGAATACAGTTTCATCTGTTGCAATGGAAAAACACCTGCCCGTGCCGTTTCTAACACGGAAGGATTAATATCTGTAGCATAAATCAATGACTTATGATAAAGATTAGCCTCTTTCAGTAATATGGCCATGGAATAAGCTTCCTCTCCCGTTGAACAGCCTGCAACCCAAATCCTTATCAAAGGATAGGTCCCTAACTGTGGGAGGATCTGGTCTCTTAAAGCTTTGAAAAAATAAGGATCACGAAACATCTCGGTAACATTCACGGTAATTTCCTCAATAAAATGTTTCAGATAATCAGGGTCATTGAGCACGGTATACCTTAATTCTGCAAAACTCGTGAATTTATCAATAAGGCAGATCCTGTTAACCCTGCGCTTAAAAGAGGCCCTGCTGTATGAAGAAAAATCATATCCATACAGCTCATAAACATCTTTTATCAGATATTCAACTTCTTCATCTTTTACGATACTCGGTTCAAGCATTTAGGATAACTTTTCTATAGCTGTTAATAATAGATCTACATCAATAGGTTTCTTCACATAATCCTGTGCCCCGACATCCAGACATTTCTGGCGGTCTTCCTGCATAGCCTGTGCGGTCACTGCAATGATAGGGACCTTATTGATAGAGGGCGTATTACGGATAATTTTAATGGCTTCATAGCCATCCATTCCGGGCATCATCATATCCATCAGGACCACCCCGATCCCGCTATCCTTTTCTAAAAGCTGAATAGCATCCTGTGCAGCAGTACAGCTTTCCATTTGATATCCTCTTGTTTTAAGAGTTAATTTAAGTGCAAATATGTTCCGCGGATCATCATCCACGATCAAAATCTTTTTATTCATCAGAGGTGTTTTTTTTAACTTTCATATAACCAGACCCGCAATAATGATAGCAGCTGATCAACATCCACAGGCTTCGATATATAATCTGAAGCTCCGGCAGTAATGCATTTCTCACGATCACCAATCATTGATTTGGCAGTAACTGCTATAATTGGCAGTCTGGTAAACATTGGTTTTTTTCTTATTTCTTTTATGGTTTCATAACCGTCCATTTCAGGCATCATCATATCCATTAGAATAGCATCAATATCAGGATGGGCTTTGATCTGTTCAAGTGCCTGTTTTCCATCCATTGCCAGAATTACTTCAACTTTATATTTTTCCAGGGTTTTCGTCAGTGAGAAAATATTTCTAACATCATCATCGGTGATGAGAATCTTCTTTCCACTTAAAACCTCCGTTAATGATCCCAAAGTTTTACTTCTTGGCGTTTCACCCACATTTTTCTTTTCTTCCACCAGATGTAAAAACAAACCTACCTCATCTAATATCCGCTGATAGGAATGTGCTGTTTTTACAACAATAGAATCTGCATATTGCTTTATCTTAAGCTCTTCTGATGAAGACAGATTATTCTCTGTAAAAATAATGATCGGCAGGTTTTCCAGCCCTTCATAACTTTTAATGGATTCGACAATTTTATATCCGTTGCCTCTTGTTGGTCCAACATCCAAGATCACACAATCAACTTCAGCTTCGGTCAGGGCTTTAACGCTTTCCTCTACACTATCTTTTACTGAAAGGGAAATATTAAAATTGCTTAAGAAATAAGATAGGGCACTGGCATGTTTGGCATTTTCTTCAACAATCAGAACTTTTTGAGGCGACTTTCGAAGTGCTTCTTCAATTTTTCTGAAAACATCCGTCATATGTTCCAAAGCTACCGGCTTATTAATAAAATCAATAGCTCCTTTCATAAGGCTTTCCTGTTTTTTCACATGCAATGAGGACATCATATGTACGGGAATAGGCTTGGTTTGTGGATTGGATTTCAATTCATCCATCACCTGCCATCCGTCTTTCACCGGTAATTGAATATCCAGTAAAATAGCAAGCGGATGATATTGCAACGCGGCAGATAACCCATGGTCTCCCCTTACTACAACTACTCCTTTATAATTTTGCCGATGAGCATATTTCAAAAGTGCCTTGGCAAAATTGGTATCATCTTCAATAATTAAAATAACCTTATCATCGTCTGTAATATTATCCCTGTCATCAGCTACTTCTTCCGGTATTTCCAAAACAATATCAGGATTTACCGCCTCTGGTTCTTCGTAACCAATAATATTTTTAATTTCCTCAACATCTTCCTGGATAATTTCCACTAACTCCAGATCAGATGTTGCAGGTGTTGTATTTCTTTCTCCATGAGTTGGAATCTTTAAACTGAACTCACTCCCTTCATTTATTTTGCTGGTAAGGGATAATTCCCCGCCTAATAATTTGGCAATTTCACGGCTGATTGATAGTCCCAGGCCAGTACCTCCAAATTTACGTTGAGTAGATCCATCTGCCTGCTGAAAGGCTTCAAAAATAATTCTCTGCTTATCCTCAGGAATTCCGATTCCAGTATCTTTTACAGAGAAAATAATGAAATCTTTATTTTCCGGATCTTTTTTGATATGCATACCTATGCTGCCTGCACTGGTAAATTTAAAAGCATTGGATAATAAATTACGCAGTACCTGATCCAGACGCAATCTATCAGTCTCAATCGTTTTTTCAAGCCCAGCCTCTATCTCAAAGTTAAATTCGATCCCTTTCTCATTAGCTAATGGGTTGAACAGATTCCGTATATCTTTAACAACATCATCAATAGCAACTTTATCATATTCAAGAACCATTTTACCGGATTCTATTTTGGCCAGATCCAATATTTCATCGATGAGTGTCAGCAAACTTCCACCGGAACTTTGAATCACTTTTGCAGATTCGATCTGATCTTCATTCAGGTTTTCATCCGGATTTTCAGCCATTAATCTGGAAAGGAGAAGAATAGAATTAAGAGGGGTACGCAATTCATGCGACATATTGGCTAAAAACTCAGATTTGTATTGGGTGCTTAAAGCCAGCTCTTCCGCTTTTTTCTGAATCTCAATATTCCGTTCAGCGATCAGATGGTTCTTTTCTTCTAATAATTTTGAACGTTCTTCTAATTCAGCATTGGTCTGCATAAGCTCTTCCTGCTGCACTTTTAGTTCTTCTTCTGAAGCTTGCAGCTTTTGCGTTTGTGCTTCTAATTCTGTATTCAGATTTTCCAGTTCAGCATGCTGTACCTGTAATTCTTCTGATTGTGCCTGTGTTTCTTCCAATAAGCGCTGTTCTTTTTCACGGGCTTTTGCCGCACCAAGAGCTGTGGCAATATTTCGGGAGCTGTCGGTGAGATAATTAATTCTATCCTGATCAAAATTAGTTGTGGAAGTTACTTCTAAAACTCCTATACTTTGTCTGTCTAAGGTTATAGGAATCACTATGATCCCATTAGTTTTAACTTTGCTGCCAGCAAATGTTACTGCAAAATCATTTTCGTTAAGGTCATTGTAAACCTTTGTCTTGTTCTGAAGAAAAACCTGTCCTACCATTCCTTCTCCGGGTTCGAAGGATTTTTTCATGTGTTCTTCTAAACCTACAGCAGTTTCAAGATTTAATTTCCCTTCATCAATTAAGTATATTGCTCCATTGCTAGCATCTCCATATTCAATAAGATGATTTAAGGAATTTCTGGTAACTTCTTTAATCGATTTATTTCCTACCAATGATTCATTCAATAAAACCAATCCTTTCTGATGCCAGTCACTTTTATTTATTTTTTCAAAAGATTTCTTTAAAGAATCCGTCATATTGTTAAGTGAGTCTACCAAATCACCTAGGTCATCCTGGGAATTGTCAATAGCCCTCTGACTGTAATCTCCATTTGCAACTCTGTTAGCAACCTGCTGAATAGCACTTACACGTTTCGTAATTTCTTCGTCTTTGGCTTTTAATTCTTTTTCTAATTTATCTCTCCGAATAAGATCTTTACGCATTTTAAAATAAAAAAATGACGTAACAACGATCGCTGCGATGGCAGATAAAATAATAAAAATAATCGTTGTACTGGTCGACTGCTTAAGATCATTATTTTTGATCTCAAGTTCAATTTCTTCGTGTCTTACAAAATCACGAACGATCTTCCGGCACTTATCCATATAAGATTTACTCAAAATGATCTGATCCTGCGTCATTTCTATTCCTTTCCTTCTGTTTTCTACATATTTCCTCAGATTAGTGATATTGCTGTTAACATTCAGCTCCAAAGCCTCTATGCGTTGTTTCTGTGCTTTATTTCTAATATCAAATGATTTTGCATAAGCCATTGCTTTAGGATATGCTGCAATACTTCGGTTATAAGGTTCCAGGAAATTTTCTTTGCCTGTTAACTGATACCCTCTATTTGCTGTTTCAGCATCTAAAAGAGCAATTAAAACATCTTTTACGGCTGTAATAGATTTCCGGGTTTTGGATAAACTTTCCCTATCCTCCATTTGTTTTTGGATACTCCAATATGATGCTACTGAACTTGCTATTAAAATGAGTAAGGATAGTCCAACTCCAAATTGTAGGTTTCGTATAACTTTTTGTGGCATAAAATTAATTTAGAGGTAAAGTGAAATAAAATGTAGAACCTTCATTGATGATACTAGATAACCCGATCGTTCCTCCATGCTGCTTGATAATTTCAGAGCAGATATAGAGACCAATCCCCATTCCCTGAAATTGTAACGATGATTCTTCTACCCTATAAAATTTTTGAAATACAGCTTTTTGTTTAAAATCAGGAATCCCTATTCCAAAGTCGGTAACGCTTACTTTCACTTCATTTTCATCTACAAAAGTACTGATAATAACCTGATTGTTTTCAGGAGAGTATTTTATAGCATTGGTCAGGAAGTTGATCAATACCTGTTCTATGCGGATTTCGTCAAAAGGAATAATGATATCCGGTTTTTCACCATGGCGTTGAATTTTCACTTTATCTTCATCATGTGTCTGAAGTATGGTTTCAATCGCGATTTCAATTACTTTCTCTAAGTTGGAAGGCTTTTTATTGATTTTCAATTTGCCATTCTCAATTTTAGAAACATCTAATAGATCACTGATCAAACTATTAAGTTTTTCGATCTGGTCCTGAACTTTTGTGACATAACCTGCTTCTGCACTGTCTTTATCAAGTTTTAATTTACGTTCTAACAGCTGCACATAAGCTTTAATACTGGTCAACGGAGTTTTTAGCTCATGGCTGGCAATACTCAAAAACTCATCTTTTTCGTTTTCAACCTTTTTCTGATCATCAATGTCCGTAAATGTTCCTACCCAATTTTTAAGATGACCTCCTTCATATACAGGGGATATCCGTAATAAATGATACCTGTACTCTCCTGATTCTATATTTTTTATCCGGGTTTCCAGCTCAAAAGCCTTCCCATTTTTTCTGGATTTTTCAAATTCAGTTTTAATATTGAGATCATTGGGATAAGTTTCAGGAAAATCCTTATTATGAGCAGAATACTGATACCATCTGCCATTCACAAAATCTACAATTCCGTCTTCATTTAAGGTAAAAGCAATTTGTGGTAATCCTTCCAGCATCAGATGAAAGTGATCAATTCTAGACTTCATGGTTACCTGAGATTCCCGCCTTCCTTTCACTTCCAGTTCAAGACTTTGCTGCGTTTTTTTCATCTCAAGATTCTGCTCCTGGAGATTATAGAACGTTTTAACTTTAAGCAATAAAATTTCAGGATCTACCGGCTTGGTCACATAATCCCGACCTCCGGAAGCATATCCGCGGGTAATAAATCTTTTTTCAGTATTAACTGCCGATAAAAATATAATGGGTATTTCCTTAGTCTTACTATATCCTGCAAATATCTCTGCAACTTCAAATCCGTCCATCCCCGGCATCTGGACATCTAAGATAATAAGGGCATAATCATTCTTTAATGCTTTCCCTAATGCCTCTTCGCCGGAATTAGCTGTATCCACCGGAAAATTTTTGGATTCTAATAACTTCTTTAAAGAGTAAATATTGTTCTGGTTATCATCGACAATTAGGATCATAAAGCGTAAAATAATCTAGTGAGAGTTCATATTTTCTTAATTCATCAAAAGTACTCACAATATCCCAAAAAATAGTTTATTTTCTTGACAATGTTTAGTAAATACAGAATGATGTAAAATAAATACTAAAAACATGATTCTTAGTATTTATTAAATTGAAATCTTATGCTTTACCTTATATTTTTATCTGCCTTAACTCTATAAATAAATTTTAAAAAAAAAGATCAATAATGTCATCTGTATAACTCAGTTATTGTACAATTGAAAAATTGCATTTACTCCATATTCCTTTGAAGTCTCGTATTTCACAAATATGAGCTGGATTCATTAAATAATAAGACGCCCTATCTCTGATTCGTAGTTTCCCTTCTCAATTTCCTGATATTCTGAGTAAGCTGTTTTCTGATCTCAACGTGTCTTATTCGGTACAATTTGATACAGGTCTCCAGTCTTTTTTTTATGCTGAGATATTCATCATACAGTGCTGATAACTCTGTATTCATCATGAAAATCTCGTCAGTATGTATTCTTTCCGGCTCAGGTGTTTGTTTTAACAATTGCTCTAGATCATTAATTCTTTTGATCACTTCCTGATGTATTTTTGGCTCTATTCCCTGCATGGTGAATTCGATTTAAAAAAAATATAGTATAATTTGGTTTTTTCTTTTCTTTTTTAAATAAACAATAACATTATTTAACCCTTGGTATTAAAAAAGGTTTCTCACTTTCTGTAAGGATTTTCACATTGTTATTTGAATTTTCCTGATAGGCAGATTTTGAATAAATTTTATTCAAGACCGTCTGAAGTAAAATCTCATTTGCCTCTCCCAGCTGAGCCAAAGGAAGAGAGATATATTCGTTAATTGGAATTTGAGGCGAAATACCGTTGCTGTATTCTCCTTGCCCATCCGCATTGTATACTTTATAGATAACAGGATGAAGCTGCCAGGAAATTTTCTTCGGTTTACGGTCATCCGAGATTGCAAATCCTGCCATATCTTTCCCTAAAGTAGTATCTCCTACCTGTATTACCTGTAAATAAGGTTTAAGATTATTGATTACTATTTCGGAGGCAGAAGCAGTATTTCTGGACGTAAGAATAAATACCCTGTTTAGTTCCAATGCATTGGCATGCAGAGCCGAGAAGCTAAGAGCTGCCGGATCATAAGCAATCTGTTCAGCAAAGGTTTTCTTAACTTCACCTCCATTCTTATTTCCTTTGTATGTTATGAAAAGTGAATTAGCAGTTATTCCTGAAGGGATCATTGAACATAATGCCGCTGCAGAAGCTACTGATCCACCATAGTTATATCTAAGATCGATTACAAGATCTTTTACTCCATTAGCTTTAAATTCTGCAAATTTCTGATTGAGGGTATGGGACAATCCATCCGGAAAGTCGTAGATATATAAATACCCGGTCTTTTTCCCGTTTTGATCAAAAATTTTAGAAACAATCGGCTGATTAAGGGAAAAGCCGTAATATACTGTAATTTCTTTTTGATTGATCACATTTCCCGCTTCCCAGTCTCCAACTGTAAGATCAAGGGTGGTATGATCAGGAATAGAGTTAAGCAGATTTTCTGCATTGGAAGCATTGATCACGCTTCCATTGATCTTTTTCATGATCATTCCACGTCTCAAACCGGCATTTTGGGCCGGGGAATCTTGCAAGACCAGCTTTATCACTGCTGTTACCTGTCCATTAGCAAGTTGAAGTACAGCATAATCAAAGCCATACATATTCCGGACTGTGCGTAAATAGGTTGAAGAATCTTCAGTATTTACAATACTTGAAAAACGATCGTTTTGTGATAGAAGGCTAGCAAAGAATTTTTTTACAGGAAGATGATAGTCTGGTTTTGAGGGCATCTGATCTTCCCAATAATAATACCGTTTCATATTATCCTGTACCCAGACATTAATAGATTCTACACTTCCTTCCGGAAAGTCAGGAATCGCTTCTTCTTCGGATCTGCAGGAATTAACCGCTATTGAGCTTAAAAACAATAGAGTTAGTATACAAAACTTTAAAAATTTACCCATCATGAGATATCAAATATTTTTTATAAATAGTCAGCAATATCAATATCACCGATCACTACGACATTTCCATTTTCCTGTTTCTCTTGCAGGACAATCATATTGGCTCCTATGTCCTGTTTTATTTTTACTTTAATAAGCTGTGATCCGAAATAAGGTTCAGTAGTCCCGGGTTTATACAACTCAAGATAAACCGGTGCTGTCATACTGAAAAAGCTATATATCTTCAGAGGAGAGAAATTATTCTTTTCAATGTTCTCAAACTCTGCCAGTACATCTCCATTCTCTTTTTTCAATACTCCTTTTACTCCCTGTAATGGGGAATGAGAATATTCTCCCAGATTATGAAAGATCAGTTCAAATCCTATCTTTCCAAGGTTAACCTGAGGCTTTACCGCATACGTTTGAAGAAAAATTCCCGGAAGATTGAAGAAATTAAGGTTCTTGTATTGATCTGTATTATTAAAATTGATATTATATTTTGCTATTTGCTTTCCATTTTCATTGTTATAGATTTCAATCTGATCTGTTTCTCCTTCATCCACAACAAATTTTAGCGTGGTTTCTATATTATTGGTGTAAGATGTACTTCCATTGATGCTTACCGGCTGACCGTTAAGCCTGAATTGCAGTATATCCGGCTTTGAGAATCCCTTGATATTAATTTCTGCAGGTTTCTGCGATTTATCATAAGGCTGCATCGCCTCATCGGTACATGATAGGAAACCTGAAAGAATAAAAAGGGCTATTATTTTTTTCATTGTAATGATATTAATTATAAATTCAATTTAGAAATATTGCCCCAGGCTAACTGAGGGCAATACTTTTAAATTGTATCTTGAGCAGGGAGTTCCATACATTCTATAATGATAGTTCTGACATGGTTGTGTTTTTACCTCTATAAAAAATCTGAAATAAGGGACTACTTTCCTGCATCTAAAGAATTACTTTTTGATGAACTTCACTTTCTCAGACAGTATTCCGTCCGATACTACAGCTATATAATTTCCAGAAGATAAACCAGCAACATTGATCTCTTTTTTGTATTGAGTTGTAAGAACTGATTGTCCAGCCATATTGAAAACTGTTACTGAAACAGAGCTTTCTTTTAATGAAGGATTAAGTTTTAACAGTAATGATCCTGCTACAGGATTCTGCATAATTGAAGTAGAATTTTTTACTTTTTTTACATCCTGTGTATTTAGAACCGACGTAAAGATCGTCATTTCATTGATGTTGATATTCGTAAGATTGGTATCATCTGCCGCATATCTGTTAGACCATAATCCGATATAGATCTTTTTTCCTGCAAAAGTAGAAAGGTCCACCAAGCTTTCCACAAACTGATTTAAATCAGCTGGAAAAGGATTAGTACCTCCTGCTTTGATTACATAAGGGCTTGGAAGAGGATTGCCATTTGTATCTGTCGCTAATGCCTGAAAATCTGACAATGCAGGTACAGGTTTCTGAGGAGTACTTACGTAAATATAAAGATATCTACCAACTACCGGGTGCGTTGTTCTTTGTCTGCCAATATAGGCTGCCAATGTAATAGTTCCTCCGGATGCTGTAAGATCGATTGCAGGAGAGATAGCCCAGTCATTTTCATTGGTAAATCCTGGTACACTTCCTGAAGGCACGTTAGTAATTGAATAGCGAAGAGATCCTTGTGAACCATAGGCCAAAGAAGTACCATTATGATAAATATTTGGTCCTTGTACCCATCCATTTCCGTTTCCATTCAGGTCATGGAAAGACCATCCCTGCATATCACTTGTAGAATTAAAAGAATTGGTCCATACAGGATATTGTGCAGACACAAATTTTGATAAAACTAAAACAGATAGTAAAATTAATTTTTTCATTCTATAGATTTTAAAGATGAATTAAAAAAATGGGATGGCAGGTTGTGCCACCCCATGTTGATCAATTATTGTACAATTGAAAAATTATATTTTGTCCATGTTCCTTGGAAATCTCCACAGTTTCTTGGAGAAACGTTCCATGCAGCAGTTTCGTTAAAGAATGGTTGTGTCATTCCCCAAACGTTTGCAGGGTTAGTGGTAGAAGAAGTTACTCCAGGAATAGTAAGAGCAGCAGTAGTAGAACCTATTTTAGAAGCTGTAGCAAATGTGAATCCATGTGCCTGTACAGAAGTAAAGCTAAGATCTGCAAGATTTACAGCAGCTCCACTCACAGTTTCTAATAATACTCCCACAGGATAACCTGTAACTGAAGCATTTTCTAATGTTAATTTACCGTTTCTCCTTACGTGAATAGCATTTTCATACAATCCACCTTTTACAGGGCTACTAGCTCCTACAATAGTAAGATTTTTAACAGTAGGACGAGTAAAAGGAGTAGCTCCGGTACCTGTTCCATCATTATCTAACTCGATTCCGTTAGTATCAGAAACACCACCACTTTGGCTATGAGTAGAATTGTAATCAGCTAAAGCTAATGCACAAGTAATAGTTCCTGTATATCCGAAATCGAAATCGAAATTATCATCATCCGGTGCAAAAGAAACCAGGTTTGAAGCATTTACTGTACCTCCGAAAAATTCAAATGAATCATCTTTACCGTAAGATACCTGGATATGGTCTAAAGTAGTACCATTACCAACTCCTCCACAAGTTAAACCATTGATTTCATTTCCAGAGTTAGGAGCGAAAAGGTCAAATCCTCCAAATTCAATACGTGCATACTTAAGCGTTCCTGCGTTGTGAGCAGCATTCGTACCCCCATATTGATAATCAGTACCTGATAAACCTTCAATAACAGTAGTTGTTGGCTTATTAGTAGGAGCATCTCCTAATATAATAACTCCACCAAAATCACCTGGCTTTGCAGTAGTATCTTCATCACCATCCAATAAATTATAACTTGTAAAAATAATTGGCTGTGATGCAGTACCTGTAGCATTTATTTTACCAGTTTTAGCGATAACCAAAACTCCTGTCGGCGTATTGTTAGCATTTGGTTTTGACTTAATAAAAGTACCTGGCTGGATAGTCAAAGTAGCCCCACCTTTAACAGTTACAATACCATCGATCTCAACAACTCCACTCCAAGTAGTGTTGGTCGTAATTGCACCACTCACTGCAGTAACAGGAAGTGCAGAAGCAGTTAAATACTCTGCAGAAGCAGATTGCATTTCAAATTTAGAAGAATCTGATAAAGAATCATTCTCACGACAAGCTGTTAAAGATAAAGCTGTTACAGCGATTAAAGTTAATTTTCTCATTGTTGTAAAATTTAGAAATATGGATCCGGTTATTATTTTTTGGTCCGGAGGATTCCTGTTTTGCGGGATACTCACCTTTATATATCTCGCGGTTTGGTTACACATTGTTTTTAAAAAACCAGGCAAAACTGAGGTGCAGCCATGCAAGGCCCCCCTTTGATACCATTACTGCCCGGGGGAGCACAGTAATTCTCCATTTTTGTCTGAATATCCTACTGAAGCGCGCACCAACAGTATTTATTCGATCAGATCTCAGGATAAGGAAACCTGTAACATCACCATTTATAAATTATAAAATCTTATTTCTTCACGCTTTTGTAAAAAGCTTACTTAATGATCACTTACATCTCTTTTACTTTAAAAGGTATAGCTCACTGATAAACCGAACGTTCTTCCATTGAATGCTCTGAATAATGTAGTATCAATATCCCTATCATATTTATCTGTAGCACCGGGTAAAAGACCTAAAGATTCTCTTTGCGTACTAAATTCACTTCCATTTCCTTTATTTACTGAGTAAGAATTGAAATTATTATAGTACTCTCTAACTCTGTTGAAGATATTTTTTATATTAAATTTAAACTCCAGATTTTTGTCTTTCAGAAGCTTATATGAAATCTGTGCATCCGCTACAGCATACGGTCTCTGAATTTCCTCTCCGATATAAGCGTACCCAACAGTAACATACTGGTCTCCTTTTGCATTGTACAAAAAGCTTAACCCTAAACGATCTCCACTGTATAATAATCCCAGATTATAGGTATAGGGAGTTTGTCCGTATAGTGGTCGATTGACTTCATAAGTCTCATCAGTATCCTCTGTTTTATAGATATCTTTAAAAGCAACTACCTTGGTATCATTATAGGTAAAATTACCACTGACAAACACATTTTTAAGGAAAGTATCTTCCCGGATGAATCCAAGGCTTTTTCTGACTTCTACTTCAAATCCTTTTAATTTTGCATTCTTAGAATTTCCATTGTAGAGAAATAAATTTCCTTCCTGAGAAATATATCCTTCACGCTCAATAGGCCGGTCGATATTCTTATAATACAATCCCGCTGAAATAATCTCTCCCAGACCAGGGAACCATTCAAACTTAAAGTCATAATTATTGATCACCGCTGAAGTCATTTCTGTATTATAGATAAGACCGTTCGCAATAGGATCAAAATATGGTAATCCTGTTCTTTCATTAAATTGAGGGCGGATTACAGACCTATTATAGGCAAGTCTCACATTGATACTGCTCGTAGGACTATAAGTAAAATTTGCTGAAGGCATCCATTGCCATGCTTTTTCTTTAATCGGAGCTTTAATAACAGCCTTGGGATCGTCTGCAGCTGTACTTTGCTGTTGCGAAATCAGATCATATTTAAAATACTCTGCCCGCACTCCCCAAACTAATCTTAGTTTATTGTCCCAACGATTATCAAACATAATGAAAGGGGCATGCTGGGTAACCTTTCCCTCATATTTTTCATTTTTATAAAGTGGTTTGGTTTGCCATCCGATCCCTCCAGGCGCGTAATGAGAACCATCAAGCCACCCTGAAAGTGCTCCATCCATAATCAAATGGTCTTTTTCACTATTGGGGACATTTCGGTTTTCATCGACCCTTAAGAAAAACTTTTGCTGCTGATTGGTATTATTTTTTATAGCTCCTGCATAACCTACTTTTATATCATTTTTAAAACTCCCGGTATCCATGCTCCATTTGAAGGCAGCTCCATAGTTATAATCCGTTTCTTTATTTGCAATGTATCCTCTTGTAAAATTATTTTGGGAATTGTAAATCTGATTATAGCTTAAAATTTCATTCCCAATAAAATCATAGTTTGTACGGTATATGGTATAATCTTTTGTATCAGAAGTCACCCCAGTTCGGGCAGCAAACCAAGTTATTTCTTTGTTTCCTATTTTATGGCTTCCTTCTAATTTGTTCTGCAATAAGGTCTGATAAACCGGGTAATTGGTTGATTCTGTAATAGGTGTTTCCCCAATAACGGTACCTGTAGGAACGATTCCATAGTAAAAAAAGTTATAAGGAACGGTTGCATCCTGACCTCCGGTATATTGATCCCATCCCGTAATCCTTGTGAGAGTTTGATCATAAATATGGGTATAGGAATTGCGGAAGGATAATCTGTTTTTACCCAGCTGTAAACCAAAGTTTAACATGGTTCCTATTGTGGAGTTGTAGCTGTAAGATGCTCCTTTATTTTTAAAATTAAAAAAGCTTACAGGGGCTGTCTCCGTCTGTTCCCAATTAACGTTCAATCCAGCATTATCCAACCATGATCCTCTTCCCGTATGGTCAATATCTAGCTTATTCTGTTCATTTCTTGTGGTAATGGCGGCGGCAAAACCCCATTTATTATTATTTTTAAGTTTGAAGATCCTTCCCAACGCAACTTGCATATTGGAGTTCAGGTTAGCCTTCGTAGAGTAATTCGTAAAATTATCATTGGTAAACTGTTTAGACTGCTCAAAAAACAGCGGGTTATTCCAATCAGCAGCTACTAAACCTTTTGGAAAATCTCTTGTTCCATCGTCATACCCCCAGTAATCGTACTTTCCTCTTTTTTTCGAAAGAAATTCTTTAAATGTTGAGATGTCGTTGTAAGAAGATCCAACATTTACTGTTGTAAAGTTCTCGTTCGGAATATCTTTCGTGCGTACTTCTACATATCCTCCTGCAAAACTGGCATTCATATCGGGTGTTGCTGTTTTGCTTACCACTACACTTTCTACCATTGCCGTAGGAATAATATCAAAAGAAAAGTTCTGATTATATGCTTCTGTACTTGGCAAATTAATTCCGTCCATAGCAGCTGTATTCCATCGCTCACCCATTGACCGGACAACCACATATTTATTATCTATAGTAGTGATTCCTGTTACTCTTTTCAATGTTCCTCCAACATCACTATCAGGAGTTTTGGAAATCTGTTCGGCTGATATTCCGTCACTCATTTGTGCAGCTTTCTTCTGTTGTGCTAAAAGCCCCGCCTGTGTATCTGCTTTTCGGGTTCCTTTAATCACCACTTCTTTAATTCTCGTTTCCTTATTTGAAGAAATATGCTTCATAGCAAAGGAAACTGTATTTGTTTCTTCATTGCTTATTGTAAGCTTCTCTACCCTTAATGAATTGTAGCCGGATGCTTTCACAGTAAGTGTATAAGTTCCAGAAGGAATGTTGATGCTAAAGTCCCCATTGTTATCTGTTACGGTTGCCTTACCCGCTATGCTCACTTCTGCACCTATAACCGCGTTTCCGATCTCATCTACAATCTTACCGGTAAGTTTTCCATTTTTTTGTACTGAAGATACAGACATAGCAGACCCCTGGTATTTCACCGAGATCAGTTCTCCTCTTTGACGTACTGCAACCGGAAGATTATCTGTAATACTTTTCAGACAATCGGTTACAGGAATGTTATCACATTTTACCTCGCCCACTTTGAGATCTTTTATATCTGATTTTGAATACACCAAACGCATTCTTGTTTTATCTGCAAATTCTTCCAGTGTTCCAATCAAAGGTCTGCCTGCCTGAGCAGAGAAAGAGACTTTCATTGTTAACTCCTGCGCGTCTATTGTCGTAGCAAAAAAGATCACCGCTACAGTAAGACTGCATTTCAAATTTCTCATATTTTTAACCCCACTTTTTATTACTGACTGACTCATAATTTTATTCGTAATCTCCATCACACACTAATCCTGTTACTATTTTTTTAATATATAAGTGGTATTATTTTCTTTTTGTACCTCCAGACCGGTTATAAATGCCAATGCTTCTACATTTTCATCCCAGCTGCTTCCGGTAAGGTCTGCCGTAATTTTCTTCTCGGCTATTTCTTCCGGATATCTGATGCTTATTCCATAGTTTTTATATAAAATCTCCATGATACTTTTAAAGGATACATCATTAAAAGTTAAGGTTAGGAGCATTGAGATCTTTTTTCCAGACTTCTTATCTGTTTTGTCATTAATTACTGCCGCAGTATGTGCTGATCCAAAATTTGTCCACCTTTGATTAGGAGTAAGGTAAGAAACAGCGGTGCCTGGTGAGGAAACTGCTACTTTTCCTTCGTATAATTCCACCGTTTTACGTGCACCTCTCTGCATCACTTTAAAAACTGTTCCCATTACTCTTGTACTAAAGCCATCCGCTTTTACAATGAATGGGTGTATTTTGGATTTGGCTACTTTAAATACAGCATCACCCTGTAAATCCACCACCCTTGTTTTAGCTGGAAAAGATTTTTCAACAGTTAGTTTTGCTCCAGGCAAAAGCATTACAGTAGATCCATCTTTCAATTTGATGATCTTATTAACTTCTACTGCAACATATATATCTGGTTTAATGAAAAAGTTATAGGAGAAAAAACCGGTAAGACCAAAAAGGAGAAGCAATACAGCAGCTGCACGATAAAAATTTCGTCTCAGATAAAAGACATTATTCTTTACCGGACGTCCAAAATAGGATTCTAAACCAGACAGCACTTTAATTTTAGATTCGAGGATATGGTTTTTATCCAGGTTTTTACTTGCTTCACTTTTCCACAGTTCCAGGACTTCTGATTCTTTTCTGGAAATCTCTTTACCGGATACTTCCCTGCTCCATAATTTAAAAACAAATGCCTCGGTCTTGCTGTATTTCAATTTCTTCACTTTATAATGTTGTTGTATTAGTTTTATGTTGTATTAATTTCAATAAATACGCTCACTTATAATACTGGGCAAAAAGAGAAACTTCCCAAACGGGATTTAATATTTCATTAACATTGACATTATTTTTTCAACAAAAACAACACATTTATGAACAAACAGACACATTATCAGTGGAAAACACGATTTTTTTTCAGAATTATTTAACCTTAAAGACTGGATAATTCACAAAACATTAATATTAGTTTAGGTAGATTTGCAATAGAGATTATGAAACCGACAGACTATAATTTACTAAATAAAATAAAATCAGGAGACCGTCCTGCTTTTGTTACGCTGTACGACAGATATTGGGATAGTTTCTATACAATGATATTCACCCGTACGAGAGATAGAGAAGCTACTGAAGAGCTATTGCAAAACCTCTGGATCAGGATTCTGGAAAACCCTGAATTTGTACAAACTGATGAGGAGGAAAGTGCTAAGGGATATTTATTCCGATTTATACATTATCGCATTTTGGACTATTATGCGAGCATCAAGAAGATACAGGAAGTATATGTAGATGAAACTGAGGATTTTTTAGCGGAAATTACCGATGCAGAATATGCAGAAATACTTGAAGATCATGACATCAATGAGCTTTTCACAATGATAGACGAAGTCATTTCTCATCTTTCACCAACAGAACAAAAAGTGTATGATTTAAGAATCCGTAAAAATATGTCTGTTGTAGAAACTGCTGAAGCCCTTAATCTAAGTAATAAAACAGTGAGTAATAATCTCAGTAAAGCCTTGAATGAGATCAGGGAACAGCTTAACCCCAATTATGAATCCTCAAAAAAGCTGGTTTCTCTACTCATTCTGATGCAAATGATGCCTAATCTGTATTCGTAAAGAGCTCTCAAATTACTGATCCAAGAATCTGATCTTTTTCTGATATATTTGGCGTGCAAGAAAAGGTCACTGATTTTTCAGTTGATGAAGCATAAAATCCCAATGTTTGTTCTGAGGTTCTAATTCCATGGCTTTTCCGAAATTTTCAAAAGCTTTCTTCCGGTTATGATTTCTTTTGTAGATCTCTCCCAGGCTCTCATACACAAGTGTAGATTTTGGGTATTCATTTTTATTAAATTCAAATACTTTAATCGCATCTTCCATCTTATTATCTCTTCTCAATTCATGTCCTAAATAATTAAGCTGATTCTCATCAAATGTAAATTCCGTATGATGATTCGCTTTAAGATCCCTGTATAATTCAATGCCATGATCTACACCATTATTTTTAACCGCTATCCGCAGAGTGTCTAAAAGTTTCCATGGATACCTGTAAGGTTCTATTATATAGCTTGGATCCATAATATGCAATCCAATATCTGTAACTGAATTCGCTGAATTGGATAGTATAACAATCCCCCATTTATTTTTGGTATCAAGTCCGATGAAAGAACTGAAACCTGGTGTTCCCCCATCTTTGAAAACAATATCCTTCCCATTATCCCAAAATGTCCAGCCAAGTGTAGCATAGCCCATATGATTCTCCTTTTTAGACTGTTTTAAATGAGTAAGTTTCATAGCTGGAAACAAATCCGACTTTATCAGTCCCAAATTGGCTTCAACAAAAGTAAACATATCATTAAGGTTTGAACGTAGGCTACCTCCTGCTTCAATTGCCGATAAAACAACAAAATTTGCGGGCTTTCCATATTCAGAATGCCCTCTTGCTCTATTCTTTTCCAGTTCATCAGTCATAGTAATGACCGTATGATCCATATGAAGAGGTTTACAAATCTTCTCTTTTATCAGCGTTTCATAATTTTTTTGTTTCGAAACCGATGTTAACGCATACCCTAATAATCCGTATCCCGTGTTCGAATATCTCCATTTTGAATCAATATCAATATCCGGCTGATAGTGTGATAAATACTCAAACATCTTATTCTCAGTATAGTCAGCATATGGATTATCAAGGTCTCCTGGATCTACATTGTAAGGAAATCGAGGAAGTGCTGACCTATGGGTAGCCAGATTGAGTAAAGAAATTTCTTTTCCTCCTCTAGTAGGTAATTTTATATCTTTCTTCAGAAACTTTGAAACAGGATCATCAAGCTTTAACTGATGTTTTATACTCATATCCGCTAAAACCAATGACGTAAATACCTTGGTAATGGAACCAATTTCGTAAATCGTATTTTCATCGGGTAATACAGGATTATCATCACTTATGACTCCTTCTTTGAAAATGGTTCTGCCATTGGCATCTATTATACCGATAATAATGCTTTTACTTCTTTTATCAGTAACAGCCTTTTTAGCAAGGAGTCTTATCGAGTCCGCCGGCAATTGAGCAAAAATCGGACATATTGCAAGAAATAAAAAAAGCAGACTGGTATAATTCTTCATTGTATTGTAATATGATTATTTGCTGGTACTTTTAGGGCTTTCTATTAAAGTCAATTTCTTCAAAACATTTTTACCATTTTCATTGTCAGGATTGAGTTCCATTGATTTTTGATACATCTTAATCCCCTGATCCTTATCCCCTAATTTTAATAAGACTTCGCCATAACTGTCATAAGCATTCCAGCTATCTGGAAACAAGTGAACATTTAATTTAAAAATTTCAGAAGCATTTTTCAACTCATTTTTAGACATCATCCGATAGCCCCACTCATTCAATTCAAATTCCTGAGGCTTAAAATCAGGATTCCTTTTCTTTTCCGCATTGACTAATTCAATAGCTTTATCAAATCCCATTTTCTTTAAATTAAGCCTTAGAAAAGTAACAGGATCAGCTTTAATGATCTCAGGATTATAAACACCAGCAAGCTCTTCCAGGAAATCTTCCGGGGTACTTCCGCCCAAATTGGTGAGGACAATTACAGCTAAATGATCATCAGGATATACTAAAAATGCTGATCTGGCACCGCCAGACATTCCCACTGCCTTATGTTTGGTTCGGAATTTTGCCAATCCCCAACCGGGTGCCCAAGCTGTAGGAGTTCCATTATTCATTTTTATAGGTGACCACATTCTGTTTAATGCTTCAGGAGTTTTCAGAAGTTGACCGTTTTGTAAAGCAATAATCCATTTTGCCATATCCTCTACGGTACTGTTAAGTCCTGCTCCGGTTCTGGTAAAATCCGGAAATATATAGTAATCATTCACCCACTTTTGTTCGCCCCCTGTTTTCCCATTATTCAGGTTTCGATAACGATATGTTGGTGCAAAATGAGGAATAACATCTCTGGAATCCCCGAATAGCGTATGAGTCATACCAACCTGTTGAAATTGTTTGGTTTTAAAAAACTGTTCAAAGGATTTTCCCGTTAATTTTTCAATTATTTTTCCCAGCAGATAATAATTCGTTTGATTATAGCTAAACTGTTCTCCGGTTTTAAAAACCATAGGAAGACTTTTCACTTCATCCCAGACTTCTTTTTCACTTTTTGTGGTATTTCCGGTATTCGGGTCGAGTACATTTAGCAACTCCGGAAATCCCGAAATATGAGTCATCATCTGCTCTACAGTGACCTTTTGCCACTGCTCAGGAAGATCAACCAAATAGGTAGAAATGGGTGCTGACAAATCCACTTTACCCTGTTCTACCAACTGCATAATGGCAGTAGCTGTAAATACTTTTGTACAGGAATTAATCGGGAAAATCGTAGTATCTGTTACCGGAACCTGGTCCTGTATATTCGCAACACCAAAAGATTTTTTCAAAATGATTTTCCCGTTCTGAACCACTGCAATTTGCAGCCCCGGAATCTTACGCTCGGACATTTCCCTTTTTATAATAGCATCGACAGCCAATTCAGCATTCTGGGCATAGTAAAAAGATGAAAGAATAGAAAGAAACAGTAAAAAGTAAGTCTTCATTTTTGGTTGTTTGTAATTTGTAATAAGACAATCAATATTATAATTCTATTACATAAGAATAATAAATCACATTCCTATATAATTTGTGGATCATACGCTAAGTTAGATTTAGTACTTTAGGAAGTCTTATACTTGTACTTACCTTCTAAAATTGTCATAATTTTGACATCAAAGTTTTCAATCTGATTCATCATGTTAGGATTGTATCCCGAAAACATTCTAAAATCCTTTATAAGATGCATCTGATCAAAATAACCAGATTCGTAAGCTATGTTTGACCAATTTAATTTTAAATTATTTTCTTTCATCATAAATGCAGAAGTAAAACGTGTCAATCTGGCAAAAAGCTTTGGAGCAACAGCTAAACTTATCTCACATTTTCTTTCAAACTGCCTGATACTTAATCCTGAAATGGAGGCCAATTCTCCGATTTTGATATTTCCTTTACTCTCCACACATTGTTCAAGTGCAAGATCAAATAGTGAAAATGCTGGAAGAGATTCTATTCTTCTAAATAAAAAACTTTCTATTATGGACAATATTTCAATATTGTTTTTAGCCTCTCTTAATCTCTCTTCCACTTCTTCAGTTTCTTTTCCAAAAATATGATGAGTATTTGTATTTTCTTTTGTTAACAAATTAACAGGTATTCCCATAAGTCTGTGAAATCCTCCAGCCTTAAAGGTAACTCCAACAATCTTACGTCTTTTTTCTCCAATATTAATAACGTCATTAACAAGCCTTGGACCTACAGTATAACAAAATGGTAATTTTTGATATTTACCATTCTCTTTTATTAATAATTTCTCATCACTTAATGTAAAAAATATACTTGCCTTAGCAGTCCATGGATATTGATATTCCCTTTTCAAATCATACTGATCACAATCAATATCAATAATTACAATTGATTCAACAATCTTTTTCAATCTATTATTTATGGGAAGAAATGTTAATGGTTCCATAAAAATCTATTCAACTGATTGAAAGTAAATATAGAATATTTTTCAATTCATTTTGACAATTGAAATATAGATCATCATAATAAATTTCAATTATAATGTCGTATTTATACTATATCCAATTTTCACCTTCTCCTATCTTTACTTCACACAATAGAGAACATATACCTTTTATCAATACTGATAAATTCGAATATCAAGATTAATTTAACACTATAAAATTTAATACCATGAAAACAAAATTTTTTTTCTTTTAATCCTTTCAGTATCGACTACCTCTTTTGCACAAAATGTGTGGACCGGAGGAGTTGGTATACCAACAACTACAATGGGAAAAGTAGGAATTGGCAATACTACACCAGACGCTTCATTGTCCATTAGTAGATCAATTCGCGCAGTTATAGGTGAAACACCACAACCTGCTTTTAAAATTTCAGATTATTCAAGCGGATTGTTGGTTATTCCCGGAAATATTTTTGAAATATGGAGAACTTATCAGACAACTCAATTTCCTCCGGCATCTGAAACAAAATTAGCTATGGCTATGGATAATAATGGAAATGTTAGAATTGGTGCTACAGCTGCAAATGGTAATTATGGTGGCTATAAGCTTAGTGTAGATGGAGATATTATTGCTAAACGTTGTGTAATTCAAATTGACAAGTGGGCTGATTATGTTTTTGCAAATGATTACCACTTGCCAGACCTTAATGAAGTATCTTCATTCATTACTAAAAATAAACATTTACCTGGTGTTCCCAGCGAGGCTGAAATCAAAGAAAAAGGATTGGATGTAGAAGAAATGAATAAGATTTTAATGCAAAAAGTAGAAGAATTAACTCTTTACATCATTAAGCTACAAAAAGAAGTTGATCAGTTGAAAACGAAAAATTGAACCTATGAAAAATATAATTCATCTACTTTTTGCTTTATTGCTGATAACTTCATTTTTTCAAGCTCAGGTAAATATTTCAGATAATATTAATCTTGGGCCAACATCTGGCAATTTACAGCTCATTGCAACACCAGGAGAATGGGGAGTTACACACGGGACTCCTACATATGACGGTGTTGGACAGACCTTGTGGATGTGGAGTGGTTATCAAAATTTTCCTAATCTGTCCGGTACCATGGGAGAAGGAGTCTATAGAAAGGTAAATTTTGTACAGGGATCCTCATATCAAGTAAATATTGGAATTCCAAAATTCAATGCTTCTGTATTTACAAATGCTAAATTCAATGTTTTGCTTTGTAATGATCCTATTCCACCAAATTGTAGTTATTCAGGATGCCCAATTCCTTCATTTTCGTCCAGTAGACTTTTATATACTTATACGGGAGGGTCTTTTACAGATCAAACCTTACATTTGACATTTTCTACTGATACAATGGAATCATACAAATATATTGTTGTTTATCCTGGTCCAAATGCAAACAGATCACAAATAGAATTAACTATCTCTTGCTTAGAAATCTTTGGATGTGCATCTACTGATATGACATATTGTAATGTAATACCAGGTGGTGATCTGTATTGGAAAAATATTAATATTGGCTCTTCTTTTTGTTCTTCAACAACAGAAACTACTACAACACCAAATGTGACAACAAATATTACAGCAGGCGATGTAATCACAGTAGGTCCTAAGTCTATACTTTCATCCTCGTCTGGAAACCCATTAATTTTAGCTATTTCACCCTGTACAAATTCAATTCAATCCAAGCAGTCAGGACAGGTAATGTCCAGCTATTCTTCTTACGCATGTGCAATTTCAAAACCATCACGTAATTCCCTGATTACGAACAAAAAGAAGGAATATTTCGATTTGAATAGCCCGCTATCTGTATTTCCGAATCCAGCTAAAGAAGAAATCACTTTAAATATTGACAACAATAGTATTGAAGGAAATGTTGAAATACAAAATATAGTAGGACAAACAGTAAAAAGGATACCTTTAACCATAGCTAATAAGCATATCAACATTAGAGATATTCCATCTGGCACTTATTTCATTAAATTAATTACTGAAAGTAAAATTTACAGTGGAAAATTTATTAAAATTTGATTTTGAATATATATATCATTCAATTAACTCCTATCTATTTTATATAGGTGGGAGTTTAATTATATTCAAACGTGCTACATAAACAAAAAATAAACAAAGGCATCTAACAATGGTTTTAAAGAATTAAGATTAACCATTGAGAATGATACCTTTGTTTATACAAAAAAATAGTAGAAATAACAGAATAAGAAATGATCACTTATTCTTTAATAACTTTTTTCGAAATAGTTTCTTTATCTGTTTTTACCTCGATGATATAAATACCTTTAATATTAGAAGATAGATCTATACTTGCACTATCAGAATTAATGGTTCCACTCTGTATTCTCTTTCCTGAAAGATCATAAATGGTATATGTCGAATTTTTAGGAGCTTTCAGTACTTTAACGAAATCTTTAGTAATTGTTGGAGCGATCACCAAACCGCTTTCTGCGTTTACATTTCCAACTTTGTTCGTTGCAAGAACTTCCTGATTATATCCTGTAACTATAATCGAATAGTTCTGAGGTGCTCCCGCCCCGGCGCTATTCACTAAATTCCCTTTATTAGTGATCTCTACTCTATAATTTCTTCCGGCAACTGGAGCATCAATCACAACCTGTTCTACATTATCTACCGTGTTATCTCCTTTAGTAGCAGGAGTCAATGGACTGTTAGCATTAAGCTTCCAAGGAGTATAAACTGTATTGTTCGTAGTATCAATAATTCTTAAATCCAAATCATTGACCAATCTTGAACTTCTATTATTGTAAACCTGTCCCCAAGTTAAACCAGCGGGAAGCACATATGCAGGGTCTATCCATGATATGGTTACCTTAAGAGGCTCTGTTCCTGATGCTTTGACAACTTTGGTATTAGCAACACCATTACTTAAGGTTTCATTGTTAAAAATAACGGTATTATTCGCTTTTCCAACGAGTAGTTCTGCCCCTTTTTTTGCATTGATATACCCCCATCCGAACCATGGATCCGGGCCAACGTTTCCTGCTTCAGACGCAGAATGCACCATTAATGTTTTTGCACTTGCGGCATTTAATAGCTGATTAGAAAAAAGTTCTTTATGAATTTGTGTCCATAATCCAATAACTCCTGTTACAACAGGCGCTGAATAGGATGTTCCACTGCCATAATCATATTTTGTACTTCCCACTGTATCTTCTGCTGTAGAAGCAGAAAAAACATTAGTTCCGGTAGTTGCAATGTCTGGTTTTATTCCACCATCATCTCTTGGTCCGGCACTGCTGTAATCAGAATGGACCACATCCCCCGCTACAGAATATTTAAAATTATTGGTGGTGATCACATCCGTAGCACCCACTACAATTATATTTTTAGCTAATGATCCCTGGCCTATACAGTCATATCCTTGTGCACAGTTCCCGGCAGGTAAAGTATCTGTAGAAGCAAACTGAACCGGATTTCCATTGGCATCTTCATAATACTTGGGAAATGCAGTGGTCCCAGGTCTGTTAGGCCCATCTCCAAAAGAGTTTCCTGCAGATTTCACGACAATATAAGATGGATTGTTGTATACGATCTGATCATAGTTCTGATCATTGGATAAGTAACTGCCTTGCGTATCATAGTTGGTGGAAGGACTTGAAAAAGCACCGTTCCACAGCCAGAAATAAGAGCCATCAGTTGCTTGTTCTATACTCCAACCTGGATTGGTTCCATAGGAGTGATTCGATATTTTAGGTTGTGCTATAAGTATTTTCTGGAATACATTACTGGCCGCTGTATTTCCAGGTAATACAGTTTGCGCAAATCTATAAGAATCTATTGTAGAGTTCACCGCAACCCCCTGAATATTTGCTGTAACGGGTACTCCATTTAAATTACCTGAAATATTTAATGCTCTGCTTCCAATAAAGCCCGCCACACCCGTTGAATGCTCACTGTAGATTTGAGTCGCAGCTTCTTTATTCGAGATTCTTCCCACCGCATTGTCAAAAGCAGGATGGGCAGCATATACTCTACCTCCATCAAAAACTGTAAATTTAATATTTTCACCTTTGTAAGCATTGTTTAATCCTGTTACGCCCCCAGCAGTATTTAAAACATCAGCATTAGCATTTTGAACCTGTCTTACATCCTGTTTCTTATAGAAATAAGGTTTACCCCCCGGTAAAAAACCTGCAAGATTACTTCTCTCTTCTTCTACCTGTTTTTGAACACCCGGAGCTTTAGCAGATCCATAGCGTTTTGCAACATAAGAGTCAAATTTTTCGTTATTCTCTTTGTTCTGTTTTTCAAACTCTCTCTTTAGATCATCATTGGATTGGGCACTTGCTAAAGCAGCAAATAATATCCCGATCATTAGTAATTGTTTTTTCATAAATGATAAATATTAAATATATTTTTTAAGTTAAAAGCATCTGAAAAAAAGTGAGCCCTATAGCGTAATCCTCCTTATTTATTTAAAAAGTCCCAATCCCAATTAAATCATTCATCCATTCAATTTACCATTCTCATTTATCTATTATTCTGCATTTTTTTTAAATCAATGATTTATCACTAGACTTCTGAACAATAAAATTGTTTTAACGCAATACAATTGCAATAATAATAAAAAAAATTAAATCCGCAACAATGTTGCAATAAATAAGTGGAAAAAAATTTACCTCCCCCTATTATTCAGAAATAAAATCACTTCATTATGTACATTTCTGCTATTTATTTCTTAAACATGAATGCAAATATAAAATATATCTTCAATTAGTCTATTAAATTTGTAGACTTTTTTTTATTATGTTAATTACTACCCGGATATTTATGTGTCTAATAGAATGATCAGGACTCAATTAAAGGTAGATTTTCTTATCTTCACAAGATATTTTTCAATCCAGGAAAAACTTTTCTACATCTTAATTGACTTAATAAATAAAAATTAATACAATGGAAATAAAGTCAGCACAGTCATTTATCGATTATTATGAAAAAATACGTTCGAGGACTCTTCGATTACTTGCTGTCATTCAGCCCGAACATCTGGATTATTCTTATAAGCCGGGAAAATTTACAGTCGGTGACCAGATCAGACATATTGCAGCTATTGAAAGATACATGTACGGGGAAACTATTTCAGGCAGAAAAAGTGCTTATCAGGGCTGTGGAAAAGAATTGGCAGACGGATATGACAATATTATCAATTATTTCAATGAAATGCACAGACAGACTGTCGAAATCATCAGTAAACTTTCGGATGAAGATCTGCAGAAAAAATGCATGACCCCTGCCAATCAGGAAATCACTGTATGGAAATGGTTGCGGGCCATGACAGAGCATGAAATCCATCACAGAGGGGAACTCTATATTTATCTCAATCTTCTTGATGTAAAAACTCCCCAGATCTATGGACTCTCAGCTGAAGAAGTTCAGGATATGAGTGTAAAAATAGGATGATATGGGCCTTTTAACAAAAATCGGAAGAATCCAAAAATACGTTAGCTGCTGATTTTATATACACATCGTTGGGCACCTGAAAGAATGTGCTTTACTCTTTCCACTTTATAATCCAAACCAATTAAATTCTGAAAGTTAGATAATTCTGCGCGGCAAAATCCCTGACATTCGGTCGCTGCAGCACAGATCGGACAATGATTTTCTATCAGAAAATAATCAGCTCCTTCTTTTGTCCATTCCGCCATATACCCCTCATCATTCCGCATTTTTGCCAGGATCTCCAGACGGCTTTCCAGTGATTTCGCACTGGTAAGGGCTTTCTCATATCTTTGATAGGTATTCTTTTCCCGGTCATTGATCAATAAATCCAACGCATTCTCACCCAAAAGATTTTTTACCGATTTCAAAAGCTGTACGGTAACGTCAGCGTGGGTATCCGGAAACTGTGCCAATCCTTTTTGGGTAAGCACATAATAGGTAGAAGGACGGCCTACCCCTTCGCTCTTGGCTATGGATTCGATCAGTCCATCTTTAACAAGGTTTAACAAATGCTTTCTTGCCCCTTCTTTTGTGATAGAAAGTTCTTCAGAGATCAGAAGCGATGTAGCCTCTCCTCTCATTTTTAAAAACATTAGAATGCGATCCGCTGCCGGCTTTTTCATTTGGCAATATTTGGGTTGTTTTATTTTCGTACAACAAAGATAGTCATTTTCTATAATCTATGGTTTATCTGCTTAAATCAATAATTTACAACTTAATAGAATAATGAGCTTCAGGCTTAATTAAACAACCATATAGTTGTTTAATTAAAATATATTATTACCTTTGAAACACATTAAATAAAAAATCAAAATAATGAACGCATTTACCCTACCTCAGCTTCCGTACGCTTACGATGCATTAGAACCTTTTATTGACAAAGAAACGATGACTATTCATCATCAGAAACATCATAAAGCTTATGTTGATAATTTAAATGCCGCTCTTGAACAGGCTGGAGAAGCAGATTCAGATCTGGATTCTTTATTACAGAGAATCAGTGAGTATGGTCCGGCAGTCAGAAACAATGGTGGTGGACATTTTAACCACTCGTTATTCTGGGAAATTTTATCTCCACAACCTAAGCTGGCTCCGGAAGGAAAACTTGCAGATGCAATCAATGCAACTTTTGGAAGTCTTGACAGCCTTAAAGCAGAAATAAAAAAAGGCGGTCTTGGGCAGTTTGGATCCGGATGGGTTTGGTTGTATGTTAAATTTAACGGTTCACTTGCAGTAAGTTCAACTCCTAATCAGGATAATCCTATGATGGATATTCAATCTACTAACCGAGGTTTTCCTATACTTGGAATTGATGTCTGGGAACATGCTTACTATTTAGCGTATCAAAATAAAAGAGCAGATTACCTGGATTCTTTTTGGTCGGTCCTTGACTGGGCATCTGTAGAAAAGAAATACGAAGAGACCCTTTCAAAAATCAAATAAGTATTCTGAAAATACTAAGCATAGAAATCCTATTTAATCATGGAACAGAATATTTTCATCAATAAAGCAGAAGCCTCGGGAATCGTATCATTCGATATCTGGGATTATAAGCCCAGTATTGAAATTGTTGAGATTGATCTCAAAGAGCACCTTTTTATGGGAATGATCCTTAAAGAAAAAGAGTTTAAAGAGTCGATCTCAGCCATTGATTTTTCCATATATACCGGAAAAGCTGTTGCGGTCATCTGTTCTACTGATGCTATCATACCACCATGGGCTTATATGGTATTAATGAATCAACTATCAGGATATTGTGTTTACAGTGATATCAAGAACTCACAAGGGATCCTGGAAGACCTCTGGAAAAAAGAACTCCAAAGTGCAGAATTAGAGCAGTATAAAGATCTTAAAGTAGTTGTTAAGGCAAGATCCGAAACTGCTCCTGCACTTTATTTTTTAGTCACCCAACTTCTGAAACCATTTGTCAAAAGCCTGATGTATGGTGAAATAGGGATGCCTAAAGTTATATTTAAAAAATAAATAAAAATGAAAGCAATTATCTTTAACGGTGCCCTGGAAAGAAGACCTCAATCTACATCAGGAATCCTTTCCAAATACTTTACAGACAAACTTGAAATGCTGGGTATTACCCATGAAACTTTTGCACTAGCCGATTCGGGCGTTCCCCTTTACGATATTACCCTGACTAAAACTCCTTTGGCCGTAGAACGTATGACCCAATTATTTCTGGGTGCGGATATCCATTTCTGGCTAGCCCCCCTCTACCACGGAAGTATTCCCGGTGTCATGAAAAACTGCCTGGACTGGCTCGAGGTCACTGCTGATCAGGAGCAACCCTATCTCACCGATAAAACGGTAGGCCTTGTTTGTTGGGCTGATGGCCTGCAAGCGATGCAGGGAATCAATGCAATGGACTCGATAGCCAAATCATTACGGGCATGGCCACTGCCGTTTAGCGTTCCCATGATCAGGACCTCTTTATTTGACAGTGAAAATAAAATTTCTCCTTTGTATACAGATAAACTCGACAGACTGATCAATATTGCAACTACGAACAGGATAGAAAAAATACTTTATTCTAAAGTATAGGTAAAACTTGATGATTGGGAATTCAAAATCCCGTATCTTTATTAAAGAATCTAAACGATTGATATCATGGCTATAACAATAACAGATGCGTGCATCAACTGTGGGGCCTGTGAACCAGAATGTCCAAACTCTGCCATATATGAAGGTGCTATCGACTGGCGCTGGCAGGATAAAACAAAACTTTCAGGGAAAACAATTTTTCCCGATGGTACAGAAGTAGACGCAAGTTCTTATAATCAGGCTATCTCTGATGATGTATACTATATTGTTTCGGGGAAATGTACAGAATGTAAAGGGTTCCATGAAGAACCGCAATGTAAGGCAGTATGTCCTGTTGACTGCTGCATTGATGATCCAGATCATCGGGAGAGTGAAGAAGTATTATTCAGTCGCCAAAGATTTTTACACACCGGATGATATACACATAAAAAAGGCTGTCTCGCGTTTAAGACAGCCTTTTTTTATTTTACCAATACCTGAGCTCTTCTCAGATTATCCGTTGCCTGTAAAATTTTATTTTTAAGAATAGGATTATACTCCTGATTTTGTAAAAGAAACTGATCGACAATCTTAAGGGCTTTTGGGTCCTGATAGCTTCCGAATGTCGAACGAAGCCAGTTATCAGGGAAAAAGATATCTCCGGTCTTTTGTATTTCCTGTAACAACTCCAGAGTTTTTGGAAGATAATTAATGGAAACCTGCTGTCTTAAAGGGTGATGAAGATAAGCTAAAGAAGCACCAATAGCAGATTCATTACTTCTGTTCTTCTTTTCCGAAAGACTGCTGAAAAAATCATCCCTCATCTTTTTGTCTGAAGAAGCAGCCTGCATAATGATTTTAAATCGATTGATCCTGTCAGGGTTTTTAATTCTGATCAACTGCTCCTGTAGCAGATCACTGTTCTCATTATTTCTTAGTGACAATGAAAGCGCTAAGTTTGTAAAATCTTCATCATTAAGGGACACCTCCTTTGGTGGAGTCTGAGATTTCCAGATTTTATAAAGATTGTCGTATGCCTGCTGAGACTGAAAAATTCCCTGATAGCCATCGAACAAAATTTTCTTATTATTTTTTGCAGTATGAGTCTGCAATGCTTTCCAGAATGTATTTTCTAAATTTTCAGATTCTTTCAGCCGCTGGGCTTCAGGTAAAAAAGTCCAGTAAATGGTTGAAATATACCCTGTGATCAAACGGAGATTCAGCTCTGACGTTTCATTTTGCAGCTGCCCGGAAAAAAAATGAAATAATTCCTGCGGATGTGCTCCCAGGCCTCCCAGCATATTCTCATATAATGAAATATAAGCACTGGCACGGTTGACCGGATCTTTTATTAAAGAAAAGTTAGACATCAGATCTTTATCCATTCTGAATACTCCATATCCTATTCCTGATGAATTTTGAAGGACAAAAAGGGGTTTCGTTTTTCCTTTTAATTCAGAAATTTCTTGCTGACTTCCTGAAAGTTTGATGATTGATTTTTCTACTCTATCGGCATAGAATAAGCTTATTTCAAATTCCTGGGGCCATGATTTTTGTTCTTTTCCATATTCCGGGTGCTGGGAAACCTTAAAACGCTCAATGATATTCCCTTTATATTTTATCTCATAATCAACTATTGGTCTACCAGGGTCATTAACCCATACCTTATTCCACTTTTGTAAATCCTCAGGGGTATATTTATCCAGGATTGTAATAAGATCTGGCCAGGTAGCATTACCATAGGCATATTTTTTAAGATATTCATCCACCCCATTTCTAAAATTTTCCTCACCTGCTAAAAGTTCCAGCTGGCGCATCATAATAGGTGCTTTGTTATAAATAATCGGACCATACATCATTCCTGCATTTTTCAGATTGTCCAGATTCTGGCGAATTGGGTTTGCCCCCAAAGTACGGTCTACAGAATAAGCAGCAGGAAAATGGGTTGTTAAGAATTTAAGATCATATACCCTTTTATCTGAAGAGGCTCCTGTACTTTTATCGGCCATAAAGTTGGCAAATACCTCTTTCATCCATACATCATTAAACCAATCCATGGTTACCATATCACCAAACCAGAGATGAGCAACCTCATGCGCAATAAGATTCGATCTGCTGTTTAACTGATTTTGCGTAGCATTTTTATCCAGAAATAAGGTGGAATTCTGAAATAAAATAGCCCCCGGATGTTCCATTCCTCCAAACTGAAAATCAGGAACAGCAACCATTCCATGTTTTTGAAAAGGATGTGAAATTCCGGTCCATTTTTCATAGTAAGCAAGGGAATTTTTGTACAGAGAAAAAATTGAATCCATGCTGTTTTTAATTTTTACAGAATCCGTTTCACGGTATAAAATTTTGGAATCCTCCTGGCCAATTTTAGCAGTAAAGGTTTTGAAGTCTCCGGCAGAAAAAGAAAACAGATAGGTTGGCAATAGGTCTGATTGACCAAAGTTTAATCTTTTATTTTTTCCTTCTATCGTTGTTTCTTTTAATTTTCCATTCGTTATTGCACTCCACTTTTCAGGAATCGTTAGTGACAAAGTATAATTTGCTTTCAGATTGGGTTGGTCAAAACAAGGAAACATGGTTCGTGCGCGATCCGGAACAAATAAAGCATACAAATAGCCATCACGTCTGTTCAATGCTCCATCCCCGGCAAGGAATGTAAAATGAATTGTATTGGTTCCTGATTTCAAGTATACCGCTTCAATCACGATATGTTCATTTTTCAGAACCGGTTGTATAATCTTTCCATTGACGGATACGGCAGTCAGGGAGGAAGCATCTTCTTTAAAATCAATTTGCAGGGGCTCTTCACTCTCCTTTTTATAATTAAAAGAAAGAGCTTCTGTTCCGGAGATCCTTTCCGACTTGCTTTCAGGAATCTTCAGGTCCAGTTCATATGTAATATCACTTAATGTACTTTTCCTGAATCGGGCCAACTCATAGGAAACGCCTGATTCGATCTTTAGCTGTGATTTTATTTGTGTATGGCAGTAATTACTGAAAGCGACTAAAAGTATTGCGAATAAACCTGTTTTCATAAACCAAATATAAGGATAGAATTGGAAACTGTTATTGCTCAAAGTCGCAGACTTTGCGCAGCTGGATATTACAAAATTTGTCTTTTAAAAAAAATCGGTTTACTTGCTACGCAAAGTCTCTGACTTTGAGTCATCACATTCAATCATCATAATTATTATATTTCCAAAAATTATTTTTCCCCGTAACATCTATAATAGGATTCTCAGCTATCTCAATATCAAGTAGCCCTTTTCCATATGTATAATTACTAGCCGAAGAATAAAGGTAGTGATACCCTTTTTCAACAAACCCAGCTCTTACGGGGTTGAGATGGATATAATTTAACTTCTCCCACATGAAATATAATGTAAATATTTCTTCTGCATGATTACCATATCGCCAAAACTGGTATGTTTTATTCCTATTGTGGGTCTCAGTTGCTTTAGAGAATCGTTCTAGAATCCATTCTCTTCTACTTTCAGGCTCATTTTGAACTTTTTCAAGAATACTTTTCGCTGTATATTTTTTAAAATCTCTTATTAAATCTGATAAATTGTTATTTTTTGATTGTATTATGAGATGAAGATGATTAGTCATAATCACATAACCATATAATATCATCCCTTTATTTTTAATACAGAAATCTAACGACTCAATTATTACATCTCTATAGTTTTTCGCGAAAAGATATCAATCCAATCTATAACTGTACAAGTAATAAAATGTGGCTTTTCCTGATCTCGTATAACATAACCTTCTTTCATTTTGTGTATTTTTATTTTAAATATATGGATTTAAAAAATTCTCAAAAATTTTTGTACAATAAAATAGTCAACACTATGCTTATTCGTTATTGCTCAAAGTCGCAGACTTTGCGCAGCAGGGCAGCAGGTTAATACAATCTCTTTTTTATTCTGTTCTTTTAAAAAACTAAAAATTTATTTCGGTTCCCACAGCTCAATTTTATTTCCTTCCACATCCATGATATGAACAAATTTTCCATAATCATAAGTTGCTATTTCATCAACAATGGTTACTCCTTCTTTTTTCAATTCTTCAACAAGAGCTTCCAGATCAGCCACTCTGTAATTGATCATAAATTCTTTGGCTGAAGGTTCAAAATACTTTGTGGTTTCAGAAAACGGGCTCCATTGAGTAGCCCCTTCTTTAGAGGTATCCTCCGCTTCACGCCATTCAAATGTGGCTCCGTAATCATTGGTGTCTAAACCAAGGTGATTTTTATACCATTCCTGCATTTGCTTAGGATCCTTGCATTTGAAAAAAATGCCTCCAATACCTGTTACTTTTTTCATGTTTATTATTTAGTGTTTAATAATTTGCACTGGCATTAAAATTATTATTTTTTTTATCACTGATCAAATATTTTTACAATTTTTCAGTTATACTCCTTGATAACCAATTACTAAATCTCTGTATCAAGATGAGCTGAATTTTGTCAACGACTTCTCATAAAGCCAGAATTACAGGCAAAAAGTCACAATTGTTTGAAAAATAATATGACGAAGTACATTTTAAAAACTAAAATACTTACTTTCGCATTGCAGATTTTTAAAGAAAACTATTTTAACCCACAACCAATCACCAAACCAGTAAAATTGTAATCATCTTTTTTTCATACCTGTTTCTCAGTACATCTTTCTACTGGTTTTTCGGTAAAATTGAACTTCTCTTCTTTCCCCATGTAACAAACCATAACTAAATCCTACTACTATTTAAAAAATCTACTACATTAAAAAAATAAACTGAATGCAAACATCCTTTTTTAAAATTGCTGCCGCCTCGGCCGCTCTCTGTTTCAGTACAGTGGTTTTAGCCCAACAGAAATACTCTGTCAGTGGAACTGTGAAAGACAAAAAGAACGGAGAACTGTTGATTGGAGTTACCGTAAAAGTAGCTGAAGATCCCTCGATCAATGTAGTTGCCAATGAATACGGTTTCTACTCTCTATCCTTACCGGAGGGAAATTACACCATGATTATTTCTTATCCCGGCTATAAAGATTTTGAGCAACCTATAAAAGTTGATCAGAATATCAAACTGGATCTTCCCCTAAATCAGGAAGAGGAAGAAAGAACAGCAAAAATTGATGAAGTGATCATATCAGGCGTTAAAAAGGATAAAAACCTTTCTACTGCTCAAATGGGTACTGAGACTTTAAGCATCAAAAACATCGAGAAGCTTCCTGTTTTGTTTGGAGAAAAGGATGTAATGAAAACAATTCAGCTATTGCCAGGGATTAAAAGTAATGGTGAGGGAAACAGTGGATTTAGTGTAAGAGGTGGTGCAACCGACCAAAATCTAATATTACTGGATGAAGCTCCTGTTTATAATGCTTCTCATTTACTGGGTTTTTTCAGTACATTCAACAGTGATGCGCTAAAAGATGCCAGTATTATTAAAGGAAACAGTCCGGCTCAGTATGGAGGACGTTTATCTTCAGTAATGGATGTAAAGATGAAAGATGGAAATAACAAAGACTATAACGTTAATGGAGGAATTGGTTTAATCAGCAGCAGATTAAGTGTTGAAGGACCTATTCAAAAGGAGAAATCATCATTTATTGTTTCAGGAAGAAGAACGTACGCCGATTTATTCCTTAAAGGAAGTGACGATTATAAAGACAGTAAGTTATATTTTTATGATCTTAATTTAAAAGCGAACTACCAGATCAATGAGAGTAACCGCCTTTATCTATCCGGATATTTCGGAAGAGATGTATTAGGAGTAGGAAAAACGTTTGCAACAGACTGGGGAAATACAACAGCAACCCTACGCTGGAACAGCATTATCAGCAGCAAACTATTCTCCAATACATCCATTATTTACAGTGATTATAATTACAAGATCAGCCTTGAAAGTAATGATAATAAGTTTGGCCTAAATTCTGAGATCCAGGACTGGAACCTCAAGCAGGATTTCACATGGTTTGCAGGAAATAAGCATTCCGTTCGTTTTGGTCTTCAATCCATTTATCATACCCTTACGCCAAGCAGTGCTTCAGGCACCAGTGTAAGCAGTTTTCCAAGAAACCCAAGATATTCATGGGAGAATGCAGTATACATCAATGATGATTTTAAAGCTACAGAAAAGCTGACCATTAATTATGGATTAAGACTTTCCGGATTCAGTGTTTTAGGAGGCGATACTTTTAATACTTACGAAAACGGAACTCTGACAGAAAGCAGATATCTTGAAAAGGGGAAATTTGGAAAAACCTATGTTAATCTGGAACCCCGTATTACAGCTAATTACCGGATCAATGAAGTCAGCAGTATAAAAGGAGGATATTCACGTAACACCCAAAATCTACACCTTTTAAGCAATAGCAGCAGTGGAAATCCTACCGATCAGTGGATTGGAAGCAGCTATAACATAAAGCCTGAAATTGCAGATCAGGTAAGTTTGGGATACAGCAGGAATTTCAATAACAACAACTATGAAATTAATGCAGAAGTATATTACAAATCAATGCAAAATCAGATTGACTATAAAAACGGAGCTCAAATTACTTTTGATACCGCCGCAGATATAGAAAGTGAATTGTTATTCGGTAAAGGAAGAGCCTATGGTCTTGAGCTTATCGCAAAAAAGAAAAGTGGAAAACTAACAGGTTGGATTTCTTATACTTTATCAAAAACTGAAAGAAAAATAAATGGTATTAATGACAACGAATGGTACAATGCCAGAATGGATAAGACCCATGATCTGTCAATAGTCGCGACTTATCAGCTAAATCCAAAATGGTCTTTCTCAGGTTTATTTGTTTACAGTACAGGAAATGCAGTTACTTTCCCAACCGGAAAATATGAACTTAACGGACAAACTGTTTTTCAGTACAGCAGCAGGAATGCTGATAGGATGCCAGCCTATCACAGAATGGATCTAAGTGCTACCTATGAGCCAAGTTCCAATTCCAATAAGCGTTTCCGTGGGTCATGGTCTTTTGGTATCTACAATATCTATGGACGTGAGAATGCCTATACGATTACCTTTGAAGATAATCCGAACAATCCGGGAACCACTCGTGCTATGCAGACCTCATTATTCCGTTGGGTACCAAACATCACTTACAATTTCAAATTTTAAATCATGAAGAATACATTTTTTATCATATTATCCCTGCTTTTATTAAACTCTTGTGAAAAAGAGATCGATCTTGATCTTGCTGACAAAAGTGGAAACATTGTTATCGAGGGGAATATAACCAATCAGCCAGGACCTTATATTGTGAGAATAACAAAATCAGTTGCCGTTACACAAAACAATCAATATCCTGCGGTTACCAATGCCCTGGTCACTGTAAGTGACAATACCGGCCAAACTGAAACCCTACAGTATATAGGTGACGGAAAATATCAGACTACTGCTTTTACAGGAGTTACTGGCAGAACCTATACTTTAAAGGTAGAGGCAGAAGGGAAACAATATACTGCTCAAAGCACCATGCCAGCAGAGGTAACTTTTGAAGGCTTGCAACAGGACTCTTTTGTATTTGCCGGCACAACAACCTTTACTCTTTTACCTATTTTCACTGATCCTCCCGCACTAGGAAACCGTTATCTTTTCGGGTTTACAGTAAATAATAAACCTAAGAAAACCTTTAATGTATTTCAGATAACGTGAATAATGGGCTCCCTAACCAAAGACCTTTATTCCTTCCTAATGATGATGGTGATGATCCGGATGATGTTCTGGTAGTACCCGGAGATACCATTCACGTTGAAATGCAATCCATCGACAACAATATATTTACCTATTACAGCGCGCTTCTGGATATTTCCGATGATGGCGGAAGTGGTGTTACTCCAGCTAATCCACCGAGCAATATCAATAATGGCGCACTAGGATATTTTTCAGCACATACCCTAAGCAAAAGAGATTTTGTTATCCAGCAACCTAATTAGTTCTGGAAGGTTCTGACATTCAGACACAGATTAAATGTCTGAAATAAATAATTTAAATCCGGGTAAAAGCTTACTCGGATTTTTATTTTTAGCAACAACATCATTAATCACAATAATTGACATCGAATCCCTCGAAAAGTAACATCAATTCTAATGATATAAAAAAATGTTCATATTCACTTACCGCGATTTGTGCTATCATTTCTATAATTTCTTCATTGATTACGTATCTTTACTCATCTATCTTTGCGTCCATATAAACACTTTATAATGAGAATAGTAACAATAGAAGAGCATATTTCATTCCCCGAAATGAATAGTTTCCTTCCTGATGATATTTTAAATAAAAAACAACCATCCGGCGCTTTACAGCAGATGATACCAAAGCTGGCTGATGTTTCCGGCGATCGTTTACAATCTATGAATGAATCAGGTATTTCAATGCAGGTTCTATCCGTTGAAAATACGGATGTTAATTTACTGGATGGCCAATCTGCTCCGGAATTTGCATCAAAATACAATGATCTTATTGCTGATAAAATAAAAGGTCATCCGGACAGATTTACCGCATTTGCTCATCTTCCAATGGTTAATTCAATTGCTGCAGCAGATGAACTTGAACGAACAGTAAAAACATATGGTTTTAAAGGTGCAATGATCAGAGGCGTGACCAATGGTGAGTTTTTGGATGCTCCAAAATTTGCCCCTATTTTTGAAAGAGCAGAACAATTAGGAGTTCCTGTTTACATCCATCCTGGTATTCCGCCAAAACCTGTGATAGATGCTTATTACAGTAATATTGGAGATCAAACAGGCCCTTTTGATGCCATAGCCTGTTGGGGATGGGGATGGCATTCTGAAACCGCGATTCATGTTTTACGCCTTCTGGTAGCTGGGGTATTTGATACCTATCCTAATCTGAAGATCATTATCGGGCATATGGGAGAGATGTTACCTATTATGTGGGACCGCTCTAATAAAGCATTTCAGCCTGGAAATGGAGGAAAAAATCAACGTACATTAATAGAAACCTTCAAGCAGCAATTGTATATGACAACCAGTGGTATTTTTACACAACCTCCATTACAGATTGCTTTGGACACTATTGGTATAGACAATATTATTTTTTCTATCGACTATCCTTTCAGCACCAATCAGATGGGTATTGATTTTTTAAATGAAATTAAACTTCCCCCAGAACAGATTGAAAAAATTGCCCATAGAAATGCAGACCGTTTGCTTGGCCTGTAAAACAAAATGATTAATACGCTATTTTAAATCTATGAAAAGTATCCCAACCCATCAATTACAGGATAGAACCGATAAGGGTTTTATTATTTTCCCATTTACTCACGAGCAAATCGATAATCAGAAGTCTGAATTAATGGGGGCGCATCGTGATGATCACTATATTTTCTTTATTATGCTAAAAGGCTCGGCATCCACTCTGGTTGATTTTGAAGAAAAGACCATTCATGCCAACCAGCTTTATTATATTTTACCGGAACAGATCCATTACCGCATCCGATCTACTGATGGCAATGGCTGGTATATTGCTGTAGATCCATCATTAATAGAAACGTCATGTCGAAATGCTTTTGAAAGATGGCTTGGTTTTCCGGAACCTGTTGATCTGATTCCTAATGATATCGAAGATTATAATGACTTACTTACAATTTTACACCGGAGAACAATGGATCCTTCTCCGGATAGTCAGAATTTAAATATACTCTATGCCTTACTCCACTCCTTCTTTGAAATGGCTGCAGCAACAGTTCAAACTTCAAAAGATTCTGATGGAAACATTTCAAGAGCTGCAGAACTATCATTCAGATTTAAAAAACTTTTGAACAAACATATCAAAAGATATAAAAGTCCATCTGATTATGCAGGAATGCTTCATATTTCAGAACCTTACCTTAATGAGTCTTTAAACAAATATACCGGTTCTTCTGTTTCATTCTGGATCAAGTACAAAATCGTTATGGAAGCAAAACAACTACTCTATTTTAGCAACCTGAATGTAAAACAGATTGCAAACGATCTGGGCTTTGAAAATCACTCCTACTTTTCAAGGTTCTTTGCTAAAGAAACCGGAATGACAGCCCTTGAATTTCGTAAGAGTTTCAGAAACTCTAATCCGGTGCTCTCGTAAGATATCCATCAGACTGGAAAAATAATCTTATGAAAATAAAGATCACCTCCCTAGACTTTAAAATAAACAATCAACACAATTAAGTGGTAGCTTTTTCAGGCCTTTGGACCAAACTAAACTGATCCCGAAGCCTGGTCATGGGTGATTCATAAAATTGATAGATAATAATGGATAGCAACAAGGTGATTCCCCAGTACAGAGAATACATAACAGGAATTATTATATTATAATTTGTAGTAAAACTCGTCCACGGAATGCTGTAGAGAATCATATCCTTTATTAAAGTCATATGGGTAAGATACATGGAATAAGATAATATACTGATGATCGTAATTATTTTCCCCATATTGCATTTTCTGTTTTTTAAAGTCGTTAAGTAAGGAAGTAGCATTAAAGTACCTAAAGAGGTAAGGCTAAATTCAAAAATAACTTTATATGCACCAGTCAGATCCGGGAATATATTGTTCAGAGAGAAATATTTTTGGAGTACAAATATTCCTATTCCTGCTAAAAATAAATAACCAGGAATTAAATTCCAGTATTTCAAGCAATAATAATTGATATAGGCTCCTATAACCCCATACATAATGCTGTCCAGTCTGAAAATAACGATATGATGAAATGTCCGGGCCTTTTCTTCATCATGATCCAGGAAAATAGTATATCTTAAAAAAGTAACACTACATAATACAATAAATACAACAATAAGAATCGAAATTTTAGGTTTTAATTTAAAAACTAGGATGAACAAAAAAATAAGGGCCGGTATCATGAAATAGAACCATTCCTCCACACTTAAACTCCAGGCTTCAGGAAAATACAAATGGGAGATGTGAAAAAAATTCTGACAAAAGAAATAGTATCTACTCATTTTAACAAATGCAAATGATGCATCTTTAATGCTATAACAAACCATTACAACAGATAATATCAGGAAATAGGTAGGTAAAGTGCGAAACCATCTTCTAATCCAAAAATCCAATAATAGCCTAAAACTGACTTTATCATGTTCCATTTGTTTAATTAAAATCTTACCAATTAATAATCCACTAAGTACAAAAAAAACGGTTACTCCATCGAACTGTACATATTGATGTAATTCTACAATCTTTCTGGGAAACATAAACTTTCCATGATCCATAATCACGACAATAATTGCAAAGGCCCGCAAAATATCCAATCCGAAGATTCGGTCAGTGTTTAATTCTTTTGAAAATAACGAATAGGGATTAAGTACATTAATCAGGTTTAGTTTTTTTTTCATCATATGAATATTTAAAACTCAAGTAAACAGGTACATTTCAGGTGTAAATGATCTATCGATTTAGTTGAATTTGCAGAGGGGAATAAAGAAGATGGCTAAATATTTGAGACTTGTTTTTAGAGTTTTTACATGAGTCATTTTTACGATTGTATTACTTGACAAATAAAAATAAATCAGACCTGTTTTTTTTTAATATATGCGAAAAAGAACCTGGCACAAGAGGTTGAAACTGATAATTTAATATAGCTTAATTTCAGCCATTGTTTTTCATGTGATTCCCTAGAACAAGCTTCTTTATTGATTTTTTCCAATGTCTCCAAGCGTCGTCCTGATGAATTATGATGTAAAAATGTATCAGTACTTCGGATTTTTGTATAAGTCTTTCGCCTTGGCATTGATCTACATTTGTATCAAACATTTTAACAATGGCAAAGACAATTTTTATCACCGGAGCTTCAAGAGGTTTTGGTAAATTATGGGCCGAAGCATTATTGCAAAGAGGCGACAAAGTAATAGCAACTGCAAGAGATTTAAGTACTCTTGACGATCTTGTCAACCGATTTGGTGAAAATATTTTACCCCTTCAGTTAGACGTTAATGATCGTACCGCAGATTTTGCAGCAATTCAGAAAGCGAAAGAACATTTCGGAAGTATCGATATACTGATCAATAACGCAGGTTATGGATTATTTGGTGCTGTGGAAGAGACAACTGAAGAGGAAGCCAGAGCACAGATGGAAACGAATTTCTTTGGTTTGTTATGGCTGAGCCAGGCGGTTCTACCCATTATGCGTGAACAGGGTCATGGACATATCATTCAGCTATCAAGTATTGTAGGTCTTGTTGGGGTTCCTGTACTAAGTTTATATAACGCTTCTAAATTTGCAGTGGAAGGTTTAGGAGAAACACTCGCCGCTGAAGTAAAACATTTTGGAATTAATGTTACTTTACTGGAACCTAACGGTTATGCAACAGATTGGAGTGGAGCTTCTGCTGCACAAACTACTCCAATGCCTGAATATGACGGAGTACGTGCTGCGTTCCAGTCTTCTGTAACAGATGATTTCTGGGGAGTGCCAACGGCAACAACAGCAGCTTTACTTCGATTGATTGACAGTGAAAATCCACCGTTACGTTTATTCTTAGGTAAAAACGCTTATCCAATGGTAAAACAGGCGTATGAAAGTCGTTTTGCAGAATGGGATTCGTGGGCTGAAGTCTCTACAGCAGCGCATGGATAATTTATAACATCAATAATTCTATTCGCAAATCTATGTCATGAAGGTGGCATAGATTTGTTTAACTTGCATTAGTTATGGAACATTTAAAAAGTTTAGGGGATATTCATCAGTTCAACGGTTTTCCAGCGCCGGAAAATCCTTTGTTCAGTGTTTATCAGTGTACCCAGACCTGCCAGATGGGTGACCGACAGTTTATTTCTGATTTTTATATGATCGGTTTCAAAAAACTGAAATCAGGAATTATTATGTACGGCCGTACCAAATATGACACAGACAATGGCAGCATGATGTTTATTAAACCCCGTCAGGTGGTAGAATTCAAAAGCGTGGAATATGATGAAGATGCCTTTATTATGTTTATCCACGAGGATTTTCTGCACGGTCATTATTTACATTCTGAGATCAGTAAATATGGTTTCTTTGATTATGAAACCAACGAAACACTGCACCTTTCTCCATCAGAAGAGCAGATCATGTGGGATCTGTATTATAAAATTGAAAAAGAATACCACAACAATGCTGATGAATACAGCCGTGATATTATTCTGGCACATATTGATTCGATGTTGAAGTATTCACAGCGATTTTATAAACGGCAGTTCATTAACCGTACTGAACTATCGAAAAAAACGGTGTCAAAATTCAATGAAGCCATAGCCAACCATTTTAAAAATGACCTCCCCCTTTCCCAAAGGTTGCCTTCCGTTACCGCATTGGCATCTCAACTTAGCATGTCTCCGCGCTACTTAAGTGACTTACTTAAGCAGGAAACGGGAAAAACAGCCATCGAACTGATCCATATTTATCTGATCAACGAGGCTAAAAACCTTCTTAAAACAAATGATAGCAGGGTTTCAGAAATAGCCTATGAACTGGGTTTTGAAAACCTTCCTTATTTTTCAAGATTGTTTAAAAAAGAAACAGGAATAACTCCTAACCAATTCAAAAAAGGACTCCTGAACTGATCATAAATCTCATATAATATGCATATAAAACAAAGGCTATCCGGAAAATCCGGATAGCCTTCTAGATATGATAAATGAATGAATGTTTTTTATCATTAAAAATGTATAGAAAATATAATTTTCTTCAATTACAAACCAGACTCCAGCACCTTTAAGAGTTCTGTTTGCTGAATGACCTCATTTTTGCTGCTGATCAGGTTATAATTCGCCTGAAGCCATCCATTTCTGACAACGAAAAATGTATATGCATCCATCAGGCCTTCCCGATACTTCTCTTCAGATTTCTGAAATGAAAGTTTTTGATTTTCAAAATTGGCATCCAAAAGATTATATTTTTCCTGAGCATTTAGAAATTGAGCTTTGATCGAATTAATAGTCTGGGTAAGATTATTGATGACCAGTTCTTTGTCTAAATTTGAATTAATCGTATTGAGTTTAGCAATCTCAACATTCGTTTTCACCTGTAACTTATTAAAAATGGGAATATTGAGTCCGAATGCGAGAGACTGATTTTTATTCTGTGAAAACTGATCTGAGAAGCTAACTGTCTGAACATCATTTTTTCCTAATGCTTTATTATAAAAACTCGACCAACTGTAGCTTCCATTTAATGTCGGTAAATAACCGGATCTCGCGACTTCTTCTCTTTTTCTCATTGCGGTAATCTCGGCCATCGCAGATTGATACGCAGGATTTTTTTCAAGTAGCTTTTTTGTAAAGTCCGTATCCTGAAACTCAGCTCCGGCAAGAGCCTTTTCATCGTCCAGTACAAAATCTATAGAATCCGTGGTAACTGCTACAGCATTCAGAAGGTTAATTTTCGCAAGATCACGCTGGTTCTTTGCTGACACCCACTGTTCCTGTAATGTTCCCAAGTTAGCTTTGATATCATACACATCACTTTTGGGTCTGTTTCCAATTTCGACTTCCTTCTCTGTACGCTTGATCTGGTCTTCAATCCCTGAGATTTGAGTTTCCAGCACATTCAGCCAGCTACGGCTATTCTGATAGGTAAAGAACATTTGAATAACATTCAGTTTTACATCATTCTGAGCCTGTTTAAGTTTATAGGTACTGGTTTCTTTATTAAGCCTGGACAAAGATATATTTAAGAAATTCTTCCAGTTGAAAAGCTCCCAATCTGCCCTCACATTAAGCTCGTCATATTGCGTATTTAGAGCTTCCCTCTGGTTGCTTGATTGGTTGATGGAAGAGCCAAAACTATAATTATGCTTCACCCCAGCTTCTGCAGAAGGTAACAACATTCCTTTTGAAGCAATGATCAGTTTTTCGTTCTTTGTAACAGTAACGGTAGCCTGCTTTATCAGTGGATGGTGCGTCGTTGCATACTCCAGACTTTGTTGCAGGTTCCATGTTTGCTGGGCCGGAAAAAGGCCAACAAAAAATATGAAAATGAAATTTTTCATGAGACGTTAAGATTTTAAATCTACTCTAGATAGTTAATGATAATGGACGGATTACTCATATTTGAGGTATTTAACAAGATTGACTTTCGTCGCTTTATACGCTTTGATGCTAACCACAGCAAATGTCAATGCAAGCAGTACACAAAAGCTTATCATAAACGGCCAAACCGGCATATCAATTCTGTAGGCGAAATCTTTAAGCCACTCGTTCATGAGGAAATAACTGATTGGAATACTGATCAGAACAGCACTTACTGCAATCCAAAGAAACTGTTTTGTCAATCCAAAAATCAGGATACGGTCTGATGCACCTAATGTTTTCCTGATTGCCACTTCCTTTAGTTTCTGCTCAATCATTAAAGAAGAAAGGGCAAAGAGTCCTAATAAAGCCACCATCAATACCATTGCATTAAGAATAGAAAATGTAGTTTTCTGTTTCTGATACTGCACAAAGGTTCTGGCAAATCTTTGATTAACAAAATAATACTCAAAAGGATACCCGGGTTCTACAGTATTTTCCCAGTATTTCTTAATATTGTTGACGGTGCCTTCAATATCGTCAGGCTTCACTTTCACCTGAATATTATATACATCAAATCTTTTACGATCTGTTTCTTTATAGTGGAAAAATGCAATCGGCTCTACTTTAAGTTTAAGATTTCTGAAATTAAAATCTTTGACGATACCAACAACTCTGTATTTTTTTTCATCATCAAATCCTGGAGTGTAAGTACCATCAAGTACCTGATCGTCAGTCCAACCAAATTTTCTAACGAATGCTTCATTGACAATCATATTATTGATCGTATCAGAGGCCAATTCAGGATTCAGCCATCGTCCCTTCACCAGTTTCACCCCCATAAATTGCAGATAATTATAATCCATCGTACTGTAGTCAGAATTAATCGTCTGGTTCTTACTGTCCATATTTGAACTGCTTCGCCTGTTGCTTCCGGCAACTGCCTCACCATAAGAAACTGTTTCAACACCGTCTATTTTTGAAAGTTGGGTTTTCAGACGTTCATATTTCAACCATGGTTTCGGGCTATTTTCATTGAAGGTAATAAGCATGATTTGTTTTCCATCAAAACCCAGATCTTTATTCATCATATGTTTTACCTGGCTGTCTACAATCAGGCCTCCGATAATAAAAAATGAAGAAATCATCAGTTGCAGGGTAAGAATTCCGTTTCTTAACCAGATCCCATGTTTGCTTCGTGAAAAATTTCCTTTCAGGGTTTCAATGGCTTTGAAACTGGAAAGATAGAAGGCAGGAATAAGCCCGGATATTAAAGTTACGATAACGGCCATGCCCAGTGAGTAAACGAAGATATGCCAGTCATTCAGTTTGACTTCTTTACCAAAGAACTTGTTGAAATTAGGAAGTAACAGCTCCGTTAAAGCCAACGAAAGGAAATACGACAACATGCATATCATAAAAGTCTCCAAAAGAAACTGCATGATTAAAGAAGACCTTGTCCCTCCGATCGCTTTTCTTACTCCCACTTCTTTACCTCTCTGTGAAGCTTCAGCTGTTTTTAAATTAATAAAATTGATGGCGGATAAAATAACGATCATTACTGACAGAAAGAATAGAATGAGTATGGTTTTGAAATCTCCCACTCCGAACCATGACGCTTTTGCATGCAGCCTGATCTTATCCAAAGGAGTCAATAGTCCATCGTTAGGGCCGTATTTTTCCAAAAACTGTTCGATGGTTATACCCAAAGGTTTAGCCTCAATAGCTGACCTGATTTCAATAATATCTCTCTTAAACTTCTGTTCAAAAACAGCAGGATCCGTACCTTTTTTCAACATAAAGAAAGATCCATACTTGAAATCGCTCCAATGTTCCCTGTCACTTCTCAGCTGCTCCACCGGATTGATAATAAATTCAGGTTTTATCTGAGTGTTCCCCTCAGGAAGTTCATATACCGCAGTAACTATGTACTCTTTATTTTCAATTTTTATTGATTCACCCGCTACATTGGTTCTCCCGAATAACTTCATTGCCGTCTGCTTAGAAATAGCAATGGATGTTTCTGTTTTCAAAGCATCTTTAGTGTCTCCCGCAATAATTTTAAACGGAAAAAAATTAAAGAAGCTTTCGGATGATAAAAGTCCGTCTTTCTGATAAGCTGTCCGGTATTTTGTGGTCATCTTATACCCTGATGGACTGCTGAAAAGCAGATAATCCAGAACTTCAGGAATTTTTTTAGAAGCACTCACCGCCATTGGATAAGATATGGTACTTCCATAAGCATTATCTTTTTTGGTGAAGAACTGAAAAGCATAGATCTGATCCTTTTTAGGATTCCATTTTTCATAGGACTCTTCGTCATTCCAATGCATCAGAATCATCATAAAACCTGTAAGACCTACCGTAAGTCCAAATATATTGATGATCGTGGACAGCGCATTTTTTTTATAATTGACCAACGCAATTTTGAGCCAGTTTTTAAGCATAATTGTATGTATTAATAATGAATGTGGTATACTCTCCTGATTTATTCAAATTCTGCAGCATTTGCTTTTGCAAATACATCTTTTCTCTGAGAGGCATGCTCTTCATTAAAAATTTCTCCGTCTTTCATATTGATAATTCTCGAAGCATAGCCTGCATCGTATGAAGAGTGTGTTACCATTACAATGGTAGAGCCTTCTCTGTGAAGTTCAGCCAAAAGGTTCATGACTTCGTTTCCATTAGAACTGTCCAGATTTCCGGTCGGTTCATCTGCAAGGATCAGTTTAGGTTTCGTCACCAGGGCTCTCGCTACAGCCGCCCTTTGCTGTTGTCCTCCGGAAAGCTGTTGTGGATAATGTTTGGCTCGGTGGCTGATGTTGATTTTCTCTAAGATTTCATCAACTCTCTTTTTTCTTTCTGATGAAGACACTCCATTATAAATTAAGGGAAGCTCTATGTTTTCGTAAACGTTTAGTTCGTCTATAAGATTAAAATTCTGAAAAATAAAGCCTATATTTTTTTTACGGACATCCGATTTTCCTCTCTCACTCAGCCCTACCATTTCATTTTCTGAAAACCGGTAAGAACCTTCGGAAGCGGAATCAAGAAGTCCCAGGATATTTAAAAATGTTGATTTACCACAGCCGGAAGGCCCCATTATGGCTAGAAATTCCCCTTCTTTAATACTAAGGTTTACTTTATTTAATGCATGAGTCTGCACATCTTCTGACTGATAAATTTTTGAAAGATTATGTATGTTGATCATTGTAGTTCTATTTATTTGTTATGGTATTGATTCGATTATTAATTGCTATTCAACCAGTGCAATACTGAGTTAAATGTATTCATATTTTTACTTTTTTATGTCGAGGATCTCATATTTTTTAAGATCAGAATAGTCGGATGTAATTATGGTTTCTCCTGACTTCAATCCGGATTTTACTTCATAGTACAGTGGATTTTCTCTTCCTAAACTGATATTTCTTTTTTCAGCTTTATTTCCCTTGACCACAAATACCCATTTTCCATTGGTGTCTTTGTAAAAATTCCCTTTAGGAATCATAGTACTTTGTGTATCTGCCGAAAGTTTTAGTTTAACTCCGAAAGTCATCCCAATTTTCAGATTTTCAGGTTTCTTATGCGTAAAGTTAAGCTCTGCAGAAAATTGTCCGTCTTTTACTTCAGGAAGAATTTTGGTAATGACTACCTCATAATCAGCTCCATTATTATCAAGCATTCCCTTGATCCCATTCTGTAATTTATTAATGTAATATTCATCCACTTTAGCCACCAGTTTATAGCCGTCCATCAGGTCTATTCTTCCGATACTCTGCCCGCTTGTCAGATTTTCGCCTGCTGTAATGGTAAAAGAAGATAGCCGTCCGGAAGCAGGTGCAGTAATGAGGAAATTATTTTTGTTGGAACTTAAGATGGTAAGACTCCTATTCATCTCTCCCATTGAAGAATTGACTGCCGCCATCTGGGAGTTCCTGGAATTCTTCTCACTTGTAAATCCTTTCTCTACAATTGACTTCCGCTGTTTTTGATAATTAAGATTCTGTACGCTGATATCATAATCAGTTTTTTTTCCAATCTCCGCATCATAAAGACGTTTCTGAAGATTAAAGTTTTGAAGTGCTGTATTATAATCATTCTGGGATTGCAGCAGTTCTTTATCCTGAGCCAGTTCCTGATTTTTCAATTCAAGAAGTGTGCTTCTCATCTGACTGATCTGTTGCAGGATTCCATTTTGTTGATTCATGTAGTTGAATTCTGTATTGGGATTATAAACCCTTGCAATAGGTTGACCCTTGATCAGCATCTGACCATCCTCAGCAAAAATTTCTTTTACAGCCCCGCCTTCTAAAACATTCACCAGTGAAGAATTAAGGGATTGTGTCTGTGCAGTAACCATTAGCATATCCTCAAACTTTCCCTGAGTCACTTTATCCGTCTGGATATCTTCTGCTGCAACATTATAGGTTTTCTTCTGTTGGGTAAAATATAACCCAGATAGCGATAATATGACCACTCCTGCCAATCCGCCTAAAACAAATTTTAATTTCGATTTCTTTTTTACTATTTTCGTATCCATAATAAGATGTAACTTATTTCATTACAATAGATTACACAATGAAAATGCCAGAAAAATATAAATCTGTAAGTCCCTGAAAATCTGGAATAATATTTTTAGAGCTATGGAACTAACTGTCCGATACCGGACACTTTTTGTTCAGAAATGAACAGTTTTTCATGATAATGAATTAATTTTAATATACTTAATCTATACTATGCGAAAAAAAGAAGCCCATATTCTAATTGTGGACGATGACGAAGATATTTTGTTTTCTGCAAGAGTCTGGCTCAAAAAGTTTTTCACTGAGGTCAGCTGCCTCAGCAAGCCTGCCCAGATCATGAAATTCATGACTGAAAGTCAGATTGATGCGGTGGTATTAGACATGAATTTCAGAAAAGGATTTGAAAGTGGCCAGGATGGCCTGTATTGGATGAACGAGATTAAAACCCTTGAACCCCATCTTCCTATTATTTTAATGACCGCTTATGGTGAAGTAGAATTAGCTGTAGAAGCATTAAAAAAAGGAGCCTCTGATTTTATTTTAAAACCCTGGAACAATGAAAAGTTATATGCCTCAGTAAATCTGGCTGTTGATATTTCAAGAAAAAATAAAAAGCTCAGTCAATGGGAAAATGTGAATCAAAAAAACAGTCAGTATCAACTGGAGAGCCACTCTCTGAAAATGAAGGAGGTTCTTGAACAGATCAAAAAGGTAGCGCCAACAGATGCTAACGTCCTTCTTTTAGGAGAAAACGGAACCGGAAAATATGTATTGGCTGAATCCATTCATGAACAGTCGGAAAGAAAAAATCAACCTTTTGTTCATATTGACTTAGGCAGTATTTCAGAAAGTCTTTTTGAATCTGAATTATTTGGTTATAAAAAGGGAGCATTTACAGATGCTTATCAGGATTATGCAGGGAAAATCGAGAATGCTCAAAACGGAACGGTTTTTCTCGATGAGATCGGAAATCTTCCCCTTCAGCTTCAGACAAAATTGTTGAGTCTGATCCAGAACAGGAAATTATCCAGATTAGGAGAATCTAAAGAACGTTTACTGGATGTCCGTTTCATTTTTGCAACGAATGAAAACCTGAAAAAAGCGGTGGCTGAAAACCGGTTTCGTCAGGATCTGTATTACAGGATCAATACTGTGGAAATTCAGATTCCGGCATTAAGGGAAAGACAGGAGGATATCGGTCTTTTAGCGCATTATTTTTTAGACCGTTATAAACAAAAGTACCATAAACCGAATCTGGAGCTGACCGATGATTTGCTGTTTACCCTTAAAAATTATCCATGGCCGGGAAATATCCGTGAACTGGATCATTGCCTGGAAAGAAGTGTCATTCTTTCAACTGATAACAACCTTCAGCTCCTGATGCCACAATTGGAAGAACATGAACATACCATTATCAATCTCAACATTGAAGAAATGGAAGAAGTGCTCATCAAAAAAGCCTTAAAAAAGCATCGCGGAAATATTTCTCTGGCGGCTGAAGACCTGGGACTTTCAAGGGCAGCATTGTACAGGAGAATGGAGAAGTTTGGGATATGAGGGAGATGAGTTTCGGGGTACGGGTTTCGAGGTACGAGATGCGGGATGTCCAGCACCTAACACCTAACACCTAACACCTAAAATTAAAGACTACAATTAAAATACATAGAAAATAATGAGTAGACATAATTACCAATGGTTCCTTTATAATTTCTTTGCGATCCTAAGCGGAATTGCATGTTACCATTTTTTCCTGGAGGGAAAGTGGTTCAGTGCAATTCTTTTTGCGGGACTTATGATTGCCTTTTTAGTTTTCATAAATTATTCATTAACAACCCAGCTTGCAAAAACTGAAAAAATAATCTCATCCATCCGAAGAAAAGACTTTTCATTATTTCCAAAAGAAGATGGAACAGAACTTTTAGACAGCAGCATTCGCTTATATTACCAAAGTAAACAGGAACAATTATCCCAATCTTCCTTACAGCTTCTTTATGAGAGTATTCTGGATCAGATGGAAACAGGCCTTATGATCCTTTTGGAAAAAGATAAAAACTGGGATGTATTTTATGTAAACGGAGCTTTTCTTGATATTTTACAGGTTCCCAAATACAATACCTGGAGTCCATATGCATCAAAAGTTCCTGAATTTTATAAGATTATTGAAGATACAGGTTATACCAGTTCTCAGGAGTTTTTTGACATTTCCATCCAGGGAAACTCCAAACAGTCTTTCTCACTAAGAACAAAACAGGTGAAAAATATACAACACCGTTTTTATATTATCACGCTTGAATCTGTTCAAAAAATCATTGAACAAAAGGAGAAAATGGCTTGGAATAATTTGATGAAAGTGCTTTCGCATGAACTTCTCAATACGCTGACCCCCGTAAACAGCCTGATACAGAATCTGGAATATATCAGTAATCAGGAAACTGTAGACAAGGAGGATCAGCAGGAGATGAAGGAAAGCCTGATGATCATTAATTCAAAATCGAAACAGCTTCTAAGGTTTGTGGATGATTACCGTCAGGTTGCAGAATTACCTAAACCTGTTTTCTCTCCTGTTTCCCTGAAAAAAGTAATTGAATCCGCCGTGAGCTTTTTAAAACCTGAATTTGAAAAACAGAACATTTCAATAATTCTGGAAATAGAAGACTTTAGGGTTCCTGCTGATGAGAAAATGATCGAAAGGAGCCTCATCAACCTTTATCTCAATGCCATTTTTGCCGTTTCTGAAAAAGAGCATAAAACGATTAAAACAAGTGTAAGATCACACAACAACCGGATCATTATCAGCATTACAGACAATGGCTCCGGTATTACCCCGGAAATTAAGGACAAGATCTTCCTTCCGTTTTTCACTACAAGAGCTACCGGATCAGGAATCGGGCTAACGCTTACTAAAAGCATTATGGAAGCCCACGGTGGCTATCTTAATTATCAGGCATTGGAAGAAGGCAGTAGTTTTGAGTTGTGGTTTTTATAACGATCAATTTTAATGTTCCGGTGGGATTAAAAAAATCCCACTTTTATTCAATTAAACTTATTCTATCAAAAATCTCTTTTTTGGAATTTTCGAATATTTCCCCACCAAATTCTTCGTTATCCAAAGAAAATACTGTTATGTCTTTTATTCCCATAATTCCGAAAATAAATTTCAGGTAGGTTGTCTGAAAATTCATATGTTCATTCTTCTCTCCTTCTCCATAGCCGGTATCTCCTCTACTCGATAATATAAATATTTTTTTATTTTCAAGTAAACCAACATAATCACCATCAGGAACTCCCGATCTGAACTTCCAGGTTTTATTAAACCTCATCACCTGATCAATGTATGCTTTCAATCCGCTGGGAAGCGACCAGTTATACATAGGGGTTGCAATCACATACAGATCATGTGCTTTCAACTCATCCACCAGTTCATCGCTTAGTTTCAATGCTTTTTGATTTTCTTCGGTTCTGTCTGCGGGTTTCGTAAAAGCTCCTGCAATCCATGATTCATCTATCCCCGGAATGAGTTCGGTTCCAACTTCCCTGTAAGTGAACAGATCTTCAGGATATTTCGACTGCCAGTTGTCTACAAAAAGTTGAGACAGTTTCCGGCTGTAGGATCTTTCATTTCTAACGCTTGCGTTAATGATCAATACTTTATTCATATGCTTCGTAATTATTATGAAGCAAAATTCCCGATTAATAAGTAAAGAAAAATTGACCTAGTTCAAGAGGATTTATTTTTTTTTCGCAGTCTGCTTATAAATTCAGCTGAGATTCCTAAATAAGATGCAATCAAATACTGAGGAACTCTGGAAGCAATATTGGGATAGGTTTCTAAAAAATCAAAGTAACGGTGTTCCGCATCATAAATATTATTGTAAATGATCCTCTTTTGCATGGCAACCAGATAGCCTTCCAATATAAGGCGGAAATACCTTTCCAATTTCGGAATTTTACTCAAAAGCTGCTGAAAGGAATGGTAGCTAATCTGCAAAACAGTTGTTTTTTCAAGTGCCTGTATATTGTAGATAGAAGCTCTTTGTTTGGAAAAACTGTCGATATCTGTTGCCCACCAGTCATCGATAGAAAAATAAAGAATTTCTTCGTTTCCATTTTCAGAATTGATATAAAATGCTTTTAACAGACCTGAAATGACGTAATTATCATACCGGCAAACCTCTCCGTTTCTTAAAAGATAGTCTCCTTTTTCCAGTGTTTTCTCAGTCCAGAAACTATCAAAAGTTAAAACTTCCTCGGCGGTTAAGGTTACATACCTCGAAATATTTTTTATTAAAGCACTTTCTTTCATGTGATGTTCACCTATTAATGGTTATGCTAAACAAATTTACACGAATATTCTCAGATGGTTCTATATACTTTCTGTCGTTTCCAATATACACCTGATCAGTACATGCACTAAATAAAAATGCACTATTTAACAAAAAACACAAAAAATATTTGTATTTTTCAGGAATTGCAACGAATTCGTTGCATAAAAACCATTTTTCACCACAATTACGATATTTATAATAATGAAAAAACTCTTACTTTTTTTATGGCTACCCCTTTCCTTTTATTCTCAAAAGCTGACGACCAAAGAAATCGATCAGAAACTCAAACAGACTGAAACTATTTTTGCCTCCGGAGATACCGAAAAATTCATTGCCACAAGCCTGGATTTATTTGAAAAGGCAAAAGCTATTGATTATTCCAAGGGTAAAGTGACGGCTGGCCTGAATCTCTCTTATGGTTATAACAGGCTTAATCAATTCAAAAAAAGCATCTATTATCTGCATTTACTGGAAAGGGAAAATACGACTGAAGATCTCAATACCCAGATTGATATCAACAGATTATTTGGTAATAATTATTATGGCGTTAAAATGTATGACGAAGCGATAGTAAAGTATAAGAAAAATATTCTTCTTGCCAGCGAAATTAAGGATGATTCGGCAAAAATATATCAGTCTACAATAGCAATGATTGATTTAGCTACCACTTATTGTGATAAAAAAAGTTATGATTCGGCAACTATTTTTGGTAAAAGGGCGATTAATATATTGCAAAAGAAGAAAAAGATCTGCTCCTGTTTTGAAACCAATTTAAAAATAGCAACATTGAATTTGGCCGGTGTTAAAATCAAGGAACAAAAGATAGACTCCGCAAAATACTTCATTAAATCAGTCCAGTCATTGCCAACGAATCTGGGATTTTACGAGTTTAAAACCTATAAAATTTTAGCACAGATCAATAATGCTGAAAAGAAATATGACTCTGCTATATCTTATTATAAGAAATCAATAGAACTTGCAAAGAAAATAAAAGGGTCTAATTATCTCCCGGATTTGTATTTACTCATTTCAGATGCCTACCATAAAGTAGGTGATTCAAAAAATGCACAGGATAATTTACGCTTGTATACAATTCTCAATGACAAAATTAAGGAAACCGAGGATAAAAACTTGAAAGACACAGTTCAGCTTCTTGTTGACGAAAAGCGAAAACCTTTAGAAGCAAAAACAGAGTACATTATCAATTGGGGGCTTGCAGCTACTGTAATTATTCTGCTGCTGATTATTGTTTTAGTAGTTAACAGGCGGCTTCATAAAATGCAAAAAAATATTTTAATCAATAATATCAATGAAAAGGAAAATGCCAGCAAAGCACTGTCTCAGAAATTAAATCTTGCTTTTGATGAAGTGATACAATTGGCTAAAAGCGATGATCCTTCATTTATTACAAGATTTCAGGAAGTATATCCGGCTTTGTTTCCTAAGTTAATAAGCATTGAACCTCAGCTTCAAAATTCAGAATTAAAGTTCTGTGCTTTTATTTATCTTAACTTTTCCACAAAAGATATTGCCACCTTTACTTTTGTCCAGCCCCAATCTATTCAGATCAGAAAAAACAGATTAAGAAAAAGATTACAGATCTCCTCCGAAGAAGATCTTTACATCTGGATGAAGAATATCTAAATAACATCTATTATATCTATCTAAAAAAAACAGCCGTGGAAATAATTCCACAGCTGTTTGATATTCATTTATTTTTAATCCCGTAGGAATCTTTAAAAATCAGTGATTAATTTTTAATAATTTTCTGAGTACTTTTCTCTTTACCATTATCCAATGACAGTATATAAACTCCCTTAAGTAATGATTCTACATGAATAGATTGAGATTGTGTCTCTCCTGACAACACTACTTTTCCAAGAGCATCAATAAGCTGATATTTGAACTCGGAATTGAAAGCAGATTTAATCTTAATAACATCATTTACCGGATTTGGATAAACGCTGATCGTATTATTCGTAGCTGCAGACTCAGAAATCAATGAACTGATTCCACCTGCTGAAGCTATTCTCAATGTATAATCTTCAACTTGTCCGTAATCAAACGTTCCACATGATGAAGTTGGCAGTGAGTTGTATCTCATAATTACTCTCATTCTTGTATTCCCTGTAATCGCTGTCGTTGGAATGGTTATATTTCCTGTAACAGGAGATGTTGTACTTGCTGTTTTAGACCATGCCAGCTCTCCGCTATCTGTAAAATCACCATCACCGTTATAATCGATATAAACAGCATATGCTTCACTGTACGTCCATGACGACCAGAACGGAGTGATACTGATAGAATAGGTATTTCCTTTTACAACATTTCCTACTGTAGAAGTAAAGTTCTCATATCCTGTTGTTCCGGTTGAAGCTTTATTAATGTCTGCAAATTTCACATTACTGATACGCTCATCAGATGTAGAATTGGCTGAAGATGAACAATAAGTCGTCGTAGTTCCACCAGATTGAGTGGTTACATTTACAGTATTACTTGCTCCTGAAATATTTCCTGCAGCGTCTTTGGCTTTTACCGTGAAGCTATAAGAAGTGGCAGGTGACAATCCTGTTACTGAATAAGTTGTAGCTGTTGTAGTAGATCCTAAAAGACTTGTTCCTCTGTATACATCATAGCCGGTTACTCCTACATTATCTGTAGAACCGCTCCATGAAAGTACGGTGGAATTCTGTGTTGTAGAAGATGATGTCAATTGAGGTGCAGTAGGAGCCTGAGTATCTGTTGTTGGATTTCCTCCACCCGTGTATGCCTGCCCTAAACCTACCGCATAAAATGCATTCTGCGTTGCAATATGCTCTGCTGAATCAGCACCAAAAAGATCTTTAGCTGACTGAATTCCGTACGTTAAAGCATTATTATAATTAGAATTGGAAGTAAGATAAGAAGTTTCTAATCTATAAACGATCTTGGCCGCTTTTTCAAATCCTATTCCGCTCACTGTAAAGTTGCTTCCAATATCATTTGTTCCGGAACCTCCCATTACCAAAAGATAGAACCAATAGTTCAGTACACCGCTGTTATAGTGAACTCCACAGTTATCATTGGTATCAGGATTTGGAGTACATGAATTACTGGCATCTTTCCAATAAGTCCCTTTGTAGGTATCCGGCTGTTTTGATAATCCTGAATTCGGATTGCTCATCGATCTTAAATAATTAGGTGATACTTTAGTAATATCCTCACCAATTAAAAAGTTTTGCTTATCCGGTGCATACATATTTTCAACTACTGTTCCCCAGATATCAGAAAGTCCTTCGTTTATAGCGCCTGACTCTCTCTGATAAACAAGATTCGCTGTGGTCTGACATACCGCGTGTCCCAATTCGTGAGCTGTAACATCAAATGCACCAAGGGGCTTAAAGTTAGTAGCTCCGTCACCATATACCATTGCGCTTCCTGTCCATGCTGCATTCTCCCAGGAATTTCTTACGTGTACATAACTATTCAATACCGCTCCCTGATTATCATAGCTATTTCTGTTAAATGCACTTTTGAAATAATCATAGGTCTTTTCTACACCCCAGTGCACATCTAATGCAACATCATTCCCTGTTGAAGAATGCTCTGCCGTAGTCCAGTTGTTATCAGTATCTGTTATATCGTTTTTTGTAAGACTGGTATAGTTTGCATTATTGTTGTTATAGGTATTTACTCCCCCTCCTCTTGTATTATCTCTTAAAGTATATTTACCATTCACAAGGGTGGTTTCTATGGATTTAGTTCCACTGTATTTTGTCTGGGCAGTTCCCGCAACAAAAATTGATGCAAAATTTTCTTTTGTTTTATTTTCAGCTCCAATAGAAGCACTGTTTTTCAATTCTTTTCCATGGGCATTTTCTCCAGCATGCTTCATGATCGGATCATTTAGCAGTACAGCTCCTGATTGGGCATCTACATAAATATGAGATCTTACAAAAGGTTCAGCTGAAAAAATATCAAACTTATATGATAGAATAAGCCTGTATTTTCCATTGGACGCTTCAACAGGAATTAAAACAAGCTCACCTTTCGGCTGATAACCGATTTCTTTTCCATAAGGAGTAGTACTCATCAGCGTTTTAGAGCCTACAGATTTTATAGCTGTATTAAGTGCGGCAGATTCTGAGACAGTCGGCTGGGTATTTACATTACCTGTATCATACATTTCACCGTTCATGCTTACCAAGTTACCTTTTATATAGTGCAATATATAATTGGCAAACTCAACCTTAATTCCATTGTGGTAAAGCTGGTATCTTTCATCAGAAAAATCACTGAACAGTTTTGCTGATTCAGTTTTAACCATTTCAGATCCGGCAGGAAGGTTTAAAACCTCCGAGAAGAATTTCTTATTATCCGATAAAGCTAAATCTTTAGCAGCAGTACCAGAATTAAATGTAATAAATGATGACCTTCCGTCATTGCTAGTGATTTTTTGCTCAATAAATCGTTGAGCGTGCAAAGAAATACCACTTACTAACAGTGGAATAAAAATTGCAAAAGTTAATTTGTTTTTCATAAATAAATCTTTTGTTTGGTTGTTTTTAAAAAAAGTTTCACATTTCAATAGTCATTATAAAAGTGATATTTTGCACAATTCACTTGATCATGATTCTTGATTTCACAAGTATACAATCCAATCAATTACAAGCTGTAATTCTGGGGTATTACATACATATAACACCTACACAAATAATTGAAAATCACAATATTAAAAATCAACCAATAACAAAAAAATAATCTCACTTAATTATTTTGAGCAAATTTTAAGTAGATACAATATCTGTATTTTAATATTTCACCATAGTTTTTCCCTAATATTTTACACATATTAGTTGCAAAAATCTACGATAATGGAATTATCATTTTTGAAAATCATAAAGCATATAAAATCACATATCATTAAATTCAATTTTTTTTAATGTTCCCCATAAGATTAAGTTTATTCGTATAGTATAAAAACAGTAATTTTGTTCCATATCTTTTTATATGGATTTGAGTGTATATCTTGAAAAAGAAATGGGATTATCAAAGGAACTCATTACTTTGCTTGATGAGGCCTTTGATTATAAGGAATTTCCAAAAAATCATATCTTGCTATCGAGTGGTAATCGATCTAAACAGGTCTTTTATATTGAAAAAGGACTGGTCCGTATTTTTTATTATAAAGACGGAAAAGATATTACAGACTATTTTTTTGCAGAAGACACTTTTTTCTTATCTGTGGAAAATGTATTTCTTGACCAGGAAGATCATTATAGCTACCAGTTATTGGAAAACTGCAGTATACGTATCGTTGATTATTCCAAAATAGAATCATTACTGGATGCACATCCAAAACTTAATACTCTTGTAAGAACGATAATGGCTTACCATATAAAAATACTTGCAGACCGGGTATACAATCTACAGTTCCAGTCTGCACAGAATAAATATGAAGACCTTATGGAAAATTTTCCCGATCTCATATTGAGGGCATCCCTGGGACATATTGCTTCATATCTCGGAATAACCCAACAGACGTTAAGTGTCATAAGAGCCAACACTAAGCTTTAGTCCTTATTTTCCATGTTATTTAGCGTGTATTTTTTAATTTATATTAAAGAAATACGAGCTAAAATGATTTTTATTTGTCAGATAATAAAATATCTAACATGCCCTTATATCTGTCACTTAAAAAAATTTTATCTCAACAATATATTATCTATTTCATCATTTTATGTCTTTTACCTGCCAGCTTTAAATCTCAGGATTTACTGAATACGGAAAACAAAAAAATATATTTTGATTTTGGAGGAACATTTGGAGCATTTTTTCCATACAGCAGCACAGATGGATTTAAGAATACGATAGGTTCAAACTCCGTAACTTCTATTCAATTAACGTACAATAACAAATATTTCACAAGACTTAAGCTAGGCCAGACAACCGTTAATTATAAGGCCAGCTTTTCTTTTAACTCGCTACGATCCGAAGTTGATGTAAAGACAAACAGTACAAACATCGGATTGGATATCGGATACCAAAGAATGTATGGACATTGGCAGCCTTTTCTTTTTGCAGGATCCGGTATAGCACTTATCGAAGAACCTTCCATTCATTACAGTTCTGCCGACAACCAGATCAACTATGGAACGAAAAGTTCAAATAATCTCTATCTAAACTTTGGAATCGGCGTCAATTATGTGATTTCTAAAACCTTTATCGTTCTAGGGGAATGTCTGTTCTATACTGTTCCCGGGATTTCCAGCAATTCATTAACCCACTTAAATGGAGTAAGCCCTTTGATAGGGATTAAAGCCATATTATAATTTCACTATATAAAAACAGCAAATATTCAAATGATCCTTTTTTAATATTAATTAAAAATTTATCGCTTCATTTTGAGTCAATTTGTGATTGAATAATCTTTTGATTAAAAAATAAAATATGAAAAAGAAAATCATTATCGGCAGTATCGTTCTATTGGTAGCTGCATGTATAGCATACCTTTTAAAAAATAAAGTTGATGATATGTTTTTACTTAAGAAGTACGCAGAAGTATTTGATAAAAAAAATATCTCTGAAAACTTCCGAAGTCTCCAGGATCAGTATCCTTCTATTAAATTTAATAAGAGCAGCCAGCCCTATTCGGTACCCAAAAATATTTTAGGGAACGACATTTTTCCTAAAGACTTTGTCTTTAAAAACAAAATATACAATGTTTCTGAAGAAATAAAAAAAAGAGCGATTACTTCACTATTAATGATCAAGGATGGGAAAGTTATTGCAGAGTATTATTACAGGAACAACCAAAAACAAAAACCGGTTATCATATTCTCGGGTACGAAATCAATCATAAGCTTACTCACGGGAATTGCCTATGAAAAAAGATATATAGAAAGCCTCGAAGACCCTGTAGTAAAATATGTCCCGGCTCTTAAAGGAACAGTCTATGAGAAGGTAAAAATCCAGAATCTTCTTGATATGTCCTCAGGAGTCAATTGGTCCGAAGATTACGGAGATATTCGTTCTGATGTCGTACAATCTATCCTCTCTACACTAAAAGGTTCTCTTAATGATTATCCAAAACGAATGACAAGAAAACGCCCACAAGGAATCTACAATCAATATACAAGTATGGATACACAGGTATTGAGTATGGTAATCGCAGGTGCGACCAACCAATCTATCCAAGACTTCTTTAAAAATTCACTGTGGGATAAAATCTATGCGGAAGATGATGCTTACTTTTTGGTTGATAAAAAAGGAAATCCGCTTGCGTATGGTGGATTGATTATATCCACACGGGACTGGTCTAAAATAGGATTACTAATGCTGAATGGAGGAAAAAACAGTAAAGGAGAATCCATTTTTTCTGAGAAATGGATCAAAGAATCAATTACCCCCACAAAATCTCAGCTGATGCCTGGTAAACGAAGTAATTCTGACTCTGAGGAAGGATATAAAAATCAATGGTGGTTTCCTATCAACCGGGAAGGGATGGACTTTTCAGCTATAGGTATCTATGGTCAGACGTTATACATAAACCCCAAAAGAAAAATAATTATTGCATCCAATTCTGCATATGCTGACTACACAGAGGATCCTACCGGGGATTCCAGAAGACTGAAAATGTTCCAGGCCATTGCTCAACATACCGATTCAATAATTACAGCGAAGGAGAATAGCAAAAGATAAACGCTCGGTCTAACAGGACAGGCAAAAAAATATAATTCTTTCAAAAATAAAAGTAGGACCCAGATACTCCTGACAAACTGTTGTCATCGATCTGCTGTACATTTGTTTAAAATTATTCAAACAATACATCCTATGAAATTTACATCAATAAGAATTATTACAAAAGACATTAAACAATCGGTTCAATTTTATGAAAAGGCGATTGGATTAACAGCTCAGTGGTATACGGAAGATTTTGCTGAGCTTTCCACTGGCTCTATTACCATAGCGATAGGGAGTACCCGAACTATGAAGATGTTTACCGATCAACTGCTGGAATCCACAGGTAATGTAAGCAGTATTATAGAATTTATGGTCACCAATGTGGATGATGAATATGAAAAGATTAAAGATCTTACTACTGACATCATTCAGGAACCGACCACAATGCCTTGGGGCAACCGGTCTCTTTTATTTTGTGATCCGGATGGGAACCTCATCAACTTTTTTACTCCGGTGAGTCCTGAAGCCATTAAAAAATTTAGCTAATCCACTCAATTTAATCTCATCATATCAATTATTTTATATCTAACAGCAAACACCTGCTTCTTTGAAGCAGGTGTTTTTTTTAATGTATCGGAATCTTCTGCAAGACGATAAAATATTTTAAAATAAAACCTATCGTATCGTATTACTTAATCAGCCACATGGTTTCATTGATATTATCACCACCCGGATACTGTTTCGTAATCGCAGTATTAAGATTCGCATTGTTATTAGTGATTTCAGATGAAGGATACATCCATCTTTTAGGAATCTTTCCATTGTTCAGAATACCGGGTCCATCTGTATTGAACTTGGGAAATCCTGTTCTTCTCTGATCGTAAAATATTTGCCAACCCGTATTAAAGAACATGGCTGTATGTTTCTGATCCATGATCATTTCTATCTCTTTTCCCGGTTGAAGACCAATTGCTGGCTGTGCCAGATAGGCAGCAATGTCAGTCGGGCTTATCTTATAAAAACTCATAGAAGCATTGATTGCTTTCAGGTAATAGGTATCCGCATTTCCGCTGATCCAGCCACGAACTGCAGCTTCTGCCAATATAAACTGTAATTCAGTATATCCCATTAATAAAGTAGGTTCATTGATCGGATCATTAAAATACCTTGGATTGATCCTGGATGCCAGACCGCTGGATGCTTTAGTAGAATTCTGCCCCAAATCACCACTTCCATATAATCCATCATAAAAACTAAACGGATCTGCAGGGTTGGTTCCTACTGTACTCGTTTTCTTTTCCGCCATCTTAAAAAGCCTTGGATCTTTAGAGGTCCTCAGTTTGTCTACAAAACTCTGTTCCATATAATAGGCTGTCTGCAAATCATTACTGTTGAAATAAGGATAACGGTTATTGACCACATTATAGAAAGGTAACTGCCCACTCTCCTCTACTGTTTCCATAACAGGATTCTGAGCCGGATTATTAATAATACCGGCAAAAGTCTGCTTCACATTCAGGTCGGGGTCATCTGTTTTTTTCGACAAGTCCATTAAAATTCTTAATCTGTAAGAATTAATAAGCTTTCTCCATTTAAGCACATCCCCATTATAAATAAGATCTCCCCTGATCACTGTGTTCAGGTTTGAGAGCTCTGTATTAGCCAGTGCCAGCTCTGCTAACACATTTTTATAAATGCTTTTCTGATCATCATATTTTGGATAGAAAATATCTGTTTTTATTGCCTCACTATATGGAATATCACCGAATGTTTCCGTTAATGATATATAATAATAAGATCTGAAAAAACGGGCTAATGCGATATATTCTTTTGCGCCCTTTTTATTTGCTTCTTCTACCATCTTCTCCACCTGCTTGATGTTATCATAAGCACCAAATGAGCCTCTCTGCCAGTTGTAATATTGCTGAGAACTTACCCCATTGATATAGGTAAGCTGCCTTGATGCCAATGCTGCTTCAGCTTCTATATTGCTAAAGGCACTTACTTCAATTCCTGGAAGGATATTTTCGGCATCTACACTTTTAGGACGGTTTGGGTCATCATGGAAATCATCCACTCTGCTGCAGCCCGTAAGCCCTAATAAAGCAACCGATAACAATATATATATTTTAACTACTTTCATTTCTATAGTATTTTTATCATTAGAATTTTACATTGAGGTTAACTCCAAAACTTCTTGTTGCAGGTGTCTGAAGCTGATCCACTCCTGAGTCAGGATCTACATTCTTAATCTTTGAAGACAGCCATAGATTTCTCCCGATCAGGGAAACACTTGCTGAAGATACCCCCAGTTTTTCTGCAAAAGATTTCGCAAAATCATAGGTAACCGTGATCTCCCTTAATTTGATAAAGGTTTGTTTGTAATAATGGTAATTGCTTTCAAAAGCGTTGCTGGTACTTTGCATATAAGCATTATAGTTCACTGCAACATCGTTCTGAACGAAAACACGGGTATCTGATTTTACATTCCCATTCTGATCATAAGTAATTGCTCCGCTCACAACCCTTACTCCAGGAGCGATATAGGTATTATTTCCGGCATTGGCATCGTCCCTGTACTGATTAACAGTTCCCGGTGCAATTCCACCCCACCACATTTTCTGATTGGTGGTAGAATACATGGTCCCTCCAAGTCTTCCGTCAAACAGTAAAGAGAGTGAGAAGTTTTTATAACCAAAATTATTTGATAATCCGTAGGTCCAGTCAGGATCAGAATATCCCATAGCGGATTCGAATGGTGCTGTGGAATTCACAGGATATCCGTTCTGCAACACCAGTTGTCCATCAGGAGAGGTTTCATAAGGCATCGCTGTTAACTTGTCGGCTCTTTCACCTACTCTTATGAAATTATCCCTTCCATTAGCAGGGTTATAAATCGTCGTATAGTCTTTTCCACCATAAGCCTCTTTCAGATACTTCCTGTAATGGCTTACATTCAGCTGGGTACTCCATCTGAAATCAGATTTCTTTATAACATCTGCATTCAGCGTAAATTCCACTCCTTTTCTTTGAAAAACATTTCCATTGGTAAGGTAGGTTTTATATCCCGCCCCTTCAGACAAAGGTATTTTTGCCAGGTTATTATAATCGCGGGTCTGATAATAGGCAACGTCCAGATTGATCCTGTTTTTCAGAAAAGAAATGTTTGTTCCTATTTCCCAGGAATTTGAAGTTTCAGGTTTTATAGTAGCATCAATAAGAACATCCCCAAAAGAGAATGTAGACTGTCCATTCCAGCTGATATCACTTTTTTGAAAAGCTGAAATATAACCATAGGTATCATTCGCCAGTTTACCATTGGAAACCTGTGCCAAAGATCCCCGCACTTTCGCAAAACTGATCCAGTCAGGCATTGTGAACAGCTGATTAAGTACTACTGATCCCGAAACTGAAGGATAAAAATAGCCATTATTTCCCTGCGGAAGGGTTGACACCTTATCATAACGAGCAGTCATATTCAGAAAAAATGCTTTATAAATCTCCATATCTACATAGCCATACGCACTGTTGATCTGCTCATATTCTTTCCGGTTTCCTTCTTTTGGTGCAAACAGTGGTCCAATACTATTAAAAAGGTTGTACCAACCCGGACTTACCAATCCATCGGTACGTATTTCACTGTTTTTTTGTTCTCTGTAATAGTTGGATAAGTACCCTTCTCCTGTCAACATAAAGTTATCTGAAAATCTGTTCTGGTATTTAAGCCCTACTTCTGAAGTAATATCAAAATAGTTTCCATTGATTTGGGTATAGTTTCCTAATGATTTATTTCCATATCCAATGTAACTTTTCGGTTCTTGATACTCACGGTTCAGCGCATAAATATTCGTTCCGACACGGGCTTTGGCAGATAATTTAGGAAGAATCTTATATTCCAGGTTCACGTTACCCATCACGTTATCTTTATAATAAGGTCTCAGGTATTCATAAGCCTGAAAATAAGGGTTATTGTAATAAGAGACGTTGTAGTGCCTTTGCTGATAACCTTCTTTTCCTGCTACCCAGTAATTCCTCAAATCCCTTACATCTACATCAGCTCCTGTCCATAGTACAAGATTGTACAAATAGTTGGTAGGTCCATAGCCAACTTCAGGAAAGTTGGAAGTGTATTCCTTATTATAAGTTAAGGTTGAGTTGATCGTAAGTTTTTCAGTAGGGTTCATAGAACCTGCAAGGCTGATCGAAGTTGTTTTCAGATCGGTATTAGGAACGATTCCCTTTTGATAAATATTGGATAAGGAAAGTCTGAAGGTTGCTTTATCACTTCCCCAATCTACGCTCAGATTATTAGACTGGATCACTCCGGTATCGAAGAAATTTTTGATATTATTCTTCCCTCTGGAGATCCATGGTAATGGTATCGGTTTCCCTGTCGTAGGATCAATCGGGCTGTTGTATTGCGGGGTTTCATAGTATCCGCTTGGTGTAGAAGGGTCTTTCTGATCGAGTTTTGGTCCCCAGATCCATCCTCCACCTTCGCTTCCTGAACCACTTCCGTCTACATAAGCATATTTTCCGTTATTTCCCCCGCCATAAGTAGTCTGTACCTTCGGAATCCGGATAAAGGAAGTCTGAAACATCGTTGAATTATTGAAGGAGATGCTCATTTTCCCTTTTTTCCCTTTCTTCGTGGTAATCATTATCGCTCCATCTTTACCTACAGATCCATATAATGCCGAAGCAGTAGGCCCTTTCAATACACTAATGTTATCGATATCATCCGCGTTGATTCTCCACAAATCAGCGGTTCTGTCCGGAACTCCATCGATAACGATAAGCGGTTTCGCTCCTCTCAGGCTGATTCCCGGATCCTGAAACAGGTCTGTACTGTTCTTGATATTCAATCCGGCAACACGCCCTGATAATGAATTGATGAAGTTAGGTTCTTTTGCCTTTTCAAAAACATCCCCTTTTACCTCCTGTACTGCGTACCCTAAGGCTTTCTTATCTTTTTTGATTCCCAGGGCTGTAACAACCACCTCATCGATTTTTTTTTCGTGGGTGTTTAACGTATCAATACGGTCTATTTTCTGTACATTTTGGCCATAGACCTCCAGACCGGAGACTAAGCCCAGCCCGATTAAAAGCGATAATTTCATAAGTAGATTCCTTATTTATTTGGTTGTGATCCAGGTATTCAGAAAACCTTCTTTGGTTTTCAGAACGATCTTATAGACATTGGAATTATTAATTTTTAGTTTTGAAGTAAATTTGCCGCTTCCTAAATCAGCCTGTCCCAATAACTGATAGAGGTCTTTGCCTCCGGTTTTGAAATTATTGGTATCGGTAATGTATACTTCTCCAAGCTCCTTAGAAGGACTTGTCGTTTTCCAGGTAAGTTCAAGGGTCTTATCAGATGACAAAGAAGCTTTCAAATCGTAAGCTGTTCTGCTTTTAAGTAAATCAATTCCATCGATTTCCTGTTGGAATTTTTCAGGGACTTTAATGCTCATAAAGTCTGTGATCGTTGGCAATATATCTGTAATCCCTACACGATTGTTCTTTGCGTATGTATTGATGTTCGGTTTATTGATAGCGATCCAGGTATTACGCTCTCTGTCGCTTTGTCCACCATGTCCCTTTCCGGTATCTGCCGTTCTTCCATGATCTGTAGTGACTATAAACAACCAGTCTTCCCCGTGTTTTGCCTCACGTTTTTTCACCGCCTCATATATTTTCCCGATCAACTGGTCTTCGAAAGAAATTGCTTTGTACAAAATATCACCATCTCCATATCCATGCCCCATATCATCGGAAAATTCTAAATAGACCCATGAGAGGTCCGGTCCATTTTCTGTAATATAGTTGGCTGCTTTTCCGGCAACCAAACTATCGATTTTACGGATATAGCTCCTTTGCTTATCATGTGGAAAATTCTTGGTATCTTTTTCCATTCCGTCATAAGCAAAATCCACCTTTACTTTCCCTGTTGCATCCAGATTCTCACCAACCAATTTGGTACGGTTATCTTCCCACGTTGAAAATATAGCAGTCTTTTTATTAGGAAACTGATCTTTCAATAGTTTGAAAATCGTAGGATAACTATAGTTAGGGTCTTTAATATCATTATCGAAAACATTGTGTTTATTTACCCATGTCCCCGTCAGTAAACTGTTATACCCTACTGCCGAAATCGTAGGGGTTTCGCTGTAACCTCCTTTTTCTCCTCCCACATAAGCTTTCAGCAATGCACCATCTTTTTTTATTTTATCAAGATTAGGAATTTTGGTTTTACCCAGCATATCTTCAGCAATACCATCTACAATGATAAAGACCACTTTTTTCTGCGGTGAATGTTTCTGAGCAAAAGCATTGGAACCGGTAACAGAAAGGAAAATAAATAAGGAAGTTTTGATAAGATTCATGCGACATTTTTTATTGGGGCAAAATTCTATAAAAATCACAGACTATCTTTTAACAAAGTATTAACAAAACCACGGGATGTATTAACTTTAATTAAAATTTTACAGACAATTTATCTAAATATTGCTTACACAATACTTACAGCAAGAATATTATTTTAATAAAATAACAATTTTACACACACTATTTTTCTTCAGAGCAATTAATCATCTTATAAAAGCTTAACCATAATTAACATTCAGTAGGTTGTGAACTATTTTTAAACTTAATGCTTATTCTAATTGCAGGGAATTTTTTAATTTTTCAGGTCATTTACCCACTCCTGACTTCAAAAAAAAATACTGCCCAATAGAAGCAGTACTTTTTTATCATTATTTAATCAGCATTGTATTTTCAAACAACCTTTTTCAAAACCTTATGATGATGTTTTTTCTTCGGTTTTTTCTTTTTTGCTTTCCTTTTGTTCCACCACATAATGAAACCGGTTACAGGCAAAGACGCTCCGATCAGTGATGCTAAAAGCCACAGGATCTTTCCAATAATTCCGAAAAATTTTCCGGTATGGAGGTCGTAATTCGCAGCTTCCACTGTATCAGCGGCATTATTGTTTTTGTATAGTTTACTGCGTAGAAGTTCGCCGGTATTGCGATTAAAAAAGAAGGTATTTTGTTTTCGTGACCATTGATAAGGATAGATCATCCGTACACGCATTTCATCTTTTTTTCTTACCGAATAGGTCATCGAAATAGCACCAGGGTACTTCTCAGTCAATGTTTTATAAATGGTATTGTATCGTACCGCTAAATTAGCTTTCGGATCGAAGGCCATTTTTATAGAAGAATCCCCCTTACCTAATTTGGAGTTGGTTACCATCTCCACTGCTGTTTTAACTCCGGAAAAAGCGAAATACATTCCGGTAAGCGCCAGGATGATTAAAAGAATGGAAGCATAGAATCCCAAAACATTATGGAAATCGTAAATTTTCCTTTTTACAGAAGCTTCCCACTTGATCGTCAGACTTTGTTTTGCCTGTTTTATGCGTGCCGGATACCAAAGGACCAAGCCTGTTATCAGCATAAGTAAAAAGATCACTACACTCCAGCCCTGGATCATTTTCCCTGTTTCGCCTAACATTAGGGAAGTATGCAGGTCAAACACGGTATTCAGCCAGTCGCGGCCCTGTTTGCCTATCAAACCACCAGTATAAGGATTAAAATAGAAAATTTGTTTCTTTTTATTCAGGATCTGAACTGTAGCACCGGGCTCATTTTCCGTGATCCTGATCGAAGTGATCTTGTCTTTAGGAGTGATCTTCTGAAAATTCAGGATGATGCTTTCCAATCCTATAAAAGGTTGAGATTGGGGCTCCACATGCATTAATTCTTTGCCGGTTGCATCCCTTATCTCTTCTTCAAAAACATAGAGAGATCCGGTGATACAGATCACAAAGACAATGATCCCTGTCGCTAATCCCAGCCACAAATGGATCTGTCGTATTGCTTTTTTAAATGTCTTATTCGCCACCGGATCTCTTATGATTAAAATTTAAATGTAAAACTACCCGTTACCCTTGTTGGGTTCTGAGCTGCCAAACGGTACGACCAATATTTTTCATTGGTTAAGTTATCCACTTTCAGCCCGATTCTGAATTTTGGTCTGTCATAGAAAACAGAAGCATCCAATACCGTGTATTCAGGAATACTGAATGTAAAGGTATGGGTGTTGGTCTGATAATATTTACTTCCGTAAATTCCTCCGATTCCTACTCCAAGGCCACTTAAAGGGCCATTGATGAAACGGTAGCTCGCCCAAATGTTTGCCATTGTTGGAGAACTTGCCGTAGAAGGTCTTAAGCCATCTACATCAGCGCTCGCCTTTGTATATTTACTGTCGTTATAACTGAATCCTGCAACGATATTCAATCCCGGAACCGGATTCGCGATCAATTCAGCTTCAAATCCTTTGCTCAACTGTGTTCCATCCTGAATAAGGAAACTTGCTTCCGTATGGTCAAGATCAGGTCTCGTCATATTCGTTACCCTGATGTTATAATAACTTACCGTAGCACTGAATTTATTAAGGTCTAATTTCACCCCGCCTTCCCACTGATTGGCCTGACTTGGTTTAAAAGGATTTCCATTAAAATCGGAACCTCCTACATTGTTGAAACCATTCATATAGTTGGTAAACAAAGATAATTTCTTTTCAATCAACTGGTACAATAATCCAAATCTGGGAGAGAATGCAGTCTGGTTATAATCTCCAACGGTAAGATCTTTTTCAGGGTAATAAGACCCTTTATTGAAATATCTGTCCAATCGTACCCCTGCCATCGCGATGAATTTATCGGTTACATTAAATACATCAGATACATACGCACTGTATGTCTGCTCGTTGTTGGATGTAAAATTATTGAAGGTTACATTGTCAAATAGCGGTTCTATTTTAGAGATTGTAAAGTTATTGTAAGCAGCTCCCGGATTTCTGTAGTCGATCGCAGGCATATTTACGGTTGCATCATTACGGTAAGCTTTCAGACTGTAAAAATCCAATCCTGCCACGACTCTGTTTCTGTGTTCCCCGATTTTAAAATCCCCGATAAAATTCTGTTGAATATCAGTTCCATAATACGGATAATCCTGCTTTGTTACCGACTGTCTTAATGTTGTGTCTGATAAGGCAGATAATGATACTACATATCCTTCTGATGCAGATCTTGTTCGTGAAACGATTGTCTGAGAATTCCATGTATCAGATATTTTATATTTCATCTGGGCAAAAATATTGTACTGCTGCCCGGTATAGTTCACTGTATTATTAGCAAAAGAACGGGTATAAGGAATGTTCATATCCTCGATACTTGTAGCCAATGCTGGTTTCGTCGGGTCCTTGCTGATGTATGGAGCCAACCTGGTGGGTGAAGTTCCTTTCATGATCCCAAATTCTACATCCAATAAGAAGGTCAGCCTGTCATTCACCGCATAAGAAAAGCTAGGTGCTAATAAAAAGCTTCTGTTGAATCCAGCATCCTGAAAGCTGTTTTCGCTATGAAATGCGGTATTGAATCTTAACAACATTGTTTTTTCCGGGTTCAGCGGCGTATTGATATCTGCCGTAAAACGGTTCAGATCCCAGCTTCCTGCTGAATATGATATCTCACCCTTAAAAGTATCAAATGGTTTTTTCGTTACCCTATTGAACAATCCTCCAAAAGAAGAGATCGTACTTCCAAACAAAGTTGCTGAAGGCCCTTTGATCACTTCTATACGCTCCAGGTTCGCAGGATCGATGGAATTATAAGTAAAACTCCCTACTCCGTTTCTTACCAGTTGTGGGGTTGGAAATCCACGGGACATATTCGTTGTTCTTCCCTGGTTTCTTACTTCCGCAATACCAGCTCCCGGAATATTTTTAAAAGCACTGTTATAATCTGTAATATTCTGCTCTTTCATCAGCTCCTTGCTTACAATGGAATAAACCTGTGGATTTTCCATGTTCTTCAAAGGCATTTTTGAAGCATCATCACTTTCTTTTTTAGCAAAACGGTTCCCTCCTGAACTTACGATGACCTCTTCCAGCTTTTGGGATGAGTAATCCAATTGAATGTTCAAAAGAACATGTTCATTTTCAGGGGTGATCTCTATTTCCTGGGAATAGCCATCAGATTTTCCTTTGGCAACCAATATCGTATATTTTCCAGGGGGAAGGTTTTTCAGTTCATAGTTACCATCAGCTCCTGCGGTAGTAGTTATATTCAGTTCCTTAACCTTAACGTCAACGCCCTGCCCACTATTTCCGTCTGCCGTTGTTACAGTCCCTTTCACTGAACCATTATTTCCTTCCTTTTCCTGTGCCAACGCCATCGTAGAAAAGAAGATCATTAGAATAAGTAATTTCAACTTCATTATTATTATTTAGTCTTATTATTAATAGCGTGCAAATTACTGGAATTTAACTCAGTAAAACAAGACAAAATTTTCGTTTCAGGAAAATATCATAAAAATTAATATATCCCTGATTAGTGGCTGATTACAGGGAATACAACAAAGTGATTTAGTAGGGATAACTCTAAAAAACAATACTGCTTTATTCAGGCAGTATTGGGTGTATTTTGATCGATACAACTAAAAACAATTACAGCCCATACTTCTAAATTTGGGACTTAGTCTTATTTTCGTTTTTAAATTCTTAAAAATCTCATCAGCTGATTCTTTTTCTTCAGGGATGTAAACATATATTAATTTCCTATTCTTATCGAAAAATGTACTCCAGACATAATCTTCGTCAAAAAAGCCCATATTGTTCTTGGATAAATCTTTATTGGTGAATACCTTAATCGTTTTTTTTATTGATCTCTTTAAAAATTTCAAATCATCACTTGTTTTTCCAATCAATAGAACTTTAATATTCCCATAGGCTAATTTTTCTTCTTTAGAAGAAGCGACCTTTAAAGTCTCTATGCTTCCTGTAGTAAGTTCCAAATCAATATTATAGTTTCCATCTTTATCTATAAGACTTATTAATGTAAGATAATTCTTATCTAAATTTGTCTCTTTATTGATAAGATTTTCAATAAAAGAATTAATAAATGGGTTTATTGAAAAACTACCATTATTCTTAATAGTTTGGGAGAATACATTAAAACAAGCTAGCATCAGTATTACCACTAAAAATTTTGTACTCTTATTCATTTACGATTTTTAAGTTATAACATTCTTGTCTGAATGAGGTTTAAATCCTATTCATTCAATATATAGGGGTCCTTCCAGTTCTTGACATGTTCATCATTCTCTAAAGATAAAGAAAAATCAAACCTTTTACATTTGATCTAAAATGATCAAAAAACCCGGCAACTTGTTGCCGGGAATTATATTTAGAAAAACAATCTTATTTAATAGAGATAAACATGAAAATTAAACATCAGGTTTGTTTTATTAATGAGGGTAACGTTGATATTATCCGGATGATTAGCATCTGTATCTCTGAATCCGAAAGCCCAGCCTCCTCCGGGATTGCTGGCACACCATTGTTTAAGGTTGGCTTTATCAGCTTTATTCATTTGGTTCCCCGCAAAACCACAGTCGAACTGAGAGCTACGGATCACGGTCTGGATTGTTACCTTACCATTGTCAATGGTTGGGCATGTAATCGTTCCGTCTTTACCTTTAAGGTATTGATTATACGCGGTCATGATGCATTCTTCAACGGACCGCAATGTTAAGTGTACCATATTGTTGATATTTTTGGTTATTATTTTTTTGTAAACTCTTAATTCAGATAATTTTTCAGCCAGATTCCTTTCTGATAAACAATAGCCGCCATATACACATTGTTATTGTTATTATGAGCAGTACAAATCGGCATAATGTAAACACTATTGGATCCTTTAGGTACAGTTTGTGCCTTTTTTCCCAGGATCACGTGCCCTCCTACAAGACTTGTATTACAGGTAACCGGACTGTAATTGAGAGAGCTACAGCTTACAGGATATATTCCAAACTGATCACACCACAATTTTAGCCATGATTTACCTGCGATCTTGGGATCGTTGGTACTGCCGATGACATTAGCAAAATTCTCATTTTTGTTGAAGGTAACTTCCCCACCCCACACAGAAAAAATAGACCTTACGACAAACTCACCGCCATAATGCTCTTCCGGGTTATAAAATCCGGCAAAAACACCATCTTGATACACGACTTTAAGCTCATCATGCTCCTCGGGAGTCAGTGCGGGAGGTGTGGTCTTTACCTGAACTGTCAGTTCTTCTTTTAGGAAAGCATCAATTAAAGCCTGGTTAGCCTCCTTCACCGTATCCGCAAAAAGCTGATCCAGTTGAGGTGTCATCGGTGTATTATAGTTCCAGTTGGGATTATACAATGACTTTTGGGTGCTGATCTTGACTTCCGATCCTCTTTGGTAAGCATATTCTTCAGTTCCTTCCGGATAGGTCGTCAGGCAAACGGCATCTTCTGCAGTATAATCTGGACCGCTGATGGTCACTACTTTATTTTCTTCGTCATAATTGTAAGTAAAAGAAAGCTGCGCCATCAGATTGGTATTGTCAAGATACACCAGTTTTCCGACAGGTATGGACGGCGTCTCTACAGTGTGGGTACCGTCTTGCAACTCAAAGGATAAGGTATATCCTTTTTTTTGAAGGTCTGCGGATGCATTATGATAATCCGGAGATAAGGGTAAGGTGATGGTAATAATTTTCATGGTCGTATTTTAGTTTTTTAGTTATCCTATCAAGTTTCAGTTCTGCGAACACTCCAAAGTAACGGAGAAAAAGATTGAAATTTCATAGTATAAATAACCAAATGGTGAGTTACGTAGAAACACGTAGCGCGGAAAACACAGTATTTTACCACAAAAAAAATACTGCCTCGTTGGAAGCAGTATGGTATGTTGTTGATCTGTTTTTAACAGATTTATTTCCCTGATTTTAATCTTTTATTTTCTTCTTTTAAAGCTTCGATCTGCTCTTTTAGAAGGTTGATATATTCCTGTTGGTTTTCTAACAAGTAATTAGGAATATTACAAAATTGATTGTAATTGATACTCGAATTATCGTTTAATGTAGAGTTTTCATTATGCTGAATCTGAGCACCTCTCTCCTCTTTGATGTCCTCCACAGAAACATCCAAAGCCTTCGCTAACTTCTCCCACTCGTCCTCAAATATTTTGACATCTCCACTCTCCTTTCGGCAATAGTTGGAAACATCCGTTGATAAGATTTTTGACATGTATTCCTGAGTGTATCCTCGCTGCTTTCTTAGACTTCTTAGCTTTTCCATAGTGGTTTGTTGTGCTTTGTACAAATATAGAGAAAAATTGGATTTTATATGTTCTGTTTATATCTAATTGATAAATTCCATTTTTTGCCATATATTACGGTTTACCGTAAAGACTATATAGTTATATTTTCTTTCTTTGTGTAAAATTAAAATCATGGATAATATTGTTACAAAACCTCAAAAAACACGTGGTTGCCTGAAAACATTTTTCATTATTATTGGGGCTCTGACAGCATCTTTTTTCATCTTGGCAATAATAGCCTTTGCTTTTAACATTGAAGACGATAATTCGGCTTCGATAAATACCATGTACAATATAGAATCAGATTCTATTTTTAGTGAAAAGCTAATTTTAAAAGATGACTATGACAATGTAGATAGTAAGTTAAAATATGATATATTATTAAAAAACCTCTCAGGAACTTATTCAGTTAGAACCCAAGAATACGACTTTTCGTTTAGAAAAGGAATGACAGAGCTCCATGTAATCCCCGTTTTCAAAAATAAAACAAACAGTGATAAAAGAATCGTTCTTTCAGTTGTATTTGGAGGTCCTATTTCTGGTCATCTAGCCTTTGGATTAAAAAGTAAAAATGATAAAAAAGGATTAATTGACTTTCAATTTGATAGTAAAACTAATCCTGAAAAAATAGTTGTTGTGAAATATTCGATGGGCGACACTAAATATTGTAAAAGAGGTGTTGTATATAGTATTTTGGAACAAAAGGGGAATTTATTCTAGATATTTCAAAGCAATGGCTACTTTATTTTTTTAAAGCATCTTTTAGTTCTTTACTTTCAAAAATCACTTTATAATAATTCATCTCATTCTCAATAATATAATCCAATGGATGCTCTTGAATTTTATAAACTTGATAAGAAAATATAATGAATCTAAAAATTACTGATACAAGGCCTAAATAATAAATCCATTTAGGCATCCTGGCATTCAATCTATTATAACTATTTGTGAGTTTGGCAAATTTTTGAGCTTTTAGATTATCAGCAATTACAGCATTTTTAGTTCTCTCTAAGATTTCCTGAAATTTTTTAATTTCTTCATAAACTAATGAAACTTCTTTCTCTAATTTCAATCCCTCTTTTGCCGTCAAATCGGGACTTACCAATTTTTCAGTCATTTCTTTTCCTTTGCTTATATATTCTAGTAGTTGAGCCTTTATTGGTTCGGATACGGTATTTAAATCTTTTCCAAATTGAGTATATTCTTCAGGTGATACATATTTACTATCATCTACCTTTAAAGAAATAAAAAACTGTTGATAATAGTACAGATTAACAAGTAAAATAACGACAATTATTATTGTAGTATTTATTGATAATGTAATTCCTTCTATTTCAATCCCTTCTATACTCAAGAAATTAAGCGACGCTAAAATTAGTATTGCTGATGTTACAACTGTTCTATTGCCAAAGTTCAGAGTATTTTCACTAAGGAAATTATTGACCTTACTATAATCTAAATTTTTTAATTGCTCTTTATACTCCATGTTACTAGTTTTCACAAATATAACAAAAAAGCCTTCTTATTGAATGACATCTAACTTATTTGATTTTCCTAAAAAAATATACAATCTTTAGTTATTGTATGTCTTAGATAATAAAAATCTGAATCACTTTTTGCCAATTCTATGAAAACTTGATTAGACATTCCGAATTTTTCCCCACGCTGGCGCGAGCGTCACGCTCGTTGCCCATTTATAAGTATAAATTTAAACCGAAAAAATAATGAATAATTCAAGAGACTTAAGTTTCTCGAATTATTTTGTAACATATTATTTATATGGACACGAGCAAGATGCTCGCGCCAGCAAAGGGAAAAAGAGTTAGAATATAGCAAATGGTAGAACTCGTATAAACCCCTATCCAATAAGCACACAACACAAAGCATTAATTGTCAGATTAATGCTTTTGCTATTCTTAAGTAGTAATATTATTTTTGTATTATGAAAAAAGATAAAATAATTATTGGCAGTTATGTCAATATAAACGGAGATCGTACAATAATTGACGATCAATTATTAGAAAAAATTACTAATGAGGAAATTACACAAATTGAACCAATAAGATTAGACGATGGATGGCTTAATGATTTTGGATTTAGAAAATGTTACGACTGTTGGAGATATGAACATTCAGAAAGTAAAAGTGTTGAAATTAGATTCACAAAAGATCGGCAAGTATTAATTCGATTTGATCTAGATGGAGCAGATAATTTTTTCAATGAGGAAACTCAACATGTTCATATGTTACAATACCTATGTTTTCTCAAATTTCAAAAAATGTTTTCTTTGGATGATAATTAAAACAAAGCCCCAATTAAGGGGCAGTTTTGTTGTTATTAATTTCTGATGGATACCATTACTTTATATTCATAATTAATATCTTCTGGTCTTATAGTACCGTAATTACAATATACTTCGGCCCCAGTTCTTAAACTTACTTGTGACGTATCCATTTTCAATTTATTTGATAAGTCATCAAAGGCTTTAGTAGCTGATCTAAGATCCTGCATCAGATTTTCACCTAGTATACTACTAGAAAAATCCACATTTTTTATAAATTCTAACGCCGCTACATTTTGGAGTCTTTCAATAGACTCGCTCATTTCTTTAAACATAAAATTAGATAAGACACAAGAGTCTTATTCTCTAATATAATGAAATTAATTAATAAATCAAACTGAAATGTTTAAATATTCTTTTTACTGAGAGTTTTTAGAATTAGTATATTTGCTAAGCTTTAGGGGTATTTCTATACGAAATTGAGAGAGTCTCTTTGAACCTGATACGGTTAATACCGTCGTAGGGAAAAGCAGCCGGCACCATTATGGATAGTTGGCTGATTTCTTTTTCTCTAAAGCCTAATAATTTATAAATTAAACAGGCTCTATGAATAAAATTAATGGTTTTAATATAAGGGTTTATGCTATCTGTGAGCATGAAGGAAAGATGCTGACAGTTTACGAGTATAACAAGGAAGAATTTTATTGTAAGTTGCCCGGTGGTGGCTTGGAATTTGGAGAAGGAATTCTGGATTGTCTCCACAGGGAATTTTTGGAAGAACTAAATGTTAAAATTGAAATTACAGGTCATCTCTATACACAGGAAGATTTTATACAGTCTATATTTGACGGAAGCCAAATCCTTATAATCTACTATACGGCAAGAATTCTTGACGTTGAAAATCTTAAAGTGAATACAGATGATATTAATAGGCTCGAATGGATAGATATAAATGATAATCCCTTTGGACTACTTACTGATAAAATAGCCCTCCAAAAATTAAGAGAAAAACATTCAATACAAGTTAATTAAAAGCATTTAATGAGTTTCTTCATTGTTTAATAGTGTTGAACTAAAGAAAGCAATTTCTAGAATATTAACTTGATACATAAGTAGAAAAAAATCCCCCCGCTGCCTCACGAATCCTTTCGCATGGCACTTTACTCTAATGACTTTCAATAGATTATCTCATAAAAAAAGCCACCTATTACAGATGGCTTTTTTTTTCATATGAAAAATTCTTTTTAAGATCCGATTGGAACACAAGAACAAACACAGTCATAAATGCCTTGATCAGGATCACAAACATAAATAGATTCACATTTAAGATAGTATTTTGCAGGACATGTGATAGGAGTACCTGATCCGATAACTGATTTCATTTCTTGTCTTGAAATTTTCTTAAAATTTTTCATGAATTTTTTATTTTATGGTTATTTATCAAATATAAATAAATTAACTATAAAATAGCTCTTAATTTTTATGGATTATTAGTCATCGCCGCAAAAGATGCCTGTAACTCTTCTTCTGTTTCGGGTAGCTGCACTTTTAACCCTCGTGTAATGCGGGATTGAATGTCTTCTGCAACTGGTTTGAAAATTTCATGATACTTCCCAAAAGCAGTTCTATAATCATCATTGGCGTTAAGCTCCTTTGCTAGCAACGTTGCACCTTGTAAAGCCAGACTTGTCCCCATTCCTGTAAAAAAGCTTGGAGCATGTGCTGCATCTCCAAGTAAGGCAACACGCCCTTTCGTCCAGTTCGGTATATGAATCTGACAGGCTTCATCAAAATACAAATTGTCAGAATGCAGCATGGTATCTAATATTTCAGGGATTTTCCAATTCGTATTGTTGCCAAAATATTCTTTCAGAATTTGTTTGTGCTGTTCATTATTTCTATAATCCCAATCCAATTGAGGTGCTCTAAACATGAGTATAGCGTTCGCTCCCTCTTTAAAATGGTAGATAACAGCTTGTTTACCCAACTCCCGGTATACGATTCCCGTATTACCCGACTTACCTGTTTCTATATGATCCGCTTTAGCAAAAGCAAAGTAAACACCGAAAAACTTTTTGAAATTTTCTTCAGGACCGAATACAAGTTTCCTTACAATAGAGTGCGTACCATCTGCCCCAAATACAAAATCAAAACTTCTGTCCGCTCCATGTTCAAAGGACACATCAACCCGATCTTCATGTTGGATCAATGTTTTTATGCTGTTTCCGAAAACAATTTCGACTTCATCCTTAGGAACAATATCAAAAATAATATCTACCAGGTCGCTGCGATGGATTTCAATATCACCGAGATATTCTTCCAGTGCATTGATTGAAAAAGTAGTGAGTGTTTCACCTTTGGCATTGACAACCTCATCGGTATGGATAAATTCCTGGTCTTTTATTTTTTGTAGTATTCCCATTTCTTTTACAATATCCAGGGCTTTGCCACGGACATCGATGGGTGAACCGCCGCTTCTAAGCTCTTTGCCGATTTCTACGACTGTCACCTTATAACCAAATTTGTTTAACCAATAGGCTAATGTTAATCCGGCAAAGCTTGCCCCTGAGATCAAAACTTGTTTTTTCATAACTTGAAAATTTAATTGTTATTGTAACATTGATAGAACAAAATTAGCAGTAACTTTACGATTAAAATACTCCAATAGCTATTAAAAATAGTCGTAAAAATTATGAGCAATGCAGATCATAAAGATATAGACCACAGAATTCTTGAATATGCAACCAAGGTAGGACTGACTACACTGGACGAGCTACAGTATGTCGAGGTCAAACTTTTTAAAGCCTTCACATTTTTGCCGGATATAGCCATGCATTTTGGTACGTTTAACATTAAAAAGAATTTTATCCGCAAAACTGCAACCTCATCGATCAAAGACAGTATTGGGTTTTTATTTTATAACATCTTTGATGATGACGGGACCTCTTCTGGTACAAGTACAATCAAACTGCCCGGAGATGCACCCTTTGTACGTATATTCCCATTTACGATACAGCAGAAAATCAATTTTACAAAAAATACACAGGCCACCTATGTTTCCATCAGCATCAGTGCCGATTATCTGAAAAGTTTTCTGAAGGAGGAATCTCCCTATTTTCAATTCCTGTTCGATGATACCAACAGTTTTCTGATTGAAGAATTGATGACGGATGATATTTTACGCACCGTAAACGACATCGTGAAAAAAGAAGCGCCAGACACAATGAAAAGTTATTACTACAAGATCAAGGCAATGGAACTTCTTTTTTATTTATTTGAAAGTTTGCGCAAACGGGAAAGTTCAGTCCACCAAAAACTAAGCGGAAAGGAAATAAAATCTATTTACCAGGTGCGCGACAAAATAGTTTCTTCATTAAGCCAACCAACCAGCATTGCAGAACTGAAACAAATTGCAGGAATGAACGAACTTAAGCTCCGCAGAATATTCACCCAGGTTTTCGGCATGGGAATTTACGATTACTATCAGCATTTACGCATGAAAGAAGCTGCCCGGCTTTTGCGGGATGAAAAACTATCCGTATCAGAAGCAGGCTATCAAATGGGGTTTGAAAACCTAAGTCATTTTTCAAGAGTATTTGAAAAACATATGGGTCAAAAGCCAAAAAAATACAGTAATAATCTGAAATAAAGGAAGGCAAAATAATTCAGTGCATCCTGGTCTTTTACGCCTGAACTACACAAAAAGAGTTTCCTTCAGGATCAAGCAGGACTACATAGTCAGCATCCGGTTCATAATTCCAATCTTCTACTTTCGTAGCTCCAATGCTGAGCAGCCGATTAACTTCTTCTTTCTGATTTTCCGTTATGAGATCGATATGATGCCTCTTGGGTTCATCGGAACTGGTTAACTTCAACGACAATTGCATCCCTGTACCATTTTTGGGGATTAAAATCGCAAAATCGATATCGGGATCTCTTTTAAGCTCGTAATTTAATGCCTTGCACCAAAACGTAATGGCTCTGTTAAGGTCCTTTACCCCCCAAACAATTGAAAGTATTTTTAAGTCCATGAGTCTGCATTTAATTGTTACAATATTACCTTTTTCGGGCAGGATAAAAAGGTAAAACTTTCAGATTTTTCATTTACAATCTTCCCTCTAATTGAAATTTGAAGTAAAAAGACTGTTCTCTTAAGTTTTATGGTAATACTTCTTCAATCAAAATTTCATTTCGTTGGAAGAATCAGTCGATAACTTCAGCAACCACTTTCGTTTCTTTTCCTAATAAATCTTTCCTGTACCTGATCCCCCATTCACCCATGGTATCAATAATCGTATGCAGGCTTTCTCCAAAACAGGTCAGTTGATAATCTACGGAAACGGGCATGGTGTTGTTTTGGGTCCTTTTGACCAGATTATTCATTTCGAGGTCTTTCAATTCTTTGGAAAGGGTTTTGGAAGCAATCCCTTCCACCTGTCTTTTTAAATCCATAAAACGCATCGTCCCCACATAATAAAGATGGCTTATAATAAGGGTTTTCCATTTTCCATCAAGCAGATCCATGGTATCCTTTACTCCGCGGATGTGGCTTTTGCATTTTTCTCCGATTTCAATTTTATCTTTTTTCATACCCTGAAATTATTAATCAAAATTACGCAAATCTTCCTATAAAAATTCACCTGGTTACTTTTTTGTAACTGGTTACCAACAGGGAACAGGTGTATTTTGGAAACCTAAACACCCTAACTTTGTACCATAAATGAGATTAAAACCTCAACAGATTTTAATAAAAAACACTCAACATTATGTCATTACAGGAAACATTACAATGGAGATTTGCCACTAAAAGCTATAATGGTAAAACAATAGAAAATGAAAAGATCGACCAGATCCTTGAAGCGATTCGTTTGTCGCCTTCGAGTTCAGGTTTACAGCCTTTCAAGGTTTTTGTGATCACCAATCAGGAATTAAAAGAAAAGTTATATCCTTTTTCATGGGAACAGAAGCAGATTCTTCAGGCTTCTCACCTGCTGGTTTTTGCCGCATGGGACGAGTACACTCCGGAAAGAGTGAATACATTCTTCGAATTCAGCAATAAGGAACGTAACCTGCCTTCCAGTGCCACTGATGACTATCGTTTAAAACTTCTCGGCATCATGGATCAGAGAAGTAAGGAACAGCATTTTGTGGGTGCTGCCCATCAGGCTTACCTTGCATTGGGGTTTGGTCTTCTTGCCGCTGCCCATGTGAAAGTAGATGCTACTCCTCTGGAAGGATTCGACAGTGAAGCGTATGATGAGATCCTTAATCTTCGTGAGCAGGGATTGAAGAGTACAGTTCTTTTGGCTTTAGGGTATAGAGATGAAGAAAATGACTGGCTCGTGAATCTTAAAAAAGTGAGAAGGCCTAACGAGGAGCTTTTTGTAGAGCTTAATTAGGGTTGATTAATCGCTAAGACGCAAAGTTTTTTTATAGATATAATGCTGCTTTAAGGTGCAGGAAAATCTAAAATTTTCGATAAGTGCTATTATATAAACGTATTATATTTTACCCAGATATGTCATTCCGTAGGAATCTCAACAATGCATTTTTAAAAGCTTCGTTTAGATTCCTACGGAATGACAATATTGTGGATAAGTATCCTGGAATTGTATTCAATAAAAACAAAATTCTTTATTGGAGATAAAATCCGTGCTCTTTAATAGAGAGAATTATTATGAGTGCTGTTGCACTTGGGCTTTAGGTCTGTACTTTTTATCCAGCTCATGAATAAGATCCATTGTTGTAGCAGACAATATATAAGCGTCTTTAACCTTTTTAGAAGCCTTATCATAGAGGTAAACAAATTCGAAAGGATCTTCAATATGCTTGATCAACTCTTTTTTGTATCCTCCCTTTTCAATGATATTCGCCATATAATACCCCGGAATATGACCACTTGTACTCCAGCTGTTGATGAGTTTATTGATCTTTAATTTCGAACGGTCTAATGGTTTTACGGATAGCAGAGAGTCCATATTTTTAATCACTTTCGCTCCCTCGGTGAGAAATTCTTTACCATACTCTCTTTGAAATTCCAAAAGCTTCATCGCATCATCACCCTCGTACCGCTTGTCAACAAGATCCGCACTTCCTTCATTTAATATTCTCTGAAGAATTGCCACCAATACTTTATCCTGATCTTCGACATCAAATACCAGACGGGGCCTTAATACATGCTGAAATTCATGACCTCCCAGTACTCCCATTTTATTATTGTCGTGAAAATATGCTGCAAGAAGTGTGAACACCATCCATTTGCTTTCCACGTGGGCATCATTGTGAATAGGAATGATCGTAATTTTATATTCAGGAGCTGTGGTATGATTCTTCTTTGGAAGCATCTGATAAGTATATTGATAGCAGGTTTCAAAATACTTTTTAGGGTCTTTTTTGATCTCTGTAAGATACTTTTTCATCTGGTCCTCATTCACTTTATACTCGTTCACATTATAGATCCACCAGTTGTTGTTTCGGTCTTTCAGTTTTTCCTGCAATATGCTGCTGTTTTTTGGCATATAAACGATCTCCATCGTCTTTCTGTAGCTTTCTGTATAGGTACTGTCTACTCCCTGATCCTTCAGATAAACCTGTATAGCCTCATTTTTCAGAAACTGATTCCAGGTTTTCTTATCAAGGGGTTCATTCTTCTTTAAACTTTCAGTGATTTTAAAATATTCCCAACATGACGAATCATCGAAAGTTTGAGAATAAGCCAATTGGGCTGTGAGAAAAAGAAAAAAAGTAAGTAAAATTCTCGGTTTCATTGATTTATTTTTTAATACAATAGTGTATGGCTAAAGTACTAAAAAACACAAATGTTGTGTAATAAATTTTGTAGGGGCATATTGTTAAATCCAGCTGGTAAAATAAATGATGTTTTGGGGTTAAAAAATCTAAATTAAATTTCACCCTTCAAAAACAGAAACTTCTCGATACGATTTTTTCAAAATCTACTCGAAGTGACGTACCCAATTTTCTCTATACTTATATAAACTTTGATCTTCCGTCAGATCGAGTGTTTTTCGTTAGAAAAATGTATCGAGATCTGTTCAAAAATAGGGTAATAGAACTATACTACAGCCCTGATGATCATTGTCATAAATAGTGTCTTGCATGTAACAAAAACAGAAAGCCTACCGTTACCGATAGGCTCTCAATTAAAAACAAAAACTACTCACTTAAAAACGCAACGGCTTTCGCCACAAACGCATTATGATTCTGAAAGAAAGACGCATGTCCGGAATCCGGAAAGACCACAAGATCGGCATGCTCTAAATTTTGTTTCATATTCTGTGCATTCTGAACCGACACGGGAAGATCATTTTCTCCATGAGCGATCAGAACAGGTTGTTTGATCATTTTTATATCTTCAAGCGAATTAGGATCAGGCTGTGCCCAGCTTAAAACGGCCGTAAACTGTGCATTGGATGTTGCATCGCTTAATGCAAGATCTCTGTCTGTGGTACGGAGCTGGATTCTTTCATAAGAAGCTTTTCCGGCAGCAACACTCGCAGCAGATTGGGTAAATCCAAACTTCAAAAAGGATTCTTCAGGTCCCAATCCTGCAGTTCCGGCAATGATATTCGGCAGGTTGGATAATCCGATCGCTCCTTTAGGTCCGGTACCGGTTAAGATCACTTTATTGATCAGAGCTGGCTCCGTCAGAACAACCCGCTGAGCGACAAATCCACCCATCGAAAAGCCCATGATATTCACTTTGGTCAGGTTAAGCGCTTTGATAAAAGCGATGGCATCATCAGCCATTCCCTGTACGGTATTCGGTGTTGTTCCTTTTGAAGAAGCTACCCCCTGGTTATCAAAGATGATGATCTTATATTTCTCAGCCAACCCATCGGTTACCGCCGGATCCCAGTCGTCCATAGAACCTCCTAATCCAGGTAATAATACCAGAGGTATTCCACCTTCTTTCCCCCATGTACGGTAGGCGATGTCGTTACCTTTTACTTTAATAAATTTTGTTTTGGCGTTACGATGGTTCACCACCTGTACTTCCTGGGTAATGATCTCGCTTTCCTCACTGCAGGAAACCGTCACTACTGAAAATAATGTTACACATAAAATACTTGCTGCTGAAATGGTTCTGAATGCTTTCATTGTTGTTTATTTTTGTATGATTATGGTGCAAACATAGCCCCTACAGAAAGGCAGAACACTGACAAAGTATTTGAAACAGACAATTTCAGGGGTTAATCAGACATTTGGAAACTTAAAAAAATTACAGCCTCTTCCTCTTTCCGGTTTTCATTCTTTTTTACTAAACTTTTTTGATTTCAGATCATTTCCGTAATCAGGCTACGTGATCCCTCAATCCGGCTACGTCAAGCCAATACAATAAGGTGACCTTTGTATCATTAATTTTAAATAAGAATACAATGAAATCAAGAAAATTGAGAAACCTCGAAGTATCGGCTATCGGTTATGGCAGTATGGGACTAAGCCAGGGATATGGTTCTATACCTGACCGGAAAGAATCCATTGACTTACTTCACAACACCTACGACATGGGCTGTACCTTTTTTGATACCGCCGAAGCCTACGGAATGGGCAGCAACGAAGAGTTACTTGGTGAAGCCTTAACAGGAATCCGAAATAAAGTAACTATTGCCACCAAATTCTGGATTCAGGAAAGCATAGAATCATATTCCACGGGGAAACTAATGGAGATCATCAAAAGTAAAGTGGAAAATTCTTTAAAAAGACTGAAAACAGACCATGTCGAATTGTATTATCAACACCGCGTTAACAAAGATATTCCTGTTGAGGACATTGCGTATTGTATGGGTGAACTGATCAGGGAAGGAAAAATCCTGGGCTGGGGCCAGTCGCAGGCTACAGAAGAGGAAATTCGAAAAGCCCATGCGGTCACACCGATCACAGCCATTCAGAGTGAATATTCAATTATGGCGAGACAGTTTGAGAAGGATGTGATCCCAACATGTGAAGAGCTCGGAATCGGATTTGTAGCTTTTTCACCATTAGCCAATGGCTTTCTTTCCGGTCAGGTAAATACAGAAACTGAGTTTAAAGGAATTGATGCCCGAAGAGTCATCAACCGTTTTGAGAAAGATAATATTATTGCCAATCAGCCATTGCTTGAACTGTTGCATGAATTTGCCCTGCTCAAAGAAGCAACTCCTGCACAAATCTCTCTCGCATGGATGCTGCATAAAAACAATTTCATCGTTCCAATCCCCGGTTCCAGAAATCTGCAAAGGATCGCAGAAAACATGGGTTCAGCGGATATTATACTCAACGACAGTGAATTTGATCAGATAGAAAGAGCACTATCTACCATTCAGATTTACGGTGACAGAAGAGACGAAGACATTGCCAGACTAAGAACATTAAAAGATTAATTTTACCTAAAAAGAATCAATTTCACAAAGAGATTTATTCCTAAATTGTACAAGAATTTCCTGATTAAATACATTCATTGAAATGGATAAAAATATTCCACAAAAATTTGAATCTTTATCCGATCTGCATAAGGTGTTAGGGCTCCCAAAGCCCTTACATCCTTTGGTGAGTTTTATCAATATCAAAGACATTACGGTTCAGCCTGGAGAAATGTCTGAAACCATGATTCTGAATTTCTACAAAGTCGCATATAAAACAGAAATGTGCAACCAGGCAAGATACGGACAGAATTACTACGATTTCAGAGAAGGTGGACTCATATTTACTGCTCCCAATCAGGTCTTTGAAAGTCCCGATGGCAGAGCGAGTTCCGGCTATATCCTGTTGTTCCATCCTGATTTTCTTCTGTCCTATCCAATAGCTAAAAAGATTAAGGAATACGGCTTCTTTTCCTATGCCGCCAATGAAGCTTTACATCTTTCAGAACAGGAAAAGGAAACCATTATGGCAGTATTTGCCATCATGGAAGAAGAATTAAAAAGCAGGATTGATGATTTCAGCCAGGATGTAATGATTGCACAAATAGAGCTTCTTGTAAGCTATAGCAACCGATTTTACAAACGTCAGTTTATCACCCGAAAAGCCGCCAATCACAGCATATTGGAAAAATTTGAAGAAGCGCTTGATCAATATTTCAATACTTCTTCCCTGCCTGAATATGGAATTCCCACAGTGCATTCTCTGGCAGAAAAACTCAGTATTTCTCCCAGCTATCTGAGTGACCTTTTACGATCATTGACTGGCCAGGGCACTCAACAGCATATTCATGATAAGCTTAATAATCTCGCTAAGGAAAAGCTGTCAACAACTCAATTATCAATCAGTGAAATTGCGTATGAGTTAGGATTTGAACACCCACAGTCTTTTAGTAAGTTTTTTAAGAAAATGACGAAGATGAGTCCGGTTGAATTCAGAGAGTCGTTTAATTGATGAGTAGAACGATTTTTTTGATCTGCGTAATCCGCGAGATACAATAATACCCTGTCATTGCGAGGAACGAAGCAATCTCAACAGCAGTATCATTGAACCATCATCAAAGAATTTTTTGAAAAATTGCTGCTAGGAAAAAATATTTCTCTATTTTTGTATCGATCATTACAAAAATAAAATGAGAGGAAGACCCAACATTCACGCCAGCACAGAACTGATAGAAAAAGCACAGGATATTTTCTGGAAAAAAGGATATACTGCCACTTCTTTAAGTGACCTGCTATCCATTACGGGAACCGGAAGCGGAAGTTTTTACAATACTTTTAAAGGAGGCAAAAAACAGGTCTTTCGCGAAGCGATGCAGCAAAGAAGAGAAGCTTTTGCAGAATTTAAAAATGAATTGGAAAAAAGCGAATCTCCGATTGAAATGATCAAAGATTTTTTCAGAAGCATTGCTACCGAAGACCAAGCTGCCCATCTTAAGGGTTGTATTATTGCCAACACCGTTGTAGAAATGACTTACATTGATGAAGAGCTGGAAAAAGAATCAATACAAATTCTAAAAGAGGTAGAGGAAATGTACACAGAAAGCATTCGTAAAGCACAGCAAATAGAAGAAATTAAAAATCAAACCGATGCTTCGATACTAGGAAAATATCTCATCACCTTCTGGTGTGGATTGAATACCCTAAGGAGAATATATCCCGACAAAAAGATACTGTCCCAACAAATAGAAATGCAATTAGCTGTCCTCAGCTAATTTTTTTATCCATTTTTGGATTGATCATTACAAAAATAAAATAACAACAAAATGAATTTAGAATTGACCTCAAAAAGAGCGTTCATCAGTGGCTCAACCCAAGGAATAGGTTTTGCAATCGCCAGACAATTACTACAGGAAGATGCTGAAGTTATCATTAACGGAAGGGAAAAAGAGAAAACCGAAAATGCAGTTAATCAACTCAAACAGGAATTTCCCAATACAGAAGTATCCGGAATCGCCGCAGACTTTTCAAAGAAAGAAGAAGTACATGACCTGCTTGAACAATTGAATGATATTGACATCCTGATCAATAATGTTGGAATTTTCGAGTTGAAAGACTTCGAAATGATCACCGATGAAGCCTGGTACAGCATTTTTGAAATTAATGTTATGAGCTCTGTAAAACTCTCCAGACAATTACTCCCCGAGATGTTGAAAAAGAAATGGGGAAGAATCATTTTCATCAGCAGTGAATCAGGCGTCAATATTCCTGCCAATATGATCCACTATGGAATGACAAAAGCCTCTATGATGGCTATCAGCAATGGCTTATCAAAACTTACCAAAGGAACAGAAGTGACAGTGAATACTATTCTCGGTGGCCCTACTTACTCTGAAGGTGTTGCAGCTAATATTGAGACGATTGCAGCCCATCAAAATATTGGCATTGAGCAAATGAAAGCGGCGATTATCAAGCAAACCAATCCAGACTCATTATTGCAAAGATTTATTAATCCAAAAGAAATCGCTCATCTGGCAACTTATCTTTCAAGCCCATTATCTATAGCCACCAATGGAGCAAGTTTAAGAGCGGACGGTGGGGTTTTGAAAACAGTATAAATTAGACTCAACTTTTGAAATTTCCGGCTACAACAAAATGCGTTCTGGCTACGTAGAAAAAATGCTTTCTCAACAACTTTGTAGAGTAAAAAAACAAGTATAAAAATGAAAGTATTCGTAACAGGAGCCACAGGCTTTATAGGCTCAGCAACCGTAAAAGAATTATTAACCGGAGGACACAAAGTTCTGGGACTGGCCCGATCAGAAGAGGCAGCCAACAGATTGAAGGAAGCAGGTGCAGAGGTCTACTATGGAGATCTTAGTCAACCCGAAACATTAATCGATGCTGTAAAAAGCTCCGATGCCGTGATTCATCTTGGATTTATCCATGATTTCAGTAAGTTTAAAGAAATGTGTGTCCTGGATGGGATGGTCATCGAAACTATAGGTGCTGCATTGGAAGGAACAGAAAAACCGTTTATCATTACTTCCGGAATCGGAGTGATCCAAAAAGAAGGAATCGTCACGGAAAATGACATGCCTGAAGGGGATGCAATTCCAAGGATTTTAACAGAGCGCGCAGCTGATAAAGTTGCTGCTAAGGGAGTGCATGTAGCAGTAATGCGCTTTCCACCAGTCGTTCATGATCTTGGAGATAAAATAGGCTTCATCCCATCTCTGATCAGCATTGCAAAAGCCAAAGGTTTTTCAGCTTTTATCGACAACGGGACAAATTTCTGGCCAGCCGTACACCGCAAGGATGCAGCTAAATTATTCCGCCTCGCTGTAGAAAAACACTCAGGAAGCGGAACCCGCTATAATGGCGTTGCTGAACAGGGAATCGAGTTTAAAAAAATCGCCGAAATCATAGGTTCAAAACTAGGTTTGCCAACACGTTCGATTGCTGCCAGTGAAGTTGAAGAACACTTTACCTGGTTTGCGCATTTTGCCAAGTTCAATATTTTGGCATCAAGTACTGAAACGCAGAAAACATTGAACTGGCAGCCTACTGAAATTGAATTACTGCCGGAATTGGAAGGTGAAGTTTACTTTCCTGCTTAATAAATCGTAAATTTACTGTATCACATCAGAGAAGAATATGCTGAATAAATTGAGTATATTCTTCTCTTTTATCAAAAGATTATGGCATCAACAGAACCCATCAGAATCAAAACCATTTCACAGTTTCATACCCTGAGAGGCTTACCAAAACCTAAGCATCCACTCATAAGCATCATTGATTTTGCTGATATGAAAAGCCCGCCGCAAAAAGTAAATGAAAGTCTGGTATTTGATTTTTATTCCCTTTCTGTAAAAAGGAATATGAATCACAAATACAAATATGGTCAGCAGGATTATGATTTTGATGAAGGAATTCTCTTTTTTATGGCTCCCAATCAGGTTTTACGTATTGAAAGAGAAGAGCAGTCACGCCCTGCAGAAGGCTGGATGCTGATGATCCATCCTGATTTTCTATGGAATAAGACTTTGGCAAAAACCATCAAGCAATATGAGTTTTTCGACTATTCCCTTCATGAAGCCCTTTTCCTTTCTGACGATGAAGAACAGATCCTCCAGCAATTAATGGAAAACATCCGTCTGGAATACAATACCAATACAGATAAGTTCAGCAGTGATATAATGGTTTCTCTATTGGAAGCGCTTTTCAACTACTCCAACCGTTTTTATCAACGACAGTTCATCACCCGTGACAAAGCCCATCATGAAATTCTGGAACGCCTGGAAATACTCCTCAACCAATATTTCAACAGTGAGATGATTGTGAATAATGGAATTCCCACCGTTCAGTATATTTCGGAGCAGCTAAACATTTCAACAGGGTATTTAAGAACTTTACTCCAAAATCTTACCGGACAAAGTACCCAACATTTTATTCATCAGAAATTAACTGAAAAAGCTAAAGAAAAACTAAGTACCACAGGACATAGCGTCAGTGAAATAGCTTACGAACTGGGATTTGAACATCCACAATCGTTTAGTAAATTCTTTAAAAAGATGACCAATACTACTCCACTTGGATTCAGGGAAATGTTTAATTAAAAATTACTCTTTTTTGTCTCTCAACTTCTCCAATGCTGCCATCGCTTTTTCAGCATCATTTTTAGCTACAAAAATGTGATCGTGAAAATAAGCAGCCACCACGTTACAGCTAATATGTTCTTGCTTTAAGGCATTGGCAAAAGCTGCTGTAAGTCCCACGGCTTCTAATGAGGAGTGGATATTCAGAGTGATCCATGAAGAAATGTATTCGTATCCTAGCTGCCAATTATCTGCAACAGATTTTTCCAAAACAACTGTTACTGCTTCTTTTTCACGGAAGAAAAACAGAAGTCTCTCTATATCAGGAATATGATTAAGTTTTTCAACTTTACAAAAGACATATTCCCCGGCATTCAATACCGGTTCCATATTTTGCAGCAATATCTTTAAATCTGTTTCTCCTGACATTTTTTTTGTACAAAACTAAAGGATATGTTTCAGGAAGCATTTATCAATTGATAAAAAATAGCAGGTGAAATGACATCAAACAATGTAAAATCTATCATTACTAATTATTTGGTTAAAAAAAACACATCAAATACAATTATATTGTACCTTGAAAAAAAAATCATGACCTCATCTAACCACAGCCGCATCATTCTTTTTATTGCTGTATTTTTAATAGGAACATTGACATTTGGTCAAAAAAATAAAATTGCTTTAATCAATTCCTATTTGGATAAAACTCATCAATCTGGTCTTTTCAATGGGAATATACTGATAGCAGACCATGGAAAGGTAATGGTAAAAAAAGCTATAGGTTATGCAGATGCCTCAAAAAAGATCCCTCTCACAACCCAATATCGTTTTCATATCGGATCGATTGCTAAAGAGTTTGACGCTGTTGGATTGATGATGCTCCAGGAACAGGGCAAATTAAATATCAATGATAAAGTATCCCAATTTTTTCCTGACTTACCTTCGTGGGCCACAAGCATAAGCATCAAAAATTTATTACAATATACCAGTGGACTCCCGGATATAAAATGGCAAACGGTACATAGCGATGCGGACCATTGGAAGGATCTACAATCCCTTCAAAAACTTGATTTTGAACCAGGAAGTAGTTACGCCTATAATAATAACAATGTTTTTTTGCGCCGGAGAATAATTGAAAAAGTAACGGGAATGCCTTTTAATGAATTTGTTTTACAAAAAATTCTAAAAAAAGCAGGTATTACCAATGGATTAGTGGACCCTACGGATAAAGATCCATTCATGGCCAGATCATTTGACAATAATTTTAAACAAGATGGATTAGAAGTTCCCATATCCGGCTGGACCAGCCTGAATTTGGAAGATTTTTACAAATGGGCACATTGTATAGATACTTTTTGTCTAATCAATCCCTCTTCCACACGCGAAATAATGATGCCTGTAGGCCAAGATAAACAATCCGGTTTAGGGAATGGAAGTATGGATGGTGATAAGGTCATTACTCACGTGCATGATGGCAGTGCCATCCATTATCAGGCTCTTGTACAGACCGACACAGGAAAAGGTAGAACGATTATTATCTTATCTAATCAAAAACAGGGGAATGTTTATGAGATTGCTGAAGCGATAGAAGCTATTTTGGATGAGAAGTAGTAATATTTGTCTTCAATCTGCTTGATCTATGTAATAAAAGCACAAAGTCATTGCGAGGTACGAAGCAATCTCAAAAATTGATCCTCTACGCTTTCATGTTATACGTATACACATTATAAGGCAATATTCTTTTTGCCAGATTTTTGGAGATCAGGCAACCTAATAAAATCGGAAAGAATAACAGGTACCCGTTCGGAGCAAGATTACAAACCAAGAACAGTGCAGTAAAAGGAGCATAAATAGAAGCTGATAAAGTAGCAGCTGCTCCTACTAAAACAAAGTTCAAGTAGACCAAAGAAGTACCAAAAAATGTATTACAAAAAAAGGCGAATGTAAAACCTAAAAATGCTCCTGCAACAATACTCGGTGCAAAAACACCTCCATCACCTCCAGCTCCAAGCGTTAATGAAGAAGCTAATGGTTTTAGAAAGATCAGACAAGCAAGAAAAAGGAAAGAATAGCTTTCAGGATGGGTAAGGATTTCTGAAAGCGAATGATAACTGTCTCCATATAAAAAAGGAAAACAAAAGATCATTCCTCCTACGATCAAAGCACCAAGATTAACCCTCAAAAAGTTATTGGAGATCCCTGAAAAGAAATCTTTAATTTTAATTACCAGAAACGTAAAATATACTGATAAGACACCGCCTAATAAACTCAAAAGCACAAAGAATGGCACTGCACTCCATTTCCATCCCGTAATCTCAAAAGGAAGCAACGGTTCACTCTTTACAAAATATAGAAAAATCCCGGAAACTATCGCGGAAGCTGTACAACTGATAAAAAGTGTTTTGTTGAATTTCCTTGCAATAACCTCCATGGCAAATAGCCAACCGGCAATAGGGCTTCCAAATAAAATGGCTACTCCAGCTACAACTCCTGCACAAATCAATTCCAACTTATAAATATTCGCAGAAAATTGCTTTTCATACGCCGCATTTCCAATAGTTGCTGTTGCCACCACGGTCGACACCTCAATCCCTGTGGAACCACCGAAAACCACCGTAAGAAAACCGTTAAAGTAATGAGACGGAATTTTAAATAGTGGTAAATGATCTTTTCTCTGATCAACTGTCTTATAAATTTCAGTAATCCCTTTATTCTTTCGGTTCTTGAAAAGATATTTTCTTAGAAAATAGATCGCCGTGATCCCTATTGTCGGAAGAATAATAAAGTATAATCGGTTCTGCTTCTCTGCAAAGTGAAACAGTAATTTTTGAAAATGTTCGGTCATAAACTTCAAGGAATATCCCAGAGAAGAGGCACAAATACTAATGATAGCAGATACTAAAATTAATCTGAAATAGTGATGTCTTTGAATTTGTTTCCTTGTCATGACCTTTATGTATTCAATTTTTCACAAATTTAAGCTTTATGGAAATGGATTCAAAGAATAGCGAATGATATTTTCCTGATTTTAAACCGTCTAGATATTTTAGTAATAATTTTTTGGCTCTACATATATCTTATAAAGTTTTTAAAACTTTAGCTGCATTCTCTTGATTAGGATTGATTTCCAGTACCTTTTTGTAATTTTCTTTAGCTTTATCTTTCTGTCCTGCATTCAGGTAGGCTTCACCTAAGCTATCATATACATTATCACTTTTAGGATACAATATGGTATTTACACGGAAAACATCAATGGCTTTGGTGAAATCCTTTTGTCGAAGTAAGGCATAACCGGCTCCATTTAAAGAACCTTCTGAAAGCTGTTCATTATTAGGGTCGGTAATTTTGGCTTTCTGATAAGCTGCTAAGCCTTTATCGAATTGTCCTTCCAGAATCAGTTCTAAAGGTGTTTTTTCATCTTTACTCATCTGATCACCTCTTAATCGAATGGTCTTCTTATCAAGCAAAATCTGAACAAGCTCTTTTTTGTCTGTTTTAGCATTTTTTTGAAACGTTATCTTATAGTCCCAATTCCTTAGTGTATAGCTGTTTTCCCCTACTTTAATAAGTTCAGCCGGAGATTCCACATTATTGATCACCATCAGTTTTCCTTTTTCCTGATAAATCTTACAAAATCCATATGTATCAAGTCTATAACGACCTATAGTATTATTTAGATCATTGGATGTTAAAGGTAAAATTTTATCAACCGGTGGCATATAATTGGGCCATTGATATACGGTGGCAACCGAACGAAGCAGTTCATTGACAAATTCAGGTTTATTGGTATTCGTTAAGATGACGATTCCATCACCACTAACTTTACTTCCTGTAAACTGACTGGAGAATCCTTCATTCCAACCTCCATGAGAAAAGTAGACCTGTCCGTTTTTATTTTCAAGGAAAATTCCCAACCCGACAAAAGGTTCAATAAAAGGGCTTGTAAATTCCTCCGCCATCTTTTTCGAAATGACCGTTTGGCTTTTACCACTCAGTGTATTTTGAATATCGATAATAAACTTGGCATAATCTTCAGCTGTAGACCACAAACCGGCTGGTGCCTGTTCAGGATAGATATGATATCTTCCCTGGACTTTTGATCCGTTTTCAGCGTATGCCGTAGCTGCCAATTTGGATTGAGCTTCCGGCAAAGGCTGTGCGTACGTACTGTTTTGCATATTCAGCGGTTTAAGAACTCTTTCTTTCATTATCGTGGCAAAATCTTTATCCTCAATATCCATAAGCATCTGCTGCATTACACAATATCCGCCACCGGAATATCGGAATGGTTTCCCCGGTTCTTTATTAACGAATATTGCAGGTGTATTCGCCGGACTTTGCCCATTTAAAAGCTGAATCAATGTAGGCTCTGGCTTTCCGACCTCATATCCTGGAAAACCTCCTACAGTAAAGCCTGCAGTATGGCTAACAATATTTTTAAGGGTTACTTTTTTCTCTTTGGTAAATTGATTATCCGGAATTTTCCAGGATTTCAAATAAGAATTGACATCTGCATTCGGATCTATTTTTCCAAGCTCCACTTCTTTCAATGCTGCATAAGCACTTACAGGCTTACTCATAGAGGCTACCTGAAATAATGTTTGGGTTGTTGCCGGGGTTCTATTTTCTACATCTGCCAGTCCATAAGCTTTGGCCCAGATTACTTTAGAATCTTTAATAACAGCGATACTAACTCCGGGAACATTATAATATTTCATTCTGGATTCTATAGTCCAGGTGGGCTCGCCCTGAAAGCGGACAGCTGGCATCAATCCCGATTCTACTTTTGAAATTTCATTTTTTAACTGAACGTCTGTTTGTGCAGATAGAGAGCTTGCTAACAGCCCAAATACAAGGCTAATATAAATAGGAGCTTTAATCATCATGGTATTGTAGATTTGGTGTATTAAAAATAAGTAACTTTTATGAATATTAAATACCTTATTTTTTATCCTATTCTTTAAAATAATAAAACAATATTTTGTCTGTAACCATTATACATTTATAATTGTCTTGTTAATAAGTAGATTCAAATTTTAATGAGTAGCTTAACTTTAATAAAAAGAAATACATGAAAAATTTTAATATCTGTATCATCTGTATGTTTGCTTTTGCCTGTCAAAACATATCCGCGCAAATTAAAACCGTTAAAGGTAAGGACGTATCTTCTAAAGAAATGGACGCTTTTATTAAAAAACAAATGGATTCTCTGCAAATATCCGCATTATCAGTAGCAGTAATCAAGGACAATAAAATCGTATATTCGAAATCCACCGGAATGATGAATGCCCAACAGGAACCAGTCGACAAAAATACACTCTTTGAAGCTGCGTCGATGACCAAACCGATATTTGCCTATACCGTTCTTCAACTTGTCAAGGAAGGAGTACTTAATTTGGATACCCCCCTTTACCAATATTACCCTTATCCTGATATTGCCTACGACGACCGATATAAGCTTATAACCGCAAAAATGGTTCTTGATCATACTACAGGATTTCCGAACTGGAGAGAAAATAATAAGCTGACCATTAACTTTACTCCCGGAACCAAATTCGGGTACTCAGGTGAAGGTTATGAATATCTTGGTCTTGTTGTAGAACATTTAACAGGCAAAAAAGTAAATGAACTGGTTGAAAAGTATGTATTGAAACCGATGTCTATGAAAAATTCTTCACTGGTATACAATGACTATGTAAAGCAACACCTGGCGGATGGAGTAAAAGATAACAACAGTGAAAGAGCCCGAAATGAACCTTATCTAAAGCCACATCCCTCTTACAGCCTTTACACCGAACCTAAGCAATATGCTCAATTTGTAATTGAGTCTTTAAAGGAAAGCTATATCCCAGGGAGTATCTTCCAGGCTATGGCTGTCCCACAAGTAGAAATTCATGAAGAGGATATGGATCCGAACCTGAAAATTTCCATGGGATTAGGTGTGTATGTTGAGCAGACACCATACGGCTTAAAGTATTCTCACGGGGGCAGCAATGGTAACTGTTACAACTCATTGTTTCAGTTTTACAAAGATTCAAAAGTGGGATTTGTGTATTTTATTGCCGGCTGTAAACAGGGGGAACTTGCTAAAAGGTTGGATCAGTTTATGGTTATTGGTAAATAGAAAGAACTTATTTTTTCTGTCTCTTTTGTAAGTATGCAGAGATTATTTCTTTTTAGCTTTCTGCACAATTTTATTGTAATCTAGACAAAGGTCTATATAGTATTGGAAATCCTTATTCCGGTGATATCCATCTTCACTGACAAAAATATACCCCTTCGCGATCCTTTGACCATGTATCATCGGACGGCAATATTCTTTTTCCAATTCTAATTCCGCTTGTTCATGATCGATCCTGCATAGGATTTCATCATTACGAACTCCAATACACAGCTTATCATCCACCATAAAACTCAGTCCCTGAAACATCTTTTTTTCAACGACATCTTTCTCATTTATTAAGGCTTCACGTATCCGGTTGACGAGTGTTTCATTATACATAATCTGTCTTTTTGATTTTATATATCACTTAGAATTTATTGGGCATTGTATGCCATGTATGTTCAATATTGGTCATTAATAATGCATTATCAAAGGCTATAGAACCTTTTGGGAAAAGGTGTTCATTTTCATAAAAAGTTGACTTTACATCCAAAACCTCCAACGGCTTCATCTCCCATTGATAAGTGTTCAGCTGAAGTCCCTCAAACTTATCTTTATTTGGGGAGTACCCCAGGCTTCCTTCTTGAAAAAAATCTGACACCTGTTCCAAAGTTTCAAATATTGAATGGGTATCAAAGGTTAAAGCTTCTTTTGCATCGATTGAAGTAACTAATTGATCGGAGCTTGTAAAATCGATATGATAATTTTGATCTTTCTCCTTTACATTAAACTTTGCATGATAATGCTTACCCGGAAAAATGCGTCCTCCTACAAGGCTGTTTATTCTGGATGAAGTATCTCTGCGCGGAATGTAAACTCCTGATTTCAGTTCACCATTTTCATCCCATTCTACGGCGATACGATGGGCTCCATTTTCAGAACCAAAACCCATAAAATCTGGTAACCCAAACGCTTTTATATTTTTAAGCCTGATAAGACAAATACCTACTATTGCTTTATTTTTATACAATTTCGGTCTGAACGGAGAGGGAACAATTTTTTCTACAATCTTGGGATCAGCTGTAAAATTGATCAATATCCTTCGGTCTATATATCCATGTATGGTAGGCAGTTTCATTTCTGTATTTTTTTTAGTGTATCACCTTCTCTATTCAAAACAAATGTAATTCATTTTGGTTACAATTTTTCACATCTCAACAGACATCAATTTTTATTATACATAAAGGGAGATGTTAATTTTGTTCTATTTTTCTTCCTGTTTTTTCATGAGATTTGCAGAAGTCAATAATCTTTAATCCTGTGAAAAATATAATTTTACTCTGTACTATTTTCCTAGCGTTTGTTCAAAAGGCCAATGCCCAGAACAACCTTTCTTCCCCATCAGATTCAGGCAGTGAGCTGTACTCTGAAAATATTGGAAAAATAGCATTCCTGTCATCATTTAAAAACGCAAAACAGATTAAAGAAAATGATCTGATCAAAAAATACACATTGACCAACAAAAGTGATCTTTCGTTTATCGCTTTCTTTGATCATCCTCTTACAACCTACAAATCGAAACTTTCTCCAAATATTGTCAAAGACTCCTTATTCAGAAAAGGAAATTATCAATTCACACTTTGGATAGATAATAAGGAAATTTATAAAAGTAATCTTTTACCTGGTGCTCCCTATCAGAAAGTGCAGGATACTGCCGTCGTACTCAACAGACCGTTGATCAATAATACGAATGGTCAGGGATCGTGGAGTGAGTCTTTTTGGAACAGATTTATGGCAAACGGCGGAGAGGAAGCATTAAAGGATGGCCAGCATCACCTGCGCATGGAAATCCGGGCTTATGTCCATATAAATAATGAAACTAAAGTCAGTCCTGTACTGGCAAAAGGTGAATTGATCTTACAGGTGTTACGCCATCCTAAAATTGACATCAACTCCATTTTACTCAACAAACCCACTCCTTATGAAGGTCTTGAAGTTTCCTCTAAAAAATTCAATGAAAACAAAATAAAAGAACTGAAAGGCTCTATTGATGAAGGTATTTTTAAACAAATCAACAGCATCGTTGTCATTAATGATGGAAAAATACAGATTGAAGAATATTTTAACGGGGAAAACAGAAGCACATTGCACGACCCAAGATCTGTTGGAAAATCTTTCGCCTCAACCTTAATGGGAATAGCAATTGGTGATCATTTCATTAAAGATGAAAATCAAAAATTGGACGCCTTTTATAATCTACAGTCTTATCAATTTTCTTCAGGAAAAGACAACGCAACGATTAAAGAGCTTTTAACGATGTCATCAGGGTTTGATGGAGATGATGGAAATGAAAACTCTCCAGGAAATGAAGAAAATATGTATCCAACCAATAATTGGGTTGATTTTACAATGAATCTGCCCTATAATCCGGCTTTAAAAAATAACTGGCATTACTTTACCGCAGGTGTGATCGTCCTTGGAGACATCATCAACCAATCGGTTCCATCGAGTTTAGAAAAATTTGCAGAAGAAAAACTCTTTCATCCTTTAGGAATTAAAAATTACAAATGGCAATATACTCCGCAGAACATCCCAAACACAGCCGGGAGTATTCAAATGAATGCATTGGATTTTGCAAAATACGGGCAGCTTTATAAAAACAATGGAATCTGGAATGGAAAACAAATCATACCCCAGGATTGGGTAAAAAAGACTCTCACAAAACAGGTTAAAATTCAAGACAGAAAGGACGAGTATTACAGCTATCTTTTTTGGAACAAAACCTTTGATACAGGCAGTAAAAAGGTGGAAGCATTCTACTGTGCAGGTAATGGAGGAAATTACATCCTTATTTTTAAGGACCAGCCTTTAGTAATTGTTATTACAGCGAGTGCATATGGACAAAATTATGCGCACCCTCAAGTAGCAAAAATGCTGGAAAAATATATCCTTCCTGCCGTCCTTTAATCATAATAACGCCGTTTGAAGACTTACTATTCCATCGATTCCTTAATCGTTACGCAAATTTCATCCAGTTCTTCCCGTTGTGGCAGCTGGGTGTAATTTTCGCTGAACCTCAGCCCAAAACCATCATTCCGGAATCTTGGAAAAATATGCAGATGGGTATGAAAAACTTCCTGTCCAGCCGCCTCACCATCCGCAAGAAAATAATTAATACCCTCAGAATGTATATTCGATTTTCTGATCGCACGATTAATTTTAGCTGCGATCTTAAACATCCTGGAAGTTAAGTCCTCATCAACTTCCGCAATAAGTTCTTTGTGAACTTTTGGAACGACCAATATGTGCCCCGGATTAACGGGTTGTATGTCCATAAAAGCAATCACATGATCATCTTCATGAATAATACTGGCGGGAAGTTCTCTGTTGATTATTTTACAAAAAATACAGTCGGTCATCATGTTTATTTTCTATAAAAATAATAAAATGTCTTGAGATGTTGGCGCCAAAATATTCAAAGTACATGATTAAAGGAACTGGCTTATATTCATAAACAGCAGAAATGAAAGATGAACAAGATTATATATCAACAACTTATATGAAATAGCATGATATTCTTAATAATTGTTTTATAAATTTACATGATATTTTATTCGCTCCTATCAGAATCTTACAATAGCTAAAAAGGTTTCTATCAGAAAATTAAAGTGTTTACCAATTTTGTCAACATATTATGAAAGCAATACCCTCAATCCTATTTTCTTTTTGCCTATTGCTCCTCCTGTTCAGTTGTGAAAAGGATAAAAAATCACTCAACCATACCCCATCGGCAGCCCCGAAAACAACAAGTCCAAAAGCAACCGTCAAAACAAATGAATTAAACGATCTTCAAACATTGGATTGGTCTGTTATCAATGATGATGTTATGGGAAAATGTATCTCGCCGTACTTGATAAAACATAGAATTTCAGTGGGCTGCACTCCTTGCAGAAAATTAAGGCTGGTTTATATTTTTCATATCAATGACACGGGTCAATTATTAAAGATGAATAAGGATTATGAGGCTATAGAATGCAATTTGACTAAAAAACAGCGTAAAGAATTAGACAGCTTAATACTTAATTATTTAAAAAAGAAAAAAATGCCTTCGTCTCTTTATAATACCAACTTTAAAATGGGTCTTGGCTTTATTCTAAAATGCTAAATTAAGATCAGTTTCTGACATGATGAGATTTCTTTAATCCCGATTTCCACTTTTTGCCTGTCTCACATTCTGATTATCTTTTAGATTAAGACGATAGACCAGTGTCAACCTATATCGCGCAGCATTAGGAATATTCATCTGATTGATTACGTAATCTGATCCTACCGTACTACTTGTTAATTTCCGTAATGCAAAAAGGTTACTGACATCAAATGTAACGGTAGCCTTATCTTTTAAGAAAGTTTTACTACATCCAAAATCAATACTGTGTACCGCATTTGTATGGGTTTGTGCTGTAGCATTAGCACCCCGGAAATTATATACCGTCTGGAAAGCAAGCTTATCTTTCAATTTCAATTGGGCACTTACCCGTGAAGTAAAAGTGTCCCCTGAATAATCGAAGATCTGATTCTGATAAAGACCTTTTTTAGCATAATGAAATAAATTAAGTTCCGCATTAACCTGCAACCATTTAGCAGGATTATACAATAACGACAATTCCATACCCATCCGGGTTTCCTTATCGATATTGACTGGCATTGTAATGAAAAGTCCATCAGGGTTTCTGTAGGTATAATCTTCAATAACTCCATTATTTCTTTGATAATACAGCGAAGGATTAAAAGTAAGCGTCTTCCAGTTCTTTAAAAAACCTAGTTCAAATACATGAGCATAAGATGGATTAAGATCCGGATTGCCAACATAACGGGTACTCAAATCAGTCAGTTCATTGAAAGGATAGATCATATTCAGGGACGGCCGGTTGATCCGTTTGCTGTAGCTCCCCTGCAGAGTGGTTTCTTTGTTAAAATGATAACTCATATTGATCGTTGGAAATAGACGTCCATAATTTTTATTATTGGTATAACTGCCCATTCGGTCTTCAATTCCTATCCGGGTAAGTTCACCACGCAATCCTCCCTGGTAGCTAAAATCACCTTTCTTCCCGGAAAATTGTACGTAGGCACTTCCGATCAGTTCTTTATACAAAAGATGATTATCAATCTGGTCAATGATCTCCCAACCTGAAACATTTTGTTGTTCAGCAATAAAATCAGTGTTTACCCTGCGATCCTCTACTTTTAATCCATATTCAAGTGTGGAGGTACTATCCAGTGGTTGTATCATATCCGTTTTAATCATCAGGTCTTTACTTCCCCCGATTGAACTTGTCCTGATCGTTGGAAATGTATTGGGTAAGGGGAAAATCCGACTGGTTTCCAGATTCCATTCCTTGTCACTGTCCCAAAAATCATATTGCATATCCACCGTCAATTTCTTACCTGTTCGATCAAAGCTTTTGGTATAATTAAATTCCAGCTGATTATAGCTTCTTTTCTCCCAGGATTCTCCATTACGAGTTAAACTACTATCAAGCACACCTCTTTTGTCTGAGTAAAGGTAGTTCAGCCTTGACTTATCATGATCCCTTGTCGAATTTCGGAGAAATGCGGCAGTAATTGTATTATGCTCATCGATCTGGTAATCTGCACCAAAATACAGCAATCTGGCATCATCATGCCTGTTCTCATCCTGGCGCTGATTCAGGTAAACCGGTGTACCAGAAAGCCCGGTAGATTGTTGCATGGTGTATAATCCCACATAATCGGATAATCTCAGTCCATAAGTAGCAAACAAATTGAGTTTATTCGATTTAAAATTAATACTGGGACTGATCCTGGTTTCGTTCGGAATACCACCCACAACACGCATTTGACCACTAAAACCTGCTTTTTTATTCTTTTTCAGGATAATATTAATGATTCCGGCCGAACCGGCTGCATCAAACCTGGAAGAAGGATTAGTAATCACTTCTACCCGTTCCACCTGGTCAGCAGGTAATTGTTCCAACGCATTTCCCTGTGTTAATCCCGTTCGCCTCCCGTTGATCAATACCAGTACATTGCTGTTGCCCCGTAAACTGATCCCACCGCCAGGATTTACACTCACTGAAGGGACCATATTCAAAAGATCCGTTACCGCTCCTGATTGGGAGAGCACATCTTTTCCGACTTCAAAAACTTTTTTGTCAAGTTTTAAACTCACCGATCCACGCTGCCCTTTTAAGGCAACTTCCTGTAATAATTTTGCATCAGGCTCTAAAACTATGGTTCCAATGTTTACACTCCCCCCCAGACTAATGTTTATGGGTCTAATAATGGTTTTAAAACCCATCAATTTATAACTGATTGTATAATTCCCAACAGGTATATTATCCAACCGGAATATTCCTTTTGTGTCAGAAATACTGGTAACAACAGGCTTTTCTGTATTATCAGTTAGTATTACAGTGACATAGGCCAAAGGAGTAGATGGATTTTCATTAATCATGCCGGTTATCTGGGCCTGCTGTGCAAAGGAGTATTGTACAGTTACCATGATCAGAAAAAGTATTATTTGTTTCATGATGTAAAATTAGAATGCCGGTCATTCCGGTAGAAGTAAAAACATGTGAACTGCTCTACAGGCTTTCAAACGGCTATCCTTTTTTACGAATTACCTTGTATATTTACAATATGCATCATTTTATGTTTTTGCTGATATTTCTCGGCATACTGAACCCATCTGTGATTCGTACGGAAGACCCCATACCTGTTTACAAAACAGGTGATGATTTAGCCTGGGCTTCCAAAGACTATAATGATAAAAACTGGACTAAGGATAGAGGCAATACCGGCAACAATATCTTCTGGTCCCGGACACATCTGGAAATCCGTCAGGTTGAAGACCAATTCTTACCCCTTGGCCTCCAGATTGAATCCTTTGGATCATTTGATGTTTATTGGGATGGCGTATTTATCGGGAATAACGGAAAAATTCCTCAAAATGGCAAACCTGAAATACCTGGTACAGAAAGCAGTTATTTCAGGATTCCGGATCATCTGATTTCACCCGGTTTTCATACGGTTGCCTTAAGGAGTTCACAATCCTTACTTCCGCATGTCCAACGCAGCATCGGATTTAAAATAGACCCTTATAATTCTTTACTGACAAAACCATTGGTTACTATGTCCTACATGAACCTGATGGCCGGTGCTTTTCTTATTGCAGCAGTGTATTACTTTTTTCTTTTCCTGAACAGCAAACGCAGACACTGGGATATCCTGATCTTTGGCACCATATGTCTTCTTTTCTTCGCTTTACTGATCATGGAATACCTGAAATTTCATGTGGTGATCCCTTACTCTGAATTCTTTATACGGCTGGAAATCATAGGCTGGCTTACATTTGCTAATGCACTACTCGTCCCTGCCTATTTTATCATCCAGTTTAAGTTTAAAAAGGGAATATGGTTAATGACTGCTTTACTTGGAACATTAATATTTTTATATGTATCAAATTATGGACATTATGACCTGACTGCCCGCCTTTATAGCCTTGCCATGCTGATCGCCAACTTTATCGTCGTCCTGAATGCTATTATTCAAAAAGAAAAGGGTGGCTTTATTTTATTGGTGGGCCTTATCATAAGTGCTCTGGTGGCTAAATTTATATTTTATGATTATGGACTATTTATCAGTTTTACAATAATTGTATTGTGTATGCTCTATCTGCATTCGATCAGAACCAGCGTGATTGAAGCTGAACATCAGCATGCTTTACTCCTATCCTCAAAGCTGCAACTGGAACTGCTTAAAAAGAATATTCAACCTCATTTTTTAAGAAACACCCTGACCTCGATGATGGATTGGGTTGAAGAATCTCCAAAGGAAGGAGCCCTTTTTATACAAGCATTAGCCTCAGAATTTGACATTATGAATGAAATTTCTGAACAAACCCTGATCCCTGTGACAAAGGAACTGGAGCTTTGCCGTCAGCATCTTTCTGTTATGGGTTTCCGTAAAGAAATCAATTATCGGTGGGAGCAAATCGGGATAGATGAAACACAGCTCATCCCTCCCGCTATTATTCATACATTGCTGGAAAATGGCATTACCCATAGTGAACCACTTCCCGGAAACACCATTACTTTTGTATTGCATTACTCCGCTTCAAAGGAAAGTAAGCAATATGTATTTGAAACCATCGCAAAGAATCAACAAATAATAACAGACAGAACAGGTGGCAATGGTTTTAAATATATCAAAGCACGTCTCACTGAAAGCTATGGAGATAACTGGAAATTCATTTCTGGTGCCACAGAAAAAGGTTGGAGATCCACCATTCAAATTTTATCATAATGAATATACTGATCATAGAAGACGAAGCCAGAATCGCCCGTCGTTTGCAACGGATGACAACCGAATTTTTTGGCAATAAGCCTGTCCGGATTGTAGTCTGTGATTCCCTGCAAAAAGGACTTGATGAAATTACCCTCCAACTTCCTGATCTGCTTTTGCTGGATCTTAATCTCAATGGAGACAATGGGTTTGAAGTGTTGGAGCAAATGGTGGCCGCTTCGTTTCACACGATTATTGTTTCAGCTAATATTGATAAAGCCATTACCGCTTTTGCGTATGGTGTACTTGATTTTGTTCCCAAGCCTTTTGATCAGACAAGGCTTTTTCAGGCACTGAACCGATTTATCAGTCCGGCCATAAAATCTGAGGAAGGTGTTAAATACCTAGCAGTAAAGAAATCAGGGCAAATCCGGTTAATCAATATTAGTGAAGTTATTTACATTAAAGGCGCAGGAATTTATACAGAACTCTGTCTTAAAAACGGGCAGCAGGAACTTCACGACAAATCACTTGAGTTACTGCAACAGCTTCTTCCGGATAGATTTGAGCGAATTCATAAATCTTATCTGGTCAATCTTCAACAGGCTGAAAGGATCGTCGTCAGTCCAGGCAGCCGATATGAACTTATACTTAAGACAGGTGAGATATTACCCATCGGACGTTCAAAATATAAAGAACTCAAAAATAAGATGATCTGACTTTACAATTTACTTGATCCAGCCTACTTTTTTTCGCCATTCGTTCATTTCCTTTTTTCTCTCATCAAAATCTTTCGGTGGAAGTTGATTTTCTTTTTTCACCCTTTTCCGGATCAGTTCTATTTGTTCCTCGAGTGTATTAAGCCCTATAGACCGTCTTCTCTCATTTACCTGCATCAGACTATCAAAAGCATTTGGACTTAGTTCTCCGTTTTCATTCCAATCAAACTGAGTTCCATAAAGTTGGGGCTTTTCTTGTAATACGGCAATCCGATCGCTCAGATAAGCCCAGTTTTTGGGATCAGCTTTTCCATGATCCACTTCATCTTTTAAGAGTACAGCACAGTCTTTCATAAATTCTGGGCGACCAATTGAATGCTGGATAACCAGCCAGGCTGCTTCACTGGCTTCAGTACCCACTTTATCTGTTGTGGGATACCCTATAGCACTGATGATTTCACCCAATATTGCCGCATTTTTGTTATGCAGTTCCTCCATACCTGTATGATATCCATTTCCAAGTTGTCCTTTTCGGATAAGATGATCACGAAATTCAAGATCTGCTTCCCTGAGTTGAATAATCCTTTTTGCAAAGCTTTTATAATTCATCGTTTTATTTAAAAATTATTCAGAAGTGATTATAAAATTAAATGTATCTCCGAACTCTGGTTGTATTTTTAATTTTTCTTCGGATATTATTTCCGGCTTCCTTTTTTTCTTAATTTTATTTAATATGGAATAGCATCGTATAAAGATCCGGATTCAAAGTTTAAATTCTATCAAAAATAGCGTAACAAAATGAAAATCATTATAAAAATATCATTAATAATTATACTTTCCTTAATTACTTTAAATTGCAATTCTCAAAAAAAAGAGGTGTTCAAACCTAAAGTTGTATACAAAAGTGATGATTTAATCATTACTCAGATTTCTAAAAATTCTTTTGAGCACACCTCTTTTCAGCAAACTCATGATTTTGGGAATGTTCCCTGTAATGGTCTGATTGTCACCAATAGCAATGAAGCTGTTGTATTTGACACTCCTACCAATGATAAAAGCTCTGAAAAGCTCATCAAATGGATTAAAGAAACATTACACTGTAAAATAAATGCTATCGTTCCTACTCATTTTCATAGTGATTGTTTAGGTGGGCTAAAAGCATTTGATCAGTATCAGATCTCTTCATACGCTTATTTTAAAACCATAGAATTGGCTAAAGAAAATCGCTATACTATTCCTAAAAACAGTTTTCAGGATTCATTACTTCTCAAAGTAGGTAACGAAGATGTCGTTGTAAAATTCTTTGGAGAAGGCCACACTAAAGATAATGTCATTGGCTATTTTCCAAGTGAAAACATCATGTTTGGAGGCTGTCTTATAAAAGAAATTGGCGCCAGCAAAGGTTATTTAGGAGATTCAAATGTTTCTGCCTGGTCAAATACGGTTGAAAATATTAAAAAGCAATATCCTAATGTAAAAATTGTTATTCCGGGTCATGGGGAATATGGAAATAAAGAATTACTTGATTATACAATTAAGCTCTTTAAAAAATAAAACCTATAAAAAATGTTATCCTAAACCCCAAAATTTCATTTTTTGCTTCTATAATTCAGAAAATTGATGGGGCTATTTTCTTATATTCTCACAAAAAGTCTTAAAAAGTCTTAATTTATTTCTGTCGGTAAATTATTGGCACAATTTTTCAATACCATAAGCAACTCATGTTTAATTTGAGTTTTCATGGTTATTAGTTTTTATCCTCAGATTTTTCTGGGGATTTTTTTTACCCCTACCGCAAACCATTATTCTTTTCTCTGAAATTTATCCCTCAATAATGCATCGCAAAATTATCAATAGAAAGTCCCCTCTCCATTGAAATCATTTAAACGATAATTAACACAAATTTAACGCCTATAACATAACTCAGAGGCTGTTATTTTAATACATAAAGCCGTACTTTGCAGCCTATAAAAACAACGAAAAAAGATGGGGCTATTTGATATGTTTACGCAAGAGATCGCAATGGATCTTGGAACCGCTAATACTTTAATCATACACAATAACAAAATTATCATTGATCAGCCCTCCATAGTCTCTATAGACCGTACTACAGGAAAACCAATTGCTGTCGGAGAACAGGCGAAGCTTATGCAAGGGAAAACCCATGAAAATATTAAAGCCGTACGTCCATTAAAAGATGGAGTCATTGCAGATTTTCATGCTTCTGAACACATGATCAAAGAATTTATAAAACAGATACCGGGAATCAAGGGCAGATTTATCCAGCCTGCGCTGAGAATTGTAATATGCATTCCTTCAGGAATTACTGAAGTTGAAAAAAGAGCGGTGAAGGATTCTGCGCTGAAGGTTAATGCAAAAGAAGTAAAACTGATCTATGAACCGATGGCAGCTGCTATTGGGGCCGGAATTGACGTTCAGAATCCGGAGGGAAATATGATTGTGGATATAGGAGGTGGAACTACAGAAATAGCAGTCATTGCACTTGGAGGCATTGTTTGTGACAGATCTTTAAAAATAGCAGGGGATGTTTTTACGAATGATATTGCTTATTTCCTAAGATCACACTACAATTTATATGTTGGAGAGAGAACTGCTGAAAGAATAAAAATAGAAATAGGATCTGCACTGGAAGAACTGGAATATCCTCTGGAAGACATTCCTGTACAGGGAAGAGATATGATTACCGGTAAACCCAAAGAGATCATGGTCAATTATAAAGAGATTTTCAAGGCACTGGATAAATCTTTGATGAGAATTGAAGATGCAGTTATGGAAACCCTTTCCCTAACGCCTCCTGAACTCGCTGCGGATATCTATAAAACTGGGATATACCTTGCTGGAGGAGGGGCTCTTCTCCATGGGCTGGCTGACAGGATCCATAAAAAAACGGGATTGCCTGTATGTGTTGCTGAAGATCCTTTGAGAGCTGTTGTACGCGGAACGGGTATCGCTCTTAAAAATATCAATAAGTTTAGATTTCTTATGAGTAACTAGTCATCATAAAAAACAAGAAAGCCTTTAAATTCTATTATTTAAAGGCTTTTTTTGTTTTAACCTTTTATACTGACAAAAAGGACATGCTATACCTTCAACACCGGCTATCACTCAGTCGATCACAATAAGTACAAATAAAAAATTGAAATCATACTAAAATATCATTATAAAATAATATCTTTACACCTAAGATACTTTATAAATAATTATATTAATGGATAAGAAAAAAATAGAGCATTTCAAAACGATAAGCAAACAATACTCTGATGCTTCCATTATTATGCATGAGGCAATAGCACGAAAAGCAGGTTTAACAGGAACAGATCATAAGTATTTAGGACTTATATTACAGCATTCATCAATTACAGCGGGTGAGATATCAAAACTAACAGGACTGACGACAGGGGCTGTAACCGCATTAATTGATCGTTTGGAAAAAAAAGAATTGCTTAGAAGAGAGTTTACTAAAGAAGACAGAAGAAAGGTAATCGTCATTCCTAATATTGACAATTCAATGAAATTACTGCAACCACTTTTTGATGAATTGCAGCAAAAAACGGTTAAACTTATATCTACTTTTTCAGAAGATGAATTGCAAGTTGTTGAACGGTATTTCACTGAGGCAACAGCAATAATGAAAGAAACCTCGGATCATTTAAACCAAAAATAATCATGAATGTAGAAAATCTAACCATCAGTTATGTAACAAGAGCCGAAGTATGGCTTTGTATTACAACGTTGCTTTATTTTTTAATGAATGGAGCCCAGATTTTTGAAACCCTTGTTTTTGTTCCTAAGTGGGCTTCTTCCCCACCCCAAAATTTTAAACTACTTCTTGATGGAAATGGAGCTAGTCTTAAAGTTTTTTGGATTGTTTTGCATTCTATCCATGAAGTTGCATTTATTCTTAGTATTATTTTCTGCTGGAAAATCGACCCTGTTAAAAATTGGTTATTAGTACTATTTATTCTTCACGTAATGGTAAGAGTCTGGACTTTATCTTTCTTTGCTCCTCAAATTATAGATTTCCAGAAAATAGCAGAATCACAACAATTCCCAAAAGACCTGCTTTCAAGAGTATCATTATGGCAAAAACTTAATTATGTAAGAGTTCTCATTTTTATAATTATCTCTTTAGGACTTATTCCATTATGCGTTAAGCTATTTCAAATTCGCCTATAATCTGAATTTGCGGACTTATCATATGCTTTATCGGATTGAATTGTTGCAATAAAATTTTATATTTGTTGACCGAACTGCAGATTAATAAATGGATCTCAACGATGAAAAGCAATTATTATTTCCAGCCACAAAATGATATCGTATCATAAAATTTTTCCCTCACGACTAAAATTTATAACCTCATGAAAACACAAAAAAAACTGATAATCCCGGCTATTTTAAGCTTAGCTCTTGTTTCATGTGCCACAATGCAGCGAACCGACCTGTATTTTGGCACCAATATTCCTACCGGTGGAAATGTAACTCCACAACAATGGAAAGATTTCTCTGATAACGTGATAACAGGCTATTTTCCTGAAGGATACACCGAAACCGATGCTGTGGGTAAATGGAAAGACACACAGACAAAATTAACGATATCAGAAAATACAAAAGTCGTTACTTTTATCGGTAAGCCAACCAAAGAAAGAAATGCATTACTGGACAGCGTTACACAGAAATACATCCGCAAATTTCAACAACAAAGTGTATTAAGGATAGATAGTAAACCTAGGGTTAAGTTTATCAGCAAAACATAATCTTCATTTTATTTATTTCTTAAAAAATGAAAGGTTTGCCCGATCAATCTAAAAGTATAGTAGCCTATCTTTATTTTTTGTAGCTTTCATCTGAAATATCTTTGCTTATGGAAGAGCAGATGAATTGTATTTACAGGACGATACATTTTATCGAGAAAAATTATGACGAACCAATCTCTGTTAAGGATCTGGAAGATGTATCGCATTATTCTTACAGAAATATACAACGTATTTTTAAGTATAGCTGTGGGGAAACCATCGGTGCTTTCCAGCAAAGATTAAAAGTAGAAAATGCTTACAAATTAATTCTTTACAGTAAGGAAAGCCTTACCTCTATTGCTCTTGAAGTGGGTTTTGCAAATATTGCCTCTTTTTCCAAAGCTTTTAAGCAGCATTTTGGGATTTCCCCAAAGGCAGCAAAATTAAGCAAGGAAAAGCTACTTTGCGGTCCCGATCTGATTCCAGTAACATCGGACATCCTGTTAGAACCCGAAATGGTATACCTCAAGCCAATGCAGATCTATTATCAGAGCATTCAAACCTATTACAACAATGAGGAAATCGAATGGTTATGGGAAAAGTTTATGCAAAATGAATTTCCTATTTCAGAGACGGAATATTTTGGGGTAATCGTTGATGAGCCATTAATTAAAACTGAAATAAACTGTCGCTATGATGCATGTTCAACATCGCAGTCAAAACATAAAAAATTACCCTCAAAAATGATATTTGGAGGTAAATATGCCCGTTTTGCTCACCATGGCGGTTATGAAACAATAGACGAAACCTATGCGAAGATCTATTCCCGATGGATCTTTAATTCCGGTCTTGAATTCTCTCATTCCCCGATCATAGAAAAGTATGAAAAACATACTGATGGTCGGGAAGATCAATTAACTTATATTTTGTTGCCGTTGAAGTAAGTTGTCAATTCCGGACAACTCTGAGCGCATTTATCGATCTAATTTTGTCCTATCAAAATAGATTAATTATGCAACAAAAGAAAATCACACTTTTATTATTACCTATTGTTTTATTTTCCTGTACTCAGGGAGAGTCTACGGATAATTCAAATACAACCGGCCCCGATGCTATTGTTTACAAGATGCCTGAAGAATCGGCTCCCCACGAGGGAACATGGCTTCAATGGCCACATCAGTATCAATACGGTATGACCTATCGTAACCGACTGGATGCAACCTGGGTCGCTATGACCAAAGAACTTGCTCAAAGTGAAAAGGTTCATATCATTGCGTATGATGGTGTAGAAAAAGAACGTATTGAGGGGCTGCTAAATAACGCCGGAGTTTCATTATCAAACATCAATTTTAAGCTTTATCCAACCGATGATGTTTGGGTAAGAGACAATGGCCCCATCTATGTAAAGGATAAAAACGGACAGTTATTTATTCAGGATTGGGGATTTAATGGCTGGGGTAATAAGGCTGATTTTAACAACTGTAATACAATTCCTTCTAAAATCGCAGCTGACAATGGTACTCCAAAAGTAAATCTTAATGCCGTCATGATCAATGAAGGAGGCAGCGTTGAAATTGATGGAAATGGGGTATTAATGGCATGTAAAAGCTCCATCCTTAATACCAATAGAAATCCTGGAATGACTCAACAACAGGCAGAAGCAATATTTACCAAAAATTTAGGCATAACTAAATTTATCTGGCTGGAAGGAAAAGCAGGCCTCGATATCACAGATATGCACATTGATGGGTTTGCCAGATTTGTCAATTCATCCACAATTATCACCATGAATTCTAACGATCTTGCCTATTGGCAGGTTCCGGATAATGATATTGATAAATTATACAGTGCAACAGGTAAAAATGGTACCACTTATCAATTTGTTAAGATTCCTTTGACAAGAAATGATGTGATGACTACTTATGGGAAAAATGTTGGCCGCGCATCATACATCAATTATTATATTGCAAACAACCGGGTATTGGTTCCCAATTACAATGACCCTAACGACGTAGTTGCAAATCAAATAATCCAACAGCTGTACCCAGATAAAACAGTAGTTGGAATCGATTGCCGTAATCTATTTGCCAATGGTGGAATGGTGCATTGTGTAACACAACAGCAGCCAAGATAGAAAAATGAAAGCGTATTCAAAATGAATACGCTTTTGCTTTTTACCTTAAGTGTTTTTAAAGTTGAAATTAATCTGTCTTTTTCAAAAGCATTGGTTTATTTTAGAAAATTATTCAAATAGTTTAAAATTGTTGAAGTCTGCATCATCAGGCTTACATGCCCCTGTCCGGGAACAATAGCCAATTGTGATTTTGGCATCGCTCCCATATCCGCAGAAACACCACCACCTAGTAATTTATAGGTTTTCATCAACTCAATTTTATCCAGTCCGTCATTATCTCCAGCTATAATTAATACAGGTGCAGAAATTTTCGCAATATTAGCATCACCTAAATCGAATGGTTCTCCGGCAGTGGCCATCATCTGTTGCAAGAACTTTGTCCATTTTGTTTTATCAGGTGCTACAGCGTCATATGCAGTCTGTAAAGGACTACCTGTAAACATTTCAGGTTTCATTTTCTTAAAAGCATTGCCTACTTCGGGTATCCAGCCGCTACTTTTATAGGTGGCAGAAATAATCACTAAACTATTTAGTCTTTTAGGGTTTTGAATAGCAAACTGATACGCTATTGCCCCCCCAAAACTATAGCCCGCAACATCGGCACTCTCAATTTTCAGGTAGTCCATTAGCCCTACTACGTCACTTGCTAAAGTAGCCTGAGATAATTTCCTTTCCGAAAACTCTGTATGTCCATGTCCCTGCAATTCAACTGCTATTACTTTTCTATTTTTTGATAATTCCGGAATCAGCTGCCCCCAGTTCATATCAATTGTCATAAAAGCACCATGCAATAAAATGATCGGTTTACCCTCTCCATACACTTCGTAATACATCTTGATACCATTTACAGGTACGTATCCACTACTTGACGGTTTGATTTTCTGTCCATATAATGATGATGCTGTAAGCATCATAACAAAAACCATTAGCAATGGTTTAAAGAGTTGATTGAATTTGATTAAATTTTTCATAGTAATATTTAGATTTTGGTTTATATATTCTGATTATACAAGTCTCACACTTTCAAATCTCTTAACCAAAATTACCAAATCACAATGAAAACGAGCTTGCCATAAGGCAAGATTTTACGTAAGGAACATTTGCCCTTAGGATGTTCATTAGCTTAAAAAAAACTCAATTAACAAAAGCCTTTCCGGATATTTAATCGATTCCATAAATGAGAAATTATTTTCACTATACCTGCGAAACAAAAGTAAAAACCACTATATAAAAAGCAATTAAACAAAAACATTTTCTTGATAACTTAATTTCTATTAATAAAAATTGATTAATTTTAGCATAGAACTAAACCAAATTTATTATGAAAAATTTAAAGAAAATCAACAAACAGGATTTGAAAACAATTAAGGGTGGTATCAACTGTCCAGGTGGTCAAATATGCTTAATCAATGGCAAATGGCAGTGCACGGCATATGACGGATGTGGTGGCGGAAATCAGCCATAAATTTCAAATTTAACCCCAAATTACTTTATTATGAAAAATTTAAAAAAAATTTCAAGAGATCAATTGAAGATCACTAATGGTGGAGCCGTAACCTGTGCTGAAATATGCTGTCCACCTCCAGGAGTAAAAAGATGTCCATGGCTGTATTGTTTTGCACCATGTGAAATATTAAGTTAAAAACTTTATTGTAAAAATAAAAACCTGTTATTAGTAATTAATAGCAGGTTTTTTATTTATACCAAACTCTTTAAATTAAGTAATTATTCCAAAGATACTCTTACTCAAATGATTGGATTAAATATTTTTAGCCAGCTGTTTCTATTTAGCAATCGTCCACATATAGGCAGTGGCCGATGTTGAACGAGGCTCATAGGTGATTGGAATTACTTTACCGTTTCTTTTTACCTCAATAGTTAAAGATTTTGAATAACTTCTGTATAACGGAATAAGGTCTACCGCATTGTTGATCGTATCCCCGTCTTGTAATCCAGCTCTTGCAGCAGGGGAATTGACTTTTATATTTTTAATCTGCTCACCAGCTTTGATAGACTTTGGATACTCAAAACCCAGGTCAAAAAATCTTGCCTTAACAGGTTTTCTTTTAAACTTCTCACCAAAAGCATTATCTACCGGAATCAGTAGATTGCCTGCCAACATGCTTTCATAATCCGCTACAGCCCATGCTCCGGCCTCTTTCTTCAGCAGGCTTACCCATGAATCAGAAGTGATTGGCTCTCCTCGTTTTTTCATAGAATCCAATGTGTTAATCAGTGCAAGCACAGTGACTTTCGTTTTGTGCATCCTTAGTTTTCCCTCAAGGTCAGCAAAATACATTGATCCTCTGGTATAAGGCGTAGTCCATGCATTAGTACCCGACCACATAACCTCTGGTATTTTTTTGTTCGGTGTATTCCTCAATGTATTCGTATAATATTCAGCTGCCTGTTCATTGACTACTTCAAGATATTTTTTTTCGCTAATCAATTGTCCATCGTACAATAATTTTACTGAAAGATAATCGGCAATACCCTCTACATACCAATCTGTCAGTCCATCAGGATCAATAAGGTCCGAGACAAAAACATGGATCATTTCATGAGCTGATAGTACTTTTGTATCTTCATCATTCATTGACATTTGTTTAGGAAGGTACAGAAGAAACGATCCATTCGTAGCCCTTCCACTTGACATCGGATTACCGTCGTAAGACCTGAAAAAATAATAAAAAGGGGAAGTGGGTGGCCCATTCAGACTATCTCTTATGGTTGTATATGCCTTCTCATACCAATCCGCAGAAGCATTCAACTCACTGTTTATTTCCTGCCCCAGTCCATACATACTAAATCCCATATTTGCTTTAGCGCTTGCATGGGAATACAGGCTTCCTGCCAGAAATTGTGTTTCAAAAAGATCAATCACAGATGTCTGGAACGAAACATTTTTCCCAAAACCCTGGCTGCAAACAGCCTCCTGACCGTTATTTAACGTCCAATGGAGATTAATCGTAATTTTCTTTGAATGGTCAGGAAATAACAGAAAACTTCCGATTGCCCCTGACAATCCATCCCCTGCAGCCTGTAAGTCTTTTACAGGTCCACTTTTCAAAGCAATTCGTGGCGCCAGTGGTACATAATATGAAACCGTTAATGGTCCATTCTGAGCACGTAGAGCCTTCCAGTTTATATAGTCTGAACTATTTGACTTATCACCTGTCTGAAGTTTAAGAGGAAATACTCCTAGCCTATCTTTTACCTGCAAATTAGACACGGTATCACTACTCCTTTGTAATGGATACATTTTATCTAATAAAAATAATAATCTCTCCGTGTTATTGCTAAAATCTTCGGACAAAGTATAAGATACATCAATACCTGTAGGATTAACTTTATTCTCATACCTAAATTTAAGGTTAATATCAGCTGATTGACCATAACCTTGTTGTACACCTAAGAATAAGAAGACGAAAATAATTAGAGAACGTTGAAACATCATGAATATCTATTTATAGTTTTCAAAAAAATTTCTTATTTAGATCCTACGAGAAACGTGAAACCTTTTACTAAGGTAAGAAAATACTGGTCATAAATACACTCATTAATGAATTTTGAGTTGACCAAAAATTATCTCACGTCTGCAATAAATGTTAAACAAATAGTGAGATAGGATCCTGAGAAAGAATTCTAATTTTGAATTTATCCAGTAAATAACATTCAATTGTAATGGCTCTTTAATTGATCTTATTTAGGTTTGTATCAAGAACAAACTTTAAGTTTGCAAAATCTGTATTGGCCTCGACCAAAGTGCAAATTCCATTGTTGTATGTGTACGTAGTAGTGTTTCCGTTCGGCAGATCGATCTTGTATTTTTTAGAATTAATCTTCTGGATAGGAATCATTTTTTGGAATTTCTCTGAAAAAACAGATTTTATTTTTTCAGGCTCATTAAAATACAGACTTGCCGTAGAGCTGAAAATAGACTGTTTTAGAGAACCATTGGCTCCATCTTTGTCCGAAAGATTATAAAAACTTCCGTTCCAGGTAGCAGTATTGTTCACTTTCAGTTTCCCGTTCATTGTTCGATAAAGTTTGGCCTGCTGCAGAATATTCTGTTTAAAGGTGACCCCCATTTTGTCATAAATCTCAATACTGTAAAGTATTTTTACTTTGGCTCGGGATTCAAAAAGATATTCGGTAACATCGTCTTTCAAAGAACGTTCCACACGGATATTACCAATGATTTTATTGTCTTTTATAATAGAATAATTCAGATATTCTTTGCTGGTCGGTGGTGCAATATCGGGTTGAAAATAATTAAACAACATGACCGAAAAAATCAGGAGTGCTTTCATAATAAAGATATTTATGATGCAAAATTAGGTATGGGGAAACCTTGGAATGTTCCATAGGATAAATGCGAACCTTTTATTTAAAAATAACATAACAAACTAAAAATAAACAACTTAATCACGAAACAACGTTCTAATTTATAATCCTGAACATTGTTTTTTACATGCTAGATGTGTAAGATGGGAATTTTTTAAAGTAGTAACTAAAATTAGAATTGAAAAATTCATATAAAAGCATTCCTGTATTGAAAGGAGTTGTAAACTAAAACAGTTAGCATTTTTGAAGATACTACTTATAGAAAAATAAAAAACCAGCAATTTTCACAAATTGCTGGCTTAATAAATTTCTAAAGTTTCATTTGTAGCGGACTGAAAGGAATAACAATCGAACGCCTAATACCTACACTATTTTTTTTGCATACAAGTCTGGTGTTGCAAAGAGGCTTTAAATATGACGGAGTGTGTTTTTCCTCCGGGCATACCATAAGAACAGAAAAAACTATCCAGGAGATCCCCAAAAAAGGAGGGTGCCTTTTGAGACACCCTCCTTTACTATTTTTCTGTTACGGGCATACAATCTTTATGACCGCCAGCACCAACAACATTGGGGTTTTTACTACTGTCCATCAGGTACATATAAACGGACAATTGATGTGCACATTCCGGACCAGGTCTAACATGTTTATAATCATTAGTAGAATCCACTTGAAATTCTTTACCAGGTACATGTAAACAACGATTACCATTGATACTAGGCCAGTCAGGAAGTGTAGGAACCTCATCGGCACTGTTATAACTTCGAACTATGTTATTTTCTTTAATTAGTTGGGCAGCCCAGGTAATAAAATTAAAGTTTCCTACCCTTGGCGATGCAAAGGTAAAGAGGCGGACATTATCCCTGCCTTTCAAGGTTGCCAGTGCAGCAAAATAAGTAGCCATTGTAGCACCCAGACTATATCCTATAGCCGTTATATATTTGGGCGCGTTCCCTCCAAAAAGGACGCCCGGATTTCTTGCAAACTCAAATAACGAAGCCCGGCCAGTATTTCCACTATTCTTCAGCGGTACAATCTGGGCCTTTTTCAACATTTCATGAAAGCCTTGTGGGATTTTGCATTTACCCATATTGTCATACTCTATGAAGGACTCCTCTGCAAATCTTTTATCTTCATATGATTCAAAAAGAGTTTGTGTACCACGAAAGGCTACCACGCAAATCGGATTTTTAGGATCGGTGGGATTTGCTTCCATTGCGATATAACCATAGTAGGATAAGTACTCCTCCGGTAATATTACGATCTCCTTGCCGTCCATCGTGGCCACATTTTCCTTGACCTGTATTGTGTATTGTATATTGAAATTAGCCAAAAAATCAACATCTCGCACAAGGGCAAAGCTAGGATCGTTATATACTTTATAATATGCTTCCTTATCAGGATAATAGTCCTGGTCCGGCGGAGCGTATTTACCAACACCGACCGCCATTTGAATAGCGCCGGCATACTTAAGGGCATTTACTTTGTCAGATTCAGTAGCAACAGCTGCTACCGTTGGTTTTTCTTGTTGTTCCATAGTATATTAGTTTTTATTGGTAAAGAATGAAATTTGAGGTATATGAAACCTGAAATTAACACTTTTCCATAATCTAAATTTAAATATAATCTGGATAACCTACACTATTAAAAGTTAATAAATGTCGAACTAATGCATTCTAAAATCAAGTCGTTAAATATTCCTAATATTTAATTTACAAGCATTTAATCTCAATTCTACGACATTTTTTGTGAGATTTAAGAGTGCCACGATTTTGCCACAACTTTTTTGAGCATTTTTGAAAATTTTGAATATATCTCCAAAAAAACAAAAAACCTACAATTTTTACAAATTGTAGGTTCTTTGTTTTTTAAGTTTTACCTCTTAGCGGAGAGAGAGGGATTCGAACCCCCGGACCTGTTACAGTCAATAGTTTTCAAGACTATCGCAATCGACCACTCTGCCATCTCTCCTTAACTTCAGTTATACTGTCGTTTTCAGTGGTGCAAATATAGAATGTTTTTTAATTCTGACAAAATAATTTCCCGGTAAATTTTAACAAAATGAAATAATCCACTAGAAATCAATTCGATTATTTTCAGCCAGCTCTTTACTAGCCAGCAAAATCTCCTAAAACAGGATAAAAAATAAACGCATCAAATTCATGATGCGTCTACTATATATTGTATCAGATTTGAGTATTAATGTAACTCTGCAAGGTACTTCTCAGCATCAATTGCCGCCATACATCCACTTCCTGCTGCTGTAATTGCTTGTCTGTATATATGGTCCTGAACGTCACCTGCCGCAAAAACACCAGGAAGATTCGTTCTTGTAGATCCTTTTTCAGTCACGATATATCCGTTCTCATCAAGGTTAATTTGTCCGGCAAAAATACCTGTATTCGGTTTGTGACCGATAGCGATAAAAATTCCGTGAACGTCAACTGTAGATTTCTCCTGATTTTGATTGTTGATCACTACCGCTCTTTCTACCAAATTATTTTCACCTTCAATACCAATTAACTCATGGTGAAATTTCACTTCAATATTAGGTGTGTTCTGAACTCTGTGGATCATCGCTTTTGAAGCTCTGAACTCATCTTTTCTCACCAACATGGTCACTTTATTCACCAATTTAGCAAGATAAGTCGCTTCTTCAGCTGCTGTATCTCCTGCTCCTACTACCACAACGTCTTTTCCTCTATAGAAAAATCCGTCACAAGTAGCACATGCAGAAACACCTCCACCATTATATTTTTTCTCATCATCCAGACCCAGGTACTTTGCAGTAGCCCCAGTAGAGATAATTACCGTTTTTGCCAAAATCTCCTTGTTTCCCGCATATAATTTATGTACCCCTCCTACTTCCTTAGAAAACTCGGCTTTCGTGATCATTTCATAATGAACTTTGGTATCAAATCTTTCTGCCTGTTTTTGCAAATCCATCATCATTTCAGGACCTGTAATACCTGCAGGATATCCGGGAAAGTTATCAACCTCCGTTGTTGTTGTTAATTGTCCGCCTGGCTCCAAACCTGTAAACAATTCAGGTTTAAGATCTGCTCTTGCCGCATAAATTGCCGCTGTAAATCCAGAAGGCCCTGATCCAACGATTACACAATCTAAAATATTTTGCTCCATAATTTACTTTTCAAAAAGATTAAAATTAAAGTTCGCTAATTTCGTAATTTTAAATGTTTTATTAAAGGAATTTTAATGATACTTGTCAATAATCAATATGTCGGTTGTCGATGATCGTTGTAATGGGTTTTGAGTTTGTAAAATTGTAAAACTGCTGAATCGTAAAATCGCTTAAAAATGCAGTGTTATAAAAGTAATCTTTTTTAATTCCATCACCCTAACACCCTCAAAATCTAACACTCTCAAACACTCTTACTCTCAAACACTTTCAACCTTCAACTCTCCACTTTCCACTCCCTTAAACCTTCATCTTAAACTTATCTACATTAATAATCTTATACACCAATTCCTTGATCAATTCTCCTTCGCTCATATTCACAGCCCCAAGTCCCTTTCCTTTCATATCAAATTCCCTTAAAATAGAAACAACCCTTGTCGCATGCTTTAAAGGATATAATCTTGCTGTTTCAGCATAATCTTTGATAAAATAAGGATTAATTCCCATTTGAGAAGCAATTACCTGTGGGGGTTGCCCTGCCATCGTCTGATAAATAATTACATTTGAAAAGTAGTTATACAGACTGGCCAACATCATTACAAAAGGATTATTTTTAGGATTTTTTCCCATAAAATGGGCAATTTTAAATGCTGCATTAGCATTCTTTGTTCCTAAAGCCTTTTGAAGTTCAAATACATTGTATTCCTTACTAATGCCAATATGGTTTTCGATAATTGTTCCATCCAGAACTTCACCTTCTTTAAGAATGATCTTTAATTTACCAAGTTCGTTGGCAATTCTGGACAGGTCATTACCTAAATATTCGGCTAAAAGGTGTGAAATATTAGGTGCAGTTTTGATATTTAACTGAATACATTCATCTGCAATCCATTTTGGAAGATTATTATCTCTGATCGATTCACTGAGGAAAAGCACTTTGGCTTTATCTAGAGCCTTTGTTACTTTTTTCCTGCTATCGAGTTTCTTATGTTTATGAGCAAAAACCAGAACCGTAGAAGGCACCGGATTTTCTACATAAGCTTCCAGAATTCTGTTTTCTTCTTCATTGAGTTTTAAATCCTGAGCCTCTTTTACAATGATCACCTGCTTGTCTCCCATCATAGGAAACTGTCTTGCTAAAGAAAGAATCTCTTGATAGGAAGTATCCTTCCCGTAGGTCACTGTCTGATTGAACGCCTTTTCATCTTCTTCCAAAAAGTTATGTTCAAGCGCCTTTATAGCAACATCAATAAAATAAGGTTCGTCTCCGTGGAAAAAATAAATCGGTAAAACTTCTTTATTTTTAATATTTTTGAGGATTAAATCTAATTCTTTCATCTTTTAATGGAACTTCCAAAACTGAATTTTAGAGAAACTTTTGATTTTAAATTCAAGAAGGACAAAGATAAGTTTTTTATTTATGATTTAGTTCGTAAAACTTACCTTTTGCTTACCCCTGAAGAATGGGTAAGACAGCATTGGATACACTATTATCTTACGGTAAAGTCTTATTCTGTATCTGCGTTGATTACAGAAAAGAAGATCGTTTTAAATGGCCTCACCAAAAGAATTGACCTTCTGATCACAGAAAAAACTCAGCCAAAAATTTTGATCGAGTGTAAAGCTCCCCAGATCAAATTAACAGAAAAAACTTTTGAACAGACCGCAAGGTATAATTCTATTATTGGTGCTGAAGAAATTATTCTTACGAATGGTTTACAGCATATTAATGCCTATTATGAAAATGACCAATATCAGTTTTATAAAGCCGATCATTAATTGTTCAAAAAAGAGGTGATTATATAGCTAAATTTTAATACTTCGTTGTTAAAAACAACTTATTTGGTTAACTAATAATTCATAATTTTAAAATACATCCGATAGTGATCATGATATTAAATTTCCATAAATTTAAGCTACATTAATTTAAAGTCACCATAAAAGAACGCATAAACATTTCTGAAAATCTATGATTTTTTGTCTTATGTGAGTTTTACTTTTCAAAATAACAGGCTTTAAATTTTTTCTGTTTTTAAATAAAAGTCAACAGTTAATATGAGTATCACAAACATTATATTCGATTTTGGAGGCGTTCTTATGGATTGGAATCCGAGGTATTTTTTTAAAACCTATTTCAACGATGACGATAAAATGGAATACTTCCTCACCCATATCGCTCAGTCAGAATGGAATGAAGAGCAAGACCGGGGAAGAAGCCTTATGGAAGGAACTGATATTCAGGTTATGAAATTTCCGGATTGGGAAAAAGAATTAAGAGCCTATTATGACAATTGGCATGTCATGCTAAAAAGTGATATCCCACAAAATGTGGCAGTTCTGAAAAAACTAAGCAAAACAGACTATCACCTTTATGGACTCACGAACTGGTCTGAAGAAACATTTCCTTACGCTTTGGAAAACTATGATTTCTTTCAACTTTTCGGAGGTAAAATAGTCGTTTCAGGAGCCGAGAAACTAATAAAACCGGATCCTAAGATCTGGCATCTATTATTGGAGCGTTACAATATTCAGGCTGATGAATCAGTTTTCATTGATGATAACCCCAAAAATATAGAAATGGCAAAAACCTTGGGCTTCCATACCATTCAGGTTTTTCCCGAAACTAATTTAGAAAAAGAACTGATTGATTTGGGATTGAAAATCTGATAAAGATCCAATTATTAGCATTTTATTACTCCTCATTATAAGTTATTTTATTAATTTAGATGGTTCAAGACTGGAGGTACGGATTACAAGATCCGCGATCTTAGCAAATACTTTATACAGGGTTAAGAAATAGAGAATTGTTGGTACTGACTGGTGTAAAAGCGATTTTGCAATTCCACGATTTTGCAATTTCACTTATTAAAAAATGAGGATGGTTAATATGAACTACCATAAAAGCGATTCTGCAATTCAGCAATTTTGCAATTTCACCTTTTAACAATCATTGACATACATAACATTAATTCAAATAACTCTACTAACTTTTAAATAATAACCAACTATGATACGTTCAATCTTACTAACCACTATTTTCATGACATCAGGAGTATTATTCAGCCAGAATCTTAAATCGGTTTCCTATCAGGACGGCTCACAAAAACTGAATGGAATGGTAACCTCCAATGCCGGAAAAAAACTTCCGGGGGTACTGATATTACCTGCATGGAAAGGAATTGATGACGAAGCTAAAACTGCAGCTGCAGAACTTGAAAAACAAGGGTATATTGCTTTTATAGCAGACATTTATGGAGAAGGAAATATCCCTGCCGACAGCGATGCAGCAGGAAAAGCATCAGGACACTATAAACAAAACTATACAGAATATCAGAAACGTATTTCATTGGCATTAGAACAATTGAAGAAAAATGGCGCCACTAAATTTGCTGTTATCGGATATTGTTTTGGTGGAACCGGAGCTTTAGAAGTAGCAAGAGCCAATATGCCTGTAGCAGGAGTTATTTCTATTCATGGAAGTATTGGTAAGGACCAGACAAGAAAAAACGGCCCTATTTCAACGAAGATGCTAATTGAAAACCCAGCTGATGACAAGGGGGTTACTCCACAGGATTATGATAACCTCATCAAAGAAATGAATGAAGGAAGTGCAGATTGGCAGATTATCACCTATGCACATTCAAAACATACATTCACAGATCCAAAATCTCCGGATTACAATGAAGTAATGGCGAAGAGAGCATGGAATCATACGTTGATGTTTTTGAAGGAGGTTTTGAAGTAATTTTTTTAATGTAACAATTTACCAGTGTAAAAGTGTAACAATTGGTAAATCATTGTATTTAAATTTGTGACATTAATGCACTGATTGGATTCCATACTGCGCTTGCAGGGTTTAATTTCGTGCTCTGAAGACAAGATTGATGGTCAATCTATCGCTCTAAAATATTGCTTTATCACATATTGACGAGAGCCTTTGCTGAGTGAAACGCCTTCGCGATCTTACAGCATAAGACTTTTGAGACCTTTTGCGTCTTTGCGATTAATTATTGTCAAGTTTTTTAACGCAAAGATTGATGATTATAGTGTAGAATGTAAGATAGCAAAGATGGGCTTCGCCTATGAAGCGTGAATATAAAAAGAAATCAGAGATTTCTTTAAAACTTAAGTGCTCTTCATATGCAGTAAGTATTAAACTTAAAATAACTAAAGTTTCCTTCTAAGAGCATTGGGGTTTGTTTTGTAGAAATGATAACATAAAAATAGTGTAGAGATTCCACACTACACTCCGTTTCGCTCTGAATGACAATAGTCCGTTATAAACACCATTTCAGATGATCCCTCAAACACACCCCAGGCTATAAAAAGATCGAAATTTCTTCTACTCTAATACTCTCCTAATACACTCAAACACTCATACTCCCTCATCAAGCTTCCATTACTTTCAACTCTCCATTTTCAACTTCCCACTCCCAACTACTCCTCTCTATTCACAAGATCCATAGAAAAGGCGGGAAGACAAATAGCAATATACTCGCATGGTTCTGTAAAAGGGTTGCTGTATCGCACTCGCGCTCCTTTCTCCACAAGAATACTTTGCCCTTTTTCAAGGATGACAATTTCACCATCTATTTCAAACTGTTTTTTACCGGAAATAATGATGGTAAACTCATCAAACTGTGGGGTTTGGTGTGGCTCACTCCAATCAGGAGGTGCTACCATATGAGCGATAGACACATTGGAATTCTGGGTAGAATTTCCCCAATGTTCTTCAATTAATTTTCCGTCTGTTGTAGGAACTACAAACGGGGATTTTTGAATTTTATATTTTTTCATTTTACCCAGTTTTCTTTTTTAATTTCATAGACGAAATTGGTTCTGGTAGGTTCAGCAAAATAAGCAACTTCCTCCTCTCCAATCTTTTCTCCACCCAATCTCTCCATAGCAATCTGAGAACGAAGGTTTTCTTTGCCTACATGAAAATGGACTTTATCCACAAACTGAAAGATATAATCCAGCATTAGTTTTTTAATTTTTGGATTAACTCCTTTTCCCCAGCATTTCGTTCCATAAAAAGTATAACCTATAAAAATATAGTTATCTTTTTCGTCAAAATTATAATATCTGCTGCTTCCCAATACATCTCCTGAAGTCTTATCTATGATTTTAAAAGCACCTTTACTTTCCATAGCGCCTTGAAAAAAACTTTCAAAAACCTCTCTTTTGTAACGGTCTTTATTTGGATGCTGCTCCCAAACTTTGGGATCGGATGCTACCTCATATACAGATTCAAAATCCCCTTGTATTAAGGGGATTAATTGAAATTCTTTATCTTCTAAAATAGGTTGAATCGAAAAATTCATAGTCTTAGCTTTTTGTTTTAGCTGCGTCAGTTTCTATTTTTTTGATTTCTTTTAGTTTATCGGAAATTTTGATAACAGCATCTAATTTAGCCGGTTTTAAAGCCACCTCAGCCTGAGCCATATCCCATTTAATAACCAGATTTCCAGAATTTTCGTCTGTAGGATTCAATGTAATCTCAAACCACTCCTGTTTATCCGCTAATTTATTTACGGGTACGGTAATATCCACCACATCCTGTTTTGCGTCATAGGTGTAAGCTCCCCACTGTTGGAAATCTTTATTCAAGATAACTTTCCATTCTTTTTCTGTTGGAACAATAAATAAACCATAAGTCCCGGCCGGAACTGTTTTTCCACCAAAATTAACAGCCTGTCCGAATGTGATCTTTGTTGATGAGTTCGCTCCTGCTCTCCAAACTTGTCCGTAAGGAACCAGCTCCCCGAAAATTTTACGTCCTTTTACTCCAGGTCTTCCGTAATCGATACTTATCTTAGACATAGAAAACTGTTGTTCCACCTTTTGACGCGGACTTGCCGCCGGTACAGAATAGTCCTGAGCAAAACTTAAAGCTGACACTGACAGGCAAACTGCAAATAGTAATTTTTTCACGTGTAAATTTTTGCCTAAAAATACGAAATCAAAATAAGACAGCCTTTCCCAATCCTTATAATTTTTTCTTAATTTTAAACATTTCTGAGTACTTTTTTTACCTGCTCGATATGCCTCACTTGATGGTAAATTACAAATCGTAAAGTATCCCCTAATTTCAGCTTGATCAGCTTGGAAATACTGATGCTTGTCTTCGTTTTTTCCAGATCAATATCTTTTGCTTTATCCAATAGGTTGAGTAGTTGCTGTTGCCCTTCAATAAACTTCTTTATAACATTTTTATCCAGTCTGCTATGAATGGGATTCATTGCTTTGAAAGTTTTCATGGCATTCGATTTTTCTTTGGGAAGCATTGATTTTGCAAAATAGTTTCCTAATATCCCTGGTGAAAAAGTTGCTTTTGGAGAAGTCTTGGAAGCGTGGATTCGCTTAGAAATTTCCGGGATATAAAAACAGTCATAAAGATTAAGATGTTCAATACATTCGAGAGCACTCCAGGAGTTTTCAGAGGTCCTTTGATTAAGCTCCTCCTGATCAGTTTTCTGCAAAATTGTTTCTATATACTGGATATTACTTTGTGTAATACTCTTTAATTCGGAAATTAATTGTGACGAAGAAATTTTCATTGATTCTTTTTATACAAATTTCTGTATTTAAAGATCTTTAAATATTGATTGAACTCAAGATTTTTTTAATCTTGATAACGTCTCGGGACTCATTCGAAGGTAGTTGGCAATATATTTATTAGGGATTTCCTGAAATAATTTTGGACTTCTCTTTAAAACTCTTTCAAAACGCTCACGGGGAGAATTGATCAGCAGGTCTTTTTCTCTTTCGATCTGTTGCAAAACAAGATCCTCTAAAATAAAAGTCCATAGTCTCAAATTCGCATCACTTGACTGGATAAATTCATAAAAATCTTTCTTTGAAGCTATTTTCACTTTCGTCTTTTTAATAGCCTGAATATAGAAATCCGATGGCTTGTCAGATAAAAATGAATCCAAAGAAACAATGATATTTCCGGTGTATCCAAACCTGATAATCCGCTCTTCATCTTCATCCATGATAAAGATTCGGACACTTCCTTCTTCCACGAAATAGACATTGGTGTCAGTCTCTTCTTTTATTTTCAGAAAATCATATCGTTGAATTGTTTTTTGAGTCCGAAAAAGATCAGCATCAATAAGTGTTTGGATGATATTTACAGAACTCATAGATTCAAAATAGCCTAATAGAATAATCTATAAAATTAAATAAAATCAGAACAATATCGCTTTCTCTAATTCCAATAATTTTTGTTTCCTCCAGATTCCGCCTGCATATCCCACCAGATCTCCATTCGACCCAATGACACGGTGACACGGAACAAGAATGGCTATTTTATTGATCCCATTAGCCGTGCCAACAGCCCTGATAGCTTTTGGATTTCCTAAAAACTCTGATTGTTGCTTGTATGTCCTGGTCTCTCCCATTGGGATCTCGCATAAAAGATTCCATACTTTTTCCTGGAACTCAGTCCCTGTCATATACAATGGAACATCAAACGTTTTCCTTTTCCCATTAAAATACTCTTCCAATTCTCTTTCTAATTGTTGAAAGTGCTTGTTCTCTCCCTGGACGATCTCTGCATTTAATGCTTTCGATAGTGATACAAACTGCTTCTCCATGTTTTTCCGGTCTGTAAATTCCAGCAGACAAATTCCTTCATCTACGGCACAGGCAAACATTGTTCCCAGTGGAGTTTCAATTCTTTTAAGATCAATAATTCCCTGCATTTTGGTATGTTTAGGAGAAACACCAACGATATTTTTAAAACGTTCATTAAAGCCACTCAGGCTCTCATATCCGGAGTCTAAAGCTGCCTCAATGATACTTTCTCCATTCTTTATTTTTTTGAAAGCTTTATTCATTCTCAGTTTTCTCTGATAGGCCTGAAAAGTAATCCCATGGTTTTTGAGAAACCAGCGACGTACAGTCACCGGTTCAATATTTCTGGTTAGCAAATCGGCATCTTTAATTTTCAAAGATTCATCGTGCATGAGTTCATTTAGTAATGCCTGAATGTAAGAAGGTGTTTCATTCAGTTTTTCGAGTGGCCTGCATACTTTACATGCTCTGTAACCGTGATGAATAGCTTCTTTAGTGTCCAGAAAAAATTCTACATTTTCTCTCTTTGGCTTTCTGGCCGTGCAGGTAGGCCGGCAGAATATTCCTGTCGTTTTTACAGCCATCCAATAGGTTCCCTCAAAAGTAGAATCCTTATCCAAAGAGGCCTGATACATTCTATCCTCTGTAAGTCTCATAATTAAATAAAAATAGGTGAAAAACTTTGTTCTGTAAGAACCACACGGCCCATATCCTCCAAACGATTATAAATATATCCATTTAAAAAATTACCTGAAGAAATTCTTTTAACCTTTAAATTTTTTAATGTTTTAAAATCGGGCAAATCGGGCATACACATTACATTGATTGGAGTTTCTGTAGCATTGACAATGGTTTCAATATCATTTTCAGAAGTGATACAAGGAACAAAAATACCGTCCATTCCAAGCTCTTCAAAAATCTTTATTCTCTGTAATGTTTCATCAACAGGATTCTCAATTCCCAATAAAAAGGGATCTGTTCTGAAGTTGATAAAAATTTCTATAGAATTTTCTTTCAGTTTTGATACAACAGGCTGGAATTTTTCATAGAGTTCATCACGGGTTAATAATCTCCTTGTACCATCAACCACGATACTGTCTTCAATATTAATACCCACCACTCCCATTGCTGCTAACCTCGCAATATTAGAAACAATATGATCACTTGTATTACCATATCCTCCTTCTAAATCGACGGATAAAGGAATACGTACAGATTTTAATATCCTTTCAACAATATAGAAATATTCATCAAAACTCATCCCTTCTCCATCCTCATAACCCAAGCTATTTGCTACGGCAGAACTTGAAGTGGCCAGTGCTTTGTATCCTAGCTGTTCATATATTTTAGCGCTTTGTACATTCCATACATTCCCGATCAATAGTGGTTCAATAGTATGATGTAAATCTCTGAAAATTTGAATATTTGTCATTTTATTTTTTTATAAAGTTAATCACAGTATGCTTTATTTTGCAACCGAAAAATGGACAAGTATTTTTAAGCTCTTGCTACAGCACAACCAAAACATCCAGGTTTTGCATTGTGAATATGGATATATTGAATGTCCGGATTTTCAAAAATAACCGGAATCTTTTCTTTCAAAAGTTTTCCTTCGAAAACGTCTGCGAAAAGCATGATTCCTTCTTTGGTATAACCCCGAATAGAAAGAAGCCGGTGGTTAAACATGGTTGGAACCTCATTGATCTCATAAATTCTGGTTGCTTTGTTTGCCCTTATAAAAATAGGTCCGCTTGCTTTATAGGGAGAGTCTGCCTTATGAAAATCATAATTAAGAAGAAAAACATGTTCATCAACTTTTGCATCCTCCAAAGTAACCCTACACGGAAAACCTGGAAACTTGTCTACTTTCAACTTTCTTATATTTTTTTCTGAAAGTTCAGTTTCTGATAAATCATTCAAATAAGCAAAGTCTACATCATTCAGTGCTTCGAATCTAAAATTAGTCATATTTTTTATTTCAAATTTAGATACAGAAAATCCATACTACAACCGAAAAACAGACAAGTATTTTTCGACACCTTATTATATGATCAATTAAAAAAATAAAAATCCTCATTTAATACAAATGAGGATTTTTATCTTGTTTAAGCTATTGAGGCATTGCTTTCCATTTCTGAAGAATTGTGGTATAGAAATACATAAACACAAAACCACATACTAAGATAATATAGCTTAAATTAAGTCCTATCGCATCAATAACCGTGGGACATTCAATATAAGAATGCACGGTTCTCGTATCCATACAATTTTCTTTCTGATGAAGACTGATAATTCCAAAGATCAGAAATACAAATAGAGCAAAGCCCGTCATTGAAATCGTAAGAAAAATGGAAGAAATCATTTTTCCGGCTTTTCTCATCATAAATATGGGTACCATAAGAATGATCACAGAAACAGCCAGTGTAAGATAAGAAGCAAAGAACTCCCCTTTTCCGACCTTCAAAAAAGAATACAAAACAGATAATAAGGTAATAGCCAAAATCAATACACCTATACTTATAACACTAAACAGTAGTGACCGTAATCCAACGATTCTGAAACTAAAAATAAAAGCAGCAAGGAAAAAAGCGATCCATAGATAGATATGAATGTACTCTGAAAAGAAATCAAAGTTCTTTATTGTATTAATATTATTTAGAACATCTTTTAGAGAATCCGTATAAAAATAGGAGTTGGTAAGGTGATTTTTAAAGTATTTCTCAGGAGAAATCTGTTTATTGATTTCAGGGTTAAGAGCCGTTATCGCAACTGAATCTTTTACAATGGTCCCATTATCAGCGACCACGGCTTCAGTTTCCGAAACTGCATAATCTGCCTCATATTGCTTTAAGGCAGTCGGATCACCGGTTCCCTGATAATCTTTTACTTTTCGTATAAAATAGGTAGGTTCAAAATTATTATTTTGAGAAGAATAGATCATTTTAGCCCATTCTTTAGCCTCAAGATTCGTCTGTATTTTATATGCTTTGGATATTTTCAAAAATTCAGAAAGCAAACTTTCTAATTCAGCTGAATTACCTTTATCTAGAAGCTCGCTTGTTCTTTTATTAATTTCAAATGCCTTTTGTTTGTAGGCCTTATTTGTATAATTTTCTTCCCGATATTCATGATAGTTTCCGCTCTGATAACGAACACCTTTTGGACTATTATCATAAAAAACATCAGAAAAATTATAATAACTCAGACCAGTTGTTTTGACATACTGTGATAGATCCACCACCTCTTTTTTAAAATAAAATGTGGTATTATTTCCATCCAGCTCTAAATAGATAACAGGTGTTTTCTTCTTTTTTTCAGGTTCAGGTACGATAAAATCCCCTCGCAAATCTTGTTTATCAGACACTTTGGAGTATGTAGAGTAAAACTGATACACCCTATTATAATAAATAAAATACTTTTTATTTGTATCTATTTTATTGATATCTGTTTCACAGAATAAATCGGAAAATGCACTGGGAAACTTCCTGTTATCCAGTGTATATTGCTCAAGATCCTGAGAAAGAAAAGGAGCAGCCCTGTTAATAACATCCACACTTTTTTCTATTCGCTTATCAGGATATTGGTGGTTGATAAACATTCTGAAACCAATCATATATGAAAAATAGAACGTCGTACAGGCAAAGAGGATCATAAAATACTGAACAAACTGTCCAAATAGCTTTCCTTTTGAAGCCGGATAAAAATTCTTAAAAGCATTATTTCTAAACATGGTGATCAGCCAACCCACGATCATTAAGATCGATATGATAAGGTGGATGAAAATAACGCCACTTTTAAAGTAATCGTCTGTTACGCTATAGGTTTGAAGTGACCTTGGGTCCATATGAGACCAGTACCCTATTGCGAAAAAAAGAATATGAATGAGGATACTTATAAGAAGCATCCATATAATTTTTGTATTCCAGATCGTTGGATATCGCTCCAGCAGATATTGATTGAATTGATGTATTTTTTGCATTGTGATCGAATTAAAGAAGATTAGCTAACGAAAAATCTTCTTGTGGAAGATGAAATATTACGGATATAAACAATGTCAGTTTTGGTATTTCCTAATGCTGCCATTACATCATAAAACTCCGTTTCCATAGGAAAGTAAGCAACATAAACTCCGCCGTTATAGTTGAGTTTTTCTAATTTTAGAGTTTTAAAAATTTCCAGGAGGTTTTCTCTTGAACTTGGAGTATCAATCTCAATAATAAGATGGTTTTCCTCAGTATTCTTAAGATCAGAATTATCTTTGTATTGTCCGTTTTTCAGAAAAATCACTTTATCTGAAACCTTTTCCACTTCGTATAATTGTTGTGAACTTAAAATTAAAGCAATAGGATTGTTCACAGAATTGGCAAGAGCCTTCAAATCTTCCAGAATAACCTGTTGGGCAACAACATCGAGGTTAGCCAATGGTTCATCTAAAAGCAAAATCTCAGGTTTTCTTAAAAGAGTACGTGCCAGTTCAAAACGCATTTTATATCCAGAAGACAGCTCACTCCATTTCAGGTGTTTATAATTCCATAAACCAAGACGTGCGATCATCATCAATGTTCTGGTTTCATTCTCTTCGGGATTCACTCCATAGTTTGCAAGAACAAATTTCAGATTGTCTTTGAGACTTCCATACCATTTTGCTGTTCTTTGGGGAATATAGACCAATTTTGAACGAAGGTCATATTCATTTTTGGGTTCAGTTTTAAATGAATATTTTAATTGTCCCTGATTATGGGAAATTTCTTTGGCGAGAATCCTCAAAAGAGTCGTCTTTCCGTTTCCATTTTCCCCTACCAATCCATAAACCTGGCCCTTATTTATTTCCAATGAAACTGGCCCTAAAGAAAATCTGTTGCTTCCATAAGATTTTGAAATATGTGTCGCACAAAGTACAGAATTTTCCACGGGGTATTCTGAAACAGGAATTTGTTCAATTTTTTGAAGAAGATTTTTAGAGCTGATAATAAATTCTTCGATATGATCAGGATATTGTTCTTTCCAGTCGGTTAAAGCAATGGCCTCTTTGTAAATTTCCATATTTTGAGTGTCCATTGCACAATCTAGCAACTTTCTGAATCCAAGAACTATGTCTTTATTATCAAAAAAATGATAGACATCCGTGATTCTTTGCTGGTGTTTCGTCATTTAGTGTTTAATTATTAATTTTTTACTTTCTAAAGATATAAATTTTGAATGGTTTTAGTAATTCAGATAAATAAAAACACCAAAGCTTTTTATCACATAAAAAAGTTAATAAATAGAGGGTTTTTCTATTTTTCGAAAACCCCTCTATTTATTAACTTTTACATATTTTATTTCATTTTAATCCTCTCATTAACTATTTTGAAAATCCAATCTTATTATTCTGTTTTCCAAATGTGAAATCCAAATCCTTAAGTTTTTCAAAAAATTCAGGCTCACTTATAACTTCCATATTCTTCAGCCACACAAAATTATTGTACTGTTTTTCATAGTTTAAATTGGAGTTTACTTTTCCATAAGTTTCAATTAAATATTTATTTCTTTGCTTAAACATATTGGTAATGAAACTATTTACTTCTGTTTTATTCGGACTATCCTTATAAATCTTAATAAATTGATTATTCACAATATTTATTTTCCAAATATTTTCAATAGATCTTAAAGCAATAAAAAGTAATATTGTACCAACAATGAACCATGCAATGGAAGCTTCTCCTTCAACGGTTTGATCACCTTCAATAAATCTCCAGTAATACACCGCTCCAGATAATAAATAGAAAAAGGCAGAAACGCCAAAGAGTATTAGATTATTTGTCTTAACATCATATTTATTAGGTAGAATACTTTCATAACTGACATCAAACTCATTTTTATTCCCTAAATACCTTGTTTTTATATGAATTTTTGTGTCATAAAATTCTATTACTTGTTTTTTTAATAAATTTCTTTGAGATAATTTCATTTAAGACTAAACTTTATAAAATAGTAAATTTGATCAAGTATTCTTTGATTATACAATAGCTGCAGAACTCATCATAGACATATAATAGTTGGCACAATGCAACGAATTAATCAATAATAATTCTTTATTGGAAAGGGTATCAAAAGCAGGAGATGTAGTAATCTGATATTCATAATTCATGGTGCTCCATCTCAGATCCGGCTTCATCACTAAAAACTCAATTCCCTCTTCATCTGCCAGCACAAATGATTCTTTAAAAATACCTCTATGCTTAAAAACATAGCTTTTCTTCAAACTATTAAAGTAGGTCTGTACAACAATTTCTCCGTTCCAATTCATTCGGAACTTTAATAAAACACGCTCGTTGTCTTTTACTTCAATGGTTGTTCCCCAAAATCCTTTCGGCTCAATCTGATAACTGAGATCACTCACAATTTCCACTGTAGCATTAAACTTAAACCAACTTTTGTACATAAGTCTCCCGATTAGCTGATCGTCTTTTGTTACTTCAAAAGACAAAGCATTACTTGATTTTGCGTTATATTCTGCCATGGTTTTTAATTTGAAGAAATTTCTATTAGTTTTTTATTATTATTAACAGCTTGAATTTTAACGCTCTAATTTATAAATAAATCAGCAAAAAAAGATAACATATATTTAAATCAACTAAAAACCCCGTAAAAAACTTACGGGGTTAAAAATATCTGTTTTTCTAGTATTAAATACCTGTTATTCTTTGATCGTATTCAGGAAATCCTGGCTGTTAACGAGCTGATCTACAAGATTATCTATAGCTGGTGGAAGAAATTTCTCAAACTTAGCACCTTTTGTGTTTGCTTTTCCTGTTATCAAATCAGTCCATACAACTTTTCCATCATTGTCAATCAACTGAAATTTTACGGTGATCTGAGGAATAAGCTGAACAGTAGAAAATCCGGAAATGGCTTCATAATCCATTTTTTGCAATTCTGATTTTAATGTAAAACTTTTGTTATCGCTATTTAAGTTAACATTCTTTTCTTTAAGTCCATTTTTTATTGCATCAGTCAGAATTTCTGCAACAGGTTGTTCAGCCATATAGGCACCAGACATGGTTTGGTTGTACATATTTTTCTTATAGAAAATAACTTTGTTATCCTGATACCCTCTGGTATCTTTCATTGGATCGATTTGAACAACTTTACTGGAAGTTAATTTATTATCAATTTTTAAGTTGGATTGATAATTAATCTTCTGAACAGAATTAGATAATGCGCAGCTCGTTAAAGACGTTAACGAAACACTTAAAACAAGAATTTTAAATTTTGATTTCATTCAATTTTATTTAGTAAATTTTTAACGCGCTAAATTTACATATTTATCGAATTACTTTTATTCCCTTATAACCTAATTTTTATCCTGTTTTTTTGATAAAATAAAAAGAATGAATATTACAAAACATTTAAAAGCAGTTTTAAGAACCCCTATTTATTAATGTATTTCCAACTTTTCGATTCTTTTATATATCTCTCAACCGAGATTATTTCCTTTTGTATTATATCACTTCTAATCTCTTTTCCTTTGGTAAATTTTGTATAAACTATGACTTTCTGTGTAATTGGATAGATTACATACACAGAATCAAAAGTTTTTCCGCAGCTTTCATTAAAATAATCTTTTTCAACAATAATTTTCTTGATCTTTTCATTTTTTGAAAAAAAATATCTTCTGGTATAGTTCCCACATTCAGGATGACTAATGAATTCGAGACCCTTCAATTTTCCATTTTTCATGTATGCATAAGCAGGGTGTAATATGTCACCTTCAAATAGTACTTGATCAGCATCGGAAACAGAATTTTTAAATTCATCCTCAAATTCTTTACTATAATTAGAACATTGAAATAATAAAAATAAAGTTAAACCGTAAAATATCAATTTAATAGCGTGCTTCATGTATCTTTTTATGGAAAAGTATTTGACGTCATTCGAATTCCTACACAATAAAAATATGATTGCCTAAATTATACAAATAATTTGATTTTCAACAAAAAGCCTCGCAAGAAAACTTACGAGGCTTTAATGTATATTCGATTTTTACAGATTACATTGCATCCATTTTGAAAGTCATGCTTTCGATCACCTTCAAGATTGCTTCTACTGTATCCATTGATGTTAAACATGGTACTCCATTTTCAACACTCATTCTTCTGATCTGGAAACCGTCTCTTTCAACTTGTTTTCCTTTGGTCATTGTGTTGACTACATATTGTACTTTTCCTTTTTGGATCAGGTCGATAAGGTTTACATTTTCCTCACCGATTTTATATCCTATTTTGCAAGGAATTCCTTTTTCCTCAAAGAATTTAGCTGTCCCCTCTGTAGCCCAGATTCTGAATCCAACTTCATGGAATCTTGCCGCAAGGTCAGCAGCTTCTTCCTTATGCTTATCCGCTACTGTAAATAGAATAGAACCATGCATAGGAACTTTTCTTCCAGCTGCGATCAAGCCTTTGTAAAGTGCTTTCTCCAAAGTGGTGTCTTTCCCCATAACTTCTCCTGTAGACTTCATTTCAGGTCCCAGAGAGATGTCTACTTTCGTTAATTTTGAGAAAGAGAATACAGGAACTTTTACATAGACTCCTTCTTTATTAGGAACCAATCCGTTTTCGTATCCTAAATCTTTCAGCTTTTGACCTAAAATTGCTTTTGTAGCAAGGTTAGCCATTGGCACATCTGTAATCTTTGACAGGAAAGGAACCGTTCTTGATGAACGTGGATTTACTTCGATCACAAAGACATTTCCTTCGAATAGAACATACTGGATGTTCATTAATCCGATGACATTTAATCCTTTTGCTAACCTTTGAGTATAGTCTACCAGAGTATCGATTTCTTTTTGAGAAACATTCTGTGGTGGATATACCGCAATAGAATCCCCGGAGTGAACCCCTGCTCTTTCGATGTGCTCCATAATTCCCGGAATGACTACCGTTTCTCCATCGCAGATCGCATCTACTTCAACTTCTTTTCCAGTAATATAACGGTCTACCAATACCGGATGTTCCGGGCTTGCATCTACCGCAAATTCCATATAATGTGCTAATTCAGCCTCGGTGTATACAATTTCCATTGCTCGTCCTCCTAATACATAACTCGGACGTACCAAAACCGGATATCCGATTTCGTTGGCAATTTTGATTGCTTCTTCCTTAGAGGTTGAAGTTTTTCCTAAAGGCTGAGGAATTCCCATTTCCTGTAGGGCTTTTTCGAATTTATCTCTGTTCTCAGCTCTGTCAAGATCTTCCAGTGAAGTTCCTAAGATCTTCACTCCATAGCTTGCCAGTTTATCTGCCAGATTAATTGCTGTCTGTCCTCCAAACTGAACAACTACTCCCATTGGCTTCTCAAGGTCGATGATGTTCATTACATCTTCCTCCGTTAAAGGTTCGAAGTATAGCTTATCTGAAATTGAGAAATCTGTAGAAACCGTTTCAGGGTTGTTGTTGATAATGATCGCTTCATACCCCATTTCTTTGATTGCCCATACTGAGTGCACTGTTGCATAATCAAATTCTACCCCTTGTCCGATTCTGATCGGTCCGGAACCTAAAACAATTACTTTTTGTTTATCAGAAACTATACTTTCGTTTTCCTCTTCATAAGTTCCGTAGAAGTAAGGTGTTTCACTTTCAAATTCTGCGGCGCAGGTATCTACCATTTTATAAACTGGTACTACTCCGTTTTCTTTTCTGAAATTATACACCTCTCTTTGTGTTGATTCCCATAAGTGAGCGATATTCTGATCTGAGAAACCTAATTTTTTAGCTTGAATTAAAATCTCCTTGTCAAATTTATGCTCAGCAATTGTTTTTTCGAAGTCAACCAGTTTTTTTAGTTTATAAATGAAGAATTTATCAATCTTACTCCATTCTACAATCTGTTCCCAGTCATATCCTCTTCTTAAGGCATCACATATGATGAATAGTCTTTCGTCATCACAAACTCTGATTCTTCTTTCGATATCTTCCGGAGTTAATGCTGCAGCCTGTTTTGTTTTTAATCCTAAATGTCTTAAACCTGTTTCCAGGGAGCGAACTGCTTTCTGTAAAGACTCTTCGAAGTTTCTTCCGATCGCCATCACTTCTCCGGTAGCTTTCATTTGTGTCGAAAGTCTTCTGTCAGCAGTTTCGAATTTATCGAATGGGAATCTAGGAAATTTAGTTACCACATAATCCAATGCGGGTTCAAAACAAGCGTATGTTTTTCCTGTAACAGGATTCATGATCTCATCCAATGTAAGTCCAACTGCAATTTTAGCAGCAATCTTGGCAATCGGATATCCTGTTGCCTTACTTGCTAAAGCGGATGATCTGGAAACCCTTGGGTTTACTTCGATGATATAGTATTCGAATGAGTGTGGGTCTAAAGCCAGCTGAACATTACATCCTCCTTCAATTCCTAATGCTCTGATGATTTTCAGAGAAGCATTTCTCAATAATTGATATTCTCTGTCGGAAAGTGTCTGTGAAGGAGCTACAACAATTGAATCTCCTGTGTGAACTCCTACCGGATCTATATTTTCCATGTTACAAACCACAATTGCATTATCGTTCGCATCACGCATTACTTCATATTCAATTTCTTTGAAACCTGCAATTGATTTCTCAATAAGACATTGCGTTACCGGACTGTATTTTAATCCTAATTCAGCGATCTCTTTTAGTTCAGTTTCATTGGAAGCGATTCCTCCTCCGGTTCCCCCCATTGTAAAGGCTGGACGAACAATAACCGGATATCCGATTTCTTCAGCAAAATTAAGCGCTCCTTCCACTGTGTTTACAATATCAGATTCAGGAACCGGCTCATTCAACTCTCTCATCAGTTCACGGAACAAATCTCTGTCTTCCGCTCTGTTGATCGCTGAAAGTTTAGTTCCCAGCACTTCAACTTTACATTCTTCAAGAATCCCTGATTTTTCCAATTCTACCGCCATATTCAATCCGGTTTGCCCTCCCAGAGTAGGAAGTAACGCATCCGGACGTTCTTTTCTGATGATATGACTTACAAACTGAAGTGATATCGGCTCGATATACACTTTATCAGCGATCTCCACATCCGTCATAATCGTTGCAGGATTTGAGTTGATCAAAATTACCTTGTAGCCCTCTTCTCTCAAAGACAAACAAGCCTGCGTTCCTGCATAATCGAATTCCGCTGCCTGCCCAATAATAATAGGACCGGAACCGATTACCAAAATTGTTTTTATATCTGTACGTTTTGCCATTTTTCTTTTTTTAGATACAAGATGTTAGATATCAGATTTCAGACATCCAACATTGTGTTTTACTTTTTTAAATTAGATTTGAATGTATAAATCATTCTTTGAATTTCATTTAGCTGTGATATTAAACCATCAACCTTCTCTTCATTTAGTAGTTCTAACTCTTTCGTTAAAATAAGCTGAGTCTGCAATTCAAAAGAGGATGCGTTTGCTATACCCAGAAAATGATAAAATTCTCTATCATTATTTCTACCAGCTCCTTCAGCTATATTTGACGGAACAGAGATTACAGACCTCTTAATTTGAGAAACCAAACCAAACTTTTCATCCTTTGGCAAATCTGCACAGATGATATAAACTTCCTTTGCAAGCTGTATTGATTTTTGCCAAAAAAGTAATTTCTCAAAATTGTGCATATCCCATTTAATTAATTTTCAAAAGTCTGATGTCTGATGTCTAATATCTGAAATCTTTTTTACTTCTTAAAGTCCTCCATTAAATCAATAAACTCGTCAAACAAATAGTTTGCGTCCTCAGGGCCCGGGCTTGCTTCCGGGTGATACTGAACGGAGAAGCAAGGGTGGATTTTGTGTTTTAATCCTTCATTTGTTCTGTCGTTAAGAGCGATGTGTGTTTCGATAAGGTCTGTTCCTTTAAGGCTTTCCTGATCTACTGCATAACCGTGGTTCTGTGAAGTGATCGAAACTTTGTTTTTCTCTAAATCTAAAACCGGGTGGTTTCCTCCTCTGTGCCCGAATTTCAGTTTGAATGTTTTTGCGCCACAAGCTAATCCTATTAACTGGTGCCCCAAACAAATTCCAAAGATTGGAACTTTTCCTAAAAGACCACGGATCATTTCTAATGCCTGTTGATTATCTTCCGGGTCACCAGGGCCATTTGAAAGCATAATCCCGTCCGGATTCATTAACAAGATCTCTTCAGCTGTGGTATCGTGTGATACTACAATGATATCACAGTTTCGTTGAGAAAGTTCTCTGATGATTCCTAATTTTGATCCGAAATCTACCAAGACTACTTTGAAGCCTCTTCCCGGATTCGCATAAGGAGTTTTTGTAGAAACTGTTTCTACCTGATTGGTTGGGAAAATTGTTCCTTTCAATTCTTCAACAATTGTGTTTTCATCTGCATCAGCATTCACAATTTTACCTTTCACTACTCCGGAGTTACGAAGAATTCTAGTCAGTCTTCTTGTATCAATTCCTGAAATTCCTGAAAGATTTTTCTTCTTGAAAAGTTCATCTAAAGTAATCTGAGTCCGGAAATTAGAGGGTAGATCACAAACTTCCTTCACAATAAGACCTTTAATAGCAGGCTCAATGCTTTCATAATCGTCCCGGTTGATCCCATAATTTCCGATCAATGGATACGTCATACATACAATCTGACCACAATAAGATGGGTCGGAAATCAATTCTTGATATCCCGTCATTCCGGTATTGAAAACTACTTCTCCTGATGTTTCCAATTCAGCTCCGAAACCTTCTCCGTTAAAAACCTCTCCGGATTCTAATATTAACTTCTTTTTCATTTTTATTTTTGTTGTATAGTGTATTCATGTATTAACGTACTAACGATTTCATGAATACCTTTTACATTAATACTTTTTACAATAATTATTTAAATTTAAATCCTTTTTCTTCCAGTGCATTTTTCAATATTGCCATTCTTGCAAAGACCCCGTTCTGCATTTGCTTGAAGATCCTGGAGCGCTCACACTCTACCAAATCAGTATCAATCTCCACCCCTCTGTTGATCGGTGCCGGGTGCATAATGATTGCACTATTTTTCATTACTTTTTCCCTTTCTTTTGTCAAACCATATCTTCTGTGGTATTCAGAAGCGGAGTAACTCATCTTGGCGTCATGTCTTTCATGTTGAATTCTCAAGAGCATGAGCACATCTACCTCAGCGATCAACTGATCGACAGGTAAGTAAGTTCCATTGATTAAGGCTCCTTCATCAAACCAATCCTCAGGTCCGGAAAAATATACTTTAGCACCTAGTCTTCTTAATGCCTCTGCGTTAGAGTTTGCAACTCTGCTGTGTTTCACATCTCCAACGATTCCTATTTTAAGCCCTTCAAATTTTCCAAATTCCTGATGGATCGTCATCAGGTCAAGCATACATTGCGATGGATGATTTCCTGTTCCGTCGCCTCCATTGATCACCGGAATACTGATATTTTTCAATTCTTCGAAAAAACCATCTTTTTTATCTCTTATTACGACCAGATTCACTCCGATACTTTCAATTGTTTTTACGGTATCGTATAAACTCTCTCCTTTATTGACTGAACTGTGTGAAGCATCAAATGGAACTACCTGTAAACCCAATTTTCTTTCAGCTACATCAAAGCTTGTTTTTGTTCTCGTACTGTCTTCAAAAAACAGATTTGAACAAAAAACTTCACCTTCAATTTTTGCAGTTTTTCCATTTGCAAAAGCCAGTGCTTCGGCCAGTATACTGTTGATTTTCTCGGTACTTAGTTCTGTAATCGTAAACATAATATCTTAATTTTTTTACATAAAAAAAGCGAAGACAAAATCTTCGCTTAATAACAATAAATATCGTAAAGGGCGCTGTCGCCCGGTAAATCTAATGATATAAATACTCTTTTATTCATTAGGTGCAAAGATATAACAATTAACCGAATTGACAAAACTAAAGTTCTAAAAAAATTAAAAAACTTCAATCATACTTTATTCTCATTTTTTCTTAATATTTTTGTTAAAATTGAAATTGATCACATGGATGCCAAAGACAAAATGATTCTCAGTATTATTCAGGAAGACTCCACTTTATCTGTAAAGGAAATCTCCGAGAAGATTGGTCTTACCTTCACTCCAACGTATGAACGAATCAAGCAATTAGAGAAACAGGGAGTCATAGAGAAATATGTAGGTCTTCTAAATCGTGAAAAATTAGGACTCAATATTGTTGTCTATTGTAATGTCCGTCTTAAAGAACAATCCAAAAAAGTATTGGAAACCTTTGAGAAAAACATCAGTAAATATGACGAGGTTCAGGAAATCATAAGCCTTTCCGGGGAATATGATTATATGTTAAAGATCATAGCTAAAGATATCAACTCCTATAATGACTTTGCAGTAAGCGTCATCTCTAATATTCCTAATATCGGACAATATCATAGCTCCATTGTTTTACATGAAGTGAAGAAATCAACAAAATTTAAAATTGATTTGGCTTAATTTTTCTCCTTCATAAGAGCAAAATGGCAAATTTGCTACATTGCCATTCTCCTATTTCGCCATTCTGCCTTTTTGCCTTTAATTAAAATTACATTTAACCTAATATTTTATTTTTCAGTTTATTAAACTGGTAACTCACTTTATCCAGACAGAGATTCCCTATACTTCCCTGGTGGGTCTGATTCAGGTTTCCAATTTCAAAATCAAATTCATCATTTTCTATTTCCTTTCCTACCTTAATATAAGCATCGCGGAAAGAACTGCCTTTCTTAATCTCTTCATTGATTTTCTCTACACTGAAAAGGTATTTGTATTTGCCTTCCTCCAAAATACCATTTCTAACCTTAATATGAGGTACCGTATAATTTAAGATCTCCAGGCATTCTTTTAGAGAATCGATACCCGGAAAGAGAATCTCCTTAGTCAGCTGCACATCTCTGTGATATCCTGACGGTAGATTATTGGTTAATAGAATAAGCTCATTTGGTAATGATTGAATCCGGTTACATCTTGCGCGTACCAATTCGAAAATATCCGGATTCTTTTTATGTGGCATGATGCTACTTCCCGTTGTAAATTCCTGGGGAAAGCTTATGAAATCAAAATTCTGACTCAAATACAAGCATACATCATAAGCAAATTTACCAAGAGTTCCAGCTAATGTCGCCATTGCCATTGCCAGCATTTTTTCAGATTTTCCACGGGTCATCTGAGCATATACCGCATTGTAATTCATCGTCTGAAACCCAAGATGATAGGTCGTACTCTCCCGGTCTATCGGAAAAGATGAACCATATCCCGCTGCTGAACCTAAAGGATTTTTATTAATTATATTTTTTACTGAATACAGCATTTCAACATCATCTAATAAAGCTTCAGCATACGCCCCAAACCACAATCCAAAAGACGAAGGCATCGCAATTTGTAAATGGGTATAGCCGGGAAGTAAAACATTTTTATGCTGTTCCGCCAACCCTATCAGCAACTGAAAAAACTGGTCAGTAAGACTTGCTATTTCGCGGATCTCATCCAGCAGATATAATTTAATGTCCAGTAAAACCTGATCGTTTCGTGATCTTGCAGTATGGATTTTTTTTCCTGTGTCTCCTAATTTTTCAATTAAGATGGCTTCAATCTGAGAATGGATATCTTCAGCTTCTTTATCAATTTCAAAGCTTCCATTTTCAATATCTTCTAATATCATCGACAGTACAGAAGTCATCTGTTCTGATTCTTCGTTGGAAATAATTCCAACTTCTGCAAGCATTTTACCGTGCGCCATAGAGCCTTTAACATCATATTTCGCTAATCGCTCATCGAAATCAAGGTCTTTTCCTACTGTAAACTGATTGACTAATATATTGGTGGCAAGATCATCTTTCTGCCATATCTTTTTCATAATGGTTTATTTAAAATATTATTGTATAATTTGATTTTGGATCAAGTCTGTTAAAATATTGTTTTGTACCCAGCATGATATTCTCAACTTCCTGAAAAAAACCTTACCATGTTCCACATTCAACTAAGTCTTTCATTTTTAATTGTCTTTTTGCATAAATCTTATTAAAAACTGCTACTTCATGATGATCATGCTGAGTGGGTCAAAACATTTTTTTTAGATTCCAGATGCTAGATTTCAGATTTCAGACAATCTGGTCTATAAAAACATATGGTGTCTCTTTACAGCACTTTTTCCAAAATCCGGATATAAATATCAATACCCTCTTTTATTTCATTGAGCTCTATAAATTCGTCCGCTGTATGAGAGCGCCTACTGTCTCCGGGTCCCATTTTAACCGATGTACATGGAATGATTGCCTGATCCGAAGAGGTGGGAGAGCCATAAGTTGTCCTTCCTATCGCCAGACCTGCCTGTACAAAAGGGTGATCTAATTCTATTTTAGAAGAATTCAACCTGAAAGATCTGGCGGTCAGGTTTGATTTCATTTGGGACTGAATGATTTCAAAAGCTTCTTCGTTGCTATATTCATCAGTAACCCTCACATCTAACGTAAAATTACATGCTTCCGGAACCACATTATGCTGAACCCCGGCATGAATACCCGACAGGGTAATTTTCACTTCTCCAAGGTAATCTGAAACCTTTGGGAATTTGAAAGTGGTGATATGTTGGAGATCTTTCATACATTTCACAATGGCATTATCATCATTAGGATGAGCAGCATGAGAAGGGGTTCCCTTCATTTCGCCGTCAATAACCAAAAGACCTTTTTCAGCGATAGCCAAATTCATTTGTGTAGGTTCTCCCACAATAGCCAATTCCACATTCGATAGTTGGGGAAACAAAGCTTCAATTCCATCAAATCCTGAAATCTCCTCCTCTGCTGTAAGAGCAATAATTAGATTATATTTTAAATTTTCTCTTTCGTAGAAATGTAAAAATGTTTGCGCTAAAGAAACGAGCGAAGCTCCGGCATCATTACTTCCCAATCCATACAATTTTCCATCTTTCTCAATGGCTGCAAACGGATCCAACGTATACGCTTTATTAGGCTTTACCGTATCATGATGAGTATTCAATAATACAGAAGGCTTTGACGGGTCAAAATATTTATTAGCCGCCCAGATATTATTTTTAAAACGTTTTACAGAAACCTGATGCTTCTGAAAAAAATCCTCAATAATGACAGAAGTATTATATTCATCTTTGCTGAATGAAGGAGTTTCAATCAGTTTTTTCAACAGTTCAATTGCCTTATTGAACAATTCCTCTTGACTATAAACAGATTTCAGTGCCTCCATGATGATTTTCTATATGGTTTTTCAATTGGGTTTCTTTAATTAAGAAAACTTTATTTACATTATTATTAATTGCTCCAAGTGCATTTTCAAGCTTAGGTAAAATTCCTTTATGCAGCTTCCCTTCTTCTTTTAAGATAGAAAAGTCATCCCGAGATACACTTTTAATAACAGAATCAGGATCGTCTACATTTTCCAATACTCCTTCTTTGTCAAAACAGTATAGCAATTCCACATCATACTTTGCTGATAAAGACTGTGCAATTACCGATGCAATCGTATCGGCATTGGTATTAAAAAGATTTCCTTTTTTATCATGCGTAATCGCAGAAAATACAGGAACAAGCTCCAACTTAATTAATTTTGAAATCAGCTTGTTATTGACGCTTTTCTTCTCAATATCTCCCACAAATCCGAAGTCAATTTCTGCATCCTCTCTTTTTTTAGCTTTAATTAAGTTCGCATCAGCCCCCGAAAATCCTATCGCCTTGCATTTTTTCTGCTGAAGTTTTGCCACAATATTTTTGTTTATTCCTCCTGCATAAACCATGGCTACAATATCCAGTGTATCTTTATCCGTGATTCTTCGTCCATTGATTAATTTCTGCTCAACTCCCAGTTTATCAGCTAATGTTGTCGCCAGTTTTCCACCTCCATGAACAAGGATCTTCTTTTCCTTAATATCAGAAAACTGCTCTAAAAACTGATTTAATAATTCTTCATCATCAATTAAAGCACCTCCTATTTTTACAACAAAAAGTTTATCCTTCATGATCCGTTATTTACTCTGGTTAATTTCATCTAAAATTTCACTGAACACAGCCTGTGCAGAGAAAATACGGTTTTTAGCCTGTTGATAAATAATAGAATTTCCACCATCCATTACTTCATCACTCAATTCTACATTCCGACGAACAGGAAGACAATGCATTACTTTTCCATTATTCGTTCCTTTCAACTTTTCAGCCGTTAACATCCAATTATCTTTTACTTCAGGCATTGCTGCATAATCTTCAAAAGACGACCAGTTTTTAACGTATATAAAGTCGGCATCCTTTAAAGCCTCATCCTGATCATGAACCACCTTTGTATCTTTTGTAAAGTTTTTATCTAAATCATAGCCTTCCGGGTTAGCAATAACAAAATCTACATCCATCTCCTGCATCCATTCTGTAAAAGAATTTCCTACAGCCTGAGCGATTGGCTTAATATGCGGCGCCCACGTCAATACCACCTTTGGCTTACGTTCTTCTTTCCAATTTTCAGTAATCGTAATGCAATCTGCTAAACTCTGCAATGGATGACGTGTAGCCGATTCCAGAGAAATAACAGGAACGGTTGCATGTTTCTGAAACTGGCTCAGAATGCTCTCGTTCACATCGTCTTCCTTAGATTTCATTCCTGCAAAGCAACGAACCGCAATGATATCGCAATATTGATTTAATACTTCGATCGCATCTTTAATGTGTTCTACAGTATCCCCGTTCATGATTGCTCCATCTGCAAATTCCAGATTCCAGGCTTCCTGTGCAGCATTTAATGCAATAACATTCAATCCTAAATTTTGCGCTGCAATCTGACTGCTTAAACGTGTTCTTAAACTTGAATTCAAGAATACCAGTCCTATTGTTTTCCCCTTCCCTTTTTCAGTTTCCGAATGGGGATTTTCTTTTATTTGTAAAGCTTTTTTTATGATTTCCTGTAAGTTTTCAATATCACTCACAGTGGTAAAATTTTTCATTTGATTAATTTATTTAATGGTCAGTTGACTCTTATTTTTATTTTTTCTAACCCTGACTATAACTGCAGTGCTTAGATTCCTACGGAATGACAAACATCAAATTATATCCTACATTAGTCCATTCACAATTTCGCAATTTCACGATTTTACGATTCAGCAATTCAGCGATTTAGCCTTTTCGCTACTCTCTTACAATCCCCTCAACACTTCTTCCAAAGCATTAATGAAAAGATCCGTTTCCTCTTTCCTTATATTAAGTGCGGGAAGAATCCTCAGCACGGCCTTATCATTAGAATTTCCAGTGAAAATATGATGATCATAAAGCAGGCTTTTCCTCACCTCAGCACAATCTCTGTCCAGCTCTATTCCGATCATCAATCCTTTCCTTCGAATAGATTTAATATGAGAAAAATCTTTAATTTCATTTTCTATATAATTACCCATGCTTTCTGTATTTCCGATAAGGTTTTCATCTTTTATGACATCTAAAACAGCTATAGCTGCGGCACAAGCCAGATGATTCCCTCCAAAAGTAGTTCCCAGCAAACCATTGCTTGCTTCAAATTTCGGATGGATCAATACACCTCCTATTGGAAAACCATTTCCCATCCCTTTTGCCGTGGTAATAATATCCGGCTGAACATTAAATTCCTGGTGCGCAAAGAAATAACCAGATCTTCCATAACCGGATTGTACTTCATCTAAAATTAAAACAGCCTCATATTGTTCACACAATTCTTTTATTTTCGATAAGAATTCCGAAGTGGGAATCATAATTCCTCCGACTCCCTGAATTCCTTCAATGATCACTGATGAAATATCATTTCCCTGAGTTTTAAAAATATTCTCCAGTTGTTCAATATCATTCCATTCCGATTTGATAAATCGCTCAGAATAATTAACCGGTGCCACTATTTTTGGATTATCAGTTACTGAAACAGCCGCAGAAGTTCTTCCATGAAATGATCCTGAAAAATAAAGCACTTTAGTCTTTCCATTATGAAAAGAAGCCAGTTTTATAGCATTCTCATTTGCTTCTGCCCCTGAATTACATAGGAAAAGATTATAATCCTCATATCCGGACAATGCTCCTAATTTATAAGCAAGCTCTGTTTGCAGTTCATTTTGAACAGAATTGGAATAAAAAGAAATTTTATCTAGTTGATCTTTCAGTTTTTCCTGATAATAGGGATGATTATGACCAATGGAAATCACTGCATGGCCTCCATAAAAATCGAGATATTTTTCCCCTTTGTCATCCCAAAGAAATGATCCCTGAGCTTTTACAGGATTGATATTGAATAGCGGATATACGTTAAATAAGTTCATTTTTTTTAAGTTGAAAGTTGTTTGTTAAGAGTTCCGAGGTTCGAGATGCGGGTTGCGAGATCCGAGGTACAAGCTTTGAGGTTTATACTGAGTTAAGAAATAAAAGATTGTAGATTTTAACTGATATAAAAGCGATTTTGCAATTCAGCAATTTTGCGATTTCACAGTCGTTAAAATCCTATTCCCTTCAATTTCAGTCCCAAATTCTCTTCCCATCCCATCGCAATATTCATGTTCTGAACCGCCTGCCCGGAAGCTCCTTTTAACAAATTGTCGATCGCTGAATGAATAACAACTACATTTTCATTCTTTTCTATATGAATCACACAGCGATTTGTATTGACAACCTGTTTTAGATCAATTGCCCTGTCATGTACCTTTACAAAAGGCTCAGCTGCATAAAATTCCCTGTACAATTGTTCAATATCTGAAAGCTCTAAATTTAATTTAACTGTCGAGCTTGTAAAAATCCCCCTTGTAAAATCTCCACGCCATGGAACAAAATTGAGAGTCACCTCTTTATCATTCCGAGAATTTAATTGTTGTAAAATCTCATCTACATGTTGATGCGTAAGGGTCTTGTAAGCAGAAATATTATCATTTCTCCACGTAAAATGCGTGGTCGCCTGTAAAGACTGCCCCGCTCCTGTAGATCCGGTAATACCAGTTGTATACACCTCATTTAATAATCCTTTTTGAGCTAAGGGAAGCAATGCCAGTTGAATAGCCGTTGCAAAACACCCCGGATTGGCAATACTTTTAGCACCTAAAAGATTTTTTTTATTGATCTCAGGTAGTCCATAGATAAAATTTCTATTTCCAAAAACACCCTCTAAACGAAAATCATTTCCAAGATCAATCACCAATGTATCATCAGAAACAGTATTTTGATTCAGCCAATTCTGACTTTCCTTATGAGGCAAGCACAGAAAAACAATATCGACAGATGAAGGTTTATCCGTTAAAACCAATTCACAAACCGTCGCTAAATCCGGGTACAGATCCGAAATCTTTGTACCCGAATTAGAACGACTATATAAAAAACTCAATTCAATATTGGGATGAAAAGCCAACAGACGCACCAATTCACTACCGGTATATCCGTTAGCACCTACAATTCCTACTGTTTTCATATTTTCACTCCGTTAATCTGGTGATAAATATTCAGTGAATTGCTAACGATTTTGGTATATCCTTTCACATCATCTCCACTCCAGGCTCTGTTTGCTTCTCCATAACTACCGAATTTGTCAGACATCAAATCATGTTGAGATTCAATACCATTTAAAACAAATCTGTAAGGATGAAGTGTTAGAAAGACCTTCCCTGTTACGGTCTCCTGAGAATCCGTCAGAAATGACTCTATATTTCTCATGACAGGATCTAAGAACAATGCTTCATGCAGCCAGTTTCCATACCAGTCTGACAACTGCGACTTCATCATTTGCTGATATTTTGATAAAGTATGTTTTTCCAGTAAATGATGCGCCTTAATAATCACAGATGCTGCTGCCGCTTCAAATCCGACTCTGCCTTTAATTCCTACAATCGTATCTCCTACATGAATGTCACGACCGATTCCGTAAGCAGAGGCTAACTGTTCAATCTTTTGGATGGCATATACAGGATGGCTGAAATATTCACCATTCACTGCTACCGGCTCACCATTTTTATATTCAATTTCCAGTTCGGAAGGCTGTGTCTCTTTAATTTGGGACGGAAAAGCTTCTTCAGGCAGATTACTTCTTGAAGTCAATGTTTCTTTTCCACCTACAGAAGTTCCCCACAATCCTTTATTAACCGAATATTGAGCCTTCTGAAATTCCATTTCATAGCCATACCCTTTCAGAAACTCAATTTCTTCTTCGCGGGACAAAGCCATGTCCCGGATAGGCGTAATAATTTCCACTTGAGGAGCCATTACCTGGAAGATCAGATCAAAACGAACCTGATCATTCCCGGCACCTGTACTTCCGTGTGCAATAGCATCCGCTCCTATTTCCAGTGCGTACTTGGCGATTTCCTGAGCCTGAATCGTACGTTCAGCACTTACAGAAAGCGGATAGGTATTATTTTTCAATACATTTCCAAAGATCAGATACTTTACACATGAATTATAGTAATCTTCCTGAGCGTCAATACACCTGTATTCCTTCACCCCTAAATTAAGGGCTTTGATTTCAAGTTCTTTTTCTTCTTCTTTAGAGAAACCTCCTGTATTCACAGTTACTGCATACACCTCATATCCCAGAGTTTCACTAAGATATTTAGCACAGTAAGAGGTATCCAAACCACCACTAAACGCTAAGATTACTTTCTTTTTCATCGGTCTTCTTTTTCGTATTGTTACTTGTATAATTCGATTCACCGGACGCTATTTGTTCTGAAGACAAAAAGCTGACCTGGTTTATTTCATTGTTATATTCATTTTGAGGATGATCATTCTCAACCTCATTAACTTTATTATCTTTTGGAACGAACAACATTGCTGTACATAAACAATTCTTTCGTTCTTTCTTCATTAAAATTTCATAGTTCACACAATTCTTACAACCATTCCAAAATTCCTCATCCTGGGTCAATTCAGAATAAATAACCGGCTTATATCCTAAATCACTGTTGATTTTCATAACTGCCTGCCCTGTCGTTAATCCAAATACCTTTGCAGCCGGATACTTTTCCCTCGATAACCGGAACACTTTATTCTTTATTAAAGTAGCAACACCTCCGTTCCTGTATTTAGGTGAAACGATAAGTCCCGAATTGGCAACAAACTGACCATGGGACCAGGTTTCTATATAACAGAATCCCACCCATTCTCCGTTTTCAGTTGCAACCACGGCATTACCCTCTGAAATCTTTTTACTTAAATATTCTATGGAACGTTTTGCGATCCCCGTCCCTCTCCGTTGTGCAGAATCATACATTTCCTGCTGTATTTCACTCACATACATTAAATGTTCGCATGAGGAAATTTCTATTTCCATTTATTTATCTGAATTTTTTGGCAAATTTAAAGCATAATAACTTTAATAACCAAATAAAAAAGATATTTTTTTTGTTTTAATCAATTTTACAAGATAATATATCTTATCAGAAATATATAACTTTGCTAAATTATTATATATTTGCTAAAATACTATATATGGAGAATAAATGTCCCAAATGCAAAAGCACTCATCTTGTAAAAAGCGGAGTCATTAACGAGAAACAAAGATTCCATTGTAAGGATTGTAATTATTATTTTACAGTAAAAAAAATAGGAAAACAAATTGATGATTACTACGTAACAAAAGCACTTCAATTGTATCTTGAAGGTCTAAGTTTTCGCGAAATAGAAAGAATCATTGGGGTATCTCATGTAACCATCAGTTCATGGATCAAAAAATACAATATCACACGACCTCCCCATTCCGAATTTCATCCTGTCTATAAAATCTTAAAGCAAAATGAATTAATCGAGTATATGTCCAATGAGGACAACATAAAAGATTCAGGGCTTATTATTACTCAGTTTGCAGATAAGTATATGTTGATTAAGTGGGAGAGATTTAAGAAGTAACTAATGTAAAATTGCGAAATTGCTGAATTGCAAAATCGCTTTTATATCAGTTAAAATCTACAATCTTTTATTTCTTAACTCAGTATAAACCTCGAAGCTTGTAACTCGGATCTCGCAACCCGCATCCCGAACCTCAAACCCCGGAACTATTAACAAACACTTTCAACTCTCCATTTTCAACTTTCAACTAATAACCAGCAACTTATAAAAAAGCTATATGCTTAGCACTAATATATATTAAATTTTCACAACTAAATTATTAATTACAATTTGGCTTTCACAAAATTAACGCCAAAAAATTGATAATTTATGAAGAAAATACTCATTTTTATTGGATTAGCTCTAATCAGTAATTCTCTATACGCTCAAGGATCACCAGATTATGGAAATGGATTAAAAATAAATCTGAATCCTGAAGGAGATAAATTTGTCAGATTTATTTTATGGGATCAATTCTGGTTGAGGAACTCCCAAATGAATCCAGGCAGTATGGTTGGGGGTGACCCCACAGACAATACCTGGAGTGTTGGAAACCGAAGACTCAGAGCATTAACCTATGCTCAGATCACTAAAAGATACATGATCCTGCTTCATTTTGGAATCAATAATCAAACTTTTATTAATGGCGGAGCACCGGGGACAACCGGAACGGGAGGAAATGGAAACGGAAAAAAAACCCAGCTTTTCTTTCATGATGCCTGGAATGAATATGCTGTTCTTATGCCTGGAGAAGCAGGAAAATTCAGTTTAACACTGGGAGCCGGCTTGCATTACTATATGGGTTTATCCAGGATGACAATGGCTTCGACACTTAATTTTCTTACCCTTGATTCCCCTGTCTTTTCATGGCCCCTGATCGATAGTTCTGATCAGTTTGCAAGACAGCTGGGTATGTTTGCCAAAGGAAAATATGGAAAACTTGAATACCGATTCAGCTTGAACAAACCTTTTGCAACGGATCTGGTTCCTGTAAACGTTACAGATCCTTCAAAAGCGGTTGCCGTAGATAATAACGGCAATCCAAGCTTTTCTAAAGCCGGATACGTTGAATACCAATTTCTGGATCAGGAATCCAACACCCTCCCCTTTAAAGTTGGATCCTACCTTGGAACGAAAAAAGTATTTAATGTAGGCGCGGGTTTTTATCATCAGGCAGACGGAACAAGAACTTCAGTAAATTCTAACATAGAGAAACACGATATTACACTATTGTCTGTTGACGCGTTTGCAGATATCCCATTAGGAAATGCTAAGAATAAAATGGCCGTTTCAGCCTACGCCGGTTATTATAACTATCAATTCGGACCTAATTATGTTAGAAATTTAGGTACAATGAACATTGCTGCAACAGATCCTAATTTCGTCGGGCAAAAAGCAATTGCCGGCCCTGGAAATTTACAACCGACCATTGGAACAGGTAATATTACCTACGCACAGGCAGGCTTATTATTACCAAGCCAGGCAGAGAAACCGAAGATCAGGATCCAGCCTTTTGCAGCTTATACCCACAAAAACTTTGAAGCTTTTGATAAATCTTCCTCTCAATTCGACGTTGGCGCCAACTGGTTTATTGATGGACACCATGCAAAAATTACAACCCAATACTCAACAAGGCCGGTCTACACCAACCCTACTGAACGTCCAAAATCAAAAGGAGAATTTATTGTTCAGTTTCAAATCTATTTATAAATATTTTGCGAAAAGGCGAAAAGGCAAAAGGCGAAATAGCAGAATAGCAATTTAGCAAATTTGCGATTTTAACTTAAGATTTCTCTTACCCTCGAAATGACAGCGGCGTACTAAATCGAACGATTTAAATTCAGCGATTCAGCAAATTTGCCATTTTGCCTTAAAAAAAACATTTAATTAACAAACAAAAATCAAGTGATATGAGCGAAACCCATCATGAAAGCTATGAAAATATGACCGACAAGCAGAAAAACAGAACCATCTGGGGTGTTATTACTGCATCATCACTCGGCACATTGATAGAATGGTATGATTTCTATATTTTCGGAAGTCTGGCTGTTGTTCTGGCCACTAAATTCTTTCCTTCAGACAATCCTACTGCAGCATTTTTATCTACCTTGGCTACTTTCGCCGCAGGATTTGTCGTACGTCCTTTTGGGGCATTATTCTTTGGGAGATTAGGAGATATTATCGGGAGAAAATACACGTTCCTGGTTACCTTACTGATCATGGGATTTTCCACTTTCCTTATCGGATGTATTCCGAGTTATGAAACCATCGGATTCATGGCTCCCGTTTTAGTTTTGATACTAAGGTTATTACAGGGATTAGCATTGGGAGGTGAATATGGAGGAGCGGCCACCTACGTTGCAGAATATGCACAACCTCATCGAAGGGGATACTGGACATCATGGATCCAAACTACGGCTACAGCAGGACTATTCATTTCATTGATCGTTATTTTAATTACAAAAAATACGCTTTCAGCAGAAGAGTTTGACGGTTGGGGCTGGAGGGTTCCATTTTGGATCTCCATTTTAATGGTGGGTGTCTCTTATGTGATCAGAAAAAACATGAAAGAATCTCCCCTTTTTGCAAAGGCTAAAAGTGAAGGTAAAACATCCAAAAATCCTTTAAAGGAAAGCTTTGGAAATAGATACAATTTCAAATTTGTTTTGCTGGCCCTGTTCGGAGCCGCCATGGGACAAGGGGTTATCTGGTATACAGGACAGTTTTATGCAATGAGCTTCCTGCAAAAGGTAATGAACGTTGAATCTTCACAGGTCGATTCATTAATGGCTACGGCACTACTTCTGGGCACTCCATTCTTTGTATTCTTTGGATGGCTTTCTGATAAAGTAGGTCGAAAAGCAATTATGATGACAGGAATGCTGGTTGCAATTTTAGCTTACCGCCCGATCTATGACAGCATGTACAAAAGTGTTAATCTCGAAAATAAGACGGTTGCTACCAATGGAATTACAGAAAAGAGAACCGCTAAAATCCATAAAGACATTGCAACCGACAGCTTGGTTACTTTCCATAAAGAAACGCTGTTTACAGATGGTACTTTACTCAAAAAGGACAGCATCGTCCATTGGTCTGCCAATGGTCCGGTAATAAAAGACGGGAAAGCAGAGGAACCAAAAGTGTCACAATCTTTAAAACTGAGTGACGATACGAAATGGTACCTGGTCTTCCTGGTGTTTATCCAGGTGATATTTGTGACCATGGTCTATGGCCCGATAGCAGCATTTCTTGTAGAAATGTTTCCGGTAAGGATTCGTTACACCTCCATGTCGCTACCATATCACATTGGAAATGGAGTATTTGGAGGACTACTCCCGGCTGTTGCCACTTATCTGGTAACATCAGGAAAAGACGCAGGACATCCTACCTGGTATTTACAGGGGCTCTGGTATCCTATTGGTGTCGCAGCGGTCTGTTTATTGATCGGATTATTTTATCTTAAAAATAAGAATAATAATATCCACGATTAGACACTGAATCACTCAAAATTTTATTAATTTTAAAACTACTAAAATGAACGGATTAAAAAAAATATTAGGCATTCTATGGATTTTAATTGCTTTAGTCGTGGGGTATTTCGGGATTACCGTATTGGGTATACCGAAAATCACTTCAGGAAAGCAGGAGGATCTGGTTTTTGGCATTATCATTCTTTTTGTTTTGATGCCAATTATTTCCGGTGGACTTGCCATTTTTGGATATTACGCCTTAACAGGAGAATATTCTGATGATAAAATATAATTAAATTATAAGAGGTAAAAGATAATTGATGAACTATATTGTAATCATTCATCAATTATCTTTTTTATCAACACCCCTATGAAGAAGAGACACGAACAAAAACTGATCATCCTCAGCATTAGCCTGCTAATAGCTTTCAGTATTCCCATTTCTTTGTTGTTTAACAGTGACAAAGAAACTTTTGGCTATCCTGTCATTTTGATTTATATATTCGCTGTCTGGATGATCTCTATCATTATATCTTTTATAATTGTGAAAAAATATGATGAATGAGTAGCTTCGCTTTATTTATAGTAGTCCTGCTCTATCTTGCTCTTCTTTTCCTGGTGGCCCATCTGGCGGAAAAGAAAAAAAGCAAGTTATGGATCAACAACCCTTACATCTATGCTTTATCACTGGCTGTTTACTGTACAGCATGGACCTATTACGGAAGCATAGGGGTTGCGGCTACAAGTGGATTAAATTACTTACCGATTTACGTAGGACCTATTATCGTTATCCCTGCATGGATTTTCATTAATACAAGGATTGTAAGGATTTCCAGAATCAATAAAATAAGCAGCCTTGCTGATTTCATCTCTCTCAGGTATGGAAACAGCAGGAATTTCAGTGCTATTATCACCATTGTCTGTCTGTTAGCTGTCATCCCTTATATTGGATTACAGATCAAAGCGATTTCTGAAACTTTTCATTTGGTCACAAAAACTGCAACATCCCAGAATATACTGACTGATAATGCAACATTCGTTGTTGTTCTTATCGCTCTATTCTCATCCTATTATGGAACCCGGTATGTAGATGCTTCAGAAAAACGCCTTGGTATTATATCCGCTATAGCTCTGGAGAGTTTTTTAAAACTATTTTTTATTATTATTCTTGGACTTTTTGTGATCTATTTTGCTTTTGACGGCTTTTCGGACATCTATGAAAAGGCAAGTAAATTCGAAGATTTTAAACAGAAAAATACATTTAACGGAATTGAAGGCGCCCTGAACTGGATGATTTTATGCATGATTTCAGGAACTGCTATTTGCATTCTTCCAAGGCAATTCCACACTGCTATTGTAGAAAACAGACAGGAAAAACATATAAAAACAGCAATCTGGTTTTTCCCGCTTTATCTTTTAATTTTCACTATTTTTATTTTTCCGATCGCCTGGGGTGGAAGGCTTATTTTCGATGGGCAAAATGTAAATCCTGAGTTTTATTCTATATTAATTCCGCAACATTTCGACAATTCATTGATCACCGTTTTGGTTTTTCTGGGTGGGCTGAGTTCCTGCATCTCAATGATCATTATATCGGCTATCACTTTATCGATTATGCTTTCCAACAACCTCATCATTCCCTATGGCCTTCTTGGAAAATTTAAATCTGAAAGCGAAACCCAAAACACCAGAAACATCACTAATATCAGGAAAATAAGCATTTTTGCTCTGATTATTATGGCTTTTGCCTTTTACAAATATTTCATCCTTAAAACTTCACTGGACTCTGTAGGACTGATCTCTTTTGTGGTAATCGCCCAATTAGCCCCCGCTTTTTTCGGTGCTTTATTCTGGCGCAGAGGAACTTACAAAGGAGCCTTAATCGGACTTCTTGCAGGATTGGCAATTTGTTATTTCGGATTAATCATTCCGCAATATTATTTTTCTTATAATCAGGAACTCAAAGGAGTCCTAAGAGATATCTATCATATTTTTGATGTTTTTAGAATTCCTTATTTAAGCAGAATCCCTGAGATTTTCTTCTGGTCCCTATTAACTAATACAGGATTATTTACCATTATTTCAGTCAGTGTCAAGGGAAATTACAGGGAAAGAAATTTTGCAGAACTCTATGTAGATGTCGACAAATACATTCAAAACCATGAGAATGCTTTTATCTGGCGCGGTACTGCTTATGTTTCAGATATTAAAAATATTCTGGAACGGTTTTTAGGTAAGAAGAAAACAGAACAGGCCTTAAGGATCTTTAATTTAAAATATAACATTGATTCACAAACCGAAACTGCCGACTCAAGGTTTATCAAGTTTTCTGAAAATCTTTTGGCTGGAAGAATTGGGACGGCTTCAGCAAAAATACTGATCGAAGGGGTAACCAAGGAAGATAAAATATCTTTAAAGGAGGTTTTGAATATTTTAGAAGAATCAAAAGAGAATATCATTTTAAATAAAAAGCTGACTGAAAAATCAGAAGAACTCAAGCAACTTTCCGAAGAGCTAACGGTAGCCAACGAGAGCTTAATGATCAAAGATCGTCAGAAAGATGATTTCCTGGATTCTGTTGCTCATGAGCTAAGAACACCCATCACAGCAATTCGTTCGGCCGGAGAGATTTTGGCCGATGACGATGATATTCCTTTGGATATCAAAAAAGAGTTTTTAAACAATATTATTACAGAATCTGACCGTTTAAGTGAAATCATTAATGATATTCTATATCTTGATAAATTAGAACATGGGGAAATAGCCCTGAATATCAGGCAAAATAATATTAATGAAACTTATAGAAAAGCTCTCAACCCACTTCTTCACTTGATACAGCAAAAAGATATCCATGTAAAAGATGTAAACCTACTGACCAACCACGTATTTGAATATGATGAAGCAAGATTAATTCAGTTATTTCAGAATATCCTGGGAAATGCCCTCAAATTTGCAGATGAAAAGGGAACAATACAAACTGAGTTTTCTATACGGGAAGACAGGTTGATCATAACTATATTTAATACCGGAAAAACAATTCCTGAAGAAGATCTGAAAATGATCTTCAACAAGTTTTATCAATCTAAAAATCAGAATATTTTAAAACAAACAGGAAGCGGACTTGGTCTTGCTATTTCAAAACAGATCGTTGAAGCACATGGCGGTTTGATATATGCCGAAAATAGTGGTTCGGGTGTAACTTTCACCATAAGCCTTCCGGAAAGTATAACTAAAAATGAAATTGAAAAGCAACAATAACACAATATGAAAAAGATAATCATTGCAGACGATGAACATAAAATTTTAATGTCCCTGGAATATAGCTTCAAAAAAAATGGGTATGAGGTATTCATTGCCCGTGACGGGACGGAAGTGCTGGACTTTCTGAAAACGATGGTTCCTGACGTCATCCTATTGGATATTATGATGCCTAATCTCGATGGATACAGTACCCTGGAAGTAATCAAAGAGCAGGAACGCCTGAAAAATACAAAAGTGATCTTCCTGAGTGCGAAAAACAATCCAAAAGACATTGAAAAAGGGCTGGAAATGGGAGCAGATGCTTATGTTACCAAACCATACTCTATCAAGAAACTCATGCAGCAGATTGAGGAATTGTTTGAAGCGTGAGAATTAAGTTGAAAATTAAAAATTGAAAGTTGAAAGTGTAATTACTTACGCGACAAAGTCACTAAGCCTATCTGAATGAGGAAGCAATCTCGGGCGATATTTTTATGTAGATTGCTTCGCTCGCAATGACAAACACAAACACCATTATTGATATGAATGCAGACGATTTATTTAAAAGAAGTATAGAAAACAAAGAAGATTTCTGGAAGGAACAAGCTCAGGAAATAAGTTGGTTTGAGTTTCCTACCCAAATTCTTTCACTAAATGAAAACAGCTACCCCGAATGGTATTCTGACGGAAAACTTAATATGTGTTATTTATGCATCGACAAACATATTGAAGATGGTTTTGGGGATCAGATCGCTATTATTTATGATTCTCCGGTGACTGACCAGAAAAAGAAATATACTTTTAAACAAGCTCAGGAAGAGATTTCAAGATTAGCAGGAGGCCTGGTGTCATTAGGCTTAAAAAAAGGAGATACAGCGGTTATCTATATGCCAATGATCCCACAAACCCTTTTTGCGATGCTGGCCTGTGCTAGGATTGGAGTGATTCACAATGTAGTTTTTGGAGGCTTTGCTCCCCATGAGCTCGTGGTAAGAATAGATGACTGCAAGCCAAAAGCTCTTATTACAGCTACTGCCGGAATAGAAATCGCTAAAAGAATTCCCTATTTACCATTGGTAGAAAAAGCAATTGAACTCGCTCAGGATAAAGTAGACCACATTATTGTGTACAACCGAAAACTGGTTGACAATCAGGATGAAATGTTTGAAGGACTGATAGATTATGAAGAACTTGTTCAGAAATCCTCCCCTACACCATGCATTTCTATTGGATCCACCCACCCACTTTATTTATTATATACTTCAGGAACAACAGGAAAACCCAAAGGAATTACCCGGGATACAGGTGGTTATGCTACCGCCTTAAAATTTTCCATGAAATATATATACGGTATTGAGCCGGGAGAAACCTACTGGGCAGCATCTGATTTTGGATGGGCCGTGGGCCACAGTTTCTCTGTTTATGGACCATTATTAAACCGTAATACCACCATTATTTTTGAAGGAAAACCTATTATGACTCCCGATGCCGGAACCTTCTGGAGGATCATTTCAGAATATCGTGTTTCAGCAATGTTCACTGCTCCAACCGCGATCAGGGCGATCAAAAAAGAAGATCCTAATGGTGAACTGGTGAAAAAATATGACCTCTCACATTTCAAAAAACAATTTCTGGCAGGTGAGCGCTGTGACGTCGCCACGCTGGATTGGTTCAAAGAACATATCGGAGTTCCGGCAATTGACCATTGGTGGCAGACGGAGTCAGGCTGGCCTATGCTTGGACTGATGACCTTTGACGATCAGTACACCATCAAGAGAGCCTCGGCAGGAAAACCAATTCCCGGATATGATATCAAAATCTTCGACGAAAATGGTTTTGAGCTCGACCCTCATCAGGAAGGCTATCTGGTCATTAAACTTCCACTCCCGCCTGGTGCACTTTCAGGAATATGGAAAGATAATGAACGCTTTCAAAGCAGTTATTTATCTCAATACAAAGGATATTATTTCTCCGGAGATGGTGCGATACAGGATGAGGACGGATATTTCTTTATTACAGGAAGAGTGGATGATGTCATCAATGTAGCCGGGCACAGGTTATCGACTTCAGAAATGGAAGAAATTGTTGCTTCACACCCTCACGTTGCGGAATGTGCCGTGGTTGGAATCGACAATGAACTAAAAGGACAGGTTCCGTTTGCAACCGTTGTTTTAAAAAATGGAGCTACTGTTTCCGAAGAAGAGCTTGAAAAAGATATCATCAAAATGGTTCGCGAGAAAATAGGAGCTGTAGCATTTTTAAAGAATGCAATGGTCGTTAAGCGTTTACCCAAAACACGTTCGGGAAAAATCCTGCGAAAACTGATCCGTACTCTTTTGGATGGTAAAGAATTTCAGGTTCCATCAACGATTGACGACGATCAGATCATTGAGGAAATACAAGAAAAAATCGTGGATTACCGAGCTAAATCCACAAATTAAACATAAATTTAAATATCAATAAAATTCAAATTTCAAAAAACAAAAGGGATATGAGAAATTACTTAATAGAAGATTTACCACATTATTTTGAGGAATACAAAAAGTCTATTAAAAACCCTAAAAAATTCTGGGATAAAATAGCCGATCAAAATTTTGTCTGGTATCAGAGATGGAGTAAAGTGGTTAAGTATGACATGAACGAGGCAAAGATCACTTGGTTTAAGAATGCAAAATTAAATATTACAAAAAACTGTATCGACAGACACCTGAATGAAAGAGGTGATAAAACTGCGATCATTTGGGAACCTAACGATCCAAAAGAAAAAGCTGAACATATTTCCTACAATGAATTATATACCCGGGTTAATAAAACAGCCAATGTTTTAAAAGAAATGGGTATTGAAAAAGGTGATCGTGTCTGCATTTATCTTCCGATGATCCCTGAATTGGCAATAACCATGCTTGCCTGTGCAAAAATAGGGGCAGTACATTCTGTAATATTCGCAGGATTTTCCGCTAATGCCGTTGCTTCAAGAGTCAATGACTGTGAAGCTAAATTGGTGATCACTTCTGATGGAAGCTATAGAGGAAGTAAAGTATTAGATTTAAAAAGCATTGTAGATGAAGCCCTTGAAAAAACTTCAACTGTCGAAAATGTACTGGTGGTTAAAAGGACTCATAATGAAATTAAAATGAAAGAAGGCAGGGATCACTGGATGTCTGAACTCTATGAAAAGGCTTCTGCTGATTTCGTTACGATTATTATGGATGCTGAAGACCCCTTGTTTATTCTTTACACTTCCGGGTCTACAGGAAAACCAAAAGGTATGCTCCACACCTGTGCCGGATATATGGTATACACAGCCTATACTTTTAAGAATATCTTTAATTATCAGGAAAATGACATCTATTGGTGTACTGCAGATATCGGCTGGATCACAGGACATTCGTACATCCTTTACGGCCCATTATTGAATGGCGCTACTACCGTTATTTTTGAAGGTGTTCCAACATATCCTGAACCGGATAGATTCTGGGATGTCATAGAAAAACATAAAATCACGCAGTTTTATACCGCGCCTACGGCAATCCGCTCTTTGGCTAAGGAAAGTGCAGAATGGGTAGACAAACATGATTTGAGCTCCTTGAAGGTTATTGGATCTGTAGGAGAGCCTATTAACGATGAGGCATGGCATTGGTTCAATGATCATGTGGGAAGAAAAAAATGTCCTATTGTAGACACCTGGTGGCAAACAGAAACCGGAGGAATCATGATCTCTCCACTTCCGTTTATCACCCCTACCAAACCTACTTACGCCACTCTGCCATTACCAGGCGTTCAACCTGTTTTGATGGATGATAAGCGCAACGAAATCACAGGAAACCAGGTGACGGGAAACCTCTGTATCCGCTTTCCATGGCCGGGAATTGCCCGAACAATATGGGGCGATCACCAGAGATATAAAGAAACTTATTTCACGGCTTTCCCAGGAAAGTATTTCACAGGAGATGGTGCTCTAAGGGATGAAGTCGGATATTACAGGATTACAGGACGGGTGGATGATGTCATTATCGTTTCAGGCCATAATTTAGGAACCGCCCCCATTGAAGATAGTATCAACCAGCATCCTGCGGTGGCAGAATCCGCTATCGTCGGTTATCCCCATGACATTAAAGGAAATGCATTGTATGGATATGTTGTTTTAAAGGAAACGGGAGAAAGCCGTCAAAGAGAAAACCTGAAAAAGGAAATCAATCAGCTGATTGCAGATCAGATCGGGCCTATTGCCAAACTGGATAAAATACAATTTGTTTCCGGGCTTCCAAAAACACGTTCCGGAAAAATTATGCGTAGGATCCTGAGAAAAATTGCGGAAGGTGATTTTAGCAACTTCGGAGATATTTCCACTTTGTTAAATCCTGAAATTGTAGATGAAATCAAAAACGAAAGATTAAGTTAATCTATTTTTTTGAGTTAAAATAAAAAGGCGTAGAAATTCTACGCCTTTTCTGTGAAAAACTTTATTGTTTTATAATTTTTATAGATTGTCTTCCAAGATTGGAATGTATGTTGAGCAGATAATTCCCTTTTGGATAATTAAAATCAAAGGAATATTTTTTCAGTCCTTTTTCACGGATATCATCCTTTAAAATATTCGTGAAAAATTTCCCTGAAAGATCATACAATCCAATGATAATATGGTCAGAATGCTCAAAATGAATATTCAGGTGCAGCTTATCTTTGACAGGATTAGGAGCAACATCAATTTGAAGTTTTTTCTCAACACTACCGCTTTCAGTTTCACGAGCTCCCAAATTACCTACATTCATTTTATAGATGCCAGCTCCTGCTGCATAGGCAATATTATTATTAACAAAAAATATCCTGTTCAAAGCATACCCCACTCCTGTATTTGTCCATGTATCCCCACCATTAAAAGTTTCATAGAACCCTGTATTATGACCACCCATCCAGCCATGAGTTTCTGAAGTAAAACCAACTGCCTGAACAAAAGTATCCGGAAAATCTCTGGTTTCCCAGGTAAGGCCTCCATTTAACGATTTCACTAACTTTCCGGTATTCGGTGCTTCCGCTTCAATAGATCCAAATATTTTATTATCTAAAAGCTGTAGTTTCCAGACATACTCAAACGGAATATTGCTATTATAAATTTTTGTCCAGTTTACGCCTCCATCCGTTGTTTTGAGAATGACCGCTCCATCATCATCACTTCCAGCTGCAAAGCCTGTATTTTCATCAACAAAGGTAATTTCAACTAAAGCTGTTGCATATGCAGACATATCAATATATTGCCATGTATTCCCACTATCTGTTGATTTTATAATATAGGCAGGATAAAACCATGCTCCACAGCCGTAGACCGTAGAAGTCCCCACACAATCCAGGCCACAGATGCCCTGGGGATATGGAGAGATATTATTAACCCTTTGCCATGTGCTCCCTCCATCTGCTGTCTTATAAAAATTATTGTTTAGGGTTCCTAAAAAACCAATATTCTCATTTAGAAATTCAATATTTCTGTAATACTCTCCCGGAGTAGAACTTACCGTCTGCTGGATCCAGGTATTTCCGGCATCTGTTGTTTTGAAAACAGCCCCATTACCACCCCGTGCGGCCCAGCCAAGATTTTCATTAAGAAAGAATACATCATCATATCTTCCGCCCCCACTTTCTGGTGGATAAGAAAATGGGGTCCAGCTGTATGTTTGTGCCGGTAATAGCGATGATAACAAAGAAAAAACAATTAAAATTCTGATCATGGTATAGTTATTTTAAAATTTATTATTAGTTTTTTTTGACTCAGGTTATACAATATTGTAAAAAAAATAAATCACATCTATTTACTTTCTACAAGATCCTTTTGTTTTTGTAAAATTTCACTAATATCCTCTTTGAGATTAGATACAACTAAGATTTGTACATTGTACGATCATCTTCACTAAAAGAAAAATACGGATCAGAATCAATGATTTTTTGATTTACACAAAACAATTAATAATAGTAAAACAAACCACACTCTCAATCTATTACATTCTTTTCTGATAAATAAAATTTTTCTTGTTAAAGCATATGACCGTTAACTCAACTATAAGCAATTTTAAATTATTTCAAAATCACAAATTCAAACAACTGATTGATAGAAATCATCAAATGTGACCGTATTAAAATATAGATAAAACAATATAATCGGAATTTTATTGAATTTTATTCAAATAAATTGAAATTTAATTATTACCTTTAAGTACAATTTAAAACACACGATCATGACAAAAATATTAGCCGGATTATTTCAATCTCACAGTGACTATAAGAAACTCGAAACGGACCTGGAAAGTTCCGGTTTTGGAAACTCAGACTATATCGTATATCTCGATGATCATCATCAAAGCTCACAATATTTAGCGAGCGTTGCCGTAAACGATCCTGATCAGACTGACAATGCAAGAGATATTTTTACTCAAAATGCTGTTGTAAAAACCTATTTATTTGAAAATATGGGAATTGAACAGGCAGACTATCATAATATAAAAAAATACATTGATGCCCGAAATCGAGCAGAAATCCATAACAGCCCGGATGTCAAAATCAAAGGTTCAAGCCACGGCATTGATTCCGAGGTAAAATTCTAATAAACTAAAATCTAATAACCGGAAATCCGCAGAATTTTCTGCGGATTTTTTTGTGATTGAGAAGTGGGAAAATTTTCGTATTTTCGTTTGATTATAGGCATTTACACAAATGAGTTACGACTTAGAACAGGAGAATAAAGAAATACTTGCAAGATATAAAGATCTGATTTCTAATACTTACAGAACTTTGGATGAGGAAAACAATAAACTCATCCGAAGAGCTTTCGATATTGCATTAGATGCACACAAAGATCAAAGAAGAAAATCAGGGGAGCCTTACATCTATCACCCTATTGCGGTAGCTAAAATTGTGGCAACGGAAATAGGTTTGGGAGCAACTTCTATTGCCTGCGCACTGCTCCATGATGTTATTGAAGATTCAGACTATACCTATGAGGATATCAAAAAAATATTTGGTGAAAAAATAGCCAATATAGTGAATGGATTGACAAAGATATCCATCATGAATCATCAGAATATTTCTGTTCAGTCTGAAAACTACAGAAAACTCCTGCTTACACTTTCCGAAGATTTCAGGGTTATTTTGATCAAAATTGCGGACCGCCTCCACAATATGCGAACCTTAGAAAGCATGACTCCGGACAAACAAAAGAAAATTGCTTCTGAGACAGTCTATATTTATGCTCCGATGGCCCACCGTCTGGGATTGTACAATATTAAATCCGAACTTGAAGATCTTTCTTTAAAATATAATAATCCGGAGATTTTTAATGAGATCACCGAAAAGCTGGAACTTGCTAAAGAAAACCGCGAAAAATATATTGAAGAATTCAAAAAAGAGGTCTCTGAGAGATTAAAGGAGGAAGGATTGAATTTCAGCATAAAAGGCCGTGCAAAAGCGGTTTCTTCCATCTATAGGAAAATGCTAAAACAAGGTGTTTCTTTTGAAGAGGTTTTCGATAATTATGCGATCAGGATCATTTATAAATCTGATGCTAAGAATGAGAAATTTCTGGCCTGGAAGATATATTCAATTGTAACAGATGTTTACCACAGTAACCCATCCAGAATGCGTGACTGGATCACACAGCCCCGTTCTACAGGTTATGAAAGTCTACACCTCACCGTTCTTGGTCCGGACAAAAAATGGATCGAAGTACAGATCCGTTCTGAACGAATGGATGAGATCGCAGAAAAAGGGGTAGCAGCTCACTATAAGTACAAGGAAGGGTACAAGCAAAGTACAGATGACAGAAATTTTGAAAGATGGGTAACCGAAATCCGTGATGTTCTGGAGCAACAACAGAATCTTTCTACTTCTGAACTTTTAGATAATATTAAACTTAATTTATATTCCAAAGAGGTTTTTGTATTCACTCCAAAAGGTGAAATTAAAATCCTGCCTACCAATGCTACTGCATTAGATTTTGCCTTTTCTGTACACTCCGATTTAGGAATGAAATGTTTAGGAGCCAAAATCAACGGGAAATTGGTCCCGATTTCCTATGTTCTTCAAAATGGAGATCAGGTAGACATTCTTTCTTCCCAAAATCAAAAACCAAAATCCGACTGGCTGGAATTTGTAGTCACCTCTAAAGCGAAGTCTAAGATCAAAAGCTATTTGAATTCGCAAAAGAACCAATTGGTAGAAGAAGGAAAAGAGATTTTACAGCGAAAACTTCGTCATGCAAAAATTAATTTTAATGACGAGGAGATCAATAAACTTCAAAAGTTCTTTAATTTAAAAACGTCACAGGAATTATTTTTAAAGTTCCAGAGCAATGAGCTGGATGTAAGCAGTCTTCGGAAATATATAGAAAGTAAAAATGTATTCAACAACTTACTTTCAAGGTTCAGAAAATCTCCTAATAAAAATGTTCACTACGAAGAACCAAAAGAACAGAACCTGGACATGATCGTCTTTGGAAAGGATGAAGAAAAACTGAATTACAGCTATGCAAAATGCTGTACCGTGATTCCAGGGGATAAGATTTTTGGATTTATTACAATTTCCGATGGTATCAAAGTACACAGCGACAATTGTCCCAACGCTATTAATCTTCGGGCACAATACGATTACCGCGTTATTCCCGCCAAATGGGTCAACGCTGAAAGTTTTAAAAACAGAGTTAAGATTGAGATCGAAGGCTTAGACAGAATGGGAATGATCAACGATATTACTGCGGTCATCAGCGGTACGATGGGAATGGACATGAAAAGCTTATCCATCGAATCCAATAACGGAGTATTTATGGGGAATATCATTCTCGAAGTTAAAAATAAAGGCCAATTGGAAGAAACCTTTAAAAAGCTTAAAAATATTAACGGAGTTTCAAGAGTGAGACGATTACAATCTTAGACATGAATTTATCTATTTATTTTAAACGATTTTTCAATAGCAGTCAATCTTCAGGAATCATCCTTATTTTTTGTGTAGCCGTCTCTTTATTAATTGCAAATTCATCATTAGGAGAAGGTTTTCAACATTTACTTCATTATGAAATAGGCACTTCTCTTTTTGATCTTAAATACCCCATACATATTTGGATTAATGATGGTCTTATGGCAATTTTCTTTCTCCTGGTAGGACTTGAAATAAAAAGGGAATTGGTGGAAGGCGAGCTTTCTTCTTTTAAAAATGCCTCACTTCCTATTTTTGCAGCTGTTGGGGGAATGCTTGTGCCGGCAATAATCTATACTCTTTTCAACTCAGGAACTGAATACAGCAATGGATGGGGAATTCCTATGGCTACTGATATTGCATTTTCACTGGCACTGATTTCTATGCTGGGAAGTAAAATTCCCAACTCTATAAAAATTTTTCTTGCAGCCCTGGCGATCGTTGATGACCTGGGTGCTATTTTAGTGATTGCTATATTTTATACAGATCAGATCCACTGGATATATCTGCTTGTATCACTTGGAATTGTCATTCTTTTATTTCTTTTGAACATTTTAAAAGTTACAAAACTTATTTTCTATATTATTCCCGGGTTATTTTTGTGGTATTTCCTACACCATTCAGGGATTCACGCTACAATTGCGGGGGTATTACTCGCTTTGTCCATTCCAACCAATGTATCCAACGTAACAATTTCTCCCCTGGAAAAACTGGAACATGCATTACATGTACCCGTTAGTTTCATGATCATGCCCGTATTTGCATTAACAAATACCAATATTGCATTTCATAATGGAATGGTAGAGGGTCTGGTAAGTACTTTAGGACTTGGGATTATTGGAGGTTTGGTTCTAGGAAAACTCATTGGAATCAATTTATTTTCCTTCATCGCTATTAAACTTAAGATAAGTTCACTACCACATAACAGCTCCTGGGGACATATGTTTGGAGTAGGACTGCTTGCTGGAATAGGTTTTACAATGTCTATTTTTATTGCCCTACTTTCATTTAAAGAGCAATATGAAATTCAGGATGAAGCAAAATTCGCGATTTTAATTGCATCATTCTTATCTGCAATTTCAGGGGTGATCATATTGAGCGCCAGTTCCAAAAAAGACAGATTTATCAATGAAGATAATGAGCAATCAATTTAAAATATAAAAAAGGAGAGCATCATGCGATGCTCTCCTTTACTTTTTTAAGGTTTAACTAAGGACAAACATAGGTAGGTAACCTGCAAAGTCCATTACAGCAATAGCTGCTTCCTGGGCAATAATCATCTCCTGTTCTACAGGCTAATCCTCCTTTTACGATTTTCAGATCGTTTCTTGTTAATTTTTTAATGTTTTTCATAATAAATTATTTGGTATTTGTACGAGAATTATAAATTCTTTATTACAAACTAAATTAATATAAAATTCAATAAAAAAGAAATAATTCTATAATTTTTGAATTATTAAAATATAAAACTTAAAAAAATAGCCCATCTAATTAATTATTATCCATTCTATTTGCCGGATAATCACTCCCCTCCTCCTTACGAAGTTCATCTGATAAAAGCTTTTCTATTCTAAGTTTTCGTATAGCCATATTAAGTTCATTCCCAAATAATAGAAGATACACATTCACATTTACCCATACCATCAAGAGGATCATACTCCCAATAGAGCCATATAATACATTATACCTTGCAATATCTTTTACATAAATAGCGAAAATATAAGTGGTAAGGACAAAAAGAACGGTCGTCAAAATAGCTCCGGGAACAGCCTGTCTGAATCTCGCTATTTTTACGGTTCCTAACCAGTAAAACATGGCTAACAGAATAAAATAAAATAACGGAAAAGACACAAACCCAATTATTTTGGAAAGATTGTTTACCAGCCAAGAAACATTGTGAGTAGGTGTAAATAATTTAAGCACGACTTCCACATAATAAACTCCAAAAAGAGCCAGAAATACGATGGTTATAAAACCAATTGTAATAAAGAATGATAAAATAAACTCTTTTACATCTGTAAGTTTTTCATCAGAGTTCTCATTGAACCCATTGATCAGAGAAAAAGTACCATTTGTAGCAAAAACCAAAGCAAGAACAATTGTTAAATTGCTGATTCCCCTCATATTGGGGATAATACTTTTTTCAATATACCCTCTCACATCGGTTTCCATATTGGAAGGAAAAACATTGTGGATCAGTACTTCAAAAATATAAAAATGCAGCTTATCATAATGAGGCATATAGGGTAAAATAGAAAGTAAAAAGAGCAAAAAAGGAAATAAACTGATCGTAAAACTCCATGAAATTGCAGCTGCTTTTCTGCCTATTTTGTCCTTAAAAATACCGGAGATATAAATCTGAAACATCTGCCAGAGTGATATTCCCAGAACCGGAATATGGATATCATCTAAGAATTCTTGAATCTTTAAGATAAAACCAGGAACTTTTATACTCATAATTATTTTAAGGTATTATCTTTTTATTAAAATGAAGTGCAAAAAAATCATTACCAGAACTCTGTCTGGAAATAATCGAAATTTTGCTATCCTTTTCTTCTTCCTTGTACTTATTTTCACCAAAAATAACTTCCTGATTATAAGAAGTTAATGGAAAATATAAAAATAGATAAGGAATAGGGTTCGGCTTCATCCTGTGATGTTGGTTATGTAAAAATACGTTTTTTTTTAGACTTGCCTAAATCTATGGTATTTATACCTGCTCCCAAAAGCATATAAAAAGGGATAAAGAAACATCTGATAATTCTTTTATTTATGAATATCTTTGCAGTATTAAACATGCTTACATCCCATGCGAATCAGCTTACTGTGTATTGGAAAAACAGATGATAAAGAAATTACATCCCTGATCAGCTATTATCTTACCCGCCTTCCTAAACACTGGAATTTTGAGATCATAGAAATTCCTGACGTCAAAAATACCAAAAACCTTTCTGCAGATCTTCTGAAAAAAGAAGAAGCGAAACTTTTCATGAATCATATCGACAAAAATGATTCCGTGGTTATCCTTGATGAAAGGGGAAAACAATTTACGAGCAGAGAATTTGCACAGAAAATGGATACATGGATGAGTTCATCAGTTAAAAAAGTGCATATTTTAATAGGTGGGGCTTATGGTTTTTCAGAGGAAATATACAGCAGAGCTAACGAAAAAATGTCATTATCTAAAATGACATTTACTCACCAGATGATCCGGCTGTTTATCGTTGAACAATTGTATCGGGCAGATCAGATTTTACAGGGAAAACCTTATCATAATGACTAATCTATTTTATTAGACATTTGGCAAAGTGATCAGACAAAAGAGCTTTCTCATATCCCAGAGATACGGCTTTTTCCAGATTAGTACATGCTTCTTTAGGTTTTGAGGTATCAAATAAAATTAATGCTTTGGTGACGTAAGATTGTGAAAATTTAGGATCGATTGAAATGGCTTTATTAATATCTACCAAAGCCTCTTTTGATTTCTTCATTTTAAGGTATAAATCTGCACGGCCATTATACAGCAAAGATTCAGGTTTTTCGGATAAGAGTTGATTATAATCTTTTAAAGCACCTTCAAGGTCCCCATTATTCTTTTTTAAATTGGCTAATCCTGTTCTTGCATAAATATTATCTGGTGCAAAACTTAAAATTTGGTTCAGATCTTTAATTGCCAGCTCTTTCTTTCCCTGGCTGTCATAGATTTTAGACCTGGTTAAGTACATATCTACATTTTCAGCGTCAATCTGTAACCCCTTATCCACATATTCCAATGCTTTTTGCTTATTCCCCTTCTGGCTATTTATTGAAGCAAGATTGGCATATACGGAAGCGGACATCGGATTGGCTCTTAAGGCTGATTCATAGGATTTAAGTGCAAGACTCGTCTTTCCTAATCTTCTTTGGGAAGTTCCTAAGTTGTTATAGTATTCGGATTGATATTTCTGGATTTGCTCTTTTTCAGCTAATTTGGAATATTGCTCTTCAGCACATTTGTAATCTGCTTTTTTAAAGCATTCTTCAGCTGTTTTTGCATCCTGGGAATAGAGATTAGCAAAACTAAATGCTAATAATACAAGTAATAAATGTTTTTTCATATGGTTATAGTTTGTTTGTTGATCACTTTTTTTGCGAGCGCACCAAATATCACTCCCAATAAAAGTCCAACAAACGCCCCCACCAAAATATCTATCGGGAAATGCACTCCTAAATATATACGGCTATAAGAAACAATTACAGCCCATACAAATATAGTATAAGGAAACCACTTGAGTTTCTCTTTTAATAAAATGCTTAAATAAGTGGCCAGAAAAAAAGTATTTGAAGCATGAGCAGAATAAAATCCATACTGTCCGCCACATTTTACAATTCTCATATAATGTTCCAGACTGGGATCATGACAGGGTCTTAATCTGGCTACACCATACTTAAATATACTTGCTACCTGATCAGAAACTGTAGTTCCAATCAATATAAATAAAAGTATATATACTAAAGATTTTAAATGGTAATTTTTATAAAGAAAATAAAGAAAAATAATGTAAAGCGGAACCCATATCCATGTACTGGAAATCAACATCCAAAACTGATCAAATGAAGAGTTCCCCAAATTATTGAGAAATAAAAAGACCTTTTTATCTTCCTGAATTATCTCTTCCATCAATTATCTGCTTACAGGTCCCTCATAGGTTTCGTCTTCAGAAGGCTTTGGTTTTGCAGGTTCAGAAGATGGTTCAGTGAGAATATCTTTTTCAATATTCTTCATTGGATTAAAGTCTTTTGCCGCATCTTTTACTTTTTCAATCTCACGCTTGATTTCAGAAACAGGATTATCTGTTTCTTTCATGATCTCGGTTTTAATATCTTCTACAGCTCCACGCATTTTTCTTACACCTGCTCCTAAGTCACGCGCTATTTGAGGGAGTTTATCCGGTCCGAATAATACAACGATTGCAATAGCAATCAATGCCATTTCTCCAATGCTTAATTCCATGAGGTAAAATTACGAAAGATTATACATATACAATATAGAAACCTAAAATTTAAACAAATTTTAAGATTTTTTACTGTAGACCTTTATATATTTTCAATTATACCCTATTCATCTTATTAACATTCCGGTTATTTTAAATTAACCAATAATTAATTCTCCTAATAAAGAATTATATTATTTTTTTTCACTAGATTTATTTTTCACAAAATTATAAATATTAAACTATGAAAAAATTAACAACTTTTTTTAAGCTCTTTGCACTGGCAATGGTATTATCATTGACCAGCTGTCAAAATGAAACTACTGAAGTTCTTCAGGAAAACACAGCAAAGAAAGAATCTTTATCTGATCTGAAAAAGGAATTATCTCCTTCATCTCAAACCCTTGCAAGCACAGTACAAGTACAATTAGAAGATTCTAAAAAGAATCTTGAACAGTACCTGAAAACTGATCTTCAAATTACAGGTATTACAGTTTTAGGAAAACTTTCTACTGAAAAAGGAATCGCTATCTCTAAAAATCTGATTTCAGGTAAAGAAACGTATATCGCTTCCGGAAATATCGTAGATCCAAATTCGGTAAAAGTAGGAAAAATAGGAAACCTTACTTCAGGAGAAGATTTATCCGCTGCTCAGAATGGTTTGACAGATGTGATTGCACAGGAAGTGAAGATAAACACGGATGTTCTTGAAATTACATGGGTTCACAAAGGAGAACAATTCACCTCACTATGTTTCTATAATAAAGATGGAATTATATGGGATAATATTCTTGGTGGGCTGGTGATGATGGAAAGAGGCAGCCAGGTTGAGACTTCCAATAATAATCAGGCAAAGGTACTTTCTAAATGGTTTAAAGAATGGTGGACTGCAAAATGGCTGTGGGGATCTAAAAGAGGCGAAGCAGGATATAAAATTACCATTTATTATAATGGATCTACAGTATCAAATGCTGATGTAAGCGATTGGGGAAATATCAGCCTGGGTAAAGCAAAAAGCGAAAGCAAAATACTTAAGAAAACCGGTGCTTACGGACAATGCAGATATGCGCTTGGGCTGTGTACACCTACAGGTTCTTTAAGCTTTAACTCCAGTAACTTTACCGTATCATTTTCAGGATTGGGAAGCAATATCGTAAGCAATGGAACTAAATCACTATATCCTTAACATATTATTTTAATTATATTGTATTTCAACTGAAGACGGGAAATCAAATTTGATTTCCCGTCTTTTTTTATTTCAAAATACTTATTTCTTAATCTCTTTATTTTTTTGAAAAGCATAATACGAAATAACTACACTTACTGCCATTAGAATAAATGCTAAAAAGAAAGGGGCTCCCGAAAACTTAAAGGGTGCTTCGTCATGAGTAAAATAATAAAACAGATTCGTCATCATAGGAGGTCCAATAATCGCAGTTGCACTCATAAGACTGGTTAATGCTCCCTGAAGCTCTCCCTGCTCATTAGAAGGAACACTTTTCGTAATTACAGACTGAAGTGCAGGTCCGCAAATCCCTCCTAAACAGTAAGGAATTAAGAATGCAAACATCATCCATCCTTCGGTAGCAAAAGCAAACAACAGCATGCCAATTGCATACATAGCCAATCCATAATAAATGCTTTTCTGCTCTCCCAATCTCGGAGTTGTCCACCGGATCAATCCCCCTTGAACAAGTCCTACCAGTAAACCTACAGCACCAAGCGATAACCCTACCATTCTTTCTGTCCAGCTGAACTTATACATTGTATAGAAACTCCAATTGCTCTGTACCGCATGTCCTGCAACATAAATTAAGATAAGTGCTACAATCAATCCTGAAATCTCAGGATGCTTTCCTAAAAATTTAAATGATCCTATAGGATTGGCACGTTTCCAGCTAAATTCCCTTCTCTTATCTTTATCCAAACTTTCAGGAAGAATGAAATAACCATAAAGGAAATTAAGCAGACATAAACCTGCTGCTGCATAGAACGGTACCCTTGAACCATAATGCCCTAACACACCGCCCAGCACAGGACCAATAATAAATCCCAAACCAAAAGCAGCTCCTATCAGTCCAAAGTTTTTTGCCCGGTCTTCATCTGTAGAAATATCAGCAATATAAGCACTCGCAGTCGTAATACTTGCTCCTGTAACTCCAGCTATAATTCTCCCTAAAAACAGCCACCAGATACTTGGTGCCAGTGCAAGTAAAACATAATCTATCGAAAATCCAAAAAGGGATATTAAGATAATGGGTCTTCGTCCAAATTTATCACTGAGATTTCCCACTACCGGAGAAAATATAAACTGTGTAAATGCATAGGCAAAACCAAGCCAGCCACCATATTTGGCAGCTTCACTGATATCAGCATGGATAAGTTCCTCAATTAATTTAGGAACAACGGGAATAATGATCCCCCATCCCGTGATATCAATTAAGAGCGTTATAAAAATAAAGCTCATGGCAGCTTTTTTCCTTGAATTTTCCATAATTCTGCAAAAATAACGAAATATACTGCAGTAATGATTCTAAATTATGAATAATTAATAAACGGAAAATTTACGGTTCGAGGTTCGAGTTCCGGGTTATGAGTTATGAATTATAAGATTCGAGATCCAAGGCTTCTATACTTGGTGAAGAAATAGAGAATTCTAAGTTTTAGCCAATATAAAAGCAATTTTTCAATTCAGCGATTTTTCAATTTTATAATAAATAAAAAAAAGCCTTTCAAATGAAAGGCTTTTTTTTATTTATTGTAGTATAGTTATTTTGAAGCAAGGACCTCTTTATTAGAAGTCGTTTTTCCATGTACACCTTCCTCTTTCCCTGACTTCAGGAAGTCATAGGCAATAGCAGAAGCAATGAATATGGATGAATAAGTACCGAATCCGATACCAATTAACATTGCAAACATAAATCCTCTTAAGTTATCTCCACCGAAGATGAAGATTGCCAAGATTACAAGGATTGTAGTAAATGAAGTGTTAAATGTTCTACCTAGCGTACTAGAGATTGAATCATCAAACAATCCTGCTAATGTTAAAGATTTTTTCTCTCTTAAATACTCTCTAATTCTATCAAAGATAATTACCGTATCATTAATAGAGTACCCTAGTACCGTTAAGATAGCCGCAATGAAATCCTGATTGATTTCCATGTTAAACGGCATATATTTGTGAAGCAATGAATAAGTTCCCAAAATAATTACCGCATCGTGGAACAATGCCGCTACCGCACCTAGAGAGAATTGCCATTTTCTAAATCTTATCAAGATATAAATAAAGATCCCCCCTAAAGCTGCAACAACAGCCAGAATACCATGAGTTTTAATATCATCTGCAACCGTAGGTCCTACTTTCTCAGAAGAAATAATCCCGGCATGGTCTTTATCTGCAGATTTAAAATCATGTAGAGAGATTTTAGCTGGTAAGCTAGCCTTTAATCCTTCATATAATTTTTGCTCAACAGTCTGGTCAGCTTTTAGAGACTCATCATCAATAAGGTAATCAGTAGAGATCTTCAATTGTTTTGAGTTCCCAAAAGTTTTAGCTTCAACAGAAGAATTTTTACCATCTTCAGTTTTGAATATTTTCACTAAATTCTGCTCAATATCTTCTGCATTTACATCTTTATCAAATCTTACCACATAGTTTCTACCACCGGTAAAATCAATTCCATATTTAAATCCGTGGATAAAAATTGAACCAATACTGATTACTGTTAATACTAGAGAAATAATATAAGCATATCTTCTTTTTCCGATAAAGTCAATCCAGGTATTTCTGAATAGGTTTTTCGTAGGAGCAGTCCAAACAGAAAGTTGTTTTCCTTTATTTAATCTGGAGAAGATCATTGTTCTTGAAATCAATACCGAAGTAAAGAAAGTCATTAAGATACCAATACCTAAAGTTAAAGCAAAACCTTTAATAGGTCCTGTTCCAAAAAGGAAAAGTACTCCTGCAGTTAATAATGTAGTTAAGTGACCATCAACAATAGCACTTAAAGCATGTTTGAAACCATCTTTATAGGCTTCCAAGATGCTCTTTCCTGCAAATAATTCTTCTTTGGTTCTTTCATAGATAATTACGTTCGTATCAACTGCCATGGCCATTGTAAGAACAATACCTGCAATACCAGGAAGCGTAAGTGTAGCATCTACGGAATCCATAATTCCGAAAATGTAGAACAAGTTAATGATCATTGCAATTACAGCGAATACACCTGCACCACCATAATAGAAAATGATATAAACAATAATTACTAAAAATGCTATACCGAAAGAAATCATCCCTGCATCGATAGACTCCTGCCCTAGAGAAGGTCCTACCTGTGTAGCCTGAACGACTTTAGCTCCCGCTGGTAATTTACCTGCACCTAATACATCAACCAATTCTTTAGCTTCTTCCTGAGAGAAGTTACCAGAGATCTGAGTTCTACCGTTAGGAATAGCGTTTACAACATTTGGAGCAGTATACACTCTGTTATCAAGAGTTACAGCAACTGGTTTATTAACATTTTTTTCTGTTAATGTCTTCCATTCTTTAGCTCCTTTAGAATCCATCTGCATATCAACCACTACTCTTCCCAGCTCGTCATAACTGATACTAGCTGTTTCAACAGCACCGTCTACAGGTGCTTTTTGGTTGATATTCCCTCTGATCGCATACAATACAAGACTTTCAGGATCTGTAGCTTCAGGTTTGTAACCCCACATGAATTGGGTATATTTAATATTGGCAGGACGTAAAGCCTGACCTACTTTGCTATTTAAAATTTTATTGACAACCGCTGTATCAGACAATTTGATGTTTGCAACCCCATTGGTTCTTAACTTGTCCAAATGCAAAAGATTCATGAAGTTTACATTCTTTGCAACTCCCATAGAATCACCTTTTGCTGCAATCATAGCAGTTAAAGTCTGGAAATAAGGTCCAATTTCAGGAACCTGCTGTACTTCCCAAAACTGAAGTTTTGCAGAAGTCTGAAGCATTTTCTTAACCTTATCAATGTCTTTCATACCAGGCATTTCAACAGAAATCCTTGCGGTTCCAGGTACTCTTTGAACATTCGGCTGTACAGCCCCCATTTTATCAATTCTCGTTCTGATGACCTCAAAAGCAGTACCTACAGAAGCATCAATTCTTCTTTTAACAATACTTTTTACCTGCTCATCAGTGGTATTATACTTAATCTCTGTAAGATTAGTGTTTCCGAATATTTCCGGATCTGCAAGTTTAAGATTTGTTCCCTTTGCTTTGTTAAGTGCTTCAAACTGATCGAAGAAATTATCAACATAAGCTTTAGTAGAATTTTTCTGAACTTCGTCAGTTTTATTTAAAGCTTCGATTAGAACAGGATTAGAAGAGTAATTGGTTAAATCACTCACTAAATCTCTTTGGTTGATCTCCAAAAGAACGTTGATCCCTCCTTTCAAGTCAAGACCAAGTTTCATTTCTTTGTCTTTCGCTTTAGAATAATAAAGCTTTGTATAACCAAGATTAAGAGTATCTTCTTTTAGTCGTTTGATCTCTTTCTCGTTTCCGTTCGCAGCTTCAATCTGCGATTCAATTTTGCTGGCGTACCAGGTTGGTATAAGCTCATTTAAGCAAATCAACCCCAGTACAATAGCAACAATTGTAATAAGTCCTTTTCCTTGCATTTTGTTATAACTACGTTAAATTAAGTCGGCAAATATAATGATTTTCTTTATATTTTATGAACTTTCAATAACAGAAATGGTTTATTTTCAGATATATCGACAACTTGACTTCCATTTAAGATTTATCAATTTTAAGGCAATAATTTGTTAATTTTTCAAATTTTGATTACTAGCTGTTTTTCACTAACTTCACAATACACTAAATATCAAAATATTATGAAAACTTTACTTTTTACGGCAAGTATTTTTTCTTCCTTATTTCTTAATTCACAGTCTATAAATCTGGAAGAATTTGCAAGCGGGCTTACTAGCCCAGTCGAAATTACTAATGCTAATGACAGCCGGTTATTCGCAGTGCAGCAGAACGGAATTATAAAAATTATTCAACCTACCGGGACTATTAATGCTACTAATTTTTTAAATATTAGCAGCAAAGTTCTTTATGGCGGAGAAAGGGGTCTTTTAGGACTGGCTTTCCATCAACAGTACAGTACAAATGGTTATTTTTTTGTGTATTACAATGCTACTTCAACGGGAAATATTACGGTTGCCCGATATACAGTAAGTAGCTCTGATCCCAATGTAGCCAATCCTGCTTCTGAAAAAATAATATTAAATATTCCAAAACCATTTGACAACCATAATGGTGGAAGTATTCATTTTGCACCTGATGGAAATTTATGGATCGTAACCGGTGACGGCGGCAGCGGAGGAGATCCTAATAACAATTCACAAAATAAAAATGTTCTCCTCGGAAAAATGCTTCGTATTGACATCAACTCAACCAATGCGTACAACATTCCTGCTGATAATCCTTTCGTAGGAGTTGATGGTGCAGATGAAGTGTGGGCTTATGGCCTTAGAAATGCATGGAAATTTTCTTTTGATCTTACCACAGGAAATGCAATGATTGCTGATGTTGGCCAGGGCCAGATTGAAGAAATCAACAGAAACCCTATCTCAACAGCAGGAATTAATTACGGCTGGAGATGTTATGAGGGGAATACAGCTTACAATACGAACGGATGCGCAAGTTCATCAACGATGACATTTCCGGTGGCTGTATATAATCATTCTGGAGGAAGATGTTCCATAACCGGAGGATACGTTTACAGGGGAAATCTTTATCCTGCATTGCAGGGAAAATATTTTTTCGCAGATTACTGTTCTGATCAGATTGGAATACTGAGCCCAGATAACTCGATCACATGGAGTACCGCATATCCTGGCAACGGCTTTTCAAGCTTCGGTCAGGACAATCAGAAAGGATTATACGTAGCCGCTGTTAATAGTGGAAAAATTTACAAAATTACAAGCGGAACACTTTCTACCCAAGAGAACAACAATTTAAGCAAAATAAAAATATATCCAAATCCTGCTTCTAAAAAAGTATTCATTAGCGGGCTAAAAAATCAAAATTTTTCTACCGAAATCATAAGCCCAGAAGGAAGAGTTCTTGATCAGATGAAGATCAATAGTGATAACAGCATCGATATATCAAAACTCCCTGCAGGTGTATATTACATCAACATAAAATCCGGGGAACTAAAATCCTACAGCCAAAAACTAATAATCCAATAAAGCCCATAAAACAAAGCCTCAATCGATTATGTTGAGGCTTTTATAATATTCTTTGAAAAGATATAAATCGGACTAATTAGATGGTCATTGAAAAAATTCTGGTTTCAGGTTTATTTCGCATCATCCTAAGATCAAATACCATCGCTACATTTCGGGTAAAGGCTCTCCCCTTTTCTGTAATTTTTATTTGATGATCATTAATCTCCACCAACTCATCTTTTTCCATTTCCTTAAGCATTTCCAATGCATTATCTAACTCAGGAAAAGAGTTCTGAATATCCCAGGTAGTTTCCAGCTGGCACATCAGATTTAAAATATGCCTTCTTACAATTAAATCTTCCTGATTTAAAATATGTCCTTTTACCACCGGAATTTCTCCTTCTTCAACGATCTTCTGGTATTCTTCAACAGTTTTTACATTCTGGGCAAAGGCGTACCAGGAATCAGAAATTGAGGACATTCCAAGTCCTACCATTAATTGGGTTTTGCTTGATGTATATCCCATAAAATTCCTGTGTAGTTTTTTCTGGATTAAAGACTGGTATAAATCATCATGCTCTAAGGCGAAATGATCCATTCCAACTTCAATGTATCCCAGTTCTTCCAAGAGGCTTTTCCCATCTTCATACAATCTTCTTTTTTCCTCTCCACTAGGCAGGTCATTTTCATCAAAACCTCTTTGCCCAACTCCTTTTACCCATGGAACATGTGCATAAGAGTAGAAGGCTAGTCGGTCCGGTTTCAATTCTAATGTTTTGCGAATCGTATACTCCATGGCATCCCAATGCTGATGAGGAAGTCCAAAAACCAAATCATGGCTTATCCCTCCATATCCAATTTCTCTTGCCAATTCTGTTACTTCTTTTACTTTTTCAAAAGGCTGAATCCTGTTAATCGCTTTTTGAACTTTTGGATCATAATCCTGCACACCAAAGCTTACTCTTCTAAAGCCAAGGTCATATAATGTCTGAAGATGCTCTCTGGTCGTATTATTAGGATGTCCTTCAAAAGAAAATTCTGGATGTTCAGCAATTTCTACGGTTTCAAATATCCCTTCTAATAAAGCTTTTAAATTCTTAGGAGAGAAAAATGTCGGAGTTCCACCCCCCAGGTGAAGTTCCTTTAATTTGGGTTTCTCATCAAATAGCTGAAGATAAAGCTGCCATTCCTTTAAAACACTTTCAAGATAAGGGGTTTCAACGCTATGCTGTTTGGTAATGCGCTTATGACATGCACAAAAAGTACAAAGAGCCTCACAAAAAGGCAAATGAATATAAATAGAAATTCCTTCCGCAGCATTACTTTCATGAAAAGACCTTATAACACTATCCTTCCATTTTTCTGGAGAAAATGTACTTTCATCCCAATACGGAACGGTGGGATAAGACGTATAACGTGGTCCTGGAATATTATATTTATCAATTAAAGAGTTCATTTAAAAATTTTAAATTTTTATAGATCAAATGAAATTCAAAAAGAATTTCATTCTACAAAATTAACTATAACTTATGAATTTTGAATCATGAATTATATTAGGGTTTATTTTCGAAATTTATAATGAGTCTAAATACTCTGCCTGCAAAGTTTCTTTTAAACTTATTTTTCCACTAAAGCAGAAAACTATTATTCTTCTGTTTTATATTCGAAATTCCCGTCAAAGGTAAACTGAAGAATGCAATAAGCAGAAGTATTATCAGTGATATCCTCTATACTGAAAATTTAAAATTTTAATTTCACAACCGCAATTCTATCTTTGCCCGCTACTGCGAAAGAATTACAATCTATCCACTCGCAGACATACAGATTTTTTTCATCAGAGATCTTTTTCCATGTTTTCCCGAAATCAGCAGAATAACTGATGTGCTGATCGCCCACACTAAGTATTTCTTTTCCTCCGGAACCTGGTCTTATTTTCACACATGTTGCATAACCGGCATTAGCTCCTGATGCCTGAATTTGCCATGTTTTTCCACCGTCATTTGTCGTGGCAATATTATTTATATTATCAGCCTGTTTGGTATAATCTCCTCCTACTGCAATTCCAAACTGATCGTTGTAGAAGTCTATAGAATACATTCCTTGTGAAGATTCTCCCTGAATAAAAGGTGTATCAAAAACTTCAATCTTTCCCGTTGCAGAATTCAGTCTTAATATTCTTGAGGCTTTCCCACCCGTAGCAATCCAAACATATTTTTTAGTGGAAGCTATATTGGTGTTACTCGCTGCAAAAGCGGCTTCCCCTTTGTTTAAAACCACTTCATTTTTAAATGAGTCCCATTTTCCATTCTTTAAAACAGCCAATTTTAAAGAATTAGTATCATCAGAATCACTAAAACTATAGGCAAGATGATCATTCACAACATGTAAAGCATCATAAAATGCCGTTTTCACGGTATCCTGATATACTACTTTTGATTTCAGATCTTTCTTATCTATTTCAAAAAAATAAGCAGGGCTTAAAACATTAATTGCATAAAAAGAACTTTTATTTTGAGCCAGCGTTCTGAACTCTAACTTCTTGTCCGATAATAAAATCTGCTTTTGATTTTTAGAATCTTTTAAATCCACAAAACCAAATTTAGTCCCTGTTCCTGTATACCATATTTTTTGATCCCAAATCTGAAAAGCCCGTATACTTATTTTATCATTAAAAATTGTTGTAAAACTTTCTATTTGTTGAGAGAATATCAACATTCCAACAAAAGCAAATAATAAGGAGAATATTTTTTTCATAGTATGCAAAAATAAAAACCCGCCGAAGCGGGTTATGTATTAATTATTATTTTGATTTTGATATTTTTCAGGATTATTTAATTTGCTGTTTGATCTTCCATAGAAGAAATAAACCAAACCTCCAAAGAATAACCAAATAGCTGAAAGCTCTAATGCATGAGTACTTAGGTTCAGGATCAAGTATACATTTATGAGTACTCCCAATCCAACAATTATCTTATAAGCCGGCACTTTGAATGGTCGTATAATGTTCGGTTCTTTTTTTCTCATGATCCAAACTGCGATACAAACCAATGTAAATGCAAATAAAGTCCCAAAACTTGTCATGTCAGCCAAGGTAGAAATAGGAGTAAGTGCAGCGATAAATGCAACTACTATTCCTAGTAAAATTATACCCTTATAAGGTGTTTTTGTTTTTGGGTGAAGTTCACCAAAAAATTTAGGAATCAACCCATCTTTTGACATTCCGATAAAAATTCTCGATTGTCCCATCATCATTACCATTACTACAGAAATTAATCCTACAGTAGCGGCAATGGTTACAACATTACTGGCCCAGTGTTTTCCAGCAATTTCAAAAGCATAGGCTACAGGAGCTTTAATCGCATCAGGAAATTTTCCTTCCGGATTGAAATCGGAATAATGTATCATTCCAGTTAATACAAGAGATACACAAATATATAAAGCTGTACATACTAACAATGAAGTGATGATAGCAAAAGGTACATCTTTCTTAGGGTTAATCGCTTCTCCAGCCTGAGTGGATACAGCATCAAAACCAATATAGGCAAAAAATATTGCCGCAGCTCCTGAAATAATCCCTTTAAGACCATATGCAGAAACCATTTGGCCTTCGGGGTTTTTAATCATTGTCTGATCTGGAATAAATGGCTTCCAGTTTTTAACCCCATCAGCAGCATTATAAAGTTCAGGACTAGAAAAAATTATATAAGCTCCTGCTATAATAACAAAAATAACAGCAGAAGTTTTCATTACGACAATCAAATTATTTGCGCTAGCAGCTTCTTTTGTTCCCTTTACCAATAATGCAGTAATCAGCAAAACAAGAATAAACGCTGGCAAATTCATAGAGAACCCTTCTCCTGTATAACTTGCAGGATCAGAGGTAAGATATGAAGGTAAATGAATTCCGAAAATCTTCAAAAATTTGGTAAAGTATCCTGACCAACTTACCGAAACTGCCATACTTGCCATGGCATATTCCAAAATAAGACACCACCCCATTGCCCATGCAAAAATTTCACCTACAGTTCCGTACGCATAAGCATATGCAGAACCTTCAACAGGAATAATGGAAGCAAATTCTGCATAACACAACGCTGCAAAAATACAAGCAATACCTGCTACTATAAAAGAAATTGCAAGTGCTGGGCCTGCATGAAAATAAGCACCGGTTCCAGTAAGAACAAAGATCCCCCCCCCAATAATAGCACCAACTCCTATTGCCGTCAAGCTCCATTTACCAAGAACTTTTTTCAGCTCGCTTTTCTTAATATCAGCTTCATAAGCGCTCATTGGTTTTTTAACCCAAATTTTTGACATATTTTATTGTTTATTTAAGATTTACGAAAGTATAAAAAATTTACAAATACTAACAATTATTGATAAACTTTCATTATTAAATTTATATTTAAGAACATAAAAAACTGATTAGCATACTATTCAACTCATTTTTCAGGTATATTGAATTTTTGCTTATTTTTGAACACATGAATCTATACGATCTCTTTGTAAAGCCGTATGAAGGCTATACCGCTTTACAAATCATGCTGGAAAGTACTGGAACAATCTTCGGCATCCTTAGTGTTTATTTCTCAATTAAAAAGAACATTTGGGTATACCCAACAGGTATTATTTCCACATTAATATATGTTTATATTCTTTTCAACTTTGGATTGCTTGGCGATTGTATGATCAATATATATTATACAGCAATGAGTATATACGGGTGGATCTTGTGGGCTAGGAATTCTGAAGATCATATTCATGTAGAGGTTTCGTGGGCTTCAAAAAAAGAGTGGATATTTGCTTCTCTTCTTTTCGTCATAAGTTTATTATTGGTTACTCTTATTTATTATTATAAGCCTTATATAGATAATCATTTTTCAATGACAGGTACTAATCTTGGGTTATATCATCTGGATTGGGCTAATTGGCTGGATGTTCTCACAACATCTATATTTTTAGTCGGTATGTGGTTTATGGCTAAACAACGCATTGAGAACTGGATCTTCTGGATTATCGGAGATTTTATTTGTATGCCTATGATGATTTTTAAGGGTCTTGGAATCACTTCGGTTCAATATTTGGTATTTACTATAATGGCGATCATGGGATACGTCAATTGGAAAAAAAGTTTTAAAGAAAAAAGAAAATAAAGTCATGAAAAATTTGTTAAAAATAACGTTTAGTATTTTCACTATAATGAGCTTAACATCCTGTTTAGCCTATGCAGATGGATATTCTAATAATGGTTATGGAGATCCATATTATAATAATGGATATTACTATGCTCCATCAGGATACTACGGAAGCGGAGGATACTATGGTAATGATGGATATTATTACAGAAATGATGTAAATTATTATTACGACAACGGTGCTCCTTACTATTACTATGGAAACAATAACAACAGAAGAAAGGTATATGTAGAAAGAAGAGGAACAATTACTTCTCAGAGACCCAACAATGGTCTTCAAAATACACGTACTAATAATAGCAATTATAACAATAGTAATTATAATAACAGAAGCAACGGTAACAGTGGTTTCAGAAATTCAAACTCTAACAATCAAAGCAATCAGGGAAGTGGTTACAGAAATGTTCCACAGCAAAACACTGAAAGACCTCAAAACAACAGTGGGTTTAGAAACAACAGTTCATCAAACTCTAATACTAATGTAAATACAAATAGCGGTAGTGGCTTTAGAAGCAATAACCAAAGTAATCCGCAACAGCAAGATAATTCTAATCGATCAAGCGGAAGCGGATTTAGAAGATAATCATTCTAAATAACAAAAACGAACAGCAAACACTGTTCGTTTTTTATTTTAAATACATTAATTTTGCTTGTTTATTTTTAGAGAAAGAAAGTATGGAATTTTATAAATATCAAGGCACTGGAAACGATTTTGTAATGATAGATAATCGTGATTTGCAGTTTCCAAAAGATAAAGAAATTATCGAAAAGCTTTGTGACAGACGTTTCGGAATTGGTGCAGACGGTCTTATTCTATTGGAAAATGATGACAGGTATGATTTCAAAATGGTTTACTACAATTCTGATGGTGGTGAAAGCACGATGTGTGGAAACGGCGGCCGATGCCTGGTTGCCTTTGCTTTTTTTCTGGATATTTTTGAAGATAAATGTAAATTCATTGCAATAGATGGAGAACATGATGCAGAAATAAGTAATGGCATCATCAAGCTAAAAATGATTGATGTTGAAAATATTTCTAACGATGGAAATGATACTGTGATGAATACAGGCTCACCGCATTATGTAAAATACGTTGAGGATCTTGTTACTTATAACGTCTTTGCGGAAGGAAACGGGATCAGAAATTCGGAAAATTATAAAGAAAAAGGAATCAATGTGAATTTTGTTGAAAAAATTACCGATGATGAAATTTTCGTAAGAACCTATGAACGAGGCGTTGAGGACGAAACCTACAGTTGTGGAACAGGAGTTACAGCATCTGCTTTAACTTTTTTACAAAAAAACAATCTAATCTCTGTAAAAGTTAAAACCTTAGGTGGAAATCTCAAGGTTTACGCTGAAAAAGACGGAAATTCATTCCAAAATATTTGGTTGGAGGGTCCAGCGAAACAAGTTTTTAGAGGTAAGGTTGACCTTATTTAAAAACAAAACTTTTAAATCAATTATTTAATAATGAAAAAAATTATTCTCATTATCGTACTGCTTGTTGTAGCAGTTGCGGGATTTTTTGGGTTGAGATTTTATAATACATATTACGGTAATAACGTAGAAAAAGAAGGATATGTTTTAATTCCCCATGGGGCAACGTTTAAACAAGTCCTGGATTCTATTGGTCCGTATATACAAAATAAAGAATCGTTTGAAACAGTGGCAAAAGATAAAGATCTTGAACAACATCTTAAGCCGGGCCGTTACCACATCCAAAATGGGACAGGTAATACGAACATCGTAAATATGATCAAAGCAGGAAATCAAACTGAGAATACATTTAGAATAGGTGATTTTGGAGACATCTATCAGATGATTGGTAAAGTCACTAAAAAAACGGAACTGGATTCATTAAGATTTGTCAATGATCTTAACAGCATTGCTACGGAAAAGGGATATAATAGTGCTGAAGATCTTAAAAAATATTTTTTTATCGATTCTTATAATTTTTTCTGGACTGTAAGCCCTAAGGATTTCTTTAAAAAATTTGAAAACCAGTATAATGATTTTTGGAACAGTGAAAGAAAAAATAAAGAACAGCAGTCGGGATTATCAAGAGATCAGATTTATGCTTTGGCATCTATTGTATATAAAGAATCAGGTGGAAAAAAAGATGAAATGAAAACGATTGCAGGATTATATCTGAACCGATATAGAAAAGGAATGAAATTACAATCTGATCCTACAGTTATATATGCTATTAATAAGCAAACAAATTTTAAAGAGTCTATAAAAAGAGTTCTGTATAAACACCTCTCTACTCCATCACCTTACAATACTTATGCTAATGCAGGTATTCCTCCGGGGCCAATATGCGTGGTAGATAAGAATTCAGTGGATGCGGTTCTTAATGCAGAAAACAATAACTATATATTCATGTGTGCTGATCCTGCAAGGTTTGGTTATCACAAATTTACAGCAAGTGCTGAAGAGCATGCAATCAATGCAAAAGCCTATCAGAACTGGCTTAATTCAAAAAATATAAAATAAAAAGCAAGTTTAACTTTATTTTAACAATTTCGTAATTAACATTTAGTCTCCAAAAGCGACATATACATTACAAACAATAAATCAATCTTAATATTTTGAAATTTAGATCATTAATAATTTCACAATAATAAGAGTTATATTTTCACGATTTTACACAAACAATACCTTATGAACAAGACGGAAATCATTAACATTTTCACAAAAAAAACCTTAGGGCTTACTTTTGTACTTTCAGCGGCAGCTTTTGCTTTCGGCCAGGAGAAGGTAGGTATTTCCGGGACAGTTGTCAGTAAAAACAGCCAACCCGTTCCTTATGCTTCAGTTACTTTTAGCAATAAACAAAATAAATTATTCAGCGATGCAGCTCTAACTGATGAGAAAGGTCAGTACAAACTCGATCTGGCACCAGGAAACTACGATATCACTATTGAAGCAATTGATTATAAAAAGAGCATAATTAATAAACAAATTGCAGCTGCGGGAAATATTGGAGCTTTATCTATTGAAGCAGAAAAAAGCGCTACCAATCTTAAAACCGGGGATATACAAGGAGTAACGATTACCGTGCAGGCAAAGCCGTATAAAGTAGAATTAGATAAAAGAACTTATGACCCTTCTCAGGATATTGTTAGTAAAGGAGGAAACCTTCAGGATGTATTATCAAATGTACCTTCCGTATCTGTAGAAACCGATGGTACAGTTTCTATGAGAGGAAGTTCGAATGTAAAATTTTTGATTAATGGTAAGCCTTCTGCATTATTAGGTATTGATGATGGAGCTAATGCTTTACAAAGTATTCCAGCTGATCAGATTGAACGGATTGAAGTGATAACCAACCCGTCCTCGAAATTTGAAGCAAGTGGAACGGCAGGTATTCTTAATATTATTTTGAAGAAAAATAAAAAAATGGGATTCAATGGTAGTGTTATAGGAAATTTGGGATATCTTCCTCAAACCTCTCTTAATACAAATTTAAGTTGGAGAAAGGGAAAGTTTAATTGGTTTCTAAATGGTGGTGGTGGATACAGGGAATCTAAAAATACCAACCGAAACAATTCATTCTTTAGTAGTGGAACTACCAATCAAATCGATAATGAGTCAATTACAAAAAGTAAAAATGACAACTACAATGCTTCAGCAGGAGTAATATATGACATCACTGATAAGACTTCAATTAATGCTTCTGGAACAGTTAGAACTTTTGATAATCAAACTAATGGTAATGTTACATACAATGATTATTTCTCCAATAATACAACTGGTTTCAGACAAAGGCTGAATACAGGAAATGGTAATAATTTAGCCTTTCAAGGAGACTTTGGTTTAGATCATAAATTTGATGATAAAGGTCAGAACCTATCCTTATCAGCAAGCTTACAAAGAAACCGTTCCAATAATGATACAGATATATCAGACACCAATAATGGAGTTTTCCAATTACAAGATTTGGTAACCCAGAAGACACTTAACAAATCATTCATTGGAAAAGCAGATTACGAATTACCCGTTGGAGAGAATTCTAAAATAGAGGCCGGTTATCGAATAGATGTTAACAGAAATAACTACAACAATATGGTTATGGAAAGTACTGTATCTCATCCTCTTAATTCTTATCTGGAAGATTATTCATATAATGCCACCTATAAAGAAATGTTCAATGCATTTTATCTTCAGTTCAAAAGCAAGATCGGAAAACTTGGATATCAACTGGGATTAAGAGATGAGATCTCTAAAGTGGATATTGATTATCTAAATCTTGCTGGTGGTGCTCAAAAAACAACTAAGAATTACAACAATCTCTTTCCAAGCGTTTTCTTAAGCTATGAAATTGCCAAGGACAATCAATTTTTAGTTAACTATTCAAGAAGGATTGACCGTCCACGTTCTTTCTTTATGATACCCAATCCAAGCTATAATGATAACCAGAATATTTTTGATGGGAATATTGACTTAAATCCGTCCTATGTAGATTCTTACGAATTTGGATATAGCATTTCAAAAAAGAATTTTACTATTAACCCTACGCTATATTACAGACATTCCAGTGATGATGTAAAAATGCTGGTTTATAAAACCGTTGATACTAATAATATAACAACTTTTCACACCAAGCCTATCAATCTTGGAAATGATGATCGTTATGGTTTAGATTTAAATTTTAACTGGGATGCTACAAAATGGCTAAAATTTATGGGTAATGTAGATTTATTTGGATATAAAACTACAGGTACTTTCTACGATCCTAAAACAATGGATAAACCTATGTCTTTTGATGGAAGTGGTTTCTCTACCAGAGCCAGACTTACTTCTACCTTTAAAGTGGATAAGACTTTCAACTTCCAGCTTCAAGGTTTTTACAGAGGAGCACAGAAAACTCAGAGCCAGGATAGAAAGGATATGTACGCTATAAGTTTTGGAGCTTCTAAAACAATATGGAATGGTAATGGAACCATTGGTTTCAACATTCAGGATATCTTTAATACTAGAGCAATGCGATCTACAACTTATGGCACAGATTTTACCAGAGATTCATATATGCAATGGCAGCCTAGACAGTTTGCTTTATCCTTAACTTATAGATTTAAGCAGGGTGAGAAGATAGACCAGCCTAAAAAGAAAAAAGACATTAACTCCAATGCAGCCGGAGATGACCAGCAAGCTCCAATGTAATACAAAAAAAATCCCGATCTGCAGATCGGGATTTTTTTATTTTACAGCTAATTTATTTTTCTCTGCCTCGAAAATTCTTTTTCTTAAATCACTGGAGGAAAAACGATGATCTCTTTTGTTATAATAGATTTCAATTCCTTTTTCTTCACAGTATTTTTTCCCTGTAAAATCCCTATCCAAATAATCATCCCCAATAATTCGTACATCGATCACGAAGGACTTTAAAATATCTTCTAAATCTTCTTCTGTGTAATAAGGAATAATTTCATCTACTGCATTTACAGCTTTAAGTTGAATATATCTTTCTACAATGGTCTGAGTGGGCTTATTCTTATTTGGACGATCATGAGAAGGGTCAATTTGTAAACCAACAATCAGATAGTCGCAAATTGTTTTTGCTTCTTCTAACATTTTTATATGACCTGCATGAAGTAAGTCAAATGAAGAGAATGTGATCCCTATTCTTTCTGTTTTCATATTAATCTATTTTAACGTATCTAAGATAGAAATCTTTTAAAAAATTTCTTATCAAAAAAAATATTTTGTTTTATTTATTACGAATTTCTGGAGTTTAGATATTTTTGCCATTCCCAAACTGTTTTTAAAGCTTCCTCTAAGCTCGTTTCAGATTTCCAGCCCAATTCACTTTCAGCCTTATCAACATTAGCATATGCCACTGTAATATCTCCTTCTCTTCTATCACAAATCTGGTAAGCAACTTTTACGTCGTTGGCAACTTCAAAAGCACTCACCACATCCAATACAGAAGAACCTTTTCCTGTTCCAAGGTTATAAATATCAATAACAGTATCGTTATTATGATCTGTCATTAATTTTTTCAGAGCTGCTACATGCGCTTTAGCAAGATCGACCACATAAATGTAATCACGTATCGGTGTTCCATCTTCAGTATCATAATCATTGCCCCAGATATTCAGTTTTTCACGAATACCAGCCGCTGTCTGCATGACATAAGGAACTAGGTTATTTGGAACTCCAATTGGCAATTCCCCTAATTTTGCTGAGGGATGCGCCCCAATAGGGTTAAAATACCTTAATAGGGAAACTTTTCTTTTGTATGCATTCGCAAAATCTTTAATGATTTCCTCTCCCATCTGTTTCGTTTTCCCATAAACACTCTCTGGCAGCTTTAAGGGAGTATTTTCATCTATAGGCATTACGTCTGCCTGCCCATAAACAGTACATGAAGAGCTGAAAATAAAATTAGAAATTTCTCTTTTCTTAAATTCCTGAAGAATATTGATCAAAGAAAATAAATTATTCTCGTAATAGTCAACCGGCATTACCTGGCTTTCTCCGACAGCCTTAGAAGCTGCAAAGTTAATACATCCATCAATTTGGTGGGCATCAAAAACCTGAGTCAAAAGTTCCTTTCTTTTTAAATCAAAAGGATAAAAAACAGGTTTCTTTCCTGTAATTTCTTCTATATTTTTTAAAATAAATCTTTCTGAATTGGATAAATCATCTACAATAACAACATCAAAGTTATTATTAAGAAGTTCTACAACAGTGTGAGAACCTATATATCCAAGACCTCCTGTTACCAGTATTGCCATTTATGTTTTATATTTTTATATTTTGAATTTTTATTCTTCGTCTTGTCCTAAACTTTCTATTTCGTTATTCTGATCTTCTTGACTTTTAATATTCAGATAGGAGATATAAAAAATTATAAATCCAACAATCAAAATATTAAAACAAATTACAAAATTATAATATGTATTATTCTGGTAAGTTATTATCAAAGTATACAATGCGTAACAAAGTATTATAAAAATTATTGTTGCAAAAAGATTAAGAATAACTTTTGCATTCTTTATCTTTAAATAAAGTACCAGAGATAAAATCAAATTTATTATAATATAAAAGGTATATTTAAAAAGAGTTTCTGAAATATTACTTTCATAGTATTTATAGCTGGATGAAGAATGATGAGATTTAAGAGCAATAATCATAAATATTGAGTATAGCACCAAAACAAAAAGATGAAATCCTAAAAAGAATTTATATTTTTTACCTTTTAAGAAAAATTCTTCTCTCATTCTACCCCATAAACTCCAACACAGCATCAGTAATATACTTCAACTGTTCTTCGTCCAATTCCGTATGCATCGGAAGAGAAATAACCTGATCCAATAACTTGTCCGTATTCACAAAGTCGGCATCATTACTTTCCTGAAAATAAGCTTTTTGTTTTCTCAATGCTACCGGATAATAGATCATTGCAGGAATTTCTTTTTCTGTAAGGAATTTTTGTAATTCATTACGTTTTCCATTTAATATTCTTAACGTATACTGATGAAATACGTGTGTCGTGTTTTCAGCTCTTTTTGGAGTTAATATGTTTGAATTTCCTGCAAAAGCCTCATCGTAGTAATCAGCTGCCTTTCTTCTCGCTTCATTATAAGAATCAAGGTTTGGAAGTTTTTTTCTTAAAATAGCAGCCTGAATACTGTCTAAACGAGAGTTCACCCCTACCTCATCATGATAGTATCTTTCATACATCCCATGATTTACAATTCCTCTTAAACGGTGAGCTAACTCATCATTATTGGTAAAAATAGCACCTCCATCTCCATAGCATCCTAAATTTTTAGAAGGAAAGAAAGAAGTAGTTCCTACAGTAGACATAGTCCCTGCCTGTTTTACAGTACCATCAGAAAAGGTATAGTCTGAACCAATGGCCTGCGCGTTATCTTCAATAACAAACAAATTATTCTCTTCAGCAATCTTCAGGATCTCTTCCATGTTGGCACATTGTCCAAAAATATGTACCGGAATAATTGCTTTCGTCCTTGGAGTAATTGCTTTTTTTATTTCTTCTGTTGAAATGGTGAATGTATCGTAATCTACATCTACTAAAACAGATTTAAGTTTCAATAAATGAATTACCTCTACAGTAGCTGCAAAAGTAAAATCGGCAGTGATCACCTCATCCCCTTCTTTAAGGTCTAAAGCCATCAAAGCAATCTGTAAAGCATCTGTCCCGTTTGCACAAGGGATTACGTGCTTTACTTCTAAATAAGATTCCAATTCATTCTGGAAGGACTTTACTTCTGGGCCATTGATAAAAGCCGCTGAATCCATTACATTTAATACTGCATTATCTACATCATTCTTTATTTTGTAATACTGACTTTGCAAGTCAACCATCTGAATTTTTTTCATAAATAAATATTTCCGTAAAAATAAGGAATTTAAAATCCATTCAAAAATTTTATTGATTTTGTTTTACCTTTATACAAAATAACTCTATGAAAAAAACTCTACTCTTTTGTCTCTTAACAGGTTATTCTCTTAGTTTTGCTCAAACAGCACTAGTTTTTGTCTTTTTTAAAGATAAACCTAATAAATCAGTTTTCTATGCAAATCCGCTGTCTGAGCTTAGTCAGAAGTCATTAAACAGGAGAACATCCCTGGGAATTTCTCTAAACGATCAGGATGCCCCTATTGAACAATCCTATATTCAAAATATCCAAAATCTTGGTTTTACGGTTATAGACTATTCAAAATGGCTCAATGGAGTGGCAGTCAATGCGACCTCTGCTCAGATTACAACCCTCCAATCTCAGCCTTATGTACAGTCGGTAGAAAGTTTTGCTAGAAATGCCTCAACGGGAACTAAACAACTGAATATTAATAAATGGGAAAATTTTGATAATACCAATAAAAATCTAACCACTTTTGATTATGGTTCAGGGGCTGAGCAAATCGATCAGATCAATCTCAGACCACTTCACTTGGCAGGATTTACAGGAACCGGAGTATCGATTGCTGTGATAGACACTGGGTTTCCAACCGTAAATACAGGTTCTGCTTTTTCCAGATTATGGACGAACAATAGGATTAAAGCAAGTTACGATTTTGTTACAAAAACCAATGACATCTACAATCCATCCCTCAATGCTCATGGTTCTGTAGTTTTAGGGGCTATTGGAGGTTACATCCAGGATACATTTGTTGGTTCAGCACCAGATGCAGATTTTTATCTTTACCGAAGTGAAAACTCTACGGTTGAAGTTCCTGAAGAAGAACTCTACTGGATCGAAGCCGCTGAAGAAGCCGACAGAAAAGGAGTTGACCTTATCACCACTTCTTTGGGGTATTCAACATTTGATGATTCAAAATATAATTATCAGTATTCGGATATGAATGGGAGCACTTCATTTATTGCCAGAGCGGCTAATATTGCTACAACCAAAGGAATTTTTGTTTTAATTGCTGCAGGAAATTCAGGACAACAACCCTGGCATTATATCACAACTCCAGCTGACAATACGAATGTCTTTACAATCGGTTCCGTTGATTCAGCAGGAAATTCTTCAGGATTTTCTTCTTATGGACCTAATGCATTGGGAGCAATTAAACCCGATGGAAGCACAAGAGGTACTGCAACCCCTACCGTATTGAATAATTCTACAACCGTCGTTAACGGAACTTCCATAGCAACACCTATTGCCGCAGGAGGAGTAGCTTGCTTAATTCAGGCTTTTTCAACGATGAATAGAGATCTGATGAAAAACAGATTACGACAAACTGCATCCTTATATCCTGGTCATACCGATCAGATGGGTTATGGAATTTTGAATTTTGGAAGCTTTTACAATGGAACTTTAAGCACGTCTGAAACCGTAAAAAAGCAAAAGATTGCTATATTTCCTAATCCGGTTAAGAATATTTTAAATGTAGCTTCAGAAACCGAGGTTTTATCGCTTGAGATCTATGATAACCTTGGAAGGTTGATGATGAAAAATACCCAACAAAAATCAATTAAAGTTGACCATTTTTCGAAGGGAACCTATTACCTAAAAATTCAGACGAATGAGAAAATATATTATGAGAAATTTATAAAAGAATAAAAAAGAACAGGCCTCTCAAATTGAGAGGCCTGTTCTTTTATCAATTATTTGTACTATTGAAATTCTTCATTCCGCTTCACTCTAAATGATATACTTAATTAGTATCACATAGCACTTAAGCTGAGTTTCTACTCGCATTAATATTTCCAAACAATGATCGGGTTACCAGCTTTTCATAAGCTTCTTTATTCCCTTCTCCTTTCTGGATTTTCATTAAAGCATATTGCTGGATACTCAATAATGGCAAAACGATCTTTTCACGGATTTTCACAGATTTTCTCGATAATGGGTCTTCTTCCTGAAGCATTGTAAATCCCGTTAGTTCCAGCATAATATCTTTTGAAAGGCTATATTCTTCAAACAATACATTCCAGAATGCTCCAAATTTCGGATTGTTTTTGATATAGTATGTAAGCGGGAAATAAGATTTATTCATACTCATCATAGAGTTTAAAACTAAAGTTTTAAAGAAGTCTGATCCCTTATACAATTCTCTTACTTCTTCAAACCTTCCCTGTTTCTTCATTTCTTCCATGGCAAAGCCAAAACCAAAGAACCCGGGCACATTTTGTTTCAACTGTGACCATGAACCTACAAAAGGAATAGCCCTTAAATCTTCAAATTTTAATTCATTTCCATTTCCACGTTTTGATGGCCGGCTTCCAATATTTGTTTTACCGTAATATTCCAATGTACTCATCTCCTGAAGGTAGGGAACAAACATCGGATGTGCTTTCAGATCTGAATATTTCTTATAACTGATTTCAGCCAATTCTGTAATGAGTTTCCTTTCTTTCTCAGTGAAATCTTTTTTAGAATTTTTAAAGACATCATTTTCTACTCCTGCTGTAAGAAGTTGCTCAAAATTATATTTTGCCTGTTCTTTATTCCCAAAAATACTGGTGATTGTTTGACCCTGGATCGTTAGTTCAATTTTATTATTGGCGATAGTGTTTCCTTGAGAAGCATAGAAGTCATGGGTCTTACCTCCTCCTCTCGCAGGTGGTCCGCCTCTACCATCAAAGAAAACAACTTTGATCCCGCTTTCTTCAGAAAGTTTGGTCAACGCCTCTTTAGCTTTATAAATCTCCCAGTTGGCTTTTAAATATCCTCCATCTTTTGTTCCGTCAGAAAAACCAAGCATAATGGTTTGCTGGTTCCCTCTTTTTTCAAGATGTTTCTTGTAAACAGGGTTTTCATAAAGCTCCTTCATTACATTTTCAGCATTATCAAGCCCTTCCATGGTTTCAAACAATGGGACAATATCCATATTGATGTCTTCTTCCTTATAACCACAGATTTTAAAAAATGCATATACATTCATCACATCTTTTACAGCATCAGAATTAGAGATAATGTATCGGTTCATCCCTCGCAATCCATTCAATTGCTGAATTTCAGTAATCTCTGAAACTGTAAGTAAAGTATCTTTTACAATTCCTTCAAAATCATCAGCATTTACTCTATCTGTGATTTGAATTAATTTATTAAATTTTTCGTTGTGATCAGCTTCGACATTCCCATACACTTTAGCAAAAACCTCATCAATAACCTGCTGATGAATCCTGCTGTCCTGACGAATATCAAGGGTTGCGAAATGGGTTCCGAAAATCTTAACACGATCCTTGAAATTCATTAGCAGCTCTAAAAACAATGAATTATGCTCTTTTACAAGAATATGTTCCGCTTTGTCCGCTCTTTTCAGAATATCTTCAGTGGTGATCTTATGATTATTGAAAATGGCTGCATATAGTTCATCATTAAGTTGCTGCAGTACTTCTGACACCCCTCTGAAACTTAAACGTCTCCTGATATACTTCAAATGGCTGTAATAAGATTTTAAAATTGCAGAACGAAGTTCCTCGGCTACTCTTTTGGTAACATCAGCCGTTACAAAAGGATTTCCATCTCTGTCACCTCCAGGCCAGAAGCCAAGCTGGATGATATCTTCATGCAAATGAAAATGTCCGTTTCCAAAAGTTTTTCTGATCTTGGTAAATAACTCACCGATCGTATCATAATACACATATCGCAAATAAGAAATGATACTTAATGCCTCATCAATCGGTGTTGGTTTCTCTTTATTAACAAATGGTGTTTTGCCTAACTGCTGTAATAACATGTCAATATTCGTTACAGAATCTGTAGTAATCGCCGACCTTAAATCCTGAATGATTCTTTGAACAGAACTTGGATAGAATTGTGTAGGGTGAGCAGTAAAAACAACCTTAACAGTAAAATCCCTTAATTTTTCCCGGACTTTTTCAAGTTTATGATCCTGTTGGGAACGCTCAAAAAGATTCGTTACTGTCCCGTTATCGCTTTCAGAGTGAAGATTAGGAAAAGCAGCATCTTCAATACTGTCGAATAAAACCACCTGCCTTTCGATATATTGTATGATCTTAAAAAGCAATTCAAGTTTTTGTTCTTCCGTATGTAAATCGGTATGGCTTTTAAAAAAATCCTCTACAATTTCTTCGGGAGTCTTTCCGGCTTCGTAACCATTTTTACTTTCCTCATATAAAAACGGGAGTAGCATCCCGATATTCGTCATTTTATCATAAGGCAAACTCATAAATAAAGAGTTGTAGATCTGAAACTTATTTTCTACAATTTGCCTGAATTTCTCTGCGCGTTGGTCATGTATCATATAACAAATTTAGGAGATTTTGTTTGTAATTGGTGCTTATTTTAATTAAAAAAATATAAAATATGAGTAAATATTAAACCTTCTGTTAGTATGGAATTTCCGAACAATAAAATTCTCTTTTCTATTAATATTGTATGTACCTATGTAACTTAATAGCCACCAAAGATGTTCTATGTATAAATCCTACTCTATGAAATACTTATCATTATCCGGAAAAAATGCATTGATAGCAATTTCACTATTACTTTCTTATCTGGTTTCAGCACAAAAAACTTCAGATAGTATCGACATTTTTCTTGAGCATAAAATGGAACAGCTCAAAATACCAGGGCTCCAATTGGCTATTATCAGAAACGGGAAACTTGAAAAGCTCAACAACTATGGGCTAGCCAACGTTGAGCATCAGGTTGCCGTAAAAACAAATACTGTATTTTCCATTAATTCCATGACCAAAGCTTTTGTTGGGGTGGCTATTTTACAACTGCAAGAAGAAGGAAAATTAAAAGTTGACGATCCTATTTCCCTCTATATTACTGATATTCCAAACGAATGGAAGCCGATCACCATCAGACAGGTTTTAAGTAATGTTTCCGGACTTCCTAATAATATCGACAATAAAGAACAGGTTTTAGGGGATGGCTCTGAAGAAAAGAATTGGGAATTGGTCAAAAAGCTACCCATGGAATTCAGCCCGGGAGAAAGGTTTAGTTATAATCAGACCGGATATTATATTTTAGGACGAATCATTACCAAGTTGAGTGGTCAGCATTTTACAAAATTTATTGAAGACAATCAATTTAAACCATGCCAAATGACTGTTACATAGTTTGGGGATTCCAATGACATCATTCCCAATAGTGCCGGAGCTTATTCTACGATCATCAATACGGATGGAAAGTGGATCAACGATGGAAAACAGCATAATGCTTTTGCTACTTTTCCTGTTTTTTTCAGAACAGCAACAGGAATTATTTCTTCTGCTGAAGATCTTGGTAAATGGCTTATTGCATTGCAAAATGGCCAGTTACTAAAAGACAAAAACAGTATCAAACAGCTTTTCACTACCACAAAACTCAATGATGGACATGTCGATGGCTTTAATAAATTAACAAACGGGTATGCACTGGGTTGGCCTACCGTAGTCAGAGACGACCATCCGGCAGCAGCCCCGGTTGGAGGAATGCGCTCTGCATTATTCGTTTACCCTCAGGATAACTTATCCATTGTTGTTTTAACGAATCTTCAAGGCTCGAATCCAGAATGGTTTATTGATGAAATAGCCAGTTACTATAGTCCAGATATGAAAATTGAAAACGGTTTTGGTTTAAGTTCTAATATGAAATTATTACGTAAACAAGTCATAAACGGTGGATTCAGCAATATCGACAAAGCATATAAAACATTAAAAAAAGATCATAAAGACTTCTCTTTAACAGAAGACGAAATAAATGCATGGGGTTACCAATTATTAGGTCTCAATAAAAAGAATGAGGCATTAAATGTATTTAAACTAAACACTTTATTATTTCCTGAAAGCGCAAATGTTTTTGACAGTTATGGTGAGATTTTAGAAACTATGGGAAACAGAAAAGAAGCTATTGTCAATTATAAGAAGTCACTTCTTTTAAATCCGGGAAATACAAATGCTGCTGATTATTTGAAAGACAAACAGTAGCATAAATTTTTAATCCGTTAATAAAGCAGTTAAGGAATAACCCGATTCAATAATGGAATAAAAATTCCATTTCGTAAATTTGTCAGAAACACTTTCATCTATGAAACTAATCATTGCTGCTTCCCTCATCATATCCAATTTGTTTTTCGCACAGATTAAAGTTCCGGATGATTACAAAAAAATTCCTGATATTCTGGATACCACTGATTATCTGTATCCATTCATCATACCAAGTAAAGAATATGCTTATTGGAGAGTACTAAGCAACATCACCGATCCTGATAAGGCTGTTATTTATGAAAGTCAGATGCCGGGCCCTATGACGATCAACGAACCTTTTCCTGAAAAGGGGTTTTTCCAAAAATGTATTGGAGAAGGATGTTTCTCTTATATTCTTGCCTGCAAAAAAGAAAGATCAGTGTATTTTTCCACAGAACAGCAACTAAGAGATTTTATAGGAACAATTGACAACCTTCCGGAGGCTTTATTAATCGCCAAAACATATGGTTATTCAATTGACACGAAAAATAGATTCACAGGGTCTTATAAAATAGAAGATAAGTACGTTTCGATATATGGTTTAAAATCAAAAGACTGTCCCGTTACAAAAGAGTCATTCCTCATTAAAATCAATAGGAAAACCGGAAAACTCGAAGCAAAAACTAATGGAATTTATGATAAAAGCGATGAGTGTATCACTCAATAAAAAAACTACCCTGGAAAGAGTAGTTTTTATAGAGATTAAAACTATTATATATTAATTGCTCCCTGTCCGGATGCAATCAAATAAGCTTCCTTCAACGTTTCTGAATAGGTTGGGTGCGCATAGGAAATACGGAACATATCTTCAGCTGTCACTTCAAATTCCTGGGCAATAACTGCCTGAGCAACTAAATCAGCTGCCCTTGCCCCAATAATATGCACTCCTAAAACTTCACCATATTTAGGATCGACCAAGACTTTTGCAAAACCTTCCGTATCCATGGAAGCTCTTGCCCGTGCGCTTGCCGAAAATGGAAACTTACCTGCTTTATATTCAATCTGATTATTTTTCAGATACTCTTCAGTATATCCTACAGACGCTACCTCCGGCCAAGTGTATACGACAGATGGGATACGGCTATAATGAATATGGTGATTTTGACCCCCAATTGTTTCCGCAACCAGAACTCCTTCTTCTTCCGCTTTATGAGCTAGCATTGCGCCTCCAATAACATCACCAATTGCGTAAATAGCAGATACTGATGTCTGACATTTTTCATTCACTTTAATAAAACCACGCTGATCAAGTTCCACATTTGTATTTTCTAAACCTAATCCTTCTGTATATGGTCTTCTCCCTACTGCCATAAGAACATATTCGGCTTCCATCACATTCTCCTTTCCTTTTTCATCCCGAAAAAATACATTGGCAGAAGAACCTATATTTTCTGCTTTATAAACAGACTGATTAAGATGAATATCAATACCCTCCTTTTTTAAAATCTTTTGAAGATTTTTACCCAGCTCATGATCCATTGTTGAAATAAGACGATCAGCGTATTCAAGGATTGTTACCTGAGTTCCCATACGGTTAAAAATAGATGCCATTTCCACTCCAATCACCCCACCGCCAATAATGACCATGGTTTTAGGTTTTTCCTGAAGAGCAAGCGCTTCTGTAGAAGTAATAATTCTTCGCTTGTCTATAACTATTCCTGGTATAGTGGAAGGCTTAGAGCCGGTTGCAATAATATAATTCTTTGCAACTATTGTTTGGACTCCTTCTTTTCCGGTAATTTCCAAAGTAGAATTATTGATAAACCTGGCAACACCTTGCAAACGGGTAATTTTATTTTTGCTCATTAAAAACTCAAGCCCAGAAGTATTTTTACCCACCACTTCTGATTTCCTTTTATACATTTGAGAGAAGTCAAGATTGATTTCATTGAGATTAATTCCATGAATTTTAAAGTTGTTTCTGGCATCTGCATAATGATGCGTACTGTCCAGTAATGCTTTCGTGGGGATACAGCCCACATTCGTACATGTTCCTCCTAAAGTATCATACTTTTCTATAATCACAGTCTTGAAACCCAATTGTGCGCCCCTGATTGCTGCTACATATCCACCAGGACCAGAACCTATTATGGCAACGTCATAATTTTCCATTGATCTATTAATTTATTTATGATTAAATTTGCTTGCAAAATAAAAGTAAATTTAAATAAAAACTTTCATTTTGCAAGTATTTTTTAATGTAAAAATTATGACTAAAAAAAGATCTGACTGCCCGATTAGCTCATCCCTTGAAATATGGGGAGATAAATGGTCTCTCTTAATCATCCGTGATCTCATGCTCAATAAAGAATGCACCTATGGAGAATTTCTTAAAGCTGATGAAAAGATTGCCACCAATATATTAGCTTCCAGATTGCAGCACTTATTGGACAATGGTGTTATTGATAAAAAGAATCACCCGGATAGTAAATTAAAAATCCTCTATCACCTTACAGAAAAAGGTATTGATCTGATTCCTATTATTGTCGAGATTAATATTTGGGGAGATAAATACCTGCCTACTCCTCCCGACAAAAAGAAAATGATAGAAAACATGAAGAAAAATAAAGAGAAGTTTATAGAAACTGCTAAAATCTATTTAAGCGAAAGATAATAAGGACCCATTATTAATAGTTTTTATAAAATGAAAGTATTTCAATTTTAAAACTTCATTAACTCAATTTTCATATTGCATTGCGTAAATTTGACTTAAAATAAAATCAAAATAATGCTCAATTTCGAATTTAAAAATCCAACCAAAATACTTTTTGGAAAAGGTGAAATCGCTAAAATTTCAAAAGAAATTCCTGCTGATGCCAAAATACTAATGATTTACGGGGGCGGAAGCATTAAAAATAACGGGGTTTATGATCAGGTAAAGGAAGCCCTGAAAAATCATGAAGTACATGAATTTGGCGGTATTCCTGCCAATCCTGAATATGAAGTTCTTATTAATGCGCTTCAGGAGATCAAAGAAAAAGGAATTACTTTCTTACTGGCAGTAGGTGGTGGATCGGTTATTGACGGAACTAAATTTCTTTCCGCAGCAGCAAACTATAATGGTGAGCCTTGGGAGATTCTTACAAAACCTGTGAGAACATTTGAAGGTGAAGGTATGCCTTTCGGTAGTATTTTAACGCTTCCCGCAACTGGTTCAGAGATGAATTCCGGATACGTTATTTCAAGAAGGGAAACCAACGAAAAATTATCAACAGGGGGACCTGGTCTTTTCCCACAGTTTTCAGTTTTAGATCCTGAAGTTGTAAGGTCTATTCCTAAAAGACAGATCGTAAACGGAATTACTGATGCTTATACTCACGTACTGGAACAATATATGACAGCTCCTTCTTCTGCCGATCTACAGGAAAGAATTGCCGAAAGTATATTGATCAGTCTTCAGGAAACAGCTCCAAAGGTTCTTGCCGATAATTTTGATTATGATGCTGCCGGAAACTTTATGTGGTGCTGTACAATGGCTCTTAATGGCTTAATTCAGAAAGGGGTGATTACAGACTGGGCTGTTCATGCCATGGGACATGAATTAACAGCTTACTATGGAATCGACCATGCAAGAACACTAGCTATTATAGCTCCTTCTCATTACCGTTATAATTTTGATACTAAAAAAGGAAAATTAGCACAATATGCTGAAAGAGTTTGGGGAATAACAGAAGGAAGTATTGAAGAAAAAGCAGAAGCCGGAATCAAAAAAATGGAAGAATTTTTTCACCGTTTAGATATCCAGACCAAACTTTCGGAATATACAGAAGACTATAAAGGAACAGCTGAGAGAGTAGAAAAAGCATTTACAGAAAGAAATTGGCTTGGTTTGGGAGAATATAAAAAACTAACCCCTCAGGATGCTTATAAGATTGTAGAAATGAGTTATTAATAAGGCTTGAAACAAGAAGTCAAAGGATGAAAGGTTTTTAATTTTTAAACTATTTAAATTCTTACATCTTTAAATTCTATATTGCTTTGAACTTCCAGTTTTAAACTTGAAATTAATTTATTTGTAAACATATGTTTAAAAAACCTTAATTTCATTACAAATATTTCAAATTTATTTATATTTTAGCATATTCTTAAATTTGTGAAAATGAAAAAACAGCTACTTTTATTTGCCTTTTCAGCGCTGGCGCTTACTTCTTGTGAAGATGATAATATACAAGCTTATGAACTGGATATGATGAAGGGAGATTGGAAGACGAGTAAAACAGAAATTATCTCCGGAAAAGACAATAAAACTGTACTTTCCTCCGACACTCCTAGCGGATGTAGTACGAAAAACACTACAGTATTCAGAACGGATTATTTTACGTCATATACTTCTTATGCAGGAGTGGGTGCAGATTGCCAGCAAAATGGAAAAAGTGAAGGTACCTTCACATATAATACAGATACAAAAGATTTAACAATAAAATACAACAACGATACTGAGCTTAAATACAGAGTTGTTATTCTAAACAACACAGAATTAAAGCTACAACAGCTATTTGGAAATATTGATGTAAATGGTGATACGGTGGTAGATAACATCTACATCAGTTACAAAAGATAAAACCATACTCCCGAAAAATTCGGGAGTTTTTTTTGAGACGGGTTTTCAATAACTAAAAATTATTAAAAAAATGAAGAAGATTCTATCAGCATTTTTATTGCTGTCATTTGCCATTTTCTTTTCACAGGAAAAAAAATCAATGTTCTGGCAGGACATACAAAATTTTAAAAAATTAGATAAGGAAACACCTCCTCCAAAAGATGCCATCCTTTTAATCGGAAGTTCATCTTTTACAAGATGGACAGATATAGCCAGTTATTTTCCCGATAAAACGCTCATAAACCGTGGATTTGGCGGCTCAAGATTAACAGATCTTAATGAGTTTGCTGATGATCTGCTTGCTCCTTACCAGCCAAAACAAATTATTATTTATTGTGGAGACAATGATTTTGCGGATGATCATCAGTTAAAGGCTGAAGTTGTAGTTGAACGCTTTAAAACATTTTACAGAAAAATTCGGAAAAGATTTCCTAATATAGAGGTTGATTATATTTCCATAAAATTTTCGCCAAGCAGAGAAATCCTGTGGCAGCAAATGAAAGAAACAAACACTGAGATTAAGGCTTTTATAAAAAAACAGAAAAACTCGGAATATATTGATATTACAAAAGCAATGGAAGATGCCAATGGTAATGTAAGAAGGGATCTTTTTCTGGAAGATATGCTACATCTTACTCCCGAAGGAAATAAGATATGGGCGGATGTTATAAGACCTTATATGAAATAATTTAAAGATGATAAAAAAAACAGTAACCATTTTAATTCTTTTTTTCATTTGTTCATGGGCGTTTGGACAAAAAGATAAAGATTTTGATAAGAAGAAACTTATTCAAGAGCTTTCCGACAATGCCTGTAAATGTACTGATTCAATCACTCTATTAAATCGGGATAAAAAAGACATTTTAAAGGATATTAATGATTGTATTGATAAGCAGGCAGGTGCTTTACAAATGGGATCACTTCTAGGAAGCGTCGAAACTTTACAAAAAAATGCGCCTGAAGTCGATGGTAAAAAACAAATCAATCTAACCTTTAACACGAACAAAAAATCTCAGCAATATATCGATAGCTATAATGAATTAGAGAGCTATCTAATGAGGAATTGTGAGAGTGTAAAATATGCAACTAAGGTATCAGAAACTAAAAATGATGAACTTTCAAAAGATCCTATTGCATTAGAATTCTATAATAAGGGATTACAAGCTTCACAGAAGGAAGACTGGAAAGAAGCTATCATAAACTACGAGAAAACCGTAGAAAAAGATCCAAAATTTAAGTACGCCTGGGATAATTTAGGGATCAATTATAGAAGGATAAATGAATATGACAAAGCTATTTTTGCTTACAAAAAATCTCTTGAAATAGATCCTAAAGGAAAAATGCCGTTACAAAACATTCCACTCGTTTATATCTACAAAAAAGATTTTCAAAAAGCAATTGATGCATATTTAGATTTAGACAAAATATATCCTGGAGATCCGGAAGTATATTACGGGATGGGGCAGATTTATTTTTCAGGTATTAAAGATGAAGAAAAAGCATTAGATTATATCTGTAAAGCTTACCGGATTTATAGTGATCAAAAATCGCCCTATAGGAGTGATGCTGAAGCCATGATGTCAGCAATTTATAAAAGTATGAAAGAAAAAGGGAAGATTGAAAAATTTAAAGAAATTCTTCAAAAGAACAATATGCAACTATAAAAAAAGAAGCTCTTATAGAGCTTCTTTTTTATTATTTCTTTCTTTTCGATTTTGAAATCGCCTTCTGTTGTGCCCTGTTAGCTCCAAATTTCTTTGGTGCTTTTCTTTTGGAAGGTCCACCCCAGTTTTCTTTTTTATTCTTATCTTTTTTCTCGTGGAAAGCTCCGCCACCATCATATAACTTTACCTGTGCCGGGTTTTTCATGACAACCTGATCTTCCTCAGAAGCGATCTTTTTAGGATTTATTTTTACTTCTTCAGGGAAATCAATAAATTTCAAATCTTTGTCCATTAAGAGTTCAATATCCAATACCAAAGATTCTTCTTTTTTAGTCACAAAAGTAATGGCTTTACCATCTTTATCTGCTCTACCGGTTCTACCAATTCTATGAATATATTGTTCCGGCACTTCAGGAGTTTCAAAGTTGATCACGTGTGTGATATTCGAAATATCCAATCCCCTTGCCATGACATCTGTTGTTATCAATCCTCTGATCTCTTCATTCTCAAAACGCTTCATTGCTTTCAATCTGTAGTTCTGAGATTTATTTGAGTGGATAACGTCAAACTGCTCTGGAAATAACTCATCAATCTTAGCAAACAGTAAATCTGCATTCTTTTTATTATTAGTAAAAATCAACACTTTAGACATATCTGCCTCGCTTTTTAATAAATGCTCGAGCAAATTGATCTTTGTATTGAAGTTTTCAACTTTATAGCCAGTCTGCTCTATTTTTTCAAGTGGAGTTCCAGATTTTGCCAATGAAATTTCAATTGGATGTGCAAAATACTGATCCAGCATTTCATCTACAGCTTCCGTCATTGTTGCAGAGAAAAGAATGTTTTGTCTTTTCTCCTTCATCATTTCAAAAATATGTGTTAATTGCGGTCTAAATCCTAAATTAAGCATTTCATCAAACTCATCAATAATCAGTTTCTGGACCTCTCTCAGAGAAATTGCATTATCAATAGCCAAATCCATTACCCTTCCCGGAGTTCCCACTAAAATATCACAACCGTCATTAAATAAAAGCTTTTGTGTATTAATATTCTTCCCACCATAGATTCCTATAACTCTTGCAGTAAGATTTTCTGTTAGTTTTTCAAGAATTTCTGTTACCTGAACCACCAATTCTCTTGTAGGTACCAGCACTAAAACTGTTGGGTTTCCTGTTTTATTATATTTCCAGGTCTTAAGAACCGGCAAAAGATAAGCAAGCGTTTTCCCTGTTCCGGTTTGAGCAATCCCCATTACATCCCTTCCGGAAAGTATCGGACTGATGCTCTTTTCCTGAATAGGTGTAGGTTCGAATAATTCTAAATCCGCTAAAACATCAAGAATTTTAACCGGCAGGCCAAAATCTGCAAAAGTGAGTTTTTCCATTTTGCAAAGATAGGTATTAATATGTATAATGGGAAATGATAGTTGAATAGCTTCTAGCTTCTAGCTTCTAGCTTCTAGCTTCTAGCTTCTAGCTTCTAGCTTCTAGCTTCTAGCTTCTAGCAAAAATAATTCATAACTTTCAATTTTCCACTTTCCACTTTCAATTTTCAATTCACTTTAACGCTTTTAGTCACAATCTTAATATCATCATCTTTCCATTCGCTGGAAGTAATAATAACATTCCCCTTCTTTTTAGGGTCTTTTTTAATTGGGAATTTATCCGCTTCCCATTGTGAACAATGAGTAGTAATCGGTTTCACCAAAGCTTTCCAACCCGTTTTATTATAGGTATAAGTACTAAATGGAGCCCAACAACTTGTACACCAAAGCGTATACGTTCCTATATCGTCTTTTCCATCCCCATTCAGATCGCCAAGATTATATAATTCTACCCCATTGGCTTGTGAAACTGTGAAAGACTTTATATTCTTATCACTAAAATAAACCACGGTTTCACATTTTCCGTCACATTCCTCTGTACAATCATTTATTTTAATATAGGCATATTCTTTTGTCCCATTTCCATCGTAGTCACCCTGTATCCCCTTAGTATTGGTTTCCTGGGCTAATAAAAAAGAACTGTAAAGCGTCATCGCAAGTAAGATCAGTAATTTCATCCGGTTATTTTTTTATTTTTTATTTAAATACTTCTTCTCCTAAAGGATTATTTCCTTGTTATTCTAAGCAAAATGATCACAACCAATATCACTGAAAAGATAAAACCTAAAACAGCGATTAACGACATTTCTCCTATTCGGGGCGGAGCCTCTGAAACAAAAACAATGGCTGTCGCAATCATATTTGCACCGAGAATTAAAGCTAATATCATATTAATAGCACTCGATTTGATAATCTGATTGGTCTTGTCGATATTTTTAATTTCACTGGAAATAGTAAATTTATTTTCATCCAGTTTCTGTAAGACAGAACGAAGTTCCTTGGGAATTTCATCAACATTATCTGTAAAATTCATCATTTTATCCATTCCTGTCTTTAAAATATTCTTCGGGCTAATTTTTTTAGCAAATATTTTTTTTGTGTACGGGCTAAGACTTTTTACAATATCGAGATCAGGATTAATTGTCCTTCCTACTCCTTCTATGAGACTGATTCCTTTAAATAACAGATAAAAATAATCCGGCATATGCAGTCGGTTATCTTTAAGAATATCTTTCATTTTATTGATCATCACCTGGACATTGATCTCCTGTAATGAAGAACTGTGAACAAAGTTCAGAATGTCATTCACATCATTTTCAAATCTCCTTTCATCCGGAATCTCATAGCTAATAGCCATTTTCTTCAGGTATCTGACTATTTTGTGTGAGTTTTTAGCAACAAAGCTCACAATAAGATTTTCAAGAATCTCCTTGTCATTAGGCTGAATTTGTCCTACGGCTCCAAAATCTATGAAAACAACCTTTCCGTCCTTTTTCACCAAAATATTTCCTGCGTGTGGATCCGCATGAAAAAAACCATAGTCCAATATCTGCGAAACAAATAATCTCAATCCTACTTCAGAAATTTTTACCGGATCAATATTATGGGCCAAAAGCTGAGCTTTGTCTATTACCTTGATCCCATCAATAAACTCCATACAAAGAACATTATTGTTGGAGAATTCTTCATAGACTTTCGGAACATAGGTTTCTTTACTATTTTTAAAGTTCCGGGCAAATTGTAAAATATTATCCTTTTCATTGATCAGCGAAACTTCTTCGAGCAAAGATTTTTCAAAAGTGGAGATTGCCTGTTTTAAATTAAGCTTCTCTCCTATTTCAGAATACGAAGAAACAATTTTTTCAAGATCTTTTATTAAAAGCAAGTCATCCTCTATAACCGTTTGTACATCTGCCTTTTTTATTTTCAGAATCACTTCTGTTCCATCAAGCAGGGTAGCTTTGTACACCTGAGCAATAGAAGCAGTGGCTAAAGGCTGTACCTGAATTTCCTGAAAATGATCTTTAGTGGAAATATTAAATTCATTTTCCAGAATTTCAGTGACGTTCATCTCGACTGTATCCACTTTATCCTGTAGCTTCTGTAATTCCTGAATTAGTTCTGGTGGAAGTAAATCTTCTCTGTTGCTGAATGTCTGACCTAATTTTACAAATGTGGGGCCCAATTCTTCCAAAACCAATCTGATCCTTTCATAAACTGTCCCTTTTGATATAATTTCATCGGAATTTCCAGAATCCTCTTCTTGCTTATTCCCTCCATTCATTCTTGCCAGCATATCTTTAAATCCATATTTACTTAATACGGAGATCAGTCTGGCGGATCTTTTCAGTTTTCGTTGTTGTTTATCAAACATGTTGTTATAGATAATGATTGCAAATTACTCCAAAAACTGTTCCTATGCATTATTTAAAATAGGGAGCGAAGAAAAAATTTCATATTTATTGTTATTTATTAGTTTTTTTTATCTTTATAGGGTACAAAATTATTACTAACCTGTAAAATATTACAAAATGAAAAATTTACCTATCAAAAAACTATCTAGAGAAGAATTGAGAACAGTTTCAGGAGCTGGAATTATCATTGTAGGATGCTCAAATCAATGTTGCCCTACTGACGGAAGACCAAGATGTCCAAGATTGATCTGCCCTGCTGTGGTTTGTCCACAGTTAGCATAATCCAACAAAGGATAACAGTATAAAGAGAGACAGGTGAAAACCTGTCTTTTCTGTATCAAAATAATACGGATCCCATTGTGAAAAAGGAAATTTACGGAACCCGAGGCTATGTTGAAGCTCTGGAAAAATTTACGAAAGCCACTCTTTCGATCGATTTTTTTGAGCTCCATCAGGATTTTATTCAATTTATTCCTAAAAAACCAGGTTCTATTCTTGATATTGGTGCCGGAATAGGAAGAGATGCTGCTGTATTTTCTGAAATGGGACATTCTGTGACGGCAGTAGAGCCTCTACAAGAGTTCCGAACACTAGGAAAAGAACTGTTCCCGGATTCTACTATTGAATGGCTCGACGATTCTTTACCAGAGCTTACAACATTAAAAAATTCTGATATCTTATTTGATTTTGTATTAGCATCAGGAATCTGGCATCATCTTGCCCCTGAAGAGCAATATCTTTCTATATCCAAAATTGCCAGTCTTACAGCTCCCAATGGTATTTTTGCGCTAACTCTCCGAAATGGACCAGCAGGTGTGGGAAGTCATATTTATGATACCAATGGAGAAAAAACAATAAGACATGCCGAACAATTGGGATTCAAGACCCTTATGTTCCTTGAAAACCAGCCTAGTCTGATAAAAGGTAAAGAAAATGTAATGTGGTCAAAATTGGTATTCCAAAAACAGCCTTCATAAGGTATAGCTTACATAAAATCCTGTCTTCAAAGACAGGATTTATATATTTAATTTTAGAAAGTTTATTTTAAGTACGTCTCATAAAGATCATTTCGTCGGTCTTTGAGGATCTGCACGGAACCGTTATAATGGAGATCTTTTAAAAGATTTAAATCTACGTCTACAATAAGAGTCATTTCTGTATTTGGAGTAGCTTCTCCCTTTATGGCATTTGATGGAAAGGCAAAATCCGAAGGGGTAAATACAGCCGCCTGACCGAACTGGATATCCATATTATTTACTCCGGGTAAATTCCCTACACATCCTGCTATTGCAACATAACATTCATTTTCAATGGCCCTTGCTGCCGCACAGTGGCGCACTCTCATATAGGCATTCTGTGTATCTGTCAGATAGGGAACAAACAAAATTTTCATCCCCTGATCTGCCAGGATTCGGGGCAGCTCCGGAAATTCCACATCATAACAAATTACAAGTCCAATTTTTCCACAGTCTGTGTCAAATACCTTAATCTCATTACCACCCTTCATTCCATAATACTTTCTTTCATTGGGTGTGATGTGTATTTTACGGTATTCATCAATCCGTCCATCACGGTGCATCAGATAGCTCACATTATAAAGATCATTATTATCTGAATCAAAAACAGGCATACTTCCGGAAATAATATTAACATTGTAACTGATTGCCAGTTCTGAAATTCTTACCTTGATCTGCTCGGTAAGCTTAGCCAATTCAATCATACTATCTCTTTCTGACAGCTTATTAAATGGAGCTAATAAAGGAGTATTGAAGAGTTCCGGAAAAAGAACAAAATCTGATTTATAATCACCCATTACATTCACAAAGAACTCAACCTGCTCGTAAAAAGCATCAATATTCTTGAAATGTCTCATTTGCCATTGGACAAGACCCAGTCGAATGATACTGTCCTGCATTGTATTGGGATTTTTGCTGTAATAGATATTATTCCATTGCAGAAGAACCGCATTTTCCTTTGAAGATTCGTCTTCCGGAAGGTATTTCTTAAGAACTTTAATGGGTAAGAAATTATTGGATAGCTGAAAAGACAAAACAGGGTCATAAATTTCTTTATCCCTTACCCTTCTAATATATTCTCTTGTTGATAATTCATCGCTATATTTGTGATAATTGGGAATCCGACCACCAAGAACAATGGATTTCAGATTCAATTGCTCGCACAATTCTTTTCTTGCATCGTATAATCTTCTTCCCAGCCGTAACTCCCTATATTCAGGATCTACAAAAACCTCAATACCATAAAGAACATTTCCTGTGGAAGAATGGGTATTAAAAGTATAATTTCCCGTAATATCACTGTAGGTATGATCATCTCCAAATTCATCATAATTAACAATTATGGATAAAGCTACAGCTGCCAGTTTACCATCTACAGTAATACAGATCTGGCCTTTAGGAAATATCTTCGTTAATTTTTCGATGCTTTTTTTAGACCAGACATATTCTGACATTTGCGGATAAGCACGCCTCATGGTTTCAACTAATCCATCATAATCCTGAACGCTTAAAGTCCTTGTATCTACTTGCATTTGATATAAATTTTATTAAATTTAGGTAAAATAAATCAAATTGTAAGCCGAACTTTCTCCTATTATCGGGTGTTTTTTATTCTATTGGATAATTAACAAACAACCTTTATTCTTTGGAATACTGATCTCCTCATCCATGTTAAATATTTTCGCTTCTTGAAAATCCTTAATTGCAGGACGACTCATTTTCAGGTTTTTTGGATTCAGTCCTAATTTTTTCCAATCCACTTTTAATCTTACCTGTGTATCATCCGGAGCCCAACTCGCAAGTGAGATCATTACTTTTTTACCTTGCTGATAAATGGTAGCCAATACTGCAGGGTTATCTGTTTTAACAGGATTATCATTCACCCAGTAGCCAATCATTTTTGATCCTTTGATTCCAAAATCATCCCAGGCTTTCCAAAGATGGGTCGGATTGCTTTTTCCAGACCAACCCAGGCGACTGGTCATACCGTAAAGCATTCCCCGCCATGGATTTCCATCATCCTGTAGCATTTCTCCCATCAACCCAAAAGGAATACCGCTCACTTCCGTTAACAGAAATTCAGGACTGTTATTATTATAATCGAAATATTCACCAAACCATAAGCGATTGATATAAGGAAAATGTTCAAGATAAAGATTAGCACTATTATTAAAACCATCTTTATCATTGTATTGATTGGCAGAATGCAGATCAATGATACCGGGATGTCCATTTTGTGTCATCACCCTTTTTATTCTTTTCATCGTTACCCTATCAAAGGCTACATCATCGAGGTAAATCCCATCAATCCCTAGATTATTAACCAGCCAATTCATTCCTTCCACATAATAATTATGCCAACGATTCATCCCACTGTTGATGATGGCCGCATCTTTAAACTCAGGCACATACCAGGCTGCTATATAATTGTCATGAAGATGTTCCTGTAGCCATGAGTAACCGCCTCCTTTTCCGGAAGAAAAAACTTCCTGTCCCAGGCTTTTTACAGGATACAGCTCATACATTCTGTTGGATACCTCACGAATCGTATTGTAGATCTTCACCTTAAGCCCTTTTTCATGAGCCTTAGCGATATACTCTTTCATTTCTTTAGTTGCTACGAAAGGATAATTGATATAAGGGTTGATCTCATTACCATGATGAATATTGATCACATTTGCACCACTGGCTTTAATTGTATCAACTGGTTTATAAGCATGATAAAAACGGTTGTTCCACTGCTCCTCAGTATTGATAGGATGAAATGGGGTGATCAACAAGTGAAAGTTATAATAAAGCTCCTCCCCTTTTTTCATATTTCTGGCACCGCTAAAGCTATTGACCAAAACACCACCTTCCATTTCTTTAACACTCACTCCTCCCTTGTTGTCATTCCCCCATGAAGCAGGAAGAATCAAAGGTTTTTGCAGATAAAAATTGGTATTGAGGGGTCTCGAATAATTTTGATCGCGTAAGGAAAATTGTATTCCGGCATTTACATTTCCCAGCCATGCCCCATCCTGATTTTTCTTGGCAACATCCCATTTCCATTCAAAATTTTCAGGTCTGTATCCTCCTTTCTGACCCAATCCCATCATATAAGTTGCTTTATCTTTTGCAAAAGGGATCTGCATGGCAATATCCTGAAGAGCAATATCATTCAATGCAGTGATCTTCACTGTATATTCCATAAAACCATCAAATTCGATAGAACCTTCAACCTGCATTTTCAGATTTTCTGAAGTGCTTGTACTGCTCCAGGACACTTTACCTTCCTCTTGTCCGGCAAACTGGATTCCTGAGCTTTTCCAATTATCGATATTTGTCCCTGAGCTTTTTGTCACAAAATGAATAGGCTTGTTGAGTAGAGGGTTGGCTCTTTTTCCAATCGAGGTCATTTCAGGAGTAAAGAAAGTCTCAATCTGTTTCGGAAATCCTGAACCATCTAATATTACTTTTCTTCCCAGCAATGAAATCTCCTGTCCTTTAACCTGTAAAGGTGTATAGGGTTTTATTACGGTATTGCCTTGTGCCAAGGTTGAGTTAAGCCATGGCAAACGGGTCATCTTCCAAGGCTCATCGAAACCTTTATTAACAGCCTTTCCTTCACCTACGGTCAATATAATTTTTACCATTTGTGCGGCCGCATTTTCAGGCTGAACCATAATTGTTCCTTTGTAAGTTCCCGGAGATGTAGTTTCCGGAATATCAAAACCACACCAAAAAGCTTGCAGATCATCTTTTTTCACATCTACATTAAGCTGAAGCTGGTCTCCATTATACCCTATACCATCCGTATTAATGCAATTAAAATATTGAGATTCTATAGTAGCTCCTAAAACATTTTTTAATGAAGAAGCTATAATTTTCACTTTTTTAAGATCCGTTTTAAGAGGTAAAACTCCGATTTGGAAGGCATAAAACATTCCTCTTTCCGTTTTCCCCTGTAGCACCGAGGAATTTTTTCTACCATCTACCCAATGTTGAGGGATTCTATTCATCTTAATCGGATTCTCCCTAACTTCAGGGAAAATAAGATAAGCCTCATTCTGATGTTTCGCTTTATATTGATCGACTTCTTTTTGAGTAGCGATCATCTCCATCGGTTCATTGCTGTCAAATGAATCCACCGATTCTATTTTTAATAGATTGGCCAATGGCATCTCTACTTCCTTTCCTGTTCCTTTATCATTCTTTTTCAGATAAGATGCTGTTGGATAATTAGTCCTTTTGTCAAGCTGATAGGGAAGAAAGTAAACATAGTAAATTCCTTTTCCTGATATTGGAGTGAAAATGAATGAACCTTCTTCCTCATTGACATTCAGATAAGTGTCCGGCTCATATTGTTTCTGAGTGAGACTGTCTATAATAATCAGTTTCTGATCTGAACTTACTTTTACATTTCTCCATGGAATAGTAGCTTTGGCTTGTTTTGTAGATGCTTCCCATCGTAAAACGGCCCGCTGATTTCCCAATTCATCAGCATTCCATTTCTGGGTTCGAGGAGGATACATGTGCTGTGCTGAAATTAAATTAGGAAAAAAAATTCCTGTAAGTAATAGTGGAAAAAATGTTTTTAAAAGCATATTAAATTGAATAAAATGGTAAAAACTGTTTCTGTTTTCCAAATTTAGTATAAATCAAAATACATAGAAAATATTTAATCCCTCTAACGTAAATATTTAAAAGGAAAGGCTTTAAAAATGCTTATTGTAAAAAACAAAACCTCCCCGAAGGGAGGTCAAAAACACAAATGATGAAAAAAAAATTATTATATCTATTCAATATAAATCATGTAATTCTTGTACAAAGGTACGGTGTAAAAAATGAATTATCCATGAGTATAATCATAAAAAATCAAAATCCTACTAAAAAAGTAGGATTCTGTTTTTTTTATTTTCAAATTAGGATTATTCCCACTCAATCGTTGCAGGTGGTTTACTTGAAATATCATACGCCACTCTGTTGATCCCTCTTACTTCGTTGATGATCCTGCTTGAAACAGTATCTAAAAACTCATAAGGAAGTCTGCTCCACGTTGCCGTCATAAAATCGATGGTATTTGCAGAACGAACTACAGCAGTGTATTCATACGTTCTTTCATCTCCCATTACTCCAACAGATTTAACAGGTAGTAATACTACAAAAGCCTGAGACACTTTTTCGTATAGGTCATTTTTGTATAATTCTTCAATGAAAATATCATCAGCTTCCTGTAGAATTTTCACTTTTTCAGCATCAACAGCTCCCAAAATTCTGATTCCTAAACCAGGACCAGGGAAAGGGTGTCTGTGTACCAGATGATGAGGAATACCTAATTCTTCTCCAACTTTTCTTACTTCGTCCTTGAAAAGCTCTCTAAGAGGCTCCAAAAGTTCAAATTCCATTTCCTCTGGAAGTCCGCCTACGTTATGGTGAGATTTAATTACCGCAGAAGGTCCGTTTACAGACTGACTTTCGATAACATCAGGATAAATCGTTCCTTGCGCTAAAAACTTAGCGCCTTCAATTTTATGGGATTCTTCATCAAAAACATGAATAAATTCGTTTCCGATGATCTTTCTTTTCTGTTCTGGATCGTCTACTCCCGCTAATTTTGTTAAGAATCTTTCTGAAGCGTTAACCAATTTAATGTTCATATGGAAATGCTCTCCATAGTTTTCCATTACTTTTACATCTTCATTCTTTCTCAATAAACCTGTATCAACAAAGATACATGTCAATTGATCTCCGATTGCTTTATGGATCAAAACTGCCGCTACGGAAGAGTCTACCCCTCCGGAAAGCCCAAGGATCACTTTATTGTCTCCTACTTTTTCTTTGATCTCAGCTACTGTTTTTTCAATATAATTGGTCAGTTTCCAGTTTTTCTCTGCATTACAGATCGCGAAAACAAAGTTTTCAAGCATTTTCCCACCTTCTTCAGTATGAGAAACCTCAGGGTGGAACTGAACGCAATAAATTTGTCTCTCAGGATTGGATATAGAAGCGATAACACCAGATTTTGCATTCAATTCAAATCCAGCGGGTAAATCACCCACCTCATCAAAATGGCTCATCCAAACAACAGAGTTCTGGCTTACCCCTTTTAATAAAGCATTTTCTTTAATAATATCTAAGTGAGCCTTTCCATACTCTCCTTTTTCTCCTTTGTTTACTTTACCACCTAAAACATGCGCTGTAAGCTGCATTCCGTAGCAGATACCCAATACAGGAATTCCCTGCTCGTATAACGCTTTCTCAACCAGGTGAGCATTTTCTGCATTTACTGAACTTGGACCACCTGAAAGGATAATTCCTTTCGGCTGGCGTTCTAAAATTTCTTGTAAAGGTGTATTGTAAGGTAAGATTTCAGAATATACACCCATCTCACGGATTCTTCTTCCGATAAGCTGGTTGTACTGTGATCCGAAATCTAATATGATAATACCGTTGTTCATTTTTATAATTGATTTGTTTGAAAGATATCAGATTTTAGACATCAGATATCAGATTTTTAGGTCTGAAGTCTTGAATCTAGCATCTGAAATCTTATTTCTAATATTAATTGTTTTACAAAAAAAGACTTGGAAACGTTCCAAATCTTTTTTTATGATTTTTATTAAAACTTTCCGATATCTTCTCTGTAGAAACTGTAATCGAAGTGAACCGGAAGTGCATCTTCGTATACTTTCTTGCGAGCTTCTTCGTAAGTAGCTCCAGTTGCAACCAGGTTAAGAACTCTACCTCCATTAGAAACAACTTTGTCTCCTTTTCTGATAGCTCCTGCATGCAATAACTGGCTATGTTTTACTTTGTCTTCTCCTTTGATCTCAAAGCCTACTTCAATGTTTCTTGGATAACCACCTGAACACATTACCAGACATACTGCTTTTTCGTCTTTAAACTTAAGCTCAATGTCTTTACCATTCATACAGTCATTGATAACATCTAACAGGTTGTTTTCCATAAGAGCCATCAACACCTGAGTTTCAGGATCTCCGAATCTCATGTTGTATTCAAGAAGGTAAGTTCCGTTTTTAGTCACCATCAATCCAAAGAAGATAATTCCTTTGAAGCTGAATCCTTCTTCTTTAAGACCATGAACCGTAGGTTCTAAGATGTTCTTTTCGAAATCAGCCTGATGTTCTGCCGTAAATTCCGGGCTTGGTGCCACAGATCCCATACCTCCTGTATTTGGTCCTGTATCACCGTTTCCAGCTTTTTTATAATCTTTGGCAGCAATACAAGGGAATAATTTTTCACCGTTTGAGAATGCTATAATAGATGCTTCAAAACCTTGTAAAAATTCTTCGATAACTAAACGGATACCCGCATCTCCATAAATTCTGCGAATCATGAAATCATGGATCGTAGCTTCAGCTTCTTCTAAAGTATCACAAATTACAACACCTTTTCCACCAGCTAAACCACTTGCCTTAATTACTAAAGGATATTCCTGAGTCTTTACATACTCTTTAGCCTCATTATAGGAATCAAATACAACAGCTTTAGCTGTTTTAATATCATAGGTCTGCATAAATTTCTTAGAGAAAGCTTTACTTCCTTCAAGACTTGCTACTTTCTGGCTTGGACCAAAAACTTTAAGATCATGCTTCTTAAATTCATCCTTCAAACCAGCTACAAGTGGAGCTTCAGGACCTACGATCGTCAAATCCACTTTTTCTTTGATAGCAAAATCTCTAAGTTCTTTAATTTCCGACAAATGAATATTTTTCCCTATTACATCCGTACTTGCATTTCCATTAGCAAAAAACATTTTAGTAACTCTGGAGTCATTATGAAGTTTCGCTGCCAATGCAGACTCTCTTCCACCTTCACCTATAATTAAGATTCTCATACTTTATTTAATTATCTAGTCTATAATATACAAATATATAATTTTGAAAGCGATAAATGCCACCTCAAAACTACTTTTTAATTCTAATTTAATTAATGTAAAAAATGTCTAACTCCAGTAAACATCATTGGAATTCCGTGTTCGTTTGCGGCTTCGATGCTATCCTGATCTTTTACACTACCTCCCGGCTGAATGATTGCTTTGATACCTTGCTCAGCGCAGAAATCTACTACGTCACGGAAAGGGAAAAATGCATCTGAAGCCAGTACAAGATTTCCGGAGAATTTCTCCTTAGCTCTTTCAATTGCCTGTTGAGTAGCCCAGATTCTGTTAACCTGTCCACCACCGATTCCAAAGGCCTGAATTCCGTTGGAAACAACAATCGCATTTGATTTTACGTATTTTACTACTCTCTGAGAGAAAAGCAATGCTTTTTTCTGCTCTTCGGTAGGTTGTACGTCGGTTACTACTTTAATATCCTCAGAAAAATAAGTATCATTATCCTGAACTAAAATACCTCCGTCAATCTTCACCCAAGTCTGCTTATCAGAAACCGGATTAACGATTTTTATAATTCTCAAGTTTTTCTTTTTTCTCAAAACTTCTAAAGCTTCCTCATCAAAATCAGGAGCCATTACAATTTCAAGGAAAGTTTTATTTAATTCTTCAGCAGTCACTGCATCGATCTTGTAGTTCATTGCAACAATTCCGCCAAAGATTGAAATTGGATCACATTCAAAAGTTTTTTGATAAGTTTCCAATGCAGAAGTTCCAATAGCAACTCCACAAGGAGTAGAATGTTTCACTGCACAACAAGCCAATTCTTCTTTGAATTCGGTAACTACTTTCCAGCAAAGGTCCATATCGCGAAGATTGTTGAAAGAAAGTTCTTTTCCTCCAAGCTGTTCGAAATCTTTCATTGCTCCGTTTTCGAAAGTAGAAACATAGTAAGCAGCAGTCTGATGAGGGTTTTCACCGTATCTTAAGTCAGCTGCTTTTTTGTAAGAAGCACTTAAATAAGTAGGATATTCTTCTTCTAAAAGCATTCTTGAAATAGCAGCATCATAAGCAGAAGTAAGGTTAAATACTTTACCAGCCAATTTTTTACGGGTTTCAATATAGGTATCTCCGTTCTGCTCCATTTCAATTTTTACTGCTGTATAATCTTCCACGTCAGTAATTACAGTAACAGAGTCAAAGTTTTTAGCTGCTGAACGAAGCATAGAAGGACCACCGATATCAATAAATTCTACCTTTTCATGTAAAGAAATGTCTTTGTTTACATTTTCAAAGAAAGGATAAAGATTTACGATAACCATATCGATCAAACCAATTCCATGTTCCTGAACCGTCTTCATGTGTTCCTCATTCGAACGAACAGCTAATAATCCGCCATGAACTTTTGGGTGTAAAGTTTTCACTCTACCATCCAACATCTCAGGGAAGTTGGTCACCTCATCGATCTGAATAGGATTTAAACCTGCTTCTTTCAAATGCTTGAATGTTCCTCCAGTAGAAATCAATTCGTAGTTCTGGGCTTCCAGAAACTGAGCGAATTCTATTAATCCGTTCTTGTCAGAAACACTGATTAAAACTCTCTTTTTACTCATTTTACTTTCAATTTTTTACTTTTCACAGCCATTTCAAACTGTATTCCCGGTCTTTCACCTCCGGATTTACTTTTATTTACTTAGATTTTTTTAAAACAATATTTTACAGATTCAGGGCTATCTGTTTTTGCAATTATAAATTTTGAGATTCTTATTAATTGCTTACTTCTTAAAATTTTGAGAATCAACATCCTTTATAAAATTAATGACTCCATTCATAAAAACTTTTTGATCGTCCCACATTGCAAGATGACTTCCGTTTGGACAATAAAGGTATCTTCCTTTTTTCACCAATTTGCTTTGTTCTTCCATCGCTTTTGGATCCATCGTGTCATATTTTGCACCGATCATTAATGTCGGAATACTGATATTGTGCAACTGGTTCTTAACATCCCAGTTTGCCAAGCGTCCGCTGATTCCAAATTCGCTCGGTCCCTGCATCAATGTATACACATTTGCATTAGCATGTTTTATCGCCCGGTTTAATCCATCCGGCCATTCTTTCAAGCGGCATATATGCTCATTGTAAAAATTAGGAACGAGCAATTCCATATAACGTGGGTTATTGAAATCTTTTTTTGCTTCGATTTCTCTTATCTCTTTCAAAACTTCCGGCTTCATCTGCTTTGCCAAAACGTCCTCTGAATATTTGCCATATTCCGGTGCACTGGCAACCATATTGGCAACGATTAATCCTTTTAAATTTTTCTGATATTTCAGCGCATATTCCATGGCTAAAATTCCACCCCAGGAATTACCCAAAACATAAAAATTAGACTGGTCTCCACCAATTGCTTTTCGTACCTGTTCTACTTCATCTACAAAACGATCCGTCGTCCAAAGTTTGTCATCCTTCGGTTGGTCACTGTAATAAGATCCCAACTGATCATATTCATAAAACTCAAAACCTTCTTTCTGGAAGAAAGTTTCAAAGCATTCCATATATTCGTGCGTCATTCCCGGACCTCCGTGTAAAAGCAAAATTTTGATCTTCGGATTGCTCCCGAAACGTTTTGTCCACACTTTAAAGTCTCCGGCAGGTGTCGTGATTGGAATCATCTTCACTCCTCCTGATTCAATAGAATCTCCATAATCAAAATACTTTTCTATTTTGATCTCCTGATCTTTCGTTGCAACCTTGTTACACGAAAACAGGATAAAAACAGTCAAAAGAGAAATAAAAATTCTCATTGTCATTTTATTGGTGTTTATTGGTGTTGATTCTTGAGTACTTTATTGATTGCTATCGGAAATATTTCATATTCAATCTTATGTACTTTTTCAGCTAATGTTTCCGGACTGTCACTTTCTGTCACTTCAAATGATTTCTGAAGAATTGCTTCTCCTTCATCAATTCCGGGAGTTACAAAATGAACGGTTGCACCACTTTCTTTTTCTTTAGCTTCAATAACCGCATGGTGAACATTCATTCCCCACATCCCTTTTCCTCCATATTTAGGAAGCAAAGCAGGATGTATATTAATTATTTTACCATTCCAATGTTCACAAAATTCAGGTTTAAGAATAGACAGGAAGCCCGCCAATACAATTAAATCTGTATTTTCAGGAATTACTTTAGTCAATTCGTTACTAAAATTTTTCCCTCTTGGAATAAGAATAGTATCTATGTTATGATTTTTTGCTCTTTCAAGTCCGTAACATTCTCTATCTGCAACAACAAGAGATACTTTTGCATTTTGGATTTCTCCGTTGTCAATGGTATCTAAAATCCTTTGAAGATTGGTTCCGGAACCTGAAACGAGTACAACGATGTTTTTCATTAAGTTTAGATGCTAGATGTCAGACACTAGATACTAGACGAAAGTCTGGAATCTGATATCTGGAATCTGAAGTCTTTAAAATGTTAAATTAATTTTCTCGCTTCCTTCAGTAATTTCTCCTATTTCGTAAGCATCATCTAAAAGATGTAATACTTTTTCAGCATGCTGAGGATCGACTACAACGATCATCCCTACTCCCATATTGAAGGTTCCGAACATTTCTTCACGTGCTACGCCACCTCTTTTTTCCAATTCAAGCATGATACTTGGAATCTGAATTTTTGAAGCATCAATAGAAGCACATAAACCATCACCAATAATTCTTGGAATATTTTCATATAAACCTCCTCCGGTAATGTGAGCGATCCCCGCAACCTTTACTTCTTCAATTACTTTGTGAATGTCTTTATAATATAATCTGGTAGGAACCAAAAGTGTTTCGTATAATGGTTTTCCTTCAAATTCTTCGTCAAAATTCGGGAATACTTTTCTTACTAACGAAAATCCATTAGAATGGAATCCTGAGCTTGGTAATGCAATGATTTTATCACCCGCTTTTATTTTAGAACCATCAATGATCTGATCTTTCTCAACAATTCCTACACAGAATCCGGCAACATCATAATCTCCTGGCTGATACATTCCCGGCATTTCAGCAGTTTCTCCACCAATTAATGCACAGTTGTTATCTTTACAAGCTGCCACCATTCCTAAAACGATTTCTGCAGCAATTTCAGAATCCAATTTTCCACAAGCCAAATAATCTAAGAAGAATAATGGTTTAGCACCGTGGCAAAGAATATCATTAGCACACATTGCGAAACAATCTACCCCAATAGAATCATATTTTTTAGAATCTAAAGCTACTTTAAGCTTTGTTCCTACTCCATCTGTACCTGAAACCAATACCGGGTTTTTATAACCCCCGATCTCATAAAAAGCACCAAAACTCCCCAAATGATTCAATACATTGGAATTGTGGGTTTCACCGACCGCTTTTTTGATCTTATCAACGGTTTTGTATCCTTCTTCTTTGTCTACTCCTGCAGATTTGTAAGTGTTGCTCATGTTGTATTTAGATTTTAGATGCGAGATCTCAGATTGCAGACTATTGTAATATCTGTCATCTGATGTATCTTATCTTTTATATTAATTTTATTCAAAACTTTGAAAATAAAAAAGCCGACAATCTTAGTAGATTATCGGCCAGTATTTTATCTGAGAATTTTAGAGCCCACAGTTTTCCCTTTTATTGAAAAACATTCTTTGAAAGTGGACTGAATTTTCATCTCTTTTCTTTTTGCAAAAATAGTAATTTTAAATTAGATTTCAAATTCTATTTTTCCAAGATTGTTTCAATGGCAGAAATCTTAATAATTTTCTCTCTTAACTCACTGTCTTTTTCCTCATTAGATATTTTTCCAGCCGCTTTATCAAAATTATCATTGAAGAAAGGAAGCGAAAATGTTTCTACCACATTTCCACCGTGGAAAGGAAAACGTTTACCAGCAGCTTCCAAAACTCCGGCTCCTCCTCTACCACCAGGTGATGTAGACATTAAAAGCATAGGCACTTCATTCCAAACCGTTCTGTCTTTAATTCTAGAAACCCAATCGAATACATTTTTAAAAGCCGTTGAGTAAGTTCCGTTATGTTCAGCTAAAGAAACCAACAATAAATTGGCACCATCAATCTTTGCAGCAAAATCTTTTGCTTCCTGAGGTACACCACCAGCTAATTCTCTTTCATGCTTATAAATTGGCATTTCAAAAGGATTTAAATCGATTACTTCTATTTCTGCTTTTTCTCCAAACATAGAAGCGGCATAAGATACCAAGTGCTTATTCATTGATGCTTCGGAATTACTTCCTGCTATTGCTAAAACTTTCATTCTATTTAATTTTTTTAATGTCTACAAATTTAATTTTTATTTCAAATAAGACGGTAATTCCATCGGAACTTCCATCAATAATATTTCTGTATCCTCAACAGCCTCGATGTTAAAACTCTGAGTATCCCAAATACCTAATCCATCTCTTTCATTTAAAACCCGGTCACCTACTTTGGCGCTTCCTTTTAATACAAAAGCATAAACTCCGTTTCCTTTTTTATTGAAAACATAGTTTTTACCATTCCCTTTCGTAAAATTCGCCAGGTTGAACCATGCATCCTGGTGAATCCAAACACCATCATCATTTTTATTGGGTGAAAGAATCTGCTGGAATCCATTCACTTTTTCCCCTTCTTTAATGCTTTTCTGATCGTATCGAGGTTCTACATTCAATTCTCTTGGGAAAACCCAGATTTGTAAGAATTTTACTTCTTCATCTTTGTTTTTATTGTATTCACTATGTTGAACACCAGTTCCGGCACTCATCACCTGAATTTCCCCTTTTTTAATAACAGCCGTAGTTCCCATTGAATCTTTATGCTCCAAATCTCCCTCTAAAGGAATAGAAATAATTTCCATATCTCTGTGAGGGTGGGCTCCAAATCCCATTCCCTGAGAAACGGTGTCATCATTCAATACTCTTAAAACTCCAAAGTTTGTTCTTTCAGGATTTTGATAATTCGCAAAACTGAAAGTATGGTAACTGTTTAACCAACCATGATTAGCATGGCCTCTTGAATCTGATTTATGATATACTGTTTTCATCTTTGATTAATTATGATACAAATGTAGGGAGTGTGGGTGGGATGGATGTTGATGTAGGATAAGAAAGAGAATGAGTTGAAAGTTGAAAATGGAAAGTTGATAGTTGATAGTTGTAAATTTTGATTATAAATTTAGAATTTTCCAAGAGAGAGTTTTTTGTTTACCCGAAGCATTTATTAGCCGACCTTGTCATTCCGTAGGAATCTAAACATTTTAAAGTTTAAAGAATAATATAGATTCCTACGGAATGACAAAGATTGCGTTTATAGTTTAAAGCCTTACGCTTTAACATTTGAGTCATTTTGCCTCTTAGTTATTAACCCTTTTAGCTACCATTATCAGCCACCTCTGTCATAGTAGTCCCAAAAATATGTTGCCGATGATTTTTCCCCCACTCACTTAATGATCCTATAACCGGATGCAACGTTTTGGTATATTCTGTCGGCAAGTATTCAATGGAAACGGGATAGGTGTCTTTCACTATTCTCTCAACCAAACCATTTTGCTCCAGATCTTTTAATTCTTTAGCTAAAACTTTTGATGTAAGTTTAGGAATACTTCGTTCAATTTCTGTAAAACGCTTATTTCCGGCATTCAGGGAAATGATAATCTGTAATTTCCATTTGCCGCTAATAATATCCAGGGTATCACGAACAGGTTTCAAGACCTGCATGCATTCTTTATGGTTGGGTTGCTTTTCCATTTTTTCCACTTTCCTTTAGGTAACTACTATACTTTTGAAAGTAAATTTACAATAATTTTGTCATTAATAATCAACAAAAATAAAAACAAAATGGCAAACATTTTAAATATCAAAACAAGCATCAATGGTGAAAATTCGATAAGTAATAAGCTTTCTGAAATTCTTATCAGTCAATTATTAGAAAAAAATCCTGGAAGCGAAGTAGTTGTTCGTGATTTGTCTACAAATCCGATCCCTCATATGGAAATTAAACATTTTGCATCACTTGCTATTCCTGATGAGGAAAAAAATAATGACCAAAAAAATGCATCAAGATATTCTGATGAAGCTTTAAAAGAAATTCAGGAAGCTGATATTATCGTGATTGGTGTTCCTTTTTACAATTTTACTTTTCCCTCTACTCTAAAATCCTGGATCGACAGTATTGCAGTTGCCAATAAAACATTTTCCTACAGTGACGGAATACTGAAGGGATTATTAAAGAATAAAAAATTGTATCTCAATCTGGCAGTGGGTGGAATTTACGATAATGGAATTGTTGAAAATATGGAACATTATCTAACAACTTTATTCGGATTCATCGGAATTACAGATATTGAAATTTTCAAATCTGAAGGAACTATGATCCCTCAACTTAAAGAGGAAAATTTACTTAAAACCGTTTCAGAAATAGAAGCTGTTTTCGCATAATTAATGAAAACTATTAAAGTTTCGGACTTGTAAATTAAAAGCGGATTCACTCAGATCCGCTTTTATTATTTTAAAATGCTTCTTTAATCTTTGAATTCCGCTTAAGATAAAAGAGCAAAACGCAAATGATGAGCATAAAAAAGATTAGAAATTCCAATATGATAGAAGTATCATTTGAAAAGCTACCTAAGACATTGGTTACAACACCAGTCCCGATCTGATTGGCCGCCATCATAAACCCCGACACCAAGACAGAAAGTGTAGGAAATTCTACCGTTCCCCAACCAATAGATCCGGGGAAAATACTTCCCATGAAAAACCCAATAAAGAACATTAGGAATAATAGGATATTTATATTGGGATCGATTAACATTATAAAAAGAAAGCCTGCTACCCAAAGAGGCGAAGTAAGAAAAACATAAGACAGGTCAAACCGTTTTGAAAAAATTCCAAATAACAGTCGATTCAAAGCAATGCCTCCCCAAAATAGAGAGAGCCCAAGACTGGCTTTATTATTATCTAAACCCTGATTTTTAAGTATAATTCCTCCAAAACTTCCGAAAGTACCTTCTATACAGCCATACAAAACAATAGCAATAAAGAAAATCCATAATTTTCCCGGAGTTTTAAAATGGTTGGGAAGCTCAAAAAAAGATCCTTTCTCTAATTTTAAAAATAAAAAAGCTGCAAAGGCAATAACCACCACAACAAATATACTTCCGGGGAGGTACATCCAGTTTTTAACACCTCCTACAAGGTTTATCATTAAAGGAGAAGTAGAAGTTCCCAATCCAACTAAAAACTGTAAAATCAAAATCGCAGAAGACCTTTTATCTTCAAACAAACTTGCCGCTAATGGATTCAGTGTTGTGATAGAAAGACCAAATCCTGTTCCCGTAAATGCTACCAAAATCATTAATACAGGAAATAATAAGGACTTAACACCAATGAAATGATGGAGCAGCCACAAACTTCCTGTGGATATAATCATTAATAAAAGACCGGCAACCAAAACTATTTTAGGTCCTGTTTTATTAACTAAAAAAGGAGCTCCCAAACAGGAAAGAATAATACAGATCACCTGTGGAATAAATAGATTTCCAAACTGTGACGGAGTTAACGCAAATAATGACTGATCCGTAAAAGCAGTTCCTAATGCCGGAAATACAACGAAATTAACTCCTGTTAAAAAAGCTAATAAATAGACAACAACAATGGTGACTGTTCTGGAGTTCATGACCTTAAAAAGAATTTTTAAGATAATCTGCTACGCGCAATGCCATAGCAATAATGGTCAATGCAGGATTTACTGCCCCGCTCGAAACAAAAAATCCTCCGTCGACGATATACAGATTTTCTAAATCATGTGCTTTACAATAGGTATCAACCACTGAAGTTTTAGGATCTGTTCCCATTTTTGTAGTTCCATTTTGATGGGCTGGAGAAGCTACATCCATTCCTTTACTGAAATAAAATCCCTTGAACAGAAAGCTTTCAAACTTGCCAGATGCTTTTAAAGCTTTGATCAGCTCTGCTTTCAACAGCTCATGTCCTTTTTGATTGTTTTCAGAATAGGTAATCTTGATCTGTCCGTTTTCAACGGTTACCCTATTTTCAGGATCCGGAAGATCTTCTGAAGTCAGCCAAAAATCCACCGCATGTTTTGCCATTAGCTCAAAAGTAAAGCCAGGTGCTGCAACTGGACTATCCGCTTTAATCTGGTGTTCATCAGATTTTCCCAACATTTGAATATGCCCCAAAGGAAATTCGTATCCTCTGTTGGCGTGGTAAAAATCGTTTATCCCAAAAGTTTTTCCAAATTTCGTGGGATTTGGTTCTGTGTACAATGCAACTAACGCTGTATTCTGATGAAACATATAATTTCTTCCAACCTGATCTGAAGTATTAGCCAGACCATAAGGAAATTGTTCGTTCTTGCTTTCCAATAATATGGCAGCGGAGTTAATAGCGCCAGCTGAAAGGATGACCAAATCTGAAGTCAGGGTTTTTATGTCACCATTTTGTTCCACGACAACTTCTGAAATTTTGGTTCCCGAATCATTGGGATGTAATCTGAGAACTTTTGTATTGATCATCAATTCTACATTGGGATACTCCAACGCTTTTGATAGTGAACAAAGATGAGCGTCACCCTTTCTTTCGGAAGCATCCGGAAAACCATCAAAACGATCTAATGTGTAAGGAGCGTTTGCAGCATTATGAGGTTTAAAATTGACTCCAACAGGCAATTCAAAAGGATGAAATCCATAATCGGTCAGTTGATCAACGATCTCTTGTATTCTAGGTTCATGAGGTAATGGCGGATTAGGATATGGTTCTGAATCAAAAGGTTCAGTGGGATCAGATCCTCTTTTACCATGAACATGGAAAAGTTTCTCTGCTTCAAGATAATACTCCTTTAAATCTTCATATTGAATAGGCCAGGAAGGTGAAATTCCTCCGTAATGTTTTATCTCTTTAAAGTCTTCTTCCCTCAAACGGAATAAAGCTGCCCCATAAAATTTAGTATTTCCACCTACATTATAATGCATTCCCGGTCGAAAGGGTTTATCATGCCTATCCAGCCATAAATCGGTGGTTGTATATCTGTTCTTTTCAAAAACCTCGACAGAGTCCCAATTTTCTTTTTCAACAGGAACATAGTCACCTCTTTCGATGATCAGAATTTTTTTCCCAGTATCGGCTAGTTTATAAGCCATTGTTGCTCCTCCTGCTCCGCTTCCTATAATGATGATATCGTACATTTTCAGTTATTTGGTTAATCTAAGTTAGAGATTTAAAGCAAGGCTTAGCTTAATTAAAAATTAAATTCTAATTGATTGTATAAATAAAGAGAAGGCATTTTATGAGAAAATCATAAATGAAAATGGTCAAAAAATATCTGTATTCTTTACTAAAAATATGAGGTTAAAATTAGGTTTTAGCTAAAGCCGTTTTTGGATGCATAATAATAGAATGTGAGCTAAAGCCCACCCCTATTGATGTTCATAATATTTTAAAAATGACCAAAAATCTGCGGGATCTGCTAAATCTGCGAGATGTAAATAATGTTTTGAATCAAAGCTTTCCCGGATGTATTAAAATATAAAAGCGGGCTAAAGCCCGCTTCTATTAATATGTTTTATGTATTAAATTGTAACCTCATCAAAAATGCACCTGCTGTATTTCTTCTTCAATTTCTTTAGGTGTTTCATCTTCTGATTTAATAAAAATCATTGTAAGAATTGCTCCCAAAATCATGCAGACACCACCCACAACAACATAACCGATAGCATAGTTTCCAAAGAACTTACTTACAATAGGTCCTCCAAAAAGACCATTAATAATTTGTGGAATCACAATAAAGAAATTAAAAATTCCCATGTAGACCCCCATTTTCTTTTGAGGAATTGCATCAATTAACATCGCATAAGGCATTGCCAGAATACTTGCCCATGCGAAACCTAATCCTATCATAGAAATCTTAAGGTAACTTACATCTTTAATAAAGTACATTGAAATTAGTCCAATACCACCACAAAGAAGAGCCAGAGCATGTGTTTGTTTTTTTCCAATTACTTTGGCAATAGGAGTTAATAAAAAGGCAAATGGAATCGCCCATAAATTATAGTATCCAAATAATTTCCCGGTAAGATCTCCGGCTTTATTGAATTCAACAGAATGTGTATCCTGGGGAGAAAGCCCCAAATGATGCGTTGCTAAAGCACTTGTCGTGAATACCCACATGGTAAACAAGGCAAACCATGAGAAAAATTGTACAGCACCAAGCTTTTTCATGAGTAAGGGTATTTTAGCAAAATCTTTAAAGATATCCGTGAATTTGGATGGTTCCTCAACTACTTCTTTCCCATTTTCAAATTCTGCAAACTCTTTTGGAGAATATTCCTTTGTACTTAGTATCGTATATAATATAGTCAATAACAATATTCCAGCACCTATATAAAATGCATAAATAACATTATTGGCTACAAAACCAGAAGGAGCTTCATTAGAAATACCTAATCGGGTCAGCCAATCCGGTAAATAAGACCCTATCACAGCCCCTATTCCAATGAGGATTGTTTGAACTGAAAACCCTATCGTTCCCTGATGCTTTGGAAGCATATCTCCCACTAATGCACGGAAAGGCTCCATTGCAACATTGATAGAAGCATCCATCATTGCTAAAAATATAACAGCTAACAATAATACATTAGCGGCCATCATATGCGTAGCAGAAGCGGCATTCGGAAGTAAAACCAGACCAATTGCGCATAAAACAGCTCCAATTAAGAAATAAGGCTTCCTTCTCCCCAATGGACTCCAGGTATTATCTCCCATATGCCCGATAATGGGTTGCACAATAAGTCCTGTGACGGGGGCTACCAACCAAAACCAGGATAATTCATGAACATCAGCCCCAAAATTGGCAAGAATCCTACTGGCATTTCCGTTCTGTAAACCGAAAGCCATCTGAATTCCTAAAAACCCCATGCTCATATTGATGATCTGAGCCATGGACAAGTTTGGTTTTACTTTTTTACCCATTCTCTCTGTAAGATATTATTTGGTTTTCAGTTGTTGTAAAAGTGCATCTTCAATAGGAGTTTTTTCAACGACCACTTTATCTACCACCTCATTGGGAACGGTAACCGAAAGAACATACTGCTTTACTTTCCAGGTTCCATTTATCTTTTCTACAACACCCGAACCACGACAAATTTTCATCTGAGTATCTAATAATTCATCGAACCAAGCCAGTTTTCCATCTTTGCTGAAATAGACATTTCTTTTAAGTGAAGTAAAATTCCAGGTTTTCTTTTTGTCGAAATAAGGTTTAGCCCAAACCATAAAGGCTTTTTTATCCCAAACTTCAGTTGCATCTGTTCCAATGAATGTTGATTCATCAGCAAAATAATTAAAGTAAGCATCAAAATCAGCTTTTGCTGCTGCTACATTGAAGCCGTCAAGCATCGTATTGATCTCCGTTTTATCTTTTCCAAATTTGGTCTCTTTGGATTGCCCTGATAAATGGGTAAGATTAAGCACCAAAAGTGCCAGTACATAAATGATCGTTAATTTTTTCATAGTCTAGAATAAGTAAATTGATGTAAATTATTTTTGTAATTCAATAACCATAGAAGTTTTTGCCGGTATGGTTAGGCTATTTTGTAAAGAAAATTCTTTTCCCGAAATGATATCTTTCCCTCTTTGAATGTTGCTTAGAGATTCGTTAAAGCGTTTTAAATCCAGAGTTTGCTCCTTTTTATCATTGTTTAGAATAATCATTACACTGTCTTTTTCATTATATCTGAAATATACGAAAACATTCTTCTGAGGAATATAGTTTTTAGTTTTTCCTGTATGAATAACCTCTTTTCCCTTTCTCCAGTTCAAAAGCTTTTGGGTAAACTCATAAAACTGTTTCTGTTCTGCTGTTTGCGTGGATAGCTTAAAAGCGTTTTGTTGATCCGATTTCCATCCTCCCGGAAAATCTCTTCTGATATCAGCATCACCTCCCTTATTTTTATCACCTCGCATTCCGATCTCAGAGCCATAATAGATTTGTGGAATTCCCCGCACCGTAGCAATTACAGTGAGTGCCATTTTATAAGCTTCCGGATTTCCCTTAAAAATTTCATTCCATCTTTCCGTATCATGGTTTTCAAAAAAGACCAGCATATTATTGATATCCGGATAAAGGAAATCACTGGTAAATACATTATATAATTTAATTAATCCGCTATCCCAGCTTTCTTTTTCATTAAATGCTTTTGGAAGATCACCATACAGCATGAAATCCATTACCGAAGGCAGATTAGAATTATAGTTTGCTGCTTCTCCTGTTTTTGAATTTTTTTGCCAGGCTGAAATCTGACCTGCCGTATAGAGCCAGGTTTCACCTACGATATTAAATTTTGGATATTCATCAGTAATTGCTTTGGCCCATTTTGCCATTGCTTCTTTATCATTGTAAGGATAGGTATCCACACGAAAACCTCCTAACTCCGCATATTCAATCCACCAGATTGCATTTTGGATCAAATATCTTAAAACAAGCGGATTTTTTTGATTGATATCAGGCATTGTTTTATCAAACCACCCATCTAAGGCATATTTGGTATCAATTTCAGATGCGTTCGTATCAAATTGGGTGGTTGTTTTATAATTGGACCTATAAAAACCATTTTCACCTTCTTTAAACCAGTGAATCCAATCTTTTGTAGGAAGGTCTTTGATCATCCAATGGGAAACTCCCCAGTGATTGGTGACATAGTCCAACACCAACTTCATTTTCCTTTTATTCAATTCACGGGATAACTCACGGTATTCTTCGTTGGTTCCATAACGACCGTCGATTTTGTAAAGATCCGTTTGTGCATATCCATGATAAGAATACACTTTTTCGTTATCCTCAGTAACAGGAGTTAACCATACAGATGTCGCTCCCAAATTTTGAATATAATCCAGATTATTGATAATTCCGCGAAGGTCACCTCCGTGTCTTCCATTAGGTAGGTTTCTGTCTGCTTTTTCAGTGAGATCAGGACGGGAATCATTCTTTTCGTCACCATTCGCAAAGCGATCGGGCATAATCAGATACATAACATCTTTAGAGGTAAAAGATTCCCGATCCGCTGAATTGGGATTTCTTTGTCTCAGTTCATAAGAATAAGAAGCTATATTTTTTTCTCCCTTTCTTATGTTGATCTTAAATTCAGGGACGTTTACCTCATCCGTATTAATGGTAATAAAGATATAGTTAGGATTCTCAACTTTCTGAATATCTTTTATTGTAACGCCATCTGACAGTTCAATCTCATTACTTGCAATATCTTTTCCATACACCAACAACTGAAGTTCAGGATTTTTCATTCCCTTCCACCAAAAAGCAGGTTCTACCCTTTCCAACGTTTTTAATTGTGAGAAAGCAAACGAAACAACTGAAAGGGCTACAATTATATATAGTTTTTTCATAATGGACAGGTTTAAAAAAACCTTACAGGATCATACACCTGTAAGGTTTAAGTTTTAAGTGAATGCTTAAAATTTATTTTATGGGTTTAATGGAGATCGCAAAACCGCCACTTCTTACCATTTTAAAGTTGATCTTAGACTTGCTCGTTATCTGCTTTTTGTAGATATTATAGCTTTGTGGATTGTCGATATAATCAGCATCTTTTCCATCTTCATAAATCGTTGCCTCGTATTTCTGACCTTTATCCAGGAAAGAGAAATCTACCGTATACTCACGTTTGTTTTCATCGGTAATTCCGCCTACAAACCAGTTATCAGTTCCTTTAGCTTTTCTTGCCGTGATTACATAATCTCCAGGCTCTGCTGCTAAGATTTTGGTATCATCCCAGTCTGCAGCCACATCTTTGATGAATTGGAAAGCATCCATATGCTTTTTATAATTCTCAGGTAAATCAGCAGCCATCTGAAGCGGCATATACATCGTAACATATAACGCTAATTGTTTTACCAAAGTCGTTTTTACAAAACGTTTATCCCCAGGGAAATAATAATCCAGTTTAGTCTGGAAAATTCCTGGAGTATAGTCCATTGAACCTCCCATCCATCTTGTGAATGGTAAAATAGTCTGGTGATCCGCATTGTTTCCTCCGAATGCTTCATATTCTGTTCCACGGGCTGCTTCAGCAGAAATATAATTCGGGTAGGTACGGCTTTCACCCGTTGGACGTACGGATTCGTGAGAATTGATCATGATTTTATACTCATTCGCTTTCTCAGCAATCCTGTAGAAATGGTTGATCGTCCACTGAGAATAATGATGCTCTCCCCTTGGAATAATATCTCCCACATACCCTGTTTTTACAGCGTCATATCCATATTTATTCATCAATTGGAATGCTTTGTCCGCCCATCTTTCATAGTTCGCTGCTGAACCGGAAGTTTCATGGTGCATGATTAATTTTATTCCCTTTGAGTGTGCATAGTCATTCAGCATTTTGATATCAAAATCCGGGTAAGGGGTAATGAAATCAAAAACAAAGTCTTTGGAATGCCCGAACCAGTCTTCCCATCCAATATTCCAACCTTCAATCAACAGTCCCTGGAAACCATTTTCAGCCGCAAAATCAATATACTCTTTAACCTTTGTATTATTAGCAGCATGCTTTCCGTTTGGAGTCAGTTTAGTAAAATCAGTTTTATCTAAATGAACATTTTCTGCTGTAGAATAAGCCCATTGGGATTTTCCGATGATCATCTCCCACCATACACCCATATATTTTGTTGGGTGAATGTAAGAGGTATCTTTATATTTTGTCGGCTCATTAAGGTTAAAAATCATTTTAGAATCCATCACCTCTTCTGCTTTTGGCGAAACAATGATCGTTCTCCAAGGGGTAACAGATGGTGTCTGAATGTATCCTTTTGCACCTTGTCTGTCTCCAGTAAGATGAGTTTTGAATTTAAAATTCTGAGCATCTACTTCTAAATGAGAGGCTGGATAATCTAAAACAGCCGCTTCCGCAACGTTAACATACAAAGGGGTTTTTCCCTCTTTCTTTAACATTAAAGGAGATTGAACTGCATTTTTTACCAATGATTGTGAAGCATTGGCGTCAAAAGCTTTATCCCATCTTGCAGGAATTTCAGAAATTTTTGTCTCCTGGTATTGATATTCCTGAGAATCATAATCCGCTACGATCCACCACGCTTTCATATCTGTTGGAAAATCGATTTCAGAATCCTCTTCTCTGATGACAAAATAGTTAAGATTTTTTTGTTGTGGAAATTCATATCTGAACCCTAATCCATCATTAAACAATCTGAACTTCACCACAATACTTCTGTCTGAAGAAGCCTGATTAAGGGTTACTGCTAATTCGTTATAGTTATTAATATAATTTTTCTTCTCACCAAGAATCGGCTGCCAGATTTCATTTTTAGAATCTCTTTTTTCGTCTGTTTTAGTAAAACCGTTATTCAGATCAAATTTAGCATCGTCTGCTTTCGCAATTTCAGAGGCAAATTTGATAGCTGAGTCTTTAAATAATCTCAATCCCAATTTAGAATCTTCAACAACTATCGTCCCATTATATTTTAAGTTATAATAAGGTACTCCCTGCTTTACCTGAAAGTCCATTTCGAACTTCCCGTCCGGTGATTTTAAAGTTTGTGCATTAACGCCCGCAAACATCATTGAAAACAATAAAGCTCCAACTGTAATTTTCTTCATAATGACTATTTATATGTTTAAAAATAAATAAAGTGTTGCTAATAAAACAACACTTTATCAGGCATTCCAGCCTGTTTTATAATTTTGTAATCGTTAATTTGTAATTAGCAGAATTATGTAAGTCTAATTCTATTTTATATGCTCCCGTAACGGCAACCTTATAACCGGAATCCCCAGTTACAGTACCTTCAATGTTAAAGAATGTCTGCACTCCTGTTCCTGACACTAATGCCTGATCGCCATTTGAAGGTTGAAACTTCATTGCCCAATCATCATTAGCTCTGAATTTAAACAACCCAGTACTTGATAATTGAATAGATGCTATTTCATATTTTTTGGTAGAAGGATTATATACTAAATCAGTATCTGAATTCCAACCTGTAGGTGTAGCATCTCCAATTACTCCAAAATTAGCCGCCACAGATGAGTAGGTATTTCCAGCCCAATCTACTTTTAAATAATGTGTTCCAACAGCACTTGCAGCTATATCTGCACCATCAACTTTTAATTTACCCGAAAGTGTACCATCATCCCCTTTATTGCCCGGCCAGTCCTCATTAATTGCAAATTTATATTTGCCTTTATCACTAGCCAAGGTTGTTACATAAATAAATCCTCTATATTTCCCATCCTTTCCAGGTGAAAATAAATTAGGAGAATTACCCGGAGTCCAATCTGCATAACCCGCTGCTCCAGCATAAGCTCCCGGTACATTTATTTTGGGATAAACCAAATCCGGGTTCGGAGTATATGGAGTTACGGTTACATTAATCGTATTGGAATAAAAAAATGCAGTTCCTGCTATTGTTTTTAATCTTATTTCAATTTGATTCGAAATATCCGGAGTCGCTCCACAGCTATACATTGCTGCATTAAGTTGCGCATGAGTCATCGAAATGGTAGTAATATCATTGCTTACATCAAACACAGAACTATCCTTAAAACCCTTCCCTTTAACTCCAAATTCTATTTGTCTTTTAGGTACAATGGCTGTATTATAGGTTGGATTTACCCAGGTAAAACTAATAGCTGTGTTGCCTGCAGTAACTTCATTCAGAACGACATTGGTTTTATCCGAAGAAATTTTACCCTGGCTGTTCTCGCCAAGTATAGCCTGATCCTCATCTTTATCACATGAAATAACGAGAAGCCCAATGAACGCTATGGCTAATATTTTAAAAAAATGTTTCATTTTTCAGATTGAGTTTAAAAATTAATACCCGGGATTTTGAATCAAATTAGGATTGGCTACAAGGTCTTTAGCAGGAATTGGGAATAAATTTCTAAAGCTTTCAACTGCTTTACCTTCTTTCACATTTCCTTTCCATGGCCATAAATAATCACCTGTAGTATATCTTCCATAACGAATAAGATCCGTTCTTCTTGTCATTTCCCATGACAGTTCTCTTGATCTTTCATCTAAAATGAAATCCAGGTTGATTGCAGTAACATCACCAGTAGTATTTCCATATGCTCTTTCTCTCAATTGATTAATATAACCTACCGCAGTGGCAATATTTCCACTTCCCCCTCTAAGGGTTGCTTCAGCATACATTAAATAAATATCTGCTAAACGATACAATGGAATATCAGCTTCTACCCAGGTTTTGTCAGCTCCGGCCACTCCATTACTTTTAATATTTTTAAATTTAATAAAAGCATAGCCGTCATTAAATGAACCTAGATCATTAATTTCCAGATTTTGATCGGTAGTGAAGAAATTACCTCTTTTATCAGCACCATTTGCAGGGAATTTACCTACAAAAGCTTTTGTAGTTCTAAGACCACCCCAGCCTCCATTTACTCCATAATCTGCAGCCTGCATTGATCCGCCTATAGCAGCGTGAACCAGATACGTTGTTCCTCCATTGGTTTGTGTATTTATTCCATCAAAATTAATTGAGAAAATTGCTTCAGGATTATTAAGATTATTATCTGCAAGGAACAAATCTCCATATTTAGGCTTTAAAGAGTAACCAGCTCCAATTACTTTGTTACAGTAGGTAATACAGTCATTATTTCTTTGTGTTCCTGTATACACAGAAGCATTTAGATATAATCTTGCCAATAATGACCACGCCGCTGCTTTATCTGCTCTACCATATACATTTGCTTTCGGATCTTTTAAATCATTACTACAAGCCAACAATTCCTGTTCAACAAAATTGAATAAAGCAGCTCTTTCAATCCTTTGTGGTGGATTTACAGATCCAGGAAGATAATCTTCTTTTACAAATGGAACATTTCCAAACATATCCAGTGCATGATAATAAGATTGTGCTCTTAAAAATCTTGCTTCTGTGCGCATTAGCTTCGCCTGAGCCAGATTATCTCCAGTAATATTATTTTCTGCTAATTTCTCATCTGTTACATTCCTCAAAAATTCATTACAAAAAGCAATTTCAGTAAAGATTCTATAATATAAGGCAGAGATAAATTCATTAGAGGAATCCCAGGTCATCTTATGAATAGTATGTAAATTACCATCATTCCATGCAATAACTGCCTCATCTGTGGAAACAACATTCATGGTATACATTAATCTGGTATATTGAGAAAAACCACCATTAATTCCATTAATATCAGTATCCGGATAGTTTGCTCCATCTCCACTAACCTGGCCTCCCATGGCCAATCCACCATATAATTTTGCTAAAATATTAGGATAATTACCAAAATCCTTGTAAACATTTGCAGAAGTAATATCTGTGATAGGTTCTCTCTCAAGGTCGTTAACACACGATGTGACTGATAACAGCCCAATAACAGAGGCTGTTAAAAATATATTTTTAAAACTTTTATTTGATTTCATTTTACTACTAATTAAAATTGAAAATTAAGACCTAATGAATAAATTCTAGGCATTTGGTAATAACCATTGTCTATCCCATTGAAAACCTCAGGATCTATCCCCGAATATTTTGTTATAACAAAAACATTCTGAGCCATACCATATACTCTCAAGCTACTTCCTTTAGAGAATACTTCACCAAAATTATATCCTATATTAACGTTATCCAACCTTAAGAATGAAGCATTTTCCACATAAACATCCGAAAAATACTGTGGTAACGAAAACTGATAAGATGGTGCTGTTGAATATACATTTTGGAGATACTCATTAGTAGAAGCGGACTGCAATGAACTATTTGACGCTGCATTATTATAAACATAATTACCTAATACCGCTCTGGCACTTAAACCAAAATCCCAGTTTTTGTAAGAAACCTTAGTAGAGAATCCTAAAATTGCATCTGGTGTTGTAGACTTATAGTAGTATTTGTCCGAAGTATTTATAACTCCATCTCCATTTCTATCAACAAATACTCCATCTAAAGGTTTTCCATTATTGTCATAAACCTGTTGATACACCCAGAAAGCATTCGGTGCATATCCTACTGCATGAGCCTGAATAGTATTTCCTGATCCTCCGTCAATTCCCCCAACAGGAATATTAAAGCTTGCATCTGCTCTTTCTAAAAGATTTGTTATTTCCGGCTTATAATGTGTTGCGTTAAAACTCAACTCCCAGGTTGTATTTGAATTTTTAATAGGAACAACAGTAATACTACCCTCAATTCCTTTATTTTTCATATTACCTACATTCAGTAAATTTTGGTTACTTAAGTCACCTGCGGCAATTGGAGCTAAAACCAATAGTTTTTCAGTATCTTTCTGGAAAACATCAATAGAACCAAAGATTCTATTATTTAAAAACCCATAATCGATTCCTAAATTCTTCGTTGTAGTTGTTTCCCAAGTAAGATTTGGATTATAAATATTAGGTCTGAACATATAATAATACTGATTACCAAATTGGTAATAAGCACCATCATTACTTGGATTATAAGCGGCATAAGCAGGATAATTAAATGGTCTGTTACCATCTAAACCTGGTAATTCCTGTTGTCCTGTTTTCCCCCATCCAGCTCTCAGTTTTAATGTACTGATAGAAGAAATATTTTTAATAAAGCTTTCTTCATTTAGCTTCCAGGCAAGAGATACTCCCGGAAAATTACCCCAAAGATTATCTTTTGTTCCATTAAAGAAACGAGAAGATCCATCTCTTCTTAATGATCCTGAAATAATATATTTATTTGCAATGGTGAATATTGCTCTTCCATAGAATGATATTAAAGTATTTTGGGTTTCAAAATCATTATTAATCTTAGTTGGAGCATTTCCTTTATAATTGATCGACCCAGGTATAATAGTACGGAAATCCTGGTAAGAATAACCAGCAGTAAGATCAATCCCTGTATTAATCGCAGAAATATTTTTTACATAATTAAAATAAGTTTCCAATAACTTATTCTTTTTTTCCATTCTATAGATAGAAGAACTACCCATATCGTTTACCCCAGGTCTGTAGAGTGCACTCACTTTTTTCTGTCCATCACTTCTTGTATAATCATAACCGGCATTTACATTAAAATGCAAATCAGGAAGGAAATGAAATTTATAGTCCAACTGGATATTTCCCAAACCTCTTAAAACCGATGAAACATCGTGAATCCCATTAATCATTCCTAATGGATTTGAAGTAGCATTTACATTAGTACCATTTGCAGATCCTGCATCCAGCCATTCATAATATCCTCCAAAATTAGAATTCCCTGAATACACAGGTTGTGTAGGATCAAAATAAGTAGCTGATTTAATAACCCCTCCATCAACGAATCTGTTATCCGTAAAAGTTCCTTTTGTACTTATATTTACAGACAAGTGATTGTCAAAAAATTTAGGATTTAAATTTAATCCAACAGATGTTCTTTTAAATGAATTGGTTTTTACGATACCATTCTGTTCATTATAGCCAATTGATAAACGGTAAGGCAAGCCTTTAACACCACCTGAAAACGCTACATTGTTATCAGTTCCCCATGCTGCCTGATAGATTTGATCCTGCCAATTGGTATTCGCATTTCCTAACTTTGTTTTATAGGCAGCGGGTGCATAAGTATTTACAAAGTTTCTAAATTGATCTGCATCCAGGACATCAACATTTCCCATTTTTGTGGAAACGGAAGAAACAGTCGAAAAGTTAACTCTAAATCTACCTGCGCTTCCTTTCTTCGTTGTAATGAGAATAACACCGTTTGTAGCCCGGTTACCATAAATAGCAGTAGCAGATGCATCCTTCAAAATATCAAACGTCTCAATATCATTAGGGTTAATCAATGATAAAGGATCAGATGCACCGTTTACCCCTACAAAATCCTGTGGCACACCATCGATAACAATCAATGGTGAATTGTTACCATTTAAAGAAGCTGTTCCTCTAATTCTTATAGCAGTTCCTGCACCAGGAGCACCACTATTGTTGGTAATCTGTACTCCGGGAGTCTTTCCCTGGATCAGCTGTCCTGCAGATGTAGCACCACCGTTAAAATCTTTTGAAGATACGGAGGTTATCGAACCCGTTACGTCCGATTTTTTCTGCTTTCCATATCCAATCAGCACGACTTCCTCTATTTTCTTTTCTTTGGTCACAGAGTCTTGTGCATAAACCATCGAACTGGCCAATAAAAAAGCAGGCGCGATTTTTAATACCGTTGTAAAATTTCTCACAATATTGTTTTTATATAGTTTCGTTTTTGTAGTAATAATGGTGTTCAAACCAGACTTGCAATTTATAAAAAAATTAGAATTATCATAAATTTAATAAAACTTTAGATAATTTTATGTAAATTAAACGCGGCCCAAAGATTAGATTTCTGCTTTTCATTTATTTACACGATCCTATGCAATACATAATATTATCCAGGTATTAACAAATAGTTAAACATCCGTTTAACAAAATGTAATATTTATTTTATAATTACAGCTTAAGATTGCTAATATTACGAGCTATCAGGAATTTTCGGGAGATATTCCGTATATTTGTAGTTAAATTATTACTATAAATGTCAAACAGAAAGATGATTACGGCAGCTTTGCCCTATGCAAACGGACCGGTTCATATAGGACATTTGGCAGGTGTTTATATTCCTGCGGATGTCTACGCAAGATTTCAAAGAAGATCAGGAAAAGATGTAGCGTTTATCTGTGGTTCAGATGAGCATGGAATTCCTATTACCATAAGAGCAAAAAAAGAAGGGGTAACCCCTCAGGATATTGTGGACAAATACCACGAAATCATTAAAAAATCTTTTTCAGATCTGGGAATTTCATTCGATGAATACTCCAGAACAACTTCTAAAAAACATTACGAAACCAGCCAGGATTTCTTTACAACCTTATATGAAAAAGGAAAATTCACCGAAGAAATTTCTGAACAGTACTTTGACGAGCAGGCTAATGAATTTTTAGCTGACCGTTATATTGTAGGAACATGTCCTAACTGTGGCAATGAAAATGCTTACGGAGATCAGTGTGAGAAATGTGGTACTACCCTTTCTCCATCTGAACTGATTAATCCGAAATCAATGCTAAGTGGAAATGTTCCCATCTTAAAAGAGACCAAAAACTGGTACCTTCCTCTAAATGAATATGAAGATTTCTTAAATGAATGGATCATTGAAGGACATAAGGATGATTGGAAGCCCAATGTATACGGACAGGTAAAATCATGGTTGAATGATGGTTTAAAACCTCGTGCCATGACCAGAGACTTGAACTGGGGAGTTCCAGTTCCACTTCCTGACGCAGAAGGTAAAGTACTTTATGTGTGGTTTGATGCACCGATCGGATATATTTCCTTCACTCAGGAATGGGCAGAGAAAAACGGAAAAGACTGGAAAGATTACTGGCAAAATGAAAACAGTGATCTGGTCCATTTCATCGGAAAAGATAATATTGTTTTCCACTGTATTATTTTCCCGGCGATGATGAAAGCCCATGGGGATTACATCATGCCTACCAATGTTCCCGCATTTGAATTCCTGAATCTAGAAAATGAGAAAATTTCAACTTCGAGAAACTGGGCGGTATGGGCGCATGAATATGTTGAAGATTTTCCAGGGCAACAGGATGTTTTGAGATATGCCTTACTTTCATCAGCTCCGGAAACAAAAGATAATAACTTCACTTGGAAGGATTTCCAAACAAAAAACAATTCTGAATTGGTAGGAATCTTTGGTAACTTCATCAATAGAGTTGCGGTTCTTATTCATAAATATTATAACGGAGTGGTTCCTCAAGGAGATAAAAATGCTCCCGAATTACAGGAAATCAATAAATCGGCGAAAGAAATTTCAGGATTTTTAGAAAACTATGAATTCAGAAATTCTTTAACTGCTTTAATGAACTTAGCTCGTTTTGGAAACCAATATCTCCAAACTGAAGAGCCTTGGAAAACAATTAAGGACAATCCTGAAAAGGCAGCACATTCATTATTTGTCGGTGCTCAGATCGCTGTAGCCCTTGCTCAGCTTTGTGAACCTTTTATGCCTTTCAGTTCTGAAAAATTACTGAATATGTTCAATGCTCAGAAATTAAGCTGGAATGATGTTGAAACAAAATCTGTTTTAATTGAAAGTGGACATACCATCAATGAAGCATCTCTTCTTTTCTCAAAAATAGAAGATGACGTTATTGAGGCCCAAATTCAAAAACTAGAAAACACAAAACAAAACAATAAAAAGACAAATCCTAACGCAACACCTATGAAAGAGGAAATTACTTTTGACGATTTTTCAAAAATTGACTTAAGAACAGCTACTATTCTGGAAGCTGAAAAAGTAGAAAAAGCTGATAAATTATTGAAATTTACAGTGGATACTGGCGTGGATATCAGAACAGTTGTTTCTGGTGTTGCTGAAAGCTTTACTCCTGAGGAATTGGTTGGAAAGCAGGTAATGATCTTATTAAACCTTGCCCCAAGAAAAATCCGAGGGATTGAATCTCAGGGAATGTTTTTGTTAACCACTAAACCAGATGGTAAATTATCTTTCGTTACTCCCGACGACAGCAATGTTGAAAATGGTATTGAAATAGGATAATCAACGATATTTTATAATAAAAAAGACACATGATTTTCATGTGTCTTTTTTTATTTCTGCTACTGTCACTGCGAGGAACGAAGAAATGTCATCTATAAATTATTTGAGATTGTTTCACTTTGCCCGCAATGACGAGGATAGATTATTTTTTTGTGAGTCTTGCCAAATAAGCATCTTCATCCTGCATGACCATTTCAATAGCAAAACCATTACTGTGCACAGCGTTTTGCAGCGTATTAAAATCAAGATAGAGCCATTTGATTGGGTCTTCTGATTCACCTTTATAATGAACAATGTAATCCAATTCTCCATAATACCCTTCTGCCGGAATATATACTCCCCCATCTTCATCACGGTCAAACATATATAAAATATCTGTGCTATCAATTAAGATTTGCCCTTTATCATTAAGTAAAGATTGTAATTTCTGAAGATAGCTATCTATCTCTTCTAAACTTCCAAAAATTCCCGTACCATTCATCAATAATAAAATGGTATCAAAGGTTTCCCCGGAGAAATCAAGTATATTTTGGCAAACAGCATTTTTAATTCCTCTTAACTGGCAAACCTCAACAGATTTTGGAGAAATATCCAACGCCACGACATCCAGATTTCTTTCATTTTGAAGATATAAAGCATGAGAACCGGCTCCGGCTCCAATATCCAAAACTTTTCCATGAGATAGTTCTAAAGCTTTCTGTTCAAGACCATTCATTTCTTCAAAATCCCTGAAAAGGTAATCTACAGGAAGTTCATCCAGTTCAGAAATAGAAGTTTCAGTCTGCAGATCTTCTGAATTTTCATTGTGATAATAATCCCAGATCGCTTTACCCATTAAATCTTTCATACCAATTTTTAAAAGGCTAAAGATACGGGTTTTGGCTTGAAAAATAATTACAACTACTAAGATTACAGTTGTTGAGCAATCTTTGATAGACTATGAATGAAGTGACTCCACTTTATTCGCAATGACAGCTAGTCCCGATAGGAACGGTTACCCTCCTTCGACAGGCTCAGGATAAAAGAAGAGTATGAGTGAATAGCGGGAAAGAGCTCTTAATCATTATTCGAAAAATAGGAATAGTATTTTCGCCACTAAAAACCCAGACATGCTCCTGGGTCTATTTTTAGTGATCTGAATTATCCTTTCTTCGTTCACTTTGGGACTGATCCTGGGACAGGCCCGCTTTCCAGTAAGAATAGGCATACAATTCTGATTGTTTCCAGTTCTTTTCTTTTCTGAAATAGTTTCGAACCTCTTTTACTGTTGAAAGCTCACAGGCTAGGTATCCGAACTTCGAAGTTTCAGGGATTTTTACTGATTTTACCGTTTGTGTCATATTATTTCCCAAATGAGAATCCTGATTATGAACCCATATGAATTCTATGGCAGCTTTAGTTTCTAATTTTTGTTCATCTTCTTTCCCATGAACTTCAATAATGCAAACTCCTTTGGCCGTTTCCGGAAGCGCTTCTAAAATAGCACCTAAAACCGGGATCGCAGTACCGTCGCCAATCAAAAAATACCAGTCAACCTGAGGATAGAGTTCTCTTGGTTCAGTTCGCATCATCACTCCCAATTTTGAACCTTTTTCGGCTTCTCTTGCCCATTTTGAAGCAGGCCCCCCATCACCATGATCTACAAAATCGATATACAATTCATTGGTTTCCCAATTGATTCCGCGATGGGTATAGGTTCTGATAGAAGGAGCTATTTCTTTCTCCGGATATATCCATTCATGATTGTCACCCCAGGTCGGAAAATGGATCTCATTTAAACCCTGTGGCGGGATCGCAATTTTATTGTTATCTCCAATCGTAGTATTTCTAAACTGTGATACTTCCTCAGAATGAAGATAAACCCTTATAAAATGGGGTGTTATATACTCCTTTCTGGTCACTTCGGCAACAATCTGGCCGGCTTGCATTTTAGCCATAACTGAATTTTTTGAGATTAATTTAAAAATCGAATGTATAAGATAAATCGAATGTTCTTCCTCTTCCTTTATAATTAAAGAGTTCGGAAGTCCTTATGTAGAATATAACATTTCTTTGATAGGAACTCCACTTTTTACCTGCTCCTGAATCTTTTCCTTCTGTACTACCCCAACCGTTCCGGGAATTTCGAAGATCTTTGTAGGTTTTCCTGAAGCTAAAACAACCACATCTTCGACATTTTTAGAAGCTAAGTCCTGAATTACCTGAGAAAAAATCATTCCTGAAGCCAATAAAGTTACTACATGCTGCTTTTTCATTTTTTTATTAATAGTTTTATAATAATTCCCAAATTTAATTTTTATTACGTCTAAATAAAAATTAGAATGTATGAAATTTTTCATATTTAAAGTCAGCACTTCTTTTTAGGGGAATCAGGAAAACGTAAAACCCCAACTCACAAAAAGTTCAGGGTTTTACTAGTGAAAAACAAGGTATTTTTACATTGCGGGACCTGCCGCATCTTTTATTTCTTCCAATAATTTTTTTCGTTCTTCCAATCTTCTTCGGGCAATTACTGATTTACCGCTAAGCATTCTGATAAATCTTCCGTATTGGAAACGTTCTCGTCCAAAATGGTGTCCCAGAACATACACCAACACTCCGAAGCCCATTATAATGATATAACCAAATATTTTTTTACTTGCAATGATAACCGCATTTAGCTGAACAGTCTTCATTTTGCCCGCTAATGTTTGCGGAGTTATGGTCATCCCATCAATATAGACTGCCAGATCTCCAATAGCAACAACCTGAAAGTGATATTGAAACCACGAATAGAGAGCAGAGAAAAAACCCACCGCTAAAAAAGTTCTCCAAACCAATACCAGGCCGATCGCCGCCAACATATCATCTAGTTCCAGTTTATCTAATGTATAATACCAAACAGAAACAAATAATGAACACATTCCATAGCCTTTTAAAAACATAGGAAGGTACCATCCATCATAATTAAATTCTAATACCATAGAAAAATACATGACGATTACATATCCTATCATTGAAGAGAATCCAGAGAAAACAAACATTTTTAAAGGCTTTTCCTTTTTAAACCAAAAGACAGCAACAATCCCGGCAAATATGATCCCAGGAATCATTAAGATGTTGAGACTGCTGTTAGTGACCTGATCATATCCAAGTACTCCTACCGCAAAAGTGTTCTGTAATGTTGCGGTCCCAAGGAACATTCCCAACCAGAAGAGCATAAATAAACCGTTCTGAACATTACTTTTTTTGAATACAACAAATGATAAATAAGGTCTTTTTAGAGTTAATTGACGGGTCGCCAACAAAGCAAAACTTATAAATGCCGCAATACTTGCATACATGATTTTGGGTGAATTCCACCAGTCCTGCTGCTTTCCAAATGAATACACATAAGCTGAAAACATAAATGTTGAAATGAAAAGCAAAATACTCAACCAGTCGATATAATGCAAAGGAACCTTAAGTGCAAAGTATTTATCATGCATCAGGATCCAGTGTAAAAGTGCTAAAACAAAGCACAAAATAGCCACTATAACATAAAAGTGCTGCCAATTATAAAGAACTGAAACCTCCGCTGCCAAGTAACTTGCAACCTGACTCATCATTAAAACAAAAGAATAGAATACTCCATAAAACACCCCTCTATTTCCGATGATTGCCATTAATGGTAAAAACAATTCGATAGCGACCATCATTTTTAAAAATCCAATAACAAGAGAAGTTGTTACCATAACCATTGGTTGTAAAGTAGTTGAATTGATATAACTCAACAATCCTACTAAAACCAGAATCAGCGTGATCTTATCACGAATTTTAAATCTCATTTTTATTCTGAGAAGTACAGGCATACAGGCACCCATTCCTATTGTTGTTGCATAATTGGCCCAAACAAAATACTCAGAAAGAGCTCCTGTACCTCCAACAAGATAGCTGATATTCCCTGTATAAACACCCCCTAACGGCATTATTACAGATAGTGACAAGACCATCAGCAAGAGCTGAACTGGTTTTGGTACCCAATTACGGTATAGTCCTTTGTTGTACATTTTTTGTTGCTAGTTGTTAGTTAGTAGTTAAAAGTGGAAAATTGAAAGTGGAAAGTTAAAGATTGGTAGAATCTCAATTTTTCCCGTCAATACTCACATTCATGTTCATTCCCGCACTCAGTTGATCCACATCTTCTTTTTTGTTGGAACGGGTAAATTCTATTCTTACAGGGATTCTCTGCTGCACCTTAATAAAGTTACCTGTGGAGTTATCCGTTGGAACACTTGAATATCTGGATCCGGTAGCTGCAGAGATCGCTTTAACAACTCCTTCAAACTTTTTACCTCCTAAAGCATCTGCCGACATTGTGATTTTTTCGCCGATTTTTATATTCGGCATCTGGCTTTCAAGAAAGTTTGCTGTCACCCATTTTTCTCCATTTAAAACAATCGTTGCAACCTGTTGTCCGGGCTGGATCAACTGACCCTCAGAAATTGTTCTTCGCCCCATAATCCCATCATAAGGAGCAGTGATCACCGTATAAGAAAGATTGATCCTGGCCATGTCCAAAGCTGATTTTGTCCTTTTAATTTCAGCATCATTGATTCCCAATCTGCTTTTAACCTCTGTAGTAGAAAGGTTAGCAGATTGTTTCTGATTAACTAAAGTTTCATAAGCAGCTTTTTGCGCATCATACTCCGTTTTTACCTGATCGTACTGTTGTCTGGTAACTGCTTCGGAAGCTAAAAGATTTTTATATCTATTCAGATTTTGTTCTGCATTCCATAATCTTGCTTTTGCACCCGCAATATTAGACTCCATAACATTGACATTATTGGAAACAGTATTAACTGATGAACTGGTAGCAGATCGTTGTGCTAAGGCGTTTTGATAGGCAGCTTCCGCTTGTCCCAATTGTGTTATAATTTCATTTTTATCTAAAACCACCAACGTATCTCCTTTTTTTACCTGTTGATGTTCTATAAATTTTATTTCCTTTATATATGCTGAAACCCTAGTATTGATGGGATTAATAAATTCCTCTACCTGAGCAGCCTCCGTATAGCTCTTATCTCCAATGTGAAAATATTCCCTAACCAGCCAGAATAGTCCAAAACCTATGATCAGAAATACGATAATATTAGAAATGATCGCACGTATCTTATTTTTTCTAGCCTCTTTTTTCTTAGCTCCTGCACTTGGTGTAGCGGGAGTAGAGTCTATATTTTGTTGTTCCTTGTTTTCCATTATCTTGTCTTTCAGTTTTAAAAATTAAAGGGTTCCTGTTGATTTTAAAAGATTATAATATTGATATAACACATTGATCTCCGCGTTGGCAAAATCCAGCTCCGATTGTAGTTTCTGATTTTGTGCATCGATCATTTCTGCCTGTACAGCAAGCTGATTTAAGTATTTAGCTTCTGTGATCTTATAGTTTTCTTCTGCTAATTGTTTAGCATCATTCAAGATATCAGCCTGCTGGATAGATTCCTGGTATTTTACGTAAGCAGCATTTACTCCCATATCTACATTCTGCTGTGTGAGAGTCATGGCATCTCCGGCCTGCACTTTCTGCATCTCTCCAAGCTTTATCCGTTCCTTGGTTTTATAAAGATTATCGATATTATAGCTTAAAGAAACTCCGGCCTGCCATCCTCCTGAATACATATCCAAAACAGGACTTCTTGTGGTAATAGGGCGCTGTAACGTATAACCTCCAAAACCTGATAATGTAGGAAGCTGATCAGTTTTTATGATCTCTACATTTTTATCGGCAAGGTCAATATTCTTTTTTGCAGATTTCAATTGCGGATTACTGTTGTGAGCTAAGTCCATATAATAATCCATTCCAATGCCTGCTTCTTTATTGGTTAAACTTTCAATGGGGATAATTTCTGTACCGTCTGGTAATCCCAAGGCAATATTCAGGTTATAATTGAGGATCTTCCGATTATTGACAAGCGTTAAGATTCCCTGATCCAAATTTTTGATGGCTAATTCACCACGAATGACTTCATTTCTCGTCACCATACCCTGCTGATAGAACTTTTGAATATTCTTTAAACGTTCCTGGGCAAGTTTTTTATTGTTTTGAAAAACGGACTCCTGGTTAAGGATCTTGTATACATCTAAGTAATTGGATATGACGAGAATTTTGACCTCCTGCTTATTCTTTTCGAGATCAAGCTCGGAAAGCTGCTCACGCAATCCTGCCATTTCAATAGACTTATTTACCAAACCTCCTTTGAATATCAGTTGTGTAGCCTGTACTGCATAAGAACTTCCATAGTGAGGCATGGGAATAGAGGTAGAATTGGAAAAATCTTTATCAATTGCTACTGCATTACCCAAATAAAACTGACTTGTTGATGCGGTGATATTGGGTAGCTTTTGAAGCTTGGTAATATCTGTTTGTTGTTTCGCTATATTGATATTATGAGCTGAAACTTTTAACTGCTGATGATTCTGAATTGCGAGTTCAGCAATCTCATTTGCCGTCATTTGTCTGACTTCCTGCGCAAAAAACAGCGCAGGGAATATAGCTATCAATACTGATAGTGCTGTTTTTACCTTGTTTATCATTTTACCTTGTTTTACAAAGGCAAAGTTACGGCGACAAAGAAATCAAACAAATGTTTGATAATTGGAAAAAGATGTTCAAATGTAGGATTTACCCTTCAAATTGATTTCTGTATTGGCTTGGACTTACTGCCAGATGTTTCTTGAAAAAATGAGAAAATGAGTATTGATCACTGAATCCAAGCATCGATGATATTTCTGAAACCGGCCTGCTGGAAGAGTTTAAAAGAACTTTCGCTTCATTGAGAACAATGGTCGCGATAATATGACTCGCAGACTTTCCCGTAATCATCTTAACCACCGAGGAAAGATGTCTGGTTGTAATAGATTGTCTTCCGGCATAAAACTCCACTGTCCTTTGGGTATTATGATGCTCGGCAAGATCAGTTAAAAAAATAAAAACAATTTCTTCCTGTCTGGACATTTGCCCGAGTGAATTACTGTCTTCCTTAGAAATAATTCCCGCCATCTGGTAGCAGAAAACAGAAAATAAATGCTCTACCATTTCTTTTTTATACATCATTTCTGTGTCAGAATCTAATATGTATTTAAGGAAGTTGACACTTTTCCATACCACCTCCATTTCATCCTGTTTAAAGGGAACTCCTTTGTTCATTTGCTGTCTGAAATACCGGTATCCTATTAAACGATTAAACTTGAGGGACAGAGCAGATATAAACTCTCTTTTGTAAGAAACCATCCTGGATTGAAAGTCATCACTTACAGATATCATTTCATACACTGTTTGTGGATCAGTTACCATAAACATATTCGGACTAAGCTCCAGATCTCTAAAATGTTGACGAATCTTTATCGTTCCTGTTTTCACAAAAATAAACGCAGGATTATCAGGACGGAAAGGCTTTTCAGTAGAGATTCTCTCGAAAATATTATGTTGTGTGAAAATTTCTACACCAAATTTTTCTAAGACAGACATAACGCAAATTTATTCAATCTCTTGGACGGTTGCAAAATTTTATTAATTTAGTATTGTCATAATTCCTTAGCATGAGAAAAATAGACCTGTTCTTTGCAGAATATTGTAAAAGTCACCAAAACAAAACGAACAAATTCATTCATTGGATATGTGTTCCTTTGACTTTCTGGACTATTTTAGGTTTTATTTCTCTTATTCCGTCACCCCATATGTGTTCACCCTATTTTGGCTGCATCAGTATTATAAGCACCATCGCAGTAGCTCTGATTACGGTATTTTACCTTCGGCTATCATTACTGATCAGCATTATAATGCTCATTATAATGCTTCTGATGGAACGGTTAGTATATACCGTTAATATTAATTTTTGGAACAGTGCATGGATTATTTACTTATCTCTGTTTGCTGCCACCTGGATTTTACGTTTTTTCGGACATCAAATTGAAGGTAAAAAGCCACCTTTTTTAAAAGATCTTAAGTTTCTTTTAATTGGACCTGTCTGGCTTTTAACATTTATCTTAAAGAAAACGGGGATAAGATATTAATTTTTAACCATTTCTTATACTCAAGCATGATTTTTGATAACATTCATTCAAAATCATTTATGAAAAAATTAATTCTACTTCTATTTTGTTTAGTCATTGTTGTGCATTGTAGTAAATCTAATGAGAAAGTGAGCCATGAGGTTAAGGCGGATCTCTTAGAAGTAATGCAAGAAGATAAAAATATTACTTCAACAGAAAACGAACCACCACCTCCGCCTCCGCCAGCACTTCAAGAACCAACGCAAAAAAATCTTTCAAAAAAAACAGATACTATTTCTAAGAAAATTATAAAGAATGGAGATTTGCGTATTCAGGTAGGAGATATTAAAAAATCCCAAATTCAGGCGGCTGAAATCTTAAAGAAAAATAATGCTTATATCCAGACTGAAGATTTTCGAAACTCCGATGTTGATGAAAATCTAGAATTAACAATACGTGTTCCTCATAAAAATTTCGATGCTCTTGTTAATTCTTTTTCTAACGGAATAGGCTCGGTATTGTCAAAAAACATCTCTTCCCAGGATGTAACTGAAGAATATACCGACGTTTCCATAAAGCTTGCCAATAAGAAAATCTATCTTGAAAAGTATCGCGATTTACTTAAAAGAGCTTCTAACACAAAAGATATGCTTGAAATTCAGGAAAAAATACGTGGTTTAGAAGATGAGATCGATGTAGCCGAAGGGAAGCTTCGTTTCATTGATGACAGAGTTAATTACAGTACTTTAAATTTAAATTTATATAAGGAGAAAGTAAGAAGTTCTGCTACCTCAAAAATAGGGTTCGGAAACCGTTTTGGAGATTCTATTACTGAAGGCTGGAATAGTTTTATCGCTTTCATATTGGGCATTATCTCTTTTTGGCCATTCTTTTTAGTAATTCCTTTAATCGTGTTCTTATGGAGAAAATGGAAAGGAAGAAGAAAAAAATAAAACAAATCCGGATATGAAATTCATATCCGGATTTTTATTGATCCAATGGTCTCCCATCGTTCTATAAAAAGTTCTTTCTTTTTGAGATTGCTTCGCCATACGGATCGCAAAGACAATTATTTGCCAAGCACAAAAACAGCTGGTATTTTATGAAGCTCTGGTTTTTGTTTCTGCCAATCTTTAATGGTTTTTGTCCGGATAAATTCATGTTCCGGATCATTGATATTAGCTGCAATACACAGTTTTGTATTAGGTGATAAGAATTTACACAAATCTTCAAAAAGAGGATTATTCCGGTAAGGTGTTTCCATAAAAATCTGAGAAAACCCTGTTTTCTGCACTAAGCTTTCTAAATGTAAAATCTGTTTCTTTTTTTCTCCTTTATCGATTGGAAGATATCCGTTAAAAGAAAATTCCTGACCATTGAATCCACTTGAAATCAAAGCCAGAATAATAGAAGATGGCCCTGAAATAGGGATTACTCTAATATTTTTCTCATGACACCATTTTACAATAAGGTTTCCAGGATCAGCTATACATGGGAGCCCTGCTTCAGAAAGCAATCCAAAATCCTGACCTTTTAACATCAATTCCTGAGCTTCTTTGATATCAGCATTTTCAGTGTATTTATCTAATAAAAAAAGTTTAAGATCTGCCTGTTTTTTTTCAGGTGCAAAAAATTTAATGACTTTTCGGGCGGTCTTTTCATTTTCCACAAAAAAATAATCAGTCTGCATGATATAATCATTCATAACTGGTGAAAAATGGGTAAGAGGTGTATTTTCTGATAAATAGGCTGGAAGTAAAAAAAGCATTCTTTTATTTTTGGGTTCTTTCTTTGAGTGAAGGTTGTGGGAAATATTTTGTCAGGTCCATTGAAAATGTTACCGAAGTAATTTTCCACGAACCATTAATTTTCATTAGGGTCCATATCTCTTTTCCCCAATTGCTCATTTTTCCATCATACCAGAAACTATAGTCAAAATTGGCTGAAGCGATTGATCCATCTTCAATAATTTTAATATTATCAAATTTTTCTTCTGACTTATCATCTTTAAATCCTTTGATAAATGTTTTGTAATCATCAGCAAAATGACTGTCAGCTTTAGGATTTTTTTCTAAACGTTTTACTTGTGTACGATCAGCATAAACACCAGTCCAGAGAACAGGTTCCTGAAATAAGGAAAGGTATTTCACTTCATCCCCAGTTTTAATACAGCCCATAAAATCATCCATTACTTTTCGAATGGCAACCTCATCCTTAGTCTGAGAAAAAGAAAGAGTACCCATAAGAATAAATAGTAAAAAAAAATATTTCATATTATTTTAAAATTTGATTTCGTATTATATTGCATGCATCATCTAAAAGTTGATAAACATCTTCAAAATCATTCATATCTCCCCAATAAGGATCAGGAACTTCCGCATTCTGATGATTGCCTGCTGCTTCTAAAAACAAAAAGACTTTTTGTCTCTGCGCTTCATTTTTAGTTTTTGAAATGACATCACTATAAATATCAATATCCATACAATATATTTTATCAAATTTTTCAAAATCAGCACTTGTAATGGGTCTTGATCTCTGTTTTGAAATATCAATTCCATGATTGGTAGCTGTCTTTATTGCCCGTTTGTCCGGATGCTCCCCTTCATGCATTGAAATCGTTCCTGCAGAATCCACTAAAAAACCAGAAGGAAGCTTCTCTTTCATAATTCCCTCTGCTAAAGGGCTCCTGCATATGTTCCCCAGACATACCATCAATATTTTCATGTGAATAATTGTATCAATTAAAAACTAACCTTTCTACCAAAATTAAACAAAAAATGAAGAATAATTTCTATCCTTCATTTTCTTTTATTGTAAAATTAAATTATTTTAGTGCTTGATCCTTTCCGTAAGTTCTTTTACGTACTTTTTAACTTCTTTATCGATCTTGGAAACATCTTTTATCGTTTCACAAGCGTACATTACTGTGGAATGATCTTTACCTCCCATTTCCTCACCAATTTTTGTGAAAGTAGCGTTGGTAAATTCTTTTGCAAAATACATGGCCAACTGTCTTGGAAGTGCGATCTCTCTTTTTCTTGTTTTAGATAGCAACTGCTCTCTTTTGATTCCAAAATAATCACACACAATCTCCTGAATATAAGGAATATTGATGATTTTTTTCTGATTAGCAGCAATCTTATTAATGGTATCCTTTAATAATTCAAGACTTAAATCAGATTTATAGATTGTCGAGTAGGCAATTACTGAATTGATTACTCCAATTAGCTCTCTTACGTTAGTCTTAGCCTCAGCAGCTAAGAAATCAAGCATATCTTCGGTTAAAACTATCCCATCTCTGCTTAGTTTATCTACAATGATCTTTCTTCTGGTATCAAGATCCGGAGATTTGATCTCTGCAGAAAGTCCCCATTTGAAACGGGAAACAATTCTGTCCTGGATATCCATAATATCCACAGGAGCTTTATCAGAAGTCAGGATAATCTGTTTTCCATTCTGATGTAAATAATCAAAAATATGGAAGAAGCTATCTTGAGTAGCTGATTTGCCGGAAAGAAACTGAATATCATCTATAATTAAAACATCTACCATTTGGTAAAAGTTAGCAAATTCAGTTTGTTTATGTGCTTTTGCTGCTGAAATAAATTGCTGTATAAATTTTTCAGAAGATAAATAAAGAACAACTTTATCAGGAAACTGGCTTTTAACTTCCAATCCTACTGCTTGTCCCAAGTGTGTCTTACCTACTCCATATCCTCCATATAAGAACAATGGATTAAAAGCTGTTGCTCCCGGTCTTTTTGCAATAGATCTTGCTACTGTTGCTGCAAATTTATTGCTTTCTCCTTCTACATAGTTATCAAAGGAAAAATCAGATTTCAAATTAGAATCAATATTTACTTTTTTGATTCCAGGAACGACAAAAGGATTAACAATATTAGATGAAAAACCTTGAGGCATTGTTTCCTGAACTTTAGGAGTTGGTACGCTTTTCCCTTTCATATTCATTGTAACAGGCTTTTCTAAACCGTTAGGTTTATTTTCCATTACAGAATACCATAATTTTACTCCTTTTCCTATATTTTTCTTCAGGGCAGCAGAAAGTAGAGACAAGTAATTATCCTCAATATATTCTTTGTAAAAATCACTAGGTACCATTAGTGTAAGATTGTTGTCAACCAAAGAAATTGGCTGCACTTTATCGAACAACAAGTCGAAAGATTTTTCAAGCTTTTTCAAATCAGAATTGTCTTCAGCTGCGTTGAGATTATCGCGCATAAACTGAAGGCACTTCTGCCATATCATCATTAAATTTTCATCCAT